>NZ_CP192460.1:1067500-5110000 GCF_050626955.1 Acidovorax facilis
ACAGTCAGGATGTTGGCTTAGAAGCAGCCATCATTTAAAGAAAGCGTAATAGCTCACTGATCGAGTCGTCCTGCGCGGAAGATGTAACGGGGCTAAGCCAGTTACCGAAGCTGCGGATGTGCAATTTATTGCACGTGGTAGGAGAGCGTTCTGTAGGCCTGTGAAGGTGTCTGGTAACGGATGCTGGAGGTATCAGAAGTGCGAATGCTGACATGAGTAGCGTTAAAGGGGGTGAAAAGCCCCCTCGCCGTAAGCGCAAGGTTTTCTACGCAACGTTCATCGGCGTAGAGTGAGTCGGCCCCTAAGGCGAGGCAGAGATGCGTAGCTGATGGGAAACAGGTCAATATTCCTGTACCGATCAATAGTGCGATGTGGGGACGGAGAAGGTTAGCTCAGCCAACTGTTGGATATGTTGGTTCAAGCCTGTAGTCGTGCCTGGTAGGCAAATCCGCCGGGCTTAGATGAGGGGTGATAACGAGTCTGCTTGCAGACGAAGTGAGTGATACCCTGCTTCCAGGAAAAGCCACTAAGCTTCAGCTATTGACGACCGTACCGCAAACCGACACTGGTGCGCGAGATGAGTATTCTAAGGCGCTTGAGAGAACTCAGGAGAAGGAACTCGGCAAATTGATACCGTAACTTCGGGAGAAGGTATGCCCCAAGTAGGTGAACCTGTACAAGGCGAGCCCAACGGGGTTGCAAAAAATCGGTGGCTGCGACTGTTTAATAAAAACACAGCACTCTGCAAACACGAAAGTGGACGTATAGGGTGTGACGCCTGCCCGGTGCTGGAAGATTAAATGATGGGGTGCAAGCTCTTGATTGAAGTCCCAGTAAACGGCGGCCGTAACTATAACGGTCCTAAGGTAGCGAAATTCCTTGTCGGGTAAGTTCCGACCTGCACGAATGGCGTAACGATGGCCACACTGTCTCCTCCTGAGACTCAGCGAAGTTGAAATGTTTGTGATGATGCAATCTCCCCGCGGAAAGACGGAAAGACCCCATGAACCTTTACTGTAGCTTTGTATTGGACTTTGAACAGATCTGTGTAGGATAGGTGGGAGGCTTTGAAGTGAGGTCGCTAGATCTCATGGAGCCAACGTTGAAATACCACCCTGGTGTGTTTGAGGTTCTAACCTAGGTCCATTATCTGGATCGGGGACAGTGCATGGTAGGCAGTTTGACTGGGGCGGTCTCCTCCCAAAGCGTAACGGAGGAGTTCGAAGGTACGCTAGTTACGGTCGGACATCGTGACGATAGTGCAATGGCATAAGCGTGCTTAACTGCGAGACTGACAAGTCGAGCAGATGCGAAAGCAGGACATAGTGATCCGGTGGTTCTGTATGGAAGGGCCATCGCTCAACGGATAAAAGGTACTCTGGGGATAACAGGCTGATACCGCCCAAGAGTTCATATCGACGGCGGTGTTTGGCACCTCGATGTCGGCTCATCTCATCCTGGGGCTGTAGCCGGTCCCAAGGGTATGGCTGTTCGCCATTTAAAGAGGTACGTGAGCTGGGTTTAAAACGTCGTGAGACAGTTTGGTCCCTATCTTCCGTGGGCGCTGCAGATTTGAGGAAGCCTGCTCCTAGTACGAGAGGACCGGAGTGGACACACCTCTGGTGTATCGGTTGTCACGCCAGTGGCATTGCCGAGTAGCTAAGTGTGGAAGAGATAACCGCTGAAAGCATCTAAGCGGGAAACTCGTTTCAAGATGAGATCTGCCGGGGCCTTGAGCCCCCTAAAGAGTCGTTCAAGACCAGGACGTTGATAGGTCAGGTGTGGAAGCGCAGTAATGCGTTAAGCTAACTGATACTAATTGCTCGTGCGGCTTGACCCTATAACTTTGATAGCCAATATGCAAACCGTAAGGAATGTGTGAAAAGCTCAAAGATTGTTATGCCAAGTTGACGCAGTCAAAAGACACAAAAATCTGATTCCAAACTCTATGAATTCGCTAGGCTGTTCCTCGAACAGCTCAGCACCCAGTTATGCCTGATGACCATAGCAAGTTGGTACCACTCCTTCCCATCCCGAACAGGACAGTGAAACGACTTTGCGCCGATGATAGTGCGGGTTCCCGTGTGAAAGTAGGTCATCGTCAGGCTCTTACAGCCCAAATCGCCCTTCTGCTCAATCGAGCAGAGGGGCGTTTTGCTTTGTGACTCAAGAATTCTTTTTCCTGCCCCTTTCTATGCAGCTCCAGGATATTTTGTATTCCCAAGGTTTTGGCACCCGCCGTGTCTGTGCGGGGCTGGTTCAGCAGGGCTGGGTTTCTATACGCGGGTCATCATCTGATACTCAGGATTACGAGCCGTGCGTCGATGCGACTGCTGAGCTGGACCCAGAAGGCCTGCAGCTGCAGGTCCAAGGCATCAATTGGCCCTACCACGCGAAAGCCTATGTGCTGCTGCACAAGCCGGCGGGGACAGAGTGCTCTCAAAAACCCTCAACCTATCCCAGCATCTATACCTTGTTGCCAGCCCCTTTGCGGCAGCGGCCAACAAAAAGCGCGGTGCAAGGGGTGCAGGCCGTAGGACGGCTGGACCAAGACACCACCGGGTTGCTGTTGTTGAGCGATGACGGGCAATTCATTCACCGCATGAGTTCGCCCAAGAAACATGTGCCCAAGGTTTATCAGGTCACTACCAAACATCCAGTCGATGAAAAACAGATATCGAGCTTGTTGGCGGGGGTGGTTCTGGACGATGACCCCAAGCCCGTAAAAGCGGCGGCTTGTGAGCAGACTGCGAGCCATCGGCTGGACCTCACCCTGACCGAGGGCAAGTACCATCAGGTCAAGCGTATGCTTGCTGCCGTCGGTAATCGTGTAGAGGGATTGCATCGGTCGCAGATCGGTGCTCTGGTGTTGCCCGCTGACCTGCCTCCTGGGGCATGGAAATGGCTCAGTCAGGAGGATCTGTCCTTGCTGGCTCAGTCGTCCTGAGGGGCTTGGACCACAGATGGTGAAGCGCTACTTGGTGTGCGATCTGACTAAGCGAAGCGACCGCTACATCTCTGGAAGGATTCGATGATGACGAGAGCGTGGCGGCGAATGCGCTGACTTGACGAATCCATGATGAGCGCCAGTGGTTGCCAGTCGAGTGAGGTGCTCTTTTGCTCGTCGAAATTCGTTCCACATCAAGAATGTTACGTGTTCTCTCCCAAGGTATTGGTAAGTGCACAGCTACACTTCTTGGCTGTGTTGAAAGTGGTTCTGTGAAGATTTTCTCGATTGCACGCGCGTGCGCTGTCTTGGGTGGACTGTGGATCTCAATAGGGGGGGCACTGGCTGCCGCGCCACCACTGTTTGTGCTGAACTCCCTCGAAGCCAATGTCAGTGTTATTGACCCGGTGACATGGACCGAGACGGCCCGCATTCCGACGGGCAAGGAGCCGCACCATCTGTATCTCACGCCGGATGAGAAGTCGATCATTGTGGCCAATGCGTTGGGGGATACGCTGACGTTCCTGGATCCGCGCACTGCGCAGATTCAACGCACGGTGCGGGGCATTGTGGACCCCTACCACCTGCGGTTCACACCCGACATGAAGTGGTTTATCACCGCTGCCAATCGTTTGAACCATGTGGATTTTTACCGTTGGGACGGGAAGGAGTTGACCCTCGTCCAGCGGGTGGCCACCTCCCGGACTCCCAGCCATTTGTGGATCGACAGTCGCAGCACCACGGTGTATTCCACCATGCAGGATAGCGATGAGTTGGTGGCCATCGATATCGCAACGCAGACGATCAAGTGGCGCACCAAGACGGGCGCCATGCCGGCGGACGTATATGGCAGCGCGGACGACAAGCGCATTTTTGTGGGCCTGACCGGTAGCGACAGCGTGGAGGTATTTGACGTCTCGGGACGCGAGCCCGTGAGCATCAAGAAGATCAAAACGGGCAACGGTGCCCACGCCTTTCGCGCTGCCGGCGATGGGCGCCACCTGTATGTCAGCAACCGGGTGGCCAATTCCATCAGCAAGATCGACATGACCACCCAGCAGGTTGTCGAATCCTATCCGGTACCCGGTGGGCCGGACTGTATGGAAGTGTCGGCCGATGGCCGCTTCATTTATGTGAGTTCCCGCTGGGCTCGCAAGCTCTCTGTGGTGGATACCGAGGCCAAGAAGGTCGTGCGGCAGGTCACTGTGGGCAAGTCGCCCCATGGCGTATGGACGTTGCAACACGCGCCCCGCTGATTGGCGATGGTGTGCGGGCGTCGGCGCCTCGCAGGGGAGTGTCTCTGCGATTTTGTTTTGCTATTTATTTTGTAGCTATTAGCGTTTTTGTATCCAGCGCTAGTGCCCAAAAAGACTGTAAAAAGCCTCTCTATCTGACCTTCGATACTGGCCATATGGCCGTGGCGCCTTTGGTCGCCGACGTTCTCGCACGCCAGCAGGTACGCGTGACGTTTTTCGCCGCCAACGAACGCACCCAGGAAGGCGATGGCAGCCTGGGCGACCACTGGGCTTCCTGGTGGCGCGCACGGGCCGCAGAGGGACACGAATTTGCATCCCACACCTGGGACCACACCTATTGGCGCGCGGATCTGGGATCGGCTCAGGCCCCTTCGTTCCGCGTTCGACCGTCGGCCGGGCCGCGCGCTGGGCAGGATTTTGTGCTGACGGCAGCCGGTTACTGTGAGGAGATCGCTCGGGCCGCAGATCGGTTGAAACACGTGACCGGCAAAACACCCTTGCCCCTGTTTCGCGCCCCAGGTGGAAAGACTTCGCCGCAGTTGCTTGCCAGTGCCCGCGCATGTGGGTACACGCATGTGGGGTGGTCACCGGCGGGATTCCTGGGCGATGAGTTGCCCAGTGAAAAGGCCAGCAACACCGCGCTGCTGAACAAGGCTTTGCGGGATGTGCGCAGTGGTGACATTCTGCTTGCGCACCTGGGGATCTGGTCACGCAAGGATCCCTGGGCGCCTGCCGTGCTGGAGCCGCTAATCGTTGGGCTGAAGGAGCGCGGATTCTGTTTTCGCACGCTGCGAGAGCATCCTGACTACGCGCCTTTAATGGGGCGCTGACTGCAGTGGTGGAGGCGAGGCAAATCGTGGAGGCCGTTCGGAGCAAGGGCGTGTGTGGTGAGAGATAGACGGAGCATGACGCAATGGGTTGGCTAGGCAATGGGTTTGATGCGGCTCAGCAATGGCTTTTCGAGAGCCTGTTGCAGCCAGTGATGTTTGCTATCGGTTTGGGAAACCAGCTCGAAAATGGCTACGAGGCCGCTGGATGGGTGCTGGTGGGGCTGCTGCAGCTGGTGGTGATCGCGGCAGTGATTGGCCCATTGCAGCATTGGCGGCCGGTGGAGGCGGTGACCGACCGCGCGACGATCCGCACCGACATTCTCTACACGCTGATTCACCGGCTGGGGCTGTTTCGCCTGGGTCTCTTCCTCGCGGTGGACCCGTTGATGGATTCCATCTTTGGGGCATTGCGAGTGGCTGGCATCAGTACCTTCCAGCTTGATGGCCTCTGGCCTGGGCTCACCGACGTACCCTGGGTCAGCCTGCTGCTGTACCTGGTGGTGTTCGACTTCGTGGACTACTGGATTCACCGGGGGCAGCACCACTTTGAATGGTGGTGGCGCCTGCATTCCTTGCACCACGCGCAGCGCCAGATGACCATGTGGAGCGACAACCGCAACCATCTGCTGGACGACGTGCTGCGCGACACCATCTTGGTGGTGGTGGCGCAGCTCATCGGTGTGGCACCTGGACAGTTCATCGCTATCGTGGCCATCACGCAGCTCAGCGAGAGCTTTCAGCACGCCAATGTGCGCCTGTGGTTTGGGCGCTGGGGCGAGCGGCTGTGGATCAGTCCGCGGTTTCACCGGCTGCACCACAGCATCGGAATTGGCCATGAGACCGTCAAGCCATTGTCAGGGGAGGCTGCTGCGCAGGGCGCCAGATACCGCGTGGTGCTGGGCGGGCACAACTTCGGCGTATTGCTGCCCTGGTGGGACATGCTGATGCGCACGGCCAACTTTGAATTGCGTTTTGATCCCACGGGCGTGCGCGATCAGGTGGAGCCGGGGCCAGACGGGCGCTTGCGCGACTATGGCAAGGGCTTTTGGTCGCAGCAATGGCGGGGTGTTCTTAGGCTGCTGGGCAAGGCCTGAAAGACCCTCCACGCGGTCAAGAAGGTATGCTTGTCGGCATGGGACTTTTGCTTGATTCTTTCTGGCGTGCTGCGGCCTATTGCCTGCGGCCCCGCGTCATGGCCCTGTCCGTTTTGCCGTTGCTGCTGATGGTGGGGCTGGCGTTGGGGCTGGGCTATTTTTATTGGGACGGAGCCGTGCAGGGCATGCGCGCGCTGCTGGATGCCTCTCCGCTTCTGGCCAGCTTCTGGAATTGGCTGCAAGGGTGGGGGTTGGGTGATGTCACCTCCGTCGTGGCGCCCCTCATGGTGGTTTTGGCGGTGGCTCCGGCTTTGGTGGTGGTCTCGCTGCTGGTGGTCGCGGTCCTCATGACCCCCGCATTGGTGGCGTTGGTGGCGGATCGGCGCTTCCCTGTGCTGGAGCGCAAGAAGGGTGGCTCCTTCATCGCCAGCGTGGCCTGGTCGGTCAGCTCCACCGTGCTGGCATTGATTGCCTTGGTGGTGTCGGTGCCCCTGTGGCTGGTGCCACCCCTGGTGCTCATCCTGCCCCCCTTGATCTGGGGGTGGCTGACCTACCGCGTGATGGTGTTTGATGCGCTGGCTGACCATGCCAGCAAGGAAGAGCGGCAAGAGATTTTCCGCCGCCACCGCAGCAGCCTGCTGGGTATTGGCATTCTCACCGGCTACCTCGGGGCGGCGCCCAGCATCGTGTGGGCCTCAGGCGTGGTCTTTGCTGCGGCTTTTTTCATTCTGGTGCCGCTTGCGATCTGGATCTACACCCTGGTTTTTGCGTTCTCTTCCCTCTGGTTCACCCACTATTGCCTGGCAGCCCTGGAGCGCTTGCGCGCAGAGGGCACAGGGTTAACACCCGTTGAAGTGTCTACACCGAAGGCTGCAGACGCGGGGGAGCCCGCGCATTCCGCGCTGCCGCCTGCGGCGTCGCCCACTGCTGTTCTTTCTGCCCCCCCATCTCCTGCCAACGGAAGCCCTGCACCATGATCCCATCTTTCGGTCTGATCATCGTGGGTGATGAAATCCTGTCTGGCAAGCGTGCCGACAAGCACATGCCCAAGGTCATTGAACTGCTGTCAGCGCGAGGGCTTTCGCTGACCTACGCCGACTACGTGGGCGACAACCCGGACCGCATCACGGCCACGCTGCAGCGCGCTTTTGCGTCGGGTGACGTGGTGTTTTCCTGCGGTGGCATTGGCGCAACGCCAGACGACCACACCCGCCAATGCGCCGCGCGTGCCCTGGGCCGGGACCTGGTACTACACCCCGACGCTGAGGCTCTGATCCGCGAGCGCATGCAGGACGTGGCCCAGGAGCAGGGTGTGACGTATGAGCCGGACCGTCCCGACAACGTGCACCGGCTCAACATGGGGCTGTTTCCGGCAGGTGCCCACATCATTCCCAACCCTTACAACAAGATCCCCGGGTTCAGCTGCGAGGGCGGTCGTGGAGGGGCCGTGCATTTTGTTCCTGGATTCCCTGTCATGGCCTGGCCGATGATCGAGTGGGTGCTGGACCAGCACTACGCAGCGTTTTTCAACCGCACGCCACAGACCGAGCAGTCGGTGGTGGTCTATGGGGCCATGGAAGCGGCTTTGACGCCCCTCATGGAGCGCATCGAAAAAACGCACCCGAACGTTCGGGTGTTCAGTTTGCCCAGCGTGGATCATCCACAATACGGGCGGCATATTGAACTGGGTGTCAAAGGTCCTGCTCCCCTCGTTCCCGCTGCATGGCAGGACCTGAAACGGGAGTTGCACAAGTTTGGTGCAAATTGTGGCCCTGAATTGGTGCGCAGCTTGTGATGCCCTGTGTTGATAGTAGGTTTGCACTAAATTGGTGCGGTTCGGCGGGTGCTCCCTCGGCCTGCAGTCCTTAGTGCTCCTTCATAGTGCGGCGGCTGCACCCAGCTGGCACGCAAACTGCTTTTATTTCGGTAAATTCCTTTTTTCAACAAGCGCTTTATCCAGGAGAACCTGATGGCCAAGACCGTTGCAGACGTGATGAAGATGGTGAAGGAGAACGAAGTCAAGTTCGTTGACTTCCGTTTCACCGATACCCGTGGCAAGGAACAGCACGTGACCGTGCCTGTGTCCCACTTCGACGAAGACAAGTTCACGTCCGGCCATGCATTTGATGGCTCCTCGGTAGCCGGCTGGAAGGGCATTGAAGCCTCGGACATGCAACTCATGCCCGACCCCAGCACCGCCAACATCGACCCCTTCTTTGAAGAAACCACGCTGTTCCTGCAGTGCGATGTGATCGAACCCGGTGACGGCAAGGCCTACGACCGCGATCCACGTTCCATCGCCAAGCGCGCTGAAGCCTACCTCAAGGCCTCCGGCCTGGGCGACACGGCGTTCTTCGGCCCAGAGCCAGAATTCTTCATCTTCGACGGCGTGCGTTGGTCCAACGAACCCGGCAAGGTCATGTTCGAGATCGAAGAGTACGAAGCCCCCTGGAACTCGGGCGCCAAGCTCGAAGGCGGCAACCGTGGTCACCGTCCCACCGTCAAGGGCGGCTACTTCCCAGTGCCTCCCGTCGACAGCACGCAAGACATGCGCGCTGAGATGTCCCTGATCCTCGAATCCCTGGGCATCCCGGTCGAAGTGTTCCACCACGAAGTGGCGGGCGCTGGCCAGAACGAAATCGGTACGCGTTTCAGCACGCTGGTCGAGCGCGCCGACTGGACGCAGGTCCTGAAGTACGTGGTCTGGAACGTGGCCAACGCCTACGGCAAGACCGCCACCTTCATGCCCAAGCCCTATGCTGGCGACAACGGCTCCGGCATGCACGTGCACCAGTCCATCTGGAAAGACGGCAAGAACCTGTTCGCTGGCGACGGCTATGCCGGCCTGAGCGACTTTGCGCTGTACTACATCGGCGGCATCATCAAGCACGCACGTGCCCTGAACGCCATCACCAACCCCGGCACCAACTCCTACAAGCGCCTGGTGCCTGGCTTTGAAGCCCCTGTGAAGCTGGCCTACTCGGCCCGCAACCGCTCGGCCTCGATCCGCATTCCTTACGTGGCTAACCCCAAGGGCCGCCGCATCGAAGCGCGTTTCCCCGATCCATCGGCCAACCCATACCTGTGCTTCTCGGCACTGATGATGGCGGGCCTGGACGGTGTGGAAAACAAGATCCATCCCGGCGAAGCCGCCACGAAGGATCTGTACCACCTGCCACCCGAGGAAGACAAGCTGGTGCCCACCGTGTGCCACAGCCTGGACCAAGCGCTCGAGTATCTGGACAAGGACCGTGGTTTCCTTACCAAGGGTGGCGTCTTTACCGACTCCATGCTGGATGCCTACATCGAACTCAAGATGGGCGAAGTCACGCGTTTCCGCATGGCACCTCACCCTGTCGAGTACGACATGTACTACTCCCTGTAATCGCCTGCCTGCAGGCCATTACCCTCACAAAGGCGGCCCCGGCCGCCTTTTTTTATTGCGCTCAAGGATCGGGTTTCGCTGAAACGGAACCACTGGCTGGGCCGTTGCATCCTTGTACAAAGCCCTGTGCGGGGCTGCTGGTGTTGGATTGGCGATGTGTGGTGATTGGGGGATACTCCCCGAACCCCTGCATGGCAGTGCGAGGAAACCGAATGAAGAAAACGCTCATCACCCTGTTACTGATCGCCGCGACGGCTCCCGCCGCATGGGCGCAAGACCGCATCTACCGTTGCGGCAACGAATACACCAACAACGCCCAGCAGGCCAAGGAGCGCGGCTGCAAGCTGGTTGAGGGAGGCAACGTCACCGTGGTCCAGGGCACCCGACCTGCAGGCGCCGCAACGGCAGCGCCAGCGGCGGGAACCGGGGCTGGGGCGGGCACAGCTCCCGCCGCATCTCCCCCGTCTGCACCCCGTGTCGCCACCAACGACCAGAAGGCCCGCGATGCCGATGCCCGTGCCATCCTCGAATCCGAGTTGCGCAAGGCCGAGGCGCGCCATGCCGAGCTGGTGAAGGAATACAACGGTGGCGCGCCGGAGCGCAACGCGCTCGACCTGCGCAACCCGCAGCGCTACATGGAGCGCACGGCAGAACTCAAGGCCAGCGTCGCCCGCAGCGAAAGCGATATCGCAGGCATCAAGCGCGAAATCGCCCGTCTTCCGGCCAACTGAATCTCTTTCTCTCGTTTGGCACGCGTGTGAGTTCCTCACCCTTTACAGAAGCCCCAGCCTCCGACACGGGGCGCTTTCATTCGCTGGACCTGATGTCCACCCTGGTGGCGGTGCTGCGCGCCGATGGCGCCGTGCAATTCGCCAATGCAGCGCTGGAGAACGCGCTCGGCCTCTCGCGCCGCACCCTGGAGGGGGTGGACTTCTCCACCTTCTTCACCGACCCCGCCTTGCTACAGACCGCATTGGCGGGCGCGCGGGGCAAGGACTTCGCGGCCCTGCGGTATGAAGCCAGCCTCAAGCGCCAGCACCAGGACCCGGTGCCCGTGCATGTGAGCGTGGCCGATGCCGAGCAGGTCGGCGAAATTCTGGTGGAGCTGTGGCCGCTGGAGCAGCAGGCCCGCCAGGACCGCGAGGAGCGCCTGCTGGACCAAGCCCAGGCCAACAAGGAGTTGATCCGCAACCTGGCCCACGAGATCAAGAACCCGCTGGGCGGGATTCGCGGTGCTGCGCAACTGCTGGAGATGGAGCTTGAAAGCCGCGAACTGACCGAGTACACCCAGGTCATCATCCACGAGGCCGACCGATTGCAAAGCCTCGTGGATCGGCTGCTGGCACCCCATCGCCATCCCCACCTGGTGGGTGACGTCAATATCCATGAGGTGTGCGAGCGCGTGCGGTCTCTGGTGCTGGTGGAATACCCCCAGGGCCTCAAGGTGCTGCGCGACTACGACACCTCGATCCCTGAGTTCCGTGGCGACCGCGCCCAGCTCATCCAGGCACTGCTGAACATCGTACAGAACGCAGCCCAGGCGCTGACCGAGCGCATCGCAGAGGGTGAGGCGACGATCACACTGCGCACCCGCGTTGCGAGACAAGTAACGTTTGGTCGCCAGCGCTATCGGCTGGCACTGGAATTGCATGTCATCGACAACGGACCGGGCGTGCCTGATGCGATCAAAGAGCGGATTTTTTACCCTCTGGTATCGGGTCGGGATGGCGGGTCAGGGCTGGGGCTCACGTTGGCGCAAACCTTCGTGCAACGCCACCACGGGTTGATCGAATGCGACAGCGCGCCGGGTCGCACCGATTTCCGTATCCTGATTCCCTTGCCTTAAAAAAACGCATGACGGTCCCTGACACGCAACCACAGGGAAGGTAAGAAAAACATATGAAGCCGATCTGGATAGTAGATGACGACCCCTCGATCCGCTTCGTCCTCGAAAAGGCGCTGGCCCGCGAGAACCTGCCCACGCGCAGCTTCACGCACCCCCGCGAAGTGCTGGACGCGCTGGCCGATATCACCCCCGGAGACCCGGCGCGGCAAGGCCCCCAGGTCCTGGTAAGCGACATTCGCATGCCTGGCGGCTCCGGCCTGCAACTGCTGGAAAAAGTGCGCGAACTGCAGCCCGGCCTGCCCGTCATCATCATGACGGCGTACTCCGACCTGGACAGCGCCGTGTCGGCCTTCCAGCGCGGCGCGTTCGAGTACCTACCCAAGCCATTTGACCTGCCCAAGGCGGTGGAGCTCATCCGCCGCGCGGTCGAAGAAAGCCAGCGCGAGGAAGTGACCGAAGAGCGCCAGGCCGAAGCCCCGGAGATGCTCGGCCAGGCGCCCGCCATGCAGGACGTGTTCCGCGCCATCGGCCGCTTGAGCCAAAGCCAGGTCACCGTGCTCATCACCGGCGAATCGGGCTCGGGCAAGGAGCTCGTGGCGCGCGCGCTGCACAAGCACTCGCCGGTCGCAGACGGGCCCTTTGTCGCCATCAACACGGCGGCCATCCCCAAGGACCTGCTCGAATCAGAACTCTTCGGTCACGAGCGCGGCGCCTTCACCGGCGCACAGACGCAGCGTCGCGGCCGCTTCGAGCAGGCCGAGGGCGGCACGCTGTTCCTCGATGAAATCGGCGACATGCCGTTCGACCTACAGACGCGCCTGCTGCGCGTGCTGTCGGACGGCCAGTTCTACCGTGTGGGCGGCCATGCCGCCGTGAAGGCCCATGTGCGCGTGATCGCTGCCACCCACCAGGACCTGGAGCGGCGCGTGAAGGAGGGGGGCTTTCGCGAAGACTTGTTCCACCGCCTCAACGTCATCCGCCTGCGCCTGCCCGCGCTGCGCGAGCGGCACGAGGACGTGCCTGTGCTCACCCGCCATTTCCTGCAGCAAAGCGCGCGGCAACTGGGCGTGGAGCCCAAGCGCATTGCTGACTCGGCCATCGCACGGCTGGAGCAGTTCGCCTTTCCGGGCAATGTGCGCCAGCTGGAGAACATCTGCCACTGGCTCACGGTGATGGCGCCCGCCCAGGTCATCTCGCTGCAGGATCTGCCGCCCGAAGTGCTTGAGGCGCCCCTTTACCAACCCGCTCCCCGACCCGGCAGTGATCCGTCTGCGGCGGTAGCTGCCGTGCACGCCGTTGCGGCCCCAATGCCAACCCCTGCGCCGGCGGTGGAGCTGGTGGGAGGGCTGCCACAACCTGCCACTGTCGCCACGCAGCCCCTGGTGGGCGGTATTGCGGCCTCTGCCACCCCGGCGCTGGGCGCTACGCCCCACGGGCCCGCCGAGGCGCAGATGGCGACGGGTTCGGGCGGCATAGCTGCTACCGTTGGCACTGCGGCGACCTGGGAGCAGGCGCTGGAGACCGAGGCGCAGAAGCTGCTTGCGGGTGGTCAGCCCGAAGTGTGGGACGCCCTTACGCGGCGGTTCGAATCGCGCCTGATCCGCACCGCCCTCACCGCCACCCATGGGCGCCGCATGGAAGCCGCGCAGCGCCTGGGCATTGGGCGCAACACGATCACTCGCAAGATCCAGGAGCTGGGCCTGGATGCGCCCGATGAGGCATAAAAATAGCCTCTAGCGCTTGATGGTAAAACGTTAAGTGCTATAAATTTTGTAGTACTTGAGGTGGGTCTGTCTTGGCGGATGCCGGGGCAGTCACACCTCCCAATGTCCTACAAGCAGGCCCTCCTTGGGCCGACCCAGCCCTCCGGGAGTGACTTCAACAATGAAGGCACTGTCAACCAACCGGAGAGCTTCTATGTCGGATTTCAACGATGCCAACCGTGACCCTTTGACCAATGAACCGGGTTCCCATCCCGTCGGAACCGGGGTCGGTGCTGCCCTGGGCGGCGCCGCTGCGGGTGCCGCAGCAGGCGCCTTTGGCGGCCCGGTCGGCGCAGCCATTGGCGGCGTGGCCGGTGCGGTAGCCGGCGGCCTGGCGGGCAAGGCCGCCGCCGAGGCTGTCAACCCCACCGAGGAAGATGCCTACTGGCGCGAAAGCTTCCACCGCGAGCCTTATTACGTGGGTGGCCGCACCTACGAACAATACCGCCCTGCCTACGAACTGGGCTGGTCGTCGGTGGGCCGCTATGAAGGCGATTTTGAGGCGGTGGAACCCCGGCTGGCCGATGACTGGCGGGCGCGCCATTCGGACGGCCTGGCCTGGACGGATGCCCGCCCCGCCGCCCGCGCCGCCTGGGAACGGGTCTCGCGCTCCAGCCTGAACGACGACCGCCCCATGGATGTCGTGGACAACGAAGACGTGGTGGATGTGCTCAACGACCTGCTGGAGTCGTCCCGCGATGGCGAATACGGCTTCACCGCCTGCGCCGAGCATGCCGACTCTGCCCAGCTCAAGAGCGTGTTCCAGCGCCATGCGCGCGAATGTGCGGCCGCCGCTGTCGAGCTGGAGCACGAGGTGCGTCGCCTGGGGGGCGAGCCTGCTTCAGGCGGCACCGTGGCTGGCGCGCTGCACCGCGGCTGGGTGTCGGTGAAATCCGCCCTGTCGGTGCACGACGACAAGGCCGTGCTGCAGGAATGCGAACGCGGCGAGGACGCTGCCGTGGCCCGTTACCGCAAGGCCCTGAAGGCCAGCCTGCCGCTGGATGTGCGGGCCCTGGTAGAACGCCAGTCCCAGGGCGCGCAGCGCAACCACGATGAAGTACGTGGCCTGCGCGACACGTTCGCCAACAGCTGATAGGGCACAGCTTGCGCGCTGGGGTTTCGTTCAGGGGCCCCCGGCGCGTCGCAAGTCATAGGCCATAGGCCATAGGGATTTTTGGACGCAGGTTTCTTGCGCGCCGATTCCCCAAAAACAAAGGCTGCAAGGATTTTCCTTGCAGCCTTTTGTGTATGCCGGGCGTCCAGCTTGTTGTCGCACGGCCCGCATCGTCAAGGGTTGTTATGCCATGGTGAGCACCACGGGCGCGTGGTCGCTGGGTTGTGGGTTCTTGCGGGGGGCGCGGTCTACCGTGCAGGCGGTCACACTCGCACGCAGTGCATCGCTCACCAGAATGTGGTCAATGCGCAGCCCCCGGTTCTTCTGAAACCCGAGCATGCGGTAGTCCCACCATGAGTAGCTTTTCTCGGGCTGCTCGAACATGCGGAAGGTGTCTGTCAGGCCCAGGGCAATCAGGTCCTGGAAGTGCTGACGCTCTTCCACCGTGTGGTGGATGGTGTCTTTGAGCCCCACCGGGTCGAACGAATCGCGGTCTTCGGGCGCTACGTTGAAGTCACCCAGCAGCGCCAGGCGCGGGTGGGCCAGCAGCTCTTCACGCAGCCAGCGATGCAGCGCCGCAAGCCACAGCATCTTGTAGGCAAACTTCTCCGAACCCGGGGCCTGGCCGTTCACGAAGTAGCAGTTCACCAGACGCAGTTCCCCGTCGGGCGTGTCCAGCGTGGCGGCAATGACGCGGGCCTGCTCGTCCGTGTGCCCGGGGATGCTGCGCACCACGTCGCGCATGGCGTGGCGGCTCAGGATAGCGACGCCGTTGTAGGTCTTCTGGCCAAAGGTCACGGCCTCATAGCCTGCCTCCTTGAACGCGTCGTGCGGAAATTTGTCGTCGGTGAGCTTGAGCTCTTGCAGGCACAGCGCATCGACCGGGTTGGCCGCGAGCCAGGCCAGCACCTGGGGCAGGCGGACGGTGAGGGAGTTGACATTCCAGGTGGCGATTTGCATGTTTTTGGCCTCCAGCGCTTGATGGATAAGCGCTAAGTGCTATCAATTGAAGAGCCTTGCGTTCCAGCGCCGTGTCAACCTGCGCGCACGTAGGTCACAAAGCTGAACGGCAGCCCCTTGGTGCTGACGTGGCGGCTGCGTGCGGATTCTGTCCATGGCGCACCCAGCGTGGGCGCGTAGGCATCCCCGTCGAATTCCTGGTCGATCTCGGTCACTTCCAGGCGGTCGGCCAGGGGCAGGGCCTCGGCGTAGATCTGCGCGCCGCCGATCACCCACACCGTCTGATCGGCAGGTGCCTGCTGCAGCGCATCCTGCAGGCTGGTGGCGCGCACGGCGCCCTCGGCCTGCCAGTCGCCCTGGCGCGTGACCACGATGTTGGTGCGGCCGGGCAGGGGGCGAAAACGCGGGGGCAATGAGTCCCAGGTCTTGCGGCCCATGATGACGGCGCAGCCCTGCGTGAGTTGCTTGAAGTGCGCCATGTCCTCCGGGATGTGCCATGGGATGGTGTTGTCCTTGCCAATGACGCCATTGGCGGCGCGGGCGTAGATGAGGTGCAGGGGCATGGTGGGGCCTCCTTGTTTCAGATATGCAAGGCGGCGAGGGCGCCCACGCCCAGGCCTACGGCAGCCACGCCGTACATGCCGTACTCCAGCCATTTTTTCTTGGTCAGCAACGCAATGGCGGCCAGGGCGATCGCCACCTGCAGCGCCGTGGTGGCCTGTGCCCAGCGGTGGTGCTGGTGCATCTGGGCCTCGCTCTTGCGGTCGAACTCATGGGCGTCGGCTTCGAGCTTCTCGGCCACCACCTTGATCTCGTTTTTCTCGGCCTCGTAGCGCTCCACCTTGGTCTGGTAGCCTGCCTTGCGGTCGTCGGGCGCCAGGTCGCGAGCCAGCTCGGCAAGGGATTGCTTGGTGCTCTTGGACTGGAAGTAATTCCACTGGTTGGATGCTTCGGTCTTCTTGATGGCTGCGTCGTTCTTGAGCAGGCCGGCATTGGCTTGCGTGGCGCCGCCCATGTAGGCAAAGATGGCACCCACCGTGGCCACGATGGCGGTGAACATGGCGATCTTGTTCATCGACGAGTTGCTGTCGGTGCCGTGCGCTGCAGCGTGGTCGCCGTGGGTGGCATGCTCCACTGCGTGGTCGTGGGGGCCGTGTACGTGAAATCCGCCGGAAGACATGGATAAAAGCTCGTGGTGTTGGGTGGAAGCGGGCAAGGCGCTGTTGACTCTGCCCTTGGGACTCAAGAGGTAGGGGGTACCAAAGAGGGATGTCGGCTGATCAAACGGCCACAGGGGCCTTGATGGCGGGGTGGCACTGGTAGTCCAGCACTTCAAAGTCTTCGTACTCGTAGTCAAAGATGCTGTCGGGCTTGCGTTTGATGTTCAAGACCGGGTAGGGGTAGGGCGTGCGCGCCAGCTGGGTCTGCACCTGCTCGTGGTGGTTGCTGTAGATGTGGCAGTCGCCGCCGGTCCAGATGAAGTCGCCCACGTCCAGGTCGCACTGCTGGGCCACCATGTGGGTCAGCAGTGCATAGCTGGCGATGTTGAAGGGCACTCCGAGGAAGATGTCTGCGCTGCGCTGGTACAGCTGGCAGCTGAGCGTGCCACGCCCGCCGGGTTCTTGCGCCGGGGCCACGTAGAACTGGAAGAACGCGTGGCAGGGCATGAGCGCCATCTTGTTCAACTCGGCCACGTTCCAGGCGCTCACGATGATGCGGCGCGAGTCGGGGTTGGTCTTGAGGGTCTGGATGACGTCGCTGATCTGGTCGATGTGGCCACCATCGGGGGTGGGCCAACTGCGCCACTGCACGCCGTACACGGGGCCCAGGTCGCCGTCCTCGCGCGCCCATTCGTCCCAGATGGTCACGCCGCGCTCCTTGAGCCAGTTGTTGTTGCTCGACCCCGTGAGGAACCACAGCAACTCCTGGATGATGGATTTGAGGTGCACCTTCTTCGTGGTGACCAGCGGGAAGCCTTCTTTCAAATCAAACCGCATCTGGTGGCCGAACACGCTCTTGGTGCCGGTGCCCGTGCGGTCCGACTTGTCCACGCCATGGGTGAACACGTGGCGCATGAAGTCTTCGTATTGTGAGCGGACGGGGCGGGCGTGTTCTGTCATGGCGGTTGGAAGGCGAAAGACGCGATTTTAGGGGCGCGGCTGCCGGCAGGAACCGGCTAAGCTCGCAGACCTTTTCGCCCAGCTGCCCTTTCTAGAAAGAAGCCCCCGATCATGCGCCCTGTCTCTCCAGCCCCTTTGTCACGCGCCGTGCTGGCCGCTCTTGCGTTGGCGGTGCTGCTGCCGGGTTGCGTGGGCACGGTACCCACCGCGCCCACTGCGCCGCGCAAGGTCGCGCGTCCTGTGCTCAACGACGTACCTGCCGCGCCCGCCAATCCCTGGGGGAACCTGCAAACCCAGGTGGGCAACTATCCGGTCGGGGGCTCAGACTTCCTGCGTGCCGGCCCGCTGGCCGAGCGGCTGCGTGGGCTGCTCGGTCTCGCCAACTACAACGTGCTGCTGGACAACCTGCAGGTGAGTGGGCCGCTGCGGCAAGACGGCTCCATGCTCTACATCACCGGCAACCGGCCGGACGCAGGTGACACGGCGGCCGCCGCCATCGTGATCCACGCCGCCACCGACACGGTACGCGTATGGCTGCTGACCGGCGGGGAGGAATGGGACGTGCAGGACCTGGGGACCCCGAAGACCCTGCCGGCCCACGTTGCCACGATGATGGAAAACGCGCGGCGCTGAGCGCGCAGCCGACCTGTCCGCGTGGTGGCGTGCCCAGGATCTGGGCGGGAATGTGTTTCTATAATCGAGAATCATTCTCAAAAAGGCCGTCACGCCATGTCTGCCGCTCATCCCCTGCACGCGCTCTACAGCCGCCACCACGGATGGCTGCAGTCCTGGCTGCGCCGGCGGCTCGGTTGTGCCGACGATGCGGCCGACCTGGCGCAGGACACTTTCGTGCGCCTGCTCGCACGGCCGACCGCCATCGCCCCCGACGCGATGCGCGAGCCGCGCGCCTACCTGACCACGGTGGCACGCGGGCTGCTGGTGGACTTCTGGCGCCGGGGTGAACTGGAGCGCGCCTACCTGGCAGACCTGGCCCTGCAGCCCGAGGTGCTGCAGCCATCCCCCGAAGAGCGCCTGGCCGCCGTGCAGATGCTCCACGCGGTCGATGCATTGCTGCAGGGCCTGACGCCCAAGACGCGCGCAGCGTGGCTCATGAACCGGCTCGATGGCCTCACGCATGCAGAGATTGCCGAGCGACTGCAGGTGTCGGTGCCCCGCGTGCGCCAATACCTGGCCAACGCCATGCGCCACGCCTACCACCTGCGTTTTGGCGGCGCGGCGTGAGCAGTGCGGGCTGGACAATGGGCGGCCCAGCTGGTGGTACAGGCGACGACCATCCCGTGCCGCCTGCCGTGCTGGAGGCCGCCATCGGCTGGCAACTGCGCCAGGGAGAGGGCGATACCTCGCCGGCGGACGCCCAAGCCCTGGCCGACTGGCTGGCCGCACACCCCGACCATGCCCGCGCCTGGCGCCAACTGGGCGACATCGACCAGCACTTGGCCCGTGCCGCCGCAGGTCCCGGAGCCCGCGCAGCGTTGCTGCTGCCACCGCGCCGGCGCCGTCCTGCCCGTGTGGCGGGCACCGTGCTGGGACTGGCATTGGTGGTGGCCTGCGGCGCGCTGGTGCTGGACCGCTACCAGCCCGTGGGCCAGCTGCTGGCCGACCACCGCACCGCCACCGGCGAGCGCCGCACCATCGTGCTGCCCGACCAGACCGTGCTGCACCTGAACACCCGCAGCGCTGTGGACATCGTGTTCAGCCAAGACCAGCGCGCCATCCACCTGCGCGCGGGCGAGGTGGCCGTGGAAACCCGCCATGCCGACCCGGCCGAGCGGCGCCCGTTCGTCGTGCTGACCGAGGACGGCAGCCTGCGCGCTCTGGGCACCCGCTTCACCGTGCGCCGCTGGCCACAGGCGCCCGCTGCTGGCAGCGATGGGGCGCAGGGCCGTGGCGCGCCCGCCACCGAGGTCGCGGTCACCCAGTCGGCCGTTGCGGCCCGCCCGGCGAGCTGTGCGGCAGCAGCGTCCGAGCCGTGCAGTGCCGAGCGCATCGTGTCGGCCGGGCAGGGCGCGCGGCTGGAGGGCGGGCGGGTGGACCCGTGGGTGGCCCCGCCCGATGCCGACGCCTGGAAGGACGGCATGCTGGTCGTGGACAACCAACCCTTGGGCGAGGTGGTGGCCATGCTGGCGCGGCACCGGGTCGGCCACCTGGATGTTGACCCCCGTGTGGCCGGGTTGCGCGTGACGGGCACGCTGCCCCTGGCGGACACCGACCAGGCCCTGCTGGCGCTGACCGCGGCCGTGCCGGTGGAGGTGGTCTGGACCACGCGCTGGTGGGTCACGCTCAAGCCGCGTGCTGCGCCCTGAGGATGAAAATATAAAGAAAATCGGCCGCTACCGCTTGATGGGCAAGCGCTGGCAGCTATCAAAAAATGAGTGACTTGGTGCGGCTGATCGACGTTTCCATTCAGTTCAACCCAGATCAACCCAGATCAACCCGCCGAAGCAGATCAACCCAGATCGCCGCTGCCAGCCGGCACCCCATCCACCAACGATGCCGGCCCGAAAAAAGAAATTGTCCCGGCCCCCTCTCACTTTTCGGCACCCGTTCGGCAATCAGACAGAGACCGTGCATCGGCGCGGTTGCCCCTCTTTTCTGACGTGACCGTTTCGGAGTCTGACCCATGCCCTCTGCTGTTCTCCCCTTCCCGCTGAACCCCTGCGCCGCGGCGCTGCTGCTCGCGTTGGGGGCCTCTGTCGTGGCCGCACAGCCAGCCACGGCAGAGGCCCCTGCGGCCACGGCCAGCGCTGCGGCGGTGCGCGACTACGACCTGCCCGCCGGGCCATTGGGGGCGGCCCTCAACCGCATCGCGCGCGACGCAGGCCTGGCCCTCACCGCCGATGCGCAGTTGGTGGAAGGCCGCAACGCGGCGCCCGTGCGGGGCCGCTTCGATGCACCCGAGGCACTGCGCCGCGCGCTGGCGGGTTCGGGGCTGGAGCTGCGGCAGGCCACGGGCGGCGTCTTCACGCTGCGTGAGGCATCGCGCCCCGCAGCGCAGGCACCCCGGCTCAGCGATGCCGCCACCCTGGGCGCCGTCACCGTGACGGCCAGCGCCGAGTCAGCGCCCGGCGATTTGCTGCCCGCCTATGCCGGCGGCCAGGTCGCCACGGGTAGCCGGGTCGGCCTGCTGGGTCAGCAGAGCCTGATGGACACGCCGTTTCACATCACCAGCTACACGGCCGAACTCATGCAGGACCAGCAGGCGATCACCGTGGCCGATGTGCTGGCCAACGACCCGTCCGTGCGCACGGTGTCCTACAGCCTGACGAACGCTGCTGCGGGGGGCGACATCTTTCTGATCCGCGGCTTCTCGGTGCAGGACTCGGTGCTGTTCGACGGCATCGGCGGCATCGCCACCAACCGTGCCGTGGCGGTCGAAGCGGCCGAGCGCGTCGAGGTGCTCAAGGGCCCCAACGCGCTGCTCAACGGCATGGCGCCTGGGGCGGGCGGCGCGGTGGGCGGCGCCATCAACCTGGTGCCCAAGCGGGCGGGCGATGTGCCGCTGACCCGCCTGACCACCACTTACCTGTCCAAGGGCAACCTGGGCGGCCACCTGGACGTGGGCCGCCGGTTCGGCGACGACCACCAGTGGGGTGTGCGCTTCAACGGCGTCTACCGTGACGGGAAGACCGCCACCCAGGGCCAGTCCGTCGAGCTGGGGGCTGCGGCGCTGGCCGTGGACTACCGGGGCAGCCAGCTGCGGGCCTCGGTAGATGCCGGCCACCAGACGATGAACAACGAAGCGCCGCAAGGCGCCGCGGGCTTTGGCATCGACGACGCCATTGCCATCCCCAGGCCGCCCCGGGCCAGCCATCGCATCGCGCAGGACTGGGAGTTCGCCAGGTCGCAGAGCAACTACCTTCTGGCCAAAGCCGAGTACGACCTCACCCCGGACTGGACGCTCTCTGCAGCCGCGGGTGGCAGCCACACGCGGTCCCGCTACCTCGCCACCGACGTGTTCGTGACCAGCGTGCAGGGCGATGCGCAGGCCACCACGTACTTCTGGCCCAACTGGACGAACTACCGCACCGTGCAAGGCGGCCTGCAAGGCACGGTGCGTGCCGGCGAACTCACGCATCGCATCCACCTGCATGCGTCGTACCTGAAGAAGGACAGCGGCTTCACGGCGCAGTACTACGGCTTCGACAGCTTCGCCACGAACATGTATGCACCCGCGGCCACAGCGCGTCCGTCCATCGAAGGTTTCTCATCGCGGCCGCCCCAGACCGATTCCTTGCAGTTGCCGTCTGTAGCGCTGTCAGACACCGTCTCGCTGTGGCAAGACCGCCTGTCCGTCACCCTGGGTGCCCGCTACCAGCGCGTGAAGGTCGTCAAGTACGACACCACCACCGGGGCAGGCAGCACCGCGTACGACGAGCACGCGGTAACGCCGGCGCTGGCGGCGGTGTTCAAGCTGCAGCCGCACGTATCGCTCTACGGCAATTACATCGAAGGGCTGGTCCAGGGCGATTCAGCGCCACTGGGCACCACCAATGCCGGGCAGGTGTTTCCGCCGGTCCGGACGAAGCAGCGGGAGGTGGGCGTGAAGGCCGATTGGGGCCGCTTCAGCACCACGGCGAGTCTGTTCCACATCCAGAAGCCGAGCGGGCTGGTGGCGTCCAACGGCGATGGCACGTTCACCTACCAGGTCGGTGCAGAGCAGCGCAACCGCGGGGTCGAGCTCAATGTCTTTGGCGAGGTGGCCCGGGGCACGCGCCTTTTGGGCGGCGTGACCTTCAACGATGCCCGGCTGACCAAAACCGAAGGCGGCACCTACAACGGCAACGCCGCACCCAATGTGTCGCGCTGGCAGCTCAACCTGGGCAGCGACCACGACGTGGCTGCCGTTCCAGGACTGACGCTGTCGGCCCGCATGATCGCCAGCAGCGCGCAGCATGTGGACGCCGCCAACCTGCGGCGCATTCCGGGCTGGACGCGCTGGGACATCGGTGCCCGCTACAAGACCCAGGCGTGGAGCCGGCCGCTGGTGCTGCGCGCGGGCGTGGACAACCTGTTCAACCGCAACTACTGGTCCAGCGGCTCCGGCAACTGGCTGTATGTGGGAAGTCCTCGCACGGTGACTCTCTCTGCCACGGTGGATTTCTGACGGGAGCAGTGCTGCCGTGGGCGGACGGACAAATGGATGGAGGAGGGGGTAGTGGTGTCTTCCCCGGTGGGCCTTGGTGCACGAAATATGGATTAAATTGGCCTCTACCGCTTGATAGATAAGCGCCAAAAGCTATTGATTTGATAGTGATTTGGGGCATCCGCGACTAACCGTGCTGGGGGTCCGGCCCCTCTCTTCCTGGTCGGTTAGATACCCTGTTGACACCTCTAGGTATAAATCCTGAGTATCTGGTGCAAATTAGTATTTGTGGAGGCATCTGGAGTACCAATCGAGCATTGCAGCATCGGTATCGTTCAGTTCGTCAATGCCGTATGCCTGCACTGGCGTTGAACGGTCGATCCCATACCAATTACGAAGGAGACATTCCGATGCCACATTCCCCCCGTGTTTTTGCTCCTCAGCGCCTCGCCCTGGCCGCTGCACTGGCCCTGTCGCTGTGCGGCGCCGCCAGCGCGCAGACCGAGCTGGTCATTGCCACCGTGAACAACGGCCACATGATCGAGATGCAAAAGCTCAGCAAAAACTTCGAGCAGGCCAACCCCGACATCAAGCTCAAGTGGGTCACGCTGGAAGAAGGCGTGCTGCGCCAGCGCGTCACCACCGACATCGCCACCAAGGGCGGCCAGTTCGACGTGATGACCATCGGCATGTACGAGGCGCCCATCTGGGGCAAGAAGGGCTGGCTGCAGGAGCTGAAAACCGACGCTGCGTACGACGTGGACGACCTGCTGCCCGCCGTGCGCAACGGCCTGTCCATCGACGGCAAGCTGTTCGCTGCGCCGTTCTACGGCGAAAGCTCGATGCTCATGTACCGCAAGGACCTGGCCGACAAGGCGGGCGTGCAGGTTCCCGAGCGTCCCACCTGGCCGCAGATCAAGGACCTGGCCGCCAAGATGCACGACCCCAAGAACGGGGTGTACGGCATCTGCCTGCGCGGCAAGCCGGGCTGGGGCGACAACATGGCGTTCCTGACCACGCTGGTCAACACCTTCGGCGGCCAGTGGTTCGACATGCAGTGGAAGCCGCAGCTCGAGTCCAAGCCCTGGAAAGATGCGATCAACTTCTACGTGGACCTGCTCAAGAACTACGGCCCGCCCGGCTCTGCCGCCAACAGCTTCAACGAGATCCTGGCGCTGACCAACTCGGGCAAGTGCGGCATGTGGGTGGATGCCACCATCGCGGCATCGTTCGTGGCGGACCCCAAGCAGTCCAAGGTGGCCGACCAGATGGCCTTTGCCCAGGCGCCCACCATGAACACGCCCAAGGGCGCCAACTGGCTGTGGTCGTGGAATCTGGCGATTCCGGCCGGGTCCAAAAAGATCGATGCCGCGCAGAAGTTCATCGCCTGGTCGACCAGCAAGGACTACATCCAGTTGGTGGCCAAGACCAACGGCTGGGCCAATGTGCCCACCGGTACGCGCAAGAGCACGTACGCATCGCCAGAGTTCCAGAAGGCAGCCCGCTTCGCTGCGGCGGAGAAGACAGCCATCGACTCGGCCAACCCGACCGATTCGACCCTGCCCAAGAGCCCGTATGTGGGCGTGCAGTTCGCTGCCATCCCGGAGTTTCAGGCCATCGGCATTGCGGTGGGGCAGCAGATGAGCGCAGCCCTGGCAGGCAAAACGACGGTGGACGCTGCGCTGAAAGCCAGCCAGGTGTCGGCCGAACGTGAAATGAAAAAGGCTGGCTACTACAAGTAAATAGGCATTCATTCGGCTACTGCACGGCCCGATCTGGGGGCGGTGTTCCTCGCCGTACAAGAGTACGGCTGCGGTACAGCGCCCCCACCTCGGACCGCTCGCTAAGTCGGCTGAACGCCTATTGCGCTGCTGGTTTTAATTTCATCTGGCAAAGCCGGATTCTCCCGAGACTCCCATGAACCGCCGCCTGCTCCCCCGTCTGCTGCTCACGCCAGCCATGGTCACGCTCTTCCTGTGGATGATCGTGCCGCTGGTGATGACGATCTACTTTTCGCTCATCCGATACAACCTGATGCAGCCGGACCAGACCGGTTTTGCCGGGCTGGAGAATTTTGAGTATTTCGTCACCGACCCCTCGTTTGGAACGGCGGTGCTCAACACCATCTTGCTGCTGGGCAGTGTGATCCTCATCACGGTGGTGTTCGGCATTGCGATTGCGTTGCTCATCAACGAGCCGTTTGCGGGCCGGGGCATCGTGCGGGTGCTGTTGATCTCGCCGTTCTTCGTCATGCCCACGGTCAACGCGCTGATGTGGAAGAACATGATGATGAACCCCATCTACGGCGTGCTGGCGCAGGTGTGGATGTTCTTCGGCGCGCAGCCGGTGGACTGGTTAACCGACCACCCGCTGTTCTCGGTCATCGTGATGGTGTCGTGGCAATGGCTGCCGTTTGCCACGCTGATTTTCATGACCGCGCTGCAGAGCATGAATCACGAGCAGCTGGAGGCCTCGCGCATGGACGGCGCCAACTACCTGCAGCAGCTGCGCTATCTGTACGTGCCGCATCTGGCGCGTTCGGTGGCGGTGGTGGTGATGATCGAACTCATCTTTTTGCTCAGCATCTTTGCCGAGATCTACACCACCACGGGTGGCGGGCCGGGCGATGCGAGCACCAACGTCACCTTCCTGATCTTCAAGCAGGCACTGCTCAACTTCGACGCGGGCGTGGCCTCGGCCGGGGCGCTGTTCGCAGTGTTGCTGGCCAATATCGCGGCGGTGTTTCTGATCCGCATGGTCGGCAAGAACCTTGACAAGTAAGACGGGGCAACGATCATGACAACGACAAAACGACGACGCTCCAACTACCCGCTGGGCCTGCTGGCTTTGCGCACCGTGGCCGCCTGGGGCGTGGCCCTGCTGCTGTTCTTTCCGCTGGGTTGGCTGTTCCTCACTGCGTTCAAGACCGAGTTGCAGGCCATCGCCGTGCCGCCGCAGCTGTTCTTCATCCCCACGCTCGAGAACTTTCACGAGGTGCAGGAGCGCAGCGACTACCTGCTGTACGCCAAGAATTCGGTCATCACCAGCGTGGTCTCTACCCTGGTGGGCCTGATGCTGGCCGCGCCTGCGGCCTACGCCATGGCCTTCTTCAAGGGCAAGTACACCAAGGACATCCTCATGTGGATGCTCTCGACCAAGATGATGCCCGCCGTGGGCGCGCTGGTACCCATTTATGTGCTGGCGCAAAAGAGCCACCTGCTCGACACGCAGCTCGCGCTCATCATCGTGTTCGCGCTGTCCAACCTGCCCATCATGGTCTGGATGCTGTATTCGCACTTCAAGGACATCCCGCGCGAGATCCTGGAAGCCGCGCGCATGGACGGCGCCACGCTGTGGCAGGAGGTGCGCCTGGTGCTGCTGCCGCTGGGCATGGGCGGCCTCGCGTCCACCGGCCTCTTGTGCTTGGTGCTGTCATGGAACGAGGCCTTCTGGAGCCTGAACCTCAGCGCCGCCAAGGCCGGCACGCTGGCTACGCTGATCGCGTCGTACTCCAGCCCCGAGGGCCTGTTCTGGGCCAAGTTGTCCGCCGCCTCGCTGATGGCCATTGCACCCATCGTGGTCTTTGGCTGGTTCAGCCAGAAGCAGCTGGTGCAGGGCCTGACGTTTGGTGCGGTCAAGTAAGCCGCAGTTTTCCTCTCAGTTTTCAAGATTTCAGGAACCCGATTCCATGGCCTACCTTCAACTGCGCGGCATCGAGAAATTCTTTGGTGAGCACCGCGCCATCAAGGGCATCGACCTCACCATCCAGCAAGGCGAGTTCATCGTCTTCGTCGGCCCCTCGGGCTGCGGCAAGTCCACGCTGCTGCGGCTGATTGCGGGGCTCGAAAATATCGACGGCGGCACCCTGATGCTGGACGGCCGCGACATCACCGACCAGCCCTCGAGCAAGCGCGACTTGGCCATGGTGTTCCAGAGCTACGCGCTGTACCCGCACATGAGTGTGTACGAGAACATGAGCTTTGCGCTCAAGCTCGCCAAGGTGGACAAGCAGGTGATCGACGAGAAGGTGCAGAACGCCGCGCGCATCCTCAACCTCACGCAGTACCTGCAGCGCACGCCCAAGGAGCTGTCGGGCGGGCAGCGCCAGCGCGTGGCCATCGGCCGCGCCATCGTGCGCGCGCCCAAGGTGTTCCTGTTTGACGAGCCACTGTCCAACCTTGACGCGGCGCTGCGCGGCCAGACCCGTGTAGAGATCGCCAAGCTGCACCGCGACCTTGGGGCCACCACCATCTACGTCACGCACGACCAGGTCGAGGCCATGACGCTGGCCGACCGCGTGGTGGTGCTGCGCGATGGCGTCATCGAGCAGGTGGGCACGCCGCTGGAGCTGTACGACAAGCCTGCCAACCAGTTCGTGGCCCAGTTCATCGGCACGCCGCAGATGAACGTGGTGCCCTTGCCGCAGCTGCCATCGCCCGTGCAGCAGCAGGCACCCGTCGGGGCGGAGGGCGGCGCCATCGGCCTGCGCCCCGAGAACATCACGGTGCGCAACACCGGCGCGACGCTGGTGCCGGGCCAGGTGGACCTGGTGGAAGCATTGGGCGCAGAGACGCTGATCTACGTGAGCACGCCCAGCGGCGCGCAGTTTGTGGCGCGCCAGAACGACCGCACAGGCCTGCGTGCGGGCGATGCGGTTTGCCTGGACATCGATGCCTCGCAAGCCCATTGGTTCGACCCGAACGGCCGCGTGGTGGCCCGCCAGACCGCATGACCGCCATGACTGCTTCCATGCCCCCCGGACAAGAACTTCAAGGCAAGGTGGCGGCCGTTACCGGCGCCGCATCGGGCATCGGCTTTGCCAGTGCCCAAGCCATGGCCAACGCTGGTGCGCGTGTGGTGCTGATCGATCGTGACGAGGCCGCGCTGACCAAGGCGTGTGCAGCCCTCGGCCCCGTCGCCTTGCCGCTGGTGCTGGACCTGCTCGATGCCAGGCAATGCGCCAGCCTGCTGCAGCGCACGCTGGCGTTGGCTGGTCAGCTCGACATCTTTCACGCCAATGCTGGGTTGTATGTGGGCGGCGACCTGGTGGATGCCGACCCCGACGCTATCGACCGCATGCTCAACCTGAACGTCAACGTGGTGATGAAGAACGTGCACAACGTGCTGCCCCACATGATCGAGCGTGGCACGGGCGACATCATCGTCACCAGCTCGCTGGCCGCGCATTTCCCCACGCCGTGGGAGCCTGTCTACGCATCGTCCAAGTGGGCGGTCAACTGCTTTGTGCAGACCGTGCGCCGCCAGGTGTTCAAGCACGGCATCCGCGTGGGCTCCATCTCGCCCGGGCCCGTCATCACCTCGCTGCTGGCCGACTGGCCCGCGGAGAAGCTCGCCGAGGCCAAGGCCAGCGGCAGCCTCATCGAGGCGTCCGAAGTGGCCGACGTGGTGCTTTTCATGCTCACCCGCCCGCGCGGCATGACCATCCGCGACGTCGTGATGATGCCCACGAACTTTGATCTCTAGAAACCCGCAGTCACGCACCATGAATTTCATCCTGCACCTGGGCCTGGGCTCGTTCCACCGCGCCCACCAGGCCGTTTACGTTCACGCATTGCGCCAGCAGGGCGACACGGGCTGGGCCATCGCAGGCGGCAATCTCCGCCCGGACATGGCCGACACCATCGCGGCGCTGCAAGCGCAGGATGGGCGCTACACGCTCGAAACCGTCACCCCCCAAGGCGAGCGCAACTACACCGTCATCGAGTCGATCCAGCGGGTGATCCCCTACCAGGATGACCTGGCCCCGCTGATTGCCATGGGTGCCGACCCTGCCACGCGCATCATCAGCTTCACGGTGACGGAAGCGGGCTACTACCTGGATGCCCAGAACCAGCTCGACTGGCCCACGTTTGCCGACCTGCGCGCCGACCTGGCGGCCGTGAAGGCGGGCCAGGCAGGCCACACCATCTACGGCGGCCTGGTCAGCATCCTGCGCGCGCGCAGGGCAGCCGGTGCGGGCGCCGTGACGCTGATGAACTGCGACAACCTGCGCCACAACGGCGACCGCTCGCGCGGCGGGCTGTTGCAGTTCATCGAGGCGCTGGGCGATGCGCCACTCAAAGAGTGGGTGGAGCAGAACACCACCAGCCCCAACGCCATGGTGGACCGCATCACGCCGCGCCCCACGCCCGATGTGGCCGAGCGCGTGAAGGCTGCAACAGGTTGGGATGACAAGGCAGCACTCATGGGTGAAAGCTTTATCCAGTGGGTCGTCGAAGACGACTTCATCGCAGGCCGCCCTTCGTGGGAAACGGTCGGTGTCGAGATGGTGCAGTCGGTGCAGGCGCACGAAGAGGCCAAGATCCGCCTGCTCAACGCCACCCACAGCTGCATTGCCTGGGCGGGCACGCTGGCGGGTTACCAGTACATCCACGAAGGCACACACGACGCGGCCATTCGCCAGATGGCCTACGACTACGTCACCGACGACGCGATCCCGGTGCTCCACACGCCCGAGCAACCATGCCCCATCAACCTGGAGCAGTACCGCGACGTGGTGCTGGACCGCTTCGGCAACCCTGCCATCGCCGACACCAACCAGCGCGTGGCCATGGATGCGTTCTCCAAGATCCCCGGCATGATTGCGCCCACTATCCGCGACAAGCTCGCGCGCAACGCGTCGTTCGACAGCGTGGCCATGCTGCCCGCGCTGTTCCTGGCCTACCTGCAGCGCTGGCATGCGGGGCAGATCCCCTACAGCTACCAGGATCAAGCCATGGATCCCGCCGTGGCCCATGCCATCTGCGATGCCGCTGACCCCGTGGCGGCCTTTGCGGCCGACACGACCTTGTGGGGCGAGATGGCCGGCCACCCCCGACTCGTAGACGCGTTGCGCAAAGCCTATGCCCGCGTGCTGGCTTTTGTGGCGGAGCGGACAGGCGCCTGATGCTGGTGTAATTTGAGCCCACTAACGCCATGACCGTGAAGATGCCCATCGCCCCGCGCCAGACCAAGCCCGAGCTGGAGCACGACTATGTGCGCTCGCCCGCGCTGGGCTACGAGTCGCCCGAGACGGCGGGCTTCATCCGTTGCCTGTCGCACGGGTTTCCCACGCCGCTGGCGCGCTGGCATTACCACGACGAGTACGAGCTACACCTGATCACGGCCACCTCTGGCAAGGTGTTTGTGGGGGACTGGATCGGTCAGTTCCAGCCCGGCCACCTGGTGCTGACCGGGCCGCGCCTGCCGCACAACTGGATCAGTATGGATCTGCCCGAAGGCGGCGTGCCGCTGCGCGACCTGGTGATCCAGTTCTCGCACGCGCCGCTGGTGGCCAGCAGCGAGACCATCCCCGAGCTGCGCGAGGTACTGCCTCTGCTGGAGCGCGCGCGCCACGGTGTGGAGTTCTTTGGCATGGAAGCGCAGGCGCAAGAGCACTGGCACCGCATCAAGGCGCGCCAGGGGCTCGCCCGGTTCGGCGCTTTCTGTGAGTTCATGAGCGACCTGGCGCGCTGCACCGACTTTCGCCTGCTGTCGAGCACGCAGCTGCAAAGCGAGGACAACGATACCCAGCTCGACCAGATCAACGCCATCGTGAGCCGCATCACCGACCACCTGGCCGACCCGCTGTCGGCGGCCGACCTGGCGCAAGAGCTGGGCATGACGGAGAGCCGCTTTTCGCGCTTCTTCCGCCGCGCCACGGGCAATACCTTCACCGACTTCGTGAACCTGGTGCGCGTGAACCGCGCGTGCCAGCTACTGATGGAGACCGAGCGCTACATCACCCACATTGCATATGACGTGGGCTTCAACAACATGGCCAACTTCAACCGCCGCTTTCTGGACATCAAGGGCATGACGCCCAGCGAGTACCGCAAGCAGGGCGCGGGAAGGTTTGGAAAGACTTCCTGATCCCCGGCCGGATCTGCACCCTGAGAGGCGGGGGGAGGCCCTTGTTGCGTGACCCCTGCACGCAGCCCGCCAAAGGCAAAGGCCGGGCCATGGCTTTCACTGTGAATCACTGACATCTGTCCATCACCCATGTACCTCGGAATTGATTTAGGCACCTCGGGTGTCAAGCTCCTGCTGCTGGACGATGCGCGCACTGTGGTCGCTACGGCAGATGCCGCCGTGCCTCAGCTGCGCCCCCAGCCCACCTGGAGCGAACAGCACCCCGCCGACTGGTGGACTGCTGTGGAGACCTCCGTGGCGCAGTTGCGCGCGCAGGCTCCCGCAGCGTGGGCGCAGGTGCGGGGCATCGGCCTCTCGGGCCACATGCATGGCGCGGTGGTACTGGACGCGCAGGGCCAGGTGCTGCGCCCGGCCATCTTGTGGAACGACGGCCGCGCCAGCGCCGAATGTGCGCAGCTGGAGTCGGCTGTGCCCAGCTCGCGCCAGATCACCGGCAATCTCGCCATGCCCGGCTTCACCGCGCCCAAGCTGCTGTGGCTGCGCACGCACGAGCCCGCCGTGTTCGACCAGATCCGCACCGTGCTGCTGCCCAAGGACTGGCTGCGCCTGCAGCTCACCGGCGATGCAGTGAGCGACATGTCCGACGCATCGGGCACGCTGTGGCTGGCCGTGCAGGCCCGCGCCTGGAGCCCGGCCATGTTGCAAGCCTGTGGGCTCGATGTTTCGCACATGCCGACGCTGGCCGAGGGCAGTGCGCCCACCGGCACACTGCGCAGCGATGTGGCACGCCGCTGGGGGCTCGGTGACAGCATCGTCGTGGCTGCTGGCGCGGGCGACAACGCCGCCAGTGCCGTGGGCGTGGGCGCCCGCACTGCGGGGCAGGGCTTTGTGTCGCTGGGCACCTCGGGTGTGGTCTTTCGCGTGACGGACGCTTTTGCGCCTGCCACCGAGCGCGCCGTGCATGCCTTCGCCCATGCGCTGCCGCAGCGCTGGCACCACATGTCCGTCATGCTCAGTGCAGCGAGTGCGTTTGGCTGGGTCACCCGGCTCACGGGGCGTGGCGACGAGGCGCAACTGTCTGACGCCGTCAGCGTCCTCAACACCACCCGCCAGGCGCAGGCGCCGCTGTTTTTGCCGTACCTGAGCGGCGAGCGCACACCGCACAACAACGCTGCTGCCACCGGCGTGTTCATGGGCCTGCGGGCCGAGCACGAAGCGGCGGACCTGGCCTATGCCGTGATGGAAGGCGTGGGCTTTGGCCTGCTCGATGGCCTCAACGCCATGCGCGCCGCAGGGCCGGGGAAGGGTAGTGACACAGGTCGGAGTGATGCGCCCCTGGCGCTCGTCGGGGGTGGCGCACGCAGCAGCCCTTGGGCGCAGCTGCTGGCCAGCGCGCTGGGCACCCCACTGCAGCGCCCGCAGGGCGCACACGCTGCCGCAGCCCTAGGTGCCGCGCGCCTGGCGGCCATGGCCTGCGGTGGTGACGAAGCCCACTGGTGCCAGCCCCTGGCTGCTGACGCCACCTTCATGCCACAGCCCGCACAACAAGCCCTGCTGGCCGAACGCTATTCCCGCTTTGTCGCGCTGTACCCCGCGCTGCAATCGCAGTTCTGACGCACTGTCTGCTTCCTCCCAAACGTCCATGACTTCCGCATCCACGATTTCCAACGGCACAGCGCCCATCCACGCCGCCATTGCAGGCGAGGCCCTCATCGACCTGATCCGCCGCCCCGATGGCAGCTACTTGCCGTGCCTGGGCGGCGCGCTCTACAACCTGTGCCGCGCGCTGGCGCGACAGGGCGTGGGCACGCAGTACCTCAACCCCTTGTCGCGTGACCGTTTTGGCCGCGAGCTGGCGGCGCAATTGGTGGCCGACGGTGTGGCGCTGGCCCAGCCCGAGCCCGTACAGCCAGTCACGTCATTGGCAGTGGTCAACCTCGATGCACATGGTCACCCCGACTATGCCTTCTACCGCGAAGGCGTGGCAGACCGTGCCGTGTCGGCCCAAGGCCTGGGCGACGCCTGCACCGCCTTGCCCGCGCTGCAGTTGGTCTGCACCGGCGCGCTGGCACTCGACGCGCGTGACACAGCCATCTACCTGCCGTGGCTGGCCGCCCAGCGCGCCGCAGGCCGCTGTGTGGTGGTTGATGCCAACCTGCGCCCCTCCGTCATGCCCGACCTGGCGGCCTACCGCACCACGGTGCATGCCGCGCTGGCCCACGCCCACATCATCAAGGCCAGCGACGAAGACCTGGAGCATCTCGCTGTGCCTGGTGTGGATGCCCTGGCCCGCGCACAGCACCTGCTGGCCGCCAACCCACAGGCCCATCTGCTGGCGCTCACGCTGGGCGCGGAAGGCGCCTGGCTGCTGCACCGTAACGGCGCGCAGCGTTTTGCCAAAGAGGCCCAGTCGCTGCCAGTGGTGGACACCGTGGGCGCGGGCGACAGCTTTCTGGCCGGGCTGCTGGCGCATTTGCTGCGGCAATCGCAGGCTGCCGGTGGTGCGAGCTTTGTGCGGTTTGTCGAAGCGCTGGCGGCCGATGCGTGCCAGCAGGCGCTGCGCCATGCGCTGGCCAGCGCCAGTTTGTGCGTGATGGAGCAAGGCTGCGTGCCACCGGGCTGGGAGGCCGCCCTCGTGTGGAGCCAGCAGAATCCGGCAGCCCAAGACCCGCGCTGACGTCCGAGGAGGGGTATCGCCCTCGTCAAGGCTGTCCGTCTATCATTTCCCTTCACAGATTTGCGGAGGATGCCGATGACGGAGTTTCTGGTTGCGATGCTGTGGTCAGTGGTTGAAGTGCTGATCGTCTTCACGGGTGCTCAGGTGGTGCGGGTGGTCGGCCTGGGCCGCTGGCGCTCTGAGCGCTGGGGCAGCAACGAAGCGCGGACCTGGAGTGCAGCGGGCGCACTGTCGTTCCGGCATGAAGGACAACGTGTGGTGACGACCAATGGCCTGATATTCGTGGGCTTGTTGTTCTATGGGGTGCTCGCTGTGTTGGCCATCGCGCTTTCGGGGCTGGCTTCGGCGTGATTGCGGTTAGCGCAGTGCCTCAGGGCACAAAGATCATCCCGGTGGGCCCCGAGGCGGCAGAAGCCGCCTGCACGGTCATCCGTCGGTCCATCACCCACTGCTGCGTGCTCGACCATGCCAATGACCCCGCTATCCTGACGGCCTGGCTGGCCAACAAGACGCCCGAGAACCTTGCTGCGTGGATGTCCGCGCCGGGCGCTGCGGTGTGGGGCGCATACCGGGGCGGAATGATGGTGGGCTTTGCGCTGCTGGCGAGGGCCACGTTGGCGTTGTGCTATGTGGTGCCAGAGGCCTTGCATCAGGGGGTAGGCCACGCCCTGCTGCTTGAGGCTGAGGCCCACGCGCGGCAGTCAGGGCTGGCGGCACTCGGGCTGGAGAGCACGCGAACGGCGGAGGCTTTTTACCGCCGCAATGGCTATGAACCCGCAGGTGCAGTGCAGTCTTGGGCCGGGCTGCAGGCACAGCCGATGCGCAAGGTGTTCTGAAGGGGGCTCTCGGCCGCGTGGAACGCGATGCCCAGAGCCACGACCTCGGCGAGAGCCCTGTCCATCAGGGTTATGGCAGTTGTTGGAATCGAGAATGTTAGTAAAAAATGGCCCTGGCGCTTGATGTGTAAGCGCAATCAGCTATTGTTTTCATAGTAAATCTCGGCGTGGCCGGCAGGCGTTGATCAGAGTTCCTGCGAGTAGACGATGGACCCATGGTGCTTGGCCATCTTGTCGTACAGCAGTCGCGCGGTGGTATTGGTTTCGTAGGTTTGCCAATACACGCGCGATGCCTTGGCTGCCCGCGCTGCGCTGTACACGGCGTCGATGAGCGCACGTCCCACTCCCCGGCCCCGCGCGGCTTCGTTGGTGTACAGGTCGCTCAGGTAGCAGATGGGATCGATGCGTGTTGTGCTGCGGTGAAAAAGGTAGTGCGCAAGCCCGAGGATCTTGCCGCCCGCAGCGTCGTGCGCCACGAGGCAGAAGACGGGCTCTGCCGGGTCCAGCAAGCGCTGCCAGGTGGTTGCGTTGATGTGCTCGGGCAGCGCGGTGGCGCCAAAGCGGCCGTAAAACGCGTTGTAGCCGTCCCAGAGCGGGCGCCATGCGGCATAGTCTTCGGGCTGAACGGGGCGTACGGTAACCGCAGCGGTCATGGGGTGACCTCCAGTGGATTTATTGGAGCACCCGCCCCGGGTTCATGATTCCCTGCGGGTCCAGCGCCTGCTTGATGGCGCGCATCATGCCCATGGCCACAGGCGACTGGTACTTCTCCAGCTTGTCGGCCTTGAGTTCGCCAATGCCGTGCTCGGCCGAGAATGAGCCGCCGAACTCGGCCACGGCCTCATAGACGAGGTGGTTCACATGGGCTTCGTGCTCGCGCAGAAAGGCCTTGGGGTCGCCCTCGGCGGGCGCCTGCACGTTGTAGTGCAGGTTGCCGTCGCCCAGGTGGCCGAAGTTGACCAGGCGCACGCCGGGGATCTCGCGCTGCAGCACCGCGTCGGTGTGGGCCACAAAGGCGGGGATGCGCGAGATCTGCACCGAGATGTCGTGCTTGATGTTCAGGCCCTCTTCGGCCTGGGCGAGCGGAATGCTCTCGCGGATGTGCCAGAGCTGGTGGGCCTGCGTGAGGTTCTCTGCCACCACGGCGTCGGTCACGCAGCCCATTTCAAACGCCGTCTCCAGCAGCGACTCAAACCGTGCACGCGCGTGTTCTTCGGATTCGCTGTCGGAGTTTTCGAGCAGCACGCACCAGGGCGCGTTGTCGTCGCCCAGAAAGGGCACGCGCAGCTGCGGCATGTGCTTGCCCACCAGGCTCAGCGCAAACTGGCCCATCACCTCAAAGCCCGTAAGGCCCGCCCCCAGCTGCTTGTGCGCCAGGCCCAGCAAGGCCACGGCGTGTTCCATCGACGGCACGGCGGCCCAGGCCGTGAGGTTGGCGGCGGGCTGGGGGTAGAGCTTCATCGTCGCAGCGGTGATGATGCCCAGCGTGCCTTCGCTACCGATGAACAGGTCGCGCAGGTCGTAGCCCGTGTTGTCCTTGCGCAGGCCCTTGAGGCCGTCCCACACCTCGCCCTGGGCGGTGACCACTTCGAGGCCCAGGCACAGGTCGCGTGCATTGCCATAGCGCACCACCTGTGTACCGCCTGCGTTGGTGCCCAGATTGCCGCCAATGGTGCAGCTGCCCTCGGCCGCGAGTGACAGGGGGAACAGCACGCCCGCGTTCTGCGCCACATCCTGCAGGTTCTGCAGGATGCAGCCGGCTTCCACCGTCATGGTCAGGTTGTCGGTGTCCACGCTGCGCACCGTGTTCATGCGCGTGAGGCTCAGCACGATCTGCGTGCCCGAGTCGTCGGGCGTAGAGCCCACGGCCAGGCCGGTGTTGCCGCCCTGGGGCACGATGGCGGTGCCTGCTGCTGCGCAGGCCTTGACCACAGCCGCCACCTCTTGCGTGTTGGCGGGGCGCACCACGGCCAGGGCCTTGCCGCGCACGCGACGGCGCCAGTCCTGCTCCCAGGCAGAGAGGTCGCCTTCGGTGATCACATGGGCAGGGCCGACGATGGCGCGCAGGGTGTCAAGCAGAGTGGTCATGGTCAAGGAGTTTCTTCTTCAAGGCGATGAAAAGAGGAGGCCAGCATCAGGATGCAGCAGAGGCGGCTGCAGCCGCCTTGGCATTGCGCTGGCGCAGTCGCACATGCAGCGTGCAGGCGGTGAACAATACGAGGCACAGGGCCACCTCGGCCCAGGCCAGCCACTGCGACGGGGGCTTGTCGCTCCAGCCGCGCACCACGCCTTCGGTGAAATACAGCCAGATCACCAGGCTGACCCAGCGGTAGGTGTACATGCGGTTCTTGAGAATGCCCGCCAGCGGGATGCACAGCGGAAGCGCCTTGAGTGCGAGCCATGAGCCACCAGGGCGCAACGGGGCCAGCACCAGCTCCCAGGCCAGGCACAGAACAATCAGCGCCAGCAGGCTGCCGGTGGCCAGCCAGCGCGTGGATTCCACAGCGCTGTCTGCGGGAACGGGGAGGGCGGGCGGGGCGGAAGGTGATGCGGTCATTGGGGTGGCATCATATCGGCCATGTCCTTGTCCTTACAGGCAGTGGCCCAGCGCGCGGAGGCGCTGGTGACCGAGCTGTCGCACTTCCCCTGGAAAACCACGGCCCAGACGCTGCGTGAGCGCTTTCGTGAGGACCATCTGGGGCTCACGGCCAGCAGCCTGACCTTCACCACCATCTTGGCGCTGGTGCCTTTCTTCACCGTGGCGCTGGCAGTGTTCACGGCCTTCCCCATCTTCGGCAAGCTGCAGGATGCGCTGCAGGGCTGGCTGGTGAACAGCCTGGTGCCCGACAGCATCTCCCGACAGGTGCTGGGCTACCTCACGCAGTTTGCTGCCAAGGCCAGCAGCCTGGGGGTGGCGGGTTTCAGCATTTTGTTGGCCACGGCGCTGGCGCTGATCCTGACCATCGACCGCACGCTCAACGACATCTGGCGCGTGCAGCGGCTGCGGCCGCTGGGCCAGCGGGTGCTGATCTACTGGGCCGCCATCACACTCGGCCCGCTGCTCATGGGGGCGAGCCTGGCGCTCACGTCGTATGTGATGTCGGCCTCGGGCGGGCTGGTCAAGCGCCTGCCCGATGGTGTGCAGCTGCTGTTCGATTCGATCCAGTTTGTGGTGCTGGCGGGGGGCATGGCGTCGCTGTACCACTATGTACCCAACACGCCGGTGAAGTGGCGGCACGCCTGGACGGGTGGGCTGTTCGTGGCCGTGTGCATCGAGCTGGCCAAGAAGGTGCTGGCGCTGTACCTCGGCAAGGTGCCAACGTATTCGGTGGTGTACGGTGCATTCGCCACGCTGCCCATTTTGCTGGTGTGGATCTATGTGGCCTGGGTCATCGTGCTGCTGGGCGCGGTGGTTACGGCCTACCTGCCCAGCTTGCTGGCAGGTGTGGCGCGGCGCGGCACCGTGGCGGGCTGGACGTTTCAACTGGCGGTGGAGGTGCTGCAGCAGCTGCACCGCGTGCGCCACCAGCCCCTCAAAGGCCTGCGCCCCGGCCAGCTCGCCCAGTTGCTGCGGGTGGACGTGCTGCAACTGGCCCCGGTGCTCGAGGCGTTGACCGCGCTGGACTGGGTGGGCCAGGTCAACGATGCGGCGGTGGACGCTGCGGACGTGCCCGAGCCCCGCTATGTGCTGCTGGCCAACCCGGGCGCGACACCCCTGGTGCCGCTGGTGCAGCGCCTGCTGCTGGAGCGCGCCGAGAGCCTGCAGCCGCTGTGGTCACAGGCCCGGCTGGACGGGTTGCTGCTGGAGGATGTGCTGCAGGTGGGCGCAGGCGCTGACTCCGGCCTGGGCGCGCAGCGGGCCGTGCCCATGTAAGCTATCGAAAATATAGCTGCTTGCGCCTGCTGGATAAGCGCTAGGGCCTGTTTTTAATTGAATTTATCGCCGTGACAGCTGTGGCGAATCACCGCTTCAGAACGGCACCTTCCCCGTCCAGATGTCCTTGTACATCACCCAGTCGCCCATGAAGCTGTAGAGCGGCCGCTTGAAGCTGGCGGGTTTGTTCTTCTCAAAGCCGAAGTGACCCACCCAGGCAAAGCCGTAGCCGCACAGCAGGCCATACAGCAGGTACTGCGGTTTGCCCGTGACCACCAGCATGGCCAGGCAGACCAGGGTGAGCGTGGAGCCCACAAAATGCAGGCGGCGGCAAGTGCGGTTGCTGTGTTCGCCGAGGTAAAAGGGGTAGAAGTCGGCGAAACGCTTGAAGGTGCGCGGGTCGGTGGTCGTGGTGTGGGGGGCACTGATGTCCATCGTTGTCTCCTTGGGGGTGGGGCTACCTGAGGCCAAACGCTTTATACGCCCAAGCCCTTGAAAATGCAGTGCCACTGTGGACATGAGATGCCGTGGGCTGTCGTTGAACTGGTTCTGTCACCATCGCCAGGATGACTTCCACGGAATCCACAACCACCGCGTCGGTCGCTGCCCCCGCAGTGGGCCGCGAACACGCCATCGACGCGCTGCGCGGCTTTGCGCTGCTGGGCATCCTCATGGTCAATGCGGGCAGCTTTGCCTCCACCTACTTTGGCGTGGGAGTGTCTGACCCAGCCTTCTCGCGGCCGGTGGACCACGCCGTGCGCTGGCTGGTGCGCTTCTTCTTCGAGACCAAGTTCTATCTGCTGTTCTCGATGCTGTTTGGCTACAGTTTTGCACTGCAGATGGATGCCGCCCAGCGCACCGGCAGCGCTTTTGTTCCGCGTTTTCTGCGGCGCTTGCTGGGGCTCGCATTGCTGGGGCTGGTGCATGCGTGGCTGCTGTTTGCGGGCGACATCCTGGTCACCTATGCGCTGCTGGGTGTGCTGCTGCTCGCATGGCGGGACGTGCGTCCGGGCACGGCAGTGGTGCTGGCACTGGTGCTGCTGGGGGCCACTGCCGCTGGCTGGGGCCTGTTGGCCTGGCTGGTGGCGCAGGTGCCGCCGATGGACTTGCCCCTGGCAGAGCTGCACGCCAAGGCGCAGCAAGCCGCGCAAGCGTATCGCGCCAGTGCCCTGGAGGCCATTGCGCAGCGCGGGCGGGACATGGCCGAGGGCGTGTGGTTTGTGCTGGTGTTCGTGCAGGGCCCGTGTGCGCTGGCCATGTTCTTGTTGGGGCTGGCGGCGCACCGCACCGGCTATCTGGCCACTGTGGCGCAGCACCCCGCGCGACTGCGCCGCTGGATGGTGTGCTGCCTGCCGGTCGGTGTGGTGGGTGCGTTGTTCTATGCCTCTACGCAGGGAGGCGGCAGCGCTCACTCGCCCGAGCATGTGGGTCTGGCTGCACTGGCAGTGGATTTGGCCACCGCACCGTTTCTCACTTTCGGCTATGTCGCGCTGCTGCTGTGGTTGCTGCAGCGCGGCCCTGCCGGCCGCCGGCTGGGCGCTGCGCTGCAACCAGCGGGGCGCATGGCACTGACGAACTACCTGCTGCAGTCGCTGGTGGGGGCGCTGGTCTTTACGGCCTACGGCCTGGCACTGGTGGGCCAGGTGTCGCCGGGATGGGTGGTGCTGGGCGTGCTGGTGCTGTACGCCAGCCAGCTGGCGTGGAGCCACCGCTGGATGGCCACGCATGCCTATGGTCCGGTGGAATGGCTGCTGCGTGCTTTCACGCAGTGGCAGTGGCCCGCATGGCGGCGCGTCCCGGCCTGACTGCAGGCCGGGACGCGTGCGGAGCGCTGCTCAGCGGGCCAGAAAGTCGCGCAGCGCGAACAGCGTTTCTTCCGGCGCCTCGGTCATCTGGTTGTGGCCCACCGGCAGGTTGGCCATCGACACGGATTTGCCTGCTGCGCGTGCCGCATTCACCAGGCCCTGCGCGGCTCTGGGCGGTGTCATCTGGTCCTGGCTGCCTAGCGCAAACAGCACCGGGCATGTCAGCTGCGCCATGGCGGCTTCGCCGCCGGTGTAGCTATCGCAGGCCACAAACCCCCGGTGGAACACGTTGACCGCCGTATTGCTGCGCAGCACCTTGCGCCCCAGCGCCATGCCTGCGCCAAACACCCAGGTGCCAGGGCCCAGGGCCGACGGGGGCGCAGACAAGGTGCTGCGTGAGAACACATTGACCATGCGCATCGCCTTCTCGGGGTCGGTCTGTGACGCTTCGATGAGCGCGGGCGAGACCTTCATCGGGAAGGCCGTGCCCACCAGCACCAGGTGGCTGATGCGGTCCTTCAGGCGCGCGGCCGCCTCCATGGCAATGAGTGAACCCCAGCTGTGGCCCACCAGCGCTGCGCGCTGCACACCGGCGGGATCGAGCAGCGCACCGATGAAGTCCGCGCCTTGCTCCACTGTGGCGGGCGCCTCGCCACTGCTGCGGCAGTGGCCGGGCAGGTCGATGGCCAGCACGTTCCAGCCGTGGTTGGCCATGTAGCGGCTTTGCAGGGCCCACACGCTGTGGTCGTTGAGCACGCCATGGATGAACACCACGGTCGGTTTGGCGGCGTCAAATGCCTTGCCGCCGGTGTAGCAGTAGATGGCGGCGCCGTTGACTTGGATGTGCATGGTCAGGCCCCCGCCTTTTCTGCGGCTTTGAGCGCGCGTTTCAGGTCGTCAATGAGGTCGTCGGCGTCTTCGAGGCCGATGGACAGGCGGATCGTGCCCTGGCTGATGCCTGCGCCCGCCAGCGCTTCGTCGCTCATGCGGAAATGCGTGGTGCTGGCCGGGTGGATCACCAAGCTGCGGCAGTCGCCCACATTGGCCAGGTGGCTGAAGACCTTGAGGGTTTCGATGAACTTCTTGCCCTGCTCGCGGTTGCCCTTGAGGTCAAAGCTGAACACCGAGCCCGCGCCACGCGGCAGCAGCTTTTGCGCGAGGGCGTGGCTCCCGTGCGACTCCAGCATGGGGTGGCCCACGCGCGACACAAAGGGCTGTGTGGCCAGAAATTCGACCACCTTCTCGGTGTTGCGCATGTGCTGCGCCATGCGCAGCGGCAGGGTTTCAATGCCTTGCAGGATGAGCCAGGCCGTGTGCGGGCTCATGCAGGCGCCAAAGTCGCGCAAGCCCTCGCGGCGCGCGCGCAGCAGAAAGGCGCCCACGGTGCTCTCCTCGGTGAACATCATGTTGTGAAAGCCGTCGTAGGGCTGGGTCAGCTCGGCAAACTTGCCGGCGGATTTCGGACCGTCCCAGTCGAAGCTGCCGCCGTCCACCACGATGCCACCCACCACGGTGCCATGGCCTGAGAGGAACTTGGTGGCCGAGTGGTAGACCAGGTCGGCGCCATGCTCGAAGGGCTTGATGAGCCAGGGCGAGGTGAGCGTGGAGTCCACCAGCAGTGGCACGCCGGCCTCGTGCGCGATGGAGGATACGGTGGGAATGTCCAGCACATCCAGGCCGGGGTTGCCCACGGTCTCGCCAAAAAACAGCTTGGTGTTGGGGCGTACGGCAGCGCGCCAGCCGTCGATGTCGCCGGGCTTCACAAACGTGGTCTCAATGCCGAAGCGCGAGAGCGTGTAGTGCAGCAGGTTCTGCGAGCCGCCATACAGCGCCGTGCTGGCCACGATGTGGCTGCCCGCGCCCATGAGTGTGGCAATCGCCAGGTGCAGAGCGGCCTGGCCGCTGGCGGTGGCAATCGCGCCGACGCCGCCTTCCAGTGCTGCCACGCGTTGTTCCAGCACCGCGTTGGTGGGGTTGCTGATGCGGCTGTACACATGGCCGCCGCGCTCCAGGTTGAACAGTGAAGCCGCGTGGTCGCTCGACTCGAAGACGAACGACGTGGTCAGGTGGATGGGCGTGGCGCGCGCGCCAGTGGCGGGGTCGGGGCTCGCGCCTGCGTGCAGCGCCAGCGTGTCAAAGCCGGGGTCGGAGTAACCGGGCATCTTGTGTCTCCCATGTTGTCAATGCAGGCGGGCATTGTGGGCTATATTTGCCGACAAACGGCCTGCAGCACCTCGGCAACCCCAGCGGATGTGCTGGTGCCTGTGGGTCCACACATACTCTTCCCGATCCCCCGGAGACTCTGCACCATGAAAGTCAGCGACATCCTTCGCGTCAAAGGCAACACCCTCTACACCGCATCGCCGGACGAGCCGCTGGCGGGTGCCGTGAGCCTGATGGCCGAGCGCGACATTGGCTCGCTCGTGGTGATGGAGCATGGCGACCTGGTGGGCATGCTCACCTTCCGCGAGGTGATCCAGGCCCTGGTCAAAAACGGGGGCAGCGTGGGCACGATGCTGGTGCGCTCGGCCATGGACGACGCGCCCCTGACCTGCACGCTCGAAACCGACATGGACGAAGTGCGCCGCATGATGCTGGACCGCCATGCGCGCTACATGCCCGTGATGGACCGCCGCATGCTGATGGGCGTGATCAGCTTTTACGACGTGGCCAAGGCCGTCGTGGATAGCCAGAACTTCGAGAACAAGATGCTCAAGGCCTACATCCGCGACTGGCCGGAAGACGAGTCCCGCAGCGGCTGAACGCTGCGACGTCTGCGACACCGAGCGCGGCTCTCAGAACCTGTTCAAAGTCTTTTTAGAACCGCACAAGCTCCTTGCCGGGATGGGATGCAAGGCGCGGGGTGCAGCCAATAGCCCGTGCTATTGGCAAGCGCCGCAACGCCGCAGACCGCCCGGCAAGGCGTTTGCCCGAAGGGTTGGAGTGAAATCGGGCGACTGGACGCCCCGACTGCTTGCATGGGCACCAGCCCATGCGGCACATCCGAAGCATCCACTCATCCCGATTGCACTCCAATGCGGTCTCCAAAAAGACTTTGAACAGGTTCTCAACTCACGCCCCGCGCAGGCGCGCAAAGCCAGGCTTCCAGTTCATCTGGTGGCATGGGCCTGCCGAACAGATAGCCCTGCATCACAGGGCAACCGTGGGCCTGTAGCCATTGCTGCTGGCCTGTAGTTTCCACCCCTTCGGCCACCACCACCATGCCCAGGCTGTGGGCAATGCTGAGCACCGATACCGTGAGCGCGCGTGCGGTGGGGCTGGTGGTGAGGTCCTGCACAAACGCCATGTCCAGCTTGAGTTCGCTGATGGGCAGGCGGTGCAGGTAGCTCAGGCTGGAGTAGCCGGTGCCAAAGTCATCGAGCGACAGCTTAAAGCCCTTGTGGTGCAGCGCCTCGATGTTGGCCAGCGTTACCGGCCGTGCATCCATCATCACGCTTTCGGTGATCTCCAGCAGCACATCGTTGGTGCGCAGGCCGTGGCGCTCCAGCGCGTCGCAGACCTGCTGCGCAAACTCTGCCTGGTGAAAACTGCGTCCTGACAGGTTCACGGCCACGCAGGGCACGCTGTGGCCAGCTGCACGCCAGGCCGACAGCTGCGCACAGGCTTCGTCCAGCAGCCACAAGGTCAGTTCGTGAATGAGGCCGGCCTCTTCGGCCACTGGGATGAACCGGCTGGGGGGCACCATGCCCCATTCGGGATGTTGCCAGCGCGCCAGGGCTTCCACACCGTGCAGGGTGCCAGGCGCACTGCTGAGCACCTGGGGTTGGTAGTGCAGGCTCAGGCTGCGCTCGGCCAGCGCCTGACGCAAGGCGCGTTCCAGGGCGGCGCGCTCCTGTGCGCGGCGGTTCATTTCGGCGCTGAACAATTGCAGGCTGTGCCGGTGGTCGCTTTTGGCCTGGACCATGGCTTGGTCAGCGTGGCGCAGCAGCGTGTCGATCGCATCGCCATCGTCCGGAAACATCGCAATGCCAATGCTGGCGTGGCAGACATGGGCTTGCCCGTGGAGGTCCATGGGGCGGGCCATCTCTTGCAACATGCTCTGGGCCATCTGCACGACTTGCCCGGTGCTGCACTCGGACAACAGCAGCACGAATTCATCACCCGCCAGCCGGCCGATCAGATCGCGCGCGCGCAGGCACTGCGTGAGTCGCTTGGCCACTTCGCACAGCAGTGCGTCGCCTGCGGCATGGCCCAGGGTGTCGTTGACCTGCTTGAAGCGGTCCAGGTCGATGAAAAGCACCGCACCAGGGTGGTCTTCCTGCCGCAGGCTGGCCAGCGCACGCTCCGCACTGCTGCGGAACATGGCGCGGTTGGGCAGGCCCGTGAGTTCATCAAAAAAGGCGAGCTGGTGAATGCGCTGGCGTGTGGCGTTGCGTTCAATGGCCAGCGCACACAAGTGCAGGCATACGTCCACCAGCCGATGGTGCAGCGCGTCCGGCGCGCGCGGCTCCCGAAAATAAAAGGCAAAGGTGCCAATCACCTTGCCTGCGTGGTCACAGATCGGGCTGGACCAGCAGGCTCGCATGCCGCTGGGCTCGAACAGGGTGCGGTAGTCGGCCCACAAGGGGTCGGTGGCGATGTCGGTGACCACAACAGGCGCCCGCCGGAAGGCCGCAGTGCCACACGAACCGACACAAGGGCCGATGGGAACCCCGTCCAGCGCCTGGCAGATGGCGGGGGGCAGCCCGGGCGCTGCCAGCGGGTGCAGCAGGCCCAGCTCGTCCACGGACAGGATGGAGGCCGTGACTTCGGGGGCGATGCGTTCGACTTCGCGGCACACCAGAGCCATCAGGTCGGCGAGCGGCAATTCGTTGACCATGCCCTCCAGCACGCGCTTTTGCAGCACTTCGTGCATCTTGGTGAGTGTGATGTCGGTCAGCACCGTGATGCTGCCACCCGGTCCGCCGGAGGCCTCGTTCGAGGCATTGATCATCATCGACACCCAGCGTGGCTGGCCAGCCTTGCTGTACAGCAGCGTCTCTATATGAAAGCCCCCTTGCTGGTCGATGCCATCACGGATTTCACTCAGAAGCCCGGGGTCGGAGTGTGGGCCCAGCAGCACGTCGCTGAGGTATTTGCCCAGCACCTCCGCAGGGCTGAACCCAAACAGGCGGGTGAATCCTTCATTCACATACACCACGTGCCGGGTGCTGTTGCTCATCACGATGGCGTTGTCGCTGGCATCCAGTGCCCTGCGCAACGGGGAATCGGCCAAAGGGGCTGGCGGCAGGATGCCGTGGTGGGGAGGAGTGCCGGAAGTGTGCGGGGCTGAAACGGGCATGGATGTCCCAAAGATCGTCCATGGATGCTAGCAAGTGCGCGCCACACTGCCAAGCGCGTTTGTGGCAAGTATTCATCTGAACCCCATGTTGTGCCTGTCATTCTTGGGTGGGGCGTGCTCTGTGGTGGGGCCCAGCGACGGCGGCGCACGCCGCTCTGGGATAATCCCGCCCCATGAGCGGCAACACCTTCGGAACCCTATTCGCAGTCACCAATTTTGGTGAATCCCACGGCCCGGCCATTGGCTGCGTGATTGACGGTTGTCCGCCCGGCATGCCGCTGTCCGAGGCCGACATCCAGGCCGACCTGGACCGGCGCCGCCCTGGCACCAGCCGCCACGTCACGCAGCGCAACGAGCCCGATGCGGTGGAAATCCTCTCCGGCGTGTACGAGGGCAAGACCACAGGCACGCCCATCGCCCTGCTGATCCGCAACACCGACCAGCGCAGCAAGGATTACAGCAACATCGCCGAGAGCTTTCGCCCCGGCCATGCCGACTACACCTACTGGCACAAGTACGGCATCCGCGACCCGCGTGGCGGTGGCAGGTCATCGGCCCGGCTGACGGCCCCCACGGTGGCTGCGGGCGCGGTGGCCAAGAAGTGGCTGGCCCAGCAGTACGGTGCGCAGTTTCGCGCCTGCATGACGCAGCTGGGCGAGCTGGTCATCCCGTTCGAGAGCTGGGAGCATGTGCGCAGCAACCCCTTCTTCGCCCCCGTGGCCGACGTGCAGCAGTACGAGGACTACATGGATGCCCTGCGCAAGGCCGGTGATTCGTGCGGTGCCCGCATCCGCGTGCAGGCCACCGGCGTGCCGGTGGGCCTGGGTGAGCCGCTGTACGACAAGCTTGATGCCGACATTGCCCACGCCATGATGGGCCTCAATGCTGTCAAGGGCGTGGAAATCGGCGCTGGGTTTGCCAGCGTGGCCCATCGGGGCACCATGCACGGTGATTCGATGACGCCCCAGGGCTTTCGCACCAACAACGCCGGTGGTGTGCTGGGCGGCATCAGCACCGGGCAGGACCTGGAGGTGAGCATTGCGATCAAACCCACCAGTTCCATCATCAGCCCGCGTGAATCGATCGATGTGCATGGCAACAGCACCGAGGTCATCACCAAGGGCCGTCATGACCCCTGCGTGGGCATCCGCGCGGCGCCCATTGCCGAAGCGCTGCTGGCACTGGTCCTCATGGACCACGCCCTGCGCCACCGCGCGCAGTGTGGTGACGTGGTGCCCCCGGTGCCGCCCATCCAGGCATCGTTCCTGTAACGGGCGCGCTGCGCTGCGGGTGGAGCACGGGCTTTCGGTGCTGGTGACGCAGAGGGCGTGCAGCGATGCGCGCCCTTTTTTCTTGGATTGAATGATGTAGTCCATGCGCAGCTTGTTGGCACAGGGTTTCATGGGATCGCAGCGAGGTCGCCGCAAGGTCACACTCGCGATGGTGGCCGCACTGGGGGGGCTGCTTGCGGGCTGCGGCACGGCTTTGCCAACTGGCGATGGGCGAACCCCTCAGCACATCGACATCACGCTCATTGGCTTCAACGACCTGCACGGCAACCTGGAGCCGCCGCGCATGGCGCATACCGTCCAGACTGCGGCGGGGCCGGTCTCGGTGCCTGCCGGGGGCATGGCTTATTTCGCCAGCGCCATGGCAGCGCTCAAGGCCCGGGGGCCGCACCACGCCGTGGTTTCGGCGGGGGACATGGTGGGCGCATCACCCCTGCTGTCGTCACTGTTCCTGGATGAGCCCACCATCGAGGCGGTCAACGCCATGCAGATCGACTTCAATGCCGTGGGCAACCATGAGTTCGACCGGGGCTGGCGCGAACTGCTGCGCCTGCAGCACGGCGGCTGCGAGAAGTTCACCGCGCGCCAGCCCTGCCAGATCAGCCAGCCCTTCGTTGGGGCGCGGTTCGGCTTCCTGGCCGCCAACACCGTGCGCACCGAGGATGGGCGCACGCTGCTGCCTGCCACCGGCATCAAGCGATTTACCGAGGGTGGGGTGACCGTCACCCTGGGCGTGATCGGCCTCACGCTGCAGGCCACGCCCACCATGGTCAGCCCTTCGGGTGTGGCGGGCCTGCGCTTTGAGGACGAAGCGGCCACGGCCAACGCGCTGATTCCGCTGCTGCGGGCCCAGGGCGCCGATGTGATCGCCGTGGTCATCCACGAGGGCGGCGGCACCACGGCTGGCGTGCAGGAGACCAGCTGCGCGGGCCTCTCGGGCGACATCGTGCCCATCCTGGAGCGGCTGGACCCGGCCGTGGACGTGGTGGTCTCGGGCCACACGCACCAGGCCTATGTTTGCGACTACGGCCGCGTGAACCCGGCCAAGCCCTTTCTGCTGACCAGCGCGGGCCAGTACGGCACGCTGCTCACGGACATCCAGTTGCGGGTGGACACGCGCACCCGCCGCGTGGTGCACAAAGCTGCGCGCAATGTCATCGTGCAGGGCGAGGCGTTCACGGGCAGCCAGGGGCACGTGCCCCTGACCTCCGCCGTGCCGTCCTTTGCGGCGGATCCGCAGGTGCAGAAAGTCATCGACACCTACCGCGCGGCTGCCGTGCCGCTGGCCCAGCGCCCCGTGGGGCAGGCCGCTGGCGCCCTGCGGCGCACACCGGCCCCGTCGCTCGAAAGCGCGCTGGGCAATCTGGTGGCCGATGCCCAGCTCCACGCCATGCGTGCACCGGAGCAGGGTGGGGCGCAGCTATCTTTGATGAATCCGGGTGGCCTGCGCGCTGATCTGGTGCCCAATGAACAAGGGCTGGTGCGCTATGGCCAGCTCTATGCGGTGCAGCCCTTCGGCAACCAGTTGGTCGTCAAGACCTTCACGGGCGCGCAGATCAAGGCGGCGCTGGAGCAGCAGTTCGCCAGCGGCAGCAACACCGTGCAGCGGCCCCGGGTGCTATTGGTGTCAGCAGGATTTTCGTACCGCTATGACCTCACCCAGCCAGTGGGTGCGCGTATTAGCCACATGGTGCTGAACGGCACACCGCTGCACGACGATGCGCAGGTGCGCGTGGTGATGAGCAGCTACCTGGACAGCGGCGGGGACAACTTCACCGTGCTGGCCGAAGGCCGCGACCGCCTGGTGGGCGGGCTGGACTTGGACGCGCTGGAGGCTTACTTCCGAGCCCACAGCCCGGTGCCGGTGCCCGCCACTGACCGCATCACGCGCGGGGCCCGCTGAGGCGCGTGCTGGTTCTTAGCTGCGCCCCGGGCGCATTGCCGCCAGCCAGCGCAGCGGGTTGAATCCTGTCACCAGCCCGGTGGCCACCAGCACCAGCGCCCCGCCCCACACCATCCCGGGGCCCAAGGCCTCGCCCAGAAAGATGTGGCCCCAGGCCACACCGAACAGCGGGATCATGAAGGCCGAACTCATCGCTGCCACGGGCGAGACATGTTTGAGCACCCGCAGGTTGAGCCAGTAGGCCAGGCCCGAGGTCACGATGCCCATCACGGCCACCGCAGCCAGTGCCCCCGGTGTGAAACGGGCCTCGGGCAGGCTCCACGCAGCGCCCGGCAGCAGCAACACCAGCGCGGCGGCGTGGATGCCTGCGGCGATCGACAACGGGGACATTCGCGTCGTGGCGCGCTTCATCCACGTCGTAGAGATGCCATAGCACGCAGACGCTGCAATGCAGGCCGCCGCGGCCATCAGCAAGGCAGGCGTGGGCTCCACGGGCCCCAGCTGCACGATCAGCGCCACCCCCGCAAAGCCGCAGACGCAACCCAGCCACTTGCGCGTGCTCAGTGTGTCCTCCTTCATCCACGCGGCGGCAATCACGCCAAAGGGCACGGCCATGGTGTTGAGCAGTGAGCTGTAGCCGGCGGGCAGGTGCAAGGCCGCCCAGGCATACAGCAGAAAAGGCAGTGCGACGGTGAGCGTGCCCAGCCCGAACAGCTCGCGCCAATGGCGCCACGGCCAGGGTTCGTTGGCGACCCGCATGATGCCCATCAGCGTCAGCGTGGCCAGCCCAATGCGCAGCGCGGCCATCACGTTGGGCCCGAGCACGGGGCTGGCAATGCGGATGAAAAGAAAGGAGGCGCCCCACAGGGCGGACAGCAGCACCAGCTGCAGGAAGTGGCGGGTTTTCACCGGGCGCATTGTGGAGTACAAGCGACTCACGCGCTGGCTCGCACCAAGCCAGTTTTCAAGCCAAATTGGCACCTAGCGTTTGTCCAGAAAGCGCGGGCAGCTATTAATTTTGGAGCATTTTGCGGTGTAGCACGCGCGACAGCGCCCGCCCGCACAGGTCCACATGCGTCGCCCGTGGATGTGGGTGCTACTCTATTTATAGCTGTTAGCGCTTGTGTGATAACCGCTGGAGGCCAAAATCGCCTGAGATCGTCCGGCCCTGTAGCCGGCACCGGTGCAGACAGCAATACGAAGGCTTTTACTTGCGCACTTCGTCGACCATGGCGCGGAAGTCGTCGATGTCTTCAAAGCTGCGGTACACGCTGGCAAAGCGGATGTAGGCCACCTTGTCGAGCTTCTTGAGCTCGCGCATCACGAGCTCACCAATGCGGCTGGAGATCACCTCGCGCTGGCCCAGGTTGAGCAGCTTTTCCTCGATGCGCTCGATGGCGCTGTCGATCTGGTCGGTGCTCACGGGGCGCTTGCGCAAAGCCAGGTTGAACGAGGCGAGCAGCTTGCCCCGGTCGTATTCAATGCGGCGCCCGTCCTTCTTGACGATGGCCGGGAAGTTCACTTCCGGCCGCTCGTAGGTGGTAAAGCGCTTGTCGCACGCGCCGCACTGGCGGCGGCGGCGGATGAAGACCCCATCCTCAGACACCCGCGTTTCAACGACTTGCGTCTCGAGGTGGCTGCAGAAGGGGCACTTCATGGTTTTCGGCTGTGGATTTAGCCGTAGACGGGGAAGCGGGCGGTCAGGGCATTGACCTTGGCACGCACCGCAGCGATGTTGGCTTCGTCGCGCGGGTTGTCCAGCACGTCGGCGATCAGATTGGCCGTGATGCGGGCCTCTTCTTCCTTGAAACCGCGCGTGGTCATGGCGGGGGTGCCGATGCGCACGCCGCTGGTCACCATCGGCTTTTCAGGGTCGTTGGGGATCGCGTTCTTGTTGATGGTCATGTGGGCGGCGCCCAGCACGGCCTCGGCTTCCTTGCCGGTGATGCCCTTGGCGCGCAGGTCCACCAGCATCACGTGGCTTTGCGTGCCGCCGCTCACGATGCGCAGGCCGCGTGCGGTCAGCGTCTCTGCCACCACCTTGGCGTTCTTCGCTACTTGCTCCTGGTAGGCCTTGAACTCGGGTTGCAGAGCTTCCTTGAAGGCCACGGCCTTGGCGGCGATCACGTGCATCAGCGGGCCGCCTTGCAGGCCGGGGAAGATGGCGCTGTTGATAGCCTTTTCGTGCTGGGCCTTCATCAGGATGATGCCGCCACGGGGGCCGCGCAGGCTCTTGTGCGTGGTGGAGGTGACCACGTCGGCGTGGGGCACGGGGTTGGGGTACACACCAGCTGCGATCAAGCCAGCGTAGTGGGCCATGTCCACCATGAAGATCGCACCCACGTCCTTGGCCACCTTGGCAAAGCGCGCAAAGTCGATGTGCAGGCTGTAGGCCGATGCACCGGCGATGATGAGCTTGGGCTTGGTCTCGTGGGCCTTCTTTTCCATCGCTTCATAGTCGATGGCTTCGTTGGCGTCCAGTCCGTAGGAGACCACGTTGAACCACTTGCCCGACATGTTCAGCGGCATGCCATGTGTCAGGTGGCCGCCTTCGGCCAGGCTCATGCCCATGATGGTGTCGCCGGGCTTCAGGAAGGCCAGGAACACCGCCTCGTTGGCAGAGGCGCCGCAGTGGGGCTGCACGTTGGCGGCTTCGGCGCCGAAGATCTGCTTGACGCGGTCGATGGCCAGTTGCTCGGCCACGTCCACATGCTCGCAGCCACCGTAGTAGCGCTTGCCGGGGTAGCCTTCGGCGTATTTGTTGGTCAGCTGCGTGCCCTGCGCCCACATCACGGCGGGGGAGGCGTAGTTCTCGCTGGCGATCAGCTCGATGTGGTGCTCTTGCCGGGCGTTTTCAGCCTGGATGGCGGCAAACAGTTCGGGGTCGGTTTGTTCGACAAGAATATTGCGGTCGTACATGATTGGCAGTCCTATGAACTTGTGTCCCTTGAAACAAGGGCTGCCCAGGCGAACGGCTGAACGCAGGAGGGATAAACCCCGTGCGGCACGCTTCCCAGTGGTTCACAAGAGGCAGGCCCTTGTCGGTTTCCACGTCAGCGGCAGCACCCTGTGTGGGATGCCGCGCCTATCGCCAGTCGCGTACCTCGCTAGTGTAGCTGACGTGACGCGCGCAAAGGTGCCAGGGAAATGGGAGGCGGTGTGTCCGGGGGATGTTTCTGCCCCCAGGGGCTCGCGAACCTTGTCAGAGCCCAGAGAGCAGGGCCACTTTGTCGCCGCTGGCGGCAGGCGTTGCGGGCGGTGCGGCCACCGGGATGACCTGTGCGGGAGCCTGGGTGGAGAGGTTGGGTGGTGGCGTGGTGGGCATGGCACGGCCACCGGCGACCTGGCGCAGCCGGAAATGCTCGGCCATCACCTTGGCCGCATAGCCGCCATCGTCGGCAAGATTGCCTGCGCCGACATAAAAGCGCAGCCCGCCCTCCACCGAACCCGCGCGCGCAATGCACTCCTGCAGAACCTTCACGCCCACACGCAGATTGCTCACGGGGTCAAAGGCAGCAAAGTGCCCGCCAAAGTTCTGGTACTTGTCGGTGTGCACATTGGTCATCACCTGCATCAGCCCCTGGGCGCCAACGGCACTTTGTGCAAACGGGTTGAAGCTCGATTCGATGGCCATGATGGCAAGGATCAGCGTCGGGTCGATCTTGGACTTTGCGCCAATTTCATAGGCCTCGGCCACCAGCACGCTCAGCGGCTCAGGGGCCACACGGTACTTCTTGCTGAGCCAGAAGGCGACGGCAGCCTGCTCTTTGGGCAGGTCCTTGGGGTTGCCCGCCGTGGCGCGCTCACTGGCTTCTGGTTCGATGGGCATGCCAAGCACTTCCACTTGGCGGGCCTGCAGCCAGTTCATCAACTGTGCTTCACCAGCCTGGCGCAAGTCCGGGCGGGCCGTGAGGGTGATCACGACGAAGGCGACAGCAAGACCGATGAGGGCAAAGCTGTTGTGGGTGATTTCAAGAAAACCTTCGGTCACGTCGGCCACGAAGGTCCGCACGCCGGAGACTATTTTTCCTGACGCTGTCATAGCTCTTCCTTTCTGAGGCGCCACAGTGAGCCGGGCAGTCGTCGGGGACTGTCTCGTCTCGGCGGATCGCCTGGATTGGTACGCCATCAAGTGAGGCCGCACGTCTTTGGTGTGCTTGGGGCCTGCTTTGACTTAGCCGGGTTCGGCAGCGAGGTTGGGGTTTTTACTAGCCCGTTTTGGGGCTGGCGGATTCTAGAAGTTCACTAAATGCTTAGTCAATACTAACATTTTGATTTTTAAGATCATTAAGTTATGAAAAGTATGTAAAAAATCACAGGTTTTAGGGGGTGTGCGCCGACCTGGCGCTTGGGACTTTGCGAGCTGTTGTTACGTGCGTATGTCAAATTCAATCGCCGGTCTTTTCGCCATTGAGAATCCAGTTTGAGTTGCGGCGGCGCCTTTGGTAAGGTTGCGTTGCCTGTAGATTTCAGGCATCGCCAGACGAAGCCAAGTCTCCCTCCGAGGGCATTCAGTGTCCTGGTGCAGCAGATGCGGCTTCTACGGCAAACCCCTGGAGGCAATACCTTGCCTCCTCGCCATGTGGACCTTCATCTCCGCATCGCGACCGATGGCAAAGACCGTTGTGTCAGCCGTCAAGCCCGGCAGGCAGGCCTTGAGGCCCTGTCTGCCGGGCTTTCTTGTTTGTGGCGTGGCGTGCTTTTGGGCTCTTGGCCCTTATATATAGATAATGGGGGCTGTTCCCTAGAGCGGCGGCACCCTTGCAGGGCCGCAGCATGTCAGCCCGTCTGGCAAAGCCTTGTGCCAGATCACCCCTCAGGGCTTGGCACACCGCCATGCTGCGGCCTGTTTGCCAAACCCGGTGAAAATAGCCGCTTTGTTGCCCTGGCGCGCGTGCAGCGCAGTTGCCGGGGCAGGCCTTCAGGCAGTGCGCCCGGGGCCGCCTTTGTTATCCATTGGATCCATGTTTCCATTTTTTTCCCGCAGCAAAATGTCCGACGCACCTGAAGTGAATCCGGCCCCGGCCAAAACCCATGAGCCGCATCCGCTTGATGCGCTGACCGGTGGCGCTTTTTCTGCCGCTACCTCAGGCGAGCGCGCCTCCCGCATTCGTGACTGGCTGGCTACCCAGCCAGACCACGAGCAGTTGCAGGAGGTTTTCAAAGAGTTGAGCGGGCGTGACAAGGGCGCCGCGCGCGCGGTGCGTGAGCGCCTCGATGAAATCCGCCGCGCCAAGGGCCAGGAGGTCATTGCCGCCGAGTGGGCTGAAAAAGCGCAGGTGCTGCTTGCAGCCCCTAAGCTCAACATTGCCGATGCCCTGGCATGGCAGCGTGATGCCGCCAAGGCGGGCGCACCGCTGTCCCGCGAGCCCTTGTCTGTGCTCAAGGTACAGGTCGCGGATCGCGTGAAGGTGATCGAGGATCTGCAGCACCGCGTTCAGGTGCAGCGTGAGGCGGCTGTGCTGCTGGCCCAGCGCATCGAAGTGCTTTCCACCAAGTCCTGGCGTGACGCTCAGGCGGCGCTGGAGCTGTTGCGTGCCGATGTGGCCCGCTGGCAAGAACAGGCGCAGGAATTGACTGGCGATGCCAGCTGGGCCAGTGTGGAGGCACGTTTCCCCCCCTTGCTCGATGCGTCGCGCACCCAGCTGCTGGTGGTGTGGGAGGCATTCCAGCCCGCTTTGGCCCAGGCTGTGGCGGCCGCCGAAGATGTCAATGCACCGCTGCCGCCAGTGCCCGTCTGGGCGGATGAGCTGCGTACCGCGCGCGGCCTGCCCACGGAGGCTGCTGCTGCCGCTGCGGCCGCCAAGCCTGCGCGTGTTGCCAAGCCCAAAGTCGCGCCGGAAGTGATTGAAAAGGCTGCGCATAGTGTGCGGGAGGCCTTGGCGGTCCTCGAAAAGGAAACTGCCGAGGGTCATGGGAAGGCCAGTGCCGGGGCTGCAGCCGCGCTGCGCGCCGTGCTCAAGGTGCATGGCAAACACATCGATAGCGCCCTGGAGCAGCAGGTGCATACGGCCCTGGTGGCGGCTGGTGAGCTGGAAGGCTGGCAACGCTGGAGCGCAGACCAGGTGCGCGAAGACCTGGTGGCCAAGGCTGAGGCCTTGCTCAACCGCCCTGAGGGCCAGGCCCTGGGCGGCCGCAAGATGCAGGAAACCCTGCGCAACCTGCGCGAGCAGTGGAAACAGGCAGACCAGGGCGGGGCTCCCAACCACAGCCTGTGGAAGAAATTCGACGAAGCCTGCAACGCTGCGCACAAGGTGGTGGAGGCGTGGCTTGACAAGATCCGCACCGAAGCCGCTGAGCACAAAGCCCAACGCCTGGCGCTGATCGAAGAGGTCAAGGCGTGGGCGCAGGAACATGCCAACTCTGGCGACTGGAAAGCCATCAACCGTGCCCTCCACCAGTTTGGTGATCGCTGGCGCGAAGGCGGCCATGTGGGCGAGAAGCTGTTTGCGGAACTGCAACCCCTTTGGAAGCAGGCGATTTCCATGGCAGCTGCTCCCCTGGAAGCTGCTCAGAAGGAAAGCCTGGCCCGCCGTCATGCAATGATTGATGAGGCCATGGCCCTTGGTGCGGCCCCCACTTTGCGCATCGATGCGGTCAAGGCGCTGCAGCAGCGCTGGCAGGCTGAGGCGCAAACCGTGCCCTTGGACCGCAAGCACGAGCAGAAGCTGTGGGATGCGTTTCGCAAACCCATCGATGAAGCCTTCAACCGCAAGTCGGCAGACCGCGAGCGCGCGGTGACCGAATTGAGCGCACGTGATCGCGTGGTGCTGGAGGCTTCGAAGGCCCTGGAGGCTGCCAATGCCAGCGGTGATGCGCAGCAGATTCGCGCGGCCATGCAGGCGCTGGAAGCTGCACTGCGCGGTCAGGCCCAGGCGGCAGAAGCTGTGGCCACGGCGCAAAAGGATGCTCAGGCGCATTCAGAGGCGCAGGCAGGCGCTCTCCCGGTTGCTACCGAGGGTGGCGCCGGTGAATCTGCCGAAACCCCCGATGGTGGTGAAGTTGCCGAGGTTGCCACTCCAGCGCCCGCAGCACCTAAGCCTGCTGCCCGGCCTGTGGTGGCAGTGCGCGGTGACGACCGCCCCGGCATGAAGAAGGATGCGCCTGCGGCCCCTGGCCGTGGTGCGCGTCCAGGCGACCGCCGCGATGGTCGTCCGGGTGATCGCGATGGCGCCCGTGGCCCGCGTGGCGATGGTCGCATGGGCGACCGTGCTGACCGTGGCGGCCGTTTTGGCGAGCGCCCAGCGTTCGAGGACCGCGGCCCCCGCCTGGGTGACACCGCGTTCCGCGCCCAGCGCGAAGCCATGGAGCATGCCCAGCTGGCCTTGAAGAAGCTGGCGGCTCAGGCCCACGGCGAGGCGCTGACCCAGTTGTTGACGGCCTGGGAGAAGCGCGATGCAGCGCTGGTGCCAGGCACGCAAGATCTGGGTTCGGGTGTGACGGCATCGGTGCGCAGCGCCTGGACGCAAGCGCTGACTGCTGCCCCCAAGGGTGATGCGGCAGAAGCGCTGCTGCGCCTGGAGATGGCGGCTGAGGCGCCCACTCCGGCGGAGCACATCGCTGCCCGTCGCATGCTGCAGTTGCAGCTGCTGACGCGCCGCAATGATCCTGCGCCTGCACAGACCTGGGGGCAGGATGTGGCGCGCGTGCTGGCCAGCTCCAGCGATGCAGGCAGCGCACGCCGTTTGCAGAATGTGCTGAAAACACTGCTGCGCAAGTGATGTGATGTGACGGGTGGGCATGTGCACTGCGGTGTGTGTGCCCACAGCGCTTACCGCAACACGCAAGACGAGATCGCTGGTGGTCTCGTTTTTCTTTGGCGGCCAGAAAACAAAAAAGCCGTTGCAACTGCAACGGCTTTTAATGTGTTTGGTGCCCAGGAGAGGACTCGAACCTCCACGATGTTACTCGCTAGTACCTGAAACTAGTGCGTCTACCAATTCCGCCACCTGGGCTTTCAGATCAGCCTCGAATTATAGGATAAGAAACTCGGGCTTCTGGAGAGTTTTCAAAAAAATGTGCCGTCGGTTCAAAATTCTTTGGCCGCAACAGAAGGTGCAAAACGTATCGGCAAATAAAAAAGCCGCTGTGTGTACAGCGGCTTCGATATTTTGAAAACCATCGCTGGTTCTCGTTAAACTTGGTGCCCAGGAGAGGACTCGAACCTCCACGATGTTACTCGCTAGTACCTGAAACTAGTGCGTCTACCAATTCCGCCACCTGGGCATTTCAGGAAAGTCTAAGATTGTATATCAAAAAAACCACCCCCGGCACGCAGTCCACGCATTTGTCGGACGAGATTGAAGGCAGCGTGCAAGGGCACCGTGATGGACACGGTTTTGTCATCCGTGACGATGGCGAAGGCGACATCTATATCCCCCCGAACGAAATGCGCGCAGTCTTGCACAAGGACCGTGTGCGCGTGCGCATCGTCCGCCAGGACCGCCGTGGCCGCCCCGAAGGGCGTGTCGTTGAAATCATTGAGCGTCCGCCCCAGCCCATCATCGGCCGACTGCTGCAGGAAAGCGGCGTGTGGCTCGTGGCCCCCGAAGACAAGCGCTACGGTCAGGATGTACTGATCCCCAAAGGCGCCACGGGCGCCGCGAAGCCCGGGCAGGTCGTGGTGGTTGAGCTGACAGAACCTCCAGCCTTGTTCGGCCAGCCTGTGGGGCGTATCACCGAAGTGCTCGGTGAAGTGGACGATCCTGGCATGGAGATCGAGATCGCGGTGCGCAAGTACGGCGTGCCACACGAGTTCTCGGCAGAGTGTCTCGCCCAGGCCAAGGAGCTGCCCGACAAGGTGCGCGCACAAGACAAGAAGCGCCGCGTGGACCTGACCGACGTGCCCCTGGTCACCATCGACGGCGAAGATGCGCGCGACTTCGACGATGCCGTGTACTGCGAGCCCGCCAAAGTCGGCCGCAGCAAGGGCTGGCGCCTGCTGGTGGCGATTGCCGACGTGAGCCACTATGTGGAGACGGGCAGTGCCATCGACATCGATGCCTACGACCGCGCCACCAGCGTGTACTTCCCGCGCCGCGTGATCCCCATGCTGCCCGAGAAGCTCAGCAATGGGCTCTGCTCGCTCAACCCCGAGGTAGAGCGCCTGTGCATGGTCTGCGACATGCTGGTCACCGCCAAGGGCGAGGTGCATGCCTACCAGTTCTACCCGGCCGTAATGTTCAGCCATGCGCGTTTCACGTACACCGAAGTGGCGGCCATCCTGGCCAACACGCGCGGCCCCGAGGCCAGCAAGCGCAAGGACCGCGTCAAGGACCTGCTCAACCTGCACGACGTGTACCGCGCGCTGCTCATCGCGCGTCAGGCGCGCGGCGCGGTGGACTTCGAGACCACCGAAACACAGATCGTCTGCGACGAAAACGGCCGCATTGAAAAGATCGTGCCGCGCACCCGCAACGATGCACACAAACTCATCGAAGAGGCCATGCTGGCCGCCAACGTGTGCAGCGCCGACTTCATCGCCCAGGGCGGACAGCCCGGCCTGTTCCGTGTGCACGAAGGCCCCACGCCCGAGAAGCAGGAGATCCTGCGCAACTACCTCAAGGCCATGGCCGTGGGCATGACGATTGGCGACGACCCGAAACCCGGTGACTTCCAGGCCATCGCCACGGCAACCAAGGACCGGCCCGACGCTCAGCAGATCCACACCATGCTGCTGCGCTCCATGCAGCAGGCCATCTACACGCCCGTCAACAGTGGTCACTTTGGCCTGGCGTTCGATGCCTACACGCATTTCACCAGCCCGATCCGGCGCTACCCCGACCTGCTGGTGCACCGGGTCATCAAGGCCATTCTGAGCAAGACGAAGTACGCGCTGCCGTCCTTGCCCACACCCGGCGAAGCCCATGCCAAGCTGGCCAAGCGGTTGGCGGCCCGCGTGGCGGCGCCCGGCACCAAGCCCCGCAAGGATGTGGCACCCCCGAGCCGCGACACCCAGGCCTGGGAGGCCGCAGGCCTGCACTGCAGTGCCAACGAGCGCCGTGCCGACGAGGCCAGCCGCGATGTGGAAGCCTGGCTCAAGTGCAAGTACATGCGCGAGCACCTGGGCGAGGAATACAGCGGCGTGGTCAGCGCAGCAACGAGCTTCGGCATCTTCGTCACGCTGGACGCGATGTATGTCGAAGGCCTGGTACACATCACCGAGCTCGGCGGCGAGTACTTCAAGTTCGACGAGGCGCGCCAGGAGCTGCGTGGTGAGCGCACAGGCATCCGCTACGCCATCGGCGCGCGGGTCCGGGTGCAGGTCAGCCGTGTGGACTTGGACGGACGCAAGATCGACTTCCGCCTGGTGCGAGAGGGCGAAGAGTTGCTGGGCCGCGCGTTGAAAGACAAGGGCCTGGGCACAGAAGGCGCTGGTGGCGCCCGCAAGGCGGGTGGCCGGTCCGGTGGACGCAAGTCCGACAAGGGCCCAACCCCATCTGCCACGGAGCAAGCGGGCCTTTCGCGTGAGCGGGCTGCGCGTTCACCGATCCAGTCTCTGAAAGCATCTGTCAAGAAGGCGGTTGCGGGAAAATCCAGCAAGAGCAAGGCGCGCAAGCCCCGCCGGGGCTGACACAAGCGGGTACGGCGTACAAAATCACGCTCAAGCTATTGCTCACTAATTAATAGCTGCTAACGATTTATGGATAAGCGCTAGCAGCTATTTTTATTGGATTTTCGGCGTGGTCTCGCGCGGGGTCGTGGCCACAACGCCCAAGAAGCGGGCGTACCGCTGCGCCGTCTCTTTGGGCGCCTCCATCATGGGCAGGTGGCCAATGCCGGGCAGTGCTTCGGCATGGGCGTGGGGCAACAGCTTCTGCAAAGTCTGCAGTCCAGAGTGGTCGAACACGCGGTCGCTCTCGCCCCACAGGGCGAGGATGGGGTGGTGCTGCAACGTGCTCAGTCGTTGCTCCAGCAGGTAGCGGTCTTTGAGCTGTGCGTCCCACAGGCGCGTGTTGGAGGTGGCGTTGCGCAGCGCTTCTTGCTCAGACGCATGCAGGATGGGGTAGGGCAAAAAGGGGCGCTTTTCAAACACCAGATCCATCATGGCGCCGAATGCTGCGGCATCGTGGGCTACCAGCGGGCGTTGTCCGGTGTCGATGAGGCGGTCCATGGTGCTGGGCTGGGGCGAGCGAATGCCGTGGGGTGCGCCGATGAACGCCACGCTGGCCACGCGCTCGGGATGCTGCAAAGCAAAGAGAGCGGCGATGGTGCCGCCCATTGAGTTGCCCGCCAGATGCACTTTCGCAAGGCCGAGCGCGTCCAGAAACGCGGCCAGCCGCGCGACGTGGGCGGCGTAGTCGTAGGGCTGGTCGTCCCGCCGCGTGCTCTCGCCAAAACCCGGGATATCAGGGGCAATCACCCGGTACTGGCCGGTGAGCGGTCGCGCAAAATCCACCCAATGGTCTTTCTCCGCAAAAATGCCGTGCAGCAGAACGATGGGTGTGCCACTGCCGTGGCCCGGCGCGGGGTTTGGGTGCGTGCCGTTGTCCAGGTAGTGGATGGTGTGCATGGCCGCCTCGGCGGTTTTTTCTTCCAGGCCGGACAGATGGCGATTGGCGCTGATCAGAGGCTCTTTGAACAGCGAAGGTGCCCCGTAATAGAGGCCGACCGTGCCCAGTACCAGTGCCGTTGCGACAGAAATAGCGATGCGTTTCAAGACGCGTTCTCCAAGGGTATGGTTGCGTGCATGCCAGGGACTGCTGCTTCAAGCGTCAACACACGCTCGGCCCCTGGCGGGAGAGGCAAGGCTACGGAGAACGCGGTAAAAAAACTTGTAGGTTTGGGCTATGCCAGCAAGCAACACACTGACCCTGGGCACTGACCGGGCGCTCTACGTCGGAGAGATCCCGGCCACGGGCTGGCACTGCCATGCGTCGCCGGTGCTGCTGATGGGGCTCTCGGGGCGGTTTACGGTGCACTGGGGGGCAGGGCGTGTGGAGACCTGCCACAGCGCGCTGGTGGACGCGGGCGTGGAGCACCTGTTCGACCCTTGCGGCGAGACGGTTGCCCTGGTGTACCTGGAGCCCGATTCGCGCGAAGCACGGAGGTTGCGCGGTCTGTTCCAGCAAGAGGGTGGCGTGGTGCTGGATGTCGCAGTTTCCGTGGGGGCGCGCAGTGCCATGGAGGGCTATCTAAATCACTTCGACCTGCCCGCCTTGCTGCGTTGCCCGCTCGATAACGAGGTGGCGCCGCTGGACCCACGCGTGGCGCGCAGCCTGCATGTGCTGCGCCATCCGCAGGCGGGGCGGGTGGCACGGGGTGACCTGGCCTCGGGCGTCCAGCTTTCGGCATCGCGTTTCAACCACCTGTTTCGCGCCGAGATGGGCGTGAGCTTGCGCAGCTACCGCGTCTGGTCCCAGGTGCGGCTGGCGATGGCGGGGCTGGCGGTCAGCCCGCGCCTGACCGACGCGGCGCTACATGGCGAGTTTTCTGATTCGGCCCACTTCAGCCGCATGTTCCGGCAGACCTTTGGCATGACACCGTCGAGCGTGCTCAAGCCGCTCAAGACGGTGACCTTGCTGGCTTGAGGCTCAGCTTCCGCCCACGCGCCGCGCCAGCACACTGGCCGTCAGCGCCTGGCGCGCTGGCCAATCATCAGCCGCCTGGCCATGCTGGTACACCGCTTCACTCGCAGCGCGCAAGGCGCTCGCGCCGGCGGCCAGGTGGGCGCCCACCATGCCTGCCAGCACATCGCCCGTACCCGCCGTGGCCAGGCGCGCATTGCCCGTGGGGTTGATGGCCGGGACGCGGTCGGGTGCGGCAACCACGGTGCCCGAGCCCTTGAGCACCGCCACGCAGTTGAACTGGTCTGCCAGCTGCTGCGCGGCCCCAAGCCGGTTGGCTTGGACTTCGGCGGTGGTCAGGCCCAGCAGGCGCGCAGCCTCCAGCGGGTGCGGCGTGAGCACCGTGGGTTGCCCGTGCTGGCCGCGCGCCACCACCAGCGCGTGCAAAGCGGCCTGGGTGGCGATGGTGTTGAGCGCATCGGCGTCCAGAACCAGCCGGGCTGCGCGGGTGATGACCTCGGGCAGAACGCGTGCGATGGCCTGCCCGCCGCCACAGCCGCAGACCACGGTGAGCTGTTCCAGTGCCAGTGCGTCAAAGCGGCGGAACATCAACTCCGGCTGCTGTGGGTCGAGTTGCTGCTGGCCGTTGTCAAGCAGGGCCACCAGCACACGGCCCGCGCCGCTGTGCAGAGCGGCCGAAGCGGCCAGCAGTGCGGCGCCCGCCATGCCCATACCCCGCGCCGCCAGTCCTTCGCCGCCCACCACAGCCACGTCGCCATAGCTGCCTTTGTGGCTGGCATGGGCGCGGGGGGCGGGCAGGGCGGGGCCGGAAAGCCAGGCGTTGGGCGGCTCGTGCCCGGGTTCTACGCCCAGATCATCCAGCCAGACCTGGCCTGCTGCGTCCCGCCCGGCGGCGGTGAACAGGCCGGGCTTGAGAGTGAGCAGACTCAGTGTGTGGCGTGGCGGGGGCGCTTGGTGGTGCAGGTGGTAGTGCTGGTGGGTTGGGGTGTCGGGCGCAAGGCCTGCCGCAAATTGGCCGGTGTCTGCGTCCAGCCCGCTGGGCAGGTCCACGGCCAGCACGGGGGCCGGGCTGCGGTGCAGGGCTTGCAGACAGGCCTGGAGCCTTGCGTCGGGCGGGCGTGCGGGGCTGTGGGGTGAAGAAGAGACGCCAATGCCCAGCAGCGCATCAATGCACAGGTCGTTGGCCCCCAGATCGCCGGGTGCGGTGTCTGCCCAGACCACGCCCGCATCCCGCGCCCGCTGCCACGAGGCCCTGGCATCGGCTGGGGCCGTATCGGGCTGGCCCAGCCAGGTCACCACCACCTTGCGGCCACTGCGCTGCAGGTGCATGGCAGCCTCAAACCCGTCACCCCCGTTGTTCCCGGGCCCGCAGGCAATCCACACGGTGCGTGCGTGGGGGGCCAGCGCCTGGGCCAATTGCGCCACGGCCAGGCCGGCGCGTTGCATGAGGGTGTGCGGGGGCAGGGCGACCGCCGCCGCATTTTCCAGGCGGCGGGTGGCGGCTGTGTTGAACAGGGGATAAGGCTGGTGGGCGGTGATGCGGTGCATGGGCTGCAGGGGGCAAGGGCTGCTGCCAGTGGCAGCGCGCCTGCCATTGTGCGCCGACACCCCGTGGGGGCAAAGCGCAGGCTCCTAGAACCGACGCATGCCCAGCCCGTCCAGCGACACCTCGGGCTCGCGCTGCGCGATCAGGTCGGCCAGCGCCCGGGCGCTGCCGCAGGCCAGAGCCCAGCCACTTGCGCCGTGGCCGGTGTTGATCCACAAGCCCGGCACGCCGCTGGCGCCCACCACCGGTGCTCCGTCGGGCAGCATGGTGCGGGCGCCGCGCCAGATCTGCAGGTTGGATGACAGCTGCGCGCCGCCGGGGAACCAGTCGTTCAGCGTGCGGTACAGGCGCTGCAGTGTGGGGGTGTGGTGCTCGGCATCGGCCCCGGCCAGTTCAGCGCCACCGGCAATGCGCACACGCTGGCCCAGGCGGGTGATGGATATCTGCTGACCCGCATCCACCACGCTGGAGCGCGGGGCGTGGGTGGATTCGCGCAGCGGGGCACTGACGGAGTAGCCATACACGGCCGCCATGGGCAGGTCCAGGCCCAGCGCGGGCAGCAGCGTGGCTGATGCCATGCCCGCGCACAGCACCACGGCATCAAATCGACGCAGGTCCGCTTCGCCTTGCAGCACCACGCCGGTGGGGCTGCTGCCCAGTCGGTCCACGCGGGTGTTGAACACAAACTGCACGCCACCGCCCTGAATACCTTGGCGCAGCAGCTGGGCAAACAGGCGGCAGTTGCCCGCGCGCGCGTCGGGCAAGTGGATGGCGCCTGCCAGCGGCGCCTCGGGCGACAGGCCGGGCTCTATCTGGCGGGCCACATCGGCGTCGATCTCGCGCAAGGTCACGCCGCTGTCGCGCAGCACCTGCAGTGCGGGCTGCAGGCGCGTGCGGTCTTCCTCAGTGCGCAGCAGCACCAGGCGGCCATCGCTGGCTTCGAAATCCAGCTCGTGCTGGCTGGCGATGGATTGCAGGCGCGTCTGGCTGTACTGCGCCAGGCGCTCGACGGCTGTAGCCGGGGCGCTGTGGCTGCGGGCCATGCTGCGCCAGCGGCGCAACCAGGCCCAGTTGGCGAGGGTCAGGCCGCCTGCCATCCGCAGGGTGGCCTGTGCCCCCATCAGTCGCAGCGGCTGGCCAAAGCCCGGCACTGCCCAGGGGCTCAGCAGGTAGGGTGCGAGCAGTCCTGCAGTGGCAAAGCTGGCTTCCTCGGCGGCTGCGCTGCGTTGTTCGAACACCGTGACTTCGTGGCCGTCGCTGGCCAGCTCGTATGCGGTGGTGACGCCGATGATGCCGGCGCCCACGATAGCAATCTTCATGAATATGGGTGTTTTTGGCTTCTAGCGCTTGTTGTTAAAGCGCGAGTAGCTATTATTTTTGTAGTATTTGTTCGATCTGTAGGCTCACGTTGAGCACCGTGTCGTCCCTGAGCGCTCCGTGCCAGACCATCAGCCCGACCGGGAGTTCCCCTGGTACATGGCAAGGCAGCGACAGCGCACAGCCATCCAGCAGATTGACCACGCTGGTGTTGCGCAGCAGCAGGTTGTTGACGCGGAAGAACTCGGCGTCGCGGGCGGCGTCCTGGACTTTGTCCAGTCCATCGGCCGGTGCGACATCGGCAATGAGCGGTGCCACGATGGGAACGGTGGGGGACAGCAGGGCGTCATAGCGCTCCATGTCGGAGAGCATGCGTGCAATCCATTGCTGGCGCGCCTGCACGAGGTCGATGTATTCCCAGGCCATCAGCGTGGCGCCTTTTTCAATGCGCATGCGCACCCGGGGGTCGTAGCGGTCGCCTGCGCGCTGCAGCAGCTCGCGGTGCCAGGCGTAGGCTTCGGGGGCGGCAAAACCATAGGCGGGCTGTTCCAGCACGGCGGGCAGGTCGATGGGGTCGATCTGGGCGCCCGCCTGGCGCAAGGCTTCCACGCTGCGCTCAAAGGCGCGCGCCACGGTGGCATCCAGCCCGTCGAGGAAGAGGGTGGACGGCACCGCCAGCCGGTACTGCGACAGCGGCGCCAGGCTGCGCGTCACGCGCCGGGCGGCCAACACCTCGTGCGCCACGATGGCGTCGCGCACGGTGCGCGTCATGGCGCAGGCAGTGTCCAGGGTGGTGGACAGCGGCACGGCGCCAGCGGTAGGCACCAGCCGGGCGGTGTTCTTGAAGCCCACGATGCCGTTGAGCGCCGCAGGAATGCGGATGGAGCCGCCGGTGTCCGATCCCAATCCAATGAACGCGGCGCCAGTGGCGACCGACACCCCGGCGCCGGACGAAGACCCGCCGGGCACCCGGGGTGCGCCGGGCACGGCGCCAAAACGGGCGTCCCAGGCCGCAGGCGTGCCGTAGTGGGGGTTGACGCCCACGCCCGAGAAAGCGAACTCCACCATGTTGGTGCGGCCAATCAGGCTGGCACCCGCTGCGCGCAGTCGGGCCACGGCCGGGCAGTCTTGAGCTGCTGCGGGAGCCCCCGCCAGCGCGGTGGAGCCCGCCGGGGTGGGTTGGCCGGCCACGTCAAACAGGTCCTTCACCGACACCGACAGCCCGGCCAGAGGCAACTGGGCCACGCCCGGCTGCACCGCTGTGGTGCGAGCCTCGTCGAACAGGGTTCGCACAAAGCTGTGGGTGTTGGAGGTGGCCTGGGCGGCGTCGATGCAGCCTTCCAGCTCGGCGGGCGCGGTAGTGGCGCCGTCCCGCAGTTGCTCACGGGTGGCGATCAGGTCAGGGAGCATGGGTGTGCTAGAATCTTTGGGTTTTGCTGGGAGCAGTAGCGCAGTGGTGCAAGGTTTGCACAACCAGCGTGGCCGCTGCGGCAAGACCAATCGCAAAGCAGCCCTGTCAAGGTGTTGCGGTGTTCGTGAAGATCACGGCACTGCAAATATTGGGGCTGATTTTAGACCTAACCTTTGGAGTATTTTTATGTCCGTTACCATGCGCGAAATGCTGGAAGCCGGTGTCCACTTCGGTCACCAAACCCGCTTCTGGAACCCCAAGATGGCCCCCTACATCTTCGGCCATCGCAACAAGATTCACATCATCAACCTGGAAAAGTCGCTGCCACTGTTCCAGGAAGCCCAAAAGTTCGCCAAGCAACTGGCTGCCAACCGCGGCACGATCCTGATGGTTGGCACGAAGCGCCAAGCCCGTGAAATCCTGGCCACCGAAGCGCAACGCGCTGGCGTGCCTTTCGTGGACCAGCGCTGGCTGGGCGGCATGCTGACGAACTTCAAGACCGTGAAGACCTCGATCAAGCGCCTCAAGGACATGAAGGCCCAGCAAGAAGCTGGCCTCGACAGCCTGAGCAAGAAGGAGCAACTGACGTTCTCCCGCGAAATCGAGAAGCTCGAAAAGGATATCGGCGGCATTCAGGATATGGCTGCTCTGCCCGATGCCATCTTCATCATCGACGTGGGCTTCCACAAGATCGCCGTTGCCGAAGCCAAGAAGCTGGGCATCCCGCTGATCGGTGTGGTCGATACCAACCACTCGCCTGAAGGCATCGACTACGTGATCCCTGGCAACGACGACTCGGCCAAGGCTGTGACGCTGTACGCCCGTGGCATCGCTGACGCGATCATCGAAGGCCGTGCCAACGCCGTGAATGAAGTCGTGAAGGCTGCTACTGCAGAGAGCACCGACGAATTCGTGGAAGTGCAAGAAGCCGCTGCCTGATAGCCCGGCTGCGCGATCCGTCGCGAACAAAAGCGGGGCCCCTGGTGAGCCCCCTTTTTTTTAGCCCGAATCTGAACTGACTGAACTGAACACTGAAGGAACAAAGATGGCTGCAATTACCGCAAGCATGGTTGCTGAACTGCGTGGCAAGACCGACGCTCCGATGATGGAATGCAAGAAGGCGCTGACGGAAGCCGACGGCGACATGGCCAAGGCTGAAGAGCTGCTGCGCGTCAAGCTGGGCACCAAGGCTGGCAAGGCTGCATCGCGTATCACGGCTGAAGGCGTGGTCGCCAGCTACATCGACGGCACCACCGGTGCCTTGGTGGAAGTCAACAGCGAAACCGACTTCGTCTCCAAGAACGACAGCTTCATCGCCATGGCCAACGCTGCTGCCAAGCTGGTGGCTGAACACAACCCCGCCACCGTCGAAGCCTTGGGCGCGCTGCCCTATAGCCAAGACAGCTTCGGCCCCACGCTGGAAGACGTGCGCAAGGGCCTGATCGGCAAGATCGGCGAGAACATGTCCTTCCGCCGCTTCAAGCGCTTCAGCGGCTCCAACCTGGCCGCCTACCTGCACGGTTCGCGCATCGGCGTGGTGGTGGAGTTCGAAGGCGACGCTGCAGCAGCCAAGGACGTGGCCATGCACGTGGCCGCCATGAAGCCCGTGGCCCTGACCAGCGCCGACGTGCCTGCCGACCTGATCGCCAAGGAGCGCTCGGTCGCCGAAGGCAAGGCCGACGAAGCCAACAAGGAGCTCGTGGCTGCAGGCAAGCCTGCACAAAGCGCTGAAATCACGGCCAAGCGCATCGACGGCGCGGTGCAGAAGTACCTCAAGGAAGTCTCGCTGGCCGACCAGGTCTTCGTGAAGGCTGCCGACGGCAAGCAAACCGTGGCCCAGATGCTCAAGGCTGCCAACACCAACGTCAAGGGTTTCACGCTGTACGTGGTGGGCGAAGGCATCGAGAAGAAGGTGGACGACTTTGCTGCCGAAGTGGCTGCCCAGGTGGCTGCTGCCAAGGCTGCTGCCTGATCGTTCCCTGTAACCACCCCACCAAAGCCTCGTACCACTTACCGGAGAAATTTCCCATGTCCAACGCTGCACCAGCCCACAAGCGCATTTTGCTCAAGCTGTCTGGTGAGGCGCTGATGGGGGATGACGCCTTTGGTATCAACCGCGCCACCATCGTGCGCATGGTCGAGGAGATCGCCGAAGTGACCCGCCTGGGTGTCCAGGTGGCCGTGGTGATCGGTGGGGGCAACATCTTCCGTGGTGTCGCCGGGGGCTCGGTCGGGATGGACCGTGCCACCGCCGACTACATGGGCATGCTGGCCACCGTGATGAACGCCCTGGCCCTGGCAGACGCCATGGACAAGCAGGGCCTGGTGGCCCGAGTGATGTCCGCCATTGCCATCGAGCAGGTGGTTGAGCCCTATGTGCGCCCCAAGGCGCTGCAGTATCTTGAAGAGGGCAAGGTCGTCGTGTTTGCGGCCGGCACAGGCAATCCTTTCTTCACCACCGACACCGCCGCAGCGTTGCGCGGTGCCGAAATCGGTGCTGAACTGGTGCTCAAGGCCACCAAGGTGGACGGCGTTTATACTGCCGACCCCCAGAAGGACCCCACGGCCACGCGTTATACGAAGCTCAGCTTTGACGAGGCCATGTCCCGCAATCTGGGCATCATGGATGCGACCGCGTTTGCCCTGTGCCGCGACCAGAAGCTGCCCGTGCGGGTGTTCTCCATCATCAAGCACGGCGCCCTGAAGCGTGTGGTGATGGGTGAAGACGAAGGTACGCTGGTTTACGCTTGACGACAATGGCCGAGGCCTGCCCACGATGCAGGCGGGCGCCCAGGAGAAAACATGACGATTGCCGATATCAAGAAAAATGCAGAAACCAAGATGGACCAGTCCATCTCGGCTTTCAAGAACAACCTGCAGAAGATCCGCACCGGCCGCGCCAACCCCGCGCTGCTTGATACGGTACAGGTCGAGTACTACGGCTCCATGGTTCCCTTGAGCCAGGTGGCCAATGTGGCCCTGATCGATTCGCGCACCATCAGCGTGCAGCCTTGGGAAAAAGGCATGGGCGCCAAGATTGAAAAGGCCATCCGCGAAAGCGACCTGGGCCTGAACCCTGCCTCCATGGGCGACTTGATTCGCGTACCCATGCCGCCCATGAGCGAAGAGCGCCGCAAGGAAATGACCAAGCTCGCCCGCAACGAGGGCGAGAGCGCCAAGATTGCCGTGCGCAACCTGCGCCGCGATGCCAACGAGTCCGTCAAGAAGCTCGTCAAGGACAAGCTGGCCTCCGAGGACGACCAGAAGCGCGCCGAAACCGACGTGCAGAAGTTCACCGATAAGCATATCGCCGAGATCGATGCGCTGGTGGCCGCCAAAGAGCAGGAAATCATGGCGGTCTAGAGCGTGTTATGCGCTTTTACGTACCCGCGTTGGCCCCACACGCAGGTGATCGCAAGGCGCAGTGCGCAGGCAAGGCCCCGGCCTTGGCGAGCGCTGCAGCGCCGCGAGTGCCTGCGTGTGGGGCCAACCCTTTGGGAAAGTCGGGGAAAGGCCCGGCTACGTCGTTGCAAGCCGCTTGCGGTATTCATACCGCGGCGCGTCCTGCGCCTAGTTGCCGGGCCTTTCCCCGACTTTCGCGGGCACTTAAAAGTGCATCACACGCTCTAGGCCCCAGGGCTTGAACATTCACATGGCTGACTCTTCGTTAGTGCCACACCACATTGCCATCGTCATGGATGGCAACGGCCGCTGGGCCACGCGCCGTTTTTTGCCGCGCCTGGCGGGCCACAAGCAAGGCGTGGATTCACTGCGCCGCTGTGCACGCGCCTGCGTGCAGCGCGGTGTGGCTGTACTCACGGTGTTTGCGTTCTCCTCCGAAAACTGGAACCGCCCCGCCGACGAGGTCTCTGGCCTCATGGAACTGTTGGCGATGGCGCTGGCGCGCGAAGTGCCGCAACTCAAGAAGGATGGCGTGCGCCTGTATTTCGTGGGTGAGCGTGCGGGTCTTTCGCAGAAGGTCCGCGATGGCCTGGCGCAGGCAGAAGCCGCTACGGCTGAAAATACCCGCCTGGTGCTCAACGTGTGTTTCAACTACGGTGGCCGCTGGGACATTGCCCAGGCAGCAGCGTCGCTGGCGGCACGGGGTGAGCCTATCACCGAGGCCAGCCTGCAGGGTGCGATGGGCATGGCCCATGTGCCCGATCCCGACCTGGTGATTCGCACCGGCGGGGAAATGCGGATCAGCAACTTTTTGCTGTGGCAGGCCGCATACTCCGAGTTTTTCTTCAGCGACCGGTTGTGGCCGGATTTCGATGAGTCGGCGCTGGACGAGGCGATTGCTGCCTTCGGTGGCCGCGAGCGCCGTTTTGGCAAAACCTCCGAACAAATCCTGTCCGCGCATCCCCAGCCGATGCCGGGCTAAGAACCTGAACAGGTTCTGAAAGGCCCCATGCTCAAGCAGCGCGTTATCACAGCCCTTGTCCTGCTGGCCATTTTGCTGCCGGCGCTTTTTTACCCATTCACGGTGCCCTTCACCGTGGTCGTGTTGGTGCTCATGGCGGCGGGTGCCTGGGAGTGGGGGCGTCTGAGCGGTTTTGGCCAGGCCGGCTCTCTCACCGTGGGCGCTGCTTGTGTCGCACTGTGTGCGGGTTCGTGGGCCCTGGGCTGGGTCGATCGTCCGTTGACCGCCCTGTGGGTGGTGGGCGGGGGGCTGTGGGTCTTGGCGGCTGCCTGGCTGCTCAAGGCAGGGGTGCCTGGTTGGCCCCGCATTCCGGGTGGAGTGCGCCTGGTGGCCGGGGTATTGGCGCTGTGGCTCGCTTGGCTCGCCGTAGTGCAGGCGCGCAATGTGGGTATCAATTTTCTGCTGTCGGTGCTGCTCCTAGTGTGGGTCGCAGACATCTTTGCTTATTTCGCTGGCCGCGCTTTTGGCCTGCGCTTCACAAAAGGCAAGCTGGCCCCTTCGATCAGTCCTGGCAAAAGTTGGGAGGGCGTGTGGGGCGGTTTGGCGGGCGTGGTGGTCATGGCCTTCGTCTGGGTCGTGGCCGATGCGCACTGGCAGGCGGCTGTGCCCAGTTTTTACAGCCGAATGGCGCTACAAGGCTGGTGGATGCTGGTGCTTGCCGCGCTGTTCATGGTGGCCATGAGTGTGTCGGGAGATCTCGTGGAGTCCCTCATCAAGCGCAGCGCCGGTGTTAAGGACAGCAGCGGCCTGTTGCCCGGACACGGTGGTGTGCTCGACCGCGTGGATGCTCTGCTGCCCACGCTCCCCCTGGCCATGATGCTCACGAGCCTGACGACTCCATGAAGAAACAACAAATCACCGTCCTCGGTTCCACCGGCTCCATTGGCACCAGCACGCTGGATGTGGTGGCCCGCCATCCCGATCGCTTCGAAGTTTTTGCGCTCAGCGCTGCCACCCAGGTCGATCTTCTGCTGGCGCAGTGTGCACAGTTCCGTCCTCGCTTCGCGGTGATGGCGAGCGCGCCCCATGCGGCGCTTCTGGCTGAAAAATTAGTGGCCAATAGCCTTCCAACGCAGGTCCTTCAATCGCAAGATGCTCTTGAATTGATAGCTTCACACGATGAAGTAGACGCGGTGATGGCGGCCATTGTGGGCGCTGCGGGTCTCGCACCGTGTCTGGCGGCTGCGCGCGCGGGCAAGAGGTTGCTGCTGGCCAACAAGGAAGCGCTGGTGGTTGGTGGTGGGTTGTTCATGCAGACGGTGCGCGAGGGGCGGGCGACGCTGTTGCCCATCGATAGCGAACACTCCGCCATCTTTCAATGCCTGCCCGAAGACCCTGCCACTTGGGCGCAACGGGTGGACAGCATTTTGCTTACGGCTTCCGGGGGGCCGTTTCGGCAACGAGACCCGTCCACGTTGGCTGAGATCACACCCGCCCAAGCCTGTGCACACCCCAATTTCTCGATGGGGCGCAAGATTTCGGTGGATTCGGCCACGATGATGAACAAGGCGCTCGAAGTGATCGAGGCCCGCTGGCTGTTCGATCTGCACCCGGACCAGATCAAGGTGGTGATCCATCCGCAGCAGATCATCCATTCCATGGTGCAGTTCAAGGATGCATCGATCCTGGCTCAATTGGGAACGCCCGACATGCGCGTGCCCATTGCCTGCGGCCTGGCCTGGCCGGAGCGCATTGCGAGTGGTGCGAGCAAACTGGACTTTTCGACCCTGTCCGCGCTGGCGTTTGAAGATGCTGACGCCCACCGCTTCCCGGGTTTGCACCTGTCCTGGCAAGCGCTGAAAGCGGCCGAAGGGACGACGGCCGTATTGAATGCTGCCAATGAGGTGGCTGTGGGAGCATTCTTGTCGGGACGGCTTCGTTTTGACCATATTCATGCCGTGAATCTTGCAACTTTGGAGGCGGTTTCCCCCTCCAAGCCCAATTCGCTCGAAGCGTTGCTGGACCTGGACAGCCAAGCGCGCAATGCCGCTGAGCAAGCTGCAGACCGCCTGGCTGCCTGAGTCTCCACCGCAACACGGACCCGCACATGCTCCTCACCATCGTTGCCTTCATCGTGGCCCTCGGCCTTCTGATTGCCGTACACGAATACGGCCACTACCGGGTGGCCGTGGCGTGCGGAGTGAAGGTGCTGCGCTTCTCGGTGGGCTTTGGCAACCCGTTGCTGCGCTGGCAGCCCAAGGGCTCGCCCACGGAGTTTGTCCTGGGGGCGTTTCCGCTGGGTGGATACGTGCGCATGCTGGACGAGCGGGAAGCGCCTGTGCCCCCCGAAGAGCGGCATCTGGCCTTCAACACCCAACCTCTGCGGTCTCGCGCTGCCATCGTGGCCGCAGGCCCTGTTGCGAATCTGCTGCTGGCCGTGCTGCTGTATTCCATCGTCAACTGGAACGGGGTGGAGGAGCCCAAGGCGGTCCTGGCCAGCCCGGTGGCTGGTTCCGTGGCGCAGAGCGCGGGCCTGCGTGGCGGTGAACTGGTCGCGCAGGCAGCGTTGGGTTCTGACGACCTGGAACCCGTGCGGTCGTTTGAAGATTTGCGCTGGCTGCTTACTCGCGGTGCCCTGGAGGGGGTGAACGTGCGCCTGGATGTGCAGCCACAGTCGGGGGCTGCACACCGGGAAATTTTGCTGGACATGTCGAAGATCGACAGCCGCGAAGCAGACGCCCAGCTGTTTCGCAAAATAGGCATTCTGGGGCCATGGACACGTCCGGTGCTGGGCGAGGTCATGCCTGACGGAGCCGCTGCGCGCGCCGGATTGCGCCAGGGAGATGTGGTGCTCAAGATTGGCGCCATCGATGTGGTGGATGGCCAGCAGCTGCGCGAGTTGATCCGGCAGTCCGTGCGTGGCAGCGAGCCACTGGCCCAGCCTTGGCGCGTGGATCGCGCGGGGCAGGTGCTGACCTTGGATGTTTTGCCGGAGGCCAAGCCGGAACTGGGCGCGACCATAGGCCGCATTGGGGCCTACGTTGGCGCTCCACCTGATTTCGTGACCGTTGAATATGGCGTGTTGGAAGGCGCTTGGGCCGGTGTGGTCAAGACCTGGGATGTGTCGGTATTGACGCTGCGCATGATGGGCCGCATGGTGATTGGTGAGGCATCTCTCAAGAATATCAGCGGGCCCTTGACCATCGCCGACTATGCTGGGCGTTCTGCCAGCCTGGGCCTGACGCAGTACCTCGTTTTCCTCGCCCTGATCAGCGTGAGCCTGGGCGTGCTCAACCTGCTGCCGCTGCCCGTCTTGGACGGAGGGCACCTGATGTATTATCTTTGGGAGGGTGTCACGGGCAGGGGGGTGTCAGACGCATGGATGGAGCGCCTGCAGCGTGGAGGCGTTGCGGTCTTGCTTCTCATGATGTCCATTGCCCTGTTCAACGATATCACTCGGCTCTTTGGCTAACACTTTTGCCGCGCTTGCCCTGCAACTGCGGCGCCAGCTTCATTCATGAAAAAACACATCAATCGCCTGGGCGTGCGTACCGCATCGGCCGTTGCAGCCATGATTTTTGCCGCCAATGCGGCATGGGCTCTGGAGCCTTTCAAGGTGCAGGACATCCGCGTCGAGGGGCTGCAGCGCGTCGAGCCCGGCACCGTGTTTGCCTCCATGCCACTGCGGGTTGGTGACGACTACAACGACGAGAAGGGCGCAGCTGCCATTCGCGCACTTTTCGGTCTGGGCCTGTTCAAGGACGTGCGCCTGGAGGCGACTGGCAATGTGCTGGTGGTTGTGGTGGAGGAGCGCCCCACTGTGGCCGACGTGGATTTCGCCGGTACCCGCGAGTTTGACAAGGACGCGCTGAAGAAGGCCATGCGCGATGTCGGGCTGACCGAAGGTCGTCCCTATGACAAGGCGCTGACCGACCGTGCCGAGCAGGAACTCAAGCGCCAGTACATCAACAAGAGCCTCTATGGCGCCGAGGTCGTCACGACCGTGACCCCGATCGAGCGCAATCGTGTCAACCTGACTTTCACCGTGGTCGAAGGCGATCCCGCCCGCATCAAGGAAGTACGCATTGTTGGCAACAAGGCCTTCAGCGAATCCACGCTCAAAGGCCTGTTCGATCAGGACACCGGTGGCTGGCTCAGTTGGTACACCAAGTCGGACCGCTATTCACGTGCCAAGCTCAACGCCGATCTGGAAACACTGCGCTCCTACTACCTGCAGCGCGGCTATCTGGAATTCCGTGTCGATTCCACCCAGGTCGCTATTTCGCCCGACAAGCAGGACATTTCCATCACGGTCAATGTGACCGAAGGTGAGCGTTATGTGGTGTCTGGCGTGAAGCTGGAAGGCAACTACCTGGACCGTGAAGATGAGTTCAAGTCCCTGGTCACCATTCGCCCTGGTGAACCCTATAACGCGGACCAGGTCACTGAAACGACCAAGGCGTTTTCCGAGTATTTCTCCCGGTTTGGCTTTGCGTTCGCGCGGGTAGAGGCCGTGCCCGAGATTGACCGCGAAAACAACCGCGTTGCTTTTGTTCTGCAGGCGGAGCCCTCGCGCCGTGCCTATGTGCGCCGCATCAATGTGAGCGGCAACAACCGCACACGCGACGAAGTGATCCGCCGCGAGTTCCGCCAGTACGAAGCCTCCTGGTACGACGGTGAAAAAATCCGCCTGTCGCGTGATCGCGTGGACCGCCTGGGCTTCTTCACCGAGGTCAATGTGGAGACCCAGGAGGTCCCGGGCTCTCCAGACCAGGTGGACCTGGTGATCAACGTGGCAGAAAAACCCACCGGATCGCTGCAGATGGGGGTGGGTTTTTCCAGCGCCGAAAAGGTGTCGCTGTCGTTTGGTATCAAGCAAGAGAACATTTTTGGCTCTGGCAACTACCTGGGCATTGATGTCAACACCAGCAAGTACCGCCGCACGCTCGTGTTCAGCACCACCAATCCGTACTTCACTCCCGATGGCATTTCTCGCACGCTGGACGTGTACTACCGCACGGACAAGCCTTACGAAGACCAGGGCGGTAACTACGAGTTGGTGACCACCGGCACGTCGGTGCGATTCGGTGTTCCGTTCAGTGAAACCGATACCGTGTTCTTTGGCGGTGGGCTGGAGCAGACCAAGATCAAGGCGGGTACGAACATTCCCGCCACCTACCTGGCCTATGCCGACCAGTTTGGCTACAGCAGCACCTCCATTCCTTTGACGATCGGTTGGTCCCGGGACGACCGCGACAGCGCTCTGGCACCGAATTCCGGCCGCTATCAGCGCCTCAATTCAGAATGGTCGGTGGCTGGGGATGCTCGCTATGTGCGGGCCAACTACCAGTACCAGCAGTACGTACCGCTGAACAAACGTTTCACCATCGCCTTCAATGGCGAGGTGGGTATCGGCAAGGGCATGAATGGCCGGCCGTTCCCGGTGTTCAAGAATTTCTATTCGGGCGGGTTGGGCTCGGTGCGTGGCTTTGACCAGGGTACCCTGGGTCCGCGCGACGTGACGGGGGCCTCTTTGGGGGGGCCAAAGAAGGTGACGCTGAACGCGGAACTGATCGCGCCGTTCCCGGGTGCAGGGAACGACCGGACACTGCGTGTATTCACCTTCTTTGACGTGGGTAATGTGTACGGAGAAAACGAAAAAGTTACCTTCAGTGACATGCGTTCTTCCGTGGGCCTGGGCTTGAGCTGGATTTCCCCGCTCGGTCCTTTGCGTCTGGCTTTTGCGCAACCGGTGCGCAAGTTCGCCGGCGATAGAATCCAGAAACTGCAATTCCAGATTGGAACGTCTTTCTAATGAAATCCATTTCTCGCCATATCTCTTTGGCTCTGCTGCTTGGCTCCATGGCCGTGGCAGCCCCTGCGCAAGCTCAAGAGTCGTTCAAAGCCGGTTTTGTCAATACAGACCGCATCTTCCGTGAGGCCAGCACTGCCAAGGCTGCACAGGCCAAGCTGGAGCAGGAGTTCTCCCGTCGCGAGAAAGAACTGGTGGACATGGGCAGTACCCTGAAGACCGCCACAGAGAAATTCGAACGCGAAGCCCCCACGATGGCTGAAAGCCAGCGCACGACCCGCCAGCGCCAGCTGGTGGACCAGGACCGTGAATTCCAGCGCAAGCGCCGCGAGTTCCAGGAAGACCTGAGCGCCCGCAAGAACGAGGAACTGTCCCAGGTGCTCGAACGTGCGAACAAGGTCGTCAAGCAAGTGGCTGAAGCCGAGAAGTACGACGTGATTCTCCAGGAGGCCGTCTACATCAACCCCAAGCATGACATCACCGACAAGGTGATCAAGGCGCTGAATGCCTCTGCTGGCAAGTAAGCCACAGCCCTGGACAGGTGGCGCGTGAGCTTGCTTCTTGGGCACATAGTTGATGCGCTCGGTGGCTCGCTGGAAGGAGGTGCGACACGGGATGTCGTCATCTCCCGCATCGCGCCCCTGGAGGTTGCCGGGCCGGGAGATCTCAGTTTCCTGAGCAACCCCCGCTACCAACAGCAACTGGCCGCCTCCCGGGCGGCCTGTGTCATTGTGGCGCCTGCCATGCGCGATGCCGCTTTGGCGCGCGGTGCCTGCATCGTGGCGGACAACCCCTACGTGTATTTCGCGCGTGCCACCCAATTGTGGCGGCAACGCAATGCGCCAGCGCAGTGCGCGGGGGTACACGCCAGTGCCGTGGTGGATCCCACGGCACAAGTGCACCCCACTGCGACCATTGGGCCGCTGTGTGTGGTGGAGCGTGGAGCGCAGGTGGGCGCGGGGACCATCCTCAAGTCGCGTGTAACCGTGGGCGAAGGCTGCACCATCGGCGCGCGTTGCATCGTGCACGCCGGTGTGGTGATCGGCGCGGATGGTTTTGGCTTTGCGCCCGAACAAGGGCAGTGGGTCAAGATCGAACAGCTCGGTGCCGTGCGCATCGGGGACGACGTCGAGATCGGCGCCAACACCTGCATCGACCGGGGCGCGCTTCAGGACACCGTCATCGAAGATGGCGTCAAGCTCGACAACCTGATCCAGATCGGCCACAACGTGCGCATCGGCAAGCACTCGGCCATGGCTGGGTGTGTGGGGGTGGCTGGCAGCGCGACCATTGGCGCGCACTGCACTGTGGGCGGCGGGGCGATTGTGCTGGGCCATCTGGAGCTGGCCGACAACGTGCATATCTCGGCAGCTACCGTGGTCACACGCTCGCTCACGCGGCCTGGGCAATACACGGGCATGTTTCCCATCGACGACAATGCGCGCTGGGAAAAAAACGCTGCAACACTCAAACAACTGCACAGCTTGCGGGAGCGCATCAAGGCGCTTGAGCAGGCTCTCAAGGCAGCATGAACGGAAGAACAACTCGATGATGGATATTCACGCAATTCTCAAGCAACTGCCCCACCGCTACCCGTTCCTGCTGGTGGACAAAGTGATCGAGCTTGAGAGCAACACCCGCATCAAGGCCATCAAGAACGTGACGTTCAATGAGCCCTATTTCATGGGGCATTTCCCCGGACGTCCCGTGATGCCGGGTGTGTTGATCCTGGAGGCGCTGGCCCAGGCTGCGGGCTTGCTGGCGTTTGATGCCATGGGCAAGGTGCCCGATGAGAACAATATCTACTACTTTGTGGGCATTGATGGCGCGCGTTTCAAGCGCCCGGTGGAGCCCGGCGACCAGTTGATCCTGAGCATCACCATCGATCGCGTTCGTGGCGGCATCTGGAAGTTCAAGGGCGTGGCCAGCGTGGGCGAAGAGGTGGCCTGCGAGGCCGAACTCATGTGCACCATGCGCAGCGTGGGTTGACCGACCCTGGCCTGTTGGATCGTGAGCAATATTCATCCCACTGCCATTGTTGCGGACGGCGCACGCCTGGACCCTTCGGTCACGGTAGGACCGTATGCGGTTATTGGTGAGCATGTGTCGATCGGTGCGGGCACGGCGGTCGGCGCACATTGCGTCATTGACGGGCGCACGACGATTGGCGCCGATAACCGCATCTTTCAGTTCAACTCCATCGGCGCCATCCCGCAGGACAAGAAATATGCGGGCGAGCCTACCGAACTGGTCATCGGCGACCGCAACACCATCCGCGAGTTCTGCACCCTGAACCTCGGTGTGCCCCAGGCCGGTGGCATCACCACGGTGGGGGACGACAACTGGATCATGGCGTACACCCACATCGCCCATGATTGCCATGTGGGCAACCACACCACGCTGGCCAACAACACCACCCTGGCAGGCCATGTCCACCTGGGCGATTGGGTGACGGTGGGCGGGCTTACCGGCATTCACCAGTTCGTCAAGGTCGGGGCGCATGCCATGGTGGGCTTTGCCAGCGCAGTGTCGCAGGACGTGCCCCCCTTCATGCTGGTGGATGGCAACCCGCTGGCCGTGCGGGGCTATAACGTGGTGGGGCTGCGCCGCCGCGGCTTCTCGCCTGAGCGCATTGCTGCTGTCAAGCAGATGCACAAGCTGATCTACCGTCAGGGCCTCACGCTGGAGGCTGCACGTGCCGCCATTGCTGAGCTGGTGCAGTCCGCACCGCAGGCCAGCGAGGATGCCGCGATGATGGAGCGGTTCCTGGCCGACGCCACGCGCGGCATAGCGCGCTGAGGGCTGGGTGATGGCTGCTTCCCCCCGCGTCGCCATGGTGGCGGGCGAGACATCGGGCGACCTGCTGGCCGGTCTGTTGATCGACGGCATGCAGGCCCATTGGCCAGACCTGCAGACCTGCGGCATTGGTGGCCCGCAAATGCAACGCCGGGGTTTTGATGCCTGGTGGCCCAGCGAGAAGTTGGCCGTGCATGGCTACAGCATGGAAGTGCTGCGCCGTCTGCGCGAGTTGCTGGGCATTCGCAAGCAACTGCGTGAGCGGTTGCTCAAGGACAGCCCGGATGTCTTCATCGGTGTGGATGCCCCTGATTTCAACCTGGGGCTGGAAGCTGACCTGCGCGCTGCGGGCATCAAGACCGTGCATTTCGTGTGCCCCTCCGTCTGGGCCTGGCGCGCGGAACGCGTCGAGAAGATTCGCCGCAGCGCTGATCATGTGTTGTGCATCTTTCCGTTCGAGCCTGAACTGCTCGCGCGGCATGGCATCGCAGCCACCTACGTGGGGCACCCGCTGGCGGGTGTGATTCCCATGGTGCCGGACCGCGCTGCGGCCCGTGCCCAGCTCGGGCTGCAGGATACGGACGAGGTGCTCGCCATTCTGCCGGGCAGCCGCTCTTCGGAGATCGCCTACATCACTCAACCCTTCTTTGAGGCTGCAGCGCTTGTCAGAAAAGCGCGACCAGCTATTAAATTGATAGTACCCGCCGTTCCGGCGCTGCGTGATCGCATCGTGCAAGCGGCGCAGGCGGCTGGGCTGGGCGGTGTGGCGCAGATCGTTTCCGGGCAATCCCACGCCGTGCTCGCCGCCTGCGACACCACGCTGATCGCCAGTGGCACTGCCACGCTGGAGGCGGCCCTGTTCAAGCGCCCCATGGTCATTGGCTACCACATGCACCCATTGAGCTGGTGGCTTATGCGCCGCAAGCAGTTGCAGCCCTGGGTGGGCTTGCCCAACATCCTGTGTGGCGACTTCGTCGTGCCCGAGCTGATCCAGGATGCCGCGACACCCCAGGCGCTTTGTGCGGCAACACTCCAATGGCTGGATGCCCGCCAGCACCATCCCGAAAAAATCACGGCCCTGGAGCAGCGCTATACGGCGCTGCACGAGAGCCTGCGCCGCAACACTCCCCAACTGGCTGCCGATGCGATCCAGAAAATCCTCCGTCCCGCTGCCTGAACAGGCCTGCCTGCCCTGGCACCCGCCCGGCCTTGTGGCCGGCGTGGATGAAGCGGGCCGTGGCCCACTGGCGGGGCCTGTGGTGGCTGCTGCAGTCATCCTGGACGATCTGCATCCCATCGCAGGCCTGGCTGACTCCAAGAAGCTCACGCCCGCCCGGCGCGAAAAGCTCTACGACGAAATCCGCGCCAAGGCGCTGTGCTGCAGCATTGCCGAGGCCAGCGTGGAAGAGATCGATCAGCTCAACATCCTGCAGGCCACGATGCTGGCCATGCGGCGGGCCGTGATGGGGCTGCGCCTGAAGCCCGTCATGGTCCTCGTCGATGGCAATCGGCTGCCCACGCTCGACATCCAGGCTGAGGCCATCGTCAAGGGCGATGCGCTGGTGCCGGCCATCTCGGCCGCGTCCATCCTGGCCAAGGTGCACCGTGACCGCTGGTGTGTGCAGGTGCATGAAGAATTTCCCCAGTACGGATTTGCGGGCCACAAAGGCTATGGCACGGCGGTGCACATGGCGGCCCTGCGCGAGCACGGCGCGTGCGTCCACCACCGGCGTTCCTTTGCGCCCGTGGCGCAGAATCTGCGCGGCTGAACCTGCCCAACCATGACATCCTCCTCGATCACCACCATCCATTCGCGGGACAACACGTTCGTGAAAGACCTGCGCCGTCTTGCGCAGGACACCACGGCCTACCGCAAGCAAGGCCGGGTTTGGCTGGAGGGCGATCACCTTTGCCGCGCGGCCCTGGAGCGTGGCCAGCGCGCATCCATTGCGGTGTTTTCAGAGTCTTTTTGGCCGCTGGCGCAGGTAGAGTGGGTGCAAACTGCTATGAAAATCATAGTAATTGCTGACGCACTGTTTGCCGACATCAGTGGGCTGGAGTCGCCCGCTCGGATGGGTTTCATCATGGATTTGCCCGCGCCCGCTGCGGTGCATCCGGGTGCGGCGACCGTGGTGCTGGACCGTGTGCAGGACGCTGGCAACGTGGGCTCCATCCTGCGCAGTGCGTCCGCGTTTGGCTTCCGGCAGGTGGTTGCCATCAAGGGCAGCGCCGCATTGTGGTCCCCCAAGGTGCTGCGCGCGGGCATGGGTGCGCATTTCGCGCTGGACCTGATCGAGGGCGTGGAGCACGGCGAGCTTCAATCGCTGCAGGTGCCCATGCTCGTGACCAGCTCGCACGCCGGAGACTGGCTGCACCGTGCCGCCTTGCCCTGGCCGTGTGCATGGGTGTTGGGCCACGAAGGGCAGGGCGTTTCCCCTGCACTGGAAGAGCGTGCCGCTCTGCGCATCCGCATTGCACAACCGGGCGGCGAAGAGTCGCTGAATGTGGCGGCGGCTGCAGCGATCTGCTTGCATGCGAGCGGCGCCGGGCGCTGAAGCCACCGCTTCTTGATCGTTTCCAGCAGATCTCAGGGGGGCGGAGCGCCTCACTCTTTTTTAGATATTGCGCAGGAACTGGCGCACGAATTCTTCCTGGTTGGGGGCGTCCTTCTCCGTGCTGAACAGCACCTGCTGGTTCTCCACCCGGATTTTCAGCTGCGGCGCGAACTTGCATTGCACCAAGCCCAGGCCGGGTGCCGTGCTTTTGAAGGCGGGAGTGTTGCGGCACATGGACTCCAGCTCTGATGCCACCACGCCGCAGAAGCTGCCGATGCTCAGCGACTGGAGTTTCTCGTCGTCAATCGTGGCCCAGTCAACGTTGGTCTTCACTGGCGTACCGCATGCAGCGGTGGCGTCCTGGTCGGCCTTGGTCAGTTCGGCCTGTACGCTGGCCAGGCGCTTGTTGCGGTCAAAGCGGGCCAGCTTGTCCTGCAGGCCCTGCTTTTGTTGGCCTTTGTAGCTGGCCAGCAGGTCCGCCAGCTTGAAGGCCTTGCTCTTTTCTTCACTGAAGGCCAGTGGCACGCCATCGCGCTTGCCTGGCAGGTACACCACATAGTGGTCGCCATTGCGATAGGCCTGGTTCTGCTTTTGCAGCAGACCATAGCTGCGGCCATCGAGCGTGGTGGCGTATACCTCGCGCGCCGAGCCCCTTTGCTCCAACTGGCTCAGGAAGACGACCTGATCGATGGGGTCGTTGATGCCGCTCACTCGCACCAGAGCCTGCTTGCCGTCTGCGGTGGGGGCCAGCACGACTTCAACGCCGTGGGGCGCCACGAAGACCTGGGGGTATTTCGCCAGCTCCAGGGCCTGAGCGGCCATGGCGGCACACAGGCCTGCCAGGAAAAGGGCGAGGGGGCGGAGAAAAATGCGCATCGGGATCAGCCTTTGGAGTGGGGGCGGTAGGGAAACGGGGCGAAGTCTAGGGTGCCCGTTGTCCTCTGAAATGCCTGGAACACTTGCTTACGTAACAAGGTTATGCAAGACGCGCATTTGTTGGTGAGCGCGCCATGAAGGATATAATCGGGAGCTTTTCTCGCAACAGCGTCGCCCGACCGCACCCAAAGCAACAACCCATCTGAGAGCAGCCACCAGCACTTGCGTACCTTTGCGTGCACGAGTGGACTGCAGGCGCCGGGCGACCGTAACCATCCGGAGAACCCAGTGCTTTTGTCTCTACAGGGAAACTTCCCGCCCGCCATCCTGGCGCTCGCAGACGGCACGGTCTTTATCGGCAATTCGATTGGTGCCACCGGCACCACCGTCGGCGAAGTGGTGTTCAACACCGCCATCACCGGCTACCAGGAAATCCTCACCGACCCGAGCTACTGCCAGCAGATCGTGACCCTCACGTATCCGCACATCGGCAACTACGGCGTCAATGTGGAGGACATCGAAGCCGACAAGGTCCACGCCGCAGGCCTGATTATCAAAGACCTGCCGCTGCTGGCAAGCAACTTCCGCTCCACGGAAACGCTCTCGCAGTACCTCGTGCGTGAGAAGACCGTTGCCATCGCCAACATCGACACCCGAAAGCTCACGCGCCTGCTGCGCAGCAAGGGTGCGCAAAACGGCACCATCATCGGCCTTGCCGCAGGGCAGGCTATCACGCAGGCGCTCATCGACGAAGCCATCGCCAAGGCCAAGGCGGCCCCCAACATGGCCGGGCTGGACCTGGCCCAGGTGGTGACCACGGCAGCGCGTTATGAGTGGACGCAGACAGAGTGGAAACTGGGTACTGGCTACGGCGAACTGTCGGCCCCACAGTTTCACGTAGTGGCGTACGACTTTGGCGTCAAGAAGAACATCCTGCGCATGCTGGCGGAACGCGGCTGCAAGGTCACCGTGGTGCCAGCAAAGACGCCGGCCGCTGATGTGCTGGCTCTCAAACCCGATGGTGTTTTCCTGTCCAACGGCCCTGGCGACCCAGAGCCTTGCGACTACGCGATTGCAGCGACACGCACGATTGTGGACAGTGGCATGCCCACGTTCGGCATCTGCCTGGGGCACCAGATCATGGCCCTGGCTGCTGGTGCCAAGACCTTCAAGATGACCCACAGCCACCATGGTGCCAACCACCCGGTGAAGGACCTGGACTCGGGCCGCGTGAGCATCACGAGCCAGAACCACGGTTTTGCGGTGGACATGGAATCGCTTCCTGCCCATCTGCGCGCCACGCACGTCAGCCTGTTTGACGGCACGCTGCAAGGGCTGGTCCACAAGGACAAGCCCGCTTTCTGTTTCCAGGGGCATCCTGAGGCATCCCCCGGTCCGCACGACATCGCATACCTCTTTGACCGCTTCACCGACGCCATGCGCGCGGCAAAAGCCGGTTAAGCGCGGAAGGAAACAGCACCATGAAACTGTTCAGCTTCCCCCTTGCATCGCTGGAAAAGGCGATCCACAAGCGTGTCCTGACCCTGCCTTCGCCCCACCGTGAGTGGTTCACGGAACGTTGGGCGCAAAAGCCCTACAAGAAAGCGTTCGTCGAGAACAAGGCCATGCCGCTCGTCACGCTCGTGGCCAAGGGCAAGACGCTGGACGATGCCGCCTTTGCAGAGCTGCTGCAGGAGTGGGAAGTGACGTTTTATGACGCGGAAGAAGAAGTCTTGCGCCCACTGATCCAGGGCGACGGCCTGCTGCAGCTGATGCAGAAGAACCTTCCTCCCGCACGCGCCGAGGCGCTGCTTGCCAAGTTGACCCAGCGGCGTTTGCCCGCAGATGCAACAGCAGCCTCTGCCCCAACCCCCAGCCCCCAGGCAGCCGAACCCACGATCGACTGATCGACGCACCATGCCAAAACGCACAGACATCAAAAGCATCCTCATCATCGGCGCTGGCCCCATCATCATCGGCCAGGCCTGCGAGTTCGACTACTCCGGCGTACAGGCCTGCAAGGCCCTGCGCGAAGAGGGCTACAAGGTCATCCTGATCAACAGCAACCCTGCGACGATCATGACCGACCCGGCCACGGCCGACGTCACCTACATCGAGCCTATCACTTGGCAGACGGTCGAGAAGATCATCGCCAAGGAGCGTCCCGACGCGATCCTGCCCACCATGGGTGGCCAGACTGCGCTCAACTGCGCGCTGGACCTGTGGCACAACGGCGTGCTCGACAAGTACAAGGTCGAGTTGATCGGCGCCACCCCCGAAGCCATCGACAAGGCCGAAGACCGCTTGAAGTTCAAGGACGCCATGACCAAGATTGGTCTGGGCTCCGCGCGCTCCGGCATCGCCCACAGCATGGACGAAGCCTGGGCCGTGCAAAAGACCGTGGGTTTCCCCACGGTGATCCGCCCCAGCTTCACGCTGGGCGGGACCGGCGGCGGCATTGCCTACAACCCTGAAGAGTTCGAGACCATCTGCAAGCGCGGCCTCGAAGCGTCGCCCACCAACGAGCTGCTGATTGAAGAGTCGCTGCTTGGCTGGAAGGAGTACGAGATGGAAGTGGTCCGCGACAAGGCGGACAACTGCATCATCATCTGCTCCATCGAAAACCTGGACCCGATGGGTGTGCACACGGGCGACTCGATCACCGTGGCCCCCGCGCAGACGCTGACCGACAAGGAATACCAGATCATGCGCAACGCCTCGCTGGCAGTGCTGCGTGAAATTGGTGTGGACACGGGCGGCTCCAATGTGCAGTTCTCGGTCAACCCGAAGGATGGCCGCATGATCGTCATCGAGATGAACCCGCGCGTGTCGCGTTCGTCGGCGCTGGCGTCCAAGGCCACGGGTTTCCCGATTGCCAAGGTCGCCGCCAAGCTGGCCGTGGGCTACACACTGGATGAGCTCAAGAACGAAATCACGGGCGGCGCCACGCCCGCATCGTTCGAGCCTTCGATCGATTACGTGGTCACCAAGATCCCACGTTTTGCGTTCGAAAAATTCCCCACGGCCGACAGCCGCCTGACCACGCAGATGAAGTCGGTGGGCGAGGTCATGGCCATGGGCCGCACCTTCCAGGAGTCCTTCCAGAAAGCCCTGCGCGGCCTGGAAGTTGGCGTGGACGGCATGAACGAGAAAACCCAGGACCGCGAGACGCTCGAAAAAGAACTGGGCGAGCCCGGCCCTGAGCGCATCTGGTACGTGGGCGATGCGTTTGCCATGGGTCTTTCGGTCGACGAAGTGTTCGAGCTGACCAAGATCGACAAATGGTTCCTGGTGCAGATTGAGCAAATCGTGAAGATCGAGCTGGACATCGACAAGCTGGTGGCCGAAAAGGGTGACGGTGCCCTGGCGGCGCTGGATGCCGGCACGCTGCTCGCGCTCAAGCAAAAAGGCTTCTCCGACCGCCGCTTGGCCAAGCTGCTCAAGACCACCGAGAAGGCTGTGCGCGAAGCACGCCGTGCGCTCAAAGTGCGCCCCGTGTACAAGCGTGTGGACACCTGCGCGGCCGAGTTCGCCACCAACACCGCGTACCTGTACTCCACTTACGAAGTCGCCACCCACGGTGGTGTCGCCGAATGCGAGTCGGAGCCTACGAACAACAAGAAGATCATGGTGCTGGGCGGTGGCCCCAACCGCATCGGCCAGGGCATCGAGTTCGACTACTGCTGCGTGCATGCGGCCCTCGCTATGCGCGAAGACGGCTACGAGACCATCATGGTCAACTGCAACCCCGAGACCGTCTCCACCGACTATGACACCTCCGACCGCCTGTACTTCGAGCCCGTGACGCTCGAAGACGTGCTGGAGATTGTGGACAAGGAAAAGCCAGTCGGCGTGATCGTGCAGTACGGCGGCCAGACGCCCCTGAAGCTTGCCCTGGGTCTGGAGGCCGCTGGCGTCCCGATCATCGGCACCAGCCCCGACATGATCGATGCGGCTGAAGACCGCGAGCGCTTCCAGAAGCTGCTGGGTGAGCTCGGCCTGCGCCAGCCGCCCAACGCTACGGCACGCACCGAACCCGAAGCCCTGGAAAAGGCTGCCGCTCTGGGCTACCCCCTGGTGGTGCGCCCCAGCTACGTGCTGGGCGGCCGCGCGATGGAAATCGTGCACGAGCAGCGCGACCTAGAGCGCTACATGCGCGAGGCCGTGAAGGTAAGCAACGACTCGCCCGTGCTGCTCGACCGCTTCCTCTCCAACGCTATCGAGTGCGACGTGGACTGCGTGCGCGATTCGGCGGGCGTCACCTTCATCGGCGGGGTCATGGAACACATCGAGCAGGCGGGCGTGCACAGCGGCGACTCCGCCTGCTCACTGCCCCCGTACTACCTGTCGCAGCCCACCATCGACGAGATCAAGCGCCAGACCGCCGCCATGGCCCAGGGCCTGAACGTGGTGGGACTGATGAACGTGCAGTTTGCCATCCAGGAGATGGACGGCAAGGACGTGATCTACGTGCTGGAAGTGAACCCCCGCGCCTCGCGCACGGTGCCGTTTGTTTCCAAGGCCACGGGCATCCAGCTGGCCAAGGTCGCGGCGCGTTGCATGGCGGGTCAAACGCTGGCCTCGCAGGGCATCACCAAGGAAGTGACACCGCCGTACTTCAGCGTGAAGGAGGCCGTGTTCCCGTTCGTGAAGTTCCCTGGCGTGGACACCATCCTCGGCCCAGAGATGAAGTCCACCGGCGAGGTCATGGGCGTGGGCAAAACCTTTGGCGAAGCCTTTGTGAAGAGCCAGCTGGGTGCTGGCACCAAGCTGCCCACATCGGGCAAGGTGTTCCTCACGGTGAAGAATGCCGACAAGCCGCGTGCCGTGGACATCGCCCGCCAACTGGTGGCGCTGGGCTTTGAGCTGGTGGCGACCAAGGGCACTGCAGCTGCTATTGCCGAAGCTGGCGTGCCTGTGGGCGTGGTCAACAAGGTGACCGAAGGCCGCCCGCACATCGTGGACATGATCAAGAACAACGAGATCGTCATGGTCATCAACACCGTGGAAGAGCGCCGCAATGCGATTGCCGATTCGCGTGCGATCCGCACCTCGTCGCTGCTGGCCCGCGTGACCACGTTCACGACCATCTTTGGCGCCGAGGCGGCGGTGGAGGGCATGAAGTACCTGGACAAGCTCGACGTGTACTCGGTGCAGGAGCTGCACGCCCAACTGGCTGCCTGAGCATCGGCAAAAGCGGCATAATTGCCGCCTGAACAGACACCGCCGCGCGGCAACGTGCGGCGGTTTCCTTTTGTAGACTTGCCATTCGCATCGCCCAGCGCAGCGCGGGCATGCCTGGCGATTGACCGGTGGAAGTGCTTCTGGCGCTTTCACCGTTTTGATTTATGGAGACGCAACACGATGGCCACCATTCCGATTACCAAGCGCGGTGCTGAAAAGCTCAAGGAAGAACTGCACCGCCTCAAGACCGTAGAGCGCCCCGCTGTGATCACGGCAATTGCCGAAGCGCGCGCGCAGGGTGACCTCAGCGAAAACGCTGACTATGACGCCGCCAAGGACCGCCAGGGCTTCATCGAAGGCCGCATCCAGGAGATCGAGGGCAAGCTATCGGTGGCGCAGGTGATCGACCCCAGCGCCGTGGATGGCGGCGGCAAGGTCGTCTTTGGCGCCACGGTCGAACTGGAAGACGAAGAGTCTGGCGACCTCGTGAAATACCAGATCGTGGGCGAGGACGAGGCGGATCTGAAGCAAGGGCTCATCAATATCTCGAGCCCTATCGCCCGTGCCTTGATCGGCAAGGAAGAGGGCGATACCGCCGAAGTGCAGGCTCCCGGCGGGATTCGCCGCTACGAAGTGGTGGCGGTCAGCTACCAGTGAGCGGGAACGGCATGTTCCACCGCCTTCCTGCCCTGGTCGCTGCGCTCTGGTGGGGCAGCCTGACTACCATCGGGTTTCTGGTCGTTCCCATGCTGTTTGCCCACCTTCCGTCGCCCATGGTGGCGGGCAACATGGCGGCCAAGCTGTTTGCGGCGCAGACCTGGGTGGCTGTCGCCTGCTGTCTGGTTCTGCTGCTGATTTCAAGGCCAAAACAGGCGATAGCGCAGTATCCATGGGCGCAAGCTGCTATGGTTTTTATACTTGGTGGCATGCTGCTGGCGTTGCTCACGCAGTTTGGCGTGGCGCCGCGTATCGTGGCGCGGCAGGATTTGCGCCTGTGGCACAGCGTGGGGACGGTGATGTATGTGCTGCAGTGGTGCTGCGCACTGGCCGTGTTGTGGCAAACACTGCGCCAGGTTCAGAAGCCGCCGTTGTTGCCGGTCGGGCCTGACGGCACTGCAGACGACTGAACCGAGCGCTGGTCGCAACCAGCGCTGCCTCCAAACCGCCTATTCGCGCCAGTGCTCCGCCACCCATGTGGCCGGACGAATGAAGCGAAACCGCCGGTTGCGCCGCCCGGCCAAAGCATCGGGGGGATTGCATTCCCCATGAAAGATCACGATGCGTGCGCCCGCTGGCACAAACGGCGGCCGCCAGTAGTTGGTCGGCCAGGGCGGTATCCCGTGGTATTTGAAACTCGGGCACCACGCCGCAGGCCAGTATTGCAACTTGCCCTGCCGGTGCAGGAAGTCCGACAAGTAGGCCTGCTCGTTGCGAAACTGCTCACGAATTTCTGAGAAATGCGCGCGAAAGTGCTCCAGCACGTCGGGGTGAGCTCCCAGCTCAAAGCGATAGACCGAGGAGTTGCCCGTGATGCGCCAGGGGCGCTTGTAGTCGTGGATGATCAGGAATTCACCCGGCTGGGTGAAAAAATCGTCCAGGCTGCCGGTGATGACCACGTCCACATCCAGGAACAAGGCCGTGCCTCGAAGTCCGTGCAGGTCCTTGCTGAAAGTGACCAGCTTGGTCCAGCCCCGCTCGGGGATGCCGGGTGGCAGATCGAGTGCGGGGATGGGCAGGCACTGCACTTCGCTGCGGATGCCCGTGCTGTCATCGGTCAGGCAGACAAAGCGAAAATCCCCGCTCAGGTGCCTGCGCACCATGGCATACAGCCGGTTGACGTATTCGGGGCCGTATTTCGTGCCCCACTTCATGCAGAGGATGTGGCGGACGGGCGCCATGCCGGCAGGTGCTGCAAAGTTTGCAGGTACTGCCGAACCTGCATCGTGGCTCATCAGTCTGCCTGGCGCTTCTTGATGGATTTTTGCTTGGGCTTGGCGCGCTTGATCTGGCCGCCCGAAGTGAGGCGCTGGTTGCCCAGCACGCGCAGTTGCTTGATCTCGGGGCGCTGGCCGCCGCGCTTGCTGTATTTGAGCACCTTGACGTCGCGTGGGCCGGGCATGCGGTCCTCATCGACCGTACGTTCCTTGACGGGTTGGGGGCGCCACAGTACCAGCAGCTTGCCGATGTGCTGGATGGGGGCTGCGTTGAGTTCGGCGGTCAGCTCCTGGTACATCAGCTCGCGCGCCACGCGGTCATCGCTGAAAACGCGCACCTTGATCAGGCCATGGGCGTTCAGGGCGGCGTCGATTTCCTTCTTGACCGCAGGGGTGAGTCCATCGCCGCCGACCAGGACGACGGGGTCCAGGTGGTGGGCATTGGCGCGTTGTTCCCGGCGCTCGGCGGGAGTCAGTTGAATTTGGGGCATGGGCCGTATTATCGGCGGTGCTGATTGTCGAGAGACAATGGAGCGGTATGAAAGTCAAAACCCAAAGCAAGAAGGTCAACAAGGCGTGGTTGAACGACCATGTCAACGACACCTATGTCAAATTGGCCCAGAAAGAGGGATATCGGGCACGCGCCGCCTATAAGCTCAAGGAAATCGACGAACAGCTAGGCCTCATCAAACCCGGTTACACCGTGGTGGATCTGGGTTCCACGCCGGGCGCCTGGAGCCAGTACCTGCGCAGGCGCATGTCGCCCGGGGGGGCTGCAGCGGGCCAACTCAACGGCACCATCATTGCGCTAGACCTTCTGCCCATGGAGCCCATCGAGGGCGTTACCTATATCAACGGTGATTTTCGTGAGGCGGAGGTGCTGGAGCGCCTGGAGCAGGCCCTGGATGGCCGGGTGGTGGATGTTGTCGTTTCGGACATGGCTCCCAATCTGTCCGGTATCGAATCGGCCGACGCTGCGCGCATTGCCCATCTGGTCGAACTGGCTGTGGAGTTTGCTTGCAACCATTTGAAACCGGATGGGGCCCTGGTAGTCAAGCTGTTCCATGGCAGCGGCTACAGCGATCTGGTCACGCTGTTCAAACAGACCTTCAAAGTGGTCAAGCCGTTGAAGCCCAAGGCCTCCCGCGACAAATCGTCCGAGACCTTTCTGGTGGGCATGGGCCTCAAGAAGACCGCCTGAACGGGCTTGCCTCAGGTCAAGAATCCGTGAATTTCGACCCTAAAGCCCGTGCTGTTTCCATGGCCGCTAGGGGGAATAGGGATGGCCGGGTGGCTTGAAACACCTAAAATGGGCCGCACATGCGTGCCATGACGGCAGTGTGTCCGTTTTCTGTTTCCCGCAACTGGAGCCCCGCTTGAACAATCAGTGGTTTTCAAAAATTGCCGTGTGGCTGGTTATTGCCATGGTGCTGTTCACGGTGTTCAAACAGTTTGACACCCGTGCCGGAGCCAGCGCAGGCCACGTCGGCTACTCGGAGTTCTTGGAGGAAGTCCGCAGCAACCGCATCAAGAGCGCGACCATCCAGGAAGGCCAGGGCGGCACCGAGATCGTGGCCGTCACCAATGACGACCGCAAGATCCGCACGACCGCCACCTATCTGGACCGTGGCCTTGTGGGCGATCTCATCAACAACAACGTCAAGTTCGACGTCAAGCCCCGTGAAGAAGGCTCCCTGCTCATGACCCTCCTGGTCAGTTGGGGCCCCATGCTGCTACTGATCGGCGTGTGGGTGTACTTCATGCGTCAGATGCAGGGCGGCGGCAAGGGCGGTGCCTTCAGCTTCGGCAAGAGCAAGGCGCGCATGCTCGACGAAAACAACAACCAGGTCACGTTCGCGGACGTGGCGGGTTGCGACGAGGCCAAGGAAGAAGTCAAGGAAGTCGTGGACTTCCTGAAAGATCCGCAGAAATTCCAAAAGCTGGGTGGCCGCATCCCACGCGGCCTGCTGCTGGTGGGCCCCCCTGGCACCGGCAAGACCCTGCTTGCCAAGTCCATCGCAGGCGAAGCCAAGGTGCCGTTCTTCAGCATCTCGGGCTCCGATTTTGTGGAAATGTTTGTCGGCGTGGGCGCGGCCCGTGTGCGCGACATGTTCGACAACGCCAAGAAGAACGCTCCGTGCATCATCTTCATCGATGAAATCGACGCGGTGGGCCGCCAGCGTGGTGCTGGCCTGGGCGGTGGCAACGACGAGCGCGAACAGACCCTCAACCAGATGCTGGTTGAGATGGACGGCTTCGAAACCAACCTGGGCGTGATCGTGGTGGCTGCCACCAACCGCCCCGACATCCTGGACGCCGCCCTGCTGCGCCCTGGCCGTTTCGACCGTCAGGTCTATGTGACGCTGCCCGATATCCGTGGCCGCGAGCAGATCCTGAACGTGCACATGCGCAAGATCCCGATTGGTCAGGACGTGGCCCCTGGCATCATTGCCCGTGGCACCCCTGGCATGAGCGGTGCCGATCTGGCCAACCTGTGCAATGAAGCTGCCCTGATGGCTGCGCGCCGCAATGCCCGTACCGTCGAGATGCAGGACTTCGAGAAGGCCAAGGACAAGATCCTCATGGGCCCCGAGCGCAAAAGCATGGTCATGCCCGAGGAAGAGCGTCGCAACACGGCCTACCACGAGTCTGGCCACGCCCTCATTGGCAAGCTGCTGCCCAAGTGCGACCCCGTGCACAAGGTCACCATCATTCCCCGTGGCCGTGCCCTGGGCGTGACGATGAGCCTGCCTGCCCAGGACCGCTACAGCTACGATCGCGAATACATGCTCAACCAGATCAGCATGCTGTTTGGTGGCCGCATCGCTGAAGAAGTGTTCATGAACCAGATGACCACTGGGGCCAGCAATGACTTCGAGCGTGCCACGCACATTGCCCGCGACATGGTCACCCGCTACGGCATGACCGATGCCCTGGGGCCTATGGTCTACGCCGAGAACGAAGGCGAAGTGTTCCTGGGCCGTTCGGTGACCAAGACCACGACCATGAGCGAGCAGACCATGGAAAAGGTGGACATGGAAGTGCGCCGCATCATCGATGAGCAGTACAACCTGGCCCGCCGCCTGATCGAAGAGAACAGCGACAAGATGCACGCCATGGCCAAGGCCCTGCTCGAATGGGAAACTATCGATACCGAGCAGTTGGACGACATTATGGCTGGCAAGGAGCCCCGTCCTCCCAAGGACTGGACGCCCCGTACACCTCCCTCGGGCGGCGACAACTCCAGCGGCGGCACGCCTGCGGTGACGACGGACACCGCACCATCGGCCGCCTGATTGCTGGCCGGTCCATCCGTTCTCACGGGGCCTTGTGCCCCGTTTTTCATGGCTGGTGTTGTGCTGCCTCCCGACCTCCACCAGGAAGGCGCCTGTGACCTTTTCTCGATCCCCCCATGATCTGGCAGACCTCCCGTTTCTCTGTTGACCTGGCCGAGCCCCGCGTGATGGGCATCGTCAATGTCACGCCGGACTCGTTCTCCGACGGCGGGCGGCATGGCTCCACCGCTGCGGCCCTGCGGCATTGCGAGCAGTTGCTCCGCGACGGGGCACACATTCTGGACATTGGCGGGGAGTCCACGCGCCCCGGCAGTCCGGCGGTGCCGCTGGACGAAGAGCTGGCGCGTGTGGTGCCTCTGGTGCAGGGCGCGGTGTCCCTGGGGGTTCCTATCTCCATCGATACCTACAAGCCCGAGGTCATGCGCGCGGTGCTGGACCTGGGCGCGGACATCATCAATGACATCTGGGCATTGCGCCAGCCGGGTGCCGCAGAGGTGGTGGCATCGCACCCGCAATGTGGGGTGTGCCTGATGCACATGCACCGCGATCCCCAAACCATGCAGGTGGCCCCGATGGAGGGCGATGTGGTACAGCAGGTGCTATACTTTTTGCAGCGCTCTGCGCTTGACCTGCAAGCGCTAGGGGTCGAAAAGAACCGGATTGTGCTGGACCCGGGTATTGGTTTTGGCAAAACGGTGGAACAGAATTTTGCGCTGCTGGCGCACCAGTCGGTGCTGCGGGCTGCAGGCTATCCTCTTCTGGCAGGCTGGTCCCGCAAGTCCTCGCTGGGCGCGGTGACGGGCCTGGCGGTAGAGCAGCGCATGGTGCCCAGCGTGGCGGCGGCGGTGTTGGCCGTGGAGCGTGGAGCTTCTGTGGTGCGCGTGCACGATGTCCGCGAAACCGTGGCGGCGCTCGCGGTGTGGCGTGCAATGCAAGCGGTCTGACGGGGTCTTCCGGAGGCTGGGGCGTTGTATGGATGGGCGCATGCCAGACCCTTTGGCGATGGATAACAAGCAATGAGATTCACACGAGGAGACGCTAGAACATGACGCGCCAATACTTTGGAACCGATGGCATTCGTGGCACCGTCGGGCAGCCACCCATCACCCCGGATTTTGTTCTGCGCCTGGCCCATGCCGTCGGGCGAGTGTTGCGCAGGACCGAGGAGCGCCCCACGGTGCTGATCGGCAAGGACACGCGCATTTCGGGCTACATGCTGGAAAGTGCGCTGGAGTCAGGTTTTAACTCCGCGGGTGTAGATGTGGTGCTGCTGGGCCCTTTGCCCACCCCGGGTGTGGCCTACCTGACCCGCGCACAACGCGCCAGCCTGGGGGTGGTCATCAGCGCCAGCCACAACGCCTATCCCGACAACGGCATCAAGTTTTTCAGTGCACAGGGCACCAAGTTGCCCGACACGTGGGAGCAGGCCGTGGAAGCGGCCCTGGGCGAACCCCCGGTGTGGGCCGATTCGGCCAGCCTGGGCAAGGCGCGGCGGCTCGATGATGCGGCGGGCCGCTACATTGAGTTCTGCAAGAGCACGTTTCCGCAGGACCTGACCCTCAAGGGCCTCAAGATCGTTGTCGATGCCGCGCATGGCGCGGCCTACCAGGTGGCACCCAAGGTCTTCCACGAGCTGGGTGCCGAAGTGCTGTCGATTGGCTGCTCGCCCGACGGCCTCAACATCAACCACGAGGTGGGAGCCACCCATCCCGATGCGCTCGTGCGGGCCGTGCGTGCCAACCACGCCGACTATGGCATTGCGCTCGATGGCGACGCGGACCGCCTGCAGATCGTGGATGCCACGGGGCGCCTGTACAACGGCGACGAGCTTTTGTACCTGATGGCTTCGGACCGCATGGGCCGCGATGAGCATGTGCCGGGTGTCGTGGGCACCCTGATGACCAACATGGCAGTGGAGGTGGCGCTGAAGGCAAAGGGCGTGAAGTTTGTCCGGGCCAAGGTGGGGGACCGCTATGTGCTTGAAGAGCTGGCGCGGCACCAGTGGGTGCTGGGCGGCGAGGGCTCGGGCCATCTGCTGGCGCTGGACCGCCATACCACCGGCGACGGCTTGGTGAGTGCTTTGCAGGTGCTGCAGGCCTGTGTGCGCAGTGGCCGTACCCTGGCGCAACTGTTGGCCGACATCGCGCTCTATCCGCAGGTGCTGCTGAATGTGCGGCTGGCCCCTGGCCAGGACTGGAAGGCCAACCGCTTGCTGGCTGACACGACCCAGGCCGTCGAGCAGGAACTGGGCGCGTCAGGCCGCGTGCTGATCCGCGCGAGTGGTACCGAGCCGCTGCTGCGGGTGATGGTGGAGGCCCGTGATGCGCAAATGGCCAGTTCCTGCGCGCAAAGGTTGGCCGACGCGGCCCGTGCTGGCTGATGGTGATCCCGCCGAGAGCTCCTTCCACCGTTGGCGCGCCGCATGATCCGCTACGCTGCGGCCTTTGCCGCCGACCAGGAACCCCATAGATGCCTTCAAACACTGACATGCCTTCCACCATCACCGTCCGTTCCGTGGACTACGGCAATGCCCGCGAAGCGCGGGCGTTGGTCGAACTGCTCGACGGCTATGCAAGGGACGTGGCGGGTGGTGGCGTTCCACTGAGCGCCGAGGTCCAGCGGGGCTTGCCCGAGGCGCTGCGCCAGCGGCCGCAGGCTTTCAGCGTGATGGCCTGGGCGGCGGACGCTTCGGCGCCACACGGCGAGGTGCCCGTGGGGCTGATCAATTGCCTGGAGGGCTTTTCGACCTTTGCCTGCCGGCCTCTGGTCAACGTGCATGACGTGGTGGTGGCATCCGGCTGGCGCGGCCACCGCATCGCCCAGCGCATGCTGCACCGGGTGGAAGCGCTGGCCCGCGAGCGCGGTGCCTGCAAGCTCACGCTCGAAGTGCTTTCGGGCAACCACAGTGCAATGCGCGCGTACGAACGGGAAGGCTTTGCTGCCTACACCCTGGACCCCAGCATGGGGCAGGCGCAATTTCTGCAGAAGATGCTGGATGGGGCAGGGCCTGCGCCATTGGCGGCACCGTGAATCACCCTCCCGGAGACCTGACCGCATGAAGACAGCTTTTGGCCAGATCGCAGCAATGGGCGCCATCGTTGTGGCCGCGTTGCTGGCCGCTCCCGTGGCCCATGCGGGCAAGACTCTCGACGGTATCAGGGCGCGCGGGCAGGTGGTGTGTGGCGTCAATACAGGGCTGGCCGGGTTTGCGATGGCAGACTCCAGCGGCAAGTGGTCCGGACTTGACGTGGATGTCTGCAGGGCACTTGCAGCCGCCGTGCTGGGCGACGGCAAGAAAGTCAAGTACGTGCCGTTGGACGTGCCGCAGCGTTTCACGGCCTTGCAATCCGGCGAGGTGGACGTGCTTTCGCGCAACACCACCTTTTCGCTGGCGCGCGATGCATCGATGGGTCTGCACCAGACGGTCGTTACCTACTACGACGGCCAGGGTTTCATGGTGCCTGCCAAGAGCAAGATCAGGAGCATCCGCCAGCTCAAGGGACAGACCGTATGTGTGCAGTCGGGCACTACCACCGAAAAAAACCTGGCCGACTATTCCCGTGCCAACGGCCTCGACATCAAACCCGTGATGTTTGAGAAGGTAGATGCTGCAACGGCCGCCTATCTGGCGGGGCGGTGCACCGCATTCACCACCGATGCATCGGGCCTGGCAGCCTTGCGCAGCGGTGTTTCGCAAGGTGCAGCAATACACACGATCTTGCCGGAACTCATCTCCAAGGAACCCCTGGGGCCCTTGGTGCGGCGGGGCGACGACGAGTGGTTTGCCGTGGTCAAGTGGGTGATCTACGGCCTGATCGAAGCCGAAGAGTATGGTGTGACGCAAGCCAATGCGGATTCGCTGAAAGCCAGCAGCGCCCACCCGGTGGTGCAGCGCATGGTGGGTACTGCGGAAGACACCGGAAAGCTCCTGGGGCTGGACCGGGACTGGTTGCTGCGCGCCCTCAAGACCACCGGCAACTACGGCGAGATTTTCGAGCGCAACGTCGGCCAGAAGTCGGCGCTGGGGCTGCCGCGCGGCCTCAACAACCTGTGGAGCAAGCAGGGCCTGATGTACGCGTTTCCGATCCGCTGAACTGCGCTTGCAGGGACTGACCTGGGCGACGATGCATGGGATGCTGACTGCTGAAAGCCCGCACTGCCCCAGGAGCCTCGGTCCTGCAGACTGGGTGTATTTGCTACTGAATTTATAGCTGCTTGCGCATTCCTATCAAGCGCTAGGCCCTGTTTTCATGATATTTTCGAGCCGATGGGCTGATGTCCCTGCTGCGTCCACCGGTGCATTCATTGGCCGCCGCACGAGCCCTTCGGCCAGCATGGGGCAGTGTCGGTCAATGCAACTGCCGCCGCATGAAGGCTTCCAGCTCGGGCGCGGACAGCGGCATGCTGAAGTGGTAGCCCTGCGCCTCGTCGCACCCTTGTTCGCGCAGGTAGGCCAGTTGACCTTCGGTCTCCACGCCTTCTGCCGTGGTGCGCATGCCCAGCGCCTGGGCCATGCGGATGATGGCGCTGACGATGGCGCGGTCGTTGCCGTCATCACCCAGGTCGCGCACGAACGACTGGTCGATCTTGAGCTTGAAGATCTGAAAGCGCTTGAGCTGGCTCAGCGATGAGTAGCCGGTGCCAAAGTCGTCCATCGACATGCGCACGCCGCGTGCGTGCAACTGGTCCATGGTGGCCACGGCAGCATGGGGGTCGTCCACGGCCACGCCCTCGGTCAGCTCCAGCTCCAGGGAGTCGGGCGGCAGACCGAACTCGGCCAGCATGCGGCTCACGAGCTCCGGCAGTTGCGGCTGGCGAAACTGGATGGCTGACAGGTTTACGGCCATCGTCAGGTGGGGGAATCCGTTCGTGCGCCAGGTTTTGAGCTGTGACAGCGCCGTGCGCAGCACCCATTCCCCAATCTGCAGGATCTGCCCGCTGTCTTCGGCAATGGGAATGAACTCTGCCGGCGATACTGCGCCCAACTGCGGGTGTTGCCAGCGCAGCAGTGCCTCCACGCTGCGCACGGAGCCGTTGGTCAGGCTCATCTGCGGCTGGTAGTGCAGGTGGAACTGGTTGCGCTCCAGCGCACGCCGCAGGGCGTTTTCAAGCTGCAAGGCGCGCACCGACTGCGCCTGCATCTCGGGGGTAAAGAACTTGAAGGTGTTGCGCCCGTCGAGCTTGGCGCGGTACATGGCCACATCGGCCGACTGTGTCAGCGTGTCGAAGTCCGTGCCATCCTGCGGGAACAGCGCGATGCCCATGGACGGCGCCATGGTCAGCTCGTGGTGGTCAATCTGGTAGTGCTGGCGCGATGCCTCCTGCAGCTTGCCGGCCACGCGGGCGGCGCCATGGGCATTGGCGCCCGGCAGCAGCAAAATGAACTCGTCGCCGCCCAGGCGCGACACGGTGTCCTTGTCGCGCACCACGGCCCGCAGCCGCTTGGCGATCTCCACGAGCAGGGTATCGCCCACGCGGTGGCCCAGCGAGTCGTTCACATGCTTGAAGTGGTCCAGGTCCAGGAAGATCAGGGCCAGCGGCGTGTTGCCCTCCTGGGCGACGCGGATGGCCTCCTGCGCCCGTTCTGCCAGCAGCGTGCGGTTGGGCAGGCCTGTCAGGGCGTCGTAGTGGGCCAGCCAGTAGATGCGCTCCTGATCGGCCTTGCGGTCGTTGATCTCACGGTGCAGGTTGTCAACGGTCTCGCGCAGTTCGCGGGTGCGGTCCTGCACCTGCCTTTCCAGGTCTTCGTGGGCACTGGCAAGCACGGCCTGCGCCTGCTTGCGCTCCGTGATGTCCATCGTGATCCAGATGGAGCCCTGCGATGGATCGGCTGGGTCGATGGACTTGCTGCGCACCTCGCAGATCACGGGGGTCCCATCCTTGCGGCACAACTCCAGCTCGCCCTCGTAGGAGTGGCCGGCGGCCAGCTGCGGATAGCATCGGCGGCCGACCTCTTCCCACGCAGCGTCGCTGGCGTACCACCGGCGCGAGGGGCTGCCCACCAGTTCACCCGGCTCGTAGCCCAGCATTTGCTCAAAGTGGTGGTTGCAGCGGGTCAGGCGCCGGTCGCGCAGGAACACGATCCCCACCATTGCGCTGTCAAAGAGCAGCTGCTTTTCACGCACCGCTGCGCCCAGTGCAGCCTGCGCACGCTTTTGCTCGTCGATGTCGTCCAGGATCCAGATGGAACCTTCGGCTGTGTCGTGAGGGTTGATGAGCCGCCCGGTCAGGCTGCCCCAGAACAGGCTGCCGTCGCGCCGGCGCAGCTGACGCTCGACGCGGAACGCCTGGCCCTGGGCTAGGACCGGGTAGGCGGTGCGGCCTAGATCGCGAAACGCCTCGCGCGAAGGGTAGAAGGTTTCGGTGTTCAGCCCGACCAGGCTCTCGGGGCTGGCATGGCCAAAAATTTCGGCATACCGCTGGTTGCAGCGCACCACACTGCGCTGGCGCAGGAACACAATGCCTACGCCCGCACTGTCGAGCAGGGTTTGCTGTTCGCGCAGCGCGCGTTGCAAGGGAGTGTCGGTGGCAACTCCAGGACGCTGCGATTCTGGAGTGCTGTACGGCGCAAACATGGAGACCGGTACGGGCTGTAGGGCCTGGCGGCCTGGGTAATTTGTACCAAAGTGTAGCAGCGCTCCCTTACAAGCCCATGTGGGCACCTTCGGTAACCGCCGCAATGCCGCCCGCAACCAACGGCGCGCAAGTGCCTAGCCTGACGACGACGACTGCTGCTCCTGCTGCTGGCGCAAGTAGGCCTCGAAGGCATCCGCGGGCAGGGGGCGACTGAAGTAAAAGCCCTGCGCTTCGTCGCAGCCCTGCGCACGCAGAAATTCGAGCTGGCCGTCGGTCTCCACCCCCTCTGCCGTGGTTTGCATACCCAGCGCCTGCGCCATGCGGATGATGGCGCTCACGATGGCGCGGTCGTTGGCATCCTCTTCGAGGTCGCGTACAAACGATTGGTCGATCTTGAGTTTGTAGATCTGAAAACGCTTGAGGTAGCTCAGCGATGAGTACCCGGTGCCAAAGTCATCCATCGACAGGCGCACGCCCCGGTCGTGCAGCTGGTCCATCATCGCCAGTGCGGCGGCGGGATCGTCCACGGCGGCACCCTCCGTCAGCTCCAGCTCCAGCCTGCGGGCTGGCAGGCCAGCCTGTTCCAGGCAGCGGGTCACCATCTCGGGCAACTGGGGGTGCCTGAATTGCACGGCGGAAACGTTCACGGAAACGGCCCGCAGGGGCAGGTGCAGATCCAGCCAGCGTTTGGTGTCCCTCACCGCTGTGTGGATGACCCATTCGCCAATTGCCACGATCATGCCGCTGCTCTCGGCCACGGGGATGAACTCGGCTGGCGACACCAGGCCCAGTTCGGGATGGCGCCAGCGCAGCAGGGCTTCGGCACCCACCACCTGGCGCGTGGTGAGTGAGACCTGCGGCTGGTAGTGCAGCTCAAACTGGTTGCGCTCCAGCGCACGGCGCAGCGCATTTTCGATCTGGAGGGCGCGGGCGGTGCGGGCTTCAAGATCGGCGGTGAAGAATCCGTACCGGTTGCGTCCGTTCTGCTTGGCACGGTACATGGCGGCGTCTGCCCGCTGGTACAGCGTGTCGAACGATTCCCCGTCGGCCGGGTACATCGCAATGCCGATCGACAAGGTGGTGGTGAGTTCGTAGGGGTCAATCTGGAAGGGCTGGGCCACGGCGGCCAGCAGCTGCGTGGCCATGTCGGCGGCGGCAGCGGCGGAAGTGGCGGGGAGCAGTAGCAGGAATTCGTCCCCACCCAGGCGCGAAACCGTGTCCTGGGGCCTCAGGAGAGACTGAAGCCTTTGTGCGACAGCCACGAGCAGGATGTCGCCGATTCTGTGGCCCAGCGAATCATTGACATTCTTGAAGTGGTCCAGGTCCAGAAACAGCATGGCCAGCGTACCGCCGCGCGCCTGCTCATCGGCAATGTGGCGGTGGGCGCGTTCCGCCAGGAGTGCGCGGTTGGGAAGGTTGGTGAGCGGGTCGAAGTGGGCCAGCCGTTGAATGCGGTCCTGGGCCTCTCGCTGCTGGGTGATGTCGCGGAACAGCGTGATGGAATGCGTGACAACGCCATTGCCGTCTCGCACGCTGCTGACCGACAGCCACTGCGGGTAGGTGGATGCATCCTTGCGGCGCCCCCAGGCCTCGCCCTCCCAGCTTCCGCCCTGCGGCAACTGTGCGTAGACGGTATCGGTGTGGAAGTGATCGTCGGCTCCGGCGACCGTGAGCAGACGCACCGACTGTCCTACCGCTTCTGCTTCCGTGTACCCGGTGATCCGTGTGAATGCACGGTTGATGCGCACGATGGTATGCGCCGCGTCGGCAATCACGATGGCTTCACTGCTCTGGTCAAACACCTGGGCGGTGAGCTGCAACTGCTCCTGGGACCGCTTGCGTTCGGTGATGTCGCGCGACAGCACAATGAACCTGGGCTTTGCGCTGGGGGAGGTGGCCTTGCGCGCCGCAGACAACTCAAACCAGGTGGCGCCCAGACTGGGCAGATCAAGCACGATCTGCCGACCGGTGGACCAGCCCTGGGCGTGGGCTTCGTTCAGCACGTCCATCACCGACAGTGCGGCCACCGCAGGCAGTACCTCGGTCACGTTGTGCCCGACCAGCATGTCTGCGGGTGCCATGAGCAACTCAGCGCGCTGACTGTGCACGCTGCAGTACAGGCCGTCCAGGTCAAGCTCGAAAAGCGGGTCCGGGATGGCATCGACGGTGGCACGCAACTGCTGCTGGGTGGCCTGGATCTCCGAGGTGCGCTGCGCCACCTGGTAGGCCAGACCGCGCTCATGCGCCTTCAGCTCGAAAAGCAGCCGGGCGAGGTAGGTCATCAGCAGCGCAAACAGCAAGGCCACCGCGCATCGCATGGCCAGCACGCCCGGGTCTCCCCAGCCTTTGATGGGGACCAGGCTCAACGTCCATTGTCCGTTGGGCAGCGTCAAGGAACGGCCCACGGCGTCGGGGCCAGCGGGTGGGGTCGAGGCTGCGATCGTCTGTTCTTCCCCCGTGTCGGGCCGGATGCGCCACAACCTGTAGTGGTATCCCCGCTGGGTCAATTGCGGCAGTCGGGCGGCTGCCAGCACCTCGGGCAATCGGATGGTGACGTAGGTAAAGCCCCAAAAGGCACGGTGGCCCTGTGTGTCTTCCAGATAAACAGGCTGGCGCCCCACCACTCCCAAGCCACCTTGCACCAGTTCCATGGGGCCGGCCAGGGTCAGTCGGCCTGATTCCCGTGCCCTGGCGGATTCGGGGCCTTGGCGTGGGTCGTTGAGCTGATCGAAGCCGATGGAGTTTTCGTTGCCCTGGCGCGGAACTACGTGCCTGACCACCCCGTTGGGTGACAGCCCCATGGCGGCGATGCCCGGATAGAACGGCAGCATCTGGGTGCCGATCTCTTCAAACTGCGTTACCTGGCCTTTTCCCTGGCGCACGAGGGCCACCAGGGCGTTGTTGGCCGACAGGGCCAGCTCGATGGCGCGTTGCAGGGCCTGCACATGGTCGCCCGCCATGTCCGCCACCTGGGTGCGCTGTTGTGCATGCTCCTGGCGCTCCAGCGCCCACACCATCACCCCTGCGCACAGCGCCGCCAGAACAAACACGACCAGTGGGCCCGTAACAGGGCTCCGGGGGCGAGCGGGGGAGGGGGCATGCACGGTGCGGGTTCCTGAATCAATTATGCAGTCCGCACGATGGCGAGCGTTGGTGCTTCTGCGTGAACGGCTGTCACGGCATTGACACGCCTCCGACATGGCGACGTCACGTCCCAATTCCACACTTGCTCGCAGGGAAAAAAGATTCCCGGCCATGGTTGGTGCCTTCAGCCCAACCCATCCTCATGCAAGGAGATGTTGCACCATGAATGAACTGCCCACCTTGACACCACCGCTGTCTGCCGAAGTTGCTTCCCCGAGAGTGCTTCAAGGGGTGGGCGCTTTGACGGGTGCTGCGCATCCGATGCCGGAACGCGGCGCTATTCAGGTGGCCTGGGCGCGCCATGAAGATGAAGTGCGCCAGGCGCAGCGGCTGCGGTTCGACGTGTTTGCGGCGGAAATGGGCGCTCGATTGACGACCCCCATTGCGGGCCATGACGTGGACCTTTTTGACGATTACTGCGAGCACTTGTTGGTGCGCGATGTCCAGAGCCAGCAAGTCATTGGGACTTACAGGGTGCTCACTCCGGCCCAGGCCCGGCGCGTCGGCGGTACTTACAGCGATACCGAGTTTGACCTGACGCGGCTGCGCTCGCTGCGCCCCCGCATGGTGGAATTGGGGCGCAGCTGTGTGCACCCCGACCACCGCCACGGCGGTGTGATCATGGCTTTGTGGAGCGCGCTGGCGGACTTTATGGTGCGCAACCAGTTGGACACGATGATCGGTTGCGCAAGCATCCCCATGCTTCACAACGGTGTTGTCAGCGGCGATGCGGCCGCCAGCATCTGGCAGCAGGTGCGAAAGACACACCTTGCCCCCATCGAATACCACGTGCTTCCCCGTTTGCCCTTGCCCGTGGAGCAACTCGACGGATCCATCACGGTGGAGCCACCGGCGCTGATCAAAGGCTACCTGCGGCTCGGGGCCCGCGTGCTGGGCGCGCCGGCTTGGGATCCAGACTTCAACACGGCTGACCTGCCAATGCTGATGCGCCTGGCGGACCTGCATCCTCGCTATCGCAAGCATTTTCTGGGGGCCTGATGCGCGCCGCATTCGATGCCCTGGGACCCTGGATGGAGCCATCCATGGGCCACGAGGACGCGGCCGAAGACGCACATGCCTGCGCTGCTGGTCATCGTCGGTACCGTGCGGTCTTTATTTCTGATCTGCATCTGGGCACGCCGGGTTGCCAGGCGGTTGCGTTGCTGGACTTTCTCAAGCACCACCCCAGCGATCACCTCTACCTTGTGGGCGACATCGTCGATGGCTGGCAACTGCGCCGCAAGTGGTTCTGGCCACAGGCCCACAACGATGTGGTGCAAAAGCTGCTGCGCCGTGCGCGCAAGGGGTGTCGGGTGGTGTTTGTGCCGGGCAACCATGACGAATTTGCCCGCGCGTTCGTAGGCCACTCGTTTGGAGGCATCGAGGTGCGGGCCGATGCGGTGCACACCACGGCGGATGGCCGCAGCCTCTGGGTCACGCACGGCGACCATTTTGATGGAGTCATCCAGTGCGCCAAGTGGCTGGCGTATCTGGGCGACAACCTTTATGAATTCACGCTCAAGCTCAACCGGTATCTCAACACACTGCGCGCCCGCATGGGCCTGCCCTACTGGTCTTTGTCGGCTTACCTGAAAGGCAAGGTCAAAAAGGCCCTGAACTACGTCACCGACTTTGAAGTGGCTGTTGCGGCTGAAGCACGCCGCAGGGGGCATGACGGCGTCGTGTGCGGCCATATCCACCGTGCCGAGATGCGCGAGATCGGTGGGACGCTTTACTGCAATGACGGCGACTGGGTGGAAAGCCACTCCGCCTTGGTCGAGCACATGGACGGCAGGCTGGAACTGTTGCTGTGGCCGGCTTCTCCTGTCGCCAATATTTCCCGGGCCGAGTCGGCTGCCGTTGTATGAAAATTGCCTTGTTGACAGACGCCTGGCTGCCCCAGGTCAATGGGGTGGTTACCACCTTGCTGGAACTGGTGCAGGAGCTTGAAGCGGCCGGGCACGAGGTTCAGGTGCTGCACCCCGGCCAGTTCGCAACCCGTCCGTGCCCCGGCTATCCTGGCATCGACTTGGCAGTGCGCCCGGCGAAGCGGGTGACGACGATGCTGGACGCGATGAAACCCGATGCCATTCACCTTGCCACGGAAGGGCCGTTGGGCTGGGCAGGGCGCCGCTATTGCCTGCGCAAGGGGTTGGCATTCACTACCGCTTTCCACACGCGATTTCCGGAAATACTGCATGCAGCGCTGCGCGTGCCACTGCGATGGGGGTATGCGCTGTTCAGGCACTTTCACCGGCCATCTTCGGGGGTGATGGTGCCTACGCAAGGCGTTTTGCAGATGCTGGAGCGACGGGGCTTTCGCAATCTGCGCCCATGGACCCATGGGGTGGACACACGGGCTTTTCCGTTCCACGGTGCAACCATCCAGAGCCCGCTCACGGGTGCTTTGGCGCACCCCGTCTCCTTGTATGTCGGGCGGATTTCGTACGAGAAAAACATCGAAGCTTTCCTCCAGCTGGACATACCAGGCTCCAAGGTGGTGTGCGGGGTCGGTCCACTGGAAGCTCGCCTCAAGGCCAAGTATCCGCAGGTCCGTTGGCTGGGCATCCTGGACCGTGCCGCGCTGGCGCAGGTATATGCGGCTGCGGATGTGTTTGTGTTTCCCAGCCGGTCAGAAACCTTCGGCTTGGTCATGCTGGAGGCAATGGCCTGCGGGACGCCGGTGGCCGCCTACCCTGAGGACGGCCCGATGGAGGTGCTGGGGGCGCATTCAGGTCAGCCGCCCAGAGGGGGCGTGCTGCACAACGATTTGCTCGTGGCAAGCCAGCAGGCACTGGCGATACCCCGGTCCGAAGCGCGCGCACGGGCACTCGATTTCACCTGGGCGCATGCCGCCCGGCTGTTCGAGCAGTATCTGGTTCCAGCCCAAGCGCAGGGCTCGCCTCGTGTGACTGTCACAAAATCTGTCACATCTTTGTCATCTGGGCGTTAAATACTGCTGCCATCCTGCACTAGCCGCGTTTGCGTACCCATGTTGCCTTTGCCTTCCGATGATGCTCTCGTGCATGCCAACGCCTCCCTGTCGCCGGACAGTGGCACGAGCGGAGGATCCTCACAGTCCGCCAGCGCGCCCCCTCACATGTTTCTGGACAGGGACCACAGCATCCTGGCTTTCAACGAGCGTGTTTTCGACTGGGCTGTGAGGCCGGATGTGCCGCTACTGGAACGATTGCGATATCTGTGCATCGTGTCGTCCAATCTCGACGAATTTTTTGAGGTCCGTGCTGCGCCGCACATTACCGCTGCTCAAAAAGGTGAGACCAAAGGGCTCTATTCGACGGCATCGTTCGAAGCCATGGCCGCCAAAATACACAGCCTGGTGGAGCGGCAATACGCGCTGTACAACGAGTCCCTGGTGCCTGCGTTTGCCGCGCACGGGATTCGCATCGTGGGGTATGGCGAGCGATCACCCGCCCAAAAGCGCTGGGTCCACGACTATTTTGTGAACGAGGTCCGGCCACTGCTGATTCCAGTGGGGCTGGATCCGGCCCATCCGTTTCCACAGGTGGCCAACAAATCGCTGAACTTCATTGTTCGCCTGAAGGGCCACGACGCTTTCGGCAGGGAGAACGAGATTGCCATCGTCAAGGTGCCGCGTGCGCTGCCAAGGCTGATCCGCATGCCCGCCCGCGTGGCGCCTGGGGAGGCTCTTTTCGTGAGCCTCTCCAGCATTGTTCGCGCGCATCTGGAGGATCTTTTCCCGGGGCGGGAGGTCACGGAATTCTCGCAGTTCCGCGTGACGCGCCATTCCGATTTGGCACTGGACGAAGAGGATGTGCGCAACCTGCGGACAGCCCTTCGCCAGGGCTTGCAACACCGGCACTATGGGCAGGCGGTACGGCTGGAGGTGTCCTCCGGGTGTTCGCAGTTTTTGTCGGATTTTCTGTTGGCGCAGTTTGCTTTGCCGGCTGCTGCTTTGTACCGGGTGCATGGCCCAGTGAACCTGGTGCGTTTGACGCAACTGGTGGATCTGGTGGATGCGCCGGACCTGCTCTTTCCGCCCTGGAATTCCGCGTGGCCCCGGCAGCTGCAATCCGGCGTGTCCATCCTGGAACAACTGCGCAAGCACGATGTGCTGATCCACCAGCCGTTCGAGAGTTTTGACGGGCTCCTTGCCTTTTTGCGTGAAGCCGTCAATGACCCTGATGTGCTTGTCATCAAACAGACCATCTACCGCACCGGCGCGGACTCCGAACTTATGGACCTGCTCACCGAGGCCGTACGCCGTGGCAAAGAGGTCATGGCGGTGGTGGAACTCAAGGCGCGCTTTGATGAAGAGGCCAATATCAACTGGGCCGAGGCCCTGGAGTCGATTGGCGCCCAAGTGGTCTACGGCGTAGTGGGTCTCAAGACGCACGCCAAGATGCTGCTGGTTACGCGCAGGGAAGGGCGAAAACTGCGGCGCTACGGGCACCTATCCACGGGCAACTACAACGTACGTACTGCACGGCTGTATACCGATCTGAGCTACCTTACGGCCGATGAAGAAACCACCGCCGACATGGACGGGGTGTTCAATCACCTTGCGAGCCAGAACCGCCCGCCCAAGCTGCGCAAGCTGATGCTGGCTCCGTTCCATCTGCACCGGCGAATGCTGGAGAAAATCGAACAAGTGGGTCTGGCGGCCAGCCGGGGAGAGGATGCGCGGATCGTGGCCAAGATGAATGCCCTGACCGACGAGGCCCTGATGCGTGCTCTGATCGTGGCCGGCCAGCGCGGTGCGCGCATTGATCTTATCGTGCGGGGAGCTTGCATGCTGGCAGCCCAGGTGCCCGGGGTGACCGACAACATCCGTGTACGGTCGGTGATCGGCCGCTTCCTGGAGCACACACGTGTCTTCTACTTCCGCAGCGGGGGGGAGGAAGATCTGTACCTTTCCAGCGCCGACTGGATGAACCGCAACATGATGCGGCGTGTGGAGTTGGCCTGGCCTGTGACAGACCCGCGCCTGCGGCAGCAGATTGTTGACGAGTGCCTGGTCGCCTATTTGCATGACGACCGGGATGCATGGACGCTGAACGCTGACGGCTCCTACAGCCGAGCCCCCCGTCCGCAGGATGGGTTGGGTGCCCAGAACGCTTTAATGGTTCGCTACGGTCCAGCCCCGTCGGGGACGCGCATGGACCAGGGGGCGGCATGATGGACCTCATCCTGTGGCGCCATGCGGAGGCAGAGGAGCTCGCAGAGGCGGGTGATGATCTGGCGAGGGCCTTGACGTCGCGCGGGGAAAAGCAGGCAGCGCGCATGGCGGCCTGGCTGGACCGGCAATTGCCCGAGGGCTTGCGCGTGCTTGCCAGTCCGGCCCGGCGCACCGAGCAAACGGCCAACGCCCTGGGGCGCAAGTTCAAGATGCGCGCCGAGCTGTTACCTGGTGGAACGCCGCAAGATCTGCTGGACCTTGTGCAGTGGCCGCGCGCCAAGGGGACGGTGCTGGTTGTGGGCCATCAACCCATGCTGGGCCAGACCATTGCGCAGCTGATGGGGCTGCAGGCTTCGGAATGCGCTGTGCGCAAGGGAGCTGTCTGGTGGTTGAGGCAGCGGCAGCGGCTGGACCAGAGCCAGACCTTGTTGATCACCGTCCAGTCCCCCGAGTTTCTTTGAGACCTGTTGTGCCGAGGGGATGCCTCGGTACAGCTGGGGCTACTTGCGCGAGGCTTTGGTCGACGTTTTGGTGGCGGGCGCCGGAACCGCAGGCGCGGCTTCCGCCTTGGGGCGACCTGTCTTGATGGAAGGTACTGCCTGTACCGCGCTGCGCAGGGCGGCGTCAGACATGGCGGCCAGGACCTTCAAGCCCGCGCGCAACAGCTCGCTTTTCTTCACGGGCTGGGCGAGAGCAGCCGAGCGCTGCTTCAGGGTTTCTATGACTGCGTATTCATCTTTGGGAATAGTGAAACTGTCGCGCACCAGCTTGGGCTTCTTGGCCTTGGTATCCCGGGCGGCGGCTGGAGCGGGGGGGGTCTTGGTCAATTTCGGTGGCACTTGCGTGGCGGTGGACGCCTTTTTCTTGGAAGCCAAGGCAGGCTTTGTGACTGCTTTTTGTGGCTGCTTGGCGACCGCAGCCGTTTTGGCGGGAGCCTTGGTGGCCGCCGCAGCCGGCTTGACCGACTTTGCCACTGTGGTGGGGGCGGGGCTGGGCGAGGGGGCTGCGGGCAGGGCGGGGCTTGAAGTGGTCATGGCAAACAAACGCTTTCAATAAACGGTATAAACAGTTTATATAGTTTATTGCCAATGCTCAGGGAAGGTCAACCACCAGTTCCCAAGGGGTCTTCTGCCATGCCTGGATTTCTTCGCGCAGCAGGTGTGCAGATTGTGGAAACGCCGTAGCCCAGCCAGCGCGGGCTTTCAGAATGAAACGGTGGCCTTGAGTCTGCAGTGACAAGCCCTGGGTGTCGGGGTCGCGGCGGGCGTGGCACAGTGCCACAGCCAGCCGCATGCTCAGCAGTTGAAGCACGAAGACGGGGTCTTGCAGGTCCGCTTCCAGCTTGCGGACCTTGCCGCGCTGACCTTGAACCAAGATGCCCAAGCGGTGCAGTTCAGGGACTGCAAATCCGGCTGCGTCGGTGTTGTCGAGGATGTAGGCGCCATGGCGGTGGGAATCGCTATGGGATATCAGGCAACCAATTTCGTGAAGCCGGGCCGCCCAGTCGAGCTTGCGCGATGCTCGCTCACTTCCAAAAGGCGTAGCCTGGTCAAACAGCGTACAGGCCGTGCGCGCAACCCGTTCCGCGTGCTCCATGTCCACGCCAAACCGCTGCATCAGGCCGTTCACGGTGGCGGTGCGCAGGTCGGTTCCGGGTTGTTCGCGGTCCAGTAGATCGTAGAGTGCGCCTTGGCGCAAGGCGCCCTGGGCCACCTGCATCTGCTCGATGTCCAGCAGATCAAACACGGCGCGCAGTACGCTGATCCCTCCGCCAATGACGGCGCGCCGTTCTTCCTTGAGGCCTTCCATGCGGATGCGATCCGCAGATTGGGCGCGCAGCAGGCGTTCGTGCAGCCAGTTGAGGCCTTCGCGGGTGATGACGCCTTGGGGGCCGCCCGCAGCTGCAAGCACGTCGCCAACGGCGCCAGCTGTGCCGGATGATCCGTAGGCCACCTCCCAGGCATCTGGCTGGAAGGTTTCCAGCGCTTCGTCCAGCACGGCCTTGGCTGCAATTTCGGCAGCCAGGAACGCCTGCGTGGTGAACTCGCCATTGGCAAAGTAGCGCTGCGACCACGCTACGCTGCCCACGCGGTACGAGGCCACGGCATGGGGCGTGAATTGCTGGCCCAAAATGAGTTCGGTGGAGCGCCCCCCGATGTCCACCACCAGGCGGCGCTCGTCAGACTGCGGGAGCAGGCGGGCGACGCCCCGGTAGATCAGTCTCGCTTCTTCGGGGCCGGAGACGACGTCGATGGGATAGCCAAGCACTTCGCTCCCGCGTGACAGAAACTCTTCCCGGTTGCGTGCTTCGCGCAGGGTCTGGGTGGCCACGGCGCGAACCTGCGAGCGCGGAAAACCCGCCAAGCGCTCTCCAAATCGCGCCAGGCAGGCCCAGCCGCGCTCCATGGCGTCGCGGGTCAGATTGCGGTCTTCGTCCAGGCCATTGCCCTGGCGCACGGTCTCCTTGAGGTATTCCACCCTCTGGATATGACCGAACTCATAACGCCCGATTTCAAGGCGAAAACTGTTGGAGCCGAGGTCGACTGCGGCGAGGCGTGTGCCGTTCTGCATGTTTTTCTGGTTGGAGCTTCGTTCGGCATGGTACCGCGAGCGTTGGGTGCGCCCGCGCAAAGCGCATCGCCACCAGGACGGCGGGAGGGCTGGTCGTGAGACTGTGATCTTCGCCAGTGTCTGCGGCTTGTATGACAAATCAATGACGACGTTACTGATGTTGGACGGGGGTGGAATGCCTGTGTTGCAGTTGCTGGGATGGGGGAGGGTTGTGTCACTGAATTGTCATCTTGGAGCCCTAGAGTTCAGCCTGTTCCTGTCAACCCTAGCCAAAAGGTACTGAATAATGAAACGCACATTTCTCAAAACCGTCGCTGTAGCACTGGCCTCCATGGCTGTAGGTAGTGCTTTTGCGGCGGACATCACCGGCGCTGGTGCAACCTTCCCGTTCCCCATGTACGCCAAATGGGCTGAAGCCTACAAAAAGGAAACGGGCACGGGGCTGAACTATCAGTCCATCGGCTCTTCCGGGGGCATCCGCCAGATTCGCGCCAAGACCGTGGCCTTTGGTGCTACCGATGCCCCCTTGCCGGGTGCTGACCTTGACAAAGATGGCATGGTGCAGTTCCCCGCAATCATTGGTGGTACGGTGCCCGTGGTCAATCTGGAAGGCTTCAAGCCCGGCGAGTTGCGCGTGACGGGCCCTGTGCTGGCAGAAATCTTCCTGGGCAAGATCGCCAAGTGGAATGACGCCAAGCTGGCCGCACTGAACCCGGGCAAGACCTTGCCGGACCAAAACATCACCGTGGTTCACCGCGCTGATGGTTCGGGCACCACGTTCAACTGGACCGACTACCTGTCTGCTGTCAGCAAGGAATGGGCAGACTCCGTGGGCAAGGGCGCTGCCGTGAAGTGGCCTGCTGCGTCGTCGGTGGGTGGCAAGGGCAATGAAGGCGTGGCCGCCAATGTGACCCGCGTGAAGGGCGCTGTAGGTTATGTGGAATACGCTTACGTCAAAAAGAACAACATGAACTTCCTGCAGCTGCAAAACGCTGACGGCAAGTACGTAAGCCCAGATGACAAGACCTTTGCAGCCGCTGCTGCCAGCGCAGATTGGTTCAGCGTGCCTGGCATGGGCATCTCGATGGTCAATGCCAAGGGTGCAGAAAGCTGGCCTGTCAGCACAGCCTCGTTCATCCTGATGTACAAGGACCCTGCGGACAAGGCGCAGTCGGCCGAAGTTCTGAAGTTCTTTGACTGGGCGTTCAAGAATGGCAAGGGCATGGCCACGGAGCTGGACTATGTGCCGCTGCCTGATAGCCTGACCGCCGAGATCCGTTCCAAAGTCTGGTCGCAGATCAAGAAGTAAGTCAGTCTGCCCCAGAATACCCCCCATCGGCCGCCTTGGCTGGCCGATGGGTGCTGGTTTGTGGGGATCTCCAGAAGCCAGATGGGAGTCAACATGAGCGTGGGAACCACCATGAGTTCGCAACCCGGGTCCGCCAAAAAGACGGACGCCCCTACGGAGTCGATGGTATCGATTGCCAGGCGGCAGCGTCTTCAGGACATCTTTTTTCATCGGTTGACCCAAAGTCTTTCGCTGCTGGTGCTGGCGGCGCTGCTGGGGATCATCGTCTCTCTGTTCATCTACGCTTGGCCGACGTTCCATAAGTTCGGTGTCCAGTTCATCTGGCGCGTGGAATGGGACATCATCAATGAAGAGTTCGGTGCTGCGATTGCCATCGTCGGCACCCTGGCCAGTGCTGGCATTGCGCTGCTGATTGCGGTGCCTCTGGCTTTTGGCATTGCCCTTTTTCTGACGGAAACCTGCCCGGTCTGGCTGCGGCGCCCCCTGGGCACCGCAGTGGAGCTGTTGGCGGCCGTTCCCTCGATCATCTACGGCATGTTCGGTCTGTTCGTATTTGCCCCGCTGTTTGCCGATTACTTCCAGATGCCGGTGCAAAAGCTGCTGGGCTCCATGCCGCTGGTGGGCTTTCTGTTTGGCGGCAGCACCAACGGCTTTGGCATCCTGGCGGCCGGTATCGTGCTCGCGTTCATGGTGCTGCCGTTTGTGGCGGCCGTGATGCGCGACGTGTTCGAGATTGTTCCGCCCATCCTGCGCGAGTCTGCCTATGGCCTGGGCTGCACGACCTGGGAAGTGGTGCGCCGCGTGGTGCTGCCTTACACCCAAAAGGGCGTTATAGGCGGAATCATGCTGGGCCTGGGCCGCGCTCTGGGGGAGACCATGGCCGTGACCTTTGTGATCGGCAACGCCAACCGCATGCCGACATCCCTCTTTTCGCCGGGAACCTCGATTGCCTCTACGCTGGCCAACGAGTTCGGCGAGGCGGCTGACTTCCATCTTTCCACGTTGTTCGCGCTGGGTTTCCTGCTGTTCGTGATCACCTTCGTGGTGCTTTCGGCCGCCAAGATCCTGATGCTGCGTGCTGAAAAGGCCAAGGGCCTTTGAGTCCTCACGCCCTGACCATGAACCTCTTTTGAGACAAGCTCCATGGAATTCAACCAACAACTCTACAAAAAGCGCCAGCGCTCCAACGCCATCGGGCTAACCCTTTCCCTGGGGGCGATGGTGCTGGGTCTGTTCGTGCTGCTCTGGATCCTGAGCGTTCTGCTGTCCAACGGCTTTGCTGCGCTGGACTGGAACATGTTCACCCAGTCCACGCCGGCGCCCGGATCGGAAGGCGGCGGGCTGGCCAATGCCATCGTCGGTAGCCTCATGATGGTAGGTTTTACCGTGCTGGTATCCACACCAATTGGTGTACTGGCTGGCGTGTACTTGGCGGAATACGGCGACCAGAGCAAGACGGCCGAACTCACCCGCTTTGTGACCGACATCATGTTGTCCGCGCCCTCCATCGTTCTGGGCCTGTTCGTCTATGCCATTGCCGTGGCGACGGTCGGCAACTTCTCTGGTTGGGCCGGTAGCCTGGCCTTGTCGCTGATCGCCGTGCCGGTGGTGGTCCGTACCACCGAGAACATGCTGCGCCTGGTTCCCGGCAGTCTGCGCGAGGCTGCTTTTGCACTGGGTGCACCACGCTGGAAAGTGTCCACCATGGTCACCCTGCGTGCTGCGCGCAGTGGCGTGATGACGGGCTTGCTGCTGGCTGTGGCCCGCATCAGTGGCGAGACTGCGCCGCTGTTGTTCACGGCGCTCAACAACCAGTTCTTCAGTACCAACATGAATGCCCCCATGGCCAACCTGCCGGTGGTGATCTTCCAGTTTGCTCTGAGCCCTTACGAAAACTGGGTGCGCCTGGCCTGGGGTGGGGCTTTGCTCATCACGTTGTCGGTGCTGATCCTCAACATCGTGGCGCGGGTTTTCCTGCGCGAGAAGAGCCGTGCCTGACCTGTCGGCCCATTACGCAGACACCACCCAGACAGCCTCCATTTTCAGGATTTGACAATGAACGCCACCGCTACCGTCACCCCCAGCAAGAATGCGCTGGAACTTCGCAACCTCAGCTTCTTCTATGGCAAGTTTCAGGGGCTGCGCAACGTCAGCCTCAACATTGCCGAGCACAAGGTGACTGCTTTCATTGGCCCCTCGGGCTGTGGCAAGTCCACCCTGCTGCGCACTTTGAATCGCATGTACAGCCTGTACCCGGGCCAGCGTGCCGAAGGCACCATCAACTTCTACGGCCAGGACATCCTGGACCCCAAGCAGGACATCAACCTGCTGCGCGCCCGCATCGGCATGGTGTTCCAGAAACCCACGCCGTTTCCCATGTCCATCTACGACAACATCGCCTTCGGTGTGAAGCTCTACGAAAGCCTGAGCAAAAGCGAGATGGACGACCGCGTGGAATGGGCGCTCTCCAAGGCCGCCTTGTGGACCGAGGTGAAGGACAAGCTGCACCAAAGCGGTTTGTCGCTCTCCGGCGGACAGCAGCAGCGCCTGTGCATTGCACGCAGCGTCGCGGTCAAGCCTTCTGTGCTGCTGCTTGACGAACCCACCTCGGCGCTGGACCCGCTGTCCACTGCCAAGATCGAAGAGCTGATCGACGAACTCAAGCACGACTACACGATTGCCATCGTGACGCACAACATGCAGCAGGCAGCCCGCTGCAGCGACTACACGGCCTACATGTACCTCGGCGAAATGATCGAGTTCGGTGCTACCGAGCAGATCTTCTTCAAGCCCGAGCGCAAGGAAACCGAAGACTACATCACCGGCCGTTTCGGCTAAGGAGACAGCAGATGCCCGATAAACACCTTTCGTCCCAGTTCGACAGCGAACTCAACAGCGTCTCCGCCCGTGTGATGGAGATGGGTGGCCTGGTGGAATCGCAGATTCGCCAGGCGGTGTACGCCCTGTCGCAGTTCAGCCTGGAGGCCGTGGAGACTGTGGCCTCGATGGAAACCCGTATCAATGCGATGGAGGTCGAGATCGACCAGGAGCTGTCGTCCATCATCGCCCGCCGTCAGCCGACGGCGCGCGACCTGCGCCTGCTGCTGGCCTTCTCCAAGGCAACAGCCAACCTCGAACGCATGGGTGATGAGGCCAACAAGATGGCCCGTATGGTGCGCTCCATCATCGAGAGTGGTGCACCGCGCTCGCTGCCGTCGAGCGACCTGCGCACGGCAGCCGAGCTGGCGTCGGGCCTGCTGCGCAAGACGCTGGATGCTTTTGCGCGCCTCGACGTCAAGGCGGCGGTGGCCATCCTCAAGGAAGACGACCTGATCGACAAGGAATTCGATGGATTCGTGCGCAAGCTCATCACCTACATGATGGAAGACCCGCGCACCATCTCCCCCAGCCTGGACCTGCTGTTCCTGGCCAAGGCGATTGAGCGCATCGGCGACCATTCCAAGAACGTGGCTGAGTTGATCATCTATCTGGTCAAGGGCAAGGATGTGCGCCACACTGCCCTCGATGAGATCGAGTCAGCCGTTCTGTAAAAAAAGAGCTTTGGCAAAACTATGAGAAAGCTCCCACGCGTCCTCATCGTTGAGGACGAACCTGCGATTGCCGAGTTGATTGCAGTCAATCTACGCCACAACGGATTCCAGCCCTTTTGGGCGGAAGATGGTGACTCGGCCCAGCGCGAGCTGGATGCCGTGCTGCCGGATGTCATCCTGCTCGACTGGATGCTGCCGGGGCAAAGCGGCTTGTCGCTGGCACGCAAGTGGCGTGCGGACAGCCGCACCAAGCCGATCCCGATCCTGATGTTGACGGCCCGGGGCGATGAACCCGACAAGATCGCTGGGCTCGATGCGGGTGCCGACGACTACATCACCAAGCCGTTCTCCACGCAGGAGCTGCTGGCGCGGATCCGTGCCGTGCTGCGCCGTCGTGCTCCCGAGCAGGTCAGCGACAGCGTGACCATTGGCGAGCTGGTGCTCGACGCCGGGACCTACCGCGTGACCTTCCAGGGGCAGCCGCTCAAGGTGGGCCCCACCGAGTTCAAGCTGCTGCACTTTCTCATGAAACACGCCGAACGTGTACACAACCGCTCGCAATTGCTCGACAAGGTGTGGGGTGACCATGTTTTCATCGAGGAGCGCACAGTGGATGTGCACGTCAAGCGGCTGCGCGAAGCCCTGGGCGCCGCCTCCGTGATGGTGGAAACCGTGCGTGGCGCGGGCTACCGGCTCACCGCCCAGCCCCAGGTGCAGTTGCAGGCCTGAGAGGCTGAGAGTCTGGTCATGATCTCCAGCGAGAGTGTGAACAGGTGCTGAGGGCGCGGGCCTGATGTTGTCGATGGGGCGCACAGGATGCGCCCCTGTTTTTCTGAGAAGGCGTTGCTGACCGCATGCTGTGGCGTATTTCGTATTTCCTGCTCTGGCAGATAGCGGGTGGCGGGCTGGGATGGTGGCAGGGTGGTCCCTGGGGCGCAGCCCTGGGCGCCGCTCTGGCGGCGTGGGCCTGGTTTGTCTGGGATCTGCTGCGTGGCGCGCGTGTGCTGCGCTGGCTGCGCACGGGTGACCTGTCCGAAGTCCCGGCCATGCGCGGCATCTGGGGTGAGGCGGCAGACCGTGCGCGGCGCCTTTTGCGCAGACAGGAGACCCAGATCCGCGACAGCCAGGACCGGCTGCAGGAGATCCTGGCCGCGCTGCAGGCCACGCCCAATGGGGTGGTGCTGCTGGATGCGCAAGGCCGCATCGAGTGGTGCAACCAGATGGCCGCCAGCCAGTTCGGCTTTGACGCCCAGCGCGATGTGATGCAGTCGATCGGCAATCTGGTGCGCGACCCCGAGTTCACGGCCTACTATGCCGCCCAGGATTTCAACCACGACGTGGTGCTGGAGGGGCGATTCAGTACGCCATCGCGGCCGGTGCGCATCTCGGTGCATCTGCACCCCTATGGCGACGGGCGCACCCTGCTGCTGTCGCGCGATGTCACGGCGCTGGAGCAGGCCGAGGCCATGCGGCGCGACTTCGTGGCGAACGTGTCCCATGAGATCCGCACGCCCCTGACGGTGCTGACCGGTTTTGTCGAAACGCTGCAGACCTTGCCCCTGAGTGCCGACGAGCGCTCGCGCTACCTGGGCATGATGGCCCAGCAGGCGCTGCGCATGCAAAGTGTGGTGCAAGACCTTTTGACCCTGTCGCGCCTGGAGGGCAGTCCGCCACCGGGCATGGCGGAGTGGACGCCCGTGCAGGCGCTCATGCAGCGGTGCGAGGAGGAGGGGCGTGCGCTGTCGGCCGTGCTCTCGCAAAACCAGCCGCGCCAGCATGTAATGGTGTTTCCGTCGAAGGACGCGTTGCATGCCGAGGGCGACATTGCAGGCGTGCCCACCGAGTTGCAAAGCGCATTGTCGAACCTCATCAGCAATGCTGTGCGCTACACGCCTGCGGGTGGGGTGATCACGGTGGCGTGGCACCGCATGGAAGATGGCTGCGCAGTTTTCTCGGTGCAGGACACAGGCCCGGGAATCGCACCCGAACACATTCCGCGTTTGACAGAGCGTTTTTACCGCGTGGACCGCAGCCGCTCCCGCGAGACCGGTGGCACCGGCCTGGGGCTAGCCATCGTCAAGCATGTGCTGCAGCGGCACGGGGCCACGCTGGACATTGCCAGCACGCTGGGCAAGGGCTCGGTGTTCTCGGTCACCTTCCCCGCGAACCGGTTGCGCGGGTTTTCGCTGCCGGTCTGACCGCACGCCACAGCATGGCCAGGAACAGCGCGGCAGTGAACCACAGCGCCGCAGCGCTTGCGGCCCAGAAAGGTGTGGGCGATGGCTCCGCTGCCCAAGGCCCCAGGCCCCGGTAGGCCAGCAGGTAGCCGCCCCCCAAACCCGCACCCCACAGCAACACGCAATACACCACCAGCGGCGCCACGGTGATGCGGTAGCAGCGCAAGACAAACACGCACAGCGTCTGCAGTGCATCGGCTGCGTGGTACGCAGCCACCCACACGATGACCCCGCCCGTCAGGGCCACCACGCCGGTGTTGGTGGAATACAAACCGCCAATCTGATTTTTTGCTATTAATAATATAGCTGCTAGCGCAATACCAATAAGCGCTGAAAGCCTAAAACCTATAAAAACCACCTTGCGCGCGCGTGCTGGATCGCCAGTGCCCAGCCAGTAGCTGACGCGGGCGCTGGTGGCGATGGCCAGCGACAGCGGCACCATGTAGAGCACAGCCGCCACATTGGCCGCGATCTGGTGCGCCGCCGATGCGGTGGTGCCCTGGCGTGCAATGAACAACGCCATCAGCGTGAACGACGTCACCTCCACCATCACAGCCAGCCCGGCCGGGATGCCCAGGCGGGCAAAGCCCGCAATGGTGGGCCAGTGCGGGGGCTCCATACGGCGCCAGATGCGCAGGGGTTCATAGATGTCCTGCGTGCGCAGCAGCCAGATGGCCAGCGCAAGCATGCTGCCGTTGACCACCAGGGTGGCCCACGCGCATCCCACCACGCCTTGCGCAGGCAGCCCTGCGCCGCCAAAGGTGAACCAGATCGACAGTGGCAGCTTGATGAACAGCGAGCCCACCTGCAGCCAGGTCACCAGCTTGGGGCGGCCCAGGGCCTGGTTCAAGGTGCTGTAGATGCGAAAAAGCAGGGCAGGCGGCAGTGCCAGGGCCAGCACGGCCAGGTAACTCTCCACCTCGGTGCGCAGGGCTGGCGGCACCTCGGTCCAGCGCAGCAGGGGGGCGGGGGACAGCAGGATGGCCATGCCCACCAGTGAGGCCGCGCCGCACAGGTACAGCGACTGCCGCAGAGACCGGCCCAGGCTGTCGGTCTGCCGGGCGCCGCGCAACTCGGCCCACACCGGAAGCAGCGCCTGCAGCACGCCAATCAGCGCCACATACACGCTGATGAAGATGGCGCTGCCCACCGAGAGTGCCGCCAGCGAGGCTTGTCCATGGCGCCCGGCGACGATGGTGTCTGTCACGCCAAACGCCATCACCGCCAGTTGCCCGGCCAGCACCGTGATGGCGTGGCGCGAGATGGTCGAAAGCTCCGACATTACTCCGGCATCATTCGGGCATCAGCGTGCAGGCCCCGCACGGTGAAACACCAGAAGGTGATCGTTCTTGTCAGTGGGGCGTGGAATGGTGGCCCGGGCTTCCCAGCGCGCCACATTCACCATGCGCTCGGACGGAGGCCAGGAGGCGATGTCAGCCACCAGCCAGTCGCACTCGTCCTGCAGGCCCGCCCTCTGCAGCGAGAGGCCACCGTGGTACTGCAGAGCCGCCACCTGGGCACGGTTCAACCCTAACGTCTGCACACAGCCCGGGGATGGGCCCAGTGCGGCCATCACACTGCGAACCTGGGGGCGATAGCTGCGGGCGTAGTCCAGTAGCGGCAACCACAAGGTCATCAGCAGCAGCCAGCCGAGCGCAGCGCCGCTGGCTGGCAGCACCAGGCTCTTCCAGATGGGCGCCCGGTTGCGCGCGGCGCGCCACCACACCAGGCTGCACCAGCCCACGGTGGCCGCCAGGGCCACGACCAGCGCCAGTGCGGAAAACTGCGGCACAAAACCAGGGGCCAGCTTGGCCACATTGGCTGCAGGCTTGGCTGGAACGCCCGTTTGCATGGCAATCCAGATCACCCAGATCGCCAGCGCAGAAACGGTGAAGAACAGCAGCGTGAACCAGTCGATCAGCGCCCCCACACTGCGCCGCAGCGTGGGCAGTGCAAACGCTGCCAGTGCGGCCAGGGCCGGCAGCCCCAGCAGCAGGGCCCTGTCTGCAGGTTGGGTGGTGATGGTGGCGGCAATGGAGACTGCCGAGAACCACAGCGGGAGCAGCAGGTGCCTGTGCCCCTGGCGGCTGATGATCTGCTTGCGCCAGCGCCATAGCGTCCACAGGGCCAGGGGCCAGGCGGGCCATCCAAACCACAGCAGCAGCCGCGCCAGGCTCTGCCACTCTTTGCCGCCTGAGCCGGAATCCACAATTCGCCAGCGCCAGAGATCGAGCCCCCAGGCGATCAGCGCCGCTGCCAACGTGATTGCCCCGAGGGCCAGGGCCCAGCGCAGGCGATGGTCTGTCTGGCTGCCTGGCGCATACACCACCACCACCATGCTGCCCAGTCCCAGCAATGCTGCAAGCGCCGGCGCGCCTGCCAGCGTGAGCCCCACCATGCCTGTGGCCAGCGCCACGGCAGGGGCTACGGTGCGGTGGGGCATGGCTGCAACCGCAAAAAAGATCAGCGCCGTGCAACTGAGCTGCACCAGATAGCTGGTGACCTCATGCGAGAGCTGCGCGAGGCCCAGGCAGGCAATCAGGGCCAGCAACCCGCCATCGGCAATGGCGCGGGCGTAGTCGGGTGGATTGGCTTCGCCCCCAAAGGCAAAGGCCACAGGCTGGGCGCCGGGGCTGCGTGCGAGGTAGTAGACGGCGTACCACGTGGCAATGAGGGTGATGACCAGCAGGAGTGCGAAGGGTAGGCGCACCGCCATCTCGGCAGAAACCCACTGGGGCGCCAGCTGAATTGCCCAAGCGCCCAGCCAGTACGGCAGCAGTCCCTCGGTTTCCGGGGGCATGCCGCCCAGCAGGGGGCTCAGCCAGGGCGTACGCCCGTGGGCCAGCTCCAGCATGTAGCCAAACGCCGTGACATCCGCACTTTTCCACGGGTCGCGCCCGACGAAGCCGGGCACGACATAGGCAATACACAGCAGTACCAGTGCCCAGCGTGGCAGGGGGCTGACAGCGTTCTGGGTAACGATGGCGGGGGTCGGTGGATTCACGCGTCAGAGGGCGGCAAAGCGAAGCCACCGAGAATAAGGGCAAAACCAACGGAAAAAGGCAGCCCGGTTGCCCGGGCTGCCTTTTTGGCGGGAACGCAAGGGCGAATTACTTCGCTGCGGTCTTGCCGAAACGGTTGCGGAAGCGCTCCACGCGGCCACCCATGTTGTCCACTGACTTTTGCGTACCGGTGTAGAAGGGGTGCGATTCAGAGGACGTATCCAGCTTGAACAGCGGATATTCCTTGCCTTCGAAGGTTTCCATTTCCTTCGTGTTCACGCACGAACGGGTCACGAACTTGAAACCGTTGGACAGGTCCGAGAACAGGACTTCGCGGTAGTTGGGGTGAATGCCTTCTTTCATGATCAATCCTTGTCAAGTGCGGGAGCCGCGCTGAACCCGGAGCAACCTTTGCTCCGTGGAACATCCAACGTACTTTCCGCAGAAAAAGCCCTCTATTATTGCACAGGCGGTCTGATGGCATTTTCGCGACGGCCCGTAACGGCTGAAACGGGCAAGGCCTTGGCCAGAACCGCCGCGCAAGGGCCGCCCCGCCGCGCTGGCAGTGTCTCCCTTCCTGAATTGCGTAGCAATTCGAGAGAAGGGGAAGGCGCGAAAGCGCCTCAGAGGGTTGTCACCCTCCTCTTCGCATCATGTCAAAGAAGTCCACATTGGTCTTGGTGGCCTTCATGTTCTTGATCATCAGCTCCATCGACTCGATCTCGTCCATGTTGTACATGAACTGGCGCAGGATGCGGGTCTTTTGCAGGATCTCGGGCGCCAGCAGAAGCTCTTCGCGGCGCGTGCCGCTCTTGTTGAGTTCGATGGCGGGGAATACACGCTTTTCGTACAGGCGGCGGTTCAGGTGGATTTCGCAGTTGCCCGTACCCTTGAATTCTTCAAAGATCACTTCGTCCATGCGGCTGCCGGTGTCGACCAACGCAGTGGCGATGATGGTGAGCGAGCCACCTTCTTCGACCTTGCGCGCGGCACCGAAGAAGCGCTTGGGGCGCTGCAGTGCGGCGGCGTCCACACCGCCCGAAAGCACCTTGCCGCTGGAGGGCACGACGTTGTTGTAGGCACGGGCCAGGCGGGTGATGGAGTCCAGCAGGATGACCACGTCCTTCTTCAGCTCGACCAGGCGCTTGGCGCGCTCGATCACCATCTCGGCCACGTGCACGTGGCGGGCGGCGGGCTCGTCGAAGGTGGAGGCGATGATCTCGCCCTTCACCGTGCGCTGCATTTCGGTCACTTCTTCAGGGCGCTCGTCCACCAGCAGCACCATCAGGTGCACGTCGGGGTTGTTGGCCGTGATGGCGTGGGCGATGTGCTGCATCATCACCGTCTTGCCGCTCTTGGGCGGGGCGACGATCAGCGCGCGCTGGCCACGGCCGATGGGCGCAATGATGTCGATGATGCGGCCTGTGATGTTTTCTTCGCCCTTGAAGTCGCGCTCCAGCTTCATCTGTTCCTTGGGGAACAGGGGCGTCAGGTTCTCGAACATCACCTTGTGCTTGTTCTGCTCCGGCGGGCCGCCGTTGACGGAGTCGAGCTTGTTCAGGGCGAAGTAGCGCTCACCATCTTTGGGTGTGCGGACTTCACCTTCGATCATGTCGCCGGTGTGCAGATTGAAACGGCGCACCTGGCTCGGGCTGATGTAGATGTCGTCCGTGCTGGCGGTAAAGCTCGTGTCCGGGCTGCGCAGGAAGCCGAAACCGTCGGGCAAAATTTCCAGCACGCCATCGGCAATGATTTGTTCCCCGGTCTTGGCCCGCTTCTTGATGATCGCAAACATCAGCTCCTGCTTGCGCATGCGGCCGGTATTTTCGATTTCGAGTTCTTCGGCTTGCTTCAGGACTTCAGACACGTGCAGTGCCTTGAGTTCGTTTAAGTGCATGGAATGACTCCTTGGCGGAGCTGGTATGAATCTTGGGGGAGGAGGGCTGGTGTCAGATGGGCTGCTGTTTGCAGGTCTGGCTCGCCGGGGATCTCGGTCCGGCTGCCAATGCGTGCAGGCCGGTGATCTGAAGGAATTATGACAGGAAAAAAAGCGGGAGATTCACGGGATCCGAATTCGGTCTGTGTCTGGCGCTGCAAGTGGTGTCGTGAAAACAAACAACCCCGCGTGCATGGGCAGGCGCGGGGTTGTGGGTGCGGATCAGGCCAGTTGCTGATCGATGAAGGCGGTCAGTTGTGCCTTGCTCATGGCGCCGACCTTGGTGGCGGCCAGCTGGCCGTCCTTGAACAGCATCAGTGTGGGAATGCCGCGAATGCCGAACTTGGCGGGGATCTCGCGGTTTTCGTCCACATTCATCTTGGCGATCTGCAGCTTGCCCTGGTAGGTGCCTGCCACTTCGTCCAGGATGGGGGCAATCATTTTGCAGGGGCCGCACCATTCGGCCCAGTAGTCCACCAGCACGGCGGAGCCGGGTTGCAGCACGTCGGCTTCAAAGCTGGCGTCAGAGACATGTTTGATGAGTTCGCTGGCCATGGCGGATTCCTTGATTTTGAGCGGGTTGTGACCGGTGTACGTTTAAAGTCTGGGCATTGTGACAGAAACCAATCCCACGTTCACCGGTGTGGCCGGGCCTTGCGACGCTATGACAGTCATAGCGAAAAGCGATCAAACCAGTGGGTTTGCTGTCGCCAGCACCGCCTTGTGGCAACGTGCTCTGGCCCAGGTTGCCGCACATGCCCAGGCCCATGGCGCCCATTTGGCGCGCACAGTGGTGTTGGTGCCCTACGCCCAGCTCATGCCCTGGGCCCAGCGCCACTGGGCGCTGCAGTTTCCGCAAGGCTTTGCGCCGCGCTTTGAAACCACCCGCAACTGGGCTCGCCAGTTGCAGGTGTTTGAGCCTTCGGCCGACGACTTTGCGGGCGACGTGGCGCGCGACACCCTCACGGCCCGCGCCTTGCTCGATCGTGTGGGGCAGGGCGCCCAGCGCGAGATGCTGGCCACGCCCCTGCAAGAAGCCGCCGCCCAACTGGCCACCGCCGTGGCCGCTGTGCCCCCCGCGCAGCGCGCGGCCTGGGGCGACGAGGCCCGCAAACTGCTGGCCACCGCCGACGAGGGCAGCAGCCTGCATTACGAGGCCCTGGCGGCGCGCCTGGCGCTGGAATGGGTGCTGGCCTCACGCCACGCCACTGATGTGCTGTTCGAGCCCGGTGTGCGCGCGGCGGTGGATGCGCTGGTGGTGCTCGAAGGCTTTCAATCCGACGCGCTGCCCCAGGCCCTGCTGGCCCATTGGGGCGAGCAGGGGGCTTGTGTTGCGCTGCCAGCATTGGTCGATGAAGCTCCCGCGCCGCCAAAACGCTCTCTGCATGCCGCCACCGATGCCGAAGACGAAGCCCACCGCGCCGCTGCCTGCGTGCTGGCCCATGTGCGAGATGGCCGGGTGCCCGTCGCGCTGGCCGCCACCGACCGCGCACTGATCCGCCGCGTGCTCGCTCACCTGGACAGCAGCGGCGTGCTGGTGCGCGATGAAAGTGGCTGGATTCTCTCGACCACACGCGCTGCTTCGCGGGTCATGGCCGCGCTGCAGGCCGCTGCGTGGAATGCCTCGTCCAACGAGGTGCTGGACTGGGTCAAACACACCCCCGCGCTGATGCCGGGCGAGGTCAACCGCCTGGAGCAATGGCTGCGCAAGGGCGTGGTGCAGCACTGGAGCGCCGCCACCGCGCGGGATCTGAGTGCGCAGCCCCACCTGGCCCGCACCGTGGCCACCGTGGAGGTCTGGCGCGACACCCTGCGCACCGCTCGCCCGCTGGCGCAGTGGCTGCCCGCCCTGCGCGCCGTGCTGGAGCAGGCGGGCCAGTGGCAAGGACTCTCGGCCGACCCGGCCGGCATGCGTGTGCTGGCTGCCCTTCGCCTGCAAGACGGCCAGCAGGCCGAGCTGGACGCCTGGGGTGACAGCGCGGGCCGGCGCATGACGCTGGCCGAATTCACCCGATGGGCCAAGGACGTGCTCGAAGCCGGGCGCTACGTGGCCGCGCAGGCCGCCGATGCGCCCGTGGTGGTGGTGCCCCTGCCGCAACTACTGGCCCGTCCCTTTGCCGCCGCCGTGCTGCCGGGCTGCGATGAAAAGCGTTTGCAAGCCGCACCTGAGCCATCAGGCGACTGGTCGCAGGCTCAGCGCGATGCCTGGGGCCTGCCCACACGCCAGTCGCTGGAGGCCGCCCAGCGGGCCGCCTGGGCCCACGCCCTGCGCACGCCCGTGGTGGACGTGCTGTGGCGCACCGGCGACGAGGGCGGTGAGCCCCTGTTGGCCAGCGCCCTGGTGCTGGCCCTGCAACTGGATGGCGCCGCTACACCCGGCACGGACGACCGTGCGTCCCGTGCAGTGGCCGCCACCCCCACACTGCGTCCCCAGCCCGTGGGCCAGGCGTTGCCGGTGGCGCACCTGTCGTCCACCACGTATTCCGACCTGCGCCATTGTCCGTACCGCTTCTTTGCACAGCGCCAGCTGGGTCTGCGCGAGGCCGAGGAACTGGATGCCGAAGTGGACAAACGCGACTTTGGCAACTGGCTGCACGCCGTGCTGCAACACTTTCACGAGGCGTTGCTGGCTGAGCCCACCGACCACCCGGACGAGCGCCGCACCCGCATGGACGCCGCCGCCGAGGCTGTCACCCGCGAACAGCGGTTGCAAGACGGAGACTTTCTGCCCTTTGCCGCAGGCTGGGCGCAACTGCGCGACGGCTACCTGCAATGGCTGGCAGGGCACGAGCAGCGGGGCGCCACCTTCCGCCAGGCCGAGGTCAAGGCCCGCCAGCCGCTGGGCGACCTGGAGCTGGTTGGCACCCTCGACCGAATCGATGGTGTCTCGTCCACTGGCGAGCCCACGGTACTGGTCATTGACTACAAAACCGAAAGCGACAGCGTGACCCGCCAGCGCATCAAGAGCGGAGCGGAGGACACGCAACTGGCCTTCTACGCCGCCCTGCTGAGCCACGACACCCTGCGCGCTGCCTACGTCAACGTGGGCGAGCGCGGCGAGACGCAAATGCACGAACAGGACGAGGTGGTGCACCTGCGCGATGTGCTGATCGAAGGCATCCAGCACGACATGGCCCGCATCGCCGCCGGTGCGCCGCTGCCCGCGCTGGGCGAGGGCTCGGTGTGCGAGTTCTGCGCCGTGCGCGGCCTGTGCCGCAAAGACTACTGGGCGGACGCTGAACAGGCGTTGCCTGCGCAAGAGACGCCATGACCGTCAGCATTCCACAACCCACCCAGGCCGCCTACGAACACAACGGCCGCCCCGTTTCGCGCGAAGCCTTCTACGCCATTGCCTGCGACCCCGCACGCAGCGTGGCGGTGGAGGCCTGCGCGGGGGCGGGCAAGACCTGGATGCTGGTCTCGCGCATGCTGCGAGCGCTGCTCGACGGCTGCGCGCCGCACGAGATCCTGGCCATCACCTTCACCAAAAAGGCCGCGGGCGAGATGCGCCAGCGCCTGCAAGAATGGTTGGAGCAGTTCAGCCACAAGCCGCTGGAAGAACTGACGGCCGAGCTGATTGCACGCGGAATCAGCCCCCAAGGCGCGCTGGAAAAGCGCGAGGCGCTACAAAATCTATACCACCAGCTGCTCGAAGCGGGCCGCCCGGTGCAAATCCGCACATTCCACAGCTGGTTTGCCGCGCTGCTGGGCACAGCCCCGCTGGCGCTGCTGCAGCAACAGGGCCTGCCCGCGCACTTTGAGCTGCTCGAAGACGATGCCGAGGCCGTGCGCGAGGTCTGGCCCCCGTTCTTGCAGACCGTGGCCGAAAGCGCCAGCCTGCGTGCCGACTATGAAGCCGTGGTGGCCCGCCACGGCCGCTCGCAAACGCACAAGGCGCTGGCGGCGGCACTGGCCAAGCGGGTTGAGTTTGATCTGGCCGACGCGGCAGGCGTGGTGGATGCATCCGTGCCGCCCTTCCAGCAGGCATACCCCGAGCTGGCCGCGTTGGTCGAGCCCGCCGAGGCCCTGCAGACCAAAGCCGCCCTGCAACGCTGGCGCAACTGTGCCAGCGCTCTGGGCGCAGAGGCCAACAAGACCCCGCAGAAGGCGGCGGACGCCATCATCGACGCGCTGGGCTGCACCGACCTGAACCAGCGCCTGGACATGCTGCGCAAGGCAATGTTCGTCGCCAAGGAAGACCGCCTCTCCAAGAACCTGGAGAAGTTCCCCGCCGCGCAGGAGGCCGAGCCCGAGTTGCGGCGCCTGCTCACCGCCCGCCGCCAGCACGAGGCCTGGCAGCACCAGCAGCGCATGGCCCGGCTGGCGCGCTGCCTGATTGCGCAGTTTGTGGCCGTCAAGCAGCAGCACGGCTGGGTGGACATGAACGATGTGGAGCGCACGGCCCTGGTCATGCTGGCCGACCCGGTGCTCAGTGGCTGGGTGCAGGAGCGGCTGGACGCGCGCATCCGCCACTTGCTGGTCGATGAGTTCCAGGACACCAACCCGCTGCAGTGGCAGGCGCTGCACGCGTGGCTGTCCGGCTATGCGGGCTCGGGCGGTGGTTCGGCCGCGCCCAGCGTGTTCATCGTGGGCGACCCCAAGCAGAGCATTTACCGCTTTCGCCGCGCCGAACCACAGGTGTTCATCGCTGCGCAGGCGTTTGTGCGCGATGGGCTGCGCGGCGACCTGCTCAGCTGCGATCACACGCGCCGCAACGCACAGGGCGTGATTGCCGCGGTCAACGCCGTCATGGGCCAGGCCCAAGCCCAGAACGAGACCACTGGCTTCCGCGACCACACCACCGAATCGAAACACCCCGGCCAGTTGCTGCGCCTGCCTGCCATCACCGACGCGGACGACGACAGCCAAGGCGCAGGCCGCGACCCCCTGGCCTGGCGCGATAGCCTGACCGAACCCCGCCACGAGGCCGAAGAAACCCAGCGCATGCGCGAGTGCACCCAGGCCGCCGCCTGGGTGGCTGCGCAGATTGCCAGCGGCACCCCGCCCAAAGAGGTGCTGGTGCTGGCCCGCAAGCGTGATCGCCTGGCCAGCATGCAAGACGCCCTGCGCGCCCTGCACCTGCCCTGTGTGCAGCCTGAAAAGGCCGACCTGTTCGACGCACCCGAGGTGCAGGACATGGTGGCGCTGCTGGATGCACTGGTCTCGCCGACGCACGACCTGTCACTGGCCCGCGCGCTCAAGTCGCCGTTGTTTGGCGTGGGCGATGATGCGCTGGTGGCCTTGGCCGTGCTGCGCCGCCAGCCGGAGCATGCGGGCTGCAGCTGGTTTGATTTGCTATTAAAAAGTGAGCTGCTTGCGCTTGACTTGAAAGCGCTGGGGACTGTTTTGACTCAATACCAAGACTGGGTGAGTGGCCTGCCGCCGCACGATGCGCTGCATGCCATCTACGAGCACGGTGACGTGCTGGCCCGCTTCGCCGCTGCTGCCCCGGTCACCCAGCGCCAGGCAGTGCAGGCCAACTTGCGAGCGCTGCTGGCGGCATCGCTGCAGCACGATGGCGGCCGCTACCTCACGCCCTATGCGTTTGTGCGGGCCATGAAGAAGGGCGGCGTGCGCGCGCCTGGCCGGGCCGATGCGCAGGCCGTTTGCCTGCTGACGGTGCACGGCGCCAAGGGGCTGGAGGCCGACTGCGTGCTGCTGCTCGACACCGACACCCGCCCGCAAAAAGCCGAGACCATGGGTGTGCTGGTGGACTGGCCTGGCGAGCAGGCCGTGCCGTCGGCCTTTGTCTTTCTGGCCAGCGAATCGAACCCGCCGCCCAGCGCAGAAGCCGCGCTGGCCGCCGAGCAGCAGGCCCGCAGCCGCGAGGAGCTGAACATGCTCTACGTGGCCATGACGCGCGCCAAACATTGCCTGGCGCTGTCGTCCGTGTTGCCCAGCAATTCGGCGCCGGGCAGTTGGTGGAACCGACTGGCACCACTGGTGACCGAGGTGGACACGGGCACGGCCCCTGCGCTTTCCGCTGAAGCCGGTGCGACCCCCGACACCTTCACCATCGCCGCGCTGCACCCCCTGCCCGAAGCCCTGCAAAGCGCCCGCACCAAACCGGGTGCTGCAGCTGCCGACCCCACCAGTGCTACGCCCGTGGCCATGCCTGGCGACGCCGAGTCCACCCCCCTGTCACGCCAGGGCGACGCCATGCACCAGCTGTTGGAGCAGGCCGGTGTGGCCGGTGCCCCGCTGGCCGACCTGCGCACCCACGGCTGGCCTGCTGCGCGCATTGCAAGGCTGGCCAGCGACCACGACATTGCCCCTGCAGCGGCCGAGTTGGCGGCCCGCATGGCACAGGGCATCCTGGCCGGGGAGGGCGCCTGGGCGTGGGACCCGGAGCAGGTGCAGACCGCCATCAACGAAGCCCCGCTGCATTACCAGGGCCAAAGCCTGCGCATCGACCGGCTGGTGCTGCGCCGTGCCCTGTCTGCAGATGACGCCGTGGCAGGCTGGTGGGTGCTCGATTACAAAAGTGCCGCCCAGCCTCAGCGCCAGCAAGCGCTGGTGGCGCAACTGCAGCGCTACCAAGAAGCCGTACAGGCCCTGATGCCGGGCGAGGCCGTGCACGCGGCCTTCCTCACAGGCGATGGGCGTTTGGTGCGGGCAGGCGGCGGGCCCACCCCTGCCGCCGTCGGGCATACTCTCGCCCCCGCTGCCCCCGCTGCCCCCGCTGCCCCCGCTGCCCCCGCTGCCCCCGCTGCCCCCGCTGCCCCCGCTGCCCCCGCTGCCCCGGCAAAGCCCGAGCGTCCACGCCCCGCGCCGGGGCCTGCAGATTCTGCGCAAGGCTCTTTGTTTTGACCCGCACCCAGGGCTTCCAACCCGCGCAACGCCCCCATTTTTAGCAAGGTTCTCCTGTGTCTCACACCCTTTCTCCTTCCGATTCACCCGTCGCACCAGCCCTGCCTATGGGGACTTTGCGGTGCGATGTGGCCATCGTCGGCGGTGGCCCGGCGGGCCTGATGGCGGCCGAGGTGCTGGCCCAGGCGGGGGTGGCCGTTCATCTGTTCGACGCCATGCCTTCGGTGGGGCGCAAGTTTCTGCTGGCGGGCAAGGGCGGGCTCAACCTCACACATTCCGAGCCCCATGCTCCGTTTGTCAGCCGCTATGCAGAGCGCCAGCCTCAGCTCGAACCTTTGCTGCAGGAATTTGGCGGGCCCGAGGTCCGGGCCTGGGCGCAAGGCCTGGGTGTGGAGACCTTCGTGGGCACCTCCGGCCGCGTGTTCCCCGCTGACATGAAGGCCGCGCCCTTGCTGCGCGCCTGGTTGCAGCGCCTGCGCGGGCAGGGCGTGGTGTTCCACATGCGACACCGCTGGCTGGGCTGGTCGGACGATGGTGCCCTGCGTTTTGCAGCCCCTGCGGGCGAGGTGCCTGTGGCCGCCAGGTCGGTGGTGTTGGCGCTGGGCGGCGGCAGCTGGGCACGCCTGGGGTCGGATGGTGCCTGGGTGCCGCTGCTGGCGCAGCGCGGTGTGGCTGTGGCGCCGCTGCGGCCCTCCAACTGTGGTTTTGACGTGCTGCGCGCCGATGCGCCGGCGGGTGAGACGCGCCGCGCGTTCTTGCAGGAGCTGATCGGCCGCACCCCCGTTCCCGCTGTGGGCTGGACGCCCCATTTTGTCGAGCGTTTTGCCGGCCAGCCCTTCAAGACGGTGGCGCTGGCTTTCACCGACAGCCAGGGCCGCACGTTCAGCCGCAGAGGTGAATTCGTGGCCACAGCGACAGGCGTCGAGGGCAGCCTGGTCTACGCCGCGTCGCACCTGCTGCGCGATGAGATCGAGGCCCACGGCCATGCCACTTTTCATCTGGATTTGCTGCCCGACCACACGCCGGAACGCGTGCTGGTGGAAGTGCGCCATCCACGCGGATCACGTTCATTGTCCAGCCACCTCAAGAGCCGTCTGGGGCTCGATGGCATCAAGGCGGGCATCCTGTATGAACACTTGGGCAAGGACGGCATGAACGACCCGGTGGCTCTGGCACACGCCATCAAGGCACTGCCCATCACGGTCGTGGCCACACGGCCCATCGACGAAGCCATCAGCACCGCCGGTGGTGTGGCTTTTGAGGCGCTGGACACGCACCTCATGGCCCATGCCTTACCGGGCGTGTTCTGCGCGGGCGAAATGCTCGATTGGGAGGCGCCCACCGGGGGCTATCTGCTCACGGCCAGCTTGGCCAGTGGCCGCGTGGCGGGGTTGGGCGCGCTGCACTGGCTGCGCCAAGCTGCCGGAACTTGAACACGCTGAACGAAAGGTGCTTGCGCCTGAGGCGAAGGGCCTGGCCTCGCCAGGCAAGAGGACATCGCGAAGGATGTCGCCTATGGGAGGGGGCTGCGCGACAGCGCAAAAAAAGAAGTTGACGAGCCTTACCCCCGGCACTGACTCCACAGTTAGGGCTGCTTGGTTCCCCACCTGACCCGGTTGGCCGCTTCACCATGCGAGGAGGCCCGTCACCGTCGATTGTACGACGGATGCGGATGCACTTTTCTGAACAGCCCCGCTGCCGTGGGCGCTGGAAGGACACTCGGCACAGCCCGTAGAATCTGCCGAATGTCCTACCTCGTGCTCGCCCGCAAGTACCGCCCCCGCAATTTCACCGAAATGGTGGGGCAGGAGCATGTGGTGCAGGCCCTCACCAATGCGCTCAACACACAGCGCCTGCACCATGCCTACCTGTTCACAGGCACGCGGGGTGTGGGCAAGACGACGGTGTCGCGCATTCTGGCCAAATCGCTCAACTGCCAGGGGCCCGACGGTCAGGGCGGCATCACCGCAACACCCTGCGGCGTGTGCTCGGCCTGTACGGATATCGACAGTGGTCGCTTCCCGGATTACACCGAGCTGGATGCTGCATCGAACCGGGGTGTGGATGAGGTGCAGAGCCTGCTGGAGCAGGCGGTCTACAAGCCAGTGCAGGGCCGCTTCAAGGTCTTCATGATCGACGAAGTGCACATGCTCACGAATACGGCGTTCAACGCCATGCTCAAGACGCTGGAAGAGCCTCCTGAATACCTCAAGTTCGTGCTGGCCACGACCGACCCGCAGAAGGTGCCGGTGACGGTGCTGAGCCGCTGTCTGCAGTTCAACCTGCGGCCCATGGCGCCCGAGACGGTCCTGAGCCACCTCACGCAGGTGCTGGCGTCGGAAAACGTATCGTCCGAGCCCCAGGCTCTGCGGCTGCTGTCGCGCGCCGCGCGGGGCTCCATGCGCGATGCACTGTCGCTCACCGACCAGGCCATCGCTTTTGGCAGCGGCCAGTTGCAGGAAGCCGCCGTGCGCCAGATGCTGGGCGCGGTGGACCGCTCCTACGTGTTCCGCCTCATCGGCGCGTTGGCCGAGGGCGACGGCAAGACCGTGGTGGAAACCTCGGACACGCTGCGTCTCAATGGCCTGTCGGCCGCCTCCACGCTCGAAGAAATGAGCGCCGTGCTGCAGCGTATGGCGGTGTTCCAGGCCGTGCCGCAGCTGGCAGGCGCCGTGGATGCCGACGACCCCGAGGCCGCAGAAACGGCCCGTCTTGCCGCGCTGATGCCTGCTGACGAAACCCAGCTGCTCTACAGCCTGTGCCTGCACGGGCGCGGTGAACTGGGTCTGGCGCCCGATGAGTACGCGGCACTGACCATGGTGCTCCTGCGCTTGCTGGCGTTCAAGCCTGTAAGCGGTGTTGGCGGCGTTGGCGAATCGGCTGAAAAAAAAACTCTGACGCGGGCTGAAGCGGCGTCTTCCAGCCCACCAGCAGCGGTTTCTGCCGCTCCCGCAGCGGCTGCCGTGGCGGTGCCAGCCCCCGTGGCGCGAACGGCGCCGACGCCCGCGCCTGCTCCCCAGGTGCCACCAGCGGTGCCTCCCGCAGCGCCTGCAGCAGGTGCCTCGCCCGCATTGCCACCGGAGATTTCTGCAGAACCCGCCGAATCCGTGGACTCCTCGGAGCCACCACCCTGGCCAGGCTCGGAAGAGCCGGGTGCTGCATCACCTGCAAACTCCGCCGCCACGGCACTGCCGGTGCGTACGCCCGAGAGATTTGGGCAAAATCAGCGTCCAGCGCAACCTCAGCAAGCGCAAGGCGCTCCTGAATATGTAGCAATCCCGGTGCGTGAATCGCCCGAACCAGGGGAGCGTCTGCAACCGTTGCCGCTTTCTGCGCCCACGCCCGTCTCTGCGCGCTACACGCCCACCGAGGAGGGCGATGTCTGGCATGCCACCGTGCAGCAGATGGTGGCGGCAGAATCGATTACCGCCCTGGTGCGCGAACTGGCCCTGCAGTCGCAACTGGTGGCGCGCGACGGAGGCCACTGGCTGCTGCGTGTGGAGCGTGAGTCGCTGAACCAGCCTACTGCACGCGAGCGCCTGCGCGCCGCGCTGGAGGCTGCGGGCCATGCCACCCAGATCAGTGTGGAGGTGGGCCACGTCATCGACAGCCCCGCCCGCCGCAATGCCGCTGCCGCGGCCGAGCGCCAGCGCCGTGCTGAGGAGATTGTGAACAACGACCCCTATGTGCAGTCGCTGGTGCGCGACTATGGCGCGAGAATCGTGCCGGGCAGCATCAAGCCTGCGTGAGATGAAGCGCCCCCTGAGTCGCCTGCGGCGCCTTCCCCCTCTCTCGCTTCGCGGGAGGGGGACGCACTCGGTGGCTTGGCAAAGCCAGCTCCACGAGTGCACTGGATTGGCGTGTGCCAGTTTCGAGGGCCGCTGACATTGCACAGCACAATACCGTGCATCTCGGATACCGAATCTCTCTCCCTTCGTGGGAATCGATCAACCAGAAAGAAAGCAAAGGAAACCACACCATGTTCAACAAAGGACAACTTGCAGGCCTCATGAAGCAAGCCCAGGCGATGCAGGACAACCTCAAGAAGGCGCAGGACGAGCTGGCCTTCATCGAGGTGGAGGGTGAATCGGGCGCGGGCCTGGTGAAAGTGGTGATGACGTGCAAGCACGACGTCAAGCGCATCACCATCGACCCGAGCCTGCTGGCCGAAGACAAGGACATGCTGGAAGACCTCGTTGCGGCGGCGTTCAATGCTGCGGTGCGCAAGGCGGAAGAGACTTCTTCGGAGAAGATGGGCAAGCTCACCCAAGGCATGCCAGGCCTCCCCGGCGGCATGAAATTCCCTTTCTGAGGGGTGGCTACCGAGCGGGCCATCTGCGTCGTTGGGCGGTGCTCGCCATCCTCACGTACTTCAAGTACGTTCCGGTGGCTGTGCTCCGTCCGCCTAGCAGCTGATCCCGCTCGCTACGCCCTTGGGGGCGGGGTGTGAAGGCAAGGACCACATGCCTGTTGTTTTGCCTGCATCCGTTCGGGCTGAGCTTGTCGAAGCCTTGCCCAGCTCGCTCCTCACCTCTTTCCTGCATCGCTCGTTTCCATGTCCACCACCAACTCCCTCGACGTTCTGATCCAGGCGCTGCGCCGCTTGCCGGGGGTGGGGGTGAAGTCTGCGCAGCGCATGGCGTTTCATTTGCTGCAGCATGATCGGGAGGGGGCGCTGGCCTTGTCGCGGGCGCTCGGCGATGCGGTGGGCACCGTGCACCATTGCGCGCGCTGCCACACATTCACCGAGGCCGAGGTGTGCAGTACCTGCCTGGACCCTGAGCGCGATGCGACGCGGCTGTGCGTGGTCGAGACACCGGCCGATCAGTCGGCGCTGGAGCGCACGGGGGCATTCAAGGGGCTTTACTTTGTGCTGATGGGGCGGCTGAGCCCCCTCGATGGCATTGGCCCCAAGGAAATTGGCCTGCAAAAGCTCATGGACCGGGCCACCGACGGCACCGTGCAGGAGGTCATTTTGGCGACCAACTTCAATGCCGAAGGAGAGGCCACGGCCCATGTGATCAGCGAGGCGCTCAGGAGCCGGGGGCTGCACGTGACACGGCTCGCGCGCGGCGTGCCCGTGGGCAGCGAGCTGGAGTACGTGGACCTGGGCACGATTGCGCATGCGCTGGTGGATCGTCGCTAGGTGTTTGTTCGCGAAACTTGTGCCTGCGGCGGCTAGAATACTCATAATTTAATAGCTGCTAGCGCTTGTGTATCAAGCGCTAGAGCCAAAAAAGGCTAAAAAATGAATACCACCATGCATGTCGCACGGTTCACAGTGGCCTACTGGTGCGTGCTGATCGCAGCCCTGCTTCCCATGGGCTGCGCCTGGCTGGCCAAGAGTGGCAGCTTCGGCAAGTCGCGCAAGGACGGTGGCTTTGACAACCGTGACCCCCGCGCCTGGATGGCTCGGCAGACCGACTGGCGGGCCCGCGCCAATGCGGCGCAGGCCAACAGTTTCGAAGGCTTGCCGTTCTTCATCGGTGCCGTGATCATCGCGCACCTGCTCGGGGCGGGGCAGACGTTGCTGGACATGTTGGCGCTGCTGTACGTCATGCTGCGCATCTTCTACATCATGATGTATGTGTCCGACATGCCCACCGTGCGCAGTGTGGTCTGGGCCGCAGCGTTTTTGGTCAATATCGGCATCCTGTTCGTCGGCTACCGCTGATCTTTGCCAGCCCGGCCTTTGAACAAGGGCTGGCGCCACTCTTTCGGGGGCTGCTGGTCGGGCTCCAGTTTCTTTCAACCCTGGTACGTAGAAACCCGCAGGGATTCCCCCTGATGCGGGTTTGTGGGCTCTGGGGCACGATTGTTGCAATGCAGCATTACTGTTTCCACTGATTCTCACGGATTGTCATGACCCGCCCCTTGCTCACCCGCCGCGCCTTTGGCGCCGTCTCCGCCCTGTCGGCGGCGGGGGTGTTTGCGCCTGCCATTGTGCGGGCGCAGGCAGAGGGGGCAGCAGCGTTGGGCAACGTCACCATTGCCGTGGGCGGACAGGGCGTGCTCTACCACCTGCCGCTGGCGCTGGCCGACCAGCTGGGCTACTTCAAGGCGGAAGGTCTGGACGTGACGGTGCGCGATTTTTCGGCCGGCGCCCTGGCCCTGCAGGCGGTGCAGGAGGGTGGGGCCGATGTCTGTGCCGGAGCCTTCGAGCACACCATCCGGCAGCAGGTGCGTGGCCAGTCCTACCGCTCGCTGGTAGTGATGGGGCGTGCGCCTCAACTGGCGCTGGGGGTTTCGCAACGCTCGCTGCCTGCGTACAAGGATCTGGCGGATCTGCAGGGACGGCGCATTGGCGTGTCATCGGTGGGGTCGTCTACGCACCTGGCGGCCAGCGTGGTGCTGGCCCGAGCGGGCATGGGGCCGCGTGATGTGGCGTTTGTGGGCGTGGGATCTGGTATGGCCGCGATGAATGCGCTGCGTTCCGGACAGGTGCATGCGCTGTGCCATGCCGACCCGATCATGACGCTGCTGGAGCAAAAGGCAGACACACGCATTGCCGGCGACATGCGCTCACTCAAGGCCGCGCAGGAGATGTTTGGCGGCGCCCTGCCAGCCAGCTGTCTTTATGCGCCGCAGCCCTTCCTGCAAAAACATGCCGCCCAGGCCCAGGCACTGGCCAACGGCATCGTGCATGCCCTCAAATGGCTGCAGACCGCTGCCCCGGCAGACCTTGTCAAGGCGGTGCCTCCGGGCTACCTGATGGGAGACCGGGGGCTGTACCTGGCGGCCTTCAGCCGGGTGCGCGAGACCTATTCGACCCACGGGATGATGCCCGACGATGGCGCAGCCACGGCCTTGCGCGTGCTCTCGCGCGTGCACCCCGAGTTGGCGGATTTCAAGGTGGAGCTGGCACGCACCTACACCAACGATTTCGTGCGCAAGGCGCGGCAGAAATTCAACGTCTGAGCTTGCGCGCCGGATACCCGCTGGGCCACTTTAGGGGTAACCGCAGGGGAGCGGTGGCAGTGCAGGACCCAGATTGATCAGTGGATGCAGCGCGCTGTCGCAATGCGTCGGCATCCGGGTCGGGAAGATGGCTTACATTCGTCGGCGTTCGGTTTGCCGTAGCCTCGGCCTACCAGTCATCTACCTCACCAGGATTGCTCCATGTCTTTTACCCTCAGCATCGGCCCGCTTGTCTCTTTGATCGCGGGCATTCTCATCCTCGTCATGCCCCGTCTGCTCAGCACCATCGTGGCGCTGTACCTCATCATCATGGGCATTCTGGGGCTGCTGGGCATGCACTCGCTGAAGTTCTGAGGCGCCTGGTGACGCCTTCTTGCGCGCTGCCCGCGGCGTTTCAATGGCGTTTTAGCGGCGCTTGACCTTGGAGGGGGTTCCCCCTCGGCGTACAGGCGCAGCAGCCGAGCGCTTGTCAGATCCGGAGCGGGCCACCGTTCCACGCGCCTGCGTGGCCTGTCGCACGGGCAGGTATACGACCACCTGCTCGCCGAGCTTGAAGGCCGCACTGGCGCGCACGTCGTTCCAGTCGGCCACGCTGGCAGCGCTGAGCTTGTAGCGCCGGGCAATGCTGGCCACGGTTTCACCCTTGCGGGCTCGCACCGTGGTGCGGCGGGTCACGATCTCTGGCGAGAAAGCGACCTGGCCGTTGTCTGCCAGGTGCGAGGAGACGTCCTGCCGGATGGCGGATGAACGCGGGACCATCAACGCCGAGCCTGCCTTGATCAGCATGCGGGGAGGAATGTTGTTGATGCTGCGCAGGTCGTTCTCGCTCATGCCTGCCCGCTGCGCGGCTTCCGAGACCGTCATGGTGGAGGGCACGGACCACACGGTCCAGCTTGCATACTGGCCCTCGCGGCGCGCTTCAAGGTTGCGCTGGAACACCTTGGCGTTGTCCCAGGGCAGCAGGATTTGTGGTGTACCGGCAGCCAGAATGACAGGCTTGTTGAACGACGGGTTCAGCGCGCGGAAATCTTCCTCGCGAATGCCTGCCAGCGTGGCCACCAGCGCAACGTCGATGTCATGGGTGATGTCCACCGTCTGGAAATAGGGGTGGTTTTCGATGAGGGGCAGCTCGGTGCGGAAGGCCTCGGGGTTGGCTACGATGTTCTTCACGGCCTGCAGCTTGGGCACATACATGCGGGTTTCGGCCGGCATGTTCAGGTCGGTGTAGCTGGTGCCCAGTCCCTGCTTCTGGTTGCGGGCAATGGCCCGGCCTACGCTGCCTTCGCCCCAGTTGTAGGCGGCCAGGGCTAGGTGCCAGTCGCCAAACATGCCGTAGAGCTTTTGCAGGTAGTCGAGTGCAGCGCGCGTGGATGCGAGCACATCGCGGCGGTCGTCGCGGAAGGCGTTCTGCTTGAGGTCGAAATAGTTGCCGGTGGCGGGCATGAACTGCCACATGCCGGCCGCCTTGGCGCTGGACACAGCCTGCGGGTTGAACGCGCTTTCGATGTAGGGCAGCAGTGCCAACTCGGTGGGCATGCCGCGTCGCTCCAGCTCTTCAACGATATGGAAAAGGTACTTGCTGGAGCGCTCGGTCATGCGCTGCATGTAGTCGGGTCGCGTGGCGTACCACTGCTCGCGGTCCTGCACCAGTTCGTGCTGCAGGTCTGGCATGGCAAAGCCTCGGCGGATGCGGTCCCACAGGTCGGCGGGGGCCGAGAGCGATGCGACCTCGCCGCTGGAGGCCTGCGCGGCGGTGATGGGCCTGAGCGGGCCGTTGGGGATGACGGGGGTGTGTGCGGTCCGGGGTGGTGCACCGGTGGGTGTGGAGGGTGCGCTGTCAGCCGCGCTGTCCTGCGAAGGCCCGGTGGTGGCGCAGCCCGTGAGCCAGAGCGCGCACGCCAGGCAGGCGATGTGCAAAATTTTCATCGAAACTCGTTTTTCCATTGACGCAGTGCGGCCAGTACCGCCACGGCATCGTCTTGATTCACCTTTGCGTCGTAGCCATGGGCCGCCTGGGCCACTGCAGGCTGTCGCACGCGCAGGAAGGGGTTGATGTCTTGCTCCAGGGCCATGCGCGACGGCAGTGTGGGCTGGTGGTGGGCCCGCAGTGCTTCGCACTGGCTGCTGTAGTGGAGCAAGGCCGCATTGCCGGGTTCCACGGCCCGCGCAAATTTCAGGTTGGAGAGGGTGTACTCATGGGTGCAGCATACGCGGGTGTTGCCGGGCAACGCCGCCAGCTGGTCCAGGGAGTTCAGCATTTGGGCGGGCGTGCCTTCAAACAGCCGGCCACAGCCGCCCGAAAAAAGCGTGTCGCCGCAGAACAGCAGGGGCTCCCCGTCGATGTCGGGGCAGTAGTAGGCAATGTGGCCAGCGGTATGGCCAGGCACATCCATGACTTCGAACCGAAGTCCCATGGTTTCCACGGCATCACCGTGCGCCAGGCGGTGCAGCGGCTCGGGGATTTTCTCGCGTGCGGGGCCGTAGACCACGGCGCCGGTGGCGCTGCGCACGGCAGCCACACCGCCGACATGATCGGCATGGTGGTGCGTGACTAGAATGGCCTTCAACTGCACGCCAAGGTGCTGCAGGGCCTGCAGCACAGGCGCGGAATCTCCCGGGTCCACAACGATCGCCTGGCGGCCGTCGTGCAGCATCCAGATGTAGTTGTCGGTAAAGGCGGGCAGCGGCAGCAAGTTCATGAGCGATCAAATTATAGGTTTGCACCACTGGTTCGATTCCCCGCCGGGCCGGTACCTGCTGGCGTGGGAGCAGGCGCGCTTCGATGAGGCGGTGGCCGATATCTTTGGCTACCACAGCCTGCAGCTTGGAATGCCCTTGCTGGATGGCCTTCGCACCAACCGCATGCCGCACCAATGGCTGGCGCTGGGGCAGGAGGCGGTGCGGGGTTCCATCGCCTTTCTAGAGACCGGTAATGGCGATGCCCCCCTGCAGCGCCGCGCGGTGGATCTGCTGACAGAGCCCGTGGCCTTGCCGTTTGCGGCGGCGAGCCTCGATCTGCTGGTGCTGCCCCATACCCTGGAGTTGAGCATTGACCCCCACGCCGCCCTGCGTGAAGTGGAGCGCGTGCTCGTGCCCGAGGGCCGGGTGGTCATCAGCGGGCTGAACCCGACCAGCCTGTGGGGGCTGCGCCAGTGGCGTGCCCGCATGATCCAGCGTCTGGGTGGGGGCACTTTGTACCTGCCGGATGTGGGCGAGTTCATTGGCTACCGGCGCCTGCGCGACTGGCTCAGGCTTTTGAGTTTTGAGGTCGAGTCGGCCCGGTTTGGCTGTTATCGTCCGGCGGTGCGCAGCACCCAGTGGCTGGAGCGTTTTGGCTTCATGGACCCGTTGGGCGAGCGGTGGTGGCCTATTTTTGGCGCGGCTTATTTTCTGGTGGCGGTCAAGCGGGTTCACGGCATGCGTTTGCTGGAGCCCGCCTGGCGGTCCAGCCGACAGCGTGCCGCCTCCACAGTGCCCATTGCCAACCGGGCAGGCCCGGCGGGTGCAACGGGTAGCACCTCGCGCATATTCACAGACAGCGACGACAGAGACAGGAACACAGTTTGAACCAGGTAGAGATATACACAGATGGCGCCTGCAAGGGCAACCCCGGCCCTGGGGGATGGGGTGCATGGTTGCGTTCGGGATCGACAGAAAAAGAGCTTTTTGGGGGTGAGCTGGGCACCACCAACAACCGCATGGAGCTGATGGCCGTGATCGAGGCGCTGTCGGCCTTGAAGCGCCCCTGCGCCGTGACGCTGTACCTCGACAGCGAATATGTACGCAAGGGCATCACCGAGTGGATTCACGGCTGGAAGGCCAAGGGATGGCGCACGGCCTCCAAGCAGCCGGTCAAGAATGTGGAGCTGTGGCAGCGGCTGGACGCGCTGGTGAGCACGGCTGGTCACCGTATCGAATGGCGCTGGGTGAAAGGGCATTCGGGCGATCCAGGCAACGAGCGGGCCGATGCACTGGCCAACCGGGGTGTCGAAAAAGCCCTGGGGCGTGGGTGACGGTGGGCGTCTATCGGTGCGCAGCGTCTGTGCACCACGGCATCAGAAGCCCCCTCCGGGGCTTTTTTTGTCTCTGCAGCATGTAAAGCCTGCGTAAATCTGCCGCAATTGCCCTTGTGGGTATGCCAAGGTTTGCTGCAGCGCAAGACACGCACTGATACATTGTTTGGCTGCCTTCCCCACATCACCCGCTTCATCGACCCATGGCGTCCAAGAACAAATACATCGTTTTCGCTGTCATCGGCATCGCTGCCGCGTCGGGCGCAGCCTGGTGGCTTCAGAAACCGGCCCAGTCCGTGCGCAGCGAGGCGCCTGCCGACGGCAGGGGTGGCGCCGCGCCGGCTGGTGCGGCGGCCAAGGGTGGGGGCGCAGGCCGCCCCGTGGCGGTAGAGGCCGTGGCCGTGCGGCAGATGGCCTTGCGCGACGATGCCGAGGCCGTGGGCAGTCTGCGGTCGCGCCAGAGCGTGGTGCTGCGCCCCGAGGTGAGCGGTCGCATCACGGCGCTCAACTTTCGCGACGGCGAGCGCGTGCGGCGCGGGCAGGTGCTGGTGCAGTTTGACGACCAGTTACCCCGCGCCCAGGTGCAGCAGAGCCAGGCCGAGCTCTCCATCGCCCAGGCCAACCACAAGCGCAATCAGGAACTGGTGGCCCAGGGCTTCATCAGCCAGCGTTCGGTGGATGAAAGTGCCGCCAACCTCGAAGTGGCGCGGGCCAAATTGTCCTTGGCGCAGGCCACGGCCTCGCGCCTGAAGATCGTGGCGCCGTTTGACGGCATCGCCGGTATTCGCGGGGTGAACGTGGGCGACTACCTCAAGGACGGTGCCGACATCGTCAATGTCGAAGACCTGGATGTGGTGTATGTGGACTTCCGCCTGCCCGAGCGTTTGCAGAGCAAGGTCCGCACGGGCCAGACCGCCCAGGTGGCGTTCGACGCCTTGCCCGGCGTGCGCTACAGCGCCGTGGTGCAGGCCATCAACCCCCAGATTGACGCCGATGGCCGCTCGGTGGTGGTGCGCGGCTGCATTGACAACCGGCGTCTGCAGCTGCGCCCCGGCATGTTTGCGCGCGTGACGGCCGTGTTTTCCGAGCGCAGCGATGCCCGGGTGATCCCCGAGGAAGCCATCGTGCCCGACGGCAGCAGCCCGTATGTGTTCAAGATTGTGGATGGCAAGGAGCCTGGCAGCCGCGTGGCGCGGCGCACACCCGTCAAGCTGGGTGCGCGCACCCCCGGGTTTGTGGAAGTGGTGGATGGTCTGGCCATGGGAGATGTGGTGGTGACCGCAGGCCAGCAGCGCATCCAAAAGGATGGCACCCCAGTGCGTGTGGTGGAACTGGGCAAGCCAGGCAAGCAGAGCAATGGCGGTGCGCCATCACCAGCGCGCGCAGCCGCCTCGGCCGGGGCGGCAGGTGCAGACCGTGCTGCAGGTGCCGTGGCACCAACCGATGCACCAACGCCCACCGGGGCTGGCAGCGCCAGCAGCCCCCGGGCAGCGGCGCAGCCGATGGCAACCGCACCCGTTGCCAATGCTGCTACCGCCGCCGCTGCCACTGCCACTGCAGCATCGGCCAATGCCGTAGTGGCGCCGTTGCCCGGCCCTAATCCTTGCCAGCTTGCGGGCAGGCCCGGCCGCGCACCACAAGGCAGCCCACGCCATCCTGCGTGATCGATGAAGTTCCAGGACTGCCATGCAACTCGCTGAAATATCGATACGCCGACCGGTCTTTGCGACCGTGCTCTCGCTGCTGGTGCTGCTGATCGGCGCCGTGAGCTTCACGCGCCTGTCGGTGCGCGAATACCCCAAGATCGACGAACCCGTGGTCACCGTCAGCGTGCGTTATGCGGGCGCGTCGGCCGAGGTGATCGAATCCCAGGTCACCAAGCCGCTCGAAGACTCCATTGCGGGCATTGACGCGGTGGACGTCATCACCTCCATCAGCCGGGCCGAGCAAAGCCAGATCAGCGTGCGCTTTCGCCTCGAAAAAGACGCCGACAACGCCGCCGCCGAGGTGCGCGACCGCACCGCGCGGGTGCGCAACCGCCTGCCCGATGCTGTGGATGAGCCCGTGATCGCCAAGGTGGAGGCCGATGCCTCGCCCGTGATGTGGCTGGCTTTCAGCAGCGAGACACGCACGCCGCTGGAGATCAACGACCTCATCAACCGCATCGTCAAGCCCCGGCTGCAGACGGTGACCGGTGTGGCCGATGTGCCCATCTACGGCGAGCGGAAATACGCCATGCGCGTGTGGCTGGACCCCGAGCGTTTGGCGGGCTACCGCCTGACCACGCAGGACGTGGAAGACGCCATCCGCCGCAACAACCTGGAGCTGCCCGCAGGTCGCATCGAGTCGCAGCAGCGCGAGTTCAGCGTCACCTCGCAGACCGACCTGGCCACGCCGTTGCAGTTTTCCGAGGTGGTGATCCGCACCGTGAACGGCTTCCCGGTCCGTATCCGCGACGTCGCGCGGGTGGAAGAGGGCGCCGCCAGCGACCGCAGCCGCGTGCGCCTGAACGGGCGCGAAGCCATTTCCGTGGGCGTGATCCGACAGGCCACCGCGAACCCGCTGGAGCTGTCGCAGGGCGTGCGCGCCATGCTGCCCACGCTCAAGGCCGACCTGCCACCGGACATCGGCATCGACATTGCCAACGACAACTCGCTGTTCATCGACCGGTCCATCAAAAGCGTCTACACCACCATTGCCGAGGCCGTGGTGCTGGTGGCCCTGGTGATCTTTGTCTTCTTGCGTACCTTCCGCGCGTCCATCATTCCCATCATCACCATCCCGGTGAGCCTGGTGGGCAGTTTTGCGCTGATGTCGCTGGCGGGTTTTTCGATCAACACCCTCACGTTGCTGGCGCTGGTGCTGGCCATCGGCCTGGTGGTGGACGATGCCATCGTGATGCTGGAGAACATCTACCGCCACATCGAGGAAGGGCTGGACCCGTTCTCAGCCGCCATCAAGGGCGCGCGCGAAATCGGCTTTGCCATCGTGGCCATGACGCTCACGCTGGTGGCGGTGTATGCCCCGCTGGCCTTTACCCCGGGCCGCACGGGCCGGTTGTTTGTGGAATTCGCATTGGCCTTGGCGGGCGCGGTGGTGGTGTCCGGCTTCGTGGCGCTGACGCTGTCACCCATGATGTGTTCGCTGCTGCTCAAGCACAACCCGAAGCCCAACTGGTTCGACCGCTCGATGGAGCGCTGGCTCACGGCCTTGTCAGACGCTTATGGCCGCCTTTTGCGGTGGCTGGTGACGGCCCGCTGGTCGGCCAAGGGCAGCGAGCGCGGGGGCGTGCGCGGCGCCATCTTCCAGGCCCGCTGGATCGTGCTGGCGGTGATGGCGGTGAGTGGTGCGGCGCTGGTGGTGGTTTACCCCAGCATGCGGCAAGAGCTGTCGCCGCTGGAAGACCGGGGCACCATCCTGGCCAGCGTCACCGCCCCCGACGGCGCCACGCTGGACTACACCAACCGCTACGCACTGGAGCTGGAAAAGATCGGCCAGGACTACCCCGAGTTCGACCGCATCTTCGCCAACATCGGCAACCCCACCGTGGCCCAGGGCAGCGTGATCTACCGCACTGTGGATTGGGAGAAGCGTGACCGCACCACGCTGGAGCTGGCGCGCGAACTGCAGCCCAAGGTGTCGGGCTTGCCTGGCGTCAACGCCTTTCTCATCACGCCGCCGTCGCTGGGTCAGGGCTTTCGCTCGCGTCCGCTCACCTACGTGATCCAGACCTCGGACAGCTACGAAAACCTCAACGCCGTCACCAACGCCTTCATGGCCGAGATCGCGCAGAACCCCGGCATCGTCGGCCCCGACGTGGACCTGCGGCTGAACAAGCCCGAGCTGCGCATCGAAGTCAACCGCGAACGCGCCGCCGACCTGGGCGTGAGCGTGGATGTGGTGGCCAAGGCCATCGAAACCATGCTGGGAGGGCGCACAGTGACGCGCTACAAGCGCGATGCCGAGCAGTACGACGTGATCGTGCAGACCGAGGCCAGGGGCCGCACCACGCCCGAGAACATCGACACCATCTACGTGCGCGGCCGCAACGAAGCCATGATCCCGCTGTCCAGCCTGGTCAACGTGCGCGAAAGCGTGAGCCCGCGCGAGCTGAACCACTTTGGTCAGCGCCGCTCGGCCACCATCACGGCCAACCTGTCGCCTGACTACTCGCTGGGCGAGGCGCTGAGCTTCATGGACGCCACGGCGGCGAAAGTGCTCAAGCCCGGCTACACCACCGAACTCAACGGCACCTCGCGCGAGTTCAAGAGCTCGCAGGGGGCGCTGGGCATCGTCTTCGTACTGGCTTTGGTCTTTATCTTCCTGGTGCTGGCCGCGCAGTTCGAGAGTTTCATCGACCCGCTGGTCATCATGGTCTCGGTGCCGCTGTCGATGATTGGTGCGCTGCTGGCGCTCAAGTGGAGCGGCGGCTCGCTCAACGTGTATTCGCAGATCGGGCTGATCACGCTGGTGGGGCTCATCACCAAACACGGCATCTTGATCGTGGAGTTCACCAACCAGCTGCGTGAGCAGGGCATGGAGATGGTGGATGCGCTCGTCAAGGCCTCGGCCCAGCGCCTGCGCCCCATCCTGATGACCACCGGCGCCATGGTGCTGGGAGCCATCCCGCTCGCGCTGGCTTCAGGCGCGGGCGCCGAGACGCGCACGCAGATCGGCTGGGTGATTGTGGGAGGCATGTCGCTGGGCACGCTGCTCACGATCTTTGTGGTGCCCACCATGTACACCCTGTTTGCGCGCAAGGCAGTGCCGGGTGCGAACACGGCCGTGGCTGCCGAGGAGCCTGAGCATCCGCTGCACCCGCCGCACGATTACGTGGCCAAGTAGCCATGCGGAGCCCCAACGGCGGAGCGTTGCGACCCAATAAGAAGCCCCGATGGGGCTTCTTCCTATTCGGAGTCGGACGCGTGCCTCATGCAGGTGCCGAGACGGTGTTTACGGCGTCCAGAACGTCTTGCTGCCCCTGAGGCCGCACCAGGCGAGCGACCTCCTTGCCGTCCTTCAAGAACACCAGCGTGGGCCACAGCTTGACGCCGAAGGTGCGACCCAGGCGCTGGCCGGGGCCATCTTCCACCTTGATGTGCGCTACGTCTGCGCGGTCCTTCAGCGCTTGTTCGATCAGTGGCTGCGCGCGCTGGCAGTGGCCGCACCAGGGGGTGCCAAATTCCACAACGGCGGCGCCTGTCAGGCGGTCCACCTCGTCACGGGATGGGGGTTGCGCAAGGTGCTGGGCGGTGTAGGGCATAGGCGCAAGATTTCCAAACGGGCGCAAATGAAAAAAGCCATTGTGCTGTGCTCCGCCCGCGCGGGGTGCCACGGGCGCGGCTCCTGTGAGAGATGCTTAGCAAGGGCCGCCCCGCAGTGAAGGCCGTCCCCCCGGGGGGAAGGTGCAAAGCGACTCAGGGGGTCAAATAACGCCGTTAAACACCATCACATCCACCGTGTCGCCCACGGCCACGTTGCCCTGGCCGTGGTGCAGCACAATGAGTCCGTTGGCCTGCACCATCGAGCTGAGCACACCCGAGCCCTGGTTACCCGTGGTGCGCACCTGCAGGGTGCCGTCGGCGGCGGTGGTGATGGTGCCGCGCTGGTACTCCGTGCGGCCAGGCTTCTTGCGCATGGCTTCGGTGCTGGTGGCGCGCAGCAGCGGTGGGGTGCTGTGGTTGCTGCCCATCATGCGCAGCAGGGCGGGGCGCACAAAGGCCAGAAACGTCACCATCACCGCCACGGGGTTGCCCGGCAAGCCGAACAACACCGCACCGCTGTGGGGGTGGTTGGTATCATTTTGATAGCTGTTAGCGCTTGATGGGTAAGCGCTGGAGGCCAATTTGGCTTGATTTTCTGTGGTGGCAATGCGCCCCACCGCCATAGGGCGGCCCGGCCGCATGGCAATGCGCCAGAAGGCCACGTCGCCCAGCTTCTTCATCATGGTGCGTGTGTGGTCGGCCTCCCCCACACTCACGCCGCCGCTGGTGATGATGGCGTCCGCGCGCTGCGCCGCGTTGCGAAATGCGGCCTCCAACAATTCCGGCTCGTCGCGGACCACGCCCAGGTCGATCACCTCCACGCCCAGCCGCGTGAGCAGGCCGAACACGGTGTAGCGGTTGCTGTCGTACACGGCGCCTTCGCGGGGTGGTTCGCCGAGGCTCAGGATCTCGTCGCCGGTCGAGAAATACGCCACGCGCAGGCGGCGGTATACCGTGACGGTGGGCAGGCCCAGGCTGGCGACCAGGCCCAGCGCAGCAGGCGCCAGCAGCGTGCCTTTGGCCAGCGCCACGCTACCCTCCATCAGGTCTTCGCCCTTGAAGCGGCGGTTGTCGCCGGTCTTGAGCACATCGGCCGCGATGGTGATGTGCCCGTCAGCTGCGGCGGCCGTGGTGAACTCCTGCGGCACCACGGTATCGAGGCCCGTGGGCATGATGGCGCCGGTCATGATCTTGACGCACTCGCCCGCCGCCACGGTGCCCACCCAGGCCTTGCCCGCCAGCGCCGTGCCCACCACGCGCAGCGTGAGAGGCTGGCCTGCAATCAGTTGGTCGCCGGCAAACGCATAGCCGTCCATGGCCGAGTTGTCGTGTGGTGGCACGCTGATGGGTGAAATCACGTCCTGCGCCAGCACGCGTCCCAGGGCGCTGAAGAGGGGCAAGTCTTCGGTGGCGCTCACGGGCTCGACCAGCCGTTCCAAGAACGTGTTCACATCGGCAGCGCTCAGGGCCTGCGGGTCGTAGCCTTGCAGTTCGGCGGCAATCTGGGCAATGGTTTTCATGGGGCTCAGTAACTTTCAATCAGTCGTGCAGCACGCGCACCATGTGCAGCTTGTCAAAGCCCACGCCGTCCACCACGATGGCATGGGGCAGCAGGCCCCAGGCGCGGAACCCAGCCTGCTCGTACAGGCGCACGACATGAGTGTTGGAGACCGTGACCGTCAGCACCAGCTGGGTCAGCCCGGGCACGCGGCTGGCTGCCTCTACGCAGGCGACTACCAGCTGCTGGCCGACGCCCTGGCGCTGGGCTTGTGGCGCAACCATCATGCCTACCAGCGTAGCGAGGTGCCGCTGCTTGGTGCGCTGCTCGCGCTCACAGCCCAGGCAGCCGACCAGCTGGCCTGCGGCATCGAAGGCACCGAGGAAGAACTGACCCGACTCCGGCGCGCCAAAACGCGCCACGTACTCGCTGGCATCGCGGCCCACCGAGGATTCGTAGTCGGACGTGAACGCATCCGGCGCGGTGCGCAACGCCTCGTCGCGAAGGGCTTTGTAGGCCACAGCGTCCGATGCGACCAACGGGCGGATCAACACTGCACGGGCGACCGCAGGCGTATGCGCGTTCATCGCAGCGGTGCGTGATCAGGCCTGCGGCGCGCTCGCGCTTTCCAGCGCGTGCAGCTCAGCCAGCGTGTTGGCGTTGAAAAAGGCCTTGGGGTCGTCGCCGGGCTGGTCAAACGGCACGATGGCGCAGCGGTGCTGTGCCGTCCATGCATCAATCTTGCGGCCACCGGCCTGGGTGAAAGCGACCAGGCTTTCGAGCAGGTCCACGCGCAGCAGGCAGAACACCGGCTGGGTGCGCACGGTGGTGCGGCCCGTGCCATCGTCCTCGGGCGCTGCGGCCATGGCGATGTCAGCGTCCTGGGCGTCAGCCGCCGCCGCCAGGCGCTGGGCCAGGTCCAGGGGGAACAGCGGGGTGTCGCAGGGCACTGTCAGCAGCCAGGGCGTTTCGCAACGCTCCAGTCCTGTCAAAAAACCTGCTAGCGGCCCGGCATAGTCGCTCAGCACGTCGGGCCACACCGGTGCGCCGAAGGCTTCGTAGGCGGCCAGATTGCGATTGGCGTTGACCATGGTGGCGCCGGTCTGCATCTGCAGTCGCATCAGGGTGTGCAGGGCCAGGGGCAGGCCCCGAAAGTTCTGCAGGCCTTTGTCGACCCCGCCCATGCGGGAGCCGCGGCCGCCGGCAAGGACGATGCCGGTAATGTCTTGGGTGTCAATCTTGGTCATGGTGCGCGCGATGGAGCGTGAAATAGAGGGCTACCGCAGCGGCCGGGTACGCAGCGCGGTCAACTGCAGGCAGGAAAGGACGGCCGTGCCGACCAGCAGGCCCAGGGACACAGGTTGTACAAAGGCCTCGTGTCCCAGGGCAAAAAACAGCCCGTGGATCACCACGGTCAAGGCACCGAGGCAAGGCATGAGTTTGTAGAACATCAGGGCCGCTGAACCCTCGCCACGGGCCACTTGCGACTGCGCGTACAGCACCAGCGCAATGATGGGCAGGTTCAGCAGCAAGTTGACCTGGTTGCCGCCGGGGATGTGAAACAGCTCCCACTCGTGCCAGTACGCGGCGTCGATCTGGTGGGTGACCAGGACGGCGGCGTTGGCCAGAAACAGTGCGCGGTGTTTGGGTTGAAGGGACATGGGTGGCTGTAAGGGCAACGCGAGGACCGAAGCCACCGATGGTGCCCTAAAAAGTCGGCACTTTGCTTACCCGCCGATGTAGCTCATTTCCACACGCCGCACCCCTGGCGTGTTGTCTGCCGGCAGGGTGCTGCGCAGCTCGGAGTAGCGGTCAGCGCGCTGCTGCCAGATGGGCGCGATGGCCGAGGCAATCGCCTCGTCGCTGGCGCCGCCGCGTAGCAGGGTTCGCAGGTCGTAGCCCTCGGAGGCAAACAGGCACAGGTAGAGCTTGCCTTCGGTAGACAGGCGCGCGCGGTTGCAGTCGTGGCAAAACGCCTGGGTCACGCTGCTGATCACGCCCACCTCGCCCAGGGCGGGGTCATATTGGCCTGCGGCATTGGCATAGCCCCAGCGCTCTGCAGTTTCGCCGGGGCTGCTCGGGTCGAGCTGGACCAGCGGCAGCTCGGCGCGCAGGCGGTTGATCAGCTCGGCCGAGGGCAGCACTTCGTCCATGCGCCAGCCGTTGGTGGCGCCCACGTCCATGTATTCGATGAAACGCAGCGTGGTGCCCGTGCCCCTGAAGTGGCGGGCCATGGGCAAAATTTCGTGGTCGTTGGTGCCGCGCTTGACCACCATGTTGACCTTGATGTGCGACAGCCCGGCGGCGTGCGCCGCTTCGATGCCCGCCAGCACGTCGGCCACCGGAAAGTCCACGTCGTTCATGCGGCGAAACACGGCGTCGTCCAGGCCGTCGAGGCTCACGGTCACGCGGTTCAAGCCCGCGTCTTTCAGCGCTTTGGCCTTGCGCGCCAGCAGTGATCCGTTGGTGGTCAGCGTGAGGTCGGGCGCCAGCCCGTCCACCGTGCGCAGCTGGGCCAGTTGCGCCACCAGCGCTTCCAGGTTCTTGCGCAGCAGGGGCTCGCCACCAGTCAGGCGGATCTTGCGCACGCCATGCGCCAGGAAGAGCTTTGCCAGCCGCGTGATCTCTTCAAAGCTCAGCAGCGCGCCATGGGGCAGGTAGGGGTAGTCCTTGTCGAACACTTCCTTGGGCATGCAGTAGTTGCAGCGGAAGTTGCAGCGGTCCGTCACGCTGATGCGCAGGTCGCGCAGCGGGCGGCCCCGGGTGTCGGTGAGCAGGCCGGTGGGGGCCACGGGGTGTGTGGGCACCCGCGCCGCCAGAGCGGCGATGCGTTGGTCCACCAGAGGAATCACACGTTCGGCCATGGCGTGATTTTGCCGCAAGGGGGCCTGCAGAGGGGGCAAGCCCCTGCGCGCGGAGTTGATCGCGGTCAAGTTTTGCCCAGGCGCTGGTATGGCCCGCCTTTGACATGGCGCAGGGCGTTCTGTTTGCTGCGTTGCAACAATCTGCCCATTCGATTTCAAGGGGATTCCCATGTTGACGCGCGAATTTTCTGCCGATGCCGTGCCATGCCAGCGCCGTGTGGCCCTTCAGCGGGTGGCGGCGGGTGTTCTGCTGCCCACCTGGGCAACTTGGGCGACAGGAGCCCAGGCGCAGATGGGGTTGTCGGGGGCCATCAACTATGCGGGCTGGTTTCGCGCACTGTCGCAGCGCATGGCCAAGGCCTATTGCCAGCAGTACCTGCAGGTGCTGCCTGCTGCGGCGGTGGATGTGATGGGTTTGGCGCGCAAGATGGTGCAGACGGGTAGCGGCGAACTGGCCCGAGGCATGCAGTCGGGCCAGTGGCCTGCAGAAGTCGGGCGGCAGCTGGCAGAAGTGCAAAAGCAGTTTGCCCTGCTCAACCAGATGACTTCGGCGCCCGCCACCACCACGGCCCTGGTAGCGGCGGCATCGGAACAGGCCGATCGAACGCTGCTCATTGCGCAGGCCGTGACCGAGGCCATCGAAAAATTGGCACAGGCCCCCAGTGCCCGCCTGGTGAACCTGGCGGGCCGCCAGCGCATGCTGTCGCAGCGCCTGGCCAAGAACTACTTTTTGAGTGCTGCCAAGGTGGATTCCAAGGTGGTGCAGGCGCAGCTGGCGTCCGATGCGGCGGACTTCCGCCAGGCCTTGCAGACATTGAAGGCGGCGCCCGTGTCCACATCGTCCGTCCGCAACGAGCTGGAGTTGGCCGACTCACAGTGGCTGTTTTTTGAATCCGCGCTGCGCCGCCCGGCCGATGACGCGGGGCTGAACGCCGTGGCTACCACCAGCGAACGCCTGCTGGGGGTGATGGACAAGCTCACCGGCCTGTACGACGCTGCCCTGCGCGAGGTGCTGGGCTGAGAGGCACGGAACGGCCGGGGTCACCCGATCAGCCGCCCCAGGCCGCATGCTGCATGAAGTCCGCAAGGCGGCAATCGCGCCCCACCAGCACCAGCCGGGTGTCCAGCGCGTTGAAAAACCCTGGGGGAGGTGGAAGCGGCAGCTGCTGGACGCGTTTGTGGGTGTCGATGCGCGCCGCTGCCAGTTCGTAGTCGCGTGCCAGGGCCATCCACAGGCCATGGGCGCCAGCCGACTGGCGTGCGCCTGTTATCAGGCTCCTCCCTGAGTCCAGCCACCATCGGTAGATGGCGGATGCAATGCCCATGCGGCGGTAGCCGTCCACCACCTTGGTGTGGGGCGCACGCAGGTGGCGGTCGGTGCGGCGGTCCACCTCGACCAGCCGGTTGAACACGGTGTAGGCCACGATGCGGTTGCGCTGCGGGTCGATGGCATACACAAAGTATTCGCCGCCGGCCTCGCGCAGGCGAAACACCAGCCCATGCAGATGCAAGGGCAACGGCTGCATCGCATCGCGCGTGCGGTGGTTGGTGCGGATGCGGTCGTACAGCGCCTCGAACTCGCGCTGGATGTCGCGGCCCGACAGATCCACGTCGATGCGCAGTTCGGTCAGCCGCTGGGCCCACCGGCCCAGCAAGCCCTGGCCGGGCCACGTATTGGCGATGAAGGTGGCGTCGCGTGGGTCGCACAGGCTGCAGGCGATGGCCATCATGGCGTGTTCCCCTGGCCATCGGTCCAGCAGCCGCTCAGCAGGCGTGCAGGCTGTTCGCGGGCGCACACCTGGGCGCTGTGGGGCCAGTCGGGCAGCGGCACCACCAGGCCTGCGTATACGCCGTAGGCCTCACCCGCCGCAATGGTTTCGCCCGCCCACAGGCTCTCGCCCGCACGGATGGCCCCTCCGGCGTGAATGTGCCCACCGGCCCGCACACCCCAGCCCGCTTGCAGGTGGCCCTTGCAGTCCACGTCGCCCGTTACCCACACGCCCCGGGCAGCCTGCACGGCAGCATCGGTTTGCAAGTGGCCACCCACCTTGATGCCGCCGTCGCAACCCAGGTCGCCTACCACCCGCAGATCCTGGGTCACCCGGCAGTGGCCACCGACGTGGGCGGCAGCCCCGCAGTCCAGCTCGCCGCCCACACGCAGGCTGCCTGTGCACTGCAGTCGCTGCGCCACTGTCAGCGACCAGCCCACGCGCGCATCGCCGTGCAGCCGCGCGCTGCCCTCGCAGCGCACTGCGCCCGCCACGCGCAGGTCTTCGCCCACGCGCAGTGCTCTACCCACCCGCAGGCCGCCCAGCACGCTGAGGCTGCGGCCCGTGCGCAGCACACCCTCCACGTCGGCGTGGCCCCGGCAGCGCACGCTGCCGGCAAACACCAGCGCGTCGGCCTCCAGGTGGTCTATTTCCAGCACATCGTTGGTGGGGCCGAACTGGTCCAGCATCCAGCAAGCGTCTTCCACGCGACCTTCGCGCACCAGGTCGTCCAGCAGCGCCTGGTAGTTGCTGGCGCCCTCCTGGCGGCGCAGGTACCAGCGGTAGCCGTCGGCGCAGGGCTGCTTGGCACGGATGAAGTTGCGGGTGATGTCGGGGGCGACCGCCGCGCTGGCGATGGCCTCATCGGCGGGCAGGCTGCGCGCAGGGGCGCACGGGGCGAGCGAAATCTCGCCCGAAGGGAACGGGGGCATGGACACTCCTGGCGTTCGCGCCCCGGCCGTGGCCAAGGCGCAAGCTGGCGCTGGGCGTGGGGCCCGGCGACAGGAGGTGCGCGAAAAGAATGCGAAGGGGAGGGGGTGTCGCCGGGCTCAGGAATCTGCAGCAAGCGTGCAGACTTGGCGGTCACCGGCCTGGAGCGTGGCCTGCGAGCGCGCGGCACGGCGCAGCGGCGCGGTCGCGCTGGCGGCTGTGGCGGGAGAGTGGCTCGCAAACATCGGCGGCACTATAGGCAGCAGGGCCTGCACCGTCAAATCAATCCGCACTGCCCTAGTGCGGATTGGGACGCTCAAAAAGGGGCGTGGTGGCTGCTTCAGAGAGCATGCCGCGACGCCTGTTTGTTTGCTTGCTGACTTACACGCAGCGCCCGCCATCCACCTCAATGCACACGCCGCTGATGAATGACGCCTCGTCGCTGGCCAGGTACAGCGCCGCATTCGCCACGTCCAGCGCGGTGGAGAAGCGCCCCAGCGGAATGGTGGCCAGAAACTTGGCACGGCGCGCCTCGTCCACCGGGCCGCCCGCAAACTCGGCGGCCAGTCCGGTGTCGGGGTTGAACACGGGGTTGATGCAGTTCACGCGGATGTTGTCCGGGCCCAGCTCGGCCGCCATGGACTTGCTGGTGATGATGACGGCGCCCTTGGAGCCGTTGTACCAGGTCAAGCCTGGGCGCGGACGCAGCCCGGCGGTGGAGGCGATGTTGATGATGCTGCCGCCACCGGCTTGGCGCAATGCAGGCACGGCGTGGATGGCCGACAGGTAGATGCTCTTCATGTTGATGGCATAGACCTTGTCGAACTCGTCTTCGCTCACTTCGAGCATGGGGCGGTTGCGGTGCGTCCAGCCTGCGTTGTTCACCACCACGTCCAGGCGGCCGTACAGGCGCACGGCTTCGTCGACCATCGCCTTCACTTCGGCGGACTTCGTCACGTCGGCCTTGAAGAACGCGGCGGTGCCGCCGGCGGCCGTGATCTCAGCCACCACGCGCTGGCCACCGGCTTCATTGATGTCGTTGACGATGACCTTGCCGCCCTCTGCGGCCAGGCGTTTGGCGATGCCTTCGCCAATGCCGTTGCCAGCGCCGGTGACGATGAGGGATTTGTTCGAAACGCGCATGGAATGGCTCCTTGAATTATTCAAAATTGATAGCTACTGACGCTTTAGTATCAAGCGCTAGGGTCTTGTTTGGCTGAAATTTTTGCAGTGGAATCAGTGGTTGCGGCTTGCTCCGCCAGCTTGGGGGCCTGCTGCGCACGGCCGTAGAACTGGGGGAAAAACTCTTTCACGCCCTGGCCGTTGAAGTCCCACCCCGTGCACTGGCCCAGGTGGCGCGGTGGCTCGTCGGGGTGGCTGGACGAAAACACGGCGGGCACCGACTGGAACGCCGCCGTGGCCAGGTTGAACAACAGCTCGCGCAGGTGGGTACAGCTCGCCACGCCGCCCAGGTGCTTCTGGATGGACTGGCGCCAGCCGCGCGCCATGCTGCAGCCCACCATGTGCTGCAGTGCAGTTTGGGCCTCGGTGCAGCCCTGGAGCGGGTGCGAATCCATCGCCACATCGATCGCCTGCACCACCAGCTGGCGGTTCACGGTCACGCGCAGCCACATGTGGTGGATGGCCTCGCCCGCGAGGCGCTGTTTAGTAGGGTCGCGAAAAGAGGTGGCGTCGTAGGCCTTGCTGTCGTGCAGCTCTCCTTCAATGTCCCACAGTCCATCGTCGCGTTCAAAGCCCTGATAGTTCACCCGGCGGACATGTTTCAGGGTGCGGGGGGCGGGGGGACTCAGGGGCATGCGTTTTTTTATGGTGACTAGGTAGCGAGAGACTGGAACTGGCGCGGCCTACGCCAGGGCCGCCGCGCAAGGGCCGCCCCGCCGCGCTGGCGGCGTCCCCCCAAGGGGGAAGGCGCGCAGCGACACAGGGGGTTATCCATATTTGATAGCAACGGTCTTCAAGGTGGTGAAGCCGTACAGCGCCTCAAAGCCCTTTTCGCGTCCATAGCCGCTGGATTTGACGCCGCCAAACGGCAACTCCACACCGCCGGCCGCGCCGTAGTTGTTGATGAACACCTGGCCGCTGTGCACACGCTTGGCCATGCGGAACTGGCGCGCGCCGTCACGCGTCCAGATGCCGGCCACCAGGCCGAATTGAGTGGCGTTGGCCAGCTCCACCGCGTGGTCTTCGTCCTGGAAGGCCATGGCCGACAGCACGGGGCCGAACACTTCCTCCTGCGCAAGGCGGTGGCCTACCGGTACATCGCGCAGCAGGGTCGGGGCCTGGTAGTAGCCGGTCTCGGGCGCTTCGTCCACCACCACGCCCTGCGCCACCATGGGGATGCCTGCCACCTGCGCGTCGGAGAGGAAATCCCACACGCGCTGCTGCTGCGTCTGGCGGATCAGCGGGCCCACGTCCAGGTCCATGGCGGCGGGGCCGACGCGCAACTTTTCAAACGCCTTGCCCAGACGCTCCAGCAGCGGTTCGTAAATCAGCGAATCGATCAGCACGCGCGAGCCGGCCGAGCAGGTCTGCCCGGCGTTCTGCACGATGGCGTTGATGACCACGGGGATGGCGGCATCGAGGTCCGCATCCGCAAAGATGATCTGCGGGCTTTTTCCGCCCAGCTCCAGCGTCACGGGGCAGTGGCGCTCGGCGGCCACCTGCTGGATCAGCGTGCCGATCTTGGGGCTGCCGGTGAAGCTGATGTGGTCTATGCCGGGGTGGCGCGCCAATGCGTCGCCCACCTCATGGCCGTAGCCGGTGACGATGTTGAGCGCGCCGGAGGGAAAGCCCACCTCGGCCGCGAGCTGCGCCACGCGGATCAGCGAGAGGCAGGCATCTTCGGCCGGTTTGACCACGCACACATTGCCTGCCGCCAGCGCGCCGCCCACGCTGCGGCCGAAGATCTGCATGGGGTAGTTCCAGGGAATCACATGGCCCGTCACGCCGTGGGGCTCGCGCCAGGTCAGCACGCTGTAGCCGTCGGGGTAGGGGATCGTCTCGCCGTGAAACTTGTCGCACGCACCGGCGTAGAACTCGAAGTAGCGCGCCAGCGCAATCGCGTCGGCGCGTGCCTGCTTGGTGGGCTTGCCGCAGTCGCGCTGCTCCAGCGCCGTCAGCTCGTCCGCATGCTCCAGGATCTTGGCCGAGAGCTTTTGCAGCAGTCGGCCGCGCTCCACCGGGGCCAACTTCTGCCACACCGCGTTGTAGCACTGGCGGGCCGCATGCACCGCCGCGTCGATGTCGTCGGCGTTGCTGCGCTGGATCTCGTCGAAGGGCTGGCCGTCGGACGGGTCGATCATGGCAATCGTGCGGCCCGAGGCGGACGGCACCGAGGCGTTGGCGATGTAGTTCAGTTGCATGGCCGTCATTTTGCCCGGAAATGAAATGTGTGCTTATTATTTAAGTAAAAAATGCTTCTGGCGCTTGTTGGTAAAGTGCTGGTAGCTATATATTTAATAGCAATTCAATAGCAGGTGGCGCGCAGCGCCGCCAGGTCCAGAATCTCCAGCTCGCCGCGTTGCACGCGCACCAGGTGGCGCGATTCCAGGTCCTTGAGGATCTGGTTCGTGGTCTGGCGCGAGATGGCCAGCATCAGCGACAACTGCTCTTGCGAGATGGACAGCACGCGGCGCGACCGCCCCTCGGCCGTCCACTGGCCGTAGCCCTCGGCCATCATCACCAGGCGGCGCGCCAGGCGTTGTGGCGCAGGCAACAGGGCCAGCTCTTCCATGGCCACAAAGGCCGAGCGCAGCTTGTCGGTGAGCAGCAGCGCGAGCGCATGCCAGTGCTGCGGGTGGGCCTGCAGCCACGCCTGCAGCCGCTCGTGCGGAATGTGCAGCAGCGTGGTGGGCTCGGTGGCCTGCGCGTCGTGCGTGCGTGCGGAGTTGTCGAACACCGAGATTTCGCCAAACCAGTGCGGCGGCTCCAGGCGGATCAGCAGCGCGGCCCGCGCCTCGTCGGCCCGGCCGCCCGTGCCCGAGATGCTGACCGCGCCGCGCACCACCGCATACAGCCCGCAGGGCGCATCGCCACGCAGAAACAGCACTTCGCCCGTCTGCAAATGGCGCACCTGTGCCATGGCCAGCAGCGGCTGGGCAAAGTCGGGCGGCAGGTGGGCAAACCAGCGGCCGGACTGGAGGACGGGCAGATAGGTGGCGGGGTCGGTCATGCAGTGCAGATTGGGCGCGAGGCAGGGTGGGGCGGTGCCGTGGGAGTGTGCCTTTTTGTCGTCTGCACGACAGACGCTGGCAATGCCCCGGGGGGAGTATTGATGCTGCTCAAAACAACAGCCGGAGACACCCATGAAAACCCTGATCGACCACCTTGCGCAGTACGCCGACTACCACCGCGACCCGCGCAACATCCACACCCATTTTGTGGGCGTCCCGATGATCATGTTTGCGGTGGTCATCCTGCTGTCGCGCCCGACCTGGATGGCGGGCGCGTTGCCGCTGAGCCCTGCGCTGTTCGCTGCGCTGGCGGCCAGCGTCTTCTACTTCCGGCTGGATATGCGTTTTGGCCTGGCCATGGCGACCCTGCTGGCGGCCATGCTGGTGGGGGGGCATTGGGTAGCTTTGCAGAGCATGGCGGTGTGGCTGGCCACGGGCATCGGCTTGTTTGCGGTGGGCTGGGTGATTCAGTTCGTGGGCCACTACTACGAAGGTCGCAAGCCCGCGTTTGTGGACGACTTGGTGGGCCTGATCGTCGGCCCGCTGTTTGTGGTGGCCGAGTGGGCCTTTGCGCTGGGTTTGCGCAAGGAAGTGCAGGCGGCGATCGAGCAGCGCAGCGGCCCGGTGCGACTGCGCACCGGCCAGGCACCTGCATAAGCCCCGCGCGTGACCCATGAGCTTTGTTTCCATACTTCCCACCTTGTTGTTCATCGCCCTGGGGCTGGTCATGTTCGGCCTGGGCCTTTCGCTCACGGTGGGCGACTTCAAGCGCCTGCTGCAGCATCCGCGTGCCGTGGTGCTGGCCCTGGTGCTGCAGGTGCTGGTGCTGCCATCGGCCTGTTACGCCCTCATCGTGCTGCTGGGCGTGGCGCCGCTCTACGCGGTGGGGCTGATGCTGCTGGCGGCTTCACCGGGTGGGGTGTCGGCCAACCTGTTCAGCCACCTTTTTGGTGGCAATGTGGCGATGAACATCTCGCTCACCGCCATCAACACCGTGTTGTCCATCGTGAGCCTGCCGCTCATCACCAACTGGGCGATCAACACCTTTGCGCACACGGGCCAGGTGGTGCCGCTGCAATTTGGCAAGGTGGTCGAGGTGATCATCATCGTGCTCGTGCCGGTGGTGCTGGGCATGGCGGTGCACCGGCGCGCGCCGGCCTTCAGCGCCCGCATGGAAAAGCCCATGAAGATTTTCAGCGCCGTGGTGCTGGCCGCTTTTGCGCTGATTGCGATTGCCAAGGAGTGGACGGCGCTGGTCGAGTCCTTCGCGGGCATCGGTCCGGCCGTGTTGTTGTTCAACGCGATCAGTCTTGCGTCGGGGTACTACCTGTCGCGGGCGGCGGGGCTCGACAAGTCCATGGCCACGGCCATCAGTTTCGAGATCGGCATCCACAACTCCACGCTGGCCATCTTCATCGCGCTGTCGGTGCTGGGCAACTTTCAGCTGGCACTGCCTGCGGCCATCTACTCGGTCAGCATGTACATACTGGCGACGCTGTTTGGTGGGCTGGTGCTGCGGCGTGGTGCCCAGCCAGCGGCCGCCGTCAGCGCCTGAAACCGCATTCTGACGTTGTGGCTCAGCGTGCGCCCACGGGCACGTAGGCGTCGCTGTGCTGGGTCAGCCATTGCTGTGACAGGTCCGTGCCGTGCTGGCTGGGGTGAAAGTCACGGCGCAGGTATTCGCGCCATGGGCGCCAGGTTTCGCGCACCAGGCCGCCCTTGCCAAACAGCGTGCGCGCCGCACTGGCCCAGGTGGTCCATTTCCACAGCGTTCCGTCGCGGCGCAGGTTCAGCACCGTCTGGCGCAGGGCGTCGCCCAAGAAGACGAGGGTGATGCGGCGGAACCAGGTGATGCGCCACTCGTGGTTGCCGCCCAGCGCCTGGTAGATGTCGAACGCCGTGTTCTTGTGCTCGGCCTCTTCGGCGCAGTGCCATTGCCACATCGTGGCCAGGCGGGGTTCGGCGCCCGCCAGTGTTTCGGGGTGGGCCAGCAGCCATTCGGCCAGCAGCGCGGTGAAGTGCTCGTTGGCAGCCGTCACGGCCAGGGGGTGGCGTGGGTCGGCTCCGGCAAAAAGCTTCATGCGCTCCTGCGCGCGGGACGCCCATTCGTTGACCAGGCCCTGCTTTTCGAGGTGCCCATTGAACAGCGCATGGATGCGGCGGTGAGTGGCCTCTTGCCCGACGAAGCCGCGCACCTCGTCGGCAAATTGCGCGTGTTGCTCGGGCGGCATGGCTTTGTGCCCGCCCTTCACAGCGTCGATGAAGAACTGTTCGCCCACCGGGAAGCTCATCGACAGCGCATTGAAGAACGCCGTGCGAAACGCATCGCCGCCGCACCAGTGGCGGTCAAAAGGCGTTTCCAGGTCAATGAGCAGGCGTCGCACGACGAGTTCGGTCATGGGGATGGATCTCCGGGAGCTCGGTAAAAAGATAACGTCTTTGTGGTTTGGTACGTTGTAGTACCAGTGGTGAGGGATCATGGGGTGCGCATGTGGTACTGTCAAGTACCTGTTAACCCCGAGGGAATCTGCCAGCATGACCGCACTGCAAGCCGCCCCCCGACCTGGCGCCACCGAGGGTAGGGAACATCGGGATCGCCTGCTGCAGGGCATGGCCCGCGCCGTGGCGACCAAAGGCTATGCCGACACCACGATTGCAGACATCGTGCGCGAGGCTGGCGTCTCGCGGCGTACTTTCTACGAGAACTTTGCCGACAAGGCCGAATGCCTGACAGCGCTGTACGAATCGGCCAGCGGCAACGCACTGGCGGTGCTGCGTGGTGCCATCAACCCCCAAAGCGATTGGCAGGCCCAGGTGGAGCAGGCGCTGTCGGCGTACTTTGGTGCGCTGGCCTGCAATCCGGTTCTGCTGCGCACTCTGTTCATTGAAATCCTGGGCCTGGGCATGCCCGGCCTGGCCGCGCGGCGGCGCGTCAACCAGCAGTTGGTGGACCTGATGCTGGAGGTGGTGAACAACCGCCCGGGGGCGCCCCTGCGCAAGGCCCCGCTGCAGCCCATGATGGCCATGGCGGTGGTGGGAGGTATCAACGAGATGGTGCTCCAGTCCATCGAGCAGGGGCGCGCCGGACAGCTGCAGGAGCTGGTGGCGCCCGCTGCATCGCTGCTGCGCGCGGCCACCTCGACGGATCTTTGACCGTTCACACTTCGTTGGCGATCTCGATCAGGTTTTCGTCCGGGTCATAGATGTAAACCGACAGCAACTTGTGGCACGCTCCCGTAGCACCCACCGGGCCTTGCACGATGGAGACGCCTTCAGCTTGCAGATGTGTCACCACTTCTTCCAACGGGGTTTGCGTGAGAAAACACAGGTCGACAGAACCCGCGGTGGCATGTCGCACGTTCGGGTCCACCACCGTGCCTACTTCGTGCAGATTGATCTTTTGATCGCCGAAGTGCAGCGCATACCGCCGGGGCTTGAACTCCCGCGCAGTCATGCCAAGCACACGCTCATAGAACGCGATGGTTTTTTCAATGCTGGCAACGGTGAGTACAACGTGGTCGAGCGATTCCAGAACAATGGGCATGGCGTGTGGCGGGATGGTCAGACGGTCGGATGATTGTGCGCCAGCGTTGTGGGGCGGAGCCATCGTTTGTTGGCTGCAAAGAGCCCTGTCAATGTCAACCCGGCCACCATCGCCATGAGCCAATGCAGGGGCGGCAACGGCGCAAACTTGAAGGCTGAGGCCAGCCAAGGTACTGTGGTGATGGCAGTCAGCGCCGCCAGTGTGCCGCCCAGCACCCACAGGCTGACGGGTGTGAGGCCCGCCCACAGGCTGCGCCAGCTCGTCTGGTTGCTGCGGCTGGGCAGGATGAGCGCTGCGTTGGCAGCCACCAGCACCACGAAGGCGACCGTGCTGGCCGTGGCGGCATGCGCGGCCTGGCCCAGCAGCCAGGCATAGAGGCCCACCACGGCAGCCGTCACCACGCCGCCCTGCACGAGGCTCAGCAGGATGTGGCGGGTTGAAAGCAGGGGCTCATCGGCGCGGCGCGGCGGCTGCTGCATAAGGTCGGCCGCACCTTCCTCGGCCTCAAAGACGATGGAGCAGGCCGGGTCGATGACCAGTTCCAGAAACGCAATGTGCAGCGGTGCCAGCACCAGCGGCAGCCCAAACAACACCGGCAACAGCGCCAGCCCGATGATGGGCACATGCACGGCGAGCGTGTAGACCATGGCCTGGCGCAGGTTGGCAAAGGTCTGCCGCCCCCGGTGGATGGCCTGAACAATGGCTGCGAAGTCGTCGTGCAGCAGCACCAGCGCTGCGGCCTCGCGCGCCAGGTCGGTGCCGCGCTGGCCCATGGCGATGCCGATGTGGGCGGCCTTGAGGGCGGGGGCGTCGTTCACGCCATCGCCCGTCATGGCCACCACCTCACCCTGGGCCTTGAGGGCTTCGACCAGCGCCAGCTTCTGGTGCGGCTTGATGCGTGCAAACACGCTGATCTGCCGGACTTTGCCGGTGAGCATGTCGGGGGACATCAGGGCCATTTCATCGCCGGTGACGACCTGGTCGTGGGCGATGCCCGCCTGGGCTGCAATCGCGCGTGCGGTGCGGGGGTGGTCGCCCGTGATCATCACCACGCGGATACCCGCCTGGTGACACTCTGCGATCGCCTGGGGCACCTCGGGTCGCAAGGGGTCGGCCAGGGCCACGAGGCCCAGCCATTCAAAGTCAAAGTCGTGCTGAATGCCTGGCCAGTCGTCTTGCACGCGGTGCCGGGCCTTGGCCACGCCCAGCACCCGAAGGCCCCGATCGGCCAGCCGGGCGGCCTGGGCGCTGACGGTGGCGCGCTCGGCGTCAGGCAGGTGGCACAGGTCGGCCACGGCTTCGGGCGCACCCTTGGTGGCCACGGTGTCGTGCGCGGATGTGCCATCGCGCCACAAGTGGGTCATGGCCAGCAGCTGGGGCGAGAGCTCATATTCGCGCGCCAGCGACCAGGCGGGGTGCAGGTGCTCGGTGCCTGCCAGATGATTCCCCGCCATGCGGTGAAAGGCCTGCTCCATGGGGTCGTGCGGTTCGATCTCGCTGGCCAGCACGGCGTATTCGAGCAGTTCGTGAAAGGCCTCTGGCAGCGCCGTGCCACCTGCTTCGGCTGCTTTTTCGGGCAGGTTCTGCACATCCAGCTCCTCGCCCGCAATGCACAGTGCGGCCACGGCCATGCGGTTTTGCGTGAGGGTGCCGGTCTTGTCCACGCACAGCACGGTGGTCTGCCCCAGCGTTTCGATGGCGTTGAGCCGCCGTGTCAATACCTGCTGCGCCGCCAGCCGCCGTGCAGCCAGGGCCAGGAAGACGATCATGATCACCGGCAGCTCTTGCGGCAGGATGCCCATGGCCAGCGTGATGCCTGCCAGCACGGCTTGCAACGCGTCGCCGCGCAGTGCCCAGAACAGGGCCACCAGCAGCACGCACAGCGACAGGCCGATCAGCACGAGCTTGTGGGTGAGCCGTGCCATTTCTTCACGCAAGGGCGAGGCCTGCAGCGCAATGGTGTCGAGCGACTGGCCAATGCGGCCCAGTTCGGTGTGGCGTCCCACGCCAGTCACCCGCAGCAGGCCCTGGCCGCTGACCACCAGCGTGCCTGCAAATACCTTGTCGGCAATCTGCTTGGCCACGGGCTCGGACTCACCGGTCAGCATCGATTCGTTGGTGGCCAGTTCGTGCGCCTGCAGCAGGGTGCCGTCAGCCGGGATGCGGTCGCCCTCGGCAATCATCAGCAGGTCCTCGCGCACCACATCGCGGCCTGCGATGCGCACCATGGTGCCGCCTCGCAGCGCCAACGCGCGGGGGCTGGAGAGGTCGCGCAGGGCGTTCAGCGCGTTGTCGGTGCGGCGCTCCTGCAGCACTGTGATCGCCATGATGATGACCACAAAGCCCAGCAGGATCAGCGCCTCGTGCGCGTCGCCCATCGCCAGGTAGATGCCGCCTGCACCCAGCAGCAGCAAGAACATGGGCTCGCGCACCACGTCCCAGGCCATGTCGCGCAGCGTGCGGCGCTGGCTGATGCCCAGTTCGTTGGGGCCTTCTTCACGCAGGCGTTGGGCGGCAACGGCCGCGTCAAGGCCAGTCGGTGGGGGTTGTACGGGCATCTGGGGGCGTAGGGAGTCTTGAGGCGATCTTTCTTATACCTTTGATCGGTGAAAGTGTCAGTGTGCTGGTGCTGCTGTTTTCCAGATCGCACCTTGCACCTCACATCTCGCACAGCACAAAGTCTGCCTTGCCCACATTGCACTCAGGGCACCGCCAATCGTCGGGCACATCGGCCCACAGGGTGCCTGGCGCAATGCCCTCATCGGGCAAACCCGCAGCTTCGTCATAGATCCAGCCACAGACCACACACATATAGATTTTCATGGGTTGATCCTGAAAGTTGTTTTGACGGGCTTCAATCGTCATCATGGTGTCTGCTGCGCTCGCTCGTCGTGCCGCTGGCCATCAACCCATTGGGCGATTGCTGCCACTCCCATGCGCCAAAGGCCAGCACTGCCAGAAGCAGCGCTGCCGCCAGCCAGGTGCGGTTTTTCTGCACCAGGTTAGGCCCTGGGCCTTCCACGCGCCCGGTCAGCATGGGCAGCGCCTGATTCTTGCGCCGCAGCATGCTCATGCCGGCAATCAATGCGAGGTGGGCCAGCACGACAAACAGCATGGCTTCTCCGAAGAACTCGTGCACTTCTTCGATCCAGTCGCCACCCAACATGTCGCCCCAATCGTTGTAGGTGGCATAGCCGCTCAAGGTGATAGGAACGACCAGGACCAGCAGCAGCACCACCGCCAGTGCCATCAGCAGGTTTTGCCCCTGGCGCCAGTTCACCTGTTGCATTGAACGCGCCTGGGGAAGGGCGCGCAGCCACGCGGGCGCCCCGGCCAGCTTGCGCCACAGCAGGCCCAGGCCCGAAGTGCGCGGGCCAAAGATTCCGTACAGCACGCGAAAGCCCAGCAGGCCCGCAATGGTGTAGCCCAGCGTGACGTGCAGCAGCCGCCAGTACTCGCCATCGGCGGTGGCGTAGGCACCCACAAAGCAGAGCGCAAACAGCCAGTGGAACATGCGCGTGGGCGCGTCGGTGACCCGGCGGCTGGGGCCCTTGGCAGCGGCTGGCTGCGCTGCGGCGCTGGCGGGTTGGAGGGAAGGGGTGTTGTTCATAGTGTTTTCCTTGATGGGATGCATCTCAGATTCAACGCAGAGCGAGAGCGGCGAACAGGGCTCAGCGAAGCGGTTCTGGCTAGGCGCTGTGTCGCAGGCAGTACGGCCAGTACGACAAGACACAGCAACGACGCCAGAAGAGTCCTGTTCACCGCTCTCAGTCGTTCCAGGCGCGGCGTGATCGGGCATCCAGCCCCGCCGGCATGCGCAGGTCGTGGTCGTCAAATTGCCCTTGGTCGGCACCCGTGTGGCAGGCCGCGCAGTTGGCGGCGCTTTTCACGCTGGCAAGCTTCCAGGCGGAGGGCTCGATCTTTCGGTGTTTGCGCTCAAACCAGGCCGAGCGGGTGATGCGGTCCTCGGGCGGCTCTTCGCTCACGCGCTTGTAGGTGCCGGCGTGGGCCTGCAGCCACTGGTTGAGCTGGCGCACGGTGGCCGCGTCCAGCGATGCGTCGGTGCCATGGTGCTTGTCGAGCCCCGTCATCACGCGGTTCCACGACGCGGCGGGCAGCAGCCCGGGTGGGTAGGCGGTGTGGCAGGCGGCACATTCCTGCGTGTAGGCGCTGGGCACGTTGCGGGGCATGGCGCGCCCGCTGTCGGCGTGGGCGCTGGGGATCGCCTGCAGGGCCAGCATGCACAGTGCTGCGGCCATGGGGGCGGGGCGAATGGGGGTAAGTTTCTTCATGGTGTTGAGATTCAAGGCTTGAGTGCGTTGAAGGCGCTAACGTAGGCCAACACATCGGCCTTCTCCACAGCCGTGCATTCGCGACTCAGCACGTCGTTGCAGTTGCGGCGAAACCACTTGTCCACCTTGGCGGTGTCGGTGAATGCCTTGGGGTTGAAGGCAGGGGCCAGGGGCGCTATCGACTTGCCGGTGCTGGCGTGTTTGCCCTGCGCGGTGGGCGGCGTGCCGTGGCAGGATGCGCAAGACCACTCGCCGCCGTGCCGGGTGGTGAAGAACACCTTGCCCTTGTCGGCATTGCCGGGGCTGCCTGCCTGCGCGCTCCAGTGCGCGAGTTGCTGGACGGCGGTGGTGTCGGCGGCGTGGCTGGGGCTGGCTGCGGCCCAGAGGCACAGTGCAGCCAGGGCCAGAGTGCGAACGGTTGTCATCGTGGTGTCCTTGTAGGTGTTGGTTGTCCTATGCAGCCATTGTTGAAACCCCAGCCTGAACGGCGCGTGAAAGAGCTGTTCATCGGCCGTTCAGACACTGCGCGGGACAATGCACCCATGCTTTTTTCCCCCCACCGTGCTTCAGAGCGCCGCCACGCCATGCGCTGGGGCGCGGCAGCTTGTCTGCTGTGGGCGGCAGCGGTATTCGCACAAAACGCCTTGGCCAGCGGCAAGGACGACCACGACCGCGCCCGCCAGGCCGTGCAGGCGGGCCAGGTGCTGCCGCTGCCTGCAGTGCTGGAGCGCCTGCAGCGCGAAGTGCCCGGCCAGGTGCTCGAAGTGGAGCTGGAGCAGGAGCGGGATCGCTGGATTTACGAGATCAAGCTGCTCACACCTGCGGGGCAGTTGACCAAGGTCAAGCTCGATGCACGCACGGCCGAGGTGCTGCGCGTCAAATCGCGCGACGATCAACGTACCGGCCGAGAACACCGCTAAGACTGCCCCGCGTGGGCGCATGCCCATGCAAGCAGCCGAGGCTTCCAATCGCCCGATTTCACTCCAACCCTTCGGGCAAGGTACTTGTGCGACCCTAAAAAGACACTGAACAGGTTCTAAAGCCCATGCGCATCCTCCTCGTAGAAGACGACACGCAGCTGCGCACCCAGTTGCGCACCGCGCTGCAAGGCGCGGGCTACACCGTGGACGAGGCCGACAACGGGCGCGACGCGCAGTTCCTGGGCGACACCGAGGCCGTGGACGCCGTGGTGCTGGACCTGGGCCTGCCGGTGGTGGATGGGCTCACGGTGCTCAAGCGCTGGCGGGCCGAGGGGCGCAACATGCCGGTGCTGATCCTCACCGCGCGCGACAACTGGCACGAGAAGGTGGCGGGCATTGATGCGGGTGCCGATGACTATCTGACCAAGCCCTTTCACCTCGAAGAGTTGCTGGCACGCCTGCGTGCGCTGATCCGCCGCGCCAGCGGGCAGGCGTCTGCGGTGTTGCAGTGTGGCGACTGGTCGCTGGACACCCGCAGCGGCCGCGTCACCTGCGCAGGGCAGCCCGTGGCACTCACGGCGCACGAGTACAAGGTGCTCGACTACCTCATGCACCGGCCTGGCGTGTTGGTGTCACGCGCCGAGCTGACCGAACACATCTACGCGCAGGACTTTGACCGGGACTCCAACACCATCGAAGTCTTTGTGGGGCGCCTGCGCAAAAAACTGCAGTCGCCGTCGGCCAGCGCGGCCCGTATCGAGACGGTGCGTGGCATGGGCTACCGCCTGGTGCCGCCATGAAACGGGGCGCGAACCGGGGCGGTTTGCACTGGTCACGCTCCCTGCGGTTCCGGCTGCTGGCCGTGACGGTGACGGGGCTGACGGTGGCGGTGGTGCTGGCGGGCCTGGTGCTGAGTGGGCTGTTCCGCGAGCATGTGCAGCGCCAGTTCGAGGCGGCCCTTGTGCAGCAGCTGGACCAGGTCACGGCGCGGCTGGAGTTTGATGCCCAGGGCCAGCCGGTGATTGCCGCGCAGGCTTTGTCAGACCCGCGCTGGCTCAAACCCTATTCGGGCCTGTACTGGCAGGTGGACGCCATGGCGCCCGATGGGCGCGGCCGGGCTGGGGTGCTGCGTTCACGCTCCTTGTGGGACACCAGCCTGGCCCTGCAGGTGGATGCGCTGGCTGACGGTGCCGTGCATGTGCACGAAGTGGCAGGCCCGCAGGGCGCGCCCTTGCTGGTGCTGGAGCGCACCGTGCGTGCCGAGGGCACGGATGCGGCGCGCTGGCGGCTGATCGTGGCGGCCGATCTGCAGGCCACCCAAGCGGCCACCGCGCAGTTCACGCGCGTGCTGGCGCTGTCGCTGGCGGCCCTGCTGGTGCTGCTGGCAGCGGCCGCGTGGGCCCAGGTGGCCGTGGGCCTGCAGCCTCTGCAGGCGTTGCAGCGGGGCTTGCAGGATGTGCAGCAGGCACGCACCACACGGTTGCAGGGCGCATTCCCTGCCGAGATGCAGCCGCTGGTGGATGACTTCAACGCCGTGCTGGAACGCAATGCAGAAGTGGTGGAGCGCGCGCGCACCCAGGCAGGCAATCTGGCGCATGCCCTGAAAACCCCGCTTTCGGTGCTGGAGAACGCGGCCTGCGCGCCAGCACCCAGTGATGGCGCAGCGCTGGCTGCACTGGTGCGCGAGCAGGTGCAGGTGGCGCGGCGCCACATCGACTGGCACCTGGCGCGATCCCGCGTGGCTGCATCGGCACACCTGCCCGGCCAGCGCACGGCGCTGGAGCCGGCGGTGGGCGGACTGGTGCGCGTGATGAACAAGGTGCATGCCGGGCGCGGGGTGGACATCACGGTCGCGCTGCCCGATGCCCCGCTGTTCTTTGCGGGCGAGGCGCAGGACCTGCAGGAAATGCTGGGCAACCTGCTGGACAACGCCTGCAAATGGGCGCAGTCCACCGTGCGCTTGCAGGCGCAGGTCCTTGGCGGGCTGCCGCCCCAGATGGTCGTCAGTGTCGAGGACGACGGCCCCGGCATCGGTGCGGCGCAGCGTGCGCAGGCGGTGGAGCGTGGCGTGCGGCTGGACGAAACGGTGCCGGGCACGGGGCTGGGCCTGGCCATCGTGCAGGACCTGGCGGCCCTGTACGGCGGGCGGCTGGAGCTGGAGCCTGCCGACCTGGGCGGCCTGCGTGTGGTGCTTGTGTTGCCCGCCGCTCGGGAGACGGCGTAAAAAGCCCGCCTGTCAGTGAGAGAGGCGTAAAAAAGCCCGCCGAAGCGGAAGGACGTAAAAAAGCCCGCCGAAGCGGGCTAAGGCCCTGACAAATCCCTTCAATCTCTCGAATGTCGCAAAGCCTTGGACTGGACGCCCCCAGCGTAGCACCCCCGTTGGAGTTTGACTACCCGGGGAACACCAGGGTGTGCCGCGAAGGTGGCGGGCCTTGGCCGGATGGCCAAGGAGATGGGATATTAATTTTGATTGAAAATGGGCTCTAGCGCTTATCCATCAAGCGTTATAAGCTATGTTTTTAGGAGTAAATTCATAGCCTGCTCTCCACGCTGTTGCGCATGGCCGCCTGGGCCACGGCATCCAGGGCGCCGTCCACCACGGTCTGCTCGGTCAGCACCTGCACGGCGCCCTGGTGGAAGAGCCGCTCCAGCAGCCGCAGGGTCATCGATTGGGTCCGGCCCGAGGCACTGGTGAAGAGGAAAAGCTGGCCTTGCGAGCCGATCCAGGACAGCTGGGTGCGTTCCCACTGGCCTGCCACTTGCAGGTTGACCCAGGTCCCAACAGCCAATGGGGCCAAGGGCGCGCTTGAGGCCAGGTGGGGCAAAGTGGCCGGGCCGCTGGTGGTGCTGGTGGTGCTGGTGGATTCGGGCACAAGCTCGGCGCTCTCCGATACGGGGGACTGAGAGATATCCACATAGCCCGACTCCCTGGCCTCGGACGGGGCGACCCACGGATCGTCATCCTCCAGCGGGGCGGGCTGCGCCAGAGCCGGTGGTTGGGGCGGCGGGGCGGCGGGCTTGGTGGCCACCCGGGGCCCGGGCTTGAAGGCTTGCTGGTGCAGTTCCATCAGCAGTTCGAAGACGGCCTCGGTTCGCGCAGCCGGGTAGTCGATGGACGCCAGGCCCTCGCGCAGCTTGGCCAGCAGTTTGGGCAGCAGGCGCGCCAGCTGGCCTGTGTTCGCGCGGGTCAAGGCGGGCTGCGTGCTCCAGATCAGGGCGTCCACCAGCTCCTCGTAGCGGCCTGGGTCGGCGCTGCGGGTGGTGTCGGTCAGGCGCGCCTGTGCCATGACCTGGGACCAGGGGCCGAGCAGAAAACGGGAAATTTCGTCGGGCACCTTGCCGAAATCAGGCCGCAGCGAGAGGTCGCGCGAAATCCGGGCGGCCAGCAGGTGGCGCTGTTCAGCGTGCTGCAAGGCCTCGATGGCGCGCTGGCGTTCCTGTTTGCGCTGCTGGTCCTTTTCTGCCCATTTGGCGTGCAATTGCTGGAGCACGTGCTCGAAATCGTCGGGCCCGTCGATGGTGGCGGTGGCCAGCGGGCCCGCGATGTTCATGAGCGAGCGCATGAAGCTCTGGAAGCCGGGAGCTTCGGGGCTGTTGAAGGCCAGGCTGCGGTCGGTGATGTCTTGCAGCAGTCGGCGCGCGGGGTGCTCCTTGTGGCTGAAGAAACGGGGGTCGGCTACGGCCAGCTGTATCAAGGCCGGCTCCAGCGCGCGGATGAACTGTTGCACCGGCCACAGCAGCCGACCATCGCGCGCGATGTTGTCCACCATCAGCGCCACCACCTCCATGCTCAAGGCCTCTCCCAGTCCGCCGGAATGTTTGCGCGGCGGGGCTGCAGGGCTGCCCTCTGTGCTGCTGCCGACCTGCTGCGGGCGCTGGCCACCCAGTCGCTCCATCATGTGGCCGACCTGGTTCATGGCCTGCAGCGCTTCGAAGGCGGCGGGCACGGTGGCTGCGAAGTCCGTGGCGGGTGGGTCGATGGGGGGAAGCTGGTTGGGGTTATCGAACTCGCGTGCGAATTGGTCCGCGAAGCTCTCGTCTGAATGGGGGGAGGGCGTGTGTGTTGGCGCCGACGTGGGGGCCGGGTTCTCGCTGAACTCGCCCAGCAGCAGGCGGCGCAGGCGGTCGAGTGTGAGCAGGGAGTCAGCGTGGCCTTCCGCTGTGGACAGGTCGTTGTCTGCTGCAAAGCCGGGGGATGCACCGCCTTCGGTGGGCGCCACGTAGACCACCTGGCCATCGGCCTGGCGCATCGCATAGCCCACGGGCTGCACGCCGCTGAGCTTGAGCCGATCAATCTGCGCCAGATAGAGCCCCCGCAGCTCCGTGCCCAGCGCCTGGGCCATGGGGCCCATCCAGTCGTGCCGCACCTGCGGCGTGACCTGCATCTGCGACACCACGGTCTGCAGCGCCTGTAGAAAGACTTCGGGGCGCAGGGGGTTGTGCTCCGGCTGAACGCGGGCCAGGCCCAGGGCCGCGCACACCAGGGCGTCGAGGTCGGCCAGCGGCCCTTCCACGGCCGAGATCAGCACCTGCCGGGCGCGGGCGCGCTCAACGCTGTCGTTGATCTGCGCCTCGTCCATCAGTTCAAGGTCGTCGAAATGGACGGTGAACAGGGAGCGTGTGGGCTTTTCCTCGTTCTGTGCCGCCTCCTGGTCGAGTGCCTTGCGCAGCGCGTCGGGGTAACGCTCGCCCATCACGGACGCGAGCCGCGACAGCTGCTGCCGCGCTTCGTGCATGGCGTTGTGTTCGCCCGGTGTGCGGGCCTGGTCCTGGCGCGTGAGCAGGGACATGCGCGTGGCCTCGGCGACGCGCTCCATCAGGGGCCGAGCCTGTGCCAGCACGTCGCGCACGATGTGCTGGTAGGGCGTGGTGTCGCTGGCGGAGGGGGCAGGGGCCGACGGTGTGGTGTGTTTCAAGGCCATCTTCTGGGAGGACGGGAACCGGTGCCCGCCATGGTACGCGGCAAAAAGGGGCCCGCGGCCCCTTGTTTACCTGGATTCCCGGCTTGTCAGACCGGGGCTGTGGCTTCACCCACCATGAAACTTGACCACCAGCGGCACGATGAGCAGCGCCACGATGTTGATGATCTTGATCAGCGGGTTGATGGCCGGGCCGGCCGTGTCCTTGTAGGGGTCGCCCACGGTGTCACCGGTCACTGCGGCCTTGTGGGCCTCGCTGCCCTTGCCGCCATGGTGGCCGTCCTCGATGTACTTCTTGGCGTTGTCCCATGCGCCGCCGCCCGTGCACATGCTGATGGCAACGAAGAGGCCGGTGACGATGGTGCCCATGAGCAAACCGCCCAGCGCCTTGGGCCCCAGCAGCAGGCCCACCACGATGGGCACCACCACAGGCAGCAGGCTGGGGATCACCATCTCCTTGATGGCGGCGGTGGTCAGCATGTCCACCGCCTTGCCGTATTCAGGCTTGGCGGTGCCCTCCATGATCCCGGGAATATCGCGGAACTGTCGGCGCACCTCCACCACCACGGCCCCGGCCGCGCGGCCCACGGCCTCCATCGCCATGGCGCCAAACAGGTAGGGGATCAACCCGCCGATGAACAGGCCGATGATGACCAACGGGTCGGACAGGTCAAACGTGATGGCCTTGCCGTAGCTCTCCAGCTTGTGTGTGTAGTCGGCAAACAGCACCAGCGCGGCCAGGCCCGCCGAGCCAATCGCATAGCCCTTGGTCACGGCCTTGGTGGTGTTGCCCACGGCGTCCAGTGGGTCGGTGATGTCGCGCACGCTGCTGGGCAGCTCGGCCATTTCGGCAATGCCGCCTGCGTTGTCGGTGATGGGGCCATAGGCGTCCAGCGCCACCACGATGCCCGCCATGGACAGCATGGACATGGCCGCCACCGCAATGCCGTACAGGCCCGCCAGCTGGTAGGCCGACAGGATGGCCAGGCACACAAAGATCACGGGCCAGGCGGTGGACCGCATGGAAACGCCCAGTCCTGCAATGATGTTGGTGCCATGGCCCGTGGTCGATGCCTGCGCGATGTGCTGCACCGGCGAATACTGCGTACCGGTGTAGAACTCGGTGATCCACACCAGCGCGGCCGTCAGCACCAGCCCGGTGGCGCAGGCACCGAACAGCTTCATCTGGCTGCCGGTGGCGGTGATGGAGTTGTCCGGCATGATCCAGACGGTGACAAAGTAGAAGGCGACGAGCGAGAGCGCACCCGCAATCGCCAGGCCCTTGTACAGCGCGGGCATCACATTCTTCATGCCGGGCGAGGCCTTGACGAAGAAGCAGCCAATGATGGATGCAATGATGGACACAGCCCCCAGCGCCAGGGGGTAGACCACGGCGTTCACGGGCGCGGTGGCCACCAGCAGCGCGCCCAGCACCATGGTGGCGATCAGCGTCACCGCATAGGTCTCGAACAGGTCGGCCGCCATGCCGGCGCAGTCACCCACGTTGTCGCCCACGTTGTCGGCGATCACGGCGGGGTTGCGCGGGTCGTCTTCAGGAATGCCGGCCTCCACCTTGCCCACCAGGTCGGCGCCCACGTCGGCGCCCTTGGTGAAGATGCCGCCGCCCAGGCGCGCAAAGATCGAAATCAGCGACGAGCCGAACGCAAAGCCGATCAGCGGGTTGAGCAGCGTGGCCAGGTTGGCCGTGGGTGTGAGGTTGCCATTGCCGGCCAGGAACCAGTAAAAGCCCGTGACGCCCAACAGGCCCAGCCCCACCACCAGCATGCCGGTGATGGCCCCGCCGCGAAACGCCACGTCCAGTGCCGGTCCAATGCCGTGGGTGGCCGCCTGCGCGGTGCGCACGTTGGCGCGCACCGACACGTTCATGCCGATGAAGCCACAGGCCCCCGACAGAAAGGCGCCCAGCACGAAGCCAACGGCCGTCGTCATGTCCAGAAAGATGCCAATCAGGATGGCCAGCACCACGCCCACGATGGCGATGGTCTTGTACTGGCGGGCGAGGTAGGCCGCCGCGCCGGCCTGGATGGCGGCGGCGATCTCCTGCATGCGGGCGTTGCCCGGGTCTTTGGAAAGAATCCAGCCCCGAGCCCAGATGCCGTAGGCCACCGCGATGAGCCCGCAAACGAGGGCGAGGATGAGAGGGGATGTCAGTGCTGAACTTGCAGCCATTCAATTCTCCTAGGGTTGTGTTGCACGGAGGGGGACCAACGCATCGGTGGCATCCCCGCTGCGTTGCTTCCTCGTGCTCCCCGTGCGTTGTGCGGGAGGAGTCGATTGGCCAACAGACCCAATTTACAGGCAAACGCCGGTTTGCAAGCGGGCAGAAAGGGGCGTGCGCCTAAAATCAGGGTTAATCCCGACGGTTCGTTGCGCTGTGTCAGCGTCGGCCGCTTCGCGGGTTACCGTCAACAAACCACTCTCCAAAGACATGTCCCTCAACAACGTCCCCCCAGGTAAGAACGTCCCCGAAGCCTTCAACGTGGTCATCGAGATCCCGATGAACTCTGACCCGATCAAGTACGAAGTGGACAAGGAATCGGGCGCGATCTTCGTGGACCGTTTCATGACCACGGCCATGCATTACCCCACCAACTACGGCTACGTGCCGCAGACGCTGTCGGGCGACGGCGACCCGGTGGATGTGCTGGTGATCACCCCCTACGCGCTGCACCCCGGTGTGGTCGTGCCGTGCCGCCCGCTGGGCATCCTGATGATGGAAGACGAGGCCGGTGTGGATGGCAAGGTCATTGCCGTGCCCACCTCCAAAGTGTTGCCCATGTACGACCACTGGCAGAACATCGACGACGTGAATGCCATGCGCCGCAACGCCATCGCCCACTTCTTCGAGCACTACAAGGACCTGGAAAAGGGCAAGTGGGTCAAGGTGCTGGGCTGGGAAGGCATTGACGCCGCCAAGAAGGAAATCACGGACGGCATCGAGGCTTTCAAGAAGTCGAATGCCTGAAAAAATTGGGCATCAAATAGCCTCCAGGGCTTTTTGATAAAGCGGGATTAGCTACAAATACAATAGCCTTCCAGCGTCCCCGACAAAGCATGCGAGCCACAAGCCCGCATGTTTTTTTTTGGCCGCGCGGTGTTGTTCTGTAAGGGGAAAGCCCACTTTGCAGCGCGGCAGGCACTGCTAGACTGCATTTGGTTACAAGTATGCGGTGCTGAGCAATACAGATTGGCATGCGTCGAAGTGCCTTTTGGGCAAACGCAATGTGAAGGGTGATCCATGAGAGTTTCCGATCTGCGCATCGGTGTCAAGCTGGGAGCGGGATTTTTGGCGGTGGTGCTGTTCACCACCTTGCTGGGCGTGATGGCGCTGGTGCAGATGTCCCGCATCCACCAGGGGGCGGACCAGATCGCCACCAACTTGCTGCCCAGCGTGGCGCAAACGGGGGAGCTGCGCGTGTTGCTCAACCGCATGCGGCGCTCCGAGGCGGGGGTGGTCACCTCGCGCAGCGTGGCGGAAGTCAAGGCGTTTTCCGAGCAGGTAACCCTGCGCCACAAGGATCTGGACAAGGTCGAGGTTGCGTACGAGGCCCTCATCGACATGGACAAGGAGCGCGAGGTCTATACCGTCTACAAGCAGCGCAAAGCCGAGTACATCAAGCTCCAGGCCAAATTGCTGGAGATCGCCTCGGGCGTGGACTTCACCAACGCCGAGACGCTGGAACTCACCGGCGACGCCCTGGGCATGCTCTATGCGGGCGAGTCGGAAGCCGCTTTTGTCGCCGCGGCAGAAACGCTGGGCGAACTGCAGAAGATCAATTCCGAGGCCGCGTTGCAAGCCAGTGCCGAAGGGCGTGAAGTATTCGCCACGGCGCGCCTGTGGCTGCTGGGCACCCTGGCGGTGTGTGTGGTGCTGGCGGCGTTGCTGGGCGTGGGCATTACGCGCACCGTCTCCCGGCCGGCCCACCATGCTGTGCGGGCGGCCCGCGCAATTGCCGAGGGCGACCTCACCACCGACGTGCCGCCTGGCGGCAAGGACGAAATGGGCCAGTTGCTCACCGCGCTCGGTGACATGCGTGCCAACCTAGCGCACGTGGTGTCCGGCGTGCGCAGCAACGCGGAAGGGGTTGCATCGGCGAGCTCACAGATTGCCTCGGGCAACAACGACCTGTCGGCCCGCACGGAGCAGCAGGCCAGTGCGCTGGAAGAAACGGCAGCCTCGATGGAAGAGCTGGGTTCCACCGTGCGCCAGAACGCCGACAACGCCCGGGCCGCCAACCAGCTGGCGGTGAGCGCCAGCACCGTGGCCGTGCAAGGCGGCGAGGTGGTGGCCGAAGTGGTCGAGACCATGAAAGGCATCAACGACAGCAGCAGAAAGATCGCCGACATCATCAGCGTGATCGACGGCATCGCCTTTCAGACCAACATCCTGGCCCTGAACGCCGCCGTGGAAGCCGCCCGGGCCGGAGAACAAGGCCGGGGCTTTGCGGTGGTGGCCGGCGAAGTGCGCAGCCTGGCAGGGCGCAGCGCAGAAGCCGCCAAGGAAATCAAAGCCCTCATCACCGCCAGCGTAGAGCGCGTGGAACAAGGCACGGCCCTCGTGGACAAGGCAGGGGCCACCATGACCGAAGTGGTGGCCTCCATCCGCAGAGTGACGGACATCATGGGAGAGATCAGCGCCGCCAGCAGCGAACAAAGCGCAGGAGTGGGCCAGGTGGGAGAAGCGGTCACGCAGATGGACCAGGCCACGCAGCAAAACGCAGCGTTGGTGGAAGAAATGGCGGCTGCTGCCAGCGCCCTGAACGCCCAGGCGGGCGAACTGGTCAACGCCGTGGCCGTGTTCAAGCTCGACGCCAACGCCATGCGCAGCGCGCCAGCACCGGCACCCCGAGCGCCCATCGCTGCCCCTGCATTCACCGCCCAACGCAGTGCAGGCGCGACCAAAGGCGCCAGCAAGATCGGCAGCGCAAAGCCCGCCAAACCCCAGGCCAGCCTGGCAGCGCCCAAGGCCAGCGCGGCCGCCCCTGCAGCCGCCCCTGCCGCCAGCACCAGGCCCCCGGTTGCCAGCGCGCCAGCGCCTGCAGCCGCAGCCAAGGGGGGCAACGACGACGAATGGGAGAGCTTCTGAGCGGGCATGCCCCCGCCTGAGGGATAGCGACGAGGGATATGGATAAAAACAGGCCCTGGCGCTTGCCCATCAAGCGCAGGTAGCTATCAAAAGAAAAGCACGCTGAGGGGCATCCTCAGCGTGCTTTTTTTGTTCTCTGTTTTCTATTTCTGTGGGCGGACTGGCTGCATAGCCCCGCGCAAGTCGCTTAGCGGTGGGGATCTGGATACACCAGGTGCAAGCCCGGAACCCGGGGGCGCTGAAAAGGCTGCCAGACCACTTGCGGCCCATGCGGTTGCCCCAGGCGGTCGGCCACGGCCCACCAGGCGCTGGGGTTCAGGCCGATGCCAAAGTGGCTGGCCACCACTTCGATGTTTTCGGTGTGCGGGTTGTGCGCCGCCGGGGCCTGGATGCTGCCGCGCCAGGCCACCACGCCATCTGTGCGCGAGTAGATGCTGGTGGTGGGCACGGGGGGCGCTTCGGGCAGGTTGTAGCTCTCGGTTTCGCGCTCGATGTTGCGGCCGCTGGCGAACTGGTAGATGCGCCAGGCATTGGTCGAGGTGTGGTGCCCTGCGAATGGCGTGCCCAGTGTGATCACACAGCGCACCAGGTCGGGCATCTCCTTGGCCAGCTCGCGGGCATAGACGCCGCCCAGGCTCCAGCCCACCAGGCTCACCTTGCCGCCGCTGGCTTGGGCTGCCTCCTGCAGCTGGCGCTTGGCGGTTTCCAGCACGCCATCGCGGGGGCCCAGGTTCAGGCCCTGGCCCCAGCCCAGGGTGTCGTAGTTGCGCGAATCCAGGTAGCGGCGCAGCGGCACGGTGGTGGCGTCACCTGCCGTGAGGCCCGGAAACACGATCACCGTGTGGCCGTCGCCTAGCGGGGCGCGCTGCAGCACCGGCCAGGCCGGCAGCACCGCGCCAAACTCCCAGGGCGCCCGCAGTTCCAGTGCCAGCAGGGGCAGGCCCGGGGCGGGGATGTGGTTGGGATCGGTTTCTTTGTTGCTGAAAAGGGGCATCGGATCGTCAGTCAAAAGCGGGGGCGCACCGGCGGTAGGGCCGCTGTGGAAGGTAGCATTTTTTTGCCTGCGCACCGGGGCTGGGACTGGAGCTAGCTCTCCAATCCCAACCGGGCAGGCCGGGGCTGCGACAGGGGGGGAGCGCACTGAACCGACCGGATGCGGCGTTTTGTCAATAAATGCCGGGGCGAGTGCAGGGTGATCTGTGGCGCCCAGGCCGGAGTTGCTGCGCTGCGGCGAAATAGCACTGGTGACAAAGATCGCTCACGGATAAGGTGGTGACAGCCAAAAAAACCACCTTCAAACCACCACCAGTCCAGAGGAGAAGCAGGATGAATCAGCTGAAGATATCAACCCGACTTACCGTAGCGTTTGCCGTCATGGTGCTGCTGCTCATCGCGCTGGGGGCGGTCAGCCTGATCCAGTCTGCGAGCCAGCGCGCAGAGCTGAAGGACGTGATTGACGTTCGTATACCGATTACCAAGGCTTTGGGCGCACTCACTGATGGCGTGAATGAGCAAGCCATCCAGGTGCGTAATCTGGCGATTTTCACCACGGAGTCCGTCGTGAAGTCGGCAACAAGCCAGATATCTGCCGCCGCAGTGGACGTGGAGGCGCAATACAAAACCTTGAATGCGCTGATCACCTCTGAAAAAGGCAAGGAACTCCTCGCGCGCATGCAGCAGCGGCGTGCCGATTTCGTGAAGTTGAGGGATCAATATCTGACGATGATCCAACAAGGTCAAAGGGACGAAGCCACCAAGTTCCTGGAAGAGCAATACCGCCCGGCACAGCGGGCCTACCAGGCTGCGATCGACGAACAGGTTGAGTTTCAGGCCCAGACCACGGTCAAAGCAGGTGAGCGGGCCGAAGCTGCCGCCGCTGCGCTGCAACGGGATGTGTTGATCGCTGGCGTGCTCGCCATTGCGATTGCCGTCTTTCTCGCCATCACCATCATCCGCTCCATCACCCGCCCCCTGGCGCAGGCCGTGGAGGCTGCCGACCGTGTGGCCAGCGGCGATCTCAGTGGCCAGATCACCGTGAGTTCCAAGGACGAAACCGGCCACCTGCTGGGCGCCTTGCAGCGCATGCAGCAAAGTCTGGTGAACACCGTGGGCTCGGTGCGCCAGAACGCGGAAGGGGTTGCATCGGCGAGCTCACAGATTGCCTCGGGCAACAACGACCTGTCGGCCCGCACGGAGCAGCAGGCCAGTGCGCTGGAAGAAACGGCAGCCTCGATGGAAGAGCTGGGTTCCACCGTGCGCCAGAACGCCGACAACGCCCGGGCCGCCAACCAGCTGGCGGTGAGCGCCAGCACCGTGGCCGTGCAAGGCGGCGAGGTGGTGGCCGAAGTGGTCGAGACCATGAAAGGCATCAACGACAGCAGCAGAAAGATCGCCGACATCATCAGCGTGATCGACGGCATCGCCTTTCAGACCAACATCCTGGCCCTGAACGCCGCCGTGGAAGCCGCCCGGGCCGGAGAACAAGGCCGGGGCTTTGCGGTGGTGGCCGGCGAAGTGCGCAGCCTGGCAGGGCGCAGCGCAGAAGCCGCCAAGGAAATCAAAGCCCTCATCACCGCCAGCGTAGAGCGCGTGGAACAAGGCACGGCCCTCGTGGACAAGGCAGGGGCCACCATGACCGAAGTGGTGGCCTCCATCCGCAGAGTGACGGACATCATGGGAGAGATCAGCGCCGCCAGCAGCGAACAAAGCGCAGGAGTGGGCCAGGTGGGAGAAGCGGTCACGCAGATGGACCAGGCCACGCAGCAAAACGCAGCGTTGGTGGAAGAAATGGCGGCTGCTGCCAGCGCCCTGAACGCCCAGGCGGGCGAACTGGTCAACGCCGTGGCCGTGTTCAAGCTCGACGCCAACGCCATGCGCAGCGCGCCAGCACCGGCACCCCGAGCGCCCATCGCTGCCCCTGCATTCACCGCCCAACGCAGTGCAGGCGCGACCAAAGGCGCCAGCAAGATCGGCAGCGCAAAGCCCGCCAAACCCCAGGCCAGCCTGGCAGCGCCCAAGGCCAGCGCGGCCGCCCCTGCAGCCGCCCCTGCCGCCAGCACCAGGCCCCCGGTTGCCAGCGCGCCAGCGCCTGCAGCCGCAGCCAAGGGGGGCAACGACGACGAATGGGAGAGCTTCTGAGCGGGCATGCCCCCGCCTGAGGGATAGCGACGAGGGATATGGATAAAAACAGGCCCTGGCGCTTGCCCATCAAGCGCAGGTAGCTATCAAAAGAAAAGCACGCTGAGGGGCATCCTCAGCGTGCTTTTTTGTTTTCGCCCTGGCTCAGACCCGTGTCTGTGCCGGACAGGTTGTGCTGCGTCGCCGCTCTATAGATTTGAGTTGTTGGTGCGCTCACCAGGGGGTGTGCGCGCACCCTCGGCCGCCAGAACAGTGGCCAGGCGGCCCACGCATTCCAGGGCGGGTTGCAGGCGGTCGTGTGCCGGGTGCCCGTAGTTGATGCGCACGCAGTGCGCAAAACGCCGGTCGGCCGAAAAAATCTGCCCGGGCGCCAGGCTGATGCCCTGCGCGAGTGCCTGGCGATGCAGCGCCAGTGCATCGACCTCCTGCGGAAGCTCTGCCCACAAAAAGTAGCCCCCCTCGGGCCGCGACACGCGCGTGCCCCGCGGGAAGTGCTGGGCCACCGCCGCCAGCGCAATCGCCTGCTGCTGTTCCAGGCTGCGGCGCAGCGCGCGCAGGTGCCGGTCGTAGCCGCCCTGGGCTAGGTATTCGGACAGCGCCTGCTGCGATGGTGTGGCGGCTGATAGGGTGGTCATCAGCTTGAGCCGCTGCACCGCCGTGGCAAAGCGGCCCGCCGCCACCCAGCCCACGCGGTAGCCGGGCGCCAGGCTTTTGCTGAACGAGCTGCAGTGCATGACCAGCCCCGTGCCATCAAACGCCTTGGCAGGCGGCGGGCGCTGGGGGCCGAAGTGCAGCTCGGCATAGACGTCGTCCTCGATCAGCGGGATCTGGTGGCGGGCGAGCAGTGCCACGAGTTCGCGTTTTTTGTCCTCCGGCATCAGGCTACCCAGAGGGTTTTGAAAGCTGGGCATGAGCCAGCAGGCCTTGATGGGCTGGTGGGGGGGCTGGCGCTCCAGCGCCTCGGCCAGCGCGGCCAGGTCAATGCCTTCGCGCGGGTGGGTGGCGATTTCCAGCGCCTGCAGGCTCAGCCGCTCCAGGGCCTGCAGCGCGGCGTAAAAGGTGGGCGATTCGACCACCACCACGTCGCCCGGCTGGGTGACGGCCTCCAGGCAGAGGTTGAGCGCCTCCATCGCGCCGTTGGTGATGATGATTTCTTCCACATCCACCGCCATGCCGTGCAGGCCGTAGCGCAGTGCGATCTGCTGGCGCAGGCGTTCGTCACCCGGTGGCAGGCTTTGCACGATGTTCCACGGGTCGAGCTTGCGCATGCCGCTGGCCAGGCACCGCGCCAAGCGGTCCAGCGGAAACAGCTCCAGCCCCGGGAAGGCCGAGCCCAGCGGCACCAGGTCGCGGTCGCGGGCCAGGCCCAGGACCTCGAACACCAGGTCGCTGATCGCCACGCCGGTGGAGATGGCGGCGGGCTGCGAGGGCAGGGGCTCGGCGGGGCGGGCCTCGGCCGTGCTGGGCAGCCGGGCGCTCACGTAGTAGCCCGAGCGCGGGCGGGCGTGGATGAGGCCCTGGGCCTCCAGCAGGTAGTACGCCTCGAACACGGTGGACGGGCTGATGCCCCGCGTGCGGCTGGCCTCGCGCACCGAAGGCACGCGGTCGCCAGGCCGCAGCGCGCCGCTGTGGATGAGCTGCGCGATGGTGTCAGCGTGGCGTTCGTAGCGTTTCATTGGGGTGGTGGGGCTGGCTGCTTGTCAAACTGATCTGTATTTTTAACAGGAAACTGAATCTGTACTGTTTTTGCCGCTGGGCGTAGAGTGTCGGCTTGTGTTGATGCATGCCCCGAGCGCACGGCTTGTAGGTGCCCGCCGACCGTTTCCCCACGGAAAAATCCCCATGATCGATTGCCTGCGCGGCTTGCTGCGCCCTGTTTTTTCCGCACCCGGCGCGGCTGCCCTGGTGGCGCTGGCGTTGACGGCTGGCGCTGCGGCCCAGACGGTGCCCGCCAGCACGCCTCCTGCCGCCCCTGCCGCCCCTGCGGCCACGGTGCCCGTGTCGTCCATGTCCTCGCGCGTGCTGGCCTGTACCGCGTGCCACGGCAAAGAGGGCCGGGCCACGCCAGATGGGTACTTTCCGCGCATTGCGGGCAAACCGGCGGGCTACCTGGCCAACCAACTGCTCAACTTTCGGGACGGGCGGCGCAGCTACCCGCAGATGACTTACCTGATTGAACACCTGACCGACGACTACCTGCGCGAGATGGCCGAGCACTTTGCAGCGCTGGACTTGCCTTACCCGCCGCCGCCCGCACCACAAGCGCCCGCCGCTGTGCTGGAGCAAGGCCGCAAGCTGGTGCAAGGGGGCGATGTGGCCCGCAATATCCCCGCCTGCGTGGCCTGCCATGGCGCAGCCATGACGGGTGTGACCCCGTCCATACCCGGCCTGCTAGGCCTGCCGCGCGACTACCTCAACAGCCAGCTGGGCGCCTGGAAGACCGGCCAGCGCGGGGCGCATCTGCCCGACTGCATGGCCGACATTGCCCGCCAGCTCACGCCCGACGATGTGAGTGCTGTCTCGGCCTGGTTGGCCGCCCAGCCCGTGGCGGCGGGGGGCAAGCCCGCCCGCACCTTGCCTGCTGCGATGCCCGCGCGCTGCGGTGGTGTGGCCGAAGTGCCCGTGGCCGCTGCGGCTGCACGTTGAGAAGGGATGCACCGATGAAACGCATCCTCTGGACAATATCTTCCGTTCTGGCCACCTTGGGCATTGCGGCAGCACTGCTGATCAGCCTGAACTTGCGCGGCGAAGAGCCTCTGCCCGCTGGCGAGACGCTGCAATCCACGCCCGAGTTGGTGCAGCGCGGCGAATACCTGGCCCGCGTGGGCAACTGCATGGCCTGCCACACCACGCAGGGCGGAGCGCCGTTTGCGGGCGGGCGCGGCATCGAGACGCCGTTTGGTGTGGTGCACAGCTCCAACCTCACGCCCGACAAGTCGCATGGCATCGGCAGCTGGACCTCGGCCGAGTTCTGGCGCGCCATGCACCACGGCCGCAGCAAGGACGGGCGGCTGTTGTATCCGGCCTTTCCGTACCCCAACTACACACAGGTGACGCGCGAGGATTCGGACGCCATCTTTGCCTACCTGCACAGCCTGCCCGCCGCCGCTGAAGCCAACCGCGACCACGCGCTGCGTTTTCCGTACAACACGCAGGCGGCGCTGGGTGTTTGGCGGGCGCTGTTCTTCACGCCCGGGGCGCCTCAACCCGAACCCACGCAGTCGGCTGAATACAACCGGGGCGCTTACCTGGTCAACGGCCTGGGCCATTGCACCGCCTGCCACACGCCGCGCAACGCATTGGGCGCCACCACCGACGCCAAGGCATTTACCGGCGGGCTGATCCCGGTGCAGAACTGGTATGCCCCTGCGCTCAATGCCGCGCATGAGGCGGGCGTGAAGGAGTGGGCGACCGACGACGTGGTGGCCTTGCTGAAAACCGGCGTGGCCCCGCAGGGCTCAGTGCTGGGGCCCATGGCCGAGGTGGTGTTCCGCAGCACCCAGTACCTTACCGATGCCGATGCGCGCGCCATGGCCGTGTACCTGCAGGCCTTGCCGCAGCAAGAGCGCAAGGCGCCCGCCACGCCAGCCGCGCCCCCGGCCAGCGCCATGGCGCGTGGCAGCAAGGTGTACGAACAACACTGCGCCCAATGCCATGGCGACGAAGGCCAGGGCGAACCCGGCGCCTTCCCGGCGCTGGCGGGCAACCGAGCCATCACGCTGAGCGACCCGACCAACCTGGTGCGTGTGGTGCTGCAGGGCGGCTACCTGCCTGCCACGGCGGGCAACCCGCGCCCGCACGGCATGCCACCGTTCCAGCAGTTTCTGTCCGACGAGGACGTGGCGGCGGTGACGACCTTTGTGCGCAACAGCTGGGGCAACCAGGCGCCGGGTGTGGGTACCATCGAGGTTTACCGCGCCCGCGAACGGCGTGGTTTGTAGCGGGTCCGCTGGTGTTGACGGACTGCTGCGCCAGCCCCAGGAGCCCGTTTGATGTCCAGCCCCGCCACACTGCCCCCGTCCACCCCCTCAAGCCCTGCGGCCGCTACGCCCGGTGACTGGTGGGCCGTGTGCCTGTGTGCGGCCTGGTGCGGCACCTGCGGCATCTATCGCCCGCTGTTTGACGAGCTGGCCCGCGCGCATCCGGACGTGCGGTTTGAATGGGTGGACATCGAGGACGAATCCGATCTGGCCGGCGACCTCGACGTGGAAACCTTCCCCACGCTGCTGATTGCCGACGGCGAGCGTGCGCTGTTCCTGGGTCCCTTGCTGCCCCAGGCGCCGGTGCTGGCGCGGCTGCTGGCCAGCCTGCAGTCGGCCACCCCCGGCAGCGGTGCCGGGGCAGGGGCCGATGCCCAGGGCGTGTTCGAGCGCGTGCGGGCCGCGCGCGGGCGCTGAGGCACTGCGAGTTTTTGCTCCTGTTTTGATAGCTAATTGGGCTTGATGGTCGCGCGCAAGAGGCGTTTTTTCTTTGAACTTTGTGTCTTCCTCCTCCGCACCCTGGTTTCCCGTCAACTCGCTGCAGGCCCGGTGCGAAAAAGGCGCTTGGTTGCGGGGCATGGATCTTTTTCGCCAGGCGGCGGTGGTCCACATCGACATCGAGGAACGCGGCGACAGCGCCTTCACCATCCATGGCGAGGTGCAGGGCACCCAGCCCGAGCCGTATGGGCTGTCGGTAGAACTGCAATTGGCGCCCAACGGCCAGGTCAGCGCGTGGTCGGGCGAATGCAGCTGCCCGGTCGGTGAAGACTGCAAACATGCTGTGGCGCTGACGCTGAAGGCGGCGCATCTGCGCTCGGGCCCGGCACTCGCACCCTCATCCGCGCCCCTGTCGGCCCAGGCTGTGCAGGCGCTGCAGGCCATGCAAGACCGCGTGGCCGCCCAGGCCCGCGCCGAGGCCGAGGCGCGCCTGGTGCGCTGGCTGCACGACTGGGACCTGGCCGCCGACAACGCTGTGCCGCCCCCGCCGGGCGCGCGCGCAGACCGGCCCGAGTGTTATCTCTATCTGCTCTCCACCGTGGGGCGCCTGCGCTCTGGCGCGCCGCAGCTGCAGATCGAGGCCGTGGTGTCTTACGCCAAAGTGACCGGCGGCTGGGCCAAGCCCAAGACCATCCGCACCCAGCCCGGCCCCGGCCAGGCGGTGTACGACCGCGCCACCGATGCCGACCGCCAGCTGCTGCAGCTGCTGCGTGCCATGCCGCGCAGCCTGGGTTACTACTCGGCCTACAGCGGCGCGCCGTCGGGCGTGCTGGAGGGAGCTGTAGGCCTGCTGGCACTGCAGCAGGCGGCTGCCACGGGGCGTCTGTTTGTGGATGCAGGCGGCTCCACGGTGGGCGTGCCGCTGCGCTGGGGCGATCCGCTGCCCATTGCCTGGGCCTGGAAAGAAAAAGTCGCGTCCGGTGGTGGCGACGGTGGCGACAACGCCTGGACCTTGCAGGCCCGCCTGCCCAGCCCCAGCGCCACGCTGTGCGCCAACGACCCGCCGCTGTACCTGGACACCGACCAGGGCCTGTGTGGCCCCGTGCTGGCCGAGGGCCTGAGTGCCGCACAACTGCAGCTGCTGCTGCAGGCGCCCCCGCTGGGCACCGCCGCGCTGCAAAAGCACCACGCCGATGTGGTCAGCCGCCTGGGCGGCATGCTGCCGCTGCCGCCGGTGCTCAGCCCCCTGACGCGTTTGCAGGGTGCCAAGCCCGTGGCGCGCCTGCACCTGGCGCCCGTGCCTGAATCCGATGTTCCCTACCTCGGCCTCATCACCGCCCAGCTGCGGTTTGACTACCAGGGCCATGTGGGCTGGTGGGCCGGGCAGGAGCTGGGCGTGCTGGTGTCGGGCGCTGACGGCGGCCAGGTGCTGTTGCAGCGCGATGCGATGGCCGAGCTGGATGCCATCGAGCGCCTGATGGACCTGGGCCTGCTGGGGACGGACGATGGCCTGTTCGGCATTCCCGGCGAGCAATCGCAAAACGACTGGATGCACTGGGCCGACAACGGCTTTGCGGTGCTGCGCGACGCGGGGTTTGAACTCACGCGGGATGCCGCGCTGAACGGCTGGATCACCCATGCCGACACGTTGGACGTGGCGCTGCAGCCCAGCGGCGACGATGAGGCCACATCCCCCTGGTTTGCGCTGTCGCTGGGCATGGAAATCAACGGCGTGCGCCACAACGTCCTGCCCTGGCTGCCCGAGCTGATTGCCGCCGCGGCGGCCCAGCCGTTGGACCCTGCGACGGGGCTGCCCCAACTGCCGTCGCATGTGTACCTGCCATCGCACAACGGCCCAGGCTTTGTGCGCCTGCCCACCAACACCCTGCGCCCCTGGATGGCGGCCTTGCTGGATCTGGTGGGCGACCGCGCGCACGATTTCAGCGGCGACAGCCTCAAGCTCTCGCGCATGGACGCGCTGCGCACCAGCGCCGCGTTGGGCGAGGGCGCGGTGTGGCAGGGCGCCGATGCCTTGCGCGCCATGGCGGCCAAGTTGCAGGGCGTCGGCGCCTTGCCGGAGGTGCCTTTGCCCGCCAGCGTGCAGGCCACCTTGCGGCCGTACCAGCAGCAGGGGCTGAACTGGCTGCAGTTTCTGAATGCCCACGGACTGGCCGGTGTGCTGGCCGACGACATGGGCCTGGGCAAGACGCTGCAGACCCTGGCACACATCCAGGTCGAAAAAGATGCGGGGCGGCTGACAGACCCTGCACTGGTCATTGCGCCCGTGAGCCTGATGGGCAACTGGCAGCGCGAGGCCGCGCGCTTTTGCCCAGGCCTGCGATGCTTGGTGCTGCATGGCGCGGGTCGCCATGCAGTGGCCGATGAAGTCACCGAACACGATCTGGTCATCGCCCCGTATTCGCTGCTGCAGCGCGACCGCGAGCGCTGGTTGGCGCACCAGTGGCACCTGGTGGTGCTGGATGAAGCGCAGAACATCAAGAACGCCAGCACGCATGCCGCGCAGGTGGTCAGCCAGCTGCAGGCGCGCCACCGGCTGTGCCTGTCGGGCACGCCCATGGAAAACCACCTGGGCGAAGTCTGGAGCCTGTTCCACTTTTTGATGCCAGGTTTTCTGGGCAGTCAAACACGCTTCAAGGAGGTGTTTCGCACGCCCATCGAAAAGCAGGGCGACGGCGCGCGCATGGCGCAGCTGCGCTCGCGCGTCACGCCTTTTATGCTGCGCAGGACCAAGGCCCTGGTGGCGGGCGAGCTGCCGCCCAAGGTCGAGTCGGTGATGCCCGTGGAACTGACCGGCACGCAGGCCGATCTGTACGAAACCATCCGCCTGGGTATGGAAAAAACCGTGCGCGAAGCCTTGCAGACCAAGGGGCTGGCCAAGTCGCAGATCACCATCCTCGATGCGCTGCTCAAGTTGCGCCAGGTGTGCTGCCACCCGCAACTCGTGCCGCTGGATGCTGCCAAGAAGGTCAAGACATCGGCCAAGCTGGACCAGCTGATGGCGCTGCTGCCCGAGATGCTGGCCGAGGGGCGGCGCATTTTGCTGTTCTCGCAGTTCACCAGCATGCTCACGCTGATCGAGGGTGAGCTGAAAAAACGCAACCTGCCCTGGGTCAAGCTCACGGGGCAGAGCCAGAAGCGCGACGCGATCATCGAACAGTTCACCAGCGGGCAGGTGCCGCTGTTTTTGATCAGCCTGAAGGCGGGCGGGGTGGGGCTGAACCTGCCGCAGGCCGACACGGTGATTCACTACGACCCCTGGTGGAACCCGGCGGTGGAAAACCAGGCCACCGACCGCGCCCACCGCATTGGACAGACACAGAGCGTATGGGTGATCAAACTGGTTGCGCAGGGCACGATTGAGGAGCGAATTTTGGCGCTGCAGGAGCGCAAGGCGCAGCTGGCGGGCAGTCTGTACAGCGACTCCGCTGCACGCAAGGAGCCGCTGTTCACCGAGGGCGATCTGGCCGAGCTGCTGCAGCCGCTATCACTGTCATAGCTGCTCGCGCCGATTGGATAAGCGCCAGGTGCCGTTTTGGCACCATATCGTCCGGCAGGCCGCATGCACACTGGCCTGGGCGCGTTGACAACAGTTTTGCCCGTCCGCGCCTTTGCAAATCAACACTTTGCGCGCTACAATACGATTCTCACGACCAAACGGGCGGGTACCAACCGCCCGTTTTTTTTGGTCGAACGCTTTTGGAGCTCGAAGCTGTCGGGGAAGAGTCTCCGGGGGTTATCGGGTTTTTTGTTTTTCCGGGATTGAACTGAACACGTGGCATTGCAGCAAGTCGTTGAACAAATTGTGACGGGCCTGGGGTATGACTTGGTGGAGATCGAACGCTCCGCTGGCGGTTTGCTGCGCGTCACCATCGACTTGCCCTGGGTGCAGCCGGCCGCTGATGCGCCCCAGCCCGTGATTGAGCAGTTCGTGACCGTCGAGGATTGCGAGAAGGTCACGCGCCAGCTGCAGTTTGCGCTGGAGGTCGATGGCGTCGAGTACAAGCGCCTCGAAGTGTCGTCCCCCGGCATCGATCGCCCCTTGCGCCATGAGCAAGACTTTGTCCGCTTCGAGGGTTCGGTCATCGACGTCACCCTGAAGGCGCCCATCGGCGTTGCGGCGGCGGCGGGGCAGGTGAATGCCACCCGCAAGAAATTTCGCGGCACGCTGGAGCGCGCCGAGGCTGGGGGGTGGCAGATCGTCTGGAGTGACGAGCCGCCGGTCAAGCCAGGTCAAAGGGTCAGCAAGAAACGTGTGCCCGCCCCATTGCAGGCGCTGGGCTTTACCTTGGACGAGGTTCGGGATGTGCGCCTGGCGCCCATCGTGGATTTCAAGGGGCGTGCAGGCAAGGCTGGGGCGGCACCCGCCTGAGTGGCTGCTGAAAAATTGGGGTGGGTGGCAGCCGCGCGCAGCCTCCGCCTTCGGGTGATTGAAACAGGAGAGTCGTCGCATGAATCGCGAATTGTTGATGTTGGTTGAGGCCATTTCGCGCGAAAAGAACGTGGAGCGTGATGTGGTCTTGGGCGCCGTGGAGTCGGCCCTGGCCCAGGCTACCAAGAAGCTGTACCAGGGCGAGGTGGACATTCGTGTGTCCGTGGATCGCGACAGCGGCAACTATGAGACTTTCCGTCGCTGGCTGGTGGTGCCCGATGATGCCGGCCTGCAAAACCCCGAGGCCGAAGAGCTGCTGATGGATGCGAAGGACCGCATTCCGGATATCGAAGTGGGCGAGTACATCGAAGAAGGTGTCGAGTCCGTGCCGATCGGCCGCATCGGCGCCATGGCTGCCAAGCAGGTCATCCTGCAGAAGATCCGGGACGCCGAGCGTGAAATGCTGCTCAACGACTTCATGTCGCGCGGCGAGAAAATCTTTACCGGCACCGTCAAGCGCATGGACAAGGGCGACATCATTGTCGAATCCGGCCGTGTGGAAGGACGTCTGCGCCGTGGCGAGATGATCCCGAAGGAAAACCTGCGCAGTGGCGACCGTGTGCGTGCCATGATCATGGAAGTGGACCTGACGCTGCGCGGCGCTCCCATCATCCTGTCGCGCTCGGCCCCCGAGTTCATGATCGAACTCTTCCGCAACGAAGTGCCTGAGATCGAACAAGGCCTGCTGGAAATCAAGTCCTGCGCCCGTGACCCCGGCTCGCGCGCCAAGATCGCCGTGCTGAGCCATGACAAGCGCGTGGACCCCATTGGCACTTGCGTCGGTGTGCGTGGCACCCGCGTCAATGCGGTGACCAACGAACTCGCTGGCGAACGCGTGGACATCGTGCTGTGGTCCGAAGACCCCGCACAGTTTGTGATCGGAGCCCTGGCCCCGGCCAACGTGTCCTCCATCGTGGTCGATGAAGAAAAACACGCCATGGATGTGGTCGTGGACGAGGAAAATCTCGCCATCGCCATTGGCCGTGGTGGTCAGAACGTGCGTCTGGCGTCCGATCTGACCGGCTGGAAGATCAACATCATGGACGCCGCCGAAAGCGCGCAAAAGCAGGCCAACGAGACCGACACGGCCCGCAAGCTGTTCATGGAAAAGCTCGATGTGGACGAGGAAATCGCCGACATCCTGATCTCCGAAGGCTTCAACAGCCTCGAAGAAGTGGCCTATGTGCCGCTGCAGGAAATGTTGGAGATCGAAAGCTTCGACGAAGACACCGTCAACGAGTTGCGTGCCCGTGCCAAGGATGCGCTGCTCACGATGGAAATCGCCCGTGAGGAAAGCGTGGAAGAGGTCTCCCAGGACCTGCGCGACCTCGAAGGCCTCACCCCCGAGCTGATTGCCAAGTTGGCTGAAGGCGGTGTGCACACACGTGACGACCTGGCCGATCTGGCCATTGATGAACTGACCGACCTGACCGGACAGTCTGAAGAAGATGCCAAAGCCTTGATCATGAAGGCGCGCGAACACTGGTTCGCGGGGCAAGAGTAAAGGTCAGGGAGGCACGAACCACATATGTCCAGTAATACTGTCGCCGAGTTTGCAACCGAACTCAAAAAATCGCCTGAAACCCTGCTCGACCAGCTCAAAGCTGCGGGCGTGGGCAAGGCCGCCCCTTCCGACGCGTTGACCGAGTCGGACAAGCAAAAGCTGCTTGCTTATTTGCAGGCCAGCCACGGCACGGCTTCGGCCGACCGCAAGAAGATCACGCTGGTGAAGAAGTCCACCAGCGAGATCAAGCAGGCGGATGCCACGGGCAAGGCCCGCACGATCCAGGTGGAAGTGCGCAAGAAGCGCACGTTCATCCAGCGCGACGAAGGTGCCGAGGCATCTGCCGAATCCCACGCGCCCGCCGCCGCGGAAGAGGCCGCTGTTTCCAGCGAAGACCTGGAACTGTCCCGCCGCGAGGAAGAAGCTCGCCGCCAGGCCGAGCTGATCCGCCGCCAGGAGACGGAGCTGGCCGAAAAGCGTGCCGAGCGCGAAGCGCGTGAGAAGCGCGAGCGTGAAGCTGAAGAGCGCGCTGCCGCCTATGCCGCCCAGGAAGCCGAGAAGAAGGCACAAGCCTCTGCTGTCAAGCAGGAGGCCACCCGCGAGCAAGCGGCCGAAGCCGCTGCACGCAATGCAGCCCAAACCGAAGCCCGCGAAAAGGCTGCCGCTGAATCCAAGGCACGCGCCGACGAGGAAACAGCGCGCGCTGCTGACCTGGACGCCCGTCGCCGCAAGGCCGAAGCGGAAGCTGCTGCGATCCGGTCCATGATGGCCACGCCCAAGAAGGCGGTCATGGTGGCCAAGAAGCCAGAAGAACCCAAACCAGTGGCCAAGCCCGCTGCCGTGGGGGATGCCAAGAAGGGCACCCTCCACAAGCCGGCTGTTGGTACCGGTGTGGCGCGCGCAGGCGCACCCGCCACTGCCGGGGCAGGCGCGGGTGCGCCAGGCGCTGGCAAGGAAGTGAAGTCGGCCAAGCTGTCCTCCAGCTGGGCCAACGACACTGCCAAGAAGAAAGAAATCAAGACCCGTGGCGACAGCAGCGGCGGTGTCGGTCGCAACAACTGGCGTGGTGGCCCGCGTGGCCGTCGTGGCGACAGCCGCGACCATCGCGACGATCACCAGCAGTCCGCACCGGTCGAGGCGCGCATCATTGAAGTGCATGTGCCCGAAACCATCACTGTGGCAGAGCTGGCACACAAGATGTCGATCAAGGCGTCTGAAGTGATCAAGGCGCTGATGAAGATGGGACAGATGGTCACCATCAACCAGCCGCTGGACCAGGACACCGCCATGATCGTGGTGGAAGAACTGGGCCACAAGGCGGTGGTGGCAGCGCTGGACGATCCAGAAGCCTTTACCGACGACGATACGACCCAGCAGAACGTGGAATTGTTGCCACGTGCTCCTGTGGTGACCGTCATGGGCCACGTGGACCATGGCAAGACCTCGCTGCTCGATTACATTCGCCGCGCCAAGGTGGCTGCGGGTGAAGCCGGTGGCATCACGCAGCACATCGGTGCCTACCACGTGGAAACACCACGCGGCATGGTGTCGTTCCTTGACACCCCGGGCCACGAGGCCTTCACGGCCATGCGTGCCCGTGGTGCCCAGGCCACGGACATCGTGATCCTGGTGGTGGCGGCCGACGACGGTGTCATGCCCCAGACCAAGGAAGCCATCAAGCACGCCAAGGCGGCTGGTGTTCCTATCGTGGTGGCGATCACCAAGGCCGACAAGCCCGATGCCAACCCCGACCGCGTCAAGCAGGAGCTGGTGGTCGAAGAGGTGGTGCCTGAAGAGTACGGTGGCGATTCGCCTTTCGTGCCGGTGTCTTCCAAGACCGGCATGGGCATCGACACCCTGCTGGAGCAAGTGCTGCTGCAGGCCGAAGTGCTGGAACTCAAGGCACCGGTCGATTCATTGGCCAAGGGTCTGGTGATCGAAGCCCAGCTCGACAAGGGCCGCGGCCCTGTAGCCACGGTGCTGGTGCAGTCCGGCACGCTCAAGGTGGGCGATATTGTGCTGGCTGGCCAGACCTATGGCCGCGTGCGCGCCATGCTGGACGAAAACGGCAAGGTCGCCAAGACGGCAGGCCCGTCGATCCCGGTGGAAATCCAGGGTCTGACGGAAGTGCCGCAGGCCGGCGACGAATTCATGGTGCTCACGGACGAACGCCGTGCCCGCGAAATCGCGACCTACCGTGCCGGCAAGTTCCGCAACACCAAGCTGGCCAAGCAACAGGCCGCCAAGCTGGAAAACATGTTTGCCGACATGACGGCGGGCGAAGTGAAGATGTTGCCCATCATCGTCAAGGCCGACGTGCAGGGTTCGCAGGAAGCGCTGGCGCAGTCGCTGCTCAAGCTGTCGACCGACGAAGTCAAGGTGCAGCTGGTGTACGCCGCAGTGGGCGCCATCAGCGAGTCGGACATCAACCTGGCGATCGCCTCCAAGGCCATCGTGATCGGCTTCAACGTGCGGGCCGATGCCGGCGCGCGCAAGCTGGCCGAGGGCAATGGCGTCGATCTGCACTACTACAGCATCATTTACGACGCTGTGGACGAGCTGCGGGTGGCGATGTCCGGGATGCTGGCTCCAGAGCAGCGCGAGGAAATCATCGGTACGGCCGAGATCCGCACGGTGTTCGTGGCGACCAAGATCGGCACGATTGCCGGTTCGTACATCACCTCGGGCATGGTCCATCGCAATGCACGCTTCCGCCTGCTGCGCGACAACGTGGTGGTCTACACCGGCGAAGTCGATTCGATCAAGCGCCTCAAGGACGATGTCAAGGATGTCAAGGAAGGCTTTGAGTGCGGTATCAAGCTCAAGAACTACAACGACATCAAGGAAGGCGATCACCTCGAATTCTTTGACATCAAGGAAATCGCGCGGACGCTGTAAGGCATCGGTGACGACGACATGGCTGCGAAGAAATCTTCCACCCCCAACCGCGCCTTCAAGGTCGCCGATCAGATCCAGCGCGATCTGACGGAGCTGATCGCGCGCGAGTTGAAAGATCCGCGTGTGGGCATGGTGACGCTGCAGGGTGTGGAGGTGACTCCAGACTACGCACACGCCAAGGTGTTCTTCAGCCTGTTGACGGGCGACCCTGTGGAGACACAGGCGGCGCTCAACCAGGCTGCGGGTTTCCTGCGCAACGGCTTGTTCAAGCGCCTGCACATCCACACGGTGCCCACGCTGCACTTCGTGTTCGACCGCACCTCCGAGCGTGCGGCCGACATGAATGCCTTGATCGCCAAGGCAGTTTCTTCCCGCGCAAAAGAGGAGTAGTCCATGCACGCGCCTCGCACCAGGGTGCAGCGGCGCCCTGTGCATGGGGTGTTGCTGCTCGACAAACCGCTCGGCCTTTCGAGCAACGACGCCTTGCAAAAGGCGAAATGGCTCTTGCGCGCCGAAAAGGCGGGCCATACCGGCACGCTGGACCCATTGGCCACCGGCGTGTTGCCGCTGTGTTTTGGCGCGGCCACCAAGTTCAGCCAGCTGCAGCTGGATGCGCCCAAGACCTACGAAGCCGTTGCACTGCTGGGCACCACCACCACCACCGGCGACGCTGAAGGCGATGTGGTGCAACGCTGTGATGTGGACTTGGCACAGCTGACCCCTGAGCGTCTTGCGGCCGTGCAAGAGCAGTTCACCGGCCCTATTCGCCAGGTGCCGCCGATGCACAGTGCGCTCAAGAAAGACGGCAAGGCGCTGTACGAGTACGCGCGAGCAGGTGTCACGGTAGAGCGTGAAGCGCGCGATGTCGTCATTCATGCATTAAAACTGACCCTGACGCAGACAGATAAAGCGCAAGTAGCTATCAAAATAATAGTAACTTGCAGCAAAGGCACCTACATCCGCACGCTGGGTGAAGACATCGGGGCGGCGCTGGGTTGCGGCGCGCACCTGACCTTCTTGCGCCGCATCGACACGGGTGGAATCGGTGTGGAGCGCTGCGTCACGCTGGCCCAGCTGGAAGCCATGCCGGAGGCGGAGCGCCTGGCCAGCCTGGAGGCGCCCGAGTCGCTGCTGGCACAACACGTGCGTGTCACGCTGGACGGCGAGAATGCAGCCCGATTCCTGTCGGGCGTGCGTCGCCGTGGCACCTGGCCCGATGCCAGTGCCGTGGCGGTGTTCGGCGAGAATCCTCCGGCACTGCTGGGGGTGGGCCACATCGTGGGCGGGGAGCTGGTGCCGGACAGGCTCCTGAGTCCGCTGGAAATTCAACAAATTTTGGAAGGCATGCCGCACCCTCAAGCCAGCGGCACATTGGAAAAACTATGACGACGAAACAAATCCGCAATATCGCGATCATTGCCCACGTTGACCACGGCAAAACCACCATGGTCGACCAGCTGCTGCGCCAGTCCGGCACCTTCGCCGACCACGAAAAGGTCGTTGACACCGTGATGGACAACAACGCGATTGAAAAAGAGCGTGGCATTACCATCCTGGCCAAGAACTGCGCCGTGAGCTGGAAGGGCACGCACATCAACATCGTGGACACCCCCGGCCACGCGGACTTCGGCGGGGAAGTGGAGCGTGCGCTGTCCATGGTGGACAGCGTGGTGCTGCTGATCGACGCGCAAGAAGGCCCCATGCCCCAGACGCGTTTCGTGACCAAGAAGGCCCTGGCTCTGGGCCTGCGCCCCATCCTGGTGGTGAACAAGGTGGACAAGCCCGGTGCCAACCCCGACAAGGTGGTGAATGCCGCTTTCGACCTGTTCGACAAGCTCGGTGCCACCGACGAACAGCTCGACTTCCCCGTGGTGTACGCATCGGGCATCAACGGCTGGTCGTCGCTGGAAGAAGGCGCGCCGGGCGAGCAGTGGGGTCCCGACATGTCGGCCCTGTTCGACACGATCCTCTCGCACGTTCCACCGAACACGGGTGACCCAGCCGCTCCGCTGCAACTGCAGATTTCGGCGCTGGACTTCTCCACCTTTGTGGGCCGCATCGGCGTGGGCCGCATCAGCCAGGGCACCATCAAGCCCGGCCAGGATGTGCTCGTCATGGAAGGCCCCGATGGCAAGTCCGTCAAGGGCCGTGTCAACCAGGTGCTGACCTTCCAGGGCCTTGATCGCATGCAGACGCCGCTGGCGGGCCCTGGCGACATCGTGCTGATCAACGGCATCGAAGACATCGGCATCGGCGTGACCGTGACCGACCCCGCCAACCCGTCGCCGCTGCCCATGCTGAAGGTGGACGAGCCCACGCTGACCATGAACTTCTGCGTGAACACCTCGCCCCTGGCCGGCCGCGAAGGCAAGTTCGTGACCAGCCGCCAGATCTGGGACCGTCTGCAAAAGGAGCTGCAGCACAACGTGGCCCTGCGCGTGTCCGAGACCGATGAAGAAGGTATCTTCGAAGTGATGGGCCGGGGTGAACTGCACCTGACCATCCTCTTGGAAAACATGCGCCGTGAAGGCTACGAGCTGGCCGTGTCCAAGCCCCGCGTGGTGTTCAAGGACATTGACGGCGTGAAGCACGAGCCTATCGAGCTGGTGACGGTGGACATCGAAGAAGGCCACCAGGGCGGCGTGATGCAGGCCCTGGGCGAGCGCAAGGGCGAGCTGGTGAACATGGAGTCCGACGGCCGTGGCCGCGTACGCCTGGAATACCGCATCCCCGCACGTGGCCTGATCGGTTTCACCAACGAATTCCTGAACCTGACACGTGGTTCCGGCCTGATCTCCAACATCTTCGACAGCTACGAGCCGCACAAGGGCGACATCGGTGGCCGCAAGAACGGTGTGCTGATCTCCATGGACGATGGTGAAATCTTCACCTACGCCCTGGGCAAGCTGGACGACCGTGGCCGCATGTTCGTGAAGGCGAACGACCCCGTGTACGAAGGCATGATCGTGGGCATCCACAGCCGCGACAACGACCTGATCGTGAACGCCACGCGCACCAAGCAGCTGACCAACTTCCGTGTCTCTGGCAAGGAAGACGCGATCAAGATCACGCCCCCGATCGACCTGACGCTGGAATACGGCGTGGAATTCATCGAGGACGATGAACTGGTCGAGATCACGCCCAAGTCTGTGCGCCTGCGCAAGCGCCACCTGACCGAGAACGAGCGCAAGCGCGCTGCACGGTCCTGATCGGCGGAGCGTTCAGAGAAGCGCTCAGAGCACGTTCAAAAAGGGGCCACTGCGACGCAGTGGCCTTTTTGCCGTCTGAATCCTGGAGCCTCTGTTGAAATTGACACATTCCCGTGCCGTGGCGCTGATGGTGGCCGTGACCCTCATGTGGTCCATTGCCGGTGTGGTCACGCGCCACCTGGAGCATGCGGCGAGCTTTGAGGTGACCTTCTGGCGCAGCTTCTTCACGCTGCTGTCGCTGCTGGTCATCCTGCCTGCGCTGCAGGGCAGGGCGGTGTTCGCCTCCATGCGCCACAGCGGCCGTGCGCTGTGGATCTCTGGCGTGTGCTGGAGCGTGATGTTCACGGCATTCATGGTGGCGCTGGTGCTCATGCCGGTGGCCAACGTGCTGGTCACGATGGCCGTGGGGCCGCTGCTCACGGCGTTGTTCGCGCGCATTTTTATCGGCCACCACATCGCCCCGCGCACCTGGGCCGCGATTGCCGTGGCGGGGCTGGGCATTGGGTGGATGTATGGTTCGCAGATGGCGGGCCTGCCCCTGGCAGGTACGCTGGTGGCGCTGTGTGTGCCGGTGGCAGCCGCCATCAACTGGACGGTGGTGCAGCATTCGCAGCGCCACGGCCATGCGGTGGACCTGGTGCCTGCGGTGCTGGTCGGCGCGGTGATCTCGGTGGTGGCTACGTTGCCGTTGGCGCTGCCTTTTCAGGCTTCAGGGCATGACCTGGCCCTGCTGGCGCTGTTGGGCGTGGTGCAATTGGCCATCCCTTGTGTGCTGGCCGTGCGCTGCGGCCGGGTGCTCAAGGCGCCAGAGATGGCGTTGCTCGGCTTGCTCGAAGTCATCTTTGGAATTTTGCTGGCCTGGCTGGGCGCAGGCGAAAAGCCTGCTCCGGCGGTGCTGACGGGAGGCGTGCTCGTGATCGGTGCGCTGGTTTTTAATGAACTATTGGGTTGGAAGGAACAAAAATGACGGAGACGGTATTGTCTGATGTGTTGAGTGAAGTGCGAGGCCAGGTGGGCTTCATCACGTTGAACCGCCCGCGTGCGCTCAATGCCCTCTCGCTGGGCATGGTGCGTGACCTCATGGGCATCTTGCTGGCATGGCAAAACGATGCGCGGGTGCTGGCCGTGGCCATCCGTGGCAGCAACAAGGAAGGCCCGTTTGGTGCCTTCTGCGCCGGTGGAGACATCCGCTTTTTGCACCAGGCGGGCAGCCAGGGCAACCCGCTGATCGAGGACTTCTTCACCGAGGAGTACGCGCTCAACCACCTGATCCACAACTACGCCAAGCCCTACATCGCCTTCATGGACGGCATCGTGATGGGCGGCGGCATGGGCATCAGCCAGGGCGCCGCCCTGCGCGTGGTGACCGAGCGCACGAAGATGGCCATGCCGGAGACGGCCATTGGCCTGTTCCCGGATGTGGGGGGGGGCTATTTTCTGAGCCGGTGTCCCGGTCGTGTGGGCGAATGGCTGGCGCTCACCGGCGACACCATTGGCGCCGGTGATGCCATCGAAAACCGGTTGGCGGACGGTTGTCTGCCTGCTGACCAGCAAGCGGCCGTGTGGGAGGCGCTGGGCACCCAGAGCTTTGCCAGCGGTGCTGCCGTCAAAGACTATGTTGCTTCTAAATTTGTAGCTGCTAGCGCTTTGCAGAAAAGCGCTAGGGGCCAAATTGACCAATATTTTTCGTTGGGCAGCGTGGGCGAGATCGTGGCGGCGCTTGAAGCGGCCGACAGTGACTGGGCACGCGCCACGGCGGCCACGCTGCGCAAGCGCTCGCCCCTCATGCTGCACGTGGTGCTGGAACAAATCCGCCGCGCACGGGACATGGGCTTGGCCGACGACCTGCGCATGGAGCGCGACATGGTGCGCCACTGCTTCTTCCTGCGCCCCGGCCAGAGCGAAACGGTGGAGGGCATCCGAGCCCTGGCCGTGGACAAAGACCATGCGCCCCAATGGAACCCGGGCCGCATCGAAGACGTGACGCCCGATATGGTGGCGCAGTTCTTCACCAGTCCCTGGCCTGCACACGCCCACCCGCTGGCCCATTTGTCCTGATCGGCGAAGGTTGTAGCCGGGCAGGCCACCCGGAGAGTCGCTGGCGGCGCGTCAGGGGTTCAGCTGTTGGTACGCCGCTGTCGCCAAGCTCAGCAGCTCGGTGCGGGACAGCTGTCCGCTCAAGGCGTAGCCAAAGCCCGCGTCCATCCAGTAAAAGCCTGGCACCGGGCCTTCTTGCGTGAACTGGAATGCGGTCGTGCTTGCGGTGGTCGGTGGCTGTGGACGGGGCGTGTTGTCGCTGGCGGGGCCAGGGCTGGTGGATGCCGCAGCCAAGGCGCCCAGGTACAGTGTGATCCGCTGGCCTGCGCTGTTCTGGTACATGAACTGCGCGCGCACCCCGGTGTCGCCAGGCAACAAGCGACCGCCCACCAGTTCATAACCCTGCGCGCCCAGCGCGGGAACCTTGAGCGGGCGGTCCAGCCGCTTGGACAGCCATTGCACCAGGTGGTCTTGCTGGGCGGCTGTAACTTCCACGGGGTGGCGGACTTCGGGCTGGTACACCGCGTGGGCGACTGCGGCTTGCTGGGCAAAGCGTTGTGCCGGTTCGGCAGCCAGCAGCGTGGTGCCGTTGCCCGTCGCCAGCGTTTTGCCGGGTGCCACGGCGGGCCACTGGCCGCGTCCCGTCCACCCCAGCACAAAGGCCAGCAACACGGAGGCGGCCATGCCACCCCAACGCCACCACTGCGCCTGCTGCTCCCGGCGGTCCGTGGCCCGCAATGCTGCGGCCATCAACGTATCGGGCACGGGGGCGTGGAGCAGGTCCTGGTGCAGGGCGTGTAGCTGCTCTCGCTGTGCCTGCCAGTGCGCCAGTGTGGCCTGCGCTTCCTGATCATCCTGCAATTGCTCGCGCAGCGCCTGCGCCTGTGCGGGCGGCAATTGGCCGTCCACGAGGGCGTGCCAGGTGCTGCTTTCGCCAGCGCGTGGGTGGGGGGCAGGGTGGATCGGGTCCATGGTGGGGGGGCGGGTCATGGCTCTTTTTTATTTGAGGCGACGCAGCACAGGCACTGCGCCTGCTGCGGGTGCGTCTGCGTGGTCAGCCGGTATAGGGCTGGGCGCGGGCTCTCGGTCCATCAGCGCGCGCAGGCGCGTGCGGGCGCGGGACAGGCGTGACATCACAGTGCCTGCCGGAATGCCCAGAATGCGCGCGGTGTCCTCGTAGCTCATGTCCTCCATGGCCACCAGCAGCAGCACGGCCCGCTGGTCGGTGGGCAGGCGCTGCAGACAGCGCTCCAGATCCAGGGCGTCATCCGAGGGAGCGCGGGCACCCGGCAACTGGTCGTGAATGTCGTCGATGTCCACCTGCGCCAGCGCGGGCAGCGCACGGCGTTGGTTGAGGTACAGGTTGTGCATCAGAGTGAACAACCACGCGCGCAGGTCGCTGCCCGTGCGCCACAGCAACCACTTGCTGCAGGCACGTTCCAGCGTGTCCTGCACCAGATCATCGGCCGCCCAGGCATCGCCTGTGAGCACCCGCGCGTACCGGCGCAGGCCGGGCAGTTGTTCGATGACCTGGGTGCGGTTCATGCCGTGTGGGGCCTGTGCGGCGTTAAAGGGTTCTCAGGGCCGTGCGGTGCGCCAGACCTGGTTCACCCCGTCGCCGGTTTTGTCGCCGGGCTTGGTGTCCTTGATCCAGTAGTAGAGCGGCTTGCCCTTGTAGGCCAGTTGGGTCTTGCCATCGTCACGGGTGATGACGCTGTAGTCGCCACCGGGTGCCTTGCTGGCCATGAGTGGTGGCCAGTTGGTGGCGCAGGGGCCGTTACACACCGACTTGCCACTGCCTGCCGCGTCGCGGTCGAACGTGTACAGCGTCATGCCGCCCGCTCCGACCAGTACGCCGTCCATGGTCTTCACGGGCGAGTCGTTCATGGTGGCGCAGCCGGCCAGTGCGGCTGCTGCGACGAAGGCGGCCATCGAGATCAGTTTTTTCATGGGTTTCTCCAGGGTGTGGTGCAGGCGGAGGCGAATGCTGCCTTGCACCGGGACAAACACATGGGCGCAGCGGTTTATTCCACGGCGTCACAAAAAAATCTCAAGGGCTGGGCTGGGTGAGCGCAGACCGCATCGCACGCATGCCTCAGCGGCTGCGACTTTTCATGGCGCGTTCCACCTCGCGCTTGCCTTCGCGGTCCTTGATGGTGTCGCGCTTGTCGTGCTCAGCCTTGCCCTTGGCCAGGGCAATTTCGCATTTCACAAAGCCGTTTTTCCAGTGCAGATTGAGCGGCACCAGCGTGTAGCCTTTTTGCTCGACCTTGCCGATCAGGCGCTTGATGTCGTCTTTCTTGAGCAGCAGTTTCTTGGTGCGCGCCGATTCGGGGTTGACGTGGGTGGAGGCGGTCTTGAGCGCATGGATCAGGCAGCCGAGCAGATACAGCTCGCCATCGCGGATCAGCACGTAGCCATCGGTCAGCTGCACCTTGCCTTCGCGCAGGGCCTTGACCTCCCAGCCGTGCAGCACCATGCCCGCCTCGTGGCGTTCCTCGAAGAAATAGTTGTAGGCCGCTTTCTTGTTGTCGGCAATGCGGGACGTAGGATCGGGTTTTTTGGCCATGAAGAGGTAGATGCGGCACAAACCGGGAGTTAAAAGGCCTCCCTACAATGTGTGGGTGTCGCTGGCAGCGATTCTAATTTCCTCCGCTTGGCGCACACCGATGCCAGGCACAGTCTGCATGAAAACCGTTCACAAGTCCGTCCTCATTTGGTACAGCCCCGAAGAAATGTTTGCCCTGGTCACCGGGGTGGAACACTACCCCCAGTTTCTGCCATGGTGCGATCACGCGGGCGTGCTGGAGCAGACCGAGGACGGCATGACCGCCGAAGTGGGCATTGCGTTCAGCGGCATCCGCCAGACCTTTGTGACGCGCAATACCCACGAGGCAGGTCGGCGCGTGCAGATGCATCTCATCAAAGGGCCGTTCTCCCGCCTGGATGGCGATTGGCACTTCCACCCGGTGGGCGATGGTTCGCAGCGCGCATGCAAGGTGGAGTTGCTGCTGAACTACGGTTTTGACAGTGCCACGCTCGCGGCGCTTGTGGGCCCGGTGTTTGACCGCATCGCTGGCAGCATGGTCGATGCCTTTGTGAAGCGTGCGGAGCAGGTGTATGGCTGAGCGGGTGCCGGGGAGCACTGTGCAGGTCACGGTGGTGGTCTGTATTGCTCCTCGCAAAACGCAGGAATGGGTACTTCAACTGCCCGAAGGTGCCACCGTGGCTGATGCGTTGCGGGCGTGTGGGGCGGATGGCGCACTGGGGCCGCAGGGCAGTGCAGACCACCGGCCGACCCTGGGCATCTGGGGGCGTGCAGTGTTGCCTGACGCCGCAATCAGACATCTGGACCGTGTGGAGGTCTACCGCCCACTGAAAGTGGACCCCAAGGTGGCCCGCCGTGAACGTTTTGCACGGCAGGGCGCGCGGACCACGGGGCTTTTTGCACGCCAGCGGCCCGGGGGTAAGTCGGGCTACTGAGGTCGCCTTGGGTGGCTCGGGTTAGCGCTTGCAGTCGGCGGCAATGATGCCGTCGATGCGTTTGGATTCCGCCGCCCGGCCAGCTTCGTCGAGGAAGATGCGCTCGCCCTGCGCGTTGGACTGGGTGATGGGTTTGCCCGAGTCAAACGCTGCCTTGGCCTGGCGCGCGCGCGTGCAGTTGTCTGCCTTGGCCTTGGCCAGCTTTTCTTCGTCTGCTTTTTTCTTGGCCGCTTCGGCCGCTTCTGCCTGGGCTTTTTTCTCTTCCAGGGCTTTGTCTTTGCCGGTACCCGGCGCGCTGGCGGCAGGCTTGGTGGCCGAGGCGGCAGCGGTGGTTGTGGCCGCAGGGGTTCCTTCCGCTGGCGCGGCTGCCACTGAAGCGGGTGCTGAACGCGGAACCCCGCCACCGGGCTGCTTCAGGATGTTCTTTTCCGGGGTATCTTGGGGTGGAGGGCGGTCGCTGAAGACCTTGCGGCCGTCCTTGTCGATCCACTGCCATTGCGCCGCCGCGCCCATGGCCCAGGTGCAGGCCACGGCCAGCAGGAGAAGCTTGTGCATTTTCATGCGGACAAGTTTATCCATGTGACTCACCCCCCGCCAGTGCGTTGAAGACGGGCGGGCGCGTTTTCACCACACGCGGCGCGGGTACAATCCGTCTTTTGGAGCTTTCTCATGCGCCTTCTTGGAAAAGCGCTCACCTTCGACGATGTGTTGCTGGTGCCAGCGTACTCCCAGGTCCTGCCCAAGGACACGTCCCTCGCGACGAAACTCTCCCGCAATATCCAGCTGAACCTGCCGCTCGTGTCCGCCGCCATGGACACCGTGACCGAGGCGCGTCTGGCCATTGCCATTGCCCAGGAGGGCGGCATCGGCATCGTGCACAAGAACCTCACGGCGCAGGAGCAGGCTGCTCATGTGGCCAAGGTTAAGCGCTACGAGTCTGGCGTGTTGCGTGATCCCGTGGTCATCACGCCCGAGCACACGGTGCTGCAGGTGCTGCAGTTGTCCGAACAGCTCGGCATTTCGGGCTTTCCCGTGTGCGACGGCGGCAAGGTGGTGGGTATCGTCACCGGCCGCGACCTGCGCTTCGAGACCCGTTACGACGTCAAGGTCCACCAGATCATGACCCCGCGCGAGAAGCTCATCACGGTCAATGAAAAAGAGGGCACCACGCCGGCCGAAGCCAAGGCGCTGCTCAACAAGCACAAGCTCGAACGCATCCTGGTCGTGAACGACGCCTTTGAGCTCAAGGGCCTGATCACGGTGAAGGACATCACCAAGCAGACCAGCTTCCCCAATGCGGCCCGCGATGCCGCTGGCCGTCTGCGCGTAGGTGCAGCGGTGGGTGTGGGCGAGGGCACCGAAGAACGCGTCGAAGCCCTGGTCAAGGCCGGTGTGGACGCCATCGTGGTGGACACGGCCCACGGCCACAGCAAGGGCGTGATCGACCGCGTGCGCTGGGTCAAGCAGAACTACCCGCAGATCGACGTGATCGGCGGCAACATCGCCACCGGCGCGGCGGCCCTGGCGCTGGTCGAGGCGGGCGCGGATGCCGTCAAGGTCGGTATCGGCCCTGGCTCCATCTGCACCACCCGCATCGTGGCCGGTGTGGGCGTGCCCCAGATCATGGCCATCGACAACGTGGCCACCGCGCTCAAGGGCACGGGCGTGCCGCTGATTGCCGACGGCGGTATCCGCTACAGCGGCGACATCGCCAAGGCCCTGGCCGCTGGCGCTGGCACAGTGATGATGGGCGGCATGTTTGCAGGCACCGAAGAAGCGCCCGGAGAAGTCATCCTGTTCCAGGGCCGTAGCTACAAGAGCTACCGTGGCATGGGCAGCATTGGCGCCATGCAGCAGGGCAGTGCCGACCGCTACTTCCAGGAGTCGAGCACCGGCAACCCCAACGCCGACAAGCTCGTGCCCGAAGGCATCGAAGGCCGCGTGCCCTACAAGGGCTCGATGGTATCCATCGTCTATCAGATGGCCGGTGGCGTGCGCGCGTCCATGGGCTACTGCGGCTGCGCCACCATCGAAGAGATGAACAACAAGGCCGAGTTCGTCGAGATCACCACCGCCGGTATCCGCGAAAGCCACGTGCACGATGTGCAGATCACCAAGGAAGCGCCGAACTACCGCGCTGATTAAGGGACAACCCCCTGAGTCGCTTCGCGCCTTCCCCCTTCTCTCGAATGGCTGCGCCATTCGGGAAGGGAGACGCAGCCAGTGCGGCGGGGCGGCCCTTGCACGGCTGCCCTAGCCTGGATCGCGGGCGTTAGCAGGGCATGGGTCTGATCTACCTTGGGAGATACCGAGTCTGGCCTGATTGAAAAAATCTGGTCAGACTGATATAGTCTGGTCTGAATTCATCATTCAGGCCAGACTTTTTTGTTTATGCAGTCCGTTGGCATCTATGAAGCGAAAAGCAGGTTCTCCGCCTTGATCGAACTGGTCGAGCAAGGCGAGGAGGTGCGCATCACCCGCCACGGAAAAGAGGTGGTGCGCATGCTGCCAGTGCGCCGTCGGCCGGTGATTTCCGACGAGCAGATCGCGCGCGAACTGGGCCAGATGGATGCGCTGCATGCCAGCATTCAACCCGCAGGGTCATCGACGGTGGATCGCCTGCGTCGCACAGGTCGGAGCAACGCATGACCGCTTTCGTACTGGACGCCTCGGTCACCGCCGCCTGGCTGCTGCCCGACAGTGCCAGTGAACATACCCGCCGTCTTTACACCCTGATCCGCCGCGATGAGGTGGAGCCCCAGGCGCCCAACCTCTGGCACTGGGAGTGCCACAACATACTGGCCAGTGGCGTGAACAGCGGGCGTATTCCTGCAGCATCTGTCGAAGGCCTGTGGGGTGTGCTCGAAGCCATTCGCCACCGCGTGGAACTCCACGAACTGGCCCCTGCCCAGCACAAGGCTGTGCTCGACGTGGCACTGGAGACCGGCCTGCCCACTTTTGATGCAGCCTATCTGTGGCTCGCCCGCTCGCTGCGCTTGCCCCTGGCCACCTTTGATCCCCAACAGGCCGCTGCCGCACGGCGCAGCGGTGTCCCACTTCTCGACCTCTCCCGCCTCTGACGGACCACCACCATGCAACACCAGAAAATCCTCATCCTCGATTTCGGCTCGCAAGTCACCCAGCTCATCGCCCGCCGCGTGCGCGAGGCCAATGTGTACTGCGAAGTGCACCCTTGCGATGTGACTGACGAATGGGTGCGCGACTATGCCAAGGACGGTTCGCTCAGGGGCATCATCCTGTCGGGCAGCCACGCCAGCGTGACCGAAGACACCACCGACCGCGCGCCGCAAGCGGTGTTCGATCTGGGTTTGCCCGTCTTGGGCATCTGCTACGGCATGCAGACCATGGCGCAGCAGCTGGGCGGCAAGGTCGAAATGGGCCACAAGCGCGAGTTCGGCTTTGCTGCCGTGCGCGCGCGCGGCCACACCGCATTGCTCAAGGACATCGCCGACTTCACCACGCCTGAAGGCCACGGCATGCTCAACGTGTGGATGAGCCACGGCGACAAGGTCACCGAGCTGCCCCCGGGCTTCAAGCTCATGGCCAGCACCGACAGCTGCCCCATCGCCGGCATGGCCGATGAAAGCCGTCGCTTCTACGCCGTGCAGTTCCACCCCGAAGTCACGCACACCGTGCAGGGCAGGGCGTTGCTGGACCGTTTCGTGCTCGGGATTTGCGGCACCCGTCCCGACTGGGTGATGCGTGACCACATCGCCGAAGCTGTGGAGCAGATCCGCCAGCAGGTGGGTGATGAAGAAGTGATCCTGGGTCTCTCGGGCGGTGTGGATTCGTCCGTGGCCGCCGCGCTCATCCACCGCGCGATTGGCGACCAGCTGACCTGCGTCTTCGTCGATCACGGCCTGCTGCGCCTGAACGAAGGCGACATGGTCATGGACATGTTCGTCGGCAAGCTGCACGCCAAAGTGATCCGCGTGGATGCGAGCGACCTCTTCCTGGGCAAGCTGGCGGGCGTGAGCGACCCCGAAGCCAAGCGCAAGATCATCGGCGGCCTGTTCGTGGACGTGTTCAAGGCGGAAGCCGCGAAACTGAAGGCGGGCGACGGGGGCCACAAGGGTGCCACCTTCCTGGCGCAGGGCACGATTTACCCCGATGTGATCGAGAGCGGCGGGGCCAAGAGCAAGAAGGCCGTCACCATCAAGAGCCACCACAACGTGGGCGGTCTGCCCGAGCAACTGGGCCTTAAGCTGCTGGAGCCCCTGCGCGATTTGTTCAAGGACGAAGTGCGCGAACTCGGCGTTGCCCTGGGCCTGCCGCCCGAAATGGTCTACCGACACCCCTTCCCTGGCCCCGGCCTGGGCGTGCGCATTCTGGGCGAGGTGAAGAAGGAATACGCCGACCTGCTGCGCCGTGCCGACGCGATCTTTATCGAAGAGCTGCGCAACTTCCGTGACGAAGCCAGTGGCAAGACCTGGTACGACCTCACCAGCCAGGCCTTCACCGTCTTCCTGCCCGTCAAGAGCGTGGGCGTGATGGGCGATGGCCGCACCTACGATTACGTGGTGGCCCTGCGCGCCGTACAGACCAGCGACTTCATGACCGCCGACTGGGCTGAACTGCCCTATGCGCTGCTCAAGAAGGTGTCAGGCCGCATCATTAACGAAGTCCGCGGCATCAACCGCGTAACGTACGACGTGAGCAGCAAGCCGCCAGCGACGATCGAGTGGGAATAAACAAGCACTGTCACGCCAAAGACCTAGAAACAATGATCTGGCTTGATGCAGCGAGGGTCGTCTCCATCATGGCTGTGGTGGTCCTGCACGTGGTCGGCAGCGTGGTCACTCTGGCGGCGTTGGGTTCCCCTGGTTGGTGGTACGGCAATCTGTACGACGCCCTCGTGCGCTGGTGTGTGCCGGTGTTCGTGATGGTGAGCGGCGCTTTGTTGCTCGACCCGCGCAAGACCGAGGGCGTGGCCGAGTTCTACCGCAAGCGGGCGGCACGGGTCCTGCTGCCACTTGCCTTCTGGAGTGCTGTCTACATTCTTTGGAACCACCGGGGTGCCCTGGCCGAGCTGCGCGCGATGGATGTCTTGCACAGCGTTGCCAGAGGGTGGCCTCACTACCACCTGTGGTTTCTGTACATGATCCTGTGCCTGTACCTGTTCGTTCCCTTCCTGAGGACGCTGGTGCGCAACACAAGCCGGTGCGATCTGTGGTGGCTTGTAGCCTTGATGTTTGTGCTGTCTGGCGTGAACGAGTTTTCCCGCGTCTTTTCCGGCGATGGGGCGGGCCTTTTCATCAACTGGTTTCTGCCGTACCTGCCGTATTTCCTCTGCGGCTACCTGATCCAGACCAGTGACAGGAAAATCCCCCTGGCTGTGTTGATGGCGGTCTTTGGGTTGGCTGTGGCGGTCACCGCCGTGGGCTGCTACTGGCTGGGCCGCGCGCAGGGGCTGGACAGGGGACTGTATTTCTATGGCTACCTGAGCTTTTCCGTCATCCCCATGTCGATCAGCTTGATGCTGATGCTCAAACAATGCACGTTGGCGGGGGGATGGGCGCAGTGCGTTCAGAGGGTTGCTCCGTTAACGCTGGGCGTCTATCTGGTGCACCCGATTTTGCTGGAATCGTTCCGGGAATACGGTTTCAAGCCTGAGGACCACGCGCCGCTGCTCACGGTGCCGCTTGTGGCCGCTGTGGTGTTTGGTGGCGCGCTGGTGGTGGCGCTGGTGTTCCACCGTACCCCCTGGTTGAAACGGCTCATTTAGGAAGATCATGGTGGACCACGTCTTCCCCGCCCTGGGAAGACGGCAAACCCCAGGCCAGGCTGCGGTCAGGCCCTGGCTTCACCGGTGACCGGATCGTAGGCGGTTCCGTCGAAGTTGATGATGCTGTTTGTGGCCGAGTCGTAGGTGGTCAGCCGGTAGGTGTCGGCACCTTTGCCGTCCAGTCCGATGTAGGGCGCTTGGGCCAGAACCAAGCGGTTGTCTTGGGGGACTACCCCATCAGCCGTCCATTTATTGCTCATCAGCCATTCAGAGGGATTCACGCCCTCGGGCGTTGCGACGGTCCCGTCCGTGCGCATCTTGGCGAGTGTCGGGTCCATGTTGAAGCCTTCGGCCGCCAGCAGCATGTCGGGGTTCTTCTTGTAGAACGAGGCGGTCTCCGACGGCATTGCGGTCAGGTCGCTTTTGACGAGCGTCGAGCCATCCGTTGGGAATTGCGACAGTTTGCCGCTGCGAATGGCTTCGTAGTCCGCCGCAAACTCGGGGTGGTTCTTGAAGAACATGTAGCGGCCAACCACCTCCTGGTCGCCTCCGCTCAAAGACATCGCTGTCATCCGCACATAGTCCGGCACTTCGTAGTCTTCGGCAAACGTATCGCCCAGGCCACGCTCCCAGGCGCGGAATTCTTCCAGGTTGCTGAAGGGCGCCTTGACTGCGGCCTCGGTGGTCCCGGTGTCCACCGCATCTTTGGTGCTGTAGAGGGCGGCGGTGGATTGGTAGGGTTTGGTTTGTGCGGCCACCGTGGTGGCCCCTGCGGTGCTGGTGCCAGTCGCTTTTCCCTGTGCAGCCTCGGCAGACAGTTGTTCCAGCGTGGTCTGCAATTCTTTGAGAAAGGTGACAGGGTCCGCGCCCGCGTGGTTCTGGGCCGTGCGCTCTGCCGCCTTGGCCGCCATGGAACTGGAGACGCCCAGGGACGTCAGCATGTTGGTGGCTTGTGAAATATCGAGCATGTTGCGACTCCTCGGGTGATCTGGCAGTCCATGGTGTGGCATCGGGTGGATCACCGGGCCGATGGGGGTTCTGTGGACGTTGCCTTGATAGTCCCTGAATTCGATCAGGCCAATCCCGAGGTAAGCAGCGGAAAAACGGTGCTTTTCGAGAGGAGGTGGCCCCCTTTGCGTCCATGGGGCGGTATGGGTAGCGAGAGGCGTTCGCACACAGCGTAAGGCGTGAGGAGTGCGACAACTACACTCACGGACTGTGTCAACGCCGCGTCGCACCTTCCCGTGAAGCCACTTGTTGCCCACCCACATTCACCCCAGCATTCACCTCCCGTCTTCCATGGTCCGACCCTTGACGCTTCCCACCGCGCCGCCACAACGTTCTTCTTCCTGGGGCAGAGGTCCTTCGCATGACGCCAGCTGCTGATTTCTGGCCCGGATGTGGCTTTCAGGCGCTGGCCCGGGATGCGCGCGGCTGGCTGGTGCCTTCCGATGAATACCTGCAGTGGCTGCTTGCCCGGCCTGAACTGGCGCTGGTGCCAGAGTCCTGCGCCGCCGAGATCGCCCTGCACGAATCTCTGGCGTTATCGCCTGCACGGGTGGTTTTGTCGGCCGAACTGGCAGCGGTGCAGGACGACGACGCCCGCGAAAACTACACCGTGTTCGTGCGTTTTCGCGATGGCCTGCTGGCCGCCGGCACGTTGGAGGCGTATTACTTGCAGCTCATGCGCAGCGGGGCGGTGAACGTGCCTGCCGTGTTCATCGATGCCGTGGTGCAGGCCCTGCTGCGCAAAGTGCTGGACAACTGCAACGACGCCTTCGAAGCCCGCGCCGCCGAGATGCTGTTTCGCTCGCAGCGCATCACCTTGCAAGACGGGCAAATGCTGGCAGGCGACCGGGCGACGCTCGACATGCTCAACGAGACCGCGGGCCTGGGCGAGGTGGGCCGCTTGCTGCTGCAAAGCGGTGCACTGCAGCCCACGGCGCAGGTCAAGGTGCTGTCGGCCGACAATGCGGCGCAATATTGGCAGGAGAGCGACCGCCACCACTTTCTGCTCGACCTGACCCATGAGCTGACGCAGGACCTGAGCCATGGCCTGACCTTCAAGATGACCCGCGCCCGTTCTGGCCTGAAGGCGCTGGCGCGGGTGCTGGAGCGCTGGGTCGGCCACTTGCTGGGCGTGCAAGTGCAGATCGAGCCTGTGCACCAGGTCACCGACAGCGCGTGGCGCTGGCATGTGGGGCTGGATGTGGAGTCCACCGCCATCCTCAACGACCTGTATCAGGATCGGCCGGTGGATGGCGAGCGCATGGCGCGGCTGGTGAGCCTGTTCACGCTGACCTTTGCCAACCCGGCCGAGATGCGTGCCGATGTGGCGGGCAAGCCGGTGTACCTGGGGCTGGCGACCAACGCCGAGGGCGTGGTGCGCATCAAGCCGCAGAACCTGTTGCTCAATCTGCCGCTGGCATCGGTATCTTGAGTGCTATTAAATTAATAGCTAATAGCGCTTGATGAATAAGCGCTAGCAGCCAATTTTATTCAAATTTCTCCAGGTTGGATGATGGCCCGATGCTGGGCCCTCATCCAATTGTCATCAGGCTCGCGTTGCCGCCAGCTGCGGCTGTGTTCACGCTCAGCGCGCGCTCGATCAGCAGGCGCTCCAGCGGGATGTCCGTGGCACCGGGCTGCAGTGCCGTCACACCCACGATAGGCCCCGCGCGGCGGGCGAGGGCGGTGCACACGGCCTGCAGCGAGGGGGCGTCACCGTGGTGCAGCACGGCATCCAGCTCCAGCGTGCCGTCGTTCAGCGTGTTGTCCTGCAACTGGATCTGCGCCTGCACCAGCGTGGGCAATGGCGTGCGCTGGCTGGCCTGGGCGCTGGGCCACAGGGCCGTGCCACCGGTGGCGAGCACGGCCGCAGTCTGTACCAGCAGGTCATCCACACTTCGCGCCAGGCATAGCACGCGGGCACGAGGGGCCAGGGTGTAGACGTTGCGCTCGCCCGTGGGGCCGGGCAGGGTGCGGGCGGTGCCGCTTTGGGTTTGCTGGGCAAACTGTTGGCAAGTGTTGGCCAGGGCTGCATTGCCCTGGATCTGCGCCCATTGCTGCAAGGTGGCCAGGGGCGCCAGCAGGCGCTCGCGCACTGCCTCTTCGGGCGGCGTAGCGCGGTCGGCGTCGGCAAAGGTGCGCGCCAGCACATCGGCCGGGCGCTGCGACAGCAGGCGCAGCAGGTACAGCGGCCCACCTGCCTTGGGCCCCGTGCCCGACAGGCCTTCGCCGCCAAAGGGCTGCACGCCCACCACGGCGCCCACCATGTTGCGGTTGACGTACACGTTGCCAGCATGGGCCCGGTTCACCACGCGGGCAATGGTTTCGTCGATGCGGGTGTGCACGCCTTGCGTCAGGCCGTAGCCGGTGGCGTTGATCTGGTCGAGCAACTGGTCGAGATCGTTGCGCGCATAGCGCACCAGGTGCAGCACGGGGCCGAAGACTTCGCGCTGCAGCTCGCCGATGTGATTCAGCTCGATCAGCGTGGGGGGCACAAAAGTGCCTTGGCTGGTCGCGGTCGCAAGGTGCTGCGGGTGCTGGAACACCCGATGGCCTTGGGCCTTGAAGTTCTCGATGTGTTGGGTGATGCCCGCTTGTGCTTCGACGTCGATCACCGGGCCCACGTCCACGCGCAGCTCGCCAGGGTTGCCCACGCGAAGTTCACCCATGGCACCTTGCAGCATCTCCACCACGCGGTCGGCGGCGTCTTCCTGCACACACAACACGCGCAGGGCGGAGCAGCGCTGGCCTGCGCTGTCAAAGGCGGACGACACGGCATCGCCCACCACCTGTTCCACCAGCGCGGACGAGTCCACGATCATCGCGTTCTGCCCGCCCGTCTCGGCAATCAACGGGATGGGGCGGCCTGCGGCATCGAGTCGGCCCGCCACGGTGCGCTGCAGTATGCGCGCCACTTCGGTGGAGCCAGTGAACATCACGCCCATCACGCGGGCGTCACCGATCAGGCGCGCGCCCACGGTCTCGCCCTGGCCGGGTAGCAGTTGCACCGCCGCACGGGGCACACCAGCCTGCCACAGCAGGCGCACGGCCTCGGCGGCGATCAGCGGGGTTTGCTCTGCCGGCTTGGCCAGCACGGGGTTGCCTGCGGCCAGCGCTGCCGCCACCTGGCCCATGAAGATGGCAAGCGGGAAGTTCCAGGGGCTGATGCAGGCCACTGGGCCCAGCGGGATGTGGGTGGCGTTGTCGAAGGTGCTTTGCACCTGGGCCGCGTAGTAGCGCAGGAAGTCCACCGCCTCGCGCACCTCGGCCACGGCGTTGCTTGCGCTCTTGCCTGCTTCGCGCATCAGCAGGCCCAGCAGGGGCTGCATACGTTCTTCCAGCAGGTCGGCGGTGCGGAGCAGGGCGGCAGCGCGCTCTGCGGGCGGCGTGGCGGCCCAGGGGGCTGCCGCGGCCTGGGCGTGGGCCAGGGCCTGGTCCACTTCGGCAGTGGTGGCCTCTTGAACTTTGCCCACCACGTCGCTGTGGTCGGCAGGGTTGCGCACGGGCTGGTTGGGGCCTGCAGGGGCATCGGTGCCCAGCAAGGGAGTCGCCTTCCAGGCATGGGCCGCCGTGGCTTGCAGGGCGGCGGTCAGTTCGGTCAGCGTGTTCTCGTTCGACAGGTCGAGCCCGCGCGAGTTGGCGCGGTGCGCGCCATACAGGCCTTGGGGTGTGGCAATGCGGGGGTGGGGCAGGCCGGCGGCACCTTCTGCTGCGGCTTGCTGGTCCACCGCCAACACGGGGCTCTTTACCAGCTCATCCAGCGCAATGGTTTCGTCGGCAATGCGGTTCACGAAGGAGGTGTTAGCGCCGTTTTCGAGCAGGCGGCGTACCAAGTAGGCCAACAGTGTTTCGTGCGTGCCCACGGGGGCGTAGATGCGGCACGGGCGGCCGAGCTTGCCCGCAGTGATGGCGCCCACCACCTGCTCATAGAGCGGCTCGCCCATGCCGTGCAGGCACTGGAACTCGTACTGCCCCGCGTAGTAGTTGCTGCCCGCCAGTTGGTAGATGGTGGCCACCGTCTCGGCGTTGTGGGTGGCGAACTGGGGGTACACGGCTTCCGGCGCGCCCAGCAGCTTCTTGGCGCAGGCGATGTACGAAATGTCGGTGTGCACCTTGCGGGTGTAGACGGGGTAGTCCTCCAGGCCATCGACCTGGGCGCGCTTGATTTCGCTATCCCAGTAAGCGCCCTTGACCAGGCGCACCATCAGTCGGCGTTGGGTGCGGCGGGCCAAGTCCACCACGCATTCGATGACGAAGGGGCAGCGCTTTTGGTAGGCCTGGATGACGAAGCCAATGCCGTTCCAGCCCGCCAGCGTGGGCTCGTGGCACAGGCGCTCCAGCAGGTCCAGCGACAGCTCCAGGCGGTCGGTTTCTTCGGCGTCGATGTTCAGGCCAATGTCGTACTGCTTGGCCAGCGCGGTCAGGCGCAACACCAGCGGGTACAGCTCATCCATCACACGGCCAAACTGTGCGCGGCTGTAGCGCGGGTGCAGGGCCGAGAGCTTGATGGAGATACCCGGCCCTTCATAGATGCCACGCCCGGCAGACGCCTTGCCAATCGCATGGATGGCTTGCTCATACGAGGCGTAGTAGTGCTTGGCGTCTTCACTGGTCAGCGCAGCCTCACCCAGCATGTCGTACGAATAGCGAAAGCCCTCGGCCTCCATCGTGCGGGCGTTGCGCAGCGCTTCGTCGATGGTTTCACCGGTCACAAACTGCTCGCCCATCATGCGCATGGCCATGTCCACGCCCTTGCGGATCAGCGGCTCGCCGCCTTTGCCGATCAGGCGGCTGAGCGAGTTGCCCAGGCTGCCTTCGCTGTGCGTGGCCACCAGCTTGCCGGTGATGAGCAGGCCCCAGGTGGCGGCGTTGACGAACAGCGACGGGCTCTTGCCCAGGTGGGCATCCCACTGGCCGTGGCTGATCTTGTCGCGGATCAGCGCGTCGCGTGTGGCCTTGTCGGGGATGCGCAGCAGCGCCTCGGCCAGGCACATCAGCGCCACGCCTTCTTGCGACGACAGCGAAAACTCCTGCAGCAGCCCCTGCACGATGCCCGCACGTCCGGCGCTGGCCTTGCGTTCGCGCAGCGCCTTGGCAATGCGCAGCGCCAGTTGCTCGGCCGACGCTGCTTGATCGGCAGGCAGGCGGGCTTGGGCCAGCAGCGGGGCCAGGGCCTCGGGCTCGGGGCGGCGGGTGGCGGCGGTAATGGCGGCGCGCAGCGGGTTGTTCAGCGGCGTGCGGGGCGCGAAGTCTGCAAACGGGGCGGAGGGCTGCGTCATGGCGGTGTCTTTCAGGGGTTTGGCGGGGCCCAACACGGGGGAAAGTGTTGGTGGGGCGCGTTATTGGCGATGATCCTTGGGTTGGTGGTGAATAAATGGTCGAAAATTGACTTCTACACCGAATTAATCGCTAATCATGATGCAAGCAGAAACCGATCTCGACCGGATTGACCGCAAGATCCTGTCAATCCTGCAGGAAGACGGCCGCATTGCCAACCTCAAGCTGGCCGAGGCGGTGGCTCTGTCGCCCACGGCCGTGCTGGCGCGCGTGCAGCGCCTCACGCGGGATGGCTTCATCCTCGGCTACGAGGCGCGCCTGAACCCCCTGAAGCTGGGCGCGGGCATGCTGGTGTTTGTGGAGGTGCTGCTGGACCGCACCACGCCCAATGTGTTCGACCAGTTCAAGGCCGCCGTGCAGGTGCACCCCGAAATCATGGAATGCCACATGGTGGCGGGCGGGTTCGACTACCTGCTCAAAACCCGCTCAGCCGACATGAACGCCTACCGCGTGTTCGCGGGCAATGTGCTGTGGCAGTTGCCCGGCGTGCGCGAGACCCGCACCTATGCGGTGATGGAAGAGGTCAAACACACCAACCATCTGCATCTGCGGTGAAAGCCACGGGGTTCGTGCTGCCGCGCCGCAGCCTCCAGCGGCCACATTGGCGTTGCCTGCCAAAGCCCGCATAATGCCCGGCAGACCTGTCAGATTGAGGAGAAGAACCATGATCCGCTTTCCATACGCTACTGCTGCCCTGCTGGCGGCGGCCTTTTTCAGCCAGTCGGCTGCAGCCTCGTGCTACGTGGTTTACGGCCCCGACCAGGACATCGTGTACCGCGCCCCCCAGCCACCGGTGGACCTGTCCTACCAGATCCACCAGACCCTGCCACAGGTTGCCCCGGGCTCCACGCTGGTGTTCTCGCCTGACAACCACAACTGCGACCTCCCCATCAACAAGCTTCCCCTGGCGTCTGCTCAAGGGGCTACGGGTTCCATGGGCATGGGCGGTCGTCCCGCCCGCGCAGACCGCAGCTGAGCGCCCGGTTCAGCGGCCCGTGCGGGGGCTGTCCCGGGCCTGAGACAATCGGGGGATGAGCGAACCGAAAGAACTATCCCCCTCGTTTGAACCCACCGCGCAGGATTCCCAGAGCGACTTGCCCGAAGGCTGGCTGCAAGTGCAGTCCATGGACCTGGATGCCCAGGGCGTTGCCCGCAAGCCCGACGGCAAGGTGATCTTCATCGACGGTGCCCTGCCGTTCGAGCTGGTCACCGCCAACACCCACCGCAAAAAGAACAACTGGGAGCAGGCCAGCCTGGTGGCGATTCACCGCGAATCGTCGCAGCGTGTGCGCCCCGGCTGCCAGCACTTTGGCCTGCACGCCGGTGCCTGCGGTGGCTGCAAGATGCAGCACCTGCACGTGGGCGCCCAGGTTGCCGTCAAGCAGCGCGTGCTCGAAGACAACCTCTGGCACCTGGGCAAGGTCAAGGCCCAGACCATGCTGCGGCCCATCGAAGGCCCGTCCTGGGGTTATCGCTACCGCGCCCGTTTGTCAGTGCGCCATGTGATCAAGAAGGGCCAGGTGCTGATCGGCTTTCACGAACGCAAGAGCCGCTATGTGGCCGACATGCAGCAGTGCCCCGTGCTGCCCCCCCATGTGGACGCCATGCTGATGCCCTTGCGCGCGCTGATTGCCGGCATGGATGCGCGCGACACCTGCCCCCAGATCGAACTGGCCTGCGGCGACACCGTAACCGCGTTGGTGCTGCGGCACCTTGAGCCGCTGAGTGCGGATGACCTCGCCCGGTTGCGCGCCTTTGCGGCCGAACACCACGTGCAATGGTGGCTGCAGCCCAAGGGGCCCGACACGGTGAAGCTGCTGGACGAAGGGGGCGAGCTGCTGTCATATGCGCTGCCGGACTTTGGCATCACCATGCCGTTCAAGCCCACCGACTTCACCCAGGTGAACCCGCACATCAACCGCGTGCTGGTGTCGCGTGCGCTGCGCCTGCTGGATGTGCAGCCGCACGAACGCGTGATCGACTGGTTTTGCGGTTTGGGCAATTTCACGCTCCCACTGGCCACACAGGCGCGCGAGGTGCTGGGCATCGAAGGCAGCGAGGCCCTGGTAGCCCGTTCGCGCGAAAACTATGCATTGAATCAGGCCGTGGCGCCTGACCATAAAGCGCTAGCAGCTACTGATTTTGTAGCGCGCAACCTGTTCGAGATGACCCCGGAAATGCTGGTGGCCGATGGATCTGCCGACAAATGGCTGGTGGACCCACCCCGCGAAGGGGCGTTTGCCCTGGCCAAGGCCCTTGCCGACATCGAGCAGGCGCGCATCGGCGCCGAAGGCGCGGGCCCGCTGCCAACAGGGGCGGAGGGCTGGGCCCCGCCGAAGCGCATCGTCTACGTGAGCTGCAACCCCGCCACACTGGCGCGCGACGCCGGGCTGCTCGTGCACCTGGCAGGCTACCGGTGCACGGCGGCGGGCATGGTGAACATGTTCCCGCACACGGCACACGTTGAGAGCATGGCGGTGTTCGAGCGCGACTGAGCGAAGGGGGGAGGCCGACAACGGCGCTGCCTGCCTCCTCAGGTGTCGATTGCGGGACGGACTAGCTGCGATTGCGGCTGGCAGCCGGGTCGCGTGGCTCGGTTTCGATGTCGCTGGATCGTTCGGTGCGCTCGGGTTTCTCGACCTTGCCGAGCACTGACGGTGCGCCTTCGATCTTGTTTTCGCGCATGTAGGCGTCCATGTCCTTCCACCCGGCAAACACCGAGGCCTTGGGGGCCTTGGGGTTCAAGGTGTAGCAGTCTTCCAGGCCCCGCAGCGCGTGGCGGCAGGCGCCGCCGATGGCCTTGGCTTCCTCCTCACGCTGGGCGACGCGCGGATCGGGGCCCAGGCCGGGAATCTTGTCGCAGGCAGTCAGCAGCAGGATGCTGGAAAGAGCCAGCAGCCGTAGTGCGGTGGAGGAAGGTTTGCGATACATGTACTTGCATTATCGGCACGCCGTGCGCGCTATTGAGCCCCGGGCTGTGCAAAGCCGCAAGAAAAAAGGCTCCCGAAGGAGCCTTTGAGGGAAATCACCTGCTTGCAGGTGCGCGGGTTACTCGCGCTCCCCGCCCATGATGCCCAGCAGGGCCAGCAGGCTCTGGAACACGTTGAAGATGTCCAGATACAGCGCCAGAGTAGCGCTGATGTAGTTGGTTTCGCCGCCGTCCAGGATCTGCTTCAAGTCATACAGCATGTAGGCGCTGAAGATGCCGATGGCCGCCACCGAGATCGCCATCATGCCGACCGAGGAGCCCACGAACACGTTGATGACAGCGCCGACCATGAGCACCAGAGCGCCCACCATCAGCCACTTGCCCATGCCCGACAGATCGCGCTTGATCACGCTGGCGAGGCTGGCCATCACGAAGAACACGCCAGCGGTGCCGGCAAACGCCGTCATGATGAGGTCGGTACCGTTCTTGAAACCCAGTACCATGCCGATCAGGCGCGAGAGCATGAGGCCCATGAAGAACGTGAAGGCGAGCAGCACAGGCACGCCAGCGGCCGAGCGCTTGGTCTTTTCGATCGCGAACATGAAAGCGAACGCGCCGCCCAGGAACACGATCAGGCCCACGCCGCCGCGCAGCGACTGGGTGATGCCTGTGGCAACGCCCACCCAAGCGCCGAGCACCGTGGGGATCATGCTCAGTGCGAGCAGCCAGTAAGTATTGCGAAGCACCTTGTGGCGCTCTTCCTGCGAGATGCCATAGCCCGCAGAGTGGCCCAGGGTGGTGACTTGGTCATTCATCTTGTGTCTCTCCTTGTTGGCCTGCACAACGCAGACATGACAAATTTTAGGTGGTGATGGTTTTTGGCCCTGCAATACCCGCATCCGGTCACCTACTTTTGGTAAGGGTTCTTTCACCCTGGTTGGGGGTGAAGGGCGGTTGGGATGCCGCTATGCTTGCCGCTTCTTGTGCCGGGCTGGCCCGTTGGCAGCCGCACAGCCTCCATTTCATCTCTCTGTTTCTCTACTTTTCCATTTCTCGGATCGCACCATGAAAACCAAACACGAACTCGAACTGGCCGACGTCAAGGCCGTCGCCGCAGCGGCCGAAGCCGAAGCCCTCAAGAACAACTGGGCAGTGACCATCGCCATCGTCGATGACGGCGGCCATCTGCTGTGGCTGCAGCGCCTGGATGGCGCCGCAGCGGTGTCGTCCCACATCGCCCCGTCCAAAGCGCGCACGGCCGCTTTGGGGCGCCGTGAGAGCAAGGTGTACGAGGACGTGATCAACGGTGGCCGCACATCCTTCCTGAGCGCCCCCACCATCGACGGCCTGCTCGAAGGCGGCGTGCCGATCCTCAAGGACGGCCAGTGCCTGGGCGCCGTGGGCGTGAGCGGTGTGAAGTCCACGGAAGATGCGCAGATTGCCCGCGCCGGGATTGCAGCGCTGGGGCTTTGATACCCGCGGGTTGCTGGAGATTGCTATAAAAATAATAGCTGCTGGCGCTTTTCCATCAAGCGCTAGCAACCAAAAAAGCTTTAAACCTTCAGGGCAGACCTGCATCTCCCATAAAAAAACCGGCCACTGGCCGGTTTTTTTATGGGGTTCGATGAATCCTGGGGCGAGGAGAGCTGGGGAGAAAAAAAGCCTGGCTACGCGGGCGAACCCGTTGGCTGGCAAAAACGACCCTTTCGAGCTTGTTGCAAGCCCGGGAGTCGCCCCACGATGAAACTTGGTTCCTGGTGCAATTACTTGGTGAGGATGAGCTTGCCCAGCTTGGTGGCCTGCAGGCGATATACCGAGCCGTTGTGGCTGATCGCTACCGCTTTCTGACCCTGAAGCAGGGCACTGCTGTCCACGGCGCCAGCCACTGCGTCGGCAGGGTGGGGCGTGTCCCGATCCGTGTGTGGCACGGGCAGGTCTGAAGGGGCAGTACGCAGGAGCGAGGCGGCGGTCAGTGTGGCTTGCATGAAGAGTATTCCTGTTGCGTTGCAGTGCGTTTTGTTAATGATAACGATTCGCAATTACGAGTCAAGCGGGTTTGGTGTTTCTTTTTGTTGTTTTTTATGGCCTGTGCGACCCTGAAAAGACTTTGAACAGGTTCTGAGGGCCTTCAACGCCTGTGCCCGGGCAGCGTTGCTGCACCGGGCACAGGCGTAAAAACGTTCTTGAAAGTGACCTGCAGGCGGTGCTGATTCGGGCGAAATGGATTCACTGCGCCTGTAAAGCCCGACCCACTCAGGACTGGGGCTCGGTCACGAACCCAATCTTGCGCACGCCGGCCCGCTGCGCTGCGGCCATGGCCTGGGCTACGAACTCGTAGCGCACGTTCTTGTCGCCCCGGATGTGCAGGTCGGGCTGGGGTTCCTTGGCGGCCTCGGTCTGCAGTCGGGGGAAGAGTTCTTCCTCCGTGACCTCGAACTCGTTCCAGAAGTACTTGCCATCGGCCGACACCGACAGGCGCACGGTCTCGGGCTTGATGTTCTCGGGCTGGTTGGTGGCGCGGGGCAGGTCCACGTTCACCGAGTGTTTCATCACCGGCACGGTGATGATGAAGATGATGAGCAGCACCAGCATGACGTCCACGAGGGGCGTCATGTTGATCTCGTTCATCACGTCATCGGCATCGTCTTGGGTTCCGAAGGCCATGGCTTAGCCACCTTTCTTCATGGGCAGGACCTTGCCTTGCTCGCCGGGCGCATTCACGCGGGCGCCGGTCACAAAGTAGGCATGCAGGTCGTGCGCAAAGCTGTTGAGGCCGCCCAGGATGGACTTGTTGCCACGCACCAGCGCGTTATAGCCCAGCACGGCAGGGATGGCCACGGCCAGGCCCAGGGCGGTCATGATCAGCGCCTCGCCGATGGGGCCGGCCACCTTGTCGATGGTGGACTGGCCCGAGGTACCAATGGCCAGCAGCGCGTGGTAGATGCCCCAGACGGTGCCGAACAGGCCGATGAACGGCGCAGTGGAACCCACCGAGGCCAGGATGGCCAAGCCCGATTGCAGGCGTGCAGTGAACTCGTCAATGCAGTTGCGCAGGCAGCGGGTGACCCAGTCGCTCACGTCCAGGCTGTCGTGCAGGTGGGCCTTGGTGTTGCGGTGGTGGGCGGTGGCTTCGCGGCCTTCCAGCGCCAGGTGGCGGAAGGGGTTGGTGGGGTCGGCGCCCAGCTTGGTCAGGCCGGCGGCAAAGTCTTCGCTGTGCCAGAAATCCTGTGCGGCGCGGGCGTGTTTCTTGAACTTGATGATGTCCAGCGCCTTGATGAGGATGACGATCCACGATGCCAGCGACATGGCCAGCAGCAGGATGGCGACGGCGCGGGTGACAAAGTCACCCTGGATCCAGACGTTGGCGATGCCGAATTGCGATTCCATGAGAAAACTCCCTAAAGCGATGATTGGTGGTGAATGCGGTTATTCGAGAACGAAATTGACAGGGACCAGGTTCCACATGGTCTCGGGCACGCCGTTGCGTTTGCCCGGCACGAAGCGCCAGCGCATGACGGCCTCCTGGGCCTGCCGGTCCAGGCGGTCGAAGCCGCTGGACTTGTTGATTTCCACCTTCTGCGGGGTGCCATCGATGCCGATCAGTACGCGCAGCACCACCTTGCCCTGTTCGCCCATGCGTTTGCTGATGGCGGGGTAGCTGGGTTTGGGGTTGTTCAGGTAAGCGGCGTCGCTCGACGGCAGCTCGATCTTGGGCGGTGCGGGCGGAGCCGGGGGGGCTGGCGCAGGCGCAGGCGGGGCGACGGGCGCCTCAATGGGCGGCGCAGGTGGCTGGGGTGTGGTGGTGCCCGTGGGGGCGTTGGGCGCCGGGGTGGGGTCGGCAATGGCCACCGGCATGGGTGCGGGGCGCGGAGCCACCTTGGGGGCGGGCTTGGGCGGTGGGGGTGGCGCTGGCGGCGGGGGGGTGACCTTGGGCGGAGCGGGGGGCGCGATGAACTCGGTCAGCAGTTCTGCTGGCACGATGACTTCGGCGGCCTTGCGCAGCAGGCCCGATTGCAGGGCCCAGAGGCCCGCAACATGCAGCGCGACGACGGAGCCCACGATCACGGTATTGCGGCTGAGCCCCCCGGGGGTGGCAAATCGATCTGGGTGAGACATAAAAATGATAGCAGCTAGCGCTTGTAAATCAAGCGCTAGCGCCCTAAAAGACCTCGATTATTTGCGAAAGATCCACCAGGCCGAGCCTGCGACGAGGATCAGGCTGCCTGCGAGTGTAGAGAGGAGTTCCATGACTTGCTTTCCAGGATGGAGCTGGCAAGCTGGATCGTTTTCGGCGCTGCCTCATTGTGCAGGGCGGCCACCGGACTCGATGCACTGCACTGCGCCACCACATCCCGGGCGCAGCTTTCGCAGCACCCGCATTGGGTGGCCACGCCCAGTTCAAACTGGATTTCGTCAAAGCTCATGCCTGCACGTGCGTGGCGGGCAATCTCACGGTCGGAAATCCGGCGGCAAACACAGACGATCATGGCGGCAGGCAGTGTGGCTGGCTGTTGAAGGTGATCTTATTATAAATACGAATCTATCGCATTTGCAATAAATCATTTCCTGCAACGGGGACAAGGCCCACGGGGCGGGCAGGTCGTCAACGCGGCACCAGCAGCGCCGGGGATGCGTCGGCCAGGGTGGCACAGCCGGTGAGCGCCATGGCGATCTCCAGTTCATCGCGCAGCAGCCGCAGCACGTGGGCCACGCCAGCTGCGCCAGCATTGGTCAGGCCGTGGACGGCGGGGCGCCCCACCAGCACGGCGCTGGCTCCCAAGGCCATGGCCTTGAGCACGTCGGTGCCGCGCCGGATGCCTCCGTCCACCAGCACAGGCATCGCTGCGCTCACCGCGCGGACTGCCTCGACCACGTGCGGCAGCTGGGTGGCGGTGGCGGGCGTGGTGTCCAGCGTGCGCCCACCATGGTTGGAGACGATGATCCCCGCCACGCCCAGGTTGGTGGCCTCGCGGGCGTCGTCGGGGTGCAGCACGCCTTTCAGCAGCACGGGCAGCCGGGTGATGGACTGCAGCCACTGCACATCGGCCCAGGTGGGGGCGTGGTGAAGAAGGCCGTCGAACAGTGCGCTTTGGCCGGGGGCGAGCGGGACTTCCGGCGCCGGCAGCATGCCCAGCAGGTTGACGGCGGTGATGCCGGTCGGAAGGCGGAACCCGGCACGGCGCTCGCGGTCGCGTGCGCCATGGCAGGGGGCGTCTACCGTCAGTACCAGGGCTTCGTAGCCCGCGCGCTCGGCCCGTTCGACCAGTTCGCGGGTGAAGTCTCGGTCGTGCTGCAGGTACAGCTGAAACCACAATGGCCCTCGCCCCGCGTCGTCCCGGATGGCATTGGCCACGGCCTCCAGCCGGGTGCTTGCCTGGGTGCTCAGCACCATGCCTGCGCCCAGGGCGGCTGCGGCATAGGCGGCGCCCAGTTCGCCATCGGGGTGGGCCATGCGCTGGTAGGCCATGGGGGCCAGCAGGATGGGGTGGGCCAGCGTGCGGCCGAGCAGTTCCACCCGCGTGTGCCCGCCCGCCAGCGGGCGCAGCACGCGGGGCAGCAGACCCATCCGGTCCCAGGCATGGCGGTTGGCAGCCAGCGTGATCTCGTCGGCCGCAGCCCCGTTGAAATAGGCCCAGGCTCCAGGCTCCAGGTGGGTGGCGGCATGGGTTTCGTGGTCCGCCAGGTTCACGATACCAGGCGGCAGGACGGTGCGGGGATCGGAGGCAGGCTGGCTCACGTATCCGCCCACATGCGCAGCAGGTTGTGGTACGTCCCCGTCAGGGCCACGGTCTCCGGCGATTCGCCGTGCTCTTGCCGCAGGCGCAGCAGTGCCATGTCCATGTTGTAGAGCAGGCGCCGCTGCTCGTCGCTGCGCACCATGCTTTCAACCCAGAAGAAACAGGCCATACGGTGCCCCCGGGTCACAGGGCGCACCTGGTGCACGCTGGTGCCGGGGTAGATCACCGCGTGGCCTGCAGGCAGCTTGACGCGTTGCTCACCAAAGGTGTCGTCGATGCAGAGCTCGCCGCCGTCGTATTCGTCGGGCTCGGACAGAAACACGGTGCACGAGATGTCGGTGCGCAGGCGTTCGCGCCGGTCCGCCATCTGACGCACGGCGCTGTCCACATGGTCGCCGTAGTGGTTGGCGTCGCCGCCGTAGCGGTTGATGCGCGGGGGGAAGACGCGCTTGGGCAGGGTGGCGGTCAGGAACAGCGCACTGCGGTCCAGCGACGCCATCACCAGGGCTGAAATGCGCTGCGCAGCCTCGCAGTCGCGGGGCAACTGTTCATTGTTCTTGGCTTGGCGCGCCTGCGTGCCCGCACTGTCCTTGCCATCGGCCCAGGGGGCGCTGCGCAGCAGCTGGCGGGCGGTCTGCAGGTCATGGGGCGAGAGAAGATCGGGGAGCGTGAGGAGCATGGCGGGGGTTGTAAAGCAAAAAAGCCGCCCCGGTAAGGGGGCGGCAAATACCTTGAAGAAACGTTGTGACGCAGGTCAGAGATAACTCGCGCAAAACAGAGGGTTGCCACCTGCCTGCCCCGTCGAGCTGCAGGTGGCCATCTATGTCTGCACGAGCCCTGTCAGAACTTCATGCTGGCCGTGACCTGGAAGACGCGGCCCGCGCCCGGAATGTAGTGGCCGCTGTAGATCGAGTCGGCGTAGAGCTTGTTCGTCACGTTGCTCAGATTGGCCTTGATCGTGTAGCGCTCGTTGATGGCGTATTCGGCCATCAGGTCGGCGGTCACGTAGCCGGGCACTTCCCAGCCGGGGTTGCGGTTGGGGGTTTGCGAGCTGCGGAAGTTCAGGCCGCCACCCACGCGCAGTTCGGGTGTGATCTGGTAGGTGGTCCACACCGTGCCGCTGTGGCGGGGCGTGAGCGAGGGGCGTGTACCCTGGCCTTCGGCGCCTTCAGCACCGATGTCGATCTTTGCGCTGGGCATCCACATGTACGAGCCATAGATCTCCCACTTGGACGTCAAGCGGCCGGTGATGTCGATCTCGGCACCCGCGGCGTGGCGCTTGCCCGACAGCACGGCGATGTTCAGGTCGGGGTCCGTGTTGCGCTCACGGTACTTGGTGGAGTGGAACACGGCCAGTCGTGTGGTGAAGCGCTTGTCGGCCGAGTCCAGCTTGGCGCCGATTTCGATGTTGCGGCTGGCTTCGGGCGGCGTGTTCACCGTCTGGGCGCTGTACGAATACGTGTCTCCCGATGTGTTGAACGACGTGCCGTACGAGAAGTGGTACGACTGCAGGTCGTTGGGCTGGTACAGCACGCCTGCACGCTTGCTCCACTCGGAAATCTTCTGGCGGTAGCTGGTGGTGGTGACGGGGCCTGGCGCATCGGCAGGAATGCCGAACGTGTTGTAGCGGCCGTCCATGTTGTCGTAGCGCAGGCCGGCCAGCAGCTTCCAGTGCGGAGCGATCTGGATCAGGTCTTGGGCATAGATGCCAAAGCCCTTGGCTTCAAAGTTGCTGGTGTCGCGCAGCACGCGCAGGGTTTCGTCCACGCCGACGCCGTCGTTCGGTGTGCCCACGGTGGTCGGCGGTTTCGTGATATTGACGCCCCCTTGCGCTGCAGTGCGTGCGCCATACACGGTCTTCTTTTCGTGGGAAAAGTCTGCACCTGCCAGCAATTCGTGCTTGTAGCCCAGGGCTTCAAATTTCTTGCTGAAGTCGCTTTGCAGGTGCACCGTGTCCATGTCCTGGATCTTCAGGTGCGTGCCGCGCGTCAGGCGCGTGGCCGGGCCGAAGTTCTCCAGCGTGGCAGCCACGCCGCCGGGTTGCTGGGCGGCCGCTGCCAGGCGGATGGCGCCAGCGCGCTGGTCACGCTCGAAGCGGCCCACGCGCAGTTGCGTCTTGAGCTCGGCATCGCCGTTAAAGCGGTGGATGTGACCCAGCGTGGCAAAGCTTGCACTGCCGGCGTTGTAGTCGCTGGCGGCGCCGTAGTAGGCCTTGGGGTCCAGCGGCAGCAGCGTGGTGTCGCTGGCGGGCGCGCCTGCGCTGCGGCGGATCCAGGGCATGCCGTAGTTCATGCCGTTCTTGTTGTCCAGGTGGTACAGGCTCACGGAGAACTCGTCGCGCGTTCCGATGCCAAAGGCGTAGGTGCCGGCAATGCCCTTCTTCTCGACGCTGCTGCCCGAGCCGTTGTTGTCGGCCGTGGTGCTCATCGCGTTCAGGCGCAGGGCTGCGTTTTCGCCGGTGAGGATGTTGAAGTCGCCCGTGATGCGGCGGTATTGGTGGCTGCCCAGGGTCAGGTCGACCTGGTGCGAATCGATAAGGCGCGGGGCCTTGCTCACCTGGTTGACCGCGCCGCCGGTGGAGCCCCGGCCGAACAGCATCGATGCCGAGCCACGCAGCAGTTCGACGCGGTCCAGGTTGAAGGTATCGCGGTCATAAAACGCGGGGTCGCGCATGCCGTCGATGAACATGTCACCCGTGCTTTGCAGCGCAAAGCCGCGCAGGCGGATGTCTTCCTCGCCGCCTTCTGCCGCCAGGAAGGTGATGCCAGCGGTGTTCTTCAGGGCTTCCTTGACGGTGTCGAGGTTGCGGTCGTCGATCAGGCGTTCGGTGACTACGGTGACCGACTGGGGAATGTCACGCAGCTGCTGCTTGCCCTTGCCGATGGTGGTCTCGGTGGCGCGCACGCTGTCTTTGCCCTCGGGGGCTTCGGCACGTTCTTTGACGACCACGGGGGCCAGCGTTTTCTCGGGGGTGGTGGTCTGTGCCATGGCGCCCACAGAGGCAGCCAACATGAGTGCGCCCAGCGGGAGCAGGGCCTTGTCGGACGACAGGCCGCGCGGTGTGGTGGACACGAAGGAAGGAGAGGATTGTTGTGGGCGCAGCACGGAGCTGCGGCGCTGAGCGCGTGGTTTTGCCAAGATGGCCTCCGTCGGTGGGGATGTGCTGATGGCGCGCGGGGCGCCAGGCGCAGGCGAGAGGCAGTGGCTAGATCAACATGGCTGTGCTTCGACTTGCTTCATTATGTTACATCAAATGCGGGTCATTCTCATTTGCATTGATGTTAATGCGCCACAGTCTGCTGGAGTACAGGCGAAAAAAAGCCGGCTGAGCCGGCTTCTTTGGTGCACCAGGTGCGGGGATTATTTGACGTGCTTGCCAATCAGGCCAGCCAGCTCAAACATCGAGACCTGGGGCTTGCCGAACAGCTCTTTGAGCTTGGCATCGGCGTTGATGTTGCGCTTGTTGGTGGCGTCCTGCAGGTTGTTGGCCTTGATGTAGACCCACAGCTTGCTGATGATCTCCGTGCGTGGCAGCGGTGCCGAGCCCACCACGGCGGCCAGCGCGGGGCTGGGCGTGAGCGCTTTCATGAAAGCAGCGTTGGGGGTGCGCTTCTTGGCGGGGGCAGCAGCCGTCTTGGCTGCGGGGGCTGTTTTTGCCGGAGCTTTTTTTGCAGTTGCCATGTTGGGTTTTCCTTGTTGGAAGTAAATTTTCACCAGCGAAAACTAGGCTTTCCCACTGGCAGGCTGATGCTACTGGGAAAAAAACGCGTTTCCAAGGGAGAAACGGCTTTTTTTGCCTCGATTTGTAGCCGTGGTGCCGCGTGCAGGCCAATAAGTTGCCCACGCTGCGCTCCTGCCTTGACAAAGCGGCCTGCGCGGGCCGCGTTTGAGGGCCTGCCCCTGGGGCTGTATGACAATGCGGGGCAACCTGCGTGGCCCGGCGCTAGGAGGCTTCGCGGCAGAAGGCATCGAAGCGAAACGCGCGAAAACCGGGGATCGCGCGGTGCTACCGACAAGCCCAGGGTGGACCCTTGGGCGCAGGAGGTAGTACCGCGCGAGACCGGTTTATCGCACGTTGCAGCCGATGTTCCTTCTGCCGCGCAGCCTCCTAGCCGCTTTCCCTGTTGTTCATTCCGCCTGAAAGGCTTTCGAAACATGACTGCTGCACCTTCCTCCACCCCCTTCAGCACCTGTGATTTTTGCGACGAGCACAAGGATGATATGAGCGGGTCTTTCCGCGTTTTGCCCCCCGTTTTCCAGAGTTTTGGCGGTGTGGCCGCGTTTGCGGGCCCCGTGAGCACGGTCAAGTGCCATGAGGACAACACGCAGGTCAAGGCTGCTGTGGAGTCGCCGGGTGAGGGCCGCGTGCTGGTGGTGGATGGGGGTGGATCGCTGCGCCGCGCGCTGGTGGGTGGCAATCTGGCGGCTGCCGCTGCGCGCAATGGCTGGGCCGGCCTGGTGGTGGATGGCTGCGTGCGTGACGTGGCCGAACTGAACGCCGCAGCCGTCGGCCTTCGTGCGCTGGGGTTGATGCCATTGCCCACCGAGCGCCGTGGCGAGGGGCAGCGCGATGTGGCCGTGCAGATCCAGGGGGTCTGGGTGCGGCCGGGCGACTGGCTGTATGCCGATGCGGATGGCATCGTGGTCAGCACACAGCCCTTGGCTGCGTAGCGATCGCGGTCGGGCTATCATCACCTTGCTTGATTGTCGCGTCGGCCGACACGCAGCGCTGTGCGTGAGGGCAGGGTGGCCAGCAGCATGCTGGCCAGCGCGATGGCAAACGCCGCCCATTGCCAGACGGTCAGTGATTCGCCCAGCACGAGCACGCCGACCAGCGCCGCGCTCACTGGCAACATGACCGAGAAGACGCCGCCCTGAGCAGCCGGCACGGCCTTGAGCCCGGTCATCCAGAGCCACACTGTCAACACGCAGGCGGCCAGCGCGTAGAACACCAGCAGCGTCCAGGTGCCCCAGCCTACGGCGGCAAAGTCAAAATGCCAAGCGGCGTACAGCCCGAACGGCGTGGACAGCACAAAGCCCCACAGGTTGATGAGCGAGGTGATGCGCTTGGGGCCCAGACTGCTGGTGAGCATCTTGCCGATCACCGTGTAAGCAGCTTCGCACACCACCGCGCCCAGCAGCAGCAAGGGCCCCAACCATGCAAGGTTTTGAGTATTTTGGGTGCCTAGCGCTTGTCCAATATGCGCTGAATGCTCTTGTTTTGATAGCGAAAACAAGGCAATCCCCGCCACGGCACAAACCACGGCGGCCCAGGTGCGTGGCGCCACGCGTTCGTGCAAAAAGAGCCAGCCCATCACCGCCACCGCGGCGGGAATCGCGGCCAGGGTCACTCCGGCCGTGACCGCATCGGTGAGGCTCACGCCATAGATCATGCAGATGGTGAACAGGAAATTGCCCAGAAACGACTGTAGAAACAACAGCCGCCGGGTTTGTGGGGCGAGGGGCGGCTCATCCACAGGTTTGCGGAGCCAATGCAGCATGGCTATGCCACCAATGCCAAAACGCATCCATGCGAGCAGAAAAACCGGCAGCACGGCGGCCAGCGGTTTGGACAGCGCCACGTAGCTGCCCACCAGCGCCATGCTGAGGGCCAGGCACAGGTAGGCAAAGGGGCGGCTGGGAGTGGTGTTCACTAGACTGGTGATCGCTCAACGAAAAGGAGGTGCGCATCATGCCCGACGAAACCCCGCCCGCCAGCCCTGCACGCCATGTCTTTGTCTATGGCACCTTGCGGCGCGGCGGATCCAATGACATCACCCGCCTTCGCCCGGCGCCAAGATTCATGGGGGCCGCCCAGGTGCCTGGGGTGCTCTACCACCTGGGGGCCTATCCCGGCATGGCGTTGGGCGGGCCCCTGGGGGTGGTGCACGGGGAGGTGTATGCCATCGAGCCAGCGCTGGAAGCCGTACTGGACGAGATCGAGGACCTGGGGGCGACCCCCAGTGACGAGTATGTGAAGCGCGAGATCGTGGTTGATGTGGGCGGGCAGGGCGTGCCTTGCCTGGTCTATGAGATCAATCCCCGGTATGTAGTCTCTGCACCCCGGATTGCCGGGGGGGACTGGCTGCAAGCGCCGTCTTTGGCCGCGTTGTGAATGCTGATTTTTTTGCAATGCGGAATTTCGATTCCTCAATGTGGAATATGATAGATGTTGCATTGCCACATTTTTTCTCGATATGAGAAATCAATTTCTGTATTGAGAAATGCTGTGGTTAAGTTGTTGTTTTTCAAGGAGAAAATTTATCTCTTCTATAAGACATAAGAGCTTGCACAAGTCTTATAGAAGACTTAAAGTTGTCTCCAAGGGCAGCACAAGCAGCCCGGCGTTTTCAACCAACCTCTGGAGTGATCTCATGCCCCAATCCCTCAACGAACAACTGAGCCGCGAACAGCAAATTGCCGCCCTGGAAAAAGACTGGGCGACCAACCCCCGCTGGAAGGGCGTGAAGCGCGGTTACAGCGCTGCCGACGTGGTGCGTCTGCGCGGCTCGTTGCCCATTGAGCACACGCTGGCCAAGCGCGGCGCTGAAAAGTTGTGGGACAAGATCAACGGCGGCGCCAAGAAGGGCTACGTCAACGCGTTCGGCGCCATCTCCGCCGGCCAGGCCATGCAGCAAGCCAAGGCAGGCCTCGAAGCCGTGTACCTGTCGGGCTGGCAAGTGGCCGCTGATGGCAACACCAGCGAAACCATGTATCCCGACCAGTCGCTGTATGCCTACGACTCGGTGCCCACCATGGTTCGCCGCATCAACAACACCTTCAAGCGCGCTGACGAAATCCAGTGGGGCCGTGGCATCAACCCCGGCGACAAGGAATTCATCGACTACTTCCTGCCTATCGTGGCCGATGCTGAAGCCGGTTTCGGCGGCGTGCTGAACGCGTTCGAACTGATGAAGAACATGATCCAGTCGGGCGCTGCTGGCGTTCACTTTGAAGATCAACTGGCCGCCGTGAAGAAGTGCGGCCACATGGGTGGCAAGGTGCTGGTGCCTACGCAAGAAGCCTGCGAAAAGCTGATCTCCGCACGTTTCGCGGCCGACGTGATGGGCGTGTCCACCATCGTTCTGGCCCGTACCGACGCTGAAGCCGCCAACCTGATCACGTCCGACCACGACGCCAACGACAAGCCCTTCCTGACCGGCGAGCGCACGCAAGAAGGCTTCTACCGCGTCAAGAACGGCCTGGAGCAAGCCATCAGCCGTGGCGTGGCCTACGCCCCCTACGCCGATCTGGTGTGGTGCGAAACCGGCGTGCCAGACATCGGCTTCGCCCGTGAATTTGCGCAAGCTGTGCACGCCGCCTGCCCCGGCAAGCTGCTGTCGTACAACTGCTCGCCATCGTTCAACTGGAAGAAGAACCTCAACGACAAGCAGATCGCTTCGTTCCAGGAAGACCTGTCGGCTCTGGGCTACAAGTACCAGTTCATCACGTTGGCCGGCATCCACATCAATTGGTTCAACACGTTCCAGTTCGCCCATGCATACGCTCAAGGCGAAGGCATGAAGCACTACACCGAAATGGTGCAAGAGCCAGAATTCGCAGCACGCGAGAAGGGCTACACCTTCGTGTCGCACCAGCAGGAAGTGGGCGCAGGCTACTTTGACGATGTGACCACGGTGATCCAGGGCGGCTCGTCCTCCGTGAAGGCCCTGACGGGTTCGACCGAAGAAGAGCAGTTCCACTGATCTGAAATCCCCCGCACAGGGGATGGAGTTACGGCAAGACAAGAAGCCACCCTGCGGGGTGGCTTTTTTCATCGCTCTCTTTCGTTTGGTGTGGGACGCATCGGGGCCGGGCGGTACGCGCACATGGGCTTTGCGTGGTCTTTCCGGGGAGTTCGCCCCGTCAGTGCACAGTGATGGGACGGGTAATTGCCGAAACGTCGCAATCCAGTGGGCCCAGCGTCGACGAAATGGTGGCGCCGTAGGCTCGGCTTGCGGGCATGGTCAGTGTCCATTCCAGATCGTAGTAGTTGGAACCAAGGTACCGGGCGTGCGCGGTGGTCAGGGGCTTTTTGTACTCGGCGCCCTGGACCTTCCAATGGGCCTGTTGTTCGATGGGGTAGTCCCTGCCGCACCGCAAGGCAACACGCACGATGGTTTCTGGCGCAGGCGGGAGGGTGAGGGTCAGGCCTTCTGCGAGTCGTGCTGGCAGGAAGGTCATGTAGTCCATCTTTTTGTTGGACAGGACATTGTTTTCTGCCTTGCCATTGACCAGCGCACCAGTGTTGCGGACTGCATAAATCGCGCTGGCGCCCACTGTGGTCATGGCCTGCAAGCCTTTGGTGAAGTCGAACCGGAGTGCATCCTGATCGTTGGCGATGAAATAAAGGGTTTGCGAAACCTGCCCCGTCGTAGCCGGAGAGGGGCAAGGCGCGTCGAGCGTCCGGTTGACGGCGTTGCTCATCACCATGGGGTCCAGGCCGATGACTTGGTCCTGGCAAATCCCTCGGCTCGACAGGCCGTCGCGCATCGCATGCAGGTACTTGAATGTGTACCCCGGAATCTTGTATTCCAGGGGTTCCAGTTTGGGGAAAAACAGCGATGCGAGCAGGAGATCGTGTTTGCCCCTTTTCTCGAACTGAAGGTAAAGGTTCAGATGGGCGACGACAACGAGGACCAAGGATGTTGCGGCTAGGGCATTGAAGTGCCCGGTCGAAAGTGACGCTTTTTCGCTGGCGCGCGCCAAACCATGGGCCGCCAATACTGCAAGCCACGGGTGCACCACGTCCAGGTGCCAAAAAGCGCCCTGGCTTAGAAAAGCCATGGAAACGATGAACCACAGCACCGTGGTGAGCAATATCCAGCGGAGGGTCCGCTCTTTTGCTGCATAGACGATGCCCAGCAACACCCCTCCCAGCATCAGAGTCAGGTGAAAGGCCGTCAGTGCGCCCAGTCCACTGATGGCCGGCTGGATGCTCTCAATGGCGCTGTAGGGCATCAGGAAAACGTCACGCCATTTGTCCATGTCCAACAGATTGCTGAGCCAGCCATGGCCGGAGGCTGTGGCGGCCGACGCAGGCGCGGGCGACAACAGCTTCGAGACGGCCCCTGATTGGCTTCCCCACACGGCTGCCATCCCTGCAATGAGGAGCAGGGAAGCCAGCGTTCTACGGTTCAGGAGAACCTGGTAGTTCAGCAGTGCGTAGGCTCCCAGGCCCAGCAACAATGGCGCTGCAGAGGGGTGGATTTGTACAAGCAGGAATGCCGCCAGCGGAAGCAACAGCCCATCGTGACGGTGCTGTTGCGCAAGGCTGATGAACAACCCCAGGACCACATTGCTCAATGTCATCACCAGAGCAGGATTCCAGGCGCTGTGGGTGTAGAAAGACGCAAAGACGGGGAATGCCAGCACTGCATAGGCAAGTGCACATCTGGAACCCAACTGTGCGTGGATGACGCGGAGCAGATACCAGACCGACTGCGCAAACAGAGCGCCGAATGTGATGAAGATCGCAGCCTCGGTGTCCCTGACCAGAAGGGGCAGGGCGAGCAGGTAGTAAAAACCTGGCGGCAGGTTGAAACGTTCCCCGAACAGCGGAGGACCGTTGAGCGGCCATTCCTGGTGATGGATCAGTCTGCGTGCTATTTCCACGTCGCGGATCTGGTCAGGGCCGTGGAATGTAATGTCAAAGAAGTAGACCTGTATGGCCCCCAGGATGGCGACAAAGATCAGCGCTATCCAGTAGCTTGATGTTCGCTGGCGGGTCATCAAAGCGGCTGTCTGCATGTCTACCTTTTTGATCGTCTTGTTGCTGGGGGCTGCGCCCTGTTCCTCGAAGGGCAAGAGAGCCCAAGACCCCTGTTGCGCGGGGTGTGATGGGCCGTTGCCAGAGCTTGTTTAGGCCATGTCCGAGGTCTTGTGCGTGAAGGTCCAGGCGTTGTTGAGAAGGAAATTGTTCAGTGCCACGGCGCCCACAGCTACAAACGCCCCCCAGCCGTACCACAGGCCCAGAAAATCCGTGAACAGCTTGATGATGAGGATGTTCAGCCCCAGGCCGATCAGCGACACGATGCAGTACCTGATCAGCGAAGCCCAGTAGCTGCCAACGTATCCAAAGGTCCAGATCCTGTTCATTCCGTAGGAGATCAGCAGTGCAAATACAAACCCTGTGGTGGTGGCAACGACCGGCCCTGTTAAGCCAAGCTCCACCAGCAGGAACAGGGTGGACATGTGCACTACGGCACCGATAACACCCACAACGCCATAGCGAAGCAGTTTGGAAAAGGAGGGCATGAGGGCAATGGTGAATGTGAAATAGCGGTGCCGTGACCCCCGCGTGGTGGAGAAAGAAGGGTCAGTGCGACATGGAGCGCTCAGGCGTGCGGCCTGCGTTGCCGGATCAAGGGCTGGCGGGGTTGTCGGGTTGGTTCAGAGGCAGCTTCTGGGAGACGATGTAGCGGGGTCGTTGTTTGACCTCGTCATAGATGCGCGCGAGATACTCCCCGATGATTCCGAGGCCAATCATCAGTGAGCTGCCGATGATCAGTAGCAGCAAGATGACGGTGGTAAAGCCGTTGATCGCCGCTCCCGACAACTTCATGTACACCGTGTGCATCCCCAGCATGACGGAAAATGCGAAGAAGAGCACACCAAAGATTGTGATCAGGTGCAGTGGAAAAGTGCTGAAACTTGTGACGGCAACGGCCGCAAGGCGAATCAGGCCAAAGACAGACCATCCCGAATCTCCAGCGATGCGGGGCTCCACCTCGAAGGGGATCTGCGTAGACCGGAACCCCATCCAGCTGATCATGCCGCGAAAGAAGACGTTGCGTTCTTTCATCGTGCGATACGCCTCGATGACCCGTTGATCAAGCAGTTTGTAGTCGGACGCGCCGTTCAAGTCGTGGCCGGAGAACGCCCGCAAAATAAGATAAAACAGTTTTGCCCGTGCAGCAGAGAGGCTGGATTCGTCGCCCCGGCTGGATTTGACCGCTTCCACGATGTCGAACTCGCCAGTGCGCCAAGTTTCGATCATGGTCGGGAGCAGGGAAGGAGGGTGCTGCATGTCGCCGTCCATGATGATCACCGCCTTGCCTCGTGCCGCCTCCAGGCCCGCCGACACCGCCGCTTCCTTGCCAAAATTGCGACTCAGGCGCAGACCCCGCAACCGGGCCATAGTTTGAGAGATGGCGGTAATTTCATTCCATGTGTTGTCTTTGGACCCATCATCCACCACCACGATTTCCCAGGTGGAGGCTGATACAGCCAGAAATTTCTCGACCTCCCGCAAGGTGAACCGGATGCCGGCTTCTTCACAATAGACAGGGATGACAACGGAAATCTCAGGGTGCATAAACATTCTCATAAAGCCGATCCTGGCCGAAGATCAGCTACGAGCCAGAGTGGTGGGATGTACCGAAGTGCTGCCTTGGGGTGTGGCTGCGCAATCGGTGCTAGCGGGGTGCTGTTGCTTGACGCCCGTGTTACCGGGGCGCCTGGCTTGGTGACGCCCCAGTGCAGGACTTTCTCACATTTCGACGCACCGACTGTAGTTGCCAGATTGACTACCGCCAAAAATCATCGCACAGTTTTGTCCATGGGGCGGGTGTGTTCATGGGTGCTCCAGTTGTGTAAGCGAAACGTCTTTGATGATGTGCGCAAGCGCGTTGTCTGGGCAATCGATCCCGGGGCGGGGGTAAAATGCCAAAAATTCCACTTACAAGAGCGAGAAAGGCAATCTGGTTATGACACCGCGAACTACATCGGAGATGTTGACTGGCCGTTAAGGCTGGCTGTTCGCGCCTGCACGAGATTGCACTCCTCATCCAGAAAGCGCGGACCCGTTCCGCGCTTTTTTGTTTCTGGGCCTGGCGCGTGCCCGCATCCATTGCACTGATTGAAAAGAAAGAGTTACTCCCATGATTCACATCACGCTTCCTGATGGCTCGCAGCGCCAATTCCCGGGTCCTGTCACGGTGGCCGAAGTGGCGGCCTCTATCGGCACCGGTCTGGCCAAGGCGGCTCTGGCCGGCAAGATTGACGGCAAGGTGGTGGACACCAGTTACCAGATCACGGCCGACAGCCCACTGTCCATCATCACGGCCAAGGATGCCGATGGCCTGGAGGTCATTCGCCACTCCACAGCCCACTTGCTGGCCTATGCCGTCAAGGAGCTGTTCCCGGAAGCCCAGGTGACCATCGGCCCGGTGATCGAGAACGGTTTCTTCTACGACTTTGCGTACAAGCGCCCCTTCACGCCTGAGGACCTGGTGGCCATCGAAAAGCGCATGGCCGAACTCGCCGCCAAGGACGAGCCCGTGGTACGCCGCGTTCTGCCGCGCGACGAGGCCGTGGCCTATTTCAAGAGCCTGGGCGAGCACTACAAGGCCGAGATCATTGCGAGCATCCCCAGCAATGAAGACGTGAGTCTGTACCGCGAAGGCAACTTCGAAGACCTATGCCGTGGCCCCCACGTGCCCAGCACGGGCAAGCTGAAGTTCTTCAAGCTCATGAAGGTAGCGGGCGCCTACTGGCGTGGCGACCACCGCAACGAGATGCTGCAGCGTATTTATGGCACGGCCTGGACTTCCAAAGAAGAACTGCAGCAGTACCTCACCATGCTGGAAGAGGCCGAAAAGCGCGACCACCGCAAGCTGGGTCGTGAACTGGACCTGTTCCATATGGATGAGCATTCGCCCGGCACCGTGTTCTGGCACCCCAAGGGCTGGGCTTTGTGGCAGGAGGTGGAACAGTACATGCGCCGCGTCTATCGCAATAACGGCTACCAGGAGGTGAAGGGTCCGCAGATCCTGGACAAGAGCCTGTGGGAGAAAACGGGCCACTGGGACAAGTACCGCGACAACATGTTCACGACCGAGTCGGAAAAGCGCGAGTACGCGCTCAAGCCGATGAACTGCCCCGGCCACATCCTGATCTACAAGCAGGGGATCAAGAGCTACCGCGACCTGCCATTGCGCTACGGCGAGTTCGGTGCCTGCCACCGCAATGAGCCTACGGGCGGCCTGCACGGCATCATGCGCGTGCGCGGCTTCACGCAGGATGACGGGCACATTTTCTGTACGGAAGAGCAGGTGCTGGAAGAGTGCGCCAACTACACGGCGCTGGTGCAGAAGGTCTACAAGGACTTTGGCTTTACCGACATCATCTACAAGGTGGCCACACGGCCCGAGGCACGCATTGGCACGGACGAGTCGTGGGACCGCGCGGAGAAGGCGCTGATGGATGGCCTGCGCCATTCGGGTTGCGAGTTCGAGATTGCCGAAGGCGAAGGTGCGTTCTATGGTCCGAAGATCGAGTACACGCTCAAGGACGCGCTGGGCCGTCAATGGCAGTGCGGCACGATGCAGATCGACCCCAACCTTCCCGAGCGTCTGGACGCCGAATACGTGGCCGAAGACGGCAGCCGCAAGCGCCCACTGATGCTGCACCGTGCAACCGTGGGCAGCATGGAACGGTTCATTGGCATGCTGATCGAACACTATGCCGGGGCGTTCCCGGTCTGGCTCGCTCCGGTGCAGGTTGCGGTGCTCAACATCACCGACGCACAGGCCGATTACTGTCGCGAAATTGCCGCAAAACTGCAAAAAGCACTTCCGAATCAAGACCTTAGGGTGGCGGTCGATCTGCGCAACGAAAAGATTACGTATAAAATACGCGAGCATTCGTTGCAAAAGCTGCCGTACATCCTTGTCGCGGGCGACAAGGAAAAGGCCGCAGGAGCCGTCGCAGTGCGCGGCCGGGGCAATCGTGACCTCGGCGTGATGTCTGTTGAAGCGTTCGCTGAGCTGATCGCCCAAGACATTGCCACCAAAGCCTGATTTTTAGTGAAAACATGCTTCGGCGCCTGCCATGTGTACGGTTGTAGCTACAAAGTTTGTAGTATTTTGATTGAAGGAAGATAGCCATCGCTACTGAATTTCGTGATCGTCGCCACCGTGAAGAGCGCAAGCACCGCCTGAACCGTGAAATCATGGCTCCGGAGGTCCGTCTTTCGGGTCCTGATAACGAGCCTTTGGGTGTTGTCAGTCTGATGGAAGCCCTGCGCATGGCGGGCGAGTTGGATGTGGATCTGGTGGAAATCGCCGCTACGGCGAACCCTCCAGTGTGCCGCCTCATGGACTACGGCAAGTTCAAGTACCAAGAGCAAAAGCGTGCGGCGGAAGCCAAAGCCAAGCAAACGGTCATTGAGATCAAGGAAGTCAAGTTCCGTCCGGGCACGGACGATGGCGACTACAACATCAAGATGCGCAACATCCGCCGTTTTCTGGCGGATGGCGACAAATGCAAGATCACGCTGCGATTCCGGGGGCGCGAAATCACGCACCAGGAACTGGGCTTGGCTTTGCTGAACCGGATTCGCGACGAGTTGGCAGACAGCATCATCATCGAGCAGTTTCCCAAGCTGGAAGGCCGTCAGATGATCATGATGATTGCCCCGGGCAAGAAAAAGCCTGCTGGTGCCAAGCCAGCAGCAGAGGTTGCTCCGGCAACGGGCACCGCAGCCTGAAGTTGTGCGGGTTGGTATGAGATTTTGAATGCTGCTCCTTTACCGGAGCAGGGTTCAAAAAGGCAGTGTTTCGGCACTGCTGAGCGAAGGGTGCGAACCCTTCGATAAAAGTGGCTCGGGGCCAACAAGTTTGCAGATCGGTTTGCAAACGCCTCGCGAGCACAAACAAAAGGAGCATTCACATGCCCAAAATGAAGACCAAGAGCAGCGCGAAAAAACGTTTCCGCGTTCGTCCCGGTGGCACCGTCAAGCGCGGTCAAGCCTTCAAACGTCACATCTTGACCAAGAAGACCACCAAGAACAAGCGCCACCTGCGTGGTGCAGTTGCTGTGCATGAGACCAACATGGGCTCGATCGCACAAATGCTGCCCAGTGCTGGCCTTTAATAACGACGAACAAGGAGTACATACATGCCTCGCGTCAAACGTGGTGTAACGGCCCGTGCCCGTCACAAGAAAGTTCTCGCCCTTGCCAAGGGCTTCCGTGGTCGCCGCGGTAATGTCTACCGTATCGCCAAACAGGCGGTAATGAAGGCTGGGCAATATGCCTACCGTGACCGCCGCACCAAGAAGCGCGTGTTCCGCCAGTTGTGGATCGCCCGTATCAACGCCGCTGCCCGTGAACTGGGCCTGACCTACAGCCAGTTCGCCAACGGCCTGAAGAAGGCATCCATCGAGATCGACCGCAAGATGCTGGCCGACCTCGCCGTGCACGACAAGGCTGCCTTTGGCAGCATCGTGAACCAAGTCAAGGCCAAGCTGGCTGCTTGAGATCACGATGAGCGGCTATCGTTCTGATAGCTGCTTGCGCAATAACAGCAAGGGCTAGAGCTTGAAAAGGCGCTAGCCCTTGTTTATTTTTCACGAGCGATAAAGAGTCGTATGAACGAGTTGGATTCCCTGGTCGAGAGCGCGACGCAACTGTTTGCCCAAAGCGCCACCCCCGCTGATCTGGAAAACGCCAAGGCGCAGTTTCTGGGCAAGTCGGGCCGCGTGACCGAGCTGATGAAGGGCATGGCGCAGCTGTCCGTCGAGGAAAAAAAATCCCGTGGCGCAGCCATCAATGTGGCCAAGCAAGCCATTGAAGCCGCACTGACCGCACGCCGCCAGGCTCTGGCCGACGCAGAATTGCAGCTTCAGCTCAAGGCCGAGGCATTGGATGTGAGCCTGCCAGGCCGCCAGCGCGGGCAGGGTGGTCTTCACCCGGTGTCCCTCACGCTTGAACGCATCCAGGGCATCTTTGGCTCCATGGGTTTTGACGTCGCCGAAGGCCCCGAGATCGAAACCGACTGGTTCAACTTCACCGCATTGAATACGCCGGAAGACCACCCTGCGCGGTCCATGCATGACACGTTTTATGTCGAGGGCGGCACTGCCACTGCCCCCAACCTGCTGCGCACGCACACCAGCCCCATGCAGATCCGCCACGCGGTGCAGCATGTCAAGAAGCACCGTGCCGCGCTGGATACCGGTCAGGCGATGCCCGAGATCCGCGTCATTGCGCCGGGCCGCACCTACCGGGTGGACAGTGACGCCACGCACTCGCCCATGTTCCACCAGTGCGAAGGCCTGTGGGTTGGCGAAAACGTGAGTTTCAAGGATCTGAAGGTCATCTTCACGGCTTTTTGCCGCACGTTCTTCGAGAGTGACGACCTCGTGCTGCGCTTCCGTCCCAGCTTCTTCCCCTTCACGGAGCCCAGCGCCGAGATCGACATCCAGTTCCAGACGGGCCCATTGGCCGGCCGTTGGCTGGAGGTGGCAGGCTCGGGCCAGGTGCACCCCAACGTGGTGCGCAACATGGGCCTCGACCCCGAAAAGTACATCGGCTTTGCCTTTGGCATGGGACCGGACCGCCTGACCATGTTGCGCTATGGCGTGAACGACCTGCGCCTGTTCTTCGACGGCGACATTCGTTTCCTGTCGCAGTTCCAATAAAGCAAAAAAGTGAGCTGCTAGCGCTTGATTTCAATGGGTTTCATCGCCTTTTGACATTGAAATAAAGAACAGACAAGCGCAAGCAGCTATTTTTTTCAGAGCAAACGCCAAAGAATCTCTTCACTATGCAATTCCCTGAGTCCTGGTTGCGCGAATTTTGCAACCCACCGCTGACCACCCAAGAACTGGCCGACACGCTGACCATGGCGGGTCTGGAAGTTGAAGAATTGCGGCCCGTGGCGCCGCCTTTCACGAAAATTGTGGTCGGCGAAATCAAGGAAGCCGTTCAGCACCCGGACGCCGACCGCTTGCGCGTGTGCCAGGTGGACGTGGGGCAGGGGGCCTTGCTGAATATCGTGTGTGGTGCTCCCAACGCCCGCGTGGGCATCAAGGTGCCTTGTGCGCTGGTGGGGGCCGAACTGCCCCCGGGTGATGACGGCAAGCCGTTCCTCATCAAGGTGGGCAAGCTGCGCGGTGTGGAAAGCCAGGGCATGTTGTGCTCGGCGCGCGAACTCAAGCTGTCCGAGGACCATGGCGGTTTGCTCGAACTCGATGCTTCTGCGCCGGTGGGCCAGGACATCCGTGAACACTTGAACTTGGATGACACGCTGTTCACCCTCAAGCTCACGCCCAACCTGGCGCATTGCCTCAGCGTCTATGGGATTGCGCGCGAAGTGTCCGCACTGACCGGGGTGCCGCTGCAGCAACCCTCGTTCCCCGCCGTGGCTACCAAGCTTGCCGACCGGTTGCCGGTCAAGGTGAGCGCTCTTGACCTGTGCGGCCGCTTTTCCGGCCGCATCGTGCGCAACGTGAACACGCGGGCTGCCACGCCTCAATGGATGCTGGATCGCCTGGCCCGTTGCGGCCAGCGTGGTGTGTCGCCGTTGGTGGATATCTCCAACTATGTGATGTTTGAGCTGGGGCGCCCATCTCACATTTTTGATCTGGACAAGATCCACGGCGGCCTGGATGTGCGCTGGGGCAAGCCCGGTGAACAGCTCAAGCTGCTCAACGGCAACACCATCACCGTGGACGACAAGGTGGGTGTGATCGCCGACGACAGCCAAGTCGAGTCGCTGGCGGGCATCATGGGCGGCGACGCCACGGCAGTGTCCGACGATACCCAGCACATTTACATCGAGGCCGCCTTCTGGTGGCCCAAGGCGGTGGCAGGGCGCTCGCGCCGCTTCAACTTCTCGACCGACGCAGGCCATCGCTTTGAGCGGGGTGTGGACCCGAGCCTGACAGTGGAGCACATCGAGCGCATCACACAGCTTGTGATTGATATCTGCGGTACGCCTGACACGGTATGTGGCCCCATGGATGATCAGGCGGTGAATCTGCCGGTACCCCGGCCGGTCGCACTGCGTGTCGCACGTGCGGCCAAGGTCATCGGTATGCCCCTCACCCAGGCGCAATGCGCTGATGCATTGCAGCGTCTGGGGCTGCCCGTGGTGCAGGGCGAGGGTACGCTCACCGTCACGCCACCGTCGTTCCGGTTCGACGTCACGATCGAGGAAGACCTGATCGAAGAAGTGGCGCGCATGGTGGGTTACAACAACCTCCCCACCACCCCACCGCTGGCGCCCATTACGCCCAAGTTGCCGGCCGAGGCCACGCGCAGCCCGTTTGCGGTGCGCCGTTCATTGGCAGGCCTGGGGTACCAGGAGACGATCAACTTCAGTTTTGTGGAAGAGCGTTGGGAGCACGAACTGGCCGCCAACACACAACCCATCAAGCTGCTGAACCCCATTGCAAGCCAGATGAGCGTGATGCGCTCTACCTTGCTGGGTTCTCTGCTACAAGTTTTGAAGTTCAACCTGGACCGCAAAGCACAGCGTGTGCGGGTGTTCGAACTGGGCCGCGTGTTCCTGCGCGACGCGAGTGTGCGCAACACGGACACCACCGTGGAGGGCTTTCATCAGCCTATGCGAGTGTCAGGCCTGGCGTATGGCCCGAACGACACCTTGCAATGGGGCCGCAAAGAGCAGGCTATCGATTTCTTTGACGTGAAGGGCGATGTGGAGGCGCTCCTGGCGCCTGTGGAGGCCATGTTTGAACCTGCGACCCATCCTGCCATGCACCCCGGCCGGTGTGCGCGCGTGCTGGTGAATGGGCGTGCCATAGGTTTTGTGGGCGAGTTGCACCCTCAGTGGCGCCAGTCGTGGGATTTGCCACAGGCGCCTGTGATGTTCGAGCTGGAGCTCGATGCCGTGCTGCAACGCGTAGTGCCCCAGTTCAAGCCAGTGGCCAAGCATCAGGCTGTTGAGCGTGATCTGGCCGTAGTGGTGGCCGAGCGCGTGACGCACGCCGACATCATGGGTGCGGTGGAGCAGGCCGTTCCCGATGGCATGCTGCGGTCTGCCGTGCTGTTTGACGTGTACCGGCCCAAGGCACTGCGTGCCGGTGAAGAGACCCCCGCAGGTGGCCTGGCTCCCGGCGAGAAGAGCCTGGCTGTGCGTCTCACTCTGGGGCGTGACGAGGCCACGCTCACAGAGGCCGAGATCGAGGCGGCGGTGCAAGCCGTGGTCGCACAGCTGGCGCAGCGTGCGGGCGCACGGCTGCGGATGTGACGATGTCCAAAGGGAGTGATAAATCATGATCGAATTCGCAGTCGAAAGCCTGGAGACCCCAGCGCTGACCAAGGCGCAGCTGGCCGATCTGCTGTTCGACCAAATCGGCCTGAACAAGCGCGAGTCCAAGGACATGATCGATGCGTTCTTTGACCTGATCTCCCAGAGCCTTGTGGAGGGCAAGGATGTCAAGTTGTCGGGCTTCGGCAACTTTCAGATTCGGACCAAGGCTCCACGACCTGGTCGTAATCCGCGCACGGGCGAGGCCATTCCGATCAAAGCACGCCGGGTCGTGACGTTTCATGCCAGCAGCAAGCTCAAGGAGCAGATCCAGACGGCCGCTGCCTCGTGAATTTGTGCGCTTTTTGTGACCAGAATGTTGCCGATGGCTGGCGGTCTGTGCGCGTCTGCAGTACGCTAGTCGGCTGTTCGGTTTGAATCCACAACCCATGGGCACCCCGCTTCCTTCCATCCCTGCCAAGCGCTACTTCACGATTGGTGAGGTCGCGGAGTTGTGTGGCGTCAAGCCCCATGTTTTGCGCTATTGGGAGCAGGAGTTCACGCAGTTGCGTCCCATGAAGCGGCGCGGCAATCGGCGCTATTACCAGCACCATGAGGTGTTGATGATCCGCCGCATCCGCGATCTGCTGTACGACCAGGGGTTCACGATCAGTGGTGCACGCAATCGTCTGCAGGAGCTTGCGCATCCGGCCCGCGATGATTCCGGAACCGACGCTGCATTGAATGGTGATGGCCTGGATTCCCAGATGCCCAGCATGCTGGTGGATAGCGCGCGTGACCTTTCCATCGAGGCGATGGGGTTCACCCTGGACTCCAATGCGGTGCGCAAAGAATTATTTGAGATTCGTGCGCTGCTTTCTCTGAACTGAGGTTTTTGTGCATATAATCTAAGTCTTGTCGGCGTGTAGCGCAGCCTGGTAGCGCACTTGCATGGGGTGCAAGGGGTCGCGAGTTCGAATCCCGCCACGCCGACCATTGATAGCAAAAGCCCAGAACCGAAAGGTTCTGGGCTTTTTTGCTTGAGAGGGCGCTCAGAGGTATCCCTGAATGATTTGTACCATGCCTCCTGACCGCTGCACTCTTAGGGCTTGTTGCGCGGGCTTGCCGCCAGGGAGCGCACTGTGTGCTGATCGAAAACAGGTGATGGCCCGCCGGGGCGGAGGACTTTCATGATCGATGGACTCGTGGCCGGAAGGCTTTACGGTGATTCCGAGCAGCGTACCGACAAGGCTGGAAAGCCTTTCACTGTGGCCAAGGTGCGTGCAAACACGGCGGATGGCGAGTTGCTTTTTGTGAATGTGATTGCGTTTGAGGCGGGTGTTTGCGCTGCCATTCATCACCTGCGCGATGGGGATTCACTCGCGCTTTCGGGCAGCATCACACCGAGAGTCTGGACGGACAAGCAGGGCAACACCCGGCCTGCATTGGATATGGTGGCGCACCGTCTGCTTGCGCTCCACGGAGATTGAAACAGGACGCTGCTGAGTGGCGGACTTGAAGCGGGGCAACGGTGTATCCCTGTGGGTTTGGGCAACCGGCTTCAGGCGCTTGTGGGGCACCGCAGATATCAAGTCGGGCTTTGTGGCATGGATGTGGTTTTTATAAATCCCAGCGCTTTGAGTTCTTCTTCGTCCAGATGCAGCTCCGTCAATTCCGGTTGCCGTGCCTCCACGGCACGCCTGCGTTCGTAGTTGCTGGGAGGGCCTTTTTCTGTTTGTCGGCGGTCCTGCCCGTTGCGTCTGTCGGTGTTGACTCTCCGGTCGGTGTTCATACTGGTGCTCATGCTGGTGGGGTCATGGGTATTGATGGGGGCTGGGGCTGTCGGTGCTTCATGAACGTGATGCTCGGTGGTTGCCAGTCGCCTCCGTCCTGCCGTGCCAGTCTGCCGGAGCTCGCTTTTTTTGGAAATGAAAAGATGACCGCAAGGCAAGGTGGGTTGCAAGGGTGACACTGCAGATGCTTTGGTGAATCGGAAGATTCCAAAGTGTCCACCGCCCAAGCCTTTGCCAAAGCCTGGCGACTCCAGTCCTTGCAGCTCGCTACCGGTATGGGTGATTGCCCTGATTTGGTGAGGTGCTGCACTGCATTGATGCATTCCGCCACCGGGCGGTACTCCAGAGAACGATCCGGTCAGCCCTACCTGGTCCGCCCACAGGGGCTTGGCATGGCCTCGGATGGTGCGGCATGAATATTGCGATCCCCTTCCGTGTCTGCTGGTGAAGCTGCCTGCGGACTGATCGATACCCTCCGCTAATGATGGCGGAACACCCGAGTGAGTTGCGGCTTTTTTTGCAGTCGCCCGCTTGGTAGTTCCAACCCACGCCCGTGGTTCCGCGGAGGGTGTGCTGTGCCGCTGGCATGGCACATCCTGCACCCCTCGAAACGGTTCCCCGGGTTCTTGCAGGATGAGCAAGCATGAAAATCGTTCTCATTGGCCACGGCATGGTCGGCCACAAGTTCCTCGAAAGTCTGGCCGAAACCGGCATGACTGGTGTCGAGGTCACCGTGCTGTGCGAGGAGCCGCGCCCTGCCTACGACCGGGTGCATCTGTCGGCCTTCTTCAGTGGCACCTCGGCCGATGAACTTTCGCTGGTCGAACCCGGCTTCTTCGAGCGCACCGGCTTCACGTTGCGCCTGGCCGCGCGCGCTGCATCGGTGGACCGTCGCATCCGCACCGTGACCACGGCGGATGGCGAAGTGCTCACCTACGACAAGCTGGTGTTGGCCACCGGCTCCAATCCCTTCGTGCCCCAGGTGTCCGGACGCGACCGCGATCACTGCTTTGTCTACCGCACCATCGAGGACCTGGAGGCCATGCAGGCCTCGGGTGCCAAATCGAAGACCGGCGTGGTCGTGGGCGGGGGGCTGCTGGGCCTGGAATGCGCCAAGGCGCTGCGCGACATGGGCCTCGAAACCCATGTGGTCGAGTTCGCTCCCAGGCTCATGGCTGTTCAGGTGGATGAGGGCGGTGGCCGCGTGCTGCGGGCCAAGATCGAAGAACTGGGCGTGCAGGTGCACACCGGCCGCAATACGCAGGAGATCACCGATGGCGCCCGCGCGCGCCACCGCATGGTGTTTGCCGACGGCACCTGGCTGGAGACCGACATGATCGTGTTCTCCGCTGGCATCCGCCCACGAGACGAACTGGCGCGCCAGAGCCTGCTGGCCATTGGCCCGCGCGGCGGCGTGGCCATTGACAGTGCCTGCCGTACCAGCGACCACGATGTCTACGCCATCGGCGAATGCGCCTCGTGGAACGAGCAGACCTTCGGCCTGGTCGCGCCCGGCTACGACATGGCGCGTGTGGCCGCCCGCCACATCGCGGGTGAGACCGACGCGGCTTTCGTCGGTGCGGACATGAGCACCAAGCTCAAGCTCATGGGCGTGGACGTAGCCAGCATTGGCGACGCGCATGGGAAAACGCCGCACAGCCGCACCTGCCAGTACGTGGACGAGCGTCGCCAGGTCTACAAAAAGATCGTCATCAGCGAGGATGGCAAGCAGCTGCTGGGCGCCGTGCTGATCGGCGATGCCTCCGAATACGGCACGTTGCTGCAGATGGCCCTGAACGGCATCACGCTGCCCGATGACCCCGAGTTCCTGATTTTTCCGTCCAGCGACGGCAAGGCCAAGCACGGATTGGGCGTGGAGGCCCTGCCCGACACGGCACAGATCTGCTCGTGCAACAACGTCACCAAGGGTGGCATCTGCGAAGCCGTGGGCAATGGGGCGTGCACCATTGCCGAGGTGAAGGCCTGCACCAAGGCTGGTGCCACCTGCGGCGGCTGCGTGCCCCTGGTCACCCAGGTCATAAAGGCGGAAATGGCGCGCCGTGGCATGGCCGTGAACAACCACATCTGCGAGCACTTCGCTTACTCACGCCAGGAGATCTACCACCTGGTGCGTGTGGGCCAGATCAAGAGCTTCGAGGACCTGCTGGCAAAGCATGGCAAAGGCATGGGCTGCGATATCTGCAAGCCCGTGGCGGCCAGTGTGTTCGCCTCGTGCTGGAACGAATTTGTGCTCAAGAAGGAGCTGGCCGGCCTGCAGGACAGCAACGACTACTTCCTGGGCAACATCCAGAAGGACGGCACCTATTCGGTGGTGCCACGCATGCCCGGTGGCGAAGTCACACCCGACGGCCTGATCGCCGTGGGCCAGGTGGCTAAGAAATATGGGCTGTACACCAAGGTCACGGGCGGTGCGCGCGTGGACATGTTTGGTGCGCGGGTGGAGCAGTTGCCGTTGATTTGGGAAGAGCTGATCGCCGCCGGTTTTGAATCCGGCCACGCCTACGGCAAGTCGCTGCGCACCGTGAAGAGCTGTGTGGGCTCCACGTGGTGCCGCTACGGAGTGCAGGACAGCGTGGGCTTGGCCGTGGAACTGGAGAACCGTTACAAGGGCCTGCGTGCCCCGCACAAGATCAAGTTCGGTGTGTCGGGCTGCACGCGCGAATGCGCCGAGGCGCAGGGAAAGGACATTGGCGTCATTGCCACTGAAAAGGGCTGGAATCTCTACATCTGTGGCAACGGCGGCATGAAGCCGCGCCATGCCGAACTGTTTGCATCGGACCTGACGAAGGAAGACCTGGTGCGCATGATCGACCGGGTGCTGATGTTCTATGTGCGCACGGCAGACCGGCTGCAGCGCACCAGCACCTGGCGCGAAAACCTCGAAGGGGGCCTCGACTACCTCAAGGACGTGCTGCAAAAAGACAGCCTGGGCCTGTGCGCCGAGCTTGAATCGCAGATGCAGCACGTGGTGAACACCTACCAGTGCGAGTGGAAGGCGGCCGTGACCGACCCCGAGACGCGCAAGCGCTTCCGCTCGTTCGTGAACAGCGACCAGGCCGATGAGAACGTGCTCTTCGTCGAAGAGCGCGGCCAGATCCGCCCGGCGCGCGCCGATGAGCGTGGCCCTGTGTCGGCCAGAGTGATCCCCATCCGCCAGGCGGCCTGAAAGGAATAGACCATGAGTGCACTCCCCATGAACAGCACCGATTCCCTCGACTGGACCGACATCTGTGCGGTGGATGACATCCTCCCCAACACAGGCGTCTGCGCCCTGGTCGCCGATCTCCACGTGGCGGTTTTCCGCACTGGCAGCGACCAGTTCTTCGCCATTGACAACGTGGATCCCAAGTCAGGCGCCAGTGTGCTGTCGCGCGGGCTGATCGGCAGCCTGAGCGGCCGCGTGGTGGTGGCTTCACCGCTGTACAAGAACCACTTTGACCTGCAGACGGGCGAATGCCTGGAAATGCCGGAGCATTCGGTTCGCACCTACAGCGTGCGTGCCGTACGTGGTCGTGTCAGCGTGGCTGGCGCGCCGGCAGCCTGACACAATCGCATCCACGTCGCGGCACTCCGGCTGCGCCCTAAACAACCCAGGAAACCTGCATGCCCGACCTCGCGGCGCCCTTGTCCGTATCGAACCTTGTCCTGCGTTCCAAGCAACTGGAGATTGATGCTGTGCGCCATCTGGCCAGTCGGGCTGAACTGGTGGATGTGATCGGGCAACTGATCCAGGGCCTGCAGCGCGAGCGGGGCGCGTCAGGGGCCTTCCTGGCCTCCAAGGCACAGCGTTTTGCCGACATGCGCCTGCGGGTCGTCGAGGAGGTGGGCCCCTTGGAGGCCCGGCTGCGTGAAGTGTTTGCTCAGCACATCGAGCCTGCACAGGGCGCCACTGCCAAGGCGCTGTCGCTGATGGCATGGGCGCTGCTCGGGATGGAGTCGTTGCCAGCGCTGCGCACCCAGATCGAGCGCCAGGCAATGACTGCCAACGATTCTGTTGCCGCGTACAGCCACCTCATTGCAGGGCTGATCGAGTTGGTTTTCCATGTAGCCGATGCGGCGGGTTTGCCCAGCGTGTCTCGCCTGCTGGTGGCGTTGCTGCACCTCGTGCAAGCTGAGGAAGAGGCGGGCCAGGAGCGGGCTTTGGGGGCCTTGCTGTATGCATCCGGCCGTAGCAACGAGGCGCACCAGCAGCGTGTGATTCACCTCATCGATGCGCAGGAGCGTAGCCTGCGTGTCTTCGCCGAGTTCGCCGAGCCAGAACTGCGCGTGCGATGGGAGCAACAACAGCTATCTCCCGGTGTGGCCAAGTTGGAGCGCTTGCGCCGAACGCTGTGTGTGGCTCGGCCAGACGCTGCGCTGGACGGCGATCTCAGTGATATCTGGTTCGACGTTTGTTCCGAGCGCATCAATGCGCTGTGGCACCTCCAGGTCGATCTGGTCAAACGCTTGCGGGCGGACTGCGAGGCGCGCATCCTCGAAGCTCAGCAAGACCTTCAGGACTCCAAAGGCCTGCTGCGCGGACTGCGCGACAACCCGCCGCAGCGTACGCATGCCGTGGATCGGTTTTTTGACATGGCACTGGCGCCCACTGTGGTGCCAGCACCTCCGGGTGGCGCCCAAGCGGGGGAACCCGCATCTCTCATGGAGCTGCTGCAGACCCAGACGGCCCGCATGGCCAGCATGGAAGCGGAGCTGGATGCTGCGCGCCGCACGCTCAACGAGCGCAAGGTCATAGAGCGCGCCAAAGGAGTGTTGATGGCCCGACTTGGCATGAACGAGGAGGTCGCCTTCAGGGTGTTGCAAAAAACCTCGATGGACCAGAACCGCCGCCTGCTGGAGGTAGCCGAGGCCACGTTGTCGCTGCCGGACTTCGCATTCGCGCAACAGGGGCAGAGGGATCCCAAGCCTTGACCTTGGCTGGGCGCAGGATGGTCGCGAGCCCTGCCTGGTCTTGTCGGTGGCGTTGCTGACCGGTGTCACAACGTTTACGCCATGATGTAGTGCGACAAGGATTTGCGCAGCAAGCGCAGGCAAAAAGCCCCTGACTCTTGCGAATCAGGGGCTTTCATTTGGTGCCGGAGAGATGAATCGAACACCCGACCTTCTCATTACGAATGAGCTGCTCTACCGACTGAGCTACACCGGCTTAGCCTCGAATTATAGCGTGGAATGGTAGCTGGTCACGCGCTCGACCTCATTTTTTGAGCCGAGGATCACGCTGACGCGCTCATGGAGCTGGGTGGGCTGGATGTCGAGGATGCGTTGCTTGCCATTGGTAGCGGCGCCGCCAGCTTGCTCGACGAGCCAGCCCATGGGGTTGGCTTCATACATCAGGCGCAGCTTGCCGGGCTTGTTGGGCTCGCGCTTGTCCCAGGGGTACATGAAGACGCCGCCACGGGTCAGGATGCGGTGCACATCGGCCACCATGCTGGCGATCCAGCGCATGTTGAAGTCCTTGCCGCGCGGGCCGTCCTTGCCCTGCAGGCATTCGTCGATGTAGCGCTTCACGGGTTCGTCCCAGTGGCGCATGTTGCTCATGTTGATGGCGAATTCCTTGGTGTCCTCGGGAATGCGCACGTTTTCTTCCGTCAGCACGAAGGAGCCCTGTTCGCGGTCGAGCGTAAACATGGCCACGCCGTCGCCCACGGTGAGCACCAGCGTGGTCTGCGGGCCGTAGATGCAGTAGCCTGCGGCCACTTGCTGGGTGCCGGGTTGCAGGAAGTCGCCTTCCTCCACGCCACGGTCACCATCGGGTTTCTTCAGCACGCTGAAGATGGTGCCGATGCTCACGTTCACGTCGATGTTGCTGGAGCCGTCCAGGGGATCGAACAGCAACAGGTATTCGCCCTGGGGGTAGCGGTTGGGCACCAGGTAGATGCCGTCCATTTCCTCAGACGCCATGGCCGCCAGGTGGCCGCCCCATTCGTTGGCTTCGATCAGCACCTCGTTGGCGATGATGTCGAGCTTTTTCTGGATCTCGCCCTGCACGTTTTCGCTGCTGGCCGTGCCCAGCACGCCGCCCAGCGCGCCTTTGTTCACGGCGTGGCTGATGCTCTTACAGGCGCGTGCCACCACTTCCAGGAGCAGGCGCAGTTGCGAGGGGATGAGCCCGTCCACCCGTTGCTGTTCAACAAGGTAGCGGGTCAGGCTGATGCTTTTTGCCATGTCGGTCTCTTCTCGGTCGTGGTTTATTCGGCGAGTGCGCGGGTCACCACCTCGCGCACGTCGTTGGACAGATCCGGCTTGGCGGCTACGCGGGCAATGGCTTCGCGCGCGGCGCTGCGCCACGGGTCGGCCAGCTTCTTCCAGCGGTCGAGCGCGCGCGCGAGGCGGGCAGCGACCTGCGGGTTGATGGCGTCCAGCTCGATCACACGGTCGCTCCAGAACACGTAGCCTGCGGCATCCGACCGGTGGAAGGCGCCGGGGTTTGCACTGCAGTAGCTGAAGATCACGCTGCGTGCGCGGTTGGGGTTCTTCAGGCTGAAGTCTGGATGCGCCATGAGCTGGCGCACTGCGGGCAGCACGTTGCCGCCACGGTCGGGCGCACCGGCCTGCAGCGCAAACCACTTGTCGATAACCAGGGGCTCGTCCTTGAACAGCGTATGGAAGCGGGCGAGGGCGGGTGTGGCCAGTTCGCTGCCGCTGGCCACCAGGGCAGTCAGGGCGTTGAAGCGGTCCGTCATGTTGGTGGCCACCTTGAAGCGTTGGTACGCCTTGCCGGGCCAGACCACGTCGCCCGTCTTCTGCGCGGCGATGCACAGCATGTGCAGCGCCAGCCCGCTGAGTGCGCGGCGGCCCGAGGACACAGGATCGGGGCTGTAGCCACCGGTGTCCTGGTTCTGCTCCCAGGCCGCTTCCCAGTCGGCCTGCAGCGACAGGGCCAACTGCTCGCGCATGGCTTCGCGCACGGCATGGATGCGCTGTGGGTCCACCACCGCAAGCTGCTCTGCAATGTAGGTTTCGGATGGCAGCGTGAGCACCAACTCCTTGAAGGCTGCGTCGAGCGCTGGGTTGCGCAGCACGCTGCGCATGGCATCCACAAATTCCGCAGCAAGAATTTGATGGTCAAATTGGCCGCTAGCGCTTGTTCCCATTGCGCTATCAGCTATTGCATTGATAGCGGTGCGAAGCGCAAGGCGTTGCCCTGCTTCCCAGCGGTTGAAGGCGTCGGCGTCGTGCGCCAGCAGAGTGAGCAACTGCGCATCGGTGTAGTCGATGTCCAGCACCACCGGGGCGCTGAAACCGCGCAGCAGCGACGGCACCGGCTCGGCGTCCAGGTTGGTGAATGTCAGGGTCTGCGATGCCTCGGTGAGCACCACCACGCGCGAGGTGGTGGGGGCTGAGCCTTCTGCAGCGCCGTCACCCGCGAGGTGCAATGGCAGGGCGGCACCGGTGGTGGCATCGATCAGGCCCAGCTCGACCGGGATGACGAAAGGCTGCTTCTCGCTTTGGCCGGGCGTAGGGGCACAGCTTTGCGACAGGGTGAGCGCATAGCAGCGCGTGGCCGCGTCGTAGCGGCCCGTGGCGCGCACGCGGGGCGTGCCGGCCTGGCTGTACCAGCGCTTGAATTGGGCCAGATGCTGCGTGAGCGGGCTGCCTGGGTTGGCATCGGCGATGGCCTGCACAAAATCGTCGCAGGTCACGGCCTGGCCGTCGTGCCGTTCAAAGTACAGCTTCATGCCCTTGGCAAAGCCGTCACGGCCCACCAAGTTGTGCTGCATGCGCACGACCTCGGCACCCTTTTCGTAGATGGTGACGGTGTAGAAGTTGTTGATCTCGACGTAGCTGTCGGGCCGCACCGGGTGGGCCATGGGGCCCGCGTCTTCGGGGAACTGGGCGGTGCGCAGCACGCGCACGTCCTCGATGCGCTTGACGGCGCGGGCCGACGGGCTGCCCGCCAGATCCATGCTGAATTCCTGGTCGCGGAAGACCGTGAGGCCTTCCTTCAGGCTCAGCTGGAACCAGTCGCGGCAGGTCACGCGGTTGCCCGTCCAGTTGTGGAAGTACTCATGGCCCACCACGCTTTCGATGTTGGCGAAGTCGGTGTCGGTGGCCGTGGATTCGCTCGCCAGAACGTACTTCGTGTTGAAGATGTTCAGGCCCTTGTTCTCCATCGCGCCCATGTTGAAGTCGCTGGTGGCAACGATCATGAAGCGTTCCAGGTCCAGCGGCAGGCCGAAGCGGGCTTCGTCCCAGGCCACGCTGTACATCAGCGAGTTCATGGCGTGTTCGGTCTTGCCCAGATCGCCGGGGCGCACGTAGACCTGAAGCAGGTGGTCGGCGCCCGAGCGGCTCTTGATCTTCTGCTCGCGCGCCACCAGCTTGCCCGCCACCAGGGCGAACAGGTAGCAGGGCTTCTTGTGCGGGTCCACCCACTTGGCAAAGTGGCGGCCGTCTTCCAGCTCGCCGCTGTCCACCAGATTGCCGTTACTCAGCAGCACCGGGTACTGGGCCTTGTCGGCGCGCAGCGTGACGGTGTAGCTGGCCATCACGTCCGGGCGGTCCAGGAAGTAGGTGATGCGGCGAAAGCCCTCGGCCTCGCACTGCGTGAAGAAGGTGCCCTGGCTCACGTACAAGCCCATGAGCTGCGTGTTCTTGGCGGGGCAGCAGGTGGTGAAGATCTCAAGCGCAAAGGGCTCGGCGCCCTCCGGCAGGTTCTCCAGCACCAGGCGCGCGCCTTCCATCTTGAACGAGGTGCCCTGGCCGTTGACCAGCACGCGCGCCAGGTTCAGGTCATCGCCATCGAGCTTGAGCGGCTGCGCAGCCACATCGGGGTTCCGGCGCAGCGTCATGCGGTTGAGCACGCGGGTCTTGTTGGGGTCCAGGTCGAAGGTCAGCTCGACGCTATCGATCCAGTAGGCGGGGGCCGTGTAGTCCTCGCGGCGGATGGCGGCGGCCGGGCCTGCGCCGTCTCCGCTTCCGTCTGCGCTATGCAGTTGCAACATGGATGCTCTCCAGAAAGTCGGTGTTCATGAGTTCGGTGTAGTCGCGCACGGCAGCCAGCACATGGGGCCCGGCCAGTTGTTCGGGCGTGTGGGTGCTGCAAATGGCCACGGCGCGCATGCCGGCGCGGCGTGCGGCCTCAATGCCAAAAGGCGCGTCTTCAAAAACGATGCAGTGCTCGGGGGCTGCCGCAATGCGGCGTGCCGCCTCCAGAAAGATGGCGGGCTGGGGCTTGCCAGGCAGGCCCTCGTCGCCGCGCACGATGGCCTGTGGGGCCGGTTCCAGGCCCAGGTGGCCCAGGGCGAATTCCACATTGCCGATGTCGCCCGCAGTACCCACGGCCACCTTGAGCCCGCGCGCACGCACCTGGGTTGCGAACTGGCGAAAACCCGCCACTTCAGAAAAGCGGGGGGCGAACAGTTCGCGGTAGATGGTTTCCTTTTCGTGCGTGAGCGCGTCGGCCTCGTCTTGCGACACGGGGCGCCCCAGCAGCTCCACGATGCACTCGGTGCCGTTGCGGCCCGTGGTGCGTGCCATGAGATCGGGCACGTCAATGTCCATGCCACGGCGGCGTGCAAACTCGACCCACGCCTGGGCGTGCCAGGGCATGGAGTCGATCATGGTGCCGTCCATGTCGAAGATGATGGCGTCGGTGCGCATCCGCATCGCTTAGACGCCTTGCTTCAACGAAGCTTCGATGAAGGCGTCCAGGTCGCCGTCGAGCACCTTCTGCGTGGCCGAGATTTCGACGTTGGTGCGCAGGTCCTTGATGCGGCTGTTGTCCAGCACATAGCTGCGGATCTGGTGGCCCCAGCCCACATCGGTCTTGGTGTCTTCCAGCTTTTGCTGCTCTTCCTGGCGCTTGCGCATCTCGTGGTCGTACAGGCGCGAACGCAGGCGTTGCCAGGCGATGTCGCGGTTGCCGTGCTGGCTGCGGCCGTCCTGGCACTGCACCACGATGCCCGTGGGGATGTGCGTCAGGCGCACGGCCGAGTCGGTCTTGTTGATGTGCTGGCCGCCCGCGCCGGATGCGCGGTAGGTGTCGGTGCGCACATCGGCCGGGTTGATGTCGATCTGGATCGAGTCATCAATCTCGGGGTAGACGAACAAACTGGCAAAGCTGGTGTGGCGGCCGCCCGACGAGTCGAAGGGGCTCTTGCGCACCAGGCGGTGCACGCCGGTTTCGGTGCGCAGCAGGCCATAGGCGTATTCGCCCTCAACTTTGATCGTGGCGCTCTTGATGCCGGCCACGTCGCCCGGGGTTTCTTCCTCGACCGTGGTCTTGAAGCCCTTGCGTTCCGCGTACTTGAGGTACTGGCGCAGCAGCATGCTCGCCCAGTCGCAGGCCTCGGTGCCGCCGGCGCCGGCCTGGATGTCCACAAAGCAGTTGAGCGGATCGGCCTCGTTGCTGAACATGCGGCGGAACTCCAGCTCTTCGATCAGCGGGCGCAGCTTGGCGGTTTCGGCCTCGATGGTCATGAGGCCCGGCTCGTCGCCTTCCTCCTTGCTCATCTCATACAGCTCGGCGTTGTCGGCCAGCTCGCGCGTGAGCTTGTCGAGCGTGACGACCACACTGGAGAGAGACTTTTGTTCCTTGCCCAGCTCCTGGGCCTTCTTGGGGTCGTTCCAGACCGCAGGGTCTTCTAGCGATGCGTTTACCGTGCGCAGGCGTTCAAATTTGGCATCGAAGTCAAAGATACCTCCGTAACTCTTGCGTGCGCAGAGCCAGGTCGCTGAGGGTGGTGCCGATGAGGTTGATACGTTCTGCGTCCATGATTCTTGTCCTGAGTGTTCGGTGGAATAACCCGCGATTTTCTCATGGGATGGGCCACGGCCCCCTCAATGCCCCCTGGCTGGGCAACTGGACTGACAGAGGGCTTGCCAAACGGAGAATCTGTGGAGAAAAAACTTCAAAAATGATAGCTGCTGGCGCTTGTTGGATAAGCGCTAGTGGCCAATTGGGCTCAAATTCTGGCTACGCTTCGTTCAGGAACTGCTCCATAAGCTGCGCCACCTGCTCGGGCTGGTCGTGGTGCAGCATGTGGCCCGCGTCTGCGACGACGGCGGTGCGGCAGTTGCGCACATGGGTCAGGCGCTGGTGGTATTCGTCCAGCGTGTACCGGCCGTTCCACCACTGGCCCAGGCTGTCGCCGCTGGCCTCTATGGCCAGCACGGGGGCGGTAATGCGCTCGTATATGGCCAGGGCCTCGTCCACGCGATACAGCTGGGCGCTGGTGATCTTGTGCGCAGGGTCGCCCAGGATCTCCCACAGGCCCTGCGCGTTGGGTCGCGCCCAGTGCTGGGCCAGCCATTGCGCCTTGTCTTCCGACAGTCGCGGGTTGGTCTTCATGAGGCGGCGCGCCACGCCATCGGCGCTGTCGTAGGTCTTGAGGTCCTTGTTGCCCTGGTGCAGCTGCTTGATTTCGTCGATCCATTGCGCATAGCGCGTGGGCGCCTGCGCGGGCCGCGTGGCGGGCAAGCCGAAGCCTTCGAGGTTGACCAGCTTGCGCACGCGTTCGGGCCGCACACCGGCGTACATCATGGCCACGTTGCCGCCCATGCTGTGGCCAACGAGGTCGATGGCCTCGCCGGGTGCGTAGTGGTCCAGCAGCAGGTCCAGGTCGGCCAGGTAGTCGGCAAAAAAGTAATGGTCGGCCTGCGCGCTGGACGTGAGCCCGAAGCCGCGCCAGTCGGGCGCGATGATGCGCCGCTCTTGCTGCAGCGCGTCCACCGTGAACTGGTAGGAGGCGCTCACGTCCATCCAGCCGTGCACCAGCACCAGCGTGGGCAGATCGCTCTGCTCAGGGCCCCAGTGGCGGACGTGGTAATCGAGGTGGCGCAATGGCAGCGTGCTGCTGCGGGAGGGCTTGAGGGCTTGGTACATGGAGAGAAGGGCAGGGCGGTCAGTGTGGGGTGGGGCTGCGCAGGTGGCTGCAAAGCGCGCATCCGGTGTGGCGGCAATGTTACGTCGGGTGCCAGCCAGCCGTGGGGCGGGGCCTGTCGCCTAGGTGGCTCAAGGTAGTGAGGGCTGCGCAGGCAGCGAAAGCCAGGGAGCGCGTTGGGATGTGCCCCTCCAGGCAAAGGGCCTGCAACGGACTAAAGACGGATAAGACCCCTTGGGTATGGAAATTGCTGTTTTGACGCATATCAATCAGCGCATCGTCGAATGTGCTGCGCCTATTCCCACGAAGAGGTCTTATCCGATGGCGTCCCCGTCTGCCTTGTCTCTGGACCTGTCCGCCCTGCAGCGGCGGCCGGTGTTCACCTCGGACGCGCGGGTGGATTCCCATGATCTGGTGGCCCGCGAGTTTTCGGACCACGGCCTGAAATGGTGCAGTGGTGCGGTGGACACTGCGTTGTCCAAGGTGCGCATCCGCCAGTTGCAGATGTTCATGCTGCAATACGGTGCAGAGGTGGAAATCCGCCCGCGCCCTTTCGATGATTTTGTCCTGGTGCATCTGTCGCTGTCGGGCGTGGCCGAGATGGTGTCGGATGGGGTACCGATCCGACTGCCTGCGGGGGCCGCTGCGCTCATCGCGCCGCGCCGCGACCTGCACATGCGCTGGCAGCAGGGCGCGCGCCAGCTCATCCTCAAGGTGCCGTGCCAGTTGTTGCGGGCCTGGGCACCCGAATCTCTGCAGAACGACACCCGTTTTGTGCACCCCATCGTTGCGCTGTCCTCGGTGCAGGGGCAGCAGTGGCATTTTCTGATGCAGTCCCTGCTGCACGTGAGCCAGCAGACGGTGGAGAGCGCCGCCCAGGTGCGCTGGGTGGATCACATGGAGAGCAACGTGGCGCTGTTCCTTGCATCGTGTGCGCAGGGTGTGCCGGTACCCACGCAGCCTACGGTGCCACAGATCGAACTGCCTTCTAGTGCCGCGGCCGCAGGCGACCTGCGCCGCCTGGAGCGGCTGGATGACTACATGCGCAGCCGCCTCAGCGCTCCCGTGGCGCTGGAAGACCTGGCGCGTGCCGCTGGCGTGAGCGTGCGCGGGCTGAACATGCTGTGCCAGCGCCACCATGGTGAGTCCCCCATGGCGCTGTTGCGCAACCGCCGACTGGACGCCGTGCGTGCGCGGCTGCTGGAGCAGACGGGCCACTGCGTGACAGATACCGCGCTGGAATTTGGCTTTGGCCACTTGGGCCGCTTTTCGAGCTACTACCGCGAGCGCTTCGGCGAGCTGCCGAGCCAGACGGCTGGCGCGTAGTTTCACGGGCCACCCCGACTGCTGCAGTCGCCTGCGTGGCGCAGGGGCTGCCGCATGCTCCAGCGCTGCACAACTCCCATCAGATTTGCAAGAACCGGACAGGCGTTGCGTGCGCTGTGCCGATACTGGATAGCGCGAGTGTGCTTCGATTTTTAGCATGGAGGTATCCCCATCCAAGAGGTGTTGCCCATGTCTGAAATCCCCGTTGTTGAAGTCGCACCACCCGCCTCGCTGAAGGCCCAGCGCCAGGTGTTTTTCCCGCAGCCTGATGGCTCCAACGTGCCCTACCACGTGTTCAGCGCGCAAGAGGTCTATGACCGCGAGCAGGAGCGCATCTTCCGTGGCCCCGTGTGGAGCTTTCTGGGCCTGGAGGCCGAGATCCCCAATGTGGGTGACTTCAAATCCACGTTCATTGGCGATACGCCCGTGGTGGTCACCCGCACCCCTGAAGGCCTTTCGTGCTGGGTCAACCGCTGCGCGCACCGTGGCGCCATGGTGTGCCGCGAAAAGCGCGGCAATGCCGCCAGCCACACCTGCGTGTACCACCAGTGGAGCTTTGCGGCCAATGGCGACCTGCAGGGTGTGCCGTTTCGCCGGGGCCAAAAGGGCATGGTGGGCATGCCCAAGGACTTCAAGCCCGAAGAACACAACCTGCACAAGCTGCGCGTGGACAGCTACAAGGGGCTGCTGTTTGCAACCTTCAGCGGCGAAACCCCACCACTGCCTGACTACCTGGGCGCCGAGATGCGCCCATGGATCGACCGAATCTTCCACAAGCCCATCGTCTACCTGGGCTGCACGCGGCAGTACTCCAAGTCGAACTGGAAGCTGTACTTCGAGAACGTGAAGGACCCGTACCACGCGAGCCTGCTACACCTGTTCCACACCACCTTCAACATCTTCCGAGTGGGGATGAAGGCGCGCTCCATTCCCGATGCGAACCACGGCCTGCACAGCATCATCACCGTGACCAAGCCTGAGGTGGAGACGGACACCGCTGCGGCCTACAGCGCGCAGAACATCCGCTCGATGGACGAAGGCTTTGCGCTCGAAGACCCGACGCTGCTGGGGCAGATCAAGGAGTTCGATGAGATGACCACCAACCACATCCAGCCCATCTTTCCGCAGCTGGTGGTGCAGCAAATCCACAACACGCTGGTAGCGCGCCAGTTGCTGCCCAAGGGGCCCAGCAACTTCGAGCTGGTGTTTCACTTTTTTGGCTACGAGGACGACACGCCCGAGATGCGCGAGCTGCGCCTGCTGCAGGCCAACCTGGTGGGGCCTGCGGGCTATATCTCGATGGAAGACACCGAGGCCACCGAGCTGGTGCAGCGGGGCACGGTGCGCGATGGCGACAAGCACTCCTACATCGCCATGGCGCGCGAGGCGCCAGACCAGCAAGACACCGTCATCACCGAAAACCTGATCCGCCGCTTCTGGGTGGGCTACCAGAAGCTGATGGGCTATTGAGGAACCACCGAGATGACAACACAACAACGACTGCAACTGTGGACCGAGCTGCTGGAGCTGCAGCACCGCTATGTGAGCGCGCTGGACACCAACCGGCTGGAAGATTGGCCTGGCTTTTTTGTGGAGGACTGCCGCTACGAAATCATCCCCAAGGAGAACTTCGACGCGGGCTTTCCTGCGCCCATCGTGTACTGCCGCAACGCCGGCATGTTGCGCGACCGTGTGCTCTCCCTGCGCCACGCCAACATCTTTGAGGACCATGCCTATCGCCACGCCACGTCGGGCCTGGTCATCACCAGTGTGGAGGACGACGTGGTGCGCACGCAGTCGAGCTACATCGTGGTGATCACCGGTCAGGCCGGGGATTCCACCGTGTACCAGGCGGGCACCTACCTCGACGAGGTGGTGCAACACGAAGGCGAGTGGCGCTACCGCAGCAAGCGGGTGGTGTACGACACCTTGCGCGTACCCACCTTGTTGGCCACCCCCATCTGAGATCCACCATGCAAACAACCACAGACATTGAAACCACCGGGCACACCTGCGCCGCCTGGCACGACGTGGGCGAACCCGATGACTTCCCGGACGGCGCCGTCTGGCCCGTGGTGGTGGGCGGACTGCCCGTGGCGGTGTTCCGCGAAGGAGAGGGCTTGTACGCCCTGTACGACCTGTGCACCCACGGTGCCGCCAAGTTGTCCGATGGCTACGTGGAAGACGGCTGTGTGGAATGCCCCTTGCATCAGGGCACCTTTGACATCCGCACGGGCGCTCCCTGCAAGGCACCGGTCACCGAAGCGGTGCGCACGTTCCCGGTGCGCGTGGTGGCGGGGCGGGTCGAGGTGGGCGTGTAGTGCACACCGATTTTCTTTTGAACGCTATTAGACAAGGACTGAAGATGGCTCTCACATTTCGCTCATCCTCTCGCGTGCACGTTGTGGCACGCCTGACGGCTCTGGTGGCCCTGGGGGCCTGCAGCTGCGTATCTGCGATTGCGCAGTCCGGCCCCATCAAGGTCGGCATGGCGCTTGATATCTCGGGCCCATTTGCAGGCCCCGGTGCCGAGGCGCGTGACGGCTTTGCCCTGGCGATCAAGCAGCTCGGGGGCAAGCTGGGCGGCCAACCGGTCGAGTTTGTGCAAACCGACATGGCCGGCAGCCCCGACCAGGCCAAGCAGCTGGTGGACCGCTTTGTGCAGCGCGAGAAGATCGACCTTTTCACCGGCCCCATCGCGTCGAACGTGGCGCTGGCGGTGGCGCCTTCGCTGTTCGCGGCCAAGGTGCCTTACCTCTCGAACAACGCCGGTCCCAGCCAGCTCGCAGGCGCCCAGTGCAACGCGTATTTCTTCGGCACGGCCTACCAGAATGACCAGTTCCACGAGGCAGCTGGGCAGTTTGCTGCCGATCAGAAATTTGGCCGCATGGTGGTGATGGCGCCCAACTACCCGGCGGGCAAGGACGGCATCACCGGCTTCAAGCGCAAGTACAAGGGCCAGGTGGCCGACGAGATCTACACCAAGGTCGGGCAGATCGACTACGCCACCGAGCTTGCCCAGCTGCGCGCGGCCAAGCCTGATGCGGTGTATTTCTTTTTGCCAGGTGCCATGGGCATCAACTTCATCAAGCAGTTTGTGGGCGCAGGCCTGTCCAAGGACATCACGCTGGTCACCAGCGGTTTTTCGGCCGACGAAGACATCATCGGTGCGGTGGGCGAACCGATGTTGGGCCTGTTCAACACCACACACTGGGCGCATGACATGGACAACGCGCCCAACAAGGCCTTTGTGTCGGCTTTCCGCAAGGAGTACGGCGGCCGCTATCCCTCCATCTACGCAGCCCAGGCTTATGACGTGATTGCCGCCATGGACGCCGCTGTGAAGGCCGTGGGCGGCAAGGTGAGCGACAAGGAGGCTCTTATCAAGGCCTTTGCCAAGGCGCAGTTTCCCTCGGTGCGTGGCACGTTCCGATACGCCAACAACCACTTCCCGGTGCAGAACTTCTACCTGCGCACCATCGGCAAGAACGCAGAAGGCCGTGTGACCAACAAGACCATCAAGACGGTGCTGGAGAACTACGGCGATGCCTATGCCAGCCAGTGCCCGTTGAAGTGATCGTTGGCAGCCCACTTGAACAGGCCCTTGCGCACCATGAATCCGATACTTGTCTTCGAGCAGTTGCTCAACGGCGCGGGCTATGGGCTCATGCTGTTCCTCATCGCTGCGGGCCTCACGCTGGTCTTCGGCATCATGGACGTGATGAACCTGTCGCATGGCTCGCTGTTCATGGTGGGGGCCTATGTGGCGGCCACCGTGCATGTGCAAAGCGGCTCGCTGGCAGGCGCCGTGCTGGTGGCCATAGCGGCCACGATGCTGGTGGCGGTGCTGCTGGAGGTGACGCTGATGCGCCGCCTGTATGGGCGTGACCACCTGGCCCAGGTGCTGGCCACGTTCGGTGTGATTTTGGTGGCCGACGATGCCGTAAAGATGGTGTGGGGCCCGTCCCCCATCATGGCCCCCACGCCCGCAGCCCTGGCGGGGCCGGTGGAGCTGTTTGCCGGGCTGCCTTACCCCTCGTACCGCCTGGTGGTGCTGGGCGCAGGGGTGTTGGTGGCAGGGCTTTTGTACCTGCTGGTCAACCACAGCCGCGTGGGCATGCTGGTGCGGGCGGGGGCATCCGACCGGTGGATGGCCGAGCTGATGGGCGTGCGCGTCAAGCGCGTGTTCAGTGGCATCTTTCTGCTGGGTGCTGCACTGGCCGCACTGGCTGGTGCGCTGATGGGACCCATCATGGCCGTGCAGGTGGGCATGGGTGAGTCCATTTTGATTCCTGCGCTGGTGGTCATTGTCATCGGCGGCATTGGCTCGGTGCGGGGCGCCTTTGTGGCCGCGCTGCTGGTGGGCCTGGTGGACACCATTGGCCGAGCCTTCCTGCCGCTGCTTCTGCGCGCTACCTTGCCGCCCGCCGTGGCTGCCGACCTGGGGCCGCTGTGCGCCGAAGTGGCCATGTACGCGCTGATGGCCGCAGTGCTGTCTTTTCGCCCTGCGGGGCTGTTTTCTGCCAAGGGCTGAAATGAAACACCCCCTGAGTCGCTTCGCGCCTTCACCCCTTTCTCGACTCGCTGCGCGAGTCGGGAGGGGGACGCCCCCAGCGCAAGTTCTGGATACGCCGCCTTTGCGGCGGGGCGGCTCTTGCGCGGGGGCACTGGCCTTGGCCGCGCCAGTTCCATGCGCTGCGGGTGGCGTATAGAACCGACGGAACCTGATATGCCTTCTTCCCTGAGTTTTACTTCTTCCGCGTTGCAGCAGGAGAATGTGCCGCGCTGGCGTGGCGCACTGCTGCCGCTGGCCTTGCTGGTGGCGCTGGCGCTGTTCCCGCTGGTGGCATCGGCCCTGGGTCTGGATTTCTACATCGGTTTTGTGCGCCGCGTGTTGGTGGTGGCCCTGGCTGCCGCCAGCCTGAACTTCATCATGGGCTTTGGTGGCATGGTGGCCTTGGGTCATGCCGGGTTCGTGGGCGTGGGGGCCTATGCGGTGGTCATGCTCTCGGATGCGGGCGTGACATCGGCCTGGGTTGTGTGGGCTGCAGCCATGGCATTGGCAGCATTGGCGGCGTTGCTGATTGGCGCTGTATCGCTGCGCACCAGGGGCGTGTACTTCATCATGATCACGCTGGCTTTTGCGCAGATGCTGTATTTCGTGTTTGTGTCACTGCGCAGTTATGGCGGCGACGACGGCTACACCCTGCCCATGCGGCCGCTGCTGGGCCTGGGCCTCAACGGGGCCGAGGAGTCGACGCTGTATTGGGTGGTGCTGGCGCTGGTGGCTTTGGTGCTGTGGTGGCTTGACCGGGCAACGGCCTCGCGTTTTGGTGCAGCGCTCACGGGAATCCGCGACAACGAAACGCGCATGCGGGCGTTAGGCTACCCGGTGTATCTGCTGCAGCTGACTGCATTTGTGCTGGCGGGCGCCGTGGCGGGACTGGCTGGTGCGTTGCTGGCCACTGGCAACAGCTTCGTCAGCCCGTCGATGATGCACTGGACGCAATCGGCCACGCTCATTGTGATGGTGGTGATTGGTGGCCTGGGCCGACGTTGGGGCGGGCCAGTGGGAGCTGCGGTGTGGCTCACGCTCGAAGAGGTGCTCAAGCTCAATACCGACTACTGGCACATGCCGTTGGGGGCGCTGTTGATCGTCACCGCTCTGTATGCGCCCCAGGGCCTGGCGGCGCTGGCAGACCGGCGTGCAAGGAGTGCCCGATGAGCCTGTTTCAAGTCGAAGGCCTGGTCAAGCGCTTTGGCGGCCTGCTGGCCACCGACCATGTGAGCCTGTCGGTGGAGCGGGGAGAGATCCATGCGCTGATTGGCCCCAACGGCGCTGGCAAGACCACGCTGGTCAACCAGATATCGGGCCTGCTGCAGCCCGATGCAGGGCGTGTGCTGCTCGACGGCGTGGACATCACTCCGCTGCCCATGCACCGCCGTGTGGCCCACGGGATGTCGCGTTGCTTCCAGGTGACGCGCATCTTCCCTGCGCAGACCGTGCGTGACAACCTGCTGCTGGCCGTGCAGGCGTACAGTGGCTCCAGCTTTCGTTTTCTGCAGCCACGTTCGCAAGCCGCTGAGCTGTACGCCAAGGCAGACCAACTGGCAGAGCGCGTAGGGCTGCAGCACAGCCTTGCCGAGACGGCGGGTGCCTTGCCGCATGGCGCACAGCGCACGCTGGATGTGGCGCTGGCGCTGGCTGCGAGCCCCAAGCTGCTGCTGCTGGATGAGCCCATGGCGGGCATGGGGCCAGATGAGTCGCAACAGATGGTGCAGCTCATCGAGGCTCTGCGCAAGGACATGGCGGTGCTGCTCATCGAGCATGACATGGAGGCCGTGTTTCGCCTCGCCGACCGCATCTCCGTGCTGGTGTATGGCCGTGTGCTCACCGCTGGCACGCCCGACGAGATCCGCAACCATCCCGAGGTGCAGGCTGTGTACCTGGGCACCGAAACGCTGGAGACCATCGCATGAGCGCGCCAGAGCCCCTGTTGAGTTGCCAGGCCCTGGAGGCTGGCTATGGCGTCAGCCAGGTGTTGTTTGGTATTGACCTTCAGATCGCGGCAGGCGAAGTGGTTTCGCTGCTCGGCCGCAACGGCATGGGCAAAAGCACCACCATCAAGGCCCTGGTCGGTGCGCTGCGTCCTACAGCCGGTGGTATCCGTTTTGCAGGAGAGGCGACCAGCAGGCTCAAGACCGATGCCATCGCCCGTCTGGGCCTAGCCATCGTGCCCGAGGGGCGCCATGTGTTTCCCAACCTCACCGTGCGCGAGCATCTGGTGGCCTTTGCCGACCACCGCAATGGCCTGCGCGATGCGTGGGACCTGGAGCGCATCTACGGCGTGTTTCCGCGCCTGAAGGAGCGGCAGAACAATCTGGGCAACCAGCTATCGGGGGGCGAGCAGCAGATGCTGGCCATTGGCCGAGCGCTGTCCACCAACCCGCGCCTGCTCATCCTGGATGAAGCCACCGAAGGCCTGGCGCCCGTGATCCGCGAGGAGATCTGGCGCTACCTGGCCACGCTCAAGGCCGCTGGGCAGACCATTCTCGTGGTGGACAAATACGTGCACCGCCTGGTGGACCTGGCAGACCGCCATGTGATCCTGGAGCGCGGGCGGGTGGTGTGGCAGGGCGACTCTGCTGCGCTCAATGCAGACCGCAGCCTGTGGGCGCGTTACCTTACGGTGTAAGGGTTGAAGGGCCGACCATGCTGGACTGTGATTTGGACTTGGATCTACAGAAATCGCCATCTGCGCAGGCATACGCTGAACTCCGTGCGCAGGAGCACCGCGTCACGCTGCTGCCGGCCGGCAAGATGTTTGTGGCGCAGCTTGGCGAGAGTCTGCTGGACGCCGCAGCGCGCGCAGGCATCCGCTTGCCTCACCAGTGCAAAACGGGCAGCTGCGGCGCCTGCAGGGCGCAGGTGCTGCATGGGCCGGTCCAGGATATTGCTGGGGCCTTACCCTCCGCGCTGACGGCTGAAGACCTGGCCCAGGGCCAACGCCTTTTGTGCTGCTCGGCAGCGGCGGGTGACCTGCAGCTGGAGTGTGCCGAGATCCCTCACATTCCGGGTATCGATGTGCGCAAGCTACCGGTGCGGGTGGCGGCCATGGAGCGTCTTGCCCCCGATGTGATGCGCGTGCAGTTGCAACCGCCCGCAGGCCAGCGCCTGCACTACGCGGCGGGCCAGTATGTGGATGTGCTGCTGCCTGGCAACCGGCGTCGCAGTTATTCGCTGGCCACCCCGGCGCGTGAGGGCGTTGACCTGCTGGAACTGCACATCCGCCACCTGCCGGGCGGCGTTTTCACGGACCAGGTGTTCGGCAAACTCAAGGTGCGCGATGTGCTGCGCATTGAGGGGCCGTTTGGTACCTTCGGCATGCACACCGCCACCGATGTCCCGGCCATTCTTCTGGCGAGCGGAACAGGCTTTGCGCCTATCAAGGCATTGGTGGAGCAGCTCCTTGCTGCGGGGAGTGGACGCCGAATCACCCTGTACTGGGGCGGCCGCGTGCGGCAGGACCTGTATCTGCATGACCTCTGCAAGGAATGGGAACAGGCCTTGAAAGGACGTCTGACCTATGTGCCGGTGCTGTCAGACTCCCCCGAAGCCGATGGTTGGACGGGGCGTAGGGGCTGGGTACATCAGGCCGTGTTGCAGGACCATCCAGATTTGTCGCAGCATGAGGTGTATGCCTGCGGTGCGCCCGCCATGGTGAATGCCGCGCGGCGCGACTTTATGGCCCTGGCCGGTATGCAGTCCACCCTGTTCTTTGCAGATGCCTTCGTGGCACAGCCGGGGTGAGCGGGGATCAGTGCGGTGGGCCCAGGCGCTGGCGTGTCTCTGAGGGCGTCTCGCCGAAGCGCCGGCGGTAGCCTTCTGCAAAGTGGCCGAGGTGGAAGAAGCCATAGCGCGCGGCGATATCCGACACCTGCGGTGCACGTTCTGCAAACTTGCTTTGCAGTGCCGTGCGGGCGGCATCAAGCCGCAAATCCCGAAGGAATGCCATGGGGCTTTTACCCGTGCATTGCGCAAAGGTCTGCTGCAGCGAACGGGCGCTGACGCCAACATGTGCGCACACATCGGCCAGGGTGATGGGTTGTTCCAACTGGCTGTGCATGTACTCCTGCGCACGCTTGACCACGCGCGGCAGCACCGTGGGCACTGCGCCAGAACTGAATGCACCTGAGGCCAGTGCCGCTGAGTAGTTATGTCCCGTGCTGAGCAGCAGGCTGGTGAGCAGGTGGTTCTCGGCCTGATCGGCCAGCAACGGGTGTCCCAGCAGGATGGCATTGGTTTCTACCGCAGAGCGCAGGTAGGCAATGAAGCTCGTCATGCCCAAGAGCGCCGGGTTGGTCAGGTCCACCCCCAGGTCAAACACCAGCGGCTGGTGCAAGGGCGCCTGCAGCAGGGCAGACAGGCGTGATTGCATGGCCGCTCGGTCTATCTTGACGATGAATTGTGGGCTGTCGTCGTGCCAGCGCATCGACAGCGCTTCAGTGGGCGATGGCAGCGAGGCCATGAGCGCATGCGATTCCACGGCCTGGCTGCCGCACCGCACCATGGCGCCACCGCGCAGCGGAATCTGCAGCAGGTAAAAGCCTCCCAAATGGCCAGGCTCAATGCGCACCGCCGGCCCGTACTGCACGTAGTTCAGGCTTGCGTCGCGGTGCAGGGGCACGCTGTGGTGGCAGGCGTCAAGCTGCGCGCCCGGGCGCAGTGTGGCCAGGTCATGCGGGCAGAACACGCGGCCCACGAACTCGCGCGCCTCGTCCAGGTCGTGGCTGTCGAACAGGCGATAGCGCTCCAGCGGTAGCGGGTGCGCGGTGCTGTTCTGCTGGGCGGTGTGCATGCGGTTTGGCCGGTGGGATGTTGGTTCTTGGGCAAGCACGAAACACGCCACGGCAGGGGCGCGAAAACATGCGTTTGTGGGATACGCCCTGCGCTTTCGGGATGTGGATGCGCGGGCTGCTTTTCTATTCTTGTGCATGCCCCGGGTGCTGCGCAAGAGCGTTAGCACCGGGTGCATGGGGGCGGATGTGACGGCGTGTTACCGCTGCTGCGCCGCAACATGTTTCAGTCAGCACAGGAGTCAGCATGGTCCAGGGATTTGAAGGCATGCGCGGCAAGAGCGCGATCGTGACCGGGGGCGCCACCCTCATCGGTGCCGGGGTGGTGCGTGCACTGCACCAGGCTGGGGTGCGGGTGGTGGTGGCCGACATCAATGCCGAGGCTGGACAGGCCCTGGCGGACGAGTTGGGTGATGGGGTGCTGTTCAGCCGCACCGACATCACCGACGACGCCCAGGTGGCTGCCTGCGTGGCGCTGGCCGCCGAGCGCCACGGCGGGGTGAACTACCTGGTGAACCTGGCCTGCTCGTACCTGGACGACGGCATCGCCTCGCCGCGCGAGGACTGGCTGGCCTCGCTCAATGTCAACCTGGTCAGCGCGGTGACGGTGCTCAAGGCCGTGCGCCCGCACTTCCAGCGCTCGGGCGGCGGGGCGGTGGTCAACTTCACCAGCATCTCTTCGGGCGTGGCGCAGACCGGGCGTTGGCTGTACCCGGTGGGCAAGGCGGCCATGGTGCAGCTCACGCGCAGCATGGCCATGGACCTCGCGGGCGAGGGCGTGCGCGTGAACAGCGTTTCGCCCGGCTGGACCTGGTCGGCCATCATGGACCAGCTCACCGGTGGTGACCGCGCCAAGACCGACCGCGTGGCCGCGCCCTTCCACCTGCTGCGCCGCGTGGGCGACCCGGCCGAGGTGGCCAACGTGGTGCTCTTCCTGTGCTCGGACCTGGCCAGCTTCGTGACCGGCGCCGACTATGCCTGCGACGGCGGCTACTCGGCCATGGGGCCAGAGTCGTACGAGCCGGCCATCCCCAAACTCATGTCGTGAAGGAGCAGCTATGACCATCCGATCTGTAGGCATCATCGGTGCCGGTTTCGCCGGCCTTTCCACCGCCAAGGTGCTGCGCGCCTTTGGCTTTGAGGTGATGGTGTTCGAGAAGGAGCCTGACGTAGGCGGCGTGTGGGCCGCCTCGCGCCGCTACCCGGGCCTGACCACGCAGAACCCGCGCACCACCTATGCGCTGTCGGACTTTCCGATGCCAGCCAGCTACCCCGAGTGGCCCTCGGGCCAGCAGGTGCAGGCCTACCTGCAGTCATATGCCGAGCACTTCGGACTGGTGCCATTCCTGCGCATGTCCACCACGGTGGAGAGCGCGGTGTTCGATGAAGAGGCCGGTGTGTGGACCGTGAAGGCGCGCCGCGCAGCGACGGGGCAGGGCGGCGCCTTGCCGGCCGAGGTGTATCGCTTTGATTACCTGGTGGTGTGCAACGGCATCTTCAGCGAGCCTGCAGTGCCGCAGTACCCGGGGGCGGATGCCTTTGTGGCCGCAGGCGGGCGTGTGTGCCATACCAGCCAGTTCAACAACGCGAACGATGCGTGCGGCAAGCATGTGCTGGTGGTGGGCTACGGCAAGTCGTCGTGCGATGTGGCCAATGCCATCGCGGCCGACAGTGCCAGCACCACGGTACTCGCGCGCCACCTCATCTGGAAGATTCCGAAGAAGTTCATGAACGTGCTGAACTTCAAGTTCCTGCTGCTCACGCGCATGGGCGAGGCGCTGTTCAAGTACATCGAGCCCAAGGGTTTCGAGAAATTCCTGCACGGCCCGGGCCTGCCGGTGCGCAACTCCATGCTGGGCAGCGTGGAATCGGTGGTCACGCGCCAACTCAAGCTCCGCGAGATCGGCCTGCACCCGGGCACGCCTCTCGAAACCATCGCCCGCAGCACCGTGAGCCTGGTGACCGACGGTTTCTACGAGAAGGTGGCCGCTGGCGAATTGGGCGTGCGCAAAGGCGTGAGCATCCAGACCCTGAAGCCCGGACAGGCCGTGCTGAGCAACGGTGAAACGGTGCCTGCCGACATCGTGGTCTGCGGCACGGGCTGGCACCAGCAGGTGCCGTTCTTCGACAGCAGTGTGCTGCAGCGTGTGACCGATGCGCGCGGCAATTTCCGGCTGTACCGGTCCATCCTGCCTGTGGCCATGCCGCGCCTGGCGTTCAACGGCTACAACTCCTCGTTCTTCAGCCAGCTCAACTGCGAGATCGGTGCGTTGTGGCTGGCCAACCACCTGCGCGGTGGGCTGCAGCTGCCGCCGCCGGACCAGATGAACGCGCAGATCGACCGGCGCCTGGCCTGGATGGAGGAGCGCACCGACGGCAAGCATTCCAAAGGCACCAACATCATCCCGTTCTCGGTGCACAACATTGACGAACTGCTGCAGGACATGGGGCTGCCGCTTGATGTGCTCACCCGCTTCAAGCAGTGGCTGGGGCCGGTGGATCCGTCGGACTATGCGGTGGTCACCCGGCAACTGCTGGCGCGGCATGCGAATGCCACCGTGGCTGTGGCAGCGCCCCAAGCCACCTCGGGGGCTGCGGCTTCCTGAACCCTCCTGAAACCACTAATACCATCTACAAGGATCCCGAACATGCCAGGACAATGGATCACCCTCGAAGCCGCAGACGGCAGCGGCAGCTTTCGCGCATACCTCGCCACACCCGCAAGCGGCGGCGGACCAGGGCTGGTGCTTGCACAGGAAATTTTTGGAGTGAACGGCACCATGCGTGACGTCGCCGACTACTACGCAGAGGAAGGGTATGTGGTGCTGGTACCCGATCTTTTCTGGCGCCAGGAGCAGGCGGTGGAACTCGATGCAGCGAAGGATATGCCGCGCGCATTTGCGCTCTACCAGGGCTTTGACGAAGCCAAGGGCGTGCAGGACCTGCAGACAGCCATCTCGGCGCTGCGTGCGCGCCCCGAGGTCCGCACGCAGGGCGGCAAGGTGGGTGTGCTGGGCTTCTGCCTGGGCGGCAAGCTGGCCTACCTGGCGGCCTGCCGTACCGATGCCGACGTGGCGGTGGGCTACTACGGCGTCGGCATAGAAGCTGCGCTAGCTGAAGCCGCTGATATCCAGTGCCGCCTGGTGCTGCACATCGCTGAGCTTGACGGTTTTTGCCCGCCGCCCGCGCGCGAGGCCATCGTGCAGACCCTTTCGGGCCGCGAGAACGTGGAGCTGTACATCTACCCCGGCACCGACCATGCGTTTGCACGCGTGGGTGGCGACCACTTCCACAAGCCGTCGGCCCTGATGGCACACCAGCGCAGCGTGGCTGCCTTGCGACGCGCAATGGGGCCACACTACGACCTCTCAGCTCTGTGGGACAAACACTGCGAATATGAGTTCGCCACGCGCAATGTGGACGCCACCATGTCCACCATGGTGGCGGAGCCCTATGTGAACCACATCCCCACCATGACGGGCGGTGTGGGCTACCGGCATCTGCACGACTTCTACACCCGTCACTTTGTCAACAGCAACCCACCTGATACCAGCCTGACCCCCATCTCGCGCACGGTGGGCGCCACGCAGGTGGTGGATGAAATGCTGTTTTGCTTCACCCATACCACCGAGATCCCCTGGATGCTGCCCGGCGTCGCGCCCACGGGGCGGCGCGTAGAAATACCGCTGCTGGCGGTGGTCAAGTTTCGCGGCGACAAGCTCTACCACGAGCATATCTACTGGGACCAGGCCAGTGTGCTTGTGCAGGTGGGGTTGCTCGATCCCAACGGCCTGCCCGTGGCAGGGGTGGAGACAGCGCGCAAACTGCTGGATGAAACGCTGCCGTCGAACGGGCTGATGGAACGGTAGAAAAACACCGCAGGGTTTGCCGCATGGCGCGTGCAGCAAACCCTGTGAGGCGGGTGTGCAAGCCCAGGCCTGCAGACTTTGCTGGCAACCCGTAAACTGCGCGGCTTGCCAACGGAGTCCGCATGAACAATATCCAACTCGGTCAGAGCGACCTGCACGTCACCCCCATCTGCCTGGGCACCATGACCTTTGGTGAACAGGTCAACGAATCTGGTTCCCACGACATCCTCAGCCGCTCGCTGGCAAGGGGGGTGAACTTCATCGACACGGCCGAGATGTATTCGGTGCCAGCCAAGGCTGAGACCTTTGGCGCTACCGAAACCATCATCGGCAACTGGTTCGCCAAGAACCCCGGTGCGCGCCAGAAACTGGTGGTGGCCACCAAGGTGGCGGGCCCTTCGCGCGGCATGCCCTGGGTGCGCGAAGGCAAGGGCATGGCTGCGGCCGATATCGTTGCTTCGTGCGAGGGCAGCCTGCGCCGCCTGCAGACCGATGTGATCGACCTCTACCAGATCCACTGGCCCGAGCGCCACGTGCCCGCCTTTGGCAACCTGTACTACGACCCTTCCAAGGAAACCTCCACCACCCCCATTCGCGAGCAGCTCGAAGCTTTGTCGGGGCTGGTGAAGGCGGGCAAGGTGCGGTACATCGGCCTGTCGAACGAGACGCCCTATGGTGTGCACGAATTCGTGCGCCTGGCCGAGCAGCACGGCCTGCCGCGCGTGGCTACGGTGCAAAACCCGTATTGCCTGATCAACCGCACGTGGGAAAACGGCCTGGACGAAACCTGCCACCGCCTGAACGTGTCGCTGCTCGCCTACTCACCGCTGGGTTTTGGCCTGCTGACGGGCAAGTACGACGAGAGCGGCATCACCGGCCCATCGGCACCCCAGGGCGCACGCATCGCCACGTATGAATCCGTGCGCAAGCAACGCTGGGGCCGCCCCGAGGCGCTCACGGCATCGCGCCGCTACAACGCCCTGGCCCGTGCCAATGGCATGACGCCTACGCAAATGGCGCTGGCGTTCTGCTACACCAAGTGGCAGGTGGCCAGCACCATCATCGGCGTGACGTCGGTGGCGCAGTTGGATGAAGACCTGAATGCCTGGGGAATCACGCTGTCGCCAGAGGTGTTGAAGGAGATCGACGCCATCCGCTGGGAGCTGCGCGACCCGGCATTGTGATCACTGTGCACAGATAGCAAAAAGGGGCTGAACAGCCCCATTTTTACGTCGGTCAGTACGTCTGGTGTCTACGCAGCGGTGGTGATACGTCCTTCCTTCCACGGTGTGCCCTGCGCCTCACCCAGGTCCCAAAACAGCCCTGCCATGACGGCCAGCCCTTCGCGGGCCACAGGTGCCAGCAGGTGCTCGTTGGGCGCATGTTGCGCGCACGCCGGGTACGAGTGGGGCACCCAAAGGGTGGGCAGGCCCAGCTGGTCCGCAAAGATATCGTTGGGCAGAGAGCCCGCCAGGTTGGGCAGCAAGGTGGCAGGCTGCCCCGCGCTGGCTTGCAGCGACGCCAGCGTCCAGTCCACCCAGGGGTTGTGCAGGTCGAGCCGGGTGGCGCCGCACACCATGCCCATGGTGATTTCCACCTGGCTGAAACCATGCGCGTCCAAATGCGCGCGCAGCGTGGCTTGCACGTTCTTCCAGTCGGTGCCCACTACAAAGCGCAGCTGGCAATGGGCCACCGCTTGGGAAGGGATGGCATTGATCGGGCGTTGGGCGTTGCCCGCACCCAGAGCCAGCACTTCCAGAGTGTTCCAGCCCACCAGTTGTTCGGCGGGCGTGAGGCCGGGTTCGCCCCATCCGGGCGTGAGCGCAGGGTCATCGGCACCTGCGCCGATCACCACGTCTTTCAGTGCGGTGCGCAGCTTGTCGGGCACGGCAGGCGGTAGTAAGCCCTCGACCAGAATGCGGCCCTGGGCGTCCACCAACGTGGCCAGCGCGTGCGTGAGCACGGTGGCCGGGTTGGCCAGCACGCCGCCCCAGTTGCCCGAGTGGTAGGCCTTGTCGCGGCTGCGTACCGCGAGCGAAAAGTTGATGGCTCCGCGCGAACCCAGAAAGAGCGTGGGGCGCGCCGCGTTCACCCGGGGGCCGTCGCTGGCCACGAAGAGGTCGGCTTTCAGCGCATCCCTGTGCTGTTCGCAGAATGCGGCCAGGCCGAGTGAACCGGCTTCTTCGCCCATCTCCATGAGCAGTGTCACGTTGTAGCCCAGACGGCCTTGGCGTGCCTCCAGCGTGTGCGCCAGCGCGGCAAGGCTGACGGTGTGTTGGCCCTTGTTGTCGGCGGTGCCACGGCCATACCAGCGGTCACCTTCAATGGTCAGCTCCCAGGGCGAAAGACCTTCGCGCCATTGGCTGTCCTGGCCGTTGACCACGTCGCCGTGGCCATAGGTCATCACGGTGGGCAAGGCGGGGTCTTCTACCCTGCGGGCCAGCAACAGCGGGCCACCCTTGGGATCGGGGTTGTCGAGCACCTGGCAGTCAAAGCCCAGCGGCTCCAGCCAAGGCACGATTTCGTCGGTCAGGTAGGTGCGCAGCGTGGGGGGGACTTGCCCGGTGTCGCTTTCGGTGCGCCAGGCCACGCGTCGGCGCAGGTCATCGGCAAAGCGGCCGTCATCGAAGTAGTGGTGAACGTTGTTGATCAGTTGCTCTCGGTTCATCGTTTTCTCCTTGCTGGGGTCACTCCACCACGATCTGTGCACGGTGGGCCAGCGCGCGGTAGCGCCCGATCTCGTCTTCCATGGCGGCGTGCATGGCCTTGGGGCCCACGAACACGGGCTCCATGCCTTGGGCGCGGATCTGGTCCTGCAGCTGGACATCGCGCATGGCGGCCTCGACTTCTTTCACCAGTTTGTCCACGATGGGCGCGGGCGTGCGCGCCGGGGCTGCCACGGCGTACCAGCCGTCAAAGGCTGCGTCTGGCAGCTTCAGCTCCCGCACAGTAGGAACCGAGGGCAGGGCGCGGGCGCGCTCGTTGCCTGCAATGGCCAGTGCGCGCAGCTTGCCTGAGCGCACATGCGGTGCGGCACTGGCCACGGTGTCGATGGCCATCTGGATCTCACCGCCGATCAACCCCATCATGGCCTGTGCGCTGCCCCGGTAGGGCACGTCCTGCAGGCGCACGCCAGCGGCCTGCTCCAACAGTGCGCCGACCAAGTGGGGGGCCGAACCGGAGCCGAAAGTGGCGTAGTTGATAGTTTTGGGCGCGGCCTTTGCGGCGGCCAGCAGGGCGGCGAAGTCCTTGTGGGGCGAGCTGGCGCTGACCACGATCACCAGCGGTGCGCGGGCAACGATGGCTACAGGCGCCAGGTCCTTGAGCGGGTCGTACGGCAGCTTGGGCCGCAGCGCAGCGTTCACGGTGTAGCTGGTGGAGCCCGACACCAGCAGGGTATAGCCGTCGGGCTCGGCCTTGACCACGCTGTCGGTGCCAATGATGGTGGAGGCGCCGGGCTTGTTGTCGATGACCACGGACTTGCCCAGGCGTGTGGACAGCTTTTGGCCCAGCGCGCGGGCTACGGCATCGGTGCCGCCCCCGGGTGGGAAGGGCGCGACCAGGCGCACAGTTCGCTGGGGCCACGCCTCCGAGGGCGCAGCCGTCTGGGCAAGGGACAGGGTGCTGGCGCTGGCAAAGGTGGCCAGGACGGCGGACAGCAAAGAGACTCGGACAAGGCTTTTCATGCAGGCTCCAGAGGTTGATGCGTGGGGTGTTGGCACCACTGCCACAAAGGCGATTGCGCTGATACCCACAGCCATGGGTGAATTGGAGCCTTAAACCATGCAAGATGGGAGCCGGTTTACCATTGCTCTGGATAGAGATTTGGCAACTGAGCGTTGCCTTTTGGTTAGTAGGTACACGATGCACATTTCACTGCTCAGCCTGCCCTTGCGTTACTTTCTGGAGGTGGCGCGCACCGGCTCTGTCAATCAGGCGGCGCAGCGCCTGCACGTGGCAGCATCGGCGGTGAGCCGCCAGTTGGGCAAGCTGGAAGACAGCCTGGGCGTGACGCTGTTCGAACGTCAGGCACGTGGCATGGCGCTGACCGAAGCGGGCACCCGGCTGCTGGCCCATGCCACGGCGCACGATGCGCAGGCCACAGAATTGGTCGAGCAACTGCAAGGGCTGTCGGCCCAGCAGGCTTTGCGTGTGCGGGTGGCCTGCACCGAAGGCTTTGCCGCGAGCTTCATGCCGCTGGTGATGTCGGCGTTCCGGCAGACGCACCCACAGGTGCAGCTGCAGTTGCTGGTGGACGTGCCGCAGGAAGTGTCGGCCCTGGTGCAGCGCGGAGACGTTGATCTGGCGCTGAAGTACAGCGTGGCGCCCGAGAAAGGTTTGCAGGTGCTGCATTCGGCCATTGCCCCGATCTACGCCATCATGCCCGCACAGCACCCGCTGGCCCGCCAGCGCAGCGTGAGCGTGGCCGATGTGGTGCGCTATCCGCTGCTGCTGGGTGCGGGCAACACGACCGGGCGGCAGCTGTTTGACCTGAGCTGTGCAGTGCAGGGCCTGCGGTATGTGCCGGCGGTGGAGAGCAATTTTTCATCGGCGCTGCTGCCGCTGCTGAGCGGGCAGGACGTGGTGCTGGCCAGCTACCTCACGGCGGCGCGCTGGGTGGAGGCGGGCCTGCTGGCGGCCCGGCCGTTTGACGAGGTGCAACTGCAGCAGCGACGCTTGCAGGTGCTGGCCGTGGAAGGGCGGGCACCGTCGGCGCTGGTGCAGCAGTTCACGCAGGCGCTGGTGGCTGCCATTGAGCAGTACGGCAAGCGCAAGGTGGGGCGGCGCAAGACGACAGCAGCGCGGGTGATCGAGGTGCCTTGATTCGGGCTGCCTGCCGTTCGCAGTGGGGGCGCGCAACTGGATACCATTCGTTCCCTACCCGGATCGCACCATGGCCAAGAAAGAACACGTCTCCGAGACCCAAGCCACCCAGTTGCTCAAGGCGAACAAGGTGGCATTCACTGAGCACCCCTACGAATACCTGGAGCACGGCGGCGCCATGCACAGCGCCGAGGTGCTAGGCCTCGACCCCTTCACGGTGGTCAAGACCCTGGTCATGCAGGACCAGGATGCCAAGCCCTTGCTGGTGCTGATGCATGGCAATCGCAAGGTCTCCACCAAAAACCTCGCGCGCCAGATCGGCGCCAAGTCGGTCGAGCCGTGCGCGCCGGAGGTCGCCAACCGCCACAGCGGCTACCTGGTGGGGGGCACGTCGCCCTTTGGCACGCGGCGCGCCATGCCGGTGTACATCGAAGAAACCATCCTGGCGCTGCCGCGCATTGCCATTAATGGCGGGCGCCGGGGCTTTCTGGTGCAGATCGATCCGCAGGTGTGCGTGCAGTTGCTGGGTGCTAAACCGGTGCACTGCGCGCTGGCAGAATAGGCCGCCACGGCAGACCGTCCGCCGTCCCCCGATTTTTGAGGAGTTACTTTGACCGCCGTGTATCCCATCCTTGCCGCTGTGGCCGCCTACTTGCTGGGCTCGCTGTCGTTCGCCGTCATCGTGACGCGTGTGATGGGGCTGAGCGACCCGCGCACCTATGGCAGCAAGAACCCCGGCGCCACCAACGTGCTGCGCTCGGGCTCCAAGGCGGCAGCCATCGTCACACTGCTGTTGGACGCCATGAAAGGCTGGCTGCCTGTGGCGTTGGTGATGTGGTTTGGTCAGCCCTATGGGCTGGACGACGGCACGGTCGCCATGGTGGGGCTGGCGGCTTTTCTGGGCCACCTGTGGCCTGTGTTCTTCCGATTTGAAGGGGGCAAGGGCGTTGCCACTGCGCTGGGCGTGCTGTTGGGCATCAGCGTCTGGCTGGGGCTAGCCACGGCTGCGACCTGGCTCATCATCGCGTTTTTCTTCCGCTACTCGTCCCTGGCCTCGCTGGTGGCTGCCGCCTTTGCGCCGGTGTATTACCTGCTGGTGGATGGGGTGGTGTGGTATGCCGAGGGCACGATTGCGGGCTCCATCATCGTGATGGCCATGTTGCTGGCCTGGCGCCACAAGGAGAACATCCAGCGCCTGATCGAAGGCAAGGAGTCGCGACTGGGCAGCAAAAAGGCCAAGCCGAACGCCGAGGGTGCAGGCAAGTCGCCAAAGTAAACGCAGGGGGAAGGCACGCCGCGCTGACTGCGGTGCACGTGCCGTCTGCTCAGCTTTTTCTACGGACAGGTTCTACAGCGAACCTGGCCCTGAAATCAGCCCCCGGAGCCCGGCGCTGTGCTGGGCGGCATAGAGGCCCAGGCGCACCATGGTGCGGTGGTTGAGCTCCAGGCTCACGGCCGATCGGGCCAGAGCGGACTGGATGCGGGGTTTTCCGGTGGCCGTCTGGTACAGGCTGGGCTGCGCGTGGTGGGTGCCGGTGCGGTCCAGAAGGCTGGCGACCAGCGGATGATTGGCTTTTTCGCTGCGGCGCAGCACGATGGCGGTCTCGCCGTTGTCGAGCTTCACAAAAGTCCCTGGCGGGCAAAGGCCGATGGAGCGCACCAGGGTGTAGCTCACCTCATCGCGCTGGTCGATCTCCTGCCCGACGATGGCGCGTACCGAGTCGGTGGCACTGCGGCCTGCACGGGACTTGCGTGGGCTGATCATGGCTGCATAGCGGTCGATGGTGCCCAGGACGCGTGTGAGCCGGTCCACGGGGTCCTGGTTGGCCAGCGGCACACGGTCGGCCACGGTGGCATGGTGTTGTCCCACCACGTCCAGCCAGAGCGCATCGTTGATGAACAGGCGCTCCAGCAGCATCATGCTTTCTTCCGGGTGGCTCTTGATGGCCTCTTGTTGGACCGGTGTCGGGCGTTCACGCTGTTCGGCCAGCTCATCCTGCAGGGCCGTCATGCCGATGTTCATGGTGAGGGCCGCGCGCACCAGGCTGTCGCGCTCGCGTGGTGCCAGCTGCAGTTCGTGCGCCATGATGTGGCACAAGGTGCCGCACACCAGCGCATGGGAGGCGCTATAGCCCACGGTGGATGTGGACGCCAGCTGGAACATCAGGTACAGCGCAGCGTCGATGTCGTGCGCCACCAGGTCCTGCATCCAGCTATCGAACTGGCGCACCTTGGCGGCAAAATCCTGTACCTGCAGAGGTCGCGACAGCAGCACCGACAGCGCTGATTCCAGGTCTGACCACAGGCCCAGCAAGTCCTCGTACTCGCCTTCGGCGTGGTGTGGGGTGCCGGTGGAGTGGTGGGCAGACATGGTGGTGTGTGCAGCGGCCAGGCTCAGTTGCGCTTTTCCAGCACCATCTGGTCGTTGATGCGTGTCATCTGGAACTCGGTCAGAAAGCTGTTACCCAGCAGCACGTAGGGCATGGGCTGCGGGGTGATGATGGCCTCGACCCCGAACACCTCGACATCGCCGATGCGCACTGAGTCCAGCTTCATGCGCCAGCCTTGCGCCACACCATTGGCCGTGTTCATGCGCACGGGCTGGCCGTTCTGGTAGTTGAGCCCCATGCGCTCAGCATCCTGCCGCCCGATGGCCACGGTGGAAGCACCGGTGTCCACCATGTACTGCATCACACGCCCGTTGATGGTGCCGCTGTTGATGAAATGCCCACGGCTGTCGGCCATCAATACGACGCGCTTGCCGCTTCCGCCACGGGCGCCAACGCTCACCGGGGCCTCGCCCAGCCGCAGCACGCGTCGCGTGCCATTGACTTCGATGGTGGCTTCTTCTTTGGTGACGGTAATGACCTTTACGCCCTGGTACTCATCCCCAGCACCCACCGCCTTGGGTGGGTTGGCATCCACCACCAGCAAGGCCTTGCTGCCCAGCATGCCCGCCAGCGCCACCGCCTGCGCATGAGCCCAGGACGGAGCCAAGCACAGAGCAACCAGCGCGGCCAGGGCAAAGGAGTGGATCGTCGTTCGTTGATGGCGCTGTGCGCCTCCCCCGTACTTCGGAACTGGCGCGGCCCAGGCGAGGGAAGCCAAGCAAGGGCCGCCCCGCAGCGAGGGCGTCGTCCCCTTGGAGGGGGAAGGCGCGAAGCGACTCAGGGGGTGCTCCATCTCAGTCGCGGAAGTTGTCGAACGACAGGGGAACGTCCGTCACATCCTTGCGGATCAGCGCCATGGCCGCCTGCAGGTCGTCGCGCTTGGCACCCGTCACGCGCACCTTGTCCTCTTGGATGGCCGCTTGCACCTTGAGCTTGCTTTCCTTCATGAGCTTCTGGATCTTCTTGGCCAGCTCGCTCTCGATGCCGTTGCGCACCTTGATGACCTGCTTGACCTTGTCGCCGCCTATCTTCTGCACATCGCCCATGTCCAGAAAACGCACGTCCACGTTGCGCTTGGTGAGTTTGTTGCGCAGTACATCCTCGATCTGGGTGAGCTGAAAGTCGGCGTCGCCGATCAGCGTGATGTCCTTGTCTTTGATCTCGATGCTGGCCGATGTGCCCTTGAAGTCGAAACGGGTGGCGATTTCCTTGGCGGTGTTCTCGACGGCGTTTTTCACTTCAACCAGGTTGGCTTCACAGACGGTGTCAAAAGATGGCATGGATGGCTCTCAATCTCAGGGAAAACAGCTACAGATCGCAGGGGCCCGAAAGGGCGGGTGCGACAATCGGGCCAATGGTAGTCGAGAAAAACGCCCCTTTGCAGCCCTGGAACACCTTTGGCATTGCTGCGCGTGCCCAAACCCTGGTGCGTGTGCGCTCCGTGTCGGATCTGAAGGCCGTTCTGGCCGATATGGAGCTGGCCCCCGCAGCCAAGTTTGTGCTGGGCGGGGGCAGCAACATCATCCTGACCGGCGATGTGAAATCTATCGTGCTCAAGATGGAGATCAAGGGGCTGCGCTTGGTGGAGGAAACCCCCAAGGCCTGGATCGTGGAGGCGGGTGCAGGTGAGGTCTGGCACGATGCTGTGGCCTGGACGCTGGCGCACGGGTTCCCGGGGCTGGAAAATCTGGCGCTCATCCCGGGCACGGTGGGCGCCTCGCCCGTGCAGAACATCGGTGCCTATGGCGTGGAGCTGCAGGATCGGTTTGAATCGCTCGACGCCCTCGATCTGGCCACCGGCCAGTCGTTCAGCCTGGATGCCGCGCAGTGCGGCTTTGGCTACCGCGACTCCGTCTTCAAGCATGCGCCGTCTGAAGCACCCGACGGCAGCGGGATGCCGCGCGGCATGGGCCTGGCGGGGCGCGCGGTCATCACCCATGTGCGGTTTCGGCTGCCCAAGCCCTGGAAGCCCGTGCTGGGCTACCTCGATCTGGAGCGCCGCCGCGCCGAGGCGGGCGTGGAGCACCCCAGTGCCCAGCAGATTTTTGACTGGATCTGCGACATTCGCCGCGCCAAGCTGCCCGACCCTGCCGTGGTGGGCAACGCAGGCAGCTTCTTCAAGAACCCCACGGTGTCGCCCGACCAGTGCGCCGACATCATCGCGCGCGAGCCCAAGATCGTGCATTACCCCATGCCCGACGGCAGCATCAAGCTGGCGGCGGGCTGGCTGATTGATGCCTGCGGCTGGAAGGGCAAGTCCATCGGCAAGGCGGGGGTGTACGAAAAGCAGGCCCTGGTGCTGGTCAACCGGGGGCACGGCGCCGACAGCGTGACGGGCGGCGAGGTGATGACCCTGGCCAAGGCCATCCAGACCAGCGTGTACGAGCGCTTTGGCATCCGGCTGGAGCCCGAGCCGGTGGTGGTTTAGACCAGCAGCCAACCTTCCCCGCAAAGAAAAAAGCCACCGTTTCCGGTGGCTTTGCTCATATATATGTAGCTGCTAGCGCTTTATGGGTAAGCGCTAGAGCCATTTTTGACCCATATTCTGGGCCCGAGGTTTATTTGCGGTCGTTTTCCAGCTGCGCCAGTGCCGCGTTGCCACCCAGCGACAGCAGGCCAGCGCGCGAATACACACCCAGCTTGTCGCGCGTGTCCGAGATGTCCAGGTTGCGCATGGTCAGCTGGCCAATGCGGTCCAGCGGGCTGAACGGCGCGTCTTCCACCTTTTCCATCGACAGGCGTTCGGGCGCGTAAGTCAGGTTGGGCGATTCGGTGTTCAGCAGCGAATAGTCGTTGCCACGGCGCAGTTCCAGCGTCACGGTGCCGGTCACGGCGCGGGCCACCCAGCGCTGGGCGGTTTCGCGCAGCATGATGGCCTGGGGGTCGAACCAGCGGCCCTGGTACAGCAGGCGGCCCAGCTTGAGGCCATTCATGCGGTACTGCTCGATGGTGTCTTCGTTGTGGATGCCCGTCACCAGGCGCTCGTAGGCGATGTGCAGCAGCGCCAGGCCCGGGGCTTCGTAGATGCCGCGGCTCTTGGCTTCGATGATGCGGTTTTCGATCTGGTCGCTCATGCCCAGGCCGTGGCGGCCGCCGATACGGTTGGCTTCGAGGATCAGCTCCACCGGGTCGTTGAACTCCACGCCGTTCAGGGCGACGGGCTGGCCTTCTTCAAAGCGGACCGACACTTCCTCGGCCTTGACGGCGACTTCTTCCTTCCAGAATGCCACGCCCATGATGGGGTTCACGATGCGGATGCCGCTGGACAGGAACTCCAGGTCCTTGGCCTCGTGCGTCGCGCCCAGCATGTTGCTGTCGGTGCTGTAGGCCTTCTCGGCGCTCATCTTGTAGCCAAAGCCGGCTTGTGTCATGAACGCCGACATCTCGGCGCGGCCGCCCAGTTCGTCGATGAACAGCTGGTCCAGCCAGGGCTTGTAGATCTTGAGCGAGGGGTTGGTCAGCAGGCCGTAGCGGTAAAAGCGCTCGATGTCGTTGCCCTTGAAGGTCGATCCGTCACCCCAGATGTTGACGTCGTCTTCCTTCATCGCCGCCACCAGCATGGTGCCGGTCACAGCGCGGCCCAGGGGCGTGGTGTTGAAGTAGGTGAGGCCGCCAGTGCTGATATGGAAGGCGCCAGCCTGCAGGGCGGCAATGCCTTCGTGCGCCAGTTGGGTGCGGCAGTCCACCAGGCGAGCCTTCTCTGCGCCGTATTCCATGGCCTTGCGCGGAATGGCTTCGTAGTCGGGCTCGTCGGGCTGGCCGAGGTTGGCGGTGTAGGCGTAGGGTACGGCGCCCTTGAGCTTCATCCAGTGCAGGGCTGCGCTGGTGTCCAGGCCGCCGGAGAATGCAATGCCGACCTTCTGGCCGAGGGGGAGGTTCTGGAGGATGGTTGCCATGAAATGCTTCTCAAAAATGATAGCTGCTTGCGCTTGATAGATAAGCGCTAGAGGCCAAAATCAATCAAATTCCAGCCGAATGCGCAGTCGAACGATCAGCCGAAATGGCAGATGTAGTGGTAGGCCTCGGTCACGCGGATGTCGAACTTCGAGTTGCCGGGCACGCTGAACTTGTCGCCCGCCGAAGACTTGACCCAGGCGTCGGTGCCGTCCAGCTTGTATTCGCAGGATCCGGCCACGCATTCCATGATCTCGGGCGCGCCGGTGTTGAAGGTCAGCGTTGCGGGCAGTACCACGCCCACCGACTTCTTGGTGCCGTCGGCAAACGTGATGCCGTGGCTCACGCACTTGCCGTCAAAGTACACATTGGCCTGGGTGGTGACGGACACGCCGTCAATTTTTTCGGTGGTCATGAGTGCGCTGGATAAGGTAGAGGGAAACCCAGGATTTTAGGGCAGAGGGCGGGGAGCGCCGCCGCAGCAGGCCTCTGAAAAATCCCCATCAGCCGTTGGGCGCAAAAAAAGAGCCCCGAAGGGCTCTTGGTGATACTGGCATGCCGAGGCTTAGCGCCAGTAGGGGTTGCGGTGGTGCGGGTAATAAGGACGGCTGTCGTAGCCGTACTCGATTACCGTGACGGGCGGCGTCACATAAGTGGGCTGCTGCTGGTACACCGGTTGCGCAGGGTAGGTCGAGGTCACCACGCCCGGCTGGCTGTACACACCTTGTGAGGCGTAAGGATCAGGCTGGGTGGAATAGGTCTGGCCTGCAGGCTGCACGCTCAGCGGGATCCAGCGGCCTGGATCGTTCTGGGTGCGGGTGGTGTACTGGCGCCCTGCATATTCATACACCACGTCGTAGCCCACTGTGCGATTCTCGTAATACGTCTCGGTCGTGCAGCGCTGTACGTTCTGGTACTGCGGCTGGCCACCTTCGATCTGGTTGCCGATCACGGCGCCACCGATCAGGCCAATGGCTGTGGCGGCGGCGCGGCCACTGCCTTTGCCAATGGCGTTGCCGGCTGCGCCACCCGCAATCGCGCCCATCACGGCGCCTGCTCCGGTGGTGCGGTTACCGCTATAGACGGTCTCGTTGCCACACACCTGCTGCGGCGTCGCGACCTGCTGGACGATGGGGGTGGCCGAGAGCACGCGGCCCTGTTCCTGGGCGCTGGCCATGGTGGCGATGGCTGCCATGGCGGAAAAAATGACGATCTTTTTCATGGAGAAACTCCTTTCGGGTCGGTACATAACGCACCAGACTGCAGAAAAGTTTAGGCCCGCACGGTCAATTCAGGGCCTGCCCGCCGTAAATCTGCGTAAAGATTTGTGCAATTTCTCCGGTCATGGCGATTGATTCACGTGCCGGTTCAGGTGCCTGCAGCCCGTCCCAACCACATCTGCCATTGGTCGGGAGCAAAACCCACGGAAATGTGCACCTGGCCACCGTGCTGCCACTCCACCACCGGGCGTTTGATGACGCTAGGTTGGGCCTGCATCAGGGCGCTGGCGCTATCGTCGTTGGTGACAGCTGCCTGGGTTTGCGCGTCCAGCTTTCGCCATGTGGTCCCCTGCCGATTGACCAGTTTTTGCCAGCCTGCTGCCGCCGTCCAGTCGGGCAGGCGGTGGGCGGGCACCCCTTGTTTCTTGAAGTCGTGAAACTGGTAGTCCACGCCGTGTTCAGTCAACCAGGTGCGGGATTTCTTGACGGTGTCGCAGTTGGGTATACCGTAAACGGTGATGAGTGAGGTTGTCATGCCGCGCATCATCCTCGAACTTGTGGCTGGGCGACAATCCCGCCCTGTATGCATACCAAAATCCACACTCTGGAAGGCTGGCTCCGCCACTGCGAGCAGCTTCATCCCCGCAACATCGAAATGGGCCTGGACCGTGTCCGTGAAGTGGCACGCCGCATGGTGCTGCGGTTTGACTGCCCCGTGATCACCGTGGCGGGCACCAATGGAAAAGGCTCTACCTGCGCCATGCTGGAGGCGGTGGCGCAGCAGGCGGGCTACCGCACAGGCGTGTACACGTCGCCCCACCTGGTGCATTTTGAGGAGCGCTGCCGCGTTCACGGTGAAATTGTCAATGCTTCTGATTTGATAGCGCACTTCGAAGCTGTGGAAAGCGCCAGGGTCCAAAATGGCAATGAAATCTCCCTCACCTACTTCGAATTCACGACGCTGGCCATCCTGCGCCTCATGAGCCATGCGCGGCTGGACTTGGCCATCCTCGAAGTGGGGCTCGGCGGGCGCCTGGATGCCACCAACGTCATTGATGCCGACTGCGCCATCATCACCAGCATCGACATCGACCACACTGAATTCCTGGGACCAGACCGCGAGAGCATCGGCCGGGAGAAGGCCGGCATCATGCGCACGGGCCGCCCGGTGATCGTGGGCGATCCGATGGCTCCCCAGAGTGTCATCGACCATGCGCTGGAAATCGGTGCCGACCTGTGGCGCTTCGGCAAGGATTTCAATTTCTCGGGCGACAAACAGCAGTGGAGCTGGGCAGGGCGGGGCCGCCGTTATGCGGGGCTGGCCTATCCGTCGCTGCGCGGCGCCAACCAGCTGATCAATGCCTCGGGCGTGCTGGCCGCGCTGGAGGCCCTGCGCGAGCGCATTCCCGTCACGGCCCAGGCGGTGCGCAACGGGCTGGCATTGGTGGAGCTGCCGGGGCGGTTCCAGATCGTGCCAGGCCAGCCTACGCTGGTGCTCGACGTGGCGCACAACCCGCATTCAGTGGCTGCACTCACTGCCAATCTGGATGCCATGGGGTTTTTCCCCACGACGCATGCGGTGTTCGGCGCCATGGCCGACAAGGACCTGGGGCCCATGCTGGCCAAGGTCGGCCCGCTGGTAGACCGCTGGTATTTCACCAACCTGCCGACCCCGCGCGCCGAGACTGCCGCCGTCCTGCAGCAGAAGTGGAACGCCGTGCAGATGGTGGCGGGCGGGCGCCGCGATGTGACCTCCAGTCTGCACGCAGACCCCATGGAGGCCCTGGAGGCGGCGGTGGCCGCAGCAGACCCCGCTGATAGAATCGTGGTCTTTGGCTCGTTTTACACGGTGGGTGGTGTTCTGATCAACGGAACACCTCGCCTGCACGCCAAACATCTGGGCCAATAGACAGGTTCTGAGGTCCGAACGAGTCGTTACTCCATGGCATTTTTCAAGTTTCGGTGGCCCGGTCAGGGTGAACAAGCTCAGGCCGAAAAGCCGTCCAAGCGCCCGCGCACCCCGCAGGCCGAGAGCATCGAGGTGATGCGGCGGCGTGCTCGCCATCGGTTGATCGGCGCCGCAGTGCTGGTGCTGATTGGGGTGATCGGTTTCCCCATGCTGTTTGACACCCAACCCCGGCCGATTCCGGTGGATATTCCCATCGAGATCCCCGACCGCAACAAGGTGGCGCCCTTGGTGGTGCCCGCTCCGGTTGCTGAGGCGCCAGGGGCTGCCAAGCCTTCGACACCGTCTTCGCAGGACGTGGCCACCGCACCGCGCCCCACGCCCCAGCGCAGCAACAATGCGGTGGGCAATGGGCTCGCGGATGGCGAGGAACTGGTGCAAGGATCGCGTTCCGCGGCTTCCAAACCCGCCCCTGCAGCGCCAGCCAAACCGGAAATAAAACCCGAACCGAAGCCAGAGCCCAAGCCGCCGGTGCCCAGCGAGCCCAAGCCTGTGCAGCGCCCGGACGAGGCTGCCCGCGCGCGTGCGCTGCTGGAAGGCCGGTCGGCAGAGCCCGCGGCTGCGGCTGCCACTGCAGAGGAAGCCCGGTTCATTGTGCAGGTGGGTGCTTTCGCAGACGCAGACAAAGCCCGTGAAGCGCGTACCAAAGTGGAGCGTGCGGGCATGAAAACCTACACCCAGGTGGTGGACACCAAGGAGGGCAAGCGCACACGGGTTCGTGTGGGGCCTTTCACCAACCGGGCTGAGGCGGACAAGGCTGCGGCGCGCATCAAGGCGCTGGATCTGTCGGCCTCTGTGCTGACTCTGTAGGCCAGCGCCAAGGGGTTTTTGTATCCATGGCTGCGCTGGACTGGATTTTTGCGGCGGTGCTGCTGGCATCGATGCTCGTAGGAGCCTGGCGCGGGCTGGTGTTCGAGGTGCTGTCTCTGGTGGGCTGGGTGGTGTCTTTTTTTGTGGCGCAATGGTTTGCCGAGGACATGGCGGCGTTGTTGCCTATGGGCGAGTCGGCCGAAGCATTGCGCTATGCCGCAGGGTTTGTGGTGGTGTTTGTTGCGTCGGTGTTTGCCTGCGGTTTTTTGACATGGCTGGCAAAAAAGCTGGTGGATGCCATCGGCCTGCGGCCTGCAGATCGTACTTTGGGGGCGGCCTTCGGGGTGTTGCGCGGGGTGGTTTTGCTGCTGGCGGTGGCCGTGGTGGCGGGCCTCACGCCCCTGCACGAAGCCTTGTGGTGGCAGGAGTCCCAAGGTGCCCCGGTGCTGGCTGAAGTGCTTCGGGGCTTGAAACCGGCGCTGCCGGAAGAATTTGGAAGGCATCTGCCTTCCTGATAGCGATGCGGTTGCGGCCAGAAGCCGTTGCCGCTGGGTTGCCGCGGGGCTGTTCCCGCAAACGGATGGAATACAACTATGTGTGGAATCGTCGGCGTCGTCAGTCCAGCGCCCGTCAATCAGCTGATCTATGACGCCTTGCTGCTCTTGCAGCACCGTGGTCAGGACGCAGCGGGCATCGTGACCCAGCAGGGCCGCAAGTTTTTCATGCACAAAGCCAAGGGCATGGTGCGCGATGTGTTCCGCACGCGCAACATGCGCGCGTTGCCTGGCAATGTGGGTCTGGGCCAGGTCCGCTACCCCACCGCAGGCAACGCCTACAGCGAAGAAGAGGCGCAGCCGTTCTATGTCAATGCACCGTTCGGCATCGTGCTGGTGCACAACGGCAACCTGACCAATGCGCGCGAACTTCGCACCGAGCTGTTCCTGACGGACCACCGCCATACGAACACGGAAAGCGATTCTGAAGTTCTGCTGAATGTGTTCGCGCACGAGCTGGAGCGCGCCACCCGGGGTGTGCCGCTGCAGCCTGAAGACGTCTTCACTGCGGTACGTGCGGTACACAAACGCATCAAGGGCTCTTATGCCGTGATCGCGCTGATAGCAGGCCACGGCCTGCTGGCCTTCCGCGACCCGCACGGCATTCGCCCGCTGGCCATGGGGCGCAGCCAGGATGGAACTGTGATGGTGGGCAGCGAATCGGTCGCCCTGGAGGGCACATCGCATGTGTTCGAGCGCAACATCGACCCCGGCGAGGCGATCTTCATCACGCTCGACGGACAGGTGCATGCCCGCCAATGTGCCGAAAACCCGCAGCTCAACCCCTGCATCTTCGAATTCGTGTACCTGGCGCGCCCGGACTCGGTGCTCGACGGCATTTCGGTGTACCAGGCGCGTCTGAACCTGGGCGAGGCCCTTGCCAAGCGCGTGGTGTCCACCGTGCCACCCAACGAAATCGACGTGATCATCCCGATCCCCGAGTCCAGCCGCCCCAGTGCCACGCAATTGGCTCACCTGCTGGGCATCCCATACCGCGAAGGCTTCGTCAAGAACCGCTATGTGGGCCGGACCTTCATCATGCCGGGGCAGGGTGTGCGCAAGAAGTCGGTGCGCCAGAAGCTCAATGTGATCGGCAGCGAGTTCAAGGGCCGCAACGTGTTGTTGGTGGACGATTCCATCGTGCGTGGCACCACCAGCCGCGAGATCGTGCAGATGGCACGCGATGCCGGCGCGCGCAAGGTGTACCTTGCCAGCGCTGCACCGCCGGTGCGTTACCCCAACGTGTACGGTATTGACATGCCCACCAGCAGCGAACTGGTGGCCCATGGCCGCACCGTGGAAGAGATTCGCCAGGCGATTGGCTGCGACGCGCTGATCTACCAGGATGTGGACGGCATGAAAAAGGCGGTGGGCGCCCTCAATAGCGCCATCGTAGGGTTTGATGCGTCCTGCTTTGATGGTGTTTATGTGACCGGAGACATTACCGCCGAGGGCATCGCCAGCCTGAACGAGGGGCGGGTGGGGGTGGAGGAGGGAGAGGAAGACACCTCCCGCCTGGCGCTGCCGAATGCCCAAGAGGTTTAGGCATAGGATCGTTGCAGGTCGCCTTGTCCTGGATGGCGACCTGGCAGCAAGCTTTGCCCCCGCTCTCTGGATTGATTGAATCTTGAAACTGGCCCCGCGAGGGCCAGAACTTATTGACATGACTGATACCACTGCTTCCGGCGCGGGCCGCGTGCGCACCCGTTTTGCCCCGTCTCCCACGGGATTTATCCACCTGGGCAACATCCGCTCTGCGCTGTACCCCTGGGCGTTTGCCCGTGCTACGGGCGGCGATTTCATCCTGCGCATTGAAGACACGGACCTGGAGCGTTCCAGCCAGGCGGCGGTAGACGTGATCATCGAAGGCATGGCATGGCTCGGGCTGGACCACGACGAAGGCCCGTTCTACCAAATGCAGCGCATGGACCGCTACAAGACTGTGTTGGCAGAGCTGCAGGCCGCAGGCCATGTGTATCCCTGCTACATGAGCGTGGCCGAACTGGATGCCTTGCGAGAGAAGCAGATGGCCGCCAAGGAAAAGCCCCGCTATGACGGCACCTGGCGCCCCGAGGCTGGAAAAACCCTGCCGCCCGTGCCCGAGGGGGTATTGCCCGTGCTGCGTTTCAAGAACCCGCAAGGCGGTGTGGTGGCGTGGGACGACAAGGTCAAAGGCCGCATCGAGATCAGCAATGACGAACTCGACGATCTTGTGATTGCGCGCCCCGATGGCACGCCCACCTACAACTTCTGTGTGGTGGTGGACGATATCGACATGGCCATCACCCACGTGATCCGGGGTGACGACCACGTGAACAACACCCCGCGCCAGATCAATATCTTCCGCGCTCTGGGCAAGGAGCCGCCGGTGTATGCCCACCTGCCCACCGTGCTCAACGAGCAAGGCGAGAAGATGAGCAAGCGCAACGGTGCCAAGCCCGTCACGCAGTACCGCGACGAAGGCTATCTGCCCGATGCCATGGTGAACTACCTGGCGCGCTTGGGCTGGAGCCACGGCGACGATGAGATCTTCAGCCGCGAGCAATTCCTGCAATGGTTCAACCTCGACCACCTGGGTCGCAGTGCGGCCCAGTTCGACGAAGCCAAGATGCGTTGGGTGAACGCCCAGCACCTCAAGGCCATGGCCGACGACGCACTGGCCGCGCTGGTGGCGCCTCAGCTGCAGCAGCGGGGGGTATCTGCCGAAGCGTTGGCAGATGGGCGGCTTGCGCGGATCTGTGCCTTGTTCAAGGATCGCTGCGACACCACAGTGGCGCTCGCCGATTGGGCGCATGTCTTCTACGGTGAGGTAACGCCCGTGGATGCGGAGCGCAGCCAGCACGTTACCGAAGCCATTGCACCCGCGCTGGATGTTTTGGCCCATGCGCTGTCGGTCTGCGCATGGGACAAGGCTTCCATCAGTGCTGCGTTTAAGCAGGTGCTGGCTAGCCAGGGCCTGAAGATGCCCCAGCTGGCCATGCCCGCACGGGTTCTGACCGTGGGTACGGCCCACACGCCCTCGGTGGATGCCGTGCTGGAATTGGTCGGTCGTGAAAAAGTTGTAGCGCGTTTGCGAAACCGCTAAAAATCTGTCTATAATTCAAGGCTCAGATGATGACAACAAACACGGTGTGGTTGGGGTCATTAAGTGGGGGTATAGCTCAGCTGGGAGAGCGCTTGCATGGCATGCAAGAGGTCATCGGTTCGATCCCGTTTACCTCCACCAAAGTTTGTTAACGGTTAGTTCCAAGGTTTTGACCCTATCGTCTAGAGGCCTAGGACATCACCCTTTCACGGTGAGTACCGGGGTTCGAATCCCCGTAGGGTCGCCAAGTTGTAGCGCTTGGCTTGTGTTGAAAAGATGCAAGCAAAAGCTGCCTGCCAGGAGTGGTAGTTCAGTTGGTTAGAATACCGGCCTGTCACGCCGGGGGTCGCGGGTTCGAGTCCCGTCCACTCCGCCAGTCAAAACCCTTGCAGGTCTTTGATATGCAAGGGTTTTTCTTTGGTGTAAGCCAGAGAAATTTTGGGGGTATAGCTCAGCTGGGAGAGCGCTTGCATGGCATGCAAGAGGTCATCGGTTCGATCCCGTTTACCTCCACCAAAGTTTGTTAACGGTTAGTTCCAAGGTTTTGACCCTATCGTCTAGAGGCCTAGGACATCACCCTTTCACGGTGAGTACCGGGGTTCGAATCCCCGTAGGGTCGCCAAGTTGTAGCGCTTGGCTTGTGTTGAAAAGATGCAAGCAAAAGCTGCCTGCCAGGAGTGGTAGTTCAGTTGGTTAGAATACCGGCCTGTCACGCCGGGGGTCGCGGGTTCGAGTCCCGTCCACTCCGCCAGTCATCAACCGCTGCAGTCGCAAGGCTGCAGCGGTTTTTTTTTTGCGCCTGCGTTCCTGGTTTGTGGCTGAAGACGGGGTGTGCAAGAATGTGTAACGGCATGGCCGCACTGAGGGTGGGGCACATCAAAGAGACAAGGCGCCCATGACTCTCTCTCGGTGGCAGATCCATTCCCAACATACCGCCAGCTTCAGAAGTGTGGCTCCTGTGTTGTGGCTGCTGACCGGGGCTGCAGTTGCCGCCTGGGCATATTTCTCGATGGCGACTCCCGAACGAGTGCGGCATTTCCTGGTACTTCACCAGGGGCTGGAAACGCTCTCTATTGTGGTGTCGGCACTGGTCTTTGCGGTGGGCTGGAAGGCGCACAGCATCAATCCTCAGCGGAACGTGTTCATCCTCGCCTGCGGGTTTTTGGGTGTGGCCCTGCTGGATTTTTCGCACATGCTGTCGTATGCCGGCATGCCCGATTACGTCACGGCCAATTCGGTGGCCAAGGGCATCAATTTCTGGCTGCCTGCACGTTACCTGGTGGCTGTAAGCCTGCTGTGGGCGCTAGGGCTGCACTGGCATGCGCCTGGGGATTCGGCATCTGCGGGGCCGGGGCGATTTGCCGTGCTGGCGCTGGTCCTGGGCGTTGTCGGAGCGGTTCACGTGCTGGTTTTCTGGTACCCGCACTGGTATCCCGAAACCTACGGATCAACAGGCCTTACCCCGTTCAAGATTGCGGCTGAATATGGCGTGATTGCCTTGTATGCCGCGTCGCTGGCTCTCTTGTTGCGTCTGGCGAGAGAGCGTACATCGTTTGATGTGGCTCGCCTCTTCGCTGCGGTCTGGGTGATGGCCCTGAGCGAGTTCTTTTTCACTTTCTACGTTACCGCCACGGACCCTTTCAACCTGCTGGGCCATGTCTACAAGGTGGTGGGTTACTACTATCTGTACCGGGCCATTTTTGTGGGCACTATTGAGGCGCCATACCGCGCATTGAAGCAGTCCGACAAGGCCTTGCGTGCGGTGCTGGACGCAGTTCCCGATCTCATGTTCGAGGTGACGCGCGGTGGTCGTTATGTCGAGATCCATACGCGCCAGCCCGAGTTGCAGCTGTTGCCGGCCGAACAGGTTCTGGGTCGCACCATTCACGACATTCTTCCACCGCAGGCTGCTGCGGTGACACAGCGTGCCATTGACGCGGCTGCCGAGCACGGGGTTGCCCGTGATTTCCAGTACACACTCGATCTGCCAGATGGCAAGCACTGGTTCGAACTCTCCGTGGCCCGCAAAGTGATGGATGAGGCGTCAGAGGCGCATTTTGTGGTGTTGTCCCGTGACATCACGCAGCGGGTGCAGACGCTCGATACTTTGCGCAAACTGCGCCATGCCGTAGAACAGGCTCCCAATTCGATCTTCATCGCTGGAGCCGACGGCAACATTGAATATGTGAATCCGGCTTTTTCCGTCACCACCGGATACAGCCTTGCCGAAGTTGTCGGGCGCAACCCGCGTCTGCTCAGCGCGGGGGGAACCCCGCTGTCTGTTTATGCCGACCTTTGGGCGCATCTGTCATCGGGGCGTGCCTGGCGCGGCGAGTTTCTCAACCGCCGCAAGGACGGTCGTGAGTACTATGAGTCGGCCATCATTTCGCCGCTGCACGATGAGCAAGGGCGGATCACGCACTACCTGGCCGTGCAAGAAGATGTGACCGAACGCAAGCGCGATGAAGAGCGTATCCGCAAGCTGGTCAACTTTGATGCGCTGACGGGCTTGCCCAACCGTACGATGTTTGCGTCGCGGTTCAGCCAGGCGCTCGCGCTGACCCAGCGCAGCGGACAGCATCTTGCATTGCTTTACCTGGATCTGGACCATTTCAAGAATGTCAATGACTCCCTGGGCCACCAGGTGGGCGATGAGTTGCTGGTGGAGATCGCACACCGGCTGCAGTTGGTGCTGCGCGAGGAGGATACCGTGTCGCGCCCTGGGGGAGACGAGTTCATCATCGTGCTGCCATTGGCGGATGCGCAGCATGCAGCCCATGTGGCCGAGAGCCTGCAGTCGGAGGTGCGCCGGGTCTGCAGGTTGGGCCACCATGAGCTGGTGGTGACGTCGTCCATCGGCATTGCTTTGTATCCAGAGGATGGCCGTGAGTTTGAAACCCTGGCACAGAGTGCTGATGCGGCGATGTTCCGTGCCAAGGAGACGGGACGTGACACCTACCGGTTTTTCTCTGCCGATATGCAAGCCCACTCATTGAGGGTGTTGCAGATAGAAAACGCGTTGCGCAGTGCGGTAGTGCAAAACCAGTTGGCGTTGCACTACCAGCCCCAGATCCGTTTGCGCGACCGCAGGCTCACTGGGGTCGAGGCACTGCTGCGCTGGACCCATCCGGAACTCGGTTTGATCAGCCCCGCAGAGTTCATCCCCGTGGCGGAAAGCAGTGGGCAGATTCTGGGCATTGGGGAATGGGTATTGCGCACGGCATTGGCACAGGCACGCGCGTGGTGCGAAGCGGGCCATACCGGGTTCACGGTGGCGGTCAATCTGTCGATGGTTCAGTTTCGCCATCCCGGTTTGGTCGAGATGGTGCAGCAGGCACTGGCTGACAGCGGGGTGTCGCCTCAGATGTTGGAGCTGGAGCTGACCGAGAGCATTGCCATGGACGCCCCCGAAAAGGTGATCGCCATTGTCCAGCAGCTGTTCGACCTGGGGGTGCAGCTGTCCATTGACGACTTTGGCACAGGCTACTCGTCGTTCAGCTACATCCAGCGCCTGCGGGTTCACAAGCTCAAGATTGACCAGTCCTTCGTGCGCCATCTTGGCGAAGACGGCAGCGCCCAACACATCGTGCGCGCCATCATCGGCTTGGCGCACAGCCTCGACCTGGAGTCCATCGCCGAAGGGGTCGAGACGGCCACGCAGTGTGAAGCTTTGCTATCTTTGGGTTGCAATACCGGCCAGGGGTATTACTTCAGTCGGCCGGTTCCGGCGGCGCAACTGGATGCCTGGATGACAGAGCGTCGCGTCACCCTGGTTTGAGAGCCTGCTTACGACCGTGCGAAACCGTGAACAGGCTGCTGATGACAGCCGTCTACCTTCCTGGCAATGACAACCTCCTCCTCAGGAGGTGCGAAAGGTAGAATTTTGAAGAAAATGGCCTGTAGCGCTTTATATGAAAGCATTGTTTGCTATATATTTAATAGCAAATAAGGTGTGACGCTGTCGGCGCCACAGGCCATTGTTTCAGCGTGGTGCCAAGCGGATGGCTCCGTCGAGGCGAATCACTTCGCCATTGAGCATGTCGTTCTCAAAGATGTGCTGCACCAGCTTGGCATAGTCCTGCGGCGTGCCCAGGCGGCTGGGGAAGGGCACACCAGCGGCCAGCGCGTCCTGAACTTCTTGCGGCATGCCAAACAGCATCGGTGTGCCGAAGATGCCGGGGGCAATTGTCATATTGCGGATGCCGTTGCGCGCCAGGTCGCGGGCGATCGGCAGTGTCATGCCGACCACGCCGCCCTTGGATGCGGCATAGGCTGCCTGGCCAATTTGGCCGTCATAGGCCGCGACGCTGGCCGTCGAGATCAGCGCACCGCGCTCGCCGGTGGATTCGGGTTCGTTCTTGCTCATGGCTTCGGCGGCCAGGCGGATCATATTGAAGCTGCCGATCAGGTTGACCGTGATGGTCTTGCTGAACAGCGCGAGGGCATGGGCGCCGTTCTTGCCCACTGTTTTTTCTGCGGGGGCAATGCCAGCGCAGTTGACCAGGCCCATGAGCTTGCCCAGCGAAACCGCCTTGGCCACTACCGCCTGGCCATCGGCCTCGTTGCTCACATCACATTTCACAAAGGCGCCGCCGATCTCCTTGGCCACGGCTTCGCCTTTTTCGGCCTGCATGTCGGCAATGACCACGGTGCCGCCCTGGGCCGCCAGCATGCGTGCCGTACCTTCACCCAGGCCCGATGCGCCGCCGGTGACGATGAATACCTTGCCCTTGATGTCCATGTGCTGTCTCCTGTAAGTGACGTTAACGTAAACGTCAATTATGGCGCATCGAGGCCGACTTTCTGCAGGCGAAAAAAAGCCCGGCCAGGCCGGGCTTGTCAGGAGCCGGGCGGGCTTACTGGAAGCCGACGCGGTCCAGCATCTGCTGCACCTTCGTGGTGTTGGCACCCACTGCGCTGATAGGAATGGTCTCGCTCTTGAAAGGCTGTCCACCCGTCATGGCCTTGAGGGCAGGGTTGTCCAGGGTCACACCCTTTGCGGCAGGCCACTCGTTGTTGCCATTGGCAAAGTAGTTCTGTGCTTCCGGGCTGGCCAGGTATTCCAGAAACTTGACCGCGTTGGCCTGGTTCTTGGAGTGCTTGGCCACAGCGCCGCCCGCGATGTTCAGGTGGGTGCCCCAGGATTCCTGGTTGGGGAACACCACGCCCACCTTGTTCACCACAGCCACATCTTCAGGCTTGGTAGAACGCATCATGCGGGCCAGGTAGTAGCTATTGGTCACGGCGATATCGCATTCGCCAGCAGCCACTGCCTTGATCTGGTCCGTGTCGCCACCTTTGGGAGGGCGCGCCAGGTTGGCCACTAGGCCCTTAAGCCAGGCCTCGGCCTTCTGCTCGCCCATGTGCTCTGTCACAGCGCCAAAAAGGCTCAGGTTGTAGGGGTGCGAGCCGGAGCGGATGCACAGCTTGCCCTTGTTTTTGGGGTCGCCCAGCTCTTCGTAGGTATCGATGTCCGCCTTTTGCATCTTGACCTTGTTGTAGACGATCACGCGGGCGCGGGTGGAAAGACCGAACCAGGCGATGCCGCCGTCAGCGGCTGGCTTGCTGCGCAGGTTGGCGGGGATGGCGTCGTTCAGCACCTTGGACTGGATGGGCTGGAAGAGACCGTCCACTTCGCCCTTGTAAAGACGTGCGGCGTCCACCAGCAGGATCACATCCGCGGGCGAGGCAGCGCCCTCGGCCTTCAGGCGCGCCAGGATGCCGGCGTCGTCGGCATCCACGCGGTTGATCTTGATGCCAGTGGCCTTGGTGAAGCCGCTGTACAGCGCTTCGTCGGTGGAGTAGTGGCGGGCCGAGTAGAGGTTGACGACTTGTTCCTGGGCATGGACAACGCCTGCAGCGGCGGCCAGGGCACAAGCACTCAGCAAGGCTTTCACAGTCTTCGACATGGATGCATCTTTCGGGGTTGTAACTCCGCTAATGATAAAGCAAACACGAATTATTCTTAATAAACGCCCGAGAGAGATCGGGATTTGGTGCAAGCGTCTGATGCAGCGCAAAGCCGAGTCTGCACGTCGGGAAGGACGGGGCGGGAATTTCCGACAAGGCCCGCCACAACGAGGGCCCGTCGCCCAACGAACCGGCCGCTGAAGCCGCGCAGAGCCAGTTCCAGTGCGCTGCGGGAAGGTCCAGGCAAAAAAAAGCCCGGTCATGAACCGGGCTTTAAAAGGATCCCTGAAACGGGGGTTTCGAGAGGATCCAAGGAGACAACTGGTGCACTGCGGAGGGTGTCCGCAGCGCTTGGTTGAATTATCAGGGTATTCCCTGAATGCGGCCTAGAGGTTGCACTCCAGACCGCAGGTACTGGACTTAGCGCTTGCGGGGAGCCGCAGTCTTGGCGGCGTTGGCAGCGGTATTGGCCACGGCGTTGAAGTTGGCTTCGGCTACATCAGACGCTTGCTTGACGGCCTTTTGAACGGATTCAAAAGCGTTGTTGGCAGCAGAGACGGCGCTCTTCATCACGGCCACAGCGGTTTCGGAGCCGGCAGGTGCGTTCTTGGCGGCGCTGTCGACCAGGTTGGTGAAGCTCTTCTGAGCATCAGCAGCTTGCGATTCAAAAGCCTTGCCGAATTCGGCGCCGGTGCCCGAAGCGATGTCATACAGGTGACGGCTGTAGGCGGCGGTCTTTTCAGCCAGGGGCTGGAACAGGCCGGCTTGCAGGGCCAGCAGTTCTTGTGCGTCCTTCACGCCCAGGACAGCCTGGGTGTGGGTAGCGGCTTCCGACAAAGCGGCGCGCGAAGCGGTCACGTTCAGTTCAACCAGCTTTTCCACGCCTTCGAAGGCCTTGGTGGTCAGACCAAACAGGGTTTCGATGTTGGCTTTGTGCGAGGCCAGGATTTGTTCAGCGGTCAGCGTCATGTCATATCTCCTAAAAATGAGGGCCTTGAAGGCCAGGTGGTTCACAGACATCTGCGCTGGCCCTGACTCGGTAAGTCATGTTGCAGTGCAGCATGGGTTGAATTTTAGGGGCTTCGTTCGCGATTGCAAGGGTTTTTTGTTGCGGTGCAGCAAATTAGGGACGGCCACCCAGAAATCCGCCCTTCGCCACAATCGCGTCATGCACGCCTATTACGCAGACCATTTTGTGCTGCCCTTGCCCGAAGGCCATCGGTTTCCCATGGCCAAGTACAGACTGCTGCGCGACCGGATTGCCCAACACCTGCCGGGTGTGTCGCTCCAGGTGGCCTTGCCCGCATCCGACCGCGAATTGGCGCTGGCCCATGCGCCCGACTACATCGATGCGATTGCCGACGGCACGCTGCCGCCCCTGGCCCAGCGCGAGATTGGGTTTCCCTGGAGCGAGGCCATGGCCGAGCGCGCGCGGCGCTCTGTGGGCGCTACCGTGGCTGCAAGCCGCGTGGCGCTGCACGAAGGGGTGGCGGGCAACCTTGCGGGGGGCACGCACCATGCCTATGCCGACAAGGGCAGCGGGTTTTGTGTGTTCAACGACGTGGCGGTGGCCGCCCGGTTGATGCAGGTGGAATGGGCGCGGGGAGGCGGCGGGCGCACCGCCCGGCCGCTTCAGGTGGCGGTGATCGACCTGGATGTGCACCAGGGCAACGGCACGGCGCACATCTTCCGGGGAGACCACAGCGTGTTCACGCTGTCGCTGCACGGGGCTCGCAACTTTCCGTTCCGCAAGGAGCCCAGCGACCTCGATGTCGAGCTGCCCGATGGCTGCACGGACCCTGACTATCTACAGGCCCTGGAGCAGGCGCTCGATACCCTGGAGCAGCGGTTTGCGCCCCAGCTCATCTTCTATCTGGCAGGTGCCGACCCCCATGAAGGTGACCGCCTGGGGCGGCTGGCGGTGACGCACGACGGGCTGGAGGCGCGCGACCGGCGTGTGTTCGACTGGGCGTGGCAGCGGCGCATCCCCCTGGTTTTTGCCATGGCCGGAGGTTACGGCCGCAACCTGGACGACACGGTGTTGGCCCAGCTCAACACCTGGCGCGTGGCCTGGCAGTACCACCAGCGCTGGCAGAATGTGCGGCCATGACTTCTGCCGCCAGCACCACCCCTGCCGCTGCGTCCGCACCGGCCGCCCGCCCGTCCCCGCAGCCGCGCAGCGCCTACCAGGCCTTTCGCTCCATCACCACACGCTGGGCCGACAACGACGTGTATGGCCATGTGAACAACGTCGTGTATTACAGCTGGTTTGACACTGCGGTCAATGCCCACCTGATCGACCAGGGCGTGCTCGATATCCATGCGGGCGGCACCATTGGCCTAGTGATCGAAACCCAGTGCAACTACTTTGCCCCGCTGGCGTTTCCGCAGACGGTGGAGGCGGGCATCCGCGTGGCACGGCTGGGCGGCTCCAGCGTCAGGTATGAGGTGGGCCTGTTTGCCCAAGGCGAGCCACTGACCGCTGCCGCGGGCCATTTCATCCATGTGTATGTGGACCGTGAAACCCGCCGACCGGTGCCCGTGCCCGAGGCGCTGCGCACCGTGCTGCAAGCTCTGGTGGTGCCCGGCTGACCGCGTGCAAACTGGCTGGTATGGTTTTGATAGCGCGTAACGCAACACAGATAGGCGCTGGCGCACCACAGGGCACTCAACCAGGCCAGGCGCTGTGCGGCGGCTGAAACCTGGCTGACGCCGCTGGCCTTGCGCGGTGCCAGGGCTCCCGATGGCCTACACTTTGTGGCTTCGTTGCCCGGTCTGAGGCCTTGGGAACGTGTTCGCGATTTCTGAGGCTTGCCCTGTCCATGATCATCACCAGCCTGCTCGACACCGACCTGTACAAGTTCACCATGATGCAGGTCGTGCTGCACCAGTTTCCGGGGGCGCAGGTCGAATACAAATTCAAGTGCCGCAACCCCGGCGTGCAGCTGGCGCCGTTTGCCAACGAAATCCGCGACGAGATCCGGTCGCTGTGTTGCCTGCAGTTCCAGGATGCCGAACTGGCCTACCTGCGATCCCTGCGTTTCATCAAGAGCGACTTTGTGGATTTTCTCGGGCTGTTCAAGCTCAACGAGAAATACATCACCGTCATGCCCCAGCACAACGGCGAGATCGAAATATCCATCCGGGGGCCGTGGCTGCACACCATCCTGTTCGAGATCCCGGTGTTGGCCATCGTCAATGAGGTCTACTTTCGCAACACGCAGAAAGTGCCCGACTTCCTGGAAGGCCGCCGCCGCCTGGATGCCAAGATTGCGCTGCTGCAGGGTGACGGCCTGTCGGATCTCAAGATTGCCGACTACGGCACGCGCCGGCGTTTTAGCCGCGCCTGGCACGAAGAAGTGCTGCGTGTGCTGGTGGCCCGCCTGGGCACGGGCGACCGCCGTCCCGGCGCCCCCGCAGGGCCCGGCCAGTTTGCGGGCACGAGCAACGTGCTCTATGCCATGAAGCTGGGCGTGACGCCGTTGGGCACCATGGCGCATGAATATCTGCAGGCCTGCCAGGCGCTGGGCCCGCGCCTGCGCGACAGCCAGGTCTTTGGCTTTGAAATGTGGGCCAAGGAGTACCGGGGGGACCTGGGCATTGCGCTGTCGGACGTCTACGGTATGAGCGCCTTCCTGCGCGACTTTGACCTTTACTTTTGCAAGCTGTTTGACGGCGCGCGGCATGACAGCGGCGATCCGTTCGCCTGGGGCGAGCGCCTTTTGGACCACTACCGCAAGAACCGCGTGGACCCGCTGACCAAGACGCTGATCTTCAGCGATGCGCTCACGGTGCCGCGCACCATCGAGCTGTACCAGCAGTTCCGGGGCCGCTGCCAGCTGGCGTTTGGAATTGGCACCAATCTCACCAATGACCTGGGCAGCCCGCCAGCGCACGAGCCGCTGCAGGTGGTCATCAAGATGACGCGTTGCAACGACCAGCCTGTGGCCAAGCTGTCGGACACGCCGGGCAAGGGCATGTGTGATGACGAGAAATACCTCGCCTACCTGCGGCAGGTGTTTGATATCCCTGCGACAGCGTAGCCGCGCTGGCGCTCGGAAGCGCCCAGAGGTTCCGTGAAGTGCCGCGATGTGCTGTGAAGTACGTCAAACCGCCGTGAGGCGACCCGATTTTTATAACTGGATGGAGACACAACCCATGAAACTCTCGCGCGGGCTGGCAGTGGCCGGTCTTTTGGCGGCACTGCCCGGCTGGGCCCTGGCCGCCGACATCGATGGCAGCACGCTGTCCGTCCTCTGGGGCGTTCCATTCGCGGGCATTCTGCTGTCGATTGCCCTCATGCCGCTCCTGGCGCCGATCTTCTGGCACCACCACTTTGGCAAGGTGGCGGCAGCTTGGGGGCTGGCGTTTCTGGTGCCGTTTGCCATCACATTCGGCCCCGGCATGGCGGGCGTGAGCCTGGTGCATGCGCTGGTGGCGGAGTACATCCCGTTTGTGATCCTGCTGACTGCGCTGTTCACGGTGGCGGGCGGGATTTTCATTCGCGGCAACCTGCATGGCAGCCCGGGGCTCAACACCACCATCCTGGCCATTGGCGCCGTGCTGGCCAGCTTCATGGGCACGACCGGGGCGTCCATGCTGCTGATCCGCCCCCTGATCCGCGCCAACGACAACCGCAAGCATGTGGCGCATGTGGTGGTGTTCTTCATCTTCATCGTGTCCAACGCCGGGGGCTCGCTCACGCCGCTGGGCGATCCGCCGCTGTTCCTGGGCTTCCTGAAGGGCGTGGATTTCTTCTGGACGGTGAGCCACATCTTCCAGGAAACGCTTTTCCTCGTGGGGGCGCTGCTGGTCATCTTCTTTGTGCTCGATTCCTGGTACTACCGCCGCAGCGAAGAGGTGGTCACGGCCGACCCCACACCCGACAGCCGGGCCATCGGCTTTGATGGCAAGGTCAACTTTGCCCTGCTGGGCGTGGTGGTGGCGCTGGTGCTGGTCAGCGGCTTCTGGAAGTCGTCGGTGGTGTTCAACATCGCGGGCACCGACGTTGGCCTGCCTGGCATCGTGCGCGACGTCGGTTTGGTCATCGTCACCTTTGTATCCCTGTGGCTCACGCCCAAGAAGGTGCATGAAGACAACCAGTTCGGCTGGGGGCCGATGCAAGAGGTGGCCAAGCTGTTTGCGGGCATCTTTCTCACCATCATCCCGGTTATCGCCATGCTCAAGGCGGGCGTCAACGGTCCGTTTGGCGCCGTTGTGTCGGCCGTGACCCGCGCAGATGGTTCGCCCGACCCGGCCATGTATTTTTGGGCCACGGGTGCCCTGAGCTCGTTCCTGGACAACGCCCCCACCTACCTCGTGTTTTTCAACACTGCCGGTGGCGACCCTGCCGTGCTGATGACCACCCTGGCGCCCACACTGGCTGCCATCTCGGCAGGGGCCGTGTTCATGGGGGCCAACACCTACATCGGCAACGCACCCAACCTCATGGTCAAGGCCATCGCCGAAGACCGGGGCGTGAAGATGCCCAGCTTCTTTGGCTACATGCTGTGGTCGGGGGGCATCCTGGTGCCGCTGTTTGTCGTCATGACTTTCATCTGGTTTAGGTAGTGACCATCCCCTTGAGCGGCGCGCCGCTTCCCCCTTCTCTCATCGCTGCGCGATGGGAAGGGGGACGCCACCAGTGCGGCGGGGCTACCCTTGCACGGTGGCCGCTGGTGCGGGCCGCGCCAGTTACAAGGTACGGCAGCCGTATCGATACATTGGAGACTGAAGATTCATGAGCAAACCCCGCATCCTGGTCGCCCGAGCTATCTTCCCCGACATCGTGGACCGCCTGCGCGCGCACTTCGACGTGGAGGACAACCCCGACGACGTGATCTGGACCCCAGCCGAGTTGGCCGCGCGCTTGATGGACAAGGACGGAGTGCTGACCACCGGCAGCCAGCGCGTGGATGCCGCACTGCTGGCTGCGGCGCCGCGTCTCAAAATCTGCGCCAACATGGCCGTGGGCTACAACAACTTTGATGTGGACGCGATGACGGCGGCGGGCGTGTTGGGCACCAACACCCCCGACGTGCTGACCGAGACCACGGCCGACTTCGGCTTTGCGCTCTTGATGGCCACGGCGCGCCGCATGACCGAGAGCGAGCATTACCTGCGCGCTGGCAAGTGGACGAAGTGGAGCTACGACATGTTCGCGGGCAGCGACATCCACGGCAGCACGCTGGGCATCATCGGCATGGGTCGCATCGGGCAGGGCATTGCCAAGCGCGGCGCGCATGGCTTTGGCATGAAGGTGGTTTATCACAACCGCTCGCGCCTGTCGGCTGACCTGGAAGCCGAATGCAAGGCCACCTACGTGGGCAAGGAAGACTTGCTGCGCACGGCCGACCATGTGGTGCTGGTGGTGCCGTACAGCGCAGCCTCGCACCACACCATTGGCGCGGTCGAACTGGCGCTGATGAAGCCCACGGCCACCCTCATCAACATTGCGCGTGGCGGCATTGTGGACGACGCGGCTTTGGCCGTGGCGCTGCGCGAAGGCCGCATTGCCGCGGCGGGTCTGGATGTGTTTGAAGGCGAGCCCAGCGTGCACCCCGATCTGCTCACCGTGCCCAACGTGGTGCTCACGCCCCACATCGCCAGCGCCACGGTGCCCACGCGCCGCGCCATGGCCAACCTGGCGGCGGACAACCTGATTGCCTTTTTGGGCGGGCGTGCCCCCCTCACTCCGGTGAACCAGCCCGTGCCTGGCCTGCGGGCGCAGTAACGCCGGATCTATTAAGAGAAATTGGCCGCTAGCGCTTGATAGATAAGCGCTGGCAGCTATCGAAACCATAGTAATCCTTCCTTGACTACCGATACCCTCGTTCTGCTGGCCGCACTGGCCCTGGTGTTCATCGCGCTCGCGCTGCTGGCGCTGCGTCGCCCCCGCGTGGATTTGCCGCCCGAATGGCTGGCCCGCCTGCAGGCACTGGAGCGCACTGCTCAGGCCACCCAGCTGGCCGTGGCCAAGAACGATGGCGCGCTGGATGGCATGGGCCAGCAACTGCGCGGCTTCACCCAAACCACGCAGACCACGCTGGAGGGGCTGCGCCACGCGGTCGATGAGCGTTTGACGCAGGCGGTGGCCGAATCGCGCAACGGCCGTGCTGAGCTGTTGGCCGCCTTTGGCGTGTTCGAGGCGCGGCTGGAGCAGCGCCTCACGGCCCTGGACGCAGCCACGCGCCTCACGCTCGATTCGCTCAAGAGCGACACCCAGTCGCAGCTGGGGGTGATGTCGCAAGCGCTCAAAGACCAGCTCGAAGCCAACAGCTTTCAGATCAAGAACCAGTTTGCGGTGCTGCAAGACGCGGTGTCGCAGCAGCTCACCGGGCTGGTGCAGGGCAGCCAGCACAATGCCGAACAACTGCGCACGGCGCTCAACGAGCGCCTGGCCGCCATCCAGGCCGACAACGCCACCAAGCTCGAAGAAATGCGCCGCACGGTGGACGAAAAGCTCCACGCCACGCTGGAGCAGCGCCTGGGCGAATCCTTCAAGCTGGTGAGCGACCGGCTCGAACAAGTGCACAAGGGCCTGGGCGAGATGCAGACCTTGGCCGGCAGCGTGGGCGACTTGAAGCGTGTGATGACCAACGTGAAGTCGCGCGGTACCTGGGGCGAAATGCAGCTCGGCGCCATCATCGACAACGTGCTTACCCCCGAGCAGTTCGCGCGCAACGTCAAGACCGTGCCAGGCAGCGATGAGTTGGTGGAATTTGCCATCCGCCTGCCGGGCAAGAGCGACGAGCACCCGGTGTGGCTGCCCATCGACTCCAAGTACCCGGTGGAGCAATACCAGCGCCTGATGGATGCGCAGGACGCGGCCGACAAGGCGGCCATCTTGTCTGCGGGCAATGCGTTCGAGACCTCGATCAAGCTCGAAGCCAAGAAGATCTTCGCGAAGTACGTCTCGCCCCCACACACCACCGACTTTGCCGTGCTGTACCTGCCCACCGAAGGCCTGTTTGGCGAGGTCATGCGCCGTCCCGGCCTGGTCGAGGCCGTGCAGAACGATTGCCGCGTGATGATCACAGGCCCGGCCAATCTGGCCGCCATGCTCAACAGCCTGCAGATGGGCTTCAAGACGCTGGCGATTGAAAAACGCTCGTCAGAAGTGTGGAGCCTTCTGGGCATGGTCAAGACCGAGTTCGCCAAGTTTGGCGATGTGGTGGAGGCCACCAAAAAATCCATCGACGCCGCCGCCAAGAAGTTTGACGAGGTGGGCGTGCGCACCCGCGCCATCCAGAAGCGCCTGCGGGATGTGCAGGACCTGCCTGCGCCAGGGGCCACCACCGTGCCGTTGCCGGGGCTGGACCCCGAGGACGATCCGCTGTGAACTGGGCACTGGCCCGGCTGATTGCCGCGCAGATCTGTGTGCACGGCAGCATGGCTGGCATGCGGCTGGCCGCGCCCCTGCTCGCGCTGCGCGAGGGCTACAGCGTGGCAGCGGTGGGGTTTCTGGTGGCGCTGTTCGCGCTCACCCAGGTGTTTCTGGCCCTTCCTGCGGGCCGGTTTGCAGACCGCCACGGCCTCAAGCGCCCGATGGCTTATTCGGTGGCTGTGGCGTGCATGGGCGCTGGGCTGGCGGTGGTGTTTCCGACCTATGCGGTCTTGTGCGTTGCGGCCTTGATGACTGGCGCCGGCGCAGGGGGCGCCACCATTGCCGTGCAACGCCACGCGGGCCGCGCCGTGCATGACGCCACCGCACTCAAGCAGGTGTTCAGCTGGCTGTCGATAGGCCCGGCGGTGTCCAACTTCATCGGCCCATTTGCGGCGGGGCTGGCCATCGACCATGCGGGTACCACCCCGGGCAGCCTGGAAGGCTACCGCGCGGCCTTTGCGTTGCTGGCGTTGCTGCCCCTGGTCAGTTGGTGGTGTGTGCGCAGCACGCAGGATCTGCCCGCTGCGGCTGCAGCCTCCGCCAAAGATGGCCCGCCACAGCGTGCCTGGGATCTGCTGAACGACCCACCGTTTCGCCGCCTGCTCATCGTGAACTGGCTCATCTCGTCGTGCTGGGATGTGCATGCCTTTGCGGTGCCGCTGCTGGGGCATGAGCGCGGCTTGTCGGCGGCGGTCATTGGCACCATCTTCGGGGCGTTTGCGATTGCGGCCACTGTGATCCGCGTGCTTATGCCCTTTGTGGCCAAGCACTTGCGCGAGCGGGGCGTAATGGCCGGCGCCATGCTGGTGACGGCCGTGTTGTTTGCGGTGTACCCCATGCTGCAAAGCGCCTGGGCCATGGGGCTGTGCTCGGTGTTGCTAGGCCTGGTGCTGGGCACGGGGCAGCCCATGGTGATGAGCCTGCTGCACCAGATCACGCCCTCACATCGCCAGGGCGAAGCTCTGGGTCTGCGCCTCATGGCCATCAACGCATCCAGCGTGCTGATGCCCCTGATGTTCGGATCGGCCGGGGCGGTGATTGGCGTGAGCGGCCTGTTCTGGGGGGTGGGCGCCGCAGGCCTGGGCGGCGCCCGGCTGGCGTGGCGCATCGGGGGCGAGAAAAAACAGCCGGGGCAGGGGCCGCGCTGAGTGCCGCTTGCCGTGCGGAGCCAGTAGGCAAAGAAAGGCCTACAGCTGGTAGAACGACTTGATCAGCTCCCACGCTTCTTGCGGGTCGTCGGTGTAGTGAAAGAGCTTGAGGTCTTGGGCGGAGATCGTGCCTTCTTCCACCAGCACCTCGAAGTTGATCAGCCGCCTCCAGTAGTCGGTGCCAAACAGCACGATGGGCACGGGCTTGGCTTTCTTGGTCTGCACCAGCGTGAGCACCTCGAACAGTTCGTCCAGCGTGCCAAAACCCCCCGGGAAGGCCACCAATGCCTTGGCGCGCATCATGAAGTGCATCTTGCGCAGCGCGAAGTAGTGGAACTTGAAGGAGAGCGAGGGCGAGATGAAGCGATTGCCGCTTTGCTCGTGGGGCAGGGCGATGTTCAGGCCGACGTTCAGTGCACCGGCTTCGTGGGCACCCCGGTTGGCGGCCTCCATGATGCCGGGGCCGCCGCCCGTGCAGATGTAGATGCGGTCTGCGGGGCGCTGGTGCTCGCTGTATTCCGCCACCACCTTGGCGAACTGGCGGGCGAGGTCGTAGTAGCGGGCGTTGCGCACGGCCTGCTGGGCACGCTGCAGGCGCACCTCGTCGCCACTGGCCTCGGCCTCGGCCAACTGGGCTGAGGCCTCGTCGGGTGCCACAAACCGGGCGCTGCCGTAGACCACCACGGTGTTCTCGATGCCTTGCTCGGCCTGGCCCAGGTCGGGCTTGAGCATTTCCAGCTGAAAGCGGATGCCGCGTGTCTCGCGGCGGAACAGGAATTCCGGGTCGGCAAACGCGAGGCGATATGCGTCTGCGTGCAAGGGGTTGCCGTTGACTGCGTGGTTCTGCAGTTCCGCCCAGGCATCGGCCAGGCGGCGTTCGTTGAGTTGGGTATTGGCGTCCATAAGAGACTCTTCGTGTCGGTCTGTGGGGGAAAAGGGGTGGGGCGAATGCTGCGGCCACCGGCTTGGGCAGCGTAATGCAATGGAGGATGAGGTGTAGAGAAAAATGGGCCCTTGGGCAAGTCTACAATGCGCGGGCTGCTATGAAATATGAAGCACTTTGTATGCCAAGCGCCGTCAGGCATAGCGACCCGAACAGGTGCAGTGCTGTAGTGCCCAGGGCCATGGCGTAGCGTTGCACCATCAACATTTCAACCACCTCGGCCGAGAAGCTGGAGAACGTGGTGAGTGCGCCCAGAAAACCCGTGACCAAGGCCAGCCGCCAGACGGGATCGATCTGGGGCAGGGCGTGAAAAACAGCCACACACACGCCGATGAGATAACCGCCCATCAGGTTGGCTGCCAGGGTTCCCCAGGGAATCAAGCCGCCCGGGCTGAGCCACAGGCCCAGGCGCCAGCGCGCCAGTGCGCCCACACAGGCGCCGATGCAGATGGCCAGAACATTGAGCATGGGGGGATTGTCACAGCAAATGAAGTCCCCCTGGGTCGCTTCGCGCCTTCCCCCAAAAGAGCAAAACGGAGTGACCCTGGTCTGGACCACACCCGTTTCGTATGCCGGCGGCTCAGCGCGCCGCCATCTGCTGCGGCAGCCAAGTGACGATGCCGGGGAAGATATAGAGCAGCGCCACGGCCGCGCACATCAGCAGGAACATGGGCAGGGCCACCTTGGCGATCCAGGGCAGCTGCCGGCCCGTCATTCCTTGCAGCACGAACAGGTTGAAGCCCACGGGCGGTGTGATCTGCGCCATCTCGACCACCAGCACAATGAAGATGCCGAACCAGATGGGGTCGATGCCCGCAGCCTGCACCGTGGGCATGAGCACGCCCATGGTGAGCACCACCATGGAGATGCCGTCCAGGAAGCAGCCCAGAATGATGAAGAACACGGCCAACGCGACGAGGAGCTGCCCCTGATTCAGCCCCAGCGACGCAATCCATTCAGCCAGGTGGCGCGGCAGACCGATATAGCCCATGGACAGCGTGAGAAACGCGGCACCGGCCAGGATCAGCGCGATCATGCAGTACAGGCGCGTGGCCCCCATCAGCGATTCCTTGAATGTGCTCCAACTCATCGAGCCCTGCACGGCCGAGAGCACCAGCGAGCCCACCACACCCACGGCTGCGGCTTCGGTGGCCGTGGCAAAACCGGTGTAGATGCTGCCCAACACCGCTGCAATCAGCAGCACCACAGGGATCAGGCTGCGCGACTCGGCCAGCTTTTGCGCAAAGGTCAGGCGCACGTCGGCGGCGGGAATCTGGTCGGGGTGCCGCAGCGCCCAGACCATGATGTAGCCTGAGAACAAGGCCGCCAGCAGAATGCCCGGCAGCACGCCCGCAATGAACAGCTGCGAGATGGACACTTCGGCCGATACGCCGTAGACGATCATGATGATCGACGGCGGGATCAAGAGGCCCAGCGTGCTGGCACCGGCCAGGGTGCCCACCACCATGTGCTCAGGGTAGCCCCGGCGTGTCAGTTCGGGCAGTGTCATCTTGCCAATGGTGGCGCAGGTGGCGGCACTCGACCCCGACACGGCGGCAAAAATCGTGCAGCCCACCACGTTGGTGTGCAGCAGGCGGCCCGGCAGCGCCTGCACCCAGGGGGCCAGCCCCTTGAACATGTCTTGCGACAGCCGGGTGCGGAACAGGATTTCCCCCATCCAGATGAACAGGGGCAGGGCGGTCAAGGTCCAGCTGGAGGCGCTGCCCCAGATCGTCACCGCCATCGCATCGCCCGCTGGGCGCGACGAGAACAGTTGCATGCCGATCCAGGCGACGCCCGAGAGGGTGAGGCCGATCCACACACCGCTGCCCAGGATCAGGAACAGCGACAGGACCAGCAGGCCGGTAATGGCGAGATCACTCATGGTAGGTGGACCTGGTTGTCTTATTCATTGCGCAAGGCTTCGCCGGGATGGGCGTCGGCGCGTTTGTTCATCACCTCCAGCACCAGCTCGTCGATGAAGGCGATGGCCAGAATCACCGTGCCCACGGCCATGGCGATCTGGGGAATCCACAGGGGGGTGGCATCGCTGCCGGTGGAGATGTCGTGGAACTCGTGCGATTGCCAAGCCAGCTTGCAGCTGTACACCGCAAACAGCACGGCCAGCAGCGTGGCAATGGCCAGGGCCCAGATCTCAAAGGCTTTCTTGGCCCCGCCCTTCAAAAAGTTGAGCAGCAGCGTGACGCGGATGTGTTCGCCGCGCTTCAAGGTGTGGGCCAGCGCCAGAAAACCCGCAGCCGCCATCAGATAGCCTGCGTAGGCATCCGTGCCCGGCACGTGGAAGTGGAACTGCCGGCTGGCGATGGACAGCAGCACCATGCCCAGCAGGCCGACCATAAAAAGCGCCGCCAGGGCGGCGGCGCTGTCGTACAGAAAGTCCAGCAGACGACGCATTGCGCAGGTGCCCGGGCTTACTTGCGGTAGGCGTCGATGAGCGCCTTGCCCTCAGGACCGGCCTTGTCCAGCCATTCCTTGAGCATGGTGTCGCCGACCTTGGCCATGTCGGCCTTCAGGGCGGCGGGCGGCGCTTCTACCGCCATGCCATTGGCCTTGAGCTTGGCGATGGTGTCGGTATTGACCTTGGCGCTGGCAGCCCAACCACGTGCTTCGGCGTCGGCACCGGCCTTGAGGAGGGCGTCCTGGCTGGGCTTGTCCAGCGCGTCAAACGCCTTCTTGTTCACCAGCACGGCGTTCTTGGGCAGCCAGGCCTGGGTGTCGTAGTAGAACTTGAGGTGCTCGTACAGCTTGCTGTCCACACCGGTGGCGCCCGAGGTCATCGTCGATTCGACCACACCCGTGGCGAGGGCCTGCGAGAACTCTGCGGCCTGCACCGTCACGGGCTGTGCGCCCACCAGTTCGGCAATGCGGGCGGTGGCGGGGCTGTAGGCGCGCCACTTGATGCCCTTGAGGTCGGCGGCCGAGGCCAGGGGCTTCTTGGTGTAGATGCCTTGGGGAGGCCAGGCCACGGCATACAGCAGCACCATGCCTTGTTCGGCCAGCTTCTTCTCCAGGAACGGCTTTTGCGCGGCGTAGAGCTTCTTGGAGGCGTCGTAGCTGTCGGCCAGGAAGGGCAGGCCGTCCACACCAAACAGCTGCCATTCGTTCTGGAAGTTGGCCAGCAGGATCTCACCCATCTGCGCCTGGCCGCCTTGCACCGCGCGCTTGATTTCGGGCGCCTTGAACAGCGCGGCGTTGGCATGCACCGTGATCTTGAGCTTGCCCCCCGTGGCCTTGTCTACATCGCCGGCCAGCTGCACCATGTTCTCGGTGTGGAAGTTGGTGGCTGGGTAGGCGGCTGCCAGATCCCACTTGGTCTGGGCGAATGCCGAGGTGGCAGACAGGCCCGCCGCCAGGGTCAGGGCAAGTGCGGTCACGGGGAAGATTCGACGCTTCATGGATATTGCTCCGCAGGGTTGGATGTACAAGGTTGGATGTAACAAATCACTGTATCGGAAGCCGATCCGATTGCGATAGGTGTTTTGCCTAAACGCTGACAAATTGCCAACAAATTACCATCGACTTGCCTACAATGCCCCATGCATATCCCGTGCCAATGACAGAACCCACAGGCCCGAACCCGCCATGAAATCTGACGCCAAGCCCAAGGCCAAAACCGACTCCGGCCCCATCGTGTCATCAGCACACCTGGTGTCGGCCCAGAGCGCAGAAATGAGCGAGTTCGAGTTCGGCCTCATCGTGGCGGGCAATGCCTTCCACCGCTGGGTGGTGCACTGCATGGCGGCGGCGGGGCTCAAGGACCTGACGCCGCTCGACGTGGTGGTTCTGCACCATGTCACGCACCGCGCGCGCGACAAACGCCTTGCCGACATCTGCTTCATCATGAATGTGGAAGACACGCACCTGGTGAACTATGCGCTGAAAAAGCTGCAGAACCTGGGCGTCGTGGCCTCGCAAAAGAACGGCAAGGAAGTGACCTACGCTGCCACCGATGTGGGCCGCGCCTACGTGCAGCGCTACCGCGAGATCCGCGAGAGCTGCCTGATCGACGCCCTGAAAGCCGACGACGCGCTGAACCGCGACATCGGCGAGCTGGCCCGGTTGCTGCGTGTGCTCTCAGGCATGTACGACCAGGCGGCGCGCTCGGCGGCATCCCTTTGATCGGCGCAGAATTTTGAATAAAACCGTGCTCTAGCGCTTATCTGATAAGCGCTGGTAGCTATCAAAAAGATAGTTATTCATGTCCCACCAAGTTTCACCCATGTCCCGCTGGCAGTTCTGGATCGACCGGGGCGGCACCTTCACCGACGTGGTGGGCAAGCGGCCGGACGGCACGCTGGTCACGCACAAGCTGTTGTCGGAGAACCCCGAGCAGTACAAGGACGCGGCTGTCGCAGGCATCCGCCACCTGCTCGGTTTGAAGCCCGGCGAGCCCGTGACGCCCGAGCTGGTGGAATGCGTGAAGATGGGCACCACCGTGGCCACCAACGCGCTCTTGGAGCGCAAGGGCGAGCCCACGCTGCTCATCACCACCAAGGGCTTCAAGGACGCGCTGCGCATCGCCTACCAGAACCGCCCGCGTCTGTTCGACCGCCACATCGTGCTGCCCGAGCTGCTGTATGAGCGCGTGATCGAGGCGCAGGAGCGTGTGGGCGCACGGGGCGAGGTGATTGAGCCGCTGGACGAAGCGCACCTGAAAGAACGCCTGTGGGCGGCCTACGACGCGGGCCTGCGCAGCGCGGCCATCGTGTTCATGCACGGCTACCGCTACACCGCACACGAAGAAGCCGCCGCCCGCATTGCGCGCGAAGCGGGCTTCACACAGGTGAGTGCATCCCACGCCACCAGCCCCATGATGAAGCTGGTGAGCCGGGGTGACACCACGGTGGTGGATGCCTACCTGTCGCCCATCCTGCGCCGCTATGTGGACCAGGTGGCCAGCGAGATGCCAGGCGTGAAGCTGTTCTTCATGCAGTCGTCGGGCGGCCTCACGGATGCGCAGGTGTTCCAGGGCAAGGACGCGATCCTCTCAGGCCCCGCAGGCGGCATCGTTGGCATGGCGCGCACCGCAGGCCTGGCGGGCCACGACAAGGTCATCGGCTTTGACATGGGCGGCACCAGCACCGACGTGAGCCACTACGCGGGCGAGTTCGAGCGCGAGTTCGAGACCCAGGTGGCGGGCGTGCGCATGCGTGCGCCGATGATGAGCATCCACACCGTCGCGGCTGGTGGCGGCTCTATCTTGGGTTTTGACGGCGCACGCTTCCGCGTCGGCCCCGAAAGCGCGGGCGCGAACCCCGGCCCTGCCAGTTACCGCCGGGGCGGCCCGCTGGCCGTGACCGATGCGAACGTGATGGTGGGCAAGATCCAGCCCGCGCACTTCCCCAAGGTGTTTGGCCACGCAGCCAACGAGGCGCTCGATCGCGATGTGGTGGGGCAGAAGTTTGCGCAGCTGGCGGTGCAAAGCGGCCGCTCGCAAGAAGACGTGGCCCATGGCTTCATCCAGATCGCCGTGCAGCAGATGGCCAACGCGATCAAGAAGATCAGCGTAGCGCGTGGGTATGACGTGACGCGCTACACGCTGCAATGCTTTGGGGGCGCGGGCGGCCAGCATGCGTGTTTGGTGGCCGATGCTTTAGGCATGACACGCGTGTTTGTGCACCCGCTGGCGGGCGTGCTCAGTGCTTACGGCATGGGCCTGGCGGACCAGAACGTGATCCGCGAACAGGCGGTGGAAACCAAGCTCGCGCCCGAAGCGCTCGCAGGCATCGAAGCCACGCTGGAGCAGCTGGCCACCACCGCGCGCACCGAGCTGGAGCGCCAGCAGGTGGGCGCGGGCACAGCCGTGGTGCACCGCCGCGTGCATGTGCGCTACGAGGGCAGCGACTCGGCGCTCATCGTGCCGTTGGGCTCGCTGGCCGAAATCACCGCCGCGTTCGAGAACGCCTACCGCCAGCGTTTTGCGTTCCTCATGCAGGGCAAGGGCCTGGTGGTGGAGGCCGTGTCCGTCGAGGCCGTGGTGCCCGGCGATGCGCCCGTGGAGCCGCGCCACACGCTGCAACCTGCGCGCGAGGTGCCGCGCCGCAGCACTGTGCGCATGTACACCGGCGGGGTGGATGGCGTTGCAGCATGGCACGACGCCGCCCTGGTGGTGCGTGAGGATCTGCGCCCCGGCGATGTGATCCCCGGCCCGGCCATCATTGCCGAGAAGAACGCCACCACCATCGTAGAGCCCGGTTGGGAGGCCGTACTGACCGAGCTGGACCACCTACTGCTCAACCGCCGCGTGGCGCGCGCCGTGCAGCATGCCGTGGGCACCACGGTGGACCCGGTGCTGCTGGAGGTGTTCAACAACCTGTTCATGAACATCGCCGAGCAGATGGGGCTGCAGCTGCAGAACACGGCCTACTCGGTGAACATCAAGGAGCGGCTGGACTTCAGTTGCGCGCTGTTTGACACCGCAGGCAACCTCATCGCCAACGCGCCGCACATGCCGGTGCACCTGGGTTCGATGGGCGAGAGCATTAAAACCGTGATCCGTGAGAACGCGGGCAAGATGCAGCCCGGCGATGTGTTCGTGCTCAACGACCCGTACCACGGTGGCACGCACTTGCCCGACATCACGGTCATCACGCCGGTCTACATCGCCGACGAGGCCACGCCCACGTTCTATGTGGGCAGCCGGGGCCACCATGCCGATGTGGGCGGCACCACGCCCGGCTCCATGCCGCCGTTCTCCACACGCATCGAGGAAGAGGGCGTGCAGATCAACAACGTGAAGCTGGTGGAGCGCGGTGTGCTGCGTGAGGCGGAGATGATCGCGCTGCTGGAAAGCGGCGAGTACCCTTCGCGCAACCCGCAACAGAACATGGCCGACCTGCGCGCGCAGATCGCCGCCAACGAGAAAGGCCAGCAGGAGCTGCGCCGCATGGTGGGCGAGTTTGGGCTGGATGTGGTGCAGGCCTATATGCGCCACGTACAGGACAACGCCGAGGAATCCGTGCGCCGTGTGATCACCCGCCTGAAGGACGGCCAGTTCACGCTGCCGCTGGACAACGGCGCGCAGATCAGCGTGGCCGTGAATGTGGATGCGCAAAGCCGCAGCGCCACCATCGACTTCACCGGCACCAGCCCGCAGCAGACCAACAACTTCAACGCGCCCACGGCTGTGTGCATGGCGGCGGTGCTGTATGTGTTCCGCACGCTGGTGGACGACGACATTCCGCTGAATGCTGGGTGCCTCAAGCCGCTCAACGTCATCATCCCGCCCGGCAGCATGCTCAACCCCAATCCGCCAGCCTCGGTGGTGGCGGGCAATGTGGAGACCTCCACCTGCATCACCAATGCGCTGTATGGCGCGCTGGGCCTGATGGCGGCGGGGCAGTGCACCATGAACAACTTCACCTTTGGCAGCACGCGCTACCAGTACTACGAGACCATCTCGGGCGGCAGCGGCGCGGGTGGCGTGTGGGATGCGAACGGGCAGCTCGTGGGCGGGTTTGACGGCACCAGCGTCGTGCAGTGCCATATGACCAATTCGCGCCTGACGGACCCCGAGGTGCTGGAGTTCCGCTTTCCGGTGCGGCTGGAGGGCTACGAGATCCGCAAGGGCTCGGGCGGTGCGGGCCAGTGGAAGGGTGGCGACGGCGGCATCCGCCGGGTGCGCTTTCTGGAACCGATGACGGCCAGCATCCTGTCGAACGGCCGCCACCATGGCGCGTTTGGCATGGCGGGTGGCCAGCCGGGGGCCGTGGGCATCAACAAGGTGGTGCGCAGCGATGGCCGCGTGGAACTGCTGGACCACATCGGCCAGGCCGAGATGCAACCGGGCGACGTGTTTGAAATCCACACGCCGGGCGGCGGTGGCTTCGGGTTCTCAGACCAAAAATAGTGACAAAAATGGCTGCTTGCGCGCGTCCATCAAGCGCAAGCAGCTATCAAATCAGGAGTCTTTGGCATCTGCAGGCGCTGCAGATGCCTTGGGCTGGCTCAGGCTGGGAGGCACATCCAGCCCCATCTGCCGCGCGCGGAACAGCGCCGCGCGCATCAAAAAGATCGACATGATCGGCACGGTGATCGCCACGAACACGGCGATCAACAGTGCATGCAGCGCCAGGCTGCGGTCGGCCACCGAGAAGTACAGCACCGTGCCATGCATGATCAGCCAGCAGCCCAGCGTGGCGATGATGGCAGGCGCGTGCACGCGCTCGAAGAACGTGGGCAGGCGCAGCAAGCCGGTGGAGCCCAGCAGCGCCAGCCCGGCGCCCGCCAGCACCAGCAAGGCCACGATGATTTCAAGCCAGAGCGGCAGCACGGCGGCGGCAGTGGTAGCGGCTTCGGTCATTCGATCACCTCGCCACGCAGCAGAAACTTGGCCATGGCCATGCTGCCCACAAAGCTGAACAGCGCCAGCAGCAGCGCGGCCTCGAAGTAGTTCTTGCTGCCATACAGCAGGCCCAGCACCAGCATCACGAGCATGCCGCTCAGGTACATGCAGTCGAGCGCCAGCACCCGGTCTTGTGCGGAGGGGCCCTTGAGCAGGCGCACCAGCGCGCAGCCCATGGCCAGGGCCAGCATGAACAGGGCGATCGGGAGGGCCCAATCCAGTATCGGGGTCATTCAAAAATCTCCATCAAGGGGGCCTCGTAGCGCCGCTTCACGTCGGCGATCACGGTGGCGGGGTCGTCCAGCTCCAGCACGTGCAACAGCAGCATGCTGCGGTCCAGCGACAGCTCGGCCCAGGCGGTGCCGGGGGTGATGCAGACGATCATGGCCAGCACGGCCAGCGCGTTGGGGTCGCGCACATCGAGCGGGATGTGCACAAACCCTGCAGGGTGGCGCCTGCGGCCGGGCGCCAGCAGCAGGCGGGCCACGGCCAGGTTGGAGCGGGTGGTGTCGGCCACCACCGTGAAGGCCAGGCGCAGCACAGCGCCCGGTTTGCGCACGCGCACCGGCAGCGGGCGCAGCCCGGCCGTGAGCAGCGGAATCGCCAGCGCCAGCACGGTACCCAGCACAAAATGCCCGGCACTCAGGCTGCGGTTGAGCAGCAGCCACAGGCCCAGCAGCGCCAGGGACAGCAGGGGCGCGGGCACCAGCCGCTTGAAAGGCCGGGGCGATGTGGATGTGGGAAGGGACTCTGGCTTCATGGCAGGTTGCCCCCCGGTGTGGTGGCTGGCTGGGGCGGGTTGGGCACGGGCTCAGCGGTCATCACCGCGCGCATGTAGCCAGCGGGCGCGTGCAATGCGTCGGCCGTTGCTTGGGTGTAGCGCATCACGGCGCCGGCCTGCCAGGCCAGCGCCGCGCAGGCACCCAGCAGCAGGGCAATCGGCAAGCCTTCCAGTACCAGCAGCTTGGGGGCCGACCGATCATGTGCGGCCCAGAAATGGCGGATGCCTGCACGGGTCAAGGCCACCAGCGCCAGCAGGCCCGAGGCCACCAGCAGGGCCACCAGCGTCCAGCCCGCCGCGCCCAGCTGGAACCCGCTGGATGCGCCCAGCCCCAGAGGGTTGAGCAGCGCATGCACCATGGCGAACTTGCCCACAAACCCTGGCAGGGGTGGCAGGCCTGCAATGACCAGCGTGCAGGCGATGAAGGCCAGGCCCAGGAAGGCAGCGGCCGCAGGGATCACCTCGCCGATGAGCGCCTCCTCCTTGTCGTCGAGGTTCATGCCTTCGGTGGGCACCAGATCGGCCGACAGGAACGGCGCGTCGTCGGTCTGCTCGTAGGGTGCGAGGTTGGAGCCGTCGTTGCGCCAGCGGTCGATCAGGTCGGTCAGCAGGAAGAGGGCGCTCACCGCCAGCGTGGAGCTGAGCAGGTAGTACAGCAGTCCGCCTGTGAGCAGGTTCTGGCCGAAGCCCACGGCCGCCAGCAGCGTGCCCGACGACAGGACGGCGCTGAAGCCTGCCAGGTGCCCCAGGCGCTGCGAGCCCAGCATGCCGATGGCGCCAAAGGCCATGGTGAGCAGGCCGCCGCCAATCAGCCACTGGCTGCCAAACTGGGCCGATTCACCGGCCTCGGGGCCAAACAACAGCGTCCACAGCCGCAGCACGCTGTACACGCCCACCTTGGTCATGAGCGCGAAAAGCGCACCCACGGGCGCAGTGGCCGCGCTGTAGGCAGGCACCAGCCAGAAGTTGAGCGGCCACACGGCGGCCTTGATGAGGAACGCGACCGCCAGAATCGCAGCGGCCGCATGCAGCAGCCCCCGGTCTGCCACGGCCACACCCGCAATGCTCCGGGCCAGGTCGGCCATGTTGAGCGTGCCGGTGATGCCGTACAGCATCGACACCCCGATGAGGAACAGCGAAGATGCGGCGAGGTTGATGGCGATGTAGTGCAGCCCCGCCGACACGCGCGGGCGGCCCGAGCCGTGCAGCAGCAGCCCGTAGGATGCCGCCAGCATGATCTCGAAGAACACAAACAGGTTGAACAGGTCGGCCGTGAGGAACGCGCCTGCCAGCCCCATGAGCTGGAACTGGAACAGCGGGTGAAAGTGCACACCCGCCCGGTGCCAGCGCGCGGCCGAGAACAGCACCGTGGCGAGCGCCACTGTGCTGCACAGCACCAGCATCATGGCCGAGAGCCGATCGATGGTGAGCACGATGCCAAAGGGCGCAGGCCAGTTGCCGGGCAGGTACACGCCCAGGCCGCCCGGCAGGTTCGGGTCCTTGGCCTGCACCAGCAGCAGCACGGCCACCACCAGGCCCAGAAAGGTCGAGGTGATGTTGAGCGTGACCTTGGTGCGCTGGCGCTCTTCGCGCAGCAGTAGCATGAGCCCAGCTGTGAGCAGGGGCAGCGCGATGGGCGCGAGGATCAGGTGCGGCATCAGCCACGCGGTGATCGATGCGGTGATGCTGGTGCCTCCCGTCATGGCATTTCCTGCACGTCTTTACCCTTGGTGCCGTCCACATGGTCGGTGCCCGCCATGCCACGCGATGCCAGCAACACCACGAGGAAGAGGGCGGTCATGGCAAAGCCGATGACGATGGCCGTGAGCGTGAGTGCCTGGGGCATGGGGTCGGCATAGTGGGCCAGGTCTTGCGGCACCCCGGGCTGCAGCACGGGCTCCTTGTCAATCGCCAGGCCCAGGCGGCCCATGCTGAAGATGAAGAGGTTGACGGCATACGACAGCAGCGACAGGCCCATGATGACCTGGAAGGTGCGTGGGCGCAGCAGCAGCCACACACCCGAGCCGGTGAGCACGCCAATGGCCAGGGCCAGTATCAGTTCCATGCAGTTTCTCCCCGGGTGGTGGGCACCGTGGCGGCAGCGGCCTGTTCTGCCGCCTCGTCGTCGGCGCGCGCATTGTTGTAGCGGTGGCTGCGCACCGACTGGTGGGCAATGCCGGTGAGGATGAGCATGGTGGAGCCCACCACCAGGGTGAACACGCCAATGTCGAAGAACAGCGCGCTGGCCACATGGATCTCGCCCACCACAGGCAGCGCAAAGTGCGCAGTGTGGCTGGTGAGGAACGGGTAGCCCCAGGCCAACGCCCCCAGTCCGGTGGCCAGTGCCGTCAGCAGGCCCATGCCGATCCAGCGGCGTGGGTACAGCGGCAGGTGGGCCTCGACCCACGAGGTGCCCGAAACGATGTACTGCAGCAGCAGCGCCACCGAGAACACCAGCCCCGCCACAAAGCCGCCGCCGGGCTCGTTGTGCCCGCGCATGAAGAGGTAGACCGCGACCAGCGTGGCAAAGGGCAGCATCAGCCGCACCAGCACGGCGGGCACCATGAGGTAGCCCACGGCGGTGTCAGCAGTCTGGCGCGGGTTGGTCAGGTCGGTGTCCACATCGGCGGGCAGGGCGCGCTGCTGGGGTGGCAGGTCCATCACTTCGCGCGCGGGGCGGAAGCGCCGCAACAACGCATACACCGTGAGCGCCACGATGCCCAGCACCACGATCTCGCCAAAGGTGTCAAAGCCCCGGAAATCCACCAGCATGACGTTGACCACGTTGGTGCCGCCTCCTTCGGTGAGTGCGCGCTCCAGGAAGAAGGTGGAGGTGCTGTCAGGGAAAGGGCGGCTCATCATCGCGAACGACAGCAGCGCCATGCCTGCGCCCGCGCTCAACGCCAGTGCCAGGTCCCGGTAGCGGCGCAGCTGGGTCCGGCGCTCTTCGGCCAGGGTGGGCACGCGCAGGCTTTCGTCGCGGCGGGGTAGCCAGCGCAGGCCCAGCAGGATGAGGATGGTGGTCACGATCTCCACCACGATCTGTGTGAGCGCCAAGTCGGGCGCCGAGAACCACAAAAAGGTCAGGCACACACACAGGCCCGAGCCGCCCAGCAGTGTGAGTGCGGCCAGCCGGTGGTACTTGGCCTGCCAGGCCGCCGCCACGGCGCACACGGCGCCCAGCAGCCACAGCAGCGCAAACGTGGGCGACAGCGGCAACTGCACGCGGTCGCCAATTGGCAGTCCCCGCGCCCACAGGGGCAGGGTACCCGCCACCAGGGCCGCTGCGGCCAGCCACAGCATCTGCCACTGCAGGCGGCTGGTGCCCAGCAGGCGGCGGCCGTTGCGGCCCGCCAGCGTGAGGGCGGCCAGCAGGTGCTCAAACATGCGCTGGCCGCTCAGGTGGTGCATGAGGGGCGGTGCATCCAGCATGCCGCGCGCGCGCTGGCGCCGCAGCAGCGCATACAGCGCAATGCCACCGCCCAATGCCACCAGGCTCATTACAAACGGGGTATTAAAGCCATGCCACACCGCGAGGCTGTACGTGGGCAGCTCGCCGCCCACCACGGGCCGTGCGGCGGTGGCCAGGTAGGCCCCCACAGACCATGCTGGCAGCGTGCCCACCACCAGGCAGGCCAGCACCAGCAGTTCGACAGGAACGCGCATCCAGTGCGGCGGCTCATGGGGCGGGCGCGGCAGGTCGGTAGCGGGCGGGCCAAAGAACACATCCACCGTGAAGCGCAGCGAGTACGCCACGCTGAACATGCCGGCCACCGTGGCGGCGACGGGCAGCAGCCATTCGAGCATCGGCGTGGTGTTCACGTACACCGTCTCGGCAAAGAACATTTCCTTGGACAGGAAGCCATTGAGGAGCGGCACGCCCGCCATCGCAGCGCTGGCCACCATGGCCAGGGTAGCGGTGATGGGCATCATCCTGCGCAGGCCCGACAGGCGCCGTATGTCGCGCGTGCCGCTTTCGTGGTCCACGATGCCCACAGCCATGAACAGCGAGGCCTTGAAGGTCGCGTGGTTCATGATGTGGAACACGGCGGCCACGGCAGCGAGCGGGCTGTTCAGGCCCAAAAGCAGAGTGATGAGCCCGAGGTGCGAGATGGTCGAGTAGGCCAGCAATCCCTTGAGGTCGTTCTGGAACATCGCCGCGTAGCCACCCACCAGCAGCGTGGCCAGGCCCGCACCGCCCACCAGCCAGAACCACTCTTCCGTGCCCGACAGTGCGGGCCACAGCCGGGCCATCAGGAACACACCGGCCTTCACCATGGTGGCCGAGTGCAGATAGGCCGACACGGGCGTGGGCGCGGCCATGGCGTGGGGCAGCCAGAAGTGGAACGGGAACTGCGCGCTTTTGGTCAGCGCGCCCAGCAGGATCAGCACCAGTGCGGTGAGGTACAGCGGGTGCGCCTTGATCAACGCGCCTGCGGCCAGCACGTGGTCCAGGTCGTAGCTGCCCACGATGTGGCCCAGCACCAGCATGCCCGCCAGCATGGCCAGCCCGCCTGTGCCCGTCACCGTGAGCGCCATGCGCGCACCGCGCCGCGCATCCTTGCGGTGGTGCCAGTAGCCGATCAGCAGGAAGGAAAACAGGCTGGTCAGCTCCCAGAAGAACGCAATCTGGATGATGTTGCCCGACAGCACCACACCCGCCATCGCTCCCATGAACGCCAGAAAAAACGAGAAGAAGCGTGGCACCGGGTCGGCGGCCGACATGTAGTAGCGCGCATACAGCACCACCAGGCTACCCACGCCCAGCACCAGCATGCAGAACATCCACGCAAAGCCATCCATGCGGATGACGAGGTTCAGGCCCAGGGCAGGGAGCCAAGCCAGCTCTTGCCGGAGCACGCCGCCGTCTGCAATCTGTGGGAAGTAGAGCGCCGCCTGCACCGTGCAGAACAAGGCAATGAGCCCGGCGAGCGTGGACTCGGTGTTGCGGGCATTGGCGGGCAACACTGCCGCCAGCAGGCTGCCGATGAAGGGGAGGAGGATGAGGGTGATCAGGGGCATGCGCGAACAATTTTAGGGGCAGCCCCTAAAAACCCTGCCCAGCCCTTGCTGCCGAGCTTGTGGTGGGTGCAAAAAAAAAGCCCGCTGGAGCGGGCTTGCTGCTTGTGAAGTTTGCTTAGTTTTTGCTAGCGCTGGCAGCTGGGGTAGCGGCAGGGGCGGGGGCTGCAGGTGCCGCTGTTGGTGGTGTGGCTGGTGGTGCTGCGGTCTTGTCTGCGCTGCTGCGGGCCTTGCGTTCGGTGCCCTGGTGGCTGGCGGTTTTTTCTTTCTCTTTCTGTTTGCTCTTGGCTTCCGCCTTGGCGGCGGCCGCTGCGCTGTACTTCTTGCCGTTGACGGTCAGGCCCTCTTTGGAGAAGTTGACGGCACTCTTGTTGCCCACGCCACCCACACGGCCGATGAAGTCGGCCCAGTCCTTGAAGGGGGCGCTCTTGCGCTCTTCCAGGATGCGGCCCGACAGGCCGGGCCCGATGCCCTTGATGCCGTCGAGTTCGGCTTCGGTGGCGGTGTTCACGTCCACGGCGGCGAAGGCGGCGGTGGTGGCCAGCAGCAAGGTGGCGATCAGGGTCAGCAGTGTCTTCAGCATGGTGGCGGGTGTCCTCGGCGTGGAGGGCTGGAATGGCGGGTCAGAGTTCTTCGACGCGGCGCGCGGGGTAGCTGTCCCAGGTCTGGCAGCCGGGGCATTGCCAGAAATGCTGGCGCGCTTCAAAGCCGCAGGCCGCGCAGCGGTAGCGTGTGAGGGGTTTCACGGCATGCTCCAGCGCCCGCTGGACCTGGGGGTGGAACTCCTCGTGCTCCAGCTTTTCGGTGGCCAGCCATTTGGCGGCGGCCACCAGCGAGCGTTCCTTGTCCAGATGCTCCACATAGCGCTGCCGGGCGGAACCGCTGGTGGTGGCGTCAGCGGCCTCCATGGCCACGATGCTCTCCAGCACGTCGAGCGAGGGTGCCTGTTCATAGTGGGCCTGCAGCAGGCCATGGACCTCGGCGGTGCGCCCGCTGGCCGTGGCGGCTTCGACCAGCAGCGGGGCGGCCAGAGGCAAGGCCGCAGGGTTGCGTTCACCCAGCGTCTTGAGCGTGGCCAGCACGGCGGCGGGTTGGCCCATGAGGCGCTGCAGCCGCGCCAGTTCGATGCGCGCGCGCGCTGCCTCGGGGGCGGCGGCCACCGCCTGTTCCAGCAGCGCCTGGGCGGCGGGCAGGTCGCCCTGCGCAATCAGGGCGAGTGCCTGTTCGCACAGGTAATGTGCCTGCCGGGTGCTGAAATCGCCCTGGTCGGCGTCGTGCATCTTGCGGGCAATGGTGGCAGCGTGTGGCCAGTCGCGCGAGCGCTCGTAGATGGCCAGCAGGGCCAGGCGGGCCTGGGCCTCGAAGGGCGTGCCTTCCAGGCGGTGCAGGGCGTCTTCCGCGCGGTCGAGCAGCCCGGCCTTGAGGAAGTCGAGCGCCAGCGCGTGCTGGGCACGCTCGCGGTCGGTGCGGGAGAGGTCGCCGCGCGAGAGCAGGTGCTCGTGCACACGCACGGCGCGGTCGTATTCGCCCCGGCGGCGGAACAGGTTGCCCAGCGCAAAGTGCAGTTCGGAGGTGTCGGGGTCGTTCTGCACGGCCTCGATGAAGGCGTCGATGGCTTGGTCCTGCTGCTCGTTGAGCAGGAAGTTCAGGCCCTTGAAGTAGGCCTTGGGCGCGCGGCGGTTTTCTGCACGCAGTTGGCGCAGGTCAAAACGCGAAGCCAGCCAACCCAGCACAAAGGCCACGGGCAGACCCAGCAGGATCCAGGTCAGGTCAAATTCCATGGGCTGAAGGCAGGTCGGGCGGTGGTGGCGGGGCGGGGGGCATGGAGCCCGCTGCTGCGGAGGATGCCACGGGCGTAGGCGCTGCCACCGCTGCATGGGCGCGTCGCGCTGCGGTGCGGTGCCTCCACCAGCGCGGCACCATGCCCAGCACTCCCACGGCCAGGCCCGCTGAAAATGCGGTCAACACCACCAGCACCAACGGCGCGCGCCATTGCGTGCCAAAGAAGAAGTGCACGGTGGCGTCCTGCTGGTTGTTCAGCGCGAAGGCAAACAGCGTAAAAAAAATGGCTGCCTTGAGCAGCCACAGGAGGTATTTCATCGGTCTCCCCAGTGGTGGGGCGATTCTAAGAGCTTGTGCCTGCTGGGCCGCATGGCCCTTGCAGGATAAAAATTCAAGTCAAATAGGCCTCTAGCGCTTATCTGTAAAGCGCGAGCAGCTATTATTTTTGAATGGTTGTGCTGCTGGCGGCACCGGAGTTTTCTTCCATCTCGGCGGTGCGCTTGTCCACGGCTTCACGCAGGGCCTTGCCAGGCTTGAAATGGGGCACCCGTTTTTCGGGGATGGCCACGGCCTCGCCGCTGCGCGGATTACGTCCCATGCGGGGTGGGCGGTGGTTGACCGAGAAGCTGCCAAAGCCCCGGATCTCGATGCGGTGCCCACGCACCAGGGCCTCGCCCACGGCGTCCAGGATGGTCTTGACGGCGTATTCGGCATCGCGATGGGTGAGCTGACCAAAGCGCGCGGCCAGTTCTTCAACGAGGTCTGAGCGGGTCATGGAATCTTGGGGCATGGGCAGGCTGCGGGTGGGCAGGTCTTTGCTGAAAAAAGAGCGGGCGCCGAGGCGCCCGCTGTCTGACCGTACAAGGAGCTTACCGCGCAATGTGCGCTGAGGCTCCTCAACGGGTCAGCGCTTTACTTTTCCGAGTTGTCCAGCTTGGCGCGCAGCAGGGCGCCCAGGCTGGTCGTGCCGGCGCTTTCGCGGCTCGATTGCTGGCTCAGGTTGGCCATGGCGCCTTGTTCGTCAGCCATGTCCTTTTGCTTGATCGACAGCTGGATGTTGCGGGTCTTGCGATCCACGTTGACCACCACGGCCGTGACTTCGTCACCTTCCTTGAGCACGTTGCGGGCATCTTCCACGCGGTCGCGGGAGATTTCCGAAGCGCGCAGGTAACCCACGATGTCTTCGCCGAGGTCGATTTCAGCGCCACGGGCGTCCACGGTCTTGACCTTGCCGGTCACCGTCTGGCCCTTGTCGTTCACCGTCACGAAGGTCGTGAATGGGTCGCCGTCGAGCTGCTTGATGCCCAGCGAGATGCGTTCACGGTCCACGTCCACGGCCAGCACGATGGCTTCCACTTCCTGGCCCTTCTTGTAGTTACGAACTGCGGCTTCGCCAGCTTCGTTCCACGACAGGTCAGACAGGTGAACCAGGCCGTCGATGCCGGCAGCCAGGCCCACGAACACGCCGAAGTCGGTGATCGACTTGATAGGACCCTTCACGCGGTCGCCGCGCTTCGTGTCCTGTGCGAATTCTTGCCATGGGTTGGCCTTGCACTGCTTCATGCCCAGGCTGATACGGCGCTTGTCTTCGTCGATTTCGAGGACCATGACTTCGACTTCGTCGCCCAGCGAAACCAGCTTGGCGGGAGCGATGTTCTTGTTGGTCCAGTCCATTTCAGACACGTGCACCAGGCCTTCGATGCCGGGTTCGAGTTCGACGAACGCGCCGTAGTCGGCAATGTTCGTGATCTTGCCGAACAGGCGGGTGCCTTGGGGGTAGCGGCGGTTCACGCCCATCCATGGGTCGTCGCCCATTTGCTTCAGACCCAGGGACACGCGGTTCTTTTCGGTGTCGAACTTCAGGATCTTGGCGGTGATTTCCTGGCCAGCCGTCACCACTTCGGAGGGGTGACGCACACGGCGCCATGCCATGTCGGTGATGTGCAGCAGGCCGTCGATGCCGCCCAGGTCCACGAATGCACCGTATTCGGTGATGTTCTTGACCACGCCTTGAACGATGGAGCCTTCCTTCAGGGTTTCCATCAGCTTGGCGCGCTCTTCGCCCATGGAGGCTTCCACCACAGCGCGACGGCTCAGCACCACGTTGTTGCGCTTGCGGTCGAGCTTGATGACCTTGAACTCCATGGTCTTGTTTTCGTACGGCGTCAGATCCTTGATCGGACGGGTATCGATCAGCGAACCGGGCAGGAATGCGCGGATGCCGTTGACCAGAACGGTCAGACCGCCCTTGACCTTGCCGCTGGTCGTGCCAGTGACGAATTCGCCGGATTCGAGGGCCTTTTCCAGGCTCATCCACGAAGCCAGACGCTTGGCGGTGTCGCGCGACAGGATGGTGTCGCCGTAGCCGTTTTCGATGGAGCCAATGGCCACCGACACGAAGTCACCCACTTGGACTTCGACTTCGCCCTTGTCGTTCTTGAACTCTTCCAGCGGTACGTAGGCTTCGGACTTGAGGCCAGCGTTCACGACCACGAAGTTGTGCTCAACGCGCACGACTTCAGCGGTGATGACTTCGCCTGGGCGCATTTCCGTGCGCTGCAAAGATTCTTCAAAAAGGGCGGCAAAAGATTCGGACATGTGTTTCCTTGCCACAAACAGGATTCCAGTAGCACCATTGCTACTGTTTTTATAGCTGCTTGCGGTGGTTTTTTGCGGTAGAACCGCGGGTTAGGTTATCGATCCACACAACCTGTGCGCTGGCGCGCGAGAGGAGTTGCGTGGGCCTGTGGCAAGGCCTTTCAGCATTGCCTGTGGAGCCCGTTCTAAAAAAGGCTCCACACGTTTCAACCCTGCGCAGACCCTGCGAAAGGTTGACGCTCTTGCCACCAGGCCAGCACCTTTTCAACGGCTTGTTCAATCGTCAAATCGGAGTTGTCCAGGACCAGAGCGTCCTGCGCGGGCTTGAGAGGTGCAACGCTGCGGGTGCTGTCCCGGGCGTCGCGCGCTTCCAGATCTGCGCGGAGGTCTGCGATACTAGCCGAAAAACCCTTTGAAATCAACTGTTTATAACGGCGCTCGGCGCGGCAGGCGGCGCTGGCCGTCAAATAGACCTTCAAAGGGGCGTCCGGGAAGATCACCGTCCCCATGTCCCGGCCGTCGGCGACCAGCCCCGGCAGACGCTGGAAGCTGTGTTGCAGATCCACGAGCGCCCCCCGCACGGCGGGCAGGGCAGAGACGCGGGATGCGTTCATGCCGGCCTCTTCGGTGCGGATGGCTTCCGTTACATCGTCGCTGCCCAGCCACACCCGGCCCCCTTCGAAACGCACGGGCAGCGTCTGCGCCAAGGCGGCGATGCGGGCTTCGTGCTCGGGGTTGATGACCAAGCCAACGCGCAGGGCGGCAAGGGCCGTGATGCGGTACATCGCCCCAGAGTCCAGAAACCGGTAGCCCAGTTGCTGCGCAACCGCTGCGGCCACGGTGCCCTTGCCCGAGGCGGTGGGGCCGTCGATGCAGATCACCGGGATGTGGCCAGTGGCAGTGCTTGCCACCGAGAACAGGGCTTCAAAGTAATCCGGGAAGGTCTTCGCCACGCATTTGGGGTCTTCAATGCGCACGGGCAGGCTCGCTGGGTTGAACGCCGCCAGCGAGAAACACATGGCCACGCGGTGGTCGTCGTAGGTGTGGATGCTGGCTGCTTTCCAGTCTTGGACTTGGGCAGGTGGCGTGACGCGGATGAAGTCCGCCCCTTCTTCCACCGTGGCTCCGAGCTTGCGCAGTTCGTTGGCCATGGCGGCGATGCGGTCGGTTTCCTTCACGCGCCAGCTGGCGATGTTGCGCAGCGTGGTGGTGCCCTCGGCATACAGCGCCATCACGGCCAGCGTCATGGCGGCATCGGGGATGTGGTTGCAGTCCAGGTCAATGGCCTTGAGCGGCCAGCCCTGGCCCGGTTCACCCCGCTGGATGTGCAGCCAGTTGGGGCCACCGGTGACCACGGCACCCATGGCGCGGGCGGCATCGACAAAGCGGATGTCGCCCTGGATCGAATCGAGGCCCACGCCTTGAATTTTGATGCCATTCTGGCCGCCAGCGCTTGATGTGATTGCGCCAATCGCTATGAAATAGCTAGCAGATGATGCGTCGGCCTCGACGTGGATGGTGCCGGGCGACTGGTAGCGGCTGCCCGCCGCAATCGTGAACCGCTGCCAGTTCTGGTGCTCGACCACGATGCCGAAGCGCGCCAGAAGCTGGAGGGTTATGGCGATGTAGGGCTTGGAGATCAATTCCCCCACCACATCGATCACGATGTTCTGGGTGCCAGCCGCCAGTGGCAATGCCATGAGCAGAGCGGTCAGGAACTGGCTGGACACATCGCCGCGCACGCGGATTGGCTCTGCCAGTGCCAGCGCAGGGACGCCATTGGCGTGGGCGATGCGCAGCGGCGGGTAGCCGTCGTTCCCCAGGTAGTCGATCTGGCAACCCAGCTGGCGCAGTGCATCCACCAGGTCGCCAATAGGGCGCTCGTGCATGCGCGGGACGCCCGACAGCTCGAATTCACCGCCCAGCAAGGCCAGTGCGGCCGTCAGCGGGCGCATGGCAGTGCCAGCATTGCCCATGAAGAGCTTGGCCGGCGACTGCGGTGCGCGGCCGCCCAGGCCCGTGATGTGCACGGTGCTGCCAGCCTCGTCCACGGTGCAGCCAATCTGGCGCAGCCCATCGAGCATGACGCGGGTGTCGTCGGACGCCAGCAGGTCGTGCACGGTGGTGGTGCCATTGCTCAGCGCCGCCAGCAGCAACACGCGGTTGGAAATGCTCTTGGAGCCCGGCAGGTGGACTTCACCTGCAGCGGCTTGCAGGGGGGGCAGGTCAATAAATGCGGTGCTGTACATCGGTATCTTTCGTCCATTGGTCCAAGCGCCCGTCATTACTGGCGCAGGCCCATCCCAGTGCACCCGTGGAACTGGCTTTGCCAGGCCACTGGGTGCGTCCCCCTCGGGGGAAGGCGCCGCAGGCGACTCAGGGGGTTACTTTCTCTTCGCACCCATGCGCCAATGCGCCCGGGTCTCGCTGGCCAGCGTCAGCATGTCTTCCAGCGCCTGGGCATCGCCCTTTTGCATGGCCTGCTCGATGGTGTGCAGTGCCTGCTGGAACAGTTTGGACTGGGCGATCAGCTCGTCGCGGTTGGACAGCAGGATGTCGCGCCACACCTTGGGATCACTGGCTGCAATGCGCGTGAAGTCCCGGAACCCCGGGCCCGCCAGCGACAGGAAGTCGTCTCCGGTGTCCTGGCCCGTGATGCTGTTCATCATCGCAAAGGCGAGTACATGGGGCAGGTGACTGACAGCTGCAAACGCCGCATCGTGCGACTCGGGCGACATGCTGGTCACACGGCTGCCCAGGGCCGTCCAGATGTCCTGGGCTTTTTGCAGCTGCGCGGTGAAGGTGCGTTCGGTGGGCGTCAGGATCACCTGGCGCCCGCTGTAGAGATCGGCCTCGGCGTGTTCCACGCCCGACACTTCGCGCCCGGTGATGGGATGTGCGGGCACAAACGAGCCCACCTGATCGCGCAATGCGCGGCGTGCGGCCTGCACCACATCGGCCTTGGTGGAGCCCACGTCCATGATCAGCATCTGGGGGGTGACCAGGTGCTTGATGGCCTTGAGCGTGGCTTCGGTGGCGGCCACGGGCACGGCCACCAGCACAATGTCAGCGCCAGCAACGGCCAGCAAGGCGGACGGCGCCTCGACATCGATCACACCCAGCTGACGGGCGCGGTCGGTGGTGGAGGGTGATTTGCTGTAACCCACCACGCGTTTGACCAGGCCGGCCTTCTTCATGGCCAGGGCGAATGAGCCTCCCATGAGCCCGCAGCCGATCAGTCCCAGTTGTTCGAACATGGCGACGGCTCCTTATGACGAGACAGGGTAGGTGCCCAGGACCTTGTAGAACGCGCACAGGCTGCGCAGTTCTTCCAGCGCCCTGGCCACATGGGGCTGGGCAGGATGGCCGTCGAGATCGATGTAGAAGTAATACTCCCACTGGCCGGTGCGGGCGGGGCGCGATTCGAAGCGCGTCATGGACACACCGTGCGTCTTGAGTGGCACCAGCAGGTCGTGCACGGCGCCAGGGCGGTTGGGTACCGACACCACAAGGCTGGTGCAGTCCTTGCCCGAGGGCGGTGGCGTCTGCAGCGTGTGCGGCAGGCAGATGATGGCGAAGCGGGTGCGGTTGTAGGCGTCGTCCTGAATGGCGTGGGAGACGATGTGCAAGCCGAACTGAGTGGCTGCGCGTTCGCTGGAGAGGGCCGCCCAGGCGGGGTTGGTGGTGGCCAGGCGGGCGCCCTCGGCATTGCTCGACACCGGGCGGCGCTCGGCGTGCGGCAGGTGCTTGGACAGCCAGGCCTGGCATTGGGCCAGCGCCTGCGGGTGGGCCAGCACGGCCTCGATGCCGTCGAGCGAATTGGTGGTGCGCAGCAGGTTGTGGCGCACCAGCAGGCTCACTTCGCCCACCACATGGGTGGGGGTGTGCAGGAAGAGGTCGAGCGAGCGGGTGACCACGCCTTCGGTGGAGTTCTCGACGCCCACCACGCCGTACTGCGCGCTGCCAGCGGCTGTGGCGTGGAACACTTCGTCGAAGTTGGCGCAGTACATCAGGTCGGCCGCGCCGCCAAAGAACTCGATCGCTGCCTGCTCGCAGAACGTGCCCTCGGGGCCGAGCACGGCCACACGCTGGGGCGATTCGAGCGCAAGGCAGGCGGACATGATCTCGCGCCAGATGGCAGCGACGTGCGCACCCTTGAGCGGCCCAGGGTTGGCATGGGTGATCTTGTCGATGACCTGGGCTACACGGTCGGGTCGGAAAAAGGGCGTGCCTTCGCGCTTCTTGACTTCACCCACCTGTTCGGCCACGAGCGCCCGTTGGTTCAGCAGCGTGAGCAGTTGCTGGTCGATGCTGTCGATCTGCACGCGCAGGCTGGCGAGGTCGGGTGAGGCTTGCGGAGTGTTCATGGATGGGGAAATTTCGGTGCGCTGTCGCGAAAACGTGGGTGGGCCGTAGTCCGCTCAGGCGTGTTTTTGTTCAAATTCTCGCATGTAGTCCACCAGCGCCTGCACGCCCGCCAGGGGCATGGCGTTGTAGATGCTGGCGCGCATGCCGCCCACGGACTTGTGGCCCTTGAGCTGCAGCAGGCCGCGCTCCTTGGCGCCGACCAGGAAGGCTTCGTTGCGGCTTTCGTCGCGCAGGAAGAACGGGATGTTCATGCGCGAGCGGCAGTTGGCAGCCACCTTGTTCACATACAACTGCGAACTGTCGATGGCTTTGTAGAGAAGATCCGCCTTGGCCATGTTGCGCTGCTCCATGGCTGCCACACCGCTCAAGGCCCCTTCGGTCTGGCGCTTGAGCCACTGGAAGGTCAGGCCTGCAACGTAGATGCCCCAGGTGGGGGGGGTGTTGAACATGGATTGGTTTTCTGCCACCACGCGGTAGTCAAACGCGCTGGGGCAGGCGGGCAGGGCGTGGCCCAGCAGGTCCTCGCGCACGATCACCAGCGTGAGGCCTGCAGGCCCGAGGTTCTTCTGCGCACCGCCAAAGGCCAGTCCGACACGTGACCAGTCCACCGGCCGCGATGCGACATGGGAAGAGAAGTCAATGATCAGCGGTGCATCGCTGCCCAGGGCCTTCAGGTCGGGCAACTCGTGGAACTCGGTGCCATTGATGGTTTCGTTGCTGCAGATGTGCAAATAGCTCGCACCCCGGCTCACCGTCCAGGAGGCCGGGTCGGGCACGGTGGTGAAGCCGGTGTCTTCGGAGGAGGCCACGATGTTCACTTCGGATGCGTATTTGCGCGCTTCCTTCTGCGACTTTTGGCTCCAGCTGCCAGTCACCACAAAATCAACCACGCCGGCCCGCGAGAGATTGAGCGGGACGATCGCGTTCTCGGCCAGGCCACCGCCCTGCATGAACAGGATCTTGAAGTTGGCGGGCACGGCCAGAAGCTCGCGCAGATCGGCTTCCGCCTGTTCGTAGATGGACAGGAACTCTTTGCCCCGATGGCTCATTTCCATCACGCCCATGCCGCTGCCATGCCAGTCCAGCATCTCGGCGGCGGCCTGCTCCAGGACTTCGGTGGGTATGGCGGCCGGGCCGGCCGAGAAGTTGTATGGGCGTTTCATTTTTTTGGTCAAAATGGCTGCTGGCGCTTATCAGATAAGCGCTAGCAGCTTCAGTTTTAATAGCGCAATGGGTGCTGCGCCGTCGGGGCAGCACCCGCTGGTCTGACTCAAGCGTCTGGTGGTTCCGGGGTTTCGGCGGCTGGCGGGTTTCCGTCGTTGGCGTTGCCTTCGGTTTCGCCCTCAGCCACATTGGCGTCGTTTTCAACAATACGTTGCAGCCCGCTGAGCTTGGAGCCTTCGTCCAATGCGATCAGTGTGACACCCTGCGTGGCGCGGCCCAGTTCGCGGATCTCGGAGACGCGGGTGCGCACCAGCACGCCCTTGTCGGTGATCAGCATGATCTCGTCGTCAGCATGCACCAGCGTGGCGGCCACCACCTTGCCATTGCGCTCGCTTTGCTGGATGGCGATCATGCCCTTGGTGCCCCGGCCGTGGCGGGTGTATTCGGTGATGCTGGTGCGCTTGCCATAGCCGTTTTCGGTGGCGGTGAGCACGCTCTGGGTTTCGTCCTCGGCGACCAGCATGGCGATCACGCTCTGGCCGTCTTCCAGCATCATGCCGCGTACGCCACGTGCCGCACGGCCCAGTGGGCGCACGTCGTTTTCGTCGAAACGCACGGCCTTGCCGCCATCACTGAACAGCATCACGTCGTGTTTGCCATCGGTGAGGGCGGCGCCGATCAGGTAGTCGCCATCATCCAGGTTGACGGCGATGATGCCGCCCTTGCGCGGGTTGCTGAATTCATCCAGCGCCGTTTTCTTCACGGTACCCATGCTGGTGCCCATGAACACATAGCGGTCGGCCGGGAAAGTGCGCATGTCGCCGGTCAGTGGCAACACGACGTTGATTTTTTCGCCGTCTTGCAGCGGGAACATGTTCACGATGGGGCGGCCACGCGATCCGCGCGACCCGGCGGGCACTTCCCAGACCTTGAGCCAGTACAGGCGGCCACGGTTGGAGAAGCACAGGATGTAGTCGTGCGTGTTGGCGATGAAGAGCTGGTCGATCCAGTCGTCTTCCTTGGTCGCCGTGGCCTGCTTGCCGCGTCCGCCGCGCTTCTGGGCACGGTATTCGGACAGGGGCTGGCTCTTGATGTAGCCGGTGTGGCTGAGTGTGACCACCATGTCGGTGGGGGTGATCAGGTCCTCGGTGGAGAGGTCCTGCGCGCTGTACTCGACGATGCTGCGGCGAGCTCCCAGCTTGTGCTGGCCGAACTCGGTCTTGATGGAGGTGAGTTCTTCGCCAATGATGGTGGAGACGCGCTCGGGCTTGGCCAGGATGTCCAGCAGGTCTTCGATGACCGCCATGACCTCCTTGTACTCGGCGACGATCTTGTCCTGCTCCAGGCCAGTCAGGCGCTGCAGTCGCATCTGCAGGATTTCCTGGGCCTGCGTTTCCGACAGGCGGTACAGGCCGTCCTGGCCCATGCCGAATTCTTTTTCGAGGCCGTCGGGGCGATAGTCGTCAGCATTGATCACGCCACCGTCGGCACGCGTGCGGGTGAGCATCTCGCGCACCAGCTTGCTGTCCCAGGGGCGGGCCATCAGCTCGGCCTTGGCCACCGGCGGGGTGGGGGCGTTGCGGATGATGGCGATGAAGTCGTCGATGTTGGCCAGCGCCACGGCCAGGCCTTCGAGCACGTGGCCACGGTCGCGCGCCTTGCGCAGCTCGAACACTGTGCGGCGGGTGACCACTTCACGGCGGTGCTGCAAAAAGACGCTGATCAGGTCGCGCAGGTTGCACAGGCGGGGCTGGCCGTCGATCAACGCCACCATGTTCATGCCGAACGTGTCCTGCAGCTGCGTCTGCTTGTACAGGTTGTTGAGCACTACCTCGGGCACTTCGCCGCGCTTGAGTTCAATCACCAAGCGCATGCCCGACTTGTCAGACTCGTCCTGGATGTGGCTGATGCCTTCGATCTTCTTCTCGTGCACCAGCTCGGCCATGCGCTCCTGCAGCGTCTTTTTGTTGACCTGGTAGGGCAGCTCATCGACGATGATGGCCTGGCGCTGGCCCCGGTCGATGTCCTCAAAATGGCACTTGGCGCGCATGATCACACGCCCGCGCCCCGTGCGGTAACCGTCTTTGACGCCGTTGATGCCATAGATGATGCCGGCCGTGGGGAAGTCGGGCGCGGGAATGATCTCCATCAGCTCATCAACTGTGGCATCGGGGTTGCGCAGCATGTGCAGGCAGCCATCGACCACTTCATTGAGGTTGTGGGGCGGGATATTGGTGGCCATGCCCACGGCAATACCGGCCGAACCGTTGACCAGCAGATTCGGGAGCTTGCTGGGCAATACCAGAGGTTCCTTTTCGCTGCCGTCGTAGTTGGGGCCGAAATCGACGGTTTCCTTATCGATATCGCCCAGCATTTCATGCGCGATTTTGGCCAGGCGGATTTCGGTATACCGCATCGCTGCGGCGTTATCGCCATCCACCGATCCGAAATTTCCTTGGCCGTCCACCAGCATATGGCGCAGCGAAAAATCCTGTGCCATCCGCACGATGGTGTCGTATACAGCGGAATCACCGTGCGGGTGGTATTTACCAATCACGTCGCCTACGATACGGGCCGACTTTTTATAAGGCCGGTTCCAATCGTTGTTGAGCTCGTGCATCGCAAAAAGCACGCGGCGGTGCACTGGCTTCAAGCCGTCGCGCGCGTCGGGCAGGGCCCGGCCCACGATCACGCTCATCGCGTAATCAAGGTAACTGCGCCGCATCTCTTCTTCGAGGCTGATCGGCAGGGTTTCTTTGGCAAACTGGGTCATTGGGGACTGCGGTGGCGGCGAAGGAGAACCATTTTAGAGGTAAGACCGTGTAGCGACCACGCAACATATCGAAGCAATTCCGGTTTTGTCCTACGGGCCCCAGGCGGGTGCCCCCGCTTTTGCCCTGTTACGTATGGCACAATCGTTTGAACGCTTTGGGTGATGGTCACTCCAAGCGTCCTGATTCGCAGCGCGGCTGCGGCTTTTTCCCCAAGAGGAGAACCATGAAGAAACTGAACAAAGTGGCGATGTTGTTTGCCTCTGCAGCGCTCGCAACCGCCGCTGGCGCACAAACCGTTGACAACTGGAGAAACGCTTCTGGCATCGTCTGGAAGAACGGCACCAACGAATACTGCTGGCGCAATGCCAACTGGACGCCTGCAACGGCTGCTCCTGGCTGCGATGGCGCTATCGCCGCTCCAGCTCCTGCTGCTGCCGCTCCTGCTGCTGCCCCAGCTCCTGCTGCTGCCGCTCCAGCTCCTGCCGCTCCAGCTCCTGCTGTGGCCACCAAGGTGACCTACGCTGCTGACGCATTCTTCGACTTCGACAAGTCGGTGCTGAAGCCAGAAGGCAAGGCCAAGCTGGATGACCTGGTCTCCAAGGTCAAGGGCATCAACCTGGAAGTGATCATTGCCGTGGGTCATACCGACTCCGTGGGCTCCGATGCTTACAACCAGAAGCTGTCGGTGCGTCGTTCCGAAGCCGTGAAGGCTTACTTGGTGTCCAAGGGCATTGAAAAGAACCGCGTCTACACCGAAGGCAAGGGCGAAAAGCAACCCGTGGCTGACAACAAGACTGCCGAAGGCCGTGCGAAGAACCGTCGCGTGGAAATTGAAGTGGTCGGTACCCGCGCTTCCAAGTAATCCTCGGATTGCTTCCCAAAAAAGCCCCGTTATCGGGGCTTTTTTGCGTCTGGGGTTTTTTGTCCCTTGCCTTTCGTCGTGGAGAATCAGTGCATGAGTGAAATCGTCAATGCAGATCCGGCCGAACTGGCCAAGTTTTCGGAATTGGCCCATCGCTGGTGGGATCCCGAAAGTGAATTTCGCCCCTTGCACCAGATTAATCCTTTGCGGCTCGACTGGATCAATGCGCAGTGCAGCCTGTCAGGCAAGCGCGTACTGGATGTTGGCTGTGGCGGCGGTATTTTGGCCGATTCCATGGCCCGGAAAGGCGCGGACGTGTTGGGTATTGACCTGGCTTCCAAGGCGCTGCGTGTGGCCCAGTTGCACGCGCTGGAGGCCGAGACCACCAACATCCAGTATCGGGAAGTCAGTGTGGAGGCGCTCGCCAAAGAGCAACCCGCCAGCTTTGACGTGGTGACCTGCATGGAAATGCTTGAGCATGTGCCTGATCCTGCATCGGTTGTGCGAGCCTGCTCTGAGCTCGTGAAACCGGGCGGATGGGTGTTCTTTTCGACCATACACCGAAGTGCCAAGGCTTTCATGCTGGCCATTGTGGGCGCTGAATATGTATTAAACATGCTGCCCCGTGGAACGCATGAATACGCCAAGATGATTCGACCCAGCGAACTGGCCGCCAGCTGCCGCAGTGCGGGCCTTGACGTGCAGACCACCCGAGGCCTGGAGTACAACCCCCTTACGCAACGTTACTGGTTGAGCAGCGACACCAGTGTGAACTACCTGTTTGCCACGCGGCGCGCAGCCTGAGGCCGAGCCAATGTTTCAGAATATCCGCGCGGTGCTGTTTGACCTGGATGGAACACTGATTGACAGTGCCCCTGATTTAGGCGCTGCTGCCGACAAGATGCGCACGGACCGTGGTTTGCCCTCCCTGCCGCTGGAGCGCTATCGTCCGATGGCAGGTGCCGGTGCCCGTGGCATGTTGGGCGAGGCATTTGGCATGGCGCCCGACCATCCCGACTTTTTGACCATGCGCGAGGAGTTCTTCGTGAACTATGAGTCGTGCATGACAGAACGTACCAGCATTTTTGAGGGGGTGCCGGAGCTGGTATCCCAGATCCTCCGCCGTAATCTGGCATGGGGCGTGGTGACCAACAAGGCGACCCGCTTTACGGACCCTCTGACCCGCGCCATTCCGCTGTTTGCGACCGCAGGAGCGGTGATCAGCGGAGACACCACTCCCCATGCAAAACCCCATCCTGCCCCTTTGCTCGAGGCGGCGTCGCGCTTGAAACTGGAGCCGGGGCAGTGCATCTATGTGGGGGACGATGAGCGCGACATTCTTGCAGGCCTCGCTGCGGGCATGGGAACTGTCGCAGCAACCTACGGATACCTGGGGGCCAAGACCAATCCGGCGGAGTGGGGCGCGCATGCTGCAATTAAATCTCCGGTCGAGCTCTTGCAATTGCTTGTACGCACCTAAAATAGAGGGTCTGGGGCTGTCCTGGTTTCGACGTGGGTTCGGAATCGGTGTGGTGCATGTCGAGCTTGAGTCACGCTCGTAAATCTCGATTTAAAAAACTAACTGCAAACGACGAACGTTTCGCACTCGCTGCTTAATTGCCAGTGAGCCTTGCAACAGTTGGCCGATGGGCTGGGCAAGGGGGTTCTGAGCAATCAGTGCCTCCCGGCTGCAAGGATAATTACATGGGCTGGCTCTGATCCGGGTACCTTGGGTTGGAGCGAGAAAATAGGGTGCTGGCGGCCTGTGTAGCGTGCGACTGCGCGACACAGGCGGCGAGACTCAAATCAGATCGCTAAACATGTAGATCTGCCCGATGAAGGCTTGCGGACGCGGGTTCAATTCCCGCCAGCTCCACCACCATAACGTCCAAGGGCGTTCGCTGATTTCCAGCGAACGCCCTTTTTCATTGGTAAAACAGGTACTTACGGTGCATGGACATGCGCCGTAGTTCGCTGGTAGCCACAGCTAAACCGGGGAACGGATGGGGGAACAAACCTGAAAAATCACCGACTGCGCCTAGTTGTTCCCGCGTTTCCTTCGGGGGCTATTGCATCCATGCATTCCAAGACTCTTTCCAGAAACTGCTGCACCGAAAGATCCTTGTTTGCCTCCCAGGGGTTGGTGTGCTGACCGTCGATGCCCTGGGAAATATTGGCAATTGAGTGCGATAGATTGGTCGGCAGGGGCTGTTTGCCTGCGGCGAGAGCCGCGAGGTTCGAAAAAAATAGCCCGCACGAGGCGGGCTAAATCATTGCATCACTCGCACAGGGGAGGGGCGAACCGCCAGATTTGACGGTAGGTGCATCCTAAGTCCGGTTCCGATTGGTGTGCGTTGGGCGGGTCAGTAAATCGTGAAATATGTCCGGTTTACACGGGCCTCCGACGTGTCAGCAGGGTTTGAAGGTTTTAGCGCGACGAACAAAACTCCCCTGGCGGCCGCCCGTCTTGTTGTACGGCTTGTACTGCTTGCGAAGGGACGCCTAGCCCGGGCCGCTGCGCTAGGTTTTGTTCGCCGCTCTTGGCTGCAGTGCCGCTTGTTCCATACATCGCAATCGCAGCGTTGTGAAGATGGGTTTGGGGTCTACGGACCGTATCTCCAAGCGGCGCAGGTTGTCATTGGACGACGCAGCCTGATTAGATCGCGAGGTTGTAGCTTCGTGTATCAATTCTTGAGCCTCAGGGGCTCACGCCGCACAATGCACGCTCGTTCACGCCGGAGGCCACCATGCCAATGGAGTACTTGAGAGCGCTGGAGCGCGACGCGCTTCCCCTGATTGAATCGGATGTCGTCAACATCGACAAGCTGCGCATCCTGCGCGCGGCAGGAATGGTGGAGGTGCAGCTTCCGCCCGTCGATTCACCCCATCAGAAAGCCCAGGTGCTGTATGTCACTGGCCTCGGTTGTGCGACCCTGCGAGCCTGTGGAGCCCGCGTCAAGACACACCACCGGGAATCGCATTGCGATCTGGAGTCTTCCTACGACTGAGGGCCCTGGTGGGGGGATTCCTGGAAAAACTCTAGGCACCGGGAGAAATCGTCCTACAGAGTGTTGCGCTGCACCAGAAGGGCCATAGTCGCAGGCCAAAAATACGATGAAGCATCTGTATTGCTGGCACGGCCAGACGAAAGGTGCATATGAGCAGTTGGCACAAATTGGCGCTTGGCAACGACGATGAGGCCTTTGAGCCTGCCTTGCGAATCCAGCAGATGTTCATGTCGAAGTTCTTGATGTGTCCTCCTGGTTCTGGCAGGGCACTTTTTTCTTGCTACGACAAGGCGAACGACAACCTCTGGCTGTACTTTTCCCCTGCAGCGCAGGACATCGCATTGCGTGTGTATGCACAGCCGTGTGATTCCCCGACAGCACTGGACTGCATTGGTCTGCTGGCCGGTGAAGGCGATGCGCTCGGAATGGGGGAGTCTCCTTTGCTGAAAAAGGCGGCGTAGTCCTCTTCCGGACAAGGGCACTTGCAAAGCCGGCCTCTTGGTCTTACGCACTTGACGTGTATGCGCTGTCCCACATCCGTGTTCTCTGGGCTCTGACATGCGCTCGTGCATGGGCATGTGCCAATCTTTTTACCGGCCTTCATCGGAGCGGCCTGAGGAGTAAGTATGTTGTCCTACGATCCCACGCTTTCTCACCACCTGGAAGCTTGCCCAGAGGCTCCCTCTCTGCAGATGGGCCAGCCCGCAGCCAGGCTCTTGCAACGCCAGCAAACCGACAACCTGCCTCTGGGCCGCAGCGATAGTCACGGCCTGGAGCGGGAGTTGCAGTTTACCGATCTGGACTGTCAAGAGCCGCAGGCGATGGGCTGATGACTTTTCGCCTGCAAATGGGTGGTTGCGGAGCAAAGCGATGTCGGTGCTGACACTGCACATCCGCCCGGAAGGTGCCCAGCAGTATCTGGCAAGGGTGTTCGACGGAAAAATTCTGGTCGGTGTTCCGACCTTGCACCCCGGCATCAAGGAGGCGATAGAGGCGTATGGCTTGGGCCAAGGCTTCGCGGGGGTGATTGCCTTCCATATCTGGTATGGCGGCTGGAGCGTCGGCACCATACCACTCGCCCGGATGCGGACTGAGGCTGCCGAGTTGGCAAATCGCCTTGTTGTGCTTTCCGCCGTGGTCCGTTAAGGGCACTCGCAGCTATGTTGCAGGCTGGTGGGTGGCATAGCACGGGGGGTGAAACAAAATGAAATAAACCGAAACTGCGTCGAGACCCCATCGACTGGGTCTGTCGGCACCATAAGGGGCATGTTCAACACCGTCCATGAAAGGACTGCACCATGAAACCCTGGATCAAGAAAACCCTGATGGGCATCTTCGGCGCCTCCATTGCCGTGGGCGGCTTGACGGCCTGCTCCAGCAGCCACCATCACCGCGGCCCGATGAGCCCCGAGAAGATGACCGAGGTGCGTGGCAAAGTGGTGGAGCGCGTCAGCAGCAAGCTGGACCTGAACGAGGCGCAAAAGCTCAAGCTCAATGTGCTGGCTGACAAGATGGAAGCCCAGCGGGCAGCTTTCATCGGCAAGACTGCGGACCCGCGCACCGAAATGCAGGCCATTGTGGCGGGCGCCAAGTTTGACCGCGCGCGGGCGCAGACCTTGCTGGATGAGAAAACCCGCGCGGTCCAGGCCAACAGCCCCGAAGTCATCAGCGCACTGGCCGATTTCTACGACAGCCTGAACCCCGACCAGCAGCAGAAAGTGCGCGAGATGATGCAGAGGCGCAAGGGCTGGATGGCGCGCGGCTGATGGCGGGGGGCGTTCACATGTCTCCTACGCTGGAACCCATCCACCGCCTGGCACAGGGCGTGCGCAAACATGGGCCTGCGCTGCTGGCGGGCATGCCCGACCCCCACGACGAGTTAATGTCGCTGGTCTGGGGGCCGCGTTTTGACCGCGAACATGCGCTGGGCCTGGTCGCTCGCCAGCCTGCAGCCGCAGCGCAGACCCTGCCTGCGCTGCTGGCCGCCGCAGACCACTTTGACACGCTGCATTCCGGTGCCCAGGGCCGCCTGCGCAAACTTATCGTGCGACACCGCGCATTGCGTGTGGTGGACACCGCTCGGGGGCCCGCCCACGGAGCGGATGCCTGACGGTGTGAGAATTGCGCATGCACCGCATCCTGCTTATTGACGACGACGCGCAGCTGGGCCCGCCACTGGCCACCTACTTCCAACGGTTCGAGCTGGAGTTGATCCATGCCCTCAAACCGAGCGACGGGCTCGCCCAGCTGGCGACAGGCGGATTTGATGCCGCCATCCTGGATGTCATGCTGCCCGAAATGGACGGGTTTGAGCTGTGCCGCACCATTCGCAAGCAGGGCGATCTGCCCATCGTGATGCTGACCGCCCGGGGCGAGGTGATGGACCGGGTGGTGGGGCTGGAGCTGGGAGCCGATGACTACCTGCCCAAGCCTTTTGAGCCGCGTGAATTGGTGGCTCGACTGCAGACCGTGCTGCGCCGCCGCCGGGCCAGCGCGCCCGGGAACGGCTCGGGTGCCACGTTGGAGTTTGAAGGCCTGAGCATTGATGCAGCCCGCCGCAGCGTGTTGCGCCAGGGGGTGGCGTTGGAGCTGACGGGCACCGAATTCGACCTGCTGCACCTGTTGGCCCGGGAGCCTGGCAAGGTGTTCAGCCGCGACGACATCCTCAACCAGCTGCGCGGGCATGAGGCCGAGCTGTATACGCGCGCGGTCGATATTGTGGTCAGCCGCCTGCGCAAGAAGCTGGAGCCGCTGGACTGCATCAAGACGTTGCGCAACGCGGGCTATTCGCTGGCACTGCGCAGGGCGGCCAGTGCTCCGCCTGGTGCCCCTTCTTCGGCATCGACCTGGCCATGAAGCCCTCCGATTCACAGCTCGGGCACGATCCCGCCTGCCCATGGCACCGACGTGCGCGCGATGCCGTCGGGTATTCGCTGCGCATCCGCCTAGTGCTGGTGTTCATGGCACTGGCCGTGACCGTGGCCGTGGTCTTCATGGGTGGCATGCAGAAGGTGGTTGCTCTGGGCTGGAAGGAGGCCGCACGTCCGCTGCTGATGGACTATGTGGACCGCCTCACCGCTGAGATTGGCAGCCCGCCCAGCATCGAGCGGGCACAGGCCATAGCCGACCGGCTTCCGGTGACGCTGCGCATCGACGGGCCGCAGATCCACTGGGATTCGCACCCCGATCGGCCGCGCCCGGACTGGATGAGTGACAAGGTCCAGCGCCAGGACCACTGGAGCCGCGATGACACCGGCTACCGCCTTCTGCAGCGCACCACGGCCGATGGCCACCACATCGAATTCGGGCTGAACGCGTTATCGTGGGACAAGCGCCCGCGCATCGCCTGGGGCACGCTCACGGTGTTGCTGTTGCTCACAGCGCTGGCCTTTGTGTATGTGCGCCACCTGTTGCGGCCCCTGGACGACATCCGGCATGGTGCGCGGCGCTTTGGCAATGGCGACTTTGGCGAACCTATTCCGGTGCGCCACGCGCACCGGCCCGATGAGCTGGGACAGCTGGCGGGCACCATCAACACCATGGGCGAAGACATCCACCAGATGCTGGAGGCCAAGCGGGCGCTGCTGCTGGCCATGAGCCACGAGCTGCGCAGCCCCCTCACACGGGCGCGCTTGAACACCGAGCTGTTGCCCGAATCGCCCGATGTGCTTGCCCAGCGCGCAGCCCTGATGCGCGACCTGGGTGAAATGGCACGGCTCATTACCGACTTGCTCGAAAGCGAGCGCCTGGCCGGGCGTCATGCGGCCCTGCACCGCGAGCCCACTGACCTGGCCGAGCTGGCGCGTGAGGTGGTGGCGGAACTGGAAGTGCGCCACCCTGGGGCAACAGCGATCACGCTGCTGGTGCCCGGCACTTTGCCCACCTGCATGCTCGACCGGTCCCGTGTGCGCCTGCTGATGCGCAATCTGCTGGACAACAGCCTGCGCCACAACGACCCCGCAGCCCAGCCGCCGCAGATCGAACTGCGAATGAACGAAGGCGTGGTGGAGATCGAAGTGCGGGACCACGGCCCCGGCGTGCCGCCTGCGCATCTGCCGCATCTGGCCCAGGCGTTCTACCGCCCCGACACGGCGCGCCAGCGCACCACAGGGGGGGTAGGGCTGGGGCTGTATCTGTGCCGCCTGGTCACGCAGGCCCACGGCGGCACCCTGCTGGTGCGCAATGCGGAACCGGGCCTGAGAGTCACGGCGCGCTTGCCGTGTCCTGACGGTGCGGCACAGGCAACTGCTGGCGCGCCAGGCTGAGCGCGGCGCAGTCCACGCCGATATCTGGCGCACACGGTTGGTGCGCTTGTGGCCTGCATCGAGATGGCGCAACGGGTGCTGCTCCAACCCGCCCTGGCAGCCCTGTGCTTTGCGGTAGGTGTCAAAATAATGCCTGAAATGGCTGCTAGCGCTTTATGGGTAAGCGCTAATAGCTATTATTTTAATAGTGAAATTGCCAGGCCCATGGAGACCCAAGCCGCCTAGCCAGATCAGCTGGCCCCGATCTTGCTCAACCCTGGCACTACCTCCGCACATGGTGAGGGCCTAGCGTTTACCCTGTATATACAGGTATGCTCCGGCTGTCATCATGGCAACCGGCACGCAGGCGTCCCGGCTGGGTGGGCCAACGAACTTTCTTCACACAGGAGCAGATGATGACTCGATCGGTTGCGAAATGGACGTCGCTGGCAGCGGCAACGGCATGCGTGATGGCACTGGCCGCACCGGCCCAGGCGCAGGACACCAAGATTGTGCTGGGCATGTCCGGCTGGACGGGCTTTGCGCCGCTCACCCTCGCCGACAAGGCCGGCATCTTCAAGAAGAACGGCCTTGATGTGGAGATCAAGATGATCCCGCAGAAGGACCGCCACCTGGCCCTGGCCTCCAAGTCCATCCAGTGCGCTGCCACTACGGTCGAGACGCATGTGGCCTGGAACGCCAACGGCGTGCCCATCGTGCAGATCTTCCAGATGGACAAGTCCTACGGCGCCGACGGCATTGCGGTGCGTGGCGATATCAAGAGCTTTGCAGATCTCAAAGGCAAGACCATCGGCGTGGATGCGCCCGGCACCGCGCCTTACTTCGGCCTGGCCTGGATGCTGAGCAAGAACGGCATGAGCCTCAAGGACGTGAAGACCACCACGCTGTCGCCCCAGGCGGCCGCGCAGGCCTTCGTGGCGGGCCAGAACGACGCCGCCATGACGTATGAGCCCTACCTGTCCACCGTGCGCGACAACCCCGCCTCGGGCAAGATTTTGGCCACCACGCTCGACTACCCCATGGTGATGGACACCGTGGGCTGCGACCCCACCTGGCTCAAAGCCAACGGCAAGGCCGCGCAGGCGCTCGCCAACTCGTACTTCCAGGCGCTCGACATGATCAAGGCCGACCCGACCAAGTCCAACGAAATCATGGGCGCTGCGGTCAAGCAGACGGGCGAGCAGTTCGCCAAGTCGTCGTCCTTCCTGCGCTGGCAGGACAAGGCTGCCAACCAGAAGTTCTTTGCGGGCGAACTGCAGGCTTTCATGAAGGACGCCACGGCCATCCTGCTGGAGGCCGGCATCATCCGCAAGGCGAATGAGGACCTGGCGGTCACCTTCGACGCGAGCTTCATCAAGTAAGAAACTGGAAGAAGAACGCGCCATGTCTGCCGTGCAACCCCTGTCCGTTACCGCGCCAAAAGCCCCTGTGCGGCGGCGTTCACTGGCTCCACTGGAGCCTGTGAGTGCCCGCGCCCGTTGGTTGCTGGGCTTTGGTTTTTTTGTGTTGTTTGTGCTGGTGTGGGCGTTTTTCACGCTGGGCGGCTATGTGTCGCCCACGTTTTTGGCCAGCCCCGTCACGATGGCCAAGGAGGGCTGGCTGCTGTTTGCAGAGTATGGCTTTCACAAGGACATCGGCATGACGGTGTGGCGTGTGTTCGGCGGCTTCATCCTGGCCGCAGTCATCGCCGTGCCGCTGGGCATTGCCATGGGTGCTTACAAGGGCATCGAGGCGTTCTTTGAGCCCTTCATTTCGTTCTGCCGCTATCTGCCAGCCTCGGCCTTCATCCCGCTGCTGATCCTGTGGGCGGGCATTGGCGAGGCTCAGAAGATCCTCGTCATCTTCATCGGCTCGGTCTTCCAGATCACGCTGATGGTGGCCGTGACCGTAGGCGGCGCGCGGCGCGACCTGGTGGAGGCTGCCTACACCCTGGGTGCGGGCCACAAGGGCATCGTCACGCGGGTGCTCATCCCCGGTGCTGCCCCCGACATTGCGGAAACCCTGCGCCTGGTACTGGGCTGGGCCTGGACGTATGTGATCGTGGCCGAGCTGATCGGCTCATCGAGCGGCATCGGCCACATGATCACCGACAGCCAGTCGCTGCTCAACACCGGCCAGATCATCTTCGGCATCATCGTAATCGGCCTTATCGGGCTGGTGTCCGACTTCGCCTTCAAGGCCCTCAACCACCGGCTGTTTGCCTGGAGTTTCGTGCGATGAGCTCTGTTTCCATTCAAGCCGTCTCGCGCGTTTTCGAGACTGCCAAGGGCCAGCGCACGCAGGCGCTGCAACCGGTGGACTTTGAAGTGCGGGACAACGACTTTGTGACCATCCTCGGTCCCTCGGGCTGCGGCAAGTCCACGCTGCTGCGGATCGTCGCGGGGCTGGATCATGCCACCAGCGGCCGCGTTCTACTGGATGGCGCGCCGGTCGAAGGCCCCGGCGCCGAGCGCGGCATGGTCTTCCAGAGCTACACGCTGTTCCCCTGGCTCACCATTGAGCAGAACATCCGCTTTGGCCTGCGCGAGCGTGGCATGCCCGAGGCGCAGCAAAAGGAGCGCGCCGCGTACTTCATCGCCAAGGTCGGCTTGCGCGGCTTCGAGCAGCACTTTCCCAAGCAGCTGTCGGGCGGCATGCAACAGCGCACCGCCATTGCGCGCGCGCTGGCCAACGACCCCAAGATTTTGCTGATGGACGAGCCCTTCGGCGCGCTGGACAACCAGACCCGCGTGCTCATGCAAGAGCTGCTGCTGGGCATCTGGGAGGCCGAGCGCAAGACGGTGCTCTTTGTCACCCACGACATCGACGAAGCCATCTTCATGGCCAACCGCGTGGCCGTGTTCAGTGCCCGGCCCGGCCGCATCAAGACCGAGCTGGCGGTGGACCTGCCTCACCCGCGCCATTACACGATCAAGACCAGCCCCGAGTTCATGGACCTCAAGGCGCGCCTCACCGAAGAGATCCGCGCCGAATCCATTGCGGCGGACCTGCACTGACCTGAACCCGCACACCCCATGAGCGCCCGTCCATTCCGCCGCACCGCAGCCACTGCACCGCGCAGGGCCACGCCCGCCAAGGCCGTGGCCGCCGTGGCTGCGCCCGCGCAGGCCATGGCGCTGTACGAGCAGGTCAAGGACCACATCTCGCGCAAGATCCAGGAAGGCATCTGGCGCGCGGGCGACCGCCTGCCTTCCGAGAACGAGTTGGTCACCCAGTTCGGTATCTCGCGCATGACGGTGAACCGCGCGCTGCGTGAGCTGGTAGAGCAGGGCCGCATCGTGCGCGTGGCGGGCGTGGGTAGCTTTGTGGCCGAAGACAAGCCGCAGTCCACGCTGCTGCAGATCGCCAACCTCGCGAGCGAGATCCGCCAGCGCGGGCACGACTACCGCTGCGACGTGCTGGCGGTAGAGCGCATCTCGGCAACGCTCGAAGTGGCCGCCGCGCTGGACCTGCGCACGGGCGAGTCGGTGTTCCACTCGCTGTGCATCCATCGCGAAGACGGCCTGCCTGTGCAGCTCGAAGACCGTCACGTGAACCCGCGCCAGGTGCCTCAGTTCGCCGCGCAGGACTTCACGCTGCTGCAACCCTCCGAGTACCTGGTGCGCAACGTGCCCTTCGACCAGATCGAGCATGTGGTCGATGCCGTCATGCCCACTGCGGAGCAGGCCACGCTGCTGGAGATGTCGCCGCAGGAGCCCTGCCTGCTGCTCACCCGCCGCACCTGGTCGCGTGGCGTACCCATCACCGTGGTGCGCTGCCTGCACCCTGCTACCCGCTACCGTTTGGGCAGCCGTTTCCGAGCCGACGGCAACCCCGTCGCCGGTTGAAAGTTTTTCGCCAAAAGCTCAGAATTTTTTCGCTTGTACCTACTTGTATATACAGGATCAACGCCATGACAAAAGCCACCACTTCCTCCCTGACCCTGCTCCCCGGCCATGTGTCGTTGGCCTCGCTGCGCAGCATCTATGCCGCGCCCGTGCAATTGTCGCTGGACCCGTCCGCGCGGGCCCTCATGCAGGCGTCGCTGGCCACGGTGCAGCGTATCGTTGATGAAGACCAGGTCGTCTATGGCATCAACACCGGCTTTGGCAAGCTCGCCAGCACCAAGATTGCGCACGAGCGCCTGGCCGAGCTGCAGCGCAACCTGGTGCTGTCGCACAGCGTGGGCACGGGCGATGCGCTTGCGGACGATGTGGTGCGCCTCATCCTTGCGACCAAGGCCATCAGCCTGGCGCGTGGCCATTCGGGCATCCGGCCCGAGATCGTGGATGCGCTGCTGGCCATGGCCAACGCCAATGTGCTTCCTGTTATTCCGGCCAAGGGTTCCGTCGGCGCATCGGGTGACCTGGCGCCGCTCGCCCACCTGGCCTGTGTGCTGATCGGGGAAGGGCAGGCCAAGGTGGATGGCAAGGTGGTGCCCGGTGCCGAGGCCATGCGCTCCATCGGTTTGCAGCCGTTTGTGCTGGGTCCCAAGGAAGGGCTGGCGCTGCTCAACGGCACGCAGGTGTCCACCTCACTCGCGCTGGCCGGGCTGTTTGGCGCGGAGAGCGTGTTTGCTGCAGCGCTGGTCGCGGGCTGCCTGTCACTCGAAGCCATCAAGGGCTCGGTCAAGCCCTTTGATGCGCGCATCCACGAAGCGCGCGGCCAGGCCGGGCAGATTGCCGTGGCGGCCGCTGTGCGCGCCTTGCTCGACGGCAGCGCCATCGACCCATCGCACCCCAACTGCGGCCGCGTGCAAGACCCGTACTCCATTCGCTGCGTGCCGCAGGTGATGGGCGCGTGCCTGGACAACCTGCACCACGCCGCGCGCGTGCTCACCATCGAGGCGAACGCCGCGTCGGACAACCCCCTGGTGTTCGACAACGGCGACGTGATCTCCGGCGGCAACTTCCACGCCGAGCCGGTCGCCTTTGTGGCCGACATCATTGCGCTCGCCGTGGCCGAGATCGGCGCCATCTCCGAGCGCCGCCTGTCGCTGCTGCTGGACCCGGGCCTCTCGGGCCTGCCCGCGTTCCTGATCCGCGACAGCGGCGTGAATTCGGGCTTCATGATCGCCCAGGTCACCGCCGCCGCGCTGGCAGCCGAGAACCAGTGCTTGGCCAACCCCAGCAGCGTGACCAGTCTGCCCACATCGGCCAACCAGGAGGACCATGTCTCCATGGCCACCTACGGCGCACGCCGACTGGGCGACATGGTGCGCAACGCGGCCGTGATGGTGGGCATCGAGGCCATGGCCGCTGCGCAGGGCATGGAGTTCGACCGCAGCTTGAAATCCTCTCCGCTCGTCGAAGCACAGTTCGCCGCCATCCGCGAGCGTGTGGCCTACCTGGAGCAAGACCGCTACCTTGCCACCGACATCGAAGCCATGCGCGCATGGGCCCAGCAGTCCACCTGGCCTGCCGCGCTCACGCAGTGCCTGCCCAGCTTCGCCTGATTTTTTCCACGCACACCCACTGATTCACAGGAGCCCACCATGAACGCCAACGACGCCATCATCGCCGCCGCCTCCAACACCGACCCCCGCCACGACGCCAGCCGCGTGATCCGCGCGCCGCGCGGCACAGAACTCACCTGCAAGAGCTGGCTCACCGAAGCGGCCTATCGCATGATCCAGAACAACCTGGACGCCGAAGTGGCCGAGCGCCCGCAGGACCTGGTGGTGTACGGCGGCATCGGCCGCGCCGCACGCAACTGGGAGTGTTATGACCAGATCCTTGCCTCGCTCAAGGACCTGAACGACGACGATACCCTGCTCATCCAGTCCGGCAAGCCCGTGGGCGTGTTCAAGACCCACGCCAACGCACCGCGCGTGCTGCTGGCCAATTCCAACCTCGTGCCCAAGTGGGCCAACTGGGAGCACTTCAGCGAGCTGGACCAGAAGGGCCTGTTCATGTACGGCCAGATGACGGCGGGCAGCTGGATCTACATCGGCACACAGGGCATCGTCCAGGGCACGTACGAAACCTTTGCCGAGGCGGGCCGCAAGCACTATGGCGGGTCACTCGAAGGCAAGTGGATCCTGACCGCAGGCCTGGGCGGCATGGGCGGTGCACAGCCGCTCGCGGCCACGTTTGCGGGAGCGGTGTCGCTCAACATTGAATGCCAGCAAAGCAGCATCGACTTCCGTTTGCGCACGCGCTACGTGGACAAGCAGGCGCGCGACATCGACCATGCGTTTGAGCTGATCCAGCAGCACACCGCAGCCAAAGAGGCGGTGTCGATTGCGCTGCTGGGCAATGCCGCAGAAATTTTGCCCGAGCTGGTGCGCCGCGCCAAGGCCGGTGGCTTGAAGCCCGACCTGGTGACCGATCAAACGTCGGCCCACGACCTCGTCAACGGCTACCTGCCCGCAGGTTGGACGGTGGCCCAGTGGCGTGCCGCGCAGCAGGATGTGACGCAGCACGAGGTGCTGAAGAAGGCCGCTGCCAAGTCCTGCGCCGTGCACGTGCAGGCCATGCTCGACTTCCAGCACATGGGCACCCCGGTGGTGGACTACGGCAACAACATCCGCCAGGTGGCGTTTGACGAAGGCGTGAAGGACGCATTCGACTTCCCCGGCTTTGTGCCCGCGTACATCCGCCCGCTGTTCTGCGAAGGCAAGGGCCCGTTCCGCTGGGTGGCGCTCTCCGGCGACCCGGAAGACATCCGCAAGACCGACGCCAAGATCAAGGAGCTGTTCCCCGAGAACAAGCACGTGCACCGCTGGCTCGACATGGCGGGTGAGCGCATCGCCTTCCAGGGCCTGCCCGCGCGCATCTGCTGGCTGGGCCTGGGCGAGCGCCACATTGCGGGCCTGGCCTTCAACGAGATGGTGAAGAACGGCGAACTCAAGGCACCCATCGTGATCGGCCGCGACCACCTGGACACCGGCAGCGTGGCCAGCCCCAACCGCGAGACCGAAGACATGAAGGACGGCACCGACGCCGTGAGCGACTGGCCGCTGCTCAACGCGCTGCTCAACACTGCAGGCGGCGCCACCTGGGTCAGCCTGCACCACGGCGGCGGCGTGGGTATGGGCTACTCGCAGCACTCGGGCATGGTCATCGTGGCCGACGGAACCGATGACGCGGCCGAGCGCCTGGCGCGCGTGCTGGTCAACGACTGCGGCAGCGGCGTGATGCGCCATGCCGATGCTGGCTACGAACTGGCGGTGGAGACGGCCAAGAAGCAGGGCCTGAAGCTGCCCATGGTGAAGTGAAGGGGCGAGGGAGGGAATGACAGGAATGTGAAAAAAGGGAACTGCATTCCCAGTCGTTGGGAATGTTGGGTTTGAATGCCGCTGCAATCCTTTGATACTGAGTCCATGCCCACCCGTGGACCAACCTCCGTTGCCGCCGCCGACCGTGTTCTGCACGTGCTGGCGGTGCTGGCGCAACATGGGCAGCCCATGTCGGCGGCCGAGTTGATGGAGGCCACAGGCCTGGCGCGCAGCACGCTGTACCGCCAGTTGGCGCGGCTCAAGCAGTGGGGCTTTGTGCTGGAGAGCAGCGGGCACTACGCGCCCGGGCCGCTGAGCCTGCAACTGGCCCTGGGCTTTGACATGGCGTCGCACCTGGTGCACCACGCGCGGCCGGACATGCAGGCCCTGGCCCGGCAGTCCCACGAAAGCGTGGGGCTGGTGGTGGCCGTGAATGACAGCGTGGTGTGCCTGGACATGGTGGACAGCACGCAGGCCCTGCGCTGCTCGTTTGAAAAAGGGCGCAGCGTGCCGCTGCGCGCGGGTGCCTCCGCCAAGTGCCTGCTTGCCCATGTGGCCCCGGCCACGCGCAATGCCATTCTGGACCTGCACTACGGCGCAGACACTGCTGAGCGCCAGGCGGCGCTGACCGAGCTGGAGGGCATTGCCAAGGCGGGTTTCGCCGTCAGCTCCGGCGAAGTGGATGCCGGTGTCTGGGGCGTCAGCGTGCCCGTGTTCGGTTCTCCCCGGCAGGCTGCAGGGGCCATCACCCTGATGGCCCCGATCTTGCGAGCCCAAGGGCAGGAGGCCGCGCTCACCGGCATGGCCGTCGTCGCCGCAGCGCGCATCTCCCGCCAGCTCACTTCTCCCTGATTTCCCTCACCCCTCCCCAGGAGCTTTCCCCATGAACCTTCGCCGCAACCTTCTTCTGGCCAGCCTGGCCGCCGCAGCCTTCTGCACCACGGGTGCACAGGCCCAGGACAACGTCCTGCGTGTGGGCACCGATGCCACGTTCCCGCCCATGGAGTTTGTCGAGAACGGCAAACGCACAGGCTTTGATGTCGAGCTGGTGGAGGCCATTGCCAAGACCATGGGCAAGCAGGTCGAGTGGGTGGACATCGACTTCAAGGGCCTGATTCCCGGCCTGATTTCCAAGCGTTTTGACATGGCGGTCTCGGCCATCTACATCACTGACGAGCGCAAGAAGGTGGTGGACTTCACCGATTCCTACTACGCCGGTGGCCTGGTGGTGATGGTGAAGGCCGACAACAAGGCCATCAACAAGCTGGCCGACCTGGACGGCAAGAAGGTCAGCGTGCAGGTGGGCACCAAGTCGGTGTCGTACCTGACCGAAAAATTCCCCAAGGTGCAGCGTGTCGAGGTCGAGAAGAACCAGGAGATGTTCAACCTGGTGGACATCGGCCGCGCCGACGCTGCCGTGACCGGCAAGCCCGCCGCGTTCCAGTATGTGCGCACCCGCCCGGGTCTGCGCGTGCTCGACGAGCAGCTCACCACCGAGGAATACGGCATGGCCCTGCGCAAGGACACGCCCGAGCTGACGAAGGCCGTCAACGGTGCCATCACCAAGCTCAAGGCTGACGGCACCTATGCGGCCATCGTCAAGAAGTGGTTCAGCAACAGCGCTGCCAAGTAAACCGCAGCCACACGTTGCCGAACTGAGCCATGGAACTCGATTTTTCTCCTGTCTGGGCCGGGTTGCCCCAGTTGCTGGCGGGCGCGCTGGTCACTGTGGAAATCACGGCTGCCTCGCTGCTGCTTGGCTGCGTCATGGGCCTGCTGGTGGGCATTGGCCGCCTGAACCCCAAGCGCCGCGTGGTCTACGCCCTGTGCACCGCCTACGTGGCCGCGATCCGTGGCACGCCGCTGCTGGTGCAGCTGTTCATCCTGTTCTTTGGCCTGCCTCAGTTTGGCATCCTCCTGCCTGCCTTCGTGTGTGGCGTGATCGGCCTGGGCATCTACTCGGGCGCCTATGTGTCCGAGGTGGTGCGCGGCGCCATCCAGTCCATCGACAAGGGGCAGATGGAGGCCGCGCGTTCCATCGGCATGTCGTCGGGCCTGGCCATGCGCACGGTGGTGCTGCCACAGGCCGTGGTGCGCATGATTCCGCCACTGGGCAATGAGTTCATCGCGCTCATCAAGAACTCGGCGCTGGTGTCGCTGCTCACCATCCACGACCTGATGCACGAAGGGCAGAAGATCATCAGTGTGTCGTACCGCTCGCTGGAGGTGTACCTGGCGATTGCGGTGGTGTATTTCATCCTCACGGGTGTCACTTCGTTGGTGCTGCGCCGCATGGAGCTGCGCCTGCGTGCCGGGGGGATGGTGCAATGAAGAATAATTCTGTGACGACTGGAGCAAGCCCATCCGCCGATCCCATCGTGCGCATCCGCGGGCTGCGCAAGGCGTTTGGCAACCATGTGGTGCTGAACGGCATCGACTTTGATGTGCTGCCGTCGCAGGTGGTGGTGGTCATCGGGCCCAGCGGCTCGGGCAAGAGCACTTTTTTGCGCTGCTGCAACGGGCTGGAGCAGCCCGAAGGCGGAACGGTCGAGATTTGTGGCCGCACACTGGTGCAAGACGGGCGCATGCTGCCCGACCATGACCTCAACGCGCTGCGCGAGGAGGTGGGCATGGTGTTCCAGTCGTTCAACCTGTTCCCGCACTTGTCGGTGCTCGATAACGTCACGCTGGGCCCGCGCAAGCTGCACGGCCTGTCGCGCAAGGAGGCCGAGGAGCGTGCCCAGGCCCTGCTGGCCAAGGTGGGCCTGGCGCACAAAGCCACGGCCATGCCCGCCAGCTTGTCGGGCGGACAGAAGCAGCGTGTGGCCATTGCCCGCGCGCTGGCCATGGAGCCGCGCGTGATGCTGTTCGACGAGCCCACCTCAGCGCTGGACCCCGAGCTGGTGGGCGAGGTGCTGCAGGTCATGAAGCTGCTGGCCAGCGAAGGCATGACCATGATGGTGGTCACGCACGAAATGGACTTTGCACGCGAGGTGGGCGACGTGGTGGTGGTGATGGACGGCGGCGGCATCATCGAGGCCGGTGAACCTGCCACCATCTTCACCAACCCGACGCAGGAGCGCACGCGCTCTTTCCTGCAAGCCGTGCTCACGCGCGCCTGAGGCCTGAGGCTGGGAGCGGCGTGGTGCACCATGGTCAATAACAATCAAGGAGACAACCCCGATGCCCCAGCCTTCATCTGCTTTGGACACACCCTTGCAAGCACGCTTTCAGCAGCGCTTGCAGGAGCGCCTGACCGCAGACGACATCGCGCGTTTTGACCGCGACGGCGCCATCTGCATCAAGCAGTTGCTCACGCGCGATGAGGTGGCACTGCTGCGCGATGGCATCGATGCCAACCTGGCCGCACCCAGCCCGCGTGCCAAGATGGCCAGCAGGCCTGACGACCCGGGCCGCTTCTTCGAGGACTTCTGCAACTGGCAGGACATCCCGCAGTTTGGCCGCTTTGTGCACGAGACACCGCTGGCGCTGGCTGCGCAGCGCCTGATGCAGTCGCGCACCGTGCGGCTGTACCACGACCATGTGCTGGTGAAGGAGCCGGGCACGCGCCAGCGCACGCCCTGGCACCAGGACCAGCCCTACTACAACATCGACGGCCAGCAGAACATCAGCATGTGGATACCGGTGGACCCGGTGTCGCGTGCGGCCACGCTGGAGTTCGTGGCGGGTTCACACAAGGGCCCATGGCTCATGCCGCGCACTTTCATGGACAACCAGGCGAAGTGGTTCCCCGAAGGCAGCCTGCAGGACCTGCCCAATGTTGAGGCCGACCGCGATGCCTTCCCCATCGTGGGCTGGGAGATCGAGCCCGGTGACGTGGTGTGTTTTCACATGCTCACGCTGCATGCGGCGGGTGGGGTAGAGGGCACCAACCGCCGCCGTGTGTTCTCGGTGCGCTTTCTGGGCGACGACACGCGCCATGCGCCCCGGCCGTGGAAGACCTCGCCCGAGTTTCCGGGCCTAGCCGACGAGTTGCCCGCTGGCGCGGAGATGGACCATCCGCTGTTCCCGCTGCTGGTCACAGGCGCAGAGCCGACCACCGCAACATCCTGATTGATGAACACGACGACAACAACGACAACGACACCGATGGCAATGCAATTTTTTGATCTGGCCACCACGCCCAGCATGCCCTGGAAAAACGGCGGCGGCAGCACGCAGGAGCTGGCCTGCTGGCCCCCCGGCGCGGACATGAACAGCTTTGAGTGGCGCGTGAGCCTGGCCACGGTGGACCGGCCCGGGCCGTTCTCGGTCTTCCCGGCCATTGATCGCCAGATCATGCTGCTGGGCGGTGACGGCCTGCACCTGCGCAGCCCTGGCTGGGAGCACCGGCTGGAGCAGCGCTGGCAACCGTTTGCGTTCTCGGGCGATGACGCGGTGGATGGCGCCATGCTGGGCGGCACCTCCAAGGACTTCAACCTCATGCAACGGAGGGGCCTGTGGCAGGGCCCGCTGCAGGTGGTAAGCGATGCGCAGTCGCCCGGCGACACGCCCGCAGGCCTGTGCCTGGTGCTGCAGGGCGATTGGCAATGGGTGGCGCAGGGCGCCGGGCCACGTGCGTTGGCGGCAGGGCAGGGCTTTTGGTGGGCGGGTGAGGGCGGTGCAACGCCGGGCCAACTGGAGCCGCTGCATGCGGGGGCCGACGCCGATGCGTCCGCACTGGTCTGGATCGCCTTGCAGCGCGGTGTAGCCCCTAAAGTTTGAATAAAAATGGCCGCTACCGCTTGATGGATAAGAGCTGGTAGCTATTATTTATATAGCATTCAACACGGAGCCCACGGGTGGGCAGGCAGATGCAACACAACGACAACCCCAGTCACCCCAATGGATGGGCCGCCAGCCAGAACGCCGATGGCGTGTGGCAGAACCTGAAACCCGCGCCCGGCCTGTGGGTGGCCGATGTGCCCGTGCCCGAGGGCCAGCCCGCCTGCGTGGTGGTGCAGCAAGGCCAGATGGCCTGGGTGGGGCCCGAGGCGCAGTTGCCTGCCGCCTACCAGGCATTGCCGCGCCATGATGCGCGGGGCGCGCTCGCCACCCCCGGGCTGGTGGACTGCCACACGCACCTGGTCTATGGTGGCCAGCGTGCCAACGAATTCGCCATGCGCCTAGCCGGTGCCACCTATGAAGAAGTGGCCAAGGCGGGTGGGGGCATTGTGTCGTCGGTGAAGGCCACGCGCGTTGCCACCGAAGACGAACTCTTTGACCAGGCTGCGCCGCGCCTGCAGGCCCTGCTGGCCGAAGGCGTATGCGCCATCGAGATCAAGTCCGGCTACGGCCTGGCCTTGGAGAACGAACGCAAGCAATTGCGCGTGGCCCGCCGTCTGGGCGAGGCGTTTGGCGTGACGGTGCGCACCACCTTTTTGGGCGCGCACGCGCTGCCGCCCGAGTACGCAGGCCGTAGCCAGGCCTATGTCGATCTGGTCTGCAAGGAGATGCTGCCCGCACTGGCCGCCGAGGGCCTGGTGGATGCGGTGGATGTGTTCTGCGAACGCATCGCCTTCACGCTGGCCGAGACAAGCCAAGTCTTCCAGGCTGCGCAAAAGCTGGGCATTCCCGTCAAGCTGCATGCCGAGCAGCTGTCGGACATGGGCGGCTCGGCGCTGGCAGCACGCTACGGCGCGCTGTCGTGCGACCACATCGAGCACCTTTCGGCCGACGGCATCGCTGCCATGAAGGCCGCAGGGACCGTGGCCGTGCTGCTGCCCGGTGCCTACTACACGCTGCGCGACACGCACCTGCCGCCCATTGCGCAGCTGCGGGAAGCCGGCGTGCCCATGGCGGTGTCCACCGACCACAACCCGGGCACATCGCCAGCGCTCAGCTTGCTGCTCATGGCCAACATGGCCTGCACGCTGTTCCGCCTGACGGTGCCCGAGGCGCTGGCTGGTATCACCACCCATGCCGCGCGCGCGCTGGGCTTGCAAGATTCTCACGGCCTCATCGCTTCTGGCAGGCCCGCCAATTTTGTGCTGTGGTCTGTGGGCGAGGCGGCCGAGCTGGCCTACTGGTTGGGCCAAAAGCCCGACTGCACCATCGTGCGGCAAGGGCGTATTGCAAGGGCAAGGAGTGAGGCATGAGCATGGCTGTATCGGAGCTGCGCTTGGGCCCCATGCACGGGCGCCAGCAAGGGCAGGGGGCGCCCGTGCTGCTGGTGCACGGTGCGCTGGCCGATGCGCGGATGTGGTCGGCCCACCAGATCCATCTGGCTGCGCGCTGGAACACACTGGCCGTCACGCTGCGCTACTTTGGTACGGAGGCTTGGCCCGACGATGGCCCGCCCTTTGGGCTGGCCACGCATCTGGACGACCTCGTGCAGGCCATCGACGCATGGGGCCAGGGCCCGGTGCATCTGGTGGCCTGGTCGTATTCAGCACATGCCGCTTTGTACATGGCGCGGCACCACGCCACGCGGCTGCGCAGCGTGTTCGTGTACGAGCCAGGCTTTCCTACCTATCTGCAGGAGCCGGAAGCGCTGGCACGCTTTCAGGCCGATGCACAGCTCATGTACGGCCCGTTGGCCGAGGCCGTGTTGCGGAGTGATTTGGCCGCTGCTACCCGCATCCTCATGGATGCCTCGGGCCAGTCGCCGGGGTACTTTGACCGCCAGCCTGCAGAGCGGCGCGCCGTGCAACTGGACAACGCGCACACGCTGCCGCGCATCATGTCGCAGACGCCGCCGCTGCCGCTGTCTGCCACCGACCTGGCGGCCATCACGCTGCCTGTGTGCATTGCCCAGGGCGGTGACACACGCCCCGTCTTTGGCGAAGTCGCCAGCGCTGCGGCGCGTGCCGTGCCGCAGGTGCGCCATCTGGTGGTGCCTCAGGCCACCCATATGTGGCCTGACGAGGCGCCGCAGGCTTTTTGCGAAGCACTGGAAGCCTTCTGGCGCAGCGCCTACCCTTCTGGAGCGTGATCAATGAATGAGCTGTTTGCCCCGAACGCCCTGCTGCCCACCGGCTGGGCGCGCAATGTACTGCTGCAATGGGATGAGGCTGGGCGCCTTTGCACCGTCGCACCGGATGCCGTTGTGCCACAGGGCACTCCCGTGGCCCCAGGGCCTGTGCTGCCTGGTATGCCCAACCTGCATTCGCACGCCTTCCAGCGCGCGTTTGCGGGCCTCACCGAGTACAGGGGGGAAAGTCAGGACAGCTTCTGGAGCTGGCGCAACCTGATGTACTGCTTTGCCGCACGCATCACGCCCGAGTCTCTGGAGGCCATCGCCACCTGGCTGTATGTGGAGATGCTGGAGGCAGGCTACACGTCGGTGTGCGAGTTCCATTACGTGCACCACGACCAGGATGGCACACCGTATGCCGACGATGCCACGCTGTCGCAGGCATTGCTGCGCGCAGCGCGCAACGCGGGCATGGGCATCACGCTGCTGCCGGTTCTGTACCAGACCAGCGGGTTTGGCGCCAAGCCGCCGCGTGCAGACCAGGCCCGGTTCATCCGCAGCACGGATAACATGCTCTCATTATTGGAGCGGCTCACGCCCGCTGCACAGGCGCAAGGGGCTGTTTTGGGTCTTGCACCGCACTCGCTGCGTGCAGTGCCGCCCGACAGCCTGGCCGCTGCGGTGCAGGGCCTCACGGCGCTCAACCCCGAGGCCCCTATCCACATCCACATTGCTGAGCAGACGCAGGAGGTGGATGACTGCATTGCCTGGAGCGGCCAGCGCCCTGTGCAGTGGCTGCTGGAGCACGCGCCAGTGAATGAGCGCTGGTGCCTGGTGCATGCCACGCACATGACGCCGCAGGAATACGCCGATGCTGCCCGCACGGGTGCTGTGGCTGGCATCTGCCCCACCACGGAAGCCAACCTGGGCGACGGCATCTTCGACATGCCGCTGTGGCTGCAGCACGGCGGCCATTGGGGCGTGGGCTCTGACAGCCATGCCTGCGTGAACGCGGCCGAGGAACTGCTGATGCTCGAATACGGCCAGCGCCTGTCGCTGCGCCAGCGCAATGTGCTTGCCAATGCAGCGCAACCCGAGGTTGCGACGGCCATGACCTTGCAGGCCGTTGCAGGCGGGTCGCAGGCCGCAGGGCGCGCCATTGGCGGCATCGCAGTGGGGCAGCAGGCCGACCTGGTGGCTCTCAATGCGCAGCATGTGGCGCTGCGCGATCTGCCCGCGCACAGCATGCTGTCGGCCCATGTGTTTGGCAGCCACCGCACCTCCGCCATTGACAGTGTGTGGGTGGCGGGCCAGCGGCGCATCGCTGCTGGCCGGCACGCACTGCACGATGGTGCTGCCCATGCGTTTGTGACCGCGCGTTCCGCCACCATCGCGCCAGATTGAACCCATACCTTTGGATTTGTGATGACTGATACCTCTCCACCACCTTTTGTTCTCTACCCCGGTACCGCACCACTGCTAGTGTCCATGCCCCACGCGGGCACCTATGTGCCCCCGGCGCTGGCGGCCCGCTTTACCGACGAGGCCCGCCAGGTGCCCGACACCGACTGGCATATGGAGCGGCTGTATGGCTTTGCCAAAGACTTGGGTGCCTCTGTTCTTGTGGCCACGCATTCGCGGTATGTGGTCGATCTGAACCGCCCGCCTGACGGCACCAGCCTGTATCCCGGCCAGAGCGTCACCGGCCTGTGCCCGGTCGATACCTTTGATGACACGCCCATCTACGCCCAAGGGGATGTGCCGGATGATGCTGAGGTGGCGGCGCGGCGCGATGCGGTGTGGGTGCCATACCATGCACAACTGCGTGCCGAGCTGGACCGCATCAGGGCCCGGCATGGCGTGGCGGTGCTATGGGATGCGCATTCCATCCGCTCGGTACTGCCACGCTTTTTTGAGGGCAAGCTGCCCGACCTGAACCTGGGCACGGCCGATGGCGAAAGCTGCAACCCCGCCCTGGCGCAAGAACTGCTGTCGATTGCACAACAAGCCACTGGCTACACCGCCGTACTCAACGGCCGTTTCAAGGGCGGGCACATCACACGCCACTACGGCCAGCCAGAGCAAGGCGTGCATGCCATCCAGCTGGAAATGACACAGTGCAGCTACATGCAGGAGGCCTTGCCATTTGGCTATCTGCCTGAGGTTGCGGCGCTTGTCCAGCCCCATCTGCAGCGCATGTTGACTGCGGCGCTGGCCTTCGCCACGTCCGCATCAAAGGCTTGAGCTTGCTCAAGCTTGTGAGCTAACCCTCTCACTGTTGATGGGGGTTCGGTGCTACCATGGCTCAGCGGTCGGCACCAGGCCGCTGAGGGGGCTCCCTGTTGGTCCACTCAAGCGGAAGGAGCCGCACACCATGGATCCAACCGCCTATTACTACATGCCCCATTTCAAGCCTGGCGCTTCCGTCCAGTGGAAGCAGCAGCGCGAAACGGTCAGCCATGTGGTCATCCGCCGCAATGCGCTGATGATCTATCTGGTGGGCAACGACACTGCCGTGCACCCTGACACCCTGCAACTGGCCCCCACCGCTTTTCAGCTGACGCGCGTCCCGGACCGGATCTGACGGGCTGGTGCACAGGGCAGGGTGCTTACCACCCTTTGCCTGTCGCAAGGCTGCGGTCGCTCAGACCGCCCCGCGCTGTGCCATGGCCTCGCCCAGCTGAATCGCCCGCATCGGAGCCCACTGCGGGTTGAATTGCAGTGGCCCCTGGGGAAACAACATCACCACCGTGGAGCCGAGCAGGAAGCGGCCCATTTCTTCACCCTGCAGCAGGCTGACCTGACCTTTGGCGTAGTCCCACTGCCGTAGCGTGCCCGTGCGTGGCGGGTTGACCTGCCCGTGCCACACGGTGGCCATGCTGCCCACGATGGTGGCGCCTACCAGCACCAGCACAAAAGGCCCCTGGGCCGACTCAAAAAAGCACACCACGCGTTCATTGCGCGCGAACAGGCCGGGCACACCTCGCGCCGTGGTCGGGTTCACCGAAAACAGATCGCCCGGCACATGCACCATGCGCGTCAGCTCGCCCGCGCAGGGCATGTGGATCCGGTGGTAGTCGCGCGGGCTCAGGTACAGCGTGGCGAAGTGGCCGTTGTCAAAACGGGCTGCTGCTTCCGCATCGCCGCCCACCAACGCGGTGGTGGAATAGGTGTGCCCCTTGGCCTGGAAAATCTGGTCCTTCGCAATGGGGCCACACTGGCTGATGGCGCCATCCACCGGGCAGATCAGGTCTGCCGCCGCCAGCGGGCGGGCCCCGGGTTTCAACGCACGCGTGAAGAAGTCGTTGAACGATGCGTAGCTGGTGATGTCGGGGTTGGCGGCCTCGCCCATGTTGACGTTGTAGCGGGCCACAAAGCGGCGGATCACCGAGGTGGTCAGTCCGCCCAACTGGGCCGACGCAAATTTGCCAGCCAGGGTGGTCAGTGCCTGCTTGGGCAGGAGGTATTGCGGCAGAACTGCCAGGCGATCGGACACGGGCGAACCCCTCGAAGACGAAAGCGGACGATTCTATCGGCGGGGCGCCATCGGCCGCATTCTTATACCCCGAGGTACTGGTCCAGCAGTTGCGGCTGCGCGTGCAATGCGTCGGAGCTGCCCTCGAACACCACCTGGCCCTTGACCAGGATGATGTTGCGGTCGGTGATCTGCGTGACGTGTTTCCAGTTTTTGTCCACGATGACGCTGCTGATGCCGCTGTCCTTGATCAGGCTGCAGATGCGCCAGATCTCGCGGGCGATCAGCGGGGCCAGGCCTTCGGTGGCCTCGTCGAGGATGAGTACGTCGGGGTTGGTCATCAGCGCGCGGCCAATGGTCAGCATCTGCTGCTCGCCCCCGCTGAGCTGCTGGCCGCCGTGGCCGAGGCGCTCCTTCAGGCGCGGGAAGGTCTCCAGCACACGCTCGTAGGTCCAGTCGCGCTGGCCGCGTGTGCCGGCGCGCGCGGCCATCTGCAGGTTCTCGACCACGCTCAGGTTGCCAAAAATGCCACGGCCTTCCGGCACGTAAGCGATTCCCAGGCGCGCCACCTCATAGGGTGGCTTGCCCGTCATATCGCGGCCCGCCACGGCCACGCTGCCAGAGCGGGGCTTGACCAGGCCCATCAGGGACTTGAGCAGGGTGCTCTTGCCCATGCCGTTGCGGCCCATGAGGCCGATGGTCTCGCCCTGGCCCACGGTGAAATCAATGCCGTGCAGGACGTGGCTGCTGCCGTAGAAGGTGTGGATGCCCTTGGCATCAATCCATGGTGCGCTCATCTCAGTGATCCTCCCCCAGGTAAGCGGCTTGCACTGTGGGGTCGGCGCGCACCTCGGGCGGTGTGCCATGGGCGATCACTTCGCCGTTGACCATCACCGTGAGGTGGTCGGCCAGCGCAAACACGGCATCCATGTCGTGCTCCACCAGCATGATGGCGTGGGCGGGTTTGAGGCGCTGCAGCAGCTCGACCATGCGTTCCGCTTCGGCCACGCCCATGCCCGCCAGGGGCTCGTCCAGCAGCAACACCTGGGGCTCCGTGGCCAGGGTCATGGCGATCTCCAACTGGCGCTGCTCGCCGTGGCTCATGGCGCCGGCAATCGCCATGCGCCGGTCTTTCAAGCCAGAAAGCTCGATAGCGCTTTCCAGGCGGGCGTTGGTAGCGCTGTTTTTGATAGTGTTTGCACGTGTGTCCAGCCACCAGCGCAGCGGGTTCCAGGGCTGCTGCGCATCGCGCGACTGCGCGGCCAGTCGCACGTTTTCATGCACGGTGAGCGGCAAAAAGATGTTGGTTTTTTGGTAGCTGCGCCCCAGGCCCTGGCGCGAGATGCGTTCAGGCGCCCAGCCGGTCACATCGGTGCTGCCAAGTTGCACTTGGCCCGCGCTCGGTGGAAGGTCGCCCGAGAGCAGGTTGGTCAGTGTGGACTTGCCCGCGCCGTTGGGGCCGATCACGGCATGGATCTGACCACGCCACAGGTCCAACGATACGCCGTTGACGGCGGCCAGGCCTCCGAAGCGTTTGGTGAGCTTGCGGGCCGAGAGCAGAGCATCAGCCATGGTGTGGGTCCTCCTGCGCCTTGGCGGCCCGGCGCTGCCCCAGCATGCCCAGCAGCCCGCGCGGTGCTGCCACCACCACCAGCACGATGAAGCTGCCCATCAGCAGCTGCCAGTGTTTGGTGATGTCCTTGAACACATGCAGGAGATACTCAAAGGCAAAGGCGCCCACGATGGCCCCGGCAAAATTGCCCATGCCACCCAGGATGATCATCATGATGGCGTGGGCGCTCATGTGAAAGCCCATCAGCTCAGGGTTTACGTAGCCCGTCTGTGCGCCCCACAGGTAGCCCGCCAGGCCTGCCAGCGCACCCGCCACGGTGAATGCAGTGAGCTTGTAGCCCTGCGTGCCAAAACCCATGGCGCGCATGCGGTGCTCGTTGATGCGGATGCCCGAAAGTGCGCGGCCCAGTGGGCTCCAGAGCAGGCGGCGCAGCAGTGCGTAGACGATGACCACCAGCGCCAGCGTGAAGTAGTAGAAGGTCTTGCGGCCTTCGAGGTCAAAAGGCAGCCAGCCAAAGATGGAGGCATCGGGCCGGAAGTTGATGTACAGCCCGTCCGAGCCGCCCAGCACCTTGTTGTCGAAGAACAGGTAGAACACCATCTGCGCGAACGCCATCGTGACCATGATGAAGTAGATGCCGTGCGTGCGGACCACAAAGAAGCCGATGACCAGCGCCACCAGCCCGGCACCCGCCACCGCCAGGGGCAGCGACCACCAGAGGCTCACCGGCATATCGGCGGGTGTGAGAAAGGCGAGCGCATAGCCCGCCACCCCAAAGTAGGCGGCGTGGCCCAGCGACACCAGGCCGGTCACGCCCTGCAGCAGATCCAGGCTCATTGCGAAGATGGCCATGATCATCATGCGTGTGACCATCTGCACGTAGAAATCACTGCCGACGACCGGGAACAGCAGCAGCGCAGCCAGCCCCAGTGCCAGCGCGAATTGCACGCTGCGCGGCAACACTTCGATATGGGCGCGGGGGGTGCTCATAGGGGGGCGCCGGGCTGTGAAGCGTGTATGGCGTGGGAAGAGCGCGAAGTGACAGTGGCAAGCATCGGGGTCATCATTGTTTGAACAGGCCTTCGGGTTTCCACAGCAGCACGGCCGCCATCAGCATGTAGACCAGCATTCCGGCCATCGATGGCAGCAACACCTTGCCAAAGGTGTCCACCAGCCCCACAAGCAGGGCCGAGATCAGGGCGCCACGCACGGAACCTATGCCGCCGATCACCACCACCACAAAACACATGATGAGAACGGACGAGCCCATGTTGGGATAGACGCTGGATACCGGCGCGGCCACCATGCCCGCGACGGCCGCCAGGCCCACGCCCAGCGCAAACACGATGGCATGGATGAGCTTGATGTTCACGCCCAGGGACTCGGCCATGTCGCGGTTGAAGGCACCCGCGCGGATCTTCATGCCCAGGCGGGTTTTGGAGATCAGCAGGTACAGGCCCAGCGCCAGCGCCATGCACACGCCGGAGATGAACAGCCGGTAGACCGGGTAGGAAAGGGTGTCGGTGAGCGGAATGGACCAGTCCAGCATCGCCGGAATCGGGACGCCGTGCACGTCGTCCCCCCAGAGGATGGAGCGCAGTTCCTCAAAGATGTAGATGAGGCCGAAGGTCAGCAGCACCTGGTCCAGGTGGTCGCGGTGGTAGAAGTGGCGAAACAGCAGCCACTCCAGCGCCAGGCCAAACAACACGGCCAGCACGGCACCCCCCAGGATGGCCAGCGTGAGGCTGCCAAAGTGGCCCGACAGCGAATAGCCCAGGTAAGCCCCCAGCATGTAAAAGCTGCCGTGCGCCAGATTCACCACCCCCATGATTCCGAAAATCAGCGTGAGGCCGGCGGCCAGCATGAACAGCAGCAGCCCGTACTGCACGCTGTTGAGCAACTGGATCAGGAAAGTGGCGAAGTCCATGGTGGGCAAACAGACAGGGGATCAGGTAGCGCGGCGTGTTGCCAGCAAAAGGGTGCCCATCAACGTGAACAGGCCGCCCGAAATGCGGTTGAACCAGCGCATGCGTGCGCCAGAGCGCAAAACGGGTGCCAGCCGTGCTACACCCAGTGCACACAGCGTGAGAACCGTGAATTCAAAAGCCACAAAGGTGCTTGCCAGCACGGCAAACTGCGGCGCCCATGCGGCAGTCGGGTCCAGAAACTGGGGGAAGAACGCCGTGAAGAACAGCAGGGCCTTGGGGTTGCTGCCGCCCACGATCAGACCCTGGATGTAGAGCTTGCGCGCGGGCACCACGGCCTTGGTCTGCGTGCTGTTGGCGGGCATCTCGTCGAACACCGTGGTCTGGCTGCGAAATGTCTTGATGCCAAGCCAGATCAGATACGCCGCGCCGGCAGCCTTGAGCACCCAGAAGGCGGTTTCCGATGCCGCCAGCAATGCGCCAAGGCCCAGGGCCGAAAGCAGCATGGTGCCCAGCACTGCCGTCACGCTGCCTGCAGCAGCGGCGAGGGCCTTGCGCGGGCCGTGCTGCAGAGAATTGGTCATGCACATGAGCATTGTCGGGCCGGGCGAAAGAACCAGCAGGGCCACTGCGGCAAGGTAGAGCAGGTAGGTACTGAGCGACATAGGATTGGGTGGAAGGCAAGGTGGCCGCAAAGTCCGGGCGCACAGCAGACAGGCCTGCCATGGCGGCAGTCCATCAATGCATTGTGTCAAAGCTGCGGGGCGGACCGGACCCGAAGTCCAGCACGCGCCGTGCCCCGGGCAGTGGGGTGAGCGCGTCAGCCCATGCGGCAGCCGGCACCGCTGTCGGCCAGGGCCTTGGCGGCAATGCCAATCACCTTGTTTTCCTTGTTCTCGACGCGGCGCAGGTAGATGTCCTGCACGGGGTTGTGTGCCTTGCTCATCGTCCACTTGCCGCGCGGGCTGTCGATGGTGGCGCTTTCCATCGCCTTGATGATGGCAGCCTTGGCGGACAGGTCGCCCTTGACGGCGTTGGCGCCCTGCACCAGCAGAAGGCCGGTGTCGTAGCCCTGTACCGCGTACACATCGGGCTGGCTGCGGAAGGCCTTGGCGTATTCCAGGCGGAATTGCTTGTTGCGCGGTGTGTCCAGCGAGTCGCTGTAGTGCATGGTCGTGATGATGCCTTCGGCAGCGGGGCCGGCAGCGTCCAGCACGCCTTCGGTGAGGAAGCCCGAGCCGTACAGCGGAATCTTGTCCTTGAGGCCTGCGGCCGCATAGTCCTTGATGAACTTGGCAGCACCGCCGCCCGCGAAGAAGCAGGCCACGGCGTCGGGCTTGAGGGCGGCGATTTCGGTCAGCAGCGCCTGGAATTCCACGTTGGGGAAAGGCAGGCCCAGTTCCTTCACGATGGTGCCGCCGGCTGCGGTATAGCTTTGCTTGAAGCCTTCGAAGGCTTCGTCCCCTGCCGCGTATTTCCAGGTGATCCACACAGCCTTCTTGTGGCCCTTTTCGACCATGGCTTGGCCCAGGGCCAGCGTGGGCTGGGAATTGCTGAACGAAGTACGGAAAACGTTGGGGGCACACAGTGCGCGCGTGGCGGCATGCACGCCGGCGTTGGGAATCAGGTTGAGAACCCCCGTATCGCGCGCCACCTTCTGAATACCCATCTGCACACCTGAATGCACGGTGCCAATCAGCACATCCACCTTGTCGCGCTGAACCAGCTTGCTCGCGTTCTCGACACCCTTGCTGGGCTCGGACTCGTCGTCCACCTTGAACCATTCGATCTCGCGACCGCCGAGCTTGCCACCCTGCTGGTCTATGGCCAGGCGCACGCCGTTCTCGATGGCGACCCCCAGTTGTGCAAAGGTACCGGTGTAGGGCAGCATGAAGCCCACGCGCACCTTGCCGCTTTGCGCACGCACGATGGAGGGCAACAACAGCCCTGTAGATGCGGCGCCCACGAGGGCGGCGCTACGGCTGATGACGAGGCGGCGGGTGGTCATTGGACTTGTCTCCTTTGTTTAGGCTTAAAGTAATTTACTGCAAGCATTCGGTGGTGAATACCTATGAGTTACCCGTACCGTCAGGCAAAGGGCTCCCGCATTGCGAGGTGCCCGAGGGCTGCAACCTGGCCCGGCGGCAGAGGCTCGCTGATGATGGGTTTACCAGGGGCTGCTTGACGGACATAGAAATAGATTTATGAATTAAAGTGCAGTTTTGCATTTTTTGTGCAGTATAGATCGTGTGGTTTTTGCTGTGGGCAGCTATTTGGGCCTCCGGTATCAGTAGTTTCGAGCATAGGCACTGTTCTAAGAGCCGTGGCGGGTCGTTTGGCCGCGAGTGCGGGGGCTCTCTGGGTGGGAGTGCTTCAATGCCTTGCAAAATGGAGGCATGGGTGACACTGGAGGCCGGTGTTGCCTGATCTAGAAGGGGCTGCACCCCGTCTCGCCGGAAGGCGGGCAAACCGCATGTTTCCGATTGCTTCATGCCCCCTTCATCACCCCCATCTTCATCATCCACTTCCCAATCCATGCGAGTGCGTCTAGCCAGGTGGTTGGGCCATTTCTGGCCCGCACCGTTAGGTATCGACGGACGCGAAAGGCTTCGCTTCATTGTGGGCGCCGTGATCGGTGTACTGCTGACGGGATTGCTCAGCCGCTGGTGGGCAGGAGGAAGCAGCGCAGGTCCCTGGATGGTGGCATCGCTGGGGGCGAGTGCGGTCCTGGTGTTTGGCATGCCGTCCAGTCCACTGGCCCAGCCCTGGCCGGTCCTGGGAGGAAGTACATTGTCTGCGCTGGTGGGCGCCGTTTGCTCCGCGTTCATCCCGGACCCGGCACTTGCAGGGGCGGTTGCGGTGGGGTTGGCTATTGCGCTGATGGTGCCCTTGCGTTGCCTGCATCCACCGGGAGGAGCAATGGCGCTGTATGTCGTCCTGACCGCGGGGGACGGGTGGCACCTGGCCGCATTTCCCATCCTGTTCAATGTGATCGTTCTCTTGGTCTCGGCCGTGGTCTACAACGGCCTGACAGGGCGCCGGTACCCCCATCCTCAGCGGATGGCGGCCCGAACCGATATTGCTCAGGGCGCTTTTACCGCCTCGGATGTGGATACAGCGTTGGCGCACTACAACCAGGTGCTGGATGTGAGCCGTGCCGATCTGGAAGGGCTGTTGCACTTGGCGGGCCGTGCAGCCTTCCAGCGGACGCTGGGGGAGGTTCGCTGTTCGGACATCATGTCTAGGCCACCGTTTGCGGTGGAGGCGGGGGTTTCCCTTAAAGACGCCTGGGCGTTGATGCGCGCCCAGCAGATCAAGGCGCTGCCCGTGGTGGATGCTCAACGCCTGGTGGTAGGTATCGTGACGGTGGCGGACTTCATGCGGCTGGCCAACCTGGATATGCATGAAGGTTTGGGGCAGCGTTTGCGGACACTGGTTATGGGGCGTACGGGGCAGCCCCAGAATGTGGGCGAAATCATGTCGCACCCGGTCCAGGTGGCCCACGTGGGGCAGCACGCCATGGATCTCGTCCCTCTGTTTTCCCAGGGCGGGCACCACCATATTCCCATTGTGGAGAGCGAGGGCCGTCTGGTAGGAGTGATCACACAGACGGACCTTGTGCGGACGTTGGCAGCAGCTGTGCAAGGGCGCGACGAGGGAGGCTCTGCGGGTGCCACCTCGGTGCGCGGGCGTGCGCCGACCGAAGAGCAAGCTGTCCCATAGGCAAGACACGGTACATCGCGGTACAATTGACAGGCTTTGCACAGTGCTTATGCCTGTCCATTGAAGCCGTCTCCCCCGGCCCTCTGCCTGATCTGCGCCCCGGGTGCAGCGACTCCCACCGCCCGCAATGCACCGTGTGTCGAGCACCGACCACGCCGTAGCTGCCGTGGTGGATGCACAAGCGTCAGGTGCCGATCACAGAATATTTGTTTTGAAAAGATAGAACATGGCCAAAGAAGAACTCATTGAAATGCAAGGCTCCGTGACGGAAGTCCTTCCCGACTCGCGCTTTCGCGTGACGCTGGACAACGGTCACCAACTGATCGCCTACACGGGCGGCAAGATGCGCAAGCACCACATCCGCATTCTGGCGGGTGACAAGGTGTCGCTGGAAATGTCGCCCTACGATTTGTCTAAAGGACGCATCACGTTCCGCCATCTGGCCGGTCGCGGTCCCGGCCCTTCGGGCAATCGTTGATATTCGGCCCCGGGGAGACACGGACTGGCGCTTGCTTGTTCCGGCTCTTGGGGCAAACGGTTTCTTGTGTTCCTTCATCTGCGCACTGTTTCTCCCAGAGGCGGTGCTTTCCCGGTTCAGGTCTTCGCACCGTGCTTTTAAAAAAATCACAAAAAGCACGCATTGAACCAAAAACAGGGAAATTGCCGGGTTAGAATACGAGCTGTCGGAGCGTAGCGCAGCCTGGTAGCGCATCTGCTTTGGGAGCAGAGGGTCGCGAGTTCGAATCCCGCCGCTCCGACCAATGTTTGAAGGCCTTGCAGCACAAGCTGCAAGGCCTTTTTTCTTGCCCGCATTCTTTTTGCTTGTTGGAATGTATGGTTCGACCCGTGTGGCAAGACGGAGTTGGATTTGCGTACCATCGGGCCCATAGGGCGGGCAAGTGCCCGCGCCGACACCTTCCGCTGGTATTGCCATGAACCGTGCGCTTCCCTTGCCGTTTGCCCCATTCTCCTCGCTCCAGCCGTCACCACGTTATGACAGCGTAGATGCATTGCGCGGCCTGGCAATGGTGTGGATGACGGTCTTCCACTTTTGCTTTGACCTGAGCCATCTGGGCTTCTGGCCGCAGAATTTCCGCGCCGACCCATTCTGGACCTCGCAGCGGACGGTGATCGTGAGCTTGTTCCTGTTCTGCGCAGGGCTGGGGCAGGCCATTGCGCTGCACCAGGGGCAGGGGTGGCCTCGGTTTGGTCGGCGGTGGTTGCAGATCGCTGGCTGCGCGCTGCTGGTGTCTGCGGGGTCGTTCGTGATGTTTCCCCACAGCTTCATCCATTTTGGCGTGCTGCATGGCATGGCCGTAATGCTGCTCATTGCCCGGTGTACCGCAGGGTGGGGTCGGTGGCTGTGGCTTGCCGGGTTGGTGGCTTTGGCGTTGCCATCGGTAGCGCACCAGCTTTTGGCGGGTGCCTGGGCCGACGCTGCGCCCTGGTTCAATGGGCGCGCGCTCAACTGGCTGGGTCTGGTGTCGCGCAAGCCTTTTACCGAAGACTACGTACCCGTTCTGCCGTGGTTGGGGGTGTTGTGGTGGGGGCTGGCTGCCGGCCAATGGGCCATGGCTGCGGGTCGGGGCCACTGGCTGGGGTGGCGGGTTCCCCAAGGCTTGCAGCCGCTGGCACTGCTGGGGCGGTGGAGCCTGAGCTATTACATGGTGCACCAGCCGGTCATGATTGGGCTGCTGATGGCGGTAGCCTGGATAACGAGGGGTTAGCGGGCCGGGGACCGCTCTGGGGTCTGCACCCATAGGCCCCGCTGCCGCTCCGGTCGCCGTGGGGCGGGGTTTTCCACCCGCCCATAAAAAACGCGGCCTGGGCCGCGTTTTTTGAGTGCATTGCCAAAGCAGATGCGCAGTTGCCTTGCCAGTTACTCGACCTTGGCCTTGGCGCGCAGGTCTTCCTGGAACTTGGCCAGCTTTTGCTGTTGCAGTTGCTGGGCCACCTGGGGCTTCACTTCTTCCAGCTTGGGCAGTTCTGCCTGGCGCACGTCGTCCAGGCGGATAACGTGCCAGCCGAACTGGCTCTTCACGGGAGCGTCGGTCATCTTGCCCTTTTGGAGCTTGACCAGGGCTTCCGTGAATTCGCTCACGTAGCTCGAAGGATTGGCCCAATCCAGGTCGCCACCCTTGGCGCCAGAACCTGGATCCTTGGACTGCTTCTTGGCGATGTCTTCAAACTTGGCGCCCTTCTTGATGGAGGCGATGATGGCCTTGGCATCCGCTTCCTTTTCCACCAGGATGTGGCTGGCCTTGTATTCCTTGCCGCTGTTGGCTGCCACGAACTTGTCGTACTCAGCCTGGATCTCGGCGTCGGTCACAGGGTTCTTTTTCTGGTAGTCGGCGAACAGTTCGCGGATCAGAATGGTCTGGCGGGCCAGATCCATTTGTGCCTTGTAGTCTGCCGAGCCTTCCAGGCCGCGCTTTTGCGCTTCCTGCATGAAGATTTCGCGGGTGATGACTTCTTCCTTGATCTGGCCTTCGATGTCAGGCGTTACAGGACGACCCGAGCGTTCCACCTGCTGCTTGAGGGCTTCAACGCGCTCTTTTGGCACGGCCTTGCCATTGACGATGGCGACATTCTGGGCGGAAACGGGCAGGGCCAACGTGCCCAGCACGGCAGCGGCCACGAGGCCGGACAGGAGCTGTTTCTTCATGCGGAATCCAAAAAATGAGAGGTTGTTTGCCAGCTGAGTTCCGGCAACAGACGATATGGGGGCCGGTTCAGAGAACTTCAATGGCGAGGGCGTGAACGCCTTGGTCAATAAATTCTTGCAGCGCATCATACACAAGGCGATGCTGCGCGACGCGGGGCTTGCCTGTAAACAAAGGTGACGAAATGCGCACCCGAAAATGGGTGCCAAAGCCGGTGCCGTTGGCGCCCGCGTGCCCTGCATGGGCGGCACTTTCATCAAGCACTTCCAGGGCGGTGGGTGTAAGACGGTCCGCCAGGGTCTGGTGCATTTGCTGAGCGAGGGAGGTCATGGCAGGTTGTCCTTCAGGCAGCAGGCTCGTCGCCTTCGTCGCCCTTGATGTGGGGCGCCACATAGATGCCCTGGCCCACCAGGAAGACCAGCGGGAAGGCGTAGCCCCAGAGCTTGAAATCCACCCAGGCCTCGGTGCTGAAGTTGACGACGACATACGCGTTGATGGCCGACATGAAGGCGCAGTACACGATCCAGGCGACGTTCAGCCGGTGCCACACGCTCTCCGGCAGCGTCAGCTGGCTGCCCAGCAGCATCTTGAGGAAGTTCTTCTTCATGGCCCACACCGCCACCGCGAGGGCGATTGACATGGCGCCGTACAGCACCGTGGGCTTCCACTTGATGAAGCGGTCGTCCTGCAGCACCAGCGTGAGCGTGCCGAACAGCAGGATCAGCACCAGGGTGACCTTGTGCATGGTCTGCAGGCGCCGGTCGATGGCGTAGATCAGCGCCATTTGAGCGACCGTGGCACCCATCAGCACCGCAGTGCCCACATAGATGCCATAGAACTTGTAGGCCCCGAAGAACAGCAGGATGGGGAAGAAGTCGATCAGAATTTTCATGGGGTCAGGGGGCGGGTCTCGGGGCTCAGTCCTTGCCGGATTCGAAATCCAGCGAGGCCGAGTTCATGCAGTAGCGCAGGCCGGTGGGGGTGGGGCCGTCTTCAAAGACATGGCCCAGGTGGGCCCCGCATTGTGCACACACGGTCTCCGTGCGGACCATGCCATGGCTGCGGTCCACGATCTCGGTGATGGCGCCGGGGATCGCTTCTGCGAAGCTGGGCCAGCCACAGCCGGCGTCGAACTTGGTCACGGAATCGAACAATTTCGCACCACAGCAGATGCAGTGGTAGCTGCCGTCGGCCCAGTGGGCTTCGTATTTGCCGGTAAAAGGGCGCTCGGTGGCGGCATGGCGCGTCACCTGCAGGGCGACGGGCTCCGCGCCCTTGTCCTTGAGGATGGCTTGCCATTCGGCATCGGATTTCTGGACGGGGTAGGTCATGATGAACAGCTGATCTCGATGGAAGAGGCCCAGTCGGGCGGGAAGGCTGCGTAGGCGTCGTGCCCGGGGTGCTCGTCAAAGGGGTGCTCCAGCAGCCGCTGCAGGGTTTGGAGTTCGCTGAAGTCGCCAAGTTTCGCGGCGCGGATGGCCTGCTCGCCCAGGTGGTTGCGCAAAACGAACTTGGGATTGTTTTTTAGCATCAAATTGGCCGCTAGCGCTTGATTATCAAGCGCTAATAGCTCTGAATATGATAGCAACCAGCGGTCAAAGGTGGTTCGGTCGGCGAACAGGTCGCGCACCGGCTCAAAATCGTTCTGCTGCACCGCGTGCGACAGGCGGCGCCAGAAGATGGTGTAGTCCACGGCGTTCTGGGCCAGCAGCACCAAGATGCCGTCGATCAGTTCTGGATCTTGCTCGCGTGCCTGCGCCAGCCCCAGTTTGCTGCGCATGCGGGCCATGAACGCTTCCGGGAAGACGGTTTTGTAGGACTCCAGGGCACCTTTTGCCAGCTCCGGGTCGCCGATCAGCGGCAACAAGGCCTGCGCCAGGCAGAACAGGTTCCAGTACGCCACATTGGGCTGGCGGTTGTAGGCATAGCGGCCCTGGTTGTCGCTGTGGTTGCACACATGGCCGGGCACAAAGGCGTCCAGAAACTGGAAAGGACCGTAGTCAATGGTCAGCCCCAGGATGCTCATGTTGTCGGTGTTCATCACCCCATGGCAAAAGCCCACTGCCTGCCACTGTGCCATCAGGTGTGCGGTTCGTTCGCTCACGTCCTGTAGTAGGGCGGCATACGCGTTGCCGCCGAAGTCGTGGGTGTCCCGGCATTCGGGGTAGTAGCGGTCGATAACGTAGTCGGCCAGGGTCTTGAGCTGTGCTTGCAGGTCGTTGGCCGCGAAGTGCTCGAAATGGCCAAAACGCACAAAGCTGGGGGCCACCCGCGTCACTACGGAGGCCGTCTCAACCTCTTCACGGCGAACGGGTGCGGGCGAACCGGTGATGCACAGTGCGCGCGATGTCGGAATGCCCAGGCCATGCATGGCCTCGCTGCACAGGAATTCACGGATGCTGGAGCGCAGCACAGCGCGCCCGTCGCCCATGCGGGAGTAGGGGGTGCGGCCAGCGCCCTTGAGCTGGATTTCCAGGCCCGCCGCAGTTTCTCCCAGCAAGATGGCGCGGCCATCACCCAGTTGGCCGGCCCACACGCCGAACTGGTGGCCGCTGTAGACGCTGGCCAGGGGCCGAGAGCCTGCAAGCTGCGTATTGCCGGTGAAGGCTTGCAGGGCTTCGTCCCGCTGCAGCCAGTCAGCGTCCAGGCCGATCAGCTGTGCAACGGCAGTGCTGGTGCCCACCCAGTGGGGGGTGGGCAGCGGATTGGGGCGCAGTTCGGTGAAAAAGTCCGGTCCCAGGGCGGCAAATCCGTGCTTCCAGGCCAGGCCGATATCGGCGGTGGGGGTCACGCTTTCGGCGGGCAGGTTCATGGGCCGATTGTCTCGCACCCCGGATGCCCCGGCGCTTGCAGGGCCTTGGACCACGGCCCGGCCTATGCGGCCTGGGTAGAGCCTTGGCCTTCGGCCTCAGGGTACAGCACCTGCGCGCGGTACTGGCCCGGCGGGAGGCCAAACCAGCGCTTGCAGGCCCGAAACAGGTTGCTCTGGTCGGCAAAGCCCAGCAGGTCGGCCACCTCGGCCAGGCTGCGGCGCTCGTCGCTGAGGTACTGGCGTGCCAGTTCACAGCGGGTGTCGTCCAGCAACTGCTGGTAACTGACGGATTCGGCCTGCAGGCGCCGCTGCAGCGTGCGGTCCGTCAGGTGCAGGCGCGCGGCCACGTCTTCGCGGCGGGGCTCGCCCCGGTGCAGGATGCGGGCTACCTCGGTGCGCACGCGTGTGCTGGTGAGAGACTGGCCCAGGTGGTCCAGTTCGGTCTCTACCAGCCGCTCGTGCAGGGCCCACAGGCTGGGGTTGTGCGTGGGGATGTCGGCCCGCAGATCGGCCTCGGCCAGCAGGAACCGGTTGGCTGCCTGCCCGAAGCGGGGCAGCATGCCAAACGCCACATGGTAGGGCGCCTCACCGGTGGCGGCGGGTTGTGGCGTGGTCAGCTCCACAGCCAGAGGGCGAAGCTCCCGGCGTGTGAGCCAGCAGCACAGCGTGAACAGTGTGAGCAGGGCGTATTCGACACGCTGGCGCGGAATGGGGCGGGTGGCGCCGATGTGCGCGATGGAGATCCAGTAGCCGCGTGCATCGTGATCCAGCGCGAAGGTGGTGCAGTCCGAGATCACCGCCATGTGGCGCGTAAGGTGCTGAAAACCCACCAACAGGTTGGGGCCGGACGCCAGCGCGTAGCCCACCACATCCACATTGCCGTAGCGCGCTGTGAGCTGCGGGCACAGCCCCAGCGCCACCTTGCCCGAACGTGCCACCGCCAGCTCCCACAGGCGGCTGATCTTGTCCACGTCCACACGGGTTTGTGGCAGTTGCAGCGCCGCCAGATCGATGCCCGCTTCGGCGCATAACTCGGCAGCAGGCAAGCCTTCGGCGGCCATCATGTCGGTGATGCCGCGCACCCAGGCGGCAGAGCTTGTGCGGGGAGTCATGGGGTGGCGAATGGAAGAAATGGCGGATCAGGGTTTACGCGCGGTGGTGGCCTGAAGTCAGTGTTTTGGCAAGGTTGCGATAGTAGCCAAACGCCACCCGGTTCCCACAATCGCCTCCGAGGTTGTGCCCTGCCCGTAGTGTGACTGCAGACAGAGGCCCGACCCATTCCTGAAAACCCCCAAGGAGACAAGACATGGTCGATTCGCGCTGGCGTTTGCAATGGTTGGGAGCGGTGTTTTCGGCCGCAGCAATGGTGGGCTGCGGCGGTGGTTCCGGCTCTGCGCCCGAGGTGCGCGAGACGGTGTACGGCACCTTGCGCGGTGTGGACGACAGTGCGGTGACCGGCACCTACGCGTGGAAAGGTGTTCCTTTTGCCAAGCCACCCGTGGGCGAACTGCGCTGGCAACCGCCCGCAGCCCCAGCCGCCTGGTCCGGAGAGCGTGACGCCACACGTTTTGGCAGTGCCTGCCTGCAAATGGGCCGCATCTACGGCCCCGGTGCCAACAACGGGTTTGACAACACGATTGGCGAGACCCTGGGCACGCCGGTAGGCAGCGAGGACTGCCTGACCCTCAATATCTGGCGCCCAGCCACCTCGCAAGACAAGCTGCCTGTGCTGCTGTTCCTGCATGGCGGGAGTGCCATCTCGGGCTACACGGCCGATCCCGTCTACGACGGCGCTGCGCTGGCACGGTCTGCCAACGCCGTGGTGGTCACGGCCAACTACCGGCTCGACGTTCTGGGCTACTTCCAGATGCCGCCACTGCACACCGGCACGCAGCCCTACACCGGCAACTACGCGCTGCTCGACAACGTGCAGGCACTTCGCTTCATCCAGAACAATATTGCCAGCTTTGGCGGCAATGCTGGCAATGTCACGCTGATGGGGCAGTCCGCGGGCGCCATCAACGCGCTGGCGCTGCTGGTCGCGCCCCAGGCCGCGGGGTTGTTCCACAAGCTCGTACCGGTCAGTGGCGGAATTTCGCTGGCGACGAACCTGCCGCCCGGTTCGATTCCCACGCTCAACCCGGCCTCCCGGTACACCGCGCAGGCGGGCTTGCTGCTGGCGCATCTGGCGCTGGCCGATGGCCTGGCGCCTGTGCTTGCCGATGCACAGGCGCTCGTTGCGGGATGGACCCCTGCGCAGATAGCCAGCTACCTGCGTGGCAAGGACGCGCGGGTAGTGCTGCAGACGGTGCTCAAGAACGGTCTCACGGGCTCGGGCCCCATCCCTGATGGCGTGGTGGTGCCCGCCGATCCGATCGCGGAAATGGGCGCTGGCCGCTATCACAAGGTGCCCGTGCTGTCTGGCTACACGGGCGAGGAGGGCAAGCTGTTTGCGCCTTTCCTGGCGCTGCTGGGCGGCAAGCCGGGCATGAAGATCTCCGACGCCGAGCGCTTTGTGATGATGCAGAACTTCAACCCCGATGCTCCCACCACGCTCACGGCTGGCGACATCCTGGATGCCTCTTACCTGCCGGTCACGGCGCCCGGCACGGGCTACAACGCGCGCACCCGCCTGCTGGGCAGTGTGTTCATCGATCCGAGCCGCGACAACCTGCTCAATACCCTGCGCAGTCAGCAATCCACGGTATGGAGCTACCAGTTCAACTGGGCCCAGCAGCCCGCGCCCTGGAACGATGTGTACGGCGCGGCGCATGCGTTTGACCTGCCGTTCCTGTTCGGCAACTTTGGACCTTCGGTCTTTGCCAAAGCAACCAACAGTACGGCCAATCAGCCCGGCCGACTGGCGCTCTCGCGCGCGATGATGGACACCATGCGTGCATTTGTGCACACGGGCAACCCGAACAACGCAACGGTCAACCAAAACTGGACGCCGTGGCCCAGTCGGCTCGTGTTCGACGCCGACCAGAAGGCCGTGCGCCTGAGCGTGCAGTGAGAGGGATGAGGGTGAATGTGTTTGTGCACTCTGCAGTGCGTCAGCGTGCCGCAGTGGCGGCGAGGTATGCGTTCAGCGCCTCGTCGTCCACGATAGCCACACGGCCGAAGTCCAGCGACACGATGCCCCGGCCTTCCAGCACACGCAGTACCTTGTTCACCGTCTGGCGTGACAGGCCCACCAGTTGGCCGAGCTCTTCCTGCGTGAGGTTCAGCCGCCGTGTGCTGCGCCAGAACAGGCGGCTCAGGTACAGCGCCACGCGGTGTTCGGGGGATTGCGTGCGCCCGGCCTCGATGATCGTCATGGCCTGGCCCAGCCGCATGTTCAGGTGCTGCACCAGAAACTGGTTGAAGCCCAGGCTGGTCTCGCGCAGCGTGACAAACAGTGGCAGAGGCAGGCACAGCAGCGTGGTGGGCCGCAGCGCCACCACGTGGTACCGGCGGGGCTCGGGTTTCATGGCTGAGCCTTCGCCAAACCACTCGCCATCGGGTACTCCGATGAACGCCGAGGCGCGGCCCTGGCTGGCGGGGCTTTGCAGCATCACCAAGCCTGACAACACTGCATGCCAGCCTTGCACTGCGCTGCCGGCCGGCATCATGACTGTGCCCTTGTCGGCGTGCTGCACGGACACCTCGTCGCGCAGCCTCTCCTGCAGGGCCACGGGGACACCTGCAAACCAGGGCTGGGCTTCGATGAATCGCTGTGCGGACGGCGCGGAGCTGAGCATGGGCGTGATTGTCGTTGTTCGGGAGCCGTACGTTCAGGGTATTCCCTTGCCCTTTGTCAACGGGACGACAGGTGTTGGCAGGCACGCTGGACACGCGCACACTGAACCCCTGTTGGGGGTGTCGGTCTGGCGGGGCCGCTTGCCTGGGCGACACCGCCATGAGAACCCCCGCGCTACGATGATCGTTCCCTTCACTACAACATCCAAGGAGCACACATGCTGGGCCTGATGCAGAGCCAACCGTTGCTGATTTCGTCGCTGATCGAGTTCGCCGAGCGCCACCATGGCGACGCCGAAATCGTGTCCCGCCGGGTCGAGGGCGACATCCATCGCTACACCTACCGCGACCTGGCTGTCCGCGCACGCCGCCTGGCCAATGCGCTGGATGAAATGAAGCTGCAGTTCAGCGACCGCGTAGCCACGCTGGCCTGGAACGGCTACCGCCACATGGAGATGTACTTTGGTGTGAGCGGCTCGGGCCGTGTGCTGCACACCGTGAACCCGCGCCTGCACCCCGACCAGATTGCGTGGATCATGAACCATGCCGAAGATCAGGTGCTGTGTTTTGATGTGACCTTTCTGCCCCTCGTGCAGGCCGTGCATGCCAGGTGCCCCACGGTGAAGAAGTGGGTGGCGCTGTGTGATGCCGACAAGCTGCCTGCGGATTCAGGCATCCCTGGCCTCACCAGTTACGAAGCCTGGATCGGTGCGCAGTCGCCCGACTACGCCTGGCCCGAGTTTGACGAGAACTCCGCGTCGAGCATGTGCTACACGAGCGGCACCACGGGCAACCCCAAGGCCGCGCTGTACAGCCACCGTTCGACCACGCTGCATGCCTATGCGGCAGCGCTGCCTGATGTGATGTGCCTTTCCGCACGCGACTCCGTGCTGCCGGTGGTGCCCATGTTCCACGTCAATGCCTGGGGCATTCCTTACTCAGCGGCCCTCACGGGTTGCAAGCTGGTGTTCCCTGGTCCCGCCATGGATGGCAAGTCGATTTACGAACTGATCGAAGGCGAGAAGGTCACCTACGCAGCTGGCGTGCCCACCGTGTGGCAGATGATGCTGGGCCACATGAAGCCCGCGGGTCTGAAGTTCTCCACGCTGCGCCGCACTGTCATCGGTGGCTCAGCCTGCCCGCCCGCCATGATCCATGCCTTCAAGGAAGACTACGGCGTGGAGGTGCTGCACGCCTGGGGCATGACCGAGATGAGCCCGCTGGGCACGCTGTGCACCTTGAAGAACAAGCACCTGGCCATGTCCAAGGATGACCAGATGAAGATCCTGCAAAAGCAGGGGCGCGCGATCTACGGTGTGGACATGAAGATCGTGGGGGGCGACGGCAGCGAGTTGCCTTGGGATGGCAAGACCTACGGGGATTTGCTGGTCAAGGGGCCGTGGATCGTCGGCAGCTATTTCAAGGGCGAGGGCGGCAATCCACTCGTCAAAGACGCGCAGGGCCGGGGCTGGTTCCCCACAGGCGATGTGGCCACCATCGACGCCGACGGCTTCATGCAGATCACTGATCGCAGCAAGGATGTGATCAAGTCCGGTGGCGAGTGGATCAGTTCCATCGACATCGAGAACATTGCGATGGCCCACCCCGCAATTGCCATGGCGGCCTGTGTGGGTATGCCCCACCCCAAGTGGGACGAGCGCCCCATCGTCGCCGTGGTCAAGCGGCCGGGCACCGAGGTGACGCGCGAAGAGCTGCTGGCCTTCTACGAAGGCAAGACGGCCAAGTGGCAGATCCCCGATGACGTGGTGTTCGTTGATGCCATTCCATTGGGCGCCACCGGCAAGATGCTCAAGACCAAGCTGCGTGAGCAGCTCAAGGATTACAAGCTTCCAGGCCTGTGATCAGGGTGGGGCAGTGCACATGCGCGCATCGCTTGCGAACGCCATTTTTTGCATTGCCCCAGGCTGGTGCGCGCTCGGGGGAGTGCTGTGCCAGTCACGTGTGCGACGCTGGTAGGGGCAATCCCTGAGCATCGCTTTGTTGCAACGCGGTACGCTGCGTTGTGTCGATTTACAAGGAGACAAAAGCATGAAGTTCGCTATTAAGGCTGTAGCAGCCTCGGTAATCTTGGCAAGCGCTGGCGGGGCCTTCGCTCAAAAGGGCGAGACGGTGAAAATCGCCTGGCTCGACCCCCTGTCTGGCCTGATGGCGGCAGTGGGAACGAACCAGCTCAAGAGCTTCCAGTTCATCGCAGAAGAGTTCAACAAGAAGAACCCGGCAGGCGTCAAATTCGAAATCATCGGCATCGACAACAAACTCAGTCCCCAGGAAACCACCAGCGCCCTGCGCTCGGCCATGGACCAGGGTGCGCGCTACGTGGTGCAGGGCAACGGTTCCGGCCCCGCACTGGCGATCATGGATGCGCTGGAAAAGCACAACGCGCGCAACCCTGGCAAGGAAGTCCTGTTCCTGAACTACGCTGCCGTGGACCCAGACCTCACCAACAGCAAGTGCAGCTACTGGCACTTCCGCTTGGACGCTGACACCTCCATGAAGATGGAAGCCCTGACCACGTACATGAAGGACATGCCCGAGGTCAAGAAGGTCTACCTGATCAACCAGAACTACTCGCACGGCCACCAGGTCTCCAAGTTCGCCAAGGAAATGATGCAGCGCAAGCGCCCTGACGTGCAGTTCGTCGGCGACGATCTGCACCCGCTGGCTCAGGTGCGTGATTTCTCTCCCTACATTGCCAAGATCAAGCAGTCGGGCGCCGACAGCGTGATCACCGGCAACTGGGGTTCTGATCTGGCGCTGCTTATCAAAGCCGCTAACGACGCGGGCCTGAACAACGTCAACTTCTACACCTACTACGGCTCCGTCACTGGCAGCCCCACCGCTATGGGGTCGGCCGCAGCAGGGCGCGTTTACATGGTGGCCTATGCCCACATGAACCTGCCCGGGCCGCTGAACCAGATCGTGGTGGACTACAAGAAGAAGTTCAACGACGACATGTACACGGGCGCGGTTTACCACGCGTTCACGATGCTGTCCGAAGGTTTTACCAAGGCCAAGTCGACCGATCCGGTCAAGGTGGCTGCTGCGTTCGAGGGCATGAAGTTCAAGAGCTTCAATGGCGAAGTCGAGATGCGCAAGACCGATCACCAACTGCAGCAGGGCCTGTTCATCTCCAAGTGGGAGAAGGCTGGCGGCAAGTTCCCGATCGACTCTGAAAACACGGGTTACACCTTTGTGCCTGTGAAGTACTACGAGCCCTATGTGGCGAGCACGCCCACATCGTGCCAGATGAAGCGCCCGTAAGCCTTGCGCAATCGCTTCGAGGCCCGACCACTCGGGCCTTTTTTTTACCCCTGCAGTGAAAAATTCCAATGAATCCTGAGTTTTTCGTGATCTCTTTGCTGAACGGCGTGAGCTACGGGCTCCTGCTGTTCATGCTGAGTTCCGGCCTCACGCTGATCTTCAGCATGATGGGCGTGCTCAACTTTGCACACACCAGCTTCTACATGCTGGGTGCCTACTTCGCGTTCACCATCTCCGGGGTGGTGGGCTTCTGGCCAGCGCTGGTGCTGGCACCCCTTGTCGTGTTTGCGCTGGGGGCCGCGTTCGAGCGCTATTGCCTGCGCCGGGTGCACAAGTTCGGCCACGTGCCCGAACTGCTGGTCACGTTCGGCCTGTCCTACCTCATTCTGGAAGTGGTGCAACTGGTCTGGGGCCGTTCCACCGTGCCTTATGGCCTGCCCGAGCAATTGCAGGGTCCGCTGTTTTCGCTCTATGGCACGCAATTTCCCAAGTCGCGCTCGTTTGTGATGCTCGTGGCCCTGCTGATGCTGGTGTCGGTGTGGCTGCTGCTCACACGCACGCGCATCGGTCTCGTCATCCAGGCCGCCCTCAAGTACCCCGAGATGGTCGAGGCGTTGGGCCACAACGTGCCGCGCGTCTTCATGCTGGTGTTTGGCGGTGGTGCCGCGCTGGCCGGCCTGGCGGGGGTGATCGGTGGCAACACCTATGTCACCGAGCCTGCGATGGCGGCCTCCGTGGGTTCCATCATCTTTGTCGTGGTGGTGGTGGGTGGCATGGGCTCGCTGGCAGGTGCCTTCCTGGCATCGCTGCTCATCGGTCTGGTGCAGACCTTTGCCGTGGCGCTGGACTACTCTCTGATCCATGTCTTCAAGGCCGTGGGCGTGGCGGTGACTGACCAGACCTTCGGCTACCCCTTGCTCAAGCTCACGATTTCCCAGGTCGCGCCCATCTTGCCTTACCTGTTCCTCGTGCTGATCCTGATCTTCCGCCCCAAGGGCTTGCTGGGCACGCGGGAGGACTGATGCCATGAATTCCACTACAACCACTACTGTCGCTTCCAGCGCCACGTCGCACTACCGGTTCAAGCCCTGGAACGTCGGGCGCCTCATCATCTGGACGTTGTTCGCGGTCATGCTCATCGTGGCGCCCATGCTGTTTCGCAGCAGTCTGGCGCTGACCATGCTCTCGCAGATCGGCTACCTGATCATCATCTGCTTGTCCTACAACATCCTGCTGGGGCAGGGGGGCATGCTGAGCTTTGGCCATGCGGTCTACACGGGCCTGGGTTCGTTCATCGCCATTCATGCAATGAACATGGCGACCAAGGGCTCTGTGCACATTCCGCTGGTTTTCATCCCACTGGTGGGCGGCCTGGCAGGGGCATTTTTTGCCATCCTGCTCGGTTTTGTCACTACCAAGAAGTCGGGCACCACCTTCGCCATGATCACGCTGGGTATTGGCGAACTGGTGGCCTCCATGGCGCTGATGTTCCCCGAGTTCTTCGGCGGAGAAGGCGGCATCACCACGGACCGGGTGTATGGCAAAGCCTTCTTTGGCATCAGTTTCGGGCCTGCGATTCAGGTGTACTACCTGATTGCAGCGTACTGTTTTGTCTGCACTGCCGCCATGTTTGCATTCACCGGCACGCCGCTGGGCCGCATCCTGAACGCTGTGCGCGACAACCCCGAGCGCGTCGAGTTCATCGGCTACAACACGCAGCGTGTGCGCTACTTCGCGTTCATCATCGCGGGCTTTTTTGCGGGCATCGGAGGTGGGCTGGCCACGATCAACTTCGAGATCATCACGGGAGCTGACAGCCTGAGCGTGATTCGCTCCGGAGGCTACCTGCTGTTTACCTTCCTCGGCGGGGCAACGTTCTTCTTCGGCCCCATCATCGGCGCGGTGCTGTTGGTCCTGGCGTCGGTGTTGCTGTCCGAGCTGTCCAAGGCATGGTTGTTGTATCTGGGCCTAGTGTTCCTGTTCATGGTGATGTATGCGCCCGGAGGCATTGCCAGCCTGATCATGATGAACCTGCGGCTGGCCAAGTACGGCAAGCTGCGTCAGCTCTGGAGTTCTTACCTGGCGCTGGGCGGCACAGCGCTGGTGGGGGTGATGGGCGCAGCCTGCATGATCGAGATGACCTACCACCTGCAGCTCAACGCGGCCCTGGGGCCAGAACTGACGTTCCTGGGGGCCACGCTCAATGCCGCAGGCTTTACGAGCTGGTTTGGCGCCATTTTCGTGATGGTCACGGGCTTTGGACTTTTTGAACTCTGCCGCCGCCAGTTCCTGCGGCAGTGGAGCACGATCCAGGAAGAGATCGAACATGAAATCAAGCGTGGGGAGGCGCTGTAAACATGGCAGCTGACAACCCAACCAACACCACCTATGCCCTGGAACTGCGCGACCTGCGCAAGAGCTTTGGCAAGACGGAAATTATCCGTGGCGTGAACCTGTCCGTGGCCTCGGGCGAACGCGTGGCCATCATCGGCCCCAATGGCGCGGGCAAGTCCACGCTGTTCAACCTCATCAGTGGGCGTTTTGCGCCCACAAGCGGGGATGTGATCCTCAATGGCCAGCGCATCAACGGGCTGGCGCCGTATGAGATCAACCGCAAGGGGCTGTCGCGCAGCTTCCAGATCACGAACATCTTTCCCAAGCTCTCGGTGTTCGAGAATCTGCGCTGCGGTGTGCTCTGGAGCATGGGCTACAAGTACACCTTCCTGCGCTTCCTGTCGAATCTGCACGATGCCAATGAGCGCGCCAAGCAGCTCATGGAAATGATCAAGCTCGACAAGAAGCGCGACACGCTGGCGATGAACCTGACCTATGCCGAGCAGCGCGCCCTGGAGATCGGCATCACCATCGCGGGTGGTGCCAACGTGATCCTGCTCGACGAGCCCACGGCCGGCATGAGCAAGACCGAGACCACGCGCTTCATCCACCTCATCAAGGAAGTGACCGAAGGTCGCACGCTGCTGACGGTGGAGCATGACATGGGCGTGGTCTTTGGCCTGGCGGACAAGATTGCTGTGGTGGTCTATGGCGAGGTCATTGCCTATGACACGCCCGACAAGGTGCGCGCCAACCAGCGCGTGCAGGAGGCCTATCTGGGCTCTGTCGTTGCGGATGAGCAAGGGGCGGGACATTGACATGCTGAAAATCGAAAATCTCCACGCCTATTACGGCAAGAGCCATGTGCTGCATGGCGTGACCTTCGACGTACAACCCGGTGAAATCGTGGCCCTGCTGGGGCGTAACGGCTCGGGCCGTTCCACCACCGCCAAGGCCATCATGGGCCTGGTGGACTGGGAGGGCACGCTGAACTGGAAGGGGCAGGACCTCAACGGCAAGAAGGCTTACGAGATCGCCCACCTGGGGGTGGGCTACGTGCCCGAAAGCCGCGATGTGTTCCCCAACCTCACCGTGCACCAGAACTTGCTGCTGGGCCAGAAAGGCAAAGGCAAGGGTAGCCGCTGGTCGTTTGACGACATGTACGAGATGTTCCCGCGCCTCAAGGAGCGCCAGCACACCGAGGCGGGCGTGATGTCGGGCGGCGAGCAGCAGATGCTTACGCTATGCCGCACGCTGATGGGCGACCCCGACCTGATCATCATCGACGAGCCCACCGAAGGCCTGGCCCCCAAGATTGTCGAGCTGGTGGGGCAGTACCTGCAGACCATCAAGGCGCGGGGTATCTCGGTGCTGCTGATCGAGCAGAAGCTGACCATCGCCATGAAGATCTCGGACCGCGCGCTGGTCATGGGGCATGGCTCGATCGTGTTCCAGGGCACGCCGGACAGCCTGCGGGCCGACAACTACATCCGCAAGGAATGGCTTGAAGTCTGACGATTTTTGAAGAACCATGGCTAAAAGAGGCGCCCGATAGCTGAAGGCGCCTCTTTTTTTGCTCTACCAAATGTTGCACTGCAAACCCCCTTGTCCCGCCCGGGACAAATTGACACGCCAAATGGGTTTGAAGTCTCTACAATAAAAACGCACGATCGTTCTTTTTCACTTTCCAAGGAACAACAGCACCATGACCGCTGAATACAAAGTCCACGGCTCCGTTGCCGTGATCACCATGGCCAACCCTCCCGTCAACGGACTTGGGTTATCGACCCGCCAGGGCATCGTCGAAGGCCTTGGCCGTGCCAATGCCGATGCAGCGGTCACGTCCATCGTGATCACCGGTGCCGGTGGTGCGTTCTCTGGCGGCGCCGACATCAAGGAGTTCGGCACCGACAAGTCACTGCAAGAACCCAACCTGCTGTCGGTGATTGCCGCCATTGAAAACTCGGCCAAGCCCGTCGTGGCTGCCATGCACAGCGTTGCCATGGGCGGCGGGCTGGAGCTGGCCCTGGGTTGCCACTACCGCATTGCAGCGCCTGGCTGCTCGATTGCACTGCCTGAAGTCAAGCTGGGCCTGATCCCTGGCGCAGGAGGTACGCAGCGCCTGCCCCGCGTGATTGGCGTCGAAGCCGCGCTCAACCTCATCGTGAGCGGCGAGCCCGTCAAGAGCGAAATGATCGGCGCCGTGCCCGGCCAGAAGCTGTTTGACAAGATGGCCGCGTCGGCCGAATCGTTGGCGGCTGAAGCACTGGCATTTGCCCAGAGCGTGGCGGATGCCCGTCCGCTGCCCCTGGTGCGCAACTTCCCCTGCAAGCACCCCGAAGGCGACGCGTACTTCCAGTTCGCGCGCAACATGGTCAAGGGCATGGCCAAGAACTTCCCCGCACCCGCCAAGTGCGTGGACGCGGTTGAAGCCGCCACCAAGAAGAAGTTCGCAGAAGGCATGCTGGTCGAGCGCGAGATCTTCATCAACCTGATGTGGACGCCCGAGTCGCGCGCACTGCGCCACCTGTTTATGGCCGAGCGTGCGGCGAGCAAGATCCCTGATGTCGCATCCGACACCCCCAAGCGCGACATCAAGCTGGTGGGTGTGATTGGTGCGGGCACCATGGGCGGCGGCATTTCCATGAACTTCCTGAACGCAGGTATCCCCGTCAAGATCCTGGAAATGAAGCAGGAAGCCCTGGACCGTGGCGTGGCCACGATCAAGAAGAACTACGAAGCCCAGGTCAAGAAGGGCAAGCTCAAGCAGGACAAGTACGAGCAGCGCATGGCCCTGCTGAGTACCACGCTCGACTACGACGATCTCAAGGACTGCGACCTCATCATCGAAGCCGTGTTCGAAGAAATGGGCGTCAAGGAAGCCGTGTTCAAGCAGCTCGACGCTGTGGCCAAGCCTGGCGCCATTCTGGCGTCCAACACCTCCACGCTCGACGTGGACAAGATCGCAGCGTTTACCAAGCGTCCGCAGGACGTGGTGGGCATGCACTTCTTCAGCCCTGCCAACGTGATGAAGCTGCTGGAAGTGGTGCGTGGCAAGGAGACCGCCAAAGACGTGCTGGCCACGGTGATGGCGATTGGCAAGAAGATCAAGAAGACCTCGGTGGTCTCGGGCGTGTGCGATGGTTTCATCGGCAACCGCATGATCGAGCAGTACAGCCGCCAGGCTGGCTTCCTGCTGGACGAAGGCTGCACGCCCCAGCAGGTGGACAAGGCCATCGAAAAGTTTGGCTTTGCCATGGGTCCGTTCCGCATGGGCGACCTGGCGGGCAACGACATTGGCTGGGCCATCCGCAAGCGCCGTTCCGTCGAACGTGCCGACATGAAGTACAGCCGCACGGCCGACAAGCTGTGTGAACTGGGCCGCTTCGGCCAGAAGACCGGCGCAGGCTGGTACGACTACCAGGCCGGCAAGCGCGACGCGATCCCGAGCGACCTGGTCAACAAGATGATCGAAGACCACCGCAAGGAGCTGGGCATCACGCCGCGCAAGATTTCGGACGAAGAAATCGTGCAGCGCCTGGTGTTCGCCCTGGTCAACGAAGGCGCGCACATCCTGGAAGACGGCATCGCCAGCAAGTCCGGCGACATCGATATGGTGTACCTGACCGGCTACGGTTTCCCCATCCACCGTGGCGGCCCCATGCACTACGCCAGCGAAGTGGGTCTGTTCAACGTGGTGCAGGCCATGGACCGTTTTGCCAAGAACCCGCTGGATGACGCAGCGTTCTGGAAGCCCGCTCCGCTGCTAGCCAAGCTGGCCGCCGAAGGCAAGGCCTTCCAGTAAATAGCCGCGTGCACCCATCTACAGAATCAAAGGAATTCACATGACCTCCGCAGTGATTGTTTCCACCGCCCGCACGCCGCTCGCCAAGAGCTGGAAGGGTTCTTTCAACATGACGCATGGCGCCACCCTGGGCGGCCATGCCGTGCAGCACGCCGTGTTGCGCGCCGGCATCGACGGCGCTGACGTGGACGACGTCATCATGGGTTGCGCCACACCCGAAGGTGCCACCGGCAGCAACATCGCGCGCCAGATCGCCCTGAAGGCCGGCCTGCCCATCACCGCTTCCGGTGTCACGGTCAACCGCTTCTGCTCCTCTGGACTGCAGACCATTGCCATGGCCGCCCAGCGCATCATCGCTGGCGAAGCCGATGTGTTCGTGGCCGGTGGTGTCGAAAGCATCTCCTGCGTGCAGCAGGAGATGAATCTGCACATGATCCAGGACCTGGCCCTGGCCAAGCAAAAGCCCGAGATCTACTGGAGCATGCTGCAGACCGCCGAGCAAGTGGCCAAGCGCTACAACATCGGCCGCGAAGCCATGGACGAATACGGTGCCGCCAGCCAGCAGAAGGCTTGCGCAGCGCAGGCCGCTGGCTTGTTCGACGCAGAAATCGCCCCCATCACCGTGACCGCCGGTGTGGCCGACAAAACGCTGGGCCTGATCACCAAGCAGGTCACCGTGAGCAAGGATGAAGGCACACGCGAAGGCACGACGGTAGAAGCCATCAGCGGCCTGCGCTCGGCGCTGCCTGGCGGTTTGATCTCTGCCGGCAACGCCAGCCAGTTCTCCGACGGCGCTGGCGCCTGCGTGGTGACCAGCGAAGAGTACGCCAGCAAGAAGGGCCTCAAGCCCCTGGGCCGCTTCCTCGGCTTTGCGGTGGCAGGTTGCGAGCCCGACGAAATGGGCATCGGCCCTGTGTTTGCCGTGCCCAAGGTGCTGAAAAAGCTGGGCCTCACGGTGCAGGACATCGACCTGTGGGAGCTGAACGAAGCCTTTGCCGTGCAGGTGCTGTACTGCCGCGACAAGCTGGGCATTCCGGCCGACCGCCTGAACGTGAACGGCGGCGCGATTGCCGTGGGCCACCCCTACGGTGTGTCGGGCCAGCGCCTCACGGGCCACGCGCTTATCGAAGGCAAGCGCCGTGGTGCGAAGAAGGTGTGCGTGACGATGTGCATTGGTGGCGGCATGGGCGCTGCCGGCATTTTCGAAGTGCTGTAAAACTTGGCTTGGGGGCTGCGCAACAGGCGACACGTTCACGGGTTCGCTGTGCGCTTGCCCCTTTGTGGGTGGCGCAAGCAGCGGTGGTGGGGCCCATGGGCGGACCACATGCGTTGGCTCTCCGCACAGCAAATTTCAGATGGATGCCTGAACTACCGGTAGAAGGGGATGAGAGGAAGACACCAGGGCCGAGCAGGGCCGAGGGGGTGAAGAGGCGCTGGCTACAAATTGTTGCTTTGCCGGGGCATGATGCGCCCCTCGGCGCGGTTGGCGCGGGCAGAATCCGCGCGACCACCGGCTTGCCTGTGGCACTGAACCTGTCTCCTTTCTCCATCCCGAACCCGGTACCTCCCATGCGTTGTCTGCTTCCTTCCTTTCGCCACTGTGTCGCCCTCTCGGCCCTTGCCGTTGCATGCGGTGCCCATGCCCAGAGCCAGATCTACAAGCTCCAGCTGCCGCTGGAGTCGGACTCCGACGTGGTTTTGCAGGACATCGTGGTGGACTCCAAACATACGCGGGTGACGCTTGCCGTCAAGAACACCACCGATGAATCGTTCGAGGCCTGTGCACAACCCACTGGCTCGCCCGATGCGTTCACGCTCAAGGACCTGGGCACCGGCACCGTGCTGCAGCAGCTGTCGATTGGAGGCCTGTCTTTCTGCAACGTGAAGATGGACGTGGTCAAGCCCGGCCGCAACAAGCTCGTCAAGATCACTTTCCCGCCACTGCCTGCAGGTGCCACACGCCTGCAGCTCGGAGAAGCCAATTGCCAGCCCAAGCCCGATTCGGACATGGACTACTGGTGTTTCAAGAACATCGTGCTGCCTGCACGCTGAGCCCTATCAGGCCATTGGAGATCGGGCATGCACGCAGCCACAAGGAGACCTTCTGATGACCCTGCGTTCCACGCTCGACTTTCTGCTGTATGACTGGATCGATGCCCGGTCCCTCACGGCACGCACACGATTTGCAGACCACTCGCGCGAAACCTTCGATGCGGTGCTCGACACCTGCGAGCGCATCGCTCGCGAGAAGTACGCGCCCTTCAACCGCACCGTAGACATCGAGGAGCCGCACTTCGACGGTGAAAAGGTCATCCTGCCCCAGGCGACCTACGAGGCGCGCAAGGCCTATGCGGAATCCGGCCTGTTGTCGGCCGCGCAGGACTACGAGGTCGGCGGCATGCAGCTGCCCTATGCCGTCGAGGCGGCCGCCAACAGCTTCTTTGCGGTGGCATCCATCAGCATCGGCTCGAACCTGCTGACTTCGGGCAACGCCAACCTGCTCATGGTGCATGGCACCGAGGCGCAAAAGCAGGTGTTTGCACTCAATGAATTCAACGGGCGTTGGTCGGGCACCATGTGTCTGTCCGAGCCGCAGGCGGGCTCCTCGCTGTCGGATGTGGCCACGCGCGCAGTGCCTGATGGCGATGGCTTCGAGGCCGACCCATTGGGCGCAAGGTATCGCCTCACGGGCAACAAGATGTGGATCAGCTCGGGCGACCATGAGCTGACCGAAAACATCGTGCACCTGGTGCTGGCCAAGATCCCGGGGCCGGACGGCAAGCTGGTGCCGGGCACCAAGGGCATCTCGTTGTTCATCGTGCCCAAGAAACTGGTGGACACTGAAGGCAAGCTCACCGGCGTGCGCAACGACGTGGCGCTGGCGGGCCTCAACCACAAGCTGGGCTGGCGCGGTACCACCAACACGCTGCTTAATTTCGGTGAAGGCAAGTTCCCGGTTGAGGGCAAGGCCGGGGCCGTGGGCTACCTGGTGGGCCAGCCCGGCAAGGGCCTGCACTGCATGTTCCACATGATGAACGAGGCGCGCATCGGCATCGGCATGGCCGCCACCATGCTGGGGCTGGCGGGCTATTACGCCAGCCTGGACTACGCCAAGAACCGGCCCCAAGGACGCCCGGTGCAGGGACCCAAGGATGGCGCCGCTGCCGTGGTCAAGGACGCCGCCCAGCCCCAGGTGCGCATCATCGAACACGCCGACGTCAAGCGCATGCTGCTGGCCCAGAAGTCGTATGGCGAAGGGGCGCTCGCGCTCAACCTGTTTTGCGCCAAGCTGGTGGACGAGCAGCACACGGGCGACGCGGCGACGGCCGACGAAGCCCGCCTGCTGCTGGAGGTGCTCACCCCCATTGCCAAGAGCTGGCCCAGCGAGTTCTGCCTGGAGGCCAACTCATTGGCCATCCAGATCCATGGTGGCTATGGCTACACCCGCGACTTCCCGGTGGAGCAATACTGGCGCGACAACCGCCTGAACATGATCCACGAAGGCACGCACGGCATCCAGGCCATGGACCTGCTGGGCCGCAAGGTGCTGATGGAAGGCGGCCGCGGCCTGCAACTGCTGGCCGGGCGCATCAATGCCACCATCGAGCGTGCGATCCAGGTGCCCGCGCTGGCGGCACATGCCAACGCGCTGGGCAAGGCGCTGCAGGACGTGGGCGCCGCCACCAAGGCCGCCTGGGCCACGGGCCAGCCTGCCGATGCGCTGGCCAATGCCGTGCCCTACATGCAGGCCTTTGGCCACATGGTGCTGGCCTGGGTGTGGCTGGACGTGGCCCTGGCCACGCTGGCCCGGGATGCCGATCTGGCCCAGCCCGCGAGCGTGGGGCGCATGGGCGGCATGCGCTTTTTCTTCCACTACGAGTTGCCCAAGATCGGTGCCTGGCTGCAGGTGGTGAGCACGCGCGATGCCACCTGCGCGGCCTTCCCTGAAGAGGCGTTTTGATGGCGGCGCAACTAACCCTGCAACGCCTGCACAAGCTCATCTGGCTGCTGATTTACGGCGGGTTGCTCACGCTGATACTGGGCATCGCCACCGCCCGCACCGATGAGGCTCTGGGCTGGAGCCTCATCGTGGGCGGCGGGGTGCTGGCCGTGGTGGGTGTGGTGCTGATCGCGGTGCGGGCCCGGTTGCACACCGACCCCGGCCCTTAGAGCCTGTTCAAAGTCTTTTTGGAGACCGCATTGGAGTGCAATCGGGATGAGTGGATGCTTCGGATGCGCCGCATGGGCTCATGCCCATGCAAGCAGCCGGGGCGTCCAATCGCCCGATTTCACTCCAACCCTTCGGGCAAGTGCCTTGCCGGGCGGTCTACGGCGTTGCGGCGCTTGCCGATAGCACGGGCTATCGGCGGCGCACTGCGCCTTGCATCCCATCCCGGCAAGGCACTTGTGCGGCTCCAGAAAAATTTTGAACAGGCTCCTAGCTGAACGCCCGACACCCCCGCGACACAAAGCGCCCGCATTGCATCGCACAATCCTCGGGCGCGTGGGGCAAACACCCAACGACAGATCCATCCAAAACCGAAGGAGACTTTCAGCATGACCCGTACCATCCAACAACTGTTTGACCTCACCGGCAAGACCGCACTGGTCACCGGCGGCTCGCGCGGCCTGGGGCTGCAACTGGCCCACGCGCTGGGCGAAGCGGGTGCCAAGATCATGCTCAGCTCGCGCAAGGCGTCTGACCTGGAAGAAGCCGCCGCCGACCTGCAGGCTGCGGGCATCGATGCACGGTGGATCGCCGCTGATTGCGCCAAGGAAGACGACATCCGGCGCCTGGCCGACGAGACCCTGGAGCGCCTGGGCCATGTGGACATCCTCGTCAATAACGCAGGCGCAGCCTGGGGGGCCCCTGCCGAAGACCATCCCGTGGACGCGTGGGACAAGGTGATGAACCTCAACGTGCGCGGTTACTTCATCCTGAGTCAGCACATCGCCAAGCACAGCATGATCGCGCGCCGCAGCGGCAGCATCATCAACGTAGCGTCCATCGCAGGCTTGGGCGGCAACCCCAAGGGCATGAACACCATTGCTTACAACACCTCCAAGGGCGCGGTGATCAACTTCACACGGGCACTGGCCGCTGAATGGGGCGCGTACAACATCCGCGTCAACGCCATCTGCCCGGGTTTCTTCCCGAGCAAAATGACGGTGGGTACGCTCAAGGCCATGGGCGAGGAAGCGCTGGCCGCCCACGCCCCGCTGGGCCGTCTCGGCGATGATGAAGATCTGAAGGGCCTGTGCGCGTTGTACGCGTCGGATGCGGGCAAGCACATCACCGGCCAATGGCTGGCGGTGGACGGGGGCGTGAGTATTGTCACGGGAGGGTGAATTCGGTACATCCTCCTGAGGCGCTGTGCGCCTTTCCCCTTCTCTCGGCTTCGCCGGGAAGGAGGACGCAGCCCTCGCCGCGGGGCGGCCCTTGCTCGGCTGCCCTGGTCTGGGCCGCGCCAGTTTTTGAGTTCGTGTACTGAGGAAATCCCTTGAAAAGTTTCGGCGTCGAAATTCCCTTTGTCCACCACCTGGGCTTTACGCTGCAGCGTATGGAAGGCGGCGAGTCTGAGCTGCATTACGAAGCCCAGCCCGAGCACTTGAACTCGTTTGCCGTGACCCACGGCGGTGCGTCGATGACGCTGCTGGACGTGACCATGGCCACGGCGGCGCGCAGCGACACGCCCGACATGGGCGTGGTCACCATTGAGATGAAGACCAGCTTCATGCAGCCCGCACGCGGGCCGCTGGTGGCCAAGGGGCGGCTCATTCACCGCACGGCCACCATGGCTTTTACCGAAGGCACGGTGTATGACGCACAGGGCAAGGTGTGTTGCCATGCCACCGGCACGTTCAAGTACGTGCGGCGCCTGCCAGTCGATGGGCGCAATGTGAATGACCTCAAGGTCATTTCCACCGATTGAGTCAGATTTTTAAGTCAAATTGGCCTCTAGCGTTTTATCCATAAGCGCTAGCAGCTATTGAATTCATAGTGATAGACATTCTGAAGGAGCCTCTCATGCCACGCAACCAACAAATCGTTCTCGACAACCGCCCCCAAGGCGAAGCCGTGGCCAGCAACTTCAAGCTGGTGGCCACCGACACGCCCGCGCTCAAGGACGGCGAGGTGCTGGTGCGCCACCACTTTCTGAGCCTGGACCCCTATATGCGTGGCCGCATGAACGAGAGCAAGAGCTACGCCGCATCGCAGGCGCTGGGCGAAGTCATGATCGGTGGCACCGTGGGTGAAGTGGCCGAGAGCAAGCATCCCAAGTACGCCGTGGGCGACAAGGTGGTGGGCATGGGCGGCTGGCAGGAATACAGCGTGGTCAATGCCGACCAGCCCGGCGCGCTGCGCAAGGTCGATACGACCCATGTGCCGCTGTCGCACTACCTGGGCGCCGTGGGCATGCCTGGCGTGACCGCCTGGTACGGCCTGGTCAAGATCATTGCGCCCAAGGAAGGCGACACCGTGGTGGTAAGTGCCGCTACCGGCGCGGTGGGCAGCGCCTTTGCCGCGCTGGCCAAGGCGCGCGGCTGCCGTGCGGTGGGTATTGCCGGTGGCGCCGACAAGTGCAAGTACGCAGTGGAAGAGCTGGGCTTTGACGCCTGCATCGACTACAAGGAACACAGCGACGTGAAGGCCATGTCCAAAGCCCTGAAGGAAGCGTGCCCCAACGGCATCGATGGCTACTTCGAAAACGTGGGCGGCTGGATCATGGACGCCGTCATGCTGCGCATGAACGCCTTCAGCCGCATTGCCCTGTGCGGGATGATCGCTGGCTACGACGGCGCGCCGCTGCCCATGGCCAACCCCGCGCTCATGCTCATCAACCGCATGAAAGTCGAAGGCTTCATTGTGAGCGAGCACATGGAAGTCTGGCCTGATGCGCTCAAGGAACTGGGCACGCTGGTCGGCACCGGCAAGCTGCGCCCACGCGAGACCATTGCGCAGGGCATTGCCGCCGCGCCCGAGGCTTTCCTGGGCTTGCTCAAGGGCAAGAACTTCGGCAAACAGCTGGTGAAGCTGATCTGATGATGCTGAGGTGGACCTGGGCCCGCTTCGATGACCTGGGCGTGCACGCCCTGCACGATGCGCTGGCGCTGCGCTGCAAGGTGTTCATCCTGGAGCAGGGCCCTTACCAGGACCCGGACGGGGCGGACAAGCAGTCCTACCACCTGCTGGGCTACGACGAGGCCGGGGTGGCGCAGGCCTGCCTGCGCGTGGTGGACCCGGGCGTGAACTACCCCGAGCCCTCCATCGGCCGCGTGGTCACCGCCAAGGAAGCGCGGGGCAACGGCACGGGCAGGGCGCTGATGGCCGAGGGCATCGCTCGCTGCAGCCAGGCATGGCCGGGGCGGGGCATCCGCATCAGCGCGCAGGCCCATCTGCAGGGCTTCTACGGCAGCCTGGGTTTTGAGGCCGTGTCCGATGAGTACCTGGAAGACGATATCCCCCACATCGAAATGCTGAGACGGGGTGACAGCCCCACTGCCTGAGGAGCCGCCATGACCGCTGCCAGCCCTGCCGCCACCCATGAGGTGTTCAACCAGAGCACGCCCTGGGCCGATGTGAACCTCTTCACCGCCAACCAGCCCTTGCAGGACGCGCTGCGCCTGCATGCCCCCAGCCTGCCGCTGGCGGGCCTCGCGGCGCTGGGCGCGGAGATGGGATCGGCTGAAATGCAGACCCATGCTCGGCTCGCCAACACCTACAAACCCCAACTGCGCACCCACGACCGCTTCGGCCATCGCACCGATGTGGTGGAGTTCCACCCCAGCTACCACGCGCTCATCGGCACTGCGCTGCGCCACGGCCTGCACGCCACGCCGTGGTCGCGCCAGGACACGGGCCACGCGCATACCGAGCGGGCCGCAGGCTTCATGCTGTTCACCGAAGCCGAGCCCTCGGTGCTGTGCCCCGTGTCGATGAGCTACGCCGTGACCCCGGCATTGCGAGGCAATTCAGCGGTATGGGCGGATTGGAGCAAGGGTTTGGCGAGCACGCAGTACGACCCGCGCCTCGCGCTGTTCTCGCAGAAATCCGCGCTCACCATGGGCATGGGCATGACCGAGAAGCAGGGCGGATCGGACGTGCGCGCCAACACCACACAGGCTGTGCACGATGGTGAAGACGCCTGGGGCGCGCGCTACCGCATCACCGGCCACAAATGGTTCTTCTCGGCCCCCATGTGCGATGCGTTCCTGATCCTGGCGCAGGCACCCGGCGGGCTCACCTGCTTCTTCTTGCCGCGTGTGTTGCCTGATGGTGGCGAAGGTGCGGTCAACACCATTCGTATCCAGCGCCTGAAAGACAAGCTGGGCAACCACGCGAATGCCAGCTCCGAGGTCGAGTTCATCGGCGCGATGGCCTGGCGCGTGGGCGAAGAGGGCCGGGGTGTGGCGCAGATCCTGGAGATGGGCACCATGACGCGGCTTGACTGCGCGCTGGGCACCAGCGGCCTCATGCGGCAGGCGCTCAGCATTGCGCTGCACCACACGCGCCAGCGCTCGGCCTTTGGCAAGAAGCTCATCGACCAGCCACTCATGCGCAACGTGCTCGCCGATCTGGCGCTGGAAAGTGAAGCGGCTACCGCTCTCTCCATAAGGCTTGCGAGCGCCTTTGACCACAAAGACAAGAGCGAGCACGAGGCCATCATGGCCCGCCTGCTCACACCCGTGGCCAAGTTCTGGGTGTGCAAGCGCGGCAGCGTGTTTGCGCAGGAGGCCATGGAATGCCTGGGCGGCAACGGCTATGTGGAAGAGGGCGGCGAAGGCGTGATGGCCCGCATCTACCGCGAGATGCCGCTCAACTCCATCTGGGAAGGCGCGGGAAACATCATGGCGCTGGATTTGATGCGCGCCGTGCGCCGCGCCGACACCGCTGCCGCTCTGGACGCCGAACTGGCACCCGCACGCGGCGCCCATCCGGCGCTGGACCGTCTGGCCGGCGCACTGCCCCTGCGCGTGGACGCCATGACCACCGAGGCCGAGGCCCGGCGCCTCGCGCAGGATGTGGCGCTGGCCGTGCAGGCGGCCCTGCTGCTGCGCAGTGCGCCCGGCGCCGTGTTCCGCGCGTTTTGCGACTCGCGCCTCTCCGGCGACTGGGGCTACAGCTTTGGCACGCTGGGCGCGGGTGTAAACCTTGACGCCATCCTGGCCCGTGCGCTCCCGGCCTGATTCACCCTACAGAATTTTGCGGAGAACCCCATGTCCCACCTCATCCTGCACCACTACCCCTCGTCGCCGTTCTCCGAAAAGATCCGCGCGGTGCTCGGCTTCAAGCAGCTGGCCTGGAAGTCCGTGATCATCCCCAGCGTCATGCCCAAGCCCGATGTGGTGGCGCTCACGGGGGGTTACCGCAAGACGCCGTTCTTGCAGATCGGTGCCGACATCTATTGCGATTCGGCCCTCATCTGCGACGTGCTGGAGCATGAACAGCCCGAGCCGGTGCTGTACCCGCCGCACCTCAAGGGCGTGGCGCGTGTGTTTGCACAGTGGGCGGATAGCACGCTGTTCTGGGCCGCCATGGCCTACAACCTGCAGCCCAAAGGCGCTGCGGTGCTGTTTGCCAACTTGCCGCCTGCCGCCGCACAAGTGTTTGGCGAAGACCGCCGCGAGATGAGCGCGGGCATGCAGCGCCTGCGACCGGCCGACGCGACGGCTGCCTACCGCTCGTACCTGCGCCGCATCGCCCACATGGCCGAGGAGCACGACTTCCTGTTCGGTGCCGAGCCCTGTCTGGCCGACTTTGCCGCCTACCACCCGCTGTGGTTCACGCGCCAGTGTGTGCCGGTGATGGCCGACATCTTTGCCGCCACCCCCGCCGTGCTGGAGTGGATGGACCGCATCGCAGCGCTGGGCCATGGTCGTATGGAAAAGTTCAGCGCTCAGGACGCCATCACGGTGGCTGCGGGCATGGACCCTTTGCCCCTGATGGACGACGTGTTCCAGGACGAACACGGCATCCCGCTGGGCAGCCAGGTCACGATTTCCGCCGAGAGCTTTGGCACGGAGCCCACCGAGGGCGAGCTGATTGCTGCCACCCGCACCCGCTACACGCTGCGGCGTACCGACCCGCGCGCGGGTACGGTGCATGTGCACTTCCCGCGCATTGGGTATGTTTTAAGAGCAACCCCCTGAGCGGCTGCGCCGCTTCCCCCTTCTCTCGGCTTCGCCGGGAAGGGGGACGACGCCCTCGCTGCGGGGCGGCCCTTGCTCGGCGTCCCCGGCGTGGGCCCCGCCAGTTTCAACCCAACGCTCTAAATTGTTACGGACTCAAGGAGACAAAAACCATGATCGACAACTTTTCCGGCAAAACCGCCGTCCTCACCGGCGCAGGCTCGGGCTTTGGCCTGGAATGCGCGCGCATTGGTGCCCGCCTCGGCATGAACCTGGTGCTGGTGGATGTGCAGCAGGACGCGCTGGACGCCGCCGCTGCCGAGATGCAGGCCGCAGGCAGTCAAGTGCTGGCCCGCAAGGTGGATGTATCGAACGCCGCGCAGATGGAACAACTGGCCGCCGATGTGCAGCAGCGCTTTGGTGCGCCGCACCTGGTGTTCAACAACGCGGGCGTGGGCGCGGGCGGGCTGGTGTGGGAGAACTCCGTCAAGGACTGGGAATGGGTGCTGGGCGTGAACCTCTGGGGCGTGGTGCACGGTGTGCGCCTGTTCACGCCCATGATGCTGGCAGCGGCCAAGGCCGACCCGGCCTGGCGCGGCCACATCATCAACACCGCCAGCATGGCGGGCCTGCTGGCGGCGCCCAACATGGGCATCTACAACGTGAGCAAGCACGCAGTGGTCAGTCTGTCGGAAACGCTGTACCAGGATTTGTCGCTGGTCACTGACCAGATCGGCGCCAGCGTGCTGTGCCCCTTCTTTGTGCCCACCGGCATCAACCAAAGCCACCGCAACCGCCCCGGCGACCTGCCTGCCGAAAAGCCCACCAAGAGCCAGCTCATCGGCCAGGCCATGAGCGACAAGGCCGTGGGCAGCGGCAAGGTGACCGCCGCCGAGGTAGCGCAAAAAGTGTTCGACGCAGCGGCTCAAGGCCAGTTCTACATCTACAGCCACCCCAAGGCACTGGCCTCGGTGCAGACGCGCATGGAAGACGTGATGATGGGCCGCAACCCCACCGACCCGTTTGCCGCCAAGCCCGAGCTGGGCGCGCAACTGCGCGCGGCGCTGCGGGCCGATTGATGGCGCACGCGCATGCTTTGGTGCCGAAAATATGAGAAAAATTAGCCTCTAGCGCTTATCCAGTAAGCGCTGGTAGCTATAAAAAGAGTAGTGAGCACCAAGCCTGCAAGGAGGGGCCCGCACTGTGCCTGATGCCACCCCTGGCCACGGCCATGCGCTGTTCGACACCGCCATCGGCACCTGCGGCATTGCCTGGGGCCCGGGCGGCATCGTGGCCGTGCAGTTGCCCGAGGCGGATGCCGAGGCGACCCGGGCGCGTTTGCTGCGCAGCCATTCACACTGCGCGCAGTCTGGGGAGCCTCCCGCTCCCGTGCGCAGCGCCATCGAAGGCATCCAGGCGCTGCTGGCGGGGCAACCCCGCGACTTGTGCGAGGTGCCGCTCGACATGTCCGGCATTTCGCCGTTTCACCAGCAGGTGTATGCCATTGCCCGGGCCATCCCGCCGGGCCGCACGCGCACCTATGGCGAGGTGGCCGAACAGATCGGCAGCAAGGGCCTGTCGCGCGCCGTGGGGCAGGCGCTGGGCCTGAACCCGTTTGCGCCCGTGGTGCCGTGCCACCGGGTGCTGGCTGCGGGTGACCGGCCGGGCGGCTTCTCGGCCGGAGGCGGCGCGCTGACCAAGCTGCGCATGCTGCAGATTGAAGGCGCGTGCCCGGGTGGAACGCCGTCGCTGTTTGACTGGTAGGTGTAGGGCTTTGGGCGAGCCGCTGTAGGCCAAAAACGGTAGGTGCCCAGTCTGTTCGGCAACGCACAGACCCGCCGTTCCAGCACCTTGTACAAGAGGATCAGAGCGCAGCCGCAATGCGGTGGCGCCATTCACTTGTACCAGGAGCTGCCCCATGTCCCATCCATCTTTCGTTGCCTCTGCGTGGGACACGTCTTGCGTCGGGCAGCCGGCAGACCTGTCGCCGCTGGAGCTCTCCCACCTGGGTGAACACTTGGCGCACTGCGGCGCGCTGCGGGGGCCGCTGGACCAGTTTCTAGCTGGTGCTGCCGGCCTGCAGGCATTGGTCGCAGAACATGTGGTTACCGTTGCACTCTTGGCCACGTTGCTGGTGGGGGCCGTATCGCTGGTGCGATAGGGGGCGCACGCATGGGCTTACGCACACCATGGCCCTGGGTTCCTTCCGCGCTGGACCGCATGCTCGATGCCCGGGCAGGGCTGGTGCTGGACCCCTTGCGGGCCGAAGTGTTTGGCGTGGCCCGCTTCGAAGAGCATGGTCGGCACCTGGGCGCGTCCCACCACGCAGGCAAGGCGCCGTTTGGCCGCACCACCTTTTACCCACGCCTGCAGAGCAACATCCGCGCGCTGCGGGCCGCGTACCGCTACCTGTTCGATGCACCTCACGACGAGCATGCCATCAGCCCCGCCGCTGAATGGCTGTTTGACAACTTCCACCTGATCGAAAGCCAGCTCAAGGAGATCCGGGCCGGGCTGCCGCCGCGTTACTACCGCTCGCTGCCGGTGCTCAAAGACGCCCCGCTAGTGGGCTTGCCGCGTGTGTACGGCGTGGCGTGGTCGTTTGTGGCCCACACCGACAGCGCGTTTGATGAATCGCTGCTGGTGCACTACCTCAACGCCTACCAGGAGACCCGCGAGCTGAGCCAGGGCGAGCTGTGGGCGCTGCCCACCACGCTGCGTGTGGTGCTGGTGGAGAACCTGCGCCGCCTGGCCGAGCGCCTGGCCAGCCACAAGGCCGCGCAGGAGCTGGCCAGCCTGTGCGCCGCCCGCAGCAAGGACCTGAACGTGTTGACGCTGGATGCCGCCTGCGCAGCCATGGAGCAGCGTGGCGTGGCACCGGTGTTCCTGGCCCACCTGGCGCAGTCGATGATGGGGCGCGGCGTGGTGGGCGGGCATGCCGCTGCAGGCACGCCAACGCCCGTACAGCAGTGGTTGCTGACCGCTGTGCCCGACTTGGTGGCGTTGCAGGCCCAGCAGCAGATCAACCAGGCCGCCGACCAGCTGAGCATGGGCAATGCCGTCACGGCACTGCGGCGGGTGGGCGCGGCCGACTGGTCCGACATCATCGGCCAGACCAGCCTGGTGCTGCGCGCCATGCTGCAGTCGCCCGTGTTCGCGGCCGAAGACGAGTCCACCCGCAACACCACCTTGCATGGCATCGAAAACCTGTCGGCCCGCAGCGGGCAGGGCGAGGCCGCCGTGGCGCAGGCGCTGCTGGTGCTGATGTCGGGTGCCGACGGCGAGCCTCCAGATCATCCGGGAGCTGCGCAGGCCTTGGCAGGCTATTGGCTGCAAGGCGCCGGGCGCAACCAGCTGGAGCATGCCCTGGGTGTGCGCCGACATGCCACCGACGCGGTGGCCCTGTGGCGGTCTGCGGTGGGCCTGTCGCGTGTGCCGCTGTACCTGGGCGCCTTGCTGCTGGGCTCGCTCGGTCTGCTGGCCTGGCTGATGGCGCCCCTGTGGGGTGTGCAGGCGGGGCCCGATACCAGCGCAGCCCATCTTGCGGGCCTGGCGCTGCTCGCCGTCTTGTTGCTGCTGCCGGTGTCCGAGATCGTGGTGGCCGTGGTCAACCGGCTCATTGGCGAATCCGTCCGTCCGACCTACATGCCCCGCTACCTGCTGCCAGCGGGCATTCCGGTATCGGCACGTGTGCTGGTGGCTATCCCGGCCCTGCTCAGCAGCACCGGCACCATCGACCGGCTGGTGCACCGCCTGCACCTGCATTACCTGGCCAACCCCGAGCCCTTTGCGCAATTTGCGCTGCTGACCGACGGTGTGGATGCCGATGTGCAAGACCTGCCCGAAGACGGCGTGCTGCTGGCCCATGCCGAGGGCTTGATGTTGGCCCTGAATGCCCAGCACCCGTCTATCACGGGCGGTGCCCCGCGGTTTTTGCTGCTGCACCGCACCCGCACCTACAGCCCCACGCAGCAGCAGTGGATCGGCTGGGAGCGCAAGCGCGGCAAGCTCGAACAGCTGGTGGCGGCCCTCGCCACTGGCGGGCAAGGCGCCTTCCTGGACTTGGGCGAACTCTCGCACCTGGCACCGCAGACCCGCTATGTGCTCACGCTGGACAGCGATACGCAGCTGCCCCCGGGCCGCCTGCGCAGCCTGGTGGGGGTGGCCGAGCACCCCGAGAACCAGCCCCGGCTGGATGCCACAGGCCAGCGCGTGGTACAGGGCTACGGCATCCTGCAGCCCCGGGTGCTGGCGCCACTGCCCACCGCTGCCACCACCTCGTTGTGGCAATGGCTGTTTGCGGGCCAGCAGGGGCTGGACCCGTATAGCGCCATGACGTCTGACGTGTACCAGGATTTTTTTGCCGAAGGCAGCTTCACCGGCAAGGGCCTGCTGCATGTGGCCACGGTGCACGCCGTGCTGGGCGGGCGCCTGCCGGCCGACCAGGTGCTGAGCCACGACCTGCTCGAAGGTGCGCTGGCACGCTGCGCCGTGGTCAGCGATGTGACGCTGGTGGAGGCGGAGCCCGAACACAGTGACACCGCAGCCGCCCGCCTGCACCGCTGGACGCGGGGCGACTGGCAGCTGTGGCCCTTTCTGGCCCAGGCCCAGCGCTGGGGCCTTTCGCCCCTCAACCGCTGGAAGCTGCTGGACAACCTGCGCCGCTCGCTCGTGGCGCCCGCATCGCTGGTGCTGGTGGTGCTGGCCCTGGCGGGCCTGGGCCTGCCCTTGGCCAGCACGCTGGCGCTGGTGGTTGCGGCCTATGCGGCTGCGCCCTTGATGGGGGCACTTGCGGGCTGGGTGCCCAGCCGTTTTGGGCTGGTCGGCATGCGTTTTGTGCACGAAGCATCGGGCGACCTGTTGAGGGCCCTGGCCAGTGGTGTGTGGCACTTGGCCCTGCTGCCGCAGCAGGCGCTGCTGCTGGGCGATGCCGTGGTGCGCACCGTGCACCGGCAGGCCGTGAGCCGCTGGCATCTGCTGGAGTGGACCACGGCCGAGGCTGCGCAGAACACCCTGATCACAGGCCTGGGCGCCACGCTGCGCAGACACAAGGCGGCACCCTTGCTGGCGCTGGGCTGTGGCGTGGCGCTGTGGGCCGGTGGAACCCAGGCACCCTGGGCCTTGGTGGGGCCGCTGCTGGCGCTGTGGGCGCTGTCGCCGCTGCTGGTGTGGCTGGCCAACCGCGTTCCGTCTGGCCTGGGCAACCCAACACTGTCGGCACAAGACCAGGACCTGCTGCACGGCGTGGCGCGCGACACTTGGCGTTTGTTCGAGCGCTGTGTAGACGCCCCCAACCACCACCTGCCGCCCGACAACCTCCAGACCGCCCCGTATGAAATGGTGGCGCACCGTACCTCGCCCACCAACATCGGGCTGTACCTGCTGAGCGCCAGCTGTGCGCGCCAGTTCGGCTGGATCGGCACGCTGGAGCTGCTCGACCGGCTCGAAGCCACCCTCGTGACCCTGCAAGCCATGGAGCGGCACCGGGGCCACTTCCTGAACTGGTACGACACCGAAACCCTGCAGCCCCTGCACCCGCGTTATGTGTCCACGGTGGACAGCGGCAATCTCTGCGCGCACCTGGTTGCCGTGGCGCAGGCCTGCAGCGCGCTGGCGGCGCAGCCACTGTCACCGCTGGCGGGTGCGCAGGCCATCCGCACCTCGCTGGCTCGACTGCAGCCCCGGCTGGGCGTCCACCACCCGGGCTTGCGTGGGATGCAGCCCTCGTCCGCCTTGAGCCGTCTGCTGGGAATGCGTCTGCCGGACCCGGCGCACCAGCCGGAGGCCACGGCGTTTCGCGCGCTGCTGGCGCAGGCGCAGGACGAGCTGCGCAGCATGGCCCAGCCACGCCACCCGGCCATCGTGCACAGCCCGCCCACGGCGCAGGACGAACTGCTGTGGCTGCTGGCCGACCACCTGGCCACACTGCAGTCGGTGGACCGTGACCAGCAGGCCGCACACAACGGCGGCGCACCCGAGGCCACGCGGCGCCTCATGGGGCTGGCAGAGGCGCTGGATGCCCTGGCCTGGCAGGCCGACTTCCGGTTTCTGTACCACCCCCGCCGGCACCTGTTGCACATTGGCTACCGGGTGGACGAGCAGCAGCTGGACACCTCGTTCTACGACTTGCTCGCGTCCGAATCGCGCACCACCAGCCTCCTGGCCGTCGCCAAGGGCGACTTGCCCGTCAAGCACTGGGCGGCCCTGGGGCGGCCGTTCTTTGCCAGCGGCCACCATGCGGTGCTGCGCTCGTGGTCGGGCTCAATGTTCGAGTACCTGATGCCTACGCTGGTCATGGACGAGCCGTATCACAGCGCCCTGGGCGAGGCAGGGAGGTCCGCCCTGCGTGAGCATGTGGCGCTGGTGCAGGCCTTGGGCAAAGACATGCCCTGGGGCATTTCGGAATGCGCCTACGCCGGGCGCGACCACACGCTGGCCTACCAGTACGCTCCGCAAGGCGTGCCCCGCCTGGCCTTGCGCCGCACGCCCGTGGGCGAGCTGGTGATTGCCCCCTATGCCACGGCGCTGGCCACCCAGGTGGATGCCCGCGCAGCCTGCGCCAACTTCCGCACGCTGGCCGCACTGTCGGCGCGGGGGCGCTACGGCTTTTACGAGGCGCTGGACTTCACGCCCGAACGCCAGACCCATGGCGAGCGGCTCACGCTGGTCAGCACCTACATGGCCCACCACCAGGGTATGACCATCGTGGCGCTGGCCAACGTGCTGCTGGGTGGCGTTGCGCAGCGCTGGGGCACGGCGCATGCCCGCATCGAAGCCGTGCTGCCGCTGCTGCAGGAGCGCGCACCGCGCGAGCTGCCCACCTTGCAGGCCACCCCGCCGCGCCTGCCGCTGCATGCGCGCCAACAAAAAACGCCCGACCATGTGCGCCCCGTCACCCCGGGCGCCCAGGTCTTGGAGCCCACGCACCTGCTGGGCAACGGGCGCTACAGCGTTACCCTGCGCGCCAACGGGGCAGGGTGGAGCCGCTGGCACCAGACGGGCATCACCCGCTGGCGCGACGATGCGCTGCGGGATGCACATGGCAGCTTTCTGTATGTGCGGCAGATGGGCTCCAGCGTGCCCGCGTCCGTCACCAGCCACCCCGCGCCCGATGCGCGTGCGGTGTATGGCAGCATCTTCCACACCGACCGCGTGTGTTTTGACGCACTGTGGCCGGGGCTGCGCGTGCACACCACCGTGTGGGTGAGCCCGGAAGACGACATTGAACTGCGCAAGGTGGTGGTGAGCAACCTGGGTGATGAGGTGATCGAGCTGGAGCTGATTTCGGCCCTGGACATCACCCTGGCCACCCACGCGGCCGACGAGGCGCACCCCGCGTTCTCCAACCTTTTCGTCGCGGCCGACTGGCTGCCCGCACAGCAGGCGCTGAGGTTCATCCGAACGCCCCGCCTGCAGACCGAGACCACCCTGCAAGCCGCCCACTTTGTCGCAGATACCCAAGGGCACGTGCTGGGCCTGCGTTGCCAGACAGACCGGCAGCTCTGGCTGGGGCGCAACCATACGCCCGGCCAGCCATTGGCTTTGCTCAGCCGCGTGCCTGAAGTGCCTGCATCGCTGGACACGGGCCTGGACCCTGTGGCGGCGCTGGGCGTGATGCTGCGCATTGCGCCCGGTGCGCAGGCCTGCGTCACTTTTGCCACGGCGGCATCGCAAGACCCGGCCACGCTGCTGGCCATCATCGACAAGTACCGCCAGCCCACCTATCTGGAGCGCGCTTCGGCCATGTCGGCCACGCTGGCCAGCATCCAGTGGGCGTCGCACCGCCCGCACCGCGACTACCTGCCCGCGCTGCAGGCACTGACTACTGCGCTGGTGTTCACGCTGCCCAAGGTCCACACCCCCTACCTGGGCGTGCTGACCGAGGCCCAGTCCGCCCACCCCGTGTGTGACCGGCGCGCGCTGTGGCAACTGGGCCTGTCAGGCGACCGGCCCATCGTGCTGGTGATGGCCGGATCGCCCCAGGGCATGGGCTTGTTGCGCACGCTGGCCCAGGCGCTGCGCGAATGGGCGCATGGCGGCGTGGCCTGCGACCTGGTGGTGCTCAGCAGCGAATCGCACTCGTACCACATGCCCCTGCAGCGCGAGCTGACGCTGCTGCGCGAGCACCACGATGCCGACCTGGCCACACACACCGGCCCGGCGGTGACCAGCCTGCGGGTGCTAAGGCTGGATGAGCTGTCGGCTGAGCAGCTGGGCACCTTGGTGAGCCTGGCCCGCATCACCCTGCAGGCCGATGGCCATGCGCTCATGCACCAGGTAAAGGCCTGGGTGGCGGCCCATGGCGTCTCGATGGCCAGCCCCTGGCGCGGCGGCGCCACGGACGAAGTGCCCACGCACCCGGGCAGCACGCGGGTGCCCGCGCCGGTGGGCGGTTTTGCACCGGTGACCGGCACCTTTGGGTTTGATGTGTCGGCCGCGCTGCGGCCCGCCAAGCCCTGGGTCAATGTGCTGGCCAATGCCCAGCTGGGGGCCATGGTGTCGGAAACTGGCTCAGGCAACACCTGGGCGCTCAACAGCCGCCTGAACCAGCTCACCGCGTGGTCGAACGACCCGGTGGCCGACCCGCCCGCCGAATGGCTGCTGCTGCAGGACCGCCGCACGCGTGAGGTGTGGGGCCTGACGCCCTCGGCCTGGGGTGCGGCCGATGTGGTGTACCGCGTGGAGCACGCCCAGGGCACCACCACCATCCGCCACCGCCGAGGCGCGCTGGAGGTGGAGGTGCGCTGGTGCGTGGACCCCGTCACCGCCATCAAGCAGGTGTTTGTGCAGGTGCGAAACCTGGGCAACCGGCGCGAGCACTTGCGCCTGGTGGGCATGGTGGAGTGGATGATGGGCGAAAAACGCGGCGACCGTGCCACGCTGTCCACCGCACCGTGTTTTGCGCCACTGCCCGATGGCCGCTTGCTGGGCCTGCTGTGCACGCAGACCGAGGCGGCCGCAGGCTTGGGCGGGGGCACAGCCTTTTTCTGCGAGGCCTCGGCCGGGCCGGGCACGGACGACCGTGCCAACGACAGCCTGGACTGGACGAGCGACCGCCGCGAGTTCTTCGATGCGCAGGGCGATCTGGTGGTGCCCCTGCAGTTGGGGCAGCGCAGCGGGTTTGGGCTGGACCCCTGTGCAGCCCTGTCGCGTTTGGTGACCTTGCGGGCCGGGGCGGTGTTCGAGCGCGTGTACCTGATGGGCTACGCACCCACCGAGGCTGCGGCACGCTCGCTGGCGCAAGAGGCCATGGCCGTGGCGGCCCGTACACGCGAGCAGGCCACGCTGGACCGGTGGAACGAACTGCTGGGTGCCACGCAGGTGACCACGCCCGACCCGCTGTTCGATGTGCTGGTCAACCGCTGGCTGCTGTACCAGACGGTGTCTTCACGCCTGTTTGCCAAAGCGGGCTTTTACCAGGCGGGTGGTGCCACGGGCTACCGCGACCAGTTGCAGGACGCAATGGCGCTGGCCTGGGCGCAGCCGGGCACCTTGCGCGCGCAGATTGTTCTGTGCGCGTCGCGCCAGTTTGAAGCGGGCGATGTGCAGCATTGGTGGCACACGCCGGGTGGGGCCGGGGTGCGCACGCATTTCTCGGACGACCTGCTGTGGCTGCCCTTTGCCTGCGCGCATTACCTGCAGCGCACGGCAGACCACAGCTTGCTGGAGGAGCAGGTGGCGTTCCTGGAAGGTTCTGCGATCCCCGAAGGGGCGGAAGACATCTACGAATCGCCCAGCGCCAGCACCACCACGGCCAGTGTTTACGAGCATTCCGCCCGCACCATCGACCGCAGCCTGCGCACCGGCACGCACGGCCTGCCGCTGATGGGCGGCGGCGACTGGAACGACGGCATGAACCGCGTGGGCGATGGTGGGCGCGGCGAATCGGTGTGGCTGGCGTGGTTTCTGTGCGCCATCGTTGCTGACTGGATTCCGATCGCCCGCGATCGGGGCGATCTGGATCGGGTGCAGCGCTGGGACGTTGCCCTGACCGGCTGGCGCGCCGCATTGGAAAACCAGGCGTGGGACGGTGATTGGTACCAGCGCGCCTTTTTCGACGATGGCTCGGCCCTGGGCAGCCACACGCGGGACGAGGGCCGCATTGACCTCATCGCACAGGCCTGGGCAGTGCTTTCGGGCGCCGCAGCGCCTGAACGGCAGCGTCAGGCAATGGACGCGGTCGAGGCGCATCTGGTCAACCCCGCAGCAGGCTTGATCCAGCTGCTGGCGCCCCCGCTGCACCATGCCGAGCCCAGTGCGGGCTACATCCAGGCCTACCCGCCCGGCGTGCGCGAGAACGGCGGGCAATATGCCCATGGCGGCGTGTGGGCGCTGATGGCCGCTGCAGAACTGGCCCTGCAGGAGCCTGAGCACCCCGGTGCGTTCGATGTGCCTTACCGCTACTTCACCTACCTGAGCCCGGCGCACCGGGCCCAGCACCCGGTGTGGGGGCCGGTGTACGCCGTGGAGCCCTATGTGATGGCGGCTGACATCTACAGCCAGCCACCCTATGTGGGGCGCGGCGGCTGGAGCTGGTACACCGGCGCGGCGGGCTGGCTGCACCGGGCGGCGGTGGAGTCCATCGTGGGGTTGCAGATGGGCGCGCAGGAGCTGTTCTTCACGCCTTGCCTGCCATCGCACTGGCCGGGCGCAGAGTTGACTCTGGTGCGCGGTGGGCGCACGCTGCGGTTCATCCTGGTGCGGGTGGCCCCAGGGGCGGAGCCTGCCGCGTTGCCGGACAGTGCCCCATCTGGCGCACGCTGGCTCCAGGTGGGAGAGCGGCTGCGCTGGGTCGATCTCCCTTCAGACCTCTGCTGTGTGATCCCTGTCCGGGGGCAGCCAGACACTGTTGCGGGCGCCGTGTAGCGCGAATGGGCAGAAGTCATTTGGTAAATGTGTGTATGTGCGATACCGTACAGACCCGAAGGGCGTGGCCCCACAAACTGGTTACTTGCCCAGCGTGGCAGGCACAACCGCGATGGTGGTGCGCCCCGCGTTCCACAAGGTGCCGCCATCAAACGATCCGACTCTCCCCTTCAGAATCAATTGCTGGCCGCTTTGCCGGAGGTGGAGTTGCAGCGCTGGCTGCCGCAGCTGGAGACGGTGGAACTGGCGTTGGGGCAGGTGCTGTACGAATCCGGCGCAACCATGCCGTATGTGTATTTCCCCACCGACGCCATCGTGTCTCTGCTGTACGTGCTGGAGGACGGAGCTTCGGCAGAGATTGCAGTGGTGGGCTTTGAGGGCCTGGTGGGCATCTCCATCTTCATGGGCGGCGGCTCTACCCCGAGCCGTGCTGTGGTGCAAAGCGCGGGTTCGGGTTACCGCATGCGCGCCGACGCCATGAAGCTGGAGTTTTCCCGCTCCGGGCCGGTCATGCACCTGCTGCTGCGCTACACGCAGGCACTCATTACTCAGATGGCGCAGACCGCCGTGTGCAACCGCCACCATTCGCTGGACCAGCAGCTGTGCCGCTGGCTGCTGCTGAGCCTGGACCGCCTGCAATGCAACCAGCTGGTGATGACGCAGGAGCTGATCGCCAACATGCTGGGCGTGCGGCGCGAAGGCGTGACGGAGGCGGCCCTCAAGCTGCAGCGTGCGGGGCTCATCAGTTATGCCCGGGGGCGCATCAATGTGCTGGATCGCCCAGGGCTGGAAGGGCGCACCTGTGAGTGCTACGAGGTTGTCAAGAAAGAGTACGACCGCTTGCTGCCCAAGGGCGTTGCCAAATAAGAGCGGCTCACAAAACTCCCCTGGTGTTGTTGTTCCGTCTTGTCGTATCGCTTGTACTGCCTGCGACGGAACGCCTAGCCAGGGCCGCTGCGCTGAGTTCTGCGAGCAGCTCTAAGCCGGTTCGAAAAGCAAGGGCAGTCCGGCAAGGCGCGCTGTGTACGCTGGCAGACAGTCACGGTACATGGGGCCGCCCACACTGGGCAAAGATCTGCGCTGGGCACGCCCCGCGCGGTTGCCATGATGTTGCTTCTTTGAGTGGCGCTGGCCGACCCGTGAGACACCCTGATGCACCACCCCGAAAACGCCCTTCTTCACAAATTGCCCCCTGCAGTACGCCAGCGGTTGCTAGACCATTGCGAGCCGTTCGAGCTGGTGCTTTCCGCAGAGCTGAGCGTGCGGGGCAAGCCGCTGCAGCATGCCCACTTTCCCATCGAAGGTTTCCTGTCCCTGGTGATCGATGTGGACAGCCACCCCCCACTCGAAGTCGGCATGGTGGGGGCAGAGGCGATGCTGGGGTCTGAGCTGATTCTGGGGCTGGCGGCCACACCTTGGCGGGCGCTGGTGCAGGGGGCCGGGTCCAGCTGGCGCATCGGCGCCCAGCAACTGCGCACGCAGATCGACGCGATTCCCGAACTGGAGGCCTTGCTACAGGCCTGCCTGCTGGCGCGCCTGCACCAGCAGACGCTGGCGGCGGCATGCCAGCGCTACCACCAGATCGCGCCGCGCCTGGCGCGCTGGCTGTTGATGATGCAGGACCGGTCGCATTCGGCGAGTTTTCACGTCACCCAGGAATTCATGGCCCTGATGCTGGGTGTGCGCCGCGTGGGCGTGACCGAGGCGGCCAGCCATTTTCAGGACAGTGGGTTGATCGTCTATCACCGTGGCGAACTCACGGTGCTCGACCGCAAGGCGCTGGAGGCCGAGGCCTGCAGCTGCTATGCCGCGGACAAACAGATTTACCAGCGATTGATGAAAGCCAAACTCTGACCATCCAAAAGACCCTCAGAAGACCCTCAGGAGGCTCTGAGGGCGCCGGGCCCGCACGGCTGTGCCCCTTTCTGCGGAAGGGCAGCGCCTACTGCTTGATCAACAGTTCTTCTTGAATGCTGCGAATGCCCAGTACGCGGTGGGCCATGCTCACCCAGCGGCTTTGCGCAGGTGCAGTTCCAGTGGTGGGGCCGCCTTCTGAAGCCAGGGGATGACTCAACGACGCCAGGGCAAGAGGGGCGGGGGTGGAGACGGCGGATGAACGGCCTTTCTCCATGCCCGTAGGTTCAGGGTGCGGGAAGCTGCCCAGCGGGCTCTTGCCTTGCAAGGCAGCCGGGTCGGGTGAATAGCCCTTGTCCTCGGTGGCGTGGACGGCAGGCATTCCCGTGGAAAACATGAAGCTGTCCACCGAACTCACACCGGGCACGGTTTGCGCCACAAACACGGCCAGATCGATCTGCGTGGGGTCTGCCGCCATGCCGCTGAGCAGCACGACCCCCTGGTGCGATTCGACGCCAATGTTGAAGCTGTTCACCACCGGCGACAGGATGAGTGCGGCGCGGACCCGCGACGCCAGCACGCTGTCTTCCAGGTAGGCGGTGGGGGAGGGGCTGGCGGGAGTCCAGTCGGTGACCATGTCGATGCGCTTGCAGCCCTGCAGCGACATCACAGCAAGCGCCCCCAGAAGGGCGCCGGAAAGGTGGCGGGGTGAGGGGTGGCGCATGGAGCAGTCCTTTGGAGAGACAGCCACCATGGTGGTGGCCGTTGTTTGCACTGTCCCATGGTGCGCTGTGGCGGTCTGTTCGTAACCGTACCCATGGGCGTGTTTTACTTTGTAAGGAGGGCGCTTGCAGGATCACGCGACTTCGCCGTAGAACGCGAATCCGCGCCGTTCGCGCTTGGCCGCATACATCGCCGCATCGGCGCATGCCATCAGGTCTTTGGCCGTCGTGCCATGCTGGGGGCACATGGCTACGCCAATGCTGGGGCACACCAGCAGTTGCAGGTCGGCGACCTTCATGGGGCGGGACACGGCCTCCAGCAACTTGGCGCACAGTTGGCGCAACGGCGCAGCGTCGGCCATGCCTTGCAGCAGGCAGGCGAACTCGTCGCCCCCCAGGCGCACCACCAGGTCGCCGTGGCGCACCGCTGCACTCAGCCGTGCTGCGGTAATGCGCAGCACCTCGTCACCCACACCGTGCCCATGGGTGTCGTTCACGGCCTTGAAGTGGTCGAGGTCGATGTAGATCACCGTGGGCCCTACGTGTTCGGGGCGGCGCGTGGCCAGGGCCTTGCCCAGTTGCTCCAGCAGGTGACGGCGGTTGGGCAGGGCCGTCAGCTCGTCATGCAGCGCCTCGTGGCGTGCCTTGCACTCGCCGCTGCGCACGAAGGCGAGGTCGGCCTCCGCCTGAGCGAGCGCCTTGTGGGTGCCGCGGTAGGCGCGCTCCAACTCCTGTCGCTGGGCGGTCTCGCGCTGCAGCGCCTGGTGCATTTCCTCCAGAGCCGCGACACATTCGAGCAGATTCAAATCCGGCCCCGGCTTGGGGACTATGGCGGGTGCCTGGAAGGGGAGCTGCGACTCTCCCGGCAGTTCCCGCTTGAGAAGCCGCGCCCGCAGTGTCCCCAAGACCTGGGTCCAGTGCTGGATTTGCGCGGCACTGGGCCACGAGGTGGTGAGTGTCTTGCTGAACAGGAATTGTCGTTCGGGGATGCCCATGCGCTGGTCCTTTCTGTGCCGTTGTCTTGGCCGGAGGGGATATCTGGGCAGCGGCGGCGTGGGAACTGGCGCACTGCTACAGGAGCTTGGGGCGCAGTGTGGCCGGTGAAGGGGCATTGTTTCTGTCTGCCAGCGTACATAAATGGGACGCCGCCTTGGCGGTATGCGCGCTGAATGGCTCCGTGAGCCCCCGCAGGCGCCCCCTGCAGGGGTACCCCGATAATCGGGCATGAACCAACCTTCAAGCCACGGGATCGCGGCGCGCACTTCGAGCGCAGTTCGTGCCGTGGGGTTGGGAGCATCGGCCGGGGGGCTGATCGCGTTGGAGCAGTTCCTGGCGCACGTCCCACCGTCGAGTGGCCTTGCCTACGTGGTTGTCCAGCATCTGGATCCTACGCAGAAGGCAATGCTTGCAGAGCTGCTGCAGCGCTGCACGGCGATGGAGGTGCTCGAAGCGACTGACACGATGCGCATGGAGCCCGACGTGGTCTACGTCATACCCCCCAACAAGGAGCTGACAGTCGCGGGAGGGTTGCTGCACCTTGCAGAGCCTGCTCACCCTCGCGGCATGAGACTGCCCATTGATCTGCTTTTTGCGTCGCTGGCGCGCGACCAGGGTGAACAGGCCATTGGCGTGGTTCTTTCGGGGATGGGGTCCGACGGCACCTTGGGTTTGCAGGCGATCAAGTCGCAGGGCGGACTGACCCTTGCTCAGTTGCCTGCGTCCGCGCAGTTCGACTCCATGCCACAAAGTGCCATCGCGGCAGGGTGCATCGACATCATCGGTCTTGCGGCTGAATTGCCCGATCGCATCGGGCGCCACATCGACGAAAAGCACGGCACTGCCCCGCCGCCCGAAGACGACGCGGGCAACCACAGCGGGCAGGCGCTGGGCGCCATCCTGGGCCTGCTGAGAGATCGCTGCAAACACGATCTCTCCGACTACAAGCCCAGCACGTTGCGCCGACGCATCCAGCGGCGCCTGGGCGTACACGGCCTGACCACGACCGATGCGTATGAAAAATTCGTGCAGGAGAACCCGCAGGAGCTGGACCTGCTCTTCAAGGAAATGCTCATTGGCGTGACCAGTTTCTTCCGTGACCCCTCGGTCTGGCAAGAGCTCAAGGACGTGGTGATGCCCGCCCTGCTGGCGCGCTGCTCGCCGGGCGCCCGTCTGCGGGCCTGGGTGGTGGGATGCTCCACGGGCGAAGAGGCTTACTCCCTGGCCATGGTCTTCAGGGAGGCGCTGAAAGAGCACCCCGGCGCTGAGCGCTGTTCACTGCAAATTTTCGCCAGCGACCTGAGCGCGGACGCCATCGCTGCGGCCCGCAAGGGTCTTTACCCGTTGAAGATCGTGGACGACGTGGAGCCGGCCAGGCTCGCCAGATTCTTCACACGCCAGGGCGGCGGATTCCTGATCAGCAAGAAGATTCGGGAAATGGTGCTGTTTGCGCAGCACGATGTGATTCTCGACCCACCTTTCACCAAGCTCGACTTGCTCTCGTGCCGCAACTTGATGATCTATTTCAATGCCGCACTGCAAAGTCGGCTGATGCCACTCTTTAGCTACAGCTTGCGCCCTGGCGGCGCGTTGTTGCTCGGAGGTTCGGAGACCATTGGCACCTGGCAAGCGCTTTTTACGCCGATGAGCCAGAAATCCCGGCTCTATTGGCGCACTGAAAATTCAATCAACGCTGGCTCGGCGTACTTTCCGATCAGCCTTCGCCGGGCGACCAACCGGCTTCCCCAGGAGTTCAAGGTGTCCCCTTCGGCTGTTGTGCTTCCCTCCAATTTGCAGACCCACGCCGAGCAAGCGCTGCTTCAAGAATTCTCTCCCGCCGCCGTGTTGGTCACCGACCAAGGCGATGTCGTGTATATCAACGGCAGCGTGGGCAAATACCTGGAGCCAGCATCCGGCAAGGCCAACTGGAACATCCATGTGATGGCCCGTCCTGCGATCAGGGCGCAAATTGCAGCGGCGCTGCGGCAAGCCGTTCAGGACAAATGCCGCGTGGAGGTGCGCGGGCTGCGCCTGAGCGAAGAGCCCACGCAGCCTTCTGTGGATGTGATCGTCAAACTGATGCAGGAACCCCATTCCTTGGCTGGCCTGGCAATGATCGTTTTTCGCGATGTGGCTGCGCCGGTCCTGGCCAAGCGCAGGCGCCGGGCCTCTGCAGGTGCCGCTGATCCGCAGATGGTCGAGGAGTTGCAGCGCTGCAAAGACGAAATCCAAGCCCTGCGCCAAGAGATGAGGGCCTCGGCAGAGGAGTTGCAGGCGGCCAACGAAGAGTTGCAGTCCACCAATGAAGAACTGCAGTCTGCCAACGAAGAACTGACCACTTCCAAAGAAGAGTCGCAGTCGATGAACGAAGAGCTTCAGACGCTGAACCAGGAGCTGCAAACCAAACTGGATGATCTGGCGCTGGCCCAGAGCGACATGCAAAACCTGCTCAACAGCACGGACATCGCCACCCTGTTTCTGGACAGCGCCTTGAACGTGCGCCGTTATACCGAGAAGATCACACGCATCATCCACCTGCGAGAAGGGGACATCGGCCGACCGTTGACCGACCTGGCCAGCACGCTGAATTACCCTGCGCTCAATGACGACGCCAGGCAAACCCTGAAGACGCTGACATTCACGGAAAAAGAAATCACGACGACCGATGGATTCTGGTTTTTGGTGCGTATCAAGCCTTACCGAACGCTCGCCGACGTGATCCAGGGCGTGGTCATCACCCTCATCGACATCACCGCGGCGAAAGAGCTCGAATCTCGCCTTCGCAAGGGGTAGAGTCAGAGCGACTGCGGATAGCACACTCTTTTCAGGAGCATTCATGTCACACCTCGCAGAATCTTCGTCCTATTTGTCGAGCTTGCGCGAGCGAGCGACGGGGCAGCTAACGGGTGGCGTCCGAAGCGACCTTGCACGCACCAGCACATCAGAGGCCATGGCGGTTCTGTACAAGCTCGCGTCATTGCCGTCCACTGCCGGTGACGCCCTGGCGCTGCTGCACGAGCTTCAGGTCCACCAGGTCGAGGTCGATATGCAGCACGAGGAACTTCGGCACTCCCGGGCCGACCTGGAGAACCACTTGGCGCGCCAAACGAACCTTGTCGAGCGTGCGCCCGCTGCGTTCCTGGTCATCGATGAGACCACTGTGGTGTGCGAAATCAACCGCGCTGGCTTCCGCCTGCTGGGTGCTGCCAGCCATGGTGTGCTGGGCCAATCTTTCGCCAGTTTCCTGACTGCGGCCAGCAACGCACAGTTGCAGAGCATGCTCGCACAAGCGCGCGCAGGTGCCCCCCCTCAGACGTGCGAGTTGCATTTTCTGGCACAGGGCGGCGTCTCCCGAACGCTCCTGTGCACCGCCGACAAGGAAGTGTCTTCGGGTCGTTTCATCCTGGTGCTCCTGGCGCCTGCGGCGTCTGGTTAGGGCGTGCCTTCAGTCCAGCGCACCGCAGGGCGTTGAGGTTCAGTGCCACCGACCAGCCCTGCTTGTTCGCGCAGGTTTTTGGATCGCCCACGGTGCGTGAAAGCCGCTCGACAGCCTCAGGGGGAAGGGCATGCACAGTGAATGCTGTGAACGGTGAAGGGGAGGGGACGAATTCTGGAAGCCTCAAGAGTGAACAAGACGGAGGTCAGGGACCAGGGCGCTATCCCTTGGAGAGAAGGTGTCTGAAGCCGCCCTCAAGTCTGGCAACAGCCGAGCGCATTCGCGCTTCACGACGGCGAGGCACTCGCAGCTGCGGTGCTCCAGGCCACGACGGTCAAGCACCGTGATGTGGCCTGAGTGGTAACGGATCAATCCCGCTGCCTGCAACTTCAGCGCTGCCTCGGTGACCCCGCTGCGCCGCACGCCGAGCATTTGTGCAATGAGCTCATGTGTCATCACGAGCTCGTTGCCTCCCAGCCTATCCAGGCTTTCCAAAAGGCAACGGCAGATATGCTGTTCAACGGAGTGATGTCGGTTGCAGACTGCGTTTTGGAGCATTTGGCACATCAGCGCCTGCGTGTACTTCAGCATCAGCTGCTTGACGGTTGCATGCCGCTCGAACTCTTCCTGGATCAGGCCGGCCGCGAGCCGAAAACCCTGACCGGCACTTCGAACGACGCTGCAGCTCGGAGTGGTTACGCCCCCCAGGAAGGATGAAATGCCCACGACTCCTTCACGACCCACCATCGCAACTTCTGTAGAGCAGCCATCCTGGAGTACGTGAAGTATGGACACGATGGCGGTGGTCGGGAAGTAGACGTGGCTGGGCGTCTGCCCAGACTCACTGAGCACCTGGCCCAGTTGCAAATGCACAGGTTCGAGCAGATGGTGCCAGCGGCGCTGGTCTGAATCCGGTAGCGCGCTCACCAAGAGGTTTTCTGCGGGGTGGGCATCAAAGATCACGATTTTCCTTTCGGGTGATGCCTGGCGGCAAAGATCGAAAACCGACCAGCAGAACGGTAATCCCACCCCCCAAGAAAACGCCATGTTCCGAAACGTAAGAGTTGTCCGCCACCACACGAATAGCCGCTGTTTGTTTGATCTCTGTCAGTTTCCGATCGATCTTGCCTTTGACGGATCGACGACTTTGCCTGCACCCGCGCAGGCAGCGCATCTGCGGCGCTCGGCAGAGTGCGCAACCGTACAGACGCAGAGGTGGCCGCGTTTTAAAAACATGCTGTTGGGGTGTCCATCTGGCGCAAGTGGCAAGTTCACCCCCAACGGACATGCATGGTGAGTGCGAAGAATTTTGATAGGAGCAATCCAATGACAATGACTGAACCCGACATGTCGAAGGCGATGACCTTGCGAAGCAGGTTTCAATCAGCCTTTCCATTGTTTTCAACGAAGTCCCTGACCGAACGAAAGGAAGCGCAGGGAGGGCTATCGAGGCCGTGGCCCCTTGTGGATGCCTCCCCCAGCCTGACGGAGACCAGTTTGCCGGTGCGACCTCCCCCCAACAAGCCCGATCCTCAGCCCGCAGCCGCAGGCCTTGAAACGGAGGATTGGGATCTGTTGTTCAGGGCTGTGCTCGAAACCTTAGCGCGGACGGCATGCGGAAGGGCTCCGTCCGATGGCGCGGTCTCTCTGTTACAGACCCCTGGCGATGTACTTGACGGGTGCCTGGATGCACTGGAGCAATTGCGTCGATCCGCACCCTCCGTTCAGCATCCGCTGATGCCCAAGGGGGGCGCACCGGGAACTTCTGGCGCGACTTGATGCGTCTCCGGTACACCTCGCCTCAAGGGCGCAACCATGTGGGCGGATGGTGCGGTGCAATGGCGCTGGCATGGGCGTTCTTTCCAGGTCTGCCGCATATTGATTGACCACGCGTGTGGACGCCCTGCGCTCAAAGATTGGAGCAGTTTATGCAAACCTCTCACCGTCAAACACTTCAGTGGAGCACGTCGGCATTCGGTGAAATGCCCAGCCCGACGCCCGCAGAACTGGCCGAATTGTCTACGCACGTGAAGGAGTGTCGGCGCGCGCGCGGGCGGTTCTTTTTACTCCGAAGCGAGGTCAAGGCCATGAACGAAATCATCGCGAATCGGTTTTGGACGACCATGGCTGCTATCGCGGTTTTGCTGTTACTCGCTTCGTTCGCGTGGGCGGCTTGAACCCGCCCCGCAGTGTGCTCGCCATGGTTCCGAGGTCGTGTGATCGTTCGGGGACACTGCAACCTTCTGGGTGGCCGCGTCGGTAGGCTGCGGCGCCCAGCCCGTCGGCATTGCGGGTGTTGCGGGATTCACCCTTTGAAAGCAGATGAATGACAGCGTACCTATCGAAGCTATTGGTCTTGCGTGGGGTTGTTGTTGGCACTGTGTTCTGCATCGCAGTGGTTGCAAACCCTGCTATGGCCCAGGGTCGCGGCGAATTGCTCTATGCGACACATTGCAGCGCCTGTCACACCGTGCAGCTGCATTGGCGCGCCAGCAAGGCCGTCACAGACTGGACGAGCCTGCGGTCCGAGGTGCGCAAGTGGCAGGGCGAGGCCAAGCTGGCGTGGGGCGAGGACGACGTGCTTGAGGTTGCGCGTTATCTGAACGACAACATTTATCACTTTGTCCTCCCCAGCGCGACGGCGATGACCACATCGCCGACCGTGGGTCCTATGTGGGCGCGCTGAACCGAACTGCATCCCTGATCGCGCAACCGAGGCCACATTCCTAGCCTGGCGCCTCTCGGGCCTTGAGCGTCTAGTGCGAGCGCAGTGCCGAGGATTTCGACTCCAACGGGCCCTTCACGTTTACCCAACGCTTGCAACCGCGTCATCAGAGTGTTGGGTGTTCCGGGCCGCCCATGGGGCACAGCACGCGCACGCAGTGCTACATTCATCAGAGCGCCCAGCCCCGCCTGCACAGCAGGCCGCACGCACCACCCCAACGCTGCTCCAGAGGAACCCGCCCATGTCACCGGAACGCCAGCGACTGATCCGCCTGTTGTTTGATGAATACATCGAAATGTATGCCGCGCGGGACGCAAGGCTGGTCACCCGTTTTAGTGACAACTTCAGCGGCTTTGCGGGCAGCAGCGACCAGCTGGTCAAGAGCCGTAGCGATTGGGTTGACGTCACCTTGCAGGACTTTGCCCAGGTGCCCGGCCGCATCGGCATTGACGTGGTAGACCTCTTCCCCCAGGAACTGTGCGATGACGTGGTGGCCGTCACGGCGTTTTTCCACATCCGGCTGCCCATTCCTGACGCACTGTTTGCCCGCGAGACCGCGCGGCTGGTGCTGGTGTTTCGCCATGAGGAGGGCGACTGGAAGATTGCCCACAGCAGCATTTCCATCCCCTACGGCCTGGCGCGTGACGGCGAGGTGTACCCGGTAGGCCGCCTGCAGCAGCGCAACCTGGAGCTGGAGGCGCTGGTGGAAGAGCGCACCCAGGCCCTGGCGCAGGCCAACCAGCGGCTGCAACTGATTAGTAACACCGATGGGCTCACCGGCATTGCCAACCGCCGCCATTTTGACCAGACCCTGGCGCACGAATGGGCCCGCGCTCAGCGGGCGCAGACGCCGCTCTCGCTGATCATGCTGGACGTGGACGTGTTCAAGCACTTCAACGACCACTATGGTCACCTGGCGGGCGATGCCTGCCTGCAGGCGCTGGCCCTCACCCTGGCGCAAACCGGCGGGCGCCGCGAGGGTGATCTGGCGGCGCGCTTTGGTGGCGAGGAGTTTGTGGTGCTGCTGCCGGCGTCGGACGCGCAGGCTGCCATGGAAGTGGCCCGCCAGATCCAGCAGGCCATCCAGGCGCTGGCCTTGCCGCATGAGGGGGCACCCTTTGGCATCGTTACCGTGAGTTTTGGCGTGGCCAGCCTGGTGCCCCAGCGTGACCAGGCCCCCGAAGAACTGGTGCGCCGCGCCGACCGCGCCATGTACCGCGCCAAGCAGGCCGGGCGCAACCGCATCGAACTGGCTCCGGACTGAAGGGCGGGCGCAGTACCTGCCGTGCCCGGGTAGCGCTGTTGGCCGTTCATTCAGGGTTTACCCGAGTGGTGTGCACCGAAATGGTGACAATGGGCGGCTATGCATTTTTCCCGCTTCCTCAAAATGGCCCTCATCCTGGGCCTGCTCTCGGCCATCGGCCCCTTTGCCATCGACATGTACCTGCCCGCGCTGCCCGATATTGGCGCCAGCCTGGGGGCATCGGTGGGCGCTGTGCAGTGGAGCCTGACGGCGTTTTTCCTGGCGCTGGGGGCTGGTCAGCTGTTCTACGGCCCTATCTCCGACATGGTGGGGCGCAAGCCGCCGCTGTACTTTGGCCTGGGCCTGTTCACGGTGGCCAGCGTGGGGTGTGCGCTGGCCAGTGACATCGAAACCCTGGTGGCCCTGCGCTTTTTGCAGGGCCTGGGCGCGGCGGCGGGTATGGCCATACCGCGTGCCGTGGTGCGCGACCTGCACACGGGCACCGATGCAGCGCGGCTGATGTCGCTGCTGATCCTGGTGTTCAGCGTGTCGCCCATCCTGGCTCCGCTGGCGGGCAGCGGGGTGATTGCGCTCACGGGCTGGCGCGGCGTCTTCTGGGTGGTGGCTGTGGCCGCCGTAGCGGGGCTGGCGCTGGTGTACGGCAGCTTGCAGGAGACGCGCCCCGCGTCCGACCGCGTGGAAAGCAGCCTGGGCGGCGCCCTGCGCGCCTACGCGCTGCTGCTGCGCGACTGGCACTACCTGGGCCTGGTGTTCATTGGCGGCTGTGCCATGGCCGGGTTTTTTGTGTACCTGGCGGGCTCGCCGTTTGTGCTCATCAACCACTACGGGCTGACGCCCACGCAGTACAGCCTGGCCTTTGGGGTTAACGCGGCGGCGTTCATCGGCGCCTCCCAGTTCACCGCCACGCTGGGTGAGCGCTTTGGCATGGTGCGGGTGGTGAAGGCGGCGGCCACGGCCTCGGGCGCGGTCATGGCGTCGTTGCTGCTTTACTACCTGCTGGGCGGCGATGACCTGGCCGTGCTGATCGGTTTGTACTTTGTGGCCAGCGCGCTCATGGGGCTGGTGATCCCCACCACCTCGGTGCTGGCGCTGGAGAAACATGGCGCCATCGCCGGCACGGCATCGGCCCTGCTGGGCACGCTGCAAATGCTGACGGGCGCCCTGGCCATGGGCGTGGTCGGCCTGTTTGCCACCGGCAAGCCCCTGCCCATGGTAGTCGGCATGGCCACCGGGGCGCTGGTGGGCGTGGCGCTGGCGTGGATCACGCTGGGCGGCAGGCGCGGGGCGATGGTGCATGCCTAGCCCGTGCCACAAGCGCTTGTGGAAAATTTGAATAAAAAGTGCCTCTAGCGCTTGATGAATAAGCGCTGGAAGCTATGAATATAGGAGTACTTGGCTGCTATGAGACGGCCACTATGCGGACTCCTTCTATGCGATGCGCTTGCCGTTCAGGTAAATGTACTGAACCAGTCTCCCTGGGGAGCCAGGAGAGTAGTCGGCACGCAGGTTGCCGTGGGCGCCGTGGAACGCATGCGTTGTGATGCCCCCTAGGGTGACCTGGGTGACCGTCGTTCACATTACACCGCAGTGCCCGACATGCAACTCCGCTACAGCGTCGCTTTTCCTCCGAACCGCCCAAGCAGCGCCGAAAGCCGCTTCAACGATCTGTGCTGCCAAGATTCACGGTTAAACGTCAGACTGATGTCGTATGCCCTTGATGTCGATTCGACAACACCACTTCACGTGAGCCTCCAGCCAGTTGATCGATTTTCCTCAACAATGCCGTCTGCGAACAAATTGTCCGGGTGACCATCCGTGTCGGTGTCGTACATATATACAGAAACTCTCATCCCCGCTTTTAGATGGACAACGCGGCCATGCGAGTCGGTCCTCGAGTCCTCTCGCGCTAGCAAAACGAGGCTCCACTCCAGCATTTGGCTGAAGTCAACTAGAAATACAGGCTTGGCCATAGTTCACACCCAGCCTCAGTTGCAGTGTCCGTACATGACCGTGCTGTGGCGTGCCGCCCGTTGGAGTTGGTAAATTCCGTATCCAGATTGATAACCTATTGCCTCCCCTGTTTTTTCTTTATCCAACTATTATTTCCATCAAATATCCATGTAATGAATGGTTTCATCTGAATAGTTGCCTATTTGGTTAAATAAATCAAAAAACCAACGAACCGTTTCAACCGAAAATTCATCGTCTTCTGGCTCAGCGTAGAGAACGCAAATCAAGGCTCGCATAGCTTTGTCTTCCAGATCTTGAATGTTGGTACTTCCGTTTTTTTCATCCAAATATTTCCAACACTCAACACGAGCCGCCAAAAGAGCCTCCGCTTGTCCCCCCCCCTCTAACCAAAAAACCTTAGCTACGTTTAGAGCATTACGCCCAACTTCTGGCAAGATGTGCTGAACTAGCAATAAACAGCGACACATGAATTTCGCCAGAATTGCGTGTGCTTCCCTCACGCTGAAGCGCTGTGTGACTTTTGCCAGATAGGCCTCTAGCCTGACTTTGTCAATCATGCTTAATTCCATGTTGGTCCAGTACATTTCTGCAGCTTGAACAAGTAGGTTTCGGCGTGCCATGGCCACGACCAGAAGTGCCGATATTTACTGCTCGGCTGCTTCCGCCCGCAGGATTAACTCCTGCATTTATCGCCTGGCTCAGACAACCCATTTCGGCGCAATGCCCATGCCAAGGCGCTCGTTGTGCCTGCGGAACGTTTTCTAAAGCGGCTTGAACCTGTGAATTTAAGGTACGAGTAGAGCCTCCCGTGCTCACGTCAGTAAATACACGGTCCCCGATGCGCAACTCAGCTGCGGCACCGCTTGTCCTCCCGGCTGCTCTCGCCATATCGGCCGCCGCCTCAGCGCTTTTCGCCGCAACATTCCCAACCCGATAAGCCGCAATTCCTGCAGCAGCCCCGCCCGGCATCATAGGGATGGCAGCAGCCACCCCATCCAGGGTCATGCCCACGCCATCAACCGCTGCACCGCTCCAGTTGCCCGCACGGACATTGCTGACCAAGCTCTGAAAACCTATGGATAGATTAAAGGCATCCCAAACCGTATCGGCGATTTTACCGTCCGGGTCTACATACTTGTAGGGATTGTTGTTGGCATACGCATAGCGATTGAAGCTGTGCGGATTTTCTGGAGAAAAATCTTTGGGATCAACGCCCGTAAAACGCCCTATCAGAGGGATGTAGTAGCGCGCCCCCATGTAGGAAATCCAGTGGCTTTGGTCGAAGGGCTTGCCTGCAAACCCCAGCTTGTTGTTGGCACCAGCGGCGGGAGCTCTCTGGCGATGCCCGTAGGGCAGGTAGTTTTCCTTCCAGACCACGGCGCCATCGGCATCGGTGGCGATGGCCGGGCTGCCCAGGACGTCGTTGTGAAAGAACGTGACGGTGGTCTGGGCGCCAGCGCTGGCCGCAAAGGCGCCGAAGGCCAGAAGAAGGGCCAGGCGCATCAGAAGACGCAACGAGAAGGAGTGGAGCGTAGAGATCATTGTGCGGACCCCTTCAGGGCGATGCGCTTGCCGTTCAGGTAGATGTACTGGACCAGTCTGCGGGAGCCAGGGGAGTAATCGGCCAGCAGGTTGCCGTGGGCGCCGTGGAACTCATGCGTTGTGATGCCTGCCTGGATAACCTGGGTGCGCTTTTGGTCCCCGTCGTAGGCGTATTGCACCCGAGTGGCGGCGGTTGAGCAGTTGATGCACTTGAGATTGGGAACGCTGTCGTACTCAAATGTTCGGGGGCCGCGCACGATGATGTTGCCCATGGCGTCGTATGAGTGATTTGCAGTGTTGCCTGGCGTTGCCGTCATGCTACTGAGCAGATTGCTGCTGTCGTAGTGGTAGGAAAGCCGCAATCCTGGAATGGTCTGCGTCGTGATATTTCCAGCGCCGTCGTAGGAAATACTTCCAGAACCTTGCGGTGTTCTCAGGCTGGTCAGGCGATCAAGATTGTCATATCCCAAGGTGCGATCATAAGTATCGTCGATGCTGTCCGAAATTTTGGTCAAGTTACCAACACCATCGTACGTAAATGAAGACCGGCTGTAGGCGGTGGATGACCGGACCGTAGAAAATGAACTGGGCCACAGGCGGGAGTTTTGGCTGTACTCCGAGGAGACGCCATTGGCATACATAATCCTGTTGACCTGGCCTGATGGCCAATAGCTGACACTGGTGATATAGCCGGAGACGGAAGTGGGGCGCCCGAGCGCATCCACGCCGTAGCGAACAATTTCACCGGAGAGTGGATAGGTAATGGAAGTTAGGTGGTCGTTATCGTTGTACCCATACCTGGCCGTCCAGGTCATCCCGTTGGCATTTAATGTTTCAGACTGAAGATTTCCGTTCCCATCGTAGGAAAAGCTGCGGGTAGCATCTGTCGAGAATGTCCGCAGTAAACGGTGCCTGTTGTCATAGGTGTGGGTGACAGAAGGCGTAGCGCCTGTGTAATTGACGGTTCTCAGCCGATTCTGGTTGTCATAGCTGTACGTGGTGGTGCCTGAAGATCCTACATTCTTGGATGTCATATTGCCCGCTGCATCCCGGCCGTAGGTTGTTGTGCCAGTTTCTGGATGGGTTGCGGAAATCATGTAACCACTGCTGTTATAAGAGTAGCGCCTTGTTATCCCAGCCTGCTTTGCAGACGTAATAAGGTCCTTGCTGTTACGGTCGTAGTCCATGCTCGCGCTGGAATCAGGCGTAGTGATGGCCATCAGGAATTTTTTGTCAGGATCGCCATATGCGCGGTAGTAATGAATGGTGGTATTGCCATTTTCATCACGCACCGATTTGGAAGCAGATCCATAGTTGATAAATTTCGATGTTCCATCAGGGTTTCGGATTTGAGTCACCCGGTCCAAAATATCGTAGGAGTACGATGTACCCGAACTGCTGCCGGGATTAGATATGAATGTAGTGCGCCCCAGTGCATCTGTGGAGTATGAGGTACTGATACCCCCTCGGGTGACTGAGAATACTCTTCCGAAGGAGTTGTAGTTGATCGTTTCTGTCAGCGATCCACGTGTTGCTGTGCGGCTTCGGCTTGTGTAGCTGATGTTGACGTTATTGCCCTCTGGGTAGTCCACGGATGTGATCCTGTTCATGGAGTCATATCCATAGCGAGTTGTTTCACCCCCAATGGTTTCAGAGGTTACATTGCCAGCGCTGCTAACTTCTCGTGTTATCGAAATTCCTTCAGGCTGGCTTTCGTTTTGTGCAACACCACGGCTGTAGTTGGAATAACTATGCGTTAGCGACCTTGGGAAGGTGGCACTGCTTACATTGCCGGCGCTATCGTAGGTTCGGCTGATCGATATACCATTTTTTGTTTCATTGGTCATGTTGCCGCTGCTATCGAAATCCCGCGTAATGGTATGGCCTGATGATGTTTCGTTTTGTGGCTGCCTGATGATCCACTTCGATGTATTGGTATAGTAGCTGACGGTGGTTGTTCTGTCGCCACCCCTTGTGCCTGATTCGGTGATGGTGCGTGGGTTTCCATAGCTATCGAAATTGCTATAGGCAGTATCGTAGCTACCGCCGTCGCGAGTAATGGTTTTGCGTGTGAGCAACGGTGCATTGGTTTCAAGATAATCGAATCTGGTCACAAATGCACCGGGGCGGACATAGGTTTCTGTGGAAATTCTCTGTCCACTCCAGGTGTATTGTTCAGTTTGTTCGTCGCCAATGCGTTTTTGGATCAACAAACCAACCTTCCAGACGCTGCCAGCGCCGGCATAGTTGGGGCCTACATGCTTGTATGTTGTCGTTCCTTCTGGCGAGGTGACTCGAGTCGTATCCAGAGAGCTATTGCCTCCAGGGGAATAGTCGAATGACCAGCTTCCTCCTGTACTCATTGACTTGCGGCTCACGACATTGGATTTGCTGGCTGGATTGGACTGCGAGTCAAAAAATACAAAATCGTAGGTGTAGCTGATCGTCCCGCCTTGCGGCGTTGTAGCCGAGCGCATGAGATAGCTGCCAGCAGTGGCACCATTGTTTTCTGAATAATCATATTCCCAGCTGTTGTTATCAGGCCTGGTGACGGTGCTTAGTTGATAGACGCCTGCGATGCCCGAGGGCTTGTACGAGTAATCGTAGGTTTGGCCGGCGCTGGTTATGCTGCTAATTCGAGCAGTTGTTTTTCCTGAGTCAATGTATGTAAAGGAAGCGGACCTTCCATCACTAGTGGTAATACTTCGAATTTCTGAGCTGGAAGCTGATGCATAGCTAATGGTGATGTAGTTTCCATTGCGATCTGTGATTTTTTTTGTGTGCCATTCATACATTGGATTGGCGGTCGATCCCGGTCCCAATGCTTGGGTCATGTCATAAATCATCCCGTCGGGGGAGGTGATAATCAAGCCTGTCCCGCTGGTGCTGCACATGGCCTTCCATCGTTGCGTGGTAAGCATCAATGGAGAGCTTTGGCCAGTGAAGGTAAGCAACTGCCGACTGCCATCCGGGAGTTCCAGGATGGGGTTGTCTGAAACGGACTCAAGGTTCTGATTCAGGCAAGGGTATGAATTGCGAGACTTCAGAATGCGACCAAAATGCAGGGTCCACCCCAAGCCAATGCTCGTTCGGGGTTGTGTTGGGTTGGCAGGATCTACACTGCTGCTGTTGTAAGAACGGACGATGGTTAAATCCATTCCACCGTTGCCAGGAATTCTGAGGTCGATATAGTGCCGCTGGAGTGCACCAGTAAACGGGTCAATATTTTCATTTTGGCTCTGATTGACAAATGCTCTGTTGGGCTGAATCCCCGGTTCTTTGTAAAAATCTGGAATCGCCTCTTGTGCATGTCCGATATTTGCTGTAGCAAATAACACGACCCACAGCCATTTTGTGGATTTATTTTTCAAAATTTCCTCCCGGTGATTAGTATTGTTTGGAATCTGCTGTCGATCAATGGGAACATCTATTACATTACCCGTGGTGAAAACCGATATCATCGGTCGCAGTAAGTATCATTTGCAAAAATACCCGGTGCTGTGGCGCACGCGCTGAAGTCGGTGCCAATTAGAAAATTCCTGTCAAGAGTTCGTAACTACCAACTCTGGTAGGTGTTGTTCGGCGACATTCAGGTTAGGTACCTATCGGTGCGAATGCCTGAGGTCTCGATGCAATTTGGCAAGCCCATCCCAAAAAGCCACCGGGCAATCGTGTGACGGTGCAGGGCCCTGTGGTTGGCCTGAGGGGATGCGATGGCTCTGCTCAAAGCCATTTGGTCGTTTGTTCACGTCAGCCCCTGCGGCCCGACGCCTGCGCCGTGCAGCTCGGCTTTTTTGGGCGCGCGCTGGTGAACACATACCATGCATACTGTTCTAAAAATATGGACGAAAATCGGCCCTGGCGCTTCATAGATAAGCGCTGGCAGCTCTGAATATGTGAGCTTCCCGCTTTCCGAGGATGCATACGGCATGGGTCTTGCCACCGTGCCCTCTGTGCCCATGCTCAAAGGCTTGGACGCCTCTGCGGCCGGTATGCAGTTAGCGTGGCGCTGCCGCCAGCACCGCAGCCACTTCGTCGGCCACACCGCGCACCGTCAGCGGCGCGCAGCCCTCAGCATGGTTGCTGATGGTCACAAAAGCGTTCTGCCCCCGGCGCGTGATGCCTGCTATCACGCTGGCCAGTTCCGCTCGGGTGGGCAGGTCGGGGTGGTGCAGGCGGTCGTAGGGGGCGTACAGGCGCTCCGCCTCTTCATAGCCATAGGGGCCATGCACCGGGTTCAGGTTCCAGCGGCACACCAGGGGGCCGGGCCACAGCGCGCGCAGCATGGGCAGCTGGGCCTGCAGCGGCGGCATCTTGGCGTGCAGGCCCAGGCAGTAGGTGGCGCCAGCTTCGCGCAGGACGGCGGCAAAGTCGGGGGTCAGCCATTCGGGGTCGCGCACTTCCACGGCGATGACGCCATCGGATGCCAGTGGCGCCAGTGCGGGCTGCGCGAGCAGCATGGCGCGCAGGCGCTCCAGCAGGAGGGGCATGCGGTCCAGCTGCGCCAGCGGGAGCGGGCTGAGCTGGAACACCAGTGCGCCTAGCTTGTGCCCCAGGCCTTGCAGGGCAGGCTCCACACACTCGCTGCGGGCCAGTTCGGGGCTCAAAAACGCCGGGTTGGGCTGGCGGCCCCGGCCGTCTTCGCTGCGCACCAGGGCATCGGTTACCACACTTGGTGCCTTCACCACAAACCGGAAGTCGTCGGGCACCTGCGAGGCGTAGCGTTCGTACTGGCTCACGGTGAGGGGCCGGTAAAAGCTGCGGTCAATGCTCACGGTGCGCATCAGCGGGTGCTGGGCATACACCGCCAGGCCTTGTTTGGACAGTTGCGTGTCGGAATGTTCGCCCTCCCACACCAGGCCCTTCCAGCCGGGGTAGGTCCAGCTGGAGGTGCCCAGGCGCAACTGCCGGGGCAGGGCGGCGGCCAGGGCGGTGAGCGCATCGTCGTGCGCCATCGCGGTTACCTGGCTGGAGCGTTTGCGCGGAGCAGGCGGCGCGGCGTGTTCTGCGGCTTCGGGCGCATCGGCTTTGGTCGGCCGGGTGGAATGCCGCGAAGGCACAGGAGGTGTTAGGGCTTCGGGGCTGCCGAACAGGTCGTCTTGCATGCGGCGGGCAGGGCGGGTGGGCAAAGAGGCGGATGCGCGGGGTCACAACCCCGAGAACAACCCGCGCTCGTTCAGCAACTCGTACGTGATCTCCGGTCGCTGGTCCATGCCCTTCTTGATGGCGGCCGGGATGGCCTGGCGCGTCTTGCGGCACAGGCCGCGCTGCTCGTGGACCAGGATGGTGATGCCGCGCAGGGTGCGCACTTCGTTGGGGCTGGGGGCAATGGTCAGCTGCAGGCCCAGCTGCTGCTCCATGCGCTCCTGCAAACGCCGCAGGTCGCTCAGGCTGGTGATGTTCTCCAGCCGCTGCAGCAACTTCTTTTCTTCAGCCTGGGTGAGCTGCAGGATGCGTGCCTCCAGCACGGCATCGGGGGATTGCAGCAGCGCGTCCCGGTCGCAGACACAGGCACCGGGCGGGCATTCTGTGCGGATGGGGAAGGGCAAGGGCTGCATGAAGGGGCTGTCTTGAAGGCTGGAGCATTCTAGACAGCCCACCCCGCCCTCATGGCAAGGCCGGTTGTTCCCACGGGTTGTTACCAATAGTGCCTGTGGCAAACTCCCGCGCTTCGCGTTTTTGTTCGTTTGTTTGACCGAGTCTCAGAGAGTTTGCCCACACATGCAGCAGATCATCCGGCAGTTGGCCGCAGAAATCAGGGTTAGTGAACAGCAGGTGCGCGCAGCGGTGGAGCTGCTGGACGGGGGCGCCACGGTGCCCTTTATCGCGCGCTACCGCAAGGAAGTGACAGGTGGGCTGGACGATATCCAGCTGCGTGAGCTGGAAGCCCGCCTGTCTTACCTGCGCGAGCTGGACGACCGCCGCGCTGCGGTGCTCAAGAGCATTGACGAGCAGGGCAAGCTGACCGATGCGCTGCGTGCTGCCATAGCCGCAGCTCCAACGAAGCAGGAGCTGGAAGACATCTACCTGCCGTTCAAGCAAAAGCGCCGCACCAAGGGCCAGATGGCCCGCGAGTTCGGCATCGAGCCGCTGGCTGACAAGCTCTTTGCCGACCCCACGCTGGACCCTGCCGTGGAGGCTGCCGCCTTCACGAAACCGCCCGAGGTGCTGGACGATGGCAAGACCGGTGCGGACTTTTCGACCGTGCCCGCAGTGCTGGACGGCGTGCGTGACATCCTTTCCGAACGTTGGGCCGAAGACCCGGCACTGGTGCAAAACCTGCGCGAATGGCTGTGGGCCGAGGGGCTGCTGCGCAGCAAGAAGGTCGAGTGCAAGAACGAGAACGACCCCGAGGTCTCCAAGTTCCGCGACTACTTTGAATACGACGAACCCATCGGCCGCGTGCCTTCGCACCGCGCGCTGGCGGTGTTCCGGGGCCGGGGCCTGGAGATTCTGGAAGCCAAGCTGGTGCTGCCCGTGGAGCCCGAACCCGGCAAGCCCAGCATGGCCGAAGGCAAGATTGCCCTGCACCTGGGCTGGAGCCACCAGGGCCGCAAAGCCGATGACCTGATCCGCAAGTGTGTGGCCTGGACCTGGCGCGTGAAGCTCAGCCTTTCAACCGAGCGCGACCTGTTCGCCCGCCTGCGCGACGACGCTGAAAAGGTGGCGATCAAGGTGTTTGCCGACAACCTGCGCGACCTGCTGCTGGCCGCGCCGGCGGGGCCGCGTGTGGTGATGGGCCTGGACCCGGGCATCCGCACCGGTGTGAAGGTGGCCGTGGTGGATGCCACGGGCAAGCTGGTGGAAACCGCGACTGTCTACCCGCACGAGCCGCGCCGCGATTGGGAGGGCTCGCTGCACACCCTGGCCAAGCTGGCCGAGAAGCACGGCGTGAACCTGATTGCGATTGGCAACGGCACGGCCAGCCGCGAGACCGACAAGCTTGCCGCCGACCTGATCAAGCTGGCGGCCAAGGTGGACCGCGTGATTGAAAAGGTGGTGGTGAGCGAGGCCGGTGCTTCGGTCTATAGCGCCAGCGAATACGCCTCGCAAGAGATGCCCGATGTGGACGTGAGCCTGCGTGGCGCGGCCTCCATCGCCCGCCGCCTGCAGGACCCGCTGGCCGAGCTGGTCAAGATCGACCCCAAGAGCATTGGCGTGGGCCAGTACCAGCACGACGTGAACCAGAGCGAGCTGGCGCGCACCCTGGGCACGGTGGTGGAAGACTGCGTGAACTCCGTGGGCGTGGACCTGAACACTGCCAGCGTGCCCTTGCTCAGCCGTGTGTCGGGCCTGTCGGGCAGCGTGGCCAAGGCGGTGGTGCGTTGGCGTGAGGCCAATGGCGCGTTCAAGAGCCGCAAGCAGCTCATGGACGTGGCGGGCCTGGGCGCCAAGACGTTTGAGCAGAGCGCGGGCTTCTTGCGCATCCGGGGGGGCGACAACCCCCTCGATATGACCGGCGTGCACCCCGAAACCTACCCCGTGGTCGAGCAGATCATGGAAAAGACGGGCAAGCCGGTGGTGGAGATCATGGGCCGGGCCGACATGCTCAAGACCCTGAAGCCAGAGCTGTTTGCCAACGACAAGTTTGGTGTGATCACTGTCAAGGACATCCTGGCCGAGCTGGAGAAGCCCGGCCGCGACCCGCGCCCCGACTTCAAGGTGGCGCGCTTCAACGATGGCGTGGAAGACATCAAGGACCTGAAGGAAGGCATGATCCTGGAAGGCACGGTGAGCAACGTGGCCCAGTTTGGCGCCTTCATCGACCTGGGCGTGCACCAGGACGGCCTGGTGCATGTGAGCCAGCTGGCGCACAAGTTCGTGAATGACGCGCGCGAAGTGGTCAAGACGGGTGACATCGTCAAGGTCAAGGTCATGGAGGTGGACGTGGAGCGCAAGCGCATCGGCCTGTCGATGAAGCTGGGCGACGCGCCACCGCGCCAGGGCGGCGACCGGGGTGCACCCCGCGACAACCGCTTTGAGGGGGCTGGCCGCGGCTATGCACAACCCCAGCGCCGCGCGCCCGAGCCCGTGCAACAGTCGGCCATGGCGTCGGCATTTGCCAAGTTGCAACAGGCCAAGGGCCGTTGACGGATTGCGGCGGGATGGCCTGGGTTTGCGGCAGGTTGGGGGCCATAATCGCCAGCAACCCCAACTCTGGTGCCTGACCCCATGGAGCTGAACGCACTGCTGGCCCAACCCGTAGCTCTGCCCAGCCTTCCGCGCACGGTGGCATTGCTGATGAGCGAGCTGGCGCATGAAGAGCCCAGCCTGCGGCGTCTGAACCAGCTTTTCGGCACCGATCCGGCCCTGGCCGGGCGGCTGCTGGAGCTGGCCAATTCCCACACCTTCCAGGTACCGCGCCAGATTGCCGGCATCCCCGAAGCACTGGCACTGCTGGGTATTGCCCAGGTTCGCACACTGGTCACGTCGGCACCGCTGGGCACCGCGTCGCGCTCGGTGCCCGGCGTGCACATGCAGCAGTTCTGGCGCTACAGCCTCAACACGGCCAAGCTGGCACGGTCGCTGGCGGGCATCGTGCACCAGAACCAGACCGCTGCGTACACCACCGGCCTGTTGCACGCGCTGGGCGAGCTGGTGATTCACTTGGCCGACCCGGACAAAGCCCAGTCGGTGAACACACTGGTGGCCCCGTTTGACCTGCGGCGCGGCAAGGTCGAGCAGCGCATCTTTGGCTACTGCTATGGCCATGTGACGGCCGGGCTGGCACGCCGCTGGCGTTTGCCCGAGGTGGTGGTGGATGCCCTGCACCACCAGAGCGCGCCGTTTGACAACAATGCCTACGAGCCCCTCGCGGGCGTGATCCACCTGGCGTCCTGGCGCGCCCGGGCGCGTGAGGCAGAACTGGGCGAAAAGGAACTGGCCGTGTCGTTCCCCGGCGAAGTGGGTTTGGCCCTGGGGCTGGACATCGACATGGTGCTGCAGCAAGACCCTATCGACTGGACTGCGAAGCCTGAGGCTGCTGATTACGTGGTGTGAGAGCTGGTTTTGAGCCGCCTTGCGGCTTTGCGAAAATGCCGCCCATGAAAGCCCTGCGCATCCATGCTGGCCCCCGCGCCCGCCAACACCTTCAAAACCACGGGCTGCAGCCCGGCGATGTGGGCGTGATCCCTGCGGCGGCAGGGGGCCCCAAGGGCCTGATCCTGGGTCCGCTGGACCGTTTTATCTTTGGGGAGTGGCTGCCCCAGTCCAGCCAGCCGGTGCATCTGGTGGGCGCCTCGATAGGCGCCTGGCGCATGGCCACGGCCTGCCTGCAGCAGTCGGTGGCGGCTTTCGAGCGGCTGGAGCACGACTACATCCACCAGCACTACGACCTGCCGCCGGGCAAGAAGCGCCCCACGGCCGCGCATGTGAGCGAGCGGTTTGGGCAGAACCTGCAGGCGTTCTATGGTGGGCGCATCGACGAGGTGCTGAGCCACCCGCGCTACCGCCTGCACATCGTCACCTCGCGCGGGCGGCACCTGCTGGGGCGCGAGCACCGCGTGGCCACGCCGCTGGGCTATCTGGGCGCGTTTCTGACGAACACGGTGCACCGCAAGGCGATGGGGGCGTGGCTGGAGCGGGTGGTGTTTTCCTCGTCCGATGCAGCCACGGCCGATGGTGTTGGTGTGAGCGTTGGTGCTGCGTGCGCTGCATTGCCGTTTGGCACCTCGGACTACCGCACGCGCCAGGTGCTGCTGCACGGCGGCAACTTCATGCCAGCGCTGCAAGCCAGCTGCTCGATCCCGTTTGTGCTGCAGGCCGTGCACAACATTCCGGGTGCGCCCCGTGGAGCGTATTGGGACGGGGGCATCACCGACTACCACCTGCACCTGGCCTACGGCCAACAATCACAGAATGCTATTAAATTAATAGCTGGCAGCGATTATCCAACAAGCGCTGGCGGCCAAAAACCCTCAGATTCTGGCCCGACTGCCTCGCCCGGCCTGGTGCTGTACCCGCATTTCCAGCACCAAGTGGTGCCCGGCTGGCTGGACAAGGGACTCAAGTGGCGCCACCGTTCCACCCCGGCGCTGGACAACATGGTGGTGCTGTCGCCCAGCCCCGACTGGGTGCGCTCCTTGCCCAACGCCAAGCTGCCCGACCGCAACGATTTCACCCACTACGGCACCGACAGCGCCGCGCGCGCCAAGGCCTGGCTTGCGGCTACGCGGGCCAGCCAGCAGCTGGTGGACGAGTGGCAGGCGTGGCTGGCGCGGCCCGACATGAACGCAGTGCAACCGCTGTAGTGCTCAGGTTGAGGCAGGCCGCCGCGCCGCCTCCTGCACCGCCCGGGCCGCATGGCGAGCAGCGTGCTCCCGGGCCCAGGTCAGCACCTCGTGCGCAGGCATGGGCCGTGCAATGCCAAAGCCCTGGGCGCGCTCGCAGCCCAGCTCCAGCAGCTTGGCGCATTGCTCGGCGGTTTCTACGCCCTCGGCCACCACATGCCGGTGGAAGGCGGCGGCCAACGCGACGATGGCGCTCACGAGTGTGAGGTCGTCGCCGTCTTCCAGAATGCCGCGCACGAATGACTGGTCGATCTTGATGGTTTCGGCGGGCAGGCGCTTCAGGTAAGACAGCGAGGAGAAGCCGGTGCCGAAGTCGTCCAGCGCAAAACGCACGCCCAGCGCCTGGCAGCTTTGCATCATGTGGCGCATGTACTGCATGTCTTGCAGGGCCGCAGATTCGAGGATTTCCAGCTCCAGGCGGGTGGGCGACACCTCGGGGCAGGTGTGCAGGATGTCCTTGAGCCGCTCCACAAAATTGGCCCGGTGAAAGTGGGGCGCGGAGATGTTCACGCTCACCTCCCACAGCATGCCGGCGTCCGTCCACTGCCGCATCTGGGCCAGCGCCTGGCGCAGCACCCATTCGCCCACTTCCACCTCCAGCTCGGCATCCTCGATCAGGGGCAGCACATGCTGCGGGCCCAGCAGGCCCTGCTCGGGGTGTTGCCAACGCAGCAGGGCCTCCAGCCCCAGGATTTCGCCGGTGCGCAGGTTCACCTTGGGCTGGTAGTGCAGCACCAGCTCGCCCGCGTGCAGCGCCTGGGCCACGCGGGTCTGGCGCGTGTGCTGGGTCTGCACGGCGTGGTCCAGCTGCACGTCGAACACATGCATCTGGTTGCGGCCGAAGCCCTTGGCCTGGCACATGGCCTGGTCGGCGTGGCGCAGCAGGGTGTCGGGGTTGGCGTCGTCTTGCGGAAACACGGCCACGCCCACACTCACGGTGGTGTGCAGCACGCGGTCGTCGATGGCGTAGGGGGCGGCCAGCTGCTGCATGAGCACGTCCACGCGCGCCTCGATGGCGGGCACGTCGGGCAGCTCGCCCAGCAGCAGCACAAACTCGTCGCCCCCCATGCGCGCCACGGCGTCCTGCGGCGTGATGAAGGCGCCCAGGCGCCGCGCGGTTTCCTTGAGCAGGCGGTCGCCCACGCGGTTGCCGTGGGCGTCGTTCACGGTCTGGAAATGGTCCAGGTCGAGCATGCACACCGCCAGCAGCAGCCCTTTTTGCCGCGCCACGAAGATGGCATGGGTCAGCCGCTCGGCCAGGGCGGCGCGGTTGTACAACCCGGTGAGCGGATCGTGCCGTGCGTGCCATGAAATCTGGTGGCGCAGGTTGCGGGTTTCGGTCACGTCGCGGAACACCAGCACGCAGCCTGCGGCCGTGCCATCGCCCTGGCGGATCGCTGACGCGGTGTACTCGATGGCGTAGCGTTCGCCCGAGCGGTGAATCAGCACCTCGTGCGTGACCGGCTGCAGGGCGCCGGGCACGGTGTCCCGCTCGGCCGCAGAACTGGCGTTGCGGCTGGCAAGCTCTTCATACAGGCGAAACACGTCGTCCAGCTGCCGCCCCAGCGCCTGGTCGGCGGTGAAGCCGGTCATGAGCTGTGCGGCCTCGTTGATGGTTTCGATGCAGCCCGAGGGGTCGGTGGTGATCACCCCGTCGCCGATGGAGGCAAGCGTGACCTCGGCGCGTTCCTTCTCGGCGCGCAGGGCCTCCTGGGCGCGTTTGCGTTCGGTCACATCCACCAGGGTGCCAATGGTGCCGGCCAGCGTGCCCCGGGTGGTGGTGAATGGGGCCTCGTAGTAGGCCATGTCCCTTGGGGGCTGGTGGTTGGCGGGGTGCACGCGGATCTCGTTGTCCTGCGCCTGGGCGATCTGGGTGGAGCGCTCGGGCGACAGCTCCTGGGGATACGCGGGTGGCGAGGCCTGAGCGCTGCCAGCACCGGCAGGGGCATGAAAAAGCCGCTGCCAGGCGCAGTTGACTTCCAGGGTGACACCCTTCGCATCCCGCACGAACACCGGCAGGGGCAGGGCGTCGATCAGCTGGCGTGTGAAGTGCAGTTGTTCGCTTTGCTGCTGCTGGGTTTCGCGCAGCGACAGCACCAGCGACTGGACCTTGCCCGCCATGTCATTGAAGGTGGCCGCCATGGCGCGCGATTCGAGCGTGCCCGTCACCTCCATGCGCGTGTCCAGGCGGCCCTGGCGGAACGCATCGGTGGCTTCCGCCAGGCGGCGCAGCATGCGGGCATTGGCCCGCAGCAGCAGGGTGAGCAGCAGCAGGATGGTGAAAATGTTGAGGGCCGAGATGCGCAACTGCACCACCACCGTGCTCCAGACCTGGCCGACGAGGGGGGCCGCCTGCAGCGTCACCGTCAGGCGCCCGGAGGCCCCACCGCTGGACAACGCCTGGCTGAACTGTTGCGAGGGCGGTGCAATGTTCACCCATTGGGCAAACCAGTCTGGCGCGGTGGCGGGCAGGCGGGGCGCCCTGGCTTCGGTGGCGGGCTCGTTGTCCACCTGCCATTTCAGCGAATGGATGCCCGGCCCGAAGCTGGCAATCCCTTCGCTGAGCAGCGTGGCCTGGGCCTGGCGGTCCGAGGCTAGCAGGGCCGCCAGCGACGGCAGCAGCGCATCCCCAGCACGGCGCAGTTCGGTGGCGGCATGGCGGCGCACCTCGTCGGTTTCTGTGGCCACCAGGTAGTGGTAGCGCACCGTGCTGACCAGCACGATGATCAGCACGATAGGCACATACAGCCGGGGATAGGTGCCCCGCAGGAGCCAGGTACTGAGATTTCCGGTGCGCATCGACAGTGGCCCTCCCCCCAGGGCCTGATCAAAGTCTCCGGGCAGCGCCAGAACGACATTGAACTGGCTCTCCACCAGGGTAATGAATTGTTAATTAATTGTTGACGAGTCGGAGTCTAGCGCGTAGTGAATCGCGTGAGATGGGTTTGGACAGCGCAATCCCGCAGGAGCGGCCACGGCAGGAAGGCTTCTATGTGCGTTGGAGGCGGCGGCGCGCCAGGTGCTGTGGCGCCGCCGCAGGGAGATCACCAATACGCTTTGGGCAGGCCCTTACAGCGACTGCGCCAGCATGTCGCGGTATTCCTCGGGCGTGGCAATGCGCGGGTTGGTCTTGTGGCAGTGGTCGGCCATCGCGCCCTTGATGATGTCGTCGAACATCGCCTCGTTCACGCCCATGGCGGCCAGGCCGGTGGGCAGGCCCAGGCGGGCGTTCATGTCGCGGATGGCTTCGGGAATATCGCCTGCGCTTGCCAGGCCCATGGCGTGGGCCATACGTTCCAGGCGCTTTTCCTTCTGCACCGATTCCGCCTGCGCATTGAAGCGCACCACGGCGGGCAGGAACATGGCGTTGAGCGTGCCGTGGTGCAGGCGCGGGTTCACGCCGCCCAGGCTGTGGCTGAGCGAATGCACCGCGCCCAGGCCCTTCTGGAAGGCCATGGCGCCCTGCATGCTGGCGCTCATCATGTGCAGGCGCGCGTCGCGGTCGCTGCCGTTTTTGGTGGCCTGCTCGATGTTCGCCCAGCCGCGTGTGAGGCCATCCAGCGCGATGCCGTCAGCGGGCGGGTTGAACGCGGCGGACATGAAGGTTTCCATGCAGTGTGCAATCGCATCCATGCCCGTAGCGGCAGTGAGCATGGGGGGCAGGCCCAGCGTGAGTTCGGGGTCGCAGATGGCCGTCTTGGGCACCAGGTGCCACGAGTGAAAGCCAAGCTTGCGGTGGTCGTCCACGATGATGATGGCGCCGCGTGCCACCTCGCTGCCCGTGCCGCTGGTGGTGGGCACGGCGATCAGCGGTGCGGCGCGCTCGGTGATGCGGGGTGAGCCGCCTTCGATGGTGGCGTAGTGGGTGAGGGGACCTTCGTGCGTGGCGGCAATCGCAATGCCCTTGGCGCAGTCGATGGCCGAGCCACCGCCCACGGCGATCAGGCCATCGCAGCCCTGGGCCTTGTACATTGCAACGGCGGCGCGCACGGCGGCTTCGGTGGGGTTCGACGGCGTCTGGTCAAACACCGCCACGGTCATGCCAGGCAGCGCGTCCAGCGCCTTTTGCAGCACGCCTGCGGCCTTCACGCCAGGGTCTGTCACGATCAGCGGACGTGTAATGCCCACACGCTCGCACTCTTGTTTCAGCAGCTTGACGGCGCCGAATTCAAACTGGATCTGGGTGACGTAGTAGATGAAAGCCATGGTGCAACAGGATGTGTGAATGGGAGTGCCAGCGATTACGATAGCTCGCCAGCCCTTGAAACGAGTTCTGAGCTCACTTTATAAGGAGGAGACACGCGTGAAAACGAAGCAAACCCTGATGGCGGCCCTGGTAGCCGTCGCATCTGTGACAAGCGCCCAGGCCCAGTGCCTGACCGATGCGCAGGCCGCCGACCTGGTGGCCAACTATGTCGCCAAAACCCCCGCCGCCAACCCCGAGAACCTCACTGACGCCGACGGCGCCTGCACACGCGGCAAGGTCAACGCCTTGCTGGCACAGCGCATGGGCAAGGTGATTGGCTACAAGGCGGGCCTGACCAACCCCGCTGTGCAAAAGCGCTTCAACACCGACAAACCCGTGTGGGGCAAGCTCTACGAAGGCATGGTGCTGCCCAGCGGCGCCACGGTGGATGCGGCCTTCGGTGCCCGCCCACTGTACGAGGCCGACATGCTGGTGCGCGTGAAAAGCGCCGCCATCAACCAGGCCAAGACCCCCATGGACGTGCTGGATGCCGTGGACCAGATCATCCCGTTCATGGAATTGCCCGACCTGATGGTGCAGGCGCCGCCCAAGCTCAATGGCGCAGGCGTGACGGCCATCAACGTGGGCGCGCGCCTGGGCGTGGCGGGTACACCCATTGCTGTGCCAGCCTATCGCGGCGAGCGTTTTGCCATGCTGAAGGCGCTGGCCGACATGAACGTGTCGCTGACCGATGGTGCGGGCGCGCGCCTGGGCGGTGGCAAGGGCAGCGACATCCTGGAGCATCCGCTCAATGCCGTGGTGTGGCTGGCGGGCGCGTTGGCGCAAGAAGGCCTGGCCATGCAGCCGGGCGATCTGATCAGCCTGGGCTCGTTCTCGCCCCTGCTGCCACCCAAGGCCCGTTTGTCGGTGACGGCCACCTACGATGGCCTGCCCGGCGCCGCACCGGTGCGCGTGACCTTCAAGTAAGCCACCGATGAGCGGCCCGCCGCCGTGCGGGCCGTTTTCTTTTCTTGCCGAGACCCCACCCGTTGACCGACCTGCACATCCACCACACCCGTCTCACCCCCCAGATGCGCAGCGTTCTCGAACGCATGGCCCGCGCGGGGCACCCACCGCTGCACACGCGCACGCCGCAGGAGGCACGCATCGCTTACCAGGCGGGCGCGGATGTGCTGGAGGTGCCCAAGGCCGCGCTGGCGCGGGTGGAGGACCTGCAGATCCCGGCCCGCGACGGCGCCATGCTGCCCGCACGGCTGTATGCGCCCAGCACCGACGCGGGCCTGCCCATGCTGCTGTACACGCATGGCGGCGGCTTCACCATCGGCAGCGTTGCCACGCACGACATCCTGTGCCGCGAACTGGCACGCCTTGCAGGTTGCATGGTCGTCTCGCTGGACTACCGGCTGGCGCCGGAGCACCGCTTTCCCACGGCCAGCAACGATGCGTGGGATGCGCTGCAGTGGCTGGCTGCCAACGCTGAGCGCCTGGGGGCCGACCCCCAGCGGCTGGCCGTGGGCGGCGACAGTGCAGGCGGTACGCTGGCCGCCGTCAACGCCATCCTGGCGCGGGATGCGGGCCTGCCGCTGGCGCTGCAACTGCTGATCTACCCCGGCTGTGCAGCGCACCAGGACACGCCTTCGCACACCACCTTCGCGCGCGGCCTGGTGCTGGAAGAGCCTGCCATCAGCTGGTTCTTCGGCAACTACGTGCAAAGCCGCGCCGAGCGCGAAGACTGGCGCTTTGCCCCGCTGCATGCCCCGGATGTCGATGGTGTGGCCCCCGCCTGGATCGGTCTGGCAGAGTGTGACCCGCTGGTGGACGAAGGCATAGCCTACGCCGACAAGCTGCGCCTGGCTGGCGTGCAAGTGGACCTGGACATCTACCGCGGCGTGACCCACGAATTCATCAAAATGGGCCGCGCCATCCCCGAGGCGCGCAAGGCCCATGCTGACGCAGCCCGTGCGCTGCGATTGGCCTTTGGAATGGAGTGAAGACAACATGCAACGCAACGAATTCCGCTGTTTCCACCGCCTGCGCGTGCGCTGGGCCGAGGTGGACATGCAAAAGATCGTGTTCAACGCGCACTACCTCATGTACATCGACACGGCCATGAGCGACTACTGGCGCGCGCTGGGTTTGCCCTATGAGGCGAGCATGCATGTGCTGGGCGGTGAGATGTATGTGAAGAAGGCCACGGTGGAATACCACGCCTCTGCGTGGCTCGATGACACGCTGGACGTGGGCCTGCGCTGCACGCGCATCGGCAACTCATCCTGCCTTTTCACGGCAGGCATTTTCTGTGGCGACCGGTTGCTGATCTCGGCTGAGCTGGTCTATGTGTTTGCCGACCCGGCCACGCAGACCTCGCGCCCGGTGCCACCCGCGCTGCGTGCCATCTTCGAGGGCTTTGAGGCCGGTGCCGACATAGCCGAGGTGCGCACGGGCGACTGGAACACGCTGGGCCGCGATGCAGGCCGTGTGCGCACGGAGGTGTTTGTGCACGAACAGGGCATTCCCGCCGAAATCGAAGCCGATGTACACGACATCTCGGCCCGCCATGCCGTGCTCTACAACCGGCTGGGAATGCCCATTGCTGCAGGCCGCTTGCTGCAGCAGTCACCGGGTGTGGGTCGCATCGGCCGCATGGCCGTGGACCGCTCAGTGCGTGGTGCGCAGTGGGGGCGGCAGTTGCTGGATGCGCTGGTCGCCGCCGCCCGCGCCCGGGGCGACACGGAGGTGCAATTGCATGCCCAGCGCAGCGCTGAGGGCTTTTACCGCCGCGCCGGTTTCTCCGTGGTGGGTGAGCCTTACGAAGAGGCTGGCATCGCGCACATTGCGATGGCGCAGCGGTTGTAGTTGATTTTGCTATTAATAAATGAGCTGCTTGCGCTTGATGGATAAGCGCTGGAGCCCATTTTTATTCAAATATCTTCGAGCAGCGCGTAGGGCAGCGGCAGCAGTGCCAACGCTACGCCGTCCGTGGCACCCACCTGCAGGCTGCCTTCCTGCGCGGCGCTGATCTGCAGCGACACGATGGTGTCGAATCCGCCGCTCGGTGCAGAAGCCACCTGCACCACGGTGCCGCAGGGCTGTTCCAGGTCTGCCGTGTTGAACACTTCGGCTCCCACTGCCACTTCGGCTGGCGCATGGGCGATGTAGGCCCGGCGCTTGAGCGTGCCCCGGAACTGGCTGCGCGCAACCACTTCCTGGCCGGGGTAGCAGCCCTTCTTGAAGTTCACGCCACCCACGGATTCATAGTTCAGCATCTGGGGCACAAAGGCCTCGACCACGGGCGTGGTCAGGGTTGCCACGCCGCTCTTCACCTCGCTCCAGAGCCACAGCGCGGCGTCCAGCGCGGGGCCTGCGGGGGCCGGGTCAACGGCCGGGGCCACCCACAGGGCCCGGGGCTGGCCATCGGCGGGGTACAGGTGGACCACCGACGCGGTGCCGATATCGGCCTTGGTCCAGGCGGGCTGGCTGACGTCGGGCACGGTGTCTCCGGCCAGACCGTACAGTGCAAAGTCGTTGGTGGCGTCGGTCAGCTTGGCCTTGGCGCGCAATACAAACATCGACAGGCGCTTGAGCGTGGGGGGCAGCAGGTCGCGGCTGCACACCAGCAGCACCTCGGTAGCGCTGCGCTTGAAGCCGATGAAGCTGGCCTGCATGCGGCCCTTGGCCGACAAAAAGGCTGCGAGGCGGGCCTGGTCCATGCCCAGCAGGGCGAAATCCTGGGTGAGCTGGCCGTGCAGAAACTTGGCGGCGTCTTCGCCTTCCACGCGAATCACGCCCAGGTGGGACAGGGGGGCAATGCCGTTCAGGGGGTAAGTCATCGCTGAATTATGATGCCCTGTTTCATACACACAGACGGCAGGGTTGTGCGACGTTTACTGGCTTTGATCGCGTTGGTTTTGATCGCATCCGGTGGTGCGGCTTTTTGGTGGCTGCACCAGCCGCTGGTGACCGGCAGCGAGCCTCTGGAGCTTGCCATCGAGCCCGGCACCACACCCCGGGGCGTCGCACGTGATGTGGTGGCTGCAGGCGCGCGTGTGGATGCCCGCATGCTCTACGCCTGGTTCCGCTTCTCGGGCCAGGACCGCGCCATCAAGGCCGGCAACTATGAAATCCCCCCTGGCACCACGCCCCGCAGCCTGCTGCAAAAGCTGGTGCGCGGCGAAGAGAGCCTGCGCGCCATCACCCTGGTCGAGGGCTGGAACTGGCGCCAGGTGCGCCAGGCGCTGGCCAAGGAAGATCAGCTCAAGCGCGACGTTGCCACGCTGACCGACGAAGCGCTGATGGCCCAGCTGGGCCGCCCCGGTGTGCCACCCGAGGGGCGCTTCTTTCCGGACACCTACACCTACGCCAAAGGCTCCAGCGACATCGCTGTGTTGCGCCGGGCGATGCATGCCATGGACCGCCGCCTCGAAGCCGCCTGGGCGCAGCGTGCGGCAGACACGCCCCTCAAGTCGGCCGAAGAGGCCCTGATTCTGGCCAGCATTGTGGAGAAGGAAACGGGCAAGGCCAGCGACCGGGGCCAGATTGCGGGCGTGTTTGCCAACCGGCTGCGCGTGGGCATGCTGCTGCAGACCGACCCCACGGTGATCTACGGCCTGGGCGAGAAGTTTGATGGCAACCTGCGCCGCCGCGACTTGCAGACGGACACGCCCTGGAACACCTACACCCGCGCAGGCCTGCCGCCCACTCCGATTGCCATGCCCGGCAAGGCGTCGCTGCTGGCCGCCGTGCAGCCGGACGCCACGCGCGCCCTGTACTTTGTGGCCAAGGGCGATGGCGCCAGCCACTTCAGCACGTCGCTGGAGGAGCACAACCGTGCCGTCAACCGCTACCAGCGCGGCCAGCAGTAGATTCTTCCACCAAGGTTTTCATGTCACGACCCGGTCTGTTCATCACCTTTGAAGGCATCGACGGTGCGGGCAAGTCCTCGCACATCGAGGGGCTGGCCACTGCCTTTCGGGCACAGGGCCGTGCTGTCACCGTCAGCCGCGAGCCAGGCGGCACGCCGCTGGCCGAAAAACTGCGCGAGATGGTCCTCAACGACCCGATGGATGCGCTCACCGAGTCCCTACTGATCTTTGCGGCCCGCCGCGATCATCTGCGCAATGTGATCGAGCCCGCCCTGGCGCGGGGCGACGTGGTGCTGTGCGACCGCTTCACCGATGCCACCTTTGCCTACCAGGGCGCGGGGCGCGGCTTTGATCTTGGTGCGCTATCAATATTAGAGCGTCTTGCGCAGACTGGACTTGCGCCAGAGGCAGATTTGATGCGTGAACCCGATCTGACGGTGTGGTTTGACCTGGCGCCGGAGGTGGCTGCAGAACGCCTGGCCGGTGCGCGCGTGCCCGACCGTTTCGAGGCCCAGCCTGTGGAGTTCTTCCGCCGCGTTGCCCAGGGCTATGCCGACCGCGCCGCTGCAGCGCCGCAGCGCTTTGCGCGCCTTGACGCGGCCCAAGACCGCCACCGCGTGTGGCAGCAGCTCACCAGCGTGTTTGTGCGCAAGGGGTGGCTGGCGATCATGGTGGCGTCCCAGGGGGGGGCGCAATGAGCGAGGCCACAGTGGCATTGGCGCCGTGGATTGCCGCGCAGCGCACCAGCCTGCTGGCCCAGCGCGGCCACGCATGGTTGTTGCAGGGGCCATCGGGCCTGGGCCAGTACGCCTTGGGGTTGGAGCTGGTGCGGGCCTGGCTGTGCGATGCGCCCACAGAGCAGGGCGCGTGCGGCCAATGCAGCAGTTGCCACGCCATCGACGTGCGCACCCACGCCGATCTGTGTGTGCTGATGCCCGAGGTGCAGATGATGGCGCTGGGCTGGCCCTTGTCGGAAAAGGCCCAGGCGGACATCGACGACAAGAAGCGCAAGCCCAGCCGCGAGATCCGCGTGGAAGCCATGCGCGATGCGGTGGAGTTCTCGCAGCGCACCTCGGCGCGCGGCAAAGGCAAGGCGGTGCTGGTGTACCCGGCCGAGCAGATGAACCACATCACGGCCAATGCCTTGCTCAAGACCCTGGAGGAGCCGCCGGGTGACGTGCGCTTTGTACTCGCTAGCGAGGCGGCGCACCAATTGCTGCCCACCATTCGCAGCCGCTGCCTGGGCCACACCATGGTCTGGCCCGCACAGGACCAGATGCTGCAGTGGCTGCAAGGGCAGGGCATCGCCGGGGATGCCGCTGTGTCGTTTTTGCGGGCCGCAGGCGGGCGGCCCGACGATGCGTTGGCACTGGCGCGCTCGGGCCGAAGTCCACAAGCTTGGTCGGCCTTGCCGCAGGCGGTGGCCAAGGGCGATGTGACTGCCTTGGGAGACTGGTCGCCCGCGCAGGTGATCGACGCACTGCAAAAACTCTGCCATGACCTGCTGGCGGCCAGCGTAGGCGGCGCGCCGCGCTACTTTGCACCCGCAGACCTGCCCAAGACGGTGCCGCCGTTAGGTGCTCTGACCCGCTGGTCGCGCGCACTGGCCAAGGCTGCACGCACGGCGGACCATCCTTTCAATGCTGGCCTCATGCTGGAGGCGCTTGTCGCCCAGGCGCGAAACACCCTACACTCCAAGCACTGAGCCGCACCCATCCATCCATGAGCAGTCCATCCACCGCCCCCCGCCCCAGCGTCATGCAGCTGGCCATCAAGGAAAAGGGGGCCCTGTACGCGGCCTACATTCCCTTTTTTGCCGAAGGGGGCATTTTTGTCCCCACCCAGCGGGACTACAAGCTGGGCGATGATGTCTATGTGCTGCTCACGCTGCCGGACGACACGCAGCGCTATCCGGTGGCGGGGCGCGTGGCATGGGTCACGCCAGCACGGGCTGCGGGCAACCGCACCCAGGGCGTGGGCATCCAGTTTCCCAAGGACGAAAAGTCGCGCCAGCTGAAGGCCAAGATCGAGGAGCTGCTGGGCACATCCCTGGGGTCCGACCGGCCCACCCAGACCATCTGAGTTTGGCGCCGCCACCGTGCCGACCTGCGCAGGCTGGTCGGCATTTTTTATGGGCGCCCACGACGAGGGAGCGGATGGCGTATCTTTGCTCCAGAGCGCTGCGCCGCCTTTGACGGCCCGCGTTGCGCCCCAGAAACGACTAATTTGAAACCGCATGTTCACTGATTCGCACTGCCATCTCAATTTTCCGGAACTGGTGAGCCAGCTGCCCGCCATCCGCCAGGCCATGGCCGAGGCACAGGTCACCCGGGCTCTTTGCATCTGCACCACGCTGGAAGAATTCAACGGGGTACATGCCCTGGCCATGGCGCACGACAACTTCTGGAGCACGGTGGGGGTGCACCCCGACAACGAAGGCATTGCCGAGCCATCGGTGCAGGACCTGCTGGACCGTGCTGCTCTGCCGCGCGTAGTGGCCATTGGCGAAACGGGGCTCGACTACTACGGCATGGAAGACCGCAAGGGCGGGCGCAGCATCGCTGATCTGGAGTGGCAGCGCGACCGTTTTCGCAACCATATCCGTGCGGCCCGGGTTTGTGAGAAACCTCTGGTCATCCACACGCGCAGCGCATCGGACGACACCCTCGCCATCCTGCGCGAAGAGGGCGAGGACGGCCCCGGAAACCGTGCAGGCGGTGTCTTCCACTGCTTTACCGAGTCGATGCAGGTGGCGCGTGCGGCGCTGGATCTGGGCTACTACATTTCTTTCTCGGGCATCGTGACCTTCAAGAGCGCCCAGGAGCTGCGCGACGTGGCGGCCTTTGTGCCGCTGGACCGCACGCTGATCGAAACCGACAGCCCCTATCTGGCGCCCGTGCCGTATCGCGGCAAGACCAACAATCCCTCGTATGTGCCCTATGTGGCCCGGCAGGTGGCCGAGACCAAGGGGCTGACGTTGGAGGATGTGGCCGACGCCACCAGCCGCAACTTCGACATTCTGTTCAAGGGAGTGACCGCATGATTTGCCATCGCCGCAATGCGCTGGCCACCCTGGCGCTGGGGCTTGCCGCCCCCGGCATCTGGGCCGGAGCCTATGAGGATTTTTTTGTCGCCATCCTGCGTGATGACGATGCTGCCATTGCCGCGCTGTTGCGCAGGGGTTTTGATCCCAATACGCGCGACCCGAAAGGGCAGGTGGGCCTGACCATCGCTTTACAGAATGGGTCGTCCAAAGCGTTTGCAGCCTTGCTGGCATCCAGCCAGGTGAACGTGGAAGCCCGCAATGCGCAGGACGAAAGTCCCTTGATGATGGCGGCACTCAAGGGCAATCTGGAAGCCGTCAAGGCGCTGCTGGCACGCGATGCAGATGTGAACAAGACAGGCTGGGCGCCCTTGCACTATGCGGCCTCTGCAGGTTCGCGCCAGCATGTAGCCATCATCGCGTTGCTGCTGGAAAACCATGCCTACATCGACGCCACATCACCCAACGGCACCACGCCCCTCATGATGGCGGCGCAATACGGTTCCAACGAGGCCGTTCAGCTGCTGCTGGATGAGGGCGCGGACCCTACGCTCAAGAACCAGCTGGGGCTGACGGCCGCCGACTTTGCCTTGCGGGTGAGTCGTACCGAATCTGCCGACAAAATCGCCGCAGCCATCCGCAAGCGCCAGCCCAACCGGGGCCGGTGGTAGACGTAGCGCTGGGATCGGCCGTTGTCGCGCGCCGGTTAGCGCGCAATAGCACGCAATAGCACGCAATAGCGTGTTCAGTGCAATGCGGCGGTTTCGCCCGAGGCCGGCCGGGCCTGCAGGCGTGCGTACAGTCCGCCCATCGCCATCAGCTCAGCGTGTGTGCCTTGTTCGGCAATGCGCCCACGCTCCATGACGATGACCCGGTTGGCATGCTCGATGGTGGACAGGCGGTGCGCAATGACCAAGGTGGTACGTCCCTGCATCAGGCGCTGCAGGGCGTCCTGTACCAGCCGTTCGGATTCGGTGTCCAGCGCCGAGGTGGCTTCGTCCAGGATCAGGATGGGGGCGTCCTTGTACAGCGCCCGCGCAATCGCCAGCCGCTGGCGCTGCCCCCCCGACAACTGCGTGGCGTTGTGACCCACCACCGTGTGCATGCCCTGGGGGAGTGCTGCCACGTGTTCGGCTAGGTTGGCGGCCGCCAGGCACGCCTGCACGCGTGCTTCATCCACCGCGTGTCCCAGTGCCACGTTGGCCGCAATGGTGTCGTTGAACATCACCACGTCCTGGCTCACCATGGCGAATTGGGAGCGCAGCGATCCGAGGTCCCACTCTGGCAACGGGTTCCCGTCGACCAGGATTTCACCCGAAGCGGGCGTCACAAACCGTGGCAACAGGTTGACCAGCGTGGTCTTGCCTGCCCCGGAGGGGCCGACCAGGGCGACGATTTCGCCAGGCTCCACGCGCAAGCTGATGTGGTCCAGTGCAGGGGCGTGGTCAGGGCCAAACGACACCGTGACCTGCTTGAGTTCCAGCGCCCCCTGGGCGCGGTCCTTGCGGAACTGGCCGCCCGCTTCGGCTCCGGTGTCTCCCAGCAGTGCCAGCCCCCGCTCCAGGGCGGCAACACCCCGCGTGATCGGGCTGGCGACATCGGCAAGGCGGCGTATGGGCGCAATAAGCATCAGCATGGCCGTGATGAATGACACGAAGCCGCCGACGGTGACATCCTTGGCGTCCACGGTGCCACGGCTCTGCCACAGGGCAATGCAGATCACTACGGAGAGCGCAGCAGCGGCGAGTAGCTGCGTCAGCGGCGTCATGGCTGCGGAGGCGATGGTGGACTTGATCGCCAGGCGCCGCAGGCTCTGGCTCAAGGCGGCGAAGCGCCCGGCCTGGCCAGGCTGCGCGCCATGCAGCCGGACCATGCGGTGGGCCAGCACGTTTTCTTCCACCACGTAGGCGAGTTCGTCGGTGGCCTGCTGGCTGCTTTTGGTCAGGTGGTAAAGGCGCCGGGACAAGGTCTTCATGATCCAGGCTACGCCCGGCACGACAACGGCGACGATCAGCGTGAGCTGCCAGTTGAGGTACAGCAGGTACACCAGCAGCGCCACCAGTGTGAATCCGTCGCGCGATACCCCTAGCAGTGCCTGCACGAGCAGGGTTGCGCCGGTTTGCACCTCGTACACCACGGTGTTGGACAGCGTGCTGGCCGATTGGCGCGAGAACAGGCCCATCTCGGCAGCGAGCACCCTGTCAAACAGCGACTGGCGCAGCGTCAGCATGCCTTCGTTGGCAATGCGTGCCAGTGCGTACTGGCCGACGAACTGGGCAACGCCCCGCACAAAAAACACGCCCAGGATGGCCAGTGGCACCATCCACAGTTGGAGGGTGCCTTGCGTGAAGCCCCGGTCCAGCAGGGGCTGCAGCAATGCGGGAATCAGCGGCTCGGTGATCGCGCCGACGAGGGTGGCCACAACGGCAAGGCTCCAGGCCATTCGCTGGTTGCCAAAGTAGACAGACAGTCGGCGCAGGCGTGTGGCCAGGCTTGCAGCGGGCGGGGAGGGAGTGTTGGGAGGCGCGGCGCCCGTATCTGTGGCTTGCATGTGGCCCGGATTCTACGGTTGTGGGCGGTCAAGGTGCCGGTGAGATATTTCTGCGCAGCAGGTTGTGAGCTGAAAGAAATCGGTGCGAATAGGTTTGGAGGTCGCACGTTTTGTCACAGGGGTTTCCCCGCTGTGTGTAACATTCGGGTTTGCCTTTCGGCATTTGTTCGGCCACCGCTGGATGCCAATGACCACAGATCGAATCTCAACACACCCATCCCCTGCGGCCTTGCCGCATCCCTTGCGCCGCCACATGCTGGCTGCGCTGATCTCGACCCCCGCACTGACCGCCCTCGCGCAATTTCGCGTTGAGGTCACGGGTGTTGGTTTGACCCAGTTGCCCATCGCAATTGCGCCGTTCCGGGGCGAGGCGCAGTCTCCCCAGAAAATATCGGCCATCGTCCAGGCCGACCTGGAGCGCAGCGGACAGTTCCGCGCGGTAGACGCCTCCGGCGCGGTGCTGGACGAAACCGCGCGCCCGGATGTCGCACTGTGGCGCCAGAAGAGTGCGGACTCCCTGGCTACTGGCAGTGTGACGCGCCTGGCAGATGGGCGTTTCGATGTGCGCTTTCGCCTTTGGGATGTGGTGAAGGGGCAGGACCTTGGTGGCCAAAGCTTTGTGGTCACCCAAGGCGATCTGCGCCTGGTGTCGCACCGCATTGCGGATTTCATCTATGAAAAGCTGACGGGCGAGCGCGGCATTTTCTCGACGCGTATCGCCTATGTCACCAAGACAGGCTCCCGGTACAGCCTGTGGGTGGCAGACGCTGACGGAGAGAATGCCCAATCGGCACTGTCGAGCCCGGAGCCCATCATTTCCCCTGCATGGTCGCCCAACGGGGGGCAACTGGCCTATGTGTCGTTTGAATCGCGCAAGCCGGTGGTCTATGTGCATGATGTGGCCTCCGGCCGCAGGCGTCTGATTGCCAATTTCCGGGGGTCCAACAGTGCCCCTGCCTGGGCTCCGGATGGTCGATCCCTCGCCGTGACGCTCAGCCGTGACGGGGGATCTCAGCTCTACACCATCGACGCCAACGGTGGCGAGCCGCGCCGCCTCATGCAAAGCGCTGGCATCGACACGGAGCCCATGTTCTCCGGTGACGGCCGCAGCATCTACTTTGTCAGCGACCGTGGTGGTGCGCCGCAGATCTACAAGGTCTCCACATCTGGCGGCAACGCGGAACGTGTGACGTTTACCGGCAGCTACAACATCTCCCCCAGCGTCAGCCCCGATGGCCGCTGGCTGGCCTACATCTCCCGTGTCGGTGGGGCTTTCAAACTGCACGTGATGGACCTGTCCTCGGGCACTGTGAATGGGGTCACCGACACAACGGCAGATGAGAACCCCAGCTTTGCCCCCAATAGCCGCCTTATCGTTTATGCCACCCAGCAGCAAGGGCGTGAAGCGCTCATGACCACCACGCTGGACGGCAAGATCAAGGCCCGGCTCGCGGGGCAGGCGGGCGATATCCGTGAGCCCGATTGGGGCCCGTTTCAAAAGCAATGAACTTATCAGCACTTTCAAGTATCAAGTTTTCAGGAGAATTTTGGATGATCAAACGTTTTACCCTTGCCCTTACCGTTGTCGCCCTCGTTGCCGGATGCAGCTCTGGCGTGAAGCTGGACGATGTGCCGGTCGAAGACAAGAACGCCACGTCTACCATGGGTGGTAATACTGGCGCCAACTCTGGCAATACCGCGCAGAGCGGTGTTGCTGGTGTGGACCTCGGCCAGTCGGGCCGCGATGCTGCAGGCCCGGTGGGCGTGAGCCGTATCGTTTATTTTGATTACGACAGCTACGTGATCAAGCCCGAATTTCAGTCGCTGATCGAGGCGCACTCTCGTTTCATCAAGGCCGGCACCAATCGCAAGCTGATGATTGAAGGCCACACGGACGACCGAGGTGGTCGTGAGTACAACCTGGCGCTCGGCCAGAAGCGCGCCGAGGCAGTGCGCCGTTCGCTGGCTCTGCTCGGCGTGCAGGACAGCCAGATGGAAGCTGTGAGCTTTGGCAAGGAAAAACCAGCAGCCCAAGGCAATTCTGAAGACGCGCACGCCCAAAATCGCCGGGCTGAACTGTCCTATCGTTGATGCGCACGATTTCTTTGTCCTACCCGCTCAAGGCGCTGGCGGCAGTGATGCTGTCCGTGGCCTTGCTGCCCACTGGCCATGCCGCAATTTTTGAGGATGGCGAAGCCCGCCGCGCCATTCTCGAAATGCGGCAGCGCGTGGATGGCATGCAGCTGTCTCAGCAACGGTCCGCAGAGGAAGTGCGCAGGCTCAGTGAAGAGAACGCCCAGCTGCGGCGCAGTCTGTTGGATCTGCAAGGTCAGATTGACACACTGCGCGCGGAGCAGTCCACACTTCGCGGCCAGAACGAACAGTTGTTGCGTGATGCTGCCGATTTGCAGCGGCGCCAGAAAGACATCGCCCAGGGGGTAGACGAGCGCCTGCGTCAGTTTGAACCTGTGAAGGTTACCTTGGACGGCCAGGAGTTCCAGGCAGATCCTGCTGAGAAAAAGGACTTTGAAGCCGCACTGGCCGTGTTTCGCTCAGGCAAGTTTCCAGAAGCTGGGGCAGCATTTGCAGCCTTTGTGCGGCAGTATCCGCGCAGCGGTTTTGTCCCATCTGCGCGTTTCTGGCTTGGGAATGCCCAATACGCTACCCGGGACTACAAGGAAGCCATTGGTAATTTCAAGCTGATGTTGTCTGATGCCCCGGCTCATGCGCGGGCGCCAGAGGCGGCTTTGTCCATTGCCAACTGCCAGATTGAACTCAAAGACACGCGAACTGCCCGCAAGACCCTGGAAGACCTTGTACGCGCCTACCCGCAGTCCGAGGCGGCTGTGGCGGCCAAAGAGCGCCTTTCCCGATTGAAGTAATGGTCGGCGAAGCGCCTTTGCAAGCCCCGGCAGGGAGTGTTGAAGATGCAGCGCTGGAGCGTCGCTTTGGCGGACTGGAACGGCTGTACGGCGTACAAGGCGCTCGGCGTATCCGCCGGGCGCATGTGGTGGTGGTGGGTGTTGGGGGGGTGGGCTCGTGGGCCGCTGAAGCCTTGGCGCGCAGTGGGGTAGGGCAGATCACGTTGATTGACCTCGACCACGTGTCTGAGTCGAACATCAATCGCCAAATCCATGCGCTTACCGATACCGTCGGCCAGGCCAAGGTTCTTGCAATGCGCGATCGGATTGCGCAAATACACCCTCAGTGCAGCGTCCACTGCGTGGAGGAATTCGTGGATGCAGACAACTGGCTTGGTTTGCTTCCTCAGTCCGTTGATGCGGTGATTGATGCGTGTGATCAGGTGCAGGCCAAAACGACCATCGCGGCCTGGGCTCAAGCCCAGAAGGCTCTGCATATCACGGTCGGGGCGGCTGGCGGTAAGCGCCATGCGCACAAAGTGGATGTGGATGATCTTGCTTTGACGACCCACGATCCTCTGCTGGCGCAACTGCGCTATCGCTTGCGCAAGCACCATCGGGCGGCCCGTGATGGCAAAAAAATCGGAGTGACCTGCGTCTTCAGCAGAGAAGCCGTGGCGCCTCCCGATGCGTCCTGCAATGTGGATGGCGATGGTTCTCTGAACTGCCATGGATACGGTTCGGTCGTTGCAGTGACGGCGACCTTTGGTCAGTGCGCTGCAGGGTGGGTATTGGACAAACTTGCCGCAACTTCCAAAAACACTGAAAAAACGACGCTATAATCCAAGGCTTTGCAGCAGTCAGTGATGATTGATTGCAACCGGTTGGGACGTTAGCTCAGTTGGTAGAGCAGCGGACTTTTAATCCGTTGGTCACAAGTTCGAATCTTGTACGTCCTACCACCCGAATCCAGGCGCCAGTCTTTTGGCGTAAACAAAGGCCTCCTTGCGGAGGCCTTTGTTTTTTTGTGATCCGCACGTTCTGCGGTGCCATGTTATTCATGGCCCCGTTTGTTGTATCACTCCATTTTGCTACGCGGATTCAGTGCTGGCGCTGGGTGAAAACAGGTCCCAGCTCGCAATGAAAAGCGCCGCAATAACTGGTCCTATCACGAAGCCCGTCAACCCAAAGAGCGCCATGCCTCCCAGGGTGGATATCAGCACAACGTAGTCTGGCATCTTGGTGTCCTTGCCCACCAATATCGGACGAAGGACGTTGTCAACGAGTCCAATAACGCCAACGCCAAACGCAGTCAGCACCACGCCTTGCCAGACCGCACCCGTGGCCAGGAAGTAAATTGCCACCGGCACCCAGATCAGCCCCGCTCCCACGGCGGGAAGCAGCGACAGGAAGGCCATGGAAACTCCCCACAGCACGGGGCCCTGGATGCCCAGGATCCAGAAAATCAAACCGCCCAGCGCTCCTTGGGAGGCCGCCACGACAATGTTGCCTTTGACCGTGGCGCGAATGACGGTGGTGAACTTGCTGACCAGTTGCCGCTTGTGTGTTTCGTCCAGCGGGGTGGCCTGGCCAATGCGCAAGGCCAGGCTCGATCCGTCACGCAACAGGAAGAACAGCAGATAGAGCATGATGCCGAAGCTCACGATGAACTGCAGCGTGTTCTGTCCAATACTTAATGCCTGTGTGGCAACAAACTGGCTGGCCTGGACAGCGACGGAAGAGAACTTTTGTTGCAGCTCGCCAACGGTCGTGAGATTCAACCGGTCCAACAAATTGGCGGCCCAGGCGGGCAGGGCGGCGATCACCTGCTGTAGGTAGAGTCCAAAGTTTAGCTGGCCCGACCGCATCCGTTCATAGATTATCGTGGCTTCCTGGGCCAGGGATACCGTGATCGCTGTCATGGGAAGGATGACCACAATAAGGCACAGTCCCAGAGTACACAGCGCTGCAAGATTGCGCCGCCGGGGCATGCGCCGCAACAGTTTGCGGTGCAGGGGGGCAAACAAGATGGCCAGGATGACGCCCCAGAAGACCGCGCCGTGGAACTGCCAAAGGATGGCTCCAAAGGCGATGGTGACAAGGGCCAGCAGCAGCAAAAAGGCTTTGTTCTGGAGGGTGGGTGGCGTCATGAGGGTAGGTGGCAATGAGATACCCGGAATGTACGCGAGCCAGGTTTGTAGCCGCTTGTTGCGCCAGCGTGTCAGCACCGGCCCCACCATTTCCGTAGGGCGGTCGGCCATTCGGTGGCACAATGGCGCCCGTACCAAGGCCCTTCCCCAGCCACAGTCGCATCCGCCAATCGGTTCAGCCGTGTCGCGGAAGGTTTCTCAACCAGCTAATGCTTTCCCAAGGAAAGCGGAGGTCAGCGGAATATGAGCGATACGACGTCCGTCTATCAAGCCTACCAAGGCAACACTTACCTCTTCGGCGGCAATGCGCCCTATGTCGAAGAGATGTACGAGAACTACCTCGCCAACCCAGGTAGCGTGCCAGACAATTGGCGCGAGTACTTTGATGCACTTCAACATGTGCCTGCGGTGGATGGCAGCAATGCCAAAGACGTCCCCCACCTCCCCGTCATCAACGCTTTTGCCGAGCGCGCCAAACAGGGCGGCACCAAGGTTGTTGTGGCAACGGGTGCGGACTCTGAGCTGGGCCGCAAGCGCACTGCCGTTCAGCAACTGATCGCTGCCTACCGCAACGTGGGCCAACGCTGGGCTGATCTGGATCCCCTCAAGCGCACCGAGCGCCCCGCCATTCCTGAACTCGAACCCTCTTTCTATGGTTTCAGCGACGCTGACCAGGAAACGGTGTTCAACACGAGCAACACGTTCTTCGGCAAAGAGTCGATGCCCCTGCGCGAGTTGATCAACGCGCTGCGCGAAACATACTGCGGCTCCATCGGCGCCGAGTACATGTATGCCACTGACCAGAACCAGAAGCGCTGGTGGCAGGAAAAGCTGGAAAAGATCCGCAGCAAGCCCAGCTTTGGTGTGGACAAGAAAAAGCAGATCCTGGACCGCCTGACGGCCGCCGAAGGCCTGGAGCGTTTCCTGCACACCAAGTACGTCGGCCAGAAGCGTTTCTCCCTGGAAGGGGGTGAAAGCTTCATCGCCGCCATGGACGAGCTGATCCAGTCTGCCGGTGCCAAGGGCGTTCAGGAAATCGTGATCGGCATGGCCCACCGGGGTCGTCTCAATGTGCTGGTCAATTCGTTGGGCAAGATGCCCAAGGACTTGTTCGCCGAGTTCGACCACACCGCTCCCGAAGACCTGCCAGCCGGTGACGTGAAGTACCACCAGGGCTTCAGCTCGGATGTGACCACCCCTGGCGGCCCGGTCCACCTGTCGCTGGCATTTAATCCATCCCACCTGGAAATCGTGAACCCCGTGGTCGAAGGCTCCGTGCGTGCCCGCATGGACCGCCGCGCCGACCCGCACGGCAAGCAGGTGCTGCCGGTGCTGGTGCATGGTGATGCGGCCTTTGCCGGCCAGGGTGTGAACCAGGAAACCCTGGCGCTGGCCCAGACCCGTGGCTACTACACGGGTGGCACGGTGCACATCATCATCAACAACCAGATCGGTTTCACCACCTCCGATCCGCGTGATACGCGTTCAACGCTGTATTGCACCGACATCGTCAAGATGATCGAGTCGCCCGTGCTGCACGTGAACGGTGATGACCCCGAAGCCGTGGTGCTGGCCACCCAGCTCGCCTTGGAGTTCCGCATGGAATTCAAGAAGGACGTGGTGGTGGACATCATCTGCTTCCGCAAACTGGGCCACAACGAGCAGGACACCCCGGCTCTGACCCAGCCGCTGATGTACAAGAAGATCGGCCAGCACCCTGGCACGCGCAAGCTCTATGCCGACAAGCTGGCGGCACAGGGCCTGGGTGAGTCGCTGGGCGACGATATGGTCAAGGCCTATCGTGCCGCCATGGATGCCGGCAAGCACACGGTCGATCCCGTCCTGACCAACTTCAAGAGCAAGTACGCCGTGGACTGGAGCCCGTTCCTGGGCAAGAAGTGGACGGACGCTGGTGACACGGCCATTCCTCTGGCTGAGTGGAAGCGCCTGGCCGAGAAGATCACGACCATTCCTGAGAGCGTGACGCCGCACCAGTTGGTCAAGAAGGTCTATGACGACCGCGCTGCGATGGGCCGTGGCGAGATCCCCGTGGACTGGGGCATGGGCGAGCACATGGCATTCGCATCGTTGGTGGCCAGCGGCTACCCCGTGCGCCTGTCGGGCGAAGACTGTGGCCGTGGCACGTTCACGCACCGCCATTCGGTTATTCATGACCAAAAGCGCGAGAAGTGGGACATCGGCACCTATGTGCCGCTGCAGAATGTGGCCGAGAATCAGGCTCCGTTCGTTGTGATCGACTCGATCCTGTCGGAAGAAGCGGTGCTGGGCTTTGAATACGGCTACGCCTCCAACGACCCCAACACCCTGGTGATCTGGGAAGCGCAATTCGGCGACTTTGCCAACGGTGCGCAAGTCGTGATCGACCAGTTCATCGCTTCGGGTGAAGTGAAGTGGGGCCGCGTCAACGGCATCACGCTGATGCTGCCACACGGCTACGAAGGCCAGGGCCCTGAGCACAGCTCCGCCCGCCTGGAACGCTTCATGCAGTTGTCGGCCGACGCCAACATGCAGGTGGTGCAGCCCACCACCGCCAGCCAGATCTTCCATGTGCTGCGGCGCCAGATGGTGCGTGATCTGCGCAAGCCGCTGATCATCATGACGCCCAAGTCGCTGTTGCGTAACAAGGATGCGACTTCGCCGCTGTCCGAGTTCACCAAGGGCAGCTTCCAGACGGTGATTCCCGAGCAGGATGAGGCCATCGTCAAGAAGGCAGCCAAGGTCAAGCGTGTGATCGCCTGCTCCGGCAAGGTGTACTACGACCTCGTGAAGAAGCGCACCGAGCGCGAAGACGACGATGTGGCCATCATCCGCGTGGAGCAGCTCTACCCCTTCCCGCACAAGGCATTTGCCGCTGAAATCAAGCGCTACCCCAATGCCACCGACGTGGTGTGGTGTCAGGACGAGCCGCAGAACCAGGGCGCTTGGTTCTTCGTGCAGCACTACATCCACGAGAACATGCTCGAAGGCCAGAAGCTGGGCTATTCCGGCCGCGCGGCCTCCGCGTCACCTGCCGTGGGCTACTCGCACCTGCACCAGGAACAACAAAAGGCGCTGGTGGACGGCGCGTTTGCCAAGCTCAAGGGTTTTGTCCTGACCAAGTAAGGCCAGCTGCGACCCGATAACAGAACAAAACCCCATTCCGAAAGAATTGATATGGCTATCGTAGAAGTCAAAGTCCCCCAGCTGTCCGAATCCGTGGCCGAGGCCACCATGCTGACGTGGAAGAAAAAGGCCGGTGAGGCTGTGGCAGTGGATGAGATCCTGATCGAGATCGAAACTGACAAGGTGGTGCTTGAAGTGCCTGCCCCCTCGGCTGGTGTGCTGGCTGAAATCATCCAGGGCGACGGCGCCACCGTGGTGGCCGAGCAGCTCATTGCCAAGATCGATACCGAAGGCAAGGCCGGCGCGGCCGCTCCTGCCGCCGCTGCTGCAGCACCCGCTGCCGCCACGGCATCGGCTCCCTCCCCCGCACCAGCGGCTGTTGGCGGCTCCAAGGGCGACGTGGCGATGCCCGCTGCCGCCAAGCTGCTGGCCGAGAACAACCTGTCCGCATCGGCTGTGGCCGGCAGCGGCAAGGATGGCCGCGTGACCAAGGGCGACGTGCTCAGCGCTGTGGCTGGTGGTGCCGCCAAGGCTGCTGTGGCGGCCCCGAGCGCCATCCCCACGGGCGTGCCCACCAAGGCACTGCCCCAGGTGTCGGCCCCGGCCGCCAAGGAAGACCTGGGCGACCGCCCCGAGCAGCGCGTGCCCATGAGCCGCCTGCGCGCCCGCGTGGCCGAGCGCCTGCTGCAGTCGCAATCGACCAACGCCATCCTGACCACGTTCAACGAAGTGAACATGGCGCCGGTGATGGACATGCGCAAGAAGTTCCAGGACACGTTCACCAAGGAGCATGGCGTGAAGATCGGCTTCATGAGCTTCTTCGTGAAGGCTGCCGTGCATGCCTTGAAGAAGTACCCCGTGCTGAACGCCTCGGTCGATGGCAACGACATCGTTTACCACGGCTACTTCGACATCGGTATCGCCGTGGGCTCGCCCCGTGGCCTGGTGGTGCCTATCCTGCGCAATGCCGACCAGATGAGCTTTGCCGACATCGAGAAGAAGATCGCCGAATTCGGCAAGAAGGCCGCTGAAGGCAAGCTGGGCATTGAAGAAATGACCGGCGGCACGTTCTCGATTTCCAACGGTGGCACCTTCGGCTCGATGATGTCCACGCCCATCATCAACCCGCCCCAGTCGGCCATCCTGGGCGTGCACGCCACCAAGGACCGCGCTGTGGTGGAGAACGGCCAGATCGTTGTGCGCCCGATGAACTACCTGGCCATGTCCTACGACCACCGCATCATCGACGGCCGCGAAGCTGTGCTGGGCCTGGTGGCTATGAAGGATGCGCTGGAAGACCCATCGCGCCTGCTGTTCGACATCTAACCTCCTGACCGCATGGACCCACCCGCGTGGCCGACCTCTGGTTGTGCCCGCCGGTGGGTCTTTCTCCAACAGACTGAACGAGATTTCCCATGAGCAAACAATTCGATGTGATCGTCATCGGCGGTGGCCCCGGTGGCTACATTGCCGCCATCCGCGCAGCCCAGCTGGGCTTCAACGTCGCCTGTATCGACGAGTGGAAGAACGACAAGGGTGGCCCCGCACCCGGCGGCACCTGCACCAATGTGGGCTGCATTCCGTCCAAGGCGCTGCTGCAATCGTCCGAGCATTTCGAACACGCCAACAAGCACTTCGCCGAGCACGGCATCACCGCCACGGGCGTCAAGATGGACGTGGCCAAGATGATTGCCCGCAAGGACACCGTCGTGAAGCAGAACAACGACGGCATCCTGTACCTGTTCAAGAAGAACAAGGTCAGCTTCTTCCATGGCCGCGGCTCTTTCGTGAAGGCTGCTGAAGGCGGCTACGAGATCAAGGTGGCTGGCGCCGCCGAAGAGTCGCTGACGGGCAAGCAGATCATCATTGCCACCGGCTCCAATGCCCGTGCGCTGCCCGGCACGCCGTTCGACGAAGAACTGGTGCTGTCCAACGACGGCGCGCTGCGCGTGGGCGCTGTGCCCAAGAAGCTCGGCCTGATCGGCTCGGGCGTGATCGGTCTGGAAATGGGCTCGGTGTGGCGCCGCCTGGGGGCCGATGTCACCATCCTCGAAGGTCTGCCCACGTTCCTGGGCGCGGTGGACGAGCAGATCGCCAAGGAAGCCAAGAAGGCCTTCGACAAGCAAGGTCTGAAGATTGAGCTGGGCGTGAAGGTCGGCGAGATCAAGACCAGCAAGAAGGGCGTGAGCATTGCCTACACCAACGCCAAGGGCGAAGCCCAGTCGCTGGACGTGGACAAGCTCATCGTCTCCATCGGCCGCGTGCCCAACACCATTGGCCTGAACGTCGAAGCCGTGGGCCTGCAGCTCGACGAGCGTGGCGCCATCGTGGTGGATGCCGACTGCAAGACCAACCTGCCCGGCGTGTGGGCGGTGGGTGACGTGGTGCGCGGCCCGATGCTGGCGCACAAGGCCGAGGAAGAGGGCGTTGCGGTGGCTGAGCGCATTGCGGGCCAGCATGGCCACGTCAATTTCAACACCGTTCCCTGGGTCATCTACACCAGCCCCGAGATCGCATGGGTGGGCCGCACCGAGCAGCAGCTCAAGGCCGACGGCGTCAAGTACAAGGCGGGCAGCTTCCCCTTCCTGGCCAACGGCCGTGCACGGGCGCTGGGTGACACCACAGGCATGGTCAAGATGCTGGCCGATGCCGAGACTGACGAGATTCTGGGCGTGCACATCGTGGGCCCGCAGGCCAGCGAGCTGATTGCCGAAGCTGTTGTGGCCATGGAATTCAAGGCCAGCAGCGAAGACATCGCTCGCATTTGCCACGCACACCCCAGCCTGAGCGAAGCCACCAAGGAAGCGGCCCTGGCCGTGGATAAGCGCACTCTGAACTTCTGATTTTTGGGTCAAATCGGGCTCTAGCGCTTATCCAATAAGCGCTAGTAGCTATAAAAATCATAGTTTCTGAGCATCCACCACGTGACTGTTAAACAGGCTTACCTGACCGAGTTGGCCGCTAAAGGCTACCAAAGTGACCCTGCCCAATTGCGCGCAGTGGATGCCCTTCAGCGTTGCGCTGATGACTGGGCCGCATACAAGGCCCAGCGTTCCAACGCACTCAAGAAGCTGATCAACCGGCCTGATGTGCCGCGCGGCGTGTACATGTATGGCGGGGTGGGGCGGGGCAAGAGCTTTCTGATGGAATGCTTTTTCGACGCCGTTCCCTTGAAGCGCAAGGTGCGCCTTCACTTTCACGAGTTCATGCGCGAAGTGCACCGCGAACTGGCGGGCCTGCAGGGCACGGTCAACCCGCTGGACGTGCTGGGCGCGCGCATTGCCAAGCGCTACAAGCTTATCTGCTTTGACGAGTTTCACGTGGCGGACATTACCGACGCCATGATCCTGCACCGCCTGCTGGCGGCACTGTTCGATAACGGTGTGGGTTTTGTGACCACTTCGAATTTCAAGCCCGACGACCTGTACCCCGACGGCCTGCACCGCGACCGCATTCTCCCCGCGATTGCCCTGCTCAATGAAAAGCTTGAAGTGGTCAACGTGGACAACGGTACCGATTACCGTCGGCGCACTCTGGAGCACGTGAAGCTGTACCACACGCCGCTGGGCCCCGAGGCAGATGCTGAAATGGGCCAGGCGTTTGACCAACTGGCCGAAGTGCACGACGAAGACCCGGTGCTGCACATCGAGGCCCGCGAGATCCGGGCTCGCCGCAAGGCCGGTGGTGTGGTGTGGTTTGACTTCAAGACCCTGTGTGGTGGCCCCCGGTCGCAGAACGACTATCTGGAAATCGCGACGCAGTTCCACACTGTGCTGCTTTCCGATGTGCCCTACATGCCGGTGAGCATGGCGTCGCCTGCGCGGCGTTTTACCTGGCTCGTGGACGTGTTGTACGACCGGCGCGTCAAGCTCATCCTGTCTGCAGCAGTACCCCCCGAACAGCTGTACACCGAAGGCCCCTTGGCGCACGAGTTTCCGCGAACGATTTCGCGGCTCAACGAGATGCAGTCCAAGGAGTTCCTGGCGCTGGAGCGCCGCACTGTCGATACGGGGCTGACATGATCTCCAGACGCTTCGTCTCTGTGGCGATTTTCTCGCTTGCCTGGGGGTTGTCGGCCTCGGCCATTGCGCAGCCGACAGCTGCTGGTGCGGAGGCCAACGGCCAGCAGGCAGCCGCCAAGGCGGCCGAACGTAAAGCGGAACACGACCGCATCCGCTCCGAACGCGAGGCCATCAAGGCCAGGCGACAACAGGACGAATCGGCCTGTTACCAGCGATTTTCCGTAGAAGACTGTCTGCGCAGTGTGCGGGCGGGCGTGCGCGATGCGGAAGCCCGTTTGCGTGCACAGGAGATCGAGCTCAATGATGCCGAGCGCAAGGAAAAAGCGGCGGAGCGTCTCAAATCCATTGAAGAAAAGCAGCGCGGCGTGCCGGATAGCCCCTCAGCGGGCAGCGGTGCTGCAAGCGCTGTGGTGCGCAAGCCGTCGCAAGACCCCCAGGGCCTGAAATCGCAGCGTGACAACGAGGCTGAACAGCGAGCACAGCAGCAGCGCATTAAGGTGCAAAAGCAGGCCCAGGAGCAGGCTGCGCGCACCAGTGGCAATGCCGAGCGTGCCGCAGAGGCGCGCACACGCCACGCGCAAACGCTTCAGGCTGCGCAGGAGCGCCGCGACCGAGTCGAAAAGTCACGGGCAGAGGCCGCAGCCCAGGGGCGGGTCCCTGCGGCTCCGTTGCCAGCGGGTTCGGCAGCACGCTGAAACAGGTTTACTTGGGGTGGCTGCTCCAGGTGTTGAAAGTGCGCGTGGCGCCCAAAAGTCGCAATGGGCCGGTGGATACCGAGGCTCGGTTCGCGTCAGCGCCGCTTTCCTCAAGTGCCGCGCAGCCATTCGCCCTTTCGGCTGCCCACCCAGGCAAATGCCAGCGGGTGGGGCGCTGCTTCAGGGACGCCCTGCGTCAGCGGGTACCAGGCGAGCGACCTTCTTTTCTTCCACCAGCGCCTCCATCTTCACGATGACCAGCGAGAGGTTGTCGCCGCCGCCCCGCGCGCGGGAGCGGGCTTTTTCAATCAGAAACTCCGTGGCTTCCCGTGGCGAGAGGGAATCAACCACGGAGCCGAGTTCGGTGGGCGAAAAGTAGTGCCACACCCCATCACTGCAGGCCATGAGCACATCGCCAGGCTGCAGTTGGGGGATCACATGGGTGGTGATGGGCGGGTCGCTTTCAGTGCCGAGGCAGCCCACCAAAATGTTCGAGTGCGGATGGTTGTTGGCCTCGGCTTCGGTCAGCTCGCCCCGGTCCACGAGCGCCTGGACATAGGAGTGGTCGCTGGTGCGGAACACCATGCGCGCACCTTGGAAATGGTAGATGCGTGAATCACCGGCATGCACCCAGTGGCAGTCGCCACGCGGGTTGATGAGAAAGGCTGCGATGGTGCTGTGCGGTTCCTGCTCGGCAGAAATCGCTGTGAGCCGGATCACGATGTGAGCTTCTTCCACCATGCTCTTGAGCATGGCCACCGGGTCGTCGGTGTCGGGTGAATAGCGCTCGAAGAGCTGGCGCGCAGTCATCATGACCTGGTCGGACGCCTTGCGCCCGCCGCTGCGCCCGCCCATGCCATCGGCAATGACACCCAGTATGCAGCCATTGTGCCGCTCGTGGGAGATCAGGATCACCTGGTCTTGCTGGTACTCCCGGTCACCCTTGTGGATGCCGGTGGACGCGATGAGGCGAAACGCTTTGGTCATGCTGGTGATTGTGGGGGCGCGTACGCAAAGGGCCATCGCGCAAACGGGGGCAAGCGCGTATTATCCGCCCGCCTGTGGCATTTTTGCCATCCCACGGCCCCTTGCCTTGAACCCCAGCCTCCATTCCCCCCAACGCCAACTCATTGAGCTGCGCATCGAGCATGCTGATCTGGACGCTCTGATCGACCGGTGTGCCCCCGACGGCGTGGCGGACGAATTCACACTGCGCCGCCTCAAAAAGCGCCGCCTCGCTCTGCGTGATGCCCTGGATCGCCTGGAACGGGACCTTCAACCCCAAGAGCCCGCTTGATGGCGCTGGTGGAGATGGTGCAGGAGGTGTTTGCCCCCGGCGGCGTGCTGGCGCGGGCCGACACGCATTTCCAGCCGCGCGAAGGCCAGACGCAAATGGCCATGGCCGTGGCGCACACCATCGAAACAGGCGGGGCGCTGGTCGTGGAGGCAGGCACGGGGGTGGGCAAGACTTTTTCCTATCTGGTCCCGGCACTCCTGAGCGGCGAGCGGGTGCTGTTGTCCACCGCCACCAAGGCCTTGCAGGACCAGCTGTTTGCGCGCGATCTTCCGCGCCTGGCGCAGACCCTGGGCTTGCCGGTGCGCATGGCGCTTCTGAAGGGCAGGGCGAGCTATCTGTGCCTGTACCGCATGGAACTGGCCCGCCAGGACGTGTCTGCCCGTGAGCCTGGCGTGGCACGGGTTTTGGCCAAGGTCGAGAGTTGGTCGCATGGCACGCGCTCGGGCGACTTGGCGGAGCTGACGGGGTTGGACGAACGCTCGCCCGTGATACCGCTGGTCACTTCCACCCGTGAGAACTGCCTGGGCTCGCAGTGCTCCCGCTTTCGCGAATGCCACGTGCATTTGGCGCGGCGCGAGGCCTTGGCGGCGGACGTCGTGGTCATCAACCACCACCTTTTCTTCGCCGATGTGGCTGTGCGCGAGTCGGGCATTGCCGAGCTCTTACCGTCCGTGCGTGTGGTGGTGTTTGATGAGGCGCACCAGATCAACGAGACGGGCGTGCAGTTTCTGGGGCTTACGCTGTCCACGGGCCAGCTAATGGATTTTGGCAGGGACCTGCTGGCAGCAGGGCTGCAGCATGCGCGGGGCCTTGCGGACTGGACGGGGCTTGCGAGCCAGGTGGATCTGTCTGCCCGGGATTTGCGCTTGGCGGCGGGAGATATGCGGGGCAGCGCAAAGCTGCGCTGGACCGATGAAACGCCGGAGAGCGTCAGGCCGGATGAATGGCAGACTGCCCTGCGCCGCGTGTCGCTCGCCTGCGCCCAGGCGCAGGAGGCGCTCGACACTGTCAGCGAAATAGCGCCCGACTTTGTGCGCCTGTATGAGCGCGGGACTGAACTGCTGGCGCGCCTGGCCCATTTTTCTGGCCCCGGCAATCCGGATGCGGTGCGCTGGGTCGATGTGGGGCCGCAGCTGCGCTTGACGGAGTCCCCCCTGGACATTGCCGAGGCCATGCGCACACGCCTGCTGGCCACCCCTGCGGAACCCGTGGGTGACGATGGGTGGCCCGGGGAGCCTGCTGCCGGACCCGGCAGGGCCTGGGTCTTCACCTCGGCCACCTTGGGCGATGACGAGCAACTGAGCTGGTTCACGGAGCGGGCGGGTTTGCAAGACGCGCAGATCCTGCGGGTTGCGAGCCCGTTTGACTATGGGGCGCAGGCAGCACTGTATGTGCCACGCCACCTGCCGTCTCCGGCCGATCCTTCGCACAGCAAGGCGCTTGCGCGCTGGGTGGGCGAGGCTGCAGCCCAACTGGGTGGCCGCACCCTGGTGCTGACCACGACGCTCAAGGCCTTGCGCACCATTGGCGATGCGTTGAAAGCGCAGTTTGCGGGCTCTGCTGCCCTGGAAGTGCTGGTGCAGGGCGAGTGGCCCAAACGGCGGCTGATGGAGCGTTTTCGCGAAGGGAGCGAGCACGGGCAGCAAGGCTGTGTGCTGGTGGCTTCCGCGACGTTCTGGGAAGGGTTTGATGTGCCTGGGGATGCCTTGCAGCTTGTTGTGATTGACAAGCTTCCTTTTCCTCCCCCGGGCGACCCTTTGGTGGAGGCGCGTACACAGCGTATTGAGAAATCTGGCGGGAAAGCGTTCAAGTCTTACGCGCTGCCCGAGGCAGCCGTTGCGCTCAAGCAGGGGGCGGGGCGGTTGATCCGGCGTGAGTCCGACCAGGGCATTCTGGTGGTGGGTGACACCCGCCTTATCACCATGGGCTATGGCAAGCGCCTGCTGGCGGCCTTGCCCCCGATGCGGCGCCTGGAGTCAGAGCCTGAGTTTGAAGCTGCTCTTCAGGCGCTTACCAGAGCTTCCACCACGGCTCCGCCTTTTCCTTGAGGCCACCGCGCAGATAGGCGCTTTGGGGGTACGAAGTGTCCATCACGCGGCGTGCATCGTCGCGCAGCTGCGTCATGCCCAGTGCGTCGTACGACTGGATGAGGATGTACAGAGCTTCTTCGAGCGCGGGCACGCCCTGGTAGTCCGCCAGGGCTACCTGGGCACGGCTGATGGCTGCCACATACGCGCCCCGCTGGAAGTAGTAGCGCGCCACATGCACTTCGTACTGCGCGAGCGAATTCACGATGTACGTCATGCGCTGGCGTGCATCCTGTGCGTAGCGGGATTCCGGGAAGCGGGTGGCCAGCTCACTGAAGGCCTCAAAGGAGTCCTTGGCTGCTTTCTGGTCGCGCTCGGAAAGGTCCTGGCGCGAGATGAACGAGAACAGACCGAGGTTGTCGTTAAAGTTCACCAAGCCCTTGAGGTACAGCGCATAGTCAAGCGCAGGGCTGGCGGGATGGAGCTTCATGAAGCGGTCCAGCGTTGCAATGGCCTGGGCTTTTTCGCCAGCCTTGTAGTGCGCGTAGGCCTTGTCGATCTGGGCCTGCTGCGCCAGCGGGGTGCCGGCCGCCCGCCCCTCCAGCTTTTCGAGCAGAGGAACCGCCTTGTCGTAGGCGCCGCTGTTCATTTCGTCCTGCGCTTCCGAATGGATGCGATTGGGGCTCCAGTTGGCCGTTTTGTCTTCGGTTGTGCTGGAGCAACCCGCCAGCAGACCAGCAAGCAGCAGGGCAGAAACGAGGGGCAGTGGGGCACGCAGCATCGCAGGCAGCTTTCAGCAAAAAAAGGAAACAGGGGTGCAGGATAGCTGGGCCGGTCCAGAGGGCCGGGCGCCGCTGGCATCCAGGGCACGAAAAAGCATTGTACTGGGGGTGGCACCTGTCAAGAGGCGTTGCGCTGCCAGCTTTCTCTCGGTGGAGGTGCTGGGCTTTCTACAATGGCCCCCATGTTTGTTCACTTGCGCCTGCACACCGAGTTCTCCGTCGTAGACGGTACCAATCGAATCGATGAGGTGGCCAAGGCGGCTGCCAAAGACGGCCAGCCTGCACTGGCCATCACCGATCTCAACAACCTTTTTGGCGCGATCAAGTTCTACAAGGAGGCGCGGGGCAAGGGCGTCAAGCCCATCCTGGGGGCCGAGATTTTTCTGGAAGGCGAAGCGGGCGCGGCCCCCTCACGCCTGATCGTCCTGGCGCAGAACCGCCAGGGCTACCTCAATCTGTCCGAACTGCTCGCGCGCGCGTGGACGCGCAATGTCGTCAAGAACCTGGCCCTGTGCACCTGGGCCTGGCTGGAAGAGTTGTCGGAAGGGCTGATTGCCCTGGCCGGGGCACAGGCTGGGCCTGTGGGCCAAGCTCTCCTGAAGGGGGATGAGTCGGGCGCCGCAGAGCTTGCCTTGCGCCTGGCAGGGCTGTTTCCACACCGGTTTTACATCGAGTTGCAGCGTGCGGGCCGTGTCGACGATGAAAGCCACGTGGTGGCTGCTGCACAGTTGGCGGCGCGCCTGAGCTTGCCCGTGGTGGCTACACATCCTGTGCAGTTCGCCACTCCAGACGACTATGAGGCCCACGAGGCGCGTGTCTGTATTGCAGAGGGGGAGATCCTGGCCAATCCGCGCCGCGTGCGCAAGTTCACGCGCGACCAGTATTTCAAGTCGTCTGCAGAAATGCAGGCCTTGTTCGCTGATGTTCCGTCGGCCATCGCGAACACGGTGGAAATTGCCCAGCGTTGCAACCTCACGCTGGTGCTTGGCAAGCCGCAGTTGCCGGACTTTCCCACCCCCAATGGCATGCCGATCGATGAATTCTTTCGTTTTGCCTCGTTCGAGGGGCTGGAGGAGCGCCTGAAGCTTCTCTTCCCCAAGGAGTCCGACCGCGACCAGCAGCGTCCCCGCTATGTGGAACGCCTGGAGTTCGAGATTGGAACCATTCTCAAGATGGGTTTTCCGGGCTACTTCCTCATCGTGGGGGACTTCATCCAGTGGGCCAAGGCCAACGGGTGCCCCGTGGGGCCGGGACGGGGATCGGGTGCCGGTTCGCTGGTGGCATATGCCCTCAAGATCACCGACCTGGATCCGCTGCAATACAACCTGCTGTTCGAGCGGTTTCTGAATCCCGAGCGGGTGTCCATGCCTGACTTCGACATTGACTTTTGCCAGTCCAATCGTGACCGGGTGATCGACTATGTGAAGGACAAGTACGGCAAGAATGCCGTGAGCCAGATTGCCACCTTCGGGACCATGGCTGCCAAAGCCGCCATCCGCGACGTGGGCCGGGTGATGGACATGAGCTACATGTTCTGCGACGGCATCTCCAAGCTGGTACCGGGCAAGCCCGGTATGTCGTACACGCTGGCCTATCCGCCCGAGGTGAAAAAGGAAGGCGACAAGAACAACTACGCACTGGAGCTGGAGCCGCTGCTGTACGAACGCGTGCAGAAGGAAGAAGACGTCAAGACCATCATCGAGATGGCGCAAAAACTCGAAGGCATGACCCGCAACATCGGTATGCACGCGGGTGGGGTTTTGATTGCGCCTGGCAAGCTCACGGATTTCTGCCCGCTCTACCAGCAGCCGGGCAGCGAATCGGCTGTGAGCCAGTACGACAAGGACGACGTGGAAGCTATTGGCCTTGTGAAGTTCGACTTCTTGGGTCTCGCCACTCTCACCATTCTGGAAATCGCGCGTGAGTTCATCATCAAGCGCCACAAAGGCCAGGAGAACTTCGCCTTCGAGAACATTCCGCTGGATGATGGCCCCACCTACCGGCTGTTTTCCGACGGCAAGACCGAGGCCGTGTTTCAGTTTGAAAGCCGTGGCATGCAGGGCATGCTCAAGGAAGCGAAGCCGAGTCGGCTTGAAGACCTGATTGCACTGAACGCGCTGTACCGTCCGGGTCCCATGGATCTGATCCCGAGTTTCGTGAACCGCAAACACGGCAAGGAAGTGGTGGAGTACCCCCATCCGCTGGTGGAGCCCGTGCTGGCCGAGACCTACGGGATCATGGTGTATCAGGAGCAGGTGATGCAGACCGCCCAGGTGCTGGGGGGCTACAGCCTGGGCGGCGCCGACATGCTGCGCCGCGCCATGGGCAAGAAGAAGGCCGAGGAGATGGCCGAGCACCGGGAGATCTTCCGAAAGGGTGCGGCCGAAAAGAACATCAGCCAGGAGAAGGCTGACGAAGTGTTCGATTTGATGGAGAAGTTTGCAGGCTACGGCTTTAACAAGTCGCACGCGGCTGCTTACTCCCTGTTGGCTTACCACACGGGTTGGCTCAAGGTGCACTTCACCGCAGAGTTCTTCTGCGCCAACATGACCGTGGAAATGGATGACACCGACAAGCTCAAGGTGCTGTTCGAAGACGCGCAAAAAATGGGGCTCTCTTTCGAGCCGCCGGACGTCAACCGTGGCTTCTACCGGTTCGAGCCCGTGACCGACAAAATCATCCGCTACGGCCTGGGCGCCGTTAAGGGCACGGGCCAGCAGGCCATCGAGGCCATGGTGGCGGCGCGTGAGGGGCGTGGCGAAGGGCCCCACGGCGCCACCACCGGGCCTTTCAAGAGCCTTTTCGATTTCTGCCTGCGCGTGGACAAGGCGCGCATGAACAAGCGCACGGTGGAGGCGCTGATCAAGGCGGGTGCATTTGATTCCATCAACATGAACCGGGCATCGATGGTGGCCTCGATCGACCGGGCTTTTGACTTTGCGGCTGCCACGCTGGCCAACGTGAACCAGGGTGGCTTGTTCGACATGATGGGCGATGATGCCCATGGTTCCAGTACGCAGGAGCCCGAGCTGGTGGACGCTGTTCCCTGGGGGATCAAGGAGCGACTCACCCTGGAGAAAACGGCGGTCGGTTTCTATCTGTCCGGCCATCTGTTCGATGAAGTGGCCACGGAGGTGCGCCGCTTTGTGCGCACCCAGATCGATGAGCTGCTGGATAGTCGCGAACCCCAAGTCTTGGCCGGGATCATCAGTGATTTCCGGGTCATCAATGGACAGCGGGGCAAATTGGGCCTGTTCAAACTGGACGACAAGTCTGCCGTCATTGAGGCGTCTGCCGATGAGGCCTTGCTCAACACGTACCGCAATCAGCTCAAGGAAGACGAGTTCGTGGTGATGATGGGCCGCTTGCAACTGGACCATTTCAGCGGTGGCCTGCGCGTGAAGGTGCAACAGGTGTGGGACTTGGCAGGGGCGCGTTGCCGTTTTGGCAAATACCTGCATGTCACCGTCGGCGACAAGGGGCCGGATGTGCACCGCTTGGTCAAGGAGTTTCCGCCGCGCAGAGAGGAGCTTGCCGAGGGTGAATTGCTCCACGGCCTGCGTGTGCGCATGGGTGTGCGCTGTGTGGCGCAGGATGCGGCCGCTGTGGCGGAGCTGCAACTGGGTGAGAGCGCCCGTTTTTATCCCACCGATGCTGCGCTGGCCGCCTGGACCGCCCAGGCGGGCAGTGGTTCGGCCATCGTGGTTTACGAATAAATCGGGTGTTGGGAACCATTCGGTGAATATCGTGAAGGCGACAGCTTGAAAAAAACCGGATCAACGTCAGATTTCTCTCACGGCAGCATGCCGCGCGGATCGCTAGAATGATTTTCATGGCAACAAAACCACCTTCACCCCCCACCGCGCTGCCCGTGACCCGGCCCGCGCGGGATGATGGCGGTTCGGTCGTGCTCGAAAGACGCACCCAGAAGACCCAGCCGCCGCAGATGTACCAGGTGGTCATGCTCAATGACGACTACACACCCATGGAGTTCGTCATCGTGGTTTTGCAGGAGTTTTTCAGCAAGGACCGTGAACAAGCCACCCAGATCATGTTGAAGATCCATCTCGATGGCAAAGGCGTCTGCGGTGTTTATTCCCGCGATGTGGCTGCCACCAAGGTGGAACAAGTGCTTGACGCCGCCCTCAAGGCGGGCCACCCACTCCAATGTGTCAGTGAACCTGTTGAATAACAGGTTTTTGATCCCGATCTACAGTTATCCCTTCCACGCAAGCACAAAGGAGTTCACATGATTGCCCAGGAACTGGAAGTCAGCTTGCACATGGCCTTTGTTGAGGCCCGTCAGCAGCGCCACGAGTTCATCACCGTGGAGCATCTGTTGCTTGCACTGCTCGATAACCCCAGCGCAGCGGAGGTGCTGCGCGCATGTTCGGCCAATATCGATGATCTGCGCTCATCGCTGGCGAACTTCATCAAAGACAACACGCCCCAGGTGGCTGGCACCGATGAGGTGGACACGCAGCCCACGCTGGGATTCCAGCGTGTGATCCAGCGCGCCATCATGCACGTGCAGTCCACGGGCAATGGCAAGAAGGAAGTCACGGGTGCCAACGTGCTCGTGGCCATCTTTGGCGAGAAGGATTCGCATGCCGTGTACTACCTGCACCAGCAGGGCGTGACGCGCCTGGACGTGGTCAATTTCATTGCCCACGGTATCAAGAAGGGCGAACCCCCAGAGCCTGCCAAGCCGGACAACCAGGCGGAAGGCGAAGAGGGTGGTTCTTCTGAGCGCAACGAGAAAGCCTCGCCGCTGGAACAGTTCACCCAGAACCTGAACCAGGCCGCCAAAGACGGAAAGATCGATCCGCTGATCGGGCGCCACTACGAGGTGGAGCGCACGATCCAGATCCTGTGCCGCCGCCGCAAGAACAACCCACTGCTGGTGGGTGAAGCTGGCGTGGGCAAGACGGCGATTGCCGAGGGTCTGGCCTGGCGGATTACCCAGAACGATGTGCCTGAAATCTTGGCCGAGGCCACGGTGTACTCGCTCGACATGGGCGCATTGCTGGCAGGCACCAAGTACCGGGGTGATTTTGAGCAGCGCCTCAAGGGCGTTCTCAAGTCGCTGAAGGACAAGCCCAATGCGATTTTGTTCATCGACGAGATCCATACGCTGATCGGTGCGGGTGCCGCGTCGGGCGGCACGCTGGATGCCTCCAACCTGCTCAAGCCCGCGCTTTCCAGCGGCCAGCTCAAGTGCATTGGCGCAACGACCTTCACGGAATACCGTGGCATCTTCGAAAAAGATGCAGCGCTGTCGCGCCGTTTCCAGAAGGTGGACGTGGTGGAGCCCAGCGTGGCCGAAACCATCGACATCCTCAAGGGCCTGAAGTCGCGCTTTGAAGAGCACCACAGCGTGAAGTACGCGGCGGCCGCCCTGCAGGCTGCAGCCGAGCTGAGCGCCAAGTACATCAATGACCGCCATCTGCCTGACAAAGCGATTGACGTCATTGACGAAGCCGGTGCTGCACAGCGCATCATGGTGCCGAGCAAGCGCAAGAAGACCATCGGCAAGGCCGAGATCGAAGAGATCGTGGCCAAGATTGCGCGTATTCCGCCTGCGAATGTGTCCAATGACGACCGTGGCAAGCTCCAGACGCTTGAACGCGACCTGAAGAGTGTGGTGTTCGGCCAGGACAAGGCCCTGGAAGTGCTGGCCAGCGCGGTCAAGATGGCGCGGTCCGGACTGGGCAAGGGCGACAAGCCCATCGGCTCGTTCCTGTTCAGCGGCCCCACAGGCGTGGGCAAGACCGAGGCGGCAAAGCAACTGGCCTACATCATGGGCATCGAGCTCTTGCGCTTTGACATGTCGGAGTACATGGAGCGCCATGCGGTCAGCCGCCTGATTGGTGCGCCTCCGGGCTATGTCGGGTTCGACCAGGGTGGGCTGTTGACCGAAGCCATCACCAAGAAGCCGCACGCTGTGCTGCTGCTCGACGAAATCGAGAAAGCGCACCCGGACATCTTCAACGTGCTGCTGCAGGTGATGGACCATGGCACGCTGACCGACAACAACGGGCGCAAGGCCGACTTCCGCAACGTCCTGATCATCATGACGACGAATGCGGGCGCCGAGACCATGAACAAGGCGACGATTGGCTTCACCAACCCGCGCCAGGCGGGCGACGAAATGGGCGACATCAAGCGCCTCTTCACGCCCGAGTTCCGCAACCGGCTGGATGCCATCGTCAACTTCAAGGCGCTCGACGAGCAGATCATCCTGCGCGTGGTGGACAAGTTCCTGCTGCAGCTGGAGACGCAACTGGCCGAGAAGAAGGTGGAAGTTACCTTTACCGATACGCTGCGCAAGCACTTGGCCAAGAAGGGTTTCGATCCGCTCATGGGCGCCCGCCCGATGCAGCGTCTGATCCAGGACACCATCCGCCGCGCGCTGGCTGACGAGCTGCTCTTCGGTCGCCTGACGGACGGTGGGCGTCTGACGGTCGATATCGAGGTGAAGACCGACGACAAGGGCGTGGAAACCTCCGAGGTGCTGCTGGACATCCAGCCGCTGGCCAAGAAGGAACGCTCGGCCAAGTCCGAGCCCGCCGAGCCCGAGGAAGCCACGGCGGACTGATGTGCACTGGCGCCACTGGCGCTTTGCCGACACACACCGGCACTCTCCAGACGCCAGCCATCATTGCGATGGCTGGCTTTTTTTTGTCCGTAGTGCAGTGTCTACAGCGTGGTGGTGGCGAAGTCTGCACAGGCAGTCTTTGACGAGCTGGATCAGCGAACTGGTGTGCGCGGACGCCGTCCGGTGCCCCAAAATCATTGAAACGTTTTCGCACAGTTCCGCGGCAAGCCAGGACCTTTGGGGCGGCATACTGCGCGCTGACTGAGGAGACGCCCCCATGACCATGACCCCCACACCTTCCGCCCCGATGTTTCCCGGTGCCTCCTCTCGCAAGCGGCGTCTGGGAGCGATCAGCCGGTGTCTCGCCATTGCCAGTTTTGGTGCACTGGTGGCAGCTTGTGGCGGCGGCGGGGGTGATGCGGCGCCGGTTTCGCCGCCTCCGGGCTCCCCGGCGCCAGGCGCGCCAGCGCCAGCTCCGCCCCCCGGGGGCCATGTGTATGGCGATGTGCGCGGCGCAACCCTGGGTGTGGGCGCGCCGCTCAATGGCGCAGTGCCGTTCCCTGCCGGCAATGACTGGAACGCGGATATCAGTGGGCTCCCCATCGATCCCAACTCTGACAACCTCATCGCCAGCATTGGCCTCACCCGGGGTTTGTTCCCGGATTTTGGCGCGGGCCTGTGGGAAGGCGCGCCTATCGGCATTCCCTATGTGGTGGTGGCAGGTAACCAGCCGCGTGTGGCGGTGCAGTTCACCGACTACGGCGACGAGAGTGATGCAGGCCCGTACCCGATTCCGCCCAACGCGCCTATTGAAGGCGGTCCTTCCAGCGCGGGTGACCGCCACGTGATCGTGATCGACCGCGACAACAACCGCTTGTATGAAACCGGCAACAGCTACCCGCAGTCCGACGGCAGCTGGCGTGCGTCGGGTGGTGCTGTCTTTCACCTGGACAGCAACAACGTGCGTCCCACCGCCAGGCCACGATGGACCAGCGCAGACGCAGCGGGCCTGCCGATTTTTCCGGGCCTGGTGCGGTACGACGAGGCGTCGCTGGGCGCCGGTGGCATCCGCCACGCGCTGCGCTTTACCGTCAGCCAGACCCGCCGCGCTTACGTGCCGCCCGCGACCCACTGGGCATCGAGCAATACCAGCCCCAACCTTCCCCCCATGGGCATGCGCGTGCGCCTGAAGGCGGGCTATGCGATCCCGCCGGGCTTCTCTGCCGAAGCGCAGGCTATCCTCTCCGCCCTCAAGACCCACGGGATGATGGTGGCCGACAACGGCTCCAACTGGTTCCTGAGCGGGGCGCCGGACGAACGCTGGAACAACGATCGCCTGAAGTCTGAACTGCGCCAGGTGCTGGGCCGCGACTTCGAGGTCGTGCGCATGGACGGGCTGGTGACGCCATGACTCCGTGGGGCGGCCAGTTGGGCAGGCCTTGGGGCTCTGTCTACTGGCGCGCCGTAAGCCGCTCCAGCAGTTCCACGGTGGGATAGCCGTCCGCCACAACGCCGATGCTGCGCTGGTAGCCTCGCAGCCCCGCGCGGGTGGCGGGGCCCATCACGCCGTCCGGGGTGCCCGCGGCAAATCCCTTGCGATTGAGCGCCTCTTGTAGCTCCTGCAATTGCTGGCGTGAAAGGGGCGCGAGGTCGCGCGGCCAGGCGGCAACCACGGGCCCGCCACCGCCAATCTGGCGCGCCAACAGCGCCACCCCCAGCGCGTAGTTGACCGAGTTGTTGTAGCGCAGGATGACCCGGAAATTGCCCCCTACCAGAAAGGCCGGGCCTCGGGCACCTGCCGGCGTGACGATGGACGCGGAGGCCAGGGTGGGCAACGCCTGCCCGTCGATGCCGCGCACACCTTCAGCCTCCCACTGGGCTGTGGTCTGCCGTACGGAAGGGTCTGCGCGGGCGTGGTCGAAAGACGCGGGCAACTGCACCTCCACCCCCCAGGGTTCGCCCGCCTGCCAGCCCGAACGCGCCAGGAAATGCGCGGTAGACGCCGTCACGTCCGGGATGCTGCCCCAGATGTCGCGGTGGCCATCGCCATCGGCATCCACGGCGTAGGCCAGAAACACCGAGGGCAGGAACTGCGTGTGCCCCATGGCGCCGGCCCAGGAGCCGAGCATGCGGTCTGCTGCGATGTCGCCCTGGTCCACGATGCGCAGCGCGGACAACAGTTCGGCCTGGGCCCAGGCGCGACGGCGGCCTTCATAGGCCAGCGTGGACAGCGCGTCCACGGTGCGGAACGTCCCGAAATTGCTGCCGTAGTTGCTCTCCATGCCCCAGATGGCGGTGATCACGGTGGCAGGCACGCCATAGCGGGCGGCGGCGGCTTCCAGTGCGGCGCTGTGTTCGGCCAGCTTGGCCTGGCCCTGGGCAATGCGCTGCTGCGAGACCGCACTGTCAAGGTAGGCCCAGGGTGTGCGCGTAAATTCAGGCTGGGCCCGGTCAAGCTCCACCACGCGCGGCTGCCATTGCGCCTGGCCCAGCACGTCGCGCACCGTGCGGGGCTGGATGCCTGCCTGCAAGGCCTGCGCCGAAAACGCGTCGCGCCATGCGGCAAAGCCTGCCGCATGGTCCACCCCAGCGGTGGGGCTGCTGGTAGATGCTGCGGCATCCTGGGCCGGTGTGCTGGTGGTGGCAGGGGGGGCGTTGGTTGGCAGTGGTGCTTTCACCGTGTCCGGGCGATGGGGGGGCGCTGCGGCGCAGCCCGCCAGAGCCAGGGCAGCCAAACATGCTGAAATGGAAAGTGGGAACGAAGAGGCCAAAAGGGAAGGGCGGAGCCGCGAAACGGAGGGGTTGGCTGGGTGGATGCTTTGCATGCGCCATTGTCCCGCGCTGCAGCGGCGGTGCTGCGCCGCAGGTGTATCACGCCGTGAATCTGCATCCGACGGGTTTGAGGTGTTTGCTATATATTTTATAGCTGCTAGCGCTTGATGAGTATGCGCTAGGGGCCTAAAAAGCTTGTAAATCAGGTTACAGTTCACGGTCTCTCTCGCCTTGTTCTTCCGCCGCCCCCTGTTTGCCCATCGACCATGGCCCCCCACACCTTCCTCTGGCACGACTACGAAACCTTTGGTGCCAACACGCGCCGCGACCGGCCTGCGCAGTTCGCGGCCATCCGCACGGACGCGGAGCTGAACGAAATCGGCGAGCCGCTGATGTTCTATTGCCAGCCTGCCAACGACTACCTGCCCGACCCGGTGTCGTGCCTCATCACCGGCATCACGCCGCAGCTGTGTTTGGAAAAGGGCGTGCCCGAGCACCAGTTTGCAGCGCGCATCGAGGCCGAGTTTTCCCAGCCCGGCACCATTGGAGTGGGCTACAACACCATCCGGTTTGACGACGAGATCACGCGCTTCATGTTCTGGCGCAACCTCATCGACCCGTATGCGCGCGAGTGGCAAAACCAGTGCGGCCGGTGGGACCTGCTCGACGTGGTGCGCATGACCTATGCGCTGCGGCCGGATGGCATCACCTGGCCAAAGAAAGAAGACGGCGTGACCCCCAGCTTCAAGCTGGAACACCTGTCCAAGGCCAATGGCCTGCAGCACGACGCGGCGCACGATGCGTTGTCAGACGTGCGCGCCACCATTGCGCTGGCGCGGCTGATCCGCCAGCACAACACCAAGCTGTTTGACTTTGCACTGAGCCTGCACAAGAAAGACCGCGTGGCCGCCGAGTTGCGCCTGCCCGCCACCACCAGCACGGCGCGGCCGTTTCTGCATGTGTCCGGCATGTTCCCCACCGAGCGCGGTTGCCTGGCCGTGATGTGGCCGCTGGCCAGCCACCCCACCAACAAGAACGAGCTGATTGCCTGGGACCTGGCCCACGACCCCCGCGAGCTGGCCACGCTGAATGTGGAGGACATCCGCCTGCGCATGTTCAGCAAGGCCGACGCGCTGCCCGAGGGCGTGACGCGCCTGCCCATCAAGACCATCCACCTGAACAAGTCGCCCATGGTGGTGGGCAATGTGAACACGCTCACGCCCGCGCTGGCGCAGCGCTGGGGCATCGACCTGGCGCAGGCCGCGCAGCATGCCGAGGTGGCGCGCGCGCTGCCCGACATGAGCGGCATCTGGCCTGCGGTGTTTGCCCGCCCGCAAGAGCCCGCACCCGATGTGGACCAGGATTTGTACGGTGGTTTTGTGGGCAACAACGACCGCCGCCTGCTGAACGACCTGCGCACCCTGAGCGGCGACAAGCTCGCCAAGGCGCGGGCGAATTTTGACGACCCGCGCCTGGCAGAGTTGCTGTGGCGCTACCGGGCGCGCAACTTTCCGCAAACGCTGTCGCCTGAAGAGCAGGAGCGCTGGGAGGCCCACCGCGCCGCCTGCCTGTTTGACGGGCAGGGCGGGGCGCGCACGGTGGAGCAGCTGTTCACCGAGATCGACGAACTCTCGGAGACCGCCGACGATGAGCGGACCCAGGACATTCTGGGCGCCTTGTACGATTACGCGGAGCACATCGCGCCGGAGAGGTAGCCCCCTGAGGCGCTGCGCGCCTTCCCCCCGAGGGGGACGCACCCGGTGGCCTGGCGGAGCCAGTTCCACGGGTGCACTGGCATCAGGGCGCGCCAGTAGTGATCGCCCCGCCTCGTACGTAGACCAGTAGAAACAAAGCAGCCGCAGATTTTTATGACGACACCGCAGAACCACAGTTTCACCACCCAGATCGTGCACGCCGACCGACTGGGCGGCGCCGAGCATGGGGCCATCCACAAGCCGATCCATACGTCCGTTCAGTACGGGTATGAGAAGATGGAAGAGCTGATCGCCGTGTTCCAGGGCACGAGCAAGGGCGGCTTTAACTATGCGCGCCAGGGCACGCCCACCACGGCGGCGCTGGAGGCCAAGATCACGCAGATGGAACGCGGGCACGGCTCCATCGTTTTCTCCACCGGCATGGCGGGCATTTGCGCGGTGTTCCTCACCCTGCTCAAGGCGGGTGACCATCTGGTGGCCAGCCAGTTCGTGTTTGGCAACACCAACAGCGTGTTCGGCACGTTGGCCGACCTGGGCATTGAAGTGACCACGGTGGATGTGACCGACGCGGCCAAAGTGGCTGCTGCCCTGCGCCCCAACACCCGCATGGTGTTTGTCGAAACCATTGCCAATCCCGGCACGCAGATCCCCGACCTGGAAGGCATTGGAGCGCTGTGCCAGCAACGTGGCGTGCTTTACGTGGTGGACAACACCGTGGCATCGCCCTATCTGTTCCGCGCTGCCACGGTGGGCGCGGGCCTGGTGGTCAATTCGCTCACCAAAAGCATCGGCGGGCAGGGCGCTGCGCTGGGTGGCGCTATCACCGACACGGGGCTGTACGACTGGTCGGGCTACCCCAACATCTTTGCGCCCTACCGCAAGGGCGACCCCAAGGGCTGGGGCCTTCAGCAGCTGCGCAAAAAGGGCCTGCGCGACATGGGTGGCACGCTGTCGTCCCATGCTGCGCACCAGCTGGCGCTGGGCGCTGAAACGCTGTCGCTGCGCATGGACCGTACCAGCGCCACGGCCCTGGCCTTGGCGCAGTGGCTGGAGGCGCACCCGGCCGTCTCGCGCGTGCTGTACCCCATGCTGCCTTCGCACCCCCAGCATGCCTTTGCCAAAAAGCTCCTCCAGGCGGGCTCATGGCTGCTGTCGTTCGAGCTGCGCAACCCCGACCAGTGCCTGGCCGTGTGCAACCGCCTGCAGTTGCCCATCAAGGCCACGGGGCTGGCCGACACGCGCACGCTGATCATCCCGGTAGCGCACACCATCTTCTGGGAGGCCGGCCCCGCCGTGCGTGCCGCCATGGACATTGGTGACAGCATGATCCGCCTGTCAGTGGGCCTGGAAGACCCACAAGACCTGCTCGCTGACTTTGAGCAGGCCCTTGCAGGCGCCTGACCTGTCAAATACCCGCCCAGGAGTCCCTCATGGCCACAGCAACCTCGGCGCCCCCCGCCAGCATCGGCAAGTACCGCATCGAGCGTGAACTGGGCCGGGGTGCGAGCGGCATCGTGTTTCTGGGGCTCGACGGCTTTAGGGGGCGCAAGGTGGCCATCAAGCAGACGCATGCCCATCTGCTGAAAGTACCCGAGCAGGCCGAGCGCTACCGCAAGCTGCTGCGCAACGAGGCTGCGCTGTCGGGCCGCCTGCGCCACCCCCACATCGTGCGCCTGCTCGATGCGGACGAGGAGGCGCTGCCCCCCTACCTGGTGCTGGAATATGTGGATGGCCAGCCCCTGTCAGCCTATGCCACGCCTGATGCACTGCTGCCCGTGCCCCAGGTGCTGGACATTGCCTTCAAGTGCTGCAACGCGCTCGAGTACGCGTGCCGCGAAGGCCTGGTGCACCGCGACATCAAGCCCGCCAACCTCATGCTGGCCAAAGACGGCGACATCAAGCTGACCGATTTTGGTGCGGCGCTGTCACTGCGCAGCGATGCCACGCAACTGTCGGGCCTGGTGGGCTCGCCGTCCTACATGTCGCCCGAGCAGGTGCGCGAACACGACCTCACGCACCACAGCGACATGTTCTCGCTGGCTGTTGTTGTGTACGAGCTGCTCACGGGCCGCCGCCCGTTTGACGGCGACACCGACTTCGCCACGCTCTACAAGATCAGCAACGAGGCGCCCACGCCACCGAGCCTGCTGCGCGCGTCGCTGCCAGCCCATGTGGACGACGTGTTGCTGCGCGCCCTGGCCAAGCAGCCCTCCGACCGTTTTGCGACCTGGGACGATTTTGCACGGGCGCTGCTGGCCGCCCACCAGAGTCTGCCCCGCCAAAAATCCCAAGACACCGAGGCCGAGCGTTTTGCGCGCCTGCGCGCGCTGCCGTTTTTTGCCGACTTTCACGACGTGGCCCTGTGGGAGCTGATGCGCCTGGGCAACTGGCGGCGGCTGGAGCGGGGCACGGTGCTGATGCGCGAAAACACGCCCGGCGATTCGTTCTGCATCCTGATCGAGGGCCAGGTGGCCGTGAGTCGCCAGGGCTGGAATCTCAGCACACTGAGTGCGGGCGTCACCCTGGGTGAAATGACCTACCTGCGCCCCGACAACAGGCTGCGCACCGCCACCGCCGTGGCCGAGTCCGAAGTGCTGGTGCTCAAGGTGCGCAACCCCGCGCTGCGCGGGGCGTCCGAAGACCTGCAGTCGTGTTTTGACAAGGCCTTCATCAAGCTGCTGGTGGGGCGGTTGATTGCGACCAACGAGCAACTGGCCGAGTGGGAGCTGGTGGCTGCCCCTCCCGCCCCGGTAACACCGGCATCGCCTTCCGCGCCGCGCGGCTGAAGCGCTTCCGTTGCGTCCGCCGCTGGCTCGGCAACCAGGGAGTCAGTGCACCACGGTTTGCAGTAGCAGCTCGTCAAGCGGGGCAGGGCGGCCCAGGGCGTATCCCTGGGCAAAGTGCACGCCCAGCCCGGTCAGCAGGTCCACGACGGCCTTGCTTTCGGCAAACTCCGCCACGGTCTTCTTGCCCATCAGGCAGCCAATTTCGTGGATGGACTTCACCATGGCGAAGCTCACCGGGTCGTCGGCCATGTTCTTCACAAACTGCCCGTCGATCTTGAGCATGTCCACCGCCAGCTCGCGCAGGTAGGCATACGACGATAACCCGCTGCCAAAGTCGTCCAGCGCAAACTGGCAGCCCCGCGCGCGCAGTGCGTGGATGAAACGGTTGGCCGCTGCCAGGTCGCCCATGGCGGCGGTTTCGGTGATCTCGAAACACAGGCGGTCGCAGCGCACCGGGGTCTGGTCCATGGCCTGCAGCACCTGGCCCAAAAAAGCGGCGTCGCCCACGGACTGGCCCGACAGGTTGATGCAGCACAGCTCCACACTCTCCTGGTGTTCGGCCATCCAGGCCAGGGCTTTTTTGATGACCCAGCGGTCCACCCGCGCGGCCAGGTGGTAGCGCTCCACGGCGGGCATGAATTCGCCCGGCGAGACCCGTTGGCCGTCGGCCGTGCGCATGCGCAGCAGGATCTCGCAATGCAGGCCGTGCGGCGGGCTCCCCTGCAGTGTGCCCAGGCGGGTGATGGGCTGGCCAAACAGCTCAAACCGGTCGTGCTGTAGCGCATGCTCGATGCGGCTGACCCATTCCATGACGCCATAGCGCTGCGCCAGGGCAGGGTCGTTCTCGGCATAGACGTGGATGCGATTGCGCCCCCTGTCCTTGGCCACGTAGCAGGCGCTGTCTGCCGCCTGCAGCAAGGCGCCCACGCTTTCGGTGGCGGCATCCAGCACCACGGCTCCAATGCTGACACTGACACTGAACACATGGTCGCGCCAACCAAAACGGAATGCGGCCAGTTCCTGCTGCATGCGCTCTGCGACCTTCAAAGTCTGTTGCAGGTCCTGCTGCCACAGCAGGATGCCGAACTCGTCGCCTCCCAGGCGGCACAGCAGATCCTGAGGCTGCAGGTGGGCCAGGAACAGGCGCGCCACCTGCCGCAGCAGTTCGTCCCCTGCCGCATGGCCGCAGGTGTCGTTGATCACCTTGAAATTGTCCAGATCGAGGTAGCACACGCAGTGGCGGTCGGAGGCCTCCCGCGTGGCGGCAAAGGCCTGGGCCAGCAGGTGCTCGAACGCGCGGCGGTTGCCCAGGCTCGTGAGTGTGTCGTGCAGGGCCTGGAACTCCATTTCGCGACTCAGCCGGCTGGCCTCGGTCACGTCGCGAAACACCAGCACCACACCGTCAGCATCCCCGCCGGGGCGCAGCAGTGGTGAGGCGGACAGGTCCATCAGCAGGGGGGCTCCTGCCAGTGGTGTGGACCGCAGCTTGGAATGCAACTGGGTGCTGCCTTGCGCCAGTGCGCGGCCCACCAGGTCGGGGGCAGCCTGGGTGCCAGGTTCGGCGGCCAGGCCCAGCACGTCCTGGTGCCTGCGTCCGCAGGCGGCGGACAGCGACCAGCCTGTCAGCGTCTGGGCTGCAGGGTTCAGGTACTGCACCAGCCCCGTGGCGTCGGTGGTGACCACGGCGTCGCTGATCGAGTGCAGGGTGACCTGCAGGCGCTCCTTTTGCTGCAGCAGCGCTTCTTCGGCCTCGTGCCGCGCGGTCATGAACCGCACCCGGTCCAGTGCCACGGCCAGATGCCCAGCGGTGGCCTGCATCAGTGCGATCTGCCAGGGCTTGGGGGGCCGCACGCCTTCCTCGTCGCCATAAGTGCCCATGCCCAGTGCGCCCATGCGCTGGTCCGCCATGATCAGCGGCACATTGACGATGGTGCGGTTGTGCAGCACAGCGACCACGGCCTTGTTGGTGCGTGGGTCGGTGCGGGCATCTTCCACCACCACGACGTGGGTGGCCTGCATGATTTCTTCGAGCAGCGCATCCCCCTTCACGGGGATTTTCATGGTCTGCAGCTGGCGGCTCAGGGCACCCTCCTCACCACTGGTGGTGTGTGTGAGGAAGTCCAGCATCCCCGAGGATTCGTCAATCAGGGCCAGCCAGACGTGGCGGTAGTCAAAAACACTCTCTCCCATGGGTTTGACGGCATCGAGCACGTCGGACAAGGTCCAGGCGCGTTCCAGGCGTTTGCACAGCTGGAGCAGGGCCTCGGAGTGCCTGCGCTCTTCGGCGTCGTGGGGCGCTGTGGGGTTGGGGGGCAATGTCATGGAACGTGGTGAAGGGCGTTTTCCGGGAGCCCTGGAGCAAGGGACGACGTGCTCGATCGCTGCCGTGGCGCCGCTTGCGCGCCCATGAGGCAGAGCATAGGTACCGCCTCAGTCGCCCGCATGGTGGAAACCACCAATTGGCTTTGGATGGTCCGCGCAAGCCACCCCGAAGTCTTTGGGGTCCGTGGTGCGCTCAGGGGCAACCCCCGGTGGGAGCGTCAGAATGGCCCCAGTAAGAAGGAATTGGGTAGGAGCAAGTTGCTATTTAATTTATAGCTACTAGCGATTGATAGATAGGCGATAGGGCCATTTTCCTTCAATAACTTTAACCAAAAAACCGATAGCACACTACAACGGCCGCCACCACCCCCGCCAGTTCGGCCAACAGCGCGCAGCCCACCGCGTGCCGCGCACGCTGAATGCCCACCGCCCCAAAGTACACGGCCAGTACATAAAAGGTGGTCTCGGTACTGCCCTGAATGGTGGCTGCAGCCAGCGCCGCAAAGCTGTCTACCCCTTGCGTCTGCATGGTCTCGATCAGCATGGCGCGCGCAGCGCTGCCTGAAAACGGCTTGACCAGCGCAGTGGGCAGAGCGTCCACAAACCGGGTGTCTGCACCCAGCACCTGCACGCACCAGCGGATGCCATCGAGCACATAGCCCAGCGCACCCGATGCACGGAACACCCCCACGGCACACAGCATCGCCACCAGATAGGGCAGCAGGCCCTTGGCCACGTCAAAACCTTCGCGCGCGCCCTCGATGAAAGCTTCGTACACGGGCACCTTGCGCCACGCGCCGATGCCCACGAACAGGACGATCAGCGCAAACAGCGTGAGGTTGCCCAGCAAGGACGACAACTGGGCCAGCGCGGGGGCGCTCAAGGTGGCCAGCAGCGCCATGAAGCCGCTCAGAACCAGTGCGACGGGCAGCAGATAGGCCAGCACCACGGGGCTCCACAGCGGCAGGCGCTGCACCACCGCCACGCTAAGCAGGCCCACCAGCGTGGACGCTGATGTAGCCAGCAGAATGGGCAAAAAAACCAGCGTCGGGTCGGGCGCTCCCTGCTGCATGCGGTACATGAAGATCGTCACCGGCAGCAGCGTGAGCGAAGAGGCGTTGAGCACCAGGAACAGGATCTGCGCGTTGGTGGCGGTGTCGGGCTCGGGGTTCAGCTCCTGCAGGGCTTTCATCGCCTTCAGGCCCATGGGGGTGGCCGCGTTGTCCAGCCCCAGGGCGTTGGCGGCAAAGTTCATCGTGATCAGCCCCAGCGAGGGGTGGCCGCGCGGCACCTCGGGCATGAGCTTGGCAAACAGCGGTGCCAGCCAGCGCGCCAGGGCGTCCACAATGCCCGCCTTTTCGGCAATGCGCAAGAAACCCAGCCACAGCGTGAGCGTGCCAAACAGCAGCACCATCACCTCGACCGACAGCTTGGCCATCTGGAACAGGGCCTGCACCATCGACGAAAAGATCTCGGCATTGCCGCCCACCAGCCACTGGGCCAGTGCGGCCACGGCAGCGGTCAGAAAAAAGCCCAGCCACAAGGTGTTGAGCATCAGTGGTCCTGAATGACGGGGAAGCGAAGGGCCTGCATGGTGGTGAGGTTACCTGCCCCCAGGCTGGGCGCTGGCTTGGGCGTGGCGGCAAGGCAACGGGTGGCTCGGTGGTACCCTATAGGGTTCGGTTCCAACCTGCACAGGGGCTTATTTCGGGCTTTTGGTGCTCGAATGGGCCTCCATCACATCGACAGGCGCCCTGGCGCGCCACAACTCCAAGAAAGACATCACCATGGGCGCGCAGTGGAAAGCAAAAGGCAAGGCACAGGTGGCCGACGCCAAGGGCAAGCTGTTTGGCAAGCTGGTAAAGGAAATCACCGTGGCCGCGCGCGGCGGTGCCGACCCGGCCAGCAATGCGCGCCTGCGCCTGGTGGTAGAGCAGGCCCGCAAGGCCTCGATGCCCAAAGATACGCTGGAGCGTGCCATCAAAAAGGGCTCGGGCACCGGTGCTGATGCAGTGAACTACGAGCGCGTGATTTACGAAGGCTTTGCGCCCCACCAGGTCGCCGTGATGGTCGAATGCCTGACCGACAACGTCAACCGCACCGCGCCCGAAATGCGCGTGCTGTTCCGCAAGGGCCAGCTGGGCACCTCGGGCTCGGTGGCCTGGGACTTCAACCATGTCGGCATGATCGAGGCCGAGCCCGCCAACTCCGACGCCGACCCCGAACTGGCCGCCATCGAAGCCGGTGCACAAGATTTTGAAGCAGGCGACGAAGAAGGCACCACCACCTTCTGGACCGACCCCACCGACCTCGATCTGGTGAGCCGTGCGCTGCCCGCCCACGGCTTCAATGTGCTGTCGGTCAAGCTGGGCTACAAGCCCAAAAACCCGGTAAACCCCGCCAACCTGACCGCCGAACAGCTCGAAGAGGTGGAGAACTTCCTGGCCGCCATCGATTCCAACGACGACGTGCAGAACGTGTTTGTGAGCCTGGGCGGCTGATGGTGGTGGCCCGCTGGCCTGGTGGCCGGTGCCAGTTTCATCCCGCCCCCGCTCCATTGAATCATCCATGACCGCAGACCACTACGCCGCCCTCGGGCTTGCGGCCAACGCATCGCTGGCCGACATCAAGAAAGCCTTTCGCCAGAAGGCGTCGTTCTACCATCCGGACCGCAACGACGCCCCCGACGCTGCCCAGCGCTTTCAGGCTGTGCAAAAAGCCTATGAAGTGCTGTCGGACGACACCGCCCGCCAGGCCTACGACGACAACCGCCGCCGCAACCTGCTGGACGACCCGCTGCACACCGCCCAAGAGATCTGGCAAGCCTATTCCACGCGCATTTTGACAACGACCACTCCGTGAAACTTTCCCCTTATTTTTATGACCTGCGCTCTGCCTACCAGGCCGAGCTGGACGACCTGGTTTCCGACTCCGAAGGCAAGGATGTGCTGCGCAAGCGGCTGGCCGAAAAGCGCAACGAGATTGCCTTTCTGGTCCAGATGATGGAGTTGGCCCCCGAAATGGTGGCCGTGGTGTTCCACCAGGGTTTTCGCTTCACCAAGCCGGCTGTGGTGGAACACCTGCTGAGCCTGCCGGTGGACGAACTGCCCGACTGGCACAGCCTCTCGCCTGCCATCGCGCTGGAGCCCTGGGCCAGCAGCCTGGCGCAAACCGTGCTGCGCGAACCGCAGGGCGCCCGCTTCATGGCTGTGGCTGCAGGGCTGGAATACCTGCAGCAGCACGCCCGCCTGGCGCACCATGCGGCCTCGTCGGCCGAGGGTGACAGCGACGCCGATGACGGTGAAGACGCCGCAGAGCATGATGACGACTACAACGCACTGAGCGCCGATGACGCTGCGGACCCACAAAACAGCCGCAGCCGCGAAGAGGCCAGCTCCAACTGGCTGGCCGACGCGGGTTTTGACCGCAAGGAGTGACGACCATGAGCAGCAACAACCAACACCTCGCCCTTATCACCAAGACCACTAGCCTGATCGCGGCTGGCGACATCGTGGGCGCCGAATCGGCCTTGTCGGAGCTGGCGGATGCCGAGGGCGACAACGCCTTGATGGTGGTGCTGGACCAGCTGGCCCCCAAGGACATTCTGGCCGTGATGCGCGAGTACGACGAGTCCAAGGCCTCTGTGGTCAACATGCTGGTGACGCCTGAGCAGTTCGCGCGCGCCATGGTGCTTGAAAAGCAGTACAAGGACCTCACCCACACGCACCTGCGCAGCATGGTCAACGCGGTCATCTTCCGCGACGATGCCGACCCGGTGGAGTTTCTTACTGCCATTGGCGACCTGGACGGTGGCGCCGAGGCCTTGGCCAACTACTTTGCCGAAAAGTGGAGCCGCATCGAAGCCTTTGCCCGCACCGGCACGTTTGACGCGGTGGAAGACTATGGCCCCACGCTGACCGACGACGAGTTGCTCGCCTCGGGCTACGTGCAGCCGCGCATCGATCTGGACGAGGTGGCCGACCGCGACTGGATGCAGATGGCCTGGCTGCTGCGCTACGAGTGCCGCGACCTGTTCATCGAAACCTTGCTGGTGCTGCGCGCCAAGGCACGTGCCTTTGACCTGGGCCTGGAAGAGGGCGACGAATCGCCCGCCGAGGAAGACGACGGCAAATTCGAGACCAGCGAGACGGATCGCGGCAAGGCCACGCCCGCCGCACGTACGTCGGATGAGGAATCGGCGATTTGAGATGAAGCACCCCCTGAGTCGCGTCGCGCCTTCACCCCTCTCTCGCATTGCTGCGCAACGCGGGAGGGGGACGCCCCCAGCGCGGCGGGGCGGCCCTTGCGCGGGGGCGCTGGCCTTCGCAGCGCCAGTTTCAACGGCTGCGGGAATGGCCCACTAAATGACCATCGACGAACAGTCCTCTACCCAGGCTGCGTGGGCCAACACGCTGCAGCTCCACGACGCCCGTCCTTTCTTTGAAAAGGCGCTGGCCTATGGCGTCCAGCATGGCGTGATTGGTGCCGACAAGCTGGCCGCCATCAATGCCGATGCGCCCAAGGGCATGGTGCAGATTGCCCGCTACTTTGGCAGCGAGTTTTTGCGGCCCGAGCTGGAGAAGGCGCGTGACCGCATGGTCAACCTCATCAGCCTGTACCTGCTCGATACCACTGAGGGCGACCTGCACCAGGCCGCCATCTCGCTGCGCGACCATTCGTTGCTGTCGCGCTCCAAGGGCGGCTCAGACATGCTCAAGCGCCTGATTGGCATGCCCGAGAGCAGCAACTTTGGCATGGCGGGCTATGCCGATGCCGAGACCCCGCTACTGGCCGTGTGGTCACTGCGCAGCCATGCTGACTACCGGGCCGAGCTGGCGCGCCGCACGCAGATTGCGCAGGCCATCCATGCCGCCCAGTGGCTGGCCGAGCAGTTCGACCTGGACCCGGACGAGCTCGAAGCTGCGGGTGCCGATGCTGAAGCCGTCATCCGCACCGGCCTGCTCATGCTGGCCCTGGCGCCCAGGTCCATCGACCTGGGCGAATGGCCGAACACCGTCGCGTTCGAAAAAATGCTGATGGCACAGCGCAAGAAGAAGCTGGCGCCGCCTTCACAGCTGCGCCTGCCCCCCGGTTTGCCTGCTGAACTGCGCGAGGTGGTGTTGGCGCACTGTGCCAGTGTGCTGGCCGACCTGCCCAGGCTGCTGGATTCCGCCACACTGGTGCGTACGCTGCTGCGCCCCACCGGCGCTTTCCGCGCGCGCTACTTTCTGCTGGACGACCCGCTGGCCGAGGTGGACAACTTCCACCGCAGCCTGGATGCGCTGGAGGAGGGCGAGGAACCCCCGCTGCCCGCCAGCAAGACCTGGACAAAAACCACCCAGGGCAACGATGACGAGCATTCGCTGCTCACGCTGTTCCTGTGCCTGGCTGCGGGTGTGCCCAAGAAAACCCTGCTGACCGAAAAGACCGCCGCCAGCCTGGTGCGCAAGCTGCGCAAATCCGGCCTGCAGCCCGCGTTGGCCACCGAGTTCATCCGCACCCACGCGCCCGGTGTGCACCAGCAGGACTACATCGCGCTGTGGACCAGCTTTGTGCAGGACGCAGAAAAAACCTTGCTCAGCGACATGGACTACCAGATGCACGATGCCCTGGCCCTGCTGCGCCGGGAATGCAATGTGGTGGGCTAGGAGGCTGCGCGGCAGAAGGAACATCGGCTGCAACGCGCGATAAACCGGTCTCGCGCGGTACCACCTCCTGCGCCCCGGGGCCCACCCTGGGCTTGTCGGTAGCACCACGCGATCCTCGGTTTTCGCACGTCTCGCTTCGATGCCTTCTTCCGCGCAGCCTCCTAGCCGCGAACGGCACGCTGCCGGCTTGGCGCCGTCATCCGCCCAATTTATCCCATTTGCACCAGGCGGCACCTTTACACAGGTCAAGGAAAGGTGCCGCGCAGCGCGGTGCCCGGCGGCGGTCCGGTTAACATTCCAGCCGCCCGCCAGCCCGCCCTCAAAGTGCACAGCCCCACACTCCTCATCATTGCAGCGCTTCTGACTGCGCTCGTCACCACGGTGTTGTATGCCGTGTGGTCGTTCAACCGGAACATCCCCGGCCTGCGCCTGTGGATGGTGTCGTTCCTGCTGGGGTCGGTGTTCAGCGTGAGTCTGCTGGTGCGGGACTGGTTTCCCGAGGTGGTGGCGGTGGTGATCTCGCAAGGTTCGGTGTCGCTGGCAGCCTACCTGTGCCTGATGGCCAGCCGCATGTACATGGGGCGACGCCCGTTTTCTCATTGGTATGCGGTCCTGGGTATCGGGGCCCTGATGGTCGCGTCGGTGTATTTCACCGTGGTGCAGCCCCATCTGGGCATGCGGTTTGTTTTTGTGGGGCTGGGTGCGGGCATCTGCTTTTTGCTCACGGCGCGCACGATGGCCGATGGTGGTGTGCGCCGCGTGCCCGCGCGCTACCTGTTTGCGTTGGTGGCGGGTCTGCATGGCCTGTTTTTGTTGCTGCGTCCGGCACTGTTCAAGCTCGCTCCCGCTGCGCCCGGCGGCTTGCCAGACGCAGGACTGGTGACGCTGGTATCGCAGTTTGTTCTGCTGGAGGCCATTGTGGCCGTGGTGTTGCTGGGGTTTGGTGCGCTGATGCTGGCCAACGAGTTCATCACCAGCGAGCTGCGGCACCTGGCCGAGATGGACCCGCTGACCAACGTGTTCAACCGTCGCGCGTTTCTCACGCTGCTGGACAAGGCCATCAGTGCCGCCCAGCGCACCGGGACGGCTGTGCCCGTGCTGGTGATGGACCTGGACCACTTCAAGAACATCAACGACACCTGGGGTCACCGGGCGGGTGACGATGTGCTGCGCCATTTTGTGATGCTGGCCCACCGTTGCCTCCGCAAGGAAGACGTGATGGGGCGCCTGGGGGGCGAAGAGTTCGCCATCTTCCTGCCCAACGCGAGCACCGCTGGCGCCCTGGCCGTGGCTGAACGCCTGCGCGCGCTGGTCGAAGCCCAGCCAGTGGCCACGGGCCCGCAGTCCATTCCGCTGACCGTGAGTGTGGGCGTCACCCTGTGTGCCCACGGCGACGCGGCGGGCGCTGCGCTGCAGCGCGCCGACGAGGCCATGTACCTGGCCAAGGAGCGCGGCCGCAACCGCGTGGAAGTGTCTGAAAAAATCGTGGGCACTCCGGTGGCGCCAGCAGCGACTGCTGCTTGAGTCGCCGTACGCACCGCCTGTGTCGGCTGCCCGACCTTCGCTGCGCCGCTGCAGCATTTGCTGGCGGCAAAATGGTGGGCACCCCTTCGGCCCACAACAACCTGACCACCATCCCATGGCAATCAATCCCCACGGCAGCAATCCGGGCGCCCCGTTCGATGTGTCGCCCACCCCACCCGCTGCACCGCGCAGGGCGTTCCTCCGATCGGGTACGGGGTTGGCCACCCTGGGTGTGGTGGCGGTCTCTGGTGCTGGGTACCTGCTTTACCGGCCCGGAAACGATCGGCAACTCGTCTTTGGCACCCTGGCGGGCGCCATGCAAGAGGTAGAACGCCTTGCGAGCGCGGCGGTCGAGCCGCTCTTACCCGCCACGGCCTGGAGCTGGTCGCAGACGCTGGAGCACTGCGCACAGAGCATCGAGTTCTCGCTGCAGGGTTTTCCGGCCCCCAAGTCGGCGCTGTTCCAGAACACGCTGGGTGCAGCGGCTTTCAACGTGTTTGCCCTGCGCGGCCGAATGAGCCACAACCTGGCAGAACCCATTCCCGGCGCGCCCGCGCTGGATGCGTCCACGCCCGACGCGTCAGCGGCCCTGGCCCGGCTGCGCAAGGCCGTGCAGGACTTTGCCGCCCATGCCGGGCCGCTGCAGCCGCACTTTGCCTACGGGGCGTTGAGCCGCGCGCAGTACGAGCAGGCGCACGCCATGCACCTGGCCAATCACCTGTCGGCGTTTGATGTGCGGGGCTGAGCGGAGGGCTGGTACAACCGTGCGGCGTGGGCTGCGGAATTCAACCCTGACTGAGATTGTTTGCTACAAATAATATAGCTATTGGCGCTTGTTCAATAAGCGCTGGAGCCATTTTTCTTAACATTTTCTGATTGTCAGATCAGCCCAGATCGTCAAAGTCCCACTGGGCGCACAGCGCCTCAAAGTGATCGGCGTCCAGGGCGCTCAGGAACAGGCCCGGCTCTGCAAGCGCCCCCTCGGCATGCAGGTACCACACCAGCGCCTGCGGCCCCACTGTGAAGATGCGCAGCCCCGCTACATCCACCACGGCCTGCGCCTGCATGGCGTGCAGCAGCGCTGCCAGGTCCCCCTGCGTTGAGAACCCATGGCACGCGCGCATGCCGCAGAACGGGTAGCCACCCTGGGCCATCTGGTAGTAGGCGATGGTGTGCAAAAACGCATCCAGGCCCAGGTCTTCCTCGTGCCAGTCGGGGGCGTCCAGGTCGGTGGTTTGCCATACCCGCTGCTGCGCATCGGTGGCCCACCAGCACACGGCCTGGTTTTCTTCCAGAAACAGCAGCTTGTCGCCCAGGCACTCCAAATTCTGCAGCGGCGTAAACCGCTGAAAACCGGCCATCAAATCGGCACGCCCGCCCACGGCGGCGTAGTAAGCGTGCAGGGCAGGGGGCACCTGGCACCCCAGGCGATGGCTTGCGGCAGCGAGTTCATCTTCCGGCAGTCCGTCTTCGGCGCTGACAGGACGGCCCAGCAACCAGGCCAGGGTGTCGGAAAGGGGCGGGTGGGTGAAGGCGGTCATGGGTTTCGGTTTTGAGAGCCACGCGCGGCCGGTGCAGGCCGGATGTTGGGGTGACGATTGATGCAGGTCAAGAGAGGGCGTGCTGCAGCTTGGGGTAACGTGAAGTGCAAAGCTACCATCCCCCGATGGGCCCATGTGCCCACAAGGATGGACCATGAGCAAGCAATGGAAGATCGCCGCGGCCCTGGCCGTGGTGCTGCTGGGGGGATGGCTGCTGCTGCGCTGGGCGCCCTGGCAGGCACAGGGGCCAGGCCCCGGTTTTGTGAGCGGCAACGGCCGCATCGAGGCCACCGAGATCGCCGTGGCCACCAAGCTGGCGGGCCGGGTGCTGGAGGTGCTGGTGGCCGAGGGCGACTTTGTAAAAGCGGGACAGCCCCTGGCCCGGATGCAGATCGACGGCCTGCAGGCCCAGCGCGAAGAGGCCGTGGCCCGGCTGCAGCAGGCGCAGCTGGCCATCAGCAGCGCCCAGGTGCAGGTGGCCCAGCGCGAAAGCGACTACCAGGCCGCGCTGGCCGTGGTGGCCCAGCGCGAGAGTGACCTCGACACTGCCCGCCGCCGTCTGCCGCGCTCTGAGCAGCTGGCGCGCGAAGGCTTTTTCTCCAGCCAGTTGCTCGACGATGACCGCGCCAAGGTGCGCAGCCAGCAAGCCGCTGTGACGGCTGCCAAGGCCCAGGCCAAGGCCGCACAGGCGGGCATTGGCGCGTCGCGCACGCAGGTGACGAGTGCTGAAGCCAACGTGCGCGCGCTGGAGGCCACGCTGGCCCGCATTGATGTCGAGCTGGCCGACAGCGAGCTCAAGGCCCCGCGCGACGGCCGCGTGCAGTTTCGCGTGGTGCAGCCCGGCGAGGTGGTGGGCGCGGGCGCCCGGGTGCTGCAGCTGGTGGACCTGAGCGACGTGTACATGACCTTCTTCTTGCCCGAGACCGTGGCGGGCCGCGTGGCGCTGGGCAGCGAGGTGCGCATCGTGCTCGATGCCGCGCCGGGCTTTGTGATCCCGGCCACCGTGTCGTTTGTGGCCAGCACCGCGCAGTTCACGCCCAAGACGGTGGAGACCGCCAGCGAGCGCCAGAAGCTCATGTTCCGCGTGCGCGCGCAGATCGACAAGGCGCTGCTGCTGCGCCACCAGGAGCAGGTCAAGACCGGTCTGCCTGGCCTGGCCTGGCTGCGGGTGGACCCTGCGGTGGAGTGGCCCGCCAACCTCGCCGTCAAGGCCGACCAGTGAACCTCCCCGGCAGCGCGGCACCCGTGGCCCGCCTGCGTGGCGTGGGCCAGCGCTACGGGCGCACGGTGGCGCTCGCAGACATCGATTTGGAAGTGGCCGCGGGCCGCATGGTGGGCCTGATCGGGCCGGATGGCGTGGGCAAGTCCAGCCTGCTGGCGCTGGTGGCGGGCGCACGCGCGGTGCAGCAGGGCACGGTGGAGGTGCTGGGCGGCGACATTGCCAAAGGCCGCCACCGCAGCCGGGTGTGCCCCCGCATCGCCTACATGCCCCAGGGCCTGGGCAAGAACCTGTACCCCACGCTGTCGGTGGAAGAGAACCTGCAGTTTTTTGGCCGCCTGTTCGGGCACGACGCGGCCGAGCGGCGCCGCCGCATTGATGAACTCACGCGCAGCACGGGGCTGTATCCGTTTCTGGCGCGGCCAGCGGGCAAGCTCTCGGGCGGCATGAAACAAAAGCTGGCCCTGTGCTGCGCACTCATCCACGACCCCGACCTACTCATTCTGGACGAACCCACCACCGGCGTGGACCCGCTGGCGCGCGCGCAGTTTTGGGATTTGATCGGCCGCATCCGCGCAGCGCGGCCGGGCATGAGCGTGATCGTGGCCACGGCCTACATGGAAGAGGCGCAGCGCTTTGAATGGCTGGTGGCCATGGACGAAGGGCGCATTCTGGCCACCGGTACGCCTGCCGAGCTGATGGCCCGCACCGGGCATGATGCGCTGGAGCAGGCCTTTGTGGCACTGCTGCCCGAGGCCAAGCGCCGGGGCCACCAGGCGGTGCAGATTCCGCCGCTGGACCGGTCGCAGGCGGATGATGCCGTCAACGTGGCCATCGAGGCGCGCGACCTGACCATGCGTTTTGGTGACTTTGTGGCGGTGGACCATGTGAGCTTTCGCATCCAGCGCGGCGAGATCTTTGGCTTTCTGGGCAGCAACGGCTGCGGCAAGTCCACCACCATGAAGATGCTCACCGGCCTGCTGCCCGCCAGCGACGGGCAGGCCTGGCTGTTTGGCCAGCCGGTGGACCCCAAGGACATGGCCACACGGCGGCGCGTGGGCTACATGTCGCAGGCGTTCTCGCTGTACAGCGAACTGTCGGTGGAGCAGAACCTGGTGCTGCATGCTAGGCTGTTCCACGTGCCCGAGGCCGAGGTGCCAGGGCGCGTGTCGGCCATGCTGGAGCGCTTTGACCTGCAGGCCGCCCGCAGCGCACTGCCCATGAAGCTGCCGCTGGGCATGCGCCAGCGCCTGTCGCTGGCCGTGGCCATGGTGCACCAGCCCGAGCTGCTGATCCTGGACGAGCCCACATCGGGTGTGGACCCGATGGCCCGCGACAACTTCTGGCGCCTGATGGTGGAGCTGGCGCGGCGCGACAAGGTCACCATCTTCATCTCCACCCACTTCATGAACGAGGCCGAGCGCTGCGACCGCATCTCGCTGATGCACGCGGGGCGCGTGCTGGAAAGCGCTGCGCCGCAGGACATCGTCGCTAAGCGCGGCGCCGCCACGCTGGAAGAAGCCTTCATCGGCTACCTGGAAGATGCTGCGGGCACGGCCCAGGCTCCTGTGTCCGTGGCGGCTTCGGGCCCCACTGCGCTATCGCCGGTGTCCGCGCCCAATACTCCCACCTGGCCCACCCGCCTGCGCCAAAGCCTGGCCCGCATCCACAGCACCCAGTGGCGCGAAGCGCTGGAGCTGCGCCGCGACCCGGTGCGGGGCGCCATGGCGCTGTTGGGCTCGCTGATCCTGATGTTCGTGATGGGCTACGGCATCAGCATGGACGTGGAGAACCTGCGCTTTGCCGTGCTGGACCGCGACCAGACCGCGCTGAGCCGCGCCTATACGCTGAACCTGGCGGGCTCGCGCTACTTCACCGAGCAGCCGCCGATTGCCACCTATGCCGAGCTGGATGCGCGCATGCGCTCCGCCGAGATATCGCTGGCGCTGGAGATCCCGCCCGGCTTTGCCCGCGACGTGGCACGCGGCCAGCCGGTGCAGATCGGCGCCTGGGTGGACGGCGCCATGCCGCAGCGTGCCGAAACCGTCATCGGCTACGCCCAGGGCCTGCACCAGCAATGGCTGGTGGAGCAAAGCCGCAGCCGCACGGGCGTGGTGCCCCGGGGCCTGCTGGAGGTGGAGCCGCGCTACCGCTACAACCCCGACGTGCGCAGCTTGCCGTCCATGGTGCCTGCCGTGATCCCGCTGCTGTTGCTGATGCTGCCCGCCATGCTCACCGCCCTGGCTGTGGTGCGCGAGAAGGAGCTGGGCTCCATCATCAACCTGTATGTCACGCCGACCACACGCACCGAATTCATGCTGGGCAAGCAGCTGCCCTATGTGCTGCTGGCGCTGTTCAACTTTGGCCTGATGTGCCTGGCGGCGGTGACGGTGTTTGGCGTGCCGATGACCGGAAGTTTTGCCACGTTGACATTGGCCGCCGTGGTGTTCAGCCTGTGCTCCACGGGCATGGGCCTCCTGGCCTCCACCGTCACGCGCAGCCAGATTGCGGCGATGTTCTTTGCCATGGTGGGCACGATCATTCCGGCCGTGCAGTTTGCGGGGCTCATCAACCCCGTGTCGTCCATGACGGGCTTTGCGCGCTGGTTCGGAGAGGCCTATCCGGCCAGCCACATGTTCACCATCAGCCGGGGCGTGTTCAACAAGGCGCTGGGCCTGCAAGACCTCCAGGCCGAGTTCTGGCCCATGCTGGTGGCGGTGCCGGTCATCGTCGGCGCTGCGATTGCGCTCCTCAAAAAGCAGGAGACCTGACATGGCGTTGAGAGGTCGGTGGTCCAACATCTTCAGGCTGGGTATCAAGGAGCTGTGGAGCCTGTGGCGTGACCCGGCCATGCTGTTCCTCATCGTCTACACCACCACGCTGGCGGTGTACTCGGCGGGCATGGCGCAGCCTGAGACGCTGTACCACGTGCCCATTGCCGTCGTGGACGAGGACGACTCGGCGCTGTCCCGGCGTATCGCCACGGCGTTTTATGCGCCCCAGTTCACACGCCCCGTCATGATCAGCATGCGCGAGGTAGACCCGTTGCTGGATGCTGGCCGCTTCACGCTGGTGCTGCATATTCCCGCCCATTTCCAGCGCGACGTGCTGGCGGGCCGGGTGCCGCAGGTGCAGCTCAACATCGACGCCACGCGCATGGGACAGGCGTTTGCGGCCAACGGGGCGGTGCAGCAGATCGTGCAGCTGGAGGTGGCGGAGTTCGTGCAGCGCGACCGCACCGTGGCCGAGCAACCCATCGAGCTGACGGTGCGCTCGCGCTTCAACCCGGCGCTCAACCCTGCGTGGTTTGGGTCGCTGATGGAGTTGATCAACATCGTGACCATGCTCTCCATCATCCTCACCGGCGCCGCGCTGATCCGCGAACGCGAGCATGGCACGGTGGAGCACCTGCTGGTCATGCCTGTCACCCCGGGCGAGATCATGCTGGCCAAGGTCTGGGCCATGGCGCTGGTGGTGCTGGTCGCTACCTGGGTGTCGCTCACGGCGGTGATCCGCTGGGCGATTGGCGTGCCCATCGAGGGCTCGGTGCCGCTGTTTCTGCTGGGGGCCACGCTGCATCTGTTCGCCACCACGTCCATGGGCATCTTCATGGCCACGGTGGCGCGCAGCATGCCGCAGTTCGGGCTGCTGATGGTGCTGGTAATGATGCCGCTGGAGATGCTGTCCGGCGGCATGACGCCCCGCGAGAGCATGCCCTTGTGGGTGCAGTACGTGATGGCGCTGGCGCCCACCACGCACTTCACCGAACTGGCCCAGGCCATCCTCTACCGGGGCGCGGGCTGGGCGGTGGTGTGGCCGTCGCTTGTGTGGCTGCTGGGCATTGGGGCGGTGCTGTTCAGCCTGGCGCTGGCGCGGTTTCGCAAGACGATTGCGCGCATGGCGTAGATGCTTGGGATACTATTGAATTTGTAGCATGTTGCGCTTGTTGGATAAGCGCCAGGCGCTAATTGGACGTGAAATCCACGCTGCCGGGTCGCCCCGGCAGGTGCAGTTGCGCCACGGGTGCCGGGCTGCTGGCGAGCCGCTGGCCCCGCCGCCACACGCCCAGGCGGGTGGCCCGCAACGCAATCGCCTCGACAGGGGTGCGTGCGTGCAGCAGCACGAAGTCGGCATGGCAGCCGGGGGCGATGCCATAGCCCTCCAGCCCCAGCAGGCGCGCGGGGTTTACCGTCACCGCATCAAAACACTGCCGCATTGCGGCCTGGCTGGTCATCTGCCCCACGTGCAGGCCCATGTGCGCGGCCTCCAGCATGTCGGCGCTGCCGCCGCTGTACCAGGGGTCCAGCACGCAGTCGTGGCCGAAAGCGACGGTGAGACCCGCAGCCATCAGCTCGGGCACGCGGGTCATGCCCCGGCGCTTGGGGTAGGTGTCGTGGCGGCCCTGCAAGGTGATGTTGATGAGAGGGTTGGCCACCACGCCCAGACCGGCCTCGGCCATCAGGGGGATGAGCTTGCTCACGTAGTAGTTGTCCATGCTGTGCATGGAGGTGAGGTGCGAGCCGGTCACCCGGCCGTGCAGGCCCAGACGCTGGGTTTCAAAAGCCAGGGTTTCGACATGGCGCGAGTGCGGGTCGTCGGATTCGTCGCAGTGCATGTCCACGCGCTTGCCGCGGTCGGCGGCCAGCTCGCAGAGGATCTTCACGCTCTCGGCCCCCTGGGCCATGGTGCGCTCGAAGTGCGGAATGCCGCCCACCACGTCCACGCCCATATCCAGAGCCCGTTTCAGGTTGTCGAGCCCGCCCGGCGCGCGCAGCACGCCGTCTTGCGGGAAGGCCACGAGCTGCAAATCCAGGTAGGGCGCCACGCGCTGTTTCACATCCAGCAGGGCCTGCACGGGCAGCAGGCTGGGGTGGCTCGTGTCCACATGGCTGCGAATGGCCAGCAGTCCGCGCGCCACGGCCATGTCGCAATAGCGCAGGGCGCGCTCTACGATGGCCTCGTGCGTCAGCGTCGGCTTGAGCTCGCCCCACAGTGCAATGCCTTCGAGCAGCGTGCCACTCTCGTTCACGCGCGGCTGGCCGTAGCTCAGGGTCGAATCCATATGGAAATGCGCATCCACAAACGGCGGGCTCACCAGCAGGCCACCGGCATCTACCGTCTCATGCGCGGGCGCTTGCAGGCCCTCGGTCACTTCGGCAATGCGGCCGTCCTGCACGGCGATGGACATGTTCTGGCGGCCATCGGGCAGGGTGGCGTGGGTGATGAGCAGGTCGAGCATGGCGTGGGCGGTTAAGGTCGTAGTGTCGGGTTTTTTCAAGACGTGAGCGGGCTCTGTGCCTAAGCTCTGGGTCTCGCTTTGCGCATCAACGTTTTAGCGCATCCATTCTTACAAAGGCAGTTCTCATGCAATTTGGCTACACGATTCTCTACGTCGAAGACGTTCCAAAAACCATCGCTTTTTACGAAGCTGCCTTCGGCTTTGCTCGCCGCTTTGTGCACGAGGCAGGCGACTTTGGCGAGCTGGACACCGGAGCCACCGCACTGGCCTTCTCGTCGCTGCGGCTGATGGCCGAGCTGGGCAAGAACCCGCAGCCCGCGTCGGCCGATGCGCCCAGTTTCGAGATCGCGTTCACCACGGCCGACGTGGCCGCCGCTGTGCAGCGCGCGGTGGATGCCGGTGCGCACCTGGTGCAGGCGCCGGAGCAGATGCCCTGGGGCCAGACCGTGGCCTATGTGGCGGATATCAACGGGGCGCTGGTGGAGCTGTGCACGCCTGTGGGGCCGCCGACCGCTTGAACTATAGGGATCACTTTGGCGCTGGCAGCGTCGTCCCGTCATCAGCGCCAAGTGCATACAAGAATCAGGCATAGCCCGCCTGTGCCACCGTGGCCAGCAGTTGCGGTGCGCCGCGCAATGACGCAGGTGTTTGCCCTAGCCAGCGCAGGCAATCGCGGCTGAAGTGCGCCTGGTCGGCAAAGCCGTGATCCGCCGCAATTTCGGCCAGCGGCTGCACAGTGCCCAAGGCCTGTGCTGCTCTGCGCACGCGGGCCAGGGCGCACCAGAAGCGGGGCGTTTGGCCGGTGGTACGTTGGGTCAGGCGCTCCAGGCTGCGCTCTGAGACTCCCAGGCTGTGCGCCGCCGCGCCCACGGTGCGGCAATGCGCCAGCGAGCGGAGCGCTTCTTGCGCACGCGGGTCCGCGCGGGTGTGCTGGTCGATGGCTTCCAGCAACAAGGCTTCCGGCGCCGTTGTGCCACCACCGGCAAAGCTGAAGGAGGGCCGCCCTGCGCGGTGCTGGGCCTGCTGCCAGATAGCTTGTGCAGACCTCAACAAGGCTGGTGTGTCAATGCGGGTGCCCGGTACAAGGCGAAAGCCCAGCCATTGTTCGCCCGCACGCCCCGGCACGACCATTGCGGCATCGGCCAATGCAGAGATATGCCAGGCAGACTGGCCGCGCGCATTGGTATGCAGGATGAGGTCGCTGCAGCCATCGGGCAACACCGTGGTGGGGTTGGCGTCGGTGGTGTCGAACTGCCAACGCGCCAGTACCGTGGGTGGCAGCGCAGCAGGTGCGATGGGATGAAGCGGCGTGACGGGCATGGTCGGCAGGGGGCTCAACGCCTTTGGTTGGTGCGAAAACGCACATCGCCTGGCTTGTGCCCTGCATCGATGGTGATGCGAAACGCACGGTCTCCATGGCCGGACTCTGCCCGCGCGGTAAAACGAATGCCTCGGCGCGTGGGCTGGCAGTTCATCTGGGTCAGGGTGAGGGAGGCGTGGTCGTTGTTGATCTGCGCAAAGCTCTCGGAATGGACCTCGGTGGCACTGTCGGTGCCGTCGCGCACGATCCACTGCAGGTACAAGAACGACTGCGCGTAGCGTGTGGCGTGCACGATGCGATACATGCCGCGGCTTTCTCCGGGCTGCTCGGGCGCGGGCCACTGGCCACAGACCTTAATCCAGTCCACATCGGGTGCGGTGGCAAAGGACTCATACGGCATCTCCATCCCCAGTGCGTGGGCCTGGCCCGCGCAGGCCAGCACAGCCGGGGCCAGCCAACGGACAAAAGTATGTGGAACAAGCTTCATCGCTCTCCCTTGCGATACGGCTTCATCAGCGCCTGCGGATACGCCGCCTTGCGCGCCACCAGCACCAGCGCCAGGATCGACAGCAGGTAGGGCAGCATCAGATAGACCTGGTACGGCAGCCATGCATCCCCCGCCTGCTGCAGCCGCAACTGCAGTGCATCAAAAAACGCAAACAGCAGCGCACCCAGCAACGCCTTGCCGGGCCGCCACGACGCAAACACCACCAGCGCCACGCAGATCCAGCCCCGGCCGTTGATCATGTTGAAGAAGAACGCGTTGAACGCCGACAGCGTGAGGAACGACCCCGCCACGCCCATCAACGCCGAGCCCGCCACGATGGCGCCCGTGCGTGTGGCCGCCACCGAGATGCCCTGGCCTTCGGCCGCCTGCGGGTTCTCGCCCACCATGCGCACGGCCAATCCCAGCGGTGTGCGCAGCAGCACCCAGGCCAGCAAAGGCACCAAGAGCAAGGCCAGCAGTGTGAGCGGCGTTTGTGCCGACAGGATAGGAATGCCCAGCCACTCCATCGGTGCAAACGGTTCGATGGTGGGCGGCGTGTTGACCTTGGGGAAGCTCACGCGGTAGCCGTAGTAACTGAGCGCCGTGGCCAGCAGCGTGATGCCGAGCCCCGACACATGCTGCGACAGCGCAAGCCCCACGGTGAGCCAGGCGTGCAATAGCCCGAACACCGCGCCGGTGAGCGCCGCCACCAGCACCCCGGTCCACAGTCCATGGCCTGCATACACCGTGAGCCAGCCGGTAAAGGCCCCGGCCACCATGATCCCTTCAATGCCCAGGTTAAGCACACCCGCGCGTTCGCACAGCAAAACCCCCAGCGTGCCCAGGATGAGCGGCGTGGCCACGCGCAGTGTGGCGATCCAGAACGCAGGGTTGGCGAGGATGTCGAGCAGTTCGGTCATGCGGCTGCTCCGGCATGGTTTGCTTTGTTTTTGATAGCTAAAAAGGCATGATGGACGCGCGGTAACGGCCCATTTTTCTTGAAATTTTGGTGTGAATGAAGGTTCATGCCGCCCTCACTTCCAGCGCACGCGGTACTGCGTGAGCAGCCCCGCCACCAGCACTGCGATCAGCGAGGTCGCCACGATCACATCCGCAATGTAGGTCGGCACACCCACCGCGCGGCTCATGCTGTCAGCCCCCACCAGCACGCCCGCCACAAAGGTGCCCGCCGCAATCACGCCCAGCGGGTGGAGCCCCGCCAGCATGGCGATCACGATGCCGCTGTAGCCGTAGCCGGGGGACATGTCCAGCGTCACATAGCTGGTGCGGCCCGCCACCTCGATGGCCCCCGCCAGCCCGGCCAGACCGCCCGAGAGCAGGGCCCCCAGCACCACCGTGCGGGTGATGGGCACGCCCGCAAAGGCCGCTGCCCGCGCATTGGCCCCTGCAGCGCGAATGTCAAACCCCGGCACCGTGCGCGCCAGCAGCGCCCACAGCATCACGGCCAGAGAGATGGCCCACAGCAGCCCCGTGTGCAGCCGCGTCTGTGGCACCAGCTTGGAGAGCTCCAGGTCGCCCTGCAGCGCCACACTCTGCGGCCAGCCCATGGAAAGCGGGTCTTTCATCGGCCCATCCAGCAGGGCCGACACCAGCAGCAGCATGATGAAGTTGAGCAGCAGCGTGGTGACGACCTCGTCCACCCCCAGCCGCGCCTTCATCAGCGCCGGGCCCAGCAGCAGCGCGGCCCCGGCCAGCGCAGCCGCCAGCATCATGAGCGGGAAGAGCAGGTAGGGCGACCACTCCAGTCCCGTGCCGCCGTGCATGCCGCCCACGGCCACGGCGGCCAGCGCGCCTGCATAGAGCTGACCCTCAGCCCCAATATTGAACAGCCGGGCGCGGAAGGCCACGGCGGCTGCCAGCCCGGTCAGGATCAGCGGCGTGGCGCGGGTGAGGGTTTCGGTCAGCGCGAACACTGAGCCGAACGCGCCTTGCAGCAGCAATGCATAAGTCTGGCCCACGGGCGCACCGGCCCACAGCACCAGCAGGGCGCTGACGATCAATGTGAACACCACGGCGCCCACCGGTGCCAGCACATAGGCGGCGGGGGAGGTGTGGTTGCGTTTTTCGAGTCTCATGGATTTTTCTTGTTGTCGCTCAGTGGGTCGCACCGGCCATGGCAAGGCCGATGGCTTCGCGCGTCCAGTCTTCTGCGGGCCGGGCCTCGCTCAAGTGCCCGTCGTGCATCACTGCCACGCGGTCGCCCAGCGCCAGCACTTCGTCCAGGTCGTCGGAGATCAGCAATACCGCAGCGCCACTGTCGCGAGCGTTGATGAGCTGCTGCTGCACAAACATCACCGCGCCAATGTCCAGCCCCCAGGTGGGCTGGTGGGCCACGATGAGCTGGGGGGCGGGCGCGGTGTTGCCCGCGCCATTCTGTGGCGGCATCAGCGCCCGGCCTAGGATGAGCTTTTGCATGTTGCCGCCCGACAGCGACCGCGCAGGCGCATCCGGCCCGCCGCCGCGTACGTCAAAAGTCTTGGCCACCCGCTCGGCATGCTGTCGTGCAGCGCCGCGCTTGACCCAGAAGGCGCGGAACCACGGGTGCGAAAACCAGTGGCTGCGCAGGCGTTCGGAAACCGCGTTCTCCCACACCGGCAAATCGCCGACCACACCCACGGCGTGGCGGTCTTCGGGGATGCGGGCCACGCCTTGGCTGACCAGCCAAGCGGGCCGGGCTTGCAGAGGGGCGCCGCGCAGGGTGACCGCGCCGGAGGAGGCCGCACGCACGCCACACAGCACATCGGCCAGCGCCACCTGGCCGTTGCCGCTGACGCCTGCAATTGCCACGATCTCGCCCGCGCGGAGCGTGAGGGACACATGGTTCAATCGATCGCGCCCCGTGGGGGCAGTGCTGACGTTGCTCAGGGTGCAGACAGGCTCGCCTACATGCTGTGCTGGGCGGCGCTCGGCCGCCTCTATCGCATGGCCCACCATCCACTGCGCGAGCCGCCCCTGCGTTGTGCCCTGTGCAGGCGCCTCGGCCACCAGTTTGCCCTGGCGCAGCACGGCCACGCGGTGCGATACGCGCAGCACCTCGCCCAGCTTGTGGCTGATGAAGATGATGGACAGGCCTTGCGCCACCATCTGAGCGAGGGTGTCGAACAGTGCCTCGCTCTCCTGCGGGGTGAGCACGGCAGTGGGTTCATCCAGGATCAGGATGCGGGCGCCCCGGTAGAGCGCTTTCAAAATTTCGACCCGCTGGCGCTCGCCTACCGAGAGACTGCCGACCTTCGCATCGGGGCTCACTGGCAGGCCAAACTGCTGCGAAACGGCCAGCAGCTTGGCCCGCGCTTCGCTGCGGCGCGAGAAGGGCTGCCACAGCGGCTCGCTACCCAGCAGCACGTTGTCCAGCACCGTGAGGTTGTCGGCCAGCGTGAAGTGCTGGTGCACCATGCCAATGCCCGCCGCCAGCGCCGCACGCGGTTGGCCGGGCGGCAGGGGCTGGCCGAAGACTTCGATGCTGCCTTCGTCGGCCACGTAGTGCCCGAAGAGGATGGACATCAGCGTGGACTTGCCCGCGCCGTTTTCGCCCAGCAGGGCCAGTACCTCGCCACGTGCGAGGGCCAGGCTGATGCTGTCGTTGGCGACGAGCTTGCCGAAGCGTTTGGTGATGCCCGACAGGCGCAGGACGGGCGCTGTGGTGGAGTCCATCTACTTCCAGGCCGCCAGAAACGCGCGCAGCACCTTGGCAGAATTGGCCGCCGCCAGGCCCATGAAGGTGCCCATTTCGTTCTCACCCTCGCCACCACCGGCCAGGTCGCTCAGCGAGCGGAAGGCGATGTAGGGCACGCCATTGCTGTGTGCGACCATGGCGGTGGCGGCGGTTTCCATGTCGAGCACGTTGGCCTCGAAGGTCTTGAAGGCGTACTCGCGGAAGGCCTTGTTGTCCACAAAGGCCTGGCCCGACACGCCGTTGCCGCCCACCACCAGTTGCGGGCGCTGCTTCAGGCAGTTGGCGGCTACGCAATGTTCCAGACCTACGTTTTGCAGGCTGCGGGCGGTGGCCAGCATCTTGGGGTCGGCTTCAAACCAGAATTTTTTGGAGAGCTTGGGCTGGGCGGCCGAGCGCACTTCCACGGGGCGCGGGTGCATCATGCCGAAGGCGGGCATCGTCAGCTCGCTTTTCATCCAGGCGGGGGCGCTGTACTGGCCAGGTTTGTCTTCACGCGCCATCAGCCACTCCATGTACTGGCCCCACTGCGCGGGCACCGTGACGTCGCCAATGTGCAGGCTGGGGTTGACGCCGCCCGCGATGCCGCTGAAGACCACATGACTCACGTTGAAGCGGTCCAGCACCAGCTGGGTGTTCATGGCCGCGTTGGTCATGCTGATGCCTGAGAGGAAGACCACCACGGGTTTGCCTTCGAGCGTGCCGGTGGTGAACTCCACGCCGTTGATGCTGTGTTTGGCGGGCCGCTGCACCTGGGGCAGCAGTACGGTCAGCTCAGGGGAAAAGGCGGAGATGACGGCGATGCGGGGCGTGTCGTCCAGCCGCACAGCCGTCTTGCCGGGCGCGGTGGCGGCACAGCCTGCCACCACGGCGGCGAGGGTGAGGGCGCCCAGCAGGCGTGTGCACCGGGAGATCAGGGAGGGCTTGGCGGCGGAGAGGGATTGCATGGGTGTGGTGCCTCGTCAAAGAAAAACAGCGGTGTGCGCAGTCAACGCGAAAAAAACAAACAGGCCACCGCTTTGCTGGGGTGGCCTGTGCACAGACTGGAACAGGGGCGGGCAGGGTGGGTGCCCGCTACATTCAGTGCCTACTTGGCCGTCGATTTTGGCTGGCTGTCGTCCACCTTAACGGTGAACTTGCCCGCCAGGATGTCGGCCTCTTTCGCCTTGACCTTGGCCACGATGTCGGCGGGCACCTTCTTCTCGAACGTGCCCAGCGGCGCGAGTTCAGAGCCCTTGTGCTTCATCATCGAGTACGGGCCGTAGTCTTCGGCGGTGAACTTGCCTTCCTTGACCAGCTTGAGCGCACGGTCGATGCTGGGCTCCATGTGCCAGATGGCCGATGCCACCACCGTGTCGGGGTACTGCGGCTGGGTGTCGATCACGTTGCCGATGGCGAGCTTGCCCTTTTCCTTGGCCGCGTCGCTCACGCCAAAACGCTCGGCGTAGAGCACGTCGGCGCCCTTGTCGATCATTGCAAAGGTGGCTTCCTTGGCCTTGGGCGGGTCAAACCAGCTGTTGATGAAGGTGATGGTGAACTCGACCTTGGGGTTGGTCTCTTTGGCGCCTGCCATGAAGGCGTGCATCAGGCGGTTGACCTCGGGGATGGGGAAGCCGCCCACCATGCCGATCTTGTTCGTCTTGGTCATGCCGCCCGCGACCATGCCGCTGAGGTAAGCGGGTTCCTGGATGTAGTTGTCGAACACGCTGAAGTTGGGCGCCTGCGGCTTGCCGGAGGAGCCGAGCAGAAAGGACGTCTTGGGGAAATCCTTGGCCACCTTGCGGGCGGCGGCTTCCACCGCAAAGGCCTCGCCCAGGATGAGCTGGTTGCCGCCGGTGGCGTATTCGCGCATCACGCGCTCGTAGTCGGCGTTGCTGACGTTTTCGCTGGCCTTGTATTCGATCTCGCCACGTGCTTCAGCGGCCTTCAGGGCCTTGTGGATACGGCTGACCCATTGCTGCTCAAAAGGCACTGTGTAGATAGCCGCGACCTTGAGCTTGGACTGCGCGAAGGCCAATGAGGGCGCCATCGCCATGGCAGCCCAGAGGGCCATGGAGGTGCAGAGCAGGCGTCCGGTGAATATGCGGCGAGTGGTCATGGTGGGGTTCCTTGTGGAATGCAACAAAGGTGTAAGAAGTGTGCTCGGGCATAAGCAATAAGCATGCACACAATCCCTAGCGTGCCTCCTGTGCGCGCGGTATGCAAGTCTTCAAACATTCTGTTTCAAGAACCTGCGCTGAACGCAAGCCGATTACAAAGTTTTCAGATTCGTTGCACTTAGCATCCGGCCCCTAAAAGGGGAGAAGATGTCAAAACATGAAGCAGGGGATGCGTGCATCCCCCCTGTGGCCGCGCCCGCGCCCGAATCCGTAGCGCCGATCCAATTGCCCCAAGTTGGCGCGCCTACTTGCGATGCCTTGGTGGCGCTGGCGTTGATAGCGCGCTTTCACCAAATAGCCGCAGACCCCGCCACCCTGGCCCACCAACTGGGCCTGCAGCCCAGCCAGAGCGCCAGCACCGACGACGTGCTGCGGGCAGCCAAACACCTGGGCCTTAAAGCCAAGCTCTCGCGCACCACCCTGGAGCGGCTGCCCCTGTCCCCTTTGCCCGCCCTGGCCCTGCTGCGCGCGGACGATGGTTCGGCTCGCACCGTGGTGCTGGCCCAATGCGATGGCCAGCGGGTGCTGCTGCAAGACCCTGGCGCCAGCGGCACTGGGGGCCGCCCCGTCATTGAATCCCTGGAGGTGTTCGCCGCTCAATGGACGGGCGCGCTTATTTTGGTCACCAGCCGCGCCAGCCTGGCGGGCGACCTCGCCAAGTTCGACTTCTCCTGGTTCATCCCCAGCCTCATCAAACACCGCAAGCTTTTGGGGGAGGTGTTGCTGATCTCCTTCATGCTGCAGCTCTTCGCCCTGGTCAGCCCCCTGTTCTTCCAGGTCGTGATGGACAAGGTGCTGGTGCACCGCGGCATCACTACCCTGGACGTCCTGGTGATCGGCCTCGTCGTCGTAGTGGTGTTCGAGAGCGTGCTCAACGGCCTGCGCACCTATGTCTTCAGCCACACCACCAGCCGCATTGATGTAGAGCTGGGTGCCCGGCTGTTCCGGCATTTGGTGCAGCTGCCCCTGGCGTACTTCCAGGCGCGGCGCGTGGGCGATTCGGTAGCCCGGGTGCGTGAGCTGGAGAACATCCGCAGCTTCTTGACCGGCAATGCCCTCACTGTCGTGCTGGATGTGCTGTTCTCGGTGATCTTCATCGCCGTCATGTTGTTCTACAGCGTGCCGCTGACGCTGATCGTGCTGGTGAGCCTGCCCCTGTACTTTGGCCTGAGCCTGGCCATCGTGCCCATCCTGCGCAAGCGGCTGGACGTTAAATTTGCGCGGGGTGCAGAGAACCAGTCGATGCTGGTAGAGACCGTGACCGGCATCCAGACCGTCAAGGCCAGCGCGCTGGAGCCATCGTTCGCCCGCCGCTGGGACAACCAGCTTGCCGCCTACGTCAGCGCCAGCTTCAAGACCCAGAACCTGGCTAGCTGGGCACACGAAGGCGTCAACCTGATCGGCAAGCTCGTCAACGCCGCCACCCTGTGGTACGGCGCCCACCTGGTCATGGGCAACGAACTCACCGTGGGGCAGTTTGTGGCCTTCAACATGTTTGCCCAGCGCGTGGCACAGCCCATCATGCGCATGGCCCAGCTGTGGACCGACTTCCAGCAGACCGGCATCTCCATGGCCCGCCTGGGCGACATCCTGAACACCCGCACTGAAGTGCCCCCTAGCAGCGCCGCCCAGCTGCCGCCCATCAATGGCCGCATCACCCTGGATGGCATCCACTTCAGATACCGCCCCGAAGCTGCCCCGGTGCTCGGCGGCGTCAGCCTGGATGTGCGCCCCGGCGAAGTCATCGGCATCGTGGGCCGCTCGGGCTCCGGCAAAAGCACGCTCACCAAATTAGTCCAGCGCCTGTACACCCCCGAGCAAGGCCGCATCCTGGTCGATGGCATCGACATTAGCCTCATCGACGCCGCCCAACTGCGCCGCCAGGTGGGCGTGGTGCTGCAAGAAAACCTGCTCTTTAACCGCAGCGTGCGCGAGAACATCGCCATTGCCGACCCCGCCGCCCCGATTGAAGCAGTCGTGCACGCCGCCCAACTGGCCGGCGCCCACGACTTCATCAGCGAACTGCCCGAAGGCTACGACACCCTGGTGGGCGAGCAGGGCGGCAGCCTCTCAGGCGGCCAGCGCCAGCGCGTTGCCATTGCCCGCGCCCTGTTCACCAACCCCCGCATCCTCATCCTGGACGAAGCCACGAGCGCACTCGACTACGAATCCGAAGCCATCATTCAGCGCAACATGCAGCACATCTGCCAGGGCCGCACCGTGCTCATCATTGCGCACCGCCTGTCTGCCGTGCGCCATGCCAATCGGATCATCGTCATGGACAAGGGCCGCATCGTGGAAGCCGGCCCACACGACGCCTTGATACAAAAGCAGCAAGGCCTGTACGCCCACCTGTGGCGCATGCAGGATGGGAGCCGGGCTGGGCCACCAACTGGTAGTGCCACACCGGTCCCGGAGGCAGCGGCATGAACAGCGCAACAACAACAACCGCACCCACGATGGCAAACGCGGCGGCCCCCGCCACCCCGCGCCACCCCGCCATCGAACTGCTGGCCCGTTACCGCGCCATCTTCAAAGCCGCCTGGCAGCATCGCCATGAGCTGGCTGGCCCCGCCCGGCTGACCGACGAGCAGGCCTTCCTGCCCGCCGCCCTGAGCCTGCAAGAAACTCCCGTCCACCCCGCACCCCGGCGCATTGCCTTTGTGCTCATGGCGCTGTTCCTCATCGCCCTGGCCTGGGCCATCTTCGGCAAGATCGACATCGTGGCCGTGGCCCCCGGCCGCATCATCGTCAGCGACCGCACCAAGGTCATCCAGCCCTTGGAGCGCAGCGTGGTGCAACGCATCCTGGTCAAAGACGGCGACCATGTGGAAGCAGGCCAAGCCCTGGTGGAGCTGGACCCCACCACCGCCCAGGCCGACAAAGCCAGCCTGTTTGAGACTCGCAAAGCCGCCCAGTCCGACTGGCTGCGCGCCCGGGCCTTGCTGCAAATGCTATCAAAACAAGAGCTGGTAGCGCATACCCATCAAGCGCTAGATGCCAAAAAAGCTCTTAACCAGGACACCCCAGCAGACTGGACAGCAGCCGACAAGGCCGACACCCAGGCCCAGTTGGCCGCTGAATGGAGCGACATCACCGCCCGCCTGGCCAAGCTGTCGGCCGAACACCAGCGCCGCCAAGCCGAGATGGCCACCGTGCAAGCAATGATCGGCAAGCTCGAAGCCACCGTGCCCATCGCCCGCCAGCGCGAGCAAGACTTCCAGGCCCTCACCGCCCAAGGCTTCATGTCCGGCCACGCCAACCAGGACCGCACCCGCGAACGCATCGAGCTTGAACGCGACCTGGCCACCCAGCAGGCCAGATACCAGGAAGCCCAGGCCGCCCTGCGCGAAGCCGACCAAACCCGCAGCGCCTACTTGGCAGAAACCCGACGCGCCCTGAGCGAACGCCAGGCCCAGGCTGACCTCAAGCGCCACCAGACCGGGCAAGAACTCACCAAAGCCACCCAGCGCGAACAACTGGCCACCCTCACGGCCCCCGTGGCGGGCACCGTGCAGCAATTGGCCCTGCACACCGAAGGCGGCGTGGTCACCGAAGCCCAGGCCCTGATGGTGATCGTGCCCGATGCCGCCAGCGTGAGCGCCGAGGTCACGCTGGAGAACAAGGACATCGGGTTTGTGGCCTCGGGGCAGGACGTGGCGATCAAGCTGGAGACGTTTCCGTTCACCCGGTACGGCACCGTCAAGGCCAGCGTGGACAAGGTCACGCAGGACGCGGTGAATGACGAAAAGCGCGGGGCGATCTTCCCGGCTTTGCTCAAGCTCAGCCAGACCAGCATTGATGTGGACGGTAAACAGGTCAAGCTGGCGCCGGGGATGAATATCACGGCGGAGATCAAAACAGGCCAACGCAGGGTGATTGAGTATCTGCTCAGTCCGATTCAACGGGCAGGGAGTGAGAGTTTGAGGGAGCGGTGACCTACCAATCACTGAATACATGTAAATCACCAACTGGAGGAAATCAATATGACCAACATGCATTTCGACGAAACAACGCAAACGTACCTGGGAATGATCGATCCCTATCGCTGGAATGCGGAAGAACAAGGCGAGGTATTCACGGGGTTTAACAAGCCTCTGCAGGTCACACCGGAGTGGATAGCCCGGTCGCACCTGGATGTGTTTACAAGCTATTGGCAGGGCCAGTGGAACAACGAAGGTGGCGGGGAGATATTTGCGGTCAAGCCTTGGGCTTATATGGAGCAAACCCCAAACATGCTGACCCAGACCACCGATGGTGCGCTGCAGCAGCTGATACAGGCCATGGCGGGGTTTGCGCCAGCGCCAGTGGCCAGCGCGGGGGGCTTGATGGTGGGGTTGTATTCCCCGACGCAGATGTTGGGGGTGGGCACAAATGCTTAGAAATTTGCGCAAACCAAGCGCTATTTCAAAAAATCAAACTAAAAATGCATTTTGCGACAGAGTATCAGCATGATTGGCTTAATTTTATGCATGCTGGTTATTTTCGTGGTGCTGCTCGTCTGGCTTGTTGTTGGACTTGCCGTGAAGCGATTCTCAAAAATGCAGCGAGGGAGGTGCGTAATTACTACATTCGCCGTTGCGGCGATCCTCATACTTGCATTTGCGGATGAAATCATTGGCGGCTATCAATTTAGGGGTCTATGTCGCGCAGATGCAGGATTAGAAGTCGACGTTAAAAAAATAAATGGAAAAATAATTTCAAGCATTACAACTCCAGTGGGTGAGTACATGACCAACACAGCGATTCCAATTCGATATTCTCATACAAGTTATCGAGACAAGGAAACCAATGAAGAATTGGCAAGTGCCAACAGCTATGTAGCTGAAAGCGGGTGGTTGCTTCGTGCTATTGCCATGGGACACAGTGTCCCGCCATTGCTGGTTCAACCATCAACTTGCAGTGGGCCGGGGAATCTGCCTCTTGCAAAAAGATTTAACTTTATCTATCAGGAATAAGTTTAAATATCTCAATACTTATAATCAACTATTTATATGTAAATTCTCCTCTGGAGAAAGCTGTATTCGTTCATGGATTTTATTTAAATATTATTAAAGAAATCTGAAAGCAAATTTATGAAAACAATGTGCAAGCATGACGAACACTAATGATACCTACATCAAAGCGCTTTTGGTGAATGCATTGAAGTCTTGGCAAATAAAAGGCTCAAGTAAATGATTGGACTGTCATTTTTGGCGGTGGGGGTGTTTTGGCTCTGGTTAAGTTGGTTTCTGGCCTCGCGCGTGCCCAAGTGGCTCGGTATCTCCACGCCTGCATGGCAGTGGGTGCTTAGTTCCATCCTGTTTCTGTCTCTCATGGTTGGACCATTTGCAGACCATATCGTGGGGATGCGGCAGTTTGAAAGGCTTTGCGATGAGCAGACTGGGCTTCAGATTTTTTCCACAGCCGAAAAAACCAAGAAGGCTAAAGAGTTACCAGCTAGGTTGGAGCTACTTGCGGGAAATATTATACCCATTGAGCGCCAGCATCGAGAAATTATCGATGCAGATACGAATGAAGTGATTGCGACATATGACTACTTCACGACAGGTGGCGGACGATTGGGTGGACTGATAATGCTTGGGGGGCAATACACCTGTTCAATATCGCAACCACGACATGTTGACCACAAAAAATACTTGTCGTTTGAAAAAAAAGTTAATCTTATCTACGTGAGCAAAAAATGAGTTATATTCAAAAAGCATACATTAACGCTTTGCTCGCTGACGCAGCCTACGTGGAGAGTCTAAAAACTGGGGCAATTAACGCCGGAGATTTTGAGAAGCGCCTCAGCGAAACCCAAGCCAACTACCTTGCAGCCAACTTCACCATCCTCAGCAGTGTCGAAAGTTCAAAACCCCTGGGCAACGGCTTTGACGCCGTCGTATGGCAAGGTAAGGCGGGCACGCCGTATGCCGGTCAGGTGTACGTCTCCATGCGCGGTACGCAAGGGCTTGAGGATATTGCCGACGATGTTGGGCTGGCGGCCTCCGGCGTTCCCATCACGCAGATAGTTGACATGGTCAATTGGTGGCTGCGCGTCAAGACACCGGTCGGCGAACAAAGCCAGCAAATTCAGTTTCTAACTCAGAGCGGCTACACGCTGGCCGCATCGGTAGCCGGCACGGGCGAGGTCTCAACGGCTACAAGCATCACCTCTGTCAATGGCCACAGCCTGGGCGGCTACCTGACGACAGCGTTCACGCGTTTGTTTGGCAACCAAGCAGGTGTTCAGTCGGTCAGCACCTTTAATAGCGCGGGATTTAGCAATGCTGCAGCGTTCAACATTCAAAGCAGCTACGACCAGATTGCCAACGTGCTTGGCTTGAATGGAAGCTTCGGGGGCACCGGCGCCAAGCAAACAAACTACTTCGGCGCAAATGGCATCGAATTCACCACCAACAGCCTCGGCGACATGAGGCTCCCGGGGTTCAATCAATATGGTAGTCGAACTGGGCTGGAGCAAGAAGCCGTGCTCAGTGGTGGCGCTGACCGGGTCATCGCCAACCATTACATGTACAAGTTGACCGATTACCTTGCGCTCGGTGCCGTACTGGAGAAACTTGATCCCAGCTTGAGCTTTGACAAACTCAACACAATGATAAAAGCGGGCAGCAACGACATGGCCGCCAGCTATGAAGGCGTGTTTGATGCAGTTCGCAAGGTTCTCGCTGGCCCCAACGTTGAGGCACTACCAGTCGGTGATGTCAGCGGCAATGCCAGCTCGCGCGGGACATACCATGCTACTTTGGAAACTTTTCAAAACAACCCTTTGGTTAAAGGATTGGATGACCAGTTGCTCATCCGCGCTGCCAGCACTGAATTGCGCACCGCCGCGCGCACCAACTTCGGCGCATTAATAGCACTGAAAGACCTCAGCCCGCTATGGATTGCAGGCAAAGACGCTGCAGCGGATGCACAGCTCACCGCCATCTGGCAATCCAGCCGGAGCGCAGACTATGTTGCCTGGGAGTCAGACAAGACCTCTGCAACTCCCGCCACATTCAGCAATCAGTGGATTGCAGACCGTGCTGCAATGCTGGATGCACTGATAAAGCGCAATCAGGAGGACAACACCAATACCACTATCAGCGGTCCTCAGGACCTGCGTTTCGTTGACACTGCCAGCCAAACGGACCTGCGCCTGGGATCGATTCTCACGGGCGACGCTGACAGAAGACAATTCCGCTTCGGCGACGAAAAAGCAAACATCCTCGCAGGGGGCAGCAAAGAGGACCACCTCTACGGCGGCGCAGGCAACGACACCCTATCCGGCCAAGGCGGTGCTGACCACCTCGAAGGCAATGCCAACGACGACATCCTGGACGGCGGCGCAGGTGGCGACACCCTGCTGGGCGGCGACGGCAACGACACCTACCGCCTCCAAACCGGCTCGGACGGCATCGACACCATCACCGACACCCAAGGTGCCAACGTCATCGAAGTCAACGGCACCGCCGTCAAAGGCGCCTTCAGCCTGGTGGAAGGCATGGGTGGCGACATCTACTACAGCACCGACAAGGCCTACCAGCTGCGCACCACGGTCGATGGCGTGTGGCGGCTTTCTGCCAAGGATGCGGGCACCGGCCAGTATGCGGCGGTGGCGGACCTCAAGGGTTGGAAGGACGGCCAGTTTGGCCTGTCCATCGGCGCGCCCGTTTCCAAGCCCGAGCGCGTGGAGCTGCTCTACCCCAACAGCAATGCGTACCTGGCGTTTGATGCTGCAGCCGCGCCCAAGGGGGTGTACTTTGCGGGTGGCACCAAGAGCGACTCGTTCAACGGCAGCGCCTACAGCGATGTGATCACCACCGGGGGCGGCAACAGCAACTACGTCAACACCTTCAGTGGCGACGACATGGTGGTGGGTGGCACGGGGCGTGAATTCATCCGCACCGGTGCCAATGCTGTCGGCACCAACACCACGGACAACGACATCGCCTTTGGCGGTGATGGATCGGATGTGCTGATGGGCGGTGCGGGAGACGACCAGCTTTGGGGCGGTTTTGACAACGGCGAGAACGCCACCACCGGCGCAGACAGCGGTGACCGCGGCGACTGGCTCAGTGGCGAACTGGGCAACGACATCCTGAATGGCAGCCGCCGCAGCGATGTAGTGTTTGGCGGCGCGGGTGAGGATGTGATGAAGGGCGGTGCCGGCGCGGACCTGATGCTGGGGGACGCGCGCTACACGCCGTTTTCCAAAGCCATCGGCCTGGACTATGCGGAATCGCTCACGCAGTCGTTCATCTGGAGTGATGCGGCTGGCGACATGGTCAAGGTTTCTGCGGGCAACTACAGCCTGCATGCGGTCACCGTGGCGTCTGGGCAGGCCTTTAACTGGACGTGGGCAACTTCCGGCTCCAACGACCACACCCTCACCGCGCCTGTGGGCCTGATCAGCAACCTGCGGCTTGACGCCAACGGTGGCGGCGATGTGATGGACGGTGGCGAGGGCGATGACTGGATGGCAGGGCAGACCGGCAGCGATGTGATGTATGGCGGCGCTGGCAACGACCTGATGTTTGGCGACGACAACGCGACAGCCACCACCACGGCAGAAGCCGACGCGGGGCAGGACCTGATGTACGGCGACGAAGGCGATGACCGCATGTATGGCGGCGCCAAGGTAGACGTGATGGAAGGCGGCGCGGGCAGCGACAAGCTGTTTGGTGAAGCTGGCGGCGACCTCTTGCTCGGAGGTGCCGGGGACGACGAGCTGTCGGGCAACGAAGACGACGATACCCTCAATGGTGGCGAAGGCGCAGACCGCCTGCTGGGCGGCGAAGGCAACGACACCCTGCAAGGCGATGGCGGAGCCGACATTCTGGAAGGGGGCTCCGGCAGCGACATCCTGCACGGCGGCCTGGGGCTGGATCAACTGCAAGGCGGTGATGGCGACGACACGTACGCGTTTGACCTGGGCGACGATGCAGGCGTCATCAGCACGGCCACCGACGCTGCGGGCAACAACACGGTCGTGCTCAGCGGCGGCACGCTCAGCACCATGCAGCTGACGGGCACCGGCAGCGACTGGACCTTGCGCTACTCAGCCAACGACACCGTCAAGCTCTCTGGCAACTTCAGCATCAACTGGGCCGGCAAGATCTACACCACGGCCGAGTTTGTCAAAGCCATTGCAGACGCCACTCCCACGTCCACCCCGCCCGATCCGGATCCCGTCAACCGTGCCCCCACCGTGGCCACGAGCCTGTCCGATGCCATTGCCCGCAAGGGCGAGGCCTGGACCTACCTGGTGCCGATTACCACATTTGCTGACCCCGATGCGGGCGACACCCTGGCCTACCGTGCAACGCTGGCCGATGGCAGTGCCTTGCCCACATGGCTGAGCTTTGATGCTGCCACCCGCACCTTCAGCGGCACAGCACCTGCAAGTGCACCGGCCAGCCCGCTGAGCCTTACGGTAACCGCCACCGACGCGGGCGGGCTCAGCGCCAGCACCGGCTTCACGCTGGACATCACCGCCAGTGCCAATGGCGTGCCGCTGGCCGGGCAGCCGCTGCCCAACGCCAGCGTGGACGAGGACACGGCCTGGACCTACACGGTGCCCGCCGATGCGTTTACCGACCCGGATGCGGGCGACGCGCTGGTCTACACCGCCACCTTGGCCGATGGCAGTGCCTTGCCCACCTGGCTGCAGTTTGATGCGGCCACCCGCACCTTCAGCGGCACGCCGGACAATGGTGATGTGACTGGCAATGCTGCCAACCTGGCCATCGTGGTGCGTGCCACCGACCCCCAGGGCGCCAGTGCCGAGCAGCCCTTGGCGCTGCAGGTGCGCAATGTCAACGATGCCCCCACGGTGGGTGCACCGCTGCCCTCCCAGCAGGTCAAGGAGGGCGAGGCCCTGGCCTTTGCCCTGCCTTCGGATGCCTTTGCGGATGTGGACGCTGGCGACAGCCTGAGCTTGCAGGCAAGCCTTGCAGGTGCGGCCTTGCCCGCATGGCTGCAGTTTGATGCGGCCACGGGTACCTTCTCTGGCCTGGCCCCGGCTGGCTCTGCCGGGGTGCTGGAGGTTGTGGTCACCGCCACCGACGGCGCGGGTGCCACGGCCAGCCAGAGCCTGCAAGTGGTGGTGGCGCCCGGCACGCCTGCCACCAACAACCCACCCACGGTGACGGCTGCACCTGCAGATGCCACCGCCACAGAGAGCGCAGCATGGGCCTACACGCTGCCTGCTGGCACCTTCACCGATCCGGAGGGGCAGGCGCTGGTTTACTCGGCCACACTGGCCGACGGCAGTGCCTTGCCTTCCTGGGTGCAGTTTGAAGCAGCCACGCGCACCTTCAGTGGCACGCCCGGCAGTGCTGCAGTGGGCAGTCTGTCCATCCGTGTGCATGCCACCGATCCCGCAGGGGGAACGGCCAGCACGGTGTTTGCTGTCACGGTGGCGCCGCAATCGTCCGGCAGCGGAGACCAGGTGCTGCACGCCGATGACCAGAACACACCTTTGGTCGGCGGCAATGGCAACGACACACTCACCGGCAGCTGGGCGAGCAGCACCCTGTCTGGCGGCAAGGGCAACGACCGTCTGGTCGCCACGGGCGGGCCGCAAAACGTGCTCGATGGTGGCGAGGGTGATGACGAGATCACCGGCGGCTGGGGCAATGACCGCCTGAGCGGCGGCGAGGGCAACAACACCATCCGCGCCAACGGTGCCAGCAGTGTGATCACAGCGGGCGCGGGCAACGACACCATCACGGGCAGCTGGGGCAATGACCAGATTGATGCGGGTGACGGCGCCAACACCATCGATGCGGGCGGTGGGACCAACACGGTCATCACCGGTTCGGGCAACGATGTGGTTCGTGCCGATGGCATCAACACCATCGCCACCGGCGCTGGCGATGACCAGATCACCACCACCTGGGGTGCAGACACCATCGACGCGGGTGAGGGGGATGACATCGTCAACGCGGGCGGTGGCGGCAACACGCTGCGCGGTGGCTTGGGCGATGACCAGTTCACCAGCACCGACTGGAGCGACGACCGCTACCTGTTCGCCCGGGGCGATGGGCAAGACACCATCAGCGACGGCGGCGGGCAAGACGTGCTGATGCTGGAAGATGTTCGCTCCGATCAGCTGTGGTTCACGCAGGTGGGCAACGACTTGACACTGAATGTGCTGGGCAGCCAGGACACCATCGTGGTCAAGAACTGGTACAGCAGCGGCAATCAGTTCCACATGGAGCAGATCAAGACGTCGGACGGCAAGACGCTGCTGGACGGCCAGGTGCACAACCTAGTGCAGGCGATGTCGGCGTTTGCGCCCCCTGCAGCCGGGCAGACCACGCTGCCTGCCGCTTACCAGTCTGCGCTGGCTCCTGCGTTGGCAGCCAACTGGCAGTGAAGCTCGGCGGTCGCAAGGCCGCATAGATACCCAAGGCCCGCACCTTCAACTAGCGGGCCTTGGCGCGGTACCGACCACTGTGAATCAACAAAGTCGACAAAGGCGGACGTCCGCTCTGAAGCGCGTGTAAGCCACAGAAGGCGCACGGCAATGCGGCCGCCAGATTTTTTGCACCAACAACCTGGAGAAATCAGCCATGAACAACATGCAGTTTGACGAAGCAACGCAAACCTACCGGGGCACGGTCGAGCCCTATCGCTGGAATGCTGAAGAACAAGGCCAGGCATTCATGGGGTTGAACAAGCCCTGGCAAGTCACGCCCGATTGGATAGCCCAGTCGTACCTGGATGTGTTTGCAAGTTATTGGCAGGACCAACCACGCAACGAAGGGAACTGGGAGACCTTCACGGTCAAGCCTTGGGCTTATATGCAGCCAACCCCCAACCCGATTACCCAAACCACCGATGGCGCGCTGCAGCAGCTGATACAGGCCATGGCGGGGTTTGCGCCAGCGCCAGTGGCCAGCACGGGGAGCTTGATGGTGGGGTCGTATTCCCCGATGCAGATGTTGGGGGTGGACGGGGGGAGTTAGAAATTCCAAAGCCCGAGTGAATATTGAAATGCTATTAGAACATTAGCATAAAAACCAATACAGATAAGCGCAGAACACCAAGTTTTCATGAAAAACCCTATTCAAGCGAAACCCCCCTTGCGCAACCGCCAAAGACCCGTTGGTGTGCCCTCCCTGCCTTGGCGCCGTGTGCTTTGGGGCGTGGTCCTGATGGTGGCGGTTTGCGCTGGCGAATCCACCCCCCGCGCCATGGCTGCCGACGCCCCGGCATCCGTGCAGCAGCAATCGCCAAAGGAACGCCAGCGCATCGCGGCAGAAATGTTTCGCGAGCGGTGCAAAAAGGCTGGGGTGTTTATCCACCGCACGGTGGAGGACGTGGAGGGGATTTTCTTGATGAAGCTGCGCCCGAAGGGGCTGAATTTTGATGAACAGTATGTGCTGGATGATCCGTATGGGAGTGATGTTGATGGAGATGGATATATAGAAGTTCTCTTGGAGAGTTTTTATGAATCGTGGCAAAAAACCTCATCAAGTCCGCAGCCTCGTGATGATCGCAAGGGCTATAAATACGTTGAGGCCATTGACCTCAAGGATGGTGTGAGGTATCGGTATACGGGGTCTGTAAAAGCCACTAGAAAAATGGATGCCAATGCACCTAATGTTCAGCTCGAAGTAAGAAGAAATCCTAATTTCGATTTGAATATCTACGATTACATTCTCGAAAGAACTCTATCCAACGCACCCCGCCCCCGCTACGGCATAACCTACGACGACATTTCCACCCGTGAAGAGCGAGACTACTGGATTGCTGGCAGCTCTCTCAAAGTCATCGATATGCAAACCAATGAGGTCATGGCCGAGCGCATCGGGTATATGGTGGATTGGGCGCAAGGGAGCAGTGCGGGCGGACGCTCACCTTGGTTGTTGGCTGCAAATAACGCATGCCCAGAATTTGCCTCACGCCATGGCGCTTCTGCTCAGAGATATCAAACCATTCGTTTTATTAACAAAACTTTAAAGCCTAGGGGGTAAAAATGACTGCACCGACTATTGCTGAATATCTCAAGTACGCCCATTTACAAATGGCCGCAGAAGCCTTTATCCGAGATGAAAAGACGAATCGACTCGATAATAATGGGGTAGCATATGTAAATGCACTTATCAGTGGTAACGACCACTCCAGCCGATTCGTCGCAAGCCAAGCTGATAAATTCACTGGTGAATGGGAAGTGCTGGATCAGCGACCGAACACCAAAACCGGTTTCAGCGGTACGTTGTTTCGGAACCGAGAAACTCGCGAAGTGGTCCTGAGCCTGCGCTCCACAGAATTCATCGACGACGCAGCACGGGACAACAAAGCCACGAACGAGCTGGAGATCAAGGAGACAGGGTTTGCCTGGGGCCAGATCGCGGACATGCAGCAGTGGTATGCGGAGCTAAAAAGAGATGCCACCAAACTGGGCGCAGGGCCGGCGTTCAGCGTGACGGGCTACAGCCTGGGCGGGCACTTGGCCACGGTGTTCAACCTGCTCAATGCGGGGGCTGCGGAGCGCGTGGTGACGTTCAATGGCGCGGGCGTAGGTTTGGTCAAAAACGGCACGCTGCAGGACGCGCTGGCTGAGTTCAATGAATTGCGCACCAGCCCGGATTCGCTGGCGGCGCGGTTCACCCATCCAGGGTTGGCCGCTTTTTACCGGCGGATTCAAGCGGAACTGTTCAGCGGACAAACCACCATTGCACAAGCGCAGGCTGATCTCAACGCGCTTTACACCGACGCCAACACCGGTGTCACGGTGCTGGGGTCACAAGCCACCACGTTGATGAAGGCGCTTAAAGGTATTGAAACCCTGGGCAACGAAGCCGTGAGGGTTACCACACTGGTGGCGGGTGGGTCGGGGGAAGGCGCTTCTGCAAGTCCGAAGCCAGTGCTGGCCAAGGACATCGCGGGCATGGATTTGAACTACCGGCTGGCGATGTTGTTTGCGAGTGAGCACACCCAGTCGGCTTCCCTCGTCGCTGGTGCAGTGCAGGGCTTTAGCGGCAAGCAATATGCGGGAAGTCTGGGCAACCAGTACGACGTGGTGGGTGACACCAGCCCTTCCGTGGTGGCCAACAGCCAGTGGCATTACGGTCAGGATGTGCGCGTGGGGATCGAGGACCAGCCACTGTACCGGGGGGGAATTGGGGGGGCGATATTGAGGGACTTGATTGCTCTCAAGAGCCCTGACTTGCTTGTCAATGAATATGCCGTCAAGGATTTTGGCGATACACACAGCCTGGTGCTGCTGGTGGACTCGCTGTCGCTGCAAAACACACTGCTCTCCTTGATGCCTGAGGGGGAGCGCAATGCAGAAAGCGTGCAGAGCCTGCTCAAAACCATCTATCAGGCCGCGACGAACCAGAAGCGCGTTGATGGCGATATATCGTTGGGTGATTCCCAAGGCAAGGCGGAAGGAGACTTGCTGGAGCAAATGGCGAATGCGCTGGCTGACATGGTGCTTGGCCCGCAGGACAAGGCAAAGCAGCTGAAAGGTAACCCCAGTGGCGGCACTTGGGCCAGGACCAAGGACCAAGACGGTTACACGGGCCGTGACAAGTTTTTTGAGATCGTGGAGGCGGTCCAGAAGAAGATCAAGGAGTCAACTCTGGGCAGTCAGTTCAAGGTGCTGGCCAGCACAGGCAGGAGCCTGGACGGCGAGGCGCGCCAGAGCTTTGGAGACTATCTGGCGCTGCGTTTGCTGAGCTCTTTTGTGCTTCGCACTACGGATACACCGGAAAACGTGCTGGAGGACATGGGCAAGAGTTGGGGAGCTGTCTACGAAGATTGGAAGGCTGACAAGGCGTTGCTGGCCCAAGGGGGATCCGCCATGGGACTGCAGGTATCAGATCAGTGGCTTGCAGATCGATCGGCCATGTTGGCCCGCAAGAACTGGTTCAACACGGAGAACAAGGAGCCTTTCGATTTGTCTTATGTGGCGCCGAATGACGAACGGGGCGCGGCGTCTCCTTATCAACTAGAAGACACTTTTTTTGAGGACTTGACCTCTGGCTACAAGGTTCGGCAGGGGAAGATAACTGACGCCACGCGGCATTTCTTGTTTGGTGATGACCGTGAAAACACGCTGGCGGGAAAGGAGGTTGTTGACCACCTCTACGGCGACGCAGGCGCAGACACGTTGGACGGCAAGGCGGGTGATGACCACCTGGAAGGCGGCACTGGTGACGATATCTTGATCGGCGGCACGGACAACGACACCTTGGTAGGCGGCGCGGGCAACGATATCTATCGCTTCGGAACAGACTGGGGCGTGGATTTCGTCCAGGACAGCGACGGGCAGGGCAAGATTGAGGTCAATGGTCAGGTCCTCACCGGCGGCAAGCAGGTTTCGGCCAATGCCTGGCAAAGCGAAGACAAGCTGTGGCGGTACGCGCTGACGGAGAAGGATGACCTCATCATCACCCACACCAGCGAGCCGGGGCGCATTGTGGTGCGCGGCTGGTCGAAGATGAAATCACTGGGGCCCACCACGAAGGCAGCGGGGACTGGCAATCCGTTGGGTCTTGATCTGCCGGAGTTTGGTGGCCCGCAGCCGCCAACGCCGGAGGCCGGGAGGTATGCGTTGCAGGGGGGCTACTTCGTGCCCGGAGGCCCTCAATTGCCAGGGGGCACCTGGCAGTTCCAAAGCGACGGCAGCGTACCCGGCATGGCTCCGATCCAGGATTCCAATGACCTGATGGTGGGCGGAGAGAACGAGCCCAGCGGGCGGTACCAGCGCATCACGGGGGCGCATGTTGACGGCGAAGGTCTGCAACTGGCCACCTACGGAGAAATGGGGGCCGTGAGCTTGTGGGGCCTGGGAGGCAACGATTTCATGTCGGGCGAGCAGTTCGACGACTATTTGGATGGAGGTGATGGCGACGACCTGATATGGGGCGGGGCGGGCACCCGTTGCCGACAAGGTGAACCTGGAGTTTGGCGAGGGCATCAGTGCATCCGACATCTCTTTTGAATATGACGGGGTGAACAACGTCCTGAAGATCCGGTACTCGCCGGAACCGGATGACGTGCTGGAGATGACCTATGGCGACATGGTGCCCGCATCCGTGGTGGACAACCCGCCGGTAGGGGAGATGCGCCTTGCCGACGGCAGCTTGGTGAACATCGACTTTGCGCCCCGCGTTGCGGATGAGGACGCTGCGTTCGACTTTCAGGTTCCGGCAAATGTTTTCGGATCATTGGGGGAAGGATTTGCGGTCTCAGCAAAGCTTGCCAATGGGCAACCGCTGCCGGACTGGCTGCATTTCGACGCCGCTACGCGCAAGTTCAGTGGTACGCCCGCCAACGGCGATGTGGGCAGCCTCAATGTGCAAGTGCTGGCCACCAAGGATCAGCAGGCCACAGCCGCCTACACGTTTGCGCTGGTAGTGAAGAACGTCAACGATGCCCCCATAGCGGGGGCGGCGCTGGAGGAACAGGTGTTCATGGAGGGAGAGCGCTGGACCTACGATTTGCCCGCAGATACCTTCACAGATATAGATGCCGGAGACGTGCTGACCTATTCGGCCCAGCTCGCCGATGGCAAGCCGCTACCGGATTGGCTCCAAATCGACCCAGCCACCGGACGTTTGAGTACAACGCGAGGGTTGGCGACGCGTTTGAACCTGTCGATCACTGCGACTGATCAGCAAGGGGCTACGGCAGAGCAATTGGTGAGCCTGCTTGTTAAATCATCGATGGTGGATCAGGGCACCAATGTCGTAGTGGGGACCTCTGGCGATGACGTTCTGGTCGGCACTGCGGGCCGCGATGCTCTGGTGGGTGGATTGGGAGACGACTCGCTCGATGGCGGTCCGGGCGACGATGAGCTGATTGGTGGAAACAGAGTTGCGAACAGCAACCAGGTGTCCGGTACGGGTCGGGATACCTACCTGTTTGGGCGGGGTGACGGCCGGGACCTGATCTCCAACGGCAGAGGTGGAGCGGACAGTCTGGATACGCTGAAGTTCAAGGCAGGCATCAAGCCGGAGGACATCAGGGTGAGCCGAGAAAACCTGTCGATCTGGGCAGGTGACCGCTTTGTGCCGTCCGACATCAGGTTCACCATCAAGGACACGGGGGAGAGTATTCGGATCCCCAATTTTCATGCGCTGAGGGGCCTTGGGGGAGAGGGGGTTGATGTCGTGACGTTTGAGGACTATCCGAACGTTGTGTGGGACGCTGCGGCCATTGCCCGTCTCTCACTCGAGGGAGAGGCATCTACCGACGACATTTGGGGATACTTTTCCGATGACGTGCTCAGGGGCAATGGCGGTAACGACATGTTGAAGGGCCAACTTGGTAATGACATTTACCAATTTGGGAAGAATGACGGCAAGGACACCATTGTTGAAGTCGCCAATGAAGGCAGCGACAAGATCGTTTTTGACCAAGGCATTAAACCTTCAGACGTGGTGCTTATCAAGAGCTTTGATGGCTATCCGGGCGGCATATTGGTTTTGCGGGTGACCACAGGCAACACTGAGGTACGAGATCAAAATTTCTTTCTCCCTGACCAAGGTGTCGAACTGGTTGAGTTTGCCGATGGCACGCAATGGGATCGCCAATATATTCTCGCCAACCTGCAGACCAGCGGCGGAAGCGTTAGTAATTTTGTAGGCACGTCTGGCGATGATCGATATGTGGTGGACAACCGTGATGACAGCATTGTCGAGGCTGTAAACGGTGGCACTGATTCGGTAGAGTCCAGTGTTTCCTACGCGCTTCCCGACAATGTAGAAAATCTCACCCTAACCGGCGCACTTTCAGGAGATTTGACGGGGAACAAGCTCAAAAATATTCTGGTGGGCAACGATTCAGACAACACCCTGGACTGGGGCGGCGGCGGGCTGGATACGCTGCAAGGTGGCGCTGGCAACGACACCTACACGGTTCTTGCGCCACTTTCATACGAATATCATTGGCCCAATCTTGAGGAATCTCGCGAACTTAAGGTCAATATCATTGAGTCGCAAAATGCAGGCATAGACACATTGTCAACCAATGCCTTTTATGCCAAATTGGCAGATAATTTAGATAACCTAAAAATAGTACCATCACAGGTGCATACCATTCATTCGTCCTCGCAGAATCCAGTTGTCGCCAAGTATCTTGGCAACTCCTTGGACAACGTGCTCGATGCCAGTGCGGTGCAAACCAGCATTCTTCCGATTGAGCTTGACGGGCAGCAGGGCAACGACACACTGATTGGATCGAATGACGACGAGGACCGGGCCAGCTACAGAACTGCTGCGGCCGGTGTCACCGTCTCTCTGTCCATTGCTGGTGCCCAAAATACGGGGTCAGCAGGTTGGGATACATTGAAATCCATTGAGGGACTGGTCGGCAGTGCGTTCAACGACGTCCTGACAGGCAACGGAGGTGCCAACGTCCTCGACGGCGGTGCAGGCGCAGACAGATTGGCGGGCGGTGGCGGCAACGACACGTACTACGCTGATCATGTGGGCGATGTCATCGTTGAGGTTGCTGGAGGAGGGAGCGACACCGTCTATGTCAGCGCAATAGCCGACTACACCATGCCCGACAATGTCGAGCACGCAAATGTCAGCATGGGGAGGATGCCAAGCGTTACGGTCACCGGCAATGACAGCGGCAACTCCATTGTTTTGATCCAGGGGGACTCCAATGGCGCGCAAACTGCGGTAGTGCGTGGCATGGGCGGTAACGACACACTGACGGCTACGCGGCGCGGTGTGGAGTTAGATGGCGGCGGTGGTGATGACCTGTTGATTGGCGGTGGCTTCTCGGGCGATGTGTTTATCGGGGGCACGGGCAACGATGTCTACGAGATCTCCAGTGATGGTGGCGATGACGTTATCCGTGCCAATGTGGTGGCCGTGCCCGCCGAGACCAATGCGCTCAGATTGAAGGGCGTGACACGGGACAAACTGAGTATGCAGCGTCAGGATGGAGATCTCATCATTCGGTCGTCCGACTCCCAATCCGCGCGCATCGAGAAGTTCTTTGGGAATGCAGGAACTCCGGGTGAATTCAACCCTGTTCAGGTGCTTGCGTTGGATGATGGATCCAATCTCGACTATTCGGCCATCAGCGCGCTGGTAAAAAGCAATGCCGCCCCAGTAGTGAATGAGCCCATGGATCCTCGCGAGGTAAGCGATGGGGAATGGTTCTCTTGGTCAATTCCCTCAAGTGCCTTCACGGATGATGGAGGAGCGCTCACCTATACCGTTGCGCTGGAAGATGGGACTCCGTTGCCCGGCTGGGCGAGCTTCGATCCAAGCAGCGGCACGATCAGTGGATCGGTCCATGCTGGCAATGACCAGACCTTCCGGATCAAGATCACGGCAGTCGACAAAGAGGGCCTGTCTGCGTCAGCCGTCTTCGTGTTGGCTGTGCGGGTGGATAACAAGGTTTTAGAGGGCACTGCCAATGCCGACACCCTGCTGGGTGGCGGAGGTGCCGACATCCTCAGGGGCCTTGATGGTAAGGACCAACTGCAGGGCGACGGTGGCAATGATCGCCTGGAGGGCGGCGCGGGAGATGACTCGTTGTTTGGGCAAACCGGTGCAGACATACTGATCGGCGGCTTGAACAATGACTACCAATCAGGCGGCGCGGGTAACGATACTTTTGAGTACACCAAAGGTGATGGGCAGGACACACTGGATGCTGTTGACGTGAAGACCGCCACGGACAAGCTGTTGATCCATGGCTGGTTGCCTTCGCAGGTTCAATTGCTCCGCTCCGGCGACCACCTGTTCGCACGCATGGGGAGCACGGATCAGATTGGTTTCTACAACTACTTCCAGGCCGAAACCGTCCAAGACGGCGCACCAGCGGATGCGAAGATTGACCAGATCGTCTTCGACAACGGTGACATATGGGATCAAGCCAAGATCGCCACGGTCCTCGCGGGTGGAGGCGGCAATAACGGCGGTGGAGGTACTTCCACAGGGCCCGGCAACCCGCCACCGTCCACCTACACATACGCCTACGTGCTGGCCAACCAATACTCGGACTACAGCCTTTCCGGTAATGCGCCGTACGTATTCAAGGGCAACAGCAAAGCCAACAAGCTCACAGGCAATGATGGTGCCAACGTCATCAACGGAGCTGCGGGTAATGACACGCTGACGGGAGGCAAGGGCGGTGATACCTATTTCCTTGAAGCGGGAGCCGGGCAGGACACCATCGTTGAGAACGACACCACTTTAGGCATCGTTGATCTTCTGCAATGGGGTTCTGGTATTCAGCATGATCAGCTGTGGCTGCGCAAGGCGGGCAACAACCTGGAAATCAGTGTTATCGGCAAAACCGACAAAGCGATCGTCAAAGATTGGTACCTCGGCGATAGCCGCCATGTGGAGCAGATATGGGCCAATGGCAAAGTGTTGCTGGATACGAAGGTCCAGAGCCTCGTTGATGCAATGGCGGCTTTTTCGCCACCAGCTGCAGGGCAGACCACTTTGCCTTCCAACTATCAGTCGGCACTCTCACCGGTCTTGGCGGCCAACTGGCAGTAGCAATCAGCGACTTCCCCCAGCTACCGAGCTCAGTACGCATTGCATGACCTTCTCGCTGAGAACTCACGTGAGGTGATTCGAAGCGAGTAGTGCTCGGTCGCCCTCCTATTTGGTGCCAAAAATCCGGTCGCCCGCATCGCCCAGGCCCGGCAGGATGTAGCCGTGGTCGCTCAGTTCGCGGTCAATCGCTGCGGTGAAAATCGGTACGTTGGGGTGTGCCTTTTGCATGGTGGCGATGCCTTCGGGGGCGGCCAGCAGGCAGACGAACTTGATGGAGCGGGGGTTGAGCTTTTTCAGGCGGTCTACGCAGGCGGAGGCCGAGTTGCCGGTCGCCAGCATGGGGTCCACCACGATGATGTCGCGCTCGTCCATTTCGGACGGCATCTTGAAGTAGTACTCCACGGGCTGCAGCGTGGCCGGGTCGCGGTACAGGCCGATGTGGCCCACGCGGGCGCCGGGCACCACGTTGAGCATGCCATCCAGGAACCCGTTGCCCGCGCGCAGGATGGAAACCAGCACCAGCTTCTTGCCGTCGATGACCTTGCCGGTCATGGTCTCCAGCGGGGTTTCAATTTCGATGTCCTGCAGCGGCATGTCGCGCGTGACTTCATACGCCATCAGCGTGCTTAGCTCCCCCAGCAAGCGACGAAAGCTGTTGGTGCTGGCGTCCTTTCGGCGCATGAGCGTGAGCTTGTGCTGGACGAGGGGGTGGGTGATGACGGTGACGTTGTTGTTGGTGCTGGCAGTGCTCATGGCGAGGCCTATGGTCTACAGGTAGAAATGAAAGGGGTGGCGGTATTTTGACGGTACTTGCGCCAGCGCCCGTAAAAACTGGCGCGGCCCAGGACAGTGGACGCCGTGGAACTGGCTTCGCCAGGCCACTGGCGGCGTCCCCTTGAGGGGAAGGCGCCGCAGGCGACTCAGGGGGGCGCGGGCTAGTCCGCCAGAAACCGCGCATAGCGCGCCAAGTCAACGTTGCCGCCGCTGATGAGAACGCCCACGCGCTCACCGTGCAGCAGCTTGCCTCCGTTGTCAGCGCCAGAGAAGGCCTGTGCACCCGCATAGGCCAGGGCGCCGGTGGGCTCCACCACGATCTTCATGCGCTCGGCAAAGAAGCGCAGGGATTGCATAAGCTGTTCGTCGCTCACGCTGATGATGTCTTCGGCATGGTCGCGGATGATGGGGAAGGTGAGCTCGCCCAGCGCCTGGGTTTGCGCGCCGTCGGCGATGGTGTGGGGCGTGGGGATGCGCACGATGTGCCCGGCGCGCAGCGACTGCTGGGCGTCGTTGCCCGTTTCGGGCTCGACACCCACCACGCGGCACTGGGGTGCCAGGGCCTGCGCGGCCAGCAGGCTGCCTGCCAGCAAGCCGCCACCGCCCACGCAGACAAAAAGGTAGTCCAGGTCGGGCACTTCTTCAAACAGTTCTTTGGCGGCGGTGCCCTGGCCCGCAATGACGTGCGGGTGGTCAAACGGCGGGACCAGCGTCATGCCGCGCTCCAGCGCCAGGTGGCGGCTGATGGCTTCGCGGTCTTCGGTGTAGCGGTCGTAGGTGACGACCTGGGCGCCGTAGGCCCGTGTGGCCGCCATCTTGGAGGCGGGCGCGTCTGCGGGCATGACGATGACGGCGGGCATGTCCAGCATGCGGGCCGACAGCGCGATGGCCTGCGCGTGGTTGCCGGCCGAAAAGGCCAGCACGCCGCGCTCGCGCTGCTCATCGGTAAACTGGGCTAGGGTGTTGAAGGCGCCCCGGAACTTGAAGGCGCCGGTGCGCTGCAGGTTCTCGCATTTGAAGAACAGTTGCGCACCCAGCAGGTCATCGGCGGTGGTGGAGCGCAGCACCGGCGTGTGGTGCGCCATGCCCTTGAGCCGGTGCGCGGCGGCGGCCACGTCGTCGTAGGTGGGCGGGGTGAGGCTGGGCAAGGTCATGGCGGCATCCCTGGTGGCGGGGCAAACGCTTGCCCCTTCAGCCCTCGGATGATAGCGGGTTGCCGCGTGGTTTCAATCCAAAATGGCCTTACGCGCTTGTGTGGCAAGCGCGAGTAGCTATAGATTTTGATGGTTGATGGCGGGTCAGCCCAGCTCGCTGAACCGTTGCAGCGGCGTCAGTGCCGGGAAGTCGCCCGCGCGCTTTTGCTTCATCGCCGTGACCGACTCGCGCACATGCTGGTTGCTCCAGATGGCGCCTTGCAGCCAGCCCATCTGGCGCAGGCTGTCTTCCACTGAATGGTCGCGGGCGTAGTTCACGGCCTGTTTGGTGCCCCAGATGGCCACGGGCGGCTTGCTGGCGATCTCTTGCGCGCACTGCAGCGCGGCGGCAAGCATTGCTTCTTGGGTCTCGAACACTTCGTTGACGAGGCCGTAGCCCAGGGCCTTGGCTGCGCTCAGGCGGCGGCCGGTGTAGGCCAGCTCTTTCACCACACCCAGCGGGATCAGCTTGGGCAGGCGCTGCAGCGTGCCCACGTCGGCCACCATGCCGATGTTGATCTCCTGGATACAGAAGAACGTGTCTGCCGTGGCGTAGCGGATGCAGGCGGCCGTCACCATGTCCACCGCGCCCCCGATGCAGCCGCCGTGGATGGCCATGATGACGGGGATGCGCAGGCTTTCGATGCGGGTGAAGGTGGCCTGCATGTCGGTCAGCAGGTCAAAGATGGCGGCGCGGCCCTCGGGGCTCTGGTCGTCCATGGTGATGGCGCCGCCAAAGGTTTCGAGCGCCATGCCTGCGCTGAAATGCTTGCCGGTGCTGCTGATGACCAGCGCCCGCGCTTCGCCCGCCTTGTTGAGCTGGGCCAGCACCTCGTCCAGCTCACGCCAGAAGGTGGGGTGCATGGTGTTCATGGCCTCGGGGCGGTTCAGCACCAGATGGGCCACGTGTTTGGTGATGCTGAGGGAAAAGCAGGTGAGGGTGTTCATGGGGAGCCACTGTAGACCGGTGAATGCAGGTCGGGTCGTCGCCTGGGTGACTTTGAGCTATTTTGGCTGCCAGCGCTTATCTGGTAAGCGCTGGCAGCTATGAAAACATGAGTGCTTTTGCGCGCGTGCGGCAGAACGGGCGGCGGACTCTGCAGGCACAGTCTGTCAATCGCCGCCCCCGCCACCACAGCCGCCGCCATCCCCTCCGCCGTCGCTTCCACCTCCATCCGAGCTTTCGGCGCCGCCAAAGTCGCCCGAGCTGCCGCTGTAGCTGCCGTCCGAGAAGCTGGTGCCGCAGTAGCTGTCTCCCCCGCTGCCACCCGCGTCGCTCTTGCGGGCGATGTCGGAGCAGTCGGGCACGTAGGTGAAGCCGCCGGCAATGGCGAACTTGGCATCCAGCGCGAACAGCAGGGGCAGGCGGCTGGGGGCCTTGGGGTCGATGGACTCCTCCTTGCATACCCAGTACCAACAGCGGCGCAGGCCATCGTTGTGGCGCGCCTTTTTACCCAGCGCCTCGGCGGGTGTGTGGTGCAAAAAGAAGCCCAGGGCGTTGTGGCACCAGGCTTTGTAGGCCTGGGTGTGCAGGATGAACTCATGCCACAGCGCGTCGACCGCCTTGGAGGGCATGGCCACAAACTGTTTGTTGCCGCGCAGGCAGGCCATGAAGAACTGGCGCAGGCCGCGTTCGACCAGCTCGCAGTCGCGGGTGCTCAGGTGGGGGTAGGTTTCGCGCAGCTTGCGCTGCAGAAAGCGGGGCAGGGGGGCCTCGCGGATATAGCGCTGGCGGACCGCGTTGGTCCACTGGATCACCAGGGCGGTGATGATGACTGTGGCCAAATAATACAGAATCCAGGGCCACCGCAGGCGCCAGGTGCCCGCGAAGATCCCGACGATGGCGGCCACCCACACGGCAATCGTCAGCAGCACGACCTTGCTTCCCCACCACAGCAGAACGTTTTCGATGCGCTTCATCGTCCCTCCTTTTTTGTTGTTGTGTGGCGATTTCACGGCTGTTTGGTGACTGATTGATGACACTTTGGGTGGTGTCGCCAGATGGTCACGCGGGGGCTACCCCCAGCACCATCGCAGGCCGGAGCTGCCGTGATGGGGCCGCGCTTGGAGGCGCTGAGCAGGGGGGGCGGAATCTGTGCCCCCCTTGCGTTCAACGCCGCTTGCTGCCGCCGAAGATGCTACCCAGCACCCCGCGCAGGATTTCCTTGCCAATGGTGGTGCCCATGGTGCGCACCGCCGACTTGGCCATGGTCTGGGCCAGGCCGTCGCGTTTGCCGCCGCGCGGGCCGGTGCTGCCAAACAGCACGTCGTTGAGCCCGCCCATCAGGCCGCCGCCGCTGTCTTCCGTGTTGGCGGGTGCACCTTTGCCATTGGCAGGTGCCTGCGCACTGGCTTCGGCGGCGCGGCCCTTGAGTTTTTCGTAGGCGGACTCGCGGTCCACCACCTTTTCGTACACGCCCGCCACCAGTGAGTTGGCCACCAGCACCTGGCGCTGCTGCGCTGTGATGGGTCCGAGCTGGCTGCCGGGTGGCAGCACAAACACGCGCTCGGTCACGCTCGGGCGGCCCTTGGCGTCCAGAAAGCTCACCAGCGCCTCGCCCACGGCCAGTTCCGTGATGGCGGTCTCGATATCGAGGCCCGGCTTTTGCCGCATGGTGGTGGCCGTGGCCTTCACGGCCTTCTGGTCACGCGGAGTGAAGGCGCGCAGCGCGTGCTGCACGCGGTTGCCCAGCTGGGCCAGCACGCTGTCGGGGATGTCGAGCGGATTCTGGGTGACGAAGTACACGCCCACGCCCTTGGAGCGCACCAGGCGCACCACCAGCTCGATGCGCTCGATGAGCACTTTCGGCGCCTCGTTGAACAGCAGGTGGGCCTCGTCGAAGAAGAACACCAGTTTGGGCTGCTCGGGGTCGCCGATCTCGGGCAGTTGCTCGAACAGCTCAGACAGCATCCAGAGCAGGAAGGTGGCGTACAGACGCGGCGAGTTCATGAGCTTGTCGGCCGCCAGGATGTTGACCACGCCGTGGCCGTCCACCGTCTGCATGAAGTCCTGGATGTTGAGCATGGGCTCGCCAAAGAACTGCGTGCCGCCCTGCTGCTCAATCTGCAGCAGCCCGCGCTGGATGGCGCCCACGCTGGCTGCGCTGACGTTGCCGTATTCGGTCGTGAACTCCTTGGCGTTGTCACCCACGTACTGCAGCATGGCGCGCAGGTCTTTGAGATCCAGCAGCAGCATGCCGTTGTCGTCGGCGATCTTGAACACCAGGTTGAGCACGCCCAGCTGGGTTTCATTCAGGTTGAGCATGCGGCCCAGCAGCAGCGGGCCCATGTCCGACACCGTGGCGCGCACAGGGTGGCCCTGTTCGCCAAATACGTCCCACAGCGTGGTGGGGCAGGCCAGGGGGGCGGGCAGGGGAAGGCCCCGCTCCTTGAGCACGGCGGCCAGCTTGTCGCCAATCTTGCCCGGCTGGCTCGCGCCCGTGAGGTCGCCCTTCACATCGGCCATAAACACCGGCACACCGATGCGCGAGAAGTTTTCCGCCAGCGTCTGCAAGGTGACGGTCTTGCCCGTGCCGGTGGCTCCGGTGATGAGCCCGTGGCGGTTGGCCAGGCCGGGCAGCAGGTGGCATTCGATGGTGTCGTGCTTGGCAATCAGGAGGGGTTCGGCCATGGCGGAGGTTCCGGGTGGAGTCAAAAGTAAAATCGCGGTCAGTAGATTAAATCAATACAAAAGGACTTCTCGTGGCAGGACACAGCAAATGGGCGAATATCCAGCACCGCAAAGGGCGGCAGGATGAAAAACGCGGCAAGATCTGGACCCGCATCATTCGTGAAATCACTGTGGCTGCCCGCTCGGGCGGCGGCGACCTGTCTGCCAACCCCCGCCTGCGCCTGGCGGTGGACAAGGCCAAGGCGGCCAACATGCCCGCCGACCGCATCAAGTACAACATCGACAAGGCCACGGGCAACGCCGAGGGATTGACCTACGAGGAAATCCGCTACGAGGGCTATGGCATTGGTGGCGCAGCGATCATGATCGACACGATGACCGACAACCGGGTGCGCACCGTGGCCGAAGTACGACACGCGTTCAGCAAACACGGTGGCAACATGGGCACCGAGGGCTCGGTGGTTTTTCAGTTCAAGCACTGCGGCCAACTGATTTTTGCCCCCGGCACCAGCGAAGACAAGGTGATGGAAGTGGCGCTGGAGGCGGGGGCCGAAGACGTGGTGACCGACGACGACGGCGCAGTAGAGGTGCTGACCGCCCCCGCCGACTTTGAAGCCGTGAAGAATGCCCTGGAAGCCGCAGGCCTGACGCCTGAAGTGGCGGGCGTGACCATGCGGCCTGAAAACACCATCGAACTGACGGGCGACGACGCGGCGCGCATGCAGCGGCTGCTGGATGTGCTGGAGGACCTGGACGATACCCAGGAGGTCTACCACAACGCTGCATTGTGAAGCTCCCCCTGAGCGGCTGCGCCGCTTCCCCCTCTCTCGCTGCGCTGCGCTTGCGGGAGGGGGACGCCCCCAGCGCGGCGGGGCGGCCCTTGCGCGGGGGCACGGGCTTGGGTCGTGCCAGTTTCAACGGTTTTGTATGTAGCGAGCAGCGCGATCAGTCGCGATAGAGTTTTTTTACGAGCCCCTGAGCTGTGGCGTAGTGCCAAGCAGAGGTTCACCAAAGGTTCCTATGAAAGTACTTGTGATTGGTGGCGGCGGCCGTGAACACGCGATGGCGTGGAAACTGAGCGAGTCCCCCAAGGTGACCAAGGTGTATGTGGCACCTGGCAATGGCGGCACTGCGCTGAATTCCAAGCTCGAGAACGTGGCCATCACCGACGTGCGCGAACTGCGTGTGTGGGCGCAGGCCGAAAAGATCGCACTGACGGTGGTGGGCCCCGAGGCGCCACTGGCGGCGGGTGTGGTCGATGAGTTCCGTGCCAATGGCCTGCGCATCTTCGGCCCCACCAAGGCTGCTGCCCAGCTCGAAAGCTCCAAGGCCTTTTCCAAGGCCTTCATGCGCCGCCATGGCATCCCCACGGCCGACTACGACACCTTCACCGACCCCGCTGCGGCCCATGCGTTTGTGGACCGGCTGGGCGCGCCCATCGTCATCAAGGCCGACGGCCTGGCGGCGGGCAAGGGCGTGGTCGTGGCCATGACGCTGCAGGAGGCCCATGATGCTGTGGACTTTATGCTGGTGGACAACAAATACGGCGTGACCCACAACGAAGGTGGCGCGCGTGTGGTGATCGAGGAATTCCTTGAAGGCGAGGAAGCTTCCTTCATCGTGCTGTGCGATGGCAAGAACGTGCTGGCCCTCGCCACCAGCCAGGACCACAAGCGCCTCAAAGACGGCGACGAAGGTCCCAACACCGGCGGCATGGGTGCGTATTCGCCCGCGCCAGTGGTCACGGCCGATGTACATGCCCGCGCCATGCGCGAGATCATCCTGCCCACGATTCGGGGCATGGAAAAGGACGGCATTCCCTACACCGGTTTTCTGTATGCAGGCCTGATGATCGACGCCAAGGGCCAGCCCAAGACGCTCGAATTCAACTGCCGCATGGGCGACCCCGAGACGCAACCCATCCTCATGCGCCTGAAAAGCGACTTCAGCGACGTGATGGCTGCTGCCGCTGACGGCAAGCTCGACCAGATGGAACTGCAATGGGACCGCCGCACCGCACTGGGCGTGGTCATGGCCGCCCATGGCTACCCGGAGAACCCGCGCAAGGGTGACCCCATCACCGGCCTGCCAGCCGAGGCGGACGATGCCGTGGTGTTCCATGCGGGCACGCAGCTCAAAGATGGCGTGGTCAGCGTGACCGGTGGCCGTGTGTTGTGCGTGACGGTGCTGGCCGACAGCGTCAAGCAGGCGCAGCAGCGTGCCTATGACGTGGCGCGCGGCATCCAGTTCGATGGTGCGCAGTACCGCCGCGATATCGGCTTCAGAGCACTCAAGAGCTGATGGCAGACGTTCAGACCTTGAACCCCGCCGACACGGTGGCGAGGGTGCGCGGCTATCTGGTGGGTCTGCAGGCGCGCATCACCGACGCGCTGGAAGCCGTGGAAGCCGCTGAAGGCGAGGGCGGCGCACGCTTTCTGGCCGATGCCTGGAGCAAGCCACCCGGCGAGCTGCTGCAGGGCGACGGCATCACCAAGATCATGGAAGGCGGCCGCGTGTTCGAGCGCGCGGGTTGCGGCTTCAGCCATGTGCGCGGCCCCCAGCTGCCACCCTCGGCCACGCAGCACCGGCCCGAGCTGGCGGGCGCACCGTTCGAGGCCATGGGCGTGTCGCTGGTGTTCCACCCGCGCAATCCCTACGTGCCGACGGTGCACATGAACGTGCGCATGATCGCGGCTGGTCACCCTGGGCAAGCGCCGACCTGCTGGTTTGGTGGTGGCATGGACCTCACGCCGTACTACGGCTTTGAGGAAGATGCGGTGCACTTTCACCGCACCTGCCGCGATGCATTGACGCCTTTTGGTGACGACAAGTACCCGCGCTTCAAGCAATGGTGTGACGAATACTTCTACCTCAAGCACCGCAGCGAGCAGCGAGGCGTGGGTGGCGTGTTCTATGACGACTTCTCCGAGCTGGGCTTTGAGCAAAGCCTGGCGATGACGCAGTCGGTGGGCGACGCCTTTCTGAAGGCCTACCTGCCTATCGTGGAAAAGCGCCAGGGCACGCCCTACGGCGAGCGCGAGCGCGACTTCCAGCTCTACCGCCGCGGCCGTTATGTCGAGTTCAACCTGGTCTGGGACCGGGGCACGCATTTTGGCCTGCAGTCGGGTGGGCGCACCGAGTCCATTTTGCTGTCCATGCCGCCGCTGGTGGCGTGGTCGTACCAGCGTTCGGATGCGGCCGATTCCGCTGAAGCTGACCTCACGCAGCGCTTTCTGCTGCGGCGCGACTGGCTCGCTGGCGAGTCTGCTGCAGCGGCTTGAAAGCCTTGAAAAGCGCAAAAGCTATAATTTCAATAGCTGCCCGCGCTTTTCACACCAGCGCAAGAGGCCAAAAACACCTCAAACTGACGCAGCGCCAACGCGCAACAGCTGCGCAACACCCAAGGCGCAGCCCCACTGGTTGCGCGCTGCGTTGCACGCTATATTGATTCCATTTCCTCTCTAATCACCGCCTGATGACCACCTCCACCAAATCGGAAACCGCCGCCAAAAAAGACGTTACCAAACTCCAGCGCGCCATCGTTGATGGACTGGAGGACGTCAAGGCGCAAGACATCCAGGTCTTCAACACCGAGCATCTCTCGCCGCTGTTTGAACGGGTGATCGTGGCATCGGGCACCTCCAACCGCCAGACCAAGGCCTTGGCCGCCAGCGTGCGCGACGCGGTGAAAGAAGCGGGCTTTACCAAGCCGCGCATCGAAGGCGAAGACAACGGCGAATGGATCATCGTGGACTGCGGCGCTGCCGTGGCGCACATCATGCAGCCCGCCATCCGCCAGTACTACCGTCTGGAAGAGCTGTGGGGTGACACGCCAGTGCGCTTGAAGCTGGGCGCCGCCAAGCCTGTTTCCAGCGCTGCCACCGACTTGGCCGAAAAGAAGTCGGCCCAGAAGGCTGCCAAGTCCGACGCCAAGGCTGCAGGCAAGGCGACCGCCAAAAAGGCAGCCGCACCAGCCGTGCCGGCCCGGTCGGGCAAGGCTACGGTCAAGGCTGTGGCCAAAACAGCTGCCAAGTCCGCTGCCGCACCTGCTAAATCAGCTGCCAAACCTGCCGCCAAGACAACCGCAAAAGCACCTGCCAAAACATCTGCGAAAGCCCCGACCAGGGCGCCCGCAAAGAGCAGCAGCACTGCCAAGGCCGCACCCGCCAAGACGACTGCAAAGCCAACCACTGCCGCCAAGAAGCCCGCAGCGACCAAGGCACCGATCAAGACCGTGGTCGTCAAGCCATCGGCCCCCCGTAGCAAGACCGCTGCCGCCAAGCCCGCACCCGCGCGTGGCGGAGCAGCCGCCAAGCCCGCCGCCAAGAGGGCACCGGGCCGCAAGTGATTGCAGCCTCGGCCCATCGACGACCGCCTGTACCCGCGCACCGCGCCTGAGTTGCCATGAAGCTGCTGATCGTGGCCGTGGGCCAGCGCGTGCCCGACTGGGCGCAGACGGCGTACGACGACTACGCCAAGCGGTTTCCGCCGGAGCTCAAGGTCGAACTCAAAGCCGTCAAGACCGAACCGCGCGGCTCCAAGACGCTGGAGACGCTCTATGCGGCCGAGCGCGAGCGCATTGAAGCGGCCATCCCCCGTGGCATGCGCGTGGTGGCGCTGGATGAGCGCGGCACCAACCTCACCACCAAGGCCCTGGCCGAGCGCCTGAAGGGCTGGCAGCTGGGTGGTGACGACGTTGCCTTGGTCATCGGCGGCCCCGACGGGCTCGACCCGGCGTTTCGCCAGGGTGCGCATGAACGCATTCGCCTGTCGGACCTTACCTTGCCCCATGCCATGGTGCGGGTGCTGCTCATCGAGCAGCTGTACCGCGCCTGGTCGGTGAATGCCGGGCACCCCTACCACCGAGAATGAGGCCTGGATCGGGGTGTGGGTGGAATACTATATTTTTTATAGCTGCTAGCGCTTGATGGGTAAGCGCTAGAGCCGATTTTTAATCAAAATCTGTTCATGCCTGACTTCATCTACCTTGCCTCCCAAAGCCCCCGTCGGCGCCAGCTGCTCGAACAACTGGGCGTACGCCACGAACTGCTGCTGCCCAATGTGGAGGGTGACGAGTCCGAGGACGCCGAAGCCATCGAGGTGGTGCTGCCCGGCGAAGCGCCTACGGCCTATGTGGAGCGCGTGACGGGCCTCAAGCTCGACGCTGCCGTGGCCCGGCGCGCCCGCCGTGGTTTGCCCGATGCGCCCATCCTGTGCTCTGACACCACCGTGGCCCTCGGCCGCACCATCTACGGCAAGCCCGACGACGCGCTCCATGCCGCGCGCATGTTGGCCGAGCTGGCGGGCCACGAGCACCGCGTGCTCACCGCCGTGGCGCTGCAGGTGGGCCCCAAGCGCCTGAGCGCGCTGTCCATATCCCGAGTGACCTTTGCAGCCATGACCACCGCGCAGATTGAGGCCTACGTGGCTACGGGTGAGCCACTGGGCAAGGCCGGGGCTTACGGTATCCAGGGCCGGGCTGCTGCATATGTGGAGCACCTGGCTGGCAGCTATTCGGGCATCATGGGGCTGCCGATGTACGAGACGGCACAGCTGCTGCGCGCGGCAGGTTTCGCCATCTAGGCGACAGCAACAACAGACAACAACAACGCCATGCAACAAGACATCCTGATCAACTGGTCGCCCCAGGAAACCCGCGTGGCCGTGGTGGAGCACGGCGCCGTGCAGGAGCTGCACATCGAGCGCACGCTGGAGCGCGGCCTGGTGGGCAATGTCTACCTGGGCAAGGTGTCGCGCGTGCTGCCGGGCATGCAGTCGGCCTTCATCGACATCGGCCTGGAGCGTGCGGCCTTCTTGCATGTGGCCGATGTGTGGCAACGCCAGCCCGATGGCGAGCCGCCCGCATTCGCCCGCAAGAACGAGCCGCAGGTGCCGATTGAAAAGCAGGTGTTCGAGGGGCAGGCGCTGATGGTGCAGGTCATCAAGGACCCCATTGGCACCAAAGGCGCACGACTGTCCACGCAGATCAGCGTGGCCGGGCGCCTGCTGGTGTTTCTGCCGCAGGACGACCATGTGGGCGTGTCGCAGAAGATTCCGCCCGCCGAGCGCGATGCGCTGCGCGCGCGGCTGCAGGCGCTGGTGGGCGATAAATCCACGGGCGGTGGCGGCGGCTTCATCCTGCGCACCAACGGCGAGGATTCGACCGATGCGGAGCTGGCCGAAGACATCGCCTACCTGCGCAAGACCTGGGCACGCATTAAGGAGGCATCGCTCAAGCTGCCTGCCATGTCGCTGCTCCATCAGGATTTGGACCTGCTGCAGCGCGTGCTGCGCGATCTGGTGGGTGACCATACGCAGACCATCCGGCTCGACTCGATGGAGCAGTTCCAGCGCCTGCGGGCGTTTGGGCAGGAGTTCATGCCAGCGGCTGCCGGCAAGCTACAGCACTACAAGGGCGAACGCCCGATTTTTGACCTGTACTCCATCGACGAAGAGGTGGCCAAAGCCCTGGGGCGCCGCGTCGATTTGAAGTCTGGCGGCTATCTCATCGTGGACCAGACCGAGGCGCTCACCACCATCGATGTGAACACCGGGGGCTACGTGGGGGCACGCAACTTCGACGACACCATCTTCAAGACCAACCTGGAGGCCGCCCAGGCCATTGCCCGCCAGCTGCGCCTGCGCAACCTGGGCGGCATCATCATCGTGGACTTCATCGACATGGTGCGGGACGACCACCAGCAGGCCGTGCTGGCGGAGTTCAAAAAGCAACTCGCCCGCGACCGCGTGAAGACCATGGCAGGTGGCTTCTCGCAGCTGGGCTTGGTGGAGATGACGCGCAAGCGCACGCGCGAATCCCTCGCCCATATGCTGTGCGAGCCCTGCGAAGCCTGCCAGGGCAAGGGCAGCGTGAAGACCGCGCGCAGCGTGTGCTACGACATCCTGCGCGAGATCCTGCGCGAAGCCCGCCAGTTCAACCCGCGCGAGTTCCGCGTGGTGGCCTCACCCCGCGTGGTGGAGCTGTTCCTGGACGAGGAAAGCCAGCACCTGGCCGGTCTCTCGGACTTCATCAAGAAGCCGATCTCGCTGCAATCCGAGAGCGCGATGGGGCAGGAGCAGTACGACATCGTGCTGCTGTAGCGCCCATCGTTCTGCGCGCCGTCTTCAAGCGTCGATCTGCATCGCCGGGCGTGCCTGCACCCGCGCCAGCCAGGCCTGCACATGCGGGTGCGAGTTGACGGGGGCGCCCAGGTACAGGCTGTAGCCCAGCACCGAGCCCACTACTAAATCCACCAGCGAATAGTCGGCACCCAGCATCCAGGGCTGCGCAGCCAGCCGCGCGTCCAGCACCGCCAGCAACTCGCTCAGTTGACGCAGGAGGGCTTCTGCTTGGGCGGCGTTGCGCCAAACCTCTTCGCCTTGGGTTGCCACATGCAGGCGTCCCACGAGCGCACCATAGGTCACATACGCCCAGGTGCACCACGACAGGGCCTGCAGCGCCTCGGGCGTGCCCGCAGCGGGCCACAGCCCGCGCTCAATGCCAAAGCGATGGCCCAGCCAGAGGTGGATGGCCAGGGCCTCGAACATGGGGGCGCCGTCCACGGTCAAGGTGGGCACCTTGCCATTGGGGTTCAGGGCCAGGTACTCCGGGCGGCGCTGCTCGCCGGTGCGGATGTCGATCTTCACGCGTTCGTGGGGCACGGCCAGCTCGGTGAGAGCGCAGGCGATGGGGGTGGCGCTGGACATGGGATGCCAGTAGAGAACGATGGACATGGAAAGCTCCTTGGGTGGCTGTGGAAGAAAAGGTGTTGCCACTGTAAAAGCCATTGCGGACAATTTCAGTCCGCAATAAAAAGTAAAGTCGCGCCATGCTCACTTCATCAACCCGCCTGCTGCGTCTGCTCTCCTTGCTGCAGACGCGCAACCACTGGATGGGGCCGGAACTGGCCGAGCGCCTGGAAGTGCACCCGCGCACCTTGCGGCGCGACATCGACCGCCTGCGCCAGCTGGGCTACCCCGTGCATGCCAGCAGCGGCGTGGCGGGCGGCTATGCATTCCGGGCCGGTCAGGCGCTGCCGCCCTTGCTGCTGGACGACGACGAAGCGCTGGCCGTGTCGATTGCCCTGCGCACTGCCACGGCCGGCGCGGTCGGCGGCATTGAAGAGCCCGCACTTCGGGCCCTGGTCAAGCTGGAGCAGGCCATGCCCGCCCGCCTGCGGCAGCAGGTGGATGCACTACGCTCCACCATCCTGCCCATGGACCGTGTCGGGCCGGTGGTGGATGCCTCGTTGCTGGCCACGCTGGCGTCGGCCTGCCGTGACCAGTTGCGCCTGGCGTTCACCTACGGCGACAGCAAGGGCCGCAGCGCCGAACGCAGCGTGGAGCCCCAGGGCCTGGCCCATACCGGCCACCGCTGGTACTTGGTGGCGTGGGACCGGGTGCGGGAGGACTGGCGCACCTTCCGTATCGACCGCATCGTGGGGGCTCCCACGGTGGGTGCCCATTTCGCGCCCCGGGTGTCGCCCGATGGAGGGGATCTGAAGGCATACGTTTCACGTTCGATTGCAGTGGCGCCCCATGCCGAACAGGCGCGCATTGTGTTGCATGCACCGTATCAAGAGATGGCCAGACGCATTCCGCAGTCGGCAGGTGTGGTGTCGGCGCTCGATGAGGGGCAGCGGTGCCAGCTGGAATGCGGCGCCAACGATTCGCTGGTGTACTGGCTGATGGCGCTCGATGTGGAGTTCGAAGTGCTTGCACCCGTTTCGTTGAAGGAGCGCTTGCGGGTGGCGGGGGAGCGGGCCTTGCGCTGCGCCTGAAGTGAAACACCCCCTGAGTCGCTTCGCGCCTTCCCCCTCTCTCACGTTGCTTCGCCATCTGTGAGGGGTACGCCCCCAGCGCGGCGGCACTGGGTTTGGGCTGCGCCAGTTTCATGCATCGCGGGCGGTGCACAACGCAACGGACAACTACGGTTTCATATTTTTGAAAGCAAATGGGTATGAGTGCTCAAGGCACGAAACGGTACCCGATGCCCGCCTCGGTCCGCAAATGCTGGGGCATCGAGGCGTTGCCCTCCACCTTCTTGCGCAGGTTAGCCATGTGCACGCGCACGTAGTGCGTGTCTTCGGCATGGCCCGGCCCCCACACGGCCTTGAGCAACTGCTGGTGGGTGATGACGCGGTCGGGCTGTGACGCCAGGTGCGTGAGCAGCTTGTACTCGATGGGCGTGAGGTGCAGGGCCTCGCTGCCATCCTCTCCCGTGCGGCGCGCCACGGTGCGGCGGGCCAGGTCTACGGTGATGTCGCCGAACTGGATGACGGGTTGCGCCTCGGCGCTGGATGCCCGCTGGCTGCGGCGTAGCTGGGCGCGCACGCGGGCCATCAGCTCGCCCGAGCCGAACGGTTTGACCAGGTAGTCGTCGGCCCCCGCATCCAGCGCTGCGATCTTGCTGGCTTCGGTGCTGCGGGCCGAGAGCACGATGACGGGCATGGCCGACCAGGTGCGCAGGTCGCGGATCAGGTCCACGCCGTCGCCATCGGGCAGGCCCAGGTCCAGCACCACCAGGTCGGGGCGGCGCGTGCCAGCTTCGATCAGGCCGCGCTGCAGGGTGGCGGCCTCGTGCACGGTGTGGCCTTCGCTCTCCAGCGTCAGGCGCACAAAGCGGCGGATGTCGGCTTCGTCTTCGACGATGAGGATGTGGGTGGGCAGGTCGGTCATGGTGGTTGCGGGGCCGTGCCGTCAAACGTCGCTGTTGGTATCGGTATCGGTGCCCAGGTCGGTGGGCGGTGTGCCGCGTGGCAGCAGCAGCGTGAAGCGTGCGCCCGCAGGTTGGCCCTGGGCGTTGAGGATGGTATCGCCCCTGATGCTGCCGCCATGCGCCTGCACGATGGCGCGGCAGATGGCCAGCCCCAGGCCCACACCGGGCGTGGCGCTTTCGCGGGCCCCACGCTCGAACTTTTCAAACAGCAGCTCCTCGCGGCCTTTGGGCAGGCCGGGGCCTTCGTCGGTGATGGTCAGGGCCACCGCATCGCTCTGGGCCTGCGCCCCGATGTGGATGGCCGTGCCGGCGGGCGTGTACTTGGCGGCGTTTTCCAGCAGATTGACCAGCACGCGCTCCATCAGCACGGCGTCGATCTGCAGCAGTGGCAGGTCGTCGGGCAGGTGCACGTCCACACGGTGGGCGCCCATGACGGGGGCGCTGGCAGCCAGCGCACTGCCCACCACTTCTTCCAGCGGCTGCCAGGCCTTGTTGAGCTGCACGGCCCCAGCCTCCAGGCGGGCCATGTCCAGCAGGTTGTTGACCAGCGCGCTCATGCGCTGGGCCGATTGCTGGATGGCGCCGGTCAGCTCCTGCTGGTGGGCGGGCAGGGGCGGCTGCACCATCGCCAGTGATTCGGCCAGGCCCACCAGTGAGGCCAGCGGCGTGCGCAAGTCGTGCGAGATGGCAGAGAGCAGCGAGTTGCGTAGCCGCTCGGACTCGATCTGCACCGTGCTTTTTTGCGCCACATCAATGTAGTGGATGCGCTCCAGCGAGATGGCCAGCAGCGAGGCACAGGTCTGCAGCAGGCGACGCGGTTCCACCCCTGGCACCTGGCCCTGGGGCATGGCCACCACCAGCACGCCGCGGATGCGCATGGGCGCCTTGAGCGGCAGCACCAGCGTGGGGCTGGAGTGCAAGGTGTCCGTACCCCGGCCAGCAGGCTCACCGCGCTCAAACGCCCATTGCGCCACGGCCATGTCCACCGGCGCGCTGCCACCGGGCAGTATCTGAAGGCGGTTGCCGTCGTCAGCCACCACCAAAGTGCTGCCTGCGTTGAACTCGCCGGTCATGAACCGCGCGCCGATTTCGGCCACTTGCTCGGGCAGCAGCGCGGCAGACAGGTCGCGCGCCATGTCGTACAGGCTGCGCACGCGGTGTTCGCGCTCGGTGGCGGACTCTGCCTGCACCTTGAGCCCGGCGGTGAGCTGGCCCACTACCAGGGCCACCACCAGCATCACGGCGAAGGTGACGAGGTACTGCGCGTCACTGACCGCAAACGTGAAGCGCGGCGGTACAAAGAAAAGGTCGAAAAACGCCACACCCAGAATGGCGGCCATCACGGCAGGGCCGCGTCCAAACCGCAAGGCCACGCCCACCACCACCAGCAAAAACAGCATGACGATGTTGGTCAGCTCCAGCACATCGGCCAGCGGCGTGGCCACCACGGCGGCAATGCAGCAGGCCAGGGCCGCCGCCAGGTAGCCAGGCCAGAAGGCAGTGCCCTTGTTCGTGGTTTCAGGCGATGCATTGGAGGTGGGGGGGCGCGCCAGGCCTGCGCGGGCGGGCAGCGTGCCCACCTGCAGCAGGTCGAGGTCGCTGGCCAGATGCCCCACCTGGTCGGCCAGCGTGGTCTGCCAGGGCCAGCGGCGTGCGCTGCGGCCCATGACCACGCGCACCAGGTTGTGCTCGCGCGCATAGCGCACCAGGGCCTGCGCAGGCTGGGCGGCAGGCAGTACCGTGCAGGCCACGGCCCCCAGCTGTTGCGCAAGTTTCAAGGTGCGTTCCACCTGCGGATGCAGCGTGGCCGACCGGCCTTGCTGCTCGGGCGTCTCGACATGCACGGCGTGCCAGGGCAGGTCGAGCTGCGCGGCCAGGCGGGCGCAGCTGCGCACCACCTTTTCGGCGTTGTCGCCCGTGCCCACGCAGGCCAGCAGGGCCTCGCGGTTGGGCCACACGGCTTCGGCAGTGGTGGTGCTGGCGCGGCGGTAGGCGCGCATTTCATCGTCCACCCGGTCGGCGGTGCGGCGCAGGGCCAGCTCGCGCAGAGCCAGCAGGTTGCCTTTGCGAAAGAAGTTGGCGGCGGCGCGCTCGGCCTGCTGGGGCAGGTAGACCTTGCCGGCCTTCAGGCGCTCGAGCAGCTCGTCGGGCGGCAGGTCTACCACCACCACTTCGTCGGCCGCGTCAAAAAACTGGTCGGGCACCGTCTCCCACACGCGGATGCCGGTGATACCGCTCACGATGTCGTTCAGGCTCTCCAGGTGCTGCACGTTCATGGTGGACCACACGTCGATGCCTGCGGCCAGCAGTTCTTCGGCGTCTTGCCAGCGCTTGGGGTGGCGCGAGCCTTGCACGTTGCTGTGGGCCAGCTCATCGAGCAGTACCAGGCCCTCGGGGTGCTCTGCGCCCCAAGCCAGGGCGGCGTCCAGGTCAAACTCGGGCAGGGTGCGGTCTTTGTAGGGCAGGGCGCGCAGTGGCAGGCGCGGCAGGTGCGTGGTCAGCGCCTCGGTGTCGGCCCGGCCGTGCGTCTCAACCACGCCGATGGTGACGGGCAGGCCCTGCGCTTGTGCGGCCCTTGCCGCCGACAGCATGGCGAAGGTCTTGCCCACGCCCGCGCAGGCGCCGAAGAACACCTTGAGCCGCCCGCGCTGCTGCTGGGCCTGCTCTTGCTGGATGCGCTGAAGCAGCGCGTCGGGGTCGGGGCGATCCTGCATGGGCACAGTGTACTCGTCAATTTTGAATCAAATTGGCCTCTGGCGCTTGTCCGTCAAGCATAAGCAGCTATTATTTTGGTAGCGATTCGAGTGCGAGGTTCAAAGCCAGCACGTTCACACGCGGCTCGCCCAGCACACCCAGCCAGGGGCTTTCGGTGTGCTGCTGCACCAGGGCCTGCACCTGCGCCAGCGGCAGGCCACGGGCCTTTGCCACGCGGGCTGCCTGGTAGTCGGCAGCGGCGGGGCTGATCTGCGGGTCCAGCCCGCTGGCCGATGCGGTGACCAGGTCCACGGGCATGGGGCGGGTGTTGCCGGGGTCCGCAGCACGCAGGGCCTCGATGCGGGCCTTCACGGCATCTGTCAGCGCCGGGTTGGTGGGGCCCAGGTTGGAGCCGCCCGATGCCGATGCGTTGTAGGGCATGGGCGCCGTGGCTGAAGGGCGGCCCCAGAAGTGGCCGGGTTCGGTGTACGACTGGCCGATGAGCTCGGAGCCTACAGTCTTGCCACCCTGGGTGATCAGGCTGCCATTGGCCTGGTGGGGGAACGCGGTCTGCGCCACGCTGGTGACGAGCAGCGGGTAGAGCAGGCCGGTGACGATGGAAAGCGCGATAAACAGCGTGAGTGCAGGGCGAAGCAGGCCGCCTGGGCTGGCGGGCGCGTCGTCGCGGGGGATACGGATAGGCATACGATTTTCCTTGTCAGTGATTGGGGGGCGGTGTCTTTGGTTGGGGCACGGCTCAGGTCAGACCTGCGGCGGCCAACACCATGTCAATCAGCTTGATGCCAATAAACGGCACCACCATGCCCCCCAGCCCATAAATCGCGAGGTTGCGGCGCAGCAGCGCGGCGGCACCCACGGCGCGGTAGGCCACGCCCTTCAGGGCCAGTGGGATGAGGAAGATGATGATCAGCGCGTTGAACACCACGGCGGACAGAATGGCCGACGAAGGGCTGGCCAGGTGCATGAAATTCAGCGCCGACAGCTGCGGGTAGGTGGTGACAAACGCCGCTGGGATGATGGCGAAGTACTTGGCGATGTCGTTGGCGATGCTGAAGGTGGTGAGCGAGCCGCGCGTCATCAGCATCTGCTTGCCGGTCTCCACAATCTCGATGAGCTTGGTGGGGTTGCTGTCCAGGTCCACCATGTTTCCGGCCTCCTTGGCGGCTTGCGTGCCCGTGTTCATGGCCACAGCCACGTCGGCCTGGGCGAGGGCGGGGGCGTCGTTGGTGCCGTCGCCCGTCATGGCCACCAGCTGCCCGGCCGATTGGTAGCTGCGGATGAGCTGCAGTTTCGCTTCGGGCGTGGCCTCGGCCAGGAAGTCGTCCACGCCTGCCTCGGCAGCAATCGCGGCGGCAGTGAGGCGGTTGTCGCCGGTCACCATCACGGTCTTGATGCCCATGTGGCGCAGCTCGGCAAAGCGCTCCTTGATGCCGCCCTTGACCACGTCTTTGAGCTCCACCACGCCCAGCACGTGGGCACCATCGGCCACCACCAGGGGCGTGCTGCCACGGCGGGATACGTCGTCCACCGCCGTCTGCACGGCGGTAGGAAAGCGTCCGCCCAGTGCCTCCACATGCTTGCGGATGGCGTCTGCTGCACCTTTGCGCAACAGGCGCGGGCCGGGCAGGTCCACCCCGCTCATGCGGGTCTGGGCGGTGAAGTGCACGAACTGGGCGCCCATGGCCTCGATGTCGCGCTCGCGCAGGTTGAACTTCTGCTTGACCAGTACGACGATGCTGCGGCCTTCGGGCGTTTCGTCGGCCAGCGATGCCAATTGGGCGGCGTCGGCCAGGGCGGCATCCGTGACACCCGGGGCCGAGATGAACTGGCTGGCCTGGCGGTTGCCCAGGGTAATGGTGCCGGTCTTGTCCAGCAGCAGCACGTCCACGTCGCCTGCAGCCTCCACCGCGCGGCCTGAGGTGGCGATCACATTGGCCTGCATCATGCGGCTCATGCCTGCCACGCCAATGGCACTGAGCAGGCCTGCGATGGTGGTGGGAATCAGGCACACCAGCAGGGCCACCAGCACCACCAGGCTCACAGGCTCGCCCGCACCGCTGGCCTGCACGCTGAACAGCGAGAACGGCAGCAGCGTGACCACCACACCCAGGAACACGATGGTCAGCGCCACCAGCAGAATGGTCAGCGCGATCTCGTTGGGTGTCTTGTGGCGCTTGGCGTTCTCCACCATGGCGATCATGCGGTCAACAAAGGTCTCGCCGGGGTTCACGGCCACGCGCACCACGATCCAGTCGGACAGCACGCGGGTGCCGCCAGTCACGGCCGAGAAGTCTCCGCCCGATTCGCGGATCACCGGGGCGGATTCGCCGGTGATGGCGCTCTCGTCCACCGAGGCCACACCATCGATCACCTCGCCATCGGCAGGGATGGTGTCACCCGCCTCCACCAGCACCACATCGCCCTTGCGCAGGTTGGCTGCCTCCAAGGGCAGCCAGGTCATGGCGGTGCGTGGGGTGTTGCGGTCAAACTGGCCGTCCAGCTTTTTCGCCCAGGTCTGCTTTTTCAGGCCGCGCAGCGAAGCCGCCTGGGCCTTGCTGCGGCCCTCGGCCATGGCCTCGGCAAAGTTGGCGAACAGCACGGTGAACCACAGCCACAGCGCCACGGCAGCGGTGAAGCCCTCAGGTTTGCTGGCGGCCAGCGCGGTGGTGAATGCGCTGCCCACGTACACCACAAACATCACGGGGTTGCGCCATTGCACGCGCGGGTCCAGCTTCTTGAAAGCCTCCAGCAGCGCGGGGCGCACCAGGGCGGGGTCGAACAGGGTCAATGTTTTGCGAGTCATCACAATCTCTCAGCTATCTTCTTAACGTGGCCAGAGCATCAAATGCTCGACCACCGGTCCCAGCGCCAGGGCGGGTACATAGTTCAGCAAACCCACCAGCAGCACCACACCAGCCAGCAGCGCCACAAACAGCGGGCCGTGGGTGGGCAGGGTGCCGTCGGTGGCGGTGGCGCGCTTCTTGGCGGCCAGGGCACCGGCCATGGCCAACACGGGCACGATCACGCCAAACCGCCCCAGCCACATGGCCACGGCCAGCAGCGTGTTGTAGAACGGGGTGTTGGCCGACAGGCCTGCAAAGGCGCTGCCGTTGTTGTTGGCGGCGGAAGACAGCGCATACAGCACCTCGCTGAACCCATGCGCGCCCGGGTTGGCCAGGCCAGCGCGGCCTGCTTCGCTCATCACCGCCACGGCAGTGCCCAGCAGCACCAGCAGCGGGGTGATGAGGATCGCGATGGACACAAGCTTCATCTCGTGCGCCTCGATCTTCTTGCCCAGGTATTCGGGCGTGCGGCCAATCATCAGCCCGGCAATGAACACGGCCATGATGGCGAACACCAGCATGCCGTACAGGCCCGAGCCCACGCCGCCAAATACCACCTCGCCCATCTGCATGAGCACCATGGGCACCATGCCGCCCAGGGGGGTGAAGCTGTCGTGCATCGCAATCACCGCGCCGCAGCTCGCGGCTGTGGTGATCACTGCGAACAGGGCCGAGGCGGCGATGCCAAACCGCGTTTCCTTGCCTTCCATGTTGCCGCCCGGCTGCAGCGCGCTGGCGGCTTGGTCCACGCCCAGCGAGGCCAGAAGCGGGTTGCCCTGCTGCTCAAACGTGGTGGCTGCCGCCACTGCGACCAGGAATAGGAGGCTCATCGTTGCCAGAATCGTCCAGCCCTGGCGCTCATCGCCCACCATGCGGCCAAACACCAGGCACAGCGCGGCGGGGATGAGGAAGATCGCCAGCATCTGCAGCAGGTTGCTGGCGGCCGATGGGTTCTCGAACGGGTGGGCCGAGTTGGCGTTGAAGAAGCCACCGCCGTTGGTGCCCAGCATCTTGATGGCGAGCTGTGAGGCCACGGGGCCCATGGCCAGCGTCTGGGTGGTTTGTGTGGCGGGCTCGGTGACCGGGGCGCCTTGTGCGTCGAGCACGGGATGGCCTGCGCTATCGAGCTTGGGGGCGTCGTAGTGGACGGGCTCCAGCGTCTGTGCCTCGGTATAGGGTGACAGGTTCTGGATCACGCCCTGGCCTGCAAACACTACGGCCAGCACCAGCGACAGAGGGAGCAGCACCCAAAGCGTGGCACGGGTCAGGTCGGCCCATACGTTGCCGATGGATTGTGCAGAGTGCCTTGAAAAACCACGCACCAGTGCAATGACCACCACAAGACCTGTGGCGGCAGACAGAAAGTTCTGCACCGTCAGCGCCAGCATCTGCGTGAGGTAGCTCATGGTGCTCTCGCCACCATAGCCTTGCCAGTTGGTGTTGGTGACAAAGCTGATGGCCGTGTTGAAGGCCGAGTCCGGCGACACGGCAGCCATGCCTTGCGGGTTGAGGGGCAACACCGCCTGCCAGCGTTGCAGCGCATACACGGCCAGCACGCCCAGGCCGTTGAACACCAGCAGGCCCAGCGCGTAGCGCAGCCAGCCAGTTTCTTCGTCGGGCCGCACGCCAGCCAGTTTGAACAGCGGCCCCTCCAGCCGCCGCCCCAGGGCAAAGCGGCCTGCCATGACGGCGTCAATCCAGCGCGCCAGCGGCCAAGCCAGCGCCAGCAGCAGTGCCATAAACACTGCCAATTGCAGCCAGGCACCGGTGCTCATGAAAAGTCCTCCGGCCGCAGCAGCACAGCGACCAGGTACACCAACAGGGCAGCAGCCAGCACGGCCGCCAGAATCATCCAGCCGCTGGTCATGACCGCCCCCCTTGCGCTTGCTGTTGCAGCCGCGCGCAACCCTGGGCCAGCCCATAGACAGCCAGCCAGAGCAGGCCTGCTGCCGCCAAAAATATCCAGTCCATAGCGTCCTCCTTGAGACATGGACCGATGCTAGGAATGGCCGCATCAAGATGGGCGCAAGAGTGCGGGGTGGGGTATCAAGATCGCATCAAGATGCGCGGGAGCGCGGCCGGACTATCAAACAGGTGTGTGGTGGTGTGCTATCCAGTTGATAGCTGTTGGCGCTTTATCTTCCTGCGCTAGAGGCTGTTTTTGCTCTGATTCACCTTTGCGCGGGGCACGGGCTGGCTGGTGGTGGTGCAGGCGCTGGGTGTGTCTGCTGCTGCACGCCTTGCTGGGGCACACACTGAGGCTTTCTAGCACGGGAGCCGGGTCACAGTAGTGCTTGGATGCCAGCCCGGAGCCAAGGCGCTCGCAAGGTGAGATCATCCCCACCCCGGTTTTCGTTTCTTTTCTTCATGACCCAGGCCACTCCACTCCGTCCCAGCGCTTCCAGTCCGCTCAATTCGCTGGTCCCTTTGCTTTTTGTGGCGCTCTGGAGCACCGGCTTTATCGGCGCCAAGCTGGGGCTGCCGTATGTGGAGCCACTGACCTTTCTGGCGCTGCGGTTTGCCATCGTCATCGTGCTCATGCTCGCGGTGGTCGCCGTGGCGCGTGCGCCGTGGCCGCCAACCGGAAGGGCCTGGCTGCACATTGGGGTGTCGGGCCTGCTGGTGCATGGCGTGTACCTGGGCGGGGTGTTCATGGCCATCGGGCACGGGCTGCCGTCAGGCATCACGGCGCTGGTGGTGGGGTTGCAGCCACTGCTGACAGCCCTGGTGGCCGGGGCTTTGCTGGGCGAGAAGGTGCGGCCGGCCCAGTGGGCGGGCCTGGCCCTGGGCTTTACCGGCGTGGCGCTGGTGGTGGCCGGCAAGGTGGCCACCGTGCCAGCCAATGCACTGATGGGCATGCTGCTGCCCGCTGTGGTCGCGCTGCTGGGCATTACGGCCGGCACGCTGTACCAGAAACGGTTCTGCCCCTCGTTCGACTTGCGCACGGGATCGGTGATTCAGTACCTGCCCTGTGCCGTGGCCATGGCCGCCGTCGCCTACGCCACCGAATCCATGGCCATATCGTGGACGGGAGAGTTTGTGTTTGCGCTGGGCTGGCTGGTGCTGGTGCTCTCGCTGGGGGCCGTGAGCCTGCTGAACCTGCTCATCCGCCGGGGCGGGGCAGTGAACGTGGCCAGCCTGTTCTACCTGACCCCGCCCACCACGGCGCTGATTGCCTGGGCCATGTTTGGCGAGACGCTCAGCGGCTGGGCGCTGGTGGGGATGGCGTTGGCAGTGGCGGGGGTGTGGCTGGCGCGGCAGACGAGGTAGGGCCTCAATAGGCCCTGCAGATCACAGCTTGCGAAGCCGCTCCAGCGCGGCGCGCAGCGTTTCGTCCTTCTTGGCAAAGCAGAACCGCACCACGCGCTGGTCAAACCCGTCGCCATAGAACGCCGACAGCGGAATCGCAGCCACGCCCACCTCGCGGGTGAGCCACTGGCAGAAATCGGCCTCGTTCAAGTCGCTGATCGCCGAGATGTCCACGCACTGGAAGTAGCTCCCGGTACTGGGCAGTAGCTTGAAGCGCGAGCCCGCCAAACCTTCGCGGAACAGGTCGCGCTTGGCCTGGTAGAACGCGGGCAGCTGCAGGTAGGGAGCCGGGTCCTGCAGGTACGCGGCCAGGCCATGCTGCATGGGCGTGTTCACAGTGAACACGTTGAACTGGTGCACCTTGCGGAACTCGGCCGTCAGCGCTGCGGGGGCGGCCACGGTGCCGACCTTCCAGCCCGTGACGTGGAAGGTTTTGCCAAAGCTCGACACGATGAAGGCGCGGGCGGCCAGGCCTGCAAAGCGCGCGGCGCTCTGGTGGTCGGCGCCGTCGAACACCATATGCTCGTACACCTCGTCGCTGATCAGCAGGATGTCGGTGGGCGCGAGCAGGTCTTCGAGCTGGCGCATTTCCTCGGCCGTCCAGATGGTGGCGCTGGGGTTGTGCGGGCTATTGATGAGGATGGCGCGGGTGCGCGGCGTGATGGCGGCGCTGATCTTGGCGAAGTCGGGGCGGAAGGTGCCGGGCGTGAGCGGCACGCGCACGGCTTTGCCACCGGCCAGCTCGATGTTGGGCACATAGCTGTCGTAGCAGGGGTCGAGCACGATCACCTCATCACCCGGGTGCACGATGGCGAGTATGGCGGTGATGATGGCCTGCGTGGCGCCCGCCGTGACGGTGATTTCAGTATTGGGGTTGTAGGCGCGGCCGTGCAGCGCCTCGATCTTGCGGGCCACGGCCTCGCGCAGCGCGGGGATGCCGGGCATGGGCGGGTACTGGTTGTGCCCGGCCTGCATGGCGGCGGTGACGGCGTTCACCAGCTCAGGGGCGCATTCAAAGTCTGGAAAGCCCTGGCCCAGGTTGACGGCCTTGTGTTCGGTGGCCAGGGCCGACATCACCGTGAAGATGGTGGTGCCGACGTGGGGCAGCTTGCTGGGGAAGGCTGGGGTGCGGGCGGCAGCGTTAGCTTGGGTCATGGCGCAACAACGTAAAAATCAAAGGTGTTTTGAAGACAGGCGAACTACGGCGAAGTCACAGCTCATAGTCGTTGACGTGCCCCGTCATCGCACGTGCGATAAGGTCGCGGCTCAGCCGGTCGCTGAGCAGTTCGGCAAATTTATAGACAAAGTTGCGCAGGTAGGCGCTGCGCTTGAAGGCAACGCGTGCCACGCTCTGCCCGAAAAGGTGGCCCACAGGGCGCACGGCCAAGTCGCCCACCGGGTCGTCGCGCATGGCCATCTCAGCCACGATGCCGATGCCCAGGCCCAGGCGCACGTAGGTCTTGATCACGTCCGAGTCGATGGCTTCGAGCACGATGCGAGGCTGAAGCTTGCGGGCGGCAAAGGCCTGGTCGATCTTGCCCCGGCCGGTGAATGAGGGGTGGTAGGTAATCAACGCCTCGTGCGCCAGGTCGTCCAGGCCGATGCGTTCCTTCTGCGCGAGCGGGTGGTCGTTGGGCACGACCAGCACGTGCTGCCATTCGTAACAGGGCAGGGTGACGAGTTCGGGGTAATCTGCCAGGGATTCGGTGGCCATGCCGATTTCTGCCACTTCATCGATCACCATGCGCGCCACCTCGTGCGGCGTGGCCTGGTGCAGGCTGATGTTGACTTTGGGGTAGGCCTCACGCAGCCGCGCCACGGGCACGGGCAGCACGTAGCGGGCCTGGGTATGGGTGGTGGCGATGCTCAAGGTGCCGCTGTCTTGTGCGCTGAACTGCTCGCCAATGCGCTTCAAGTTACCCACCTCGCGCATGATGACTTCGATGCTTTTGAGCACGTGCTGGCCGGGCTCGGTGATGCGCTTGAGGCGTTTGCCGTGGCGGGCAAAGATGTCCACGCCCAGTTCTTCTTCCAACTCGATGATGGCCTTGGAGACGCCGGGCTGGGAGGTGTGCAGGGCCTTGGCGGCTTCAGTCAGGTTGAGGTTGCGGCGTGCTGCCTCTTGAACGAAGCGGAATTGGTGCAGGTTCATATCTGATATCGCCTAAAGGGTTGCATCATTATGCTGCAAGCATCTAAGAGATATTGGAAGAACCTCAGCTTTGGGGCGCCTCGCACGCGATTTCTGCCATCAATGCGGTCATGCGCGGGTCTTCGCCGATGGCGGTCTGCACGTGGAAATGAACGCCGGGGTGGGCGGCACGCAGGTCCTGCACCAGCACGGGCAGGTCTTCACGCGCATGCTTGCCGGTGCCCAGGAACATGGGCACCACGGTGACCTGCGTGGCGCCCTGCGCGGCGAGTTGCTGGGCGGCATCTGGCAGCGATGGTGTGCACAGTTCCAGGTAAGCGCAAAGGACCGGCCTGCCAGGCTGCTGCGCGGCGATATGCGCCGCAACGGCTTCCAGCGGCACGCGCCAGAGTGGGTCCCGCGATCCGTGTGCGAATAAAATGATAGCGGCTTGCGCTTGCTGCATAAGCGGTAGAGGCCCAAAAGGCTTAAAAAAATTTTACCGGCGAAGCACCAGCCAGCCGAAGGCGGCTAGCGACAGCACGGAATAGATGAGCCCAGGCGCGGCGGCGGTGAGCCAGGGCGACCAGTTCTGCAGGTTGCCTGCATAGCCGAACACGTTGTTCAGCAAGAAGAAGCTGATGCCCGCCATGACGCCGCCAAACACATAGCCCGCAATGCCGCCCGAGCGGAAATGCAGGTAGGCAAAAGGCAGGGCCAGCACCACCATCACCAGGCAACTGAGCGGGTAGAAAACCTTGCGCCAGAACTCGATTTCGTACCGCTGGGCAGACTGGCCGTTGGCGTCGAGGTGGCGGATGTACTGGAAGAGGTCGATGGTGGCCATGCGGTCGGGTTTGAGCAGCGAGGCGGCCACCATGTCGGCGCTGATGCGGGTGGGCCACTGCAGGGTGGGTGCATCCAGGTGCTCCACACGCGCCTCGTCGTTGCCGCGCTGTTCGAAGCGGCTGCGCTGCACTTGCTCCAGGTTCCACGCACCGTCAGGCCCAAACTGGCCGGATGCGGCCCGCGTCTGCGAGGCGAGCCGGCCCTTGGCATCGAATTCAAAGATACGCACGTCCAGCATGCCGCCATTGGGTGTGAGGGCGCGCACGTTCACGGCATAGGAGTGGTCGTCCTGGCGCTCTTTGAGCCAGGCGCCCGTGGCGCCAGTGGTCAGGCGCCCCAGGTATCGCACCTTGACGAGCTGGGCGGCGCGGTCGGTCAGCGGCGCAATGTAGTCGCCTACCGCAAAGGTCAACAGTACAAAGAAGCCCCCCAGCGCCACCAAGGTGCGCAAGGCACGCCACGGGCCCATGCCGCTGGTGCGCATGATGGTGAATTCGGAGCTTTGGGCGAGCCGAGCCATCACGAAGATGGTGCCGATGAGCACGGTAATGGGCAGCAATTCGTACAGGTGGCTGGGAATGCTCAGCACCACGAACAGGAAAGCATGCGAGAGCTGGTAGCCCTCGGCGCCGGTGCGGCCCACCCAGCGCAGTTCGTCCACCAGGTCAAAAAAGAAAAACAGCGCCAGAAATCCGGCGGTGACAAAGGCCACGGCGAACAGGGCTTCGCGGTGGATCAGGCGGCGAATGGTTTTCATGCGGGGCTCCTGGTCGGACGGGGCTGCCAGAGCCGCCGCACGGTCCAGTGGTTGTGGCGCGCAGCCAGGATCAGCAGCGACATGGTCAGCATGCCGCCATGCAGCAGCACCATGAAGCTCAGCAGGCCCAACCGGCCCGCACCCACCCAGCTTTGTCCCAGCGTCATGAGGTTGTAGTACACGATGAAGGCAAAAAGCGCGAACACCAGGCTGGTGCTGCGCGCAGCGCGCGGGTTGACGCTGGCCACGGCCAGGCCCAGCACGACGAAGTTGATGGCGGCCAGCGCCAGCCCCAGGCGCCAGCCCAGCTCGGCGCGGTAGGCGGGCAAGGGTTGCATCAGCAGCTCGTGCGTGGCGCGGGTCTTCACAGACAGTTCTTCCGCCGAGCCTGCAGGTGCCGACCCAATGCGGGTGCCGTATTCGGAGAACTCGCTGATCTTGACGCCGGGCTTGTCGCGCGAGGTCTCCAGGCGCTGGCCTTCGCTCAGCACCGCCATGCGCTCGCCGCCCCGTGTCTCCAGCCGCGCGCTGCGCGCAGAGGTCACGGATTCGCGGGCGCCGTCGGTGGCTGCGATGAAGATGTTGTTGCCAGCCTGCGTGTCGGGGCTGTCCTTGTCGATGAAGAACACCCGGCTGCCGTTGGAGGATTCCTGGAATTCGCCGGGCGCGATGCGGTCGATGTCGCTGCGTTGTTCGTAGCGCGTCTTGAGTTCCTGAATCTGGGAGTTGGCCCAGGGCCACACCAGCAGCGACAGCACAGCAATGACCACCATGACCGGCCACGCAAAACGCAGCAAGGGCCGCAGCAGGCTGATGAGGCCACGGCCGCTGGCAAACCAGATGACCATTTCGCTGTCACGGTACATGCGCGAAAGTGTGCCGACCACAGCGATGAAGAGGCTCAGGCTCAAGATGGTGGGCAACTGCCCCAGCACCGTGAAGCCCATGACCAGCATCACATCGGAAGGGCTCACGCTGCCCTTGGATGCCTGTCCCAGGGTGCGGATGAGCATCATGGTCATGACCACGGTCACCAGCACCACGAGCGTCGCGCCAAAGCTGCGCGCCAGCTCCTTGCGGATGGATGAATCGAATAACATTGGCTAGGAGCGCGCTATGCACTTTTGCGTGCATTTCAAAGTGCATAGCACGCTCAAAAGGAAAACACCGATTATGAACTTTGATCTCAAGACCCTTGACCTTGCTGCGGCAGCTTCAGAGAAATGCGACCTGCTGGTTGTGCTGCTCCCTGAGGGCTTCAAGCCCGGCAAGGATGCGCTGTCCGCCCTGGCGGCCCTGGCGCTCAAGAACGGGGATCTGGCCACGAAGGCGGGCAAGCACCTGCAGCTGTACCAGGTGCCTGCCGTTGCCGCCCGTCGCGTAGTGTTGGTGGGGCAGGGTGACGGATCTGCCCGTGCCACCCGCCAGGCGCTGCAGGCGGTGGGGGGTGCCGTCAAGGCGCCGCAGACCAAACGGGTGGTGTTGTGTTTTGCCGGAGCCGTGCAAGCCGCTTCTGTCAGCGCCGCTGTGCAGGCTGTGGCCGAAGTGAGCTATGTCTACACTACCACCAAGACCAAGGTGGAGGCACGCAGCCTGAGCCGCTGCGTGGTGGGTGTACCCACCGCCCCGGATGTGCGCGAGGACTTCGACGCCGGTGTGGCGCTGGTGGCTGGGGTTGAGTTTGCGCGGGAATGGGGCAATCGCCCCGCCAACCATGCCACCCCCACCCTGCTCGCCGATGCCGCCAAGACCCTGAGCAAGCTGCCCCGCATCCAGTGCAAGGTCCACGGCCCGGCCGAAGTGGCCCGGTTGGGCATGGGCGCCTTCCTCGCTGTGGCAAGGGGTTCCGAGGAACCCCTGAGATTCATCGAATTGCGCTACAACGGCGCGGCCAAAGACCAGGCTCCCATCGTGCTGGTGGGCAAGGGCATTACGTTCGATACCGGGGGCATCTCCATCAAGCCTGCCCCGGAGATGGACGAGATGAAGTTCGACATGTGCGGCGCTGCCAGCGTGCTGGGCACCTTTCGCGCTCTGGGAGAGTTGCAGCCCTCGATCAATGTGGTGGGGCTGATACCCGCCTGCGAGAACATGCCCGATGGCCGTGCCGTCAAGCCGGGAGACGTGGTCACGAGCATGAGCGGTCAGACCATCGAAATCCTGAACACCGACGCCGAAGGCCGTCTGGTGCTGTGCGATGCGCTCACCTACGCCGCCCGCTTCAAGCCTGCCGCCGTGGTGGACATCGCCACCCTGACCGGCGCCTGCGTGATTGCGCTCGGTGGTGTGCGCAGTGGTCTGTTCGCCAACAACGATCCCCTGGCATCCGCATTGCAGCAGGCTGGCGAGTCTGCCCAGGACCCTTGCTGGCGCATGCCGCTGGACGACGACTATGCCGATGGTCTCAAGAGCAATTTCGCCGACATGGGCAATGTAGCCGGCCGTGCGGGGGGTTCCATCACCGCCGCGAAGTTCCTGCAAAAGTACGTGGGCGACATGCCATGGGCGCACCTGGATATCGCTGGCACGGCCTGGAAGGGTGGCGCCGCCAAAGGTGCCACAGGGCGGCCGGTGGGACTTCTGGTGCACTATCTGATGGGCCAGGCCATTGCCGCCAAGCCGGTTTCAAAGCCTGCGGCGGCAAAACGCTCCGTGCGCACCAAGACGGCCTGAGCGTGCCATGACCGAGGTTGCGTTTCATTTCAATGCGCCGGACAAGCTGGCCTACGCATGCCGCTTTGCGCGCAAGGTGCAGCGCAGCGGGGCCCGCCTGGTGATTGCGGCGCCGCCCGACACCTTGGCGACGCTGGACCGCATGCTCTGGGTCCTTGCTCCGCAGGACTTTGTGGCCCATTGCCTTGGCGATGCTGATGAAGACCTAGTCCATGCGTCTCCCGTGTTGCTGACTGTCGATGCCCGGTCTGCCCCGCACCATGAAGTGCTACTGAACCTGCACGCGGAGGTGCCGGAGGGATTTGGCCGGTTTGATCGGTTGGTGGAAGTGGTGAGTGCGCAGGATGAGTTGGATCGCGGCGAGGCCCGGGCGCGCTGGCGCCACTATGCATCGCGCGGCTATGCCATCACCCGCCACGACTTGGTGCTGAAAGCTGGCTGATGGCGCTGCCTCCTCCCAAAACGCCCCCGCGCTTCGTTCCCACCCTCACCGAAGTGGTGCAGGTGCCGGACTCCGCGCCTCTGCCGCCGGCGTCCTCTGCACCATTGCGCACCACGGTCATGTCTCCGTCCGCGTTGCCCGCTGCAAGACCCAGCCCGACAGCAGCGCAGCCTGCGACACGACCGCTGAGCCCCCCTCTGCCCAGTGCCCGCCCGCCTGCAGTGATGGCGCCACGCCCGGCTGCACCAGCGCCTATGCAGAGTGCGCCCGCTCCATTGGTTCACCGAGCTCCCGTTGCGGCGGCAGTGGCTCCCGCGTCTTCGTCTTCGCCTGCATCTCTCGCGTCGACCCTCGGGTCTTCAAAGACGCCCAGACCGCAGCTCACCCGGCCACTGCCGGAAGGCATGGAGGAGTACATGGTGCACAGGGTCATGCAGCGTGTGGACGTTGTGCTGGATCAACGTTTGCGTGAAGCCATCGCCACCGTGGTGCAGGAGCAGACACGATCGGTGCTGCCGCGACTGCGTGAAGAGATTGAATCCGTGGTCCGGCATGCCGTGTACGAGGCGGTGGCGGACGAGCTGGCCAGTGGCGCGTCCTCGGTGCCAAAGGGATGACAGGGTATTCCCCTGTGGTTTCTCTCGCGTTTAATCGTGTTCCCTAATGATCTGGCCCGTAAATTGCGATATGTTCGCCTGCGTTGAGACACAAGAAGATTCTCAGCGTTTATCTTTACTGGAGATTTGATATGCAATTGAAGTTGAAACTGACCGTGGTTGCTGCTATCGCGGCTGTTGCTGGTGTGGCCTCTGCACAAGAGCAGGTGGTCAAGATCGGCCATGTGGCTCCGGTTTCCGGCGCCCAAGCCCACTACGGCAAGGACAACGAAAATGGCGCCCGCATGGCCATTGAAGAGCTGAACGCTCAAGGCATCACCATCGGCGGCAAGAAGATCAAGTTCGAACTTCAAGCTGAAGATGACGCTGCCGATCCAAAGCAGGGCACGGCCGCTGCACAAAAGCTGTGCGACTCCAAAGTTGCAGGCGTTGTCGGCCACCTCAACTCCGGTACCACCATTCCTGCTTCCAAGGTCTACAACGACTGCGGCATCCCGATGGTGACGGGCGCTGCGACCAACCCCAACCTGACCAAGCCTGGCTACAAGACCACATTCCGTATCATCGCCAATGACAACGCCCTGGGCGCTGGCCTGGCGTTCTACGCTGTGGATACGCTCAAGCTGAAGACCGTTGCCATCATTGACGACCGTACCGCTTACGGCCAAGGTGTGGCAGACGTGTTCAAGAAGACTGCCACTGCCAAGGGCATGAAAGTGGTGGACGAGCAGTTCACGACCGACAAGGCAACCGACTTCATGGCCATCCTGACGGCCATCAAGTCCAAGAACCCTGATGCAGTGTTCTACGGCGGTATGGACCCTCAAGCCGGCCCCATGCTGCGCCAGATGGAACAACTGGGCATGGGCAACGTCAAGTACTTCGGTGGTGACGGCGTCTGCACGTCTGAAATCGCCAAGCTCGCAGCGGGTGCCAAGACCCTGGGCAACGTGATCTGTGCTGAAGGCGGCTCTTCGCTGGCCAAGATGCCCGGCGGCACGGCCTGGAAGGCCAAGTACGATGCCAAGTACCCCAACCAGTTCCAGGTCTACAGCCCCTACACCTACGACGCCACGTTCCTGCTGGTGGACGCTATGAAGCGCGCCAACTCCGTGGACCCCAAGGTGTATGTGAACGAACTGGCCAAGTCCAACTTCAAGGGTGTGACCTCCACCATCGCTTTTGAACCCAATGGCGAAATGAAGAACCCCGCCATCACTCTGTACGTCTACAAGGACGGCAAGAAGACCCCTCTGTAATCGGAGTGGTCTGGCTCTTCAAGGTCTTTTTGGCTTTGGAGAGCGCCAAACAAAAGGGCTTCCTTTGGGAAGCCCTTTTTTGTTGTTCAAATGCAGCTAGGTGGGGTGAGCAGGTTGTTCTGCTTGGCTGCTCAATGCCCAGGAGCTGGAGTTTGTTAAAGACTCGGGCGATGACCAAAACCGGCGCTAGGCGCAGCAGAAGGTGCAATCGTACTGAGGTCAGGAGCTTCCAGTCTTGTTGCTTCCCGCAATAGCGAGGATGGATGTGCCCGATTTTTGCGCCAAATTAACGCCGCACCTGCAGTGCGCCTGGATTCACGATGTTGGTGGGAGTGCCTTTGATGAAATTCACCACATTGTCGAACGCTGCACCAAAATAAAGCTCATAGCTGTCTTGCTCTACATAGCCAATGTGGGGCGTGCAAATGCAGTTCTCCAGCCGCAGCAGGGCATGGCCCTGAAGGATGGGTTCGCTCTCGAATACATCGACAGCGGCCATGCCGGGGCGGCCCCGGTTCAGGGCGGCAATCAGGGCATCGGTCTCAATCAGCTCGGCACGCGAAGTGTTGACCAGCAGGGAGGTGGGCTTCATGCAAGACAGATCTTCGAGTGAGACGATGCCGCGCGTTTCGTCGTTGAGCCGAAGGTGGAGCGAGATCACATCGCATTGCGAGAAAAACTCCTCGCGCGTGGTGGCAGCCTGGTATCCATCCGTCAAGGCCTGGGCGCGTGATGCCTCACGCCCCCAAATGCGGACATTCATTCCAAAAGCACGCCCGTAGCCCGCCACCAATTGGCCAATGCGGCCATAACCCCAGATACCCAGCGTTTTGCCCCGCAGCACGCTGCCAAGGCCAAAATTGGGAGGCATGGACGCCGTCTTCAGCCCTGATTGTTGCCAGGCGCCATGCTTGAGGTTGGAGATGTACTGCGGCAGTCGGCGCATTGCGGCCATGACAAGTGCCCACGTCAGCTCTGCGGGGGCCACGGGTGAGCCTATGCCTTCTGCCACTGCAATCCCACGTTCCGTACAGGCAGCTACATCAATGTGATTGCCGATCTTGCCGGTTTGCGCGATGAGCTTGAGACGGGGAAGTTTCTCCACCAGTTGACGGGTGATCTGGGTGCGCTCCCGCACAAGCACGATGATGTCAGCGTCTTTGAGGCGGACGGACAGCTGGCCCAGCCCTTTGACGGTGTTGGTGTAGACCTTGGCGGTGTACGCGTCAAGCCGGGATGCGCAGTGGAGCTTGCGGACTGCGTCCTGGTAGTCGTCGAGGATCACAATGTTCATCCCGACATTGTGCCTTGGCCACGCCGGTCGTTTCATACCGGACCGCCCCCTGGCACAGGAAAGGATGGGGCTTTTGGTGACGGAGTGTTGGCGACCTCGACAAGCGCCGTCCACAGCGATCAGGCGGCATCCTCCATATACAAAGCAGTCAATGGATCGCTGGGTGGTGCATGCCTTGGGCTCAACAGGCTTGCAGCGCCGCCTCGGATGCAGCCAGGCGGTCCAGCTCGGCGCACACATCGGCCATGCGGCCGGCGATCACCAGTCGGCCTGAGCCGCCCGATGTGGGGAGCCTGCGCAGGACCTTGGCAGCCCTGCAGCCTGAGCCGTCTGCCAATCTGGATGATCCACAGGCAACGCGGGTAGCGGCAGGCGGCGGTATGAACGCCCGGGCATCGGTATTGGTGGCCACAAACCGCGTGGTGGCTCCGGTGGGTGGTGTCTGGGGGCTGACCGTAAAGGGCCAGTTGCCTCGCGGTGGACGTTGGCTGGGGATGTTGGATGGATGGCGGGGTTTGTCAGTGCCTGCTGATCCGCTCCTGCGGCCCAGGTCCGCGTCATCGGGATGGGGGCGGGGCGCTGGCAGGTCTGCTGCAGACGGCTCCTTGAAGGTGTGGAGCCAGTGGGTCAGGGTACGCAGAGTGCTGGAGAGCGCAGAAAAGGTGGTCAAGGCAATTCCCATGTGAAAACTCCGAAGGTCGGGGGTTGGACATAGGCAGGATTGCAAAGTAAACCGGCACCGCAGGGCTGGCGTACTGGTTTTACCAGTGCGCCAAACGCCCGCCACCTGCAGCGCGGCAGCTAACGAACTAATTCATGAGTGAATGCGATGGAGCGCTGTGGCTACATCAGCATGGTGTTGCGGATGAGGCCGACGGCGAGCCCTTCAATCTCAAAGGGTTCGCCGGGCTGCACCACGATGACCGGGTAATCCGGGTTCTCGGGCAGCAGTTCGATGGCGGTCGCAGTACGGCGCAGGCGCTTGACCGTCACATCGTCTCCCAGGCGGGCCACGATGATCTGGCCGTTGCGGGCTTCGCGGGTGGACTGCACGGCCAGCAGATCGCCATCCATGATTCCGGCATCGCGCATCGACATACCGCGCACTTTGAGCAGGTAATCGGGCTTGTGATGGAACAGGCTGTTTTCCACACTGTAGGTTTGGTCAACGTGTTCCTGCGCGAGAATGGGCGACCCTGCCGCCACACGCCCCACCAGGGGTAGCACCAGTTGTGAGAGTCCGGGAATCGGCAGGCTGAACTGGTTGCCGCGTGCTGCATTGATGGAGCGCACGGTGTCACCGCGCAACCGGATGCCACGGGATGTGCCACTGACCAGCTCGATCACGCCTTTGCGCGCCAGCGCCTGGAGATGTTCTTCTGCCGCGTTGGCCGACTTGAACCCCAGTTCGGCAGCGATCTCTGCACGGGTGGGGGGCGCCCCGGTGCGTGCAATGGCCGTCTGGATGAGATCCAGAATCTGTTGCTGGCGGGCAGTGAGTTTCGGGTTGTCGAGCATGGTGGTTTCCGGTGGAGGCGGCTACAGTGATGGACAACTGTTTTTTAATCCAGTAACTGTATTTTTCACCAGTTTTTCGGAGTACGCAAGTGAGTGGGCAAAAAATTGTGGTTTTGGGCACCGGAGGGACCATTGCAGGCACGTCCGCGCAGGCTGGCGACAACATCGGCTACACCGCTGCGCAGGTAGGGGTCGGGCAGCTGCTTGCAGCTGTTCCCGGATTGCAGCAGGCCGCGCGGGGCGTGCTGGTGGCGGAGCAGGTGGCCCAGATCGACAGCAAGGACATGGATGGCCAGGTGTGGCAGGCGCTGGCGCTGCGCTGTGCGCACCACCTGGAAGATCCCGAGGTGCGTGGTGTAGTCATTACCCACGGAACCGACACGCTGGAAGAGACGGCGTGGTTTCTGCACGAAGTGCTGGACACCCGCGCGAAACCCGTGGTGCTGACCTGTGCCATGCGCCCGGCCACGGCGCTCACGCCCGATGGGCCTCAGAATCTTCTGGATGCTGTTGCTGTGGCGGTCACGCCCGGCGCACGGGGTGTGCTGGCGGTCGCCGCTGGCGAAATTCATGGGGCACGGCAGGTTCAGAAGGTGCACCCCTACCGGGTGAATGCGTTCAACTCGGGCGAGGCCGGGCCTTTGGGTTGGGTGGAGGAGGGGGCTGTCCGTCTTGTGCAGGATTGGCCCCTGGCGCCTGGTGTTCCAGCATTGAATGCTATTGAAAATGTAGTGAATGCCGCAGCCTGGCCCCGCGTGGAAGTGGTCATCAGCCACGCTGGCGCATCGGGAACCATGGTGGACGCACTGGTGCGAGATGGGGTCCAGGGGCTGGTGGTGGCCTGCACGGGCAATGGCACCATCCACCATGCTCTGGAGGCCGCATTGCTGCGTGCCCAGGAGGCGGGTGTGCGCGTGGTGCGGTCCACACGCTGCTCCGAGGGGCAGGTGCTGCCCAAGCCGGGGGACGCATTGCCGGACTCCCAGGGGCTATCCCCCTTGAAGGCCAGGATCTCGCTGATGCTCGAACTGCTGCACTGAGCAACAAGGCCACCCCGATGTTTTTTGCAACTCTTAAGTCCCATGCGTGGGCTTACCCCGCGCTGGAGGTGGTGCACATCGTGGGCATTGCCTTGCTGTTGGGCAATTTGGTCTTGCTGGAGTTGCGGGTGTTTGGCCGTGGGGCGGCGCTGCCCGTCAAGGATTTGGCGCGGCTCAGCCTGTCGCTGGCATTGTGTGGTTTTGGCCTGGCGGCGGCGTCGGGCCTCTTGATGTTTGCCACACAGCCTGCCGAACTGCTCGCCAGCCGCGCATTCACCTTGAAGATGCTGCTGTTAATGCTTGCAGGTTGCAACGCCGCGTGGTTCCATGGGCGGGGTTCCCTGGCTCGCCTGGATGCTCTGGCCCGGGTACAGATGCTGGGTTCCACCGTGATCTGGCTGGCTGTGGTGGTGTGTGGCCGCTGGATTGCTTACCTCTGATCGGACATGACAAGGAGAGAACCGATGAGCCTGCAACGCCGCCACGTGCTCCTGGCCGCAACGGCCATTCCCTGGGGCGCGCGTGCCCACCATGGGTGGAGCAGTTTTGACCCCGACCGTCCCATCTACCTGGAAGGCACCGTGCGCAAAGTGCGCTGGCAAAATCCACACGCCGAGCTGGAGCTGGAGACACCTGCCGAGCTGAAGCTGCCTGCGGATCTGGCCCAGCGTGTGGTGCCTGCGCAGGCGTCCCCCGTGGATGGCAAGGCCTTGCTGGCCAAGACGGTTTTGCCCACCCGCAAAGATCGACGCTGGGAAGTGGAGCTGGCGCCCCTGACCCGCATGCAGGCCTGGCAGGTGCAGGAGATCAAACCCGGCACTGCGGTATCGGTGGTGGGCTTTACCCTGCGCGAAGAGAAGGGCGACGCGTTGCTGCGGGCGGAATACCTGTTTGTGGATGGCAAAGCCTACGGCTTACGCTCCAGCCCAGCCTGAGCCATCGGTATGGCCCGGGGATAGCCATGCGAAAGACCTGAAACTGTTCCCTGCACCGCATAAAAAAAGCGACGCCCTGCTGCCATGGCGTCGCTGGTTGCAAGGGGCGATAGCCCCGAGCCTTAACTGGCCAGTGCCTGCAGTGCGCGTGCCGTGATCTCGTCCACGCTGCCCGTGCCGCTGATGGCGCGGTACTTGGGAGCCAGCTCGGGTTCGGCCTGGGCCCAGTTGCTGTAGTAGTCCACCAGCGGGCGCGTCTGGTCGCTGTAGACCTGCAGGCGCTTCTTGACGGTTTCTTCCTTGTCGTCTTCGCGCTGGATCAGCTCTTCGCCCGTCACGTCGTCCTTGCCTTCCACCTTGGGCGGGTTGAACTTGACATGGTAGGTGCGGCCGCTGGCGGGGTGCGAGCGGCGGCCGCTCATGCGTTCGATGATGGCGTCAAAAGGCACATCGATTTCGAGCACGTAGTCGAGCTTGACGCCCGCTGCCTTCATGGCATCGGCCTGGGGAATGGTGCGGGGGAAGCCGTCGAACAGGAAACCGTTGGCGCAGTCTGCTTGCGTGATGCGCTCCTTGACGAGACCGATGATGATGTCGTCACTGACCAGGGCGCCCGAATCCATCACCGCCTTGGCCTGCAGGCCCAGAGGGGTGCCGGCCTTGACGGCTGCGCGCAGCATGTCGCCGGTGGAGATCTGGGGGATGCCGTACTTCTGGCAGATGAACGTGGCTTGCGTGCCCTTTCCGGCGCCAGGCGCGCCCAACAAAATCAGTCTCATGGAAGTCCTCGAAGGTTAGAAATCGGTTGGCGCCGCTGGCGGGGACGTTCGAAGGGCGCCTGAAGCCGTTCTGTGCGCCCGGGATGCGGTGCTCTCGTTGCGGTCGAGGATAGCATGCGACTCCCTTGCGCTGACTTACATGCTGCACCGGGTTGGGCAGGGGTGTCGCAGGGTGGATAGCCGGGGCATTCGGCGGACCGGCGCGGCGCGCGCCACCGGCCCGCTCCTCATCGGAAAAGGCGGCGAACCCGTTCCAGGTCTTCGGGCGTATCCACGCCCGGGCCAGGGGCCGCTTTGGCCAGATGAACCGCAATGCGGTGGCCGTGCCACAGGGCGCGCAGTTGCTCCAGCGCTTCCACCGCCTCGGTGGGGGCGGGTGTCAGGGCAGGAAATTGGCGCAGAAAGCCCGCACGATAGCTGTAGATGCCCACATGCCGCAGTGGCGCGAACCCCGCCAGGGCTGCTACACCGGGTGCCGCCGCCTCGGCCGCACCTTGCCACCAGGCCAATCCCATATGGTCCCGCGCAAAAGGGATGGGCGCGCGGCTGAAGTAGTGGGCCAGGCCCCGCGCGTCCAGCACCACTTTCACCACGTTGGGGTTGGTGTAGTCGGCCAGTGACGCAATGGCGTGGGCTGCGGTGCCCATGCTGGCCTCCGGCCGGGTGGGCAGGAGGGCTGCCACAGCGTCGATGAGGCCGGGGTCTATCAAAGGTTCATCGCCTTGCACGTTGACGACCACGTCGTCCCCGTCCAGACCCAGCTGGGTACAGGCTTCGGCCAGGCGGTCGCTGCCGCTGGGGTGGTCGGCGCGGGTCAGTATCGCTTGCACGCCATGGGCGGTGCAGGCCTGCAGGATGCGAGGGTCATCGGCTGCCACCACCACGCGGGCTGCTGCACTTTGGGCGGCACGCTGGGCCACGCGCACCACCATGGGCAGGCCCGCGATATCGGCCAGGGGTTTGTCGGGCAAGCGGCTGGATGCCATGCGCGCTGGGATCAGCACCGTGAAGCGACCGCTCGCGGTCGGAGCGCCTGGCGTGCCGGGATCCGTTGCTGCGCTCACTGCTCCAGTTCCTCGTCGGTGAGCGTGCGGGCTTCGTTTTCGAGCAGCACCGGGATGCCGTCCCGCACCGGATAGGCCAGGCGAGCGCTGCGGGAGACCAGTTCCTGGGCATCGCGGTCGTAGGTCAGCGGGCCTTTGGTGACGGGGCAGACCAGCAGTTCAAGCAGTTTGGGATCCATGGTGACAGCGCTTTCCAGGAGGTTCGTTCGGGCAGGCAAGGATGATAGCGGCGGCCTGGGCGGTGAATCGTTAATGCCTGTGGACGCCCAAGGCCAGCAGGCGCGCATCCAGCGCTGCGAAAAAGGCCGGGTCGATGTGCAATTGCAGGGGCACGGCCAGCGCGTCCGGGTGGTGTTGCCAGAGCTTGACAGCGTCTTTTTCAGTGCAAATTAGCGGGTGGCGCTTGTCAGATGAGTGGGTCCAGCTATCAAAATCATAGTGATCTGGCAAGGCTTCCGTGTGTGCCAGCTGCAGCGCCTCAGCCTGCAGCATGGCAAAGAACACTTCGGGGCGTGCCACGGCCGCCACGGCATGCAGCGGCTGGCCTTGCAGGTCCGACAGCGGCACCCGGGTGCCGTCCGCACGCAAGGCATAGGGGGCCAGTCGGCGTTGCAGGCCATAGGCATGGGCGGGGTCGCTTCCAGGCGGCAGAGTCCCTGCATGCAGCACAAAATTCACCGCGCGTGGCCAGGGCTCACGCAGGGGCCCCGCTGGCAGCAGGAAAGCGTTGCCCACGCCCTGTTCGTTGAAGATGCAGACCTCCAGATCGCGCGCCAGGGCCAGGTGCTGCAGGCCATCGTCGCAAACGATCACGTCGGTGTCCGGGTAAGCAGCCCGCAGGGCGCGGGCGGCGGTGATACGGCGAGGCGCCACAAACACGGGCACCCGGCAGTTGCGCGCGATAAGGGCGGGTTCATCGCCCACCTCATGGGCGGGGCTGTCGGGCGTCACCTCGCGGCAGTCGGTGGTGCTGCGGCCGTAGCCGCGTGAGACCACGCCGGGGCGCAGGCCCAGACCTTGCAGATGCTGGACAACGGCAATGACCACGGGGGTTTTACCTGCGCCTCCGGCAATCACGTTGCCCACGACGATGACCGGGCGGCCAGGGTGCTCCGCCTTCAGCAGGCCGATGCGGTAAAGCCCGCGCCGCATACCGACCAGCGTGCGGTAGACCCGCGAGACCGGCCACAGCACCCAGGCGAGCGGGCCGCGTGCCTGCCAGATTTTCTGGAGCCCGGAGGCGGGTGGGGGGAGGGCTGCGCCCCGCAATGCGGGGGCGCTGGGCGAGGGCGGCTGCAGCCCGGGGGCAGCCATTCGTGTCAGCGGCTGGGGCTGCGCGCCGCAGCCGAAGACTGCGTGGCAAACGTGATCTGCGTGAGGCCCACGCGGCGCGCGGCCTCCATCACCGAAACCACGGACTGGTGCGGCGCCATCGCATCGGCGCTGATGATGACCACACTGCCCTGGCCCGCTGTGGCGGCACTGCGCAAGGCCTGCGCGATCGCGTCCACGCTTTTGCCGTCCACGCCCGTCTTGTTGACGGCGTAGCGCCCGTCGGCGGCCACGGACACGATGACTTCCTTGGGGTGGTCGCGTTGCTGCTCGGCATCGGCCACGGGCAGCGTGAGCTGCAGCTCGGTGAACTTGCTGTAGGTGGTGGTCAGCATCAGAAAGATGAGGATCACCAGCAGCACGTCGATGAACGGGATCAGGTTGATCTCCGGCTCTTCCTTGGCGCGGGGACGGAAGTTCATTTCACTTCTTCCGCAAACGCAGGATGTGGCGCACAAATTGTTCCGAAGCCAACTCCAAGGTGAGCAGATAGGCATCCACCCGGGCGCGGAAGTAGCGCCAGAAAATCAGTGCCGGGATGGCCACGATGAGGCCAAAAGCCGTGTTGTAGAGCGCGATCGAGATGCCATGCGCCAGCTGGGCCGGGTTGCCGCCACCCATGGCCTGGCCCACGCCACCGCTGCCGGCCTGCGAGCCAAAGATCTCGATCATGCCGATCACAGTGCCCAGCAGGCCCAGCAAGGGCGCGGCCGAGGCGATGGTGGCCAGTGCCGACAGGTATTTTTCCAGCCGGTGCGCCACGGCGCGCCCCGCGCCTTCCATGGCGGCACGCAGGTCGGTCTCGCTGCACTGGGGGTTGCTGTTGAGGGTGCGCAGGCCGCTGGCCAGCACTTCGCCCAGGGCGGAGTTTTGCGCCAACTGGTTCACCACGTCGGGGGTGGGCACGGCCTTGGACGAGACCGTGATGGCTTCATCGAGCAATTTCGGGGGGGCGACACGGGCCGTCTTGAGGGCCACGAAACGTTCAAAAATCAGCGCCATTCCCAGGACGGAACACGCAATCAGGGGCCAGATCGGCCAGCCTGCGGCTTGTATGATGGACAGCAAATCTCTCTCCGCGCAGATGAAAGCAATCGGCGATTATGGCCCAGCTTGCAGGGCCCACCTCGTCACAAACCGTTACGTTGCTGTGCGCGCCGTCGCCCCATCTGCTCACCCACAAAATCTGTGGATAACTTTGTGGGCAACCACTGTTCCAGGCCGCGCAAAGTGGCGCCACGCCGTGCTTGCAACAGATTGATGAAAAATTGCGCAATGAAAAAGCTATATAAATCAATAACTTGTACGTGCTCTGGTGTTTTGCGGGCGGTTTTTAGTTATGTGGCTGTGGTAACCGCCGCTGGCCAGATTCTGTGGAGTACTTGCGCGGTGCGCGCGGCGCAAACGCCCGCCGTTTCTCATGTTTGAGCGCCCCAGCCCCGCAGCGGCGCCGCGCGTCTGGGAAGTTGGCGCGCTATGCCGCGCCATTGCTGATGCTCTGGAGGCGCGCTTCAATCCTGTCGCGGTGCGCGGCGAGATCACGGGCTTCTCGCGCGCATCCAGCGGACATTGCTACTTCTCGGTCAAAGACGCGAACGGCCAGTTGCGCTGCGCCATGTTCCGCCGCGCCGCCAGCCTGCTTGACTTTTCGCCGCGCGATGGCGAATTGGTGGAAGTGCGCGGGCGCCTGTCGGTGTACGAGGCGCGGGGCGATCTGCAGTTCATTGTGGAAAGCATGCAGCGGGCCGGGCAGGGCGCGTTGTTCGAGCAGTTCCTGCGCCTGAAGGCGCAGCTCGAAACGGAAGGCTTGTTCGACAGCGCCCGCAAGCGCCCGCTGCCTTTGCAGCCGCGTGGCATTGGCCTTGTGACGTCCACCGGGGCTGCGGCCCTTCACGACGTGGTCACGGCGCTGCGCCGTCGCGTCCCGCACATACCGGTGGTGCTGGTGCCTGCGCAGGTGCAGGGCGCCGCAGCACCTGCTTCGCTGGTTGCGGCGCTATCAAAACTGTATCTGCTTGTGCAAGCGGGACAGGCGTCAGGGGCTGATTTGACCAAAAATCCGCCCATTGACGTGATCTTGCTGGTGCGCGGGGGCGGTTCCATCGAAGACCTCTGGGCCTTCAACGACGAACAACTGGCCCGGACCATCGTGCGAAGCCCGGTGCCGCTCATCAGCGGGGTGGGGCACGAGACCGACTTCACCATCGCCGACTTCTGCGCCGACCTGCGCGCCCCCACGCCCACCGCCGCCGCCGAGCTGGTGGCCCAGCCGCGCGATGTGTGGCTGGGGGCGCTCGGGCTGCTGGCTGGGCGTATCAGCGACGGCGTGCAGCGCCAGCTCGACACCCGGCACCAGCGGCTGGACCAGGCGGCGGCGCGGCTGGGCCGCCCGTCGGGCCTGGTGGCGCGTGAGCAGATGCAACTGGCACGCCTGGCCCAGCGCATGCGCCATGGAGTGCTATTAAAATTGCAGCGGCTTGCGCAATCCCAGAAAGCGCTGGAGGCCGATTTCCCTCAAAAAATGCAACGGCGCCTGGTGCAGCAGGCCGAGCGGCTCGACCGCGCGGCCTTGCGGCTGGAGCTGCTCGACCCGCGCCTGGTGCTGCAGCGCGGCTACGCGCTGCTCACCGATACCGAGGGCCGGGCCGTGACCAGCGTGCGCCAGGCCCAGCCTGGCGATGCCCTGCGCGCCACACTGGCCGATGGCGTGGTGGACGTGACGGTGGCCCAGCCGCGACTGCTGTAACGGGGTGATGTCGCGGCGCGGTAGAAGGCGCGCCTCTGTAGGACAGCAGCGGTTTGTGGTGCTGCAGACCGGATCTGGGTGGCCTCACGCTGCACAGGTCACCTGATGTTCCTACAATGCCCCCTTCGCGCTGTGTCCGACTGCATTGCTCAGGAAAGAAAAGCGTTGCAGATGGCATCCCGGAATTTCAAACCACAAGGAAACACCACCATGGAACATACCCTTCCCCCGCTGCCCTACGCCATCGATGCCCTGGCTCCGCACTACAGCCAGGAAACCCTGGAGTACCACCATGGCAAGCACCACAACGCCTATGTGGTGAACCTGAACAACCTGCAAAAGGGCACCGAGTTCGAAGCCATGACGCTCGAAGAGATCGTCAAGAAGTCGAGCGGCGGCATCTACAACAATGCAGCGCAAATCTGGAACCACACCTTCTTCTGGAACTGCATGGCTCCCCAGGGCGGCGGTGAGCCTTCTGGTGCACTGGCTGCAGCCATCACCGCCAAGTGGGGCAGCTACGCAGCCTTCAAGGAAGCGTTTGTGAAGTCTGCCGTGGGCAACTTCGGTTCGGGCTGGACCTGGCTGGTGAAGAAGGCCGATGGCAGCGTGGACATCGTCAACACCGGCGCCGCCGGCACGCCGCTGACCACCGCCGACAAGGCGCTGCTCACCGTGGACGTGTGGGAACACGCGTACTACATCGACTACCGCAACATGCGTCCCAAGTTCGTTGAGACCTTCCTCGACAAGCTGGTGAACTGGAAGTTTGCCGAAGCCAACTTCGCCTGATGCGCGATCCGCGCCCCGCGAGTGACCTGTCCTGACGGACTGAGGTCTGTGGGCAACAAAAAACGGCCTTCGGGCCGTTTTTTGTTGGGGATTTTGAGGCGTTTTTGGCATCTAGCGCTTGCTGAATAAGCGCTGGTAGCTATATAAATGATAGTAAGTTGCACTCCCGGATCATGGGAGTGCGATGTCGGCAAGACAGCGCTTGGGCAAGCGGCAGGGCCCAGGGCCAAGGGCTATGCGGCTGTGGCATCCCGATCTGCGCAAGTCGCTGGGTGGTCCTGCGTCACTTGCGGCTGAACAGCGCTCCACCCAGCTTGGCGCCTGCCTTGATGTTTTTCTTGGCAAACCATCCCTGGTTCATCTCCAGCACGTAGCGCACCGGTTTTGCCGAACAGTGCGAATCCAGCGTCTGGGGCTTCATGTCGGCCAGGTTCACGATGGTGCCGTCGTCATCCACAAACGCTGCTGTGAGCGGCAGCAGCGTGTTCTTCATCCAGAAGCACTGCTGCGCGGGTTGTTCAAACACAAACAGCATGCCCTCGTGCTGGGGCATCTCCTTGCGATGCATCAGGCCGGTCTGGCGCTCCTGGGGCGTGGCGGCCACCTGGGCGTCAATGCGGTGCATGCCTGCGGTCAGTTCCACACGCTGCAAATTCAGCTGGGGACCGTCCTGGGCCTGTGCCGTGGTGAACGGCAGTCCCGCAGCAGCGGTCAACAGCGCGGCGGCCACGGTGCGCCGTGTGGCAGCGGAAAAAGGCAAGGCAAGTGCAAAAGCGGTCATGGGCAAGGCTTTCTGGACAAGGGGGCAGCGTCCGCACAAGGGGCGCCGAACCGGCGGGCAAAAGAAGGGGAAAAGAACGGAAAAAGAAAACGCCCGCAGTAGCGGGCGATTTTGAAGCAATGTGCATGACCCCGCGAAGGGTGCTGCATGCCAGCGTCAGGCTGCCTTGTGGGTGGTCTTTTTCTTGGCGACCTTCTTGGTGGTTTTCTTTTTGGCCGTTTTGGTGGCCTTGGCCTTTGCCTTGGTTTTGGCGACGGGTGCCGGGGCAGCAGCTACAGGTGCAGCGGGTGCAGCCATGGGCGCTGGGGCTGCAGGGGCGGGGGCCGGAGCGGCTGCAGGCGCCTGTGCAAAAGCACTTGCACCCAACAGACCAGCCACCAGGACAGCGAGGAGTTTTTTCATATATGCCGTTTCCAGTGAAGGGGTTGAAAGAGAGGATCTGAAGCCGCGCAAACCTGCACGGCTTCGCCCGCAACGATAGCAGCGGCGCGCAGGCTGGCAGGGACTTTGCCCAAAAAATTGTCATTAGAATTGACTGGCTACCGAGCGCTTTGCCCCATTTGCTGAATCTGCTTCAGCTTCCACAGGAGACACCCCTTCCATGACCAGCTACCAGCACATCAAGGTGCCTGCCGAAGGCCAGAAAATCACGGTCAATGCCGACATGTCGCTGAATGTGCCGGACCAGTCCATCATTCCCTTCATTGAAGGCGATGGCACGGGGCTCGACATCACGCCGGTGATGATCAAGGTGGTGGACGCTGCGGTGGCCAAGGCCTATGGCGGCAAGAAGAAGATCCACTGGATGGAGGTGTATGCGGGCGAGAAATCCACCAAGGTCTACGGCCCTGATGTGTGGCTGCCCGAAGAAACCCTGCAGGTGTTGCGCGAGTACGTGGTGTCGATCAAAGGCCCGCTGACTACGCCCGTGGGTGGCGGCATCCGTTCGCTGAACGTGGCACTGCGCCAGGAGCTGGATCTGTATGTCTGCCTGCGCCCCGTGCAGTATTTCAAGGGCGTGCCTTCGCCGCTGAAAGAGCCCGAAAAGACCAACATGGTGATCTTCCGCGAGAACTCGGAGGACATCTATGCCGGTATCGAGTTCGAAGCCGAGTCGGACAAGGCCAAGAAGCTCATCAAGTTCCTGCAGGACGAGATGGGCGTGAAGAAAATCCGCTTTCCCAACACCTCGGGCATCGGCGTCAAGCCCGTCTCCATCGAGGGCACCGAACGCCTGGTGCGCAAGGCCATCCAGTACGCCATCGACAACGACAAGCCCAGCGTGACCATCGTCCACAAGGGCAACATCATGAAGTACACCGAAGGTGGCTTCCGCGACTGGGCGTACGCCCTGGCGCAAAAGGAGTTCGGTGCCGAGCTGATCGACGGCGGCCCGTGGTGCAAGCTCAAGAACCCGAAGACGGGCAAGGACATCACCATCAAGGACAGCATTGCTGATGCCTTCCTGCAGCAGATCCTGCTGCGCCCGGCCGAGTATTCGGTGGTGGCCACGCTCAACCTCAATGGCGATTACATCTCCGATGCGCTCGCAGCCCAGGTGGGCGGGATCGGCATTGCGCCTGGCGCCAACATGTCCGACTCGGTGGCCTGTTTTGAAGCCACCCACGGCACGGCCCCCAAATATGCAGGCAAGGACTATGTGAACCCCGGCTCCGAAATCCTGTCGGCCGAGATGATGCTGCGCCACATGGGTTGGATCGAGGCCGCAAACCTGATCATCAGTTCGCTGGAGAAGTCGATAGCCTCCAAGAAAGTGACTTACGACTTTGCCCGCCTGATGGACGGAGCCACCCAGGTGAGCTGCTCGGGTTTTGGCCAGGTCATGATCGACCACATGTAAGCCAGCGCGGCTTTTGCGCCGTTTCGCAAGCCCCTGTTCCCTTGTTGGTGCAGGGGCTTTTTGTCGTCTGGCGGCTGCAGGGCTCCGCCCAGGGCCAAACTGCCCCGATGGTCGGCGGCGCGGAACTGGCTGTGGCATTTCAGAGTTGGCAATCGGGAGGCTTCCCGCCTAAGATGGGTCCAGCCATGGGCCCGCGCGGGCGATGGCACGGGCTTGCATCCGCAGTCGCACACAAACACAACAACGGGATGCAGAGGGATGGGTCCCCACAGGGAGTTCTGCATGGCATCTGATTTTTCTGCCGCATATTGGGAGCAAAACCCCGATGCGCTGCTGGTGCTGTCGCCTGAGGGGGTGGTGCTCAACTGGAACCCGGCTGCCGAAGCGATCTTTGGCTATGCACCGGCAGAGGCTCAGGGCAGGCGCCTCATTGATCTCATCGTTCCCGAGAACCGGGCCCACGAAGAAGACGAGATCCGGGCCGAGGCCCTGCGGGGCCTGAGCAGCACCGTGCACGAGTCGGTGCGCCGCCGCAAGGATGGATCGCTGGTGCATGTCAACGTGTCCACCAAGGCCGTGCGCGACGAAGCTGGCCAACTGCTGTACTTTCTGTCGAGCAAGAAGGATGTCACCCAGCTCAAGGTCCAGCGCGAGGCCAAGCTTCTGGAGGCGCGGTTCCGTGACCTGCTCGAATCCACACCCGACGCGATCGTGATGGTCAACGTGACAGGCCGCATCGTCCTGGTCAACTCCCAGGCCGAGCGCGTGTTTGGCTATGAAAGGACCGAATTGCTAGGGCAGGCCGTGGAGGTGCTGTTACCACACCGCTATCGGGGCGCGCACCTGGGGCACCGCAGCGGGTTCTTTGGGGCGCCGCGCACGCGCACCATGGGGGCGGGGCTGGAGCTGCATGGCTTGCGCAAGGATGGCGGCGAGTTTCCAGTGGAGATCAGCCTGAGCCCGATCGACACCGAAGAAGGCGCGATGGTGATGAGCGCGATCCGAGACATCACCGACCGCAAGCGGGCCGACCAGAAGTTCAAGGACCTGCTCGAAGCCGCGCCGGACGCGATGGTCATCGTTGACCGCGACGGCCGCATCGTGCTCGTCAACTCGCAGGCCGTGAAACTGTTTGGCTGGAGCCGCAGCGAACTTCTGGGTCAGAAGATCGAGCTGCTGGTGCCAGAACGCTTCAGTGGTCGGCACCCTGAGCACCGCCGCGGCTTTTTTGCCGAACCACGCTCCCGCTCCATGGGGGCTGGCCTTGATCTGTATGGTTTGCGCAAGGATGGTTCCGAGTTTCCAGTCGAGATCAGCCTGAGCCCGCTGGAGACGGAAGAAGGACTGTTTGTCTCCAGCGCGATCCGCGATGTGACGGAGCGCAAGCGGATCGAGCGGGCCTTGCGCGACAAGAACCTGGAGCTTGAAAATGCCGCCTTGGTCAAAGACCGCTTTCTGGCCAGCATGTCCCACGAACTGCGAACCCCGCTGAACGCCATCATCGGTTTCACGGGCACCTTGCTCATGCAGCTGCCGGGGCCGCTCAACCCGGAGCAGGACAAGCAGTTGCGCATCGTGCAGACTGGGGCGCGGCATCTGCTTTCGCTCATCAACGACCTGCTCGATGTGGCCAAGCTCAGCGCCAACAAGGTGTCGCTCCACAAGGAGCTGCTTGATTGCCGCAGCATTGTTGCCGAGGTCGCCGCCACGCTGGAGCCCGAGGCCGTGCGCAAGGGCCTGGTGTTTAATGTGTATGCCCCCGCCCAGGCAGTTCAGTTGCACACCGACCGCCGGGCCTTCAGCCAGATTCTGATCAATCTGGTGGGCAATGCCATCAAGTTCACGCCGCAGGGGCGTGTGGATGTGGTGCTTGAGGAGACCTTGTCGGCCCAGGGGCGCACTGTGCAGGTTCAGGTGCGCGACACCGGGCCTGGCATTCCGCTGCAGGAGCAGTCGCGGCTTTTCGAGGCCTTCTCCCGGGTCGAAAGCGCCGACCGGCGTCACCACGAAGGCACCGGCCTGGGCCTGCACCTGAGCCGCAAGCTTGCCGAAGCGCTGGGGGGCAGTGTGGGGCTGGAGAGCGCCGAAGGGCAGGGCAGCACGTTCATTGTGGAGTTTCAGGAGACCAGCCCATGAAAGCCACCATCCTGGTCATCGAAGACGATGATGCCAGCCGGCAACTCGTCACCTACCTGCTGGAAGCCGCGGGCCACCGTGTGCTGGCCGCCGAAAACGGCGCCCTGGGCCTGGGGCTGGCGCTGGCCGAGGGGCCCGACCTGATCCTGTGCGACCTGCAAATGCCGGTGATGAATGGCTATGAGGTGGCACAGAGCCTGCGCTCGCACCATGGGTGGCGTGTGGTGCCGCTGGTGGCTGTGACCGCTTTTTCGATGCCGGGTGACCGCGAAAAGGCCCTTGAGGTGGGTTTTGACGAGCACCTGTCCAAGCCCATCACGCCCGAAACCTTCGTGAGCCAGGTCGAGGCGTTTCTGGGTTCTTCATTCCACGCGCCGCCGGGCGCAGCCTGACGTTGGACCCCGGGTAGCATGGCCAAGATCCTTGTTGTCGATGACCTGCCGGCCAACCGTGCGCTGGTGGTCACGCTCATCGGGCACAGTGGCCACCAGGCCCTGGAGGCCGCAGACGGTGCCGAGGCCCTCGCCCTGGTGCGTGCCGAGCGTCCCGATCTGGTGATCTCCGACATCCTGATGCCGACCATGGACGGGTACGAGTTTGTGCGCCAGCTGCGCACAGACCACCAGCTCGCCGCAACCCAGGTGATCTTCTACAGCGCGCACTACCGCGAGCAAGAGGCCCGCAACCTGGCCCTGGCCTGTGGGGTGACGCAGGTGCTGGTGAAGCCCTGCGAGCCACAGGACATCACCTCGGCCATTGAGCAGGCCTTGTCGCAGGTGCCGCCGCAGCCCTTCCACCCGATGGAGCACAGTTTTCAGACCCGGCACCTGCAGCTCATGACGGACAAGCTCACGGGCAACGTCGCCGAGCTGGAGGCCATGAACCGGCGTCTGGCGGCCCTGACCGACCTGAACCTGCAACTGGCCTCCGAGCGCGACCCGCAGGTGCTGCTGGCCAATGTATGCCGTGGCGCGCGCGAACTGGTGGGGGCGCAGTATGCGGTGCTGTGTGTGGTGCGCAAGCAAAGCGATGCCTCCATCGTGTGCACCAGCGGCATCGAACCTGCGCTGAGCGGGCTGCTGGACCTGCCCGTGGTATCGCACGGCCTATTGGGTCAGTTGCGCGCTGCGCGCCGCTCTGAGCGGCTGGTCAATGAAAGCGGTGCGCCGAGCGATATCGGCCTGCCTGCAGGCTACCCGCCGCTGCACACTGGCTTGATTGCGCCCATCACTTCGCTCTCGTTCTCCTATGGCTGGATCTGCCTGGCCAACAAGCAGGGGGAAGATGCGTTCACGGCCGACGATGAAAAAGTCCTGGCCGTCCTGGGCGCGCAGGTGGGTCGTATCTACGAAAACGGCAGCCTTTATATCGAGATCCAGAAGCATGCCGAGCAACTGCAGGTGGAAGTGTTCGAACGCCAGCGGGCCATGGACGCGCTGCGCGCCAGCAAAGCCAGCCTGCGAAGGGCGCAGGCACTGGCAAAAATCACCCATGTGATCAGCGGTGCTGATGGTGCTTTCGAGAGCTGGCTGGACACGCTGCCGGATATGCTGGGGCTGGGGGCCGATGCCATGCCCAAGTCCGCGCGCGAGTGGCTGGCGCTGGTACACCCGCAAGACCGCGACATGTTCCGCCAGCATGCGCTGCAGGCCGCACAGCAAGGCGCCCGCCTGGATTTCACCTACCGCCTGTTGCGCGCAGATGGCGAACTGCTGCATTTGCGCCAGGTGATGGAGCCCTTGGAGGATGAGGCTGGCCGGGGCGAGCAGGGCCGCTGGTTCAACACCATCCAGGATGTCACCCGGGAGAAACGCGCCGAGGAAGAGCTGCACGAAAGCGACCGCCGTTTCAATGACATGCTCGACAAGGTCGAGATGATCTCGCTGATGCTCGACTGCGAAGGGCGCATCACCTATTGCAACGACTACCTGCTGCGCCTGACAGGCTGGGAGCGTGAAGAGATCGCGGGCCGCAACTGGTTTGACATGTTTGTGCCCCCTGAGATGGGCAATGTGCGCAGCGTGTTTGCCGATGTGCTGGCGGACCGGCCTTCGGCCTGGCACTACGACAACGAGATCCTCACCCGCTCGGGCGAGCGGCGCCTGGTGCACTGGAACAACACCGTGCTGCGCTCTGTGGGCGGACAGGTGACGGGCGTGGCCGCGCTCGGTGAAGACATTACCGAGCGCCGTGAGGCCGAGCGCAAGATCAAGCGCCTGAACCGCGTGTACGCGATGCTCAGCGGCATCAACACCCTGATCGTGCGGGTGCGCGACCGCGAGGAACTGTTCCGCGAGGCCTGCCGCATTGCGGTGGAGCACGGCCATTTCCGCATCGCCTGGATAGGCCGCGTGGACCGCGCGGCGCAGCAGGTGGTGCCGGTGGGACTGTCGGGCGTTGAGGCTGATTTTGTGCACAACATCCGCGACCGACTGGGTTTGTTTGACGTTCCCACACCGGGTGAAAGCCTCGCCGCCGCAGTGGTGCGCACTCGCAAGGCCGTGCTGTGCGACGACATCAGCGGCGACCCACGCGTGATGCTGCGCGATCAACTGCGCCAACGGGGTGTGGCCAGCATTGCGGTACTGCCCATCCTGGTGGGCCAGGAGGTCGCCGCCACACTGGCCCTGCTGGCAGACGAGGTGGGCTTCTTCGACGAGGCCGAGATGAAGCTGCTGACAGAGTTGTCCGGCGACATCGGTTTTGCACTGGACCACCTCGACAAGGAAGACCGGCTGAGCTACCTGGCCTATTACGACGAAATCACCGGGCTGCCGAACCGCACCCTTTTTCTGGAGCGCACCGGCCAGCACCTGCGCCCGCGTGAGGGCACACGGCCTCTGATGGGTATTGCGCTGATGGATATCAGCCGCTTTCGCTTTGTCAATGACACGCTGGGGCGGCAGATGGGCGACGAACTCCTCAAGCAGGTCGCGCAGCGGTTGCAGCACGCCAGCCGCGATGTGTACGACGTGGCACGCATCGGCATCAACAGTTTCGGCATCGCTGTGACCGACGCACGCGACGCGGGCGCGGTGGCCATGGCGGTGGACTACCTCCTGCGCGCCTGTTTTGATACACCCTTTGCGCTGGGCGGCACCGAGCTGCGCATGGCCGCCAAGGCTGGCGTGGCCTTGTACCCCATGGATGGCGCTGATGCCGAAACGCTGCTGCGCAATGCGGAGGCCGCCGTCAACAAGGCCAAGGCGTCGGCAGACAGCCTGCTGTTCTACATGTCGGAGATGAATACCCGCGTGGCCGAGGCCCTGGGCATGGAGGGCCGCCTGCGCGATGCCCTGGAGCGCGGGCAGTTTGTTCTGCACTACCAGCCCAAGCGGTGCCTGTCCAGTGGCGCCCTGGCAGGCGCAGAGGCCCTGATCCGCTGGAACGACCCTGAGCGTGGCTTGGTGCCGCCGGGGCTTTTCATCCCCATCCTGGAGGAAACCGGCCTTATCTACGACGTGGGGCGCTGGGCGCTTGGGCAGGCACTGGCAGACAACCAGCGCTGGCGGCAGGCCGGCCATGCGCCGCTGCGGGTGGCGGTCAACGTGTCGTTTCTGCAGCTGCGTCACCGCAGCTTTGTGGCCGAGGTGCGCGAGGCGCTGGCCTTTGACCCGGCCGCAGGGGCCGGGCTGGAGCTGGAGATCACCGAGAGCATGGTCATGGAGGATGTGGAGCACAGCCGTAGCAGCCTGCACGCCTTGCGCGAGATGGGCATCACGATTGCCATTGATGACTTCGGCACCGGGTTCTCATCACTGAGCTACCTGGCCACGCTGCCCGCTGACACCCTCAAGATCGACCGCTCTTTCATCATGGGGATGGACACCGGACCGCAAGGGCAGGCGCTGGTCTCCGCCATCATCAACATGGGGCACTCGCTGGGGCTCAAGGTGGTTGCCGAAGGCGTAGAAACGGACGAACAATGCGGCCGGCTCGCGCTGCTGGGCTGTGACGAAATCCAGGGCTACCTGCTCAGCAGGCCGGTGGCCGCCGAGGTGTTTGAAGCCCGCTTCCTAGCTTCCTAGTCCACTGAATCCGAGAAATCGGCGGTGCGCCGGGGCTGCGGCGGGTGATGCACTGGCGAGGCGCTACGCCCAATGCAAAGCAATCGCAGCAGAGGATTTGCTATTGTGTTGATAGCTTTTAGCGCTTGATAGATAAGCGCTAGAGCCAATTTTCATTGAGATTTCAAGTGGCGGCCGCTGCCGCCAGCTGCGCAAAACGTGCCAGCAGGCTGGCCGATTCTGGCGTGGCCTGCACACCTTGCTCCAGCGCTGCCACATCCATGCCCGCGCGTTGCAGAGCAGGCGCAAAACACGCTACGTAGTCGCGCATCACCGCATCGCTGAACTCGGGGTGAAACTGCACGCCCCAGGCACAGGGGCCGACGCGGAACGCGTGGTGCGGCTCGTGGGCGTTTGCGGCCAGCGCCACGGCACCCGGGGGCAGGCGCCGCACCGTTTGCTCGTGCACCACCTGGGCGCCAAAGCGGGCTGGCAGGTGGCCAAGCAGGGCATCGCCCTCGGCACCGGCCAGGCGCTGCACGGCCACGGTGCCTATCTCCAGCCCGGCGGGGTGGCGCGCCACCTCGCCGCCCAGCGCGTGGGCCAGCAGCTGATGGCCGTAGCAGATGCCCAGCACAGGCACCCGGGCCGCCACCACGCTGGCCAGCCATGCGGCGGTGCGCTCGCTCCAGGGTTCGCGGTCGGTCACCATGGCGGGGGAGCCGGTCACCACCACGCCCGCTATCTGGCCGGGCTGTGGCCATGCGGTGGCGGTGCGGGCGTCCAGTGTCTGCAGCGCCAGCTGCGTGCTGGCGGGGGCTTGGTTCAGGCCGCCCGCAATCCAGTCTTCAAAGTCGCCATGCCGGGCCCGTTGGGCGGGCAGGGTGTCGCCGGTCTTGATGATCCAGAGGGTGCGGGAGGGTGTCGCTGTCATGCGGCGAGCATAGCGGCGGTGGGCTGATCGCTGCTTGCAAAGTCCAGCGTGCGCGTGCCCACGGCGGCGGCCAGGTGCGGGTCGTGGGTCACCAGCATCAGCGCGGCGCCGGTGTCTTGCACCGCGTGCAGCAGCACCTGGATGGCCTCCTGCTGCGTGATCGGGTCCAGGCGCGAGGTGGGCTCATCCGCAAACAGCAGCGCCGGTTGCGCCACCAGCACCCGCGCCAGCGCAATGCGCTGCAGCTCGCCGCCCGATACCTGGTCGGGCCTGCGCGCCAGCAGGTCTTCGGGCACACGCAGTTGGGCCAGGCGCTGCTGCACCGCCTTCCAGTCGCAGCGGTGCAGGCGGGCGGCATCGCGCAGCGACTGGGCCAGGCTGATGTGCGGAGCAAACGAACTGACCGGGTCCTGGTACAGCTTTTGGAACGCATACGGGCGCAGCCGGGAGCTGCGCTCCACACGGCCGGTGTCGGGCGCTACCAGGCCCAGCAGCACATTGCCCAGTGTGCTTTTGCCGGTGCCGCTCGGGCCTTGCACGGCGATGCGTTCACCGCTGTGCAGTTCCAGGTCCAGCGGCGCAAACAGCTTCTGCGCACCATAGGCTTTGGAGATGCCATGCGCCTGTACGACGGGCTCACCCAGCGTGGGCTCGGCAAACGGCAGCCAGCGGGCCGGGTCGGCCTGCAGCAACTGGCGGGTAAAGGCGTGCTGCGGCGCGGCGGCCACGGTGTGGATGTCGCCTTGCTCCACCGCCTGCCCGTGGCGCAGCACGATCACCTGGCCGCCCAGCGCCTGCGCCACTTGCATGTCGTGGGTGATGGTGAGCAGGCAGCCGCCTGCCTTTAGCACGCCCTGGAACAATTCCACCATGCGGCCGCGCCAATGCGCGTCCAGGCCCTTGGTGGGCTCGTCCACCATCAGCACCGGGGCGCCCCCGGCCAGGGTGATGGCGGCCACGGCGCGCTGGGCCATACCGCCCGACAGTTGCCAGGGGTAGTGGCTGCCTGCACCGCCCAGGCCCGCAGCGCTCAGCACCTGTTCGGCCTGCGCGCTGGCGGCGCTGGGGGGCTGCTGGTGCAGCAGGCGGTACACCTCGGCCAGCTGCGGTGCCACGCGGGCAAGGGGGTTGAGCGCCAGCGAGGGCTCTTGCGGCAGCAGCGCCAGCTTGCGGCCCCACAGGGCGCGGCGCGCGGCGGCGTCCTGGGCGCGGGTGCTGGTGCCATCCAGCGTGATCTGGCCTGTGGCCTGCAGCGCAGGCGGCAGGTTGCCCATGATGGCCTGGGCTAGCAGCGACTTGCCTGCGCCGCTTTCGCCCACCAGCGTGAGCGCCTCGCCCGGCCGCAGGCTGAAGCCGATGTCGCGCAGCAGCCGCTTGCCGCCCACCTGGATGCCCAGGCCCTCCACGACCAGCAGGGCGTCGGATTTAAAAGGCGTGGTCATGCGGTCTCCCGGTCGGGGTTGAGCAGCATCATCGCGGCCACTAGCCACACCAGCAGGGCGGTGGGGGCGGCAATGAGCCACGGGGCTTCTTCGTAGTAGGGCATGGCCTCGGTCATCATCAGTCCCAGCTCGGGCGTGGGCGGCTGCATGCCCACGCCCACAAAACCCAGCGCGGCCAGCGCCAGCACGGCCTGTGAGGTGGTGAAGGCCAGCAGCGTGCCCAGCGTGGGTGCCAGCGCGGGCAGCAGGTGGCGGCGCAGCACATAGCTGCGTCCAAAACCCAGCAGGCGCGATGCCTGCACCGCATCGCCCGCCAGCACGGGCCGGGCCACCGCACGGCTCACGCGGAAGTACTCCACCCACAGCGCCGCCGACAGGCCCGCATACAGCGCCCACAGTGCACCGGGCGCCAGGGCTGCCACCAGCAGCACCAGCAGCAGGCCGGGGATGGCGAGCACCGAGTCCGACAGCATGAGCAGCGCCCGCTCGGTGCGCCCACCGCGCCATGCGGCGGCAATGCCCAGCAAGGTGCCGGGCACGGCGGCGCTCACTGCCGCCAGCAGCGCCATGCCCAGCGACAGCTGCGCCGCATGCGCCAGCCGTGCCAGTGCCGAGCGGCCCAGCACATCCGTGCCCAGCCAGTGCTGGGCGCTGGGGGGCGCCAGGGTGTTGCGCAGGTCTTGCACCACCGGGCTGGCACCCACTAGCCAGGGGCCGAGCAGGGCAAACAGCGCTAGCAGGCCGAGCATGGTCAGGCCCAGCATGGTGCGCAGCGGCCAGCGAGGCTGGGCCACCAAGCCGCCAACTGGCGAGGAAAGAGTGGAAGGCACAGCACTCATGCAGCCACCTTCTGGGTATGCCGGGGGTCCAGCGCCAGGCACGCCGCATCCACCAGCAGGTTGAACACTACAAACAGCACGCCCATGCACAAGGCCGTGCCTTGCACCACAGGGATGTCGCGCCCAAACACGGCGTGTACCAGCGCATGGCCAATGCCGGGCCAGGCAAACAGCGTCTCCACCACCAGCGCGCCCTCCACCAAGAACAACGCCTGCACGCCCAGGTAGGCTGTCACCGGCACGGCGGCATTGCGCAGGCCATGGCGCACCAGCGCCTGCCAGTCGCTCAGGCCCTTGGTGCGCGCAAATTCAAAAAAGGGCGACACCACCACCTCCAGCATCGCAGCGCGGGTCACCCGCGCCAGCCCGGCGGCCAGGCCCAGCCCCAGCGTCAGTGCGGGCAGCACCAGGCTGGCCTGGCTCTCGTCACCGCCCGCAGGCAAAAAGCCCCACTGCACCGCCACCAGCAGGATGAGCAGCACCGACAGCAAAAACGGCGGCAGCGCGCGCAGCACCACGGCCATCAGCCAGCTGGCCTTGTCCACCCAGCCCTGGGGCCGCAGCCCAGCCCACACGCCCAGTGGCACGCCCACGGCAAAGGCAATGGCCAGCGCGGCGGCAGACAGGCGCAGCGTGGCGCCCAGGTGGTGCGTCACCTCGTGCCACACCGATCGCTGCGACACCAGCGACTGCCCCAGGTTGAAGGTGGCCATGTCGCGCCACCAGTGCAGCAGCGCCAGCCAGCCGGGGCGGTCCAGCCCCAGCTCCGCGCGCACGGCGTCGGCGGCGGCGTTGCTCACCAGGTCATAGCCATAGCGGCCCGCCGCCACGCGCATGGCCAGGTCGCCCGGCAGGGCGCGCACCATCAAAAAGCACAGCGTGCCGATCAGCAGCGACACGGCCAGCACCTGCACCAGCCTGCGGCCGAGCAGGGCGGCCCAGGGTTTTGAAATCAAGGAGTTCATGGGTTGTTCCACTCCATGCCGGTCAGGCGGTAAGAACGCTCCAGCGGGTCCAGCGTGACGCCCGCCAGCCGGGGGGCCACGGCCACATGCTGGCGGTACCACGCCACGGGGATCACGGGTAGCTCCGTTTGCAGGGTGTGCGTGATGGTTTGCCGCAGCGCGCGCGTGCGCTCGGGCGGCGTCTGGGTGCGCGTCAGCTCGTGCAGGGCCTGCACCACGGTGTCGCTGTGCCAGCCCATGGCGCCCCAGTCGCCGCCCTGGGCGGCAAAGTCGCCCGCCAGCGTGCCTGTGGGGTCGGGCACGTTGGCGTAGTTGCGCGCAGCCAGCGCCAGTTGCAGGCTGCCGTCGCGGTGGCCCCGGGGCACGTCGCCCGAGTTGCCAATGCTCACCTTCACCGCCATGCCCGCCAGCCGCCATTGCTCCTGCAAGGCGGTGGCGATCAGCGGCAGCTCGGGCCGGTCCACAAAGGTGCGGATCACCAGGTGCAGCGGCTGGCCCTCAGCATCGCGCAGGCCGTCGCTGTGGCGCTGCCAGCCCGCGGCCCGCAGCAGGCGCGAGGCAGCTTCGGGGTCGTGCTGCAGCGGGGGCAGGTGCGGGTTGTGCCACGCGCCCAGCGTGGGGGGCAGCAGCTGCGTGGCGGCCAGCGCCTCGTCGCCCATCAGCGCCAGCGCAATGCCCGCGCGGTCGATGGCCAGGCTCAACGCCTGCCGCACGCGCACATCGCGCAACGCGGGCAGGCCCGCATTGAGCTTGACGATGACGGTGCGCGGCAGCGTGACCGAGGCAATCCGCACTGCGGTGCGGCGCGCCAGAGCAGGGTTTTGGGCATGGCGCTGCAGCCGCCGCAGGCTGGCCGGGTCCAGCCCATAGGCCAGGTCGGCCTGGCCGCTCTCGGCCATCAGCGCGCGAGTTTCGGCACGGCTGGCGGCCAGATAGCGCACGGCGGCAATGGCGGGGCGCGGGCCGTCGTAGGCATCAAACACCACCGTCTCTACCTGCTGCGGTGGCACCAGCACCGCAATGCGGTAGGGGCCGCTGCCAATGATGCTGCGCACCTTGCCGTCGGCGCCATAGCTGGCAGGGGCCAGCACCATGGTGCTGGAATGCGCCAGCAGCGCGGGCAGGGCGGTGTGGGGGCGTTGCAGGCGGATGAGCACCGTGCCTTCGTCAGGCGCGGTGATGGACTGGATGGGCGCTTGGCTCAGCAGTGCGGGCGCCACCTGTGCGGCCTGCAGGCTGCGCACCACGGCGGCGGCCGTCACCGGCGTGCCATCATGAAAACGCGCCCCGGGCCGCAGCTCAAAGTGCCACACCAGCCCATCTGCCGACCGGCGCCAGAGCCGCGCCAGCGCGGGCCGTGGCTGGCCGTCGTCTGCAGCTTCCAGCAGGGTTTCGGTGACCTGCATGCGTGTGAACACATAGCCGCTGCTGGCGGGCGCCAGGCCACTGATCTCCCACGGGCCGACGATTTGCAGCGGTGCGGGGGCGGAGGCGTGTGGTGTGCCCTGTGACCACGCAGCGGGCAGGGCGCCCGCCGCCAGCGCGGCCACGGGGGCCTGCAAGGCGCGTCGCCGGGTCACCGGCTTTGGGATGGCTGAAAGTGCTGTCATGCAGTTCACCGGCACCACTCAGAACTTGGCCTGAAGGCCAAGGGTGACCGTGCGCGCCGCCCCCGGCGCCACCCACACACGGCTGTACGAGCTGGTGTAGTGCACCTTGTCAAACACGTTGTCCACGTCCAGCGACAGGTTCAGCGTGGGGCTCAGGCGCCAGTACGCCATCAGCTTGGCCGTGGTGTAGCTTGGCAGCTCAAACGCGGCGGTGCCTGCATTGGCTTCGGCCTGCGTGCGGGCCTGGCCCAGGCGCTTGCCCATGTGCGTCACGCCGCCGCCTACGCCGTAGCGCTGGCCGTTGGCGAGCTGGTTTTCGTACACCGCCAGCACGCTGCCGTTGACCTTGGGCACGTTCAGCAGGCGGCCGCCCACCTCCAGCGTGTTGTCGCGGGTCACGTCCACGTCGTTGAACACCAGGCTCGCATTCACGCGCCAGTGGGTGCTCAGGCGGCCCGCCAGGTCCAGCTCCAGCCCCCGGCTGCGCACCTCGCCTGCAGCGGCGGAGAAGCCCGCGTTCAGCGGGTCGCTGGTCAGCACATTGCGCTTGATGATGTCAAACAGCGCCGCCGTGGCGCCCAGGCGCTGGTCGGCGCTCTCCCACTTGGCGCCTAGCTCCAGCGCACGGGATTTTTCCGGGTCAAAGCCGTTGCCCGCCACATTGCTGCCCGTGTTGGGGCGGAAGGAACTGCCCGCATTGGCATACACCGTCCACCCCGGCGTGGGCAGCCAGCTCACGCCCAGGCGCGGCGACACGGCCGATGGGCTTTGCGCCGTGGTGCGGTTGGTGATGCGGTTTTGCAGGCTCTGGTCGTAGTGGTCTGCCCGCAGCCCGGCCATCACGCGCCACTGCTCACCCAGCTTCAGGGTGTCTTGCACATACAGCGCGGCGTTGCGCTGCTTCTCCAGCGTGTCGGTGTTGCGCCCCGGTGTAGGCTGCGCCTGGCCGTACACGGGGTTGAAGATGTCGATGGCATACGGCGCGGCAGCGCTGGGGTTCACCCGCAGCATCACCGAATCCATGCTGAACCGGTAGCTCTCCACCCCCACCAGCAGCTCATGCTCCAGCCCGCCCGTGCGCAGGTTGCCCTGCAGCTCGGCCTGCACGGCCACGTCGTCCGACTGGAAGTCGCGATGCCGCCGCTGGCGCGTCAGCGTGCGGCCATTGGCCTGCAGCGCCGTGGCCTCGGTCGAGAAGCCCTCCATCCCCGTCTCGCGGTACGACAGCCCCACGCGGCTGCGCCAGTCGGGGTTCCACTCGTGCGACAGCACCAGCTGGTGCGTCTGGTTGGTCACCGTCACATCGCCATCGGCAGGCTCGCCCAGAAAGCGGCTGGCAGGCACCGCGCCCAGGCGGTTGTTGACCGCCACCACGCCCCGGTCCAGCGGCGTGGCGTGGCGCAGAAATTCAGCCGTGTACTCCAGCACCGTGTCGGGCGAGAGCTTCCAGGTCAACGCCGGGGCCACCACCTGCCGCTGCGCGCGCACATGATCGCGAAAGCTGCCCTTGTCTTCCACCGCCACGTTCAGGCGGTAGGCCAGCCGGTCATTGATGGAACCTGTGGTGTCCAGCGCCGCACGGCCCAGGCCGTAGCTGCCCGCATAGGCCTCCACCGAATGCGCGGGCTTCCACAGCGGCTTCTTGCTCACGATGTTGAGCGTGCCGCCGGGCTCGCTGCTGCCATACAGGGCCGCCGCCGGGCCTTTGAGGAACTCCACCCGCTCCACCCCCGCCAGGTCGCGCGGCGCATTGAAGCCCCGGTTGGACGAAAACCCGTTGAGCAGTGTCGCCATGCCCGTGTTCTCGTTGCCCGGCAGGCCACGGATGGCGATGTTGTCCCACAGCCCGCCAAAGTTGTTCTGGCGCGAGACCCCGCCCACATAGTCCAGCACATCATCCAGCCGCGTGGCGCCCAGGTCGTCCAGCGTCTGACGCGACATCACGCGAACGGATTGCGGCAGCTCGCGCAGCGGCAGGCTGGTCTTGGCACCTTCGGCCTCGTCGGCGTAGTAGGTGCCCGAGGCACTGCGGCCCACCACGTCCACGGCAGACAGGGTGGGTGGCGTGACCACATCGCCGTCTGCGGCCCAGGCGGGGTGCATGGATGCCAGAAACGCGGCAGCCGCCATGGCCGTCAAGGTGGGGCGTGGCGGGGTGGCTAGGCGAGAGGAAGAAAGAGAAGACAAAGAACGCATGGCAAACCAGTCCAAAAGCGGTGAATGCAAAAGCCAGGAGCAACGCGGCCCACACCCGCTTGGGTGGCGGCGGGTGCACAAGGTCGCGTGCCCGCACCCCCACGGGGGTGAATGCAAGGGCGAAAAAGAGAAGGGGATGCGCTATAGAGCGCAGGCTGGCTGGGGTCTGACGCGTGTCAGGCCCGCTGGGCTGGCGGAGGATCGCGAGCTGCAAACGGCCAGCGCACCTGCTGGGCCGTGAAGGGGGCTGCGCTGAGCGGCGCGACGGCGCTGGGTTCTGCGGGGACTTGCGGTTGGCGAGCCGGTGCATGCGCCAGCCCCGCCTCCAGCGCGTGGGTCAGGCACCAGACGCAGGGGGAGTGTGTCTCTTCGCTGTGATCGTCGCTGGCTGCGGAGCTGGTTGCCAACGCATCCACATCGCCTGCGGTTGCCGAGGCTGTGGCGCTGCGCACCACTTCCTGGATGTGCCGCCCCTCATGCAGGGGCGCGCCCGCCAGGGCGTTGAACGACGCCACCAGCAGAAGCACGATGTGGAAAGGCAGGGTGGAGATGGTGCGGCGCAGCATGAGGGGATGCGAATCATACTCAACTGCGGGTGGTGGCGCGAGGAAGCGCCGACGCGCCGGTTCCGCACTTCCGCGAGCTATAGTCTGACCGGCTAAAGCAGCCGGGTTTGATGGAATTTTTATACCTGGATTTTTGAACAGCTCTATGGCCGCAAACATAGGCCCGGAGCCACATCCAAGGTGAATCAATGTCCAGAGTATCCCGTACGGCCCAGTCTATTTCGCAAGGCTTGCGGGATACATCACGTAAGAAGTTCACATGACAAAAGAAATACAGCAACCCCCAACAGGGGACAAGAGATACAGAGTTCATCGCTCTGTCAAATGCTATCTCTTGGAAATGCTGTGCGGAACTGGTTTCTGTACTTTATACATTTCAGAGTCTATTGAGCGAGTGGTCTACAGATTTCCAAATGGAGTAGAAAAAGTACAGTATAAGAATAACTTCTACGATTTGCAGTCAGCGGAGAGAATGTCCGAATTGGTAAATCAGCATCTAGCAGATAAGGGTGGAGTCAATTTATCCGGAAAATCACTTTACGCATACAAGAAAGATAATTCATTTACTCCATATCCATTTATTGACATCACAAGCAATGATGATCGTGAGCAGTATCCAAAGCTCCGGGAAAAGTGGTTGAAATCAGATGCTTTCAAAAAAGAGTTCTAACCATACGTCGCAGCCGACCGCTACGCGGCGGCTGAACTCAGGGCGTTATGCACTAGGTAAGCCCACATGAGCCTAGAAATTCCGGAAATCGATAATTGTTGCGAAAAAGAGACCTATGCTTTTTTTGGTCTTGCAGCATACTGGGCGCAGGTGCTGGAGCACTCAGCATTAAATCTTGCAATCGTCCTAAATCTTCCTGGCGCTTCACTTATGAGTCAGGAGATATTTGATAATGTATACAGTACACTAACAAAGAAAACCTTTGGTCAATTGCTAAAATCAACCAAAGGTATCTCAAATATATCTGAAGCTGATGAATCATATCTTGGTGAAGCACTAGAGCTTCGAAATATATTGATCCATCACTATTTCAGGGAGCATGCCGAGAATCTTGTTTCCGCAGTCGGCCGCCAAGAAATCAAGAAAGAACTTCAATTAATAATTTCAAAATTCAAACGCGCTGACAAAATCCTTGAAGATATCTATGCGCCTTTATGGGAAAGGTATGGTGTAACTGAGGAGTTTATTGGCGAGCACCTTGAAGAGCTTCGTGTTAAAGCTGAGATTCGCGACAAGGATACATAACAACTGGTTCAAACCGTTCGCTTCGCTCACTGGGATGAGCTAAAGCCCGCCCCTTAGCCAAACGTTGCAACGTCTCCACTCTGGAACTGAAGCGCGATGGGAAGTGAATCTCGCCGGGTTTTGAGGAGTCTTTTCCACTCCGGTCAGTCCAATAAAAAGCGCCAGCAGACGCTGGCGTTTTTCTGTAACGGAAGAGCGATTACCCCTTCTGTACCATCTTGATAATGCTGGAAAAATCCAGCGCCCCATGTCCCGCCAGGCTGTGCGCCGCATACAAATTGCGCGCCATCCCCCCTAGCGGCGTCGCAGCCTTCACCGCCATCGCGTTCTCTTGCGCCAGCCCCAGGTCCTTGAGCATCAGGTCCGTCCCAAACCCACCCGCGTAACCCTTGCTGGCAGGCGCGGTTTCCATCACGCCGGGGAAGGGGTTGTACTTTTCCAGCGCCCAGTTGCCGCCCGAGCTGCGGCGCATGATTTCGCTCAGCACCTTGGGGTCCAGGCCGTTGGCTACGCCCAGGGCAATGGCTTCGCTGGTGCCTGCCATCAGGATGCCCAGGAGCATGTTGTTGCAGATCTTGGCCGTCTGGCCTGCGCCCACGCTGCCTGCGTGGAAGATGTTGGCGCCCATTTTTTCGAGCACGGGGCGGGCGCGTTCCAGGTCGGCGGCGTCGCCACCCACCATGAAGGTGAGGGTGCCTGCAATGGCGCCGCCGGTGCCGCCCGAGACGGGCGCGTCGATAAACGCCACGCCCTTGGCCTTGGCGGCTTCGGCCACCTTGCGGGAGGTGGCGGCAGCGATGGTGGAGCAGTCGATGATCAGCGTGCCCGCAGGCAACTGGGCCAGCAGCTCGCCCGCGCCGAGGAACAGGCCTTCGACATGCTGGCTGGCGGGCAGCATGCTGATGACGACTTCGGCGCCTGCGACTGCCGCCTTGGCATCGGCGGCGATGGGCACGCCGTCTGCGGCCAGCTTGTCGCGGGCGGGTTGGGAGAGGTCGAACGCGCGCACTTCGTGGCCTGCCTTGTGCAGGTTGTGTGCCATGGGGCCGCCCATGTTGCCGAGGCCGATGAATGCGATTTTCATGCTGTGTTGCTCCTGGATGTCGTTGTGATGGTGAAAGGGAATGGGTGCGGATTTAGTATGAATTTGATAGCTAGAAAGGCTTATCCATCGAGCGGTAGCGGCCTAAAAAACTTGAAATCTAGGGGCTGATGTCGGCCCCACGGCTGGCCAGCTCGGCGCGCAGCACCGAGCGGTGGCAGCGGGCTTCGTCCTCGCAGTAGCAGCCCAGCGACATGGCGCTGTGGTGCGACAGCGCGGCCAGCAAATCCAGCGTGCGGCTCGCCTCGGGCTGGGCCAGCTCTTTGCGGAACTGTTTGGCGAAGGCCTCCCAGTCCTTGTCGCCTTCTTGGCCGGTGGGCACCTGCTGGCCCTGGGCCATGAGGTCGGCGCTGGGGGAGAGCAGGGGGTACCACACGTCGTAGTAGTCGCGGGTGGCGAACTCGGCCTTGGGCACGCCACGCGGCGGGCGGCGCACGGTGCCGATGCGGGTGCCTTCCCCGGCGGCGCGCGGGGTGCCAAGGCGGACGATGCGTAGGGGCATGGTGGTGGGCTCCGGATGGGGTGGGGCAGATCAGTCGTCGGCTTCGAAGATGCTGTGCTTCTTCGCGGCGGCTTTTGTCTTCGGCTTGGTGCCGATGGTGGCGGGTGCTTTCTTCGCTGCAGCCGGGGTGTTGGCTGTTTTCTTCTTGCGCGGCGAGGCCTTGGCCAGCGGGTTGTACGCCAGGGCTTCTTCGACCCAGTAGTTCCACTGCGCGCGTGTGGTGTAGCCGTTGGGCTCCACCCAGAAGTAGCCCTGCATGCCGCCGCCGGGCGAGAGTTCGCGGGTGTTCTGCATCTCCTGCAGTTCGCCATGGCGGTCGGGTGGCAGGCGCACCAGCAGCTCTTCACCTTTGATGCCAATGCACAGCTTGCCCTCCACAAAGAAGCAGTAGCAGCCAAACATGGTCCGCTCTTCCACGTCGCTGCGGTGCGCGAGCGCCGTGCGGATGGCGTCGATCAGGTGCAGGGTTTCGTCGGAGAGGGGGCGGGCGGGCATGGGTTCTGATTCAAATGTGCTGCTACCGCCCGTTGGATAAGCGCTAGCAGCTATGAAAACAGGAGTAAGCGCTCAGCGAATCACCTCCGTCGCATCCCCATCCAGCATGCGCCGCGCAATGATGACGCGCATGATCTCGTTGGTGCCTTCCAGGATCTGGTGCACGCGTGCGTCGCGCAGCAGGCGCTCCAGCGGGTATTCGCGGATGTAGCCGTAGCCGCCGTGCAGTTGCAGGGCGTCGTTGATGACGGTGAAGCCTGCGTCGGTGGCAAAACGTTTGGCCATGGCGCAGTAGGTGGATGCGTCGCGCGCACCAGCGTCGAGCTTGCTGGCGGCCAGGCGCACCATCTGCCGCGCGGCCACCAGTTCGGTCGCCATGTCGGCCAGCTTGAACTGCAGGGCCTGGAAGCTGGCGATGGGTTTGCCGAACTGCTTGCGGTCTTGCATGTATCGCTGGGCAGCGTTAAGCGCGCCTTGCGCCGCGCCCACGGAGCAGGTCGCTATGTTGATGCGGCCGCCGTCCAGGCCCTTCATGGCGATCTTGAAGCCTTCGCCCTCGCGGCCCAGCAGGTGGTCGGCGGGGATGCGCACGTTGTCGAAGCTGATGGTGCGCGTGGGCTGGCTGTTCCAGCCCATCTTCTGCTCCTTCTTGCCGTAGCTGATGCCGGGCGCATCGGCGGGCACGGCAAAGGCGCTGATGCCGCTGGCGCCGGATTGCGCATCACCGGTGCGGGCCATGAGCACCAGTACGTCGGTGCTGCCTGCGCCGCTGATGAAGGCCTTGCTGCCATTGATGACGTATTCGTTGCCCACCAGCTCGGCCCGGGTCTTGAGCGAGGCGGCGTCGGAGCCCGCGCCAGGCTCAGTCAGGCAGTAGCTGGCGAGCTTTTCACCCGTGGTGAGCAGCGGGCCCCAGTGGTCGCGCACGGCGGGTGTGGCCCAGGTGCCCAGCATCCAGGTGGCCATGTTGTGGATGGTGATGAAGGCGGTGGTGCTGGGGTCCACAGCCGCCATTTCTTCAAAGACCAGGGTGGCGTCCAGCCGGGGCAGGGCGAGGCCACCAGCGGCTTCGGGCGCGTACAGGCCACAAAAGCCCAGCTCGCCCGCCTTGGCGATGGCTTCTTTCGGGAAGATGCCTTCTTCGTCCCAATGCGCGGCGTGGGGTGCGAACTCAGCTTGTGCAAAGTCGCGGGCCGTCTGGGCAAAGGCGCGTTGTTCTTCGGTGAGTTCAAAGTCCATGCTGCTTGTCTCGTTGGTTCTTGTTGTTCTGGGGTGGAGTTCTTAAGGCTTGGCAGACGGGTGGTCCAGCGTCAGCCAGCGCATCAGGCCTCTGCGGCGGTTCTCGGTCTCTGCGGTGAGGCAGTCGTGGTACAGGCGCGGCCACTCGGGTTCTGACTCGCTGGCGCGCGTGGCCTGCTTGCACCGCGTGATGCGGTCGCGCTGCCAGTTGGTGTGCTCCTGGCGCAGCTGGGGGCGTTCATGGGCCGACAGGGCGCGCATCACATCACCGTAGAGGATGGCGATCTGCGTGTCCGCGACCTGGTAGGCCTTGACCGCGCACGCGTTGGTCTCTTCCAGACTACCGGCGTCGCGGCATGCTGCGCCTGCCTGGGCGTAAACACCCGGGCTCAGCAACAACGCACCCCCGGCGGTTGCAGTTACGGCCACCGTTGACACCCAATTCTTCAGTTTGAAAATTTGCATGTCCTGCTTTTACCACCGACCAATGCAGTCGAAACCAGCGCGGCCCAATGCCAGCGCCACCGTGCAAGGGCCGCCATCTCACGGTTCAGGCACGGGTGGCGTCCCCCTTCCGCATGGCGCAGCGATGCAGAGAAAGGGGGAAGCGGCGCAGCCGCTCAGGGGGTTATTTCAGGCTAATTGTGGTGTTGACACCCTGGCTCACCGTGCTGTCATCAAACCAGCGGGCCGTTACCGTCTTGGTCTGTGTGTAGAACATCACGACCTGCTTGCCGTAGGGGCCCAGGTCACCCAGCTTGGAAGCGCGCGAGCCGGTGAACGAGAACAGGGGCACTGGCACGGGGATTGGCACGTTGATGCCGACCTGGCCCACGTCGATCTCTTCCTGGAACTTGCGCGCTGCCGCACCCGACTGGGTGAAGATGGCAGTGCCATTGCCGTTGGGGTTGGCGTTGATGAATTCGATGGCTTCGTCGATGTCGGCGGCGGGCACCAGGGCCAGCACGGGGCCAAAGATTTCCTGGTCGTAGATGGCCATGCCGGGCTTCACGTTCGAGAAGATCGTCGGGCCCACAAAGTTGCCCTTTTCATAGCCGGGCACCGTGGGCTTGCGGCCATCGAGCTCTAGCGTGGCGCCGTCGGCAATGCCGCGCTCGATCAGGCCTTCCACGCGGGCGAGGGCGGCGCAAGACACCAGTGGGCCCACATCGGTGCCCTTTTCGGTGCCGCCGTTGACCTTGAGCGTCTTGGCCTTGGCCACCAGCTCGGGAATCCACTTTTGTGCCTCGCCCACCAGCACCACCACGGGCAGGGCCATGCAGCGCTGGCCAGCGGCGCCAAACGAGGCACCGGCAATCGCGTTGAGCGTTTGCTCCTTGTTCGCGTCGGGCAGGATGATGGCGTGGTTCTTGGCGCCCATCATGCATTGCGCGCGCTTGCCGGCCAGGGTGGCGCGGTTGTACACATGGGTGCCCACCTTGGTGGAGCCCACGAACGACACGGCCTTGATGTCCTTGTGGTCGCAGATCGCGTTCACGGCCATTTCGCCGCCGTGGATCACGTTGAGCACGCCGGGTGGAATGCCGGCTTCGAGCGCCAGCTCCACCAGGCGCATGGTCACCATGGGGTCTTGCTCGGAGGGCTTGAGCACAAAGGTGTTGCCCGTGGCAATCGCCATGGGGAACATCCACAGCGGGATCATGGCCGGGAAGTTGAAGGGGGTGATGCCTGCGCACACGCCCAGCGGCTGCAGCAGGGTGTAGGTATCCACGCCACCGGCCACGTTGTTGGCCAGCTCGCCCAGCTGCAAGTTGCCGATGCTGGCAGCGTGTTCGACCACTTCGAGGCCACGGAACACGTCACCTTCGGCGTCCGGCAAGGTCTTGCCTTGTTCTGCCGTCAGGATCGCGGCCAGCTCGGCCATGTTCTCGCGGATCAGCTGCTGGTACTTGAGGAAGATGCGGGCGCGGGTGCCGATGGGCGTCTTCTTCCAGGTCTTGAACGCTTCCTTGGCCGAGGCCACGGCGGCGTCGATTTCTTCAGCGGTGGCAAACGGCACGCGGGCCAGCACCTCTTGCGTGGCGGGGTTGACCACGTCGCGCCATTCAGTGGTCTTGGATTCGACGAACTGGCCGCCGATCAGCAGCTTGACGGTGGGGGCCAGTGCGGCCACGTTGGTGGGTGCGTTCATGGGTTTGTCTCCGGGGTGGTGAAGGGCCTGCAATGGGGCCAACCCGTGCATGGTATGCGTGCAAATATGTAATTGCAATGCGTCAAATTGCAATTTGGATGTGCTTTTACGCACATTGTTCGCCTTGCACCTTCGCCCTTCAGTTCACGGGCTTCCAGATGAAGGGGAAGCCTTTGGAGCTTGCGCTTCACCCCATCGACGGGAGGGCCCGCCTCCAGAAAAAAAGGGCAGGCCCTGCGGCCTGCCCCTTTTCCAGATGCGCGCAGCGCGGAGCACTCAATTTCTGGAGGGAAAAATGCCTTGCAAAGCGATGATGAAGCTCACAGCGAGAGAGGGTTGCATCACGGAAACGGGCGAGTTGTTTCCAGCGCTTCCGGTGTTGCCATTGCTCACCGGAAGTTGCGTATTGGCGCTGGCACTGGGCGCGTACTGCGCATTGCGCTGGTTGGACGCTGCCGGTACGTTACCTGGACCGGGTTCCATGAGCGTGCCAACGCTGGTTGTTGCGGGTGAAGAGAGAGAGACGGTGTGCGTGTGTGCCGGTAAATTTGTGGAGAGCAAGGTGACATTTTCAGTACCCTCAATCTCACCCAGGACGCGGAGTGTAAGTCCCGGACCCTGACCATGGCCCATGGGAACTCGCCCTCGCAGATCGGGCAGGCCGAAGGTCGTTTGCCCGTTTCCTCCATACGTGGTGCCCAGCAGGGCAAACAATGCAGAGTTTTGTGCAATAGAGATAAGTTGGCCGTTGCAAAACGCCCAGCCGTTGGGGGCAAAGGTGCCTCCGAACATTCGTATTTCACCGATAAAGGGTTGGGACATGGGTTTCCTCTTTAAGTCAAAAGATAGCCAGTAGTCCAGCCGCGTTGTGAAACGGCTGTTCCTGGTGTGTGGGTGGGGCGCAGGACTCGGGCGCTGGCTCCCAAAACGGGGTTTTCCCACAGAGGGCCTTCACTGTCGCTAGCTGCATTAGCCCAACGGCGCTCCCCACGGGGGCCCGCAAGGAGGCTATTGGGCAGACTGGCCCACAGTTCGCGAGCACGGGCCCCCTGGGGTGCAGCGGCCAGCGCCGCACCGAGGGTGGCGCCAGCCTCAGCCCCCAGCAGTGCAGCCGCCGTCCAGCCCAGGCCCGCTTGCGCGAAGCGGGTCTTCCATGCAGTGTCGGCGAATTCATTCGAAGGCCAGGTGGCAACGGTGTGCGCCTGAATGCCTGGGTGGTGTTCAGTCAGCCAGGGCAAGCCTGCCAAACTTGTGTGCAGTGCCGCCGAGTGCTTTTGCCACCATTGGGCAAAGCGCTGCGACTGGGAGCCCGAATACAGTGCAACCACTGCGTCGGGCTGGTGCGACATGATGGACTGCTTCAGGCCCCCAAATTCGGAGGCGTTGCCCGGCATGTCTGCTATGTGGCGGCCCACCACCTTCCCACCCAGCGCCTGCCAGCGCTGCTGGAAAGACTGTAGGAAGTCAAAACCCGACTCGTGCCGCCCCATGCTGAGAAAGGCGCGCGGGCCGCATTGCGCGTACACCCGGTCGGCGAGGGCTGTGGCCATGGCACACAGTTCCAGGCTGTGGCGAACCGTCAGTGGGTGGGTATCAGACTGCGAAACCATGTCTGCGCCCGTGTCGCTGATCCACAGTGGCACGCCTGCCGACTCTGTCAAGGGCGACACTTTGTTTGCCAGCGCGGGAGGCATCCATCCCATCACCGCGTGAAACGGCCTGGCTTGAAGCGCCGCACCCACTGCCTTGGCAGGCGCTGATGGCAGCAAGCCTGCAGTCAGCCAGGTCAGGGCGACTTGGGACGAGGCTCCGGCCTGGGCCAACCCTAACTCCACACCTTGCTGGTAGTCACGGGTCAGCTCCGGCAGTTTTTCGGAGCTGGGGGCGATGGCCAAGATGCGCCAGCGTGGGTTTGCTGTGCCCAGGGAGTTCAGGAGGGGGGTGGCAGCCTGAACACCGGAGGCCGCTGCGGCCCCGCCAGTGGCCAGAAAATGGCGTCGATGCAGTGCCGCGATCATTGCAGTGCTTCCTCAGACTGGGTGGTAACTGCCGCAGGGTGGCTGCGCCGCTTGGCGTGGAGCCTCTCGTAGTGAGGTGCGATCCACTGCGCAGTCAAGGATTGGAGAAGGTCGCTTGCCATGCTGTGTTTGGTGTGTGTATCTGGTTCAAAGACTTCGTGGGGTTGCTTGCCATGCCGTGTGGCGCGCTCGCGCATTCTTTCTCGATCCGCGTGCGAGACCTGCCAGCGCATGTGGGGGAGCACCTGTGTTTCGATGGCATCGGGCAACTGGGCGTAGTCGAGCAACAGCGCGCGTGTGGGGTCGAATTGCTGCGCCATGGCTGCGTAAATACTGCCAAGCATCTGGGCGCAATACTGCTCGGCAGACATGGCGTGCATTTCGGCAGGGTTGACCCCACCAAAGTTATGGCCCAGCGCGCCTTGGACCATAAAAAACGCACGCTCGCGCATCTGGGACACCAGCACCGCGAGCGGCTCGCGGGTAAGGAAGACCCAAGGCGCATCGGGCCAGGCTTTTGCAAACAGCGGTGCCTTGTCTGTGTTCCAGGCGTCCTGCTTGAGGCTCATGGTTTGCAGCGGGGGGCTGGCGCTGTCGCAGCGCTGCGCCCAGGCGCTGGTCCACGCGCGCAACGCACGGACCACCTGGGCTTCGTCGATCAGGCCAGAGGCCAGCGCCTGTCGTACCAGGAAGTCCACGGGGCCCGGCTCAGACAGTTGCAGGTGGTGGGGGCTTTCTGCCAGCGTTTGTGTGATCAGGGTGGACCCGCAGCGCGACACATGGAAGATGACGAGCGAAGGATCGAGACCTGGGGATTGCTCATGCCAGGCCAGCAGGTCGTGAAGCGGCGTCTGGCGCCGAAACGCCAGGTGGAAGGGGTGCCTCAGCTGATTCTGGATGCCATGCTGGAAAAACGGTTCACGCAGCGGCGCGTCCAGCAGGCGAGCCCAGTCCACCATCACCTGGTCCTGGGCGATGTAAAAGCGAATGGGTCGCCAGCCGCTGAAGTTCACAGTACCCATTGCTCAGTCCATGCGCGGCGCCCGGCCTTCATGGCCGACTCCACGTCCGATGCGTCAAATTGAAAGCCCGCGGCCTGCCCCATGTGCACTGACTCACGCACGAAGTCGGCCAGGTTGGTGATGGTGCTGAGTCGCTCTGCATAGTCAGCGTTGGTCCCCACCAGGTCGCGGAACTGGATGAACTGGCGCCACGGGTCATCCGCGTCGGGCAGGGGGTCACCGCAGTCGCTCGCGCGCAGGGCATCGACCAAGCGCATGTCCACCGAGGTGTCGGCCACCAGGTGGACTCGGCTCAGGGTGCCACGGTTGCGCACCCGGTGCGGGCGCGACACATCCACATACCAGCATTCGCCCGCGCGCAGCGGAATGCGCTCTCCATCCACATGGAAGAACACCCGTTCGCCGGTTTGCAGCGGCACATGCAGGCGAGCCTCACCGCGCCCCACACAGAGGTCGGCGTCGGTGTGCTCCTTGATCTCGCAGCCCGGCAGCAATTGCATCAGCCGCACGGACTTCCATGGCAATGCCATGGTGTCCAGCATGGCGCGCAGCGTGGGGCATTGGTCCAGGGCCGGTGTGTCGGCATAGCGCGATGCAGCCACATCCACGGGAACGACATCGATAGGTGCCTCGGGCGCAGCACGCAGCGCCAGCGCCTGCCATCCCCCGTCATGGCGGCCTTCATTGAAATGGGTGCGCCAGAGGGAGGCCGGCAGCGCATTCACCTCTGCCAGGGCGGCGGGGGTGTCAAACCGCCAGGGCAGCCGTGCTGTCTGCGCGCCCTGCACCCACAGGCCCCGTGGTGGCAGTTCAGCAAGCGATGATTCCGCAGACGTCATTGCGTGCAGATGGCGTAAGCACTGCAGGCGGTCGTCAAAGCGGGAACGCGGTAGGAGTTGAGCAGGCGGACTGACCAGCCCTGCACCCCGGCCGCACAAGCACCGCCTTCGACGGGGCGGTTGGCCGCCACATATACACCGTCTGCTTCGATCCCCCCAGCGCCACTGGCCCCTTCGTACCCGCCGCCGATGACTTTCTCGCCCGCATTGCAGCAGGAGGTCACAGCGCAGCTGTCTGCCGTGCCTGTGCCAGTGGCTGGCCGAATATTGACAGTGATCGCGTTGCTGCCTGCAGGACCCTGGGGGCCGGTGGCCCCTGTGGCACCTGCCGGGCCCACCGAGCCGGTGGCACCCGTGGCGCCGGTAAGGCCTGCTGTTCCTTGGGCGCCGGGTGTTCCCGCTGGTCCGGTAGCGCCTGTAGCGCCGGCCGAGCCCGTGGCACCCGTTGGACCTGCGCTGCCCGTGGCTCCTGTCGCTCCCGCCGGGCCTGTGGCGCCCGTAGCCCCTGTCAGGCCCGCCGGGCCTGTTGCTCCTGTTGCACCGGTGGCGCCCGTCGCTCCGGTGGTGACCCCGGGAGCACATTGGCCCAGACGCCCGGTCGGGCCGTCAAAACACAGCACATTGGCATTGGTATTGGCCGTTCCCGAGAGACTGGGAACCCGCACTTCGCCAGAGTCTTGTACGCGCAGGCGCTCGGTATTGCCCGGCCCCTTGACCACGAATCCACCACCTGCCGGGGGCGTGAAACTTATATCCGCAGCGTGGACGGACACAGTGGCCAGTGCCAGGCAGGCTGGACCAGCCCAAAGCGACTTATAGGGAAAAGTGGTGCGTTTCATAGAGGTTGAGGGCTAAGGATGCGGGTGGGCAAAGCAGGGCAGCACAGGCCCCGTGGTGCGAAAAGATGGGAGGGGTGACAAATGGCCCGTGGCCGCGAAGGTGAACGCCCTGGACAGGCGCGGGAGCCGGTGGGACCCCTTGCACGGCATGGGCATGCCGGCAGACAGCCCCGGAGGCTGCGCGAATGCGTTCATCTTTTCTCCCTTGCGCTGAACTGTTGCTGGCCGCCATGGCGGGTGTGTAGACCCGTTTGGCTCTGGTTGCGGTGCGCTGCCCTGTTCTGTGTGCAGGTTTCAGCGCGGGCGGAGTGTGCAATAGAAAGCATACTGTGTAAATTGTTAAATGACATGTATCAAACGATACGTGGCGACATGACGTACCTATCCAGTGGGTCTTGGTGGGCCCGGCCGGGCTGATTTCGGCGGCGCTGGGCCGGGTGTTCTTCCGCCATCTCTGCGCGGAGCGCCACAATCGGGCCATGGATTGGGACCATTTCCGCTATTTTCTGGAGCTGGCGCGCGCTGGCACGCTGGCAGGCGCCGCCCGCCGCCTTGGGGTGGAGCACACCACCGTGTCGCGCCGGTTGCAGGCGCTGGAAAAGCAGGTCGGCTCGGCCCTGTTTGCCCGTGAAGCAGGCGGCCACCGGCTGACCGAGGCCGGGCGGCAGCTGATGCCCAAGGTGGAGGCGATGGAGACGGCCTTTCTTGCGGTCGAGAGCGCGGCCCCGGGTGTGCGCCAGGGCCTGCACGGCCTGGTGCGCATTGGCACCACCGAAGGTTTTGGCAATTTGATCCTGGCGCCCCAACTGGCCCGCTTTGCGCTGGGCCACCCGGGCCTGGTGGTGGACCTGCTGGCGCTGCCCCGGCTGGTGCACCTGTCGCGGCGCGAGGCGGACATCGTGATCTCGCTGGAGCGCCCGGCGCGCGGGGCGGTGCTGGTGGTCAAGCTCACTGACTATGTGCTGCAGCTGTACGGTGCGCGCAACTACTTGGCGGGTCATGCGCCCATCCATACGGCCGATGATTTGCGCGGCCACACCTTCATCAGCTACGTGGATGACCTGCTGTTCAGCAAGGAACTGCAGATCCTGGACGAGCTGCACCGCCCGGCGCATTTTGTGCTGCGCAGCACCAGCATCCTGGCGCAGTACGAGGCGGCGCGTGCCGGCGCTGGGCTTGCGGTGCTGCCTGCGTTCGTGGCGGCACAGGACCCGTCGCTGATCCCGGTGCTGCCTGGGCTGGCGCGGTTTCAGCGAACGTTCTGGATGTCGATGCCTGCAGAGAACAAACACGTTGCACGCATGCAGGCCACATGGGCGTTCTTGCGCGAAGCCGTGGCAGCGCAGCAGGGGCTCTTGTTGCCACCAGTTGTTTGAATTCGCTATATAAATAATAGCGTTTTGCGCTTTATCTACAAGCGCCAGGGCCTGTTTTTATTCATTTTTTGCCCAACAAAGCCGTGTTCTTCCCGCTGGCGCCGGGGCCGATCAGCGCCGGGTTGCTGTGGCGGAGGTTCTCCACTCTGCTGGAACCCATTCATACAAAGGGCTGGGGTCCCGCTGCCAGCCCTGGGGCGCCACGGCCCGGGCAGTGCCTGCGGGCAGGCCGCCGCCTGGACCCATGTCGATGGCGGCCAGTTGCTGCATCCAGGTGACGTCCACGGTGCCGTCGGGCGCGGGGCGGGAGAAGATCAGCGCCAGCATCCGGCGCGCCTGGGGATCGCCGCTGCTGGCAGCGATCTGGTACAGGCGCACGGCTTCGGTGTAGTTGGCGGGAACGCCATCGCCCTGGTGGTACCTCCGGGCTTCGTTGTACCAGTCTGCTGCGCTGTAGCGTGCGGACCGCGCGCCCCCGGCGGGTCCGCTTTGGATGCGGCTGGTTAGCAGGCTTGCGTTCGCTGCCGCGGCTTCAGACCGTGTAGACGCCGACTGGAACTGGGCCAGCGCTTTTTCGAAGTCGCCTGCCGCCAGGTATTCCAACCCGAGTTCGTTTCTGGCCTGTGCATTGCCCGCGCGGCTGGCCTCGGTCAGCAGCTTCAGCAGGGTGGGGCTCGATGGGGGCGGGGCCAACGCCCCTGCGTCCCGCGTCGGTGCTGCGGCACGGGGCTCGTCCATGGGGGCCAGTGCCTTGGCGGCATGCCATTGCAGGTACTTGGCCAGGCCAGGCTCTGTACGGCGCACCAGAGCGATCCAGTGCATGGCCGCGACCGGGTTGGGCGCTGCAACACAGCCGCTGAGCTGGCACCACGCCAGGCCGGCAGGTGCCAGTGGGTGGCCCAGCATTTGCGCGCGCTCGAACCAATGCTGGGCTTGTGGCGGGTCTGCGGGCATGGCCAGGCCATGCAGCGCCAGCAAGCCCAGCAACCAGGCCGCATCGGCAGGGGTCATGTCCGAGGTCACACGGACTGCGGAGGGGCGCTGTTTGCGCATGGCCGCCCCATCGCCTTGCGCTGTGCGGCGAAGTGTCTGCAACTTTTTCTCCCGGTCAGGATGCTCAGGCCCCGGTGCGCGTGGCGATGCTGCATGCAGGGAGGAACGTTCGATGGGGGCTTCGGCAGGTGAGGGCAGTGCATGCACGGACCCCAGCGCCGGCAAGGCCAGGCCCAGAAAGGCTGTGCCGACCGCTGCCAGTGCATGGGCCACATGGCCGCAGTTGAAGCGGCGGCGGGCGAGGGGCAGGGCGATCATGGCTGGCTTGCGCGGCGCTGGATGGTCTGGCTTTGCGGGCCGGTCCTTACTTGCGCACTGCGGGTTGTGCGGGGGCGGGCGGTACCACCCTGCGGGGCACCACGTTCCAGTACACCGCGTTGCCCGTGTATCCCCCAGCGCCCCAGGCCGCCGCAAAGGCTTCGTTCAGCCGCTCCAGTGCGTGGTAGTTCTTGAGGGGCTTGAGCGGCGGGCCACGCAGCGCCTCCGGCAGCCGGGGCGTGCTGTCTTCGTCGGTGGCAAAGCAGGCGACACCTTCGGTGCCGGGGCTGGCCGCATCCATGATGAAACCGGGGTTGGGGCTCATCCAGTCGGGGATGCGGATTGCTTGGTTGGCAGACACCCATCCTGTAGGGTGTGCCTGGTTGGGCAGCAGGCGTATGACGGTTCCGGTCGCGTCAGCCAGATAGCACTGCAGATAGGAGGCCCGTGACACCGTGGCGGACAGGAAGATCTGCTCGCCCACTTCGAAGGCTGTGCGCTCCAGCAGCACATTCTCGATCTGCAGGTTGATGGTGCGCTCGGGCGGTGTGGCGCCATACTTCACCGCACTTTGCGTGCTTGTCACCACATCGTCCAAAGCATCTGGCCCTGCCTGCCCTTCGGCGGCCTGTGCCACGGGCTCAGCATGGGTGCTGGCCCAGCCAATGCGGGCCAGCGTGCCCTGGGCCGACAGACCCACAAAGTTGCGCAACGCGCGTTCGTAGGTGGGGAAGTCCACCACCCCTGTCACCACCATGCCGTTGTCGGCCTGAAAGCGCGCCAGCGCCCTGCGCAATAGAGGGCTGTTGTCGGGCAGCGGTGTAGCGCTGGGCGCCAGATACCCCTGGCTGGCGAGCGAGCGCGCCACCAACTGCGTGCGCACTGCAGGCGATCCCTCGTCAAACCAGTCACGCAGCTGCCGCTGGAAATCGGGGTGGTTTTGCTCCAGCGTCAGGCACTGCCAGTAAGGCACGCGGGCCCATTTGCCGACGAGCTCGATGGTGGCCAGATCCACCAGAGTCCGCACGGCGCCGCCCGATCCCTGGGTGTAGTCGCGCCCCACATTGAACTGGACTCCATAGGTGCCGATGCGCCCGGCCAGATCAACGCCTTGGCCGCCGTTGCCGATGATGACTTCGTTGGCCGAGTCGAGCCCGGGGATCAGCGTACGGGTGCGAAAGTCGCCCAGGTGCATCTCCAGCCCGATGATGGTGGCGTTGCGGCTCTGGCTGTAGCCCAGGTCGATTCGCGGTCCGGAAAGCCCCGTATCGAACCGGTTGTTGATGACGTTCTGGTCCACGTACGAGATCGAGCCCGACAGGTACAGCGCGGGCCGCTGCAGCTGCATCTGGTTGTTGTTAAGCAGGATCGTCGTGAGGTTCTGCACCGTGTCCTGGCGCGCAATGTCCACCTCGTAGTCGACGAAGCGGAACGCATTGCTCAGGCGCGACATCTGCGACAGCGCGGTGATCACCATGTCCTTGGTGGCCACGGTCACGCGGGTGGAGTAGTCGGGGATCTGCTTGCTGGTGATGAGCGTGGTCGGCAGCTGTGCGTCGCGCAGCAGGTGGTCCATGCACATCAGCGAATCGGAAAAGCTGGAGATGGAGCGGGTAGGGCGCACCACGGGCCGGTCGGTGATGGAGGCCAGGCTTTGAAACTCCTGGTCCTTGCGCGGGTCCCGGGGGGTGGCGCAGCCGCCAAGCACCAACGCCAGCAGCACCGCCCACAGCGTTGCGTGCTGGGGACCTGCTTGGGTGTGCTTGTCGGCACGGGCCTGGCCGAGTGCGATGGGCGGCATGTTGTCTCTCCTCGCTGCAGGAACTGCAGGGCAGAACGGGTTACTTGCAGATGTTGACGAGATCGCCCCGAAGCACCACCACCTGGGGGGCTTGGTTTGGGCCATATTTGCCCGTGCCCGTTGCGGCGCCCGATACGGTGTTGCTGCCCACCTCCTGAACGCAGGTCTTTTGCATGCCTTGCGCGTTGGCGGTGGTGACGACGTCGTTGTTGGTCAGAACGCCGCCCGGGTCGTCGGAGAAAGCCTTGGCCTCATAGCGTGCAATGCGGGCGCGCAGCCACGACGGCATGGTGCTGGCGTTGTCCAGGCCTGTGGATGCCGCTGCCGCCCCTGTGGGCTGCATCTGGATGGTGAGCTTTTTGGTGAGGACGACCGGGTCTTCGCCGGGGGCCTGGGCCCCCGCCGGGACCGCAAAAAGCACGGCTGCGAAAGCGGCTGCCCATGTCGCCCAGTGTGTAAAAAAACGTGTGCTCATGGAACACCTCCTGGAAAGGGGAAAGGACCGCACCCGGGCTGCCAATGCAGCCATGCCAGTGCGCTCCTTGGCAAACACGTCCGGGCAGCTGCGCGCGGCCCGGACCCAGGCCGCCATCGGCCGTTGTGTGCCGCAGTGGCGGCGCTCTCAGTGGGGCCAGCCAACTGTCTTGGTGGGCTGGCAGGTGAAGCAGGCATTGTTCGAGGCAATGTTCTGCACGGCCTTGCTGTTGCTGCCGCTGGACAGGTTATTGACCGACGAATTGATCATGGCGGTGAACTGGTTGGAATTGCCGCCGATGGTGACCTCGCCAACGTTGGAGGAGAGGTTCTGGCTGGCATAGGCTTCGCTGCCGCTGGCGGTGTTGGTCAGACTTCCGCCGAAACCGGTCACGGTCTGGACCGAGTTGCCGCTGATGGTGACGTTGCCTGTGTTGGAAGCGAGGTTCTGGAACGCTTCACTCTTTGCGCCTGTCGAGTTGTTGTTCACCGACACCGAAGTCAGGGACACAGACTGGGTGGAGTTCCCGGTGATGGTGATTTCCGGGCTGGAAGCTACGGGACCGGTGGCCAGGGCGGCAGAGGCAACGGCGCTGAGTGCAATGAAAGCAAGGGTTTTCATGACAGATCCTTCAAGGATGAACTTCGACACGTGCTGCAACCGCAGCGAATCTGCGATGCAGGGCTGGACAGGCTGTCTGGTCAGTGCCCGGAAGGGGGCGATGGCCGTGTGGCGCTGTCTGGTTTCAGTGTGTTCCTGGATGTGTCGGCCGCAAATACGCTGGGCGGGCTACCTCAATCGATGGAGCGACCCGCTTCTTGCGTTCACTTTGCTTCCTCTGCCATGGTCAAAGGTGCGCACTGCTGTGAATAGGAAAAAGCTGGGAACGAGCGCTGAATTTCAGGTAGTAACCATTTGTGAAGTTTGTGAAGTTCACAATTAGTTATAGATTTCAATCTTTTTTTGCCGCATCTTGATGTGCCGCAGCCCCTTGGGGTGGCGCGCGGAAAAAATGGAATTGAAAGCCGCGTCGGCTTTGGAGCCTCGTACAGAGATACAGCAGCGAAAACCGTCATTGAGTCGCAATGGACCAAGTCCGCAGGAGTTTCTAGTGATGAGCAACTGGCAGCCTGACAACTCTCCGAACCCGCCCGTGCCGGCGTTGGCCTGCTTACCCTTTGCAGATGCAATGCCAGCGCCGCAGTGGTCATCCGGGCAATTCGACACTTTTGACAGCCCGCCTTCTGTGTGGCCTGCCTTTCTCACGGGGCAAAAGGCCAGCCCGGTGCGGGTGCTTCTGGTGGACGACGACCCGCATATCCGCCTTGTCATCGCCCAGGAGCTGATGGCAGATCCCCGCACCCTGCTCGTTGCGCAGGCCGGCAGCGTGCGGGAAGGGCGCAGAGCGATCAAGCAGCATGATTTTGATGTGCTGCTGGTGGACCTCAATCTCGGCGATGGCGATGCCTTTGATTTGCTGGGGCTCCTCAAGTCGGCGCGGCCTTCTGCGCAAGCCGTGCTCATTTCGGTCATGGAAAACGACGAGCAGGTCATGCGCGCATTCGAACTGGGAGCTGCAGGCTACGTGGCCAAGAACTCGTGGTTTCGCAACTACTCGATGGCGGTGCTGCAGGTGGCCAACGGTGGCGCATCCATCACGCCGAACCTGGCCCGCAGGCTGCTGCAGCGTTTTGACCGCATCCACGGCGCCGAGACCAAGCGACGACAACCCGACGAGGCAGAGCGCCTGTCTGAGCGCGAAAAAGAAATCCTGCGCATGGTGGCTAGCGGCTACACCAGCGCCGAAGTGGGCTCGCGCCTGCTGATCAGCGGCATGACAGTCAACACCCATCTGCGCAACATTTACCGCAAGCTGCAGGTGCGCACGCGCGCGCAAGCGGTGCGTTTTGCCTCGCTGCGGGGACTGTTTTAGCGAGCGTTCATAGGAGGGAGCCGCTGTAGATGTGCAGGTCCCGGAAAGGCAGATGCCCTTATGTTTCGCACCCGCCCACCATGGTTTGCCGTCGTCTGCATTGGTATCTGGCTACTACAGATGGCATTGATTGCCGTGGCATTTCACTGGATCGGGTCCGTAAGTTCGTCAATGCAGCGGTGGTGGGAGATGGCTGTGGTGGGCGCGACCATGGGGCTTGGTGCAATGCTGCTGGTGCAACTGCCCAGGGCCTTGCAGTGGCGCCCCCGGCTCAGCCCGCGGCCTAGTACGGAGGTCCTCGCCGAGCGGCGGCGCATCGCCAGGGATCTGCATGACAACCTGGGCGCCCAACTGGTCTGCGCCCTGGTCTTGCTGGAATCTTCTAAGCTCCGCGAGCCCGCGCTTCATGCGGCGCTGGAGAAGTGCCTGCTCGACCTGCGGTTGATCGTGGATTCCATGGACAGTGCGGACGCACCGCTGGCGGATCGCCTGGCGCAGCTGAGATACCGCATCTGTCCTGTGCTGGCGCAGCGCGGCATCCGCATGCTGTGGGATGTTGAAACGCCCCCATGTGCAGATTTTCCGCTCCCGGAGAGCACGACCCATCTCGTAGCCATTGTTCAGGAGGCCTTGAGCAATGCGCTGCAACATGCGCAGGGCACCGAGATCGAGGTGCGCGCGAGGAACCTCCCGGACACCGGGGCCTGGTGCATGGAAATCCGCGACAACGGCCGGGGTATGGAGCCGCCGGGGCCGCAAAGCACTGTGGCCACTGGCAAAGGAATGGCAGGGATGGCGCACAGGGCAACGCTGGCGGGTGGAGATTTGCAGGTGCTCCAGGGCGAGCACGGCGGCACCTGCATCCGGGTGGTGGTGCCATGGGCACGCGCAACATGAAGCGCCACGCACCGTGGCATGCCTTGTTGCGATTGCTTTCAAGCTGATCGGCGGCGGGAGTGGACCAGCGGGCGCAAGTGGATAGGATCGCCTCGCTGCTGTCCTTCGCCCCACGCTGATTTCTCATGCCTGACCCAAGCCTGCCTCCATCCACTCCACCCTGGTGTGTGCGCCACCGCGCAGCAGCCCTCGTCACCCACGGCGGACGGGTGTTGCTGCACCAGCTGGACGGCGACAGCTTCTGGGCTCTGCCCGGCGGCGCGATCGAGCCTGGCGAGAGCGCGTGCGATGCCCTGGCGCGCGAGCTGCAAGAAGAGCTGGGTGCGGACAGGGGCACGTGCATCGCCGTGGGCTCCCTGGCCGTGGTGGCTGAGAATTTTTTTGCCTATGGGGGCGTGTCATACCACGAGATCGGGCTGTATCTGCGCGCCAGCCCTCTGCCCGGCAGCCCGTTGGCAGCGACTGATGGCCCCTATGACGGCGTGGAGGGGGCTCGCAGGCTGGTGTTTGCTTGGTTTTCTGCCGCCGAGCTGGCCGGCTTGGATATTCGGCCTGCCTTCCTGCGGGCATTCCTGGGCGACTTTTTGAAGCAGGAGCCCGCAGGCGTTCTGCACATCGTGCACCGCGATACTCCCCCGCAAAAAACGGATGGAACGGCTGGTGCCCATCAACACACTGCCCTCACCACAGGATGACGACGATGACTCCCCAAAATTCTCAGGCCCATCCAACCCGCTGGGTCCGGCTCACCGCACTGCTTTTGCTGGTCTCCCTGGCTGCCTGCGGTGGCGGCGGCTCGGCCGACGGACCCACCGCAGGTGCAGATGCGCCATCTCCGGCACCGGCCCCGGCGCCCGCACCGGGGGCATCCCCTGCACCGTCCATGCCCGGTGCGCTGTCGCCCACCTACACCGGCGAAGGCACGTTCTACGGCGCCACGGGCGAGGGCAACTGCACCTTCGACGCCAGCCCCGGCAACCTCATGGTGGCGGCGATGAACGGCCCTGACTACGCGGGCAGTGCCGTCTGCGGCCAGTTCGTGGCGGTGACCGGGCCCAAGGGGGCCATCACCGTGCGCATCACCGACCAGTGCCCCGAGTGCAAGACGGGCGACCTGGACCTGAGCGAGTCCGCATTCGCCCGCATTGCCGACCCCGTCGCAGGCCGTGTTCCCATCCGCTGGCATGTGGTGCCGGGGGATGTCACGGGCCCGGTGAGCTACCGCTACAAGGAGGGCAGCAGCCGCTGGTGGGTGGCCATCCAGGTGCGCAACCACCGCTTGCCCATCACCGGGCTGGAGATCAAGCCCAGCGGCAGCGCAGACTGGATTGCCGTGGCGCGGACCGACTACAACTACTTCGTTCACCCCAGCGCGATCGCCACAGGCCCGCTGCAGGTTCGCATCACCGCTCTGGGCGGCGCCACGTTGATCGACACGCTGCCAGAGCCCTCTGACGGAGTTGTGGTCGCGGGGGCCGGGCAGTTTCCGTGAGCGTCCTGTTTCGTCTCCATCTCGTCACCCTCTGACCCTCTGACGCCAAGCCGTGAACCCTCTCGAACTTCAGTCCTATCTGCGCCAGCACATCCCCTTGTCCCAGGCCATGGAAGTCACCGTGGTCGAGGCATCGCCGCACCAGGTGGTGCTGAGCGCGCCGCTGGCTCCCAACATCAACCACCGCGAGACGGTGTTTGGCGGTAGCGCGTCGGCCGTGGCCATCCTGGCTGCGTGGTCGATGTTGTACCTGCGGCTGTCGGCCGAGGGGCTGGGCAGCCGCTTGGTGATCCAGCGCAACACCATGGACTATCTGGCGCCCATCGACGGCACCTTCACCGCCGTGGCCCAGGCTCCTGCGCCAGAGACCTGGCAGCCGTTCACCCGCATGCTGCAGCGCAAGGGGCTAGGGCGGATCGCGCAGGCATCCGCGCTGCACTACCAGGGGCAGCCTGCGGGCCAGCTGGTGGGGGAGTTTGTGGCCTTTGGGCCTGGCTATTCATAGCCGTTGAGGTACAACACGCGATCCAACGACTTCACCGGAGCACAAAACATGGGATTGCTTGATGGCGTGATGGGTAACGCATCCAAGATTGATGCTGCCAAGATTCAGGAGGAATTCAGCCGCATCCTGGCCCCGGGGGAGGTGGTGGAGCATGCCTACCAGCTGATCCGCGACTATTTTGTGTTTACCAACAAGCGGTTGGTGCTGGTGGACAAGCAGGGCATGACGGGCAGCAAGGTCGAATACCACTCCCTCCCGTACAAGAGCATCACGCACTTCAGCATCGAGACCGGTGGCACGTTCGATCTGGATGCAGAGCTCAAGATCTGGATCTCTGGCTCAGCAGCGCCGTTTCAAAAGCGGTTCAACAAGAAGCTCAGCATCTATGAGGTGCAGTCGGTGCTGGCCAGCTACGTGCTGAAGTAACGCGGTTTACCCAGTTTCATCCGGGCATTGCAGCAACGGGGGTCGCGTACCCTCAGCTCACTGGGCGAAGCGGTGGCCTGTCCTTTTGACACAGGCACCGGGGCTTTCGCCACACAGGAGTTCACAGCGATGTCCCCCCTTATCTCTGGCCTGGCTTCGGTCGCCTCCTTGATTTTCAACGCCACCGCCGGTGGCCCTGGCAAGTCGTCTGCGTCGCGGCGCAGCGGGGCTGATGTGGAGCCTGAGCCGTCTGCCGTACTCACCCTGAGCCCGCAGGCGGAGGCCCTGGCGGGCTTTGCAGGCAAGGGCATCCTGGTGTCGCAGGGCAAGTTGGAGAACGCCCTGGGTGCGGTGGCATGCGGCAGCGCGGGTTCGGCCGCCAATGCAGCGTCGGCCGCGTTGTCGGGCCGCCCGGTGTCCACTCAGGATTTTCAGGAACTGCTGACCCGTTTTGGCGCCGACGATGCGCAAAAGTTGCAACTGACGGCGGGCTTTGATGCGAACAAGGACGGCTCGATCACGCAGGATGAATTCTTGAAGGGCCTGGCCAAGACCAAGGGCGCCCAGGCGGGCAGCGACTTCTCGCAGGCCGTGATGCAGTTGATGGATCGCAGTGGCAATGCCGATGGCAGTGTGGCGGACAAGGAGTTTGCTGCGTTTTCGACCGCGTTTGCCGCGACAGGCGCCAAGCGGGCTGGGGTGGCGTAAGCGGCGGCTTCGTCTGGGCGCGATACGCGGTTCCGTTCACAAAAAAGCACAACGGCCCGAGACGGGCCGTTGTGCTTTTTGCGGTGGCCGCTGCCCACTTTTCAGGGGCTGGCGGCATGTGCGCAGTGCGGTCAGAGGTCTATATCCGACCCATGAGCAGCAAGATCACCAGGATCAGCACCACCAGGCCAATCCCGCCGCTGGGTCCGTAGCCCCATGAGCGGCTGTGGCCCCAGGTGGGCAGCGCGCCGACCAGGATGAGGATCAGGACGATCAGGAGAATCAGCGAGAGTGACATGGCGGTTCCTTGTTGTGGGTTGCGGTGAATGCATTGTTGGGTGCATCCAGCGCGCTACCCGCAGGTGCCACGCCCGCACTGTGGTCAGGGTTTTCCGACACGCCGTGTGGGATGGAGGGCTGAGGTCGTGCTGATGGGAAACAATAAAGTGCTATTGAAAATATAGCTGCTAGCGATTTATGGATAAGCGCTAGCAGCCAATTTTTATCAAATTAGTGCGCTCCAGCGGCATCTGCAGCGCCTGCGCCCCCCGTTCTGGCGGGGCGGCGGGTCAGCCAGATCAGACCGATCAACAGCAGGAACAACCCGGCGGAGCCCAAGAAGATGTCGTTGGCCGCGCGTGTGAACGCCTGCTGGTCGATGAGCCGGTTGATCTGCGCCAGCGCCTGCATCTGCGTGAGGCCGGACGCGGTGAGGTTGTCCAGCGTCTGTGCAAACACGCCCTGGCCCTGCACCAGCCCTTCGGTCAGGTGCGCGTGGTGCATGGCGGCGCGGCTCTCCCACAGCGTGGTGGCGATCGACGTGCCCATGGCCCCAGCGGTGATGCGCACGAAGTTGCTCAGGCCCGCAGCTGCCGGGATACGCTCTGGCGCGATACCCGCCAAGGTCAGGGTGGTCAGCGGGATAAAGAAGAACGCCATGGCCGCGCCCTGCAGCAGGGTGGGGATCAGGATGTGGATGAAGTCCGTCTGCACCGTGAACTGCGAACGCATCCACAGCACCGTGCTGAACACAATGAACGCACCCGTGGCCATGCGGCGCGGGTCCCACTGGCCCACCTTCTTGCCCACCAGCGGCGTGAGCAAAATGGCAAAGATGCCCACCGGCGCCAGCGCCATGCCGGCCGAAGTGGCGGTGTAGCCCATCCACTGCTGCAGCCACAGCGGCAGCAGCACCACGTTGCCGAAGAAGAGGGCGTAGGCCACCGACAGCGCCAGCGCACCAAAGGTGAAGTTGCGGCCCTTGAAGAGCTTCAAGTCCACCACCGGGTGCTTCTCGGTCAGCTCCCACACCAGGAAGACGGCAAAGGCCACCACGGCGACCACGGCCATGGTGATGATCTCGCCCGAGGCAAACCAGTCCAGCTCCTTGCCCTTATCGAGCATGAGCTGCAGCGCGCCCACCCACAGCACCAGCAGGCTGAGGCCCACCGTGTCGATGGGCAGCTTGCGGATGGGGGTCTCGCGCTGGCGGTAGATGCCCCAGGTGAGCAGCCCGGCCAGCAGGCCCACCGGCACGTTGATGTAGAAGATCCACGGCCACGAGATGTTGTCCGTGATCCACCCGCCCAGCAGCGGCCCCACCACGGGTGCGACCAGCGTGGTCACCCCCCACAGCGCCAGCGCCGTGCCCGCCAGGGCCTTGGGGTAGCTGGCGAGCAGCAGCGTCTGGCTGAGCGGGATCATCGGCCCGGCCACAAGGCCCTGCAGCACGCGGAAGAACACCAGCATTTCCAGCGACGAGGCAAAGCCGCACAGCCAGGAGGTCAGCACAAACAGCATTACGCTCATGGTGAACAGGCGCACCGCGCCAAAGCGCTGCGTAAGCCAGCCGGTGAGTGGCACCGAGATGGCATTGGCCACCCCAAAGCTGGTGATAACCCAGGTGCCCTGGCCAGGGCTCACGCCCAGGTCACCGGCAATGGCGGGGATGGAGACATTGGCGATGGACGAGTCCAGCACGTTCATGAACGTGGCCAGCGACAGCGACAGCGTGCCCAGCAGCAAGGCCGTACCTTGCAGCGGCGGGTAGGCGGCGGGGGCCGGTGGTTGCGCTGCTGCGGGCGCGGCCTTGGCGGGCGCCTGATCGGCTGCGTCTGCAGTGGGGTTGGCGGTGGTCATGCGCTATCCACCCCGTTTACTGCACCACAGGCGACTGCACTGCCGAGGCCACCGGGGCCGAGGCGTGTTGCTGCTGGCTTTGCGCTGGCGCCTTGCCCACCTTGGGCGATGCCACAGCCACAGCAGCCTTGCCGCTGCGGCCCAGGTTGGCCGCAATGATGTGGGCCACCTCGTCGTCGGCGGCCTTGAACTGCTCGTCGAACACAGCGGTGGCGGCCACGGGCGTGGTGCGCTGGGTGTCGGCCAGCGTCTTGCCGCTCTGGTCGGCAGTGTCCACCTTGACTTCCATCGACAGGCCCACGCGCAGCGGGTGCTCGGCCACTTCCTTGGGGTCTAGGGCAATGCGCACGGGCACGCGCTGCACCACCTTGATCCAGTTGCCGGTGGCGTTCTGCGCGGGCAGCAGCGCAAACGCGGCGCCGGTGCCTGCGCCCAGGCCCGTCACCGTGCCGTGGTAGGTGACCTTGGTGCCGTACACGTCGGCTTCCAGCTCGGCGGTCTGGCCGATGCGCAGGGTCTTGAGCTGGCTTTCCTTGAAGTTCGCGTCCACCCACAGGTCGTTCAGCGGCACCAGCGTCATCAGCGGGGCGCCTGCCTGCACGCGCTGGCCCACCTGCACGCCGCGCTTGGCCACGTGGCCGTCCAGCGGAGCGACCAGCTGGGCGCGCTGCACGGCCAGGTAGGCCTCGCGTACGCGGGCCGAGGCACGCGCCACGTTGGGGTGCTGCTCGATGGAGGTGCCTTCAGTCTGCGTCTGGCTGGCGGCCAGCTGCTCTTGCGCGGCCAGCACGGCCGACTGGGCGGCGGCCACGGTGCTCTTGGCGGCTGCCAGCTGGGCAGTGGCGTGCTGGAACTCTTCCTTGCCCACGGCGCCGCTGGCCATCAGCGGTGCGCGGCGGTTCACGTCGTCCTGCATGCGGGCGGCATCGGCCTGGGCGCGGGCCAGGTCGGCGCTGCGCAGGCTGACCTGCGCCTTCAGGGTGGCGTTGTTGGCATACAGCGTGCGCACTTCGCGCACGGTCTGGGCCAGCTGGGCCTCAGCCTGCTCCAGCGCCACGCGGGCGTCGGCCGGGTCGAGCTTGACCAGCAACTGGCCGGCCTTCACATAGTCGGTGTCGTCTGCGCCGATGGACACCACGGTGCCGCCGATCTGCGGCGTGATCTGCACCACGTTGCCCGCCACATAGGCGTTGTCGGTGGTCTCCACATGGCGGCCATTGGCCCAGTGCCAGCCGCCCCAGCCGATGGCCACCAGCGCGACGGCGGCGGCAATGAGGGTGAGTCCGCGGCGGCGGGCGGTGTTGGCTTCGTTGGCGGTGAGGGGTTCGCTGTTAGCGGTCATGGCGGTGGTCTTTCAGGAATGTGTTGTTATGTGTTTTTGATCGGGTCGGGCCTTGCCAGCTACTTACGCAACGGGCGCGGCCGAGGCCAGTGCACCCGTGGAACTGGCTTTGCCAGGCCACTGGGTGCGTTCCCCTCCCGCGAAGCGAGAGAGGGGGAAGACGCGAAGCGGCTCAGGGGGTGTTTCATACCGCTGTGTCATCTGTCCAGCCGCCGCCCAGGGCCTTCATTAGCACCAGGCGTGTGTCCAGCTGGCGAGCACGCAGGTCCACGGCCAGGCGGCGCTGGGCCAGCACCTGGCTCTCGGTGGAGAGCACCACCAGGTAGTTGCCCAGGCCCGCGCGGTAGCGCTCCTGCGCAAAGCGGTAGGCTTTTTCAGCACTGGCCACGGCCTCGTCCTGCAGGGCCTGCTGGCGGGTAAGCGACTGGATGGAGGCCACGGCGTCGCCCGCTTCCTTGACCGCATCGAGCACAGCGGCGTTGTACTGGGCGATGGCGGCGTCCAGCTCGGCAGCGCGGCCGCCCAGCTGGGCGCGCAGGCGGCCGCCGTCAAAGATCGGCAGGCGCAGCGCGGGCGTCACACCCATCTGGCGCGAGCTGCCGTTGAACAAGCGGTCCAGCCCCAGCGAGTTCAGGCCAAAGAAGGCGCCAATGTTGATGTTGGGATAGAACTCGCTGCGCGCGCTATTCACACCCTGCGTCGCAGCTTCCACGCGCCAGCGCGCGGCCACCACGTCGGGGCGGCGGCCCAGCAGGTCGGCGCCCAGCACCTCGGGCACGGCGATGGGTTGCAGTGCGGCGAGTTGCGGCGTGACCGTGGGCAGCGCGTCGGGCGCCTGGCCGGTCAGCACGGCCAGTTGGCGGCGGCCCAGGGTGATCTGCTCTTCGAGCGCTTCGATCTGGGTGCGGGCATCGGGCACGGCGGCCTGGGCCTGTGTCAGCTCGACCTGGCTGTCCAGGCCTGCAGAGGTGCGCTCCTGGGTGAGCTTGCGTTGCTCCTCGCGCTGGGCCAGGGCCCGCACTGCAACATCGCGCTGCGCCACCAGCCGGGCCAGCGCCACATAGCTGCGGCCCACCTGGGCAGCCAGGGTGTTGGCGGCGGCAGCCGCATCGGCCTGGGCGGCGCGCGCCTGGCCCAGGGCGGCCTGCAGCTCGGCGGCGTGCTGGCCAAAGAAGTCGGGCGACCAGCTCAGCGAGGCCTGCACGGTGCCGCTGTTGTAGGTGTTGCCTGCCACCGGCGCGGGCACCAGGCCGTTGGCGGTGTAGCGCTGGCGGGTGGCGTCCACGCCCAGCGTGGCCTGCGGGCCGTTGGCCGCCTCGCGCACCTGGCTCAGGGCCACGGCTTGCTCCAGGCGGGCGCGACTCACGGCCAGGCTGGGGTTGCCTTGCAGGGCGGTGTCGATCAGGGTGTTGAGCTGCTCGTCACCCAGCGCTTTCCACCACTGGCTGGGGGCGGCGGTGTCGGTAACGGCGGCGTTCAAGCCCACGGCCGACGGGGTGGTCTGCACCAGCGGCTTGTGGGCAGTGCCGGGGCTGGCGCATCCAACCAGCAGGATGGCTGCGGCCAGCGCCAGGGCCGATACCGCGAAATGGGCCGCCAGGGCCGAGCGGGTGGAGGGCAGGGAGGATGGGGTGTTCACGGGGTTCTCCAGAATGGTTTTGGGGTGTTGTGTGGAGGAAAACGGTGTGGGCTGTCTGTGTGTTCAGTCGGCGTCTGCGCCGCGCTGCTGGCGCAGCGCTTCGCCATTGGCGAGCATGCGGCGCAGCAGGCGCAGCAGCAGTTGCCATTCGTCATGGGTGAAGTCGCTCAGGTGGCCGTTGAGCACGTCGGCCAGCACCGGGGGCACCTGGGCGGCTACCTTGTCGCCCTCGGGGGTGAGCGCCAGTTGCACCACGCGGCGGTCGGTGGTGGAGCGCTCGCGCGCCACCAGGCCCTTGGCCTCCAGGCGGTCGAGCGCGCGGGTCATGGAGGCCGGGTCTGTCTCCAGGTCCCGCGCCAGGCTGGCCACGGTGGTGGTGGGGCAACGCGAGATCTTGAACAGCGGCAGCCACTGGGCGTAGGTCAGGTCGTGGGTGGACAGCTGCGCATCGGCCTGGGTGCGGATGGACGTCATCACCTTGCGCATCAGGTAGCCCACGCTGTTTTCGGGCTGAAGCTGGTGGGGGCTGTAGAAGCCAGGGCCGGGCTGCGACGGCGAGGAGGTGTGGGAAGTCATGGAGGGTGAATTTAATTGACTAGACAATGATTGTCTTGGCAAGTAGATAACACCCGCGATGTACTCAGGGTTTTTACGGGGTCATGATTGCTATCAAAGGGATAGCTAAAGATGAATACAGACGTGCGCAGGGGGCCAATTTGGCATTGAGCCGACGGTACAGCAGATGAGAGTGGGCCGCCCGCGCAGGCCCGTGCAGCGCGTGGACGTATCGGCTATTGACCGGTCAGGCGCTGCGCCCAGGCGGGCAGCGGCTGGGCCAAGGGGGTGACTTGGGCGGGAGAGCACACGGCCACCAGCTGCGGCCCGGTGCCGGTGGCCTCGGCAGCGTCATACAGATAGGACACATCCGCCTGCCGCACGGCCTGGGCCAGGTTCTCCATGGTGCGGGGGTAGCGGGCCAGGATGCGTTCGGGCGGCACCGGGTGCCCACCTTCGCGCACGCGCTTCGCCACGCGGGCCAGCAGCCGGGCCGGGTCGTCCAGCGCCACGATGTACAGGGCCACGGTGTAGCCGCAGCGCTGGGCTTCTTCGATGAGTTCCAGTTTGGAAGGGTGCGAAAACACGGTTTCGCTGGCGAAGTCGGCGCTTTCACGCAGCAAGGTGGCGCGGCGGTCATCGGCCCATTGGCGGGCGACTTCGGACCGGGCTTCGGGGTCAGCAATGTGCTGCAGGTGCGCCTGTTCATACAGGTCGGCGTTCACAAACTCCAGCGGCGGACCCAGGATGCCTTCGCGCACCAGGGCGCGGTACAGCGTGGATTTGCCCGCCCCGTTCGGGCCTGCCAGCAGGTGGAACCAGCGGGGTGGCGTATTGTGGCGGGACGGCGGGGAGGGCTGCCGGGCGGGGGCCACCATGCAAGGTCAGGCAATAGGGGTGGCTGCCTTGGCCTGGTTCTCCAGCACCACTTCACGCACCCGCTGCGCGAGCGTGCCGCGCGTTTGGGCTGCCAGCAGGCGGGCGGTAAGGGCGTCCACCGACGTGGGGGCCGCCAGGGCGGCGGTGCGGGCCGCTGCGGCTTCGTACTGCTCGATGGCGCTGCGGGCTTCCTGCACGCTCAGGCCCGTGTGTTCCACGATCTGGCCCAGCGTGGCCCAGTATTCGATCTGGCTGGCCACCGAGCGGCGCATGGGCTGCGCGGCCTGGCGGGCCTGCTCCACCAGGTGGGCGGGGAGCTTGACGGAAGAAAAGGCAGTGGCGGACATGGCGATCTCCTGATTGGCGCATTTTGCGCCAATCGGGGCCTGAAAGCAAAGTGCTCTGCCGGCCTCACTCTCTCCGTGTAAGGGTATAGGGCGATACCATGCGCGCTCAAACCTTCATTCACCCGCTGATTCAGCCTGCAGACTGCCCTATGACCGAATCTCCCTTGCTCGCATCCGCCCCTTCCGCCATCCCACCGCTGCGTTTTGCTGTGATGGGCGCGGGCGCCGTAGGCTGCTACTTCGGTGCCTTGCTCGCCCGCGCGGGCCATGCCGTCACGCTTATCGGGCGGCCCGCCCATGTGCTGGCCGTGCGTGATCACGGGCTGCGGCTGCAGACGGCGGCGATGGATGTGCAGGTGCCTCTGGCGGCCAGCACCGAGGCCAGCGCCGTGCAGGGGGCGGACGTGGTGCTGTTCTGCGTGAAGTCGTCCGACTCGGAAGACGCGGCGCAGCAGATTCGCCCCCACCTGGCCTCCGGCGCGCTGGTGCTGACCTTGCAGAACGGCGTGGACAACGACGAGCGCGTGCGCGCCGTGCTGCACGCCAGCACCCCCGTGGCAGCCGCTGTGGTCTATGTGGCTACTGCCATGGGCGGCCCGGGACATGTGGTGCACCATGGCCGGGGCGAGTTGGTGATCGCACCTTCGCCGCGCAGCGACGAGGTGGCTCGCCAGCTCACGGCGGCGGGCATTCCCACCCAGGTGTCAGACAACGTGCGTGGGGCGCTCTGGGCCAAGCTGGTGCTCAACAGTGCCTACAACGCGCTGTCGGCCCTGTCGCAGCAGCCCTATGGCCCGCTGGTGCAGGTGCCCGGCGTGACGCAGGTGATTGCCGACATCGTGGCCGAGTGCCTGGCGGTGGCGGCTGCTGACGGAGTGACGATTCCGGGCGATGTGCAGGCGGCCGTGCGCGGCATCGCCAGCACCATGCCCGGGCAGTATTCGTCCACCGCGCAGGACCTGGCGCGTGGCAAACCCACCGAGATCGACCACCTGAATGGCTACGTGGTGAAGCGCGGCGCCGCTTTGGGCGTGCCGACGCCGCTGAACCACGCGCTGCAGGTGCTGGTGAAGCTGGCCGAGATGAAGCGCGCTGCTGGCTGAACCGGGGGGCCGTCAGGCCAGGGCCGCCTCTTCCAGCAGCCGCTCGCGCACTTCCTGAGCGGCCTGCACCATGTGGCGCAGGGCGGCTTCGGTCTCGGGCCAGCCCCGGGTCTTGAGGCCGCAGTCGGGGTTCACCCACAGGTGCTCCACGGGCACGACCTCGGCGGCTTTCTCTAGCAGCGCGGCCATTTCCTGCACGCCGGGCACGCGGGGCGAGTGGATGTCGTACACGCCGGGGCCGATCTCGTTCGGGTACTTGAAGTCGCCAAAGCCCTGCAGCAGCTCCATGTCCGACCGGCTCGTCTCAATCGTGATCACATCCGCGTCCATGGCCGCGATGGCGGGCAGGATGTCGTTGAACTCGCTGTAGCACATGTGCGTGTGGATCTGCGTATCGTTGCGCACGCCGCTGGCGCTGATGCGGAAGGCGCGCGTGGCGCGCTCCAGGTAGCTCTTCCACCCCGCGCGGCGCAGCGGCAGCCCTTCACGGATGGCGGGCTCGTCGATCTGGATGATGGCGATGCCGGCGGCTTCCAGGTCGCACACCTCGTCGCGGATCGCCCAGGCGATCTGGTCGGCCGTGGTGGCGCGGGGCTGGTCGTCGCGCACAAAGCTCCATTGCAGGATGGTGATGGGGCCGGTGAGCATGCCTTTCATGGGCTTGGCGGTGAGACTCTGCGCGTACTGGGTCCAGGCCACCGTCATGGGCGTGGGGCGGGCCACATCGCCGTAGATGATGGGCGGCTTCACGCAGCGCGAGCCATAGCTCTGCACCCAGCCGTTGGCGGTGAAGGCAAAGCCGTCGAGCTGCTCGCCAAAGTATTCGACCATGTCGTTGCGCTCGGCCTCGCCGTGCACCAGCACGTCAATGCCCAGCGCTTCCTGCTTGCGCACGGCCAGGGCAATTTCGGCTTCCATCTTCTGTTGGTAGTGGGCCGCATCCAGTGTCCCGCGCTTGAAGGCGGCGCGTGCGGCGCGGATCTCGGCCGTCTGCGGGAATGAGCCAATCGTGGTGGTGGGCAGCAGCGGCAGCTTGAGCCGTGCGCGCTGGGCCTTTTGCCGGGCAGGGAAGGCGCTGGCGCGCTGATCGGCCCCTGGCGCGGCCGCGGCAATGCGGGCCGCCACGGTGGCGCGGTGCACGCGTGGGCTGGCGCGGCGGGCGGCCAGGGCGGTGCGGGCGGCGTGCAGTTCGTCGTCTACCGCCGCTTCGCCTTGCGACAAGGCGGTGGCAAGCACGCGCAGCTCATCGAGTTTTTCCACCGCAAACGCCAGCCAGGATTTCACTTCGGCATCCAGCTGCGTTTCGGCCTCTAAGCTGAACGGCACATGCAGCAGAGAGCACGACGGTGCCAGCCACAACTCGCCCTGGTGCTTGTCGGCCACGGGCAGCAGCTTTTGCAGCGCCGCATCCAGGTCGGTGCGCCAGATGTTGCGGCCATCCACGATGCCCACCGACAGCACCTTGTGCGAAGGCAACCAATCGGCCACGCCCACCAGCTCGTCGGGGGCGCGCACGGCGTCCACATGCAGGCCGGCCACGGGCAGCTGGCAGGCCAGGCGCAGGTTCTCGGCCAGGGGCGAGAAGTAGGTGGCCAGCAGCAGTTTGGGCGCGCTGCGGGCGAGTTGCCAGTAGCTGGGCTCAAAGGCATGGCGCCAGGCATCGGGCAGGTCCAGGCCCAGGATGGGCTCGTCGATCTGCACCCATTCCACGCCTTGGGCCTTCAGGCGCGCCAGCACGGCTTCGTACACGGGCAGCAGTTGCTCCAGCAGGCTGAATCGGTCAAAGCCCGCCGTTTTGGATTTGCCCAGCCACAAGAAGCTCAGTGGCCCCAGCAGCACGGCCTTGACGCGGTGGCCCAGCGCCTGGGCCTCGGCCACCTCGGCAAACAGGCGCTCGCTGGCCAGGTGGAACTGGGTGTGGGCGCTGAACTCGGGCACGAGGTAGTGGTAGTTGGTGTCAAACCACTTGGTCATTTCCAGTGCGGGCTGGCCTGCAGTGGGGTGCTTTGCCTGGCAACCGGCGCTGCAGCCTTGGTGGTTTTCAGCTTGGGCCGACACGCCCCGGGCCATAGCAAAGTAGCGCGCCAGTTCGGGCGTGTGGGCGTCAAAGCCAAAACGCGCAGGCTCGCAGCCCAGCAACTGGATGTGGTTGGCCACATGGTCGTACAGCGCAAAGTCGCCCACGGTCACACAACCCAGGCCCGCATCGGCCTGCGCCTGCCAGTGTTGCTGGCGCAGCTGGGCAGCGGTGGCCTGCAGCTCGGCCTCGGTGCTGTCACCGCGCCAGAAGGATTCGAGCGCGCATTTCAGCGCGCGCTGCGCCCCCATGCGCGGAAAGCCCAGGGTGTGCGTGAGCACGGGGCGGCGGGTGGTTGGAGCGGCGAGCGACATGGTGATTTCCTTCTTCTGAATGGAGCAATGCAATGAAGGCACCGATGGTCGCGCGGGCTCGTTTATTATTCAAACGAAAGTTTTAGTCGATCAACTTGAAAATTAATAATGAACCAGTCGATTCTGGAAGTGCGCCACCTGCGCACGCTGGTGGCCTTGCGTGACAGCGGCAGCCTGGTGCGGGCCGCGCAGCTGCTCAACCTCACGCAGTCGGCGCTGTCGCACCAGATCAAGCTGCTGGAAGACCGCTACGGCCAGCCGCTGTTTGAGCGCAAATCGGTGCCGCCGCAGTTCACCGCCGTGGGCGAACGCCTGCTGGCGCTGGCCGATGCGATGCTGCCGCAGGTGGAAGGGGCCGAGCGCGACATTGCCCGCCTGGTGCTGGGGCAGGGCGGACAGATGCGCATTGCGGTGGAATGCCACACCTGTTTTGACTGGCTGATGCCCGCCATGGATGCGTTTCGCACCCGCTGGCCTGAGGTGGAGCTGGACATCGTGAGCGGCTTTCATGCCGACCCCGTGGGCCTGCTGCACCAGGGCCGGGCCGATGTGGCCATCGTGTCGGAGGTCGATACCGACGAGGCGGGCGTGGACTACCACGCGCTGTTTGGCTTCGAAATCCGCGCGCTGCTGGCCAACACGCACCCGCTGGTGGCCAAGCCGCACCTGGTGGCGCAGGACTTTGCCGACCAGACCATCATCACGTACCCCGTGCCCGACGAAATGCTGGACCTGATCCGCCAGGTGCTGGAGCCCGCCGGCGTGCGCCCCCCGCGCCGCACCACCGAGCTGACGGTAGCCATGCTGCAGCTGGTGGCCAGCGGGCGGGGCGTGGCGGCGCTGCCGCTGTGGGCGGTGCAGAGCTATCTGGACCGGGGATACGTGACTGCCAGACCGATTGGCGACAAAGGCCTGCGCGGCGAGCTGCACGCCGCCTGCCTGCCCAGCCTGTCGGCCAAGCCGTATCTGCAGGACTTTGTGCAGGTGACGCGCGAGACCAGTTTTGTCACGCTCAAGGGCGTGGAGTTGTTGTGACCGGATCAGGCGCGTACTTGTCGCCTACTTCCTCGCGCAGTGGGTGGGTGTCGTAGACGATGTTCATGTCGCGGATCCGCGTGCTGCCCGCGTCGAACGTGAACACATCCACGCAGGTGAACGTCACTTCGCGCCCATCGTTCAAGGTCCAGTCGTAGCGGAAGTAGGCGGCGACCCGCACGGCGCCGCCGTTGTCTGGCTGGGCGGACACGAACAGATCCAGCACGGTGATCACGCTGCCGCTGGAAGCCTGGGCCAGCTTCTTGAAAAAGTCGCTCGCGCGCATGGTGCCCAGAAACGGCGAGTGCACCACGCCATCGTCTTCAAAGCAGCCGATCAGCCCGTCGGTGTGGCTGGCGTGCAGGTGGGCGAGGTAGGTGCGGACGGTGTCGAGTGGCGTGGTCATGGGCAGGAGCGTGGTGAAGAAAGAAGCCCAGAGCTTCGCCCCGCCCGGCGGCTGCGACAAGAGACAATGGCGCCTCATACATAAAAGCTGCTTATGTATCCGCGCTACTTGCACTACCTCCAAGCTGTCATCGACCAAGGCTCGTTTGCGCGCGCGGCGCAGGCCTGTGGGGTGTCGCAGCCCGCCATCAGCCAGGGCATGAAGGCGCTGCAGGCGCAGTTCGACACGCCCCTGCTGGTGCGGGATGGGCGCCGTTATGTGCCGACCGACCTGGCCCGGCGAGTGGTGGCCGAAGGCGCGCCGCTGGCCCAGCGCATCGACGCCTTGCCGCAGGCCCGCCGGGCCGCTGTGGACCGCAATCGGTTGCGCGTGGGGCTCACGGCGTCCGCCGCGCTGGTCTGTGGGCCGCTGCTGTATGAGGCATGGTGCCTGCCGCAGCCCCAGCGTTCACTGGAGATGACCACCACCGACGAGGGGAGCCTGCTGACGGGCCTGCTGCATGGCAGCTTCGACGCCGTGATTGCGCCCCGGCCGCGCCAGTTTGCCCACCCGGATGTGGTGCAGTGGCGCTTGTACGAGCTGCAGCCGCAAATTTATGCACGGCGGCGCCACCCGCTGGCGCAGGCCCGGTCGCTGGCCGATTTGCAAGGCGCCGCCTGGGGCTGTGTGGGCCCGAGCGTGAGCGGCCCGGTGGACGTGCTGACCGAGGCGCACCGCGTGCGGCGCATGCCCGCGCCGCGCATGGCCGTGCGCTGCCCGGACTTTGCCAGCCTGCTGAATCTGGTGGTGGGCTCTGACCTGCTGGCTGTGCTGCCACACCCCGCGCTGCTGGGGGCTGCGGCAGAGCACGTGGTGCCGCTGCAACTGGCCGAGGCACTGCCGCTGTATGGCATGTGGCTGTTCGAGCGCAAGGCGCGCAAGCCCCGCCTGGGGCCGGAGGTGTTTGCGGGGCGGGTGTGAGGCTCTGGAGAAGGGGGGCTGGGGCGCCTGGGTAATGAGTAATTTGCTATAGATTAAATAGCTAATAGGGCAAGGTGGGCGCGCGCAGAGGGCCAAAAAAGCTCCAAAAAACAAAGATCAGCCGACCTCCGTGCCTGGCACGGGCACACGCACCGCCCCGGTGGCGTAGAACGACTGCAGGTTCTCCAGCACCAGGTCCGCCATCGCACGGCGGGTTTCGTGCGTGGCACTGGCGGTGTGGGGGGTGAGCACCACGTTGTCCAGCGCCATCAGGGCGGCGGGCACATGGGGTTCGTTGTCGAACACGTCCAGGCCCGCACCGGCGATGCGGCGCTCGGCCAGGGCGTCGATGAGCGCCGCCTCATCCACCACGCTGCCACGCGCCACGTTGATGAGGTAGCCCTGCGGGCCCAGGGCGTCGAGCACATCGCGGTTGACCAGGTGGCGCGTGCCCGCGCCGCCCGCCACCGTCAGCACCAGGTAGTCGGCCCATTGCGCGAGGGTGGTCAGCGACTCGAAGTAGTGTTGCGCGCAGCCCTCGGCCGGGCGGCGATTGTGGTAGCCCACCTCCATGCGGAAGCCCGCCGCGCGCTCGGCCACGGCTTGGCCGATGCGGCCCATGCCCACAATGCCCAGGCGTTTGCCCGACACCCGCGTGCCCAGCGCAAACCGAGCCTTGGGCCATTGGCCCTGGCGCACAAACCGGTCGCTTGCGGCAGTGCCGCGCGACACGTCCAGCATCAGCGCAAACGCCATGTCGGCCACACAGTCGTTGAGCACGCCGGGCGTGTAGCCCACCTGCACACCCCGGGCAGTGGCGGCGCCGATGTCGAGCGCGTCAAAGCCCACGCCAAAGCTGCTGATGACCTGCAGATGGGGCAGTGCTGCGATCACCTCGCCCTGGAGCCCGATGGACGCAGTGGTGACCACGCCCGAAAACTCCGCGCCGTGCGCCGCCAGAAAGCCCTGCGGGTCGGCCTGGTCGGCTAGGCAGGCCACGCTGTAGCGCGTGGCCAGTTCGGTTTCGAGGGCGGGCAAGGGCAGGCGGCCGATTTGCAGGATGCGGGGCTGGGAGGTAGCTGTCATGGGGCTGTGAAGGGTTTCGGGGGGCGCCGGAATAAAAACAAGGGCCGCGCGTGGCGGCCCTGCGGGCTACATCATGCCGCTACACGCACGGCCTGGCGGGCCAGCAGCTTCCACTGGCCGCCTTGCTGTTGCCACACGCCCAGGATCTTGATCTGCACCTTGCCGGGCTTGCCCGAGTCGTTGGTGTCGGCCGTGAGGGTGTGGCGCACGATGGCAGAGTTGCCCACCACCTTGATGGTCTGGTCGGTGATGGTGATGGTCACGAAGTCAGACTTGCCCGCCACCAGATCGCCAATGAAGCTGTCCTTGGTGTCCACGCGGCCGCCCGAGTGGCCATAGCTCAGGTCGTCGGCCACGAGGGCAGTCAGCGCAGCGGGCGTGGGATCGATCATGGCCAAGCGCAGGCGTTCGGCAGCGGCGGCCACAGCCTGCTCGGAAGCGGCCGGTGCAGGGGGCGCCGCGGCGGTGGTCGCGTGGCTGGCGCAGCCGCTCAGTGTGACAAGGGCCAGGGCGCTGGCTGCGGCGAGGATGAGGGTCTTGAGCATGTTGTCTGTCTCCTGATGGTGTTGTGTGTTGGCGTGCCGCGTTGGCACCACACGCCCGTGCACGGCCAGGCGCGTGGTGTGTGGAATCGCTGAAAAAAGGGCCTGGAGAACCAGGCCCTTGGAGGCATCCGTCAGGCCACACTTACTGCGGGCCGAGCCTGTCGATCAGCGCCTTGAGCTCTTCCATCTCGCTGGGCTTCAAGTCTGTCAGCGGCGCGCGCACCGGCCCGCCGTCGTGGCCCACGATGCGGGCACCCGCCTTGATGATGGAGACGCCATAGCCTTCCACGCGGTTGCGGATGGCCAGGTAGGGCATGAAGAAGGACTTGAGCAGGCGGTGCTGGGTGGCCGTGTCGTCGCTGGCCACGGCCTTGTAGAACTCCATCGCCGTCCTGGGGATGAAGTTGAACACCGCCGACGAATACACCGGTGTGCCCAGCGCCTTGTAGGCCGCCGCATACACCTCGGCCGTGGGCAGACCGCCCAGGTACGAAAAGCGATCGCCCATCTTCATGTAGATGGAGGACATCACCTCGATGTTGCCCACGCCGTCCTTGAAGCCCACCAGGTTCGGGCAGCGGTCGGCCAGGATGGCCAGGGACTCGGCCGTGAGTTTGGTGCGGTCGCGGTTGTAGACGATCACGCCGAACTTCACGCTCTTGCAGACCTGCTCCACATGGGCGATCAAGCCTTCCTGTCCCGCTTCGGTCAGGTAGTGCGGCAAGAGCAGGATGCCGTGGGCGCCCAGGCGCTCGGCCTCTTGCGCATGGGCAATCGCCGTGCGGGTGGGGCCACCGGCACCGGCAATGATGGGCACCTTGCCACGGCAGGTATCCACTGCGGTCTTGATGACCTGGCCGTACTCGGGGCCCGACAGCGAGAAATACTCGCCCGTGCCACCGGCGGCAAACAGCGCGCTGGCGCCGTAGGGGGCCAGCCATTCCAGGCGCTCGATATAGGTCTTGGGGCGGAATTCGCCCTGCTCGTCAAAGTCCGTGATCGGGAACGACAGCAGGCCGGAGCCCATGATGGTTTTGAGTTCTTGGGGAGTCATGTCAGTGCTGGGCGGTAGTTGGAAATGGGAAGGCGAGGGAGAAGGTGTGAGTGAATACTGCATGTCCGAGCAGGCTGCCAAAACGCGGCCGGTCTAGGCGCAAAGCGCAGCTATACGCGGGCTATGGCGAGCATTTGCAACGACGAGTGGGCGTGTTTTGGCGGGATGAGCGGGCATGAGGGGTTCGCTGACACCTTCTTAGTCGAGCTTGATGTTGGCGGCCTTCACCACAGTGGCCCAGCGGGCGCGCTCCTTGGCGAAGAACTGGTCTTGTTCGGCAGGGGTCATGGTGACCACCTCGGCGCCCTGGCCGGCCAGGCGCGAACGGATCTCGGGCGCACGAATGGCGGTGATCAGCGCCTTGTTGAGCTTCTGCACGACGGCTTCCGGCGTGCCACGCGGGACCAGAATGCCTTGCCAGGTGCCGGATTCGAAACCGGGCACGCCCTGCTCGGCAATGGTGGGCACGTCGCCGATCAGCGGCATGCGCGTGGCCTTGGAGACGCCCAGCACCTTGAGCTTGCCGTTTTGCACGTGGGGCAGGGTGGCGAGCATGCCGTTCATCAGGATCTGCGTCTGCCCGGCCACGGTGTCCTGGATGGCAGTGACGCCGCCCTTGTAGGGGATGTATTGCCAGCGCGCACCGGCGGCGCGTTCCAGCGCCACGCCAGCGACGTGGGGGGCGCTGCCGGTAGCGGTGACGGCGAAGTTCAGGTCGTTCTTCTTCGAGTACGCCACCAGTTCCTTGAGGTTGCTGACCGGTACCGAGGGGTGCACCACCAGCAGGTGGGGCGAGTAGGCCAGCATGGTCACGCCACGCAGGTCTTTGGAGGGGTCAAACGACAGCTTGGTATAGACCGAAGGGCTGATGGCCAGCGCGCCCACGTCGCACAGCAGCATGGTGTAGCCATCGGGCTCGGCCTTGGCCACAAAGTCGGCGCCCAGGTTGCCGTTGGCGCCGGGTTTGTTCTCCACGATGACGGACTGCTTGAGCGCCTCGGACATCGCCTGGCTGATGGAGCGGGCAATGATGTCCGAGCTGCCGCCGGGCGGGTAGGGCACCACGATGCGCAGGGTTTTTGCAGGCCAGTCTGCGCTTTGTGCGGTGGCGGAGGCCGCTGCCAGGGTGGCGATGCAGGCGAAAAGGGCGGCTCTACGGCGCAGGGTCATGGAATGTCTCCTGAGTGATGTTGTTAGTCATCGTACAACCAAGATTGCAAAATGGCAATACATGCCGTGAGAATTTTGGGTGGCCTTAGGGCGGATTGAGGGTTTTCACTAGCTCTTTCCTGACCGCATTCCTCCTCTGCCAGGCAGGTGGGGAATCCTTGCAGATTGTTCGTCGAAATTCGGGTAATCCCTGCGTGTGTAAGACAGGCTTGTGGTGACAATGCTGATATTGTTGTACGACAACATATAACGTATGACAAAACCCAACCGCTCCGCCAACAGCTGGGTGCCTCAGCACACAGCCCGGCAGATGACCATCCACCCACACAACCCGCGGTCCAGGCCCTGCTACCGCGCAGACCCCTTCGGGAGACGGCAATGACCTCTACACCACGCACACGCACCCGGGTGGCACAACTGGCACTGGCAGCCGTTGCCACGCTGTCCACCCCCGGCGCCTGGGCGGCAACCTGGGTGTATGTCGCCAACGCGGACAGCCAGGATGTCTCGGTGCTGGAACTGGACCGCAACACTGCCACGCTCAAGCCGGTAGACACCGTGCCGCTGGGCGGCACCGCCATGCCGATGGCCGTGAGCCCGGACAAGAAGGTGCTGTATGTGGCCCTGCGCTCGCAGCCGTTCCGGGTGGTGAGCCTGGCCATCGACCCGGCCAGCGGCAAGCTGCGCAAGCTGGGCGAGGCCCCGCTGGCCGACAGCATGGCCAACATCGCCACCGATGCCACGGGCCGCTGGCTGTTTGCGGCCTCGTACCCCGGCCACAAGATCACGGTCAACAGCATTGGCAAGGATGGGGCGGTGGGCGCGGTGCAGCAGCTCATCCCCACGGCGCCCCAGGCGCACGCCATCCACGCCGATGCGGCCAACCGCCATGTGTTTGCCACCAGCCTGGGGGGCGACAACCTTTCGGCCTGGCGTTTTGATGCCGAGAGCGGCCGGCTCACCGCCCATGAACCCGCGCTCACGCAGGTTGCTCCCGAAAAATCCGGCCCGCGCCACTTTGTGTGGGATACCGCCCAGCGCACCATGTATGTGCTGAACGAGCTGGATGCCGCCGTGCATGTGATGGCCTACGACAAGGAGCGCGGCACGCTGCGCCCGGTGCAGCGCACCACGGCACTGCCCGCAGGTTTTAAAGGCAAGCCCTGGGCCGCCGACATTCACCTGTCGCCCGACGGCCGCACGCTGTATGCGTCCGAGCGCACCTCCAGCACGCTCAGCAGCTTCCGCGTGGATGCCGCCACCGGCCAGCTCCAGCCGCTGGGCCAGGTGCCCACCGAGAAATCACCGCGCGGTTTTGCGGTGGATTCTTCAGGCCGCTTTCTGATCGCGGCAGGGCAGGAGTCGCACCACCTGGCGCTACACCCCATCGACCCCGCCACCGGCATCCCCGGCACGCCCACGCGGGTGCCGGTGGGCAAGAACCCCAATTGGGTCGAGATCGTCGATCTGCCCTGAGCGTCCATTGCATTGCACGCGCCAGCCGCACCGGCTTTTTTGCGCTCCGTTTTTCTATCGCCGTTCCGTTCACCATCCACAAAACACCCAGGAGACATCACCATGCAACGCAGAACCCTCATCCACACCGCCGCCCTGGCGGCCGCAGCCTTCAGCACCCTTGTCAGTCTGCCCGCCACAGCCCAGGGCACCTGGCCCACCGGCAAGCCCATCACCTACATGGTGCCGTTTGCTGCAGGTGGCACCACCGACACGCTGGCGCGGCTGATTGGCCAGCAACTGGGTACTGCCCTTGGCACCACGGTGGTGGTGGAGAACAAGGGCGGCGCGGCGGGCAGCATCGGCTCTGAAGCTGCTGCGCGCTCTGCGCCCGATGGCTACACCCTGCTGGGCGGCACCGTCAGCTCGCACGCCATCAACGTGAGCCTCTACCCCAAGCTGGGCTACGACCCCATCAAGTCCTTCAGCCCCGTCACGCTGATCGGCACCAACCCGGTCGTGCTGGTGGTGGCGGCCAACAGCCCTTACAAAACCCTCAAGGACGTGCTGGCGGGGGCGAAGGGCAAGCAAGGCGGCCTGTCGTCGGCCTCGGCCGGCACAGGCAGCTCGCAGCATTTGGCCGTGGAGTTGCTGGCGTACAAGTCGGGCGTGAAGTTCACCCACATCCCCTACAAAGGCAGCGGCCCGGCCATCCAGGATGTGATCAGCGGCCAGGTGGACATGATGTTTGACACCACGGTGGTGGCCGCGCCGCACATCCAGAGCGGCAAGCTGCGCGCCATTGCCGTCACCTCACCCCAGCGCCTGGCCTCCATGCCCGACGTGCCCACCGTGGCCGAGTCCGGCGTGGCAGAACTCAAGGACTTCCAGGTGCAGTCCTGGCAGGCCATCTTTGTGCCGGCTGGCACGCCCACGCCCGTGGTTACGCGCCTGCATGACGAGATCCGCAAGATCCTGGCCCAGCCCGACATGCAGACCCGCCTGAAGGGCTTTGGCATGGAGCCCGCCGACCTCAACACCACGCAGATCGCCGCTTTCCAGAAGGCCGAGGTGGAGAAGTGGGCCCAGGTGATCAAGGCGGCAAACATCAAGGTAGATTGAAGAAGGGGGGCGCCCCCTGAGTCGCTTCGCGCCTTCCCCCTCTCTCGCTGCGCGGGAGGGGGACGCCCCCTGCGCGGCGGGGCGACTATTTGGAGGAGGCAGTTTCCTTGCCGTCCGCCGCTTCTGGGCCGTGCGCGCTGTCTGGTCGCTTGTTGCGTTCCAAGTGGAAATCGGGGTGCTGCCCCGTCAGCAGCAGAAACATCGCAAACACCGGCCCCTGCATGTTGCGCTCGTCGCTCATGCTCTCCAGCGCCTGCCAGGTGCGCGACTGCACGCCGCCCCGGCTGCCGGTCTGCAGCGGGTAGCCCATGAGTTCGGCCGCCTGGGCCTGGCTCAGCCCGGAGGCAGTGCGGGCGGCCTTGAGCTGATCGCCGGTGGGCACAGGCATGTGCAGCGGGGTGGGTGGCAAAGGCGTTTCGGGGATCATGGCGGACGGGCTGGATGGGCTGCGGATTTGTAGATTGCTATTATTTATATAGCTAATGGCGCTTTATGAATGAGCGCTAGAGGCCAATTTGATTGAAATTCTACAGCCCGCAGCACGCTGCGGGAGGGGCGCTACTCCGCCGTGGTCAAGCTGTGTTCGTTCAGTTGCGCCAAGTACGACTCGGGCTCGATGTTGGTGTAGTTGGGCACATCGGCCATCAGCGCCGCTGCCGTCTGCTTGGCAGCCGTCTGCGCCTGCTTCAGGTCGCTGAAGAACGCGTTGGTTAGCGCCACCGCCTGGCCCGGGCGAGGATCGCCAGGGTAGAGCACGCGGTCGCTCTCCAGCCGCAGCAGGCCCAGTGGCTGCAGTGCCGCGCGGGCAATTCGCATGTGTTCACCGTGGTAGTAGTCGTGATTGAAGGTGGCGCCTTCGCGCCAGCGGTACAGGGCGGTGACTTTGATCATTGGTGCGATTCCATCCAGTGGTTGAAACCCGCCACCGTAGGGACAACACACCCGCCGCACAGCCGCGTGCGCGACAGCGTGTCGCCCATGTGGCTCGTAACCTTGCTCGCCGACTCAGTCTTCTTCCGATTCGCCCAGGAACCCGCCGCTCTGGTGCCCCCACAGCCGCGCATACACGCCGCCCTGGCCCAGCAGCTGCGCGTGGGTGCCTTCTTCGACGATGCGGCCTGCGTCCATCACGATGAGGCGGTCCATGGCGGCAATGGTGGACAGGCGGTGCGCAATGGCAATCACCGTCTTGCCCTGCATCAGGCCGTCCAGGCTTTGCTGGATGGCGGCTTCCACCTCGGAGTCGAGCGCGCTGGTGGCTTCGTCCAGCAGCAGGATGGGCGCGTCCTTGAGCATCACGCGTGCAATGGCCACGCGCTGGCGCTGGCCGCCCGAGAGCTTGACGCCGCGCTCGCCCACATGTGCCTCGTAGCCTGTGCGCCCCTGCAGGTCGGTGAGCGTGGCGATGAAATCCGCCGCCTCGGCGCGCTCGGCCGCCTGGTGCAGGTCGGCCTCGCTGGCGTCGGGGCGGCCATACAGGATGTTGTCGCGCATGGAGCGGTGCAGCAGCGAGGTGTCTTGCGTGACCATGCCGATGTTGCGGCGCAGGCTGTCCTGCGTGACATGGGCGATGTCCTGCCCGTCGATCAGGATGCGGCCCGACTGCACGTCATGAAAGCGCAGCAGCAGGTTGACCAGCGTGGACTTGCCCGCGCCCGAGCGGCCAATCAGGCCGATTTTCTCCCCGGGGCGGATGGTCAGGTTGAGCCGGTCGATGACCGGGCGGGCCCCGGGGCCGCTACCGTAGGCAAAGGTCATGTCCTCAAAATGCACTTCGCCCTGCGTCACAACGAGTGGTTTAGCGTCGGGCGCGTCCACCACGGTGCGGGGTTTGGTCAGCGTGTTGATGCCATCCTGGATGGTGCCCACGCTCTCGAACAGGGTGGTCATCTCCCACATCACCCAGTGGGCGTGGCCCGACACGCGCAGGGTCATGGCGGTGACGGCGGCCACGGCACCGGCACCGACTTCGCCCGCCGACCACAGCCACAGCGCGGTGCCGCAGGCGCTGAGGATCATGGCCACCACCAGGATGTGGTTCACGATCTCGAACCGGCTCACCAGGCGCATCTGGGCATAGCCCGTGAGCTTGAACGCGTCCATGGCGGCACGCGCAAATTCAGACTCGCGCCGCGTGTGCGAGAACAGCTTGACGGTGGCGATGTTGGTGTACGCGTCGGTAATGCGCCCGGTCATCACCGAGCGCGCATCAGCCTGCGCCTTGCCCACCTTGCCCAGGCGCGGCACAAAGTACCAGCAGGCCAGGCCATAGGCCACCATCCACGCGGCAAAAGGCGCCAGCAGCCGCGCGTCGAACCCGGCCAGCAACACGAGGATGGTGACAAGGTAGATGCCCATGCCGATCACCACGTCGGTGGTCGTGAAGATCATGTCGCGCACGGCAAGGGCCGTCTGCATGATCTTGGTGGTGATGCGGCCCGCAAACTCGTCCGCGTAGAACGCCATGCTCTGGCCCAGCATCAGGCGGTGAAAGTTCCAGCGCAAGCGCAGTGGGAAGTTGATGGCCAGCACCTGGTGCTTGATGCTGGTCTGCACGGCCACCAGCAGCACCGAGGCCAGGAGCAGGGCGGTGATGCCCATCAACTCTCCTTTGCGCTCGGCCCAGAGCGCACCCGGGGCCGTGATGGAGATCCAGTCCACCACATGGCCGAGCACCGCAAACAACAGCGCTTCATAGATGGCGATGGCCGCAGACAGGCCTGCCATGGCTGCTACATAGCCACGCAGGCCACGGGTGCCATCCCACACAAAGGCCATGAAGTCTTTGGGGGGCAGGTGAGGTTCGGCGGGGGGATAGGGGGGAAGGCGGCTTTCGAAAAAACGGAACAAAGTCAGAACTCCTTGTCCACCATGGTACGTGCGGTGGTACGCTCTGTGGCGCCCGGCCGCAATGCACTCAGGACCATGAGGGTCAGCCCCATGGGTGGGGAATTGGGGTAGGAGCAGGCCCCTACGCCGACGGTTTGTAGACCACGCGGATGCGCGGCACCTGCTTCACGCCGGGCTGTTTGGTCAGAAAACCGTACAGAAACTCGGTCAGGCTTTTTTCGCACAGCGCCAGCACGGCCGGATCGGACGCCATGGCCTCGCCCTGCTGGCGAGCGCGTTTGGCGGCCTCCTGGCTCAGCTTGATGACAGCGCCCTTGTTGTCGGTCAGCAGCCCGCCCGAGAGGATGCGGTGCTGCAGGTTGGTAACGGCTGGTGCGGCCACCAGCGCGGGGCGGTGGATGTGCACCTCGATGCCGCCGTTGGTGGCGTGCAGCTCGTAGCTTTCGGGGCGCAGGTCAAAGCCGAAGGCGTATTCGGCGGTGTAGGTGATGGCTACTACACCGGTGGATGCGATGCCCAGCACCGATTTTTCGATGATCTGCGTGGCTCCTTCTTCGCGGACCACGGTGGCGGCGAGCAGCTTCATCTGCTCGGCCAGCGTCTGTTTGCCTGCGGTGAGGTAGCTGGTGTAGCGGGTATAGCCCAGCAGCGCATTGTTGAGTTCGGTCACTTGGCGCTGCAGTTGTGCCGTCTGTGCCAGGGCACTGTCAACGCGGTGCTGCGCCCACCAGCTGGCCGCGCCTGCGGTGAGCAGGCACACGGCCAGGGCCGCACAAGAGATCCAGGCAATGCGTTTCATCAATGGGGTACAGCGCAGGGCGTGTGGTGGCCAACAGGTCGCTGGTGGGCGCCCACCGTTAGACGAGCAGCGTGACCACCACGATCACCACGCCCAGGGCCAGATTCACGCCCACCCAGCTGCGGATGCTGCCCAGGGCCTTGCCGCCGGCGGGCCAGTCCGATGCAGCCACCGCCCGCTGCAGGCGTCGGAACAGCGCAAACCGGATGTGCCCGAAGATGACCATCATCGCCAGGCCCAGCGTGGCCATGATGGTCCAGTCCAGTGGCATGGCAAAGCTGCCACCGGCCTGCACCGTTTGTTTCGCCACGCGGCCGATCATCCACAGCCCGCTGCCCAGCACCACCAGCACGGCCACCCCCACGGCGGCGAAAAAGCGCTGCAGCACATCGTGCATGAGCCGCACACGCTGCGGAGGCTCCAGCGACTGCGCTGCGGGGCGCAAAAAGAAATGGGCAAACACCATGCCACCGATCCACACGATGATGGACAGGACATGGGCGAGCTGGAGCGCGTTGTAGAGCATGGCGTGGAACGTTTGGAATAAAGGGTTTGGGTGGAAGTAAAAGAGAGAGGGCGCGGCGGGTCTGCTCAGCAGGCTGGCGGTGCGGCAACCAGCGTCAAGGCACCAGCCCATCCCGGGGTGAAGCCACCCGCACCTGGTTGCCGCCGCTTTTCTTGGACAGGTACATCGCCTCGTCGGCATGGCCCAGCAACCGGTGCTCTTCGCCCCCGTGCTCGGGGTAGATGGCCACGCCGATGCTCGGCTGGATGCTCAGGCGGATACCTTCCAGGTCAAACGGCTGGCCGAAGGCTGCCAGGATCTTGTCGGCCGCTGCGGCGGCGTGTTCGCGGGCATGGCCGCCTTCCAGCAGCACCACAAATTCGTCGCCCCCCAGGCGCGCGACGGTGTCCGAGCCGCGCACGCACTCCAGCAGCCGCTGGGCCACCCGCTGCAGCAGCAGGTCGCCCATGGCATGGCCCAGGCTGTCGTTGACCTGCTTGAAGTCGTCCAGGTCGAGGAACAGCAGCGACAGCAGGCTTTGGTCGCGCCGCGCGCGGGCCAGTGCGGTCTTGAGTCGGTCCAGAAACAGCTGGCGGTTGGGCAGGTGCGTGAGCTGGTCGTACTGCGCCATGTGCTCCAGGCGTTCGTGCATCTGCTTGCGCTCGATGGCGGCTGCGACCTGGGTGGAGACAAACTGCAGCAGCTCCTTGTCTTTTTCGGTGTAGCGGGCCTGCTCGGTGTAGCTTTGCAGCACCAGCGCACCGATGGCGCCTTTCTGGGTTTGTAGCGGCACGCCCAGCCAGTAGAGCGGTGCGTGTTCCTGGGGTAGCTGCCGGCGCAGTTGCGCGGCGCGGGGGTCGGCGTTGTCGGGGGTATCGGGCGTCAACAGAAGGGTGCTGCCGCTGTGGATCACCTCGGCACACAGCGCATCCTGCACTGGCGCCGGGGGCGTGGGGGCGGCGCCCGGTTCGTTGACGTGGTACGGAAAACTCAATGAATCACTGCAGGCGTCGTAGAGCGCGACCGCGAAGTTGGTCGCAGGCAGCAGGCGCCCGATGATCTGGTGAATGTGCTGGAACAGCGCCTGCAGGTTGTGTGTGGTGTGAGCGGCTTCGGAGATGGCATAGATCACCGCCTGCATGGACTCGGTGAACTTGCGCTCGGTGATGTCGTGCGCCACCGCCAGTCGCCGCTGCTTGTCAGGCAACCAGCGCGCAGTCCAGCGGACGTGCGCGATGGAGCCATCCTTGCGCACATAACGGTTTTCAAACTGCAACTGCAGATGGCCGTCCATCACACGCCGCGCCTGGCTTTGGGTGACGGCCAGGTCTTCGGGGTGCACCAGGTCGAACATGCGCTTGCCAATGACTTCCTCGGGGGCGTAGCCAAAGATGCGCTCGAACGCCGGGCTTACAAACTCAATGGTGCTGTCCACATGGACGACGCAGACCGCGTCGAGCAGCAGGTCCACCACGTTCTCAGAAGGGATGCTTTGCATGAAGGGTAGCGCGCACAAGGTGCCAAGAAGACCCATTGTGCCGTGCGCCCCCTTGTTGTGCGGCATGGATGCAGCCCGCAACCCAAGGGATATCCATTAAACGAGTGCCGAATGCTATCAAATTAATAGCTTTTGACGCTTGTGGTTAAAGCGCTGTATGCATTTTTTATGTGTATTTTTCTTCCAGAGCATCCCAGGTCATTTTTTGCACCAGCCGCTGGCGCTCGGCAAACGGCGCCACCAGGGAGGGGTCTTCATCAATGCGCTGGGTGTCGCGCAGCACGGTCAGCGCCTTCTGCATGCCCGCCACCGCGCCCTGCAGCGCGGCGTTGGCGTACAGCACCAGACCGTAGCCCAGGGCGGCCAGTTCTTCGGCGCTGGTGATGGGCGTCTTGCCGCCGATCACCATGTTCATGAGCTGCGGCGCTGCCAGCCGCTGGGGCAGGGCGCGGATCTCGTCCAGCGTGGTGACGGCTTCGACAAACAGGATGTCGGCACCGGCCTCCTCAAACCGCTGGGCGCGCTCCACGGCGGCCTCGAAGCCCTGGGTGGCGCAGGCATCGGTGCGCGCCAGGATGAGTGTGCCTGCGTCGCGGCGCGCGTCCACGGCGGCCTTGATCTTGCCCAGCATCTCGTCGGTGCCGATCACCTCCTTGCCGCTGAAATGCCCGCAGCGCTTGGGGCTGACCTGGTCTTCGAGCTGGATGCAGTCGGCCCCGGCGCGCTCCAGCGTGCGCACCGCGTGGTAGGTGTTGAGGGCGTTGCCAAAGCCCGTGTCAGCATCCACGATGAGCGGCAGCTCCACCGCGTCGCGTATGCGGGCCGTGTGGTCGGCAATGTCGGTCAGCCCCATGAAGGCCTGATCCGGAAGGCCGAACCACATGTTGGTGACGCCTGCGCCGGTGATGTAAATGGCTTCAAACCCCAGGTCGGCCACCACGCGGGCGGAGAGGGCGTTGAAGGCGCCAGGCACGATGACGCCACGGCGGGCGTGGGCCAGGGCCTTGAGTTGTTGTTTGGTGTTCATGAATTGCAAGGGATTTGATTTGCTATTGTTTTTGTAGCTATAAAGGCTTGACGGACGGGCGGAAGAGGCCAAAAAACTCAAAAAATACCGCCAGGCACACGCACCCAGCCTTCCATCAGGATGCGGGCGCTGCGGCTCATCAGGGCCTTGGTCACCTTCCACTGGCCGTTGACCTGCGCTGCATCGGCCCCCACACGCAGGGTGCCTGAGGGGTGGCCAAACCGCACGCTGCTGCGCACGCCCCCGCCCGCTGCCAGGTTGACCAGCGTGCCGGGGATGGCTGCGGCCGTGCCAATGGCCACGGCCGCCGTGCCCATCATGGCGTGGTGCAGCTGGCCCATGGAGAGCGCGCGCACCAGCAGGTCGATGTCCTTGGCGTCAATGGCTTTTCCGCTGGAGGCCGTGTAGCTGGCAGGCGGCGCGACGAAGGCGATCTTGGGGGTGTGCTGGCGGGTGGCGGCCTCGCTCAGCTGCTGGATCAAGCCCATGCGCAGGGCGCCGTATGCACGGATCGTCTCGAAGCGCGCCAGTGCCGCCGCATCGCCGTTGATGGCCTGCTGCAACTCGGTGCCGGTGTAACCCAGCTCTTGCGCGTTGAGAAAAATGGTGGGGATGCCCGCGTTGATCAGCGTGGCGGCGAAGCTGCCGACCCCGGGCACCTCCAAGGTGTCCACCACGTTGCCCGTCGGGAATAACGCCCCCACGCTCCCCACTGCGTGTGGTTCGCTGCCCCCCGAGGGGGCCCTCGCCAGCTTGGGGCGGCCCGGCGCTGTCGAGATGGCTCCCCCGTCATCGCCATCCTCCGCCGGGTCCATGAACTCCAGCGCCACCTCGGCGGCTGCAAAGGTCACGCCGTCCAGCTCGAAGTCACCCGTCTCCTGCACCTGCCCATGGGCAATTGGCACATGCGCCACGATGGTCTTGCCGATGTTGGCCTGCCAGATGCGGATGGGGATGGTGCCGTCCTGCGGAATCCGCGCCGCATCGATCAGCCCCATGTGGATGGCGCAAGGCCCCACCGCGGCCGAGAGGTTGCCGCAGTTGCCGCTCCAGTCCACGAAGGGCTGGTCGATGGATACCTGGCCAAACAGGTAGTCCACGTCGTGGCCCGGCCGCGTGCTGCGCGACAGGATCACGGCCTTGCTGGTGCTCGACGACGCATTGCCCATGCCGTCGATCTGCTTGCCGTACGGGTCAGGGCTGCCCAGCACGCGCAGCAGCAGGGCGTCGCGGGCGGGGCCCGGTTGTTGCGCGGGGGCGGGCAGGTCTTCCAACTTGAAGAAGACACCTTTGCTAGTGCCGCCACGCATGTAAGTGGCAGGGGTTTTGATTTGAGAAGGATGGTTGTTCATGGTGTTCCTCCCCTCGCCCCTTGTGGGAGAGGGGCCGGGGGAGAGGGGGTGCCCGCACGCACAGCATTCCAGATGCTTTCCAGCACCGCATCCGTGTTGTGCAGGATGTCGTTGTTCCAAAACCGCAGCAGGGTGAAGCCCTGGCTGTGCAGCCAGGCGTCGCGGGCAGCGTCGTGCTCCGAATCCACATGCTGCCCGCCATCGGCTTCCACGATCAGCCGCAGACCGAAATGCACAAAGTCCACGATATAGGGGCCGATGGGTTGTTGGCGGCGGAACTTCTGGCCGTCCATGCGGTGGGCGCGCAGGTGCCTCCAGAGCAGCTGTTCGGCGTCGGACATGTTCTGGCGCAGGGTTTTGGTGAATTGGCGTTGGTCCATGGGTAGGCCCCCTCTCCCCCGGCCCCTCTCCCACAAGGGGCGAGGGGAGCAAGATAAATAGCAGCGATTGTCATCTTGCGCGAGCCCCTCTCCCCTCGCGGGAGAGGGGTTGGGGAGAGGGGGCGACCCCAGCCCGCGCCGCCAAAAAATCCTGCGCAAAACGCTGCAGCACACCACCCGCCGCGTACACCGAAACCTCCTCTGCAGTGTCTAGCCGACAGCGCATGGGCACTCTCACCACCTCACCCAGCTTGTGTTGAACAACAAGCATCACCGTCGCACCGGGCATCAGATCACCCTCCACGTCATACACCTCCCTCCCATCCAGCCCCAGCGTGATGCGATTGACCCCCACCTCAAACTCCAGCGGCAACACCCCCATCCCGATCAGGTTGGTGCGGTGAATACGCTCAAACCCCTCGGCCACCACCACCTCCACGCCCGCCAGGCGCACGCCCTTGGCGGCCCAGTCGCGGCTGGAGCCCTGGCCGTAGTCGGCGCCCGCAATGATGATGAGCGGCTGGCGGCGGTGCAGATAGGTTTCAATCGCCTCCCACATGCGCATCACCTGGCCTTCGGGCTCCACGCGGGCCAGCGATCCTTTTTGGACCTTGCCATCGACCACGGCCATCTCGTTGAACAGTTGCGGGTTGGCAAACGTGGCGCGCATGGCGGTGAGGTGGTCACCCCGGTGCGTGGCGTAGGAGTTGAAGTCCTCCTCGGGCACGCCCATGTGGGCCAGGTATTCGCCCGCTGCGCTGTCCGGCAGGATGGCGTTCGATGGCGACAGGTGGTCGGTGGTGATGTTGTCGGGCAGGATGGCCAGCGGACGCATGCCCGTCAAAGTCCGCGGGTGGGCGGCCAGCGCGCCGATGCCCTCGGTGTCCCAGTAGGGCGGGCGGCGGATGTAGGTGGACTGCGTTCGCCAGCCGTACTGCGGCGAGACGCGCTCGCCATCGCCCGGTCGGATGGCGAACATGGGTTCGTACACGGCGCGGTACTGCGCGGGCTTCACGGCAGTTTTCACCACGGCGTCGATTTCTTCATCGCTGGGCCACAGGTCTTTGAGGCGAACTTCCCTCCCGTGCACCACCGCCAGCACGTCTTTTTCAATGTCAAACCGCACCGTGCCCGCAATCGCATAGGCCACGACCAGCGGTGGCGAGGCCAAGAAGGCCTGCTTGGCATAGGGGTGGATGCGCCCGTCAAAGTTGCGGTTGCCCGAGAGCACCGCCGTCGCGTACAGGTCGCGGTCAATGATCTCCTGCTGGATGGCAGGGGCGAGCGCGCCCGACATGCCGTTGCAGGTGGTGCAGGCAAAGGCCACGATGCCAAAGCCGAGCTTTTCCAGGTCGGCCAGCAAGCCCGCTTCCTTCAGATACAGCTCCACCGCCTTGGAGCCGGGCGCCAGCGAGGTCTTGACCCAGGGCTTGCGCGTGAGACCCAGCCGGTTGGCGTTGCGCGCCAGCAGCGCGGCGGCGATCACGTTGCGCGGGTTGCTGGTGTTGGTGCAGCTGGTGATGGCGGCGATGACCACGGCGCCATCGGGCATCGTGCCGTCCTGCGGTGCGGGCATGGCCCAGGGGCCCGCGATGCCTTGGGCGGCCAAGTCGGACGTGGCAACGCGCGCATGCGGGTTGGAGGGGCCGGCCAGGTTGCGCACCACGCTCGATAGATCGAACACCAGGTTGCGCGCGTACACCGCATCTTTGAGGGTGTCGGACCACAATCCCGCTGCCTTGGCATAGGTCGCGACCAGCTTCACTTGTTCCGCCTCGCGGCCCGTCAGCGTCAGATACTCCAGCGTCTGTTCGTCGATGCTGAACAGGGCCGCCGTGGCGCCGTATTCGGGCGCCATGTTCGAGATGGTGGCGCGGTCGCCAATCGTGAGCTTGGACGCGCCGGTGCCAAAGAATTCCAGGTAGGCGCCCACCACCTTGGCCTTGCGCAAAAACTCGGTGAGCGCCAGCACCACATCGGTGGCGGTGATGCCGTCCTGGCGCTGGCCGGTCAGCTGCACGCCCACGATCTCGGGCAGCCGCATCATCGATGCGCGGCCCAGCATCACACTCTCGGCCTCCAGGCCGCCCACGCCGATGGCGATCACGCCCAGGGCGTCCACATGCGGTGTGTGGCTGTCGGTGCCCACGCAGGTGTCGGGGTATGCCACGCCCCGGTCGGCATGGACCACGGGCGACATTTTTTCCAGATTGATCTGGTGCATGATCCCGTTCCCCGCCGGGATCACATCCACGTTGGCGAAAGCTTTTTTCGTCCACTCGATGAAGTGGAAGCGGTCCTCGTTGCGGCGGTCTTCGATGGCGCGGTTCTTGGCGAAGGCGTCGGGGTCGAACCCGCCACATTCCACGGCCAGCGAGTGGTCCACGATCAGCTGCACTGGCACCACGGGGTTCACCTGGGCCGGGTCGCCGCCCTCCTTGGCAATCGCATCGCGCAGGCCTGCCAGATCCACAAGCGCCGTCTGGCCCAGGATGTCGTGGCACACGACGCGCGCCGGGTACCAGGGGAAGTCGCGGTCGCTGCGGCGCTCGACGAGCTGGCGCAGGCAGTCGTTGACGGTGGCCGGATCGGCGCGGCGCACGATGTTCTCGGCAAACACGCGGGCGGTGTAGGGCAGGGTGGCCCAGGCGGCGGGTTGCAGGGCTTCGACGGCGGCGCGGGCGTCAAAGTAGTCCAGAGCGGTGCCGGGCAAGGGGCGGCGGTATTGAGTGTTCATCATGGGGTGGGCTGGCGGAATATTTTGGCGCCCGGCTCTGCACTTCCCTCTCCCCTCGCGGGAGAGGGGTTGGGGGAGAGGGGGCGCCTGCAAGGGGGCGCAGTGCTTTTTCACCCCCTCTCCCCGGCCCTCTCCCGCGAGGGGAGAGGGAGGAAGAAAGGGGCGGGTGAAACTCACGCGCGGTGTTCTATGGGCACAAACACCAGGTCTTCCGGCCCGGTGTAGTTCGCACTCGGCCGGATGATCTTGTTGTCCTGCCGCTGCTCGATGATGTGTGCCGCCCAGCCGCTGGTGCGTGCGATGACGAACAGCGGAGTGAACATGGCGGTGGGCACACCCATCATGTGGTAGCTCACGGCGCTGAACCAGTCGAGGTTGGGGAACATCTTTTTCACCTCCCACATCACCGATTCCAGCCGTTCGGCAATGTCGAACATCTTGGTGCTACCGGCCTCTTCCGACAAACCGCGCGCCACGCCCTTGATGACGACATTGCGCGGGTCGCTCACGGTGTAGACCGGGTGACCAAAACCAATGACCACCTCCTTGGCCTCCACGCGGCGGCGGATGTCGGCCTCGGCTTCGTCCGGGCTGTCGTAGCGTTTCTGGATCTCGAAAGCCACCTCGTTGGCACCACCATGCTTGGGGCCCCGCAGCGCGCCGATGGCGCCGGTGATGGCCGAATACATGTCGCTGCCCGTGCCCGCCACCACGCGGGCGGTGAAGGTGCTGGCGTTGAACTCGTGCTCGGCGTACAGGTTGAGCGAGGTGTGCATGGCACGCTCCCACGCTGCGCTGGGTGGGGTGCCATGCAGCAGGTGCAAGAAGTGCGCACCTATGGAATCGTCATCGGTCTCCACCTCGATGCGGCGGCCCGAGCTGGCCCAGTGGTACCAGTACAGCAGCATGGAGCCGAGTGATGCCATCAACCGGTCGGCAATGTCTCTGCTGCCTGGCAGGTTGTGGTCGTCCTTCTCAGGCAGCGCGCAGCCCAGGGCCGAGACGCCCGTTCGCATCACGTCCATGGGGTGGCTGGCGGCGGGCAGTTGCTCCAGTGCCTGCTTGACCGACAACGGCAGGCCGCGCAGGGCCTTGAGTTTGGCCTTGTAGGCCCGGAGCTCGGCGCGCGTGGGCAGCTTGCCGTGCACCAGCAGGTGGGCAATCTCTTCAAACTCGCAGACCTCGGCGATGTCCAGGATGTCGTAGCCCCGGTAGTGCAGGTCGTTGCCCGTGCGGCCTACGGTGCACAGGGCGGTGTTGCCTGCCGTCACGCCCGACAGGGCCACGGATTTCTTGGGCTTGAAGCCCGGGGTGTCTGCGGTGGTGGTGGTCATGCGGTCTCCTGGTTCAGATACGAATTGGTGATGGCAACGGGACGGCCTTTGGCATCCACCGCCACCATTTCAAAAATCCCCTTCAGCACCTCTTCTGGGGGAGAGCCCAGCGTGGCGGCCAGGCCCGTCACACACACGGTGAGCGAGCTGCGCCCGATGCGGCTGACCCAGGCGCGCAGCGTGAGCACATGACCCACGGGCACGGGGGCCAGAAAACGCACGTCGGTCACGCCCGCCATCACCACATCGCGCTGTGCGGCGCCGCGCGCTGCCAGAAACGCCGCCTTGGCCATGAGCTGCAGGGCGTTGCCGCCAAACAGCGTGCCGTAGTGGTTGGCTTCGGCGGGGAACACGATTTCCGTCAGCTCGACGGTGCCAGTGGGGGTTGTCATGCTTCGCAATTTACGCACAATGACATCCCTCTGTAAGTCCTGAATTGGCGAATGATTGCGAATAAAAACCGTCAATTTGCAAATATTGCGAATGATGGTGAAGGTGCTACCAGGCGCCGCTGAGAAAGATGGAATGAAAAAAACCTTCATGGGTGTGCGCTTGCGCCGCCTGCGCGAAGAGCGCGGCATGACCCAGATTGCGCTGGCGCGGGCGCTGGACCTGTCGGCCAGTTACCTGAACCAGCTCGAGCAGAACCAGCGCCCGCTCACGGTGCCTGTTTTGCTCAAGATCAACGCCGTGTTCGGTGTGGATGTGCAGCGCTTTTCGGACGACGACGAGGCGCGCCTGATCACCGGCCTGCGCGAGGTGCTGGCGGACCTGCCTGCGGGCCTGGCCGGAGACGGCGCTGGCGACGCCGTGTCTCTGGCCGAGATCCGCGAGCTGGCCGCCGGCATGCCCGCGGTGGCCCGCACGCTGCTTGCGTTGCACCAGCGGCACCGGCAGGCCCTGGAGCGGCTGGCGGCCCTGGGCAACGACCGCAGCGGCGAGGGCGTGTTGGCCCCGCACCCACCCATGGCCTATGAAGAAGTACGCGACTTCTTCTTTGCGCGCCAGAACCACATTGCCCAGCTGGACGACGCGGCCGAGCGATGTGCCGCCGACTGGGGCCTGCTGCCCGGCCGGGCCGATGAGGCGCTGGCCCAACGCCTGCTCGTGGCCCACGGGGTGCGCGTGGTGGATGTGGCCGACCTGCCTGGCCAGGCGCAGCGCGTGTTCCAGGCCGAGGCCGGGCTGCTGCAGCTGGCGGCGGGGTTGGAGCGCGGGCAGCGCGCGTTTCAGATGGCGACGCAGCTGGCGTTTCTGGAGCAGGGCGCGGAGCTGCAGCGCTTGGCCGACAGCGCCGGGCTGTCCAGCGACCAGGCCCGGGCGCTGGCGCGCATCGGTCTGGCCAACTACTTTGCGGGGGCGCTGGTGCTGCCCTACACAGCCTTCTTGCGGGCGGCCGAGGCGGCGCACTACGACATCGACCGGCTCGGCCACCAGTTTGGCGTGGGTTTCGAGACGGTGTGCCACCGCCTGTCCACCTTGCAGCGGCCCAGCGCGCGCGGCGTGCCGTTCTTCTTCATCCGCGTGGACCGCGCGGGCAACATCAGCAAGCGGCAGTCGGCCACACACTTTCACTTCAGCAAGATCGGCGGCACCTGCCCGCTGTGGAATGTGTACGAGGCCTTCGCACAGCCGGGCCGCATCGTGCCGCAGGTGGCACGCATGCCCGATGGTCGCGCCTACCTGTGGGTGGCGCGCGTGGTGTCGCGCAGCGGCGGCGGCTGGGGTGTGCCCGGCAAGGAGTTCTCCGTAGCCCTGGGTTGTGACATCCGCCATGCGCCGCAACTGGTGTATTCCCGTGGGCTGGACCTCGCCAACCCCGAGGCCGCCGTGCCGATCGGCATGGGCTGCAAGGTGTGTGAGCGCGACGCCTGCCCGCAGCGGGCGTTTCCCCCCATAGGGCGCGCGCTGGATGTGAACGAGAATCGAAGCCGCTTTGCGCCGTACCCGGTGGCGGGCCGCCCGGGGCAGACACTCTCTTGACCTGGGTTATGAAAACCGCTCATCAATTCATAGCTGTCGACGCATGAGGGTGTTGCGCTGACGGCACTTTCTACCAAATAACTGATTGGTAACCAGTTGTTGTGCCACCGCTTGCTCCAACGGATGGCAGATTGCCGCTATCCTGCGCTTTGCCCGAATCCTTGGTGCGGCTGCCATGGCACATGCCCATAACGCAGGTACCTTTGTCCAGGCTCTGCTCTGATACCGAATGCCAACGACCACCCGCCCCACGCCATGGCCCCACTGACGCAAAACGGTCGATACCGGCACTGGATGGCCGGGTTGGGCGTGGCTGTGCTCGGCGTGACGGTAAGCCTTTGGCTGGCCTGGCAGCAGGCCGACTCTGTGGCCCAGGTCGGGCGCGCGCGATTCATGCAGGAGGCGCGCGGGTTTGCCGATGCGCTGAGCCAGCGCATCGAAGGGCATACCGAAGTCGTCAACGGCCTGCGCGGCCTGTTCACGGCGAATCCCCACCTCACGCGCCTGGAGTTTGAGCGCGCGGCCAGCGACCTGGAGGTGGGCCAGCGCTACCCCGGTGTGCGCAACCTGTCCTTCACCCGCTGGGTGCCTGGCGCCGAGCGGGCCGCCTACGAAGCCCGCGTGCGTGCCGACACTTCGCTGACCTCCCAGGGCTACCCCAACTTCACCATCCGGCCGCCGGGCGAACGGGCGGAATACTTTGTGGCCGAATACCTGTGGCCCATGGCAGGCAACGAAGGTGTGCTGGGCTTTGACATCAGCAGCCAGCCCACCAACCTGGCCGCCATGCAGTACAGCCGGGACAGCGGCCACACCGTGGTCTCTGCCCCGTTTGATTTGCTGCAGGAAGAAACACACCGCCAGGGATTCGTGATCCGCGTGCCGGTTTTCGACTACACGGCGGGCACGCCGGAGCCTCGTTTTCTGGGGGCTGTGGCATCCACCATCCGGGTGTATGACCTGGTGCAGGCGCTGGGCAGCCAGGGCCTGCTCAACGGGATCGTCGTTTCCATGGCCGACCATGGTTCGGTGCGGGCAGGCTCTGCCGACTCCACGGTGCGGCCCTTGCTGGCACAGTCATCGGCGGCATTGCCGGGCGCGCAGCCGTTTGTGCGCGACCTGCAGGTGCATGACCGGCGCTGGCGACTGACCTTCTACCCGGCGCGCTCGTTCCTGTCGCCCTCCGAGGCGCGGCTGCCTGTGCTGGTGGGGCTGGGCGGTGCGCTGGTCTCCTTGCTGCTCGCGTCTACCGTGGGCCTGCTGGTGCGCCAGCGCACGCTGGCCCTCGCACGGGCCCAGGTGTCCGAAGATGCCCGGCGCGAAAGCGAAGAACGGTTTCATGCCCTGTTCAACCAGGCCAGCGTGGGCGTGGCGCTGCTGGACACCACCACCGGCCGATTTCTGCGCGCCAACCAGCGCTATTGCGACATCGTGGGCTACAGCCCTGACGAGATGGCTGCGCTCCATGTCCAGGCCCTCATCCATCCTGACGACCTGGAGGCCGACACGCAGCACCTGGAACGCCTCAAGAAAGGCGAAGTGCCCGAGTACCGGCTCGAAAAGCGCTACCTCCACAAGAGCGGGCACATCGTGTGGGTGGACCTCACGGTGTCGCCCATGTGGGTACCCGGGGCCCGGCCTGACCACCACATCGCGGTGGTGCAGGACATCACCGCGCGCAAGCGCATGGAAGACACCCTGCGCAGCAACGAGCACCGGCTGCGCGGCATCCTGGAACGCCTGCCCATGGGCCTGTGCCTGGTCCAGACCGACGGCCGCATCAGTTTTCGCAACGACCGCTACGTGCAGATCTGCGGCTACACGGCGCAAGACGTACCGGACGTGGAAACCTGGTGGCAGCGCGCTTACCCCGACGAATCTGAACGCACCGCTGTCCACGATGCCTGGCGCCAGGCCGCAAAGCAGGCCGTGGCGGGCGACGGGGTGATACCCGCCCGCGAGTACACCATTCGCTGTGCCGATGGCACACGGCGGCCCGTCGAGGTGTCGGGGGTGGTGGTGGAGGGCGGGCACCTTGTCACCATGCAGGACCTGAGTCAGCGCAAGGCGGCCGAGGAAGAGATCAACAACCTGGCCTACTACGACCCGCTCACCCGCTTGCCCAACCGCCGCCTGCTCATGGACCGGTTGCAGCAGGCGTTGGCCACCAGTGCCCGCCACCAGCGCAGCGGCGCCTTGCTGCTGCTGGATCTGGACAATTTCAAGACACTGAACGAAACCCGGGGCCACGACAGCGGCGACAACCTGCTGCTGCAGGTGGCCCACCGGCTGCGCAATTGCGTGCACGAGGACGACACCGTGGCCCGCCAGGGGGGCGACGAGTTTGTGGTGGTGCTGGAAGACCTGGGCGACAACCCTGAGGAGGCTGCGGCCCGCAGCGAAGAAGTGGGTCAGCGCATCCTGACCGCCCTGCGCGAGCCCTACGTGCTCAACGGCGCGGCGCACCACAGCTCGCTGAGCATGGGGGTCACCATTTTCAGCGGCATGCGCGAGACGGTCGACGAGCTGCTCAAGCGGGCCGACCTGGCGCTCTACCAGGCCAAAAATGCGGGCCGCGACACCCTGCGCTTTTACGACCCCCAGATGCAGGCTGCTGTCAGCGCGCGCGCCGCGCTGGAGCTGGACATGCGCATCGGCCTGGCGCAGGGCCAGTTCGAGCTGTACTACCAGCCGCAGATCGACCGGGGCCGCATCACGGGGGCCGAGGCGCTGCTGCGCTGGCGCCATCCCCGCGATGGGTTTGTCTCGCCTGCGCATTTCATTCCGCTGGCGGAAGAGACCGGCCTCATCCTTCCGCTGGGTGAATGGGTGCTCCAGGCGGCCTGCGCGCAACTGGCCCGCTGGGCGCGGCACGCCGACCTTGCGGGTTTGGGGCTGGCCGTGAACGTGAGCCCGCGCCAGTTTCACCAAGCCGGTTTTGTGGCCCAGGTGCTGGCAGCACTGGCCAGCTCAGGCGCGCAGGGGCCGCAGCTCAAGCTGGAACTGACCGAAGGCCTGCTGCTGCAGGACGTGGAAGACACGATCGAGAAGATGGGCCAGCTCAAGGGATATGGCGTGGGCTTCTCGCTGGACGACTTTGGTACCGGGTACTCGTCGCTGGCCTACCTCAAGCGCCTGCCGCTGGACCAGCTCAAGATCGACCAAAGTTTTGTGCGCGACGTGCTCACCGACCCCAACGACGCCGCTATCGCACGCACCGTGGTAGCCCTGGGCACCAGCCTGGGCCTGCGCGTGATCGCCGAAGGGGTGGAAACCGAGGCCCAGCGCGAGTTTCTGGAGCGCCACAACTGCCACGCCTGGCAGGGCTACCTCTTCAGCCCGCCCGTGCCCGTGGCCGAGTTTGAGGCACTGGTGCGCAAAACCAATGGGGTGGATGCGCAGGACCCGCAGGACGCACACGGCGCGTAACCCAGGAACGCTGCCCCCATCCGGCCCCGGGCCTTGCTGGCACTGCTGCAGAATATCAATATTCATAGCGTGAAATCGTTGCTGGATAAGCGGTAGGGCCTGTTTTTTCCAAATGTTTCTGTCGCACCCTCGCTCTGGCGTCTGGGCATGCTGCCAAGGGCCCGTGGTCATCGGGCGGCGCGGTATCATTCCGCCCTTGCTGCGGCCTGCGTGTTCCGGCCCGGAACGTCCGTCTGGCGCCACTTTTTGCACCCCAGCCTTCTTCCTCTTTTTGCCCGCCCCCTGACCCGTGCGTCTCACCTCGATCAAACTTTCCGGTTTCAAGTCGTTCGCTGAACCCACCAACTTCATGCTGCCCGGGCAACTGGTCGGCGTGGTGGGCCCGAACGGCTGCGGCAAGTCCAACATCATGGATGCGGTGCGCTGGGTGCTGGGCGAGAGCAAGGCCAGCGAGCTGCGTGGCGAGTCCATGCAGGACGTGATCTTCAGCGGCACCACTACCCGCAAGCAGGCCAGCCGCGCCAGTGTGGAGCTGGTCTTCGACAACTCCGACCACCGCGCGGGCGGGCAGTGGGGCCAGTACGGCGAGGTGGCCGTGCGCCGCGTGCTCACGCGTGACGGCACCAGCAGCTACTACCTCAACAACCAGCCCGTGCGCCGCCGCGACGTGCAGGACGTGTTCCTGGGTACGGGCCTGGGGCCCCGTGCCTACGCCATCATCGGCCAGGGCACCATCAGCCGCATCATCGAAAGCCGCCCTGAGGAACTGCGCCTGTTCCTCGAAGAGGCTGCGGGCGTCTCCAAATACAAGGAGCGTCGCCGCGAGACCGAAAACCGCCTGTCGGATACGCGCGAGAACCTCACGCGGGTTGAAGACATCCTGCGCGAGCTGAACGCCAACCTCGAAAAGCTCGAAAAGCAGGCGGAGGTGGCCGCCAAGTACAACACCCTGCAGGCCGACGCAACGCTCAAGCAGCACCAGCTGTGGTTTTTGAAGCGGGCCGAGGCCGAGGAGCAGCAGAACAAGGTGCGCCTGGACGGCCTGCAGGCCGTGAACGACCTGGAATCGCGCATGGCCGATCTGCGCGCGGTGGAGTCTGACCTCGAAACCATCCGCCAGGCCCACTACGCCGCTGGCGACCAGGTGAACCAGGCCCAGGGCAAGCTTTATGAAGCCACGGCCGAAGTCGGCAAGCTCGAAGCCGAGATCCGCTACGTGATAGAAGGCCGCCAGCGCGTGGAGCAGCGCCTGGTCACGCTGGCTGAGCAGATCGCCCAGTGGCAGGCCCGCAAGGAAGAGGCCGACATCGAACTCGAAAACCTGGCCGGTGCCGGTGTGGACGCCGAAGAACGCGCCGAGATGCTGGCCGCCCAGGTCGAAGAGCAGGCCATGCAGCTGCCCGACCTGGAAGAGGCCCTGCGCCAAGCGCAAAGCCGCACGGCCGAGCAACGGACTGCCGTGGTGCAGGTGCAGCAGCAGATTGGCGTGCTCGCTGCCGAGCAGCGCAGCTTTGACGAGCAAAGCCGCCAGCTCGACGCCCGTTTCGAGCGCCTGCGCACCGACCGCAACGCGCTGGCCGCGCCCGACGAAGCCCGCCTGACCAACCTGCGCGAGCAGCTCGAAGAAGCGCAAGAGATCGCAGAAACGACCGAAGCCCGCCTGCACGAGCTGCAGGAGTCCGTACCCCAGCTCGACGACGACCGCCGCGCGCGCCAGCAGGCCGTCAACACCGAAAGCGCTCGCCAGGCCGACCTGTCGGCCCGCATGGAGGCCCTGAAGGCGCTGCAGGAAAAGGTCAAGACCGACGGCAAGCTGCGTCCCTGGCTTGCCAAACATGGGCTCGACGGCCTGCAAGGACTGTGGAGCCGCATCCACATCGAGCCCGGCTGGGAAAACGCGCTCGAGGCGGCCCTGCGCGAGCGACTGGCCGCGCTGGAAGTAGGGCGCCTGGACATGGTGCGCGGCTTCCTGGGTTCCGGCGGTAACGATGCGCCGCCCGCACGCCTGGCTTTCTACAGCGCCCCCGCTGCGGGCCACCCCGAAACATCGTCCCCCCACGCCCGCCTGTCGGACCTGCTGCGCCTGAACGATGCGGGCCTGCGTGCGGTGTTGGTGGACTGGCTGCAGGGGTGCTACACCGCTCCCACGCTGGACGACGCTTTGGCCCGCCGCAGCCAGCTGCAGCCAGGCGAAGTGGTGTTTGTGCCCACGGGCCATGCTGTCAGCGCGCACAGCGTGAGCTTCTATGCGCAGGACTCCGAGCAGTCCGGCATGCTGGCCCGCGCGCAGGAAATAGAGCACCTCGAAAAAGAGCTGCGCGCGCAGGCCCTGATCGCGGAAGAATCGCGCACGGCCCTGGTCCGCGCAGAGGCTGCGTATGCCGATGCTTCCCAGCGCCTCGTGGCCGCACGCCGCGAAGCCACCGAAACACAAAGTCGTGCCCACGAGCTGCAAGTCGAAACCCTGCGCCTGACCCAGCTGGCCGAGCAGACCCGCGCACGCAGCCAGCAAATCGACGGCGATCTGGCCGAGGTGGAAGCCCAGCTGGCCGACCTGCAGGAGCGCCGCGTGGCCGCCGAGGCACGCTTTGAAGAACTGGACATGCAGCTGGCCGACAGCCAGGAGCGCGAGGCCCAGCTGGGCGACAAGGTCATCGAAGCCGAGCGCAAACTCACCGCCTGCCGCGAGCAGCAGCGCACGCTGGAGCGCCAGGCGCAGGAGGCCACGTTTTCGCAGCGCAGCCTGGAGGCGCGCCGGGGCGAACTCAACCGCTCCATCGAAACCGCCACCCAGCAGGCCAAGGCCCTGGCTGACGAAGAGCAGCGTGCGCGCGATGAACTCGCCCGTCTCTCTGACGCCGCCGCCCAAGGCGGCCTGCAGGCCGCGCTGGAAGTGAAGATGGAGCGCGAAAAGGCCCTTGGTGCCCAGCGCAGCGAATACGACGATCTGACGACCAAGCTGCGCGCCAGCGATGAACGCCGCATGCAGCTCGAACGTGCGCTCGACCCGCTGCGCGCGCGCATCACCGAATTCCAGCTCAAGGAGCAGGCCGCGCGCCTGGGCCTGGAGCAGTACACCACCTTGCTGACCGACGCCCAGGCCGACCTCGAAGCCGTGGCCCAGTCGATCACCGAAGGCAATGTGCGCGTGGGTGGCCTGCAAAGCGAAATCGACCGCCTGCACCGCGAGATTGCCGCCCTGGGCGCCGTGAACCTGGCAGCGCTGGACGAACTGAAGCTGGCCAGCGAACGCAAGATCTTCCTCGATGCGCAAACCGCCGACCTGACCGAGGCCATGAACACGCTGGAAGACGCGATCCGCAAGATCGATGGCGAAACACGCCAGCTGCTCTCAGGCACTTTCGATACGGTCAACGGCCACTTCGGGCGCATGTTCCCCGAGCTGTTTGGCGGCGGCCAGGCCAAGCTCATCATCACGGGCGACGAAATCCTTGATTCCGGCGTGCAGGTGATGGCCCAGCCACCCGGCAAGAAGAACCAGACCATTCACCTGCTGTCGGGGGGCGAAAAGGCCCTCACGGCCATCGCGCTGGTGTTTGCCATCTTCCAGCTCAACCCCGCGCCGTTCTGCCTGCTGGACGAGGTGGACGCGCCGCTGGACGACGCCAACACCGAGCGTTATGCCAAGCTCGTGTCCAGCATGAGCAAGGGCACGCAGTTTTTGTTCATCAGCCACAACAAAATCGCGATGGAAATGGCCGAGCAACTGATCGGCGTGACCATGCAGGAGCAGGGCGTGTCGCGCATCGTGGCGGTGGACATGGAGTCCGCGCTTTCGATGGCCGACGCCTGAAAAACTCAAATTCTCTGAACCCATGAGCACATTGCAACTGAGTCTGGCCATCATCGGCGGTCTGGTGCTGGCCCTCATCGTGGCCTACAACACCTGGACCTCGCGCCGCAATGCGCCCAAGCGCGCGCTGCCGCAAGAGCCCGTGGATCCCGCCGGTGAGCCGGTCCAGCGCCAGGAGCCCGGCTTCGATGCGGGGGCTGCCGTGGCCGTACCGCCGGGTGAGTTTCACGGCCTCGACCGGGGCCCCGATCCCTCGGAGCATGCGGTCGATGCCGATGAGGCCCTGCAGCTGCCCGTGCCACCGTTTTCGCTGGAGCGTCGCCCCGGGCTCGATCCGCTCATCGATGTCATTGCATCGCTGCAGCCCGAGCATGTGGTGTCGGGCGATGCTGCCCTGGCCGCGCTGCCGCCGACCCGCCGCGCAGGCAGCAAGCCGTTTGCCATCGAAGGCCTCAACGAAGCGAACCAGCAGTGGGAAACCCCTGCACCGGGCCAGCGCTACCACAGCTTCCAGGCCGGCGTGCAGCTGGCCAACCGCATGGGCGCGCTCAACGAGATCGAGTTTTCCGAGTTCGTCGTCAAGGCCCAGGCGTTTGCCGACGCGATCAATGCCGCCCCTGACTTCCCCGACATGCTGCAGGAAGTGGCCCGCGCCCGCGAGCTGGACCAGTTCGCCAGCGACCACGATGCCCAGCTCATGTTCATGCTGCGCGCCCGCCAGGCCGCCTGGAGCCCCGGCTACGTGCAGCAGAACGCCGCCCGCCTGGGCTTTGTGCCCGGTGCCATGCCCGGCCGCCTAGTGCTGCCTGCCAGCGCACAGGGCTTGCCGCCCCTGCTCACGCTGGGCTACGACACCCAGGCTGCGCTGGCCGAAGACCCCGACCAGTCCGCCATCCGTGACATCACTCTGAGCCTGGACGTGGCGCAAGTCCACCGTACCGAACAACCCTTTGCGCGCCTGCGCGACGTAGGGGCCGCGCTGTGCGACGCGATGGATGGGGTGCTCTGCGACCAGAACGGCCAGCCGCTGCCCGCGATGGCCATGGATCCGATTGCTGCGGACCTGGAGCTGCTGTACGACCAGTTGGATGGACGCGACCTGTCGGCAGGTTCTGTATTGGCCCGGCGCCTCTTCAGTTGAGCGTTGGTACGGTCATGACCGACAATTTGGACCTTTTTTCGGCTCCAGCGCCCGCAGATCAAGCGCAACCAGCTATCAAAATCAAAGCACTGCGCAACCAGCTCAACCACTGGGCGCACCAGTACTACGTGCTGGACGAACCCACGGTGCCCGATGCCGAATACGACCGTGTGTTCCGCGAGTTGCAGGCGCTGGAGGCCGCGCACCCCGACCTCGTCACCCCCGATTCGCCCACGCAGCGCGTGATTGGTGCGGTGATGGAGGGCTTGGCATCGGTGCGCCACGCGGTGCCCATGCTCAGCATCCACACCGAAACCGACACCGAGGCCACCGGCGCGCAGGCGTTTGATGCCCGCGTGCGGCGCGAGCTGGGCCTGTTGGAATCGGACCCTGCCATCGAATACGTGGCCGAGCCCAAGTTTGACGGCCTGGCCATGAGCCTGCGCTATGAAAACGGCCGCCTGGTGCAGGCCGCTACGCGCGGTGATGGCGAGGTGGGCGAGGACGTGACGCACAACATCCGCACGATCCGGCAGATACCCCTCACGCTGCCTGGCGGTGTACCGCCGCTGCTCGAAGTACGTGGCGAGGTCTACATGCGCCGCGCAGACTTTGATGCTCTCAACGAGCGCCAGCGGGAGCAGGGCGGCAAGACCTTTGTGAACCCACGCAACGCCGCAGCGGGTGCTGTGCGCCAGCTCGACTCTGGCATCACCGCCCAGCGCCCCTTGAGCTTTTTTGCCTATGGCCTGGGCGCCATCACGCCGCCCGGCGATGGCGGGCCGGTGTTCCGCACGCACTACGAGATGCTGCAGACGCTGAAGTCCTGGGGTTTTCCAGTTGCAGCGCAGGTGCAGATTGCGGTAGGCGCTACTGAATTGGTAGCATTTCACCAGCAGGTGGGCGCCAGCCGCGATGCGCTGCCGTACGACATCGACGGTGTGGTCTACAAGGTCAATTCCCTGCAGTTGCAGCGCGACCTGGGCTTCAAGACCCGCGAGCCGCGCTGGGCCGTGGCGCACAAGTACCCGGCCCAGGAGATGGCCACCAAGGTCGAGGGCATCGACGTGCAGGTGGGGCGTACGGGCAAGATCACGCCGGTAGCGCGTCTTACTCCTGTGTTTGTCGGTGGGGTTACCGTCACCAATGCCACGCTGCACAACCTGTTCGAGATTCGCAAAAAAGGCGTGCGGGTGGGCGATCAGGTGATCGTGCGCCGAGCCGGTGATGTGATTCCCGAAGTCGTGGGAGTCATGCCCCCACTCACCGATGCAACGGAAGTCATTTCTGTTGATGGTGTCCCTATCAAGCAACGTCACGGAAATCCTCCTCGCGAGGTATACGTCCCCAACTTTCGCATGCCCAAGGTCTGCCCCGTGTGCGGTAGCGATGTGGTCCGCGAAAAGGGTGAAGCCAACCACCGCTGCACGGGTGGCCTGTTCTGCGCCGCGCAGCGCAAGGAGGCCATACTGCACTTTGCCGCGCGCCGCGCCATGGACATCGAAGGCCTGGGCGACAAGCTGGTGGACCAGCTGGTGGACGCCAACGTGATCCGTACGCTGCCCGACCTGTACCGGCTGGGCCTCACGTCGCTCATCGCGCTGGAGCGCATGGCCGAGAAATCGGCCCAGAACGTGCTGGCTGCGCTCGAAAAATCCAAGCAGACCACCTTGCCGCGCTTCCTGTTCGGCCTGGGGCTGCGCCATGTGGGCGAGGCCACGGCCAAGGACCTCGCTCGGCACTTTGGCACGCTGGACGCCATCATGGATGCGAGCGTGGAGCAGTTGCTGGAGGTGAACGATGTGGGCCCCGTGGTGGCACAGAGCCTGCACACCTTCTTCCAGCAGCCGCACAACCGTGAGGTGGTCGAGCAACTGCGCGCCTGCGGCGTGACCTGGCCCGAAGGCCCGGTGGCCGAGCGTGCCCCGCAGATCCTGGCGGGTAAAACCGTGGTGCTGACCGGCACCTTGCCCACCCTGAGCCGCGACGCGGCCAAGGACATGCTGGAAGCCGCTGGCGCCAAGGTGGCCGGTTCGGTCAGCAAGAAGACCAGCTATGTGGTGGCGGGCGCCGAGGCCGGCAGCAAATTGGCCAAGGCCGAAGAGCTTGGCGTGCCCGTGCTGGACGAAGCCGGCATGCTGGCCCTGCTGTCGGGCACAGGCGCCTGAAGCAATCTCCCCTTTCTCTGAGTTTTTGATGCGCACATTGCTGCTTTCCTTTCAGGCCCGCGCGGCGGCCCTGTTCCGCTGGCTGGCCGGCCTGTTCGCCTGGATACCCCGCCCGCTGCGCCGCGCGCTGATGTGGGGAGCCCTGGCCGTGCCTGCCGCCGTGCTGGTCTACACGCTGGTGCTGATCCCGTTCACCCCCTCCATCAGTGACATCCGCAAGGCCAAAAGCGAGCTGCCCGCGCAGCTCATGTCGGTGGACGGCAAGCTGCTGGCCGAATACCGCTGGGCCAACCGCGAATGGGTGGAGTTGAGCCAGATATCGCCCAACGTGGTGAACGCCCTCATCGCCACCGAAGACCACCGTTTTTACGACCACTTTGGTCTGGACTGGCGGCGCACGGCATCGTCGGTGGTGCACACGCTGCGCGGGGACCCTCAGGGTGGCTCCACCATCACGCAGCAGCTGGCACGCAACCTGTTTCCGGAGGAGATCGGGCGCTCGCGCGTGTTCCCACAGGCCCTCACGCGCAAGCTCAAGGAGGCGATCACCGCGCTCAAGATCGAGGCGTCGTATACCAAGGACGAGATCCTGGAGACTTACCTCAACACCGTGCCGTTCCTCTACAACGCCTACGGTATCGAGATGGCCGCGCGCACGTATTTCGACAAGTCGGCCGACAAGCTCAACGTGCTGGAAAGCGCCACGCTGATCGGCATGCTCAAGGGCACGGCCTACTACAACCCCGTGCTCAACCCCGAGCGTGCCCAGGCACGGCGCAACACCGTGCTGTCGCAAATGGTCAAGCGCGGCAAGCTCGAAGAAAAGCAGCTGGAGGCCCTGCAAAAACGCCCGCTGCGCGTCAATTTCGAGCGCCAGACCGAGGTCATGGGCCCCGCGCCCCACTTTGCGATGCAGCTGCGCAAGCAGCTCATCGAGTGGGCCGACAGCCATGGCTACAACCTGTATGCCGATGGCCTGGTGATCCGCACCACCATCGACTCGCGCCTGCAGGCCATTGCCAACCAGGCCGTGGCGCGCCAAGGGCGCCAGTTGCAGGGCGTGGCCGACACCGCCTGGTCCCAGCGCAATGGCTGGGGCCCGAAGAGCGAGCTGGTGCAGACGCTGGTGCGCGAAAGCCCCGAATACCGCAACGCCGTGGACAAGGGCCAGGCCCCGGAAGAGGCCTTGCAGGCGCTGCTGGATGACACCGCCTTCCTGCAGAAACTGCGCGCCGAGAAGACGCGCGTGCAGGCTGGTTTTCTGGCGCAGGACCCGGTCACCGGTCATGTGCTGGCGTGGGTGGGCAGCCGCGACTTTGCGCAAGACCCGTTCGACCATGTGCAGGCGGCGCGGCGCCAGCCCGGCTCCACGTTCAAGCCCTTTGTGTATGGCGCGGCGTTTGCCAGTGGCGCGTCGCCCAGCGATACGCTGATGGACGGGCCCGTAGAAATCCCCCTGGGCGGAGGCCGCGTCTGGCGCCCCACCGATGGCGGCCCGCCCAGCGACCAGCCCATGACGCTGGCCGATGGCCTGGCGTTTTCCAAGAACACCATCACCGCACAGGTCATGCAGCAGGTGGGCGCGGCCCGCGTGGCCGAGGTGGCCCGGGCCCTGGGGGTGCGCCAGTCGCCGCTGGAAGAGGTGCCATCCCTGGCGCTCGGCACCAGCCCGGTCACCCTGAAGGAAATGGTGACGGCCTACAGCTCCATCGCCAATCTGGGCCGCTATGTGGAGCCCGTGCTGATTACCCGCATCGAGGACCGCCACGGCAAGGTGCTGGAGACTTTTGCGCCGTCTGCCCCCGAAACGGTTTTCGAGCCACGCGCCGCGCAGACCTTGCGAAACACCATGCGCGGCGCCATCGACCGGGGCACGGCCACCGCAATCCGCACCCGCTATGGCATCCAGGCCGATGTGGCGGGCAAGACCGGCACCACGCAGGACAACACCGACGGCTGGTTCATCCTGATGCACGCGCGCGTTGTGGCGGGTGCCTGGGCGGGTTTCAACGACGGCCGCATCACGCTGCGCAGCGATGCGTGGGGGCAGGGGGCGCGCAGCGCGTTGCCCATGGTGGGCGAGTTCATGCAGCAGGCCATTCGCACCAGGGCGATCAACGGGAATGACCGCTTTGTAGACGAGTTTGTGGATACCCCCCCGCCACCGGCGGATGGATCACTGGGCGCGATGCGGGAATGGATCCGGGGCCTGTTCGGAGGGGATGCGCAATCCCCCCCTGCACCGGCCCCCTGGCCCGGCACTCCGCCACGGCCCAGCGGTGATGGGCTGCCACCGGTCACCACGGACCCTGCTGGTTCGTCCCGGCCGCCTGTGCCAGCCGAGGAGCGGGTGGGCGGGTAGGTGCGAAGCGGCGGGGTGGGCCTGCGCACCCCAAGCCACCGAAGCGTTGCACAACGCTGCCAACTTTGACGTTGTAGGACGGCGTCGCCAGTCACTCCATGGTGCGGCTGGCGCCTGGCTTATGCGCGTAAACGAACAGACCTTTCATGGTGGGGCCCGCACATTGGCCCATGCAGTCGTTGTTGGACTGCATGCAACGCCAAAGGACTCACCATGAAAACGATTACCACCACCTTGCTTGTGCTGGCCACCCTCACCCTCGGCGCCTGCACCGGCCCCATGGGCCCCCCGGGAGCGCAGGGCAATACCGGCAATACGGGATATACCGGCAAGACCGGTGACACCGGCTATACCGGAGCCACCGGAGCCACGGGCAACCAGGGAAACACGGGTTACACAGGGGCTACGGGCAGCATGGGGTCCACAGGGGCCACAGGCGGGCAGGGCAGCACGGGTGCTACCGGCATGCAAGGCGCCACGGGCTACCAGGGGGATACAGGTGCCACGGGTGCCAAGGGCAACACCGGCAACACTGGTAGCAAGGGCAACACCGGTAATACCGGAACCTCGGGCGATGGCAGTACCGTCATCGTCATACCCGCCAAGCCGTGACACGGCGCGCTCGGCGGCTGACGGCCCGCGACCGGCGATGCGTCGGACGGGCGGAGGTCAGACCACTGTGCCAGGCCACACAATGGCCTGCGCCACGATCACGTTCTGGCCGTTGAACGTGGCGGCGGGGGATCCGTACAACCGGTAGCCCGGTGCCAGCGCGTCGCTGACACGGCGGCAAAAGCTGGCGTCATCAGGACCTGTGAGCAAGCGGTAGGCTGGCAGGCCTTCGGGAGGTGTGCTGGCCGGGGCAGGGGACGTGGAGGTGGTAGTGGCAGTCATCCCACGGCCTATTCGATGTCAATGAAGTGCATACCCATGGCGCCCGCCTTGCGGTCGGCAAAGTAGCATTGCAGGGTTTCCTTCACGGTGCGGAAGGCCAGCTCGTCCCAGGGCACCTCGTCTTCGGCAAACAGACGTGCCTCGATGGTCTCGTAGCCGGGGTTGAACTGGTCGCTCAGCAGCGTGGCGCGGTAAAACAGGTGTACCTGGCCCACTCGGCGCACATTCAGCAGGCTGAACAGCGGGCCCATTTCAATCTGGGCGCCAGCCTCTTCGTCTGTTTCTCGCGCGGCGCCCTGGGCCGTGGTTTCGTCCAGCTCCATGAAGCCTGCGGGCAGGGTCCACTTGCCCCAGCGGGGTTCGATGTTGCGCTTGCACAGCAGGACGCGGCCATCGGGCAACGCGGGCACGGTGCCCACCACGTTGAGTGGATTTTCGTAGTGCACCGTGTTGCACATGGGGCACACCGCGCGCTGTTTGGTGTCGCCGTCGTCCGGCAGGCGGTAGACCACGGCGGTGCCACAGGCGCGGCAGTGTTTGATGGGGCTGCGGAAGGTCATCGGAGAATTTTTCGAATCAGATCGGCTGCCAGCGCTTTATCAATAAGCGCAAGCAGCTATGAAAAGCATAGTGCGGAGGCTGTGCGTCCGGGTTGGGGCCGCGCGGCGCCCAGGCCAGGGGCGTTACACCACGCTCAGCCGCAGCGTGCCCAGGCCTTCGACACCACCCTCCAGCACATCGCCGCGCACTACGGCGCCCACGCCTTCGGGGGTACCGGTGTAGATCAGGTCGCCGGGCTGCAGCTCCCACGCGGCCGAAAGGTGTTCGATGGTTTCGGCAATGTTCCAGATCAGCTGCGCCACACTGCTGCGCTGCTTGTCCGCTCCGTTGACCTGCAGCCAGATGGCCGCCTTGGCAACGTCGCCCGCCTGGGCGGCCGGGGTGATGGGGCCAATGGGCGCGCTGGCATCAAAGCCCTTGCCGATGCACCAGGGGCGGCCCTGTTTTTTCATGTCGTTCTGCAGGTCGCGGCGTGTCATGTCCAGGCCCACGGCATAGCCGTAGATGTGTGCCAATGCGTCGGCGGCCTTGATGTTTTTGCCACCCTTGCCGATGGCCACGACCAGTTCGATCTCGTGGTGCAGGTTGGCGGTGAGGCTGGGGTAGGGCAGCTGGCCCGTTTCGCCCGCGTTGACCACCACGATGGCATCGGCGGGCTTCATGAAGAAGAAGGGTGGCTCGCGGCCGGTGAAGCCCATTTCCTTGGCATGCTCTTCATAGTTGCGGCCCACGCAATAAATGCGGTGTACGGGAAAGCGGTCGCCGCTGCCCACCACGGGCACGCTGGCCACGGGGGCGGGAGAAAACACGTAGCTCATGTCAGCCTCTCGAATTTCTGGGTTCAATGGAAATGAATGGTTGCCGGACGGCGCGGATGCCAGGGCAAGGACTGTGTCGCAAAAACCCCGGGGTGGACCCTGCGCGCCCTCGGTGTGGCAGTGTGCCATGGGCGCGGGCCGACTGCTGGGGGGCGCTACACTCGCGCCCATGGCAAAGAGCTTCGATTTCCACAACACGCCAGGCCACCTGGTGCGCCGTGCCCACCAGCGAACCGTGGCGCTTTTCATGGAAGAGACTGCGGGGTTTGACGTGACGCCGGTGCAGTTCGCCATCCTGCACGAGCTGCTGGCGCGGCCCGGTGAAGACCAGGTCACGCTGGCGTCCCGCGTGGCGTTCGACGCTGCCACATCGGGCTCGGTAATTGGGCGGCTCGAAAAACGCGGCTGGATCCGCCGCGAGCCCGACACCCGCGACCGCCGCCGCAAACTGCTGTGGATCACCCCCGAGGGCGAGGTGGCCGCGCTGCAGATGCGTGATGCCGCCCAGCGTGTGCAGGAGCGGCTGATGGCGCCACTCAACGCGCAGGAGCGCGCCGATCTGATGGCCATCCTGTCCAAGGTTGTCTACAACCACCAGGACCCGGCAGGGGCCTCGGGCGCCTGACGGACCCGGGCGGCCCCGAGGCTTGCCCATTCAGCGCCCGCGGTAGTGTGGGGCCCCACTGTCACGCTTTGAAACGTCCCCTTTCACAACGTATTTTCTGCATGCAGCTCTACAACTACTTCCGTTCCTCCGCCTCGTTCCGTGTGCGCATCGCGCTGCAGATCAAGGGCTTGCCTTACGACTACATCCCCGTGCACCTCGTCAAGGGTGAGCACCAGGTCCCGGCGTACGCGAGCCGCATCGGCGATGCGCTGGTACCCACGCTCGTGACCGATGACGGAGCGGCGTTGTCCCAGTCGATGGCCATCATCGAATACCTGGAGGAAACCCACCCTACGCCCGCGCTGCTGCCTGCCACGCCCCTGGCGCGGGCACACGTGCGTGCGCTGGCGCAGATGGTGGCGTGCGAAATCCATCCCATCAACAACCTGCGCGTTCTCAAGTACCTGGTGCGCGAGCTGAAGGTGGACGAGGGGGCCAAGAAAGCGTGGTACCACCACTGGGTGCGCAGCGGGCTGGAGGCCTTTGAGCGCCAGCTGGCACTGTTGGCGCAAGAGCGCGAAACCCAGGGCCTGCCTCCCTCCGTGCTGTGCTGGGGCGACACCCCCACGCTGGCCGACTGCTGCCTGGTGCCGCAAATCTTCAACGGCCAGCGTTTCAACGTGGACCTGGGTGGCCTGCCACTCACGATGGGGGCATTCGACGCCTGCATGGCGTTGCCCGCATTCCAGAAGGCCCAGCCGTCCGCCTGCCCGGACCACGAAGCTTGACCTCGCACGAAGGCCCTCTGGCGGCGGCCGACTGTCTGATGCCCGACTGGCCCGCGCCCGAGGGCGTGTTTGCACTGTGCACCACACGCACGGGGGGCGTGAGCCTGCCACCCTATGACAGCCTGAATCTGGGGACCCATGTGGGTGATGTCGCGGCCGCCGTGCACACCAACCGCATGCGGCTGCAATCCACGGTCGCTGCGGTGGCGAATGGCACACGGGCGGTGTTTCTGAACCAAGTACACGGCGATGGCGTGGTGCACCTGGACAGCAGCACACCCGATGGCATCGACGCCGATGCCTGCGTGGCCACCGCGCCCGGTGTGGCCTGCACCATCATGGTGGCGGACTGCCTGCCGGTGCTGCTCGCACACCGTTCAGGCCGTGTGGTGGCGGCGGCGCATGCGGGCTGGCGCGGGCTGGCCGGAGTGGGCGGGCAGGGAGTACTGGAATCGGTCTTCAAGCGTTTTGAGGCCCTGGCGCTGGATGGCAAAGCGCTAAACGCTATCAAAATAGAAGCAAACGATCCTGCCCAAACGTTCGCCCAGGACACCCTGGTCTGGCTGGGTCCCTGTATTGGCCCGCAGGCCTTTGAAGTGGGGGCCGAGGTGCGCGCGGCATTTTGCGAGGCGAACCCGGCTTCAGAGGCGTGTTTTGTGCCCAGCGGCAGTGCCAAAGGAAAATACCTGTGCGACCTGGCTGGACTGGCTCGGCTGCGGCTGCAGGCGCTGGGGATCACCCACATCCACGGCAACGATGGCACATCGCCTTGGTGCACCGTAACCAACGCTTCACGGTTCTTTTCGCACCGCCGCGACAGTGGGGCCCTCGGCGCTAGCGGGCGCTTCGCCGCCTGCATCTGGCGCAGCTGACGCCGTGGCAGTGGTTGCGGCTGCGGCTTGCTCCGCATCGTAGGCCGCCTGCTCTGCGGCCTCGCGTGCCTTGATCGCCCGCTTGCGCGAAGGTGTGCCAAGGATGTACACCAGAATGCCCATGGGCAGCATGCCATACAGCGCAAAGGTGATCACGGCGCCGAGCACGGTGCCGTTGGGGCTGGTGGCTTCGGCCACCGCCATCATGAGGGTGACGTAGGTCCAGGCGATGACGATGAGGTACATTGGTTTGTGTTCAGTGCAAGCGTTGAATCCGTTGCCATGTGCAAAGGGCTCGGCAACAATGAACCCGAGAGATAAAAAACCAGAAGCTTTGCCGCTGCGAGCGACCAATCACTGAGGAAAGAGCATGAATTCTGAATCACCCTGGGCCGAGAGTGCCGAGCAGTTCCAGAAGATTTTCGGGCAAAGCTGGTCGCAGGCGCTGCAGTCGTTCCAGAAGCTGGACATGGGCAGCCAGGTTCCTGCAGCACCACCCCTGAAATTTTCGCCCACCAAGCTGCAGTCCCTGCAGCAGCAGTACCTGAAAGACGCGCAGGAACTCTGGGCCCAGGGCCTGCAGGGAACCCCCGAAGTCAAGGACCGCCGCTTCTCCGGCGAGGGCTGGGCCAGCAACCCCGTTGCTGCGTTCTCAGCCGCAGCCTACCTGCTCAATGCCCGCACCCTCATGGGGCTGGCCGACGCGGTCGAGGCTGACGAAAAGACCAAGGCCCGCATCCGCTTTGGCGTGGAGCAGTGGATGGCTGCCATGGCGCCCAGCAACTTCCTGGCCTTCAACGCCGAAGCACAGAAAAAAGCCATCGAGACCAAGGGCGAGAGCATTGCCAAGGGCATGCAGAACCTGCTGCACGACATCACGCAGGGCCATGTGTCGATGACCGACGAAAGCCTGTTCGAGGTGGGGCGCAACGTGGCCACTACCGAAGGCGCGGTGGTGTACGAGAACGAACTGTTCCAGTTGCTCGAATACAAGCCGCTGACCGCCAAGGTGTACGAGCGGCCCTTCCTGCTCGTGCCGCCGTGCATCAACAAGTTCTACATCCTCGACCTGCAGCCCGAGAACTCTCTGATCCGCTACGCCGTGGAGCAAGGCCACCGGACCTTTGTGGTCAGCTGGCGCAACCCTGACGACAGCCTCGCCCACAAGACCTGGGACGATTACGTGGAAGACGGCGCCATGGCCGCCATCGACGTGGTGCAGAACATCACGGGCGCCGACCAGATCAATGCGCTGGGTTTTTGCGTAGGCGGCACCATCCTGAGCAACGCGCTGGCCGTGCTGGCAGCACGCGGCGATGAGCCCGTGGCCAGCGCCACTTTCCTCACCACACTGATCGACTTCACGGACACCGGCATCCTCGACGTTTTCATCGACGAGGCTTTCGTGAAGTTCCGCGAGATGCAGATGGGCAAGGGCGGCCTCATGAAGGGGCAGGACCTGGCCTCGACCTTCAGCTTTCTGCGCCCCAATGACCTCGTGTGGAACTACGTGGTGGGCAACTACCTCAAGGGCGAAACACCGCCCCCGTTCGACCTGCTGTACTGGAACAGCGACAGCACCAACCTGCCAGGCCCGTTTTACGCTTGGTACCTTCGCAATTTCTACCTTGAAAACAACCTCGTCCAACCGGGCAAGCTCACCGTGTGTGGCGAGAAGATGGACCTGGGAAACCTCACGCTGCCCGTCTACATCTATGGCTCGCGCGAAGACCACATCGTGCCCATCAACGCCGCCTATGCGTCCACCCAGGTGCTACCCGGCAAGAAGCGCTTTGTGATGGGTGCCTCGGGCCACATTGCGGGCGTCATCAACCCGCCCGCCAAAGGCAAGCGCAGCCACTGGATCCGCGCCGACGGCAAGCTGCCCGCCACGCTCGACCAATGGCTGGACGGCGCTACCGAGCACCCCGGCAGCTGGTGGACCGACTGGGCCGGCTGGATCAAAGGCCATGCAGGCAAGCAGATTGCAGCGCCCAAGAGCTATGGCAAGGGCACCAAGTTCAAGGCCATCGAGCCCGCACCTGGCAGCTACGTGAAGCAGAAAGCCTGATACGCAAAAGTCCTGACTTTCAGCACTGCGAGAATTACCAAGCAACCAACAACCTCCAACCACAAGGACATTCCATGGAAGACATCGTCATCGTTTCGGCCGCCCGCACTGCTGTGGGCAAGTTTGGTGGTGCGCTGGCCAAGACGCCTGCGACCGAACTGGGCGCCATCGTGATCCGCGAAGCCATCGCGCGCGCGGGCCTGTCGTCCGACCAGATTGGTGAAGTCATCATGGGCCAGGTGCTGGCCGCTGGCGTGGGCCAGAACCCCGCCCGGCAGGCTTCCATGAAGGCCGGTGTGGCCAAGGAAACTCCTGCGCTCACGATCAATGCGGTGTGCGGCTCAGGCTTGAAGGCCGTGATGCTTGCTGCGCAGGCTGTGGCCTGGGGTGACAGCGAGATCGTCGTGGCTGGCGGCCAAGAGAGCATGAGCATGGCGCCCCACGTATTGCCCGGCTCCCGCGATGGCCAGCGCATGGGCGACTGGAAGCTCATCGACACCATGATCGTGGACGGTCTGTGGGACGTGTACAACCAGTACCACATGGGTATCACCGCTGAAAACGTGGCCAAGGCCTATGGCATCACGCGCGATATGCAGGATGCCCTGGCATTGGGCAGTCAGCAAAAGGCAGCAGCTGCACAAGACGCAGGCAAGTTTGTGGACGAAATCGTGGGTGTGAGCCTGGCGCAGAAGAAGGGCGACCCCATCCTGTTCAACGCCGACGAATACCTCAACCGCAAGACCAACGCCGAAGCGCTGGCAGGCCTGCGCCCCGCATTCGACAAGGCCGGCAGCGTGACGGCGGGCAACGCATCGGGCCTGAACGACGGCGCAGCCGCTGTGGTGGTGATGACCGCTAAGAAAGCTGCAGCCCTGGGCCTCAAGCCCCTGGCACGCATCGCTGCATTCGGCACCAGCGGACTCGATCCCGCCACCATGGGCATGGGCCCGGTGCCAGCGTCACGCAAGGCCCTGCAGCGCGCAGGCTGGAACGCTGCCGATGTGGATCTGTTCGAGTTGAACGAAGCCTTTGCCGCACAAGCCTGCGCGGTGAACAAGGAATTGGGGATTGACCCTGCCAAGGTGAACGTGAACGGCGGTGCCATCGCCATCGGCCACCCCATCGGCGCTTCCGGCTGCCGCATCCTGGTGACCCTGCTGCACGAAATGCAGCGTCGCGATGCCAAGAAGGGCTTGGCAGCGCTGTGTATTGGTGGCGGCATGGGTGTGTCCCTGGCCTTGGAGCGCTAATAGGAGCCCCTGCGCCTGTTTGCACCTGCGGTTCAGCCGTTTCTCAGGTGCAAAGCCAAAAATCGAAGCCGCGTTACGACGCGGCTTTTTCTATTTCTGGCTTCAGGGTGAACGTATGGCCGCCGTGGCCCCACTTCGGCGTGCGCAGGTGGTTGCAAGATGTTTCTATGGGATCGTTGGAAGGCTGTGGCCTGCACCAAAACTGTGACTCTGCCGAGACACATAGCGCGTAAGGCGCATGACGCATGCCGATATGCCAAAAAGAAAAGGGCTTCAGTGTTTTCCTTCACGGCGGCGGTAGATTTCTTCGGTAGAGTGGCTGTTGAGCAAATCACTAACAAGGAGAAATCACATGAGCCAGAAAGTTGCATACGTCACCGGCGGCATGGGCGGCATCGGGACTGCCATTTGCCAGCGCCTGCACAAGGAGGGCTTCAAGGTCATCGCAGGTTGTGGCCCTACCCGTGACCATGCCAAGTGGCTGGCCGAGCAGAAAGCCCTGGGCTACACCTTCTATGCGTCGGTGGGCAATGTGGGCGACTGGGATTCCACGGTAGAAGCCTTTGGCAAGACCAAGGCCGAGCACGGCACCATCGACGTGCTGGTGAACAACGCCGGCATCACCCGCGACCGCATGTTCCTCAAGATGTCGCGCGAAGACTGGGATGCGGTGATTGAAACCAACCTCAACAGCATGTTCAACGTCACCAAGCAGGTGGTGGCCGACATGGTGGAAAAGGGCTGGGGCCGCATCATCAACATCAGCTCGGTGAACGGTGAAAAGGGCCAGGCGGGCCAGACCAACTACTCTGCTGCCAAGGCGGGCATGCATGGCTTTTCGATGGCCCTGGCGCAGGAGCTGGCCACCAAGGGCGTGACGGTCAATACGGTGAGCCCCGGCTACATCGGCACCGACATGGTCAAGGCGATCCGCCCTGATGTGCTCGAAAAGATCGTGGCCACGGTTCCCGTCAAGCGCCTCGGTGAACCCAGCGAAATCGCTTCCATCATCGCGTGGCTGGCTTCGGATGAGGGTGGCTACGCGACCGGTGCCGATTTCTCGGTCAACGGTGGCCTGCACATGGGTTGATACCCGAAGGCTTGGAAAAACAAAAAACCCCGCAATGCGGGGTTTTTTGTTGGAGGAGCAAGAGGGAAGGGGCTACCGGTTATCTTGCTTCGAGGAGCCTATGAAATGGGCCGTTCGGCAGAAACACAACCGGTACCTTGGTACGTTTTGTACTTCGATTTTGAGGCTGGCATTGCATGGGCGCTTGAAGCGGGAAGCTGGCTGCCAGCCTTCAGAAGCGGGCGGGAGCGCGCTTGCGATCGCGTTCGTCTTCGGGCCAAGCGGACAAGATTGCGGTGGTATTCATGCTGGAAAACTCCTGTGATGTACCAACAACGCGGCCCATCTACTGTCCGTTGACAGCGTCTCGCAAAAAAATGCAACCGTAAGTGCCCGCAGGTTTACCTCTACACCGCTATCAAAAATAATAGCTAAAAATGATTGCTGGATAAGCGCAAAGGTCGAATAACGATCACTTTGTGATTACATGAATTTACATTTTTGGCCTATGCTGCTGCCGAAATTTCTTCCAATTCGGAAGAAATTTCCAGCCAGCGTTCTTCCAGTTGGGCCGTCTCATCATTGCCTGCCTTCAGGGCGCGGCCACACTCGGCGATCTCGGCCGGGGGCAGGGCCTGCGTGAGCTTGTGCTCGAGCGCAGCCCGTTCGCCAGCCAGCGTCGCCAGGCGCTTGTCGATCTGCTCCAGCTCTTTTTTGAGCGGCCGTGTTTTTTCGGCTTGTTGCTGGCGCGCCTGGGCATCCAGTTTGCGTTGTTCTCGCCCGTCCCTTGAAGGGGTTGTGGCGGAGGTCGGTGTGGGCACCGGGGCCGCGACAGGAGCGGGATTTGCTGCCGCTGAAGGTGCGTTGGCCTTGGGGGCCGTGGAGCTTGCCACCGAGACCTGTGCCTGCTCGGCCAGGCGTGCCTCTTCGCGAAGGCGTTTGGACTCTTCGAGCAGGTAGCGCTGGTAGTCGTCCAGATCGCCATCGAAGGGCCCCACAACGCCCCGGCCCACCATCCAGAAGTCTTCGCAGACCGAGCGCAGCAGCGAACGGTCGTGGCTGACCAGCATGACGGTGCCATCGAAGTCGTTGAGCGCCATGGCCAGGGCCTCGCGGGTCGCCAAGTCGAGGTGGTTGGTAGGTTCGTCCAGTAGCAGCAGGTTGGGACGCTGCCAGACGATCATGGCCAGCACCAAGCGGGCTTTTTCGCCACCGCTCATGGTGCCCACGGCCTGCTTGACCATGTCGCCCGTGAAGTTGAACGTGCCCAGATAGCTGCGCAGGTCTTGCTCGCGGCTGGGTTGCTTGATGTCGGGGCCCAGTTCCTTGGCCAGGCGGATCATGTGCTCCAGCGGGTTCTCGCTGGGGCGCAACACGTCCAATTCCTGCTGGGCAAAGTAGCCGATGTTCAGGCCCTTGCCTTCGGTCACGCTGCCGCCCAGGGGCTTCATGGTGCGGGCAATGGTTTTGACCAGCGTGGACTTGCCCTGGCCGTTGGCACCCAGGATGCCGATGCGCTGGCCCGCCAGCACCGAGCGATTGACGCCGGTGAGGATGGTGGTGGGCGTGCCCTCGTCGTCCACATAGCCAAATGATGCATCGCTGATGGCCAGCATCGGGTTTGGCAGATTGGCGGGTTCCTTGAACTCGAAGGTGAAGTCCGCCTCGGCCAGCACGGGGCCAATCTTTTCCATGCGTTCGAGCTGCTTGACGCGGCTTTGCGCCTGCTTGGCCTTGCTGGCCTTGGCCTTGAAGCGGTCGATGAACTTCTGCAGATGGGCCATCTTCTCCTGCTGTTTGGAGAAGCTGGCCTGTTGCAGTTCAAGCTGCTGGGCGCGCAGCTCTTCGAACTTGCTGTAGTTGCCACCGTAGCGGTTCAACTCGCCTTGCTGGATTTGCAGGGTGACGTTGGTGATGGCGTCCAGAAACTCGCGATCATGGCTGATCACGATCATGGTGCCCGCGTAGCGCTTGAGCCAAGCTTCGAGCCAGACGAGGGCGTCCAAGTCCAAGTGGTTGGTGGGCTCGTCCAGAAGCAGCAAATCGCTGGGGCACATCAGCGCGCGCGCCAGTTGCAGGCGCATGCGCCAGCCGCCCGAAAAGCTGTTGACGGGGTGGTCGAGCTCGCTCACGCGAAAGCCCAGGCCCAGAATGAGTGCCTGCGCGCGTGCCACCGCATCATGGGCGCCGGCGTCGTGCAGGTCCGAATAAGCATGGGCGATGGCCATGCCGTCGTCGCTGGCCTCTGCATCCAGCAACTGTTGCTGGACCTCGGCCAGACGCGTGTCACCCTCCAACACAAAGTCAGTGGCCGACTGGTCGGTTTCGGGCATGTTCTGCGCGACCTCCGCCATGCGCCAGCTGGTGGGGATGTAGAAATCTCCCCCGTCTTCGTGCAGTTTGCCGCTGAGCAAGGCAAACAGGCTCGACTTGCCCGCGCCATTGCGGCCCACAAGGCCTACGCTTTCGCCGGGGTTGATGGTGGCGGAAACGCTGTCGAGCACGACTTTGGCGCCGCGTCGCAGGGTAACGTTCTTGAGGGTGATCATCCGGAACTCAGAAAAAAGCGCACCCGCACTGGGCGGGTGGCGTGAAAAAGCAGGGGGCCAAGGCTGTTGCAAACCATCCAAGGGATGCAACAAGCCGGTGGCGCGCAACCCTCTATTGTGCCGTGAGCCGGCTTTGGGCGGCCAAGGCCTGCCGAGTCACCAGCAAAACCTGGTCTTCACCTGCACTGGTATCGAGCCAGAAAACAGGCAGTTGGGGGAAAGCGGCCTCGAAGTAAGCGCGTTCGTTGCCAATCTCCAGAATGATCACTGCATCCTCACTCATGCAGGCGGGAGCAGCGGCAAACAGCTGGCGCACAAAGTCCATGCCATCGTTGCCTCCGGCCAGGGCCAGCTCGGGCTCGGCACGGTATTCGGCGGGCAAGGCGGCCATGCTGGCCGCATTCACGTAGGGCGGATTGCACAGGATCAGGTCCCAGGGGCCGGGCAGTGCAGCCAGGCCATCGGACAGCTGCAGCTGGATGCGGTCTTGCAGGCCATGTTTGTCCACGTTGATGCGGGCTACCGCCAGCGCATCGGGCGATATGTCGGCGCCCGTCACTTGCACCTCGGGCCAGGCCATGGCCGCCAGCACGGCCAGGCTGCCGTTACCCGTGCACAGGTCCAGCACCTGGCGGGTGTGGTCGCTCAGGTACTCGTCAGCCCCCCCGTCGACCAGCAGTTCGGCAATGAAGCTGCGCGGCACGATGGTGCGTTCGTCCACATAGAACGGTACACCCTGCAGCCAGGCCTCTTGTGTGAGATAGGCGGCGGGCTTGCGGGTGCGGATGCGCTCTTCAAAAAGAGTAGCTACCAGCGCTTGATCGGCGGGCGCTACGGGCTGATTCTTCATGGAATCGGGGGCTTCCGACAGATCACTGTCCAGCGGCAGCCCTAGACGCCAGAGCACCAGCCAAGCGGCTTCGTCGTGGGCATTGGTGGTACCGTGGCCAAAGGAGACGCCTGCTGCGGCAAGGCACTGCGCACCCGATTCGACCAGGGCACCCACGGTATCGCCCGCGACGGTGGGGTGCTGTTGTGGAGTGTTCATGCTGGCACTCCATTGGCGGCCAGGGCCTGCGCATGCAGGTTTTCCAGCGTGCGGCGGTAGATGTTCTTGAGGGGGTCAATGTCGGCCACGACGATGTGCTCGTCGATCTTGTGGATGCTGGCGTTGGGGGGGCCGAGTTCGATCACCTGGGGGCACACCTGGGCAATGAAACGGCCGTCGCTGGTTCCGCCCGTGGTGGAGAGTTCGGTGGTCAGCCCGGTCTCTGCAGTGATGGCCTGCTGCACGGCGCCCACCAGTTCACCGGGGGTTGTCAAAAACGGCTGGCCGCCCAGCGTCCAGCGCAGGTCGTATTCCAGGCCATGGCGGTCCAGCACGGCGTGCACACGCTGCTGCAGGCCTTCGGCAGTGGATTCAGTCGAGAAGCGGAAGTTGAAGTCGATCACGACCTCTCCCGGAATCACATTGGTGGCACCCGTGCCGCCGTGCATGTTGCTGATCTGCCAGCTGGTGGGCGGGAAAAACGCGTTGCCCTCGTCCCACACCGTGGCCGCCAGCTCCGTGAGTGCGGGCAGGGCCTGGTGAATGGGGTTGCGGGCCAGTTGCGGGTAGGCAATGTGCCCCTGAATACCGCGCACAGAGAGCTTGCCACTGAGCGTGCCGCGCCGCCCGTTCTTGATCATGTCGCCCGTTTTTTCGACGGATGTGGGTTCTCCCACGATGCAGTAATCGAGCTTTTCACCACGTGCTTTGAGTTTCTCGACCACGACCTTGGTGCCATCCACCGAGGGGCCTTCCTCGTCGCTGGTCAGAAGAAATGCCAGCGCGATCTGCGGATCGGGCGTGGCGGCCAGGAACTCTTCCACCGCCACGACAAAGGCGGCGATGGAGGTTTTCATGTCGCTGGCACCACGGCCATAGAGCTTGCCGTCCTTGTGGGTAGGCACAAACGGGTCGCTGCTCCACTGTGCCAGCGGGCCTGTGGGTACGACATCGGTGTGGCCGGCAAACACTATGGTTTTAATAGCTGCTTGCGCCTTTCCATCAAGCGCTACAGGCCTTTTTGCCCACAAGTTGCTGACACGAAAGTCCGCCGGGCCGCTGTCCAGGCGCTCACACACAAACCCGAGCGGAGCCAGCCGCGCGGCCAGCAGGTCCAGGCAGCCCGCATCCTCGGGGGTGATGGAGGGCAGGGAAATGAGCTGTTCGGCGAGGTGCAGGGTACGGGACATTGGGGATTCGGTGGGATGGGGCCGTGCAGTCAGCTGTAGTTAGAGAGCGAAGCGTAAGCATCAGCGCGGCCTAGGCGAGAGACGGCAAGCCAAGGACCGCCCCGCAGCGAGGGCGTCGTCCCCCAGGGGGAAGGCGCCGCAGGCGACTCAGGGCGGAGACATTTCATGCCGCTGGTTTGACGTCCAGCACGATCTCGGTGAAGGAAGGCGCGTCGTCGGGTGCATCCCGCGCTTCCTTCTGCGCCTTGGCGGCATTGGCGGCCAGGGAGAAATCGTTCTGCAAGCGCCACATGAGGTTGGTAGGCGAGTCAGCGTAGGCCATGCCTTCCTTGCGGTCGATCTTGGAGTCCATGATCAACCGGGCGAGGGCTTCCTCAAAGGTCAGCGAACCTTCGGCCATGGACTTCTCCATCGCTTCTTTGACGCCTGAGAAATCGCCTTTTTCGATCAGGTCGGACACCAGCTTGGTGTTGAGCATGACTTCCACCGCCGGAGCACGGCTGCCGTCGATGGTGCGCACCAGGCGTTGGGAGATGATGGCCTTCAGGGCGGATGCCAGGTCGCCCAGCATGGTGGGACGCACTTCGACGGGATAGAACGACAAGATGCGATTGAGCGCGTGGTAGCTGTTGTTGCCGTGCAGCGTGGCCAGACACAAGTGGCCGGACTGGGCGTAGGCAATGGCGGCCGACATGGTTTCGCGGTCGCGGATTTCGCCGATCAGGATCACATCCGGCGCCTGGCGCAGCGCGTTCTTGAGGGCGGTCTGCAGCGATTGGGTATCACTGCCGATCTCGCGCTGGTTGACGATGGATTTCTTGTTCTTGAACTGGTACTCGACCGGGTCTTCAATGGTGAGGATGTGGCCGGTGAGTGCTTCATTGCGGGTGTCGATCATCGACGCCAGGGATGTGCTCTTGCCCGAGCCCGTGGCGCCGACCATCAGGATCAGGCCCCGCTTTTCCATGATGAGTTCGCGCATCACGGGTGGAAGGCCCAGCGAGTCGAATTCGGGAATCTGCTGCGAGATGAAACGGATCACCACCGCGTAGCTGCCGCGCTGGCGCATGGCACTGATACGGAAGCGGCCCACACCGCTGAGCGGCACGCCCATGTTCAGCTCGCCGGTTTCCTCCAGTTCTTCGATGCGATCTGGAGGAACCACTTCGGAGAGCAGGTTGCGCGGCGCATCGGGCGGCAGGATCTGGTTGTTGATCGGGATGCATTCGCCGTTGATCTTGATCAGTGCCGGGGCATTGGCCGACAGGTAGACGTCTGATGCCTTCTTTTCGCTCATCAGGCGAAGAATCCGCTCCATCGTGCTCATGGTGTTTCCCTCTTGTTGTCGGTGTCTGTCGGCGGGCAGGCGGGATGGCCTGCCCCGGCCTTGAGTGCGATCAGTCGCGCAGCAGGTCGTTGATGCTGGTCTTGGAGCGGGTCTGCGCGTCCACCTGCTTGACGATGATGGCGGCGTACATGCTGTAGGGCGTGCCGTTGGCGGCCGTCTTGGGCAGGTTGCCGCTGACCACCACCGAGCCCGAGGGCACGCGGCCATAGCTGATCTCGCCCGTAGCGCGGTTGAAGATGGGGGTGCTCTGGCCCAGGTACACGCCCATGCCCAGCACGGAGTTTTCTTCCACCACCACGCCTTCAACTACCTCGGAGCGGGCGCCGATGAAGCAGTTGTCTTCGATGATGGTGGGGCCGGCCTGCAGCGGCTCCAGCACGCCACCAATGCCCACGCCGCCCGACAGGTGCACGTTGGCGCCGATCTGTGCGCACGAACCCACGGTGGCCCAGGTGTCGACCATGGTGCCTTCGCCCACATAGGCGCCAATGTTCACGTACGACGGCATCAGGATCGCGCCCTTGGCGATGAAGCTGCCACGGCGGGCGACGGCGGGTGGCACCACACGCACCCCGGTGGCCTTCATTTCTTCTTCAGACAAGTGGGCAAACTTGGTCTGCACCTTGTCGTAAAAACCCAGGTCACCGGCCTTGACCACTTCGTTGTCCTTCAGGCGGAACGACAGCAGCACCGCCTTCTTGATCCACTGGTGCACGGTCCACTGGCCCACACCTTCGCGCGTGGCCACGCGCAGCGTGCCGTTGTTCAGCTCGGCGATCACATGCTCGACAGCGTCCTGGATTTCCTTGGGGGCGGCGGAGGGCGAAAGGCTGGCGCGGTTGTCCCAGGCGTTGTCGATGAGGGTTTGCAGTTGTTGGGTCATGTTGTTGTCTGTCAGTCTGTGGATCAGGAATCAGAAATCAGGCAGTGCGGGACTGGATGAATTGCACGATGCGCAACGCAGCCTCCACGCACTCTTCGGTTTCGGCCACCAGGGCCATGCGCACGCGCTGGGCACCGGGGTTGCTGCCCTGGGCCTCGCGGGCCAGGTAGCTGCCAGGGAGCACCGTAACATTGTATTGAGCCAGAAGGGCCCGCGCGAACTCGGCGTCGTCCATGGCAAGCTGCTCGGGGACTTTGGCCCAGAGGTAGAAACCTGCATCGGGAAGGGCTACTTCCATGACACCCGCCAGCAGCGGCGTGACTTGGGCGAACTTCTTGCGGTAGCGCGTGCGGTTTTCCACCACATGCTGCTCGTCTCCCCAGGCTGCAATGCTGGCGGCCTGCACGATGGGGCTCATGGCGCTGCCGTGGTACGTGCGGTACAGCAGGAAGGCCTTGATCAGGGCCGCATCTCCCGCCACAAAACCACTGCGCATGCCGGGCACGTTGCTGCGCTTGGAGAGACTGGTGAAGGAGATCAGGTTCTTGTAGTCGCTGCGGCCGAGCTTGTCTGCAGCCTGCAGGCCGCCCAACGGCGGTTCGTCGCGGAAGTAGATTTCGCTGTAGCACTCGTCCGAGGCAATCACAAAACCATACCGGTCGCTCAGTTCAAACAACTTCTTCCACTCCGTCAGCGGCATGACGGCGCCGGTGGGGTTGCCAGGGGAGCAAACAAAAAGCAACTGCGTCCGCTGCCACACGGAGTCCGGCACCGCGTCCCAATTCACGGCGAAATTGCGTGCCGGGTCGCTGGCCGCGTAATAAGGGGCCGCGCCCGCCAGCAGGGCTGCACCTTCATAGATCTGGTAGAACGGATTGGGGCAGACTACCAGCGGCTGGCCTTTTGAAGGATCGATGATGGTTTGGGCAAACGAAAAAAGTGCTTCCCGAGAACCATTCACGGGAAGGACCTGGGTGGCCGGATCCAGCGTGATGGCATAGCGCAAATTCAGCCAGCGGGTGAAGGCCTCGCGCAAGCCCAACTCGCCAGCGGTGGCGGGGTAACTCGCCAGGCCACTGAGGTTGTTACTGAGTGCATCTTTGATGAACTGCGGTGTAGGATGGCGTGGCTCACCCATGCCCAGGCTGATGGGGCTGTAGGCTGCCGGGGGCACCACCCCCGCAAAGAGCTGCCGCAGCCGCTCGAAGGGGTAGGGCTGGAGATGGGAAAGCAGGGGATTCATGGGGCGCCATTATGGGCGATCACCTCAGATCAGTCGGCGCTGGATCGGCCAGGGTTTGGCGGATCGTGACCGGAGCTGACCTCAATGCGTCGATGGGCCCGTGGTCTGTCAATCCGCCGTAAGTGCGTGTACCTAGTATTCAGGCCATTTGATCAGAACAATAGAGGAGACACGATGTCAGGATTCCTACCGCTGCGTCCGGGGCTCTGGTGGATGCGCAGGTGGCATTTGCCTGGCAAGCTGCTCTCGCTGAGTCTTCTGGTGGGGGCGGCACTTGCCATTGCTGCGTTTGGGGCGCCTTGGTGGGCGCTTGCCTTGGCCGTAGCGGTGGTGTTGTACGCTCTGCTCGTGCTTTACCGCAGTCTGGCCACCGACCTTGCGGGTCTGGCGCAAACCATAGAGCTGACCCAGGCCGGGGATCTCCGGGCCCAGCCCCGTCGCGACTACGGACAAGACGAAGTGGCCGAGATGGCGCAGTCGCTCGACCGCATGGTGATCACGCTCTCCTCCATGGTGGCAGACATTCGTAGCAATGCGGCGCTGGTCGCCCATGCTGGGCAGAGCCTGGCCGAGGGCAATCGCTCGCTGGCCGACCGCACCGAGCAGCAGGCCGCCAACCTGGAGCAGACGGCCGCCAGTGTGGAGCAACTGTCTTCAGCGGTGCAGAACAACGCTCAGACCGCGCACAGTGCCGATACCCGGGCGGCGCAGGTGCGTGACGCAGCCGATGTGGGCGCCCAGGCCATGGCACGTGCCGTGCAGTCGGTCGAGGCCATCCAGCAAGGTGCGCGGCGCATGACCGAAATCATCGGTGTGATCGACAGCATTGCATTTCAGACCAATATCCTTGCCCTGAACGCAGCCGTTGAGGCTGCTCGCGCCGGAGAGCAGGGCCGTGGGTTTGCCGTGGTGGCAGCAGAGGTGCGCACGCTGGCCAAGCGGTCCAGCGATGCCGCGCACGAAATTCGTGAACTGATCGGTGCCTCGGTCAGTCAGGTCGAAACCAGTGCGGGCCTGATTCGGTCGGCCGGGGAGGGGATCTCGGACATGGCGGGGGGCATTCGCAGCGTGGCATCCAGCATGAGCGAAATCTCCGGATCGAGCGCCGAGCAAAGCACCGGCCTGCGCGAGGTGAGCGCCGCCGTGCAACAACTGGACCAGATCACCCAGCACAACGCCCAGATGGTGGGCCATGCCGTGCAACAGGCAGAGGCCCTGGAAAGCCGCGCATCCACCCTGTCGCGTGCGGTCTCTGCATTCCGCCTGCAGCAGGGCACGGCCGAGGAGGCTGTGGCGCTGGTGGGCAAGGCCATGGCGCTGCACAAGAGTACCTCGCGCGACCAGTTCCTGCGCAGCATCACTGACAAGAATCAGCCCTACCACGACCGCGACATGTATGTGTTTGTCCTCGACTCCGCAGGCACCTACCTGGCCTTTGGAGGCAACACCGCCAAGGTGGGCACGCGGGTGCAGGACATTCCTGGCATTGCGGGCGACCGGCTGGTGAACGACATCGTTTCCCAGGCGGACCGTGAGCCGGGCTGGGTGGAGTACGACATCACCAACCCTGCCACGGGTGCGGTGCAGACGAAAATGTCTTACGTCAGCCGCGCGGGCGATCTGTATGTGGGGTGTGGGGTTTACAAGGCACTCGCTGCCCGCTGAGTTGTCGGCCCTCGGCCAGCGGCGGGCTCACCCCAGCAGCCGGCGGTACCAGGCAGTGGGTGGTTGTGGTGCAGGTGCTTTTGCGTTGGCCGCCTCAGCTTCGACCTCAGTTCCGGATGCATTCATGGGCAAGAGCGCAATCCGGCGAATACCCAACCCCAGAGAGCGCTTGTCCGTGCTCTCCGGATTCAGATCGCAGGGCCGCACGAGGGGGGAGCCCTGGAGCGCCACTCTGACCCGGTCCGCACGGCTTCGCAAGACCGCGTCGGGAACACGGGCCTCCAGGACGAGCGTGTCGCCCACTTGTTCCTGGCGCACCGCAATCGCTTGCCCATTCACCTGCATTTGAAGCTCGCTGACAGCTGCCATCGTCAACAGGTGGACCACTTCCATCCGCAGCAGGTGATCGCCAACGCCTACCGGGCGGAAGTCGATCCATGTCTCAGGCTCCAGGCCTGTCCATGCAAAGTGATGTGGACCTTCGGTCTCCCGGACATGCCAGCCCCGTCCCGGGATGGGGCGGTCAAAGAGGTAGTCGTGCCCAGGCGGCAGGGAGGCGAGCCAGTGCGAATCGGGCTCGTCTAAGGGCGCTTCAATGTACCGGTTGAAGCCCATGCGGTCTTCACCCCGCAACATGACGCAGGGGAAAGGTTCGCTGACCTTTGCGATGGGGACCGTCACTCGGACGGCCAGTCCCAGCCTGTGCTCCGTGGTGCGGTTGGGGTTGGAGTGATGCAGCAGCCGTTCATTGAAGAGAAAGAACTGGCCGGGCTCCAGCACCATGGATACCTTGCGGGTTTCATCCACGTAGGCGGGGTCTGAAGCGATGCCGCCGAACCGAAGGCTCTTGGCTGGATCTGTATCGATGGCCGGAGGGATGATTTGCCGGTGCGAGCCTGGAATGATTTCCACGCATCCATTTTCCAGCGTTGCCGGCGTAATCGCCAGCCAAGCTGAAATGTTCAGGATGGGTTCCATGTTCCAGTTGTAATGATCTTGGTGCCAGGGGTATTCCTCTTGCTGTTCAGGCCGGGCAGGCGGTTTGTTGAAAAGATTGGAATTCCACAGAACGAGATCCGGCCCATAGAGAGAAGCCATGCGTTCCACGATGGCCGGGGCCGAGCACATCGCATGGACCGCTTGGCTGTCTAGGTGCCGCACGCGCAGGCCGAATGGGCAATAAGGCGTAGGCGTGGGCAGCACCCGCTCACATACCGTTGTGCGGAATTTTTCCATTTCATGGGGCGAGAATGCCGTGAATGGCCCTGCGTAGCCCTGTGTCCGAAATTGCTCAATTTCCTCCGGAGACAAGCAGAAGGGGAGTTCGGAGGTGTCTTTGTTCATGGGTGCCTGCGTAGAAATACCTGTCAATTCCGAGGTTGCGCTGGCACGCGGGTTGGCTGGAACGTCCTCCACTAGCGCGGCCAGGCGCTCGTAGGCAGCCCGGCCCACGCTGACCTGCTGTCGTGCCACTTGCAGCAACCGCTGCCGTTCAGTCCCTGCTGCATGCCACGCATCCTGTATGGCGGTCGCCAAGTGCGTGGCCGTTTCCTCACGGTCCAGAAACACGATGTGGCAGGCGGCGCCAAACTGGGCTTGAAGCCCTTGCATTTTCGACCGGTAGTGGGGCGATGCCACCAAGGCGATCACCGACACCCCTTGCGACAGTGCGAACACTGCCGCGTGGTAGCTGCCGGTGATGACCACACGGCATGCACCGATCTGCTGCACGACGTCCTGTGGCGTTGCAACCGGGTAGGAGGTGCAGCTGATGCCCGGGATGCCATGGAGCAGCGAGGCAATGGCGTCAGGATCGGAAGGACCGGCAAGCGAAATGGGCACACCGGCAACAAGAGGTGCACCCAGCCGTGAAATGGCACTTCCCAACCCTTCCCGCAGGCGCGACAGGGTGTTGGCATCTACGCCGGCGTAGTCCGCTTGGCGGACGTTGATGCCCAGGCTTTGGCCCAGAACTGTGGGGCGCAAGTCAAACGCCAGTTCAATCGCCTCGTCTGCTGCCACGACCAGGCGTTGTTCTGGCACCCCAAAGGATCTCGCCACCATCGGGCTTTGCTGCGATTCTCTGCAGACCACCAGGCTCAAAAGAGGAAATACCCCCAGCATCTTCTGCGAAAGGCTGCGAACGCTGACGGGTTCAAATCCACAGCTCAGAATGATTGCCGGTTTGCCGAGCCTGATACCCGCTTCCAGCGTCTGCAAGATGACTTCCGATTGACCAGAGAAATCGTCGCTGAAATATCCGCCGCCGGTCGCCATCACCATATCGCAATCCATCAGCGCCGACACGATGCGCGCACAGTCTGCTGATGCTTGGGTTATCAGGTTCCGGGTATCAGCACCAAGGGCGATCAGCGGCAGGGGGAGGCGTTCTTCGGTGAGCTCAAGCGCAATGACTTCGGGACAATCCTTTCTGAGCAGGGCTGCATTGCGGGTTATCCAATGTATTTGACAATCTGGCCAGAGATGCCGTAACCGGCGAAAAATGACCTGGTAAATCGCCCTGTCTCCCAGATTGTCGTTGTTGGAGAAATAGTTTCCTGAATCGACCAGAATTCGGTGCGGTGCCATTTGCGGATGTCAGAAGTAATAGGTGGTCAATGCCTCATCATGGAACGATACCAAACCGAGTATGGTTGGGCGAGCCACCACTTTAATGGCACCCGGCCATAATGCCGGCGCACCACATCTATCGCCTCCTGATAATGCGCTTTGCGCCGGGTGCTCGTCTTCGTTTCGGGGTGCTCCCGGTTGGTTGCCAGAAAGGTATCCACAAATTCCAGAGGTCCCAGAGCCTTGTAAAGGCGCCACCAAAGATCGTAGTCCATGGTCATGTGCAATGTTTCGTCCACGCCTCCAACGGCTTCCCAGGCAGTGCGGCGAATCAGCGTTCCGGGCTGAGAAACGATGCAGAATTGCGCCATCCACCACTCGCTGAAAGGGCGGACAAAGACGGGATTGGTTCTTTTTGTGCTTTCCACATAGTTCCATACCCGTCCGTAGGCCATGGGGGCTGCTGGATTGTGCTGCAGTGCTGCCACCAGGCTTTTCAGCGCACCTGGCAACAACCAATCGTCGCTATTGAGCCAGCAGACAAAAGGCGCACGTCCATTTGCTATCGCCTCGTTGATGGCCGACGATTGGCCCATGTCTTTGGAACTGCGCCAGCCTGCAAGCCGTTCTTCCCAGCGGCGGATGACCTCTATCGTGCCGTCGGTGGAACCACCGTCCGCGACATAGACTTCGACGGGGATGTCCTGTGCAAATATGGACTCGAGTGCAGCATTCAGATAGCGCCCCTGGTTATAGGAAGGCACTGCCACTGTCACCAACGGCATGTCCAGCGCATCATCCATTGGCACGCTGCTGCAGTGTTGACATGTAATTCCCGTAGACCATGGCCAACCCCTGCCTAAGTTCAGTCTGGGCGCGCCAGCCCAGTCCCTCCAGGCGACTCACATTCAGGAGTTTTCGTGGAGGACCATCCGGCTTGGAGGCGTCAAACTCGATATGGCCGGGATATCCCACCACGTCGCTGATCAATTGTGCGAGCTCCCGAATGGACAGGTCTTCGCCAGTCCCCAGATTGATATGTGATAACCGAGGCTGCGTGCAGGCGTTGTAAATTGATTTTTCGAGATTCATGACATGGACGCAGGCTGCCGCCATGTCATCGACATATAGAAATTCGCGGCGCGGTGCACCGGTTCCCCAGATCACGACATTGGGCGCATGGGCGAGCTTTGCCTCGTGGAAACGCCGTATCAGTGCCGGAATGACATGGCTGTTTTCTGGGTGATAGTTGTCGCCCGGGCCATACAGGTTGGTGGGCATCACGCTGCGATAGTCGGTGCCATATTGCCGGTTGTAAGACTCGCACAGCTTGATGCCCGCAATTTTGGCAACGGCATAGGGCTCGTTGGTGGGCTCCAAGGTGCCGGTCAGCAGTGCGTCTTCACCCATGGGCTGTGGCGCGAGTCTGGGGTAGATGCAGCTGGAACCCAGGAACATCAGGCGCTGAACACCGGCTCGCCAGGCTTCATGCACGACATTCGCCTCGATCATCAGGTTTTGGTAAATGAACTCTGCGGGATACGTATTGTTGGCGTGTATACCCCCCACCATGGCTGCGGCTAGGTAGACGTGGGTTGGAGCTTCATCCTTGAAAAACGAACGCACATCCGCCTGGCAGGTCAGATCGAGTTCGGCGTGGGTGCGTGCAATGATCTGGACACCACCTTGTTGCTCAAGCACACGCACGATGGCCGAACCGACCATGCCGCTGTGGCCGGCCACATAAACCCTCGGTGCCCGGACTGCTGAGCCGTTATTGGTCGCGGTCATGGGCGCGGCCCCCACACCTCGTCGCCAGGCCGGTACCACCGGGCGGCCTTCCCATTTTCTGCTCTTCTCATTTCCAATTCCTTTGTCTCGAATCCAGCCAGTTTGCTTTTGGCGGCGTATTGGTCGATATAGTGGCTGCAGCCAGCTTGAAGAGCACGCTCCACCCAGCTCAATGTGCACGCTTGAGTGGTTGCCGCATCCGGAATGCCAAATCGCGAAGCATGTGCCTTGAGAGATAGGGAAGCACGGCATTCCGTATCTCTTTATAGTCAGGGACTCTGCCGAGGATTTTCTCGCGTATCCGGCTCATTTCCTGCTGGCCAATGCCATTGATATTGGCAGAAGTCTTTTGGTGTTCATGAACCCGGAATGCGCCCAGGAAGCGGGGGATGTGGGAAAAATTTGCACCGGCGTCCCGGAAACGGATCAGCAAATCCCAGTCCATGGCAAACCTGAATGATTCGTCGACTTGGGCACCGGTCTTGTCCCAGATGCGTCGCCGCCAGAAGAGTGTTTCCTGCGGAATATAGTCTGCCCAAGACAATACGGTGTTGTCATGCCCTGGCATGATCCAGCGACCAATCTCCATTCCATTTCGATCGATGAGCAAGCGGTCTCCATAGACCACGTCAACATCGGGATGGCGGGCAAAGTAGTCTGCGACGGTGCTCAAGGCGCCCGGCAAGAGCAGGTCGTCTGAATTGAGCCACGCCATGATTTCACCCGTCGTTCGTGCGAAACCCCGGTTGATCGCTTGCGATTGCCCCGTATCCTTTTCGGATACCCATCCGGTTAATTTTGCTTCGAATTTTTTCAGAATGGAGATAGTTTCGTCCTGGGAGCCGCCATCCTGAATGAAATATTCCAGATTGGGATATTCTTGGTCCAGAACGCTTGTTATTGTATTTTCAATGAAATTACCCTGCTTAAATGAAGGTGTGATCAGTGAAATTTTGGGGAAAATTGTAGATGATTGCGTCTTTGGTATCACTCTAGGCGGCACCATGGGCCTTGGCGCATACTGATTGAGATTGCCTAGCCGCGGCTTGAAGGGGGCTGCAACATGTCGGAAAATAGGACACAATGGGCGAAATGCTGAAAAAGCGATATGCAAAATTATTCTAAAAGTACCAAGTAGTTGGTACGGTCTATTGATGATCGCAAAGAACTTTGCAAGCCATTTTTTTGGAATTTTTTTATATTCCTGCAATTCAATCTCCATTGAAGCTGCACGGCGAGACGCTATGGCAAAATTTGTACATTAGTGGGAAATTTTTGAGTGTCAATTTTGCACAGAGGTTATTGCCATAAATTCTCCGCTTGCCGGGAGTCCAAACATCCCAAGAAATGGTGCTGATTCTGTCTCGTAGTCCCAGTCAATCCTGAATGGCCCAAACCAGCCAGTACTGTCGATTTCTCTGCCCTTGTTGATGCCGGTTGGTTGGTGAATACCAATTTTCAAGGAATAAAGTCCCGCTTCCATGGCCAGCGTCACCTTGAACACAAAAACTGCGCTGCTCCCTGTTTCTGTTTCGCAGTCTTCCACGCCCAAGCGCCGGGCATTGGTGACAAAAATAACCTGATCAAAGCGGTTTTTTATTGCCAATGCCACTGTCGTGCCGACATCATCCAGATGGCTTTGGTAATGTACCTTTATATATACATCAGAACCCATCCTGGCATGCCCAATTTCGTTCTCATTGTGATCCTGGATGCTAACTGCCATCAACCTGTTGCGAAGGTTTTGAGGTTTGGTCCAGAACGCATTGTTGAAAATCATGGGGTTTTGAGCATCCGCAGTGACTGCAACAAGGTGTGAGGTGGGTGTTTTCGTGGTGTGTGCAGGCAGTATCGGCGCATCCTCATTGAAATAGTGCCGTATCGCGGATCCGCTGTCGCCCATGAATTGAGCCATGCCATGGCGCAAATAGAGGGCTGTTTTGCAAAGATCACGTACCGTCCCCATGTCGTGTGAGACGAAAAGCAGGGTCAAACCGTCTTCCCGCATTTTTCGAAGGCGTCCAAAACATTTCTGCTGGAAAAAATAATCTCCTACGCTCAGTGCTTCATCAACAATCAATATATCTGGCGTCAATGCTACCTGTACGGCAAAAGCCAGGCGAACAAGCATGCCGCTCGAATAGGTTTTGACCTGTCGGTCCAGCACATCGCCAATATCAGCAAATGCGGCGATGTCGTCGAATTGGCGCTCCACATCTGATCGCGTCAATCCCATCAACAAGCCATTCAGCAGGACGTTTTCCCGGCCTGTGTATTCCGGGTTGAACCCGCTGCCCAATTCCAGCAATGCGGCAACTCGCCCATTCACCTGTACCTTGCCGGTCGTTGGAGTCAGGGTCTGGGTCACTATTTCCAGCAAGGTACTTTTGCCACTGCCGTTGCGGCCGATGACCCCCAGCGATTCACCCCGCCTGACCTCGAGGTTGATGTCTTTCAGTGCCCATATTTCCTGCATTCCTTCTGTGTGCCTAGGAGACAATGCATGCAGAAGGCGTGAGCGCTGATTGTCGAATACCCGATAGCACTTGCTGACATCCTGTACGGAAATGACAATGTCCGACATCGCTCAAACCATGTCCGCAAACGTTGTGCGCAGCCGTCTGAACAGTATCAACGAGGCCCACGAAAAAGCACTGGCAAGGCCGGTATAGACCGCAAGCCCCAAGAAGGAGGGCAGTCCCCCTGTCAGAAGCACGAGGCGAAACTGCTCGACGATAAAGGTCAGAGGATTGAGCATCAGCAAATTCTTCAGCAATTCAGGGGCAGAATCCATGCTGTAGAAAATCGGGGTTAGGAAGAGAAGGCAGTGGCTGAGCATGCCTGTCAGCTGGCCGATGTCCTTCACCGCAACGCCCACAGCGGAGAGAAGCCATGCCAACCCCAGCAGCATGGGTGAAAAGCACAGCAGGATAAAGGGAAAAAGAAGCACCGTGGGTGAAGGCTTCCCCATGAAAACTATATATCCCGCCAGTAAAATCGCTGTACCCAGTAATGCCTGAAGGTAGGCTACTCCTACTGTAACGACGGGCAATAGCTCTAGTGGGAAAACCACCTTCTTCACGAAGTTGGGGTTCCTTGCTATCAGAAGAGGTGATTTATTCAGGACTTCTGAAAATGCATTGAAAATAATCAACCCGGCGAATAACATGAATGCATAGTCAGCCGCGCTGCCTGCATTGTTCCAGCGAGATTTGAGAATTACTCCAAATGCGATAATGTAAATGGTCAGTAAAAAGAGGGGTTGCACCAGCGACCAAAATATTCCGCCAAAGGAGCCGCGATATTGGCTGGAAAATTCACGCTTGACGAGTTCAAGGACCAAACTGCGGTGCCGCCACAATGTGGTGGGAAGGCTAGATTGCATGGATTGCACATTCCATTTGAAATCGCGGCTGTATTGATTTGGTTGGTATAGTCATTAATCCCAGCCTAATATTGCGCGATGTGCATTGTCGAGAAGATCTGTGCTAGGCGGGCGGGTGGGGACGCTCTTATTGAATCATTGAAGGTTGCCCTGCAGCGGGGGGGGGCTGTTCGATGCGCCGTCTGAACGTGAAATTTGCTCCAATGTGCTCGATTTTGCGGGTTTTGTCTTCCCTCAAAGTGCCACGGAGGGCTGGGCCTGAAGATTTCCCGGTCCTTGTCGACCTGGGCGGATGAAGAGGGCTCTTGCTCAGAGCCCCCAACCTAGCGCGGAGCTTGTGACCGCCGCTGGCGGGCTCGCTCCAGGGCTGCTGCAATGGTGGCCTGGCGGGCAACCTGCGCCGTGGCGGTATCTGCGAGGGAGGCAGGGACAGGGCCGTTGTCAACGGAGGACGGAGGGGTTTCATCATCCGCGTCCGGTACTGCTTCCAAGGGCAGGCGTTCACGGTGTGCCTGGTAGCGCAGGCGCGCCTGTTGCGCCAAAGGACCCGACCATGCGGCCCAGCCGGTGGCATTCCCGCTGGCGTTTTCGAGCTGGATGCAATCCACGGGGCACACCGGAATGCACAGCTCGCACCCGGTGCAATAGGGCTCGACAACGGTGTGCATTTTCTTGTGGGAGCCCACGATGGCATCGGTGGGGCAGGCCTTGATGCACAGCGTGCAGCCGATACACCAGGCTTCGTCGATGTACGCCACGGTGCGTGGGGCTTCCACACCATGCTCCGCACTCAGCGGCAGCGGTGCTTGCCCCGTGATGGCTGCGAGGCGGGCGATGCCCTCAGCGCCCCCAGGGGGGCACAGGTTGATGGGCACGCCCTCTTCGGCAATGGCCCGGGCGTATGTGGCGCAGTCGGGATAGCCGCAGCGTGTGCACTGTGTCTGGGGCAAGGCCGCGTCGATCCGCGCCGCAAGCGTGAGGGCGGCGGCAGTTGATGCAGAAGCTGGCCGGGGGGGGCTCAAGCCTTGCGTGCCGCATTGCGGCGGGTGCGGGCAGATGCCGCGGCGGTCACCGTAGTCTTCGCTGGCGTGGCAACGCCCACATCAGCGGGTGCGGCAGCGCCGGTGGGCTTGCTGGTGGTGGCTGCGGGTGCTGGTGCCACCCAGCGGGTGGCCACCGCCGCAGGCGCCTTGGCCGTGGGCTTGGTTGGCGTTTTGGCGGCTGCTTTGACGGGCGTTTTTACAGCCGCTGTGGCGACGGGTTTGACGGGTGGCTTGGCGGCTGCCTTGGGGGCGGGCGCTGCGGCTTTTGTTGTTGCTGCTGCGCGGTGGGGGGGGGTTGTCGTCCGGCGTTTCCGTGACGGGTGCTGCGATTTTCGCCTGGGGCTTTTCGTGCTCCAGGATGAAAGCGTGCACCTGGGGGTAGACCACTTCGCGCCAGCGCCGGCCGCTGAAGATGCCATAGTGGCCCGCGCCCTTGGCCTCCAGATGGCGTTGTTCCTTGCGCACGATGCCGCTGCACAAATCGTGCGCGGCTTCGGTCTGGCCCGAGCCGGAGATGTCGTCAAGCTCGCCTTCCACCGTGAACAGGGCGGTGGTGGTGATGTCCTGCGGGCGCACGCGCTCGATCTTGCCGTCGGGGGAGCGCACATCCCAGGTGCCGTGCACCAGTTTGTAGTCCTGGAAAACGGTCTGGATGGTTTCCAGGTAGTAGTCGGCGTCCATGTCGAGCACGGCGTTGTACTCGTCGTAGAACTTGCGGTGGGCCTCGGCGCTGGCGTCGTCGCCCTTGATCAGGTCCTTGAAGTAGTCATAGTGGCTGCTGGCGTGGCGGTCCGGGTTCATGGCCACGAAGCCGGTGTACTGCAGAAAACCAGGGTACACGCGCCGCCCTGCGCCGGGGAAGTTCTCGGGCACGCGGTAGATCACGTTGTTCTCGAACCACTCAAAGCTACGGTTCGTCGCCAGGTTGTTCACCGAAGTCGGGGATTTGCGGGCGTCGATGGGGCCGCCCATCATGGTCATCGTCAGCGGCGTGGTTTCGCCACGGCTGGCCATCAGGGACACGGCTGCCAGCACGGGCACGGTGGGCTGGCACACGCTGATGACATGGCAGTTGCCATAGATGCCCTGCAGGTGGCGGATGAACTCCTGCACGTAATTCACGTAGTCGTCGAGGTGGAACTCACCCTCGGCCAGGGGGACCAGCCGGGCATTCTTCCAGTCGGTGATGTAGACCTTGTGGTCCTTGAGCATGGTGCGCACGGTGTCGCGCAGCAAAGTGGCGTAGTGCCCCGACAAGGGCGCCACGATCAGCACCACAGGCTGGGCCTTGAGCTTGGTCAAGGTGGCGGTGTCGTCCGAGAAACGCTTGAAGCGGCGCAGTTCGCAGAACGGCTTGTCCATCTCGATGCGTTCGTGCACCGCTACACCGACGCCGTCCACATCCACCGAATGGATCTCGAAAGCGGGCTTTTCGTAGTCCTTGCCCAGGCGATACAGCAGTTCGTAGCCCGCAGACATGCGCTGCGCCAGCGGGCTTTCGCTGAAGGGGGACATGGGGTTGCTGAACAGCTTGGCAGCAGCCTGCGCGAAATCGGTAAAGGGCTCCATCAGGGAGCGCTGGGTTTCGTAGATGTGATACAGCATGGGCGAAACTCCGTTATGTTGCAGTGCAATATAACAGCACTTCGTAACAAGCGCATGGAGGAAAACCACCAATGCCAAGTCACCTATGCGACAGATCAGGGCGTCTCACTTAGAGCTTGTCCAATAAGCCGATGCCAGTCAAATTGCTATTGAATAGATAGCTGTAAATTTAATCTGGACGAGCGGTAGGGCCCAATTTTTCTCAAATTATTGCGGCTTTGGCTCAGCCTGCTCCTGCAACCACGCCTCGAACGACTCCCGGGCCGAGTTGCGCAGGGCGGGGCGGAACGCGGTCTTGTTACTCAAGTACAGGCAATGCCGGATCACGGTATACGGATTGAAGCTGGCCTGGGGGTTTTGTTCTTCGAAGTGCTGCTTGTAGCGCTTGACCACGCCCACGGTCTCGCGCATCAGCGCATTGAAGCGGGCCCGCGTCATGCCCCGGGACCACGCCTGAATGTCGTCCACAAAACCGTCTACCTTGGAAGGCTCGAACTCGAAGTCCTTGAAGAAGTGCGTTGCAATCTTGAGGAAGGTGAACGCGTTGAGCTCGCTGCTGGGGGCTTGGGCCTTGCTGGGGGCCTGCGGGTTGTCGGCGGTGGCAGGGTCGGGCAGCGGCTCGGCGGTTTCGTCGGGGGCTTGCAGCAGTTCGGCGGCCGTGGCGTCGCGGATCTGGCGGAACTCGCGGTCGGCCAGCTCGAACAGGGCTGACAGCACATTGATGCGGCGCTTGAGTTCGCCTGGGATCGATTTCTTGTACTTGATCCGGTGGTCCAGCACGCTCCAGGAGTCCTGGATGATGGTGCGCACCTGCAGCTCGAACGGCAGGTGGGCATAGGCTGCATGCTCAGGCTGCGTGCGTTCGGCATGACTGAGCTTGAGGTCCAGATGCAGGCCTTTGTAGCCAAATGAGGCCTCGGTGCTTTCCACCGCCGTCACCTTGTCGGTGACATCGATCACGGCAAAGTGCCCGCGCACGATGGCCGCGATTTTCTCCAGCTCGTCCTCGTACAGGCACACCACACGCACGCCGACCAGGTCGGTGATGTAGTGCTGGATCTCATAGGGCGTGTTGTTTTCCTCCAGCGCTGGGCGGTATTTGCGCACGAACTTGCGGATGCATTCATCCACATCCTTGACGCGGCCCTCCACCTTGGCGATCTCTACCCCACCCGACTGCGTGACCACAGCGGCCACCATGGCGGTGAAGGCGGCGCAGGCGGTTTCCAGCGCAGCGGATTGCTCTGCGTAGAACGCGCGGAAATGGGATTCCTCCAGGTCGAAATCAAGCGATGGCATGCTGGTTCTTTGGTGTGCGAGGGTGGTGGGTGGGGGCGTGCTCAAGCCCCTGGTGCGGTGTTGAGGATGGCGCGCAGGGAGCATATCCAACAATGCCCGCCCGGCGTTGCCCTGTGTGCAAAGTGTTTGCGCAAATACAGCTTTCTTGTGCCGGACAGATGCCCATAATGGTGCAGATCGCCACGGCGGTGGCTTTTGCCGACCGTGGCGGGTAAATCACCCAGAACGCCATGACCCAACATTCTCCGGCAGGGATCGTCGATGCAGCCGCTGGGTCCACACCCTTGGCGCCTTCCTCTGGAGGAGGGAAGGGGACCACCAGCCACCGGTGGGTTCCCGTCGTGCTGCCACCTCTGGTGGGGCTGCTGACCCTGGGGCTGACGTTCTTGTACTGGCAGAGCGCCGAGAGCGGTGCCCGCGCCAAGCAGGAGCAGAACTTTCAGGTCGCGGCCGACCAGATCGCCTACAACCTCAAGGACCGGATGGCCACCTACGAGGTGGTGCTTCGCGGAGTCAAGGGGTATTTTGAAGGGTCCGAGCGCATCGATCGGGCCGAGTTTCAGGCCTATGTGGGGGCGCTCCAGCTGCGTGAAACGCGCCCTGGCTTGCAGGGGGTTTCGCTCGTCATGCAGCTACCTGCTTCGGCACTGGCGGCACACCTGGATGACATGCGCCAGCGCGGTTTTGCCCAATACACCGTGCGCCCCGAAGGTGCGCGCGAGGTGCTGGCGCCCATCACCCACATCGAGCCCTTGGAGGGCAACAACCTCAAGGCGCTGGGATTCGATGTGCTGACACTTCCCCCAGCAAAGGAAGCACTGGACCGGGCCCGTGACACCGGAGAGCTCGCCTTGTCCGGCCAGTTGACGCTGCTGCAAAACAGCAGCCCGGGGCTGGTCATGTACATGCCGCTGTATGGCGCGGGCGTCGATACGCGCGCGGTGCATGGTCGGCGCGCGGGCCTTGCCGGCTGGGTGTCCGCGCCGTTTCGCCTGGAAGACGTCGTCCAAGGCATGTCGCGCGAGTTTGATGCCGACATCGGCTTTCGGATCACCGACGACACCCAAGCAGGCGCTCAAACCCTGCTATTTAGCAACGTTGTGCACCAGGCCGCTGTGCAGGGGGATGCCCCCTCGGGTCTGCAGGCACGGCGTGTGCTGGAACTGGGTGGCCGCCGCTGGGTGTTGCAAATGTCGCCACTGCCTGCGTTTGCGGCGCGTTTTCAGGATGAGGGGCACCACCCTGTGGCCCTGATGGGTACGGTGCTGAGCCTGTTGCTCGCCTGGTTCACCTGGCTCTTGGCTACGGGGCGCGAGCGGGCCGTGGCACTGGCACGCGACATGACGGCGGAGCTGCGCGCCACGCGCGATGACCTGGAGAGCACGCTCAACGCCATCCCCGACCTGTTGTTCGAGGTGGGGCTGGATGGCTGCATCTACCACTACCGGTCGGCGCGGTCCGAAGCACTGGCCGTGCCGCCCGAGATGTTTCTGGGTCGCTTGCTGCGCGACGTGGTCCCGCCCGAGGCCGCCGCAGGCTGCCATGCAGCGCTGGAGGCCGCGCACCGCACGGGCTATTCGGCGGGCCACCAGTACCGCCTGGAACTCCAGGGCGCTACGCACTGGTTTGAGCTGTCCATTGCCCGCAAGGAAAGCGCCACTTCGGGCGATGAACCCCGGTTCATCGCGCTCTCGCGCGACATCACCGAGCGCAAGCAGGCCGAGGCGCGCACGCACCAGCTGGCCTATTTCGACGCGCTCACCGGCCTGCCCAACCGGCGCATGCTCCTGGACCGCATGGAGCACGCCTTGCGCAGCGCCCAGCAAACGGCGCAGGTGGGCGCCGTGCTGTACATCGACCTCGACAACTTCAAGCAGATCAACGACGCGCGGGGGCACACGCTGGGCGACACGCTGCTCATGCAGGTAGCGCAGCGCCTCACGCAGCAGCTGCGCCCCGGCGACACCGTGGCCCGCCTGGGCGGGGACGAGTTTGTGGTGCTGGCGCACAACGTGGCGACCGACATGGAGGCCGCCGGGCGCCAGGCCCTGCTGGTGGCCGAAGAAATTCGCACTGCGCTGGAAGCGCCATACACCATCGACACGCACCTCTACAGCACCACGGGCAGCATCGGCATTACGCTGTTCCCCAAGCGCGGCGAAGGCGTGGAAGATCTGCTGCGCGAGGCCGACACCGCCATGTACCGCGCCAAGGACCTGGGCCGCAACCGCATCCGCTTTTATGAGGCGGCCATGCAGGCCGATGTGCAGGAACGCCTGGCGCTGGAGCAGGACCTGAAGAAAGCCCACGCCCTGGGCCAGTTGGCTGCATTCGTGCAGAGCCAGGTGGACGCATCCGGCACTGTGGTGGGCGGCGAGTTGCTGATGCGCTGGGACCACCCCGTGCGCGGCAATGTGCCGCCCGGCCGCTTCATCCCCATCGCCGAAGCCTCGGGCCTGATCCTGCGCATGGGCGACTGGATGATCCAGCAGGCCTGCGAAACCCTGGCGCGCCTGCAGGCTACGGGGCACGAGCTGTCGCTGTCGGTCAACGTGAGCGAGCGGCAGTTTCGCCAGGACGATTTTGTCGAGCGCGTGCGCCACATGCTGGCCCACACCGGCGCCCATCCAGCCAACCTGATCCTCGAAGTGACCGAGAGCCTGCTCATCGAAGACCTGGACGACACCATCGCCCGCATGACCGAAATCGTGGGCCTGGGCGTGCGCTTTTCCATCGACGACTTCGGCACCGGATATTCGAGCCTGGCCTACCTCAAGCGGCTGCCGCTGTATGAGCTCAAGATCGACAAAAGTTTTGTGGACGACACCCCTGACGACCCCAGCGACACCGCCATCGTGCAGTCCATCATCTCGGTCGCCAGCCACCTGAACCTGCGCGTGGTGGCCGAGGGTGTGGAAACCCGTGCACAAGCAGATTTTCTGGTGGCGAGCCAGTGTGACTGCCTGCAGGGCTACCTGTTCGGGCGGCCGGAGCCGCTGGCGGCGTGGCTGGGTAGGCTGACTTCAACGCAATGATGCGCTGCGCGCTTGGGGAAAGTGCTGCGCAGCCCGATCAGGAGCCGAAGGTGGCTCAATGGGCCACGAACGCCCAGCGTTCATGGTCCCGCCAGCGGCCATTGATCTTGAGGTAGCGGGGCGAAAAGCCTTCTTGCCGGAAGCCACAGGCCCGCACCAGCGCAATGGACGCTGCGTTGCCGGGCTGGATGTTCGCCTCCAGCCGGTGCAGCTTCAGTGGCCCAAAGGCGTGGCGCAGCAGCTGTTGCATGCCCGCACGCATCAGGCCCTGGCGCTCGTAACCGGCGAAGACGTAGTAGCCCAGGTAAGCGCTGCGAAAGTTGCCCATCACGATCTGTGAGAGATTGAAGACGCCCGCGATCTGTTCGCCTTCGCCCGCTTTGGGCGGCCGGCACACCAGAAAACCCTGGTTCGCAGGCGTGTCCAGCTGCGCCAGATAGGCTGCAAACGACTCGGGGGTCGATGGCGCCGAGGTCCAGGGTGTATGCAGAGCTTGGCTGTGCTGGGCCAAAGTGACAAAGCGCTCTGCATCCGCTGCCACGGGTGCGCGCAAGGCGACGGACGCGGTGGCTTGGGTTTTTACGCGCACTTGCACACGCTTTGGTTCTGCCCGCAAGCCATCACCCCGCTGTGCGGCGTCAGGCAGCCAGGGCCTGGGCTGCTGGGTCTGCAGAAGATTCAGGCGCGTTGGCATACGCCTGCATCGCCAGCGCATGCACCTCGCGCGCAGGGCGGTCCTTGAGCAGATGGTTGCTCCACACCTGGCGCCAGATGCGGGCACCGGGCAGGCTGTGGCGCAGGCCCAGCATGTGGCGGGCGATGTGGGGCCAGGGGGTGCCGTACTGGGCAGCCTCGCGCTCCATGTACTCGACCATCTTGATTTCGACCTCTTCGCGCGTCAGGGGGCAGGGCATACCACCTTGTTCGCCGTAGTAGAGCTGGTCCCAGCGGGCCAGCCACCAGGGGTTGTGGTAGGCCTCGCGACCGATCATCACGCCGTCCAGGTGCGTGAGCTGCTCTTGCACCACCGCATCGGTGGTGATGCCGCCGTTGATGGCGATGGTGAACTGCGGAAACTCTGCCTTGAGCTGGTGCACCACTTCGTAGCGCAGGGGAGGGACATCGCGGTTTTCCTTGGGGGAGAGGCCTTGCAGCCAGGCGTTGCGCGCATGCACGATGAACACGGTACACCCGGCGTCGGCCACGGTGCCGATGAAGTCGCGCACAAAACCGTAGTCCTCCACCTTGTCGATGCCGATGCGGTGCTTGACGGTGACGGGCACGCTGACCACGTCCTTCATGGCCTTCACGCAGTCGGCCACCAGCTGAGGCGATTTCATCAGACTGGCGCCAAACGCGCCGCGCTGCACCCGGTCGCTGGGGCAGCCGCAGTTGAGGTTGATTTCGCCGTAGCCCCATTGCGCGCCCAGGCGCGCAGCCTCGGCCAGCTTGTCGGGCTCGTTGCCGCCCAATTGCAGGGCCACAGGGTGCTCTTCGGCGTTGAAGCGCAGGTGCCGCTCGGTGCCGCCATGGATGATGGCGCCCGCGTTCACCATCTCGGTGTACAGCAGGGTCTGGCGGGTCAGCAGCCGGTGAAAGTAACGGCAGTGGCGGTCGGTCCAGTCCATCATCGGGGCGACGGACATGCGCCAGGGGCTCAGGGTGGTTTCCACGGGCAAACTAGAAAAGCGGGGAGGGTGGGGGCTGCGTGGGGTGCGCCTGTGGGGACGAAGGCGCCCGCAGGGCTGCAACTGGAAAGCCGCGATTATCCCACCGACCTCGCGGCCAGCACCAGCGTGTGGTTTTGAATAGAAATGGGTGCTAGCGCTTATCTAGCAAGCGCTAATTGCTATCAAAAACAGAGCTTTCGAATGGCTTGCAACAAAACGCTGTGCGGTTGCGCCCTTGGGCGTGCTAGCCCGCCGGCTGCGCCCCTTCGCGCAGCCCATAGCGGCGCACCACCTGGGCGCGTTGGCGCGGGTCGATGTTGATGTGGGTTGCATCGCGCCCCGCCATGGCCAGCAGGCGTGGGTCCATCACGCGGCGCCACAGGGGCGGCACGTAGGCCAGGGTGAACATGCCGAAGTAGCCAATCGGTAGCTGCGGCACATGGTCGAAATGCCGCAGCGACTGGTAGCGCCGCAGCGGATGCGCGTGGTGGTCGGAATGCCGTTGCAGGTGAAACAGCGCCCAGTTGGAGAACAGGTGGTTGCTGTTCCACGAGTGGTGTGGCTGGCAGGGCTCGTAGCGGCCGCTGGCGTCTTGCGTGCGCAGCAGGCCGTAGTGCTCTACGTAGTTGGCCGAGGTGAGCTGAAAGTTGGCCCAGAACGAGGCCACTACCAGAAACGGCAGCACGAAAAGGCCCAGCCACAGGGCCAGGGCGGTCCATAGCAGCAGGGTAATCAGCGCGGGCTGCAGGATTTCGTTGTGCCAGGAAAACTGCGGTTGTTGCTGGCGCGCCAGCCGGTCTTTCTCCAGCGCCCAGGCCCGGCGCAGGGCTCCGGGCATTTCGCGCAGCGCGAAGCGGTAGATCGACTCGCCCATGCGCGACGACGCCGGGTCGGCCGGGGTCGCCACGTCGCGGTGGTGGCCCCGGTTGTGTTCGATGAAGAAGTGCCCGTAGGCCGTGGGTGCCAGTACCAACTTGGCCAGCCAGCGTTCGAGCTTGGAGTTTTTATGGCCCAGCTCATGCCCCAGGTTGATGCAGAAGCCGCCCACCGTGCCCGTGGTCAACACCATGGCCAGAACACCATGCCAGGGCAACGTCTGCGTGGCCACAAACCAGGTGCTGAAGATAAAAGCCGCCCACAGCACCGGCACCAGCAGGTAGGTGATGCGGCGGTAGTAGCGGTCTCGCTCCAGCGCCGGCACGGCGGATTCGGGTGGGTTGCTCTGGTCCACGCCCAGCAGCCAGTCCAGCAACGGCGCCGCCAGGTAGAAAAACGCCACCGGCGTCCACAGCGTCAGCGCCTCGCCAGTCCAGAGCATGAGCGCTGGGCCCACGGCCACGGTGCAGGGCACCACCAGCGACAACAGCCACGCATACCGCTTGCGGTCGCGGTAGGTGGTGTCGTCGTTGCGGGCGGCTTGCAGCATGGTCCAGGGCGTAGCGTGGCGTGGTGGGTCGGCTCCGGGGAAGGAGAGCCATGCCAGTCATTCTGTTCAAGCGCCTTCGAAATGCCAGATCTTTTTGACCAAAGTGAGGCCGGGAGAAGATTGTTGACAATGCCGCCAACGGAGGTTCTCCGCGGACAGGTTGCCCTGCCTCAAAACTGGGCATAGGGGCTATCGGCGATACTCCCGGCGCTTGCGATTGACGGTGGCACGACCGCCGCTGCCTGTTTTCTGCCTCCCCCCTCATGCACCACACCATTTTTGACACTCCGGTTGTCAACACGCTCCTGCGCGCCTTTTCCCGCTTTACGCTGCGCATTACCGGCTGGAAGATTGAAGGCACTTTGCCCACCCACGCCGCCAAAAGTGTGCTGATTGCCGCGCCCCACACCAGCAACTGGGACTTGCCTTACACGCTGATGCTGGCGTTCTCGCTCCGCCTGCGGGTGTACTGGATGGGCAAACACAGCCTGTTCAAGGCGCCGTTCGGTGGCGTGATGCGCTGGCTGGGCGGCATTCCGGTGAACCGGGAGCAGTCCGGCAACCTGGTCGCCACGTCGGCCCAGGCGATGCGGGAGGCCGATGGCCCCATGCAGCTCATCGTGCCGCCCGAGGGCACACGCGGCAAAACGCGGCACTGGAAGACAGGCTTTTACTTCATCGCTCAGCAGGCGGGCGTGCCCATCGTGCTCGCGTTTGTGGACTATGGCCGCAAGGTGGGCGGACTGGGGCCAGTGTTCGAGCCCACGGGCGACCTGGACAGCGATATGGCGCGTATCAAGGCGTTTTATGCGCCGATCCAGGGGAAGAACCCGAAGCAATTCGAGACCTGATGCAGGTCATTGAATTTTGGTGAAATTTGGCTCAATCGCTTATCTATAAAGCGTAAGCAGCTATCAAAAATGAAGTTAGTGCGGGCGTTAATGGTGCTCACGCCCCCACGCTGCGGCGATCAATCTTGCGGCTGAGCACGATGCTGGTCTGCGTCTGGTGCACGCCGTCCAGTTGCCCCACCTTGTCGAGCAGGGCGTCGAGCTGCTCATGGCTGGTGCAGCGCAAGAACACCAGATAGTCAAACGGCCCGCTCACGGCGGATACCTCTTCGACCTCGGCCATGGCCTCCAGCGCGCGCAGCACGGTGGGCGCGGTTTTGGGCAGCACGCTGATGCTGCACCAGGCCCGCACGGTGGTGGCATCGAGCCGGGTGCCCAGCCGCACCCCGTAACCCGCGACCACCCCCGAGCGCTCCAGCCGCGCGATGCGCGCCACCACGGTGGTGCGGGCCAGCCCCAGCTTGCGTGCCAGCGTGGCCGTGCCCTCGCGGGCATTGGCCTGCAGCAGGCTCAGCAGCTGGCGGTCGGTGTCGTCCAGGGGTTGTGTCATGGGCTAGTCCTCAAAAAGTCATAACGCCCATCATATTCGCCGTTATGGCAAAACAAAGAGCGTTTTTCGACGTTATTAGCGCTACACATTGACAGCACCCTTGCCTAGCATCAAGGCATCTTCAACACCGCTCACTGCTTCACGCAGTGACCACCACCGGGAGTGCCGCCATGACTACCCTTTCCAACACCTCCACCGCCTCCCACGCCGCCACCCATCGCGCCATCACCATCCTGGGCGCGGGCCACATCGGCTTTGCCATGGCGCTGCTGCAGCAGGCCGGCGACTACGACATCCTGGTGGTGGACCGCGACCCGGCGCGCCTGGCCGAGGTGGCTGCGCTAGGCGTCTCGACCCAGTTGACGACAGACGACGCAAGCCTGCAGACCGCCATCGATGGCCGTTTTGCCGTGCTGAACGCGCTGCCGTTTCACCGCGCCGTGCCGGTTGCGACGCTTTGTGCCGCAGCGGGAGTGCACTACTTTGACCTGACCGAAGACGTGGCAAGCACCCAGGCCATCCGCGCACTGGCAGCCAACGCCCGCAGCGTGCTCATGCCCCAATGTGGCCTGGCGCCGGGTTTCATCGGCATCGTGGGCAACGATTTGGCGCGCCGTTTCGACACCCTGCACACGCTGCGCATGCGCGTGGGCGCGCTTCCGCGCTACCCCCAGGGCGCCCTGCGCTACAACCTGACCTGGAGCACCGAAGGGCTCATCAACGAATACTGCAACCCCTGCGAGGCCATTGTGGACGGAGTGCGCACCACAGTGCCCGCGCTGGAAGGGCTGGAAACCTTCGCGCTCGACGGTGTGGAATACGAGGCGTTCAACACCTCGGGTGGGCTGGGCACATTGACCGAGACGCTGGCAGGCAAGGCGCGCCAGGTGGACTACCAGTCCATCCGCTACCCCGGCCACAACGCCATCCTGAAGCTGCTGCTCAACGACCTGCGCCTGCGTGACCGGCGCGATCTGCTCAAGGACATTCTGGAGACGGCCATTCCCACCACCGACCAGGATGTGATTGTGGTGTTTGCCACCGCATCCGGCATGAAGGGCGGTCGGCTGGTGCAGGACTCGTACTCCGCCCGCATCATCGGCACCCAGGTGGCGGGGCACACGCTGAGCGCTATCCAACTCACCACGGCCGCAGGCATCTGCACGGCGCTCGACCTGGTGGCCCAGGGGCGGTTGCCTCAGCGAGGTTTTGTAGGTCAGGAAGCGTTGGGGCTGGGGGATTTTCTGGCTAACCGGTTTGGGGTGGCATTTGCGGGGGAGCGCCTAAAAGCAGATTTAGCCGTATAAAATAAAAAATTGAAATTTATACGGCCAATGGACTATCTTCCCCTTCCGGACAGTGCTGCGCGGCAGTTCATCGACTCGATCACCATCTTCGAGGAGTACCAGCGCACCCGCAAACAGGCATCGCAATATGCGGGCGGCATGTACTGGAAGGCACAAGGCCCCTACGAATACCTTGTAAAGACCCAGCGCGACAACAGCCAGGAGCGCATCGGACCGCGCAATGAACAAACGGCGGGGGTCTACAAAGAGTTCACAAGTCGCAAGACAGCCGTGGAGGACCGCCTCAAGACTCTGCGCGCTGCGCTCACTGGCGCTCAGCGGCTGAACAAGGCCTTGAAAGTCGGCCGCACCCCTGCGACGGTGATCGACATTCTGCAGGCGCTCGAAGACGCGGGCCTGGCGGAGCACTTCACCGTGGTTGGGACGCATTCGCTGTATGCGTACGAAAGCGCAGCGGGTGTACGCATCGTGCAGGGCGCATTGGCTACGCAGGATGTGGATCTGCTGTGGGATGCCCGCCGCAGGGTGCGGTTCATCACCGAGATGGAGCGTTCAGACGTGTCGATGCTTCAGGTACTGCAACGCGCAGACTCCACCTTCCAGCGCAAGGAAGGTCAAAACGAGACTGCCATCAACGCCAAAGGTTTTGAGGTGGACTTCCTGGGCAGGATGGCCGAGGGCGATGACCCGCACCCCTTCCGCTTCTCTTCCGACGAGGATGATCTGTGGCCTGTGCAGGCCGTCCGCGCTTCGGTACTGACCACCGCGCCGCGCTTCGAGCACGTTGTGGCATCGGCCACCGGACACATGGCGATGATGCGCACCATCGCTCCGGCAACCTTCGTGAAATTCAAGCGTTGGATGGCAGAAAAAGCCCCCGCGCGCGAACCACTCAAGCGCAACCGGGACCGCCGCCAGGCCGACATCGTTCGAGGTCTGCTCGACCAAGGAATGCTGGTGTCCTGACGGTGAACTTCCGAGGGGTTAGCGTCCGCCAGGCTTCTGGTACATCCCCTCAATCGCCTCGGCAAAGTGCGCCATCAGGTTGTTGCGCTTGAGCTTGAGCGTGGGCGTCATGAAGGTGTTTTCAATGGTCCACGGCTCCAGCGTCAGGTGCACCGCACGCGGCACGGCGTATCGGGCAAAGCTGGCGGTGTTCTTTTCGATGCGGGCCAGCACGGCGCGGTGCACACTGGGGTTGTTCGGGCTGTCGGCGTCTTGGGCCGAAAGACCCAGATCGCCCGCCAGCCGCTGCCATTCGTCACGCTTGAGCACGGCCACGCAGGCGATGAAGGGGCGGTTTTCGCCCACTACAAAGGCCTGCTCCAACAAAGGGTCGGCCAGCAAGGCCAGCTCCAGGTCGCCCGGCGGGATCTTTTCGCCGGTGGAGGTGACGATGATTTCCTTGATGCGGCCTTTTATATAGATGCGGTCGTTCACGATCTCGGCCTGGTCGCCCGTGCCCAGCCAGCCGTCGGCGTTCAATATCTTGGCCGTGTCTTCGGGGCGCTTCCAATAGCCCTTCATCACGATGGGGCCGCGCACTTGCAGTTCGCGGTTGTCGCCAATGCGCACTTCCACACCGGGTAATGCCTTGCCTACGCAGGCGGGGTCGTTGTCGTCCAGTGCGTTGACCGACACCACCGGTGCAGTCTCGGTCATTCCGTAGCCCTGGATCAGCGGCAGCCCCAGGCCCAGAAAACACTTCGCAATGGTGGGCGACAGCGGTGCGCCGCCGCTCACCGCCACCCGCACGCGGCCGCCAAATTGGGCCAGTAGCGGCTTTGCCACCAGGGCCTGCAGCACCGGCCAGGGCAGGGCAGCCATCCAGCCTGCGGCCTGGCTGCTGGCATCGGCAGTCGGCGTGGGCAAGCCTTGGGCGGCGCAAAACCGCGCCCAGCCCTTGTTCTGCGCGGCTTCATACAGCTGCATCTTCCAGGGCGTGGGTGACAACTTTTCGAGCAGCTTGGTGTGGATGCGCTCGTAGATGCGCGGCACCGACACCAGCACCGTGGGGCGTACCGTCTTCAGGTCTTCGGCCAGTTGGGGCACCGAGCGCGCATAGGCCACGCAGCTGCCCGCCGCAATCGGCAGGTAGTACCCGCCCGTGCGCTCGAAGGTGTGCGACAGCGGCAGGAACGACAGGAATACGTCCTCCACCGTGGGCGCAATGCGCTCCAGCACCGCCTTCACGTCGCTGACCACGTTGTGGTGCGTCAGCATCACGCCCTTAGGCTTGCCGGTGGTGCCAGAGGTGTAGACGATGGCCGCCAGGTCGTCTGCCTCCGGGGCTTTGGGAACGGTTGCGCTGCCCGCATGTGCTGCACCGGCCAGCCATTGCACCAGCGAACCGACCGCAGGGCCGTCCCCAGACGCTGGTATTGCGGTGAGCGAGGCGCCGTCATCTGTGATGACCACTGCACGCAGGGCCGGAAATGGCGTGCCGACGGCCTGAATTTTTTCCCACTGCTCCACGTGGCTCACAAAGAGCATCGACGCCTCGCAGTCGGCCAGGATGTAGGCAATGCTGCCGGGGTTGTCGATGGCATGCAGCGGCACGGGAACGCAGCCGGTGGCCAAGGTTGCCTGGTCCGCGCACATCGCGTTCAGGCCGTTGGGCAGCAGGATGGCGATGCGCGCCGCTGCGGGCAGTTGCATGGCCGCCAGGGCCTGGGCCCATGTGCCCACGCGTTGGGCTGTCTCAGCCCAGGTCAAGCTCGTCCAGGCTTGGGAGGTGGTGTCGAAGGCTCGGTACGCCTCGGAGTTGGGGGTGCGCGCAGCGCGGTAGGCGAGAAGCTGGGGCAGCGTGCAGACGCTGGCGATATCGGCGGGGGAGGGGGTCATGCAGGCTCTGCGGGGAAGTCGTCAGGCGCGGGATGCGCCGTGGCCTTGGTGTAAACCCGGGGAATGATAGCGAGCGAACCAGCGGGATCTGGCGCTGCAACACGCTGTTGTGTTGCAAATGGTGCATTTCGATTTACGAAATGATGATGCGCTGCAATAGCGCGGCGAAAGCCCGAACAGACCAGATGCACTCGCTGGTGAATCGCTCGCAGGCCGTATTGCCGCAGGTCGTCTCTCAGGTCGCCGCTTCCAGCCCCTGCGCAAAATGCGCCTGCATCGCCTTCACCGTCGCCTTGGCATCGCGCGCCATCATCGCGCCGAGGATGGCGCGGTGCTCTTTCAGCGAATCCTCAATCCGCCCCTGCTTGAGCAGCGAGTTGTGGCGGTTGAGCTTCATCACCTTGCGCAGGTCGGCCACCATCTGGCTGCGCCATCGGTTGTCGGCCAGCTCCAGCAGCAGCATGTGAAAGCGCTCGTTGACTGCAAAAAAGCGCTCACGCTCATTGGAGGCTGCCTCCAGCTCGGCATGCAGATCCTGCAATGTTTGCAGCTGAGCCGGTGTGGCGGTGGTGGCCACCACGCCTGCCGCATCGCTCTCCAGCAGGCTGAGCAGGTGGTACACGTCGCGCAGGTCTTTTTCGCTCATCTCCGTCACATAGGCGCCACGGCGCACCTTCATCGTGACCAGGCCTTCAGCGGCCAGCACCTTCAACGCCTCGCGCAGAGGGGTGCGGCTGATGCCGAATTCTTCGGCAATCTTGAGTTCGTCAATCCAGCTGCCCGGCTCCAGTTCGCGCCGGAAGATGCGCTGGCGCAATTGCTCGGCCACTTCTTCGTAGAGCGCGCGGGGAGTGAGGGTGAGGGCAGACATGGGGTGGATTGTAAGCTGGGCGGAATATTTTGAATCAATAATTATGAATGATGTAAACTCGCCGCCACACCACTGCACCTGTGCGGTCACCGCCTGTGCGCTGTGTTGGACGCCCCAACGCCATCTTCGGAGTAGCTTTTGCCATGAGTGACAACCCCACCAACAACGCCCCAGAGTTCTCCGCGTCTTCGCTGGAAGCCTGGGCCAAGGCCGCAGCCAAGTCGGCGCCGGGGGGCGATGTCAGCGCCCTCAACTGGGTCACGCCCGATGGCATCACCGTCAAGCCGCTGTACACCGCCGAAGACACGGCCGGTCTGCCGTACGCCAACACGCTGCCCGGTTTTGAGCCCTATCTGCGCGGCCCCCAGGCCACCATGTATGCCGTGCGGCCCTGGACGATCCGCCAGTACGCGGGCTTTTCCACTGCTGAAGAATCCAACGCCTTCTACCGCAAGGCGCTGGCCGCAGGCGGGCAGGGCGTGTCGGTGGCGTTTGACCTGGCAACCCACCGGGGTTACGACAGCGACCACCCCCGCGTGACGGGCGATGTGGGCAAGGCCGGGGTGGCAATCGACTCGGTCGAAGACATGAAGATCCTGTTCGACCAGATCCCGCTCGACAAGGTGTCCGTGTCGATGACCATGAACGGCGCGGTGTTGCCCGTGCTGGCGGGCTATGTGGTGGCGGCAGAAGAGCAGGGCGTCTCGCAAGACAAGCTCTCCGGAACCATTCAGAACGACATTCTGAAAGAGTTCATGGTGCGCAACACCTACATCTACCCGCCCAAGCCGTCGATGAAGATCATTGGCGACATCATCGAGTACACGGCCAAGAACATGCCGAAGTTCAACTCGATCTCGATCAGCGGCTACCACATGCAGGAAGCCGGGGCCAACCAGGCGCTGGAACTGGCCTTCACACTGGCCGATGGCAAGGAGTATGTGAAGACTGCCATCGCCAAGGGCATGGACGTGGACGAGTTCGCCGGGCGCCTGTCGTTCTTCTGGGCGATTGGCATGAACTTCTATCTCGAAGTCGCCAAGATGCGCGCCGCGCGCCTGCTGTGGTGCCGCATCATGAAGGCCACGGGGGCCAAGAACCCCAAGAGCCTCATGTTGCGCACGCACTGCCAGACCTCGGGCTGGAGCCTCACCGAGCAGGATCCCTACAACAACGTGGTGCGCACCACCATCGAGGCCATGGCGGCCGTGTTTGGCGGCACGCAGAGTCTGCACACCAACAGCTTTGACGAAGCCATTGCGCTGCCCACCGAGTTCAGCGCCCGCATTGCGCGCAACACGCAGCTCATCATCCAGGAAGAGACCCACATCACCAACGTGATCGACCCCTGGGCCGGCAGCTACATGATGGAGAAGCTGACCCAGGACATGGCCGATGCGGCCTGGAAGATCATCGAAGAGGTCGAGGCCATGGGTGGCATGACCCAGGCCGTGGACAGCGGCTGGGCGAAGCTCAAGATCGAAGCTGCTGCCGCCGAGAAGCAGGCGCGCATCGACAGCGGCAAGGACGTGATCGTGGGCGTCAACAAATACAAGCTGGCGAAGGAAGACCCGGTCGACATCCTGCAGATCGACAACATGAAGGTGCGTGACGGCCAGATCGCTCGCCTGCAAAAGATCCGTGCAACGCGCGATGCCGCCAAGGTGCAGGCAGCGCTGGATGCGTTGACCGCCGCCGCAGAGAGTGGCGAGGGCAACCTGCTCGATTTGTCCATCCAGGCTGTGCGTCTGCGTGCCACAGTGGGCGAGATCAGCGATGCGCTGGAGAAGGTTTTTGGGCGCCACCGCGCCGATACGCAAAAGGTGACCGGTGTGTACGCAGCTGCCTATGACTCGGCCGAAGGCTGGGACAAACTCAAGACCGAAATCAACGCCTTTGCCGAAGAACAGGGCCGCCGCCCGCGCGTGATGATCGCCAAGCTGGGCCAGGACGGCCATGACCGGGGCGCCAAGGTGGTGGCCACCGCCTTTGCCGACCTGGGCTTTGACGTGGACATGGGCCCGCTGTTCCAGACCCCCGAGGAATGCGCCCGCCAGGCGATTGAAAACGACGTGCACGCCGTGGGCGTGAGCACGCTGGCTGCGGGCCACAAGACGCTGGTGCCCGCCATCATTCAGTCGCTCAAGGACCAGGGTGCGGACGACATCATCGTGTTCGTGGGCGGGGTGATTCCGGCGCAGGACTACGATTTCTTGTATGAGTCGGGCGTCAAGGGCGTGTACGGCCCCGGCACACCCATTCCCGCCAGCGCCAAGGATGTGCTGGAGCAGATTCGCAAGGCGGTGGCGTGACACCTGCGGCGCTTCTTGACGGGGTGGTGCAGGGCACAGCGGCGGTGCAACGCAGGGCCATGTCCAAAGCCATCACGCTGCTCGAATCAACGCGGGTGGACCACCGCGCCCAGGCCGACGAGCTGCTGACCCAGCTGCTCCCGCACACCGGCAAGGCCTTCCGCCTGGGTATCAGCGGCGTGCCCGGCGTGGGCAAATCCACCTTCATCGAAGCCTTGGGCCTGTACCTCATCGGCCAAGGCCACCGCGTGGCCGTGCTCACCATCGACCCGTCCAGCACCGTATCGGGCGGTTCCATCCTTGGCGACAAGACGCGCATGGAACATCTCTCCGTGCACGAAAAGGCCTACATCCGCCCCAGCCCCTCCAGCGGCACACTGGGCGGCGTGGCCGAGAAGACCCGCGAAGCCATGCTGGTCTGCGAGGCCGCAGGCTACGACGTGGTGATCGTCGAGACCGTGGGCGTGGGCCAGAGCGAGATCGCGGTGGCGGGCATGACGGACATGTTTGTGCTGATGCAGCTGCCCAACGCGGGCGATGACCTGCAGGCCATCAAGAAGGGCGTGATGGAGATTGCCGATCTGGTGGTCATCAACAAGGCCGACATCGACAAGAACGCCGCCACACGGGCCGAGGCGCAGATCACGTCGAGCCTGCGCCTGCTCAGCCAGCACGGCAACCCCGAGAACGCTCACCACGACGAAACGCTGTGGCACCCGAAAGTAGTGCAAATCAGCGCGCTGCTGGGGCAGGGCGTAGACAGCTTCTGGGGCGCCGTCACGCAGTTCCGCCAGCTGCAAACCGCCAACGGACGCCTGGCCACGCGGCGCGAGAAGCAGGCGCTGTCTTGGATGTGGGAGCGCATCGACGCAGGCCTCAAGCTCGCGTTTCGCCAGCACCCGCAGGTGCGCGAGCTGCTGCCGCAAATGCAGGCCGATGTGGCCGCAGGGCGCATTGCGGCATCGACTGCAGCACGTAATTTGCTCCTAGCGCAATCCAATCATGCGCTGGCAGCTATCAAATAAATAGTAGACACCAACCCATTCACCAAAGGACGACCATGCAAGACATCCTGGATCAACTGGAGAAAAAGCGTGCGCTGGCACGCCTGGGCGGCGGGCAAAAGCGCATCGATGCGCAGCACGCCAAGGGCAAGCTCACGGCGCGCGAGCGCATCGAGCTGCTGCTGGATGACGGCACGTTCGAGGAATGGGACATGTTTGTCGAGCACCGCTGCACCGACTTTGGCATGGAGGACAACAAGATCCCCGGCGACGGTGTGGTGACGGGCTACGGCATGATCAACGGCCGCTTGGTGTTCGTGTTCAGCCAGGACTTCACGGTGTTCGGCGGCGCACTCAGCGAAACCCACGCCGAGAAGATCTGCAAGGTGATGGACCAGGCGATGAAGGTCGGCGCACCGGTCATCGGCCTCAATGACTCGGGCGGCGCGCGCATCCAGGAAGGTGTGGCGTCCCTCGGCGGCTATGCCGACGTGTTCCAGAAAAACGTGCTGGCCAGCGGCGTGATCCCGCAGATCAGCATGATCATGGGCCCCAGCGCCGGTGGCGCCGTGTATTCGCCCGCCATGACGGACTTCATCTTCATGGTCAAGGATTCGAGCTACATGTTCGTGACCGGTCCCGAAGTGGTGAAGACCGTGACGCACGAAGAAGTCACGGCCGAAGAACTGGGCGGCGCCGTGACGCACACCACCAAGAGCGGTGTGGCCGACATGGCGTTCGAGAACGACGTGGAGGCGCTGATGATGCTGCGCCGCCTGTACAACTACCTGCCGCTCAACAACCGCGAAAAAGCCCCGGTGCGTCCCAGCAACGACCCGGCCGACCGCATGGACCTGAGCCTGGACACCCTGGTGCCCGAGAACCCCAACAAGCCCTACGACATGAAGGAGCTGATCCTCAAGACCGTGGACGACGGGGACTTCTTCGAGCTGCAGCCCGAGTACGCCAAGAACATCCTCATCGGCTTTGCCCGCATGGAAGGCCAGACCGTGGGCATTGTGGCCAACCAGCCGCTGGTGCTGGCGGGTTGCCTGGACATCAAGAGTTCCATCAAGGCCGCGCGTTTTGTGCGCTTTTGCGATGCGTTCAACATCCCGGTCGTCACGTTTGTGGACGTGCCCGGCTTCATGCCCGGCACCAGCCAGGAGTACGGCGGCATCATCAAACACGGCGCCAAACTGCTGTACGCGTATGCCGAGTGCACCGTACCCAAGATCACCGTCATCACCCGCAAGGCCTACGGCGGCGCGTACGACGTGATGAGCAGCAAACACTTGCGCGGCGACGTGAACCTGGCCTGGCCCAACGCTGAAATTGCGGTGATGGGCGCCAAGGGCGCGGTGGAAATCATCTTCCGCGAAGACAAGAACGACCCGGTGAAGCTGGCCGCCCGCGAGGCGGAATACAAGCAGCGCTTTGCGAACCCGTTTGTGGCCGGTGCTCGCGGCTTTATCGACGACGTGATCCTGCCGCATGAGACGCGCAAGCGCATCTGCCGCAGCTTGGTCATGCTGCGCGACAAGAAGCTGGAAAACCCCTGGCGCAAGCACGGGAACATTCCGCTGTAAGCAGGGCATCGGCAGCAGGCAATGGCACAGATCCGCGCGTTCTTCCCATCCAGAGTGGACTCATGGCTTGTTGCCATCGGCCCGCTCGCGGCATTGACGGCAGCAACCGCAGTAGCAGGGCTTGCGGGGCCGTTCGTGCTGAACTCTGGTGGCACGCCACCGATGCTTGCGCTGTTGGCGGTCATCGTGGCCCTTACGCTGCTGCTGCCGCTGTGGTTGGTACTGGACACCAACTACACACTCACGGCGGACGATCTGCTGATTCGCAGTGGTCCGTTTCGCTGGCGCATTGTGCTGGGCGATGTACGCGAGGTCTCGCCATCGCGCAGTTGGATTTCGTCGCCTGCGCTGTCGCTCGACCGCTTGAGCATTCGCTATGGGGCAGACCGAAGCATTTTGGTGTCGCCGCGTGAGAAGCCGCGCTTCATTGACGCTTTGCGCCAGCGCTGTCCTTCCGTCTTAGTTACTGGTTTTTGAAATTTCCTTTTGAGGAACTTGTTATGTTCACCAAAATCCTGATCGCCAACCGTGGCGAAATCGCCTGCCGAGTGATTGCAACGGCCAAGAAAATGGGCATTGCCACCGTCGCCGTCTACTCCGACGCCGACAAGGAAGCCCGGCACGTCAAGCTGGCCGACGAGGCCGTGCACATTGGTGCCGCGCCCTCGCGCGAGTCGTACCTGCTGGCCGACAAAATCATCGCTGCCTGCAAGCAGACTGGCGCGCAGGCCGTGCACCCGGGCTATGGCTTCCTCTCCGAAAACGAGGCTTTTGCCAAGCGCTGCGAAGACGAAGGTATTGCCTTCATCGGCCCCAAGGCGCATTCCATTGCGGCTATGGGCGACAAGATCGCGTCCAAGAAGCTGGCCAACGAGGCCAAGGTCAACACCATCCCGGGCTACAACGACGCCATCGCTGGCCCTGAGCAGGCGGTGGAGATCGCGAAGGGCATTGGCTACCCCGTGATGATCAAGGCGTCGGCCGGGGGCGGTGGCAAGGGCTTGCGCGTGGCGTTCAACGACAAAGAGGCGTTTGAAGGCTTTGCCAGTTGCCAGAACGAGGCGCGCAACAGCTTTGGCGACGACCGCATCTTCATCGAGAAGTTTGTGCAGGAGCCGCGCCACATCGAGATTCAGGTGCTGGGCGACAGCCATGGCAACGTGATCTACCTGAACGAGCGCGAGTGCTCTATCCAGCGCCGCCACCAGAAGGTGATTGAAGAGGCGCCGTCGCCTTTCATCAGCGACGCCACCCGCAAGGCCATGGGCGAGCAGGCGGTGCAATTGGCCAAGGCCGTCAAGTACCAGAGCGCGGGTACGGTGGAATTCGTAGTGGGCAAGGACCAGGACTTCTACTTCCTGGAGATGAACACCCGCCTGCAGGTGGAACACCCGGTGACGGAATGCATCACCGGCCTGGACCTAGTGGAGCTGATGATCCGCGTGGCCGCAGGCGAGAAGCTGCCTTTGAGCCAAGCCGATGTGAAGCGCGACGGCTGGGCCATTGAGTGCCGCATCAACGCCGAAGACCCGTTCCGCAACTTCCTGCCGTCCACCGGCCGCCTGGTCCGCTTTCAGCCGCCGGAGGAGACCATGTTCCAGTCCGACACTAGCAAGAAGCTGGGCGTGCGGGTGGACACGGGCGTGTATGAGGGCGGCGAGATCCCCATGTACTACGACTCGATGATCGCCAAGCTCATCGTGCATGGCACGGACCGCAACGATGCGATTGCCAAGATGCGTGCGGCGCTCAACGGGTTTGTGATTCGCGGCATCAGCAGTAACATCCCGTTCCAGGCCGCGCTGCTGGCGCACCCCAAGTTCGTGACGGGCGACTTCAACACCGGCTTCATCGCCGAGAACTACGGCAAGGGCTTCCACGCCGAAGACGTGCCGCACAGCGACCCGCTGTTCCTGGTGGCGCTGGCCGCGTTCATGAACCGCCGCTACCGCGCCCGCGCCTCCGGCATCAGCGGCCAGCTGGCCGGCCACGAGGTGAAGGTGGGCGAGCAGTTTGTGGTGGTGACGCTGGGCGCCGAAGGGCAGAACCAGCACCACGAAGTCACGGTGTCTGACTTTGAAGACAAATCTGGCTCTAGCGCCGTACTGGTGGGTGGTACCAGCTATCAGATCAGTAGCAACGCCACGCTGGGCCAGATTCGCGTGCAGGGCGCCTGCAACGGCCAGGGCTTTACCGCCCAGGTGGAGCGCGGTGTGGGCAAGAACCCGCTGGCGCTGCGCATTGCGCACAACGGTACGCAGATCGATGCGCTGGTGCTGTCGCCGCTGGGCGCGCGCCTGCACAAGCTCATGCCCTTCAAGGCGCCGCCAGATTTGTCCAAGTTTTTGCTCTCGCCCATGCCGGGCCTGCTGGTCGATGTGGCGGTTCAGCCCGGCCAGAAGGTGCAGGCCGGTGAAAAGCTGGCCGTGATCGAGGCCATGAAGATGGAGAACATCCTCTTTGCCGCGCAGGATGGCGTGGTCGGCAAGATCACGGCGGGCAAGGGCGATTCGCTGGCGGTGGACCAGATCATTCTGGAATTCGTCTGATGCTGCCTGTGCCTCGCGCTCCATCCTGCAGCCTGCGATGACAGCGGTGGCTGTGCGCACGCTGCTGGCGCTGGCTGGCGGCGCGCTGTTTCTGGACGGCGCGGTGTTGATGGTTCTGGGGCACTTCAACCTGGGCACCATGTTGCCCGTTGCGCTGGGGGCATTGTTTCTGGCCATCGCGGTGTGGTGGGCACCCCTCACGCGCTGGCGGCACCATGACCGGCGGCGTCAGCAGTGGTGGCGCGTGGGCTGGTGGGGTCTTGCGGCGTGGATGTTCAGCGTGGTGGTTTTCTGGGTGTTCTTCTTGCGGGGCGCCGGCGTTTCTCCGGAAGAGGCACCGCCTGTGCAGGCCATTGTGGTGCTGGGAGCGGGCATCCAGAACGGACAGCCCCGCCCGGCACTTGCGGCGCGGCTGGACACAGCGGCCGCGCTGGCCCGCTTGCAGCCTGAGGCGCTGATCGCTGTGTGTGGTGGGCAAGTTTGGGGCACTGCAGATACCGAGGCGGAGGTGATGGCGCGCTATCTGCAAGAACGCCACGGTATCGCGCCGGAACGCCTGGTGCTGGAGAAGGACAGCACCAGCACCGAGCTGAATCTGGCGTTAAGTCGCCCCTTGCTGGAGGCGCGCGGTGTTGCCGCCACGGTCCCGCTCGCGCTGGTGACCAGCGACTTCCACCTGCCGCGTGCTCTGCGCATTGCCCAGCGCCATGGCTTTACCCACATGGTGCCGGTAGCGGCACCCACGCCCCTGGCCACGCGCTACAACGCCTGGCTGCGCGAATATTTCGCCACGCTGAGCAGTTGGGTGCTGAGTGAAGGGTAGTCCGGAGTAAGGTGTTTTTAGATCAAATTGGCTTCTAGCGCTTTATTAATAAGTGCAGGCAGCTATCAATTAAGGAGCAGATTCAATGACCACATCCCTTCGTCGCCCGTTCAAAGTCCTGGGCATCCAGCAGGTCGCCCTTGGCGGCACCGACAAGCAGCGCATGAAAACCCTGTGGGTGGACATGCTGGGCCTCACCCAAACCGGCACCTTCCAGAGCGAGCGCGAAAACGTGGACGAAGACATCCTGGCCATGGGGCAGGGTGCCTACAAGGTCGAGGTGGACATCATGCAGCCGCTCGACATCGACAAAAAACCCGCCGTGCACACCACGCCGCTCAACCACATTGGGCTGTGGATCGACGATTTGCCCAAGGCCGTGGAATGGCTCACGGCCCAGGGCGTGCGTTTTGCGCCCGGCGGTATCCGCAAGGGCGCGGCGGGCTACGACATCACGTTTTTGCACCCCAAGAGCAATGACGAGTTTCCGATTGCGGGCGAGGGCGTCTTGATCGAACTGGTGCAGGCCCCGGCCGACGTGATTGCTGCACTGGGTTCATAGTTGCGAAAAATCGTTCTCCAAAGCGCACCAACGTCGGCCATCTCCCGGCGCTGCTCGGCTGCACAGAGTGCCAGATGGGAGCAGATAACCACCACAACGGGGCTGTTGAAGGCGCCAAGAAATTGGCTGCCCCAAAGGCCCGGCAAGTTCGATCAACCTGCGGTCTTCTGCTCCTAAAAAGTTCACAATTTGACGGTTGTTGATGCCTCGTTTTTCTTGGCATCTTTTGTGACCCTGTGGCGTGCTTTTGTGCCGTTTTCTCGTCCAGAATCCGCCCACCTCGCAGCGCGCCATGCCAAATCATCCGTGGTGTGCCGTGCGCGCGGTGTCGCTAAACAACTTCTTAAGCCTCGGGTGGCTCCGTGCCACGGTGGGGCAAATGCCTTGAAGGGAATTGATCGCCATGTCCTCCACGACCCTTGCCATGCCCGCCGCCCAGCCTGTGCCGCCGGCACCCACCGTACAAAACGTCCAGGTGCACCGGCGCCCAGCCAATGCCAACCCACAAGGCCCGTGGAGCGTGGAAGCCATCCAGGCGTTGCTCGACAAGCCCTTGATGGACCTGCTGTTCGAGGCGCAGACCGTGCACCGCCAGCACTGGCCTGCGGGCGACATCGAGCTGGCCACCCTGCTGTCCGTCAAAACCGGCGGCTGCCCCGAAAACTGTGGCTACTGCCCGCAGGCGGCCGAGTTCGATACGGGCGTGAAAGCCGACAAGCTGATGGAAGTGGACGAAGTGGTGCGCGCTGCCCAGGCTGCCAAGGATGCGGGGGCCACGCGTTTTTGCATGGGCGCCGCCTGGCGCGCGCCCAAGGACCGCGACATCGAAAAAGTCAGCGCCCTGATCGGTGCCGTGAAGGGCCTGGGCCTGCAGACCTGCGCCACCCTGGGCATGCTCGAATCGCACCAGGCGCAGGCCCTCAAGGATGCGGGGCTGGACTACTACAACCACAACCTGGACACCGCCCCTGAGTACTACACCGATGTGGTGAGCACCCGCGCCTACCAGGACCGGCTGGACACACTGGCGCATGTGCGCAGCGCGGGCATCAGCGTGTGCTGCGGTGGGATTGTGGGCATGGGCGAGGCGCCCGTGCACCGCGCTGGCCTGATCGCCCAGCTGGCCAACCTGCAGCCGTACCCCGAGTCGGTGCCCATCAACAGCCTGGTGCGCGTGCCCGGCACGCCTCTGGCTGACAGCGAGCCCATCGACCCGTTCGATTTTGTGCGCATGATCGCCGTGGCCCGCATCACCATGCCCAGGGCCCGGGTGCGCCTGTCCGCAGGGCGCCAGCAGATGGGCGAAGCCGTGCAGGCGCTGTGTTTCATGGCGGGCGCCAACTCCATCTTTTATGGCGACAAGCTGCTGGTGACCGGCAACCCCGATGTCGAGGCCGACGTGCAACTGCTGGCCAAGCTGGGCCTCAACGGACACCGCACCACCACTTCCTCTGAAAGTGGGGCAGAGGAAAGCGCCGCAGGCGCCTGCTGCTGAGAGCGTGGCGGTTAGCCGCCGCTGCTGCTGACGCTGCCTTCGCCGATGACCACACCCTCGGTAGAGAGGTCCTGGGCAATGCGGTCGCGCTGCGCCTGCAGCGCATGTTCGCTGTCGGCAAACTGCTGAGCAATGCGCCGGAACTCTTCGGAGAGCGAGAGGAAGGCGTCCACCATGTCGGGGTCGAAGTGGCTACCTCGGCCGTCGCGGATGATTTCTACCGCCGTCTCGTGGGAGAAGGCGGCCTTGTACACGCGCTCGGAGATCAGCGCGTCATACACATCGGCCACCGCCATGAGCCGTGCCGACAGGGGGATGGTGTTGCCCACCAGCCCTTCGGGGTAGCCTGAGCCGTCCCACTTTTCCTGGTGGCTGTAGGCGATTTCCTTGGCGTAGCGAAAAAACGGGTTGTTTTGCGTGGTTTCGGTTTCTGCCGCCACGATGGCGTCCCGGCCCAGTGTGGTGTGGGTCTTCATGATCTCGAACTCTTCAGGCGTCAGCTTGCCCGGCTTGAGCAGGATGCGGTCGGGGATGCCCACCTTGCCAATGTCGTGCAGCGGGGCGGACTTGAAGATCACCTGGATGGCGTCTTCCGTGAGTTCGTCGCGAAAGCGCGGGTGGTCCTGCAGCTTGCGGGCCAGCGCTTCCACATAGTGCTGCGTGCGGCGGATATGGTTGCCGGTCTCGTTGTCCCGCGTTTCGGCCAGCGATGCCATGGCGCGGATGGTGGCGTCCTGTAGCTCCGCCAGGGCGCGCGTGCGGTTGGCCACCTCCTGCTCCAGAAAGTGGTTGTGGTGGGCGAGCAAATCCCGCGCTCGCTTGAGCTGCAGGTGGTTGCGCACGCGCGCCATGGTGATGGCGGGGTTGACGGGCTTGGTGATGTAGTCCACTGCGCCCAGCTCCAGCCCCACCGTTTCGTCGTCGGTGGCGCTCATGGCGGTGAGGAAAATCACCGGAATGTCTTCGGTCTCGGGGTTGAATTGCAGGCGCCGCAGCACCTCGTAGCCATCCATGTCCGGCATCATGATGTCGAGCAGGATCAGGTCGGGCTTTTCGGCCGCCACGATCTGCAGCGCGCGTTCGCCGGTGGGTGCCAGCTTGACCTTGTAGTCGGGGCGCAGGAGGTCGCTCATCAGCGACAGATTGCCCGGGGTGTCATCCACCACCAGCACCGTGCATTTGCCGCTCAATTCCAATGGGCTATTCATGAACTGGATCCTCCTTGTGTTGCATATCGTTCCCCGCCTTGCGCAGCACGTCGAGCGCATCGGCAAAGAGGTAGTTGTCGAGCAGCCGCTTCATGTCGGCGTAGGCGGGGCCCAGCAGGGCCTGAAGACTGTGGCCGGAGTCCTTGAACAATTCGATGGCGTCGGAATCACTGTCTTCCAGCAGGGCGCCAAGGCGTTCCACCAATGCGCGGGCCTGCGCGCCATCCAACGGGGTTCTGGCAGCGCTCGCCGTGCCGGGCGTGTCTGCCTCAGGGGGCAGGGCGCTCTGCAGCGCAGCCACCAGGGTCTGGCAGGCGGTGTCTACGGGCGGGAGCAGGGCTTCGAGGACGTCGGCGGTCGCGTTGTGTGCAATGGCTTGCTCCGCCGCGCCTGCCAGTTCGGCCAGGCCCACCGCGCCTATGGTGGCAGCGGTACCTTTGAGCGTGTGCATGGCGCGCTGCGCCGCCTCTGGCTGGGCGGCCGCGAGGTGCGCGCGCGCTTCTTTCACTGCGCTGCCTTGTCCGGCCACGAATTTGCGCAGCAGGCTCTCATAGGCCGTACGTTTGCCGAGTACACGCCGCAGCCCGGCGGCGGTGTCCAGGCCTTCGATGTGTGTCAGCGGGTCGGGGGTGTCCGCCGGCGCCAAGGAAGGAGCGCCAGGCACCGCAGGTTGCAGGGCAACAGTCTTACCGCTGGCGCCCCCAGTGTGCGGCAGTGCAATCCATTGCAGCAGGGCGGCGAACAGCGCGTCGGGGTCAATGGGCTTGGCTATGTGGCCGTTCATGCCCGCTTCCAGGCACTGCTCGCGGTCGCCGCTCATCGCGTTCGCGGTCATCGCCAGCACCGGCAGGCGCGCCCAGGCGGGGTTCTGGCGCAATTGGCGCGTGGCGGTGAGGCCGTCCATCACCGGCATCTGCATGTCCATGAGCACGATGTCATAGGTGCCTCGGGCCAACATGTCGAGTGCGGCCTGGCCGTTGTCGGCCACATCCACCACCAGCCCGGCGCTGGCCAGCAGTTCGCTGCCCACCTGCTGGTTCAGGTCGTTGTCGTCCACCAGCAGCACGCGCGCCCCCTGGATCGATGCCAGGTTGGCGCCCCGTGCCGCTAAGGCTGGCAGGCGCCGCCCGTCGTCCACCCGCTGCGCGCCCCCCAATGCCCGCATGGCGGCATCAAAAAGCTGAGATGGGTTGACGGGCTTGGTCAGCATCAGCCCGATGCCGGTGCGTGTGAGTTCGGCCAGAACGTCGTCACGCCCATGCGCGGTGACGATGACCGGGCGCGGAGGGTGGGGCAGTTGGGCCAGCTGGCGGGCGGTTTCAAAACCGTCCATACCAGGCATCTTCCAGTCCAGAAAGGCGATTTCGCAGGGCCTGCCTGCCAGGTCCGCGGCGCGTGCCAGGTCCACGGCCTGCGCCCCCGAACTGGCCAGCGTGACCGAAAAACTCATGCTGGACAGCAGCTCGGCCAGGATCTGCCGGGCCTGTTCGCTGTCGTCCACCACCAGCACGCGGCGGCCACGCAGGTCGGGTTCCGGCAGCAGTGGCCGCTGCACGGCCGCGCCCAAACCCAGTCGCGCTGTGAACCAGAAGGTGCTGCCCTTGCCTGGCGCGCTGTGCACGCCCACCTCGCCGCCCATCAGGCTGGCAAGTTTCTTGGAAATCGCCAGGCCCAGGCCGGTGCCTCCGTACTTGCGCGTGGTCGAGGTGTCGGCCTGCTCGAACGAGCGAAACAGGCGCGCCTGCTGTTCTTCGGTCAGGCCGATGCCCGTGTCCTGCACTTCAAAGCGCAGCAGCACGCCCTGGATATCCCGCGCTGCTTCGCGTACCCGCACGATGATCTCGCCCTCGTCCGTGAACTTGACGGCATTGTTGGCGTAGTTCACCAGGATCTGCCCCAGCCGCAGGGGGTCTCCACGCAAGTCGGCGGGCAGGTGGGAGTCCACGTCGAACATCAGCTCCAGGCCTTTGCTGGCGCATTTCTCGCCCAGCAGGTTGGCCACGTTGTCGAGCACGGCATGCAGGTCGAAATCCACCACCTCGACTTCGAGCTTGCCCGCCTCGATCTTGCTGAAATCCAGGATGTCATTGATCAGGCCCAGCAGGTGCTGTCCCGACCGCTGGATCTTTTCGACGTAGTCGCGCTGGCGCGCGGTCAGCTCGGTGGCCAGCGCCAGGTGGCTCATGCCAATCACGGCGTTCATAGGCGTGCGGATCTCGTGGCTCATGTTGGCCAGGAAGTCTGATTTCATGCGCGATGCGTCCTCTGCCTTGGCGCGGGCCACCTCCAGTTCATCCTCATGTTCCTGCAGCGCGGCGTTGGCTCGCTGCAGCTCCGTGGTGCGCAGGGCTACCCGGGCCTCCAGGGCTTCCTCGTTGCGCTGGAGGGCTTCCACCAGCTCGGCCTGGGCCTCCAGGGCCTGAGAAGTGGCCTTTTCACGCTGGAGGAACTGGCGCGCCATGGCAATGGCCAGCAAAAAGGTCAGGATGGCCTGGAACGCGGTCAGCCCGGTGGTCAGCAGGGTCTGGTGCTTGACCTCTTCGTTGCGCCGGTCGCCCAGCAAGGCGGAGATGCGCGATGCCTGCAGCGACAGCTCTTGAACGATGTCGCGCAGCTTGTTCAGCTCGGCCCGCAACAGACGCATATTTGTCTGGCTCGATGCCGCGTCCACACTCTGCCCGAAATGGTTGTCCCCTGCGGCGACAAACTTCTGCAGTGCTTCCAGGGCTGTGGCGTAGATCGGTTCCTCCTGCATCAGCGTGCGGGCGGTGCCGCTCTCCAGCGCGCTGAAGCGGCTCAGGAACAGGTCATAACGCAGCTCCAGCCGGTCCATGGGCAGACTGGGCGGGTCCAGCTCGAACTGGTGCAGGGCGTGGTCGAGTTTTTCGTACTCCACATTGAGCTGCAGGAATGACCACAGGGCATTGACGTCGCCCCGGCGCATGACCGCCTCGACGCTGCGGTACTGGTGGTACTGCACCCCGGCAATGGCCACATACGCCACCACCAGGCCCGCGATGATCAGCCGCAGAAAGTGCTTGCCCCGGATCATGGTGTGGTTCCTGGGAAGTTGGGAGGAGGGGGTGGACTAGCGAATTCGCAGGATATTGAGCTGCCAGGCGGCGCGGTTGTAGTACAGCTCGCTGCGCAGCTCTGCCTTGGTGTCAAACGGATAGACAATGAAAAGCGGCCCCTTTTCGCGCACACGCATGGGGCGGTTGTTCATGAGCCGGGCCACGATCACGTCGTGGCGCGTGGCATCGTCGATGGGGATTTCCGTCTTGTAGTCGTTGAGCGCCACCGCCGTGATGTTCTTGCCCTTGGCGCCCACGGCCGCCAGCACATCGCGCAGCAGGGGGCCAGTGAAAGTGACGGCGCTGGGGTACCAGGGGGTCTGGGTGGAGAAGCTGTGCTGGGGCAGCTTCTCCAGCATGGCCATGTCGAACTGGGCTTGAGAGCCGTTGTTGGTCTGGCTGATCGCGCCGTCGATGGTCAGAACGACCGTGCCGGTGGGTTTGTCCAAAGCGCGGGCCTGGGGCAGCGTCGCCGCAGCGACTACAAACACTGCGATGCCTAGCCACAAGGCAACGCGTGCTCCTGAAAGACTCGTATGCATAACGCTCCCCCTTTTGCAACAGTCTTGCAGACAGTTGCCCAAAATGTAAATCGTTTTCTAGCAGCATGGGTCTTGTGATGCACCAGCGACGCAGATGGGTACCCATACCAGGGCTGCGCTCACACGGCATAGCAGGACATACCCTGCCTGTGCACTCGCTGCAAGGCCGTGACAAGCTCAAAGGGGATAAGTACAGTGGGTAGCAGGTCCGATATTCCAAAGCAGGTTTGTAGCCTGCGCCCATCATTCGGGAGGGAGGTGCATGGGCTCACGAAAGCTCTGCAAGCGTTGGCCCCCTATCTGCGCAATGCAGCGCCGTCGGTAGTGAGGCCACAGAGGTCCTCAATGAACCGCACAGCCCTGCATCGCATAACGTGGTCGCATCATTTCCGTGTTGGCAAGGCATCTCACCATGGGTAGTTTCGATACTGAAGACCGGCCGTTTGGACAGGAAATGGCACTTTCTGAACCCGACTACCGGCTGTTGGTAGATCAGGTGCAGGCGGCCGTCTTTGTGATTCAGAAGGGGCGGTTCCTTTTTGTGAATCCCAAGCTCCTGGAGCTTTTCGGATACTCCAAGGAAGAGATGCTCAGAGGCATGGATCCCATGCTGCTGTGCGTGCCCGAGCACCGGGACATGGTGCGGGAGCAGACGAACGCCCGGGTAGCGGGGGTCCCAGGCAAAGCCTATGAGGTCGAATGCCTGCGCAAGAACGGCGAGCGGTTCAGCGCCCAGGTCTGGGGCGTGCGCATTTTTCTGTCGGCGCAAGCAGCGGACCTGGTCACGTTGCATGACGTCAGTGCAATCCAGGCGGCCACGCGGTACGCGCAGCAGCGTGTTCAGCTGTTTCGCAACGCTGAAGAGCTTGCACGCATTGGCTCTGCGGAGGTGGACTTGGTGTCCGGGACGGTCACCCTGTCGTCGGGCATGCATGCCATCTTGGGAGTCCCGCTCACCGAGACGCCCCCCGGCACAGACTGGCTGCTGGCGCGCGTACCTCCGGTAGAGCGCCCCTATGTTCAGGCCATCAGCGAGGGCGTTTCCCCCGACGACGTCTGTGAGTTCCAGCACCGTATTGTTCACACCGACGGCAGCTTGCGCACGGTGCTGCACCGAGTCCTTGCCGAGGCCGATGAAGGCGGAAAGGTGATCAGGACGGTCACACTCCTGCAGGACATCACGCTACAGCGGGCGGCCGAACAGAAACTGGACAAGCTCGCGAATACCGACGAAATCACCGGACTGCCGAACCGCAACGCGCTGACGGAATACCTTGATACCAAAATGCGCGAGGCCGCGCGGGGAGGGCGGCACATTGCAGTCCTGAGCGTTGAGATTGACAGACTCAAGCTTGTCAGTGAATCACTGGGCCACGCAGCTGGGGACCAGTTGCTCATGGAGGTCGGCAGACGGCTCCAGCCCCAGGTTTCCCAGGACGATCTGCTGGCGCACTTTGGTAGCGGCGAGTTTTCCCTGGTGCTGGCACGGGAGGAGTCTGTGGATGAGGCCATGGCACGGGGCACCGCCGCCTCATTGGTAGATGCGCTGTCCCTTCCAGTTGCCATTGGCGACAACGAGATCAAGGTGACCTGCGATATCGGAATATCCCTTTACCCCGTGCACGGGGATGATCCTGAAAAACTGCTCCAGCAAGCGCAAGCGGCGATGTATCGCGCCCATGAGCTGGGCAAGAACCAAATCTGCGTTTTCAGTTCGGGCATGCATTCCAAGGCGATCTCCAGGCTTGTCATGGAGTCGGGATTGCGTCGAGCTTTGGAGCGCAACGAGTTTGAACTGCATTTTCAGCCCAAACTCGAATTGGTCAGCGGGGCCATCATTGGTGCCGAGGCATTCCTTGAATGGAAATCCCCCGATGGCGCATTAATTTCCCGGTCCAGCTATATCCGGGCCGCTGAAGAAACCGGCCTGATCGTGCCGATCGGTGAATGGGTTCTGCGCACCGCCTGTCTCCAGGCGCTGGAATGGCAGCGCGCTGGTCATCCCATGTGCCGGGTTGCCGTCAACCTGTCGGCTCGCCAGCTTCAACAACCCGATCTGGCTCAGAAGATAGAAAAGATCCTCATCGAAACCGGCCTTGATCCAAGGTTGCTGGGGCTGGAGATCACCGAGGGTGCGCTCATGGGAGAAAGCACTCGCATCGCGCGGATTCTGGGCGACCTCAAGACCCTGGGCATCGAGATTTCGCTGGATGATTTTGGCACCGGCTATTCCAGCCTGAGCTACCTGCGCACACTGCCCATTGACGTTGTGAAGGTAGACCGCTCGTTTGTCCACGACGTCACGGCAGCTTCTCAAGACGTGTCCATCACGCGCGCGATCATCAACATGGCGCACAGCCTGCAGATGAGAGTGTTGGCAGAAGGTGTTGAGACCGAGGGGCAACTGGCGTTGCTCATCGCCAACGGCTGTGACCAGATGCAAGGGCACTATTTCAGCGGACTGCTAACGGCCGACGCCATGGGTTCCCTGTTGCGTGAAAGCAAGGCCTTGCCTGAGCACTTGTTATTGCGCCGCGCCCAACAACGTACCTTGTTGCTCGTCGATGACGAAGACAGCATCGTTTCTGCGTTGCGCAGATTGCTGCGTCGGGATGGCTATCACATCGTGACGGCCAACAGCGGGGCGCAAGGTTTGCAAAGGCTGGCCGAAAACTCGGTGGATGTGATTGTCTCGGACCAGCGGATGCCCGGTATGACGGGGGTGGAGTTCCTGCGCCGGGCCAAGGAGCTGTATCCAGACACCGTACGAATGGTGCTGTCTGGTTACACGGAGCTTCAGTCCATCACCGATGCGATCAATGAAGGGGCTATCTACAAGTTCCTCACAAAACCATGGGATGACGAGCGGCTTCGCGGGCATGTGGCGGAAGCGTTCTCCCAAAAGGGAATGGCCGATGAGAATCGGCGGCTGGCGAGCGCAGTTCTGCGAGCCAACGAAGAACTCACTGCCGTTAACGACCGTTTGCAACAGTTGCTAACGAATCAACGTGAGCAAATTCACCGCGAAGAGAGTAGCCTGAGCGTCGCACGGGAGGTCTTGGATCATATTCCTGCGGCGGTCATTGGGGTGGACCTGGAGGGTATGGTGGCATTTGTGAATGCAGATGCAGAGGCACTGTTTGGAAGGACCACCGCGTTGTTGGGACAGGATGCGGACGACGTGCTACCGGCAGATCTGCGCCATGTATGGCGAGCCGCCGATCAGAGCTACCACGATGTGCAACTCGCCGGAGAGACGTTTCGCGTTGTATGCCGCTCCATCGGAGGAGAAAATCACTCACGAGGTCGATTGCTGGTCTTGGTGCCAGGCAGTGCGGCTTGAACTCTATGCGCGCCCATGCAAGCTCTTGCTACCACCACTGAACGGGTTCCGGAGGGACTACTTTTAGCGCAGCCCGTACTGGATGCCCATGCGCAACTTCTGTTGCCAGAGGGGACGCCTGTCACGCGCGAAATTCTCAACAACTTGCAGCATCGAGGTATCGACACGATTTTTGTGAATGCCCCCGAGGAGTTAGCACAGCGCAATGGAAAAGTGGATCCGGTTGAGCAACGGGCACTGACGGAACAGCGTTTGTTGCACTTGTTCAGGCCTGCCCTGCGGGCAGGGCAACTCAACCCATTGCTGCACATGATTTTGAGGCACCGGCTTGAGGAGAGGCCATGAAGCAACTCACTGCAGATGCAATCTTGCACGGCGTGCACGGATTGCCTGCCTTGCCAGCAGTCGTGCTGGAGTTGATCCAGTCCTTTGGCGACAGCGATGTTTCGGCGGAGCAACTGGCCATAAAGATATCGCACGACCAGGCCATTGCCGCGAAAACCCTTCGACTTGCGAATTCTTCCTTCTACGGGTTGCCGCGTCAGGTCACTTCGATCACGGAGGCTACGGCAATCCTGGGGCTGCGCACGTTGCGCGGCGTGGCAACGGCCGCAGGCCTTGTCAGCGGGTTTGCCAAGTCCCGCTGCCAAGGCTTCGACTTCGATGCGTTCTGGTGCCATTCCATCGGTACGGCGCTCACCTGCCGGGCCCTGGCGCAGCGCACCCGATTGGACGAAGACGCCGCGTTTACGTTGGGGCTGTTGCATGACATTGGGCGCTTGGTTCTGGTCAGCTCCTATGAGGAGGAGTATGCCCAGGCCATTGCATATCGGACAGAACATGACTGTTTCATGCATGTTGCAGAACAGCATCAATTTGGTGTTGACCACGCTGAGGTTGGCGGCCTCATCGCGGAGCATTGGCACTTTGCCCCAGAGATCGTCGCAGCCATCGCATGCCATCACCGGCCTCGGTCCCCTGCTGGCAGAGGGCTTGTGGATCTCGTCCATGTTGCTGACAACATTGCCCATGGCCTCGATCTTTCGCACCAGGAAGATGACATGGTGCCGCTGCTGTCACTGGACGCCTGGGGCAGGCTCTCGCTGGGTGAGAAGGCCTACAGGGAAGTTTTTGACACCGTTGCTGAACAACATGACGTCGTCTGTCACGCGCTGCTGGCCTGAAGGAGGGTTGACATGAGTTCTCACGATCCGCTATTGGCTGAGTCCGCAATCACGACATCCTCGCCGCTCTCTGTCGCCGATGTCACTGCAGACCGGGTCAAGGAACTGCTGCGCTCCAATGAGGAGCTGATGCAACTGAATGCCAAACTTTCGGATGCACAAGACAAGCTCATGCAGTCGGAAAAAATGGCCTCCATCGGGCAACTGGCTGCCGGGGTGGCCCACGAAATCAACAATCCGATTGGATTCATATTCTCTAATTTCGGGACTCTTGAACGCTATCTGGGTGATCTTTTTCAGATGCTCGCTGCCTATGAAGAGGCCGAGTCCGCATTGGCAGGCACTCCGGCAGCAGCCCGTCTGAGGGATCTGCGCGAAAAGATAGAACTGGACTTTCTGAAGGAGGACATCCCCTCGTTGATGGCAGAGTCGAAGGACGGCATCACGCGGGTGCGCAATATTGTCCAGAACCTGAAGGACTTCTCCCGGGTGGACACCTCACAAAAGTGGGTCTTGGCCGATTTGCACCATGGCATTGATTCCACACTGAACATCGTCAACAACGAAATCAAATACAAGGCGGAGGTCGTCAAGGCGTACGGTGAACTCCCGGATATCGAGTGCCTTCCGTCTGAACTCAATCAGGTTTTCATGAACCTTCTGGTCAACGCTGCGCACGCCATCCAGGCAGACAGGGGCGTCATCACCATCAGCACCGGCGCTGACGACAGCCGGGTATGGGTGGAAGTACAGGATACCGGCGAAGGCATTGCCAAAGAGAATCTGGGAAGAATTTTCGACCCGTTCTTTACCACCAAAGCGGTGGGCAAAGGGACCGGGCTTGGACTGTCTCTTTCCTATGGCATCGTCAAGAAGCACTTTGGCAGCATTGACGTGTTCAGCGAGCAGGGGGTTGGGACTCGTTTTCGTGTCACGCTGCCGATTCAGCACCCGCAGGAGGCTTGAGGTGTGAATTCCCCTACCGACGTCACCGCTTTGTCAGGGGCGGCTTTGCAAGAGGAGGGCGCCAGCCTGCAGGGCGGTGGTCAGCGCGTCTGGCGCATTCTGTGCGTGGACGACGAGCCCAACATTGTGGCCTCGCTCAGGCGGCTGTTTCGTGGCAGCGGATACCAGGTGACAACGGCCACGAGTGGTGCCCAAGCCATTGCGCACCTCGAGCAAGAGCCTGTGGATCTGGTCTTCTCCGACATGAGAATGCCCGGCATGAGCGGGGCCCAGTTGCTGGAGCAGATACGGGTGCGGTGGCCCAAAACGACACGCGTACTGCTCACAGGCTACGCTGACATTGGGTCAACCATCGCGGCCATCAACAGCGGGGAAGTCTATCGGTACATCACCAAGCCGTGGGATGACGGTGAGGTGCTTGCCACGGCTCACCAGATTTTTGAGCGGCATGCCCTGGAAGACGAAAAAACCCGGTTGGAAGAACTGCTCAGGGCCAAAAACCAGGCCTTGATGGAATTGAATGAAACCCTGGAGGAAAAGGTTGCGGCGCGCACCAGCGAGTTGCTCCAGCTCAGTCAAAAGATCAAGAAAAACTACCTTACCTCCATCAAGGTGTTTTCCAACCTCATGGAGTGGCGAGGTGGGCAACTCTCCGGCCACTCGCGCCGTGTGGCGGATCTGGCCCGTCGCACCGCACGGGCCATGAACATGGCGGAAGCGGATCAACAGGACGCGTTCATCGCAGGGCTCATGCATGACATTGGGCAGATTGCCTTGCCTGACACCTTGCTGGCCAAACCCGTTCCCAAGCTTTCCGATGAAGAAACTGCGCAATACCGACGGCATGCCGTTCTGGGAGAGCAGGCACTGATGGCGCTGGATGACATGCAGACGGTGTCCAACATCATCCGCAGCCACCACGAGCGGCACGATGGGCTCGGATATCCAGATGGCCTGGTCGGGGAGATGATTCCAATGGGGGCCTGCATCCTCGCTGTGGCAGATACCTACGATGATCTGCAGATCGGCCATCTCAGCTCCACCCCCCTGAGTGCTGCAGACGCACGATCAATGATTGCCAGGGGCAGGGGAACCCAGTTTCATCCAGAAGTGGTGGATGTGTTCCTGCAGATGCTCCTGAAGGCTGCGCCCGTTGCAGACGCTCCGCCGCGCATGCTGCGAACGGCACAACTTCGACCCGGCATGATCCTGGCGCGCGATCTTTTGTCCAGCGAAGGCGCCGTGTTGCTTGCCGCCGATCACGTGCTCACCGCCGAATTGATCAAGAGGCTGCGATTGCGCGAAGGGCGGGACGATGTGGAAATGATCTTGCCCATAAAACCGTAACGGAGAGGGAGCCAGCCATGCAGAGAATTCTCTTGCTCGATGATGAACACCACGTCTTGGCTGCAATCAAGCGCAGTCTGCGGGCGGGACTCGGTTCTGAGCTCCGCATTGAAGAGACCGTGGATCCGGAAGTTGCCTTGGCCAGACTGAGAGAGACCGCCTTTGACGTGGTGATCTCGGACTTTAGGATGCCGCTCATGACTGGCGTGGAGTTTCTGGGTCTGGTGCGAACCATTCAGCCCAAGGCAGTCCGGATGGTTTTAAGCGCGTCGTCCGATTCGGAGAACCTGATGCGAGCCGTCAATGACGCAGAAGTCTTTCGTTATCTGTTGAAACCCTGGGATGAAAAAGACCTGCTTGGTCACGTCCGCTCAGCCCTGGAGAGAGCGGATCAACTGCGCCATGAAAGTGAACTTGCCGACGTGGGGCGGCATGAATTGGGGCAGCTCAGTGCGACGGAGTTGGAGCGCCGTCGATTGGAAGCCATGGAACCCGGATTGACGCAGGTGACGTGGGGCCCCAATGGAGAGGTTTTGGGCCCCGAGAACTAGCGTTATGCCTATTGTGCTGGGCTGCGTCGTGGTGCCAGGACGCTGGATTGCAGAACCGGGAAGCCTGCCAAAAGACCGTGGATAGAATGTTTGTTACTTAACATAATATACATCGTATCTATTTTAAAGATAGCGTCACATCGGACCGTGCCATTCCTTATGATGGCCCACCAATCGCACGAGAAGGTGCCATGAACATCGACACCACGTCTTTGATTCGGGACATGGGAATGAACGCGGGCCTGCTGTGTTTTCTGGCCGCGCTGTACAGCATTGTCCTGAGTGGCCTGCGCCATCCCGACCTGGGCATCAGGAAGGCGCGGCAACGATGGTTGCCCTGGATCACAGGGCTCATGTTCGGAGTCATCGGCATCCTGACCATGCTCGTGCCTTTGCGGCTGGCCGAAGGCGTGATCGTTGACGCCAGGTTGGTGATGGCGGGCCTGGCCGGCGCCTATCTGTCGCCGCTGGGTGCTGTGCTGTGCGCTGTGGTGCTCGGCGCCTACCGGCTCAGCCTGGGCGGCATCGGCAGCGGCCCGGCCATGGTCGGTATTGTTTTGACCACGGGCATCGGGTGGCTCTGGCAGCGCCACAGGCCTTACTTTTCTCCGCAGCGTTTTGGAGCCTTTTCCGATGGGGTCTGGCTAATCGGACTCGGCTTGAGCCTGGCGGCCGGCGGCATGCTGGCGATACAGACCTTGCCGCCAGAGATTGCGCGAGCAGTCACGACGCGCTCCTGGATGGCTGTGGTGGTGATCTACCCCATCGGCACGGTGCTGCTGGGGTTCCTACTGGACAACACGCAAAAACTCAACCAGCGCGAAGAGACCCTGGAGCAGACAGCCGAGACCTTGAAGACCATGCTGGCCGAAGCGCGGCAGGCCGCCAGCGTTTTCGTCAACAGCAAGGACACGATTGCCATAGTGCAACCGGACGGCACCGTGCTGGATGTCAACCCGACCTACAGCAACGTGCTGGGCTACTCGCGCGAGGAGCTGATTGGCAAGTCATCTGCCGTCCTGCGCCTCGACGAAGGGGGCGAATCCACATTCCTGCGCCGCGTCGCACAGGCCATCGAGCGAGACGGCCGATGGCATGGCGAACTGGTCAGGCGCCGCAAAAATGGCGAAGCCTTTGTCTCGGAGGTCACCATCGAAGGCATCAAGGACCCGGACGGCGTCGTGCGCAAATGGGTCTCTGTGGGCAAGGATGTGACCGAGCAGCGCCGCCTGGAGCAGGCCCTGCAGCAGTTTGGCAACTACGACGCCCTCACCGGCCTGTCCAGCCGCCGCCTTTTTGCCAAGGAGCTGAATGCGACCCTCCAGAAACGCATCGAAACCAATGGCATCCTGGCCCTGTGTTTGCTGGACATCGACCAGTTCAAGGACCTCAACGAGCAATGGGGTCAGCCCCTGGCGGACCAGTTCCTTCGGGTATTTGCGCAGCGCCTGCGGGCCGAGGCAGGGCCAGACAACCTCATTGGCCGCATTGGCGGCGATGAATTCGCCGTGGCACTGAAAGACTGCGCACACACCGAAGCCGCCCTGCAGCGGCTCGAGGGCCTGCGCCAGTCGCTGGCGCGGACGGCCGTTCTGGACAATGTGCAACTGCGCCTGACCTGCAGTGCCGGGGTCACGTTCTATCCCGATGATCTGGGGGACGCTGACGGCCTGCTGCGCCATGCAGACCTGGCGCTGTATGCGGCCAAGGAACAAGGCAAGGACCGGATCGCGGTGTTCGACGTCCAGCAGGGCCAGCGGCTGCAAGCGCGCAGGCACACGGCCAAGCTGGTCGAGGACGCCCTGCTGCAAGGCGAGATGGAGCTGTTTTTTCAGCCCAAGGTCAGAATCTCGGATGGGCAGGTGATTGGTGCCGAATCCTTGATCCGGTGGCACCATCCCGAGAGGGGGCTGCTGGCGCCGGGTGCGTTTATGGATGACATTGTGGGCACCCCTGCTTCCGGCAAACTGGACTATTGGGTGCTGGACGCTGCATTCAAAGCCGGGCACACGCTCGTCACCCAGGGCTGTCCCCTGCCCTTGAGCATCAACATCGCAGTGCCCACACTGATCGACAGCCGGTTTCAGCAAGAAGTCGCGCGACTGCTCAAGCGGCACCCATCCTTGCCCCAGCCCTTTCTGGAGGTCGAGTTGCTGGAAACCGAAACCTTCAACGACCTCTCGGCCGTGGCCTATGTCATCCAGGGGCTGGACGAGCTGGGTGTGTAATGCTCCATCGACGACTTCGGCACGGGCTACTCATCGCTCACCTATCTGCAACGCCTGCCCGCACAGATCGTGAAGATCGACCAGTCCTTCGTGCGCGAGATGCTCGACAACGAGCGCGATCGTGCCCTGGTGCGCGGCATCGTGAGCCTGGCCCATGCGTTCAACCGCACCGTGGTGGCGGAAGGTGTGGAGACCACGGCCCATGCCGGGGCACTGCGCGATCTGGGGTGCGATGGCCTGCAGGGCTATGGCATTGCCAGGCCGATGCCGCTGCCGGATCTGATCCGCTGGATCCGGGCGTGGCAGCCGCCGCCGGAGTGGGTTGGTGCCCTGCAGCCGGTGCGCTGACGGTCTGCGGCGCTTCCTTGCAAACCCCGCAGAAAGCGAGAACAGGCATTGATCGCCCTTGGGCCCGCGCACTGGCGGCAACTCGAAGCTAATGCAGGTTTCCGGCTCCACCCTCCTCCCCCACCCGCTACCATCCACGCCCATGAATCCTACAAGCCCTGCCCCATCCCTCCGGTCTTCCATCCACTTTGGCCACACAGGCCGCGTCTGCATCGTTACCGGTGGCGCGCAAGGCATTGGTGAAGCCTGCGTCCGCCGCTTTGCGGTTGAAGGCGCCAAACCGGTGATCGTGGATGTGGACGATGCACGCGGCCAGGCCCTGGCTGCGGAACTGGGCGCGCTGTATGTGCGCTGCGACGTAGGCGACAAGGCGCAGGTGGATGCGCTGGTCGCCCAGGTGCTGGCCGCCCACGGACGCATCGACGTGCTGGTGAACAACGCGGGCATCTTCCGCGCGGCGGATTTTCTGGAGGTGACCGAGGCCGACTTTGATGCAGTGCTGCGGGTCAACCTCAAGGGCTCGTTCCTTGTCGGGCAGGCAGTGGCGCGGACCATGGTGGCTTCGGGTGGCGGCTCCATTGTCAACATGAGCTCGGTCAACGGTGTGCTGACCATCCCCAATATCGCGAGCTACAACGTGAGCAAAGGCGGCGTGAACCAGCTCACGCGCGTGATGGCGCTGGCGCTGGCCGACAGGAACATCCGCGTGAACGCCGTAGCACCCGGCACCATCGCCACCGAGCTGGCCGCCAAGGCTGTGCTGACCAGCGATGAGGCCAAGAACAAGATCATGAGCCGCACGCCCATGAAGCGGCTGGGCGAGCCGTCGGAGATTGCCGATGTGGTGGCCTGGCTGGCTAGCGACGCCGCCAGCTATGTGACCGGCGAGATCGTGACCGTGGATGGTGGCCGCATGACGCTGAACTACACCGTTCCGGTCTGATTCAACGAAATACTACCAAATTGATAGCTGCTAGCGCTTGATGGGTAAGCGCTAGCAGCAATTCTGGCTATATTTCTACGCCTGTGGCATGCGCCGCAGCAGGCCCGCCAGGCTGCGTGGCCAACCGACCGGACCGAACCAGGCGCCACCTGCAATCGCCCAGGCGTTGACCACGCCGTACAGCACCAGCGCCACGGCTTGTGCGGCAAACACCGCCGCCAAACCACCACCCCAGCGCAGCGCCAGCCAGCCGCCAGTCACGGCCACCGCCAGGCGCGTGATGTTGCCGATCACAGGCCAGAGCAGGCGCCCTGCCCCTTGCGAGGCAAAGTACAGCACCAGGCCCAGGCCGAAAAAGCCATACACCGGCCCGACGGTACGCAGATACAGCGCGCCCGCCTCCAGCATGGCGGGGTCGCTGTTGAAAAGCGACAGCCACGTATGGGGAAAGGCCGCCGCCCACAGACCAATCGCCTCGGCCATTACAAACGCCATGGCCGCGCCGATCCAGGTGGCGCGCAGGGCGCGCTCACGCTGGCCCGCGCCGATGCAGGTGCCGACCATGGCCACCAGCGGCGCGCCCAGGCCAAATACCAGGGGCACCAGCAGGTACTCAAGCCGCGATGCGGTTCCATACCCGGCAATGGCCGCCGTGCCAAAACCGCCGACCAGCGCGGTGGTCACCCCAATCGCTACATTGGTGGCCACGGTCGACACGGTGCCCACCAACCCGACCCGCAGGATGTCCTTGAACAGCACCCAGCGAAACCGGATGTGCGCCAACGATGGCCGCAGCAGGCTGCGCGGCGACCACAGATACGCTGCCAGCACCACGCTGCCGATCAGGTAGTACGCCATCAGCGCAATGGCCCCGCCGGCAATGCCCAGGCCGGGCACGGGGCCCCAGCCAAAGATCAACAACGGTGACAGCGGCACCAGCACGAAGGCGCCCAGCACCGTGACATAGGCAGGCACGGCCATGTTGCCCGTGCCCCGAATGACGGCCGAAAGCGTGTTGAACAGCCACACCAGAAACGCGCCCGCAAACACCCAGTTGGAATAGACCAGCGCCGCAGCCAGCGCGCCGCCGGTGCCGCCCATGCGGGTGTAAAGCCAGCGCCCTCCTCCCACCACGCCGACTGTAAAGATCAGCGAGAACACCGCCGCGATGACCAAGGAGTGCAGCACCAGGGCGTCGGCATCGTCCCGGCGCCGAGCGCCCAAGGCACGCGCAATGGCCGACGCAATGCCGCCGCCCATGGCACCGGCGGAAGTCATCTGCATCAGCATGACGACCGGGAATACCAGCGCCATGCCCGCCAGCGCATCGGTGCCCAGCTTGCCGACAAAGTAGGTCTCGATGAGCCCGACGCCCGCTTGCGCCAGCATCACCAGCACATTGGGTGCGGCCAGGCGCAGCAGCGTGGGGGCGATGGGTGCCTCCAGCAGCATGCGGGTGCGGGGGTTCAGTGCATCGGTCACATCAAGCCCCTGCACCATCGGCCGCAGGCCTGCGCGGCACCACGATGCGCACGGTAGACAGCTGCAGCACATCGCCATGCTGGTTGCGCGTCTCACTGCGCACCGTGACCATGCCGCGATCGGGCTTGGACTTGGAGGGCTGTATCTGCACCACTTCGCTCACCACATGCAGCACATCGGTGGCGCGCGTGGGCCGGGGCCAGCTCAGCTCGCCCCCCGCCCCGATGATGCCGCCCGCAATGGGCAGTCCGCTGGTCACCTGCAGGCGCATGGTCACGGCCGCCGTGTGCCAGCCGCTGGCGGCCAAGCCGCCAAACAGCGTGTCACGCGCGGCGGCGTCATCCAGATGAAACGGCTGCGGGTCGAACTGGGCGGCAAAGCTGGTGATCTGCGCTTCATCCATGGCGTGTTCGCCACTTTTGAACTGGTCGCCCACGGCCAGGTCGTCCAGATAGATCGGAGATTTTCCTGCCATGGAGGCGCTGCGGGCGTGGGTGTCCGTCATGTCATTGGCTTTCATTCAAGGGGATGGATGCCTTGTGGGCTCAGGCGGCGGAGGCGGCCCGGCGCGCCAATCGCGCCTCGCGGATGGGCAGATTGATCAGTGCCGCGCCCACGGCCAGCACAATGTCGATGTACCAGACCCAGTCGTAGCTGCCCGTGGCCTGGAATACGCTGCCGCCCAGGTAGGCGCCAAAAAAGCCGCCAACCTGGTGCGACAGCATCACGATGCCGAACAGCATGGCCATGTTGGCCGTGCCGAACATCTTGGCCACCAGCCCAGCGGTGGGCGGCACGGTGGAGAGGAACGTCACACCCATCACGGCGGCGAAGATCAGCACCACCATGGGTGTCTTGGGCGCGAACAAGAAGACCAGCACTGCCAGGCCGCGCGTGGCGTACAGCAGCGACAGCAATGACTTCATGCGCCAGCGCCCTACCGCCCAGCCCATGGCCAGACTGCCGACAATGTTGAACAGCCCGATGACAGCCAGCGCCCAGCCGCCCACCTCGGGCGCCAATCCGCAGGCCGCAATCACCCCAGGCAGGTGCGTGGCCAGGAAGGCAACGTGAAACCCGCATACCAAAAAGCCCACCGCAAGGTACCGGTAGCTGGGCGTTGCCAGCGCCTGGGCAATGGCCTCGCGCGCGGTCAACGCCTTTTGGCCGGACGCAGCCGCAGCCTGCGCAGCCAGCGCGTTGGAATTGCCCTTGAGCACCCACACCGCAGGCAGCGCCAGCAGCACCAGCACGCCCAGCCACTGCATGGCACTGGCCCAGCCCACGGCAGCGGTCAGGCTGATGGCAATGGGCGCCATCACAAACTGCCCGAACGATCCCCCCGCGTTCACGATGCCACTGGCCAGCCCGCGCTTGCTGGCGGGCACCAGCCGCGCCGTGGCCGCCATCAGCACCGACGGCCCGGCCATGCCCGCGCCGCCTGCGGCCAGCACGCCAATCGCAAAAATCAGCCCGGCCGTGGTCGTCATGTACGGCGTGATGAAAGTGCCCAGCGCCACCAGCGCCACGCCCAGCAGGATCACACGGCCCGTGCCAATGCGGTCGGCCACAGCCCCTGCAAACGGCTGCGTCAGCCCCCACCACAGCTGGCCAAACGCAAAGGCCAGACTGATGCTGCCAATGCCCAATGCCGTGGAGGTGTTGAGCGCCGACAGGAACAGGCCCATGGTCTGGCGCGTGCCCATGGTGAGCGCAAAGGCGCCAGCGGCGGCCAGCAGCACGAGCCACAGTGCCAGTGGCGCGGTGGACTTGGCTGCGACGACCGGAGGGGTGTCGTTATTCGTCATGCCCAGCCTCCTGCACTGGCAGTGCTGCCAGCAAATCGAGAGAGTCGTCCACCAGCGCATGCAGCGCCATCACGCGTTCCACGCCCAGCGTTTCATTCAGCGCGAGTTGCGCAGCCTTCCAGTGGCGCTGCGCCTCGGCACGTTTTTCGCGACCTGCGTCGGTGATGTGGGCCAGGCGGCTGCGAGCATCGGCGCCCGCCTCCAACGTGACCCATCCTGCATCCACCAGAGGGCGCAGGTTACGCGTCAGCGTGGACGCATCCATCTTCATGGCCACCGCCAGGTCGCCCGGGCGGATAGGCCCCAGCGTGAGCACATGCGACAGCAGCGAATACTGCGTGGTCTTGAGCCCGCACTTCGCCATTTCGGCGTCGTAGTGCGCGGCTATGCGGCGCATCAGCTGGCGCAGCTTGAAGTTGGTGCAGCCCCGTGGCAGTACGGGGGCCAGGGTGGTTGGTTCGGCTTGCATGGATTTAATTGTATCTGCAATAATTGCATATGCAACTCATGCATGTAAACCCCGCCAACAACCCGGACACCCCCATGACACAGCACAACCAACTGGAACATTGGCTTGCACAAGAGCGCGACATCCTCGCCACCCTGGACGCAGGCCCCGGCCCTGGCGTGGCCCGGCGCGAGCAGATCGCCCATCTGAACGGCCTGCAGCAGATGCAGGCCATGCTGCGCGGCGAACTGCCCTACGCCGCCATCGCCAAGACGCTGGACTTCTTGATCGTGGAAGTGGGCGAAGGCACAGCCATCTTCCAGGGCACACCCCGCGCTGAGCACCTCAACCCCATGGGCACCGTGCACGGCGGCTGGTTTGCCACCCTGCTCGACTCGGCCCTGGGCTGCTCCATCCATACGCGCATGGAACCCGGGCGCGGCTACACCACGGCCGAGCTGGGCATCAACCTGGTCAAGGCCATCACGCCCAAGGTGCAGCGTGTGCGCGCCGAAGGCCGGGTGATCCACAGCGGGCGCCAGTTGGCCACGGCCGAAGCGCGCCTCGTGGGGCCGGACGGCACGCTGTATGCCCACGCCACCACCACCTGCCTGGTTTTTGACGTGCCTGCACAATCGAAGGGATGAAATTCCTCCACACGATGCTGCGCGTTGGCAACCTTCAACGCTCGATTGATTTCTACACCAACGTCCTGGGCATGCAGCTGCTGCGCCAGTCCGAGAACCCCGAGTACAAATACTCGCTGGCCTTCCTCGGTTTCGAAGGCGGCAACCCCGGCCAGGCCGAGATAGAGCTGACCTACAACTGGGGCCAGGAAAGCTACGAGATGGGCACTGCCTATGGCCACATCGCCCTGGGTGTTCCGGATGCTTACGCGGCGTGCGAGAAGATCAAGGCCTCGGGCGGTAACGTGACGCGCGAAGCGGGCCCGGTCAAAGGCGGCACGACGGTGATCGCGTTTGTGACCGACCCGGATGGCTACAAGATTGAATTGATCCAGCGCACCGAGGGGGCTGGTGGCGCAGGCTTGCGTTAACCAGCACTATCAAATGTATAGCTGCTGGCGCATGATGGATAAGCGCTAGATGCAAATTTGACTCAATAAAAAACCCGGCACTGCCGGGTTTTTTTATGGAGCGACCTGCTGCAGGTCATTACGCAGGCATCAAGCGCCCAGTGCCACTTCCACGCGGCGCGCTTCGGCGTTGCTGCCGGTGGCGGTGGTTTCTTCAGGCTTCTTCAGCTCGATCTTGTCTTCCGCCACGCCCAGGGCCTTGAGCGCATCGCGCACTGCAAAGGCGCGTTGCTTGGCCAGCTCGGCGTTCAGGGCTGCGTCACCCGTGGCGTCGTGAAAGCCCGAGATCACAGCCTTCTTGCCCTCGGTCACACCCTTGACCACGTCGGCCAGGGCTTCGTTGGCGCCAGCCGCCAGCTCGGCCTTGGCAGTGGCAAAGTAGAACTTCACCACGCCGTTTTCAACCCGCACGCTGGCAGCGTCGTCAGCAACTGCGGCCGCTGTTGCAGCTGGCGCGCTGCTTGCAACGGCCGTTGCAGCAGGCTTGGCGGCACCCGAAGCGCCCACGCGCTTGACCACCACGGTACCGACCACCACAGAGATCACCAGCGCAATCAGCGCAAACAGGAAACCCAGGGCAAAACGTTGTTGGCTATCGTCGTCAGAACTAGACATTGGAGATTCCTGCAGTGATTAAGAAAAAGAATGGATGCTGGGGCAGTGGCGAAACCTGCAAACACAAGTCCCCAGAGCGTTAAAGCAAAGCTTTCGATTGTAGAGTGAACCCATGACGAACCTGCCCGCCCCGCTGCGAGATCCGGCCCCCATGCTGGAGCGCGCCCTGAACGAATGGGGTGGTCACGAAGACCTTTGGATCTTTGGCTACGGCTCGCTCATCTGGCGCCCGGACTTCGACTATGCCGAGCGCCGCCCGGCCAAGGTGCATGGGTGGCACCGGGCGCTCAAGATGTGGAGCCGCATCAACCGGGGCACGCCCGAATGCCCGGGCCTGGTGTTCGGCATGTTGTCGGGCGGCAGTTGCCGGGGCATGGTGTTCCGTGTGGACAAGGCGCATGCGCGGCAGGTCATGATCAACCTGTGGCAGCGAGAGATGATCACCGCCGTGTACGACCCGCGCTGGCTCACGTGCCACACCCCGCACGGCACGGTGCGCGCGCTGGCCTTCACCCTGTCGCGCAAAAGCCCCAACCACACGGGTGAGCTGCCCGACCACGAGTACTGCCGTATTTTTGAGCAGGCCTGTGGGCGCTATGGCACCACGCGAGACTACGCCCAGGCCACGTATGACGAGCTGCGCAGGCACGGCATCCATGACCGGGCCCTGGCCCGTTTGATTGCGCTGGCCCAAAAAGAGGCATAGTGCACATCTTTGCTGGACGCGCATGGGCCCGACGGGGAGACTGCGCCTCGGTGCCAGGTTAAATACCGGGTGGTTTCATTGTTCTAAGGAGTTTGAGTCATGAAGATCCGTTTCGCTTTTGTCCTGTCATCCGTTACGGCGCTGGCCTTGGCGGGCTGTGCAGCCTATACCTCAGGGCCCAGCGCCTCCGCCAAACTAGAACCCACGCGCGGCAACACCACCGCTGGCACGGTCACGTTCGTGCAGTCGGGCGACGTGGTGAAGGTGTCTGGCTCCATCAGCGGTCTCAAGCCCAATGCCGAGCACGGCTTTCATGTGCATGAAAAAGGCGACTGCAGCAGCGGCGACGGCATGAGCACCGGCGGCCACTTCAACCCAGGCGGCAAATCCCACGGCCACCACGGCATGGGTGATCACCACACGGGCGACCTGCCCAGCCTCAAGGCCGATGCCAATGGTGTGGCCAGTTTCAGCTTTGAGTCGCGCACGATCCGCGTCGGCAGCACGGCCAATGACATCGTCGGCAAGGGCCTGATCGTGCACCGCGACCCGGACGACTACAAGACCCAGCCCACTGGCAATGCCGGTCCCCGTCTGGCCTGTGCGGTCATTGCCGCCAAGTCATAAACAAAGAGGCTGCTATGGGCTCCTGGGCCTGAACCGCCCCTCCCCCGCAACCCGCCCGCCAGAGATGGCCGGCGGGTTTGGTTTTTGGCAGATCAGGCCGGTGGACGGCTGGCAAGGAGGCGTTCGGCGCGCGCCAGATCCTGCACGGTGTCAATGTCCGTCACCGTGCCCTCGTCCTCCACCGCCAGGTTTTGCACCTGCCCTTGCTCAGCAAACTTGCGCACCACGCGGGCGGCCCCTTGCTCGCCCGACAGGGCCAGCAGATCCGGCAAGCACTGCGCAGCAAATCCCACGGGGTGGCCGCGCTCGCCGTGAAAGAACGGTACCGTCACCGCCCTCTTCGCCACGGCCTGTGCCAGCATTTGCAGGGTGTCAGGCCGCACCAGAGGCAGATCTCCCGGCAACACCAGCCAGCCCGCCGCTTGGGACGTGGCCCGCACCGCCGCCGCAATCGAATCGCCCATGCCCGGATGGCCCACATCCTCCAGGTGCCAGGCCAGCCCACTGGCGCGCACGGCGGCCAGCGTGTGCTCCAGCACCGGTACCCCCGCCAGCAATGCGCGCAGCTTGTGCACCTGCCCGCCCGATGCCACAAACCGATCGCCCCGGCCGGAGGCCAGCACCAGGACCACGGGAGACGAGGGATCGAGAGACATGGAGATAGGACCTGCGTTGGACAATGAACCGTGCGGCGCACAGCGGGCGAGATTCTAGGCCGTCCGCCGCACTGCGACGGGACTCAAGCCAGCGTATACCCGCCATCTACCACCAGGTTGTGCCCGCTCACAAAGCTGGCTGCATCCGACAGCAAAAACAGCACCGGCCCCGCCATCTCGGCCGGGGCTGCAGGGCGGCCCGACACCGAGGCTTGCAGTGTGTTGCGCATCGCATCCTCGTTGCCAAAGGCGGCCAGCGCCATCGGCGTGACCGTGGGTCCCGGGCTCACGGCGTTCACGCGGATGCCTTGCTGAAAATACTCCATCGCCGCATTGCGCGTGAGGCCCAGGGCCGCGTGTTTGCTGGCGGTATAGGCGCTGATGCCGTTGAACCCCACCTGGGACGAGATGGACAGGTTGTTCACGATGGCCCCGCCACCCGTCTTCAGCATTGCGGCAATCTGGTGCTTCATTGCATAGAAGATGCCCAACGTGTTGGCCTGCAGCACCGCCTGCACGTCCGCTGCATTCAGGGTGTGCAAAGGGCCTGCGACCCCCAGGGCGCCTGCGTTGTTGAAGGCGCCGTCCAGGCGGCCAAAGTGCTGCACTGTGGCTTCGACACTGCGCTGTACGCTGGCCTCATCGGTCACGTCCAGGGCCGTCACCCAGGCCTGTCCACCGACGGCACGCACCCGCTCGGCCACCGCTTCGCATTCGGCCGTGCGGCGCGCGGCCAGCACCACATTCGCTTTGTGGCGCCCCAGCGCCACGGCAGTTTCGGCGCCAATGCCCGAAGACGCTCCGCTCACCAGATAAGTTTTCCCGGCCAGATTCCACTCGCTGTTTTGCATGTTCTCTCCTGTGGTGTAGCAAATCAGCGGGAAGCTTATTGTTGAAAATGGAATATATAAATGGCCTGAAAATGCACACATCAATGAACTAATTTCAACAATGAGCCTGGACCTCGCAGATCTCAAACTCCTGAGCACCATCGCCCGCCACCTGAACTTTCGGGCCGCCGCGCAAGAGCTGGGCCTGTCGGCCTCGGCCATCAGCCATGCCGTGCGTTCGCTGGAGGAGCGGCTGGGCGTGCGCATGTTCAGCCGCACCACGCGCAGCGTGGCGCTGACGCCAGCCGGGCGCCAGTTGCTCGATCGTGTAGGGCCCGCCTTGCAGGATATTGCTGCGGCCATCGACGACATCAACGTGTTCCGCGACACCCCGCAGGGCCTGCTGCGCATCAATGCACCGCGCTCGGCGGGCGACCTGGTGCTGGGGCCGCTGGTTGCACAGTTTCTGGCGCAGCACCCGCAGGCCGAGGTCGAGTTGGTGCTGGACGACGGGTTGGTCGACATTGTCGAAGGTGGCTTTGACGCAGGCGTCCGCTACGGAGAACGCCTGCAGCAGGACATGGTGGCCCTGCCATTGGGCCCGCAGCAGCAGCTGATGGTGGTGGCGTCCCCTGTCCTGCTCGCGGGGGTGGGTGCGCCGCGCAACCCGCGCGATCTGATGCAGATGCCCTGCGTGCGCATACGCTTTCCGAGCGGAGCGCGCTATGCGTGGGAGTTTGAAAAGGCCGGCGAAAAGATCGCGGTGGATGTGCAAGGCCGCCTGACCGTGGGCGACATGCCGCTCATCCTGCAGGCGGCCTTGGCGGGCGTGGGGTTTGCGTACCTGTACGAACCCTACGCCCGCGAGGCCCTGGCCAGCGGCGCGCTGGTGAGCGTGCTGGACGACTGGTGCCCACCCATCCCGGGCTTCTACCTGTACTACCCCAGCCGCAGGCAGCCCACGGCCACCCTGCGGGCGTTTCTGGAGCTGGTCAAGATGGCCGCTGCATCAGAAGCACCCGGGGGGTGAGGCACCCGCCCCCCGGATGCACGCTGCACTCAAGCCAGCTTGAACGGCAGCTCGCGCGGCGTTTTGCCCGTTAGTTGGGCAATGGCATTCGCAAACGCAGGTGCCAGCGGAGGCAACCCAGGCTCGCCCATGCCCTTCGGTGGATCAGCGCTCGGCACAATGTGCACCGTCACCTGGGGCATGTCGGTGATGCGCGGCACGGCAAAGTCGCCAAAATTGCTTTGCTCCACCACGCCGTCCTTCAGCGTGATGGCGCCGCCGGGCAGGCACATCGACAGGCCCATCAGCGCAGCGCCCTGCACCTGGGCTTCCACGCTTTTGGGGTTGACCACCAGATTGCAATGCACGCCGGCCGTGATGCTGTGCAGCTTGGGCGTGCCGTCTTTGACGGACGCCTCGACCACATAGGCCACCACCGACTCGAACGACTCGTGCACCGCCACGCCCCAGGCGCGGTCAGCAGCCAGCTTCTTCTTGCCATAGCCCGACTGGGCCACGGCCAGTTGCAATGCGGCCTTGTGACGCGGGTGTTTGTCGCCCATCAGGGCCATGCGGTAGGCCACGGGGTCTTGCTTGGTGGTGCGCGCCACTTCGTCGATGAGGGTTTCCATGGCGTAGGCGGTGTGGGTAGACCCCACACTGCGCCACCACAGCACCGGCACGTTCACATCGGGGTGGTGCACCGACAGTTTCATGGGCACGTTGTACGGCTCCTTCATGCCCTCCACGGCCGTGGCATCGATACCGTTTTTGACCATGAAGGCCTCGAACGGCGATCCCTTGGTGATGGATTGGCCGACGATGGTGTGGTCCCACGCCAGGATCTTGCCCTGGGCGTCGAACCCGATCTCGGCGCGGTGCACGTGCATGGGGCGGTAGTAGCCGCCCTTGATGTCGTCCTCGCGGCTCCACAGCGTGCGCACCGGCGCGGTGATGCCCGCCGTGCGCGCTGCCTTGGCCACGCCGCAGGCCTCCACCACATAGTCGCTGGTGGGGATGGCACGGCGGCCAAAGCCGCCACCGGCCATCTGGGTGTTCACCTTCACGTTTTGCGGCTGCAGGCCCAGCGTTTTGGCGGCGGCCATCGCATCCAGGCCGGGCATCTGCGTGCCCATCCAGAGTTCGGCCTTGTCACCATCGAGCTTCACCGTGCAGTTGAGGGGCTCCATCGGTGCGTGTGCCAGGTAGGGGAAGACGAACTCGGCGCTGATCTTGTGCGCAGCGCCAGCCAGCGGCGCCATGTCGGCCTGCATGGCCACGTTGCCGGGCTTGGTGGCCAGCTCGCGGTACTGCGCCAGCAGTGCCGTGGTGTCTGGCTTGCCCACCGCGCTGGTGTCCCATTCCACCTTCAGCGCATCGCGGCCCTGCTTGGCGGGCCAGTAACCATCGGCCACGATGGCCACGCCCTCGCCGCCCCGGTCGGTGGGCACGCGCAGCACGGCCTTCACGCCCTTGATGGCTTTGGCGGCGCTGTCGTCCATCGACTTCAGCTTGGCGCCAAACACCGGCGGGCGCGCCACCACGGCCGTCAGCATGCCAGGCAAGCGCACGTCAATGCCGTAGTCCTGCTGGCCGCTCGATTTGGCCTTGGCATCGAGCCGGCCCGTGGGCTTGCCGATGAGGCGGAACTGCTTGGGGTCCTTCAAGGTGACCTTTTCGGGCACGGGCTGCTTCATGGCCGCTTCGGCCAGTGCGCCGTAGCCCAGCTTCTTGCCCCCGGGGCCGACGACGAAACCGTTGCTGGTGCGCAGTGCCGAGGCATCCACGCCCCACTGCGCGGCAGCGGCAGAGACCAGCATGGCCCGGGTGCGAGCGCCCAGTTCGCGGTACTGGGTGTAGGAGTTTTTGATGGAGTTGGAGCCACCCGTGAGGTGCATGCCCATCATCGGGTCGGCATAGGCCTGGTTGGCATCGCCGTGCACGCTGCGCACCTTGCTCCAGTCGGCATCCAGCTCTTCGGCCAGGATCATGGGCAGGCCGGTCTGCACGCCCTGGCCAAAGTCCAGGCGGTTGATGGTGACGGTGACCGTGCCATCGGCGTCGATGCGGACAAAGGCTGAAGGCTGCTCGAACGGCTTGAGGCCTGCGGCCGCTGCCCCGGCGCCCTGCGCGCTGGCCACCAGCGGAAACGCACCCAGCGCAAAACCGGATGCCGCAGACACCTTGAGAAACGTGCGGCGCGCCACGCCTTCGTGGGAGGCTGCGTCTGATTCTGTATTGATAGCGCCTTGCGCCTGATTCATAAGCGCTACCAGGCCTTTTGGCATGTGGGCGCGGGCGGTTTGAGCGTCGAAATGCATAGTGTTCTCCTGCTCGGTGTTCTTAGGCCAGAGTCTTGGCAGCGTCATGGATGGCCGCGCGGATGCGCACGTAGGTGCCGCAGCGGCACACATTGCCCGCCATGGCAGCGTCAATGTCGGCGTCGGTGGGTTTTTTCTTGCCCTGCAGCAGTGCGGTGGCGCTCATGATCTGGCCGCTTTGGCAGTAGCCACACTGGGCCACGTCGTGCTTGACCCAGGCGGCGTGCACGGCCTTGCCCACCTTGTCATTGGTGGTCACCGCCTCGATGGTGGTGATCTTCTGGCCTGCCGCCGCCGAAATGGGCGTGATGCACGAACGAATGGGCGCACCGTTCAGATGCACCGTGCAGGCCCCGCACAAAGCCTGGCCGCAGCCAAACTTGGTGCCGGTCATGCCCAGCGTGTCGCGCAGGGCCCAAAGGATGGGGGTGGATTCATCGGCATCCACAGCCGTGTCTTTGCCATTGATGTTGAGGGTGGGCATCGTGGGGTTCTCCGTGGGGAAGGTGTTGTTGTTTGGTGGGAGGGGGTTGAACAGAGCGGGATGGTGTCAGCGACGCCATCGGCCATGAAACGGTTGGAGCGTGGTGAGTGGCATTTTTAAGAGAATACAAATTCGATTAAAAGATCAACTCTTGGTGGGCCAAAGTGCATCGCTATATCTCGCTCTGAGGCTGAGAGTTTTTTAGCCGTGCCCGAAAGGCGCGCGAAAACGCCTCGGATCTAGGCGTAAAGCGCAGCCATAGCTCGGGCTATGGCGAGCATTTGCAACGACGAGTCGCGGCGTTTTGGCGTGCAAGGCGGGCATGGATAAAAGACTCTCAGCCTCTTAGGCCTTCAGGGCGTCCCAGCACAGCCCAAAAGCCATCTGGTGCACGGCCTCCTCATCCGGCAGCACCTTGGTGCGGATAAGGTTGCCCGTCTCTCTCACCGACCCCACCAGGCTGGCCGTGAGCAGCGGGATGGGCACGGCCTTCAGGATCTCTTGCTGCTGGCCTTCTTCCATCAACGCAAAAAAACCGGCCATCAGACGGGTCGAGAATTCGCGGTTGCCCTCGGTGAACCAGGGCGAGTTGTAGTACTGCTCCTGAAACACCACCTCGGCATACTGGTCCAGCCGGTGGCGCAGCAGGTTGCCCCAGGCGCGCCGCACGCGGGCGCGGTAGGGCATGCCGGGCACGATGCCCTCCATAATGCGCGCGGCCGTGACTGTCTTGGCATCCTGGTAAAGCTGGCTGATGAGTTCATCCTTGGACGGGTAGTACACGTACAGCGTGCTGGTGGCAATGCCCGCCGCGCGGGCGATATCGGCCAGGGTCAGGCCGCTCAGGCCCGTCTGGGCCACCAGCTCAAACGTGGCCTGGGCAATGGCGCGCTGTTTTTCGTCGTCTTTGGGTTTCATCGATGCGGCAATATAAGCGAATAGTTATTCGACGACAACCAGGGCCACCGAAGACCCCACGTTACCCAGATCCCGCCCGGCCTTCGCCCTCTTTACAGCGTGCCCGCCGTGGCTGGCAACCGTCCTGCCCTCGCATGCACAATTGGCCCATGACCACCTCCATCGCCGACCTTCGCAAGAGCTACGAGCGCGCCGAACTCAACGAAGACGCCTCGCACGCCGCCCCCCTGCAGCAGTTTGACCAGTGGCTCAAAGAAGCCATCAGTGCCGAAGTGCCCGAGCCCAACGCCATGACCCTGGCCACCGTGGGCAGCGACCTGCGCCCCAGCACCCGCATCGTGCTGATCAAGGGCTATGACGAGCGCGGCATCGTCTGGTTTACCAACTACGACAGCCGCAAGGGCCGCCAGATTGCAGGCAACCCCTATGTGGCGCTGCAGTTCCACTGGGTCGAGCTGGAGCGCGTGGTGCGCGTCGAAGGCATTGTGGAAAAGGTCAGCGACGAAGAAAGTGACGAATACTTTGCCAGCCGCCCGCTGGATTCGCGCATCGGCGCCTGGGCCAGCCCGCAAAGCCAGGTCATTTCTGGCCGAGGCGTGCTGGTGGCCAATGCTGCCAAATACGGCGCGCAGTTCATGCTGAAACCGCCCCGCCCTCCGCACTGGGGTGGGTATCGGCTCAAGCCGGACCAATGGGAGTTTTGGCAAGGGCGCAAAAGCCGTTTGCATGACCGGTTGCGGTATCGGCTGGATGGCAGCGAGTGGGTGCGTGAGCGGCTGGCGCCTTGATCGCCATCGCTACAACCCTGGTAAACATTGCATGTGCTCGACGCCAGCATTCACGCCAGAAGTCGTTTATCTACATCTCACACCCGGTTCGGAATTACCTCCACTTTCGCTAGAGCGCTTTCGGGTACTGGTCATGATCGAGTCAGAAGTGACTACTGTTTGGCAGAAAGCAGTGAGCGACTGGCTGGTGCGATCCGGCTGCCTGTACATGATGGCCTGGGGTCTTGATTGCAGCTCTTGGGATGACTCAGTGGACTGGGCGAACATTGAGCAGTTTGCTTTTGAAGAAATACCGGCAGAGAGCTTTGTCCTCACCTCTTGGCACGAAAACGACTCATTGGAGGAAGTGATGCACTTCTGCAAGCACTTCGCAGTTCACCCCTCGGTCAAGCTACCAACCACCCTGCTTCTACAAATTTCATCACAAGCACAGAAGAAGAAAGTGTCTATGCTCTACGGCAGCGCATAGTCAGTCAGGCAGCCGCAACGATGGCAGAGCTCAGACCGTCAGATTCTCACTGCGCAACCGCGCAGAGCACCGCCCCAGGACCGCACCATGTTCTCGCACATCCACATCGGCGTCACCGACTTCGACCGCGCCCTCGCCTTCTACCAGCCCGTGATGGCAGCGCTGGGCATCGAGCCGCGTTTTGTGGATGCCGCCCACCCTCGGGCCGGATGGCAAAGCCACCCCAACCCGCGCCCCCTTTTTCTCATCGGCCGTCCTTTTGAAGGCGAACACGCACCGGGCAACGGCCAGATGACCGCCTTTGCTGCCAGCACCCGCGCGCAGGTGGATGCAGTGCACGCTGCGGCCCTGGCAAACGGCGGGCATTGCGAAGGGCCGCCCGGCCTGAGGCCGCAGTACCACGCCAACTACTACGGCGCGTATTTCCGAGATCCGGATGGGAACAAGCTCTGCGTGGCGTGCCACGACCCCCAAGACGCCTGAGCCCAAGCCACTTCGTCGTATCTTTTCTTCACGTCGCGGCGCCATGAGCATCTCTTGTCCTCAAGAGCCTGCGACTTGGAAAAGCCTTTGGCGGATAAAAATTATGATGGCAATCATAATTCGTGATACAGTGAGGGCATGAAGAACGCAGCCCCATCACGCAAAGAGCTAAGCCATGAGCGCATCGTGGCGGCTGCGGCGCGTGCCATCAGGCGCAATGGATTCAGCGGAGCGGGCGTTGCGGACATCATGAAGGACGCAGGCCTCACGCATGGTGGCTTCTATTCCCACTTCCCTTCTCGGGAGGCGATGCTTGCGGAAGCCACAGACAGAGCGGGCGCAGAAACCGTTGGGCTCGCCGAGTCTGCAGCTGCGTCGGTTCCAGCCGATCAAGCGCTGGAGGCCATGTTGGGGGCCTATTTGTCGGAACAGCATATCAACAATCCGGATGTTGGTTGCCCTATGGCAGCCCTCAGTTCGGAGCTGGCCCGCCAAGCCCCAGAGGTGCGGCGTGCAGCCACCCGGCGAATGAAAGAAATGGTGGATGTGATCGCACGACAGTTGCCCACCTGGGGAACACCAGAAGCCCACGAGCGAGCACTTTTTCTGGTTGCCACCATGGTGGGAGCCGTTTCCCTGGCGCGCGCCGTAGACGATCCTTCGCTGGCTGGAAGGCTCAGCAAAGCTGCTTTCAAGTACGCCCGCTCCAGTGGTGAAGAGTCGCAAAAATAGCTTCCATTTTTTTGGGGTTAAATTATGATGATCATCATATTAGAAACTGATGATGAATTGGAAAAGTCGAAAATCAGCCTATCGAGGGCTTGTTCTCTGGTCTGTTTCGGCGTTCTTGTTTGTACAGAAATATGATGATCATCATGAAATTTTTCAGCCGTCGAACTTTGAAACGCCCTATTGATTGCCTTGACCACCAACCCTTCCACAGCAAACCACGCTGAGTGACTCGCCGAAAAGCCTGGCATTCAGTATTTTCCGAGGCGCCTGAGCCTCATTTCCTAGGAGATATCTACCATGAACACCTTCTCTCGCTTTCTCTCCGTCGCAGTAGTCGCAACGCTCACCGCAGTCGGCGCACAGGCTGCTGAGTTGGACCCGGCGCAATTTGCCACCCAGTTTGAGGGCAACCGCACGCGGGCTGAAGTCGCCGCGGAAGCTGCACAAGTACCCATGACCCGAAGCCAGATCCCTTCGGGCTCCAAAGCCGAGTCTTACAAGTCCGTGGCTGACCGCGCAGCCATCCGGGCACAGGCGGCAGATGCAGTCCGTACTGGCCAGATCTCCTCTGGCGAAACTGGCGCGCGCTAACTTGACGAAGGTGATGCGGTCCTTGTCTCGATTTGAAATATGACGGAAATCATATAAACACAATTTGATCGTCGCCAGTGGGCCGTTCACCAACCTGGATACGCCAGGAGTAAGGAAAACCATGAAAGCATTTGTCATTGATCGCTACAGCAAAAAAGGGGATCTTCGATTGGCCGAGCTGCCAACCCCGGAGCTGCGCGACGACGAAGTCCTGGTCCAGGTCCACGCTGCGGGTGTGAATCTTCTGGACTCGAAGATCCGCAGTGGAGAGTTCAAGCTCATCCTGCCTTACAAACTGCCCCTCGTCTTGGGCCACGACGTGGCTGGCGTGGTCACCCAGGTGGGCCCCCGCGTGCGGCAGTTCAAAGTGGGTGATGAGGTCTACGCACGGCCGGACGACTTTCGCATCGGTACGTTTGCTGAATTTGTGCCGGTGAAAGAGGCCTCGCTGGCGCTCAAGCCGAAGAACATCACCATGGAAGAAGCAGCGTCCCTTCCCTTGGTGGCGCTGACGGCCTGGCAGACGCTGGTCGAGAAGGCCCAAATCAAAAAGGGTCAGAAGGTCTTTATCCACGCGGGCTCTGGCGGCGTGGGGACCTTTGCCATCCAGCTGGCCAAGCATCTTGGTGCCACGGTGGCCACGACCACCAGCACGGCCAATGCCGCACTGGTGAAGGCCCTGGGGGCCGACGTCGCGGTGGACTACAAGACGCAGGATTTTGAGGACGTATTGCGCGACTACGACGTCGTACTGAACAGCCAGGACGGCAAGACCCTCGAAAAATCCCTGCGAGTGCTCAAGGGCGGTGGAAAGCTCATTTCCATTTCCGGCCCGCCAGATCCCGATTTCGCAAGCGCGATCAAGGCGTCCTGGCTCGTGAAGCTGGTCGTGCGGCTGCTGAGTGCAGGCGTCAGGCGCAGGGCATTGGCGCGCCGGGTCGGTTATTCGTTCCTCTTCATGAGGGCCAACGGAAGCCAGCTGCGCGAGATCACGCGCCTGGTGGAGGCCGGGGTGATACGGCCTGTGGTGGACCGGGTCTTCTCGTTTGAGTCCACCAACGACGCACTGGCCTATGTCGAATCCGGCCGCGCCAAAGGCAAGGTCGTGATCAAGGTGCGGTAGTCACCCAAAAAACCAATCAGAGCAAAGCCAAGCAGGGCTGAAGGCAGACATGGCCCGCCTGGCTTGGCTTTGCCCTGCGCAACGAAATCTTGATTTTTGAACTGGAGCTTTTTATGAAGATTGAAAACGCCGTAGCCCTCGTGACGGGCGCCAACCGTGGCATTGGGCTGGCCTTTGCACGTGAACTCTTGAACCGGGGTGCCCGCAAAGTCTATGCAGCCGCCCGAGATCCGGCCTCCGTCACCCTGCCCGGTGTGCAGGCGCTGAAACTTGATGTGACGAAGCCCGACGAAGTCGCCAATGCCGTCGCCCAGGCCGGGGATGTGACCTTGCTCATCAACAACGCGGGCATCGCCCAGCCAGGGGGATTTCTCGCTGACGACAGCGAAGAAGTCGCACGCCGCATCTTCGAGACCAACTTCTTCTCCGTGCTGCGCATGAGCAAGGCGTTTGCGCCCATCCTGAAGGACAACGGGGGCGGTGCCCTGCTGAGTGTGCTGTCGGTCGCCTCCTGGGTGAACGGCGGAGAGCTTGCCGCCTACTCCGCCAGCAAGTCTGCCGCCTGGTCGCTCACCAACGCGCTGCGCAACGAGTTGCTGGCCCAGAAAACCCAGGTGCTCGGCCTGCACATGGCGTACGTGGACACCGATCTCACCCGGAGCTTCGATGTACCCAAGTCGAGCCCTGAAAAAATCGTCCAGCGTGCGCTGGACGGCCTTGAAGCGGGTCTGGATGAAGTCCTGGCGGACGAACTCACCGTGCTGGTCAAAAACGGCATGACCGCGCCCACGCCGACCTACCTGCACCCCATGGGCTGAGTAAGCCCCGATACCCGCCCCTGTGTCTTTGGCCTACCGAAAGCCCGCCATGAACCCCATCCTGAAGAAAACGGCAGCGGCGCTGCTTGCGCTGGCTGCCCCGTTTGCATCCACTCCATCACATGCCCAACAGGCCGTGTCTGGAGGCACCATGCGCGCCGCGCCAGTAGCCAGCCCAGAGCGGTCAACCTGGGCCACTGCGCCCACCCAGTCCATCTCTGCGGGCGGGGTGGCCTTTGCCTACCGCGAACTGGGCAAGCACCACGGCGGGACGCCGCTGATTCTGCTGGTCCATCTGGCGGCGGTGCTGGACAACTGGGACCCCCGCGTGGTGGATGGGCTTGCCGCCCAGCGCCACGTGATCGCGTTCGACAACCGGGGCGTGGGTGCATCCAGCGGCTCGCCATCCAACTCCATGGAGCAGATGGCCGATGACGCGATCACTTTCATCAAGGCCAAGGGCTACCAGCAGGTGGATCTGTTCGGCTTCTCGATGGGCGGAATGATTGCCCAAGAGATCGCCTTGAAGGAGCCCGATCTGGTTCGCAAAATGATTCTCGCTGGCACCGGCCCAGCTGGGGGCGAGGGCATCAGCTCCGTTGCAGGGGTGGCCAATCTGGACCTTTTGCGAGGCCTTTTCACGGGCCAGGACCCCAAGCAGTTCCTGTTCTTCACCCGCACGCCCGGCGGCATCGAAGCCGGCAAGGCTTTCCTGAAACGGCTCTCGGAGCGCACGGACAACCGTGACAAGGACATCACCGTGAGCGCCTACGTGGCCCAGTTGCAGGCCCTGAGCGCCTGGGGCAAGAAGGCGCCCGTCGATCTCTCCCGCATCCGGCAACCAGTGCTCGTCGTCAACGGTGACAACGACCGGATGGTCCCGACGATCAACACGCACGACCTGGCACGGCGGCTACCCAACAGCCAACTGATCATCTATCCCGACGCGGGCCATGGCGGGGTTTTCCAGTTCCACGCCGAGTTCGTCATGAAGGCGCTCGGATTTCTCGCCGAACCCTGACCGACAAGCGGCAGCAGAAAACCGCCGAGCAGATCATCAGCCCATCAAATTCAGCCCACCACCCACCGCGTCACCGCCAAAATCACCACTGGCATCGTGACCAACGCCAGCGCCGTAGACACCGCCACACTCGCCGTCACCTCATCCTCGGCCACCGCATAGCGTTGCGCAAACAGGAACACATTGGCCCCCACCGGCAGCGATGCTGCCACGATCATCACCGCCAGCGGCATGCCCGACAGGCCCAGTGCCCAGCCCAGGGTGGCCAGCACGATGGGGTGCACGACACACTTGACCAGCGCAATGCGCAGGGCGGCCTTGAAGTGGTGGCCGACCTTGGTAAACGCCAGCGTCACCCCCACCAGCAGCAGCGCAATCGGCCCCAGCGCCTGGCCCAGCAGCAGCAGGGGTTTGTCAACCACCTGCGGCACCACCAGCCCGGTCTGCGCAAACAGCAGGCCCGCAATGATGGGCAGCGGCACCGGGTGCACGATACCGTTGCGCACGGCCTGCAGCACGGTGCGCCACATGGGCTGCTGCGCGGAGCCCTCCCGGCCTGCATGCTCGCGCGCGGCGGCCAGTTCAAACACCACGGTGGCGGCGGTCAGCAGGATGAGCGAGTGCACCGAGATCAGCGTGAACAGCGTGACCAGCCCCGCATCGCCAAACACCAGGCCCACCAGCGGCACGCCGATCATCAGCGTGTTGCTGAAGGTGTTGGCCAGCGCCCGCGCCGCGCCCAGGCTGGTAAAGCCCAGCACCGCCAACGTGGCCGTGTACACCACGCCAAACGCCACAAAGTAGATCCCCACGGGGCCGAAGTTGAGGTCTTCGATGTGCACCGTGCTCATGGTGCGAAACAGCAGCGCGGGCGTGAGCACCATGAACACGAGGTTGGCCAGGTCCTTCACCGCAGCGGCCCGAATCCAGCCGCGCCGCCCCACGTAAAAGCCGATGGCGATGAACAGGATGACGGGGATCAGCGAGGTGAAAACGGGAGAGTTCAAGGTGAAAAACCGGTGGCCGTGCGGTGGTGGAGGCACGTATTGTGGCCCGGGTCACCACGCTGGCATCCGCTGGTCACTATTGTTTTTGTAGCTGCTTGCGCTTATCCATCAAGCGCCAGGGCCCATTTTTGCTTGAATATTTCATGCCCGGCAGTCGGTGTGCCGGTGCGTGGTGGATTGTCCGTGCCATAGGGCATCTCACCCCGCCACCACCGACACCCCGTGGTCTGCCAGCGTCAGGCTCACCGGTGCGCCCACATCCAGCGGCAGCTCCACCTGGGGCGAAACCACAAAGATCTCGCCCAGCGCGCTCGCAAAGGTGTATTCCATGACGCTGCCCAGGTAGGTGCGTTTGGTCAGCCGGGCGGCCAGCCCGCTGGAGGTTGCGGGGCCTATGACCCAGGCTTCGGGCCGCACGGCGATCTTGACCGGGCCGGGGCCGAGGGATGCTGGCGATGGCACGCGCAAAGGGCCGAGCCGGGCATGGCTGCCAGCCGCCGGGCTTTCCCCATCCGCCGGATTGAGCGCATGGATGTGCCCCTCGAACAGCATTGCCTCGCCCATGAAGCCCGCCACAAACTCGGACGCGGGCTGCTCATACAGCGTGCTGGGCGCGCCGCACTGGGCGATGGTGCCTTTGTCCATCACCACAATCTGGTCGCTGACCGCCAGGGCTTCGCTCTGGTCGTGGGTCACATAGACCACCGTCAAGCGCAGGCGTTGCTGCAGGGCGCGGATCTCTTCGCGCATGGCGCGCCGCAAGCGGGCGTCCAGGTTGGATAGCGGCTCGTCAAACAGCAGCACGGCGGGCTCCAGCGCCAGCGCCCGGGCCAGGGCCACGCGCTGTTGCTGCCCCCCCGAAAGTTCATGGGGCCTGCGCAGGTCCAGGCCCTGCAGGCCCACGGTGTCGAGCATGGCGCGGGCCTTGTCGCGCACCTGCGGCGGGCGCAGGTGCAGCCCGTGCAGGCCGTAGCACACGTTGTCGATCACGTTCAGGTGCGGGAACAGTGCATAGCTCTGGAACACCAGGCTCACATTGCGCTGCGCCGGGCCGAGGGTGGTAACGTCCTGCCCGTCGATGAAGATGCGACCCGCCGTGGGTGACTCGAGCCCGGCAATCATCCGCAGCGTGGTCGTCTTGCCGCAGCCCGATGGCCCCAGGATGGTGGTGAGCGTGCCCCGGGGCACCACAAAGCTGATGTGGTCCACCACCATTGGCGCGCTGGGCAATGGTCCGTACCGCTTGCTGACATCCCGGAACTCGATGCCATGCGCGGCAGATGACTGCTTCACGGACATCTCAACCTTCCCAGGCAACAACGGCATCGACACCGATGACCTGCCCTGCGTCCATGCGGTTGAACAGCATGACCTGGGCGCCCATCGCCTCGGCAATCTGTCGGCAGATCGACAACCCCAGCCCCACCCCGCCCTGCCCTGCCGAAAACGGCTGGAACAACCTTTGCCGCACGGCGTCGTCAATGCCAGGGCCTTCGTCCCAGACCAGCAGCTCGCGCCGCCCGGTGCTGTTGCGCAGCAGCACCCCCAGCCGCCCATGCACGGGCGTGTGGTGGATGGCGTTGGCCAGCAGGTTGCGCATGAGTTCGCCCAGCAGCGCCGCGTCGCCGGGGGCCCACAGCGTATCGGGGCCTTCCAGCGCAAAGTCCAGCCGCTTGGCGGCGATCAGTGGCGCCAGCTCCATCACGGCCTCGCGGGCCATGGCGTTCAAATCCACGCTGGGCAGCTCGCCCATGCGCTGAAGCTGCTCCACCTTGCTCAGGCTCAGCAGCTGGTTGGCCAGGCCCGAGGCGCGGTCTACCGTGTGCAGCATCTGCTGCAGCGCATCAGCCACCAGCACATCGCCCGCAATGGTCGACTGCAGCTGCGTGCGCAGCACCGCCATGGGGGTGCGCAGCTGGTGCGTAGCGTCGGCCAGAAAACGCCGCTGCTCCTCGATCCATCGGCTCTGGCTTTGCTGCAGCTCACCAAAATGCTGCACGGCAGGCGCCAGCTCTGACGGGCCTTCGTAGCCCTGGCCGGTGCCGCCTGCATCTGGCTGGGATGGCGGAGTGAGCGACACATCCGTGTGCAGCAGCCAGCCCGACGCGACGCGCGCCAGCACCATCGCCACCGCCGTCATGGCCAGGGCCAGTAGAACCACTGGGCGCAAACCCGCGCCTTCATCCATCAGGCGGGCCACGCTGGGCACGCGTTCGCTGAACGGCCGCGCCACCTGGCGCACCACCGGCGGGGCGGCGCCCTGCCCGCCCCCAGCCACCGCTGGCTGGTGCAGCGTAGCGGCCACGCGCACCAGTTGGTCGCCCACCTGCGCCAGGTAAAAGTGCACGCTGCCCTGCCCTTGCACGGCCTCGGAGGGCGGTACACGCGGCAGGTCGGCGCTGCCCGCCAGGCGCTCGCCGTCCAGGCTGCTTTCGCGGAACCAGACCGCAGGGGCTTGCTCCATGGCGGATGCACCGGCCTGCGGCTGCAACACCGTCGGCCAGGTTGTCAGCGCCCTGTGCAGCACGGCATCTTGCGCGGCTGCGTTGTGCCGTACCTGCTGCACCACCTGCACCGTGGCGACCAGGGACACCAGCGCCCACAGGGGCACGAGCAGGCCCACCAGAAGCAGCCGCTGTAGCGATCCTCCGCGCGGGCGCCAGGGCCAGCGCTGCCACCAAGGCGTGTTCACCGGAGCGCCCCGCCCTTCTCGGCCTTGTCGACCTTGTCGCCTTTTTGGGCGGCCATGCTGTCGGCATCGCACAGCAGGTAGCCCACGCCGCGCAGGGTCACGATCTCGGCATTGGTGCCCACCAGCTTCTTGCGCAGGCGGTGCACCACCACCTCCACCGCATCGGCCTGCACCTGCTCATCGGTGTTGGCAAACACCTGGGTGCGCAGCTCTTCCTTGCTCACCACGCGGTCGATGCGCGACATCAAGAGGCGCAGCAGCTCCGCCTCACGCTGCGACAGCTCCAGCGGCAGTGCCTCGTTGTAGAACGCGCCGCTGGCCGGGTCGCGGTGGAGCGCACCACAGCGCAACTGCCCGTCGCGCCCCACCCGGCGTGTCAGGGCCCGCAGGCGCGCCACCAGCTCGTCCAGGTCAAACGGCTTGGCCAGGTAGTCGTCCGCCCCCGCCTCCAGCCCTGCCACGCGGTCGGTGACGGCCGCACGGGCCGTGAGCGCCAGCACGGGCGTGGTGCTGCCGCCATCGCGCAGGCGTCGCAGCACCTCCAGCCCGTCCAGGCCCGGCAAAGACAGATCCAGCGTGATTACATCAAAGGCCGTGCGCCGCGCCGCCGCCAGGGCCTCCTTGCCGTCGGCGCAGCACAGCACCTCAAAACCGCGCGCCACGAGGCTGCGGCTCAAGGCACCGGCCAGATCAAAATCGTCCTCGACCAACAGCAGTTTCATGCCCCGATCATGCCTTCTGCGCTGGGCCCCGGCCACTGTGGTTGTACGGAGGGGGCGTGAAAGCAAGGCGAAAGCGTGAGAGGACGACGTGAATGAAAGCTCGTGTCCTGAGTTGGAGGTTCGTTGATGAAATAAAGATGTCGAAATCGTCGCCAGGCAAGGCGCAAACCACAGCGGTAGCCGTAGCTATCGCGAGGATTTGCAACGCAGTATGGCGGCGATTCTGGGCGTCTTTATGAAGTGAATTTCCAACTCAGGACGCTTGGGTGCCTCGCTCCAACCAGCTGTGAACGGGTTGCAAGAACTCAATGGTGCCCTTTGTGCGCCGGGCGTGTTGCAGGCGAAGGCTCTGAGCCCGCAGCGTAGCCGCGCAGGGCGGAATACCGCTGGATCTGGTCACTGTGGAGCAGCGCGGTTTGCGCAAGGTGCGTGCGCAAATGCTCTTCGCGCAAGCGCGCTTGGCGTTGTCCGATTTCGCCGGTCAGTGCCGATAGCCTTGCGGGGTGGATCGTGCCCGTTTTGAACGCCTCATCCAGTGCCTCTTCCGAAGCGATCAGGGCCGCTCCGAGCTTTCGCGCGGCGTCCTTGTGCGCGTGCAGCAAGGCGGTTGTGGCCGTTCTCTGCTGGTCGGTCAACGCCAGCGCGTCTGCGTGCTCCAGAACGTGGACTGGTCCGGGGTAGCCGTTCAGCTCGGCCGCCTTGGCCAAACCCATGCCCTGCCCCTGCAACAGATCTGTCACGTCCTGGTCAGACAACGATTTGATGGCGCGTTTTTGCTGGCCGGCATAGGGCGCAGGCTCGCCGGTGGCGAGATGGGCAGCCAATGCCAGTGCAATGCACCCCGCCGTCTTGATCAGTGGGGGCATGTGGCCCCTACCCTGTGTTGACCGGGCGCCTGTATTGCGTAGCTGAACTCTTGCTGTCATGGTCATGGCCCACGTTGTTGTGATTACCGTGGGCATGCTACGAAGAAGGTCGCCCTGAACGATATGATTTTGGTCATATGAAAAAAGCGATAGGTGTGGGTGTGTCCGGCTCGGGAGCCGATTTGCCATGGATGCGGCTGATGCCCCCAAGCCTGCGCGAACTGGCAAAGGCGCGGCAATTCGCAGCACACCACGCCGTCTTTCAAACTGGCAATCCTGTGTGCAGCATTTACCTGGTGACCACGGGTGAAGCGCGCCTCGTTCGGTTCAGCCGCAACGGCGGCGAAGTCATCCTTCAGCGATCACGGCAGGGCTTTGTGGCAGAAGCCAGCCTGGACAGCCAGCTTTACCACTGCACCGCCGTAGCCTCTGAGCCCAGCGATCTGCTGGAGTTTCCAGCGGATGCGTTTCGCACTGCGTTGCACGATTCGTCAGACTTTCGCGCAGCTTGGCTGTTGCAGCTGTCGCAAGAACTGCGCAAGCTTCGTGCGCAGTGTGAGCGGCTGAGCCTGCACAGGGCTGCGGACCGCATTGCTCACTACATCCACGCTGAAGGGGTTGATGGCTGCCTAACCCTGCAGCAGCCTCGAAAGGCCTGGGCCGCCGAACTCGGCCTCACGCATGAGGCCCTTTACCGAACCCTGCGGCGAATGCAGGACGAAGGGCTTATCCACATAAACGGCAACTTGCTTCGGGCCTTGGGCTAGGAGCCCACCACCCGCCCTCCTTCATCGTCCACCTCGGTCTGCAGCACGTGCCACTGACGGGGAGCATCAACACCCTTTTCGGGAGGTGCTTGCTGATGAGGACACGTATTGCCGCGAGACAACAAGGGTTTATGGAAAGTAGGCTCATCCTGTCGGGTGCGAAGCGCTGATGTCCATATTGGCAAATAAAATTATCGAAAAATATTATATTTTATTATGCAGTAGAGGGCTCTGACCCCGTCTTTCCAGCCGATTTTCTTGCCGTCTTCGTAAGTTCTTCCAAAATAGGAAATGCCCACCTCATAGATGCGGCAATTCAATTTTGAAACCTTGGCTACAATCTCCGGCTCAAATCCAAAACGATTTTCTTCAATGCGAATGGATTGAATTATTTCTCGCCGAAATGCCTTGTAGCAGGACTCCATGTCCGTCAGATTTAAATTGGTGAATACATTGGATGCCAACGTCAAGAACCCATTGCCCACGCGATGCCAGAAGTACAAGACGCGGTGGCAATTGCCACCAATGAAACGCGAACTGAACACTACATCGGCCCTGTTGGATAAAATAGGTTCTATTAAAATGGGATATTCATCGGGGTTGTATTCGAGATCGGCATCCTGAATGATGACGATATCCCCGGTGGCATGTTGGATGCCAGATCTGAGTGCCGCCCCCTTGCCCTGATTGGTTTCATGAAATACCAGTCTATCAATCTTGCCAGCCAACTCATTAGCAAGTATCTCTCTGGTTCCATCTGTTGAAAAATCATCGACAACAATAATTTCTTTCTGCGGATAAGGCGCTGAACGCACTGCGTCCACAATAGACCGGATGGTTTGCTTTTCATTGAAGCAAGGAATGACAATCGTCAGCTTCATGGAAGAAGGTATATCCATTTTTGCGCCAATAGTACGGAAACAATCATGACAACGCCCATGCCCGCATAAAGCGCACGATAGCGCGCCTGCAGACTGCGTACACTCTCAAACGTCAGTCCTTCCCGCATCGCCTGGAGCATCCAGTAAAAATGCAGCGGATAGATCAACGCGACAAACATGGCCAGCACTTGCGGCACCGTTCCTCTCAGCGCCAGCAGGACCAACAGGGCGTCGGCCAGCGTGAAAAGCACAAAACTAGCGATGAAGCTCCGCTTTTTGCCGAACTTCACTGCATTGGTTTGAATCCCGTTGCTTAGGTCGGCCTCGCAATCGCGAACCTCCTGCGTCAGGTGGCCCGCGCTGAAAATAGTGGCAAAGAACAATCCGATCTGCAGGCCATTCATGTCGGGGCTTCTGAATACTGAATAGCCCAGCAAAAAATGCAGCAACCCGCTGGCAACATGGAGCAGTGTGTTCGCAAGCGGGATGCCCTTCAGGTAAACATGCGGGATGGAGTAGAGCGCGCCTGCCACTGCGATCGACAGCGCAATAGCCAGCGTTGCCGCGTTCAGCTGGCTGAGGGTCATGAGGCTCAGCGCCAGCAGAATCAGCAACAAGGCCCCGATCTCATTGCGCCGAATGCCGCGATTGATAAAAACCCCTGCGGCCCTGGTTGGGTCCCGAAGGTCCTGGTGCACTCCGGACCAATCGTTGAGCATGAAGATGTGGGCCACCAAAAAGGCGTTTCCTGCCATCAACAGCAACAGCATCGCCGCGCTCTGATATGTGAAGTGGCCCATGGCAAAGACGGCGCCCAGCAAAGGCGCGCCCTGAAGCACCAGAACCTCGTCGAATCGAATGCACGACAACAGGCGCAGAACCCGCCGGGCTCCCTGGGGACGATCCATCATGGTGTTTTCGGGGCAGTCCGCCTGCCATCGGCTGCAGAGCTGCCGGTGTTGTTGTCAAGGCCGTTGCCGTTGTCGGCCAGAAGGCCCAGTCGCGCGCTTTCCAGGTACAGCCGCAGCCAGAGCGCATAGCCCACATCTTCCGACCAGTAGAACCTGCGCACCGAGGCGGTGAGATCGTTGTGGTACAGCAAGGGCGGGTTCAGCTTCACGGCGAAGAAGTCATTTTTTGACAGCTCTTGAAGCAGATGGATGATCTGGGTCGGCTCGGGCACCCTGCCCTTGCCGCCCTGGAGCCGCTGCAACATGTCGCTGGCGCGCAGCCAGATTTCCTGCCCTGGCAGGGCTGTTTGCGAACGCGAGGGCGGCAACTGCACATCGCAGCCCACAGCTTTCATGTCGGCCTGGCGCAAGACGGGTACCAGCGGTGCCCTGCGGTAGTAAACCCACACGCGGTCCTGGTCGATGGCTTGGCGAAGCGCGCCGCACAACATCTGGGCCGCTGGTGGGTCGGCCTGCGCCAGCCACATCAGCACATGCATCTGGATTGCCACGTCGGTGGGGTTCGGGTCGGAGCCTGGGTCGATGCACCGGTACTCATTGCGCTGGCCCAGCCAGGTGTTGTACAGGCCTTCGGCGGTACGGTACTGCAGCAGCGCCGTCAGGGCCGCTGGCCGCAGTGCATCTGCACCTGGGGCCAGTCTCCACACCAGGGCGGTGTCGTCGGCATCGGGTGTGATGGGGCACAGCCCATGTGTGGTCATGGCGGCGCCATCCGGCCGGCCGTGGTAGCGCACGAGCCCACTGGCCTCGATCTGGCTGCGCAGATGGGTCCGGGCCCGGTCCAGGCTTCCCCCCAGCCCCACGGGGCCTGGTCTTGAACCGAGAACGTCCACCATCATGGAAGTGACGTAGGTGTTCATTTCCAGCTTCGGCTTCTCAAAACGCTCTTCGCTGGTGTACGCAGTGAGCCAGTAGCCATCGACCTGTTGCCTGCGGCTGATCAAACCCACAGCCTTGCGGGCGCTGTGCGCAAGCTCGCCATGGCGGGTGGCGTTGGGGACTGGGTCCGCTTTGTCGGGCAAAGCTGGCCGCATCACGCCTGCGGTGGCTGCAGGTGCGGCAACCGGCCCTGGTTCGATGCGTATCTCGTGCAGGCCCATGACCAGATTGCGGGTATCGCCATTGGGCAGTGGCTTGATGGTGGCGGTATCCACCGCGAAGAAGCTGATGACGTTCCGCCCCACATGGAGGCGGGTGCGCGCCACCACCGAAGCCCTCCCGCGGAAGGTGTACTCGCCTTCCGCCGCAGGGACGCCGTCCTGCAGCACCATGACCCTCCGGTCGGGCGCAGTCAGGCCGTGCCCCGGGGATACCTCGAACCGGAGGTCCACGTCGTGGTCCTCGCGCGACCAGAGTGCGAACTCGATGCCCTCGGCATGCCCCTGCCCCATCCACAGGAAACCGCCCTCTCTGCCACCCAGGTTTTCAACAGGCCATGGCGTCTCCAGCAAGGCGGGATCGATACCCACCTTGGTTTTGAGACTGTCGGCGACCCTGATCAAGGGTGAACCCGGCGGGACGGCCGTCGTCTGGAATGGCCTTTCGTTGGCCAATGTGGTGCCGCTCACTTCGAACAGACGCATGTGGGGTGTGTTGAGGGGGATGTTCAGTCCGGCTTGGGCGCTGAGCCACTTCACCATTTCGCGGGTATCGACGGTTGGAAACCACTCGAAGAACACCTGCTTGTCGTCCTGGATCAAGACGTGGGTGGCTTTTTCGGATGCGATCATCCGGCCCATTCTTTCTGGGTCAAAAGGCCCCGTGCCCCAGGGAATCACTGCATTGGAATAACGGGTTTCCGGGGAGAAGAGCGAATAGTCGCGGGCGTCCTGGTGCCCCACAAAAAGCACGCGGGAACCAGCCGGCAGCATGGACCCGACAATTTCTTCAAATGGCTCATTGATCAGCTTTTCCGAGGCGGGAGCTGCGATGGCCTGTACAGCGTCGTAAGCCAGAGCCCTCATCGGCTGGTATGCGGCATACGTGACCACCATCGCGATGAGCGCCTGGGCAAATTTCTTTATGGAGAGGTACGGCGCAACCAGCGCAATGCCAACGGGCAGCAGCAATGCATACGGGCCAATGAGAAATCGCGCAGGCACGTCGGACTGGGCCATCCACCGCGCGCCAAACAGGATTGCGCACAGCAATGGAATTGCCAAAAGCGTTTGTGCCGACAACGCCGTCAGCCTCACGTGCGGCCAGGTCGCGACCAGATTGCGAACCAAAAGGTACACAGCGATCAGCGACATGGGAATCCACAGCAACCCCCACAACGAAAACCGTGTGGAGTGCTCTGGCAGCGAGTACACGAAACTCCCCGGCCACGCGCCCTTGTTTTCGCCCGCCAAGGGTGCGCCAGCGCCAATGGAATAAATGAATTGGTTGGCGGCACTGCTGAAACGGGACCGCGTTTCGCTCGAAGCCGGAACGTCCGGCAGTTCCAGGAGCAAAAATACAAAACGTACCGCGTGCGTATAGATCACTTGCGGAGTGATGTCGGCCTGCACCACGCGCCGCACCTCCTGTGGCCCCAAGGGGTGGTGGTAGAGCGCCGTGTTGAATGCCAGGGGAACAAGCAGCGAACTCAAAACACCCGCACACACCCATCCTGCAGCCAGTGCCTTGAACCGCGCAATGCATGAAAACGGACTCGGCGCCCACCACACGATCAGCAGCAAGCTAGGAATCATCGACACTGGAAACGACCGGACATTGATGCTCAGTACCGTGAATGTCCCCAGGAAGAAATATTGGGCCTTCGATGCATCAGGCTGCGTGCAAATGGAAACCACCCAATAGGCAATACCCAGCAGGGTGACGATGGACCAGATTTCAGGCTTGAGCCCCACTGCACTGGATGCAACAAGAGGCGTAGAGACCAGAATCAACACGCCCACCAGAGCCACTGTCTGGCTCAATTTGAGTGCCCGCAATAAATAATATTGACCGATGGCTGCCAATGGAAACGCCAGCCAAAACACAATGCGGCCCATAGCTTCAGTTTTGGTGAACAGCACCGGCCACAGGAAGAATAACTCGCTCCCGAACGGAATCATCGTCTGTCGGATATTGTGCGTGTCAAACGGGAATACCGATTGATTTTGAATCCAGTAGATAACCCGCGAGGCGTGGTACATCCTGTCATCAAAGTTCTGGAGAGGCGCTACGGCCTGCCCTACCAACGACATCCAGAGGACTCCGCAAATCGCCATCAGCGTTATCACTCCCCACTGCGATAATCCCCGCGCGAACGCTGCAAGCCTTGTGCGCTGCGCACTCCATATCCCCAGAAAGCCCCGAAGCGTGGGCCACCCCATTTCGCGTGTCAACCGCAAAGTGGCAATGCAAAAAAGCAGCTGGACCAGCATCCACGCAGCCGGATTCAATGCTTGAACCAACGAAGTCAGGCTTGCAATTGCACCCACCTGCAGCATTGTGCTGGCGATGAAAATCCAGAAACTATCGGCAGAAGAATTGGCAAAGCGTGAAGCCCATCGCTGTGAGGACCAGGCGATCAACAACAAGGAAACGGAGAAAATCATTGATTTTATAAAATATTCACATCAATTCACATTGGCAACACAAATATCAATTAATTTTGTTGATTTTCCATCACAAATTGTTACTTCTGCAAATATACCATGCAGCTCACTAGAAGCCATTTTCTGGGGGTGAAACGCTCGGCACGCGTACTCTAAAAGCCAAGCGGTCCTGGCGAAACAAGCCTGTACGCGGCAGGCAAAAGTCACCCCCTTGCTCGGCCTGATCCTGCAGCATGAGCAGAGTTGCGGCCCTTGCTGGGGCCTGATCGAGGGCCGAGCAACCGAAGGGATGGGACCGTGTGGGGCGCCGACGCAACCCAGCAAGAGCGCCTTTTAAAACCAAAAATAATATTAAACTGCAGATACATGCAAATTGCTGTATACTCCGTGTCGTTGCAGTCACGGCTCTTGACGCGTGCAGTCACCGCAACGCCTGCTCAGGGGGGCAATCCGCCCCAGGCAAGCCGCCTTTTGCAACCTTTGTGGTTGCCCATTGGGTCTGTAGAGCTGCAGCCCACTGCGTCCCTTGATGCTCACGCAGGTCGATTTCCACGCCTGCGATCCTGATTGATCCAGATTTCACAGACCGCCATTTCCATGGGCAAGTACGTCGTTTCGCCCACGACACACCCGACCGACTGCGGCCGCTTCCGCGCCTCCTTCTCGGTCCATCGTTCTCAGGGCAACGGTAGCTACTGCCGCGTGTTCCGTTTTGACAAAGCCTTTGCCTCGCGCGAAGCCGCCCGGCTCTTTGCAGTCACCCAGGGCTGGCTGCAGACGTGCATGCCGCACCCCCCAACGTGCTGATGACCTGATCTGCGACCTGCAGATCCCATCCACCCATCCCAGTTGCTGCGGACACTCGATCTGCACAGCTGCATCCCAACGGTACGCCCTTCGTTGCGCACCACATTTCAGAAAGGCTCAACCATGAGCAGCAAAATCTACGTGGGCAACCTGCCCTACTCCGTGACCGATTCCACCCTGGAAAGCAACTTTTCCGAATTCGGCCGGGTCTCTTCCGCCAAGGTCATGATGGACCGCGAAACCGGCCGCTCCAAGGGCTTCGGCTTTGTGGAAATGGCCTCCGCCGAAGTCGCCCAGGCCGCCATCAGCGCCCTGCATGGCATGTCCGTTGACGGCCGCTCGATCGTCGTGAACCTGGCCCGCCCCCGTGAAGAGGGTGGTGGCGCCGGTGGCTACAAGGCCGGCGGCTACAGTGCGAGCACACGCTCGGACGTTGGCTACGGCACGGGTGGCTTCGGCGGCGGTCGTTACTGATCCAGGCAACCCTCTGTGAAAAACCGGTTCTGAGGAGCCGGTTTTTTTTCGCCTCGCATCCATAGGATACGCAGGGTTTCAGTTGCTATCAATACTGTAGCTACTTGCGCTTGATGGCTAAGCGCACAAGTCCAAAAAAATGTTCGATTTCCAGCATCCAATGGAGGCATCAGGCATCAGGCATCAGGCATCAGGCATCAGCCAGCAATCACCCCCTGGTCCCAGGCAAAAGCGCACTGGAAGCACCCCAGCGAAACCACCGAAAACCAGAAGGGGACGAGGAAGACAAGCCATGCGACAGCCTCGCAGGCAATTGTCCCTGGCACGCCTTACTGAAACACGCACACGCCCAATGACTGACTTTTGGCCCGGTACATGGCGGTGTCTGCTGCGCGCAGGTAGTCGTCGACCGTCGCCAGCCTGGATGCGCTGCTGGCCAATCCGATACTCGCACCACTGATCACGGTGTGCCTGCCAATCACGTAAGGTACTTCCAGGGCTGCAGCAATCTGCTCCGCGCGTTGGCGGGCTTCAGCGGGGTCAATAGACTCCAACAGCACATTGAACTCGTCGCCACCCATGCGGGCGACCAGATCGACCGCCCGCACGCAGGATTCGAGCCGCCGCGCCACCTGTTGCAAGAGCTGGTCGCCCACATGGTGCCCGTAGCTGTCATTGACGGCCTTGAACCCGTTGAGATCCAGCAGCAGCACGGCGAACATCGTGGCTCCATCGCGTGTCGGCACGCCATCACCGTTGGCTGCCTCGTTCTGGTGCAGCGCGATGAGATGCGCGAGGCGGTCACGGAACAACGGCCGGCCGGGCAAGTTGGTCAGCGCATCGTAGGAACTGCCACGCTCGGCCAGATCGCTCAACGATCCCGCCATGCGCACGGGAACACCCTCTTCGAACTCGGCGAGCCCGCGCCAATTGACCCACACCAGCCGCCCTGCTCCGTGGAACGCGCGGAAGTCCACCGAAAAGTTCGGGCTGTTTCCCGACAGGTGCCTGCGGTAGGCCTCCTGCACGCGCTCGCGATCCTCGGTATCGATGAGTTGCTCCAAAAAGCGCCAGCCTCCGTCATGTACAAGATCGGCGCTACCCAGTCCGACGATCTGGAGAAAACGCCCGGACACATGCAGCGCGTCCGTTCGCAAGTCCCAGTACCAGATGCCGTCATTGGATCCCCGCGTCGCCAGCGAATAGCGGTTTTCGGAGCGCAACAACTCGAGTTCGGTGTTCTTCTGCTGGGTCACGTCGATCATCAGGCCGATCATGCGGTTCGGCCGCCCCGGCTCGACCACCGCGCGGCACAGATCGCGCACCCACACGACCTTGCCGGACTTGGCAATCAGCCGATAGCTCATCTCGTAGGCATGGCTGTGCGTGGCGTTGTAAGCGGCATCGTCGATGCGCAGGGCCTCCTCCAGATCGTCGGGGTGTACATGCGCCCGCCAGAAGCCCGGGTCAGCCCGCCATTCCTCGACGGAGTAGCCGAACAAGCGTTCGACCTGCGGGCTCAGGAAGGTATTGCCCACGCCGATTTCAGCTTCCCACACCACGCCGTCAATGGTTTCCAGCAAGCGCAGAAAGCGCTGGCGAACTTCCACCAGCACCTGCTCGGTGACCTCGGTGATCTCGATCAGGACACCCTGGCGGCTGATCACCCGGTCCGCCGCATCCGTCTCCGGGTGGAGCTGCAGACGCACCCAGCGATAGTCCGCGTCGGCAAAGCGCAAGCGGAACACCGGCATGCCCGAGCGCATGGTGCCGATGTCGTCGGGATGCACGAACTCCAGCAAAGACCTGCCAAGCGCCGCCGCCACCGAATGGCCGGTGAGCTTGTGCCACGCCGGGTTCAGATAGGTGATCTCCCACAGCGCATCGGTTTGCACCACCGCCTCAGGAAGCAGTTGCAACAGGTTTGCGGACGGCGTGGGAGTGGTGGGCATGCAGGGCTATTGCAAATGGGTCAGATTCATGCACGGCCGCGCCGAACAAGTCCTTCGCGCGTCGCGCAACCCTGCGTTGGGCGGCCTGCTGCGGAGCCAATCCCATTTCCGAATCGGGTGCGCGCCATCACCGGGACTGAGGCAGCGTCGCCTTGACGGATCGAAAAATCAACCACGTCAAAGCGAGTATGGCATGCATCCAAGTCACCTTTGGACTCGGTGGTTTGGGTGGTTTGGGGCCGCCAGATGTGCGAGCCAGCAACGCCGTCCTCCGCCGCTGGCTCGCTCACATCACGACGGCTTCACCCGTCAGAACGCCACCTTCACCCCCACCGTCAGATTGCGGCCCATCAACGGCGCGGCATTCTTGATGAACGAGGTGTGCGCATACGCCAGGCGGTCCGTCAGGTTGTTCGCCTTCAGGTACACCTGCCACGGTGTGCCGGTGCTGAACTGGCCGTTGTAGCTGACGCCCAGGTTCAGCATGCCGTAGCCGGGAGTGGCGGTTTCAAACTCGGCCACGCGGTTCTGGCGGGCCACCTGGACCCATTCGACCTGGCCTTCCCAGGCTTGCCAGTTGGCGTCCAGGCGGATGCCCGCGCGGGTGGCGGGGATGCGCGGTAGGCGGCCGCCGCCTGCGTCGAGCGTGGCGCGCACGGTGTCGCCGAACAGCGTGATACCCAGGTTGCGGTTCAGGCGCTGGCGCACCTGGCCTTCGATGCCGGTGAAGGTGGCGTCGGCCTGGCTGTATTGCAGCAGTTGCAGGCCATCGACTTCATCGAGCGTGCGGCCGTAGATATAGTTGTTGATGCGGTTGCGGAAGATACTGACGCCAAAGGTGGTGTCGCCGCTGGTCTTCTTGAGGCTCACGTCGATGTTCTGCGAGATCTCGGACTTCAGGTCGGCGTTGCCGCGCTCATACGTGCTGGTGGCCATGTGCAGGCCCTTGGCATACAGCTCTTCGGCCGAAGGGGCGCGGCTGGCGCGGGTGAACGAGGTGCCGACCTGGTAGCCGGGCGTGAACTTCCACACCGCGCCCAGCGATGCGGAGGTGCCGTTGTGGCTGCGCTCGATGCCGCTCGTTTGCGCTTCGGCCGTCTGGCGGTCGTGGCGCAGGGCGGCTTCGAAGCGCCAGTCGCCCAGGCGGTATTCCTCCAGCGCGAAGAAGCCCAGCTTGCGGGTGATGGTGGGCTCCACGTAGGCCTCTTCGCCGTCGGCGCTGAATTTGCGCTGCGAGGTCTGCAGGCCGATCAGGCCCTTGAAGCCTGCAATGGGCTCGTGCTGCAGCTCGATGCGGGTGTCGTAGGCCTTGTTCTTGAAGGTGGTGCTGATGGCGCCGTCTTCGACTTCGTCGTGCACGTAATCCGTCACGCCCGCGCGAAGGCGCAAGGCCGAGAAGCCGGCGAAGGGGTTGCGCAGCTCGCCGCGGATGTCGAAGCGTTCGCTGCGCAGGTCCACCACAGGCACGTCGCCATGTTCTTCGGCGCCGTGGTCGTGGCCGTCTTCCTCCTCTTCGTGCGCGCCGCAGTGCAGGTGGTCGCCGTGCGTGTGGCAGCCTTCAAAGCTGTGGTTGTGGCCCGGCAGGCCGTATTTGGCGGTCTGGCGGGTGTAGGCGGCGCCCAGGTAGCCGCGCTCGCCCACCCACGACAGGCCAACGCTGCCGGTGTCGGTGCGGTTGAAGCTGCCCAGCACCTTGCGGGTGGGTTCGCCCTCGGGCGCCCAGCCCTTGCCGACGCGGTAGTCGCCCGCATCGCGCGCCACGCCTTCCACATGCACGGCCAGGTTGCCGGTGCCGCCGGTCAGCGAGAAGGCACCTGCTTTTTCACCCGCGCCGGAGTTGGCGCGCAGCTCGGCGCTGCCCTCGTAGCCCTTTTGCGGGATGGCGGTGGGGATCTTGCCGTCGAGCACATTGACCACGCCGCCCACGGCGCCGTTGCCGTAGACCAGGGCCGAGGGGCCGCGCAGCACTTCGATCTGTGTGGCCAGCAGCGGCTCGGACACCACGGCGTGGTCGGGGCTGATGGTGGAGGCGTCGTGCAGTTCGGCGCCGTCGCTCAGCACCTTGACGCGCGGGCCGTCCATGCCCCGGATGATGGGGCGGCTGGCGCCAGCGCCGAAGTGGCTGCTGGTGATGCCGGGTTCGCTGTTCAGCGTTTCGCCCAGCGTGGCCTCACGGCGGCGCACGAGTTCATCGCCTTCCAGCACGGTGACCGGCGTGGTCATCTCATTAGCGCCCAGTTGCAGGCCGCTGGCCGAGACGGTGACGGCGGGCAGGCTGGCGGTGGCCGCAGCGCTGTTGTCGGCAGGCGCTGCCACCGGCGCGGCTTGCGCGTGCGCCACGCCAGTGCCCGTCAGCGCCAGCATGGCGGCCAGGGCCACGGGGTGGAGGGTGGGACAGGCGCGAAGAACAACGACGGGGCGGCGAGGTTGGGATGTGGTGTGGGTCATGGTGCGGTGTGGCAACGGGTGCTTGAACGTGTGCGGGAACCCATGCGCAGGGGCGTGGTGCATGCACCGGTGCTGGCGGGGCCGGCACGCAGACACATGGCTTCCACGCCCTGGGCATGAAAATTTGACTAAAAATGGCCGCCAGCGCTTGTCTATCAAGCGCGAGCTGCTATGGAATCAGGAGTAAATGGGCAAAGCGCGATAGCGCAGCCCTGCAAGGCCGGGCAAGGTGTTGGCGGCCCTGCCCGCGATGCGGTGGGCGCGTATGCGATTTGCTGCGGTCAGGCCGTGGGCGGGCCACGCGCCTGGAACAGCGCAACGTGCGGGGCCGTAGAACGCCCAGCATGTTGTATCGGCGGTGCCTGCGCGGGCACCAGGGTGGGCAGCGCCGAGGGGGCGCTGTGCAGGGCATCGCCCAACGCAAGCTGGTCGAGCAAAAGGCAGTCCACGGCCGCGTGGGGGGCCAGGAGCAGTGATAGCAGCCCGTGGGTGTGGTCTGCCTCGGTGGACGGGGCCGCCTCCTCATCCGCTGCCAGCGAAGCGGCTGCGAGCCTGTGGTGTGCGTCCGCTTGTTGCGCAGCTTGCACCGCGTGGCCCGCGCGCATCTGCTCCAGCGCCTCCGCATGCTCCACTTGGTGCAGGCGCCCCAGCGTGGGCACCACCACCAGCGCCAGCAGCAGCCACGCCAGGGCGGCCTGCGCGGGCAGTTGCTGGCGCAGGCGGCGCCACAGGGCGGCCAGTGGGGTTGGAAACAACGGGGTCACAAGAGGAACAAGGAAGGCAGCGGGATCGGGGAAAAAGGCGGCGGAATTACTTCACGGGCACCGCGTCCACCACGCGGTAGTACAGGCCATATTGGTCGTTGGGGAGCACAGTGAACTTGCCCTCCACCACCACCGGCTCCAGCGAGTAGCGCACGGGCGTCTTGGCCTTGACCTCGACCATGCTCTCTGGCCCGCCCGGCGTGCAGAACGAGCAGGTCATTGGCACGGAGGTAAGCAGAAAGTGGGTCTGCGTGGGCTTGGCATCCAGCGGCACCATGAAGCCCTGGATGCGCTGCGTGGTCTTGTCCATGCCCTTTTGCGCGTCGTTGAACACGGGCAGGATGCCGTCCTTGGTGGTCTTTTTGGTCAGGTCGGTCAGCACGGACCACGGCACCACGTCATTGCGCTGGGGCAGCGGCGCAATGGGGCTGTTGGGGCTGTGGTAGCCCGCCCCGCTGCCCGACGCAACGCCCGATGGCATGGCGGTGCCCGCGCCCGCAGGCAAAGGGGATGAGAGCGCGGGTGCGGTGGTGGGCGCGGCACCGGGCGTTTTTCCGGTCGCGCGTTCAAACTCCCCCGGCGCTGGTTTGCCCGTGGGCGCAGCGGCCGGCGACTGTGCGAGTACGGCCCCAGTCCAGGCCAGCACCACCATCGCACAGGCGCGCCGGGCAGTGCGGGTGCGGCTGGCTCCGGCATCGGGTTGTGCAGCGGGATGACGGTGAGCGGGATGGATTGCCATGGCGGGAAACCTGATCTGTAGCGTTTTCAGAAATGGTAGTGGGCCTGGAGGCCCATCGCCTCAGTGCGCGTGCTTCATGCCGCAGTATTTGCCAATAGCCAGACCCTTGCAGGCAGCCTGGAGTTCCTTCTGGCAGACGTCCTCGCCCTTGCCGGATTCGAGGCACTTGGCGGCGGCCTCGTGGGCGGCGGCCATGGCGCGGTGGCGGGCGATGTCTTCTTTGGTCTCTTTGTCGTTGTGGGCCTGGGCGTGCGCCAGGGCGCCGACGAGCAGCATGGGGGCCAGGGCAAGTGCGGTGAGGAGCTTTTTCATGGAAGGCCTTTCAGATTGGTTGGTGGACGGTTTTTAGAGGACAGAACTCGATGGCTGCATCAGGGCTGGCTTAACAGGTCGGCCACGTCCGTGCGATACGCCTGCATGGCGGGCAGCAGCGCCGCCAGCGCCGCCACACCGGCCGCCATCAGCGGTACACCTGTTTCTGCGGGCAGCCAGATGAGGCCGGTGACGGGCAGCAGCCCCTGCGCCTGCAGTGCCCAGCCCAGGCCATGGGCCAGGCCGTGGCCCAGCAGCAGGCCCAGAACAGACGCCATCGCGGCCAGCCACAGGGCCTCCCACAGCACCAGCCCCGCCACGCGGCCCGGGGGCGCGCCCAGCATGCGCAGCATGGCCAGGTCGGCGCGGCGCTCGCGCACGGCGTTCCACAGCGCGATGAACACGCTCAGCGCGGCCACAGCCAGCAGCACGCCGCCAAAGGCGCGCAGCACATCGGCGCCCACGCCCAGCAGACGCAACAGGCGCGTGACCTCAATGGCAGGCGCTGCCGCCTGCATCGATGTGCCGCTGTTGACCTGGCGGGGCAGCGTGACGGCCGCCATGGGCGTGCGGTAGCGCACCAGGGCCACGGTCACCTCGCGCTCTTCCTTCATGATTTCCAGGTCTTCCGCATCGTTGGCCGTGGCGGTCTCGTGCACCATCCAGACGGATTCGGTGCTGGTGAGGATCAGCCGGTCAAGCACGCAGCCGCAGGGCGCGAGCACGCCGCTCACGCGGTAAGGGTGATTGCCATGCGCGTGCCCTCCCCCGCCCAGCCCGTGGCTGCCGACAAAGGTGGCACCCACCAGCGGCGCACCGGCATGGCTGCTTTTGACAATGCCGCGCGCCACGCTGGCGCCCAACACCGCGTCCATGGGCTGCTGCCACAGCGCGCCCTCGGCCAGCGCAGCCCCGTAATGCGCCACATAGTCGGGCGTGGTGCCGACGATGCGAAAGCCCTGGTAGCTGTCGCCCAGGCTCAGCGGGATGACCTGCGCCACCAGTGGGTTCTTCTGCAGCGCCTGCACTTCTTGCAGGGGGATGTTGCCCGTAGGCACGTCGATGTGGAACACGCCCGCCAGGATGAGCTGCAGCGGGCTGCCCTTGGCGCCCACTACAAGGTCGATGCCGCTCAGATCACGCTCAAACGCCTTGTCGAGCTGCGTGGCCACCAGCAGCACCAGCGTGATGGCGGCCAGGCCGAGCGTCAGCACCAGCAGGTTCAGCACAGCCGCCAAAGGCCGGGACCACAGGTAGCGCCATGACAGGCGCGCCAGTTTGAAGACTCCTGAATTCATAGCTGCTCGCGCTTATCCATCAAGCGCTGGGCGCCGATTTCATTCAAATCCAGCGTTTGCACACCGGCCAGGGCTTGGACCACACGCTGGTCGTGCGTGGCAATCACCAGGCTGGCATCGCAGGCGGCGGCGCTGTGCTGCAGCAGCGCCAGCGCGTCTGCGGCGGCCTCGTCGTCCAGGCTGGCCGTGGGCTCGTCGGCCAGCAGCACCTGCGGCGCCAGCAGCACGGCTCGCGCCAGCGCCACGCGCTGCGCCTGCCCGCCCGAAAGCTGGTGCGGCTTGCGGTCGGCCAGCTCGGCCACCCCCACCTGCGCCAGCGCACGCGTGATGGCGGCATCGTCGCGTGGCAGCCCGGCCGCAAAGTAGACCAGCGCCAGGTTGTCGGCCACCGTGAGCGCGCTGCTGAGGTAGAGCTTTTGCGGCAAAAAGCCAATGCTGCGCGCGCGCCAGGCATCGATCTCGGCCCCGCGCTGCGTGCCCAGCTGCGTGCCCGCCACAAACAGGTCGCCCCCGCTGGCTCCGCGCAGCCCGGCCATCAGCGCCAGCCAGGTGGACTTGCCCGAGCCCGAGCGCCCGCGCAGCAACAAGGTGCCGCCCTGGCGCAGGTCCACATCGGGGAAGCGCAGCGGCGCGGCGCCGCCCGTGGCATAGGTGTAGGAAAGGCCTCGTGTGCGGATCATGCGGCAGCGCCCTCGGCCGGGTGGGCGCAGTCTGCACAGCGCCCGTGGACCGCGATGTCCACCGCCAGGCTCTCATGCCCGGCCGTGGCCAGCGCCTGCAGCACCTGCTTGAGGGCGGTCTGCACCTTGGCCGAGCCTTGCGACAGGCGGAACTGGCGGTGGCAGTCGTCGCATTCGAATCTGGGGGCTGTGCCCTCTTCGCCTTGGGGTGCCAGTGCATACCGGGTCACGCGGGCAGCGTCCACCTGCTTGTGCAGCAGGCCAGCAGCGGCAAAGCGGTCGAGCATGCGGTAAACGGTGACTTTGTTGACGGGAGCGCCAGCGGTGGCGAGGGCGGCTTCTACTTCGGGTTCGGAGAGCGCCGCGTCAGGCCGGGCCTCGTACAGCACCGCCAGCGCCCGTGTGGCGCGGGTGGCGCGCATGCCCGGGGGGAGCGACCAAAGGCGGTGTGGGGATGAAGAAGATGGGGTGGAGGGCATGGCGAGATGCGGCGGCAGGTGATGTCTGTAACGCAATCGGTTTGCATTATGCCTTCGTGCTGGCCCTCCCCCAACTGAAACCCCTGAATGAAATGGCAGAGGACTGACGGCTGCAGCGACATGGTTGGCGATGGAGCCGTTCAACACAGAGAAGCGCCTCAGGTTGGATGGACCTTTTGGCTGAGTCTTTCAGGCGTACCTCCATGGCATGCCCGTGATGCATATCAATTGTGAGGCTCAAGCCCTGACCATAATTCCTAATTTCCCCAATCGTTCACTTCATTCGACATATTGAGTTGAATACCGTCTGGATAAGGTCCAACCAAAATGCAAGCACTGCTATTACCACTTCATCTCACGTTTGTCGGTCTTTGGCTCGGTTGTGTTCTTACCGAAGCCCTTTTTGAACGCGCGCTATTGGGTCAAGGTCGTGACAAGGAACTCATTCTTTCGGCACTTCACAAGCGCGTGGATATTTTCATTGAAATACCCACCTTCACCATGGTTTTGGCTACAGGTGCAATGCTGTTGGCTACCGCCCCAAAAACCCCGATCCTCTACGCCAAGCTTGGTTTTGCCTTGATAGCCATTGCCACCAATACCTATTGCGTATATCTGGTCTTCAAGCGCCATCGACTGGCCGTGCAAGGTCATTGGCAAGCGTTTGACGCCGTAGATCATCTGCAACACAAAATGGGAGCCATCGTCTTGGCGGGAATAATGTTCGCACTGGGGCTGGGGCTTTATTTGCTCCACCCGACTGCCAATGGATAGATTGACTAGTTAATCTATCCATTGGCTTGGACCCGTGTTGGTTTTGCTGCCGAGAAGACTGCTCGGCGGTCTCTCAACCCTTCAAATACCGCGCAAACGTCTTGCGAAACTTCTCCACCTTCGGCCCCACCACAAACGCGCAATACCCCGCGTTCGGATTGTTCGCAAAGTAGTCCTGGTGATACGCCTCGGCCGTGCTGTAGTTCTGCAGCGGCTTCACCTCGGTGGTGATCGGTGCACCAAACAGCTTGTCTTGCGACATCTGGCGAATCATGTCGTTGGCAATGTCACCGTGCGCAGGGTCTTCGTAATAGATGCCGCTGCGGTACTGGGTGCCCACGTCGTTGCCCTGGCGGTTGAGGGTGGTCGGGTCGTGGGTATGGAAGAAGATTTCCAGGATCTCCTCCAAGCTGATCTCATCGGCATCAAAGGTCAGGCGCACCACCTCGGCGTGGCCGGTGTCGCCCCGGCAGATTTGTTCGTAGCTGGGGTTCAGCGTGTGGCCGTTGGTGTAGCCGCTTTCCACGTCGGTGACTCCGCGCACGCGCTCGAACACGGCTTCGGTGCACCAGAAGCAGCCGCCGCCCAGGGTGATGGTTTGCAAAGTCATGGTGGTCCTTGGGTTCAAATTTGACCATTATGAATTGACGCCCTACCCCGTGCTTGCTACATTACTAACCGGTCAGTCATTAACGAAGCCCTTCCTTGCCTCCCACCTCCCTTCCCCCCACCGCCTCCGTCGGCACCAAACGCGAGCGCCGCAAGGAAGCCCGCCCGGGTGAGCTGCTGGAGGCCGCGCTGGACCTGTTTGTCGAAAAAGGGTTTGCCGCGACACGGGTGGATGAAGTGGCGGCCCGTGCAGGCGTCTCCAAGGGCACGCTGTTTTTGTATTTCCCCAGCAAGGAAGAGCTTTTCAAGGCGGTGGTGCGCCAGAACATCGCGGGCCGTTTTGAAGAGTGGCGGGATGAGCTTGATTCCTTTGTCGGCACCACCAGCGATCTGCTGCGGTACTGCTACCAGGTGTGGTGGGAGCGCATAGGCGCCACCAAGGCCTCGGGTATCACCAAGCTGATGTTCAGCGAGGCCCAGAATTTCCCGGAGATCACCGAGTTCTACCAGCAGGAGGTGATTCTGCCGGGGCAGGCGCTGATCCGCCGCATCGTCGAACGCGGCATCGAGCGCGGCGAGTTCCGCCCCGTGCCACTGGACTACATCGTGCATGTGGTTCTGGCGCCCATGATCTTCCTCATGATGTGGAAGCACTCGGTGGGGGCCTGCATTCCAGACTCCCTGGGCCTGCGGCCTGAGTTGTACATCGATGCCCAGATCGACAATGTGCTGAACGGGCTGCTGGTGCGGCCCGACCCTTCTTCTCCCGTGCCCTCCCCCTCTCACACTTCTTCTGCGCCGCCCTCATGCGGCTCCTGACCATGAAACGCTGGATTCCCTGGATGGTGGCAGCCGTCGTTGTTGTCTTGCTTGGCGGCGGCGTGTGGCGGGCCATGGCGGCGCGGCAGGCGCAGCAAAAGGCATTGGCCGAAACCACGGCCCAGCGCGCCCAGGCGCCGCTGCAACTGGCAGCCCAAGAGGTGTTGCCGGTGCGGCGGCAGAACCTGGCGCTTGGCGTGCCCGTATCGGGCGCCTTGCGGGCGGTGGACTCGGCCATGGTCAAGGCGCGCGTGGGCGGTGATTTGCAGGGGCTGACGGTGCGCGAAGGCGACAGCGTGAAGGCCGGGCAGGAAGTGGCCCGCATCGACCCCACCGAAGCCCGCGCCCGCCTGCGCCAGGCGCAGCAGCAGGCCGATGCCGCCAAAGCCCAGGTGGATATCAACCAGCGCCAGTACACCAACAACCGCGCGCTGGTGGACCAGGGCTTTATCTCGGCCACGGCACTGGTCACCTCGCAAGCCAGCCTCGAATCTGCGCAGTCCAGCCACCAGGCCGCAATGGCCGCCGCTGACGTGGCCCGCAAGGCACTGGAAGACACCGTGCTCAAGAGCCCCATCAGCGGGCTGGTCGCGCAGCGCCTGGCCCAGCCGGGCGAGCGCGTGGCGGTGGACGCCCGCATCATCGAGGTGGTGGACCTGTCGCGGCTCGAGCTGGAAGCGCTGCTCAACCCGGCGGATTCCGTGGCGGTGCAGGTGGGCCAGAAGGCGCAGCTCACCATTGAGGGCATGCCTGCCCCGGTGCCTGCCACCGTGGTGCGCATCAACCCCAGCGCCCAGGCAGGCAGCCGCACGGTGCCCGTCTACCTGCGGGTTGAGCAAGCCCCCGGCGCCACGCCGCTGCGGCAAGGCCTGTTTGTGCAGGGAACGCTCGATACTGGGCGGGCCGATGTGCTGGCCGTGCCGCTGGACGCCGTGCGCACCGACAAGCCCGCCCCCTACCTCCAAACCTTGAAAGATGGCCGCGTGGTCTATGCACCCGTCAAGACCGGCACCCGCGCGGTGGTGGGCGGCCAGACCCTGGTGGCGGTCGAAGGTGTGCCCGAAGGCACGGTGGTGATTGCGGGCCGGATCGGCCTGCTGCGCGAGGGCACGGCCGTGGCGGTGGCTGCATCAGCTGCGACAGCCGCTGCTGCACCTGCATTGGCAGCGGCATCCCGCGCTGCTCCCTGATCACCCTGACTACCCCAACCCGCCATGTGGTTCACCAAAGTCAGCCTCAAAAACCCCGTGTTCGCCACGATGGTGATGCTTGCCATCGTCGTGCTGGGCCTGTTCTCCTACCAGCGCCTGAAGGTTGACCAGTTCCCCAACATCGACTTTCCGGTGGTGGTGGTCACCGTGGACTACCCCGGTGCGTCGCCGGAAATCGTCGAGAGCGAAGTCACCAAGAAGATCGAGGAAGGCGTCAACTCGATTGCAGGCATCAACGCCCTGACCTCGCGCAGCTACGAAGGCACGGCCGTTGTCATCATCGAGTTTCAGCTCCACATCGACGGCCGCAAGGCCGCCGAGGACGTGCGCGAAAAGGTGGCCACTGTGCGCCCCCTGCTGCGCACCGAGGTCAAGGAACCCCGCGTGCTGCGCTTTGACCCGGCCAGTCGCGCCGTGTGGTCGCTCGCGGTACTGCCGGACGAAAAATCCGGTCGCAGCGCTGTCGAGCTGACCACCTGGGCCGAGCAGATTCTGAAGAAACGCCTGGAGAACGTGCGCGGCGTGGGCGCCGTGAACCTGGTGGGCGCCACCAAGCGCGAGATCAACATCTACCTGAACCCGCAGGCGCTCGAAGCGTTTGGCGTGACCCCCGACCAGGTGGCGCAGGCCGTGCGCAACGAGAACCAGGACCTGCCCGTGGGCTCCATCCGGTCCCTCGCGCAGGAGCGCGTGGTGCAGATCGACGCTCGCATGGAACGCCCCGAAGACTTCGGCAAGATCATCGTCGCCCGCAAGAACGGAGCGCCGGTCCGGCTTGACCAGGTGGCCCGCGTCAACGACGGCGCGCAGGAAGTGGAGAGCCTGGCCCTGTACAACGGCCAGCGCACGCTGCTGCTGTCGGTGCAGAAGTCGCAGGGCGAAAACACCATCGAGGTGGTGGACGGCCTGAACGCCGCTGTGGTGGAGCTGAAGAACCAGCTGCCTCCCGGCGTGCGGCTGGAGACCATTGGCGACAGTGCCCGCCCGATCCGCGTGGCGGTGAACAACGTGCGCCAGACATTGATCGAGGGCGCCATCCTCACGGTGCTCATCGTGTTCCTGTTCCTGAACTCCTGGCGCTCCACCGTGATCACCGGGCTGACGCTGCCGATTGCGCTGATCGGCACGTTCCTGTTCATGAACATGTTCGGCTTCACCATCAACATGATCACGCTGATGGCACTCTCCCTGTGCGTGGGCCTGCTGATCGACGATGCCATCGTGGTGCGCGAGAACATCGTGCGCCACGTGCAGATGGGCAAAGGCGCCTACGCAGCCGCCATGGATGGCACGCAGGAGATTGGCCTGGCGGTGCTGGCCACCACGCTGTCCATCGTGGCGGTGTTCATGCCCATTGGCTTCATGGGCGGCATCATCGGCAAGTTTTTCCACGAGTTCGGCATCACCATCGTGGCGGCGGTGATGATCTCGATGTTTGTGAGCTTCACGCTTGACCCCATGCTGTCGAGCATCTGGCACGACCCGAGCATCCATGCCCACGGCCAGAAGATCGAGCCCGTCACCTTCTACGACAAGACCATTGGCCGCGTCACAGGCTGGTTCGACCGTGCCACCGATGCATTGGCCGAGGGCTACCAGCGCATCCTGCGGTGGTCGCTGGTGCACAAGCTGACCACCATGGCCATTGCGCTGGCCATCTTTGTGCTGAGCATCTTCATGGTGCCGCTGCTGGGCACCGAGTTCGTACCCAAGGCCGACTTCTCCGAAACCTCGCTCAATTTCTACACCCCCGTGGGTTCGTCGCTGGAGGCCACCGAGGCCAAGGCACAACAGGTGGAGGGCATCCTGCGCGAGATGCCGGAGGTGCGCTACACACTGGCCACCATCAACATCGGCAGCGCCCAGGGCAAGATCTACGCCAACATCTACGTGCGCCTGGTGGACCGCAAGGACCGCAGCCGCAGCGTGGACCAGATGTCCGACGTGCTGCGGGAACGCCTCAAGACCGTGCCCGGCATCACCATCACCCACGTGGGCCTGCTGGACGCCGTGGGCGGCAACAAGCAGGTGGAGTTCTCGCTGCAAGGCCCCGACCTGCAGGAGCTGGAGCGCCTGACCAAGGTTGTCACCGAAAAAATCCGCGACATTCCCGGGCTTGTGGACCTGGACACCAGCGCCAAGCCCAACAAGCCGGTGATCGCCCTGGAGGTCAAGCGCGACGTGGCGTCGGACCTGGGCCTGTCGGTGGCGCCCATGGCAGCATCGCTGCGCACCCTGGTGGCAGGCACCACGGTGGGCAACTGGCGTGCCCCCGATGACCAGACCTACGATGTGAACGTGCGCCTGGCCCCCGAAGCCCGCACCCAGCCCGCCGACCTGGAGCGCCTGCCCTTTGCCCTGGCGGCGGCCGACGGCACCACCCGCATCGTGCGCCTGAACCAGGTAGCCAGCGTGACCGAATCCACCGGCGCCAACCAGATCAACCGCCGCGACCTGACCCGCGAAGTGGCGGTGAACGCCAACGTGGCAAAGCGCTCGGCCGGTGAAGTGTCGAACGACATCAAGAAGGCGCTGGAGGAAGTGAGCTTCCCGCCCGGCTATCGCTACCAGTTCAGCGGCTCCACCAAGAACATGGCCGAGTCCTTTGGCTACGCCATTTCGGCGCTGGCCATGGCCATCATCTTCATCTACATGATCCTGGCGAGCCAGTTCAAGAGCTTCTTGCAGCCGCTGGCGCTCATGACCTCGCTGCCGCTCACGCTGATTGGCGTGGTGCTGGCGCTGTTGATGTTTCGCTCCACGCTGTCGATGTTCTCCATCATTGGCGTGGTGATGCTGATGGGGCTGGTCACCAAGAACGCCATCTTGCTGGTGGACTTTGCCATCCGTGCCCGCGAGGAGCACGTGAACGACCAGGGCCAGACCGTGCCCGGCCTGCCCCGTGCCGACGCCTTGCTGCTGGCTGCCCGGGTGCGGCTGCGCCCGATCCTGATGACCACTCTGGCCATGATCTTCGGCATGGTGCCACTGGCGTTCGCGTTGTCCGAAGGCTCGGAGCAGCGCGCGCCCATGGGCCAGGCTGTGATCGGCGGGGTCATTACCTCTTCCCTCTTGACCCTGGTGGTGGTGCCGGTGGTGTATTGCTACATGGACGACTTGGCCCAGTGGGCCCTTCGCAAGATGGGGCGCGCCCCGGCAGCGCCTAAAATCGAAGGTTTGTCCTGATCGTCCCGATCGGCCTTGCATCTGCCCCACGGAGAAATCCCATGAACCTGCCCCTGAACACGTCCGCCAACATCAGCGACCCTATTGCCCAGGCCCGCTACAACATGATCGAGCAGCAGATCCGCCCCTGGAATGTGCTCGACGCTGACGTGCTCGACCTGCTGGCGGTGGTCCGCCGTGAAGACTTTGTTCCCCCGGCCTACCGCAGCCTGGCCTTCATGGACATCGAAGTGCCCCTGCTGGGTAACGACGCCGAAGAGGCCGTGCGCCTGGGCCACAGCATGCTGCAGCCGCGCGTCGAGGCACGCATCCTGCAAGACCTGCAAATCCAGCCAACAGACCGCGTGCTGGAGATCGGTGCAGGTTCGGGCTACATGGCAGCCCTGCTGGCCGCCCGCGCCGAACGTGTGGTGTCGCTCGAAATCAACCCCGAACTCGCCGAAATGGCCCGTGAGAACCTGCGCGACGCGGGTGTTCAAAACGCCGATGTGCGCCTGAACGACGGCGCCCGCGACGCCATTCCCGACGGCCCGTTCGACGTGATCGTACTGAGCGGCTCGGTGGCCGAAGTGCCCACCTCCCTGCTTGCGCTGCTGCGTGACGGCGGCCGCCTGGGCGCCATCGTGGGGGGCGAGCCCGTGATGCGTTTCACCCTGACCCGCCGCACCGGCGACCGTTTCGAAACCACCTCGCCCTGGGACACCATCGCCCCGCGCCTGGTGAACTTCCCCGAACCTTCCGGCTTTACGTTCTGACCCTGTTGTTCGGCTTTCTTCGGAGTTCTGCATGATCGATCACGTCCGCCCCGCCCAGCTGTCTGCCTGGTTTGCCGCCGCACCCGAAGGCAGCCAGCCCCTGGTGCTGGACGTGCGCGAACCCTGGGAGCTGCAGACCGCCAGCGTGCGCGCCGACGGGTTTGAACTGGTGGCCATCCCCATGGGCGAATTGCCCGGGCGACTGGCCGAGCTGGACCCCGCCCGCCCCATTGCGTGCCTGTGCCACCACGGCGCACGCAGCCTGCGGGTGGCATCGTTCCTGCAACACAACGGGTTTGAACAGTTGGCCAATATCACCGGTGGCATTGATGCCTGGTCGCACGAAAACGACCCCACCGTGCCCCGCTATTGATCACGCCCCTGGCACCCCGCTCTCCCATCGAACCGCAGACTCTTCCGAAGGACCCCCATGACTCCGCACCGGCCCCTCTCCCTGTCACTTCTGTCCCTGGCGCTCGGCGCGGCGCTGAGCGCCCCGGCGCACGCCCAGAGCCTGCTGGAGCTGGTGGAATCGGCACGCACCTATGACACGACCTGGCAGTCGGCCCGAGCCCAGCTTGACGCAGCATCCCGCCGCGCCGACCAGGCCCGCGCCGGCCTGCTGCCCAGCGCCGCGCTCACGGCCGGACTCAGCCGCGCCAATGTGGAACTGAGCCGCCCGCCTGTGGAGAACACCGGCACCACGCAGACGGTGGGCGTGCAGGCCTCTCAACCGCTGTACCGCCCCGCCAACCGCATCACGCTGGAGCAAGGCCAGCGCGGCATTGACGTGGCCCAGGCGCAGCTGGACGCCGCCACGCAAGACCTGCTGGTGCGCGTGAGTCAGGCCTACTTTGACGTGCTGGCCGCGCAGGACACCCTGACCTTCGTGCAGGCGCAAAAAGCGGCCGTGTCAGAACAACTGGCCTCCGCCAAGCGCAACTTCGAGGTGGGCACCACCACCGTCACCGATTCGCGCGAGGCCCAGGCCCGCTACGACCTGGTGGTGGCCCAGGAAATCGCGGCCGAAAACGACCTGCGCGTGAAACGCCTGGCACTGGACCAGCTGGTGGGCATCACCGGCACCAAGCCCCAGCCGCTGGCGCTGCCCGTGCAACTGCCCACGGTGCAGCCCGACAACGTGACCACCTGGGTGGACATCGCACGCGACCAGCAGCCCGGCGTGCGCCAGGCCGCCATCGCGCTGGACATTGCCCGCCTTGAAACCAAAAAGGCCGAAACCGGCCACCTGCCCACCCTGGACCTGCAGGTGGGCTACAACGTCACGCGCAACCCGAACGGCACCATCACGGCGCCCGGCGTGAACAACCGCACCAACAGCGCCAGCGTGGGCGTGGCCTTCAATCTGCCGCTGTTTGCCGGATTTGCGGTGCAAAACCGCGTGAAGGAAACCCTGGCGCTGGAAGAAAAGGCCAGCGCCGACCTGGAGACCACGCGCCGCAACGTGGCCCAGGCCACGCGCGCCGCCTTCTTTGGCGTGCAATCCGGCCAGGGCCAGGTGCAGGCCCTGGAGGCTGCCGAAGCCTCCAGCCAGAGTGCGCTCGATGCCAACAAGCTCGGTTATCAGGTGGGCGTGCGCATCAACATCGACGTGCTCAATGCCCAAAGCCAGCTCTTCCAGACCAAGCGCGACCTGGCCCAGGCCCGCTACAACGTGCTGCTCGGCACGCTGAAATTGCGCCAGGCGGCGGGCACGCTGACGCAGCAGGACATTGAGGCGATCAACGCCTTGCTGGTGAAGTAGTAAAAAACTTGTGAGGGCGTCCCCAGGGCGCCTACATGATGCACCAATCGACGTTTTGGAGCCGCTCGGGTCACGACATATCAGAAGCTGCGTTCCAATAATCTCGTTTGATTAATACTCATCCATATAGGCAACCCTATTCGGGGTGTCTTTGCAAAAACACGGCTCCCGTCAACTCCTGATGCTTGACGAGACTTGCGTCTAACGGACGATATACCCAGTACACAATAATAGACTCCTTTCGAAGTAGCTCATTTATTCCAGGGAAGCGTTCTTCGAGATCAACGTTGCCTATCAAAGACGCACCTGAATCGATCACGATTTCAGTCAAACTGTGAAATAAGGCTCCGGCGGGCCTGATTGGTGTCAACGCTTCATCGCCCTCTTCCAAGTTACCGCTGAAACCAACAAGTCGAGCAGCTGACACTCCGTCTACCCAGGGCAGTGCGCCTTGAAAAATCACCTTCGAATCGGAGCTGATATTTTTCAGCTCCATTCTTAGTTGAGGGCCAACCAAGCCCTTGGCTGGTGTCACCGTTAGAGCAAAAGCGGGTGTTTCTGCCGCCACCGCCAAATTTGAAAGCAAACTTGCAAGGACCATTGCAAACAAATTCGCAATTGTCAGTCCAACGCTGCGGCGGATCTCCAATTTAAGCGCCACCAAAACATTCGTCTCCATCAATCCAATTTATTGATCGACTTCTAGATCGTGAATTTGCTTTTAGGCGCAGCCAGATTTCCAGGCGGCACTACTTTCGCACTTCCGTTTTACGGCGCAGATCATCAAATGTTGGCAGCGACTTTTCAATTTCATCACTAAGAATTGCGAAACCATTTGCAAGGGTATTCAAGTTCGGGCAAGTTTTGGGAAGCGCAGCTCCTTCGACATATTCGCAAATCAATTCTGCAATGCCATTCTCTGCGTACTCAATGTACTGAACAACCTTTCCTTTGCTAAAAAATATCTGCATCGTGATGCGACCTTTGGAATCCCACATAGTCTGGCAGCCGGTAGAGACAATAATTTTTTTGGGTGACACGTAAACTGGCAAACCCGCGACAAAGTTAACGCCCGCCGATTCATTCAATATCGAATGTTCACAATTTGATTTTTTGTCAAGAGAAGCCGCAATACATCCGCCAGAAGCGATTGCTGAAGCCAATGTAATAGCTACAGTATTGTGAATTCAGGATAGGAAGCTACTCATTTTTGCACTCACAAATTTACGTGTATTTTGCAATCAGCGGATTGGGTGCATTTACCGTATCTCTCAGCGCATTTTGCGGCGGCAGTCCGTCACCGCTCTGGCAGACCGATGCTGTAGCAGTTACCGGAGGGGGGCACCTATCAACGTGAGTCGGTTTGTACGATTTCCAAAATTGCCTGCACTGTGGCCCGCGCTGCACCCCGGTGCGCCGTGGCAAAAAGCGTGGCTCGCTCACTGGCGGCAGCCTGCTGCGCGGCAACCGTGGCTAAATCAGTGGCCACTGCCATCCCTGCGGCCATGTCTAGCACGCGCTGCGCGGCACCTGCCGCGCAGGCCAGCTCGGCCGCCTCGGCAAAGTTGAAGGTATGCGGCCCCAGCACCACAGGGCAGCCGCAGGCGGCGGCCTCGATCAGGTTCTGGCCGCCCAGGGGGGCAAAACTGCCACCCAGCAAGGCCACATCGGCCAGGCCGTAGTACAGCGCCATTTCGCCCAGTGAATCCCCCAGCCACACGTCGGCCGCCTCGGGTTCTGCCGCCCAGTGGCTGCGGCGCGATACGGTGAGCCCAGCGCGCAGGAGCAGCTGTTGCACCTCGTCAAACCGCTGAGGGTGGCGCGGCACGATGAGCCATTGCACGCCATTTGCTATATTATTAATAGCTGCTTGCGATTGTCCATCATGCGCTGCGGCCTGTTTTGGCTTGAAGTTTTCGAGCCACATTGCCTCCTCGCCCTCCCGGCTGCTGGCCAGCAGCACCACGGGGCGCCCGGTGTGGGTGTGCCAGGCCCGGCCTTGGGCGATCTGGCGGGCGTCGGGCACCACGTCAAACTTGAGATTGCCAAACACGCCGCGCACGGGGGCGCCGATGGCCCGCAGGCGGGTGGCGTCGTCTTCGGTCTGGGCCCAGGCAGCGGTTAACCCCCCATAGGCGGGCCGGGCCAGCGCTGCCAGGCGCTGGGCCTTGTGCAGCGACTTGGCGTTAAAACGGGCATTGGCCAGCACCAGCGGCACGCCACGCTGCTGACAGCCCGCCACCAGGTTGGGCCAGACCTCGGTTTCCATGAGGATGCCGATGGCCGGCCGAAAGGTGCGCAGAAAGCGCGCCACGGCGCCCGGTGTATCCCAGGGCTGCCACACCTGCACGTCGCCGGGCAGCAGAAGCTTTTCGCCCTCGGCCCGCCCGGTGGCCGTGCCATGGGTGAGCAGCAGGCGCATGCCCGGAAGCTGCTCGCGCAGCTGGGCCAGCAAGATGGCGGCGGCGCGGGTTTCGCCCAGCGATACTGCGTGGACCCAGACAAACTGGCCTATCGGATCAACGCTGTGGTGCGACACCATGCTGTCCATGGGCACCGGATACCGGCCAAAACGCTCGCCCACCGCATGGGCATAGCCAGGTTCGGCCACGGCGCGGCGGCGCAGCTTGCGGCGCAGCAAGGGCTGCGCGCACCAGGTCACCAGCGAATACAGGGCGCGGGCAGCGTTCATGCGGGGGATCGATCAGCGGATCAGCCGACCAGCTCCACCACCCCGCCCGTCCAGCCGCTGTCGCCCCGTGCCGCCCACACCAGGCTGGGGCTGTCACCGGGCGCGGCTGCCACGCAGTGGCCACCGGGTGCCCAGAAGGCACTGCGACCCGCGCTCACGTAGCCGCCAGAGGGCCCGCTGTAGTTGGCCACCAGCACCGCCATGTCGTGGTCGCGGGCATAGCCTTGCAGCAGAGCCGATTCGGCCCCATAGGCCTTCTCGGAAATCAGCACGCCCGCCGCGTAGAGCGCGGCGCCCGCATTGCTGGCGGCCATTGCGTGTTCGGGGTGGGTGATGTCGGCACACACGGCCAGCGCCGTGGGTTCACCGGCCAGCAACAGCACCTGGGCGTCGTCGGTGCCAGCACTGGCGAACCGCTCCTCGCTGGGGTGCAGGTGGCGTTTGCGGTACAGCGCCACACTGCCGTCGGCCCCGAGCACCCAGGCGCCAATGGCGGGCAAGGCGCCCGCCACCACCGGCGCAGCCGGGGCGCCCACCACCAGGGTGATGCCATGTTGCTGGGCAGACTGCCGCAAGGGGGCCAGCGCGGGATGGTCGGCCGACAGCACGTTGGCCGCCAGCAGGTTCGGTTCATACCCCGTGAGCGACAGCTCGGGAAACACCAGAACCAGCACACGTTCGTGCACCGCCGTCCGCACAAAGGCCAGGTGCGTTTGCACGTTGCGCGCCACATCACCCGGCGCCGAGGGCGACTGGGCAGCGGCAACACGCAAGGGGGTGGACAGTGACGGTTTCATGCAGGGCGGTTCAACAACAAATACAGAAAGAGGGGCGCGGTGGGTTCGACGATACGGCGTCAGTGGCTGGCGGCGCCCACGTGCGCATCGGGCTTGACCCGGTGCAGCAGGGCCAGCATGGCCGCTTCAATGCGGGCCAGGGCCTCGGTGGTGTGGCCCTCAAAGCGCAGCACCAGCACCGGCGTGGTGTTGCTGGCACGGATCAGGCCAAAACCGTCGGGCCAGTCCACGCGCAGGCCATCGATGGTGCTGATCTGAGAGGGCGCGGCAAAGGTCTCTGCAGCCAGGGCCTGCAGCTCGGCCGTGAGGCGGTGGGGTTCGCCCTCGGCGCAGGCCACGTTCAGCTCGGGGGTGGAGAAACTGGTGGGTAGCGCGTTGAGCACGGCGCTCGGGTCGGTGGACTTGCTCAGGATTTCCAGCAGGCGGCAGCCCGCGTAGGTGCCGTCGTCAAAGCCGTACCAGCGCTCCTTGAAGAAGATGTGGCCGCTCATCTCGCCGCCCAGCGGGGAGTGGGTCTCCTTCATGCGGGCCTTGATGAGCGAGTGGCCGGTCTTGAACATCACCGGCACGCCGCCAGCGGCCGCAATGGCAGGCGCCAGGCGCTGGGTGCACTTCACGTCGAAGATGATCTCGCCGCCGGGCACGCGCGAGAGCACGTCTTGCGCAAACAGCATCATCTGGCGGTCGGGGAAGATGTTGGTGCCGTCCTTGGTCACGATCCCTAGGCGGTCGCCATCGCCATCAAACGCCAGGCCCAACTCGGCGTCGCTGGCCTTCAGGGCCTCGATCAAGTCACGCAGGTTCTCGGGCTTGCTCGGGTCGGGGTGGTGGTTGGGGAAGTTGCCATCCACCTCGGAGAACAGCTCGATCACTTCGCAGCCCAGGGCTCGGAAGATGTCCGGCGCCGAGGCGCCCGCGATGCCGTTGCCGCAGTCCACCACGATCTTGATCGGGCGGGCCAGTTTCACATCGCCCACGATGCGTTCGCGGTACGCGGGCAGCACGTCCACATGGCGCACCGAGCCGCCGGGCAGCAGCTGCCAGGTTTCCTGCTCCATGGTGCGGCGAAGCTGCTGGATTTCTTCGCCATAGATGGCGCGGCCGTTCAGCACCATCTTGAAGCCGTTGTAGTCCCTGGGGTTGTGGCTGCCGGTGACCTGAATGCCGCTGGCACACAGCGTGCTGGCTGCAAAGTACAGCAGCGGCGTGGTCACCAGGCCCACATCGATCACCTCAATGCCCGCCTCCACCAGCCCCTGGATCAGCGCACCCGAGATGGCCGGGCCCGACAGGCGCCCGTCGCGCCCCACCGCCACGGTGGTCTGCCCCTCGGCGCGGGCTGCCGTGCCAAAGGCCCGGCCCAGGCCGAGCGCAACTTCTTCGTTGAGCGTGGACGGCACAATGCCGCGGATATCGTAGGCTTTGAAAATGGCGGGTGTGGGCTGCACGCAGGGGCCTTTCGCGTAGGGAGTTGGGCTGTTTTTGGAAGTCCGCTGCATTGTAGGCGCGCCCTCCGGGGGTACTGGGGGCAAACCCTCGCGTTGGGCTGAGGCACATGTCCGAAAACGGCCAGTGAAAACACCCCCGGCTCCTATGATCCAGCCCATGAATCTGCCCTCCCCCCCCACCCCACCCGTTGCCCAGGCACCTGACACCGCCTTGGACGAAGGCCGCTACCTGGCGGTGCTGGCGCGGGATGCACGGTTTGACGGGCATTTTTTCACGGCGGTGACCTCCACCGGCATCTATTGCCGCCCCGTGTGCGCCGTGCGCACGCCCCGGCGCGAGAACTGCCGCTTTTTTGTGCTGGCCGCACAGGCCGAGAACGCGGGCTTTCGCCCCTGCCTGCGCTGCCGGCCCGAGCTAGCGCCGCAGGCGCTGGTGTGGTCGGTGCAGGACGCCAGTGGCATCCTGGTGCAGCAGGCCGTGCGCCTGCTGGATGCGCCCGACCTGTGGCCCGCCCCGTCCGCGCCCGGCGAAGGCAGTGCCACCGTGGCCCGGCTGGCCGAGCGCCTGGGCGTGAGCGACCGGCACCTGCGCCGCATTTTTGAGGCGGCCCTTGGCGTGTCGCCCCTGCAATACCTGCAGACGCGCCGGCTGCTGACCGCCAAACAACTGCTCACCGATACCCCCATGCCCGTTACCCAGGTGGCGCTGGCCAGTGGTTTTGCGAGTGTGCGGCGGTTCAATGCGGCGTTTTCGGGGCACTACGGCCTGAACCCCACACAGCTGCGGCGCAGCGGCACCACCGCAGGGGCGCAACCCACCAGCACCTTGCGCCTGGCCTGGCGCCCGCCGTTTGATGTGCCCGCACTGCTGGCCTTTTTTGAACGGCGGCAGTTCCACGGTGTGGAATGGGTGCTGCCGGAGGAGACCACGCTGCGGCGCACGGTGCGTCTGCCCGCTTCCTGCACCGGCCTGCCCGGCGAAACCACGGGATGGTTCAGCGCACGCTTTGACGGGGCCCGCCACCAGGTGCTGCTGCAGACCAGCGACAGCCTGTACCCCGTGTTGCCGCTCGTGATCCGCCGCGTGCGCGCCATGCTCGACCTGGATGCCGACCCCGCGGCCATCAACGCCGTGCTGCACCAGCACTTCCCCCAGGGCGACGGCCTGCGGGTGCCCGGTGCGTTCGACGGCTTTGAGCTGGCCGTGCGCGCCGTGCTGGGCCAGCAGATCACCGTGGCCGCTGCGCGCACCCTGGGCCAGCGGCTGGTGGAGAGGCTGGGTGAGCCCATCGAAACGCCCTGGCCCGGGCTGAACCGCCTGTTCCCCACCGCTGCCACGCTGGCAGCGGCCGACGGCGACACCCTGGGCCAGCTGGGCATCGTGCGCCAGCGCCAGGCTGCCATTGTGGCGCTGGCCCGCGCCGTGGATGGCGGCACGCTGGCCTTGCACGCGGGCGCCGACGTGGCCAGCACCACGGCCGCGCTGTGCGCCCTGCCCGGTATTGGCGACTGGACGGCCCAGTACATCGCCATGCGCGTGTTGCGCTGGCCCGATGCGTTTCCGGCCGGGGATGTGGCGCTGCACAAGGCCCTGGGCGTGCAGGGGCACAAGAACCCGGCCCGCGCCGCAGGCGAGGCCTCGCAGGCCTGGCGGCCCTGGCGCAGTTACGCGGTGCTGCGCGCCTGGGCAGCGGGCACCCCGGCGGGTGCCTTGCCACCAGTTCCATCACTATCAAAGTAGGAGCTGCTAGCGCTTATCCATCAAGCGCTGGAGGCCAATTTCATCTAAAAATCGTTCATTCAGTCATGCAATTTCACCCCCACACCGTGCAAATGCGCACCTCCACCGCGCTGGGGCCCGTGCGCCTGGCGGCGTCGCCCGCCGGCTTGGTCGGCGTCTGGTTTGAAGGCCAGCGCCACGAGCCCAGCCAGCGGCTTCATGGCCCCACGGCCTGGGCTGACACGGCAAGCCACCCCGTGCTGAAGGAAGCCGCCCACCAGCTCCAGCAGTACCTCGCCGGGCAACGTGCGGGGTTTGACCTGCCGCTGGACCTTTCGGGTGGCACGCCGTTTCAGCAGGCTGTGTGGCGTGCCTTGCTGGCCATCGGCCGGGGTGCCACCACCAGCTACGGCGCCTTGAGCCGCCAGTTGGGCCGCCCCCTGGCCGTGCGCGCAGTGGGCGCCGCCGTGGGCCGCAACCCGATCAGCGTGGTGGTGCCCTGCCACCGCGTGGTGGGATCGGACGGCAGCCTGACGGGCTATGCCGGTGGCCTTGATCGCAAAGCGGTCTTGCTGACGCTGGAAAATGCGCTGCCCTCCACCTCCCCCAACGCTTTCCGCAAAGGACATGCATGAACAGCCCCGGCAACCAGCCCGTTTCCACCTGGATCGGCGAATTCATCTTGCTGGCGGCGCTGTGGGGCGCGTCCTTTCTGTTCATGCGGCTGGGTGCGTCCGACTTCGGCCCTCTGCCCACGGCCGGGCTGCGCGTGGCGCTGGCCACGGTGTTCCTGTGGCCCATCATGCTGCGCCAGGGCCACTGGCCTGCGCTGCGACAGCACTGGCGGCCCATCCTGTTTGCGGGGGTCATCAATTCGGCCATTCCATTTGCGCTGTTTTCCTGGGCTGTGCTGCACATTGCCACGGGCCTGACCTCCATCCTCAACGCCACCGTGCCGCTGTTTGGCGCGCTGGTGGCCTGGATGTGGCTGGGTGACCGCATCAACCGCCTGCGCTGGGCGGGCCTGGCACTGGGTTTTGTGGGCGTGGCGCTGCTGGCCTGGCGTGCGCCAGCGGGCACCGGGTTCAAGAGTGACAGCGCCGAATGGGCCATTGCCGCCTGCCTGTTGGCTTCGAGCTTCTACGGGCTGTCGGCCAGCTTTGCGCGGCGCTACCTCACGGGCATTCCACCGCTGGCCACCGCTACCGGCAGCCAGCTGGGCGCGGCGCTGGGACTGGCCCTGCCCACGCTGTGGTTCTGGCCTGCGCAGATGCCAGGCCTGCGCGCCTGGGGCGCCATCATTGCCATTGCGGTGCTGTGCACGGGCATTGCCTACATCCTGTACTTTCGCCTGATCGCCAGTGCCGGCCCCAGCCGGGCGCTGGCCGTGACCTTCATCACCCCCGTGTTTGCGGTTTTGTACGGCACGGTCTTCCTGGGCGAACGCATCACGCCCTGGATGGTGGGCTGCGCCGTGGTCATCGTGTGCGGCACATTGTTGTCAACCGGACTTATCAGGACACTCAGGCCCGCCCTGCCCGCCTCAGAACGGCCCTAAACTTGGCCCATGGGGTTTTCTTCGGGCTTTTGCCATCTGACCAAGTCCGTCAACGGCACCGGGCGCTGTACTGCCACACACATCCCCGGCCGCTCCCCCTGCAACTCCTGGCCTGCGGCTACCCCGCCGCAATTGGCTTGCCCAGGGGTTTTCCATGGGTAACAACACCCTTTTGGCCGCCACAGCGCTGATGTCGCTGCTGCTGGTGCTGGCCTGGCTGCCGCCGCGCGAGTCCTTGCACCCGTCGCGCCGCACCTTGCTGCTGCTGGGGTTGGCAGGCGGCCTCGTTTCCTGGATTTCTTTTGAGGCGCTGCGCTGGAACGCCCCCGAGCTGCGGGTGGTGGCCTACCCCACGGTGGCGGCGTTTCTGGCGCTCTTTTTCAGGTTTCCGGCGGCCATCATTGCGGCGCTCATCGCCCTGGTGGCAGCGGTGCGCACTGATATGTCCGATGCGGTTCCAGCCGTTGCCGTGCTGGGCGTGTCGGTGGCCACGGGGTTGTTGTGGCGCCATGTGGGGGCACGCCTGCAGGTGCCCAAATGGGCTGCACTGATCGGCCTGACGCTGACCCTGCCCCTGGCCGTGTCTGGCAGCCTGTGGGCTACCGACGGCGCATCCGACATGGCGCGAAGCCTGCCATGGCACCACGGCGCCGGGGTGCTGATGCTGGGCGTGGGCCGGTTGCTGCTGGCCAACGGGGCGCGCTCCGAGCTTTCACGCAGCGACATCCAGCAAGCCCTTGCACAACAAGAGCGCAGGCTGCGCCTGGTGCTCGACTCCATGGGTGGCGGGCACTGGGAGTGGGATGCGGTGCAGCGCCAGTTCCGCTGCCACGGCAGCTTCTACGACACCTTCGGCATCACCGCCGCCGATCTGGAGGCGCCAGACCTGTGGCAGCGCTGGTATGCCCGGCGCCACCCGCAGGATGCCGAGCGCAATGCGGCCAGGCTGGCGCGGGCCATGGACGGGCTGGAAGACAGCTACGAAGCCGAATTCAGGGTGATGGACACCGAGGGCCGCTGGCACTGGCTCATGTCGCGCGGCACGGTGGCCACGCGCGACGCCCAGAACCGGCCGACCAGCCTCATCGGCATGGACGTGGACATCACCGCCCACCGCGCGGCCGAAGATGCGCTGCGCTCGTCCGAGGCCAAGTACACGACCTTCTACCAGACGCTGCCCGACCCCGCAGGCATCTCGCGCATCTCGGACGGCCGCTACATCGACGTGAACCCCGCATTCTGCGAGGTGCTGGGGCGCCCGCGCGAGGAGGTGATCGGCCGCACATCGACCGAGCTGAACATCTGGGCCTCTGAACAGGAACGCAAGCGGCTGGTGGAGACCTTCCGCCGCGACGGCAAGGTGGACCGCCTGCCGCTGGTTGCGCAGCGCGAGGGCGGACGCATCCCGGGACTGATGTCGGCACGCTCCGTGCTTGTGGATGGCGAAAACTGTTTTGTGTTCGTTTTCCATGACATGACCGAAGCCCACCGCGCCAGTGACGAGCTGCGGGCCCTCAATGGCCTGCTGCAGCAGGCCGGCCGCCTGGCCCGGCTGGGTGCCTGGGAGGACGAGCGCGGCAAGGGCCTGGTCTACTGGTCAGACGTGTGTTTTGACATCCACGGCCTGCCCCCCGGTTCGCCGCTGCCCCACGACTACATCGACCGCCATGTGGCGCCCGCCTACCGCGAAACGCTGCGCGCCAACTTCCGCTTGAGCATTCTGGAGCGCCGCGAGTGGAGCATGGAGATCGAGGTGCTGCACACCGACGGTCGGCTGGTGTGGGTGCGCGCCATGGGCGAGCCGGTGATCGAAAACGGGCGCGTGACCCGCGTACGCGGCGTGATGCAGGACATCGACGAGGCCAAGCGCGCCGAGCAGCGCCTGCGCCAGTCCGAAGAGCGTTTCTCGCGCATCTTTCAGCTCATGCCCTACCCCATGGGCCTGTCGCACCGCCGCGACGGACGCTATGTGGACATCAACCCCGCCTGGGTGGACATGCTGGGCATCCCGCGCGAGGAGGCCATTGGCCGCACTGCGGTCGAGCTGGGCATCTTCACCGCACACGACCGCGAAAAGCTGATTGCGGAGGTGGAGCGCTCGGGCCACCTGAGCAGCTACGAGGTCAACCTGAATGTGCGTGGCGGCCCACCCCGCACCGTGCTGCAGTCCATGCGCGCCACCGAATTCGATGGCGAGCCGTGCTGGCTGTTCTCGGTGCACGACATCACCGACCGCAAACGCAACGAAGAGCAGGTGCGGGAACGCGAGGAACTGCTCTCGCTCACCATCTCGGCGGCATCGCTGGGCCTGTGGGACTGGAATTTGCAGACAGGCACCGTCACCGGCGACAGCCGCTGGCACGCCATGCGAGGCCTGGACACGCCCCACACCCCACTGGCCTCCACGCAGTGGACCGCCGGCATTGCCCCCGACGACATCGACCGCATCACCAGCGAACTGGCCCGCCACACCACCCACCCCGGCACCCCGTTCGACGCCACCTGGCGCGTGAACCAGCCGGGCGACCCCGCCCGCTGGCTGCGCAACCTGGGCAAGATCGTGGGCTTCGATGCGGCGGGCCGCCCCGCACGCATGCTGGGCGTGGCCATTGACGTCACGCCCCAGCGCGAGCAAGAGGTTCTGCTGCAGCGGCTGGCCCTGTTTGACGCCCTCACGGGTCTGCCCAACCGCGTGCTGCTGGCCCGCAAGCTGCAGGAGTGCATGGACCAGGCGCGCCAGAACGGTCGGCAACTGGGTGTGGCCTACCTGGACCTGGACGGCTTCAAGCCCGTCAACGACCGCCTGGGCCACGGCGCGGGCGACCGCCTGCTGGTGGTGGTGGGGGGCCGCCTCACACGCGCGCTGCGCCCGCTGGACACGGTGGCGCGCCTGGGCGGCGACGAGTTCGTGATCCTCATGCCCGACCTTGAATCCGTGGGAGACTGCGAGCGCATGCTGCACCGGGTGATGGACAACATCTCAGCGCCCTACACACTCGACACCGAGCGTGTGGTGGTCACTGCCAGCATCGGCTACACCGTGTTCCCGCAGGATGACGCCGACGCCGACGCCCTGCTGCGCCACGCCGACCAGGCCATGTACGCCGCCAAGCAGGCCGGGCGCAACCGGTTCCACCAGTTCGACGCTGCGCAGGAACGCGCCCTGCAACTGCAGCGCGAACAGGGCCGCCACTTACGCGAGGCCCTGGCCGCCGCGCAGTTCACGCTGTACCTGCAGCCCAAGGTGGACATGAGGAGTGGGGCCGTGGTGGGTGCCGAAGCGCTGGCGCGCTGGCAGCATCCCGAACGCGGCCTGGTGCCGCCGGGCGAGTTCTTGCCCCTGCTGGAGGGCACCGAGCTGGAAATCGACTTTGGAGAATGGGTGGTCGAAGCCGCACTCACCGTGCTGGCGCAACTGCAGGCACACGGACTGCACCTGCCGCTGAGCATCAACATCGCCGCCCAGCACCTGCAAAACCCAGACTTTGCCGACTGGATGGCCCGGTGCATCGCCCGCCACCCAGGCGTGCCCGGCCACCTGGTGGAAATCGAGATCACCGAAAGCGCCGCCCTCTACGACCTGACCGCCGTGGCGCAAACCCTGACGGCGCTGCGTGCACTGGGGGTGGCGGTGTCGCTGGACGACTTTGGCACCGGCTACTCGTCGCTGACCTACCTGCGCCGCCTGCCCATGGACACGCTCAAGATCGACCAGAGTTTTGTGCACGGCATGATGGGCGACCCCGGCGACCTGGCCATCGTGCAGGGGGTCATCGGCCTGGCCCGCTCCTTCGGCTACCGCGTGATTGCCGAAGGCGTGGAAACCATCGAACAAGGCCAGATGCTGCTGCAGCTGGGCTGCATGCAGGCCCAGGGCTACTGCATCGCCCGGCCCATGCCGCTACAGGATTTCATCGGCTGGACGCCAGGGTGGCAACCGCCGGTGGGGTGGCAGAAAAACCGGCCTGCGTGACTGCGCTCCGGCCGGAGTCTCGCCCCGCTCTGGCCCGGTGCCAGCGCACTGCGCCGATGGCAAAAAATCCGGGCGCTGCAACCGCCAAGGCGGTAAAAATGAATCTCCGTTCTTTTCTTACTATCGGAGGGGTCCCATGAGCGCTTTGACTTTGACCAACAGCACCTCGTACATCGCCCAGTACGTGATTCACCGGGGTGGGCTGGCCCTCGCCCGCCTGCCGGGCCTCGCCCCCGGCGCGACGCTATCCGTCCCGGAGGCCGAAACTTTCGAGATCACGGCCAGCACCATACTGGAAGGCAACACCTATACCTCCGCACCGATAGCAGTCAGTGGTGCGACCCGTTTTCTGGCGCAGGTGAAGCAGCAGCGCGCCCAGCAAACCTACGAATTCGAAGTGGTGACAACACCCAGTAGCGTTGCCAACCAGATGCAATTCGAAAAAACCAGCCTTGGCCCGGTGACCTTCCAGATCACGCACCAAGGTGTGCCAGTACAAGACGTCGTAGTGCCTGACTCATTCGTGCAGGTCACAGTGGAAATCAGCGATGTCTACTCCGTCTACGCCGTCATCAATGGCATCACGACTGACAGCGTGACCACATCCAATCCCAACGCCACCGTCACAGCAGTGTCCGAAGCGACCGACATGGAGTTTGGCTACTTCACCCTGGTGATCTCCTGAGCCCTGGCGTGCCAAGCCCCACGCGAACAGCACGGCGGCCCTTGTACGGAGCCCACTGCGGGTCGAAAAGGCTCGTCACCCCACCAGGTCCTTCACCTGTTGCAGCGCCGCCGGGTCTTCCATCGTCGTCAAGTCACCCGGGTCGCGCCGCTCGGCCACGGCCTGGAGAGCGCGGCGCAGCAGTTTGCCGCTGCGGGTCTTGGGCAGCACGGTCACGAAGTACACACGCGACGGCCGGGCCACCGCGCCGAGCTGGTGGTCCACCTGCTTCATCACTTCGCCTTCGAGCTTGAGGCGCGCTGCATCGTCCGTGAGGCCCGACGCATCGCGTGCCACGGCAAATGCCATGGCGACCTGGCCCTTCAGGCTGTCGGCCACGCCCACCACGGCCACTTCGGCGATGTTGGGGTGGGAGGCAATGCTCTCCTCGATCTCGCGCGTGCCCAGGCGGTGGCCTGCCACGTTGATCACGTCGTCCGTGCGGCCCAGGATGAAGTGGTAGCCGTCGGCGTCGCGGATGCCCCAGTCGAAGGTGCTGTAGATCAGCCGACCGGGAATGCTCTTCCAATAGGTGTTCACAAAACGTGCATCGTCGCGCCACACGGTCTGCATGCAGCCGGGGGGCAGCGGGCCTTCGATGGCGACCACGCCTTTCTGGTTGGCACCGGTCAGTTCTTCGCCGTTGCTCTCGTCGATCAGCTTGACGTGGTAGCCGTACATGGCCTTGCCGGGGCTGCCAAAGCGTGTGGTCTGCTGCTCCACGCCATTGGCCAGCGTCAGGATGGGCCAGCCGGTTTCGGTCTGCCAGTAGTTATCGATGATGGGCACCTGCAGCGCGTCGCTGATCCACTGGGCCGTGGGCTCGTCCAGCGGCTCGCCCGCCAGCCACAGGGCCTTGAGGGTGGAGACGTTGTACTTCCTGAGCCAGCTGGCGTCCTGCTTCTTGAGCACCCGCACCGCCGTGGGTGCCGAGAACATGTGGGTGACCTGGTACTTTTCGACAATGCTCCACCACACACCGGCATCGGGTCGCGTGGGCAAGCCTTCGTACATGATGGTCGTCATTCCCGCGATCAGCGGGCCATAGACGATGTAGCTGTGACCCACCACCCAGCCGATGTCGCTGGTAGCAAAGTAGGTGTCACCCGCTTTGGCATCAAAGATGTGCTTCATGCTGGCGGCCAGCGCCACGGTGTAGCCACCGGTGTCGCGCTGCACGCCCTTGGGTTTGCCCGTGGTGCCGCTGGTGTACAGCGTGTAGCTAGGGTGGGTGGACTCCACCCATTCGCACGGCACCACGGTGTTCAGGTGCTGCTCGCGCAGCGGCGCCCATTCATGGTCGCGGCCCGGCTGCAGGTGCATGGGGGCCAAGCCGCGGTTCACCATGAGTACAGCGGCGGGCTTGTGTTTGGAGAGCGCAATGGCCTCGTCCAGCAATGGCTTGTAAGGCACCACCTTGCCACCGCGCGACCCGGCATCGGCGCTGACCACAGCCACGGGTTCGGCGTCTTCGATGCGCGAGGCCAGCGAGCCCGACGCAAAGCCGCCAAACACCACCGAATGCAGCGCCCCAATGCGCACGCAAGCCAGCATGGCAAAAGCGGCTTCGGCAATCATGGGCATGTAGATGAGCACGCGGTCGCCCTTCTTCACCCCCAGGCTCTGCAACACGGCTGCCATGCGCTGCACTTCAGCATGCAGCTCGGCAAAGCTGTAGCTGCGCTCGGTATCGGTTTCGGTCGAAATGGCCACCAGCGCCGCCTGGCTGGCGCGCGTGGCCAGGTGCCGGTCTACGGCGTTGTGGCACAGGTTGGTGGTGCCGCCCACAAACCATTTGGCAAAGGGCGGTTTGCTGTAGTCGCACACCTGCTGGGGCTGCGTCTTCCAGTCGATCAGCTGCGCCTGTTCGCTCCAGAAGGCGTCGCGGTGGTCGATGGACTGGCGGTAGAAATCAGCGTAAGCGGTCATTGTGGGGGTCTCCTCGGCATCTCTCTCGGCCTGCCAAGACAGCAGGTTTTGAATTCATAATTATTCATAACGGGCTTGCGGCAAACTGACGCAGGGCTTGGCATCGGCCCTGAATCCACTTACACGGCGCCACATCTTCATGGACAAAAGCGACTGCCGCCCTGCATTGGGCGCTGTTCCTGTGTACCGGATGCCTGTTCGTCTGCACCGCTCCCTTGTATGACCAGAAGCACCCGGCATGCAAGGAATCTTTGGTGATGACGATTTTTGAAATAGAAATAACTATTTCACTACTTAATGCATATACTTCAATGCCATGTGGTCCACCCTCATCATGACGCTGCCGACGCAGCCCAACGCCGTGCGGCTGCGCATCTGGCGCAATCTCAAGGCACTGGGTTGCGCCGCCCTGCGCGACGGCGCCTACCTACTGCCTGAAGAACACGCAGGCCTGCTGGCGCCCATCGCCGCCGAGGTGCGAGAACACGGCGGCACGGCCATGCTCCTGACCCTGACCGCTCCTGACAACATGCAGCGCCAGGAGATCGAAGCGCTGTTCGACCGCACGGAGGCCTTCTCGCAGTGGCGCGACACGGCCAGCACCTTGCAAGCCGAGCTCGCACAGCTCACGGAAACCGAAGCGCGCCGCCGCCTGCGCAACGTTGCCGATGCACTGCAGGCACTGCACCGCATCGACTACTACCCCGGCGCCGCAGCCGCGCAGGCCGATGCTGACCTGGCCAGCCTGCGGCAGGCCCTGGACGTTTGCTTCTCGCGCGGGGAACCCGCCGCCCTGCCGGCCCATGGCATCAAGCGCCTTGACACCGCCCAGTTCCAGAACCAGCGCTGGGCGACGCGGGCGCGGCCCTGGGTGGACCGCCTGGCCTGCGCCTGGCTGATCCGCCGATTCGTTGACCCGGGTGCGCGTTTTGTGTGGCTGGCCGAACCGGCATCGCCGCCTGCTGATGTCCTGGGCTTTGACTTTGATGGCGCCCGGTTCACCCATGTGGGTGCCCTGGTGACCTTCGAGGTGCTCATTGCCAGCTTCGGGCTCGAAGCCGACCCCCGCCTGCAGCGCCTGGCCCGCGCCGTGCACTATCTGGACACCGGCGGCATGCCCGTGCCCGAAGCCGCCGGGCTGGAGGCCGTGCTGGCTGGCCTGCGCGAAGTGCATGCGGATGACGACGCCCTCGCCCAGGCCGCCGCGCAGGTGTTCGACGCCTTGTACGCCGTGCCAACCACCCTTCCATCCTCTCAGACTCCGCTGACCAGCGCCGCAACATGACCACCCCTGCGCCCACCCCCTCCGCCCTGGACCGCCCCACCCCCGTAAGCTTTGGCGAGGCCTTCCTGTTCTGGCTCAAGCTCGGTTTCATCAGCTTTGGCGGGCCTGCAGGTCAGATTGCGATCATGCATGCCGAGCTGGTGGAGCGCCGCCGCTGGATCAGCGAAAAGCGATTTCTGCACGCCCTCAACTACTGCATGCTGCTGCCCGGCCCCGAGGCGCAGCAACTGGCCACCTACATCGGCTGGCTCATGCACCGCACCTGGGGCGGCATCGTGGCCGGGGCGCTGTTTGTGCTGCCTTCGCTGTTCATCCTGATCGCGCTGTCGTGGGTGTACCTGCGGTTTGGCGATGTGCCGGTGGTGGCGGGCATCTTCTATGGCATCAAACCCGCCGTGACCGCACTGGTGCTGCACGCAGCGCACCGCATTGGCACGCGGGCTCTCAAGAACCGCTGGATGTGGGGCATCGCTGCTGCATCGTTTGTGGCCATCTTTGCGTTCGATACGCCCTTCCCTGCCATCGTCCTGACGGCCGGGCTGATAGGCTACTTTGGCGCACAACGCTGGCCTGGCGTGTTTGCCCTCGGAGGCGGCCATGCTGACGGCCACAAGGGCTACGGTCCAGCACTGATCGACGACGACACCCCCACGCCCGCCCACGCCCGCTTCTCGCGCAGCCACCTGGCCAAGGTGCTGGCGGCCGGGCTGGCGCTGTGGCTGGCGGCCATGGCAACGCTGGTCGTCACCCAGGGCGTACAAGGCACGCTCACGCAGATGGGCTGGTTCTTTACCAAGGCCGCGCTGGTCACCTTCGGCGGCGCTTATGCCGTGCTGCCGTACGTCTACCAGGGCGCTGTGGAGCAATACCAGTGGCTCAGCGGCCCGCAGATGATCGACGGCCTGGCGCTGGGCGAGACCACGCCCGGCCCGCTGATCATGGTGGTGGCCTTCGTCGGCTTCGTGGGCGGCTGGCTGCAGCAGGTGTGGGGGCCGGAAGCGCTGTTTGCAGGCGCTGCTGCCGCCGCCACGGTGGTGACGTTCGTGACCTTTCTGCCCTCGTTTATCTTCATCCTTGCGGGCGGCCCGGCGGTAGAGGCCACCCACGGCAAGCTCGGTTTCACCGCCCCGCTGTCGGCCATCACCGCCGCAGTGGTGGGTGTGATCCTGAACCTGGCGCTGTTTTTTGCCTACCACCTGCTATGGCCCAAGGGTTTTGGCGGGGCGTTCGATGCCGTGTCGGCGGTGATCGCCGTGGGCGCACTGCTGGCGCTGTTCCGCTTCAAGCTGGGGGTGATGCCGCTGCTGGGGCTGTGCGCGGCCGTGGGGTTGGCAGTGACCTTCCTCAAACCCTGGCTGGCCTGAACCAGTTGTCATCCACTTCCCGGGAGTATCCCCATGCAAGCACGCCCCCAAGCCCTTCCCCTTGACCCGGCCACGCTGCCCGGCCTGTCCGAAAGGCTGCTGCGCAGCCACCACCAGAACAACTATGGCGGTGCGGTGGCGCGGCTCAACGCCATCCGGGCGCAGCTCTCGGGGCTGGACTTTGCCTCCACGCCCGGCTTTGTCGTCAATGGACTCAAGCGCGAGGAGCTGATCGCCAGCAATTCGATGCTGCTGCACGAACTGTACTTTGGCAGCTTGGGCGGCGGTGGCGCCGCCCCTGCCCCCGGCATGTTGCTGGCCCTGGGGGCCAGCTTCGGCAGCGCGGAGCGCTGGCGTGAAGAGTTTGTCGCCATGGGCAAGGCACTGGGCGGCGGCTCGGGATGGGTGCTGCTGGTGTTCCAGCCGCGCGATGGCACGCTCGTCAACCAGTGGGCCAGCGACCACACCCAGGCTGCTTCCGGTGGGGTGCCCATCCTCGCGTTGGACATGTATGAACATGCCTACCACCTCGACCACGGCGCTGCAGCGGGCGCGTATGTCGATGCCTTCATGGCCAATATCGACTGGCCTGCCGTGTACGAGCGCTACCAGCGCGCGGTCCACGCCGCCAGCGAGGGCTTGGAAGCATCGGTACAAGACGCGCATCAGGCACGCCATCGCATCGATGTGCGCCGCGCTGGTGTTTACAACGCCGCCACCACCATCCTGCCCGATGCCCCCTGGCGCGACCCGGTGGCCATCGACGCCTGGGCCGGTGAGCTGCCGACCGACGAAGAGGTGGTGGTGTACTGCGTCTATGGCCACGAGGTCAGCCGTTCCGCCGCGTTGCGCCTGCGTGCCGCAGGCATCAAGGCGCGTTTTCTGCAAGGTGGCATCGACGGCTGGATCGCGGCGGGCCAACCGGTGCAAGCCAAAGCCTCAGCATTGCCCACGGGTTGAGCCGGGACTGACTGGACACCCGTCCACAGCTTCGTTGTATCTCTAAAAATGATAGCTATCAGCGCTTGTTGGTTATGCGCTAGAGGCAAAAATCACTCCTATTTCTAATCGCGGCCCCGTGTGTCGCAATGATCGGGGTTTGGGCCCATTCCATGCGCCATACCTTGGCTCACTCAGAGGCGGCCCAAACCTCTACCCATCTCACGATGCCGGTTCAGCAACCGCCCGGGTGCGCAGCCTGCGCTCATAGGACTCCCGCTCGCTGAAAGCCACAATGCGCCGCCCGCGGTAGTGCGCGTATTCGTCCACAAAGGCCTGCACGCTTGCGTACGGCCCGGCGATGTGGCCTGGGCGTTTGGAATCGGCAAAAAAATAATGCTGCCCGCCCCGTTCGAACGACACCAGCCAGTGTCGGCGCAGCGTGTTGCCGCGCACAGAGACGGGGTCGAACTCGATCATCAGGTAGCGCGGCTGCACGCCGGGTTGCAGGGTTCGCAGCGTCTCCAGCGCAAAACGGGCCACGTCCACACACACGCCGCGGGGGGCTGCAAAAAAGGCGTCAGGCGCCAGGATGGGCATGCGCCCGCTGGCCTGGCGCTGGGTTTCAGACAGCTGCATCGCGCGGTCTGTGTCGTACCGGAACCGCGCGCCAATCCAGGCGTTGATATCTTCTGGGCTCTGCCAGCGCTGCAGCGCTTCGTCGTATGTCGGCGCGTCGATGAATGGGCCACGCGGGGCAAACGCCGCCTCGGGGGCGTCGGAGTTGGGATCCGCGGCCTGTGGGACTGCACTGCAGCCACTGAGCGCCGCCAACGTCGTGAACGTCGCCAATAGCCATGCACACGACGTAAAGAACGACCGCCTCGCCCCTTCAGGCGCCGCGCGGCGCAAGTTGACCCAAAAAACAGGGGAAGACGAAGAATAAAAATGTCGGTACATGAAAAACCACCTTGTTGGGCTGCCCAAGCATAGGCTTTGGGCGCTCGGGTGTCTTCAATTAGATGACCGCCGCTGACCAGTGCTACCTCACGCCGCTGCCCCACCCCAACGCGCAGGGTCTGGCGCCCAGCCCTCGTTATCGACAATGTCCAGCAAGGCGCCCACACTGCTCCCCAGGTCCACGGACAACACCTCGACCGCCGCTTGCGCCCCGGCATCGCGGCGCTGCGCTGTGGTCACAAAAGCGGTAAACGCGGCCCAGTCGCGCGCCATGTGGTCCACCAGAATGCGCGCCAGCTCATAGGACAGCAGGTTGCCGTCGTCGGTGCGCTGAAACGACGTGCCCGCCCAGAACTCCTGCATGCGCTCGGGCGTCCAGAAGCGTTGGTGCAGATGGTGCAGTTGCGCGGGGGTGTGCTGTGCTGGTGGCGCGCCCTTCAGGCGGCGCTCGGTGTTGACAGCCAGGCCCTCGTCCAGCCAGGTGGGCAGGTGCAGGTGGGCCAGCGCGCTGTGCGTCATCTCGTGGGCAATCACCGGCTCGATGGCTGCAAGGTCGGCTGCCACGACCACAAAATGCGGGCAACCGAAGTGGATGAACATGCCGCCGCTGCGCGCAAACTCGCCGTCCGATCCATAGAACTGCGCGACGTAGTGGTAGTAGGTGTCCTCGTCATCCAGCACGAGCAAGATGCTTTTTTCGGCCACGGGGAAATGCGCCATGCCCGCCAGCAGCCGGTCGATGCGCTGACGTGTGGTGGTCACATAGCGCGCGGTGGCGCGCGCCACTGACGGTTCCAGCGGCGACAGGATGAAGCAATCCGCCCCTCCGTGCAGATGCATGTGCGTGCCCAGCGCATCGCGCAGGTGCAGCAGCCAGGCGCGTCGGCCCTGGTTCAGCGCGTCGGCCACGGCCGCCGGTGCACGATTGCCCGCGCCGTGGGCCCAGGCGTCCAGCGCGGGCCAATCCAGCTGCGGCAGATTCTGTGTGTTTTGCAGATGCCCCCGTACGTCAAAACTCGCAACGCCTGGCGCCTCAAGGTGCTCGGGGGCTGGCTCGGCCTCCCCTGCACCAGATTCACCGGGCGCCGGCACTGCGGCGGACTGCAGGTGGATCTTCACCAGCCAGGCACCCAGGAACGGCAGCACCCACACACCGCCCGTGAGCATCGTTTTGCGAAAACCTTGCAGTCCGGTGCGCACAATCTGGCGGGTGGCCTGGACATTCAGGACCAGCAACACCACGAGCAGAACGAGGCCAATCAAGACAGGGGACATGGGCGAATGGGAGCAATCAGCGCCCTCGGCGGTGCCTAACGAGTACTACTATTTTGATAGCTGCTAGCGCTTGATAGATAAGCGCTAGATGGCAAAAAGACTCAAAAACTGGCTACTTGATCAAGCCCAGCACATCCTTGAACGCCGGGTGCTCGCAGGTGCCCAGCCATTCAAACGCCACCATCTCGGTGGTCACCAGCTCGGCGCCCGCGCCGGCCAGGCGGTCGAAGGCGGCGTCGCGGTTGCGTTCGGTGCGCGAGCCGCAGGCGTCGGTCACCACCCACACCTCAAACTCGTCCTCCAGCAAATCGAGTGCGGTCTGCAGCAGGCAGACATGGGCTTCGCACCCGGCAATGACGATGGTGCCGCGCTCGGGCTCCTGTTGAGCGGGTTTTTGAAGGTGCTTGGGCAGGCTGCGCGCGTTGCCGCCCTGCTGCGGCTTGGCCGGGGGGCGCAGCCATTCGCCCAGGCCTTCTTCGGCGGCGCTGAAGTGCATCTTGGCCAAGGTCTTCTGGCACAGGGCGCGCAGCGCGGGGTCGTTGGCACCCAGTCGCGAGGGGTTTTGCTCGGTGCCCCACACGGGCACATCCAGCATGCGGGCGATCTCGGCCAGGCGGCGTGCGTTGGCCAGCACGGCGGGGCCTTCAAAGATGGCGGGCATCAGGCGCTCCTGGTAATCGACCAGGACGAGTTGGGATTCGGTGGCGTCAAGCAGCATGGTGGAACCGTTTCTGTATTCGTTGAATCGCTGTGCGGGCGCAGCGTCGGAGGCAATGGCGCATTGTCGCAGCCCGAGCCCGGGGTTTTCAGGTGCGAAGGACGGACTGCAGCGCGGTGGCCAGCGGCCCGGCCATGGCCACGGCGTTGCTCGGGTGCGGGATGCAGTCCGTGCTCCACACCTCCCCTACCCCGGCTTCATGCAGCACCTGCAGCGCATCGCCCGCAAACAGTGCGTGCGTCACTGCCACATCCACCGAGGCGGCACCCGCCTGCAGCAGCAACCGCGCGGCCAGCGCCAGCGTGCGGCCGGTGCTGGCCATGTCGTCCAGCAGCACCACGGCCCGGCCTTGTGCGTTGAGTGAGGGCAGTTCAATGGCCACATGGCGGTCGCCATGGCGCACCTTGGTACAGACAGCATGGTCAAAACCGTGGCGGGCGGCGGCCTGGGCGATCCACTGGGCGGATTCGCCGTCCGGGCCTACCAGGAGTGCATTGGGGCGCCGATCAGCGATCAGGTCGGCCAGTGGCTCGGCGCCGCTGAGCACCACGGCCTGCGGCACTGTAATGGCCTGCTCCAGCCGGTTTATGCGGTGCAGGTGCGGGTCCACCGTGATCACCGCGTCGAACAGGCCCGCCAGAAACCCGCCCACCACCTGCTGGCTCACGGCCTCGCCGGGGTGGAAGGCGATGTCCTGCCGCATATAGGCCAGGTACGGCGCTACCAGCGTGAGCTGCTGCGCGCCCAGGCTGCGGGCCGTGCGCGCGGCCAGCAGCAGTTCCACCAGCTTTTCATTGGGCTGGTGCAGGCTGCGCAGCAGCACCACCCGCCGGGGCAGGCGGCCCGCCGCGTTGACGGGCAAACGCAGCTTGAGTTCACCATCGGGGAAGCGGTGGCGCTCGACGGCCTGGGCAGTCATGCCAGCTGCCTGCGCCAGGCGCAGCGCAGGGGCCTCTTCGTCGGCAAAGTACAGCAGACACGCTTGGTGGGGGGCAACAGTCACTGTCAGAACTCCACAAAAACCTTGGGCACCTCGTCAGCGGTCCCCAGGCGGTAGCCGGTGTCACGCTCGCATGCGTGGCGCGCAAACTCCAGGTCGGCCGGGTAGCTGGCGTGCACGCGGTACAGCACGTCCCCGGCAGCCACGGTGTCGCCCAGCTTGTGCATCAGGTCCACCCCGGCGCCGGGCACCTTGGGCGCACCGGCCAGTCGGGCCACGCGGGCGATCTGGTAGTTGTCGATGCCCGCGACAACGCCGCTGGCGGGGGCCACCACGTCCAGTGTCAGTACACCCAGTGCCGGGTGGTTGTGGTCAAACCCTGTGCTGCCCTGGGCGGCGATGATGGCGTTCATGCGCGCCAGCGCCCGGCCAGAATCAAGAATGTCGCGCGCAATCGCGTAGCCGTCGCCGCCGCGCACATCAGGGTCGCACTCGATCAGGCGCCCAGCCAGGCGCAGCGCCTTCTGCCGCAGGTCGTCGGGTGCGCGCGGGTCGTTCTGCAGCACGCGCATCACGTCGCGCGCCTCCAGCACCGGGCCCACGCCGTTGCCCACGGGCTGGCGGCCATCGGTGATGACCACGTCCAGCGACAGGCCCATGCGCCGCGCCACATATTCAAACAGGCGGCGCAGACGCTGTGCGTCGGGCATGGAGCGCACCTTGGCCGTGGGGCCGATGGGGATGTCGAGCACGAGGTGCGTGGCACCGGCCGCCACCTTTTTGGACAGGATGGACGCCACCATCTGCCCGGCGGAGTCGATGGACAGCGGCCGCTCCACCGAGATCAGCACATCGTCGGCGGGCGACAGGTTGGCCGTGCCGCCCCAGGCAAGGCAGCCCCGGTAGTCGCGCACGATGTCGGCCAGCTGTTCCAGCGGCAGCTCGACCTTGGCCAGAACCTCCATGGTGTCGGCCGTGCCGGCAGGGGATGTGATGGCGCGCGAAGACGTCTTGGGGCACAACATGCCGTGCGCCGCGACGATGGGCACGACCAGCATGGTGGTGCGGTTGCCGGGGATGCCGCCAATGCAGTGCTTGTCCACCACCAGCGGTTCGTGCCAGTCCAGGCGCCGGCCGCTGGCCACCATGGCATCGGTGAGGAAGAACACCTCCTCCCGGTCCAGCTCGCTGCGGTGGCAGGCCACTACAAAGGCGGTGAGTTCGATCTTGGAATACCGGTGGTCGGCGATGTCGCGCACGATGGCGCCAAAGTCCTCGCGGGTGAGGCGCTCGCTGGCGATCTTGCGGAACAGCGCGCCCATCGATTCGGGCGGCTCGGCCTGGGCGACCGACACGGTGTGGCCGTTGTCCACGCCCAGCTGGGCAAACGCGTCTTCCGACAGGCCCAGCTCGTTGCAACCCACGATGGCAGGGTCGTCCACCACGTTGACCGTGGCCAGGATACGGCGGCCATTGGCGCGCACCTCGATCTTGGACAGGGCCTGGAAGCCCTCGGCCCGATACACGGCGCAGTCGCGGTGCAGGTAGGCGACGTTTTCGCGCCAGGTGTCGATGGCCACGCGGCGCAGGGCCAGCTGAGACCGGGGCGGCGCGTCGGCCGAAGCGGATGGCTCTGCGGGATCAGAGGCAGGAGAGGAAGAAGAGGACGGCTCGGAATGCATCGCGTCAGCCTAACTCCAAAGTGGCCACCAAGACCCTGGGTACACCCCGCGCGACGGCGTCTGGAGCGTAGATCTTTCAGCCGCCATGACCTAGGTCAAGGCTGCCATGCTTCCTGGGGCGGTTTCACTCCCGTTCTCACGCTTGTCAGTTCGGCTGCAGCCGCAGCAACCGGCCTTGCGGGCTGTCAGTCACCATATAGAGCAAGCCATCCGGCCCCTGGCGGACATCACGGATACGTTCGCCATTGCCTTGCAGCAGTTTTTCCTCACGCTGTACCTTGCCGCCCGCCACCTCCAGGCGGTGCAGGGTGCCAAATTTGAGCGAACCGATGAACAGGCTCCCCTGCCACGCTGCGCCATAGCGCGCGCTGGTCAGAAAAGCCACGCCCGACGGCGCAATCGACGGCACCCAGTAGTGCAGCGGCTGCTCCATGCCCGCCTTGGCTGTGCCTTCGCCCAGCTTGCCGCCGCCGTAGTTTTCGCCATAGGTAATCACCGGCCAACCGTAGTTGCGGCCCGGCTGGGGTTGGTTGATTTCGTCGCCACCCTGCGGGCCGTGCTCGTGCATCCACAGCTTGCCGTCTGGCCCCAGCGTTGCACCCTGGGGGTTGCGGTGGCCGTAGCTCCAGATCTCGGGCAAGGCGCCAGGTTGTTTGGCGAACGGGTTGTCGGGCGGCACGGCCCCTTCGGGGGTGATGCGGATGATCTTGCCGTGGTGGTTGTCGAGCTTTTGGGCATCGTCCTTGCGGTGGTAGCGGTCACCCAGGGTCAGGAACAGGTTGCCGTCCGCCGCCTGCACGATGCGGCATCCAAAATGCAGGCTGCTGTCGACCTTGGGCCGCTGGCTGAAGATCACCTTGACGTCCTGCAGGCTGCGAGCATCCTCGGACAGCGTGGCCCGGGCCAGCGCCGTGCTGTTGCCGCGTGCGCCCGCCGCTGCGGGCTCGGAAAAACAAAAGAAGATGCGGCGGTTGCGGGCAAAGGCAGTGTCCGTCACCACATCCTGCAGGCCGCCCTGCCCGCCTGCTGCCACAGCAGGCACCCCGGCCAGTGGGGGGCTGACCTGCCCGCTGGCACTGACAACCCGCATGCGCCCCGGCCGCTCAGTGATCAGAAACTGCCCCTGCGGCAAAAAGGCCACCGCCCAAGGGTGATCCAGGCCCTGGGCCACGGGCACCAGCGCCACCGCCGGTGTGGTGTTCTGGGCGTCAGCACTGACTGAAACCCCTGCCACTACCAAAAAGATAGTTGCTTGCGCTTTTACAGCAAGCGCTGGAGGCATTTTTGACTTGAATTTCATAAGGCTGCGCTCCTGAAAAAGCGGTGGAAACCACCCGTCCCCGGGCGACGCCCGAGGTGCATCGTCGGAGTGTGCCTGCAGGGGCTGTCAGGGCCTTGTGATCCCTGGGGAAACCCGGGGTTTTGATTTACTTCAACGAAATCAACGGCTTGCAAAGGTGATTATTTTCGATAAGCAAGCGTTGCGTGTTACCCTTCGCCCCCATGTCCCGATGGCTTTGCATACTTCTCCTGGCCTGCGCCACCACCGCCCAGGCTGCGCCGCAAGCGGCAAACCCTGACGATATGGACCGTTTCATCACGGACAAAGGCCTGCTGACGCGGCTGGAAGACGTGAGCCACAAGGTGGCGGACCGGGCCCACACCGTGGCCGACCAAGCATCTTCCCTGGTGGTCAACGCCATGGGGTTTCTGGGCGTGCCCTATAAGCGTGGTGGCAGCAGTGCCGAAACAGGCTTTGACTGCAGCGGCTTCGTGCGTGCCATGTACGAACAGACCGTGGGCCTTTTGCTGCCCCGCCGTGCAGATCAGCAAGCTGCCGCCACCCAGGTCATCGACAAAAAAGAGCTTCAGCCGGGTGATCTGGTGTTCTTCAACACCATGCGCCGCAATTTCAGCCACGTGGGCATCTACGTGGGGGACAACAAGTTCATCCATGCTCCTCGAAGCGGCGCCCAGATCCGTGTGGAAGACATGGGCGTGGCCTACTGGGCCCGCCGCTTCAATGGTGCGCGCCGCGTGGCGGGCACTGCCGACGGCGACACCGCGCAAGCCAAATAACCGCCGGCCTGCGGCACCGGTTACTTTTTGATCTCGTACACCGTTTCGGTGCTGCGGATCGGGCCTCCCACCACATTCACCGGCCCCAGCGAAGGGTCGCGCAACATGGCTTTGGCCGTGGCCATGTCGGCCTGATAGCGTGCCCGGGCCTGGGACTCACAGCTTCTGCGCTCCGCCGCAGCCATGGTGCGGCATTCCTCCAGGCTGACCTTGAGGCCACCGCCTGCCTCGCGGATGGCGGTCTGGTAGCGTTGCTGAGGGGTCGTGTCCGGCACCGCACCGCGCGCCAGCGAAGCCTCATCGCCATTTTGTGCGGCCGCAGTGGTAGGCAGCGCCACGGCGCCACCCAGGGCCAGCGCGACCATCAACACCAGGGAGAAAGAACGGGTTTTGGGGATTTGGGTCATCAGTCTTCCTTAAAGTGCAGACGCTTGAATGTAGGGCCCAGCGCACGCAGGCTTGGCAAGCACCCGCCGCACCAGGATGTCAGACAGCACCCACAACCCGCTACCGACCGCTTGCAGCGTCATCCAACAGCGCCGACACACGGAGCGAATGCACGGCGAGAACAGGCGACGGCGCGCCACCAGACGGGACGCCCACAGGGCGCGTTGTCCGACACCCCCACTTTCCCGCCTTCTTTAGAGTCAGCGCATCGCCGTCGTAACAACACAAGGGGAAACAATTATGGTGTCATTGATCGGAACGCTGGTGGTCGGTCTGGTGGTGGGTCTTCTGGCCCGGGCCTTCAAGCCGGGGGATGACAAGCTGGGGTGGATCATGACCGCACTGCTCGGGGTGGCGGGTTCATTTCTGGCCAGCTATCTGGGCCTGGCCATGGGCTGGTACCAGCAAGGCGAGGCCGCAGGCTGGATCGCTTCGGTGGTGGGCGCCATGCTGCTGCTGGCGGTATACAGCCTTGTAAAGGGCAAAAACTGATGAAATGATGGCTTCAACGCTACTGTTGGCAGCCGCTCCTTCTTTCACCGACATTTCATTCAATACCACCCAACCATGCCCACTTCCCTGCAGATGGCAGCTGGCAATCCCGCCTTGGCTGCCGCCGTGCAACGCAGCCGCAAATTGCTCCATCGGCGTGCCCTGGTGGCTGCCGCCGCCAGTGCCGTGCCCGTGCCCGGGCTCGATTGGGCGGTGGACGCTGCACTGCTCTCACGCCTGCTACCGCAGATCAATGCCGAGTTCGGCCTGTCGGCGGCGCAGATTGACCAACTCGACCCGAACAAGCGCGAGCAGGTGCAAAAAGCGGTGAGCCTTGTGGGGTCGGTGCTGATCGGCAAGCTGATCACGCGCGAGCTGGTCATCCGCGCCACGCAGACCGTGGGTCTTCGCCTGACGACCAAACAGGCCGCCAAGTATGTTCCCCTCGCGGGGCAGGCTGTGGCTGCCACCATTGGCTATGCCACGCTGCGCTACCTGGGCGAGCAGCACTTGAAGGACTGTGTTCGCGTGGTGCAGGAGGCACAGCTGCAGCTGCCCGCACCCAAGGCATCTCGGTAATCCTGCTGAGGACCTGCGAGGGCTACGCCGCAGATGGCGTGGCCCTAGCGTCTGGGCACATCAATCGGCCTTGAAGCCCGTGGCGACCACCGCTTTGCCCCAGGTCACCGTGTCGGCGGCAATGGTGCGGGCAAAGTCCTGCTGGCTGGTGCCCGTCACGCGGAAACCGGCTTCTTCCATCTTCGCCTTGCCTTCAGGCGACTGCACGGCCCGCACAATGTCTGCATTGAGCTTGGCAATGATCTCGGGGGGCGTCTTGGCGGGTGCCACGATGCCAAACCACGATGAGAACTCCAGATTGGCGTAGCCCTGCTCCTTGATGGTGGGCACATCGGGCAGCGTGGGCGTGCGCGTGGCCCCGGTGGTGCCCAGCGCGGCGAGCTTTCCGGCCTTCACGTTGGGCGCGGCCAGCCCCACGCTGGCAAACACGCCCTGCACGTCGCCACTGAACAGGCCGCCCAGCGCATCCGACGTGTTCTTGTAGTGCACGGGCTCTGGCTTGAGCTTGACCGCGTCCCCAAACATGAAGGCGCCAAAATGCCCCGGAGTGCCCGCGCCGAAGGTGGCCAGGAACAGGCCCTTTTGCTGCTTGGTCCAGTCCACAAACTCCTTCACGTTGCGCGATGGCACCTTTTGGGGATTGACCAGCAGCACAAAGTCGGAGGTGACGACCTGGCTCACGGGCACAAAGTCCTTGGCCGGGTCGTAGGGCAGCTTGTTGTAGCTGCTGGGGGCAATGCTGAGCTGGCCCGTTTCGCCCAGCATCAGCGTGTAGCCGTCGGGTGCGGCGCGTGCTGCTTCGCCCGCTGCAATGAGGCCGCCAGCGCCGGGTTTGTTGTCCACGATCACGCCCAGGTTGCCCCAGCCTTCCGACAACTTTTGCGCCAGCAGGCGCGCCACGATATCGGGCCCCGTGCCCGCCGGAAAGCCCACGATGATGCGCACCGGCTTGTTCGGATACGCGCCGCCACTGGCTTGCGCCTGCGCGCCCGACCAGGGCAGCAGGCTGGCGGCCAGAGTGACCGCTGCGGCAAGCAGTGTGCGGCGTGTGCCGCTTTTTCGTGCATCGGCGGCGGGGGCGGAATGGAAAGAAGGCGTCATGGTTGTCTCCAGGAGTTCTGTCAGTGTGGTCAAGGGAAAAAAGAATGCAGCGCTGGGTGGTCAGAAGGAGGAACCGGGCTCCTAAAGCAGCTCGAAAAAACGCATGACCACAGCGTCGGGATAGCGGGCACCCGTGCCCACAAACATGCGCTCGCCCATCCAGGAGAGCGCGGGGGCAGCGGTCTCGAAGCTCGGGCTGCAGCGGAAGTAGATTTGCTCCGGGTCCACCGGCTCGCCGCGCACCAGGCGGGCAATCAGCTGCGGCGGCCCGGAGCGCACGGCCCGGTTCTGTACATAGATGAAGTCGCCTGCGTCGGTCTCCAGCACGTAGCGCGCATCCAGCTCTGACAGCCGGTCATTCACGATGAGCTGAAAATCCGCACCACCCGGCAGCACCCGGGCGCTCCAGCCATCGCCCGTAGCGGTACCGCCGGTGATGGGAATCAGGCGGCGCAGGCCATGCACGGTCTGACCCACCTGCTGGGGCGCCCCCACTTCCACACGCAGATCGGCAAAAAACTTCAGCCGAGGTTCGGCCAGGGTCGGTAGGTCAGGCATTAGAGGGCTTGGGCTGCAGAATGAGTCATGACTTACGCAAACAGAGTTCAGGCAAGCGGTTCACCCCAGAGCGAGGCGGCCGCTGCATCCCGGTTTGCGTCAGCCCTATTGGTTATGAACCTAGCGTAAATCCCGTGGCGCAAACCCCCTGTCATCCCAGAGGATGACAACGCAATGACACGGCGTAACCCCCACCCCTGCCCGCAATGAGGCAATGGACCCCTTCCCCACCGTCTGCCACTGGCAGGCAGGCCACCACGGGCCCGGCGGGCCATGCGCTGGCGGGCATGGTGCACCGGCTGGGCGAGCCCGGTTTTGCGTCGGGCTTGCTGCAGGACCTGGCCCCCGTGCTGCCGGCAGCCTCGTGGTCGGTGTACCGCACAGGGCATCGCTGCAAGCCCACGCTGTTCATGTCGGCCAGCCTGGGCGTGCCAGACACCACGCAGGACTGCTGGTGGGCCTACCTCTCAGGCCCCTACCGCCATGACCGCACCTGGGGCCGCTCCTTTGACGAAGCGGCGCCCGCAGAATCCCCTACCCGACTGTGCCACCTGACGGCCCGGGAGGTCGATGGAGAGCACCGCGCCCGGGTGTACGAGGCCCATGGTGTGGCCGAGCGCGTGTCGGTGGTCGAATACGAAAGCGATGGATCGGTATTTGCCGTCAACTTCTACCGCCACCAGCACCAAAAACCCTTCCGCGATGCCCACATCGGCGGCTTCGAGGCGGTGGCGCCCGTGCTGCTGGCGCTGGCACGCAAACACATTGCACTGTCGCACAGCGACACCCTTGCGCCCGCCGCCTGGCCACGGTCTGGAAGCGCCGGCTTGGCATTGCCGGAGGCCGAACACCCCGGCCGGCAGGGCACCCTGCCCGCCAGCTTGCCCGCGCTGCGTGAGCGCCTGCTGCGCGTGCACGCCGACTTCACGGACCGCGAGCTGGACGTGTGTGCCCGCCTGCTGCAGGGCATGACACACGAGGGCATCGCCAGCGACCTGGGGCTGGGCGTGCCCACCGTCAAAACCTACCGCAACCGCGCCTTTGCGCGCCTGGGCATCCACTTTCGCAACGAGCTGTTTGCGCGGGTGCTGAGCGGTTAGCACGAAGGCCACTCCCCACGTAGGGTGCGACGCGGGGAGCCAGTCCCTCGCGAACGGAGCAGCTCGGTTGCGCTACAGCCAGCGGTATCCAGGCCCAGATCCGTCCCCCAAGCCGATTGACTGCCGAAGGCTGTCCTTGCGTTGTCTGCTGCGGCCCCACTCACCGCAGCACCTTCCACCATCCCCCCTGTTAACAAAAGTTTTCCTGGAGGTGCAGCGCATCTGTGGCCTGTGTCCGGCGCGCCGCAGTGCGGCTTCATCCCCACTTAATCTTGGCCGCGTCCAATGCAGTTTGTGGGCAGTCAGTCCACATGTTCAAACCCACTGACACCAACATTCACCATGAAACTGCACATCACCACCCTTGTTCTCGCCCTTGGTTCTACCGCTGCATTTGCGGGCCCCACCTGCAATGTTCCAGAAGAAAAATGGATGAAAGAAGCCGACTTCAAGGCCGGGCTCGAAAAGCAGGGCTACCAGATCCGGACCTTCAAAGTCAGCAAAGGCAAGTGCTACGAAATCTACGGTCTGGACAAGGCGGGCAAGAAAGTGGAGATCTATTTCGACCCCGCCACCGGCGCTGAAATCGAGCGCAAGTAAGCCTCAGAAAAGCGTCCCGTCCTGCCCCTCGCCTGCACCCCGAGTCGCCCATGAAGCCCGTCCCTCTCCACCACCCCCCTGCCGCCACCAAGGTGTGGGACCCGTTTGTCCGTATTTTTCATTGGAGCCTGGTGAGCTGCGTGGTCCTGAATCAGTTTGTTCTGGAGCCCGGAAAAACAGCACACGAGTGGGTGGGCTACACCGCCAGCGCCCTGGTGCTGGCGAGGCTGGTCTGGGGCTTCGTAGGCAGCCGCCACGCGCGGTTCAGTGACTTTTTCCCCACCCCGCGCAGACTGGCAAAGCACCTGGGCGCACTTCGCAATGGCGAGCATCCGGTCTACGTGGGCCACAACCCCCTCGGGGCGCTGATGATGCTGGCCTTGATGGCCATCGTTCTGGCCCTGGGCGTAACGGGGTGGATGCAAACCACCGACACATTCTTCGGCGAAGAATGGCTGATGGAGTTGCACGAGGTGCTGGCCAACGGACTGCTGCTGGCGGCAGGGTTGCACGCTGCGGCGGCCATCGTGATGGGGCGGCTGGAGCGGGTGCGCCTCGTGCGGGCCATGGTCACCGGCACCAAGCAGCACTTTTGACGGACCAGGCTCGCATGCGACTGTTGCTGCTGGAAGACGATCACACTCTGGGCGAAGGCTTGCGGGATTTTCTGCAGCACGACGGCTATCTGGTGGACTGGTGCACCACCCTGGCGCAAGCCCGGGGCCTGGTGACAGAGCCCTACGACGCCTGGCTGCTGGACTGGAACCTGCCCGACGGCTCCGCCCTCGACTGGCTGCACAGCCTGCGCGCCAAGGGTGCCAAAACACCGGCCCTGGTGCTCACCGCGCGTGACATGCTCAGTGACCGCATCCATGGCCTGGACAGCGGTGCTGACGATTTTCTGGTCAAGCCCTTTGCCCCCGAAGAGTTGTGTGCCCGGCTGCGTGCCCTGTTCCGCCGCATGGCCGGCGGCGCGCCCTGCAAGGCATTTGGCTCGGTGGAGGTGCTGCTGGCCGACAAGGAAGTGCGGCTGCACGGCCAGCGGGTGGAGTTGACCGCCCGTGAATGGGCGGTGCTGGAGGCGCTGGTGTTGCGCGCGGGGCGCACGGTTTCCACGTCGGATCTGGAGGCACTGGTGCTGGGGCTGGACAGCGACCTGGCCAGCAACGCGCTGCAGGTGCACGTTTTCAATCTGCGCAGCAAGCTGGGCAAGGACGTGATCCAGACGGTACGGGGCATGGGGTATCGCATTCCTGCCCCCGTTGCCCCGCCGACGGCTCTAACGGCCTCTACGGGCTAACGACATGGGTATGCGCACGGGCGAGACAAAACCGCCGTCCATCCGGGGGCGGCTCGTCCAATCGCTGCTGTTTATCTCCATCGCGTTCGGCCTGTTGACCTCCGTGGTCGTCTGGTACGTAATCGCCCACGAAATGGGCGAACTCATGGACCAGGAACTGCGAGAGGCTGCTGAGATTTTTCACAGCGTCATGGCCATCCAGCCCGATCTGGCCACCAGCGGCCAAAGCGCCACCAAACACTTTTCGTATGAGGAACACCTGGTCTGGCAGGTGGTGGACGCTCCGTCGGGCCGCGTGAAAAGCCGCTCGCACAAGGCCCCCGAGCTGGCCTTGCAAACCGCCCCCACCGAGGCGATCGCCTGGACGCAAGACGGGCAATGGCGCGCCTTCACGTCGGTATTCAGCCAGCGCCCCGGGCAATTCCTGGTGGTGGCGCAAAGCCGCACGGAGCGCGACGAGGTGCACGGAGAAGTGGTCTGGTACACGCTGATGGCGGCGCTGTCGATGGGCCTGCTGTCGGCCCTGCTGATGAACTGGCGCATCCGCCAGGAGCTTCGCCCGCTGGGCGCCCTGGGCCAAAGCGTTCAGCACTATGACCCCCTTCGGCCCGACACCGCGCCCAAGGCCGCACCGAGGCAGGAGCTGCATCCCATCGAGCAGGCCATTGGCGACCTGGGGCACAGGCTGGCACAGCGGATCATCAGCGAACGCGCGTTCACCTCGCACGCGGCCCATGCCCTGCGCACGCCGGTGGCGGGTATCGACGTGCAACTGGCCCTGGCGATCAAAGAGGCGCCCGAGTCGATAAGGCCGCGCCTGGTGCGCGCGCGAGACGCTGCGGGCAGGCTCGGTCGGGTCATGCAAGCGCTGCTGATGATGTTTCGCAGCGGCATGGAGCCACAGCGCCAAAACGTTGACCTGCGCCAGCTCATCGATGCGCTGGCGTTTCACGACATGGCCATCTCCATCCAACAAACCACCCCAGTGGACGCCGACCCCGATCTGCTGGCCGCCGCCCTGCTGAACCTGCTGGACAACTCGCACCGTTTCAACGCCCACCAGGTCACCATCACGGCGCTGCAGGAGGGCGCCGACACCGTGTTGCGCGTGCAGGACGATGGCGACGGCTGCCAGCCCCACACCAAAGCCCGTTTGCAGCAATCGCTGCAGCAGCAGGCCTATGGCGAAGGCAGCGCCATGCGTGGCCTGGGGCTGGTGCTGGCCGACCTGGTGGCGCGCGCGCACGGGGGCCACACGGTGCTGCCAGACTGTGCTTCGGGCTTTGGCATTGAGCTGCGATGGCCTGCCGCCCTGCCCCGTTCTACGGACTGACGATGCGTCTGACCCGCCCCGCAATAATTCGAATCCCACTACAAAGAGAGACCCCATGAGACGCCCCCCCAAAGCCACAAAACCCTCGCAAATCGCGCCCCTTTGCATCGCACTGTCCAGCCTGGCAAGCGCCTTGCACGCCCACGCCGAAGCGCCCATGCACACCGACGATGCGGGCACGCTGACCCAAGGCGCCATGAAGCTCGAAGGTGTCTTCGGCCGCGATGACAAGACCCGAGGTGCCGAGCTGCTTTTTGGCGCTGGCATCGCGCCGCAGCTGGAAATGGAGGTCTCGCTGGCACGCGCCAAAGACACGGCCATGGGCGCATCCACCACCTTCCATGGGCATGGCTGGGGTGTGAAGTGGGTGCCCATCCAGAACGAAGCGGGCTGGTCGGTGGGTGCGAGGTTCGACATGGGCCACACCCGCGTTCGCGACCACGCCACCCCGCAGCGCTTCACCGAGCGCGAAACCGCCCTCACAGCGCTGGCCAGCTACCGGTTGGCCAATGCGCAGGTGCTGCACCTCAATGCCGGCCACAAAACCGTCAGGGCACAAGGCGCCCGCCACCGTGCGGCCACCTGGGCCGTGGGCTATGAGATTCCGCTTACTGAACAACTGCAGCTCACGTCTGAGGTGTACGGCGAACAAAGGTCGCGCCCGGACAAGGCCGTGGGCCTGCGCTACGCCATCACCGACGGGCTCAAAGCATCCGCCGCCGTGGGCCGTGGCAACGGCCGCACGTTCAGCCAAGTGGGCATGGCCTGGGAGTTCTAGGCGCGGTCCGGGACGCCGCCGCCACGGCACAATCGGCGGCCTATGCCTGCATCCGGTGCCCGCCCCACAGAACCCATCCCGCCCCGCTCTGACCGGGCGGCGTTGGTGCAGGCCTGGGTGCAGGCCCTGCGCACCCAGGCCGGGCCAGCCCATCTGCAGGCGCTAGCGCCCCTGAGTGATGCGGAAGCCGCACGCGTAATGGCTCTGCTGCGCAACGACGCGGCCCACAAGTCTGTTCAACCCGAACGCCCTGCCTCCGAAAGCGCCCATAACCCTTGCATAACCAGCGGCCACTTCCGCCCGCGCATCACCCTCATGACCCTGGGCCGGGGCGACGGCCTGCTGGGCATGGCGCCCCAGGGCAAGCTGGGGCCGCGCGGCGACAGCGTGACGCTGGTGCAGATTGACTGGACCTACCGCACTGATGATGGCGCCCACTGGCAGACGCCTGCCCCCACCTCCATCCTCAACGCGCGCCCGGGCCCCGTGCAAGACCTGTTCGACACCGGCGGCCCGGTTGTGCGCATGCAGCGCAACCTGGGCGCCGAGGCCGACGCCATGGACCGCGTGTGGGATCTGGGCCTGATCCCCGTCGATGCGAACAAGCTGCAATGGCGCCACCGCGCCGCAGCCGCCACGCTGGGCCCCGTGTGGACGCTGGCGCAGGAGGCGCACTTTGGTGACTTCTGGGCCGAGCAGATTCCCCAACTGCGCGCCGAGGGCTGGAGCGTGGTGGTGCAGCCCGGCTTTGCGCACGAAAGCGTGCCCGTGTTTCGCTGGAAGCTGCTGATCGCCCCCGACACGGGCGAACTGCTAGGCAAGGAAGTGGACGGCCCGCTGGCCGCACGCGAACGCCCCGTGCAAAAGCTGCAACTGCCCGAGCGCGAAGGCGCCTGGCTGCTCAGCCTCGGTATCGAGATCGACGGCGAAACGCTGGACCTGGCGCCCATGCTGGCCGACCTGTTGCGCCGCGACGCCCGTTGGCTCAACGCGCAGCAGATGGCCGCCATCGACGACATCGCCATCATTTCGCTTCGCGCACCCGGCGGCAAACGCATCGACGCGCCCGCCGGGCCGCTCAAGGCCATCGTGGGCGCCATGGTCGACCTGCTGACCGACCCCACGCGTAACCAGCGCAAGGATGGCGATCCGCTGCACCTGGGCGCGTGGGAGGCCCGCCGCATCGAAGCCCTGCGCGCCGGGCTGGTGCTGGCCCACCGCGTGGGTACGGTCAATGGCTGGAACAACGACTGGCAGCTGCAGGGCGACGTGGGCCTGGCCCAGCTCGCCAAGCGCCTGCGCACCATCGGCACCCCGCAGCCGGTGGCTGCGCCTCAGGGACTTCAGGTGCAACTGCGCCCCTATCAACTGGAGGGCCTGGCCTGGCTGCAGTACCTGCGCGCGCAGGGCCTGGGCGGCATATTGGCCGACGACATGGGCCTGGGTAAAACCGCGCAGGCGCTGGCCCATGTGCTGGCCGAAAAGGAGGCCGGGCGCCTGACCCGCCCCGCCCTGGTGGTGCTGCCCACCTCACTGCTCTTCAACTGGCAAGCCGAGGCCGCCCGCATGGCCCCCAGCCTGCGCGTGCTGGCGCTGCACGGTGCGAGCCGCGGCCAGCGCTACCTGCAGATGGCCGACCACGACCTGGTGCTGACCACCTACCCACTGCTCTGGCGCGATGTGGACGCGCTGGCCGCACAGCCATTCCACCTGCTGATCCTGGACGAAGCCCAGATGGTGAAGAACGCGGGCAGCCGCAGCGCCCGCGCCCTGCGCAAGCTGCAGGCGCCCCACCTGCTGTGCCTGACGGGCACGCCGCTGGAAAACCACCTGGGCGAGCTGTGGGCACAGTTTGACTTCCTGATGCCCGGCTTTCTGGGCGATGTGCGCAGCTTCAACGCCCGCTGGCGCAAGCCTATCGAGGAGAACGGCGAAACCCTGCGCGCCCAGCTGCTGGCCCAGCGCGTGCGCCCCTTCATCCTGCGGCGCCGCAAGCAGGACGTGGCGACAGAACTGCCGCCGCGCACCGAAGTCATCCAGCGCGTGCAGCTACAAGGCAAACAGCGCGAGCTGTACGAGGCCGTGCGCACCACGGCCGACAAACAGGTGCGCCGCGCGCTGGAGCGCCAGAGCTTTGACGGCGCGCAGATCACCATCCTCGATGCGCTACTCAAGCTGCGCCAGGTCTGCTGCGACCCACGCTTGGTAAAAGGCACCACGAAAACCGCCCACACGATGGAACGCGCCAAGCTCGAGTTGCTGGCCGACATGCTGCCCGCCCTGGTCGATGAAGGCCGCCGCGTGTTGGTGTTCTCGCAGTTCACCGAGATGCTGGGCTTGGCGGCCGAGCTGCTCGACACCCTGGCCCTGCCCTACCTCACCCTCACCGGCCAGACGCCACCCCGCCAGCGTGGCGCGGTGGTGCGGCAGTTCCAGGCGCAGGACGACACCAGCGCCCCCATCCTGCTCGTCAGCCTCAAGGCCGGTGGTCTGGGCCTGAACCTCACCGCCGCCGACACCGTGATCCACCTCGACCCCTGGTGGAACCCCGCCGTGGAAGAACAAGCCACCGCCCGCGCCCACCGCATCGGGCAGGACCAGCCGGTGTTTGTCTACAAGCTGGTGGTGGAAGGCAGCATCGAAGAACGCATGCTGGAGCTGCAGGCCCGCAAGGCCGCCCTGGCCCAGGGGGTGCTGGGCCACGACTCCGAGGGTGCGGTCAAATTCAGCGAGGCCGATCTGCACGCGCTGCTCGCGCCACTGAGCGAGCCAGCCAACAACCCGCTGGGCATTCCGGGGGAGGATGCGCTGCGCTGGGGCGGCACGGGCAAACGGCGGCCCCGGCCGTTGCAGCAACCAGAAGTTTGAGTGTTTTTGGCTTCTAGCGCTTGTCCATAAAGCGCTAGCAGCTATTACTAATATAGCAATTCAGGCAATTCAGGCAATTCACGCAGTTCACACCTTTGCGCGCTGCGGGCGCGAAGGGCAGTCGGCACGCGTGCAGGTGCCGTAGAGCGACAACGCATGCTCCTGCAGCCGAAAGCCCTTGGCGTGCGCGATCTCGGCCTGGCGGGATTCGATGGATGCGTCGTGAAATTCCTCGACCTTGCCGCAGTCCAGGCACACCAGGTGGTCGTGGTGCAATCCGTCATCCAGCTCATACACAGCGCGGTCCGCCTGAAAGCTGCTGCGCCGCAAAAGGCCCGCCTGCTCCAGCTGGGCCAGCACGCGGTACACCGTGGCCTGGCCCACATCCGTGCGGTCATGCAGCATACGCCGGTACACATCTTCGGCCGTGAAGTGGCGCAGCCCATCGGGCGCCGCCTGCGCGGCCAGAAAGATCTCCAGGATCCTCATGCGCGGCAGCGTGGCCTTAAGCCCTGCCTGCTTGAGCGGGTCCGCGCGGACGCCGGGGTTCGGGTGCAAGCTCATGAAACGGCCCTATTCCAGAGACTAGCCATCACGACCAGGCGGGAAACGGATCGTCATACCGCGTCCACGCATGCGGGCCCTGGGCCATTTCCGCATCGGTCAGCAGGCAGGCGTCCAGGCGCTGGCGCAGTTTGGATTCGTCCATGCCGATACCGATCAGCACCAGCTCCTGCCGGGCGTCGCCCACGCCATCGGCCCAGTTTTTCTGGATGGCCGCCAAGGATTCAGCGTCGCGCGGCCAGCGATCGCGGGGCACTGCGCCCCACCAGAAGCCTGCTGCGCTATGGCGCGCCACGGCGCCGGCCTGCGACCACGACCCCGCATACGCCGGGCGGCTGGCCAGCCAGAAGAAGCCTTTGGACCGCACCACGCCGGGCCACTCGCTTTCTACCCAATCAAAAAAGCGGCGTGGATGGAACGGCACGCGGGCGCGGTAGACAAAGCTGCTGATGCCGTAGGCCTCGGTCTCGGGCGTGTGTTCGCCACGCAACTCGGCAAGCCAGCCGGGTGCCTTGGACGCCTCGTCAAAGTCGAACAGCTTGGTGTCCAGCACCGAGGCCAGTGCCACCTTGCCGAACTGCGACACCTCAATGCGTGCACGCGGGTTCAGGCTGCGCAAGATCGCCATGAGCTGCTCGCGCTGCGCTGCGTCGATCAAATCCACCTTGTTGAGCACGATCACGTCGCAGAACTCGATCTGCTCGATCAGCAAGTCCACCACCGTGCGCTGGTCCTCCTCGCCCAGCGATTCGCCACGGGCCTGCAGGCTGTCGCGCGAGCTGTAGTCCTTGAGAAAGTTGTAGGCATCGACCACGGTGACCATGGTGTCCAGCCGCGCAATACTCGACAGGCTCTTGCCGTCCTCGCCCGTGAAGGTGAAGGTTTCGGCCACGGGCAAGGGCTCAGAGATGCCGGTGGATTCGATCACCAGCTGGTCGAACCTGCCCTCTTTGGCCAGGCGTTCCACCTCCAGCAGCAGGTCTTCGCGCAGCGTGCAGCAGATGCACCCGTTGCTCATCTCCACCAGCTTCTCATCGGTGCGCGACAGCTCAGCGCCGCCCTGGCGCACCAGAGCCGCATCGATGTTGACCTCGGACATGTCGTTCACGATGACCGCCACGCGGCGGCCCTCGCGGTTGTTCAGGATGTGGTTGAGCAGCGTGGTCTTGCCGGCACCCAGAAAACCCGAGAGCACGGTGACGGGAAGGCGGGTATGCGGGCGGCGTGGAGTGCGGTGGGTGGTGGCAGAGGTCATGGGGGTTGGCGTGCGTGTTGTGTTGCAGCTTGCTCCGGTCGCCGTCTGGCCCAGCACGAACAAATGCAACCACCTTGCGTTAATGGAGCATAACGCAACTTAATTGCATTTTCAGAAACCTGCGGTAATGCAGGCCTTGGCGCGTACCTTGGCGCCTGTGGCGCGCCTACCTCTCGGGACGGAGGCTAAGAGCCCGGCAAGACAGGCGTGCCACCGTTCCAGACGGCGCGGGCTATCTTTGCCAGCACCGCCAGCCCAAACCATGCCGACACCGAGGACAACACCAGTGCCAGGGTGATGAGGCCCGGCCGCAGGCGGCGATCCACAATCGACTCGGCAGGGTTGCGGGGATTGACCCACACCGGCACGGCTTTGCCAGTGCGCTGCAAGCCCTGCAGACGGCGGCCCAGTTCTTCTTGAAAGCTGCCAATGTTGTCGGCCCGCTCGTGAATGGCGGCGCGCTGCCCGGTGTAGGTCACGCCCTCCACCACATACCGGTAGCGCACCGACACGCTGTGCGTAGTGCCGCCCTTGCTCGGATGGTGGCTTTGCAGCGTGGCCGATTCGACCACCGCAGGCACCTGGTTCCAGGTTTGCATGCGCGCCCAGTCCACCAAGGGCGAAGCCACCATGAACCAGAAGATTCCGATGCCCGCTGCGGCAAAGGGCACAGCAAACAAGGCCAGAACCCAAATGCCTCCCGGCAGCTTTTCACGCCGCTGCGCCGCGCGGCGTGGAGACGCGGGGGACGTCACGGCAAGCGCTCGTAGGTGGCTTTGGAGGGTACGTCCTTATTCGAGAAATACGGGTCCGGGTCCAGGCTCAGCAACGTGCCTTGTTGCGTGATGGCGTAGGCGCTGCCGGTGTCGCGGCGTGGGCTGTTCGACACATACAGCCGCGCCTTGTCGGCACGCCAGGTGCCGCGCATCAGCGCGTCGCGCAGGGCTTTCTGCACGGCGCCCTCCGAGGCGGCTGTCCCACCGGATGCGCCCAGGTCGAGGTGGATGACCTGCGCGTCGGCCTGAATCACCAGCACCTGGCCCGCCAGGAACTTGGGCGGCGGCGCGCCGTTGATGCTGGCGACCTTCCAGCGGCCCACCAGAGGGTGTGCAGCCTGTGGGTCAGCGGCCCCTGCAGTAGTCCCCACGCCCCCGGCGGCGACAAACAAGGTAAGCAACAGGGCCTTGTGGAACCCCGCCCTGCGTGCGTGGCGGATGTGCGGCATAAATGGGTCTCCTCCCGAATGGTGGGCTTTGTTCTGGTTGGCCTGGGCGCTGGCGGCAAGCCGGGTGCAGTCTAAAAGATGGGGGCGCGATCAATCCCACACAACAGCCAGTAGATTTGTGCCTTTTAGGCCTCTAGCGCTTGATGAGAAAGCGCTAGCAGCTATTGAATCGAGAGCAATTCAGCACTAAAAGCACCTCGGTGGCGTGTCGCAGAATTCAAAAGCAAGCTTCGGAGTGCACACTGCGCACCCCATCCCTAGAGTGCATGGCATCGCAACCCCCTTGTGAGCCATCCACCATGAACCCGAACGCCACCCAGCGCAGCGCCAACATCCCGGACCGACCATTTACCTACGCCGTCTCCATGCCCCACCGCGCCACCCCCTCCACCAAGGCCGCACAGGCCGCCGCCACCCAGGCCGACCCGCGCTGGGCGGCGGTGGCGGCGCGCAGCGCGGCGGCGGACGGCAGCTTTTGGTATTCGGTGCAGACCACGGGCGTGTATTGCCGCCCCAGCTGCGCGGCGCGTGCACCCCGGCCGGAGAATGTGCGGTTTCACGACAGCTGCGCTGATGCAGAAGCCGCAGGCTTTCGCCCCTGCCAGCGCTGCAAGCCCCGGCAGCCCACGGCGTTGTCGCACCACGCCGCGCTGGTCACAGAGGCCTGCCGCATCATCGAAGGCGCTGCCGCCGGTGAGGCGCCCACGCTGGATGCGTTGGCCGCCCAGATGGGCCTGAGCCCGTCGCACCTGCACCGCATCTTCAAGCAGTCCACGGGCCTCACGCCCAAGGCGTATGCCGCCGCCCAGCGTGCGCAGCGCCTGCGCAGTGCGCTCGACAACGCACCCACGGCCTCGGTGACGGACGCGATCTACAGCGCTGGCTACCAGTCCAGCAGCCGCTTTTACGAACAATCGGCCCAGGTCCTGGGCATGACGCCCAGCCGCTACCGCGCGGGGGGCGCTGCGCAAGACATTCGCTTTGCCATCGGCCAGTGTTCGCTGGGCGCCATTCTGGTCGCCCAGAGCGACCGGGGCATCTGCGCCATCTTGCTGGGCGACGACGCCGACGCCCTGGTGCGCGACCTGCAGGACCGTTTTGCGCAGGCCCACCTGATCGGCGGGGATACCGCGTTTGAAGCGCTGGTGGCGCAGGTGGTGGCCTTTGTCGAGGCCCCGGGCCTGGGGCTGAACCTGCCGCTGGACGTGCGTGGCACGGCGTTTCAGCAACGCGTGTGGCAGGCCCTGCAGGCCATACCCGCCGGGCAGACTGCAAGCTACGCCGAGGTGGCTCAGCGCATAGGCGCCCCCACCGCCGTGCGCGCCGTGGCGCAGGCCTGCGCGGCCAATGCGCTGGCGGTGGCCATACCCTGCCACCGGGTGGTGAAAAGTGATGGCGCGTTGTCGGGCTACCGGTGGGGCGTGGAACGCAAACGTGCGCTGCTGACGCGTGAAGCAGCGCCAGAGCCCGCACAACCGCTGGCGGAGAAGGTGGCATGAGCGCTGGCCCGCAGTCTCACCAACCCGGTCTGAAGAACGATGACTGGGCGCAGCGAGCGGCTGCCATCGACTGGCCAACAACCACGGAGGCCCTGCACCAGCAAGGCAATGCGGTACTGCCGCAACTGCTCAGTGCCACCGAATGCGCCGCGCTGGCCCGCCTGTACGGCAACGCGGATGAGAGCACCTTCCGCAGCCGCGTGGTGATGCAGCGCCACGGCTTTGGCCAAGGCGAATACCGGTACTTCAGCTACCCGCTGCCCGGTGTGGTGGCCGGGCTGCGCGAGGCACTGTACCCGCACCTGGCGCCCATCGCCAACCAGTGGAACACCGCCATGGGCATCGATGTGCGCTACCCCACGCGGCATGCCGACTTCATTGCCCGCTGCCATGCCGCTGGCCAGGTGCGCCCCACCCCGCTGCTGCTGCAATACGGCCCTGGTGACTACAACTGTCTGCACCAGGACCTGTATGGCGAGCATGTGTTTCCGCTGCAGGTCGCGGTGCTGCTGTCAGAGCCCGGGCGCGACTTCACGGGCGGCGAATTCGTGCTGACCGAGCAGCGCCCGCGCATGCAGTCGCGGGCCGAGGTGGTGCCGCTGCAGCGCGGCGACGCCGTGGTGTTTGCCGTGCACCACCGCCCCGTGCAGGGCACGCGCGGGCCGTACCGCGTGCAGATGCGACATGGCGTTAGCCGCTTGCGCAGCGGGCAGCGGCACACGCTGGGTGTGATCTTTCACGATGCTGGATGATGTTCCCCCTGTGCCGCTTCGCGCCTTGTCCTCCGGGGACGACGGCAGCTGCGGTCCACACTGTCGCCATGGATTGCCACCGTTATGAGCCTGAGCCTTTTCGACGACCCACCCCAGCCTGCCCAGCCGCCCGAGGTGCTAGAGCCCGGCGCCATGGTGCTGCGCGGCTTTGCGCTGGAGAAGGCGGCAGACCTGCTGCAAGCGGTGCAGCAGGTGACGACACAAGCCCCCTTCCGGCACCTCATCACCCCCGGGGGCCTGCGCATGTCCGTGGCCATGACCAACTGCGGAAGACTCGGCTGGGTGAGCGACCGCAGCGGCTACCGCTACGCCCCCCTCGACCCCGACAGCGGCCAGCCCTGGCCCGCCATGCCGCCGCTATTGCGCCAGCTGGCACTTGACGCGGCGCAAGCAGCGGGCTTCCCCGGCTTTGCGCCTGACGCCTGCCTCATCAACCGATATGCCCCTGGCACCCGGCTGTCGCTGCACCAGGACCGGGACGAGGGCAACTACGCGCACCCCATCGTGTCCGTGTCGCTCGGCATCCCGGCCGTGTTTCTGTGGGGCGGCGCACAGCGCTCCGACAGGGCGCGGCGCATTGCGCTGATGCATGGAGATGTCGTGGTGTGGGGCGGCCCTGCGCGGCTGCGGTTTCATGGGGTGTTGCCGCTACCTGAGGCTCATCACCCGATGACGGGCAGCTACCGCATCAACCTCACGTTTCGCAAGGCGCACTGAACCCACCCCTTTACCGGGCATAGCCCGTGGCTTTGGCCAAGGTGCTCAGCATCTGCTCCGCCACAGGGCGGCCCTGGAGGCTGTCTGCAATGCTCACGCTCTTGCCGTTGCGCAGATTCACCTGCACCCGAAAGAACGTGGTGCGCTGGTGACCACTTTGCAGCGTGTAACTCTCCTGGATGGAGAGGCGGGCAATGTCGTGCGCAGGCACCTGCCGCCAGGCCAGCATCAGGCCCAACAGGCGGCGTTCGGTGCGCAGGCCCTGGCGGTCCAGCTGCACGGTCAGGCTGTTGGACACTGCATAGAAGCCCCACACCAGCATGGCGCCGCCCACGCCACCAAACGCCAGCGGAAACAACACAGGCGCGCCGATGTAGCCCGCCATCACGCCCAGGCCCAGGAAGCCCCCGCCCATCACCAGCCACAGCAGGTTCTGCCGCCACAGGCGGCCGTAGGGCTGGTACAGCCGCACGCCACCTTCCACGGGCTCGATGTCGCTCACCGCGTCCAGCTCGGCCTCGCGCAGGGCTTGCATCTGCGGGTGCTTGGCGGCGTCGTGTGCGAGCCAGGTGGATTCGGCACCCGTGGCATACACGGGCACCTCAAACCGGCGTGAGAACTTCAGCGCCGGATCGGTGCTTTCCAGCAGCACCGTCCAGTGGTGCTCGTTGGTGCCCACGGCTTGTTCAGACTCGGGCAGGCCCTTGGGCACGCTCAGGCGGAACGCCACGCGGCTGCCCCGTCCCTGCGGTTGCACTTGTGCGGCACCCTCGCACTCCCACACGATCTGCTCACGCGATTCGCTGCTGTTGTCGCCGCCTCCCGTGCGCGTCTGGTAGTGGTAGGCACAGCGCAGCGTCACGGCAAACCGCAGATCAGGTCGGTACGGCACACCGGGCAGGTCCACGGTGGCGCCCACATGCCCGCCGATGGCGCCAGGGAACGGGTCCATCACCAGCCGTACCTCGCCATGGCGCCGCGCATCCAGCGTGGCGCGCACGGCCCACACCAGCAGGCCCAGCCCCACGGCAACCATCAGCACCAGCACGCACAGCACGATGTGGTTCTCGTTGCGCCAGGCGCGGGGAATGGCAGACAACGCCGCCGGGTAGGCAATGGCACCCCACACCACGGTAAAGCCCCATGCCAGCCACACTTCCCACCGCTTGCTGGAACGGATGCGGTTATCGGCCCAGGCCTTGTTGGCCAGCCAAGGCTCGTCGCCCAGGGTCTGCAGGCGCTCCGCCTTGTGTGCATCGCTGCGCCGAAGGCTCCACCCCCAGATCACCATGCCCACCCCGGCACCACCAAACAGCACCACAAAAATCATCTGAAAACCCAGCAAACCCAGGCGCAGGCTGCGGTCGGCCACCGAATCCTGCGGGCGCGACGGGTTCACCCACACCGGCACAGGCATTCCGCTGCGCTGCGCACTCTCCAAGCGCCAGGCCAGGTTCTCATGGAAGCTGCCAATGTTGTCGGCCAAGGTGTTGATGGCAGGCCGGTGGCCGTCATACGCCACGCCCGCCACTTCATAACGGTAGTGGACCGACACGCTGTAGGTGCTGCCTGATTTGCTGCCCCGGTGCGTGTTCAGCTGGGCCGAAACCACCCGTGCGGGCACTTCATGCCAGAACTGCATGCGCGACCAGTCGTACAGAGTGGGCAGCACACCCAGCAGCAGCATGCCAATGCCCACGGCGGAAAACGGCAGCGCAAACAGCATGAGAAACCAGGAGCTGCTTTTGTTACTTGCCGCTGCCTGATGGTTGGCGCCTTTGGTGCGCCGCCGTGCCTGGTTGGCCATACACCCTCCCTCTGCGTGCCCCCCTGCCGAGGGCTTTTGTTCTTCCGGAACCCGGGCGGCGCTGATTCTGCGGCTTGCTGCGGCGGCGGGCCAGTACGTTTTGCAACTCCTAGGGGCCCATGTGGTTTTGCAGGGTCCGCTCTGCTGCTGTTCAGACGCAAGAATACAAACCAAAATGGCATCCAGCGCTTATCTATTAAGCACAATTAGCTATAAAAAAAGAAGCACTTTGGTAAAGCGTGCGCGTCCTGTCCTGTATGCGCACCACCACACCTTTGCCAGAATGGCGGCCATGACTGCCTCTGCCACACCCCGCCCCGCGCGCTACTGGCTCATGAAATCCGAGCCCGAGGAATGCTCCATCGACGACGCCCTGGCCGCGCCCAATGCCACCGTGCCCTGGACGGGCGTGCGCAACTACCAGGCCCGCAACTTCATGCGCGACGACATGCAGGTGGGCGATGGCGTTTTGTTCTACCACTCCAGTTGCCCCGAACCAGGCATTGCCGGCCTTGCGCGCGTGGCGAGCGGCACACGAACCGACCCGACGCAGTTTGACCCCGCCTCGCCGTACTACGACCCCAAATCCCCTGCCGACAAACCCCGCTGGCTGCTGCTGGATGTGCAGGCGCAGCGCAAGACACGGGTGGTAGGTTTGGCGCAGCTGCGGGAGCACCCGGATCTGGCGCAGATGCGGGTGCTGCAGCGCGGAAACCGCCTGTCCATCACCCCCGTGGAGCCCGTAGAGTGGGCTGCAATCATGGAGATGCTGGGCTGAGCCACAGGCTTGCCCTGCTTTGCCCCCGCCCTGCCCGCCCTGGGGCCTCCCCGCTTTACTGCGGCCGCTGAACGGCCACGGCGGCACGCGCCTGGGCGTGGAGCTTGGCCAGGAACTCCCTGTCCAACAACAGCCACAGCATCACCGGGGCCAGTGCGGTAAAGATGAACAGGTTGAAGTGGTACAGAAATGCCACCACGTCGGCCACCCACCCGGGCAGTCCCGTCTGCACAAACACCTCAGGCCCCGCCCGGTTGAAGACATCGTTGCACCACTGCAGGGCCACGTTAAGCGCCTGGATCGGCAGCATGGCCAAGGAGCCTATAAGCAGCTTGCGTCCCCAGTGACGGGGAAACGATGCCAGCACCAGCGCCCAGAAGATAACGATGCCGTAGCCCAGCAAGCGGTAGTCCACCAAAGGCGCAAGCTTGCCCGACTTGAACTGGCCGTTTTGCACGGAGACCACCTTGAGCGTGGTGTTCAACAACGCCGTGGTCTCTTTCTGGGTGTAGCTCAGTGCCCAGTGAAACAGGGTGGAAGCCGCCTCGCCCGCCATGAAGAACACGGGCTTGGACAGTTGTGGCGACAGGTAGTACCACAGCGGCATCAGGCACAGCAGGCTGGCGATGGCAACCAGCAGAAAACGTCCGACCGAACTAAGCTGCATTGGCGAGGGGGGGTTGAGGGGGTGAGGGAGGTTGCTGGCGGGCGATCCAGCGAATCCAGAGCATCCAGACCACCAGCACATCCAGCATGATGAGCGCCTGCCAGAGGTATAGGTGGGCAAACTCGAACACGGTCATGTTCCACTTGCCCAGGTAGTACAGGCTGATGATGCGCAGCAGGTTGACGACCTGCACCGCCGCAATGCCGATGGCGATGCCGGTGAGCTTGTGTTTCCAGCTGGAAGGAAACGCGATCATGCCGGCGATAAGGATGATGGCCGCCTCCACGCCGTTGCAGCCCGCCTCGATGGACACCGCAAAACCCGTGGCCTTGCTCATCAGGATGCGGCCATGGTGCGCCACATCCGAGTCCAGCGGGGTCATCAGCGCTGCGCTGGCGGTGGCGAGCAGGCTGGTCCAGGGCTCGATGGCGACCCGTTGCACCTCATCGAGCATGTCGATGCGAAAGAGGACCGCCAAGACGGCGATGAAAATCAAGAAAAATCGGACCATACGTCGATGAGAAGAACCTGGTGAAGCGCGCACCAACACGCCAGGAATGCGCCAGGCGGCGAGGCCGTGAGAACGTGGGCCTGTGGTTCACACAGGCGCCGCAAAGAATATCAGAAGCTACCCATAACCCACAAAGCCCAAATGGCACTCGCAAGCGGCCCTGAGAACCTGTTCAAAGGTTCGGGGCGGCGTACACCAGCACCTTGAGGGCGCGCCCGGGGTCCACATCCGCAAACACAGCCGGGTTGGCCACCCGTTCGACAAAGTGCAGTTCAGGCGCCAGCTCCTGCATCTGCTCTTGCAGGAAGCCCACGCCCAGCTCGGGCGCGTTCAGACACAGCAGTGCATGCCCGCCGGGTGCCAGCAGGTCGGGCAGGCGGCGCATCAGCCGTGCGTAGTCCTTGGTGGCCACGAAGCTGCCCTTTTGGTAGCTGGGCGGGTCCACGATGACCAGGCCATACGGCCCGCTGCGGGTGATCTTGCCCCAGCTGCTGAAGATGTCGTGCGGCAAAAACGCCGCGCCCGTGGTAATGCCGTTGAGCTGGTGGTTTTGCTGCCCGACGCCGATGGCGCCATGGCTCATGTCTACGTTGACCACGTGCCTGGCGCCCGCCTGCAGCGCCACCACCGAGAAAGCGCAGGTATAGGCAAACAGGTTGAGCACCTTCAGGCCGTAGCGGTCGGTGCTGCGGGCGGCCGCGTGGTCGCGCACCCAGCGGCGGCCCTCGGCCATGTCCAGGAACAGGCCGTGGTTTTGCCCGCGCAGCACATGCACGCGATAGCGCGCGCCAGCCTCCTTCACGATGTGCGGGTCGGGCACGGCGCCGGTCATCAGCCGTGTTTCGCTACGGCCCTCCATGCGCAGAGCCTCGCCCCGGTGCTGAAAGACCCAGCTGAGCGGCTCGCCAGCCGGTGCGATCTGCGCCCAGCGCGCCTGCAACGCGGCGCCGATGGCGGCCAGGTCTTCGTCCTTGGCGGGGGCGAAACTGGTCAGTACGAACACCGGCGGGTAGGCGTCCAGCGACCACTGCTCAGAACCCGGATGCAGCCCGCCCCGCCCGTGAAAGACGCGTTGGGCCTCAACGGGCAGGGGCATGGCGGCGATGGCGTCGAGCAAAGCTTGCATGGAGGGACGGGGGGCGGGTTGGAAAAACGAGACTATGAGAAAAAATGGCCGCTGGCGCTTGAAATATAAGCGCTGTTAGCTACTGAAATAATAGCACCTTCCATGATCGTGCCTGCAAGGACCAAGGCGCCGTGCCGATCCGCGCCACCATCGCCTCGCCGGGAGCATGCAGGCCATTCTCAATGGTGCGCCGTTGCCCTGCAACGACCTGGATCCTGCGTGGAAAACCGTGGTCAGAAATGCAATTACAGTCGCTGCCGGGCCATCGGTGCGGCTTGACCATCATCACAAAGGAATTCCATGTTTTCCATTCTCGGAACCATCGTTGTCGGCTTCATCGTCGGATTGCTTGCGCGCGCCTTGAAGCCAGGAAATGACAAATTGGGCTTGATCATGACCACCGTTCTCGGCATCGCCGGGTCGCTGTTGGCGCGCTATGTGGGCGTGGCCATGGGCTGGTACGGGCCCAACGCGTCCGTCGGCTGGATCGCATCGATCATCGGCGCCATCGTGCTGCTGGTGATCTACGGGCTGGTGAAGAAGAAGGCCTGATGCGCGGCGGCGTATTGCCCGGCGGCACACCGCGATAGGCATCGCAGGCCTTAACGCCTGCGCCGCCCGCATGTCCTCATCCCGCCGCCTCCTGCAGCATCAACGCCACATGCTGCAGCAGCATCACCGTCTTGCCGTCCTCGATCACGCCGCTGCCAATGCCCGCCAGGGCTTCGGCCAGTGGCATCTCGATCACTTCGATGTCCTCGCCCTCGTGGGCGAGGCCACCTCCGGTGCGGATGCGGTCTTGCGGTTCGTATTCGGCGATAAAGAAGTGAAGCTTTTCGGTGACCGAGCCGGGGCTCATGTAGGCCTCGAACACCTTGCGTGGCTGGCGCACGCGGTAGCCGGTTTCTTCCTCGGCTTCGCGGCGGATGCAGGTTTCGGGGTCGTCCCCGTCGAGCAGGCCGGCGCAGGTTTCGATCAACATGCCGTCGACACTGCCGTTGAGGAACGCCGGCAGCCGGAACTGGCGTGTGAGCACCACCGTACGACGTCGCGGGTCATAGAGCAGCAAGGCCGCGCCGTTGCCTCGGTCATAGGCTTCGCGGCTTTGCGTCTGCCACTGGCCGTCGCGGCGGCGCAGGTCAAAGGTCACCTTGCGCAGGGTGTACCAGTGGTCGGACAGCACCTCCACCGACTGCAGCTTGACCTGCTCGGTACTGGCGGGCACCGGTGCGGGCACGGGGCGGCTCACAGGCTTGGCTCCGTTGCGGGAATGGCGTTGGCGGCGCAGGCGTGCTGCCGCAGCGGCCATTCATTCACGGGGTGCACCACGGGGTCGCCGTCGGTGCCCGAGAGGTAGGGGCCAGCAATAAGCACCCGGAGCGGAGGGTTTGGGTGGGTGGGGGTGGACATGGTCTTGTAAATTTTGATTCGTGCAATATCATGCACAAACATGCAAATTCATGCAACCCTGGTTTTGATCCACGGTTGCCCCGCTTCACGCCCATGCTCACCACCCAACGCAAACAACTCATCCTGGAGCGCCTGCGGCAAGACGGCCAGATCGTGGCCAAGGCAATCAGCGAGGAACTCGGGATCTCGGAAGACACCGTGCGTCGCGACCTGCGCGAGCTTGCGGCCGAGGGCCAGCTGCAGCGCGTGCACGGTGGCGCTCTGCCCGCATCAAAGGCCGTGGGCAACCTGCAGGTGCGCGAGCACCTTGCCACCGACGACAAGCGCGCACTGGGCCGTGCCGGCGCGGCTCTGGTGCAGCCTGGCCAGGTGGTGATCCTCGACGGCGGCACCACCTCGCTGCAGGTGGTGCAACACCTTCCGCGGGACCTGCGCGCCACCGTGGTCACCCACAGCCCCAGCGTGGCTGTGGCGCTGGCGGACCACCTGCAGGTAGAGGTGCTGATGCTGGGCGGCCGCCTGTTCCGCCATTCGATGGTGAACGTGGGCGCCAGCGTGACCGAAGCCGCCATGAGGCTGCGCGCAGACCTGTACCTGATGGGCGTGACGGGTGTGCATGCCGACGCCGGGTTGACTACCGGGGATTTTGAAGAGGCCGCCGTCAAGCGCACGTTGCACACGCGCGCTGCAGAAACCGTGGTGCTGGCCTCCATCGACAAACTCGGAGCCGCCTCCCCCTTCGGCATTGCGGCGCTCAAGGAGCTGGCCACACTGGTAGTGCCAGCCGCCACGCCCGCCAAGCTTGTCGCCAGCCTGCGAGTGGCGGGGGCCAAGGTCGTCAGCGCCCGGCCGTGATGGCCGTCTGCTTCCCCGTCAGGAGCAGCCAACAGCATGGCCATGCCGAACTCGAAGGATTCCCCAAATTCGTGGCCAACGGTCGGATGCGCTGCTTCAGGTTGGTGATCAGCCGAATGCCTGAAAAACCTCGTGTGTTCATGCCACGCACACGACCCATGCAAGCTTTGGACTGTTCGACGCGACCCTCTGTCGCTAGCCTTCGGTTCTTCCCAACACCGGCTGACAGGCGCGGAGCAGCGCCCACCAAGCCGACTACCAGGAGAACCTCATGGACATCAAAGTCAATCAACCGCTCGGTCCGGATCAGACGCAGCAGCAGCCTCGCAAGGTCCCGATGCGCTTTCGCACGCGCACAGCGCTTGCGGGTGGGCGTAGGCCAGGGGTGGCTTTTTTCGGTAGCGCCGAGCACTGGTCGGTCGTGGATGGGCTCAGGCTCACGCTGGCGGATGGCAGCTCACACGATGCCGCTCATCTCGAATTCACACTGGAAAACGGCTGCCGACTGAGTTTCGGCCAGATCGTCGCGCTGGCTGGCGATTTTTATGCCCTTGCGCACAAGCCCATCTCCGATCAGGCGGACAAGCCCGCTGCGTTTCGCGAAACCTTCGCTACGCTCGACAAGGCAAACCCCCAGGAGGTCAAAAAGATTTTGGGAATCATGGAGGAAGAGTTTCAGGCCATCGCCAACGCGATCGCTAAGGGCGAAGACCCCCACGAAGCTTACGCACGCAACAGCGACCACTGGGACCTGCAATACAACGTCGCCACCGGAGGGGCGGACAAAAAAATCTATCCCTATGACACCAGTTTGTGGGGCCGCTACATGTGGATTGCCAGCTTCAACTGGGACCACTTCGGTGCCCACGCCCACGATGTCTGCCGCGCAGGTCTTCAAGTAGCAATGGAGACCGCCGCTTCAGCCAGTGCCCAGCAGGGACTGCATCGCAGCAACGGACTGTTGAAGGCGTATGCGTACCTGGCATTCGCCAGCCACTATCTGACCGACGGTTTCGCCAGCGGACATCTGCGCACGCCGCGGCGTCACCTGCACGACTTCCAGAGCTCTCAGACCCATTCGATCGACTTTGCGCCGGATGCATGCGCCAAGGCGATGCATGACGAGGACGGTTTCAACGGTTTGTGGGTAAGCAATGCGGCTGGCGACCACTGGATCGCCTACGGCGATGGGCGCTACTTTGACGCCGTGAATGCGGCCAACCGCAATGTGATGCGCGCGGCCCTTCGCGCGGCTATCGCCGATGTATATCGCGCGTTCACCGATGGCAAGGCCGTGGCCGCTCCCACTTACCTGCGACTTCTTCCCAAGCTCCCGCTCGACCCTCAGGCTACCGACAATTTTTCACCACTGTTTGTCGCAAAACCGGGTGAAGCCTTGGCTCGGGTACCTGTTCCAACTGCAAACCCCAATTCGCGCGAATGGATGCGCGCGGGAATACTAGGCGTCGCGCCTTGGTGGGTACTGGCGGCAGATCTCAATGGTGCGCTGCGCCCCCCAAAAATTGGCGTACCACCCGGCAAAGGCCAGGCCACAGGCCCAAACACCGGTTCTGGCAGCGCCACAAACTGGATAGTGCAAGCCCGTCTGCTGGAGCGTCAGGGCAAACCGCTGACCACGCAGTCTTCACCTGCCATCGCCGAGTTCAAGGGTGAACGGTGGGTGTGCGTCAAACAAGGAAACCAGTTTTTGATCGGGCGCCACCGCACGCAGTGGACCGACTTTCAACTGCTGAAGGTGTCCGGCGACCCGGTGCAGACATCCACCCCTGCGACACTGGTTGTTCATGGCGACGTGCTGCATTGCTTCTATGCCGACTTCGAGGGCTGTCTACAGTGGCTGCAATGGAACGGCGACCGTTGGATGAAACATGGCACCGTGCAAGTCAACGGCAGTGCCGCCAAAACCGATCGCGCCCCTTGTGCGGTTTCACTGCCCAACGCACGCCACCTCGTGCTGTTCTTCAAGGGATATCGGTCCAGTGACCTCTACTACGCATGGCGCTTTGAAAAGGAAACCAAGTGGTTGGGAAACACACCGGTTCAGACGGGCCAGGGCTACGCAGCAATGACAGATGAACAGCCTTGCGCTGCCTGCACGCGCGAGGGTGCTTTCGTGTACTTCCGCGCCCATGGCGGACGCAGTGTGTACTCCATCTGGGTCAGCGACAACGACCCCGCTAGAAACTTCTACTTCTACGGCAACGAGCCCATCCGCCTGATCGACAAAAGCGTCGCGTGGACGTCAGCAGCCGTAGCGGCTGCCGCACACCCCACTGACAGCCAGGTGTTGCTGGTCGTGCCGCACGATGACAACGCACTTCGCAGCATCACCCAGCAGACCCTTGGCGACACAACACAACGCCAGTACCTTCCTGGTGATGTAGATGCAGCTGACGGCGAGCAGCTTTTAAGCAACATCACCCCTGCCCTGGCCCTGATTGATGGACGCTACTGGATGTTGAGCGTGGAGCCAGAGGGGCATCAAGTGATGTTGAGCTTCGGGCAACCTTAGCCCTGATGCAGTGCGGCACCCAGCGGCCATGAAAACTGAGCGCCCTTCTCCATGGCCGCCGTGGTGCCAAGGCAAGGCAGCGTCAAAAGTGTCCTCTTGCAAAAAGCGCAGCAGCTTGACCTGCATGGGCGGTGGTGTTCAGTCCGCTGCCCGGCTGGGCCGCTTGCGCGGCGGGCGCACCGGCGGCGCATGCTTTGCCATCAGCGCCGCCACCCAGTCGATGAACACCCGCGCCTTGGCGCTGACATGGCGATTGGGCGGATAGGCCACGTACAGCGGCATGGGGTCGAGCGCCCAGTCTTCCAGAAGGGGCACCAGTTCGCCGCTACCCAGGTGCGGGCGAGCCATGTAGTGCGGCAGCCAAAGAACGCCCATGCCGGCCAGCCCGGCCGCGAGGTAGGCGTTGCCGTCGTCGACCGCCAATACATAGCGGCCCTGCACCTGAATGTCCTCGGCGCCACGCCGCATCGCGTACGGAAACGTCTTGCCCGTGCTCGACCACAAAAAGCCCACCACGCGGTGGTGCGAATCCTCCAGCTCGTGCGGGTGTACAGGGCTGCCTGCACGACTCAGGTAGCTGGGCGCCGCGTACACGCCCAGCTGCAGGTCGCCCACACGCCGCGCAATCAACGACTGGTCCTGAATCTCGCCCCCGCGCACCACGCAATCGACGTTGTCGCCGATCAGATCCACCATGCGGTCGCTGACGCCCATGTCGAGCTGAATATCGGGGTATTGGGCATGAAACTCCGGCAGGGCCGGCACCAGGATCAGCCGGGCCAGCGGGCTGGGCACATCCACCCGCAAGCGGCCCCGGGGCGCGGCGGACGCGCTCGACAGGCTTGTCTCGGCATCGTCCATGTCGGCCAAGAGCCGCACCGCGCGCTCGTAGTACGCGGCCCCATCGGCCGTGACCTGCACCCGCCGTGTTGTGCGGTGCAGCAGCTTCACGCGCAGCCGCGCCTCCAATTGCTGCACCAGCTGCGTCACCGTGGTCTTGCTCACGTGCATCGTGTCGGCCGCCTTGGTGAAGCTGCCCGATTCGACCACCCGCACAAACGCCTGCATTGCATCGAACCGGTCCATGGCGCTCCTGCCTCGTCAAAGATTGTTTGGAGTTTACAAACAGTGATGGACAGGCTTGCCCGTTTATCTGCCGGGGGTACGCCGATAAATTCCTTTCAACAACAACCCAAGGCCCCTGCGGCCTACCGAAAGGAAAACACTCCCATGGCATCGACGCACACATCCCCTCGCGACGTGGTCTTTCCACCCGGGCGCCAGGCGATCTACGAAAAGAACCGCTACTCGCCCGCCATCCGCTCCAACGGTTTCCTCTTCGTCTCGGGCCAGGTGGGCAGCCGTCCCGATGGCTCGCCGGAGCCCGACTACCAGGCCCAGGTGCGGCTGGCGTTCGACAACCTCAACGCGATCCTGCAGGCCGCTGGCTGCACGTTTGGCGACGTTATCGATGTGACGGTGTTCATGGTGGACCCAGAAAAGCATTTCGAGGCCGCTTGGGAAGTCGTGGGCGAGTATTGGGGCCATGCGCCGCACCCCACGCTCACGGGCATCGGCGTGACGTGGCTGTATGGGTTTCAGTTCGAGATCAAGGTGATTGCGAAGCTGCCCGAAGGCGCGACGGCTTTACCCGCGTAGTTCGCGCTGCCACGGTGGCAGCCGCGCAACTCAAGCTTTGGGGCCTGGCCGAACAAGCCTCTTCCGTGTAGGAGACCGGGGCGAATGCACGGCGCCCACGCGCCACCGACGGGGCAGCCGCCTACATGGCAAACCAGTGCGTCACCGCTACGATGGACGCCCCTCCATCCCCACGGCTTGCCCGCGCCGCCGCCCCACCCATGCGCAATCTGATCGACGTCAGCTCCTGGTCTACCCTGCTCAGCACGCTGGTGGGCATGCTGGTGGCCACCTTGGTCATGGTGGGTACGCGCCTGGTCTTCATGCAGACCATGCAAAAGCGCCGGGAGCGCGAAAACCGCCAGATCAACGAACGGCTCAAGACACTGATTGCGGCCTACAAAACGCTAGGCGGCTCGTTCACCGGTCAACTGCAGGTGCACCCCACGCACATGCGCGACCTGCGGCGCCAGCAGGTGCAGCACAGCGGCGTGCAAGTAGCGGTGGCGGTGGAGGACCCATCCGACACCGACGCCCTTCACACCGATGCCGAGGCGTTGTCCCCCGCGCCCGAACTGGCCAGCACCGAACGCCAGCGCCGCATGCGCGATGCGGTCGAGGCCGCGCTGTCTGACGTGATCCTTCTCGGCACCGAAGAACAGGTAGAGCTGGCCGCCCGCGCCGCGCAAGACATGGTGGCCGGGCGCAGCATCGAAACCGCGCAACTGGTCATGTCCCTGCGCCACTTCATCCGCGCGGCGCTGGACCTGGAGCCGATCCCCGCCTCGGTGGCCATCCCCAATCAGGGCCCGCTGCGCCCGCCCGGCAGTGCGGGCGGTGCCGCAGGCAGGCGCGCGGGAGCGGCTGGCAAGGCCGAGGCTGGTGGCGGGCGCGGTGGTGGAGGTGCTGGTGGCGGAGGTGGCGGAGACGGGGCCGGTGCAGGCGGTGCCGGCCTGGGTGCCGTGGCGGTGGGCGCTGGCGTGGGATCTCGCAGTGCCGACGCCGAGACGCAGGAGGGACCTGGGCGCTGACCTGCTTTTCGGGCTGACAGGTCGGAACGCTCATGGCAGATGCGATGGTGAGGGCGGCACCGGCGAAGCGCAACGCGTGTTCATCGCCAAGTTCGAATCGAATTGGCGCCTATCGCTTTATACATAAGGCTTTATTGCTATCGTTAATATAGCAATCGGCAATTTACTGCTTGGGGAGCACCGTGTGCAGCCCAACTCGTCGAGGGCAGTTCCGCAAGTGCAGAGGAACATGTCATGCGCCACGGCGCCCATGCGCGCAGTCACGCCCGCAGGCTCACTTCAACCCCAGCCGCGTCAACTTCTTGATCAAACCCACCCGAGAAATCCCCAACCGCCGTGCCGCCTCCGACTGGTTGCCCGCCACCGCCGCCATGGTGTCGCGCACCATGCGCACTTCCAGCTCCATCAGCGCGGCGTCCAGCGGGCCGGTGCTGCCAGGCGGGGCCAGTGGGGTGGTTTTGAGGTTCGCTGCGGTGTCGCTCGCGTCTGGCATATCGCCGCTGGCCAGTTGCAACAGCTCGGCGTCCACCTCGCGCTGGTCGGGCATCAGCAAGGCCCCGGCAGACTCCACCACGGCCTTCAGCTCGCGCACATTGCCCGGCCACTCACGCGCCATCAGCCACGCCAGGGCGCTGACCGACAGGCTGGCACGGTGCGCCACGCGGTGCAAAAAGCGCGTGGCCAGCAGCGGGATGTCGGCTGGCCGCTCTGCCAGCGACGGGGTGCGCAGCACCACGCCTTTGAGGCGGTAGAACAAATCCTCGCGGAAGGTGCCCTCGCGCACCATCGCTTCCAGATCTCGGTGGGTGGCGGCCACCACGCGGGTGTCGGCGCGCTTGGGCACACGGCCGCCCACGGGCACAAAAGTGCCCTCTTGCAAAAAGCGCAGCAGCTTGACCTGCATGGGCGGTGGCATTTCGCCCACTTCGTCCAAAAACAGCGTGCCGCCGTGGGCAGCCTCCACTAGGCCGGGCTGGTCGCGGTACGCGCCCGTGAAGCTGCCCTTCATGTGTCCAAAGAGCTCGCTCTCCAGCAGCTCGGCCGACAGCGCGCCGCAGTGGATGGCGACAAAGGCCTCGCTGCGGCGGGCGCTGCAGGCGTGCAAGGCACGCGCCACCAGCTCTTTGCCGGTGCCCGTGGGGCCCAGCACCAGCACGCTGACGTGGGTGGGTGCCACGCGGCGTACCAGGGCGCGGAGTTGCACCGTGGCCGCCGCCTGTCCCACCATGCCCAGGTCGTCCAGCGACTGCCCTGCGCGCAGGGTAGCCAGTTCGGCATCGAGACGCGCCTTGCGCAGCCCGCGTGCCACCACAAACCGCAGCATGTCGGGGTCGATGGGCTTGGTCAGAAAGTCCCAGGCGCCCAGCTCAGTGGCGCGCAGGGCCAGCGCGTGATCGCCGTGGCCGGTCAACACAACCACCGGCACGCGCGCAAAACGCGGGATCAGCTCCAGGCCGATCTCTGGGTCCATGTGCGGCGGCATGGCCAGGTCCAGCAGCACCAGTTCGGGCTGCTGTTTGGCAAATGCCGCCAGGGCCTGATCGCCATCGCCCGCCAGCGTGACGGTGTGGCCCAGGTTGCGCAAAAAAAACGCCGCCCAGCCGCTGAAAAGCCGCCTCGTCATCCACCAGCAACACATGGCCGCTGACATGACCGCTCATCGGCTCGCTCGCTGGCGCGGCGTCTTGCTCCGCATACGGCTGAGCGTCGGCTGCGTTGTCTGTGGTGTTGGCGGTCATGGCAGTCGTTGCGTCGTCGTCAAAGGAAAGCGCAGCGTGAAACACGTGCTCCACGGCGGCCGTTCGGTGAGTGCTACCGAGCCACCATGCGCAGCCATGATGCGGGCCACGATGGCCAGGCCCAGCCCGGTACCACCGGGGCTGCGCGATGCAAAAGGCTCGAACAGGCGGCTCTTGATTTCGTTCGGCACGCCGGGGCCTGCGTCGCAGATGTGCAGCAGCACGGCGTCGTCGGTGGTTTCTGCGTCGATGTGCACGGGGCTGTGGGTTGCGGCCGCTTTGGCATCTTCCACACCATCGGACTCCCCGGCCTCGGACGCCATTGCAATGCGTGCGTTCTCCAGCAAATTGGTCAGCGCTTGGTCCACGCGGCGCGGGTCGGCCTGCAGCACCAGCGGCTGGGCCAGGCCCGCGCCCAGGCTCACCTGTGGCAGACGCTGTGCCGCGTTGCGCACGTGGGCGGCCAGGTCCAGCTCACGGGGCACCAGCTTCCAGGGCTTGGCAAAGTCCAGCAGGTCGTGCGTCAGGTTGGCAATGCGCGCCACCTGGTCGGCCACCTCGCGCCGCGTGTCACTGGGCGCGGCGGCCACGGCCATGGAGATGATGTTGAGCGGGTTGCGGATGTCGTGCGCCACCGTGGCGGCCAGCGCGCCCAGCTCGGCCAGCCGCGCCTGCAACTGGCGCTCGCGTTCACGAGCGGCAAACTGCTGGGCCTGCTCCACGCGCGCCGCCGCCTCAGCCACCACCGTGCCAAACAGCTCGGCCACATGGCGCGGCCCGGGCGGTGCGGCGTCCCAGCCGTGCAGCGTGGTTTGCCAGCCTTGCTCGCCGGGGGTGCACACCAGCTGCGGGGTGCTGCCGGGTAGCGCTGATGGCGGCGATGACGTTGAGGGTGTTGTTGATGCGGATGGAGCGCCAATCTGCACCTCCACCTGCGTGCCAATGCGTGCACTCAGCAGCGTGGCGGCCTGCTGCGCCAGGGCCTCGGGCGTCTCCGCCGACAGCAGCGCGCTGCGCCACGCACCCAGGTCGGCAATCGACACCTCGCCCCCCGGGTACACCAGCCGCTCGGCCACGCGGCGCACCGGGCCGTTGAGCGCCAGCACACTGGCCGCTACCGCCAGCCCACCCAGCCAGCGCGACTCAAACGGCAGCAGCGGCGTGAGCGCCAGGACCACCGCCCCCAGCGCCAGCAGCAGCGCCCACACCAGGGCGCGGCGAGCCCAGGCGTTGGCCACAAACACGCCATAACGCAAGATGCCGTAGACCAGAATCAACGAGTACAGCGGCAGGCCCAGCAGCGGAAACGGGTAAATCGGCAAATCCAGCACCGCAATGCCGTAGCCCGCCAGGCACAGCAGGCCCCACAGGCACGACGCGGTGACGGCGGCAATCTGCCGAAACTTCTGCCCGTCGCCCGACCGGCGTGCGCGCAGCAGTGCATGCAGCAGCACCGCCACCCCGCCAATGCCCAAAATGACCCAGGCCATGCTGGCGACCGTACCCACCGGGTCGGCCACCGCAATGAGGCCAATGTCGCGGTGCTCAACCAAGTGCCCCGGCACCAGGATGATGGAAACCACCGTGGCGCCCCCGCCCAGCGCATAGGCCGCCGCAACGCCCCAGCGCCCCAGGTCCACACGGCAAAACACCGTGCAGAAATGAAAGAACAGCGCAGAGGTGAACGGCGCCGTGGCCAGCAAGCGTATCGCCACTGGTTCGGTTTCAGGCCCCAGCCAGTTGGGCAGCTCGTTGCCCACCATCCACAGCGAAATGCCGATCAGAAACGCCGCCAGCAACCGGGCCCCCGCCACGCGGTCAGCCCAGGCCAGCAGCAGGGCTGCCAGCACCAGCGTTTCGAGCACCGAAAACCCGAGGACGGCGTGGATCAGCATGTGCAGACGGTGGTGGTGATCATGGCGTGACCTGTTCCTGGCGTTAACGGTGGGGGCTGCGCGCACTGTAAACCAAGTATGCAGGTCAGCACGCAAATTTCAATGAAATCAAGCACTTGCAGCAGCCACTGAGGCTGGCCCGGGTTTCGCAATAGGGAGTGCAACCGCCACTCTTGCAAAGCCCGCCATGTTTGCCCTTTTCACCCCAGCGCCCCGCCACTGCACCGCCAACCCAGCGCAACCCAACCCGGTACTCGACCTGCCCGCCCTGGCCGGCGCCGCAGCGTGGGCACGCCTGCCGGCCGCGGTGCAACGCCGCTTTGGCACCGCGCACGCTAACGTCAGCTACCACGGCCACATGGACCTGCGCTGCTCGCTGATCGGCCACGTCTACGCCGCGCTGACCCGGGCCTGGGGCGGCCCGCTGACCCACATCAACACCACCGCCCTGCCCGCCACCGTGAACGTTAGCCACAACGGGCGCGGCGGTGTGGTGTGGGAGCGGCGCTTTCACACCGGAGCCGAAACCGAAAACGGCACTGACAACGGCGCAGACCGCACCGTGCGGTCCACCAAGGAACTCGGCGCCGACGGCACCCTGCTGGAGCGCACCGACGGCGGCCTGGCCATGTCGCTCGATGTGCTGGAAGAAGACGGCGCACTGGTGTTCCGCAGCCGCCGCTTCTGGTGGGTGCTGGCAGGCCTGCGCATCCCCGTGCCGACCTTGCTGACGCCCGGCACCTGCCGCGTTGCCCACACCGACCTGGGCGCAGGCCAGTTCCGCTTCACGCTGAGCATGGTGCACCCGCTGTGGGGCGAAACCTTCCACCAGTCCGGCGTGTTCACCGATCCCGTGACCGACGACTGCGCCGACCCCGCTGGCACCCATTCTTCTACCCACTGAGGGCACACACCATGACCGCCATGAACACCATCTTCCTGCTGCTCTCCATCCAGGCCGCCTTGGGCGCGTTTGACAACCTGTGGCACCACGAGCTCGAAGCCCGGCTGCCGCAGCGCACCTCGGCACGGTATGAACTCTCGCTGCACGCCGCACGCGAGGCCATCTACGGAGTCGTCTTTTTCGGCCTGGCCTGGTTTGAATGGCGCGGCGCCTTTGCCGCCGTGCTGGCTGCCCTGCTGCTGATCGAGCTGGGCATTACCCTGGCCGACTTTCTGGAAGAAGACCGTACCCGGCGCCTGCCGCCGTTCGAGCGCGTGCTGCACACCGTGCTGACCATCAGCTACGGCCTCTTCCTGGGCCTCATCGCCCCCGTGCTGTGGGCCTGGGTGCAGCAACCCACCGCCATGGTGCTAGCCCCGCACGGCTGGGTGTCGTGGCTGTTCACGGCCTACGCCGTCGGCGTGTGGGCCTGGAGCGTGCGCAACGTGCTGGCCGCCATCAAGCTCTACCGCACGGCACCGCCAACACAGCCCAGCGCCCTGCATGCCCGTGGCCTGCAACCCCAGCCAGCCACCCTGGTCACCGGCGCCACCGGATTTGTGGGCAGCGCCCTGGTGGCCGACCTGGTGCGCGACGGCCAGCGGGTGATCGTGTTGACCCGCGACGCCCTGCAGGCCCGCGCCAGCTTTGGCCCCGGCGTATGGGTGGTGGACACGCTGGACGCCATCCCGTCTGAAACGACCATCGACGCCGTGGTCAACCTGGCTGGCGCCCGCGTGCTGGGCATGCCGTGGACCCAGGCGCGCAGACGCCAACTGCTGGCCAGCCGTGTGGACACCACCGTGGCAGTCGTCAGCCTGATGCGCCGCCTGCACAAGGCCCCGCGCGTGCTGGTCAGCGCATCGGCCGTGGGCTTCTACGGCGCATCGCCCAACGCGTCGATGGAGCCCTTGGACGAAACCGCCCCACCCCGCCCGGGCGAGTTCCAGTCAGACCTGTGCGCAGCTATCGAGCACGAGGCCCGGCGCGCCGAAGCCCTGGGCGTGCGCGTGGTTCGCATGCGGTTTGGGGTGGTGCTGGGGCACGGTGGTGGCGCCTACCCGATGCAAGCGCTGGCCGCCCGCATGGGCCTGGGTGCTGTGCTGGGGCATGGTCGCCAATCTGCGCCGTGGATTCATCTGGCCGACGCGGTGGGGCTGGTGCGGTTTGCGATGGCGCACCCACATCTGCAAGGCCCCGTCAATGCTGTGGCGTCTGAGGCGGTGGCGCAGGCCGGGTTTGCGCAGGCGCTGGCTGTATCGTTTGGTCGGCGTGTCTGGCTGCGCATCCCAGGGCTACCGTTGCGCGCCATGGTGGGAGAAATGTCCACCTTGCTGCTGGACGGGCAGAACGCGGTGCCGAGTGTCGCGCTGGCTCAGGGCTACCGATTTGTGCACCCGCGACTGGGCGGCGCGCTGGCTGAGCTTGCAGGAACGTAAACCCATGCAAAAAGGTTGGGCGAAAAAACTAAGAAACAGGCTCCAGAGCTTATTATTAAAGCACTAATAGCTATAAATACAGTAGCAATTACGAGTCGCCATGTCGGCTGTGCAGCGATTGAGGCAGGTCGCTCACGCTGCATGCGGTCGCTGGCCAGCCGCGTTCGGACCAAGTTCAACGGAGTTGCCGGCAGCCTCGGATGCCACCTGCCTGCGTACGCCGGTAGCGCTTCCACAGTCCGCTCTCGGTCGCTCAGCGGTCACCCGAGCCATGCGCCTCTCACAGAGATCGCAGTGCTCCGAGTGAGACCATTCTTCGGGTCGGCGTAGAACGACGAAGGCACTGTCGCACGCGACGCGCGCGGGCGGCATTAGCAGGAAGGCATCAAGAGACAACGCACAATGGGCACCATGCCAGGAGCGCTGACGCCGGTTCGCAGACGTGACGCTCAACCATATCCGCTTGGCGCTAGCGATTTCGGCGCAAGCCTAGTAGCCTGCTCGAAGCATTGAAAATTGAATAATTATGAAAAACTTTGTGGATCTTTTCAGCGGCGGAGGCCTCGGGGCGCGGGGCGCTGCGATGGCAGGCATGACACCCATTCTGGCTGTAGACATGTGGGACAGGGCGTGCGAAACGTACAAGACAAACTTCCCGACCGCCATCGTGCTCAATCAGAAGGTCGACGATATCAACCCACTTGAGCACATCAGGCGCGAGGACGTCGACCTGCTTCTAGCTTCGCCGGAATGTACAAACCACTCTGTCGCCAAGGGCGCGGCGCCTCGAAGCGAAGAGAGCAAGGAGACGGCTCTTCACACCGTCGACTGGATCGCGACGTTGATGCCAACGTGGTTCGTCATCGAGAACGTAAAGGAGATGAAGGATTGGCACCGCTATGATGAATTGCTCGATTTACTCAGGCTGCTGGGCTACCAACTTCGTGAGCAGGTCATAAATGCGGCAGAGTTCGGGGCGCCGCAGTCGAGAGTTCGGCTATTCCTGATCGGCGGGCTGGGTCAGGCGCCTCCGCAGATCACGCCCGATCCGACGGAGAGGCCCATGACCGTCAGGGACATCCTCGACCCCGACGATCAGTGGAAGTTCACCCCAGTGTTCACGAAAAGGCGGGCGGAGAATACGCTGGCCAGGGTTCGCAATGCCATCGCGACGCTTGGTGACGATGCCGAGTTCCTTGTCGTGTACTACGGCTCTGGCGGCGACAAGTCCTGGCAGACCCTGGACGAGCCGCTGCGCACCGTGACCTGCGTCGACCGCTTCGCGCTCGTGCGCAGGATCGACGGCGAGTGGAAAATGCGCATGCTCCAGGTTCCAGAAATCGCGCGGGCGATGTCCCTGCCGCCCGAGCACATTCTTACGGTCGGCTCCCGGCGCGAGCGCATCAAACTCTGCGGCAATGGTGTCTGCGCTGCGGTTATGAAGCGGATCGTGACGCAGCTCAAAGCTGCGACGCCTGTTCCGCAGCCCGCGAAGGGGCAAGCGCGTCGGCAAACTCCCGTCTCAGCTTGAGTTCGAGCGTTTGGACCGTGCGGGTCTCGCACTCCCAGACTTCGACAACTCTCCAACCCAGCTCTGCGAGCTGAGCCTTGACACGCCGATCCCGCTCCACGTTAGCCTGGAACTTCTGGGCCCAGAACTCCGGTCTCGTCTTCGGATTGGCTGCGAGTCCACAATCGTGCCGATGCCAGAAGCAGCCGTGAACGAGGATCACCGTCCGGTGCCGAGTAAGGACCAGATCGGGCTTCCCTGGCAGTTTTCGATAGTGCAGCCTGAACCGCAGACCGAGCCGGTGCACCATCGAACGCACCAGCAGCTCGGGCGTCGTGTTCTTCCCGCGGATGGCCTGCATGACCTCCCGGCGTTTCGCAGGTGAAAAGACGTCCATTCGCGTGTCAGATCTCGGGGTGTAGTCACAGGTGCGGGCCGGCGAAGGCAGGCTTACCGCACGAGGGGTGTGAGTTTCAACACCGCCCTGCTCGGTAACTCATCGGCGGATGCCGCGGCATGTAACATACACCGATTCAACCGGAGGGTCTCCATTGGCCAAGAGCGTACCGTTCAGAGTCCAGTCGCACGTCCTGAAGCTGCTCGGCGATCAGCTCATCGGACACGACCGCCTGGCTGTATTCGAGCTCGTCAAGAACTCGTACGATGCCGATGCGCGGACGGTGACCGTCACTCTAGATCTGCTGGCACCTGTACCCAAGATCAGTGTCAGGGATGACGGCATCGGCATGTCCGCGGACACGATCGAGAACGCTTGGCTGCAGGTCGGCACCGACTCCAAGCGAAACGCGCAGGCGCGCAAGCGCAGCCCGCTCGGCCGCCTTCCCCTCGGTGAGAAGGGCGTGGGGCGTCTGGCGGTGCAGAAGCTCGGCGACACCATCAGACTCGTGACACGCCAGGAGGGGCAGCCCGAACATGCCTTCAAGATCTCCTGGGCCGCTCTGATCGACAGCTCCCGCTACCTCGGCGACGGACTGGCGGTCGAGGTGGCCGAGCACGCGTCACCTGAGGAATTCGAGTCCGAGTCCGGCACGCTCGTCGAGATCACCGACCTGCATCACACTGATTGGTCGCGACGTGAGATCCGCGATCTCTACAGGCTCGTAACCTCGCTGTGCAACCCGTTCGACGACAAGTCCTCCTTCAAGGTCGATCTCGACCTGCCGGGAAACGAAGTCGCCGTGGCGGACCTTCCCTCCCTCAATGACATGCTCGCATCGGCAGTCTGGGAGTTCAATTTCGAGATCGAAGAGAGCGGATCGATCAAGTGGGAGTACAGGTTCAACCCGCCGAAGTTCAAGAGCCTGACATCGCGAACCCAGGGTCCCGTCACGGAGAAGCTCGCGCTGATCGACCCAGACCCGGACGACGTGCGTCTGCGAACCAACCCTCGCCCGACGACGGCAAAGGACAAGGAGGACGAATACATCTTCGTCCGAGCCGAGGATCTCGAAGGCATCGGCCCGATCCGCGGGTCCATCTACGCGTTCCACCGCCGGGACGAGATCCTTAAAGCCTCGGGCGCACCGCAGCAACTGAAGAAATGGCTCGAGCAACAGACGGGCGTGCGCGTCTACCGCGACAACATCCGGGTGTTCAACTATGGTGAAGCCGGAGAGGACTGGCTCGGGCTCGACGCTCGCCGGATCAACAGGCCAGCCGGAAAGCTCGGCGCGCAGAGTGTGATCGCTCAGGTATCGCTGGACCTCGCCAAGAGCACCGACCTGCGGGAGAAAACCAACAGGGAGGGATTCGACGAGAATGCTGCGTTCCGCCGCCTGAAGCGCATCAGCCTCAGCGTCTTCGATCTGTTCCAACGACTGCACAGTGAAGACCGCTCCGCGATCGACCGTGCGCTGAAGGGCGACGAGGACTCGCCTCCTGTGCAGGCAGCGCTGGAGCGTCTGGAGGCGCTTGGGAAGAAGCACAACATCGAAAAGGAGGTAAAGCCAGTCATCCAGGCGATCAAGGCGGAACTGAAGTCCTTCCAGGAGGTGATGGTCGCGTCCGGCCTCGCTGGCATGAATCTCGCGCTCATATTCCACGAGATCGTCCACAGCATCGACCGGATGCAGCGGCGGTTACAGGCAGGCGTCGATCCTGAGGAAGTGCGCAAGGAGGTCGATCATCTGCGAAAGCTCATGGAGACGTTCAAGCCGCTGCTTCAGCGCGACCCGGCGAGAAATGTCCCCGCCGATGATCTGGTCCGGCGCGCAATCGGTTTCCATGCAGACCGCTTTGCTCGGCACGAGGTGGTGGTATCCAACTGGACTGCGGATCCGGAAAAGCGCCACGACTTTTCGGTCAGCGTGCCGCGCGGCCTGATGGTCGGGGCTCTCAGCAATGTGATTGACAACGCCATCTACTGGACTCGATTCCGAAGAGAACGTGACGGTGGTGGTCCGGCCGCAATCCTGGTGTTTGCGTCCTGGGACGAGGAGACTGGTGGAATGATCGCGGTCTGCGACAACGGGCCGGGGTTTCAATTGCCACGGGACTTTCTAGGCAAGCCATTCTCTTCAACCCGGGCCGGCGGCATGGGGCTCGGGTTGTTCTACTGCAAGGCAGTCATGGAATCCATAGGAGGGAGCCTGGAAGTAGTGGATGCATCTGAATTGAACGAGGTGGTGGCCTTGCCGGCCGCCTACGACGGCACAGCCGTAGTCTTCAGGTTCCAAAAGAAATGATTCCGCGCTATTCGCGAGTCGCGGCGATCGACGACAACGAAGAACATCTGAAGGCCATCGCATGGGGGCTCAGCCAAGCCGGCTTCTGTCCCGTTCCGTTCCAATTCGATGACGGTGACCTTCTGCCTGCACCAGAGGCGCCCATCACTGGCATGCGGATCGTCTTCACGGACATCCACATGGCTGACGGGAACCTCGCCAATCCGAAGCTGCACGCCGGCATCATCATCCAGTGCCTGAAGAAGATTGGTGCATCAGGTCCATATGCGTTGATCTTCTGGTCGAGGTTTCCCGGAGAAGCAGAGCAGATAGAGAGTCTTATCGAGGCCGACGGCCCCGGCACGGGTCTCACCCCGCCTATTGTCTACGGCTCCATCGACAAGGCCATGGTGTTGGGCGCTGACGGCTCCGGCACCTTCGATGCGGAGAAGTTACGCAAGCTAATCGGCGAGCAGATGGAGAAATTCCCGACCCTTGCGACAGCAGCGCATTGGGAAATGCGCGCGGCCGAAGCCGCCGCGAAGACGACCGACGCGGTCTTTTTGCTGACGCAGGTGCAGATCGCAGAGCGACGCACCAAGGCATGGGAGGGTCTGCTCGCGTTTCTTGCGGCCGAGGCAGTCGGTCCCGAAGTTGCGCCGCGGAGCATCGATGCTGCGCTGGATTCGGCACTGCTTCCGATCCTCGAGGATCAGCTCAGCTTCGTTAGTAGAACCTCCGCGACGCCAATTCCAGAAGCGCATCCGCTGCGCGTTGCGCTGTCAGTGAGTCCGCGCCCACCGCGTCCCGATGGAATATCTTTTGCGCGCCTCAATGCCAGCTATCTCATCGACGAGGTCGGAGCGGCCTCGCCCAAGGGGGAATTTGAACGGGGAATGGTCATCCAGCTGCCTGGGGGCTTCATCAATTCTGGCCCGTTCATACGGCAGTTCGGAAAGGAAAAATCCGATCTTATTCGCGCGGAGTTCCTGTTGAAGGACAAGGCAATGACGGCCGAGCAGGCCGGCCAACTGACGCTTCACGTAGTCGAGCTTGGACCTGAATGCGACCACGTCCAGGGGAAAGTGTCCACGCACCGGTATCTGCTGGCGCTTCTCGTACCTTCTGCGTTGATCAGCCTCTGCCATTCGAAGAAGTCTGGATACAACAACCTGAGCGTGATCGATGTCGGCCTTATGGCTTTCAAGAAAGCGCCACAGGAAGAATTCCATCTCCTCATCTCGACGCGTTGCTACATGACTCTGCCCCCCGGCTCCACGTTGGGCGGCCTGTGCAGGTTCAGATTGCGTCGGCTGTCCATCGAGGAAGTGGTGCACCACTACACGACCCACGCGAGGCGCCCCGGCGTCATGCGATTCAAATCCTGAATGTTTAGGTGACATCGAAACAAGCGGGGCATATCGGCGCGCCGAGCACGGACGAATCCGCAGCGCCCCCGAGCGGTTCAGCTGCGAGTTTGCGAATGCGAAAGACGCTCGTGGGTCGATAGCGTGAGCTCACTGAGCCGGAAAGCGTTCATTTAAGCGGCCGCCGGTAACCCGAGCGTCCGCTTTTCGATTGAGCGGTCAATGAGCCAGCTCAGCATAGATTTCCCAATACGGGGTGATCTCACTTTCCGTGCAGAAAACCCGGTTAAGAGCTACGGGTTAACCCGCAATTTTTTATTGTCTGGAATTATCAGTAGCGAATACGTAGACTGCAGCAGGCTCGCGACCACGCCAGCCACGGGAGGACCAGCTTGTCTAGCTACTACCTACGTTTCGTTGGCGCCGATACCCTGCCAAAATCGCTATCTAAGCGGGAAGTCGAAGAGTGCTTTGGGCTGAGCATTGAAGACATCCAGGAGCTGCGCCCGCCCCGGTTCAGAGGGACTGCACGCCTTGGCGCTGCAGTCCAACTGGTCATGCTGCGCGCCACCGGGCGGCACCCCGATGCCTTTTCAGGCCTCCCCTCCGTTTTGCTGCGGTACCTGACCTCAGCGCTTGGTATGCATGCGACGGATATCGCTTCGGTGACCTCGCTGTACAAGGACAAGGACACGCGATACGAGCACCAGCTCTGGGCTCGGGAACGTGTCGGCTTCGCGGTAGTAGATGACACCACCAAACCGCTCCTGGCAGATGCTTTGGGGGAGCTTTCCGCCTCAGCGGTATCAGTCGATGACCTGATCCAACAGTCAGAACACTGGCTTTTTGATCGACGGATCGTCCTGCCTGGTGACCGGACACTGCGCGACATGGCGCGCATGGCCTTTGCTGAACAGGAGAATGCAGCAATCGCAGCGGTCCGCACCTGCGCGCCACCCAAACAGGTTCAGGCGGCGCTCTCGCACGCATTCTCAAAGCGATCAGGGCCTGGCGGTCACACAGTGCTGGAGTGGCTGCGCACACCCCCAGGGAAGCACGGGCAGATCACGCTGAGCGAGGTCACCAAGAAAATCGAGTGCCTCAAGTCACTGCAAGTTCACAAGTGGAAGCTGTCGGCGATTCCATTGAATCGTCTCAGGGCGTACAGCCAAGAGGTGATCAATCGTCCACCCTCCGCGACGAAATTTCTCTCTGAGGATCAGCGCGATCTGCGCATCGTCTCTTTCCTGCATGTTGTTGGCGCCGATTCAAAATTGAGCCACCGTGCCGATTGAATTTTGAGCCAGGGCTAATGGCCAACCTGTGAAGGTCGGCTGTGGATAAGTGTAGTGCCTTGGGTCGGTTTTGGTCTCCTTGGTGATCGAGCTCGGTGGTCGTCCGTTGAGGGTAAGCCGCGCAGGGCGAAGCCCGTAGCGGCTTGCCCTTGAGCCGCTCAGAACGGCTCAGCCTTCTTGGCCTGTTCGCGTGCCTTGATGCGTTTCTTGGCCACGGCTGTGCTGTGCATGAACCTGTGGGACTCGTTGCCCGTCTCGACGATGTGGCAGTGGTGCGTGAGTCGATCCAGCAGTGCCGTGGTCATCTTGGCATCGCCGAACACGCTGGACCATTCCTTGAAGTCCAGGTTGGTGGTGATCATCACGCTGGTCTGCTCGTAGAGCTTGCTCAGCAGGTGGAACAGCAAGGCGCCGCCTGCCTGGCTGAAGGGCAGGTAGCCCAGCTCATCAAGGATGACCAGGTCCATGCGCTGCAAGCTCGCTGCGATGCGGCCTGCCTTGCCTTGGGCCTTCTCCTGCTCCAGTGCGTTGACCAGGTCCACCGTGGAGTAAAACCGCACGCGTGAGCCATGGCGCGTGATGCCCGCCACGCCGATGGCCGTGGCCAGATGCGTCTTGCCCGTGCCGGGGCCACCCACCAGCACCACGTTGTGCGCCTGCTCGGTGAACGCCATGCTGGCCAACTGCTCGATGAGCTTTTTGTCCACGGGCGAGCATTCGAAGTCGAAGCCCGCCAGGTCGCGGTGCACGGGGAACTTCGCCGTGTGCATCTGGTAGCTCACTGAGCGCATGGCTCTGTCCGTGACTTCCGCTTGCAGCAGGTGCTCCAGCAGCCAGCGCGAGCTCTCCAGCGTGGCGTGGCCGCCTTGCTTGACCAGGTCCTCCCAGGCCCCGGCCATGCCGTACAGGCGCAGCTCTTTGAACTCCTTGTCCAGCTCACGCATGATCGGCCTCCTGCATGTCGCTGCCAGCGCGCAGGCTGTCATAGCGCGCCGTGTCGGCCAGGGGTGTCTGGCTCACTTGCAGGTTGGTCGCAACCGTCTCGGGCAGGGGCTGCGCTTGCAGGCGGCCGAGCACGTTGATGACGTGCTCGGTGCTCACCCGCCCCGATGGCGGCGCACTCTCCAGGGCCAACTCCACCGCCACCAGCACGGCGTCCAGCCCTTGCTTGGGCACCTCGGCCAGTACCTGCGCCATCACCCTGTCGCCCCCCTCCTGGTGCAGCAAGCCTTTGCGCATGCGCTGCAATGGCTCGGGCAGGTCTGCAAAGGGCGCGCCGTTGCGCAGCGCGCCCGGCTTGCGCTCGATCAGCGGCACGTAATGCTGCCAGTCGTAGCGGGTCTGGTTGCGATCGCTCAGGCGCTCGTGCGTGGCCACCATAGCATCGCCGGCCACCACCACGATCTGCGCCGGGTACAGGTGTGTGCTGACCATTTGCCCCGCCCATTCGCAGGGCACCGAGTAGCGGTTGCGCGCCACCGTCACCAGGCAGGTGCTGCTCACCTTGGCCGGGTTCTCAACATAGCCATCAAAGGCCACCGGCATCGGCATCAGGTGGCTTTGCTCCAGCTCCAGCATCTCGGCGATGCTGAACGCTTTGTGCTGCGGGTGGCGCAGCTCTCGCCACAGAGCCCGGCAGCGCTCGCCCAGCCACGCATTGAGCTCGGTAAAGCTGCCAAAGCGCCGTTGCCCCGCCTCCACCCAGATGCGACGGCGGCTGTCTTGCACATCCTTCTCCACGCGCCCCTTCTCCCAGCCGCTGGCACGGTTGCAAAAATCAGGGTCGAACAGATAGTGCGCGCACATGGCTGCAAAGCGCGCATTGACCACGCGGCCTTTGCCCTTCTTGACTTTGTCGACCGCCGTCTTCATGTTGTCGTAGATGCCACGGCGTGCCACGCCACCCAGCGCTGCAAAGCTGCGGGTGTGCGCATCGAACAGCATCTCGTGGCCTTGGCTGGGGTAGGCCACCAGCCAGAAGGCCCCACTGGCACACAGCTTCATGTGCGAGACCTGCATGCGGTAGTACACCCCGCCCACCAGCAAGCCGTCTTCGCTCCAGTCGAACTGGAAGGCCTCGCCAAGCTCGAAAGTCAATGGCACGAAGGCCTTGCAGGCCGCCTGTTGGCCTTCACCTTGGCGCCACTTGCGGATGAAGTCCGTCACCCGCGTGTAGCCACCTTCGTAGCCCGCTGCCTTGATCTGCGTGAACAAGGCCTTGGCCGTGCGCCGCTCCTTCTTGGGCCGCTTGGCATCGGCCTTCAAGGCTTGCTTGAGCTCCGCCTCGTGCGCCGACAGCTTGGTCGCCTTCGCCGCCTCCCGGCGGTACTTGGGCTCGACCGGCTGCGCCTCGTCCAGCCACTTGGCCACCGTGTTGCGCGACAGGCCCGTGGCCCTCGATATCTCCCGCTTCGTCTTCTTGTCCCGGCGGTGCATCCGCCGTATCTTGCCAATCATGTCCATGGTGATCACCCTCTTCATTCCCTTGCTGCACAAAACAGCAGGGTAGGTAAAACACCTGGCTCAGTTTTAGGTCGGCATCACACCAAAAAGTGGCTCAGTTTTCGGTCGGCGTCAACACTGCATGTCACCCTCTTGGATCAAACCGATCTCGCCGCAGACATCGGTGCGCGATGTCTCACAGATCTTTATCACAAGGCCTCTGGCAAGGTCCTAAAGAAGCAGGCCGAAAGTGCTGTGGATCTGCGTGCCGAGCGCGTCAAGCTGAAGGACATTCTCTACGACACGCAGTTGACCGATGCTCAGATCGTCGCGGCGATGCGCGACCTGGTACCCAAGAATGGAGAAAACTTTGCTGGCACGCGGGCTCAATTCGTCCGCGAAACACTGGTGAAGGATCAAGCGCCGCGTATGTCTGCCCTGCTCAATGCCCTCGGAGTCCTGGAGATCAAAGGCGACGAAACGGACAAGGCGCTCAAGCAGCTCAAGACGCTGCGCGATTTGTCCAAACGCGGCATCAGCAGCCTTCCCGAGGGGTTTGATGTGTCGGTTGCGGACCCAAGCTGGCACTCGCTGCTGGAAGGCCCTGATCGCAAGGTTGCTCTTGCAGCTCTCAAAGCAAGCGCAGCGACTTCTTTGAAGAAAGCGATCAAGGGCGGAAAGCTGTGGCTGGAACACAGCAGCCGCCATCGCAACCGTGCCGATCAGCTGATACCCGAAACGCAGTGGGCCGAGAAGCACAAGTCGCTGATCCGAGCTTTGAGCTTGACGGACAATCCAGATAAGTTCCTGGAGCGCGTGCTGGGACGGGTCAAAGCGGGCATCGGCCAACTGGTGCAGGCCGTGGAGGACGGGGCCTTGACCATAGACAGCCAGGGGCATATTCACATTGCACCGATTCAGGCGCTTGAAGTCGAACCCCAGGTCACCAAGACACGCGAGAGCATGTTCAACATGATCGGCGATGCCCAGTTTGGCAACATGCTGGTCGAGATCGACGCAAAAAGCGGCTTTAGCCAGGCTCTGCTAGGCCGCAGAGCCAAAGACATGGCTGAACTGAAGGCCGTCTACGGCGCCCTATACACACACGGAACAGAGAACACTGCCAAAGGTGTATGCGCGATGATCCCAGGCCTGCAGGTGTCTCAGGTCACTATGGCCATGCGTGCAACGGAGGCCAGCGGCCGTTTGCGGGAGGCCAACTCACGGGTCATTGAGTTCCAGCAAAGCATGCCTATTGCCAAACTCTGGGGCCAGGGCGACAAAGCATCCTCTGATTCGATGACGCTCGATACGTCACGGTACCTGCACTCGGCGCGTATGGAATACCGCCGCAAGCAGCATGGTGTTGGCATCTATGTGCACATGCTTGATACCTGGGCACTGTTTCATGACCAGCCTATCGTGATCAATGACCGGCAAGCAGCGCCAGCGGTGGACGGTGTCGAAGCGCACAACTGTTCCCGCCGCGAGGACCAGATCCGACTATCCCTGCTTGCTGTGGACACCCATGGCTACACCAACGCAGCGATGGCCATCGCCAAGTTGCTGGGCTTCGATCTGTGCGTCCGTTTGCGCCAATTGTCGGAACGTAAGATGTTCTTGGCCAGGGGGGACACTGTGCCGGAAGCTTTGGAGCGCCTAACCGTTGGGAAGGTCTCGCTTGGGAAGATTCGAGCCGGATGGATGGACCTACTGCACCTGGTTGCCTCTATCCGGCAAGGGCGCTTGACAGCTGGAGAAGCTATCGCCCGCCTTGGCAGCGCGGCGCGGGGCGATCCCGTGCACGCTGCCGCAGACGAATTGGGCAAGTTGCTGCGTACGATCTTTTTGTGTGACTATTTCACCATTCCCGAGTTTCGCCGCGAGATGCATGCCTTGCTCAACAGGGGCGAATCTGTACACCAGCTGCAGCGCGCTGTGTACCACGGACGTGTAGGAGTCTCACGCGGGCGCAGGGCTGATGAGCTGCGGGCTATCTCAACAGCGCACACCCTGCTGACCAACGTCGTGATCAGCTGGAACACCATGAAGATGCAAGATGTCGTGGATCGCTGGAAGGTGGCCAAACACCCCATAGATGAAAGCTGGCTGCGCCGCATCGGACCCGTGCACTTCGAGCACGTGAATTTTCGGGGGACGATTGCGTTCGACATGGATCCTTACATCGATGCGCTCATTGAGCGCCCAGCCAAGCAGCGTGTGGCACGTTTGCAGTGAATCGGTAATTTGAGCCGCTACCGAGCGAACCAGCCGGAGTCAAGACCAGTGTCGAAGTCCTTGCGCCCCCCACCGTGAGCCCTCGCCCGTGCTCCAAGACGCACTCCTGGACGCGCGCAAGTTTTCAAATGTCAGCTCTTTTTGCGTGCGATTTACCGGGTTAGCAGCTTGCAAACGTCAATAAAATCAACAACTTAGAGTTTTGCTTAAAAAATAGGCACCTCTTTTTGCGTGCGATTTACCGGGTTAGCAGTTCCGGGAAAAACCAGCTGCCCCAACCCCATCCTTCGGATTGCTGCCGCTCCATATGTGGCCGCACAGAACCTCCTGAGCACGACGGGCTCACCAGCGAGCACAACATCTTTCAGAGATCTTGTGACAAGGCTTCCACCAGTCGTTTTTGAATCTGTACATCTGCTGTTGTTGCGTCTGCTCTCGGGCTTACCGCCCATTGAGAGCACTGAACGGCCATTTTCCTCGCTTCAGATGTTGCCAAGCATGAAAGTCGGAAGACTGTCCCAATGATTTTTCTGCTCTTCTCGGCGTAAACACGTTGCCAGAGGCCTGAATGCTTGTTGGCGAAATCTTGCAGCAAACGCGTCAGCGTCCTGGTTAACTCCGCATCATCTTTAGCAACCAAAAGGTCTCCTTTTGGATTGAGTATTTTTGACACATCCATCGCAACTATGCCCCGGTGGCCGGATCCAATCTCTGTCTTGAAAGTCTCCTGAAGTTGTGAACAGGCCTTGCGCAGATTGCCCTCCAGCGCCTGCTCACTGGTCACCCGTTTGCATTCAACCCAAATTTTCCGTCCCTCGATCTTGATTCCAGTGTCGCTGCGAGCATTCAAGATCGCCTCCACGCTCCGAGCTGGGCGATGAGCCATGGCGGCTACGCTTGCTTCGAAAAGGAAATTACGTGCGGCCGTGGATTTTTGGGTCTCGCTGACTATATTGACTGGGCCGTTGACGGCCTTCTTTAGCTTTTCGATTACCGAGGTCAGTTCGAGCGGAGAAACGTCTTGATGGAGAAAGACACGGTCTCTTTCGCGCCCACGGTAATCGTTGTGTTGCCACCCGAGTACGTCGTTGAAACAGTGAACCTCGGATCCACCGCTTGCAATTGATCGACCAAGGCTTTGTGCACGTTGCCTATGGCTTCTGGATAAAACCCAGGCGTTCGGGTGCCCATGGCCATGGCCGCCATGCGATAGATATCCTTTTCATCGGGAAGCCGTTTGCCTTGCTCCATCAGAGCCCTTGCCTCAGCCGATGTTTTCCATGCTTTGAGCGTTCCTGCAGGGTACGAGTCCGGATCCCGGTCGATGATCGTCGAGCAGGTCTGGCATAGCCAGATGATGTTGCCAAAGCCGCGCCGGTCCTCTGCGGTCATTGCTGCGAGATAACGCGGCCCTCCAGGCGATGCCGCATGAATATGCGCGGCGACCCCCACATTGGAGAAGTCAACTTCGCCCACTGGCGCGGAGGTGGTGGCACGGCAATCGGGGTTGGAGCAACGACCCGCCACCCGCTGGTAAGCCTGATTCTTGGTCGGTTTCGTGAAGTCGTCGCGTGCCATGGGATAGTCGCTAGGTTGTATGCAGATACTGTGTGGAGCTTTTTCGCCGACTGACGGCCGACGTGCAAGCAATCAATGGCCGTCCATCGGTTTTTTCTTGCGAGCGGGCCTGGGCGGTGGTTGAAACTGCGCCACCAATCCGCGCAGGGTGTCAGCCTCCGCTTTGTGCTGCGCCACTGCCTGCAGTGCCTGCTGCAGCTCAACGCCTTGCAGTTGGTTCACGCGGGCGCTCTCGGCCAGCGAAGCCCGTGCGCTCTCCAGGTCTGCGGCCAATCGTGTCTGGGCTGCGTTGGCCTCCAGGACCTTTGTATGGTGATCACGCTCCACTTCTGCGAGCTTGCCCCGCAGCTGCTCCAGTTGCTTGTCTACCTGTGTTCGAGCAGTGCGCTCCCGATCAATTTCACGAAGCGCGCGGCGCTCGGCCTCGGCCGCACGGGAGGCCGCCTCATCGATGGCCGCACGCCCCTTGTCAAGTTCAGCACTGAAATGCTGCCTGCTCTTCGATTGTTCCAGCTTCAGCTCATCCACCTGCCTGGACAGCGCCTCACCTCGCGCTGTGCTCGCAGCGTGCGCACGCCGTTCTTGCTCAAGCTCTGCAGCAAGGGCCTGAGCTCGGGTCTCCAGTTCGGTGACTTTGGTCTGTGCGGTCTGTATCTGGGTCTCCAGGACGGCGCTTCGCTGCAGAGCCTCCTGCAGGTCTGCCTTTGCACTCTGGGCCTCTTTGTGCGTCTCGACGCGCAGGACAGCTAGCTCCTCGCGTGCCAACTCCGTTGCCTGGGTCCACAGCACGCTGACCGCCTGGCCTGCGGCCTCTTTAAGCGCCTCCGGTAGATCGGGGTGATCGATCTCTACCCGAGCCTTGCCGCGCAGATCTTCCCAGAACTTGGCCAGCGCTTCGGCTGGGGCGCTCATGGAGCCTTTTCGCACGTGCTGATACAGCTTGCTCGCGGTGGGCGTGATGCCGTACCGGAAAAACAGCAACGCGCACACCTCGCGGTACAGCGCTTTCGTATCGCTGAAACGCTCCCGCAGGGCTTCAACTTCGGCTTGGATTTCGGGTTCTTCGCTCATTTTCAAATAATACAACGTATAACGTATTAATCAATGATTTATTTTCGGATCTCTGGACATAATTAATCTAATGTCCATAGAATTCGGCTCATGAGCAGTTTGATCGTCGCACCAACCGTTTTCGCGCATCTTGAGCCCTTGGACGGCTTGGTGCTACCCGTTCATCTTTCCGGAGAGCGTGGCCGAAATCGTGCCCAGGGCCTGCCCCAGGTCGCGGCCAATGACGACCGCTCTGCGGTTTTGGCTTGGCTGGCGCGCTACAAGGATTCACCGGCCACGCTGGCCAGCTATCGCAAGGAGGCGGAAAGACTGCTGCTTTGGTGTGTGCACCAGCACGGAAAGGCCCTGTCCGATCTGACCCATGAGGATTTCCTGGTCTACGAGTCCTTTCTGAAAGATCCCCAACCGGTTGATCGATGGGTCATGCAGGTCGCGCAGAAGGCTCCTAGGTCCTCGCCCCACTGGCGTCCGTTCGCCAAGCCGCTGGACCGGCAGAGCCAGCGCCAGGCCCTGTCGATCCTCAACAGCCTCTTCAATTGGTTGGTTCAAGCCGGGTATCTGGCAGGCAACCCCTTGGCTCTGCGCCGCCGCAAATCAGTGGCTCGCCCCGCCAAGACCAGCAGGTTCTTGCCGCACGAACACTGGGCGCAAGTACGCGCAACGATTGAGTCCCTTCCCACGAGCACGCCTCGCCTCGCTCTCCAAGCGGCCCGATATCGGTGGCTCTTCTCACTCCTCTACATCGGTGGGCTGCGGATTTCGGAGGTCTGTAACAACTCGATGGGCGACTTTTACTGGCGACGGGGAGCCGACGGACGGGAGCGCTGGTGGCTGGAAATTCGTGGCAAGGGAGAAAAAACCAGAGTGATCCCCGCGACAGACGAGTTGGTCTCAGAGCTGATGCGCTACCGAAAGTCGAATGACCTGGGACCTCTACCTCATGAGGGCGATTCCTCCCCACTGCTCCTGCCGTTGATTGGTGGGTCTAAACCTATGGGACGCAGTGCGGTGCACGAGTTGGTCAAGACCATCTTCCGTGATACCGCAGCCCGCCTGCGCGCGCTAGGTCCTGACCATGAGGCCGCTGCCTCTCATGTAGAGCAGGCCTCAGCCCACTGGATGAGACATACGGCGGGCACTCACCAGAGCGACAACATGGATCTCAAGGCTGTGCGCGACAACCTGGGGCACGCAAATATTTCTACCACCAGCATCTATGTGCACACGGAAGACGATGTGCGCCATGACCAGACCACAAAAGCGCACAAGCTGGGGTGGTCGGTTTGATCGCGAGAAGTTGATCCTGTCGTTCAGTTGCGTGACATGCCATAAAAAGGTACCTCATCGGGAACTGGTTGCAGGTGCTGCTGCAGATATTCGAGTTTCGCCAACAGTTCGTCAAAGGTAATCACCTCCACGTCCTTGCAGGCGTTGCGGAAAACCTCAAAACAACGCAGTTCATGCTCTTCAATAGGGCGTCGTCCAGCAAGCACAACGCATCTGACCACATCCGCCCGGGAGGGGCGCAGAGATGGGTTATCGAAAACATGTGTCTGCCACCGAGTGCGCAACTCACTTTGTTGATGCAGCACCTGGGTGATAGCGCCACTAAGTTCTGAATGAGGGCCGAAAACATGCGGTTTCCTGTACGGCGTGACAAGCATCAAGGGTGCATCTGGGGTTTTGATTTCCACAATGGCAAGCGCTTGACCTTGCTCTTTGAAGAGGAAGTCCCCAATCTGCGCGCCCGACCCTGTCAGGCCTGATCCTTGAGCATGAAACTGCGTGTGAGACAGTTCGACAGGTCGAGCAAAAGCCAAACTCAAGACGAATTTATGCTGTTCAAAGAAACGTTGCCAGAGGTGTTCACCGAGCTTCTTCTCCAGCATATCTCGGTACTTGCCGATCATCGCTGTAAGCGTGGCTCGCTCGATTTCCGCGTGTAGTTTCAAGAGCTCAGTAGGTGCCTCGGCCGCCAACTCATCGACCTGCTTTCGCACTGTCTGAACATTGGCTCGACGCTCCGCGCGCTCGCGACTGGAGGTCTGCGCGGCGCTTTCGCGTCGTACCCGCACCAAAGGTGGAGCAACCCGCTCGATCCGTTGGAACTTCTCGGGATTGATTCTCGTGAGCACGTCGTCATAAACGAGGCCCTGCTGGATCCTTTGGATCAGGCTTCGCCCACGGGTCTTGGTCCTGTTGAAGGCGCGGCGCAGGCTGTCCAGTTCACTCTGGTCGATAAACACCGTGCGCCCATCCAGGCGCATTTCTGTTCTTTTTCCAATGGAAAGAATGTCAGCCTGCTGTACCAGCGACAGGGCCCGCCAAACCGTGTCGAGATCTTTGATAAGGCCAAGCCCGTCACCAGGCAGATCAAAAATGCTCGATGCCAGTCTCAATGCGACGTGAGCTGCCGCGTCCTGCGGGTCGCTTGGCAAATCGCTACGGGCGCCATCTTCGTAAATAACGGTCGTGAAGCGACCATGTTTTGGCTTCAGATAGCGCTTTGTGTGTGGATTCGCATGTATTGGATACATGATGATCCTGTTTGCCAGGATGGTCGCCAGCAAGGGCCGCTCCGATTCGGGTCTTGCTTGCCATATCTGCATGTCCCGGTCGATGGGTTGGAACGTCTTCAAATACAGCTTCTGCGTGGGCTCGCCGTTCTCGGTTGCTTCTTGCAACTTGAACTGCGCCTCCATCACGTCATCGCCACTGAGAATCTGCTGCCCCTCGGCTATCGCTCCCACCTCGGTTTCCATAGTTGTGCCCCTCCATGAATCGCTACCCAATGGTAGGCCATGGACTTCATGGTGAAATCACTCGCACTATGACCGACTCTTTGCACCTTCCAGCCCTGCGCGGCGGCCTGTTTGCACTGCTGGCAGCAGCCCTGTTCGGCATCAGCACGCCTTTGGTACAAAAGTTGGGCGTTGGATTGGGCGCTTTCAGCACGGCGGCGCTCCTGTATGCAGGAGCGGCCCTGATCGGGGTACTGTCGCTGCGGACTGCTGCGCATGAAGCGCGGGTGCAGAGATCCGACATTCCGAGCCTTCTGGCGATGGCTGGCTTTGGCGCGGCGCTGGGGCCGGTGGCCCTGGCCTGGGGCCTGCAGCACACGAGCGGGGCCAGCGCATCGCTCATGCTCACGTTGGAGGCGTTGTTCACCGCGACGCTGGCATGGTGGCTGTACAGCGAAACCATGGACCGCCGCGTGTGGGCCGCCATGCTCTTGCTGCTCGCAGGAGGAATGGCGCTTGTTCTGGACCAGGGCCTACAGGGAGGAGTTCAGCTGATGGGGTTGCTTGCCGTGTTGCTGGCCACGGTCGCCTGGGGGGTAGACAACACTTTGTCCCGTGGACTGGCTGAGCGCGACCCCAGCCAGGTGGTGATGGCCAAGGCTACCTTGGGAGCCGTAGTGACGGCTGCATTGGCGGTTTCGACTGGGGAGCCTTGGCCTTCGTTATCCGCAGCACTAGGACTTCTCGCCGTGGGAGCCACTGGCTACGGCCTGAGTCTGCGCTTTTACCTTCTTGCCCAGCGGGAGTTTGGCGCGGCGCGCACAGGCTCGGTGTTTGCTTTCGCGCCCTTCATCGGTGCTGCCGTGGCCTTCGGTTTCGGGGACCGCTCTGCGGGATGGTTGATGCTGCTGGGCGGGGTATTGATGCTGGCGGGAGTGGTACTGCACTTGGCGGAAAGCCATGGTCACGAGCACACACACGAAGTGCTTGAGCATGAGCATGCCCACCGGCACGACGATGGGCACCATTCACATGTGCACTTTGTGATGCCCAAGGGCAGCCACAGTCACAAGCACACCCATGAACCTATGACCCACGCTCATCCCCATGCTCCTGACGTGCACCATCAACACGTTCACTGAACCCCAGGGATTTTTTGTCTGCTCCCCCGAGGTCACTTGACCGTCAGGTCGGCGACCAGGCGAGCCTTGTAAGCCCTTTCCCGAATAGCATCCTCGCCGTCAGTCGCCCATACAAACGTGCTCTTCCATGCCCAAACCGTTCCATCGATCCGAAGAAACCGTAGGTCACCAGCTTTGCCATCCACGGTTGCGACTTGACGCTCTCCTTCGAAATCCAAGGTGAACGTATGCGTTCCTGGCTTCAACTTGAAGCGCACCATCGTGTTGGGGAGAGTCTCGGCGGCCATTTCGTTATCCGCGCTGATCTTCACAAACCGCCCGCCATCTCCCCAGTTGCGCCGTACGACGTAGACGGTGAGCGCATTCGGATCGGGAGTAAAGCGCTTCGCCTGAGCGTCGGCATTCAGGCTGGGGGCGGGTACCCGAGTGCACGCGACTACTCTGCCCTTACTGGTCTTGTAGCAGTATGGCTCTTCGGCGGAGGGATCGGCCCCAGTAGAGGTAGCACAACCCGCCAGCAGGCTAGCTGCCAGCACAGAGCTGAGGATCACGGAGAGGCGGCGGGTGCCTGAATATGCAGGTATTTTTGTCATGGATCTGTTTTTTTGCTGTGGAGGTTGTTGCGTATTGCCTGAAGCTTCATCAGCGACCCCGGTACCGTCACCCACGGTCTGCCTCCTTGGATTGCATATGGCGGTGCCGCGATTTCGGTGTTTTTCGGTGTTTAAAACGCATTGCCTGTCGATCCCTCAGTCTCTTGGCCAAGCGTCGGCTGTACTTGACTCTCACCGCCATTGGCGGGTGGCGTTTGAGCCAGATACGCCGCAGCCTCCAAAACACAAACACGGAGCTCAACAAGCCGATCCAAATCCAGAACAGCTTGGCAAAGAGCGCGACCTGTGCAGCCTGCATTGACATGGATCGCTCCTTTTTGGCCTCCAGCACAGGCATGTTGCCGATGGGCGGTCCGAACTCGCCGATATGTAGTCAGCTGCTTTGACGTGAACGGACTGCGGAAAGTGGGATCACCTCTGGAGGCGTTGCGAAGGCGATCCCCCCAGCCGGCCTTCGTGTACTACTTCAGCGTGAAGCGGACGGAGGCAACCGACTTGCCGGCCTTCGAGACGGCGACGACGGCTTTGGTACCTGCGGGAACCTTGAAGCTGCCCGACGCTTCCAGCTTGCCGTCGCCGACCTGGAGCTGAACTTCCTGCTTCTCGCTGCCAGCCAGCAGAGTGACCTTGGCTGTCATCCCCGTCACAGCAACGGGCTTCCCGTGGTCGCGCATATAGAGCTGCAGTTTGTCGGCGCTAGCAACGAATTCGTACTCGACCTCCTTGGCTTCTGCAACAGCACCACCGTGCATCGGCTTTAGGTCGTGACCGTGATTGTCCGCAGCGAAGGCTGCGCCCGAGATCGACACTGACAGGGCGAGAATGAGTTGGGAGAGTTTCATGACAGTTCCTTTGGGGTTGGAGAAAAGGGACGGTCCCACGATCAGCGAGCGGGACCGTTTCAACTACGCGGACGCGGACACGTCTGGGGGATGCGAGGGCTCAGCGGACACGTCCTCGTCTTCCTCATCGGGCCGGTGGGCCAGACGGTAAAGAATCGGCAGCACGAGAAGCGTGAGCAGCGTGGACGAGAGAATTCCGCCGATCACCACGGTGGCCAGGGGACGCTGGACTTCAGCGCCGGTGCCTGTCGCAATGGCCATTGGAATGAAGCCCAGCGAGGCCACCAGGGCAGTCATCAGAACCGGCCGTAGCCGGGTGAGCGCGCCGTCACGGATTGCTTCGTCAAGACCAACGCCGCCTTCCCTCAAGCTGCGGATGTACGAAATCATCACCAGACCATTGAGCACGGCCACCCCAGAAAGCGCGATGAAGCCGACAGCCGCAGAGATAGACATCGGAATGTCGCGAAGCCAAAGCGCCAGGATGCCCCCCGTCAAAGCGAATGGGATGCCAGTGAAGACCAGCAGACCATCCTTGACGTTGCCGAACATAGCGAATAGCAGCACGAAAACCAGCAGCAGGGACACCGGCACGACGACCTGCAGGCGCTGCGTGGCCGACTGCAAGTTCTCGAAGGTTCCGCCCCAGCTCGTCCAATAGCCGGTAGGAATCTTGATCTGGGCCAGGCCTTTCTCAGCCTCTGCGACGAAAGAGCCCACATCGCGCCCGCGCACGTTGGTGCTCACGACGATGCGGCGCTTGCCGTTCTCTCGGCTCACCTGGTTGGGGCCAGGAGCAAGCTCGAATGTTGCTACCTCGCCCAGCGGGATGAAGTTCGTTTTGGCCTCTGTCCCATTGGCAGAACGCGGCAGCGGGATAGGAAGGCGCTTCATCCCTTCGAGATCGTTGCGCAGGGATTCAGGCAGACGAACCAGGATGTCGAATCTGCGGTCGCCCTCGAACATAGTGCCGGCCTCGCGTCCACCGATAGCGGTGGCCACGGTGTCTTGAATGTCGGCAACGTTCAGACCATAGCGAGCAGCCTTCTGGCGGTCGATATTCACGGTGAGCATCGGAAGCCCCGTCGTCTGCTCAACCTTCACCTCAGAGGAGCCCTGAATCTTCTGCAGCATTGCGGAGACTTCTTCTGCGGACTTGTTCAGGACATCCATGTCGTCACCGAAGATCTTCACGGCTACGTCACTGCGCACCCCGGAGATCAGCTCGTTAAAGCGCAGCTGAATGGGCTGGGAGAACTCATAGTTGTTGCCCGGGATTTTCCCGATGACTTCCTGAATCGCCGCGAGTAATTCGTCGCGGGTTTTTCGAGGTTCGGGCCATTCGGCCATTGGCTTGAGCATGATGTACCCGTCCGAAATGTTCGGCGGCATGGGGTCCGAGGCAATCTCAGCAGTACCGGTTCTGGCGAAGATGCGCTCGATCTCGGGGAACTTCTCTTTCAAGGTCCTTTCAATCTGCTGCTGCATTTGGACTGACTGGGAAAGGCTGGTGCCTGGGATGCGCAGCGCCTGGATCGCAAAGTCGCCTTCATTGAGATTGGGCACAAATTCGCTGCCCATGCGCGTGGCGATCAACCCGCACAAGACCACAGCAACTGCAGCTGCGGTCAGTACGACCGCCTTGGCGGCCATGACACGGTCGAGCAATGGACCATACAAGCGCTTGGCATGGCCCAGCAGGAAGTTTTCCTTCTCGCTGACCCGATTGCCGATGAACAGGGCCACCGCTGCGGGGATGAATGTCACCGACAGAATCATGGCGCCCAGCAGTGCCGCGACCACCGTGAATGCCATGGGGTGGAACATCTTCCCTTCAACGCCTGTCAGCGCGAAGATGGGCAGGTACACCACCATGATGATGAGCTGTCCGAACAGCAATGGACGCCTTGACTCCTGGGATGCCAAAAATACCTCATGGAAGCGCTCAGCCCGCGTCAGTGGCCGACCGTGGTGCGCTTGTGCATGGGCAAGTCTCCGTACGCAGTTCTCAACGATCACCACCGCTCCGTCGATGATGATGCCGAAGTCCAACGCTCCCAGGCTCATCAGGTTGGCGCTCACCTTGTACTGAACCATACCCGTGAAGGTAAAAAGCATCGACAAGGGGATGACCATTGCCGTGATGATGGCGGCACGGATGTTGCCCAGAAAGAGGAACAGGATCACGATCACCAGAACCGCGCCTTCCAGCAGGTTCTTCTTCACCGTACTGATGGCTTTGTCAACAAGCACGGTACGGTCGTAGACTGTCACCGCGTGTACCCCCTCTGGGAGGCTCTTGTTGACTTCCAACATCTTCTTGTCCACCGCCTGCGAGACAGTCCGGCTGTTCTCGCCGATCAGCATGAACACCGTGCCGAGGACCACTTCGCGCCCGTTGTCTGTTGCAGCACCTGTGCGCAGTTCCCGGCCAATGCCAACTTCTGCCACGTCGCGAACGCGCACAGGAACACCGTTGGCGCTGCTGAGGATCACGTTACCGATGTCTTCCAGCGACTTCACCTGACCAGGTGCACGAATCAGATACTGCTCGCCACGCTTTTCGATATAGCCCGCGCCCACATTGCCGTTGTTGCGGTCCAGCGCAGTGACCACATCCTGCAGTGTCACGCCCAGAGAAGCCAGGCGTTCAGGGATGGGCGCGATCTGGTATTCCTTGGCAAAGCCGCCAATGGAATTGATCTCGGTCACGCCAGGAACATTTCGCAGCTGTGGCTTGATGATCCAGTCCTGAATCTCGCGCAGGTCAGTTGCGGTATAGGGTGAGCCATCGGGCTTCTTCGCCCCGTCCTTGGTTTCGACAGTCCAGAGATAGATTTCGCCCAGCCCGGTCGAGATGGGCCCCAGCGCTGGCGTGATGCCGGCAGGCAGCTTGTCGCGCGCCTCCTGGATACGCTCGTTGACGAGCTGCCGAGCAAAATAGATGTCGGTTCCGTCTTTAAAAATGACGGTCACCTGCGACAGACCGTACCGCGAAAGCGACCTGGTCTGCTCCAGGTTTGGCAGGCCAGCCATGACCGTCTCAATGGGGTATGTAACCCGCTGCTCAGTCTCCAAAGGCGAGTAGCCTGCGGCCTGTGTGTTGATCTGAACCTGGACGTTCGTGATGTCAGGGACCGCATCGATAGGCAGCTTTTGGTAGCTGAAGACGCCAAGCGCCGCCATGCCCAGGGCCGCTAGAAGCACCAACCATCGCTGTTCGATCGAGAATCGAATGAGTTTTTCAAACATGTATGCGCTCCGCGATCAGTGCGTGTGTTCGGCAGATCCCTTGCCGAGTTCAGACTTCACGACGAAGCTGCCGGTCGAGGCGTAGGGCATACCGGCTTTGAGACCCGAGAGGACTTCGACCCGCTTGCCATCGCTTCGGCCCAGCTTCACGGGTTGAGCGATAAAGCCTCCATCAACCTTGAGGAAGACCACCGGCTTTTCCCCGACGTTTTGGACGGCGTCGGCCGAGATGGTTACAGGCGCTGCCGTTTCTTCGGACACCACCTCAACATTGACAAACAGGCCGGGGCGCCAAGCGCCCTTGGGGTTGTCAAGAACCACGCGGGCTTTTGCCGTGCGGGTTTGCTCGCCAATGAGCGCTCCTACAAAAGCGACAGTGCCTGTAGCGGAGGCGTCAAAGGCGGTGGCCTTGATCGTGACCTTTTCGCCCACACGAACCGATGGCAGATCTTTCGCAGGAACATTGATCTCAGCCCACACTTGGGAAAGGTCCGAGATGGTGAAAACCGCAGCATCTTCCTTCACGGCTTCGCCGAGACTAAGGTGCTTCTCGATGACAATGCCATCAAAGGGCGCTCGCAACTCGATACGGTTCAGTCCTGCTACCGACGAGGCGGACAGGCCCATCGCGCTCAGTTTCTGATTGGCGTTGGCTACTGCGACCTCTGCTTCGCTCAAGGCCTGCTTGGCCTGCAGGTAGTCTTGCTCGGCAGACACCTTCTGCTCCCACAGCTTTTTTTCTCGCTCGTAGGTGGTCTTTGCCAGCGTTAAGCGCTTTTGGGCCGTCTGCAGCTCGCTGCGTTGCTCGGAAGCAGTCGGGCTCGCGATCACCGCCAAAACTTGCCCTTTCTTGACCACTTGGCCCAAGCTGGCATTGACGCTTTCCACGACTCCCGCAAGCCGGGGAACAACGTGAGACGTGCGATCTTCGTTCAAGCGTATCTCCCCGGGAAGGAGCAACGCCGTCTTGATGTTGGCTTTCACAGCAGCGTCCAGGCTGATGGATGCAGCCTTTATCTGGGCATCGGTCAGTTCGATCTTTCCTTCTTCCTTGCTCATCACGAACATGAAAGGCTCTGTGGCAGTCTGCGCAATGATCTCGATGTCGAACGCATGGGGTTCAGCAACGATCTCTCGGCTGACAAGACTGTCTTTTTCAGCGGCAAACGTCAGTTTCTGCTTTTCATCTGTCGGGCGGGTCACAGTTGCCGTGACCGTTGCAGCATTCAGGGGCAGCGGTTTATCTTTGTCGGACAGCCAGATTCGCAGTCGAGGCTCGCCACCGTCTTCAGACAACAATGCTTCCAAGCTGAAGTCGCCTTCCTTGAACACGGTACCGCCATGTGGTCCCTTGGCTTCGCTCTTTTCATGGTGTTCACCATCGGCATGCCCCTTGTCATCGTCGTGGCCCTTTTCGCTACCCTTGCCATGGTGCTCGCCGTCGCCGTGTCCCTTGGCCTCGGTATGGCCGCCGTGCCCGTGGCCATCGTCCTCGGTGGCTGCGGCTTTGGGCTTGCCGCCACCTTGCAAGATGAAAGTTCCCGCGCCGACCCCTATTGCGAGGACTACTGCAATGGCGATCAGGTGTTTTTTACTGATGGTGGATTTGCTGGAGTTCGTGTTCATGGTCATGCTCAGTGTTGCGTTGCGATCAGGCCGGGAACCATGCTGGCCCCGAGCAGGCGGTCGATATCAGCCGCCGCACGGTGTGCTTCGCCAAGGGCTTTGAGGTACTGGGATTTGGCTGTGAAGTAAGTGCGTTGGGCATCGAGCACTTCCAGGAAATTGAACTTACCGTTCTCGAAACCAATGGTGGCGGCGTCATAGGCCGACTTCGCACCGGGCAGAACTTCCTGCTGCAGTGACTGAACCTCTGCGGTGATCGTGGAAAGGCGCTCTCGTGCCTGCGCCACTTCGCTGTGCAGGCGCACGGTGGCTGCTTGCAGCTCATCGCGGGCCTTGTCCTCAAGTTTCAGCGCCTCCAGGAGGTTGCCTTGGTTGCGGTCGAAGACGGGAAGAGGCAAAGAGACCCCGAAAAGAAGGACGTTGCGCTGCGTCTCGTTGCTGCGCTGCATGCCGACGCTGACGGTGACATCGGGGACGCGTTTGCTTTGTTCCAGGTCGGTCAAGGCCTTGCGCCGATCCACCTCGATTCGCGCAAGTACCACGCCTGGCGAAGAAGCAATCAGGGGCTGGAGATCGACGAGGCTCGGGACCGAGGGCAGGTTCTCGGCCTTGCCCTCCAGGACGGTGTACGGCGCATCGATCCGTCCCAACAGCGCGAAAAGGCGAGACAGTGCATTGCGTTGTTCGCTTGCGGCCTGGGCGAGTTCGACGCGAACGCCGGCTTCGGCAACCCGGGCCTTGGACTCTTCCACTGGGGATACTTTGCCAGCGGCTACACGCTTTGAGACGGTATCCGTTGAAGATTTGGCCAGCGCTGCGCTGTCTCTGGCCAGTACCAATCGTTCCTGCGCAGTCAGAACATCAAAGTAAGCGGCAGCGACATTGGCCCGCACGGTGGCTTGCAGCTCGGCGAGTTGGGCCTGTGCTTGCTCGCGCGTTTTTTCGGCCGCCTTAGTGCGTGCCGCACGCTTTCCACCCAGTTCCACGGGAAGATTGAGTTGCCAGCTTTGCGTACGTGTTTTGGAGCGTGTGTCTTCCAGCGAGTACGCGAGCTCTGGATTGGGGCGCGAGCGTCCTTGAAGAACCTGTCCTTCGGTTGCCTCCCATTGGCGCTTTGCCGCAGCCACCTCCGGATTTCCCTCCAGGGCTAGTTCGATGGCCTTGGCCAGGGACAAAGGCTCAGCTGCGGCCGCTGCAGCTGACTGAGGTGCTCGTTCGCCAACGGCTGGCCCTGGTGGTAGGCCCTGGGAAAAGGCACCGCCCGAGGCGCTCAGCCATATAGCTGCGGCGCCTGCCGCGAGCTTGATCTTTCTACCGCCGCGCCATGCGTGCGGCATCTCTTGAAGGTAAATACCCTTGAACATCCGATTCTCCAGTGATTTCAAAACACGAGGGAATCGGCGGACTGGCAACCGTGCAGCTGCCTGGCAACTCGTCAGTCACTTCAGCTGCAACACACGCAACTGCTTCCGCCGCGATGGCGGACAAGACTGAAAAAGAAAAGTGAGATGCCCCCGCCGATCAGGCGAGGACGGACCACTGAGGGCGGTCAGGGGGCGTGGGCGTTACAGCCAGCAGACGCTGGCCTGGGGAAGACTCCACACGGCTGTCATGGGAAAAGGCTGGCTTTGCATCTGACCAGCTCAAGGCCCCGATACCCGCGCCATGGCAAACTGAACAGTCAACATCAAATGCAACTGCACCCTGGCTGGACTTTTCGGCCTGACCATTCCCGCCTTTGGCTTCATGCTTGTGTTCGTGATGCCCCAAATGCTGCGACTGCGAGGTTGAGCTCTCATGCATGCAATAAGCTGCCACCGCAGACCAGCTGAACTGGAACGGAAGCAATGCAAGCATAAGAACGGCGATCAAGCGGCACATTTTTGAAGTCTAGCATGCGTCATGAAGGGCGCGCTCGGGCGTGGATGGCCGCTGCGGAGCGCTGGGTTTAGAAATCAGCGAGCGCCGCCGTTCAGGTCCTGAAGAGCCTTCTTTTCAGCTGCAGACATGTTGAGAAATTCCTGTTGAACTTGCTCACGGGTCTTCGTTGCGCCCGTTGCTTTGACAGGCAACGCCCCCCCGCGTGAAAGGGTCGCCAGCGTGCCATCCCGGCGCGCTACTTCGACAGCCTGAAGCACATCGCCACGGGACATTGTGCTCTGCGTGTGGTCGGGATGGGTGGTCATGCCCACTTCGCCGTCGGCGGGATGGTACAGCGACGAGGCAGATGCCAATCCTGGAGCCGCGATAGCGAAGGCAATCAAAGTGAGCGTGAGGGGTTTGCGAACGGTCATGGTGTTGTCCCTTGATTTAAATCAGCCCTCGGCGATTTGCCGGGACTATGCCTTTCGACACAGGGATACTTTAAAAAACCGAGTGCGACAAGGCGCCAACAGCCAGATAACAAATTCGTAAACTACGAACAGGCCGGATTCTTCGAGAATGGCAGCATGAAAATTTTGCTCATCGAAGACGAAGTCAAGCTGGCCGAGTATCTGCGCAAGGGCCTGGGAGAGGCCGGCTACGTGGTGGACGTTGCACACAACGGGGTGGATGGCCTTCACATGGCTCTGGAAGGCGTGCACGATCTGCTGGTCTTGGACGCGATGCTTCCAGGGATCGACGGCTTCAGCCTTTTAACAGCCTTTCGCAAGACCAAGCAGACGCCGGTCTTGATGTTGACAGCAAGGGTCAGCGTCGAGGATCGGGTATTGGGACTCAAGACGGGTGCTGACGACTATCTGGTCAAGCCCTTTGCGTTTTCCGAACTGAGCGCCCGCATTCAGGTGCTGCTCCGGCGGACCCATGGTGCGAGGGATGCCGCAGAGCCCACGCAACTGCGTTTGGCGGACCTTGAATTGGACCTGGTACGGCGCAAAGCGTCCCGGCGTGGTCAGCGTTTGGAGTTGACTGCCAAGGAATTTCTGCTCCTGACGCTGTTTCTGAGAAGAAAAGGGGAAGTGCTTTCTCGCACTGAGATCGCTGAGCAGGTGTGGGATATGAACTTCGACAGCGATACCAGCGTGGTGGAGGTCGCGATCCGGCGCCTCCGTACCAAGATCGATGTGCCGTTTGACACTACGCTGCTCCACACCATTCGCGGCATGGGATATGTCATGGAGGACCGCAACGGATGAAGGCGTTGGCCCAACATCGCTCATTGCGCCAGCGGTTGTCGTGGTGGCTGGCGCTGCAGAGCTTTGCCGGACTCGGGGTGGTCTGTCTGATGGTTTATCTGGTGACCGAGTTCAATTTTCGTGATCGGCAAGAGGAAACGCTGGCACAAAAAGAAACCGTCATTCGGCACTTGCTGCAGGATGGCAAGGAGCATGGGGATTCGGAAGACCTTGCGCACAAACTCGATGACTTCCTTGTTGGGCACGGAGATCTGTCGCTCGAAGTCGCGCAGGCGGACGGGATGGTTATCTACGCCCACGCCCGCAACCAGAGTGCCAAGACGGTATGGCGCCAACGGCAGTTCGAAGTAGCACAGACTGCGGACCAGACTCCCTCAAAGAACTTGCGCGTTCAGCTGTCGCTGGACATTCGAACCGACCACCAGTTGTTGCACCGACTTGCTCTTACCTTGCTGGTCGCAGCCATCGGTGGGGCCATCGTTGTATCGCTGGGCGGATTCTCCCTGGTCAACTTGGGCCTGGCGCCCGTCCGAAGACTGGCCAGTCAGACGCGCGCAGTGTCGGCTGACAATCTACATCAACGTCTCGACAGCGCCGAGCAGCCCCTTGAGCTCGTGCCTCTGATCGACCAGTTCAACGCGCTTCTGGCGCGCATTGAGAAGGCGTATTTACAAATGGAGGGCTTCAATGCGGACGTGGCGCATGAGTTGTGCACGCCTTTGGCCACGCTCATTGCCAACAATGAATTGGCTTTGCTGCGCCCTGAGCGGGCGGATATGCGCGAGGTGCTGGCGTCCAACTTGGAGGAGTTGCACCGCCTGACCGGCATCGTAAATGACATGCTGTTCCTGTCCCAGGCGGATCGGGGTGTGGGAGCGCGCCGCGCGCCCGTGGCGAGCCTTGCATCAGTGGCTGCTGACGTACTGGACTACCACGAGGCCGCGCTGTCCGAGGCAGCTCTCACAGCTAAAGTGGTTGGTGATGCGCATGGCGCCTTCGACGTGCCGTTGCTGCGCCGGGCCCTGTCGAACTTGCTCGGCAACGCCACTCGATACGCGAGCTCTGGCTCAATCGTCCAGATCAACCTCAGAACCACCGATGAGGGTCGTGTGCTGATCAGTGTCACCAACTACGGCAGCACGATCGATCCCGAGATACTTCCGCAGCTGTTTGATCGATTTTTCCGCGCAGATCCTGCGCGCAGCCATGGGCAGAGCAACCATGGCCTCGGTTTGGCCATAGTAGGCGGTATTGCACGCATGCATCAGGGCAAGCCATTCGCATCGTCAGAAAATGGGGTAACGAATGTGGGAATCGAAATTCGCCCGAATTGATGGTGGTTTTCAACGGGGTGGGGTCGATCCTGTGCCCCTGCGACTGGGTACGGACCGTTCAGAAATCCGATTTACCCAGGACAAAGCAGTCATATTCTTTTTGCTGCTTGACTTTAAAGCCACTTCAAGGTTTCCAATTGGGCTATGAAATCAGAAACAAGCACACCTCCCACCACTGTTGACACCTGCTGCTCCTCGGGCAGTTCCAGTTCCGCAGCAGCGGTCCCTGCAGCCGCAAGCATCCCGGGCCAAGGCAAGCTGTTCCGAATCGCCACCATGGACTGCAGCGCTGAGGAGTCGGAGATCCGGCGGGCGCTGGAACCTCTGGAGGGAATCCGCTCGTTGGGCTTCCAACTCGGCGCGCGCACGCTGAAGATCGATGCGGAGGATCGCGCCTTGCCCCTGGCGCTCGATGCCATCCGCAAGGCGGGCTTCGATCCACAGCCGGTGGTCGCTGCGGTAGACACCCAGGGTAGCCAGGGCCGGGTGTTTCGCATTGCGACCATGGACTGCAGCGCCGAGGAGGCGGAGATTCGCCGGGCGCTGGAGCCTCTGGATGGGATTCGCTCTCTGGGCTTTCAGCTCGGTGCGCGGACGCTGAAGATCGATGCCGACGAAGGCACCTACCCGCTGGCCCTCGACGCCATCCGCAAAGCGGGCTTCGATCCGCAGCCAGTGGCCGGCGCCAATGGCTCCGAGGGCGGACAGGCGGGCGAACCAGCCGAAGGCGACGACCATGGACATGGTTTTGCAGGCGGCATCTCCCGTTTGGTGGCCGCGCTGGTGTTCGCCACGGGGGCTGAGGTCCTCTCGTTCTTTGCTCCAGACCAGATGGCCTGGAAGGTGGTGGGCATGGCCATCGCCGCGCTGGCTATCTGGCTGGCCGGGATCGACACCTACAAGAAAGGCCTTGCGGCGCTGCTGCGCGGCAAGCTGAACATCAATGCGCTGATGTCGGTGGCCGTCACCGGCGCATTCCTCATTGGTCAGTGGCCAGAAGCCGCGATGGTGATGGCTTTGTACGCGATTGCGGAGCTCATCGAAGCCAAGGCAGTGGACCGGGCCCGAAACGCTATCAAGGGCTTGCTGGAACTGGCGCCCGAAGAGGCTTTGGTACTGGGCACCAACGGAGCGTGGACCGCTACACCGGTGGCTTCGGTGGCCATCGGAGCGACCGTGCGCATCAAGCCGGGCGAACGCGTGCCGCTGGACGGTAAGGTGACCAAGGGCAATGGCGCCATCAACCAGGCCCCCGTGACTGGCGAGAGCATCCCCGTGGACAAGGCACCTGGCGACCAGGTGTTCGCCGGCACGATCAACGAGACTGGTGAGCTGGAGTTCGAGGTCACAGCCTTGTCGAGCAACACCACCCTGGCCAGGATCATCCAAGCCGTTGAGCAGGCGCAGGGCACGCGCGCTCCGACGCAGCGCTTTGTGGATCGGTTCGCCTCCATCTACACCCCCGCAGTCTTCGCCATTGCCGTGGCGGTGGCGGTCCTCACTCCTTTCCTGATGGGACTTACCTGGCTGGAGGCGCTCTACAAGGCCCTGGTCCTGCTGGTGATCGCCTGCCCATGCGCTCTGGTCATTTCCACGCCGGTCACGGTGGTCAGCGGATTGGCCGCAGGAGCGCGCCGTGGGATCTTGATCAAGGGCGGAACCTACTTGGAAGATGCCCGGCTTCTGAAGGCGGTGGCGCTGGACAAGACCGGCACCATCACCGAAGGCAAACCCAAGCTGGTGAAGTGGAAGGTGTGGGGTGCCGGTGACGAGGCCGCAGTCCAGCAGATGGCTGCCAGCCTGGCGGCTCGTTCCGACCACCCGGTTTCCAAGGCGATTGTCCAGGGCTTGGATGTAAAGGGTCCAGAAGCAGAAAGCTTCAAGGCCTTGCCTGGGCGCGGCGTCGAAGGCATGGTCAATGGTGTGCGCTTGATGCTGGGCAATCACCGACTGATACATGAGCTAGGACTGTGCGGTCCGGAGCTGGAGGCGGAGCTGGCCACCCATGAAAAACAAGGCCGCACGGTCACTCTCCTGGCGGACGAATCGCGCGTCCTGGCGCTGTTTGCGGTAGCGGACACCATTCGCGAGACGTCGAAGCAGGCCATCGTCGACCTCAAGGCGCTGGGAGTGACGTCGGTGATGCTGACGGGTGACAACACTGCCACGGCAAAGGCCATCGCTGCCCAGGCCGGCATTGACGATGCCCGTGGCGATCTGCTGCCCGAAGCCAAACTCGATGCCATCAAGGAAATGCAAAAGCGCTATGGCGCCACCGGCATGACCGGCGACGGCATCAACGATGCGCCGGCGCTAGCGCAGGCCGACATAGGTTTTGCCATGGGTGCGGCGGGAACCGACACGGCCATGGAAGCAGCCGATGTGGTCATCATGAACGATGACCTGCAGCGCGTCGCCGAGACAGTGCGTCTATCCAAGCGCACCCACGCCATTCTCTGGCAGAACATCACCCTGGCGCTGGGCATCAAGAGCGTCTTCCTGGTGATGGCGGTCGTTGGCACGGCCACCATGTGGATGGCGGTCTTCGCGGACATGGGAGCGAGCTTGCTGGTGGTAGCCAACGGACTGCGTCTGCTTCGCGGTACACGGGTGGAGCCAGCCGCCAAGCCAAGCCGCTCAGAAACCAAGGAGCATGCGCATTCCCACTGAGCGTTCGTCAGCGCGCGCCAAGTCCACCGGTGGGCTTGCGGAGCGCTTACTTGAATGTCCCGCTTTCATTTCTTGGTTTTGGAGACCTCTTGCGCCACTAGGTCAGTCAGCTGTTTGTGGCCAAAACTGGGCAGCGGGCGCCCGTTGACAAAGAAGGTCGGCGTCTTCTCGACCTTGAGGGCGGTCAGGTCCTGCACGTCCTGTAGCACCACGGCGTCCAATGCAGGGGCTGCGATGTCCGCCCGCGCCCGTTGCATGTCCAGCCCCGCCTGTTCAGCCGCCTTGTAGGCCAACTCCAGGTTGGGGGTTCCATGGTCCGCCCACTGCGGCTGTGCGGCCAGCACCGCTTCCAGCACGGCCAGGTACTTGTCCTGCCGCCGGGCCGATTCCAGTAGCTTGACCACCTGCTCCGAGCCTTGGTGGAAAGGCGCGTAGCGGATGACCAGCCGCACTTCGGTGGGGTACTGCTGCATCAGTTCCTTCACCACCGGATAAAAGGCGCGGCAGGTCTCGCAGGCGGGATCGAAGAACTCGACGATGGTCACGGGTGCCTCACGGGGCCCGATCACGGGTGAATGCATGCGGACCAGGCGTTCGGCTTGTCCTGCCACCTGCAGCTCCTGTGCACTTTGCACGCGGCTCTGGTACAGATTCACGCCGACAAGGAAGGCCACAAAGGCCATGCCCAGCACGAGGAAGATGATGAGTTTTCGGTGTTTCATTTGTCTGTTTTTCGCAGATAGAGGGAGAGCGAGACGGCGATGGCAATGAACGCCGCCAGTGAAAGCCAGGGCAACTCAATGCCGTAGAGGATGTCGAGCTTCTGATCGGCGCATGACACGCCGGCGCCGCAGGGGACCCAAGCCTTGGGCACCAGGCCTGCCGCCAAGAGGCTGTGGTAACCAGCCACGACCGCACCCGCCAGCGCCAGAGGCAAGGCATAGACAGCGCCCCGGCGGTCGTCGCTGTAAAAGGCCATTCCAAGAAGCAAGGCCAGCGGGAACATGGCAATGCGCTGGTACCAGCACAAGACGCAAGGAGCCATGCCCATGACTTCGCCGATGAACAACGCACTGCCGGTGGCGGACACAGCCAGCAGCCAGGCGATCAGGAGCAGCACCGAGGGCCGGCTCATCGACGCCTCCTTGAACAACGGTTCTGGCAGGAGGCACCGATCAAGGCACAACTGCGTGTGTAGATTCCAGAGCCATTCGACCCGACAGTGGAGGACATGGAAAGATCCCGAAGGCATGCTAATGAGGCCAGCACACGCTGTGCTGGCACGCTTGGCGGGGATCGGAGACGGTGGTGACCGATGCCCTGGTCAGGCCAGGGCGGGCCACTGCGGGCGTTCGGGGCGACTGACGGACTCTGAAGACGGCCACCCGCGCGTGTCGGTGTAAAAGCGCCCCAGGGGAAAGGCCGGCAGTAGATCGCGTTGCGCCTGAAAGGCTTCGGTGCCCTGCAGATGGCAGGAACCACAGTCCACGCTGGGCGCTGCATCGCCAGCTCGGGTGGATTCATCCATTGCTCCGTCCCGCAGCTGGGCGTGCTCGCAGCAATGCATTGCCACAGGAGGCAAGGAGCCCGGTCCTTCATCTTTGCAGTACGCGCCCACTGCCGCCCAGCACAGTTGCAGCGGCAACAGTACCAAGAGGAAAACAAGCAGTCGGGTGCGGGAGTGCATCCGGAAAATTGTAGTGGCATCCCAGGCGGAACGACCACTTTGGAGCGCCGGCCGATGCCATGCCCGGCAGTGTCGAATCGATCACACAGCCAGGCGCGACAACATAACAAACTTGTAATCCTGCGGTGCGCAAGCTGTCGGCATACGGTCAGCAAACTGTCACACGTGACCCGTCGGCTGGCTAGGAGTTGGTGCAGTTTCCGGGTCACGTGCATTCAAACCCAAGGAGATACACATGACACTGTCAAGATTCATCGGCGCCAACATCAATGTGGGCAAAGCCCAGTGTCAGCACATAAACAGAGTAGCAGTCAGCAGTATGCCAATTACCACGGGCTGCAAAGTGTCTGCTCTCGCCGCCCGTCCCTCGTCAGCTGGTTGTTTATAGAAACTACAAGTGGTTGTCGGACAGAGCCGAAAAGCAGCAGCGCAACTTCTCCCCCAGCTCCTGTTGGACTCCGGTGTCTGACAAGCCCGTTGTTCCATCGCATGCGACCAGGTTTTGCCAACAAGAGTCAGGCCAATCCTCCAGATCGTCATCAAGAGCTATCCACTGCCGGGGTTTTCTGCGCTGAGCGTCCTCTTGAACTTGCACGCCCCGGGGGGTGGTGCGGAACATGGAAAGGTTCCAGGGATCCACGCCATGCACACGCCTGTGGTACGTCCCACCAATAAATCGAGCACGCAAGGAGACAGGAAGGCGTTTGAGGGTTGCGCTGTATCCGGGACGGATGCACCAGGTGCTGCTCAGTACCAAGGCAACGGCTGGGTAGGGTTCAAGCACCGACTCCAGGACAGAGATCCATTCGAACAAGGAATGTCCTGCAGCCTCATACGGACTCATGTGGATGCCTTTGCGGGGATGCCAGAGCACCTTCTCATGGTGGACAACACCATCGAGGTCCAGGTACAGAACGACGTCCGCGCTGCGTGGAGTGGACGCGGGGAGATAAGGGGAATTCTGGTTAGTGGACATAACCGTATGTCGGGATTCTGTTTGGTGGCAATTTGCCCAGCGGGGATGAAGGCAGGTCCAGATCGGACTCAGAACTTACCAACACCCTTCGTACACCTACGAAAACGCTCCGTACTGGGCCTGCAAGAGCAAGCTTCTCAGAACCTCCAGGCCACCGGGCTCATTGAGCACATCGAGAGGCCTCCGATCACCCAATGCTGGGACCACCCCCATGAGCCAGTGATCAAGCCAGGCCTGTGCGTCGAAACCAGTTGGGTCGCCAGACTCATCAACCATGCGCCGCACAAGCATAGTGAGAATAGCGATGTGGTCTTCTAGGGCGATGGGGGCAGAATTCGTGTCCACTAGTTACCGATCAGTCCCGTTAACAATGGCACAGCGGCGTCGCCTGAGTGTCGGATCTTTGGTTGCATCGCCCGAGCGCGCATATTCCCTTGCGGTGATGACAGGAAGAGCGTGCTTGACCTTGATTGTGATGACGCGCTTCGCCTTGCGGGCAGCCTGACCTGTGCGGTGCAATTCCATGGCGCGGGGATCTCTCAAGAGCTGTCGCGAGCTTCGGAGAGCGATTTCATCAAAGTACCTCTCAGAAAAACGTCGCCCACGGGGGCATACTTTCGCAGAGGTCGCACCGGGGGCTTGCTTTGCGCTAATGATAGCAACGAAGTTCAAACTCATCGCGGGGTTGTATCGGTAGGAGAACCAGCGCTGACTCACCAAAGGCCACGCTTGCTCACTTTTACCAGCGCACTGGTAAGGGCCATCAGCGTCTCTGCATCTGTCAGCGCCTCCGCCCCCTTCAACGTGGACGGCAACGAAATTCCAGCGATCTCTTGAGTACGGTTGAGCACCTGCTCGACCAAACTGGTTCGGGGAACAAACATGTAGTGCACTTCACAGTCCAGGCCATGAGCCAAACGTGTAAGCGTATTCAGCGTGATAGTGCCGTTGGCCTCGGCCTGCTCCAGTTTGCGGACTCCCTGTGCCGTCATGCCCAAACGCTCACCTAGCGCTTTGGAACTCATGCCCAAGGCCAATCTCACCGTCTTTGCCCAGCCACACCTGGGCGTGGCATTTCGCTGCAGCTTCGCGAAATCGCAAAACTGCCGATCAAGTTCGGCCAAGCGGGTGAGATTCAGGCGGTTTTTCACGGGGCAAACGAATGAGACAACAGACTGGTTGCCTCTTTAAGCGCATTTGGGCAACCGGTATATTTCCATTGGGAGACGGGCGCACTTGGAACGAAAAAACGCCATCTCTGTTCAGTTATCTTCGCACGCCACGGTCTCGAACGGGACCAATTGGTCTCATATTAACTGGAATGGCGAATGATGCTGCGTTTAAAAAAAGCGACTCTCGGAAAGTTTGGTCCACAGGACATGATGGGTCTGATCACATCACGGGGATGGGAATCCATCTTGCCGGATGCGCTGAATGACAACCACCTTTTGTTGGTGTCAGACCAGCTCCGAGACCTTCTGTCTGGCTCGGGTTGGAGCGGGGATCATGATCCCGCTCGTGCTGCCTTACCGCTCACCCTGTTGCTTCTGACCAAGGCGGGAGCCAAGCGTTCAGGCGACAGCTTGGAAGTGGGTCTGGAAACTCTGCAAGAAGCACTGTGCTTGCTCAGCACTGCCGTGGATCGGGAGATCGTCAATCGGATGCTGCAACGCCAAGATGCCACACCCATTGGCACCGGTCTGATAAGGGCTTCAAATTCTGGTTCAGCATGCCAAAGAACAGGCCGACTCGGAATGCCACGCCTAGTCTGAAATGATGCCCTTGAAGTCCGCTTTGACGGTCCTGAGGAGTTCATTGACCAAGTTCGTGTCCAGGTCTGGGCAGTACGCGGTAGCAATCAAGGTCAAAGGGTGTATCTGCATCTGCTCGGCCAATACCTCGATGGTGCGGATACTGGGCACTTGATGTCCCTGCTCGATGCGACTGATGTGTCGGCGGCTCGTTGCCAGCAACATGTCTTCCTGAACCAAGCCGCGTGCCGCGCGCAGTTGCTGCAGCGCCCGACCAAAGTCGGCTTGGGGTGGAACACGCTTTCGGGAAGACATCCACCCGATTTCCGTCCAATGAGACTAAAAAGACCACGACCAAATAGTCTCATTGGCTCGCTAACTCGGAAAAATATTTAGCCCTGTTGGAAATCTGTTTCTGAAGTCGCGCTGTGCCCATACTCTTTCTGGATTTTGATGGGGTCCTGCACCCAGAGCACTGCCACGAGTCGAGGCACTTCTGTTGCCTACCTATCTTGGAAGATGCGTTACGGCAGGTGGCAGAGTGCCAAGTCGTGATCACCAGCACCTGGCGCCTGGAGAAGTCCTATGAGGATCTCCTGCAAAGGTTCTCTCCGGACATTGCCGCGATGATCGACGGCGTCACCCCCAGATATTGCGATCTAACGAACGTCCCGAATACGCTAGTAGGCTATCAGCGGGAGGCGGAGTGCCACGCCTGGCTTTGGGCCAACGAAATGCCGCATCGCAGCTGGGTGGCCGTGGATGATCGATCGTGGCTATACCGGCCGTTTTGCAAGTCATTGTTTTTGGTCGATGGCCGCGCGGGGCTAACGCAGGCTACCGGTTCGCAACTTGCAGCTCGTCTTCAAAGCCTTCATTGAAAAGGCAGCCAGGAAGGTAGACGACAGGCCCTCAGATAACAAAGCTGGGGTTCACCGATAGTGAAAATACCTCTCGTCGGAAAAGTGGGGGCCACCTTTCTGCCCCCTCGCTCGGCTCTACTGGAGCTGCGCTTGGCAAGTCGAAGGATGGCTCAGTACGTCAATTCGATCCAGCGCAGTCCATAGCGCTGAATATCGCCCGAATCGGGCCACCAGCCTCCAACTTCCCCTGCATCTGTCTGCGTGAGTTCGAGCCCATCGTCGGTTACCAAGCGGTTGTGCTCTGGGAAATCCAAAACGTAAGCGTCGCCCTCGAAGTCAATGACCGTTTTGACCCCAGACCAACCGAAATGATTGGATCCATTGTTCTTCCCCAGATCAATGAGACCCACCACCTTGCCTACAGATCCCTGAGGCAAGAACTCATCCGGAGCATTCAATTTACGGCCTTCGCCGGAAGCAAAAATCTGCATAGGTGATCTCGTTTGACGCGGTCTGCCCAATGGTAGTCGCAAGTTCTGATTCGCAGGCGCTTCTGGGGAAAGATCGAAGTCTGCTGGATACCTGAAGGCGCGTTGGTGAGTCGAATTTGATTAGTGTACGTTTGTTCACTAAAATATCGAGCATGGCCCGAACCAACCGCGACACGATGCATTTGCTCAGTCTCCGAGCGCTGTATAGGAGTGAGGGATGCTTTCCGTCTTACAGTCGGATCGCTTCCCATCTGGGGTTCAAGGCCAAAAACGCCGCCTTCAAGCTCATCGGCCGACTCATCTCAAGTGGGGTGATCTCACTTTCGGTGCAGATTACCCGGTTAGGATGCTCGGGTTAACCCTAGATTTGTGTTTTCTGAGGCTAGGTGGTCTGCACTCCTGGCAGTCTTTTCAAAGTGTGGTTTGAAGACGAGCTGTCAGTTGTGAACCGGTGGCCTGCGTGAGTCCCGTTCGCCCATCGACCAAAAACAACGACTTGCAGAACGGCCGATAGAGCCACGATCGATCATCCACCGCCACCCATCTGCGATGTGGCACATCGTTGGCCCAAAGCCAGGCATGGCACTCGGCCTCCCGCTCGTACCCCACCAGCGTATTCGGGACGTTCGTTAGATCGCAATATCTGGGGGTAACACCTTCGATCATGGCGGCAATGTCCGGAGAGAACCTTTCCAATAGATCCTCATAGGCCTGTTCCAGGCGCCAGGTGCTGGTGATCACGATCTGGCACTCGGGCATCCACGCAAGGGCATCTACATGAGCCCGTATGAGGCTGCAGGGCATTCGCTGTTCGAATGGGTTCCAATCCTGGAGTCGGTGCTCCAACCCCACCCAACCGTTGCCCTGGTACTGAGTAGCACCTGGTGCATTCGCCCCGGGTACAGCGCAACCCTTAAGCGCCTTCCAGCGTCCTTGCGTGCTCGGTTTATTGGCGGGACATACCACAGACGTGTGCATGGCGTGGACCCATGGAACCTGTCCATGTTCCGCACCACACCCCGGGGCGTGCAAGTTCAAGAAGACGCTCAGCGCAGAAAACCCAAGCAGTGGATAGCGCTCGATGACGATCTGGAAGATTGGCCTGACTCCTGTCGGCAAAACCTGGTCGCATGCGAGGGAACTACGGGCTTATCCAACCCCGAGGTATAACACGAACTGAGGGAAAAATTGCGCAGCTGTCATGTGGCCTTATCGGCCAGAACCCCATAGCAGCTCGCGGGGTACAGTGGACTTAACAACGGTCCAACTATCGAATCTTCATTCGAGAAAACCCCCGCCGCAAGTGTCTTGGATGCAAGGTTAGACGCATCCTGAATGTACATTTTGACGAGCCTTCAATGTACATTTGGACGGTAAACGCATCATTGCTTTCCCATGCATAGTCCGACCATCCCATTTCGCCTAGTCTCCACTCAGCGCGAAGAGCAATTGGCTCAATTCAACGCCAGGAAAGAAATTGCTTGGTTTGGGTTTAGGGGGACGTTCAAAGAGCCAGGCTTGGCGATCATCAATTTCACCAAAATCGAATCTGGCCTTCAGGGAGGTGGAGGAACCTCCGCAATCAATGGCGGTGTTATCGCCGCAGGTTTTGATGCAGCCTTCGTGCTTGCAGGTTTGGGCCACTACGATTCCAAGGTCGTCGTCACCCTGGAGTTGTCGGTCAAATTTTTGTCCCTTGCACTTGTCAGCGAGTCGCTTGCATTCCAAGCGCATCTCGTTCGATCTGCTAAAAACTTCTCGTTCGCCGAGGGCTTTCTCTCTCAGGCAGGTACAGGACCAGCCCAGCATTTGGCAATTGCCACCGCTATGGTGGCGCCTGCGCGCTAGGCACGCGGCGGGAAGGCGCAAGGCGCAAGGCGCCAAAGGTCTCCTTCCCCTCGGCTGAGATGGAGATTTTCGACAGTCGTTCACCCAAGGCGCGAGCGTTCTAGCTCGTAGAGACACCACCAGCACTGAGGTCGTTTGCTGCTTTCCGATCTTCTATGCCGATTGAATTCCGTGAGACCTTGACCTTAACACCGTGGCAAGGTTCATAGTCAAAACGTGAATCAACCAAAGGAGGCTCACATGGTCCATTTCAATGTTCCTGATATGACGTGCGGCACTTGCGCCCAGCGCATTGGTCGTGCAATAGCTCAGGCCCAACTGCCTGGGGGCATCGAAGTAGAAATCGACGCAGCTGCACGTCAGGTACGCATCCCGGCGCAAGCCGGAGAAAGCACTGTGGAGCTTGTCCGCTCAGCGATTGAGCGTGCTGGATACAAAGCAGACGCGGCGGTGAGTCCTGCATCTCGCCGAACAACCGGTGGCTGCTGCTGTGCGTCTCGGTCCACAACCTCTGTTGATGTGAATCAAGGCGCTGCGAACCGTACGTCGTCATGCTGCAGTTGAACCTACAAGGAGACCATCATGCGTCTGAATATCGTCGCTGGGCTGTTGACAACCCTTTTCGTGGCGGGCTGTGCCGTCGCGCAATCTCCAAAACCTGCGGACGAACACGCAGGCCACCACCCCGGTGATGCGCAGAGCGGTGGCGTAACCACCCAGTCTGCCCCGGCAGCTACCACCCCGCCAACACCGGACGCCTTTGATCGTCAGATGAAGGCGATGCAGGAAATGCACAAAAAAATGCAGGCGGCCAAGACTCCCACCGAACGTTCAGCGCTGATGGGGGAACACATGAAGCTCATGCAGTCAGGCATGGCCATGATGGGCGCGGGTAGTTCTGGTGGCATGGGGATGGGAATGATGCAGCAAGGGGCGCAGACCAAACCTGCCATGCCTGCAGCCTCTGGAAACTCGGGTATGGGAGGCATGATGGGCATGCACGCTCAAATGGAGCGCCGTATGGCCATGATGGAACAGATGATGCAAATGATGGTGGACCGCCAAGCAGCCATGCCATCCAAGTAGTCTCACCGCGAACGTTCTTTGCGGGGGCAAGCTATCACTATTCCAAACGCTGGTGAGCTGCGCGAGGCTTGGTGACTCAGTCACTAACCACAGTGCAGTTGCGCCCGAGCGCCTTTGCCCTATAAACAGCTTGATCAGAGCGTTTTAGCAGTCGGGCGAGGAAATCCGCTCCGGTTTGGTGTACTGCACACGCCAGCCCGACACTGACCGTTACTGGCCCTGCCAATGAGCGCACCCGTCTGGCGCATTTGTGCACCCGCTCAGCAATTCTGGCAGCTGCTTCTGCGTCCGCATCAGGTAACCAAAGGACGAATTCTTCCCCACCGTATCGCACCACCAGGTCCGAACCACGTGCGTCTGCCTGTATCTGGCGAGCAAAGTTCACCAGCACCCGGTCGCCCTCGGGATGGCCATGCGCGTCGTTGATCCGTTTGAAGTAGTCCACGTCCACCATCAACAACGACACGTAACTCTGTCGAGAGGCCGTCCGTTGCCACTTCTGCACGATCAATTCCAGCGCACGGCGGTTTTTAAGACCCGTAAGCGGATCAGAGAGACTCAGTTCCGAAAGCTGGCGATTCTGCAATTCAACCTGTTGATTGCTGGCGGCCAAGCGCTGGGCAAGACCCTGGGCCTCTGCACGGGCCTTGATCAACTCGCCTTCGAAACGGCTGCGTTCGCGGGCCACAAAAAAGGCCCATACGATGTGGTCGCCCGTGTCCAGGCGCTTGCTGACCGCATTGACCATGACAGGAACAGTCTCGCCGCCAACACCGCGCAGGTGGAGGAACACTTCGCGCGCACTCTTGGCGTGATGCAGCGTGGGAAACAGGTGGGTCTGGCTGAAAATTCGAGAAGCTGGTGTCAACAGTTCATCCATGGAGTGGCCGAGCCAAAACGCCTCCGTGCCCCCGATCAGGACAAGGAACTCCCCGTTCATCCGCACGATGTGCCCCACCGGGTCCGTGATCATCATCGCGCAAGGGATGTCATCAACCGCCAGCATGTTCTGCCCTCTCGGTTTCGCTCACGCTAAGGAGAGATATCGCTGCATGGCGGCCGTCACCAGGTGCGGATGACTCATGTGGGCGCAGTGTCCGGTCACGTCCAGCACTTCCAGCGTGCTGTCCCTGAGCTTCTTGTGCATGTATTGCCCCACCGAATGGGGCGCCAACGCATCGTTGCCATGCTGCAGGATCAGACTCGGCCGGGTCACGAGCGACAGCTCCTCTCTGGTATCCGCAAAGAAGGTTGCCTGCGCAAAGATACGAGCCATCGTAGGATCGGTTGAGCAGAAACTCTCAGACAACTCTCCGCCCAGACTGTCTGCCTGCGGCGCTCCCGCCACAATGGGTGCGAGGTAGCTGGACCAGCCCATGAAGTTCTGGTCCATGAGGTCCAATAGGCCCTCCAAATCCTGGCGCTCGAACCCTCCAAGGTAGTCCGGAGCGTGATTGAGGTAGCAAGGCGACGGGCCAACCAGAATCAGGCGGTCAAAAAGTGTAGGTCGCTCGATGGAGGCCAGCAGGCCGATGCTGGCGCTGACCGAATGTCCAACAAAATGCACTCCGCGCTCGATGCCCAATGCGTCGCATACATCCAGCAGATCTTGCACGTAGCCTTTCAGACTTGCGTACTTCACGGGGTCAAAGGCGGCCAAGTCTGATTGGCCGCAGCCGACGTAGTCGAACAAGACCTGGCGGCACTTACCTTCAAAGGCCGGAGTGATATGTCGCCACATATGCTGGCTACACCCAAAGCCGTGCGCATAGACGAGCAAAGGGGCGTCCGGGCGAATTGGGTCGATCATATGAACGTTGTTGCGCTTACGAATTTCCACTGTTGTTCTTTCTGGGCGGTCTGCCCGCAGATTTTGCACGCCCGACGCTTGCACCGCGTGTGAAATGTATGCAAGCGTGCACGATTGCGAGCGCGAAACGACAGGTTTATTGGGAGCACTTGGTTGCGCAACGCAGCGTTCAGCCTCCGGATGCCTCTGCTTTCACTCTCCTTGGCTTACGCATCAGCACATAGGCCGCAGGAATCACGAACAAGGACAGCAGCGGCGCCGTCACCATACCGCCCAGCATGGGTGCCGCGATGCGGCTCATGACCTCCGAGCCTGTCCCGCTGCTCCACACGATGGGCACCAGGCCCGCCAGGATGACAGCCACGGTCATTGCCTTGGGTCGCACGCGCAGCACGGCACCTTCCCGAATCGCGTCCAGCAGCTCTTCCAGTGTGGGCTGCCTGCCGTCTGGACATCTCTCTGCGAGTGCCTGCTTGAGGTAGATGAGCATGACCACCCCGAACTCTGCCGCGACCCCCGCCAGGGCGATGAAGCCCACACCGGTGGCGATGGACAGGTTGTAGTTCATCAGGTAGAGGAACCAGATGCCCCCGGTCAACGCGAATGGCAACGTCGCCATGATCAGTCCCGCCTCACCCATGCGCGAGAAGGTCAAGTACAAAAGCACGAAAATGATCAGCAAGGTGGCTGGTACCACCACCTTGAGGCGAGCATTGGCCCGCTCTAGGTACTCGAACTGGCCAGAGTACGTGATGCTGACTCCTGGCTGCAGCTTGATCTGTCGGCTCACCGCGTCGCGCAGGTCATTGGCCACCGATGCCAGATCTCGTCCCCGCACATCAACATACACCCAGCCCGATGGACGGGCGTTCTCACTCTTGAGCATGGGCGGCCCATCGGTGATGGAGATGCTGGCCACCGTTGCCAGCGTGATTTGCTGCCCCATGGGGGTGGAGATGGGCAACTGGGCCAGCCGTTCGGGCGAGTCTCTCCACTCACGCGGGTAGCGCAGGTTGATGGGGAAGCGCGCCAGGCCCTCGACCGTTTCCGAGACGTTTTCTCCACCGATGGCCCCGGAGACCACGGCCTGGATATCGGACACATTCAGCCCGTAGCGCCCCGCGGCCGTGCGATCGATGCGGACATCGACGTAGCGGCCCCCTGTCAGGCGCTCGGCCAGTGACGAGGCCACTCCCGGAATGCCTTTGGCGACCTGCTCGACCTGTGCCGCGATCCCATCGATCACCTGCAGGTCGTTGCCCGTCACCTTGACACCGATGGGGCTCTTGATGCCGGTTGCCAGCATGTCGATTCGGTTGCGAATGGGTGGAATCCAGATGTTGGACAGGCCGGGGATCTTGACGGCCTTGTCCAACTCTTCGATCAGGCCCTCGGGCGTCATTCCTGGACGCCATTGGTCTCTGGGCTTGAGCTTCACCGTGGTCTCGAACATTTCCAGCGGGGCCGGATCGGTGGCGGTCTCTGCGCGGCCCGCCTTGCCGAAGACGCGCTCGACCTCGGGCACCGTCTTGATCATCCGGTTGCTCAATTGCAGAAGCTCCGTGGCTCGCTGTGCCGACAGGCCCGGCAGGGCTGACGGCATGTACAGCAGATCGCCTTCATCCAGCCTGGGCAGGAACTCGCCCCCCAACCGCGACAGGGGCCAGATCGTGGTCGTCAGCGCCAGCACGGCGATGACCAGGGTGGATTTGGGACGATGCAAGACCCACTCAAGGCAAGGTCGGTACACGGCAATCAGCGCGCGGGTGATGGGGTTTTTCTGCTCGTCAGGGATACGCCCCCGGATCCAGTAGCCCATGAGGACCGGGATCAGCGTGACCGAGAGTGCCGCAGCTGCGGCCATCGCGTAGGTCTTCGTGAACGCCAGCGGTCCAAACAAGCGGCCTTCCTGTGCTTCCAGCGTAAAAACGGGCACAAAGGACAACGTGATGATAAGCAGCGAGAAGAACAGCGCGGGGCCCACCTCCTCGGCAGCTTCGGTGATCACTTTCCAGCGTTCTTCCCCCACCAGTTGGCGGTCGGGATGCTTGTGCTGCCAGGCCTCCAGCTTCTTGTGGGCGTTCTCGATCATCACCACAGCTGCATCGACCATGGCGCCCACGGCGATTGCAATCCCGCCCAGGGACATGATGTTGGCGTTGATGCCCTGGTAGCGCATCACCAGAAACGCCGCCATGATCCCCAGCGGCAGAGAAATGATGGCGACCAGCGCAGAACGCAGGTGCCAGAGGAACAAGACACAGACCACCGCCACCACAATGAACTCCTCTACGAGTTTGGTGCTGAGGTTCTGGATCGCCCGCTCGATGAGTGCGCTGCGGTCGTAGGTGGTGACGATCTCCACGCCCTGGGGCAGGCTGCTTTGCAGCTCGCTGAGTTTGGCCTTTACGGCCTGGATCGTTTCCTGGGCGTTCTTGCCAGATCGCAGCACGACCACGCCTCCAGCCACTTCCCCCTCGCCGTCGAGTTCAGCGATGCCGCGCCGCATTTCCGGCCCGATCTGAACGGTGGCGACATCCCCCAGGCGCACAGGCACCCCTGCGCGCGACACCAACGGGATGGCGCGGAAGTCGTCCAGCGTCTTGAGATAGCCGCTGGCGCGCACCATGTACTCGGCGCCGGACAGTTCCAGCACCGATCCCCCCGTTTCCTGGTTGGCATTCATGATGGCCTCGCGCACCTGCCCCTGAGTGAGGCCTTGGGACGCAAGCTTGATGGGGTCGAGCACGACCTGGTACTGCTTGACCATGCCACCGACCGATGCCACCTCGGCCACGTTGGGTAAGCTCTTGAGTTCGAACTTCAGGAACCAGTCCTGCAAGGCGCGAAGCTGGGCCAGGTCGTTTTTGCCGGTGCGATCTACCAGGGCGTACTGGAAGATCCAGCCCACCCCGGTGGCATCTGGGCCCAACGACGACTTGGCCGTGGCGGGTAGTCGGCCCTGCACTTGGTTCATGTACTCCAGCACCCGGGAACGCGCCCAGTACAGGTCCGTGCCATCCTCAAACAGGATGTAGACGAATGAATCGCCAAAGAACGAAAAGCCTCGCACCGTCTTGGCGCCCGGGACGGACAGCATGGTGGTGGACAAGGGGTATGTGACCTGGTTCTCCACGATCTGCGGTGCCTGGCCGGGATAGGAGGTGCGGATGATGACCTGGACATCCGAAAGATCGGGAAGAGCGTCCACGGGGGTGCTGCGCACACCCCACACGCCCCAGGCCGTAAGCATCACGGTCGCCAGCAGAACCAGGAGTCGGTTCGCCACCGACCAGCGGATCAGACGCGCGATCATGGCTTGATCCTTTCCACGGCAGTGATCACGAAGTCCTTGCCTTGCTGCTGGAAGGTGAACTTCACCTGCTGCTCGGGTTTCAGTGCTTTTGCCAGTTCTGGGTTTGCCAACTTGAATGGCATGGTCATGCCGGGCCACTTCAGTTCAGGCACGGCCTCGTGGGTAAGGGTCAGCTCGGTGGGCGTGACCTCATCGACCACCCCTCGCACCGTAAAGCTCTTGGACGCCGGAGCCGCAGAGGCCGAGGAACCCTGTTCAGCGATGGGTTGCGCGCTGCTGCCTGGAGGCAGTGCGGGCATGATGCCTCGCAGGCTGGCTTCCGAGTCGATCAGGAACTGTGCCGAGGCGACCACCTGTTGTCCTGCGGTGAGGCCGCCTTGAATGACGAGGCGGTCATCGATTTCCCCGCCGAGTTGCACCTGGACGGGGTGGTACTTGCCAGGACCGTCCACCACGTAGACCAACGCCCTCTTGCCGGTGCGGATCACCGCTTCGCTGGGCACCAGCAGCGCTGGTTGTGTGCGTCCGGCCAGGACGATCTGCCCGGACATGCCCGCCTTCAGGCGCTGGGTGGGGTTGGGAAGCTCCAGGCGCACGCGCACCGTGCGGGTGTCCCGGTTGGCCTCTGGGAGGATGCTCACGACCCGGGCGTTGAGGGTTTCGCCCGGAAACGCGGCCAATCGGACCTGGGCGTCCTGCCCCAGTTGCAAGGGACCGCTTTGCGCTTCAGGAACGGCCGCTTCGATCCAGACGCTGGCCAGGCCGTTTACGCGCACCAGACTGCCCCCCGAAGAGACCGTCATGCCCTGGCGCACCATCAGTTCAGCCACCATGCCGGCCTGCGGGAAGGTCACCGTGTAGCGGCCCTGAGGTTCGCCCGTGCGCTCCACCTGGGCCACGAGCGAGGCAGGCATGCCCAGCAGCGACAGCCGCTGGCGCGCTGCTGTCGTCAGCGACTCGTCCTTGAGCGCCCGGACCGCGAGAAACTCGCGCTGCGCAGCCACCCACTCTGGCAGCAGTAGATCGGCCAATGGCGCGCCTGCGGCCACCACGTCGCCCGGGGCCCGGGCATAGACGCGTTCCACGAAGCCGCCCGAGCGGGCCTGGACGATGCTCACATCCCGGTCATTGAGCTGGACCGTGCCCAGCACGTCCACATCGGACCCAATGTCTCGCTGCTCTACCAGGGCGGTGCGCAGGCCGAGGGCTTGCACGGCCTGGGCGGAGACGCTCAGGCCGGAGCTTTCCGGAGTGTCCTCATCCGCATACTTGGGTACCAAGGCCATGTCCATGTAGGGGGACTTGCCTGGCTTATCGAACTTCTGCGTCGGCGACATCGGGTCGTACCAGTACAGCACCTTGCGGTCGGCTTTTGCTGCTTCTGTCGATGCGGGACTGGCTCCCAGTGCGTGGTTGTTCGCGGTGCGCCATTGGGAGACGGTCCAGCCGAGGGCGATGCCTGCAGCCACCAGTGCTACGGCCACAACGGTCTTCTTGAAAACGGTATTGGTCATGTGGTTCTCCCTTCAGTCCGCGATCAGGCTGTTCAGGCGGGCAATCACGGTGTCCCGCTGTGCCTGCAGCTCAATGAGTCGCCAGTGCGCCTCCCGCACCTGGGCCCTTGTAGCCAGCACGGCGCTCAAATCGCCCTTGGCAGACTGGTAGTTGGCCAACGCGAGTTCGGCGCGCCCTTGTGCCAAGCCGATGCCAGCCGATTGCAGCCGCTCGATCTGACTGTTCAGTGCCGCCAGCTCTGAGGCGCTGTCCTCCAGCTCCTGTAGGTGCCTGCGGGTCACGTCCTCCTGCTCGGCTTCCAGGCGCTGCAGCTCCAGCTGCTTGGCCTTGATCTGGGGTCCCTGACGCCGCTCCTGTTGCCAGGGAAGATCAAAGGTCACCTGGAAAGACACCATGTCGCCCCAGCGGCGGTCGCGGCGGCTGTAGGCGACTTCCCAGGACCAATCACCCTTGGTTTCTGCCTGGGCTTCGCGCGTTTCCGCCAAGGCCATGGCTTGCATGGCGGGGTACTGCGCGAGTTCCGCGTGGCGGTGTACCTCTGACCGAAGCTGGTCCAAAGGGCGGCTCAGCGGCCCGGGAACTCCCTGCAGCGCCTCGTCGGCGCGGGCGCCAACCCAGCGCCGCAACATCGCCCTGGCCTTGGATCGGTCCCGCTGCAGATCGTCCCTGCGGTCCGACAGCGCAAGAGCCTCCTGCTTGGCCATCAGGAGATCGCCCGCTTGGGCCGTCCCCCCCTCGATGCGGGCGGGCAGGCTGTCCTGCAGGCGCTGGTTCTCACTCAGTAGACCGGTGAGTACCTGATCACGTTGCTCGATAGCCTGGGCCATGATCCAGGCTTGGCTCAGCTCCTGGCGGATCTGCAGACGCTGGACCCCCAGAGTGGCGCGTTCGCGCTCCACCTTGGCCTGGGCGCTGGCGATCTGCGCATCTCGTTTGGCACGGTTGGGAACCTCCTGCATCAGCGCCAGGCGTTGCATGGTCATGGACTCGCGCGTAAGGCTGAAGCGATCCATGCCGCTGATGGGAAAGTTCTCGACCCCGACCGAGAGCTTTGGATCCGGCAGAGTTCCCGCCGACTTCTGGGTACTGCTGGCTGCGTCAATCTGCAGCCGCTGGGCCGTGATACGAGGGCTGTGCTGCTCCGCCAGATCCAAGGCTTCGGCAAACCCCAGGGCGTGGGCCTGGTTGCCTGCAAGGCCGATGCCGGCCAGCAGGAATCCGAGAGCGCAAAGGCGCAGATGGTTGAGGTTGCGCACACGGATGCGCGGCGAGAGAGGATGAATGCGCAGTTGCGCAGGCAGGCGCTCGCAGGGAGCGCCGAAGGAGATGTTGGGCATGATAGTCCTCGAAATGAAGGGGCACGAAGTCAGACCTGCGCGCACGCTGCAAGGCAGCGCACACGCCGTGCACGTTCAATTCCGAAAGACCTGATGGGTCAGATAGATGGGGGGAGAGCCCGCTCGACTGTCCAGCTCTGCGTAGACAGCCCGAGGGTCAATATGGCGTTCTGAGTCCAGGATCACGGGCAGCACATAAGCAACCCAGATGGCGTGAGCCGCGAGCGCCTGCAGATCGAGACCTTGTAGCGAGGGGGAGGACAAGCTGTCGCCATCACAATGGGCTCGACACAGCTGAGGATCTTGCTCATCCATGGTTCCCGCCATAGCGTGGCAATCGGGCATGGAGGGCATGCCGACTGAGTCTTCCATGGCCATGCCCGCTTTTTGCATCGATGCCGCATGGGCTGCGGAGTCCAGCTTGGGACAGGCATAGGCCGCCAACGCGAACTGCATCAGAAGCAACACCGCGACCAGAACGCTGGTTATCCAGCGTCTTTGGCGCAACACGGTGTTCCTGACAGCGATCATGGTGCGAATGGTATCCAGAATGCCAGTCACGGACTTAACCCAGATCAAGTCCGTGCAAGCGGCCCCTCCTCAGCCCTTGCGCAGCCGCAGCGCGTTGGTGATCACCGACGCAGAACTCAGGCTCATCGCCAGGGCCGCAATCATTGGCGACAGCAGCCATCCGGTGAAGGGATACAGCAGCCCTGCGGCGATCGGGATGCCCAGCGCGTTGTAGAGGAAGGCAAACATCAGGTTCTGCTTCATATTGCCCACCGTCGCCTCCGACAATTCCCGCGCAGTGGAAATCCCTCGCAGATCGCCCTTGACCAGGGTGACCTGTGCGCTGTTCATCGCCACGTCGGTGCCGGTGCCCATCGCGATCCCCACATCCGCCTTGGCAAGGGCGGGCGCGTCGTTGATCCCGTCCCCCGCCATGGCGACAACACGGCCTTCGGCCTGCAGCCGCGACACCAGGGCCAGCTTGTCCGCAGGCTTGACTTCGCCATGGACCTCATCAATCCCCAGTTTGGCCCCCACCGCCTTGGCGGTGGTCATGCCGTCGCCCGTGGCCATGACAATGCGCAGTCCCGCCGCATGCAAGGTCGCCAGCGCTTCCGGCGTGCTGGCCTTGATGGCATCCGAGACCGCCAGCAGGCCTTGAAGCTGGCCATCGGCCGCCAGGTACATCACGCTGGCGCCTGTGGCGCGCAAGGCCTCTGCCTGCGCAAGCAGCGGGTTCGCTGAAACCCCAACCTGCTCCATGAGGACCGTGTTGCCCAGGGCGAGCTGGCGTCCAGCGACCTGTCCGCGCACCCCGATGCCCGAGCCGGACTCAAAGTCCTCGGGCTTGTCCAGGGCGAGCCCCTTGGCGCGAGCTGCCTGGACAATGGCATCGGCCAGCGGATGCTCGCTGCCTTGGTCCAGACTGGCCGCCAGGCGCAGAACCTCATCCTCGGACAGACCGGGCATGGCCACTACACGTTCGAAGGAGGGCTTGCCTTCGGTGAGCGTGCCTGTTTTGTCCACGATCAGCGTGTCCACCTTGCGCAGGTTCTCGATGGCTGCCGCGTCCCTGAACAGCACGCCGCTGGTCGCCCCCCGGCCTGTGGCCACCATGATGGACATGGGAGTTGCCAGGCCCAACGCACAAGGGCACGCGATGATCAGCACCGCAACTGCATTGACCAGGCCGTAGACCCAGCGTGGCTCCGGACCGAACAGGCCCCACGCGAAGAGTGTGAGCAACGCGATACCCACCACAGCCATCACGAAGTAGCCCGCCACCTGGTCGGCCATGCGCTGCATGGGGGCCCGTGAGCGCTGTGCCTGCGCAACCATTTGAACGATCTGCGACAGCATGGTGGCGGAGCCCACCCGCTCGGACCGGATCACCAGTGCCCCGTTGGTATTGAGCGTGGCACCGATGACGGCATCACCAGGCCCTTTGACGATGGGCACCGGCTCGCCAGTGAGCATGGCTTCGTCCACCGCGCTGCTCCCCTCGACCACCACACCATCCACAGGAACCTTCTCGCCAGGCCGCACGCGCAAGAGGTCTCCCACATGGACATGGGACAAGGGAACATCACTCTCCTGACCGTTGGCGTCAATACGCCGCGCGGTCTTGGGGGCCAGGCCCAGCAGCGACTTGATGGCGGCCGAAGTCTGCGAGCGCGCCTTCAGCTCCAGCATCTGACCCAGCAGCGTGAGCGAGATGATGACCGCTGCAGCTTCGAAATACACCGCCACGCGCCCCATGGCCTGGAACGAGGCGGGAAACACCCCCGGCGCAACGGTCGCGACCACGCTATAGACAAATGCTGCGCCCGTTCCCAGACCAATCAGCGTCCACATGTTGGGACTGCGGTTCACGACCGACTGCGCACCGCGCAAGAAGAAGGGCCAGCCCGCCCACAGGACGATGGGTACCGTCAGCACCAGTTCAATCCAGCTCTGTGTGACCATCTCGAACCACTGCAACCGGTGCCCAAGCATGGCCAGGACGGTAACCACCACAGTGAGAGGCAGCGTCCACCAGAAGCGATGCCGGAAATCCACGAGCTCGGCGTTTTCTCCCTCATCCAGCGTGGGCAGCATGGGCTCCAGTGTCATGCCGCACTTGGGGCAATTTCCAGGATGGTCCTGTTGCACCTCAGGGTGCATGGGGCAGGTATAGGTTGTGCCCGGTTGCGCCGCTTCGGGCTCAGGCTGAGGCGCGCGCTCGCTGATGGGAGTCGAGAGAAACTTTTGCGGCGCTTCCATGAAGCGTGCTTTGCATTTGGCGCTGCAAAAGTAGTAAGGACGCCCTTCGTGCTCTGTCGAGTGATGCGATTGTTCCGTCACATCCATACCGCAGACAGGATCCTTTAGTCCCGTCGTGGGCAACGACACATGCGTGTGATGCCCTTCATGATGCTGGTGGTCATGATGGACGTGTTCGTGCGGTTGCGCATTCGACATGGATAGCCTCCCTGGGTGTTTTGGCCGTGCAAGATTACTTCTTGCTCGAATCGACGTTGTGGGAGCCGTGCCCCCCGTGTCCGTGGAAAAGGTGCATCAGGGGGCAAGCCAGCAAGAGCAGATACGGCCAGTAGCCCGCGACATGCGACCAGTGCTCTTTGAGAAGAAAAAACATGCCAATGAAAGCGAGCATGACGACTGCGCCAATCAGTCTCTTTCTGCCCATTGAAGCGCTGGCCTTATCCGATTGTCCTGTACTGTGATCGTGGTTCATGGTTTTCTCCATATGAGGTCGTCGAGACAGTGACGAGCCGTATGGAAACAATAAGGCTTAACACGGTGGCAATGTCAAACTGATGACAAGTCCTCTTGACGTGGATCATGTGCCTGCTCAGCCCCCATGCGCACTGCAAACGGCGTCTGAGTAACGCTGCCCTGATTCCCCGACAGCGGTCCAAGGGTCAGGGCAGCGATCGCTGAGTACAGAGAACTATTTCGTGGGTGCTGTGGGTTGCTTGCCATTGCGAACGAGAAACGCATCCAGCACAGCGATTTCCTTTTTTTGCGCGGAAATAATGTCCTGGGCCATGCTGAGTAGTTGGGGATCTTTTCCATCGCGCAATTGGCTCTGCGCCATGTCGATGGCACCTTGATGGTGGATGCGCATCATTTGCGCGAAATCCACATCGGGATTGCCTGACGTCTTCACGGACGCCATCTTGTCGTTGTTCTCTTTCATCATGGACTTAATGTCCATCTTGCCTGCAGGCATCGTCTGATCCATGGCAGCGCCTTTCATGCCAGCGTGTGGGGCAGACTGGGCGTGCAACGACAAGGGAACCACCAACGCGCATGCAAGAAAGGCGGTTGCCGAGACGGTTTTCGAGGGTGGGTGCAGAAATCTCATGGTGGGCTCCTTGAACAGCGTCAATCTGCGTGGGCCATGGCGGCACATTCTTGAGCGCATTTGTGGCAAGCGGCGGCACATGCCTTGCAATGCTCGGCTTCGTGCCTAGCGCACTCATCGCCGCAGGCCTTGCAGATCTGCGCGCACAGCGCACAAATCGCCTCGGCGTATTCGCTTCGGCGCGCCATCACATCGGCAGCTAAGCTGCAAGCGGCCGCACAGTCCGCGTCCAGCGCAATGCAGCGGGCCATCATCTTGACGTCCTCCTCCTTGAGGCACTCTGCGAAACACTGATGGCAAGCCGTCGCGCACGACCGGCAAGCATTGATGCAAGACATGTAGGGGTTCGGGGTGTGAATCATCTGGATCTCCTGATAGGTTTGGATGGCTCAAAAAGTTGAACTTGATCCTACGCAGCGGGCTGCAAGGAGCATCCATCTTCCGCCGCGAGAAGCATTCGGTTCTGTAGGCTCGCGCCGACGATTGACTCAGCCTTCGAGCAATTTGCCGCAATTTCGGTGCAAGATGACGAAGAGGTTTCACGGTCGTAATCTAGATGTCACATTCGACCAAGTAGTCTTCGCCAAGGCTCTTTGTTACGCCTATTCGCACGGCTGCCGTCCAATCACAGCCCTTCAAAGCTGACGTAACCACCATGCAGTGCACTACGGGCCCAGCTGTGGTACCTCTTACGCCACAAGGCGTCAGCGCACACGCGACGATCGGATGCCAGAAAGAACGCCAGATGGTTCGGCTTCCCCAGTGTTTGATCGCGCAGCGAGCATGCGGCCTGCGGCATCGACTTTGATCATGGCCAATCTTGGATGGCTCCAGTAGCGCGTTTTTCCATCCTCCGTCGCAACTCTGGTGGCCGACGCTTCAACGCGCACCTCGTTGTCGGTAGGTGCGGCAAACGTGGTCGCAGACGCCAGCGACGCTGCTGCGACCAACATAGACACAATCATCTTTTTGTACATGGTCTTACTTTCCTCATCAGTCATTAAAACGTCAGCTGGGCCGACGGCTACACGCGGATACAAGACATCAATGGGCGGCGTGTGGAAGAGGATTTTGGGCTACGGGGACGAACGAGAAGCTGTAGTGCGGATGACGTTTTCGAAATATACGGAACATGCAATGTTCATCGGGTGCTTCATCCCGGTGAGGAGACATAGACCGTATCTCGAACCAAATCCCTCTGCACTTTTCACCTCGCCCCAAACCTGTCAAAAGCGTAATCGGGAGGTCACCGCTTCGTAGGGGTGCGGGTTCTAGACTTCTCTCCGTGGCGCAGAAAAACGCCACCTGGATGGACCATATCGGGCATCCGGCGCCACAGGAGACCATCATGAAAATTCGTACTGCCATCCTCGTCGCCAGTCTCGCTGCATTCGCTACAGCGTCCTTCGCTACTTCGGTCTACCACGCAAGCCCAAGTCAGGAAGAAGGCGTGAGTCTGGCCCCCGACCACCTGGGCAACGCAGTCAGCCGTCAAGCTGTCGAAAGCACCGTACTGGCCGCGCAAAAGGACGGTTCTCTGTACTGGATCAGCCGTGGTTACCCGGCTACTTATCCGCTCGTCCCTGGCCCCAAGCTGACAAAGACCCGCCAGCAAGTCTTGGATGAGTTGCAGGCCGCCAAGCGCAATCCCGTGACCAGCGATGGCATGCGCGATCTCGGAGGCGAGGCAGGTTGGGTCAACGCCAGCCAACTGCCCTGAACCCCGAACCATCCCCACTCCCGCGAATCTCCAAGACCGGCCTGCGGCTGCACTCAAACCATCTCCATTTATCAAGAAGGAAATCCCATCATGAAACTCAAGTCCACCCTCATCGTCCTCTCTCTTATCGCAGCCCCTGCATTTGCTTCGGACCAAGTGGTCAGTAAGACGCGCGAGCAAGTCCGTGCTGAATTGGCGCAGGCTCAGCAGAGCGGCGACATGCTCGCCTTTGGCGAATCGGGTCTTACGCTCAAGCAGATCAATCCTGGCGCCTATCCCGTGGCTACTTCGACTCAGGTCGGCAAATCCCGAGAGCAAGTGCGGGACGAGCTGGAGCAGGCTATCCGTACAGGCGACATCATGGTGGCCGGTGAATTCGGCGTCAAACGCAATGAACTGATGTCAGGCCGCTATCCCATCGTGACAGGCAAATCGCTGAAGACACGTGACCAGGTAAAGAGCGAGCTGGCACGCGCCATCCGCGAAGGCGAAGTCGTCGCTGTGGGCGAAGACGGCCGCAAGCTCAACGAAATCTATCCGGACCGCTATCACGCAGCGCAGCATGCGGCCATGGCCACCACCTCGGACGAATCCTCCAAGGCGCCACGGTTTCAGTGAGTTTTCCCAGGGGGTCAGCGGCTGAGCTGGAGGAGCCTTGCCAAAAAAGGGCCGCCTCCAGCTTGAATGCAAAGCATGCCCACGGCCCCGACAGCAGGTGCGCACGACCGTTGTCTTACAACTCGCTCAGGATCAGACCTGCATGTTCATCACATCGGTGTAGGCCTGGACAATTCGATTGCGGCTTTGCAAGGTCGCCTGGAACGCAATATTCGACTTGACTCCAGCGAGCATGGTCCCTTCCAAGCTGACCGTGGGGTTGCCAAGTGTGACCTCTCGACTCAGCCGACCCGATTCACCTTGCAATTGGCTTGTGATTGTCAGCGCCTGCTTCATGGCGTCTAGAAAACCGCCCCCTTGGATGCTCGGTGCTGTGGACACAGAGTTTCCCAACAAACCGACTGGCGACAGACCAACCAATGGCTTGGTAGTGACGTTCATGTCGAGGACCTCATGGTTGGACGAAGAATTTGCGAAGTGCCGCCTTGGAGATCTCTACCAAGGTGATGGTCCATAGTAGTTACTGGCGCCAGACCTGGATCGTTTTTGGGCGCAGGGTTTCAGCCGCTAGTCCCTCCGTTCGGGATAACAGGAAATTCATCTTGCCGACATCGCCGAGAATCGAACCCGAGGCTCAAGGAGCGAAACCCAGGCGAACCGCACCATGCAAAAAAACCGGGTCTCACAGCTGCTGCGAAATCTCCAGCAGCGGCTTGATACTGGAACCAAAACGGCTCATCAAAGCGTGGTTCTGCTCCAGTTGGCTATACGGCAGGTACCGGATTCCCAACTCCGAAACGCGGGAGAATGCAGGCCTTTGAAGTTGTTCAGCGACCTTGTCTCTGCGATTGTCTGGAGCCACAAGAAACAATGCACAGTTACCTGCAACCGACGTGCCCAAGGCCAGGTCGAGCATTCGCACGATCCCCGAATAGATGGACGTGGTGTGCTCGACTTCAAATGCGGCCGCGACCTGCGATGTCTGAGTATCAATCCATACGACATCAATGAGTCGAATCGACTCCAGTCCCCTGTCCACGCTGGCAGGCAACTGCGCCAGACATCCGTCTCCCAAAAGGCCGCTGCCGTAGGAGCGACCCCGGTCGTTGGACGCTATCCAGACATCAAACCCGAGAGACTTGCCCAGATCGCGCAATGAAGCCTGAATACCCGTGTGGGTCGCATCGCTTTCGGTCGCCTGGGACATCTCCCGTTGCGATGCGGTGGATTCCAGCCGCACACGTTCAAGGTCTTCTTGCCAGAGTGTCGCCGTCGCCGCATCCATTGCTTGTGGCGGCGCTGCATATCGGCCACTGCCAATGTCAAACATGAGTCCCGCAATCGCACCGAGATCATTCGATAGTTTCAGCCGGTACTGCGCGTTCAAGCGCAGCAAGCCCTCCCGCATAGAAAGATAGTGGTCCCAACGTCCGAGCTTCACGCGCCCGCCAGTCACTGCGTTGAAACCATTGACAATGGCAGTGTTAAAGGGAGAGAGCAGCGTTGGGTGGATGAAATACAGCAAGTTGGCGACTGCTGGGCCCAAGCCTTTGATGCCGATTGCATCGATGCGCTGTATGGCGGCAACGACGTCTTCTGCGCAATCGCAGTGATCGCAGGTGTGAAGGAGATCTGCGAAGGCGAGCTGGTTACTCGTGTTCTCGTAGATGTCCGGAATCCTCAGCTTGGGTTTCCAGAGGAACGCGTGGTCCGCACCTTTGAAAATTTGGCGCTGCTCTGCCACGGAACCCACGATCGTCTCCAGCGAGGAGCCTCGGTAGGCGTTGCCAAACGTTCCTCCCCGGATGTCCTCCACCACCTGTGCAATGCCTCTGCGTATGGAGCGGAAGTTCTTGATCCTCTGATCCCACAGGAACCAGCTGTTGTAGGTGCTGCTCGGATCCGCCTTCCAGCAGTCAATAAGGGTTGCAAAGGGGTCATGCATTTGTCGTGAAGTGCTTGCCAATGGTCTGTGCACTGGGGAAATACATCGAAAAACAGGTCCTGCCATCGGCCGAACTCACTGAGATGCGGCCCCGGTGTGCATGAACAATCGCCTGGGTGATGGACAAGCCCAAGCCTGCACCGTCGGAATCCAGTTGCTTGCGCGACTTGTCTGCCCGAAAGAAACGGTCAAACAGGCGGGGGATCATCTGCGCATCGATAGAAGGTCCAGTGTTGACTACATCCACGGTGGTTCCGTGAACGTCCCCTTGAATGTCAACGACCACCTGTTCTCCAGGGGGGGTGTAGCGAACGGCGTTGGACAAGAGATTGCTCAGCGCCCGGCGAAGCATCAACCGGTCGCCAGTGATCTCCGCCGTTCCGATCAGTTGCAGCCGGACCCGCTTTTCTTCGGCAAGTGCCTCGTAGAAATCAAACAAGGCCTGTGCTTCATCATGAACTGCGATTCTCTCCGTGCTGGGAAGAATAAGCCCGTGGTCAGCCTTGGCCAGGAACAACATGTCAGCCACCATGCGGGCCAAACGCTGGTACTCCTCGGCGTTGGAGGCCAGTATGTCCTGGTACTCCTCGGAGGAGCGAGCTTGGCTAAGCGTGACCTGGGTCTGCGTCATCAGATTGTTGATGGGCGTTCGCAGCTCGTGAGCCAGGTCCGAAGAAAACTCGGACAGCCGGTCGAACTCCTCCTTGAGCCGCCGGAGCATCTCGTTGAGAGTGGTCGCCAAGTCTGCCATTTCCACTGGAAACTCCTGGGTTGGCATCCGCTCGTCCAGTCGCTGTGCCGTGATGGCCATGGCGCGAGATCTCATGGCCCGAAGGGGGGCCAAGCCATTCTTTGCGGCCCACCAGCCCAGGACCCCGGCCACTAGAGTGGCCAACGCCACATAGCCCACAAGCACCCAAATCAATTCGTACATGAAGTGCTTGTGGTGGGCAATGTCTACAGCTACCCAGACCTGCAGCGGCGGCTCGGCGGAACCCGGCAACGTCACGAGTGCCGACATCCCTCGGTATTCCCGCCCCTTCGTTTTCCAGGAGGCAACCCCCAGGCGGGCCCTCTGGGCCAGGGCATGGAGATCATCTGGAAACTGGAAATCCGTGGTCGCGTAAAGCGTGGCCCTGTCACGGAAAACGCTGACAAAAAGGCCCTCATGGCTGTGCAAGACGTCGTCCAGACGCATTTTGAGGTCTTCAGGTGACGTGGATTTTCCTATCACCTCACGTGTGAGGTGGATCTTGTCGCGCAGGGCATCGCGATCCAGTTCCACAAAATGGCGATCGATAGAAATGGCGACGATGGTCCCCAAGCCAACGAGCACAAGCCCAGAAGCCAGCGTAAAAAAGGCCGTCAGCCGTGTCGTCAGCGAGTGCCGGGCTTTCACGGAATCTCCTGTGGCGCTTCAAGCACATACCCCATGCCTCGCACCGTCTGGATCAGTTTGGCGTCATAGGCATCGTCAATTTTGGCCCGAAGCCTACGCATTGCCACCTCGACCACGTTGGAGTCGCTGTCGAAATTCATATCCCACACCTGCGACGCGATCAGAGAGCGAGGCAAAACCTCTCCTTGGCGACGCATCAGCAGTTCCAGCAGACCGAATTCCTTGGGCGTGAGGTCGACGCGTTTGCCGGACCTGCTGACTCGACGCCGCAGAAGATCCAGTTCAAGATCGGCCACCTGCAGAATGGTCACCTCGGCGCCACTACGGCCGCGCCGCAGTATGGTCCGGGCCCTTGCCAGCAATTCGGCAAAAGAAAACGGCTTGACCAGATAGTCGTCTGCGCCTAATTCCAGCCCCTTGATCCGGTCTTGCACCTGATCCTTGGCCGTGAGAAATAGCACGGGCATCTCAAGGCCACGGCGACGCATATTGGTGAGGACCTGCCAGCCGTCCATCCGAGGAAGCATCACATCCAGGATTACCAGATCGTAGTCTTCCTCTTGAACCATACGCAGACCATCGACACCGTTGTGGACTAGATCAGCGTTGAATCCCGCTTCCCGCAAGCCTTGGCGCAGGTACTCCCCGGTTTTGATTTCGTCCTCAACGATCAGTATCTTCACGAGACCTCCTTGGCGCTGCGAGTGGCCGCCAGTGTGCCCGCAGATTTGCGCCTTTCTTGAACATGACAAAGATGTAATTGAGGCGTTATCTATTTGGAAGCCATTGACTCACACAATGCGTTGCATCAAAACGCATGGTGAATCTATGAGAAATTCCTGGCTTTCACGACTTAACTCAATCCCCTGGCTGGCCGCTGCACTGCTGGCGCCTTCGCTAGCCTTTGCTCAGATGCCAGACGGTGCACCCCCGAAAGTGGACTACCAACTTTCGTACCGATCAGCTCTGACAGGCTATGAGGTCTACAAAGAGCAATCCGTCCAGCCCTGGAAGGCTGCCAACGACAAGGTAGGCGAAATTGGAGGATGGCGCGCCTATGCCAAGGAAATGCGCCAGCCCGCACCCGCAGCGGACCAGGGCCAACCAGCCCAAGGCCATGACGCACACCACGGGGGCAAACAATGATCCGTACCCTTCGCATGCCCCGCGCCAAACTAGTGATCGCTGTTGCCGCAGTGGCGGTCTTGTCTGGCTGCGCCAGCGTGAATCTGGAGCAAAACCTCTCCAGCGCCAACGCGGCGACAAGCGGTTTCACGGACGGCGGACTTACTCTGGCCCGGGACCGGAATGAGCAAGATGCCTTGCGCCAACGCGCCTCGGACCTGTTGGCCAAACCGCTCAGTCAACAAGATGCCGTTCAACTCGCTCTGGTCAATAGCCCGTCCCTGCAAGCCATCGTGGCTCAAAACTGGGCGGACGCTTCCACGGCGGCCCAGTCCGGCCGCATCGCCAACCCTATTCTGAGCCTGGAGCGCGTTCGGCTAGGCAGCGAGACGGAGATCGGACGCCTCCTTTCCTTCGGTCTGCTTGACCTGCTGACCTTGCCCATGCGCAAAGGTATCGCCGAGCAGCGTGTCAAACAGACTCAGCTGCGCCTCAGCAGCGATGTAGTGGACCAGGTGACCCAAGTGCGCCAAGCCTGGGTCCGCGCTGTTGCCGCGCAACAGACGTTGACTTACACCCAACAGGTTGTCGCAAGCGCTCAAGCCAGCGCCGAGTTGGCCAAGCGCATGCAGGCAGTCGGTAATTTCAACAAGCTTGACCGTGCACGCCAGCAAGCGTTCTATGCCGACACAGCGACCCAGCTGGCCACCGCCCAGCACGGGGTCACAGCGGCCCGTGAAGAGCTGGTGCGGATGCTGGGCCTTGATGACAACCAAGCCCAGCAGCTCAAGTTGCCTGAGCGCCTGCCGACGCTGCCCAAGGAGCCGCTGTCCCCAGCAGATGCTGGCCGTCAGGCGTCCAAGGGGCGGCTGGATCTTCAGATCGCGAAGGCCGACTATGACGCAGCCGCACGCGCGCAAGGCTGGAACACGATCACGACCTTCACGGACATTGAACTGGGTGTACGGCGCGACTCTGTCTTCGATGCAGCCGAGAACACCCACTCGACGCGGCGCGGCTTCGAGATCAGTCTGCAGCTGCCGATCTTCGATTGGGGGGGCATGCGACGCGATTCCATGAACGCGCAAACCCTGGCCGCTGCCAACCGCCTGGAGGCCACAGCCCGCGCGGCGGGCTCGAACTTGCGCGAGAGCTATTCCGCGTACCGCACGGCGTATGACATCGCGCGCCACCACCGCGACGAGGTGATCCCTCTGCGAAAAACCATTTCTGAAGAAAACCAGCTTCGCTACAACGGGATGCTGATCAGCGTCTTTGAGTTGCTTGCCGACTCCCGCGACCAGGTGAACTCAGTGATGGCGGCTCTGAACGCCGAACAGCAGTTTTGGCTAGCGGACGCAGCCCTTCAAGCCTCCCTCATCGGCAAACCCACCAGCGCAGGTGTCTCGGGCGGTGGCGCAGCCGCAGCCGAAGCTGGTGCAGGTCACTGATCCCTCAAGGAAACCAACATGAATTCAAGAAGAGATTTTTTCCGATTTGCTGGCATTGCTGGGGGGGCTGTGGCCGCAGCGAGTGTGAGCCGGGTGGCGATGGCCGCTCTGCCAGAGCCAGTGTTCCAGACGAGTGCAGACACCATGGCGCCGCTGGTGCCCAATTCGGGGCGCCCCTACAACCCCGTGGTCACGCTCAACGGCTGGACGCTGCCGTGGCGCATGAACCAGGGGGTCAAAGAGTTCCACTTGGTGGCAGAACCCGTGGTGCGCGAAATGGCGCCCGGTTTCAAGGCCCACCTGTGGGGATACAACGGCCAGAGCCCAGGTCCCACCATCGAGGTGGTGGAAGGCGACCGCGTCCGCATTTTTGTGACCAACAAACTGCCCGAGCACACCAGTATCCACTGGCACGGGCAGCGTTTGCCTAATGGCATGGACGGCGTGGCGGGCTTGAATCAGCCAGCGATCCAGTCCGGCAAAACCTTCGTCTACGAGTTCGTTGCGCGCCGTCCGGGGACATTCATGTACCACCCCCATGCCGACGAAATGACCCAGATGGCCATGGGCATGATGGGTTTTTGGATCACGCATCCCAAGACCAAACATCCGCTGATCGACGAAGTGAACCGGGACTTCTGTTTCCTCCTGAGCGCCTACGACATCGAGCCCGGCGCCGCGACGCCCAAGGTCGCGGAAATGCTGAACTTCAATTTGTGGACCTGGAACAGCCGCATCTTTCCTGGCATCGATTCCTTGAACGTCCGGCTCAATGACAAGGTGCGGATTCGCATCGGTAATCTCACCATGACCAACCACCCGATGCATTTGCACGGACACGAGTTTCTGGTAACGGGCACGGACGGCGGTCCCACGCCCAAGAGCACCCGTCTCTATGAAGTGACAACCGACGTGGCCGTGGGCCAGATGCGCCAGATTGAGTTCCTCGCGGACGAAGAAGGCGACTGGGCGTTCCACTGCCACAAGAGCCACCACACCATGAATGCAATGGGTCACGACATTCCCACCATGATTGGCGTGGACCACCGCGGCGTTGCCAAGAAGATCAACAACCTGATCCCCGACTACATGGTCATGGGCGAGCGCGGCATGGCAGACATGACGGAAATGGAAATGCCCATTCCGGACAACACCATCCCGATGATGACCGGAGAAGGCCCGTTCGGCTCGGTCGAAATGGGCGGAATGTTCAGCGTCCTCAAAGTACGCCGCGACCAGAAGCCGGGCGACTACAAAAACCCGGGTTGGTACAAAAACCCGGAGGGCACGGTGGCCTACGAGTACACCGGTCCGATGGCGGAGCCTGCCCGCTTCAAGGCGGAAGGCGGCCAATCCATGCCCCGCAAAGAGAAGTCCAGTTCGGACACCGTCGTCAAGGTCAAAAAGCCGTCCTCGCACGGCGGCCACTGATCGCCTGCTTTCCCCATCAACAACCCAAGGTAAATATGAAACGCACCCTTTCCCTGATCGCTGCCTCAACCCTGGTGGCTCTGTCTTTCAACAGCTTTGCGGGTGGCAACCACGGTGGTGGTCACGACGGCGGCGGCGCCCACGGCCATGGCAGCGCTGAATCAGCTATTGGCCAGCCCGGCAAAGCTGCCAAGGTGACCCGTACGATCAACGTGGACATGGCGGACACCATGCGCTTCACGCCTGCAGCGATTTCCGTCAAGCAGGGCGAAACGGTCAAGTTCGTGATCAAGAACAGTGGCCAGGTCAAACACGAGTTCAGCTTGGGCACCGATGCCGAACTCAAGGAACACTACGAGACGATGAAGAAGTTCCCGGATATGGAGCATGACGAACCCAGCAAAGTGTCGCTGGCCCCAGGCAAGCAAGGCGAAATCATCTGGCAGTTCACAAAGGCTGGTGAAGTCAAGTTTGCCTGCCTTTACCCAGGCCATTACGACGCGGGCATGAAGGGCCAGGTCACGGTGGTGAAGAAGTAAGCGGAAAAGCCTTCTACGCGATTGAACAAGGAGTTCCTATGAAAAACGCAAACAGTCTTTTGATCGGCGCGATGTTGTCGCTGGCCGCACTCATGCCGTTGTCAGCCACGGCGCAAGCCTCTGGAGACGCCGGAAGAGCCGCAACCACGGCCGCAGCCTCCATGACCGATGGAGAGGTGCGCAAGATCGACAAGGACGCCGGAAAAATCACCATCAAGCATGGCGACATCAAGCACTTGGAGATGCCGGGGATGACCATGGTGTTCACAGCCAAGGACAAGGCCCTGCTCGACAAGGCGCAGGCCGGCGACAAGATCCGCTTCATGGTGATCAACGAGGGCGGAAAGATGGTCGTCACTGCCATCGAGCCTGCCAAGTAAGCGCAAAAAGTGTCTCGCTACGCCCTCAAGAAAAGGGGGCGTTCTTCTGTTCGCACGTCAACCCACCAAGGAAAAATCATGAAAACGCTCCTTATTGCCCTCGCCATGACAGCAGCATCGTCCGCATTCGCCGCTGGCGACACCCAGGAAGCCACGCCCTATACCAACTCCAAGGCGCAAGCGCATGGCGAAGACCACAAGAAAGCCCGTCCTGCAACCGGTGTGAAGCAGATCAAGGATGGCGGTACAGCGCGAGGTGAAGGCTCTGGCCTTGCGGACACCAGCAAGGCCGAAGCCCGTGGTCAGGAAAAGGCCAATGCGCGTGAAGCCATGCCGCACAAGGAAGCCACTCCGGGCTCCACGCCTAAGTAATGCAAACAGGTGGGCCACAAGCGTGGCCCGCCCAAGTACGGGCTGGCCGCAATCGTGGTGCAAGGTGATGGCTCTGCAAGCCACCTCACGGCCTAGTTCAATGCCCGCTCCGATGCACGTGTACGCCACGCATCCATGTCATGAGATCCAAATGACTGGTTGTCGGCTTGTTGGTTACCCCAGAGTGAGCGGGGGTGGCCTTGGCACCGCGACGCTTCGGTTTGACAAAGCTAGCACTGTGATTGGGGGCCGAGGGACTGTCTGCGGCGAGGTTTTCCAGAATCGCGCAATGGGCATGTTCGTCACCTGCGCACACAGAAACCAACTGCTCTAACGCCGATTTCATCTCGACAATTTCCCGTAGCTTTTCCTCCAGATCTGCCAGATGGCGCTCGGCAATCCCTTTTACCTGCCGACTGGTGCAGTGTGTGTCGCCCCATTGGCCGATCAGCTCTGCAATCTGGGGCATGGAGAAGCCGAGGCGGCGCGACTGCCGGATGAAGCGCAGTACCGAGACTTCACGTTCACCGTATTTTCGATAGCCGGCCTCGCTGCGTTCGGCTTCCGGCAACAAACCTGTTTGCTCGTAGTGGCGGATCATCTTGGCCGATACGCCTGCCGCCTTGGCTGCATCGCCGATGTTCATGAGTGTGGTCACGGATGCTCCTGTGCAATGGAATAACACGGTAGCAAGGACTTTCGTCCTTACCACCGTGTCAATGTCAAGCGCTCTGAATATTACGTTCTGTAAAGCCTAGATCAGGCGGGCGGATATCCAGCTTCGGTCAGTACCTCGACCAGTGTCTTGCGATCTTCCGCACTTTGCACAGTGACCATACGTTTGGACATGTCCACCTGCACTTTGCATTCAGGGTCTGTCATCTGCAGCGTCTGGCTCACCATCCCAGCGCAGTGTCCGCATGTCATGTCGGGGAGTTGGAATTCATGCATTTTTCGCCTCTTGGAAAAAGTTAAGAGGCTTTCAGTCTCCGGTTTGCCACTGGGGCAAGGTCAAGTGGCCAGATAGATATCCAAACAAGGAGCGCCGGCTCGCTTGCGTCTCCCATCGTGTCAACCCTGAAAGTTCGAACTCTGCCGGTTAACGCCGGAGTTGAACACCACATGGAGATTGCTATGAATACCTCTGCCCATGAAGCGGGGCCGTCCGCCTCACTATCGATCGCACACCTGAATCTTCCGATACTTGGCATGACCTGCGGCTCTTGCGTTGGACGGGTTGAAAAGGCTCTCAAAGCCGTCCCTGGGGTCCGTGAGGTGACCGTGAATATTGCTACTGAGCGCGCCTCCGTGGTTGCCGCCTCAACGGTGCCGGTCCCGGCCTTGGCTGCGGCTGTCGAAAAGGCTGGATACGCAATAGCGGAAGAGTCCGTGGAGCTGTTGATCGGTGGGATGACCTGCGCGTCGTGCGTGGGACGTGTCGAAAAAGCGCTGAAGGGTGTACCAGGCGTCAAGCACGCGGAAGTCAATCTAGCCACGGAGCGTGCGCAGGTTCGTTTTGATGCAGGATTGCCTCCCGAGCGCCTGGTAGCCGCCGTTGTAAAGGCGGGCTATGAGGCACAGGTTGCGGATACGAGCACTTCCACTGAACACGACAAGCAGTCAGCGCCCTGGTGGCCTGTCGCTCTCGCCGCTGGTCTGTCCTTCCCCCTGGTATTGCCCATGCTTGGCATGCTGTTCGGTCAAGACTGGACACTCAACGGCTGGATTCAACTGGCCTTGGCCACCCCTGTGCAGTTCTGGCTGGGCGCGAGGTTCTACCGCGCTGGCTGGAAAGCTCTTGGTGCAGGCGCAGGCAACATGGATCTGCTGGTCGCATTGGGTACGTCGGCCGGGTACGGCTTGAGCTTGTACCTGCTGTTCAAGCACGCTGAGCACGGGACGCCCCACCTGTACTTTGAAGCCTCCGCTGTCATCGTCACGCTAGTCCTTCTCGGGAAGTGGCTGGAAGCCCGAGCCAAGCGGCAAACCACAGAAGCGATCCGGGCGCTAAATGCGCTGCGCCCAGAAATTGCGCGTGTGCGCACTGATGCCGGTGACATTGATCTACCACTCTCACGCGTGAAAGTAGGTGATATGGTGGTTGTCCGCCCCGGGGAGAGAGTCCCGGTAGACGGCTCGGTGATCGAAGGCGCAAGCCAGGTGGATGAGTCATTGATCACCGGGGAGAGCCTGCCTGTGGCGAAGCACGTCGGTGATAAGGTGACGGGAGGCTCCGTGAACGCGGAGGGCTTGTTGTTGGTACGGACGACTGCGATAGGCGCAGAGTCAACTCTGTCGCGCATCGTGCGGATGGTTGAGTCGGCGCAGGCGAAGAAGGCTCCCATCCAGCGGATTGTGGATGAAGTGAGTGCGGTCTTTGTGCCCGTGGTGCTCGGCCTTGCTGCCATCACCCTGGTGGGCTGGGGACTTGCAACTGGCAACTGGGAACAGGCGATCCTCAATGCTGTCGCGGTACTTGTCATTGCGTGCCCTTGTGCGCTGGGTTTGGCGACTCCCACCGCGATCATGGCGGGCACCGGCGTTGCAGCACGCCACGGTATTCTGATCAAGGATGCAGAAGCACTGGAGGTTGCCCACCACATCGACACCGTGGCGTTCGACAAGACCGGCACCCTGACCGAGGGGAAGCCCACTTTGACGGCTGCGATGCCTGCCGAAGGCCTCCAGGATCAGTTGCTGCCGTTTGCTGCGGCCATTCAGAACGGCAGCGAGCATCCACTGGCCAAGGCCGTGATGGACGCTGCACGCACCCAGGGTGTGACCGTTCCTCGTGCCACTGAGGTCACAGCGGTAGCTGGCAGAGGCATGTCTGCTGTCATCAAAGGACGCCAGATCCGCCTCGGGAGTACACGTTACATGGAGGAGTTGGATGTCAACATGGCCAGTCTGACCGGGGCTGCAGTACAGATGCAACAAGAGGGCCGCACAGTATCCTGGTTGGCTGACGTGACTGATGCGCCAGAAGTGATGGGTTTATTGGCATTTGGAGACACAGTGAAGCCCAGCTCACAACAGGCCATTGCCCAACTGCATGCTCTGGGCATCCAGACCGTCTTGGTCACCGGGGACAACAAGGGAAGCGCAAGCGCAGTAGCCAGCGCGTTGGGCATCGATCAGGTTCGTGCTGATGTGCTGCCGGAAGGCAAGGCGGATATCGTGGCGCAGCTCAAGTCAGGTGGCAGGCACGTTGCGATGGTGGGTGACGGCATCAACGACGCGCCCGCTCTGGCTGCGGCGAATGTGGGAATTGCCATGTCCACGGGCACCGACGTGGCCATGCATGCTGCGGGGATCACGCTGATGCATGGTGACCCCGCGTTGATCGCAGATGCCATCGACATCTCTCGGCGCACGTACGCAAAGATCCGTCAGAACCTTTTCTGGGCATTCGCGTACAACGTGGTCGGGATCCCCTTGGCTGCATTTGGCTTGTTGAATCCCATGGTGGCGGGAGCAGCTATGGCCCTCAGCAGCGTGAGTGTGGTGACCAATGCGTTGCTGCTGCGTTCTTGGAAGAGGTAAGGACTAGCGCCAGATCCGACAACGGATCCTGTCAGATGTAGACCGCGTATGTCCATCGCTATCCGGTCGAACTCAAGAGGTTCTGTGAACGTGCTGATGGTGCACATCTGGTGCGTGGGGGTGAGCGTGGGTCATAGGCACTCGATTTTCTTGGTGACCTCGCTCAGCGTGAGCTGCCCGTGCTTCCCTGGGGGTGTGCGCAGCCACTCCAGCACTGTGTGACCGCCGGGCCCTGATCGCTTTGAGAATGCGTGCGAGAGAGCCGCCAGAACCTGTTTGGGTGGCGCACAGGTGCGGACCGCTGCGATTGCTGCATTCTCCTGTTCAGCAAATGCCGTGCGCGCCATGTCGCGCAGTGTCCGGTCACCAGGCAGGACGAGCCGTCGATCAAAAAGCCAGTGTTCTGACTGTTGGATCAGGTCATCGACTGATACCGCTGAGGCGGAAAACTCCCCCAAAGCATCTGCCAGGAGCGGTTTGGTGGTGTCATCTACTACCGCGAAGCCGACACGTTCCCGAGCCCAGAGCTGGTGCTCGTATCGCGTGTCCTTGTCCTTGTACAGCGAGGTCACCGAAGCGATATCCGTCGCATGCATACCAAGCGCTGAGGTCAGGTACCGCAGCAAAACGGAGGGGAGGCCTGAAAAGGCATCGGGGTGCCGCCCGGTGGCGCGCAGCATGACCAGTTGGACTGCAGCGCCAAGGCGTGCAGTCCCTCTGAACCGGGGCGGGCGCAGCTCCTGGATGTCTTCAATGCTCAGCCCAAAGCACTCTTCGACTTCCCGCTTAGATAGCGATTTTGGCAGGGTATCGGCGCCAACGAAACGTAGGTAGTAGCTAGACAAGCTGGTCCTCCCGTGGCTGGCGTGGTCGCAAGCCTGCTGCAGTCTACGTATTCGCTACTGATAATTCCAGACAATAAAAAATTGCGGGTTAACCCGTAGCTCTTAACCGGGTTTTCTGCACGGAAAGTGAGATCACCCCAATACAGAGCCCGCCTGTCGACCTGCCTCCAATGCGGCGCAGCACCACCCCTACGGCAAATTCTCCCGAAATATCACCTGGCTCCGCGTAGTCTCCACCCCACTCGTCGGCTCCCGCCCATCCCGCAAGTTGGCAAAGATCCGCACGCAGTTCATCACCGCGCCCTGCGGGTTCTGCGTGATCACCGCGTCCATCGTCCCGTCGATCAGCAGCGCCCGCGTATCTGGCGTGAGCCCGTGGCCGATGAACACGATCTTGCGGTCTGCGCCCGCCTCTTTCAGCGCCCGGCCGATGCCTTCGGCCCCGCCGCCGATGTTGTAGATGCCTGCCAAATCATCGTGCTGCTCCAGCAGGGCGCGGGCCTGGCGGTAGTTGCGTTCGGCGTCGTCCTGGCCTTCGCGCACGCCCACCACCTGTACCAGGGGGAACTGCTCTTCAAACAGGTGCAGAAAGCCCGCCTCGCGCTCCTCATGGGCGCGGTAGCGCAGTGATCCAACAATCATTGCCACATGCGCCTTGCGGCTGTGGGCCAAGGGGCCCATGAAGCGGGCGATCAGGTAGGCGGCGGTGCGGCCTGCGGCGCGGTTGTCCAGGCCCACGTAGGCCACGCGGCGCGAGTTGGATAAATCCGAGATCAGCGTGACGGTGGGCACGCCCTGCTCTGCCAGCTGGGCCACGGCCTCGCGCACCACGGGGTGCTCCAGCGCCATGAAGGCGATGCCGTCGCAGCGCTTGCCGTAGTGCAGCAGCGCTTTGGCCAAAGCGTCGGGGTTGAAGCTTTCGATATACGCCGCCTGGCAGCGCACGTTGAACGGTGCCCAGTGTTCTTGCGCGTAGCCGATCACGTCGCCCAGCATTTGCAGAAAGCGGTTGCTGCCCTCGGGGATCAGCACCATCAGGCGCAAGGGCTGCGGTTGCAGCGCTGCGTGCAGCTCGGCCTGCGGCAGGTAGCCCAGGGTGGCTGCGGCCTGCAGCACCCGCTGCGCGGTGGCGTTGCGCACGCCCGAGCGCTGGTTCAGCACCCTATCGACCGTGGCAGTGGACACGCCGGACAACTGGGCGATGTCGGGGATGCGCGGGCTGCGGGGACTGCTGGGGTTGGGCGGGTTTTGGGCCATGTGCAATTCAATCAAAAACCATCATTTAGTTTGCTGGTATTTGATGGATTCCGCGGATAGTATCACTGGGCGTTCGATGCTGAAAGGCATCAAAAACCATCAGTACAAACCCTAGGTTGCAGCGGCCAAGACCGATTGCGCAGGAGACAAGACATGCCTGATACCCCAACTCGCGCCGCGTGCCGCGCCCCGGGCTCGCCCGTGCCCTTCGTGCCGTTCGTGACCAGGCGCCCCGCCTGCGTGCGCTGAAGCATCGCCGCCGCGTCCATGCAATACGAGTTCGACTTTGCCAGCGTGCTGGCCAACTGGCCCCAGTTTCTGGAAGGGGCCGGGATGACCATCCTGCTGTCCTTCCCGGCCACGGTAATTGGTTTTGTGGGTGGCACGCTGCTGGCCATTGGGCGGCGCGGCGACACGCGCTGGCTGGCCAAGGCCTGCGGCGCATATGTAGAAGTGCTGCGCAACACGCCGCTGCTGGTGCAGGTGTTTCTGGTGTTCTTTGGCTTGGCCAGCCTGGGCTTCAAGGTGTCGGCGTTTGCTGCGGCGCTGCTGACGCTGGTGATCAACGTGGCGGCCTACACCTGCGAAATCATGCGGGCGGGCATGGATTCGATCCACAAGGGCCAGATCGAGGCGGCCGAGTGCCTGGGGCTGACGCGCCGGCAGGTGTATTGGCATGTGGTGCTGCGCCCGGCGATGGAGAAGGTGTACCCCGCGCTCACCAGCCAGTTTGTGCTGCTGATGCTGGCCTCGTCCATCACCTCGCAGATTTCGGTGGAGGAACTCACGGCCGTGGCGGCGCGGGTGCAGTCCGAGACCTTCCGCCCGTTTGAGGCCTACATCCTGGTGGCGGTGGCGTATCTGGCGCTGTCGCTGCTGATGCGGCTGGGGCTGTGGGTGTTCGGGCAGATCGTGTTCACGCGCCAGCGCAAATTGGGGAACGCCAAATGATTGACGGTGGACTGAACTCGTATCACCTGCAGTACCTGCTGTTCGGCGCGCTGTGGACCATTGGCCTGTCGCTGATTGCGTTTGTGGGGGGCGGCCTGGCCGGGGGCGTGATTGCGCTGTGCCGCGTCAGCCCGATCAAGGCCGTGCGCTGGGCGACGATTGCGTGGATTCAGATCATCCAGGGCACGCCGCTGCTGGTGGTGCTGTTCCTGTGCTACTTCGGCCTGTCCATTGCGGGCTTGGAGCTGCCCGCCATCGTGGCGGCCAGCATTGCGATGATTGTTTACGTCAGCGCCTATCTGGGTGAGATCTGGCGCGGGTGCATTGAGTCGGTGCCGCGCACGCAGTGGGAGGCGGCCGAATGCCTGGCCCTGTCGCGCACGCAGCGCATGCGGCTGGTGGTGCTGCCGCAGGCAGTGCGCATTGCCACGCCGCCCACGGTGGGCTTCATGGTGCAGATCGTGAAGAACACCTCGCTGGCGTCCATCGTGGGGTTTATCGAGCTGGTGCGTGCGGGGCAGCTCATCAACAACTCCATCTTTCAGCCTTTCACCGTGTACCTGCTGATCGCCATCGCCTACTTTGCGATGTGCTACCCGCTGTCCGTCTGGAGCCGCAAGCTGGAGCAGCGCCAGCAGTTTGGAAACCGTGGCCCAGCCACTGTGCCTGTGACCACCGCATGAAACGAGAAGACACCATGAACCTCGCCCGAGACGCTGCCGCGCAACCCTCCCAGCCAGCGGCCTCGCCTGCGCAGCCCGTCGTTGAACTAAAGGACGTGCACAAAAGCTTTGGCAGCAACCAGGTGCTCAAGGGCGTGTCGTTTGCCATTCCCCGGGGCCAGGTGGTGGCCATCATCGGCAAGAGCGGCTCGGGCAAGAGCACGGCGCTGCGCTGCATTGACCGGCTGGAGATCATCGACAGCGGCACCATCAATGTCTGCGGCCACGCGGTGCACGACCCGGCCATCGATCTGCGCCAGCTGCGCCAGGACGTGGGCATCGTGTTCCAGAGCTACAACCTGTTCCCGCACCTGACGGTGGAGCAGAACATCACGCTGGCCCCCAAGGCCGTGAAGAACCTGCCCGCAGCCAAGGCACGCGAGATTGCGGCCCGCACGCTGCAGCAGGTGGGCCTGGCCGACAAGGCGCAGGCCTACCCCGAGCAACTGTCGGGCGGGCAGCAGCAGCGCGTGGCCATTGCCCGGTCGCTGGCGATGGAGCCGCAGGTGATGCTGTTTGACGAGGTGACTTCGGCCCTGGACCCGCAACTGACCGGCGAGGTGCTGCGCGTGATCGAAGCCCTGGCCCAGGGCGGCATGACCATGGTGCTGGTCACCCACGAGATGGAGTTTGCCGCCCGGGTGGCCGACACCATCATCTACATGCACGAGGGCAAAGTGTGGGAGACGGGCCCAGGCGACATGCTCAAGAACCCACAGACCGCCGAGCTGCGCGACTTTCTTTCTCACGGGCTTTGAGTTTCAGCTTCAGCCCTGCCCCTTTCGATTCCCTATTCAAAAACCACCAGGAGACAACCACCATGACCGCTTCCCTCATCCTCCGCCGCACCTTGCTGGCCATGGGCGCCGCCGCCCTGTGCATGCCCGCCATGGCCGAGCTGGCCGACATCAAGTCCGCCGGCAAGCTGCGCGTGGGCATCGACTTTGGCGCACCGTTCTACGGTTACGTGGACGACAAGATGAAGCCCGTGGGCTCCGACGTGGAAGCGGCCGAGCTGCTGGCGAAGGACCTGGGCCTGACGCTGGAGATCGTGAACACGACCAACTCCGCGCGCATTCCCAACCTGCTGTCCAACAAGGTGGACCTGATCATCTCGTCGCTGTCGATCACGCCCGAGCGCCAGAAGGCGGTGGACTTCTCCATCCCCTACGGCGCCATCCAGGCGGCAGTGGGCGCGCCCAAGAGTTTGAAGCTCACCAGCATCGAAGACCTGGCCGGCAAGACCGTGGCCGTGACCCGTGGTGGCCCGCAGGACAAGATCGTGACCGAGCGCGCGCCGCAGGCCAAGGTGGTGCGGTTTGATGACGAATCCGCCTCCATCACCGCGGCCGCCACCGGCCAGGCCGACATCGTGGCCATCACGCCGCCAATCATTGCGGCCATCGCCAAGAAGAACCCGGCGCGCGACTTCGAGACCAAGTTCATCCTGCAGTCGTACCAGCTGGGCATGGCCATGCGCAAAGGCCAACCCGAGCTGATGGCCGCCGTGAACGGCTGGATCAAGACCAACCTGGCCAACGGCAAGCTGAACGACATCCATGTGAAGTACGCGGGCGTGCCGATCCCCAAAGAAATCATCGACGGCGCCAAGTAAGCAAATAAAGCAAGCCTGCAACCTGGGCGGCGCCTGACGGGCCCCGCCCGGCTGCGCCCTGCCCTGACGCATCACCACCAAAGGAAATTTTTATGAGCCGTCATTTCGGCGCCATCCGCCAGCTTGGCTATGTGGTCCACGACATCGAAGCCGCCATGGACTACTGGAGCAAGACCCTGGGCGTGGGCCCCTGGTTCTACAACCCGAAGGTTCCGATCAAGAACTACGTTTACAAGGGCGAGCGATACGAGCCGCACAACTCGGTGGCGCTGGCCAACTCGGGTTATGTGCAGGTCGAACTGATCCAGACGCGCAACGATGTGCCGTCGATGTACCGCGACTTTCTGCAGGCCGGGCGCACCGGGCTGCAGCACGTGGCGTATTGGACGAGCGACTACGACGCAGACCTGGCGCGGCTGACGGCCCAGGGCTTCAAGACGGTGATGAGCGGCGAGGTGGGCGAAAAAGGCCGCTTTGTCTACTTCGACACCGAGTACCACCCGGGCACCGTGATCGAGCTGTCGGAAGTGGCCGGGCCCAAGGGGCGAATGTTCGACCTGATCCGTGCGGAGTCGGAAACCTGGGACGGCATGACCGACCCGGTGCGGCCGTTTCCTGATCTGTCGAAGATCTGAAGAAGGTCTGATTTTTAAGCCAAATTGGCCTCTAGCGCTTTTTCCATAAGCGCTAGCAGATATCAAAACAGTAGTTCACCCACCATGTCCCCAGACCGCTTTGAAGCCACCTACCTGATCGAGACCCCCCTGGACCCCGCCCATGTGGCCGAGGTGCTGGCGGGCGAGCAATCGTGTGGCACCTTCACCCGGGTCGAGGGCGAGACCGACGCGCTGCGTGAACGCTCCCGCGCCACGGTCGAGTCGGTCGAGCTGCTGGATGTGGCGCCCGCTCCGTCGCTGCCCAACGGCTGGATGCAGCGGCGCGGCATGTTCGACACACCGCAGACCTGGCAGCGTGCCCGGCTGCGCGTGAGCTTTCCGTGCGACAACATTGGCCCCAACCTGCCCACGCTGGCCGCCACGGTGTCGGGCAATCTGTACGACCTGGGCGAGGTCACCGGCCTGCGGCTGGAGTCGATGAAACTGCCCAGCGCCTACCGCGCCCAGTTCGACATGCCCCGCCACGGCATCAGCGGCACCCGCGCGTTAACCGGCGTGCAGGGGCGCCCGCTGATCGGCACCATCATCAAACCCAACGTGGGTTTGTCGGCCGAAGAAACCGGCGACCTGGCAGGCCGTCTGTGTGCGGCGGGTGTGGATTTCATCAAGGACGACGAGGTGTGTGCCAACCCGGTTCACGCGCCGCTGGCCGACCGCGTCAAAGCCGTGATGCGCCGCGTGCGCGCCCATCAGGACAAAACCGGCAAGCTGGTCATGGTGGCCTTCAACATCACCGACGAGACCGACGCCATGCGCCGCCACGCCGACCTGATCGCGGCAGAAGGTGGCAGCTGTGTGATGGTGAGCCTGAACTGGTGCGGCTATTCGGCCGTGCAAACCCTGCGGCGCCACACCCCGCTGGCGCTACACGGCCACCGCAACGGCTACGGCGCGCTGTCGCGCCACCCGCTGCTGGGCTTCTCGTTCAACGCCTGGCAGACACTGTGGCGCCTGGCCGGTGTGGACCACATGCACGTGCATGGCCTGCAAGGCAAGTTCTCGCAGACCGATGAAGAAGTGATCGAATCCGCCCACGACACCCTGGCCCCGCTGTGCGAAGGCCTGGACGACCGCGTGTTGCCCGCCTTCTCCAACGGCCAGTGGGCCGGCACCGTGCCTGCCACGTGGGACAGCATCCAGTCCAACGACCTGCTGTTCATGTCCGGCGGCGGCATCCTGGCCCACCCAGACGGCCCCGCTGCGGGCGTGGCCAGCCTGCAGCAGGCGTGGGATGCGGTGCAGAAGGGCGAAACCCTGGCTGAGCGCGCTGCACACGCCCCCGAGCTGCGCCGGGCCATCGAATTCTTCGGCAAGAAGCCCTGAACCATGACCACCACAGCCCCCCGGTTCGGCTGGTACGGCGACGACTTCACCGGCGCCACAGACACCCTGGCCGTGCTGGCCCAAGCGGGCCTGCGGTCCATGCTGTTCATGGGAGTGCCCAACGCGGAAGCGTTGGTGGCCGCCGGTCCGCTGGACGCCATCGGAATTGCCGGAGCCGCGCGGGCCATGGCGCCCGACGCCATGCGCGCCGAGCTGACCGGTGTGGGGCAATTTTTCAGGCAAATTGCGCCCACCGTGCTGCACTACAAGGTGTGTTCCACCTTCGACAGCGCACCGCATGTTGGCAACATTGCCTGCGCCATCCAGACCCTGCATCCCAGCGTGGACAACCGCTGGGTGCCCATCCTCGGAGGCCAGCCCAGCCTGGGCCGATACTGCGCGTTCAGCAATCTGTTTGCCGCTGCCGGGACGGGTGGAGCCGTCTACCGCATTGACCGGCACCCGACGATGCACCGCCACCCAGTGACCCCCATGGCCGAGGCAGACTTGCGCATGCACCTGGCGCAACAAGGGTTGCAGGGCATCACGGCGTTGCATTACCCGTTGTTTGAAGCGGATACAGGGCCAAACGCGGCAACCTTGCGCACCGCACTAGGCACGCTTCTGGACAACGGCCCGGCCGATCTGCCCGATTTGCCGTTCGTGCCCACGTTGCTGGACCTGACCAGTGCAGACCAGCTGGCCAGCGTGGGGCGCCTGCTCTGGCAACAGGCACAACGCGCGCGCCTGCTCGCCGTGGGGCCCAGCTCCGTGGCGCAAGCGCTGATCGCTCACTGGGGAGCCCACGCAAGCCACCCCCCCCCCCGCCTTGGCGCCATCGACTGGCCCTGTGTTCGCCTGGGCGGGCAGCCTGTCACCCATCACTGCGGCCCAGGTCCAGGCCGCAGCGTCTTACCAACGCATCCCTGTGGACGCGCAGCGCCTGGGCACCGACGCAGCGTACGCCCAGGCCACCCAGCGCGCGATATGTGCCGGGCTGCAGCAAGGCCATCATGTATTGGCCTACACCGGGCCTGCGGACGGCGCCCATGCCCCCGCCGGTGGCGCATTGGCAGCCGTCGCCCCCGCCAGCGCGGCCCTGGTAGCCCGCGTCGTGCAGGCGCAGGCCGACAACGGCACGCCCCTGGGGCGCATTGGCATTGCGGGGGGCGACACCTCCAGCCACGCCGTGCAGGCGCTTCAGTTGTGGGGCTTGTCGTACCAAACGACGGTCTGCCAAGGGGTCACGCTGAGCCGCGCGCACAGTGCAAACCCGTCGCGCGACGGGCTCGAGCTGATGCTCAAGGGCGGACAGATGGGGGGGACGGACCTTTTCGAAAGGCTGCTGGGCGCGGGCTGACGGAGACATTCAGGCGATAAAAAGCCCGCACATGGCGGGCTCCTCATGGAACGGCATAGCGGCAGGCATGCCTGCAGCTACTTCTTCAAACGCGCGGAACGGGAGTTCCTGAGTTCACGCACAGCGCCAGGTTCAGCGCCTTGATCGCGGTCTTGTAATCCTCGCGCTCGATCACGAACTGCATGTTCACCTGGCGCAGGGTTTGCGACACGCAGTTCACGTTGACCTGCGCATCAGCCAGCGCCTGCGCCGCCTTGGCCAGCACGCCCGGGATACTAATGTTGGAGCCGATGGTGCACACGATCGCGCTGGGCTTGATCGTCACGACCTGGTAGCCCTCCTGCAGCTCGGCCACCAGCTCGGGCGTGACCTGGTTGTCCCACACCAGATGGGCGATGGAGTTGGCGTTGGTTGCCTTCAGGATGTAGCTCACGTCGTGCTTGCAGAACACGTTCATCAGGCCCGCATCAAAGCCCACCGTGCCCACCATGCTGGGGTCGTGGATCTCGATCAGCGTGACCTTGTCGGTGCCCGTGACGATCTCCACACGCGCGCGCTCACCCACAAAATCCTTGGTGATCAGCGTGCCGGGGTGGTCGGGCTCAAACGTGTTCTTCAGGCGGATGGGAATGCCAGCCAGCTCCATGGGCTTGGCGGCCTTGGGGTGGATGGCTTCCATGCCCACGTCGGCCAGCTGGTCGGCCACGTCGTAGTTGGTGGCGCCCACCACGATGGCGTTTTCGAGGCCTACGAGGTTGGGGTCGGCGGACGAGAGGTGGAATTCCTTGTGGATCACGGCCTCGGCGGGGCGCACTTCCACGGCGATCTTGCTGAAGGTGACCTCGGAATAACCGCGGTCAAACTCGCGCATGATGCCTTCGGTGCCCTTGGTATAGCCAGTGGCCACCACCACCTTGTCGCTCAGGTCCAGGCCCTTGAAGCTTTGCGCAATGCGCTCGTCAATGGTCCAGGCTTCGTTGTCGTCAAAACCGGCCAGGTCCATCAGGATGGCGTTGACGCCATTTGCCTTGAGGATCTCGACCGAGTTGAACGCGCTGTGCGACTCGCCAATGGAGGCCAGCACTTCCCGCGCGGCCAGCAGCACATCCTTGCGGCTCAGATAGCCGCTGGCGAGCACGTGCTGCATGGCGTTCAGATATTCACGCGCCTGGCCAATGCGCTGGTCGATGAAGGCATCGGCCACATCCAGCGGCAGGCCCAGGTCGGCGTAGCCCGCGTTCAGCTTTTTGAGGCTGGCGGCCAGTTGGGTCAAGGCGTCCTGGTAGCCCTTGCCCTCTGCAAACAGGGCATAGATGCCGCGCTCGCCCGTCTTCTTGTGCTCCAGCAACTGGTTCGTCACGCCAGAGTAGGCAGACACCACATAGATCCGGCCATAAATGCGCTTGGGATCGTGCAGCATGATGTGGCGCAGCACATCGCCAAAGGCGGTCATGGAGGTGCCGCCGATTTTCTCGACAGAGATCTTGGAGGAGTTGACGTCTGACATGGACAAGCTCAGAGGAGCAAAAGTGATTGGGAGGCCGGGCGGATGTTCTGCCCCAAAGGTAGCGGCAGAAAACCCTCTATTTTCCACGACTTTTGTCCGGGCACTTTGACGCAGCCCCCAAGGAGGCGGCTTGATTTCGCTACAGCGGGCTGCCAGCAGCCATCCCGCAAGGAGAATGAGCCGCCAGCCTCTTCTGTGTTACAGATCAGCCCTCAACACCCCATTGCGCGTCGTAATAAAGAGCGCGGAGTCTTTCAGCGCAATGCCTTCTGGGGGAGGAATCACACTCGGCAAGGCGCCAGGTACAAAACCGTACTTTCCAACCGTGCCAACCACGGTGCTCACCACACCACTGGTAGTGATCTTGCGCACCAACGCATTGTTGCGATCAGCCACATACAAGTTGTCCTGACCATCGATCTTGACATCCACGGGGAACCAGAATTTAGCCTGCGCCGCCGCCCCATCGCTGTAGCCAAGAACGCCGGGTTGACCGGCGATGGTGCTGACCAAACCCGCTGGAGTAACTTTGCGGACCACATGATTGGCGGGATCCGCCACATACAGATTACCTGCAGAGTCCAGCGCGCCACCGCCAATGGAAGAAAACCGAGCGGAATCCCCCATGCCATCCACCAGGCCCTGAACGCCCGCCCTGCCAGCCAGCAGACTCACGGTCTTGTCCGAATTGATCTTGTAAATTGCTCCATACGGCCTTGTCGGCACAAAAATAGGCAGGCCTGCGGCCGGTACTGTTGAGCCTGCGGCTACATACACCGCCCCGGAGCTATCTACCGCCAACACCTTCAATCCATCGGGAAGACTCTCGCTGCCTTCAAAGAATGATTGGACTGTGCCGTCGGGAGCAATCACTCGAATGCGCTTCCCACCGCCGACATAGGTATTGCCTCGTCGACCTACGGCCGCTCCGCTCATCGCATTTTGATATTCCATGCGAACGATACTCGTTGTGCCGCCTTCTGGGCTTATGCGGCGCAGAGAGTAGGAGTCGTCAATGTGGCCCGACAAGTGGCTGTTGGGATTAACGAACCGGTCGAGTACGACCAGATTGCCATTCCCATCGATGGATGGGCTGCGCGGATCAGAGAACTGTGCAGCGCTGCCAATTCCATCCCCCTCACCCTCCAGTCCCTTGTGGCCCGCATAAACACTTTCAACACCTTGAGCATCAATTTTCAGGATGGCAGTATTCCCAAAAACAGGTGCATTTCCGCCAGCTCCGAGCGCAGACAGGTAGAAGTTTCCAGCTGCATCCCGTGCAAACCCGGTAAAGCTGTACGACCAGCCTGAACTCCATGTCTGTGTTGGCTGCCGAACAGTGGAGACCAAACCAGCAGGCGTAACTTTACGGATAGCACCGTTGCCTTCCAACACGTACAAGTTGCCCACGGCATCCATCGTGATGGCTTGAAGTTCCACAAAACGCGCAGCGCTACCCTGCCCGTCCACAGCCTGGCTTGACTCTTCCGAGCCGGCCAGTATCGTCATCTCGCCCGCAGGCGAGACTTTGCGAATCACAGGCTGGTTACGGTCAGCGATATAGATCGTCCCCTGTGCATCCACCACCAAGCCAGAGGCCAGGTAGACAAACGAAAACGCCGGAGTGGGTAGCCCCCGCGAACTGATGGCATTGACCAAAGTCTCCATTTGGCCGTTTGCCCCCAGCTTGCGCAGCTGGTTATTGGCGGTGAAATACACCGTACCCGCAACGTCCACCGCCAAAGGTTTGCCAACATGGCAGAAAACCATCGATGAACTCTGGCAGTTCCCATTGGTCGAGACGTTTGCCAGCGTGGTAACCGCGCCTTGAGGCGTCACCTTGCGTATGTATTCTCCGTTGTCAGAAACGTACCAGTTGCCCTTGGTGTCCGCCGCAATAAATTGCGGATTCAGAAACTTGGCGGCTACCCCTTGCCCGTCAGCGAATGCCGCGACCATATCGCCACCGGCAGCGGTACTCACGGTGCCGTCAGAAGAAATTTTGCGCACCGCGTGGTTGCCAACCTCGGCCACCATGAGATTGCCCGCGGGGTCCACCGTCAGACTTTGGATGCCATAGAAGGTTGCGTTGCCGCGAGCTCCATCCAGGTTTCCAACACCCCCCACGTCACCCGCAAACAGGGCGATTTTTCCAGCCACTGCCGGTGGTGGGCTGACGTTGTCTCCTCCGCCGGAACCGCCACAGGCCTGCAAAGCTACGAGACTCGCAAACGTTACCGCGTGCCCGGTGAAGCGGGCCAAGTTCATCCATTTCAAAGTCGACTCCCTGGTTTGTGGGCGCCAAGCCAAAATTGGCTTGCGCCTTCTTCACTGTATTCACGGCAACTGGGCGTGGGAGCCCAGTCCGGAGCAAGTGTGTTGTCGAGAATACTGGATTGAATGGCCCGACCCCATGTCAGTTTCCACCTGTAACAATGAGCCCAATGCGCCTTTGATAATCTTCCAGGCGAAAAAAGCCCCCTGCAGCAGCCCATGCAGAGCTGCGCGGTGCGGGCGGATCGTGGCCAGCCCAGCGGGCTCCTGTCAGGCGCCAAACATGCCCAGCAACTGCTCTCGTGGCACCGCTTTGCTGAACAGAAAGCCCTGAGCCAACTGGCATCCTTCCGCCGCCAGGAAGTCTGCCTGCTCGGGCGTTTCCACGCCTTCCGCCACCACCTCCTGGTTCAAGCAGCGCGCGATCGACAAGATGGCCTTGATGAGCTCGGCCCTGAAATGGTCAGTGGTCGCGGAGTGGATGAACGATTTGTCGATTTTGAGCGTATCGATGGGGAAGCGGGCCAGATAGGACAGCGCCGAATACCCGGTGCCGAAGTCATCGATCGCGATGGTGGCCCCCATGTCGCGCAGGGCCTGCAGAGCCTTGACTGCAACACCGTCCTCGTCAAGGAGCAGGCTCTCGGTAATCTCAAACTCCAGCCACTGGGGCTTGCAACGCGTTTGGGACACGATTTCCTTCACCTGCGCCACCAGGCCGGAGGCCTGGATCTGGCGGGCCGACAGATTGACCGCCACCTTGCGTGGCTGTGTGGCCCCGGCATTCCAGGCGACGGCGGTCGAGCAGGATTCGCGCAACACCCAGGCGCCCAGCTGGTTGATCAAGCCAGCGTCTTCTGCCACCGGGATGAACAACTCCGGAGACACCTGGCCCAGGCGAGGATGCGTCCAGCGCAAAAGCGCCTCACAGCCGACCGTTGCGCCGGACGCCAGCAGCACCTTGGGCTGGTAGTGCAGCGCCAGTTCACCGCGCTGGAGCGCTCGGCGCAGGTCGAACTCCAGGGTCAGCCGCTGCTGGGCATGCTCGGTCATATCCCTGGAGTAAAACCGGAAGCTGTTTCGCCCGGAGCGTTTGGCGGAGTACATCGCCGAATCTGCGTACTTGAGCAGCTCTTCTGCCGTCTCGCTGTCCGTCGGGTACACCGCAATACCGACACTGCAGGAGACGAAAATTTCCTGCCCCTCCAGCCAAAAGCTCTGGTTGAAGGCGGTCTTCACCTTCCCCGCCACACGCGCCAGATGGCTGCCGGTATGGATCTTTGGCAACAGCATGCCGAACTCGTCCCCTCCCAGCCTGGCTACGGTGTCATAAGTGCGCACACTGGCGCGCAGGCGCAGGGAGACCTCCTTGAGCAACGCGTCTCCCGCCGCATGGCCCATGGTGTCGTTGATCTGCTTGAAGCGGTCCAGGTCCACCACCATCACACCCGCCTGAGCGCGGTGGTAGGCCGCATCCTTCAGCATTTGCGCCAGCCGGTCATGGAACAGCACGCGGTTGGGCATCCCCGTCAGCGCGTCGTAGAAAGCCATCTGGTGGACCTTGTCCTGGTAGGCCTTCAGTTCACCGATATCCCGCCCCACCAGCAACACGCTCGAGACGCTGGCGTCGTCGTCCAACTCGGGGGTCAAACTCACCAAACTGCAGATTCGGCGCCCCAGCGCATCGGACCATTGCAGCTCCAACTCGACAGGCGTCTTGCTGTCCACCACCTGCACCAAATGTTGCGCCAACTTTGCCCCAACCTCTTGCCCCCAGAGCGCATGGGGCGAGCATCCCAGCGCGCCGGTGTCAAGCCGCCCCACCGCCTTCAGCAACACCGGGTTGGCATACCGGCAGCCGAACTGAAGATCAAAACGGGCAATCACATCGGGAGAGTTTTCGACCAGGGTACGGTACTCACGCTCCCGCAAGGTCAGCTCATCCTGCAGTTCCAGCCGTTGCGTTACATCGCGGGAGACCGTAATGAAATGTGGGCGCGCATCCACGCTGGTGCGCATTTGCGATACCGACAGTTCAAACCAGCGCGGGCCCAGAGAGGTCGCAACCGATATGACATGGCCCAACGACACGCCTTTGTGCTCTGCCTCCGCAAACGCCATCTCGGCAATCGCCACACTTTCAGGAGACAGCACTTCCTGCAGCGTCCGCCCCAGCAAAGCCTCCCGGCTGGCCGCCAATAACTCGGGGTTGCGCGTCCAGATATTCAGGTAACGGCCTTCCCGGTCGGTTTCGAACAACAAATCCGGAAAGGCATCAATCACCCCCTGGGCAAAGGCCAGCGCTTTCTGAAGTTCACTCTCGGTGTGCTTGCGGTCCGTGATATCTCTGGAATATCCCACCGTGCCCACCACCTTGCCATGCTGGTGCAGCGGAGACTTCCACACCTCCATCCAGCGCCGCTGCCCGTGCTCATCGACGTACAGCTCTTCCACGTAGTGGGCCACGCCCGCCGCCATGACAGCCTTGTCGTCGGCCACATACGTTTCCGCCAAATCCTTGGGGAAGAAATCGAATTCAGTCCGGCCCTCCAGTTCCGCCGTGGAGGCCACCCGCGCCACTCTGGCGTACGCGATATTGGCTGCCAGCAAACGGCTGTGCTCGTCCTTGAGCCAGACAAAAAATGGGAACTCGTCCAGCAGGGTGCGCCAATACTGCTGGCGCTGCTGAAGGGCCTCCTGCATTCGTTGGGCTTCCGACATGTCGCGAACGATGGAGACGGCAAACAAGCGCCCCTCCCGCCGCAGCGTCACACCGTGCACCTGCACGGCAATCTGTTTGCCGCTCTGGGTCTTGTGCACCGTGTCGATGACAAAAGCCTGGCCCTCCGGGCTTTGCAGTATTTCCTGGCACCGCTCCCTGGAAATGTTCGGATCGATGTCCGGCGGCCCCATCGTCAGCAGCGCCTCGCGGCTGTATTCCAGGGCGCGGGTGGCGGCATCGTTCACATAGACGAAGCGGCCCTCTTCGCCCAGTATAAGTACGGCATCCTGATACAGGTCCAGCCCCTTACCCAGCAGCACCCAGGCAAGGTTCGGGTCATCGTCAGGCTGAGCGGCGATGGTTGGCGTTACGGGCATCCTGCTTCCAGATCAACAATCTGCTGGTGGTCGTCGTACGCCCGCCTGGGAGACCGGCGATCGCTTCAGTCAATACCAATCAGCAACATTTTGCAACGATTGCAGGGGCGCGCAATGCGCAAAAGCCCGAACCGTTACCGGTTCGGGCTTTGTCTACTAGCTAGAAGCTGAGAAGCTGGCTACTTATTTCTTCTGCGGCGGAACATCCGTGCAGCTGCCGTGCGCAATCTCCGCCGCCATGCCGATGCTTTCTCCCAGCGTGGGGTGCGGGTGGATGGTCTTGCCGATGTCCACGGCGTCGGCGCCCATCTCGATGGCCAGGGCAATCTCGCCGATCATGTCGCCGGCATGCGTGCCCACCATGCCGCCGCCCAGGATCTTGCCGTGGCCATGGGCCTCTGGCGAGTCGTCGAACAGCAGCTTGGTCACGCCCTCGTCGCGGCCGTTGGCGATGGCGCGGCCGGAGGCCGTCCAGGGGAACAGGCCCTTCTTGACCTTGATGCCTTGCGCCTTAGCCTGGTCTTCGGTAAGGCCCACCCATGCCACTTCGGGGTCGGTGTAGGCCACCGACGGAATCACGCGGGCGTTGAAGGCGGCGGAGGCCAGTTCCTTGTTGCCCTGCAGTTCACCAGCAATCACTTCTGCCGCCACATGCGCCTCATGCACCGCCTTGTGCGCCAGCATGGGCTGCCCCACGATGTCGCCGATGGCGAAGATGTGCGGCACGTTGGTGCGCATCTGGATGTCGACGTTGATGAAGCCACGGTCCGTCACGGCAACGCCTGCCTTTTCGGCGGCAATCTTCTTGCCGTTGGGTGTGCGGCCCACAGCCTGCAGCACCAGGTCATACACCTGCGGCTCGGGGGCGGTGCCGCCCTCTTCTGCCGGGGCGAACGTGACCTTGATGCCTTCCGGTGTCGCTTCGGCGCCCACCGTTTTCGTCTTCAACATGATGTTGTCGAAGCGCTTGGCATTCATCTTCTGCCAGATCTTGACGAGGTCGCGGTCGGCGCCCTGCATCAGGCCGTCCATCATCTCGACCACATCCAGGCGCGCGCCCAGCGTGCTGTACACGGTGCCCATTTCGAGGCCGATGATGCCGCCGCCCAAAATCAGCATGCGCTTGGGCACTTCCTTGAGCGCCAGGGCGCCGGTGGAGTCGACCACGCGTGGATCGTCGGGCATGAAGGGCAGGCGCACGGCCTGACTTCCGGCGGCGATGATGGCCTTCTTGAAGGCGATGACCTTCTTGGTGCCCGTCTTCTCTTGCGCAGTGCCGGTGGTTTCTTCCACTTCTAGGTGGTTGGCACCCACAAAGGCACCGTAGCCGCGCACGGTGGTCACCTTGCGCATCTTGGCCATGGCGGCCAAGCCACCGGTGAGCTTGCCGATGACCTTTTCCTTGTGGCCGCGCAGCTTGTCGATGTTGACGGCAGGGGCGCCAAAGTCCACGCCCAGGTCGGCCATATGGCTCACTTCGTCCATGACGGCTGCCACGTGCAGTAGGGCCTTGGACGGGATGCAACCCACGTTCAGGCACACGCCGCCCAGGGTGGCGTAGCGCTCGACGATGATGACCTTGAGGCCCAGATCGGCCGCGCGGAAGGCAGCCGAGTAGCCGCCGGGGCCGCCGCCGAGCACGAGCACGTCGCAGTCCATATCGGCAGTGCCTGCAAAGCTGGATGCTACCAAATTGATAGCTGCTTGCGCTTGTGGGGCGGGCGATGGGGCCTGTTTTTGCTCAGAAACTGCGGGTGCCGGGGCTGTAGCAGGCGCTGGAGCTGCAGCGCCCTGCACTTCCAGCGTCAACACCACCGAGCCTTCGGCGATCTTGTCGCCCAGCTTCACTTTCAGCTCCTTCACAACCCCAGCATGGCTGGACGGGATCTCCATGGAGGCCTTGTCGGACTCCACGGTGATCAGGCTTTGCTCGGCCTTGATGGTGTCGCCGGGTTTGACCAGCACTTCGATGATGGCCACTTCGGCGAAGTCGCCGATGTCGGGCACCTTGATGTCGATGATTGCCATGGTGTGTCTTGCCCTTTCGTTACATCACGATGCGGCGGAAGTCCGCCAGCAGCGAGGCAAAGTACACGTTGAAGCGTGCGGCGGCCGCGCCATCGATCACGCGGTGGTCCCAGCTGAGCGACAGCGGCAGCATCAGGCGCGGTGCGAACTGCTTGCCGTCCCATTTCGGTTCGATGCTGCTCTTGCACACGCCCATGATGGCGACTTCGGGCGCGTTGATGATGGGCGTGAAGTAGCGCCCGCCAATGCCGCCCAGCGAGCTGATGGAGAAGCAGCCACCGGTCATGTCGGCCGGGCCGAGCTTGCCGTCGCGCGCCTTCTTTGCCAGGTCGCCCATCTCTTGCGAGATCTGGACGATGCCCTTCTTGTCGGCGTCGCGGATGACGGGCACAACGAGGCCGTTGGGCGTGTCGGCCGCAAAGCCGATGTGGAAGTACTGCTTGAGCACCAGCTGGTCGCCGTCGAGCGAGCTGTTGAACTCGGGGAACTTCTTGAGCGCGGCCACGGCGGCCTTGATCATGAAGGCGAGCATGGTGACCTTGACGCCACTCTTCTCGTTCTCTTTGTTGAACTGCACGCGGAAGGCTTCGAGGTCGGTGATGTCCGCGTCGTCGTGGTTGGTGACGTGCGGGATGACGACCCAGTTGCGGTGCAGATTGGCGCCACTGATCTTCTTGATGCGCGAGAGGTCCTTGCGCTCGACGGGGCCGAACTTGGTGAAGTCGACCTTGGGCCAGGGCAGCAGATCCAGGCCCACACCGGAACCGCCAGAGCCACCGGATGCGGCAGGCGCCTTGGCAGCCTGCGCCTTGGTTTGGGTGGCACCCGCCATCACCTGCTTGGTGAAGGACTGCACGTCGTCTTGCGTGATACGGCCCTTGGGGCCACTGCCCTTGACTTCATCGATGGGCACACCCAGCTCGCGGGCGAACTTGCGCACCGAGGGCGATGCGTGCGGCAGGCCCGCTGTGGGCGTGCCAGGCTGGTGAGCGGGCACGGAGGCCGTAGCGGCGACCGGTGCAACGGCTGCTGCAACCGGTGCGGGGGCTGCAACAGGCGCAGCAGCGGGAGCCGCCGCCGGCGCTGCGGGCGCTGCAGCGGCAGCTGGCGCACTGCCCGCCACCCCTTCCAGCAAGGCCACCAAGTCGCCGATGTTGACGGTGTCCCCAATCTTGACCTTGAGCTCCTTGACCACGCCAGCGGCGGGCGACGGAATCTCCATGGAGGCCTTGTCGGATTCGACGGTGAACAGCGATTGTTCGAGCTTGATGGTGTCGCCCACCTTGACCAGCAACTCAATGACGGCCACGTCCTTGAAGTCGCCAATGTCGGGCACGCGCACTTCCACCGGGCCTGCAGTTGCAGGGGCTGCAGCGGGTGCAACCGGTGCTGGCGCAGCGGCCGCAACGGGGGCGGGTGCAACAGCGTCAGGGGCTGGCGCAGCAGCCGGGGCTGAGGCAACCGCGTCTGCCGACTCGACCACGGCAATCACAGAGCCCTGCTTGACCTTGTCGCCCAGGGCGATTTTGAGTTCCTTGACCACGCCTGCGTGGCTGGACGGAATCTCCATCGATGCCTTGTCAGACTCGACAGTGATGAGCGACTGCTCGGCCTTGACCGTGTCGCCCACCTTGACCAGCAGTTCGATCACGCCCACTTCGTCGAAATCCCCGATGTCCGGGACTTGAATGTCTACCAATGCCATTGTTGTCTCCGTTCGGTTTACGCGTACAGCGGGTTGACCTTGTCGGCCTGGATGTTGTACTTGGCGATCGCCTCAGCCACCTTGGTGGCGGGCAGGATGCCGTCTTCGCTCAGCGCCTTGAGCGCAGCGACCACGATGTAGTGGCGGTTGATCTCGAAATGCTCGCGCAGCTTGCTGCGGAAGTCGCTGCGGCCAAAGCCGTCGGTGCCCAGCACCTTGTAGGTGCGGCCCTTGGGGATGAACGGACGAATCTGCTCGGCGTAGGCCTTCATGTAGTCAGTGGACGCGACCACGGGACCTTGCGATGCGGACAGTTGCTGCGTGACGAAAGGCACCTTCGCTTCTTCGGTCGGGTGCAGCAGGCTCCAGCGCTCGGCGTTCTGGCCGTCGCGGGTCAGTTCGTTGAAGCTTGGGCAGCTCCACACCGAGGCGGCCACGCCCCAGTCCTTTTCAAGCAGTTCTTGCGCAAAGAACGATTCGCGCAAGATGGTGCCGCTGCCCAGCAGTTGCACGGTGGGCGCATCCTTGGGCAGTGCGGGCGCCTGTTTGCACAGGTACATGCCCTTGATGATCTGCTCTTCGGTGCCGGGTTGCAGGCCGGGCATGGGGTAGTTTTCGTTCAGCAGCGTCAGGTAGTAGAAGACGTTTTCCTGGCGCTCGACCATTCGCTTCATGCCGTCGTGCATGATCACCGCGACTTCGTGCGCAAAGGTCGGGTCGTAGCTCACGCAGTTGGGGATGGTGTTGGCCAGGATGTGGCTGTGGCCATCTTCGTGCTGCAGGCCTTCGCCGTTGAGCGTGGTGCGGCCTGAGGTGCCGCCCAGCAGGAAGCCACGGGCTTGCATGTCACCCGCCGCCCAGGCCAGGTCGCCAATGCGCTGGAAGCCGAACATCGAGTAGTACACGTAGAACGGGATCATGATCCGGTTGTTCGTGCTGTAGCTGGTGGCCGCCGCGATCCAGCTGCTCATGCCGCCGGCTTCGTTGATGCCCTCTTGCAGGATCTGGCCGGCCTTGTCTTCCTTGTAGTACATGACCTGGTCTTTATCGACCGGGGTGTACTGCTGACCTGCGGGGTTGTAGATGCCGATCTGGCGGAACAGGCCTTCCATGCCGAAGGTACGGGCTTCGTCCACCAGGATGGGCACCACGCGCGGGCCCAGGGCCTGGTCGCGCAGCAGCTGCGTGAGAAAGCGCACGTAGGCTTGCGTGGTGGAGATTTCGCGGCCTTCGGGCGTAGCCTCCAGGATGGCCTTGAAGGTGTCCAGCGCAGGCACAGTGAAGCTCTCGTCGGCCTTCACGCGGCGGTGTGGCAGGTAGCCGCCCAAGGCCTTGCGGCGCTCGTGCAGGTACTTCATTTCCGGGGTGTCGTCGGCGGGCTTGTAGAAGGGCAGTTCGGCAAGTTGGCTGTCGGGGATCGGGATGTTGAAGCGATCACGGAAGGCCTTGATGTCTTCGTCGCTGAGCTTCTTGGTCTGGTGAACCGTGTTCTTGGCTTCGCCAATCTTGCCCATGCCAAAGCCCTTGACGGTCTTGACCAGCAGGACGGAAGGCTGGCCGCCATGGTTTTGAGCGGCATGGAATGCGGCATAGACCTTTTGCGAATCGTGGCCGCCGCGCTGCAGGTTCCAGATCTCGTCGTCGGTCATGTGCTCGACCATCTTCAGGGTGCGAGGGTCGCGACCGAAGAAGTTCTTGCGCACGTAGGCACCGTCGTTGGCCTTCATGGCCTGGTAGTCGCCGTCGTTGGTTTCCATCATGAGCTTGCGCAGCGCACCATCATGGTCTTTGGCGAGCAACTCGTCCCAGCCCTTGCCCCAGATGAGTTTGATGACGTTCCAGCCCGCGCCACGGAACTCGCCTTCGAGCTCTTGAATGATCTTGCCGTTGCCACGCACGGGGCCGTCCAGGCGCTGCAGGTTGCAGTTGATGACAAACACAAGGTTGTCGAGCTTCTCACGCGCCGCCAGGCCAATGGCGCCCAGGGATTCGACCTCGTCCATTTCACCGTCGCCGCAGAACACCCAGACCTTGCGGTTTTCGATATTGGCGATGCCACGGGCATGCAGGTACTTGAGGAAACGCGCCTGGTAGATGGCCATCAGCGGGCCCAGGCCCATCGACACAGTGGGGAACTGCCAGAACTCGGGCATGAGCTTGGGATGCGGGTAGCTCGACAGGCCCTTGCCGTCCACTTCCTGGCGGAAGTTGAGCAACTGCTCTTCGCTCAGGCGGCCTTCCAGGTAGGCGCGGGCATAAATACCGGGGGATACGTGGCCCTGGATGTAAAGCAGGTCACCGCCGTGGTTTTCGCTCTCGGCGTGCCAGAAATGGTTGAAGCCCGCCCCAAACATGCTGGCCAGCGAGGCAAAGGAGCCGATGTGGCCACCCAGATCGCCACCTTCGGGCGGGTGATGGCGGTTGGCCTTGACCACCATGGCCATGGCGTTCCAGCGCATGTAGGCGCGCAGGCGCTGTTCGATTTCAAGGTTGCCGGGGCTGCGTGCCTCCTGGCTGGGCTCGATGGTGTTCACGTAGCCGGTATTGGCCGAGAACGGCAGGTCCACGCTGTTCTGGCGGGCGTGTTCCAGCAATTGCTCCAACAGGTAGTGGGCGCGCTCGGCCCCCTCTTTGTCGATGACGGCGGACAGCGCATCCATCCACTCACGGGTTTCCTGTTGGTCGGTATCGGTGGCGGGCGCGTTGCCGTTTCCGGCCTGAGGGTCGGGCTGAGCTGACATGCTTTGTCTCCTGTAGGTGTGGCAGCAATTTAGTACGTTGGCTCTAGTTTCGCATATTTTTTTAGAATTTCAAATGGTGCCCATGCATTTCATATTGCAAGAAAATGCTGCGAACGCACATTGCACGTGCCCCGGATTCCGGGCTGCTGCTCCCCTACACTTGAAGGATGGATTCCCTGCCCCCTCACCCCTCCCCCACCGCCATGGTCGTGGCGGCGCCCGCCCGCTGGTGGCGCAAGTGGTGGCGCGGGTTGTCGCCTACCCGGCAGGACCGGTTTGCAGCGCTGGCACCCTTGGCTGCCGTGCTGATGTTTCTGGCCGCCATCGTGGCGGCGTTCTGGTATTTGCGGGCCGAAGAGGCCGAGCGCGAACAAGAAGCCCTACGGCGTGACGTGGAATACGCGCAACAGCGTGTGCGCCTGCGGCTGCTGGAGCGGCAGGAACAGCTCATGCGCATTGCGCGTGACCTGTCCAACCAAGAGCTGGAACGCACAGAGTTTGTGAGCCGCGCCGAAAGCCTGATCAGCCAATACCCCGAACTGCAGGCGATCACCTGGATCGACGAGCGCCGCCGCATCCGCGCCAGCCATGCGGCACCGACGCTGGCCAGCAGCGAGCTGCGCATTGCCGGCGAAGTGCTCAAACCCGGCGACACGGCCGACACCTTTGGCCTGGCCCGCGACCTGCAGCAGCCGGTGTATGCCCAGCCCGCCGCAACCTCGGGCGATTCAACCCCGCTGCTCCAGCTGCAAGTGCCCTTGAACAACCAGGGCAAGTTCAGCGGCGTGGTGCTGGGGGAATACTCCATCGACAGCCTGCTGCGCTACGGCACGCCGACCGAGGTGCTGGCACGCTACGCCGTCACGCTGCTCGATGGCAAGAACCAGGTGCTGGCCGGAACCCCGCTGGGACCGCGCAACACGGCCACACAGCTCCTGCCTTGGTCACCCCGAGCCAACGAATACGAGGTCCCCGTCTCCCCGGTGGGCAACGGGCTGGTGCTCAAGGCGCAGGCCTACCGCACCTCGCTGGGCGTGGTGGGCAGCGGGCTGTTCTGGCTGGTGGGCACGCTGAGCGCGATGACGGCCTGGATGCTGATCGCCACCTGGCGCCACACCCGCCGCCGCATGCAGGCCCAGCAGGCCCTGGTGGCAGAGACGAACTTCCGCCGCGCGATGGAGAACTCCATCCTGACGGGCATGCGCGCGCTGGACATGGAAGGCCGCATTACCTATGTGAACGCCGCTTTCTGCCAGATGACTGGCTGGAGCGAGGCCGAATTGGTGGGCCTGAAAGCACCCTTCCCCTATTGGCCCGACTCCGACCACGAAGCCTTGCACGCCAAGCTGCGCGACGAACTGTCGGGCAAAACCATCGTCGGCGGCTTTCAGGTGCGGGTGCGGCGCAAAAGCGGCACGCTCTTCGATGCGCGACTGTATGTGTCGCCCCTGATCGATGCACACGGCCAGCAGACGGGCTGGATGACCTCGATGACGGACATCACCGAGCCCAACCGCATCCGCGAACAGCTTTCCGCATCGCACGAGCGCTTCACCATCGTCCTGGAATCGCTGGACGCCTCGGTGTCGGTGGCCCCGCTGGGCAGCGAAGAACTGCTGTTCGCCAACAAGCTCTACCGCCAATGGTTCGGCTCGCAGACGGGCGGCCACCTGCAGCTGGTGGCGCAGGCGGGCGTGGTGCCAGTAGCGGGCACGGAGCACACGGGCATGGACGACGAAGACGGACTCATGGGACTGCCCACCGACCCACTCACCAGCGCCCGCACCGAGAACGCCGAAATCTACCTGCCCGACCTGGGAAAGTGGCTCGAAGTACGCTCGCGCTACCTCAACTGGGTGGACGGCCGACTGGCCCAGATGGTGATTGCCACCGACATCACCCCCCGCCGCCAGGCCGAAGAGCAGGCAGCACGCCAGGCCGAGCGCGCCCAATCCGTCAGCCGCCTCATCACCATGGGCGAGATGGCCTCCAGCGTGGCGCACGAATTGAACCAGCCGCTCACGGCCATCAACAATTACTGCAGTGGCATGGTCTCGCGCATCCAGAGTGGCCAGCTGACCGAAGAAGCCCTGCTCACGGCACTGCAAAAGACCGCCCACCAGGCCCAGCGCGCGGGCCAGATCATCCAGCGCATCCGGGCCTTTGTGAAGAAGAGCGAGCCCAACCGCACCCTGGCCGACGTGCATTCGATGGTCAACGAAGCCGTGGAGCTGGCCGACATCGAGCTGCGCCGACACAACGTGCGCCTGACTCACTATGTGGCCGCCCGCCTGCCGCCCGTGATGGTGGACACCATCCTGATTGAGCAGGTGCTGGTCAACCTGATGAAGAACGGCGCCGAAGCCATCCAGCACGCCAACCGTCCACCGTCGGGTCGCAGCGTGGAACTGCGCGTGGTGCCCAAACACGTCGAAGACCGCGAAGTGGTGGAATTTTCGGTGCAGGACACCGGCAAGGGCCTGGCCCCCGAAGTGCTGGAGCGCCTCTTCGAAGCCTTCTTCTCCACCAAGGAAGAAGGCATGGGCATGGGCCTCAATCTGTGCCGCAGCATCGTCGAGTCGCACCAGGGCAGGATGCTTGCGGAGAACCTCTACAATGGATCCGAGGTCACGGGCTGCAAGTTCTCCTTCTGGCTGCCGCTTGCCAAGCCTGCTGATGCCACTACAAATTCTGTAGCAAACATTCAAAAACCAAGGACAATTGCATGAGCTTGATTCCGAAAAAAGGCACTGTCTACGTTGTGGACGACGACGAGGCAGTTCGCGATTCCCTGCAGTGGCTGCTGGAAGGCAAGGACTACCGGGTGCGTTGCTTTGATTCGGCCGAGACCTTTCTCTCACGCTACGACCCCCGCGAAGTCGCCTGCCTGATTGTGGACATCCGCATGGGCGGCATGACGGGCCTGGAGCTTCAGGATCGACTGATCGAGCGCAAGTCCCCCCTGCCAATCGTGTTCATTACAGGCCACGGCGACGTGCCCATGGCTGTGAACACCATGAAAAAAGGCGCGCTGGATTTCATCCAAAAGCCTTTTGACGAAGAAGAACTGGTCGGACTCGTCGAGCGCATGCTCGACCACGCCCGCGAGGCCTTCGCCGGCTACCAGCAGGCCGCCAGCCGCGATGCCCTGCTCTCCAAGCTGACCAGCCGCGAAGCCCAGGTGCTCGAACGCATCGTGGCCGGTCGCCTGAACAAGCAGATTGCCGACGACCTGGGCATCAGCATCAAGACGGTGGAGGCGCACCGCGCCAACATCATGGAGAAGCTCAACGCCAACACCGTGGCCGACCTGCTCAAGATCGCCCTCGGCCAGAACGCCCCCAAGGGTTGAAACTCACATTTTGATAGCTGCTCGCGCTTGCTGATAAAGCGCTAGAGACCAATTTTATTCATATTCTCCGACATGACAGCCCAACTCATCGACGGCAACGCCCTTTCCCGCCAACTGCGCGCCGACGTGGCGCAACGCGCCGCCTCCCTGAAAACCCGTGGCGTCACCCCCGGGCTGGCCGTTGTCTTGGTGGGCGACAACCCTGCCAGCCAGGTGTATGTGCGTAACAAGGTCAAGGCTTGCGAAGACAGCGGCTTGTACTCCGTCCTCGAAAAGTACGAGGCCGACATGACCGAAGCCGCGTTACTGGCCCGTGTGGAGGCCCTCAACAACGATCCGGCCATTCACGGCATCCTGGTGCAGTTGCCCCTGCCCAAACACATTGATGCGCAGAAGGTGATCGAAGCCATCTCGCCCGCCAAGGATGTGGACGGCTTTCACATCGCCAGCGCCGGGGCTCTGATGACCGGCATGCCCGGCTTCTGGCCATGCACACCCTATGGCTGCATGAAGATGCTGGAAAGCATCGGCTACGAGCTCAAGGGCAAACACGCCGTGGTCATCGGCCGCAGCAACATCGTGGGCAAGCCCATGGCGCTGATGCTGCTCGGCCAGAACGCCACCGTCACTATTTGCCACAGTGCCACCCAGGACCTCAAGGCTCAAACCCTGCAGGCCGATGTGATCGTGGCCGCAGTCGGCAAACGCAATGTGCTGACCGCCGACATGGTCAAGCCTGGCGCCGTGGTGATTGACGTGGGCATGAATCGCAATGACGAAGGCAAACTCTGCGGCGACGTGGACTTTGACGGCGTCAAGGAAGTGGCCGGCTGGATCACCCCCGTGCCTGGCGGGGTTGGCCCCATGACCATTACCATGCTGCTGGTGAACACCATCGAAGCCGCTGAGCGCACTGCAGGGCACTGACCTGGGTCAGTGCTGTCGATGTCGGCGGCTTTGCAACTTGAACCTGCGCCATATGGCGCCATCTGATTTCGCATGAGCAACGCCCTTCTCGACTTCTCGGACCTCCCCCATTTCGACCGCATCACACCGCAGGACGTGGCGCCTGCCGTGGATGTTCTGCTGGAGCGTGCCAATGCCGCGCTGGAGACCGTCACCGCACCCGACTTTCCAGCCCGCTGGGACGCGATTGCGAAAGTGCTGGATGTGGCCACCGAACGGCTGGGCACCGCCTGGGGCAGCATCAGCCACCTCAACAGCGTGGCCGACACCCCTGAACTGCGCGCAGCCTACAACGCCGCCTTGCCCAAGGTCACCGAGTTCTGGACGCGCCTGGGTGCCGATGAACGCCTGTACGCAAAATACAAGGCCATCGACCCCGCCACCCTGACTGCAGAGCAGCGGCAGGCACACCTGAACGCGGTGCGCAACTTTGTGTTGAGTGGCGCGGAGCTGACCGGTGCCGCCAAGGAGCGTTTTGCGCAGATCCAGGAACGCCAGGCCGAGCTGAGCCAGAAGTTCAGTGAAAACGCCCTCGATGCCACCGACGCCTACGCTTACTACGCCACGGCCGAAGAACTGGAAGGCATTCCAGACGATGTCCAACAGGCCGCGCTGGCCGCAGCACAGGCAGACGGCAAGGAAGGCTACAAGCTCACCTTGAAGATGCCCTGCTACCTGCCGGTCATGCAGTTTGCCGCGCGCAGCGACCTGCGCGAGAAGCTCTACCGCGCCTATGTGACCCGTGCCTCCGACCAGGCTGAGGGCGATGCACGCAAATTCGACAACACAGCGCTGATCAGCGAAATCCTGGCACTGCGCCGCGAAGAGGCCCAACTGCTGGGCTACGCCAATTTTGGGGAAGTGTCCGTGGTACCCAAGATGGCCCAATCACCGGCGCAGGTGATCACCTTCCTGCGTGATCTGGCCCGACGCGCCCGCCCTTACGCCGAGAAGGACATCGCCGACCTGCGCGCGTTTGCCGCCGAACACCTGGGCCTGGCCAATCCGCAGGCCTGGGACTGGCCCTACATTTCCGAAAAACTCAAGGAAGCGCGCTACGCCTTCAGCGAGCAGGAGGTCAAGAAGTACTTCACGGCGCCCAAGGTGCTGGCGGGCCTGTTCAAGATCATCGAAACCCTGTTCGAAGTGTCCATCCGGCGCGACACGGCCGCCGTCTGGCACCCAGCCGTTGAGTTCTACCGCATTGAGCGCACGCACCCGGAGGGCGCCCATAAGGGCACCCAGCTGGTGGGCCAGTTCTACCTCGACCAACCTGCACGCACCGGCAAACGCGGCGGCGCATGGATGGACGATGTGCGCACACGCTGGCTGCGCCCCGACACGGGCGTGCTGCAAACCCCGGTGGCGCACCTGGTGTGCAACTTCGCCAGCGGCGTGGACGGCAAGCCACCGCTGCTCACTCACGACGACGTGATCACCCTCTTCCACGAGTTCGGCCACGGCTTGCACCACATGCTCACCCAGGTGAACGAGCGCGACGTCTCGGGCATTGGCGGTGTGGAGTGGGACGCGGTGGAGCTGCCCAGCCAGTTCATGGAGAACTTCTGCTGGGAATGGGATGTGCTCAAGCACATGACGGCCCATGTGGACACGGGCGAGCCCCTGCCCCGCGCGCTGTTCGACAAGATGATTGCCGCCAAGAACTACCAGAGCGGCATGCAGACGCTGCGACAGATTGAGTTCTCGCTGTTCGACATGCTGCTGCACACCGAACACGACCCGGCCCAGGACATCATGCCTCTGCTGGACCAGGTGCGCCGCGAAGTGGCCGTGCTGCAGCCCCCGGCATTCAGCCGCACGGCACACACCTTCAGCCATATCTTTGCGGGCGGGTATGCCGCTGGCTACTACAGCTACAAATGGGCCGAGGTACTGAGTGCAGACGCCTACGCAGCCTTCGAGGAAACCGCTGGAAGCGACGGTCTGCCGAGTATAGAAACGGGTCGCCGCTACCGCCAGGCCATCCTGGAAGCCGGTGGCAGCCGCCCTGCGATGGAATCGTTCAAGGCCTTCCGGGGCCGCGAGCCCAGCCTGGAAGCCCTGCTGCGCCACCAGGGCATGGCGGAAGAATCGACTGCCTGAGCGAACCGAACCCACGGTCTGAAATGCACACGTTGCACCCAGGCCTGACGACAAAGAAGGAGCAAGGAGAATGAACATGCACAAGCCACTGACCGCCCCCCTGTTGGCGACTTTGCTGATGACACTGGCCTGCGCCAGCGTGCAAGCACAAGGCGTCTACCGCATCGTCGGCCCGGATGGCAAAGTGACGTTTTCGGACCGACCTCCCGCCGACGCCAATGCCAACGCGCAGCCCGCCCGCACGGCCAACGAGGCGCCCGCTATTGCCAACGGCGCGCTGCCCTACGAGCTGCGCCAGGTTGCCAACCGCTTTCCGGTCACTCTCTACACCGGCAACGACTGCCCGCCCTGCACCTCTGCGCGCAACCTGCTCACGTCACGGGGTGTCCCGTTTACCGAGCGCACCGTGTCCAGCAACGAAGACATAGCGGCGTTTCAAAGGTTGAGTGGCGGTACCGGCCTGCCCTTCGGCACCATCGGCGGCCAGCAGCTCGCAGGCTTTTCCGAAGGGGAATGGGTACAGTATCTGGACGCTGCGGGTTACCCGAAACAATCCGCACTGCCCCGAAACTACCGCCAGCCAGCGCCCACGCCATTGGTGGCCGTCAAGGCGGCAGAACCCGCAGCAGCGGCCTCGGCCCCAGCGCCCGCAGCACCGTCCAGGGCACGCCCGCCCGCACCTGTCAATGATGGGCCATCACCCAGCAATCCCGCAGGTATCCGGTTCTGATCTCGGAGTGCGGGAACGCGCGGCCAACTGCCAAAACAAAGGGGCCTATTCAGGCCCCTTTTTCTTTGCCGGAAAAACTGCTCAGGAGTTCATGCTCAGTAGGTGAGCGTTTTCACACCCTGTGCGGTGCCCAACAGGCAGACAGACGCCTTCTGGTGGGCAAAAACCCCCACCGTCACCACCCCCGGCCACTGGTTGATGTCGGATTCAAACGCCAACGGGTCCGCGATCGAGAGCCCACGGACATCCAGGATGTGTTGACCGTTGTCGGTCACCAGGGGTTGCCCATCCCGTATCCGCAGCTGCGCCTGCCCCCCCATCGCCGCAAAACGCCGTGCAATGTGGTTGGCAGCCATGGGGATCACCTCGACCGGCAAGGGAAACTGCCCCAGCGCCTGGACCAGCTTGGATTCATCGGCAATACACACAAAACGCGTGGCCAGTGCCGCGACGATCTTCTCGCGCGTCAGCGCAGCGCCACCGCCCTTGACCATATGGCCTTTGCCATCGATCTCGTCGGCACCGTCGATGTAGACCGCAAGCGAAGCCACTTCGTTGGCATCAAACACTGGAATACCGAGCGCCTTGAGCCGCTCCGTGCTGGCCACCGAGCTGGAGACAGCACCCTTGATCTGGTCCTTGATGGTAGCCAGTGCGTCAATGAACTTGTTGACGGTGGAGCCGGTGCCTACGCCCACAATCTCGCCAGGCACCACATATTGCAGTGCGGCTTGGCCTACCAGGGTCTTGAGTTCGTCTTGGGTCAGGGAAGGAGTGGTCGTCATGGGAGAAAATCAGGGGTAATTCTTGAATTATCCCTCCATGTCCCTGATCCCCTACGCCCTCACCCGCCCCTTTCTCTTTGGCATGGATGCCGAGACCGCCCACGAACTCACCATGGACATGCTGGCACGCGGGCAGCGCACTCCGCTGCAGTGGGCCTGGTGCAACGAAACCGTGGACGACCCCGTGGAACTGGCAGGCCTGACCTTTCCCAACCGCGTGGGTATGGCGGCAGGCCTGGACAAGAACGCCCGCTGCATCGACGCACTGGGTGCCATGGGCTTCGGCTTTGTCGAAGTGGGCACGGTGACGCCCAAGGCGCAGCCCGGCAACCCCAAGCCGCGCATGTTCCGCCTGCCCGAAGCCCGGGCGCTGATCAACCGCCTGGGCTTCAACAACGAGGGCCTGGACGCCTTCCTGCACAACGTGCAGCAGGCGCAATTTCGCACCCAAAGCCGCAAACATCCCCTTCTGCTGGGCCTCAACATCGGAAAGAACGCCACCACCCCCATCGAGAATGCCACCAGCGACTACCTGACCTGCCTGGAGGGCGTCTACGCCCACGCTGACTACGTCACAGTCAACATCAGCTCACCCAACACCCAGAACCTGCGCGCTCTGCAAAGCGACGCTGCCCTGGACGCCCTGCTGGGTGCCATCGCCGAAAGGCGTGAGGCCCTGGCCACACAGCATGGCCGCCGCGTGCCGGTGTTTGTGAAGATTGCCCCCGACCTCGACGAAGCCCAGGTGTCCGTGATCGCCGCCACACTGCAACGCCACGGGATGGACGGCGTGATCGCGACCAATACCACCATCAGCCGCACTGCCGTGCAAGGCCTGCGCCATGCAGGAGAGACCGGCGGCCTGAGCGGAGCGCCGGTTTTGGAGGCCAGCAACCAGGTCATCCGCCAGTTGCGGGCCGCACTGGGCAGCCGCTTTCCCATCATTGGTGTGGGCGGCATCATGAGCGCAGAGGATGCCGTCAGCAAAGTCCGCGCGGGCGCCGACGTGGTGCAGATCTATACCGGACTGATCTACGAAGGCCCCGCTTTGGTGGTGAAGGCCGCAAAGGCCATCAAAGCCATGGGTTGAGTCCAGGTCGCCCCGCTGAACCGGAAACACAAAGAGCCGCTGTGATCAGCGGCTCTTTGTGTTTGCGAGAGGCAGGCCGCCTTGCGCAGGTGCGTGCAGCACCGGCCTAGCGCCGCAGCCGCATCAACATGGGCAGCAGCACACCCGCCCAACGAATCAGGCGGCGCGGCCCTGCCACCAAGGCAACCCCTGCCATGGCCGCAACCGCCAGGGGATGCTCCCGCGCAAACCCTGCAGCGCGAAGCGCCATGGATTCGTCCATGCCGCCTGCCCCAGGGTCACGCTGCGCCAAGGCCAGCGACTGGGCTCGCGCAGCCCTGCGAGCGCGAAGACGTTCGCGTTGCAGGGCAATGCGGTCCAGCACCCGCTGCTGGGCAGCCGTCGGCGGGGGAAACACAGGCTGCGACATGGGAGATGGAGATGAAGGGGTCGTCGCCATTACAAACGCTCCTTGATGTCACGCCAGTCCTGTGCGAGTTCGCGGCGCGTGAGGGCGAAGCCATTGCCCGCCTTCTGAACCACGGAAACCAGCGACATCAGCGTCGCGGCCCATCCCACAGTCCACACGGCCGCGACCAACCAGGCCACCAGCGTGCGATGGGGGGTATCCCAGAAATGAACCAGCACCGCCAACGAAAGCATGATCAAGGCCACCACCGTGAGCCCTGCCACCACGATGGTCAACACCAGCATCTGCTGCAGGCGTTGTTTCTGATCCTGCCATTCCAGACGGGCGAGGTCCATCCGGTCTTCGGCCGCAATGGCGCCTTCGATCACATTGGCGCGCCACCGGGCCACCAGCGACTCCAGCCCCAGAAGAGAAAGCCAGTTCATGCGCAGCCCCCGTGTTGTGCAACCGAGCCCTGACGGCCCGGATCAGCGGCGTGCAAGCAGGAAGCCCACCAGCGCGCCCACCGCCAGTGCGGCCCCGGCCACGCGCCAGGGTTCATCATGCGCATAGCGGTCGGCCGCAAGTGCCGCTTCTTTGGCCTGGCGGGCGGCATCTTGCGCCGCACGCACGGCAGACTCGCGCACGTTGTGCATGCCATCGTCAAGACGCTGGCGCAGCAGCTTGATTTCCGGAACCGCGTCGAGATCTTTGTTGGCCAGTAGCCCCCGCAGATCAGAAACCAGCTTTTCCAGTTCGCCCTGGGTCGTGGTGGTGTCGGAAGCAGTCATACAAGCCTTTCTTTAAGCAACAAAAAAATCAGTCAGCCCTGTCGGCAGAGCCGTGCAAAACACCAGTTCATCTTAGTCATCCGCTCTGTTCCCCTTCGTAGGACGGGGTCTCAAGAGGTTACCGATTGCAAATGGCTTGCCCCAGATCAAACGAGTGCGGCCACATGTTCTGCAATCGCCAGAGAACTTGTCAACCCCGGGGACTCAATGCCAAACAGGTTCACGAGACCGGGGATGCCATGGACTGATGGTCCCTGGATCACAAAGTCCGCTGCCGGCTCATCCGGTCCGTGGATCTTGGGCCGCATGCCCGCATAGCCGGGTGCCAGCTCCCCGTCGCGCAGTGCGGGCCAGTACTTGCGGACCTCGGCGTAAAACGCATCTCCGCGTGCGGGGTCTACCAACAGGTCATCTGGCGAATCCACCCACTGCACGTCGGGGCCGAACTTGGCCTGCCCACCCAGGTCCAGTGTCAGATGCACGCCCAGGCCTGCGGCCTCGGGCACGGGGTAGATCAAGCGGCTGAAGGGGGCTTTGCCGGACAGCGTGAAATAGCTGCCTTTGGCACAGCGAGCATGGGGCACATGATCCACCCCCAGCCCTGCGAATCGGCGGGCCAGCGCGGGGGCGTGCAGCCCTGCTGCATTGACCACCGTGCGCGCTCGCAAGCGCGTACCGTCGAATGCTTCCAAATTTATAGCATCTTGCGCACATTCCGCAAGCGCCAGGGGCGAATTCAGTGCAACAAGTCCCCCCGCATGCTCCAGATCGCCCTGCAGCGCGAGCATCAGGGCATGGCTGTCCACAATGCCGGTACTGGGCGAAAACAAAGCGGCAACACATTCCAGCGCAGGTTCCATGGCCTGGGCTTCATGGCGACCTAGCCAGCGCAAATCCAGTACGCCGTTGGCTTGCGCCCGCGCCTGGATGGACTCAAGACTTGACAACTGGCCCGTCGAGGTTGCCACCAGGAGTTTGCCGCAGCGGCGGTGAGGCACATTGCGCTCAATGCAGTAGGCATACAGCATGTCTCGGCCTCGCACGCACAGCTTGGCCTTCAACGAATCGGTAGGGTAGTAGATCCCGGCATGGATCACCTCGCTGTTGCGCGAGCTGATACCCGTTCCGATGGCATCGGCAGACTCCAGCACCATCACTTCGCGGCCCTGCAGGGCCAGCGCCCGCGCGACGGCAAGGCCCACGACACCCGCACCAACCACCACACAATCAACAGCATCCGCCATCACTCAGCCCTCCAATAGGCACCGCATCCTCAAACCTGCTCGAACCCGTCGAGCACATTGACGGCGTTGGTGCCCAGTTCTGTAGCCGCATAGCCACCTTCCAGCACAAAGACGGTGGGCAGGCCCGCCCGTGCAAGGCGCTCACCCACCCGGGTGAAATCGGCGGACGCCAGCGCAAACTTGGAGATGGGATCGCCCTCAAAGGTATCGAGCCCGAGGGAGACCACCAGGGCGTCAGCACCCTGGCTGGCAATACGCGCACAGGCGCTTTCCAGCGCATCGAACCAGGTCGTCGCACTGGTGCCTGCAGGCAGCGGCAGGTTCAAATTGAAACCCGCGCCCTGACCCACCCCGGTTTCGTCCGCATGGCCTAGATAAAACGGGTACTCGGTGCGTGGATCGCCATGGATGCTGATGAACAGCACATCGGCCCGGTCGTAGAAGATGCTTTGTGTGCCGTTGCCATGGTGGTAGTCCACATCCAGCAACGCCACACGCTGTGCACCCTGGTTGCGCAGCACCTGTGCGGCCACGGCAGCATTGTTCAGAAAACAATAGCCGCCCATGAAGTCGGGGCCGGCATGGTGGCCGGGCGGCCGTGTGCAGCAAAACGCCGCGCGGGCCCCTTGCGCCACAAGGGTCGCAGCGCTGGCGGCAGCATCGGCTCCCGCCTTGGCTGCAGCCCAGGTACCCGACGCCATGGGCGTACCGTTGTCCATGGAGTACAGGCCCAGGCGTGCCACAAAATTCTCAGGCTCCAGATCACTGCGCAAGGTACGCACGGGCCAGACCGACGGGAATGGCTGCACTCCAGCGTTGGCAGGATCGAGGGCCAGCCAATGCCGCCAAGCGGTCTGCAAAAAGGCCAAATACCGTGGCGCGTGCACCTGAGACAACACGGGGGCGCTATCCACATCCGGGGCCATCAGGCCATGGCCGCGCGCCCGCAGCGCCTCTTCGACATAGTCCACGCGTGCAGGCTTCTCAAAACACGGCACGCGTTCGCCGCGAAAAAATTCATGGACGGGGGCGTGACCCTGGTGAAACGGATTGTGGAAGGTGATCATGGGTCAGGGCGTATCGATAGCGGCAAAGAGGCCAGAGGACAGCGAGTGCGGTTCCAGGAAATGCAACTGCCGTGGAATCACGGTCCGACACTTTAGCCTCTCTGCGGCGTGCAGCAGGCGAAACAGCCGCCTATGCAAACGCCCATGAAAAAACCCCTGCAGACCAAAATCTGCAGGGGTTTTCAAATTGGTGGGTGATACATGGATCGAACATGTGACCCCTGCCGTGTGAAGGCAGTGCTCTACCGCTGAGCTAATCACCCGACGTAGGCACCCTGAAACAGAGTGCATTCGCAAGAAGTCAAAAAGCGTGGTGGGTGATACATGGATCGAACATGTGACCCCTGCCGTGTGAAGGCAGTGCTCTACCGCTGAGCTAATCACCCGTGTCTCTGTGACAGCCTTCTATTATGGCACAGCTTTTCAGGCCGCCTGAACAGTTCTCCAAATTGTTTTGCCACCACTGGCCTTGTCGATCTGCGCCAGCAGCTCCGCGTGGGCCACCTGTTCCTGCTCACTGGCACGCAGGACGGGCAGGCTCAATCCGCGCAGGTCGATGGCTGCGATCTTCAGGCCATCGCCACTGTCCTGCGCATCGTCGGAAATCAGCAGGGCATCCTGGCCGCGCGTGAGATTGATGTATACATCGGCCAGCAGCTCGGCATCCAGCAAGGCGCCGTGCAGCGTGCGGCCCGAGTTGTCCACACCCAAGCGGTCGCACAGAGCGTCGAGCGAATTGCGCTTGCCCGGGTACATCTCCTTGGCCATGGCCAGCGTGTCGGTCACGCTCTCCACATAGGTGCGGAACGCGGGACGCCCCACCAGTTCCAGCTCCTTGTTCAGAAAGCCCACATCGAACGCGGCGTTGTGGATGATGATCTCGGCGCCTTGCAGGTACTGCAGGATGTCATCCACCACCTCGGCGAACTTGGGCTTGTCCTTCAAAAACTCATTGCTGATGCCGTGCACCTTCAGCGCGTCTTCGTGGCTGTCGCGGCCCGGGTTGAAATACAGGTGCAGGTTGTTGCCGGTCAGCTTGCGGTTGAGCAGCTCCACACAACCCAGTTCAATGATGCGGTCACCACCTTCGGCCGAAAGGCCGGTCGTCTCAGTGTCCAAAACAATTTGCCGGGACATCAGTGGTTTTCCTTCGCGTGGTTGATCGTGTACTTGGGAATTTCCACAGTCACATCGGTTTGCGCCAGGATGGCCTGGCACGACAGGCGCGATTGTGGCTCCAGCCCCCAGGCGCGGTCCAGCAGGTCTTCTTCCTCTTCCTCGGCCTGGTTGAGCGAGCTCAGCCCCTGGCGCACGATAACGTGGCAGGTGGTGCAGGCGCAGCTCATGTCACAGGCGTGCTCGATGTTGATGTGGTTGTCCAGCAGCGCTTCGCAGATCGAGGTGCCAGCAGGCGCCGTGATTTCAGTGCCTGCGGGGCAGTATTCGGGATGGGGGAGGATTTTGATGACGGGCATGGGGTGTCTTTTTCTTGTTCAGAGGGATACGCCGGGCACGCTCAGAGGCTCGCGACGTTCTTGCCAGCCAATGCCTGCTGGATGCCGCGATTCATGCGCTGGGCCGCAAAACCTTCGGTGCCTTTGGCCAGTGCATCGGTCGCGGCTTCGATGACAGCGGCATCATCGGCATCGCGCTGGTGGCGCAGGGCCACCATCAAGGCATCGATGGCGGCGCGCTCCTTGGGGTTGAGCACATCGCCATCCGCATCCAGCGCACTCTGGGTGGCGATCAGCATACGGTCGGCATCCACGCGCGCCTCGACCACGGCGCGAGCCTTCATGTCCTGCGCGGCAGTGGCAAAGCCGTCCTGCAGCATGCGCGCAATCTGGTCATCGGAGAGACCATACGACGGCTTCACATCAATGCGCGCTTCCACACCGCTGCCCTGCTCCTTCGCACTCACACTCAAAAGTCCATCGGCGTCGACGGTAAAGGTCACACGGATGCGCGCTGCCCCTGCGGCCATGGGCGGGATGCCACGCAGCTCAAAACGCGCGAGGCTGCGGCAGTCTTGCACCAGGTCGCGTTCGCCCTGCACCACATGGATCGCCAAGGCGGTCTGACCATCCTTGTACGTGGTGAAGTCCTGCGCCTTGGCGGTGGGAATGGTCTCGTTGCGCGCCACGATGCGTTCCACCAGCCCGCCCATGGTTTCGATGCCCAGCGACAGCGGAATCACATCGAGCAGCAGCAGATCACCTGAGGTGTTGTTGCCCGCCAGCTGGTTGGCCTGGATGGCGGCGCCCAAGGCTACGACTTCATCGGGATTGAGGTTGGTCAGCGGCGGCTTGCCGAAGAACTCCTCCACGGCACGCTGCACTTGCGGCATGCGGGTGGAACCACCCACCATCACCACGCCTTGCACCTCGTCGCGGGTCAAATGGGCGTCACGCAATGCGCGGCGCACCGCGGCCATGGAACGGGCCGTCAACTCAGCAGTGATCGCTTCAAAGTCTGAGCGTTTGACATCAAATCGGGCTTCAGCGCTTGATAGTACAGCGCTGAATGCTACTGAATTAATAGCGGTTAAAGCTTCCTTGCAGGCGCGGGCAGCCATGCGCACGGCTGATTTTTCGGCTGCAGTGGTCGCCTGCAGCCCTAGCTGTTGCAGGACCCAGTCAGCCAGCGCGGCATCGTAGTCATCCCCCCCCAAAGCCGAGTCACCCCCCGTGGAAATGACTTCAAACACGCCCTGCGTCAGGCGCAAGATCGAGATGTCAAAGGTGCCTCCGCCCAGGTCGTATACGGCATAGACCCCCTCGCTGGCGTTGTCCAGGCCATAGGCAATCGCGGCAGCGGTGGGCTCGTTGATCAGGCGCAGCAGGTTAATGCCGGCAAGCTTGGCCGCATCCTTGGTGGCCTGGCGCTGCGCGTCGTCAAAGTAGGCCGGCACGGTGATGACGGCGCCATAGAGATCGTCGTTGAAGGTGTCTTCGGCCCGGTAGCGCAGCGTGGCCAGAATCTCAGCGCTGACCTCAACGGGCGACTTGTTGCCATCCACCGTAGCGAGACTGACCATACCGCCCTCGTCACTATCGGCAGCAACCACGAAGTCGTAGGGCAACTTGCCCGCTTCCGCCACGTCTTTCAGGCCACGCCCCATGAAGCGCTTGGCCGAGGCGATGGTGTTGCGCGCATCCTGGGCCTGCGCCGCCACGGCGTCATATCCGATCTGGCGACCACCGTTTTCGAGGTAGCGCACAACGGAGGGCAGCAGCACCCTGCCCTGCGCGTCGGGCAGGCACTCTGCCACGCCATTGCGCACGGCGGCAACCAACGAATGGGTCGTGCCCAGGTCAATGCCCACGGCAATGCGCCGCTGGTGTGGGTCGGGAGATTGGCCGGGTTCGGAAATCTGCAAAAGCGCCATGAAATTTCGGGTCTCAACGTGGTGGAGCCTACCGTCAGATCAGCAAACGATAGAGGCCCCAAGGGGAAGGCAAAACCGCTCTATTGTCCCAGTTGCTCTCGGCGTCGTTCAATGTCGTCGGCAAATCGCGCAATGAACATGAGGGCTCTGACCTGGCGGGCCGCGCCCGCGTAGTCCTGCTGCTGGTCGATGAGTTGCTCGCACTGCGCCAGCGCGGCGCTGCGGGCCTGCGCGACAGCGTCGTCCAACGTGTCGAGTTCGCCCTCTTCGCGGGCATCTTCCAAAGCCTCGCGCCACTCCATCTGCTGCATCAAAAACGCAGCGGGCATGGCCGTGTTGTCCTCGGCGTTGATGGGGGCTGCATGCAGTTCACACAGGTAGGCCGCGCGGCGCATTGGGTCTTTCAGGCGTTGGTAAGCCTCGTTGATGCGCACGGACCACTGCATGGCCACGCGTTGCGCCGCCGCACCCTGCGCCGCGAATTTGTCGGGGTGGGCTTCGCGCTGCAGTTCCTTCCAGCGCGCATCGATGGCGCTGCGCTCCTGGGCAAAGCGGCGCTCAAGGCCAAACAATTCAAAGTCGTCAGATTGCAGGTTCATGCGCTAGTAGGCTGAATGCGGAAATCCAAGAAAAAACCGCCAGCACGCGACGCGATGGCGGTTCGACGGCGCGAAAGCAGCTGGTGATCAAACGCGGAAACTCTCCCCACAACCGCAGCGGTCACGCTCGTTGGGGTTGTTGAACTTGAAGCCTTCATTGAGACCCTCGCGCACAAAGTCCAGCTCGGTACCGTCGATGTAGGCCAGGCTCTTGGGGTCAATCAGCACTTTGACACCGTGGTTCTCGAACACGATGTCCTCAGGCTCGCTGTCGTCCACATATTCGAGCTTGTAGGCAAGCCCGGAGCAGCCGGTCGTCTTGACTCCCAGGCGCACTCCCAGGCCCTTGCCTCGGCGGGACAAGTAGCGGTTGACGTGCCGTGCAGCGGCTTCTGTCAGCGTAATGGCCATGTCTCTCGATCTATTTATCTGTCAAATCAGGCAGCGGCAGTTGCAGTGGCTGCGTGCTTGGTCTTGTAGTCGAGCACAGCAGCCTTGATGGCATCTTCAGCCAGGATGGAGCAATGGATCTTGACGGGCGGCAGGGCCAGCTCTTCAGCGATCTCGCTGTTCTTGAGGGCTGCCGCTTCGTCCAGCGTCTTGCCCTTGACCCATTCAGTCACCAGCGAAGACGAGGCGATGGCCGAGCCACAGCCGTAGGTCTTGAAGCGCGCGTCTTCAATCACGCCGGTCTCGGGGTTCACCTTGATCTGCAGCTTCATCACGTCGCCGCAGGCGGGCGCGCCCACCATACCGGTGCCCACCGAATCGTCGCCCTTGTCGAACGAACCCACATTGCGGGGGTTTTCGTAATGGTCAACCACTTTTTCTGAGTAAGCCATGATGTGTACCTCTTCAATTCTTCCAAAATCTTCAGGAAATCAGTGCGCAGCCCACTGGATGGTGCTGATGTCGATGCCGTCCTTGTACATCTCCCACAGTGGGCTCAATTCGCGCAGGCGGGCCACGTTCTCGCGGATGGTGGAGATGGCGTAGTCGATCTCTTCTTCGGTCGTGAAACGGCCGATGGTCATCCGCAGGCTGCTGTGCGCCAGCTCATCGCTGCGGCCCAGGGCGCGCAACACGTAGCTGGGCTCCAGACTGGCGGATGTGCAGGCAGAACCCGACGACACCGCCAGGCCCTTGATGCCCATGATGAGCGATTCGCCTTCGACGAAGTTGAAGCTCATGTTCAGGTTCTGCGGCACGCGGCGCTCCATGCTGCCGTTGATGAACACCTGTTCAATGTCCTTCAAGCCATCGAGCAAGCGCTGCTGCAAGGCATGGGCCTTGGCATTGCTCTCGGCCATTTCTTCTTTGGCGATGCGAAAGGCTTCACCCATGCCCACGATCTGGTGCGTGGGCAAGGTGCCCGAACGCATGCCACGCTCGTGACCACCGCCGTGCATCTGCGCTTCCAGCCGAACACGGGGCTTGCGGCGCACATACAGCGCGCCAACGCCCTTGGGTCCGTAGGTCTTGTGCGCGGTCATGCTCATCAGGTCGATGGGCAGCACGTTCATGTCGATCTCGACCCGGCCTGTGGCCTGGGCGGCATCCACGTGCAGCAGGATGCCCTTTTCACGGCACAGCGCGCCGATAGCAGGGATGTCCTGGATCACGCCGATTTCGTTGTTCACGAACAGGATGCTGATCAGTACCGTATCGGGGCGGATGGCGGCCTTCAGGGCATCCATGTTGACCAGACCGTCTTCCTGCACATCCAGATAAGTGGCTTCAAAACCCTGGCGCTCCAGCTCACGCATGGTGTCCAGCACGGCCTTGTGCTCGGTCTTGAGCGTAATGAGGTGCTTGCCCTTGCCTTTGTAGAAGTGCGCTGCACCCTTCAAGGCCAGATTGATGGACTCGGTAGCGCCGCTGGTCCACACGATTTCACGCGGGTCCGCACCGATCAAGTCTGCCACCTGCACCCGCGCCTTTTCAACCGCTTCCTCAGCCTCCCAGCCCCAGGCATGACTGCGCGACGCCGGGTTGCCGAAGTGTTCACGCAACCAGGGAATCATGGCATCGACCACACGGGGGTCCACGGGGGTGGTGGCGCCGTAGTCGAGATAGATGGGGAAGTGCGGGGTCATGTCCATGGCTGGCTCAGTAGTGGTTGCTGGCTGGCAAACGCAATAAGAAACAAAAACGGGTTCAAAAACTGTTCAGGGCGGTGCCGACCCCAGGGTCGGCACAAGCCCTTGGGCTATCAGGATTTGGCGAAAACGTTGCCCAGCGCGAACACGGAGTTCGGAGCATTCACGCGGATCGGCTTGACCACCGGGGTCGTCGAAATGGCACGGCGTACCACCGGCTTGTCTTCGATCTGCACGCCCTTGGCAATCTGTTCGTCCACCAGCTTTTGCAGAGTGACGGAATCCAGAAACTCGACCATGCGTTGGTTGAGCGATGCCCACAGCTCATGCGTCATGCAGCGGCCAGCTTCGCCCAGACAGTTTTCCTTGCCACCGCACTGCGTTGCGTCAATGGGCTCATCCACCGAGACAATGATGTCGGCCACGGTGATGTCGCCCGCCTTGCGGGCCAGGGTATAGCCGCCACCGGGGCCACGGGTCGATTCGACCAGTTCATGGCGGCGAAGCTTGCCGAAAAGCTGCTCTAGGTACGACAGCGATATCTGCTGGCGCTGACTGATGGCCGCGAGGGTGACTGGGCCATTGTTCTGGCGCAGGGCCAGATCAATCATGGCGGTGACCGCAAAACGGCCTTTGGTTGTGAGACGCATCGCAAGCTCCTTGTGCTAAGGCTTGTTCGTTGTAGAAACCGCCTGCACTGACTGTTGGTCAGCAAGGCACCGTCTCCGCCCCTTACTCCGAACAGTCGCCTGCCACGGAGCCCTTCATCGCTGGGCTGTTTTCTTGAGTATTTTGTGCGAGTATAACACAAATCCCTATCGAATCTGTCGGGTTAAAAAACCAACTAGTTTTTAATTGACCCGATAGTTATTTCCGATTGTTCTTTCGCCCATTACAAGGCCACCGAATCATTGCCATGTGCACCAAATGCCTGGTCCTTGAGCCGCGTGAGCTGGTCCCGCACCCGGGCGGCCTGCTCGAACTCCAGATTGCGGGCGTGTTCCAGCATGAGTTTTTCCAGCCGCTTGATCTCGCGCGCCACGTCTTTTTCTGACATGTCCTCCACCTTGGCGCGCTGCAGGGCTTCCTGCTCCAGCCGTTCTGCGTCCTTACCGGCCTTTTCGCTGTAAACCCCGTCAATCAGGTCTCTTACCCGCTTGACAATGCTGCGCGGCGTGATTCCGTGGGCCTCGTTGTGTGCGATCTGCTTGATGCGCCGACGTTCCGTCTCGCCCATGGCTTTTTTCATGGAGTCGGTGATGCGGTCCGCATAGAGGATGGCCCGGCCATTGAGGTTCCGCGCCGCACGGCCGATGGTCTGAATCAGGCTGCGCTCGGCCCGCAAGAAACCTTCCTTGTCCGCATCCAGAATCGCCACCAGCGACACCTCGGGAATATCCAGGCCTTCGCGCAGCAGGTTAATGCCCACCAGCACGTCAAAGGCGCCCAGGCGCAGGTCGCGGATGATCTCCACCCGCTCCACCGTGTCCACGTCGCTGTGCAGGTAGCGCACCTTCACGCCGTTGTCCGTCAGGTAGTCGGTCAACTGTTCAGCCATGCGCTTGGTCAGTGTAGTAATGAGTACGCGCTCATGCTTTTCAACACGAATGCGTATTTCTTGCAGCACATCATCCACCTGATGGGTGGCGGGACGTACTTCAACCTCGGGGTCCACCAGTCCGGTGGGGCGCACCACCTGGTCGACGATCTGACCGGAGTGCGTGCGCTCGTAGTCTGCCGGCGTGGCGGTGACAAAGATGACCTGCCGCATACGCTGTTCGAACTCCTCGAATTTGAGCGGTCTGTTGTCCAGCGCCGAGGGCAGGCGAAAGCCATACTCGACCAGCGTGGTCTTGCGCGAGCGGTCGCCGCTGTACATGGCGTTGAGCTGGCCGATCATCTGATGGCTTTCGTCCAGGAACATCAGAGCGTTCTTGGGCATGTAGTCGGTCAGCGTGCTGGGCGGGTCGCCGGGCGCGGCGCCCGACAGGTGGCGCGTGTAGTTCTCGATGCCCTTGCAGTGCCCTACTTCGCTGAGCATCTCCAGGTCAAAGCGCGTGCGCTGCTCCAGCCGCTGCGCCTCCACCAGCTTGCCGTCGGCCAGCAACTGTTTGAGGCGCTCGGCCAGTTCGACCTTGATGGTCTCCACCGCTGCCAGCACCTTGTCGCGTGGCGTGACGTAGTGGCTGCTCGGGTACACCGTGAAACGCGGGATCTTCTGCTTAACCCGGCCCGTGAGCGGGTCAAACAGCTGCAGGCTCTCGATCTCGTCGTCAAACAGCTCGATGCGCACGGCCAGCTCGGAATGCTCGGCCGGAAACACATCAATGGTGTCGCCCCGCACGCGGAACTTGCCGCGCGAAAAATCAGCCTCATTGCGCTGGTATTGCATGCGTATCAGCTGTGCGATTACGTCGCGCTGGCCCAGCTTGTCGCCGGTGCGCAGCGTCATCACCATGCGGTGGTAACTCTCGGGCTCGCCGATGCCGTAGATGGCCGACACCGTGGCCACGATGACCACATCCGTGCGCTCCATGAGGCTCTTGGTGCACGAAAGCCGCATCTGCTCGATGTGCTCGTTGATGGCGCTGTCCTTCTCGATGAACAGGTCGCGCTGCGGCACATACGCCTCGGGCTGGTAGTAGTCGTAGTAGCTCACGAAATACTCCACGGCGTTCTTGGGGAAGAACTCGCGGAACTCGCTGTACAGCTGCGCGGCCAAGGTTTTGTTGGGCGCGAACACGATGGCCGGGCGCCCCATGCGGGCGATCACATTGGCCATGGTGAAGGTCTTTCCAGAGCCCGTCACACCCAGCAGCGTCTGGAAGGTTTCCCCATCGTTCAAACCTTCCACCAGCTTGTTGATGGCCTCGGGCTGGTCGCCGGCCGGTGGGTATGGCTGGAACAGTTCGAAGGGAGAGTTGGGGAAATGGACGAACTCGCCGTCTTGCTTTTCCGTTATGACTTCTGTGAGATCCGGCATAGGTGCGGTCAACGATTGGTAGAGGCAGGCCGTTAAAATCGGCCGAACCCGGCACAGTACACCACGCCCGGATTCTTCGCTACTGACAACCTTTCAAGGATTTTCATGTCTCTGTTCACCGCCGTCGAAATGGCCCCCCGCGACCCCATCCTGGGCCTCAACGAGCAATTCAACGCCGACACCAACCCCAACAAGGTCAACCTGGGCGTCGGCGTTTATTTCGACGACAACGGCAAGCTGCCCCTGCTGCAATGCGTGCAGGCGGCAGAAAAGACCATGATGTCCACCCCCACGGCCCGTGGCTACCTGCCCATCGACGGCATCGTGGCTTACGACAACGCCGTGAAGGCTTTGGTGTTCGGCGCGGACAGCGAACCCGTCACCTCGGGCCGCGTGGCTACCGTGCAAGCGGTGGGTGGCACGGGCGGCCTGAAGATCGGCGCTGACTTCCTCAAGAAACTCAGCCCCAACGCCAAGGTGCTGATCTCCGACCCCAGCTGGGAAAATCACCGCGCACTGTTCACCAACGCCGGTTTTGAAGTCGATACCTACACGTACTACGACGCGGAAAAGCGTGGCGTGAACTTCGAAGGCATGCTCGCCAGCCTGAACGCTGCAGCCCCCGGCACCATCGTTGTGCTGCACGCCTGCTGCCACAACCCCACGGGCTACGACATCACCCCAGAGCAGTGGGACCAAGTGATTGCGGCCGTCAAGGCCAAGGGCCTGACGCCCTTCCTCGACATGGCCTACCAGGGCTTTGGCCACGGCATCGCCGAAGACGGTGCCGTGATCGGCAAGTTCGTGGCTGCAGGCCTCAACTTCTTTGTCTCTACCTCGTTCAGCAAGAGCTTCAGCCTCTACGGTGAGCGCGTGGGCGGCCTGTCCGTGCTGTGCGCCGACAAGGAAGAAGCTTCGCGCGTGCTGAGCCAGCTCAAGATCGTGATCCGCACCAACTACTCCAACCCACCCATCCACGGTGGCGCGGTGGTGGCTGCCGTGCTGAACAATCCTGAGCTGCGCGCGATGTGGGAGAAGGAACTGGGCGAGATGCGCGTGCGCATCAAGGCCATGCGCCAGAAGCTGGTGGACGGCCTCAAGGCTGCGGGTGTGAAGCAAGACATGAGCTTCATCACCACCCAGATAGGCATGTTCAGCTACTCCGGCCTGTCCAAGGACCAGATGGTGCGCCTGCGCAATGAGTTCGGCGTGTACGGTACTGACACCGGCCGCATGTGTGTGGCAGCCCTGAACAGCAAGAACATCGACTACGTCTGCCAGGCGATTGCCAAGGTGGTTTAACCCCCTGAGGCGCTTGCGCGCCTTCCCCCTTTCTCTCGAATTGCTGCGCAATTCGGGAAGGGGGACGCAGCCAGCGCGGCGGGGCGGCCCTTGCGCGGCTACCTCGCATGGGCTGCGCTTGTTCGGGGGGCAGTGGCGATACGCAATCCATTGAATGCCCTCTTGAACCCTCACTCTGATCTTCAGCGCCGCTTTGTGAGCGAAGCGCTCCAGAACCAGCACAACGCGGCCCTTCTGGAGCGTTTGCCGTTTCTGGGCCTGCCCGATGCGTGGCTGGTGGCGGGTTGCCTGTTCCAGACGGTGTGGAATCTGCACTCCGGCGTGGCGCCCACGGCGAACATCAAGGACTACGACCTGTTCTACTTCGACGGCAACGACTTGTCCGAATCGGCAGAGCAGCAGGTGCAAGCTCAAGTCGCCGCCCTCTTCGCCGACCTGCCCATCACCGTGGAAGCCAAGAACCAGGCCCGCGTGCACCTCTGGTACGAACGCTGGTTTGGCTACCCGTATGCGCCACTGCAATCAGCCCGCAACGGGATCGAGCGTTTTCTGGTGCCCTGCACCTGCGTCGGGCTGCAACCTGCTGACAACCTGAGCGTCAACGAGTCCACCCTGTACGCGCCCTACGGGCTGGAAGAACTGTACGCAGGACTGCTCAAACCCAACCCCGCATGCCCGCATCTACCGCTGTTCCAGGCCAAGGCTGAAAGCTATCGAGAACGCTGGCCGTGGCTGACGATCCGGGCCACCGCCTGATCGGCAAAGCCGCCAATTTTTACGTCTTTTTGATCCCTAGCGCTTGATGCAAAAGCGCTGGCAGCTATCAAAATAGAAGCAGCCGGCGCTATCCTGCATCACCCCCACAGCACCGACCGCATCGATATCGACGCCGACTGGTAACCCGTATTGAAGAAACGCGGCATCTCGCTGGGCAAAACAGCTCCTGCGGCGTACAGCAGCGGCAGATAGTGCTCGTGCGTGGGGTGCGCCTGCTGGGCCACCGCACCCAGTTTCTGAAAGTCCTGCAGGGCGCCCAACTGGCCCTTCTTGATCTGCTCCTGAACCACGGTGTCGAACTCGGCCGCCCAGTCGTAGGCTTCGTTGGCGGCCGAGCCACGGCGGGATGCGCGCAGGTTGTGCACGATGTTGCCGCTGCCCACGATGAGCACACCCCGCTCGCGCAGGCCCTTGAGTTGCTGGCCCAGCGCATAGTGCTCCGCCGGGGCACGGCTGTAGTCCATGCTGAGCTGCATCACGGGAATCTCTGCCTTGGGAAACATGGGCTTGAGCACCGACCAGGTGCCGTGGTCCAGACCCCATTCGCCATCGTCCACGCCCAGTGCCCCGCCGGTAGCGGGCGACTTGAGTTCGCTGGCCAGGCTGCGCGCCACCTGCGGCGCACCGGGCGCGGGGTAGCGCTGGTCGAACAGTGCCTGCGGAAAGCCGCCGAAGTCGTGGATCGTCTTGGGGTTGGCCATGCCCGTCAGCTGCCAGCCGCCGCGTGTGAGCCAGTGGGCCGACACACACAGGATGAGCTGCGGCTGCACCGCGCGTGCCATCAGCTCCGCGCCCATGGCCTGCCAGCTGCGGCGCCAGGCGTTGTCCTCGATGGCGTTCATGGGGCTGCCATGGCCCACAAACAGCACGGGCATGCGGGGCGAGGGCTTGAGCGCCTGCAGCGCGGTCGCCGTGGCGGCGCTGCTCAAAGACGAGGTCATGAAAGCTCCCGGAAAGGCGGCCAGACCCGTGAGGGCGGCCAAAGAGGTTCTGCGTTGCATGGGTCGGGGAGCGTAACAAATTATGTATAACGCGGGGAGTGAGCCCGCGCGCCCCTTGAAGTTCCAGCGCCGCGCCTTCTCCTTCCGTTCAAAACCACAACACCGAGACAACCCCACACCCATGACAACCGCCCTGCCCCAGCCCCTGCGCAACGTTCGCGTACTGAGCCTCGCGCTCAACCTGCCCGGCCCCGCCGCCCTGATGCGCTGCGCGCGCATGGGGGCCGACTGCACCAAGCTTGAACCCCCGCCCGCCCCGGGCCACCCCAGCGCCGACCCCATGGGCATCTACAGCCCAGCGGCCTATGCCACGCTGCACAGCGGAGTGCGCGTGGTGCATGCCCACCTCAAGACGGCAGAAGGCCAGGCCGCGCTGCACGAAGAACTGACCCGCACCGATGTACTGATCACCTCGTTTCGCCCCTCGGCGCTCACCAAGCTGGGCCTCTCCTGGGAGGCGCTGCAATCGAAATACCCGCGCCTGTCGCTGGTGCGCATCGTGGGCGCTGCGGCCGAGCGTGCCGAAGAACCCGGCCATGACCTCACCTACCTGGCCGATGCCGGGCTGGTCACCGGCACCGAGATGCCCCCCACCCTGTACGCCGACATGGGCGGCGCCCTGATGGCCAGCGAGGCCGTGCTGCAGGCCCTGCTGGAGCGTGGCCACACGGGCAGCGGCGTGTGCATCGAAGTCGCCCTAGCCGACGCCGCCGCTTGGCTGGCCCAGCCGCGCGACTGGGGCCTGACCACGCCCGAGGGCGACGTGGGCGGCAACCACGCGGGTTACCGCATCTACCCCTGCGCCGACGGCCGTGTTGCTGTTGCCGCGCTGGAACCCCACTTCGCCGCCAGCCTGTGCGTCGCCGCAGGCCTGCCCGCCACGGGCGATGCCCAGGTGCTGCGCGCCCGGCCCACACACGAGGCCGTGGCCGGCTTCTTGCGCACGCAGACCCGTGCGCAGCTCGATGCGCTGGCAAAGGCGCAGGACATTCCACTGCACACCCTGGCCTGAAGGCAAAGAACCGACATGCAAAAACAGGGAACGGTGGTGCGCTGGAACGCCGAGCGTGCCTTTGGCTTCATCCGCAGTCCCGACACGCCCGCCGACGTCTTCTTCCACATGCGGGATTTCGAGGGCGGTGGAACGCCCCTCGAAGGGCATTCGGTGAGCTACCAGGAGATCCATGTCCGCGGCAAAGGCCCCCGGGCCATGGCAGTGCAGCCCGTGGGCACTCCTGCGGTCACCGCACCCGCCGCCCGCGCGGCGGCCGGCGGCAGCAAAAAGGCGCAAGCGCCTTCACCCTGGCGGCCGCAGCCACCGCGCGCCGGTCGATCCGGTGCCTCGCCAGCCTTCCAGGGACTGGCTTTCCTGCTGATGGCGCTGTGGCTGGGCATGCTGGCCTTCGGCGCATGGAACAACCAATTGCCCTGGTGGCTGCTGGGCGCCGCCGTGGCGCTCAATCTGCTGACCTTCATCGTCTACGCCCTGGACAAGAGCGCTGCGCAAAGCGGCCAACGGCGCGTGGCGGAGAACCACCTGCACCTGCTGGCCCTCGCGGGCGGTTGGCCGGGCGCCTGGTTCGCCCAGAAGATACTGCGCCACAAATCGAGCAAGACCGCGTTCCGCGTGCTGTACTGGGCCACGGTCATGCTGCATTGCGCAGGCCTGGCTGCCTGGCTGCTTCGCGGGGCCGAATAACGGTCGGCAGCGGAAATCGCTTTTGCAAACGGCTACCCGGCTGCTGCCGAACCCTCAGAAATCGATTTGGACCGCCAGAACAAAATTGTAATAAAGCGCCGCACCAAAATCGAAGACACTGATATCGGGATCGCTCAAGCTCTCGCCATGGGGTGCACCCGCAAAAACGATACCGAACCTGTTTTGCGGGTTTATTTTCCCGGTCAAATCAATGACGTAAACACCATCGTAATCATTTTTGGTATCGACACTCAGGACATGCCCACCCGGATTTGTGACAAACCCGATTGGTACGGAAATGGGTGGCGGGCCTCCCTCACGAACCTTGTAAAAAGGTTTGATCTTTGAATAATCGAGCGGGCTGGTCTCGATTCTCGCCGGTATCTTCTGGTGCCGCGGATCAAACGGCGCGATGGTCTTGATGGGCACAGGCTCGGTCGGCTCAAAAAGCTCGTCGGGACCGATTCTGCTGGAGAAGAACAACCGGTTGAGCTGCGACCCGCCGCGCTTGATGGAATGCTGCACGTCGCCCACCATGAACGTCATGCCCAGGCTGCGGTACCTGAATGACAAGGTCGCGCGCGTGACCTTGTATTTATGGGGCGCGGGCTCCCCAGTCACCTTGGTGTAGTGCTCAAATGCCTTTTGAAAGGCGAACCCCACCCCGGAACGGCGCACGATGATCCCGCCCTGGTCATCGAAAGTTCCCTCGTCCCAATTCAGGATCCGGCCGACGGCAATGGCGTAGGGATCGGCGACCGTTACCGAATTGACCGGCCAGGAAGTACTGTCAATGCCGCCAAGTGAGTTCTCATGTCTTGAAATGGTGGCCGTCGACGAGGACCAAGGCTTCAACGCGAAAATAATAGTGGGCACCGCTCTCTCCTTATCAGTTCCATCAAAGGTTGAATCGAAGTTGCTGGCCCAGCTGCGCAATATCCCGCGCCCACTGCGCCGTGGTGCACGAATGGAAGATAGGAAGCGCGATGGCTGCGTCCAGGCCAGGGGGCACGAGTATCATCGCTGGCGCAGGCCGGGTGTCAACGAATGGGTGGCGGCAGATACAACTTCGAACGATATGGTGTGAAATCCGTCGCGCTCCCGCGCCTGGCGAAGTGGTGAAAGATGCCCGCGGATGACACAGGAACTCCCCCCGGGACTACACGCATTCCAGCGGCCCGCGGCTTCAATGGAAGGCGTATCCACCCTCCAAAGGAGACGGCCATGAAGCCAATGATTCTTGACTCCACCATGACCAATATGGGCGGCGTGTTCTACCCAACGGGGCATGTGTTCGCCCTGTTCCCCGACGAGGACTGCGTGCGACAGGCCGCCACCGCGTTGCAGGCCGCCGGCCACCAGGGCGACACCGCCTACGCCAGCCCCGAAGTCATTCTGCAAGAGATCGTCCGCACCCTGGGCACGGCAGATGCCCCAATGCCCTCGGTGGGCGCCGAGGGCGACATGGTGCGCCGCATTGCCGACCTGGCGGGCACTGGCCACCACGGCATGCTGATCGCCATGGCCGACAAAGACAACACCGATACCCTGGTGGAAGCCATTGCCCCCCAAGGTGCAGTCACCGCCTTCTACTACCGTACCTTCATCATCGAAGACCTGATCTCACAGCCCGCCGGTGACGGCCCGCAATCGGTGGTGGTGGGCACTCACGCAGCAGAAGGCTGAAGCTTGCATTCATCGCGCAGCAGCGATACGGCCGGGCTGGCAACGCTGGTTGAAAACGGCAGAAGGGGTTTTGGCCGCGCGATCCAGCAAATCCATCCGGGGCGCAAAGGCCCAGTGCTTGCGCCCGGTAAACGCTGCCGCAATGCCGTGCCGGGGCATTACCAGCAGGATTTTCCGGTGGAACCCCATGGCCATGAAAACCCGCGCACCGGCATGCTCCACCACTGGTCGGCGTAGCGCGCAGACCCCTTGCCCATAGACACCGTGGGCGCAAACACCCTGGCGACCCACTCGCGCGGTACCAGCTGGCGGCCATTCCACTCGCATCCACGCAGGGAAGGTACAGCAGCGCTAGGCGCGCCATGTCGCGGGCGCGCATCTGCACGCCAAATTCGCCGGTGGAGGTACCTTGTGGATCCGCCTCCCACGACACATCTGGCAAACCCCACGGGCCAGACAGATGCGTCTGGGCGCAGGCATGGTCAGCGGGGCTTGCGTGCCGATGGTTTGGCCGCCCCGGTCACACGCGGCGGCAAGCCGGTGTGCTGGGTCAGCATGCGGCCCTTTTGGGGCTGCCCTGGCTTGGCAGGCCGGGAAGGCAGCACTTTGGCGGCTTCTGCCTTCTGTCCCACGGGCGTCGAGTTCTTGCGCCGCGCACTCTGGTATCCGCCGTCGGTCAGCGGCTGGAAGGTCGGTATCAGGTGGTGCTTGCCGTTGCCGATCAGATCCGCGCGGCCCATGGCCTTGAGCGCCTCGCGCAGCAGAGGCCAATTGTTGGGGTCGTGGTAGCGCAGGAAGGCCTTGTGCAGGCGGCGGCGCTTGTCGCCGCGCACGATGTCCACAGCCTCGCTGTCGCGCGTGATCTTGCGCAGCGGGTTCTTGTTGCTGTGGTACATGGCCGTGGCCGTGGCCATGGGGCTGGGGTAGAAGGTCTGCACCTGGTCGGCGCGAAAGCCGTTCTTCTTCAGCCAGATGGCGAGGTTCATCATGTCCTCGTCGCTGGTGCCCGGGTGCGCGGCAATGAAGTACGGGATCAGGAACTGCTTCTTGCCCGCTTCTTCGCTGAACTTCTCGAACATCTGCTTGAACTTGTCATAGCTGCCGATGCCCGGCTTCATCATCTTGGTGAGCGGGCCCTGCTCAGTGTGCTCGGGCGCGATCTTCAGATACCCGCCTACGTGGTGCTGCACCAGCTCCTTCACGTATTCAGGGCTTTTCACAGCCAGGTCGTAGCGCAGGCCCGAGCCGATCAGGATCTTCTTGATGCCCTTCAATGCGCGGCCACGGCGGTAGATCTTGATCAGCGGGTCGTGGTTGGTGCCCAGGTTGGAGCAGATGCCCGGGTACACGCAACTCGGTTTGCGGCAGGCGGCTTCGATCTCGGGGCTCTTGCAGCCCAGGCGGTACATGTTGGCGGTGGGGCCACCCAGGTCGCTGATGGTGCCGGTAAAGCCTTTGACCTTGTCGCGGATGTCCTCGATCTCCTGAATGATCGAATCTTCACTTCGACTCTGGATGATGCGGCCCTCGTGCTCGGTGATCGAGCAGAAGGTGCAGCCGCCAAAGCAGCCGCGCATGATGTTGATCGAGAAGCGGATCATCTCCCACGCGGGGATCTTGGTCGCGCCGTCGTGGCTGCCGTTCTCGTCGGCGTAGCTCGGGTGCGGGCCACGGGCGTAAGGCAGGTCGAACACGTAGTCCATCTCCGCCGTGGTCAGCGGGATGGGCGGCGGGTTGATCCACACGTCGCGCGCGGTCACGCCCTCGCCATGCGCCTGCACCAGCGCGCGGGCGTTGCCGGGGTTGGTCTCCAGGTGCAGCACGCGGTTGGCATGGGCATACAGCACGGGGTCGCTTTTGACCTGCTCGTAGCTGGGCAGCCGGATCACGCTTTTGTCGCGTGGTGGCACCTTGAGCTTGGCCTTGAGCGCCGGGTTCGCCACGAACAGCATGGGCTGGATGGCGGGGTTGGGCGCGGCAGATTTTGGGTCTTTTTGGCCACCAGCGCCTGTTCCACCTTCGCTAGCTGCTACGGAATCAGGAGCATCCTCCTTGCTGCAGGTGCTACCCTGGGCGGCGGCCTGCTCACTGGTGGTCATGTAGGGGTTGACGTGCGCCTCCACGCGGCCAGGCTCGTCCACGCTGGTGGAGTCAATCTCGAACCAGCCCTTGCCGGTCTCATCGTCGGGCCGGCGCACAAACGCCGTGCCACGCACGTCGGTGATCTGCTCCACCGGCTCGCGAGCGGCGATGCGGTGCGCAACCTCAACCAGCGCACGCTCGGCGTTGCCGTACAGCAGCAGGTCACACTTGGCATCCACCACGATGGAGCGGCGCACCTTGTCGCTCCAGTAGTCGTAGTGCGCAATGCGGCGCAGGCTGCCTTCGATGCCACCCAGGATGATGGGCACGTCCTTGTAAGCCTCGCGGCACCGCTGGCTGTAGACGATGGCGGCGCGGTCAGGGCGCTTGCCGCCCACGTCGCCAGGGGTGTAGGCATCGTCGCTGCGAATCTTCCGGTCGGCGGTGTACCGGTTGATCATCGAATCCATGTTGCCCGCCGTCACGCCCCAGAACAGGTTGGGCTTGCCCAGCACCTTGAAGGGCTCGGCGCTTTGCCAGTCGGGCTGGGCGATGATGCCTACGCGAAAGCCCTGGGCTTCGAGCGTGCGGCCGATCACGGCCATGCCGAAGCTCGGGTGGTCCACATAGGCATCGCCCGTCACCAGGATGATGTCGCAGCTGTCCCAGCCCAGTTTGTCCATCTCGGCGCGGCTCATCGGCAGGAACGGGGCCGTGCCAAAGCGCTTGGCCCAGTACGGACGGTAGCTGGTCAATGGCTTTGCGGCGCGCGCAAAAAAGGAGACGTCAACGGGGGCGTTCATGCAGAGGAGTTTCGCGGCCGGCCCTTGTGCGTCAAGGGCGTCGTGGGGCGCGGCTGTGGTGGTTAACCCGCGATTTTACGGCGGCAAGCCCTTTTTGTCGCTGCTTGCGCGTTGCCCTTGTGCGTTGGAGGTCTTGATGAACATCAGGCATATACTTGCCAAAGTCAATCAATTGCATGACTAAGGCATTCATGACCACGACCAGCACTACATCCCAGCCCACCTCCGCAGCCGTGAAAGCAGTGCGGCGTTTCAACCGCTTTTTTACCCGGCGGGTGGGCGTGCTCGACCCGTATCTGGGCAGCAACCTGTCGCTCACCGATGTACGTGTGCTGTACGAACTGGCGCACCGCGAGGCGCCCGTTGCCAGCGAACTGGCGCGCGACCTGGGCCTGGACGGCGGCTACCTGAGCCGCATCCTGCGCCGTTTTGAAGCATCCGGCTGGATCACCCGCAGCGCCAGCGCCAAGGATGCCCGCCAGAGCATGCTCACCCTCACCCCCACGGGGCGCGAGGTGTTCGAGCCGCTGCAACAACGCTCACGCGACGAGGCCGCAGCCCTGCTGACCCCCCTGCCCCCCGCGCGCCAGCAGGAGCTGGTGGACGCCATGGAACGCATCGAAGCCTTGCTGGACCCCGCCAACGCGGCGCCTAAGGCCACGCGCATGGCCGTGCTGCGCGACCCAGTTCCCGGCGATATCGGCTGGGTGGTGCAACAGCACGGCGAGATCTACTGGCGCGAATACGGCTGGGACAGCCGCTTTGAAGCCCTGGTGGCCGACATCGCCGCGCAGTTTTTGCGCAAGTTCCAGCCAGCGTGGGAGCGGTGCTGGGTGGCCGAGCTGGACGGCGAACGTGTAGGCGCCGTGTTTGTGGTGCGCAAATCGGCCACCACGGCCCAGCTGCGCATGCTGATCCTGTCGCCCAAGGCGCGCGGGCTGGGTCTGGGTGCGCGCCTGACTGACGAGTGCATCGCCTTTGCGCGGGCCAAGGGCTACAAGAAGATGGTGCTGTGGACCAACAGCTGCCTGGCTGCTGCACGGGGCATTTATGCCAAACGCGGATTCAAGCTGGTCAAGTCAGAGCCGTACGAAGGTTTTGGCCAGCAGCTGGTGGGGGAGACGTGGGAGCTCAAGCTGTAACATCGCCGGCTTGGCACCTCACGTCGACAACTACCCAGAGAAGAACGCATGCAACGCGCCGCCTGGCCTCCATTGATGTACTGAACGCCCGCAGCGTGAGCCTCCACTGCGCCTTTGGCACAGACGGTGGCAACCGCTGCCCTTGCTGGCCCCATGCCCGGGCCAGCGCTTTGCTTTTTTCGTCTTTTTCAAGTGCTCCGTTGCCATGACGGAGCTCGGAAGACGAAAGGCGTCAGTTCTCATCCTGGATACCGACATGCAACTTCTCGACACACTGGTGGCGCGCGCCATCCCTTGGGTGCCCCGCGCACTGATCCGCAAAATTTCTCGCCGCTACATCGCAGGCGACACCCTCGCCGAAGCCCTCGTGCGCGTGCAACAGCTCAACGCGCAAGGCTTCTCCGTGACGCTCGACGTACTGGGCGAAACCATCTCGACCCTGCAGCAGGCGCAGGCCACTGCCAACATCTACATCGAAGTGCTCCACGCCGTCCACGCCCAGGGATTGCAGGCCAACATTTCGATCAAGCCTTCCGCACTCGGACTGCTGCTGGATGCGCAGCAGTGCGAACAACTCATCCTGAGCATTCTCGACACCGCAGAGCACCACCGGAACTCCGTTTGCCTGGATATGGAGGACACGCGCTGTACCCAAAAGGAAATCGAATTGTTCGGATGCTTGCGGGAAGGCTTTGACAACGTCGGCCTGGCACTACAGGCGTATCTGCTGCGCACCTACCAGGACATTGAGCCGCTCTTGCGCGAAGCCAGCACCTTGCGCATCTGCAAAGGCATATACGTGGAGGATCGCTCGCACCTCGTGCACGAGGCCTGGAACGACCGCAGTGCCATCAACGAACACTTCCTGAAGCATGTTGAGCGTTGTTTCGAAGCAGGTAGCTTCGTCGGCATTGCCACGCACGATGCTGCATTGATCGCGCGCATCGTCGAACGGGCGCGCCGCGATGACATCGATCGAAGCCAATTTGAATTTCAGATGCTGCTGGGCGTGTGCGAACCCCTGCGCGACAAACTGCGGGACATGGGCTTCAACGTGCGCATCTATGTGCCCTTTGGCAAGGACTGGTATGGCTACAGCACACGGAGGCTGAAGGAGTCTCCCCGAATCGCAGGGCATATCGCCAAAGCGCTGATCGGGCTCTGAAAACACCCCATAAAAAAATGGTCCCTCAGGACCATTTTTTTATGACGCGGTGGCAATACCACCACCGGCAGCAGGCGAGACAGCTACCACTCCCCCACTTCGCGCACCCGCTGGGCCAAGTCCGGGATCGCATCGTCCTCCACAACGGGTGCTGCCTGCACTGGGGCCATGACCGCCTCCGCCACACTTGGCTGCGCGCGCTGGGGCATCAACCGACCAAAAACGTGGCTGGCGAGGGTTTCATGCAGGGGAGCGGTAAATGGTGCGGCAAACATGGCAGTTCCTTTTCTGATGGCCTGAGTGCTTTCAAATCGGTAGCAGCAGGTTAGGCCACAGCAACAAGCCTCAAGTGTAGGAACGAGCGCCTTTTGCAGGTGTGACAGAACGCACAAACAACACGGTTTTGTCACGAAGGGCGCGCTTATCGCGACAAACGGCACGGTGCACGCCACAAATCGGCCGAATCCGCCACGCCGTAAACTCTTCGCCCCATGTCACAGACCCTGGCTGCGCCCGCGCACAGCGAAATCATCATCAAGAAAAGCCGCTTCATCGGCTGTGTGCAACCCATGGCCGACCGTGCCAGTGCGCAGGCGACGGTGGATGCCCTGTGGAAGCAGCACCCCGGCGCCGCCCACATCTGCTGGGCGCTGCTGGCGGGCGGACAGTCGGCGGCGGTGGACGACGGCGAGCCTGGTGGCACGGCAGGCCGCCCCATGCTCGACGTGCTGCGCCACCAGGACCTGGAAGGCGTGCTGGCCACCGTGGTGCGCTACTTTGGTGGCGTCAAGCTGGGCGCAGGCGGACTGGTGCGCGCCTACACCGACACCATTGCCCAGGCCCTGCTGACCGCGCCCAAGGTCACGCTGCAACGCATGAAAACCCTGCAGTGCCATGTGCCCTATGCGCTGGAGGGGCTGCTGCGCCGCGAGATCGAGGCCGCGGGTGCGGAGCTGATCAACGTGCAGCACGGCACGCTCGTCACGCTGCAGTTGCGCTTGCCCGAGGCCCAGGCCGCCGCCTTTGTGCTGCGCATCAACAACAGCGGCCAAGGCCGCGTGGGCTGGACCGAGCCCGACGCCTGAGCTGGGAGTGTGGGCTGCAGAGGGAGCATCGGCTGCAACGCGCGATAAACCGGTCTTGCGCGTTTCGCTTCGATGCCTTCTGCCGCCCACCCTCCTAGGGGCAGCCCAGCCGGACCTGGCGCCGACTCGGAACAAATGCCTTTACGCCTACAAGCGCTGTAGCGGCAGGCCGCCACACTCAGAGCTTTACCGGGCTGCTAAGGAGACGCTATGAGCCAACCGCTCGACACCATCATCATCGGCGCAGGCACCGCCGGTCTGGCCGCCCTGCGCGAAGTGCGCAAGCGCACGGAACGCTACCTCATCGTCAACGAAGGCCCCTGGGGCACCACCTGCGCCCGCGTGGGTTGCATGCCCTCCAAGGCACTGATCGAGGCGGCCAACGCCTTCCACCGCCGCCATACGTTTGAAGAATTCGGCCTGCGGGGCGCCAGCGCGCTGACCGCCGACCTGCCCGCCGTGCTGCAGCGCGTGCGCGATCTGCGCGACGACTTTGTGGCCGGCGCCCTCAAAGCCACCAGCGAACTGGGCAGCGCACATATGTCGGGGCGCGCCACCCTGCTGGGCCCCCACTCGGTGGACATTGACGGCACCGCCTACGCCACCCGCAGCATCATCATCGCCACCGGGTCACGCCCCAGCGTGCCGGAAGAATGGCTCGCGTTTGGCGACCGCATGCTCACCACCGACACCTTGTTCGAGCAAAGCGCCCTCGGCCCCCGCATTGCCGTGATTGGCATGGGCCCCATTGGGGTGGAGATTTCGCAAGCCCTTGCGCGGCTGGGCTTGCAGGTGGCCGCATTCACCACGGGCGATACGCTGGCGGGCCTGAGCGACCCAGTGCTCAACGCCGAACTGACAGCGCTGCTCAAGCAGGAAATGGTGCTGCACATGGGGGCCGAAGCGCAGCTGCGTGAAGTACCCGGCGGCATTGAAGTCACCAGTGGCAACAACCGCGTGGTGGTGGACCAGGTCATCGCGGCCATGGGCCGGGTGCCCAACATCCAGTACCTGGGCCTGGAGACGCTGGGGGTGCCCCTGGACCCGCGCGGCATGCCCACCGTCAATCCACAAACCCAGCAAATAGGCGATTTGCCCGTGTTTCTGGCCGGAGACGCAAACACCCATGCCCCCCTGTTGCACGAGGCCGCCGACGAAGGCCACATTGCGGGCATGAACGCGCTGGCTGACACCCCCACACGCTTTCAGCGCCGCACCCCGCTGGGCATCGTGTTCTGCGACCCCAACATCGCCACCGTGGGCCAGCGCTTTGCCGACATGGACCCCGCCCACACCGTCACCGGCACAGCCAGCTTTGACAACCAGGGCCGCGCCCGCACCGCGCAGCAAAACCACGGGCGCATCTGCATCCACGCCGACCAGGCCACCGGCCGCCTGCTGGGCGCTGAAATGTGCGCCCCACAAGGCGAACACATGGCCCACCTGCTCGCGCTGGCCATTCAGCAAAAACTCACCGTGCACGATCTGCTGGGTATGCCGTTCTACCACCCTACGCTGGAAGAAGGCTTGCGCACTGCGCTGCGGGATACAGCACGGCAATTGCCCCAGGGGCGCGAGTCTGATTTGGCGACGTGCACGGCCATTGGGGTGGCGGCGCTGGAGTAGGAGCCTTAGAGCCTGTTTACGATCTCCCAGGAGTCGCGCAGCGGTCTTTGCGGGATGGTATGCAAGGCGCGGTGCGCAGCCAATAGCTCGGCTATCGGCAAGCGCCGCCACGCCGCAGACCGCCCGCAAAGACCGCTGCCCGAAGGGTTGGAGCGAAATCGGGCGATTGAACGCCTCGGCTGCTTGCATGGGCATGAGCCCACGCGGCGCACCCGAAGCATCCACTCATCCCGATTGCGCTCCAACGCGACCCCTGGGAGATCGTAAACAGGCTCTTAAGGATGACCTGCACAACTCCCTGCGGTCTGTGATAGCGCGGTCTCGGGCGGTCCACTGCGTTGCTTTTCTTGCCAATAGCGCGGCTATTCGCTGCAAAAAGACGCCTTGTGCCCCATCCCGATCCGCACTACCACCGCCTCGCGAGGGTTATGCAGGTCATCCTTAACAGGGCAGAGATGTAACACCCCTCAAGCGCACTTCCCAAATTACCGATATCCACCCATTACCCCAAGGAACCACCATGGACGTCGCCCTCACCAACAGCATCGTCAACACCGCCACCGCGCTGGCCAGTGCCAAGACGTCGGACGCGCTGAACATGGTGGTCTTGAAGAAGGCGCTGGACATGCAGGCCGTGTCGGCCGCCACGATGCTGGACGCCATGCAGCAGTCCATGCCCCAGCCTGCGCTGGCAACTTCTGGCGCGCTGGGCACCCAGGTCAACACGTTCGCCTGAGCCGCTCGGCCACCCAAATCAAGGGGCGCGGAACTACCTCAGCCGCGCAGGCGACAGCCCTGCCATATCCACCTTCTCGCGCACCAGCTCATCGGCCAGCGATTCGCCGCGCAACAACTGCCGGGCCAGCAGCGAGGCACCTGCAGCGCTTTGAATCCCATACCCACCCTGCCCGGCCAACCAGAAGAAGCCGGGCACATGGTTGTCCCAGCCAATCACCATGTCGCCATCGGGCACGAACGAGCGCAGGCCCGCCCAGATGTGGGAGGGGCGGCGGATCTGGAAGGTGGTTTTTTCCTCGATGTGATAAATCCCCGTGGCCACGTCCAGTTCTTCGGGCACCACGTCGTGCGGGTACGTAGGGTCCGCGTTGGCGGGCGAGCCCAGCAGCTGGCCCGCATCGGGCTTGAAGTAAAAACTCTCGTCGATGCCGATCACCGCAGGCCAGTGCGTGGCGTCCATGCCCTCGGGCACGGCAAAGGTGAAGGCGGTGCGGCGGCGCGGCTCCAGGCCGATGGGCGGCACGCCTGCCAGGCCCGCTACCACGTCAGCCCAGGCGCCTGCGGCATTCACAATGGTTTTGGCCTGCAGCACCCGGCCATCGGCCAGGGTCGCCTGCCAGCTATCGCCAACGCGCTGCAGGGCCGTGACTTCCGCATTCGTCAGCACCTGGCCGCCGCGCTGGCGCAGGCCACGCAGGTAGCCCTGGTGCAGCGCGTGCACATCGATGTCGGCCGCCTCGGGCTCGCTCATGCCTGCGGCCACGGCTTCGGGCTTCAGGCACGGCAGCTGGGCCAGCAGTGCGGCCTGCTCCACCCATTCCACATTGGGGGAGATGGCGTGGGCTTCTGCATAGGCCTGTTTCAGCATGTCGAGCTGGTCCGGCCCGGCCACGTAGACCACGCCACGGGGCGAGAGGATGGGGTCGGACCCGAACTCCGGCGGGGGTGCATCGTAAAACGCACGGCTCGCCCGCGTCAGCGCCTGGATGTTGGGCGTGCCGTAGGTGGCCATGTACAGGGCAGCCGAGCGGCCGGTGGTGTGGTAACCGGGCTGCGATTCGCGCTCCAGCAGCAGCACGCTGGCGCCCTCCCCATCGGCTTTGTCCTGTACCAACTGCCAAGCCACCGAGGCACCTGCAATGCCCGCGCCAATGACGATGGTGTCCGCTGATTGCATGGTTTTGTCTCCTGGCTCGAATTACACCGCTGACACTTGCGCCACCGAGGTGGCACGGTCATCACGCGGCAGGCTGCGCGCATCACGCGGATCGGGCGCGCCGGTCACGATGGAGGTCAGCGCGGGCTCGGCGTTTGTTTGCATCAGCTTGGCGATGTCAGGCCGTGGGCGGGCCAGCCCGGCGATGCCCTTGAATGCCTGCTCCAGCGCATGGCCCACGCCCAGCGTGTGGCGGTCGGCGCGAAAGCGCCCCACGATCTGCAAACCAAACGGCATCCCCACGTCATCCAGCCCGCACGGCAAACTGAGCGCTGGGTGCGTGGTCAACGTGGTCACATAGGTCAGCGCCAGCCATCGGTAGTAGTTGGCCTGCGGCTCGCCGTTGATGTGGCTGGCGAACAGCTGCGTCCACGCAAAAGGCGACACGGGCGTGGTGGGCGCCAGGATCACGTCGTACTGCTCATACAACTTCTGGAACCGCGCCAGGATGCGCGTCTGCTCGGCCTGCGCCCAGGCGCTGTCCAGCAGGGTCATCGCAGCGCCCATTTCGTAGTTGGCGCGGGTGTTGGGGCCCAGGCTGGTGGGGTCGCGCTCATAGGCTTCGCGCGTGCTGGCCACAAAGGCTTCGGCGCGCAGCACGTCAAAGCAGCGGTGCACGTCACCCAGGTCGATGTCGATGGCATCGCAGCTGGCAAACAGGTGCTTCATGGCCTGCACCTTCTGGCGGAACACAGTGCGAATGCCGTTGTCCACCGCGCAGGCGCCGAAGTCTTCGGTATAGGCCACCCGCAGGCGGCTCAGGTCCACCGTTTCGGGCAACAGAAAACTCATCGGGTCCAGCGGGTAGCTCAGCGGGTCGCCTGCCGACATGCCCGCCGTGGCGGCCAGCTGCAAGCAGGCCTCTTCCACCGTACGGCCCATGGGCCCCACCACCGAAATAGGAGTCCAGCCCAGCAGCTTGCGCGAGCTGGGTACCACCCCAGGCGATGGCCGGAAGCCCACCACGCCGCAAATGGACGCCGGTATGCGCAGCGACCCGCCCGTGTCCGACCCCGTGCACACCGGCAGCATGTCGCACGCCAGCGCAGCGGCCGATCCGCCCGACGAGCCCCCGGCGTTCAGATTGGGGTTGAACGGATTGCCCGTGGCGCCCCACACGGTATTGCGCGAATTGGCGCCTGCACCCATCTCGGGGATGTTGGTCTTGCCGGTGACGATGGCACCCGCCGCACGCAGGCGTACCACCAGCACGTTGTCCTCCGCCGGGATGTTGCTGCGGTAGATCTCCGAGCCATAGGTGGTCAACAGCCCGGCCGTGGCCTCCAGGTCCTTTACGCCCATGGGCAGACCATGCAGCAGACCCAACGGCTCGCCACGCAACACCGCCTGCTCGGCCGCCTTGGCCTCGGTGCGCGCGCGGTCATAGCAGGTGGCGGTGATGGCGTTCACATGCGGGTTGACGGCCGCGATGCGCTCAATGCAAGCGTCGAGCAGCTCGACGGGTGAGACTTCCCGCGTGCCGATGCGGTAGCGCAGTTCGTTGGCGGTCAGCTCGACCAGGGTGCTGTGTGAAGTCGTCATATCGAATGTGTCTCCTCTTTTTCTCAGCCTTTTGGGGCCCGATCAGTCTGCCGTAATGGCCGCCCGCTGCGCCACGGCGCGCATCAGCGGCAGTTCCTTGTCGATCAGCTCGCTTACCGCCTTGGCAGAAGCATAGGTCGGTTCAAACCCCACGGCGATCAGCTTGTCGCGGGTTTCGGGGTCTGCCACCACCTGCGCCAGCGTCAGTTCCAGACGAGCCTTGACGGCGGGCGGCAAGCCGCGTGGGGCCACCATGGCCAGCCAGGTGTCCATCTCCACGCCGGGGTAGCCACTTTCGGCCAGCGTGGGCACCTTGGGCAACAGGGCCGAGCGTTTGCCCGCCGTCACGGCAATCGCCTTGATCTTGCCGTCTTTCAGCTGCGGCAGCGCGGCCGACACGGTATCGACCGTGAACGGAATCTGCCCGCCCATCAGGTCCACCATGGCGGGGGAGCTGCCCTTGTAGGGCACATGCTGGATCTTGAGGCCCGCCGCGTGAAAGAACATCTCGCCCGCAAACTGCGACGTGGTGCCGGCACCATACGAGCCATACGAATACTTGTCGGGCGCGGCCTTCACCATGGTCACAAACTGCTTCACGTCGCTGACCGGCACGTCCTTGTTGGCCAGCAGGATCAGGCTGGTGCGCCCTGCGATGCCAATGGGCTCAAAACTCTTGACCGGGTCGTACGGCAGCTTGGCGCGCACGGCGGGGTTCACTGTGAAGGTGGTGCCCGAGCTCATCAGCAGCGTGTAGCCGTCCGGCGCGGCCTTGGCCACATAGGCCGCGCCGATGGTGGTGCCCGCCCCCGCGCGATTGTCGATCACCACGCTCTGGCCCAGCTTGTCGCCCAGTTTCTTGCCAATGAGGCGACCCAGCACGTCAGTGGCTCCACCGGGCGGGAACGGAATCACCAGCGTGATGGGCTTGGAAGGGAACGTAGCCTCTTGCGCCACGGCAGGGCCCCATGCAGCGCCCCCCAAAGCACAGAGGATGGCGGACGACAAAAGCAGTTGCTTGCGGTTCATGGGGAGCTCTCCAAAGGTGACAAAGGTTGGGGGATAGACGAATCAGGGAATGACAACAATCAGCCTTGTGCCGCGAGCACGGCCCGCCCACGCTGCACAAAGCCCTGGTACTGCGCATCGGGCACCAGCAGGCCGCCCGTGGTCCACACCAGGTGTGTGGCGTTGTGCAGCACCGCGTCGATGCCCGTGCTGCGCAGCCAGGCCTGCCCGGCGGTAGTGCCCGTCAGCATGGCCGGGCCGCTGAAGCCTGCCGCAGCCGAGGGCTCGATGCGCTCGCCCAGGGCATCCAGCACCAGCACCAGCTGCGCAAACAAGGTGTCATCGGCCACGGTAAACACGCCCGACAGCAGCGGCTGCATCAGCTCCGCGGCCAGCAGCGACGCACGCGGCACGGCCAGGCCATCTGCCTCGGTGCGGTTGGTCAGACCCCAGTCGTACACCGAGGGGTGGTCGTCCATCCCTGGTGTGGTGTCGGCCAGCATCTGCACCATGAAGCATGGCGACTGCACCGGCTCGGCAAAAAAACAAAACACATGCGGCCCCAGCAACTGCCGCAGGCCAAACGCGATGCCCGCTGGCGCGCCACCCACCCCGCAAGGCAGGTACACGATGAGCGGGTGCTCGGCATCCACCGCCACGCCCTGCTCCACCAATTGGTTCTGTAAATGCAGCGCCGCCGCGCTGTAGCCCAGCAGCAGCGAGAACGATTGCTCGTCGTCCACAAAGTGGCACATCGGGTTGCTGGCCGCCTCGGCACGGCCTGCGGCCACGGCGCGTTCGTAGTCGCCGGTGTGCTCCACCACCTGCACGCCGCGCTGGCGCAGGCGGTCCTTCTTCCACTCCTTCGCATCGGCCGACATGTGCACCGTGGCCTGGAAACCCAGGGCCGACGCCACCACGCCAATGCTCATCCCCAGGTTGCCGGTGGAGCCCACCGCCACCTGGTAGCGGCCCAGCACCTCGCGCGCTGCCGGAGTGGCCAGCGCACGGTAATCCCCGCCGGGCTGTACCAGCCCATGCTCCAGCGCCAGCCGCTCGGCAAACTCAAGCACCTCGTGCATGCCGCCCCGGGCCTTGATGGAGCCCGCCACGGGCAGGCTGTGATCGGCCTTGATGAACAGGCGCCCCTGCCCCTCGGCCAAACCGAGCGCAGGTTGCAACGCGGAGGCGGGCAGCAGAGGCGACTCCACTACGCCCCCGGTGGCAGCCAGCTCCGGGAACACCTGCGCCAGCAGGCCCGCAAAACGGGCCAATCGGTCGGCGGCGGCCTGCGTATCATCCAGACTAATGCTTTGCCCCAGCGCCTGCAAAGCAGCCGGGGGTTGCGCCTGCCGGGCCGGGTTGGTCCACAGCGCGGGCTGGGCATTGCGCAAGCGGGTGGCCAGCAGCGCATCCACAGCAGGCGTTCGTTCAGCAGGCGTCATACAGATTCATTCAGTCGTTGAAGTCTTGACTGCATTCTTCGCCGGTCACGCCGCCGTCACAAGCCATTTATAGTGAGCGCAGCATTAGTATTAATAATGGATATTCGCCTCTCCCCCTCCCTGCTGGCCTGGCTGCGCAGTTTTGATGCAGCAGCCCGCCATGGCAGCTTTACCAAGGCGGCGGCCGAGCTGTGCATTACCCAGGGCGCCGTCAGCCAGCAGGTCAAGCAACTCGAAGACTGGCTGCGCCGCCCGCTTTTCTTGCGGACCCCGCGCGCGCTGGTGCCCACGCCCGAGGGCAAATGGCTGGCCGTGGTGCTGCGCGAGAGCTTTGACGCCATCGAAAGCACCCTGGCCCAAATGCGCCAGCCGCCCGAGTCCGCCACCGCCACCTTGAGTTGCTCACCCTCGTTTGCCATGAGCTGGCTCACGCCCCGCTTGGGCGACTTCTTTCGCCAGCACCCGCACACCGGCCTGCGCGTGTTTGGCGAATTCCACACGCTGGACCGCACCCGCATGGTGCGCGACGGCATCGAGGCCGCCGTGCGCTTTGACCTGGGCGGCTACCGCGACCTGAACGCCACCGTGTTCCTGGACGAATGGCTCATCCCCGTGGCCAGCCCAGAGTTCCTGGCCCGCCACCCGCCCATCACCCAGCCGCAAGACCTGCACGGCGACTGGCTGCTGCACGACGGCAGCGCCTGGGACGGCGCCGACACCTATGAAGAGTGGCAACACTGGTTTGCGCAGGTGGGCACCACACCCCCGCCCTGGGCAGGCGGCCAGCAGTTCAACCTGTCGCAACTGGCCCTGGGCGCCGCCCTGGCTGGTCAAGGCATCGCCATGGGCCGCGCGGCGCTGGTGCTGCAGGACGTGAAGGCCGGGCGTTTGGTTCCGCTGCTGGGGCGTAGCGTGTTGTCACGGGCGGCGTATTCGTTTGTGACCACCGCCCACCCCAGCCCGGCGATGCAGCTGGTGCGGGATTGGTTGGGGGATGAGGCGCAGCGGTTTTGTGGGGAGCGGGCGCAGGTGCTGCCAGAGCCGCAGGATGCGAGGTAGCTGGGTAGGTCAGGTAACGACGCCCAACCGGCGCACTACCCAGCAACTAGGTGTCAGGTGGTGCCCAGTGAGTCGAGGCGAATACTACGGCTAAATATTCGGTGTTTTGGGCCCCTAGCGCTTATTGAGCAAGCGCTAGCAGCTATTATTTTTGACAGGTTCTTGACTGTTCATGGCCAATGAATCCTGAGACAACTGGTCCTGTGACGCGGCCCACTCATTCACGGCGAAAGTTTGAGACAGGAGGCCCCAGCATGTCACTCGCGAGCAGTCGCGACGGCAATGTCTGAGATAACGAGGACGACTGGTTCCGGCCAACTGCGGACATTCACACCCTGTCTGTACAAAATATGAATCGACCAGCTGCTGACATAGCAAACAAAAAATGGGTTGTCGCCAGCGATGTTCGAAATCGAGATGGAATTGGCATCGAACTTTATGTCGATGAAACTCTAGTTTTAGAGATTTTCCGCGACGATACAAAGATGACCCGTGAGGTAACCCTGCACAAACAAGAGGTCTCACTGGAACTTCTTGAGGAGGCAATTGCCACCTTCAAGAAGGAAATTCCACAGGACTTTTTAGACTAGTTGCGTGGCTACTTTGCGGCTTTCGGCCAAGAGCGGTCGATCGCGATGCAACCTATATGTGACAGACTCGTGGTCAATTTGTGATGTAGTGGAGACTCTCATGGAAGTTCGTCGGTTCCGGCTTGGTGATGAAGCTGCGTTGTTCCGTGTGTATTTCACGGCAATCCATGAAGTCGCCTGCCGCAACTACACACCTGAGCAAATTGGTGCATGGGCACCGGCGGACCTTGACATGGACCTGTGGGCAAATAAGGTTCAAGAAATTCGCCCCTTCTTGGTTGAGCTTGACGGCGAAATCGTTGGCTATGCGGACGTTCAGCCGCACGGCTACATCGACCATTTTTTCGTGTCAGGCGCTCATCCGCGACAGGGAATTGGCACACTGCTGATGGCTCGTATCCATGAAGAAGCCAAGTCTCTTGGACTGAGCGAGCTGACGTCGGATGTGAGCAAGACTGCCGAGCCGTTCTTTGCTCTCCACGGGTTTAATATCGTAGAGCGACGACTACCAATGCTTCGCGGTGTGACCGTCCCAAATGCCTTGATGCGCAAGCAGCTTCAACGTGATGGGTGAGCGTCGGCTCGAACCGTCCTTTGACCGACTGAGTCCGGCCAGGAGCAGCCGGTGGCGACAAGTAAGAGCGGACACTCAACGCACCACCATGTAAGCGCGACTGGTCCTCTTGGTGGAGGCGTTAGGCGGCCGCTGGAAGATACTCATTTGGCTGCAAAGTTGCCAATAAAAAACCCAGTAAAAGAGGCCTTCCCGGAAACGAAAACTTCCTGATCCGTCCTGAGCGGGGCGCCGACGTAGTGATCGGCGAGGCAGATAGTTGCTTGAACCGATAGGAGGCTGAGGGTGGCATGCTGGTCGCACCCCTTGCGAGCTCTGAACTGTTCCACCGAAATGACCTTAGCGACGAGAGGAGCTTGCGGTGTGCCGAAGGCCCAAGTGCCTGCCGCGAGCCAGCCACGAGGCGCAACGACTATGGCTCCTGCAGTGATGACAGTGATGAGAGGGTTGATGAACAGCCAGCGCACCCAACGAGTTGGATAGCGCCATTGCATATGGGCAGTGAAACGCGGTTGGGTGAGCAACAGACCGGCGCAGGCAGGGAGGAGGAAGAGAAAGGCCACCAACGCCGCTTGCGTGTACTGAGCGCCGTAGAAAAAAACGAAGCGGCCCCCTTGAACAAGGTCCAGGAAGGCGCCCAGCGAGACAAAGAAGAATGCGGTGAGGACCGCCGCGCGAGCTAGCGGGCTGGTCATTGGCTTCGAGAGTGGCATTAATACCCAGGTGAATACCGTTATAGAGCGCGGAGGCCTTGATAGCCCCCCAACGTAAATTAGACCGAGAAACCTGCGATATAGGATCTCCAACAGCATCGCTCGAACTGTGAGCAAGCCGGATTGTGAATAGATGACTGTTTAGGGAAATGGTGCCCACCGTCTGCTCAGGGCCCGTTGCGGCCGTTGCAACGACTGTGGCTATTGACCAGTAGGAGCCGTCCAGGGCTACCGGCAACGGATGCTTGATCTACTGAGGAGCGGGAATATTTGCGTACGTTCGCCGCAATGATGGGCTACGCGAAGCCAGTGCGCCAAGGCCAAAGCATGTTGCTATGCCAACCACTGCACACAGCGACCCGAGAGCCACCCAAGAAAACGATTTGGCGATGAGGATGTAGGCTTGCCAACTCATCAACGCGATCAGCATGGTCGCGCAAGCTTTCAGCTTATGTGAGGGCGCGAGCAACACGCCAGTGCAAACAAGAAGTATCGAAACTGCAGCGTAGCTAATCGACCAGATCGAAATTGATACGGGTGGAAAAGCACATAGTCCGGGCGACGAACGCCACCACCCTTCTGGACAGACAAACCTCCCCCAACGCGTGACCTGATAAAAAATCAGCATTTGGCCGACAGTGACAATGCCGAAGCAAAAAATTGCCAAAGCCAACCAACGAACGGCTGCAACAACGCTGAGGGGAGATCTTTGCATAGCTCAGTCTATCCCTTCGTACCTGGCAATGGGCTCCATCAATGATCTCATCGGTAGCAGCGTGCACTTAGCTGAAGGTCACGGCAGCCAACAAGAGCGTCGAGGGCTGGTGGAGCCCTTCACAATCAAGACTTACCCCCGCTTGTTCGAGATGCCGACCCTTCATCATGGATAAATTTTTGCTGCAGAAGCAGGTGCTGGAACGGCTCGCCGAAGACCTGCTGCAAGCAGAACAGGCAATGCGGGCGGCCCATGAAACGGCCACTCACGAAGAAAACATCGCCGAAAACAAATACGACACATTAGGACTCGAAGCCGCCTACCTGGCCACCGGCCAAGCTCGGCGCGCCGAAGCCATCCGCCAGGCGATAGCCAATTGGCGCCAATTCCGCCCGCGCCCCTACGACGCCAGCAAAGGTATCCAGCTCGGCGCGCTGGTCTGCCTGGTTGATTCTGACGACAAGCAGCAGCAGCTCTTCCTCGGCCCGGATGGGGGCAGCATGAAGTTGGTCAGCGGCGCACAGCTCGTTCAGGTCATCAGCAGCGAGGCCCCTTTGGGCGGGGCCATGCTGGGTAAATGCGAGGGTGACGAGGTGTCGATACAGGTCGCTTCAATCAGACAGCAATTTGAGGTGCTGCGGGTTCATTGAGCTGCATGCAAGTCCACGCCGAATGGGCCGATGTCAATAGAGGTTCGGGCGTGGTGAACGTACCGGCTGGCTGGCTGGCAAGGTCAGCCGAACTTTGAACCAGGCCACTGGGTCCGAGATGTCCATGCGCGTGAATGAGCGCTGAGTGGCCCAGACCGTGAACTCAGAGGGCCGACATCACCGACAGCAACCGCTGCAATGCGCCCGTTCCGGGCAGTCCCGCCGGAACAGTGGCACAGACTCGGCCTGACCTGTAGCGGCACACCCGCCACTTCTCGCCCCCGTTGGGTCAAAAAACTTTGCGAAAAGATAAAATTTATACTCTTTTTAAATATTAAGAGTATAAATAGCATCATGCCTACTGACCTCGTACCTACCCTTGCCGCCGCCCGCAAGGCCCACCAGATGACCCAGGCCCAGCTTGCCGAGCGTGCAGGCCTTAGCCGCATGACGGTGCAGCGCACCGAAGGCGGCGACCTGGACCCGCGCTATTCCACCCTGGCTGAAATGGCCCGCGTGCTGGGCATGGACATCATTGCCGTGCCCAGCAGCCTGCGGCCCAGCCTGGAGGCGTTCATCCAGTCGGGGGGCAAGTTTCTGGGGCAGCCCGAGGGCGTGGATGCCCCGCCATCCGTGGTGGACGACATGCGACGCTGACCAATAGCGGTCACCACGTGCGCACCCATTCCGCCAACACTCCATGAGCACCTCCATCCGCTACCTGCGCCTGTACCTGCACCGCCCGGCAAAGGCGGACGGGGCGGCGGGCGGTCGCGAGCCGATTGGCTACCTCTCGCAATACGGCGACATCCTGCGCGTGTCGTTTGACGAGAGCTACATCCGCAACCCGCAGCGCCCCACCCTGTCGCTGAGCTTTCAGGGTGCCGACGAGGCCGCGACGCAGCAGATCCTCGCGTCGGCGCGGGATGCGCGGCTGGTGCGCACCGATGGGCGCTGGCCGGTGTATTTTCAGAACCTGCTGCCCGAGGGCCACAACCGCGAGCGGCTTGCGCACGAGCGTGGCTGTAGCCCCGATGACGAGTTCGAGCTGCTGGCCGCCGCAGGCCACGACCTGATGGGCGCGCTGGAGGTGGAGCCCGTGCCTGCGCAAGACGGCATCCCGGACGTGGTGCGGCACTGGCACACGACCCAGGGGCTCGATGTGCTGGAGCCGGGGTTTGTGGAATACCCGGTGGAAGACGCGGCATCGCTGCCCGGCGTGGTGACCAAGTTCAGCGCGGTGCAGGACGGCCGCCGCTACACGGTGCATCGCAAGGGCGCGGCGGGCAGCGTGATCTTGAAGCTGCCCACCACCGCCCACCCCGACCTGGTGGCCAACGAGTTCACCGGCTACCAGTTGTGCAAGGCGCTGGGCCTGCATTGCGCCGATGTGCGCGTCATCACCCGGGCCGAGGCCGACCTGCCCGATGCCGTGCCCTTCAACGAAATTCTGGCCGTGCAGCGTTTTGACCACCTGCCCGGCGGCGCCCGCGTGCACATGGAAGAGTTCAACCAGGTGCTGGGCTACACGCCGCGCCAGAAATACGGCAAAACCCATGGCAAGGGCGCGCTGCAGGATTGGGCCACCATGCTGCGCGTGCTCAACCGCCTGAGCCGCCAGCCCGTGCTGGACACGCGCGAGTTTCTGGCGCGCATGGTGGCCTTCATCCTGATGGGCAACACCGACGCGCACCTGAAAAACTGGGCCCTGGTCTACCCCGACGGCCGCGTGCCGCAGCTGGCCCCGGTGTACGACCCGGTGTGTGTGGCCGCGTTTTTTGAGGGCGTGCCGGACCAGCAATATGCCGTGAACCGCGCCATCGACAACACCCTGCGGGCGCTGACCTGGGACGACATGGAAGGCCTGATGAAATCGGCCGGGCTGCTGCGCGTACCCCGGCACCTGGCCTTGTTGCGCGACACGGTGGCGCGGGCCAAAACGGAATGGCCCAGCCTGCTGGAGAGCGCCCCGGCGTCTGTGCGCAATGTGGTGGCGCAGCGGCTTGCAGGCGATGTGGCCCTAGCCCGGTGATGGCGGGCCACGCGGCAAAATCGGCAGGCCTGCGCGCAGGGTTCGGCGCGGGCGCTGCCTTGTGACCCCGAACCGTTTTTGATTTGCTCCATCCATGCACTCCCCGATCGCAACCACCACGCCCCCAACAGCGTCTGGCTCCTTGCCGCCCGATGCGGACAGGGGCGCCCTGCAGGTCCCACACCTCAAACGCTGTTGGTCACGCTGGATGACCGCACGCCAGGGCCAGGGTTTGAGGGGCGCCGAAGCGGAGGCCCACCGCACACAGATCGTGCTGGCCGCGCTGGGTGTGGGGCTGGAGCAGACCATGCAATACGTGCTGCGCGAGGCCCCGGAGTTCGCTGCCTTTGAGGACTGGATCGTGCGCACGGCGGGCGCGCCCGATGCTGCCACCGTGGCGCGGATTCAAGCCCTTGTGGATGGCGGCCCGGCGCCCGAAGCGGCCTTGCAGCTGCAGGCCCGGATCGATGCGATGGAGCCCGTGCTGGATGCGGACGAACTGGCGCATTGGGACGAGCATGGCTATGTGGTGGTACGCCAGGCCACCACGCCAGAGCACTGCGCCGCCGCCGCACAGGCGGTGTGGGAGGCCGTGCGCGCCGACCCGGCAGATGTGGAGTCGTGGTACGCCCACGCCCCGCGCAACACCATGGTGCAGATGTTTCAGCACCCGGCATTCGACGTCAACCGACGTTCCCTGCGCATCCACAAGGCATTTGCGCAGCTGTGGGGCACGGCAGACCTGTGGCGCAGCACCGACCGCTGTGGCTTCAACCCTCCAGAACGCCCCGGCTACCCCTACGGCGGCCAGGGCATGCACTGGGATGTGAGCCTGCACCAGCCTATTCCCTTTGCCACCCAGGGCATCCTGTACCTGACCGACACGCCCCCCGAACAAGGTGCCCTTACCCTGGTGCCAGGTTTTCACCGCCGGGTGGGCGACTGGCTGGCCCAGCTACCCGCTGGGGTCGAGCCCCGCCAGCAAGACCTGCATGCGCTGGGTGCCACACCCATCGGCGCGGGCGCGGGCGATCTGGTGATCTGGCACCAGGCCCTGCCCCATGGCCCCAGCCCCAATCGGGGCACGCAGCCCCGGCTGGTGCAGTACATCAACCTGGCCCCCGCCCATGTGCCTTGCCACGACACCTGGGTCTGAGAGGCTGAGAGTTTTTTATCCATGCCCGCCTTGCACGCGAAAACTCTCAGCCTCTGAGGTGCGGCGAGCGGGGGGCGCACCTCCCTCAAAAACCGCAAAACTCATAGCAATAAAACCATACGGATAAAGCGCTAGCGGTCATTTTCGATTGAACCGGTCTTGCTAACTCACCGTGGCCGCTGCGCTTTGGTCTTCCTGCGGGTCTCATAGCGCCGCATCAGCGGCGTCACCGACACACCGTGCAGCAGCACCGACGCCACCACCACCGCCAGCGTGATCGCCAGCAGGCGCTGCGCAATCACCGGATGCAGGTCGTGTGTGATGGCGTACATGAGGTAGTAGATGGAGCCAATGCCCCGGATGCCAAACCATGCGATCAGGCGGCGCTGCGAGCGCTCTACCTTGGCGCCCACCAGCCCTGCATACACCGCCAGCGGGCGGATCACCAGCAGCAGCACGGGCACAAACCACAACACCTCGGTGCCAAAGTCCACCACCGAGAGCAGCGCGCCCACCACCAGCACCACAGTCACTTCGGCCAGGCGTTCCAGCTGGGCGTTGAAGCGTTCGACCGACTCCATCATGTGGCCCGGCGCCTGAGCGGCCACGGGGGCTTCACCATCGTTGTTGTCGCCTTGCGCAGGCGATGCCACGGACGCAGCTGGCTCCGCCGCCGCGCGCCGCAGCGCCAACCCGGCAGCAAACACCGCCAGAAAGCCGTAGGTATGGCACAACAAGGCCACGCCATAAGCCAGCGCGATGAGCCCCAGCACCATGAACTCGTCCGGGCCCAGCGCCTCGCGGTGGCGGATGCGCAGGTACAAAATGGCCCGGCCCACAACCACGCCCAGCAGGTAGCCAATCAACAGTCCACCCACCACGGCCCAGAGCACGTCCACCGCCCACCAGCGCCAGCCACTCTCGCCCAGGTCGTGCAGCGACATCAGGCCCAGACCCAGCATCACCAGCGGAAACGCCGCCCCATCGTTCAGCCCGCCCTCGCCCGTCAGGCCAAAACGCAAGCGATCACGGTCTTGCGGGTCGGACACCTGCACATCGGACGCAAGCACCGGATCGGTGGGCGCCAGGATGGCCCCCAGCAGCACGGCAGCGCCCAGCGGCAGGTGCAGCAGCCACACGCCCACGGCGGTGATGGCGCCCACGGTGATCAGCATCGACACGGTGGCCAGCTGCACCGGAATGCGCCAGCGCCGGTCGCGCAGGGGCAGATCCAGCTTCAGGCCCACGGTAAACAGCGAGATGAGCACGGCAATCTCGGTCAGCCGCTCCAGCAGCGGGGCATCACCCACCGGGTCCAATACCAGCAGGCCCAGCCCCCAGGGCCCAATGCCGACGCCCACGGCCAGGTACAGGATGGCCGAGCTGAGTGGCACACGCGCGATGAAGGAGCTGGTCAGCGTCATCACCACCAGCAGCAGGCCGACCAGCACAAAGCCCAGGGCGGGAAGCAGCTCAGCGGTCATGGAACACACAGACTTGAGGGGGAAAAGGTTGCGCGCGCATCCGGCCACTGTGCACGCCACCCGGGCCCACCGCTGCGGGGGTGCGGCCCCCCGGGCTGTCAGCGGATGTCGCCAATCGGTGGAGCCCCTTTCGGCGTTACCTGAGGTTGCATCTGTGCACAATTCCGTGACTCTTGTGTATGCCCATGAACGTCTCCACCCTCCTCAAGCTCGCCATGGCCCTGCTGGTGGCGTTTTTTGCCGTCGAGAAGCTCAGGGTGCACTACGCCGACCAGCGGCTGCAAAACCACGGGCTGGCCGCTGTCTCTCAGCCAATGGCCGACAGCCCCGCGCAGGAGGCCACCAGCCAGGCGGCTTTCGAGTTCCGGGGGTACCAGGTCAAGCCACTGGCCACGTTTGCCGTGCGCGCACGGGTGTTGTCGCGCGAAGACTATTACGTGGGCAAGGAGGCCGAGCTGTCCCCGCTGGACCTGGCCCTGGGCTGGAAGCGCATGGCCGACCCTGCGGTGTACGAAGCCTTGAACATCACCCAGGGCGGCCGCTGGTACCGCTACACCTGGCGCGACCAACCGCCCATCCCGCTGCAGGAGATCATCGAATCGTCAGCCAACATGCACATGATTGCCGCCACGCCCGTGGTGGAGCGGGCGCTCAAAAAGGCCCGTGCGGGGGCCTACATCCGCATCACCGGCAGGCTGGTGGAGGTGACACACCCCAGCGGCTGGCGCTGGACGAGTTCGCTCACACGGTCGGATTCCGGGGCCAATTCCTGCGAGCTGGTGTTTGTAGAGTCGGTGCAGGTGGAGAACTGACCCGCCACCGGGCCCTGGTTGCTCCTCGCACTCCCAATTTGATAGCTGCTTGCGCTTTCCCATAAAGCGCCAGGCCCTGTTTTTACTCAAAATCTTACATCTCTACAGGGCAACCCGGGGGCTGGCGCGCCCAAAGTCTGGATACCCTTGGAAGGACAAGCCCCCACCCGAACCACCGCCCGAAAGGATGCCCATGGCCAAGATCCTGGAAGTGAAATACGAAAACCAAGCCGACGCCCACATTTGCGAGGTGGCGCATGAAAGCCAGGCCGACCTGTGCTGGCACGAGGTGCACTACGCCACCCAGGCCAGCGGCGATGCGATCTGGTTCTTTGTGGCCTATGCCAACCAGGCCAGCTTCAAGGTCTACCGCGTCAAGCACGCCAGCCAGGCGGACCTGAAAATCTTCAGGGTCAGCACCCCGGAGCAGGCTGGCTGGCGAACCAAGGACCATCTGCTGATCGGCAAGCTGGGCAAATAGGTCCGGCCCCAAGAGCGCTACGCCGTGTAAACCGCACCAGGCCCACCGCCCGACTCATCCCCCCACGCACTTTTGCACCTGTTCACCCAGGCCCGTGGCGCCCAGGCGCATCACATCACCGGGCTTGAGGAACCAGGGGTCGGGCTTTTGCCCCAGCCCCACACCGGCGGGCGTGCCGGTCAGCACCACGTCGCCGGGCTCCAGCGTCATGAACTGGCTGATGTACGACACCAAGGTGGGCACGCCAAAGATGAAGTTGCGGGTGCTGCCGTTTTGCACGCGCTGGCCGTTGACCTCCAGCCACAGGTCGATGGCGTGCGGGTCGGGGACCTCGTCAACCGTGGCCAGCCACGGGCCGATCGGGGCAAATGTGTCGTAGCTCTTGCCCTTGTCCCACTGGCCGCCGCGCTCCATCTGCCATGCGCGTTCAGACACATCGTTGGCCAGCACATAGCCCGCCACATGCTGCAGCGCATCGGCCTCGGCCACCTGGCGCGCACGGGTGCCGATGACGATGCCCAGCTCGACCTCCCAGTCGGTCTTGACGGCGCCGGGCGGAATGCGCACATCGTCGTTGGGGCCGCTGAGCGCCGTCACGGCCTTCATGAACAACACAGGCTCGGCGGGCGGCTGCAGGCCCGCCTCGCGCGCGTGGTCGGCATAGTTGAGCCCCACGCACACGATCTTGCCCACCCCAGCCACCGGGCTGCCCAGGCGCGGTGTGCCATAGACGGGCGGCAGGCGGCTTGCGTCGATGGCGGCCAGGGCAGAAAGCGTGCGCGGGTTGAGCTGGGCCGGGCCCATGTCGGGCAGCAGCATGGACAGGTCGCGCAGCGTGCCGGTGGCGTCGATCAGGCCGGGGCGTTCTGCGCCGGGCTGGCCGTAACGGATGAGTTTCATGGCGGGAAATCCTGGTGGGGTCGGCGAAAGGTGGCAGTCGCAGCAAGGAGCCGCGCTGCGCCGACACGCAGCATAGCGGCACGCAACCCCCAGCGTGTACGCCAATCACCGGCCCTGCCTTGCCGCAAGACGAGGGCCACATCCCCTGCGCAGCCCGTGTGGCGCGCGTAACATGGTGCGGGGTGCACCGCAGCGCCAGCCGCGCACCCCAAATACTCCTGATTTAATAGCTTCCAACGCTTACCAGATAAGCGCTAGCAGCCATTTTTACTCAATTTTCCATGGCCACTGCCACCGATCTGCCCTCCCCGCCCCCGGAATCCCCACCCCGGCCCCAACCCCGCAACCCGTCCGATCTGTTCTGGTCTTTCACCTGGCTGGCCCTGCAAGGTTTTGGCGGCGTGCTGGCCGTGGTGCAGCGCGAGCTGGTGGAGAAAAAGCGCTGGATGACGAACGAGGAGTTTGTCGAGGACTGGGCCGTGGCACAGATCATGCCGGGCCCCAACGTGGTCAACCTCAGCATCATGATTGGCGACCGCTACTTTGGTCTGCGCGGCGCGTTGGCGGCGCTGGCGGGCATGCTGACCTTTCCGCTGATCCTGGTGCTGGCTCTGGCCGTGGTCTATGCGCAGTTTGCCAGCCACCCGGCCGTGGCCGGTGCGCTGCGCGGCATGGGCGCCGTGGCGGCAGGGCTGATTGCGGGGGTGGGCATCAAGCTGTTTGTGTCGATCAAAAACCACCCCTTGGGCCGCCCGTTGTGTGTGGCGTTTGCAGGGCTGACCATCGTGGCCATGGCGTGGCTGCGCTGGCCGCTGTTCTGGATTTTGCCGGTGATCGGTGGCGCGGCCTGCGTGCTGACGTGGAGAAAGCTCGCGCCATGAATGCAGCCACCACCCTCACCACATCCTTGACGGCCCTGAGCGCGGGCGACTGGTTCCACCTGTTCCTGTACTACCTGTCGCTGTCACTGCTGGCCGTGGGCGGCGCCATTGCCACCGCGCCCGACATGCACCGCTACCTGGTGGAGCGCAACGCCTGGCTCACCGACCCGCAGTTCAACGCATCCATCGCCATTGCCCAGGCGGCACCCGGCCCCAACGTGCTGTTTATCGCGCTGCTGGGCTGGAACGTGGGCATCAACGCAGGCGGCCCAGGCCTTGCAGGCTGGCTGCTGGGCGCCCTGGGCATGGCGGTGTGCATGCTGGGCGTGATGCTGCCCAGCAGCCTGCTGACCTGGACAGCCACCCGCTGGGGCCACCGCAACCGCGAGCGGCGCGGCGTGCGCGCCTTCAAACAAGGCATGGCGCCGGTAGTCATTGGCCTGCTGCTGGCCACCTCGTGGGTGCTGACACGCGCACACGGCAACTTCGACACCGCTTGGCCCCTGTGGCTGCTCAGCGCCGTGACCGTGGTGCTGGTGTGGCGCACCAGGCTGCACTTGCTGTGGATGCTGGGCGCCGGGGCGGTGCTGGGGGCTATCGGCTGGGTGTAGCCGATGGCAGAGGTGCCGCGCTTGGCACCCCTGCGTGACACGGGGCTGGGTCAGCTGATCCGGCGCCCGTTTTCCGCGTACACGGCAAGGTAGATCGCGTCGGAGCCGATGTAGGGCGCCTTGTTGCCAAAGCCAACGTTGAAGTCCCCAAAAGACAGCGCACGGATGCTGGCCAAGCCCGCGCGAAGGCGGTCGCGTGTGAGGTCCTTGCCCGCGTTTTTGAGACCCTCGATCATGATCTGGCCGTTGAGCCAGCCTTCAAGCGCGCTGCCGCTGTTCAAGAAGGCCGGGTCAGCCCCGGTAGCCTTCATGGTGCTCTGAAACTTGCGAACCACCACCGATTTTTGCGAATTCGCGTCCGGAAACACCTGCACCAGCGCAAGACCCCGTGTGGACGCAGCCAGCTTGGGCAGCTCGGACGAGATAACCGTGACCGACAGCCCCGCCAGCGGCACGCCCTGTGCCTTGGCACGGAAGGCCTGCACAAACGCGGTGTTGGCTGTGCCCGTGGTGGCCAGCAGGACGGCACCCGGGCGCTCTGCAGCCACCTTGTCGGCCAGCTCAGCGCCGTTCTTGCCGTCCACGGCCAGTGCAAACTCGCCACCGCGCTCGACCTTGATCTCGTCCAGCGCGCGGGACATGTCCTTGAGCACTTCCTTGCCAAACGGGTTGTCCAGGTACACCACGGCAATGCGTTTGAGGCCCATGTCCACGATCTGCTTGACCAGGCGCTGCGTCTCTTCGCGGTAGGTGGGGCGCAGGAAGAATACATGGCGGTTCTCAGGCGCACGCAGCGAGGTCGCGCCCGTCACCGGGCCCACGGTGGGAATGCCCTTGGATTCGATCAACGGCAGGATGGATGCCGTGTTGGCCGTGCCCAGCGGCGAGATCAGCGCGAACACCGACTGGGCCTCGACCATCTCGGTCACGTTCTTGAGGGTGCGTGCAGCCACATAGCCATCGTCCTTGGGGTCCATGCGGATCTCGCGGCCATGCACGCCGCCAGCAGCATTCACTTCAGCAAACGCGGCCTTCATGCCTGCCACCTGCTCGATGCCAGCCTGGCCCAAGGGGCCGGTCAGTGCGATGGAGCAACCCAGGTTGATGGTGCGGGCGGTCAGTGCTTCTTCGGCGGCCTGGGCCGTGTGGGCCCATGCGGGCAGGCCAGTGGCAGCAACGGCCTGGGTGGCGCGCAAGAGAAATTGACGACGGCTCATGGTGTGGGAGATCCCGAAGAAAGCAAAGGTGGAGCAGCCTAGCGGCAGCTGGGGAAACTTGCTGTCAGTTTCGCGACAGAACATACCCAGAAAGGACCGGCTCTCTCCGGGGGATGCAGCACTTGGCGACGGCAGCCTGCAGTGCACAGGGTGCCGAACCGCACGACACCCCGACATCGTGCGAGCCAACGCCGCACTCCGTGAAACTCACCGGGGCACGTTGTGGATCAGCAGATCACCGCACAACGGCGGCGTCTGTCTGCGTCGCTGCGCCCATGGTTTCTCGACCTACAGGCCCTTGCGCCGAATTGCAGCAAATCCCGCAATGGCCAGAAGTCCGGCGAGGAACAGCATCGCCCACTCGGAAAGGGAGGGGATGGTCGAGGGCGGAACGAATCCATCCAAGTTGTTGGTGAAGGTGCACGCGATGGCCGCCCCTGCTGCAGTGGCCGCTGCATCCAGCGTGACGGTGCGCGTCAAGAGGTCGTTTGTCTGCGTTCCACCTGAACCCAGGCCGGTGCAACTGATGGAAGCCAGGGTGTAACCCAAGGGTGGCGCTACTTCAGTGATGGAAGTGCTGACACCCGCTGCGGTCAGCGTCTGCGTCGCCCCAGCCACGGCCGAGCCGGATGCCAGGGTCGTGATGGACTGGTTGGCAAAGCCGTTGCTGCCGCTGAAGCCAAACGTACCCACGCCACCATTGGAGATTTTGGATACCGTGATCGAAGGCACGGTGGGGGCTGCACACACGCCAGGGAGCGAAATCGCATTGGCGCTCGTTGTGACGGTTCCGCCCGACGTCAAGGCTCGGCCGGACAAGGTGGCACCGGCGCCCATGGACATACCGGCGTTTCCAATGACCGTTCCGATGAAAGTGGAGTTGGCACCCAGCGTGGTCGCGGCAGTGGGCGCCCAAAACACGTTGCCGGCGCAAGCACCACCATTGAGGGAAACGATGGAGTCGGCGGCGGTGTTGAGCGCCGCAGTCGTCGCCCCGGCGCCGGGGCGAAAGACGTAGATTCCAGAACCGTTCAGGGTTACCGTCGAGCCAACACTCATGGCTCCCGTGCTGGAATAACAGCCAGGCGGGATCACTCCAGGCGTGCCGCCGCTCACAACGACGGCACTGAGATCAACGGCGGAGCCGAGGGGAATGCAGGTGCCCAGTTGGGAATCCAGATCCGCCAATGCAATGCCTTGGTCGGCAATCTCGGTATCACACGGCGTTTTGATGATCCCGGTCACTGTGGTGGGCGCAGTGGACGGGGGGGTGGTGTAGCAAACCGAGCCGTTGATCGTGGTCGGATTTCCACTGTTGGTAAAAGTGTCGGAAACGATGGCGAAGTTGCTGGCACTACCCAGCGGCGGAGCCGTCGCCGCCAATGCGCCACAGCTGTATGTCAGGGACAGCAGGGAAACAAGCCCCAGGCTCAGCAGCAAGGCGGGATTTTTTCGACCGAACTTGGACAGCAGCGGGGCAGCATCGCGTGTGGCGTATCCTGATTTGGTCAGGGTGGTTGTGCTGTCGGATGGCATGGTGTTAAACCTTCTGTGGTGACTTAAAAGTCATTAATCAAACAAAAACTTATCTTGTGTGACCCACAGTACTGCGCTTGTCTGCCCAGCGGTGCGATTTGCGCGACTTATGTCCACGGCGGCCATTAGTCGGGCAGTTGGCCTACACCCATGACCCCGTCGCGTTACACATGGGCGCCCCCTTGGGCAAGCCTTCCACGAATCGGCCCTGGTTGTGCCACGGCGATGCCTGAACCAGAACAGCGCTCACTTTGCGCCATTGGGCATTGGGCATGCGCAGTGCTTCTTGTGCAGAGGGGTGCGCAAGGGTCATTGCCCCCTATTGACCCCTATTGACCCCTTGCATGCTCACCTGCCACTCGCATTCCAGCGTCGCTCCGTTGCAGAGATAGCTTCTACATGAGGGCCAAAGGCAGTGCGCGCGTCTGTCGCTTGTTCAAAATGCAATACGGTTTAACGCCAAGCGGCTACCACTATCCAACGCACTTGCGGCTTGCCGCCCAACATCAGCAAAATGTGCATGCAAAGCCAGAGACTTGAGGCATGCCCCTTTGAGGGATCAGCCGTTGATCATGCTTGCGAAAGAACAGGCTGATTGACGGGCTGCGGACCCATGCGGTGTATCTAAAGTGCCTACCCATGCCGAATACACCCCGGCGCGATGTCTGAGGGAATTTTTGAACAGCGGCCTGGGGACTGTGCCGCGCAGCCACCCAGCCTCATGAATCGCCAGGGGTCCGAACTTCCGGCATCCAGACAATGAACCAGGGAGACCCACACATGTCCGACGGACCACCCGCTTGTCGCCGCCACAGCACCTTTGCAGCCATGGCATTGAGCGCATTCGTTGGGCTGTGCGCGGCTCCGCAGGCCTCGGCGGAAGGCAGCCGTACGCTGTACCCCTCCACCTACCCTACCAGCGGCGGCACCTGTGCCAACACGCTCGACCGGGGATGCCGCGCCAACCTGGACCTGCAGCCAGGCAACCGCTATGTGGGCAAGGTCCAGCGCCGCACCTTCCTGTACGTCTACGCAGAGGCGGGCGAGTATGTGCTGCTGGGCTCCCGCAACCGCACGACGGGCGGCGACATCCTGGTCTACAACCCGCAGGATTTCGGCACACCGGGCGACGAGACCCTGCCGGCCAGCGCCGACTTCTCGTGCGCATCCAACACGCCGCCGCCGGGGAGCCTTGGCGGCAGCACTCTGGGGGAACTGAACTCCCGCGACCAGGAACTCGCGGGCCCCCACAGCGCCGACGGCAGCGCCACCGTCACCAACGGGTTCGCGCCCTGCGCCTACCGTGTTCCCGCCACCGGGATCTATGGCGTGCAGTTCATGCCCGCCACCAGTGGCAACACCAATCTGAATGCCGACATCTTCAATCCGCTGCCCAGCACCTCCACCGTGGCCGCGTGGGACGTCACGGTGCGCGCATCGGCCAGCAGTCTCAGCGATCTCAATGGCCGCCTGTTCACCTACGCTTGGCTGGGCTTCACGGGGGTGAACAACCGCCCTGTCTATTCGCGCCACGACTACGTGACGCTTGATGGCTACCGCTACTCGCAGGCACTGGCGGGGCTCGATCCCAATGGCTTTGCGCTGTATGCCAACCGGCTGGGGTTTCTGGACAACGGGCAGCCCCTGTACAAGGGCGTGCGCGGCAGCGACTCGTTTGTGACGAACCTGGCGGCGGGCCTGTCGGCCCAGCGGCCGGAGTTTCCGATTTTTTTCAGCAGCATCGCCCCCGCAGCCCCCCACTCGGCCGAGGTGGACAAGGTGCTCACAGCGCTGCGCATTCCGCTCACGCCCCAGCCACCTTCGCTGTCGGCCGCCACATTCACCGGGCGCCCGCCCAGCGTGGGTTCACGCACCCTGCCGGGTGCGGGCGGCACGTTCCGGCTTTCGATCACCGGTGCCTCCACCTTCCAGATCGTCGTGAGCCGCGACGGTGTGGATTTCAGCCCCTCCAATACGGCCAACGCGGTCATCACGGGTATCGCCGCCACGGGCACACAGGATGTGCCGTGGGATGGCAACGATGCCGCGGGCACCGCCTTTCCCGCCAGCGCCACGCCCTACGCCTACCGGGCATTCGCGCGTGCTGGCGAGATTCACCTGCCCATGATCGATACCGAGAACAACGGCAATGGCACCAGCACCGCCACGGCGACCTTTGGCGGTGGCCCCACCATCACCAAGCTCAACGGGCCGCAGGCTGGCAATACCACCGTGTATTTTGATGACCGGGGTTATGTCACCCAGAGTGGCACCCTGGTGGGTCAGCTGAACGGAACCCTCTGCCCCGGCTCACCGCCACCCGCCTCCGACCCTGCGCAGGCCCTGGGCGGCGCGGATTCCACACTGGTCTATGGCGCTTCGCCACAGCTGTACCGCTGGTGGCCGCCCGGCGCCAATGCCAACGCCGACTGTGCAGCCACCGGCGGGTGGGGCGATGCGAAGGGGCTGGACCTCTGGACCTACATCACATCCCCGGCTGGCAATGGCGTGCTCTGGATTGACCCGCTCCTGCGGGATACAGCGGCGTCCATCTTTGTGCCTGCTGCAGCAAGGCCGGGCAGCGGGGTGCAGGGGCGCCTGACTTTTGCGAACCGTGGTGTAGACACAGCCACGGGGCTGCAGTACACCCTGACCCTGGATCACAGCTGTGCCGATACGGCAGTGAGCTTCTCCAATCTGCCCACCGGTGCGTCCGCATCCTGCGTGGACACGCTGGGCCAAGGCCGCTACGTGTTCTCGGGCTTCCCGGCCACGCTGGCGGGCGGCGCGTCGGTGCTCGGCGCAGATCCCGCGGCGCCCATGGCGTTCTCGTACACCGCACCAGCGGCCGGAACCGTGACTGCAGCCGCCACGATTTCCGGCCCCGTGCCCGATGACCTGCCCGCCAACAACTCCGCCACCGGCACCACGGTGATCAGCCCGGTGGATCTGCAAACCACCGCCAGCGCGCCCCTGACGGCGCTGGCTGGTGAATCGGTGACCGTCCTGGCATCGTTTGCCAACCTGAGCGGTACCGCAGCGACACCCTGGACACCCAGCATTGCCATCGGGGCGGCGCTGAACTGCCCCTCTGCCGTGCAACTGGTGAGCGCCCCGCCCGGGGTGACCACGGTCGGCTTCGACGCTGCCACCTGTGCGGTGGCCCTCTCGGGCCTGCCCCCCACGCTGGCCGACGGGCAGATCCTGTCGTTGAGCTTCCGCTACCAGGCGCCCACCCTGGGTCAGGTGCCCATCACCACCACGGTGGCAACCCCGGGGGACGCGCGCACCGCCAACAACAGCGCCACGGCCACCACCACCATCGCGGTGGTGAACATGGTCATCAGCCTGTCGGGCATGCCGCTGCAAGCGATCTCCGGGCACCCCTATTCCGGGACGTTTTCCTGCACCAATGCGGGACTGCTGGACGCCGTCGGTGGCACGCGCTGCGCCATCGACTCAGGACTCCCCCCGGGCCTGAGCCAGACCGGCTGCGTGCTGGACAGTACAAATGCGGCCTGGTCGGCGGGAGACACCGTGCCAGCAGGCGCCACCGTCATCTGCAGTGTGGCCGGTACGCCTGTCACCATCGGGCAGATAGTGATTGTGGCCAGCACCGCCGCCGTGGGCGAGACCATCCTGTCTGACAACACCGCCACCCAGGGCTTGGCGGTGGTGCCCTTGCAAACCATCCCCACGCTCACACAGCCTGCGACCGTGGCACTGGCTGCGCTGCTTTTTCTGATGGCTGCGCGCTTGCGGCCCCGGCGCCGGGCGGGCTGATCGGCGTGTCCCGCAGGAACGGCCCCCCGCCGGCGCACTTGAGCGCCTGAGAGCATTTCAGGTGCGCTGGCGCAGCGCCTCGTACAGGCATACGCCGCTGGCCACCGATACGTTCAAGCTCTCCACAGCGCCCTTCATCGGGATGCTGACCAGCTCGTCGCAGGTCTTGCGCGTGAGCTGGCGCATACCGTCGCCTTCGGCGCCCAGCACCAGGGCCACGGGGCCTTTCAGGTCGACCTGGTAAATGGTCTTGGGGGCGTCGTCGCTGGTACCGATGCACCAGATGTTGCGCTCCTTGAGTTCGTTCAAGGTGCGCGCGAGGTTGGTCACCATGAAGTACGGCATGGTTTCGGCTGCGCCGCTGGCCACCTTGGCCACGGTGGCGTTGATGCCCACGGCGTGGTCCTTGGGGGCGATGACGGCATGCGCGCCCGCTCCATCGGCCACTCGCAGGCAGGCGCCCAGGTTGTGCGGGTCGGTCACGCCGTCCAGCACGAGCAGCAGGGGCTGCTCAATGCCGGCGGCTTCCAGGTCTTCCAGCAGTTCATCCAACGAGGTGGCAACCTTCACGTGCTCAACCCGCGCAGCCACGCCCTGGTGGCCATGGCTGCCGGCCAGCTTGGCGATGCGCACGCTGTCGGCTTCGATCAGGCGGGCACCGGCCTCGCGGGCGCGGTCAAGAAACTGGCGCATGCGGGCATCGCGCCGCGTGGCCTCGTAGTAAATCTCGATGATGGATTTCGGCGCGGTCTTCAGACGCACGCCCACGGCGTGAAAGCCGAAGAGAACTTTGGGGCTGGACATGGGGGGATTATCTGCTGGCGCAGGGCACCGGCTTTGGAAAACTATCAATTTGATAGCTGCTACCGCTTTATGAATAAGCGCTAGAGGCCAAAAACACTCAAAAACCTGGTTTCCGCCTCCCTCTCAGCGCGGCAAATAGCGCTTACACGACCCGCCCGGCTTCGATGGTGATGCGCCGCTCGCACTGCTCGGCGATGGCGCGGTCATGGGTGACCAACACCAGCGTGGTGCCCTGCTCGCGGTTCAGGTCGAACATGAGCTTCATGATGGTTTCGCCGGTGGCAAAGTCGAGGCTGCCCGTAGGCTCATCGGCCAGCAGCACGGCAGGTTGCACCACAAACGCTCGCGCCAGCGCCACGCGCTGCTGTTCGCCACCCGAGAGCACCTTGGGGTAGTGAGAGAGGCGCTGGCCCAGCCCCACGCGGGCCAGCATGTCGGCGGCTACCTTGCGGGCATTTTTGCGAACTTCAGGGCGGTTGGCCAACTCCAGCGGCAGCATCACGTTCTCCAGCGCGGTGAGGTTGCCCATGAGCTGAAAGCTCTGGAACACGAAACCCACCTTCTGGGCCCGCAGCGCAGCGCGCTCATCCTCGTCGATGGCAAAGAGGTCGTGGCCATCGAGCCGCACCGTGCCACGGCTGGGGGTGTCCAGCCCCGCGATGATGGACAGCAAGGTGCTCTTGCCCGAGCCCGACGCGCCCACGATGGCGGCGGTTTCCCTGGCGGCCAGGCGGAAATCGATATCCCGCAGAATGTCGAGGGTTCCGGTGGAATCCGTGACCGATTTGAAGACATGCTCCACGGCAATGATGGGTGTGGCAGCAGCTGTCTTGGGCAATGGAGAGGATTCGGACATGAAAGGCTCTTTACTTTGATTCGATATCAGCAACGGCGCCACTTTATCCTGCGCGCCTCTATCGGGCTTCTGGTGGGGCTTTCGGCGCCCTGCGCCATGGCCCAGGCAACGTCCAAGACAGCGGCCGCGCCGATTCGCCAGCCCGTGATCCTGGTGCTGGGAGACTCTCTGAGCGCCGAATATGGCCTGGCACGCGGCACTGGCTGGGTGGCCTTGCTCGAAAAACAGCTGACCCAGGAAAAGCTGGCCGCTACGGTGGTCAACGCCAGCGTGAGTGGAGAGACCACCTCGGGCGGCCGTTCGCGCCTGGCGGCGCTGCTGGCGCAACACAAGCCCAGCCATGTGGTGATTGAACTGGGCGGCAACGATGCCCTGCGGGGATTGCCGCTCAAGAACACGGAAGAGAATCTGACCGCTATGACGCAGGCGGCGCAAAAGGCCGGGGCCAAGGTGCTGCTGGTGGGCATGCAGGTGCCACCCAACTATGGCACCGACTACGCCAACAAGTTCGCGGGCCTGTTCACCACAGTGGCCAAGGCCCAGAAGGTGGCCGTGGTGCCTTTCTTCCTGAAGGGGGTGGCCGACGGGCCCGATCCGACCCGCCTGTTCCAGCCTGACCGCATCCACCCGCGCGCCGAGGCGCATCCGCAGATGCTGGCCAATGTGTGGCCGGAACTGAAAAAACTCTTGCGCTGAGGGCTCAGGCGCCGGGAGCGCCTGTGGGCTGGTCCGGGGCCGCAGCATCGCCGCTGGGCTGGCCGTCAGCGGGCTGGTCGTCGCCTTGCGGATCGTCCGGCCTGCGCTGTGTTTTGGACCTCAGCTTCTCTTCCTTTTTTTTCTTTTTGGCGAGTTCGCGCTGGCGTTTTTCGTATCCGTAGTTGGGTGTTGCCAAGGTAATTGCTTCCTGAAGTTGAGACTCACTGTAACAGCATGGGTTTTTCAAGCCCCCGCTGGGGGGCGTTGGAGCGGGATGACCGATGCGCGGTACGCATGCCAGCTGGCAAAGCCCAGAACCGGCCCGGCCACCAGCAGCCCGATGCCCCAGAACCAGAGGGAAAACACCACGATGGTGGTGATGAGTGCGCCCCAGAGCAGCATGACCAGGGGGTTCTCCAGCACCACGCGCATGCTGGTGATACCGGCCGTAAGCGCATCGGTGTCTCGGTCCAGAATCATGGGAATGGACACCACGGAGGTGGAGAACACCAGCGCTGCAAATACGCCGCCCACCACCAGATACACCGCCACAAAGCTCCAGTTCTGCGGGCTGAAGACCGCCTGCAGCACGCCCGTGGTGGACGGCATGCCGGTGTTGAAGAACACGGCAAACACCACCAGCGATGCACGCCCCCACAGCAGCTCCAGCACCACAAGCACCAGCACCAGCATGCCCATGCTGCCCATGTGGCTGTCCCAGCAGGTGAGCGATTCGCTCAGCTCGGGCTTGAGCCCCGCCTCGCGCCGACGGCTGGTGTCGTACAGCCCCATCGCCAAGAAGGGGCCTACCAGCAGGCAGCCACTCGCCAGGGACATGGTGTATTCAGGCCGGGTGCGGAACACCCAGCCCAGCACCAGCGCCATGCACCAGAAGCAAACGCCATAAAACAGGGCAATGCCGGGAGCCGCGCGCACATCCTGCAAGCCCCTGGCCAGCCAACGGAACGGGTCCGCCAACCCCAGGCGCTGCAGGGTCACGGGCTGGGCCACCGAGGTGCCTGGCGCCGGTTGCTGGGCCGGATCGGCAGACGCAGGGAGGGGGTTGGAGGAATCCGATGGGGTGGCGGTCATTCGGGCAGTTCGTGGAAGTGGCAGCGGGACACCCGCGAACACTCACACTAAGCCAGCCCTCGGCGGTGCGCCACTGAGGAAACTACCACCCCGCGCAAAAAAGACAGGCCTCAGCCTGCCGGGAAGGCGTGCTCCAGGGCCTGCTGCAGATCGCGCCGCAGGTCTTCCACCGCCTCCAGCCCGATCGAAAACCGCACCAGCGTGCCCGGCTTCAAGTGTGCGGGCGGGCGGCTGCGCATGCTCGCGATGTTGTAGGGCACTACCAGGCTCATGGGGCCGCCCCAGCTGTAGCCCAGCTTGAACAGCCGCAGGCCGTCGCAGAACGCATCCACCTGCTTCTGGGTGTAGCGGGCATCAATCATCACGCTGAACAGGCCCGCTGCCTGCCCCGCCCCGCCCTGCCCTGCGCCACACAGTGCCTTCCAGTGTGCGTGGCCGGGCGCGCCTTCCAGCGCGGGGTGCAACACCTGCGCGATGGCGGGTTGTTGCTGCAGCCACCGCGCCAGAGTGCGGGCCGCTTCGTCATGGGCGCGGTAGCGCAGGCCGATGCTGGGCAGTGCGCGCAGCACAGCCTCTGCGTCGTTGGCCCCCACCCCCAAGCCCAGCCGCATGTGGGTGAGCTTGATCTTCATGTGCAGGCCCGGGTCCCGCGTCATGACGCTGCCCATCAGCACATCGCCACCGCCACTGGGGTACTTGGTGAGCGCGTGGGCCGAAACATCCACTCCCAGGCTGCCATCACCTGTGAGGTCAAACGGCGCAAACGCGAGACCCGCGCCCCAGGTGTTGTCCAGCGCGGTGATCACGCCGTGTGCGCGGCAGATGCGCACCTGCTCGCACAGGTCGGGAAACTCCATGCTGACCGAGCCCGGAGCCTCCAGCCACACCAGCCGGGTTGCAGGGGTGATGCGGGCGGCCAGATCGGCTGGGTCGAGCGGATCGTAAAACCCATGGGTGATGCCAAAACGCGCCAGTTCACCATTGGCAAGGTCTTTGCCAGGGCCGTAGGCGTTGTCCGGGATCAGCACTTCGTCGCCGGGCTGGAGCAGGGCCAAGGCCACGTTGGCAATAGCAGCCAGACCGCTGGGCACGAGCACGCACTGCAGGCCGCCCTCCAGCGCACACAGGCGCTCTTCCAGGATGAAGGTGGTGGGCGTGCCGTGCAGCCCATAGGTGTAGCCGCTTTTGTCCTTCCATTCGCGCGAGCGCATGGCTGCGACGTTGGGAAAGATGACGGTGGAGGCCTTGTAGATCCCCGGCTGGGGCGCTACAAAACCAGCAGGAGGAACGTAGTCGTGGTGGACGATGCGGGTGGCGAGGTCGGTGTCGTGCTCTTTCATGCCGACCATGGTAGCGCGCCGCCAGGGCGTGAACCCGGGCGGCGCGTGGTGTGAAGCGCTGGTAGCGGCGACGGGGCTGATGCCAGCCCGCGCGCTTTAGCTCGCGCTGACCACCAGCTGATTGTTCACAGAACTAACGCCACTCACGGCCTTGGCAATGCCTTCGGCGCGCTCACGGGCCACGGCGGAGGGTGCGGGGCCCTTCAGCGTCACACGGCCATTGGCTGTATCGACATCAATCTTCACTGCGCTCAGGTCGGGGTCCTTGGCGAGGCTGGCGCTGATCTGTGCGGTGATTTCTGCGTCACTCAGAAAAACCATGCCTTTGTTGGCGGCCTCCTTGGCCGAAGATTCTGCATTTGCAGCACCCTGCTCCACCTTCGCCTGAGCGTTCTCCATGGCACTTTCGGCCTTGGCGCGGGCTTCGGCGGCGGCCTGCTCGGTCTTTTCGACGGCGGAATCCAGGCGCTGGCCCACAGTCGGCTCTTCCTTCTTGCCGCAGGCAGACAGGCCCAAAGCCAGGGCGCTTACGGCCAGGATGGTTGCAATACGGTGTGCAGGACGCTGGGAAATCTTCAGGTTGTTCATGCGGAAACTCCTTGCAGTTGAAACATGGCGAGACTGTAAACGCAGGCAGGTGCGCACTAGGTCGGATGCAGCCTAGGCACCTGTAGGACGATGCCGCCAATTGCGCAAAACTGCCCCCGTTCCCAAGGCGCGACAATGTACCCATGGCTTTTTCTGCTGCGTCACTCACCCGTTGGTTCCCCTTTTTGTCCTGGCCCCGGCCAAACCGCACCCTGATCAAAGGCGAGTTCTGGGCTGGCATGACGGTCGGACTGATGCTGGTACCGCAGGGGGTCGCCTATGCAGCGCTGGCTGGCATGCCGCTGGTGACGGGTATCTATGCCTCGCTGATTCCTGCACTGGTGGCGGTGTTGTTCAGCGCATCGACGCGGCTCGGCGTGGGGCCGACGGCGCTTACCAGTCTGCTGATCGGCGCGTCACTCACAGGCCTGGCCGAGCCGGGCAGCGCGCAATGGGTGGCCATGGCAGCGTGGATCGCTTTGCTGTCGGGCCTGCTGCAGCTGGTCATGGGGATGGCGCGGTTTGGCTGGCTGCTCAATCTTGTGACTTCCCCCGTATTAAGCGGGTTTACCCAGGCAGCGGCGCTGCTGATTTTGGGCTCGCAGCTGGCCGCACTCACCGGGTTGCGGTCAGACTGGGGTGCGCTGCTGTCAACACCTTCGCCCGGGCTGTTTGACCTCACGGCGGCGGCGTTTGGCCTGGGCAGTCTGGCGCTGCTGATACTGGCCCGCCGCTGGCGGCCGAACTTTCCTGCTGCCATTGTGGTGGTGGGCGCGGCCGGCGCCCTGAGCTGGGCGCTGGACTATGCCGAAGCTGGCGGAGCCGTGGTGGGGGCGTTGCCCTCGGGCTTGCCGGCCCCGTACTGGCCTGGTGCGCTGCCATGGTCCAGCTTTTCTGCGCTGGTGATGCCGGTGCTGGTCGTCACGCTGGTGAGTTTTCTGGAGACGGCATCCAGCGCCAAGGTAGAAAGCCAGCGGTCCGGCGAGCGCTGGAATGAGAACCAGGACCTTATCGGCCAGGGCTTGGCCAAAATCAGCAGCGGACTGTTTGGCAGCTTTGCGACCAGTGCCTCGTTCTCACGCTCGGCCATCAACCTGTATGCGGGCGCCAAAAGCGGCTGGGCCACGCTGTTTGCCATTGCCCTGGTACTCGTGGTGTTGCTGTGGCTCACTCCGGCGCTTTACCACGTGCCGCAGTCGGTGCTGGCTGCCGTGGTGGTAACCGCCGTGACCAGCCTCATCAAGCCCGGCATGCTGCTGCGCCTGTGGCGGGTGTCAAGGGTAGAGGCCGTGATCGGCGGCATCACCTTCGCACTGACGCTGGCCACGGCCCCGCGCATGTACTGGGGCGTGCTGGTGGGCTTGCTGATGAACCTGAGCCACTTTCTGTACCAGCGGCTGCACCCCCGCATCATTGAAGTGGGCCTGCACCCGGATGGCAGCCTGCGAGACCGGCACCTGTGGCACCTGCCCGCTCTGGCTCCCCGGCTGCTGGCCCTGCGCATGGATGCCGAGCTGGACTTTGCCTCGGCCAGCGCCCTGGAGCGGCGCGTTATCGAACACCTGGCCGCCCATCCCGACGTGGTGCACCTGTGCCTGATGGCCCAGCCCATCAACCGGATCGACGTGACGGGCGTAGAGACCTTCGCGCAGCTGTTGGCCCTGCTGCAATCACGGGGGGGCACATTGCACCTCAGCGGCCTCAAGCTTCCCGTAGAGCAGGTTCTGCGCCAAGCCGGTTTGCTGGAGCCCGGAACGGGCCTGGCGATGTACCGCACCGACGCAGAAGCACTGGTAGCGCTGCAGCAGCTTCCGCAGCCGGTGGAACGGGTGTGATGCTGGAGCCTTTCACCCCCCTTTTCCGAGTACCGCTGCGGGTTTCACCTAGACCTGAGGCAGGGGGCCCTCCCGCTGGCGCACTGGTACACTGCACAAACTCTTTTTGCTCCATTTGTGTCTGACTCTGCGGCCTCTCATCTGGTAGATCTGCGCGACCTTCGCCTGGATACTGCCCACGCGCTGGTGGCTCAGGCTGGCGGCAGCGAAGCAGCGTTGCACCGCGAGGTGCCCTCGCGCTACCTGCAGGGCCTGATCGACGGACTGTGTGAACTCTCCCTCAAAGACCCGCTCACCGGTCTGGCCAACCGCCGGCACTTCCGCGCCGTGCTGGAACGCGAAATCGACCGCGTCACCCGCTCGGGAGAGGCAGCATTGCTGCTGATGCTCGACATTGACCATTTCAAGAAGGTCAACGACACGCATGGCCATCTGGCTGGCGACATCGTGCTGCAGTCGGTGGCGCGCACGCTCAGTGCCTGCGTGCGCCCCATGGACACGCTGGCGCGCTACGGTGGCGAGGAGTTCGCCGTGGTGCTCCCCGCATGCCAGGCCGGCTTTGGCAGCGTGGTGGCCGAACGTATCCGGCGTGCCGTTGCCAACACGCCCATCAAGGTCTCGGGCTCGGTGGAACTCCACGTCACGGTGAGCATTGGCGGCGCCTTTGCCCTGCAGTGGATCCGCTCCACCACCTTGCTGTGGACCGACCGTGCCGACCACCAGCTCTACCAGGCCAAGGCGGCAGGCCGCAACCGCGTCAGCATTGAGGAGCAACCCGACAGCACTGTCAGTGCCGAAGAGAAAAGCCTGTTGTTTGGCCCGCTCTACACCCCCTCGGGTTGGGGCGACCTGCCTCCGGTGGACCCCAACCCAACAGGCAGCGCCTACTGAAAGTTAGAAGATGAGCGACGCGCTGTCCCCTCCCCCACCCACATCGCCAGCGGCTCCTGCTGGCGCCGCCTCACCCTCGCACTCTGCAACGGGTGCCCGCATCATTGCCATCACCAGCGGCAAAGGCGGGGTTGGCAAGACCTTTGTGTCGGCCAACCTGGCTGCGGCCCTCACCCGCCGTGGCCAGCGCGTGCTGGTGCTCGACGCCGACCTGGGCCTGGCCAACCTGGACGTGGTGCTGAACCTGCACCCCAAGATCACCCTGCACGACGTCTTCACCGGCAAGGCCACGCTCGAAGAGGCCGTGATCCAGGCCCCGGGTGGCTTCAACGTGCTGCTGGCAGGCTCGGGCATGGTCGAGTATTCGCGCCTCACGCCCGAGGTGCGCAATCAATTCCTGAGCGTGATCCAGGCGCTCACGCCCCAGTACGACGTGGTGCTGCTGGACACCGGCGCCGGCATTTCCGACGTGGTGCTGTTTTCCATTTCGCTGGCCTCCGAGGTGCTCATCGTGGCCACGCCCGAGCCCACCTCGCTGACCGATGCCTACGCCGCCATCAAGGTGCTGGCCATGCAGCAAAAGCGCCAGCATGTGCGCATGGTCATCAACCAGGCCGCGCGTCCAGGCGACGGCCGCGCCATCACCAGCCAGCTGCAGCAGGTGCTGGACCGCTTTGTCACCACTGAATCCGGTCGCCCGATGCGCTTGATCCACATGGGCGACATCCCGGCCGATCCCTCGGTACGCGACGCCGTCATGCGCCGCCAGTTGCTGCTGCTGCAAACCCCGGGCTGCCCTGCGGCCCTGGCGATTGCCCAGTTGGCCAACAAGATCGAAACCACGCTGCTGACCCCGGCCGCCTGAGACGCCCGCAGGCGCCACAGCCCGGCAGCAGCGCGGTGCTCCCGCTGGCCTCAGCGAGTTGCCTTGACCGAAGTGAAAGCGCGCCCCTCGCTGCGCTCATTTGATTTACCGTGAACCCCATCGACACCGTCCTGAACATCTCCTGCTACAAGTTCGTGCCTTTGCCCGATGCGGCGGCCCTGCGCGAGCTGCTGCATGCACGCGCCACGGCGGCGGGCCTCAAGGGCACCATCCTGCTGGCCGAGGAAGGCATCAACTTCTTTCTGGCGGGCGTGGCCGAGGCCGTGCGCGGGTTTGTCGATGCACTGCGCGCCGATGCCCGTTTTGCTGATCTGGAGCCCAAGGAAAGCTGGTCGGCCACGGTGCCGTTTCGCAAGATGCTGGTCAAGGTCAAGCGCGAGATCATCCGCATGGACCACCCCACCATCCGCCCCGCCCAGGGCCGCGCGCCCTCGGTGGACCCGGCCACCCTGCGACGCTGGCTGGCGCAAGGCCATGACGATGAGGGGCGCGAAGTGGTCACACTGGATACCCGCAACGCCTTCGAGGTGGACGCTGGCACCTTCGACAACGCCATCGACTGGCGCATCGACAAGTTCACCGAATTCCCGCCAGCCCTGCGCGCGCACAAGACCGAGCTGCAGGACAAGACCGTGGTGAGCTTCTGCACCGGAGGCATCCGGTGCGAGAAGGCCGCGATCCTGATGCGCGAAGAAGGCCTCTCGCATGTCTACCAGCTCGAAGGCGGCATCCTCAAATACTTTGAACTGACCGATGGCGCGCACTACCACGGCGGCTGTTTTGTGTTCGATGAACGCAGGGTGCTGGCGGCAGACCTGTCTACCGACCCCTTACCCACCAACAACGAAAACGCTATCAATAAGTGAGCTTATAGCGCTCATCCATCAAGCGCTAGATGCCAATTTTGCTTGAAATTTCAGGCATTCAAAGCCAACAATTTGGCCAAGTCAGGCCTTGAAGCGGCGCTCTGGCAGCGGAATCCACTCCACCTCCCCCGGCACCTGCCCCATGGCCTGGGCATCCCAGTCAGAGGCTGCCTGCACGATGCGGTCCTTGCGGCTGGAGACAAAGTTCCACCACATGTGGCGCGGCGCATCCAGCGCGTCGCCACCGATCACCATCAACCGCACCGGGGTATCAACTGCAGCAAGGTGTGTGGCCTGCCCGGGCTCCGCCACTGCCAGAAGTTGCGCAGCCACGGTGTCTCCGTTGAGCTGGACCGGAGCATCCACGGTATAGACCGCCATCTCTGGCACCAGCGCCGGAATCTTCAACGTGGCACCGGCGGGCAACTGGACATCAAGGTACAGCGTGCGCGAATAGGTGGCGACCGGAGAAGTCTGCCCGAAGGCTTCTCCAATCAGCACCCGTACCGTGGCATCTCCCACCTGCACTTGCGGAATGGCAGCGGCAGGCGTGTGCACAAACGAAGGCTCTGCTTCTTCATGGGCCACCGGCAAAGCAGCCCACAGCTGAATGCCATGGTTCACGTAGGCCTGGTTTGCGAGACTCTCCGGGCGGCGCTCGGAATGCACGATGCCGCGCCCCGCCGTCATCCAGTTGATGGCACCGGGCTCAATCTGCTGCACATAGCCCAGGCTGTCGCGGTGCATGATGGCGCCAGAGAACAGGTAGGTCACGGTGGCCAGGCCGATATGGGGGTGAGGCCGCACATCGTGGCCCGCATCGGGCTCCACCGTCACCGGGCCGAAGTGGTCAAAAAACAGGAAAGGCCCCACCGCCTGGCGCTGCACGGCGGGCAGCAGGCGCCGTACCGTGAAGCCACCACCCAGGTCCTTGGCTTGGCCCGACAGACGCAGGGAAGCGTTCATGACAGCACTCCCATCGCTTCAACGACAGAGACAAGGTCAAAAAGGTGATTCATCGGGTGGCTCCTTGAGGGCTGGACAACAACGCCACCAGCCTACCAGCTTCAGCGGTTCAGCTGCCCAGCTTGGCAGCCATCTCTGCCACACGCTGGCCAAACTGCTTGCCCGTTTCCAGGTCGCCAGGGAACATCTCGGCGGCCGAGGCGTCCGATGGCGACTGCGCCATGGCGCCACTGAACGAGCCGATCCAGTTCACATCGTTGCGCGTGGCGGCCTTGGAGTTGGCGGGCATCATGCCGTTGCCCACCCACAGGCCGCCGTGCTGCATGGCCAAGTGGAACATGTAGTCCAGTGTGATCTGCTTGTCGCCATTGGTGCTGGCGCTGTTGGTAAAGCCTGCGAACAGCTTGTTCTTCCACGCCTGGCTGAACCAGGGCTTGGACGAGGCGTCGGCAAACTTCTTGAACTGCCAGCTGGGGCCGGCCATGTAGGTGGGCGAGCCAAAGATGATGGCGCTGGCAGCGGCCAGCGTTTCCCAGCCGCCTTCGGGCAGGTTGCCCTCGGCATCGATGGCGATCAACTGGGCGCCAGCACCCTCTGCCACGGCCTGCGCCAGGCGCTGTGTGTGACCGTAACCCGAGTGGTAAACAACTGCGATGTGTGCCATGAGAAAACTCCTGTTGAAACGAGGGGGGGACAAGGAAAGCGAGAACGGCGGAAGAACGGATTGAATGCTTGAAACCACAGCCCTGCGGTCAGCAGGCCTTTTGAGGGAATCGCTCAGCGGCCCGACTGGCGCGCATCCAGGCTCCAGCCGCCTGCACCAAATGCTGCCAGCGCCAGCAGGCCGCCGGTCACGCCCACGTTCTTGAAGAACATGAGCTGCTGCATCATTTGCTTGTCAGCGGGCAGGTCCCAGAACGCATGAAAGAAGAAGCTGGCCGCCAGCGTGAAGAATGCCAGCGCGAGCGCTGCCAGACGCGTGCCAAAGCCGAAGATCAGCGCCAGGCTGCCCAGCACTTCAACCGCAGCGGCCACGGCGGCGGCCACGGTGGGCATAGGCAACCCTACCGACGTGATGTAACCGACAGTGCCAGCAAAGCCGGTGAGCTTGCTGATGCCCGCAGGCAGAAACAGGGCGGCCAGCAACAGGCGCGATGCGAGAGCCAGGGGGTGTTGCAGGGATGTGAACATGGTGAAGAACTCCGGGTGAAAGTGGGTTGAAGAATGAACGTCGAATGTCAGGCGGCCAGATCAAACACCAGCACCTCGGCGTCGTGGCCATCGGTCAACGACAAGGTGGTTTCCTTTTCCATCAGCAGCGCATCGCCGCCCGACAGGGCTTGCCCATTGGCGCTGAGTGCACCGCGCACCAGGTGCACATAGGCCTTGCGGGCGGGGTTCAGCGCCAGCGTGGCGGATTCAGCGCCATCCAGCAAGCCTGCGTACAGGGCCGCATCGGCATGGATCTTGACCGAGCCCTGGGCGCCGTCGGGCGATGCCACCAGGCGCAGGGCGCCGCGCTTTTCCGCCTCGGCAAAGGTCTTTTGCTCGTAGCTCGGCGGGATGCCGCGCACGTTGGGCTCGATCCATATCTGCAGGAAGTGCGTGGTCTGGCCTGCAGCGTGGTTGAACTCGCTGTGCTGCACGCCCGTGCCTGCACTCATGCGCTGCACATCACCGGGCGGAATGCCCTTGATGTTGCCCATGCTGTCCTTGTGGGCCAGTTCGCCCGACAGCACATAGCTGATGATTTCCATGTCGCGGTGGCCATGGGTGCCAAACCCGGTGCCCGGGGCGATGCGGTCTTCGTTGATGACCCGCAGGTTGCCAAAGCCCATGTGGGCAGGGTCGTAGTACCCGGCAAACGAGAAGCTGTGGAAGGAATTGAGCCAGCCATGGTCGGCGTGGCCCCGGTCTTGCGATTTACGAACAGTCAGCATGTGAGTGCTCCTTTCAAGACTCGACTGTAGGACTGCAGTGCGCCCTGCAGGGGCAGATGAATTGATGGCAATGTTCAAATAATCTGAATTAACATGGCACCACCATGCAAAACGCACGCGATGTCCTGACCCCCGATGCGCTGACCATGCTGCAGGTGATTGCCGAGGCGGGCAGCTTTGCCGCCGCCGCCCGGCAATTGGGCCTGGTGCCCAGCGCCCTCACCTACCGCGTGCGGCAGATTGAAGACGCGCTCGACGTGCTGCTGTTTGACCGCAGCGCACGCCAGGCCCGCCCCACGGAGGCCGGAGTGGAGCTGTTGCGCGAAGGCGCGCGCCTGTTGCAGGACATTGACGCCGTGGCCCACCGCGTGCGCCGCGTGGCCACGGGCTGGGAGCCGCAGCTCACGCTGTCCATCGACGGCATCATTTCGCCCCACACCATGCTGGAGCTGGTGGATGCGTTTTACGCCATGAAACCCCCGACGCGGCTGAAGTTGCGCGACGGCATCATGACCGGCACGCTGGAGGCGCTGACCTCCGGCCGGGCAGACTTGGCCATCGGCGTATCCGTGGCGGGCAACAACGTGGCGGGCCTGCAGCAGGGCACGCTGGGCGATGTCTTGTTCATCTACGTAGTAGCGCCCCACCACCCGCTTGCGGCGGCTGCCGAACCGATCTCAGACGCCACCTTGCTGGAACACCGGGCCGTGGCCGTGGCTGATTCGGCCACACGTGGCGGCGCCACCATGGGCCTGCTCGGTGGGCAGGACGTGCTGACGGTGGACACCATGCAGGCCAAGGTGCGCGTGCAGCTGCGTGGCCTGGGCGGCGGTTTTCTGCCCGAGCCCATGGTGCGCCCCTACCTGGAGGCCGGCCGCCTGGTCGAGCGCCGCGTGGCCCGCCCGGAACGCAACGTGCGTGTGCACTACGCCTGGGGCGGCCCGGGCTTCACCGCACCAGGCCGCGCGCTGCAATGGTGGCTGAACCAGCTGCAAAGCCCCACCACACGCCGCGCTCTGCTGGAAAACCACCATCATTTCTGATCCCGATCAAGTCCCGACAGGGTGATACCGCGTGTAGAGTGGTTCCTGTTGGTTTTGTATTGCATCTCGCTTGCCGACCGTCACCGAAAGGCCTCCCATGAGCAAACCCGATCCTCTTCCCGCCAAACGGCTCCGACGCAACACTGCACTGGCAACCCCCCCCGTTGCAGCCCCCGCAGCCCCCACCACGTTCTCTGGCAAACCCCAGCGCCACTTCGCCATCATCGGCGCTGGCATGGCTGGTATTGCCTGTGCACGCACCCTGGTGCAGGCCGGGCACCGCGTGACGGTGTTCGAGAAATCCTCCCAGGCGGGCGGCCGCACTGCCACCATCGACACCCCTTTTGGCAACTTTGATGCGGGTGCCCAGTACTTCACCGTGCGCGACCCGCGTTTTGCCCGCGCCATCGACACCGTGCCCGGCACCTGCAAGCGCTGGAGCGCCAATTCGGTGCAGGTGCTGGACGCCGCAGGCCGCGTGGCCGCTGCGGGCCTGCCCCACCGCGAAGCACACTGGGTGGCCAGCCCAGGCATGCAGTCCCTGGTGGGCGCCTGGGCCGAGCCGCTGCTCAAGGCCGGCCAGCTCATCACCCACACCCGCGTCACCTCCATCGAGCCCGATTCGTTGAACGCCCCTGGCTGGCAACTGCGCACCGAAGGGCCTGCGGGCAGCCAGCACGTCTATGCCGGTTTCGACGCTGTGCTGCTGGCCCAGCCTTCGGTGCCCGCCCAGGCCCTGCTGGCCAGCTCGGCGGTGGACACCCCGCTGACCGACGCCCTGTCCAAGGTGGCCATTGCCCCCTGCTGGACACTGATGCTGGCCTACCCGCAGGCCGTGCGCCCCGGCCTGACCACGCTGGGCCCGCAGTGGAATGCGGCACGCAGCACACACCACCGCATCGCCTGGCTGGCGCGCGAGTCGTCCAAGCCCGGCCGCAATGTGGTCGAACGCTGGACGGTGCAGGCCAGCCCCGCCTGGTCTGCCGAACACCTCGAAGACGACGAAGCCCGCGTGCAGGCCAAGCTCATCAAGGCCTTTGCCGAAGTCACGGGCATTCGTGCCGCCCCCGCCCATGCGGACACACGCCGCTGGCGCTATGCCCAGACCACCCACCCGCTGGGCAAGAGCCACCTGTGGGACAAATCCATGGGCCTGGGTGCATGCGGTGACTGGTGCCTGGGGCACCGGGTTGAAGACGCCTTCGTGTCGGGACTGGAACTGGCACTTGCCGTGGCATGACGGCCGAGGTGGGCGCTGCACGGCGCTACGTGGGCCGGTTTGCCCCTTCGCCCACGGGGCCGTTGCATGCGGGCTCCCTGGTAGCGGCCCTCGCCAGCTGGCTGGACGCGCGGGCGCACCGGGGCCAGTGGCTTGTTCGCATTGAAGATGTGGACACACCCCGCTGCGTGCCGGGGGCGGATCGGCTCATCCTGCAACAGCTGGCCAGCTGCGGCATGGTGCCCGACGCTCCCCCCCAATGGCAGTCCACCCGCAGCCCGCTCTACCAGCGGGCGCTGGACCAATTGGTAGCCCAAGGCCACGCCTACCCCTGCGCCTGCTCGCGCAAGGACATCGAAGACGCCCATGCCGCCCAGGGCCACACGCGTGAGCGCCATGCCGCGCTGCCTTACCCAGGCACCTGCCGCCACGGGCTGCAGGGCCGCGCCGGGCGCGCATGGCGGTTCAATGTCACAGATTTCAAGCAAAAACAGGCCCTGGCGCTTGACGGCAAAGCGCCAGTAGCTGCAAAAATCATAGCAAATCATCTCCTGCAGTGGGAGGACCGCCGCCTGGGTCTGCAGCAGCAGGACGTGGAACAAGCGGTGGGTGATTTCATCCTGCGCCGGGCCGACGGGCTCTGGGCCTATCAGCTCGCCGTGGTGGTGGACGACGCCGACCAGGGCGTCACCGATGTGGTGCGCGGCGAAGACCTGGCCGACAACACCCCGCGCCAGATCCTGCTGCAGCAGGCCCTGGGCGTGCCCACGCCCCGCTACCTGCACACCCCGCTGGTGTGTGGCGACAACGGCGAAAAACTCTCCAAGCAGAACGGCGCCCGCGCGCTGGACCTGTCCCACCCGCTGCAGGCTCTAAACGATGCCGCGCGGGTGCTGGGCCTGCCATCGCTGCCTGCCCCGCACAGCCCTGGCATCTCTGACGCACTGACCCTGTGGGTCGCCGCGTGGCGACGAAACTACAATGGCGCACCGTGACCGAACTGACCCCTACCGCTTCCGCCCCCACCGCTGCGCCCGCTGCAGCCCCCGCGACGACATCTGGCGGGGTTCCCGCTGGCGTGACCCACCCCAAGACCATCAAAAGCTTTGTGCGCCGTGCTGGCCGCACCACCACGGGCCAGGCCAAGGCCTTTGAAGACTTCGGCCCCCGCTTTGTCCTGCCGTATGCCCCGGCGCCGCTCGACGCCGCTTCGGCCTTTGGCCGCACGGCACCGCTGATTCTCGAAATTGGCTTTGGCATGGGCGAGGCCACGGCCCACATCGCCCGCGTGCGCCCCGATGACAACTTCCTGTGCTGCGAGGTGCACGAGCCGGGGGTGGGCGCACTGCTCAAGCGCATTGGCGAACAGGAGCTGACCAACATCCGCATCCTGCAGCACGACGCCGTGGAGGTCATCGACCACATGCTGCCCGAGGGCAGCCTGGACGGTGTGCACATCTTCTTTCCCGACCCCTGGCACAAGACCAAACACAACAAGCGCCGCCTGATTCAGGGCCCGCTGGTGGCCAAGCTGGCGGCCCGCCTCAAGCCCGGTGGCTACCTGCACTGCGCAACCGACTGGCAGCCCTATGCCGAGCAGATGCTGCAGGTGCTGAGCGCCGAACCCCTGTTGCAGAACACCGCCACGGACTTTGCCCCGCAGCCCGACTACCGGCCCCTGACCAAGTTCGAGAACCGGGGCCTGCGGCTGGGGCATGGCGTGTGGGATGTTGTGTTCGTGCGACGACATTGACAAGCTGTGCCTAGTGCTCCACCGTACATCCCAATGAAGCCCATTCTCCAGAACCTGGTGGAAATGACTGGCCACCGCGACCACTTGCGGTTGGAGGTGTCGGTGCTGTCCACGCTGCAAACGCTCAGTGGCATCGTTGAAGTGCGCGCGCTGGAGCTTTTCACCGTTGACGGCGTGGCCCATGTACGCCCCCGTTCCTGGGTTGAGGACGGACAGCTCGTCTCGACCGATTCCGAAGCCGCCGCAGACCCTCGCCGCGAAACGCTGGAAAAATACCCCGCACTTCGCGATTGCGTAGCCAGCCAGGGGGACAGCGCCCTCGCATCGCCCCGCAGGGGGCGCCATGTGCTCTGGCTACCGGTGTGGATGCATGACAAGGTCACCACCTGTCTGGAGATCACGCAGTCGCGCGCGTTCTCGGCGCACAAGCTGGAAGTGCTCAAGGGCGTATTCCAGGTCTACCAGAACTACCAGAGCCTGCTGGACTACAGCGAACGCGACGCCCTCACCGGCCTGTTCAACCGCAAGACCTTCGACGAGCAGTTCTCGCGCCATGCGCTCAATGGCCTTTCCAGTGGCCGCCCGGGCACTGTTACCGAATCTCTTCCCCCCGAAGAAGGCTCACAGCCCGGCGAGCCCGTTCAGCAATGGCTGGCGGTGGTGGATATCGATCACTTCAAGCAGGTCAACGACCGCTTTGGCCACCTGTATGGCGACGAAGTGCTGATCCTGATTGCCAACATCCTGCGCAGCTCGTTTCGCAGCCACGACCGCATCTTCCGATTTGGCGGCGAAGAATTCGTGGTGCTGCTGCGCTCCACGACGCTCAGCACCGCCCACAAGGTGTTCAACCGCTTCCGGCTTGCGGTGCAGGAATACAACTTCCCTCAGGTGGGCCAGGTCACGGTGAGCCTGGGTTTTGTGAGCACCATGCAGGGTTCGCCCGTGGAGATACTGGGGCAGGCCGACCAGGCGCTGTATTACGCCAAAGAGCACGGACGCAACCAAGTCTGCTTTTATGACGACCTGGTGGCCAGCGGCCAGCTGGCCGCCAAGGTGGCCAACGACGACGTCGAGCTGTTCTGAAGCTACCCAGGCGCAGCGAAAGGGCACCAATGCCCGCCTTCAGCGCATTGGCTCATTGGCTCATTGGCTCATTGGCTCAACGACTCCAGGATCGCCTCCACATCCACTGCGTCCCGCTGCGCAGCAGGCAAGAACTGCTCCGCATACTCACGCCAGACCCCGCTGCGCAGGAAGAAGCAGAACACCTCGGCATCGATATGGCGTTCACGCACCATGTGGCCCATGATCTTGAGCGATTCCGACAAAGTCTTGGGCGGCTTGTAGGGCCGGTCTGCCGCCGTCAAGGCCTCGAAGATATCGGCCAGTGTCATCACCCTGTCTGCCAGCGTCAGCTCTGAAGCCTTCAGGCGCCGGGGGTAGCCCGTACCGTCCAGTTTTTCATGGTGCGAGCCCGCAATCGACGGTACGCGCGCCAGATGCGGCGGGAACGGCAGGCCGCTGAGCATGACGATGGTCTGCACGATGTGATCGTTGATCTTGAAACGGTCTTCTGCAGTGAGCGTGCCGCGCTGGATCGACAGATTGTGCAGCTCGCCGAGGTGGGCTTGTTGCGGTGGCAGCACCATGTCAAAGCTCCACAGGTTGGCCGGGTTGCCAACCTCCACCGGCGGTTTGCGGGCACCCCAGGGCACGATGTGTTCAGGCCGATCTGCCAGCAGGGGCTCATTGGCGGGCAAGGGGCGCGTCGGCACATTCGCCAGCCGCCCCAATTCGGCTGCTGACAAGCCCAGCCGGTCATCAAAATGCCGCTGCCACACCTGGCGCCCGATGGTGGCCAGCCGCTTGATGTCGGCATCGGCCATGAACTCACCGCCCACATTGCTGCGGGCCACAAAGGCAAACTCTTCCTGCAGGCGGTCACGCCGCTGCAAAAGCTCGCGCTGCAGCCGCACCGGGTCCACGCCGGACACGTGCTGCTTCCAGTAGTCCAGTTCCGCGTCGCGCCACAGCACCTCAAAGCGCATGCGCACCTCATGGATGCGGTTGTAGAGCGCCTCCAGCTTGGTCGCCTTGTCAATGATGTGCTCGGGGCTGGTGACCTTGCCACAGTCGTGCAGCCACGCGCCCAGGCGGAATTCGTAGCGCTCGGCATCCGTCATGGCGACATGGGCAAATGGACCTTCCTCGGCCTCGCACAGGCGCTGCATCAGGGATTCCGCCAACTGGGGCACCCGCTCGCAATGGCCGCCGGTGTAAGGGCTCTTGGCGTCGATCGCGTCGGCCAGCAGGCGGATGACGGCATCGAACAGCTTCTTTTGCCCTTCGATCAAACTGCGCGTCTCGATGGCGACCGACAACGTGCCCGAGAGTTTCTCGACAAACGCCCGGAAGTGGACATCGTCCTGCTGCTGGTCCGCACGGTAGCGCAGCACCAGCAGGCCCAGCGGTTGGCCGTCGCGCGTGCGTAGCTGCACGCGCAGCACGCGCTGGGGCGTGGCCTGGTCGTCATCAGGGTGCTGGTCGCCGTCCTGCGGCTCGGCAGGGTTGATGAAAAACACCATGGGCAGGTGCTCCGGGTAGAGCGACTGGTGCTCAGGATCTTCGCAATACCTTGCCGTGCGCAGCAAGCCCGCGCGCTGTGCCTCTACCAGGTACACCGCACCGCCGGTGCAGCTGGTGGCGCGCACCAGCTCGTAGAGCACGCTCGACAGCATGAGGTCCAGGCGCGACTCGGCGCTGATGTGGTGCGTGATGTGCAGGAACTCCTGGATGGTGTCGGACATGCGGTCCATCACCTGACCCAGTGCGCGCACCTCGCGCACGCGCGACATGTGGTGTTGTGTCGGCCGCCGGAAATCAAACCGTGCCAAGGCCTGCGCCTGCGTGGCCAGCCCCGACAGGCTGCGCCCCACACGCCTCCCGGCCAGCCACCCAAAAGGCAGCATCAGCGCGATGAGCCCCAGGGACAGCCATACCTGGCGCTGCAGGTTTTGGTTCACATCCGCCAGCAGCTCCCGGGTGGGAATGGCCATCAGGATGTGCAGCCCCTCCCAGCGCTGCGACTTGAGTGACATGACCTTGGCCAGCCACTCCTCGCCACCTGCCACAAAGCGACGCGAAGGCCCCTCTTTCATGTCCAAGCTGTGCAGGGCCTGCAGGCTTGGCACCCCCAGGCCGTCGAGTGTGCGCAGCTTGAGGCTGGGCTGGTCGCCGTCCTCACGCACCAGCACGCGGGACATGTCCGGGTAGGCCAGCACGCGCTGGTCCTGGTCCACCACAGCGATCTCGGTGCGCGGCATCAGCCGCAGCTCGCCGATCTCGCGGCCCAGGTCGGTGAGCGCCACATCCAGGCCGATCACAGCACGGCCGTCTTCGCTGGGCTGGCTCAGCGTAACGCCGACCTCCTGCGTGGTGAAGAACACATAGGGGGCAGTGAGGACCTGCGTGTTCTTTTCAGCCGCCTCGGCATACCACGGGCGGGACCGGGGGTCATAGCGGTAGCCGGGGCGCACGGAGGAATCGATGAGACGCAGCTGTGCGTCGTAATAGTTCCAGCGACCCACCAGGCCCATCAGACCCGCCGCGCTGCGCTCCCGCGCCATCGACTGCACCAGGAATACAGCCTCCGCAGGCGCCTGAAGCCGTGCCCGCAGCGCCGCGTTGCGCAGCGGACGCATGAGCAAAAACTGCCCGTCGGAATACCCGATGAAGACCGCCGACAGCAAAGCGTTTTGCTCCAGCAGGCGCACAAACACCGGCAGGCGGCGCAGCCGCGCCTGGAGGGTGGTGGCCGAAGCAATGGGATCAAACGCCAGCAACCGCAGCGTGGCATCCGCCGGGTCCACGATATGGTGCACCCGCTCGCTGATCAACAAGCTGATGTGCTGCGCACTGTCGTCCGACGCCGCGATGATGGCCTGCCGCGCGCTGGTGCCTACCTGGTAGACCAAAAGCACCGTGAGCAGCAGCATGGCAGATACCACCACCGAGGCAATCACCACCTCGAACGGAACGGTGATGCGCCGCCACCAGGGCAGTTCGGCCCCTCCTGAATCAGGCGAACCGGAACGGATGCCGTGGGCGGGCACCGGCTCTTGCGGACTTTCGCGCAGGGGGTCCATGCGCTTGAATGTAGGGGGAAAGCCGGTTTTCCGTCACCCTATTTTTGGCAGAAATGGCTGCCACACCACAGCGGCTGGTGCCGCTGTGGTGACCGGTACATCAGCCCAGTTGCTGCGTGACCCAGCCTGTCACCGAAGCCAGTGCTGCGGGCAGCTTGGAGGCATCGGTGCCGCCGGCCATGGCCATGTCGGGCTTGCCGCCGCCTTTGCCACCCACTTGCTGGGCCACAAAGTTGACCAGCTCGCCGGCCTTGACCTTGCCCACGCTGTCGGCCGTCACGCCTGCAGCGATCTGCACCTTGTCGCCATCCACGGCGGCCAGCACGATGGCAGCGGTCTTGAGCTTGTCCTTGAGCTTGTCCATGGTGTCGCGCAGGGTCTTGGCGTCTGCACCCGGCAGCGCGGCAGCCAGAACCTTGAGGCCCTTCACATCCACAGCCTGGTTCACCAGTTCGTCGCCCTGGCTGGAGGCCAGCTTGCCCTTGAGGGCCGCCACTTCCTTTTCCAGTGCACGCGCATTGTCCAGTGCCTGGCTGATGCGGCCGTTGAGTTCGGCCACGGGCGCCTTGAGGGTGCTGGCGGCTTGGTTAACGGTGTCTTCCAGGTTCTGCAGATAGGCCAGCGCGTTGGCGCCCGTCACCGCCTCGATACGGCGGATGCCAGCAGCCACCCCGCCCTCGCCCACCACCTTGAACAGGCCGATGTCGCCCGTGCGCTGCACGTGCGTGCCGCCGCACAGTTCACGGCTGGTGCCGATGTCGAGCACGCGCACGGTTTCGCCGTACTTCTCGCCAAACAACATCATGGCGCCAGTCTTCTGGGCCGATTCGATGTCCATCACACGGGCCTGGGTGGGCTGGTTGGCCAGGATTTCTTCGTTGACGCGGCGCTCGATCTCGCGGATCTCGTCCGCCGTCACGGCTCCGTTGTGCGTGAAGTCAAAACGCGTGCGGTCGGCATTGACCAAGCTGCCCTTTTGCTGCACATGGCTGCCCAGCACTTCGCGCAGGGCCTTGTGCATGATATGCGTGACCGAGTGGTTGCGCATGGTGGCAGCGCGCACGGCGGTGTTGACCTGGGCCTGCACGGTGTCGCCCACGTTCAGCGTGCCCTCTTCGAGCGTGCCGTGGTGGCCAAACACATCGGCCTTGATCTTGAGCGTGTCACCCACCGCAAAGCGTGCCGAGCCGCTGGTGATGACACCTTCGTCACCCACCTGGCCGCCGCTTTCGGCATAGAACGGGGTGGTGTCCAGCACCACCACGCCGTTTTGGCCGGCTTTCAGGGCCGCAGCGCTTGTTCCATCTACATAGATTGCTACGATTTTTGCAGTCTCTGCGAGCTGTTCGTAGCCCGTGAACTGGTTGGCGGCACCGGTGTACTCCAGCGCCTTGTCCATCTTGAACTTGCCGGCCGCGCGGGCCTGGGCCTTCTGCTTTTCCATGGCGGTCTTGAAGCCGGCCTCGTCCACTTCCACGTCGCGCTCGCGGCAGACGTCATTGGTCAGGTCGAGCGGGAAGCCGTAGGTGTCGTGCAGCTTGAAGGCCACGTCGCCGGGCAGCACCTTGGCACCGCCGTCCAGGGTAGCGTCCAGGATTTCCATGCCGTTGGCCAGCGTCTCGAAGAAGCGCTCTTCTTCCACCTTGAGCACCTCGGTGATGCGCTGTTCCTGCTCGCGCAGGGATGGGTAGGCATCGCCCATCAGGCGCACCAGGTCGGCCACCAGCTTGTGGAAGAACGGCGTCTTCTTGCCCAGCTTGTAGCCGTGGCGGATGGCGCGGCGCACGATGCGGCGCTGCACGTAGCCACGGCCTTCGTTGCTGGGGATCACACCGTCGCTCACCAAAAACGCTGTGGCGCGGATGTGGTCAGCGATCACGCGCAGGCTCTTGTTGTTCAGGTCCGTCACGCCGGTCTCACGGCCAGCGGCCTTGATGAGCGCGTCGAACAGGTCGATCTCGTAGTTGCTGTGCACGTGCTGCAGGATGGCGGCCAGGCGCTCCAGGCCCATGCCCGTGTCCACGCAGGGCGCGGGCAGCGGCGTGACGGCGCCGGTTTCGTCCATGTTGAACTGCATGAACACGTTGTTCCAGATCTCGATGAAGCGGTCGCCGTCTTCATCGGGGCTGCCGGGAGGGCCACCCGCAATGTGCGGGCCATGGTCGTAGAAGATTTCGCTGCAGGGGCCGCAAGGGCCGGTGTCGGCCATCATCCAGAAGTTGTCGGACTTGTAGCGGCCGCCCTTGTTGTCGCCGATGCGGATCACGCGCTCGGGTGGCAAGCCGATTTCCTTGGTCCAGATGTCGTAGGCCTCGTCGTCTTCCTGGTAGACCGTGGCCAGCAGGCGCTCTGGCGGCAACTTGTAGACCTCGGTCAGCAGCTCCCAGGCCCACTTGAGCGATTCGCGCTTGAAGTAGTCGCCAAACGACCAGTTGCCCAGCATCTCAAAGAAGGTGTGGTGGCGCGCGGTGTAGCCCACGTTTTCCAGGTCGTTGTGCTTGCCACCCGCACGCAGGCAGGCCTGAACCGACACCGCCCGGTTGTACGAGCGCTTGTCGGTGCCCAGGAACACGTCCTTGAACTGCACCATGCCCGAGTTGGTGAACATCAGCGTGGGGTCGTTGCCAGGCACCAGAGGGCTCGACGGCACCACGGTGTGGCCCTTGGAGACGAAGAAGTCCAGGAAGGACTTGCGGATGTCAGCGACAGAAAAAGTGGGAGTGCTCATGGTGTTGTGGAGTGGTTGCACGCAGCAGGCAGGCCGCAGGACCCACGCCTGCGCGCTGCCTGTCGCTGCCCCTATGGGGACCAACCTTTCATTATAGGTTTGCAGTCTGGCGGTCCGTGGCGGGAGGGCGACAGGGCGGGGATAGACGCCTCCACTCCATGCGCCAACGGATGCGGAAAAATCCGCTTGCGCGCTTTAAATATCTTGTTAATATATTAATAATTACAACCCTCCCACTCATCCAAGGAGCCCCTCGTGAACCCACAACCCCGCTGGCAAGGCATCTTCCCCGCCATCACCACCAAGTTCCACGCCGACGAGTCCATCGACGCCGAAGGCACAGCCCGCCACATCGACTTCCAGATCCGCAACGGCATCCACGGGCTGGTCACCTGCGGTTCTCTCGGCGAGGCCAGCACCCTCACGCTGGAGGAAAAGCTCCAGGTCGCCAAGATCGCCCTCGAAGCCGCCGATGGCCGCGTGCCCGTACTCGCCAACGTGTCCGAAACCAGCACCCGCGAAGCCCTGCGGTACATCGACGGCGGCAACAAGCTCGGCGTGGCCGGCTACATGGTCATGCCCTCGGTGATCTACGTGGCCGACGCCCGCGAGGCCATGGCCAATGTGCGCGCCATGGCGGGTGCCGCCCAGCGCCCCCTGATGGTCTACAACAACCCTGTGGCCTACCGCGTGGACCTGAAACCCGAGCACATGGTGGAGCTGGCCGACTGCGAGTGGATCGCCGCCATCAAGGAAAGCACCGGCGACATCCGCCGCATCACCGACCTGCGCAACACCGTGGGTGACCGCTACCAGCTCTTCCTCGGCGTGGACGACCTGGCCTACGAAGGCCTGGCCCTGGGATGCGACGGCCTGCTGGCCGGCGTGGGCTGCGCCTTCCCGCGCGAAACCGTGGCGCTGTACGACCTGATGAAAGCGGGCAAGTTTGCCGAGGCGCTGCCGCTCTACCAGTGGATGACGCCCATGCTGCACCTGGATGTGTCCAACAAGCTCGTGCAGAACCTCAAGCTCATCGATGCGCTGGTGGGTGTAGGCACCGAACACATGCGCCGCCCCCGCCTGCCCCTGGTGGGCGACGAACGCGCATTTGTCGAGAGTGTGGTGCGCAAGGCCCTGGCCACGCGCCCTACAAAATACCAGTCTGCCGCCTGAGACACTGAGCGCCCTACTCCACCACCACCACAGCACCATGCAACGCATCCACGTGATCGACTCCCACACGGGCGGCGAGCCGACCCGGCTTGTCATCGACGGTTTTCCGGACCTGGGCACCGGCACCATGGCCGAACGGCGTGCGCTGCTGGCCGAGCGCCACGATGCCTGGCGGGCCGCCACCGTGCTGGAACCGCGTGGCAGCGACGTGGTGGTGGGGGCGCTGCTCTGCGCGCCGCAGGACCCGGCCAATGCAGCGGGCGTGATCTTCTTCAACAACAGCGGCTACCTGGGCATGTGTGGCCACGGCACCATCGGGCTGATCGCATCGCTCGCCTACCTGGGCCGCATCACCCCTGGCGAGCACCGCATCGAAACCCCGGTGGGCACCGTCACCACCACCCTGCACACCGATGGCTCTGTCAGCGTGCGCAACGTGCCGGCCTACCGCCTGCACCATGAGCTGGCGGTGGACGTGCCCGGCTATGGCCGCGTGGTGGGCGATGTGGCCTGGGGCGGCAACTGGTTCTTCCTGATCTCCGACCACGGCCAGCGTGTAGCCAGTGACAACCTGGAGGCGTTGATGGCCTACAGCTGCGCCGTGCAGCAAGCCCTCAAAGACCAGGGCATTCGGGGCGACGACGGCGGCGAGATTGACCACATCGAGCTGTTTGCCGACGATGACCAGGCCGACAGCCGTAACTATGTGCTGTGTCCCGGCAAGGCCTATGACCGCTCGCCCTGTGGCACGGGCACCAGCGCCAAGGTGGCCTGCCTGGCGGCTGACGGCAAGCTGGCACCGGGCGCACTCTGGCGCCAGGCCAGCATCATCGGCAGCCAGTTCGAGGCCAGCTACACGCTGCAGGACGATGGCAAGGCCATCCCCACCTTGCGGGGCCGCGCGCACATGAGCGCCGACGCTACTTTGCTGATTGAAGACAAGGACCCCTTTGGCTGGGGCATCCGGCTTTAACCCGACCCTGCTGCTGCACCCGCGCCCCATGCAACACACCGATGTCCTTGTGATTGGCGCTGGCATCGTGGGTGCCGCCTGCGCCCATGCGCTGGTGTTGGCCGGGCTGTCCGTACACGTCATCGATGCGCGCCTCGGCGGTGCCACGGCAGCGGGCATGGGCCATCTGGTGGTGATGGATGACAACCCGGCCGAGCTGGCGCTGAGCCAGACGTCGCTGGACCTCTGGCACACCTGGGCACCCCACATGGATGCGGGCTGTGCTTTCACGCCCTGCGGCACGCTCTGGCTGGCCGCCAACGATGCAGAGCTGCAGGCGGCCCATGACAAACGCAGCACCCTGCAAGCACACGGAATCGCCTGCGACATGCTCGACGCGGCCGCCCTGTCCCGCGCAGAACCCGCACTGCGCACCGGTCTGGCGGGCGCGCTCAAGGTGCAGGGGGACAGCGTGGTCTACGCCCCGCGCGCAGCCCAGTGGCTGCTGGACCAGGCCGCAGCCCACGGACACCTTGTGTTGGAGCAGGCTGAAGCGATGCAGATCGACGGCCACACCATCACCCTGCGCGACGGAAGCCAGCGCAGCGCAGGCGCCATCGTGCTGGCCAGCGGCATCCACGCCCCGCAGCTGTGCCCCGGCCTGCCGCTGCGCCCCAAAAAGGGCCACCTCGTCATCACCGACCGCTACCCAGGCACCGTGCACCACCAGCTGGTGGAGCTGGGCTACATCACCAGCGCGCACCACAGCGACGGTACCTCGGTAGCCTTCAACGTGCAGCCCCGGCCCACAGGGCAGTTGCTGATCGGCTCGTCGCGCGAGTTCGACACCACCGACCCCGCCGTCAACAACGCCGTGATGGCGCGCATGCTGCAACGGGCACTCGACTACCTGCCAGGCCTGGCCGACCTCAACGCCATCCGCACCTGGACCGGCTTTCGCGCCGCCACGCCAGACAGCCTGCCGCTGATTGGCGCGCACCCCGAACACCCGCACCTGTGGCTGGCCTTGGGACATGAAGGATTGGGGGTGACCACCGCCCCGGCCACCGCGCAGTTGCTGGCGGCCCAGATCGCTGGGGGCACCCCAGCGATCGACCCCACGCCCTTTGCACCTGCCCGCTTTGCAGGCCTGAGCGCACCATGACCGCATCCAGAACACCCGCCCTGGTGCACATCGTGGTGAATGGCACCCCCCTGCAGGTGCCCGCAGGGACCAGCGTCGCCGCCGCGCTGGCGCAGCAAACACCCGGCACCACACGCACCTCGGTCACCGGCGCGGCGCGGGCACCACTGTGTGGCATGGGGGTGTGCCACGAATGCAGGGTCCGCATCCACGGCCGCACCCGCCTGGCGTGCCAGACGGTCTGCACCGAGGGCATGTCGATTCACACCGATGTCGGCACAGCACCCGGGAGCGCCACACCATGAACCAGCCCGTGACCCCACCCATGACCGAGCAACACTCGGCGCACGAGCGCTGCGACATCCTCATCATCGGCGCGGGCCCCGCAGGTTTGGCGGCTGCCCTCGCTGCCGCGCCCAGCGGGGCAGCGATCACCATCGTGGACGACAACCCGCAGCCCGGTGGGCAAATCTGGCGCGATGGCCCCCAGGTGGTCTTGCCCGCCCTGGCGCAGCAGCACCGTGCGGCGCTGGCCCGGCACACCAACATCCGCCTGCTGCCTGGCACCCGCGTGGTGGGCCTGGGTGATTCCCAACCCGGCGACAAGGCCCCGGCCCTGCTGCTGGAAGACGCAGACCGGGGCTGGACCCAGCATAGCCACCGCATCATCCTGTGCACCGGAGCCCGCGAGCTGCTGCTGCCCTTCCCGGGCTGGACGTTGCCCGGTGTGACGGGTGCAGGCGCCTTGCAGGCCCTCATCAAGGCAGGGCTCGACGTGCGCGGCCAGCGCATCGTCATTGCAGGCACAGGCCCTCTGCTGCTGGCCGCTGCCGCCACCGCCAACAAAGCGGGTGCCACCGTGGTGCGCGTGGCCGAGCAGGCGCCGTGGAGCGCGCTCGCTGGCTTTGCAGCGCAACTGCCGCGCTGGCCTGCCAAGGCGCTGCAAGCCCTCACGCTGCTTCACCCGCAGTTGCGCGCCAGCAGCCATATGCTGGAAGTCCAAGGCACCACGCAGGTGCAAGCAGTGAGGCTGCGCAAAGGCCAACACGCCGAAGAAACCATGGCCTGCGACCGCGTGGCCTGCGGGTTCGGGCTGGTGCCCAACACCCACCTGGGGCAGATGCTGGGCTGCCCCCTGGGCGGACCGCTCAGCGGTGGCCAGGGCCTGGCTGTCGATGCACAGATGCGCACCAGCGTGGCCGGTGTGTTCGCCGCGGGTGAAGCCACCGGCTTTGGCGGCAGCGAACGTGCACTGGTTCAGGGCGCCATGGCAGGACATGTGGCAGCGGGAAAGGTGCAACAGGCCCAGGCGCTGCGCCCGCAACTGGCACGCTGGGAGGGCTTTGCGCAGGCGTTGCACGCTTCTTTTCCACTGAACAAAGCACTCAAAACCCTGGCGCAACCCGGCACCCTGGTGTGCCGCTGCGAAGACGTGCCCTACGCTGCACTGGCCGATCGCGATGGCTGGATCGATGCCAAGCTCCACACCCGCTGTGGCATGGGCGCGTGCCAGGGCCGCATTTGCGGCGCGGCCGCACAGCACCTGTTTGGCTGGACGCCTGCGCCCCCACGGCATCTGCTGGCGCCCACACGCATTGGCACGCTGGCCGCCTGCACGCCCGCGCCCACCACCAGCGCTCAGCGCGGGCCCGCAGCTCCCTCGGGCTGACAGGCGCGCGGCCGTTTTCCCCGGTCCTTCCTTTCAGGGCTTACCCGCACCCAGCAGGCATCCATCTTGCTTTTAAATATATTTATTAGATATTAAAAAGTACAAGGCTTTTTCTTTCATCGCCGCGCTCTCCTCCCCAGGAACCCCATCATGCCCACGCCCAACAGTCCACCCGCCCCGCAATCTCCGGCGCCGCGCGCTCCCGTCCGCTGGGTGCTGGCGCTGTCCACGCAGGTTCTGCGCATGGAGCGGCATCTGCTCACCGCACTCATGACGTTGCTGGTGCTGCTGATCCTGCTCAACGTGGTCACGCGCTACACCGGCATGCCGATCTACTGGGTGGACGAGGCGGCGGTCTACACCGTGGTCTGGCTGACCTTTGTGGGCGCTTCGGTCATGACGCGGCTGCGCATGGACTTTGCCGTGACCATGCTGACCGACCACCTCGGCGCGCGGGGTGCCCAGGCGTTCAAGGTGGTAGCCACCTGCGGCGTGCTGCTGTTTGGCCTGGCCATGCTGGTGATGTGCTGGATGTGGATGGACCCCATCGGCATTGCGCGCTACGGCTTTGATGCCAAAGAGTTTGCGGCCGAGAGCTTCAACTTCATCTACACCGAGCGCACCCAGACGCTGAACTGGCCCACCTGGGTGCTGCAACTCATCCTGCCGATCTTCTCCGCCACCTTCAGTTTGCATGCACTGGCCAACCTGCTCGAAGACATGGGTGTTGCAGAGCGTGTGACGCACGCAGGTTTCGACGTGGTCAGCGCCGACGCCGTGAACTGACTGACCTCTACACCAGGACCCCACCATGATCACCACCCTGTTTTTCCTTGCCGCGTTGCTGGTGGGTGTGCCCATCGGGGTCTGCCTGTGTCTGGCAGGCATGGTCTACATCGTCAGCATCGGAAGCCCGGTGCTGTTCCAGTCGTTTCCGATGCAGATGTTCGGCGGAGTGGACAGCTACGGGCTCATCGCGATTCCGCTGTTCATCCTGATCGGCGAGATCATGAACAGCGGCGGCATCACGCGGCGGCTGGTAGACCTGGCCATGGCCTTTGTTGGCTCGGTCAAAGGCGGGCTGGCCTACGTGAACATCCTGGCCAACATGCTGGTGTCGTCCATCATCGGCTCCGCCACGGCGCAGGTGGCCATCATGTCGCAGGTGATGGTGCCCGAGATGGAAAAGCAGGGCTACGACAAGACCTTTGCAGCCGGCCTCACGGTGTATGGCGGCATGCTGGGGCCCATCATTCCGCCCTCGGTGATGTTTGTGGTCTACAGCGTGCTGGCCCAGGTGGCCGTGGGCGACATGCTGATTGCAGGCATCCTGCCCGGCGTGCTGCTCACCGTGCTGTTCTTTGTCGTGATCGCGCTCATGGGCTTTGTCTACAACTACCCGCGCAGCGAAAAGCGCACGCTGGCCCAGCGCGCGCGCACCGTGGTGCAGGCCAGCCCCACGCTGCTGATCCCCATCATCATCGTGGGCTCCATCCTCAGTGGCCTGGCCAACCCGACCGAATCTGCCGCCGTGGGTGCGCTGGTATCGGCGCTGGTGGGTCGCTATGTGACCAAGGAGTTCCGCTTCAACGCGATGCCCGCCATCCTGCTGCGCTCAGCCATTTACTCGGCCATCGTGCTGTTTCTGGTGGCGGCGGCGGCCGTGTTCTCGTGGCTGCTGATCTACGGCAAGGTGCCGCAGATGGTGGCCGCCTGGGTGCAGACCGTGGCACACGATCCGGTCACCTTTTTGCTGCTCACCAACGTGATCCTGCTGGTCATCGGCACGGTGATCGACGGCATCCCCGGTCTCATCATGACTGCGCCCATCCTGCTGCCGATTGCCACCGAGGTTTATCACATTGACCCGCGCCACTTTGGTGTGGTGATCGTCGTCAACCTGGTGCTGGGGCTGATGACTCCGCCCGTGGGCCTGAGCTTCTTTGTCGCGTCGGCCGTCACCGGGGCCAAGCCCGGAAAGATGTTCATCGTCACGCTGCCGTTTTTCATCATCAGCTGCGTGGCGCTGGTGATGTTGTCGCTGTTCCCCAGCCTGTCGCTCGGTTTGCTCAAGTAGCCCGTCGAGCAACAGATCCCCCGTCCCCCTCCCAAGGTTCTTTCACACGGAGTTCACCATGACGACCACGCCCGCCCACACTGTCACCCGCCGCCATTTCATCCAGCGCCACGCCGTGGCCGCTGCCACCGTCACGGGGCTGGGCTTTCCCGCGCTGGTACGTGCAGCCGATGCCAAGGAGTTTCGCCTGGGGCTGATCACGCCTGCGGGCCACTCCTGGAACCGCGCCGCGCTGCAGTTTGGCGAGGCACTCAAGAAGGAAACTGATGGCCGACTGAGCGTCACGGTCTTCCACTCGGGCCAGCTGGGCAACGAGGCTGCGATGATGCAGCAGCTGCAGTCTGGCGCGCTCGACATGGGCTGGATCCAGGCGGCCGAGCTGGGCTCGCGCGTGTCCAGCATCGCGGCGATCAATGCTCCGTACCTGGTGCGCTCCACGCCTGCCGTGGCCAAACTCGTCAAACACCCATCTGCCACCAAACTGCTCGAAGTGCTGCCGCGCGAGACCGGCACCATCGGCCTGGGCTGGGGCATCACCGGCATGCGCGCCGTGTTCTCCACCAAGGACATCGCCGTGCCCACCGACATCAAGGGCATGAAGCTGCGCATCAACCCCACGCCGGTGTACCGCGACTTCTACCAAATGCTCGGCGCCGCGCCCACACCCATCCCCACGCCGCAGGTGTTTGATGCCATGAGCAACGGCCAGGTCGACGGGCTGGAGGCGGACATCGAGTTCTCGTGGAACCAGCGCTTCGACAAGGTAGCCAAGACCCTGCTGCAGATGAACGCCCTGTTCATGCCGTTCGCGCCGCTGGTCTCCGGCCGCATCTGGCAAGGGCTGGACGCCAAGGACAAGGACATCATCCGCAAGCTGGTGGCCCAGTCGCTGGATGCGCAGATCAATGACATCGTGACCACCGAGGCAGGGCTGATCGAGAAGTTCAAGGGCACGTCCATCGCCTTCAAGACGGCATCGTCGTTCAACCCCGACGGCATCATCCAGGAGTTCGACAAGCTGTGGCTGCCCAAGGCGCCGCAGATTGCCGAGCTGCGCAAGGCGGGCGCAAGTCTCTGACAGTCCGCAAGGGTCACCGGGGCCGCATCCCATAAGATGCGGCCTCCCGCAACGTCCTTCACGCCCGATGACACTCCGCCGCCCCTCCCCCCAGCAAGACCCCGCGCCCAAGCGGCGCGCGGCGGACGTGGCCTACGACGCCATCGAGACCATGATCTCCACGCTGCAGCTGCAGCCCGGCAGCCCCGTGGTGGAGGCCGAGATCGCCGAAAGCACAGGCCTGGGCCGCACGCCGGTGCGCGAGGCGCTGCTGCGCATGGTGTCCATCGGGCTCATCGTGCAGCAGCCCCGGCGCGGGCTGCTGGTGTCGCACATCGACCTGGCCGATCACCTGGACGTGATCCAGACCCGCCGCGTGCTGGAGCGCCTGCTGGCCTCCAACGCCGCACGCCGCGCCACGGCGCCGCAGCGCCAGGCCATCGTGCGTTGTGCGGAAAACATGGTGCAAGCCGCAGCGCGCGGCCACCTCGACGACTACATGCTGGCCGACCATGAACTGGACCTCGTCACCCACCAGGCCAGCCAGAACCACTCGGCCGTCAAATGCGTGCAACCGCTCATCGTGCAGTGCCGCCGCTTCTGGTACGCCTACCAGCACGAAGGCGAAGTGTCAGAAGGCGCCCGCGCGCACATGCAACTGGCGCAGGGCATTGCCAGTGGCGACGAAGCCCAGGCCATTGCCGGCGCGGAGCAGTTGATGGAGTATCTGGAGCGGTTTGCGCGGCGCATCATTGACCGGTAGCACGCGCCACCATGCACACAGCGCCTGCAACCGCATGGACAGCCTCAGTTCCAAAGGGCAATTGCTCTAATTTTTATAGCTTATTGCGCTTTACCAATAGGCGCTAGCGACCAAAATGGCCTAAATTTTTCACCCCAGCAGCGGCAACAACAGGCCTATTCCGACACTTGCTGGCCCAGCAGAATGCGCTGCTCCAGAAAGCGCCACAGACGCTCGTCCTGGCTGAACGCCACGTTAAACCGCAGCCAGCCCGTGGGGCGCGGCTCCACCAGAAACAGCTGACCGGGGCCGAGCATGATGCCCGCACCCGTGGCTTCCTTCGACAGCTCGGCACTGTCGGGCAGATCAGGATGGCGCGCCCACAGGTACATGCCCGCCTCGGGCTCGTGAAACAGCTCGAACCCCAGGTTCAGCAAGCGCCGCCCCACCGTGCGGTGCGCCTCGGCCAGCCGCTCGCGCAGGGACTTGAGGTGCTTGCGCCAGCGCCCGTCGGTCACCACGCCAAAGGTGATGCGCTCGGTGATCTCTGACGAGGTCAGGCCCGAGATCATCTTGAGCTGCACCAGCTCATCGAGCAGATCGCGCCGCGCCGCCAGAAATCCGGTGCGCAGGTTGGGCGAAATCGTCTTGGAGAAACTGCCCAGGTAGATCACACGGTTGAGCTGGTCCAGGCTGGCCAGCGAGGGGCGCACACCGGGGTCCATGTCGGCATAGATGTCGTTCTCCACGAGCATGAAGTGGTGCTGCTCGGCCAGTTGCAGCAGCCGGTGCAGGTGCGCCACCGATGCCACCGAGCAGGTCGGGCTTTGCAGGCGCGGTTGGGTGAAAAACACCGTGGGTTTGTGCTCGGCCAGCAGGGTCTCTAGCGCCGGCAGGTCGTAGCCGGTGGCGGTGCGCGGCACACCCACCACCTGGGCTCCTGCAAAGCGCAGCATGAACAGCAGGTTGGGGTAACCCGGGTCGTCCACCAGCACCACGTCACCAGGCTTGACCATGCGGCGCGCCACCAGGTCCAGTGCCTGGCTGGAGCCCTGGGTCAGCAGCACCTGGTCGGCGTCCACCGCCAGATGGTGTTCGGCCAGCGACTCGGCCACCACCATGCGCAGCGCCATGTGGCCGTGGGGCAGGCCATAGCCATCCAGCTCGGGCCCGTCGGACGACAGCTGACGCATGCTGCGTTTGACCGCATCGCCAAACAGCCAGTCGTGAGGTAACCAGCCGCAGCCGGGTTTCATGGGCAGGTTGCGGTTTTCAAAAATTTGTTTGAGGTACCAGCGCGCATCAAAACGGGGCACCGGCCGCTCGGGCGCACCAGTACCGGGCGACGCGCCCTCATCGCCCCGTCGCTTCACAAAAAAACCTGCATTGGCGCGCGACACCAGCCAGCCCTGCGCCACCAGGCGGTCGTAGGCCTCGACCACGGTGAACACGCTCACGCCGTGGGCTGCCGCAAAGGCGCGGATGGAGGGGAGCTTGGCACCAGGTTTGAGCACCTGGCCAGCGATGAGACCCCGCAGGCCATCAACGATCTGGCTGACCAGCGGTGTCTGAAGATCCGGGCTGAGAGTGAGCATCAAAAGAACAGGGAAAGGGGCCAAATTGTGCACCGGGCCAACACCCGCGAACTCAGGGATTGCTTGTACAGGACGGGACACCTGCACAGTGTGCTCCCGTCAACAGCGACGCGTGCCTGGAGGTACCACCGCTGAGCCCGCATCCGGTCCGGCCGGGATGCCCCTATTGTCCGTCAGCCCCACCTACCCTGGGGCAGCGGTCTCCAGCGATTTGCAGGGCTGTGGGATGTCTTGCGCGTTGATGATGCCGCGCTCGAAAAGGCCCGCAGACCGTGAACGGTAGTGCCCAACCGATGGGCGGTATTCAGTCTTTTGTCCGATGCAGCGGCTGTCGGATTGCATCCACCGCCCGTCCCTTTTCCGCCGCCGCAATGCGCACACACCCATGCCCCAGCGATAGGCTTGCCCCCCAACTCGATTGGCATCGGTGACCGCAAATCGGGTTTGAAAACCAATACCCAACACACCGAGGGACACCCATGCTGAAACGAACATCTGAACTCAACTCTTCACGGATTTTTCAACCCAGGCCATGGGCCATTGCCTTGGGTCTATGCCTGGGCACAGCCACAGGCCCTGCACTGGCGCAGGCGGCCCACACCCCACCGGCAGGCTACAAGCCGTGCGCCGTCGAGGGACAGAAATGCAGCTTCAGCGGCGCAGCCAACGTGGTCTATGGAGCAGGCACGACCTGGACCAGCCCCCGCAGTTTCACCAACGGTGTCAGTTGCAGCAACGCCACCTTTGGCGACCCCCTGTGGGGTGTGCAAAAGGCTTGTTATGCCAGCGCACCGTCGCCAGCTCCTGCGCCCGATCCCGTGCTGACAGCACCGCCACCGGGCTACACCTTGTGTGCCGTCGAGGGGCAGCAATGCAGCTTTACCGGTACGGCCAAGGTGGTCTATGGGGCTGGCACCACCTGGACTGCCGCGCGCGCATTCACCAACAACGTGATGTGCAACAACGCCACCTTTGGCGACCCCCTGCGGCAGGTGAAAAAGGCGTGCTACGTCAGCAGCCCCGTCCCAACGCCCGCCCCGCCCGCCCCACCGCCAACGCCTCCGGCACCGCCGGCTCCACCGGCGCCTCCGCCAGCACCGACGCCCGGTGGCTCCGTAACGTACTACTTCTCGGACTGCCAGGCGGGCGCCGCCACCGGTTGCGTGCCAGGGAGCAATTCCAACCCCGGCACGCAGGCGGCACCCAAGCAGAACCTCACGGGGATCAATGTCAACACACTGCCTGCGGGCACAGCACTGCTTTTTGCGCGCGGCGGTGCCTGGGTAGTGGGTGTCACCACGTTCGAGAACATGAACGTCCGCGCAGACGCGCCCCTCACCCTCGATGCGTATGGCGCAGGGCCCGCCCCCCTCCTCAACACCAACAACAATGCCATCGCGCCCTTTGAGCTGGGAGGGCGTTACGCCAACACCTCCAACGACGGCGGCTACGTGTTCCGCAATTTGCGGATCCACGGCTCCAACAACTCGGCATGGGGCTTCTGGCTGAGTGGCAATGTCCGCGACATCGTGATTGAGAACGTGGAGATATCCGGCTTCCAGATTGCCATCCACTCGCAGGCGCGCGCACCGCATGGCGTGAACAACGTGCTGATCCGCAACAACCACATCCATCACAACGGGAGCATGGGCATCCTGGGCCAGTTCCGCAACAGCGTGATCGAAGGCAACCTGATCGAGGCCAACAACTTCAGCGGCAGCGGCTTCAACCATGGCACCTACCTGTCGGGCAGCCATGGACTGAGTGGAACCAACGTCACCTTGCGCAACAACCGCTACATCCGCAACTCGGTGGTCAATGGCATCTGCCAAGGGGGCAACATGACCTTCCACGGCCAGATGGACGGCGTACTGATTGAGGGCAACCGGATTGAGCAGGATGCTGCGACGGATGGCTGCTGGGAGATGTCGATCACGCAGGGGTATGACTCGGCCGAATGGTTCCGCAACTTCGTGGTGCGCAACAACACACTCATCAACGCCGGCAACACGGGCATGGCAGTGCAGTCGGCACCCGGTATCGTGATTGAAGGCAACGTCATCATCAACACGCAGACGACGTTTCAGACAGCCATCAATGTGGGCCACACCGAATTCCAGAATGGCGATGTACCCGATGGAAACGCTGTGGTGCGTAACAACATTGCGTGTTTCCCCACACCCCACGCGGGCAGCACGGTGGTGCGCGTGATTGCACCGAACAGTGTGGTCACGAACAACTCCATGGTGACCGGGGCGGCTGCAACGACCGGGGTGTGCGCCCGGTAGCAGAGCGTTCAAGTTTCGGCCGGCAGAGGCCTCGCAGCACGCTGCGAGGCCTTTTTTCGTTTTTACGCACCGTTTTGGAAGATGGCAAGCGGCCTGCCGCGGCATACCGATACAAGACCCTTCAATCCCCCGAGTGCCCGGTTTTCCTGCAGATCAGCGTGGGGGATTGCGCTACGGCTACGCAAAAGGGTCTGCATTGTGCACCGTGTTGGCGCACACCAAATCAGGGATTGCCTGTACAGGATCGAGGACCTGCACAGTGCGCGCAAAACAGCATGCCGGTGTACATGGACGGGCCGTGGCGCGAATTCCAGAATTCGCCCATTCCTTCATTTCGTGTTCAACCCACCCGCCCACCGCCATGCAGCAAGACCGCCACTTCACCAACGCCGCCCTCCTAACCCGCCGCCATGCCGCTGTGGCCCGGGGCGTGGGTCAGGCCCATGAACTCTTCGTCCAGAAGGCGCTTAACGCCGAGCTGTGGGATGTGGAGGGCCGCCGCTTCATCGACTTTGCCGGTGGCATCGCCGTGCTCAACACCGGCCACCTGCACGCCGGAGTGATCTCTGCAGTCAAAGCCCAGCTGGAGCTGTACACCCACACCTGCTTCCAGGTGGTGGCGTACGAGCCCTACGTGGAAGTGTGCGAGCGCCTGAACACCCTGGCCCCCGGCGCGTTTGCCAAGAAGAGCCTGCTGCTCACCACGGGCGCCGAGGCCGTGGAAAACGCCATCAAGATCGCCCGCGCCTACACCAAACGCCCCGGCGTGATCGCCTTCACGGGCGGCTACCACGGCCGCACCAACCTCACGCTGGGCCTTACCGGCAAGGTCGCGCCTTACAAGATCGGGTTCGGCCCCTTCCCTGGCGAGATGTACCACGCCCTGTTCCCCAACGCGCTGCATGGCGTCAGCGTGGAGCAGGCCCTGCATTCAGTGGAGCTGATCTTCAAGAACGACATCGAGCCCGAGCGTGTGGCAGCCTTCATCCTTGAGCCCGTGCAGGGCGAAGGCGGCTTCTACGTGGCGCCACCCGAATTCGTCACCGGCCTCAAGGCCCTGGCAGACCGCTACGGCATCCTGCTGATCGCTGACGAAGTGCAGACCGGCGCTGGCCGCACCGGCACCTGGTTTGCATGCGAGCAATGGCCCGTGGCACCCGACCTCATCACCACTGCCAAATCACTGGCAGGCGGCTTCCCCTTGTCTGGCGTGGTGGGCCGCGCCGACGTCATCGACGCCCCTGCAGCCGGTGGCCTGGGTGGCACCTATGCGGGCAGCCCCGTGGCCTGTGCCGCAGCGCTGGCGGTGATCGATGCGTTTGAAAAGGAAAACCTGCTGGCCCGCAGCCAGGACATGGGTGCGCTGCTGGTCAGGGCACTGAAAGAAATGGCCGCCACAGTCCCCGCCATCGGCGATGTGCGCGGCCTGGGTGCCATGGTGGCGATCGAGCTGTTCGAAGACGGTGATGTCCACCGCCCCGACGCCGCACTGACCAAGAAAGTCGTCGCCGAAGCCGCCAAGCGCGGGCTCATCCTGCTGTCGTGCGGCACGTATGGCAACGTGATCCGCATCTTGGTGCCGCTGACCGCCTCCAACGAGTTGCTCGAAGAGGGCCTGGCCATCCTGGCCGACAGCTTTGCCGCGCTGGGCTGACATGCGACCCGACCTTCATTCTGCTTACAAGGTGCCCCCAACCATGAACCCATCAGCAGAGCCCCTGGTCCGCTTCAGCGGTGTGCAAAAGACGTACGACGGTGAACAACTGGTGGTGCGCTCGCTGGACCTGGACATCCAGCGCGGTGAATTCCTGAGCCTGCTCGGTCCCTCGGGCTCGGGCAAGACCACCACACTGATGATGCTGGCGGGGTTTGAGTCCCCTACTGCGGGCGACATCCTGCTCGATGGCAAGCAGATCACCGGCACGCCGCCCCACAAGCGCAACTTTGGCATGGTGTTCCAGAACTACGCGCTGTTCCCCCACCTCACCGTGGGTCAGAACGTGGCTTACCCGCTCACCGTGCGCAAGGTGCCCAAGGCCGAACAGGCCGAGCGTGTGAAGAAGGCGCTGGACATGGTTCGCCTGACCGGCATGGCCGACCGCTTGCCCACGCGCCTGTCGGGCGGCCAGCAGCAGCGCGTGGCGCTGGCCCGCGCCCTGGTGTTCAACCCCCAGCTGGTGCTGATGGACGAGCCCCTGGGCGCGTTGGACAAGCAGCTGCGCGAGCATATGCAGATCGAGCTGAAAGAACTGCACCGCCAGCTGGGCGTGACCTTTGTCTACGTGACCCACGACCAGGGCGAGGCCCTGACCATGAGCGACCGCGTGGCGGTGTTCAACGAAGGGGTCATTCAGCAACTCGCCGATGTGGAAACCCTGTACGAAGCGCCATCCAACCGATTCGTGGCCGGCTTTGTGGGCGACAACACGGTGCTTTCGGGCACCCTGCAAGGCGCGGGCGCCGACACCGCCATCCAGCTGCCAGGCGGCTACCTGTTGCCGGGTGTGAACGTGAACCAGGCCGCACTGGGCTCTGCCGTGCACGCCTGTGTTCGGCCCGAACGCATCGTGCTGCATGCGCCTTCCGAGTACCCCAAAACCTCGGCGATTCCCGCCACGGTGGCGCGCGCCATCTACTACGGCGACCACCTGCGCCTGATGTGCGACCTGGGCCATGGCCAAGAGCCCGCCACGGTGAAGGTGGCGCTGGCTTCGTCCGCTAGCAACCCCCATCCACAGCCGGGTGATGCCGTGCTGCTGGAGTTCCCCCCGGTCTCCACGCGCATTTACGCGGTCTGACCACCGGCACAGCCACACCCTTTTCCCGTCCCCTGTTCCTCCATAACCCTAAGGAAAAACTGCACCATGAAAAAGAGCCTTATCGCCTGCGCCTCTCTGGCCGCCTGCCTGGCACTTCCCAGCTTCGCGCAGCAGCAACTCACCGTCGTGAACTTTGGTGGCGCCAACGCCAACGCGCAGAAAAAGGCGTTCTACGAGCCTTATGAAAAGCTGGGCAACAAGATCGTGGCCGTGGAATACAACGGCGAGCAGGCCAAGGTCAAGGCCATGGTCGAGGCCAAGAAGGTGACCTGGGACGTGGTGGAGCTGGAGTCGCCAGACGCTGCACGCGGCTGCGACGAGGGCCTGTATGAAAAACTCGACTACAGCAAGATCGTGAACAAGGCCGACCTGCTTCCCGCTGCGGTGTCCGACTGCGCCGTGGGCATCTTCGTGTGGTCCACCGTCATGGCCTACAACGGCGACAAGCTCAAGACCGCCCCCACGAGCTGGGCCGACTTCTGGGACACCAAGAAGATCCCTGGCAAGCGCGGCATGCGCAAGGGTGCGCGCTACAACCTCGAATTCGCGCTGATGGCCGATGGCGTGAAGCCCGCCGATGTTTACAAGGTGCTGGCCACGAAGGACGGTGCCGACCGCGCCTTCAAGAAGCTGACCGAACTCAAGCCCAACATTCAATGGTGGGAAGCAGGTGCCCAGGCGCCGCAGTTCCTGGTGGCGGGCGACGTGGTGCTGACCACCGTGTTCAACGGCCGCATCGACGCGGCCAACCGCGAAGGCCGCAATCTCAAGATCTACTGGCCCGGCGGCATCTATGACCTGGACTACTGGGCCATCCCCAAGGGCACGCCGAACAAGGACGCGGCGGTGAAGTTCATTGCCTACACCATGCAGACGGCCAACCAGGCTGCTTACGCGCAGAACATCGCCTATGGCCCGGCCAACACCACGGCCCTCGCCAAGCTGGACAAGAAGGTGCTCGACGACCTGCCTACCTCGGCGAGCAACGCCAAGGAAGCCATCCAGTTCGGCGTGAGCTTCTGGGCCGACCAGGGCGAGGCGCTGGAGAAACGCTTCGCCGCCTGGGCCACCCAATAAGTCAGTAAACCGCACCCTCGGAGCACAAGACACCATGCAAGCCTCTTCTGCCATCGCCCCCGCCGCGCTTGCGCTGGACGCCCACGCACCCGGCGCACTGCGCAAGGCGCTGTCGCGTGCCGAAGCGCGGCGCAAATGGCGGGCCTTTGCCCTGACCCTGCCCTTGCTGGTGTTCTTGCTGCTCACGCTGCTGGTCCCCATTGCCGCGCTGCTGCAGCGCGGCGTGGAGAACCCCGAGGTCGCCAACACGCTGCCCGCGACCATCGAGGCCTTGCATGGCTGGGACCGCCACGAGGCACCAAACCCCGCTGCCTATGCCGCGCTGATCAAAGACCTGGCCCGCCTGCCCGACAGCTCTGATGCAGGCGCCCTGGCGCGCCGGCTGAACTCGGAAGTGCCTGGAGCACGTTCGATGGTGATGGGCGCTTTCCGCGCCCTGCCCCTGCAGGGCACGCCCGAGTCCATCCGCGACCAGCTGATCGACAAGGATGCACGCTGGGGCGAAGCGCCTTTCTGGCGTGCCATTGCCAAAAACGGGGCGCGCTGGACGCCCGACTACCTGCTCGCCTCGGTGGACCTGCAGCGCGATGCGCTGGGCCAGGTCGAACGCATGCCCGAGGAGCAGCGCGCGTTTGGCGGCATCCTGCTGCGCACCTTTCACATCAGCTTTGTGGTTACGGTGCTGTGCCTGCTGCTGGGCTACCCGCTGGCCTGGTGGCTGGCCTCGCTGCCCGCACGCCAGGCCAATGTGCTCATGATTCTGGTGCTGGTGCCGTTCTGGACGTCGATCCTGGTGCGGGTTGCCGCATGGATCGTGCTGCTGCAGTCCGAAGGCCTCGTCAACCGGGGGTTGATGGGCCTGGGCCTGATCGAGGAGCCGTTGGCGCTACTGTTCAACCGCACGGGCGTGGTGATTGCCATGGTGCACATCCTGCTGCCTTTCATGGTGCTGCCGCTGTACAGCGTGATGAAAAGCGTGCCCCCCACCTACCTGCGCGCTGCGGTGTCGCTGGGCAGCTCACCCATCGCGGCGTTCTTCCGGGTGTACGTGCCACAAACCTACCCCGGCATTGGTGCTGGGGCGCTGCTGGTTTTCATCCTGGCCATTGGCTACTACGTCACCCCCGCGCTGCTGGGCGGGGCCGATGACCAGATGCTGAGCTACTACATCGCCCGCTACACCAATGTGGAAGTGAACTGGGGCATGGCCTGCGCGCTGGGCGCCCTGCTGCTGGTCGCCACGCTGGTGCTGTACAGCGTGTACCGCCGGTTTGGCAAAGCCGAATTGAGCCTGGGCTAACCGCTTCAAAAGACACTCACCATGCGCCATCTTCTGCCCCAATTCCCCCTGTACGCCACACTGGCCGACAAGCTCGGCTGGTGGGCGGTGCGCGCCCTGTGCGTGGCCGTGCTGGTGTTCCTGCTGGCCCCCATCCTGGTGATGGTGCCGCTGTCGTTCTCCGAGAGTTCATTCCTGGCCTACCCCATTCACGGCTGGTCGCTCAAGTGGTACCGCAACCTGTTCGAATCCGCCGAGTGGGCCCGCGCCACGCGCAACAGCTTCATCGTGGCACCTGCGGCCACGTTGATCGCCACGGCCCTGGGCACACTGGCGGCGGTGGGTCTGTCGCGGGCCGACTTCCGCTTCAAGGGCCTGCTCATGAGCATCCTGATTGCGCCCATGGTGGTGCCGATCATTGTGGTGGGCGTAGCCACCTACCTGTACTTTGCGCCGCTGGGCCTGGCCGACAGCTACTTCGGGCTCATCATCGTGCACGCCGCCCTGGGCGCACCTTTTGTGCTGACCACCGTGCTGGCGACTCTGGCAGGCTTCAACCACAACCTCGTGCGCGCCTCGCTGAGCCTCGGTGAGACGCCCTTCAACACCTTTTTTCGTGTGACGCTACCGGTGATTGCGCCGGGCGTGATCTCCGGCGCGCTGTTTGCGTTTGCTACCTCGTTCGACGAGGTGGTGGTCACGCTGTTCCTGGCCGGTGCCGACCAGTCCACACTGCCGCGCCAGATGTTCAACGGCATCCGCGAGAACATCTCGCCCACCATCGCCGCGGTGGCCACGCTGCTCATCCTGTTCACCACCAGCTTGCTGCTGGCGCTGGAGTGGCTGCGCGGTCGCCGTGCCTGATATGCCCCTTGCCGCCCGGGAGTTCACATCGGCGACATGCGACCGTCGCCCAGGCGGCTGACAATGACCGCTGCCGCTTCGTGCGTGAACCTCGATCTGCCCACGTTTAGCCCCCTTTCTCAAGGACCATCCCATGGACATGAAGACCTCCCCCCTCGCCCTGCTGAACGACCCCACCTTGCTCAAGACCGACGGCCTCATCAACGGCCAATGGGTGGTGGGCATCAGCCGCTTTGATGTGAACGACCCGGCCACGGGTCTCAAGCTGGCCGATGTGGCCAACCTGGGCCCGGCCAACGCCGAGGCCGCGATTGCCGCCGCCAACGCCGCCTGGGGCCCCTGGAAGACCAAGACGGCCAAGGAGCGCAGCATCATCCTGCGCAAGTGGTACGACCTGCTGATGGCCAACCAGGACGACCTGGGCCGCATCATGACCGCCGAACAAGGCAAGCCCCTGGCCGAAGCCAAGGGCGAAGTCGCCTACGGCGCGAGTTTTGTGGAATGGTTTGCCGAAGAGGCCAAGCGCATCAACGGCGAGACACTGCCTCAGTTTGACAACAGCCGCCGCCTGCTGGTCCTCAAGCAACCCATCGGCGTGTGCGCGGCCATCACACCGTGGAACTTTCCGCTGGCCATGATCACGCGCAAGGTCGCGCCCGCGCTGGCTGCGGGCTGCCCCGTGGTCATCAAGCCCGCCGAGCTGACACCACTCACAGCCCTGGCCGCCGCCGAGCTGGCCATCCGCGCGGGTATTCCGGCCGGTGTGTTCAACATCCTGCCCGCAGACAGCGACAACTCCATCGCCATCGGCAAGGTGCTGTGCGCGAGCGACGTGGTGCGCCACATCAGCTTCACGGGCTCCACCGAAGTGGGCCGCATCCTGATGGCACAGTCGGCCCCCACCGTCAAGAAGATGTCGCTGGAGCTGGGCGGCAACGCGCCCTTCATCGTGTTTGACGACGCCGACATCGACAGCGCCGTGGAAGGCGCCTTTGCCAGCAAGTACCGCAACGCGGGCCAGACCTGCGTGTGCACCAACCGCTTTTATGTGCAGGAAGGTGTGTACGACGAGTTCGTGACCAAGTTCACCGCCAAGGTCAAGACAGCCAAGGTGGGCAACGGTTTTGAAGCTGGGGTGAACCAGGGCCCGCTGATCGAGGAAGCGGCACTGACCAAGGTGCAGCGCCACGTGGACGACGCGCTGGCCAAGGGCGGCCAGGTGGTGGCCGGCGGCCAGCGCCTCACCAGCCTGGGCTCCGGCCAGTTCTTCGAGCCCACGGTGGTCGCCAACGCCACGGCCGACATGCTCTGCGCGCGCGAGGAAACCTTTGGCCCCTTTGCCCCGGTCTTCAAGTTCAAGACCGAGCAGGAAGCCATCGACGCGGCCAACAACACCGAGTTTGGCCTGGCCAGCTACTTCTACAGCCGCGACGTGGGCCGCATCTTCCGCGTGACCGAGGCGCTGGAATACGGCATGGTGGGTGCCAACGTGGGCATTCTGGCCACCGAGCACGTGCCCTTTGGCGGCGTCAAGCAGTCGGGCCTGGGCCGCGAAGGCTCGCACTACGGCATGGACGACTACGTGGAGATCAAGTACCTGTGCCTGGGGGACATTCAGAAATAAGCAGCCCACAAAATGCTATTTATTTTATAGCTGCTAGCGCTTTACCAATAAGCGCTAGAAGCCAAAATCATTCAAATTCTGGCGGCTGACGGTTGGTGTAGCTCGCGTTGCCCAGCCCCGTGCCCACCGTCAGCACCGCCCAGCGCTCCACGTCCTGCATGAAGGGCATTTCAGACAGGCCCTGCACCACTGCATCGTTATGCAGGCACACCTGGGTGCGGCCATCGCCAATGTGCGGTAGCCGCTCGCACAGGTCGCGCGGAAGGTGAAAGCGGGTGCTCTCCCAGTTGCCCGGAAGGTTCTGCGTGCCACCGGCCAGCGAGCCGTCTTCCACGATGAGCCCCGGACAGGCCACGCCGATGTAGGGCGCCAGGCGGATCTTCTTTTTCTCGGCATAAGCAATCAGGCCTTCGAGCAGCGTGGCGATGCCTTCGACCAGTTCGTCGCGCCGGGGTTCGTCGTTGGCATGGGCCCATTTCTCGCGGCGCACCACCTCAGCCAGCGAAAGATCGGGGGCGCGGTGCAAATGGGTTTGCACGATGCCGCAGCGCACATTGGTGCCGCCAATGTCCACCGCCAGGATGGCGTCGTAGCTTTGCAGCAGCGCGGGGGGCGCTAGGTGCACCCAGCCAATCAGGCCGCCCTCGTCCGCATGGTGGCGCAGCGTGCGCAGCTCCACGGGCACCTTTTCGGCCTTGAGGATCTTGCGGGTGCAATCGATGGCGCGGCCACCCACCTCGCTCTGGTGAAAGCCCCCGCCGATGATGATGCGCTCGACGCCGCGCCAGGTCTTGTGTTTCAGAAATCGCTGCACCACGTGCGCCAGCTGCATCGCGTAGTCTTCCGACGCGGCTTCGATGGCTTGGGCGGCCACGCCGTCTTTCTCCAGCAACGCATCCAGCTTATGTTTGCTGAGTTCGCGCGTGGGCTTGGTGCCCATAGGGTCCTTGCCCTCCATGGATGCATACAGCTTGCGCCAGGCATCGAGTATGTGGCGAAAGGCCGTGCGGCTGGCGACATCCCCCACATAGCCTTCGCCGTCGCTCAACTCGAGGCTATAGCCTTCGATGATGACCGAGGCCAGCCGCATGTCGCCATGTGGCCCGACGATGCCCAGCTCGCGTTGTGCCTTGGCGTCCTTGCCTTCCTGCGCCGTGCTTGGCTTCTTGCTGGCGGCGGGTTTCTGTGCTGAGTCCTTGTCTTTGGAAGCCATTCATTTCCTCACACGATAGTGCCCCTCCAAAGGAGGACGTTCCAGAATGGTGGCGTGGGTGGCGGCCGCGTGGCGTCAGCCAATGGCTTGACATGCCCTACCGGATGGGCGCGCGCCCATGCCGTCATCCGTGCAGCATGCGCGGTCAAAACAACAACAAAGGCAAGGACGGGGGGAGGTGATCAGCCGAAGGGGGCTGGAGCGGGTGAAGGGAATCGAACCCTCGTATGAAGCTTGGGAAGCTGCCGTTCTACCATTGAACTACACCCGCCTTCTGTAAGCCGTTGATGGACAACGGTATTTCAGTGAGGCCTGTGAAAACACCGGGTTGGCAGTTGCCGCGCCAGAGTTTCATCAGCAGCCGTATTGTAGCCACGCGGCGCCGAGCCCGAAACGGGTTTGGCCAGGGGCTTGCGTCCCATGTTTGCGCCCCTTCGGCGGGATGCAGACCGAAGGCAGCACAATGGAGCCTTCACAACTACCAGCGAAAGAAGGAAAAGCCCCATGCAACTGAGCGACGACCGCACGCAGGCCACCCTGGCAATCAACAAAACGCTCACAGCGCCAGAGATCGAAAATCTGATTCGTGAGTTGGCCATGTTGCGCTCGCAGATGACGCCTGAAGTCACCCCGGCCCCCCAGGACAGCAATGGGAGCGGGGTCCCGGTGATGTCGCAGGACAACCCCACCCTCGCCATCCAGTACCCGCTGGAAGACGCGCACGTCACCGTGTACCTGCGCAGTATCGGCCTGGGCTGGACCGCATGGCGGCTGCACCCCGACACCCAGCGGGCATTGGCTGAATTCTTCAATTCACGGCTTCCAAAAAGCGCGCCAGCCAAGGGCAAGCCCATTCCGTTTCGCTGATCCTGCCATAGCGAAGCTCCGCTAACGCCCGCGAGTGCGCGAGCGTTCAGCCGGAGATTGCCGGGTTGCGGGAGCCCCCACGTGCCCGGTTTGGCAAACCGGGGCTGGCACTGGCGCCACCCAGATTGAACTGCGCAATGGCAGACACCATCTGGTGTGCCTGCGTCTGCAGGCTGCTGGCCGCAGCAGCCATTTCTTCCACCAGGGCGGCATTCTGCTGAGTAGTCTGGTCCAGCTGCGTCACTGCCTCTCCCACCTGGCCCACACCAGCGGTCTGCTCGCTGCTGGCAGCGCTGATTTCAGAAACCATGTCGGCCACGCGCTGGATAGAGCTCACGACTTCCTGCATCGTGGTGCCCGCCTGATCGGCCAGCACCGAGCCCTGCTGCACCATGGCGCTGCTGGCGCCGATCAGTTCTTTGATGGCCTTGGCCTCGGCGGCGGTGCGCTGAGCCAGGTTGCGCACTTCAGCAGCCACCACGGCAAAGCCCCTGCCTTGCTCGCCAGCACGAGCGGCTTCAACCGCAGCGTTCAGGGCCAGGATGTTGGTCTGGAAAGCAATGCCGTCGATGACGCCAATGATGTCGGCAATCTTCTGGCTGCTGGTGTTGATGTCCTGCATGGTGCTGACCACCTTGGACACCACTTCACCGCCTTGCGCGGCCACGCGGCTGGCGCCCACGGCCAGCTGGTTGGCCTGGCTGGCGCTGTCGGCGTTGTGTCGAATGGTGGCACCCAACTGCTCCATGCTGGCCGCCGTTTCTTCCAGCGAGCTGGCCTGGCTTTCGGTGCGGCCCGACAGGTCCTGGTTGCCTTGGGCGATTTCGGTGCTGGCCGACGACACGCTTTCGGCACTGGTGCGCACGGTGCTCAGGCTTTCTGCCAGGCGGACACGAAAGCCTTCCATGGCCTGGGCCAGGCTGCCGATTTCGTCGCGGGATTTCAGGGTGACTGCATGGGTCAGGTCGCCCTGCGCCAGGTAACCCAGCGCGGTGCTCAGCTGCTGCACGGGCGCACCGACCAAGCGGCGTGTGGCCACCACCAGTACCACCGTCAGCAGTGCCAGCGCCACCAGCACACCCAGCCACAGCCAGGTGAGCACGCTGCGGGCCTCGCCCATCATTTCAGACTCCGGCGCCTCGGCCACTATGGCCCAGTTCCAGGGCTTGTAGCGCTCCACCGCTACATAACGCGCGGCGGTGTCACCGTCGCCACTGCGGCGCGGCGACCAGCTCGATTCAAAATCGCCGGTTTGCTCGATACCCGACAGTGAAGCAAGCCAGGCCTTGGCCTCATCCACTTTCTCATCGACCTTGAGCGCTGCGTTGGCGCCCGTCAAACCAAAAACGTTGCCCCGTGCAGGACCTGCTGAAATATTGACCGCGTAGACAGCGCCCGTGGCAAACAGCTTCTGGCCCGCCATCACGGTGTTGAGCTTGCCCAGAATGGGGCCGATGTCCGAACCGATGAACAGGATGCCGATGGTGCGGTTGCCTTCGCGGATGGGTTCATACACCGTCATGTACTCCCGGCCAAACAGATTGGCGCGGCCGATGAAGGTTTTGCCTTCGTTCATTAGTTCGTAGGCAGGGTGCTTGCGATCCAGAAGGGTCTTGTAGGCGCGGTCTCCGTCCTGCTTCTTGAGCGAAGTGGTCACACGGATGAAGTCGTCGCCCGTGCGCGCGAAGATGGTGGCGACGGCACCCATGCTGTCTTTGGAAAACCGATCCACCACCTCAAAGTCGCCATTGATCGGCACCCCCTGAAATGCGAGCGTGGCCTCGGGCTTACCGTCAGCCCCCGGCGCATCACTGAGCGAAAAATTGCCCGGAAAATTGGCCTTGAACAGGGTGAAATCGCGTTTGGCCTGCTCTTGCGCGGTTTCGTCAAACGTCTGCACCAAGGTGCGCAACTGGGCTGCGTATTGCTGGGCATCGCCGCGCGATAGCCGTCCAAAGTTTTGCCAGAGCAAGGCGCTGACGATACCCATGGTGATGAGCAGCACAAGCAGCAGGCTGAGTAACGCCGCAAGCGACAGCTTGAACGCGACGGAACGGTGTGTGGTGGTGGGGCTCATTGTTGTTTTCTTCTGCAGTTTCCGGGCCCTCTGCCCAGAACAGGTAACCAAGTTACCTTATCTGTGTGTAAAAACAAAACCCAAAGCAATGCCATGCTTTCATGAGGGCCACCCCGCCCTCAACGAGCAAATAGCGATTACTAGTGGTAAACCCTAGTCTTCCAGACTCAGCCGCTGCCTGCTCTCAAACATCCGCGGCACGCCCAACACCGGGTCCGCAAACTCCAGGGACCGCGCCAGCAGTTGCAGAGGCCGCGAGTAGTCTCCTTCAGGAGGATCGTTGACCACTGGATAGAACGGGTCGTCGCGCAGGGGCAGGCCCAACGCGGCCATGTGTACGCGCAGTTGGTGCCGTTTGCCGGTGATCGGCATGAGGCGGTACCGGGCCCAGGCTCCAGACCTTGACACCTCCAGCATCTGCATCTGCGTGTGGCTGTTGGGCTCGCCGGGCACTTCCTGCATGCGAAAGAACTGAGGGCTTTCCTCCAGGCGGCTCATGTGTTCGCGCGGAAACACGAGGTCTTCGCGCCACGGCGCAATCGCGTCGTAGTGTTTGGTGATCTGCTTGTCACGGAACAGCGCCTGGTAGGCCCCGCGTGTGCGCTGCTGCACCGATAGCAGCACCAGCCCCGCCGTGTCCCGGTCGATGCGGTGCAGGGGCGACAGTTCAGGCAACCCCAGCTGTCGCTTGAGGCGCACCAGCAGTGTGTTGTGCAGATAGCGGCCCGACGGTGTCACGGGCATGAAATGGGGCTTGTCGGCCACCACGAGGTGCTCGTCCTGGTACAGCACCGTTTCTGTGAAAGGCAAGGCGGGCTCTGCGGGCAGGCTGCGGTAGTAGTACACGCGCAAGCTGCCTTCAAACGGCCGCCCGGGCGACACGGGCTCCCCGCGTTCGTCCACCACATCCCCCGCCTGCATACGCTGCAGCCATTCGTCGCGGGTCACGACGGGCAGACGCTGCGCCAGAAAGTCCAGCATGCTGCCCTGCCCCTGGCTGGGCAGCACCACGCAGCTTGGGCCCACGCCATCGCGCATGGGCGGGGCGTGGGGGTGGTGGGGGTTGTGCATGGTGCGCGGATTTTAGGGCGCGGCAGCACCGTTTTCCGCCTGTAGGACAAGGGCGGCAGTTGCGTCTGCACTGCCACTGGGCGCGCCAATGCGGGCTAGCATGAACCCAGGAGGCCCGGTGCCGCATGAGCAAACGCGGCACCCACCCATGTCCCGTGCAGCATGGCTGTTCTGCGGCATGCGGCCATAACCCATACGCCCTTCATGCCGTCACCTACCACGCCTTCTGCCGATCTTCCCCGCCCTGCCGCGTCCACCGGCCACCCCGCACCCGCCTCGGGGGTTGGTCGACGTGTAGCACGGTGGTTGCTGGTGGCCCTGGGTGTAGTGGCCACGCTGCTGGTGCTGCTCGGCGCCTTGCTGGCCGTGATCGACTGGAACCGTGCAAAACCCTGGGTCAACGAAAAAGTCAGCGAAGCCACGGGCAGGCACTTTGCGATTGAGGGCGAATTGTCGGCAGCCTGGCACTGGCCCCAACCCCTGGAGGAAGGATGGCGACGATGGATACCTGGCGTCACCGTCCAGGCCGAGCGCCTGGTGATGGACCAGCCGGCGGGGTTCATCCCCCCCTTCCAGCGTGCCGATGGCAAAACGCCTCCCAAGGACAACGCCGATCTGCCGGAAGCGCCCGCCATGGCCCGCATCGGCAGCGCCACCGCCACGGTGCGCCTGCTGCCGCTGCTGGGGCGGCATCTGTCGATCGACACCGTGGCACTCACCAGCCCCCAGGTGGCGCTGTCCCGCACCGCCGATGGCACCAACAACTGGACCTTTGAGCGCAAGGACGGCCCCAGGAGCGGGTGGAGCTTCGATGTAGACCGGCTCGTGCTCAAGCAGGGCGTGTTGGCCTACGCCGATGGCATGAAAGACCTGGACCTGCAGGCGCGCATTGACACAACGGAGCCCATTGCCCCCACCAGCCCACCCGGCAGCCCGGCCGCCAAGGCTTCCGCCAGCGCCGCCAGTGGCACAGCCCCGACGGCAGCGATCGCGGCCCCCGGCACATCCTCCCAGGGGGCGATGCCCTATGGCCTGCGCTTTGAACTGAAGGGCCGCTATGCCAAGGCCCAGATCAAGGGACAGGGGCGCGCGGGCCAGGTCATCAGCCTGCGCAACAAGGTGGTGAACTATCCGCTGCAGATTGATGCCAGCGCGGGCAGCGTGGCACTGTCGGCTGAAGGGGTGCTGGCCAACCCCGGGGCGCTCTCGGGGCTGGATTTTCAGGTGTTCCTCCAAGGCGGCAGCATGGCCGATCTGTACGACCTGACCGGGCTGGTGCTGCCCAACACCCCGGCGTTTGAAACGCGCGGACGGCTGACCGGGAGCCTGGAACCCGAACGCGCGGTGTGGGAGTACAACGATTTTCGCGGCAAGGTGGGTCAGAGTGATCTGCAGGGGTCGCTGAAATACACCTCGGGCAAACCGCGCCCCCGGCTCACCGGCACCATGACATCGAACCAGCTACGCCTGGCAGACCTGGGGCCGACGCTGGGCACCCGCGTGTCCGGCAACACGCAACGCACCCGCAGCCAGGGGGGCAAGGTGCTGCCGGATTCGCAATTTGCGGCCGAGCGGTGGAATGCCATGGACATGGACATCGTGTTCAAGGGCCGCCACATCATCCGCCCCGAGAGCCTGCCGCTGCAGGACCTGAGCACACGCGCCGTAATGGAAAACGCGCAGCTCAGACTGGCGCCCCTCACGTTTGGCGTGGCAGAAGGCAAGATCGAATCGCAGGTCACCATCGATGGCCGCAGCGCCCCCCTCAAGGCCCAGATACGCGGCACCGTGCAGGGACTGCAGTTGTCGGCCCTGTTCCCCAAGGTGCAGCTCATGAAGAAAAGTTTTGGCCGCATGGACGGAGCCATTGCCCTGGAGAGCACTGGCAACAGCATGGCCGTACTGCTGGGCCACGGCACGGGCGAGATGCGCCTGTATGTGCGCGAGGGCACGCTGAGCAAGCAGATGCTGGACCTGGCCGCGCTCAACGTGGGCAGCATCATCGTGGGCAAGCTCTTTGGCGAAAACAAGGAAGTGCACCTGCGCTGCGCGGTGGCCGACTTCATGGTGGTGGATGGCTTGGCAACCGCCCGCGTCGTGAAAATGAGCACCGACGATGCCGTGGTGGAGGCCACGGGCACCATCGACCTGGGCACCGAGGCACTGGACCTGCGCATCAAGCCCGAATCCTTGCAATGGAAGTTCTTTTCGCTGCGTTCACCCCTGTATGTGAGGGGCACGTTTGGCAACCCGGATGTGGGCGTCGAGGCCGGACCTCTGCTGCTGCGCGCAGGCGCTGCGGTGGTAGCCGCCGTGGTGGCCCCCGCCGCGCTGGCCCTGGTGCCCATCACCGTGCCGGCAGCAGACGACGACACCCATTGCAAACCGCTGCTGAACCTGGCCCAGCAGCCTGTCAAGCCCGGAGTCCAGGGGGCAGCCGGCACGGCCTCGCAGCCTGCACGGCAGGCCGCCAGCAAGGCAGACCCTTCGCGCTGATTCACAGCGACTGCAACGATTGCGAGCGCGGAATAATCGCGCCATGAAAATTGCAAAGATTCTGGGCCTCACCCTGCTGGCCGTGCTGGTGGCGGGCCTGTTACTGCCAGAGCGCATCCAGATCCCCGTGGCCGGGGCCTCCGCAAAAGACTGGAATCCCAAGTCCTTCTGGTTCGAACCCTGGGGCAGCTCGGGTGTGCACAAGGGCATCGACATCTTTGGCCAGACCGGTACGCCAGTGCTGAGCACTACGGATGGCGTCGTGCTGTTCACAGGAGAAATCGCCAAAGGCGGCAAGGTGGTGCTGGTGCTCGGGCCGCGCTGGCGGTTGCATTACTTTGCGCACCTGGACTCGATCCGCACAGGCGCCTTCTCCTTCGTGGCGTCTGGAGAGGCGATTGGCACGCTGGGGGCCAGCGGCAATGCGCAGGGCAAGCCGCCACACCTGCACTATTCCATCGTGCGAATGCTGCCCGCGCCGTGGAAGGTGGATGGCGCTACGCAGGGCGCCAAAAAAGCGTTCTTCATCGACCCCCACGCTTATCTGCTGGAACGGTGACCGCAAGGGAGTCAGAAGGATGATCCGAAGCGGTTCAGCAGGTCAGTGAAAGTCCCGGCTGCCTTGCAGCGCCTGGGCCATGCGACCGAGCAGCGGCGTCAAGTCCTTGAAGCGCTGGGCCACCAGGTGGCGCACTACCGACGCTGATGGCGATGGCGCATCGGCCCCCTCCCCCTCGGGCACGCTGCACTGCCACACGCCTTCCACCGCCAGCAATTGCGACCTGAGCAGCGCATTGCGCCATGTCTCCACCAGCGCAGGCCACACGATCACGTTGACGGGACCCGTCTCGTCCTCCAGCGTGACGAACATCGTGCCTTTGGCCGTGCCGGGGCGCTGGCGCACAGTGACGATGCCGCAGGCGCGCACCTTGCGGCCATGGGGCACGGTGTTCAGCTGCAGGGCGGTCTGCAGGCGCCAGCGCGCAAGGCGCGGGCGCAGCAGGGCCAGCGGGTGGCGGCGCAGTGTGAGGCCGGTGGCGGCGTAGTCGAAAAGAATCTCTTCGCCCTCGGGCGCGGCGAGCAGTTGCAGGGGCACTTCGTGCACGGGCACATCGCGCAGCAGGGGCGGTGCCGTGTGCTGCGCGGCCGCCTCCCACATCTGCTGGCGCCGGTGGCCTGACAGGCCCGCCAGCGCATCGGCTGCAGCGAGCGCCTGTAGGTCTTGCTGGCTCAGCTGTGCGCGCAGGGCCAGGTCTTCGGTGTTGGCAAAGGCAGGGCCTGTAGCGCGGGCCTCTACCAGTCGTTCGGCAGCATCTTTGTGCAGGCTGCCCACCAGCCGCAAGCCCAGACGCACAGCGGGCTGCGGCAGTGGCGGCACGCCCAGCCCCCGCGCCGGTCTCAGCGGCTCTGGTGTGCCCTCCAGCGTGCAGTCGATGTCGCTGCAGGTCACGTCGATGGGCAGCACACGCACGCCGTGGCGGCGCGCATCCTGCACCAGTTGCGAGGCGGTGTAAAAACCCATGGGCAACGAATTGAGCAGCGCGGCCAGAAAACACGCGGGCTCATGGCATTTGAGCCAGCTGCTGGCATAGGCCAGCAAGGCAAAGCTGTGGGCGTGGCTTTCAGGAAAGCCATATTCGCCAAAGCCCAGCATCTGCTGGAAGATGGCCTGGGCAAACTCGGTACGGTAACCACGCGCTTCCATGCCTCCGACCAGTGGGCGCTCGAACCGGTGCACGCCGCCCTTGCGCTTCCAGGCCGCCATCGACCGGCGCAGATCGTCCGCCATGCCGGCAGAGAACCCGGCCGCCACCATGGCGATCTGCATCACCTGCTCCTGAAAAATCGGCACGCCCAGCGTGCGCGCCAGGGCCGCTTCCAGTTCAGGCTTTTCCAATTGCAGCGGCTCGCCCCTGCGCCTGCGTTCACGCGCCTGCAGGTAGGGGTGCACCATGCCGCCCTGAATAGGCCCGGGCCGCACAATCGCCACCTCCACCACCAGGTCGTAGAACTCGCGCGGCCGCAGGCGCGGCAGCATGCTCATCTGCGCGCGGCTTTCGATCTGGAACACGCCCACGGTGTCGGCGGCGCAGATCATGTCGTAGGTGGCGGGGTCTTCGCGCGGAATGCCCTGGAGGTCCCAGCGCTCACCGCGCAAGGCTTCGCGCAAATTCAGGCAGCGGCGCAGCGCGCTGAGCATGCCAAGGGCCAGCACATCGACCTTGAGCAGGCCCATGGTGTCCAGGTCGTCCTTGTCCCACTGGATGACCGATCGGTGCTCCATGCTCGCGGGCTCCACCGGCACCAGGCGCGTGAGCTTGCCCTGCGTGAGCACAAAGCCGCCCACATGCTGGCTCAGGTGGCGCGGAAAGCCTTTGAGGTCCGCCGCCAGCTCCAGCCACAGCTGGGCCGTGTGCAGGTGCAGCGATGCACCCAGGCTTTCAGCCAGTTCCTGCAACCGGTCGGTGGCGAACTGCTCGTCAAACCAGTGGTGGTCCTTGGCAAAGGCATCGACCAAGGACGGCGCCACGCCCAGCGCCTTGCCCACATCGCGCAGCGCGCTGCGCGTGCGGTAGGTGGTAACCACGGCCGCGATGGCGGCGCGCTCGCGGCCGTATTTTTCGTAGATGTACTGGATGACCTCCTCGCGCCGGTCGTGCTCGAAGTCCACGTCGATGTCGGGCGGCTCCTTGCGCTCCTTGCTGATAAAGCGCTCGAACAGCAGGTGTGAGTTTTCGGGCGGCACGGCCGTGATGCCCAGCATGTAGCAGACCACCGAATTCGCGGCCGAGCCACGCCCCTGGCACAGGATGCCCTGGCTGCGCGCGTAGCGCACGATGTCGTGCACCGTGAGGAAGTACATCTCGTACTGGCAGTGTGCGATCAGGTCCAGCTCTTTGCGGATCTGCGCCTGCACCTTCTGTGGCGCGCCCTGCGGGTAAACGCCTTGCACGCCCACCTGCACCAGCCAGGCCAGGGCCTGCGCGGGGGTCATGCCAGCGGGCACGGTCTCCAGCGGGTACTGGTACTTGATTTCGTCCAGGGTGAACGTGCAGCGCCCCGCCACGGTGAGCGTGGCGTCCAGCAACTCGGGCGGATAGACGCCCGCCAGCCGCACGCGCCGGCGCAGATGGCGCTCGGCATTGGGCTGCAGCGCAAACCCGCATTCGCCCACGCTGCGGCCCAAGCGTACGGCGGTGATCACATCCTGCAGCGGCTTGCGCGAACGGGCGTGCATGTGCACATCGCCCGCTGCCACCAGCGGCAAGCCCAGCGCCGCACCCACACGCTGCAGCGTGGCCAGCCACAGGCTGTCGTCCGGGGCCAGGTGCAGTTCGACCGCCAACCAGATATGGCCATCAAAATTTGAGTCAAATTGGCCTCTAGCGCTGGATAGACAAGCGCTAATAGCTATCAAATCAGAAGCATCAAAGCGTCGCCGGATAGGCGCCAGCAGCAATTCGCACCCTTGCAGCAATCCCCAGGGGCTGCAAGGGCCCACGTGGTACTGCCCCTTGGATGCGACCGCACGGGCCGCAGTGATGAACTCACACAGATTGCCCCAGCCCTCGGCATCGCGCGCCAGGGCCACCAGCCGCAGGTCGTCACCCCACAAAAACTCGCTGCCCACGATGAGGTGCAAACCACATTCCTTGGCGGCCTCCCAAGCGCGCACCACACCCGCCACCGAGCATTCGTCCGTCAGCGCGAGGGCCTGGTAGCCCAGCGCCAGCGCGCGCTTCACGAGTTCCTGTGGATGCGATGCACCACGCTGGAAGCTGAAGTTGGACAGGCAGTGCAGCTCGGCATAGCCCGGCAGCGCGGTGGCTTGTGCAGGCGATGCAGAGGAAGGTGTCAGGCCCATGGAGCCTCCGCAGACATCACCCAAACACCCCATGCAGGAACCAGCGATGGGGCCGCACGGCGACAGGGGGACCATCCGACACGGACGGCACCGGCGCCAGCCGCTCGCGAAACACCCACACCAGCCCCGCCACATCGTTGTGCGCCACAAAGTAGTCGCGCAAGGCCAGGGCACCTTCACCGGGGGCCGGGCCTGCGCCCTCCCCGGCCGCAGACCACCAGCCCGCTTCAAAGCGGTGGGGCCCGGCCAGCAGTCGCAGCAGGCCGTGGTGGCAGGGGCGGTTGCCCTGCACCGCCAGCCGCCGGGGCGGGTTCAGCAGCCAGGTGGGCAGCAGCAGGGCATCGGGGGCTGCATCCAGCGCCGTCTTGGCAACACTGACGGAGGCATTCCGGGCTGCAGCGTGCTTTGCGGCCGCCGCCGTCACGCGCAGCACCTCGGCCGCCGAGCGCCACTGCTGCATGCATTCGGGGCGGTGGTCGGCCTGCAGCACCGGGGCCTGCACATGGTCTTCTCCCAGCCGGGCTGACAGGCGCTCCAGCAACTGGTGCAAAGCCTCGCCCTGGGCGCCAGCAGGGTCGGCGCCGCCCAGATGGTCGGGCGGCAGCAGGCTCGCACTGCGGTGTGGCAGCGGGGCCGCCTCCAGCAAACGCAGCGTGATCTGATTGACCGGCGCGGCCAGCGAGGTGCGCGCCAGATTTTCAGACAACAGGCGCCGCAGATGCCCCATGTCCTGCGTGGCCTGCGCCGTGCGCACCTGCAGCGCCTGCGTGGGGGCGATGACCACACCATCGATGCGCCGCAGGTCATGGCGCCAGGCCAGTTCCAGGCCCAGCACGCCCTGCTGCCGCGCTTGCAGCCAGCCTTGCAAGGCCGTGAGGCAGCGGCTGGCGCTCCAGAGCAGCGCATCGGCCGACTCTGCCAGCGCAGGCAACTCGCCCGTCAGCACAAACTGCTCGGGCAGCTCCAGCCAGGCGTGGGCCTCGGGGGCATCCCCCAGGGCCTGGTCCAGCACCCGCAGCACCGCCGCACCAAAACGCCGCGACACCCCGGCGCGGGGCAGCGCCCGCAGTGCTCCCCAGGTGCGACAGCCCATGCGCTCCAGGCTGGCCACATGCGGGCGCAAGGCTGTGAGTGTGTGCAGAGGCAGGCTCAGCGGGCCCTGTGCAGGGAGAGCCTGCCCCGCCAACGCCACACGCAGCCGGGCCTGCGCCACCAGGGCGGTGGGGCCACTGCCCCAGATCACGGGTGCGCCCGTCGGCTGTGCGCCCGCCGCCGTCCCTTCCCCTGCAGGCCCACACTCGCCAGCGACCTGGGCAGCGGGGGGGGCGGAGCCCCTGGCAGATGCCCCGGCCCAGGCCCAGGCCTGCAGCACCTGGGCCAGCAGCACTTCGCGCCCGCCCCACAGCCGCTCGGTGGTGGACACCTCCAGCAGCACGGCCTCTGCATCCACCAGTGCCACACGCGGGGTAAAACGCAGGGCCCACCAGCCTGCCGCAGCGGTGTGCACAACCCCTGCAGGCGGTGCGGATGCCTCATCGCACCAGGGCAATGGCAGCGCGATCCAGTGCATGCGCCCTCCCCTCTGGCCCCGCCCCCAACGGCACCAGCAGCTCCAATGAAGGGCGCATGGGCAACGCCCCCGATGCCTTGGCTGCCGCAGCAAGGCGACCTGCCACCAAGGTGCTACCAGCATCCACCTGCGCTGCACGCCGACGCCCGGCCTGGGCCGCCAGCACCTGGGCCAGCCGGGGATGACAGCCCGGCAGATCCAGCCCTTGCGCCAGGGGCGGCCCCCGGCGCTTGAGAATGTGCACCTGCATCCCGGGGACTGTGCATACACCTCCCGGCATGGCCATCCCCTGCACCTGTAGCCGCAGCAAGGCTGGTGAGGCCTGCGCCGCAGCACTGGCCGGGCGAAACACCCATAGCAGTTGACGTTGCTGCGCTGCTGCCAGTTGCAGCCTGCGCAGGGCTGCGGGCTGCACCTGCGGCAGCCAGGCCATCACGGCCAGAACCTCCCGGCAACGCAACGCCTGCTCTGCCGCCCAGAGCGCAGCGGCGGCATCGGCCCGCACCACACACAGCCGCTCGGCTGACAAGCCCTGGGCCTGCAGCGCCGGTCCAAAAGGCTCGCAAGGCGGCGCTACCACCACCACCGCCCCCGAGCGCGGGGCAGTGGCCTGTACCAGGGCAGGCAGCACCAGCTGCCATTCGTGCAGGCCCGCCAGGGGCTGCAGCACCTCGCTCAACGCCCCCACCGGCCAGCCCCCACCGGGCAACTGCGCATCCAGAGGACCATAACCGGTGGACTGCACCTGCAACTGGCCCGCACCCAATGCGTCCGCATGCCAGACACCGGGCACGGTCAATGGCAGATCGGACGCGACAACCCCCAGGGAGTGGCGTAGCGCAGGCATGGCGAAGACGAGAAGAACAATATGAATACTGTAAATATAACCAGTATTTCGAGCACCGGGGCAACTGGCGGAGAAGACTTTGGGGTGAGGGGCTTTTGGAGGCAACGCGTCACAGGCCCTATAAAACTGGGCCAACGCACACCACGCTCCCTACAATGGGCAGGACAAAAAAGAGAGGGTCCGTTGAATGAAAACAATCCAATCGGCAGCAGTCGCCCTGTTGCTGCTCCTGTCCGGCAACACGTTCGCTGCCTATACGCTCTACTTTTTTGAAAGCGGTGGCAATGTGGTCGCCAGTGGCAGTGGCAGCATGAATCTGGGGGCCCTCTCGCCTGCGGGCAGCGGGCCTCTGTCCCCCGGGGTCATTGCTTCGGCTGGGTTGGTCTTCACCGGTACGGCTGGCACCGTGGACGCCTACCTGGGGATATCCGGCCCACCAGCGTTCGGAGGCGGAGGCCCTGTCGGGGCGAATGCAGGATCTGGCGACATGGTGGGCCTGGACAGCACAATGCCCGGTTTCGTCTTCGCCCCGGCAGGTTACGTCTCGGGCTCTGCGCTCACGTCCTCGGCCACCTGGACTGCGACCTCGCTGGCCAGCCTGGGACTCACACCGGGCACCTATCTCTGGACCTGGGGCACGGGCCCGACAGCGGATTCATTCACGGTCCACATCGGCATCGCGCCGCCAGCATCCATTCCGACGCTGTCTGAATGGGGGCTGCTGGTCCTCGCGGTGCTCATGGCTGGCTGGGCGATGCGCCATCGGTTCTGGCTGCGAAGCCGGGTGGGCTGACCACCCTTTTCAAAGCTTCCGCACTGCCCAATCACACCAATCCGCCACCGCTGCATCTGCAGGGGTGGCGCGGTCTGCCAGCTGCGGCCAGCGGCGATAGCTGGCATTCACAATACTTTGCAGCTGCCACAGCGCCTCGCGCCCCACCAGCGCCACTTCAGCCATCCCAATGGCATCGCCCTGCAACTGGGTCATGAGTTCACCCTGCTGCCGAGGGTGTGAACCGGCCTCCAGCAAGGCTTTTTGCAAAGCCAGCAGCCGCGCATCGAGGAACACAAAGGCGCTTCCCGGCAGTGCCTTGACACTGGCTTCGGGAGGCAGTGCGGTCTTGAGCTGATCCCAGCATTCAAAAGCTTCGGCCAGCAGATCGATCTGGCGCGAGGCATCGTTGCCCAGCGGCATGAGGGCAGATTCCCGGGCGACTTCTTCCTGCAGCAGGGGCAGGATGTGTGCCACCAGGGCCGATGGAAATTTGCGATGGTTCAGCCGCAGCACCAGCGACAGGCGCTGCGCGGGCATGTCGTCGTATTTTTCATAGAACGCCGCCACCACCTCGGCCAGCAACAGGATGCGGCCCAGGACAGAGATGTCTGCACCGGCCAGGCCACGCGGGTAGCCGCTGCCATCCATGCGCTCGTGGTGTTCCAGCACCGCCACATCCACAGCCCGGGGATAGACCTGGGTATCGCGGATCATGAGCATGGCGGTGATGGGGTGCGCCACCAGATGCTTGCGCTGAACACCAACGACCTTGTGGTCGGGATCGTCCCAGGCCGGATCCATGTGCAGCACCCCCAGATCGTGCAGCAAGGCTGCTGCCGCAAGATTGGCGCAGTCGCGCTCAGCAAGACCGCTTTTGATGCCCAGGAACACGGCCACCGTCATCATCTGCAGGCTGTGTTGAAACAGCCCGGGCCGCTGATCGCGCATCACGGTGAGCTTGCAGGCCATGGATGGAGGCAAGGGCAGCGAGCGCAGTGGCGCCAGCAGCCGGGCAGCCGAGCCGAGGGCTTCTGCCAGCAGGTTGGGCAGCACCTCCTGTTCGCTCATGGCCTGCCCCGCCGCGAGCAAAGCGGGTACGTCCACGGGATTCTCGATGGACAGATGGCGGTCAATGGGCTCGCGCAGCTTGTGCTGCACCAGGCGGTCATACAGGCGGCTGTCGATGCGCGCGCCTTTTTCGACCAGCTTGATACCTTTGTCGGTGTAAATGGCTGCGTCAGCAACCACCGTGCGCCGGTCAGCCATGTCGGTCAACGCGCGCAAGTAGTGGGGGCTGTCCGAAGTGTCGATGCCCGCAGGCGCAAGGGTGTCCGTCATGCAGATAACAAAAGCTTATTCGGGACTATAGAGTGTTCTCCCCGGGGGGCATCCACGAAAAATACCCGGGCCACACACAGTCTTGAGCCAGATCAAGTCCCAGTCGCCGCCCCCCGTGTTTCACAAGGCCGGGAGACTTCCCTGCACGCCATTCACCACCCGATTAAGCCCGTCCTGCAGCCATGGATCACCATTCCAGATAAACGCTTCATTCATTGCATGCAAAAGCGGTTCAAGCCTTCTTTTCAGGCCAAAAATTTGGGTAAACCCTGAAATTCTCTGGCGGCATTGTTTCCAATACTGGAACAGTTAGTTTGCGACTCGGTGGTTTTTCTTTGGACTTCACCCGCGTACAGTTCAACCCATCGATGAGACGAACCCGCAAGGCGACTCACCGAACCCGGTTCAGGAATGGTTTTTTGACCCGGCTTTTTTGAGACGCTTTTTAACTTCCAAGGATTTTCATCATGAACAACACCGCCCGCTTCCTCTCCATCGCTGCCGTTGCCGCTTTCGCCTCTTTTGGCGCACAGGCTGACGAAGCCGATGCTTCGCAATTCGCTACCAAATTTGAAACCAACCGCACCCGCGCTGAAGTGCAGGCAGAAGCCGCCAGCGTTGCCCAGACCCGCTCCATCGAGCCGGCAGGCTCGCGTGTGTTGACCTACACGTCCACGGCTGACCGCGCTGCCGTGCGTGCCCAGGCTGCCGAAGCCCTGCGCGCTGGCCAGATCCCTTCGGGTGAGCGTGGTTGATTCTTGTTGAATCCACGGTTCACACGTTTTCGTATTGCCAAGTACCTCGTCCCTATTTTTTGAATTTCACTGGAGTTTCACCATGAACAAGTCTGTCCGTTTCCTCTCTATCGCCGCTGTTGCCGCTTTCACTGCTTTCGGCGCCCACGCTGACGAAGCCGATGGTTCGCAATTTGCCCTGAAGTTCGACACGAACCGCACCCGTGCCGAAGTGGCCGCTGAAGCCGCCACCGTGGCCCAGACCCGCAGCATCGAGCCCGCTGGTTCGCGTGTGGTGACCTACACGTCCACGGCTGACCGCGCTGCTGTGCGCGCCCAGGCTGCTGAAGCCCTGCGCACTGGCAAGATCCCTTCGGGCGAATTCAGCGCCATGTAATTCGCGCGGGAGGTACTGCGGTCGTTGTCACGGCTGCAGCCCGATGCTGAAAGCAAAAGGCCGAGGCCCCTCACGGGGCCTCGGCCTTTTTTGCGTTTGAGGAACGCCCCCAACAACGGTCAAGGAATCAGCGTCACGCCCGTTTTGGCTTGCAGGGCATCAAACGTCACGCCCGGAGCCAGTTCCACCACCTTCAGGCCTTGGGGGGTGACGTCCATCACCGCCAGGTCGGTGATGATGCGGTCCACTACGCCCACGCCCGTCAGCGGCAGCGTGCACTGGGGCAGGATCTTCAGGTCTTCGGTGCCGTCCTTCTTCTTGGCAACGTGTTCCATGAGCACGATCACGCGCTTGACACCCGCCACCAGGTCCATCGCGCCGCCCATGCCCTTGACCATCTTGCCGGGGATCATCCAGTTGGCCAGATCGCCCTTTTCGCTGACCTGCATGGCGCCCAGGATGGACAGGTTGATCTTGCCGCCACGGATCATGGCAAAGCTGTCATGGCTGCCAAAGATGGACGAGCCCTTGATGGTGGTCACGGTCTGCTTGCCAGCGTTGATCAGGTCCGCATCCACCTCATCTTCGTTGGGGAACGGGCCGATGCCGAGCATGCCGTTTTCGGACTGCAGCCACACTTCCTTGTCGGCGGGCACGAAATTGGCCACCAGCGTAGGGATGCCAATACCCAGATTCACGTAAAAGCCGTCTTCGAGCTCATGGGCGGCACGCGCCGCCATTTGGTCTTGACTCCACGACATATGTATTTCTCCAGCTTGTTCGGTGACGGCAGGCTTGCACGCCTGCTTTTCGATAAACGCAGGCTTAAACGCCCGCCTTCTCAGTGATGGTGCGCTTTTCGATGCGCTTTTCCGGGTTCGGGTTGTGCACGATGCGGTGCACATAGATGCCGGGCAGATGGATCTGGTCCGGCACCATGGCACCGGTTTCCACCACCTCTTCCACTTCAACGATGCAGACCTTGCCGGCCATGGCAGCGGCAGGATTGAAGTTACGGGCCGTCAGACGGAACTGCAGGTTGCCCGACTTGTCGGCGCGGTGCGCCTTGACCAGCGCCACCTCAGGCACGAGCGAGCGTTCCATCACATAGGTTTCACCGTCGAACTCGCGCAGTTCCTTGCCCTCGGCCACGATGGTGCCCACACCGGTCTTGGTAAAGAAAGCAGGAATGCCCGCGCCGCCTGCACGCAGCTTCTCGGCCAGCGTGCCCTGGGGCGTGAACTCCAGCTCCAGCTCGCCGGCAAGGTATTGGCGCTCGAACTCCTTGTTTTCGCCCACGTAGGACGAAATCATCTTCTTGATCTGGCGGGTTTCCAGCAGTTTGCCCAGGCCAAAGCCATCGACACCTGCGTTGTTGGAAATCACGGTGAGGTTCTTGACGCCGGAATCGCGCAAGGCGTCGATCAGCGCTTCAGGAATGCCACACAAACCGAAACCACCCACAGCCATGAGCTGGCCGTCTGCAACCACGCCCTTGAGGGCCTCAGCTGCGGAGGGGAATAACTTGTTCACCACGATCTCCTTGTGAATTTGGATGCGCTACGATACTACGTACCCGATTAAGTAGTATCCCGTAAAGACTTGCACTATGGACGTTGCCAATGGACGTTGATTACCGACTCGCTTTTGACATGGCCCCCGTGGGCCTGGTGCTGTCGCGCAACCGCACCATGGTCGATTGCAACCGGCATGTGTGCGAGATGTTCGGCGCCTCGCGCGAGGTGCTCATCGGTCAGTCGTTCCAGATACTTTATCCAAGCGCCGACGAATACGAGCGCCTTGGGGCGCACATGGAACCTATTCTGAACGCCAAGGGCCACTACGCCGACAACCGCATCATGAAGCGTGCCAACGGTGAGGTCTTCTGGTGCCATGTGTCAGGCCGTGCACTCAACCGAGATGCCCCGCATGAATCAGGCATCTGGAGCTTTGAAGACCTGAGTTCGCAACGCCCCGTGAAGGCCGAGTTGACAGGCCGCGAGCGCGAGGTGGCCGCGCGCCTGTTGGAGGGACTGACTTCCAAGGAGATCGGCCGGGCCCTGGAGATCAGCCACCGCACGGTGGAGATTTACCGGGCACGCCTCATGCGCAAGTACAACGCATCCACCGCTGCCGACCTAGTACACAAATTGCTCGCTGGTTGAGCCCTACTTCGGGCCGTCGATCACGTCAGCAGCTGTGCGAAAAGCCTCGACTGCCGTCGGCAGGCCGCAGTAGATGCTGGCGTGCAGCAACACTTCCTGGATCTCTGCCGCTGTAGCGCCGTTGTTGAGCGCGCCGCGCACGTGGCCCTTAAGCTCATGCTGCTTACCCAGCGCGGTAAGAAACGCCACCGTGATCAAGCTGCGCGTCTTCATGTCCAGCCCCGGCCGCTGCCATACATCGCCCCAGGCATTGCGGGTGATGAACTCCTGGATCGGCTGGGTGAACGCCGTGGCATTGCCAAAGGCATTGGCGACAAAGTCCTCGCCCATGACCTGCTTGCGTGTGGCCAGACCTTTTTCGAAGTCCTTGGTGGATGGGAGTTGTTGTGTCATGCGGGCTCTCCGGTTCAGTTGGGGCCGCCATCGTAGCCGCAGCGCCTGCACGAAAAACACAAAGCCACCTGCCATACCCCGTGAAGGGCCAGGCAGGTGGCTTTGTCAAAGTGCTGAGCCCCAGGTTTACGCTGCCGCGAGATCAAAGCGATCCAGGTTCATCACCTTGGTCCAGGCGCGGGCGAAGTCCTGCACAAACACGGCCTGGGCATCGCTGCTGGCATAGACCTCGGCCAGCGCACGGAGAACGGAATTCGAGCCAAACACGAGGTCGACCACGGTGCCGGTCCATTTCTTGGCGCCTGTGCTGCGGTCCACCCCTTCCAGCACACCGGTTGCGCTCGCTGACTTCTGCCATTGGGTGCGCATGTCGAGCAGGTTCACAAAGAAGTCATTGCTCAACGTTTCCGGGCGCTGCGTGAAAGCTCCGTGAGGCGCCTGGCCCATGTTGGCACCCAGTACCCGCAAACCGCCGACCAGCACCGTCATCTCTGGCGCAGTCAAGGTCAGCTGGTTCGCGCGGTCGATCAGCAGTTCGGCCACAGCACCCTCCAGCCCGGGGCGCACGTAGTTGCGAAAGCCATCGGCCACGGGCTCCATCACTTCGAACGATGGCACATCGGTTTGCTCCTGCGAGGCGTCGGTGCGGCCGGGGGTGAAAGGCACGGTCACGTCCTGCCCGCCTCGCTTCGCGGCAGCCTCCACAGCGGCGCCACCGGCCAGCACGATGAGGTCGGCCAGCGAGATTTTCTTGCCGCCCGTCTGCTCGGCGTTGAACGCGCGCTGGATGGCTTCGAGCTGGCCCAGCACCTTGGCCAGTTGTGCAGGCTGGTTTACGTCCCAGTCCTTCTGCGGAGCCAGACGAATGCGCGCCCCATTGGCTCCGCCGCGCTTGTCGCCACCTCGGAAAGTTGAGGCAGAAGCCCAGGCCGTCGATACCAGCTCAGAGATCGAGAGGCCCGACGCCAACACCTTGGACTTGAGTGCCGTGATGTCTTGTTCGTTGACCAGAGCATGATCCACTGCAGGAACAGGGTCTTGCCAGACCAGCACTTCGGCGGGCACTTCAGGGCCCAGGTAGCGTGCACGCGGCCCCATGTCGCGGTGTGTGAGCTTGAACCAGGCGCGCGCAAATGCGTCGGCAAACTGCTCAGGGTGCTCCAGGAAGCGGCGCGAGATCTTCTCGTAAGCCGGATCAAACCGCAGCGACAGGTCGGTGGTGAGCATCGTGGGTACCAGCTTCTTCGACGGATCGTGTGCGTGTGGAATCGTGGCCTCGGCACCTTTGGCCGTCCACTGGTGGGCACCGGCCGGGCTCTTGGTCAGCTCCCACTCAAAGCCGAACAGGTTTTCGAAGAAGTTGTTGCTCCACTTCGTGGGCGTGGTGGTCCAGGTGACTTCCAGGCCGCTGGTGATGGTGTCGCCGCCCTTGCCAGAACCATGGCTGCTCTTCCAGCCCAGGCCCTGCTCCTCGATGCCTGCGCCTTCGGGCTCCTTGCCCACCAGCGCGGCATCGCCCGCGCCGTGGGTCTTGCCAAAGGTGTGGCCACCAGCAATCAATGCCACTGTCTCTTCATCGTCCATCGCCATGCGGGCAAAGGTGTCGCGGATGTCGCGCGCTGCGGCCAGGGGGTCAGGGTTGCCGTTCGGGCCTTCGGGGTTCACGTAGATCAGGCCCATCTGCACTGCGGCCAGGGGCTTGGCCAGGTCGCGCTCGCCGCTGTAGCGCTTATCGCCGCCGAGCCATGTGGTCTCGGCGCCCCAGTACACGTTTTCATCGGGTTCCCACACGTCGGGGCGGCCACCGGCAAAGCCGAAGGTCTTGAAGCCCATGGACTCCAGTGCCACGTTGCCGGTCAAGATCATCAGGTCGGCCCACGAGATCTTGCGGCCGTACTTCTGCTTGATGGGCCAGAGCAGGCGGCGGGCCTTGTCCAGGTTGGCGTTGTCGGGCCAGCTATTGAGCGGCGCAAACCGCTGCTGCCCTGCCCCTGCGCCGCCACGTCCGTCCGCCAGGCGGTAGGTTCCGGCGCTGTGCCAGGCCATGCGCACAAACAATGGCCCGTAGTGGCCAAAGTCTGCGGGCCACCAGTCCTGCGAGTCGGTCATCAGCGCATGCAGATCGGCCTTTACGGCAGCAAGGTCCAGGCTCTTGAATTCTTTTGCGTAATCGAAGCCGTCGCCCATGGGATCGGTGAACGGGGAGTTCTGGTTCAGGGGACGGATATTGAGCTGGTCTGGCCACCAGTCGGCATTGCCACGGCCCTTGGGCGCGGCAGCCTTGGTGTGGTCAAACGGGCACTTGTTGGTCTCTTGTGTCATGAGGCACTCCTGTTGGCGTTGGTGAGCAGCCGATGTTATGGAGTGCATATCCTTATGAAAAGGCAATAGTTTTGATTAATTCAATAGTTTTTCTCTAATTTCGGCAAATGCAGCGGACTACCGGCCTCCTTGCACCCACACGTATCGAACAGCACCGAGCGGACCCAGCGGTGCCCCGGGGAGCGGTGGGTGCGTTCATGCCAGGCAGCAGTTTTAACGAAGCCAGGTATGGCCACTGGTGGCTCCAGCACAACCAGCCCGCGTGCATCAGCTACCACCCGCTGGGGCACCACCGCGATCAGGTCGCTATTGCGCAGGATCTCCGGCAGCACCAGAAAGCTGGTGATCGACAGCACCACCCGCCGTGATCGGCCCAAGCGTGCCAACACCTCATCCGTCACGCCGCAGAAACCGCCACCCGTGTATGAGATGAGCGCATGGTCCAGCGCGCAGAAGCGGTCCAGCGACAGCGCGCCGCCCTTCGCATCCGGGTGCCCGGCGCGCATCACGCACACGTAGCGCTCGTCAAACAGGTGCCGGGCATACAGGTCGGGCGCCGTGTTCTCGGGGCTGATCAGGGCGAGATCGATATCGCCCCGCTCCAGCCGCTCGTACACCGGCAGATGCTGGGCCGGCACCACGGCCACGCGAACGCCGGGCGCGTGGCGACGCAGCATGGCCAGGAATGGCACCACCACCGCCTGCAGCGCATAGTCGGTGGATGCGAGCTGCACCGTCATCTGCGCCGTGGCAGGGTCAAAGACCTGAGGTTGCAGCAGCGACTCGATCCCACCCAGCAGTTCCTTGACCGGCGCGGCCAGCTCCTGTGCGCGCAGCGTGGGCGTAATGCCACGCTGTGTCCGCACGAAAAGCGGGTCATCAAAGCTCTCGCGCAGCCGGGTCAGCATGCCGCTCACCGCAGGCTGGGTGAGCGACAGGCGCTGGGCGGCGCGGGTTACGCTGCGTTCGTCGAGCAAGGCATCCAGTGCCTTGAGCAGGTTCAGGTCCATGGCCCTGATATCAATTGCCATGATTTCAGAAATAAGAACTATCGATTTGGTTTATGGCTGCATCGTACCCACCATCTTCACGGTGCGTGGCCGTGGTGTCTTTGCCCCCGCTCCCAGCCCGAAATTCCTTTTCTACTTAACCGACAAGAAAGCAAGCTGCATGTCTGCCCTGTTCACACCGTTCCAGCTCAAAAGCGTCACCCTGCGCAACCGTATCGCGATCCCGCCGATGTGCCAGTACAGCGCGGTGGACGGCTTCACCAATGAATGGCACCAGGCGCATTACGCCGGTCTCGCTCGCGGCGGCGCAGGCCTGGTGATCGTCGAGGCCACGGGCGTATCGCCCGAAGGCCGAATCACCCCGGCCTGCACAGGCCTTTGGAACGACCAGCAGATCGAAGGCATGGGCCGCATCGCCACCAGCATCAAGGCCGCCGGCGCCGTGCCCGGCATCCAGATCGCCCACGCAGGCCGCAAGGCCAGCGCCCAACGCCCCTGGGAAGGCGATGACCACATTCCCGAGAACGACGCGCGTGCCTGGCAGCCGATAGCACCGTCCGCCATTGCTTACGGCGGCGGTCTGCCCCGGGTACCCCAGGCCATGACACTGCAAGACATTGCCCGCGTGCAGGCCGACTTTGTGGCCGCCGCACGTCGCGCACTGGCCGCAGGGTTTGAGTGGCTGGAACTGCACTTTGCCCACGGCTACCTGGCGCAGAGCTTCTTCTCGCCCCACAGCAACCAGCGCACCGACCAGTACGGCGGCAGCTTTGACAACCGCGCGCGCTTTCTGCTGGAAACCGTGGAGGCCGTGCGCAAGGTGTGGCCCGCGCACCTGCCACTCACGGCACGCTTCGGAGTCATCGAATACGACGGACGCGACGAGGAAACCGTGGCCGAGTCCATTGAGCTGGTGCGCAAGATGCGCGAACGTGGCCTGGATATGGTCAACGTCAGCGCGAACTTCGTGATTGCCGAGACGCAGATTCCCTGGGCAACCCCCGCCTTCCTGGCCCCGGTCGCACAGCGCGTGCGCAGCGAAGCCGACCTGCCCGTGGCCTCGTCGTGGGGCATCGATGACCCGAAAATCGCTGAACGTGCAGTGGCCGACGGCCAGATGGATTTGGTGATGATCGGCCGCGCCCACCTGTCCAATCCGCACTACACCTACCACCTGGCGCAGGTGCTGGGCGTGCAAAAGCCTGAATGGAACACGCTGCCCGTGCCCTACGCGCACTGGCTGTCACGCTATCGCGGCGCCGCAAAGGTCGCCGCAGCCCAGTAAAGCTCTGAAAACGCCCTTGCCCTTTGGCCCGACATTCAGTCCGGGGTCGAGCGGTGCAGGGGTAGCCCCGGCGCATCCAGCCGTGCGTGCAGGATGTGGCCGTGGGTCGAATCGGTCACGAACACCGTTTGTCCGCCCTGCCCGCCATAAGCCAGATTGGTGGTGGAGGCTCCGGCCGGCCCCCGCAGCACCAGCACGGGCTCGGCCCGGTGGTTGAGCACCCACACATAACCCAGGCCCGGGTTGGCCACCAACAGGCGCCCCGCCCCATCCACCGCAAGCCCATCGGGGCCGCTCGGGCCATAGGACGTGAAGAACTGCCCCACCTTGGCCACGCTGCCATCGGGCAGCAGCGGCACGCGCCACACACAATTGCCACGTGTGGCGGCCAGGTACAGCACGCGGCCGTCGGGCGACAGGGCCACGCCGTTGGGGCTGGGCACGTTGGCCAGCAACAGGTCGAGCTGGCCATTGGGGCGCAGCCGGTACAGGCGCCCGCTCGGGTCGTGCAGGCCGCTCTGGCCCTGGTCGGTGAAGTACAGGTTGCCGTCGGCGTCGAAGATCAAATCGTTCACGCCCTTGAAGCGTTCGCTGTTGCGGCGCTCCAGGTACGGCGTGACCCTGCCGGTCGCGATATCGAGCCGCATCAACCCGTTCTTGTAGTCGGTGATGAGCAGCGTGCCAGCATCCATGAACTTCATGCCATTGGGCTCGCCGTCGTACTCGGCCACCAGCGTCCACGCGCCCTGCGGGTCGATGCGGAAGATGCGGCCCCAGGGGATGTCGGTCACGTACAGGTTGCCCACGCCGTCGAACACCGGGCCTTCGAGGAACGAATCGGTGACGGTGCCGCCCCGGTTGGCATCGGCCCAGACGCTGCGCTCGGGGCGGCGGAAGGTGTCGGGCATGGAGCTGAAAAACGCCAGCTCGCGGACCTCGGGGGATTGCAGCAGAAACATGGAAGAGGCTTTCTTTGTCAGGAGGTGGCGCCGAAACCATAAAGCCGCGCCGGGTTGTCCACCAGGATACGGTCCATCGCCGCATCCGAGCCCGCCCAAGCGCGCAGCAGGTCCACCAGGTCGGCATCGTTCACGGTGCCCGGCGCCTCGGTGGTGTGGGGCCAGTCGCTGCCCCACACCAGGTGATTGGGGGCTACCCGCACCAGGGCTTGCCCCAGCGGCAGGGTGTCGGCGTAGCTGGGGCCCTGCACGGCAGAGCGCATGTAGGCACCCGAGAGCTTGACCCAGGTGTTGCCCCCGTCCAGCAAGCGGCGCAGCACGCCAAAGGCTTGGGCCGATGGACCTTCGGCCGGATCGATGCGCCCCAGGTGGTCGATGACCAGCGGCACCGGCAGCGCCTGCAGCACAGGCGCCAGCGCCACGATCTGCTCCGGGTGTGCGAACACCTGGATGTGCCAGCCAGCGCAGTCCGCATGCCGTGCCACCTTGCCCGCCAGTGTGGTCAGCATCTGCGCCGTGGTGGTGCCCCACGATTGGGGTGAGACAAAGTTGACCCGCAGCCCGCACACGCGGCGCGCGGCCAGCCGGGCCAGCTCTGCATCGCTCACGCGGGGGTCCACCACAGCCACGCCACGTGCGTCGTCACCCAACTGGTCCAGCGCATCCAGCGTGCAGGCGTTGTCGGTGCCGTAGGTGGATGGCGTCACCACCACCGTGCGTGTGCTGCCCAGGCGCTGCTGCAGCTGCCGATAGGCGGCCACGGGCGCATCGGGCGGCGTGCGCGGCCAGTGGGCAGACGGTGCAAAACGTGCATCGAAGGTGTGCATGTGGCTGTCGCACGCGCCGGGCGGCAGCAGGCGCTGCGGGCGGTTCAGGCCCACCGAGTGCGGCACGGGCGTGGTCAGCGCGGGCAAAGACATGGCTCAGTCGAGTTTGATGTTGCCCTTCTTCACCACCTCGCCCCACTTGCTGTCTTCCTTCTTGAGGAAGGCGGCAAACTCCGCAGGCGTGGAGCCGATGGGCTGGGCGCCCAGGTCGGCCAGGCGCTGCTTCACTTCGTCTTCCTTCAGCACCTCTTGCAGGGCCTGCTGCAGTTTGGTGGCCACGTCGGCAGGTACGCCCGCAGGCAGGAACACGCCGTTCCACTCATAGGCCTCATAACCGGGGATGGCCGCCTCGGCCACGGTGGGCACATCGGGCAGGCGCTTGGAACGCTCAGGCGCCGACACGGCCAGCGCGCGCAGCTTGCCGCCCGCCACATGCGGGTAGGTGGCGGCCACGGTGCCGAACATGAAGTCCACCTGGCCCGCAATCACGTCGGTGATGGCGGGGCCACCGCTCTTGTAGGGCACGTGCACCATATCGAGGCCCAGCTTCTGGGCCATCAGCTCCGCCGCTAGGCGCTGCACCGTGCCGCTGCCGCCCGAGGCAAAGTTGATCTTGCCGGGCTGCGCCTTGGCCTTGGCAATCAGCTCGCCCACGTTCTTGTAGGGCGCATCGGCCTTCACGATGAGCACATTGGGCGCCAGCAGCACCAGCGACAGTGGCTGCAGCGCGGTGCTGGCATACGGCATCTTGGGGAACAGGTGCGGGTTGATAGAGTGCGGCGTGGCGTCGTACAGCATGGTGTAGCCATCCGCCGGGGCCTTGGCCACAAAACTCGCGCCAATGGTGCCACTGGCGCCCGCCTTGTTGTCCACAATCACGCTGCCGCCCAGCTTGGCGCCCAGGCGGGTGGCCACCACGCGGGCCACCGCATCGGCCGCGCCACCGGGGGCATAGGGCACAACGAGTGTGATGGGCCGCTCGGGGAACGCGGCGTGGGCCAGGCCTGCAGCCAGGGCGCAGGCGGCGATCAAGGGTTTGAGAAAACGCAACATGAAGTCTCCTTATCTATTCAATCCATGAAGAACAAACAGGTATCGCTGGCCCATGGCCTGCGAAACTGGCGCTGACAAAGCGCAGGCAGCCGTGCAAGGGCCGCCCTGCCGCACTGGCTGCGTCCCCCTTCCCGCATCGCGCAGCGAGGCGAGAGAGGGGGGGAAGGCGCAAAGCGCCTCAGGGGGGTCAATCCACTTTCAGATCAAGCTCGCGTGCAATCTGCGTATAGGCGGCCACTTCGCGGCCGACCTGGCTGGCAAACGCAGCGCCGCAGGTGGCATCGGCGTCCAGCCCCAGGCCGCGCAACTTGTCGTTGGCCGCAGGGCTTTGCACAAAGTCCCTGGCCACGCGCTCCAGCTGCTGGGCAATGGCGTCGTCCAGCCCCGCCGGGGCCAGCAGGCCATACCAGGCGTCGGCCGAATACTTGCCGCCACCGGCCTCGGCAAACGTGGCCACATCGGGCAGCAGCGACGACCGCTTGGGCGATGCCACGGCCAGCGCGGTGAGCTTGCCGCTCTTGATCTGCGGCAGCACCGAGCCCAGCGTGGCAAACGAGCTGTCGAGCTGGCCGCCCACCAAGTCCGTGACCACCGGCGCGGCGCCCTTGTAGGGCACATGGTTCAGCTGCAAGCTGTTGGCGCGGGCAAACATCTCGGTGGCAAAGTGGCCTGAGCTCCCCACGCCCGCCGTGCCTGCGGACAGACGCCCCGGCTCCTCGCGCGCACGGGCCATGTACTCAGCCAGCGACTTCACGGGCAGGGCCTGCCCCACCACCAGCACCGTGGGGCTGGTGGCTACGGTGCACAGCGGCTTGAACGACTTCACCGCATCGAACTTCACCCGCCCGGCGTACAGACCCGGGATCATGGTGTGATTGGTGGCGCCAAACAGCAGCGTGTAGCCGTCGGCGGGCGCGCTGGCCACCGCCTGGGCGGCCAGGATGGTGTTGGCGCCGGGCTTGTTGTCCACCACAAAGGGCTGGCCCAGCGCGCGGCTGGCGTGGTCGGCAAACGCACGGGCCACCACATCGGTGGGGCCGCCTGCGGCAAATCCCACCACCAGTTTGACGGGCTTGTGGGGGAACGCAGTTTGCGCCCCTGCTGCACCGGATGCTATACAAACAATAGCTATCAGCGCTTTATGGACGAGCGCAGAGGCCGTTTTTCTTCTCAAAATGTCGTGCATGTCTTTGTCTCCATGGGCCGGGGCGCCCTGCCCCGTGCCTTTTTTCTCTTTGCTTTCAGGAAGGGGGCTGGCGTCAGGCCGTAGCCATCGCTGCGCCAGGCACCCGGGCCAGCACGGCCAGCAGGTTCTGCGCCGCGCCCACGCCCATGTTCACGTAGGCGTCACTGGTCACGCCGCCGATGTGGGGGCTGAGGATGAAGTGCTTCTCGCCCTGGAAGGGATGGCCCGCCGTCATCGGCTCGACCGCGAAGCTGTCCAGCCCCGCCGCCATCACCTGGCCCGAGCGCACGGCCGCCAGCAGCGCGGCCTCGTCGATCAGGCCGCCACGCGCCGTGTTCACCACGATCACGCCGCGCTTGCACTGCGCCAGCGTGGTGGCGTTCAGCATGCCCCGGTTCTCGTCGGTCAGCGGGCAGTGCAGAGACACGGCATCGGCTTCGCGCCAGATCGTCTCCAGGCACACACTCTGCACATAGTCCGGCAGGTTCTTCGCAAACGGGTCAAAGCCGATCACGCGCATGCCCAGGGCGTCGGCCATCTTGGCAAACCGCAGGCCGATGGCGCCCAGGCCCACCAGGCCCACGGTGCGGCCACCCAGCTCCAGGCTTTTGTGTGTGGCCTTGTCCCAGTGGCCCGAGTGCATGCGCGCATCGAGCTGCACCACCGATTTGGCGCAGGCCAGCAGCAGCGCCAGCGCCTGCTCGGCCACGGCCGCAGCGTTGGCGCCTACGGCGGCCACCACCTCAATGCCCCGGGCCTTGGCCGCCACCTTGTCGATGGTGTCGGTGCCACTGCCGTGCTTGGAGATGACCTTGAGCGCCGGGGCCGCGTCCATCACCGCAGCACCCACCTTGCCGTAGCGCACGATGATGGCCACGGGGTTGTGCGCACCGCACAGGGCCACCATGTCCTCTTCGGTCGGCGTCTTGCCTGCGTAGACGATGTCGTAGCCCGTGAGCAGGTCCAGGGCTTGCTGCGCCAGATCGGCGCCGGTGACGATGATGGTTTGGCTCACAGCGACTCCCCTTCCTTCAGCACGCCCGCAGCGCGCAGCGCGGCAGGCAGCCATTTCGATGCGGTGTCGCCGCGTGCAATGGCTTCGATGCGGGCGGCTTCGTCGGCCACCTTCTTGTCGGCCAGGGCCAGCATGGCGGGGGCTTTTTCGCGCTCAATCACCACCACACCATCGGCGTCGCCCACGACCAGGTCACCCGCGTTCACCACGGCACCACCGGCGCAGATGGGGTGGTTGATGCGGCCGGGCACGTACTTGGTGGGCCCTGCGGGGTTGAAGCCCGCGCTGAACACGGGGAAGTCCAGCTCCAGAATTTCCAGCTTGTCGCGGATGGCGGCGTCCACGATCACGCCCGCCAGGCCGCGCTTCTTGCAAGCGCTGAGCATCAGCGTGCCCATCAGCGCCGCCGTCTGGTCGCCCTTGCCGTCGATCACGAGCACGTCACCGGGCTGGGCCAGGGCAATGGCGGCGTGGATCATGAGGTTGTCGCCGGGGCGCACTTCCACGGTGAAGGCAGGGCCTGCCACCTTCATGGACTGGTGCACGGGCGCCACGCGGCCATGCATGGTGCCGCGGCGGCCTGCCACGTCGGCCAGGATGGCGGCCTGGTAGGTGGCGGCTTTTTGTACTACGTCGGCGCTCACGCGGTCGATGGTGCGGATGATTTCAGGGAGTTGGCTCATGGGGAATCCTTGGAAAGAACGCGGAGATGCTGAGGAGCGAATGTGCGCGGCTGACTGGGATGCGCGTGCAAGGCGCCCATGCCGCAGCGCAACCAGCCCCGGACTCAGCGGCTGGCGAAGTGCAGACGAAATGCGAAGGTGAAGAAGTGGGGCGGGCAGATACGCGGGACAAACTGCCCCCCAGCGTGAGCCCGTCAGTCCAGGCTGGCGCCCGAGTCCTTGACGATCTTGGCCCAGCGCGGCACTTCGGCTTTGAGCAGCGCGCTGAACTGCTCGGCGGTGCCGCCCAGCACATCGCCGCCTTCGGAGCGCAGCTTGTCGGCCACATCGGGCTGCTGCAGGGCCGCGTTGATGGCCTTGTTGAGCTGCGCCAGGATGGGTGTGGGCGTACCGGCAGGGGCCAGGATGCCGAACCAGGTCACGGCCTCGAAGCCCTTGTAGCCCGACTCGGCCAGCGTGGGCACATCCGGCAGTTGCGGCGAGCGCTTGGCCGAGGTGATGGCAATGACCTTGAGCTTGCCGTTGCGCACCTGGCCCAGCAGCGTAGGCACGGAGGACATGTACAGGTCGATCTGCCCGCCCACCAGGTCCGTCATGGCCTGGGCCGCGCCTTTGTAGGGGATGTGGCGCAGCTTGATGTCGGCGGCGTTTTCAGCCAGCTCACCGGCCAGGTGGGCCACGGTGCCGTTGCCCGAATAGCCCAGCGTCAGCGCATCGGGTTTGCCCTTGGCGGCCGCCACCACATCGGCGTAGCTCTTGAAGGGTGAGTTGATGGGCGCAGCCATGACGATGGGCGAGGACGAGACGAGCGCCACGGGCACCAGGTCCTTGAGCGGGTCGTACGGCAGCTTGGGGTACAGCGTGGGGTTGATGGCCAGGTTGCTGGTCTGGCCAATGACGAGCGTGTAGCCGTCGGCGGGTGACTTGGCGGCGGCGTCCACCCCCAGGTTGCCGCCCGCGCCGGGGCGGTTGTCCACGATCACGTTCCACTTGTTCTGGTCCGTGAGCTTTTGCGCCACGGTGCGCGCAATCATGTCGGTGCCGCCGCCGGGCGGGAACGGCACGATGAGGCGGATGGGTTTGCTGGGGTAAGCGCCCTGCGCCAGAGCGGCCCCGGTGGGTGCGGCTGCGGCCGCAAAGCCCAGGAAGGCAGCGCACAGAGAGCGCGAAAGCGAAGTGAAGGCGGTCATGAATTTGTCTCCGTTGTGGTGGTTCGTCATGCCGGTCTGCAGGGCCTTTGTTGTGATACGTGTTCTGGTCCGGCGCCGTGGGTGCGACTGTACGCAGACGTTTCAACCCATACAATGCAGTTGCGTACCATGAAACGAATTGCGCCATGAGCAACCACCCCGCCAAGCCCTCCCAACCCCTCGCCCCCGCGCCCCGTCCCATGGCTCCGGCAGATGCAGAACCCGGTGGTGTCATCGCCGTCACACGTGCCCTGCAGGTGCTGGAAGCCTTTGCACTGGGCGAATCCAGCCTGCCCCTGGCCGAGCTGAGCCGCCGCTGCGGCCTGCACAAGACCACGGTGCTGCGCCTCGCGCGCACGCTGGCGCAGTCGGGTTTCATGGTGCAGCGCGAGGATGGCGACTGGCGCCTGGGCCCGGCGGCAGGCTGGCTGGGCGCACGCTACCAGGCCGGTTTTGACGTGCAGAACGTGCTGGAGCCCGCGCTGCGCGAGCTGACCCTTGCCACGGGCGAAAGCGCCGCGTTTTATGTGCGCGAAGGCAATGTGCGGACCTGCCTTGTGCGTGTGGAAGGCCCGCAGGCGCTGCGCCACCACGCACGCATGGGCGAAGGCCTGCCGCTGGACAAAGGCTCGCCGGGCCGCGTGATCCTGGCGTTTTCGGGCGAGCCGGGCAAGGCCTACGAAGAGATCCGCAGAAAGGGCTACCACTGGTCGATTGGCGAGCGCGAACAGGGCGTGGCCACTGTGTCGGCGCCCGTGTTTGGCATGCAGTGGCGGCTGATGGGCTCGGTGTGCATTTCGGGCCCGGCCTCGCGCCTGCCCGCCGAAAAGCTCGAAGCGCTGGCGCAGACAGTGATGGCTGCGGCCACCCAGTTGTCGTATGCGCTGGCGGGCAATTCGGCCGCGCCCGCCCAGAGTCCGGTGCGGGCGACCCACTGGCACCCTTGAGGCATCCGTGATACTTGCGGCATCCACCACAACAACCCCAGGAGACCGCCGTGAGCCGCTACCCTTTTCCCGACCTGAACACCCTGCCCGAAGACATCCGCGCACGCATCGTGGAAGTGCAGGAGAAGGCGGGCTTCATCCCCAACGTGTTCCTGGCCTTTGCACGCCGCCCGGCCGAGTGGCGAGCGTTCTTTGCCTACCACGATGCACTGATGCTGAAAGAGGAAGGCAGCCTGACCAAGGGCGAGCGCGAGATGATCGTGACCGCCACCAGTGCGGCCAACCAATGTCTGTATTGCGTGGTGGCCCACGGCGCGATCCTGCGCATCTACGAAAAGAAACCGTTTGTGGCCGACCAGGTGGCGGTGAACCACCGCAAGGCCGACATCAGCCCGCGCCAGCGCGCCATGCTCGACTTTGCGATGAAGGTCTGCCTTGACGCACACGAAGTCGAGGATGCCGACTTTGTGGCCCTGCACGCCCATGGTTTTGACGACGAGGACATCTGGGACATCGCGGCCATCACTGCATTCTTTGGCCTGAGCAACCGCATGGCCAGCTTTGCGGGCATGCAGCCCAACCCAGAGTTTTACTTGATGGGACGGGTGCCCAAGCAGAAGTAAGTGCCCTGGCGCATTTACTATCAATCTAATAGCTGCTAGCGCTTGCCCAATAAGCGCTAGAGCCCAATTTCATTCAAATTCTATCCGCAGAGACCAGCGCCCGCATCCAGTCCGGCAAGGGCGCTGCCTTCTGCTGCGGGAAGTCCACCCAGATGGTGGTGGCGCCACCTGCCGCGCAAATCACGCCGGGCTGGTCCACGCGCTCCATCGTGCCCCAGGTCTCAAACGTGGTGCGGCCCGGGTCGCTCACGTAGAGCTTGAGCAGCACGTCAGCCGGGTATTCGAGCTGCTTGTAGAAATTGCAGAACGCATTGACGATGACCGGCCCCTGACCGCGCGGATCGGGGTTGCAGCCCACGGACACCATCCACTCAATGCGGGCCGTCTCCAGGTATCTGAAATACACCGTGTTATTGACATGGCCCATCGCGTCCATGTCGCCCCAGCGCACGGGGAAGCGCATTTCAAAAACCAGCTTCTTGACTTCCGGGATTTCAATCTTCATGGCTTCGCACACCCGAGGGATCAGACCCCAAAGCCGTCGTCAGCCGCAATCACCGCACCATTGATGAAATGGCTCTGGTCGCTGGCCAGCATCACCAGCAGCGCATCCAGGTCTTGCGCGTTGCCCACGCGCTTGCGGGGCAGCATGTCGATGAGCTTCTTGCCCTGCTCGGTCTGCCAGTGGTGGTGATTGATTTCCGTGTCGATGTAGCCCGGGCAGATCGCATTCACGTTGATGCCGAACCTGCCCCATTCGATGGCCATGGCCTTGGTCATCTGCACCACGGCGGCCTTGCTCATGCAATAGGCGCCGATCTGCGGCAACACCTTGAGGCCCGCCATCGAGGCAATGTTGATGATGCGCCCGCCCGTGAAGCTGCCCGGCGCCGCGCCGCGCGAGCGGGCCAGCATGCGCTTACCCACCTCTTGCGCCACAAAGAAGGCGCCCTTCACGTTGGTGTCGAAGATGAAGTCGTAGTCCTCGGGCGTCACGTCCTGGATGCGCTGCGTGGTGCTCACGCCCGAGTTGTTCACCAGAATGTCGATGGAGCCCATTTCGGTCTCGGCATGGGCCACGGCGGACTTGATGGAGTCGTGGTCGGTCACATCGAGTTCGATCACATGGGCATCACCGCCCTCGCCTTCGATGCGCGCGCGCAGCTCCTTGAGCTTTTCCACGCGGCGGCTGGCCAGCACGACGCCTGCGCCCGCGCGGGCCAACGTGCGGGCAAACTGAGCGCCCAGGCCGCTGGAGGCGCCCGTGATGAAGGCCACGCGGCCGGACAAGTCGATGCTGTATGCCATTTAGAGTCTCCCTACTGATCAAAATAGAACGGTCGTTCGATTGTCCATATTCCGTGAATACAATCAGTCGCCAGACAGACAGGGCGCGGCCGGCGCTCTGTAGAAAATAATCCATTATCAAACGCCCGACGAGAAGCCCATGACCAACGAAGAAATCCTCGCCCAATACGGCCCCCGTGAATCCATGGAATACGACGTGGTGGTCGTTGGCGGTGGCCCTGGCGGCCTTGCCACTGCGATCCGCCTGAAGCAACTGGCGGCCGAAAAAGGCCAGGACGTCTCGGTCGTGGTGCTCGAAAAAGGCTCCGAGCCCGGTGCGCACATCCTGTCGGGCGCCATCATGGATCCCAAGGCCCTCTCCGAGCTGATCCCCGACTGGAAAAAGCGCGGCGCGCCCCTGAACCAGCCCGTCACCGACGACGCCTACATCTTCCTGTCTGAAAAATCGGGCTTTCGCGTGCCCAACATGTTCCTGCCGCCCTTTGCGCAGAACCACGGCAACTACATCATCAGCCTGGGCAACCTGACCAAGTGGCTGGGCGAGCAGGCAGAGGCCCTGGGCGTGGAAATCTTCCCCGGCTTTACCGCCGCAGAGGTCCTCTACAACGATAACGGCTCCGTCAAGGGTGTGGCCACGGGCAATCTGGGCATCGGCAAGGACGGCGAGCCCACCGAAAACTTCCAGCTCGGTATGGAGCTGCTGGGTAAATACACCGTGTTTGCCGAAGGCGCACGCGGCCACCTCGGCAAGCAGCTGATTGCCAAGTTCCACCTCGACAAGGACCGCGACCCGCAGAGCTTTGGCATTGGCGTGAAGGAACTCTGGGAAATCGACCCCAAGAAGCACCAGCCCGGCTTTGTGATGCACACCGCTGGCTGGCCCATGGAGAACGACACCTACGGCGGCGCCTTCCTGTACCACCTGGAGGGCAACAAGGTGGCCGTGGGCTTTGTGACCGGCCTGGGCTACCAGAACCCCTACCTCAGCCCCTTCGAAGAATTCCAGCGCTGGAAGACGCACCCGAACGTCCGCTATTACTTCGAAAACGAAAAAGGCGAAATCACGGCCAAGCGCCTGTCGTACGGCGCGCGCGCGATCAACGCCAGCGGCATCAACGCCCTGCCCAAGACCGTGTTCCCGGGTGGCGCACTGGTGGGCTGCAATGCGGGCTACCTGAACGTGGGCCGCATCAAGGGCAGCCACGCCGCCATCAAGACTGGCATGCTGGCCGCTGAAGCCGCCTACGACGCCGTGGTGGCTGGCCGCCAGCACGACGAGCTGACAGCCTACCCAGAAGCCTTTGAAAAGAGCTGGCTGCACACCGAACTGAACAAGGACCGCAACTTCAAGAACTGGTTCAAGTACGGCCTGACCACGGCCACGCTGATGAACGGTTTCGAACAATTTGTGCTGCGCGGCCACATCCCCTGGACGTTGCACCGCGACAAGCCCGACCACGCGTACCTCAAGCCTGCGGCCGAGTGCAAACCCATCATCTACCCCAAGCCCGATGGCAAGCTCACGTTCGACCGCCTCTCCAGCGTGTTCATCAGCAACACCAACCATGAAGAGAACCAGCCCGCCCACCTGACGCTCAAGGACGCGAGCGTGCCGGTCAACATCAACCTGGCCAAGTACGCGGGCCCCGAGGCGCGCTATTGCCCGGCGGGCGTTTACGAGTTCGTGCCCGACACCACCAAAGGCGGTGATGCCCAGCGTCTGCAGATCAATGCGCAGAACTGCGTGCACTGCAAGACCTGCGACATCAAGGACCCCACTCAGAACATCGTGTGGGTCACGCCGGAGGGCGGCGGTGGCCCGAACTACGCGGGCATGTAAGCACCATCAAAATTCATAGCACCTTGTGCTTGAAGGGCCTGCGCTGCAGGCCCTTTTTTATGGAAATCAGCCCAATCTGCGGCGCAATACTCGTCACGCGGCTGCGCGTGTGAGCTGAAACTGCCCCATCGCACCGGCCAGCCGGTTGGCCTGGTCCTTGAGACTCTGGGCCGCTGCGGCGCCCTGCTCCACCAGCGCGGCGTTCTGCTGCGTCATGTGGTCGAGTTGGTCCACCGCCTGGCTCACTTGGCCGATCTGTGTGCTCTGCTCGCTGCTGGCCTCGTTGATCTCGGACATCAGCGTGGTCACCCGCTCCACGCTCTGCACGATGTCGCCCATGGTGGAACCTGCGGTGACCACCAGCCGGGCGCCGTCACTCACCTTGTCCACGCTGGTGGAGATCAGCGCCTTGATCTCGCGCGCCGCATTGGCACTGCGCCCTGCGAGGCCCCGCACTTCGCTGGCCACCACGGCAAAGCCGCGCCCCTGTTCGCCCGCGCGGGCGGCCTCCACGGCGGCGTTCAGTGCCAGGATATTCGTCTGGAACGCAATGCCATCAATGATGCCAACGATGTCGGCGATCTTCTTGCTGCTGGCGTTGATCTCTTCCATGGTCTTGACCACCTGGCTGACCACTTCGCCGCCTTTGCTGGCCACTTCGGTGGCGTTCAGCGCCAGGGCATTGGCCTGGCGCGTGCTGTCGGCATTGGCGGCCACCATCTGCGCCAGCTGCGCAATGCTGGCCGCCGTCTGCTGCAGGTTGCTGGCGGCATGCTCGGTGCGCATGCTCAGGTCAGTGTTGCCCGCTGCCACCTCCGAGCTGGCCACATGGATGGATTCGCCCGAGTCACGCACCTCGGTCACCACGTAGTGCAGCGACTCGACCATCTTGTCCAGCGCCGTGAGCAGCTGGCCAATCTCGTCGGTGCGCTGGGTTTGCATGCGCACCGTCAGGTCGCCCCGCGCCACCAGGTCGGCCGCCTCGCAGGCCTGGCGCAGCGGCAGCACGATGGAGCGCCGCAGCAGCCAGCCAAACAGCGCCGACAGCGCCACCACCACCAGCACCGCCACAGCACTGACCCATTGCGCACGGGACGCGTCGGTAATCATGCTGTCACCCGCTTTCAGGGATGACTGCTCGGAGGCTGCGAGCAACTGGTCAATGGACCGCAGGTACTGGTTCAAGGCAGCAGCGTGCTCCTGCAACTCCTTCTGGCTGATGATCTTGGCTTCGAGGGCGTTTTGCACCAGCGCATCCCGCAACACTGCATATTTCTGGCGTTGCTCCTGGGCTTCGGTCCACAGCGGCCCGGCGCTCTCGCTGGAGGACGCCTTGGCCATCGCTTCTTCAATGCGCTTGCGCATCGCGTCTTCGGCGGCGATTTGGCTGCGCATCTCAGCCACCAGCGGGAACACGTCGGACGACAACGTGGCACGCAATGCAATCTGGCCGATATAGACAGACTGCGTTTTCCAGTCCCGCACCGTGCGCTCAATGGGCAGCTGCTCTGCAGTCAGCAGCGTAGCCTGGCGGCTGGTGTCCTGGCCCGTGAGCCAGGTGGTGGCGCCGAGCAAGGCCACCGCGAAGCCCAGAATGCCAAAGCTGGCCGCCAGCTTCTGCCCCACGCTCAGGGTGCGGCTGCGCCGCGCAGGCTCTGGGCTCTGGGCGGCAGAGTCTGTTGTGGCACGGCTGAAATCCGCGTGTACAGGTGCGGCGGAGAAAGTGGCGCCGCCAAGCGCCCCGGAAGTGGCTGGCAAGTAGTTCATGAGCGTTCTCCTGGTTCATTTCCCGCACCATGCGGGGGGTGGAAACCAGTGGTGGCAAGCGCTGTGCCCAGTGTGTCCCCGCAGGTACATCGCACACAGCACATGCCCCACTGGGGTCAGCTGCCCATCACGTCACGACGTGACACATTCGCCAAAGCCGCCACCGCCGGGGGTAGCGATCTCGAACACATCGCCAGGCTCCATCAGCGCCGCGCCGATATGGCCCAGCTCTTCCACCTGGCCATTGGCACGCAGCACGCGGTTGGCACCGGGTCGGCCGGGCTGGCCGCCTGCCATGCCAAAGGCGGGAATCAGGCGCCCGTTGGACAAAATGCTGGCCGTCATCGCCTCCAGAAAGCGCACGCGCCGCACGCCACCATCACCACCCGCCCAGCGGCCTGCCCCGCCAGACCCGCGCTGGATCTCGTAGCTGTCGAGCACCACGGGGAAGCGGAACTCCAGCACCTCGGGGTCGGTCAGGCGCGAATTGGTCATGTGCGTCTGGACCACGCTGGTGCCGTCAAACCCGCGCACCGTGCGGCCCGATGCATCGAACACCGCACCGGCACCGCTGCCGCCGGCAATGGTTTCGTAGTACTGGTACTGCGCATTGCCAAAGGTGAAGTTGTTCATGGTGGGCTGGCTGCCCGCCATCACGCCCAAAGCGCCGAACAGCGCATTGGTGATGCAGGTGGAGGTCTCCACATTGCCGGCCACCACCGAGGCCGGCGGGTTGGGGTTGAGCATGGAGCCCTGCGGGATGATGACCTGCAGGGGTTTCAAACACCCGGCATTGAGCGGAATGTCATCGTCGACCAGCGTGCGGAACACATACAGCACCGCCGCCATGCACACAGCACGCGGGGCGTTGAAGTTGTTGGTCTGCTGCGCACTGGTGCCTGCAAAGTCGATCACCGCGCTGCGCTCGGCCACATTGACCTTGACCGACACGCTGATCTGCGCGCCATTGTCCAGCTTCAGGGTGAACTGCCCGTCTTTGAGCTGCGTGATCACGCGGCGCACCGACTCTTCAGCGTTGTCCTGCACATGGCGCATGTAGGCCTGCACGACATCCAGGCCAAACTGCCCCACCATCTTCGAGAGTTCCTGCACGCCCTTCTCGTTGGCAGCGATTTGCGCGCGCAGATCGGCCAGGTTCTGCTGGGGATTTCGGCTGGGGTATGGCGTGGTGCCGCCACCCGTCGTCAGCAGGCTGCGCACCTCTTCTTCCAGAAAGATGCCACGGTCCACCAGCTTCACGTTGTTGATCTGCACACCCTCTTCGTCGATGCGCGTGGAGAACGGTGGCATCGAGCCCGGCGTGGTGCCGCCGATGTCGGCATGGTGGCCCCGGCTCCCCACATAAAACGTGGGCTCCTTGCCCTCGGCCACATACACCGGGGTGATCACCGTCACATCGGGCAGATGGGTGCCGCCATGGTACGGGTCGTTGAGCATGTACACATCGCCCGGGTGCATCTTCCCCGCGTTCTCGCGGATCACGGTCTTGATGCTCTCACCCATGGAACCCAGGTGCACGGGCATGTGCGGCGCGTTGGCGATCAGGTTGCCCGTGGCATCGAAGAGCGCACAGCTGAAGTCCAGGCGCTCCTTGATGTTGACCGAGTAGGCCGTGTTCTGCAGCTGCAACCCCATCTGCTCAGCGATGTTCATGAACAGGTTGTTGAACACCTCCAGCAGCACTGGGTCTACCGTGGTGCCTGCGGCGTACTGCACCTTGCGCGCGGTGACGCGGTCCAGCACCAGGTGATCCAGGTCCGTGAGGCGCGCAGACCAGCCGGGCTCCACCACGGTGGTGGTGTTCTTCTCGGCAATGATGGCCGGGCCTGGGATCACGTCGCCAGGGTGCAGGTCCTCGCGCACCACCAAGGCGGCATCGTGCCATGCGCTGCCCGAGTACATCTTCACCGTCTCGCGCTGTGGGTGCTTGCGGTGCGGATGCACGGGAAGGCGCGGCTCTGCGGGGGCATCCCCCGCAATCATGGCCTCGACCGATACGGCCTCCACCACCAGACCCTTGCCTACCATCAGGAAGGCAAAACGCTGGCGATAGGCAGATTCGAAAGCGGCCTGGATGCTGGCCATGTCGCCAAACGGCACCACCAGGGCCGAATCGGTGCCTTCGTAGCGCACGTGCACGTTGTGGCGCACCTGCACCGGGTTGGCGCTGACCTGCTGGCGCTCCAGCTCGGCCTGGGCCGCAGAGCCCAGTGCGTCCAGGCGTTCCGCAATCAGCGGCAGCGATGCGGCGGCCAGCGGCATCTCCACCGCCTGTTCGCGGATCACCGTCTGGTCCGCCAGACCCATGCCATAAGCACTGAGCACGCCCGCCAGCGGGTGCACAAACACACGCGACATGCCCAAGGCATCGGCCACCAGGCAAGCATGCTGGCCGCCCGCGCCACCAAAACACTGCAGCGTGTAGCGTGTCACGTCGTAGCCGCGTGCCACGCTGATCTTCTTGATGGCGTTGGCCATCTGCTGCACAGCAATCTGGATGAAGCCTTCGGCCACTTCTTCGGGCTTGCGCTGGGTCTGCACAGCAATTTCTTCAAAGCGGGCACGCACCGCATCGGCGTCCAGTGTTTCGTTGGCGGCGGGGCCAAACACGCTGGGGAAGTAACGCGGCTGCACCTTGCCCACCATCACGTTGGCATCGGTCACGGCCAGCGGGCCGCCCCGGCGGTAGCTCACCGGACCTGGGTTGGCGCCTGCGCTTTCGGGGCCCACTCGGAAGCGGGCACCGTCGTAGGCCAGCACCGAGCCGCCGCCAGCCGCCACCGTGTGGATGCTCATCATGGGGGCGCGCATGCGCACACCGGCGACGTGGGTTTCGAACTCGCGCTCGAACGCACCGGCGTAGTGACTTACATCCGTGGACGTTCCGCCCATGTCAAAGCCGATGACCTTTTCATGCCCGGCCAGGCCCGCCGTGCGCGCCATGCCTACGATGCCACCTGCGGGCCCCGACAGAATCGCATCCTTGCCCTGGAAGGTACCCGCATCGGTGAGGCCCCCCGAAGACTGCATGAAGAACAGCTTGACGCCCGGCATCTCGCTGGCGACCTGCTCCACATAGAGGCGCAGGATGGGTGAGAGGTAAGCATCCACCACGGTGGTGTCGCCCCGGCTCACGAACTTCATCATCGGGCTGGTTTCGTGCGAGGTGCTGATCTGCGTGAAGCCCACCTCTTTGGCGATGCGCTGAGCCGCCTGTTCATGCTGGGTGTAGCGGTAGCCGTGCATGAACACAATGGCCACGCTGCGCAGACCACGTCCGTAGGCGGCCAGCAGGTCGCCGCGCAAGCTGGGCTCGTCCAGTGCCTGCAGCACATCGCCATGGGCGCCCACCCGTTCGCACGCTTCGATCACCTCGGTGTACAAAAGCTCGGGCAACTGGATGTGGCGATCGAACAAGCGGGGGCGGTTCTGGTAGGCAATACGCAGCGCGTCGCGAAAGCCGCGCGTGGTCACCAGCAGCGTGGGCTCGCCCTTGCGCTCCAGCAATGCGTTGGTGGCCACGGTGGTGCCCATCTTCACGCACTCCACCAGCGCGGGTGTGACGGGCTCGCCAGGCTTCAAACCCAGCAGGTGGCGGATGCCCGCCACGGCGGCGTCCTTGTACTGCTCGGGGTTTTCGGACAGCAGCTTGTGGGTGGTCAGCGAGCCATCGGGCCGCTTGGCCACGATGTCGGTGAATGTGCCCCCACGGTCAATCCAGAACTGCCAGCGGGGAATGTGGGTGGTGGGTGCAAGTTGTGTCATGGTGTGATGGTTTGCAAAGTGAAATGAAAGGGTTCGGTGCTCGCTCAGGCCGCCAGGGCCAGAGGGGAGCGGGCCGGGGAGCGCGGCGCGCGAGCCAGTGCCTCCAGCACCGCGCGCACAGAAGGAATGGAGGGCGCTGTGACCATGGCCTTGTCCGCTCCGCACCAGGGGCGGCTCAGTGCAGAGATCCAGGGCATCACGACATGGATGTCCGAGGGCGGCAGGGTCTGCATGCTGTCCACAACAATGCTCAGCTCCTGCGCCAGGCGCGAGCCCGGTGCAAAGCGCCAGTGGTACTGGCCGCAACCCAGGCGCACCGCGCGGCTGTCTTTTTCGGTCATGGCCACGAGCCAGAGGCAGTGAAACTCCGCACACCCAGGATCGGGAGGATCGGCCAGACAGAAGCTGTACACGTTTTCATAAGTGCGGCCAAAGCGGCGTACCAGGGTTTCGGCAATGGCGTCGCGGCCGTGGGCCACCGGCGGAAAGTCCATGTCGCCCTGCCGCACATCCATGCGCAGCAGCGCGCCGCCGGCAAAGGCCCGCTCGATCAGGTGAGGCCGGTTGCCATCCTTGGCCAGCAGATACATCTCGATGGTGTCGGAAGGGGTTTGCATGGTGATTCCTTGGTGATGCCAACAATGCAATGGCCTAGCGCTGCGTGTAGTACGGGATGAAGAGCTGGTTGGCCTCGCTCCCCACGGACCGCACCCATTCGCGGGAAAACCGTTCGCCCAGGCGTTTGAGTTCGGAGTCCAGCACCGCGGTGGGGGGCTCGACCTTGATGCCTTTGCGCTGCAGTTCGATCACCGACTCCTCGGCCACGGCGGCGCTCATCGCCCAGCCCCGTTTTTCGGCGTCTGCTGCAGCCTGGCTCACTGCCTGGCGCACCGGGGCGGGCAGTGCGTCAAACGCCTGCTGGTTCACAAAGACGATGTTCTTGGGGAACCAGGCGTTGATACCGTAGTACTGCTTGATCTGGCCCCAGACCTGGTTTTCCACCCCGGTCAGGGCCGATGTGATCATCGAATCCAGCTTTCCGGCCGCCAGGGCCTGGTTGACCTCGACCATGGGCACATCCACGGGCGTGGCGCCCAGCAGCTCGGCAATGCGCACCGTGCCCGGGTTGTAAGTGCGCATGCGGGTGCCCTTGAAATCCACCGACGAACGCACCGGGACCGTGGTGAACAGCCCCTGCGGAGGCCACGGCACGGCGTACAAGGCTTTGAGCCCCTTGCGCGCCATGTGCACTTCGATCAACGGTCGCTGCACATCCCACATGCGCCGTGCGTCGGCATAGCTGCGGACCACAAAAGGCACGGAATCGCCACCTGCCATGGGGATCTCGCGCACCAGGCTCGTCATGATGGTTTCGCCCGCCTGGGCCTTGCCGTCCTGCACCGCCTGAGGAATCTCAGCCAGTTTGAACAAGGCGTTGTTGGCATGCACTTCAATGCGCAATGCACCGGCTGAAGCACGCTCCACGTCCTGCGCAAACTGGACGATATTGCGCGTGTGGAACGACTCCGCCCGGTAGCCCGTGGCCAGCTTCCACTGGGTTTGGGCGTGCAGCACCGGGGCCACGGCAAGCGCGGCCAACAACACGATGGTCTTCATGGTGAGCTCCTGTACGGATTTTTCGGCGAGAGGTGCTGCGGGGTCAGCCCTGCATCTGGCGTGGCAGCCAGAGCACGACGTCGGGCACGAAATACGTCAGGATGACCGCAACGATCATCAATGCGAACAAAGGCAGCGCAGTGCGGGCGATCCAGGTAACTTCGCGGCGCGTCATGCCCTGCAGCACAAAGAGGTTGAACCCCACCGGCGGCGTGATCTGCGCCATCTCCACCACCAACACGATGAAGATGCCGAACCACACCAGGTCAAAGCCTGCAGCTTCCACCGTGGGCAGCAGCACCGCGATGGTCAGCACCACCATGGAGATGCCATCCAGGAAGCAGCCCAGCAGGATGAAAAACATGATGAGCAGCAGCATCAGCGCAAAGGGCGACAGGTGCAGGGCGCCGATGAACTCGGCCAAGTGGCGTGGCAGGCCGATGAAGCCCATGGCCAGTGTGAGGAACGCGGCGCCCGCCAGGATGAGGCCAATCATGCAGTACACGCGGCAGGCAGCGACCAGCCCGTCCTTGAAGCGCGCCCAATCGAGTGATCCCTCGATCTTCGCCAGGATCAGCGACCCGCCCACACCCAGCGCCGCGGCCTCGGTGGCGGTGGCAATACCGCTGTAGATGGCGCCCAGCACCACCACGATGAGCGACACCACAGGGATCAGGTGGCGCGACGCATAGAGCTTCTGCACAAAGCTCAGGCGGGCATCGGGCGCTGGCACCTTGTCCTTGTTGAACAAGGCCCACACGACGATGTAGCCCATGAACAGTGCTGCCAGCAGCAGGCCTGGAATCACGCCGGCCAGAAACAGCTTGGAGATCGACACATTGGCCGCCACGCCATAGACGATCATGATGATCGACGGCGGGATCAGCAGGCCCAGCGTGCCTGCGCCAGCCAGTGTGCCCACCGAGATGTCTTCGGGATAGCCACGCTGCTTGAGTTCGGGCAGCGTGATCTTGCCGATGGTCGCGCAAGTGGCCGCCGATGAGCCCGAGATGGCAGCGAAGATGGTGCAGCCCACCACGTTCACGTGCAACAGGCGGCCGGGCAGACGGTCCAGCCAGGGCGCCAGGCCTTTGAACATGCTGCTCGACAGCTTGCTGCGAAACAGTATCTCGCCCATCCAGAGGAATAGCGGCAAAGCCGTGAGCGTCCAGCTGGAGGTAGACCCCCAGATAGTCAGCATCATGCTGTCGCCCACGGGGCGGCTGGTAAAAAGCTCCATACCGACCAGCGCCACCGCAAGCAGTGACAGGCCGATCCACAAACCCGAACCGAGCACTGCAAAGAGCACCACGATCAGGCCAAAGGCAATGATGACGTCCATGTTGATTTCTCCTGCGGGGGCTACTCGGAACGGGCCGATTCAGACACGGCCATGAAGGCCACGCCCTGAAAGCGCAGGATGAGCGCATGGGCAAACGACAGCGCAAAGCCGATGCAGCCCATGGCCATGCTGATCTGGGGAATCCACAGCGGCGAAGCATCGGCCGCAGGCGAAATGTCGTGCGTGACGTAGGAAATCCACACCGAGCGCACTGCGTAGCAGGCGATATAGGCCGTGAGCACCAGTGCACTGGACAGGCAGAACCATTCAAAGGCGCCGCGCCAGCGTGACGGCAGCCGGTCGAGCAACAGGGTCACCCGGATGTGGTCTCCGTTTTGCAATGTGCCGGGCAATGCAAAGAACAGCGCTGCGGCGATGGCGTAGCCTGCATACGCGTCGAGACCGTCGATGTTGACGTGAATGACCTCGCGGGCAAACACGCCCAGCGTGACTGCGGCGAACGCAGCCAGCATGGACAGGCCGGACAGCAACATCAGCAGCCTGTAGAAATTTCGGACGAGTTTGTCCATGGCGTACTCCGGTAACGCTTGAAAAAAATGAGGGGGAGTGGCGACGAAAGAACTGGGCAGCATGCGCCTGTGCTACCCCGGCCCCACTGCGGGGGCCCGGAAAACGACGATTACTTCTTGCGGTAGGCGTCGATGATGGCCTGCCCCTCAGGTCCGGCAGACTTGATCCAATCGGCCGTCATGGACTCGCCAATGCTTGCCAGTTCCTTCTTGATGCTGTCGCTGGGCTCGGCCACGGTCATGCCTTTGGCGCCCAGCTCTTTGATGAACTCCTTGTCCACTCGCTCGCTTGTGGCCCAGCCGCGCTCTTCGGCGGCTGCCGCTGCCTTCAGCACGGCGTCCTGCAAAGGCTTGTCGAGGGCATCGAACGCCTTCTGGTTCACCACGGTGGCATTGCGCGGAAGCCATGCGCTGACGGGATAGAAGTGCTTCACCTGCTCATACAGCTTGGATTCCACACCGCTGGCGCTGGACGTCAGGAAGTTCTGCACGGTGTTGGTAGCCAGGGCCTGGCCCAGCTCCGACAGCTGGATCGTCACCGGTTGCGCCTTGAGCAGTTGCGCAATGCGCGTGGTGGCGGGGTTGTAGGCCCGCATCTTGGTGCCTGCAAAGTCCGCGGGCGTACTCACGGGCTTGAGCGAGTAGAGCGACTGGCCGGGCCATGGCACGCTGAACAGCACTTTCACGCCTTGGGACGCGAGCAGCTTCTCCTGGGCAGGCCTGGCGGCCAGATACAGGCGCTTGGAATCGGCATAGCTCGTGGCCAGGAACGGAATCGAGTCCACACCAAACAGCGGGTTCTCGTTGGATGCGCCCGAGAGAATGAACTCGGCCGAGGGCACCTGGCCAGTTTGCACCGCACGCTTGATTTCGTTGGCCTTGTACAGCGAGCCACCGGGGTGCAACACGATCTTGAGCTTGCCACCCGTGAGCTGATCCACCTCGTTGGCGAACTGCTGCACGTTCTGCGTCTGGAAGCTGTTGGCGCCATAGCCCGTGGGCAGGTCCCACTTGATCTGGGCCTGGGCGGCGCAGACGCTGAGGACTGCGGACAAACAAATTGTGATTTTCTTCATGGTGGAACTCCTTGTTGAAAGCGGATCAGAAACTGGCGAGCTGGTGGTTGAGAAGGTCGGTGACCAGCATGCAGCCCGGTGCATGCGTGATGCAGAACGCGGGTTGGGCATTCAAGATGGCCGACTGCGGGGTGACGCCGCAGGCCCAGAAAACAGGGATTTCGCCCGGCATCAGCGCTACGGCGTCGCCGTAGTCGGGATGGGCCAGATCGGCGATGCCGATCAGGGCCGGGTCACCGATGTGCACAGGCGCTCCATGCACATTGGGGAAACGCGAGGTGACCTGCACCGCACGGATCACATCCGCTGCAGGCATGGGACGCATGGTCACCACCATGGCACCGCCAAAAGGGCCGGCTGGCTCGGTTTGCACGTTGGTGCGGAACATGGCCACGTTCTTGCCTTCGTCGATGTGGCGCAGGCGGATGCCTGCCTCGATCAATGCGGACTCGAACGAAAACGAACAGCCCAGGATGAAGGTGACCAGGTCCGGCCGCCAGAGGCTGGCAATGTCCGCCACCTCCTCCGACATTTCACCGTGGCGCCAGATGCGGTACAGCGGCACATCACTGCGGATGTCGATGTCCTTGCCCAGCGAAGGCAGGGTGAACTGGCCGGGCTCGCTGACCGCCAGCACGGGGCACGGCTTGGGATTGCGCTGGCAGAACCGCAGAAAGTCACTGGCAAGCACCTCGGGCAGGATGACCACGTTGCCTTGCACATGGCCGTCTGCGAGACCGCTGGTGTGCGATGTCCACAGGCCCTTGCGGATGGTGTCGCGGACGTGGTTCGGATTGCTGGTGCCCTCAGGGCCAAACACCGCGAGCGAATTTTCTTGAGCTAAGTCCACCGTATTTCCTTGCATTGAGAAAAGTCAATTGCATGACGTTGGACGGATTGTGTTGGGGTGTAACTGCGCTGGCAAATTCAAAAAATTTCTCTTAGCTCATCGATTTTTTCGATGCACTTCATTGGGGCGAAGCAAACCAATTTGGTGCTCAGGGTTAACCCTTGGACTTCTATTTAGGGTTAACCCGAGTCCTCGAAAGGAGAATTTGCACAAGCGCAGCCGCACCGAACTGCGCATGTCGCTTCAATGCGAAGTTCTCGGGGCTGCGCCGTAAACGCAGACACTGCAGCCGCAGTGCGCGCAGCGGAAAAAGGAGCGTGCGTGGTCCCCGCGCTCAGGCGCGGGCCTTGCGGGGCTTGGGCGCTGGGGGTTGCTGCGCTTCGATGAAGCTGAGCGCCGAACGCACGATCGCCTCCATCGCGGGCGAAGACGGGTCTTCGCGGTAGCTCACGTGAATGGGCAGCGGACGCAACGCGATGTCGCAGGCGAGTGCGCGAAGATCCGGGAATGCCAGCATCCTCTGCACCGCCAGGCGCGGCAGCGTGGCAACGCCAAAACCGCCCTGCACCAGCTGCACCATGGCAGAGATTGAGGAAATGGTGTGCACGCAGCGCGGCTCCACCTGCGCCTGGCGCAGCGTGTCCAGCAGGTACACATGGGGCTGAGAACCGCGCTGAAAGGTCAGGATGTCGGTGCCAGCGAAGTCTTCCGATGCATAGCGCCGCTTGCGGTGGATCTTGCTGTTGCCGACGAACACCATCTCCATCGGCGTCAGCGCCTGGCTGCGAATGCCTTCGGCCGATGCGGGCAAGGCCGCAAACACGGCATCCAGCGTGCCCCGGCGGATCTGATCCAGCAGCACCGGCGTGGATTCGACCGTGAGTTCCAGCTCCAGCAGCGGGTTGTCCTTGCGCAGTTGTTCCACCCAGGGGATGAGCCACGAGTGGAGCACCGACTCAATGGCGCCCAGTCGAATCGACACTTCCAGCGGGCCGCCCGAGCCCATCTCGGCCTTGAGCTGGCGCTGCAGCTCCAGCATCCGCTTGGCGTACGTCAGAAAGCGCGTGCCCGCCACTGTGAGCTTGAAATGTTTGTCGCGCCGGTCCAGCAGCAGCACGCCCAGTTCTTCCTCCAGCGCCGCCACGCGACTTGACATGGCCGACTGCGTCAGAAAGAGCTTTTCCGCTGCGCGCGTCACGCTCTTGAGGGAGGCCACCCAGTAAAAGGCTTCGACAAAACGCAGGTTCATGGTGGTGGTTCTCCGGCCTTGCTGGCACGTTGCAAGCTCTTGGGCGGTGCACCGTGGTGGTGCAACATCCCCCAAGCCAGCGCCGAAAGGCGTGGCCATTCTGCCGTTGATCCGTGTGTTCCACAGCCTTTGAACCGCAAAAACAGAGCATCGCCGGGTTTCCTCGATGCCTGCGCAATGGAATTGCGACCGGATGCAAATGCTATAAAAACAATAGCTATTGGCGCTTTACAGATAAGCGCTAGAGTCCAATTTCATTCAAACTCACCCCACAAACAGGGGCAGATCGGCCTTCTTGAGCGTGCGCAGCACGAAGCTGGAGCGGCTGTGCCGGATGCCTTTGATCTTGTAGAGCTTCTCACGCAGCAAGCGCTCGTAGTCGCGCGTGTCCTTCACGACGATGCGCAGCAGGTAGTCGTAGTCGCCCGACACCAGGTGCGCCTCGATCACCTCAGGAATGCTGGCGAGTGTTTCGCCAAATTTTTCGAGCGTGTTGTCGGAATGGCTGTCGAGCGTGACCTGCACCAGCACCGTGTCGGCCAGGTCCAGCGACTGCGGGTTGATGCGCACGGTATAGCCCTGGATCACACCCGCCTCTTCCATCTTCTTGATGCGGCCCCAGCAGGGCGATGCGCTCAGGCCCACGGCCTGCCCGATCTCTTGCAGGCTGGCGCGGGCGTTGCCCTGCAGCACAGCGAGAATTTTTCTATCCAGTCGATCCATCGGCTGGATTATTCACCAGTCTTCGCCAACACAGAAAATTATTCTTCGATTGACTCCATTTGAAGCGAATTCAGCAAATTCATCTCATCCGCCCCGCGCATACTTCTTCCATCAAGGCGCTCTTACCGGAGCGCACAAACTGACAAGGCCCCGGCTGGTTACCGCCAGCACGGGGCCCTTGGCATTTTTTTGGCGTCGCCCATGGCCAACAGAAGCGCCTTGGCTAGCGCCCTGGTGGGTAGTTAATAAGCACGCTTACCAGCACAAACCCCGATGCCTGCGCCGATGCTGCACCGCCATAATTTGGCAGAGGCTGGGGTCCGCTCTGCAAGGAGCAACCGTGCATCCCCACCAACCCAGCCCACCATTAACAGGAGACAGCATGCAACTGACCAAACTCGTCGTCGGCCTGAGCCTTGCGCTCGGCTTTGTGGCCACCGCTGCCGCGCAGACCACCATGCGCATCAGCATCTCGACAGCCCAGAATTCCCACCAGGGGATTGCCATCGACACGTTTGCCAAGGAAGTCGAAAAGCGCACGGCCGGCCGCTACAAGGTACAGACGTTCTACAACGGCGCCCTGGGTGGCGAGCGCGAATCGATTGAAGCCGTGCAGCTGGGCACGCAAGAGCTGGCCTTCAGCTCCACCGGCCCAGTGCCCAACTTTGTGCCCGAAGCGCGCATCTTTGACGTGCCCTTCCTGTTCCGCGACAAGGCCCATGCGCGTGCGGTGCTGGATGGCCCCATCGGCCAGGAGATGCTGACCAAGTTCGATAGCAAGGGCTTCAAGGCCCTGGCCTGGGCCGAGAACGGCTTTCGCCACATGACGAACAGCAAGCGCTCGGTGAACACGCCCGAGGACCTCAAGGGCCTGAAGATGCGCACCATGGAAAACCCCGTGCACATCGCCGCGTACAAGGGCTTCGGCATCATCACCACGCCCATGGCCTTCCCCGAAGTGTTCACCGCCCTGCAGCAAGGCACCGTGGACGGCCAGGAGAACCCGCTGCCCGTGATCATCTCGGCCAAGTTCGACCAGGTGCAAAAGCACCTGACGCTGACCGGCCACGTGTATTCGCCTGCCATCTTCGTGATGAACAAGGCCTCGTTCGACAAGCTCTCGGCCGCCGACAAGCAGGCCTTCATCGACGCCGCCAAGGAAGGCACCAAGGCCAACCGTGCACGCGTGGATGAAGACGACGCCAAGGGCGTGGCCGACCTGCGCGCCAAAGGCATGACGGTGGTGGACAATCCGGACAAGTCCAAGTTTGTGGCGGCGCTGGCGCCTGTGAACGCCGAGTTTGAAAAACAGTTTGGCAAGGCCACCCTGGACAAGATCCGCGACGTCAAGTAGTTGCATGCGCATCAGCTACTATATTTTTAGTAGCACACAACGCCCGTAGAATAAGCGCTACGGGCGTTTTTTATCTTCAATCTGATTCTCTCCACCGAATCTTCTGAACCCATGGCGTTGTCCGCCCCATGAAAAAAGCTTTTCTGATGTTTGAACGCGGGGCCACGTTTGCAGCGTTGCTCGGCGCGTGCGCCATGCTGGTCATTGCAGCATCGCTGGGCATGTTCCAGATCGTGACCCGCTTTGTGCTGGAGCAGCCCGCCGAGTGGACTGAAGTGCTGATCCGTTTCAGCCTGATCTGGATGGTGTTCCTGGCCATCCCAAGCGCGTTCCGCCAGGGCGCGATGGTCAGCGTGGATGTGCTGTACCGCTGGAGCCCCCCGCGCGTGCGCCGGGTGCTGGACTATGTCGTGGCAGTGGCGGCGCTGGCACTGATTGGCGTGATCGCGTGGTGGGGCTGGGACTATGCCCAACGCGGCGGCGTGCAGTCGATGGCGGGGCTCGAATCCGTCTCCATGTTCTGGGCCTACGTGGCCATGCCGGTGGGTGGCGTGTTCAGCGCCATTGGCATCGTCGGCAACCTGCTAGACCCTCAACGCCTTGAGCTGGAGACCGCGCAATGACGCCCGTCATGATCACCACCATGGTGCTGTGTTTTGCACTCACTGTGTCCGTGGCCGTTTCCATCGGCCTGGCCTCCATCCTGGGCATCCAGGTAGCCAATGCCAACATGCTGATCTCTGTGAAGGAGATGTTTGGCTCCATCAACAAATTTCCGCTGGCCGCCATTCCGTTCTTCATCCTCGCGGGCAACCTGATGGAAACGGGCGGCATATCCCGCCGCCTGGTGGAGTTTGCCAAGAGCATCGTGGGCGGCGTGCAGGGTGGCCTGCCCATGACCTGCGTGCTGACCTGCATGATCTTTGCGGCCGTGTCGGGCTCGTCGGTGGCCACCACATTTGCCATTGGCGCCATCCTGATCCCCGCGCTCATCAAGCATGGCTACCCCACGAGCTACGCCGCATCCCTGCAGGCCACCAGCGCCGAGCTGGGCGTGATCATCCCGCCCTCCATCCCCATGATCCTGTATGGCGTGAGCGCCGAAGTGTCGATTGGCGAGCTGTTCATCGCCGGCTTTGGCCCGGGGCTGCTGATCAGTGGCGCGCTGATGCTTTTTGTCTGGGCGTACTGCAAGTACAAGGGCTGGGGCAAGAACGACGGCGACGGCCGCATGCCTCTTGGCAAGGCCACGCTGCAGGCGGGCTGGGCGCTGCTGATGCCGGTGATCATCCTTGGCGGCATCTACGGTGGCGTATTCACTCCCACTGAAGCATCGGCCGTGGCGGTGTTCTACGCATTGATTGTGGGGGTGGTGATATACCGCGAGATCCGGCTCAAGGACCTGTTTGCCATCCTGCGCAAATCGGCCATCTCGTCTGCAGTGATCATGTTCATCATTGCCAATGCGGGCCTGTTCGCCTTCCTCATCACCCGCGCTGGCGTGCCGGATGCCATCGGCCGCTGGCTGGAGGCGGTGCTGCAATCCCCCACCCTCTTCCTGCTCGGGGTGAACGCGGCGTTGTTCGTGATCGGCATGTTCATCGAGACCAGTGCCGCCATCATCGTTCTGGCGCCTATCCTGGCTCCCGTGGCTATCCACTTTGGTGTGGACCCGGTGCACTTTGGCCTGATCATGGTAGTGAACTTGGCCATGGGCATGATCACGCCGCCGTTTGGCGTGAACCTGTTTGCAGCCTGCACCGTGGCGCGAATATCGCTTGACCGCATCGTCGGGCACCTGATTCCGTTTGTGCTTGTCATCATGGCCTGCCTGATGGTGGTGACCTATGTGCCGCAGTTGTCGCTGGGTTTGCGCGATCTGGTCTACGCAAAGTAGTTAGAATCCCCCGGTCAGGAGAGAGTGCCAAGCCCCACAGGCCACCGCACCGCCGAAGGCGCAGGCAGCAGCCGAACGCTCAGGCAAAAGGACTGACAACCGCCCGCAGTGATGTGGGCGTTCCCTTGCTGGAGAGAGATGGCCCACCGCACCGCGTGTTGAGGCCATCCACCGAAGGAGCAAACCGCACGGCCAGCCAGGGCGCTGCGGTGAATCTCTCAGGTAAAGCGGACAGCAGGGCAAATCCCGTGGCCACCTTGTGGCTGCGGCCCTCATTTGCCCCGGAGTTCCGCCATGTCAGCCACCGCCCCCCTGCTCACCACGCCCCTGAACGCCCTGCACATCGAGCTGGGCGCCCGCATGGTGCCGTTCGCCGGCTACTCCATGCCCGTGCAATACCCCGCTGGCCTGATGGCCGAACACCAGCACACGCGCAGCGCGGCGGGCTTGTTTGACGTCTCGCACATGGGCCAGCTCAAGCTGGTCGGCCCTGACGCCGCAGCGGCGTTTGAAACCCTGATGCCGGTGGACGTGATCGACCTGCCCGTGGGCAAACAGCGCTACGGGCTGCTGCTCACCGACGAAGGCACGGTCATCGACGACCTGATGTTTTTCAACCAAGGCGTGGTGGATGGCAAGCCCACGCTGTTCGTGATCGTGAACGGTGCCTGCAAGGTGGGCGACATTGCCCATATCCAGGCGCGCATCGGCCAGAGTTGCAATGTGATCCCCATGCCCGACCACGCGCTGCTGGCGCTGCAGGGCCCGCAGGCCGTCACAGCACTTGCGCGCCTGGCGCCCGGCGTGGAAAAGCTGGTTTTCATGACGGGCGGCGATTTTTCCATTGCGGGCTGCGACTGTTTTGTGACCCGCAGCGGCTACACGGGCGAAGACGGTTTTGAAATCTCGGTGCCCGCCGCGCAGGCCGACACCCTGGCCCGCGCACTGCTCGCGCAGCCTGAAGTCAAGCCCATCGGCCTGGGTGCGCGCAACTCGCTGCGGCTCGAAGCGGGCCTGTGCCTGTATGGCAACGACATCGACACCACCACCACGCCGCCTGAAGCCGCGCTGAACTGGGCCATCCAGAAGGTGCGTCGCACGGGCGGCGCCCGCGCAGGGGGTTTCCCCGGAGCAGACAAGGTGCTCGCGCAGATCGACAACCCCGCCAGCCTGCAGCGCAAGCGCGTTGGCCTCGTCGCGATGGAGCGTGTGCCCGTGCGCGAACACACCGAATTGCAGAGCGAAGACGGCCAGAAGATTGGCGAAGTGACCAGCGGCCTGCTAGGCCCCACGGTGAACGAACCCGTGGCCATGGGCTATGTCACACCCGCCTTCGCCGCCATCGGCACGCGGGTGAACGCCATCGTGCGCGGCAAGGCCGTGCCCATGGAAGTGCGTGCCATGCCCTTTACCCCCGCGCGCTACTACCGCGGCTGACCGTCTGAAACTGCGCCAGCCCGGCTACAGTCTTGGCTGGCATCGGCACTTTTGTTTGTTTTTCCCCTTTTTTCTGGAGCCCCCATGACCGTCAAGTTTTCCAAGGATCACGAGTGGATCGACATCTCCGACCACGAAGCCGCCACCGTGGGCATCACAGTACACGCCCAGGACGCGCTGGGCGATGTGGTGTTTGTGGACCTGCCCGAAGTCGGCAAGACCTTCAACCAGGGTGAAGTCGCCGGCGTGGTGGAGTCCGTCAAAGCCGCCGCCGACGTGTACATGCCCGTCACCGGCGAAATCGTCGAGGTGAACGAAGCCCTGCGCGCCGACCCCTCGCTGGCCAACAGCGACCCGCTGGGCGCTGGCTGGTTCTTCAAGGTCCACGTGACCGACATGATGCAATTCGACGCGCTCATGGACGAACCTGCGTACGCAGAGTTCGCCAAGAACGCCTGATCTCCGGATCTTTTGTTCCCCGAGGCCCGGCGCCCTGCCGGGCCAATGTGCCTCCTTGTTGTCCCACGCCGCCGCCGATGACCACCCTCGCCCCCCTGCCCACGCTCGCAGCGCTTGAAAACGCCACCGAATTCCTGCCACGCCACATCGGCATCGATGCGGCCGATGAAGCGCACATGCTGTCGGTGATTGGCGAGGCCTCGCGCCGCGCCCTCATCGACTCCATCGTGCCGCGCTCCATTGCACGCAGCAGCGCGATGGACCTGCCCCTGCCGATCACGGAAGCGGCGGCGCTGGCCGAACTCAAGGCGATGGCATCGAAGAACCAGGTCCTGAAGAGCTTCATCGGCCAGGGCTACTACGGCACCCACACACCGGGCGTCATCCTGCGCAACATCCTGGAGAACCCCGCCTGGTACACGGCCTACACGCCATACCAGGCCGAAATCTCGCAAGGCCGCATGGAGGCGCTGGTCAACTTCCAGACCATGGTCTGCGACCTGACCGGCATGCCGATTGCCAATGCGTCGATGCTGGACGAAGCCACGGCCGCCGCTGAGGCGATGACGCTGGCCAAGCGCTCCGTCAAGAGCAAAAGCAATGTGTTTGTGGTGGCCGGTGATGCCCACCCGCAAACCATCGAAGTGATCCAGACCCGTGCCAAGCCCCTCAATATCGAAGTGGTGCTGGCCAACTCCGCCGCCGAATGGGATGCAGCGCTGAACGGCGACTACTTCGCCGTGCTCGCCCAGTACCCTGCCACCAGCGGCCGCATTGATGACCTGCGCGCCGACGTGGAAAAGGCGCATGCCAAACAGGCGGCCTTCATCGCAGCGGCCGACCTCCTGGCCCTCACGCTGATCACCCCGCCCGGTGAATGGGGTGCCGACATCGTCGTGGGCACCACGCAGCGCTTCGGCATGCCCATGGGCGCGGGTGGCCCGCACGCTGCCTACATGGCCTGCCGCGACGAGTTCAAGCGCAGCCTGCCCGGCCGCCTGGTGGGCGTGAGCGTGGATACACATGGCAAGCCCGCCTACCGCCTGGCCCTGCAAACGCGCGAGCAGCACATCCGCCGCGAAAAGGCCACGTCCAACATCTGCACCGCGCAGGTGTTGCCCGCCGTGATCGCCAGCATGTACGCCGTGTACCATGGCCCCGATGGGCTCAAGCGCATTGCACAGCGTGTGGCCAGCTACACCGCCATTCTGGCCAAGGGGCTCACACAACTGGGCGCGCCGGTGCGCCCGCAGGCGTGTTTTGACACGCTGACGCTCAAAACCGATGGCGCTACTAAATCCATAGCTGCTCGCGCAGTACAGATGGGCGCCAACCTGCGAATTTATTTCGAAAACTACCTGTGCATCTCGTTGGACGAGACCACCACGCGCGCCGACATCGAGCTGCTGTGGAAAGTCTTTGCCCAGGACGGCCAGGCGTTGCCCACGTTCGATGCTTTTGAGAAAGGCGTGGAGTTGCTGATTCCGGCCGAGCTGCGCCGCACCAGCAGCTACCTCACGCACCCGGTGTTCAACACCCACCACTCCGAAACCGGCATGCTGCGCTACATCCGTCAGCTGTCTGACAAGGACCTGGCGTTGGACCGCAGCATGATCCCGCTGGGCAGCTGCACCATGAAGCTCAATGCCACGAGCGAGATGATCCCCATCACCTGGCCCGAATTCGCCAACGTGCACCCCTTCGCACCCGCTGACCAGTTGCAAGGCTACAAGGAGCTGGACGAACAACTGCGCGCCTGGCTGTGCCAGGCCACGGGCTACGCAGGCATCAGCCTGCAGCCCAACGCCGGATCGCAAGGCGAATACGCGGGCCTGCTGGCCATCAAGGCCTACCACGAGGCCCAGGGCGATAGCCACCGCAACATCTGCCTGATCCCCAGCAGCGCACACGGCACCAACCCCGCCAGCGCCCAGATGGTGGGCATGCAGGTGGTAGTGACCGCCTGCGATGCCAACGGCAACGTGGACATGGCCGACCTGCAGGCCAAGTGCGAACAGCACAGTGCCAACCTGGCCTGCATCATGATCACCTACCCGAGCACGCACGGCGTGTTCGAAACGCAGGTGAAGGAGCTGTGCGCCCTGGTGCACAGCCACGGCGGCCGGGTGTATGTGGACGGCGCCAACATGAACGCCCTGGTCGGCGTGGCCGCCCCTGGCGAGTTCGGCGGCGACGTGAGCCACCTGAATCTGCACAAGACCTTCTGCATTCCGCACGGCGGTGGCGGCCCCGGCGTGGGTCCCGTGTGTGTGGTGGCCGATCTGGTGCCCTACCTGCCTGGTCATGCCACGGCCGGTGTGGCCGGCGGCGTGGGTGCCGTGTCGGCAGCGCCTCTGGGCAATGCCGCCGTGCTGCCCATCAGCTGGATGTACTGCCGCATGATGGGCGCCGAAGGCCTGCAGGCCGCGACCGAAACCGCCATCCTCTCGGCCAACTACATCAGTGCACGCCTCAAGGATCACTACCCCACGCTGTACGCGAGTGCCAATGGCCACGTGGCGCACGAGTGCATCCTGGACCTGCGCGGCCTCAAGGACACCAGCGGCGTGATGGCTGAGGATGTCGCCAAGCGCCTGATCGACTACGGCTTCCACGCGCCCACGCTGAGCTTCCCCGTGCCCAACACGTTGATGGTGGAGCCCACCGAGAGCGAAACGCTGTTCGAGATCGACCGCTTCGTCGACGCGATGATTGCCATCCGCGAAGAGATCCGCCAGATCGAATCCGGCGTCTGGCCGCAGGACAACAACCCGCTGAAGAACGCACCCCACACGGCCGAGAGTCTGCTGGGCAGCGAATGGGCTCGCCCTTACGCCCGCGAAGCCGCCGCTTACCCGGTGGCCGCCCTGCGCCAGGCCAAGTACTGGTCTCCTGTTGGCCGCGTGGACAACGTATGGGGTGACCGCAATCTGAGCTGCAGCTGCATCCCGGTCTCTGACTACGCCTGAGACGCCTGAATTGCCTGAACGCAGTGACCTCGACCACCAGCGCCTGCACTGTCTGCCAGCCGCGTGCGCTGGACGCGCTGGTCCGGTCTGAACCTGCCCTGGCCGCTCTGTGGCAGGCCCTGCCCCGCCGTCAGTTCGGCGCAGGCACGCTGCTGCAGCCCGCGGGCGAGACCAGCACGCGCTGCTGGCAGGTGCGCAGCGGTGTGGTTCGGCTGTTCTACCTGAACGAACAAGGAACCGAACGCAACCGGTCGTTTCACGGCACCGGCAGCTGGGTGGCTGGCAACCTGCCGCCTCTGGCGCTGCCCAGTCCTTATGCCATCGAGGCCCTGGCACCCGTAGAGGCTGTGGAGCTGACCTATGCCACCTTGCAGCAGTGGCAACGCAGCTTTGCCCACATCGGCCCCTTGCTGGAAGAGGCCCTGGGCTATGTGTTTCAGCAGCACGCACAGCGCGAAGCCGAGTTGTTGAGCCACCCGCCCGAGGTGCGCTACCAATCTTTTCTCGCTACACACGGTGATTTGACGCCCCACCTGCCGCAGCACCATGTGGCCAGCTACCTGGGCATCTCGCCGGTATCGCTATCACGCATCCGGGCACGGCTGGGCTTGGTGGAAGCGTCACGCGGCGTTTGAGAATTTTCAGCGTTCCTGTGGCCACGCACTGACCGTGCGATCCCGCCCTGGCATCACCACCTGGGGCAATTTTTCCTTGTCCATGAGGGCGTCACCTGCCACCAGCCCGTTCAGATGCAGCAGGTGCGCGGTGATGCCGTACACCTCGTCATCGGTCAGGCTCTTGGGCGCGTGCATCGGCATGCCCCGACGCACATAGTCGAACACCGTCGTGGCATAAGGCCACATCGCGCCCACCGACAACACCTGCAGCGGGTACTTGCGCACGCGCAGGGGGCGCAGCGGGTCGCTCCAGCCGATAAAACCATCTGTGCCCACCAGCCGGGCGGCGGGCCCTTCGATTCCCTTTGCGCCGTGGCAGGCGGCGCAGTGCATGGCATACAGCCGCGCGCCCTGCTCCACGCTGCCCCGGCCGGGTGGCAGATTGCGGCCGTTGGGGAAGACGGTGATGGCATAGCGATCGATGTCGGCAGGCGACAGCGGCTGGCCTAAGCCGATGACAAGTGGCGGCGCAGCTGGTGCAGGAGCCGCAGCGGACGGCGCCTGGACCTCGCTGGCTCTGCCTGCACTCAGCAGTCCCACCACCATCGCCACGGCCACGCCCCGCCGCAGGGTGGCGCGTCCTGCGGGCAGCAATTGGCTGCACAGGTCTTCACGCATAGACGTTCTCCACGCGGCCATCGGCCTGCACGCGCCAGGCCTGCACCGCGTTGTAGTGGTTGAACGAGTGCATGGCATAGCGCCGCTTCCATTCACTGCGCAGTGGCTGTGTACGACCATGCTCGTCGGTGGCGCGGCTCATCAGGTCGGCCCTGCGGCCGTTCCACTGCCAGGGCAGCGTGAAGCGCGTAAAGGCCCGGTCCAGTACCGGGCCGTGCAGCTGCGCCGCAGCCCAGGTGCGACCTCCGTCCAAGGACACATCCACACGCGCTATGCGCCCCCGGCCCGACCAGGCCAGACCAGCGATTTCGCAAAACCCATGGGGCTCAGGCAAACGCTGCTGGCCGGAGGGGTGCGTGATCACCGACTTCACTTCCATGTGGAACGCGAAGCGCTCGATCCGTCCATCGGCCAACACTTGCGTGTACAGACCCGACTCGTCCTTGGTGTAGGCGGGCGCGTCGGTCACTTCGAGCCGGTGCAGCCATTTCACGTTGACGTTGCCCTCCCAGCCCGGCATGAACAGGCGCATGGGGTAGCCCTGCGAAGGCCGCAGCCGCTCTCCGTTCTGGTACAGCGCCACCATGCCGTGCTCCAGCAAGGCCTTCAGCGGCAGGCTGCGGCTGTGCGATCCACCGTCGGCGCCTTCGGCCACCACCCATTGGGCACTGTCCTTCACCCCCGCTTCGTTCAGTAGATAGGCCAGCGGCACGCCCGTCCACTCCGAACACGACACCTCGCCCGCAATCTCGCCCAGCGTCTGGTCCAGAGCCGTGGGCGATAGCGCGTTGGCGGCTGAGTTGCCCGCGCATTCCAGAAAATGCACGCGGCTGACCATGGGGTAGCGCAGCAGGCGTTCCAAGTCAAAGCGCAGCGGTTTGTGCACCAGCCCATGCACCTTCAGTGTGTGGCGCTCCGGCGCAATGTCGGGCACGCCGTTGTGGTGCACGGCAAAGTGCAGGCCGCTGGGGGTGATGATGCTGCGCTGGTGCTGCAACGGCGTGCGCCACACCGGAAAGCCTGCCGCAGTGGACAAGGTCCGCTCCACCTGCGCCTCCTGTGCTGCGGGCAGGCCGTACGGCAGATCGGCCCCACCGGGGCGGGTCATCGCATCGGGCAAGCGGGCGGCCAGTGGCCGTGGCTGCGCTGCCTGCGCCGCCGCCATACCCACGCCCCCCGTCGCAAGCCCCCCCAAAAAAGTCCTCCGAGCCAGTCCGCTGTGGCCGTTGAATGAACGCATCCGTCATCTCCGCAAAAACAAGCACTCGGCACCCATTGGCCGCAGCTGCAGTGTTGTCATCCGCATGCCGCTGCGCATTAACGTTGGTTAACGCGCCCACAGTGGATCGGCACCAGCCACGGCGCCACGCCCTTTACACTGGCGCGCCGCTTGCAGCCCAACCGTTGCTGACGAGCAAAATGGCGTTCTGACTTTTCCCCCTTTCTTTTTGTTTCAAGGACTCCCCGTGCGCATTTCTTCCGCCCTTGTGCTCATTGGCCTTCTGGCTGCCCCCTTTGCCTCTGCCCAGGCCGCAGGCCCCGTCACCACGGCCAGTGGCCTGGTTTATGAATCGCTCAAGGACGGCACCGGCGATTCGCCCAAGGCCACCGACACCGTCAAGGTGCACTACAAAGGCATGTTTCTGGACGGCAAGGAGTTCGACAGCTCCTACAAGCGCGGCGAGCCGACGTCGTTCCCGCTCAACGGCGTGATCCCCTGCTGGACCGAAGGCGTGCAACGCATGAAGCCGGGTGGCAAGGCCAAGCTGACCTGCCCGCCCTCCATCGCTTACGGCGCCCGGGGAGCCGGTGGCGTGATCCCACCCAATGCCACGCTCAACTTCGAGATCGAACTCATCTCCATCGGCCGCTGACCCCATGCTGCTCAAGGTCGGTGATCTCGCGCGGCGCACCGGCCTGACGGTGCGCACGCTGCACCACTATGACGAGATCGGGCTGCTCAAGCCTTCAGGCCGGTCCGAGGCGGGCTACCGCCTCTACAGCCAGGCCGATGTGCAGCGACTGCACGGCATCCAGACCATGCGCCAGATGGGCCTGGCGCTCAGCGACATCGGGGCGCTGCTGGCGGGAGACGGCATGGCCCCCGAACGCATCATCGGGCAGCAGATCCGCTCGCTGGACCAGCAAATCGCGCAGGCCACCGAACTGCGCGGACGCCTGACCATGCTGAGGGACGGCCTGATGGCCGGTGCCGAGCCAGACATGGGCAACTGGCTGGAGGCCCTGGCGCTGATGACGACCTATGGCAAGTATTTCAGCTCGGCCGAACTCAAGCACATCTTTCAGAACTGGAACCTCATTGAGGCTGACTGGCTGATCGTCAAAGACCTGGTGCGCAGCGCCATGGACCGCCAACTGGCACCCGACACACCCGAGGTGCAGGCGCTGGCCTACCGCTGGATGGCGCTCATGCTGCACTGGATGAAGGGCGATCTGGACCTGCTGGAGCGCTGGGGCCATATGTTCCGCACCGAACCCAGCACCCAGGGGCGCAACCATGCACCGCCGGGTGAAATGATCGAGTACATCGAAACGGCCATCAAGCTGCGCATGGCGCTGCTGGAAAAGTACCTGACCCGCAACGATCTGCGCACACTGGGCCATGTGCCCCATACCGACTGGGCAGCGCTGGAGCAGGACGTTCAACAGCTTCTGGCCCGCGCCCTTCCTCCCCACCACCCCGATGCGGTGGCTGCCGCTTTGCGCTGGAACGCACTGTTCGACACACTCACGCGGCGCAGCCCCGAGTTGCGCCAAAAGCTGCTCATGGCCTCCGCCAATGAACCGCTGCTGCAGGCAGGCTCGCCCCTGAGTGCTCCCGTGCGCACCTATCTGCAGGCAGCACTGGCCCACGCCATGCCACCACCTGCGGCCGCTGTGGTATCCCCACACCGCTGACAACAGCACCGCCCCAAAAAGTCAGAAAAGTGCTTGACCCTCACGCAACGTGAGGCTTCACAGTCGGTCCCTATGAATGGACCGACTCACACCCCAGAATCCGCCGCCCCGGGCCGAAAGCTGCATGCCCTGGACAATCTGCGCGCCGCCATGATGTGGCTGGGCATCGTGCTGCATGTTTCGGTCATTTACATGAGCCGGCCGTCTCCCCTGCCCTGGCACGACGATTTGTCCACGTCGGTGGCCGACTTGCTGGTGGCGGTGATCCATGCGTTCCGCATGCCCCTGTTTTTTATCCTGGCCGGTTTTTTTGTGTCGGCACTGGTGCAGCACCGAGGGCTGGCGGGCATGGTGCGCAACCGGCTGCGCCGCCTGGGCCTGCCTTTTGTGGTGTTCTGGCCGCCCTTGTTGGTGGTTAGCGCCCTGCTGGGCCTGTTGTTCCTGCACCGCATGGCCCATGGCACCTGGGGCGTGGACCGCAGCCTGCTGCCCCACGGCCCCAACGTACCCAAAGGCCCGCCGACCATGCACCTGTGGTTTCTGTGGATGCTGCTGTGGCTGGCCGTGTTCACGCCTGTGGTGTGGGCTGCAGCACGTGCGCTGCCCGGTGGCGTGCAGAAAGCCCTGGGGCGCTTCACCGCCTGGCTGGGCGGTTCGGCCCTGGGCGTTGTGGCGCTCACCCTTCCACTCGCCTGGATCGGCGCCCACTACGACCACGGAATCGTCACGCCCAGCGGTTCCTTTCTGCCTCCCTTGGCGGAATGGCTCCACAACGGGCTTTTCTACGGATTCGGGCTGTGCCTGTACACGCAGCGCAGGGACTTGATGGTGCGCTACGCAAGGCACTGGCCCGTGCTGGCGGGCCTGGGGCTCGTGTGCTTCCTGATCACTGCATTCTTGTCGGAAGTGCTGGCCCAGCCTGAGGCTTCGGCCTTTGCTCTGGTCCTGGTCACCGGTGCCTTCACCGAGATCCTGGCCGAGCCCGTCTCTGCCACCCGGCACCTGCAGTTCTGGATGGCACTGGCTTACAACGCCGCGTCCTGGTTGTGGAGCTTTGCGCTGATCGGGCTCTTTCTGCGCCACGTCGGACAGCCCCGTGCCTGGCTCGCCTATCTGGCCGACAGCTCGTACTGGGTGTACCTCGTGCACCTGCCGCTGACGATTGGTTTTGGCGCGCTGCTGTATGGGGTGCCGATTCCCGTCCTGGCCAAGATGGCTCTCAATGTGCTGGCCACCACGGCTCTGTGCCTGACCAGCTACCACCTGTGTGTGCGATTCACCGCCGTGAGCCAGTGGCTCAACGGGCGCCGGCACACCCGCAAATCTTTTGGAGACCCTGTTCATGCGACCTGAAATGCCCCATCACCCTACGCCCCCCCACCCAAAGAGCGCCCCCCAGGACCCGCGCGCCGCGCTGTTCAAGGACCCCAACTTTCGCTGGATGACGAGCGGCTCCTTCCTGTCCATGCTGGGCGACCAGTTCACGCTGATTGCACTGCCCTGGCTGGTGCTGCAGATGACGGGCGACACCCTGGTGCTGGGCACCGTGCTGGCCCTCATCAGCGTGCCGCGCGCACTGTTCATCCTGATCGGCGGAGCACTGGTAGACCGCCACTCGCCCAAACAGGTGCTGATGATCACCAAATACATCAACCTGGTGCTGCTGGCCGTGCTGGCGGGGCTGGTGCTTGCAGGCACCCTGACGCTGTGGATGGTGTATGCGCTGTCGCTGGGCATTGGCTTGGCCACGGCCTTCAGCATTCCTGCTGGCACGGCCATGATGCCGCACGTGGTGGCGCGCTCACAGTTGCAGGCCGCCAACGGCATCAGCCTGGGCCTGCGCCAGCTGACCATGTTCCTTGGGCCCCTCCTGGCAGGGCTGCTCATTGCGCTGTTTGGTGCGGGCGACGCAGTCAAAGAAGTCGCCAGTGCACCGGCTCATGCCAACGCCACCGGCATCGGCTTGGCCTTCACGCTGGATGCCCTGAGCTTTGCGGTGTCCGCCTGGACGCTGTCCAAGGTGCAGACCCATGCAGGCAACTCGGCCCCGGCTGCCGCACCCCAGGCGGTGCTGGCATCGGTGGCGCAGGGCCTGGTTCACTTCTGGCGCGATGGAGAACTGCGCACCTGTTTTCTCTACTGGAGCGCCATCGCCCTGTTCATCATGGGCCCCATCCACATCGCCATCCCCGTGCTGGCCAGCAGCACGCCAGCGCTGGGCGCGGCCGCGTTCGGCACCATGGTGGGCGCCCATGGCGCGGGCACGCTCCTGGGCATGGTGGTGTCGGGCATGTTGCCGAGGCTGCGTTTTGGCAGCCTGGGCATGACCATCCTGGCGTTCGACGCCATCATCGGTGTACTGTTCATGCCTCTGGGGCTGATCACGGCCGTGTGGCAGGGCGCAACGCTGATGCTGGTCATCGGCCTGCTCGGCGGCTTCATGCAGGTGAGCGTGTTCACCTGGATCCAGCAACGTGTGCCACCGGCCCTGATTGGCCGGGCGATGAGCCTGTTCATGTTCATCTTCATGGGCCTGGCCCCCATCTCCGCAGCCGTCACGGGCTGGGTGATGAAAAGCATCACGCTGACCCAGCTGTTTGCGGCCAGCGGAGGTACGCTGGTGCTGCTGGCCGCGCTGGCTTTTGTACTGACGCCCATGCGCCGCGTGACGGATGCAGCACCCGCCACACGCTGAGACTCCCCACGCAAAAAAGGCTGGACCACCGTCCAGCCTTTTTTGTGCCTTAGGAGGAGATCCTCAGACTTCAGTCACGAACTGCTCGCGGGGGCGGCGCACCTTCTTCAGGTTCACCAGCCAGTCGCCTTCATCGGCGCGGTAACCCAGCGGCAGGATCGACACGCTGCGCAGGCCACGTGCCCGAAGGCCCAGGATCTCATCGAGCGCGTTGGGGTCAAAGCCTTCCATGGGGGTGGAGTCCACCTCTTCAAACGCAGCGGCGATCAGTGCGGCACTCATGCCAATGTAGGCTTGGCGGGCTGCGTGCTGGAAGTTCACCTCGGCATCGCGCTGGGGGTAGCTGTTCAGCAGCATCTGGCGGTAGTTTTCCCAGCCTTCGTTCTTGAAGCCACGCTGGTCATTGGTCAGATCGAACATCATGTTGATGCGGTCGGCCGTGTAGTTGTCCCATGCAGCAAACACCAGCAGGTGCGAGCCGTCGGTGATCTGGGCCTGGTTCCAGGCGATGGGCTGGATCTTGGCGCGCACAGCGGGATCGGTCACCACGATGATTTCAAAGGGCTGCAGGCCACTGGAGGTGGGCGCCAGGCGCGCGGCTTCGAGAATGCGCTCCACCTTCTCCTGCGGAACCGCCTTGGTGGGGTTCATCTTCTTGGCGGCATAGCGCCATTGCAGTTTGTTCAGCAGGGGTTGGGCAAGGGAGGTGTCGTCGATGGGGTTCATGGCAAAAATTCCTGACAGGCAGTAGCGATCGGGTTGGATCTAAAAATGCGGGATGGTGGAACTGTAGGGATCCGAATCTCCTTCGGTAAGCCCCGTGAGAGAAAAGGATTGTTCGCAATTGATCAACAATCGCCCCTTGAAAGACGCGCTGAAGCCGTTCACCCCGGTCTCTGCGTGTACGAGCCCCCGGGGCCTGCAGGATCCGCAGGCTTGCGGGCGTACACTCGTGGCCATGCTTTCTGGCCCACAGCATTGCGCAGCGCGCGCACTTTCCTCGCGCCAAAACCCCTGGCCGCGCCCCTCCCATGAGTGAACCCGACCTGTCGTTTCTGGACCCTGCGGGGCGGCAGCCCGCTCCCACAGGTCACGCGCCCGGGACACCCACCCCGCGTGCCACGCCCCCCAGCACAGGAGCCGAGGGCCTGGTGGCTGAGCTGCGCGCCTACCAGGCAGAGCTGGAGAGCCAGAACAAGGTCCTGCGCTACAGCCAGACCGTGGCGGAAAGCGCCTACGAACGCTTCGAGACCCTGTTTGCCAGTGTGCCGCTGGCCCTCATGGTGGTGGACGAACACGACATGGTGGTGCAGGCCAACTCGATGGCGCACCGCTCATTCCAGCCCACCGAACGCGACCGCCCGCTCACGGCACTGATGCCCTTTGTGCGCCCGCAGGACGCCCGGCGCGTGCGCGAGGCCTTCGCGCTGGCGCAGGACCTGGGCCGCAGCGAGGTCAAGGAGGTCGTTTTTTCCATCAATGCAGATACGCCCATCACGGGCGACCTGCACATCGCGCACATTGAGGCCCCGCAAAGCAGTGGTCCCCCCCTGTCGCAGTTTCTGTGTGCAGTGATCGACCAAGGCCCACTGCTGGCCGAGCGCCAGGCGCTGCAGCACAGCGCCATTACTCTGCAGCAGCGCAACGAACAGATCCGCGCCAGTGAGAAGCGGCTGGAGGCCATCATCAACTCCGCGCTGGACGCCATCATTTGCGTGGACCAGCACCAGCGCATCACCGTGTTCAACCCTACGGCGGCAGCGCTGTTCCAGTGCAGTGCCAGCGACGCGCTGGGCAGCACCCTTGACCGCTTTTTGCCCGATGCGGCGCAGGCGCTGGCGTTTGCCCAGCTCACCACCCAGGCCCTGCTGGGCGAGATGACGGCGTTGACCGCCAGCGGCAAGGAACTGGCCGTGGAAGTGAGCGTGTCGTTCGAGCGCCATGCCGAGGGCGAAACCACCACCGTGTTCGCCCGCGACCTGACCGGGCGCAAAAAGGCCGAGGCGCACCGCAGCGAGCTGGAAGCCCAGCTGCGCGAGTCACACAAGATGCAGGCCGTGGGGACCATGGCGGGCGGCATTGCTCACGACTTCAACAACATCCTGGGCGCGATCCTGGGCAATGTCGAACTGGCCAAGGCCGACTGTGCAGCAGGTTCGCCCGTGCTGGAAAGCCTGATGGAGATCGACAAGGCCGGTCGGCGCGCGCGCGACCTGGTGCGCCAGATCCTCACTTTCAGCCGCAACGAGCCACCGCAGCGCTCCGCAGTGTCGTTGGCCGAAGTGGTGCACGACACCGAACGCCTGCTGCGCGTCACCCTGCCCCCCGCCATCGAGTTGCACATGCAGTTGCAGGCGGGCCTGCCCCCCGTGCTGGCCGATGCCACGCAGGTCGAGCAGGCCCTGCTCAACCTGTGCACCAATGCGGTCCACGCCATCCAGAGCCAAGGCACCGAGCGCGGCAGCATCCATGTGGAAGCCGCTGCCGTGCAGCCCGACCAGCGCCTGAGCGAACGGCTGGGCCTGGCCCCCGTGGACTACGTCGCCCTGACCGTGCGCGACAGTGGCCCCGGCATGGACGCTGCCACGCTGGAACGCATCTTCGAGCCCTTCTTCACCACCAAACCCGTGGGCCAGGGCACGGGCCTCGGCCTGGCGGTGGTGCACGGCGTGATGCGCACACATGAAGGCGGCGTGGACGTGCACAGTGCCCCCGGCCAGGGCAGCCGGTTCACGTTGTACTTTCCGGTCGCCCACAGCGCGGCGCAAAGCACCCTGGATGCGCAGCCCACTCAAGCGGTGCAGGCCGCACCAGCATCCTCCGCACCCTCGACGCCTCCCGCCACCGATACCCCCGGCAGCGCACCGCGCAAGAAGCACCACGTGATGTACGTGGACGATGACCAGGCCCTGGTGTTTCTGGTTCAGCGCCTGCTGCGCCGCCGGGGCTATGAGGTCAGCGGCTACACCGACCCGCATGAGGCCACGGCCGCGCTGCGCGCTGCCCCGCAGGCCTTTGACCTGCTGGTCACCGACTACAACATGCCCGGCTTCTGTGGAGTGGACCTCGTGCGCGAAGCCCGCCTTATCCGCCCCGACCTGCCCGTGGCCCTTGCCTCGGGCTACGTCACGGCCGAAATCGAACAGGCTGCGCTGGCCGAAGGCGCACAGGCATTGATCCACAAGCCCAACGACGTGGAAGAGCTTTGCGCCACCGTGCAGCGCCTGGTGGGCGGCGACAGCCATGCCGCAGGCTGAAACCAGCGCGCTGGCTGCGGACACTGCTGGCCTACCCGCCCCGGTGGCACTGCATGAAGATGCCGACCTGCTCGTGCTCTGCAAGCCCTCAGGCCTGCTGTGCGTACCAGGGCGCGGCCCCGACAAGCAAGACTGTCTGAGTGCCCGCGCTCAGCAGCACTGGCCCGGCGCACTCATCGTGCACCGGCTGGACCAGGCCACCTCAGGCCTGGTGCTCATGGCCCGGCATGCCGAGGCACAACGGCGCCTGAGCCTGGCGTTCGAACAGCGGCAGATTCACAAGCGCTACGTCGCAATCGTGCAAGGCCTGGTGGCCGAACCGCCCGGCTCCTGGGCAGACATCCATCTGCCCATCGCTGCCGACTGGGAGCGACGCCCCCTGCGCGTGATTGATGCAGAGCACGGCAAGCCCAGCCACACCCGCTGGCGCCCCCTGGACCACAACACGGCGGCAGGAACCACGCGGGTCGAGCTCGAACCCGTCACTGGCCGCACGCACCAACTGCGCGTGCATCTGGCCGCCCTGGGCCACCCGATCCTGGGAGACGCGCTGTACGCCAATGCCGCCACCCAGGCCCAGGCGCCACGCCTGCTGCTGCATGCCGGGGAACTGGCCTTGGCCCACCCCACCACCGGGCAGGCCATGCGGTGGGAGCTCGCAGCTGATTTTTGAAGTTATTTGCCACCCAGCGCTTGAAGGGTGTCATCTATAGCTATATTTTTAATAGCAAACCATACTCAATGACTGGGCAGCAGGGCCGTCACCGAATGGCTCAATTGCTCCTGCCAGGGCAAAGCGTCCACCACCGTGGACAGCAGTTCCAGGTTCTTATGCCACCCGGTGTCGTTGCCCGTGGAATACACCAGCATCACGTTGCTGCGGGGCTGGCCCAGCCGTGCCCAGGCAAAGGGCCGTTGCGCTGTCCAGAGACTGATGTGCCAGTCCCAGCCAATGGAAACCACGGGGCAGGACGCGCTCACCCATTCGGTATAGCCGCTGATGGTGGTTTCGCAGCCGCACACGGCGGTGCGCGGCACCACCAGGTCCAGGTCTACCGCCGACATCAGATGGTGGATGGGCAGGGACAGCAACTCGTCAATCGACAGGCGCAGCAGGCCATCCGGCGACACCTGCATGGCGTTCACGCCCGCTCCCCACAGGCCGCCCAGGTTGCGGCCCATCCCAGCTTGGTGCGGTCTGGCTGTGCGCAAGGGCCTACAGCGCCCCCGGGCCGCTGCATCAGCCCAGCAACCCCAGCATGGCGGCACGCACGGTGGCAGCCGTCTTGTTGGTGGTTTGCAGTTTGGTCACGGCATTCTTGACGTGGAAGTTCACGGTGTTTTCCGACACATCCAGCAGCGAGGAGATGTCGGCAGAGGTCTTGCCGTCGGCGGTCCATTTGAGCACCTCGATTTCTCTGGCCGTCAGATGCGGCTGCATCTCTTCGGCCTGGCGTGTCGTAAAGATGCGCGACAGGATCAGGTGCGCAATGTGCGCCAGCCAGCGCATCTTCATCTCGCTGTGGGCAATCTCGTCGGGTGTCAGGGCATCGGACGAACGCGCCAGCGTCAGCATGCCGCGCACCCCGCCCCCGTCAATGCACGATTGCGCCCATCCAAAGCGCAGGCCAAACGATCGCGCGTCCTCCCAGAAATCCTGGGCCGATGCAAACACGTCGTCCGACCAGACCAGCGGGGTCTGCTTGCGGCACCCATGCTGCACCGTGGGGTCCACCTGCACATAGCCCTGCTGCACATACCGCTCCTGCCAGGCCGGCGGGTAGTTGTTCAAGAAAATGGTCTTTGGGTTGGACAGGGGCATGGGTACCCGCAGGCCATAGGCGCAGTACTCAAACCCCAAAGCGTGCGCAGCAAGCTCGATTTTGCAAAAAACCTCTTGCTCAGACTGCGCGCGGTCCATCACCCCCAAAAGATCTTCTTGCCAGCTTGTCATAGGACTCCAACACCGAGCACCACCCCACAGAGACTGACCATCCGCATGCGAATTACGCACCATCAACCGCCGTTACGTTTTTCCACATTCTGGCGGCATTGAAGCCCTTTGGCGAGTTGATTTTGAGAGGGACGGGGTCAGGCAACACCTACCAGAGTTGGTAGTTACAAATATTTTCGGGTGATTTTCTAATGGGGAAAACTCATGAGGGAATCTCCGATGCGCATCACCTCTGGCTGCTCTGCGGAACTGCGTCCACCACTGATGACCCGCATGGCCCGGTACCGGCACCGCGTTTTTGTGGAAAAACTGGGCTGGCAGCTGCACTGCCGCGATGCCCTGGAGCTGGACCAGTTCGACCGGGACGACACCGTCTACGTCATCGCCCAGAACGAAGACGGCGAGGTCATTGGCACCGCCCGGCTTCTGCCCACCACCCGCCCCTACCTGCTGGCCGAGGTGTTTCCGCAACTGCTCAACGGTGCGCCGGCCCCCGACGCGCCGGAGGTGTGGGAGCTGTCCCGCTTTGCATCCATGGATTTTTCAGGCCCCACGGGCTCTGCACTCGACCAGTTCTCCTCGCCCATCACCACCGGCCTGCTGCAGGCGGCCAGCCGGTGCGCCATGGCCCGCGGAGCCCAGCGCATGGTCACTGTCTCGCCACTGGGGGTGGAGCGCCTGCTGCGCCGCACGGGTTTTGAATCGCATCGCCTGGGCCCGCCCACCGTGGTCCAGGGCCATCCGCTTTTTGCCTGCTCCATTCGGTGCAAGTGACAACACGAAACCGCCTGCTGACACGCTCGCCGCCCACAGCCTTTGTCTGACATGACCATGCCGCAGCCTTCTTCGCTCCAGCACCCGGCCCAGGGCCCGACCCCTGCGGCTGCGGCTGCCTCTCCAGGCCTGACGCCCCACGGCCTGCGGGTGGTGATCCCGCATGCCGGACGGGTGACCGGTCCCCTGCGCGAGGACCTGCTGCAGCAGCGCCCCGTCACCCTCTGGCTCACCGGCCTGAGCGGCGCGGGCAAGTCCACCCTGGCCTATGCGCTGGAGGAAGAACTGCATGGGCTCGGGTTTGCGAGTTTTGTGCTGGACGGGGACAACCTGCGGCACCGGCTCAACCGCGACCTCGGTTTCAGCGCCGCCGAGCGCTCGGAAAACATTCGGCGCGTGGCCGAAGTCGCCGCCCTCATGAACGACGCCGGGCTGATGGTGTTCACCGCACTCATCTCTCCCCAGCGCAGCGACCGTGCCATGGCCCGTGCGCTCATCGGAGAACACCGCTTTCTGGAGGTGCATGTGAGCACCCCGCTCAACGTGTGCGAGGGCCGCGACCCCAAAGGCCTGTACACCCTGGCGCGAGCGGGGCACATCCCACAGTTCACAGGGGTTTCCGCCCCCTACGAGGCACCCGAATCGCCTGATTTCAGCATCGACACCGCCCACCTGAGCCTGCCCGATGCCTGCGCGCAGGTGCTCGCGCTCCTGCGCCAGCGCGGGTACATCCGCTAGGGCTGTCTTTTTTGCACGTTTCTTTCCATGTCTACCGACCACGCCCCAGTCTCCGCCCCAGTCTCCGCCCCGGCGCCAGCCCCCACGGCCCATGGGGTGCACGCCTATGACCTCTTCAACGGTGATGCCGACGGGCTGTGTGCGCTGCACCAGCTGCGCCTGGTAGAGCCCCGCGACAGCTTTCTCATCAGCGGAGTGAAACGGGACATTGCCCTGTTCGACCAGCTGCCCTCGGGGCGGCCACTGCAGGTGACGGCGCTCGACATCTCGTGGGACCGCAACGCGCAGGGCGTGTGCCGGGTCCTCAATGGCGGCGGCAACGTGACTTATTTCGACCACCACAGCGCAAAAACCCTTTTTCGCCACCCGCAGCTCACCGCCCACATTGACACCGGCCTGGACGTCTGCACCAGCATCCTGGTAGACCGCCACCTGGGCGGCGTTTTGCGCCAGTGGGCCATCGTGGCGGCCTACGGTGACAACCTGGACGCCGTGGCCGACCGCATGGCGCGCGAGCATGGCTGCACGGCGGCCACACGCGGTGCGCTGGCGCAGCTGGGCTACCTGCTCAACTACAACGCCTATGGCGAAAGCCGCGAAGACCTGCACTTTTGCCCCGTGCAGCTGTACCGGTCACTCCATCGCTTTGAAAGCCCGCTCGACTTCATGGCCAAGGCCTACGAATTCCGCCGCCTGCAAGAAGGCCATGCCAGCGACCAGCAGGCCGTGCAGGACCTGGCCCCCTACACCGCCAACGACCGGGCCACCGTGTACGTGCTGCCCGACCGCGCATGGGCCCGGCGTCTGTGCGGCACCCTGGCCAACCAGCTGGTGGCGCGCAACAACGGGCGTTCGGTCGCCGTGCTCACGCCCCGTTCGGACGGCGACTTTCTGGTGAACCTGCGTATCGGCAGCGCCAGCGCCAGCCGTGCCGACATCTTCTGCAGCCGCTACCCGGCGGGTGGCGGTCGCCATGGCGCGGGCGGCATCGACCGGCTGCCCGACCAGGATATGGATCGCTTCATCAACGAGTTCTTCGCGCACCTGGAGTCAGACACACCATGAACCAGCCAACCCGCACTACACGCCCGCTTCCGCTGTTGATGATTCCGCTGCGACGCTGCGGCAGCCATGCACTGCGCCTGCGCCTGAACGCCAGCCCACAGTTCCACTCCCCCTACCCCCTGCACATCGTGGACTTCATGCCCCTTGTGCCGCTGTATGGCGACCTGCGCGACGACAGCGCGTACCGGCAGATGGTCAAGGACGTGGTGGGACTGCAGCAATCCAGCATGGTGAAGTGGCCGGGGGTGCATTTCGACGCCGAGGAGATCTTCACCGCGCTGGAGAACGAACCCCGCAGCGTGCACCGCATTGTGTGGGAACTGCTGCTGCGCAGCGCGGAGCAGCACGGGGCCAGCGTGGCCATGGACAAGTCGCTCGACAGCGTCCACTACGCGCACGACCTGATGGCCCTGTTTCCGGAAATGCGTTTTCTGAACGTGGTCCGCGACCCCCGGGCGCAGGTGGCTTCGATGAACCGGGCGATCATTCACGACTTCGACACCACACTCAACGCCCTGGCCTGGGTCAAGGCCCACGCCACAGGCCGCGCACTGGCATTGCGCTACCCGGACCGCGTGCTCACCATCCGCTACGAAGACTTCCTGGGCGACCAGGAACACACGCTGCGGCGCATCTGCCAGTTCATCGGCATCGAGTTTCTGCCACAGATGCTGGACATCGCAGCATCGCAAGAGGCGCAAGACCTGTCCCGCATGTCCGCCCTGTGGGAGTCCAACTGCTTTGCCCCCCTGCCAGCGAACAAGGACAAGTTCAAGACCCAGCTGCAGCCCCATGAGATCGAGACCATCGAAAGCCTAGCGTGGGAAACCATGCACTACTACGGCTACGAATGCATGACCGAGGCCCAGGCCCTGCCCCCCACGCCCGTGGTGCTGGCGCAGTGCCACCAGCAGTCAGAAAAACGGCGCGTCGAGGCCTGGGAGCAGTTGCTGCGCAGTGCGCCGCGCGACTATGCGGCCCGCCGCGTGCGGGCCGACTACCTGGAGCGCGTGCGCCAGCGCCTGCAAAGCACCAGCTCCCTGGAAACCGGGGCAGCGGCCTTGTCCTGACCAGCGCGACAAACCAACCTGGTCCACAGGCACCCGACCCCAGCCCCTTCACACACCTTCGCCACTGCACCCTCAAGGAACCGCCATGCGCATCAAAGACCTGAAACTGGGCATTCGACTTGGAGTGGCATTCGGGCTGCTGCTACTGATCACCATGGTCATCGCTGTACTCGGCGTCATGAGCGTGACCGCCCTGCAGCACAGCAATGAGCACATTGCCACCTCGGAACTCAAGCGCCAGGGCATCGTGCACCAGTGGCAGACCGACATCCAGATGAACTGGTTGCGCACCGAGGCCTTCCTCAAAGCCAACGACGCCCAGTACGCCGGCAAGCTCAAGAAAGACATGTCTGCCGTGGTCGAGGTGCAAAGCAAGCGCATGCAGGAGGTGCGCAGCTACCTGTTGTCCGGCAAGGAAATGCAGCTTTACGACCAGGCCATTGCCGCGCGCGATGCCTACCGCGTCAAGCGCACCGAACTCGTCAAAGCCAAGGAGGCGGGACAGGACGTGGCCGCGCAGGCCGATACCGTGCTGGCGCCCGTCTTTCAAAGTTACGCGGCCGTGCTGCAAGAGCTGACCCACACGCTGGACGAAGGCGTGGCCAGCACCCTGAAGGACACCACGCGCAAGGCCGAGGCCAGCACCGCCTGGGTGAGCGGCAGCACCGTGCTGGCCATCCTGGTGGGGTTGTTCCTGGCCTGGTGGACCACCCGCTCCATCACCGCCCCTGTGCGGCAGGCCGTCCAGGCCACCACGGCCATCGCGGCGGGTGACCTGGCCACTCCCATCCCCCTGGGGGCCAAGGACGAGCCGGGCCAGTTGCTCACCGAGCTGGCACACATGCGTGCCAAGCTGGCCGACATCGTGGCCAACGTGCGGCAAAGCGCCGAAAGCGTCTCCACCGCCAGTGCAGAAATCTCGCAGGGCAACCACGACCTCTCGGCCCGCACCGAACGCCAGGCCAGCGCGCTGCAGCAAACCGCTGCTTCCATGGAGGAGCTGGGCTCGACCGTGAAGCAGAACTCCGACAGCGCCCAGCAAGCCAACAAGCTCGCCCGCAATGCCAACGACGTGGCCGTGCAGGGTGGCGAAGTGGTGGCCCAGGTGGTGGAGACCATGAAGGGCATCAACGACAGCTCCAAGAAAATTGCCGACATCATCAGCGTGATCGACGGCATCGCCTTTCAGACCAACATCCTGGCACTCAACGCCGCCGTGGAAGCCGCGCGTGCGGGCGAGCAGGGCCGGGGCTTTGCCGTGGTGGCCACCGAAGTGCGGGGGCTGGCGGGCCGGTCGGCCGAAGCTGCCAAAGAGATCAAGGAACTCATCTCGGCCAGCGTCAGCCGTGTGGACCAGGGCACTGCTCTGGTCGACAAGGCCGGGCAGACGATGACGGATGTTGTCCAGTCGATCCGGCGTGTGACGGACATCATGAGCGAGATCAGTGCCGCCAGCGCCGAGCAGAGCGACGGCGTGGGCCAGGTGGGTGAAGCCGTGATGCAGATGGACCAGGCCACGCAACAGAACGCAGCCCTGGTTGAAGAAATGGCCGCCGCCGCCAGCAGCATGAAGAGCCAGGCCCTGGATCTCGTCCAGCTGGTCTCGGTGTTCCAGTTGGATGCAGCAGGCAGCAGCACCCCGCTGCCTGCCGCCAGCCGGGCGCCCACGCCATCGGCCCACACGGCCCACCCAGCCCTGGCACCGGTTGCACGCGTCGGCGCGCCCCGCGCCATCGCCGCAGCCTGAGGCGCCGCAAGGCAAGGCGATGGTTCAGGGCCTTATGAGGCCCTGGCGCATGATGGTTCTCATTGTTAGCTATACAAAATATAGCAACCAAGACCGCCTCCCGGCGCGACCAACGAACCTACCCTTGCACCGGCCTCGACATCGCCCACTGCACCGCCATAATGCTGGCCAGCACCACCAGCATGCCCCCCAGCGCCACCCCTGTCATGGCCTGCCCCAGCAACACCCAGCCCAGCAGTACGGCCGTGACCGGGCTCAGCAGCCCTAGCGACGACACCGCCACCGACGGCAACCGCGCAATGCCACGAAACCACAGCGCGTAGGCCAACAGGGCACCCGCCAGACTCAGGTAGACATAACCGCCTACCTGCGTGGCCGAGAGCGCGGGCAGCGGCGGGTCGACCACCCAGGCCACGGGCGCCAGCATGATGCCACCCGCCAGCAGCTGCCAGCCCGTGAATGCCAGCACCGGCAGGTCCGACCGCCAGCGCCGCGACCAGAACGTGCCCGCTGCCATGCACACTGTGCCCACCAGCGCTGCAGCCACGCCCACCATGTCCCACCGCGCCCCCGGCGACAGCAGCAGCGCCGCCATGCCCAGCACGCCCAGGGCACCCGCCGCCAACGCCAAGCCGGGCGGGCGCCGATGGTCCAGCGCCCAGACCAGCCCCATCACCACCAGCGGACCTATGGCGCCCACTACAGCCGCCACGCCCCCCGGCAACCGGTAGGCCGCAACAAACAGCAGCGCCTGGAAGACCCCGATGTTCAGCGCCGACAGCACCAGCAGGCGCCGCCACCCCACCCAATCGCCCCACGCCGGCCAACGGCGGCACCACAACACCAGCAGCAGGCCTGCAGGCAGCGTGCGCAGCAGCGCCGCAGTGAAGGGCCGGTCGGGCGGCAACAGCTCGGTGGTGACGATGTAGGTGGAGCCCCAAATGACCGGGCCCACGGCCGTGGTGAGCGCATCCAGCCAGGGAGAGGTACGGTGGTTTTGCATGGCAATCTATCTTCAATTCAAGATAAATAATCCTACCACGCCTGTGCCCTACAATCTTGAATTCAAGATAATTTCATCACCAACACCATGGCCACTCAACGCCAACCCGACGCCGTGGACGCCATCCTGGCCCAGTGGCACCGTGAGCGCCCCGACCTGGACGTGAGCCCCATGGGCCCCATCGGCCGCATCAAGCGCTGCGCCGCGCTGTTGCAGCGCAGGCTCGACGAGACCTTTGCCGAATTCGGCCTGAGCTATTGGGAGTTCGATGTGCTGGCCACGCTGCGCCGCAGCGGCGCTCCCCACTGCCTGGCACCGACCACGCTGTTTTCCACGCTCATGGTCACCTCGGGCACCATGACGCACCGCATGGGCAAGCTCGAAGCCCAGGGCTGGATCACCCGCCTGCCCAACCCCGACGACGCGCGCAGCTCGCTGGTGCAGCTCACACCCGAGGGGTTGGCACTGATCGACCGCGCCGTGGAAGCCCATGTGGCCAACGAGCACCGCATCCTGGCGCCACTGAAGGCCGCCGACCTCGCGGCACTTGACGCCCGGCTGGCACTGCTGCTGGCGGCGCTGGAGTCGCCCACGGGCCAGTAATTACCCCCGGCCATGGGTACTGCGCAGTAACATGGCGGGATGCCCCAAAACCACCTCACCATCCTCACCGGCGCATCGCGCGGCATGGGCCTGACCATGGCCCAGCAGCTTTTGAAGAGCGGCAACACCCTGGTCTGCATCGCGCGCAGTACCAACGCCGACCTGGCCATTGAAGCGAAAGCGGCAGGCGTCACCATCGAACAGTGGCAGCAAGACCTGTCGCAGGGCGAACAGGCCGCCCACAAGCTGCAGGCCTGGCTGCAGGCGCAAGGCCCGCAGGCATTTGCCAGCGCCACGCTGATCAACAACGCGGGCATGATTCCGCAGATTGCACCGCTGTCACACAGCAATGTGGACGACCTGGCCACCGCCCTGCGTGTGGGGCTGGAGGCGCCCATGCAACTGACCGCCGCCTTCCTGGGTGCAACGGACAGCTGGACGGTGCCCCGCAAGGTGCTCAACATCTCCTCGGGCCTGGGCCGCCGGGCCATGGCCTCGCAGGCCGCCTACTGCGCGGCCAAGGCCGGCATGGACCACTTCACGCGCTGCGTGGCGCTGGACGAGGCCCTCAAGCCCCATGGTGCCAAGGTATGCTCGCTGGCGCCTGGTGTGATCGACACCGACATGCAGGTCCAGCTGCGCGGCGCCGACCCGGCCGCCTTCCCGGACCGCCAGAATTTCGCCAACCTCAAGACGGGTGGCCAACTCACATCGCCCACCGACGCCGCTATCCGCGTGCTCGCCTGGCTGGAACGCGCAGACTTTGGCACCAACCCGGTGGCCGATGTCAGAGATGCCTAAAGCCCCGAAACTCCTGTTTTTATAGCTGCTCGCGCTTTCTGGATAAGCGCTAGCGGCCAATTTAGCCTCAAATTCATCTGAAAGGACCTCCCCATGACCCGTGAAGTCGTCGTCGTCAGCGCAGTGCGCACCGCCATTGGCACCTTTGGTGGCAGCCTCAAGGACGTGCCTCCCACCGAACTGGGCGCACTCGTGGTGCGCGAATCGCTTGCACGTGCCAACGTGGAAGGCAAGGACGTGGGCCACGTGGTGTTTGGCCATGTGGTCAACACCGAGCCCAAGGACATGTACCTCTCGCGCGTGGCCGCCATCAACGGTGGCTGCGGCGAAGGCACGCCTGCTTTCAACGTGAACCGCCTGTGTGGCTCAGGCCTGCAGGCCATCGTCAACGCCAGCCAGTCCATCCTGCTGGGCGACACCGACGTGGCGATTGGCGCCGGAGCTGAAAACATGAGCCGCGTGCCCTTTGCCAGCCTGAACATGCGCTGGGGCGCCCGCATGGGCGACACCAAGATGGTGGACATGATGATCGGCGCTCTGCACGACCCCTTCCACAACATCCACATGGGTGTGACGGCCGAGAACATTGCCGCCAAATGGGGCATCACGCGTGAAGACCAGGACAAGCTGGCGGTGGAAAGCCACAACCGCGCCGAACGCGCTACGCAAAACGGGGTGTTCAAAGACCAGATCGTCCCCGTCACGCTCAAGAGCAAGAAGGGCGACGTGTTGTACGCCACCGACGAGCACTTCCGCCCCGGCGCCACGATGGACGACCTGGCCAAGCTCAAGCCCGTGTTCATCAAGGAAAACGGCACGGTGACGGCCGGCAACGCCTCGGGCATCAACGACGCTGCCGCCGCCGTGGTGCTGATGGAAGCCGGTGCCGCCAAGGCCCGTGGCGCCAAGCCCCTGGCACGCCTGGTGGCCTACGCCCACGCAGGTGTAGACCCCAAGTACATGGGCATCGGCCCCGTGCCAGCCACGCAGCTGGCACTGAAAAAGGCGGGCCTCACCGTCAATGACCTGGACGTGATCGAAGCCAACGAAGCCTTTGCCGCCCAGGCCTGCGCAGTGACCAAGGACCTGGGCCTGGACCCTGCCAAGGTCAACCCCAATGGCTCGGGTATTTCGCTGGGCCACCCCATTGGCGCCACCGGCGCGCTCATCACCGTGAAGGCCATCCACGAGCTGCAACGCATCCAGGGCCGCTATGCGCTGGTGACGATGTGCATCGGCGGCGGCCAGGGCATTGCAGCGATTTTTGAACGCATCTGACCTGCCTGCGGGTGGGAACACTGCCATCGCCACCCGCGATGCTGCCACCCGCCATTGGCAAGGCGGGCGCCTCCGGTCATCAGCGATCATTGGCGCCCGCTGACCCAGATCAGCCAGGTGGCGTGTGCCCAGCCACCGCCTGCACATTCCATGAACCGACGGAGACAAACCACACCATGATTCGCACCCTGCTTTCCTTCACCGCGATCGCTTTTGCCGTGGGCACCACCGCGCACGCCCAGGCACCCGCACCGGCTGCGGCCTACCCCACCAAGCCCATCCGCCTGATCGTGCCCTTCCCGCCCGGCGGCGGCACCGACATCCTCTCGCGCCTGGTGGCCACCAAGCTCACCGAAGGCGCCAAGTGGACCGTGGTGGCCGACAACAAGGCCGGCGCGGGCGGCACCATCGGCATTGGCGAAGCTGTCAAGGCCGCGCCCACGGGCTATGACCTGGTGATGGGCCAGAAGGACAACCTCGTGATTGGCCCCTGGCTGTACAAAAACCTGCCCTGGGACCCCACCAAGGACCTGACCGCCATCGCCCACGTGGCCTACACGCCCGTGGTCATCGCCACCAGCGTCAACTCCAAGTACAAAACGCTGGCCGACGTGGTGGCCGCCGCCAAGGCCTCGCCCGGCACCATCACCTATGGCTCGCCCGGCAACGGCACGTCCATCCACCTGGCGGGTGACCTGTTCGAGAAGGCCGCAGGCGTCAAGCTGAGCCACATCCCGTACAAAGGATCGAACCCCGCGTTGATGGATGCGCTGGCGGGCAACGTGGACCTGCTGGTCTCGTCCCTGCCCTCGGCCATGGGCCAGATCAAGGCAGGCAAGCTGCGTCCGCTGGCCGTCACGTCGGCCAAGCGCAGCTCGTCGCTGCCCGAAGTGCCTACCGTGGCCGAGTCGGGCTTCAAGGACTTTGATGTGAGCACCTGGTACGGCGTGTTTGCCCCTGCCGGTACGCCCGCAGCCGTGGTGACCACCGTGAACGCCGAAATCAACAAGCTGCTGGCCACGCCCGACATGAAGGCCGCCATCCAGGCCCAGGGCGCCGAGCCCGAAGCCATGTCGCCCGCACAGTTTGGCACCCTGCTCAAGACCGACTACGCCAAGTGGAAGGGCATCGTGGAAGCCTCCGGCGCAAAGATTGAGTGACCCCCTGAGGCGCTTCGCGCCTTCCCCCTGAAGGGGGACGCACCCGGTGGCCTGGCGGAGCCAGATCCACGGGTGCACTGGCGGGGGGCGTGCCTGTTCCGCGAGCTGTGGGAAGCGGATGCGCAGCGTTGTCGAGAACTGCCATGAAAAACGGCCCCGTAAGGAGCCGTTTTTTTATGGAGCAACGCCCTCAGTCGCGCACCACCAGCACGGGGATATGCACCACACCCAGCACGCGCTGCGTGACGCTGCCCAGCACCAGCTTTTCAAGGCCGCGCCGACCGTGGGAACCCATCACGATGAGATCGGCGCCTGTGCTCTCCAGCGCGCGCAGGATGCCGTCGTGCACGGCATGGCCCTCGCCCACCACGGTGGTCACAGCCACACCGGCTTCGGCCATGGCTTTGCGCGTGGCTTCCAGGGCCGCGTTGGCTTCGGAGGTAGCGGCATTGATGTACTGCGCCTGGCCATACGCAAAATCGGCCCCCACGCCCGTGAAGGGATAGGGGTCTACCACGTAGACCGCCGTCACGGCGCTGCCAAAGGTCTTGGCCAGCCCGGCCGCCTTGGACACGGCCAGCATCGAGGTGTTGGAACCATCGACTGGAACCAGAATGTGCTTGAACATGGTGCTTCTCCTTGGGTTGATGGGTGAGTCAAGCTTGTGGCCCGACTTCTTGAACCAGAGTGTGAACCGCCACCATACCCCGCATCTTGATTCGCATCAAATCGGCTGCACACATGCGCTGCTGCAGGCGCTTGTGTTCAGGCTGCCGGGGTCTGCCCCACCACGTCCGCCCCCTGAAAGTTGCCTCGGCGGCAGGTGACCACCAGGGTGTCACGGTACCCGCCTTCGGCCAACGGTTGAATCGGGGTGGACTCGTGGATCATGCGGGCATCGTCCAGCAGCAGCAAAGACCACGGCTCGGTCAGCGTAAAGCGCTGGCCGCTCGGGCCTGCGGCCTCGAACACGCGCGTCTCGCCGCCCTTGACGCCCTCGCGCCCCACCAGGAAGACGGCCACCAGGTCCACGCCATCGCGGTGCGCCCCCTCGGGCGTGGGCCGGCCAATGCCGTCGGTGGTGTCGATGCGGAACTGGTGCGCCTCGATGAACCAGGGCACGGGCGCCTCGGACGGAGCAAACACGGCATCGGACACCCCAGCCAGCGCAGCCAGCAGCTGCTGCCACACCGGCTGGGCCACGGTGGCAACCTCCATGGGCGCAAACCAGCGCTCCATGCCGCCATGCAGCGCGTTGTATTCCACAGGTTGCCAGTGCGCCCGGTGTGGTGCCTGCTGCAGTTGCCCGCCCTGCGCCACAAAACACGCATGGCGGCGGCGCCGGTAGCGGCCACCGTCTTTCAGAAAATCATCGGGCGGCAACGCCGCCCAGTCGCCATTCAGGGCCATCAGCGACGAAAGATCGCAGCCCACCCAGCGGGCCACATCGGCAGGCGACAAAACGGCGTAGCCCGCCTTGCGAAGCTGGCTCGCCACATCGGAGGGAGCCGTGAACGGAGGAGAAAAAGTGACTTGGGCCATAGAAGCCCGAGCTTAACCGCTGGCGCCGCAGGTCTTCTGCGGTGGCTCAAGCAAGATGTGGCAGGGCCTGCCACCTGCGTGGCACCCCGCAGCACTGCGATATCGGCCTTCCCCCTCAGTCGTTAGCCGTTAGCCTATCAATCGCGGTTGCCGTGGCCCTTGCCGTTGCCATGGCCGCGCCCCAGATCATGGTCACGGTCGTGCTTGCCACCGTGGCGGTGGTCGTCGTCCCAGCGGCGGTCATCGCGGCCGTGGGCACGGGGTGGAGGGCCACGGCGTGGTGGTGGCTCCTGCACAAAATACACCGGCTGGTTGCAGGCGTTGTAGCGGCCACAGTGTTTGCCCCAGTTCTTGGCATGGCCGGGCGGCACATACAGGTAGATGGGTGCCCGTGGCACCACCACGGCCGGGCGGTGGATGATGACCGGCTCGGCGTAGATCAGCGGCGGCGGTGGCGCATTGCCGATGTTGATGCGGCCGTACACGCCGGGCGCCAGTTCGCCGCCCACGGTGGCGTTGACATAGGCCTGCGCGTGGGCGCCGCCAGCGGCTGCCAGCAGCAGCGCGGCCATCGCGCCAGACAGGAGAAGACGGAGTGAGTGCATCGTGGTCATGGTGGTGTTTTTCATGGGGGACTCCTTGCTTTTGCCAACCGGAGCCGCCACCCGTTGGGCGGCTGCGGTAGGCTGGCCCTGGTTTGTAACAAGGCCTGCCACACCCTACACCGCGCGGGGTTCACAGGATGTAAGGAAATGGCGACAGAACCCCTTGCCGGCCTCGCAGGGGTCAATTTTACAAGCAAAATTTGCCCCTAGCGCTTACCTATAAAGCGCCAGCAGCTATCAAAATAGAAGCAACCTCCAACAACAGACGTCCCTACACCACCGCCCCTGCCGGCGCCTCCCGCAGTGCGCTGGCAGGTCCGGGCCGCCCAAACAGGTAGCCCTGCCACATGTGGCAACCCAGGCTGGCCAGCATGTCGCGCTGCTCGCAGGTCTCCACGCCTTCGGCAATCACGCCCAGGTCCAGGCTCTGGGCCAGGGTGACGATGGTGCGGGCAATGCTGGCATCGTTGGCGTCGGTGAGCAGGTCGCGCACAAAACTCTGGTCGATCTTGAGCTGGTCCAGCGGCAGGCGTTTGAGGTAGCTCAAGGACGAATACCCGGTGCCGAAGTCGTCGAGCGAAAACCCCAGGCCCAGCGCCCGCAGCGTAGTCATGCGCTCGATCGTATCCTCCACGTCGTCGAGCAACAGGGTCTCGGTCAGCTCCAGCTTCAAGCGCTGCGGATTGGCGCCCGTCTCTTCAAGCACCCCCAACACCTCGTCCACAAAGTGCGGGTGGCGGAACTGGCGCGCGCTCACGTTGACGGCCAGAGTCCAGTGCGCGGTTGCGGGGTCTTGGGCCCACTCCACCAGCTGCAGGCAGGCGGTGCGCAATATCCACGCCCCCAGCGGAACGATGAGGCCCGAGGCCTCGGCCACCGGAATGAACTCGGCCGGCGATACCAGCCCCCGCTGCGGGTGCTGCCAGCGCACCAGCGCCTCGGCCCCCACCATGCCGTGGGCTTGGCTGATCTGGGCCTGGTAGTGCAGCAGGAACTGGCCGTCACGCAAGGCCTCGCGCATCCCGGACTCCAGGGCCGTGCGCGCCGTGACGGCGGCCTGTGTGCGCGGATCAAAGAACCGCATCGTGTTGCGCCCGGCACCCTTGGCCTGGTACATGGCCATGTCGCCCCGCTTGAGCAGTTCGTCCACTGAGCCCTGCGCATCGGCATACAGCGCCACGCCGATGCTGCACGAGCTGTGGTACGTGTGCCCCCCGAGCGGATAGCCTTGCGCCAATGCGAGCAGCACCGCGCGCCCCACGGTTTCTGCCTGGGCGGCGGCTTCGTGGGCTTGTGGGCTCAGCCCCTCGATCAGCAGCACAAATTCGTCGCCCCCCAGCCGCGCCACGGTGTCGCCGCTGCGCACACAGCCGCCCAGGCGGGCCGCCACCTGGCGCAAGAGCTGATCGCCGAACTCGTGGCCCTGCGTATCGTTCAGATCCTTGAAGTTGTCCAGGTCCACAAACAGCAGTGCCCCGCCCGCACCGGAGCGCGCCGAGGTGGCCAGGCTGTGCTGCAGACGGTCGTTCATGAGGCGGCGGTTGGGCAGACCGGTGAGCGGGTCGTAGAACGCGAGCAGACGGATCTCCTCCTCGGCCGCCTTGCGGTGCGAGATGTCGGTCAGCGTGCCCACATAGTGCGTAACCTCTCCTTGTGCAGAACGCACAGCCGTCACCGTGATCCACGCGGGGTACACCTCGCCGTTCTTGCGCCGGTTCCACACTTCGCCCTGCCAGGCACCGGTGCTGCGCAGCGCACTGTGCAGGCCTTCGTAAAACTGCGCATCGTGGCGGCCAGACTGCAGCAATGCGGGGGTCTGGCCCACCAGCTCCTCCACCGTATACCCCGTGAGGCGTGCATACGACTGATTGGCCTTCAGGATGCGCTGGTCCGGCCCCGTAACCACCATGCCCTCGAACGACTCGAACACCGACGCCGCGATCCGCAGCGACTCCTCGGCCCGGCTGCGCTCTGTGATGTCGGTGGAGATACCGCACAGCGCGTGGATGCTGCCGTCGGGCAGGCGAAGGGGAATCTTGACCGACAGGTAGGCACGGGTCACGCCATCGGCCAGGTGGGTATTGACCTCTTCCACCTCCAGCCGCTCGCCGTGCTCCAGCACGCGCCGGTCGTTCTCCTGAATCTGTACGGCGGTGGCCTGGTCAAAAAATGCCGTGTCATCCTGCCCCACCACCTCGCTCGCGGGCCGCCCGAAAAGCTCCAGGATATGGTGGTTCGCATACTGGTAGCGATAGTCCCGCCCCTTGATGTAGATGAAGGCACCCACGCTGTCGAGGATGGCAGCCAGCTTCTGCTCGCTGACCTGAAGGTGGCGTGTGCGCTCCTGCACCTTGCGCTGCAGCACCACGGCCGAGAGCGCGGCCAGCAGCCCGAACAACGCCAGCCCCGCCACACCCCACCACACCCAGGGGGGAATGCGCGCGCCCTGCTCTTGCCCACCCCAGCGGCGCAGAACCTGGGTGTATTGCGTGTCGCCACCGCTGCGCCAGTCCTGCACTGATCGATCAATGGCATCCAGCACATCGGCGTTGCGTCCGAGGCCGGTGGCAAAGTACAAGGTGGCGGGCTGGAACACGATGCCCGAATCCGCCAGCCCATACTGGGCCGCATGGAAATTGCCGAACAGGTGGTTGGCAATCACCGCATCCGCATCGCCGTTCTGTACAAATTCGAAAGCCTCGGTCAGTGTGGACGCGTCGATCAGCAGCACCGCGATGCCAAAACTGTCCATCATGCTCTGGAAGGTTGCGCGCTGCACCGAGCCCTTGAGCACCGCCACGCGCTTGCCCGCCAGGTCGAACATCGACTGGATGGAACTGCCCCGCGCGCGGTAGACCTGCGACCAGCTGTGCAGCACAGGCGAGGCATGAAAGTCGAACAGCCGCTCGCGCTCGCTGGTGCGGGCGACGTCGGGCATCAGGTCAATCTGCCCGGCTGCCAGCGCATCCAGACAGTCCTGCCAATCGCAGGGCACATAGCGCAGTGTCCATTGCTCCCGGGTGGCCACCAGCTGAAGCAGGTCCACAAAGATGCCTGAGGGCTTGCCCTCCGCGTTCACAAACACCTTGGGTTCGTTGGAGTACACCCCCACGCGCAGTTCGCGCGGAGCCGCCATCGCAACGCCACATGCCCACAGCAACGCCAACAGCACTGCCCATCGCAGCCAGCCGACGCAATGGCTCCCGAACCGGTACACGCATGGACTCACAGCTTGGCCCTATCGAAATCAGGGAAATAAGACCCATGGTAACGAAAGCTTGCAAAAACATCCAAATGCAATCTGCCACCGCCGGGCTTGGAGTAGCATGTGCCCACCCCCGCTTCGCCCAGGAGACAGCGATGCCCCACGAACGCCGCCACTTTGTCCGCGTCGGCTTTGACGCACCGGCCCTGCTGACCACATCCACCGACGCATTCAGCGTGCATGTGCTGGACCTGTCCCTCAAAGGCGCGTTGATCATGGTGCCCGCGCAGGCCGACCTGGAGCCGGGCATGCTCTGCCAGCTGACCATTCCCCTGGCCGAAACCGGCAACCACATCGCCATGTCCACCGAAGTCGCGCATACCGAAGGCCTGCACACCGGCCTGCTGTGCCGGGGCATCGATCTGGACAGCGTGACCCACCTGCGCCGCCTGATCGAACTGCAATTGGGCGACCCCGCCTTGCTGGAGCGGGATCTGGGCGAGCTGACGCTGGCTACGCCATCCCACTGACCCGGCGCATGGAAAAAGGGCTACCGATGGCAGCCCCTGACTCCGATTCCCGGCCTGGCCACCCGCCAATGGGCCACTGCGGCTGCTGCCACTACCCCTACTGAGCCTCCTGCTCCTGCAGCGCCCGCCACATCACCTTGCCACTGCCACTCTTGGGCAGCGCCGCCACAAATTGCACAATGCGCGGCACCTTGTAGACCGCCATGTTCTCGCGGCACCAGTCGATGATCTGCTGCTCGGTCGTGTCCTGGTGCGTGGCGCGCAGCACCACCACGGCCTTGACCGTCTCGCCCCGATAGCTGTCTTTGGCGGCGATGATGCAGGCCTCCTGGATGGCTGGGTGGCGGAACATCAGCGCCTCGACCTCGGCGGGCCAGACCTTGAAACCGCTCGCGTTGATCATGCGCTTGAGCCGGTCGGTCAAAAAGAAATAGCCGTCCTCGTCCATGCGCCCCAGGTCCCCCGAGCGGAAGAACCGCTTGCCCTCGAACTCGATGAAGGCCGAGGCCGTGGCATCGGGCCGCTTCCAGTAGCCCTCGAACACCTCGGGGCCATGGATGATGATCTCGCCCTGCTCGCCCACGGGCAGCTCCTGCAGCGTGTCGGGGTCGATCACCCGCGCGTCGGTGCTCATGAACGGAATGCCCAGGCACTGCTGCTTGGGGTGGTCGGGCGGGTTGGCGTGCGACGGAGCGGCTGTCTCGGTCAGGCCATAGCCCTCGGCATACCGCAGGCCATACTGCTCCAGCAGGCGCTGCGCCACGGCCTGCGGCATGGCGGCCCCACCACCACCGATATAGGCCAGGCTGGACAGGTCATAGCTGGCAAAGTTCGGGCTGCCCAGCAGGTCGATGACCATGGTGGGAATGTTGGTCCAGGTGGTGACCTGGTAGCGCGATATCAGGCGCCCGGCCAGGTCGCGGTCCCACCGGGGCATGATGACCAGCGTGGCGCCGCAGTAGATCGACGTGTGCATCACGCTCACCATGCCGGTGATGTGGAACATGGGCACCACCGCCAGCGTCACATTGTCGGCTGACCCATTGCCCCACAGGCTGGCGGCCACCGTGTTGTGCATGATGCTTTTGTGCAGGTGCATACAGCCCTTGGGCAGGCCTGTGGTGCCACTGGTGTAGGGCAGCAGCGCCAGGTCGGCCGGGCCTACCGACAGGGCGGGTGGCGCCTCCGCACAGGCCAGGGCGTCCGTCCAAGCGTAGACCTGCCCGCCCTCCAGTGCAGGCAGCGGGTGGCGCGTGCCCAGCCAGTCCATCCAAGCCTCGGGCGGCGCATCCATGCCGGTCACGGCCACGTCGAACGCATCCGAAAACTGTGTGACCACCAGGTGCGCCAGGCGCTCACCAGGAACCAACGCATTGCTGGCCTTGGCCATCTCGGGGGCCAGATCACCGGTGGTGATCGCCACCTTGGTGTCGGGGTCGGTGATGTAGTGCTTGAGCTCCTCGGCCCGGTTCATGGGGTTGACGGGCACCACCACCGCGTTGGCCCGCAGGATGGCGAAATGCGCCATCACCAGCTGCGGGCAGTTCTGCATGCACAGCACCACACGGTCGCCGCGCTGCACGCCCAGCTGGGCCAGCCGCGCAGCCAGGCGCTCCGCGCCTTCCATCAATTGCCGATAGCTGACCGCGGTCCCAAAAAACACCAGCGCCGCCTTGTCGGGGTAGCGGCGTGCATTGGTGGCCAGGTTGTCCCACAGCGAGGTGGACGGCAGGGTGATGGACTTGGGCAGCCGGCGGGGCCAGAACTTGTAGTGAGCGCGCATGGAGCAGGGATTCCTTTGAAGAACACAGCCTAGTTCGCATGGTGCCCCACGGCATTGGGGATGGCACTGATGCTGCGTCGCGCATGTGACGCCGAGGTACCGGTCGCACGCGGCGCAGTGGCCACAGGCTGGCGGCGCAGCGCCAGCGCTTCTGGGGCAGCTGTGATCGAGATGCGTCGGCTACCATCGTCGCCACGCCGCTTGTTCCTCCTACCTACCAAGACTCGACGACATGCTGACCCTCGTCTATTACGCCCTGATGCTCCTGGTCGGTTACTTCTTTTACCGGTACGGACAGAAGTTGCTCAACCAGGGCTTGCGCGACGAGAACGATGAGTTCACCAAACCACCTGTCGGGCCCATCGGCTTCTTGCTCGTTGCCGGTTTGGGGTGCTACCTTTTGTTCGAAGCCCTGCGCGCAGTGGTGCTGCGCGAAATTCCCTGCGTTGGAAAGGGCTGCGCCGGGCAGGTCTACACCCTGGCAGAGCATTCCGGCCAGTACTGGGCCAACCTGTTTTTTGTGGTGTGGTTGGTGCTCGCCCTGGGCTACACGATGTACGTGACGATCAAGATCTGGACCAGGGGGTAAGGCGCAGGCCTCCACCCCGGCCATCAGCTATTGACCTGCGCCCACAGCTTGTCCAGCCGCTTCACGCTCACCGGCTGGGGCGTGCGTAGCTCCTGCGCAAAGAAGCTCACGCGCAGTTCCTCCAGCAGCCAGCGCAGCTCTTGCATGCGCGCATCAACCTGCCCCTTGCGCTCGGCCACCAGGCGCCAGTAGCGCTGCTCTTGCGGGCGCAGCTCGGCCAGCTTGGCAGCGTCACGGGCGGGGTCGGCGCGGTATTTATCCAGCCGCAGCGTGATGGCCTTGAGGTAGCGGGCGTAGTGGGCCAGTTGCGTCCACGGGGCCACGGCAATGAAGTTCTTGGGCACCAGGCGCTGCAGCTGCTGCAGTGCGTCCGCTGTGGCTTCGGGGGCGTTTTTGGTGTCCTTGATCTTGCGGGCGGCGGCTGCGTATTCAGTGAGGATGGTGGCGGCCAGGCGCGCCACCTCATTGGCGATCAACGTGAGGCGCCCCCTGCCCTCTTCTACGCGGCGTTTGAAGGCAACTTCGTCGGTCGGCAGCGGGTCGAGCAAAAAGGCCCGGTCCAGCGCCACGTCGATGATCTGGGTGCGCAGCTCTTCCTGCGTACCCAGGGGCATGTAGGCCACGGCCATCTTCTGCAGGTCGGGGATGTTTTTTTCCAGGTACTTGAGGGCGTCCTTGATCTGCAGCGCAAACAGGCGGCGCAGGCCCGCGCGGTGTTTGGCGGCGGCGACTTCGGGCTCGTCAAAGACCTCGATGGTCACAGCGTCGCCGCCGTCGATGAGTGCCGGAAAGCCGATCAGCGTCTGCCCGGCCTTTTTGATCTCCATCAGCTCGGGCAGCTCGCCAAACGTCCAGGTGGTGTAGCGCTGGCCTGCGGGGGTCGATGGGGTGACGCTCGCAGGTTTCGCGGTGGCGGGCGCTGCCCCCTTTACTCCTGATTTAGTAGCTGCTTGCGCTTTACCATCAAGCGCTGGAGGCATTTTTGACTCATTTTTTTCACTCTCTGCCGCCCCGCCACCGAGCTTGAGCCCTGCCAGCACCTGGAATGCGCCGCGCGCCTTGGCGCCCCATTCGGCCTTGAGCGCGCCCAGGTTTCGGCCATGGCCCAGCTGGCGTCCGTGCTCATCCACCACGCGGAAGTTCATGAACAGGTGGGGGCTGAGCATGTCGAGCTTGAAGTCCGCCCGCTTCACATCCAGCGAGGTTTCGTCGCGCACCTGCTTGAGCAACACATCGGTGAGGCTGCCGGTGCCAAAACGTTCGGGCGTGCCCAGCAGCGCGGCCAGACGGGTGGCGGACTCGGGCAGCGGCACAAAGCGGCTGCGTGGGCGCTGCGGCAGGCTTTTGAGCAGCGCCTGGATCTTGTCCTTGAGCATGCCGGGCACCAGCCATTCGCAGCGCTCTTCGCTCACCTGGTTGAGCACAAACAGCGGAATGGTCACGGTGATGCCGTCGCGCGCATCGCCGGGTTCGTGCAGGTAGCTGGCGGCGCAATCCACGCCACCGAGGCGCACGGTGCGTGGGAAGGCGTTGGTGGTGATACCCGCCGCCTCGTGGCGCATCAGTTCTTCGCGGGTGAGCTTGAGCAGATCGGGCTGTTTTTTACTTTCTTCGCGGTACCAAGCCTCAAAGCTGTGGCCGCTGCATACCTCGGGCGGCAGCTGCTGATCGTAGAAGGCGTAGATGAGTTCGTCGTCCACCAGCACGTCCTGGCGGCGCGACTTGTGCTCCAGCTCTTCGACCTTGGCAATGAGCTTCTGGTTGGCGGCCAGGAAAGGCAGCTTGGTCTCCCAGTTGCCTCCCACCAGCGCCTCGCGGATGAACACCTCGCGCGCAGCGTGCGGGTCTACCTTGCCGAAGTTCACGCGGCGGTTGTTGTAGACCACGATGCCGTAGAGCGTGGCGCGCTCCAGAGCCACCACTTCGGCAGACTTTTTCTCCCAGTGCGGGTCAAGCAGCTGCTTGCGCAGCACATGCCCGCCAATCTGCTCCAGCCACTGCGGCTCGATGGCTGCAATGCCCCGGCCGAACAGGCGTGTGGTTTCCACCAGTTCCGACGCCACGATCCAGCGGCCGGGCTTCTTGTTCAGGTGAGCGCCGGGGTGTTTGTAGAACTTGATGCCGCGCGCGCCCAGGTACCAGTCTTCCTCGTCGCTCTTGGCGCCCACGTTGCCCAGCAGCCCGGCCAGCATCGACAGGTGCAGCTGCTCGTAGCTGGCGGGCTGGGTGTTGATCTGCCACTTGTGCTCGGTGACCACCGTGAGCAGCTGGGTGTGGATGTCGCGCCACTCGCGCAGGCGGCGGATGCTGATGAAGTTCTGGCGCAGCAGCTGCTCGTACTGGCGGTTGCTGAGTTTGTGAGTCGCAGCGGGGACGGCGGCGGGTACAGCAGGCGCTGCGGCAGGACTGCCCCCGCCACTGCGCTGCGCCACCGGCAAGTAGGCCTGCGAAGGCGCCTTCTGCGCGGCAATGGCCTTTTGCGCACGGGCCGATGGCAGGCTGGGCGCTCCGCCCCGCGCTTCGTTGATCCACTTCCACAGCTTGAGGTAGCCGCTGAACTCGCTCTTGTCGTCGTTGAACTTGGCGTGCGCCTGGTCGGCCTGCTGCTGCGCCTCCATGGGACGGTCGCGCACGTCCTGCACGCTCAGGGCGCTGGCAATCACCAGCACTTCATCGAGCGCCTTGCGGTCGCGCGCCTCGATGATCATGCGGCCCACGCGCGGGTCCAGCGGCAGGCGCGAAAGCTCCACTCCCATGGGGGTCAGCTCGTTGGCGTCATCCACCGCGCCCAATTCGGCCAGCAGCTGGTAGCCATCGGCAATCGCGCGACCCGAAGGCGCCTCGATGAAGGGGAACTGCGTCACGTCGCCCAGGTGCAGCGACTTCATTCGCAGGATGACGCCTGCCAGCGAGCTGCGCAAAATTTCGGGATCGGTAAAACGCGGGCGGCCATTGAAACCGGCCTCGTCATACAGGCGAATGCAGATGCCGTTGGCCACCCGGCCGCAGCGGCCAGCACGCTGGTTGGCGGCGGCCTGGCTGACGGGCTCGACAAGCAGTTGTTCGACTTTGCTACGGAAAGAATAGCGCTTCACGCGCGCTGTTCCTGCGTCAATGACGTACCGCACGCCTGGTACGGTAAGCGAAGTCTCGGCCACGTTGGTGGCCAGCACGATGCGGCGGCCCGTGTGGCCGTCAAAGATGCGGTCCTGCTCCGCCTGGGACAAACGCGCGAACAGCGGCAGCACCTCGGCATTGCGCATCACGGGCTGGTGCGACAGGTGCTTGCGAAGGTGGTCGGCCGCTTCGCGGATCTCTCGCTCGCCGGGCAAAAACACCAGGATGTCACCGGCCGCATTGCCTTGCCACAGCTCGTCCACACCATCGGCAATGGCTTCGTTCAGGCCGTAGTCGCGGCTTTCTTCAAACGGGCGATAGCGCTGCTCCACCGGGAAGGTGCGGCCCGACACCATGATGACGGGGGCCGGGCCCTTGGCCGACTCAAAGTGCTTGGCAAACCGGTCCGCATCAATCGTGGCCGAGGTAACGATGACTTTCAGATCAGGCCTGCGCGGCAGGATCTGGCGGATGTAGCCCAGCAGGAAGTCGATGTTGAGGCTGCGTTCGTGCGCCTCGTCAATGATGATGGTGTCGTAGTTCTTGAGCAGCGGGTCGGTCTGCGTCTCGGCCAGCAAGATACCGTCGGTCATGAGCTTGACGGAGGCATCGCGGGAGAGGCGGTCCTGGAACCGCACCTTGAAGCCCACCACATCACCGAGCGGCGTGTTCAGCTCTTCGGCAATGCGCTTGGCCACGCTGCTGGCCGCAATGCGGCGCGGCTGGGTGTGGCCGATGAGCTGGCCCTTGGTGCCGGGCTTGGCGTTGCACTTGCCCCGGCCCAGCGCCAGTGCAATCTTGGGTAACTGGGTTGTTTTGCCGGAGCCCGTTTCGCCGCACACGATGATGACCTGGTGCTTCTTGATGGCCTCCATGATCTCTTCGCGCTTGCCCGATACGGGCAGGGACTCAGGAAAGGTGATGCGCAGCGGCGCAGTGCGCGGGGCGGTTGGCAAGGGGTGGGGAGGCGCGGATTCGGTCATGGAGGGCTGCATTATCCGAGCCGGGCGTTGGCCGCGTGCAACACGGGCCATGCGCGCGGTTGCCAGCCCGGGTGCGGGGCTTCCACAATCGCGCCTCGACTGGCGATGCCTCCGTGGCCAATGCCCTCAGGAATACCGAATGCCCCGACAGCCATCCGCCCAGAACCTTGTTGATCAGCCCCGCCTTTTTCCTGCATCGCGCCGTGGTTGGCTGACCTGGGCGGGCACCAGCGCGATGGCTTCGCTTCTGCCCGGTTGTGGTGGCAGCAGCACTGCATCCCCCACCCTCACAACGACCATTGCCTGGGGGCGCAAGGAAATTCGCGAAGCCATGCAAAGCAGCAAGATGCGGGCGGCCTCCGTGGCACTGCTGCACAACGACCACATCGTCTGGCAAGAGGCCTTCGGGGCGCTGGATACAAACGCCACCACGCCCGCAACGCCCGACACACGCTTTAACGTCGGCTCCGTCAGCAAGGTGCTCGCGGCGCTGGCCATCATGGTGCTGGTAGACCGCAGGCTCGTGCAGTTGGATGCTCCGGTGGTGGGCTACCTGCCGCAGTTCGCGATGCTGTCGCCGGGCTACCGCGACATCACCGTCCGGCACCTGCTTAGCCATGCCTCGGGGTTGCCCGGCACCTACCTGCACAACATGTTTGCCTTTGCGCCGCTGCCGGGCTATGCCGCCGAGGTGGAGGCAACCATGGCCAATGTGCACCTCAAGCACGCCCCCGGCGCCATGGCGGTGTACTGCAACGACGGTTTCACGCTGATCGAGCGCATCGTGCTGGCCGTCACCGGGCAAACCTACCCGGCGTTTGTGCAGTCCGCCCTTCTCAACCCGCTGGGCATGGCCCGATCAGGCTATACGCTGCAGCCGTTGCCACCGGGCAGCTTTGCCCCCGGCAGCATCAGCGACGCGCCGCAGGGCCAGGAGTTCGTGATGGGCTACGCCACGGGCGGGCTGTGCACCACACCCGGCGACATGATGAAGCTGGCCGCGATGCTCATCCAGGGCGGCGAGCACGATGGCCAGCGCATCGTGTCAAAAACCAGCGTGGCCGAGATGGGCAGGATTCAGAACCAGGGCATGCACCCCAGCCTCACCCCCGACTGGCGGTCGGGCCTGGGCTGGGACAGTGCGCGGCACCCCGGCCTGGATGCCGCGGGCGTGCTCGCGTGGCAAAAGAGCGGCGGCACCATGTTTTATTCCAGCGACTTCTGCGTGCTTCCCCAGGCGGGCATGGCGGTCATGATCACCGGCAACGCCGCCAGCTTCAAGCCGGGCCCGATTGCCGAGGGCATTGCGCTGCGCGCCTTGCAGGAGACGGGGCAATTGCGTGTGCTGCCGCCCCGGGTCTCGACCGCCGCCCCCGCCATGGCCACCGCATCCTCCAGCGCGGTGGATGCCTTGCTCGGCATCTATGGCAACTATTCCGCGCCCATCAAAGCCGTCTCGCCCGATCGCCAACAGGTTGACCTGTGGTCGTGGAACCCAAAACTGCAGGACTGGAAAAACCTGAGCACCGGGCTTCGCCTGCGCAGCGATGGCTGGTGGTGGTCAGACACCCAGCCTGGCACCCACTACCGCTGGGAGCAGTCCGAAGGCCGCCGCTATCTCCTTGCGCGCGAGGCCGCCACGGCGGGGCACTACTGGATCACAGTGCCCATCGGCCAACAAATGCCGCCCGCACCCGGCCCCCTTGCCGCCCCCTGGACTGCGCGGCTCGACAGCACCTGGCTGCTGACCAACGAAGCACCCACATCCATTCCGCTGGCCATTGGCGTGGGGGCCTCCAGACTTCGGGAGCTGCCCGAACTGCCCGGCTACCTGTTCTGGGACGAGAGCCAGTTCCTGCTGCCCCTGTCGGCGGACCGGGCCGGCATGACCGTGCAGGTGCCGCTCAACGCGGGCCGTGATCTGGTGGAACTGGTGGTGCAGACGCGCGACAAGGAAGAATGGATACACGCGGCTGGTTGGATCTACCGGCGCCAAGCCTGAAAACTACGCTGTTCCCCCCCCACCGCACTGTTCTTTTCAAGCGACAAATTCAGCCGATTGCGGCGCCTTCGGCTTGCCAAGCGCCGGGGGCCTCGCCACAATTCGCGCTTCTTTCAGGCACGCGCCTGCCGCCACGGCAGCCCCTGAAAACACTGGAGGTCACCGCTATGTTTGTTCCCTTGTTCGCTCCCGCCTGACCACAGTCCACCGCCCCGGCTGGACTGTGCATTCACAGCAATTCCAGCCACGGCAAGCGCGTTTCTGCACCTTTCATTGCGGCGCCCCACAAGCCCTGGCTCCATTGCCGGGGTTTTTTGTTTGTGGAGTGCACATGAGTGCCAAAAAACTGTCTCGGGCCTTCGCCCAGGGCGAGCTTAAGAAGCTGCGCCGCATGAAGGCGCCCCTGGTGTTGAAGCTCGAAGCCTCGGGCCCGCCCCGAAATCCTGTGGCCGTCGCGCTGGCCCAACGCAGCCTGTCCAGTGCGGCAGGCAAGCACATACGAACCCGTGGGGCCCAGCGCCGCGCGGACAACGTCGCCCTGCGCAAGGCGATCCAGACATCCCGCTTCACCGAAAGCGACTGATACAAAACGATTGAAAACCATGGACCTTTCTACCCTTCAAGAAACCACGCCGCGCGAGCGGTACACACCGGGCGCTGCCCACCGGGAGCTGCTGGCCGAGCGGCAGCAGGCGCTGGCAAATGCCGCAGCACAGCTCAAGGCCGAGCTGTTTGGCATCGACGACGTGATCGACCGCGTGATCGATGCCATCCGCGCCTGGTACGTTTTGCCCCAGCTCATCACCCGCCCCGTCATCGTCTGCCTGTGGGGCCTCACGGGCACGGGCAAGACGCAGCTCACGCGGCGCCTGGCGCAACTGCTGGGCTTTTACGACCGTTTTGTCGAAGTTCAGATGGATGGCTTCAGCCACGGCGCGAGCTACCGCAGCTCTTCCATCTCGGGCATGCTGGGCGACTCCGGCATCCACGAGGGCGCACCGGGCATGCTGGTGCTGGACGAGTTCCAGCGCTTTCGCACAGTGAGCACCAAGGGCGAGGAGGTCAAGGTGGAGCGCTACCAGGATGTATGGACGCTGCTGTCCGACGGGCGCTTGCCGCCCGCTTTGAGCGCCCTGACCAACATCGAGCGCAAGCTGGCCGACGCGCACTACGAAGCCGAGCGCGCCAACGACAACGAGGAGGAGCGCGCCGGCAAGAAGCCCTACCGCTTTCAGCTCGACGCCTGGGACGCGCAGGAACTCAAGCGCATGCTCAAGCTGCAAGAGCCACTTGCCGAGATCATGCAGTGGCCTCCCGCACAGGTGCAGGCCCTGTTCACACGGTTCCAGCAGTCGCTTTCGTCCTGGGAGACCGACTACAGCAAGCTGCTGGTGTTCGTCTGCGGCAACCTCGACGAGATGTACCACGAGACCGCGCAGCGCGTGGAAGACTGCGACACCGATGCCGACATCTTCCACCGCCTCACGCGCAAGCTCTCCCTCATCGATGTGAAGAAGGCGCTCAGCGAACGCTTCAAGCCCGAGCAGATCGCCCGGCTGGGCAACGAGCATGTGATCTACCCATCGTTCAACAAGGCCACCTACGAGCAGCTCATCCGCAACCTGTGTGCGCGGTATTGCGACGACATTGCCGCCCAGTGCGGCGTGCGCTTTGCCATCGGGCAGGACGTGCACGATGAACTGTATGCCAACGCGGTGTTCCCGGCCCAGGGCACGCGGCCGCTGTTCTCGTCGGTGCATGCCATCCTGAGCGCCAATTTGGTCAACGCCGCGCTCTGGGTGCTGGAACAGCAGCTGCCCCTGGCGCAGGACTTTGGCATCACGCTGGCGACCGACAAGCGCCATCTGGTGGTCCGTGGCGCTGGCGCCCAAGGCATTGAGCAGCAGGCGCAATTTGCGGTGGCGCTGGAGCTCAACCGCCTCAAGCAGCGCGCCAATGCCGACTTCCGCGCACTGCTGGCCGTGCACGAAGCAGGCCACGGGCTGGTCTACTGTCTGCTGTTCGGCCAGGCCCCGCAGGAGGTGAAGATCAACATCGCCTCGTTCGAGGGCGGCTACAACAGCTTTGCGGGCCTGAAGGTCACAACGCGGCAGAACGCGCTCGACATGATGTGCGTGGGTCTGGCGGGCCGCGTGGCCGAGGAGCTGGTGTTTGGTGAAATGGCCTGCACGACCGGCGCGGAGCAGGACTACAAGCAGGTCACGGCCGAGGCTGCGCGCTTCATCCGCCACCATGGATTTGGCACGCGACTGTCCCGCACCGACGTTACGGTGGAGCTGGACAACCACCTCAACACCGACGTGGAACCCAGCAACGCCGCCATCGAGGAACTGCTGCAGTCCCAATACCAGCGCGCCAGCGCCCTGCTGGGCCAGTACCGGGGTGCCCTCACCCGCCTGGTAGAGGCCCTGCTGGACCACGGCATGATCGCCCAGCCCGAGATGCAGGCGCTGATGGCCCAAAGTGGCGTGGCCATTGCGGTGGCAGCCCAGACGGGGCCTGACGAAGCTTTGATCCTGGAGCCCTTTGCGGCCCGGCTGGCGGCGTTTCGGCAACAAACCGGGGGCCAGGCTGCAACTGCCCCAGACAGCGAAAGCCCTGCATGCTTATGATGCGCGACTTGGCGGCCTTGCTCAGCTGCCTTTCATTGCCAGTTTTTCCGTAGCTCCAAGGCCACCCACCGCTCTCCACTGCCATGTCCGCCGTTTTCAACTTCACCTTCGTCCCCTGGTTCCGCTCGGTGGCGCCTTACATCCACAAGTTCCGCAACCAGACGTTTGTGATCGGGCTCACGGGGGAGGCGATTGCGGCCGGCAAGCTGCACAGCATTGCGCAAGACCTGGCACTGATCCAGGCCATGGGCGTAAAGATTGTTCTGGTACACGGTTTTCGCCCACAGGTGAACGAACAGCTGGCCGCCAAGGGGCATGCAGCCAAGTATTCGCATGGCATCCGCATCACCGACTCGGTGGCGCTCGATTGCGCGCAGGAGGCTGCGGGCCAGTTGCGTTATGAAATCGAGGCCGCCTTCAGCCAGGGGCTGCCCAACACGCCCATGGCGGGTGCCACCGTGCGGGTGATCTCGGGCAACTTCCTGACCGCGCGGCCCGTGGGCATCGTGGATGGGGTGGATTTTCAGCACTCGGGCCTGGTGCGCAAGGTAGACGTTGCGGGCATCCAGCGCACGCTGGACATGGGTGCACTGGTGCTGCTGTCGCCGTTTGGCTTCTCGCCCACGGGCGAGGCTTTCAACCTGAGCATGGAAGAAGTGGCCACCAGCGTGGCCATTGAGCTGCGGGCCGACAAGCTGATCTTCTTGACCGAGGTGCAAGGCATCCGCATGTCGCCCACCGAGCCCGAGAGCGACGACAACCCCATCGACACCGAGCTGCCGCTGGCCGCCGCGCAAGCCTTGCTGGCGCAGCTACCGCCCGCACAGCAGCCCACGGACACGGGCTTTTATCTGCAGCACTGTGTGAAGGCCTGCAAGGCTGGCGTGGAGCGCAGCCACATCCTGCCGTTTGCGGTGGATGGATCACTGTTGCTGGAGGTGTATGTGCACGATGGCATCGGCACCATGGTCATTGACGAAAAGCTGGAAGAGCTGCGCGAGGCCACGATTGACGACGTGGGCGGCATCCTTCAGCTCATCGAGCCGTTTGAGAAAGACGGCACGCTGGTCAAGCGCGACCGCACCGAGATCGAACGCGACATTGCCACCTACACCATCATCGAGCACGATGGAGTGATCTTTGGCTGCGCAGCGCTCTACCCCTACCCCGAGGCCAAGACGGCCGAGATGGCCGCCGTGACGGTGTCACCGCAAAGCCAGGGCACGGGCGATGGAGAAAAGCTGCTCAAGCGCATCGAGCAACGCGCGCGGCTGCAAGGGCTGGACAGTATCTTTGTGCTCACCACCCGCACCATGCACTGGTTCATCAAGCGCGGCTTCCAGCCCGTGGACCCGGACTGGCTGCCCGATGCGCGCAAGCGCAAGTACAACTGGGACCGGCGCAGCCAGGTGCTGGTCAAGAAGTTGTAGTCACTCTGGATAGAGGGGCCGCGCAAATCAGCTGCGGAGTTGCTTGAGCCCCCAAAAAAGCACAAACAGGCCAAGCAGTGCAAAAACCATCGCGGGTCCGTACTGCCCGACCGCGAGGTAGGCCAAGTGAAACACGAAGCCAGCCTTTCCACCGTACGGTGGCGCCCAAGGGGCAATCACCAGCCACATACCCGTAGCAACAAACACGACGCCAATGGCTGTGATGAGTACCCACGCAGATTTGCCAGGTACTTTTGTTGCGTGCGTCATGGTGTTCTCGCCCCTATCTGAGTGCGACGATGTTACTGTGCGCTCTGCTACCCATTCTGGATCGCGGTGGCCACGGCCCGCGCCACCTGGGTGATCGCCGCATCGCGCTGCTCGGGCTTGGCGGTAGACCGCGTGAGATAACACGTCACCAGCACCGGGGCGCCGCCAGCCGGAGGCCACATCACCGCCACATCATTGGCCGTGCCGCTGTCACTGGCAGTGCCCGTCTTGTCCCCCACCTTCCAGCCCGGCACACCCGCGCGCAGGCGCTTGTCGCCCGTGCTCGTCTCTACCAGCCAGCGCTGCAGCCAGGCGCGTGACGGGGGCGTGAGTACATCACCCAGCACCAGCTTTTGCAGTGTCTGCAACATTGCGAGCGGCGTGGTGGTGTCGCGAGGGTCCCCCACCTTGGCTTCGTTCAACGTGGGCTCGGTGCGGTCCAGCCGTGTGATGCTGTCGCCCAGTGACCGCACAAAGGCCGTGAACCCCGCCGGGCCGCCGTGGCGCGCCAGCAGCACGTTGGCGGCGGTGTTATCGCTCAGGCTCACGGTGGCGGAGCACAGCTCGCCGACCGTCAACCCGCCCCCATCGCCCGCACGGGGGCCGCTGACAGGTGAATACGCCACCACATCGCCCGCGGCGTAGTGCACTCGGGCATCCAGCCGCTCCTTGCCCTGGTCCACCAGCGCCAGCATCCAGCCCGCCAGCACCGCCTTGAAGGTGCTGGCCATGGCAAAGCGCTCGTCCTGCCGCCAGCCCAGCGCCAGGCCCGAGCCCGTGTCCAGCATGGCCACGCCCAAGCGGCCCTGGGCAGTGCGTTCGATGTTGGCGAGGGTCTCGTTCCATTCGCGGGTGGTCTTGTCGCGGTTCGCTGCGTTGCTGGTGGCCGCGCAACCCCAAAGAGGCATGGTGGCAGCGGCCGTCAAACCCAAGGAAAACTGTCGTCTTTGCATAAAAATTGGAGGTGAGTGAAGACAAGGCCTGAACGATAAAGAGCTTGAGCCCAAAGCACCATCGACAATAATTGCCGCTAGCCCCTAGAAAAACTTATGCATCTCCCGCTCAATGCCCTGCGCGCGTTCGAAGCCTCGGCGCGCCACCTCAACCTGACGCGGGCGGCCCAGGAGTTGCACGTCACGCAGACAGCGGTCAGCCAGCACATCCGCAAGCTCGAAGATCGCCTGGGCAAGCCACTGTTTCGCCGCCTGCCGCGTGGCCTGGCGTTGACGGACGAAGGCCAGGCGCTGCTGCCGGTGGTGACGGAATCGTTCTCCAACCTGGCGCGCGCCCTGGAAAAACTGGGCGACACCCGCCCACGCGAGGTGCTGACCGTGGGCGCCGTGGGCACCTTTGCCGTGGGCTGGCTGCTGCCCCGGCTGCGCGACTTTCAGCAGACCTGCCCGTTTGTGGACCTGCGTCTGCTCACGCACAACAACCGGGTGGACATGGCGGGCGAAGGGCTGGACTATGCGATCCGCTTTGGCGACGGCGCCTGGCACGGCACACATGCCGAACGCATCATGGACGCACCGATGTCAGTGATGTGCGCCCCGGCCCTGGCCCACGGCTTGCGCACCGCCGCCGACCTGGCGCGGCAACCGCTGCTGCGCAGCTACAGGGCGGACGAATGGGCCGCCTGGTTCGAGGCCGCTGGGGCGCCCTGCCCCGTGGTGCGCGGCGCGGTGTTCGACTCGTCCCTCACGCTGGCCGAGGCGGCGGCACAAGGCGCGGGCGCCGCGCTGCTCCCGGCGTGCATGTTCGAACGCGAACTGCGCCAGGGCCGCCTGGTGCGACCGTTCGCGCTGGAACTGCGCCGGGGCGCCTACTGGCTCACACGGCTGCAATCCCGGCCCGTGACGGCGGCCATGCACGCCTTTCACGGCTGGCTCGCCACAGCTCAGAAAATTAAACAAAAATAGGCTTCATCGCTTTACCCATAAGCGTTAACAGCTATTAATTGAGGAGCAATCAAGCCCTGCGCCGCTGCGCCACCATGCCCAGCGCCCCGGCCATCACTCCCAGCAGCAGCAGGGCCCAGGGGGACAGCGCGGGGATCGCTTGCAGGGCGGCGGCCAGCGGCATCACCGGGTCGGCGATCACGCCGGGCGCAGCATCGTCGTCGCCAGGCTGGTTATCGGTCACGTCAAAGCCCACGGTGGTGCTGCCCAGGCCCACGCTCGCAGGCACGATGAACTGGCCGCTGCCCGTGCGCTTGACGAAGTCCGCCACCAGCTGCGGCCAGGTGGTGGTCACGCGCACCGTGGCACCCGCGTCGCAGCCGATCAGCCTGAAGCGGAACGCGCCCTGCGGCGCCACCCGGCCAGGGGGCGGCGTGGCGGCCTCGAAGGCCGTGGCGGCTGGATCGAACTGGCACAGCGCCCCGCCATCGTTGCCAATGCTGGCGCTGGCCGGGCCGCCCGCGCCGCTGGCGGGCAAGGTGGTGCCAGTGAACGTTTTGAGCAGTGCCACGATGGCAAACGCTTGCTGCTGCCGCGCGGCGGCAGCGTAGTGGGCGTTGCCTGCCTGGTCGGCGTAGATGGTGCAAGTACCCGCGCCGTTGAAGCTGACCACCTGGCCCGCCACCGTGCAAGCGCCCGCAGTGGTGAACACCACGGGGTTGCCGGACGCGCCGCCCGTGGCCGCCACGGTGTAGGTTCTGCCCGCCACTGCGGGGCTGGGCGGCGTGGTGGTGAAGGCGATCACCTGGCCGGCCTGCACCACCGCTGTGCTTTGCGACACCCGGGGCGCGGCGGGATAAACCGCATCGCCCGCCTGGTCGGCGTGGATGGTGCAGGTGCCTGCGCCGTTGAAGCTGACCACCTGGCCCGCCACCGTGCAAGGGCCCACCGTGCTGAACACCACCGGGTTGCCGGACGCGCCGCCCGTGGCCGCCACGGTGTAGGTGCTGCCCGCGACTGCGGGGCTCGGCGGCATGGTGGTGAAGCTAACGGCCTGCGACGTGTAGGTGAAGTCGTCTTCCGGCACGTCGGGGCTGGCGTTTGCCCCCACGGTGTAGCGCACGCGCACGGTGCTGCCCGCCGTGCCGGGCGGCGCGGCTGCGGTCAGGCTCATCGAACCGTCCGCATGGGTGATCGAGCCCGTGGCGCTGACTGGCGTCCCGTCAAAGTTCAGCGTGCCGCCCGACAGGTTGAAGCCCCTGACGGTGACCGCGTAGCCCCCAGCGGGCGGCCCCTTGGCGGGGTCCAGCTCGGTGATGGATGGCAGCGTCGTGCTGACCTGCACCGCCCCGGCGTCGACGGCCGCGCCCACTGTGGCGGGCCGGGCCACGCCGCGCTGGTCGGTGGCGGGCTCGCCTGCGGCATAGCGGGAGGCGGCCCAGGCTCTGCTGGCAGGGCCTCCCGGCGGCATGGTCTGCGTGGGGCCACCATAGTCGCCCAGCGGTTGCAGGTAGAGGCCACCCACGCCTGAGGCTGGGGCGCGGATCACGTTCCAGTGGTCGACGGCCAGGTCGTCATCCGCCACGTCGCTGCCATAGACGTCCGTCAGGTAACTCTGGATGGCGTTGCCGGACACGATGGAATTGAACAACTGCACGACCGGCACCGTGCTGCCCGAGGATGGGATGTGGATGCCGCCACCCAAGCCCCCTGCCACGTTGTTCACGATGGTGCTGTTGTCGATGCGTGCCACGCTCGCGCCGCCGATCCAGCCTACGCTGATGGCGCCGCCATCGCCATCGCTGGTGTTGCCGGTGAAGGTGCTGTTGCTGATGCTGAAGTCGTCCGACGAGCGGAATGCGCCGCCTTTGGCGCCGCTGCGGTTGCCCGCGAACGTGCAGTTGCGCACGGTGATCGTCCCGTTGAAGACGGCCAGAGCGATGCCCCCGCCGTCCCCGCCCACGGTGCTGTGGGCGCGGTTGCCCGAGATGGTGCTGTTGCTGATCGTCAGCGCCGATGCCGCGATGCCGCCGCCGCCGCACACGTTGCCATGGCATGCGGACGAGAACACCTGGTTGCCGGAGAGGGTGCTGCGGTCGATGGTGAGCGCACCATACGACGCCACACCACCCCCGCTGTGCCCAAATTCGCCTTCACGCACCGTGTTGTTGGCGATGGTGCTGCGGTCGATGGTGATCACGCCGTTGGGTGAGTTGTAGATACCGCCGCCGCGCCAGCCGGTGGAATTGCCGCTGACCTCGCTGCGCACGATCGTGAGCCTGCCCGCGGGCCCGTTGCCGATGCCCGCGCCTACGTTGCCCGCCCACATGCCCGTGACCTTCACGTCGTCCAGCGTGAGCGTGCCCCAATTGGCGATACCGCCCACCGAGCCGGAGTTTCCGTTCATGTTTACGCCACCGTCCACCGCCGTCGTGCCGTTGGCGAACGCCAGTCCGCTGATATGCACCGGTCCGCTCACTGGCACCCCCGCGCTGGCCGTGCCAGCATTCACCTCCAGCAGGTGCACCGCGTTCTGGCCGTCGAGGGTGAGCAGGCTGGCGCCGGGGCCGCGCAGCGTGATGGCGCGGGCAATGACCAGCGGCCTGCCCACCGCCAGCACCTGCGGCGCCGCAAACACCGCGCCGTCGAACGCTACGGTGTCGCCATGCTGCGCGGCCGCGATCGCATCGCGCAGGCTGCATGTTTGCGCATTGCCGGGCGCGCAGCGGGCCGCGCTGCCGCTGGCGGGGTCGTCCACGCGGTTCACCTGCCAGGTGGCTGCCCAGGCTAGCGGCACCGCAGACAGCACCATCGCAGCCAGGCCCAGCCGCATCGATAGAATCAGTACGTTTTTGATCATTATTTGATAGCACACTGTGTTGACTGACTAGGCGATGGAAGGCAATCTGTCTCAAAATCTGGCCATGCGCCACGCCAGTGCGCCCACCAGCAGCGTGAGCAGCAGCAGGCCCCATTCACCCAGCGTGGGGATGGCCTGCGCGGCACCGGGCGCGGCCGCCAACGGCATGACCGGGTCCAGGATCACGCCGTTCGCCGTCCAGTCGTCGTCGCCCAGCTGGCCGTCGGTCACGTCAAAGCGCACGGTGCTGCCGCTGATGACCAGGTTGGAGGGCGCGAAGAAGCTGGCGCTGGCAGCCTGGCCGGAGGCCTTGCCGTACTTCGCGAACGCACTGACGGCTTGGGGCCAGTGGGTGGTGATGGTGACGGTAGCACCGGGGGTGCAGCCCACAAGCCGGAATTCGAACATGCCTTGGGGTGCGCCCTGCCCTGGAGGGGCTGCGTTCGCGGCCGTGTAGCGGGTGGCCGACGCGTCGAACTGGCAGGTAGCGCCACCGCCTGACAGGCTGGCGCTGGCCGGTCCTGAGCTGCCCCCGCCGCCCGAGGGCACCGTGGGCCCGCTGAAGCTCGCGGAGCCGACAGTAAAGCTCTGCCGCACTTGAGCGGCAGCAGAGTAAGCCGCATTGCCTGCTTGATCGGCTTGGATGGAGCAGGTGCCGGCGCCGGTAAACACCACCGCGCCGTTTGCCGCTACCGTGCAGGCGCCCAGCGTGGAGCCGGCCGTGTCGAGGCTGTAGATGACCGGCAGGCCCGAGCCGCCGCCCGTGGCCGCCGCAAGATATGTTCCGCCCACCTTGGCGAAGGCCGGAGGTGATGTGGTGAAGCTGATGGACTGGCCCTGTCGCGCGCCCTGTAGCACGTTGACGGCAAACGTCGCAGTGACGCTGGCGTCGCCCTTGCTAGTGACGGTGAGCGTGCGCGCGCCCAAACCCGAGAACGTGACGGCGAACGCCACACTGCCTTCGCTTTGCTGAATCTCGCTGGGTAAGGTGTCGGCGGGGTTGCTGCTGGTGATGATCCAGCGCGTGGTGTCGTCGATGTTCTGGCCCACCGGGTCGGCCACGGCCAGCACGAAGGGCTGCGGCGCACCGGCACCGACCGCCACCACGGTGGTGCCAGGCGCCGTCTCCACACGGGCCGGACCGCTCAGCGACGGCAAGGGCAGCGGCAGGTTCTCGAAGTCGATGGCGGTGCGCAGGTTGTGCCCCGTCATGCTCACGATGCCGCGGTACGTGCCCACCACGCGGTTGGCCCTGGCTTCGTGAATGCCGTAGCCAATGTAGCTGGCCATGTCGCCCGACAGGCTCTGGGGGCCCAGGTCGGCGGGCACTTGGGCGCTGGCGCCGCTTTGGGGCAGAGCAAGGTCGATGTCTGCCGCATAGGGTACATGGCCGCCCGCTGCGGTGTCGGCCCAGGGCCCGATGACAATGACACGGCCCGAGCTGGTGAACGGCTGCCCGAGGCGGGCGCGCAGCGACAGCGCGCTGTGGCACGTGCCCGCGCTGCCCGTGTACTGCAGGCACAGGCTCAATGCATGTGTGCTGTCGTCCTTGTCGAAGTCGAAGGGTGACCGCCACACGTCCTTCTCAGGTTTGATGACGGTGATGAAACGCGGCGCATGCCCGGTGCGGGTGTTGCGGCTGCTGTCCAGTGTTATCGGCGATTGCACGTTGGTGGTGACGGCCGCCGCAAAGTCCTGGTTGCGGTTGCCGTTGTACGCGCTGGCCAGCGTGTCGATATAGCGATCGGTGGTATCGGCGACCACAGTCTGGCGAGGCGCGCTGCGGTCCAGTGCCGCCGTGGCGATGAGGTCCGCGCCCGGCGGCTCCGCCCAGCCGTCGTTCCACGATCGCACCACCTGACCGCTCACGTTGAACCTGCGTCGCCCGTAGACCTGCACCTGCGGCTGCGGCGTGGTCTGGTCCAGCACCGGCCCGTTCACATGCATGACCAGCGACTGCTTGCCTGCCATCGAACCCGTACTGAACAGCACCTGGCGCAGCGGAAAGCCGACTTCGAGCGGCTGCGGCTGCAACAGTGCATAGGCGCGGTCCCCTGCCGCGCCGCCAAGCCACAGGTTTTCGTTCTGCCGGAAGTCCTGCGCGGCGACGGTCGGGTCGGTGGACGACTGACGCACGCTGGTGGAGGCATAGGGTCTGCTGCTGATGCCCGCCAGACCCTCCAGCGTGATCAGCAATTGCGCCTGGTGCAGCACGCGCGCCTGGCCCACCGGCTGCTCGCGGCTGGCGAACTCGAAGCTGCCGTAGGAACCATCGGTGTCCTGCGCGGCTTCCACGCGCAGCATCGATTCCACACCCTGCGCCAGCCGGTGCTTGACGAGCTCGGTCACGTCGAAGCTGTAGAAGCCGCGCTCGGTAATGCGCAAGGGCTGCGTCGGCCGGTCCGCATCGGTGGCGCGCCCACCGACGGCGCTGGCCAGTTGCAGGTCGCAGGCGGGAGCCGTGCCCTCGTGCGCAAAGCAGTCTGCGCCCCCGGCCTGGTAGGCACCGAAGATGGCGATGTAGCCCGAGGTGGTCACCTTGTCGACATACAGCACCAGCCGTGCGCGCACCACCTTGCCGGCGTCGAGCGTATAGCTGTCATGGCCTACGGTGGCAACCGTGTTGTCGGTGTCCACATTCAACTTGGTCAGCGCACCGTCTGGCAAGGTGGCATAAGAGAACTTCAACTGCGCGCTGGCCCCCTCGCTCACTGGCAGGCTGGTGCCGTGGGGCGCATAGCCCGCGCCGGTGGTGCTTCCGTCGGCCACCAGGGGCGCCTCGATCCACGACGGCTGGGCCACGCTGCAGGCCTGCAGCAGCAGCACCATGGCCAGCGCGCCCAGCGCCACCGCGCTGCGCGCGCGCAACCAGGCCCGGTGCATGAGCGGGGTGTGAAGGACATTTTTGAGCATATTTTTAGCCTCTAGCGCTTTCTGATCAAGCGCTGACAGCTATAACTTCAATAGCAAAAAGCCAGCAAAGCCAGCGCGTGACCCGGATGCTAGGGACAGGGGGCGGTTTCGTATGTCCCCCTTTTGGGCGACATGCCCGTGCCCAGCGGCTGTGGCAGCATCGGTGCATGCCACCGCCTTCTTCCATTGCCTCCACCCCCGTTCGCGTCGCCGTGGTCGAGGACGACGCCGCCTGCCGCACCGCCCTGGCCCACGCGCTGCAAGGCGCCAGCGACATGCGCCTGGCGTGGACGGCCGCCAGCCGCACCGAGGCCATGGCCGCGCTGGCGCAGGACGACGCCGCGCCGCTGGACGTGCTGCTGCTCGACCTGGGCCTGCCCGACGGCAGCGGGCTGGACGTGCTGGCCGCGCTGCGGGCACGCTGGCCGCAGGCGGCGGCCATGGTCAGCACCATCTTCGGCGACGAGGTGCACGTGCTGGATGCCATCGCCGCCGGTGCCATGGGCTATTTGCTCAAAGACTTGCCCGCCACCGCCGTGGTGGACGAAGTGCGCAGCCTGCACGCAGGCGGCAGCCCCATCAACCCCATGGTGGCGCGCAAGCTGTTGCTGCTGCGCCAGACGCAGCCCGCGCTGGCGGCGGCGCCGCCCCCGCCGCCGGGCGCAGGCCTGGGCGCAAGCGCACCCCCGTCCGCGCGCGAGGCCGAACTGCTGCGCCTGGTGGCGCGCGGCCATACGCTGGACGAGGTCGCCCGCGCAATGGGCGTCTCGCGCCACACCGTGCGCACCTTTGTGCGACGCGTATATGCCAAGCTGCAGGTCACCACGCAGGCCGAGGCCGTGAGCGCCGCAGCGCGCCAGGGCTGGATCCATGCGGCCGACTGAGGCGGCGCGCCGGGTGCTGCGGCGTTGGCGGCTGCTGGCAATGCCGTTGGTGCTGCTGCTGGTGATGATGCTGGTGCCGTGCACGCACGCCGCAGAGGCCGTGCACCTGTTGCAGGCCGAGACCTGGTCTTCGCCCAGCGGCGACTGGGCGCCACCGCCTTCGCTGCACGCATCCGGCGATGCGGTGCTGGACGCCGCGACGCCCTGGGCCGCCGTGGCCCTGCCCCATGCTCGCCCGCGCAGCACCGCGTCCAGCGCCGAGCAGGCCAGCGCGCCGCCCGAAGTGCAGTGGTACCGCCTGCGCGTGCCCGCCAACGCGCTGCCGCACGGCACTCCGCAGGGTATGCGCCTGTACATCCCGCGCTGGCAGACGGTGGGCACGGTGGCCGTGTATGCCAACGGACGCCTTGCATGGCAGACGCGCGGCAGCCGCGTGTGGAACGGCTTCAACCGCCCGGTATGGCTGGATCTGAAGGGCCTAGACCAAGCGGGTGCAGCGCCGCAGTTGCACGTGCGCATGGCCAGCCTGCCGGGCGTGGGCGGGGCGCTGTCCTCGGTGTGGGCCGGACCGGCTGAGGCGCTGCGGCCAGCCTGGCGGCTGCGCGAGCTGCTGCAGACCGGCCTGGTGACCTACCTGCGGGGCGCCTACCTGGTGCTGGGCGTGCTGGCGCTGATGGTGTGGCTGATGCGGCGGGCGCGGGGCCATGGCGAGGGGCGCGAGGAAGCAGGCTACTTGCTGTTCTTCCTGTTGTCGGTGGCGCACCTGCTGGCGACGCTGTTCTATCTGGTGGACGAGGAAGGCCTGGCCGTGCCCGACGCCTGGTTCTCCTGGCTCACGCTGGTGGGGTCACTGGGCTCCTCGGTGTGTTCCTTCTTGCTGCTGCGGCAGATGCAGGGCTGGCACAGGCCCCGGCTGGCACGGGCGCTGATGGCCTACTGCTGGCTGGTGGCGGCTGCAGCGCTGCCGTTGTGGGGGCTCAGGCACGAGGCGATGCTTCCGCTGCTGCGCCTGGCGCTGTTCCCGCCGGGGGTGGTGGTGCTGTATGTGGCGGCGCGCGGCGCGTGGACTCACCGCACGGGGGCCAACGTTCTACTGTGCGGCGCCGTGGCGCTGTCGTTTCCGATGGCGTTCCATGACCTGGCGATGCAGCGGTATCTCATCAGCATCGAGCACATTTACCTCACCCCCTATGCCTACATGGGCGTGCTCACCATGTTCCTGTGGGTGGCCTTCACGCGCTACCAGCGCGCGCTGGGCGCGGCCGAGCTGGCCAATGCCGTGCAGGCCGAGCGCCTGGCCGCGCAAGAACAGCAACTGCGCGAAACCCACGAGCGGCTGCGCGCCGCCGAGCGCGAACAGACGCTGCTCCAAGAGCGCCAGCGCCTGATGCGCGAGATGCACGACGGCGTGGGCTCGTCACTGATGAGCGCGCTGCGGCTGGTGGAGAACGAGCCCGCCGCGCGCCTGGACGTGGCGCCGGTGCTGCGCGAGTGCATCGACGACCTGAAGCTGTCCATCGACTCGCTGGAGCCTGTGGACGCCGACCTGCTGGCCCTGCTTGCGCGCCTGCGCTTCCGGCTGGGCCCCCGTCTAGAGGGCGCTGGCCTGGCGTTGCGCTGGCAGGTGGACGATGTGCCGCCCCTGCCCTGGCTCGATTCGCAGAGCGCGCTGCATGTGCTGCGCATCCTGCAGGAGGTGCTGACCAACATCCTCAAGCACAGCGGCGCGATGGAGATCACGCTCGGCACCGCTGAATCGGTGCGCGGAGGTGTGCCCGGCGTGCAGGTGTGCGTGCAGGACAACGGCACCCCCTTCACCGCGCCCCCACCCGATGCGCTACCGCCCGCGCGCAGGGGCCTGGCCAACGTGCGCAGCCGCGCACTGGCGCTGGGCGCGCAGTGTTCGTGGGACACCTGGGGGGCGCTGGGGGAGGACTGCGGTTCGCGCTTCACGCTGTGGCTGCCGCTGCACAAGCCATGAGGCATCTCGACCCTGCGAACCCGGTCAGTGGCCAGTGCACTGGGCTTGGCAGCGATCCACTCAGTAGCATTTCAGTCAGGAGAAGCCGAGCGCCGCGATGTCCACCACGTCCATCTGCCCGGGCTCCAGAAAGTCCCGCGCGTAGCGCAGGTACACCCCCTCACGCACAAACACCTCGAACAGGTCCGGGTCGATGTGCCCGTTGTCGCGCATCCTGCACATGATGGCAATCGCATCTGACAAGGTCATACCGTTCTTGTAGGGCCGATCAGCCGCTGTCAGCGCCTCGAAGATGTCGGCAATGCCCATCATGCGGGCCTGCAGCGACATCTGGTCACGTGTAAGGCCGCGCGGGTAGCCCTTGCCGTCCATGCGTTCGTGGTGGCCGCCCGCATACTCCGGCACGTTCTTGAGGTGCCGTGGCCAGGGCAGCGTCTCCAGCATCTTGATGGTGGCAACGATGTGGTAATTGATGGTGTCGCGCTCGGCCTGGTTCAGGGTGCCGGATCGGATGGTGAGGTTCTCCACCTCCTCGGCCGTAAGGAAGCTTGTCTGCACCCCCTGTGGGTTGCGCCAGTGCCGCATGGCGGCGATGTCACGCACGCGCTGCTGGTCCTCGGGGCGCATGGCCTCGGTGCCGGTATTGCAGCGGCGCAGAAACTCGCGGTCTTCTTCCAGTGCGTGAATTTCGTGCTGCAGGGCTTGCAGCTCCTGCCCCTCGGCACGCGCATCCACCACCGGGCGCAGCGCCAGTTGGCGGCGCAGTGCGGCCAGCTCGGCATCGCGCTTCAAGACTTCAAACCGCGTGTCCACCAGCCCAATGCGGTCGTACAGGGTCTGCAGCTTGGTGGCCTTGTCCACCACGTGCACGGGCGTGGTGATCTTGCCGCAGTCGTGCAGCAGGCCGGCCATCTTGAGTTCGTAGCGGTCCCGGTCACTCATGCGAAAGCCCGCCAGCGGCCCCTGGTTGGTGGCATTCACCGCCTCGGCCAGCATCATGGTGAGGGCGGGCACACGCTGGCAATGGCCACCGGTGTAGGGCGACTTTTCGTCAATGGCCAGGTTGATCAGGTTCACGAACGACTCGAACAGGCGCTCCAGCTGCGTGATGAGCAAGCGATTCGTGAGGGCAATGGCAGCCTGCGAGGCCAGCGACTCGGCCAGGCCCTGGTCGGCCTCGGAGAACGTGGTGACCTCGCCGGTCTCCCAGTGCCGCGCGTTGATGAGCTGCAGCACGCCGATCAGTTCGTGGTCGTGGTTCTTCATCGGCACGGTCAGAAACGATTGCGAGCGGTACCCCGTGCGCGCATCGAAACTGCGGGTGCCTGAAAAATCAAACCCCTCGGCACTGTACGCGTCGGCAATGTTCACCGTGCGGTCGTGGATGGCGGCATACGCGGCCACCAGCGAATCGTTGGGGCTGCCATCTGCGTTGCGCAGCGGCAGGTGCGGAAAATCAATGGGTTTGCCCGTGGTGCCCCCCAGGCGAATGTCCAGCGAGTCGGTGCGCAGTATCTCGAACTTGAGCGACTGCCCGTCCTCGGTCACGCTGTAGAGCGTTCCGCCGTCCGCGCCCGTGATGGCCTTGGCAGCCTCCAGAATGTTCTCCAGCAGGCGGTCGATGTTGCGCTCGCGGGAGAGCGCAGCCCCAATACCGTTGAGCTGCTCCAGGCGGCGAAACAGGTTGAGGGAGGGTTCTTGGGCCATAAAACACCTCGGGCGCATGTTGGAGACGCTTGCATCGTAACGAAAAGTGACCGCTATCATCACCCCTTCTTTTCCGCTCTCTCCCCCATTTCGTGGACTCGGTCACACCTCGCTTTCTCACTGTTGCGCTTTACCAGTTTGTCGATCTGCCCGACTGCGCCACGCTGCGCGCGCCCCTGCAGACACTGTGCGACGAGCGCGGCGTGCGCGGCATGCTGCTGCTGGCGCCCGAGGGCATCAACGGCACCATTGCGGGTGCACCCGCCGATGTGTTGGCCGTGCTCACCTGGCTGCGCAGCGATGCCCGCTTTGCGAACCTGCAGCACAAAGAAGCCCCCACCGACCGCCAACCGTTCTACCGCATGCGCGTGCGCCTCAAGCGCGAGATCGTCACCCTGGGAGTGCCGGGCCTGAACCCCGCGCGCAACGCGGGCACCTATGTGAAGCCCGAGGACTGGAACGCCCTCATCGACGACCCCGGCGTGGTGGTGGTGGACACGCGCAACGACTACGAAGTGGGCATTGGAACGTTTGAACGCGCCATCAACCCCCACACCAAGAGCTTTGCCGAGTTCCCGGCCTGGGTGGGGCAGCAGTCGCAGCCCGGCGGCGTGCTGGCGGGTAACCCGCGCGTGGCCATGTTCTGCACGGGCGGCATACGGTGCGAGAAATCCACCGCCTACCTCAAATCGCAGGGCTTTGACGAGGTGTACCACTTGGAAGGCGGCATCCTCAAATACCTGGAAACCGTGCCCGAAGAAGACAGCCTGTGGCATGGCGACTGCTTCGTGTTTGACGAACGTGTGTCGGTGGGCCACGGCCTGGCTCCGGGGCACCACCAACTGTGCCGCTCTTGCCGCATGCCACTGGGCGAGGCCGAGCTGCAGTCGCCGCATTACGTGCGCGGCGTGAGCTGCCCGTATTGCCACGGCACGCGCACACCCGAGCAGGAACGCGCGCTGGCAGAGCGGCAACGCCAGATGGACCTGGCGGATCAGCGCGGGCAAGCGCATATCGGCGCGCGGCAACCGGGCAACCGAGCGCGATTCAGCTCCAGCGACGACAAAAATGATCGCGAGGACGACTCCGCGTGAGCGCTGCCCTGCCCGTCCTCTATTCCTTTCGTCGCTGCCCCTACGCCATGCGCGCCCGGCTGGCGCTGGCTGTCAGTGGCCAGGCCTGCGAACTGCGCGAGGTGGTGTTGCGCAACAAGCCACAGGGCCTGCTGCACGCCTCACCCAAGGGCACTGTGCCCGTGCTGGTGCTGCCGAGTGGCCAGGTGCTGGAGCAGAGCCTGGAGATCATGCTGTGGGCGCTGGTGCAGCACGACCCCGAGGGCTGGCTCATCCCCAGCCACGGCAATCTGCAGGACATGCTGGCGCTAATTGCCGAATGCGATGGCCCGTTCAAGCAGGCGCTGGACCGGTGCAAATATCCCAGCCGCTACCCCGATGCCGACATCGGCGCAGAACGCGCCCGCGCCGTGGCCTGGCTGGGGGGGCTGGAGGCGCGTCTCTGGCCGGACCAGCCCTATCTGTTCGGCACCCATGCGGCCCTGGCCGATATGGCGATTGCGCCTTTTGTACGGCAGTTTGCAGGCATTGATGCCGATTGGTGGGCCGCACAGCCCTGGCCCCGCCTGCAAGCCTGGCTGGCGCAGTGGCAGGCCAGCGATCTTTTGGCCAGCGTGATGCACAAGCTACCCGCATGGGTGGATGGGACAGAGGGTGTGCTGTTTGCGCGTCCGGCAAAGAGGCTCGCGCCTGGGGCCGCCACCGCACGGCCAGACTCCGAAGGACGCTGACATGGTGGGGTCTGTTCTCGTCGGCATGCTGTGTGCTCACCTGCTGTGCTTCGCGGTGATGTTTTTGCTCATCAGCAAGCGCTTGCAGGGCAAGAAGATGGGCATGGATTTTTTTGCCATGGGCAACTTGCTGCTGGGGCTTGCCTATGTGCTGCAGTTGGTGGAAGGCGGCCCGGCCTGGAGCATGATGAGCGTGGTCAACCACACCCTCACCCTGGCGGCCCCGATCACCTATGGCCTCGGGGTCATGCGGTTCTTTGGATTTCCCGCGCCGCTGTGGCGGCCGCTGGCGGCATTTGTGCTCGCCTACTCCGCCGCACAGGCACTGATTCAGTGGAGCTTGGGGCCGGTCGCCCGCTACGCCATGCTGTCCGGGATGTCTGCGCTGCTGTTCCTGGTCATGACGCTCGCGGCACTCTATGGTGTTCGCACATTCGCCAAGCACCTGTACCGCGAAATGGCATTTTTCGCGCTCCTGATCAGTGGCATCTGCATTCTGAACGCAATCAAGTTCATAAGGCTACTCCAGGGCGGACTGGAAGTGCTGCACATGGACAGCAGCTTTCAGATGGTGTTCTACATCTATATGTCGTCCCTGGCGACGGTGGTGCCACCCTTCATGATTTGGCTGGTGTTCCGGCGCCTGACCGATGATCTGAGCCAGATGGCGGCGCGCGATCCCATGACGCAACTGCTCAATCGCCGGGGGCTTTCAGAAGCGCTGGAGCAACACTTCAACCTCCACAACGTCGCGCCCGCTTACTTGCTGCTGCTGGACGTGGACCACTTCAAACGCATCAACGACACCTACGGACACCAGGCTGGCGACACCGTGCTGCGCCATGTTGCAGATGTGCTGCGCACCACCGTGCGCCGAGGCGACCTGACGGGCCGCATAGGAGGAGAAGAGTTTGTGGCTGTCTGCCTCGACAGTGATGATGTCGGCGTCGTGCAGTTGGCAGAACGACTGCGCGCAGCGGTCGAAGAACAGGCCATTCACGTGAGCGGCCACGACAAACCGCTGCACTGCACCGTCACCATTGGTGTGTCACCCCGGTTCGCCAACGGCCACGCCTTGGAGAAGGCCCTGCGGGCTGCCGATGTCGCGCTTTACCAGGGCAAGGCAGCTGGGCGCAACCGGATCGAGAAGGCCCATGCATTCGCTGATATCGCACCATTGCCAGGCGCTGGCGCCTCTGCGACTACCTGATCGAATGCTCCCGAAACCTGGATTCTCAGCGTGAAGACCTGCCATGCCAACGCAAAAAAAATGACGCTCACAAGGAGCGCCTTTTTTTCTGATGCAAGTTACGGGCTACGACAAGCGAGCCGACCCCGGCGCATCAAGCCATCGAGTAACCGGAACCCCGACGATTGCCGCTGGTGAACCCGCGCACCAACAGCGCCAGCAGCACCACCGCAAACCCCACAAAACACACAAACGACCAGTTGGCTATCGAGCCACCCAGGAACGTCCAGTCAATCGCAGCGCAGTCACCGGAGCCCCGGAAGATCATGGGGATGGCGCGGCTGATGGGATAGTTTTCGATCATGCCGTAGAAGTCGCGGCCGCAGGTGGCGACTTCGGGTGGGTACCACTGCAGCCAGCTCTGGCGGGCCGCCACGAAGGCGCCGAAGCCGGATGCGATCAGGGCCAGCGCGCCCCAGCCCATCCACCAGCCTTTTGAGCCCCTAGCGCTTGCCAGACCTGTGAAGATTGCTACACCAATGAGAGCATAGCGCTGCACGATGCACATGGGACAAGGCTCCAGGCCCACCACATGCTGCAAGTACATGCCAAAAGCCAGCATCGCCACACAAGCCACGCTGATCAGTGCCAGCACGCGGCGCGGGGCCTGATCGATCCAGTTCAACACCATCATTCTTATCCCTCATCCAATAGCCATTGCAAACGGTGCCGCCTCCGAAACGGGCGCGGCCCATGCCAGTACACCCGTGGATCTGGCTCCGCCAGTCCACCGGGTGCGCCCCCTCAGGGGGAAGACGCGCAGCGGCTCAGGGGGAGTCAGATTCCAGCGGCGTGATCCAAGAACACGCGGGCGCGGCGCGGTGTCACCACCAGCGTTTCACCCTCCTTGAAACCCATTTCCTTGAACTGCTGCGCAGGGATCTGCGCTTCGATCAAGTGGTCTGGGGACGCATTGTCCGCTGGTTTGTGGTCGTCGGAGGGAATAAGTTCCAGCCGCGCAATCGGGCCCACCACAATGGCGCGGCTCAGTTGGGCCACGATGCCGCGCGGGCGACCTTGGGCGTCGAGCCCGGCGCCGGGCGAATAGCGCTCCACATCCAGGTCGTGCGGCCGCACATAGGCAAAGGCCTTGGCATTTTGCGCCTGGCTGTGTTCGGGCGAGTCGATCTGCATGCCGTCGAGGTGCACCAGGCCTTCATGGGCGCGGCCGTGGAACAGGTTCACATCACCCAAAAAGCCATACACAAACGGGCTGGCTGGCTGGTCCCATACCTGCTGGGGCGAGCCGCTTTGCTCAATGCGGCCTTGGTTGATCACCACCACGCGGTCGGCCACTTCCAGCGCTTCTTCCTGGTCATGGGTCACGAAGATCGAGGTGACATGCAGTTCGTCGTGCAGGCGGCGCAGCCAGCGGCGCAGTTCCTTGCGCACCTTGGCGTCCAGGGCTCCGAAGGGCTCGTCCAGCAGCAGCACCTTGGGTTCCACCGCCAGGGCACGGGCCAGGGCGATGCGCTGGCGCTGGCCGCCGGACAGCTGCGAGGGATAGCGCTCGGCCAACCAGTCGAGCTGCACGAGCTTGAGCAGGTCAGTCACCTTTTGCTTGATCTGCGCCTCGCTCGGTCGCTCACTGCGGGGCTTGACGCGCAGGCCGAAGGCCACGTTCTCGAACACCGTCATGTGGCGAAACAGCGCGTAGTGCTGGAACACGAAGCCCACGTTGCGCTCGCGCACGTGCACATCGGTGGTGTCTTCGCCGCTGAAATGGATGGTGCCCACATCGGCCGTCTCCAGGCCCGCGATGATGCGCAGCAGCGTGGTCTTGCCGCAGCCCGAGGGGCCCAGCAGCGCGATGAGTTCGCCCGACGCGATATCGAGGCTCACATCGCGCAGCGCCTGGAAGTCGCCGAATTGCTTGCTGACGTTACGGATTTCAATGCTCATGGTCTTCTTCCTTCAGCGGGCGGTTGGCAAAGGCGCGGGCCGCTCGGGGGGCAATTCGGCAGCCGCCTTCAGCGCCTGCTCGTTGCGGTGCTCTGCAATGGTCTTGATCACCAGGGTGACGAGCGCCAGCAGCGCCAGCAGCGAGGCCGCCGCAAACGCAGCCACCGACTGGTATTCGTTGTAGAGAATCTCGACGTGCAGCGGGATGGTGTTGGTCTGCCCACGGATGTGGCCCGACACCACGGATACCGCGCCAAACTCGCCCATGGCCCGCGCATTGCACAGGATCACGCCGTACAGCAGGCCCCACTTGATGTTGGGCAGCGTCACGTACCAGAAGGTCTGCCAGCCGGTGGCGCCCAGCACGATGGCGGCCTGCTCCTCGTCGTTGCCCTGCGCCTGCATCAGCGGGATCAGCTCACGCGCGATGAACGGGAAGGTCACAAATACGGTGGCCAGCACGATGCCCGGCACGGCAAAGATGATCTTGATGTCGTGTGCCTGCAGCCAGGGGCCAAACCAGCCCTGTGCGCCGAACATCAGCACATAGATCAGGCCCGCCACCACGGGCGACACCGAGAACGGCAGGTCCACCAACGTGGTCAAGAACGCCTTGCCCTTGAACTCGTACTTGGCAATGCACCAGGCCGCTGCCACGCCAAACACCAGGTTCAGCGGCACCGCAATCAGCGCGGTGATGAGTGTGAGCTTGATGGCCGACCAGGCGTCGGGTTCACGCAGGCCGTCGAGGTACGCGCCAAAGCCTTTGCGCAGCGCCTCGGCGAACACGGCGGCCAGCGGCAACACCAGGAACAGCAGCATGAAGGCGAGCGCGACAGCAATCAGGGTGTAGCGCACCCACGGCGATTCGGTCGTGCCCGCTTGGGCGCGGCGTATGGTTCGGGAGTTGTTGCCGCTCATGCTGGAGCCCCCGCATGGCGACGCTGCCATGCCTGTAGTGCGTTGATGACCAAGAGCAGGATGAACGAGATCACGAGCATCACCACGGCCACGGCCGTGGCGCCTGCGTAGTCGTACTGCTCCAGCTTGCCGATGATGATCAGCGGCGTGATCTCCGACACCATGGGCATGTTGCCCGCGATGAAGATGACCGAACCGTACTCCCCCACCGCCCGCGCAAATGCCATGGCAAAGCCAGTGAGCAGTGCAGGGGTGATGGAGGGCAGGATGACCTTGGTGAAGGTTTGCAGGCGCGTGGCACCCAGGCAGGTGGCGGCTTCTTCCAGCTCCTTCTCGGCATCTTCGAGCACGGGCTGCACGGTGCGCACCACAAACGGCAGGCCGATGAAAATCAGCGCAATCACGATACCCGCAGGCTTGAACGCGAGCTGAATGCCCATGGGCTCCAGAATCTGCCCGACCCAGCCATTGCCTGCCAACAGTGCGGTCAGCGAGATGCCGGCCACAGCGGTGGGCAGCGCAAACGGCAGGTCCACCAGCGCGTCCACGATCTTCTTGCCCGGAAACTTGTAGCGCACCAGCACCCACGCGATCAGCAGGCCAAACACCAGGTTGACCAGCGCCGCGAGAAACGATGCGCCAAAGGTCAGCCGGTACGAGGCCATCACGCGCGGTGCGCTGATGGCCGCCCAGAATTGCTCCCAGGTGAGCGTGAAGGTCTTGAAAATCAGTGCCGACAGCGGGATCAGCACGATGATGCTCAGGTAAAAGAGCGTGTAGCCCAGCGTCAGGCCGAAGCCTGGCAGCACCTTCTTGGCGCTCTTATTTCTAGTCATAGGAAGCTATTTGTTTACGCAGCGCTTAAAAACTGGCGTGACCTGAGCCAGCGGACGCCGCGCAAGGGCCGCCCCGCCGCGCTGGCGTCGTCCCCCCTCCCGGAGCGCGCAGCGCGCAGAGAGGGGGAAGCCGAGAAGCGGTTAAGGGGGGTGTTCACTTCGTGTACAGCTTGTCGAACTGTCCGCCGTCGTTGAAGTGCACCTTCTGCGCTTCGGTCAGCGAGCCGAAGTACTTGGCCACGGTGAATTGCTTGAGCGGCTTGAAGGTGGCTTCGTACTTCTTGAGCACCTTTTCCGAGCGGGGGCGGATGGCATGCTTGGCGGCGATCTCCTGCGCCTCCTCCGAATACAGGTAGTCCAGGTAGGCTTTGGCCAGCTGGGCCGTACCCTTCTTGGCCACGGTGCGCTCCACCACGGCCACAGGGTTCTCGGCCACCACGCTCACCGACGGGTAGATCGCATCGACCTTGCCGGCGCCGAATTCGCGGTCGATGGAGACCACCTCGGATTCGAACGTGATCAGCACATCGCCCTGGTTGCGTTGCAGGAAGGTGGCCGTGGCGTCACGTCCACCCTTGGCCAGGATGGGCACGTTCTTGTAGAGCTTGCCCACAAACTCGGCGGCCTGCGCCTCGGTGCCACCCTTTTCACGCACGGCGCCCCAGGCAGCCAGATAGGCATAACGGCCGTTGCCGCCGGTCTTGGGGTTCACCACGATCACCTGCACGCCGGGCTTGATGAGGTCTTCCCAGTCCTTGATGCCTTTGGGGTTGCCGTTGCGCACCAGGAACAGCATGGTCGAGGTGGTGGGCGATGCATCGTGCGGAAACTTCTTGGCCCAGTCCTTGGCCACCACGCCGCTGTCGGCCAGGAACTGCACGTCGGTGGTGGTGTTCATGGTCACCACGTCGGCGGCCAGGCCGTCGTTCACGGCACGCGCCTGGGCGCTGGAGCCGGCGTGCGACTGGTCGATCTTCACGTCCTGGCCAGTGGTCTTCTTGTAGTGCGCGGCAAAGGCGGCGTTGTAGTCCTTGTAGAACTCGCGGGCCACGTCATACGACACGTTCAACAGGGAATTCTGTGCGGCAGCCATGCCGCTGGCGGCCAGGGCCAGGGAGGCAAGAAGGGTCTTGAGTTTCAAAGAAGTCATGGTGGTGTCGCCCAAAAAATACTGGAGATGGCGCATTGTGCGGAGGCGCCCTTAAAACTCAAAAGAATATATTCTTGTTAATTAATCGTATATTGGTATATGGATTTTTCATCGACCGCCGCAGGTCGATTGCATGCCTGCCCGGGTAGCCAACCCGTACGCGGCGCTTCAAGCCAAATAAGCCGCTAGCGCTTTAATATCAAGCGCCAATAGCTATCAAAATTACAGCAATCAGGCCGCTGCAGACGATGCGTGTGTTGGGGCGGCAGGCTGCTGCGGCACGGCGTGGTCGCCTTCCAGCGATTGCAGCAATGCCCAGCCCAGGGGCCATTCGCCATGGCCCGAGTCGATGTTGATGTGCCCGGCGTTTTGCATGCGCACGAACTCGCTGCCCCAGGCCCTGGCATAGGCGCCCGCCAGGCGGATGGGGCAAAAAGGGTCGTTGCTGCTGGCCACCACAATGCTGCGGTAGGGCAGCGCGGCGTAGGGCACGGGCGCAAAGTCGCTCAGGATGGCGCGGCGCTCGGGGTCTGCAGGGGCCACCAGCAGCGCGCCACACACGCGGGCCGCTGCCTCGGGGCCCATATGAGAGGTAGCGATGCAGCCCAGGCTGTGCGCCACGATCACCACGGGGTTCGGCGCGGCCAAAACGGTCTTTTCCAGTTGCCCCACCCAGGCCGTCCGGGTGGGCGTGATCCAGTCGTCCTGCACCACGCGGCGCGCATTGGGCAGGCGCTCGGCCCACAGGCTTTGCCAGTGTCCGGGGCCAGAGTCGCGCCAGCCGGGGACGATGATGATGGAGATGGTAGGGGTCACAGCACTTGCATTCTGCGAGCCGCACCTTAAAACCCAAACGACTTAATTCTTGTTATTTAATCGCCAAAACATCTAAAAAAGCCTCAACTCCTGCCCAGACAAACAAGCATTGACTATCGAGTAGATAAATTAAACCAAACGGTTTAATTTACAACTAGTCAGTACAATGTAACTAAATGCAAACAATTTGCTGTGGTCTGCCCCTCCAACTGGGACGCCTGGCGGTATGTATGGGCAACGTCGCCCCAAGACATCTTCAAGAGGCACCTTCAATGCACACATGGAAAATCAGCCAGCGCCTGATGGCGGGCTTCGGCCTGGTCATCGTGGCTTTGCTCGGAATGTCGGTCTACAGCGTGCTCATTGCACGGGGCATCGATGGCGCATTGACCGCCAATGCCACGCAAAACGCTGTCATTCAGCGCGCTGCCATCAACTTCCGGGGTTCGGCCCACGACCGCTCCATCGCGGTGCGGGACGTGGTGCTGGCACCCAACGACGAGGCGCGCAAAAAAGAGATTGAATCCATCGCGCGGCTGGCCGACTTTTATGCCCAGTCCGCCACGCAACTCGACAACGTGCTGAAAACCGTAAAAGAGGTCCCACCCGAAGTGGGCCCCATGGTGCAAGCGCTCAAGGACATCGAAGCACGCACGGTGGCCACCACCAGCAAGGTGGTTGCACTGATGCAGGCTGGCGACCGCGCGGGCGCCGAAGCCCTGCTCTGGGCCGAGGCCAAACCGCAGTACGAGCAATGGCTGGCCGCAGCCAACAAGCTCATCGACTACGAGGAAGGCCGCATCATCAAGAACAGCCAGACGGCCAACCAGGACGCCAGCCAATTCACCGGCGTGATGCTGTCCATCACCCTGCTGGCCGTGCTGATCAGCGTGGCGGTGACAGTGCTGGTATCGCGCAGCATTGGCCGCGAGCTGGGGGCAGAGCCCAGCGAAGTGCGCGCCGTGGTGCAGGCCATCCAGCAAGGCAATCTGACGGCGCACGTGCAGGTCAAGGCGGGCGACACCGGCAGCGTGATGGTGGCCGTGCGCGACATGCAACAGCGCTTTCATGAACTGGTCTCGGCCGTGCGCGACAACATTGCGCAGCTGCGCACCACCAGCGATGACATCAGCAGTGGCAACCAGAACCTGGGCCACCGCACCGAACAAGCCGCCAGCAGCCTGGAGCAAACCGCCGCCAGCATGGAAGAGCTGACCGCCACCGTGCGCCAGAGCGCCGACTCGGCCCGCCAGGCCAACCAACTGGCCACCACCGCCGCCAGCACCGCCACCAAGGGTGGCGAGGTGATGCAGCAGGTGGTGAGCACCATGCAGGACATCCACCACAGCAGCCAGAAGATCGCCGACATCATCGGCGTGATCGACGGCATTGCGTTCCAGACCAACATCCTGGCGCTGAACGCTGCCGTGGAAGCAGCGCGCGCGGGTGAACAGGGGCGCGGCTTTGCGGTGGTGGCCACCGAGGTGCGCAGCCTGGCGCAACGCAGCGCCGAGGCCGCCAAGGAGATCAAGGCGCTGATCCAGTCCAGCGTCGAAAAAGTGGACTCGGGCACCCAGCTCGTGGCCAACGCTGGTGACACCATGAACGAGATCGTGCAAGGCGTGCAGCGCGTGAACGGCATCATCGGCGAGATCAGCACCGCCGCTGCCGAGCAGAGCGACGGCATCTCGCAGGTCAACGTGGCCGTGACCCAGCTGGACCAGATGACGCAGCAAAACGGCGCGCTGGTGGGTGAAAGCACCGCTGCCGCAGAGAACCTGCGCCAGCAGGCCCAGCGCCTGGCAGAGCTGGTGGCCGTGTTCCAGGTCAGCGGCAGCGCTGCAGCAGGCATGGGCACACGCGCCACAGCGAGTCACCGGGGCAATGCCCTGCCCACCACCAGCGTGCGACGCCTAGCTCACTGAGACCGCAGTGCGAACGGTAGGCCCGCAAGCTTGGGTGCGATGCAGTGCTGAAAACTATTTTTGATTTTTTTCGGCACCTCTCAACCCCATTGACCCACCCCGTTCGTTTCATACAGCACCACCACATTTTTTTGATGGAGCTGCTATGAAACCCCGTTCGCTCACCCTGCCCGCCCTCGCCGCCCTGACGGCATTGCTGGGCCTGGCCCACCTTCCTGCCCAGGCCATTGGCCGCCTGGCTGATGTCACCATCGTGGACCGTGACACCGGCGCCACGCTGCCGGTGCACTACGCCCGGGGCGAATACTGGGTGGCAGGGCGGCCCGGGGCGCGGTATGCCATCACGGTGCGCAACCGGCTGGGAGAGCGGGTGCTGGCTGTTCCCTCGGTGGACGGAGTCAATGTGCTCAGCAGCGAAACCGCTGCATGGGACCAGCGCGGGTATGTGTTCTCGCCGTACGAGCGCTACCAGATCACCGGCTGGCGCAAGAGCGACAGCCAGGTAGCGGCCTTCGAGTTTTCCCACATTGCCAACTCGTATGCCGCCCGCACGGGCCGCCCGGCGCATGTGGGCGTGATTGGCGTAGCACTGTTCCGCGAACAGCCGCCGGTGCCCCAGCCTGCCCCCGCCATCACCCCCGAGCCCTACAGCCAGCGCCGTGACAACGGCCACGGCCTCGGGCGCCTGCGGGAGGAACCCGCGTCACCCGCTGCCGCTGCACCGGCGGCCCCTGACCCATCGGCCGAATCCTCTGCCCGCTCGCAATCTGCCGACAGTGTGGCCAAGGCCGCCCCCATGCCTTCGGCCAAGCTGGGCACGGCGCACGGCCAGCGCGAGACCTCGGTCGTCACCCACACCAGCTTCACGCGCCTGCAGGAGCAGCCCAATGAAATCATCAGCATCCGCTACGACAGCCGCGAGAACCTGGTGGCCAGCGGCATCATCCGCGAACGGCCAGCGCGCATGCCGGTGCCCCGGGCATTCCCGCAATCGGACAACCTGTCCTATGTGCCGGACCCGAATTGACTGGGCCCGAGATAGCGGACCGGCCATGCGCAGCCGTCCCGCGCGCAGGTGAACGGGCGCCTCGCACAGTGCGCGGCGGCCGACTGCCCCTGATCCGACCCAGCCATTCCGCTCGTTTCACTCAGCACTAATAACATCGTCAAAGGGCCGCTATGAAAACCGGTTCCCCCACACTCCCTGCCCTCATCCATACCACCGTCACCGCGCTGGCCGTACTGCTCGCGCTGACCAGCTTGCCCGCCCAGGCCATCGGCCGCCTGGCCCAAGTCACTATCGTCAACCCCAAAACAGGCGCCAGGCTGCCGATGTACTACGCCAAGGGCCAATACTGGGTCGCTGGCCGACCTGGGGCCCAGTATGCGGTCACATTGCACAATCGCAGCGGCGACAGGGTGAATGTCGTGCTAATGGTGGATGGCGTCGACGTACTAACCGGTCAGACCGATGAGTTCACCGGTCAGAACGACGGGTGGAGACGGAGCGGCTATGTGTTCTTGCCCCATGCGCGCGATCGAATTGCCGGCTGGTACAAATCCAGCGGCACGTTGCCTCACTTCGAGTTCGCAAACGTTGCAAACTTCCACGCTGACCTCACTGCGCGCTCAACCAAGGTGGGCCTGATCCAGATTGCATTGTTCCGCCAGCGGATCATCGACCCCGTTGCACAGGTGAGGCCTGAACCGTCCGGCCAACGCCGCAACAAAGTTAGCAACGAAGACCGTCTGAGCGAGGAAGCCCCGCACGGGCAGCGCCGGACCCCGGTTGTGTCGCACCTCCTCGAAGAGGTCATCAGCATCCGTTACGACAGCCGCAAAAACCTGATTGCAAAAGGCGTGATCCGAAAGCGGCGTGCGCACCCGCCGGTACCACAAACCGTGCCGCAATCGGACAACGTGTCTTACGTACCAGATCCGAGGTAGGCCCTGAATGCAACCCCAGCGGATCTGCCCGCGAGCGCATGAGTCCCTCCCATAATGCGCGGGTGCCATCCACCCCATTCCCCGCCACCATGGAGGACTCTGACGAAGCGCTGATGTTGCGCTACGCCGCAGGAGAACTGGGCGCGTTCGATGTACTGTATGGGCGGCACGAACTGGCGGTGTGGCGGTTTGTGTTTCGCAGCGTCAAGGTGCAGGCCGTGGCCGATGACCTGCTGCAGGACGTGTGGTTTGCCGTGGCGCGCAATGCTGCCCGCTACGAGGTGAAAGCCAAGTTCCGCACCTGGCTGTTCACCCTGGCGCACCACCGGCTTGTGGACCACCTGCGCACCGCCAGGCACCACACCAGCCTGGATGCGAGCGACGACGATGCGCGCAGGCTGGCCGACACGCTGGTGGCCGACTCGGGCTTTGGGCCCGTGCGGCAACTACAGTCGCGCGAACAGGCGGCCGCGCTGATTGCGGCGGTGGAACAGTTGCCGCTGGAGCAGCGCGAGGCCTTCCTGCTGCAGGCCGAAGGCGACCTGGGCGTGCAGGAGATTGCCGAGGCCACCGGCGTGAATTTCGAAACCGCCAAGAGCCGCCTGCGCTACGCGCGGGCCAGCCTGCGCCAGCACCTCAAGGAGTTTGTATGAACCTGCAGGACGACGAGCTGGTCCGGCGCTACCACGAAGCCAGCGCGCAGGAAGGCGCCCGCCCCGGCGCGCATGTGCGCGAGGCCGTGCGCGCGCATGCACAGATGGTGGCGGCCGCCCACACTGCAGGCCCCGCTCCAACGCCTGAAGCCCCCGCCGCCAACCAGGCACGCTGGAAGATCTCGGCCCTGGCCACCGTGGCCGTGGTGGGCCTGACCGGTTTGCTGATGCTGCAGTTCGAACGCGGCACGCCCGAGGAGCGGGACACCGCATTCAGCCACCGCCGGGCCGAGGCGCCCGCACCTGCAGCCCAAACCGCCCCAGCCCCCGCGCCCTCGGCCGCCCCCGCACCCAAGCCCCTGCCAGAGGCCCTCCCCCCGCCTCCGTCGGCCGCATTGCCAGCCCCCCCCGACAGCGCACAGGAGCAGGAGCGCGCCCGCAACACCACCAGCCCGGCCACCGGGGCCGTGGCCCCCAAGTCCACCACGGCACCTTCGCCTGCGCACGCACCGACCCCCGCGCAGCCCTTAGCCAAGACCGCGCCAGCACCAACCCCGGCACCGACTCCAGCACCTGCCACGGCTGTGGCCCCCGCCCCCGCGTCTGCCTCCACAGCAGCCGCAGAAACTGAAACCCTGCACGCCCCCCGCGCAGCCGGAGCCATGTCTGGGTTCCCCGCATCGCCCTCCCCGGTCGCCGCCCCCAACGCCGAGAGCCGCGAGCACGCGGCAACAGCTCCCACAAAACAGCCCCCCCCACCAGCCGCGCCCGAGCCCCAGGCAGCGGCCGCTGCTGCAGCCCCGGCCGCCCGCAGCCCCCTGGCCGACTCTGTGGCCCGCGACAGCAACGGAGCAACCACCGCCTCCATGCAAAAACGCCTCGGGGCATCGTTGCCAGGCCACGTGTGGGACGCTGCCCGTGCGGGCAACCCCCAGCAGATAGAAAGCCTCGTCCGCCAGGGAACGTCTGTGGACGCCCGCGACAACGAGGGCAGAACCGCCTTGATGCTGGCAGCGATGAACGGCCACACCGCCACCGCCCAGAAGCTCCTGGCCCTGGGCGCCAACCCCCGGCTGGTGGACCGCGAGGGCCTGAATGCGGCGCAGTGGGCTGCGCAGCGGGGGCATACGCGCCTGGCCGAGTTGCTGGAGGCGGTGCGCTGAGGGCGGCGGTGATGAACTCAGCCCGAACGGTCTTCTGATTGATCAGCCGCGCATCGGCATCAGAACCGCACCGCCTCAAACGCCGGGTGCAGCGCGTCGATCCAATGGTCCAGTTCGTCCTGCGTTACATGCAGGTGGTCCATGCAGGCCTGCCCATGCTGCTGCCATTCGCGCGTGGGTGGCAGGTTGTCATGCTGGTTGACCAGAAACTCGGCCAGCAGGCCCAGGGCCACCAGGTGGCGTACGGTAGGGTCAAACCGCTCGTCATCGAGGCAGGCAAAGTCGTGGTGCAGCCAGATGGCTTGCGCTACGTCGCCTGGCAGGTGCCAGGTGCGCGCGACGATGGCGCCCATCACGGCGTGGTCGGTGCGGTGGCTGGCGTTTTCGGTCTGGGTGAAGGTGCGGTCCTTGCGCGCCAGGGCCTCGGTCACGGTGCCAGCATAGCCGCGCACCGCCTTCACCAACACCGGCATGCCCACATGGCAGAACAGACCGAAGCTGTAGCCCAGGCCCGGGTCAAAGCTGTAGAGCTGGTGGCCGATGTGTTCGCAGGCGATGGCGCGGCGCTGCGAGCTTTCCCAGAAATGCTCCAGCAACGGGGACCGCACCTGCAGCGCGTTGCGCGTGATGAAGGCCGATAGCAACTGCACCGCTGGCTGCAGCCCCAACACCGTGAGCGCCATGCCCACGGTCTGCACCGGCTGGGCCAGGCCATACAGCGGGCTGTTGGCCAGCCGCATGACGGCAGCGGCCAGGGCCACGTCGGAGGACGCCAATTGTTCCAGGGCCGCCGAATCCAGCTCGGGCTCGGCCATGATCTGCTGCAGGCGCAGCAACGATTCGGGGCACGGCGGAACCACGATGGCCCGCACGGCGGGGTGCACACGGGCCTGCCGGATGTCTTGGTCGATGGGGTGTGGAGCAGTCACAAAAAATCCCCGGGCCGCCGCGTGTGCTGAACACAGGGACGGGGGCAGCCCGCACAGTTGCAATTCGTTGCATTGTGGGGCCAAAAAGCGTGCCGCCCATTGAACCCGTGTACAAGCGCAGTCTTTGCGCTCAGCAACTCAGATATTCGCGCCGTCGAGCCCCTGCAGGGCCTGCCGCGTGCTCAGGCTGCTGCGCCCGGGCATGGCCTCGCCCAGGTAGTCCAGAAACCGCCGCACGGCGGGCGACAGCCCACGGCGCGAGGGGAACACCGCATGCACGATGGCGGGCGCGGGCGCCCAGTCAGGCAGCACCCGCACCAGCTTGCGCTCGCGCATTTCTTCCTGGCACATGTAGTCGGGCATCCAGCACACGCCGGTGCCCGCCACGGCGGCGTATTTGAGTGTGAGCAGGTCATCGGCCACATAGCGCGGCGTGTGCTGCACCATCTGGTGCACGCCGCCAGGGCCGATGAGATTCCAGATGGACCGGCCCTCGGGTGCCGACATGGCAATGCTGTCAAGCTTGGCCAGATCGTCCAGCGTCTTTGGCGTGCCCTGGCGGATCAGCAGCTCGGGGCTGGCCACCAGGATCTGCGTGGTGTGGTCCAGCCGCTTGACGACCATGCTGCCGCTGTCGTCCACCGAGGGGCGCACGCGCAGCGCCACGTCGATGCCCTCCTCCACCAGGTTCACCGCACGGTTGCTCACCAGCATGTCGATACGCACCTCGGGGTACTGGGCGAGAAACCGGGGCATCAGCTCGGCCACCACGGTCTGCGCCAGCGTCACCGGGCAACTCACGCGGATGGTGCCGCGCGGTGTGGTCTGCACCTGGGCCACAGTGTCGGCCGCAGCCTGGGCCGACTCGCGCATGGACTGGCAATGGCGCAAGTAGGCCTCGCCCACTTCGGTCAGCGACAGCTTGCGGGTGGTGCGTTGCAGCAGACGCACACCCAGCTGCGCCTCCAGGTCGGACACGCGCCGCGACAGGCGCGACTTGGGGATGCCGAGGGCGCGGCCCGCAGCGGCAAAGCCACCGCGCTCCACCACTTCGGCGAAATACAGCATGTCATTGAGGTCTTGCATGGTGGAAGTGCGGGTTGTAGCCACGCGCGATTCATTCGATGGATGGAACAATCTATCTCAAATTAACCACCTTATCAACAAACGGATGAACAACCACAATTCATCCCATGGCCACACGCTGTGGCTCCATCCACAGAACCCCAAGGAGTTTTTCATGCAACTGCTTCACGTCGATTCCGCCATCACCGGTGCCAACTCCGTTTCGCGACAGCTCACGGCACAGATCGTGGCCGCCTACAAAGCCAGCCATCCAGCCACCGAGGTGACCTACCTCGATCTGGTAGCCAACACCCCCGCACACTTCACAATGGACGCAATGACTCCGCGCACTGGCCAGACCGAAGGCTTGAGCGAAGCGCAAAAGCGCGAGAACGCGGTGTCCGAGCAACTGGTCAGCCAGTTTCTGGCAGCCGACGTGGTGGTGATTGGCGCACCGCTGTACAACTTCAGCATTCCCACCCAGCTCAAGGCCTGGATCGACCGGCTTGCCCAACCCGGCCGCACGTTCCAGTACACCGCCAACGGGCCCGAAGGCCTGGCCAAAGGCAAGACTGTGATCGTGGCCTCCACCCGGGGTGGCGTGTATTCCACCAGCGAAGGCGGCCAGGCCATGGAGCACCAGGAGAGCTACCTGAAGGTGGTGTTCGGCTTCTTCGGCATCACCGACGTGCGGTTTGTGCGCGCTGAAGGCGTGGCCATGGGCCCTGATGCCAAGGCCGCAGCCCTGGCTTCCGCCGAAGTGGAAATCACCAACCACACCGGCGCCGCAGCCAACCAGGCCAGCGTAGCGCAAGCGGCCTGAACGGCAACTGCAGGGCCCTGGGGACCCTCTGCACGAATCACCGCACCGTGTGCATCTGCGGACTCGGGTGGTCTGCGGTGTTGCAAAACCTCGCAATAGCTACAGCTATTGCTGCGTTTTGCGCCTGGCAGCCCCTCCAGATCCGCAGCGCACACTTACCGCTCGATTCGTGCAGAGGATCCCTAGTGTCCTGAGTTGGAAATTCATTTCATCAACGAACTTCCAGCTCAGGACACCAGGCCCCGCCAACATTGCAAAACCCGGCTCCATGCCGGGCTTTTTTTTATACTGAAAAGTGACTCCATCGCTTATTAGACAAGCGCTAATAGCTATTAATTAAATAGCAAATCCGCGTTCAGACGGTTGTGCGGCTTGTCGACTGCCGCTGCAGCCACTGCCGGGCCAGTTGCTCCGGCGGCAGCGCCGGGGCAAACAGCCAGCCCTGAAAACGCTCGCAGCCCATCTTGATCAAAAGCTGCAGCTGCTCCTCGGTCTCCACCCCTTCTGCCACCACCGAAAGGCCCAGCGTGCGGGCCAGCGCATTGATGGTGGCGCAGATCTCGCGGTCGTTCACATCCACCACGATGTCGCGCACAAACACCTTGTCGATCTTCAGCTCACCCACTGGCAGGCGCTTGAGCTTGATGAGCGACGAGTGCCCGGTGCCAAAGTCGTCGATCGACAGCGCAAAACCCGCGTTTTTCAGGTCGAGCGCAATGGCGTAGAGCGATTCGTCCAGCAACTGCGACTCGGTGATCTCCAGCACCAGGTCCGCAGGCTCCACCCCCGCGCGCTCGGTGACGCCCAGCAAGGTCTTGGTGAACCCTGGTTCGCGTAGCTGGATGGTGGAGACATTGACCGACACCACCGGCACCTGCCAGCCCTCGGCGCGCCACTGCGCCACCTGGCGGCAGGCGGTGTCGAACACCCACAGGCCCATCGGCACGATGAGCCCACTCTCCTCGGCCAGCGGAATGAACTCGTCCGGCTGCACCGCCTTGCCGTCTACTGACCAGCGCAGCAGCGCCTCGGCGCCCACCGTATGGCGCTGCTGGTTGAGCTGGGGCTGGTACACCAGCGTGAACTCGCCACCCTGCAGCGCGCTGTGCAGGCGGCGGCGCAGCTCCAGCCGACTGCGCGTGATCTGCGTGAACTCCTCGATGTAGAAACGGTACGAGCCGCGCCCTGCGCTTTTGGTGGCGTGCAGCGCCGAATGCGCGTGGCGCACCAGCTCCACACTGTTGGCAGAGTCGTCCGGGTACAGGCTGATGCCCAGGCTGGCACCCATGTACTGCGCCCCCACCTCCGACAGCTCCCAGGGTCTCCCCAGCCCTTCAACCAGCGATGCGGCCAGTTGCGCCAGCTCGGTGCGCGAGGCGGGGCGCAGCAGCATCACGGTGAACTGGTCATTGGCCAGCCGCGACACTAGGCCCTGCCCCGCCAGCAGCTGGGTGATACGCTGGGCCACCTCACTCAGCAGCGCATCGCCCACGCGGTGGCCGTAGGTTTCGTTCACGCTCTTGAAGTGGTCCAGGTCGATCAGCAGCAGCGCCACACGGCGGTTGGTGCCCTGCGTGTCGCGCGCGGCCTCGGCCACGGCGCGCTCCAGCGCATCTTCAAAGTAGCGGCGGTTGGGCAGGCCGGTGAGCGCGTCAAAGTGCGCCACCCGGTACAGCTGCTCTTCGTTGCGCAGCACGGCGGCCTCGGCCGTGCGCAGTCGGTTGAGCAGGCTGACCACAATGGTCTGGCGCAGTGCGGCCAGCAGCAGCACCAGCAGGCAGCACACCAAGATGAGCGCCTGCACCCCGGCACGCCCGTCGGGCGCGACAAACAGCAGCACCAGGGTGATGGCCGCCAGCGTCATCGACACCAGCGGCACATAGTTCATGGCCCGGTCACACTGGCGGCGGTAGTCGGCATCCACCGACATCTCAAAGCGCAGCCAGCGCGCGCCCCAACCCAGGGCGAGCGCCGAGAGGCTGAAGCTGGCGTTGAACCAGACACCCGGCTCCACCGTGCTGCTGATCACCATCAGGTTCCACTGCATCCAGCTCAGGCCATAGCCCAACAGGCCCATCAAGACCAGCAGGTGCGAGCGCGCCACCCGCACCCCCACGGTAGGAATGGCCAGCGCCGTGACTCCCGCCGCCGTGAGGAACCCTGCCGGGTACAGCACCAGAACCGTACCCACCGCCGCCGACCCCACCCCGCCCGAGGGCAGATAGATCACCAGGGTGAAGGCCAGCAGCGCCAGCACGGCACCGCCAAAGTCCAGCGCCGCCGGGTAGGCGCGGTCACGCGAGAGGCGGGCAAACGTGGCGCGGATGACGGTGGCCGCCCACAGCGGGCCCCCTGCCAAAAAGAACAGGTCGGCAGGCGCGGGGAACGGGTTCCAGTCCAGCGCCACCTGCACGTTCCACACCATCTGCCCCACAGCCACCAGCAGGGCAAAGGCCAGCAGACCGGCGTGCAGCGCGCGGTCGGTAGGCGGCGCCTGCACCCAGCCGCGCCAGGCCCAGAAGGCCGACAGCCCAAACGCCAGCGTCCACGAGGCGTTGTCCAGAAACACCCGCACGCTGACGTCCGGCACCCACAGCGACGCGGCGAACAACAGCGTGGCTGCGCTCAACCAGACCGCTGAGAGGATTCGTTCCGCGAAGGACATGGGTGGGGGGCCGTGGTGGAAGGGGTGTGCTGGGCGTAATTGCTACAGAACGTTAACCCTCCCATTGTGGACGCAAGCGTGGCCCGCCTGTTTCCCCTCAAAGCAGCCGGGGCACTGGGCCGGCCAATAGCTACCAAAAAAATAGCATCCAGCGCCTGCTGGACAAGCGCTGGATGCCAATGGAATCTGAATATTTGCCGTTCTTCGACAGCGCTTTTGGGCTCCCGCTCCCCTCGCGGGAGCAAGTCAAACCAGGGCACCGCAGCGCCCACCCATCACAGGGTGCGCTCAGCGTGAAGCCTTAAAACCCTGGCAGCACCGAACCCTTGAACTCGGTCTGGATGAATTTCTTCACTTCTTCCGAGTGGTAGGCCTTCACCAGCTTGGCCACCCAGGGCTTGTCCTTGTCGGCTTCGCGCACGGCGATCAGGTTGACGTAGGGGCTCTTGGCGTTTTCTTGCGCAATCGCGTCCTTGCCAGGGTTCAGGCCGGCCGACAGCGCAAAGTTGGTGTTGATGGCCGAGGCGTCCAGGTCGTCCAGCGAGCGCGGCAGCTGGGCAGCGTCGAGTTCCACGAACTTGAGCTTCTTGGGGTTGCTCACCACGTCCAGCGGCGTGGCCTTGAGGCCCGCGCCGTCGCGCAGCTTGATCAGGCCCTTGTCCTGCAGCACCAGCAGCACGCGGCCACCGTTGGTGGGATCGTTGGGGATGCCGAACTTGGCGCCTTCCTTCAGGTCTTCCAGCTTCTTGACCTTCTTGGAATACAGGCCGATGGGGAAGTTGACGGTGTAGCCCACCGACACCAGCTTGTAGCCACGGTCGGCCACCTGCGCATCGAGGTAAGGCTTGTGCTGGTAGCTGTTGGCATCAAGATCGCCTGCAGCCAGCGCGGCGTTGGGCTGCACGTAGTCGCTGAACTCGACGATCTGGATCTTCAGGCCGTCCTTCTCGGCAACCTTCTTCACCTGCTCGAAGATCTGGGCGTGGGGGCCGCCGGTCACGCCCACCTTGATGGGCTTGTCCTGGGCCATGGCGCCGGACGAGAAAGCGGCAGCAGCGGCCAGAGCCAGGGCGGATTGCAGGAGAAGGCGCTTGTTGTTGTTCACAGGGAAAACCTTTCGTTGAGAGATGGCTCGCATCCTAGGGTTTTCCCGATAACACAGGAACAACTAAGTTTTCATTTCATTAAAACCAATTCGAATAAGAAGACAAGGCCCGCGCCCCCACCCCCACCTCACGAAACTGGCGCGCGCCCAACGAGGGCAGCCGAGCAAGGGCCGCCCCGCAGCGAGGGCTGCGTCCCCCTTCCCGAATCGCGCTGCGATTCGAGAGAAGGGGGAAGTGGCGCAGTCACTCTGGGGGATGTTCCAAGTCACCCACGCAGTGCCACGTTGTTCAGCTTGTCCAGCCGCTCGGGCCAGGTGCCCTCCACCGTCGCGCCCTGCAGCAGGATGCGCGTCCAGGCCACCCAGGCGTCCCACTGCACGCGTTTGTCCCACGCATTGCCCCAGGCGCTGAACAGGTGCAGCGCGCTTTCGGCGGCGGCCTTGGCGTCGTCCTTGCGGCCAGCGGACAGATACAGCTGGGCCAGCACCATCTGCGGCTCGCCCACCCAAGGGTTGTGGCGCACGGCGCTTTCCAGCACGCCGGTGGCCACGTCCAGATCCACCAGGGGCTGGTCTTGCTGGATGACCGACCAGTACAGCGACGTGGCCGCCGCCTCGTTGGCGGCCGACAGGTACTGCGAGCAGTGCGCAAACACCGGCGGCATGGGCAGCACATCCTTCAGGCCCGGGTGCTGCAGCGCCTTGGCCAGGCCATTGATCTGGTGCACCATGCGCCCCGACGGCCGCATGGGCCCGGGCCACAGCGATGCGGCCCAGTGCGCCTTCTGGCTGCGGTGCTGCACGTCCGGAAAGCGCGAGAAGATATCGTCCTGCCAGCTGAACCACTGCTCGATGGTGTCGGCCATGCTCACGATGATGAAGGCCGCCACCTCGTAGGGCGTGAGCACATGGTCCTGCCCGTCTTTTTGCAGCACCAGGCTGCCGTCCGCCTCCAGTGCATGGGCCAGCACCTTTTGCACAAACTGCGTGCGCGACTGGGTGCAGAACAGGTAGACCAGGTGCTCGGCCGACTCGCCCGCAATCTCGCGCACACGGGCGCGCTCCTTGGCGGGGTCGAACTTCACCAGGTCCACAAAGGCATTGCCATACACGCTGTGCAGCAGCCCCAGCAGGCGCACATCGCGCGGCTGCTGCCACACGGTCAGCGTGCGCGTCACGCCCACCAGGTGGTGGCGAAACGTGCCCGCCTTGTGCCAGTCCTGCCCCACATTGCGCGCGAGCACCGTGGGGAGCACGGGCGCCAGTTCAGGGTCGCGGGTCAGCCACTCTTCGTCCAGCAGCGGCAATGCGCGGGCAAACAGGTCTGGGTCCAGGGGGTGAAGCGGCAGGGTCATGGTGTTGTGTCTCCGGCGTTGATCGTGCTGGTAATGCAATGTACACACAGTATCTGCCCACACGGCGGGTGTGCAAGCACCGGGGTGACCCGGCCCTCACACCCAGCACGCGCCTGCACGACGGCTCGGTCAGCCCCACTGCGTGCTGCGGGCTTTCAGGCTCAGAGGCTGAGAGTTTTTTAGCCGGGCCCGAAAGGCGCGCAAATACGCCTCGGATCTAGGCGCAAAGCACAGCCATAGCTCAGGCTATGGCGAGCATTTGTAACGACGAGCTGGGGCGTATTGGCGTGCAAGGCGGGCATGGATGAAGGGCTCTCAGCCTCTCAGACCAGCCTTACTTCAAAGTACGCGCCCTCTCCTTCCCCCAAATCCCGGAACCCGGCCTGCCGGGCTGCCACGCTGGCCTTGCCCCAGGCCTTGAGCAAAGTGAGATCGCCAGGGGACACCACCTCGGGGGGCGACTCCTCCAGGCTCTGCATGGTGTCCAGCGCAGCTGCTACCTGTTCAGGGCCGCCAAGCTGCTTTTCCAGGGCCCTGGCGTACCGAGTTTCTGCGGCAATGCGCTCTTTGGGCGGAAGCTCCTCGGGATAGTCGCGGAGGTTGACGACGAAAGTGGATTCGATGACTTGCATGGCACTGCTACTCCTGTGGTTTGATACTGTATGAATATACAGTTTTTTCCAGCAGAATTCGAGCCCTGAAAGATCACCCGGGAGCGCGGGATGATGGAAGGATTGTTCTCAATACTGGAACAGGTAGTTCGCGACCAGGTAGTTTTTCCGTGAACACCATCGGCGTACAGTTCATCCCATCGATGAGCCGAACCCGCAAGGCGACTCACCGAACCCGGTTCAGAAATGGTTTTTGACCCGGCTTTTTTGAGACGCTTTTTAACTTTCAAGGATTTTCATCATGAACAAGACCGCCCGTTTCCTCTCCGTCGCTGCTGTTGCCGCTTTCGCTTCTTTTGGCGCCCAGGCTGACGAAGCTGACAGCTCGCAATTTGCCCTGAAGTTCGACACGAACCGCACCCGCGCTGAAGTGGCCGCTGAAGCCGCTACCGTGGCCCAGACCCGCAGTCAGGAACCTGCTGGTTCGCGTGTGGTGACCTACACCTCCACCGCCGACCGCGCTGCCGTGCGTGCCCAGGCTGCCGAAGCCCTGCGCACCGGCAAGATCCCTTCGGGCGAATTCAGCGCCATGTAATTGGCAGACCAACTGCTTGAGATTGGTTGAAGCAGTTGCGGGACTTCCCATGGTGGTGGCACTTTGCATTTGCGGGTGGCGCTGCCATGGGGAGTGTTAACTGAACCGCAGGGGCGGGCAGGCAGATCGGGCTCCCTTTGGGAGCCCTTTTTGTTGGCGCACGCGGCGCCGGCTGGCTACATGGCACTTGCCGAGCTTGCCTGGCGCCTGCCGTAATGGACCGTCCCTCAAGGCGCCGCAAGAGCCCCTGCAACGTCGCTTACAGCGACGGGTCGATCAATACCTTGGCCCCAGTATTGCGCGGGCCGTAGAACGCAATGGACTCGGCACTCAGCGCGCCTGCCAGCGACACGGTGCGCGCGTAGTGGCTGGCAAACGTGGTCTTCAGCTCGGCCGCCACGCGCTGGCGCAGCGCCTGGGTGGCCTCTTCGCCAATCTTCTGCAGAAACGGGAACAGCAGCCATCCCCCCATGCCCCAGGCCATGCCAAAGGTGCGGTGCACTTCGGTCGGGCGCGTGTCCAGGTGGCCGTACAAATAAACCTGCTTGTGCACGGCCGAGCCGTAGCGGCTGTATTCCTTGGCCTTGCGGTTGATGGCCGCCTCCATGCACTGCAGGATCTGCCCCGCCAGCGTGCCGCCGCCCGTGGCATCAAACGCAATGGTGGCGCCAGTGGCGGCCAGCGCGTCGGTCAGCTCGGCCATGAAATCGGGCGCACTGCTGTCGCACACGTACTGGGCACCCAGTTCGCGCAACAGTTCCGCTTGCTCGGGCTTGCGCACGATGTTGACCAGGCCGACACCATCCTTCTGGCAAATCTTGAGCAGCATCTGGCCCAGGTTGCTGGCCGCAGCGGTGTGCACCAGCGCGGTGTGGCCTTCGCGCTTCATGGTTTCGACCATGCTCAGCGCAGTCAGCGGGTTGACAAAACACGACGCGCCCTTAGCCGCCGTGGTGCCGGGCGGCAGCGGCAGACACTGCGCTGCAGGCATGGCGCGGTACTGCGAATACATGGCGCCACCAATCACTGCCACCGTGCGGCCCAGCAGCGCCTGCGCAGCGGGCGATGCACCCGCAGCCACCACCAGACCTGCGCCCTCGTTGCCCACGGGCATGCTCTGGCCCAGGCGTGCCGCCATGCCGGGCATGGCGCGCTCGGGGATGCGGGCCGTGGCCACCGGCCGCTCGGCCGTGCCCGTGACCTGCACGGTGGACAGATCAGCCGGGCCCAACAGCAGGCCAATGTCCGATGGGTTGATAGGCGTGGCCTGTACCTGAATCAGCACTTCGTCAGGCCCCGGTGTGGGCACGGGTGTCGGCTCCAGGCTGATCTGCAAGGTGCCATTGGCTTGTACAAGCGAGCGCAGCTGCAGCGCGGTGGTAGGGATGGATGGGTTCATGGAGGACTCGCAGTGGGATGATGGAAATGGAGCCGCGCACATGAAGCGGCGCGACGTGGGGGGAGGCTGGGGTGACAGCAGGTCACAGCCTCTCCACCTGCCGCGCCATTTTTCACCAGGACGCCGGGTTTTGCTGTCCCCTCGGTTTTGCACCCCACATCGCCGTCAGTTTGCTGGCGCGCAATGCACGCGTTCACCCCATCTCCTTCAACCTTCGACTACCGACAAAAGCACGGCCCTCGGCCCTGCCAGAGCGCCAGGTCAGCAAGACCAGCAAAGCGGCCACCAGCAACAAAACAGCGCTGACGACAAAGGTGCTCTGGTATCCGCTGCGGTCAAACAGTAGGCCCCCCACCGTGGAGCCCAGGCCGATAGCCAGTTGGACCACCGCCACCATGAGGCCGCCTCCGGCTTCAGCGTCTCTCGGCATCGACCGGGCAACCCATGTCCACCAGCCCACCGGTGCTGCCGTGGCCACCATGCCCCATACACCCAGCAAGGCCGTGACTACAGTGAGCTGGTCACCCAGACAGATCAGCGCGATGGCGATGAGCGCCATCAAGACGGGTGCCGTGAACAGCGTTGGGTAGAAGCCTCTGGCCAGCGCCGCGCCGACGAATGTGGTGCCCACAAAGCCCGCCACCCCGATCAACAGCAGGATGAACGACAAGGTGAACCCACCCGCATGCGTGACGGTCTCCAGAAATGGACGCAGGTAGGTAAACAGCACAAACTGTCCCATGAAAAAGCAGCCCACCGCCAGCATGCCCACGGCAATCATCCGGCGCCGGAGCAGTCTGAAAACAAGGCCAGAGGCCCCAGAGCGCCGGGGCCCGGCAGGCATCGGCGGCAGGCTCACCCACTGCCAGATGAAGGCCAGTACCGCCACCGGCACTAGGCAAAAGAAAGCCCCACGCCAGCCAATCACGGCCCCCAGATAGCTGCCGAGCGGCGCCGCCACCACCGTGGCCAGCGCGTTGCCACCATTGAAGATGGCCAGGGCCCGTGGCACCTGCTGCGCGGGCACCAGCCGCATGGCCGTGGCGGCCGACATCGACCAAAAGCCTCCCACCACCACCCCAATGAGCGCGCGCCCCACCATGTACACCGCGTAGTTCGGCGCCAGTGCAATGACCGCGCCAGATAAGAACATCAGCGCCGTAAGGCCCAGAAGCAGGGTCTTGCTGTCCATCCTGCCTGCCAGCGCTGCAATGCTCAGGCTGGTGAGCACGGCGAAGGCGCCCGATATCGCAATGCCCTGCCCGGCCCAACCCTCACTAACACCCAGGTCTGCGGCCATGGGTGTGAGCAGGCTGACTGGCATGAACTCCGACGCGATCAGCGCAAACACGCAGAGCGTCATCGCAAAAACGCCGCTCCAGCGCGCGGGCTGCGCCGCCGCCCCGTCTTCACCGCCTGTGTGTTGCGGCGGGGCGTCGCAAACCTGGGTGGTCATTGCTTAAGCCAGGTGTTTGCCAAAGAACGCCGTCAACTTGCCCCATGGGATCAGGTTCACACGGTCATACAGATCCACATGGCCCGCACCGGGGACGATGTGCAGCTCCTTCGGCTCGGCAGCGCGCTTGAAGGCGTCTTCGCTGAACTCCTTGGAATGCGCCTGGTCACCCGTGATGAAGAGCATGGGGCGCGGAGAAATTGTCTCGATGTCATTGAACGGGTAGAAGTTCATGAACTTGACGTTGCTGGTCAGCGTGGGGTGGGTGGTGGTTTTGGCTGAGCCGCCCTTGGGCGTGACCTCGCCACGCGGGGTGCGGTAGAAGTCATAGAACTCCCGCTGAATGGGGTGTGTGTCTGCCGTCAGCTCGTGCACCGTGCCACCGGTGTACTGGATGGCCCCGCCACTGAACTCCACGTAGCGCTGCTCGGCAGCGGCGGCAATGATCTGCTTGCGCTGCTCCACAGTCTGCGAGTGGTTCAGCGCATCACGGTTGGCAGCACCCATGTCGTACATGCTGACGGTGGCGATGGCCTTCATGCGCGGGTCGATCTTGGCGGCGCTGATGACAAAGCTGCCGCTGCCGCACACGCCAATGGCCCCAATGCGCTCGCGGTCCACCATCGCCTGCGTGCCCAGAAAATCCACCGCTGCGCTGAAAGCCTCGGCATAGATGTCTGGCGCCACCGCGTTGCGCGGCTGGCCGTCACTCTCACCCCAGAAAGGCAGGTCCAGCGACAGCGCGACAAAACCCTGCTCTGCCATCTTGGTGGCATACAGGTTGGCGCTTTGTTCCTTGACTGCGCCCATGGGGTGGCCCACCAGAATGGCCGGATTTTTCTTGCTGCGGTCCAGGTTCTTGGGCACAAACAGGTTGCCAGCCACCGCCATGCGGTACTGGTTCTTGAAGGTCACCTTGCGCACGGCCACCTTGTCGCTTTGGTAGAAATTGTCGGCGCCGCTGAGCTTGCCGTGCGCTGGCTGCGGCCCCGCTGCCATCGCACTACCACCCGCGGCAGACAGCCCGCCCCATACCGCCGCACCGAAGCCCGCCCGGATGAGGAAGTCGCGCCGGTCCGAGGTGAGGGGGGCTGTGCCGGGTATTGGGTGCTGTGCGTGGATGGTGGAGAGTGTGTTGTGCATGTTCGATGCTCCTGGGGAGGTATGAAATTGGGGAAGGACGAGAAATCAAGAAATGAAGGCGGGGGTCGAGGGCGCGCCTTCGTTGGACGCTCCAATGCTTTGTCCGCGCGTCAATCGCTGGCGCGTTCGATACGCACTTTCAAAGGCCCTTGGCGCTGCAACGCGGGCAGGCCCGTGTCCACTCTGCCCAGCCGCACCAGGCCGCGTGCATAGGCTTCATCGCCCACAAAAATCGCCAGATTGCCCCAGGGCGCGTAGTAGTTGATGTCACCTGTTTTGGGGGTGATGCCCGCCGGTGCCCCGTCCACCGACAGCTTGCGCGGCAGGGTGGCGATGCGTTCGATCTCCGCGTAGTTCTGCAACGTCAGCGACAGCGGCAGCTGGGCCACAAAATCGCGCGCTGCGGCGTTGTTGTCCAGGGTGGCGGTGGCAATGGCACCATCGATATGCAGATGAATTTTCATGGGGCCCTGCTGTGCAAAGGTGGTGGCGGGCATCACCCCGGCTGCCAGGGTGAATGCCAAGACGACACCCGCCAGGGCGCGGCGTTGGAAGGGGTGGGTGCTGATGCGTTGTGCCATGGCAAGAAGTTTGCCCAGCATTGCTTGCGCCGACTAGATAATGAATGGCGAATGGGTTTATAAGGCTGGCTAACCAATCAATTCAGAGAATCAGACATGGCGAGACGCAACCTGAACGATCTGCTGGCCTTTGTCACCGTGGCGCGCGAGGGCAGCTTCACCCGGGCCGCAGCCACTCTGGGCGTCACGCAGTCCGCGCTGAGCCAGACCATCCGTGGCCTTGAAGAGCGCCTGCAGATCCGGCTGCTCACACGCACCACGCGCAGCGTCTCGCCCACACCAGCGGGCGAACGCCTGATGCAAGCCATCGGTCACCGCTTTGACGAGATTGAGGCCGAGCTGGATGCGCTGACCGCACTGCGCGACAAACCCGCAGGCACTGTGCGCATCACCTGCGGCGACCACGTCATGCACACTACGCTGCTGCCCAAGCTCATGCCACTGTTGCACGACAACCCCGACATCACGCTGGAGTTCGACATGAACTACGGCTTTCGCGACATCGTGGCCGACCGTTTTGACGCCGGGGTGCGCCTGGGCAACACCATCGACAAGGACATGATTGCCATGCCCATCGGCCCGCCGCTTCGCATGGCCGTGGTCGCATCGCCCAGCTACTTTGCCGCCCATCCCATTCCCAAAACCCCGCACGACCTGACGGCGCACCGCTGCATCAACCAGCGCATGCCTACCTCGGGCGGCCTGTACGTGTGGGACTTTGCGCGCAAGGGCAAACAGGTCAACGTGCGGGTAGATGGCCCGCTGATCTTCAACACCGCCCCGCCCCAGGTCGATGCAGCGTTGGCCGGGCTGGGCATTGCGCTGCTGCCCGAGGACGAACTGGCCACCCACATCGAAGACGGCCGCCTGGTCCGAGTGCTGGAAGACTGGTGCCCACCGTTCGCGGGCTACCACCTGTACTACCCCAGTCGGCGCCAGCCATCGCCTGCGTTTTCGCTGGTGCTGCAGGCGTTGCAGCTGCGGTGAAGAGACTGCTTGCAAGCACGCGGGCAGCTAGAGATCACGAGGCAGCAGATACGAACAAGGGTTAGACAGCGGCCTGTTGCGACCCCTTGTCACGTTGGAACGATTCAGTGCTTGACTTAGAGTGCACTCCAACTTTCAGAATCGTTCCCATGGCATCCCTCCTCACCATTGCCGAAGTCGCCGAACGCACGGGCCTGACCGCGCACACGCTGCGCTACTACGAGCGCGCCGGGCTGATTGCGCCCGTGGCGCGTGCGCCGGGTGGCCAGCGCCGCTATGCGGCTTCGGACATGGAATGGATCGGATTCCTGCTGCGCCTGCGCGAGACCCAGATGCCCATCGGGCAGATGCAGGCCTTCGCGCGGCTGCGCAGCGAAGGGAACACCACCGCCCCCGAACGGCGCGAGCTGCTGGAGCATCACCTTGCTCAGGTGCTTGCAACCATCACCGCCATGCAGCAAGCCGCACAGGCGCTGCAAGCCAAGATCGCGCACTACCGGGATCTGGAGGCTTCCCTTCGCCACACACCCTCGTCACCCCGCCAAGGAAGCACCCATGTCCCCCGAAACCAATCCCCGTTATCTCCAGGGCCTCGCCAAGCTGCGCGAAATCGACGGCCACGCCGGTGAGCACGTCGTCGCCAGCCTGGCCGACATTGCCCCCGATTTCGCCCGCTACCTGATCGAGTTTCCGTTTGGCGATATCTATTCCCGACCCGGACTGGACCTGCGCAGCCGCGAAATTGCAGTGATCGCTGCTTTGACTGCGCTGGGCAACGCCACACCACAGCTCAAGGTGCACTTGCAGGCGGCGCTGAACGTGGGCGTCACCCGCGAGGAGATCGTGGAAGTCCTCATGCAGATGGCTGTTTACGCAGGCTTTCCCGCCGCGCTGAACGGACTGGCCGCTGCCCGCGCAGTGTTTGTGGCGGGCGGTGCGGAAACGGTGGCAGCATGAGGTGCCTGAGCCGCTACCGGCTCCGCGCGACGTCTGCGGCTACTTCCCCGCCCCCACCAGCATCGGCCGCACCAGCCGCACGGGTAGCTTGCTGGCCCGTGCCGCATCGCCCCGCGCCTCGCCGGTGGACAGGTTCACGGCCCAGCCGTTGATCATTGCGGCCTGGCGCCCCCCATCGCCCGCGCGGCTTTGCGCGATGTTGCCGTAGGTGTATGGGTTGACGCTGGGCGCACTCACGTTGCTGGTGGATGACCAGTGCCACTGGCCCGGCGCGGCCGGGAACAGGATGGGGTTGAGGCCCGGGGGAGACAGCGACTTGTCCACCAGCCGCTGCAGTTCCGCCGCGCGGGGAAGGCGCCAACCCACGCCCTCGGCCTTCCAGCGGTCGGTGGCAAGGGTGGTGGCTTCGGCACGGTCCAGCAGCAACGGCTTGCCGGTGCAGGTCTTGCCCGTCCACTGCATGCCTTCCACACAACGCGGCCAGGTCAGGCCTGCGCGCACATCAAGTACATAGGCGCCATCGGCCGACAGAGACCAGTCTTGGGCTGCGGTGGAGTCGGTAGCCAGCACCGGCAGGGCTGTGAGGGCGCAGGCCAGCGCGGCAAAAAGCTGCGAAAGTGGTTTCATGGGCAAAAGCCTGGTCTTGGCAGGGTAGCGGAATAAGGCGGGCAAAACGGACTCGGATGGCGACACCCTACCCGCACAGCGACACCAGCGCCACCCCGCAGATCAGAAAACCTGCATTGCGCCTTTACCCCAGCTTACCCAGCTTGCCCGGCTTGGCGGGCACACCGGCCGGTGCCCCCGACGCTGCCAGCGCCTCGGCCAGAAACCCCACAAACGCCTGCACGCGGGTGGAAAATTGGTGCCGCTGCGGGTACACCGCATAGATGTCGGCCGCCGGGGTCTGGTAGTGCGGCAGCACGGGCTCCAGCAGGCCCTGGGCCAGGTGGCGGTTCACGTCCCACTCGGCGCGCATCACGATGCCGTGGCCCTGCAGCGCCCACAGCACGGCGATCTCGCCGTCGTTGGTGGTGAGGTTGCCGGTGATCTTGATGGACTCAGTGTGTGCCTTGCTGCCGCGCCCGGTGGTCAGGCGCCACAGGCCATAGGCCTCGTCGCCCTGGCGGATGCCGATGCACTGGTGCTCCATCAGGTCGCGCGGCACCCGGGGCCTGCCGTGGCGGTCGAGGTAAGCCGGTGCGGCGCACAGCACGCGCCGGTTGGGGGCGATGCGGCGGGCGATCACACGGCCGTCGGGCGGCTCGCCAAAACGCACGCACACGTCGTAGGCGTCGTCGGTGATCGGCGGCGGGTGCACCGACAGCTGCAGTTGCACATCCACCTCGGGGTACTGGCGCACAAAGTCCGAAATCACGGGCGCGATGTGCATGCGGCCAAAGCCCAGCGTGGCGTTCACGCGCAGCAGGCCTTTGGGGCTGGCCTTGGACTGCACGATAAGTTCATCGAGCGCATCGATCTCGCGCAGGATGCGGCGCGCGTGCTCCAGCAGCAGCTCGCCCTCGGGCGTGAGGCTCATGCGGCGGGTGGTGCGGTTGACCAGCACCACGCCCAGGCGCTTTTCCATCTGCGTGAGGTGCTTGCTGACCGCCGCCGTGGAGACGCCCATTTCGCGCCCTGCGGCGCTCAGGCTGGGGCTGGCGGCCAGCGCAGAAAAGAAGCCCAGTTCTGCGGGCTGGATGGTGGCACTCATCGAATAGCTCTTAACTTCAGGTTAACGATGGATTCACTTTAGCGGCGTTCTGTGAAGGCGTCCAGGCCTACAGTCCCTCTACCGTTTGGTTTCTTCTGTGTCTCTCTTTCACGCCTGTGCCTTGCTGCACGGGCATTTCCAGACCTTTTTCACCCAGGCATCCGCATGACCACCTATCAAATCGCCACCATCCCCGGAGACGGCATCGGCAAGGAAGTGATTCCCGCGGGCCAGCGCGTGCTCGAAGCCCTGGCCGCCCGCCACCCCGGCCTGCAGTTCGAGTTCGAAAATTTTGGCTGGGGCGGCGACTGGTACCGCGCCCACGGCGTGATGATGCCGGCCGATGGGCTGGATGCCCTGCGCGGCAAAGACGCCATCCTGTTTGGCTCGGCAGGCGACCCGGACATCCCCGACCACATCACGCTCTGGGGCCTGCGCCTCAAAATCTGCCAGGGGTTTGACCAGTACGCCAACGTGCGGCCCACGCGCATCCTGCCGGGCATCGATGCGCCCCTGAAGCGCTGCACGCCCAAGGACCTGGACTGGGTCATCGTGCGCGAAAACTCCGAGGGCGAATACTCGGGCGTGGGCGGCCGCGTGCACCAGGGCCACCCCATCGAGGCGGCCACTGATGTGTCCATCATGACCCGCGTGGGCGTGGAACGCATCCTGCGCTTTGCCTTCCGCCTGGCGCAGTCGCGCCCCCGCAAGCAGCTCACCGTCATCACCAAGAGCAACGCGCAGCGCCACGCCATGGTGATGTGGGACGAGATCGCCGCGCAAGTGGCGGCCGAGTTCCCCGATGTGAAGTGGGACAAGGAGCTGGTGGACGCCGCCACGGCCCGCATGGTCAACCGCCCCGCCACGCTCGACACCATCGTGGCCACCAACCTGCATGCCGACATCCTCAGCGACCTGGCCGCCGCGCTGGCAGGCAGCCTGGGCATTGCGCCCACCGGCAACATCGACCCCGAGCGCCGCTACCCCAGCATGTTCGAGCCCATCCACGGCTCGGCGTTCGACATCATGGGCAAGGGCCTGGCCAACCCCATCGGCACCTTCTGGTCGGTGGTGATGCTGCTGGAGCACCTGGGCGAGGTGGACGCTGCGCGCGCCGTGATGCAGGCCATCGAACAGGTCACCGCCAACCCGGCCCTGCACACCCGCGACCTGGGCGGCACGGCCACCACGGCGCAGGTGACCGATGCGGTGTGCGCGCTGATCAGCGACGCACCAGCCGCGCGCAAAGCCGCCTGATCGCCCCCCACGGCCCGCCAAGGCGGGCTTGTGAGAGCCCGGCGGGCAGAACCACAAGGCCGCACAGGCCACGCACCCGCCGCACCACCATCCTTCAGGAGACAAACCATGCACCGCCCCAACCCCGGCCCCACCCACATTGCTCCCCCGCTGCGCCGTCAACACCTGATGGCACTGGCGGCGCTGGCCGCAGCCGCCTGCCTGCTGCCCGGCAAAGCTGTCCACGCACAGGCCTGGCCTAGCAAACCCGTCACCCTCGTCGTGCCGTTTGCAGCGGGCGGCACCACCGACGTGCTGGCGCGCGCGCTGGGCGAAAAGCTCAGCACCGCGCTGGGCCAGCCCGTGATCGTGGAAAACCGGGGCGGCGCAGGCGCCACCATTGGTGCCGACTACGTGGCCAAGGCCGCGCCCGACGGCTACACGCTGCTGATGGGCGCAGTGCACCACACCATTGCCACCAGCGTCTACAAAAAGCTCAGCTACGACTTTCAAAAGAGCTTTGCCCCCATCACCACCGTGGCCCTGGTGCCCAACGTGCTGGCCGTGAGCGCCACCACTCCCGCCAAGGATGTGAAGGAACTCGTGGCCCTGATCAAGGCCGCGCCCGACAAGTTTTCGTATGGCTCCAACGGCGCGGGCACGGCGCAGCACCTGATCGGCACGCAGTTCTCGACCACCATCGGCCAGCCTTTGCTGCATGTGCCCTACAAGGGCAGCGGCCCGCTGACCACCGACCTGCTGGGCGGGCAGGTGTCGATGTCGTTCGACACCATCACGCCCGTGCTGCCCCACATCAAGGCGGGCAAGCTGCGCGCGCTGGCGGTGACCACGGCCAAGCGGTCCTCATCGCTGCCGGATGTGCCCACACTGCAGGAGGCCGGTTTTGCGGGCTTCGACATCGGCACCTGGTTTGGCGTGCTGGCCCCGGCACGCACACCCGCCGATGTGGTGGCCCGGTTGAATGCCGAGATGGTCAAGGTGATCCAGTCGCCCGACTTCAAGAAGCGCATGCAGGACATCGGCGCCGAACCCATTGGCAACACGCCCGCTCAAATGGCCGAGCAGATAGCCAGCGACACCACACGCTTTGCCAAGCTGGTGGCCGACCACAAGATCACCACCGACTGAACCGACCGAAACGACTGACTGTGTGCCCGGGGGGCGGGTTGGTATAACGCCAGCCATGACGCCCACCACCATCGAGCCCACCGTTCCCGTCGCCCTGATCCACGCACTCGAAGAGCGCGCCTTCAACGCCTGGCCCGCGCGCCAGACGGTGTTCCACCGGGGCTGGGTGTTCCGGCTGTCGGGCGGCTACACCAAGCGTGCCAATTCGGTCAACGCGCTGCTGCCCGGCGCGCCGTTTGACGGGGTGCGCGAAGCGGCTGCAGCGCTGTACGCACGGCACGGGCTGCCCGCCGTGTTCCGCATCTCGCCCTTGGCCCCGCCCGAGGCCGACCTGGAACTGGCCGAGGCGGGCTACCAGCACTTCGACCCCTCACTGGTGTTGCACCGGCCGCTGGCCCTGGGTTCGGTCGGCAAGCCCGATGGCAGCACCCATATCAGCACCACGCCCACTGCCGCCTGGCTGGAGGGCTTTGCCGCCGCCAACAGCGTGCCAACGCACCACCGCGCGCTGCACAACAGCATGCTGGACCACATCGCCCACCCTGCCGCGTTCGCCCTGCAGCACGATGCACAGGGCCAGCCCGTGGGCTTTGGGCTGGCAGTGCTAGAGCGCGGCGCCGTGGGCCTGTACGACCTGGCCGTGACGCCTGAGCACCGGGGCGGCGGGCGCGGGCGCGCGCTGGTCACAGCCCTGCTGCACTGGGCCGCCGAGGCCGGGGCAGCCAGCGCCTACCTGCAGGTGCGCGCGCAGAACACGCCAGCGCTGGGGCTGTACCAGTCGATGGGGTTCAAGACGGCGTACGGCTACCACTACCGGGTGCCGGGCTGAAGGGGTTATTCAGGCTCCCCCTCCCCTTGCGGGAGAGGGAGTGAAGGTGAGGGCAGCTATGGGTGCGGAGACGGGCGCCAGAGTTTAAAGAAAAATGGCCGTCTGCGCTCTTCCATCATCCCTCTATAGCTATCAAATAAATAGCAAAAGAAACAGCCAATCAACCACTCACCGGTGGCTCAACCTGCGCACCGCCCAGTCGCCCAGGCTCTGCACGGCCTGCACAAAGAAGATCAGCACCAGCACCACGGCCAGCATGATCTCGGGCAGAAAGCGCTGGTAGCCGTAGCGGATGCCCAGGTCACCCAAACCACCGCCGCCAATCGCACCGGCCATGGCCGAGTAGCCGGTCAGGCTCACGAAGGTGATGGTCAGGCCCGCCACGATGCCGGGCAGCGCCTCGGGCAGCAGCACCTTCCACACGATCTGGCTGGTGGTGGCGCCCATGGCCTGAGCAGCTTCGACGAGGCCGTGGTCCACCTCGCGCAGCGCGGCTTCAACGAGGCGGGCCACGAAGGGTGCGGCAGCAATCGTCAGCGGCACCACGGCGGCGGCGGTGCCGATGGACGAGCCCGTGATGAAGCGCGTGAACGGGATGATAGCCACCAGCAGGATGATGAAAGGCGTGGAGCGCACGGCATTCACCAGCCAACCCACGAGCTTGTTGACGGGGCCGTTTTGCAGCACGCCGCCATGGTCTGTGAGGCGCAGGAACACGCCCAGCGGCACGCCGATGAGGCCACCCACGATGCCGGAGATGCCCACCATGATGAGCGTCTCCCACAACGAGGAGGCAAAGAGGTCCAGCATGGCCGGAGTGAAATGGTCGAACATGGCTTATGGCTCCCTCAGATTTCGATCGTGACTTCTTGCACCGCCACGCCGCCTGCGCGCAGATGCTCCACCGCGCCACGCACCTGCATGGGCTCGCCGCTGGCGTACACGGCCAGCGAGCCGAAGGTCTCGTCCTGGATCTCGTCCACCTGGCCGTGCAGGATGCTCATGTCCACACCAAACTCGCGGATCAGCTGGGACAGGATGGGCTGATAGGCGCTGTCGCCCGAGTACGACAGCCGCAGCAGCCGCCCCGCGTGGCCGGGCGCCGTGGTGGCCAGCTGGCGGGTGAGCTTGCGCACATGGTCGAGCACGCTCGCGGGCAACTCTTGCGGCAGGATTTCGTCGATCAGGCTCTTGGTGATGGCCTGCTGCGGGCGCGTGAACACATCGAGCACGCGGCCCTGCTCCACGATGCGGCCCGCCTCGATCACGGCCACGCGGTCGGCCACCTGCTTGATGACCTGCATCTGGTGGGTGATGAGCACCACCGTGAGGCCCAGCTCGCGATTGACCTGGCGCAGCAGGTCGAGGATGGAGCGGGTCGTCTCCGGGTCCAGCGCGGAGGTGGCCTCGTCGCTCAGCAGCACCTTGGGTCGGCTGGCCAGCGCGCGCGCAATGCCCACGCGCTGCTTTTGCCCGCCACTGATCTGCGCGGGGTAGCGGTCGGCCAGATGGGCCAGGCCCACCAGTTCGAGCAGCGGGTTCACGCGCTCGCGGATGTCGGCTTTGCTCATGCCCGCCAGCTCCAGCGGCAGCGCGGCGTTGTCGAACACGGTGCGCGATGACAACAGGTTGAAGTGCTGAAAGACCATGCCGATCTCGCGCCGGGCCTCGCGCAGTTGCGCGTCGTTCAGCTGGGTCAGGTCACGGCCGCCCACGATGACCTGGCCCGTGGTGGGCCGGTTGAGCAGGTTGATGACGCGCACCAGCGAGCTTTTGCCCGCGCCGCTCTTGCCGATGATGCCGAACACTTCGCCCGGCTGGATGGTGAGGTCGATGCCACGCAGGGCTTCGACGGGGCCTTGTGGGCCCTGGTAGGTTTGGGTGATACCCCGTAAATCGATCATGGAAAGCAGTGCGCGGCAGCGGCCTCACGGTGAGTGGCCGCTGCCGCGCGGGTCTGGAAAAGGATGGGCGACTGTATCGGCGAATCGTAAGTTCACAAACGATTAAAAAATCGGTTTATTAGATCGCCAAGTTATGAAGACCGTGGTACACAGACTTCAGTAACTATGAAATTCATAGCTATCAGGTCAACACCATAGCGCGCAGGCTGCCATTTTTCCTTGAACTTTCCTGACGACTCCGAAAACTTCTCCAGGCCACAGTTCTATATTTCAACTTTTGTTGTATTATCGAATCATGCAAGAAACCGACGTCATCCGATCCCTCGCCGCCCTCGCCCAGGAAGTGCGCCTGCGGGTGTTCCGCGCCCTGGTGGTGGCGGGCCAGGAAGGGCTCACGCCCGGCGGGCTGTCTGAGCAGTTGGGCATTGCGCCCAACACGCTGTCGTTTCACCTTAAAGAGCTGACCCACGCGGGCCTGGTGAGCCAGGAGCGCCAGGGCCGCAACCTGATCTACCGCGCCTCGTTTGCCACCATGAACGACCTGCTGGCCTACCTGACCGAGAACTGCTGCCAGGGCGCCGCCTGCCTGACCGACGAGGCCACCGCCGCCTGCCAGTGCTGATCGCCTCCCCCACAACCCCCACCCCACGACCCACAGCCGAAAGGAAACCACCATGAAGCGATTCCACGTCCACATGCATGTCGATGACCTTGCCAAGAGCATCGCGTTCTACTCCCGGCTGTTCGCGGCCGAACCTGCGCGGGTCGAGACCGACTACGCCAAATGGATGCTCGAAGACCCGCGCGTGAACTTCGCCATCTCCACCCGGGGCGACAAGCCCGGCGTGGACCACCTGGGCTTCCAGGTGGACGAGGCCGACGAGCTGGCCGAGCTCAAGGCTCGCGCGCAGGGTGCCGACATGGCCCTGCTGGACGAAGGCGCCACCACCTGCTGCTATGCCCGCAGCGACAAGCACTGGATCACCGACCCGCAGGGCGTGGCGTGGGAACACTTCCACACGCTGGGCAACATCCCCGTGTTCAACGAAGCCGCTGCGCAGCAGCCAGCCCAGACCGCCAAGGCAGCGTGCTGCCCCACAGGCGCACCGTCCGCCCCCGCGCCCGGCCAGGCCGCCTGCTGCGGCCCCACCGCCAACAACCCCAACAAATGCTGCTGAGCCCAGGTCTACGATGAGCACCCCACGCAATCCTTTGAACGTGCTGTTTCTTTGCACGCACAACTCTGCCCGCAGCATTCTGGCCGAGGCCTTGCTCAACGCCATGGGCCAAGGCCGCTTCAAGGCCTATTCAGCCGGCAGCAGCCCGCGCGACAACCAGCAGCCCCACCCGCTGGGCCTGCAGGCGCTGGCCCACGCGGGCATCCCCACCGAAGGGCTGCGCAGCAAAAGCTGGGACGAATTCGCCGCCCCTGGCGCACCGCACATGGACCTGATCATCACCGTGTGCGACAACGCAGCGGGCGAGGTCTGCCCCTTCTGGCCCGGCCACCCGGCCACGGCGCACTGGGGCTATGCCGACCCGTCGGCGGGCGATGGATCGGACGCCGACAAGGCCGAGGCCTTCCGCAAAACCCTGCACGCCATCAAGCAGCGCCTGGAGCTTCTGGTGAACCTGCCCGACGACAAGCTCGCCGCCACCGCGCTGCAAGCCACTGCCCGCAACCTGCCCGCGCAATAAGATGAAACACCCCCTGAGTCGCTTCGCGCCTTCACCCCTCTCTCGCTGCGCGGGAGGGGGACGCACCCGGTGGCCTGGCAAAGCCAGTTCCACGGGTGCACGGGTTTGGGCCGCGCCAGTTTCATGCATCGCGGGTGGCGCGCAGCGCAATGGATCACTGAAGGGATCACTGAAATGACCCTGCCACCAAGCCATTCGCAACGCGCTGCTGCCAGCGCGTTGCCGCCCTCCCCCGCCGCTGGCATGGCGGTGTTCGAGCGCTACCTCACCGTCTGGGTACTGCTGTGCATCGTGGTGGGCATTGCGCTGGGCCAGTGGCTGCCCGGCGCGGCCCGCGCCGTGGGTGCGCTGGAGGTGGCGCGCGTCAACCTGCCGGTGGGCCTGCTCATCTGGGTGATGATCATCCCCATGCTGCTAAAGGTGGACTTTGGCGCGCTGGCCGAGGTGCGCCAGCATGTGCGCGGCATTGGCGTGACGCTGTTCGTCAACTGGCTGGTCAAGCCGTTTTCGATGGCGCTGCTGGGCTGGCTGTTCATCCGCCACTGGTTTGCGCCGTACCTGCCTGCCGACCAGATCGACAGCTACATAGCAGGGCTCATCCTGCTGGCCGCAGCGCCCTGCACGGCCATGGTGTTTGTGTGGAGCCGCCTCACCGGCGGCGACCCGCTGTTCACGCTTTCGCAGGTGGCGCTGAACGACAGCATCATGATCGTGGCGTTTGCGCCGCTGGTGGCCTTCTTGCTCGGCCTGTCGGCCATCACCGTGCCGTGGGACACGCTGCTCACCTCGGTGGTCCTCTACATCCTGATCCCCGTGGTGATCGCCCAGTGGCTGCGCAAGCGCCTGCTGCGCAAAGGCCAGGCCGCCTTCGACGCCGCCGTGGCGCGCACCGGGCCCTGGTCCATCGCCGCCCTGCTGGCCACGCTGGTACTGCTGTTCGCCTTCCAGGGCGAGGCCATCCTGCAGCAGCCGCTGGTCATCGCCCTGCTGGCCGTGCCCATCCTGATCCAGGTGCTGTTCAACTCCGCCCTGGCCTATGGCCTCAACCGCGCCGTGGGCGAAAAGCACAGCATTGCCTGCCCCTCGGCCCTGATCGGTGCGTCCAACTTCTTCGAGCTGGCCGTGGCCACGGCGATCAGCCTGTTCGGCTTTCACTCGGGCGCGGCACTGGCCACGGTGGTGGGCGTGCTGATCGAGGTGCCGGTGATGCTGCTGGTGGTGGCCGTGGTCAACCGCAGCAAGGGCTGGTACGAGGCGCGGGGCTGACGGGTGCACCGGCGGGGCCGGTCAGGCCCCCGCCACCGCCCCACGCGCCTGTACCCGGCGCGAGATCAACAGCCCCAGCACAAACACCCCCACCGCCGCCACCGTGAACACCGGTGGCAACCAGCCGCGGTCCACACTGAAGGCCACCAGCAGCACACCCGTGGACTGCCCCAGAAACAGCAGGCACGCAAACAGCGTCACTGCCGTGCCCCGCGCCTCGGGCGCCATCTGCGTGGCCTGCACTTGCAGCGTGTTGTGCAACATGTAAAAGCCGATACCCGCCAAAAAGCAGCCCAGCATGGCCCATCCCACCGCAGGCGCCCACGCCAGCGACAGCAGGCCGATGGCAATGAAGCTGGCCCCCAGCACGGCCAGCCCCCGCTCGCCCAGCGCCGCCAGCCAGCGCCGCGCAAACACGCTGTAGATCAGCCCGCCCACGCCATACAGCACCATCACGCCGCCCGCCGCAGAGGCCGACAGGCCAAAGCCATCGACCATGCGCGCGGGCACAAAGGCCAGCGTGCCAAACGCGAGCGCGCCTTCAATCGCCACCACCGTCAGCACCCAGCGCACACGCGGAATGCGCAGCAGCGCCAGGGTGCCCGCCAGGTAGTTGGCCAGCGAAAACGCCGGTGCGCCCGGCACCACCACCGTGCGCAGCGCCCCGCTGGCGCGCGCATGGCGCAGCAGCAGCGTGGCCGCCGTGAAGAACAGCACGGCCAGCACACCCAGCGCCGCACGCCAGCCCAGCGTTTCGGTGGCAAAGCCGCCAAACCACTGGCCCGCCATCATCCCGGTCACCGTGGCCACCATCAGCCGCGCCAATGTTTCCTGCCGCTGCTCGTAGGCCACCTCATCGCCAATCCACGCCATCGACAGCGGAATGATCCCGGCCGCCGCCGCCCCCATGGCCGCACGCGCAACCACCAGCAGGCTGAAGCTGGGCGCCAGGGCCGTCATGGCACTGAACACCGCACACGCCGCCGTGGCGCCGATGATCACGCGCACCTTGCCCACCCGGTCGCCCAGCGGGCCATACACCAGCTGCAGCACGCCGTAAGCAACGGCAAACGCCGCAATCACGGCCGATGCATCGCCCGTGGTGATCTTGTACTCAAGGGACAGTGCCACCAGCATCGGGTCGCACACACGCATGGAGGCCATGCTGCAAAAGGCCGCCAGGCTGATCAGCCGCAGCATCGTCGAAGAAGAAGTCATGGGCGCCGATTGTGGTGCGCCACGCGCCTGCGCGCTGGCAGGGTGCGCCATGCACCCTGGGGGTTGAAGGCCACAGGGCACGCATGCCACATGGCACATGCAGCACGTGCGGCACGTCCACACAGGTACTGACACTTTTTTGGGTGGCAAGCGCCAGTCCTGCGCTTACCATGCGCCCCGGATTGATGCGCCACCATCCATCGATCAACCAACCAAGCAACACACGAGGAGAAACCGAACATGAACAAAAGAAACTTTGTGGCTGCCAGCGTCGGCCTGGCAGGCCTGTGGACCGCCACCACCAGCAGCCACGCCGCCCCACCCGCCAAAACATCTACCAGCCCCGCCCTGCTCACCATCAGCGGCGCCATCACCCAGCCCAACCGGGGCGCGCTCGATGCCACCATCGACCAGATGATGGGCAAACACGGCATCCAGTTCGACAAAGCCCACGCGCTCGACGCCGCCGCCCTGCAGCGCATGCCCGCCGTCACCATCAAGCCCACGCTCGAATACGACAGCAAGCCCCACACGCTCAAAGGCCCCCTGCTCACCACCGTGCTCGCAGCTGCGGGTGTGGCCGCTGGCAGCCCCGTGCAGCTGGTGCTGCGCGCAGTGGACGGCTACAACGTCACCATCAGCATGGCCGACGTGCAGGCCTACCGCATGATCGTCGCCACCCACATCGACGGCCAGCCCATGGCCCTGGGCGGCCTGGGCCCGCAGTGGGCGGTGTACGACGCCGATGTGCTGCCCGCCTTCAAGGACAAGCCGGTGAAGGAACGCTTTGGCCTGTGCCCCTGGGGGCTGTATCACATTGAAGTGAAGAAGGCCTGAGGCCACCGGCAAGGTAGCCCAGCAAAAAAGAAAGAGCGGCTTCCTGGCCGCTCTTTTTTTGATAGCTACTAACGCTTACCCATCAGGCGGCAGAGCCATTTTTTATTCAAATCATCCTGCCCGCCGCGCCACCCGCACCCCCAGGGCCGCCAGTGACGACACGGTGGCCAGCCCCACCACCCCCAGCCAGCCCCACTGCGCCAGCACCAAAGCGCCCAGCGCCGCCCCGGCCGACATGCCGATGAACATGCCCGTGAACAGCAGCGCATTGAGCCGGCTGCGCGCCGCAGGGTCGATGCCGTACACGATGGTCTGGTGCGCCACCAGCGTGGCCTGCACGCCGAAGTCAAAGCCGATGGCGCTCGCCACAATCAAGCCCAGCTGGGCCTGCGCAGGCAGCAGCGGTGCCAGCGCCATCAGCGCAAACGACGCAGCGGCCAGCCCTGCGCCGAAGCGCGTCACCACCTCGGGCCCGCGCTTGTCGGCCAGGCGCCCGGCCAGTGGGGCTGCCAGTGCACCCGCCGCTCCTGCCAGGCCAAACGCGCCCGCCGCCGCCGTGCCCAGGTTGAACTGGCTGTGCAACATCACCGCCAGCGTGGACCAGAACGCGCTGAAGCCCACGGCCAGCAGCCCCTGCGCCCAGGCCGCGCGGCGCAGCGCTGCGTGCTGGCGCCACAAGGCCACCATGGAGCCGATCAGCGCGCCATAGCCCATCTGCGTGGTGGGCGCAAAGCGCGGCAGGCCGCGCCACACCGCCACCGTCAGCAGCGCAACGGCCACCGCCGCCGCCACATACACCGTGCGCCAGCCCCACTGCTGCGCCACAAAGCCGCTGACCACGCGCGACAGCAAGATGCCCAGCAGCAGCCCCGTCATCACCGTGCCCACCATGCGCCCGCGCTGTGCGGCCGGGGCCAGCGTGGCGGCAGCGGGCACCACGTCTTGCGCCACCGTAGCCGCCAGGCCCACGGCCAGGCTGGCCGCCAGCAGCGCGCCCATGCCGGGCGCCAGGCCGCTCAGCAGCAGCGCCAGCATCAGCGCGATGGACTTGATGACGATGATGCGGCGCCGGTCAAACCGGTCACCCAGCGGCGCCAGCAGCAAGATGCCCAGCGCATACCCCAACTGCGTGAGCGTGGGCACCAGCCCCACCACGCGGCTGTCGGCCTGCATATCGGGCCCCAGCACGCCCAGCATGGGCTGGCTGTAATACAGCGACGCCACGCTCAGCCCCGCCGTGGTCGCCAGCAGCAACAGCAGCGGCGCGCTCACCGCGCCTGCCGCACTCTCTTCAGCCAGCGCCACCGGGGCCCGCCCCGCCACACCCCTTGCATGCACATTTTGAATGGAAGACATCACAACACCATCGGTTTAAAAGGAATGGTGCGATTGTTCTATCCCGTCGCCGCACTGGGTAGTAGGCTAAATTGCAGATTCGTTATACGCTTGACGTATGACCAACGCCCTCCCGGCCCTCCCGGCCCTCCCGACCCAGCCGCCCGGCGCCGACCGCATCGAGCTGATGCAGACCTTTGTCCGCATCGTCGAGGCCGGCAGCCTGTCTGCCGCCGCCCAGCAGTTGGGCACCAGCCAGCCCACCGTGAGCCGCCGCCTGCAAGCGCTGGAGCGCAGCCTGGGCATCAAGCTGCTGCAGCGATCCACCCATGTGATGAAGCTGACCGAAGACGGCGACCGCTGCTTTGCCCACGCCAAAGCCCTGCTGGAAGACTGGCGCGCCATGGAGGACGACCTGCGCGGCACGGCCGACACCCCGCGCGGCACCTTGCGCGTGCTGGCGCCCCACGCCTTCGGGCAAAACCAGCTCATCCCCCCGCTGATGGACTACCTGCGCCGCTACCCCGATGTTTCGGTGGAATGGATGCTGCACGACCGCCGCCCTGACTTCATCGCAGAAGGTATCGACTGCGCCATCCAGGTGGGTGCGGTGGAAGACCCCTCGGTGGTCGCCATTCGCCTTGCCGAAGTGCCGCGCATCGTACTGGCATCGCCCGCCCTCATGGCAAGTCGGCCCACACCGCAACACGCGCAGGATCTGAAGGATCTACCCTGGCTGGCGCTCAGCACCTTCTACCAGCGCGAAGTCACATTGACCCACCAGCACAGCAGCGAGGCCAGCACCTTCGCCATCACCCCCCGCCTGGCCACCGACAGCCTGTACGCCCTGCGCAGCGCCGCGCTGGCCGGGCTCGGCGCGTGCATTGCATCGGCGTGGATCGTAGATGCGGATCTGCGCGCAGGCGACTTGCTGCACTTGGTGCCCACCTGGCAGGCCCCCTCGTTGCCGGTGTATCTGGTATATCCACATGCGCGGTTTTATCCGGCGCGGTTGCGGTTGTTTTTGGAGGGGATGCGGGGGGCAATGCCGGGGTTGGCGGGGATGCGGGGGGTGGTGTCTTGATCGGATGAAGACTGCCAGCCAGAAGCTATCGGTGGCTGCGGGACAAAGCGGCCACTCAACCCCAAAATTTAGCGGACGGCGAAGCCGTCCGCTGCAATGAGAGACTAGACTCCGGACGCAATAACGAACCCCGCAACCACGAATCCAAGAAACGACAGAGCCTGCAGTCCGGCAAATGCTCCCTGCATTTGCATGCCCTTGATCGCGGGCAGATAGCCGATTTGGGGATTGGCAGCATTCTTCTTCAGACTCCGATTGACAAGCCAGACGGCCCAGCGCGGAAAAGGTGCGAAAAATTCAGTCAGAAGACGTTCGATGCGGACGCCTGTTTCAAGTGTGATGCCCCAGAATTTGGCGCTTTCGCTGATCTTGGCTTCCTCTTCCTGATGCTTTGCTAGGTGCTCCGCAAATGTCTTTCGGACGGCCGCTCCAGTCTCGATCTGGATTTTGCAGCGCACGGCGTACAACCGAGAGACAAGACCAAAGAGGCCTGAAAAAGAAAGGAACGCGCCACAGATGAGAAAGCCCTTTTGCCCGATAAAGGGAAGAAGCTTGTCAGCGTTGGTGATGAAGAATGAGGCTACGGCGGTAGTGCCAACGAGTAGCCACGTAGAGAAGGCCTCGATAGGCTCACTCGCCTTGAGCGCCGCCTCAAACATTGAGGAAACGATTGCATTCTCAGCGTTCTCCTGAGCAAGTCGGTTCCATTCGCTAAGTGAATCTGTTCGAGTATCAATGTCCATCAGGAATCTAAAGTAGTTTAGATAGCACAAACAGCAGACCGTATTTCTGTCTTTGCAAACTCGGAAACAGAGCAGGCTTGCTGCAACCACCATAGTTTATTGCTGACATGGTTCTGAACGACCGCTTAGGGGCAACGGTCGGAGAGGTAGCTTTGGGCCCATAGCGGCCTCTGTGTAACTACGGACCATTCCTTGGGCCAGCTATCTACGGAAACAACTCTTGCAGTGCAATTTCCTCGTCAGGACTGGGCCAATACAACCTGCCACCCTCTTCAACAAAGTATCCAAGTAGTTTCCGGATGAATTGCGCTGCCAACTGAAGCGCCTGCCAGGAATCTGCCGCATGTATGTCGTGCAGATTCTCGTGCAGCCCACTGAGGCCAACAGCGCATGCCCATTCGTCTTGCGAAATCTGATACGGAGCGCCGATGGATAGGCAAACAATTCTCGATCCGCCGTCCTGTGAGACAGCGTAGATTGAGCGATAGGCAATGAAGTTAGAAGTGGCCATCATTGCACTCTAACAATCCATGCTGAGTCGCCAAACGACAGCTACTGGCCGATAGTACGCGTTCAACGACGAAGCGCGGATGACAGCAACCGCTGCTGGACGATCATCTGCTGGATCTCCTCCATGGGCCGTTTCGGGCCGAAAGCGCCCCACCTCTACCCTTCGTCTGAGAGCCCTCTCACCCCGCCACCACCCGATTCCGCCCCGTGTTCTTCGCTTCATACAGCGCCGCATCCGCCCGCGCCAGCAGCTTGTCCATCGAGTCGTTCTGCGGCAGGCTCAGGGTGACGCCGATGCTGACGGTGCAGCCCACCTCGTTGCCCTGGGGCACGCAGGCGGCGCGGATGCGTTCGGCCACCTGCAGGGCGGCGTCCAGGGGGGTGTTGGGCAGCAGCAGGGCAAATTCTTCGCCGCCAAAGCGGCCCAGCAGGTCTTTGCTGCGCAGGCAGCGCTGTACCTTGGCGGCAAATTCCACCAGCACGCGGTCGCCGGCCTGGTGGCCGTGGGTGTCGTTGATGGTTTTGAAATGGTCCAGGTCCAGCATCAGCATGGCCAGGGGCTGGCCGGTGCGGTGGCTGCGCTCCAGCTCGATGGCGCAGGCTTCGTCCATGTAGCGCCGGGTCAGGGTGTTGGTGAGCGAGTCGCGGGTGGCCAGCAGCTCCAGCTCGGCCCGCAGGCGATCGCCAGCCATCAGCACGGCGCCCACCGAAAACAGCAGGACAGACACGGAAAAACTGGCGATGAACAGCACGTGCTGCGGCGTGCCGCTCAAGATGGTGTCGCCCATGGGCAGGAAGAACGTGGTGGCAAGCCGCACCAGCTGAATCACGGCGATGTACACGATCACCCCCACCGTGAGCCAGCGCGAAAAGCTGCCCATGCCCTGCCGCACGATGAACCAGGCGTGCACGGCAAACATCACGGCCAAGAGTGCCGTCACAAGCCGCAGGCGGGCTGTGTAACTGGGGTCGCCCAGGGCGAACCAAAGGGTGCCCAGCGTGACGGCGACAGTCACCGCCAGCCAGCGCCAGGTGGCTGGGCGCACGCCGTAAAAACGCTGGGTGCCCGCATACAGGCCATACACGCCCCAGCACAGCAAGAAATTGGGCACGGCCGTGGTGAGGATTTCAGGCAGTTGCCCACGCGAGGCCGCCAGGATGCCGCCCACCACAATGATCAACAGCGCCTGCGCCCATTGGCCCAGACCCTGAATGCTGGGCGGGTAGCTGCGCTTGAGGGCCCACAGCACCAGCGCCATCAGCGCACTCATGGCGCTGATCAACACGATGGCGGTGCGCGGGTCTATCACGTTCATGGTGGTGCCAGTTTGCCGGAATCGTTCCAGTTTGGGGGATGGGCTGCACAGGCCAAGGCGACAGAGCATGAGGGGCGCCATGCACCACCACTTGCAGCCTACGCCCCGCTGCGGATGACGTTAAGGGTGTGGGCAGGCGCAATGGGCAGCAAGCGGGTAAACCACGGGCCGTTGCAGCCCGGCCGGTGTTCTGCATAAGCCCAAGATCGATTGCTCACTATTTGATAGCTTCTGGCGCTTGTCCATCAAGCGCCAGAGCATATTTCAACCAAACTTTCGGCGTTTTACGGCATGCGCCCCGGCCTTCAAGGCGTGAAGGCACGCACGCACCGCGTCTGCAGGTTTTGGTTCTTGGGGATGGTCACCGGATTGCCGATGGAAAAATCATTGATCCATGCGTCGGTCAGGGGCGAGGCCGAGCTCTCGGTGGAGCTCCAATAGAGGGCGTTGGCGAAGCCGCCTACCGCCACCCTGTTGGTATACAGCGCCGCGAGCTGGTTGCGGGCGGGCAGGAACCAGTCGTTGTAGCAGGTGTTGCCCGCCTGGCAGGGTGTATTCCCTTGCGAATCGACCTGGTAGGTGCTGCACAGTTGCGCGGCATAAACACCCGCACCCAGCGTCGCACCGACGGCGGCGGTGTTGCTGGCACCGTCGGTGTCGCTTTGCGCACCCGGCCCCACGGCCGTGCCAAAGCCACCCCACCCGATCCCGGTGCTGTTGTCTGCGGTGGCAGCAATCAGGTTGTTCAGCCCGCCGCCCAGCGCAGCAATCACGCCGCCGCCACTGGTTTGCCCCACAGCGGTGATCAGGTAGGTATAGCCGTTGGCAAGCTGAGCGGCCCCGGCCGGGGTGAAAACCGCCACATTGACGGCACCCGCTGCATGCGCTGGCGTGACCGCCGTGATGGTGGTGGCGTTGACCACGTTGACCGAGGTAGCGGGCACACCGTCAAACGTGACGCTGGTGGCGCCGGTGAGCCCGGTGCCGGTCAGCGTGACGCCGACCCCACCCGATGCAGTGCCAGAGGTGGGGCTGATGGCGGTCAGCGTGGCGCCCGAGACGTAGAGGCTGCGGCAGATGGCCTCGACATCCACCCGGCAGGTGGCACCATTGGCCAGCATGGCCCCTACGCCGCAGGCGGGATGGGGCGATGGCGTGGGAGACCCAGGGGGCAGCAAGGTGTTGGCCGGGTTGGTGGCAAAACACTGGGCCAGGTCGGGCGGGTCGATGGCGGCAATTCGCAGCGCAGCGCCGGAGTTGTTGCTGAAGTCCGCAGGCTGAAAGCCTGTGAAACCACCCGCCGTGATGGGGCTGACGGTAATGGGCAGTGTCTCGCCCGCAGGTTGGGTGAAGGCACTGACAACCTGCGCCATCAAACCCGCCCCCTGCCCCGCCAGGCCCACCACTGCGGCCACCAGCAGCAGCGACGCCACACGCCGCACGCCGTGACTGCGGCGCAGCGACCACCACCCGGCCAGCGCAACAGCCACCAGCAAGGCGCCCAGCGCCAAGGGGGTTGTCCACCGGCACATTGGCCACGGCAGGGGCGCCGCTGGAGATCGTTTGGGCCGACGCGGCAAAGGGCAGCGTGGACAGCAGCATCAGCATGGCCAGCGGTGCAAACGGACCAGCGCTTCCAGGTTGGGTGTTCTTCATCGGTTGATCGTCCCTGCGGGGTGGTTGGGGTGGCGGTCGGATAGTTGCAAATTATCACAACCTCAGCAGGGCGGACGGGGGCGCATGGGGGTGATCGAAAGCAGCAGCCCGAGCCGTCCTGAACCAGGCTTTTGCAGGGGCCGCTGCCCCGCCAGACTGGCATCATCATGACCCCATGAAGTTGTTGGAACCCTCCGAGTACCAGGCAGCCGCTGGTGCCGTATATCTGTCCGTAGTGCAAGAGATCGCCCGGCTCCTGCCTGATGCGCAGGCGGAACACATTGGTGCGTCGGCCATACCTGGTGCGGTGTCCAAAGGCGATCTGGACATTTGCGTGCTGGTGAATACGCAAGAGCACGCGCGGGCCGTTCAGGTGCTGCAGGGCGCAGGCTACGTGGCCAAAAAGGACACCTTGCGCACGCCAGAGCTGTGCATGCTGCTGTCGCCACGCACAGACACGGACGTGGCATTGCAGGTGGTGGCCAAAGGATCGGAGTTTGAGTTCTTTCTGCACTTTCGCGATGCCTTGCGTGCAGACCCGTGCCTGGTGGAGCAGTACAACCTGCTCAAGCAGCGTTTTGCGCCCTTTGGCATGGAGCGCTACCGTGAGGAAAAATCACGCTTCATCACCAACGTTCTGACCCCTCAGGCGCTACCCGGCCGCTGCGCGGAATCCGCACCGGTTGCAGGCGGGGCTTGCAACCTTGACTGACCAGGAGACCCCATGAGCACTGCAAAACCCCCCGAAGGCCCGCCCGCATCGGTGCTGATCGACCAGCGCATCGCCGACCTGAACGATTGGCGCGGGCAAGCACTGAGCCGCATGCGGCAGCTGATCCATGAGGCGGCGCCCGAGGTGTTGGAGGAATGGAAGTGGAACGGCACGCCCGTGTGGTCGCTGGGCGGGATTCTGTGCACGGGCGAGTCGTACAAGTCAGCGGTAAAACTGACCTTTCTGAAGGGCGCTTCGTTACCAGACCCGGCGAAGCTCTTCAACGCCAGTCTGGACGGCAACGCCCGGCGTGCCATAGACATCCACGAAGGGGACACCGTGGACGCGGAGGCCTTCAAGGCGCTGATCCGCGCAGCGGTGGCCCTGAATGCCGGGGGTGCGAAGGCCAAGGCGAAATCGGCACGGGGTGCACGCACGGCCAGTTAGGTGCAGACAGCCCGCGGAGTCAGTCGTGTCTGAAAACTATTATTTCGATAGCAAACAACCGATAACCATTAAGCGCTAGGGCCAATTTCAATCAAAATCTACTGCCCCACATCCACCTCAGTCACGCAGCTGCTGTAGCGCCACTGCACACGCAGCGCCATCGACTCCCCCTGCGCCAGCGTGCGCAGGCCGGGCTGCCCGGGCTGATGGAAGGCGTCGATGGGTTGTGTGATGGGCTCAAAGCAGAATGCTGGGCCCTGTGGCGGTCGGTAGATCAGGCAGTAGTGCTGGTCGGTACCGCCGTCTTGCGCAAAGTCCGGCATCTGGGCGGTCAAGCGCAGGCCCCGCTCGGGCCAGTCGATCTGGGCCGTGCCGCCCCAGCCGGTGTAGGCGTTGTCGATCAGGCCGCCATTGGCGGGAGCGCCGCTGTTCAAGTCCCAGCCGGGCGGGAAGTGCTGCGTGTGCTGTGTGGGCAGAGGGTCATCGCCACACAGCCACACGCCCTGCACCGGCGCCGTGATGCGCGTGCGGGGGGTGCGCGGAAACCAGGGGTGCAGGCCCAGGCCGTAGGGCAGCGGCTGCGCGCCCAGGTGCCGCACCTGCACCGACTGGTCCAGGCCGCCGTCCACCAGGCGGAAGGTCTGCACGCATTCGTACTCGTAGGGGTTGCCGTCAAAGTGCTGTGAGCGCAGCTGCATCTGCAGCGTGTCGGGCGCGGGCTGGGTAAGTTGCCAGGGCTGCAGCCAGCCATCGCCGTGAATAGGGTACGGCTCGCCCACGCGGTTGGGGCGCATGGGGTGGAACTGGCCCGCGTGCTCAAACCCGCCGCCGCTGATGCGGTTGGACCAGGGCACCATGGCAAACGACGCGAGCTGGTACAGGTCGGGCGTGGCGCCGTCCCACGGGCGCCACAGGTCGATGCGTGCGCCAGCCTCTTGCGGGTCGTCGATCTGCCAGGCTGCCACGCTGCCGCCCAGTGTGGGCACCAGGCCCAGGTGCTGCCCCGCGTGGTGCAGCCAGACGATGGGGTGGGAGGATGTGGCCTCGGTCATGGGCGGTGTGCTTTCTTTGGTGTGTTGACGGGAATTGCGGGTTGGCAGATTGCTCGGGGCTGCGTTCAGCGCTTAGAGCGGATATCAAAACCCCGCGCAGCGGTTCTGGCCAGGCGCCGCATCGCAGGCAGTACGCGTAGTACGACAAGACGCGGCAACGGCGCCAGAAGGGTTTTGTGAGCCGCTCTCAGCCGCCAAATGGATGGGCGGGCAGGCCCAGGCTGTCGGTGTCCACCGCAAACAGCGCCCCGGCCAGCGGCTCGGCCGCCAGTTGCTCGGGCGTGAGGCCTACCCGCGCGGAGCTGATGAACAGTGTGCGCAGGTCTGCGCCGCCAAACGCGCAAGTGGTGACCTGGCTGACTGGCAAGCGCACGCGGCCCAGTTCGGCGGCGGTGACCGGGTCGTGGCAGGTCACGCACCATCCGCCCCAGTGTGCAATCCACAGGCGGCCCTGCGCGTCGGTGGTCATGCCATCGGGCAGGCCGTCTTCGGGCAGCCAGTGCTTCCACAGTGTTTTGTTGGACACGGTGCCTGCGGCCATATCGCTGTCGTAGCGGTAGGTGTTGCCTTCGATGGTGGCGTTGAAAAACATGGCCGCGCCCTGCCCCGTGCCAGACCAGGTGGGGCCGTTGGTCACGGCAAAGCCGTCGTCGTGGCGGGTGCAACTGCCGTCGGGGTCATAGCGGTAGAGCGCGCCCGTGGGCGCCTCGCACGCAAAGTCCATGGAGCCCGCCCAGAAGCGCCCTTGTGCATCGCACTTGCCGTCATTGAAGCGGTTGCCCGCGCGGTCGGGCTCGGGCTGGTGCAGGTAGCGCGGGGCCATGTCGGTGGCCGGGTCGAACAGCGCAAAACCCCGGCGCAGCGTGACGATGAAGCCCGGGGCGTGCGCGCGTTCGGCAATGGCGGAGATCTCTTCGTCAAACGTCCAGCGCTGGTGGGCCCCGGTGGCCGGGTCCCAGCGGTGCAGCTCGCACCCAAGGATGTCCACCCAGTACACGGCCTGCTCGCGCACCGACCAGAGCACGCCTTCGCCCAGCGCGTTGCCCAGTGCGATCACGCAGCGCACGGCGCCGGTGATGGGCGCAGAACGGGCAGCGCCCTCGGGCGGAGAGAAGGGGGTATCCAGCAAGGGGCGCATGCGTGTCTCCGGTCTTTTTTTTATCGGCCTGCCGCCAGGCACTTGACGAACGGCATCTTATCAACGCCAATTGATGCTTGAAATGAAATTTTTTTCAATTGATTGATTGCAATATTTATATGTCAAAGGTTTTTACCCCCTCCTCTTCCTCGACCGATGCCACCGGCGCCCCCCAGGGCCTGGCGAAATTCCCCAGCCTGCAAGGCCGTGCCGTGTTTGTGACGGGCGGCGGCAGCGGCATTGGTGCTGCCATCGTTGCGGCGTTTGCCGAGCAAGGTGCCCGCGTGGCGTTTGTGGATGTGGCCCGCAACGCGAGCGAAGCCCTGGCCCAACACATTGCCGACGCAGGCCTGCCCCGCCCCTGGTGGCGTGTGTGCGATGTGCGCGATGTGAACGCCCTGCAGGCCTGTGTGGCCGAAGCGGCGGCCGAGCTGGGCAGCGACTTTGCGGTGCTGGTGAACAACGTGGCCAGCGATGACCGGCACACGCTCGAATCCGTAACGCCCGCGTACTACGACGAGCGCATGGCCATCAACGAGCGCCCCGCCTTCTTCGCCATCCAGGCCGTGGTGCCTGGCATGCGCAGGCTGGGCGCGGGCTCGGTGATCAACCTGGGCTCCACGGGCTGGCAGGGCAAGGGCACGGGCTACCCCTGCTATGCCATTGCCAAGTCGTCGGTGAACGGCCTCACGCGCGGGCTGGCCAAGACGCTGGGGCAGGACCGGATCCGCATCAACACGGTGTCGCCGGGGTGGGTGATGACGGAGCGGCAGATCAAGCTGTGGCTGGATGCCGAGGGCGAGAAGGAATTGGCGCGCAACCAGTGCCTGCCGGACAAGCTGCGGCCGCATGACATTGCGCGGATGGTGTTGTTTTTGGCGTCGGATGATGCGGCGATGTGTACGGCGCAGGAGTTCAAGGTGGATGCGGGGTGGGTTTGATTTTTTGAAGTTTTTTTGGGCTCTGGCGCTTATCCATTAAGCGCTGGTAGCTATTGTTTTTGCAGTTCTGATGAGAACCATCTGTTCGGGCTGAGTCTGTCGAAGCTGGGGCAAGCTCGTTCTCTGATTTGAGCGGCATGCTTGGGTTGAGGGCGGAGGCCGGGAGTCGCCCGGCGTGCGAGTAACTTTCTTTCGCGTCGCCGAAAGAAAGTCACCAAAGAAAGGGCGACCCCCAGTCTGCGACCCCTTCGCTGTGCGAAGGGGCAAACCTGCGGCGGGGCGGTTGCGGGGTGCGCCGTGGAACTCGCTTTGCTGCTGCGCAGCGCCGCTCGGACAACCACGGCGATTCAGTTCACGAAGCACGCGCGCTCCGACGCGCGTGCCACCCCACAACCGCCCCGCCGCAGGCGCAGCCAGCAGGGGGTGGGCAGCCGAACATCCAAACAGCCACACGGGCCATTGCTGCGCTCGGCCCAGCCTGCGCTGCGCGAGGCGCTTGCGCCCGCGAGATAGGGCCGAGCGCAGCAATGGCCCGTGTGGATGTCCGACTCGCGGGTTCCCTTCTGGATGCGCCTGGGGCGCGCAGGGCGCGGGGTGGCATGCGCGTCGGAGCGCGCATGCTTCGTGAACTGACTCACCGCAGTTGTCCGAGCGGAGCGCCGCAGGCGCGCAGCGAGTTCTGCGGTGCACCCCGTGACCGAGCACCCCAGGTTGCCCCGTAGCGCAGCGAAGGGGTCGCAGACAGCAGGGTCGCCCTTTCTTTGGTGACTTTCTTTCGGCGACGCGAAAGAAAGTTACTCGCACGCCGGGCGACTCCCGGCCTCCGCCCTCAACCCAAGCATGCCTCCCAAAACAGCACGCCCCGGCTTCGACAGGCTCAGCCCGAACGGACAGGAGGCCTAAAACTACAAAAACAATAGCTGCCAGCGCTTACCTCACAAGCGCTAGCAGCCAATTTCATCCAAAAAATCAATCCCCCACCTCCAACCGCCTCCCATACTGCACCAGACTCGTCTGCTTCAACGCCTTCATCATCACCTTCGCCGCCGGCGACAACAGCCGGTCCGACCGCGTAATGATTCCGAACGCATCCATATGGCACGGCATCGCCAGCGGCAACACCGTCACGATCCCATGCGCCGCGTAATAGCGCGCCACATCCTCCGCCACCACCGCAATCATGTCGCTCTGCTGCAGCATGCGCGTGATGAACAGCAGGGCCGATGTCTCCACCGTGTGCAGCGGCGGCGCAAGCCCGTCCTGCTGGAACATCAGGTCAAACCGGTGCCGCAGCACGCTGCCCGCTGGCGGCACGATCCAGCTGGCCGACACCACATCGCGCAGCGTCAACCCGGTCATGCTCGACAACGGGTGGCCCGGGCGTGTCATGGCGCAGACCAGCTCCTCCGTCAGCGACTCATAACGCAGATTCTCCTTGTCGTGCTCCTCGTACAGGCGGCCCACCACGATGTCGAGCTTGCCCTGCTCCAGCCGCTCCAGCAGCACCGGGCTAGTTTCAATGTCGAGCGAGATGCGCAGGCTGGGATGCTCCTGCTTGACCAGCGCCACGGCGGCGGGCAACAGGCTCAGGCCCGGTGAGGTGATGGCGCCGATGCCCACCTGGCCATAGTGCCCGCGCTTGAGCGCGCCGATCTCGTCATGCGCCTGGTTCAGGTTGGCCAGGGCCATGCGGGCGTGGCGGATCATGGTTTCGCCGTACCAAGTGGGGCGCATGCCGCGTGGCAGGCGGTCAAACAGCGACACCTCCAGCACATCCTCCAGGTCCTTGAGCAGCTTGGAGGCGGCCGGCTGCGTCATGCTGAGCACTTGGGCGGCGCGGTGGATGTTGCCCTCTTCGGCCAGGGCCACCAGCAGCAGCAGTTGGCGCGTCTTGAGGCGGGCGCGGATGAACCAGTGGTTGTAGGTGCTCATGAATGGGAGGACGGGAAAAGGGAGGGGTTTTCCAGAATGCAAAGAACGATATGTATTTTGTCTAAAAAACGATTGGATTGATATCCAAACCTTCCATAGACTTCGCCGCAACTGCAACAAAGGCCTCTCTCCATGAAGCTCGGCGACCTCCAGCTCAGCCCCCGGCACCTGATCAACGGCCGGTGGGAAATCGGCACCACCACCGGCATCAGCACCAACCCGTCGGACACCCGCGAGGTGGTGGCCGAATACGCCCGCGCCGACCGCAACCAGACCGAGCTGGCCGTGCGCGCGGCGGCCGACGCCCTGCCCACCTGGAGCCAGAGCACCCCCCAACGCCGCGCCGACGTGCTGGACATGATTGGCAGCGAGCTGCTGGCACGCAAGGACGAGCTGGGCGCACTGCTGGCCCGCGAAGAAGGCAAGACCCTGCCCGAAGGCATCGCCGAAGTGGCGCGCAGCGGGCAGATCTTCAAGTTTTTTGCGGGCGAGGCGCTGCGCATCCAGGGCGAGCTGCTGGCCTCTGTACGCCAGGGCGTGCAGGTGGACGTAACCCGCGAACCTGTGGGCGTGGTGGGCATCATCGCGCCGTGGAACTTCCCCTTCGCCATCCCGGCCTGGAAGATCGCCCCGGCGCTGGCCTACGGCAACACCGTGGTGTTCAAGCCCGCCGAGCTGGTGCCCGCCTGTGGCTGGGCGCTGGCCGAAATCATCAGCCGCAGCGGCCTGCCCGCCGGTGCCTTCAACCTCGTCATGGGCAGTGGCCGCGAGGTGGGCCAGACGCTGGTGGACCACCCGCTGGTCAACGCGCTGAGCTTTACCGGGTCAGTCGCCACGGGCGACCGCATCCTGCGCGCGGCCTCAGCACGGCGCGCCAAGGTGCAGCTGGAGATGGGCGGCAAGAACCCGCTCATCGTGCTGGCCGACGCCGACCTGGACCAGGCGGTGGACTGCGCGCTGCAGGGCTCGTATTTCTCCACCGGTCAACGCTGCACCGCATCGAGCCGTCTCATCGTCGAGGCCGAGGTGCACGACGCCTTTGTGGCGCGCCTGCGCAACCGGCTGGCCAGCCTGAAGGTGGGTCACGCGCTGGAGCGCGGCACCGAGATGGGCCCGGTGGTGGACGACAACCAGCTGGCACAGAACCTGGACTACATCGACATTGCGCGCAATGAGGGAGCGGAGCATGTCTGGGGTGGCGAGCGCCTGGAGCGCCCCACCCCAGGCCATTACATGAGCCCCGCCCTCTTCCTGGCCCGCCCGGAGCACCGCGTGGCGCGCGAGGAAATCTTTGGCCCCGTGGCCTGCGTGCTGCGGGCCGATGACTATGAACATGCGCTGACCTTGGCCAACGACACGCCCTTTGGCCTGTGCGCGGGCATCTGCACCACGTCGCTCAAACGCGCCATGCACTTCAAGCGCCACGCCGCCGTGGGCATGACCATGGTGAACCTGCCCACGGCGGGGGTGGACTTCCATGTGCCTTTTGGTGGCCGCAAGGAATCCAGCTACGGCGCCCGCGAGCAGGGGCGCTACGCCGCCGAGTTCTACACCACGGTCAAGACGGGCTACATGCTGGCCTAAGTCACCAGGCTCCCTTTTCGTTTCTCTTTCCATCCCGCAACCATCGTCAACCAACCATTACAGACAGGAGACAAGATGATGAAAATGAACCGCCGCACCGTTGCAGCCGCCTTGGCCAGCGTGCCCGTGGCCGCCTTGCTGCCCGGCGCCGCCTGGGCGCAAAAGCCCCTCGTGCTGGGCTTCAGCCAGGTGGGGGCCGAGAGCGAATGGCGCACCGCCAACACCGAGTCCATCAAGTCGGCCGCCAAGGAGGCCGGCATCGAGTTGAAGTTCTCTGACGCGCAGCAGAAGCAGGAGAACCAGATCAAGGCCATCCGCTCGTTCATCGCGCAGAAGGTGGATGTGATTGCATTCTCGCCCGTGGTGGAGTCGGGCTGGGAGCCCGTGCTGCGCGAGGCCAAGGCCGCCAAGATCCCCGTGGTGCTGACCGACCGCGCGGTGAACACCAAGGACACGTCGCTGTACGTGACCTTCATGGGCTCGGACTTTGTGGAAGAAGGCCGCAAGGCCGGCCGCTGGCTGGTGGAGAAGATGAAGGACCAGAAGGGCGAGGTCAACATCGTCGAGCTGCAAGGCACCGTGGGCTCGGCCCCTGCCATCGACCGCAAGAAGGGCTTTGAAGAAGTCATCAAGGCCGACCCCAAGTTCAAGATCATCCGCAGCCAGACCGGCGACTTCACCCGCGCCAAGGGCAAGGAAGTGATGGAGGCCTTCCTGAAAGCCGAGGGCAAGAAGATCAATGTGCTGTACGCGCACAACGACGACATGGCGATTGGCGCCATCCAGGCCATCGAAGAGGCCGGCATGAAGCCTGCCAAGGACATCGTGATCATCTCCATCGACGCAGTGAAGGGCGCCTTCGAAGCCATGATCGCCGGCAAGCTCAACGTGAGCGTGGAATGCAGCCCCCTGCTGGGCCCGCAACTCATGGCCGCAGTCAAAGACATCAAGGCTGGCAAAGCGGTACCCAAGCGCATCGTGACGGAAGAAGGGATCTTCCCGATGGAAGTGGCGGCCAAGGAATTCCCGAACAGGAAGTATTGATCCATTGCCCCCTGAGCCGCCTGCGGCGTCTTCCCCCAAGGGGGACGCCACCAGCGCGGCGGGGCGGCTCTTGCGCGGTGGCACTGGTACTAGATCGCGCCAGTTTCATACGGCCTCCAAGCTACCTAAATTTAGAACAACACCAGGAGACAGACTCAAATGAAGCGTGCAATTTTCAAGGCCGTGTTGGCCACCGTGGCCTTGGCTGCCATGGGCGCCACGTCCGTGGCATCGGCCCAGGACAAGGGCACCATCGGCATCTCGATGCCCACCAAGTCCTCGGCGCGCTGGATTGCCGATGGCGACAACATGGTCAAGGTCCTCAAGGACCGGGGCTACAAGACCGACCTGCAGTACGCCGAAGACGACATCCCCAACCAGCTCGCGCAGATCGAGAACATGATCACCAAGGGCGCCAAGGTGCTGGTAATCGCGTCGATTGACGGCACCACGCTGTCGCGCGTGCTGCAAAGTGCGGCCGACAAGGGCGTGAAGGTCATTGCGTACGACCGCCTCATCAAGGGATCGAAGAACGTGGACTACTACGCCACGTTCGACAACTTCCAGGTGGGCGTGCTGCAGGCTACGTCCATCGTGGACAAGCTGGGCCTAAAGCAAGGCAAGGGCCCGTTCAACATTGAACTGTTCGGCGGCTCGCCCGACGACAACAACGCCTTCTTTTTCTACGACGGCGCCATGAGCGTGCTGCAACCCTACATCGACAGCGGCAAGCTGCTGGTGCGCAGCAAGCAGACCGGTATGAACAAGGTGGGCACGCTGCGCTGGGATGGCTCGGTGGCCCAGGCGCGCATGGACAACCTGCTGTCGGCCTACTATGGCAAGGACAAGGTGCATGCGGTGCTCTCGCCCTATGACGGCATCTCCATCGGCATCCTGTCCTCCCTCAAGGGCGTGGGCTACTGCACCGCCCAGCAGCCCTGCCCCGTGGTCAGCGGCCAGGACGCTGAGGTGCCTTCCATCAAGTCCATCCTCAAGGGCGAACAGTCTTCCACCGTGTTCAAGGACACCCGCGAGCTGGCCAAGGTGGCCGCCAACATGGTGGACGCCGTGCTGACAGGCAAGCAGCCCGAGATCAACGACACCAAGACCTACAACAACGGCGTGAAGGTGGTGCCCTCGTACCTGCTCAAGCCGGTGTCGGTGGACGTATCCAACTGGAACACGGTGCTGGTCGGCAGTGGCTACTACAAAGAGTCTCAGATCAAGTGAGCGCAAGCGGCTTCTGCATCTAAAGCCGCCGCCTGCGAATGCCTCTGGGGCAGCGCAGGCGGCCTGCAACCGGGATGGGGCCAGAGGCCCCACCAACAGATTGAGAGACCATGCTTCTTGAAATGCGGAACATCCGCAAAACCTTCCCTGGCGTGGTGGCGCTGAACCAGGTCAACCTGCAGGTGCAGGCCGGGGAGATCCATGCCATCGTCGGCGAAAACGGGGCGGGCAAATCCACGCTGATGAAGGTGCTGTCGGGTGTGTACCCACACGGCAGCTACAGCGGCCAGATCCTGTTCGACGGGCAGGAGCGCGAGTTTGCGGGCATCCGCGACAGCGAGCACCTGGGCATCATCATCATTCACCAGGAGCTGGCGCTGGTGCCGCTGCTGTCGATTGCCGAGAACATCTTCCTTGGCAACGAAACCGCGCGGCACGGCGTCATTGACTGGATGGCCGCACACAGCCGCGCACAGGCGCTGCTGCACAAGGTGGGCCTGCGCGAGTCGCCTGACACACCGGTGGGCCAGCTGGGTGTGGGCAAGCAGCAGCTGGTGGAAATTGCCAAGGCGCTGTCGCGCAAGGTGCGCCTGCTGATCCTGGACGAGCCCACCGCCAGCCTGAACGAAAACGACAGCCAGGCCCTGCTGGACCTGCTGCTGGAGCTGAAAGCCCAGGGCATCACCTGCATCCTGATCTCGCACAAGCTCAACGAAATTTCACGCGTGGCCGATGCCATCACCGTGCTGCGCGATGGCAGCACCGTGCAGATGCTGGACTGCCGCGAAGGCCCGGTGAGCGAAGACCGCGTGATCCAGGCCATGGTGGGCCGCGAGATGAGCGACCGCTACCCCCAGCGCCAGCCACAAGTGGGCGACATTGTTTTTGAGGTGCGCAACTGGCGCGCCCACCACCCGCAGCGCAGCGACCGCGAGCACCTCAAGGGCATCGACCTGAATGTGCGGCGCGGCGAGATTGTGGGCATTGCGGGCCTGATGGGCGCAGGCCGCACCGAGCTGGCCATGAGCATCTTCGGCCGCTCGTGGGGCCAGCGCATCAGCGGCGAAGTGCGGCTGCACGGCCAGCCCATCGACGTGAGCACGGTGGAAAAGGCCGTGCGCCACGGACTGGCCTATGTGACCGAAGACCGAAAGGGCAATGGCCTGGTGCTGAACGAAGACATCCAGTTCAACACCTCGCTGGCCAACCTGCCGGGCGTGTCGTTCGCCAGCGTGATCGACAGCGGTCAGGAACACCGCGTGGCACAGGACTACCGCGAGAAGCTGCGCATCCGCTGCTCGGGCGTGGACCAGAAGACGCTGAACCTATCGGGCGGCAACCAGCAAAAAGTGGTGCTGAGCAAATGGCTGTTCACCAGCCCCGAAGTGCTCATCCTCGACGAGCCCACGCGCGGCATCGACGTGGGCGCCAAGTACGAGATCTACACCCTCATCGCCCAGCTGGCGGCCGAGGGCAAATGCGTGATCGTGATCTCCTCCGAAATGCCCGAGCTGCTGGGCATCACGGACCGCATCTATGTGATGAACGAAGGCCGCTTTGTGGCCGAGATGCCGACGGCCGAAGCATCCCAAGAACGAATCATGCGAGCCATCGTGAGTGCCCCCTCTGAGGCGCTTCGCGCCATCCCCCCCAAGGGGGACGCCGCCCGTGCGACGGGGCGGCCCTTGCACGGCGGCCGCGCGTAGCTGCAGCGCCCCTCTTCAGCGCCTGATGAACCGCACAACGCATTGAACTGATGACCGAAATGAGCCAGACCACCCATCCCCCCGCCAGCACGCTGGCCGACGGCAACCCGACAACTGCGGCGCGTCACGACAAGTCGCTGCTGCAGCACCTGCAGCACAACCTGCGCGAATACGGCATGTTGATCACGCTGGTGGCCATCATGGCCTTTTTCCAGTACATGACCGAGGGCACGCTGATGCAGCCCTTGAACCTGACCAACCTGGTGCTGCAGAACAGCTATATCGTCATCATGGCGCTGGGCATGCTGCTGGTCATCGTGGCCGGGCACATCGACCTGTCGGTGGGGTCGGTGTGTGGCTTCATCGGCGCACTGGCAGCGGTGCTGATGGTCGAATACAACTGGCACTTTGTGCCCGCCACGCTGGTGTGCCTGCTGTGCGGCGGCCTCATCGGCGCCATTCAAGGCGGGTTTGTGGCCTTCTCGCGCATCCCCTCGTTCATCGTCACGTTGGCGGGCATGCTGGTGTTCAAGGGCCTGGCGCTGGCGCTGCTGGCTGGTCAGTCGGTGGGGCCGTTCCCCTCGGCGTTCCAGATGCTCAGCTCGGGTTTTATCCCCGACCTGTTCAGTGTGGAGGGGCTGCGCCTGACCTCGCTGCTGCTGGGCGCGGCCGTGGCAGCGGCCCTGGCCGTGGGCGGCCTGCGCCAGCGCGCCAACCGGCTGCGCCACGGCGTGCAGACAGAGCCTGCGGGTCTGTTCATCGCCCGCACCATCGTTTTTGGCGGGCTGCTGGTGTACTTCAGCTACCTCCTGGCCTCATACAAGGGCCTGCCCAACGTACTCATCGTGATGGCGCTGCTGATCGTGCTGTTCGACTTTGTTACCAGCCGCACGACCATCGGCCGCCGCATCTACGCCATGGGCGGCAATGAGAAGGCGGCCAAGCTCTCTGGCATCAAGACCGAGCGGCTCACGCTGTATGCCTTCATCAACATGGGCGTGCTGGCAGCCCTGGCCGGGCTGGTGTTTGCGGCGCGGCTCAACACCGCCACGCCCAAGGCGGGCCTGGGTTTTGAGCTGGACGTGATTGCAGCCTGCTTCATCGGCGGCGCATCGGCATCGGGCGGCGTGGGCAAGGTGATGGGCGCGGTCATCGGCGCCTTTGTGATGGGCGTGATGAACAACGGCATGTCCATCCTGGGCATCGGCATCGACTACCAGCAGGTCATCAAGGGCGTCGTGCTGCTGGCCGCCGTGCTCGTGGATGTCTACAACAAGAACAAGGCATGACGGTTTCCATGGACGCATCCACCGTTCACGCCCCCGCTGCCTCGCCTGTGCTGCAGCTTTCGGGCATCCACAAACAGTTTGCGGGCATCCCCGTGCTGCGCGACGTGCAGCTCAACCTCTACCCTGGCGAGATCCATGCGCTGATGGGGCAAAACGGTGCGGGCAAGTCCACGCTGATCAAGGTGCTGACGGGCGTGCTGGAAGCCAGCGGCGGCCAGATGCGGCTGGGCAATGAAGCCGTGTGGCCTGACTCGCCGCTGGCCGCGCAGCGCCTGGGCATCAGCACGGTGTACCAGGAGGTCAACCTCTGCCCCAACCTCTCGGTGGCCGAGAACATCTTTGCGGGCCGCTACCCGCGCTGCGGCATCGCGCAGGGCTTTCGCATCGACTGGGCCACGCTGCACCAGCGCGCCCGCGATCTGGTGGCGCGCATCGGCCTACAGATCGACGTGACGCGCCTGCTGTCGGACTACCCCGTGGCCGTGCAGCAGCTGGTGGCGATTGCCCGGGCGCTCAGCATCGAATCGCGCGTGCTGATCCTGGATGAGCCCACCTCCAGCCTGGACGACGACGAAGTGCAAAAGCTCTTCGAGGTGCTGCGGCGCCTGCGCAGCGAGGGGCTGTCCATCGTCTTTGTGACGCATTTCCTGAACCAGGTGTATGCCGTGTCCGACCGCATCACCGTGCTGCGCAACGGCAGCTGGGTCGGCGAGTGGCTGGCCAAAGACCTGGGGTCACAAGCGCTGATCGCCGCCATGCTGGGCCGCGACCTGGCCGCGGCGTCGGAGCAACCCGCACCAGCGCCCACCGTGGACAGCCGTCAAGCCACGCTGCTGCAAACCGAGGGCCTGGGGCAAGACACGCAACTGCAGCCGCTGGACCTGCAGATCCGCGCTGGCGAGGTGGTAGGCCTGGCGGGCTTGCTGGGCTCGGGCCGCACCGAGCTGGCGCGCCTGCTGTTCGGCCTGGAGCAGCCCGACCGGGGCGCGCTGCGCATCGACGGGCAGGTGGTGAAGTTTGCCAACCCCAAGGACGCGATCCGCCATGGCCTGGCCCTGTGCCCCGAGGAGCGGAAGACCGACGGCATCGTGGCCGAACTCTCGGTGCGCGAGAACATTGCGCTGGCGCTGCAGGCCCGCATGGGCGTGGGCAAATTTCTCTCGCGCGCCGAACAAACGGCGCTGTCCGAGCGCTATGTGAAGCTGCTGGGCATCAAGACCGAGAGTGTGGACAAGCCCATCGGCCTGCTCTCGGGCGGTAACCAGCAAAAGGCGATCCTCGCCCGCTGGATGGCCATCGAGCCGCGCCTGCTCATCCTGGACGAACCCACGCGCGGCATCGACGTGGCCGCCAAGCAGGAAATCATGGACCAGATCCTGCGCCTGGCCCAGGCCGGCATGGCCGTGCTGTTCATCTCTTCCGAAATGAGCGAGGTGGTGCGCGTGGCGCACCGCATCGTGGTGCTCCGCGACCGCCACAAGGTGGGTGAGCTGCCTGCGGGCAGCAGCGAAGACGCCGTTTACGACCTGATTGCTGCCGAACATGCTTGAACGTTCCCCTTCCCTTTTGGTGGTGCTGCTGCGCCACCGCCTGGCCTGGCCCCTGATCACGCTGGCACTGCTGCTCATCGTGAACACGGTGTTCAACAGCAGCTTCCTACACATTGAATGGCGCGACGGGCACCTGTACGGCAGCCTCATCGACATCCTGAACCGCGCCGCGCCACTAGTGCTGGTGTCGCTGGGCATGACGCTGGTGATTGCGACGCGCGGCATCGATATTTCGGTGGGTGCGACGGTGGCCATTGCAGCGGCCGTGGCAGCGTGGCTGATCGGCGGCTCGGTATCAGGCACCGAAAGCCGGTTTCCGCTCCCAGTCGCCATCCTGGGCGCCATTGGCGTGGCGCTGCTGTGTGGGCTGTGGAACGGCGTGCTGGTCGCCAAGGTGGGCATGCAGCCCATCATTGCCACGCTGATCCTCATGGTGGCAGGCCGGGGCATTGCCCAGCTCATCACCGACGGGCAGATCATCACCATCTACTACACGCCCTACTTCTTCATGGGCGGCGGGTACCTGGCAGGGCTGCCGTTCTCGCTGTTTGTGGTGGCTGTGGTCTTTGCAGTGCTGTACCTGGCTATCACGCGCACGGCGCTGGGCCTGTTCATCCAGGCAGTGGGCATCAACCCCACGGCGGCGCGGGTGGCGGGTGTGCAGGCGGGGCGGCTTATCGTGGCGGCCTATGTGTTCTGCGGCGTGTGCGCGGGCATTGCGGGGCTGCTGATCAGCTCCAACGTGAAGAGCGCGGATGGCAACAACGCTGGGCAGCTGCTGGAGCTGGACGCCATCCTGGCCGTCACGCTGGGTGGCACCGCCCTCACGGGCGGCCGCTTCAGCCTGGTGGGCAGCGTGATTGGCGCACTCATCATCCAGACGCTGACCTACGCCATCTATTCGCTGGGCGTGCCGCCCGAGATCAACCTGGTGGTGAAGGCCGTGGTGGTGTTCATCGTGATGCTGCTGCAGTCGCCCGAGTTCCGGGCGCAAGTGGGCGCCCTGGCACGCCGCCCCGGCGCGGGAGCTTTGCCATGAGCGCCGTACCCAAGACCGCAGGCTTCGGCACCGTGAACCACCCTGTCCCACAGGCCACCGCCGCGCGCGCGCGGTTCAACCCCAAGTACCTGCCGCTGGCAGCCACCATCTCGCTGTTCGTGGCCATGGCCACGCTGGGTTCGGTGCTGTACACCGGCTTCTTCTCGGCCCAGGTTTTCCTCAACCTGCTGATCGACAACGCCTTCCTCATCATCGTGGCGGTGGGCATGACGTTCGTGATCCTGTCGGGCGGCATCGACCTCTCGGTGGGCTCGGTGGTGGCACTAACCACCATGGTGCTGGCCGCGCTGGTCGAGCACCGGGGCTGGAATCCCATGGTCGCCATCCCGCTGGTGCTGCTGATGGGCACGGCATTTGGCGCGTTCATGGGTTTCCTCATCGAGCGCTTTCGGCTGCAGCCCTTCATCGTCACGCTGGCAGGCATGTTCCTGGCGCGGGGGCTGTGCTACCTGATCAGCATCGACTCGATCAGCATCACGCACGAGGGCTATTCGGAGCTGGCCCAGTGGCGACTTCCGCTGTGGGAAGGCGCATCGCTCTCGCTGGGCGCGCTCATCGCCATCGCCGTGCTGCTGGTGGCCCTGTTTGTGGCGCATTGCACGCCGTTTGGCCGCAGCGTGTATGCGGTGGGCGGCAGCGAGCACTCGGCCGTGCTCATGGGCCTGCCGGTGCGCCGCACGCTGATCGGTGTGTACACGCTCTCGGGCTTTTGCTCGGCGCTGGCGGGCGTGGTGTTCACGTTCTACATGCTGTCGGGCTACGGCCTGCATGCCGTGGGCATGGAACTGGACGCAATTGCCGCCGTGGTCATTGGCGGCACGCTGCTCACGGGCGGCGTGGGCTATGTGGCGGGCACGCTGTTTGGCGTGCTCATGCTCGGAATCATCCAGACCCTGATTTCCTTCGACGGCACGCTCAGCTCCTGGTGGACACGCATCGTCGTTGGTGTGCTGCTGTTCGCTTTCTGTCTGCTGCAGCGGCTGCTTTCGCGCCGCTCGGGCAAGGCCCGTTGACTCTTCATTTCTCCTCTTTCTCTCGCACCCCACCATGACCACCCCCAAGCGCAAACTCCGCTCCGCCGAATGGTTCGGCACGGCCGACAAGAACGGCTTTATGTACCGCAGCTGGATGAAGAACCAGGGCATCCCCGACCACGCGTTCGACGGCCGCCCCGTGATCGGCATCTGCAACACCTGGTCCGAGCTGACCCCGTGCAACGCCCACTTTCGCAAGATCGCCGAGCATGTGAAGCGCGGCATCTACGAGGCGGGTGGCTTCCCCGTCGAATTCCCGGTGTTCTCCAACGGCGAATCCAACCTGCGCCCCACGGCCATGCTCACGCGCAACCTGGCCAGCATGGACGTGGAAGAGGCCATTCGCGGCAACCCCATCGACGCGGTCGTGCTGCTGGTGGGCTGCGACAAGACCACGCCTGCGCTGCTGATGGGCGCAGCCAGTTGCGACGTGCCGGCCATCGTGGTCACGGGCGGGCCCATGCTCAACGGCAAGCTCGACGGCAAGGACATCGGCTCGGGCACGGCCGTGTGGCGCCTGCACGAGTCACTGAAAGCCGGCGAGATCAACGAGCACCAGTTCTTCGCGGCCGAGGCCGGCATGTCCCGCTCCGCCGGCACCTGCAACACCATGGGCACGGCCAGCACCATGGCCTGCATGGCCGAGTCGCTGGGCACTTCGCTGCCACACAACGCAGCCATCCCGGCGGTGGATGCGCGCCGCTATGTGCTGGCCCATATGTCGGGCAAGCGCATTGTGGAGATGGCGCACGAAGGGCTCACGCTCTCCAAAATTCTCACGCGCGAAGCCTTCGAGAACGCTATCCGCACCAACGCAGCGATTGGCGGTTCGACCAACGCTGTCATTCATTTGAAAGCCATCGCGGGCCGCATGGGCGTGCAGCTGGACCTGGAGGACTGGACGCGCATCGGCCGTGGCACGCCCACGCTGGTGGACCTGCAGCCCTCGGGCCGCTTCCTGATGGAAGAGTTCTACTACGCGGGCGGCCTGCCCGCCGTGCTGCGCCGCCTGGGCGAGAACGGCCTGCTGCCCCACCCCAACGCCCTCACCGTCAACGGCAAGAGCCTGTGGGACAACGTGCGCGAAGCGCCCCAATACAACGACGAGGTGATCCGCCCGATCAGCAACCCGCTGATTGCCGACGGCGGCATCTGCATCCTGCGCGGCAACCTGGCGCCGCGTGGCGCGGTGCTCAAGCCCTCCGCCGCCTCGCCCGAACTGCTCAAGCACCGGGGCCGCGCCGTGGTGTTCGAGAACCTGGAGCACTACAAGGAGCGCATCGTCGATGAAAACCTGGACATCGACGCCAGCTGCGTGATGGTGCTCAAGAACTGCGGCCCCAAGGGCTACCCCGGCATGGCCGAGGTGGGCAACATGGGCCTGCCCCCGAAGCTGCTGCGCCAGGGCGTGAAGGACATGGTGCGCATCTCCGACGCCCGCATGAGCGGCACCGCCTACGGCACCGTGGTGCTGCACGTGGCGCCCGAGGCGGCAGCCGGTGGCCCGCTGGCTGCCGTGCGCGATGGCGACTTCATTGAGCTGGACTGCGAGAACGGCCGCCTGCATCTGGACATCAGCGACGAGGAACTAGCAGCACGCCTGGCCGCATTGGCTGGCACGGACAACGGCGGACGCGGCGGCTACCAGCGGCTGTATGTGGACCACGTACTGCAGGCCGACGATGGCTGCGACTTTGACTTCTTGGTCGGCTGCCGGGGGGCCGCTGTGCCCCGCCACTCGCATTGATGCGCACTCTGAGACGCTCGCCGCAGTCAAACGCTACAAATTCCATAGCCACCAGCGCTTATTCAACTAGCGCTAGAGGCATATTCAACTCAAATTCTTGCCCATACCCGCCATGCCTGCCCCCCATTCCCTCCAGAACCCTCGCTACCGAGGCATCTTCCCCGTGGTGCCCACCACCTTCCACGAAGACGGCACGCTCGACCTCGACAGCCAGAAGCGCTGCCTCGACTTCATGATCGATGCGGGTGTGGATGGCGTTTGCATCCTAGCCAACTTCTCCGAGCAGTTCTCGCTATCGGACGCCGAGCGCGAAGTCCTCACCCGCACATCGCTGGAGCACGTGGCGGGCCGCGTGCCGGTCATCGTCACCACCACCCACTACGGCACCCGCGTGTGCGCCGAACGCAGCCGCGCCGCGCAGGACATGGGCGCCGCCATGGTGATGGTCATGCCGCCCTACCACGGTGCCACCTTCCGCGTGCCCGAGGCGCAGATCTACGAGTTCTATGCCCGCGTGTCGGATGCCATCCGCATCCCGATCATGGTGCAGGACGCGCCCGCCAGCGGCACCGTGCTGTCGGCCCCGTTCCTCGCCCGCATGGCGCAGGAGATCGAGCACCTGGCCTACTTCAAGATCGAAGTGCCCGGCGCCGCCAGCAAGCTGCGCGAGCTGATCCGCCTGGGCGGCGCCGCCATCGAAGGCCCGTGGGACGGCGAAGAAGCCATCACCCTGCTGGCCGACCTGGATGCGGGCGCCACGGGCGCGATGACGGGCGGCGCGTTCCCTGACGGCATTCGCCCCATCATCGAAGCCCACCGCCAGGGTGACATGGACCAGGCGTTTGCGCTCTACCAGCGCTGGTTGCCCCTCATCAACCACGAAAACCGCCAGGGCGGCATCCTCACGGCCAAGGCACTGATGAAGGAAGGCGGCGTGATCGCCTGCGAGGCAGGCCGCCACCCATTCCCGGCCATGCACCCCGAGGTGCGGCGCGGCCTGATCGACATCGCGCGGCGGCTGGACCCGCTGGTGCTGCGCTGGGCGCGTTAAGCAGGACACCCATGGTGCCTGCACGTTTTCTCGTGCCCGCCGAGGCGGGCCTGATTGCCCTGGACTGGGGCACCAGCGCATTGCGCGCCTTCCGCATGGGCGCGCATAGCGAGGTGCTGGAGACGCGGCACCGCCCCTGGGGCATCATGAACCTGCCCCCCACCACCGCGAGCGTGGCAGACGGCGAGTCCGGCGCCGCGTTTGAACGCGCACTGCAAGACACCTGCGGCGACTGGCTGGCCGCCACACCCGGCCTGCCTCTGCTGGCCTGCGGCATGGTGGGCAGCGCCCAGGGCTGGCGCGAGGCCAAGTACCTGCCGACGCCCACCTCGCTCGATGCACTGGCGCGGGGCCTGACGCTGGTGGAGCGGCGCGACGGCCCGCCACTGCACATCGTGCCGGGCCTGTTGCAGCAGGGCGCGCTGCCCAACGTGATGCGCGGCGAAGAAACACAGGTGCTGGGCGTGCTGGCGGGCCTTTCGCTGCCTGCGGATGCGCCCGTGCTCATCGGCCTGCCCGGCACCCACAGCAAATGGGTGCTGGCACGCCGGGGCCGCATCGAACAGTTCAACACCTTCATGACCGGCGAGGTGTTTGCCGCACTGCGCGGCCACACGATTCTGGGCAAGACCATGCAGGCCGCAGCTGCACCCGACAACGACGCCTTTGCGCGCGGTCTGGAAGTGGCGCGGGGCAGCGATGCCGCGCTGGGACTGCTCTCGCACATCTTCAGCACCCGCACGCTGGGGCTGACCGGCGCGCTGGCGCCTACCGCGCAAGCGGACTACCTCTCGGGCCTGCTGATCGGGTACGAGGTGGCCAGTCTGAGCCGCGTGCAGGGTCAAACCCCAACAACACCACCAACGCTGGTGCTCTGCGGCGAGCCCGACCTGTGCCGCCGCTACGCCATCGCGCTGCAGACCTACGGCTTTGCCGCCCCCACCATCGCCACGCAAGCCACGGCCATCGGGCTGTGGCAGATCGCGCTGGCGGCAGGGCTGGTCGTTGCGCCAGCCCCCTCCTCCTCACACCCCTTCACCGCCGGGAGTCTGGCTGCATGAACCCCATCGACAAAGCCCTGTTCCACATCCTGCAGCGCTGCGGACTCATCGCCATCCTGCGCGGCGTGCAGCCGCACGAGGTGGTGGCCATCGGCCACGCTCTGTACGACGCGGGGTTTCGCATCATCGAAGTGCCGCTCAACTCGCCCGAGCCGCTGGCCAGCATCCGCGCGCTGCGCGATGCACTGCCCGCCGACTGCCTCGTGGGTGCAGGCACCGTGCTCTCCATCGAGGCCGTGGCCGATGTGGCCGCAGCGGGCGGGCAGATCATCGTCATGCCCCACAGCGACCCCGACGTGATCCGCGCCGCACGCGCCGCTGGCATGGCCTGCGCGCCCGGCGTGGCCACGCTGACCGAGGCCTATGCCGCGCTGGCAGCGGGCGCCAACATGCTCAAGCTGTTCCCGGCCGAGGCGCTGCCGCCCCATGTGCTCAAGGCCTGGCGCGCCGTCATCACGCCGCCCATGGCGCTGGTGCCCGTGGGCGGCATCGTGCCCGAGAGCATTGCCCCCTATGCGGCAGCAGGCGCCAGCGGCTTTGGCCTGGGCTCGGCCCTGTACCGGCCCGGCGACCAGGCTCCCGAAGTCGCGCACAAGGCTGCAGCGTTTGCGCGGGCGTGGCGGGCATCCTTTGGAACCGCGCCCGCCACGGCCTGAACCGCCCCCTACTCGCTCCAGACAACCCAGCATTTCTGAACCGACTGCCCAGCTCCCATGAAGATCACCCGACTCACCACGTTCATCGTCCCGCCGCGCTGGTGCTTCCTCAAAATCGAAACCGACGAAGGCATCACCGGCTGGGGCGAGCCTGTGCTGGAAGGCCGCGCGCACACCGTGGCCGCTGCCGTCGATGAACTGGCCGACTACCTCATTGGCAAAGACCCGCGCCACATCGAAGACCATTGGACCGTGCTGTACCGGGGCGGCTTCTACCGGGGCGGCGGCGTGCACATGAGCGCACTGGCGGGCATCGACCAGGCGCTCTGGGACATCAAGGGCAAGGCGCTGGGCGTGCCCGTGTCCGAGCTGCTGGGGGGCAATGTGCGCAGCCACATCAAGGTCTACAGCTGGATCGGCGGAGACCGCCCCAGCGAGACAGCCGCCGCTGCCCAGGCCGCCGTGGCGCGCGGCTTCACGGCCGTGAAGATGAACGGCACCGAAGAAGTGCAGTACGTGGACAGCTACGACAAGGTGGAGCGCTGCCTGCAGAACGTGGCCGCCGTGCGCGAGGCCGTGGGGCCGAATGTGGGGATTGGCGTGGACTTCCACGGTCGTGTGCACCGGCCCATGGCCAAGGTGCTGGTCAAGGAGCTGGAGCCCTACAAGCTCATGTTCATCGAAGAGCCCGTGCTGAGCGAACACGAAGAGGCGCTGAAGGAGATCGCCCGCATCTCGTCCACCCCCATCGCCCTGGGCGAGCGCCTGTACTCGCGCTGGGACTTCAAGCGCGTGCTGCAAGGGGGCTATGCGGACATCATCCAGCCCGACCCGTCGCACGCAGGCGGCATCACCGAGACCCGCAAGATCGCCAGCATGGCCGAGGCCTACGACGTGGCCCTGGCCCTGCACTGCCCGCTGGGCCCCATTGCCCTGGCCGCCAACCTGCAGCTGGACGCGGTTTGCTACAACGCCTTCATCCAGGAGCAAAGCTTGGGCATCCACTACAACCAGGCCAACGACCTGATGGACTATGTGTCCAACCCCGAGGTGTTTGCATACAAGGATGGCATGGTGGCAATCCCCACCGGGCCGGGGCTAGGGATTGAGGTGAACGAAGACTATGTGCGCGAGCGGGCGCAGGAGGGGCACCGGTGGAGGAACCCGGTGTGGCGGCATCGGGATGGGAGTTTTGCGGAGTGGTGAGGGGGTTGGGCGCCTTGTTATTGATGCGGCGCGGTTTACTCCAGAGTATCGATGGCGCTGTACCTCAGCTTGCCCAGGGCTTCGGCAGCCTCGGCTCGAACGGGGCTCATGAATGGATTGCGCCAGATTAATAGGCCAGGAGCAGTCGCGCGGTTTCATCTTTCGAACGCTTGCTGGTACGGGGATGACTCTGTCAGCTCAGAGAAAGTCAGAGCGGTTTGGGCAAATCACAGGCTGCAAAAAGCGCCACACGAGCTTCATCAAGCACCTCGACAAGCTCGTCTGCAACAAACTGTCTGCTTCCGATTTCAAGCAAACCTTCGCCTTGCAACACGTGTGCCAGCCGGTAAGCCCGCTCTAACAAGGCTGCAGCCTCAAGCAACTCCTTTTGTCCGCTCATACTGTGTCAGTGTGCCTGGATCAGATTGGCAGCACCCAATCCGAGGAACACCATAAAAAGTGCCTTCTGGAAGACGGGGCCGACAAGGCGGCTACGTAGCAGCTCACCAAGCTTGAGCCCGCAAAATGCGCCGATCAATGCTCCACCGACTGCAATAGCAAAAGACGACGAGATCAACCCCAAAGGGGCTGACATCTGCACTTTCACGGCGAGCGACAGAGTGGCCACGGTGAATGAAAGGCCCAGCGCTTGCACCATCTCGTCCTTGCCCAGCCGCAGCGTCTGCAAGTAGGGAACCCAGGGCAATACGAAGACGGCCGTGAGTGCCGTCACGAACCCGGTGGCCGCGCCTGTCGGCAGGCTGAGCCATTTGCTGGTGAGTGAAAGATCGGGCAGCTGAGGTCGCCACAAGCCCCAGATGCCATAGGCCATGAGAATCCCGCCCAGCCAGCCCTTGGTCGTTTGTGCGGAAACGGTGTCCCCCAGACCGGGCGCGCTCAGAGTCACGATCGCGATTGCCAGCCAACCGGGCCACAGCCGGGATACCAGTGAGCGCAGCTGAGGGCCACGGCATTGCGCGATATTGGTTGCCAGCGAGGGTATGACCAACAGTGCGGCGGCTTGCACAGGGGGCATCCATAGCCCGAGCAAGCTCACGGCCACTGTAGGCAGCCCCATGCCGGTGACGCCCTTCACACCACCGGCCAGAACGAACACAACGACCACCATCAAGAGCTGCAATATGTCCATGCCCTATGGTGTGTGCATGGCCCAAGTGCTGTCCATCGGATTGCAGTGAACAGATCCTTCGCGTATTCCGTAGGATGGCGGTCATGAGTACCCCTAAGCGCCGCACCACGGACTACCGCGTTGATCCGTTTGACCTGCACCTCTTTGCCGCCGTGATGGAGCATGGAACCATCACTGCCGCTGCTTCGTCCGTGAATCTGTCGTTGGCTGCGGCCAGCGCTCGCCTCAAGGGTCTTGAAGACGCGACCGGTTCGCGGTTGTTGGAGCGGTCCAAATCGGGCGCAATACCCACCGATGCGGGACGCGCTCTGCTGCGCCATGCCAACCGCGTGCTGGCTGAGCTCGAATCGCTGCATGTAGAGATGGCGAGCTTTGGTCATGGATTGCGCGGGACCATTCGGCTGCTGTGCAACACAGCCGCCATGTCCGAGAGCCTTCCGCGCACGATTGGCCAATTCTTGGTGAAGACCCCTGATCTTGATGTGGACGTGCAAGAGCTTTCGAGCGAGGCGGTCGTAGAGGCATTGCGCCGTGGCACCGCCGACCTGGGCATCGTCGCCGATTACGTGGACACCTCTGGGCTGCTTGTGCAGCCATGGGTCGATGACCGTCTGGTGGCACTCTTGCCAAAGCGCTGGTCTTTGGGCCGCCGCCGTTCCGTGGCGTATGGCGAATTGCTAGAGCATCCCTTTGTGGGTTTGGCACGGGAGAGTGGACTCAGCCGCTTTCTGGCAGCCCAGGCCAGTCGCAGTGGCCGGGTCCCGCGCCATCGGGTGCGTCTGGGCGGATTTGACGCTGTCGCGCAATTGGTAGCCGAAGGCGTGGGAGTGGCGGTGATGTCCGAAAGCGCGGCTGTGCGCTTTGCCAAGTCCGGCACCCGGATCCTAGGGCTATCTGATGCTTGGTCTCGGAGAAAGCTGCTCGTTTGCATGACCCCGGCAGGCAGCGACCTGCCCAGTGTTGGCGCACTGGCCAATGCGCTGCTGACAGCGCGACCGCAGGCCGGGAGCCGGTGAGCAGAGGACGTTGGCTGGGTATGGGATAAGGATTGCTGTTGCCCGGTAGCCTGCTATCAGCGTCAGAACACTGACCGGCCGCAACCGCTTCCAATTTTCCTGCGGCATAGACGGCCACGCGACAACAACTTCCGGTTGTTAGCCCGATGGCGGGCAGGAGCGTCCTCATTCAGGCCCCTGGTGACTCATTGCTTCTCCCCCGGAATGTCACCGTGGGGATGCTCACATTTCAATAGCTTCTAGCGCCCACCCATATTGCGCCAGGTGCCGATAAGACCCCCAACTCCTTTGCAACCCTGTTCTACCATCATCCAAAAAGCAGCCCCTGCTAGATACTGTGATTAAAATCAGTGCCACGCCAGCCCAACCACCCCGCCATGACGGCGCTGCCCTCCCCCACTTCGGACTCCCCGCCCTCCACCCCGATCACCCGCTTTCACCGCACGCGCCTGATGCAGGTCTGGCGCTCGGCGGGGTGGCCGTGCAAGGATGGGCTGGAGATTGACCTGCTGGCTGCGGGCCTCATCAGGCTGCACATTGCGGCCGATGGTTGCGAGACCCTGCGCCTCACCGATGAAGGCATCCGCACGCTGGCGCAGGCCCGCCAGCGTGGCGTGCGGGCGCTGAGCCTGCACGACCGGCTGGGGCAGAAGTTTGCAGCGCAGTTGCTGGCTTCGGGGCGCATCGTATGGACCGAACTGTCACTGCGCGCGGTGATCGACACCGTGCCGATGGGGGATGTGCTGCTGCCTGCGGCCACGGCCGATGCGCCCGCCAACACCGCGCCCGCCATGGCACCGCTGTGGGCCGAAGATGACCACGCCCCGGCTGCCCGCGCCGCTGCCAATGTGTGGCGTATGGCCCGGCCCGATCTGTTCTCGGTGCGCAATACCTCGGTGCCCGCCTACCTGCAGCCCATGGTGCACGAGGTGAAGGCGAGCCGGGCCGACCTGCTGTCGGACCTGCGGCACGACGCCAAGCGGCAGGCCTATCAGTGGCTGTGCGAGGAGTGTTACTACGTCTTCCCGGCAGGCATTGCCGAGCCCGCAGAGATCCCCGAGCACTTCGGCATCTGGGTGCTACATGGCAGTGTGGAGGACGGGCGCTTTGAGCTGCTGCGCCCCGCGCGGCACAACCGCTGCACCCTGCCCTTTTCGGTGTGGATGGCGCTTTGCAAGGCCACGCCGCTGCGCAGCGATGACGACATGGCTCAGACCCATTTGGGCGAGCCTGCTCCTCCCGCCACTGACACCCCGACCACCCCGCCATGACCTATACCGTGGCGGTGCGCGAGCTGTGCGAGTTCACCGCCAAGCAAGGCGACCTGGACCTGCGCTTTACGCCCGCACCCACCGCGCTGGAGGGCATGGCGGGCCATGCGGTGGCAGCGTCGCGCCGGGGTGCAGGCTACCGCGCCGAGGTGGCACTGAGCGGCAGTTACCAAAGCCTGCGCGTGCGCGGCCGGGCCGATGGCTACGACCCCGCGCAGCAGCGCATCGACGAGGTCAAGACCTTCAAAGGGCGGCTGGACCGCCAACCCGCATCGCACCGCCATCTGCACTGGGCGCAGGCCAAGGTGTATGGCTGGCTGCTGTGCGAGCAGGAGCAGCTGGCGAACATCGAAGTGGCACTCGTCTACCTGGACGTGGGCACGCAACAAGAGACGGTGTTCACCGAACGCTGCAACGCCGACGACCTGCGTCAGCACTTCGAGGCCCAGTGCCAGCGCTTCATTGCCTGGGCCGAACAGCAGGGGGCCCACCGTGCCGCGCGCGATACGGCATTGACCACGTTGGCTTTTCCGTTTGGCGGCTTTCGCACCGGCCAGCGCCCGCTGGCCGAGGCCGTTTACAAGGCGGCAGTGGCGGGCCGCTGCCTGCTGGCCCAGGCGCCCACGGGCATTGGCAAGACCATGGGCACGCTGTTCCCACTGCTCAAGGCAGCGCCAGCGCAGCACATCGACAAGGTGTTCTTTCTGGCCGCCAAAACCTCGGGGCGGCAGATGGCGCTGGATGCGCTGGCGCGCCTGGCCGACAGCGCACCGGCGCTGCCCCTGCGCGTGCTGGAACTGGTGGCGCGCGACAAGGCCTGTGAACACCCGGACAAGGCCTGCCACGGCGAATCCTGCCCGCTGGCCCGGGGCTTTTACGACCGGCTGCCTGCTGCACGCGCCGCTGCGGTGGCCACCACCATCGAAGGAAAAACCGTCACCGCTTTGCAACAAGCCCGCGTGCGTGAGGTAGCCCTGCAGCACGATGTCTGCCCCTACTACCTGAGCCAGGAGCTGGCCCGCTGGGCCGACGTGGTGGTGGGCGACTACAACTACTACTTTGACCTGGGCGGCCTGCTGCACGGCCTGGCCCAGGCCAACCAGTGGCGCACGGCGCTGCTGGTGGACGAGGCGCACAACCTGGTGGAGCGCGGCCGCAAGATGTTCACGGCTGAGCTGCACCCCGCCGCCTTGGCCCAGGCCCGCAGCAGCCACACCGCTGCGCAGCATGCGCCGGTGAAGAAGGCGCTGGACAAGGTGCGCCGCGCCTGGGTGGCGCTGGACAAGGCGCACCCGGCCCCATACACGGTGCTCGAAACCTTCCCCGACAAGCTGCTGGCCGCGCTGCAGCAGTGCACCACCACGCTCACCGAACACTTCACCGACCACCCCACGGAGCCAGACGGCGCGCTGCAGACCTTCTACTTCGACGCCCTGCACCTGCAGCGCATGGCCGACCTGCTCGATGCGCATTCGATGGTGGACATCACCCAGGCTTCTGCCGCCCACCACCAGCAGTCCTCCAAACCCGGCGATTCCGTGGTTTGCATCCGCAACGTGGTGCCCGCGCCCTTTCTGCAACCCCGCCTTGCTGCGGCACACACCAGCACCTTGTTCTCGGCCACGCTGCAGCCCGCGCGCTACTACGCCGACCTGCTGGGCCTACCTGAGGACCATGTGTGGGTGGATGTGGAATCGCCCTTTGCTGCGCACCAACTGCAAGTGCAGGTGGCGCGCCACATTTCCACGCGCTACCCGCACCGGGCTGCGTCGCTGGCGCCCATTGCGGCGCTGATGGCGCAGCAGTTTCGTGCGCGGCCCGGCAACTACCTGGCGTTCTTCAGCAGCTATGACTACCTGCAGCAGGCCGCCGCACTGTTTGCGCAGCAGCACCCCGATGTGCCGCACTGGTGCCAGTCGCGCCGCATGCTGGAGGGCGAGCAGCGCGAGTTTCTGGCCCGCTTCACCCACACCAGCCAGGGCATTGCGTTTGCGGTGCTGGGCGGCGCGTTTGCCGAGGGCATCGACCTGCCGGGCCAGCGGCTCATTGGCGCGTTTGTGGCCACGCTGGGCCTACCGCAGATCAACCCCGTCAACGAGCAAATCCGCGAGCGCATGCAGGCCCTGTTTGGCGCGGGCTATGACTACACCTACCTCTACCCCGGCCTGCAAAAGGTCGTACAGGCCGCTGGCCGCGTGATCCGAACGCCCAGTGACGAAGGCGTGGTGCACCTGATGGACGAGCGCTTTGCACAAACCCAGGTGCGCAGCTTGCTGCCCGCGTGGTGGCAAACACGCTAAGGTGCGAGGCACAGCCACCTTCCCCCCAACCGCCCATGCTGACCGACGACGAGCGCTCCGCTTTCCTGCATTCCATCGCCCGCGTGCGGCAGCGGGCAGCGCAGGCGCTGCGGCAGGCGCAGGGCGCAGATGGTGCGGATGGCGCCGTGGCTTTCATCGCGCAGCTGCACCGGGGGCTGGACACCGTGGCCGAGCAAGCCCGCGCCACCGGCCCCCAGCCCGCCTGCCAGGCCGGTTGCGCCCACTGCTGCCACCTGCGGGTCGAAGCGACCGAGCCCGAGGTCTTCCACATCGCCAAGCACCTGCGTGCCCAGCCCGCAGAGGCATTGGCCGATGCCCTCAGCGCTCTGCAGCGGCATGTGGCCACCGCCGCGCTCAACCCCACCAACCCAGCACGCCAGGCCTGCAGCTTTCTCGTGGATGAGCGCTGCAGCATCTACCCCGTGCGCCCCGCCGCCTGCCGCAAGGCACATTCGCTGTCGGCCCCGCACTGTGCAGAACAATCCGCCACCATCCCGCAAAACCTGCGCCTGCTGGTCGATGCCGAGGCCCTGATGGCAGGCACCGCCCTGGCCTACCGCGACCAGCCCCTGCCCGCCAGCGCCCACGAGCTGAACGCCGCCGTGCTGGCCGCCCTGAACGACCCCGCCGCCCAGGCGCGCTGGTACCAGGGCGATGCAGCCGCCTTGATGCCGACGGACGCGCAGAATTGACTGGCGAATTGACTTCCATCAAGCCCCACCCTGCGCAGCGGCACACAATGCCCCACCGTCGATAGAGGAGGCTGGGAGCTTTCCCCCTTCACATCGCGTGCCCTCCACCCAACCGCCCCATCGCCTTGATGAACATGCCCTCGCCCCTGCGCTCTGCTCTCCTTCTGATGGCCGCTACGCTGACCCTGCCCCTGCTGGGGTGCAAAAAGCCCGAAGCCAGCGGACCCACGCAGACAGGTTTTGACGCGCTGGCAGCAGCGTGCACCCAGGCCCTTGCTGCGCGCGAGCCCCATGTGCGCCCCGGGGGCAGCGGCGAATGGATCAAGACCGGATACAGCCCCGCCCTGGTACAGCCCGAGGTCACCCGCACCGAATCAGCCGTGACCCCCTACGTGGGCAAGATTGTCATCAAAGACAACGAGGCCCAGGCCACCGCCACCACCGAAGCCGCCGCCCAGTCCATCACCCTGACCCCGGCGCACCTGCTCTCCAACCGCACCCACACCTTCATCTACAGCTTTGACGGCAAACAATGGCGCTGGCAGAACGGCCAGCGGCTGACCAAGATACCGGGGCAAAACGACCGGCTGGAGGCACTGACGCTGGCGGATGTGAATGCGGCGGGGCCGAAGGGGTTTGCGGGGTGTTTGCCGCGTTGAGCCGCTAAAACGCTCTCATTTTGATAGCTTTTTCCGCTTGATTGCCTAGCGCTGCAGGCTTTTTTGATGAAATTTTGTATCGACACACACCAGAGCCGCCGCCAGCAGTCTGGCGTCACACACAAGCCCTGGTGGGTAGTCGCGCGGCCCAGAAAGCCGTCAGATCATTCAAGATCTGCGTCCATGCGGGTAATCAAACCCTTGGCATCCACGGTGATATCGAGCGTGCCAATCTCTTGGCCGAAATCCCCCGTGAAATCGACCCTCACCACCGCCCGCCGGCGTCCAAGCCGCTTCATCGAAAGGAACCGGGTCACCGTGTGATAGCCAACGAAATACTGTTCGATGTAACGGCGTATTCCGGGATGGCCATCAAAGCGGTGGCCGGTGGATGGGTCGTCGATCACCGCATCGTGCACGAACAGGCTTAACGCGCGCTCCACATCAAAAGCGTTGGTGGCCGTGATCAAGACATCGGCCACCTGGCGAAGGTGTTCATGGGTTGGGCCCATCGCACCACGGCCCCTGTTTTCCATGCTGTCCATACCGGCTGACGAACTGGCGCTTTCAGCACGAAGTTTGCTCATGCCAGCACGCTCACCACCACCTTGCCACGGGCGCAGCCATCGGCTAGCAGGGCATGTGCCTTGTCTGCCGTGTCGAGCGTGAATGTGGTGGGATCGAGCAAGGGCTTCAACTGTCCGGCTTCCGCAAGCGCGGTGGCCTGTTCCATGATCTCGCCATGGTGCTCGCGGAACTGCCCCGTGAGGATGGGCAGCAGCGTGAACACCCCCGAGAAGGTGGCACCCCGGAACGACAGGGGCGCCAGCTTGTGGGTGCCCCAGCCTAAAGAGGTCACCACATGGCCGGAGTAACGGCGAACGGCCAGGAAGGACGCGTCCAGCACGGGGCCCCCGACCGTGTCGTACACGATGTCGAAGCCCTTGCCCTCCGTAAACGCGTTGACATACGCCTCTACCGAGGTCGTTTCGTAGTCAATCGGCGTGGCGCCGATGGACCGAATGTAAGCGGCCTGCGCCGCCGTACCCGTGGCAAACACATCGGCACCACGCGCGCGGGCCAGCTGCACCGCCACATGGCCCACACCCCCGGCGCCGCCGTGCACCAGCACCTTGTGTCCACTGCCCACCTTGGCGCGGTCCACCAAGCCCTCCCAGGCGGTGATGAAAACCAGCGGCAGGGCTGCTGCCTCGCGCATCGTCACATTGGCGGGCTTGCGTGCAATCAGTCTGGCATCGACGGCGGCATACTGCGCCAGGCTACCTTGCAAACCGCCAATGCCGCCCGTGAAGCCGTACACCTCGTCACCCACTTGGAAGCGTGAAACGCCATGCCCGACCTCCTCGACCACTCCGGCAAGGTCCATGCCCAGAATGGCAGGGAGCGGTTGCTGGGCATGCTCAGCCGCGCCCGCACGGATCTTGGTGTCCAGCGGGTTCACGCCGCTGGCATGGATACGCACCAGCACTTGGCCCGCATCGGGCTGCGGCCGGGGCAACCAGGTGGGGGTCAGTGCACCATGATGGGATGCGAGTACCAGCGCCTGCATGGTGGGGGTGGAGGTGGGAGAGGTTGACATGGTGTTTACCTTCTTTGCAATGAACAGTGCCACCAGTGTCTGCCGTTCGCTTTTGAATGAAAATCCACAAGATTGAAACTCGTTCATTCACTTTTGCATGATGCAGCCGATGAATTGGGATGACGTGCAGGTGTTCTTGGCCATTGCCCGGCACGGCACGCTGGGTGCGGCAGGCCGCGCGCTCAAACAAAGCCAGCCCACCATGGGCCGGAGGTTGAAGGCGTTGGAGCTTTCTCTGGGCCACACCCTGTTCCAGCGAACCTCCGAGGGCTTCGTGTTGACCGACGAGGGGGCCGCCGTGCTGAGCCATGCCGAGGGTATGGAGGCGCAGGCACTGTCGTTCTCCAGGCAACTGGATGGCGCTGATCAACAGCTGGAAGGCAGCCTGCGGTTATCGACTTCCGACTGGTTTGGTCTGCACGTGCTGGCGCCCCTTTGCGCAGCGTTTACCAACCACCACCCTCGGGTCACCATCGAACTCCTGACCGATGCGCGCCTGTTCAGCCTGGCACGCCGCGAGGCAGACCTGGTGGCGCGGATTGTTCCTTTTGACGAACCCGACGTCATACAGCGACGGCTGATGCATGTGCCCTACGCGCTGTACACCCAGCGCGGCGCAGATTTACACCAAGACGGGGCCCACGTTCGCCTCATCACGATGGACCTGGGCTTCAGCGAAATGCCGGACGCAGCTTGGCTGCGCGAGGCCTTTCCCTCTGCGCGCATCACGTTTCGCAGCAACAACCGGCACGTGCAGGTGGTGGCCTGTGCATCGGGCGCGGGCCTGGCCGTGTTGCCGTGCCCGTTGGGTGATTCACACCCCGGCTTGCAAAGGCTGGAAGGCGCCAAGGCTCCGCCAGGGCGCGACGTTTGGCTGGGTTATCACCGGGATTTGCGCAGGCTGCCACGGCTGCGTGCTCTGGTGGATTTGTTCATGGAGCGGCTCAACCCCAGCCGCCCCGATGAGACGGAAAACCGTTGATGCAGAAGCGCCACGCCAAAATACCCGGAATGTGACGCAGCCCGTGCAAGGGCTGCGCTGCCTCGTTCAGCGCACCAGTGCCGCTTTGGCCGCGCCAGGGCCACCGTTATGGCGCTTTGCCAGCGCAATCAGGATGTGGATACCGACCGCCAGTGCCACCAGCAGCACGGCACCCAGGCCCCACAGCACCCAGGCCAGGAAGGTGACGCCCCCTGCAAGAGCAGGCACGGCCTCCAGCACAGCTTGCACCATGGGGCCCACAGATGATACGAAGGCCTCCCACTGGCCCATCAACTCTGGGGGCATCCAGGCCTTGAGCCAGCCTGGCACCAGGATGGTGTTTGCCACCGCGCTGCCGCCAGTCAATGCGCCCGCGCTGGACACCGCCCAGACCGTGACCGCATGCATTCCCCAGCATGCCAGAGACCACAGGGCCAGCAGCGCCAATGAAAGAAACCAGTTGAGTGCGTAGAACATGTGAAAGCTTCCTTTATTTTCAAATTGGCAAGCGGCGAGTATGGGCAAACCTGCGCGGCATAGACACCAGCCCCAGCCGCACCTAGCATTCGGTTTTCTCGAACCTGAGCCCGCCCATGCTGAACTACCGCCACCTGTACTACTTCTGGATGGTTGCCAAGGAAGGTGGCTTTGCCCGTGCGGCAGACCGGCTGAACATGGCTGTGCAAACCATCAGCGCACAGGTGCGCGATCTGGAAAAAGCGCTGGGCCACCAGCTTCTCAAGCCTTCGGGGCGCGGTGTGGCGCTGACCGAAGCCGGGCAAGCCGCATTCACACGGGCTGAAGAGATTTTTCAACTGGGCCAGCACATCGAAGAAGAGGTGCGCGAAGCCGCAACCGCCCGTGTGGCGCGGTTGTCGGTGGGTCTGTCTGACGGCATCTCCAAACTGGCGGCACATGCACTGCTGGAGCCCGTTCTGGCCACGCCCCATTTACGGCTGGTGTGCCACGAGGGCGAGTCCGACGAGTTGCTATCCGAGCTGGCACTGCACCAGCTGGACGTGGTTTTGGCCGGGCAAGCCGCGCCGCGCAACCCCCACCAGCGCCTGACAAGTCAACGCATTGCCCGCTCGGCCCTGCAGTGGTATGGCCCGGCGTCGCTGGTAAAAATGCAGGTGCGTGACCGGTTTCCCCAGTCGTTGCGAGACTTTCCCGTGCTGCTGCCTACGCACCATGCACCACTACGGGCCACTCTGGATGCCTGGTTTCAGGACGTTGGAGTGCAACCACGTGTGGTGGGTGAGTTTGAAGACAGCGCCTTGTTGGCCGTGTTTGCGGCCCGGGGGCTGGGGGTATTTCCGGTCAGCCGTCTGGGTGCGCAAGATGTGGGGCTGGTGCGTGGGCTGCGCCTGCTGGGTGAATGCCCCCAGCTTTTTGAGGAGGTTCACGCTATCTGGTCGCGCCGGGGGCAGCACCACCCGCTGGTGCGGCAGTTGGTGGATGCTTCCGCAGTGCTGGGTACAGCCTAGCGGGCTTCCCACACAACCACCATCCCCCTTGTTTATGGTTGCACTTGCAGTTACAGCTGCATCAGGCAGCCTGCGCCAGCTCGTAGTGGCCGATCCCGGAGGGCATGAAGCCCATTTGCCAATACCGGCCTGCTGCATTCATCAGCCACCACTCACTCGGCGCTAGGTGACTGTCTGCCATGGCTGCGGTGTACGCGAACTCCAGGGTCTTGCGCCGCAGCTCAGGGTCTGTCACTTCAGCGAACAGCAAGGTCAGCGTGGGGCCATCAATGCTGGCGGTCAAAACCCGCTGTTCATGCATGCCCATCCACAGGTCTTCGCACAGGCCATGCAGCACCTTGCCAAAGCCGCCTTGCGGCAGACTCAGTTCCTGCTCCATATCAAGCCCATGCAAGGCATCCAGCTCGGACCGGCTCACATGGCCATCCGATATCAACAGCAAGGCGACGATTCGGGCCACAGCTTCGGGGCTATTGCGGGGATAGCTACGCATCTCTGATCTCCTTGAAATGGGGTAAGTGCAATGACAAAGGTGACAAGCAAGCAATGGTTGACCCAGCGCGCCCTAGCGGCGATAGCGTTAACGCGGCTGCCAGCCGTCGCGGTACTGGGCTTGCACCCGCAGCGGCACCTTGACCGGAACGCGCCGCAGCACAGGTGCCCGAGCCACGGCGACACGGGAGAGCCAGCGCACAAGGCGATGACGCAGGGAGGCAATAAGTGAAGAGACACCAGACCAGGGTTTCACGGACGGTTCCTTTGAGGCGGAAAGTTGCGAACAGGAAGAAGCCTTGAATGTGTGCCCCCCGCCCGCTGACAAGAAGCAGGTTTTCTCTGATGTAGACATCCAAAAAGTCGAAGTGACTCATCCGCAGCGAAATCGCCGCCAATGCACAGGATTTTCAGAAATGCAACGAAGAAACTTCCTGCTGGTTTACCGCCAAGCTGCGGGCTACGGTGTCACCCTCAACTCAGGAGATCGCAAATGCAGATTCTTTTCAGAACACGCCACCCCGAAGCCGCGTTGATGCGCGAATCTGTGGAGCGCCGGGTGCGCTTTGCCTTTAGGCGGCTGAACGCCCTGGTGCCGCGTGCAGAGATCAAGCTGGAGGACATCAACGGCCCCCGGGGCGGCCCTGACAAGCGCTGCCAGATAGCCCTGCGCACCGATGGTGCAGGCGCTGTGGTGGTGTCTTCTGTGGCCAAGGACTGGCGCTGCGCGCTGGACGAAGCCCTGGCAAGCGCCGCCCGCCACCTTCTGCGTACCTGGCGCCGCAGCACAGCGCAGCGCAAACAGCTCCGCCGCGACGGGAGGGCAAGCTCTGAATCCCACGGCACCGGCGAATACCCTGCATAGGGACCCAAGCGCTGCCGCTCAACCCGCCAACCGCTGCACAGGGTCCGTTCCCCTAGCAAGCGATGGCAAGGTCACTCGCATCAACTGTCATGTTGGGTGACATGCCCCATAGCCCGGGCGACGTACTCTTCCTTCTCGCCCACCGGGGCAAAGTAGTGGATGACTTCGCGGGCAGCCTCGGGCCCTTCCAGCCGCGCAATCAGCCAGGCAGCCAGGTACTGCGCCGACAGGCACCCGCCCGCCGTGGCCACGTTTCCCTTGGCAAAGAAAGGCTGGTTCAGCACGGTGACACCAGCCTCTTGCACCCAGGGTTTCGTGGTCAGGTCGGTGCAGGCCGGCACGCCGTCAAGCAGCCCCAACTTGGCCAGGATCAAAGCCCCCGAACACTGGGCGCCCAGCAACTGGCGAGCCGGATCGAAGTCGAGCTCCGCCATCAGGGCGGCGTCCTGCACCACCTCGCGGGTCTTCATGCCGCTGCCCACCAGCACGGCATCGGCCGACCGCGCATAGGGCAGCAGCGACTGGGCCTGCACCGTCACGCCGTTCATGGAACGCACCTGGTCTGTAGGGCAGCACAGCGACACCTCCCACCCCGGTTTCTTCACCCGGTTGAGCAGGCCCAGGGCAATCAGGGAATCGAGTTCATTGAAACCGTCGAAGGTCAGGATGGCGATGCGCATGGCGGTGGAGTCCTGTTCAGTAGAGGAAAGGCGAGTGAATGAAGCATGAAATGGCGAAGCGCATCCTATCGACGGCATTCAATACAATCAAAAAATTGTCATAGATACGTTTCAACGCAGGTGCACAACACCATGGGCCAGGTTCGGTACAAGCAAGTGGTGGACGCACTGGCGTCGGACATCCGCACGGGGCTGCTGCGGCCGGGCACACGCCTGCCCACCCACCGCGCACTGGCCCAGCGGCATGGCCTGGCGCTGGCCACGGCCAGCCGCGTGTATGCCGAGCTGGAGGCCATCGGCCTGGTGGTGGGCGAAACCGGGCGCGGCACCTTTGTGCGCGACCCCGCCTCCCCGCGCGGTGCCGACGCCGACCTCACCACGCCCGCGCCCAGCGCCGCAGACCTCTCGTTCAACAACCCCAGCGTGCCGGGCCAGGCAGACCTGCTGCGGGATGCCCTGCGCAAGCTGGCCGCCTCCGGCGACCTGGAATCGCTGCTGCACTACCACCCCTACGGCGGCCGGCCGCACGAACGCGCCATCGTGGCCGGGCACCTGAAGACGCGCCAGCTGCAAGTGGCGGGCGAGCAGGTGCTCATCGTCAACGGCGCGCAGCACGGCATGGCCGTGGCGGCCATGGGCCTGCTCAACCCCGGCGACGTGGTGGCGGTAGACGCCCTCACCTACCCCGGCTTTCGCGTGCTGGCAGAACGCCTGCGGCTGGACCTGGCCCCGGTACCCATGGGCCCCGCTGGCACCGACCTGGACGCCTTGCAGCGCCTGTGCGAGACCCGGCCCGTGCGCGCCATCTACACCATGCCCACCCTGCACAACCCGCTGGGCTGCGTGATGGGCGCCCGCGCCCGCAAGCGCCTGGTGGGCATGGCGCGCGCACACGACCTGCTGGTGATCGAGGACGCACCCTATGCCTACCTCGCGCCCGAGGCGCCGCCCCCCATCGCGGCGCTGGCCCCCGAGCGCACGGTGTACCTCTCCAGCCTGTCCAAGAACGTGGCCACGGGCTTGCGGTTTGGCTTTGTGGCCACATCGCGCGAACTGATCGGCCCCATCGAACGCGCCGTGCGTGCCACCGCCTGGAACACGGCCGGGGTCATCACCGCCATCGCCTGCAGCTGGATCGAAGACGGCACCGTGGCCCGGCTGGAGGCCGACAAACGCGCAGACACCGCGCAGCGCCAGGCCATTGCCACCGGGGCGCTGGCGGGGTTGAAATTGGTACGGCACCCGAACTCCTACTTCATCTGGCTGCCGCTGGGCGACGACCAACGGGCCGACCGCATCGCCGCCACCCTGGCAGAACGCGGGGTGTCCGTGTCGACCGCCGAAGGGTTTGCCACCACCACCCATGTGCCCCACGCGCTGCGCATCGCGCTGGGGTCGGTGGCGCTTGAAGACCTGGCCCGGGCGCTGGCCGTGGTCAAGGATGTGGTGGTGCAGGACTGTTCGTGAACAGGTGCAAGGAGTCCGGTAGCGCGGCCGGGTTGGGATAACTCGGCAAACGCGGCGAACCCGCCTTGACGCGGCGCACCGGCAGATCGGTGGCCAGGCGCTGTACCGCCGAGCCACGTGACGCCGGTTGAAAGTCGTTCGGCACCACCAGCACATCCGCGAGCGCATCGCGCACGACGCGTTGCGCCACGCTCTCGAACAGCAGGTCAGAGAGCCTTGACGCCGGGTGCTTGCCCACTACGATGAGGTCCGCTGCCGTGTTCTGCTGCTGCACCACCACCTGCCGGGCTGGATCGCCTCGCCCGATGGAAGACGACAGCCGGTTGCGCCGTGCGTCGTACGAATCGGTCAGTGTGAACATCCGGTCTTGCGCATGGCGGCGGCATTCCTCCCGGTAGATCTGAATGGTGCGTTCAGACACTTCGGCATACCGCAGCTTGCCCTCGTTGGCGGTGCTGATCGCATGGAACAGCTCAACCCGCGCGATGGGATGCAGCGCAAAAGCCAGCTCGACCAGACGGTGCGACACCCGCGAGAAGTCCACCGCCACCATCAAAGTTTGGTAAGGCTGGTCGGCAGGATTGCGCACCACGATCACAGGGCGCTGACAGGCACGCAGCATCTGGATGGCGGGATGCGCGGTGAACCAGGCGCGCAGGCCACGCAACGGCGCCGTGCCCCACACCACCAGGTCGGCGCCCGCCGCCTCGCGCACCACATCCGCAGCGGTGAAGTCGATGCGCGTTGCCGCGTGAACGTGGATGCCGTGGCGCTGCCGAAGTTGCAGCGCATGGTGCGACAGGCGCACGCCCGCGTCCGGCGGGGGTGCCTCAGCGGGTGGGGCCAAATAGACGAGCCTCAGAGTTGCACGGTGCTCAGCGCACAGCAGCGCAGCGCGCGCGATGGCATGGCCTCCCTGCAGAGAGAAATCAGTGATGGCGAGGATGGAGCGAGGGGTCATAGTTGAAGGTCCTTCTGTTTTGCACAGCGCGCACCTATCCCGAAGCGCCAATGCAAGGTGGCGCCGGGCTGGCGGCGGTGATGCTGGTGAGCGCGGCCCCTGGCGGGCCGCAGACGGGTTGCTGCGGGGCTGACGACTACGTGACGTAGTCGCCCGTGGCCTCAGGCTGGAACTGAATGCCTTCGACAACGGCCGCGCACTCTTCGCCATACGGCGTGTGCCACTTGGCAACATCCCCCACCTTCAGGCCCAGCAGGCTGATGCCCACGGGCGACAGCACCGAAATGAAACCCGCAGCCGGTTCTGCGTCTTGCGGGTAGCAAATGGTGAGCACCTGGCGCCGGTGGGTGTGCACGTCCACCAGTTCCACGCGGGAATACATGGTGACCACGTTGGCCGACACGGCGCGCGAGTTGGTGATGTCTGCGTTGGCAAGCAGATCGTCAAGAACAGCGGGGAGCTGGTGGCCCACCAGCTTGCTCAGGCGCGAATAGTCCAGGTCGGTGAGCGTGCGCTCGCCGTGAACGACAACAACAGCTTCATGCATGAAAGCACTCCATCAAATGCGGCTGTCGCCCCGTGTGAACAAGACGGCCGCTACCGCGCGAGGCTGGTGCCCGGCGGTGGATGGTTGCGCTGAAAGAGGATGGGGGGAGAGGGTGCCGCCGGGCTTATGAATGTGCTGGCGTCAGCTGACGACGCGCATTCTTCTTTGCTGCCGCTCGCGCGACAGCCGCAGCGTGGAGCAGCGCAGCCAAGGCGGCAAAAGTGCAAATTAGGAGGGTCGTCATGCGGCAGAGTCTAAGCCGCGCAGGCGGTTTTGGGCTGAATGGCCCCAGGGTTCTTGCCAGATAGCCGCGCCCGAAGACTTCACACCTTACGGCTTCTTGAGCTTATCCTGCGGGCGCTGGACGTCAAAGTGTGGGCCTCTTGAACTGCCCCCACCATCCGTACGACGGTTGCCTCACAGCTTCGCAATCGACACCTCGGTGGACTTGACCAGCGCGACCACGTCGGAGCCGACGATGAGGCCCAGGTCGTCCACCGAGCGGGTGGTGATGACCGAGGTGACGACGCCCCATGGCGTCTCGACATCGACCTCGGAGACGACGTCGCCGCGAATGATTTCGCGGACCTTGCCCTTGAACTGGTTGCGTACGTTGATGGCTTGAATGGACATGGGGTTCTCCTTGAATAGTCCGTTGAAAAAGAGGTCAGTGAAAGAAAAACAAGCAAACGAAAAGAGAGAGAGAGAGAAATCAGACCGCCCAGCGCAAGCCATGCGCAGGCACGCCGGGCCAGGAAACCTCGTGCGCAGGCTCCCCCTCGGGCTTTTGCAGCACCCGGTCGAGGATGCGTTTCTCGATGGCGGCAAACGCGGCGTCGCCATGTGCACGCGGGCGTGGCAGGTCGATGCGCTGGTCCAGCGCGATCTGGCCGTCTTCGATCAGGATCACGCGGTCGGCCAGAGCCACGGCCTCTTGCACGTCGTGGGTGACCAGCAGCGCGGTGAAGCCGCTGCTGCGCCACAGGCCTTCGATGAGGCGGTGCATCTCTATGCGGGTGAGCGCATCCAGCGCGCCCAATGGTTCATCGAGCAGCAGAAGGCGCGGGTTGTGCACCAGGGCACGCGCCAGGGCCACGCGCTGGCGCTGACCGCCGGACAGGCGCGCGGGCCACTCGGTCAACCGATCGCCCAGGCCCACGCGGGCCAGCACGTCGGCGGCTGCGCCGCGCTGCGCGGGCGGCAGGCCCAAGGCCACGTTGTCCTGCACGCGCTTCCAGGGCAAGAGGCGCGAGTCCTGAAACATGATGCGGGTGTCGCCGCTCAGGCCTGCAACGTCCTGGCCATCGAGGCGGATCGCGCCGCCGGAGACAGGTTCAAGCCCCGCCACCAGGCGCAGCAGTGTGCTCTTGCCGCAGCCGCTGCGGCCCACAATGGCGACGAACTGGGCGGGTTCGATGACCAGCTCGGTCTTCTTGAGCACGTCGCGCGTGCCGTAGCGTTTGTCCACGCCGCGCACTTCCAGGCGCACGCCTTGGGGTTGTGGAGATGTATTAGTGGTCAAAATGGCCTCCCGCGCTTATCTATCAAGCGCTAGCAGCTATAAAAATGTGAGTAATCTGACACAGGACCTTGCTGAGGGCGTGGCCCCATGCGAGGGACGCAGAGCAAGGGCCGCCCCGCAGCGAGTGCGTCGTCCCCCTGCCCGCGAAGCGAGAGCGGGGGGGAAGGCGCGCAGCGCCTCAGGGGGGTGTCACGCCTGGTATCCGGGATGCCACCGCAACCAGTAGCGCTCCAACCCCTTGGCGAAGACGTCGGCCAGCTTGCCCAGCAGCGCATACAGCAGGATGCCCACGAGCACGATGTCGGTCTGCAGGAACTCGCGTGCATTCATCGTGAGGTAGCCAATGCCCGCCTGCGCCGAGATGGTCTCGGCCACGATCAGGATCACCCACATCAAACCGAGCGAGAAGCGCAGCCCCACCAGGATGCTGGAGAGCGCCCCGGGCAGGATGATCTGCTTGTAGAGCTGCCAGCGGCCAAGGCCATAGGTGCGGCCCATCTCGATCAGCCCCGGGTCCACATTGCGGATGCCGTGAAAGGTGTTGAGGTAGATGGGGAAGAACACCGACACGCTGATGAGGAACAGCTTGGCCGATTCGTCGATGCCGAACCACAGGATCACCAGCGGGATGAGCGCCAACGCAGGGATGTTGCGCACCATCTGGATGGTGGAGTCGAGCAGCGTTTCGAACAGCTTGACCGAGCCGGTGAGCAGGCCCAGCGCCAGTCCCAGGCCGCCGCCAACGGCTAGCCCGGCCAGCGCACGGCCCGCGCTGACCTGGACGTGGGTCCACAGTTCGCCCGAAGCGGCCAGCGTCCACGCGGCCTTGACGACCTCCAGCGGTGCGGGCAGCACACGCGTAGACAACCAGCCCTGTGACGATGCGATCTGCCACAGCGCGATGAGGCCGATGGGCACGGCCCAAGGCAACAGGCGCTGTGCGACGCTGGCGAGAAAGCGGGCCACGGGTGCGGGCAAAAACGGCCCTTCGATGGGCAGGTCCACGGCGTCGGCCACCGGGGATACCTGCAGTTCTCTTGCGGTGTGTGTCATGGAGAGTTCCGGTTCGGGGACAAGTCAGCTTTGCGACGCGCGCGGCACAAAGTCGTTGGCCACGGTTTCGCCAAACGGGCCCAGTGGGTTGCCAAACAAGGGGTTGCCGCTGGCCAGTTGGTTGCGCAACGGCAGGGGCAGCAGCGGGAACACCAGCTCGGCAAAGCGGTAGGCCTCGTCCAGGTGCGGATAGCCCGACAGCACAAAAGTGTCCAGCCCCAGCGCTGCGTATTCCTCAATGCGCGCAGCCACGGTCTGCGGGTCGCCCACCAGAGCGGTGCCTGCACCGCCACGCACCAAGCCCACGCCCGCCCACAGGTTGGGGCTGATCTCCAGGTCCTTGCGACTGCGCTTGGCGCCGCCCGCATGGAGGGACGCCATGCGGCGCTGGCCTTCGGAGTCCATGCGCGCAAACACGGCCTGGGCGCGCACCACGGTGTCGTCGGTCACATGGCTGATGAGTTCTTCGGCAGCGGCCCAGGCCTGTTCCTCGGTCTCGCGCACGATGACGTGCAGGCGGATGCCGAAGTTGACGGTGCGGCCGTGTTTGGCGGCACGGGCGCGCACGTCGGCCACCTTCTTCGCCACTTCGGCCGGTGGCTCGCCCCATGTCAGGTAGGTCTCGACCTGCTCGGCCGCCAGGTCGTGTGCGGCGGGCGACGAGCCGCCAAAGTACACGGGCGGGTGGGGCTTCTGCAACGGCGGAAAGAGCAGCTTGGCCCCTTTCACCGAGAGGTGCTGGCCTTCAAAGTCCAGGCTCTCGCCCCGGTGGCTGCGCGCCAGAATCTCGCGCCAGATGCGGATGAACTCGGCCGACTGTTCGTAGCGCGTGGCGTGGTCCAGGAACACGCCGTCGCCCTCCAGCTCGGCCTGGTCGCCGCCTGTGACCAGGTTGATGAGCAGGCGCCCGCCGGACAGGCGATCGAACGTGGCCGCCATGCGCGCAGCCAGCGCGGGCTGGTGCAGGCCAGGGCGCACGGCCACCAGAAACTTGAGGTTGCGCGTGACGGGCAGCAGGCTGGCCGCCACCACCCACGGGTCTTCGCACGAGCGGCCGGTGGGGATGAGCACACCCTCGTAGCCCAGGCTGTCGGCCGCCACCGCGACCTGCTTGAGGTAGTCGTGGTTGAGCTGGCGTGCGCCTTTGGCGGTGCCGAGATACCGGCTGTCGCCATGGGTGGGGATGAACCAGAAAATTTTCATGAATGCCTCGGAATAGATATGGGTTGGATGTGGCGGATGTGACTCAGGGCTTGGAGGTGGCAGCAGCCAGTTGCGCAGCCGCTGGCCGCCACACGATGTCGGCCACGTTCACGGGTTTGGGGATTAGGCCCAGCTTGAAGAACGCGTCGGCCACACGCTGCTGGTCGGCCACCGTGGCGTTGCTCAACAGCCCCACGGGCGACGAGGGACGGCGCTGGATGAACAGGCTCACCACGCCCGCGTCCAGGCCGCTGAAGTCGGCAATCAGCTTGATCGCGTCCTTGCGCGCCTCTTGCGCCAGGCGGTCGGCACGGCTGAGTTCTTCAAACAGCACGCGCAGCACCTGGGGGTGGGCCTGCACGAAGGGGCGGGCCGCCAGGTAGAAGGAGTTGTTGCTGCTGGCCAGGTCGCGCCCCGTGGCCAGCACGCGGGGCTGGATGGCCAGCTCGGTGGCGGCGTAGAACGGGTCCCAGATGGCCCAGGCGTCCACGCTCTTGCGCTCGAACGCGGCACGTGCATCGGCCGGGGCCAGGTACACGGGCTGGATGTCGGCCCACTGCAGGCCCGCACGCTCCACGGCGCGCACCAGCAGGTAGTGCGCGCTGCTGCCCTTTTGCACGGCAATGCGGCGGCCCTTGAGGTCGGCCAGGGTGCGCAGGGGCGAATCCCTGAGCACCAGCAGCGCCGAGCTGTCGGGCTTGGGCGGCTCGGCCCCCACATAGAGCAGGTCTTTGCCGGCGGCCTGGGCAAACACGGGCGGCGAGTCGCCGGTCAGGCCGAATTCGAGGCTGCCGACCGACAGCGCCTCCAGCAGCTGCGGCCCGGCCGGGAACTCCAGCCAGCTGATCCGCGTGCCCGGAAAGCGCTTTTCCAGCACGCCCTGCTGCTTCAGGATGACGAGGTTGACGGCCGACTTCTGATAACCAATGCGCAGTTGCTCAGGCCCTTGCACGGCGGCGCTTTGCGAGTGGGCATAGCGGCTGGCCAGCGCCCAGCTGAAAGCGGTAACGCCCAGCAGCTGCAGTGCGCGGCGGCGCTCTGGGTGGACGGTGAGGTGGGTCATGGCGATGTGTCCTTTCATGGCCCGGGTCACAGCAGATCCACCGGCGCGGCATGCAGCAGGTTGAGCTTTTTGGGGATGAGCTTGAGGTCGAAGAAGGTGTCGGCAATCGCCTGCTGCTCGGCCAGGATCTCGCGCGTGACGGGCGCGGTGCCGAAGCGGGCGCGGCTCAGGTACAGGTCGGTGATGGACTTGTCCAGACCCAGCACGGCCGACAGCTCGGCCGCCGCGGCCTCCTTGTTTTTGGACGCCCAGGTGTCGATGGCGTTGACCTCTTCGATGGCAATGCGCAGCACGTCGGCGTTCCTGGTGGCGAAGTCGCGCGAGGTGAAGTAGTAGGCGCGGTTGTTGACCACGCCCGTGGCATCGACCAGCAGGCGCGCATCGAGTTGCTTTTGCGCGGCGGCGAGGAAGGGGTCCCAGATGATCCAGGCATCGATCGCACCGCGTTCAAACGCGGCCCGCGCGTCGGCCGGGGCCAGGAAGATGGATTGCACGTCGCCGTATTTCAGGCCGTTCTTCTCGAGCAGCTTGACCAGGAAGTACTGCACGTTGGAGCCCTTGTTGTAGGCCACGCGCTTGCCCTTGAGGTCGGCCACGCTGCGGATGGGCGAACCGCTGGGAACAATGACCGCCTCCAGTGCGGGGCGCGGCACGGTGGCACCGGCATAGACCAGCGGCGCGCCAGCGGCCTGGGCAAAGATGGGCGGGGCCTCGCCCACGTCGCCGAAGTCGATGGAGCCGACATTGAGGGCTTCGAGCTGAACGGGGCCCGCGTTGAACTCGGTCCAGGTCACCTTCACACCCAGCGGGGCCAGGCGCTTTTCGAGCGTGCCTCGGCCCTTGAGGATGGAGAGCCAGCCCTTTTGGTGGCCCACGCGCAGCACGCGGCCAGCGTTTTGCGACCAGGCCTGGGGCGTTGCGACTGTTGCGGTGCTGGCAGCAACCGCAGCCAGCAGTTGGCGGCGTTGCAGGGAGAAGCGGTTCAGTTCGTTCATGGTGCGGATTCCAGATTCAAAACAGGTGAGGGACTGACGACCGGACTGGGTTGGCAGCAGGCGGCACACCGCCCTGCCCGCGCACCCGGCGCAGCAACAAAATCAAAAAAGAGGGACGAAGGGGGAGGAAGGCAGGCGCTGGCACCACGGCAGGGCCGCAGCGCCAGGCCGTTGTCAGACGCTACATCGCACCTGCGAGAACGGAACCGGCGCAAACCGCGTGGCCTGGGCGGGCGATGGGCGCAGGGTTTCGGTCACGAGCACATTTACCGCGTCGTCCAGCCGCGTGGCGATGTCGGGCTGCAGGTGGTAGCTGCCCTCGGGCGTCAGCGTGACCTGGGCATCGGTGGCGTAAATGCCCGGGAGGATGCTTTTGGCGCCCAGCGACTGCAGCACGGGCCGCAGCGCGTAGTCGAGCGCCAGCATGTGGTGCGGGCTGCCGCCCGTGGCCAGGGGCAGCACGACCTTGCCCTTGAGGGCCGTTTGCGGCAGCAGGTCCAGAAACACCTTGAGCACGCCGCTGTAGGCCGCCTTGTAGACCGGGGTGGCCACCACCAGCACGCTGGCATCGGCCACCTGGTCGATGGCATGCACCACCGTGGGGTGGCCAAAGTCGGCCAGCAGCAGCGCCTGGGGCGAGAGGTCGCGGATGTGGATGCGGTCCACCAGCGCACCGCGCACCGAAAGGCGCTGGGCCACGGCGTCGAGCAAGGCGGCGGAGCGGGAACGCTCCGAAGGGCTGCCAGCGATGAGCAAGGCGGACATAGTGTGGATTCCTTGATTACTACTGTTTTGATAGCTATCAGCGCTTGATGGACGCGCGCAGAAGGCTGTTTTTTCTTATAAAAAGGACGTACAGCGCCCTACCCGGCCCGCCCGGGCTGGGTTTCTTGCGTGGAGATCGGGGCACTGCCCACCCGCGCACAGAGGCGGGCGGGCTTGCTGGCTTACTTACTTGCGCGTGTAGATCTGGTCAAAGCTCGCGTTGTCCGCAAAGTGGTCCTTGGCCGCCTTGTCCCAGCCACCGAACGCGTCGTTGATGGTGAACAGGTTCAGCTTGGGGAACTGCTTGGCGTACTTGGCCTTGGCTTTGTCAGACACGGCGGGGCGGTAGAAGTGCTTGCCCGCAATGTCCTGGCCTTCTTCGGTGTAGAGGTACTGCAGATAGGCCTCGGCCACGGCACGGGTGCCCTTCTTGTCCACGTTCTTGTCCACCACCGACACGGCGGGTTCGGCCAGGATGGAGATCGAAGGCGCGATCACGTCGAACTTGGTGCCGAACTCCTTTTCGAGCAGGTAGGCCTCGTTCTCCCAGGCGATCAGCACGTCGCCCTGGTTGCGCTGAGCGAAGGTGATGGTGGAGCCACGCGCGCCGGTGTCCAGCACGGGCACGTTGCCATACAGCTTGGCCACGAAGTCCTTGGCCTTGGCGTCGCCACCGTACTTGCGCTTGGCGAATTCCCACGCGGCCAGGTAGTTCCAGCGCGCGCCGCCCGAGGTCTTGGGGTTGGGCGTGATCACCTTCACATCGGCGCGCACCAGGTCGTCCCAGTCCTTGATGCCCTTGGGGTTGCCCTGGCGCACCACCAGCACGATGGTCGAGGTGTAGGGCGAGCTGTTGTGTGGCAGGCGCTTTTGCCAGTCCTTGGGAATCCAGCCGCCGTTGGTGTGCAGCGCATCGGTGTCGCCCGCCAGGGCCAGCGTGGCCACGTCGGCGTCCAGCCCGTCGATGATGGAGCGTGCCTGCTTGCCCGAGCCGCCGTGGCTTTGCTTGATGGTCACGTCCTGGCCGGTCTTGGCCTTCCAGTGCTTGGCAAACGCCTGGTTGAACTCCACGTACAGCTCGCGGGTCGGGTCGTACGACACATTGAGCAGCGTCACAGACTGTGCAAACGACGGCAATGCCGTCAGGGCCAAACTGCCCACCAGGGCGGCGGCGAAGGGAAACTTGATAAAGTCGCGGCGAAAGTTCATGGGAGGGCCTCTTTTGTGAATGTGTTGCGGTGCAAATCACCGATGGAACGCATTCTGGAAGGCCCTCTTCAAAACTGGAACTACTGAGATTTCAGTTCTTAATATCCAAATCATCTGAGCGAAGCCTTTTTCGCTCGCCCCCACTACAAGGAATTCCCATGGCACGCACCGTTCAATGCATCAAGCTCGGCAAGGAAGCCGAAGGCCTCGACTTTCCGCCCTACCCTGGCGAGCTGGGCAAGCGCATCTGGGAAAGCGTGAGCAAGGAAGCCTGGGCCGGCTGGCTCAAGCACCAGACCATGCTGGTCAATGAAAACCGCCTGAACCTGGCCGATGCGCGAGCCCGCCAGTACCTGGCACGGCAGATGGAGAATCACTTTTTTGGCGGTGGCGCAGACGCTGCGGCGGGCTATGTCCCGCCCAGCGCGTGACGCAGCGCAGCACACCCCGGAGCGGTTCGCGGTAAAAACCGCCTTCCCTTTCCAACAGGCCGGCGCCACGCCGGCCTTTTGCCGTTCCTATGACTGAACCCATCGAGTGGCTGCCGGACGGCACCCCCTACAGCCCCCGCTTCGGCGACCGCTACCACAGTGAAAACGGCGGCCTCACCCAGGCCCGCCGCGTTTTTCTGCACGGCTGCGGCCTGCCCGAGGCCTGGGCGGGGCAATCGCAGTGGAGCATTCTGGAAACAGGGTTTGGCTTTGGCCTGAACTTCCTGGTGACCTGGGCCGCCTGGCGGGCCGACCCAGAGCGCCCCACGCTGCTGCATTTCGTATCGACCGAAGCCTGGCCCGTGAGCGCGGCCGACCTGCTGCGCGCCACCTCGGTCCACCCCGAACTGGCGCCGCTGGCAGAAGCACTGCACCAGCAATGGTGGGGCCTGCTGCCGGGCGTGCACCGCCTGCGTTTTGACGAGGGCCGGGTGCTGCTCACCCTGTATGTGGGCGACACCCAGACCATGCTGCGCCAGCAGAACCTGACGGTGGATTCCATCTACCTCGACGGCTTCAGCCCCCAGCGCAACCCCGAAAGCTGGGACCTGCACACTCTGAAGGCAGTGGCGCGCTGTTGCCATCGCGGTACACAGCTCGCCACCTGGACCATCGCACGCGCTGTGCGCGATGGCTTGGCGCAATGTGGCTTTGAAGTGAACCGCGTGCCCGGCGTGCCGCCCAAGCGCGACAACCTGCACGCCACCTACAACCCACGCTGGGAGCCGCGCACCGCGCGCCAGCCTGTAGCCACGCCCCAACCCGCCCTGCCCGGCCCCTGCATCGTGATCGGCGGCGGCATTGCGGGCGCGGCCGCAGCCGCCAGCCTGGCCCGGCGCGGCTGGCAGGTGGTGGTGCTGGACCAGGCCCCCGAGCCCGCCGCAGGCGCATCGGCCCTGCCCGCCGGGGTGTTTGCGCCCCATGTGTCGCCGGATGACAGTGTGCTCTCGCGCCTGTCGCGCAGCGGTATCCGCACCACGCTTGAGCAGGCCCGCTGGCTGCTGAGCGAGGGCATGGACTGGGCCCATTGCGGCGTGCTGGAGCACCGCACCGACGGCACGCCCGGCCTGTCGCCCGCTTGGGACCAAGGATCAGGCGCCGCCTGGAGCGAGCCTGCGTCCCGCACCGCCCTGGCTGCCGCCCAGCTACCGCCCGATGCCACCGCCTGCTGGCACCACCAGGCAGGCTGGGTGCGCCCTGCCCGCCTGGCCACGGCCTTGCTGGCGCAGCCCGGCATACGCTGGCAAGGCGACTGTCAGGTGGCACAGCTACGACGTGCCGAGCCCCCCGCCGCCGATGACCACCCGGCCACCACGGTCTGGCAGGCGCTGGACGCCCAGGGCCAGGTGCTGGCCGAGGCAGCCACGGTGGTCATTGCGGCGGGCGCTGGCAGCCTGGAGCTGCTCAACCACCGCTGGCCTTTGCAGCCGGTTCGGGGGCAGGTGTCGTGGGGGGACCATGCAGACCCTGCGGCGCCGCTGCTGCCGTTTCCGGCCAACGGCAACGGCAACCTGGTGCCCCGCTTTCCGCTCGGCGGCGATGCGGGTGGCCGCCAGGGCTGGGGTTGGGTAATGGGCTCCACGTTTGAGCGGGATGTGCAGGCCCTGCCGCCCAGCGCCGCCGACGTTCAGGCAGCCCATGCCACCAACTGGGGCAAGTTGCAGGCACTGCTGCCCGCAATAGCACCGCAATTGGCGCCCGCGTTCCACCAAGCGTCGCTCGCTCCCCCCACCGCAGCGTCAGAACCCGAAGGGGGGCCAGCAGCGCCGCCTGCCCTGAAAACCTGGGCCGCCGTGCGCTGCACCGCGCCGGATCGCCTGCCCATCGTGGGCCCTGTGGACGCCACGGACCTTCCGGGCCTATGGGTCAACACCGCCATGGGCGCGCGGGGGCTGACGCTGGCGCTGCTCTGTGGCGAGCTGCTGGCAGCCCGCCTGCAAGGTGAACCCCTGCCGCTGGACGCCAAGCTGGCCAGGGCGCTGGGAACGGAGCGTCTGTAAACGCTGAAAACGCGTTAAAAAACCGCGCCCACACTTGCTTATAAGCAAATTGACATATTAGCAGAGCGAAACAATAGTTTGCTTCCATAAGCCTCTCCCCTACATTCGCACCCATGCATGAATTGGCGTTTGTTTTTGCGGGCTTTGCGGTCGGGCTGATTGTGGGCCTGACCGGCGTGGGCGGTGGCTCGCTGATGACGCCGATCCTGATCTTCTTCTTTGGCATCAAGCCCCACATGGCCGTGGGCACCGACCTGCTGTTCGCGGCCTTCACCAAGATGGGCGGCACCGTGAGCCTGGCCCGCCAGCGCCTGGTGCCCTGGAAAGTGGTGGGCCAACTGTGCGCAGGCAGCATTCCGGCCGCGTTGCTGGCGCTGTGGGCGCTCAAGGTGATGGGCCCCGCCAGTGGCACGGCGCAGCGCGTCATGACCACCACCCTGGGCTTTGCCCTGCTGCTGACGGCGGCGGCCACGCTCTACAAGGTGGTGGCGTTTTCTGCCCAGCGCCAGGCGGCCGAAGCCGCTGCCCGCAAAACCCATGCTGGCGACCCCACGCGCCCCCGCCACTGGAGCCTGCCCGTGCTGCTGGGCGCGGTGATCGGCACGCTGGTCACCTTCACCTCTGTGGGCGCTGGCGCCATTGGCGTCACGGTGCTGCTGCTGGTCTACCCCATGCTGCCCCTGCCGCGCATCATCGGTGCCGACATTGCGTATGCCGTGCCCCTGACCTTGGTGGCGGGCCTCGGCCACGCCTCGCTGGGCTCGGTGGACTGGCCTTTGCTTGCACAATTGCTGGCTGGCTCACTGCCGGGCATCTGGATAGGCTCCCGCCTGGTGACCCGCACGCCTGAGCGCCTGATTCGCTCCGCCTTGTCCATCCTGCTGGCCTGGGCAGGCTTCAAACTGATTCTGATCTGAGTGGCTCCACGATGTACCAATACACCGAATTCGACCAACAATTTGTGCAGCAGCGTGCACACCAATTCCGCGACCAGCTCACACGCTGGCAGACCGGCAAGCTATCGGAAGACAACTTCCGCCCGCTGCGCCTGCAAAACGGCTGGTATGTGCAGCGCTATGCGCCCATGCTGCGCGTGGCTGTGCCTTACGGCGAAATCGCCAGCCGCCAGCTGCGCGTGCTGGCCCAGATCGCCCGCGAATATGACGAACCCGAAGCCGCAGTCTTCAAGGCCGCCATGGAAGGCCAGGGCAAGCTGGGCACCACTTTCCTGCCCAAGAACTGCGCCCACTTCACCACGCGCACCAACGTGCAGTTCAACTGGATTCCGCTGTCGAAAAGCGCTGACGTGATGGACCTGCTGGCCAGCGTTCAGCTCCACGGCATCCAGACCAGCGGCAACTGCATCCGCAACACCACCACCGACGCGCTGGCCGGTGTGGCGGTGGATGAGATCGTGGACCCGCGCCCCTACGCGGAAATCATCCGCCAGTGGACCACGCTGCACCCTGAGTTCGCGTTTTTGCCGCGCAAGTTCAAGATCGCCATCAGCGGTGCGAAGGACGACCGCGCCGCCACCGGCTGGCACGATGTGGGCCTGCACCTGGTCAAGAACGACACAGGCGAAGTCGGCTTCAAGGTGTTTGTGGGCGGCGGCATGGGCCGCACGCCGGTGATTGGCACGGTGATCCGCGAGTTCCTGCCCTGGAACCAGATCATGAATTACATCGAGGCCATCGTGCGCGTGTACAACGAGCACGGCCGCCGCGACAACAAGTACAAGGCCCGCATCAAGATTTTGGTCAAGGCCGAAGGCCAGCAGTACATCGACGATGTGGAAGAAGAGTACCGCCAGATCGTCGAGATCGACGGTGGCCCCCACACCATTCCGCAGGCTGAGTTTGACCGCGTGGCGGCCTGCTTTGTGACGCCGAAGCTGGCCAACATTGCCGATGTGCCCCCCGCAGCACTGCAGGCATCGCTGGACGCCCTGGCGGCAGAGCACGTGATGTTCGGCCGCTGGCTGCAGCGCAATGTGCACCCGCACCAAAACCCGCAACTGCGCGCCGTCACACTGTCGTTCAAGCGCCCCGGCCAGTCGCCGGGTGATGCCACCAGCGAACAACTGATCGCCCTGGCTGACCTGGTGGACAAATACTCCGCCGGAGAAGCCCGCGTGACGCACGACCAGAACGTGCTGCTGCCCTGGGTGCACGCCAGCTGCCTGTTTGACCTGTGGCAAGAGGCCAAGGCCCTGGGCCTGGCCAGTGCCAACGTGCAGTTGCTCACCGACATGATCGCCTGCCCCGGTGGCGACTTCTGCGCGCTGGCCAATGCTCGCTCGCTGCCGATTGCCGAGGCCATCACCCAGCGCTACCAGGACCTGGACGAGCTGGATGACATCGGCGAGATCGACCTGCACATCAGCGGCTGCATCAACAGCTGCGGCCACCACCACAGCGGCCACATCGGCATCCTGGGCGTGGATAAGGACGGCAAGGAGTGGTACCAGGTCACGCTGGGCGGCTCCGATGGTTCCGACCTGTCGGGCGCTGCCGTGGCGGGCAAGGTGATCGGCCCCTCGTTCTCTGCGGCCGAAGTGCCCGACGTGATCGAGGCGGTGCTCAGCACCTACCGCGACCTGCGTGAAAGCGGCGAGACCTTCCAGAACACCGTGCGCCGCACCGGCCTGGACCCGTTCAAGGAAGCCGCCAAGCTTGCCCGCCACAAAGACGAAACCCTGGCCACAGCCTAAGAGGCTGAGAGTCTTTTTCCTATGCCCGCCTTGCACGCCAAAACACCGCTGCTCGTCGTTGCAAATGCGCGCCATAGCCCGAGCTATGGCTGTGCTTTGCGCCTCGATCAGCGGCGTTTTGACGCACCTTTCGGGCACTCGAAAAAAACTCCCAGCCTCTGAAGCCGCCCTGCCACCGAAATCCGAACGATGATGAACCTGAAACTTCTTGCATCCCACGAACACCAGCCCCCGGCGGAAGGCGACGCCCGCGTGGTGGCGTTGGCCAACGATGCCGACGCCACAGCCCTGCCGCTGGAAGGCGTGGAACGCGTGGACCTGCACTTCCCCAACTTCACCGATGGCCGTGCGTTCAGCCAGGCCTTTTTGCTGCGCCGCCGCCGTGGCTTTGCTGGCGAAATCCGCGCCACGGGTGATGTGCTGATCGACCAACTCGTGCAAATGCAGCGCACGGGCTTTAGCAGCGCGGTGCTGGCCGAGGGGGTGGATGCCGCCGATGCCCAGCGCCAATTCGAGCTGTTCCCAGGCTTCTACCAGGGCGACGCCGTCAATCCCCAGCCGCTGTTTGCCTGCCGGGTCGCAGCCTGAAAGAGATACATCCATACATAGCCCCGAGAGCGCCACGCCATGAACCAAATTGATCTCGCAGCCGTCAACGCCGACCTGGGCCGTGACGCCCCAGCCCTGGTGAAATGGGCTCTGGGCCTGAACCTGCCTACCATCGTCACCACCAACTTCCGCCCGTTCGAGGCAGTGATCCTGCACATGGTCACGTCAGTGCAGCCCGACGTGCGTGTGGTCTGGATGGACAATGGCTACAACACTGAAGCCACCTACCGTTTTGCCGACGAAGTGACACGGAAGCTGAACCTTCATCTACTAACCTATCTGCCGATACGCTCGCGCGCTCACCGCGAGGCGGTCGAAGGTCCCCCGCCTGCGCTGGACGATCCGCACCACGCCTTCTTCACCGAAGAAGTGAAGCTTGAGCCCTTTGCCCGCGCCCTGCGCGAAACGGCCCCCAAGGTGTGGTTTACCGCACTGCGCGCCACCGACACCGCTGTGCGCGCACAGATGGACCCGGTGAGCATCAACCCTGACGGCCTGATCAAGGTGGCGCCGCTGCTGCACTGGTCGTCCAAGGATCTGCACGAATACTGCGTCAAGCACGGCCTGCCCAACAACTTTGACTACGTGGACCCCACCAAGGGCGAAGACAACCGCGAGTGCGGTTTGCATCTGGCCCACTGACTCCACTGCAGCACCGACCATGAACACCCGGACCGATACCGCGCTGCTTGAGAAGAAAACCAACGATATGAGCTACCACCTCAACAACTCGCACCTCGACGCCCTGGAAGAAGAAACCATCTTCATCCTGCGCGAAGTGGCTGCCGCCTTTGAACGCCCTGCCCTGCTGTTTTCGGGCGGCAAGGATTCGCTGGTCATGCTCAAGTGCGCTGAAAAAGCCTTTGGCACCAAGGCCAGCGGCGGTGGCATTCCGTACCCGCTCTTGATGATCGACACCGGCCACAACTTCACCGAAGTGACGGATTTCCGCGACTTCCGCGCCAAGGAACTCGGCGCCGAACTCATCGTGCGCAATGTCGAGGACTCGATGGCACGCGGCACCGTGCGACTGGCACACCCGGGCGAGTCGCGCAATGTGCACCAGTCCGTCACGCTGCTCGAAGCGATTGAAGAATTCCGCTTTGACGCGCTGATTGGCGGCGCCCGCCGCGACGAAGAAAAGGCCCGCGCCAAAGAGCGCATCTTCAGCCACCGCGACAGCTTTGGCCAATGGCAACCCAAGGCCCAGCGCCCCGAGCTGTGGACCCTGTTCAACACCCGCCTGCAGCCCGGCGAGCACTTCCGCGTGTTCCCCATCAGCAACTGGACCGAGCTCGATGTGTGGCAGTACATCGACCGCGAACAGATCGGCCTGCCCAGCATCTACTACACGCACAAGCGCCAGGTGGTGGACAAGAAGGGCCTGCTGATGCCCGTGACCGAGCTGACACCGCCGCGTGAAGGCGACGTGGTCGAGACACGCGACGTGCGCTTTCGCACCGTGGGCGACATCACCTGCACCGCACCGGTGGAGAGCACCGCCGCCACCCCGGCAGAGATCGTCATCGAAACCCTGGCCGCTGACGTGAGCGAACGCGGAGCCACGCGCATGGACGATAAGACGAGCGATGCCTCGATGGAAAAGCGCAAGAAGGACGGGTATTTCTGATGACTACTATCAATTCAATAGCTACCAGCGCACAACCAGCAAGCGCTGGAGCTCAAAATAACCACATCTCCGCACTCAAATTCATCACCTGCGGCAGCGTGGACGACGGCAAGAGCACGCTGATCGGCCGTCTGCTGGTGGACAGCAAGGCCGTGCTGCAGGACCACCTCGCCGGGGTGCAGCGCCAGGGCGAGACCGACCTGGCCCTGCTGACCGACGGCCTCTCCGCCGAGCGCGAGCAAGGCATCACCATCGACGTGGCCTACCGCTACTTCGCCACCGAAGAGCGCAAGTTCATCATTGGCGACGCGCCCGGCCATGAGCAGTACACCCGCAACATGGTGACGGCCGCCAGCAGCGCCGACGCCGCCGTGGTGCTGGTCGATGCGACCAAGCTCGACTGGAAGAACGCGGGCCTGGCCCTGTTGCCCCAAACCCGCCGCCACAGCCTGCTGGCCCACCTGCTGCGCGTGCACTCGCTGGTGTTTGCCGTGAACAAGCTCGACGCGGTGGAAGACCCCGCGCTGGCGTGGCAGCACATCCAGGGCGCGTTGCAATCCTTTGCCCAAGCGGCAGGCATCACCGTGCGCGCCATGGTGCCGGTGTCGGCCCTCAAGGGCTGGAACGTGGTGGACGCCCATGCGGGCTGGTGCGGCTATGACGGCCCCACGCTGCTTCAGGTGCTGGAAGCACTGCCCAACACCCCCGCAGACTCAGCGCTGGCACCGGCCTTCCCGGTGCAGTGGGTCGAGAAGTTCTCGTCGTCCTCCGACACCTCGCAAGGCCGCCGTGTGTTCTGGGGCCGTGTGGCTGCGGGCAGCTTTGCGCCCGGCACCGCTGTACAGATCTTCCCCAGCGGCCAGCTGGCGACCGTGGCGCAAGTGCTGGACCATGCCCGTCGCCCCAAGGACGTGCCCGCAGGCACCAGCGCCGGCATCATCCTGGACCGCGAGGTGGATGTCTCGCGGGGCGACTGGATTCTGGCGGCGCCTGCCGTCGCCACCCCCGCCGAAGACGACTTAGACACGCCCGCCAGCGTGCCTGCATGGCCCGCCAGCCGCGAGCTGCGCACCACGGTGGCCTGGATGGACGACGAGCCCCTGGTCGCAGGCCGCGTGTACTGGGCGCTGCACGGCCACCGCTGGGTCAAGGCCAAGGTGAAAGCCGTGGTGCACAAGCTCAACATCAACACGCTGGCCGAAGAAGCCGCCACCCAGCTGGACCCCAATGCCATCGGCCATGTCGACCTGCTGCTGCAAGAGGCGATTCCGGCCGCCCCCTTTGGCAAAGCCCGGGTGCTCGGATCGCTGATCCTGGTGGACACCGCGAGCCACAAAACGGCCGGTGCCGTGCTGGTCAACTGATCTAGATCAGCGCCCGGAACCCCAGTCACCCCATCGGGGTGAGGGACCCTGTAACCAAAGGTCGGTGAAAGCTTCTAAAATTGAGGGTTTTCACCGACCCACACAACTCCTGTCATGACCCACGTCGTCTCCGAAAACTGCATCAAGTGCAAGTACACCGATTGTGTGGACGTGTGCCCCGTGGACTGCTTCCGCGAAGGCCCGAACATGCTTGTCATCGACCCCGATGAATGCATCGACTGCGCCGTCTGCATCCCCGAATGCCCGGCCAACGCCATCTTTGCCGAAGAAGATCTGCCGGCCGACCAGATTGCTTTCATCAAGCTCAACGCCGACCTGGCCTTTGCCGACGGCTGGAAGAGCATCACCAAGCGCAAGCCGGCGCTGCCCGACGCCGACGAATGGAACGGCAAGCCGGGCAAGGTCAACGAACTGGTCAAGTGACCCCCCTGAGTCGCTTCGCGCCATCCCCCAAGGGGGACGCCACCAGTGGCCTGGCAAAGCCAGTTCCACGGTGGAACAGGTCTTTGGCAGCGCCAGTTTCGGGCGCTGTGCGCGTGGCTTGAGCATGATTCAAGAAACCGACGCTGTCGTCATCGGCGCGGGGCCCGTGGGCCTGTTCCAGGTCTTCCAGCTGGGCCTGCAAGGCATCACAGCCCACCTGATCGACGCCCTGCCCCATGCGGGCGGCCAGTGCGTCGAGCTGTACGGCGACAAACCCATCTACGACATCCCGGGCATCCCGGTCTGCACCGGGCGTGAGCTGGCCGCTTTGCTGCTTCAGCAGATTGCGCCGTTTAAGACCCAGTGGCACCTGAACACGCTAGTGTCCGCACTCACCGTGCAGGCCGATGGGCGCCTGCTGGTCGAAACCTCGCAAGGAACGCAACTGCTGGCCCGCAGCGTGTTCATTGCCGCAGGCGTGGGCGCCTTTGTGCCGCGCACGCTCAAGGTGGAAGGCATCGAGCGCTTTGTGGGCGCCCAGGTCCACTACCAGAACCTGCCCGCCAGCGTGGGTGTGGCTGGGCGCCATGTGGTCGTGCACGGCGGCGACGAGCCCGCTGTGGCCCGCGCCGTGGAACTGGCCGAACAAGGCCAGGCCGCCCGCGTCAGCCTGCTGCACCGCCGCGACGTGTTCCAGGCGCCCGACGCCCTGCTGCAGCGTCTGCAGCAACTGCGCGACACAGGCCGCATCCATGTCGAGGCCGCGCAGATCACCGGCATCGACACCACAGGTGATCGGCTGACGGCCTTGCAGGTCGTGGACGCCGATGGCAGCACCCGCTCCCTGGCAATCGACCTGCTGGTGGCCGTGCTCGGCATCTCGCCCCGCCTCGGCCCCATCGCCGACTGGGGCCTGGCCATGGACCGCAAACAGCTGGTGGTGGACACCGAGGCCTTCCGCACCAGCGTGCCCGGAATCTACGCCGTGGGCGACATCAACACCTACCCCGGCAAACGCAAGCTCATCCTGTGCGGCTTCCACGAAGCCACGCTAGCCGCCTTTGGCGCCGCCGAGGCGCTCAAGGGCGACAAGGTGGCGCTGCAGTACACCACCACGAGCCCAAGGCTGCACCAGTTGCTGGGTGTGGCTCCGGCGTCTGTGCCTTCCGCCAGCACGTAGTCCAGGCGAGTCGGGGCACCGTCGTTTCGTGCCCAAACGACGCGCCCACAAATAAGCACAAAATGTCAAAAAGGCGCACAAGCGCCCGGCACGATGGCGTCTCCATTCACCGCCCATCAGGAGCACACCATGAGCCAACAACCCCTTCAATCCATCTGGGACACCTACACCGCGTCGTGGAAAACCGACTCGGCTGCAGACAGGGAAGCCCTGTTTTCCCAGTCCCTCGACCCCGCCTGCACCTACAACGACCCGCTGGCCACCGCCCATGGCTGGGACCAATTGACGGCCTACATGGACAACTTTCACAGCCAGGTGCCCGGCGGCCATTTTGTGACCCACTACTTCGCCAGCCACAACCAGCAAAGCATCGCCAAGTGGAACATGGTGGATGGCAGCGGCCAGGTGATCGGTGAAGGCGTGAGCTACGGCCGGTACAACGACCAGAACCGGCTGGTTGCCATGACCGGTTTCTTTGAAACCCCTTGAACGGACGCCACCGTGCTTTATCTCCGGCAAATCCAGGAGGGCATCGATTTCATCGAAGCCCATCTCGAATCCGACATTCAGCTTTCCGAGGTGGCACGGGCTGCGGGGATGAGCCAGTGGCACTTCCAGCGGATCTTCAAGGCGCTGACCAACGAAACCCTCAAGACCTACATCCGCTCGCGCCGGTTCTCGCGGGCGCTGGAGCAGTTGACCAACACGCGGCTGAGCGTGCTCGACATTGCGCTGGCATCGGGGTACGTGACGCAGGAGAGTTTCACGCGAGCGTTCCGTGATTGCTTTCGGCTCACACCGTCGCAGTACCGCAAGATGGGCAACCGCTCGCTGTTCGTGCGCAAGATCCGGTTTGACCAAAGCTACCTCGCGCACATTCACCAGAACATCTCGCTGGAACCCGAAATCCAGCAGCAGCCCGCCATGCAGTTGGTCGGGCTGCCCACCAATTACTACGGCATCGATTCCGAAAAGAACAACCTGGGCCAGAAACTGCCGCCTCTGTGGGCGAAGTTTCTGCCCCGGTTGGACGAGATTGCGAACACCGTGCCCGGGGTCTGCTATGGCGTCGTGGCACCGGCGGGGCCGCACACGGAAGAGCTGCGCTACCTGGCCTGCATCGAAGTGAGGGACCCCGGTGCGCTGCCACCGGGCATGGTGGCCATGGAAATTCCCGCGTCCACCTATGCACGCTTTACCCACCGGGGCCCTGCGCAGAATGTCGATGCGACGGTGAACTACATCTACTCCAGCTGGCTGCTGTCGGCCAGCCAGTCGCACAGCCTGGGACCGGATCTGGAAATCTACGGCTCGCAATACCACCCGACGTCCGCTGACTCCGTGATGCACTACGCCATCCCCATCACCTAGGCCGGGCGCTGACCCACCCTCTACAATGGCAACCGCGCTCCTTCGGGGGCGCCATCGCTAGGGGTGTCGAGACCGGCCTGCCGGAACCGACTGAGAGAGTCCCTTTGAACCTGATTGAGATCATCCTCGCGCAGGGAAGCACGTCCGCTTTGGCCCAGCCCTGAATGAAAAGACTTTGGGGCGCGCTGGCGGGCCGCCCCTGCTCTGTACTGCCACGGAGCCATCCATGTCCTCATCGCCCGCCGCGCCTTCCCACAACGAAGCGCTGGCCCCCGTCTCCCCCGACCGCCGCGTCTTCCAGTGGCATGACCACGCCTCGCTCTGGTTCAGCCTGGGCGTGGGCTTGCTGGTCATGCAGGTGGGTGCGTATCTGATGCCAGCGTTGGGCACCAAAGAAGCCCTCATCGCCATCGTGGCCGGCTCCATCGTGGGCGCCGGCCTGCTGGGCTGGGTGGCCAAGCTCGGTTGCGACAGCGGTCTGGCCAGTGCGGGGCTGATGCACGCCGTGTATGGCCGCACGTTTGCCAGCCTGCCCATCATCCTGAACATCGTGCAGCTGGTGGGCTGGGGCACGTTCGAGCTGGTGGTGATGCGCGATGCCACCGTGGCCATCGGTCAGCAGTCGGGCAGCATGGCCGGTGCGCACTGGCCGGTGCTGGCCACGCTGCTGTGGGGCGGCGTGGTGATGCTGCTCATCAGCGGATCGATGGTGCAGCTGGTGCGCAAGGTGATTGCGCGCGTGGCGCTGCCGCTCGTGGTGTTGTCGCTGCTATGGCTGTCGTGGCAGTTTTTGTCGCTGGCGCAGGCCCAGGGGTTTGATGCGCTGTGGAACCGCCAGGGCGCGGGCGGCATGGGCGTGTTCCCTGCGCTGGATCTGGTGATCGCCATGCCCATTTCGTGGCTGCCACTGGTGGCCGACTATGCGCGCCACGGCAAGAACGGTGGCTCGGCATTGCGTGGCACCTGGCTGGGTTACGCGCTGGCCAACATGTGGTGCTACTCGCTGGGTGTGCTGGTGGCGCTGACCTTGCCCAGCAAGGACCTGGTGCAGGCGCTGCTGCTGGCCCAGGGCGGGCTGATTGCGCTGTCACTGATCCTGATCGACGAAGTGGACAACGCCTATGGCGACACGTATTCAGGCGCGGTGTCGGCCCACAGCCTGCTGCCGCGCTGGGGCGTGCGCAAGTGGGGCCTCGCCATGGCTGCGGTATGCACTGGCCTTGCGCTGGTCTTGCCCATGCACAGCCTGGAGCCCTTCCTGCTGCTGCTCAGCTCGGTGTTTGTGCCGCTGTTTGGCGTGATCCTGGGGCGGCTGGCGTTTGGCACCGATGCACCTGCATTGCTGGCAGCGGCGCGCAAGGTGAATGCGGCGCCCGTGGCGATCTGGCTGGTGGGAATTGCCGTCTACCACCTGGCTCCCAAGGTGCTGCCGGGTGCGGGCTCGGCGCTGCCGGCATTGGCGTTCAGCTTTTTGCTGGCCTGGGCCACACGGCCACGGGGCCGTTGAATAGCTATCGAATTGTGAGCTGCTAGCGCTTACCAGATAAGCGCTAGCGGCCAAAAACTCTTAAATTTCTACAGCACCAACTGCGCCACAGGCGCATAGCCGTGGTTGAGCGGGCCGTGGCCGCGGCCGGTGGTCACATCAGCCCCTGCGGCGATGGCGCCCAGAATGTAGGCACGCGCGCGCTCCACCGCCTGCTGCAAGGGCAGGCCCTGCGCCAGGTGTGCCGCAATAGCCGACGACAGGGTGCAGCCGGTGCCGTGCCCGTTGGGCGTGGCAATGCGTGCAGACTCCAGCCGCTGCCGCACACCGCTGCGGGTGGCCAGAACGTCCACCACCCAGTCCCCAGGCAGGTGGCCGCCCTTGAGCAGCGCCGCACGTGCACCCAGCGCGCACAGTGCCTGCGCGGCTTCGTCCAGCGTTTCCACGCCCTTGATGCTGCGCCCCAGCAGCCAGCCGGCCTCGTCCAGGTTGGGGGTGATCACCTCGGCCAGCGGAAACAGCTCCTGTACCAGCACGCTCACGGTTTCTGAAGCGATGAGCCGGTCGCCACTGGTGGCCACCATCACGGGGTCGAGCACCACGTGCGGCAGCTGGTAGGTGCGGATGGCATCGGCCACCACACGCACCACCTCGGGCGAATGCAGCATGCCGATCTTGACCGCATCCACACCAATGTCCTGCACCACGGCGTCGATCTGGGCCTTGAGCATCTCGGGCGGAATGCCGTGGATGCCCGTCACGCCGCAGGTGTTCTGCGCCGTGATGGCCGTGATCGCTGTCATGCCGTAGCAGCCCAGGGCGCTGAAGGTCTTGAGGTCGGCCTGGATGCCCGCCCCGCCGCCGCTGTCAGAACCGGCAATGGAAAGCACGCGCACATAGCGGCGCGCTGCGGAGGTCGGTGGGGTCAATGAAGTCATGGCAAAAATTATGGCCTATGCGTTAGCGCAAAAAGAGCGGCCAAGGGTTGTGCTGTAATTGATTTTTTCCGGACGAAACAGGGGTGTCCCTCCGTTCAGAACCTGAACAGGTTCTTCGGTGTGCGACTGAGAAATACCCTGGGGCTCGCACGCAGCGCTGCATGGCACTGCCTGCAACGTGGCCCCGCTACCCGATCCAGGTCATGCTGGCGTGGGGAGTTTCCAAGAGCGGCGCTGCCCCCGTTTTGTCCATGGTTGCCAGCCAACACGGACACACCGACGGACCTATGCCACTTCAACCCTCTTCTTTTGCGATTCTGGGCGCGGGCCTCATGGGCCGCCTGCTTGCGGTGGAGCTGGCCCGCCAGGGTCACCGTGTGGACATCTACGACGCGGGCAGCCCGGCCGCCGAACATTCGGCCGCGACCGTGGCCGCCGCCATGCTGGCGCCGCTGGCCGAATCGGCCATCACCGAGCCCGGCGTGGTACGCATGGGCCACCACGCCCTCACCCGCTGGCCGCAGCTGCTGGCGGCGCTGGCCGAGCCCGTGTTCTTCCAGCAGGCCGGCACGCTCATCGTGTGGCACCGGCAGGACGCGGCCGAAGCCCAGCGGCTCACGCGCCAGCTGGAGGCCAACCAGCACCAGGTGCCAGAGCTGCCCGCCCTGCAAAAGCTGGACGGCGCCGCGCTGGCCCAGGCGGAACCCACCCTCGCGCAGCGTTTTGCGCAGGGCCTGTACCTGCCCGGCGAAGGCCAGCTCGACAACAGGCAGCTGCTGGCCGCCCTGGTGGTGGAAATGCAGCGGCTGTCGGTGCGCACGCACTGGCACAGCCCCCAGTCGCCCGAAACCTTCACCCCCGGCGCCCCTGGCCAACCCGACTGGGTGCTGGACTGCCGTGGCCTGGGCGCCAAGGGCCAGTGGAGTGCACTGCGCGGCGTGCGCGGCGAGGTGGTTCGCATCCACGCGCCGGATGTCACGCTGCAGCGCCCAACGCGGCTGGTGCACCCGCGCTACCCCATCTACATTGCGCCCAAGGAAGACAATCTGTTCGTCATCGGCGCCACCGAAATCGAATCGGACGACCTGTCGCCCGCCAGCGTGCGCTCAACACTGGAGCTGCTCTCCGCCGCCTACGCCGTGCACCCCGGCTTTGCAGAGGGCCGCATCCTGGAATTGGCCACGCAGTGCCGCCCCACGCTGCCCGACAACCTGCCCGCCATCCGCCAGCCGCGCAAGGGCGTGCTGGAAATCAACGGTCTGTACCGCCACGGCTTCATGATCGCACCCGCGATGCTGGATGTGACGCTGGAAGTGCTGAACGCAGGACAATCGCAGCTTTCGCAACGATTTGACCTCGCGCTGGACTTGGAGCCCGCCCCCCTGTCCCCACCCAGCGCGGCCGCCGCTTTCGCATGAACATTTCCATCAACCAGATCCCGCACGAACTGCCCGAGGGCGCTACCGTGGCCGACGCCGTGGCCGCCATCGCGGCCCGCCCGCCTTTTGCCGTGGCCGTGAACACCACCTTTGTGCCCAACACCCGCTACGCCGCTCAGGCCCTGCAGCCCGGCGACCGTGTGGAAATCATCTCGCCCGTGACGGGGGGCTGATCCGCCTCCTGAAAATTGAAGCCAAATTGGCACCTAGCGCATGATAAATAAGCGCTAGCAGCTATCAAAAGCATAGTAAACACCATGACCACTTCAACGCCCCAAGACCCCCTGGTGCTCTACGGCCAGCAGTTCGCCAGCCGCCTGCTGCTGGGCACCTCGCGCTACCCATCCCCCGCAGTGCTCGAAGCCGCCGTGCTGCGCGCCAAGCCTGCCATGGTCACCGCCTCGCTGCGCCGCCAGGGCAGCAACCCGGCAGAAAGCGGCAGCAGCTTCTGGGAGCTGCTGCGCAAGCTCAACGTGCCTGTGCTGCCCAACACGGCAGGCTGCCACAGCGCGCAAGAGGCCATCACCACGGCACAGATGGCGCGCGAGGTGTTCAACACCCCCTGGATCAAGCTGGAGCTGATTGGCGACGACTACACGCTGCAGCCCGACACCCTGAACCTGGTGGGCGTGGCCGAACACCTCATCAAGGAAGGTTTTCAGGTGCTGCCCTACTGCACGGAGGACCTGGTGCTGTGCCAGCGCCTCGTGGATGTGGGCTGCCAGGCCGTGATGCCCTGGGCCGCGCCCATCGGCACCGGCCGGGGCCCCGTCAACCCCTACGCGCTGCAGACGCTGCGCGAGCGCCTTAACGTGCCCATGCTGGTGGATGCTGGCCTGGGCCTGCCATCCCACGCCTGCCAGGTGATGGAATGGGGGTATGACGGCGTGCTGCTCAATACTGCGGTCGCGCTGGCGCAAGACCCTGTGGCCATGGCCGGCGCCTTCGCCGACGCAGTGAATGCCGGGCGCGCCGCGCGCCAGGCAGGTGCCATGGCAGCGCAGGATGCGGCCCAGCCCAGTACGCCCGTGCTCGGCACCCCCTTCTGGCACCATGAACAACATGCGTGACGACACCAGCGCCATGGTGCAGGCCATTCTTGCGCACAACGCCGCCACCTTCGCGGGCTTTGGCGCCGAGCCCGCCCCGAAACCCACGCGGCAGGAAGCCGCATACCTGGCAGCCCTGCAGGCCTGCAGCACGCTGGGCTTTATTGCCCACGACGCGGAGTGCCTGGCCCAGGCCTGGCTGGCACAGAGCCTGCGCACCGGCACCTTCCAGCCTGAGCAATGGCCCGACGCGCCAGAGGATTTTGGCCTGCAACCCGTGCCACGTGCCCAAGCGTTCGCCCCATGCCCTGAGCACCTGGGCCTGTACGCCGTGTTGCCCGACGCCGACTGGGTAGGCCGCATGGCGCGTGCGGGCGTGCCCACCGTGCAGCTTCGCTTCAAGTCGGACAACGCTGCCGCCATTGAACGGGAAGTGCACGCCGCCGTACGGGCCGTGCAGGGCACGGGTGCGCTGCTGTTCATCAACGACCATTGGCGCACGGCCATCCAGGCGGGTGCCTATGGCATTCACCTCGGCCAGGAAGATCTGGATGCCCTGGCCTCCGACGAACTCCAAGCACTGCGCGCTTCGGGCCTGCGCCTGGGTGTCAGCACCCATGGCTACGCAGAAATGGTGCGTGCAGATGCAGTAGGCCCCAGCTACATCGCCATGGGCGCCGTATTCCCGACCACCCTCAAGAAGATGGCCACGGCCCCGCAGGGTGTGGGCCGGTTGGGTGTGTATGCGCGCCTGCTGCGCCACTACCCCCAGGTGGCCATTGGCGGCATCGGCGCCGAGCAGTTTGCGCCGGTGCAGGCCACGGGCGTGGGGTCGATTGCGGTGGTGCGGGCCCTTGTCAATACCCCAGACCCTGAAGCCACCGCCACGCACTTGATGCGCCTGATGGAACAAAACAGCCAGCGCGCGAGCCGCTGAAGGGACGATCCATTGGCCTATCTGCCTATCGGCCTATCGGCCTATTTGCGGTCGCCTTTCTTCTGCTCCAGTTCCAGCCGCAGTTCGACTAGGTCGTTGTCCATGCCAAAACCGACGGCCTGACCCGCGGCCGGGGGCGCGGTCACCGGCACGGCCGGCAGATCGCTCAGGGTGAGGTGGGGCGGCTCTGACAGATCAAGGTCGAGGTCCAGATCCAGCGGCGCACCGCGCGTGTCGCCATCCAGTGCGGAGGGCGCTGCAACACCCGATGCCTGAGATGGCTGCCCTGTAGCGGGAGGCATCCCGTCAAAGTCGAACTCCAGGCTGGCCGCGCGCGAGTCCTGCGGTAATGCCGCCGTTGTCGCAGGCACCTTCGGGGCTGGCACTTGCTGCACCTGGGTTTCGTCCCGAGGTGCGGCGAGCGGTGTCGTGCGCTTGCGGGGCGCAGGCTCCCCTCGGGCACTTGCGGGCGTGGTCTGCGCAATGGAGAGCAACAGCAGCAGGTCGTCGTAAGCCGCAAGGTCAAAGGGCTCGACCGAACCGACACCGTTCTGCCGGAACAGCAGCTTTTCGAGCAGCTGCAGCACGGACGGAGAGGTCCATTCAGCCTCGATGTCAGCGAGCGCGTCGGTGTAGTGATACAGCATGCGGCCCGTGCGGTGGAAGCTGGCAAATTCCGGCACCTGCGCGTTGAACGATTGCATGAACTGCGTACGCAGTTGCGTGAACTCCTCCACCCGGCTCAGCGTGTGGTACAGCCGCAAAAGCTCCAGATACGCCAGCGGCGAAGTGGCACCGCGCTCAGCGATGTGCGTTTTCAGCACTTCGATGGCCTGCTGGTGTTCCCCCACCGAGATAAAAAACTCGGCCTGTTGCTGGATGTCGAAAAGCTCTTCCGGGCTAACGATGTGCAGCGCGGGTTGCTGCGTGACTACAGCGGCAGGTGCTGGCGGCGGAACGGTCGCCTTCAGGGGGACCGGGGCACTGGGCAAAGGGGCCGTGGCCACAAAAGGAGGTACCAGCGGGGCAGCAGCTGAGCCCGGGGAAGGTTCCCGGGCTTCGGCGGACTCATCGGACGGCAGCCAGTGATCGCTGGGGTCGGGGGGCAGGCCCAGCGCAGCCCCATGCTCGACCACGGCATCTCGCCCCCCCAGCGCAGCCACCGAATCGCGCCATGCGCGCACCGCCTTTTCGGAGGCGCTGCGCATCCGCCCCCAGGCCCACACAGCGAGCAACAGTGCTAGCAGCAGCAACCCGCCCAGCGCGTAGACCACCGTGGCAGGAAATCTCTCGCTCTCTGCCTGCTCCAGCTGTTGCTGCAATTGCGCTGCGCTGGCCCGGTCGCGGGCGGCCTGCGCCCGCAGGGCAGCAACGTCGGACTCCAGGGCCTTGAGCCGGTCAGCCTCCTGGTTGACATCCTCGGGCTGGGCATTCATCGCTTTCCAGAGCGCTGCCGCCTGGGCACGCTGGGCCGAGGGCTGGTCTGATGGCATCACCAACAGTTCAGGCGAGGTGCGCAGTGCCAGCGGACGGTCTACCCAGAGATCGAGTGGCTCGACGACCAAGCGAGCCCGGTCAGCAGGCTTGGGGGCTGTAGGCAGCTTGTTTTTTTCAGCGCTGGCCTGGGGGCGCGCCACCGGGCGCTCTGGGGGCCGTACCGGTGCCGTCCGCGCAGCGGGCTTGGCCACCGACGGGGTGCTGGGTACGGGCTCGCGCCGATTTTCGGAAGACAAGGGCACGGATGCCAACGGAGAAGGCGCCACAGGCGCAGTGGCAGCCCCTGCAGCGCGCTGCCCTGCTGCACCCTGGGCCGGACGGGGTGCTTCGACCCCACCGGCCGCAAGGGAAGGTAGCCGCGAGACGTCGACCGGCGATGCGGACCGTGCCACCGTGGATGGAAGCTCTGCAAAAAATGTGTAGGTGCGCGTGACCTTGCCTGTGCACCCTGCCGACAAGGTGACCATCAATACCGGTTCGTCCACCGCGATGGCGGCCTGCACCCGCACCGCCGGAGACCGCCCCCGCATGTCGGGCAAAGGCACTACCCGCACCTTGGCATCGCCAATCACCGTATCGCCGGCCACCAGCTTGGCCGTCACGCAGGAAGAGGCCAGATCGGTGCCTGGGTCGGGCTGGATATCGAAGGAAAGATCTACCGGGGCACCCAACACCACCACGCCCCTGCTGCCGCCCAAGGACAGTGCCGAGGCGCCTGCAGCGACCGCCCACAGACTGGTCCCCAAAATGGCGTTACGGATTTTCACAATATGTTCTGTTTTTGGTGCAACCCATTCTTGCACATAAGTCCCGCGCAACGCCAGAGCCATAATGGCGCTATGAAAATTCAGTTTCCCAATATCGCTATCGTGGGCACCGGCGCCATGGGTCGGGGCATTGCACAAATCGCCGCACAGGCCGGCAGCCAGGTTTTTCTGCTTGATGCCAACCCCGGCGCCGCCGATGCGGCCAAGGCGGCGCTCCAGGAGCAATGGAACAAACTGGTGGCCAAGGGCCGCATCGATGCCGCGCAGGCCGGTGACCTGACCGCGCGGCTGCACCCCGTCAAGGTCGTGGCCGACCTGGCAGGCTGCGACCTGGTGGTAGAAGCCATCGTGGAGCGGCTGGATGTGAAAAAGACGCTGTTCGCCGAACTGGAAGCTGTGGTGCGCCCGGATGCGGTGCTGGCCACCAATACCTCATCCCTCTCGGTCACCGCCATCGGCGCGGGCCTGCAGCGGCCCGAGCGCCTGGCAGGTTTCCACTTCTTCAACCCCGTGCCGCTCATGAAGGTGGTGGAAGTGATTGCCGGGCTCAAGACGGATGCAGCCGTGTGCACCGCCCTGGCCACGTATGCGAGGGAAATGGGACACACCCCCGTTCAGGCACAAGACACCCCCGGCTTCATCGTGAACCACGCCGGGCGCGGCTTTGGCACAGAGGCCCTGCGCATCGTGGGCGAAGGCGTGGCCGACTTCGCCACCATCGACCGCATCCTGCGCGACCAGGTCGGCTTCAAGCTCGGCCCCTTTGAATTGATGGACCTGACGGCGCTGGACGTCTCCCACCCGGTGATGGAATCCATCTACCGCCAGTACTACGACGAGCCGCGCTTTCGCCCCAGTGTGATCACCGCGCAGCGCCTGGCAGGCGGCGTGGTGGGCAAGAAGGTGGGTGAAGGCTTTTACCGCTACGTGGACGGCGTGGCGCAGATACCGGCAGAGGCGCCGCCGCCCGTGGTGGCAGAGATTCCCCCCGTGTGGGTCTCGCCCCGTGCCGCGCGCCGCGCGGAGCTGTACCAGCTGCTCAAGGACCTGGGCGCCACCATCGAAACCGGCCAGTCGCCCTCGCCCCAAGCCATCACGCTGGTCGCGCCGCTGGGGTTTGACATCACCACCGTGGCGGTCGTGGAGCGCCTGGACCCGGCGCGCACCATCGGCATCGACATGCTGATCGACGACGCCGCTACCAAGCGCCGCGTGTTGGCCACCAACCCCGCCACCCGCGTGGACATCCGCAACGCAGCGCATGCGCTGTTTGCCCGCGACGGCAAGGCCGTGAGCGTGATCCGCGACAGCGGCGGCTTTGTCACGCAGCGTGTGGTGGCCACCATCGTCAACATCGCCAGCGACATCTGCCAGCAAGGCATCTGCTCCCCCAAGGATCTGGAAACCGCTGTGACACTGGGCCTGGGTTACCCCCTGGGCCCCCTGGCCATGGGCGACCGCTGGGGGCCGACCAACATCCTCGAAGTGTTGTTCAACATGCAGACCGTGTACGGCGACACACGCTACCGCCCGAGCCCCTGGCTGCGCAGGCGCGGCGCCATCGGCCTGAGCCTGACCCACGTCGAAGAAGCCTGATCGCGCGAACAGAGCAAGAGCCGCTCCCCAACCAAGGCCACCATGCCCGCAGAACTCCAGAGCACCAGCCAGGGCCAGACCCTGATCCTGACCCTTCGCAACCCTGAGCGGCGCAACGCCATTGACCCGGTGATGTACGCAGCGGGCGTGGAGGCGCTGGGTGTGGCCGAAAGCAGCCCTGACATTCGCAGCGTGGTCATCACGGGGGCCGATGGCATGTTCTGCTCGGGCGGCAACCTGCAGCGCCTGCTGGCCAACCGCCAGGAAGCCCCCGAGGTACAGGCACAGAGCATTGAAGGCCTGCACAACTGGATCGAGACCATCCGCACCTACCCCAAGCCTGTGATTGCAGCCGTGGAAGGCGCGGCGGCCGGTGCGGGCTTTTCATTGGCATTGGCCTGCGACTTCATCGTGGCGGCCCGCAACGCGGTGTTTGTGATGGCCTACAGCAATGTGGCCCTGTCGCCCGATGGCGGCGCCAGCTGGAGCCTGTCGCACGCCCTGCCCCGCCAGGTGGCAACCGAGATCCTCATGTGTGGTGACCGCATCAGCGCAGAACGCCTGCACGCTCTCGGGGTGGTCAACCGCATTGCAGAAACCGGCAGCGCGCTGGAGACCGCCCTGGCACTGGCCGAGCAGCTCAACGCGCGTGCACCCAATGCCCTCGCGAGCATCAAGGAGTTGCTCAACGAAGCGCCCCATGCCCAGCTCACACACCACCTGGCCCATGAGCGCGACCATTTCGTGAAGAACCTGCACCATGCGAACGGCGGGGCCGGTATTTCTGCCTTCCTAGAGAAACGCGTGCCCCGCTACGAATAGCACCTGCACACACCCACCCGACCGCCCCCGGCCCGCTGCACTCCAGCGCCCGGGGGTTTTCTTTTTTGGTGGCCACCGTGCAGACACGCAGGTGACAACCCTGACGCAGCACGAAGGTCCCTGACGCGACAATGGGTCTGTTTCTAGTCACCCAAAAGACAGGCCATGGACGACCCGATTCTTACTATCGAAGAACGTGAAGCGATCAACTCAGGTCGCTGGTTTTCATCTCTCTCACCTTCTCTACGCCACGACATCCTCAGATGTGCATACGTCAAACGCTTCAAGGACGGCGGCCTCATTGCCGCTCGCGGAGATCCGCCCGAGGAGTGGATTGCCTGCGCGCGCGGTGCGGTGCGGGTGAGCTCGACCTCCATCTCGGGCAAGCAGATCACGCTGACCTATGTGGAGCCGGGCATCTGGTTTGGCGACGTGGCGATCTTCGACGGGGACCGGCGCACACACGACGCCTACGCGCATGGCGACACCACGATCCTGTGTGTGGCCAAGGCCGATTTCCGCAAGATTCTGGCGGTGCACACCGAGCTGTACGAAGCCATGCTGCGACTGCATGCGCGGCGCATTCGCCAGCTGTTCGGGCTGGTGGAAGACCTCAACACCCTGCCCTTGCGCTCGCGGCTGGCCAAGCAGCTTGTGCACCTGGTGCGCAGCTACGGCGTGCCCAGCCTGTCGGACGGCAGCGAGATGCGCATCAGCCTGCAACTGGCGCAGGAAGAACTGGCGCAGCTCTTGGGCGCATCGCGCCAACGCGTGAACCAGGAACTCAAGGCCATGGAGCGCGAGGACGCCATTCGCATCGAGCCGGGCGGCCTGGTGGTGCGTGACCGCGAAGCCCTGATGCGCATTGCTGAAACCGACAACTAACTCATTGACTGACCGAACCTCTCCCCCATTCCTCCATGAGCAACTTTGACCATTTCGTCGGCACCCGTCCTGTTTCCGATCAGCACGCCTTTGATACCGAAGCGCTGACCGCGTGGCTTGCACGGAACATGGAAGGCTTCGTGGGCCCCCTGACCGTGGAAATGTTCAAAGGGGGGCAGTCCAACCCGACCTACAAGCTCATCACGCCCGGTGCCAGCTACGTGATGCGGGCCAAGCCTGGCCCCGTGGCCAAACTGCTGCCTTCTGCCCACGCCATCGAGCGAGAGTTTGCGGTGATGAGCGGCCTGTATGGCACCGACGTTCCCGTTCCCCGCATGTTTGTGCTGTGCGAGGACGAATCCGTCATCGGCCGCGCCTTCTACGTGATGGAGTGCATGCAGGGCCGCGTGCTGTGGGATCAATCTCTGCCCGACATGACGCCAGCCGAGCGCGGCGACATCTACAACGAGATGAACCGCGTGATTGCCGCGCTGCACACCGTGAAGTTTGCAGACCGGGGGCTGGCCAGCTATGGCAAGCCCGGCAACTACTTTGACCGCCAGATCGGCCGTTGGAGCAAGCAATACGTGGCGTCCATCACGCAGCCCATCGAAGAGATGGACCGCCTCATGGAGTGGTTGCCCGCCAACATGCCCGCCAGCGCGCGGGACGAGGGCCACGTGTCCATCGTGCACGGCGACTACCGCCTGGACAACCTGATGTTCCATCCCACCGAGCCGCGCGTGATTGCCGTGCTCGACTGGGAGTTGTCCACGCTGGGCCATCCGCTGGCGGACTTCAGCTACCACTGCATGAGCTGGCACATCCCCGCCTCGCTCGGGCGCGGCATCGCAGGGCTGGACCTGGCCGCGCTGGGCATCCCCGACGAAGACACCTATATCCGCCTGTACTGCGAGCGCACCGGCATCACAACGCCCGAGGCACTGCGTGCCGACTGGAACTTCTACCTCGCCTACAACATGTTCCGCATCGCGGCCATCCTGCAAGGCATTGCCAAGCGGGTGGAGGCTGGCACGGCCTCCAGCGCGCAGGCCAAGGCATCGGGCGACACCGCGCGGCCCATGGCCCAACTGGCCTGGTCGTTTGCCCAGCGCGGCTAAACACACGACGCAAGTACAAGCGCCGCCCCTCGATTACCAACGGAGAAGAAACCCATGGACTTTGACTACTCGCCCAAAACCAAGGAACTGCAGGCCAAGCTGCTCCAGTTCATGGATGACTACATCTATCCGAACGAGTCTGCCTACAAAGACGAACTGGCCGCCAACACAGCCGCAGGCAAGCGCTGGAGCGCGCTGAACACCATCGAGAACCTCAAGCCCAAGGCGCAGGCTGCCGGGTTGTGGAACCTGTTTCTGCCGGTCGATAGCGCCGCCGCCTCGGGCTACGAAGGCGCGGGCCTGACCAACCAGGAATACGCGCCGCTGGCCGAAATCATGGGCCGCGTGCCATGGGCCAGCGAGGTGTTCAACTGCTCGGCACCCGACACCGGCAACATGGAGACCATTGCCCGCTACGGCGACGATGCCAACAAGGCCCGCTGGCTCAAGCCGCTGCTCGACGGCAAGATCCGCTCGGCCTTTGCGATGACCGAGCCCGACGTGGCATCGAGCGACGCCACCAACATCGAGACGCGCATCGAGCGCCAGGGCGACGAGTACGTGATCAATGGCCGCAAATGGTGGATCTCCGGCGCGGCCGACCCGCGCTGCGCGGTGTTCATCACCATGGGCAAGACAGACCCCGACGCACCCCGCCATTCGCAGCAGAGCATGGTGCTGGTACCCGCCGATGCCAAGGGCATCACCATCGTCCGCCCGCTGAACGTGCTGGGCTATGACGATGCGCCCCACGGCCACGTCGAGATGACGTTCGAGAACGTGCGCGTGCCCGTCTCCAACATCCTGCTGGGGGAAGGCCGTGGCTTCGAGATCGCTCAAGGCCGCCTCGGCCCCGGGCGCATCCACCACTGCATGCGCCTGATCGGCCTGGCCGAGCGCGCGCTGGAGCTGATGTGCAAGCGTGCTTCGTCGCGCGTGGCGTTTGGCAAAACCGTGGCCCAGCAGACCGTGACACAAGAGCGCATTGCCGAAGCCCGCTGCAAGATCGACATGGCGCGCCTGCTCACGCTCAAGGCCGCCTGGCTGATGGATGTGGCTGGCAACAAGGTCGCCAAGACCGAGATCGCCATGATCAAGGTCGTGGCACCCAGCATGGCCTGCCAGGTGATTGACTGGGCCATGCAGGTGCACGGCGGCGGCGGCATGAGCGATGACTTCCCGCTGGCCTATGCCTACGCCGGTGCACGCACGCTGCGCTTTGCAGACGGCCCGGACGAGGTGCACCGCAACGCCATTGCCAAGTGGGAGCTGGGCAAGTACGGTACCTACGGCCGTGATGCGGCCGTGCCCGTCACCCGGGGAAGCTGACTGGAAATCCCCCCAGAGGCCCCTTGGGCCTTTCCCCCTCCTCTCTCGCACTACGCGCGGGAGGGAACCGCACCCAACGCGGCTGGGCGACCCTTGCGCAGGGCATTGGCTTGCAGCGTGCCAGCGTCATAACCTGCGGGAACATATTGCAGAACACACAACGGGGCCACAGGCTCCGTTGTGCGTTTTCTTTGGCGCAGGCGCTGGCTGGAACGCTACCGGGGGATGTTGGGCACGTCGTCCGGCCCCGCCACCGACATGGGCGGCAGGTTCTGCAGGGCCGCCTGCCCGGCCACCAGCAGCAGTTGCTTGGCATGCGCTATCTCGGCCAGGCTGCGCTGCGTGTGTTCCATGCGCAGGTAGACCTTGCCACGCGCCAGCATCAGCACCATGGGCGATTTCGCCCGTTCGGAGCCCCCTTCCCCCTCCACGGCATTGAGCAGCTGCGAGACCACGGGCGCATGGATCCAGCGCTGGGCCAGCTCAATGCGCTCTGCCACCACCGCGAAATGCTCGCGGAATGACACGGGCAGGCCGGGCCAGGCCATTTCCTCGTACATGGACAACCAGCGCATTTCTTCGGGCAGGCTGCTGCTCACCGCGGTCTGCAGCGTATCGGTGATGGCGGTGTAGGCCGTGCCTTCCAGAATTTCCTGCAAGGGACGGTTGATCACCATCACGGCGGCATCGGGGTCGGCGCCCACGTCGGCGCGCCCGCGCAGCTCCAGGCCCGTCACATAGTCGCGTGTGGGTGCGCCGCATTCCAGCCGCCACGGGTGGCCGTGGATGTCACCGCCCAGATCGAAATGTCCCTCGGTGGAATGTGCAACGATGGCCAGCTGCTGCTTCGCAGCCCAGCGGGCCACGTCCCGGTTGGTGGCAGGCCGGCCCAGGTCCGAACCCGGGGAGCCGGAAGTACCGAATGCTTTGCGGAGGCGGTCAAACATGAGAGGCCGAAGCGCAAGGCTTCGCAAGAGTCGCGGGTGCAGGCATTATTGGGCGAAAATTGAAATTCCCCCTGAGTCGCCTGCGGCGCCTTCCCCCTGAGGGGGACGCACCCGGTGGACTGGCCTGGGGCGCGCCAGTTTCGGCAGGTGGGGGCCTGGTACGGCGCTTGGATGAACGACATGCCACTTTTGACTATGAACCGCCGTTTTGCCCTGACCGCCATGGCTGCTGCGGGTGTACTGGGGACCTTGCCTGCGGCCGCAGCGGAATTGCCCACGGACACCTCGGCCACGGCCCGCCAGCTGGTGCGCTGGGCCACCGAAACCGGCGACCACCAGGGTCTGCCTTTTGCCGTGATCGACAAGCCCACCGCCCGCATCCATGTGTTCTCGGCCCAGGGGCAGTGGCTGAGCAGTGCTCCGGTGCTGCTGGGCGCGGCGCTGGGTGACCGGTCTGCGTCGGACATTGGGCAGCGGCCACTGTCACAGATCCGCCCGGAGGAGCGCACCACGCCCGCTGGCCGGTTCGTGACAGAACCCGGGCGAAACCTGCGCGGCGACGACATTGTGTGGATCGACTATGAATCCGCCGTCTCGCTGCACCGCGTGCGCAGCGTTCATGCCGCTGAGCGCCGCCAGCAACGCCTGGCAAGCCGGGGCGTGAGCGACAAGCGCATCAGCTACGGCTGCGTGAACGCACCCGAGGCGTTCTACAACCAGTTCATCGCGCCTGTGTTCGGCCAGGCACGCGGCGTGGTGTATGTGCTGCCGGACACAGAGCCATTTGCTACTTTTTTTATAGCTGCCAGCTCTTACCCATAAAGCGCTAGGGCCATTTTTTAATTGATTTTTCGAATCCGACCTGCCGCCGCGCGGCGTCAGGCTTCCCGGTTCAGACAGGCCGCAGCTGGAACACGGCCCTGCGCCCGCCGACCTCCAGGCCCCGGGCATTGAGGATACGGCCCGACCGGCGCGGCGCCAGTGCCTCGCGCTGCCGGGCGTCGAGCCAGCCGAGCTGGTCCATGACCTCCACTGCGGCGGCCACCTGCGCCACCATGTTGCCGTCCATGACCTTGAGCGCGAAGGCCTCGCCCCGGCTACGGCTGCCCACCACCTGCACGCCGTCGGCGCCAGTCTTGGATACCCAGTCGCCCTGCCCGGCCCGCATGAAGTCCAGATCGTGCCGGCCGGTGCCCGAGCCCAGCTCGGGCCGGGCGACCATGGCATCGGCCAGTTCGGTAAGGCTCTGGTCCAGGTCCGTGTCCGGTGCGCCACCGGCCAGGCGAGCGTAGCCCCGGGCCAGGCTGGCCAGCGGCATGGCGTAGTTGGGCGCCGAGCAGCCGTCAATGCCCATGGCCAGCTGTTCTGGTGCCAGCCCCACCGCATGCGCAACGTGGTCGCGAATGGCAACCTGCAGCGGATGCGCTGGGTCGAGGTGATCGTCCAGCGGCAAGCCTTGTTGCACGCAGTGCGCGACGAAGCCCGCGTGTTTGCCGCTGCAGTTGTTGTGGCGTTCGTCTGGCACAAAACCTTGTGGCAGCGAGGCGAGCCCCAGCTCGGCAAACAGCGGCCGGTGGCACCCGCAACGCAGCGCGTGGTAGTCCTTGCCCACGCTGGCCAGCATGCGCTCGGCCTGCGCCACATGCATGGGCTCGCCGTTGTGGCTGGCGCACAGCAGCGCCAGCTCGCCCTGCCCCCAGCCCAGCGCGCGGGCTCCGCCCGACTGCATGAAAGGCAGCGACTGGAACGCCTTGATGGTGGAGCGGGTGAAAGTGACGGTGTACGGGTCACCCACCTGGGCCGATACCCTGCCGTCGCGGTCGGCCACGGCCACTGCGCCCCAGTGCTGGCACTCGACCAGTCCGCCGCGGTTGACTTCGATCAACGGTACAAAACCCATGGTGTGCTTTCTTGCAGCCTGCATCACTGCGCAGCAGCGGCGTTGCTGGCGGCAGTGGAAGGCGTGAGTGTGAGCTCGTGCATCCAGCGCGCGGGCTGGCGCTGCAGCGCGCGATAGCCGGTCTCGGCCCAGGTGGTGCTCATGTCGCGGTATCGCGGCGAGAACACCAGCCCGCTCTGACCGGTTTGGTAAATGAAGCGCGACTGTTCCAGATCGGCCAGGTCGTACACCGCGCGCAGCGAGGCGGCGTGGCGGTTCACGTACGGGCCAGAGGCTTCGCCCGCGTTGTACTGGCCCACGTTCACGGTGTACGAATCGCCGTGCGAGGGCACGCTCACATCGAAGAAACGCGCGAGTGCGGGCACGTTGCCGAAGGGCCGGTGCGCGCTGAGTGCCGGGTGCGCCGCGCCCCAGCGCCACTGGGCCGGGTCCGCGCCATACGCAGCCTGCAGGCGGTTGAGGGCGCGGCCGAGGGCAGCGGCAGATTGTTCGGCACACGATGCGGGCTGGCACCACCAGGTGTCGTTGCGCTCCAGAATGCCTTCAATGGCCGCGCGGTAGTCGCGCTTGCCATACGTGGCTGTGAACCGGTCTTCGCCAATGCGCGGAATGATCAGGCCGCGTGCCAATTCGTCCGTCCAGGCCACAAAGATCAGCGGCGCGGCGTGGCCCGCGTCCATCACGCCGTCAAAGCCCTGCAGCTCTTTCTGCGCAGCGGCGGCCAGCGGGTGCGTGGACTGCGCCTGCTGCAGGTGCGGCAGCAGGCGCCGCGTGGCGAGCGAGGTCACGTCGCGGTGGATGGCCTGCATGCTGGCCGCGTCGTGCTTGGGCGTGGCCTCGATGAGCTGCGCAATGCGTTCGTAGCGGTAGGGCAAGGCCCAGTCCTGCGTCAGAAAGTGGGGGTAGCCTGGCGCCGTCACGCGCTGGTTGGCCGTGGCGATCCAGCCCCGGGCGCCCTGGACGCCCGCCCCTCCGCTGACACCGTCGTCCTGCGGGGTTTGCTCATACGGCAGCCAGCCCTTCCAGTCGTAGCGCGCGTCCCAGCCCGGCGAAGGCGCCACGCCCCGAATGTCGTTGGCGGTATCGCGCAGCGGCACACGGCCTGCGGCCTTGAAGCGGATGTTGCCCTGGTCGTCCGCAGCCACCACGCTTTGCATCGGCGAGTGGTAGTGCGCCAGCCCCGCAAAGAGCTCATCCACGCTCTTGGACTGGTTGGTCTTGAAGCCCGCCAGCACGGTCTGGTTGTCATCGTCCAGCGCGCTCCAGCGCAGCGCGATCACATATTTGCCCAGGTCCAGCACCTCGGCGTGCGACTTCTGAACGTCGCTCAGCACGGGGCCATGGCGCGTGCTGCGCAGCTGCAGCAACAGGTCGGCCTCGCCCTTGACGCGAATGCTTTCGTTGCGCACGGTGAACTGGGCCCATCCATCGGGCGTGCGGTACTGCGTGGCATCGGTGGGGTTGATCTGCTCCAGATACAAGTCCTGCACATCGGGGCCGGTGTTGGTGAAGCCCCAGGCGACCTTGTCGGTACGGCCCAGCACCACAAAGGGCAGGCCCGGCAATGTGGCGCCTACGGCATCGATAGGGCCCATCGGTGTGCCGTCAGACGCCTTGCCCGCAGGGGCCTGCAGGCTCGCAAAGTACCAGATGGCGGGGGCCGACAGGCCCAGGTGCGGGTCGTTGGCCAGCAGCGGCTTGCCGCTCACGGTGCGGGTGCCCGCAATCACCCAGTTGTTGCTGCCCTTGCCCTCGTTGGTGCCTGCGTTGCGGGTCAGTTCGTCGGCCCAGGCCAGCATGCCAGCGCTGATCTGCCGGGACAACGGACCTTCGCGGTTGGCTGGCGCCACAGCAGCCGCTGCAGCACCGGCGGCAGGTGCACGATAAACCCCCAGCTGGCGATACAGCGCCGCCAGGTCTGCGGACGCAGCGGGCGGCTCCCCCGGATAGGGTGGCATCAGTTGCCACAGCCGGTCGGTGTCCAGCGTGCGCGCCACCGACAGGCGTGCGAACTCGGTGCCCCAATTGCCACCCAGGTCCAGCGCCATCATCAGCGCCCAGCCCACGCTGTCCTCGGGCTCCCACACCGCGCCTGCGGCGCCTCCGGGTTGCACGCCCAGCACCAGAAACTCCGGTGGCAAGGCCTGGGGACGTTTCTGGTGGAAGGCATGGATGCCCTTGCTGTAGGCCTGCAAGGCCTCCTGGGCATACAGCGGCAGCCCTGCGTACTGCCGCCGGGCCACGCCCATGATGTCCAGGCTGCGCATAAGCTTGTCGGTCTCGACCGTGGCAGGGCCAAAAACCTCGGACAGCTGGCCGTGCATGACCCGGCGGTTGAATTCCAACTGCCAGGTGCGTTCCTGCGCATGTACATAGCCCATTGCAAACCAGGCATCCTGCGGGGTCTGAGCCTGGATGTGGGTGACATCGGCGCCATCGCGCCGCACCTGTACTGCTTCGCTGAGCCCCGCCACAGCCAGGGAACCATCGAGTTGCGCAAAGCTGCGCTGCACATACACCGCCGCGCCCGCGCCTGCCAGCAGCGCCACTGCCACCAGCCCGAGGGCTGTCCGCTTCATCCATGCCATGTTTCTTGTCTCCTGCCGTTGGTCTTGTTGTTGATGTTGTGCACGCAAAGCCATGGTGGCTCCGCGCCCGCGCTGCGGCCACACCGCAATGCAGAAGGAGCCGCCAGCTCTGCGTGTGTCAGCTCAAGTGCACACTGCCGCCCGCCACATGAAAGCTCATGACCGGCGCACTGGGCTCGTTGAACGAAACGCCCAGCGCAATGTGCCCCGCGCCATGCAGGATGCAGGCATCGCGCCGCAGGCGCACGGGCGAGTCGCTGCCCTCGAACCGCACCCAGGTTCCAAAGCTGCTCATGTCGGTCAGCACGAACCCGCTGTTGCGCCAGTCGATGCGCGCATGCAGGCGCGACACGCGCGGGTCGTTGATGCGCAGCTGGGCATGCTCGGCCCGCCCCACCATGACAGGGGCATCCGACGAGGTGAAGGTGCGGTCCACCCCATGCCAGGAGAACTGGATCTGCCCCAGGATGGAATCGACCGGTGCAAAGTTGCTGACCAGTGCCGCCTGCATGGTGAGGGAATCGGGCGCTTCGTCCTCACGCCATTCGACGTGGTAGAGCATGAGCAACTCGGCCTTGCCCCGAATGTCCATCATGCCCAGCTTGCGGTACCAGACATCGGGCGCCGTGCCCGCAAGCAGCACGGTGGTTTCGGTAGCCCAGATTTCAGCGGGCCCGGCCCGTTCGCACAGCCGGGAAGCCACGTTGACGGCATCGCCATAACAATCGCCATCCACATCCACCACTTCGCCGCTGGCCACGCCCACGCGGATCTCCATGCGCAAGGGGTGGGGCCAGCGGTCCAGGCGGACCTTGTGCTGGCGCAGCATGGTGGCCATAGCAGACACCGCACTGGAGGCATCGCCAAAGACCCCCAGCACCCCATCCCCGAGCTTCTTGACCACCCGGCCGCCGTGGGCCTCGATGGTGTCACCAATCCACTGGGTGACCTGCGTCACGGCCTCGGTAGCGCGTTCGTTGCCCAGCGCTTCATACAAGGCAGTGCTGCCTGAGATGTCCGCAAAGACCATCGTCGACAACACACTCATGAACGCGGGCCCGTTGGTAACATCATGTGAATCAGTTTAGTGCAAGCGCCCTGGCTGCGCACCCTTCAAAGCGCCAACAAGTGTTGCCTGAGGCCGCAGCCGCAGCGAAAGGCGCGGTTGCAACGTTCACCACAACGACTCCGCACATCGTCAGCGTCGCGAAAGGGAGGCGCAACCCCGGTCGCCTGAAAATCCACCAACACGTAAAAATTCGCAACAAGCCGGGGCAAGTTGTTGTCTTTATGCAAAAACAGGAGCACGCCCCTTGCGCTGCACCTCGCTCCAGCTTACTTTGGCCGTCCCTGTTACAAAAAGCCCGCCCTCACCCCGCCATGCGCTGGAACAAGCCGACTCTCCGCAACAACCTTCACGACCTGCTGGGCCGTGACAAGCCGTCGTCCACGGCATGGGTGCGCAACCAGGGGCTGGAAGAAGTGCGCCGGGCCATGCTGCAGAGCCTGGTCGGCATGACCGGCTCCGACGTGGCGCGCATGAACATGCGGCTGCGTTATGCCGGCGACATCGAGGCGCTGTGGTACCTGCGCACCGACCTCTTCAGCACACTGGTGCCGCTGCAGGGTGAGCACGGTGCCCGGGGCGTGATCGACCAGGTCACCCAGCTGTTCCAGGGGCAGCTCCCACGCGCCCTGCGCCCAGCACAGGCCGCCCCTCACACCCCCTCCTGACGCGCACCACACGCGCGCGGCAAACCGCCGTTGTGGCGGTGTCATGCGGGTAAAGGCCTCACCGCGTCAGTGCTGGTGCCCCCAGTAGATTAGCGCATCGCGCTCTTCCACCGACAGCGACACCGTCGCGCCCACGGGCAGCAGCACCTTCGTTTCAACATGCCCGAACGGCAGGTTGGTCAGCACCGGCGCCTTGATCTGGGTGCGCAGCCAGTCCACCACCGACTGCAGCTTGTAGCCCTTGTCATGCGGTGCCAGCTTGAAGTTGGTGAACTGCCCCAGCACCACAGCCTTCTGCTGGGCCAGCACACCGGCGTGCAGCAGCTGGGTCAGCATGCGTTCGATGCGGTAGGGGTGCTCGTGCACGTCTTCGATGAACAGCACGCCGCCCTTGGCCTGCGGGAAATATGGCGTGCCCATCAGCGATGCCAGCACCGCCAGGTTGCCACCCCACAGCGTGGCGCTTTTCACATAGACATTGGGTACAGCGGGCTTGCCCGTGGCGGCGTTGGGCTGCTCTTTGTGCATGCGCCAGCCTGTGCCTTCGCCGTGGCCGGTCAGCAGGTCGTCAAAGCAGGCTTCCATGATGTCGTCGGGCTCGCCCGCCACACCAAAGTCAGCCCCCAGCGATGGCCCCGCCCAGGTGGTGGCCCCCGTCTTGGCCAACACGGCCAGCTGGAAGGCGGTGAAATCGCTCACGCCCACAAAGTGCATGCCCTTTTCAATCGCCTTGGCCACCGCCTTGTAGCGGATGCCCGGCAGGATGCGCGACAGGCCGTAGCCCCCGCGCGAGATCAGCGCCACATCGGCGCCGCTGGCCGCTGCACGGTGGATGGCGGCCAACCGGGTTTCGTCGTCGCCCGCAAAGCGGGTGTGGGTGGCCAGCGCGTCCTCATCCACCTCCACCTCATGGCCCAGGGCCTTGAGCCGGGCAATGCCGCGCTTGAAGGCGGCCTTGTCGCGCACGGCGCTGGAGGGCGAGTAGATGTAGATGTGCTTGGGACCGTGGTCGTGGTCGCAATGGGAAGGGTCGTGATGGTGGTCGTGCAAAGCGCTCAGACCCGCCGAGGGGCCTGCTCCGTAAACAGGGGGAATGCCGGGCGCCACATGCAGTCAGGCGGCGCCAGCGGACAAGTCAGTGCGCGAAGTATTCCACAGCCTGTGCGGCAATGGCCTCGCCATGCTCCTGCACAAAGTGGCCGGCCTGGGGCAGCACGATGGGCTCGGGGCAGCCTTGGATGCACTGCTGCAGCTCCCGCATGGTGGGCAGGCCCAGCACCGGGTCCTGCGCACCCACCACCATCAGGCTGCGGCCCTGCCACTGGTGCTGCCAAAAATCGCGGGCCGCGCGCGACGCGGCGGCGCCCGGGTCACCCGCAGCAGCGGGCACGCGTTCTGGAAAGGCCCGCAACGCGGCGCGGTAGCCTTTGTCCGGGAACGGCGCATCGTAGGCAGCGCACTCTGCCGCCGTCAGATGCGGGTTGCCACGCGCCAGCAGGCGCCCTACTCCATACAGCGGCTTGTCGCGGCACATGGCACGCCAGGCGACAAATCCGACAGGCAGTGGCGAATCGCCCGTGGCCAGCAGGGTGTTCATCACCAGCAGGCCGTCAAAACGATCCGGCATGGCCATGGGCAGCGTCAGCCCCAGGATGCCTCCCCAGTCTTGCACCACCAGCACCACCTTGCGCAGGTCCAACCGCTCGATCAGTTCCAGCAGCACCTGGCGGTGCCAGTCGAACTGGTGCACGCCCTCTTTCTTGGGCTTGTCGCTTTTGCCAAAGCCGATCAGGTCGGGCGCCACCACGCGGTCGCCTGCAGCCAAAAAGGTGGGCAGCATGCGCCGGTACAGGTAGCTCCAGGCCGGGTTGCCATGCAGGCACAGCCAGGTACGCTGCGCGTCGTGAGGACCTTCGTCGAGGGTGTGCAAACGCAGGCCCGCCAGGCTGGGCAGGTCGCTGATGTAGTGAGGCGCCCAGGGGTAGCCGGGCACGTTGGCAAACGCCGCATCGGGCGTGCGCAAAGCGTCGTCCCGCAACGGATGGCGGGCCAGTGCCTCGGTGCGTTGCTGATGGCGGCGCTGGCGGAAAAAGCCGCTGAGCAGACCGCCACATTCTTCGGCCAGCACCCCGCCCAGCACCTGGGTCTGGTGGTTGATCTCGGCATGGCCGAACAGGTTGAACACCGAGCCTGCCGCGCCCGTTTTGGGATCTGCCGCGCCGTACACCACCCGCGCCAGCCGCGCATGCAGCATGGCGCCGCTGCACATGGCACAAGGCTCCAGCGTGACGTAGAGGCTGCAGCCGTCGAGCCGGTAGTTACCCAGCCGCTGCGCCGCCGCGCGCAGGGCCACGATCTCGGCGTGGGCCGTGGGGTCGTGGCCCTCCACGGGGGCATTGCGGCCCGTGGCGATGACCTGGCCGTCCTTGACCACGATGGCGCCCACAGGCACCTCACCCGCTTGCGCGGCTGCCTGCGCCTCGGCCAGGGCCAGGCGCATCCAGTGCAAATCTTGGTCAAGGGTCATTGCTATTTAAATGATAGCTACTAGCGCTTGATATACAGGCGCCAGGGGCCAATTTGGCTTATTTTTCTTCGTCGGGCATGGGCCGGGCTTGCTGCATCAGGCCTTCCACCTGTTGCTTGACCTGCTGCTGGATCTGCTGACTCTGGTCGCGCACGGTGACAGGCGGTGCCGACGCAGGGTCAGCCCCGGGCGCCGTCTGCAGCGCGGGCACCGGGGCGCGCGTGGCCGACAACTGCTTCTTGGCCAACAGGCCCACGATGGCCAGCACCACAACCAGCCCCACCAAACCAAACAATCCCCGCATGCCTGTGCTCCCTATGCTGTGCAGGACTGCACTGTAAACCGGGCAAGGCCTTCCCTGCCTTCAGTCAGTGCGTCATGGGCAGCGCCGCCCCCATCAGGCCGAACAACCCGCCGCAGGCACGGTTGAACTTGCGGCCCGTGCGCTGCAACCAGGGCCGGATGCGGTGCGCCAGGCTCGCCAGGCCGAATTCGACCAGGCATTCGACCGCCGCGAAGGTGCCCGCCATGATCACGAACTGCACCCACAGGTCGCGCCCCGGCGCGATGAACTGCGGCAGGAAGGCCCCATAGAACAGCAGCACCTTGGGGTTAGAAATGGCTGCCAGCAGCCCTTGGCGAAACATCCTGCCGCCCGCCACCGATGCCGGTCCCGCAGCACGGGGCAAGGCCTGCACCTGCATGGCTGGCGCCCGCCACAGCTGGATGCCCAGCCACACCAGATACGCCCCGCCCACCCATTTCATCACCGTGAGCGCGTGGGCCGACGACTGCAGCAGCGCGCCGATGCCCAGCATGGACAGCCCGATCAGGCTCACAAAGCCCACCGCCCCGCCCGCAATGGTCCACAGCGTGCGCACGCGCCCATGCAGCGCGCCATGGGCCAGCACCAGCAGGCTGTTGGGCCCCGGGGTCAAGGACAGCCCGATGACCGCCAACAGGTAGACGAGCCATATTTTCAGTTCCATCGCAGCACCCTTCTTGGAAAAGCATGGTCTGGAGTCTAGGCACCTCCTGTCCGTGGGGTGCAATCCAATCTGGCTATTTTTGATACCAAAATGGATACCTTATGAGCACCGCCAACGACCGCCCTCTCCAGCGCCCCGACGTACGCCTGCTCTTGATGCCGCTACCCGACTTCGCGCTGCTGCCATTTGGCGCGTTTCTGGACAAGCTGCGCTTTTCGGCCGACGAAGCGGACCGCAGCCGCCAGCGCTACTGCGCCTGGACGCTGATGGGCGTCGAGAGCGCGCCCGTGGTGTCCAGCAGCGGGGTGCAGGTGACGATGGAGGCCACGCCTGACTCCGTGGACCTGGCGGCATTCGACTATCTGGTGGTGTTTGGCAGCCGCACGGTGCAAGCGTCGCTGGGACATGTGCACACCCATGGGCCCGTGCTGCGACAGGCTGCAGCGCGGGGCCTGCCCCTCGTGGCGATCGACAACGCCAGCTTTTTGCTCGCCGAGGCGGGTCTGCTCAAAGGCCGCCGCGTGGCGCTGCATTGGCGCCATGTGACCGAGTTCCGCCATGCCTTCCCACGCATAGCGGTGGCCAGCGAGCAGATCTATTGCTTTGACCGCGACCGCATCACCTGCGCGGGTGGCACCGCGGCCATCGACATGGCGGTGGAGTTGCTGTCACGCCACTGCGGCCGGGAGCGCGCCTTCAAGGGCTTGGCCGACATGCTGGTGGACGAACCACGCCACCAGGGGCACCACCTGCAATCGATGGAAGGCGGCGGGCCGGACCTGGGCCGCCACCTGGTGCGTGCGGTCGCGCTGATGCGCACCTCAATGGCCGACGGCCTTACCGTGGCCAGCATCGCCGAGCGTATCGGCATTGGCCGCCGACAGCTGGATCGGTTGTTCACCGAGCGCTTCGGCCACAGCGCTCACAACCACTGGACAGCGATGCGCATGGAACACGCCCACTGGCGCGTAACCCATTCACACCACAGCCTCTCCGCCATCGCTGACGAGGTGGGTCTGGGCAACGCCAGCAGCCTGGCGCGACTGTTCCGGCGGCACTACGGCACCAGCCCCGGAGCGGCCCGCGCGGGCGGTCCGAGGGACTGACTGAAGCTCCGCTTCCACTCTGCAGGCAGGGCCATCGGGTGCCCGAGTCCACCGGCACCGATCCATGCGCGGGCGACCCCTCAGTTCAGCGCCACGCGGCTGCCGTCTTTGAAGGTGTAGAGCGTCACAGCGGGCGTCGTCAGTTCGCCCTTGGCGGTGAAGGCGATGTTGGCGGTCACGCCCTTGTATTCGGTCTTGGCCAGGAAGGGGGTAAACACCTTCGGGTCCACCGAATTGGCGCGCTTCATGGCGTCGGCCAGCACCATGGCGGCGTCATAGGCATAGGGGCTGTAGATCTGGAACTGGCCGGGGAACTTGGCGTCGTAGCGCTTCTTCCAGTCGGCGCCGCCCTGCATCTTGTCCACCGATGCACCGCCTGTGGCGCAGGTCACGTTCTTGAGCGCCGGGGTCTTGCCCGACAGCTCGGGCAGCTTTTCGGTGCACAGCGCGTCGCCGCCAAAGAACTTCACATTGCCCAGGCCCAGCTGCTCCATCTGGCGCAGCATGGGGCCGGCCTGCGCGTCCAGGCCGCCGTAGAAGATCGCATCGGGCTTCTTGTTCTTGATGGCGGTGAGGATGGCCATGAAGTCGGTGGCCTTGTCGTTGGTGAATTCCTCGGCCACCACCTTCAGGCCCTTTTGTTGCGCCGTGGCCTTGAAGACCGAGGCCACGCCCTGGCCGTAGGCCGTGCGGTCGTCGATGATGGCCACACTCTTGAGCTTGAGATGGTCGGCACCAAACAGCGCCAGCGCCGCGCCCAGCGCGTTGTCGTTGGCGATCAGGCGGAAAGTGGTCTTGTGGCCGGGTTTGGTCAGGTCTGGGTTGGAGGCCGATGCCGTGATGTGCGGCAGGTCGCACTTGGCATAGATGGCCGATGCGGGGATGGACGTGCCCGACTGCAGGTGGCCCACCACGCCCGCCACCTTCTGGTCGCACAGCTTCTGCGCCACGGCGGTGGCCTGGCGCGGGTCGCCCGCGTCGTCTTCGGCCGCAATTTCAAACTTGATCTTCTTGCCGCCGATCACGAGGTTTTGGGCGTTCAGGTCGTCAATCGCCAGGCGCACGCCGTTTTCAGTGTCCTTGCCGATGTGGGCAATGCCGCCCGACACGGGGCCGGCGTGGGCGATCTTGACGGTTTGCACATCCTGTGCGGTGGCTGCAGTGGCGGCGGCAACACACACACCCACGGCAGCCAGCTGCACAACGGACAAGGGAAAAGACGACGGACGCAGGCGGGTGAAAGCTCGGAACACGGTAGAAATCTCCAAAAAATATAGTCGCAGCCTTTGCGCACCATTTCGGGGCAAAACGCACCGCATCCTAGCCACCATCCTCCCTTGCCGTCGCCAATTGCTATGCAAGCTTAGTAATTTGCTGGGCCATTAAAACGGCTAATGGCGCAAGATGATTCGCCGAAGTCACCCTATGAAGCTGCCCTTTGAGCGGCAGCGCGCCCGTTGGCAAGCGCTCAACCTTTCACCATCCGCAACTTGAAGTTGGTAAACGGCAGGATGGCGTTCGGTGCGTCGCGGGGTACGCGCTCTTCCACGCAGCCCGTGTCATTGGGGGTCACGAAGTGCGGACCAATACCGGCAATGGCCACTTTGTGCGACCCCGTCCAGTCCCAGCCCCACCCGGCCCCGGTCACCTCGCCTTCGAACAAAACCGGGCCATCGGCCGCGATACCCTGGTGGATGGTGATGCGCATCCGGTCGGCAAACCCACCCATCCTGTAGCCGGCCCGGACGTGAAGCGTGAAGACGGGGTGCACCGCCGGGTTGAAGATCGCCCCCGAGGTGTTGGTAACCGTCACCAGCCCCGGCATGGCCGTGCCGTTCCATCGCTCGGCCATCACCATGCCGTCCGCAAAGATGATGAAGCCCCGGGCCTCGGACCAAAGGTTCTGACCGTGGCGGTAGATCGGCCCGCAGTGGGGGTTGTAGCTGCCCTGCCCGCCCGTGCAGTCCAGTGCAAACACCATGTGGTTGGCACCTTCGGAAAAGAACCACGAACAGTCCACCGTGCAGACCAGGTCGTTGTGCCGCATGGGAGACAAGCTGAGCCGAGGCGGCAGGTAGCAAAAGTCGAGATCATTGATCGCCAGTGTCAGCTGGGTGGGCTTCTTCACGCGGGAGGTGCTCATCAGAGTCCTTTCACTGGGTTTTCGGGGTGGCCGACGATGCCGACGGCCTTGCAAGAACGCAGCTCACAGAGACCATGGGGTGGCCGCCGAGGCTTGCACGCTGCGCCCGTTGTACCAGACCCCCACCGCACAATGCATCGTCACATGGTTACCAAAAGTGCAGTACCCGATACCCGACGGAAGCTCCACGGCACCGCGAAACTGAAATAATCACGCCCCATGTCTCTCCTGCCCCACCAGCTCGAACTGCTTTCGCCCGCGCGCGATGCAGACATCGGCATCGAAGCCATCAACCACGGCGCCGATGCCGTCTACATCGGCGGCCCCGCCTTTGGCGCGCGGGCCAGTGCGGGCAACGACATCCGCGACATCGAACGCCTGGTGAAGCATGCGCACCGCTTCAACAGCCGCATCTTCATCACGCTCAACACCATCCTGCGCGACGACGAGCTGGAGGCCGCTCGCAAAATGGCGTGGCAGGTGTACGAGGCCGGTGCCGACGCCCTCATCATCCAGGACATGGGCCTGCTCGAAATCGACCTGCCCCCCATCCAGCTGCACGCCAGCACACAGACCGACATCCGCACGCCCGAGAAAGCACGCTTTCTGCAGGACGCAGGCCTCTCGCAGATCGTTCTGGCGCGTGAGCTCACGGTGCAGCAGATCGCCGCCGTGCACAAGGCGCTGGGGCCCGTGGATGCGCCGGGGCGCGCCAACATCGAGTTCTTCATCCACGGCGCACTGTGCGTGGCCTACAGCGGCCAGTGCAACATCAGCCATGCGCAAACGGGCCGCAGCGCCAACCGCGGCGACTGCAGCCAGGCCTGCCGCCTGCCCTACCAGGTGACGGACGCGCAGGGCCGCTTCATCGCGCACGACAAGCACGTGCTCTCCATGAAGGACAACAACCAGAGCGACAACCTGCGCGCCCTCATCGACGCCGGCGTGCGCAGCTTCAAGATCGAAGGCCGCTACAAGGACATGGGCTATGTGAAGAACATCACCGCCCACTACCGCACGCTGCTCGACGAAATCATCGAAGAGCGCGAGGCCCAGGGCCGGCCGCTCTCCCGCTCGTCCAGCGGGCGCACCACCTTCACCTTCACGCCCGACCCGCTGCAGAACTTCAACCGCGAGTTCACCGACTACTTTGTGACCGGCCGCAAGGAAGACATCGGCGCATTCGACACCCCCAAGAACCCGGGCCAGGCCATCGGCTGGGTGACGAAGGTAGGCCCCGACTTCGTGGAGCTGGAAGTAAGCGACCCCAGCACGGTGCTGCACAACGGCGATGGCCTGTGCTACTACGACCTGCACAAGGAGCTGGTGGGCATGGCCATCAACGTGGCCGAGCCCGTGTCGGCCCGCAGCGTCGGCCAGTGGCGGGTGTACCCCAAAGACCCGATGGAAGGATTCAAGGACCTGCGCAAGGGCACCGAGATCAACCGCAACCGCGACATGGACTGGGTGCGCACGCTGGAGAAAAAGTCCAGTGACCGCCGCATCGGCCTGTGGGCCCACCTGAGCGAAACGCCCACCGGCTTCAGCCTGATGCTGACCGACGAAGACGGCAACGTGGGCTGTGCTGATGTGCAGCAGCCGCGCCAACCGGCCACCGATGCCGCCAAGGCCGAGGCCAGCCTGCGCGAGCAACTGGGCCGCTTTGGCGCCACGGTGTTTGCGGTGCATGACATTGCGCTGCAGCTCTCGCAGCCGTGGTTTGTGCCCGCGTCGGTGCTCAACGCGCTGCGCCGCGACGCGCTGGCCGATCTGGAAACGAACCGCGCGCGCAACTTTGCCCGCCTGCCGCGCGCCACACCGGTGGAGCCGCCTGCGCCCTACCCCGAAGACACGCTGTCGTTTCTGGGCAATGTGTTCAACCACAAGGCCCACGACTTCTACGTGCGCCACGGCGTGAAGGTGATCGACGCGGCCTACGAGGCGCACGAAGAGGAAGGCGAGGTGAGCCTCATGATCACCAAGCACTGCGTGCGCTTCAGCATGAGCCTGTGCCCCAAGCAGGCCAAGGGCGTGACGGGCGTGCAGGGCACCATCAAGGCCGAACCCTTGATGTTGATCAACGGCAAGGAGAAGCTGACCTTGCGCTTTGACTGCAAGCCCTGTGAAATGCATGTGGTGGGCAAGATCAAGCGCCAGGTGCTGAACCAGGCCAACGAGATCCCACTGACCTTCTACAAAGCCCGGCCGCACAAAGCACATTGATGCACCTGCATGTGGCGGCTCAACAGCAATGCCCCATGCACACTGACCCGTTTTCATGCCCGCCTTGCGGGCGAGCACCATGATGGCCACGCTGCTGGTGTGGCTGCAGTTCGCAGCCTGCGCGGGGCTGATTGGCGCGGCGGGCTACCAGCTGTCGCGCTACGGTGATGCCATTGCCCAGCGCACAGGCTTGTCGGGCAGCTGGATCGGCCTCACGCTGGTGGCCAGCGTGACGTCGCTTCCAGAGCTGGCCACCGGCATCACCAGCGTCACCCTCGCAAACACCCCCAACCTGGCTGTGGGCAACGCACTGGGCAGCTGCGTGCTCAACCTGGTGTTTCTGGTCGTGATCGACCTGCTGTACCGGCCAGCACCGGTATGGACCCGGGCCGCCCACGGCCACGTGCTGGCAGGCGCTTTTGGCGTGGTGCTGCTGGGCTTTTTGCTGCTGGGGCTTCTGATGGGCCAACTGGGGGCTACTGCCAGTGCTTCCACCGGCGCTGGCACTGCCTCCCAGCGCAGCGTGGGGTTGCTCACGCCCGTCATCTTGCTGCTGTACCTGGTGGCGATGCGCACCGTCTTTGCGTATGAACGGAGCCACCCCGCTGCGCCACCGGCCGACACAGTGCCGCCCACCAACAACGCAGCACCTGCGCTGCCCAGCCTTCGACAAGCGGCCACCCGCTTTGCGATGGCGGCTGCCATCGTGGTGGGGGCCGGCATGTGGCTGCCCTTTGTGGCGGTCAACCTGGCCACCACCATGGGCTGGAACCGCAGCTTTGTAGGCAGCCTGTTCGTGGCCCTGGTCACCACCCTGCCCGAGCTGGCGGTCACGTTGTCCGCCCTGCGGCTGGGTGCGCTCGACATGGCCATTGGCAACCTGCTGGGCAGCAACCTGTTCAACGTGGCCATCGTGGGCATAGATGATCTGTTCTACCGCCCAGGCGATCTGCTGGCCCATGTGTCGCCCGTGCATGCCATCACCGCCGCATCGGCCGTGGTGATGACCGGGTTGGCGGTGGTGGGCCTGTTCTTTCGCCCGCGCAGCCGTGTGCTACGCGCAGTGGGCATGGTCAGCATCGGCATGGCGGCGGTGTACCTGGTCAACACCTACGTGGTCTTTCTGTATGGAAACTGATGCCGTGAAACACCCCCATCCACATCTGCGCGATGCCATAGACGTGGCACGCGAGCACGCCGTTGACCCTGACGCAGGCCTGCACCCCGACGAAGCCCTGCGCCGCAGCGCCACCCACGGCGCCAATGAGCTGGCGGCGGGGCAAGACCGCCCCTGGTGGCATCTGCTGGCCGACCAGTTCAAGGACTTCATGGTGCTGGTGCTGCTGGGTGCGGCCGTCATCTCGGGCCTGGTGGGGGAGGTCACCGACACGCTGGTCATCCTGGTGATCGTGGTGCTCAATGCCGTCATCGGCTTTGTTCAGGCCTGGCGCGCCGACCAGGCCATGGCGGCGCTGCGCCAGCTGGCCGCCGCCCACGCCACCGTGCTGCGCAGCGGCGCGGTGCAGGTGGTGCCCGCCACGGCGCTGGTGCCGGGCGACATCGTGCTGCTGGAGGCGGGCAACCAGATTCCGGCCGACCTGCGGCTCATCGAGATTGCGCAGCTGCAGGTGGATGAATCGGCCCTCACGGGCGAGTCCGTCACCGTCGCCAAGCAGACGGAGGCCCTGGCCGCCGAGGATGTGGGCGCGCTGGGCGACCGCACCAACATGGCCTTCAAGGGCACCACGGCCACGCATGGCCGGGCACGCGGCCTGGTGGTGGCCACCGGCATGCACACCGAGCTGGGCAAGGTGGCCACGCTGCTCGACACCGGCGACCGCAGCACGCCGCTGCAACTGCGCCTGGCGGCCTTTGGCAAGCGCTTGGCGATCGCGGTGCTGGGCATCTGCGCGGTGATCTTTGTGGTCGGCGTGCTGCGCGGCGAGGCGCCGCTGCTCATGGCCCTCACCGCCATCAGTCTGGCCGTGGCCGCCATCCCCGAGGCACTGCCTGCGGTGGTCACCGTGCTCCTGGCCCTGGGCGCACGCCGCATGGTGGCCGTGCATGCGCTGGTGCGGCGCCTGCCGTCGGTCGAAACCCTGGGCTCGGTCACCACCATCTGCTCGGACAAGACCGGCACCCTCACGCAAAACCGCATGCATGCCGAGCTGCTGCTGGCCCACGGCGTGCGCTGGGTGCCCGGTGACCCCCTGCCTGGCCCCGCCCATGCCGAGGCCCTGCGCGCCGCAGCGCTGTGCAACGACGCCACGCTCCAGGCGCAGAACGAAGAGGGCCTGATCGGTACCCGCTGGCAGGGCGACCCCACCGAAACCGCGCTGGTGCTGGCCGCCCATGCGGGCGGACTGGACAAGGCCCAGCTGGATGTGAGCAGCCCCCGCGTGCAAGAGCAGCCCTTTGACTCGGACCGCAAGCGCATGACCACCTTCCACCGCGCTGCCGATGGCTTTGTGGCCTACACCAAGGGCGCGCCGGAGTCGGTCTTGCCCCGCTGCACCGCCCACTGGACGCCCGAAGGCGCTGCCGCACTGGACACCGCCAAGGTCCTCGCCACTGCCCAGCAACTGGCCGCCCAGGGCCTGCGGGTGCTGGCCCTGGCCCGCCGCAGCCACATCCGCCTGCCCGACACCAACGACATCGACGCGGTAGAAAACCAGCTGGAGCTGCTGGGCCTGATCGCCCTCATCGACCCACCCCGTGCCGAGGCGAAGGCCGCAGTGCGCGACTGCATCAGCGCAGGCATCACGCCCGTGATGATCACCGGCGACCACCCCGCCACCGCACGTGCGATTGCGCACCGCCTGGGCATTGTGCGCAGCACCGATGCGCCCGTGCTGACTGGTGCCGACCTGGCCACGCTGGACGATGCCGCACTGCGCGCCCGCGTGGAACAGGTGCAGGTCTACGCCCGCGTGGACCCGGCGCAGAAGATCCGCATCGTCGAAGCGCTGCAGGCCCAGGGCCACTTCGTGGCCATGACAGGCGACGGCGTGAACGACGCCCCTGCGCTCAAGCGCGCCGACATCGGTATAGCCATGGGCCAGGGCGGCACCGACGTGGCGCGCGAGGCATCCAGCCTGGTGCTGCTAGACGACAACTTCGCCACCATCGTCGCGGCGGTGCGCGAAGGCCGCCGCATCTACGACAACATCCGCAAGTTTGTGCGCTACGCGATGACGGGCAACTCGGGCGAGATCTGGACCATCTTCCTCGCGCCGCTGTTGCTGCTGCCCATTCCGCTGCTGCCCATCCACATCCTGTGGGTCAACCTGGTGACCGACGGCCTGCCCGGCCTGGCGCTGGCCGCCGAACCGGCCGAGCGCGGCATCATGCAGCGCCCACCCCGCGCACCGCACGAGAGCCTGTTTGCACACGGCATGTGGCAGCACATATTGGGCGTGGGCCTGCTCATTGGCGGGCTGTGCCTGGCGGTGCAGGCCTGGTCCCTGCACACCGGCCACGCGCATTGGCAGACCATGGTGTTCACCGTGCTCACGCTGGCGCAGATGGCGCACGTGATCGCCATCCGCTCCGAATCCGAACCCATCTGGCGCCTAGGCCTGCTGAGCAACCGCCCGCTGCTGGGCGCCGTGCTGCTCACCTTTGCACTGCAGATGGCCACGATTTATGTGCCCTGGCTCAACCCCATATTCCGCACGGAGCCGCTGAGTATTGGCGAGCTGGCGCTGTGCATTGGCGCCGCACTGGTGGTGCTGGTGGTCGTGGAAATCGAGAAGGCCTGGCGGCGCAGCCAGCAGGAGCGTCGCACCGCGCCAGAGCCCATCGACAGCTCCATGGACGAGCCTGCTGCGTGAGGTTGCCCAACCCGCACAAGAACGTCATAAGCACATAGCCAACGATTCGATGACGCCAGCGGCCAGCGGTGCCAGAATGGCCCGCGCCATCGGCGCACCGAGCTCCGCCCAGCCACTGGTGGAGACCGGTGGTGCCACTCCCTTCCCTTCAACGAAAGAGACAAGCTTCATGAAAATCGAAACCCTGGCCGTCCACGCCGGCTACAGCCCCGACCCCACCACCAAGGCCGTGGCCGTGCCCATCTACCAGACGGTGGCCTACGCGTTTGACAGCGCCCAGCACGGCGCGGACCTGTTCGACCTGAAGGTGCCGGGCAACATCTACACCCGCATCATGAACCCCACCACCGACGTGCTCGAAAAGCGCGTCGCAGCGCTCGAAGGCGGCATTGCCGCGCTGGCCGTGGCCTCGGGCATGGCAGCCATCACCTATGCCATCCAGACCATTGCCGAGGCGGGCGACAACATCGTCTCGGCCAGCACGCTCTACGGCGGCACCTACAACCTGTTTGCCCACACGCTGCCGCAGCAGGGCATCACCACGCGCTTTGCCGACCCGCGTGACCCGGCCAGCTTTGCGCAGCACATCGATGCGCGCACCAAGGCGATCTTCATCGAGTCCATCGGCAACCCGCTGGGCAATGTGACCGATATCGCCGCGCTGGCCAAGGTGGCGCACGACCACGGCGTGCCGCTGATCGTGGACAACACGGTGCCCAGCCCCTACCTGCTGCGCCCCATCGAGCATGGCGCCGACATCGTGGTGCACTCGCTCACCAAGTACCTGGGCGGCCACGGCAACAGCGTGGGCGGCGCGATTGTGGACAGCGGCAAGTTCCCGTGGGCCGAGCACAAGGCCCGCTTCCCGCGCCTGAACGAGCCCGATGTGAGCTACCACGGCGTGGTCTACACCGAGGCCCTGGGCCCGGCTGCCTTCATCGGCCGTGCGCGCGTGGTGCCACTGCGCAATACCGGTGCGGCGCTGGCGCCGCTCAATGCCTTCCTGATCCTGCAAGGCATCGAAACCCTGGCGCTGCGCATGGACCGCATCTGCGACAACACGCTGGCCATTGCCAAGTATCTGCAAAGCCATTCCAAGGTGGAATGGGTGCGCTACGCCGGTCTGCCCGACCACCCGGACCACGCGCTGGTGCAGCGCCAGTCAGGCGGCAAGGCCTCGGGCATTTTGAGCTTTGGCGTGAAGAACAGCGACGCCGACCCACGTGCGGCGGGGGCACGTTTTCTGGATGCGCTGCAACTCTTCACGCGCCTGGTCAACATCGGCGATGCGAAGTCCCTCGCCACTCACCCCGCATCGACCACCCACCGCCAGCTCAACCCCGAGGAGCTGGCCAAGGCCGGCGTGAGCGAGGGCATGGTGCGCTTGTCGGTGGGCATCGAGCACATCAACGACCTGCAGGCCGACCTGGCCCAGGCGCTCGACAAGGTGTGAACTGCGAGTGGCCATGCGCTGAAGGCGCGTGGCCACTCAAAATTTCAAGTGTTTTGAGCCTCCAGCGCTTGACTGGCAAGCGCTATTAGCTATTATGTCAATAGCAAATCAACCCACAGTGGCACCGCTTGGCGCCCTGATTCACCGGCCCACGCTGACCAGTGGTGCAGCGCCGCCGCCCATCAGCACCGTGTTGCCCTGCTTGCTGGCAATGGCCAGGGCGGTGTCGCGCTGGATCTCGGCCAGCCGGATTTCCTTGAGCGCCGGCGTGAGCGATGCGCTGATGATCTGGTTGGCCCTTGCCTCGCCTTCGGCCTGCACGATCAGGCGCTCTGCCTCGGCCTTGGCCAGGTCGATCTCCTTGCGCTTTTTCTCGATCGCCTGGTCCGTCTCGGCACGCTGGCGGATGGCGGATTCGATGGCCTTGTCCGTCAGCATGTTGCGAACATTCACGGCGGTGACAGTGAAGGCGCCTTTGTCCGTGGCGTCCAGCTCGGCCTGCAAGGTGGTGCGCACGCTTTCTGCCAGCTCGGCGCGCTTGGTGTGCATGGTGGTCGCATCCATCTGGGCAATGGCCTTGTAGATGGCTTCACGGGCTTCGCGCTGCACGCGGCTGTAGGCCACCAGCAGGTCCGCCGTGCCGTCTTTGACCACTTGTCTGTGCTGCACCACATCGCCCTGGTATTTGACGAACAGCGTAGGGATGGAGGCCGGCGTGGTCTTGAAATAGATGTCGATGTCCACGTCCTGCATGGTCAGGTTGTCACGGCTCTTGGGGGTGAGGTTCTCCAGCGAAAAGCTCACCTCCTTGGCGGTGAATTCGTCCACCGTTTTGAACAGCGTGAAGTACAGCCCTGGCGGCAGGGCCTCCTGCCCCACCTTGCCCAGCGTGCGCTCCACACCCACATTGCCGGTATCGATCTGGCTGCAAGCACCCAGCGCAGCAGACAGGCACAACAAGGACAGGGTTCGCAAAGCAGTCATGGGGTTCTCACGGATCAAGGGGTGTTGGTAGGCACGGCACGCCGTGGCTGCGCTGGCAGCGCCAGCGAGCGCGATTGTAGGAGAGCCCTACCCCACCAAAAACGTGTGGTTCGCCGCTGTCTACAGCAGCCTTCGGGACGGCAGAGCCCCGTATCAACCCAGGTCGCGCGCCAGCCGGATGCCCGTGAACTGCCAGCGCGCGGTGGCCGGGAAGAAGTTGCGGTAGGTCAGCCGCTCATGCCCCGGTGGCGTAGCGCAGGACGAGCCCCGCAGCACGTACTGATTCACCATGAACTTGCCGTTGTATTCGCCCACGGCACCTGCCGCCACCTGAAAGCCGGGGTACGGGGCGTAGCTCGACTGTGTCCATTGCCAGGCGACGCCAAAGAGCTGCACCATGGGGTCGGCATCCTGCGCCGCAGCGTGCTCCCATTCGGCCTCGGTCGGCAGGCGGGCTCCCGCCCAGCGCGCGTAGGCATCGGCTTCGTAGTACGAGAGGTGCACCACAGGCTGCGATCCCTGCAATGGCTGGAGCCCCGAGAGCGTGAAGTGATGCCACGCCCCCTCCACGCGGTGCCAGTACAGCGGGTGATTCAGACCCTGTGCTGCCCGCCAATCCCAACCTTCCGCCAGCCAGAGCATGGGGTTCTGGTAGCCCCCGCCCTCCACAAAGGCCTCAAATTCAGCCTGGGTAACAAGGCGCGAGGCCAGTGCGTAAGGGTGCAGGTACGTGCGATGGCGTGGGCCTTCGTTGTCAAACGCAAAGCCTTCGCCTTTATGGCCGATTTCGATGAGCCCTCCGTCGAAAGAATGCCACGTCAAAGTTGCAGCCACGGGCGGTGGCACCACATCGCAAGCCGCCGCATAGACAGGGAACAGCGGGTTGCACGACAGCAGGTGCTGTATGTCGGTGAGCATCAACTCTTGGTGCTGCTGCTCGTGCTGCAAGCCCAACTCGATCAGGGCACACAGCGAGGCATCGTGCACCACGGTGGGCAGCAGGCGCGCCATGCGGGCATCCACATCGGCCCGGTAGGCCAGCACCTCATGGAGCGCAGGGCGCGTAAGCAGCCCCCTCTGCGGGCGCGGGTGCTTGGCCCCCACACCGTTGTAGTAAGAGTTGAAAAGCACCCGGAACGCGGGCGCAAACGGCGCAAACCCGGGTTCGTGCGCTTCGAGAACGAAGGTTTCAAAAAACCAGCTGGTGTGCGCCAGGTGCCATTTGGTGGGGCTGGCGTCCGGCATGGACTGCGCGCAGCAGTCCTCGGGCGACAGGGGCGCCGCCAGTGCCACCGAGCGGCCGCGCACGGCGGTGTAGCGGGACTGCAGTGTGTTGGATGTCATGGTCATTGCAGCCACTGATCAGGGACGCGCGTGCACCACCGCAAACCAGCCGCGCTCGTCCGTCCACGCCTGGGCCTGTGCAAAGCCAGCGCGGGCCAGCATGTCGGTGAACACGGGCAAGGGGTATTTGTAGCTGTTCTCGGTGTGAATGCGCTCGCCCTGCTCAAACCTGCGGCCGCCGCCGGGCCAGCACACCTCGGTATCGGACGTCGCCTCCAGGTGCATTTCAATGCGCGACGCCTCGGGGTTAAAGAACGCACGGTGCTGCCACTGCGCCACATCAAAGTCGCTGCCGATCAGGCGGTTCACGTGGCGCAGCACGTTGCGATTGAACTCGGCCGTCACGCCCGCCGCATCGTCGTAGGCTGCCTCCAGCACGGCCACGTCCTTGGGCAGATCGATGCCGATGAGCAGGCCGCCATCGTCATCCACAAGCTCGCGCATGTGGCCCAGCAGTTCCAGGGCATGCGGGGGATCGAAGTTGCCGATGGAAGAGCCCGGGTAGAACACCAGCCGGCCGGTGCGGGGAATGTCGTCCGGCAGTGCCACCCCCAGGGTCATGTCGCCCGCCAGTGCGCGGGCATCCAGCGCGGGGAAGTCGTCGCGCAGCCCCTGCACCGCCTGTTCCAGAAAATCCGCTGAAATGTCCACACCCACAAAACACGCTGGCTGCACCAGGCGGCACAGGGTGCGGGCCTTCTGGCAGTTGCCTGCGCCCAGTTCGATGAGGGTACGCCCCGGGCCCACCGTGCCTGCAATGCTGTCCGCATGCGTCTGCATCAGGGCCATCTCGGTGCGCGTGGGGTAGTACTCCGGCAGGCGCGTGATGGCCTCAAACAGCTGCGAGCCGTGCTGGTCGTAAAAATACTTGGGGGAGATGCGTGCGGGCCGCTGGGTCAGCCCGTGCGTAATGTCGGAGTAGCGAGGCAGGAGCATGGGTCAGTGAGACGTTGGGTGCGGCAGCGCCGCCGGGTGGTCAAAAAGCAGAGGCACCTGGGGCGCATACACGGCGGCACGCCCCACACGCTCCCTCGCGCCATTGTGCGTCGCCTCGCCTGCAGCTGTGTGTAAGCCATTTTCGCACCCACAAAAAAAAGGGCTGGCGCAGGCGCCAGCCCTTTTAACCTTGGAGAACTCTTGCTGTCAGAAATACAGGGCCAACCTTGACCCAGCCCCCCTCGTGTGGTGTTGCACGCTATCCGGCACTTAAAACCGCGTCTTTTCGGCCAGGGCTGCGTTGCAAATCCTCGCGATACCTACGGGTATCGCTGTGGTTTGCGCCTTGCCCTGACCAAAAATCCATCGGTTTTAAATGTGCCGTCAAGCCTGCAACACCACACTAGAAGCGCCAGCCCAGACCCACGCCCACCAGAACGGGGTCCACCTTGAAGGTGCCCAGCTTGGCACCGCCTGCGCTCACATCGGTCTTGATGTAGACCTTCTTCACGTCGAAATTCAGGTACAGGTTCTTGGACAGCGGAATGTCCACACCGGCTTGCAAGGCGGGGCCAAAGCTATTGCGGTCAATGTCCACACCAGCGGGCAGGTGCACGCCGGAGAAGCGCGTGTAGTTCAGGCCCGCACCCACGTAGGGCTTAAAGCCGGCTACGTCAAAGTGGTATTGCACAGTGAGCGTGGGAGGCAGGTGCTTGAGCGTGCCGATGGCAGCGCCGCCCGCACGCAGGGTGTGTTTCTGGGGGACGGTGAGGATCAGCTCGGCGGCGATGTTCTTGTTGAAGAAGTAGGTGATGTCTACTTCAGGGATGGTCTTGTCGTTGACCGTCAGGCCCAGCGGTGTGCTGTCCTTGTTGGCGCTGTCAAGGTTGACAACGCGCGCGCGGACCATCCAGGGGCCTTCTGCTTGTTGCGCCAGCGCAGCGCCAGAAGACAGAACACACAGAGCGGCTACAGCCAGCAGAGTTTTTTTCATGGTGATTTCGCATCGGTTGGACGGGGACGACCCCCGTGCATGTATTGAACCGCTGCATCCACCCGCCGACCTTGCCCTATCTCAAGACCTCCGTACTAACCCTTAGACCTAGATCAAGGCATACCCATTCTCACGCTGTGGACTTGCCGCGCAGGCGCTGCACCAGCGTGACACCGGCCAGCACCAGACCCCCGGCCGCGATGCCCACCACCGCGTTGAGCAGGTTCTCCACCACCACCTTCCACAACCCGCCCGTCGGCCATTGGCCTGCTGCGGCAGCTACGCCCTCTACAGCATGGTGCAGCACCGGAACGCCATGCACCAGGATGCCACCGCCCACCAGAAACATCGCCGCCGTGCCAGCAATGGACAGGCCCTTCATGAGCCAGGGAGCAGCGCGCAGGATGCCTGCCCCCACGGCACGGGCCGCGCTGCTGGCCTTGTTGTTGAGCCACAGGCCCAGGTCATCGAGCTTGACGATGCCCGCTACCAGGCCATACACACCGATGGTCATGATGACCGCAATGCCCGACAGCACGGTCAACTGTTGAACAAAAGGCGCAGAGGCCACGGTGCCCAGCGTGATCGCAATGATTTCAGCCGACAGGATGAAGTCGGTGCGCACCGCGCCCTTGATCTTGTCCTTTTCAAAGGCTACCAGGTCCACCGCCGGGTTCGCATTGGCCTTGGCATGGCTTTCGTGCTCGGCCTCATCCTGGTGCTGGGCATGCAGCAGCTTGTGCGCCACTTTTTCAAAGCCCTCAAAACACAAAAAAGCGCCCCCCACCATCAACAAAGGCGTGACCGCCCAGGGAGCAAACGCGCTGATCAGCAGCGCGGCAGGCACCAGGATGACCTTGTTGATCATGGAGCCCTTGGCCACGGCCCACACCACAGGGATTTCGCGCTCGGCCCGCACCCCGGTGACCTGCTGGGCATTGAGTGCCAGGTCATCCCCCAGCACACCCGCCGTCTTCTGGGCGGCCACCTTGGTCATGACCGACACGTCATCGGCCATGGCAGCGCTCTTCTTGGCCGCCACCTTGGTCATGAGGGCCACGTCGTCGAGGATGGTGGCAATATCGTCCAACAGGGCAAGCAGGCTGCCAGTGGCCATGGGGAATCCTTGAAATAAGTCTGTACAAAATCGGCGGGCATGCCGCCATGCGTGCGCCGGACTATAGCAACGCCAAGGCCAACGGCGCCGCGCTGCACAGACCCCTCGGTCTGGGCGGCCCATGTGCGACCTGTTTCCCCCCGCGTGCCGCCCCTTGCTCCGCCCAGCGATGGATGGCGCGAATGCCGCCCCGCACAAAGCGCATACTCGCGCCCTCACCCATCACCTCTGGGGTCCTGGAGCATGTGCTCTTATTCGGGCTTCATGCCCAAGCCATGCCCGGCTACCTCACCAAACACGAAGACATCGCCATCACTGGCGCAGCCGACCTGATCATTCGATCATTGCTCGACAGGCAACAGTTCTCTGATCCACTGGGAGCCGCCGAGGCGCTTGGCATATCGTCGGCCGCGTGGCCCTTGTTCGGCCTGCTTTGGCCATCGGGGGCACAGTTGGCACAACGCATGGCCAGCCGCCCTTTGCTGACCGGCGAGCGCGTGCTGGAGATTGGCTGTGGCCTGGGCCTGGCAAGCCTGGTGTGCCACCGGCGCGGCATGGATGTGACCGCCAGCGACTGCCACCCGCTGGCACCAACGTTTCTGCTGGAGAACCTCCGGCTGAACGGCCTGCCGCCCCTCAAGTACCGCACGGGCCAGTGGGGCGCGGACGCCGCCGCGGGAACAGGCGCGGTACAAGGTCAGTTCGACCTCATCATGGGCAGCGATGTGCTGTATGAACGCGACGCCCGCGCCTCGCTGGCCAGTTTTCTGGACCGCCACGCCGGCCAGGGCGCGCAGATCTGGATCGTGGACCCGAACCGGGGCAACCGCTCTACCTTCCACAAGCAGATGGCAGTGCACCGGTTTGAAGTGGTGGAAGAGCGCCTGGACCACCCGGCCCTGGAAGACCGCCCGGCCTACAAGGGCCGCCTGCTGATCTACCAACGCAAGATGGGATGAGCCCCTGAGCCGCCGGGAGCACCCTCACCCGAGGGGGCCAGGCTCTCGTTGCGGAGCAGCCCTTGGCTTGCCCCCTTTCACCCGCGCCGCCCACCTTTCTCAAGGGTTGGCTCCACGAAAAAAGGCCGATCCCATGAGGGGCCAGCCTTTTGGCAACAACCGCCGCAGCGGTGCAGACGATCAGCGCCGGATCAGCCTACCCACTTGCGCGCGTTGCGCCAAATGCGCATCCAGCCGCTGTACTGCGCCTTGTCTTCACTCGTCCAGCTCATCTGCACGTTGCGGAACACGCGCTCGGGGTGCGGCATCATGGCCGTGAAGCGGCCGTCGGCCGTGGTCACCGCCGTCAGGCCGCCTGCGCTGCCGTTGGGGTTGAAGGGGTACTGCTCCGTCGCGCGCCCGTGGTTGTCCACGTAACGCATGGCGGCAATGGCCTTGTCGGCGTTGCCCCGGTACTTGAAGTTGGCATAACCCTCGCCATGCGCCACAGCTATCGGCAGTCGGCTGCCAGCCATGCCCTGCAGGAACAAGCTGGGTGATTCGAGCACTTCCACCAGCGACAGGCGGGCTTCGAAACGCTCGCTCTGGTTGGTGGTGAAGCGTGGCCAGTCCTGCGCGCCGGGGATGATGTCGGCCAGCTCGGCAAACATCTGGCAGCCGTTGCAAACACCCAGGCCAAACGTATCGGTGCGACCAAAGAAGCCCTGGAACTGCGCGGCCAGCACGGGGTTGAAGGTGATGGACCGCGCCCAGCCGATGCCCGCGCCCAAGGTGTCGCCGTAGCTGAAGCCGCCGCAGGCCACCACGCCCTTGAAGTCTTCGAGCTTGACGCGGCCAGTCTGCAGGTCGGTCATGTGCACGTCATAGGCCTCAAAGCCTGCTTCCGTGAACGTGTAGGCCATCTCGATGTGCGAGTTCACACCCTGCTCGCGCAGGATGGCGACCTTGGGTTTGGCGAAGTTCAGGTATGGCGCCGCCACGTTGTCAGTGGCGTCGAACGTGAGGTGCACGTGCATGCCGGGGTCGGTGGGCTCGCCCGCTGCGGCGTGTTCGGCATCGGCATTGGCGGGGTTGTCGCGCTGCTGGCAAATCTTCCAGCTCACAGCGTCCCACACCTGGTGCAGGTCGGCCAGCGGCGCACTGAATACGGCCTTGGCATCGCGCCAGACCTGCAATTCGCCCTTGCCTGCGTCGATCTCGGACGATGCAGGACGCGTTTTGCCGACGAAGTGGCTGAACTTGGACAGGCCATGCTCGCGCAAGGTCTGCATCACGTCGTTGCGCTCGGCAGTACGCACCTGCAGCAACACACCCAGTTCCTCGTTGAACAGGGCTTTCAGCGTGAGCTCTTCGCGGCGAGCCCCCACCTGGCCTGCCCAGTTCTTGGCATCGCCCGTGTCCATGCGGCTGTCGCTGATGCCGTCGCCTTCAGTGACCAGCAAGTCCACGTTCAGCGCCACGCCCACATGGCCCGCAAAGGCCATTTCGGCGGCGGCCGCCAGCAGCCCACCGTCGCTGCGGTCGTGGTACGCCAGGATCTGGCCCTTGGCGCGCAGTGCGTTCACTGCGTTGACGAGGTTGACCAGGTCTTTCGGGTCGTCCACATCGGGCACCACGTTACCGCTTTGCTCCAGCGTCTGGCCCAGGATGCTGCCGCCCATGCGGTTCTGGCCCTTGCCCAGGTCGATCAGCACCAGCGTGGTGTCGGTCTCGGTGGCGTTGAGCTGGGGCGTGAGCGTGCCGCGCACGTCGGACAGCGAAGCGAATGCGCTCACGATCAGGCTGACGGGCGAGGTAACTTTCTTCTTCTCAGAACCTTCGCTCCACTGCGTGCGCATGGACAGGCTGTCCTTGCCCACGGGGATGCTGATGCCCAGCGCAGGGCACAGCTCCATGCCCACGGCCTTCACAGTTTCGTACAGCGCGGCGTCTTCGCCGGGCTCGCCACACGCGGCCATCCAGTTGGCCGACAGCTTCACGCGCGGCAGCTCGATGGGGGCGGCCAGCAGGTTGGTGATGGCTTCGGCCACGGCCATGCGGCCTGAAGCCGGCGCGTTGATGGCGGCCAGCGGCGTGCGCTCGCCCATGCTCATCGCCTCGCCCGCAAAGCCCTTGTAGTCGGCCAGGGTCACGGCGCAATCGGCCACGGGCACCTGCCAGGGGCCGACCATCTGGTCGCGGTGGCTGAGGCCACCCACGGTGCGGTCGCCAATGGTGATGAGGAAGCGCTTGGAGGCTACCGTGGGGTGGGCCAGCACGTCGATCACGGCCTTTTGCAGCGGCACGCCGGTCAGGTCCATGGGCGCGAATTCACGCACCAGGGTCTTCACGTCACGGTGCATCTTGGGCGGCTTGCCCAGCAGCACGTTCATGGGCATGTCCACGGGCAGCTTCTGGTCGTCGGCCGTAGCAGCAGGGTCGTGCAGCACCAGCTGGCGCTCTTCGGTGGCCGTGCCGATCACGGCAAACGGGCAGCGCTCGCGCTCGCAGAAGGCCTTGAACTGTTCCAGCGACTCTGGCGCGATGGCCAGCACGTAGCGCTCTTGCGATTCGTTGCTCCAGATTTCCTTGGGCGCCATGCCCGACTCTTCGAGCTGCACCGCGCGCAGGTCAAAGCGTGCGCCACGGCCTGCGTCGTTGGTCAGCTCGGGAAAGGCATTCGAGAGGCCGCCTGCGCCCACGTCGTGGATGGCGAGGATCGGGTTGGCCGCGCCTTGCGCCCAGCAGTGGTTGATGACCTCTTGCGCGCGGCGCTCGATCTCGGGGTTGCCGCGCTGCACCGAGTCAAAGTCCAGCTCGGCGGCGTTGGTGCCCGTGGCCATGGAGCTGGCGGCGCTGCCGCCCATGCCGATGCGCATGCCGGGACCGCCCAACTGGATCAGCAGCGAACCGGCGGGAAACTCAATCTTCTTCGTCAGCTCGGCATCGATCACGCCCACACCGCCCGCGATCATGATGGGCTTGTGGTAGCCGCGCTGCACGCCGCCGACTTCTTGCTCGTACTCACGAAAGTAGCCGTTCAGGTTGGGCCGGCCGAACTCGTTGTTGAACGCCGCGCCGCCCAGGGGGCCTTCAACCATGATCTGCAACGCGCTGGCAATGTGCTCGGGCTTGCCAACTGTGCTGCCCCAGAGCTTGGACACCGTGAAGCCCGTGAGGCCCGCCTTGGGCTTGGAGCCGCGGCCGGTGGCGCCTTCGTCACGGATCTCGCCGCCTGCGCCGGTCGATGCGCCGGGGAAGGGCGAGATGGCCGTGGGGTGGTTGTGGGTTTCCACCTTCATCAGCACATGCTGGGTAACGCTACTCTTTTGATAGCTATTGGCGCTTGATGGATCAGCGCCAGATCCCATTTTTGCCACAAACCGCTCGACCTGGTGGCCTTCCATCACCGAAGCGTTGTCCGAATACGCGATCACCGTGTGCTGGGGCGCCAGCTGGTGCGTGTTGCGGATCATGCCGAACAGGCTCTTGTCCTGCGCCACGCCGTCGATGGTGAACTGCGCGTTGAAGATCTTGTGGCGGCAGTGTTCGCTGTTGGCCTGCGCGAACATCATCAGCTCCACGTCGGTGGGGTTGCGCGCGAGGCCCGTAAAGGCAGTCACAAGGTAGTCGATTTCATCGTCAGCCAGCGCCAGGCCAAAGCGGGTGTTGGCGGCCTCCAGGGCAGCGCGGCCGCCGGCCAGCACATCCACATGCTCCATGGGCGCGGGCTGCAGTTCGGTGAACAGCGCGGCGGCGGCGCTGCGGTCGGCCACCACCGATTCGGTCATGCGGTCGTGCAGCAATGAGGCCACCTGGGCCAGCTGCTCGGCCGTCAGCTCAGGGGTTTTGCCCAGCAGACCGGATTTGAGGCTGATGCGGTATTCGGTGATGCGCTCGACCCGGCGGATGGCGATGCCGCAGTTGCGGGCGATGTCGGTGGCCTTGGAGGCCCAGGGCGACAGCGTGCCTAGGCGGGGCGTGACGATGAGCACGGCGCCGTCTTCGGGGCCCGCATAAGGGTCGCCGTAGGTCAACAGCGCGGCCAAACGTTCTTGCTCAGTGGGTGTAGGGGCCGCGTCGGTAGCGACCAGGTGCACAAAACGCGCTGCAATGCCGCTGATCTTGGGGTGGATCGCCTCCAGGGCGGGTTGAAGTTGCTGGGCGCGGAAGGAGCTGAGGGCGTTGCCGCCCGCCAGCGTGGTCATGTGCAAGGTCACGGTAGCGGCCTGTTGGGGGGTGTCAGGGGTAGAGGGTGGCTCCGGGCGCCAGCGTGCAGCCAGGACCGGAGCCCGCTATTTTACCGGGCATGGCCGCACCGCCTGCGTGGCGCGGGGGCCAATGGGATAATCCGAGGATGAGCATCACCATCAAAAGCGCTGAGGACATCGAGGGCATGCGCCTGGCCTGCCGTCTGGCCTCCGAAGTACTGGACTACATCGCCCCCCACATCAAGCCCGGCATCACCACCAAAGAGATCGACCGCCTGGGCGCCGAGTGCATGGCCCAGCAGGGCACCATCTCGGCCACCGTGGGCTACCAGCCACCGGGTTATCCACCCTACCCGGCCTCGCTGTGCACCTCGGTCAACCATGTGGTGTGCCACGGCATCCCCAACGACAAGCCTTTGAAGAAGGGTGACATCGTCAATGTGGACGTGACTGTGATCACCAAGGACGGCTGGTATGGCGACAACAGCCGCATGTACCTGATCGGCGAATGCTCGATCGCCGCCAAGCGGCTGTCGGCCATCACGTTTGATGCCATGTGGCACGGCATCGTGCAGGTCAAGCCCGGCGCGCATCTGGGCGACATCGGCCACGCCATCCAGAAGTTTGCCGAAGGCCAGGGCTTTTCCATCGTGCGCGAGTTCTGCGGCCATGGCATTGGCAAAAAATTCCACGAAGAGCCTCAGGTGCTGCACTACGGCCGCCCCGGCACGCTCGAAGAACTGGTGCCCGGCATGGTGTTCACCATCGAGCCCATGATCAACGCTGGCCGCCGCGAGGTAAAAGACTTTGGTAACGACGGTTGGACCATCGTGACCAAGGACCACAGCCTGTCAGCCCAGTGGGAGCACACGGTGCTGGTTACCGAAACAGGCTATGAAGTCATGACGCTGTCGGCAGGCTCGCCGCCGCTCCCGGCGTTTGTGACCGCGACCAAGACCTGACCCGCTCGCCGGCCCCTGCCAGCCGGCTCGCACAACTCTTGCATGGCTTTTTGCATGGCCCTTCTTCAGCGCGACCTTCGACGACCATGACCAAAATCCATGCCCTGCCTGAAGTGCACGTCCTGCGGGACGCCTACCGCAGCGACAAAGCGGCGCTGCTGGCCGCCATGAAAGCGACGGGGGCCTCCACACGCGGCATCCGGGTGCTGCTGCGCAAGCTGTCCACCCTGGCAGGCAACCTGCTGCAAACGCTGTGGCAGCGCGCCGAACTGCCTGCCGACATGGCCCTGGTGGCGGTGGGCGGTTTCGGGCGCGACCAGCTCTTTCCTTATTCGGATGTGGATGTACTGCTGCTGATGCCCGATGGTGCGGCGCCCGAGGCGGGCAGCGCACTGCGCACCCAGCTCGAAGGTTTCATCGGCAGCTGCTGGGATGCGGGGCTGGAGATTGGCTCCAGCGTGCGCACGGTGGCCGAATGCCTGGCCGAAAGTGCGGGCGATGTCACCGTGCAGACCTCCCTGCTTGAATCACGCCTCGTGTGCGGCAACGCAGCGCTGTTTGAAGACTTCCAGCGGCAGTACCGCGCGCAGATGAATCCCCAGGCGTTTCTGGTGGCCAAGACACTGGAGATGCGCCAGCGCCACAACAAGTACGAGAACACGCCCTATTCGCTGGAGCCCAACTGCAAGGAGTCTCCTGGGGGGCTGCGCGACCTGCAGATGATCTTGTGGGTCTCCCAGGCCGCGGGGCTGGGCCGCAACTGGAAAGAGCTGGCCGCCAGCGGCATGGCCACCGCGTTCGAGGTGCGCCAGATTGAGCGCAACGAGGCGGTGCTGTGCCTCATCCGTGCGCGCTTGCATGCCGCCGCTGGGCGGCATGAAGACCGGCTGGTGTTTGACCTGCAGACCGCCGTGGCCGAGTCGTTTGGCTACCGCTCACAGGCGCCCGACGGATCGCGGCTGCCCATGCGCGCCAGCGAGAGCCTCATGCGGCGCTACTACTGGGCGGCCAAGGCGGTATCGCAGCTCAGCCAGATCCTGCTGCTGAACATCGAAGAGCGCCTGAATCCCTCGACGCACGAGCCGCGCCCCATCAACGAGCGCTTCTTCGAAAAGGCCGGACTCATCGAGGTGGCCAGCGATGACCTTTACACGCGCGACCCACACGCCATCCTCGAAACCTTTTTGCTCTACCAGACCACGGTGGGCCTGAAAGATCTGTCAGCCCGCACCTTGCGTGCGCTGTACAACGCACGCGGCGTGATGGACGGCGCATTCCGCCGCGACCCGGTCAACCGCGACAACTTCATGCGCATCCTGCAGCAGCCTTCGGGCATTACGCATGCCATGCGGCTGATGAACCAGACCTCGGTGCTGGGCCGCTACCTGTGGGCGTTTCGCGGCATCGTCGGTCAGATGCAGCATGACCTGTTCCACGTGTACACGGTGGACCAGCACATCCTGATGGTGTTGCGCAACGTGCGCCGCTTCTTCATGGCCGAGCATGCGCACGAGTACCCCTTTTGCTCGCAGCTGGCTGGCGGCTGGGACAAGCCGTGGATCCTGTACATCGCCGCACTCTTCCATGACATTGGCAAAGGCCGTGGGGGCGACCACTCGCAGATCGGTGCCGTGGAAGTGCGCCGCTTTTGCCGCCAGCACGGCGTCGCCCGCGAGGACGCAAAACTCGTCGAATTCCTGGTCAGCGAACACCTGTCGATGAGCCGCATCGCCCAAAAGGAGGACCTGAGCGATCCCGACGTGATCGCCGCGTTCGCGCAGCGCGTGGGCAACGAACGCTATCTCACCGCGCTGTACCTGCTCACCGTGGCCGACATCCGTGGCACCAGTCCCAAGGTGTGGAATGCGTGGAAGGGCAAACTGCTGGAAGACCTGTACCGCGCCACGCTGCGCACTCTGGGCGGCCGGGCGCCCGACGCTGCCGCCGAAATCGAGGCGCGCAAGCGCGAGGCGCTGGTGCTGCTGGCCCTGAGCGCCCTGCCCTTCGAGGCACACAAGGCCCTGTGGGCCACACTGGACGTGAGCTATTTCATGCGGCACGAGGCTGCCGACATCGCCTGGCACACGCGCCACCTGTCGCGCCATGTCGGCACGGCAAAGCCTGTGGTGCGCGCGCGCCAGTCGCTGGCAGGCGACGGGCTGCAGGTGATGGTGTATGCGGCCGACCAGGCCGATCTGTTTGCGCGCATCTGCGGATATTTCGACCGCGCGGGGTTTTCCATCCTGGATGCCCGCGTGCACACCGCGAACAACGGCTATGCCCTCGACACCTTCCAGGTGGTGGCCTCATCGCAGCCGGGGCACTACCGGGAGCTGACGCACATGGTCGAAAGCGATCTGGTGCGTGTGATCGAGGCCGGTGGCCCGCTGCCCGAGCCCGCCCGCAAGCGGGTCTCGCGCCGGGTCAAGAGTTTTCCGGTGGCGCCGCGCGTCACGCTGCGCCCCGACGAAAAGGCCCAGCGCTGGCTGCTTGCCATCTCGGCCAGCGACCGGGCGGGCCTGCTCTACCTGGTGGCCCGTATCCTGGCGCAGCACCACCTGAGCGTGCAACTGGCCAAGGTCAGCACCTTGGGGGAGCGGGTGGAAGACACCTTCCTGATCCAGGGCCCCGAGCTGCAGAACAACGCCCGCCAGATCGAGATCGAGACCGAGCTGCTGCGCGAACTGTCCGCGTGAGCCATGCTCGAAAAAATGCTCTCTTTTTAATAGCTACCAGCGCTTTACCAGAAAGCGCTAGCGGCCTTTTTTTGACATCTTTCACCCTGAGCAGCTTCAGCAACCAGGCGTACGAAGCCATCACCCACAGCAAGATCTATCCCGGTGCGGGTACACCGGTGACGGATGTGTGCCTGTCAGGCGGAGGCATCAGTCGTCCTCGTTGGCACTGATGTCCGGGAACAGCACTTCGGTAAAGCCGAACTGCGTGAAATCGCGCACCCGCATGGGGTAGAGCTTGCCGATGAGGTGGTCGCATTCGTGCTGCACCACCCGGGCATGAAACCCTTCCACCGTGCGGTCGATCGGGTCGCCATACGGATCAAACCCGGTATAGCGAATGCGCGACCAGCGGGGCACCTTGCCGCGCAACCCTGGCACCGAAAGGCAACCTTCCCAGTCCTCATCCTCCTCATCACCAAGGGGCATGATGACCGGGTTGAGCAAGACGGTGGGAGGGACCACGGGCCGGTCCGGGTAGCGTGGATTGCGCTCGCCAGATCCAAAAATCACGAGCTGCAGATCCACGCCGATCTGCGGCGCCGCAAGTCCCGCTCCGTTGACAGACTGCATGGTCTCGAACATGTCGCGCACCAGAAGGTGAAGCGCATCGGTATCGAATTCAGTGACAGGCTGGGCAACACGCAGCAGGCGCGGATCGCCCATCTTCAGGATGGTGTGGATGGTCATCGAAGGTGCATTCAGGTCAAGAGAAGAAAGCGGCACATGCGCTGCTGCGGCAGCATAGCGCGTGCGCACGCCCAGGCGCCGCCGCCGGGGCATTCACAATAACGGACATGCCCCAGCCCCCCACCGAGTCCCACGAAGACGCCGCGCCGCCACTGCGCACCCTGCCCTGGCCCGTGCGCTGGCTGCTGCTCGCATTTGCCGTGCTGTGCCTGGTCATGGGCATCATCGGTGTGATCGTTCCCGGACTGCCGACCACGGTGTTCATCCTCATGGCGGCCTGGGCCGCAGCCCGCAGCTCGCCACGGCTCTACCGCTGGCTGTGGAACCATCGCTTGTTCGGCCCCCTGCTTCGCAACTGGGCCCAGGGCGGCAAGGTCAGCCGGCGGGCCAAGTGGAGTGCCACACTGCTGATGGCGCTGAGCGGCATCGTGCTGTTCGCCACGGGCACCCGGCCGTGGGTGGTGGGTATCGCCATCACCTCCATGGTTTGCGTGGCAGCCTGGCTGTGGCACCGCCCCGAGCCCTGAAGCCCACCCGTCCCCTCACCGGACTAGTGAAAGTTGGCCGTCATTCGCACACCTCGGCACGCGACCGCAACACCACGCAAGAACACGCCGTCAAATCTTCGGAGCCCCAATTTTTATGTATATAATCTAAGTCTTGTTCCTCGATAGCTCAGTCGGTAGAGCGCCGGACTGTTAATCCGTAGGTCCCTGGTTCGAGCCCAGGTCGAGGAGCCAAGAATTTTGCAGGCCCTGCATGTGTACGCGGGGCCTTTTACATACCGATCATTCCTCGATAGCTCAGTCGGTAGAGCGCCGGACTGTTAATCCGTAGGTCCCTGGTTCGAGCCCAGGTCGAGGAGCCAGCCAAGAAGCCCGCCATGTTCACGCATGGTGGGCTTTTTCATTCATACGCCTCAAGAAGATCCACCACCCCTGTGCCTGCCTGACAATACAGTTCTTTGTCATGACTTGCACAAAACTGGCCCAGCCAAGCGGCTCATCCCAAGGCGAGGCGGCCGTTGCACGCCGATTTGCGCAAGTCCTATTTGTATTGCAACCCCATGCCCCCGCAACTGCCTTGGCTGGAGCTTGAAGATCCGCTACCCGACCCTGCGAAAGCATGGGGACCCGACGACCCCGCCCCCGGACTCCTGGCTGCCGGTGGCACGCTGGATGTAGCGCATCTGCGAGCGGCGTATGCCCAGGGCACGTTCCCCTGGTACGGCCCGGGGCAACCCATCTTGTGGTGGGCTCCCGATCCACGCATGGTCTTGCCCGTGGCGAACTTCCGACTCCATCGCTCGCTTCGCAGGACCCTGCAGGCATTCCGAGCAAATACAGCCTGCGAGATCCGCATAGACCACAACTTCCTGGACGTGATCACAGCCTGCGCCACCAAGGAGCGCGACGGGCAGGCGGGCACCTGGATCGTGCCCGAGATGGTCGAAGCCTACACCCGCCTCCATGCAGCGGGCAATGCTCATAGCGTTGAAACCTGGATCGATGGAAAACTGGCAGGCGGCCTGTATTGCGTCGCACTGGGGCAGGCGGTGTTCGGTGAATCGATGTTCGCCCACGCTACCGATGCATCGAAAATCGCGCTTGCGGCCCTGGTGGCCTTGTGCCGCCGCCAGGGTGTGGCAATGATTGATTGCCAACAGAACACCCGGCACCTGGCCTCATTGGGAGCCCACGAAATCTCGCGAGCCCAGTTCCTGTCTCACATACAAAACGCACTGGACCAGCCCGCCCTCTCGTGGTCGTTTGAACCCGTATACTGGAACGAGCTGCTGCCCTTCACGGCGCCCACGGCATGACGCAACTCAATGACCTACCACTGCAGACCCTGCAGTTCTACGCGACAGCCCCTTACCCCTGCAGTTATCTGCCGGACAGGCAGGCACGGTCGCAGGTCGCCACGCCCAGCCACCTGATCCAGAGCGATGTGTATTCCGATCTCGTGGCCAAGGGGTTTCGCCGCAGTGGCATGTTCACTTACCGCCCCTATTGCGATGGCTGCCAGGCCTGCACCCCCTTGCGCGTGCTGGTGAACGAGTTTCAGCCGGATCGGAGCCAGCGGCGCGCTACCGTGCGGCACGGCAATCTGCAGGCGCGGGTATTGCGCCTGTGTTTTGTACCCGAGCACTATCAGCTGTATCTGCGCTACCAGAACGGCCGCCATGCGGGCGGCGGTATGGACCATGACAGCATCGACCAATACACGCAGTTTCTGCTGCAAAGCCGGGTGAATTCACGTCTGGTGGAGTTCCGCGAAACAGATGGCATGACAGGAGAACCCGGCGCGCTCAAGATGGTGTCCATCCTCGACGTGCTCGACGACGGGCTTTCGGCGGTCTACACCTTCTACGAACCCGAGCCACATTGCAGCTACGGCACCTACAACGTGATGTGGCAGATTGCCCAGGCACGCTCCCTGGAGTTGCCCCATGTGTACCTGGGCTACTGGATCGAGGCCAGCCCCAAGATGAACTACAAGGCGCGCTTTCACCCCCACGAGATCCGGACCGATGGCCAGTGGCATCGCTCCAGCCCAGGCGCGAATCAGAGCGCGTGAATGCAGGCTCGCATTTCACAAGATAAAATGCTGCGGCCGTCACTGCATCGCCGTCCATGAAAAAAAACGATCCCAGCATCCCCGTCAAACCCAGCGTTCAGGTGCTTGAGCGCATGTTTACGCTGATCGATGTTCTGGCGTCACGCGAAGAGGCGATATCTCTCAAGGAAATCAGCGAGAAAACAGGGCTGCACCCGTCCACCACGCACCGCATCCTGAACGACCTCACGATTGGCCGTTTCGTGGATCGGCCAGAATCGGGCAGCTACCGACTGGGCATGCGCCTGCTGGAACTGGGCAACCTCGTAAAAGCGCGCCTGAGCGTGCGCGATGCCGCCCTGACCCCGATGCGCAATCTTCACAAGCTGATCCAGCAGCCCGTCAATCTGAGCATGCGCCAGGGCGACGAGATTGTGTATGTCGAACGTGCCTACAGTGAACGCTCCGGCATGCAGGTGGTGCGCGCCATTGGCGGACGGGCCCCTCTGCACCTTACCTCCACAGGCAAGCTCTTTCTGGCCCTGGACGACCCCCAGCGCGTGCGGGCCTACGCCACCCGAACCGGTCTGGCCGGACACACCCGCAACAGCATCACCCAATTGCCCATCCTGGAGCGCGAACTCGCCAAAGCACGCCAGTACGGTATTGCCCGCGACAACGAAGAGCTGGAACTGGGCGTGCGCTGCATGGCCGCTGGCGTCTACGATGACCAAGGCAAGCTGGTAGCCGGACTGTCCATATCAGCACCCGCTGATCGACTGGACGAAGGATGGCTTCCCAAGCTCCAAGCCACGGCCAACGAAATTTCTCTGGCTCTGGGTCACACACCCAGCATGGAAGCGTCGGCATCCGGTGATGCGGGTTTGCGTCCGGGACTTCGCTGAGCCTCGGGACACAACAGCTACCGCAGCCGCAGCCGGGCCTGATCCTTGAAAAAAAACCGACGCGGGCAGTGATGCCCGGTCGGCCGGTGGATCCATCAAATCAGCGCACAAGGCAGTCGGCACGAAATCCCGCCGACGCTACCAGCACCAAATGCTTGGCGCACCAGGGAAGGATGTACAAGCTACAGGACTAGCTGCCTCACCCATTGGACCCTGCACGGGCCTGCAAAGGCGCCGTCAATGACGGCATCGACTCCACCCAATGGCGCACACGCTCAGCATCACCCAGGCGGCTGAATTTGCCCGCCGAGTCCAGAAACACCATGATGAGCTTGCGCCCAGCGATCTGGGTTTGCATCACCAGGCAGCGCCCTGCTTCCGAGATGTAGCCGGTTTTCTGGAGGCCAATGTCCCAGGTGGGGTTTTTTACCAGCCCATTGGTGTTGTTGTACTGCAATGTTTTGGGACCCACTGCCACCTCATATCCCGGTGACGTGGACAGTTCGCGCAGCAGGGGATCACCATGCGCCACATTCACCAAAGTAGCCAGGTCACGTGCGCTGGACTGGTTGCGGCTGGAAAGGCCGGTTGGCTCAACATAACGGGTATCGGTCATGCCGAGCAGGCGGGCCTTGACATTCATCTGCACAACAAACGCTTCGAGGCCACCAGGGTACGTACGACCCAGCGCATGCGCTGCGCGGTTCTCGCTGGACATGAGCGCCAGGTGCAGCATCTCGCCCCGGGTCAACGTAGAGCCCACGGTCAGGCGCGAGCGGCTGCCTTTTTCAGTATCAACGTCATCCTGGGTGATCGTAATGGGCTCATCCATCGGCAGCTTGGCCTGGGAAATCAGCAAGCCCGTCATGAGCTTGGTCAGGGACGCAATGGGAAGCACGGCCTGATCATTCTTGCTGAGCAGGACTTCATGCGTGTCCTGGTCGATGACGAGTGCGACGCTGGACTTCAGGTCCAGCGGATCACTCACCTCATGCAGCCCCGCCATTTGCCCGAACGACTGCTTGGCAGGCACAAAGGCCACACGGGTCGGCGCCTTGGCGGTCTTGGCCGTGACACGCACGGCCCGGGTATTGGTAGCGACCTTGCGGGCCGGAGCAGCGCGCTTGGCATTGGCCGAATTGACTTGCTGCTTTTTGGCTGGCGCCTTGGAGCGCTCCCCTGAGTGCGCAATCGGCACAACCAGCGCCGTACTGACGACGACAAAGCCCAAAAGCTGGAAAAAACGGGTCACTGCGGCGCGGTGGCGATGGTGCATCAAAGTGCTCCAAACGGTAATAAGTGTTGAGCAGTGTACAGAATCAAAAAAAGTCGCGCAAGATCAATACCTTGCGCGACTTTCCAAGAAAGTGAATGAAATTATAAATTGATCATTCAACCCTGTGCAGCCACCCGGTCAGCTTTACTTTGTAACTTGTTCAGCGCACTCAGATAGGCCTTGGCCGAAGCGACCACGATATCGGGGTCTGCTCCGACGCCGTTGACCACGCGGCCACTGTTCTGCAGGCGCACTGTGACCTCGCCTTGGCTCTCTGTCGAGCCGCTGATGGCGTTCACCGAGTACAGCACCATCTCCGCACCACTCTTCACATGCGATTCGATGGCCTTGAGTGAGGCATCCACAGGGCCGTTTCCTTCGGACTCGCCCCGCACCTCCTGGCCATCTACCGTAAAGACGATGCGTGCTCGGGGGTGCTCACCCGTTTCGCTCTGCTGGAACAGAGAGACAAAGCCATATTGTTCCCTTTCGCTGGTCACGCTCTCATCACTCACCAGCGCCAGGATGTCTTCGTCAAAAATCTCGCTCTTGCGATCGGCCAGCTCCTTGAAGCGCGTGAAAGCGGTGTTGACTTCGGTTTCACTGTCCAGGCTCACACCCAGTTCCTGCAGGCGCTGCTTGAAGGCGTTGCGGCCGCTGAGCTTGCCCAACACGATCTTGTTGGCGCTCCAGCCCACATCCTCGGCACGCATGATTTCGTAGGTATCGCGCGCCTTGAGCACGCCATCCTGGTGGATGCCACTGGCGTGCGCAAAGGCATTGGCCCCCACCACGGCCTTGTTCGGCTGCACCACGAACCCCGTGGTCTGACTGACCATTCGGCTGGCCGCAACGATGTGCTGGGTATCAATGTTGAGATCGAGGTTGAAATAGTCGCGGCGGGTCTTGACCGCCATCACCACCTCTTCGAGAGAACAGTTGCCAGCGCGCTCACCCAGACCATTGATCGTGCATTCCACCTGGCGCGCGCCGCCAATCTTCACACCGGCCAGCGAATTGGCCACGGCCATGCCGAGGTCGTTGTGGCAGTGCACGGACCAGATGGCCTTGTCGCTGTTGGGAATGCGCTCGCGCAGGGTCTTGATGAAGTTGCCGTACAGCTCGGGGATGGCATAGCCCACGGTGTCGGGCACATTGATGGTCGTGGCACCCTCGGCGATCACAGCTTCGAGCACGCGGCACAGGAAGTCTGGGTCGCTGCGGTAGCCATCTTCGGGGCTGAACTCAATATCTCCCACCAGGTTGCGCGCAAAACGCACCGACTGCTTGGCCTGCTCCAGCACTTGCTCTGGCGTCATGCGCAGCTTCTTTTCCATGTGCAGCGGGCTGGTGGCAATGAACGTATGGATGCGCGCGCTGTTCGCCCCTGCAAGCGCTTCTGCTGCGCGGGAAATGTCGCGGTCATTGGCGCGCGACAGCGAGCAGATGGTGGACTCCCTGATGGCATTGGCTATCGCCTGCACCGCCTCGAAATCTCCGTTCGAGCTGGCCGCAAAACCGGCTTCGATCACGTCCACCTTCAGGCGCTCCAGCTGGCGGGCAATGCGCAGCTTCTCATCCTTGGTCATCGAGGCGCCGGGGGACTGCTCGCCATCGCGCAAGGTCGTGTCGAAAATGATGAGTTTGTCAGCCATGTTGTTTCTCCTGATACTGGTGGGGTGGAATTGGCCCGCAACACTAAAAATCTGGCGCCCAAAACAAAAGGCCCGTTGCGGGTGCATACGGGCCTTTGTGGAAAAAGTGTGCGCGTGCGCCTACTGTCTCCGCCCGTAGGGAGGTAGCAGTAGAGCCAGTGCAAACGAATTCATGCGGTGCAATGTAGCACAACTGGCCAGACATCATTCCAATCACTTGTGCAGTCCACGTTCGTCCGGTTCGTCCGTCGAGGTGCTGATCACGCTGCTGTGCTGTCCTTTGGCCTTGCGCCAGGCGTACACGCCGTAACCGCTCAGGCCGTAGAACACGAACACACCAAACAGCACGATGGGCGGGTGGATGTTGATGATGGCAATGCCCAGCGCGATCAACACAATGGCTGCAAAAGGCACGCTCTTTTTCATCTGCACATCCTTGAAGCTGTAGAACGGCACATTGGTCACCATGGTGAGCCCCGCGTACAGCGTGAATGCGAACATGATCCAGGTCGTCTGACTCCAGGTCAGCCAGTGGTCTTCACCAGGATGCACGCCCAGCTCGGTCATCAGCCAGATGAACCCCGCCACCAAAGCTGCAGCGGCTGGCGAAGGCAGCCCCTGAAAATAGCGCTTGTCCACCACGCCGGTATTCACATTGAAGCGCGCCAAGCGAAGCGCGGCACAGGCACAGTACACAAATGCGGCAATCCAGCCCCAGCGGCCCAGCCCCTGGAGGGACCACTCATAGGCGATCAGGGCAGGCGCCGCCCCAAAGGACACCATGTCGGAAAGCGAATCCATCTGCTCGCCAAACGCACTCTGGGTATTGGTCATGCGCGCTACCCGACCATCGAGGCTATCGAGCACCATCGCACAAAAAACGCCCACGGCCGCCATGTCGAAACGGCCATTCATAGCCATCACGATCGAATAGAAGCCCCCAAACAATGCCGCCAGCGTGAACAGGTTGGGCAGGATGTAGATGCCCTTGCGCCGTTTGCGCACCATCACACCGGGGTTGTCGGTGGATTCATTGCCGTCATGCATTAAATTGACCTCCAGCGCTTGCCCATATTGCGTGAGCAGCTATTAAATTTATAGTATCCGGCAACTCCCGCTTCACAGACAGATCGCCGCGCGCCATCAAGGCGAAGGTCGCAGTGTAGCGCCTGCCAACAGGACCGACCGCCAACGAAAAAGGCCACCGAAGTGGCCTCGTGATGCTCCAGCGATGGAGAATCAGTTGCGGGTCTGATCGACCAGCTTGTTCTTGGCGATCCAGGGCATCATGGCGCGCAGTTGGCCGCCCACCTTTTCGATGCTGTGGTCGGCCGTGTTGCGGCGACGGGCTGTCATCGATGGATAGTTCAGACGGCCTTCCTGGATGAACATCTTGGCGTAGTCGCCGTTCTGGATGCGCTTCAAGGCATTGCGCATGGCGGCGCGCGACTGCTCGTTGATCACTTCAGGGCCGGTCACGTACTCACCGTACTCGGCATTGTTCGAGATCGAGTAGTTCATGTTGGCAATGCCGCCTTCGTAGATCAGGTCTACGATGAGCTTGAGCTCGTGCAGGCATTCGAAGTAGGCCATTTCAGGGGCGTAGCCGGCTTCAACCAGGGTTTCGTAACCCATCTTGATCAGCTCGACGGCACCGCCGCACAACACGGCTTGTTCGCCGAACAGGTCGGTCTCGGTTTCTTCCTTGAAGTTGGTCTCGATGATGCCGGCTTTGCCGCCGCCGTTGGCAGCTGCGTAGCTCAGGGCCAAGTCACGGGCCTTGCCGGACTTGTCTTGGTGCACGGCCACCAGGTGGGGCACGCCGCCGCCTTGGGTGTAGGTGTTGCGCACGGTGTGGCCAGGGGCCTTGGGCGCCACCATCCACACGTCCAGGTCAGCACGGGGCACGACTTGGTTGTAGTGCACGTTGAAGCCGTGGGCAAAGGCCAGCGAGGCGCCTTGCTTGATGTTGGGTTCGACGTTGTTCTTGTAGACGGCTGCGATGTCTTCGTCGGGCAGCAGGATCATGACCACGTCAGCGGATTTGACGGCGTCGTTGACTTCCAGAACCGTCAGGCCAGCCTTGCCGACCTTGTCCCACGATGCACCGCCCTTGCGCAGGCCGACCACGACCTTCACGCCACTGTCGTTCAGGTTTTGTGCGTGGGCATGGCCCTGCGAGCCGTAGCCGATGATGGCCACGGTCTTGCCTTTGATCAGGCTCAGGTCGGTGTCTTTGTCGTAGAAAACTTTCATGGGTCGCTCCGGTTGAAATGCGTTGTTGGGGGTTGAAATGGGAAAAACGGGGTGAATTGTCTTACACGCGCAAGATGCGCTCGCCGCGGCCGATGCCGCTGGCACCCGTACGTACGGTTTCCAAGATGGCGGTGCGGTCAATGGCCTGCAGAAAAGCGTCGTTCTTCGACTGGTCGCCGGTCAGCTCAATCGTGTAGCTCTTCTCGGTCACGTCGATGATGCGGCCACGGAAGATGTCGGCCATGCGCTTCATCTCCTCGCGCTCCTTGCCCACCGCGCGCACCTTCACCATCATGAGCTCGCGCTCGGTGTAGGCACCTTCGGTGAGATCCACCACCTTCACGACCTCAATGAGGCGGTTCAGATGCTTGGTGATCTGTTCGATCACATCGTCGGAGCCCGTGGTCTGGATCGTCATGCGCGAGAGCGATGGATCCTCAGTGGGCGCCACGGTGAGCGATTCGATGTTGTAACCACGGGCAGAAAACAGGCCGACAACGCGCGACAGCGCACCGGGTTCGTTTTCCAGCAGAACGGCAATGATGTGTTTCATAGGTGCAGATTCCTCTTTTCGCTGCCCTCCCCCGTGCACGGTAATGCACGGGCTTGGCAGGCAATAGATTCGTCAAAAAAGTGAATGCTATCTATTCGATAGCTGGTAGCGCTTGATGAACAAGCGCTGAAGGCCAATTTGATGCTAAATTAAAGATCTTCCGACCCCAGCAGCATCTCGGTAATGCCCTTGCCGGCCTGGACCATCGGGAACACGTTCTCGGTGGGGTCGGTGCGGAAGTCCATGAACACGGTGCGGTCCTTGAGCTTGCGGGCTTCACGCAGAGCAGGCTCTACGTCCTTGGGGCTCTCGATCAACATGCCCACATGGCCGTACGCCTCTGCCAGCTTCACGAAGTTGGGCAGCGCGTCCATGTAGCTGTGGCTGTAGCGGCCGGAGTATTCGATCTCCTGCCACTGCCGCACCATGCCCAGGTAGCGGTTGTTCAGCGAGCAGATCTTGATCGGCGTGTTGTACTGCAGGCAGGTGGACAGCTCCTGGATGTTCATCTGCACCGAGCCTTCGCCAGTGATACAGAACACCTCGGATTGCGGCTTTGCCAGCTTGATGCCCATGGCGTACGGGATGCCCACGCCCATGGTGCCCAGGCCGCCAGAGTTGATCCAGCGGCGTGGCTCGTCAAAGCGGTAGTACTGCGCGGCCCACATCTGGTGCTGGCCCACGTCGGACGTGATGTAGGTGTCCGCGTCCTTGGTCATGTTCCACAGCGTCTCGACCACGTACTGGGGCTTGATGACGTCTGGGCTGCCCATGCTGTACTTGAGGCAGTCGCGCTTGCGCCAGCCTTCGATGGTGTCCCACCAGGCGGCCAGAGCACCTGCGTCAGGGCGCGTGCTGCTCTCGCGGATCATGGAGATCAGCTCGGTGAGCACGTCCTTGACGTCGCCGACGATCGGGATATCGACCTTCACGCGCTTGGAAATGCTCGACGGGTCAATATCAACGTGGATGATCTTGCGGTCGTTCTGCGCAAAGTGCTTGGGGTTGCCGATCACGCGGTCATCAAAACGCGCGCCCACAGCCAGCAGCACGTCGCAGTTCTGCATGGCGTTGTTGGCCTCGATGGTGCCGTGCATGCCCAGCATGCCCAGGAACTTGCGGTCCGACGCGGGGTATGCACCCAGGCCCATCAGCGTGTTGGTGACCGGGTAGCCCAGCATGTCCACCAGCGTGCGCAACTCATTGGTGGCATTGCCCAACAGCACGCCACCGCCGGTGTAGATGTAGGGACGCTTGGCCGCCAGCAGGAGTTGCAGCGCCTTGCGAATCTGACCACCATGGCCCTTGCGCACAGGGTTGTACGAGCGCATTTCCACGCTTTGTGGATAGCCACTGTACGGCACCTTCTTGAAGGAAACGTCCTTGGGCACATCCACCACCACGGGGCCGGGGCGGCCGGTGCGGGCAATGTGGAAGGCCTTCTTCATCGTCATGGCCAGATCGCGCGGGTCTTTGACGAGGAAATTGTGTTTGACGATGGGGCGGGTAATACCGACCGTGTCGCACTCCTGGAAGGCATCCAGCCCAATGGCGGGCGTGGGCACCTGTCCGGAAATGATCACCATCGGGATGCTGTCCATGTACGCCGTAGCGATACCGGTCACTGCGTTGGTGAGACCTGGACCGGATGTGACCAGCGCAACACCCACTTCACCCGTGGCGCGGGCGTAGCCGTCAGCAGCGTGTACGGCAGCCTGCTCATGGCGCACCAGCACGTGCTGGATGGTGTCTTGTTTGTAGAGCGCGTCGTAGATGTAGAGAACGGCACCGCCGGGATAGCCCCAGATGTACTGAACGTTCTCAGCCTGAAGCGACTTGATGAGGATCTCGGAACCCATGAGGTCCTGAGCAGCGGAAGCGGGGGAGGTGTTGCCCTGCGAAGCAGCGGCCGCTGAAGAGATTTCAGCCTTGGAGATTTCCATGATCGATCAACCTTTGTGAATTTCTCTGACGAAAAACCTTGGGTGCTCCTAACATGCGCTCTTGTGAAGCCAGCTTGGAACTTGAGGCCAAGGACATGGGCGGGATGATTGCCGCGCCGGACCGTGACCCGTTTGCCTTTTGAATTGCAGTGGCGATTATCGCACTGCAACACATGTAAAACTGCCATCCCCCGAAAAAAACCCCGGCGGATGCGATAATCAAAGGCTCCACGTGCCGGATAGCCACATTTTTGTGAGCTCACCGGCACCGATCCCCTCCCGGGCTGACCCGTCTTGGCAACCGAACGAGAACTCTCCGACTTCCTCAAAAGTGTAGAAAAGCGCGCATTCAAGCGCTCGGTCTACCACGTTCGCAATGAGGAAGCGGCGCTCGACATCGTGCAGGACAGCATGCTCAAGCTGGCAGAGCACTATGGTGACAAGCCAGCGGCTGAGCTGCCCATGCTCTACCAGCGCATACTTTCCAACTGCACGCTGGACTGGTTTCGCCGCCAGAAAACCCGCAATGCACTGTTTTCGAGCATGAGCGACTTTGAAGGTCCCGGCGAAGATGGCATGGATTTTGATCTGCTTGAAGCGTATTCAGGACCAGAAAATGGGGAACGGGCAGAGAGCGCTGAGGATCTGACCCGGCGGGCGCAGATCTTTCACGGGATCGAAGCCGAGATTGCCGAGCTGCCTCCACGTCAACGGGAAGCGTTCCTGATGCGTTACTGGGAAGAAATGGATGTAGCAGAAACGGCAGCCGCCATGGGCTGCTCCGAAGGCAGCGTCAAAACGCACTGTTTTCGTGCCATACAAACCCTCAGCAAGGCACTGAAGGCCAAAGGAATCGAGCCATGAACACTGTACAGACCCCATCGACACAGGCAGAAGCTGCGGCAGAGCGCTTTGCACTGCGCGTCACGGCGCGCTTGTCCAGCGGCACCGACGAATTGCCTTACGACATTTCCGAACGGCTGCGCGCCTCGCGCATGCAAGCCCTTGCCAAGCGCAAGAAAGACACCGTGCCGGTGCGTCTGGCGGCACCCGTTGTGGTGCATGCGGGTGGCAGTGCCACGCTGGGCCGTGGCGGCAACGAGGGTGGCGGCTGGTGGAATGCACTGGTGTCTGCCGTTCCGCTGATGGCACTGGTGGTGGGGCTGGTGGTCATCAACATTGCCCAGGACGAAAGCAGCGCCAATGACCTGGCCGAAGTCGATGCAGCCCTTTTGACCGACGATTTGCCACCAGCAGCCTACGCTGACCCTGGCTTCGTACAATTCCTCAAAACCTCTGCCCCGTCGAACTGAGCCTCGCCCCCGACCGCGTACTGCATGCACCCAAGTTCACCCGACGCTTCCCCTGCCCTGCCAGCCTTCGTGCTGGCTTTGGCGCTCTTGGGCGTGCTCGCAGCGGTGGGTGGCCAGGTGCTGGTACAGATGCGCATGGCACCCGGCACCCTGCTGCCTGCGGGGGCTGAAGCTGCGGTTGCCAGCCCCAACAATGCCCGCACGTCCACCCGGCCTGGCGCCATGGCAGTGCCACAGGTCGAGACCGGCCCGGGCTGGGAAACCCTGACCACGCCCCAGAAACTGGCGCTGTACCCACTGGCAGAGCGCTGGGCACTCATCAGCGAAACGCAAAAGCGCCGCTGGCTTGCGCTGGCCGCCAATTTTTCGGCGCTTCCTGAAGAAGAACAGGCCAAATTTCATGACCGCATGACGGACTGGGCCAGCCTGAGCGCACAGCAGCGCAACCAGGCCCGGCTGAACTATGCAGTCACCAACCGGCTTGCCCGCGACGACAAACGCGCCCAGTGGGAGGCCTACCAGGCGCTGTCCGACGAGGAAAAACGTGCGCTGGCTGCGCGTGCCGCCCCCAAGCCCAAGGGCGCCGCCACGGCCTTGCGCCCCGTGTCGCCCAAAAAGCTGGCCCAGGTTCCGGCGGCCACGCAGGCCAACCCCAGCCGCCCCAACGCACCGAAGATTCCGCCCGTGCTCGACCACAGCGCCCCCCGTGTGGCGGCACCGGTCACCCCCACGGCGCCCCCGGCGACCGGCGTGCCCACGCAAAATCCGGCCTCCAACGTGGTCGAGACTGCCCCCGTCTCGATTCCGGTGGCAGTACCAGCAGCACTCCCCCCTCTGGGCGCAGGTTCTGCAGAAACACCTGCGACAACAGCGCCCATGGTCACTCCCGACAACTCTGGCCTGTATCCTCAGTAGTCCCGTCGCTGGCCGACACTCTCCGCCTTGCTTTCGCCTTCTGGAATGACCGCCACCCCTCCCGCCCCAGCACCGCAGGCATCCCTCTCTGCAAAGACCTCTTCCGCCGCCCTCGGCCCCACGCCCAATTTGTGGCGCCGCATGGCCTGCTGGCTGTATGAGGGCATGCTCATGTTCGGGGTGGTCTTCATTGCAGGCTACCTGTTCGGCACCCTGAGCCAAACCCGCCACGCCTTGGACAACCGGCACGCCCTGCAGGCCTTTCTGTTTGTGGTGTTTGGCATTTACTTCACCTGGTTCTGGGCCAAAGGCCAGACCCTGGCTCAAAAGACCTGGCTCATCCGTGTGGTGGACACCGCCGGGCAACCCATCACCCAGGCGCGTGCGCTACTGCGCTACCTGCTGAGCTGGGTGTGGTTCCTGCCGCCCTTGGCAGCCTATCTGTTGGGGGTCTCGGCCATTGAAGTGCTGGTGCTGCTGTTCGGCTGGGTTGCCATCTGGGCCATCCTGAGCCGCTTTCATCCCGAGCGGCAGTTCTGGCACGACGCCCTGGCAGGCACGCGCCTGGTGCACTTCGAGCTTCCGAAAAAGTAGCACCCGCGCGCGGGCTGCAACGCCCGCTGTCATGCGGCTGCGACACAATATCCCTATGCCCCTGTCCCCACCCGAGTCCTCCGCGCCCGCCAACCCCCAGAAGGCCCGCACGGGCTTGAACCGCATCTGGCACGCTGCGGGTTACTCCATCGAAGGCCTTCGCGCAGGCTGGAACGAAAAGGCATTCCGCCAGGAAGCCATTGCCGCCCTGGTGCTGCTGCCCGCGTCTCTCTGGCTGGGGCAAAGCTGGGTAGAAACCGCGCTGCTGGCAGGCTCGGTGGTGATCGTGATGATCGTGGAGTTGCTCAACACCGGCATCGAAACCGCCATCGACCGCATCGGCCCCGAGTGGCACGACCTTTCCAAACGCGCCAAGGACATGGGCAGCGCTGCCGTGCTGCTGGCCTTGCTGCTGTGCGCGGGCATCTGGGGTGCAGCGGTTTTTCAGAGGATTTTCCATGGCTGAACCGACTTTTTCCGTGTGTGTGTATTGCGGCTCGCGACCTGGCGAGAACGCGGCCTTTGCCGACGCTGCCAAAGCCGTGGGTCAATGGATTGGCCAGCACGGCGGCCAGCTGGTGTATGGCGGCGGCCGCAGCGGCCTCATGGGTACGGTGGCCGAGGCCACGCGGCTTGCGGGCGGGCGCGTGGTGGGCGTGATTCCCCAGGCGCTGGTCGACAAAGAGCTGGCCAACCGCCAATGCGATGAGTTGCACATCGTGCAGACCATGCACGAACGCAAGGCCATGATGGCCGAGCGCAGCGATGCCTTTTTGGCCCTGCCCGGCGGTATCGGCACCTTTGAAGAACTGTTTGAAGTGTGGACCTGGCGCCAGCTGGGCTACCACGACAAGCCCCTCGGCCTGCTCAATGTGGCCGGCTACTACGATGGCCTGCTGGGCTTTCTGCAGACCAGCGTGGCCAGCGGCTTCATGGGCGAATGGCAGATGGGCCTGCTGCACGCCTCTACCGATGCCGAGGCACTGCTGCGCACGCTGGTGCAAGACGCCGGCCCCGACCAAGCGCCCGTCCCGCTGCGCTCGGTGATCTAACGGCCTTCAAAAACTGGCGCAGCGCAAGGCCAGTGCCACCGTGGAAATGGCTTTGCCAGGCCACTGGTGGCGTCCCCCTCAGGGGGAAGGTGCGCAGCGACTCAGGGGGGGCTTATACAGCCGCGTCGTCCAGATCCCCAGTACGGATACGCACCACTCGCTCCACGGCCGTCACAAAAATCTTGCCGTCGCCAATCTTGCCGGTGCGCGCCACATTCACGATGGCGTCCACACAGCGGTCCACGTCCTCGGTTTTCACGACAACCTCGACCTTGACCTTGGGCAGGAAGTCCACCACGTACTCGGCGCCACGGTACAGCTCGGTGTGGCCCTTCTGACGGCCAAAACCCTTCACCTCGGTCACGGTGAGACCGGTCACGCCACACTCGGCCAGGGCTTCGCGGACTTCTTCGAGCTTGAAGGGCTTGATGACGGCGGTGATCATTTTCATGGCGGGTCTCCTGGAGGATGTAAAAAAAGGGGTCTGAAAGCGCAGCGCCGAAGCGTCACGCCCTGAATTTGCTGGTGATAGGGTAACGCCAGTCCTTGCCAAAGCTGCGGCGCGTGACGCGAATCCCTACCGGCGCCTGGCGGCGCTTGTACTCGTTGAGCTTGATGAGGCGCGTGACACGCTCCACATCGGCACGTTCAAAGCCGCTGGCGATGATGGACTCGATGGGCTCGTCGTTCTCCATGTAGCGCGCCACGATGGCGTCCAGCACCTCGTAGGGCGGCAGGCTGTCCTGGTCTTTCTGGTCGGGCCGCAGCTCGGCGCTGGGCGGGCGCGTGATGATGCGCTCTGGAATCGGACTGGCGCACGTGCCATACGGGTCGTTGGCGTTGCGCCAGCGGGCCAGGTCGAACACGCGGGTCTTGGCCACGTCCTTGATCACGGCGAAGCCCCCTGCCATGTCACCGTACAGCGTGCAGTAGCCCGTGGACATCTCGCTCTTGTTACCCGTGGTGAGCACGATGGAGCCGAACTTGTTGGACAGCGCCATGAGCAGCGTGCCCCGGATGCGCGCCTGCAGGTTTTCTTCGGTCGTGTCTTCGGGCAGCCCTGCAAAATCGCTGGCCAGTGCGGCCTTGAAGGCCTCGAACTGCGGCTTGATCGAGATCTCGTCATAGCGCACACCCATGCGCGCGGCCATGTCGCGAGCGTCGATCCAGCTGATGTCGGCCGTGTAGGGCGAAGGCATCATCACCGTGCGCACCTTGTCGGCCCCCAGCGCATCCACGGCCACCGCCAGCACCAGGGCCGAATCGATGCCCCCCGACAGCCCGAGCAGCGCGCCAGGGAAGCCGTTCTTGCCCACATAGTCGCGCACGCCCAGCACCAGGGCATCCCACAGGTCAGCCTCCAGGCTTTTCTCTGGAGCTACGTCTGCTTCAATTTTGATAGCGGATCGTGCTTGATGGACCTGCGCGAACACCAGTTTTTCTTCAAAACCCGGCCCCCGGCAGGCCACCAAGCCATCGGCGTTGAGCGCGAACGAGCGGCCTTCAAACACCACCTCATCCTGCCCGCCGACCAGGTGCGCGTACACCAGCGGCAGGCCCGTCTCGGCCACACGCTCGCGCATGGTGGCTTCGCGCTCGGCGCTCTTGCCCAGGTGGAAAGGCGATGCATTGATCACCGCCAGCATTTGTGCCCCCGCTGCTGCGGCATCGCGTGCAGGGGTGGCAAACCACGCGTCTTCGCACACCAGCACCCCCACGCGCACGCCTTCCACCTCGAAGATGCAAGGCTTGTCGCCCGCCACAAAGTAGCGGCGCTCGTCAAACACCTGGTAGTTGGGCAGTTCGCGCTTGGCATAGGTCTGCTCGATCTGCCCATCGCGCAGCACGCTGGCGGCATTGAAGCAAGCGCTGAACGCCGGAGCATCGGGCGCCACGGCCTGCGGGTGGCCCAGCACAATGGCCAGGCCTTTCAACCCCGCAGTCTCGCGGGCCACGGTTTTCACGGCATCATCACAGGCCGCAATGAAGGCGGGGCGCAGGAACAGGTCTTCGGCCGCATAGCCGCAAATCGCCAGCTCAGGCGTCAGCAGCAAACGGGCGCCCTGGGCATAAGCCTCGCGGGCCGCCGCAATGATCTTTTGGGCGTTGCCGGGCATGTCGCCCACAACAAAGTTGAGCTGCGCAGTGCAAATGGAGAGCGTCATGGAACTGGAATCGGCCCCTGCGGCCAGGTTGAACACCGCCCACACGGGCCCGCAGCTTGCAAAACAAAACCGGGGCGTGCATGGCTGAATCTGCCATTATCGCCCGCGTACTTGCCACTGCGCTGGACGTGGATGCTGCGGCCTGGAACACCCTGCTGGCCCAGCAAAGCCACCCCACGCCCTTCATGCGCCACGAGTACCTGGCCGCCCTGGAGACCAGCGACAGCGCCACCCCACGCACCGGCTGGGCGCCGCGCTTCATGACCCTGTGGGAGGGCGACACCCTGATCGCCGCCTGCCCGCTGTACCTCAAGAACCACTCCTACGGCGAGTACGTGTTCGACTGGGCCTGGGCCAGCGCCTACGAGCAGCACGGCGTGCCCTACTACCCCAAGGCCGTGATCGCCGTGCCCTTCACCCCCGTGCCGGGCAGCCGCCTTTTGGCCCGTGACGATGCTGCACGCGCTCTGCTGGTGCAGGTGGTGTGCCAGTGGTGCGAGGACGAAAACGTGTCGTCCGTGCACATCCTGTTTGCCAGCGACGACGACGTGCTGACCAGTGCGCAGCAAGACCTGATGCTGCGGCACACCGTGCAATTTCATTGGAAGAATGTGGCCCCCACGCTCCCCGCTGCGCGTGGTTCGCTGCCCCCCGAGGGGGCCCTCACCGCCTTGGGGCGGCCCGGCGGCGGCGAGAACGTTGCCCCCACGCTCCCCGTTGCGTCTGATGCCCCCTCCCCCGACAGCACCTTGCCCGGCGGCGGCTCGGGCCAACCCTTCAAAGACTTCGACCACTTCCTTGCCAGCCTCGCCCAGGACAAGCGCAAAAAGATCCGCCAGGAGCGCCGCCGCGTAGCCGATGCCGGGGTCACCTTCCGCTGGTCGCGCGGCGCGGACATCAGCGCAGCCGACTGGGATTTTTTCTACCGCTGCTACGAGCGCACCTACCTCGAACACGGCAACCCGCCCTACCTCACGCGGGACTTCTTCGCCCGCATGGCGGCCCACATGCCCGGGGCCTGGCTGCTGTTTGTGGCCGAGCGCGACGGCCAGCCAATTGCTAGCAGTTTGATAGCTATCAGCGCTTTACCATCTAGCGCTGGCAGCCAAAAAGACCAAAACATTGTGGCCTACGGCCGGTATTGGGGCGCGCTGGAGCGCGTGGACTGCCTGCACTTTGAAGCGTGCTACTACCAGCCGCTGCAGTGGTGCATCGATCACGGCGTGATCCGCTTTGAGGGCGGCGCCCAGGGCGAGCACAAGATGGCCCGCGCCCTGCTGCCCGTGCAGGCCACCAGCGCCCACTGGCTGGCGCACCCGGCTTTTGCCGACGCGGTGGAGCGGTTCCTGCAGCGCGAAGGCGCCGGGGTGGCCGAGTACCTGAGCGAGCTGCACGAACGCAGCCCGTTCAAGACAGCCTGAGCCAGCGCAAAGTCAGCCCGCCCCACACCAGCTTGCACCAGCCTGACAACGCAACTAGCGCGTTGGATGCGCCCAACCTCGGGTTCTCCCGACCTCGGCACAGCTTTTGCAACGGCATACTGGCGGCCGCCCGCACCCGGGCTGCGCACCACGGCGGCCCATCCGCCCGCCCGTCAACCCACAGCACCCTCACCATGGCCGCTCCGCAGCATGTCCCATTTCTGACGGTGGAAGACGAAGACGACTGGGTCGTCTCGTTCGCGCTGGGCCCACAGGGTGCCCACCGCCTCACCCTGGTACGCACCCCCCGGCTGGAATTCATGCTGCGGCCCGAGCAGCGCGGTGTGTCGGTGGGTGCCGAAGCGGGCCAGCGCCCCGCCCTGCTGGTCGCGGTGCAGTGGGGCCCCAAAAGCGTGGACGTGGTGTCCACCGCCAAGCGCTACAGCCTGGACATCAGCAAGGTAGACAACGCCACCCGCACGGCGGCACTGCGTGTGCTGGGCAAGATGAACTTTGACCAGCGGTTTCAGCTGGCAGGCAACTGACCAACGGCTGCAGACGGCCCGTCAACCGCTCACAGATAAATAGCTGTCTGCGCTTTCCTGACAAGCGCTGCGGGCCAATCTGATTCAACCATTCGGGCCAGCCGAGTAGGCCAATGCGGTCCACTTGCGCTCGCTCGCAGCGGACTCCACCACCTTTTCGATAAAGCGCACCCCCTCGGCACCATCCTCCACGCGCGGATAGTCGGCCGCCAAAGGGTCGGCCGCGCGGCCAGCGGCACGCGCGCGGATGTCGGCCGCCACACCCAGGTAGATGTTGGCAAAGGCTTCGATGAACGCCTCGGGGTGCCCCGCTGGGATGCGCCCGGCGCGCCGCGCCGATTCGCACAGCCACGGCGAGCCGCGCGTGAGGATGCGGCGCGGGCCGTCCACGGGGGAGTGGATGAGCTGGTTGGGTTCTTCTTGCCGCCAAGTGATGGTGCCCAGCGTGCCCGACACCTGCAGGCGCAGGTCGTTCTCCAACCCCGCTGCCACTTGCGATGCCACGATGAAGCCGCGTGCGCCGCTGTCATAGCGCAGCAGCAGTTGGGCGTCGTCATCCAGTCTGCGCCCGGCGCCAAAGGAGGTGAGGTCCGCACACACCCAGGCGGGATGCTGGCCGGTGACGGTGGCGGCCAGGTTTTCGGCGTGCGATCCGATGTCGCCCAGCGTGCCTGCGCTGCCGCTGCGCGCCGGGTCCAGCCGCCAGTCGGCCTGCTTGTTGCCGCCGCCCTGCTCCACCGCCGTGGCCAGCCAGCCCTGGTTGTATTCCACGGTCACTTTGCGCAGCGTACCCAGCGCACCGCTTTGCACCAGGTGGCGCGCCTCGCGCACCATGGGATAGCCGGTGTAGTTGTAGGTCACGCCGAACACGGTGCCGGCCTTCTTCACGGCGGCCACCAGCTCGTCGGCCTGCGCGCGGGTGTGCACCAGCGGCTTGTCGCACACCACGTGGAAGCCCGCCTGCACAAACGCCAACGCCACCGGGTGGTGCACATGGTTGGGGGTGACGATGCTCACCAGGTCGATGCGCTCATGCGCCGGGCGGCGCAGTTCGTCGGCCAGCAGGTCCTGCCAGCTGCCGTGGTTGCGGTCAGCCGCCAGGCCCAGTTCGGCGCCGGATGCGAGCGCCCGCTCGGGCGAGGATGACAGCGCGCCAGCCACCAGTTCAAACTGGCCGTCGAGCGCCATCGCCTTGCGGTGCACCGCGCCGATGAAGGCGCCGTGGCCGCCGCCCACCATGGCGTAGCGGAGCTTTTGGGGACTGGACATACGAAACGCCTTTGCTCGCTGTGTGTTGTTGTTATCGGTTTTATGGACGGAGAGCGGCTAGGCCTGCTTGTCGCGCGCAAACACGGCGTCGAACGCGCCGACTGCGGGCTTGAAATCCAGCCGCTTGCAGAACGCCGCGCTCTCCGTGGCGCCGTGCACGCGGTCCATGCGGCTGTCTTCCCACTCCACCGAGAGCGGGCCCTGGTAGCCGATGTCGTTGAGCGCAACGATGATGGATTCGAAATCGATCATCCCGCGTCCCACGCTGCGAAAGTCCCAGTTCCGCCGCGCATCGCCAAAGCTGGTGTGCCCGCCAAACACGCCCACCGTGCCGTCACCCTTGCCCCACCACACGTCCTTCATGTGGGCGTTGTAGATGCGATCGCCAAACTGGCGGATGAACTTGATGTAGTCCACGCCCTGGTAGGCCAGGTGGCTGGGGTCGAAGTTGAAGCCGAAGCGCTTATTGCCGCCTACGGCTGCAATCGCGCGCTCGGCCGAGGCGATGTCAAACGCGATCTCGGTGGGGTGCACTTCGAGTGCAAAGTTGATGTCATGCTGCTCGAACACATCGAGGATGGGGCCAAAGCGCTTCGCAAAATCAGCAAAGCCCTTGTCCCAGTATTCCTGCGTGGTGGGCGGAAAGGCATAGATCGAATGCCACACCGACGAGCCGGTAAAGCCCGTCACCGTCTTCACGCCAAAGTTCGCGGCAGCGCGCGCCGTGTCTGCCAGCTCGCTAGCTGCGCGCTGGCGCACCCCCTCGGGCTCGCCATCGCCCCACACATGGGGCGGCAGGATGGACTGGTGGCGCTCGTCGATCAGATCGCACACTGCCTGGCCCACCAGGTGGTTGCCGATGGCAAAACACTGCAGGCCGTGCTGGGCCAGCAGTGCGTGTTTGTCTTTGACGTACTGGGGCGAAGACAGCGCCTCCTGCACGTTGAAATGGTCGCCCCAGCACGCCAGCTCCAGGCCGTCGTAGCCCATGCTTTTGGCCAGGGGCGCAAGTTCTGCCAAAGGCAGGTCGGCCCACTGGCCGGTGAAGAGGGTGACGGGTCTTGGCATGGTGGCTCCAAGGGACGTTGGGTTGCAGGTTCGAAGCGGCTATAAGCTATATTTTCAATAGCTGCTAGCGCTTACTGGATAAGCGCTAGAGGCCAATTTGGCTTGATTTTTCATACATCTCAGATCGCCCATCACTCCCTCTCCCCTGGTGGGAGAGGGCCGGGGAGAGGGGGGAGTGAAACGGGCACGGCGCGGGTGCAGCCCCCCCTCTCCCCCACCCTCTCCCGCGAGGGGAGAGGGTGTAACACCCAGCGCCGCTGAGGGTGCGGGGGCTGATGTCCTCATCTGAGCGATGTTCCTGATCAGGCAACTTGACTCACATTGACGCCATCAGAACGGTGAGTCCGGGAAGTAGAAATCCTTCGCCGTTTCCTTGGTGATCAGCACCGACGGAATGATGGTGTTGGCGGGCAGCTTCTCGCCCTTGATCCGCGCCTCGGCCGTGAGCTTGATCGAGTCGTAGATGAACTTGGGGCTGTACGACACGTTGGCCTGGATGAGCGGGTTGCTGCCGTCCATCAGCGTCTTGATCATGCCCTTGGCACCTGCGCCGCCAAACACCAGCTTGATGTCCTTGCGCTTGGCCTGCTCGATGGCCTTGAGCACGCCAACGGCCATGTCGTCGTCGGCGGCCCACACGGCGTCGATCTGCGGGAAGCGGGTCAGATAGTCCTGCATCACCTTGAAGGCGTCGTCGCGGTTCCAGTTGGCGTACTTGGCGTCCAGCAGCTTGATGCCGGGGTGGTTCTTCAGCACGCTGGTGAACGCGTCCATGCGCTCGTTGTCCAGCGTGGTCGCAATGCCGCGCATGGCCACCACGTTGCCCTTGCCGCCCAGCGCCTTGGCGATGTACTCGGCTGGAATCTTGCCAAAGGCCGTGTTGTCACCGGCCACATACGCGTCCTGCGCGCTGGTGTCGGTCAGGCCCCGGTCCACCACCGTCACGTACACGCCCTTGGCCTTGACCTGGGCCACGGGCTTGGTCAGCGCGGCGGATTCGAACGGGAAGATGACCAATGCGTTGATCTTGTTCACCGTCACCAGGTCTTGCAGCTGGTTGGCCTGCTCGGGCGCGCCACCTGCGGTCTTCACGATGACCTGCAGGCCGGGGTGGGCCTTCTCCAGGTCCTTCTTGGCCTGGTTGGCCCAGTAGACGATGCCGCCGGTAAAGCCGTGCGTGGCCGACGGAATGGCCACGCCCACCACCGTCTTGTTGGCCTGCGCCATGGCAGGGGCGGCCAATGCGAAGGCGGCGGCGCCCACGGCCGAGAGGGCCAGGCGGCGGGTGAAAGAAGAAAGTTGGCTGTTCATGCGTTGTCTCCTGTTGCTTTGGAATATGGCCATGGAAGCTGGCCGGCTGGGGAACACGAAAGTCAAATGACCTACCGAGAAAACCGAAGATCCATCACCGCTTGCCCCTCTGCATGAAAGCGACCGCGATGATCACGAACCCCTGCACCGCAGCATTCAGGTACACGCTGATGATGCTGGTGAGGTTGAGGATGTTGCTGATGACCGAGAGCAGGATGGCCCCCACCACCGTGCCGGTGATGCTGCCCGCCCCGCCCTTCAACACCGTGCCGCCCACGATGACGGCGGCAATCGCCTCCAGCTCCCACAAGAGGCCCGTGGTGGGCGATGCAGAGCCCAGGCGCGGCACATACAGCAGCGTGGCAATGCCCACGCACACGCCGAGCAGCATGTAGGTGAGGATCTTGATCTTGTGCACATCCACCGCCGCGTACTGCGCCACCTGCTCGTTGGAGCCGATGGCCTGCACATAGCGGCCATAGGCCGTGCGGTTCAGGATGACGCCGCCGATGACAGCCACCAGCAGGAAGATCCACACCGGAATCGGCACCCCAAGCAGATTGGCGTAGTACACCGGGCTGTAGATGTCCGACAGGTCGTTCTCCAGCGTGATGGCCCCGCCGTTCGAAAAATACGTGAGGTACGCGCGGAAGATGCCCAGCGTGCCCAGCGTGACGATGAAAGGCTCGATGCGGCCCTTGGTGATGAGCAGGCCATGCACCAGCCCGAACACCGCGCCCAGCACCACGGCCAGCAGCATGCCCACCACCACGGCCGCCATGGGCGAGCCCAGCACGGGCGCCATCGCGTTCATGAACAGGATGACCGAGCCTGCGATCAGCGCCGCCATCGACCCCACCGACAGGTCGATGCCGCCCGAGATGATGACGAAGCACATGCCCACCGCGATGATGCCGATGAAGGCGGTGCGCGTGAGCACGTTCATCACGTTGTCGTAGGTGGCGAAGTTGCTGTTGAGCAGCGTGCCCGCAATGCACAGCAGCACCAAGCCGATGACCGGGCCCAGCCCGTGCAACTTGCCCCACCAGGCCGTGGCGCCGCCGTGGCGGCCCGCTGCAGTAGTGGCGTTTTCAGCGGGTACCTGTGGCATGTGCAATCAACTCCTCTTCGGTCAAATGGGGCTCTTGCAGCGTGGTCTGCAGCCGCCCGGCGCGCATCACCGCCACGCGGTGGCACAGGCCGATCAGCTCCATCAGTTCTGACGAGATCACCACAACAGCAAGCCCCTGCTCTGCCAGGCGCTGCACCAGGTGGTAGATCTCACGCTTGGCGCCCACGTCCACGCCGCGCGTGGGCTCGTCCAGCACCACCACGCTGGGGCCGGGGTGCAGCACCTTGGCCAGCGCCAGCTTTTGCTGGTTGCCGCCCGACAGCGACGACGCGCGCACTTCGAGCGAGCCGGTGCGGATGCCGAACTCCTGCACCGCATCGCGCAGCGCAGCCTGCTCGGCCGCCGGGTCGAGCCAGGGCTTGGCATAGCGCTCCAGCGCCATCAGCGTCAGGTTGGGCCGCAGGCCAAAGTGCACATGCAAGCCCTTGCCCTTGCGGTCTTCACTCAGGTACGTGAGGCCGTGGCGCGCCGCATCGCGCGGGCTTTTCAAATTCACCGGCTTGCCCGCCAGCTCCACCGTGCCGACCGAGCGCGGGCGCAGGCCCAGCAGGCCTTCGAACAGCTCGGTGCGGCCAGCGCCCACCAGCCCGGCAAAGCCCAGAATCTCGCCGCGCCGCACGTCAAAACTCACATCCTCGGCCCAGCCCGGCACCGTGAGGCCGCGCACCTGGATGGCCGGCTCGCCACCCGCAGGCGCGGGCAGCTTGGGCGGAAACAAATCCGCCAACTCGCGGCCCACCATCAGGTTGGCCATCTGCCGCCGCGTCACGCTGGCCGTGGCCTCGCGCGCCACCAGCAGGCCGTCGCGCATCACCACCACCTCGTCGGTGGTGCGCTCCACTTCATCGAGCTTGTGCGATATGTAGATGATGGTCACGCCCGCAGCCTTCAGCCCGGCCATCAGCGCAAACAGGCGCTCTGTCTCGCCCGGGGTCAGCGTGGCGGTGGGCTCGTCCATGATGAGCAGGCGCGCATTGCGGGCCAGCGCGCGGGCAATCTCCACCAGCTGCTTTTCGGCCACGATGAGCTTGCGCACCCGCGTGTCCGGGTCCAGCGGCAGGCCCACTTTGGCAAGCGCCTCGCGCGTCTTCTCGCGCATTGCCTTGTCGTCCAGGAAGGGGCCCCTCTTGATCTCGTGGCCCAAGAAGATGTTCTGCGCAATCGTCAGGTCGTCCGCCAGGTTGAACTCCTGGTGGATCAGCACAATGCCCTGCGCCTCGGCCGCGCGCGAGCCGCCGCCCGGGGCACGCACCGCGCCGTCCACCACCACCTCGCCGGTGGTCGGGCTCTCGTACCCCGCCAGAATCTTCATCAGCGTGGACTTGCCCGCGCCGTTCTCGCCCAGCAGGCCGTACACGCGGCCCGGCTGCAGCGCAAAGTCCACCCCGTGCAACACCCGCACGGGGCCAAACTCCTTGGTGACGTTGCGGAACTCAACAGCGACGCTCATCGCACTGCCCCTGTTCCTACAACTGCTCCAACGCCCGCACCCGCCACCGAGCCCGCGCGTGACAGGCTCTCCTGCATCGCCAGCACACCAGCACCCACCACACCCGCATCGTCGGCCAGCGGCGCGTATTGAATCTCCAGGTGCCGCGTAGACAGCGCCAGCGACCGGTGGTACACGCTTTGCCGCACCGATGCGAGGAACAGCGGCCCCATGTCCGTCACCCGCCCCGCAATGAACACATGCGACGGGTTGAAGAAGTTGACGATGGACGCCAGCATCTGCCCCACCAGGCTGCCCGCGCGCTGGATGATGGCGTTGGCCGCCACATCGCCCGTGCGGCTGGCCTGGGCCACGTCTTCAATCGTCAGCGTGCCGGTGCTTTGCAGCCGCTCGGCCAGCAGGGCGCTCTCGCCGCGCTGCGCGGCCTCGACGGCCATGCGCGCCATGGCGGGCGCTGCGGCCATCGCCTCCACACAGCCCTGGTTGCCGCAATGGCACCGCGGGCCGTGCTGGTCCACACAGATGTGGCCCACGTCGCCCGCCGAGCCATTGGCGCCCCGGTACACCTGCCCGTGGCACACAATGCCGCAGCCAATGCCCGTGCCCACCTTGATGACCAAGAAGTTGGGCAGATTACGCTGCAGCCGGTACATCTCGCCCAGCGCCATCAGGTTCACGTCGTTGTCCACAAACACCGGCGCGGCAAACGCCTCGCGCAGGTAGTCGCGGATCGAGAAGCCGTCCCAGTCGGGCATCAGCGGCGGGTTGACGAGCTGCCCGCTTTCAAAATCCACCGGCCCCGGCACGCCCATGCCAATGGCAATCACCTGGTGGGCGGCCAGCCCGCAGCGCGCCAGCAGCTCGCGCATCAGCCCCCGCACCCGCGCCAGGATCACGCCCGGCCCCTGGCGCACATCAATGGGCTCGCGGTGCCGCGCCAGCACAGTCATGTCGGGCCGCATCACCGCGACTTGCATGCTGGTGGCGCCCAGGTCGGCGCCAATCACCACGCCCAGGGTGTCGCTCAAACGCAGAGTTTCGGCACGCCGGCCGCCAGAGGATTCCTGCAGGCCCACCTCGTCGAGCAGGCCCTCGTCCAGCAGCGCAGCGACCATGGCGTTGGCCTTGCTCTTGGAATAGGCCAGGCGCTGCGCCAGCGCATTGCGCGACGCGCCAGCGGACCAAAAGATGGTCTGCAAGACGCTCAGGTCTTCGGCGCCGCAGTGACTCCAACGGGTGGATGGCAAGGCTTGTCTCCTGTCATGTTTTTGTGCAGCACCTCATGGGGGTGGGTGCTTGACAGGGATGCTATGCGGTCTACTTTGGCCGGGCAAGACTGAACTTTGACCTAAATCTGTCCACACGACCAAGCTGTAGAAACCTTAAGAAGGCCGAGATGTACGCAGCGACTGCATACCTCGTAAGGGATACTAACTAGACGCCTTTTAATTGAAGTGCACCATAAGTACTAGTCGACGCTACTACGGCTAGGTAAAATCTCAATGCCAAAACTGGTCATTGCAAGAGCGGCCGACGATATTCGGTTAAAAAATTACGATGACGTATCAGCAGAAAAAGCATCAAAAAGAGGGAGTACATGGAAACCTATCAGGGCCTCATTTCGCGTCTTGGCCAACACTTGACGGAAATCGAATTAAATATCGATCTCCCATTGGCGGACACCGCAAATAAGTATCGCCTTACCGCCGAGGCAATATGTAAATCCATAATTGTGGGACACGGAGCACAACCACAGGGGCTCCTCGAAAAACTGATTGCTGACGCATTAAAATGGGTAGAAGCTGACGAGAACAACCGCGATGCTGGCATGTTCAAAGCGGAAATTAGATACTTACAGAGTATCGGCAATATGTATTCGCATGATGGGGCGGAGAGTAATCTAACTGAAAATGAAGACCAAACAAAAGCCTTTGACGCATTAGTAAAAGTCGTACGGATCGCATTTTTTGGACAAGGTGATCTTGATCCCCCGTCTCTGCCGAAATCCATGGAGGAGCGAATCCCTGCACGAATGTTGGGCCGCGTCAAATTTGAAAACCCGAGAGCAGAAGAAGTTGTTCGGCTATGTTTTCCAAAGAATCGGGTTGAGACAAAATTTCGAAAATCAGACCATGATAATCGCCTCGTATACGACTATGTTGTTGCCGATCTCGGAGGAGGTTTGTCAAAAGGCATGATATTCATGCGATCTCGAACGGCAATTGAAAAAATGCTAACTGATTTCTTAGCTTCTGTCAGTACTAGCTTTCCCGACGCTCTTGAGATTATTACGCCCAGAGCCTACCGATCCGACGGTGGAGAAATCGATCGACGAAAGTCGATCCTCGACATCATCAAAGATCTATCGTTCGATTCGAGAGGCCGAAAAGTCCAAGTAAAGTACTTCGACGATTTCGTTTGGGAGTCTTGCCTCCCGGAAGAGGCAAGAACTCGCGGTGCTCCCATCAAAAAAACCTCTCATTTTATCGAACAAACACTGGAATCTATTGAAAACTTAGGAAGACCGTCCGTCGTCCATTCAAACGCTTCCGAGTACATCGCAAAGATTCTTAGAGGCGCACACAACTACAACCCCGTCCATGTCGTTATTGGACCTGCTGGCATTGGGAAAACTACATTCTGCGATGACATCGCAACATATATCAATGCACAGGAGAGAAAGCGCGTCATTCTGCTATCTGCTACTGATTTCCGGGAGACATCAAATTCGATCGCTATCGAATCCGTAAGCGACCTGTACAAGGTTGCTGCGGCCAATGGCTTGATGGATGAAGCAAATTCCATCGAGAGCCACAATTTCGAAATAAATCTCGCGTGTGGAAATTTTGTTCTACTTATAGACGGATTCGATGAATTGGAATCCCATCTGGGTGCCTCGCTAAATTTCGAGAAATTCATGCGCTCACTGGCTGATTTAGAGGAGTGTTTTCGGAAAGTATTGGTTATATTGACAGTAAGAGACTATGACATCGAGCGATTTAAGCACTTTAGCCAGACATCTATTTGTCGCTTGCGAGGGTTCTCCAATCAAGATACCGAGCGATATATTGGCGCCCGTCTTCCAAAAGAAAGAATTGCAGAAGCGAGAGCACTCCTCAAAGCATTTAATGAAGATGGCGAGCCTGAAAAAGCCACGACGATCCCTTTATATGTTTCATTGATATGCGATTATCTTATTGAATACCAATCAACATCAGGAACATCCTACAACAAAACACCCGATAGCGCTAAATTTTTTTCAAGCGGCCAGCCTTTAGATGCTCTAGTTAAAAAAATCGTTGATCGTGAAATAGCAAAACAATCACTTGGAAAAATCGGTCCCGACGACTTTTTTGACATTTTAATTGAAATCATTCGCGCACCTCAGCACACTGTCACAAAAGCAGCCCTACTAGAATATATCAGCGCATGTGACAGCGATGCTCACACTTTTAATTCCGACAATTTTTTGCGCAATCCATTTTTAATTTGGGAAAAAGAAACCATTCTCTTCAGGTACGATTCGCTTACTTATTTTTTCAAATCTCGACTATTAGCCCGAAAAATAAAGGAAGGTCAATTCTCCGAATCCCCATCAATTGAATTTATGGCAGAGTTTTATCACGGCGAAGGGCCGCTCTACGATGAAATAACAACCATATTGCCAGCTTCAGAATACGCAAACCACCCCAACACTTTAAAGTGGTTCTCTAGTCTATATAAAAGTTCAGAAAAAGAAATCGACGCCAAAATCCCTTGGAGAAAAGCAATCAGCGCCTTTTTCTACTGGGCACTCAGTGGAGATACCGACAAGGTGGAGCGATCTCGCAGCCTAGTCAAATACTTCAACGGGAATTCATGGAATTTTCTATCCATCTATGGTCGATTTTATCCACTCGACCTGAATAACATCACCGTAAAAGATGGATACATTGATAACTATACAAATCTGAGAAACTGCGACTATGAGTCAGAAAACCCAGTTTTTTACTCAACGCAAGTCAACTTCGACGATCGATCCTTGCCTGAAAAGCTCGAACGCTCACTATTCGCAGCAGACTGCATTTTCAGCCCAAATCTCGCCATGTCATTTCAAGCCAAGGAAATGGCAGATGAATCTGGACACGAGATCATTCGCGACAATATTTATAAAATTCTAAAAGTAGGATTCAGATCGAATCATTTTTCCTGGAAGAGCAAGGACGTTTACAAAAATGTCACAGTTATCGGAAAATTTTCACTGGACGCTTATTTGAATTTCCTTACCACTCAAGGAGTTTTAACCATTGAGTACAGTCGAGCAGGCGCAGAGCCAGGTTATTTGGTATCAGATGCATGGTATTCAGATGCGCGAAAGCTTGTTGAGGCAAAAGATCAAACGAGACGTATGATGGAATTCATCACGCATCTTCAAAAAGCCATTCAATAAATAGATTATTTCTTATTTACCTTGAGAATATAAAACGATTTTGAAAGGGTGCACTGGGTCACAGGTTCGCAATGGATAGAGTTCGCTGCGATGATCCGAAAAGCAAACCCTACATACCCGCACACATCGCTGAACCCGGCCTCCGGAGAACAGCCTAAACCTGCTCCGGCGTCAGCTCCACAGCAATCTTGTCCCACGCACTGGCCGCATGCTCCGGTGCCACGCCGGACGCCACCACACGGCCATAGGCGGGAAGGATTGCTCCATAACTGATAGCTATAAGCTCTTTATCAACAAGCGCTAGAGTCTGTTTTCACTCATATTCCTGCGCACCATGTGCTTACCCATACTGCATGAACTGCCCCGGCCGGCTTGGCTCCCGCACGCCACTAGCAAAGATAGCGGCAGTACGCCCACCGTTTCGCACCAGCGGTGGTAATCCGCCCGCCGATCAGCCGTAGTGATCCGCTGCAGCACCGCATGGTGCGGCCCCAGGTATTCCACGCTGCCCTTGACGACCACATGCACCAGCAGTTCTTCGGTGCCCGTCGCCTCCCACCAGTCCACATTGCCGGCGGGCTCGTGGATGTAGTCGCCCAGCCGCACCACGCGGCCGTCGTTCAGGCGGCGCTCGCCCGCCAGCGTGAGGGCGTGCACTTCGCCCGTGTGGCGGTGCAGGCCCAGCCGCGTGCCGGGCGACAGGCGCATCAGCTCCACCCAACCGGCATCGTCGGGCAGGAACTGAATGGGCAGGGACCACTTGCCTTCGCCTTCGGGAATCCAGTCCGCCAGGCCCGCGCGCTCCAGCGTCTGGGCCACGATCACATCGGCAAGGTGGTTGTTCGTTGTCGTCATCGTCGTCATGTCGGTGCTCCTGGGTAGCTATTGGTTGATGGCTTGCTTGATTGCTTGACCGCTTATTGCTCGGGGTGCTGGTGGCGGTATTCCTGCGTGCGGCCGCCAAAGCCGTACGCAGCGGCGCGCACGTCCTGCACGTAGACATAGCTCTCGGGGTGCAGCGCGCCCAGCAGACCTTCAAAGGCTGCGAACGCCTCGGCGATGTAGCGCGCCTTCTCGGCCTTGGTGTTGGTCTCGTCCACCACCTTGACGTCGAAGTAGAAGCTCGACTGTTTCAGGTCGGCCAGCGACCGGCCGGCGACGTACCAGTCGGCCGGGTCCACAAAGGTGATGACCACGGCGGTGAGGTCGCGCCGCTTGCCGAGCACGCGGGTGGTCAGGTCCAGCAGGGTTTCGGCAATGCGGGCAGACAGCTCGGGCGTGCGTTGGGCAGACACTTTGACGTTGAGGATGGGCATGGAGGGCTCCTGGTGAATGCATTGGGTTGAACGAGCCTTCACTGTAGAAATTGCGCCCCGCCACGGAAACCGCCCGTGGCGATAATGGCTTTTGCTCCGCACGCAAAGGCGCGCACGATGAAAAATCAACCCCAATTCCTCCCCGATCCGGCCGACCTGCGGTGGCTGGTGCGGTCGCTCGACCTGCGCTCGTTTTCTGCTGCGGCGCGTGAGATGGATGTGGCGGTGTCGGTGGTGGCGCGCGGTGTGGATCGACTGGAGGCCGGCTACGGCGTGCGCTTGCTGCGCCGGTCCACACACGGCCTTTCGGCCACGCCCGAGGGCGCAGAGCTGGCGCAGGAAGCGCGTGCCTTGCTGGCGCAGCTGGAGGACATTGGGGCTTCGCTGTCGGACCAGCGCAGCCGCGTAGCGGGCACCTTGCGCCTGGCCTCCAGCCAGGAGATTTGCGAAGCGCTGGTTTTGCCCCACCTGGCGGACCTGCAGGCGCGCTACCCGGCGCTGCGGGTGGAGCTGCTGGCCGATGACCGCGTGGCCGACCTGGTGACGGAAAGCATCGACGTGGCGCTGCGCACCACCGTGGGCCACAGCGACCTGGTGGTGGCGCGCGAACTGGGCCGGTTTGAGCGGCGCCTGTACGCGGCCCCTGGATATCTGGAAAAGCACGGCACGCCTGCCGAGCCTAGCGATCTGCAGCAGCACCACACCGTGACGCACACCGCGCAGGGGCCAGCGGTGACCTGGGCGTTTCGCAACGCACAAGGCAAGCCGTTGGAGGTGACCGTGCGCTCGCGCCTGGCCGCCAGCAGTTCGGCCCTGGTGCACCACGCACTGGTGAGCGGCGCGGGCATCGGCATGTTGTCCAGCCCGCTCGCGGCGGCCGATGTGGCACAAGGCCGGTTGGTGGAGGTGCTTGCGCCCTTCGCCTCTCGCACGGTGCACACGATGTACGCGGTGTCGTCACCGGGCCGGCGCAATGCGGCCAGGGTGAAGGCGGTGATTGATTTTCTGGTGAAGGCATCGAAGGACCGGTGGGCGCTGGCGCCTGTGCGGTGAAGTTTTTTTATGCACCACCGGCTGGCTGGCCGGGGGCCGCTGACCCCAGCCGCAAGACAGCCTAGCGGTGAGCAAGGTGCAAGCATGCGGGGTCAGTGAGTTGGCCCGCTTTCGTTGGTTGCTAGCAGGCCGATGCCACCCAGCCTCTGAACGCAAACCCCATGTAAAACATCTGCACATCGGTGAAACCGGCCTCGCGCAGAATCGCCTCGTCTTCCTGCGGCGTCAGCACCGCCAGCTCTGCAGCCACCTTGTCCCGCGCCTTGGCCGCATGCTCCGGCGGCACACCGGACGCCACCTGAAACGCGGCGTAGCGTGACAGCCATAGGTCGAGCTCCCCTGCCCCGCCCTCACCGCCTGGGCCTGCGCCATCCGCCACGCTCAGATGCGCCACCACCAGCGGTGCCCCGGGCTTGAGCCGCCGCCGGATCTCCGCCAGCATGGGCACCCGCTGCTCGCGCGGCACAAAGTGAAAAGTCAGCAGGCACGTGGCGCCGTCGAACGGCCCGGCCGGCGCGCTGTGCACATAGCCGTGGTGCAGCGCCAAGTGGTCGCCTGGCAGGCCTGCGCTCTGCAGCCGCTGCGCCGCCAAGTCCAGCATGGGCTGGCTGGGGTCCACGCCGTCGAAACGCCAGCCGGGGTGCGCCCGCGCCATGTCTTCCAGTTCCAGCCCGCCACCTGCGCCCACCACCAGCACGCGACCATCGGCGGGCACATGCTCGGCCAAGAGGATGCGGGACATGCGCAGCAGGCTGTCGTAGCCGGGCACGTTGCGGCGGGGGCCTTCGGCGTAGCGGGCGACGGCGGCGGGGTCGGTGAAGGGGGATGTGGTGGGTTGGGTCATGGTGTGTTTCGTGTGGTGGATACGCGCTTTTGCGTTGAGCTTGTCCAACGGCATTGCCAGGTCAGCGCAGGGTTTCGGCAGGCTCAACCCGAACGGTCAGGGGTGGGCAACGTCTGAAAAAATCAAGCCAAATTGGCCTCTAGCGCTTATCAGTCAAGCGCCAGCAGCTATCAATTCAGTAGTTTTCTGTTTGTGCGCCAGCACTGTTTCTGGTTGCATGCTAGCATCACGCAACTTTGAATGTTGCATGAAACGAGATAGCCGACTTTCCAATGTTCTCCACGCGCTGCTGCACATGGCAGAGATGGAGGGGCCCGCCACGTCTGAGGCGATGGCGCAGGCCATGCAGACCAACCCGGTGGTGGTGCGCCGCCTGATGGCGGGGCTGCGGTATGCGGGGTTTGTTTCGTCGGCCAAGGGGCATGGTGGCGGGTGGGTGCTGTCGTGCCCGCTCACCGACATCACGCTGCGCGACATCTACGAGGCGCTGGGCGCGCCCACGCTGCTGGCGGTGGGCAACCGCGTGGAGAGCCCCGGCTGCATCGTGGAGCAGGCGGTGAACCGCGCGCTGACCGATGCCTACCAGGCGGCCGAAGAGGCGCTGCTGGCGCGGCTGGGCGAGGTAACGCTGGCGCAGCTCTCGGCCGAGTTTCATGAACGCATGGTGGCCGGGTGCCACGGTCACAAGGAGATTGAGCATGGCGACAGCGGCAATTACAACAACCCAGGCGTATGAGGTGATCGTGATAGGTGGCAGCTTTGCCGGCCTGTCGGCCGCGATGCAACTGGCGCGTGCCCGGCGGCGGGTGTGTGTGGTGGACGCAGGCCAGCCGCGCAACCGGTTTGCGGCAGCGTCGCACGGCTTCTTCGGGCAAGACGGCGAGCCGCCGCTGGCGATGATCGAGCAGGCGCGGCGCAAGCTGGCGGCTTACCCCACGGTGGGTTTTGTGCAGGGCACGGTGGTATCGGCCACGGCGCAGCAACGCGCCGGATCACCAGAGAACGGATTTGAAGTGGTGCTGGACGATGGCACGCACATGGAGGCTCACAAGCTGGTGCTGGCGTTTGGCGTGCAGGATGGCTTGCCCGAGATTGCGGGCCTGCGCGAGCGCTGGGGCGCTTCGGTTTTGCACTGCCCGTATTGCCACGGCTATGAATTTGCAGGCCAGCGGCTGGGCGTGCTGTACCACTCGGCAGGCTCGGCCATGCACGCGCAGCTGATTGCCGACTGGGGCCCGACCACCCTCTTTCTGAATGGCGACACCACGCTGGAGAGCGCCGAGCGCGAGCGTCTACAGGCGCTGGGCATAACCATCGAGCCCGCACCCATCGCCGCGCTGGAAGGCCCAGGCCAGGTACTGCAGGGCGTGCGCCTGCAGGCCACCGGCAGCGGTGATGCGCGCTTGGTGCCGCTGGCTGCGCTGTATGTGGCAGCCACCACCCGCCCTACCAGCCCGCTGGCCGAGCAACTGGGCTGCGCGTTCGACGATGGCCCCATGGGCCCCTGTATCCGCACCGATACCAACAAGATGACCACCGTGCCCGGCGTGTATGCCGCTGGCGACCTGACGCTGATGCGGCACAACGCCACGCTGGCGTCTGCAGAAGGCGTGCTGGCGGGCGTGGGGGCGCACCAGGCGCTGGTGTTTGGGCAATAAGAGCAGCTAACAAAACTCTTCTGGCGTTGTTGCCGCGTCTTGTCGTACTGCTCGTACTGCGTGCGACGCAGCGCCTAGCCAGAACCGCTTTGCTGATTCTTGTCAGCCGCTCCAAGTAGCGCAGCGCTGCCGCGGCTCCAGGCCACAAAGTAGCAAGATCGGCTAAGTACCGGCGCGCAAGCTGCGGCACACTCTGCGGCCATGAGCCTGGACCAGAGCGCCGATCAGCACTACCGCGACCGCGTGGCCCGCGTGGTCGCCCACATCGTGGCGCACCCGCTGGCAGCGCATCGGCTGGAGGACCTGGCCGCCATTGCCCACTTTTCCCCTTTTCACTTCCACCGCGTCTACAGCAGCATTGCGGGCGAAACCGTGGCCGCCACGGTGCGCCGCGTGCGCCTGGCCTTGGCCACGCGGCTGCTGGAGCAAGGTGGGCAGAGCATCACGCAGGTGGCGCTGGAGGTGGGCTACGACAGCCCGCAGGCCTTCACCCGCGCGTTCAGCCAGTTCACCGGGCAGTCGCCACGAGCGTTCCAGCGGGACATTCACCGCCTCATCCTTGATCCAGGCGCCGGACACGCGGATGGAAGGACCGAGCACACGCTGGCCGTGCAGATCGTCGAGCGCCCGGCACAGCGCCTGCATGCGCTGCGCCACCAGGGGCCGCCATCCACCATTCCCCACACGCAACGGCGGCTGTACCTGGAGTGCGGCCAGCGCGCGGTCCACCGGCTGGGCGCATCGTGCGGAGACCCGCAGGACGTGGAGGGCGGCAGCTTTCGCTACTACGCGGCCGTGGTGCTCCCCGACGCGCCCTCAGCGGCAGACAACGGGCTGGAACGGCTGGACATCCCCGCAGGGATGTACGCACGCCACACGCTCACCGGCCCCTACACGCGCATCAATGCGGCACTGGCGGCCATCCACACACGCTGGCTCCCGGCCAGCGGCTATGAGCCGGACGACCGCCCCACGCTGGAACACTACCTCAACTCCCCGCGCAACGCCGCGCAGGCGGACCTGCGCACCGACCTGCTGATTCCCATCCGCCCCACCACCTCCCTATGACCTGTTATCGCTGGCTCTTTCGTTCCCTTTTGCCCGCAGCGCTGTGCTGCGCCGCCACCCTGGCCCACGCTGCAGGCTTTGCCTTTGTCGAGGTGCCTGCAGACAAGGACGGGCCCGCGCTGCGGGGCGCCGTGTGGTCGCCCTGCAGCACGCCGCCGGGCCGCATTGACCTGGCGCCGCTGGTGCTGCAAGGCACGCGTGACTGCCCCGTAGCTGGCCAGGGCCTGCCGCTGGTGGTGGTGTCGCACGGCGCGGGCGGATCGGCCCTGGGGCACCACGACACGGCGGCCGCGCTGGCCGACGCAGGTTATGTGGTGGCCGCCATCAGCCACCCGGGCGACAACTTTCAAGACCTGAGCCGCCAGGGCTACCTGTCGGCCTTTGCCACGCGGCCGGTGGACATGAAGCGGCTGACGGATTACATGCTGGGCGCCTGGCCCCAGCGCGCGCAGCTGGACGCGGGCAAGGTCGGTTTCTTTGGCTTTTCACGCGGCGGCTACACGGGCCTGGTGGCCATCGGCGCCGTGCCGGACTGGACGTCACGGCAAGACCTGTGCTCGCCGCTATCCACCCGGCCCTTGTGCGGCGAGATCCGGCGCAAAGAAATCCCCGCCACTCCTGCGCCGGACCCGCGCATTCGGGCGGCAGTCATCGTCGACCCCTTGAGCGTCTTCGATGCCAAGGGCCTGGGGCACGTCAGAACCCCCATCCAGCTGTGGGCCTCGGCCCTGGGTGGTGATGGCGTCACGCTGCAAAGCGTGGAGACGGTGCGCCAGGGTCTGCCCAGCGCGCCCGACTGGCATCTGGCGGCCAACGCCGGGCACTTCGCCTTTCTGGCGCCCTGCTCACCCGCGCTGGCCGAGGCAGTGCCCGGCATCTGCCGCGATGCAGCAGGGTTTGACCGCGTGGCTTTTCACCAGGTTTTCAATGAGCAGGTGCTGGCGTTCTTTCAGCGCCACATCGCGGCAGGCAAAGCGCCCTGAGCGCAGTTCGGCATTCGTCGCGCCCACGCTGCCCGTGGGTTGACGCAGCCAGCGCCTGCCACCTACACTGCCAACCTCGCATCTGGTCCTTGGGATCGGAGCGACCGCAAAGCCCTCCACAACCGTTGAGGGCTTTTTTTCGTCCGCCCTATGGAAAGCTCTCCCTGCTTGCAGAGAGGGCTTTTTGCATTTCTGGAGCCTTTTCCTCATGCACACCGCTTCAACCTACACCACCCCCGCAGCCGTTGCAGGCACCGCCCTCCGCATTCACCTGGTCATCGGACCGGTGGGAGCGGGCAAGTCCACCTTTGTGCGCCAGCTGGTGCAGCAGCACCGCGCCGTGCCGCTGAACCTGGACGACTGGATGGCCACGCTGTTTTCGCCCGACCGGCCCGATACGGCTGACATGGCCGATGTGATGGCCTGGTATGTGCCGCGCACGCTGCGCTGCCTGGCGCAAATCTGGAAGACCGCCGAAGCCGTGCTGGATGCGGGCCACGATGTGGTGCTGGAGGTGGGCCTGATCCAGACCCACCAGCGCGACGCCTTTTATGCCCGCATGGGGCCGTGGGCCGACGCCATGGTGGTGTATGTGCTCGATTCTCCTCGCGAGGTGCGCCGCGAGCGTGTGTTGCGGCGCAATGCCGAGAAGGACGAGACGTTTTCGATGGTGGTGCCGCCGCACATCTTTGAGCTGGCCAGCGACCTGTGGCAACCGCCCGGCGATGTGGAGTGCGCGGAACGCACCGTGGTGTTTGTGCCGTTGGCGGAGCGGTAGGCCGTGGTTGCAGCTGTGCCTGCACGCAGGCCCTTCCGTGACGATGGAAGTGCCCCGGGGCCAGACCACCTCGACTACATGAACTGCGCGCGCAGCCCCACCATGAGGCGCCTGCCCGCTGCGGGCTCGAAGTAGCGGCCGTTGGCGTCGTTCACGATGAGGGTGGCTGCGTGGTGGCGGTTGAACACGTTGTCGAGCCGGGCCCAGAGCTGCCAGCGCGCCGTGCCTGCACCTGCACCTGAACCTGCTTGTTGGCAGCCCCAGCCATAGGCCGCGTGCAGGCCCAGCACGGCAAAGCCTGCGGCCCGCTCGCTGTTGACATCGTTGGCAAACACCGGCCCCGACACGTTCGCCGTGCCCCCCAGTTGCCAGCGTGCGGTGGGCGCGTAGTCGATGGCAAGCTGCGCAGCGTGCCGCGCCGTGCCCGGCAACTGGTTGCCCGCGGCGACGTTGGCGCCCCCTGCCCCCGCGTAGGCGCTGCCAAAGTGGGCATCCAGGTAGGTGTAGCTGGCGCGCGGGGCCCAGGCGCCCCACTGTGCACGCCAACCCACTTCAAGCCCCCGGCGCCGCACGTTGTCCACGTTCTGGAACACCGAGCGGCCGTTGACCGTGGCCACGGGCACGATCTCGCCCTGGCTGCGGGTGTCGAACCATGCCAGCTCCAGCTGCTGGTGGGTGCCTTGCCACTTGGCGCCCACCTCCCACTGGCGGCTGCGGGCGGCAGCCAGGCCGAAATTGGGGCCGGTGTTGCCGGTGCTGTAGGCCATCTCGGCCAGCGTGGGGGTTTCAAAGCCCTGGCCTGCGTTGGCGTACAGGTTGAGCTGGTCGGTGGCAGCCCACACCAGACCCAACGCGGGGCTGGTGTGGCGCCAGTTGCGCGCGCCACTGTCGTCGGGGTTGGCGGGGGTGACGTAGCGGTCATCCACCTGCACGCGCACCTGGCTGGCGCGCAGCCCGGCGATGGCGCGCCAGCGCGGGGAGAGCCAGGCGTCGACCTGGGCATACACATCGGTGTTGGCGGCACTGTCTTGCTCGTCGCGCCGCAGCGCACCGCTGGTGCCCGCGTTGTTCACAAACCCCTGGCGGTGTTCAGACAGGCGATTCGCCTCTGCCCCCACCGTCCAGGTCAGGGGCAGGCCCGAGGGCAGGCGCACGGCCCGCGTCCAGGTGGCGGCCGCGCCCTGGTAGCTGCGGTCCAGGTCCACCACCCCGCCTGCGCTGTTGGCCGCCGCGCCGCTAAAAGACAGGTACTGCGTGAGCCGCCGCCCACCGCCATAGGCGCGCAGCCGCACGCTGTCGGTGTCGCTGAGCTGGCGCTCCAGCACCAGGCCCAGCTGGTTCTGGTCCACCGACTTGCGGGTGTTGAAGGTGGTGGCCAGGGCGCCGGCCTGGCGCGGGTCGCCATCGAACTGCGCGCGTGTGAGGCCCAGCGGGTCTTGCGCCATGGGCTGGTCGTACAGGTTGACCAGGGCTGTGATGCGTGTGCGGCTGTCGGGCTGGGCCTGCAGCTTGGCGTTGAGGTGCGTGCGCCGCGCGGCGCTGTGGCCGCGCCAGCCCTCGGTTTCGAAGTGCGACACCCCCAGCAGCCCGCCCAGGCGCTGGTCGCCAAAGTCCAAGGATGCGTCCACCAGCCGCTGGCCGAACGAGCCCACCGCCACCCCGGCCTGGGCGCCGCCCCCGGGCCGGGGATCGCGGGTGGTGACCTGCACCACGCCCCCTGCCGCATTGCCATACAGCTGCGCGAGCGGGCCGCGCAGCACTTCAATCTGGCTGGCCGAAGGCAGGTGCGCGGTGGCAGCCTGGCCCTGGCCGTCGGGCATGGTGGCGGGGATGCCGTCCACCAGAATCCGCACACCCCGCACACCAAAGGTGGCGCGGGAGCCAAAGCCACGCACGGCGATCTGCAGATCCTGCGCGTAGTTGCCCCGGTCTGTGGCCACCACGCCAGCCTGCCCGGCCAGCAGCTCTGACAGGTTCACCAATGGCGTGGGGGCCGTGAAGGCATCCACGGCCACGCTGCTGTGGCTGGCGGCACTGTCAAACTGGCGCTGCGCCTGCGCGCTGCCGGTGACCTGCAGGGTTTCAAGTGTGGGGGGCGTGGTGGGCAGTGACTGGGCGGGATCGGCCGGGCTATCTTGCGCATGGGCATGGGCGTGCGCCACCACACACGCGCAACCGGCCAGGATGCGGGCAACCCGGTTAACTTGGGCGGCGTGGGGCCAATGGGTGGCTGCAAAAGACATGGGTGCCGATTCCTGGTTGCGGAATTTCTGAACGGGGTTTTACGAAGCGTCGCGTGGCGGGCACAGGGGCCAAGCCCAGCAAACCGCAGGATAGTCTGCTCTGGCCCCGTGGCGGTCTTGCCAACCCACCGCAACGAAGGGCCGAGCACCTACGCAGACGTCATTCGGACCGCACCACGCGCCAGACCACGTTGCCCACGTCGTCGGCCACCAGCAACGCTCCCTTGCCGTCCAGCGCCACGCCCACGGGCCGGCCATAGGCATCGCCGTCCTTGCTCAAAAAGCCCGCCAGAAATGGCTGGGGAGGCCCCGAGGGGCGCCCGTCGGCAAAGGGCACGAACACCACGTTGTAGCCCGTCAGCTCCTTGCGGTTCCACGAGCCGTGCTGGCCGATGAACGCGCCGCTGGCGTAGGCGCCGGGCATGCGGGCGTCGGAGAACGCCAGGCCCAGCGGCGCAACGTGTGAACCCAGGCCAAAGTCCGGCGTGATGGCCTTGGCCACCATGTCGGGGTTGGGCGGGTTGACGCGGGTGTCCACATGCTGGCCCCAGTAGCTCCAGGGCCAGCCGTAAAAGGCGCCGTCCTTCACCGAGGTGAGGTAGTCGGGCACCAACTCGTTGCCCAGCTCGTCGCGTTCGTTCACCACAGTCCAGAGCACCTTGCTCTGCGGCTCCCAGCCCAGGCCGTTGGGGTTGCGCAGGCCGGTGGCAAACAGCCGCTTGCTGCCAGTCTCTACATCCACCTCCCAAATGGCGGCGCGGCCCTCTTCCGCCGCCATGCCGTTGTCACCCACATTGCTGTTGGAGCCAACGGTGGCATACAGCTTGCGGCCATCGGGGCTGGCGATGATGTTCTTGGTCCAGTGGTGATTGGCCCCGGCAGGCAGATCGGTGAGCCTGACGGGTGCCGTGTTGACCGAGGTCTGCCCGGTTTCGTAAGGCACCTTCACCACACCGTCGGCCGTGGCAATGAAGAGCTGGGTGCCCACCAACGCCATGCCAAAGGGCGAGAGCAGGTTTTCCAGAAACGCACTGCGCAGATCAGCCACGCCGTCACCGTCCGTGTCGCGCAGCAGCGTGATGCGGTTGGCGCTGGGCGTACCGGCACCAGCGCGTTTCATCACCAGGCCCATGGCCAGGCCACGCAGGCCGTCGGAGTGCACGTTTTTGGCGCCCTCTGCAGGCGGCGGCTTGTTGCTTTCCGCCACCAGCACATCGCCATTGGGGAGGGTGTAGACCCAGCGCGGATGGTCCAGCCCACGCGCCAGCGCCGTGACCTTGAACCCCGCAGGGGCCTGCGGCTGGGCGCCCTGCGGCCAACCCTGTGCAGGTGCGATGTTGAAGGTGGGCACCAGGCCACTCTTTTCCGGTGCGGGCAATTGCGGGTTCGGACCCAGGCCGGGGCCAGGGGTGGCCGGCTGGGCCAGGGCCAGAGCCATGGACCCTGCCAGGACCAACGCCAGCGGCCCCTGAGTGAAGCGGTGGGAGCAGAGGTGCGTTTTCATCAACGCAGTATGGGCGGCCCGATTTGCGGACAGCTGTAGGCCAGTGCCGTCAGTTCCGCATGTGATGGGGGCGTGTGATGGCGGCGCGCGCACCCAGCACGCACATAGAGGCAGTGGGCACACCCCATACCGCGTCGATTTTGGTCTTGGTCGCCTTGGATGCCCCCTGCGCTGCGCCAAGGGCATGGTGGCCAACTGGCCCAGCGCGTGGGGAAGGTTGTCGGTGCTGCCGCTGGACCCTGTGCTGGCTTGAACGGGCTGGCGGGAGGTGCGCTCTGACCTCGGGCCGGACTTGGGTTCGGATCATCGGGCGGTGGTGGTGCAACTGACGGCATCGCCGTAGTGCACACCACCCGAATACTACTGATTTGATAGCTTGAAGCGCTTATCCATCAAGCACTGGATACCTTTTTTGGCGTAGTTTCTGCGGAGGCGTTCCTCTACGGCCTGCCAGCACAACGGGCCGTTCACGCTGAGCCTGCCCAATCACCTGGTGGGCCATTGACAGGCGCAGCCCGAACGGATTTGCGCCATCTACCCCCATCCAGCACGATGTTCCCGGCGGGGGTAAGTTGTGGCGCCCTCAACAGCCGTTCGCGTGCACGGCAGTGCCTGGGTTGAGCTTCTGGCACGCTTTGACCTGGTTGGATTTGACCCGGTTGTCCACCCAAATAGTGATGTGCGGATCCGTGGCCTGATGGCAGCCTTTTTCGACCTCGACCACACCACACGAGTCCAGAATCTGGCTGGCCAGGGGTGCGCCGGAACTGCGATCCTTCGCATTGTTGAGGAACGCCTCAATCTGAGTCTGGGTGTAGGGCTGCCCGGTGGCGCCGTTGTTCACATCGTTGTTGTTGGGTTGATTCCACTGAGGCTGGAATACATAGGTCGGCCTCGCAAAGGCTGTGCCGCACAGCAGCAACACGCAGACCGCAGTCATGAATTTTTTCATTGCCAAGTTCCCCTTCATGCCTACTCTGTGACGATTTTCGGCGCCCTCGGCTTCATCACGTGTTGATGAAGTGAGCCCATGGTGGCGCCACCAAAGCGGTTTGGCGATTACAGGAAATTACAGCGAAGCTACTCCCAACGTTTGGCGCATTTCACGCATTGAGCGTGGGGGCGGGCCTGATCAGCGGCTTGCTGTGGTGGAGCCAGGAGTACCCACCCCCTTCGAACGGGGCCGCCGAATCGTCCACAGCGCCACAGCCATCAGCCCCACGCCGCCCAGTTGGATGGGGCTGAGCGTGCGGCCATACACCACCCAGTCCACCAGCACCGCCGTGAGCGGGTACACAAACTGCAGCACCGCAATGCGCCCCAGCCCCAGGCGCGACATGCCGGCAAACAGCACCACATACGCCAGGCCGGTGTGCAGCACGCCCAGGCCCAGCAGCCAGCCCCACGCGGCGCCCTGCTGCGGCCAGCCCAGCACAAAGGGCGCCCACACCAGCGCCACCGCGCCCACCAGGCACTGCCACAGCGCCATGGCAAAGGGGCTGATGGTTTTCTGCGTGTTGGCGAGCAGCGTCACGCCCGCATAGCAGAGTGAGCCGCCCAGGCACATCAGCACGCCAGCCACATAGCTGCCGCCGCCGGTGCTGCCGGCCGCTGCGACACCTGCGGTGCCGTCGAGCAAGCCGGTGGTCAGCACCAGCCCGCCCAGCGCGGCCAGCGTGGCCAGCCACTGCGTGGGCGACACGGCCTCGCGCAAGAACAACGCGCCAAACACGATGACCCAGATGGGCTGGATGTGAAAGATCACGGTGGCCACGGCAATCGATGTGCGTGGGATGGCTGCAAAAAACAGCGCCCAGTTGAGCACCATGAGCACGCCCGTAGCGCAGGCCACCCAGCGGGCACGGCCGTACAGAAAAAGTTGCTGTCCCCGCCCCGTGGCCAGGCACCAGGCCAGCAGCGCCAGTGCACCGAATGCGCAGCGGAACCACACCGTGACCAGCGGGTGCTGGCCCGCCTCTTCCACAAACACGCCGATGGTGCCCAGCAGCACGCCACCGGCGATGAGCAGCCACTGGCCGTCGCGCTCGCGGGTGAGGGCATTGGCATTGACGGGCAGCGGGGTGGTGGCCAGGGAAGGCGATGCGACGGTGCTGGCTTTGGAGTGGTTCATGCCGCCGATGCTCACGCTTTACAGGCATCCTGTAAAACGGATAAATCGAACAGCTACCATTCGATAAACGAATCCACCAATCCACCGATAACCCCACCACTGTCGTCACTGGTCCGACCGATAAAGGCCCCCATGAACTACCCAGACTTTCAGATCGACTGGCTGCGTGCCTTTGTGGCCGTGGTGGATGCAGGCTCGCTCTCGGGCGCGGCGCCGCTGGTGCACCGCTCACAGTCGGCCGTGAGCATGCAGATCAAGAAACTGGAGGCCGCGCTGGGCCGCCCGGTGCTGCTGCGCGGGCCGCGCCACCTGGAGGTGACGCCAGCGGGCGCCGAACTGCTGTCGTATGCGCGCCGCGTGCTCGATTTGCAGGCTGAGGCACATGCCGCATTGTTTGGCCCCAAGCTGGCGGGCCGGGTGCGGCTGGGGGTGCCCGACGACTATGCGTCGGCCTACCTCACGCCAGTGCTGCGCAGCTTTTCGCACCGCTACCAGGGGGTGGAGATTGAGCTGACGTGCGAGCAGTCCACGTCGCTGATCCCGCGTGTGGTGAAGGGCGAACTGGACCTGGCGCTGGTCTCGCAAGACAAGCCGCAACGCGGGCGCTTCTTGTTCGACGAGCCGCTGGTGTGGGTGGGGGCCGCCCAGTTCGAGGCCTGGCGGCGCGACCCGCTGCCGATTGCGGTGTATGAATCGGCCAGCATGGCCCGGCAGGCCACCCTGGCCGCGCTGGGCACGCGGCGGCGGGCCTACCGCATCGTGTACCACAGCTCCAGCCTGGCGGGCCAGCTGGCTGCTGTGGAGAGCGGTTTGGCGGTGGCGGTGCTCACGCGGTGCAGCGCCCCGGCCCATTTGCAAATCCTGCAGAACCTGCCGGCGGAGTTTGACCTGCCGCCGCTGGCTTCGATGAACGTGGCGGTGCTGCGCAGCAAGGTGTCGCTGCGCTCACCGGCCGTGGATGCGATGTATGAGCAGATGGTGCGGACCTTGGGCCGACGGGGCGAACTCCTGCCCAAGGCCTGAGCGCTTCCTCCTTGGGTTCAGGGCCTCAGGCCGCCAGGATGTGCTCTACCAGTTTCTCGAGCGGCCCCAGCAGCGCATCGCCTCCGATCAACCGCAGCGCACCGCCCTGCCCCTTCACCACCAATTGCGGCACGCCCCGGGCACCCACGGCACGCAGCATGGCCTGGGCGCGGGCTACGCGCTCGGCCACCACGCTGTGCAGTGCGGCGTCGGGTGCCAGCGTCAATGCGGCGGCATCGGCCAGGCCCAAAGCCCGCAACAGGTCTGCCAGCACCTCGGGTTCTGCGGTGTCGCGACCTTCCACATAGCGTGCGTGCTGCAGCGCGTGCAAGGCTTCCAGTTCATGCGCAGGCGCGGTCTGCGCCACGGCAGTCAGCGCGAGGGTGGCAGGGCCTGAATCAAAGCGACCGGATACAGCACCCAGAATTTGATCGCGGTAGGCCTGCGTGAAGGGCTGGCCTGTGAGCTGCTGGATGCGCTGGTCGTTGGACCAGGCATAGGCGGCAAACTGCGCGTCCATGGGCCGCGCGCCTGCGCCCGCAAACAGGCCGGAGGGGGCCAGCACCACCTCGACACCCTTCTGCGCTTGCAGGAACTTGAGCGCGGGCGCGGCGGCATAGCACCAGCCGCACAGGGGGTCGAACAAGTAGGTCACGGTGACGTTGGGCATGGGTCAGGTTCTTTCTTGAGGGTCTGATGTTTCGGACGCAATCAGTGCGGCTTCAAACGCCGCAATCTCTTCGGCCAGCGTGCCCCGGCTGCGGAAATGGCGGGCGGCGCGGTCGTACCAGTTTTCGGCATCCTCCAAATCACCTTCCTGCAGATGCAGGATGCCGTGCAGCCACGCTGCAAGCATGGAGCCGTCGTGCTGCACCAGATCGTGCGCCGCGTTCCAGCGCCCGGCGTGCAAGTGCTGCAGGACTTGTTGGAGCGGATTTGTAGCGGTCACGATCTGGTTCCTTTCTTTCAACAACCTGCTTTGACAGCTTTCAGCACGTCATCTCACCACTTCATCTCGCCCTTGTTGACCTTGGCGCCGATGTCCAGCGACAGGCCCATGGGCGCTGCGGGGTAGGCCTTTTTCATCGCGTCGATGAGTTCGGCACTCGTCTTGGTGGAGGCGGCGTTCTTTTCAAACGCTTGCAGGTAGCCCTTGGTGTAGCTGATGTTGGCAGCGTCCAGCGTGCCACCCGCGGGCATGTGGCCGGGCACCACCACGGTGGGCTGCAGGGAGGCCATTTCGTCGAGCTGGGCCACCCAGGCGCTGCGCTCTGCCACCGTTTGCGTGTCGGCCGTCCACACATGGGTGTTGGTGCCAAACACGCCGATGGTGCCCACCACGGCCTTGATGGATGGAATCCACGCATACGGGCGGTGCGCCAGCAGGCCGGTGGTGCCACGGATCTCCACGGTCTGGCCGTCCACGCTCAGCGTGTTGCCAGCAATCGCCTTGGGCAGCACGGGCGTGCGCGGTGCGTTGGCGCCCATCTTGGGGCCCCAGAAGGCGAGCTTGCCAGCCAGCTTGGCGTTGATCTTCTCCAGCACGGCGGGCGTGGTCACCACGTCGGCCATGGGGAAGATTTCTTTCAGCGTCTCGACGCCAAAGTAGTAGTCGGGGTCGGCCTGGCTCACGTAGATGGTCTTCAGCTCTTTGCCCGTGTCGAGCACGTTGGCGGCAATGCGCAGCGCATCGGCACGGGTAAAGCCGGCGTCGATGACCATGGCCTCCTTCTCGCCATAGACCAGCGTGGAGTTGACGTTGAAGCTGTTGCCGTCGGCGTTGTAGACCTTGACCTGCAGGGGCTGGGCGGCCTGGGCGCCGGTGAAGGCAACGGCGAGGGTGGCGGCAATGAGGGTGGTGCGGAACATGGTGGTTTCTCCGGTGTGTTGAGCGGTTGGTGCAGATGACGGAATGAAGTTTATTTGCGCAAATCGATCCAATAAACCCGATAATTCGCGCATATTTGTTTCACAAATCGAGCAGATAACCCCTATGGACCGCCTGACCGCCATGCATGTGTTTACCGAAGTGGCCACCAGCGGCAGCTTCAGCGCCACGGCCGACAAACTGGAGATGTCGCGTGCCATGGTCACGCGCTACGTGGGCGAGATGGAGCATTGGCTGCAGGCGCGGCTGCTGCAGCGCACCACCCGCAGCGTGACGCTGACCGACGCGGGCGAGCACGCGCTGCGCCGCTGCCAGCAGATGCTGGCGCTGTCGCAAGACCTGGAAGAAGAAACCGCCACCACCACCGAGGGCGCATTGCGCGGCCAGCTGCGGCTGACCTGCAGCGTGTCGTTTGCGTTTGCGCAGATGGGTGCGGCGATTGCGGACTTTCTGGCGCAACACCCGCAGCTCAAGATCGACCTGGACGCGAGCGAAGGATCACTGAACCTGGTGGAAAAGCGCATCGACCTGGCCATCCGCATCAGCGCCGAGCCCGACCCGTTGCTGATCGGCCGGCCGCTGGCGCGGTGCGATTCGGTGCTGGTGGCATCCCCCGCCTACCTGGCCGCGCACGGCACGCCGCAGCAACCCGCCGACCTGGCGCAGCACCGGTGCCTGAGCTACGCCAACTTTGGCAAAAGCGTGTGGCAGCTGACGCGCGGCGAGGTGGTGGAGCGTGTGGGCGTGAGCGGCCATTTCAGCGCCAACGAGGCCACCACGCTGATGCGCGCCGCGCTGGCGGGCGGTGGCATTGCGATGCAGCCGACGTATCTGGTCAACCCCTACCTGCACAGCGGCGAGTTGCAGGCGGTGCTGCCACAGTGGGACTTGCCGGTGATGACGATCTATGCGCTGTACCCGTCGCGCAGGCACTTGTCGCCTGCGGTGCGGGCGTTGCTGGATTTTTTGGTGAAGCGGTTTGCGGGGGTGCCGTGGTGAGGGATGGTCGCCCAGGCTGAGCCACTACCAATTTGATAGCTGTTAGCGCTTGTCCATCAGGCGGTAGAGGTCAATTTGGCTTGATTTTTCACAGGCCCTAAAAGCGCTGGCACGCCCTCTCTCCCGGTGGGAGAGGGTTGGGGAGAGGGGGGAGGATGGAGCGCGACGCCCCGAAGAAGTGCCCCCTCTCCCCCGCCCTCTCCCGCGAGGGGAGAGGGAGTGGAAACGAGACCCCCGCCGCTCAGGGCAACACCGCTGCGGCCTTGGCGCGCGCAATCTGCAGGTTCGCATCGCGCGGCAGCAGCAGGCGCTGGGCCACCAGGTCATTGGCGGCCTGCGTCACCGCAGCAACGTAGCCCTCCTGCGTGCCATACAGCTCCTCCAGCGACGGCCGTGCATCGCCCGCCGCCAGCCGCGCGGCGCGCGTCTTGTGGAAGGGGATGAAACTGCCCGTGAGGTTGGCCAGGTCGGTGATGCCGGGTGTGGCCACATAGTTGAACTCAATGCTGGTGCCCAGCGGCGCACGCGCCTCCACGCTGCGAATGCCGGCGCGCGTGAGGCCCGTGGATGCATCGACCTGCGGCACCAGGATGGCGTAGTCGCGGCCCAGGTTGCGCGGAGGCAGCACGGTGGCAATGCCGGCCTCATCCTGCGGGATGTACTGCGGGCCAAAGTCGAACAGCGGGAAGTTGTTGTACAGGCCGCGGTAGCTGAAGTCCGGGATCGCCGTCTGCACGCCGCCCACCGCCCAGGTCAGCCCCTTCATGGCCGGGAAGGCCAGTGCCTCCGGCCGCACCAGCGTGCCGTCGGCCAGCTTGGGCACCTGGCTGGCGGGTGGCAACGTGCCGCGCACCACCCAGTCTTCGAGGTTCAGGAACAGCGCGCGGAAGGTGTCGTTGAACTGCACCACCGTGCCGGTGGGGTACGTGGCGCGCGTGGGCGCATAGGCAATGCTGGCCGTGCCCCCTGCCCCGCCGTGCTGGGTGCTGGAGTAGTAGTAGATGCGGGCGTTGTCGGGCTGCGCCAGGTCCTTGGTGCCGTTGGCGTCGGTCAGCACGGGCGAGCCCTGCAGCTGCCAGAACTCCGTGCCCGACAGGCCCAGGAAGAACTTGGGGCAGGTGTTGGTGGCAGCGCAGCGCTTCATCACGCCGCCCTGGCGGCCGCTGATGTCGTCCTGGTAGTCCTTGTCCAGCCCGCGCGGTGCCGTCTGGCCGAAGGCGGTGTGGTCGGTGCGCAAGCCGCCGCCGCCACCGGGCACGGCAAAGCGGGTGTTGATGTTGGTCTGGCGCGCCGCCACGTGGGCGTACATGCCGTCGAACACCTTGCCGCCATCCAGCGCCTGGTTGAAGCCCAGGTGCAGAAAGGTCTTCATGGCGTTGCCCGACTGCGAGGTGCCCTGCCCCAGCGTGTGTGTGATGCGGCCTGCGAGGGGGTTGGGGGTGCCGCTGGAATCGGCCGACTTGCTGCGGAAGAAGCTCACGGTGTCGCGCAGCGCAGCCAGGCCCACGCCCATCACCTTGGGGTCTTTGGCGACATAGACCAGCTCGTACAGATAGGCCGGGTCAAACCCGCCCTTCAGGCACACGCTGGTGGGGCTGGGCTTGCCGGGGAAAGCATTGGCGCCCGTGTCGCAGGTGGCAAATTTCCAGTCGCTGGCGGGCACGGGCTCGCGCGCATCCGTCTCGTTGGCACGGCGGGTGAGCGAGTAGCCAGGCTGCGTGTTGTCCAGGCTGGCGGGTTCGTACGGAATCATGGTGCCGTTGAACACGCCGCCGGGCAGCGTCATGGCCGGGGTGGCGGCAGTAGGCACCAACTCGGCGCGGTAGGGGCCGGTGATGCTGCTGCCGTCCTTATTCTTGGCCACAGGCACCGTCACCGTCAGGCGCGCGGCGGTGCTCTTGGGTACATCGCCCTGCCAGGCGGAATAGAGCATCACATAGCCGCGCTCCAGGTACACCGCATCGCTGGGCGTGGCCGTGGGGTTGAGCATCGTGAGGATGTTGCCTCGGTTGGGTGCGTCGTAGCGCAGCACGCCGCTGGCCTTGGCCATGTTCTTGGGCTTGAGCATGACGAAGTCGGCACGGTACTCGACCATGCCGTTGGCGTTGGTGGGCGCCAGGGCCAGGTCCTGGATGACGGCGTTCTTGGGGTCCTTGGGGTCGACCTCGCCGCTGATGGTGCCGGTCACGCGCTCGTATTCGCCCACGTCGCCATAGGTGCCCGGAAAGGCCTCGGTGGCGGTGATGGCCAGCTTGAGCGCGGGGCCCTTGGCCGCATCGTTGCTGGAGCCCCCGCAGGCCGTGATGGCGGATGCAGCGGCGGCCGTGAGCGCGAGTTTTCCGAATGCACGAAGAGGTTTCATGGTGTCTGTCTCCTTGGATGGATGGTGGTGCGGGCCGCTTGGGCGGCTCTGGAACAAAAACGGCAGCGTCTGTTGCGCCGCGCGCGGGCAAGGCTTCGCCCAGACCTGCCGTTGAAGGCAGGCTGCTAGAAGCGCGAAAGGGGTTGAGACGGCCCGGCGGATGGGCCGGTGGCTTATTCGGCCTCGATACCTGCGGCCTTGATCACCTTGCCCCACTTCTGCGTCTCCGCAGCCTGGAACTTGGCCAGTTCATCGGGCGTGGTGGTCCAGGCTTCGGAGCCCGCATTGTCAAAAAAGCTCTTGGCCGCAGCGCTCTTGGTGGCGACGGTCAGCAACTCGTTCAGGCGCGCCACCACCGGTGCGGGCGTGCCTGCGGGCACGTAGGCCGCAAACCAGTAGCCCATGTCGTAGCCCTTTACCCCGGCTTCGTCCAGCGTGGGCACATCGGGCAGTTGCGCGCTGCGCTTTTGCGTGGAATAACCCAGCGCACGCAGCTTGCCCGCCTTGACCTGCGGCACGCCGGTGGAGGTGTCGGTGATCATCAGATCGATCTGCCCGCCCAGCAGGTCGGTGATGGCCAGTGGGTTGCTCTTGTAGGGCACGTGCAGGATGTCCACGCCTGCCAGCTGCTTGAGCATTTCGCCCGCCATGCGGCTCGACGAGCTGCCGCTGCCGAAGCTGAGCTTGCCGGGGTTCTTCTTGGCAAAGGCCAGCAGCTCGCCCACGTTCTTGTACGGTGCGCTGGCGTTGACCACCAGCACCTGGCCTCCCTTGCCCAGGCCGGTGACAGGGGCGAAGTCCTTCACCGGGTCGTACGAGAGCTTTTTGTACAGGTGCTCGTTGGCGGCATGTGTGGTGTTGGTGGTGATGAGCACGCTGTAACCATCGGCCGCCGACTTGGCCACGGCCGACGCGGCGATCATGCCGCTGGCGCCCGCCTTGTTGTCGATGACCACGGGCTGCTTGGTGTCGTTGGTAATGGACTGGCCCAGCGCGCGTGCCAGCTGGTCGGTGGCGCTGCCTGCGGCGAAAGGCACGACAAAGGTGATGGCCTTGGCGGGGTAGGCACCTGCCGCCTGGGCCAAGGCTGCTGGGGCGTGCAGTGTGCCCAGCGCCAGTACGGCAGCAGTGGCCAGCAGAGCGCGGCGGGGGGATGAATAGGTCATTTTGTCTCCTGGTGTTGGTATGGATGAAAAGCGAAACGGGAGGTCTAGGCTGTGGGACCGCCAAAGTGCGGCGCCAGATGGGCGGGCACAGTGACGGGCATATCGAGCAGCAGGTAGCTCAGTGCCTTGCCGTGGCTGTCGAGGTTGAGCGAGTCGTTCACGCCGCCGTCGAGCACGTCGTCCAGCACGAGGTTCATGGCCTGCAGCTGGGGCAGCAGGTAGCGCGTGACCTGGCGCGGGCGGCGCTGCGCAAACTGCTGTGCCACGGCGGCCTCGGTGACTTGTTCGACCAGCACATCCCACAGCGCGGGGTGCCAGGCGATGACGCTGATGTTGGAGCGGTTGCCTTTGTCGCCGGTGCGGCTGTGAGCAAGTCGATAAAGCGGAACGGTGAGGGTCGTCGTCATGGTGTGTGTACTCCTCAGAAGCTGAGAATGAATCCGGCGTGGCCGAGCGGGCAGCACAAACGTGCGCCATCAAGGCGCAAAGCACAGCCATAGCTCGGGCTATGGCGAGTATTTGCAACGCCGAGGGCGTGCGTTTTTGCGGCACGAGCGGGCATGAGGGATTCGTTCACAGCTTCTTAGCCCACCATCTCAAAACGCACGGCCACCGCATCGCGCGGCACCAGGCACGACACCGTGCCCAGGCGCGGGCGCATGGCGGTGCGCACGCCGCCTCCGCCTGCAGGCCCGCAGGTGTAGAGCGCGGTTACCTCGCGCACCAGGCGCTGGGCGCTGGCGTGGTCGCGGTGCTGCAGGGCCACGCGCAGGCGCACATCACGCACGTCGTTGCGGGCGTCGCCGCTGTCGCTGGCGGGCGCATCGAGCCACCGGCTGGTGTCGTCGCCAAAGATGCTGGTCACGCCAATCAGGTCGATGCGCAGCGGGCCCAGGCCGTGCAAGCGCTCGCGCAGCACCTCGCCCGCCAGTCGGGCACGGGCTTCGGCACGCGGGCCGGCGTAGGAGATCTCGCCCTCGGCAAACCAGCCCGATTCAAAACACACGTTGACCTTGAGCGTGGCGGGCCGCGCGTGGCCCTGCACGCCCTCCAGCCGCACCGCGTCGGCACCCACCGTGGTCACGCGGGCCGTGGTGATGTCGGCCACCACATCGGGCGTGAGGTACGCCGCCGGGTCGTGCAGCTCGTACAGCAGCTGCTCCTTCACCGTGCGCTCGGTGATGCAGCCCCCTGTGTTCGGGGGCTTGGTGATGGTGCAGTGGCCGTCTGCGTCGATCTCGGCGATGGGGTAGCCCAGTTGCGCCAGGCCCGCCACGTCTTTGTAGCCAGGGTCGGCAAAGTAGCCGCCCGTAACCTGGGCGCCGCATTCCAGCAGATGCCCGGCCATGGTGGAGCGCGCCAGCCGATCCCAGTCGTCCAGCGCCCACCCGTAGTGCGCCAGCGCAGGGCCCAGCACCAGCGACGGATCGGCCACGCGGCCGCAGACCACGATGTCGGCGCCAGCGCGCAGCGCATCGGCAATGGCCTGCGCGCCGATGTAGGCGTTGGCGCTGACGATGGGCTCGGTGGGCATCGCGCTGCCCAGCGCGCCCTGAAGCAGCGCACGGTGGTCGGGGCCGCTCAGGTCGTCGCCCTGCAGCACGGCAATGCGCGGGCGGGCCAAGCCCAGCTCGGCCGCCAGGGCGTGGATGCGGTGCGCGGCGCCGTGCGGGTTGGCCGCGCCAAAGTTGCTGACGATGCGCACACCGTGCGCCAGGCACTGCGCCAGCACGGGGCGCAGCAGGTCCACCAGCAGGGGTTCGTAACCTGCATCGGGGTCAGTGCGGCGCGCGAGCTGGGCCAGCGCCAGCGTGCGCTCGGCCAGCGTCTCGAAGATGAGCACCGCAGGCTGGCCGCTGGCGATGAGCGCCTGCACCACGGGCAGGGCCGCGTCGGTGCGGTCGCCCGAGAAGCCGGCGGCGCAGCCCACCAGCAGGTTGGTTTTATGGTCGTTCGGCATGAATCCGTTGTCTCCTGAGCGTGACTGTAGGAACATGGCGGTATTCTGTGAAATCGATTGTTACGATGAATCCATCTGAAAACCAGATGAATCACACCCAACCCGCATGAGCACCCCCCACCTCTCCAGCCGCCAGCTCGATGCGTTCCTCGCGCTGGCCGAGCAGCGCAGCTTCACGCGCGCCGCCACGTTGTGCCATTTGTCGCAGCCCGCGTTCAGCGCCCTCATCCGCGCGCTGGAGGACGACCTGGGCCTGCGGCTGTTCGACCGCAGCACGCGGCATGTGGACCTCACGCCCGAGGGGCAGAACTTTCTGGAGTCTGCCCGCCGCATCCGCGCCGAAATCACCAGCGCCTTGGCCGCCGTGCGCAGTGCCGCCACGCTGCAGCGCGGGCGTGTGGCCGTGGCGCTGCTGCCGTCACTGGCCGCAGGCTGGCTGCCAGGCGTGCTGGCGCAGTACCGCACGGCGCACCCAGGCATCGAGATCGACATTGCCGATGTGCTGTCCGAGCCCTGCATCGACCGCGTGGCCAGCGGCCATGCCGACTTTGCGCTGGCCGCGATCCGCGCCGACACGCCCGCGCTGCAGGCCGAGCCGTTTTGCAGCGACAACTTCTACCTGGTGTGCCCAGCCGACCACCCGCTGGCGCGCCGCCGCAAGGCCATCACCGCGCAGGACCTCGCCGCCTGGCCCTTCATCCACCTGGCGCGCACCAGCAGCGTGCGCCAGTACCTTGAGGCCGCCCTGCACCCGCAGGCCATGCACACGCTGATGGAAGTGGAGCAGCTCGCCACCGTGATGGGCATGGTGCGCGCGGGGCTCGGCATCAGCGTGGTGCCCGCGCTCACGCTGTTCCACTTCGATCAACCCGGGCTGGTCACGCGGCCGCTGGCACTGCCTGGGCTCACGCGGCAGATCTACTTGGTGCGGCGGCGGGACGAGAGCCTGTCGGTGGCGGCGCAGGCGCTGTATGCGCTGGTGATGGCGCAGCAGCCTTGAGGGGCGTAGCGATAAAGCTACATATTTGATAGCTTAAAGCGCTCAATAGACGCGCGGTGAAGGCCGTTTTTGCGTCAAAAAACTAGCCCATCAGATCGAACTGGCCCCGGTGTTCAAACCGCCCATCCACCACTTGCCCCACCCACAGCGCAGCCACCTGGCCGGGCACAGACACGCCCGCCTGGTTGCGCTCAGCGCACCACGCGCGCGCCATGGGTGCTGACTCAAAAGTGCCTACGGTGATGTGCGGGGTGTAAGGCAGGTCCAGACGCAGCGCCTCGGCCAGCGCGCCGGTGTAGAGCGCGTCGTGGAGCAGCGACAGCGCCGCGTAGCCTTCGTCCGGCACCAGATAGGCATGGGCGCGCGGGCTGTGGGCATCGGCGCCCAGCATGGCGTAGCGGCAGTGAAACGGGATGGGTGAGGTGCGTACCGCCACCGCTGCCACATGGGCGAGGTAGGTGGCTTCGTCCACCGCATTGCAAGCAAACACCAGCGTGAAATGCGGGCGCACCAGCGCGTGGCCGGTGGGGTCGTTGGCGGCGCGCCAGGTTTCGATGGCCTGCATGTCTTGCGGCGCGCAGGTGGGATAAGCAATGGTGTACAGGGTGGGATTCATGGGAGTAACCTCCGCACTGAGTCTGAAAAATAGCAACTGTTAGCTGAGACTGAGAGCAAGTATTCAGAGAGACAGTTCGTTGTTGGACCAAGCCACGGCGGAGCGTAAATGGAAGACATCCAACATCAAGCTCCCATAACAAACGCCACTTGTTCAATCTCACCCAGGATGGGACGATGAAAGTTTATGTTGATACAGGTGGCATGTTGAAAGAGGTCGCGGAGCTTGAGGCTTCCGGACTGATCACAACTCACTACTTCCCTTTTGAACAACGCAGCCGGAAGGTGACAAATTTCGTCCCAGGATCGGCTTCCACTTGGGAACAAGCCCATTTGAGCTGGGCTGAAGATACGGGCAGTTGGGATGACGATGCACCAACAACTAACTTTGAACCACTGAGAAAACTCATCGGTAAACGCGTTGATGCGCAACATCTCGACTCCGCTATCAAAGCCGGATGCTCCATCTTCATAACCAGTGACAAAACAGATATTTGGTCAAAGCGAGAGGCCATCGAAGCCATGACAGGCATCCGCGTATTACACATGCCCACGGAGCTTGAAGCGCTGAGGCGATTGGCGGGCAGTCCACCTCGCAAGTCACCGTAAACACAGCCGGCTCACGACATGAGCCGGGCCGCACGGACTAAGCGCGCGCCAGCACGGCCAGCTCCTGGTGCAGCAGCAGTTCCACCTCCGCCGGTTCAAACTGGTCCTGCAGCAGCGGGATGGCAAAGCGGTATTCTCCGCCCTCGTGTTTGCGCAGCACATAGGCCAGCTGCAGGCGTGCCAGTGACTGGCGCAGGGCCTGCGCGTCGCCCGCGATGCCGTGGCTTTGCAGCAGTTGGGCCAGGGTGACCAGGCTGGTCTGCCCGGCCTGGGCTGTGTGGTAGACCACGATGCGGTCGAGGCGGCAGGCGGCTTCGTCGTGGCTCAGGCGGCCCCAGCCGGCCAAGGCGTCTTGCACGGCTTGCGAGGCCAGGGCCTGGGTGAGGTGGCGGGCTTCGATGACACGTTCGCCGGGCAACAGCGCCTCCAGGCATTCCTGGCACAGGATGGCCACCAGGTTGGCACGCTGGCCGCTGGCATCGATGAGGCGATCCACCAGTTTTTCGTTGTCAAAGCCCAGGCGCAGCTTGCGCAGTGGCTCGGTGGCCAGTTCGCGGCAAGCGGCGCGCTCCAGGCCGCCAATGGCCAGCACCTCGCCAAAGTTGCGCAGGGGGCTCTGGTAGTCGAGCACGGCCGTGGCGTACAAATCCCAAAAGCCCGCCAGCATGAACCAGCAGCGGCCCTCTTCGCTGAGCGCGCGCAGGGTGGACAGCTGCACGTAGCCGTTGGCCGATTCATCGCGGAAGAACAGGTCGGCCTCGTCGATCAGCAGCACCAGGCGCTTGCCCTGGTACTGCGCCTGCAGATGGTCCACGATGGCTTCAAGCGGCGTGTCGGCCGGCAGGCCAAACTGCAGCGCCATGCGCGGCGCCAGGCGGTGATCGCGCAGCGAGACGTAATGGCACACGGTATGCGGGTGGCCCGCCATGCGGCGCTGCACGGCCTTGAGCAGGCTACTTTTGCCGAGCTGGCGCCCACCCACCACCAGGTAGTTGGCGGGCTCGCGGTTGATGACACGCGCCAGCAGCTGGGCGCGGCCGAAGAAGGCGCCTTCACGCGTGACGCCGCCGCGCGTCTGGTACGGCGAGATGCGGGTGATGCGCAGCTGCGCGGCCAGCTGGCGCAGCTGCACTTGCAGGGCGTCGCCACCGATCAGCCATTCGGTCTGGCTGGCGCTGTCCACCATCACATGCAGGTTGGCGCGGTCTTGGGTGTGGGCCTGCAGCAGCGGCCAGGGCGTGTCCACGCTGTGCTCGCACAGGATCAGCAGCACGTCGCTGCCGGTCTGCACGGCGCGCAGCTGGCGCAGCACAGTGGCTTCGTCGATGCCGGGCGTGGGCACAAAGACCAGGCAGCGGTCCAGCGACACGGGCAGGTCGGGCGGGAACAGCCACTCAAACACCGCACCGGGCAGCGCCCAGTCGGTGCTGGGCTGGCAGCGGGCCGACACGCGCTCGGCCAGCGCGCGGGCCAATGCCGGGGCGCGCTCGCCGCCCGCGGCCTGGGCGCAGGCCACGGCGCGGCGCCAGTCCACCATACGAATGTCGGCAGCCAGCAGCGTGGGTTCCAGCCGCCGCAGCCAGCGCAACAGCCGGTCGATCTGAGGCAGCCGCGCCAGCGGGGTGCGGCGCAGGCGCGCGGGCCGCAGCTGCCCGGCGCCGATCATGGGGTGGCGCACCACCCATACCACGGCGCCTGCGGCAAAGATCACGCCGCACCACAAGATGAGCGAGCGCAGCCAGCCGAACGGGTCGGCATCGGGTGCGGGTTTGACGGGCTCGAAGTCGTCGGAGCTGCTTTCCAGGCAGTTGATGGGCAGATAGCCCAGTGGAATGGGTGGGTTGCCGGGGCGGCACGTCCAGGTGTGGGTGCCGGGTTTGAGCTCCACCACCACCTGGGTGCCCGCCAGCTTGCCCAGCTCGGGGTTGTGGGCGATGTCGGCCTGCAGCACGTTGGGGCGCGGTGACGTTACGCGCAGCTGCGGGTTGGCAATGCGCGGTGCGTATTGGTGGATGTCCTTGGGCCAGCCATCCAGCTCGTTGCGCGCCTCGATCATGGCGACGCGCCACTGCACCAGTTCGCCCCACACCGGGCCTACATTGAACGACGCCAGGAACGAGCCCCGCGTGACCGGGTTGAGCTGCGGCGTGAACAGCGCGCTGGCCACGAACAGCGTGACCACCGCAATGACCACGGCACGCACCACGGCCCTGGAGAAAAAGGGGCTCAAGCGTTCGAGCATGCGTCCAGCACCATCAAGCCTGCATCGCGGATGGTGGCGCAGCGCCAGTGCAGCCGCGCCGCATCGCCCGTGCCGCGCACGTGGATGAGGTTGCCCCAGAACAGGCTGCGCAGTTCGTCGTCCTGCAGATAGGGCCGCGCGCGGCCCAGGTCGTCGGCCTGCAGCAGTTGCAGCAGCCGCGTGCGCGTGGCGGGCGCCTGGGCCAGCGGCAAAAAGGTTTGCCACAGGCGCGGGCTGCTGGTCAGGTGGGTGCGCAACGCAGCAGACGATGCATGACCATCACCCACCCCTTGGTCTACCAGCCACTGCAACCCTTCTTCAAACAACGCGGGATGGCCGCCGCTGAGCGCCTGCAAGTCGGCCACCACGGGCTCAGTCCAGATGTGCTCGGGCCAGCGGTGGCGGGCCAGTTGCGTGAGGTCGTCCAGCGACGGGTCGGGCCAATGGTGGACCTGCGCAATGTTGAGCAGCGAGAGATCGCCACTGCGGTATTTGAGGTCGGCCAGCGCCTGCCCGCCGCACAGCAGCAGGTGCAGGCGGCCGCTATGCATCTCGCTCAGGCTGCGCAAGATGCCCGCCAGGGTTTCGCGCAGTGCGGGCGTTCCCTGCTCAAAGCGGCTGACCAGGCAGAAGATGCGCTCACCCGCCATCAGGCGGCGCTCTAGCGCAGATTCAAACTCGTAGTCCGACGCCACATCGCCCAGGCCACATTGGCGGCCGATGGCGGCGAAGTATTCGGCGGGCACGGTGCTCACGCTGTAGGGCGGCTGGATGTGCAGCACCGAGCCTTCGCCGTACTGCGCGCGGGCCCGCTGCAGCAGCTCGTGCCGGAACGGCGGCTGGCCCCAGTGCGCGGGCGACAGCAGCAGCGAGATGGGGTATGGCACCGCCTGGGCCAGTTGCGCAAACACCTTGTCCTGGAACGCGGCAAACGGCTGCGCGCCGGTGGATTCGGCCTGCAGGGGAAATTCTGGCGCAAACCCTGCGGCGCTGAGCAGGCGATTGGCCTCAGTCTCCGTCAGGCGCAGGTACCGGGTGCAGGCCACCAGCTTGTCGCGCGAGCGCGGGTTGGGCACCGAGATGCCGTTGCGCCAGTTGTTCACAGCCTCACGGCTCAGGCCGATCTCGGTGGCCACGCCGGAGGCGCTGGCGCGGATGCGGCGCATGTAGACCGACAGAAGATCGGCAAAGGAATCAGGGGACATGGAGTTGTGGACTAACGAAGGCTGGTACACCGAGCCAAAACCAAGGGCAGCGAAAAACATGGGGATGGTAGGCAGGCATTGTCAGCCTTGCCAGACCACCGCCATCCCACTGCGCAGTGCGGAGCACTACGCCAGGCGCTGCACCATGGGCCAGGCCTTGTAGCTGGCGAGGCCACAGGCCGTGAGTACCGGGCTGTACAGCACCATTGCGCCGACCACCGACATCAGCCAGCCGGGCTCTTCGTACTCGTCGGTATCGTCGGCCTTGGCTGTCGCGCCCTCCTTCAAGGGCTCCTTGCTGCGCCCCTCTTCTTGGCCCTCGCCCGAATCGCCGGTCATCTCCTGCACCAGCATCACGGCCACCACCAGCAGCGAGATGGCCAACAGCGCCAGGTAGCCGTATTGCAGCGCAGGCTGCGAAAGCGGATAGAAGTATCCCGCCAGCAGCGCGGCCGGGGCCAGAAAGAACACGTGCATCATGAGCCTGTACCAGGGAAAACCGTCCGCCGGCCTTTCCAGCGCCCCCATGACCATGCGGTAGGTCAGCGCCCCCAGCACAAAGATCACCCCACCCCACCATTCGATTTGCGTCAGCATGTTGTTGTTCTCCGGAGTTTCTTTTACTGGGGTGCCATCACCGTGGCGGGGCCATCGTCGCCAGGCGGGTCGGCGTCATCGTCTCCGTCGTCCCCGCGCAGCTCCTTGTGTTCGGTTGCCATGTAGTAGAGCGGCAGCGCCACGGCCAGAAGCAGACCCAGGCCCATCCACAGCCAGAAGCCTTTGAACAGCAACACGGTGACGACCGTGAATGCCACCGCATGCACCAGCCCCTTGAGCCCGGCGCGCAGCAGCAGCACGGCAATGAGGCCCTGCATGGGCGATTTGCCGCTCTTGCCCATGGCCTGCGCCATTTCCACGAAGACCTCGGCCGCCTCCCGGGCCTCGCGCATGCGCTTTTCCTCCTGCTGGCGCAGCTTGGCCACGGCAAGGGGCTTGGCCGGGTCTTTGGAGCAGGCATAGGGGTCATCGGCCTCACAACCCTCCTCGCCGCCGTTGCCCTGGCCTTCGCCACCATGCTGCGCAGGCTCTGCCACTGCGCGCCACTGCGGGTTGGCGTCCATGAATGCCTTGCGCGACACCCACTGGCCCCGGTCGAAGTGCATGCGCTCGGTTTCCCCCACCTGGTCGTAGAAGATCTCCAGCACTGCAGCCCGCAGGCCCTGGTCAAACAGGGCTTCGAGCTGGCGCAGCGGTGGTGGGTCGCTCGTACCCGTGTCGAACTGGAGCAGAAGGTGCGTGGAAGCGGCAGATGCCGACGCATTGAACCATTGCGCATCCCACAGGGACTCCAGACTGGCGGCCCCCAGCTTGTCCGCCCAGCGTTGGGCCTGTTCCGTGTTGTCTGAGCACAGGTATTGGTATGTGAGCTGTGCGAGCTTCAGCTTGATCGGATCTTCGAAAAACAGTTGCAAGGTCAGGGTGTTTTGCGACATGGGAAACGCTGTTCACAGCGGTAGGCATTGCGATGGATTGGAATTGTGTGGGCCAGGCCCGCGCATGTCCCCTGCGGGCTTGTCCATGCCGGGGCGGCGCGAGGTTGACAAAACGTCCACCCGCACGGGTCGCCAAGGCGCTGATTGTCACAAAACGTTCATGCATACTGGCCGACCCGCGCGCGGAGCGCGCTTTCACCACAATTGGAGGGAAAACAACGATGCGATTCGATACCCGCTTTTTTGCACTGCTGTCTGGCACCGCGCTGATGCTGGGCCCGGTAGCTGCGCAGACCGACCGGGCCGCGCCTGCCCGCGCCACCGCAGCCACCCCGGCCGCCACGAGCTTCGCAGGCAGCCCACGCGAGAAACTGGTGGTGGCCATGCCCAAGACCTATGCCAAAAGCGAAACCATGCTGCTGTGGGGGGACTACTTCAACCACCTGGCGCGCTGCGGCAACATTGATCTGCAGAATCTGCAAGGCGAATCGCTGGAGAAGAGCACCAACATCGATGTGCTGGGCGAAAAGGAACTGATCGACAGCCTCCTCAGCGGCAAGGCACAGCTGGCGCAGGTCAACCCCGGCCTGGTGCCCCAGTTGGTGGGCGCTGGCCAGCCTGCCCCGTTTGGTGTGCCCGGCAACAAGGCCAGCGGCAAACGCAATTCCTACACACTGATCCTGATCTCGCGCGTGGACAGCCCTTTCACCAAGCCGCAGGACCTGGTGGGCAAGAAGATTGCCCACTCCACACCCACCTCCAACTCAGGCAACCTGGCGCCGCGCGCGCTGTTCCCGGCGATCGGGCTGGTGCCGGACCAGAACTACGAGGTGGTGTTCTCCAACGGCCACGAGCGCTCGGTCACAGGCGTGATGCACGGTTTCTACCCCGCCGCAGCCGTGGCCAGCGATTTGTACCAACGCATGGTGGTCAAGGGCGATGTGAAGGGCTCCAGCATCCGCACGCTGTGGGAGAGCCCGCCCTTCATGACCGAGACCTGGACGCTGGGCAAGGACGTGTCGCCCGAGCTGCAGGCCCGCGTGAAGAAGTGCTCGTACAGCTACAGCTTTTCGCCCAAGCTGCGCCAGCTGCTGCCAGGCAATGACACCTTTTTGCCCATCAATTTCGAGCGCGACTTCGCGACGGTGATGGAGGTCTACACCAAGACGCAGAAGGCGCAGGCTGCCAAGGCTGCCGCCAAATAAGTCCCGGTGTCAAAAGCGTCTATCGCCGCCCCCGCAGGCCGGACTCTGGTTTGCGGGCTCAGATGGTGCAGCAACAGATTGCCGCCATAACACGACAGAGCCAGGAAGAACAGGCCGCCCTGCACCAGCAGACCCTGGCAAGCAGGGATGCAAACACGAAAGCAGCGCCGGTACCGGAAGGCCGTCGTACCCCTGGCCTGGTGGAAGCCATCAACACTCTTGTCTGAATGCGGCCACTCAGGGGGGACGCATTGCGAGAAGTGCGCCGCGGCAAATGCCATCAACTCCATCTCCGACAGCGCTCCAGAATGGTGGCCTGGATAGGTACGGAACCACGGCAGCGCCACCACACCGATGCACATCCTTGCCGACAGCCGCTGCCAGCGCGCGCCTACACACCGGCCCCCTTGCAGTGCCTACAGTGGATCGCACGAACAGCCGCTGCGCAGTGCACATTCCGTCAGGTGCCATAAGGTGACGTCAGGTGCAACGGCAGCCCCGGCAGCAACCCCAGCAGGAGCAAGCCCATGCGCATTCACACCCCACCCCGTGCCCATTCGCCCTGGCCGCTGGTCATCGGCGCTGCCGCAATGATGGCGTTGCTGGCGCTCACGGCCTGCTCCACGCCCCGCGCGCCCGAGGGCATTCAGCCCGTTACGGGGTTTGACGTAGACCGCTACGCAGGCCACTGGCACGAGGTGGCACGCATCGACCACGCCTTTGAGCGCGGCCTGACCCAGACCAGCGCCACCTACAGCCGCAACGCCGACGACACGATCAAGGTGGTCAACCGAGGCTACGACCCAGTGCGCAAGGAGTGGAAGCAGGCCGAGGGCACGGCGCGCTTTGTGGATGAGCCCACGCGCGCTGCGCTCAAGGTGTCGTTTTTTGGACCGTTTTACGGCGGCTACAACGTGGTGGCGCTCGATGAAAACTACCAGTGGGCCATGGTGGTGGGCTCCAGCACCGATTACCTGTGGATCTTGTCACGCACGCCCACCCTGCCCTGGCATGTGCGCGAGCACCTCATGGAGCGGGCACAGACGATGGGTGTGGATGTGCGCAAGATTCTGTGGATGCCTGCCGCCAGCGAGCAACACGCCAAGCGGGCCGTGATGACCTGAAAAGCTTCAACACCAGCAAGCGCAAATCGCTATATTTTTGATAGCTATTCACGCTCACCTAATAAGCGCCAGGGATCCTCTGCACGAATCGAGCGGCAAGTGTGCGCTGCGGATCGGGATGGGCTGCAAGGCGCAACCGCAGCAATAGCCGCAGCTATTGCGAGTATTTGCAACGCGGCAGACCGCCCGGGCCCGCAGATGCACGCGGCGCGGTGATTCGTGCAGAGGGTCCCTTGATGCCATTTCTATTCAAACATCAGCCGATACCCGGCACGGTGGCCGCCGCCACCAGGCGCTGGGTGTAAGGGTGTTGTGGTGCATCCAGCACGTCGTTCACGCTGCCACCTTCCAACACCGCGCCATCCTTCATCACCACCACGTCGTGCGCCATGGCGCGGATCACATCCACGTCATGGGTGATGAGCAGGTAGCTCAGGCCCTTTTCTTTTTGCAGCCGCTGGAGCAAGCCCAACACCTGCTGCTGGATGGTCACGTCCAGGGCGCTGGTGGGCTCGTCCAGCACCAGCACCTGCGGCTGCACGATGAGGGCCCGGGCGATGGCCAGGCGCTGGCGCTGGCCGCCTGAAAATTCATGCGGATAACGCTCCAGCAGGCGGGGGTACTGTGCTTCGGCCAGTCCCACCTCTTCCAGCGCGGCCTCGACGCGCATGCGGCGCTGGGCCACGGTCAGTGTGGGCTCGTGCACCTTCAGGCCCTCGCCCACGATCTCTTCGACCGTGAGGCGCGGGGACAGCGACGAAAACGGGTCTTGAAATACCACCTGCACGCGGCGGCGCAGCTGCTGGTTGGCGGGGGTATTGCGCATTGCTGGTTGCTGCCACGCCTGACCCCCGACCTGCAACTGGCCGGCGTAAGGCAAAAGCCCCAGGATGGCCTGCGCCAGCGTGGACTTGCCCGAGCCGGACTCGCCCACCACCCCCAGCGTCTGGCCGGGCAGCAATTGCAGCGTGGCGCCCTGCACAGCCACAAACTCGCCCTTTTTGAACCAGCCCTTGATGCCGGGCAGCGGCGTGGGGTAGACCACGCGCAGATCCTGCGTCTTCACCACCGGGGCAGTGCCTGCGGGCGGATCGGACTCGACCACATCGCGGCGGGGCTGGCTGGCAATCAGGCGGCGCGTGTAGGCGTGCTGGGGTGCACCAAACACCTCGGCAACGGGGCCCTGCTCTACCAGCACGCCCTGCTCCATCACGGCCACGCGGTCGGCAAAGCGGCGCACCAGGTTGAGGTCGTGCGTGATGAGCAGCACGGCCATGCCCGTCTGGCGCTGCAGATCACTCAGCAAGTCCAGGATCTGGCCACGCAAGGTCACATCCAGCGCGGTAGTGGGCTCGTCGGCCAGCAGCAGCTTCGGGCTGCTGGCCAGGGCCATGGCAATCATCGCGCGCTGGCGCTGGCCGCCTGAGAGTTGGTGTGGGAAGCTGTTGGCCCGGCGTGCAGGCTCGGGGATGCCCGTCTGGGCCAGCAGCTCGATGGCAGCCTGCGCGCACTGGGCGCCGGTCAGGCCTTTTTTGAGCTGCAGGATTTCGGCAATCTGCAGGCCGATGGTCATCAGCGGGTTGAGCGCGGTCATGGGCTCCTGGAACACCATGGCGATGTCGCCACCACGCACGCCGCGCATCTCGCGCTCTGTCAGCGCCAGCAGGTCGCCCCGCCCTTGCAGCGTTGCCTGCCCGGTGATGGCGGCATTGCCCGCCAGGCGCAGCAGGCTTAAAGCGGTGATGGTTTTGCCCGAACCAGACTCGCCCACCAACGCAAGCTTTTCGCCTGCAGCAATGCTGAAGTTGACGCCCCTCACCACTTCTTTGGGGCCAAAGCGAACGTGAAGGTCCTGAACCTGCAACAAAGGGATCATGGCCGTAGGGGTCACTGGTCGGCCTTTCGGGGGTCCAGGGCATCGCGCAGCGCATCGCCCATGAAGGTCAGCAGCAACAGGGTGGTGACCAGCACCGCAAAGGTAGACAGCGAAATCCACCACGCGTCAATGCTGTTCTTGCCCTGGTTCAGCAGTTCACCGAGCGACGGCGTGCCCGGCGGCACCCCCAGGCCCAGGAAGTCGAGCGAGGTCAGCGCCAGGATGGCACCACTCATGCGGAAGGGCAAAAAGGTGACCACCGGCGTCAGGCTGTTGGGCAGGATGTGGCGCCAGATGATCTGGCTGTTGCTCACCCCCAGGGCCCGCGCGGCCTTCACATAATCGAGCTGGCGATTGCGCAGGAATTCGGCGCGCACATAGTCGGACAAACCCATCCAGCCAAACAGCGACAGCAGGATGAGCAGCAGCGCAATGCTGGGCGCGAACACGGCGCTGAAGATGATGAGCAGATACAGCTCGGGCATGGAGCCCCATATCTCGATGAAGCGCTGAAACGCCAGGTCGGTCTTGCCGCCAAAGAACCCCTGGATGGCCCCGGTGAGCATGCCCAGCAGTACGCCGGTGATGGTGAGTGCCAGACCAAACAGCACACTCACACGAAATCCGTACAGCAGCTGCGCCAGCAGGTCGCGCCCCCGGTCATCCGTGCCCAGCCAGTTGTCGGCTGTGGGGGCCGACGGGTTGGGCGCCTTGGCAAAGTAGTTCAGCGTGTTGGGGCCGTAGGGGTTCAAGGTGTACAGCGCCCAGTTGCTGCCTGCGGTAATGCGCTCCTTGATGAAGGGATCGAGGTAATCGGTGGGGGTTTCGAAGTCTCCCCCGAAGGTCTTTTCGGAGTAGTCCTTGAGCATGGGAAAGTAGGTCTGCCCCTCATAGCGCACGATGAGCGGCTTGTCGTTGCTGACCAGCTCGGCACACAGGCTCACCAGCACCAAGGCGCAGAAGATAAGCAGGCTCCAATACCCCAGGCGGTTGCGCTTGAAGCGCAGCCAGGCACGGCGGGAGGGCGAGAGCGAAGGCGATGCGGAAGCAGAACTCATCAGGGCCATGGATTCGCTCGGGCTAGTCAAACTTCACGCGCGGGTCCACCCACACATAACAAAGGTCGCTGACGAGCTTGGTCACCAGCCCGATCAGTGTGAACAGATACAAGGTGCCCAGCACCACCGGGTAGTCGCGACGGATCACACTCTCATAGCTGAGCAAGCCCAGGCCATCCAGCGAGAACAGGGTTTCGATGAGCAGCGAGCCCGCAAAAAAAGCACCGATGAACGCAGCTGGAAAGCCGGTGACGATGGGAATAAGCGCATTGCGGAACACATGCTTCCACAGCACCTGCCGCTCGCTCAAGCCCTTGGCGCGGGCGGTGAGCACATACTGCTTGCGGATTTCTTCGAGGAACGCGTTCTTGGTCAGCATGGCCGTCACGGCAAAACTGCCCAGCACCATGGCCGTGACGGGCAGCGTGATGTGCCACAGATAGTCCACGATGCGCGCGCCCCAGGTCATTTCATCCCAGTTGGCCGACGTGAGCCCGCGCAATGGAAACCACTGCAACTGCCCACCAAAAATGACCAGCAGCGCCACGCCCAGCACAAAGCCGGGAATGGCATAGCCCACCAGAATGAGCAGCGTGGTCACCAGATCAAAGCGTGACCCGGCGCGCACCGCCTTGGCCACGCCCAATGGCACGGCGACGAGGTAGCTGATGAAAAAAGTCCACAGGCCCAGGCTGATGGAAACCGGCAGTTTCTCCTTCACCAGTTGCCACACATCCTTGTTCTGGAAAAAGCTCTTGCCCAGGTCAAACCTCGCAAACTGTCCCAGCATCTGCAGGAAGCGCTCATGGGCAGGTTTGTCAAAGCCGTACAGCGCCTTGATCTGCTCCAGCCGTTTGGGGTCAACGCCCTGCGCGCCCCGGTAGCTCAGTCCGCCCCCCTCGGCGCCGCCACCGCCCACACCGGCCTTGGCCTCGGCCATGTACTGCTCCACCGGGCCGCCCGGCACGAACTGGATCACCACAAAGGTCAGCAAGAGCACGCCCAGCAGCGTGGGCAGCATGAGCAAGACACGTTTGAGAATATAGGCAAACATGGTTGGGCGGTCTTATGGCTATTTCTTGTCTGGCGCGGTCTGGGGAGGAATACGCGCCCACCACGTGTCGATGACCCACCCTTCGCCGCTGGCGTAAGGCGGCACCGTGGCCGGCCGTGCCAGCCGCCAGGCGTTGTAGGCCATGCGGTGTGTGCCCGCCGTCCACTGCGGAATGAGGTAGTGGCTGTGCGCAATGATGCGCTCCAGGGCGTGGCAGGCGGGAAGCAGTTGCGCCTCGGTCTTGGCAGAGGTCATGGCCTTGATCATCGCGTCCACCGCCGGGTTCTTGACGCCCGCAAAGTTGCCGGAATCCTCCACGTCGGCCGCCTGGCTGCCAAACATGTCGGCAAACTCCTGGCCCGGGTTGTTGGTGCCCTGGTAGGCAATCGAGGTAATGTCGAAGTCGAACTTCTGCAGACGCTGCTGGTACAGCGCAAAGTCCACTGACCGAAACCGCAAGGTGACACCAATCTTTTCGAGATTGCGCATCCAGGGGGTGATGGTGCGCACGCCGCCTTCATTGCTGTCCATGTATTCGAGCACCATGGCCTCGCCCTTGGCGTTGCGCAGGGCACCGTCGCGCACCTCCCAGCCGGCTTCCTTGAGCAAAGCCTGCGCCCGCCGCAGGTTGGCCCGCAGTGAGGAATCGCCATCCGTGCGCGGGGGCACCGTCATCGGGCCAAACGCGGCAGCTGGAATGTCCTTGCGGTAGGGCTCCATCAGCGCAAGCTCCTCGGGCGAGGGACTGCCCTTGGTTTCGCACGCCGTGTTGCCAAACAGGCCGTTCACCCGCTGGTAAGCGCCATAGAACATCTGGCGGTTCATCCACTCGTAGTCCATGGCCAGGCCCAGGGCCTCGCGCACGCGCGCATCCTGCAGCAAAGGCCGGCGGGTGTTGAGCACATAGCTCTGAAAACCCGAGGGGAGCTTGTGCACAAACTCTCCCTTGACGAGTTCACCCGTATCGAACTTCTTGCCCGTAACACGTCGGGCCCAGTCGCCCGCGCTGAAAAACCGCATGAGGTCAAACTCGCCCGCCTTGAGGGCCTCCAGCCGCGCGGTGTTGTCCTTGTAGATCTTGACAAGGATGTTGTCAAAATTGGCCGTGCCCTTGCGCACGTTCAGGTCGCGCGCCCAGTACTGCGGGTCGCGCACATAGGTGATGTCCTTGCCAAAACGCACCGGGCCGATTTTGTAGGGGCCACTGCCGATGGGAATATCCATCACCACCTGGTCAAACGGCTTGGCCTTGCCGTTCTCGACGCCCCAGTCGCGGCTGAACACCGGCAGGCCACCCACGGTGAGGGGCAGCTCGCGATTGGGCAGCTTGAAGCGGTAACGCACGGTGCGGTCGTTGATCACATCCACGCCCGCCACCTCGATCAGCAGCGTCTTGTAGGCAGGGGATGTGAAGGGGCCCACCAGCGTGTCGTAGCTGTGCTTCACATCCTGCGCCAGCACGGGCTTGCCGTTGTGAAAACGCGCCTCCGGCCGCAGGCGGAAGGTGGCGGACAAACCATCGGGGGCAACTTCCACATCTTCGGCCAGCAGACCATAACCGGTGGCGGTTTCGTCCATCGAACCGGCGAGCAGCGAATCGAACATCAGCGACGACAAATATGCTGGCGCGTTGCCCTTGATGGTGAACGGGTTGTATTTGTCGAAGGTGGAAACCCGCAGGTTGCTGACCAGCCGCAGCTCGCCGCCTTTCGGCGCATCTGGGTTCACATACGCAAAATGCGTAAACCCGGCGGGATAACGCGGCTCGCCCCACAGGGCATACCCATGTGCAGCCCATGCAGGAACCGCACACCCCATCAGCAAAAAAGTCAGCCAAAACCGCATGCGACAATTCTGCACTACGTTCGCCGGGCCCCGCTGCAGATCGCGCATACCCACATGCGCCAGGCCGCCCGCCGACATTTCGCCATTCCAAAAGGAGATTGAACATGGGTTTTCTGACCGGCAAGAAGCTGCTCATCACGGGTGTTTTGTCCAACCGCTCCATCGCCTACGGCATTGCCAAGGCCTGCCACGCACAGGGCGCCGAACTGGCGTTCAGCTACGTGGGCGAGCGCTTCAAGGACCGCATCACCGACTTTGCGGCCGAGTTCGACTCCAAGCTGATCTTTGACTGTGACGTGGGCAGCGACGAGCAGATCGAGCGCATGTTTGCCGAGCTGTCGCAGACCTGGCCCCAATTCGACGGCTTTGTGCACAGCATCGGCTTCGCCCCCCGCGAGGCGATTGCCGGCAATTTCCTCGAAGGCCTTTCGCGCGAGGGTTTCCGCATCGCCCACGACATCAGCGCCTACAGCTTTCCCGCCATGGCCAAGGCCGCCCTTCCCTACCTGAACGACAAGTCGTCGCTGCTGACGCTGAGCTACCTGGGCGCGCTGCGCTCCATCCCCAACTACAACACCATGGGCCTGGCCAAGGCCAGCCTGGAAGCCAGCGTGCGCTACCTGGCCGAGGCCGTTGGCCGCACCGAAGACGGCCGCAGCATCCGCGCCAACGGCATCAGCGCCGGCCCTATCAAGACCCTGGCCGCCAGCGGCATCAAGGACTTTGGCAAACTGCTGAGCCGCGTGGCCGATGCATCGCCCCTGCGCCGCAACGTGACGATCGAAGACGTGGGCAATGTGGCAGCCTTCCTGCTGTCGGACCTGGCATCGGGCATGACGGCCGAGATCACCTACGTGGACGGCGGCTTCAGCCAGACTGCGGGCCTGAGCGCAGACCAGGTCTGATTGTCGTTAGAAATTCAGATCAAAACAGGTCCTAGCGCTTATTGAACAAGCGCCGGAAGCTATAAATTTAATAGCAAATGCTTCGCAGGCACTGGCTGGCGTGGCTGAGTTTCACTGCGCTGCCCACGCACGCAGCAGACGCCCCTGCCCTGTTGCTGGCCAATGCGTACCGGCCCGGCATGCCGCTGGCCGACTATTGGGTCAGCGAAAAATACGACGGTGTGCGTGGCTACTGGGACGGCCACACGCTGCGCACGCGGGGCGGCGAAACGGTGATGGCCCCCGCCTGGTTCACCGCCGGGTGGCCCACCACTCCCATGGACGGAGAGCTGTGGGCCGGACGCGGGCGCTTTGCGCACGCCCAATCCACCACGCGCCAACAGCCGCCTCATGAGGCGGCCTGGCGCCAGATGCGCTTCATGGTGTTTGACCTGCCCCGGCACGGCGGCATGTTTGACGAACGGCTGCGGTCGCTCAATGCCTTGGTGATGCAGATCAACCAGCCTTGGGTCCAGGCGGTGCCCCAAAAGCGCATCGAAAACGATGCTGCCCTGCAGGCCCTGTTGCAACGCACGGTGCGGGCGGGCGGCGAAGGCCTGATGTTGCACCGGGGCAGTTCGCTCTACCAGTCTGGCCGCAGCGACGATCTGGTCAAGGTCAAGACCCACGAAGACACGGAAGCGCGCGTGGTCGCCCACCTGCCTGGCAAGGGCCGCCACGCCGGTCGCATGGGAGCCCTGCTGGTGGAAATGCCTTCGGGCCAGCGTTTCCGGCTGGGGGCGGGTTTCAGCGATGCGCAGCGGGCTGACCCGCCACCTGTGGGCAGCTGGGTGACGTACCGGTTTCGCGGTACCCATGACGGGGGCCTGCCGCGCTTCGCGAGTTTTGTGCGTGTGCGGGACGATATGCCGCCGGTCCGCTGACGGGGCCACAGCAACCCCTGGCCGATCCCGGCCCTGCGATGCGGCGGCCATGCACAGCGGACGGGCAGCCCCTCCCATCCGTTGCTCAATCAGTTGGGCAACAGGACCTTGTCCACCACGTGGATCACGCCGTTGGACTGGTACACGTCGGCAATCGTCACCGTCGCCGTACCGCCCTTTTCGTCCGTCACCATGACAGCATTGCCGCTGGCCTTGGCCGTGAGCGTACCGCCCGCCACCGTCTTGAGGCTGGCCATGCCTTTGCCGTCTGCAATCATCTTGGACAACGCAGCAGCGTCGTACTTGCCCGCGACCACGTGGTAGGTGAGCACCTTGGTCAGGGTGGGCTTGCTCTCGGGCTTGAGCAGCGTGTCCACAGTGCCGGCGGGCAATGCGGCAAATGCCGCATTGGTGGGCGCAAACACGGTGAAGGGACCGGGGCCCTTGAGCGTTTCGACCAGGCCCGCAGCCTTCACAGCGGCCACCAGCGTGGTGTGGTCCTTGGAGTTCACAGCGTTGTCGATGATGTCCTTGCTGGCCAGCATGGGCGCACCGCCCACCATGACCTGCGCCATGGCAGGCATTGCGGCAGCGGCCATGGCTGCGGTGAAGGCGATGGTGGCGAGGCGGGCGTTGAATCGAAGGGTCATGAGAATCTCCTGAGAGGTGTGTGAAGACAGTCGTCACCGCATGAAAACCACGCGGCTGACAGTCAATACGGCAGCACCACAACAGCGGATTCAAATGCACAAAAAAATCGCTCCGCCAGCCATGCCGGGGGAGCGATTTTTGAGACGCTGGTGCACCCACACACCAGCGCGAAGACGTGCTTACACGTTGCGTCCGTACGGGCCGTCGTCGCCCACCTGCACCAGGTTCTGGGCGGTCGCCAGCGGCTTGGGGTTCTTGCCGGTCTTGCCTTGCTCTGCCACGCAGTCGGCGTAGTAGCGCACCTGGCCGTTCTCGTCTTCCACTTCCACCAGGCCGTGGATGTCGGTCTCAAAGCCCGGGCACAGCTTGGCAAACTCGCGGGCGAACTTGAGGTAGTCCACGATCTTCTTGTTGAATACCTCGCCAGGAATCAAGAGCGGAATGCCCGGTGGGTAGGGCGTGACCAGGCCCACGGTGATGCGGCCTTCCAGGTGGTCGATCTCCACGCGCTCGGTCTGGCGGTGGGCGATGTGCGCGTAGGCGTCCGAGGGCTTCATGGCGGGCGTCAGGTCTGACAGGTACATCTCGGTCGTCAGGCGCGCGATGTCGTACTTGGCGTACATCTCATGCACGTGCTGGCACAGGTCCTTCAGGCCCATGCGCTCGTAACGTTTGTGCTGCTGGCAGAACTCGGGAAGGATGCGCCACATGGGCTGGTTCTTCTCGTAGTCGTCCTTGAACTGCTGCAGCGCCGTCAGCAGCGTGTTCCAGCGGCCCTTGGTGATGCCGATGGTGAACATGATGAAGAAGCTGTACAGGCCGGTCTTCTCGACCACCACACCGTGCTCGGCCAGGTACTTGGTAACGATGGACGCGGGAATGCCGGTCTTGTCGAACTTGCCGTCCAGGTTCAGGCCCGGTGTGACGATGGTGGACTTGATCGGGTCCAGCATGTTGAAGCCGTCGGCCAGCTGGCCGAAGCCGTGCCACTTGCTGGCGTTCTTCTTGCCCTTGCCATCGCTGCGGATGATCCAGTCCTCGGCGCGGCCCAGGCCTTCGTCCACGAGCTTTTCAGGGCCCCAAACCTTGAACCACCAGTCGTTCTTGCCAAAGTCGTGCTCCACCTGGCGCATGGCACGGCGAAAGTCCAGCGCTTCGAGCAGGCTTTCTTCCACCAGGGCCGTACCGCCGGGAGGCTCCATCATGGCGGCGGCCACGTCGCAGCTGGCGATGATGCTGTACTGCGGGCTGGTGCTGGTGTGCATCAGGTAGGCCTCGTTGAAGAGGTGGCGATCCAGCTTGGTGGTCTGCGAATCCTGCACCAGCACATGGCTAGCCTGGCTGATGCCGGCCAGCAGCTTGTGGATGGACTGCGTCGCGTACGTCACGGAATGCTTGGGGCGCGTGCGCTTCTTGCCCATGGCGTGGTAGCTGCCATAAAACGGGTGGAAGGCCGCGTGTGGCAGCCAGGCCTCGTCAAAGTGCAGGTTGTCCACGTAGCCGTCGAGCATGCTCTTGATGGTCTCGGTGTTGTAGAGCACGCCGTCATAGGTGGACTGCGTAAGCGTGAGCACGCGCGGCTTGACCTTTTTCGCATCCACGCCCTTGAGCAGCGGGTTGGCCTTGATCTTGGCCTGAATGGCCGCTGGCTCGAACTCGCTTTGCGGGATAGGGCCGATGATGCCGAAATGGTTGCGCGTGGGCTTCATGAACACGGGGATCGCCCCGGTCATGATGATGCTGTGCAGGATGGACTTGTGGCAGTTGCGGTCCACCACCACCACGTCGCCCGGCGCCACCGTGTGGTGCCACACCATCTTGTTCGATGTGGACGTGCCGTTGGTCACGAAGAAGCAGTGGTCGGCGTTGAAAATACGCGCGGCGTTGCGCTCCGATTCACCAATGGCACCGTTGTGGTCCAGCAGCTGGCCCAGCTCTTCCACCGCATTGCACACATCGGCACGCAGCATGTTCTCGCCGTAGAACTGGTGGTACATCTGGCCCACAGGGCTCTTCAGAAACGCCACGCCGCCCGAGTGGCCGGGGCAGTGCCAGCTGTACGAGCCGTCTTCAGCGTAGTCGAGCAGTGCCTTGAAGAATGGAGGCTGTACGCTTTCGAGATAGCTCTTGGCCTCGCGGATGATGTGGCGCGCCACAAATTCGGGGGTGTCCTCGAACATGTGGATGAAGCCATGCAGCTCGCGCAGGATGTCGTTGGGCAGGTGGCGGCTGGTCTTGGTCTCGCCGTGCACATAGATGGGCACTTCGGTGTTCTTGCGCCGCACTTCACCGATGAAGTTGCGCAGGCTCAGCACGATGGGGTCCAGGCCCTCACCCACCGTAAATTCCTCATCGTCGATGGACAAAATGAAAGCGCTGGCGCGGCTTTGCTGCTGGGCAAACTGCGACAGGTCACCATAGCTGGTGACGCCAACCACCTCGAACCCCTCAGACTCGATAGCCTGCGCCAGCGCGCGGATACCGAGGCCCGAGGTGTTCTCGGAACGATAGTCTTCATCGATGATGATGATGGGAAAGCGAAACTTCATGCGCAGCCTCCGTGCAACCGTGCCCTGCCCGGCCAAAAAACGAAATAGGCGCGAAGTGTAAGGAATAACCTTGACGCGCCTTTGAACTGCAACCCTTTTGTCCCAGAATGTGATGCACTAAACACAACCACAACAAGGAGTTGGCTATGGAGGAATCCACCATCTGGTGGCTCGCAGCGGGGGCTGTGGTCGTTGCAGAGCTGCTGACTGGCACGTTTTATCTGCTCATGTTGGCAGTAGGGCTTGTTGCGGCGGCCCTGGCCGCGCACATGGGCCTTTCTTCCGCCTCCCAAATCACCCTCGCAGCCCTGGTGGGCGGCGGCGCTGTGGTGGCTTGGCACTTTGCCAAACGCAAACGCTCTGGAGACCCATCGCCGCGAGCGGACCGCAGCGTCAACCTGGACGTGGGCGAAGCCGTCCTCATCGAAGGTTGGAACCCCGACGGCACCACCACTGTGAAGTACCGGGGCGCCACATGGACCGCCATCCACCGTCCTGGCGTCACCCCTTCCACCGGCATGCACCGGGTCGCCGAACTGGTGGGCAATCGCCTGCTGGTCGATCCCATGTGAGCTCGCAGCCACCCAACTACTGAAAGTCGTTCATGGATAAAACATACATCGCACTTGTCATCGCCGCCATCGTGGCGGTCTTCGTCATTCGCAGCTTCAAGCAGGTTCCCCAACAAAACGCGTGGGTGGTGGAGCGTCTGGGCAAGTACCACAGCACACTTGCGCCAGGGCTCAAGCTCATCATTCCGTTCATCGACAAAGTGGCCTACAAGCACAGCCTGAAAGAAATCCCGCTGGACGTGCCCAGCCAAGTCTGCATAACGCGCGACAACACCCAATTGCAGGTGGACGGCATCCTCTACTTCCAAGTGACAGACCCCATGCGCGCCAGCTACGGCTCCAGCAACTACATCATGGCGGTGACACAGCTGGCGCAGACATCGTTGCGTTCCGTCATCGGCAAGCTGGAGTTGGACAAGACCTTTGAAGAACGCGACATCATTAACGCCCAGATCGTGCAGGCCATCGACGAAGCCGCCCTGAACTGGGGCGTGAAAGTGCTGCGCTACGAAATCAAGGACCTGACACCGCCGAAGGAAATTTTGCACGCCATGCAGGCCCAAATCACCGCAGAGCGCGAAAAGCGCGCGCTCATTGCAGCGTCTGAGGGCCGCCGACAGGAGCAGATCAACATCGCCACCGGCGAGCGAGAAGCGTTCATCGCCCGCTCGGAGGGCGAGAAGCAAGCCCAGATCAACAACGCCCAAGGTGAAGCAGCAGCCATCACCGCTGTGGCAGAAGCGACCGCGCAAGCCATAGAGCGCGTGGCCGCCGCCATTCGTCAGCCCGGAGGCGAGCAGGCGGTGCAACTCAAAGTGGCAGAGAAGGCCGTGGAAGCCTACAGCCAGGTGGCAGCAGACTCCAACACCACACTTATCGTGCCGAGCAACATGACGGAGGTGTCTGCGCTGATCGGTTCGGCGATGAAGATGGTGCAAGCTTCACAGAAAGCGGCCTGAGCGCAAGCAAAGCTTTTTTCGAGGCAACGGCTACTGTCAGCCCAGATATCCCTTTTCCTATGGCTATAATCGAAGGCTTCGGAGAGGTGGATGAGCGGTTTAAGTCGCACGCCTGGAAAGCGTGTGTGGGCTAATCCCCACCGCGGGTTCGAATCCCGCCCTCTCCGCCAAAAATCAAAAAAGCGTCCTTCGGGGCGCTTTTTTCGTTTCGGCCTATCAAGTGACACGGAGCGCTTTCAGCGCCTCCTTCCCGCCTCGCGAAATGCCGGGAGCGGTGGGACCAAACCCGCCGATTTGTTGCAAAACGTGTGATTGGTTGTCACGCCGCGGCACACTATTCACAATAAATGACTCCACCCAAAAGGAGTGCACCTATGCCCATGGAGCTACTGTTCGTCCTTGCACAGAGCAAGCTGCCCATGATGATCGAGAAGCCCTGCGACGTTGACAAGCTTCGGGTGCTGGCGGCTGCTCAGCTCGTAGAGGTGCAGCTTCCAGATGTGCGTGCCAAGGAGCAAAAAGCAGAGGTCCTTGCCATTTCGCCGCAGGGGCGGGCAGCGCTGGCAACAACCTATCCCCGTTACCCATTCAAATTCGCGCCCATGCGCTCAGCGCCAGCGCCGGCTTCGGCCGATTGGCTTCCGTCTTTGGACTCCTGCCAGGTGCAGCGCGGTGGGACAAGGACCACGCTGGACTCCTAGTGTCATGTGCATGCTCGCTCTACGGAACATCTGAGCACAACCAAGCTTCTGAATGACTTGCAACCAAAGGCAACAAACCGGGGTCATCTGCGGATATCGCACTTGTCTGACAGACGCTGACCGCGCGTTTTGCTGAAATCCTCTACACCAGCCATTGAGGCTGACCCGGGAGCTCATTGGGACTCCCACCTTTTTGACAAAGGATCCGCCATGAAGCGCCACCCCTTGACACCCGGAACCCGCGCCCTCGCTGCGTTTGCCGGCACGGTTGTGCTTGCGGTACTGGCGGCGGCATCGTTGTTGATGCCCGATGTGACCGTGCAGTCGGTGGATTCGATGCCGCTTTTGCCCAGTGGGCTGGACCAGATCTTTCCCTCCAGTCTGTTTGAGTGACCTTGTGCATGAGGTGGAGTGGTTTAGCACGCCTACTCGCCATGGGTAGCAAAAAGCATAGCATCGGAGTACCATCTGGCGCTGCGCACCGGGATTTTCGGTGGCAATCCAGAATGGAGGACGATCGTGACCACACGTTTTCGAATCTCTGCAAGCCTTTTTTCTGCTCGCTTCTTCGCGTGGCCTGTGGCGGCGACAGCGCTGCTGGTGGCGATGGGGGGATGCACCAGCCCGAGGGATGGCTCCCTTGAAGAATTCGCGCGCTGGCATGACGGTGCGCGCGCCCAGGCCCAGGCCGGGGCGCTGAGCTGGAGCGAACTCTACAAGCAGAGTTTTGACCGACTGACCGCCCTGCCGCCCTCGTTGCAACAAGACACGCGTCTGGAAAACACGGTGCTGTTGTTATCCACCGCCCGCAAATACGAAGCCAATGAGATCACCGCCCAGCAGTTTGCGCTGGAGCGGGAACACATCGAAACGCAATTGCAGGCACGCCTGCGCTAGCCGTTCGCGCCTCAGCGCTGCGGTGCACCCTGCTCCACGATGGCAATGCGCCGACGCAGCGCTGCAGTGGCTTGCTGGTCGCCCGCAGCTTCAGTGCGTTGCGCCTGCACACTGAGCCAGGCCATCAACGGTCTGCGCCAGCCCTGGGCAGAGGCTGTGTCAGCAGCGATAGCGATCACCGCCGGGCTGGCGCGCCCCGACTGAAACAGCACCCCAGCTGCCACGAGGCGCGACAGCGGGTCTTCCAAAGCGGGCAACGCAGATGCATCGCCCGATGCAGCCACCTTGCGCTGCGCTTCGGGCAGCAAGCCCACGTCCTGAGGCTGTACTCGCCCCCCCAGATAGTCGGCATAAGCGCGCTCGGGCGCAGCGGCGTCGGCGCGCAGCGGTTCAAAGCGCTCGCAGGGGCCAGGTACCAAGCTGGCGACCTGCGCAGCGCAGCGCATCAGTTCCAGACGGGCCAGCAGGTCTGGGCGCCCCGTGCGGGCCACTTCAGCCCGGGCGCGGTCCCATTCGAGCTGCTCGACGCGGGGGTTGCCCGACAGATAGGCTTCGAGGGCCTTCTGGGCTGAGCCTTGAGCGTTCATCTGCCAGTCGGGCACGGGAAGTTTGCTGGAGCATGCGGACAACAAGGCCGCCGCAACCACCACAGCTCCCAGCAATGACACCCGCAGTGGCCTGGCCAGGTGCATGGGCTTCGAAGGGAATGCAGAAACTGAAAAGGGCTTCATGGCAGCTTGAGTTCCGTATCCCGCGCAAAAGGCCATCTGCGGTTGATTTCGTTGACCAGGCTTTCTACCTTGCGCAGATTGCTTTCCACCTCGGCGCGCAAGGCCCCCAGGTCAGTGGTGGCTTCGCGGGCATTGGCGCCAATGGCCTGGGCTTCCACCAGCACCGCATCCACCTTTTTCAGGCTGGTGCGGGTGTCGGCCAACAAGCCATTGAGCTGGGCCACGGTGGCCCGCACCTCAGGTACCAACGCATCCTTGCTGCCTTCGGCACCCAATACCTGTTTGTCAGCCCGCGCCGCCATGCCATCCAGGCGCGCCAGCAGGGCATTGGTGCGGTCGAGCGTGGCAACAATTTTCTTCCCATCGGCCTCATTGCCCATCAGCACTCCCAGCATGCCGCCGGGGCCATTGAGGCGTTCGGTGAGCGCCTGCACATTGGTCAGGCTGCTGCCCAGGGCAGCGTCCTGCGCCGTGAGCGCATTGAGGTTAGACAGCAGTTCGCGCGCCGAGGCCATGAGCTGCGGGATTTCGGCGGTGGCGTCGCCACGCAGCACGGGGCGCACGGCACCATCGGGCAGGAGCTTGTCGTTCAGCATGCCGGTGTAGGCGCGGATGTTGGTGCCACCCACAATGCCCCGCACCAGTGTGAACACGCTGGATTCACGCAGCCAGTGCGCGTCCTTGCGGGGCACGTCCACGATGATGCGGGCGTTGCCGGTTTCGGCCAGTTCGATGCGGCGCACGCGGCCAATGGGGAAACCCGAGAACGTCATGTCCATGCCCACCACCACGCCTTCAGAGTCGTCGGCCGTCAGCACCAGGGTCTGCGTGGGTTCGAACGCACCACGCGCATACAGCAGGTACAGGCCCGACCCGACGATGAGGGCCAACGTGAACAGCAGCAACGCCGCCGCCTTGATCTCCAGGTAGGCCACCGGGCGCAGGGTTTCCACGGGCGGCACGTCGGTGGCGGGAGAAGCCGGAGCGGGCCCCGGGGGCGGCGTTTGGCGGGCGTTGTGGTTCTCGTCGTTCATGGTGCCGGAAGGTGGGTCGCCGTAAAGGAATGGGGTAGTCGGGTGTCAGCAGACATCGGTCAGTAGTAGTTGCCCATGAGCGAGGCCACCTCGATCATCAGCAGCACGGCAAACATGCGGGCCAGGCCGCCCAGCTCTGAATCGGGCTGGGTGCGATCGCCCGTGTCGTACAGGCCTGCCGCCATGGGGATCAGCGCTACGGCCAGGCTGAAGAACACGGTCTTGAGCGCGAACACCATCGTCACGCTGGGCGTGAACACCTGGCCAAACATGCGGGTGTAGCTGGGCAACCCCGCCAAATTGAAACCATACACCCCCAGGTACGCCAGCACCAGGGCCACCACACAGCTGAGCGCGGCGAGCGTGATGCAGGCGAACACTCCAGCGATCACGCGCGGCAGAAGCTCGATGCGCACCGGGTCCGAGCCATGGGCGCGCAGCGCGTCAAACCGTCCGGTTTGCCGCAGCCGCGTGATCTGCGAGCCATTGGGGATGGTGCAGCGCATGGCGACGAACAGCGCCGCCGTGAGCGGGATCAGCTCCAGCACCAGCACGCGGATCACCATCTCCAGCGCATAGCGCGACAGGCCATAGCTGAGCGCCGTGACCACCACGATGCGCGTGAGCACCAGGCTGATCAGGGCAGCCAGCACCGTAAAGCCGAGCAGCACCGGGGCGGTGTCGAGATACAGGTGGCGTGCCAGCGCCCTGCGCGTGCCCTTGCCATAGCTGGACGGCGACAACACCAGCACCAGCACCACCGCCCCCAGATACAAGATGCGCCACCAGGCGACCGCCCAGCGCCGCGCGGTGTTCCACACACGTTCGGGCAGGGAGAGGCCGGGCAAGCGCGAAATCATGGTCGGATCATAGCGGGGCACTCACAAAGAGCGTTGACGGTGGACTGCCATAGAAATTTTTCGATGTTTTTGGCATCTAGCGCTTGATAGACAAGCGCAAACAGCTATTATTTTTATAGCATTTTCAAACGCAGAAGAAACAGCTACTCACATCCTTGCGGAAGCTGGTGCTTGCAAGCGCCCACGGCAGACCGGGCTACACATGCCGCTTTGCCGCAGCGGTGGCGAACGGCACAGCGGGCTGCGCATCCGCACGCGCGTGCAGGGCTTCGATGATGTGACAGTGGGCATCCGTCCCATCGCAGCGGTTGCGCAGCGCGAGCAGGTCGGCCTCCAGCGTCTGCAGCTCTGCCAGGCGGGCACGCACATGCTGCAGATGGTCATCCAGCGTGTCGCGTGCGGCGTCGCAGTCTTCTTTGCGGCTCCAGTCCAGCGCGAGCAGAGTGCGCACCTCATGCAGCGACATGTCCATGGCGCGGCACAGGCGGATAAAACGCAGCTGGTGCACGTCGGCACCGCTGTACAGGCGGTAGCTGTTGTCGCCCCGCACGCCAGGGGGCAACAGCCCCTCCTTCTCGTAATAGCGGATGTTGGCAGCGGACACCCCGGACTGCAGGGCGGCCTCGCCAATGCGGAACTGCACAACGTTTTGATCCATGGCTTGACCTTCGAGTGACTTCAAGGTTTCCAATCATGCCATCGCTTTCAAAACTGCACGGAGAACCCCCCCATGTCTGCCCACTGCCACGACGACCATTGCGCCACTGGCCCTGCCGCCGCCGACCCGCGCTACCGCCGCATCTTGTGGATAGCACTTGTCGTCAACGCTGCCATGTTTGTGGTGGAGCTGGGGGCGGGTACCCAGTCGGGCTCGGCATCGCTGCTGGCCGATGCCATCGATTTTTTGGGGGATGCCGCCAACTACGGCCTGTCGCTGTGGGTGCTGACCATGGCCCTCACTTGGCGCGCCCGCGCCGCCCTGGTCAAGGGGGCCAGCATGCTGGCGTTTGGCGTGTTCGTGATTGGGCGCGTGGCCTGGGGTGCGTGGCAAGGCACACCGCCCGAGCCCTTCACCATGGGCAGCGTGGGCCTGCTGGCGCTAGCGGCCAACCTGGGCGTGGCCGCCCTGCTCTATGCCTACCGGGAGGGCGACGCCAACATGCGCGGCGTGTGGCTGTGCACCCGCAACGATGCGCTGGGCAACCTGGCGGTGATGGGCGCTGCCCTGGGCGTGTTGGGCACCGGCACCGCCTGGCCCGATCTGGCGGTGGCGGCCATCATGGCAGGCCTGGCCATCAGCGGCGGCTGGAGCGTGATACGCCACGCGCGGCAAGAGCTGGCCAGCACCACCGCACAGCCACAACCGCAAGGGCACTGATCCATGCGCGTGCACCTATCGACTCCGTTGAGCGCCCCGCCTGAATGGGTGGCTGCGCAGCTGCAAAGCACCGCTGTGTTCCGCCACATCACCGCGCCGCTCATCCAGTTTCACCCCGCACGGGGCACGGAATGGCCCACGCACTGGGCTCCCGGCGAGCTGGCGCTGCACATGCGGTTGCTGGGCGTTTTGCCCATGGGCCCGCAAACCGTGCGCATCTCCATTGAGCCGGCTGCACAAAGGGGCGGCTGGCCCACGCTGCGCGACAACGGAGAAGGCGTGCTCATGCGCCGCTGGGACCACCGCATCACCCTGCAGCCCCTGTCCGATGGCCGCACGCTGTACACCGATGACATCGAGGTGGTTGCGCGCCACCTGCCCTGGCTGATGACACCGCTGAGCGCCCTGTTTGCCCAGGTGTTCTACCGGCACCGCCAAAGGCGCTGGCGCCAACTGGCCGCGCAGCATGCCGCCGGGGGCGCCGCCCCCACCGCGCTACACAGGTGCGCCGCGTTCAACCACCTGCTGGCCAGCTTTGCCCGCCAGCCTGACGCGCCCCCCGCCCAGCGCTGGCGTTGGCTGGAGGCCGCCCACGTGCTGGGACAGACCTCATTGCCCCTGCACTGGCGGTCACACACCGCCATGCTGCGCTACGCCCTCGCACTGGGAGATGCGCGCGAGGCCACCGGCCAGCTGCTGCGGCTGGCCCTGGTGCCCCTGGGGCACCTGCTGGCACGGCTGCCGTTGGGCAACATCGGGCGCTCCCACGTGAGTGCTTTCCGGACCATGGTGCCAGCGGCAGAAGTCACTGTGCTGATGGACCAGGCGCTGGAGGAAACGGCGATCCGCCCCGTGCAGCCCGACGACCACGGCGTCTGAAAACTGCGCACCCGGCTTCCCCAGTCGCAGCCTGCGCGCTCAGTGCTTGGAGGAGCGAGCCGCACGCCCTGGTTTGAGGGGTGCCCTGGCTGGCTTTGCAGCGGCCTGCTCTAGCCACAGCAGGCTGTCCATCTGCGATAAAAAATGCCGCAGGTAGTCCGGCGACAGGGACCGCAGCAAGGCCAGGGAGCGCAGCATGAGGCGGTGCGCATTCAACGGCCCAGCGTTTTCCGGCCCACGCGTGAAGGCCTGGGCCACCTGTTGTTCCGCAGCAATCTTGGACCAGACTTCGCTGAAACGGCGCACGCTCTTCATGTCCGACACACTGGCGCCACCGCCCACCAGCACGCTGTCTGCGTCGGCCTGGGCGCGGGTACTGAGATCGCGGTTCAGTTGCGCCAGTGCAGATGGTGCACCGGCCAGCGCTGCTGCAGCCAGTGGCTGACGGGGAGTTGTCCGGATGCGCCTGGCGTAGTCCACCAAGGCGGCCTGCAGCCTGCGGGCCAGCACCTGCTGTACGGCGGGGGGCTGCGCAGGCAGGCGCGCGGCCAGCACCTCCAGGTACCGAAAGCGCACCGGGTCGTGGTGCTGGGCGCCTTCGGCCCGTAGGGACTCCAGGGTCGGCTCACTCATTGCGGGCGGGCTTGGCTTGGGCAGCGCGGGGTACGGGGGCCATCTCCACGCGGCGGTTCTGTGCCCGCCCCTTTTCGTCGGCGTTGTCTGCCACCGGCTGCTCGGCGCCAAAGGCCGCAGCAAACACCTGGGACGATGGCATATCCTCTTCGATCAGGGCGCGGGTCACGGTCAACGCGCGCTGAGCGGACAGCTCCAGGTTGTCGGCAAAGCGCTGGTGGCGCCCCTGCAGCAGCGTGGTGTTGTCGGTAAAGCCACTCACCATCAGCATCTCGTCACGTTCGCGCAGGTACACCTGCAGCGGCTGCACCAGGCTCTGGAGCAGTTGCCGGCCTTCAGGGCGCAACTCGGCAGAGCCTGCCGCAAACAGCACGCTGCCGCTGATGCCGATACGGCCTTCATTGACCGTGACGCGGCCGCTGGCCAGCGGAATCGCCAGTGCTTTTTCCAGCGCCATGCGGCGCTTTTCTTCCATCTGCCGCTTTTCCACTTCCTGCTTGAGGCTGGCGACCAGGTCGATCTGCACCACCAGCACGCCCACCAGAATCAGCACAAACGCACCCAGCAAGCCCGCCATGAGGTCGCCAAACACGGCCCACACCGGGGCCGTCTGTTCGGTGGCATCGTCCAGCGTGTCGTCCAGGCCGGTCACGCGGCGACTCCCTGCACCGCTGCGGCCATCTGCCCGTTGAGGCGGCGCAGGTCTTCCACAATGCCCTGCTGCGAAGAAATGCTCAGATCGATCACCTCGCGGGCCTGCGCCACGTAGTAGGCCAGCTGCTCATCGCTGCGGCTCATGGACTGGCCAATGGCGCCTTCGATGCGCTGCAGGCTGTCCATCAGCTTTTCGTTGCTGGCCGTGAACAACTCCACGCCGTGGCCAAAGGACTCACCCAGGCTCGACAACTCCACCGCGCTGGCGGCCACGTGCGCCGACACTTCATCGACCTTGCCCGCCTGTGCGCCGAGCGCCTGGGCAAACTCCTGCCCCGCCTGCTCCAGCACCGAGGCCGCAGACCCCACCAGCGATTCAATGGCCGCACGCTGCTGCCCGGCGGCTTCGTTCACCGATTGGAGCAACACACCCAGTTGCTCCATCATCGCCGTGCGCTCTGCCAGGGCCGCGTTGTCGCGTTCGCTCAGGTGGGTCATCTCTTGGCGCAACTGGGTGATCACCTCAGCCGCGGCCTGCGGCACATCCGACGCCGTCTGCAGCAATCGCGTGAGCGGGGCTTCCAGCGCAGAACCCAGGGTGGCCAGGTGCCCGGCCACAGCGGCCTGCAGCGCATCGAGCCGCTCCACTGCGGCCTGGCCGCGTGCCGCCTCGGCATCCCGCAGTGCCACCAATTCCGTGCGCCACACGCCCGCCAGCGCATCCATGCGCTGGGCCTGGGTTTCGGCCCATTGGGCTTCGGCCTCGATGCGGGTGTGCAACAGTGCGTCCGACTGGTCCATCAATCGGGCGGCACCGCCCAGGGCCTCGTGGACCTGCTCGGTCATGCGCTCGGTGAGCTGCGCCGCAGCGCCCTCCAGCGCCTGGCACACGCCGCGCTGCTGCTGCGCCGTTTGTTCGCCCACCTGCTGCCATTGCTCCGCCAGTCGGCTGGCCATGCCCTCCATGGACTGGCTCCAGCCCGCAAGGCGCTGCTGATCCGCCACTGCCTGGTCGGCCTGCGTTTTTTCCACCGTCTGTTCCAGCGATGCCAGCAGCGCCGTGGTGCGCTGCTCGAAGGCCTGCGATGCCGTCTGCAGTGACTGGTCGAGCTGGGTGGCAGCGCCTTCCAGCGCCAGGCACACGCCCTGCTGGTGCTGTGCGGTTTGCTCGCCCACCTGTTGCCATCGCTCCGCCAGTGTGCTGGCCATGCACTCCATGGACCGGCTCCAGCCTGCGAGGCGCTGCTGGTCGGCCGCCAACTGGGCCGCCTGTGATTGGGCCACCGTCTCTTGCAACGAGGCCAGCAGCGCCGTGGTGCGCTGCTCATAGGCCTGCGATGCCGTCTGCAGTGACTGGTCGAGCTGGGTGGCAGCGCCTTCGAGCGCCTGGCAGACGCCGCGCTGCTGCTGCGCCGTTTGTTCACCCGCAAGCTGCCATTGCTCCGCCAGTCGGCTGGCCATGCCCTCCATGGACTGGCTCCAGCCCGCAAGGCGCTGCTGGTCGGCCGCCAGTTGGGCCGCCTGTGATTGGGCCACAGTCTCTTGCAACGTGGCTAGCAGCGTCGTGGTGCGCTGCTCTAGCGTCTGCGTGATGGACTGCAGCGCGCTGCCCAACTGCACCGCCTGCTGGTCCTGCGTCTGCGTGTGGCGGTCCAAGGCCTCCGTCCAGGTGTCCGCCACCTGGCGGGCCGTGCCCTCCCATTGGGCCGTGAGGGCGTGCATCTGCACGCCAGTGGCCTCGCGCAGCCGCTGGTGCGAGCGCTCAGCCTCTTGCGCCAGCGTTGCCATGGCCTGCTCCACCACCGGGCGGATCGTCTCACCCGCCATGCGGGCGCTGGCGCCCAGGCTGTCGTGCAGGGATGCCCCCACGGTGGTGGCCAGCTGGGTGTAGGCCGCTGCCGCCTCGCGGTGAAACACCTGCTGTTGGTCTTGCAGTTGGCCGTTCAACTGCTCGTGGCGGCGCTCCAGCCCTTCCATCAGGCCTTGCAGGCGCTCAGCAATCAGCGGCATGGCCTGCGCCTGGGCCTGCAGGGCCTCGAACATTTCCTGGCGCCGGTGGGCCGCCGAGAAGGGGCGCAGCTCGCTGGCGATGCGGGCATCGAGCGTGCGCAACGCTGCCAGCCGTTCGCGGCGGCACAGGGCGGACATCAGCCCCAGCATGGCCGACGCTGCCACCCCGGCCACCGAGGTGCCGAACGACAGGCCCAGCCCCTTGATGGGCGCGGCCAGCGCCGCCCGGATAGACTCCAAGCTGGACGAGGCCTCCAGTGCGAAAACCGCGCCATTGAAGGTGACCACCATGCCCAGAAAGGTGCCCAGCATGCCCAGCATGACCAGGAGTCCCACCAGGTACGGCGCCAGCGCAGGCCCCGGCAGGGGCACACGCTCCCCGTCGATCCGCTGGCGAACCGGGTTGCGCAAGGACGAATGCAGGCGCTCCAGCCAACCACCCAGGTCCACCAGGGGCTGCTGCCCCAGCCCGGCCAGCGCAATGGACAGCGACGAAGTCGCGGCCCGGAACTGCATCAGCTCATAGGCTCCCACCACGTAGACGGCAGCAATCACCACCGTCATGGCCAGCGCCAGAGGGCTCGACCCGACAAATCCCCATCCCACCCAGCCCACCACCGCCAGGCCCACCGCAAAGATGGCGGCCATCACACTCTTGTTCATTCGATCATTCCTGTTACCGGTTCCGGGGTCTTCGTGGTTGTGGGGGGACGGTGGGAGTCATGGCTCTGCGCCGCTTCCAGCAAACCAGCAAGGGGCTCCAGCCGCACCTGCAGCTCGGCCAGCAGCAGCGCCCGCAAGTCCTGCTCAAAGGCAAACAGCCAGCCGCCCGGCAGCACCCAGCGCTGCGGCTCATCGTCTCGCCCTACAGCCTCCAGCTGCTGCTGGTGGGCTGCGCGCAAATGCGCCATCCGCCGCTCCAGATGGCCGGGTAGCGACGCCCACAGCCTTTGCTCACGCGCACCCAGCATCTGGTCCATCACCGCATCCAGCAGGGCCAGCCGACGCAGGCCCTCGGGGCCCATCGACAAGCTCTGCCGAATCAGCGCGCGCAAGGCAGCCAGTCTGGCATCCATCTGCTTTTGTAGCGCCAGATAACGCGCCGCGTGGACTGCAAAATCTGCCCCGGCCTCGGGGTCCGGGCCGTCGACAGGGGTGTTGTCGGCACGCTCGCGCACGGGTTTAGCAGGCGCGGCCTTGGCCGTGACCAAGTCCGTCAACTCGGCACGGGTGGACTGAAGGCTGGCCTGCAATGCGCGCACATCCACCGTCCCCCGCCCCAGCGTAGTGACAGCCGGGGTTTGGCTGGACTCCAGAGCATGCAGTGCCCGGCTGAGCTTGACCGCATCCACGGTACTGAGCCACTGGCTGAGTTGCTCCGCCACATCCTGGCGCGCCGATCCACCGTGTGGCTGCGTCCATTGCTGGAGCAAAAGCACAAGTCTGGAGCTGTTGAGTCGGTGGGGCTGGTACATCAATCTGAGGCGTCCATGGCACCGGCCCCCCCGAAGGGTGGCGGGCGTCAGGGAGCAGGTCCCCGCAATGGGCAAAGCCCGTTATTTTCGCAGGAACGCTGCCGCCCCAGCCCCACATCGCTGTGCGTTGCAGGTGTTACATCTAAAGCAGATTGCAAGAATCGGCCAAAAAACAGCCAAGGAGCGACCAGTTTTCCAGGACCGAAGCCCCCACAGACACGCCGCTTCTTGACGGCGGACAAGTCCGGCACAGGGCTTGCATGCTTCAATCTGCGACTCTTTCCCCTGACCGGCACCCGCCGCCCTGCCCGCCTGCGCTCACCATGTCCAACCCGCCTGCACCCCACGCCCCTTCCCTGCCGAACCCTGCGCAAGTGGTCGCTCCTGTGGTGGTGCCACACACGCTCACGGAAGATGCTGTGGCCATCTTCACTGGCGTGCTGCTCATTTCCGTAGGGGTTGCTTTTTTCACCAGCGCAGGCCTGCTGACCGGGGGAACCGCAGGCCTTGCGTTCCTGTTGCACTACGCCACGGGTATCGGCTTTGGCAAGATTTTCTTTGTGCTGAACCTGCCCTTTTACTGGCTGGCCCTGCGCAAGCTGGGACGCGCATTTACGGTCAAGACGTTTATTGCCGTGCTGCTGTTGTCGCTGCTGACCGAATTGCAGACTCAATTTCTGGAGTTTGCGCAATTGCAGCCACTGTACGCGGCCGTCGCAGGCGGTCTGATCACGGGCACGGGGTTTCTGGTGCTGTTTCGCCACCGTTGCAGCCTGGGGGGCGTGGGCATTGCCGCGCTGTACCTGCAAGACCGGTACGGATGGCGCGCCGGCAAGGTCCAGATGGCGGTGGACTGCTGCATCGTGCTGCTGGCGCTGTGGACGGTGGAACCCCTGCGCGTTGCCTGGTCCATTGCAGGGGCCGTGGCGCTCAACCTGGTCCTGGCGATGAACCATCGGCCAGGGCGTTACATGGCGGTGTAAGCCGGGCCAGAACACACGGACCAGAACTCAAACAGAGGCTGCCCGTGCCTGCAGGTACTGCTCCAGCACCCCGATCGGCACCGGGCGGCTGAACAGGTAACCCTGAAAGAGCGTGCAGCCGTGCTTTTCCAGAAACGCCCTCTGCGCGTCCGTCTCCACGCCTTCGGCGATCACGTCGATTCCCAGGCTCTGCGCCATGCCGATGATGGTCTGCACGATCAGCGCATCGGTGTGCTGAATGCCAATGTTGCGCACAAAGCTCTGGTCGATCTTGAGCTGGTCCAGCGGCAGGCGCGTGAGGTAGGACAGCGATGACTGCCCCGTGCCAAAGTCGTCCAGAGAAAACCGCAGACCCAGGGCGCGCAATGCGTTCATCTTCGCGATGGTGTCGTCCACGTTGTCCAGCGCCAGGCTTTCCGTCAGTTCCAGCTTCAAACGGTCGGGCCGCGCACCGGTTTGCAGCAACACGGTGCGAATCTGCTCCATGAAATCGGGCTGCCGGAACTGCCGCGCGCTCACGTTCACAGACAACTGTAGCTGTTCCGTGGTGGGGTTGCCCTGCCAGCGGCGCAACTGAGCACACGCGGTCTGCAATACCCAAAGGCCTATGGGCAGTATGAGCCCCGTTTCTTCGGCCAAAGGGATGAACTCATAAGGGGGGACCATGCCGCGCTCCGGGTGTTGCCAGCGGATCAGCGCCTCGGCCCCGACAGGGCGTACGCCGCAGCCCACCTGGATCTGGTAGTGCAGCAAAAACTGCCCGGCAGCCAACGCAGTGCGCAGGTCGTTTTCCAGTGCAGCGCGGGCAGAGACCGCCGCCTGCATCATCGGATCAAAGAACCGGATCGCGTTGCGCCCCGCTGTTTTTGCGGCGTACATGGCCAGGTCGGCGTGTTTGACGACGTCTTCCACCGTTTGGCTTTGGCCGCTGAACAGCACGGTTCCCACACTGGTCGTGCTGTGCACATGGTGCAAGGCAAGCTGGTAAGGCTGGTTCAGGGCGGCAAGTATTTTCTCGGACACATTCTGGGCCTGCTCAGCCGCGTCGGTGCCAAGCGCATCCAGGTCTTCCAGCAGCACCAGAAACTCATCACCGCCCAGGCGGGCCACGGTGTCACCTTCACGCACGCATCCCGACAGGCGCTGCGCAACCTGCTGCAGCAAGACATCGCCCATGTCATGGCCCAGTGTGTCGTTCAGGGTCTTGAAGTGGTCCAGATCGAGGCACAACAGCGCGCCATGCAGGCCGGTGCGCGCACTGGTGGCAAACGCCTGCTGCAGACGGTCCAGCATGAGGCGGCGGTTGGGCAGGTGTGTCAGCGGGTCATAAAAGGCCAGATGCTCGATCTCGCGCGCGGCCTGGGCACGCTGGGTGATATCGCTGAGCGTGCCGACATAGTGGGTGACTTCGCCCCCATCGTCCGTGACGGCTGTGATGCCCATGAAGTGGAGGTTGACCGCCCCGCTTTTGCAGCGGTTCCAGATTTCGCCTTTCCATTCACCGGTGTCCGAGAGGCTGCCCCACATGGCGTCGAAAAAGGCCTTGTCATGGTGGCCCGACGCGAGAAGGCTGGAACGCTTGCCCACCGCATCTTCCGCGCTGTAGCCCGTAATTTTGGTGAAGGCCCTGTTCGTGCGCAGGATGACGGTCTCTCGGTCGGTGACGATCATGCCCTCCTGCGACTCAAACGCAATGGCCGCAATGCGCAGCTCGTTTTCATCGCGCTTGCGCGCCGTGATGTCCTTGCCCACGCCCCGGTAACCGCAAAATGTCCCGTTCACGTCAAAAATGGGTGTGCCGCTCACCGAAAGCCAGTGCAACTGGCCCGAACGGTCTTTGCGCTGGAACTCGAAATCGCGGAACTCCTGATGGCGTTCCAGCAGCTCGCGGTGCTCCTGCCAGCGGGCTTCGCTCACCCCAGGGCCTGCCAACTCCCAGCGCGTCTTGCCCATGTACGCAGCCGCCTCCTGCAGCAGACGGTCTTTGTCGCTTCCGTCCACATGGGTCAGGCGGAACTGGGCATCCTGCTCCCAGTACCAGTCAGACGACAAGATGGTCAGGGTGCGAAAGCGCGCTTCGTTGTCTTCCAGTTGCTTGCGCACGCGGTAGGCCTCGGTCACGTCGCTGAACACCAGCACGACACCGACAATCTGCCCCTGCGCATTGCGAATGGGCGCCGCGCTGTCCGCAATCTGATATTCGGCACCGTCCCGCGCGAGCAAGGTCGTGTGGTTGCTCAGCCCCACCACCTCGCCCTTGGCCACCACCATCCGAACCGGATCGACCACCGGCTCCCGCGTGCTGGCATTGACGATGCGAAACACGTCCGTCAGCGGCTTGCCCAGTGCCTCGGGTAACGGCCAGCCTGTCAGGCGTTCGGCCACTGCATTCATGCGTGTGATATGGCCCTGCGCATCCGTGGCCACCACCCCATCACCAATGGAATGCAGCGTGATGGACAGGTTTTCCTCACTCTGGCGCAACTGGGCCTCGGCGCTCTGGCGCGTAAGCGCCATGCGGTCAAAACGCTGACCCAACTCGGTCAACTCTGCCAGGCCGGTGGCGAGGGGTTGGGGGGCATAACGGCCCTGGGCCAGTTCGTCGGTGGCGTCCAACAGGCGCCGCAATGGTTTCATCACGCCCCGCCGCACGCCCTGCTGGGCCAGCAGGAAAGACAGCGCAAGGCCAGCCAGCAAGAAGGCCACCTCGGTCCACATGTTGCGGTTGGCAGTGGCGTAGAGCTGGTCCAGTGGCACAGCCAGACTCATGGTGGCAACCGTTTTTCCACCCGACTCTATGAGCGGCTGAAACACCATCAACTGGTGTGATCCGGCCGCATTGCTGCGCTGCAATACCCCTTCGGCAGAGCGCTGCAGCGCCGCGCTGAAATCTGCGTCGGCCAACTGGGTTCCGAGTTCGGCCCCGTCGGGCGGGAAACGCGCCACCACGCGCCCATCGGCGTCGGTCACACGCGCCACAGCCCCGGGTGGCAGGCCCAAATCGGCAAGCCGCAGGCTCCACCATTCCAGCGACACCACGGCCACTGCAGCGCCCACCACCTCCTGGCTGCCCGGCGGGACTACAGGCACCGCAAAATTGACGCTCGCCACCTGGGCAGCCCGGTCGATCTGAAAAGCCCCCACCGAGAACTCCCGGGTGGTGATGGCGTGCTGGAAATAGGGCCGGTTCGCCACGTTCACGGGCGCCTTCAACGGGCGGGCATTGCACAGCAGGTCCCCACTGGCCTGTGGCACACCAATGTTGACGTAAGTGGCGTTGAGCGACAGCACCTCGGCCAAGTACCTTCCACACTCGGGTTCCGCCGGCCGGTGCACCGAGGGCATGGCAGCAAGCTTCTGCAGAAAATCGCGGGTGTTCTGAATCAGGCGCTGCTGGCTGGCTGCCACGGCCCGCAGCGTGCCCAAAGCCTGGTTCTCTGCGGCGGCGATGGCGTCCATGCGGTGCGACCGTGCCTGGTAAACCGCCAGCAGCACGGCGGGCAGGGTCGCCACCAGAACCAGCCAGCGGATTCGCGCAGACAACGTACTCCAGGTTCCCACCAGCCAGGAAGGCATACCGACCTTTCGTCTTGCACAGTCATTCCAGGCACCGCAGGGCCAGGAGATGCACCGAACGCATTGTTACATCGTAAGCCGAACCGCCCTACATCTGCACCCCCATTTGCCCGCAGTGCCTGGTGGCCGCCCCAAGGGCCGGGGGCCGGAGATGTAACCTTTTGGGAACCTTGAGGCGTGCCGCCGTATCATTGGGACATGCGTCGCGGCCTCTATTTCGTGTTGATGGTGGTGCTGGTCCTGCGGGGACTTACTGGCACCGCCATGGCCGCAGGGGTCTTGCCGCCCCTGCTTCCTGCTAGCGCGCCGCATGTGCAGGAGCACAGCCACGTGGTGGCAGCCGAGGCGGCATACCCTACCTCACAAGAGCACAGGACTGACCAGGCCGCACAGGCCATGGCTGCAGAAATGCAGGAAGGCAGTCACACCATCGCCCATCACGATGACCATGCCGTGCATGCTGCTGCGGCATCCGCGTGTGATGGTGAACTGGTGGGATGTGCTGCACATAATCACCACTCTGCCGCATGTTCCGCCTGCGAAATCTGCCATTCGGCAATGCTCGACGCCGCCCCGGCAGCGTCCTGCGCTCTCCGCCGCCTGGGCACCGCGCTGCCCACGGCGTCTGCACGGTTTGACAGTGCGCCTCCCGCACTGACCATCAAACCACCCATCGCCTGATCTCCAACGCCCGAAGTGCGTCTGCCCCAGCCTGAGCACCCCTGAAACAGGGTGGCCCGGGCGGTAGCGCAATACCTTTTTCGTCCGTTGTCTGGAGATCGCCATGCGCGCGCCTGCCTCATTTGCATATCCCGCTTCATCGCCCCCGCGAACTGTTTGCCTTGTGCTGCTGGCACCGCTGCTTTCGCTGGCCCAGGGCCTTGCTCCCACCCCCAGCCATCCTCTCGCAACGGCTACCGACGCTGCCCATGTTGCAGCCTCGACGGCTCCACTGGCCCACCCCGCCCTCGTCCCACAACCCCCATTGCCCAGCGCGCCCCCATCGCCCCAGTCATGGCGCGAGGCGCACGAGGCGGTGGCTGCCTTTCCCAGGGGGCATGCCGACATCGTCGCCTGGGAGGCTCGGCAGAGCGCCCAACCCGCCACACCCCCGTCCACCGTCGAAGGGCAAAAAAGCCCCCACCGTCATCACCACGGGCACCACGGCAGCAGCAGCAACGGCCAGTCCGCTTCACCCACGCCGATGCACCTACGCCACCACGCACCGGGAGGCAAGCCATGAACCTCCCCGCCCAAATGCCGCACATTTCTCCACACCTTTCCCCACGCCTGTCCCCGCGCCTTTGCCTGCTGGCCGCTGCAGCCGTACTGGCCGGTTGCGCCAGTGTCTCGCCCGATGGCCTGCGCGGTGACGTCGCCAATCTCGCTGCGGGCCGCACCGGGGGCGTGCAAGCGAGCCTGCCTGCAGCGGACCCTGCCGCCCGCGCCTCTGCGGAAAAATCCGTCGAAGGCTGGCTGGCACAGCCCTTGACACAAGACGCTGCCGTGCGCATTGCCCTGCTCCACAACCCTGGCCTGCAAGCCCGCCTGGCCGCACTGGGCGTGGCCGACGCTGAGCGCGTGCAGGCCATCACCCTGCCCAACCCGCACCTTGCGCTGGGGCGATTCACCAACAGCCACGAGCGCGAAATCGAGCGCACCCTGGCCTTCAGCCTGATTGACCTCATCACCCTGCCCTGGCGCACCGCGCGCCAGGCCGAGCGCCTGCAGATCGCGACGCTGCAAGCCGCGCAGGACGTGGTGACGCTTGCCGCCGACACCCGCCGCGCCTGGCTGCGTGCCGTGGCCGCGGAGCAAATAGCCGCCACCCACGACCGCATGGTCGAGGCGGCCGAGGCCGGGGCCGAGCTCGCCCGCCGCATGGTGCAGGTGGGCAACTGGAGCCGTCTGCAGCAGGCCCGCGAGCAGGCCGTGCTGCAAGAGGCCACCCGCCAGCGCGCCCGCGCCCGCCTTGCCGCAGCCACCGAGCGCGAGCAGCTCAATCGCCGCATGGGCGTGTGGGGGCTGCAGACGCAGTACCAGCTGGCCAACCAGCTGCCGCCCTTGCCCGCCAGCGCCTTGCCCGCGGAAGGCATCGAAGCCACCGCGCTGCGCGAACGGCTCGATGTGCAAGCGGCCCGCCGCCAGCTCGACACCCAGGCCACCCGGCAGGGCTGGAGCCGCGCAGGCGCCGTGTTTGGCGATATCGGCCTGGCCTATAGCCGCAACACCACCACCGAGCGGGATGGCGGTCACCGCGAGATCACGCGGGGTTGGGAGCTGGAGTTGCCCCTGCCCCTGTTCGACTGGGGCGGCGCAGCCCGTACCCGCGCCCAGGCCGAGGTGGAGCAAAGTGCCGCCCAGCTGCAGGACACCGCCGTGCGCGCCCGCAGCGAGGTGCGCGCCGCCTGGCTCACCTACCGCACCGCGCTCGACCTGGCACGCCAGCAGCAGGCTGAGGTGGTACCCCTGCGCCAGCTCATCAGCGACGAGACCACCCTGCGCTACAACGGCATGCTGGCCAGTGTGTGGGACATGCTGGCCGAAGCGCGCAACAGCACCCAGGCCGTGGCCAACGCCATCGAAGCACAGCGCGACTTCTGGCTGGCCGAGACCGATCTGCAGCTCGCACTCACCGGCACATCGCCAGGCGCCCTGCAGGGCCTCGCATCGGGCGCCGCAGCCTCCACCACCCCACAAGGCCACTGACATGAACCGCCGCAATTTCTTCTCCGGCGCCGCCACGGCAGTGGCCGCAGCCTCCGTCAGCCGCGTGGCCCTGGCCGCGCTGCCCGAGCCCGCCATGCAGTCCAGCGCCGACACCGCGCCGCCGCAGCACCCGCCCACGGGCCGCCCCTACAACCCGGTGGTCACTTTGAATGGCTGGACCGCCCCCTGGCGCATGAACGCAGGCGTCAAGGAGTTCCACCTGGTGGCCGAACCCGTGGTGCGCGAGGTGGCGCCCGGCTTCATGGTCAACATGTGGGGCTACAACGGCCAGAGCCCCGGCCCCACCATCGAGGTGGTTGAAGGCGACCGCGTGCGCATCTTCGTCACCAACCGCCTGCCCGAGCACACCACCATCCACTGGCACGGCCAGCGCCTGCCCAACGGCATGGACGGCGTCGGCGGCCTCACCCAGCCCGCCATCCAGCCGGGCAAAACCTTTGTGTACGAGTTTGTGGCGCGCCGCCCCGGCACCTTCATGTACCACCCGCATGCCGACGAGATGGTGCAGATGGCCATGGGCATGATGGGCCTGTGGATCACCCACCCGAAGGCCGCGCACCCGCACATCGCCAAGGTGCAGCGCGACTACGCCTTCTTGCTCAACGCTTTTGACGTGGAGCCCGGCAGCATGACCCCCAAGGTCAACACCATGCTGGACCACAACATCTGGTGCTGGAACAGCCGCGTGTTCCCCGCCATCAGCCCGCTGGTGGCGCGGCAGGGTGAGCGCGTGCGCATGCGCATCGGCAACCTCACCATGACGAACCACCCGATTCACATCCACGGCCACGAATTCGAAGTGACCGGCACCGACGGCGGCCCCGTACCCAAAAGTGCGCGCTGGCCCGAGGTGACCACCGACGTAGCCGTGGGCCAGATGCGGCAGGTCGAGTTCATTGCCGACGAGCCCGGCGACTGGGCCCTGCACTGCCACAAGAGCCACCACACCATGGGCGCCATGGGGCACGACGTGCCGACCATGATCGGCGTGGACCACCGGGGCCTGGTGGGCAAGATCCAGAAGATCGTGCCCGACTACATGGTGATGGGCGAGCGCGGCATGGCCGACATGGGTGCCATGGAGATGCCACTGCCCGACAACACCTTTCCGATGATGACCGGCACCGGCCCCTTCGGCCCGTTGGAGATGGGCGGTATGTTCACCACCCTCAAGGTGCGCGACGACCAGCCTGCGGGCGATTACCGCGACCCTGGAGACTTCAAGCAACCTGCGGGCACTGTGGCCTACGAATGGCAGGGTGCCCCCGCCAGCACACCACGCCCCGCCCGCGCAGACACCCCAGGCACCGCGCCCGGCGCAGCGAGCGCACGCAAGCCCGCTGCCAGCGGCCACCAGCACTGAACCCTCAGATCAGCACATACCATGAATACTATTAAATTGATAGCTACTACCGCTTTATGGATAAGCGCTAGCACCTCTTTTGGCCATGAAAACACGCCCCACACCACGCAGAATAGCCCGGTGGTCAAAGAACAAAAGGACTGGGGCATCGCAGGCGACGCCAAGGCTGTGCGCCGCACCATCACCGTCCGCATGAGCGATGACATGCGCTTTGCGCCGAATCACATCGAAGTGCGCGAGGGCGACACCGTGCGGCTGCGTGCCGAGAACAAGGGCAAGGTGCTGCACGAGATCGTGATCGGCACCAAGGCCGAGCTGGACCAGCACGCTGAGATGATGAAAAAGCACCCCGGCATGGAACACGACGAGCCCTACATGGCCCACGTGGCGGCGGCCAAGACCGGTGACATCGTGTGGCACTTCAACCGCGCCGGGAATTTTGACTTTGCCTGCCTGATCCCCGGCCACTATCAGGCAGGCATGACCGGCACCATCACTGTGCTGCCGCGCAACCCATAACGCCAGGAGAGACACGCCATGACCAACTCACGCAATCCACGCTCCGCATCCACCGCAGCCCACCCTGCACGACGCCAATGGCTCACCACCGCACTGCCTTTGCTGGGTGCGGGTGTGGCCGTCGCCCTGCTGCCCGGCCTGTCCCGAGCAGCCACCAACACCCCAACACCGCTGGAGGTGTGGAAAGACCCGAACTGCGGCTGCTGCCAGGACTGGGTGGACCACATGCAAGCCAACGGTTTTGCCGTGAAGGTGCACGCCACCGGCAACAACGCCGTGCGCGCACGGCTGGGCCTGCCGCAAAAGCTGGGCTCGTGCCACACCGCCCTCGTCGGCGGCTATGTGGTGGAAGGCCATGTGCCTGCCAGCGACGTGCGCGCGCTGCTGCAGCAAAAGCCCAAGGCCCTGGGCCTGGCGGTGCCTGGCATGCCCGTGGGCTCGCCCGGCATGGACGGCCCTGCGTATGGCGACCGGCGTGACCCGTACGACGTGCTGCTGGTGGCGCGCGACGGCAGCACCCGTGTTTTCAAAAGCTACAACAAGAAGGCATCGACATGAAAATCCTTTACATCCCACTGGTCGCCAGCCTGCTTCTCCTAGGCGCAGGGCCCGCTCTGGCGCAAGCCCCCACCGCTGCAGCCTCCGATAGCCACAACAGCCACCATCCGGCCCCGTCGGCGACCCAAGCGGAACTGAGCGAAGGCGAAATCACCCGCTGGGACCCGCGCACACTGCGCCTCACCTTGAAGCATGGCGAGATCAAGAATCTGGAAATGCCGCCCATGACCATGGTGTTCCGCGTGGCGGACGCCAGCGTGGTGGGTGACATGAAACCGGGTGACAAGGTGCGCTTTCGGGCAGAGCAGGTCAATGGCGCTTACCACGTCAAGCAGATCGAAAAGGCCCCGTGATCCCCCTGCCGGCTGACTGACGTCGCACAAGCCAGCTCGTGCGCCCGGGCACCATAATCGACGGCCATGAGTTCTCAACACGTTCTGGCCGGCAGCGCTGGCAGCATCACCCGCGTGGCGGGCATCGAGGTGGGCCACTTCACCGAAACCCGCCGCCCCACGGGTTGCACTGTCATCATCACCCGCGACGGCGCCGTGGCCGGTGTGGATGTACGGGGCGCAGCACCCGGCACGCGCGAGACCGATCTGCTCCACCCCTCCAACCTGGTGGACAAGGTGCACGCCATCATGCTGGCCGGAGGCAGCGCCTGGGGGCTGGATGCCGCCACCGGCGCTGTGCGCTGGCTGGAAGAGCGCAACATCGGCTTCGATGTGGCCGTGGGCCGCTTGCCCATCGTGCCTGCCGCCGTGCTGTTTGACCTGCTGGTGGGCGACATGCACATTCGCCCCGACGCTGCGGCGGGCTACGCCGCGTGCGATGCGGCATCCACCGCCGACCCGGCCGAAGGCAATGTGGGTGCGGGCACGGGTGCGGCACTGGGCAAGATCTACGGCATCCAGCGTGCCATGAAGGGCGGCATTGGCACCGCCTCTGTCACGGTGGATGGCGTGACGGTGGGCGCACTCATCGCCTGCAACGCCCTGGGTGACGTGATCGACCCCGACACCGCACAAGTGATTGCAGGCGCCCGCACCGACGACGGCCTGCGCCTGCGCGACACGCGCCGCGCCCTGCTGCGCGGCGACCCGCCCCAGCCCCTGCTGGCGGGCACCAACACCACCATCGGCGTGGTGGCCACCGACGCCGTCATCACCAAGGTGCAGGCCCACCGCCTGGCCGTGGCAGCACACGATGGCCTGGCGCGCAGCATCAACCCGGTGCACACCATGTCCGACGGCGACACGCTCTTCAGCCTGGGCACCGGCCGCGCAGGCAAAAGCCTGGGCATGATGGTGCTGGCCACCATGGCGGCCGAGGCCACGGCCATTGCCACGGCACGCGCGGCACGCGCGGCGCGGTCCATCACCACGGCGGAAGGTTTGTACTTGCCGTGGGCTGGTGAGTTGGGGTAAACAATGGTCATGGGGCCATCGCCCATGAGCCCATATGATGCCCACACCGCGCGCAGGGCTCAGGCGCCAGAACACGCCCGGAGCGCACTGCGGCCCCCACGCGCCAGTCTTGCCACCCTATCTATCGCGACAAGGAGAATTCATGAAAGACCTAACCCGTCTGCGGCACAACTGGTTGTTGTGCCTGCCTTTGCTCCTGAACACCCAAGCCACGATCGCCCAGGACCAGTTCGTGGACCTGCAATCCAACGGTGGCTACACGTCCTATCGCCTGCCGGACGACACCACCCAGGTGGACCTGAGCGCACAGACACAGGGGGCTTGCCGTTTCAATCGCACCTGGGGCTATGACCTGACGAACCGGGAACTTTGGACCAACGGGGGGTGTGGCGGCCGCTTCCAGATTACCCGCAGCTACGCCTCTGGCAACAACAGTGGCTCCAACGCTGGCGCAGCTGTGGCCGCGGTGGCCGCCATCGCGGGCCTTGCGCTGCTGGCCAACCACAACCGGCACGACAACGACCGGCGACCCGAGTACCCGGACTATCCCGGCCAAGGTGGCGACTGGGGGCGAGAAGTCCGCGTGGACGGCCGCCTGTGCCTGGACGTGCGGGGTGGCAAGTTCCAGCCAGGCACCTCATTGCAGGTGTATGAATGCAACGGCACCGCGTCCCAGCGGTTTGCTGTGGGGCGCGGGGGTGAGATCCGGGTACGCGACCTGTGCGTGGACGTGGACCGTGGCGACCCGCGCGATGGCGCACGGGTGGTGCTGTGGTCGTGCTCAGGCTCGCGCAGCCAAAGCTGGGCCACCCGGGGCGGCCAGATCGTGAGCCAGCTCACCGGAAAATGCCTGGACGTGGAGGATGGCCGGGTCCGCCAGGGCGCACACACCATGGTCTGGCCCTGCAACCGCAGCCCCAGCCAACGCTGGTGGTGGTAAGGAGGGCCCAATGATGAACACAACCCACACCCCACACGCTCTGCGCACCATGCGCTTGCTGTGCAGTGCAGCGGCGGCAGGCACCTTCGCTCTGGCATGTGCATCCGCCGCGCAGGCAGCGGATGCCCCGGTGTCTTCCCCCACATCCCCACCCAAGGTGACCACCACGGCCCAGAAGCCAGCAGCACCATCGCGCGCCAACCGGCTCCAGGCGATCTGCTCGTCTGCTGACCTGAACCACGACGACAAGGTGTCTCTGGAGGAGTTTCACCGGGACATCGTGCAAGGCTGGCACAACCTCTCGCCCGATGCGACAGGCCATGTCCAGCTCTCCGACCTGGCCCAGGTGCCGCGCATGGGCAAAGGCCGCCTGAAGCGACTTGCAGCCGTTGACACGGACAGCGACGGCAAGCTGTCGTTCAAGGAAGTCGTTGAAAGCCGCATGGCCTATTTCGACGCGGCGGATACCGATCAGGACGACCAGCTCTCCCTTCCGGAATGTGTGGCTTACGAGCGCCAGCGGCGCGGCAGCAAGCCATAGATCTCAGGAACTCCTGTCGCTCCTGGCCCCATGTGCCTGGAGGGCGTACGCCACAGCCGCATGAGCAACCACGGGGCCTCGGATGGTCGCAGAGGCCTCGTGGTTGCTCCACCCCATGTTCAGCACTTATTCCATGTCCCAGGCTTTCCGCAATACCCTGCTTTCTCTGCGCGATCTGATCGTGTCGGCCGGTCCTCTCGCGTTTTTGGCGGTGGGACTGCTGGTGCTGGCGTACTGGTGGCTCAACCCCAACCCACCCAAAACCGTGACGCTGGCCACAGGCCCGGCGCAAAGCGCTTACGAGGAGTTTGGCAAGCGCTACCAGAAGGCGTTGGCGGAGGACGGCATCGAAGTGCAGTTGCTGCCCAGCGACGGCTCTTCGCACAACCTGCAGCTGTTGCGAGAAGGCAAGGCCGATGTGGCGTTTGTGCAGGGTGGCACGGCCGAACTGCAACCCGATGATGCCGACGAGCTGGTGTCTCTGGGCAGCCTCTTTGTGGAGCCCGTGTGGCTGTTCTACCGTGCAGAGACTGCACAACGTGCGTACAACACGCCGCGCATCGACAGCCTGCGGCAGCTGCGTGGCTGGCGGGTGAACGTGGGCTCGGACGGCAGTGGCGTGCCCAAGTTGATGGAGCGTCTGCTCGACGCCAACAAGGTGGCGCCTGGTGCGGTGCAGATGTCCCGGCTGGAGCAGACGCCAGCCACTGTGGAATTTCTGGCGGGCAGACTTGATGCGCTGGTGTTCGCCTCGGCCCCTGAATCGCTGATGGTGCAGATGCTGCTGCAGACACCCGGCGTGCAGTTGCTGGACTTTGCCCAGCACGAGGCCTATGCGCGGCGGTTTCCGTTCCTGACGCCGGTCACCTTGCCGCGCGGCGTGGTGGACCTGGCAGCCAACGTGCCCACGCGGGATGTGCGCCTGGTGGCATCCACCACCTCGCTGCTGGCGCGCGATGCCACGCACCCTGCCCTGCTCACCCTGTTTGCGCAGAACGCGCAGAAACTGCACGGTGGATCGGGCTGGTTCAACCGGGCCCGCGAGTTCCCCAACTCACGCAATAGCGAACTTCCGATTGCCAAGGAAGGCGACCGGGCCATGAACGAGCCGGTGCCGATGCTGCAACGCTACCTGCCGTTCTGGATGGCGAACCTGATTGAGCGCATGTGGCTGGTACTGGGCATTTTGCTGGCGATCATGCTCCCGCTGTCGCGCGTCGTGCCGCCGCTGTACCAGTTCAGGGTGCGATCACGCGTTTTCCGCTGGTATGGCCGGCTCCGTGAGATTGAAAACGACATGGAGGCTGGCAACATTGACGCCGCCGAGCTGCTCAAGGCCCTCAATACGCTGGAGGCACAGGCTGAAAAAGTGAGCGTACCGTTGTCCTACGCAGACGAGTTGTACGCGCTGCGTAACCACATTCACCTGGTGCGCAAAAAATTGCTCCGCACTTGAGTGCACCGCTGAGTTGAACGCCTCTTTTCTGCAGGCAGCAGGCGAGGTAAACGGCCGAATGTGTTTTTGGAGCGCCTGAAGGGCGCCCGCACTAGCGAGTCTTGGAAGACTTGGAGCCCAGCGAGGCCAATTTGGAGGAAGGAGCGCCGCTGGCCGCCTTCCGGGATGATCCTGCTGCAACAGAGTCCAGAACACGGGCTGTCGTGGAAACCGCCGGAACCACCCGCAAGGAGCCGTCCGCAGCCAGCTTGTCACGCATCCGCCGGGTCATGGATTGCGTGCTCGCATCGGGTGCTGTGAAAAGGAACAGGGTGCCGTGTGGGCTGGCCCAGGTAAGTTGCGTGCGGACGACCCGGCCATTGGTGACCAGCTCGACCCATGCGCCAATCACAAAGTCAGCATAGGGATCAGGCGCATCCACGGGCGCCTGAACACTGTCCTCGGGGGCCACAGCGGAGGCTTGCGCTTCAGCAGGGGTTGCTTCTTGGGCCACCGGCTCGGGTTCTGGCTGAGGCGCCGCCACAGGTGCGGGCGCTGGCTTTTCAAAGGCCGACTGATGCAGCCCCACCAAACGCTGCAAGAAGGCGCTGGTCTGCACTGCGGGGTAATTGATGGTCTTGAGCCCCTTGCGCAGCTTGGCCAGCAGGCCGGGAATGGCCTCGTTCAAGCGCTCAGGTTCCTGGCGGGTCAGGTCGGGTTGGGCGCTCCATAACAGCACAGGCACCAGCGCCAGGTAGCCACCGGGGTCCTCATCCTGCCGATCCCCGCCCTTGAGCACCTGCGCCAAGGCAATCACATCCGCCCATGGGCCGGCGGCAAAATCGAGCACGTCGGCAGGCACGTTCTCCAGATCAGGCAGCCTGCGGATGTCGGCCGCAGTCTTTTCGGCCAGCATTTCCCGCTGCTCCGCTTGGAGCAAGGCTTTTTGCTGCGCTTCCTGATGGGCCTTGATCTTCTGCTCCTGAGTCTCCCAGGCAGACTGCAGGGCCTTGAGCACGGTATCAAAAGGCCCTGCATCTTTGATTTCGTTGGCAGTCAGGTGCTCCACCGCCCCTTGTACCAAGCGCATGAAACTGCTGAACCCCGGCGTTGCTTCTGCGGTGAACGCCAGGCTGCGTTGCGTCAGCTCATCCAGCAAACGGCGCGCGGGATGGGTGCCATCGGTGAAAAAACGCCCATCGTGTGTCACCAGTTGTTTGAGTGCGGGCTCCAAACTCTTCACAGCCTTCTGCACGGGCGGCAGAAGGCGAGCATCCTGGGCAATGTTCTCCATCATGCGGCCAACCACCTCAATGGCCATGGCCGGGGATTGGGTGGCCGCCTCCATCGGCATGGCCGCGTACACCACAGGAGCCACACCCGGGCCCCGCCACCCCGTCAAAGGCGCCGACAGCGAAGCTGCCTGGCTGCCGCTGGCGAGCCTTCCCACCAAGCGTTCGAGCTGGGCCATGTCCTCGATGGCCTCGGCCGCTGCACCCACAGGGTAGTAACCACCGCCTTGCGGCATCGGTTGGGCACCCGCAGGAGGCACACCCCACGCAGGCTGCAAAGCCACCGGCTGCGAAGGCATGGCGCCATATGCGCGTGGATCAAAAGGATCTCCGCCAGCCAACATCTGGCGCAGGATGCCCACCGTCAACAATGCTTCTTCTGCGGCTGGCGCCATCGGCGATTGCAGGGAATCGCCACTCCAGCCAGTGGAAGGCCCCATGCCACGGCCATAGCCGGTGTTGCCATAGTCCCCCATGGGCGCGCCCATCGAATTGCCATAGCCGGAGTACCCCCCACCATAGCCGGTACCCATGCCGGTGTTGGTGCCAGGGCCACCGTAGCCACCGCCACGACCCGCGTTGCCGCCGGGCGTGCCGAGCACCGCGTACCCCACGGGCTGAACGCCATGCTCGCGCAGGCTGGCAGCCGTTTTTTTGTATTCATCCACCAGCAGCTTACCCAACAGGTCGCGCATGTGCTGCATCCACAGCTGGCGCACTTCGGGCGATACGCCAGTGTCTCCCACCACTTGCTGGAGAGCGCGGATATAGCTTTCGGGGCGCAGTGGGTTGCGTTCGGGTTGCACACTGCGCAAGCCCTGTGCGGAACTGACGAGGGTGTTGAGTTCGGCCAGCACCGCATCAGTGGCATGCAGCGCCGATTGCTGCGCCTTGGACAGCTCCACCTGCGCCTGCATCTCGTTCTCATCCATGAGCGAGAGTTCACCGAAGTCCATGCCGGTGTCCTCGGCAGAACTGCGGCCTTTGGCAGCGGGACCTTCGGCAAAAATCTCCAGCAGGGCCATGGGATAACCCTTGACCAGCGCAGCTTCATGCTGATTCAGCAAGCGCAGGCTGTCACTGACCAGATTGCGCTGCTGGATATTGCGGACGACAGACTCCTCACCCGTCAGGGCCCCTTGCGTGACCTTGACCAATTCCTGCATCAACGCCTCGCCGCCGCGCACGGCGTTGACGACACAGGCGCGGAAAACAGTTCTCGAACGAGAAGCAGTCTGGGACATGGTGGGGAGGAATCGATCGGACAACAGGTTTCCAGATGCAATGCTACTTGACCTGACGCCTTATTTGAGGGCTTTGAACCTCATTCGTTTGGGTTTTGCTCCTTCTTCACCCAGGCGCTTCTTCTTGTCGGCCTCGTACTCCTGGTAATTGCCGTCAAAGAACGTCCACTGGCTGTCACCTTCAGCCGCCAGGATGTGGGTGGCGATCCGGTCCAAGAACCAGCGATCGTGGCTGATTACCAACATCGTGCCGGCAAATTCCAGAAGCGCGTCTTCGAGAGCCCGCAAGGTTTCCACGTCCAGATCGTTGGACGGCTCGTCCAGCATCAGCACGTTGCCGCCCGCAATCAGGGTCTTGGCCAGGTGCAAACGACCGCGCTCCCCCCCTGAGAGCATGCCGACCTTCTTTTGCTGGTCGCCGCCGTTGAAGTTGAAGCGACCGCAGTAGGCGCGGCTGGCCATCTGGAATTTGCCCACGTTCAGGATGTCGAGCCCGCCCGATACGTCTTCCCAGACGGTCTTGTCATTCGACAAGTCATCGCGGTGCTGGTCCACAAAGGCCATCTTGACGGTGGAGCCGATAACGACCTCCCCCGCGTCCGGCTTTTCCTTGCCCGCAATCAGCTTGAACAGCGTGGACTTACCGGCGCCGTTGGGCCCGATGATGCCGACGATGGCGCCTGCAGGAATGTTGAAGCTCAGGTTGTCGATCAGCACGCGGTCGCCAAACGACTTGGTGACGTTCTTGAACTCGATCACCTGGCTGCCCAGACGGTCCGCCACGGGGATGAAGATTTCGTTCGTTTCGTTGCGCTTCTGGTATTCGTAATCGCTCAGTTCCTCAAAGCGGGCCAGACGGGCCTTGCTCTTGGCCTGGCGGGCCTTGGGGTTCTGGCGCGACCATTCAAGTTCCTTCTTCAGGGCCTTGGCGCGGGCTTCCTCACCCTTTTGTTCGGCTTCCAGACGGGCGCCTTTCTGGGTCAGCCAGTCGGAGTAATTGCCCTTGTAGGGGATGCCGGACCCACGGTCCAGTTCCAGAATCCATTCGGCGGCGTTGTCCAGGAAGTAGCGATCGTGGGTGATGGCCACCACGGTGCCGGAGTAGCGCTGCAGGAACTGCTCCAGCCAGTCCACCGATTCGGCGTCCAAGTGGTTGGTAGGCTCGTCGAGCAGCAGCATGTCGGGCTTGGACAGCAGCAGGCGGCACAGCGCCACGCGGCGTTTTTCACCACCGGAGAGCACGCCGATGTTGGCGTCCCACGGTGGCAGGCGCAGCGCGTCGGCGGCGATTTCCAATTGGTGCTCGGAGTCGGTACCCGCCGTTGCAATAATGGCTTCCAGCTCGGCCTGTTCGGCGGCCAGCGCGTCAAAGTCGGCATCTTCAGCGCCATAGGCGGTGTATACCTCTTCCAGACGGGCCTTGGCGGCAAAAACCTTGCCCATGCCGGCTTCCACGCTCTCCCGCACGGTTTGTGTCGGGTCCAGCTGGGGTTCCTGGGGCAGATAGCCGATGTTCAGACCGGCCATGGGGATGGCCTCGCCTTCGATTTCCTTGTCAAGGCCCGCCATGATCTTCAGGAGGGTGGACTTACCCGAACCGTTAGTCCCCAATACGCCAATCTTGGCGCCGGGGAAGAAGCTCAGGGAGATGTCTTTCAAGATCTGCCGCTTGGGCGGCACGATCTTGCCGACGCGATTCATGGAAAAAACGTATTGGGCCATTGAGTGTCAAACCTGCAAAAATGAGCAGAAATTCTGCGTGCAAACCGAGATTATCGGGCCATGCGACAATACCCACCGTAGCGGGCTCCAGTTGCCCGCCACATCAGCACACTGCTGGGGACGAAGGAAGCATCAACTTCCAGGCTCCCACTCTTGAACCTCATCGGCTTGAGACTGGCTCGACAACCTCCCGGTTGCACGACAGGCCGATACCCAGCGCCCCGGACGGGCGCATCCAAAGACATGACATTTGACGAACTGAACCTGGCTCCTGCCATCCTGAAGGCCGTGCACGAAACGGGCTACGAAACCCCCACGCCGATTCAGGCCCAGGCCATTCCCGCCGTGCTCGCAGGCCACGACCTGCTGGCTGGCGCGCAGACTGGCACCGGCAAGACCGCCGCGTTTACCCTGCCCATGCTGCACCGCCTTTCGCAAAGCGCTGCCCCCAAGAACAAGTTCGGTGGCAAGGGCATCCGTGCCCTGGTGCTGACGCCCACCCGCGAACTCGCCGCCCAGGTGGAAGAATCCGTGCGCGAATACGGCAAATACCTGGATATCAACTCCACCGTCGTCTTCGGCGGTGTGGGCATGAACCCGCAGATCGACCGCGTCAAGCGCGGGGTGGACATTCTGGTGGCCACGCCCGGCCGCCTGCTGGACCTGCAGCAGCAGGGCTTCCTGGACCTGTCGACCGTGCAGGTGCTGGTGCTCGACGAGGCCGACCGCATGCTGGACATGGGTTTCATCCACGACGTGAAGAAGGTGCTGGCCCTGGTGCCCAAGGACAAGCAAAGCCTGCTGTTCTCGGCCACCTTCAGCGATGAAATCCGCGACCTGGCCAACACCCTGCTCAAGAACCCTCAGAGCATCCAGGTCACCCCCAGCAACACCACCGTGCAGCGCATCTCGCAGGTGATTCACCCCGTGGGCCGTGGCAAGAAGAAGCAGGTGCTGCTGCATATCATCCAGCAGCACAACTGGAGCCAGGTGCTGGTGTTCACCCGCACCAAGTTTGGTGCCAACAATGTGGCCGAGTTCCTGACCAAGAACGGCGTGCAGGCCATGGCCCTACACGGCAACAAGAGTCAGAGTGCGCGCACCCAGGCACTGGCAGGCTTCAAAAGCGGCGAAATCCGCGCTCTGGTGGCCACCGACATTGCAGCGCGCGGCATTGACATCGACGACCTGCCGCACGTCGTCAACTACGAAATCCCGAACGTCTCTGAAGACTACGTGCACCGGATTGGCCGCACGGGCCGCGCTGGCGCTACCGGCGAAGCCGTGAGCCTGGTCTGCATGGACGAAGAAGGCTTCATGATGGACATCGAGCGCTTCACCAAGCAGCAGATCCCGGTCCAGATCATCGAAGGCTTCGGCCCCGACGCGGGCGAGAAGGCAGAGCCCATCGCCATGGGCCGCCAGACCATCTGGGGCGGTGCAGGCAAGCCCCCGAGCCGTGACGTGATGCAGGCAGCCGCCAAGGCAGCCCGCAGCGAAATGATGGACCGCATCCGCACCAACAAGGCCGGCCAGGGTGCTGGCGGCGGCGGTGGCGGTGACCGCGGCCCCCGCAGTGGCGGCGGCGGTGGTGCCCGTGGTGGCCGCGCCGGTGGTGCCCCTGCTGCAGCGGGCGGTGGCGGCAATGGTCCGCGCGGTGGCCGTGCCGGTGGTGGCGGTGGCGCCCAGGGCGGCGGCGCACGCGCTGGCGGCCAGGCACCTGCACGCGGCCGCTCCGGCGGCAGCGCCGGTGGCGGAGGCGGCGGCTACGAAGGCGGCAATCGCTACGACGACTCGCAACCCCCACGCGCGAATGCCCACCTGGGCACGCACATGGGCCATGCCAACCCAGGCCATCGCAACTCCAGCCATGCAGGCGGCGGCGCTGGCGGCCAGCCAGATCCCATGCGCACCAGCGTGGACAGCTTGGGCGGCGGCGGTCGCCGTGGCGGTGGTGGCTATCGTGGCAACAACGGTGGAGGTGGCGGCTATGGCGGAGGCGCGGGTGGTTCTGGTGGCCGGGGCAACGGGTCTCGTGGGCCGGGCGGTTCTCGCGGCTCTTTTGGCCGCTGATCCGTCGGTAGGCAAAAATACAGCCCATACCGGCACAGCGCCGGGCGAAGCGCTGCCACCCGAGGTGCATGCGCTGTATGCCCTTGGTCGGCGCATGCCTGACATCACGCATCCACGGCTGCACCTGCACGCAGTGGATTTTGCGGCCTTGGGCGCCCGGCCCGCGGTCCCGGCCCTGCCGCATGTAGATGATGTCTACATCACGTTGGGGACGACCATCGCAGCGGCCGGCAGCCAGCAGGCTTTTCGCGCGGTGGACCACGACGCGGTGATCGCCACCGCGCGCACAGCGATGGCGGCCGGTGCCACCCGCTGCGGGGTGGTAACCGCCATGGGCGCAGACGCAAATTCCCGCATTTTCTACAACCGTATCAAAGGCGAGGTCGAGCAGGCGCTCAAAAGCCTGGGCTTTGACACGCTCGTGATCGCGCGCCCATCCTTGCTGCTGGGTGAACGCCGGGCTCTGGGCCAGGCCGCGCGCCCCGCCGAGTCCCTGTCCATCAAGGCCTTCAAGTTGCTGGACCCGCTCATCCCCGCCAGCTACCGCGCCCGCCCCGGTGCCGATGTGGCGCGAGCGCTTGTCCATGCCGTGCAAACGCGGCCTTCGGGGCTGCACGTCCTGTCAGGCAACGCGCTGCAGGTCTTCTGACCTCCTCCCCAGTCCACTGCAGTTGCCTGTGCGATGCTGTGGCCTATGCGCCCCAACGACTTCCCCCAGCCCCTGGCCACTTTGATGGTGGCCACCTGCAATGTGCTCAACCTGGCCAATCCTGGCCGCCAGTTCTACGAGAACCAAGACCCCTACAGTCAGACGGAGTTTGATCGCAAGCTCACCTGGCTGGGCGACCGGTTTCGCATGCTCAATGCCGACGTGCTGGCAGTACAGGAGGTGTGGGACGACGCAGCATTCAAGGGCGCCCTCGGCCGCAGCGGCCTGCGCTACGACTTCGTGGCGGTACCCGGGGCGGAGAACGATGCGACGCACACTGGAGCACAAGGCACGCCCCGGGTGGGCATTGCGACACGGCTCAAGGTGGATGCCTTGCAGTCGTTTGCGGAATTTCCTCCGGGCTTCCAGGTAGAAATACCGGGCCTGGGCCTGCACACGCGCTTTGAACGGCCGCCTCTGGTTGCAACACTGCGCATGAAACACGGACAGAGCCTGAACGTACTGACGGCCCACCTCAAATCCAAGCGGCCCAAGTTCCTGCAGGATGCACAGGGCAACCCCACGGAAGACCGGGACGACCGCAAGGTGATGGCGCTGGCATCGTTGCGCTCGCTGATCATGCGGGGCGCCGAAGCCATGGCGCTGCGCTGCCTGGTCATCGACCTGCTGCACCGCACCAGCGTGCCGCTGGTGGTCTTGGGCGATTTCAATGACACCCCGGACAGCGTCACCACACAGCTCATCTGCGCCACCAATGAGATCGCCTACGACCGCTCGGCACGCGATGTCGCGCTGTTCAATGCCTACGACCTGCAGGGCGATGCGGCGCTGAAGAAGGATGTCGCGTACTCACACATCCACCAAGGCTCGCCCAGCGTGCTGGACCAGATTCTGGTGAGCGAGGAGTTCGTGCACAACGGCAGGAACAGCATGGGCGACGTGCGGCGCGTGGACTACTTCAACGACCACCTGCACGAAGGACGTGACAGGACCCGATCGGACCACGGTTTTGTGCGCGCACTGCTGCGGCTGAAGATGGCACAGCAGACGGAGCCCTCACCTGCACCGTCCACCTCCGCCGGCACCTCGCTGGCCTCGAATCCAGTCCCATCGGCCCCAAAACTGTGACATCGCACAGGGCTTTGGCGCGTCAACCCCGGGTTTGCAACGGGATGTACGCTGACACGGCATGGCAGTGACGGGCAGGTAACATCGCCGTAACAAAGCCGCCCGGTCAGGCCTCAGAAGGCAGATACCACCATGAACATGTACTCCAACCCTCACCGCACCCCACCAGAAGCGTCATCGGCCCTGCCGCCACCGGCTCGCCCACAGCGCATGCCCTGGAAGGTCTCGGCGTTGCTGGCAGCCGTGCTGCTGACGGCGTGCTCCAGCACCCCGCTGCCACCCTGGCCATCAGCGCCAGCCACGCGAACCAGCGCGCCGGCCCCCTTGCCCCGCGTTCAGCCAGGTACGGTGGTGCCAGCGCCCTTGGGCCAGGCCCCACAGGCGCAGGCCCCGCGCCAAGGGGCGATCGCCAGCCCGCTGCCACCACCCGCGCCGCTGGTCGTGCAAAACGAAGGCCCGATGGCGCCCCCCTACGGTGCGGCCGTGGCGGCCCGGTTCCCTGATCCACCCATGGCCTACAGCACACCCGGCCTGGGACCGGACCGCAGAGCTTTCACCACCAATGCCGAGCTGGGCCAGTGGCTGCACTCCCTGGCCGATCCGGCTCCCCGTGGGCCCACGCGCACCAAGCTGCTCAACCTGGGCATGTCGCAGCGCGGTGAACCCATCCTGGGCCTGCTGGTGACCCGCGCTGCGGGCACGGAACCCGTCAACCTGGACACCAGCGGGCGGCCCACCGTAGTGCTCGTCGGCCAGCAGCACGGCGACGAGCCCGCAGGCAGCGAAGCTCTGCTCGTGATCAGCCGTGAACTGACCCATGGCCTGCTGGAACCCCTGCTGGACCGGATCAACGTGGTGGTAGTGCCGCGCGCCAACCCCGATGGCGCCGCCGTTGGCACCCGCGTCACGGCCAATGGCGTGGACATGAACCGCGACCACCTGCTGCTGAACACCCCCGAGGCCCGCGCTCTGGCCAAGGTGGTGAACGACTACCGCCCCATCCTGGTGGTGGATGCCCATGAATACACGGTGGTGGGCCGCTACCTGCAGAAATTCAACGCCATCCAGCGTTATGACGCCCTGCTGCAGTACACCACCACCGCGAACTACCCCGAGTTTCTGACCAAGGCCTCGCAGGAGTGGTACCACCAGCCCATGGTGGCGGCCCTGAAGGCCCAGGGCCTGACCAGCGACTGGTACTACACCACCTCAACGAACCCGGACGACAAACGCATCTCCATGGGGGGCACCCAACCCGACACCGGCCGCAATGTGAACGGCCTGAAGAACACTGTCAGCCTGCTGATCGAAACACGGGGTGTGGGCATCGGGCGCATGCACATCCAGCGCCGCGTGCATTCGCAGGTCACAGCCATCACCAGTGCACTGCGCAGCACCGCCGAGCGGGCGGCCAATCTGGAGCAGGTCCGATCCTTCGTTGCTCGCGACGTGAGCGCCCAGGCCTGCCGCGACCAAGTGGTGGTAGAAGCAGCGGCCACCCCCACCCAGCGCGAGCTGGACTTCCTGGACCCCGAAACGGGTGCAGACCGCGCCATCCGGGTGGACTGGAACTCATCCCTCACCTTGCGCCCCACCAAAACCCGCGCCCGCCCGTGCGGCTACTGGCTGTCGGCCGGCTCCAACGCCGCCGTTGAGCGCTTGAAAATGCTCGGCCTGCAGGTGATGCGCGTGGCCGAATCTGGATCGGCACTGGCCGATATCTACCGCGAAACAGCGCGTGAGTCCGGCGACCGGCAGGACGTGATCGGCACCATCGCTGGCGGCAAGGGCATTGTTCGCGTGCAGGTATCGCCAGTGCGCAGTGCCATTGACGTGCCTGCGGGGAGCTTCTATGTGCCACTGAACCAGCCCCGCGCCAACCTGGCAGTGGCCGCCCTGGAGCCCGACACGCAGAACAGCTATTTCGCCAACCACCTGATTGAAGAGCTGGGAAATACCGCGCGCATCATGTCACCCCCTGCCCTCGTGTTTGAAGACATCAACTAGCCTTGAACGCGCCTGCCTGCAACCCACCACCGACGAACAATGCAAGGTCTCGTGGGTCCAGGTGGCAGAAATGCCGTCCAAGGCGCAGGGGGCAGTGCGCAGAAGCAGGCCAGCGAGGCTGCAACCAGTGCCTCGACAGCGAAAATACTATAAAAACAATAGCATTCATCGATTATCCATAAAGCGCTAGCAGCCAAAAATACTGATATTCAGACCCCGCCGTGCAGCGATGCAGGGCGGGTATGCCGCGCAAGGCGTGCTTCGGTACGCTCCAGCACATGGCGGGCCATCGCCTGGGCCAGCGCCTCGTCGGCCAGGAACACCGTGCTGTCGCACTCCTGCGCAAGCCGCCGCGCTTCATCGCCGCTGTGGCTGCGCACCACGGTTTCGATATGGGGATTCAGTGTGCGCGCGGTGGTGATGATCTGCCGCACATTCAGGGTGTCCGGCGTAGCAATGACCAGCATGGCGGCGCGGGCGATGTGCGCTTGAATGAGCACGGCAGGGTCCACCGCATCACCAAACACTGCTGCAATGCCGGACTCCCGCAATGACTCCACCAGTTCGCGGTTCTGCTCGGCAACCACGAACGGGATGTCGCTGGCCACCAGCACATTGGCAACGCGGCGCCCCACCCTGCCGTATCCCACCAGCACCACTTGCCGCGCGAGATAGCGGGCGTCGGTGCTCATGGGCAGTTCGGCCAGGGGATCGTCGCGCTGCTCCAGCCGCCGCGCCAACGCCGAGCGGGCACGCAGCCAAGCCTGCAGCGGGGCAATGGCATGAAAGAGCATCGGATTGAGCGCCATCGAGATCAGCGCCCCCGCCAGCACCAGGCTGGCCCCTTCGGGCGGCAGCAGCCCCAGTGACGAACCCAGCGCCACGAGAATGAAAGAGAACTCCCCGATCTGCGCCAGGCTCGCCGAAACGGTGAGCGCCGTATTGAGCGGGTAGCGAAATGCCAGCACCAGGGCTGCCGCAGCCAGCGTCTTGCCCAGCATGATGATCGCCACCACCGCCAGCACCTGCATTGGCCGGCTCCACAGCACGGAGGGGTCGAACAACATGCCGACCGAGACAAAAAACAGCACGGCAAAAGCGTCGCGCAGCGGCAAGGACTCTTGCGCAGCCCGGTGGCTGAATTCCGACTCGCGCATCACCATGCCGGCAAAAAAAGCCCCCAGCGCAAACGACACCCCAAACAGCGCGGCAGACCCAAAGGCAATGCCCACCGCAGCGGCCACCACACAGAGCGTGAACAGCTCCCGCGAACCCGTGCGCGCCACCTGCCAGAGCACCCAAGGGAACAGACGGCGCCCCACCAGCAGCATCAGCGCAACAAACCCTCCAACCTGCAGCAACGTCCATCCCAAGGTCTGCCACAGCGCCGCGCCATCCACGCCCTGGGCGGCGGAACCTTCCCCCCCTTTGCCGCCACCCAGCCAGCCTGCCAGCGGCGGCAGCAACACCAGCACCAACACCATGGCCAGGTCTTCCACCACCAGCCAGCCCACGGCAATCCGCCCGGTGTGACTGTCCAGAATGCCCAGGGTCTCCAGCGCACGCAACAGCACCACCGTGCTAGCCACCGAGAGCGCCAAGCCAAACACCAAAGCCCCACCCAAGCCCCAGCCCCACCAGGTGGCCAAAGCCATGCCCAGCGCCGTGGCCACCATCATCTGCACCACCGCCCCGGGCACCGCAATCTTGCGCACGGCCAGCAGATCACCCCACGAGAAATGCAGGCCGACGCCAAACATCAACAGCATCACGCCGATTTCAGCCAACTGGCTGGCCATTGCCGCATCTGCCACAAAACCAGGTGTGTACGGCCCGATGACCACGCCCGCCAGCAGATACCCGATCAACGCTGGCAACCGCAACCGCGTAGCCACAAAACCCAACGCCAGGGCCAGCCCCAGCGCGGCAGCGATGGTGTGTATGAGCGTGACGCTGTGCGGCATGGTGCGGGCGGAGTGGGGGAATGCGTTAGCGGGTAGGTGACCTCGTTATACCCGCATCCACCGGGCTTTTGCTACTACCGACATCGGAGCCGCCGTCTTCGGGCCAGCTCCGTACGCAGGGTATGATTCGCGGTCTGCGCTACAGCGCAGTTGCGAAATGTTTTGCAATACAAGCAAGTAGGCGCTTCTCTGCCAAAAGCTTGTCTACTGCCCGTAGCTCAACTGGATAGAGCAATAGCCTTCTAAGCTATAGGTCGGGGGTTCGAGTCCCTCCGGGCAGGCCAAAGTAGCATTTCAGACAGTCTCACAACCTCTCAGAACCCGCATGTTTCCTAGCATTGCGGGTTTTTTGTTGTCTCAGGCCATTTCACTACGTACCATGAGATACCGTCAAAAAAACGGTATCTCTGACGGTATCTCTGAAGTACCGCACCCCAGATACCGTTAGCAGGGGAAGCAATGGCACTCACAGACACATTCGTTAGACAGGTGAAGCACAGCGGCAAAGCCAGCGGGGACAAGCACACCGATGGCGGGGGCATGTACCTACTGGTCAAGGCCAGCGGCAAGTACTGGCGGATGGACTACACCCACGCCGATAAACGCAAGACAATTGCATTAGGCGTGTACCCCGAAGTCTCTTTGGCGAAGGCCCGCAAGCGCCGTGAAGAAGCCCGCGAACTCCTGGCCGAAGGACTCGACCCCAGCGCAGCCAAGAAGGCCGAAAAGCTGGCAACCCGCGTAGCAGCAGCCAACACCTTTGAAGCCGTGGCCCGTGAATTCCACGCCACCCAGGCCAGCGGCTGGAGCCCCCGCTACGCGGCGCGGTGGATCGAGCGCATGGAGAAAGACCTGTTCCCGCACATCGGCAAGCTAACCCTGCCCGCCATCGCCGCCCCCGTGCTGCTGGACGCACTGCGCAAGGTAGAGAAGCGCGGCGCCAACGAAACCGCCCACACCCTGCGCCAGACCGCCGGGCAGGTGTTCCGCTACGGTGTGCAGACCGGGCGCACCGAGCGCAGCCCCGTGAACGACCTGCACGGCGCACTCAAGCCCATCGTGGTCAAGCACATGGCTGCCGTGCTGGAGCCTGCCAAGGCGGGCGAGCTGCTGCGGGCCATTGATGGCTACACCGGCCAGCCTATGACCAAGGCGGCGCTGGCACTGTCTGCCCTGCTCTTTCAGCGCCCCGGCAACATCCGGCAGATGGAATGGGCGTGGATTGACTTCGACAAGGCCCTGCTGACCATTCCGTCCCAGGACATGAAGCGGCGACTGGCGCAGAAGCTCAACGGCAGGCCGCACTTTGTGCCCCTGGCACCGCAGGCCATCGCCATCCTGAAAGAGCTGCAGCCCCTCACCGGCCATGGCCGCTACGTGTTCCCCAGCCTACGCACGGGCGAGCGGGCAATGAGCGACAACACCATCAATGCAGCCCTGCGGCGCATGGGCTTTGCCTCCGACGAGATGAGTGCCCACGGGTTTCGGGCGATGGCGCGGACGCTGATGATTGAGCGCATCCACGGCATATCTGCGGATGTGATCGAAGCCCAACTGGCGCACGGCAAATCGGGGCCGCTGGGGGCAGCCTACGACCGGGCGGAATTCATGGAGCAGCGGCGCAGGATGATGAAAGAGTGGGCGGACTACTTGGACAAGTTACGCAAAGGTGCCGATGTGATCGCATTGCATGGGGCTGCGTGATGCAACACTGACCAAATTGCCAGCCCTAGGCTGATCCCCGAAAACCCGTTTCCCTGCGGGCTGGGCTGGCACCTTTTTGGGGAGCGTGAGGGAACGCGATGACAGTTTCGAAAATCGGTACGTTATTTTTTATTCAGAGTCTTTTAAATTCACATCACAAACAGCTAAAAGAGTATTGGGATGATATTTTTCTTGCATCCGATAACGACCCGTCGTTTGAGGAGGCCGAAGAAGCCATAACCAATTATGTTGAGGGCGATTTCAAAAAACGACAAGCACTGCATTTATCTCTGAAGAGATCCTTAGAAAAGGAGGATTTTTCAGAAGATATACCGGAGCGCATTCTTAAAATTGCTGCCTGCAAACCTGTGGACTACAAGTTGAATGCCGCCGAAATTGAGATAAGGCTGAGTCTACTGCTAGCAATGAGTTCAATAAGTGAGGCAAAGCTAGCGGTTGCGGGCAACAGCTTGAAAGGCAGCATCTCATGGTATGGGCAGGTCAGTTTTTGGATGGGCGTACATGTCGCGGCATATTCTGCCCAACAAAGAGACTGGGACCGATTGGACAAGGCTACCGCCGCGCGTTTGAAAAATGATCCGAAGCAAGCCGCGAAGCAGAAAGTGAAGGAATGCTGGGATGCTTGGCAGAGCAAGCCAAACCAGTACAAAAGCAAATCCGCTTTTGCTAGGGACATGTTGGATAAATTCCCGCATGAAGAAGGAGGCGAAGTCGGACTTGAAAGCCAGCGTGTAATCGAACGCTGGTGCAAAGAATGGGAGTCTGAACTCAGCAAGTAGAGTACGTACGGCGCTAGTAGAATGCGTACTCTGCAAGTAAAGTGCTATATGTTTTCTATTCAAAAAATAGAACCATTCACCCATCAATCACTTTTGGCGTATGCCAGAAAGGAAATGGGAAATGGAAAACACCATTCAACAAGCCGCAGAGTGTCAGCTAGACCGCCTGCGCTCATTGACAGACAAACTGGACTGCCTGACCGAAACGGACGTGATGCTATTGGGCAAGCTGTCCCAAAGCACGGTGGAGGCATGGCGCAAGCGCGGAACGGGCCCCGCGTACATACTGCTAGGTAATCGATACCTCTACCCGCGCAAGGCCGTGGCGCAATATCTGGAAAGTGCAACACGCACGCGCAGCAATCAATCCGCAAAGGAGGTGCTGCAGTGATCCGCCACAACATCCAAGGCGCTGCGCCTTCCATATTCGACGCCTTGCCCGACAGCGCTTTCATCCGCGAAGCGCAACTGGTGCAGAGCCCCAAGCGCCCCGACAGCCCGGCCCCCCTGCCCTTCAGCGCCCCCACGCTATGGCGCAAGGTGAAGGCGGGCACGTTCCCCAAGCCGCACCGGCTGTCTGATCGCGTGACGGCCTGGAAGGTGGGTGACGTGCGCGCGTGGATCAACCAACACACCGCCAATGCGTAAGGGGGCACACCATGCACACCGACGCAACCAAGCGGCAGGCACTGGCCGAGATTCTGGCCGCGCATCCGGGCACCGACACCACGGCGCAATGCACACGCATCCGGGCAGCGCTGGCCCGCTTTGCACTCACCACATTTGAGGCTTCACGCTATCTGGACTGCTACGACCCGCGCGCACGGGTGATGCAACTGCGCCATGCCGGTGATGTGATCCGCACGCACTGGCAGACGGTGGAAACCGAAGGCGGCGGCAAACACCGCGTGGGGCTCTACGTGCTGGAACCCAAGGGGGGCAACCATGCATAGCGCCATTGATGGATTCAGCACTGCGATGGAGGCGGCGGGCCTGCCACCCCCACCCACCATCGAAGCCGACGGCAGCCTGCACCGCTTCAGTACCAGCGGCAAGCGCGGCGACGATTCGGGCTGGTATGTACTGCACCCGGACGGCATCGCAGCGGGCGTGTTTGGCTGCTGGCGCAATGGCTGGTCACAGACCTGGAGCAGCAAGCCCGACACAGCCATGACCCAGGCAGAGCGCGATGCACACCGCCAGCGCATCAAGGCCATGAAGGCACAGCGCGATGCAGAGCAAGCCCAACGCCAGCAGCAGGCGCGCCAGACAGCGGCGGCGCTGTGGCAGGCCGCAGCACCCGCCATGCAGCATGAGTACCTGGCACGCAAGGGCATACAGCCCCACGGCGCCCGGTGTGATGGGCACCGGCTGGTGATCCCCTTGCGTGATGTGGACGGCACGTTGCACAGCCTGCAGACCATTGCGCCCGATGGCGACAAGCGATTCATGCCCGGCGGGCGCGTGGCGGGCTGCTACCACTCCATGGGCAAGCCCCAGGGCGTGCTGGTGGTGTGCGAGGGCTTCGCCACTGGGGCGAGCATCCACGAAGCCACGGGGCACGCGGTGGCGGTGGCCTTCAACGCGGGCAACCTGCTGCCCGTGGCCCAGGCGCTGCACGGCAAATACCCTGCGCTGCGCATCATCGTGGCCGCCGACGATGACTGGCACACCGATGGAAACCCCGGCCTGACCAAAGCCGCCGAGGCGGCGCAGGCGGTGGGCGGCGACCTGTCAAAACCTGACTTTGGCGACAGCCGCCCAGAGAAGGCGACGGACTTTAACGACCTGCACCAACTGCGCGGGCTGGACGCGGTGAAGGCGTGCATTGATAGTGCCGTGACCGCACCCACCGACTGCGGCTGGCCTGACCCCGTGCCCCTGCCCAGTGGCCTGCCACCCGTGGCGCCGTTTGATGCAGCGCTGCTACCCGAGGCGCTGCGGGGTTGGGTGGCAGACATTGCAGACCGTATGCAGTGCCCGCCCGACTTTACGGCGGTGGGGGCCATGGTGGCTCTATCCAGCCTGATCGGTGCGCGTGCTGTGGTCAAACCCAAGGCCCGCGACGATTGGGCCGTGACGCCCAACCTGTGGGGCGCCATCGTGGGCCGCCCTGGTGTGATGAAGTCGCCCGCACTGAGCGAGGTACTGAAGCCCCTGCAGCGCCTTGAAAAAACAGAGCGGGAACAATGGCAGGCCGCGCACGAAGCCTGGCAACTCGATTGCAAGGTAGCCGAGCTGGCCGCCAAGGCCAACGAAAAACAGGCTGCAGCCCAAGCCGCCAAAGACCCAGCCAAAGCGCGGGCGCTGCTGCAGCCAGTGGACAATCTGACCGCAGAGCCCACCATGCGGCGCTATGTGGTGAACGATGCCACGGTGGAGAAACTGGCCGAGCTGCTGACTGTGAACCCATGGGGCACGCTGGTCTATCGTGATGAGATTCACGGCCTGCTGTGCAGCATGGACAAGCAAGGCCAAGAAGGCGCACGCGGCTTCTACCTGACGGGCTATGACGGCAACCAAGGCCATGCCGTGGACCGCATCGGGCGCGGTGAATCGTTTGTGCCCCGCGTATGTCTGGCGATGCTGGGCGGGATCCAGCCCGGCAAGGTGCAAAGCTATGTGCGCGACGCCGTGGCTGGTGGTGCGGGTGATGATGGCCTGCTGCAGCGCTTTGGGCTCACGGTGTGGCCCGATGTGAACCGCGATTTTGTCTATGTGGATCGGTGGCCCGACACCCCCGCAAAACAAGCTGCATGGGCGGTGTTTGAGCGCCTGAATCAACTGCAGCCAGTCACCGACAGCGATGCACAGGAATGGCGCTTTACCGCCGATGCACAGGCATTGTTTGAAGAATGGCTGATCCCTTTTGAAACCGAGCTGCGCGGTGAAGAACTACACCCGGCGCTGGTGTCGCACCTAGCCAAATACCGCAAGCTGGTGCCCGCCCTGGCTCTGATGTTTGCCCTGGTGGACACGCCCGAAAGTGGACACCTGATCCATGGGCGCGAGCTGATCCGCGCGTTAGCGTGGGCCGACTACCTGCGCACCCATGCCGAGCGCCTGTATGCAGCGGCAGTGATGCCCGAAACCAGCGCCGCCAAGCAACTGCTGGACAAGATCAAGGCGGGCAAGCTGGCCGACAGTGACGGGGCTTTGCTGAATGCCTTCACGCCCCGACAGATTGCGGTGAAACACTGGGCAGGACTGGGCACACCAGACGCTGTACGCAAGGCCGCCGACCTGCTGGCCGACTATGGCTGGCTGGAACGCGAGGCCACGCCCAGCGGCGCGACAGGTGGCAGGCCCGGCGAGCGATATGCATTGCACCCCGTGCTGGTGAAAGGGGGCGCGCGATGAAGTGGCTACAGCGCCTGAAATCGGCCCCCAACCCGAACGCCGACGCTACGAAACCTACAGAACCCGGTTTTGTAGGTTTTGTAGCGTGCCCCCATGGGGCTTCTGAAAACTTTGCAGCCCCGCAACAGCCACCGGCTAACGAAGCGAACGCAGACCCTGACCGCTGGTGCTGGCCCCGTGGCTCTGCGATGAACACGGCGGAGATTGACACCTTCACGGCGCGGCTGGCGCGCTTCACCGACAAGGGGCTGACCCTGGACGATGCCGAAGCGCTGGCCGACAAGCTGGTACTGCGTGACAGGGACGGCGACCACCGCCGACAGTGCCTGGAGTGCGCCCATCTGCAAGGCGTGGAACGCTGGAGCTGCGGCAACTGGAAGCAAGCGGCCATAGGCACCCGCGCTGCAGACGCAGGGCTGGCACATGGGCTGGTGGTGATGCTGCAGCACTGCACAGGATTCAAGGAGCAAGCACGATGAAGAAAAAGGCCCAGGCCCCGGCAGCGCCGAGTGGCAACCCCGACCCCAACACCCTGCAGCTACACAAAGACCCAGCGCAGACTGACGCCGCCCAGATCGCGGCAATGGCGCTGGGCAGCGTTGCGGCCAACGCAATGACTGCACGCACGTTCGCAAAGGGCACGTTTGGTGCGCTGGACGTGACCGAGTGCGTGATGACGCTCAAGAAGCGCGTGGACACCACCCACGGCGGCGACCTCAAGCACGCAGAAACCACCCTCACGGCGCAGGCCGCAACACTGGACGCCATCTTTAACGAGTTGGCCCGGCGGGCCGCGCTGAACATGGGCGAGTATCTGGACGCCACAGAGCGCTATATGCGGCTGGCACTCAAGGCCCAGGGCCAATGCCGCGCCACGCTGGAGACCCTGGCCGCCATCAAGAACCCGCCAGTGATCTTTGCCAAGCAAGCCAACATTGCCCACGGGCCGCAACAGATCAACAACAAAACGACAACAAGAAACACCAGCACGCGCGTGAGAAAAACAGAAACACAGCAGAACGAACTATTAGAGGATTCAGGGCATGGCAGCACGCACATGGACGCAGGAGCAACGACAACGCCAGCGCGAGGCCATCCAGAGATGGAAACCATGGCGGAAATCCACCGGTCCAACAAGCAGCACCGGGAAGGCTACCGCAGCGCGTAATGCCTACAGCGGTGGGCGAAGGTCAGAGGAGCGGAGACTCGCCAAAGAATTGAATCAGGCTCTACGAAAGCACAAGGAGTGGCTCTCCGAGCATCTACCTAGATCAATTCCGCAAGACGAATAGGGGTAGTCCTGTCAACGCTGCGCGGGACACGTTAGCGTCCACCGCCTGTCACTTTGCCTCTTTCCATCCGTAGGGAGTCGCTTGTTGCCTTACACCGCTCGCTATGTCCACGCCTTCGGACTCTAGCTGTGATATCGCTTCGCCCATCCAGTCGACTGAATTCGCCTTCTCAGCCCTATCAAATGCAGCATCGTGTCTAGGAAGATCGATGTAGACACCGAATCGGTATTCAATTGCTTCAAACGAATGCCTCATGAGGACGCCATATGAAGCGCAGCGTAAAGCAGCGATTCGTGCCATTTCGCTTGGCTCATCCCGAGGGAAAGTCGTCAAGAGTAGACGCTCTGCCAACCGCGTGATTGCCAAGTGGACTACGGGACTATCAGGAATCCCTAGATAGTGAGACGCCTCAGACGACTGATATGGGAACGAGGGGCTGGCGTCAGAGAACCTATTACTTTGGGTCGAAGTAGCCATGTCGCGCAATGAGCTAAGTGCAGTGTGGTGGGTTATTGCTTTTTCAACCCAATGTACAGCGCAGGCGGCCAAGTGTGGAGTGCACTCTACGACCTGCTCATGCAATTGCACAACAGCGGCACGCTGTCCTTTGAACGCAACACAAAGGGCACTTTCACAAATGACGGTACTTTTGACGGTACTTTTCTAAATCGAAAACATGAAACCAAGCATTCATGCGGGTTTCAAGGAACTTTGTGAACTCCTCCGGGCCCATCCCCTCTGAAAAACACCTTTTCTGCATTGCGCCAGGGAAGAATCGGGGAAGAATTTTCGATTGATGCGACGCCATCCTGACAAAATCGCAGGCATGGCCGCCCAGAACATCGTAGACCTCCCACCCTGCCGCCCAGGCATGGCAGACACCCACCGCCGCGCGACAAACGCATTCCGCGCACACGGTACGGCGCAACCGCAGAAGCTGGTCCTGACCAGGGCCCAGGCCGACGATCTGCTTCTGTGCCGCCTCTATGGCTGCGTGCCAATGAATGGCGTGAAGCCAGAGCAAGGCAAATTCAATGGCAGCCCGATAGAGGTATCGGATGCCACTGCTGGCGTTCTTGTGGCCCACGATGGCACCGAGATGCCGCTGGCGGACTTTGACCAACTAGCTCACGCCTGAAGCCAGCTCTGGACGGTCGTTCTATATGGATGACCTCCTACGACGGCCGACACAGGCGAGTGTCCCAATGAACTCTTTCCACAAGGAGCTCGCCATGGCCACCGACCCGAACGAACACCCAGCCCACAAGGTCCCCGAGACCTATCCCCTTCCCCCGGGCGACCTGCCGCCCAGTACCGAGACGCCGACTATCCCCCCGCAGCCCCAGCTCCCCCAATCAGGGCCGGACTACGTTGGCGAAATTGAGGATGAAGGTGCAGATCCTGTGGGCCCGTCGCCCAGGACCAGATTTCTTCCGATTGCGGACGTCACTTAGCCCCGCTGACGCCGCATAGCTACCATGCCCAGCATAGCCAGCAATGACGACAGTCCAAGTAAGGTGTACTCACCGAGCGTAGGAATGCTAGCTGGAGCGGCGGGTGGCGCTACCCCCACATTGATGATGATCTCGTCGCCAGATGGCACGAACAACGTTTGAGTCCCCACGTTAAGGCCAATCGCTGCCAACGTCGTGCCTGCAAAAATCGTTTGATTGATGATCGGAGACGCAGAAACATAGTTTTCCGGTAGGTACAGCTCAGTTCCCAGGAGAAACACGTTGGGCCCCGAAGAGCTTGACCCAGCGGTCGGCACTACAGCAGGCAGCGAAATGCCAGGCGACAGCGCCCCAGGATACCAATCTCCGTTTGTATCTGAGCCAATGCAGAGGGCATTTGTACCGATGAATCCATCACCAAGAAGACACGGTCCAATGAGGCCCACGGAGGAGAAAGAACTGGTGTTTATCGAGCCTGAGCCACTCATCACAAGATCAGGCCCCACCTGATTGATGTTGATCGTGTAAACAGCCTGAGCTAGGTTCGCTCCCAGGAAGAAAATCAAGCCCACGCCAACGTCTCGCAAATTCATCTCCACCCCTTCATAAGAATACGTATCATTTGAAGTGTAGAGGATGTCTTTGATCCAGCCTAAGCCAAAGTTGCGGGCACGGCCCATGTAAGGTCGGTTTTGGGGTGGTGAAAAGGTCGGCCCCTCCAGCTCCCGAAGGGCGATGCAAGGCGCCAAGCTGGTGAAGTTGTCTATGTCCTCCCGGGGCTCCGAACTCACCCAGCTCCTCAAGGCCGTCAAATACTTGGGCCCGGTAGTTGCCGGGTTCTATCTTGTCGATTCTCAGCGTCAGGATCATCAGCGTTCAATGGATCAGGAGACGGCACAGCCACAGCGTGGAATGCGGTTCACAACCGACCATCACAGCGTCGGCTTCCACCCCTGGCTCACGATTCAAGCGGCGCGGTGGCTCAGTTCTACTTCGGCGCGGACATTTCATGCACTGATGCCTGAAAGGACACTCCCTTCCATCAAAATTCGGAGCACTATCGGTTTGGCTGCGGGACGGCAGCGTAGTTCATGGCGATGGCCTGGACCACCGCGCCAATGAGCGCGCCATCGCCCGCACTCTGAGGCAAAACCTCCCGAACGATCTGGACCGCGTACTCCAGCTGCTCCTTGGCAAGGGCTGCTGACATGGCGTTGCCACGTTTTTCGCTGGGCGACGCGTCGCGGATCAAAAGGCTCATGGAAGACTCCAGAAAAAGCTAAAGACGCAGTATGCGCTGCATACGACGCGCTACATCCCGGCACTACCCAAATCCCGCCAAGAAAGACTGTTCGAAGAGTGGGCTGAAGTAATGGCTCCGGACTGCCCCTCACATGCTGGAGGCCCAAAACAAAAAAGCGCCGCAACATTTGTTGCGGCGCTTTTTCTGATTTGGGGTGGCTGATGGGGCTCGAACCCACGACAACAGGAATCACAATCCTGGACTCTACCAACTGAGCTACAGCCACCGTAGCTTTGTATTATAGCCTGGGATTTGAGCCCCAAGACCAATTTGCTTAATTTTCTGCAGCGGCCTGCAAAGTGGCCGAGGGTCGCGGCGCTTTGATCTCCGCCTTGAAACGCTTCTTGAGCATCTCGTAGTACGCTTGGCCTTCCGCCGAAGCCCACCACTGCATATATTGCTGCCGCTCCTGTTGCGCGCGCTGGCCCTCTGGAGCCGGCCGAGGCACTACACGGTTCACCTTGACCACGGCATAACCCTCACTCCCCAGGTCCACACCAACCCAGGCTGGGAGAGCGTCGGCTGTCGGCGCGTGCAACGCTGCATCAATCAGAGGACGGGGCAGGTTCTGGACCTGCTCACGCGAAATCTGGATGGGGGCACCGAGGCCGCTGGCGGTTGCCGGGGCCGCTTTCCACGCAGCCAGCTTGGCTTCGCCATCCTTGCGCGCCAATTCAGAGGCTTTCTGCCCCACATACAGTTCGCGCACGCGGGCTCGCACTTCTTCCAGCGGCAGGGTTTTGGCGGGGGTGTACTGCACCACACGGCCAGCAGCCAGTTGGCTGGGACCTATTTCCACGGCCTCGGTGTTGCGTTTGTTCTGCACCGAATCCGAAGAGAAAAGTGCTTCCAGGAACTTGGGGTTGGCCAGTGGTCCCACCGCGCCAGGAGCTGGCGTGCGGGTGAGGCCAGACGCGGTCTGCACCTTGAGCTTGAGCTTGTCTGCCACCGGCTTGAGGCTGTCTGCCTGTTCATACACGCTGTTCGTGAATGACTCCGCCACCTCGGCAAACTTGCGCTGCGCCTGCTGCTGCTTGAGTTCGGCTTCCATGGTGGGGCGCAGTTCTTCAAAGGAAGGCTGGCGGGGTGCCTTGATGTCGGTCAGCTGGATGATGTGGTAACCGAAGTCGGTTTCCACCAAATCGCTGATTTCACCCTTCTTGAGGGCAAAGGCCGCGTCTTCAAACGGCTTGACCATGGCGCCCCGTCCGAAGAAATTCAGATCGCCACCTGCGGTGGCCGATCCTTTGTCGTCCGAGGCCTTCTTGGCCACATCCGCAAACGTGGCTGGCGCCTTGCGCACCTGGGCCAGCAGTTCCGTCGCACGTGCCTTGGCCTTCTCACGGTCGGCAGACGATGCGTCCTTGGAGGCATTGATCAGGATGTGGCTGGCGCGACGCTCTTCCTTGCCAGCCATGCGCGCAACGTTTTCCTTGTAGTAGGTGCGCAAGTCGTCCTCATTGAGGGTGATACCGGAACGCACGCTGTCGAGGTCCAGAACCACATACTCCACCGAAGCCTGCTCCATCTGAAGGAACTTTGCGGGATTTGCCTTGTAGTAGGACTCCAGATCTGCATCCGTGGGCGCAACCTTGGCAGAGAAATCTGCAGACTTGAAGCGCACCACCTGGATTTCTCGCTGCTCATAGAGCGGGTCCAGCGCGAGCTTGACCTGGGCATTGGTACTGAAGGCGGTACCCATCACACCACCGATGACCTGGTTGATCGACAGATCGCGGCGGACATTGGCCTCGAAGCCTTCCGGCGTCAAACCTTGCGTACCCACCAGGGCCCGATAGGCTTCTGCGTCCAGCGTACCGTCAGCGCGCTTGAGCCCTGCAATGGCGGGAATCTCCTGCAGGCTGCGTGCCAGCCGCGAATCACTCGTCACCAGGTGCATTTCCTTGGCGGCAGCTGCCAGCACGCGGTCGCGCACCAGGCGCTCGAGCGTGGCGTAGCGGGCCTGGGGAGAGTCAAGAAGCTTGGGATCGACCGAGGGAGACTGCGCACGCATGCGGTCGGTCTCCATGCGATGGGCATTGTCCCAGTCAGTCTGGTTGATCTTGTCGCCATCGACGCGCGCCACCACTGGGCTCTTTTCAGAGAAGTAGTTGCTGTCAATGCCTACCAGCACAAACGATGGAATGATCAGCAAGAACAATAAGATCATCACGATCTTGGAGTGCTTGCGGATGGATTCAAACATGGTCGATCTTTCAGAAGGCAAAAAACAAAAGGCGAACTTGCGTTCGCCTTTGTTCGGTGGTGGTGGGTCCTGACGGTCTCGAACCGCCGACCTACTCCGTGTAAAGGAGCCGCTCTACCAACTGAGCTAAGGACCCCACCTAAACTGATCCTCAGTTCAAGGCATCTTTCAATGCCTTGCCAGGACGGAACTTTGGAACTTTAGCAGCTTTGATTTTAATCGTAGCGCCGGTACGGGGATTGCGGCCCGTGCGAGCAGCGCGTTTGCCGACCGCAAAGGTACCGAAACCGACGAGCGAAACGGTGCCGCCCTTCTTCAGGGTCTTCTTGACGGCCTCGATCGTGGATTCCAGGGCACGAGCAGCGGCGGCCTTGGAGATGTCGGCGTTGGTAGCGATGTGCTCAATCAGTTCGGTTTTGTTCACAAGAAGCCTCTCGGAAAAGAGTTGATGGAATGTCTCGCGGATATCTGGTCTTCACACGTCCGAAAGCGCAGCCGGAGGCTGGTTGAAAACAGACGGGGGAATGACTGGCATACACAGCAGTGGCTGCTGCATCAGATTAAAGCCATCGAGTTTCCGGGTGTCAATACAACACGCTGGTTTGGCGCAGCGTTGGGGTGAATTCTAGTCGTATTTCACGCTGCGACAGGGCTTGTGGGGCGTTTTTGTCTCAAACACGCCGTATGGGCAGCACTCCGTATTGACACCCCAGTTCCGACAATGCAGCGCAGGCCACAGTCCCCCGCATTCATCCGCAAAACCACCGACGGGATGCGCGCGCCACACTCCTGCTACTTCACACGCGCCCGGATTTCTGGCAATGCCTTTTGCAGGTAGTACACCATCGACCAGACCGTGAGCACAGCCGAGGCCCAGATGAGCCAGGTGCCCCACACGCCGGTATCGATGACGCCGAACAGGCGCCCGTCATAAAGAAGGAAGGGGATGGCCACCATCTGCACCGTAGTCTTGACCTTGCCGATCATGTGCACAGCAACGCTCTTGCTCGCGCCGATCTGCGCCATCCATTCGCGCAGGGCTGATATGGCGATCTCGCGGCCGATGATGATGAGCGCAACGAACACATCGGCACGCTGCAGATGCACCAGCACCAGCAGCGATGCACACACCAGAAACTTGTCGGCCACCGGGTCCAGAAAGGCGCCAAACGACGAGGTCTGGTTCAGTTTGCGGGCCAGGTAGCCGTCCAGCCAGTCGGTGGCTGCGAACACCACAAACATCACGGTGGCAATGAGGTTGCGCGTGGCCGGGTCCAGCGGCGCGTAGAACACCCCCACGATCAAAGGTATCGCGACGATGCGCGTCCAGGTCATCAAGGTGGGGATAGTCCAGAACATGGGTCGATTGTGTCACGGCAGGCGAGCAGTCCGGCCGGGGGCTCAACGCAAGGCGCGATAGATCTCTTCGGCCAGCTCACGCGAGATGCCGTCCACGGTGACCAGGTCCTCCACACTGGCCGCAGCCACACCGCGCACCCCGCCAAAACGCTGCAGCAGCCGTGCACGCTTCTTGGGGCCCACCCCCGCAATTTCTTCGAGCTGACCACCACCCACCCGCACCTTGGCCCGTGCAGCGCGCATGCCGGTGATGGCAAACCTGTGGGCCTCGTCGCGGATCTGCGCCACCAGCATCAGCGCCGCCGAGTCCTTGCCCAGGTAGACCTTCTCGCGGCCATCTGCAAACACCAGCTCTTCCAGACCCACCTTGCGGCCCTCGCCCTTTTCCACGCCCACGATGCGGGTCAGATCCAGCCCCAGCGCGGTGAACACCTCGCGCGCCACGCCCACCTGGCCCTTGCCACCGTCGATGAGCACCAGATCGGGCAGGCGTGCCACACCTTTGGGCTTGGTGGGCTCTTCACCCCCGGGCGCGGAGTTGGCCGCAAAGTCGATGCCCCCAGCTTCCCGCGCGGCCTCGGCCACCTTGCTGTAGCGGCGCGTCAGCACCTGGCGCATGGCGGCATAGTCGTCGCCGCCCGTAATGCCTTCGATTTTGTAGCGGCGGTATTCGCTGCTCTGCATCTTGTGGTGATGGAACACCACACACGATGCCTGGGTGGATTCACCCGCCGTGTGCGAGATGTCAAAACACTCGATGGTGAGCTGGTCCAGATCTTCGGGCGGCAGATCCAGCGCCTCGGCCAGGGCACGCGTGCGCGCCTGTTGCGAGCCCTCTTCGGCCAGCAGGCGGGCCAGTTGCAGGTCGGCATTCTTTTGCGCCATGTCCAGCCAGGCGCGGCGCTGCTCGCGCGGCTGGTGGATGGCGGTCACGCGCACACCACTTTGGTCGCCCAGTGCCTCCAGCAACGCCTTGTCCACTGGTTCGCTGGTGACCAGCACCGGCGGCACCGGCACGCCGATGTAATGTTGGGCGATGAACGCTTCGAGCACCAGCACCTCGACACGGCGAAAGGGCACGGCCGGAGTATTCTCATCGGTGCCGTCACCGCCCTCTTCCTCGAACACGGCGGCAGCGTCTTCCACATGCACCGGGAAATACGGCCGGTCTCCCAGATGCCGCCCGCCGCGCACCATGGCCAGGTTCACACAGGCGCGGCCGCCTTGCACGCGTACGGCCAAGATGTCCACATCCTTGTCGTCCGCAATCTCGATGGACTGCTGGTGCAGCACCCGCGACAGCGCCTGGATCTGGTTGCGCACATCGGCGGCCTGCTCAAATTCAAGCCTGTCGGAATGCGCCATCATCCGCACCTCCATGGCCTTAATCACCTCCTGCGTTTCGCCGCGCAGCAGTGCCTCGGCATGCTGCACGTCGGCGGCATAGGCCTCAGGCGAGATCAAGTCCACACAAGGCCCGGTGCAGCGCTTGATCTGGAATAGCAGGCAGGGCCGCGTGCGGTTGGCAAACACCGTGTCTTCGCAGGTACGCAGGCGAAACACCTTTTGCAGCAGTTGGATGGTTTCCTTGACCGCCCAGGCGCTGGGGTACGGACCGAAATAGCGGTGCTTCTTATCGACCGCACCCCGGTAATAAGCCATGCGCGGAAACACTTGGGCGGGCGCATTGCCGCTGGCCGTGGGCGTGCCTGTGATCTTGAGATAGGGATAGCTCTTGTCGTCCCTGAACAGGATGTTGAACTTGGGGTTCAGCGTCTTGATGAGGTTGTTTTCCAGCAGCAGCGCCTCGGCCTCGGAGCGCACCACCGTGGTCTCCATGCGCACGATCCTGCTGACCATGTGGCCGATGCGCGTGCCGCCATGGTTCTTGGTGAAGTAGCTCGACACGCGCCGCTTGAGGTGGCGCGCCTTGCCTACATACAGCAGCGCGCCCTGGGCGTCGAAATAGCGGTACACGCCCGGCAGCGCGGGCAGCGCAGCCACCTGCGCCAGCAGTTCTTCGGAATGGGACATGGCGCGTATTGTGGCCCCGCGCGCAGCCTGGCCTGTGTACTATGAAAAAAATAGCTACTAGCGCTTACGCATCAAGCGCTAGCAGCCAATTTGACCACTACTCTGCTTCGATCTTCGAGCTTTTCACCACCTGCGCCCAGTTGGCAAGGTCCGCCTTGACCTTGTCACCCAGCTGCGCCGGGGTCTGGTAGTCGGCCGTGGCGCCTTGCTCTTGCGCCTTTTGCTGGAAGGCTGCGCTTTGCACCACGGTGCGGATGTCGGCAGTGAGCTTGTCCACCACCGGCTTGGGCACTGCAGCGGGTACAAACAACGCGAACCACGACGTGGCATCGACCTTGGGGTAACCCGCCTCGGCCGTGGTGGGCACATCGGGCAGGCTGGGCAGCCGCTGCTTGCCCGTCACGGCCAGCACGCGCAGCTTGCCGCTGGCGATGTGGGGCATGAACGGAGGCGCGGTGCCAAAAGTCAGGTCCACCTGCCCACCCAGCAGGTCCTGCAGCGCGGGGCCCGTGCCTTTGTAGGGCACGTGGACCATCTTGATGCCGCCCTGCTGCTCCAGCATGGCGCCCGTGACATGCTGCAGCGAGCCATTGCCCGATGAGGCGTAATTGAGCTTGCCGGGGTTGGCCTTGGCATAGGCCATCAGCTCAGGCAGCGTCTTCACGGGCAGGTCGTTGCGCACCACGATGATCTGCGGGGCCGAGATCACGTTGGCCACGGGCTGAAAGTCGGCCTGGTCCCACTGCTTTTGTTTGGTGATGTGGGGCGAGATGACGTGGTAGCCCGAGTACTGCATGAACACGGTGTAACCATCGGGCTCGGCGCGTTTGACGATGCTGGCGGCAATATTGCCGTTGCCACCGCCCTTGTTGTCCACGATGACCGACTGGCCCAGCACCGGCGCCAGGGCCTGGGCCAGCATCCGGGCCGACAGGTCGGTGGTGCCACCTGCGGCGGTGGGCACCACCATGGTCACTGTCTTGGTAGGGTAGGCGCCTTGCGCCAGGGCAGAACCCCAAAAGCCGGTGGCGATGGCCGCCAGGGCCAGGGACGTGAATTGCTTGCGATGCAGGTTCATGCGATGTCTCCGCTTTCTCTGTTGTTGAATGTCGTTCCGGGGCGGCGGCTGGGCAGCCAGCACCCGCCATAGCCATCTCAGGCGCTCAATCCACGGTGGCGCCGGTGTCCTTCACCACGCGGCTCCACTTGGGCAGGTCGGACTGCACAAGCGCCGCCAGTTGGGCTGCCGTGCCCTTGAAGGGTTCACAGCCCACGGTAGCCAGCTTGTCCACCACGTCCTTGTGCTCCAGCGCCCGGGCCACCTCGGCCTGCAGCTGGGCCACGATGGGCGCAGGCGTGCCGGCCGGGGCAAACAACGCGTACCAGGGCGCCTGGCCAAAGCCTTTGATCGTCTCGCCAATGGTGGGCGCATCGGGCAGCGCAGCCACGCGCTTTTCATTGACCACGCCCAGCACCTTGAGCTTGCCCGTCTTGATGAAGGCGATGGCCGACGGCAGGCTTTGCACCGACAGCGGCACCTGCCCACCCACCACGTCGGTGGCGGCTGCGGCAGAGCCCTTGTACGGGATGTGCTGCAGCTGGATGCCAGCGGCCTTTTGCAGCATCTCGCCGATCAGGTGGTTCAGCGTGCCGTTGCCCGCCGAGGCAATCGAATACTTGCCAGGGCTGGCCTTGGCCAAGTTCACCAGCTCGGCCACGTTGTTGGCGGGAAAAGACGGGTGCGCCACCAGCACATAACCGGCCGTGGCGACAGGGGCCACGGGGGCAAAGTCCTTCACCGGGTCAAAGCCGGGGTTCTTGTACAGCGCGGGGCCAATCACATGGGCGCTGTCGGCCGTCAGCAGCAGGGTGTAGCCATCGTTGCGCGCGCGGGCGGTGGTGCCCGTGGCCAGCGTGCCGCCGGCACCAGGGCGGTTCTCCACGATCACGCTCTGGCCCAGTTGCTCGCCGAGCTTTTGCGCCACCACGCGCGCAATGGCGTCATTGGCGCCTCCCGCAGCCTGGGGCACGACCACGGTGATGGGCTTGGACGGGTACTTGTCCTGCGCGCCTGCTGCCAAGGCAGCAGAGCACAACATAGCAGCCGTGAAGAGTCGGCGGGACAGCATCGTTTGAAATGTCATGGCTTTTGTCTCCTGTGGTTGTGAATGAATGCAGGCTCGCCCGCATTCAACGCGAAAGCGCTCTTTCGCGGATGGCGTCGAAATCCGCAGGTACCGAATGCAGCGCCAGGCGCGGACCCGCCTTGGCGATCTGACTCGGAATGTCGTGGCCGATGAGCACAGGCAACTGCTGCGCCGCTGCCACCAGCCGGGCCAGGTCCACGCCGGTGTCGTAGCCCATCAGCGCCAGCGCATGCACGATCTCTTCGCTGCACACATTGCCGCTGGCGCCCGGCGCATAGGGGCAGCCGCCAAGGCCGCCCAGCGAGGCATCGAACCGGTCCGCGCCCGCATCGATGGCCGCCAGCACGTTGGCAAGGCCCATGCCGCGCGTGTTGTGAAAGTGCAGCGTGAACTCCACGCCTGGCCAGCGCGCGCGGGCGGCCGCCGTGATCTGGTGCACCTGCGTGGGGTAGGCCATGCCCGTGGTGTCGCACAGCGTGATGCCACGCACGCCCATATCCACAAAACGCTGCACCCAGCCGAACACGTCGGCTTCGGGCACATCGCCTTCCATGGGGCAGCCGAACACGCAGGACAGCGACACATTCACCGCCACGTTGGCGCCCTGCGCCAGGGCCACCACCTGCGCCAGCGCCGCAAACGACTGTTCCGGCGTCATGCGCAGGTTGGCCAGGTTGTGCGTGGCGCTGACCGACATGACCAGGTTCACCTCGTCCGTGCGCGACTCGATGGCGCGCTCTGCCCCGCGCAGGTTGGGCACCAACGCGGTGTAGACCGTGCCAGGGCTGCGCGTGATCTCGCGCATGACGACCTCGGCGTCTTTCAGCGCGGGGATGGCGGTGGGCGATGTGAACGAAGTCACCTCGATCTTGGACAGGCCCGCTGCCGACAGCGCATTGCACAGAGCGATCTTGTCGGCCGTGGGCACAAAGGCCTTCTCCATCTGCAGGCCGTCGCGCAGGCCGACCTCCTGCATGTGGATGCGGCGGTTCGCGCCTTGCCACACGGTGTTGGATGCACTCATTGAATGACCCCCTTGTTGCGCAGCAGGGCGATCTGTTCGGCCGTCAAACCTGCCTCGGCCAGCACCGCATCGGTGTCATCGCCCAAATGCGGCGCACTGCTGCGGATGGTTCCGGGCGTGCCCGAGAGCTTGGGCACGATGCCCGGCACTTCCACGCTGTAGCCGTCGCGCGTCTGCTGCGTCAGCAGCATGTCGCGGGCGCGGTAGTGCGGGTCTTCGGCGATGTCCTTGGCGGTGTAGACCTTGCCCGCCGGCACGCGGGCGGCGCCCAGCGCATCCAGCACCTGCTGCACGGTGCGCTGCGCGCTCCAGGCGCCAATCGCAGCGTCGATCTCTTCCACGCGGGCCACGCGGCCGGTGTTGTTGGCCAGGTCCGGCGCCGCGCCCAGGTCGGGCCGGCCGATGGCATCCATCAGCCGCTTGAAAATGCTGTCGCCATTGCCCGCCACCAGCACCCAGCCGTCCGTGCAAGGGTAGGCGTTGCTCGGCGCAATGCCCGGCAGCGCGCTGCCTGCGGCCTCGCGCACGGCGCCAAAGGCGCTGTATTCGGGGATCAGGCTTTCCATCACGTTGAACACCGCCTCGTGCAGCGCAACGTCGATCACCTGGCCTTTGCCGCCGTTGACCTTGCGGTGGTACAGCGCCGTGAGCACGCCGATGGTGCCGTGCAGCGCCGCCAGCGTGTCGCCAATCGACACCCCCACCCGCACCGGCACGCGGCCGGGCTCGCCCGTCAGGTGGCGCAGGCCGCCCATGGCCTCGCCGATGGCGCCAAAGCCTGGCAGGTCGCGGTACGGCCCCGTCTGGCCGTAGCCAGAGATGCGCAGCATGACCAGGCCGGGGTTGATCGCGTGCAGTTCCTCGGGCGACATGCCCCAGCCTTCGAGCGTGCCGGGGCGGAAATTCTCGACCAGCACATCGGCCTCGGCGATCAGCTGGCGAGCGATGTCCTGCCCCTCCTTTTGCCGCAGGTCCAGCGCCACCGAGCGCTTGTTGCGCGACTGCACCTGCCACCAGACGGAGGTGCCTTCCTTGATCAGGCGCCAGTTGCGCAGCGGGTCGCCGGTCTCGGGCGCTTCGATCTTGATCACGTCGGCGCCAAACTCGCCCAGCGTCTTGCCGCAGAACGGCCCGGCAATCAGCTGGCCCATTTCGATGACGCGCACGCCTTGCAGTGCGGCGGGGGAAGCGATGGAATCCATGGAACTGTGTGTCTCCTGCGGGCGGTGATGCTGGGCGGGAATGATGCGCACCTGCGGCCCTCCTGCAAAACGCTCAAGCAACAAGCCACCATCGCAATCCGGCATGGCAATAGTCCACTGAATCACAGAAATCAGCGGTGCGCCGGGGTTGCAGCGGGATGCGCGGCAAGGCGCCTGGGGCAGCCAAGGCAGGCCGCCTTGGCAAGCCAGGCAACGCCGGCGCGCGCTCGCTGCAACCCCGGCCCGCAGGGTGAGTGTCTGGCAAGGCCGCACTCGTCGTTGCCGTGCTCGCCGGGTGTGCAACCCGGCTCCGCCCGGCGTCTAGATTGCAGCCTTGCCAGACCCTCACGCACCGCCGATTTCTGTGATTCAGTGGACTACGCTGCTTGCTACCATCGGTGCCCCATGAAACTCGACCCCGTCTCCCTGCGCCTGTTCGTTGCCGTGATGGAAGAAAACACCATCGCCGCTGCCGCCGCGCGCGAGCACCTGGCCGCATCGGCCGTCAGCCGCCGCCTGGCCGACTTGGAAGACGCGCTGCAGGTGGCCTTGTTCACCCGCAGCAACAAAGGCACCGAGCCCACCGCCGCCGCGTTTGCGCTGCTGAACCTGGCGCGCGGTGTGCTGAACGACCTGGACGGCATCGCCACGCAGATGCGCGACTACGGCACGGGCGTGCGCGGCCATGTGCGTGTGGTGGCCAATATTTCGGCCATCACGCAGTTTTTACCCGCCGAGTTGCAGAGCTTTTTGGAGCAACACCCTCAGGTGGATGTGCGGCTGCAGGAGCAGATCAGCACCGCGATTGCCCAGTCCGTGGCCGAGAACGCCGCCGACGTGGGCATCCTCAACGAAGGCAGCTACGGCGAACGCGTGACGCTGCTGCCCTACCGCACCGACGAACTGGTGCTGGTGGTACCCACCGGCCACGCGCTGGTGCGGCGCAAGTCCGTGCGCCTGGCAGACGCCCTGCCTTTTGACTTTGTGGGCGCGCACCCGGGCAGCGCCATCAACAACCAACTGACCCGCGCGGCCGCCGAGGCGGGCCTGCCACTGCGCCTGCGCATGCAGGTGACGAGCTACGACGCGCTGTGCCTCATGGTCAACGCGGGCCTGGGTGTGGGCGTGATGCCCCGTGGCAGCGCCGCGCTGTACCGGGGCACGCTGGCCATCCGCACCGTCACGCTGAACGAGCCCTGGGCGCAGCGGCGGCTGGCACTGTGTGTGCGGTCTGAAGAATCGCTCTCCAGCGTTGCCCGGCTGCTGGTGGAGCACCTGCGCGCGCAGCCAACGGGGCCATCACCATGAGCCGCCCCCTGCCCCCGCTCCAGTGGGATGTGTTTTGCCGCGTGATCGACAACTTTGGCGACATCGGCGTGTGCTGGCGCCTCGTGGCGCAACTGGCCGCGCTGGGCCACCGCGTGCGCCTGTGGGTGGACGACGCTTCGGCCCTGCAGTGGATGGCGCCCCAAGGCTGCCCCGGCGTGGAGTTGCGCGCCTGGGGTTCGCCACCACCGAGCCCTGATGAACCCGCCCCCGATGTGATGGTGGAGGCCTTCGGCTGCGACATTGCTCCTGAATTCATAGCTTACAGCGCTTATCCATCAAGCGCTAGAGGCCAAAAATCCTCCAAACCAGTCTGGATCAACCTGGAATACCTGTCGGCAGAAGCTTACGTGGAGCGCAACCACAGGCTGCCGTCACCCATCCTGTCCGGCCCCGCGGCAGGGTGGACGCGCTGGTTCTTCTACCCTGGCTTCACGCCCGGCACGGGCGGCTTGCTGCGCGAACCCGACCTGATGGCACGGCGCGAGGCGTTTGACCGCAGCGCCTGGCGTGCAGAACACGCCGCCGCCTTCGGGCTGGGCGATGGTTGCGCCGAGCAGCGCTGGGTTTCGCTGTTCTGCTATGAACCCGCCGCCTTGCCGGAGCTGCTGCGGCACGGCCAGACACGGCCCACGCAGTTGCTGGTGACTCCGGGCCGCCCCACGGCCGCCGTGCGGGCTGCATTGGCTGGGGGCTGTGATCAAAAAATCGGCCAAAAGGGTCTCCAGCGCTTATCTGACAAGCGCGAGCAGCTATCAATTTCATATCTACCCCACCGCCCTCAGCCTGCGTTTGACGAGATGCTCTGGGCCTGTGACTTCAACGCCGTACGCGGCGAGGACTCGCTGGTGCGGGCGCTGTGGGCGGGCCAGGCGTTTGTGTGGCAGATCTACCCGCAGCATGACAACGCGCACCACGACAAGCTCTGGGCGTTTCTGGACTGGCTGCAGGCCCCCGCCTCGCTGCGGCAGTTCCACGCGACCTGGAACGGACTGGACGCCGAGCCGTTGCAATGGCCCGGCGACGACACCCAGGCCGAGTGGACGGCCTGCACCCGGGCCGCCCGTGCGCGCCTGCTGACACAGGACAACCTCGTTGCACAACTTTTGGGCTTTGTCGCCGAAAAACGGTAAAATCCGAGGCTTTGCGCAAATCAGGTACGGCACAGCAGTGCCACCACCCCGCGCACTTTCGCCGCAGAACATGCACCGGCGCGCAAACCAGGCGGTTTGCCAGCCCGCGCGTTGAGCGGCCCCAACCCAAGCAACTTGCTATGAAAATCGCTCAAGAAATCCGCGCCGGCAACGTCATCATGCACGGCAAGGACCCCATGGTGGTCCTGAAGACCGAATACGCCCGCGGCGGCCGCGGTGCAGCCACCGTGCGCATGAAGCTCAAGAGCCTGATCGGCAACTTCGGCACCGAAGTCGTGTTCAAGGCCGACGACAAGATCGACAACGTGATCCTGGACAAGAAGGAGTGCACCTACTCCTACTTCGCCGACCCCATGTACGTGTGCATGGACACCGAGTACAACCAGTACGAAGTGGAAGCCGAAAACATGGGCGACTCGCTGAACTACCTGGAAGACGGCATGACCGTGGAAGTGGTGTTCTACGACGGCAAGGCCATCTCGGTCGAACTGCCCACCAGCGTCGAGCGTGAAATCACCTGGACGGAACCCGCCGTCAAGGGCGATACCTCCGGCAAGGTCATGAAGCCTGCCAAGATCGCCACCGGCTTTGAAGTGCCCGTGCCCCTGTTTGTCAGTCAAGGCGACAAGATCGAAATCGACACCCGCACCGGCGAATACCGCAAGCGCGTGTAAGCTGCCCTGCGCAGTTCTCCCTCGCGGGAGAACGACCACAAAAAAAGGCTTCCCTCGGGAAGCCTTTTTTCATGGTATTTTTAGCCACCCGCGCTTATCTAAAAAGCGCAGATAGCTATCAATTACATAGCTATCAGATGGGCTGCGCCACCAGATCGTGCCCGCGCACGCCGACAATGCGCGCCTTGGTGAATTCGCCCACCTTCATGGTCTTGCTGATCTTCTCGGGCGGCAGCAGCTGCACGGTGCCGTCGATCTCGGGCGCATCTGCATAGGTGCGGCCCACACCGCCCTTGCGGCCCAGGCCGGGAGCCGAATCCACCAGCACCTGCATGGTGGCGCCCACGCGGCGCTGCAGCTTGGCAATCGACACCTCTTCGGCCACAGCCATGAAGCGGGCACGGCGCTCTTCGCGCACTTCCAGAGGCAACATGCCCGGCAGCTCATTGGCAGCGGCGCCCGTCACATCACTGTAGGCAAAGCAGCCCGCACGGTCGATCTGCGCCTCGCGCACAAAATCGAGCAGGTGCTGGAACTCTTCTTCCGTCTCGCCAGGGAAGCCGGCGATAAAGGTGCTGCGGATCACGATCTCGGGGCAGGCCTCGCGCCAGCGCTGGATGCGCTCCAGGTTGCGCTCGCCGCTGGCCGGGCGCTTCATGCGCTTGAGCACGTCGGGGTGGCTGTGCTGGAAAGGCACATCCAGGTAGGGCAGCACGCGGCCCGTTGCCATGAGCGGGATCACCTCGTCCACGCTGGGGTACGGGTACACGTAGTGCAGCCGCACCCAGGCGCCGTAGGGCTCGGCGATCTCGCCCAGCGTCTGCACCAGCTCCAGCATGCGCGTCTTGACCGGCTTGCCGTCCCAGAAGCCGGTGCGGTACTTCACATCCACACCGTAGGCCGACGTGTCCTGGCTGATGACCAGCAACTCCTTGACGCCACCTTCAAACAGGGCCTTGGCCTCGCTGAGCACATCGCCAATGGGCCGCGACACCAAGTCGCCGCGCATGGACGGGATGATGCAGAAGGTGCAACGGTGGTTGCAGCCTTCGCTGATCTTGAGGTACGCATAGTGCTTGGGCGTGAGCTTGATGCCCGCAATACCAAAGCTGCCCGGCACCAGGTCCACAAACGGGTCGTGCGGCTTGGGCAGGTTCAGGTGGACGGCATCCATCACCTCTTGTGTGGCATGCGGACCGGTCACGGCCAGCACGCTGGGGTGCATCTGGCGCACCATGTTGCCGCCGTCGTCGCCCGTGCGGGCGCCCAGGCAGCCGGTGACGATGACCTTGCCGTTCTCGGCCAAGGCTTCGCCAATGGTGTCCAGGCTTTCCTTGACGGCGTCGTCAATGAAGCCGCAGGTGTTGACGATGACCAGGTCCGCGCCCTGGAAGGTCTTGGAGGTTTCGTAACCCTCCGCGCTCAGCTGCGTGAGAATCAACTCGGAATCGGTCAGTGCCTTGGGGCAGCCCAGGCTGACGAATCCGACTTTGGGTGTTTTGGTGGGGGCAATTGCTTCGCTCATATCCCCGTATTGTCCCAGTTCCGGCGTCAGACCGGTGGGACGGGCAATTGCCTGCAATGCCTGCGACTCGCCGCGACCTATGAAACTGGCGCGATCCTAGGCCAGCGGCCACCGCGCAAGGGCCGCCCCGCCGCGCTGGTGGCGTCTCCCTGGGGGGAAGCCGCGAAGCGGCTCAGGGAGGCTACCGCTTGAGTCCAAACGCGCCCAGCATCTGCTCCGTCTGCTTTTGCATCTGCTCCTGCATCTGCGTGAGCATGGACTGCGACTGCTCCACATAGTTGCCCATCATGCCCTTGAGCATGGGCGATTGCAGGCTCATGAACTGGGCCCACATCTCTGGCGTCACGCTCTGCGACTGCTCAGCCAGCTTGGCCTGAACGTCGGTAAACGCCTGTACGTTCTTCTCCAGGTACGCGCCCATGAAACCCTGCATGGCATGGCCATAAAAACGGATGATGTTGGCCAGCACCGCCTCGGTGAACATGGGTGCGCCACCGGCCTCTTCTTCCAGAATGATCTGCAGCAGAATGCTGCGCGTGAGGTCTTCGCCCGTCTTGGCGTCGCGCACTACCACCTGCTGGTTGGCCATGACCAGCTGGCGCACCTCGGCCAGGGTGATGTAGGTGGAGGTGTCTGTGTCGTACAGACGGCGATTGGGGTATTTTTTGATGACACGCTGCGCCGACTTGGGCGCGGCACTTTTCTGTTCGGACACGACGAACTCCTCGGGCTGGAAGCCCATGTATTGCAGTGCAGCACATTCTAGGGAACGGGCAGCCCGGCACCAGCAAAGGAATACCCTGATGACTAGCTGCGCGCCACTGTCGCCGGGGTGACAATTTCCAGGCCCGGTAGCGTCACCCCGCTAGGCGCAGCCGTCACAGGCCTGCACCAGCCCATCAACCGGTGCGGCGCACCGTCTGACAGCTGAATACGTTTGCCGGTGCGATAGTGGGCGTTTGCCCTCTTTTCCACACGATGCTCGAAAGTTTGCAGCTCTCCCCCTGGCTCGCTACGGCGGTAGCGGCCTTGTTTGCCACGACCTTGGCAGCCATCGCCCATCGGATGGTCGCCATCGTTCTGCGCCGCGCAACAACCCCCCTCCCTGTGGTGCAGACCGTGGTGCTGGCATGCATACCGGTCATGCGGATTCTGCTGCCGTTGATCGCGCTGCAACTGGTATGGCAAGCCGCCAGCGATGATCTGCCTTACATCGGCGGTATCCGCCATCTCAATGGCCTGGCGGTGATTGGCGGGGCCTGCTGGCTGCTGATTGCCGCAATTGGCGGCCTGGCCAATGGCGTCATTGCCCAACACCCCGCAGATGTGGAAGACAACCTCACCGCCCGACGCATCGCCACCCAGGCACGCGTGCTGTCGCGCACGGCGATGACCGGCGTGGTGATGGCGGGCCTCGCGCTCATGCTCATGACTTTTCCAGGGGCCCGGCAAGTAGGTGCCAGTTTGCTCGCGTCAGCCGGGGTGGTGGGGATTGTGGCGGGCATTGCAGCGCGCCCGGTCTTCAGCAACATGATCGCCGGACTGCAGATCGCACTGGCCCAGCCCATCCGCATCGACGATGTGCTAATTGTCGAAGGGGAATGGGGACGGGTAGAAGAAATCACCAGCACCTATGTGGTGCTGCGCATCTGGGACGAGCGGCGCTTGATCATCCCGCTGCAGTGGTTTATAGAAAACCCGTTTCAAAACTGGACACGCACCAGCTCTGAAATCCTGGGAACCGTTTTCCTGTTTGCCGACTACCGCCTGCCGCTGGACCCGCTGCGGGCCGAATTGCAGCGGGTGCTGGAAACCGCACCAGAGTGGGACAGGCGAGTGAACGTGCTGCAGCTCACCGATGTGACCGAGCGCACCATCCAGATCCGCGTGCTGGTCTCCGCACGATCATCCAGCCTGGCGTTCGACCTGCGGTGCAGGGTGCGCGAAGCGCTGGTGACGTTCATTCAACGCGAATACCCGGACTGCCTTCCACAAGTGCGTGTGCCTGCACAGGGGGATGAAGCACCGACGAGACCACTCGAGCAAGAGCCCCTGTTGAAGGCCTGAGCCAAGGCAGCGCTATCGATGCACCCACAAGAAGCCCCGCCACATGTCGCCACGATAGCAACCATGCCGGAGCATGGGCATTCTTCCTCAATAGCCCATCTTGAAGTACGCCACCGCAAGCACCGCGACGATGGCGGCGAGAGCAGCAAGCCAGAAGATCCGGATGTCGTACAGACCCAGTTCAGGATCAGTGTCCACAAAACCCTGGTGGACACTTGAAGAATTGGATGGAGTGTTCATGGTGGCATCCCTTCTCTTTGAAGCCACCAAAGTTATCGCGACCCCGTGCGTCTTCGTGTCAGACAAAAACCAATTCATTGATTTGCCGCCAGGCACGCAGGCGCCGTCACCCTCGGTGAACCCAATGGGTGCAAGGAGCCAACAAAGAAGTTCGTCGGTATCCCCAGGGCGATGAACGACCGCGACGCCCGACACCGCATAAAAAGAGGACTGATTCGAGCGCGACCAAAGAAAAAGCCACCTGTAAAAAGGTGGCTTTGTGCTTTTTGAAACCTGGTCAAGGTTTCCACAAGTTTTTCAGTGGCCTGAAAGCTGGTTTCTTTCAGGGAAAAACTTGGTAGGCGCGATTGGACTCGAACCAACGACCCCCACCATGTCAAGGTGGTGCTCTAACCAGCTGAGCTACGCGCCTGTCGTTGTTTAGACCACGATTATAGCCATAAAAATCGGGTGCTTCGATCAAAACAGCACAGCAAACGGCAAAGGGATGTTCGTGGCTCTTGTTCCGTGCCTACCGTCCCGCCACTCAGCGTCTGCGCGCGGAGCGCACACCCGGCACGCCGGCCACGATGCCCAGCACCTTGTTCAGGCGGCCCGAATCGGCAACCTCCACCGTGAAGGTCATCCACGCCGTGCCTTTCACCGACTGCGTCTGCACGCCGATCACATTGGTCTTCTCGCGCGCAAAGACTTCGGAGATATCGCGCAGCAGGCCCTGGCGGTCGGCGGCTTCCACGGCGACGTCCACGGGGTACACGGCAGCCAGTGCAGCCGATTTGGAGGTGGAGCCCCACTCCACATCAATCACCCGCTCAATGCTGCGTGCGGCCATTTCGCGGAAGTTGCTGCAGTCGGCCCGGTGCACGCTCACGCCCTTGCCCCGCGTGACAAAACCACGGATCAGGTCCGGCGGAGCTGGCTTGCAGCACTTGGCCAGCTGGGTCATCAGCGAGTCAATGCCCACCACCAGCACGCCGCCCTTGGGTGCGGCATCGTTGGTGCGTGTTTTCTTGAGCAACAAATAGTCGTCGGACTGCAAAACCGGCTCGGGCGGTCGCAGCACCGTTTCGATGTTGCGTAGCGAGAATTCATCCTTGCCCACCACTTCGAACAAGGCATCGGCGGACTTGAAGCCCAGTTGCACCGCCAGATCGTCGAGCTTGATGGCAGTCTTGCCCTCGCGCTGAAGCAGCTTTTCGACCGCCTCGCGCCCACGGGCCACGGTTTCGTGTGTGGCCTGGGCGTTGAACCAGGCACGCACCTTGGCTTTGGCGCGGTTGCTGGTGAGGTAGCCCAGCTCAGCATTGAGCCAGTCGCGTGAGGGGCGGCCTTCCTTGACGGTGGATATCTCCACCGTCTGTCCGTTTTGCAGCGGTGTGTTGAGCGGCACCATCGCGCCGTCCACCCGGGCGCCCCGGCAACGGTGCCCGACACTCGTGTGCACGGCATACGCAAAGTCCACCGGTGTGGCGCCCTGGGGCAGCTCCACCACAGCAGCATCTGGGGTCAGCACATAGATGCGGTCTTCAAACAGGCCCCGGTTGGGCAAGGCACCCGACAGATCGCGCTCCCAGGCCAGCAACTGGCGCAACACCGCAATCTTGGCGTCGTATTCACCGGTGGCCGAAACCCCTGCATAGCCCTTGCTGCCTGCCTCTTTGTAGGCCCAATGCGCCGCCACTCCGTGCTCCGCATGGTCGTGCATGGCCTGGGTACGGATCTGGATCTCGATGGGCTTGCCGTTGTCGTCGCGCACGATGGTGTGCAGCGACTGGTAGCCATTGGGCTTGGGCTTGGCGATGTAGTCGTCAAACTCCTCAACGATGGGCTTGAACTGCTCGTGCACCCAGCTCAGGGCCGCGTAGCAGTCCTTCACCGTGGGCACCACCACGCGCAGCGCGCGGATGTCAAACACCTGATCGAAGTTGAGCGACTTGCCGCGCATCTTCTTGACGATGCTGTAGATGTGCTTGGGGCGCCCCTGCACGCTGGCGCTGATGCTGCGTGCGCGCAGGTCGGATTCAAGCCGCGCGCGCAGCTGCTCCATGTACACCTCGCGCTCGCCCCGCTTTTCGTCGAGCAGGCGGGCCACTTCCTTGTAGGTGTCAGGCTCCAGAAAGCGAAAGGACAGGTCCTCCAGCTCCCACTTGACCTGCCAGATACCAAGGCGGTTGGCCAGCGGTGCAAACACCTGCAGCGACTCGCGCGCCAGGCTGGGCGATACGGGGCGCTTGCTGGCCGCATGAAAGCGCAGCGTCTGCAGGCGCGAGGCCAGGCGCAGCATCACCACACGCAGGTCGCGCGAGAAGGCAAGCAGCATCTTGCGCACGTTCTCGGTCTGCACGGCGGGGTCTTCCAGGTGCTCTGCGGTGCGGGCCTGCTGCTGCACGCGCATGAGCTTGGTGGTCTCTACCGCCAGCGCGGCAAAGTTGGCACCAAAGGCCTTGGCGATCACCTCCTCAGGCTTGTTCAGATGAATGCACGCATGCACCAGGTAACTGGCGGCCTGCATGGCCTCCGAGCCGCCAATGCCCTTGAGGATGGCAGCCACGGCATCGGCGTGGGCCAGCGTGTTTTCGCCGGAATCCAGCGTTTCGCCAGCCATCAAGGGCTCGGCAAACGCGCGCGCACGCGCCAGCGCGTTCACCTGCTCAGGCAGGGTGTGTGCGGTAGCGGCAATGAGCTGGGGGACGGCGTCGGCCTGGGGGGTGTGGGACGCCTGTGCGGGAGGGTAGGTTTTCATCCGGCCACAACACCTTCCGCCGAAAGCAAAAAGCCGGTGACCGCAGCCACCTGATCGCCCGCCACCAGCGTGGGAGCATGCCCCACGCCTTCAAATTCGACCACGTGTGCCCGGGGCCCGCGCTGCGCCATGGCCTGCGCGGTTTCGCGAGAGAGCAGGTCAGACTGTGCACCGCGCAACAGCAAGGTGCGGGCCGTGATGTGGTCATACAGCTGCCACAGCATGGCCTCGCCGGCCACAGCAGACTCCTGCGTCAATGTTTTGAATGGCACCGCGATGGCCGGGTCATAGTGCAGCGTGATGCCACCACCCGCAGATTCCGGCAACGCGCGCACCATGGCACGCGACAAGTCCAGCCACTGCTCGGGTGTATGGGGGCCAAAGCTGGTGGAAATCGCCCACATGGCGTCGGCCGCCTGCTGGAGCGACTCGAACCGCGCCTGTTGCCCCAGGTACAAGCCGATGCGCTGCAGGGCCTCCCACTGGATGACGGGGCCCACGTCGTTGAGTACCAGCCTGCGCACAGGCACCGGCAAAGGCAACCCCGGCTGGCCCGCAATGCCCATGCCGATGAGCCCCCCCATGCTGGTGCCCACCCAGTCGAGGGTGGTGATGGGTGCCTGCTGGTGCACCTGGGCCAGCATGGCCAGCATGTCCGCGGCGTATTGGGCAATCTGGTAGCCCATGGGGTCAGTCAGCCAGTCGCTCTGGCCGCGCCCGACCACGTCGGGGCAGATCACGCGGGCATGCTGGCTCAACGCACGGGCCAGGGTGTCGAAGTCGCGCCCCTGGCGCGAGAGGCCATGCACACAGACCACCACATGGGGATGCGCCGGATTGCCCGTGGCATTCCACTCCCAGTAAGCCATGCGATGGTGTGTAGCCGCAGATGCGGAGGAGTTACCGGAAGACACCACAGGCGCCCCCGGGCCAGGGCACAGTACGTAGTTCAGCGTAGGTTCAATCATGGGTGCGAAATCCGGGGGCAGCGCTCGATAATGCAGGAGCCGTCGGCACCCATTGTTCGTTCATGCGTGCCGACTTTTTCTTGCGTTGCATCGTAATTCATTCGGAGAGACTCACATGCTGAAAGGCAAAACCGCCCTCGTCACCGGCTCCACCAGTGGCATTGGTCTTGGCATCGCCAAGGCGCTGGCCCGCCAAGGTGCCAACATCGTGCTCAATGGCTTTGGCGATGTGGATGGCCCCCGCGCCGAAGTGCTGGCAGCTGGCGAAGCCGCTGGCGCCAAAGTGGGTTACCACGGTGCAGACATGAGCCGGGTGGCCGACATCGAGGACATGATGAAGTACAGCGCCGCGCAGTTCGGGCGCGTGGACATCCTGGTGAACAACGCAGGCATCCAGCACGTGGCCAATGTGGAAGACTTCCCCGTGGAGCGCTGGGATGCAGTGATCGCCATCAACCTCACAAGCGCCTTTCACACATCGCGCCTAGCGCTGCCGGCCATGAAGAGTGCCAACTGGGGCCGCATCATCAACGTGGCATCGGTGCACGGCCTGGTGGGCTCGGCACAGAAGGCTGCGTACGTGGCGGCCAAACACGGCATCGTGGGTCTGACTAAGGTGACGGCGCTGGAGAACGCCACCAGCGGCGTGACCTGCAACGCCATCTGCCCTGGCTGGGTGCTGACGCCCCTGGTGCAAAAACAGGTGGATGCCAAGGCGGCCGAACACGGCCTGTCGAACGAAGACGCCAAGAAGCTGCTGCTGGGCGAAAAAGAGCCGTCCATGCAGTTCACCACGCCCGAAGAACTGGGCGAGCTGGCTGTGTTCTTCTGCTCCCCCGCCGCCAACAATGTGCGTGGCGTGGCATGGAACATGGATGGCGGCTGGGCAGCGCAGTGAGAAAGCACGCGCGAGCATCTGATCGCTGGTGGCATGCCAGCACAGGCGCCCGGTAAACTGCAAAATTGATAGCTGCCAGCGCTTACCAGATAAGCGCTGGCGGCCAATATTTCCTAAAAAATCAGCGCATCTGCACCGAACCCGACACGTTCACGATGACCTGGGCCTTGCCCGCTTCGACCGGCACGGCGGAATCAGAGAACGAGCCCGCCTTGGCCTCCATGGCCATCATGCGCGGACGTGGCCCGGGCACCATCTCATTGCTGTTCACCGCCACCTCGCGCAGGCTGTAGTTGCTGAAGCCAAAACCCTTGGCCAGTTCGGCCGCGCGTGCCTTGAACTGTTCGATGGCCTGGGTCTGGGCTTCGCCCTCCACCTTGGCCCGGGCCTCGCGCGACAGGCCGAAAGCCACATTGCTGATGGCCAGCGTCTGGATCTTGCCGGCCGTGGCCGTGATGCGCGCGAAGTCGCGGCCTTCCAGCACCAGCTCGGCACGACCCTGCCAGCCGTTGATCTTCCCGTCCTTGCCATAACGCGGGTACAGCCCGAAGGGGCCGGTACGCACATCGAGCTGTCCGGGCTGGGCGTTGCGCTTGGCTTCGGCCAGGGCTGCGTCCAGCGCCTGCTTGAGCTGTGTCTGTACCGTGGCGGCGTCGGCAGCCTCCTTGCTGGTGGCAAGGTTGAGCACCAGCAGGTCCTGCTGCACCTCCACCGTGCCCGTGGCCGACAGCTGCACGACATTGCGCAGCTCGGGGGGTGGAGAATTTTGAGCAAAAGAGGCACCAGCGCAAGCAATCAAAACGCCAGCAGCTATCAATTTAGTAGTAATTTTCATCACAAAGGTGTCCTTGATATCGGTGCACGGCCCGGGGCCGGGCCATGCGGGGCACCACCTTAACCGCACTGCCCATGCGTTGCGATGAAGCCCCTCCACCGCGCGTGCGAAGCTGGGCAAAACTTGTAACAGTTGGTCAAACCCAGCCCCAAAACCCGAACTTCGGCGTTCCAAGTGGTCAGAATCGGCTCTGTTACAAATTGGACTTGGGATCAAGATGGCCACAACAACCAATCGCACCGACAAAGTTCTGGTGGTGGACGACGATGCACGAATCCGTGATCTGCTGCGCCGCTACCTCACGCAGGAAGGCTTTGAAGTCATGGTCGCCGAAGACGGCAAGGCGCTTAACCGCCTTCTGCTGCGCGAAACCGTGGACATCATCGTGCTCGACCTGATGATGCCGGGCGAAGACGGGCTTTCCATCTGCCGCCGCCTGCGTGCCGCCAATGACCGCACCCCCATCATCATGCTCACCGCCAAAGGCGAGGACGTGGACCGCATCGTGGGCCTGGAAGTGGGCGCCGACGACTACCTGGGCAAGCCCTTCAACCCCCGCGAACTGTTGGCCCGCATCCACGCTGTGCTGCGCCGCCGCCCCGCACAGGAAGCGCCTGGCGCCCCCTCGGGCGACAACGAGGTCGTGACCTTTGGTCCCTTTACCTTCGACCTGGGCACCCGCGCACTGCAGCGCAATGGCGAAGAACTGCCCCTGACCACCGGCGAATTTGCCATGCTCAAGGCGCTGGTGCGCCACCCACGCCAGCCCCTTTCGCGCGAAAAGCTGGCCCTGCTGGCCCGTGGCCGCGAGTTTGAGCCGTTTGACCGCAGCCTGGACGTGCAGGTCTCGCGCCTGCGCAAGCTGGTGGAGGTGGATGCCGCCGCCCCGCGCTACATCCAGACCGTGTGGGGGGTAGGCTACGTGTTCGTGCCGGACGGAACCAGCTGACCCCTCTTTCCTTGCCTGTATGCACAATTCCGACGGCAATTCGAGGTCGAGATCTTCATCATCGGTCCGGCAGTCCGTGACCGCTTCCCCCGACGCCACCAGCCCCGCCCCCCTGGAGTCCTTGCGACAGGCCCGGGAGCAGCGGGCGCGTGTGGGCCTCAATCTCTTCTGGCGCACTTTCTTCCTGCTGGCGCTGCTGTTGGTGGGGAGCATTCTGGCGTGGCTGCAGACCCTGCGGGCGCTGGAGTTCGAGCCGCGCACCCTGCACACCGCGCAGCAGATCGCATCCCTGGTCAACCTGAGCCGCGCAGCGCTGGTGCATTCCGACGCCATTGCTCGTGTGTCGCTCATCAAGACCATGGCCGACCAGGAAGGCGTGCGCATCCTGCCGCGCGAGCCGCGCGACAAGTTCGAGCTTCTGGAGGGCACGGCCCTGGGCAACCGCCTGACCGACGAACTCACCCAGCGCCTGGGGCCCGACACCATCGTGGCGCAGAACGTGAATGGGGAAACCGGCCTGTGGGTCGGCTTCAACATCAATGGCGACCCCAACTGGCTGCTGATGGACCGCTCGCGCTTCAGTCCGGCAGGTGGCCGTACCTGGCTGATCTGGCTGATCACGGCAGGGGCGTTGTCCTTGGCCGGTGCGGCGGCCATTGCGCGGCTGATCAACCGGCCTCTCAAGCAACTCTCCTACGCGGCCAACCGCGTCAAGGACGGCGACTTCGCAGCCAGCCACCTCGACGAGGAAGTGGTGACCAGCGAAATCCGCGAAGTGAACATCGGCTTCAACCGCATGGCGCAAAAATTGGCCAAGCTGGAGCAGGACCGCGCCGTGATGCTGGCAGGCATTTCGCACGACCTGCGCACGCCGCTGGCGCGCCTGCGGCTGGAAACAGAGATGAGCGTGACCGATGAAGTGGCCCGCGAGCACATGGTGGCAGACATCGTGCAGCTCGACGCCACGATCGACAAGTTCCTCGACTACGCTCGGCCGGACCATGTCACGCTGACACCGGTCAACCTGCATGCTGTGGTGTCGTCCTGCGTCTATGCGGTGCAAGACCATCGCGAACTGCAGATCACGATGTCCGTGCCCGAAGACCTCAACGTGCTGGCCGACGAAGTGGAACTGGCCCGCGTGATCTCCAACCTGCTCGAAAACGCGCGGCGCTACGGCAAGGCCGAGGACACCGGTATCACCAACGTGGACATTGCCGCCAAAGGCCGTGAGAACTGGGTGCTGGTCAAACTGCGCGACCATGGCCCCGGCGTGCCACCCGAGCAGTTGTCGAATCTGACCAAGCCCTTCTTTCGCGGTGACTCTGCGCGCACCGCAGCGGCAGGCGCGGGGCTGGGGCTCTCCATCGTGGACAAAACCGTGCAGCGCATGGGCGGCATCTTTGCACTGGCCAACTCCAGCACCGGCGGCCTGGTAGCCCACCTGCAGTTGCAGCGGGCCACTGATCTGCCCGAGGGTGCAGACCCCAAGCAGCGGCTGCAGCGCCCGTCTGTCAAACGCCAGCTGCCGCGGCGTCGCGCCGAAGACCGGATGGCGTGATCGCCCCGCCCTGCCCCATGTACAAAGCCCTCACCTGGAGGGCTTTGCTTTTGGCGCATCCTCTCGGCATCCGAAGGTAGCGGCGACCAGACCGCAAGAGCCCTCAGCGCACCATGCAGGGCGCCTTGTTGTTGAACTTCCAGCCTGGGATCAGGAACTGCATGGCAACTGCGTCGTCGCGTGCGCCCAGGCCATGCTGCAAGTACAGGCGGTGGGCACGCTCGACCTCGTCCATGTCCAACTCGACGCCCAGGCCGGGCTTCTTGGGCAGCTGGATGAAGCCGTCCTTGATCTGGAACGGTTCCTTCGTCAGCCGCTCACCGTCCTGCCAGATCCAGTGCGTGTCAATCGCCGTCACGCGGCCAGGGGCGGCGGCGCCCACGTGGGTGAACATGGCCAGCGAGACGTCGAAATGGTTGTTCGAATGCGAACCCCAGGTCAGGCCGAAGGCCTGGCACATCTGCGCCACGCGGACCGACCCGGCCATGGTCCAGAAGTGCGGGTCGGCCAGCGGGATGTCCACCGACTGCAGGGCCAGGCTGTGCGCCATTTCGCGCCAGTCGGTGGCCACCATGTTGGTGGCGGTGGGCAAGCCCGTGGCGCGGCGAAATTCCGCCATCACCTCGCGGCCCGAAAACACGCCTTCGGCACCGCAGGGGTCTTCGGCATAGGCCATCACGCCGTGCAGATCACGCGTGAGGCGAATCGCATCTTTCAGCAACCAGCCGCCATTGGGGTCCAGCGTGACGCGCGCTTCGGGAAAGCGCTCATGCAGCGCGCGGATGGCCTCGACCTCTTCCTCGCCGCGCAGCACGCCGCCCTTGAGCTTGAAGTCGGCAAAGCCATAGCGCTCGTACGCCGCCTCGGCCAGGCGCACGATGCCGTCGGCCGACATGGCCTTTTCGTTGCGCAGGCGGAACCAGTCGTTGTCGGCACCGGGCTCGGTGCGGTAGGCCAGGTCGGTCTTTCCGCGGTCGCCCACGTAGAACAGGTAGCCCAGCATCTGCACCGCCTCGCGCTGCACGCCGTCGCCCAGCAGCGCGGCCACGGGCACATCCAGGTGCTGGCCCAGCAGGTCCAGGAAGGCGGACTCCACGGCCGTGACGGCGTGGATGGTGATGCGCAGATCAAAGGTTTGCAGGCCGCGTCCGCCTGCATCGCGGTCGGCAAACTGCGCGCGCATGGCGTTGAGCACGGCGTTGTGGTGCCCGATGGGGCGGCCCATGATCAGCGATCGCGCATCCTCGATGGTCTGGCGAATCTTCTCGCCGCCGGGCACCTCGCCCACGCCGGTGTTGCCCGCGCTGTCGCGCAGGATGATCAGGTTGCGCGTGAAGAAGGGACCGTGCGCGCCGCTCAGGTTCATGAGCATGCTGTCGTGGCCCGCCACGGGCACCACGCGCAGTTCGGTGACGACGGGGGTGCTGGTGGTAGAAGGGATGGAAGAGGTGGTCATGGTGGTCTGGAAACGAAGATGGGGCGGGCAAAAGCGCCCCGTGACAAGGCTCAATCGGCAGTGATTTTTCGGGTTTCGATGACGGTCTTCCAGCGCGCGAACTCGCGCGCCTGGTAGGCGGTGAAGGCTTCGGGCGTGCTGGCCACGATCTCCAGGCCCTGGTCGAGCATTCGCTTCTTCACGGCGGGGTCGTTCATGGCGGCGATGGCTGCGTCCGAAAGCTTCTTCTTCACGGCGGCGGGCAGGCCCTTGGGCGCGGCCATGCCTTGCCACGAGTAGACCTCGGCACCGGCCACGCCAGCCTCGGCCAAGGTGGGCACGTCGGGCAGCACGGGGCTGCGCTTGTCGCCGGTGACGGCAATCGCGTGCAGCTTGCCCGCCCGGATGTGCTGCAGCACGGCGTTCACGTTCTGGAACGAGAACTCCACCTGCCCGCCCAGCAGGTCGTTGATGGCCGGTGCGCCGCCCTTGTAAGGGATGTGCAGGCCTTCGGTGCCGCTCTGCTGCCAAAAAACCTCGGCAGAGAGGTGGTCCGACGAGCCGTTGCCCGAGCTTGCAAAGCTCACCTTGCCAGGATTGGCCTTGAGCTGGGCAATCACCTCTTGCACGGTGCGCGCCTTCTGATTGGGGGCAGCCACCAGCACGTTGGGTGCCTGCACGGGCACGGTGATGTAGTCAAAGTCCTTGAGGGCGTCGTACGGCACGCTTTTGAGCAAGTGCGGCGCCACCACAAACGCACCGAGCGACGACACCAGCAGCGTGTAGCCGTCGGGTGCGGCGCGCTTCACCGCACCAGCCCCCAGCGTGCCCGTGGCACCGGGGCGGTTGTCCACCACGAAGTTCTGGCCCAGCTTGTCGCCCATGTGCTGCGCCATGGCGCGGGCCACCATGTCGGTGGAGCCCCCTGCCGGAAAAGGCACGACGACGGTGACTGGTTTTTCGGGCCAGGGGGTGGCGGCGGTCTGGGCCGATGCAGCCAGAGCGATGGTGCAGGTACTGGCAATCAGCAGCAGTTTCTTGAACATGGGGAGGTCTCCTGAACAGTTGTGAAAGGGCCTTCTACGAGGCCTTGGTTGGGGAAAGTGAACCGGTGTGTGCCCAGGTTGACGACGAGCTGGCACCAACGTGAACATCCGCTCACCAAAAGCAAGAGGTCATACAAGCAGTATTCATTCAATCAATCAACCCGGATTCAAGCCTCAAACACCTATTAACAGGCGCATTCTGAATGCCTGGACGGGCAAATGTTAACGTTAACAGTCACATCAAAGACCATGGAAAACCCTTAGTCATAGGACCACTAGCCCATTGATGGGAAAAGCGCTTGGAAGCCCCGGAGCGTTTGGCCTGCAGTCTGCGTTACGCTAGGCATCCACCCGCCTAACCAGCCCATGAGCATCCAAACACAGTTCTCTCTTCTCCGATTGCAGGGCGAGCCCCTGCCACAGGACCTTGCAGTCCTTCTCCATCACCAGGAAGAGCTGCAACGCCGCACCGGCGTCTATATGGGCACAGCGGCCGACTGGGCCCCCTGGTTGAACACCAGCGACCTGAGCGAAGCCGAGCGGGCCGACCCTGAGATTGCTGCGAACCTTCGGGCCATCGCCGAGGTCTGTCGCCACGTTGCTTTTGTGGTGGCGGATGATGAAGGCAATTACTTTGGCTACTGGCGCGGGCCATCGTCAACACCCATTGCCGACAGTGTGGTGGTGCAACTGAGCAACGAAGCGCAGTTCTCGGTGTGCGGAACCGCGAACATCGCGGGTGCCATCCTGACCCAGTGTTGCTACGGCGGAACGTTCGACGAGACCCGCCAATGGTTTCTGCGCCTGGGTCTGACCGCCCTGCCCGCCTACCCCTATGACCTCGGCAATCCGCAGGTCACGCCCTCCCCGACAGCCTTGCACGAGCAGCTTTTCAAGGCATATCTACCTGAGGCTGGGTAACTGCACACCCTACTTCGCTTGCCAGCGAAAAAGCGGAACCGGTAGCAGCGGTATCAGCGGACCGCGCTTATTTGAACCTGTGGCCCTCAGCCAAAGCCATCTGCGCCCACTGTGCAAAAAAAGAGGCTCGCGGCCCATCGCACCCGGGTGGGTGTGCACGGCATCGCAGCTTGCCGCTGTCCTGATGGTTGCGCTCGCGCGCGTGGATTTCCAGCCTACGTAATGGACTGTAATCGCTTACACCCAACCCGCTCGATATTCTGAAGTCGTGCTGTTAAGGAAGACCTGCATAACCCTCGCGAGGCGGTGGTCGTGCGGATCGGGATGGGGCACAAGGCGTCTTTTCTTGCCAATAGCCGCGCTATTGACAAGAAAAGCAATGCAGTTGACCGCCCGAGACCGCGCCATCACAGACCGCAGGGAGTTGTGCAGGTCATCCTCAAGGGTCTCTTTTTCAAAGGCCCTGCAGTACACAAGAGTCAATGCAATTGCATTTGACTGCTGTCTCCGCATTACTTATTCACTTTCAAGGAAGCACCATGCCCAGCACTCTCTCAACCGGCTTTGGCCAGACAGGCATTTTGGCAAACAGCCCCAACAACTACGACACCCTGCAACCTGGCCAGTACCGCCTCACCAACGTGACGCTCGTTCCTGGCATCCCGGTATTCAGCACAGAAGAAATCTACAAGTTGAGCAACGGCGCTGGCACGCCCGATATTTCGGTCAAATTTCAATCAATGATTGGACATGCTGCCGGGGCTATCGTTATCAACGTGTACGCCATCTAGCAGGACTGGTTCGGCGGGCGCCCCACACGACGGACTGCTGGGCGGTTTCTGACCAACAGCGAGGCGCCCGTCCTGAGGAATCATCGCTTCGTGGATAGACTCGGCGGATGCCGCGCCCTCCCCCAAGTACCCTGCCAGAGACACCGGAACCTATTCGCAACCGACCGGTGGTGACCTTGCGCGAAGTGGCAGAGCAGGCGGGGGTGTCCATGATCACCGTCTCTCGCGCCATCAACACGCCCAGCCAGGTGTCCGAGCCCACACGTATTCGTGTACAGGCAGCCATCTCCAGCCTGGGCTATGTGCCCAACCTCATCGCGGGGGGCTTGCGCTCGGCACGCAGCCACCTGGTCACGGCCCTCGTACCCACCACCACGGGGCAACTGTTCGGCGAGATGGTCCAATCGCTGACCGACGCGCTGGAATTGCGCGGCTACCAGGTGATGTTGGGCCAGGTGGGCTATGCACATTCGCGCGAAGACGAACTGCTGCGCGCCATCGTGGGCCGCAGGCCCGACGGCATTGTGCTCACTGGCATCATGCATTCGCCCGAAGGGCGGCGGCTGCTGCAGGCCTCTGGCATCCCTGTGGTGGAGACTTGGGACTTCACCCCCAACCCCATCGACATGCTGGTCGGGCTGTCGCACGAACAACTGGGCGCCGCCGTGTGCAAGCACCTGCATGCCAAGGGTCGGCGCCGGCTGGCGCTGCTCAGCGGCGACGATGAGCGCGCCGCGCGGCGGCGAAAAGGCTTTTATGCCGAAGCGGGCCGACTGGGCTTGCGCGAGCCCGCCCTGCAGCTGGAGAAATCACCCACCTCCCACACCGAAGGGCGTGCGGGTCTGGCGGCCTTGCTGGCCACCCAGCCAGACATCGATGCCGTGTTCTGCAGCTCCGACATGCTGGCCTTGGGGGTCCTCACCGAGGCGCGGGCGCGCGTCATGGCGGTCCCCGACCAGTTGGCCGTCGTCGGTTTCGGAGACATCGAGTTCGCCCAGACCGTGATCCCCAGCCTCACGACCGTGCGCATCGACGGCACGCGCATGGGCCAGACGGCGGCAGGCTTCATTGCCGACCGCGCGGAGGGAAAGACCGTGGCAGAGCCGGTGGTGGATATCGGCTTTTCGATCATGGAGCGCGAGAGCGCATAGCGGGTAGCCGGGCACCTCCAGAGATCCAGGCCGTACGCATCGGCATGTCTCTACAGGCCAATACCGTTCAATTTGTGGTGTATTGTATGAACACCATGCGCAGCAGCCCCTCGCCAGACCTCGAGCAATTCCTGGAACAACTCGCACACGAAGCCCGCCCGGGCGACCGACTCCCCACCATCCGCGAATTGATGAAGCGCTTTGGCGCATCGCAAATGCTGGTCCAGCGGGCTTTCCAACGCCTCAAAGAAAAGGGGCTGATTGATGCCCAGGTGGGTCGGGGTACCTACTTCCTGGGCGCAGGTTCGCAACCTGTGACGACGACTGAAACGAGTCCCTTACCGATTAAAAGCCCGCATCCCAAAGCCCCTGCGGCAGTCCCCTCCAATGTGAAATCGGTGCTACTGCTGCGCCGCTCCATCAGTATTGCGCGCGGGCGCGTGCTGATCGAAAGTCTGCAGCACCGCCTGGCGGCCGACGGGCACCGGGTGCTGGAGCTGTCGTACAACGACCCGGACCATGCGCTCACGGTGCTCAAGGGCCTGCCGCGCTTTGAGGCCTGCGTGGTGCAATCCACCTTCAAGGCCATTCCCATCGCCCTTCTGGCGGCTCTGCGCGACAAGTGCGATGTGCTGGCCGTGGACGGGGCGGCGCTGGTGGGTGCCGACGTCGAGGCCGTGGGCACCGAGTGGGGCGAGCCGCTGGCAGCCGCCATTGCCCAGCTGATGGAGCAAGGCCACCGGCGCATTGCCTACGCATGCACCTCGCACCCCTTTCTGGCCACCCAGCTCGGGCGTCGGCGCTTTAAGTATTTGCAAGCGACGCTGTCCGATGTGGTGCTGCAGGAAATCACGCTGGACATGCTGCCGCACGAGGACTACGCCGCCCGACTGGTGGAACAGATCCAAGTCCGCGCGAAGGGCGCCGACAGCGCGAGCGCTTTGCCCTTCACAGCCCTGGTGGCCTGGGGCATCGAGGATGGCGCCCTCTTTCAGCGCCTGCTGGCCCACAGCGGGATTTCAGTGCCCGCGCAGCTGAGCGTGGTATTGCTCGGCCGCACGGACCTGGCCAGCGAACATGCGGACTTTTTCGAGGTGATCGGTTGCAGCGTGGCTGACCAGGTCGATGCCCTGCACCGCGCCATCACTGCGCGTTGGGCTGACGCAGGGACACCCTACGGCGTGCACCTGACGCCGGTCACGCACCGTGCGGGCACATCGGTAGCAGCCCCTGCGCAGTAGCTATGGCTCCACGCAGCCGGGTGCCACGCGCGCCACGGTGTCCACCGCGAGCCGCGCCGATTCGCCGACATAGGCCTCTGCATCCATCGCCGGCAGCAAGTCATCCGGCAGGGCACCGCCATTGAACGGCGGCTGTGCGCGGATCGCGTCGATGAAAGGCACACCCTCGGACTGCGAGCGCTGCGCCGCCGCGTAGAGCAGGCGATGCGCCTCATGCCGGCCCATAAGGCGGGTGAGCCGCATCATCACAGCCTCAGAGGCGATCAACCCCCGCGTCATTGCGAGGTTGCGGGACATTGCCTGCGGGTTGACCGCCAGGCCTTGCGCCAGCCGTGCCAGCGTCTCGGCCACCGAGGTGGCGATGATGGCGATCTCGGGCAGCAGCGTATCGGCCACGTTGGTGGCCGATGAGTCACCCTCGTCCATGCGCACCATGGTCTCCAGCGCGGCCTGGGTGCGCGTACGCAGCATGCGCGCCAGACTGACCAGCAGCAATGCCATGGAAGGGTTGCGCTTTTGCGCCATGGTGGAACTGCCCACCTTCCCGATGTGAAAGGCTTCCGCCACTTCACCGACTTCGGTGCGCTGCAGGAAGACCACGTCCTGCGCGATCTTCTGTGCCGTGCCCGCCAGGAGGCCCAGTGCGGCCAGATAGTCGCTGGCCCGGTCATAGGACGACCGCAGCGGCATGTCGGCCGGCAGCAGGCCCAGTTGCTGCGCCATCAGCGCCTGCACTGCGGGCCCGAGCGGCCCGGTGGCAGCAAAGGTGCCGATGGCGCCCCCCATGCTGGCTGGAAACGAGGAGGCAAGCCGCTCGGCAAGGCGACGGCGGCCACGGTCCAGTTCATCGACCCAGCCCGCGAGCTTGAAGCCCAGGGTCATCGGTAACGCGTGCTGGCCATGCGTGCGGCCTGCCATGGGCGTGGCCTGGTGCTCCAACGCCAGCGCGGCCAATGCTGCTATGGCGGCATCCAGGTGCCCTGCCAGCAGCCTGTGGGTTCGCACCATCTGCAGTGCGCTGGCCGTGTCGAAGATGTTCTGCGTGGTCGCGCCCCAGTGGATGAAGCCAGCCGCAGGCTCACCGCACAGCTCCTCGAACCGGTGGAGCACTGGCACCAGCGGGTGTTGTGCGAAAGCGATGGCCTTTGCCAAATGCCGCAGGTCGAACAGTTCTGCCCGAGCATGGGCAGCGATCACAGGTGCCACTTCGGCAGGTATCACCCCCAGCCCGGCCTGGGCGTGGGCCAAGGCCGCCTCCACGTCCAGCCAGGCCTGCAGAGTGGCCGAATCGCTCCAGATGGCCTTGGCAGGTGCACTGAACCAGTGACCCGTGATGAAAGATTCGAACATACCGATCGCCATATGTGCTCCATCCATACAACTACGGGTATATCCGTAGATTGTGTTGTATTGCGTTGTCCATCGAGGGCAAGCCGCATTCAAAAGCCAATTGCCAGTGAATTTGCGAACACCCATTGATTGCATTGTATTGCATTAATAAAATTCAATACATACAATTCACATGCAACCGCCAAACCACAATCCACGGAGACAAATCCATGACACGGCATTTCCTGGCAAGCACGGCTTGCCCAACCTCTTCAGCGCCCTACACCGCACTTGTGTGCGTCGCCTTGGCCAGCCTGGGGGCCTGCGGCACAGCACAGGCCCAGTCCTCGCTGACCATCTATGGCATCGTCGACCAGGGCCTGGCCCGTGCCAATGGGGGCACAACCCCCGGCGCCCTGCTACCCGGGCGCGGCGTGGCGCCACGGGTCTGGACCATGAAGGCCGGCAACACGTCGCGCCTGGGGTTCATGGGCCGCGAGGACATGGGCGGCGGTCTCTACTCGCGCTTTCAGATCGAGCACCGCTTTGCCGCTGACACGGGCGCGCCAAGCAATCCCAGCATCTACTGGCTGGGCCGCTCGGTGGTGGCAGTAGGCAGCAAGCAGTGGGGCGAGGTGTATGCGGGGCGCGAATACTCGGCTGCCTACACAGTGGCTCTCAATGCAGACCCCACCTATTGGAGCTACGTGAGCCAGTTGGGCTCTGCCTACACCTATGCCAACTACACGCCAGTGGCGGCTCCCGCAGAATCATCCAACATCCGTTGGGCAAACGCCGTAGGCTACAAATCGCCCGTGATCTCTGGCGTGAGCATGGAGATTGCAGGCGCTTTTGGCGAAGGAGTGCGCAGCAACGCCACCTCGGGCAACCTGCAGTACAAGAACGGGCCTGTATGGGTGGGCGCTGCGTTCGATCGGCTTGACTCCAGCACCCACCTGGCTCTGGTGGCAGGCGGGTACGACTTCGGCATGGTTCACACCAAGGCCAGCTACAGCCGCGCCAAAGGCGGGGTCAATGGCGATGCCACGGCCTACAGCGTGTCGGCCATGGTGCCGCTGAGTTTTGGTCGTACCTACCTCATGGTTGGGCACCTGAAACCCGCCACCCAACTCGATTCGCAGATGATCGGCGCTGGTCTTCAGTACGACCTGAGCAAACGCACATTGCTCTACACCAACCTCGGCACAGCCAAGCGCGACGGCCTCACACGCACCACAGCCATCGACTTTGGCGTGAAGCACACATTCTGAACAGGAGTCACCATATGCAACGCAGACAACTCCTCCGTCAGGCCGCCGCGATGACAGTTCTGAGCACGGGCACTCTAATCACGCACACCGCGCAGGCGCAGAGCGACAGCGGCAATACCAAACCCATCTCACTGATCGTGGGCTATTCCGCTGGCGGAAGCGCAGATCTTGTCGCGCGCATTGTTGCGACCGAGCTGGGCAAGCGGCTAGGCCGCACCGTCATCATCGAGAACGTGGCGGGCGCCAGCGGTATGCTGGCCGCACAGCGGGTGCTCAACGGACCGGCCGATGGCAGTCTGATCTACATGGGAGGCACCGACACAGTGGTCGTGCCCATGGTCAACCCCAAGGTCAAGCTCGACTGGGAGAATGACTTCATTCCGGTGGGGCGCATGACCACCGTCCCGATGATCTTTGCCGTGCGCAAGGCGTCTCCCTACGCCAACCTGCAAGATCTTGTCGCCGCGCTGCGCAAGGGTGGCAAGGACAGCATCAACTTCGCCACGCCGGGCATCGGGACGATGCAGCACCTGTACGGCGCGCTGATCAACAAGCAGGCGAAGGTGTCCATGCTGCACGTACCCTACCGAGGTGGCACCCACATCACCAACGACCTGGTCGGCGGACAGGTGGACAGCGCCATGTTGGTGCTATCCACGGCCATGCCATTTCTCAAGGACGGCAAGATCAGGGCGCTGTCGGTCTCCGACACCGCACGGGTGCAGCAGCTGCCTGACGTCAAGCGCATTGGAGAGGAGGAGGGGTTCTCCGGCATGGCACTGCCATTGTGGCAAGGCCTCTTCATGAAGGCGGGCACGCCCGCCGCGACTGTGAACGCCGCCGACAAGGCACTGCAGGAAGCGCTTGCGCAGTCCGAGCTGCGGCAGAAGCTGCAGGAAGCAGGCATTACGGTCGCCCCCTTGAACGGACCTGAATTCAAGACATTCATCAAACCGCAGGCGAAGCTGTACCGCGATATCGTGACGACATCCCAGATCACGATGGAGTGAATTCGCGCGGCAAGCGTGGCAGAACCATGGGGCGCAGCGCGGCCCCCAACGCTCTTTTTTGCTCTGGATACCGGATTGCGAAGTGTGTGGCCCTCTCCTGGTGGTTCAGGCCCCGCACTCCTCGCAGCGTGGGCAAGACAGGCATCCCCCCGGACGGGGGATGCCGCGCAGGCTGCGAACAGACAATGCCGCCCGGCCCGGTCAGCGCAAAAATTCAGGACGCATAGATCAGCGCCGCCGCCCGAGCCTCCATCGCCAGTCCCTGCCCCACGGGCCCCAGGCGCTCGGCCGTCTTGGCTTTCACATTGACTTGCCCCTCAGCGATGCCCACGGCCCGTGCAATGGCGGCGCGCATGCCGGGAATGTGCGCCGCCAGTCGCGGAGCTTGCGCGATCACGGTGCTGTCGATGTTGCCGATCTCATAGCCCGCCGCACGCACGCGCCGCGCTGCTTCGGCCAGCAACACGCCGGAGTCGGCACCGCGAAAGGCAGCGTCGGTGTCGGGGAAATGGCTGCCAATGTCGCCCAGGGCAGCTGCGCCCAGCAGCGCATCGGTGATGGCGTGCAGCAGCACATCGGCGTCCGAGTGGCCCAGCAGCCCCGTGGGGTGGGCAATGTCCACGCCACCAATCACCAGCCGACGACCGGGCACCAGGGCGTGCACGTCCCAACCTTCACCAATCCTGAAATTCATCCGCTTGCCTTTGTTGTTGCGTGCCTTGCGGCGTTGTATTGCCTTGCGCCCCCGCCGCACTCATCCACGGCGCCGTGAGGCCGGGGTTAAAGCACTGAAGGAAACGGTTCTAGAACAGATTCTTTTTGCCCGGTGCGGTGGTCACCTGGCCACGGTCGCCCCCAAAACGCTCCAGCGTCGTGCCGTGCGCACGCGCAGCCAGTACAGCCGCCGCCAGCGCAAAATCGTCCGGGTAGGTGACCTTGAAGTTCTGCGCCCCACCTGGCACCAGGCGCGGGTGCAGGCCCATGGCCTCCATGGCGCTGGCCTCGTCGGTCACGTTGGAACCCACCTTGTCGATGGCATCCATGAGGGGGCCGATGCGGAACATCTGCGGCGTCTGGGCCAGCCACTTGTCGCTGCGATCCACCGTGGAGGCCACACGCACGCCGCCGGGGCCGTCGATGGAGGTCTTGAGCGTGTCGGCCAGCTTGTGCGCCAGCAGGCCCCCGACACTGTCGCCAGCGCACTGGTCGATGAGGGAGTCGATCTGCTCGGACGTGACCAGGCAACGCGCGGCATCGTGCACCAGCACCCAGTCATCCGCCTGCGCCCCCCGTTCCAGCAGCGCCTTGAGGCCGCCCAGCACCGTATCGGCCCGCGTAGGGCCGCCACACTCCACCACAAAAAAGGTGGGGTGCGCATGCGTGTCCAAAAACCGGTCCCCGGGGGCCACCGCGACCAGGGTGCCCAGCAACCGCCCCACACCGGCAAAGGCCGCCAGCGTGTGCAGCACCATCGGTTGGCCCGCCACCAGGTGGTACTGCTTGGGCAAAGGGGATGTGGGCGGGGGCGCCGCAACGTCCACAGCCGAAAACGCAGCCACGGTCGAGGTCGATGGCGCAGCATTGCCGGAGGCGGACGCGGGGGCAGCAGCGCCCGCCGCAACAGCCCGCAAGCCCATTCCGGCACAGGGCACCAGCGCCCAGAATCGCCCATGGGCAGACAAAGGGGCGAGCGGGGGTTGGAGCAAGGGAGCAATCATGAAGCGCTCATTCTAAAATCCTCCGTTGCCCTCCGATCCAGCCCGTGCGTGTTTCGCGCCCCTGGGGATGCGGTGGGCCCAGACGACACCGTCCGCATGGAACTGCCCAAACTCTCCCCCGGAAAACGTTTCACCCTGCCCCGCCCCATGGGCAGCGCCGATTCCCTTCTACTGGCCCGTCTGGCCGAACGTGACAAGGCAGGGGGCCGCACCACCGCCATCGTCACGGCCGACGCCACCGATGCGCAGCGGCTCATCGACGAGATGGCCTTTTTTGCGCCGGGCCTGCGCTGCGCGCTGTTTCCGGACTGGGAGACGCTGCCCTACGACACCTTCAGCCCGCACCAGGACCTGATCAGCGAGCGCCTGGCCACGCTGTGGCGCATCTCCCAGGGTGAAGCCGACGTGGTGCTGGTGCCCGCCACAACGGCGCTGTACCGCCTCGCGCCGCCCTCCTTCCTGGCGGGCTACACCTTCCACTTCAAGGTCAAGCAAAAGCTCGACGAAGCCAAGTTCAAAGCCCAGCTCACGCTGGCAGGCTACAGCCACGTGTCGCAGGTGGTCAGCCCTGGCGAATACGCGGTGCGCGGCGGGCTGATCGACCTGTTCCCCATGGGCTCGCTGGTGCCCTACCGCGTGGACCTGTTCGACAACGAGATCGACAGCATCCGCACCTTCGACCCCGACAGCCAGCGCAGCCTGTACCCCGTGCCCGAAGTGCGCCTGCTGCCCGGCCGCGAGTTCCCCATGGACGACGACGCGCGTGCGAAATTCCGCAGCCGCTGGCGCGAGATGCTCGAAGGCGACCCGACCAAGAGCCGCATCTACAAGGACATGGGCGCGGGCGTGGCCACGGCCGGCATCGAGTACTACCTGCCGCTGTTCTTCGACGAAACTGCCACGGTGTTCGACTACCTGGGCGGCGAAGCCACGGTGGTGCTGCATGGCGACCTGGAGCCCGCGTTCCAGCGCTTCTGGCAGGACACCAAGGACCGCTTTCGCCTGGTGCAGGGCGATCCCGAACGGCCGGCTCTGCCACCCGAGGCGCTGTTCCTCTCGGCCGACCAGTTCTACACGCGCGCCAAGGAGCATGCGCAACTGTCCATCCGCCCCGGGGTAGAGGACATTGCCGACAACCCCCACTTCCAGAAGCTCGGCGACCTCTCGGTGGTGCGCGGGGCAGAGGACCCGCTGGCGCGCCTGCACGCCCACCTCCGCAACACCCAGCACCGGGTGCTGCTGCTGGCCGAGAGCGATGGGCGGCGCGAGAGCCTGCTCGACTTTCTGCGCGCCAGCGGCGTGAACCCACCGGCCTTCGACTCGCTGGCCGAGTTCCAGGGCACAGCCGACGAAAAGGTGGGCATCGCCACCGCGGGCCTCACCGTGGGCTTCAGCTGGATCGAGGACGGCATCGACTTCGTCACCGAGACCGAGCTGTTTGCCGCAGGCCCCACCACGCGCCGGCGCAAGAAGCAGGAGCAAGTGAGCGATGTCGAGGCACTGATCAAGGACCTGGCCGAGCTGAACGTGGGCGACCCGGTGGTGCACAGCCAGCACGGCATCGGGCGCTACCGCGGCCTGGTCAACATGGACGTGGGCAACAAGAACCCCGACGGCACGCCCGCCATGCAGGAGTTCTTGCACCTCGAATACGCCGACAAGGCGGTGCTGTATGTGCCCGTGAGTCAGCTGCAGCTCATCAGCCGCTACACCGGCGTGAGCGCCGACGAGGCGCCGCTGCACAAGCTGGGCAGCGGCCAGTGGGAAAAGGCCAAGCGCAAGGCCGCCGAACAGGTGCGCGACAGCGCGGCCGAGCTGCTCAACATCTACGCCCGCCGCGCGCTACGCCAAGGCCATGCCTTCCGCTACAGCCCGCAAGACTACGAGACCTTTGCCAACGACTTCGGCTTTGAAGAAACGGCCGACCAGAACGCCGCCATCCACGCGGTGATCCAGGACATGATCAGCCCCCGCCCCATGGACCGCCTGGTCTGCGGCGATGTGGGCTTCGGCAAGACCGAGGTGGCGCTGCGCGCAGCCTTCGTGGCCGTCACGGGCGGCAAGCAGGTGGCCTTCCTGGCGCCCACCACGCTGCTGGCCGAGCAGCACTACCAGACGCTGGTGGACCGCTTTTCCAAGTGGCCGGTGAAGGTGGCCGAGGTCTCGCGCTTTCGCTCGGGCAAGGAGATCACCGCCGCCATCAAGGGCATCGGCGACGGCACGGTGGACATCGTGGTCGGCACGCACAAGCTATTGAGCGAATCCACCAAGTTCCACAACCTGGGCCTCTTGATCATCGACGAGGAGCACCGCTTTGGCGTGCGCCACAAGGAGCAGATGAAGGCCCTGCGCGCCGAGGTGGACGTGCTCACCCTCACTGCCACGCCCATCCCGCGCACGCTGGGCATGGCACTCGAAGGCCTGCGCGACCTGTCGGTCATCGCCACCGCGCCGCAGCGGCGCCTGGCGATCAAGACCTTTGTGCGCAACGAGGGCACGGGCGTGATCCGCGAGGCGGTGCTGCGCGAATTGAAGCGCGGCGGGCAGGTGTACTTCCTGCACAACGAGGTGGAGACCATCGAGAACCGCCGCCAGAAGCTCGAAGAGATACTGCCCGAGGCCCGCATCGCCGTGGCCCACGGCCAGATGCCCGAGCGCGAGCTCGAACGCGTGATGCGCGACTTCGTGGCCCAGCGCTACAACATCCTCCTGTGCTCGACCATCATCGAGACCGGGATCGACGTGCCCACCGCCAACACCATCATCATGAGCCGCGCCGACAAGTTCGGCCTGGCGCAGCTGCACCAGCTGCGCGGGCGCGTGGGCCGAAGCCACCACCAGGCGTACGCCTATCTCATGGTGCCCGACGTGGAAGGACTGACCAAGCAAGCGCAGCAGCGGCTCGAAGCCATCCAGCAGATGGAAGAACTGGGCAGCGGCTTCTACCTGGCCATGCACGACCTGGAGATTCGCGGCGCGGGCGAGGTGCTGGGCGAGAACCAGAGCGGCAACATGCTGGAGGTGGGCTTTCAGCTGTACAACGAGATGCTCAACGAAGCCGTCAAGGCGCTTAAGGCCGGCAAGGAGCCGGACCTGCTGTCGCCCCTGTCCGTCACCACCGACATCAACCTGCACGCCCCCGCCCTGCTGCCCGACGACTACTGCGGCGACGTGCACCTGCGCCTGTCGTTCTACAAGAAGCTGGCCACGGCCAAGAACCCCGACCAGATCGACGGCCTGCTCGAAGAGATCGTGGACCGATTCGGCAAGCTGCCGCCGCAGGCCCAGACCCTGATTGACGTGCACCGCCTGCGCGTGCTGAGCCAGCCCTACGGAGTGGTCAAGGTGGATGCGGCCCCTGGCGTCATCAACATCACCTTCAAGCCCCAGCCGCCCATCGACCCGATGCGCATCATCGAGCTGATCCAGAAAAACAAGCACATCAAGCTGGCGGGCAACGAGAAGCTGCGCATCGAGCGCGAGCTGAAAGAACCCAAGGACCGGGCGCAGATGGTGCGGGACATCTTGCGCAGCCTGGGGCAGCCACTGGTGGTTGCTTGATTTTTAATGAAATTGGCCTCTAGCGCTTATCTGGCAATCGCTAGCAGCTATTAATAGCATAGCAAACAGAACCATGTGGCTGGAAGCCGCCCTCGTCCTCGTCGCTCTGGTTGCCGCTCTGGCGGCCCGTCCCTGGCGCATGCTGGCCAACCGCAAGCCTCTGGCACACGAGACGCAGGGCGCGCCGTCTGCGCTGTGGACGCCACTACTCGCCACGCTGGTCTTCCTGCCCTGGCTGTGGGCCCTGCCCACGCTGCATGCCATGCCGCTGCAACTGCAGTGGTCCGGCGCCTGCCTGGTGGTGCTGATGCTGGGCTGGCCGCTGGCGATCCCGGTGCTGATGGGCGTGGGCATCGTGGCCTGCCTGATCTCCCCAGCGATGGCCTGGGCCGATGCGCTGGGTGCCACGGTGTGGCTGGGCGTGGTGCCTGCCACGCTGGCGCTGGGCCTGGGTGCGCTGCTGCGGCGCTACACCGGCACCAAACCGTTTGTCTATGTGCTGGGCCGTGCGTTTCTGGGCACGGTGGTCTGCGTGTTTGCGGCGGGTGTCCTGTCGCAGTGGAGCGGCCACCTGCTGCCCGGCGTGGGCGATGAGCTGTCGCTGGTGGCGCGCTGGCTCATGGCCTGGGGCGATGGGTTTGTCACCGGCATGCTCGCGGCGATTTTTGTAGCCTTCAAGCCCGAGTGGCTGGCCACATGGTCGGACCGGCTGTACTTGCCCCGGCCGGACTGAGCCTCGGCTGCTGCAGCGATGGTTGACACAGCGCAAGGGGTATCCGCCTTTGCAGCGCGATAGTGGACATCACACCAACAAGGAGTGCCCCACCATGAAGCTGCTGAACGATCTTTTCTCTACCGACTACGGGCTGATGAGCATCATTGGCATCGGGTTCATGCTGTGCATGGCCGCGTTTTTCCTGCGCATGTTCCTGGTCAAGATGAACGAACCACCTACGCCCAACCCCGCCACCGCCGGGCGCGCGGGCAACGGCAAGAGCCTGCCGCCTTCGCGCTGATCCGGCCCGCACGGTCTGAGCGCCGTAGCCCGGCACTGGGAAGCCGAGGAGGCGATGCTATTGCGGGCCGTAGCCCCTAAAAACGGCTCCCACGTTCTGCCATGGTCCACGGCCCGTTGCCGACAAACTCCAGCGCGCAGTGCATGCCGCCCTTTTCGACCCGGACACCCAAGCCAAGCTTGCCGCCAGCGGCACAAACGTCTTAGCCTAGCGCCAGACTGTCCGCATCGAACGACGGTGGTCGCAAAAGGTCCTCGTCGATGCCCATCACTTTGCTGGCGCGCTCCAGGGCCTGCCACAGGGGCGCAGGCATCTGCAGTATTTCTTCGGGAGAGGCTGACTGCGCAATCCATGCGCTGATGTCAACGTGCTGCTCGGCGGTGAGCAAGTCCAGGTGCAGCATTTCGTCAATGGTCTTCATCGGTGGTCTATCGGTGGCGGGTCTAGGAGGCTGTCGGACTTGGAAATCGTCGGCTGCAAATCGACCGCAGCGGTCCATTTTTTTACCGTCTTTTTGCCCCATAGCCGGGCTATGGGGCTGCAAATCCGGCAAAAACTGTCCTCGCTGGGGCCGATTTTCGCTTTCGACGCTCCAAGTCCGACAGCCTCCTAGCTGGCGAATGCCCCGCTGGCGCTGGGGAGTGGAAGCCCAAGGCTACCTGACAACCATCAACATGCGGCTGAGAGCGCCAATATCAACCGGGGCGCGGCGAGCCGCCGGCGCTCGGGAAACGCGACCATCCAGCGCTGCTCATGGAAGAACCTGGCCAGAGCCGGGCTGGTCGCCGTGGCGCTGAACCTGGTAGCTTCATTGCCGATGGTCATGCAAAGCCGAAGCGCTACTCCCCGCGCCCCCGCACCTGCGCCTTGAACCCCCAGTTGTTCTCCAGCCCCACATTCACCGCCTTCCCGCCGTCCTCGAATTTCAGCGTGACCACGGTGACCTCGCCATCCGCCACCGAGCGCGAGATGAGCTGAAAGGTCTGCGCATCAAGCCAGTGGCCCTTGATGGCGATGACCGCATTGGGTCCCTGCTGCGCGGTGCGGTACTTCCCATCCAGGCCCAGCGGGCCGGCAACCGGCTCGCGCGGCAAATCGGGGCGGCTGCTGTCGAAGGTGACCTCATAGCGCGGGTTGGCAGGCGTGAGATCCAGCACCAGGCGCTGGATGCCCATGCCGTTGCGCTCCAGCAGCCAGGCCTTGCGCGAAACGGTGGCGGCCAGTTCGGGCGTGGTGGTGGGGATGGCGCTGGGCTTTTCCACCCCGGCGTCGCGGATACGGGCGGCCAGATGGTCCTGCCCGGCAGCGTCGGCAGGCAGGGGCTCGCGCGAGCGCACTGCGGCGGTGATCTGGTCGATGAACAGGGGCAGCGGGTAGTGGCGCCGGCCGGTCACGGCGACAACCACGTCGAGGTCGGGCAGCACCACGATGAGCTGGCGGTTGAAGCCGGCCGTGAAGTACGCGCGCCTGGAAGGGATGCTCCACCAGCCGTTGGCGTACTTGAAGGAGGGCGCCCCGTTGCTGGTGCCAAAACCCATGTCCACCACGGGATTGAAGACCTGCTCCACCCAGGCGGCGGGCAGCAGCTGGCGGCCGTTCCACTGGCCCATGCGCAGGTAGAGGTAGCCGATGCGCGCCATGTCGCGCGGGTGCAGGTACAGGCCCCAGCCGCCGACCTCCAGGCCCTGCGGGTCCTTGCGCCAGCGGACGTCGGTGATGCCCAAGGGGCCGAACAGGCGTTTTTGCGCATAGGCCAGGGTGCTGCCGCCGGTCTTGTGCACCAGGATGGCCGAGAGCAGATGGGTGTTGCCACTGTTGTAGTTGAAGCCCGTGCCGGGCGCCTGGGCCATGGGCCGGTCGAGCACAAAGCCCTGCCAGTCGCGCGTGCGGGTCAGCTGCAGCATGGTCTCGGGCACGGCGTCGCTGAGCGGCTCGATCCAGTTCAGGCCCGAGGTCATGTCCAGCAGGTGGCCCACAGTCATGGCCTTCTTGGAGGCATCGGCGTTGGCGACCTTGCGGTCAGCAAAGAAATCGAGCACAGGCGCATCGCGCGAGGCGATCAGCCCGTCCTGGATGGCCATGCCGGTGAGCGTGGCGACGACACCCTTGGTGGTGGAATTGACGGCATGCTTGAGCCCCTCGCGGTACGGGGCATAGAAGGCCTCGGCCACCAGGCTGCCGTGTCGGGTGACGAGCAGGCTGTCCATGCCCTGCGCTGCGCCAAAGTCGACGAGCTTGGCCAGCGCTGCGGAGTCCATGCCCTGCGCCTCGGGCGTGCTTTCTGCCCAGTCGTCAGCAGGCCAGATAGCGGCGAGAGGGGCTTCGGCAGCCGATGCAGCGGGGGATGCGGCAGGTGATGCGGGGGCCGCTGCATCCTGCGCTCCCGCTGGGGTAAAAGGCACCGCCGCGCTGGCCAGCAGTACGGCCGTGGCCTGCCTGCGGTTGATCCATGTCGCGGAGACTTTCTCTCCCGCGTTGCCGTCTCTGTGCATGGCCATCGTCAGTACCCTCAGTGCATGTTGTGCAGAAATCATATGCGCCCATGGGCCCGTACTGCACATCGTCCGCATCCAAGGCAAACCCAAGAGCTGGAAGCAACCGCTCTCGGCCGCGAGCCGCGGAATTTATGCCCTGCGGGGCGATACGGTTTGGGGCTATCGAGTACGCAGGCGCGGGCGATACCATTGCAGGTTGTGCTCCCCCAAAAAAAACGACTCCCACGTTCTGCCATGACCCACGCTACCGAATTCGCGCCCGGCCTTGTTGTCCAGGGCATTGAAGCCCCCCTGTCCCTGTCGAGCTACAAGCTCATCGCGTTTGACATGGACTCCACCCTCATCAACATCGAGTGCGTGGACGAAATCGCCGACGCCGCAGGCCGCAAGGCCGAGGTGGCCGCCATCACCGAAGCGGCCATGCAAGGCGTGATCACCGACTACAAGGAAAGCCTGCGCCAGCGCGTGGCCCTGCTCAAGGGCGTGACGGTGCAGCACATGGAACAGGTGTTCACCGAGCGCCTGCGCTTCAACCCAGGCGCCAAGGAGCTGATCACCGCCGCCAAGGCTGCAGGCCTGACGACGCTGCTGGTCTCTGGCGGTTTCACCTTTTTTGCCGACCGCGTGAAGGCCGGGCTGGGCATTGATTTCGCCCGCTCCAACATGCTCGAAGTGCAAGATGGCCAACTCACCGGCCGCATGGTGGACCAGGCCTGGGGCGACATCTGTGATGGCGCCGAAAAGCGCCGCACGTTGCTGGAAGTGGCTTCGCTCATGGGCATCTCGCCCCAGCAGGCGATTGCCGTGGGCGATGGCGCCAATGACCTGCCCATGATGGGCGCGGCGGGCCTGTCGGTGGCCTACCACGCCAAGCCCGCCGTGCGCGCGCAGGCCAAGGTGGCCATCAACCAGGGCGGGCTCGACCGGCTGCTGGAAGTGCTGCGCTGATTCGCGACACCACAGCCCCGCCATGCTGAAGGCCCTTGCCACCCGTGCCGCGCAGTCCTTGCGCAAAAGCTGGAAGCAGCACCTGGCCACCCTCGCGCTCGCCTGGGTCGCCATCGTGGCGGTAGACACCTGGCGCACGCGCGACCTGCCCCAGGGCCCTGCGCCCGATGTGGCGCTGGTGATGGCCCCCAGCGCTGGCGCCACCGCCCCCACCACCCTGGCCCAGTGGCGCGCGCAGCACCCCGGCCAGGCCGTGGCCGTGCACTTCTGGGCCGAATGGTGTTCCATCTGCAAGCTGGAAGAGCCCAGCATCGCCAGCCTGTCCGCCGACTGGCCCGTGCTGGGTGTAGCCATGCAGTCGGGCAACGCCGAAAAGGTGGCCCAGGTGCAGCGCCAGCGCGGCATGCCCTGGCAGACGGCGGTGGACCCGCAGGGCACCCTGTCACGCAGCTGGGGCGTGCGCGCCGTGCCCGCGCTGGTGGTCATCGACGCGCACGGCCAAGTGCGGTTCGCCACCTCGGGCTACACACCCGAATGGGCCATGCGCCTGCGGCTGTGGTGGGCGCAGACCATGCCGCAGTGGAGTGCAATGCTTCAAAAATGATAGCTTCTAGCGCTTGATGAACAAGCGCTGGAGGCCATTTTCATTCAAATCCCCAGCCCGACGCCAAAGTTGCCGCTCTGATCTGTTTGGCGCAGATCTTCAAGACCAACCGCCTCCGCCTTTGCACACTGGCCCCGTCACACCCACGGAGGCCCCATGCACATCACCCTGAACCAACAAGCCCAGCCGGTGCCTCCCGGCTGGGAGGACGAACCCCTGCTCTGGCTGCTGCGCGAGCCCCTGGGCCTCACGGGCACCCGCTTTGGCTGCGGCATGGGCCAATGTGGCGCCTGCACCGTCCTCATCGACGGCCAAGCGCAACGCGCCTGCCTGCAGACGGCGCGCGGGCTGCAAGGGCGCTCCATTACCACCATCGAAGGCCTGGCGGCACCCGCCGGCACGCTGCACCCCGTGCAACAGGCCTGGCTGGACCTGCGCGTGCCCCAGTGCGGCTATTGCCAGAGCGGCCAGATCATGGGCGCCGTGGCCTTGCTGCGCGCCACGCCCCGCCCGAGCGATGCACAGATCGACGCCGCCATGTCGGCCCACCTGTGCCGCTGCGGCACCCAGCACCGGGTGCGCGCGGCCATCCACCAGGCTGCTGACGGTGCGAAGCCATGAAGCGCCGCCAGTTTTTGGCAGCGGCAGGCGCCGGGGTACTCACCGTCACGCTGGCGGGCTGCAGCCTGGTGCCGGTGATCCCCAAGCGCCCCACTTCCACCGCCGACGACGCGCTGGGCTGGATACGGCACGAAAACGGCCGCTACACCCTGTGGCTGCCCAGCGCCGAAATGGGCCAGCAGATCAGCGCCGCCATGCAGGGCCTGGCCGCTGCCGAGCTGGGGGTGCCGCCCGCGCAGGTACACCTGCAACTGCCCAGCACCCGCCACATCGCCCGCGTGCGCGCCACCGTGGGCAGCGCCAGCGTGCAGGACTTTGCCCTGCCCCTGGCCCGCGCCTGCGCCACGCTGCGCGAGGCCCTGGCGCAAGGCCAGACCACGGGCACGCTGGCCGCGCGTGACATTGCGCCCAGCGCGCTGCGCAGCCTGCAGCCGCGCACCGGGGCCACCAAAGAAACTGCGGTGGCACCGGGCCAGCTGCACGCCCTCGTCACCGGCCAGCCGCTGTTTGCGGGCGACACGCGCCTGCCCGGCCTGCTCTATGGCCGCGTGCTGCGCGCACCGGTGTCGGCCGAAATCACCTCACGCCCGCAAGCGTGGGATGAGACGGCCGCCCGCGCCGACCCAGCCTGCGTGGCCGTGGTGCAGCACCCGCGCCTCGCGCAGATGGGCAGCCTGGGGCTGGGCATCGTGGCGCGCACGCCCTCGGCGCTCGACCGCATCGAGGCCGCGCTGGCCGTGCAATGGCAGGTGGAAGATGGCAGCGCATTCGAGCAGGCGGCCATCGACACGCGCATCGACATCGACACCCACCTGCGCCGGGGCGCGCTGCAGCACCGGCTGCGCAAGGACGACCTGCCCACAGACACAGCATGGACGCTGGACCTGCGCATGGACGTGCCCCTGGCCGCCCACGCGCCCATCGAGCCGCGCAGCGCAACGGCGCACTGGCTGGCCGCCGCAGACCAAGGCATCGCCCTGAAGGTATGGGCGGGCACCCAAGACCTGTTCTACATGCGCGACGTGCTCGCTCGCCAGCTGGGCCTGGATGCCGAACGTATCGAGGTGCAGGCCTGCCGCATCGGCGGCGGCTTTGGCGGCCGCACGCTGTGCACGGTGGAGCTGGAGGCCGCCGTGCTCGCCCAGGCTGCAGGGGCACCCGTCAAGGTGCAATGGAGCCGCGCGCAGGAGTTTGCCCAGGGCTTCCAGCGCCCGCCCTCCAGCCACCGTGTGCGGGCCCGCGTGCAAGGCGGGCGCATCACCCACTGGTGGCATGCGCTGGCCAGCAGCCACATCCTGTTCACACCCGCCGCCATGCCGGTGTGGATGCAAACCCTGGCCGACCTGGCGGGCGACAGCGGCGTGGCGCGCGGCGCACAAATGCCGTACGACGTGCCCCAGCAGCGCATCGAGTTCACCGCCCAGCGCCTGCCCGTGCACACAGGCCCCTGGCGCGGCCTGGGTGCGGGGCCCAACACCCTCGTGGTGGAGAGCACCATGGACGAATGCGCGCGCCACGTTGGGGCCGACCCGCTGGACTGGCGCCTGCAGCACACCACCGATGCACGCCTGGCGCAGGTGCTGCGCAGTGCCGCTGCAGAATCCAGATGGTCAGAGCGCCCCGCCAGCGACGCCACCACCTTGCGCGGGCGCGGCATCGCAGGCGGTATCTATAAGGGCGTGAGCTACGCCGCCGCCGTGGCCGACGTGGAGGTGCAACGCGCCACCGGCCAGGTGCGCGTAACGGCGCTGTGGTGCGCGCACGACTGCGGCCTGGTGCTGCAGCCTGACGGCGTGCGCGCGCAGACCGAGGGCAACCTCGTGTGGTGCCTGGGCATGGTGCTGCACGAGCAACTGCCCGTGGCCCGCTCGGGCGTGGCCGCTGCCAGCTTTGCCGACTACCCGCTGCCACGCATGGGCGACGTGCCGCCGCTGCATGTGCACCTGATCGACAGCAGCGCGCCGCCCACCGGTGCCGGAGAAACCGCCATGGTGGCCGGGGCTGGAGCGATCACCAACGCGCTGCGCGACGCCACCGGCGTGCGTTTTGCCCGCCTGCCGGTGCGCAGCGCGGATGTGCTGCGGGCCTTGAGCACGCGGAGCTGAATCAGGCAGCACCAACGGCACAATCCGCCCATGCAAGACTTTGCCAGCGCCGCCATGGTCCGCCTGCTGGTGCGCGCCATGGCTGCGCACGGGCTGGTGCCGCCACCGCCCCAACCGGGTGCCGACGGGCTGGCCGCCAGCCATGTGCCCCTGGCCTACAAACGCAGCGTGGTCGAAGCCGTGCTGCACCAGGGCGGCCTGGGCACACTGCTGCAACTGGCCCAACGGGTGGACCTGCTGGCGGGCGACCCGGTACACCGCGCCCTGCTGGGTGCGGCCAGCGTGCCTGAGCTGCTGACGCGCTGGCAGCGGCTGGAGCGGTATGTGCATTCGCGCCACCAGGTCAGCGTCACCGCCAGCGCCCCGGGCACGCTGGCACTGCGCCACCACGCGCGCCCCGGTGTGCGAGAAGAACCTCACCCCACCGAAAGCCTGGCCGTGCTGGGCGTGCTGGTGGGTGCCAGCCAGGCCCTGAGCGTGCGCGGCTTGCGGGTGGAGATCGGCGCGCCCGAGGCCGCAGGCCACCGCGTGAACCTGCGGATGGAAGCCCCTGTCGCCAACCCGACGGAACTGCACGCGCAACTGGCACCGCTGGCCGCGCGAAGGTTGCTAGGCCATTGGACCTTGCACTGGGAACCTCACGACGGCAAGGCACCCACAACCCCCACCTCGCAGCCCCAGCCCGCCACCCACCTGTGCGACGCCTTGCCCTGGCCGCCGCTGGCGCACCAGCTGGCGCGCCATGTGCTGCACGACCCGGCCGCGCAACACACGGTGGATGCACTGGCTCGGCACACCGGCCTGGCCCGCCGCAGCCTGCAGCGGGCGCTGACCGAACGCGGCCTGAGCTGCCGCCACATCGTGACCGAGGCACGCGCGCGGGTGGCCGCGCAATGGCTGCTGGAGAGCCCGCATGGCCTCGCAGAAATCGGGTTTGCGTGCGGCTTTGCCGATCAGCCCCACTTCACACGCGAATTTGCACGCCATGTGGGCCTGACCCCGGCGCGCTACCGGCAGGCATTTGCAGTCAGAGGCATGCAAGGGTCGGATTAACTATCAATTTGATAGCAAAAAATCGATATCTATCGAGCGCAATGGGCCATTTTTATTCAATATTTTCGGCTTTGGAGGGCAACCCGGCCACGGGTGCTCGCTTGCGCATGGCGCCGCCGCCCCGGGGCAGCGCCACCGTGGGCAGCAGGGCGCGTGCAGCCGACCCACCCGCAGCGGCCGGTGCCATCAGGTCGGCCAGCGTCACGCTGTCCAGCACCGCCAGGTAGGCCTGCATGGCCTGCCACAGCACGCCCTTGAGGCGACAGTGGTTGCTCAGGCGGCACTGGTTGGTGCCGGGATCAAAACATTCCACCAGGTTGAAGTCGGTCTCGGTGGCACGCACCACGGCGCCGATGTTGATGGCCGACGCCGGCACCATCAGCCGCATGCCACCGCCCCGCCCGCGCGTGGTCTCCAGCAGCCCTTGGGCGGCCAGCTGCTGCACGATCTTCATCAGGTGGCTGCGCGAGATGCCGTAGCCCTCGGCCACCTCGATGATCGTTACAGGTTGCTCGCGGCCTTCGGTGGCTGCGCAGTACATGAGCACGCGCAGCGTGTAGTCGGTCCATTGGGTCAGGCGCATGGTTTTTGCCGCAGGTCAATTGAAAGAGGTATGCAGGACGAATTTTATTGAATAAAATATTCACATCAAATGAATCTTTAAAAGGACCTGCCATGAATGCCCGTGTTGACCATCTGGAAGCTGCCTCCGCCCACCCCGCCCCGCTCAGCGCCGACCAGCAGATCGGCCAGATCGCGGTGCAACTGCCCGGTGCCACGGCGGTTTTTCGGCGGCTCAAGCTCGACTTTTGCTGCGGCGGCCAGGTGAGTCTGGCCAAGGCGGCTGCCGACAAGGGGCTGGATGCCAACGCCGTGCTGGCCGAGCTGGCGGCCTTGCAACGCAGCGACGCCGTGCCCGAAGCCGCATCGCCCAGCGCACTGATCGACCACATCCTGGCGCGCTACCACGAGGTGCACCGCCAGCAGCTGCCCGAGCTGATCCGCATGGCCCGCCGCGTGGAGGCCGTGCACCGCGACAACCCCCATGTGCCCGCCGGACTGGCCGACCACCTGGAAACCATGCACGAGGAGCTGCTCTCGCACATGCTCAAGGAAGAGCAGGTGCTGTTCCCCATGCTCAAGAGCGGCGGCAACCCCTTTGTGGGCCAGCCCATCGGCATGATGCGCGCCGAACACGTGGACCACGGCGAAGCGCTGGACAAGCTCAACGCCCTGACCAACGACGCCACGCCCCCACAAGGCGCGTGCAACACCTGGCGCGCGCTGTATGCAGGCATTGCCCAGCTGGGCGATGACCTCATCAACCACATCCACCTGGAGAACAACGTGCTGTTCCCGGCGTTCGAAGCCGGCGCAGCGCCCTCGTCGCAAGGTTGCGGTCCGTCAGGCTGCGCGTGCAGCGGCGGGGGCACACTGCAGGCATGAACCTGCAAACCACTTCACCCGAGGGTCTTGGGGCACACGCACCACCCAGCGTGGAAAGCATCACGCAGCTGGTGCATGGCTTTTACGGCGATGTGCGCCAGGACCCGCTGCTGGGGCCCGTGTTTGAAAAGGCCTTGCACGGCCAGTGGGACGCCCACCTGCAGCGGCTCGTGGACTTCTGGAGCACGGTGGCACTGGGCACGCGCAGCTTCAAGGGCGACGTGTTTGGCAAACACATGGCGCTGGAGGGCGTGACTCCCGCCCACTTTGCCGCCTGGGTGGGGCTGTGGCAGCAGCACACCAGCCGCCTGTTTGCCCCCGAGGTGGCGCACGACCTGCAGGTAGCGGCACACGGCATTGCGCGCAATTTGTTCCGGGGTTTCTTTGGCAGCGACCCGGCGTTTGTGACGCCGCACAGCGGGCACGGCGAGCGCTGAGCCCAGGCCTTTGCCTGGGTCTTTGCGCCAGGGCTACTTCTTCTTGTCGCCCGGTGTGAAGAACAGCGCCAGGCCCACCGCGATCAGCGCCACCGGCCACCACACCCGCAGCAGCTCGCGCAGACTGATGCTGATCAGCCCCAGATTGGTCAGCAGAAAAAACACGCCCAGCACGACCAGAACAATGGCAGCGATATGGCCCTTCATGTGCATTCCCTCGGAGTAGTTGTGTATCTGAGGGCGATTATGGCGGGCCGGACAGCCGCGCCCCCAGGTGGTCCACAAACACACGCACCTTGGGGGACAAATGCCTGCTGGATGGCCACAGCGCGCGGAACTGGCGGCTGGGGCCCATGTCCTGCTCCAGCACACTGACCAACCGGCCATCGGCCAGGGCATCACGCACCAGAAAGTCGGGCAGACAGGCAATCCCGAGCCCGCGCAACGTGGCGCCCAGAACCGCCTCGATGTTGTTGCAGGCAAGTACGGTGCGCAGGCGCGGCTCGGCGCTGGCCACGCCCTCGCGCCAAGGCCAATCGAGCAGCTTGCCGGAGTCCGGATGGCGAAACCGCACGCAGGCGTGCTGTTCCAGATCGCGCATGGCCGCAGGCGTGCCATGGCGCGTCAGGTAGGCCGGGGCTGCGCATAACAGCAGCCGGAAGGCCTGCAACGGGCGCGAGACAAGGCGGGAGTCGCGCAGGTCACCGCTGCGGATGGCCACGTCAATGCCCTCGTCGATCAGATCGACCGCGCGGTCGCTGAAATTGATGTCCAGTTCCACCTCTGGGTGGCGGGTCAGAAACTCCGGCACCAGGGGGATCAGGAAGTGGTACCCCACGATGGGCGCGCTCACCCGCAGCCGCCCACGGGGGGCCTCGCGCGACAAGGACAGCATGGCCTGCGCATCGTCCAGGTCATCCAGGATGCGCCGACAGCGTTCGTGAAACAGATGTCCCTCTGCCGTGAGCTGGATGCGCCGGGTACTGCGCTGCAAGAGTCGCACACCCACCTCCTGCTCCAGCCGCGCCACGCCCTTGCCCACGGCAGACGCGGATATCGCGAGCGCCCGTCCTGCCGCCACAAAGCTGCCAAGTTCCGCCGTTTTGACAAAGGCCAACATGCCGCTGAGCTTGTCCATCTGCCCTCACGTGATTGCTTGATACGGTCAATTCAAGCGATTTGGTCCGCAATGAAAGGAATGGGAGTTACTTTTTCCACCATTCAGGCCAGTTTAACCTTTGCCAAGTCCACAAAACCCGCACCATGCCCACTCCGTTGTTCATTCGCGCCGCAGTCGGCAGTCCCTGTGCTGTCCACGATTCGCTGCTTGGCCTGCAAGCTGAATACCTGGCCTGGGTATACGGCGAGATGGCGCGGAGCTTTTCCGCCCTTCCCACCCGCGATGCGGGACAGCCCCACACTGAAGGCAACGCCGACGTGATTCAGGCGCTCTGCGCCGGGCGCACACCGGGCAGCGTTTTCTATCTGATGGAGGTCGATGGCGAAGCCGCCGGCATGTGTGGCCTACGTAGCCTGGGCGGCAACACCGCCGAGATCAAGCGCCTGTATGTCCGCCCTGCCTACCGGGGCATGCAGCTCGGGTCGTCCGCACTGCGCAGGCTGCTCGCCGACGCCCGTCTTTGGGGATACACCCGCATCTGCCTGGACACCGCCTTGTTCATGCAGGCTGCGCACTGTCTGTACGAAGCCCACGGCTTTACCGACTGTGCGGCCTACGAAGGCACCGAGGTGCCCGCCGCGCTGCAGGGCCAATGGCGCTTCATGCACCGCGCCATCACCCATCCTTGCCCATGAAAACGCTCTCCGCACGGCATGCCAGGCGCGCAGGCCTGGCAGCCATACTGCTCCTGCTGCCCCTGGTGCTGCAAAGCCTCGGACACCACTGGGTGCGTGTCGCAGACACCAGCCTGCTGTACGTGATGCTGGCGCTGGGCCTGAACGTCGTGGTGGGCTATGCGGGCCTGCTGGACCTGGGCTACGTCGCCTTCTACGCCCTGGGCGCCTACCTGTTCGCGTTGCTGACCTCACCGCACCTGACCGACCACTTTGCCTGGATCGCGGCGCTGTTCCCGAACGGGCTGCACACCCCCTGGTGGGTGACCATCCCGCTGGGCGCGGCGCTGGCCGCCATCCTGGGCATACTGCTGGGGGCGCCCACGCTGAGGCTGCGCGGTGACTACCTGGCGGTGGTCACGCTGGGCTTTGGCGAGATCGTGCGCCTGCTGGTCATCAACCTGGGCCACCCGGTCAACATCACCCACGGCGCCCAGGGCCTGGGGCTGATTGACCCGGTCCGCATCCTGGGAGTGGACCTGGGCCAGCCCCTGGTCGTGGCAGGCCACGAAGTAGCCTCCGTCACCCTCTACTACTACCTGTTCCTGACTCTGGTGCTGATCACCATCGTGATTTGCAAGCGCCTTCAGGATTCACGCATTGGCCGCGCTTGGATGGCCATCCGCGACGACGAGACTGCCGCGCGGTCCATGGGCATCAATACCCGCAATCTCAAGCTGCTGGCTTTTGGCGTGGGGGCCAGCTTTGGCGGAATCACCGGTGCCATGTTTGCTGCTTTCCAGGGCTTTGTTTCGCCCGAAGCCTTCAGCCTGAACGAGTCCGTGCTCATCGTGGCCATGGTGGTGTTTGGGGGCATGGGCCATATCCCGGGCGTGGTGTTGGGCGCAGTGCTGCTCGCGGCCCTGCCCGAAATGCTGCGCTATGTGGTCGGCCCTTTGCAGGCCGCGACCAACGGGCAGCTGGACGCCGGCGTGGTGCGCCCGCTGCTGATTGCGCTGGCGATGATCGTCACCATGCTGTGGCGCTCCAGTGGCCTGTGGCCGACGCCCGACAAGGCACAAGCACCCGGATCAACCGGGCATAGCAGGTGACTTGCGGATCAGGCCTCTGCAGCACCGGCCCCTCGCAACGGCTTGAGCAGATCCGACAGCCCATTGTGGTCAATCTCGTGCATCAGCGCCAGCAATTGCCCCAGCTCGCCTTTGGGGAAGCCCTCGCGCGCAAACCAGTTCAGGTAGTTGCCGGGCAGATCGGCCAGCAACGTGCCTTTGTATTTGCCGTAGGGCATCTCGGTGGTGACCAGGCGCTGCAATTTTTCCGAGTCCATCGGACAGCCCTCCTCAGCCGCCGGAGCGCTTGACCTTGTGGCCCAGCTTTTGCAGTGCGGCCATCACGCGCTCCACATGGTCGCCCTGCACTTCGATCACGCCGTCCTTCACCGTGCCACCGCTGCCGCAAGCGGCTTTGAGCTGCTTGCCCAGCTGTTCCAGTGCGGCCGCGTCCACCAGCACGCCCTTGACCAGGGTCACAGCCTTGCCGCCCCGGCCTTTGGTTTCACGGGATACGCGCACGATGCCGTCGCCGGTGGGCAAAGGCTTGTTCTGCTTGCAGGTGCACTGCGCCACGGGCTGGCGGCAGTCGGGGCACATGCGGCCGGACTCGGTGGAATACACCAGGCCGCCCAGGTCAGCCAACGACTTCATGGCTTTTTTCCTTCCACCTCTTGCTGCAGCATGTGAAAGTTGAGCAGCCGGGTGGCCAGCATGGTCTCGGTCAGAAAACACACCAGCGCCAGCAAAAACGACGCCACCCCCGCCAGAAAACCCGCCACGGCCAAGCGGTTGGACTGGAAGTTGGTGGTCTCGCCGAGGAACAGCAGGATGATGGTGATGCCGATCAGGAACGCACAGAACGTGAGCAGCCCGATGCAGCCATTGGCCAGCCGCCCACGCAGCCGCAGGTCGGCCAGTTCGTTGTAGGCGCGGGCCAGAAACTCGGGCTCAGTGTTGGCGCGGGCGCGGTCTTCCACCACGCGGGCCCGGTCGATGATGCGGGCCAACCGGCCCGCCACAGCGCCAATCATGCCGGACACGGCCGTGAGCAAAAACACGGGGGCCACCGCCAGCTGGATGCCGTGGGTGATGGCAGAGGAGTCAAGGGTGAGGGCCATGGTGCTTGGGAAATAAAGGAAAAACCGGCGAACCGCCGGTGGCCCAATTATCAGGGTGATGGCGCGCGCAGCCAGGCTCAGCGGCGCACGGCCTTGACTGCCTGACGCGCGTGCAGGGGCTTAGGCAGCAACTGCGGCGACAATCGCCCCATCCCTTTCCCCCCAATCGCGCTGTTGTGCGTCCCCCTTTCAACGCCGCCCCAGCGCTGCCTCCATGCCCTTTGCCTCCCTCGGTTTGTCCCCTGCCCTTGTCCACGCTGCAGAAAAAGCGGGTTTTGTAGCGCCCACGCCCATCCAGGCGGGGGCCATCCCGGCCATCCTGCAGGGGGCTGATCTGCTGGGAGCCGCCCAGACGGGTTCGGGCAAGACAGCCGCTTTTGCCCTGCCCTTGCTGCAGCAGCTGCAGCTGAGCGCCACCGGCGGCCCACGCCGGGTGCGCGCCCTGGTGCTGGTGCCCACGCGCGAGCTGGCCGCCCAGGTGGGCGAGGTGCTGCGCAGCCTGGCACAGCACCTGCAGCAGCCGCTGAAAGTGGCCATTGTGTTCGGCGGCGTCTCGATCAACCCGCAAATGCTGGGCCTGCGTGGCGGCGCAGACATTGTGGTGGCCACGCCGGGCCGCCTGCTGGACCTGGTAGACCACAAAGCGCTGCGCCTGTCGGCCGTGGCGCACCTGGTGCTGGACGAGGCCGACCGCCTGCTGGACCTGGGCTTTGCCGAAGAACTGCAGCGCGTGCTGGCGCTGCTGCCTGCGCAGCGGCAGAACCTGTTCTTCTCGGCCACCTTCCCTGCCGCCGTGCAAGCGCTGGCCGATGGCCTGCTGAACAACCCGTTGCGCGTGGAGGTGCCCCACACGCCGGGCAACGAACCGGCCATCGAGCAACGGGCCATTGCGGTGGACGCCGTGCGCCGCACCCAACTGCTGCGCCATCTGGTCAAGGAACACAACTGGTCGCGCGTGCTGGTGTTTGTGGCCACGCAATACGCTGCCGAGCATGTGGCCGAAAAGCTCTACAAAGCGGGTATCTTTGCCACGCCCTTCCACGGCGGCCTGAGCCAGGGCGCGCGCAAACAGGTGCTGCAGGAGTTCAAGGATGAACGCTGGCAGGTGGTGGTGACCACCGACCTGGCCGCACGCGGCATCGACATTGCGCAGTTGCCTGCGGTGGTCAATTACGACCTGCCACGCTCGGCCGTGGACTATGTGCACCGCATCGGCCGCACGGGCCGCGCGGGCGAAAGCGGTGTGGCCGTGAGCTTTGTGACGGCCGATGCCGAAGCACATTTCCGCCTCATCGAAAAACGTCAGCACCTCACCATCCCGCGCGAACACATTGCGGGTTTTGAACCCACCGAGGCCCCTGCGCCCGCGTCATCCGCAGATCCCCAGGGCACCGGCGGCATCAAGGGCAAGCGGCCCAGCAAAAAGGACAAGCTGCGCGCAGCAGCGGCTGCAGTTACCGAAGCGCCCCCCGCCGCCCACAAAAAAGGCTCCTGAAAGGAGCCTTTGGAAGCGCCGTGAAGGGCGGCCGCCCAAGCAGCCTGAGTTTCAGACCTCTTCGTCGCCCTCGTCCATACCATCCTCATCAGCGCCTTGCGGCTCGCCCGGCGCCCGTGGCGTGCGCTTGGCGGGTTTCGCCAGGATCTCGACATAGAACTGCGCGCCGCCCTCAGCGGCCACACCGTTGATCAGCCCGGTCAAGGCCGACAGGTGCGCCACGGTGGCGTCTTCCTTGGTGCGACCAAACTGGCAGTCAAAGTCCCAAAAATCAGCGCCTTCGGGCAGGTCGCGGCGCCGTTCGCGCTTGATGTACTTGCGGATTTCGTGCTTGACGGCATCCAGAACGCGGTCCCGGTTCTTGCCTTCAACATGGAGTTGGAAAGTTTTTCTCATGGGTGATGGTACCGCCTGTGACAGATATGGATTCCCAGCCGGGCACCCCAGTGCCACAATGGTGCATTACTTTTGGTTACCGCCAAGCCCGATGTTCCACGACCTCAGTCTGCTGCACACACTGCCAGCGGCCGTGCTCGTCACGCAGGAGGGCGCCATCCGCTTTGCCAACGCTGCCAGCATGGCGCTGCTGGAAGCGCCCAGCACCGATAGCCTGATAGGCCGCCTCTCGGGCGATTTTGTGCATCCCATGGACCAGGTGCGCTCTACCAACCGCATCCAGCAGGTCGCTGTGCCCGAACAGGGCGGCCGGCCCAACAAATCGTCTGAATTTCGCATCCGCACACTGCAGGGCAACCTGCGCATGGTGCTCATCAGCAGCGTGGCTGTGGAGTGGAACGGAGCCCCCGCCGTGCTGATGTGTGGTCTGGACATGACCCACCAGAGCGAGATCGAGGCCCAGCTGCGCGAGAGCGAGCAGAACTTCCGTCGCCTTTTTGAGAACATGCAGGACGTCTACTACCGCACCGATGCCCAGGGCATCGTGCAACATGTGGGCCCTGGCGTGCGCCGGGTGCTGGGCTACGAGCCCCACGAAATCGAGGGCCGCACGGCCGAGTCGTACTACCCGCAAAGCACTGACCGAGACGCGTTCAAGGCCGCCATCATGGAGCATGGCGAGGTGTCGGATTTTCCGGGCCAGATGGTGAGGCGCGACGGCACCGTGATCGACATCTCCATCAGCAGCCACGCCTTGTACGACCATGCTGGCAATTTCGCAGGGGTGGAGGGCATTTACCGCGACGTGACGCAGCGCAAGAACCTGGAGCGCGAGCTGCAGCGCCTGGCCACCACCGACATGCTCACCGGCATGGCCAACCGCCGCGCATTTCTGGAATGTGCGGAGTCGGTGTATGCCCATTCACGCAGCAATGGCGAGCCGCTCACGCTGCTGATGCTGGACCTGGACCATTTCAAATCCATCAACGACCGTTTTGGCCACCTTGAAGGCGACCGCGCCCTGGTGGCGTTTGCGCAGGCCGTCAAAAACCAGCTGCGCGCCAGCGACACCGTGGGCCGACTGGGCGGCGAAGAGTTTGGCGTGCTGCTGCCGCTGACCAGCATGGCCGAGGGCCTGGAAGTGGCGAAACGCATCCTGCATGGCGTTCGCGCCCTGCAGCTGAGCGACGAGGCAGGCCACGCCTACGGCATCACAGCCAGCCTGGGCCTGAGCACCTTCCGCCAGGCAGACCGCAGCCTGCGCGACATGCTCGACCGCGCCGACCAGGCTCTGTACCTGGCCAAAAACCAGGGGCGCGACCAGATCGCTTCGCTGGAACCCTTGGGCGAACAGCCGAATCGCCAAGTAGCCGAATAACCTATCTGCGGCTGCGCCTTACCAACGCATGCGTTCCTGCTGCAGGTTCCACAGGCAGGCGGCAATCCGCAGCAGCATCTCCATCACCTGTTCAGAGCCGCTGCTCGACAGCTCCAGGCCATCAATGATCACGGCAAGCTGCGAGATGGCGTCTTCGGGCGCAGAGGCACCGCCCGTCCGCGCAATCTCGGCAATGGCGATGAGTACGTCTGTGCGGTTCATGGAGCATCTTCCCCATAGCAAAAGAATCTGATGACCTGCACCGCACCGGTCCTGTGCGTCCAGTCAGCGGGGTGCCAGGGACAATTGCTTGGGGGATGAAGCCCTTGCTGGCAGGGCAGGCAGTGGCTGCGTACCTCGGTAGCCTCCTTCGAAGGCATCCCCAGCGCCGTCAGGCGCCAGCCTGAACTGGTGAACGACCTCCAGCAGGCGCCTAACCTGGTTCTTCATGCCGGTGGATGCCGACGAACTGTCGTCCACCAGCGCGGCATTTTTCTGCGTGGCGGCGTCCAGCTGCCGCACGGCTTCGCCGATCTGCGCAATGCCGCGGGCCTGCTCCTGCCCCGCATCCTTGATCTCGCTGATGAGTTCCATCACCTCGTCCACACGCTGCACGGTGCTGGCCACCCGCTCGCCCGCCTGGCCCACCAGGGTGGACCCGCGCTCCACACCACGCACACTGGCAGCAATCAGGCCCCGAATCTCGCGGGCGGCCGTGCTGCTGCGCTGGGACAGTCCACGCACCTCGCCCGCCACCACGGCAAAGCCGCGTCCCTGCTCACCCGCGCGGGCCGCCTCCACCGCCGCATTGAGGGCCAGCAGGTTGGTCTGGAACGCGATGTCATCAATCACCTTGATGATGTCGGTGACCTTTTGCGACTGCACGCTGATCTCCTGCATGGTGGTGATCACGTCGCGCATCACACTGCCGCCCTCGTTGGCCACCTTGGCGGCCTCTTGGGCCAGCTCGGTGGCGCGGTGGGCGTTGTCCGTGTTGTGTTGCACGGTGATGGTGAGCTGCTCCATCGAGGCGGCCGTCTCCTGCAGGTTGGACGCCTGCACCTCGGTACGGCGCGCCAGGTCTTCGGTGCCGCCCGCAATCAGCACGGCCTCCTGTGCCACCGTTTCGGTGCTGGAGCGCACCTCGGTGATCACGCGCACCAGCTGGTGGTTCATCTCCCGCAGGGCGCCCAGCAGTTCTGCGGTTTCATCCGTGCCGCGCACATCGATCTGTGCGCTCAGATCGCCACCCGCCACCGTGCGGGCCAGCACCACCGCCTGGCGCAAAGGGCGCGAGATGGAGCGGGTGATGACCCACGCCATCGCAGCCCCCGCCACCAGGGCCAGCCCGGTGGCCGCCAGCATCCACCAGTGAATGGTGTTGCTCATCTCCCGTGCGCCGGCAAACTCTGCCGCCGCCACGTTGATCTGCAGGGCCACCAGCTTCTCGATGGCGTCCTGCACCTTGGCCGCATTGGGGCGGATCTGGTTGATATAAAGCTCGGAACCATCGTCGTACTTGCCTGCCACCAATGCCGAGGCAGCCGGGATGAGACCCTTGTCCAGGTAGGTGGCATTGGCATCGGCAAAGGCCTGCGCCAGACCTTGCTCCTCAGCAACCAGCGCCTTGCCGGAATACGCCGTCCACAGCGTGTGGATGCGCTCCACGTTGGCAGTCAACGCGGCGTGGCTGGCCTGCAGGTTGCTGGTACCCGGGTCCATCAGCATGTCCATCACCAGCACCCGGTTGCGCTGCGTCAGGTGGCTGATCTCTGCCAGCACGCCCAGGGGCACCGTGCGGTCACCATACAGCGCCGCGCTGCGCTCGGTCAGGCGCTTGGCACCGCTGATGCCCCCCGCAGCCAGTGCAGAAATCAGCAGCAAAAGCACTGCAAACGCCAGCGCCAGCCGGGTGCCAATCTTGATTTTTTGAAGCATCTGAATCTCTCATGAAGGTTCACTGGGCGGGCAGCCGGGTTCATTGCCACCGCATCAGCTGGCGCGCACGCCTTGCCAGCAAGGGCCCACGTCTGCCGCGGCTGATACTAATTGTTTCAAGTGACAAAATAATGACGATGGGATAAACATTCCCCATTCATTCCAGTGGTTAAAATCGGCGCCGCATTGACAAGCTGAGACTTCATAAATCACTCCGATGTCCCTCCCGGGCATAGGCTCATGGTCAGAATTTCACAGCCACATCCTTATTAATTAAAACCAACATACAAAAATCCATGAAATATATCTATGCCGTATTCATGCTGGCACTTGCACTGCTACAGGCGGACCAGGCCAGTGCACAAGCCGTAACGGGCGCGGGCTCGTCGGCCGCAGCCCCCATCTACCGCAGCTGGGCCAAGGCCTACGCCAGAGCCACCGGTTCCAGGGTGGACTACGACCCGGTGGGCTCCAGCGCAGGCATGAAAAAGATCCAGCAACAGGCCGTGGGCTTCGGCGCCACCGATGTCTACCCACCTGACAAGGACCTCATCGAACACGGCTTGCTGGCACTGCCCGTGGCCATCACCGGCATCAGCCCCATCGTCAACCTGCCCAAAGTCCAAAACGCACAGCTGCGCCTGACGGGCGAGGTGCTCAGCCGCATCTTCCTGGGTGAAATCAGCCGCTGGAATGCCCCCGAGATCACCGCGCTGAACCCCGAGACTCCGCTGCCCGACCTGCCCATCAAGGTGGTGGTGCGTGCCGACGGCTCGGGCACCACCTACAACTTCGCCGATTACCTGGGCAAGGTCAGCCCGAAATGGAAGGCTTCCCACGGTGCCAAGACCAGCATCCAATGGCCCGAAGGATTTCTGGCGTTCAAGGGGAGCGATGGGGTGGCCAAGGGTGTGCGCGACACGGCGGGTGCCATCGGCTATGTGGATTTTGGGTATGTGGCCGAATATGGCCTGGCATCGGTGCAGATGAAAAATGCCGAGGGTGTTTTTGTGAAACCCTCCATCGACGCTTTCAAATCCGCACTGGCCAACAGCGAGTGGCCAGCCACCGGGGCCTTCCACAATACGCTGACACAAAAACCCGGCAAAGCCGTGTGGCCCATCACCATGGGCACGTTTGTGGTGTTCCCCAAAGTCACTCAAAACCCAGAGCAAACCACCCTGGCCCTCAAATTCATTATCTGGTCGTTTCTCAATGGCGATACCCTCGTCCATGAAAACAATTTTGTTCGATTACCAGACCGGGTTCAGGCATCGGCTTTCAAGGCAATTACCTCCATCCGCGATAAAAATGGCACTCCGCTGGGCATGAGCCTGATTTCATCGTCCGCACCCTTGCAGCAATAATCTGGCACTCATGGTTTTCGCCTTTAAAATCATTCACTGGGATTTCTATTAATCTTTTACCGGCAGGCTCTGCCGCCCCCACCACCAGGCGCCGTCTTCATGGAAATCGAGTTCAAGTTCTGCATCCCCCCAGAGCGCCTGGCTGCGGTGCAGGCCGCCGCGCGCAGGGGCACACACGCGCACATCCGCATGGAGGCCCGCTACTTCGATACGCCCGATGCAGCGCTGTCGTCGCGTGGCATTGCTTTTCGGCTGCGCCGCGAGGGCGACCAGTGGGTGCAAACCGTCAAGGCCCTGGGCAACGGACCGCTGGACCGCGAGGAGCACAACGTGGACCGGGGCCACGCCACAGGCCCCGCCCCAGAGCCCCAGCCTGAGTTGCACGCAGGCACCGTGGCGGGCACACGGCTGCTGGGTGCTCTGCAGGCCGCCAGCGGCCCTCTGACCGAAACCTACGGCACCGAGATGGACCGCGTGACACGGGACATCGCCTTCAAGGGCGGTGTGGTGGAGTTGGCTCTGGACATCGGCCGGGTCATCGCCCATCGCGGCACGCCGCAGCAGAAAGAGGCCCGCATCTGCGAGCTGGAGCTGGAACTCAAGGCCGGCCCGCTGGCGGGCCTGGTGGCCATCGCCACCCGGTGGGCCACACGGCATGGGCTGTTTCTGAGCACGGTGTCCAAGGCTGAGCGAGGCGAGCGTCTGCTGGCCCCGCAATGGGCACGGCCCGCCACCAAGGCCACCCCGATGAAGGCCAGTGGCCTCCCAAAGCACTTCCTGAACGGGCGCGCGTTGCAGCGCGCGGCAGTGGCCCATTGCCTCCACCAGATCCTGGCCAACGCCAGCGAGATCGTCGAAGGCGGGGGCGATGAAGAGCATGTGCACCAGTTGCGCATCGGCATCCGCCGCTTACGCACCGCCTTGCGCGAGTTGGCGCCGTTGGCACCCGGCGCATTCGACCCCGCCTGGGAGCCGCCGCTGGTGGAGGTGTTCCAGCGCCTGGGCCAACTGCGCGACCAGGGGCAAGCCCTGCAGTCCATCGTTGCCGATCTGCGCGATGCGGGTGCGCCTGCCCTGGATGTGATTGTGGCGGCGGGGCACGCCCCCGCCCCATCCGCCGCCGCCGCCATCGTGCGCATGCCAGCGTTTCAGGCAGCGTTGATCGCCCTCATGGCGTTCACGGCCCAGGGCGAGGACGCCCCGCCGGCGGCCGCAGAAGAAGCCCTGGACGCGAAGGACACCCGCCGCCTGCTGCAGAAGCGATTGCGCCGCCTGCACGCCAAGGTGCGCCAAGGCTCCCAAGACTTTGCCGCCCTGCCGGTGGAGGAACAACACCGCCTGCGCAAGCGCTTGAAGCGTTTGCGCTACCTGACGGAATTTGTCGCGCCTGCACTGGACGCCGAGGGGGAATCGTTCCTCGCCAGCCTGCAGCCTGCGCTGACGGCTCTGGGCCGGCTGGGCGATGAACGGGTGGCCCGCGCGCTGTACAGCGACATCGCTGCCATGGACCCGCGGGCCTGGTTTGGCATGGGCTGGCTGACTGCACGGGAGGCGTTGACGGTGGCTGACTGCGAAAAGGCCTTGGCCCACCTTGCCGACATGCCCCGCCTGCGCAAGGCGGGCAAGCGCTGAGAGCGGTGGCTGCAGTAGACGCGCCGTACCCCCATCGCGGGGCACAGCGGGGTTCCCAAGCTGGCACGGCACAATGGGTCCATGACGGTATCTCCCCCTTCCCAGCGCCCCCACCCGCCTTCGCGCACCGCCCACCGCAGCACCCCCGACAAAGACCAGATCGCCCTGCTGGAACCTTTCGAGCGCCTGGGCACGGACCGCATCAGCCTCGTTGCCACCCCAGAACAGGCCGACAAGGCCTGTGATGCTCTGGCAGCGGCCAGCGCCTGGGGGTTCGACACCGAATCCAAACCCACCTTTGTGCAGGGTGAACAGTCCGACGGGCCCCACATCGTGCAGCTGGCCACGCTGGAAACCGCCTGGGTGTTCCAGCTGCACGACCCCGGTTGCCGTGCCCGCGTGGCCGAGCTCCTGGCCCTGCGCGGCGTGACCAAGGCGGGCTTTGGGCTGGGGGATGACACCAAACGCATCCAGCACAAACTAGGCGTGCAACCAGCCGATGTGCTGGAGCTCAACACCGTGTTCCGCCAGCGTGGTTACCGCAAAGACATGGGAGTGAAAGGCGCCGTGGCCGTGCTGTTCAACCAGCGCTTCATCAAGTCCAAAAAGGCCGCCACCTCCAACTGGGCTAACGCCCGGTTGACCGAAGCCCAGCTAATCTACGCGGCCAACGATGCGTGGGCAGCGCTGCGGGTGTTCAACGCGCTGGAGGGCTCTGCCACGCATCAAGGCGTATAGCCAGGCAGCAGCCATTTACTATCAAAATAATAGCTTCTAGCGCTTACCTATCAAGCGCTAGCAGCCAATTTTTCTTAGATTCAGGCCGCACTCACCTCACAAACGCGCCGCCAGCCTCGCCGCCTGATCGATAGCACGCTTGGCATCGAGCTCGCCCGCTTCCAGCGCGCCACCAATTCGGTGCGGCTCGCGGCCGGCAGCCTCCAGTTCCTGCGCCAGGCTGAAGAGGGGCACCTGCCCCGCGCACAGCACCACGGTGTCGCACGCAATCCAGGTGGGGTCTTCGCGCTTGTCGCCGTATGACACCAGCAGCCCTTCGTCGGCAATGCGCTCGTAGTTCACGCCGCTCACCATCTGCACCTCTTTCATCTTGAGCGCGGTGCGGTGGATCCAGCCCGTGGTCTTGCCCAGGCCGCCGCCCAGCTTGCCCTTCTTGCGCTGCAGCAGCGTGACCTGCCGTGCGGGGGGCGTGACGCGCGGGCCGCTGGGCGCCAGACCACCGCGCGCCTCGGCCGGGTCGGTGATGCCCCACTCGGCCTTCCACGCGGCCAGATCGAGCGTGGTGGAAGGGTGGTCGCCATGTGTCAAGAATTCCGCCACGTCAAAGCCGATGCCGCCCGCGCCGATGATGGCCACGCGCTCACCCACCGGCTTGCCATGGCGCAGCACGTCGATGTAGCTCAGCACCTTGGGGTGGTCCTGGCCGGGGATCTGCGGGTCGCGTGGCTCCACACCCGTGGCAATCACCACTTCGTCATAGCCCGCCAGGTCGGTGGCCAACACGCGCTGGTTCAGGTGCAATTGCACGCCTGTGTCCTCCACCCGCGCGGCCAGGTAGCGCAGCATTTCGTGGAACTCTTCCTTGCCAGGAATCACCTTGGCCATGTTGAGCTGACCACCGATGGCGGGCGCGGCGTCGAACAGATGCACCTCGTGCCCGCGTTCGGCGGCCACTGTGGCGGCGGTCAGGCCTGCTGGCCCTGCGCCCACCACCGCCACACGCTTGCGCGACGACACCGGGTGGTACACCAGTTCGGTCTCATGACAGGCACGCGGGTTCACCAGACAGCTGCTGGTCTTGTTCTGGAACACGTGGTCCAGGCAGGCTTGGTTGCAGGCGATGCAGGTGTTGATGCGGTCTGCCCGGCCTTGCGCAGCCTTTTTCACAAACGCCGCATCAGCCAGCAGTGGCCGCGCCATCGACACCATGTCGGCGCAGCCATCGGCCAGCACCTGCTCGGCCACCTCGGGCGTGTTGATGCGGTTGGAGGTGACCAGCGGCGTGGCAATGCCCGCCGCCGCAAACTCGGCCTTCATCTTCTGCGTGACCCAGGCAAACGCTGCGCGCGGCACGCTGGTGGCAATAGTGGGCACCCGCGCCTCGTGCCAGCCGATGCCGGTGTTGACGATGTTGGCCCCGCCCGTAGCGACGGCCTTGCCCAGGGTGACGATCTCGTCCCACGCACTGCCGCCGGGCACCAGGTCGATCATCGACAGGCGGTAGATGATGATGAAGTCCTTGCCAACGGCCTCGCGCATGCGGGCCAGGATCTCCACCGGCAGGCGCATGCGGTGGCTGTAGTCGCCGCCCCAGGCGTCGGTGCGCAGGTTGGTGGTTTGCGACAGGAACTGGTTGATGAAATAGCCCTCCGATCCCATCACCTCCACGCCGTCGTAGCCCGCCTCGCGCGCTTTCACGGCACAGTTCACAAACGCACGAATTTGCCGCTCCACCCCGCGCGCCGACAGCGCGAACGGTGTGAACGGAGAGATGGGCGACTGCAGCCGCGAGGGCGCCACCGCCAGCGGATGGTAGGCGTAGCGCCCCGTGTGCAGGATCTGCAGCGCGATCTTGCCGCCCGCACCGTGCACGGCGTCTGTCACCACGCGGTGGCGTTTGGCGGCGCCCGAGGTCGCCAGCGTGCCCGCAAACGGCTTGGCCCAGCCCGCGATGTTGGGCGCAAAGCCGCCCGTCACGATCAGCCCCACATCACCCTCGGCCCGCTCACGGAAGTACGCCGCCATGCGCGAGAGGTCGCGCCCGTCCTCCAGCCCGGTGTGCATGGAGCCCATGAGCACGCGATTCTTGAGGATGGTGAAGCCCAGATCGAGCGGGGCAAGCAGGTGCGGGTACAAGGCAGTGCCGGGCATGGAGGCAGCGGCTGCAGGGGCGGCAATAGGAGAGGAATGCATGGAAGGATCGTGGACTAGAAGTATTTTCTAGAACTTTATTCTAGAATCCCGTTCCATGGCAAGCCGCAATTCCCCGACCCCCACCTCATCCCCTGCCGACGCAACCACCGACCGCCGCCAGGACATCCTGAACGCCGCCCTGGCCTGCGCGGCCGAAGGGGGCGTGGACGCGGTGACCATCGACGGCGTGCGTGCGCGCTGCGGGGCCAGCGTGGGCAGCATTTATCACCACTTTGGCAACCGCGACGGCATCGTGGCGGCGCTGTTCTTTGACATCTTTCACGACCAGTCTCGCAGCGTGCAGGCGCAGCTCGATGCCGCCCAGGGCGTAGAGGCGGGCGTGCACGCCCTGGTCACCGGCTATCTGGACTGGGTGGTGGCGCAGCCAGAGCGGGCCCGGTTCATGTTCCAGTCCCGGGGCGCCGTGGCCGCTGGCCAGCGCACGCCCGACCTTGCCGAAGCCGCGCGGCGCCGCAACCAGGCGCTGGTGGCCTGGTTCGAGCCCCACCGCCAATCGGGCGCGCTGCGCAACCTGCCGTGCGAGCTGATGCCGTCGCTGGTGATGGGGCCGGTGCAGAGCTATTGCAGGGCGTGGCTGTCAGGCAATGCAGGCCAGGGCGGCCTGCCCTCGCCCACCACGTACCGAGCAGAGCTGGCGGACGCAGCGTGGCGGTCCGTCAGGGCGTAGACCGAGCGATCCGATCAGTAATGCGGCGGCAGCTCGTCGCGCAGGTTGCGCGGGCCGTTCGAGCCACCTTCGGGCGCCTGCTGGCGCAACTGGATGACCTCGTGCGTCAACCGGTCGATCAGTTGCTGCTGCTGGTAGATGGTCATGTTCAGCTGGTCCAGCAGGTCTTCGGTAAAGCTGGCCTTGATCTCCAGGCTTTCCAGGCGCTGGAGAACGTTGGCGAGATCGTTGGCGTCAGACATCGACGCTTCAGATGGCCTGGCCCAGGCGCGCCACGCCTTCGCGGATCTTGTCCACATCGGCCGTGGCGAACGACAGGCGGAAGGTGGCGTGGTCGGGGTTGGCGCAGAAGAACGGCGTGCCGGGCACAAAGGCCACACCATTTTCAATCGCGCGCTTGGCCAGCACATTGCCGTCAGCCACCTTGCCGCCAGCACCCGTCAGGCGCGCCCACACAAACAGGCCGCCCTGGGGCTGCACAAACTCGATGGCGTCCCCCAGCTCCTTGCGCAGCGCATCGCCCATGGCCTGTGCGCGCTCGGCGTACACCTTGCGCACATGGGCCAGCGTGCCAGGCATGCGGCCGGCCTTGAGGTACTGCGCGGCCGTGGCCTGGGCAAAGGTGCTGGTGTGCGCGTCGCTGAACTGCTTGCACATGGTGGCTTTGCCCAGCAGCTCGGCCGGGGCAATCATCCAGCCCACGCGCAGGCCGGGCGACAGCACCTTGCTCAAGCTGCCGCAGTGCACCAGCAGCTCGCGGCTGCCGGGTACGGTGGCCGACAGGTTCAGCAGACTGGGGGGCGGCGCGTCGCCAAAGTACAGGTCGCCATAGGGGTCGTCTTCGACGATCAAGGTGTTGTGCTTGACGGCCATCTCCAGCACGGCCTTGCGGCGCTCCAGGCTCAGCATGGCGCCGCTGGGGTTGCCAAAGGTGGGGATCAGGTAAACGAATTTCGGCTTGTGCTCGGCGATGAGCTTTTCCAGCTCGTCGGTCTTCACGCCGTTGCCATCGATGGGCGCGCTGATGAGTTCGGCGCCATACAGGCGAAAGCACTGAATGGTGGCCAGGAAGGTCGGGCCTTCCACAATGACCTTGTCGCCGGGGCTGATGAGCGTCTTGCCCAGCAGGTCCAGCGCCTGCTGGCTGCCTGTGGTGACGATGAGGTTGTCGGCTGCCACGTCCTTCGCGCCCTTGCTGGCCATGAAGGCGGCCAGTTGCTCGCGCAATGGGTTGTAGCCTTCGGTCGCACCGTATTGCAGCGCGGCGCCGGGTTCTTCGGCCAGGGCGGCGTTGCTGGCGGCGCGGATGCCCTCCACGTCGAACATGGCGCTGTCAGGGAAGCCGCCCGCAAAGCTGATGATGCCGGGCTTGCCCAGCAGCTTGAAGAGTTCGCGGATGGCGGAGGTTTCTACGTTGTTCAGGCGGTCGGCGAATTGCATGGCGTGGGCAGGAGTTGGTGGCAAAGGATTCCGCATTGTCGCCAATTGGCGTGCAGGTTTCCTGCGGCTTAGACTGCGAGGGCAAAAACCTGGCCCACCGCACAACTACCGAGACCAACTATGCCCCTCGAAATCCGTCAGTTGCCCCGCATGCGCCTTGCCTATATGCGCCAGACAGGCCCTTATGGCCCTTCGCTCACGCAACTTTGGGAGCGGTTCGGCCGCTGGTGCGAAGCAAATCGTTTGAGCGAGCCACGCCCCAAGTACTACGGCATCAGCCTGGACAACCCCGCATGCACCCCGCCCGCGCAATGCCGCTATGACGCCTGCGTGCAGGTGGGCGTGGGGCTGCGCACCGGCACGGAGGCCATGATCCAGGACTTTGCCGGTGGCGATTACGCCTGCCTGCGTTTCGTCGGTACCGGCCCGGAGATTGGCGCGGCCTGGGCCAGCATGATGGCCCCGGGCCAGATCCCCGCAGGTTGGGAAGCTGCCCCTCGGCCCGCCATCGAGGTCTACGACGAAGACTTTGCCGTCAACCCCGCCACCGGCGCGTTCCCCTGCTGGCTGTGCCTGGCGGTGCAGCGCACCCACTGAGGCAGTTCGTTCTAACCCTCGCGAAACCGATGCAGGCGCGGGCGCAGCCCCGCATGCCGCAGTACATAAACGACACACCCCGCCCCCATGAAGACGTCTGACATCGAGCCTTTCTTTGCCACCTTGAAGGCCGCCAACCCCATGCCCAACACGGAGCTCGAATACACGACGCCGTTCGAGCTGCTGGCTGCCGTGCTGCTGTCGGCCCAGGCCACGGACGTGGGCGTGAACAAGGCCACGCGCAAGCTGTTCCCGGTAGCGGGCACTCCGCAGGCCATCCTGGACCTGGGGCTTGAGCGACTGGAGGGCTATGTCAAGACCATCGGCCTGTACCGCACCAAGGCCAAGAACCTGATGGAGACCTGCCGCATCCTGGTGGAGCAGCATGGGGGCCAGGTACCGCGCACGCGCGAAGCCCTGGAAGCCCTGCCCGGTGTGGGCCGCAAAACGGCCAATGTGGTGCTGAACGTGGCCTTCGGCGAGCCGACCATGGCGGTCGATACGCACATCTTTCGCGTAAGCAACCGCACGGGCCTCGCGCCCGGCAAGAACCCGCTGGCGGTGGAGCTGCAGCTGATGAGGCGCGTGCCCGCCGAGTATGCGGTGGATTCGCACCACTGGCTCATCCTGCACGGCCGCTACGTGTGCCAGGCACGCAAGCCGCGCTGCTGGGAGTGTGCGGTGAGCAGGTATTGCGACTACCAGCCGAAGACGTTGGCGCCTTGAGTTGAACGAACCAGGCAAATTGCTTCTTTTTTTATAGCAACTAGCGCTTATTGGTCAAGCGCTAGAACGGAAAATGCTTGGAACCTCCGTTAGCAAGCGACGGCATGTGCCCGCAGCCAGGCGGCGAAGGCCTCTTCGGTGATATCGCCAGCGGCAACAGCGAGCATGGTGACCACACACGATGCATCGTCAGCGTTAAGCCTCCAGCCATTGAGCCGCAGAAACAATTCGGCCGCCACATAGCCCGTTCGCTTGTTTCCATCAATAAACGGATGGTTGCGCGAAATTCCATAGCCATACGAGGCTGCCAGCGCGGCTGCATCAGGCGGCGGCTCGCCATAGTTGTTCAGCTGCTGCGGCTTGCCCAGGGCCGAATCCAGCAAACCCGCATCGCGGACGCCTGTCCCGCCCCCATGTTCGGCCAGCTGCACTTCGTGGATGGCAATGATGACGGCGCGGTTCAGCCAGACCCATTCGCTCATTTGGCCAGCTCGTGCAGTACGGCCCGGCGCTCTTTCATGATCTCGCGCGCCACGCGCATCTGCGCTTCAAATTCGGGGTTGTGGGTGGTGATCCGCAAACCGTCAGGCGATTCCGTCACATACAGCTCGTCTCCCTTTTCCAGCTGCAACCGCGCCAGCAGTTCCTTTGGGAAAATCGCGCCGACAGAGTTGCCCACCTGGGTGAGTTTGAGAGTGTGCATGGGAAACCTCCGAGTAATTACAAACGTAATACTAGACTTTCTACCACCCCGCGTCAAACCACCCCGGCCACTCCCAGCGCTGTCATCTCCCCCGACACCCCCGCCCACGCCACATCGAATCCCGGCACTTTTCGCTCTGGAGGCACGGGGTGCGCACGCAGCGCCCAGGTGGCACCAGCCACCACACTATCGATCACCGGTACCGTCACCTGCGGCTGCACCAGAGCAGCCATGCCGGCCAGCCCCGCCCCGCCCAGGATGACGGCCTGCACACCCATTTGCCGCACCACGTCGCGGCAGGCCTGGGCGAGCAGCGTGCGGGCGGCTTCGGGGTCGGCGGCCAGCTGAGCGCCGGTGGGTGCCACGGTGTGGATTCCAGCCAGCGCGTGCGCGTGGCCCAGCGCCTGCGCCAGGCGCTGCAGCATGGGTCCCCAGCGCTCGCCGCCCGTAACGATGGCATAGCGCCCGTGGCGAGCGGCTTCGATGAAAGACGCTTCGGCCAGCCCAGTCACAGGCACGGGGCTGCTTTCGCGCAGCGCCATCAGGCCCGGGTCGCCAAAACAGCCTATCAGCACGGCATCAGGCTGCGGCTGGTGTTGTGACAGTTCATTCGCCCAGGCATCTAGCGCGGCGTGGGCCGCCACTGCATAGCTGGCCTCGCAGGCGATGTAGGGGGCGCCGAAACGCGCCGTGGCCGTGCGCACCGCTACATGCAAGCCCGCTGCAGCCTGCACATGCCGCTGAAGCAAGTTGCTGACGCTGGCCGATGTATTGGGGTTGATGACGAGCAGTTGGCGCATAACAAGGTGGCAGGATTCAGGCGCCCAGCAGTTGCGCCAGGTCGGGCGTGTCGGCAGCCGGTGGCGTGAACTCCAGCTGCGTTTCAATGCGCGCCAAATGCTTGAGCATGAGGCGCGCGGCCTCGCGCGCATCGCGCAGGCGGATCGCATCAATCAACGCCCGGTGCTCGCGGCAGCCGCAGGCGGTGGCCTCTTCGCGTTCGCGCGCATGGCTGGGGCTGTAGGTCATGAGGATGAGCGAGGTGCGCGAGACCAGCTCTCGCAGGATGCGGCCTAACGTCTGGTGCCCCGCAGCCTGCGCAATATGCAGGTGAAAGTCGCCCGAGAGACGGATGGCGCGGCGCATGTCACCGCTCGCGCGGGCGGCCTCTTCGTCGTCGATGCAGGTGCGCAGCGCGGCGATGTCGGCATCGGTGGCATTGGCAATGAACAGCTCCACCAGGCGCGGTTCCAGCAGGCGGCGGGCCTCGAACACCTCCAGCGCCTCTTGCGGCGTGGGCTGCGCTATCGATGCGCCCCGGTTGGGTGTGAGCGTGACGACCTGCTCATTGGCCAGCCGCACCAGCACAGGCCGTACGCGTGTGCGCGACACGCCAAAGGCCGCCGCCAGCTTGTCCTCCACCAGCTTGGTGCCGGGTGGCAGGCGGTGGTCGAGGATGGCCGAGACCATGCGGTCGTACATGTCGTTGTCGCTGAGCTGGCCTGGGGCCTCGAGCGCAACGGTCGGTTCAGGGGCTGCAGCGCGTGCGCGCCGAGGCCTGGGAATAGTGGTCGTCATAAGGGTGCCGTTTTTAACCCGTGCGGCCCTTGCGCCTGCGGCCCAAGGCCCACACCAGCGCCAGCGTGATACCCATGACAACGAAGGAGACCACGGTGGTCAGCGTTCCCAGTGCGTAGATGGAGGGAGTGGTCACCGTACTGGTCAGGCCCTGCAGCTCCAGCGGCAGCGTGTTCACGTCGCCAATGGCCTGCGAGGTACGGGCGATCTCGTCCCAGCTGAGCGTAAAGCCGAACATGCCAATGCCCACGACCGAGGGCGCGATCAGCGGCAACACCACATGCGCGAAGCCCTGCCAGGGCGTGGCACCCAGGTCGCGTGCCGCTTCTTCGTACGCAGGGTTGAAGCGGTTGAACACCGCGAACATGATGAGCAGGCCGAACGGCAGCGTCCAGGTAAGGTGCGCGCCCAGCGCTGAGGTGAACAGGCCCAGCGAGGTACCGTAGCCCTCCAGCGCGCTCTCCAAGCCCATCGACTCCAGCGCGGCCTTGATGCCGTTGTCGATGAGCCGGAACTCCAGCCCGATGCCCAGCGAGACGATGATGGACGGCATGATGAGGCTGGCCACCACGATGAAGAACAGCGTGTTGCCCCCCGCCAGCCGCTTGCGAAAGGCCAGGCCCGCCAGCACCGACAGCAGCACCGTGCACAGCATCACCGCAACGCCCAGGCCCAGCGAGCGCCACAGCGCCGCGCCGATGTCCACCACTCCCAGCCCTTCGGCCAGCTTGGAGAACCAGTGCAGCGACACGCCGCGCATGGGGAAGGTCAGCCCGCCCTCGGGGCCCTGGAAGCTCAGGATGAAGATGACGAACATGGGCCCGTACATGAACAGCACGAACAGCGCAAAGAAGATGGCCAGGGGCCAGAAGCTGGCGGGACGAGATTCACGGACTTTCATCTCACAGCTCCTTGCGAATGTCGACGAGGCGTGTGAGGCCCCAGATGATCATCAGCACCACGGCCAGCAGGATCACGGCATTGGCCGCCGCCAGCGGGAACTGCAGGTAGGACGTCTGCACCTGGATGATCTTGCCAATCGATGCGATCTGCTGCCCGCCCATCACGCCGATGGTCACGAAATCGCCCATGACGATGGTGATCACAAAGATCGAGCCGATGATGATGCCGGTGCGCGAGAGCGGCACGATCACGTTCCACAGCGTCTGCCAGCCACTCGCGCCACTGTCGCTGGCCGCCTCGATGAGGCTGCGGTCGATGCGCATCATGCTGTTGAAGATGGGCACGATCATGAACATGGTGTACAGGTGCACGAACGCCAGCACCACCGAGAAGTCCGAGAACAACAGCCACTCCACAGGTGTCTCGATGAGGTTCATGCCCATCAAGGTTTGGTTCACCAAACCGTTGCGCCCCAGCAGCGGCACCCACGAGATCATGCGGATCACATTCGACGTCCAGAACGGAATGGTGCACAGCACGAACAGCAGCGTCTGCATGCCCGAAGAGCGCACATGGAAGGCCAAAAAATAGGCCACGGTGAAGCCGATCACCAGCGTGATCAGCCACACCAGAAAACTGAACTTGAGTGTGGAGTAATACGTCTTGAGCGTGACACACAGGCCTTCTGACGCATCGCCACAACCCGCAAAGATCGACACGTAGTTCTTGATCGTGAAACCCGGCAACAGCTCGTACTCGTTGAAGTCCCAGAAGCTGACCATCACGATCAGCGCCAGCGGAATCAGGAAAAACAGCGCGAACACCAGCGTGAACGGCGCAGCCTGCCACCAGGCGGCAATGCTGCGGCCGGGGACAGCTGCAGCAGGTAAGGACTGTGTGGTCGTGCTCATGGTGTTTGCAATCAATGAATTCAAAGGTCTACCGTTCGGCGCTTGCTCTTGAGACTGACGCCGCCCAAGACCAGTGCCCCCGTGCAAGGGCCGCCCCGCCGCACCGGGGGCGTCCCCCTCCCGACCCGCGCAGCGGGTCGGGAGAGGGGTGAAGGCGCGCAGCGCCTCAGGGGGTGCACTCCTTACGCTGCAACGAACTCATTCCACTTCTGCACCATGTAGTTGTTCTCGTCCATCAACGCGTTCCAGCAAGCGATGCCGCCCATGCGCGACTCATAACTGCCGCCGTCGCGCACTGCACCGGCCTTGGCCAGCACATCGCCATTGGGGCTCTTGATGTCCTGCGTGGCGGGCTTGCCTTCCATCCAGTAGGCCCACTCGTAGGCTTCCATCTTGGACTTGGCGGTCTCCAGCACGGCGCTGTAGTAGCCCTGGCGGTTCAGGTAGGCACCGGCCCAGCCGTCGAGGAACCAGTTGATGAACTCGTACGCGCCATCGAGCTTGCGGCCACTCAGCGTGGCGGGCAGGCCAAAGCCTGCGGCCCAGGCGCGGTAGCCTTCCTTCAGGGGCTGGAAGTTGCAGGCGATGCCCTTGGTGCGCACGGCGGTGACGGCCGGGCTCCACATCGACTGGATCACCACTTCGCCCGAAGCCATCAGGTTCACCGACTCGTTGAAGTCCTTCCACAGCGCACGGAACTGGCCCTGCTTCTTGGCTTCGATCAGGGTCTTGATCGTGAGATCAATCTCCTTCTTGGTCATGTTGCCCTTGTCGGGGTACTTGTAGATGCCCATGGCCTCGACCACCATGGCGGCGTCCATGATGCCGATCGAAGGAATGTTCAGGATCGCGGTCTTGCCCTTGAACTCGGGGTTGAGCAGCTCGGCCCAGGAGTTGATGGGGCGCTTGATCAGGTCGGGGCGGATGCCCAGGGTGTCGGCGTTGTACACGGTGGGGATCAGGCTCATGAACTGCGTGGGCGCAGTCGCGAACTTCTTGGACTTCTCGCCTTCCAGGTAGATCACTTTCTTGGGCGCGGTGCCCTGGTCGCCCACGGCCTTGCCCGCCACCATGCCGGTGGTGAACAGCGTGGTGATCTTGTCGGCGTTCTTGATCTTCTTGGTATCGATGCCCTTGAGGTTGCCCGTGGGCACGATCTTCTTGAGCGAGAAGTACTCGGTGTCGATCAGGTCAAAGCTGTTGGGCGCGGTGACGGCGCGCTTGGTCACGTCGTCCGTGGTCACGGCCACGTACTGGATCTCGATGCCGGTGTCGGCCTTGAACTTCTCGGCAATCGCCTTGTCCTGGTTCACCGCCGTGCCCAAGTAGCGCAGCACGATCTTCTCTTGCGCATGCACGGCCGGGAACATGCCAGCGGCCAGGATGCCCGCCGTGCCCTTGAGCAGCGAGCGGCGCGCCACACCAGTGGCTTCAGGGACAACAACAGGGGAATCAGCACGGGAAGCATCGGACATGGGAAAACTCCTTGGGTTGCGGAAGGGGACGGGTGAAAAAAGAGGAGCGTGGCGACGCGGTCAGGCGGCTACGGCCACTGCGGGAGCGGGCACAGACAGCGGGTGCGCCTGGTCAAGCGTCCAGTGCAGTTGCACGCCCTGCCCCACCTGGTAGGGCTGCGCGGCAAAGGCGGCCTCGGACACCATCACCGAATACGCCGCCGTGGCGTTGGCCGACAGGGCCACGCCCTGCTTTTGCAAGCCCAGCAGCACATAGGTGCCCTGGTACTCCACGTCGGTCACCACGGCCTGCATGCGCTGGGCACCCCCGGGCAATTCGGCACTGGCGGGGGCAATCTGCAGGTGGTCGGTGCGCACGCCCACCTTGCCTTCGGGCGTGTCGATCACGTTGTGCCCCCCCATGAAGCGCGCCACGAATTCGCTGGCGGGCCGGTTGTAGACCTCATGCGGGCTGCCCACTTGCTCGATCACGCCGTGGTTCATCACCACCATGGTGTCGGCCAGGGCCATGGCTTCTTCCTGGCTGTGGGTCACATGGATAAACGTCAGGCCCAGTTCCTTCTGCCAGCGACGAAGCTCGGCACGCATCTGGATGCGCAGGAAGGGGTCGAGTGCCGACAAAGGTTCGTCCAGCAGCAAGACACGCGGCTGGGTGATGAGGGCCCGCGCCAGCGCTACGCGCTGCTGCTGCCCGCCAGAGAGTTCGGCGGGCTTTCGCTCGGCCAGGTGGCCCATCGCGACGCGCTCCAGCAGGTCACGCGCCTTGGCCTGGCGCTCGGCCTTGGCTACGCCCTTCATCTTGAGGCTGAAAGCCACGTTGTCCAGCGCAGACAGGTGCGGGAACAGCGCAAAGCTCTGGAACATCATGGCCGTGCCGCGCGCGGCGGCGGGCAGGTCAGTGATGTTGCGGTTCTCCAGCAGGATGTCGCCGCTGGTCACCGACTCGTGCCCTGCGATCATGCGCAGCGTGGTGCTCTTGCCGCAGCCCGAGGGGCCCAGCAGGCAGCAGTAGCTCCCGCTGGCAATGCGCAGGTTGATCGCATCCACCGCCGGCTTGCCCTGGGCGTAGCGTTTGGTGAGGGCGACGATCTCGATGGCGGCCGGAGTCGGCTCGGGGGTGAGGCTTTGCATGAACCTGCCGTACGCAAAGCCTGTGCCAACTTTGTACACAATGTTTTATTTGTTTTGCATACAAAATGCACCACCACTGTGCGCGGCCACACCTGCACCAAAGCGCTTGTGCACCACAGTCGGCCCAGACGCAGCTCGTTATGGTGCACACGGTGCACTGCGGGATTTAGTAAATCACCCTACGTCCGCACGCAGGTGCGTGGCTATACTGGCCTCGGCATCAAGAAACAATTTCTTACGTACAGCCCTTCCGCGCTCGCCGCATGAACCTCGACCCACGCTCGATGATTGCCATGGCGGGCTTCATGTCCGCCATCATGGCCATCGTGCTGCTGTTCATGCGGCGCTACTACCCGCCCTCCATCCGTGGCGTGGGCGCCTGGGCCGCAGCGCCGCTGCTGTGGCTGGTGTCCACCGTGCTGTTCGGCGCGCGCGGGCTCATCCCAGACTGGCTCAGCCTGGTGCTCGCCAACCAACTGCTGGTGCTGGGCACCGTCACCTACTACATGGGCACGCGCAGCTTCATGGGGCAGCCAACCGTCTGGCGGCCCTGGAACTGGCTGATGGTGGGCACCACCCTGGTGTTCATCGTGCTCACTTACTGGATGCCGCACTACGCACTGCGGGTGGGCTTTTTCACGGTGGTCATGGAGGTGATCTACATCGCACAGATGCGCTTCATGCTGCGCCACGGAGGGCGCAACTTCCCCGTGCGGCTGGTGGAGGTGGTGCTGGCCCTGCACATGGCGGTGCTGGCCGTGCGGCTGATCTCGATCGTGACCGGGAATGCCGGTGCCGACCTGATGGAGCCTTCGCTGTTCCAGACGCTGTACATCGGGGCCTATGTGATCACTGTGCTCATGCTGTCCATCGGCGCGGTGCTCATGGCCACCGACCGCCTGCGTACCGAGCTGGAACACCTGGCCACCCACGACTCCCTTACCAACACACTGAACCGCCGAGCGCTGCTGCAGCGCTGCGATGAAGAGCTGGAGCGCGCACAGCGCTACGGCAACGGGCCGTCCATCATGATGGTGGACCTGGACAACTTCAAGGCCGTGAACGACACCCGGGGCCACCAGCATGGCGATGCGGTGCTGGTGCATTTTGCAGAATGCACCCGCCAGGTGCTGCGCCGCGCGGACCGGCTGGGGCGCTACGGCGGCGAGGAGTTTCTGGTACTGCTACCCGACGCAGACACTGCCGCCGCCCAGGGCGTGGCCCAGCGCATCCACGCCACGCTGTCCGCTGGCCATCCCCTGGACTGCGAGGTCAGCATCGGGCTGACCAGCTGGACCGGCCCCCACGAAACGCTGGATGCCATGCTGTCGCGTGCCGATGCGGCGCTGTACCGCGCCAAGAACGAGGGGCGCAACCGGACCTGCGTCGCTTGATACGACGCAGGGAAGTCCACTGGGTCAGGCCGTCTGCGTGGCCACACCGGCCGATTCAAAGCTCGCCATTTCTGCCAGCACCGCGCAGGACGACTGCAACAGCGGCCACGCCAACGCAGCGCCCGAACCCTCGCCCAGGCGCAGGCCCAGGTCCAGCAGCGGTTCGGCCTGCATTTGCGCCAGCATGAGGCTGTGGCCGCGCTCGCCCGAGCGGTGCGCAAACACGCAGCGCTGCAGCACCGCAGGCTGCAGACGGCTGGCTACCAGCACGGCAGCGCTGGTGATAAAGCCATCCACCACAATCACGCGCCGCTCAAGCGCTGCCTGCAACACAGCGCCCACCAGCGTGGCCACCTCATAGCCGCCCAGCGCGGCCAATGTGGCCAGCGGCGTGGTGGCCTCGGCATTCGCGTCCAGCGCCTGCTGCAACACGGCGCGTTTGCGCTCGATGCCTGCAGCATCCAGGCCCGTGCCAGCGCCCGTGACGTCCGCCAGGGGCAGGCCCGCCAGGCGCGCCAGCAGCAGCGATGCGACCGAGGTGTTGGCAATGCCCATCTCGCCGAGCAGCAGCGCATTGCCGGGCAAGGCGCGCACCACCTCTATACCGTTGGTGATCGCTTGAGCGCATTGCTCCGCAGTCATGGCTGGGCCGACCGATGCGTCGGCCGTGCCGGGCGCCACCTTGCGCAGCAGCAACTGGGGCGCTCCCGGGGCGGTATCGCGCGGCGCGATGGGCTTGGCCACGCCGCAGTCCACCACGGTGAGGGCCAGACCGTGTTGGCGAGCCAGCACGCTCACGGCAGCGCCACCGGCTAGAAAGTTCTCCACCATCTGCCAAGTCACGTCACTGGGGAAGGCCGACACCCCCTTGGCCGCCAGGCCATGGTCGCCCGCGCACACCAGCATTTGCGGCTGCAGCAGCGCGGGTGCCTCGGTGCCCAGCACCTGGCCGATGCGCAGGGCCAGCGACTCCAGCCGACCCAGTGAACCGAGTGGTTTGGTTTTGTTGTCGAGCAGGTGCTGCAGACGGGCGGTCAACGGAGCGTCGGAAATATCGGCGATAGCGGGGACGGTGAACTGGGCCAGGGAGTGCATGGTGTGTGAGACAACAGAATGAAAAAGGAAACAGGAAGGGCTGAAGGCCGTGGGCAACAGCACTCAGGCGGTGGCCGGATCTGGGGCGATCAACGCCCGCAGCGCACCGGGCGCAAAGCTGGCGTCCGCCATGCGGGCCAGCCCTTCAAACACCGCATCGAGCGTGGGCACGGGCGCCGCACCCACGCGGCCAAACAGGGCCTGCAGCGCAGCAGGGTCTTCTAGCAAGCCATGCAGGTACACGCCCAGCACGTTGCCCGCGGGGTTCTGCCAAGCGATGCCGGGGATAACCTCGCGCGCCACATCGCCCTTGGCGGCCATGGCAGGGTGTTGGGCCGTCTGGCCGTGGTGGATTTCGTAGCCCGTGACAGACACACCCGCCAGCGCAGCCCAGGCCCCCAACACCGCACCAAAATGCGCCTGGGTGCGTTGCACGGTCTTGGCAACCTCGAAGGTGGTGACCAGCGGCAGCAGGCCCAGGCCCGGCGCATTGCCGTCGATGCCTGCGGTGTCAATCAGCGCCTCGCCCAGCATCTGCAGGCCGCCACACACGCCCAGCACCGTGCCGCCCTGCTCCGCGTGATGGGCAACAGCCTGGTCCAGCCCTTGCGCGCGCAGCCAGGCTAGGTCGGCGGCGGTGGCCTTGGAGCCGGGCAACACCACCCAATCGGTGGGCTTCAACCCGCCCAGGTCGGCCGGGCTGCGCGCCCAGAGCAGGCGCACGCCGGGAACGTTCTTGAGCGGCTGGAACTCGTCGAGGTTGCTGATGCGCGGGTAGGCCACCACGGCCACCGTGGTGTGCACCGCGCCCGCTGACAAGGTGCGGTCGTCAAACACGCCGTCTTCCTCCGGCAGGCCGTGGCGCCACTGCATGGGGATGGTGGCCACCGTAGGCACACCGGTCAGGTCTTGCAGCATCTGCGGCGCAGGCGCCAGCAGGCTGGCGTCGCCGCGAAACTTGTTGAGCACAAAGCCATGGATCAGCGCGCGCTCGTCCTCGGGCAGCAGTGCCCAGGTGCCGTACAGATGGGCAAACGCGCCGCCCCGGTCGATGTCCGTCACCAGCAGGCAGCGCGCATCGGCATGGCGGGCCACGCGCATGTTGACGATGTCGCTGGCGTGCAGGTTGATCTCTGCGGGCGAACCGGCGCCCTCGATCACCACCACGTCGTTCTCGGCACGCAGTGCATCCAGCGCAGCAGCGATCTGCGGCCACACCCTTTCGCTGCGGCCGCGCCAGGGCATGGCGGTCAACTCTGCGCTCACCTGGCCCATCAGCACGACCTGGCTGTGCGTGTCGGCCTCGGGCTTGAGCAGCAACGGGTTCATGCGCACCTCGGGTTCGGTGCGGGCTGCGAGGGCCTGGAAATACTGGGCACTGCCGATTTCACCCATCACACCCGCAGGGCCGGGTACCACACGCGCGTTGTTGCTCATGTTCTGCGCCTTGAACGGCGCGACCTTGAGGCCCAGGTTGCTGTAGTAACGGCACAGCGCCGTGGTGAGCCAGCTTTTACCCGCGCCGCTGGTAGTGCCCAGCACCATCACGCAACGGGCCAATTGGGGAGCAGAGTTTTCAGTCAAGGCAATGGGCGGACCATGCGGTCCATGATGTGTTCAAGTGCTGCGGCCGCATCGGTGCAGCGGCCCGTGTGCACGGGAGAGGTCTGGATGATGGCGCTGCGTTTGGCGGTGAGCCAGTGAAAGCGCTGGCGGTACGGCAGGCGCGCAATCGGCCCACAGCCTTCGTCGCCCGCGCAGATGGCGACGATGGCGGACAGGTGGCGGCGCACGGTGTCGACGTCGGCGTGCGGGTCAATGGCCAGCAGGCGTGCCTCGTCGAGCGCGATGGAGGCCCGCAGGAAGCCGCTGCGCTGGCACGACAGGATCACGCCTGCATTGATGAACTCCTCGCGCTCCACGCGCGGTACCACGCGCACGATGGCGTAGTCGTACACCTCAGGCGCGTGCATCGGCGGCCTCCTTCAGCGCATTCACCCAGGTGGCACGCCCGGCCAGGCGGGCGCAGAAGTAGTCCACATAGGCCTGGCGGTGGGTAGCGGCAGCGGTCAGCAGGCCTTCTTCGTGGTTGGCACCGGCCAGTACCAAAAACTCGTCGGGCACCTCGGCCAAGATGCCGGCCACCACCTCGGGTGTGAGGCGCGCGGCCAGCTCGGCATCCACCTGCGCGAGCAGCGTGGCCCGGGCCAGCAGCACATGGTCGGCAATGGGCGCAAAAGGTTTGGCGGGCAGGGCCGCCGTGCCGTTCCAGGCGTGGTGAAAGGTCAGCGCCGCACCGTGGTCGATGAGCCAGGGCTGGCGGTGCCACATCAGCAGATTGGTGTTGCGCGCGGTGCGGTCCACATTGCCCACCAAGGCATCGAACCACACGAGGCGCGAGGCAAAATCATCCGACACGACATCCACCGCCGGGTCGAAATTGAGCGCGCCCGACAGGTAATCCAGCCCCACGTTCAGGCCACCGCTGGCGCGCACCAGGTCCTGGATCTCCGGGTCGGGCTCGGTCTGCGCCAGGGCGGGGTCGAGCAGGGCCAGCACGATGTCGGGCACGGGCAGGCCCAGCGCACGGGCGATGCCACCCGCGATCATTTCAGCCAGCAGGGCGCGCACGCCCTGCCCTGCGCCACGGAACTTGAGCACGTAGGTGCCCAGGTCGTCGCCTTCGACGATGGCGGGCATGGAGCCACCTTCACGCAGTGGCGTGACGTAGCGATTGACGGTGATGGTTCTCACAAGGTCTCCCTCGATCCGATGGAATGCGGGATGGTACGGCCCGGCAGCGCCTGCCATGCGGCCTGCAGCGAATCTTGTGCCGCGGGCGCCAGCACCCCCAGGCGCACGGTGCCGTGGAGGCCGAACGACGTCGCATCCCGCAGCTTGATGCCGCTGGCTCGCAGCGCGGCCAGATCGCTTTGCAACGTGTTGGTGGCGGGCTGCGCGCAGAAATAGTTGGCCAGGCTGCCTGCGTGCAAGGCCCAGCCCAGGTCGGTGCACAGAGCCTGCTGGCGAGCCTTCCAGTCGCGCAGGGTGCGCAGGCTGTGCACCAGCCATTGCTGCACGGTGGCCTGCGTCCACGCCTGCAGCAGTGCCACGCCGTGGGCGCCCACAGGCCAGGAAGACGCCAGGGCCGTCAGGCCCAGCGCCTGCCCTTCAGAGTCTGGCGGCGCAATCGCATAGGCCGCGCGCACGCCCGTCAGCCCCAGGGCCTTGTTGGGGGTCCAGAGCTGCCAGCAGGCCGATGGCAGGTACGGCTGCGGTGCGCCGGTCCATGCGCCCTCGGGGTCCAACCTCAGGGGGACATACGCGCAGTCGAGCACACGCCAGGCAGCAGCATCGCCCGGCCGCCAAGCGCCCAGCGCGGGATCTTCTTGCCCCAAAGGGCTCGACGGCTCGCACGCCCATTGCAAACCCGCCGCGGCACCGCCGCCCCGCAGCACCTCCAGCCCGCGCACCTGCGCGGCCTGGGCGTAGTCCCCATAGCTGTGCGGCGGCACCGCTACTTGCACTGCGCCCTGCTGTGCGGCCAGCGCGGTGATGCGGTGGATGAACTCGCTGGCACTCGCAGCCAGCACGATGCGCCCCGGCACCACGCCATGGAAGGCGCCGAGGGCCTCGCGCAGGGCCGTGTAGGCCGGGTCGGGGTAGCGCGTGGCATCGGCCGACTGGAGGGCGTGCAGCGCCTCCGGGCAGGGCCCGCAGGCGTTGCTGTTGGTCGAAAAATCAAACACCGGGATGCCCGCAGCGTCCGGCCCACCATGCAATTGCACAGGCAAGCAAAAAGGACCTGGGAATGTCATGCATGCACCCAGGCAAAGGCAACCAGGACCAGCAGCTGAAGGGCGGCCGCCACCGGCACCATCGCCAGCACCACCTGAGTGCCCAGGCGCGCGGCACGCCGCGTATCGAGTGGCCCAGCCCGGTGGCCCTTGCTGTGCAGCGTGTACACACCCGGCTTGGCCAGGCGCACGTTCAACGCCAGTGCCATGGCCGCCATGGGCCAGCCGCTGTTGGGCGATGGCGTCTTGCGCGCCTGGCGGGCCAGAGTGGAAAAAGGCAGGCCCTTGGCGACCACCGCCAACAACAAGGCCGTGATGCGTGCAGGCACCCACGACAGCACGTCGTCCGCCCGCGCCGCCCACTTGCCCGCCCATTGCCAGTACCGCCCGCCGCGCATGCCCGGGTAACCCCACATGGCATCGGCCGTATTGGCAAAGCGGTACAGCGCAGCGCCCGGCAGGCCCAGCAGCGCAAACCAGAACAACGGCGCCACCACGGAGTCGTTGAGGTTCTCGGCCAGCGACTCGATGGCTGATTCGCGCACTTGTACGGCGGTGAGCGCGCTTACATCCCGGCTCACCAGCCGGGCCAGCTGCGCACGCCCGGCGGGCAGCGATTGGCCTAGCGCCACCTCCACCGCCAGCACTTCATCGTGCAGCATGCGCCAGGCCAGCAGGGGCTTGAGCAGCAGTGCCAGCAACGCCGCCGCCACAAAACCGTGCAGCATCAGCACCAGCTTCTGCGCCGCCCAACCGAGTATAAAAACAATAGCAGCCAGCGCACACCAGACAAGCGCTGCGCGCCAAAATAGCTTGAAATCTCGGGCCACTGGCATCCGGGGCGCCAAGCGCTCACCCCACCACTGCAGCGCCCGCCCCATCCAGACCACCGGGTGCCAGGCAGCGGGCGGCTCGCCCAGCCACCAGTCCACCGCCAGCGCCAGCAGCGGCACGCCGATCCACACCGCCACCATCGGCCAGCCCCCGGCGGGTGTGAGCAACAAAAGCCAGTGGTCGGACACGGCGGCCTCACTAATCTTCGATGCCGCGCTGCGCGGGAATGCCCGCCTTGAACGCGTGCTTGATCAGCTGCATCTCGGTCACGGTGTCGGCCAGCTCGATGATCTCGGGGGGGCAGCGGCGGCCGGTGAGGCACACGTGCACGTCCTTGGGCCGATCGCGCAGGGTCTGCAACACGCCGTCGAGCGGCAGCCAGCCGTAGATCAGCGGGTAGGTGATCTCGTCCAGCACCACCAGAAAATGCTCGCCCGACAGGATGGCGGCGCGCGCCTTTTCCCAGCCGTCGCGCGCGAGCTGGGCCGAGTGCTCCAGGTCCTTGCTCTTCCAGCTGAAGCCGTCGCCCAGCCCCTCGATGGGCAGGCCGATCTGCTCGAACATGCGGTGCTCGCCAAAACGCGCCGTGGGTACCTTCATAAACTGGTAAATCTTCACGGCCTTGCCCCGGCCATGGGCGCGCAGCGCCAGGCCAAAGGCGGCCGTGCTTTTGCCCTTGCCGTCGCCGGTGTTGACGATGATGAGGCCCCGGCGTTCGCCCTCGGGCTTTTCGTAGCGTTTTTCGGTCGGCGGGGTTTCGATCTGCATGGTGTCGATTCTTTCAGAGAGGCCGGGCATCACACGCCGGCCGGTTGCAAAGGGGAAGACAGCGAGGACGGACGGCGCGCCTGCCACGCGGCGCCCGCCATCGCCACCAGGGCCATGACCAGCAGGGCCACGATGCCCGCCATGCGTTCCACGGGGCTGGGCTCGGTGGCGCTGTCAGAAGGGGCTGGCTCGGGCTGCCGCTCCAGCAACACGCCCATGGTAGGCACGGCGGGCGCGGAGGGTGGTGCTTCTGCCTGGGCGGGCGGCGCAGGCAGGTCAGCGGCGGGGGACGCAGGCTGTGGCGCTGCCAGGGCTGGCGACTGCGGCGCGGCAATGGCCATGCCAGCAGGCGGGGTCAGCTCTACGGACTCACCACGCGCCGCTCGCTCCACCCAGCGGCGCACGCTGGGCAGCTCCGCCGCCAGAGGCGCGGCACGCGTCAGCTCCTGGTACATCTGCGCCAGTTGTTTTTGCGTGTCGGCATCGGCCTGCCAATAGCCCTGGCGCTGCGCCTGCACCAGGCGCTCCAGCGACTGGGCGTAGGCCTGTGGATGTTCTTTCAGCCACTCGGGCAGGCCCAGCTGGTGCTTGTCGCGCACCAGCACGTCGTAGAAGCTTTGCCAATGGTCGCTGCGCACCGTGTCGGGCGCCACGGCCTGCCAGCCCCAGGCGAACTGCACGGCCTTGAGCACCTGCAGCGTGCCCGAATAGCCCTCGGCCTTCTGCGCCTGGAGCCAACCCGGGTGCAGGTAGCGCGACTGCATCTCCAGCGCAATGGCGCGCTGTGCAGTTTCGGTGGTGGGCTCACTCACATCCTGCAGCTGGGCCACATGCAGCTCCAGCCCCTGCGGCCGGCCGGCCACACGGGCTGCGGCCGACAGGCCGCCCAGGTACTGGAAAGGGTCGTCCGAGCTGACCATGGCGTACAGGTGCGAGCTGCGCGACAGGATGGCGGCATCAGTGCGGCGCAGGTGGGCACCCAATGCCTGGGCCGCCACACCGCCCGCCACGCCGGTCACGGGCTCGCCCTCCAGATATGGCTGGCTCATGCGTTCGAGGAACATCTGGCCCAGGCGCGCATCGTTGGTTTGCAAGCCGTCGCTTTGCACCGCGTCCGACAGGCCGGTGCCATAGTCGCCCACCGCATTGCCGAACGAGCGCACGCGCGCCAGTTGCTCGGCCTGCGCGCGGGGCACGCCCTGCTTGCGCAGCTCCTGGCCGATCTGCGCGGTGTTGCGCGCGATCACGTTGCCGGGCTCGGCCGTGGCGGCCTGGGCTACCGCACGGTCCAGCAGCGCCATCAGTGCGGGGAACTGGTCACGGTACGAGCCGGTGATGCTCATGAGCACATCAACGCGCGGGCGTTTCAGCTCATCGGCGGCAATGGTCTTCACGTGCACCGGACGGCCCGAGTCGTCCCACACCGGGCGTATGCCCAGCGCCACCAGGGCCTGGGCTTCCATGATGCCCTGGTGGCGCAATGTTTCACCCGCCCACAGCGACAGCGCCATGCGCTCTGGCGCCTGGCCGCCATGGCGCGCCTGGTAGTCCTTGAACCAGTCGTTGAACAGCGTCTGCGCCACGGCATAGGCTTGGCGCGTGGGCAGGCGGCTCGGGTCCAGCCCCGTGAGGTTGCGGCCTGTGGGCAGGCTGTCGGGGTTTCGGATGGGGTCGCCACCGTACGCAGCGGGCAGGTAGCGCCCTTCCAGCGCAGCCAGCAAGCCGGGTAGCTCGCCTTCCGTGGCCAGCAGGCGCTCCAGCTCTTGCGCGCGCTGGGCCAGCTGCAGCAGCGCGGGCGTGTCGATGGGTTGGCGCGCTGCGCGGTTGGGCACATGGTCTTCGGCGCGCACCACGTCGGATGCACCCGCTGCACCCGGCGTTGCAGCCTGCGCTGGCAGCACGGGGCGCAGGTCCAGCACGCTGGCGGCCTGCGCGTCGGTCAGCGCCACTTCCAGCCAGCGCGCGGGGCGCGCGGCCAGCACCGCGTCGTGCTTGATCAGGAAGGCTTCGTCGATGTCTTCGCCCAGCGCCTCGATCAGCGGCTTGCGCAGCGCCTGCAGGATGGTCTCGCGCCGCTGCTCGGGCGCGGGTACGCGGCCAAACACGGCCAGGCCCTTGGGCTGCGAGCTTTGCGCGAGCTGGTCCAGGTAGGGGTGCAGGATTTCAAGAAAGCCGCTGAAGTCGGCCGCGATGCGCTCGGCGCTCCATCCCAGGTCGCGGTGCAACTGGTGCTCCACAAACTGCGCGACCAGCTGCTTTTCGAGCGCGCGGCGCGTGGGGCCTTCGTCCACCGTTTCCCATTCGTGCATCACCTCGTGCATGTGGGCCATGCGCGCCTCGAAGCCTGCGGGGGCAAACACCGGCGTGCGGTGGCTCACCAGCACGGCGCGGCCCCGGCGCTTGGCCGTGAGGGCCTCGCCCAGGTTGTCCACGATGTAGGGATAGACCACAGGCAGGTCACCGAGCGGCAGCAGCGCGTCGTCGTGCACATCGAGCGCACGCGCCTTGCCACCGGCCCACTCCTGCGTGCCGTGGGTGCCAAAGTGGATGAGGGCATCGGCCTCCAGCTGCGCCCACAGGTACACGGCCAGGTAGTGGTGCGACAGCGGCGCCTTGCTCTTGTGCATGAACGGGTTCTGGCCCAGGCGCAGTGTTTCTTCGCGCGGGGGCTGGGGCAATACCGAGAGTTTGCCCACCTGCAGGCGCGGGATGGCGAACACTTTTTCGCCCTGCCACTCGACCACGTAGCGGCTCTTTTCGGGCGTGCCCCAGTGCGCGTTCATGCGCTCGCGCACGGCCTTGGGCAAGGTGGCCAGGTGCTGCTCGTAGCGCGCCAGCGGCAGCGCGGCGGCCTGGTCGTTTTGCAGCAGCGCGCGCACATCGGCGCCGGGGTAGTAGGCGGCCAGCAGCGGTTTGAGCCCATCGATCCAGCCCTGCTCGGGCACACGTTCGGTGCGGTAGCCCGCCTGGGCCAGGCCGCCAGAGACCTGCTCCAGGCTGCGCGGCACGTTCAGGAACGAGGCGCCAAAGTTGGTGCCGCCCGGGGGGTAGTTGTAGACCATGGCCACCAGGCGCTTGTCGGCGGCGGGTTTGGTCTGCAGCGCGATCAGGCGCCGCGCCTTGGCGGCCGCGGCCTGGGCCTGGCGCTCGATGAGGCGGAAGTCTTGCCCCTCGGCGCCGTGGGCAGCGACCAGGACCGGGTCGATGGCGCCTGCCGCCTCAGGCTGCGCTAGGTAGAACGGCACATCGGACAGCGACAGGCCCGTGTCGCTGGCCTCCCACGCGGCGGCATCACCCGCGCGGTAGGGCTGCGTGCCGAGCAGCGGCACGCCCCAGCGGGCCAACAGCGGCTGCAGCGCAGCGGCCTGGGGCACCAGCTGGTGCAGCACCAGGGCGGAGGCATGCAGCCGACCGGGGCCAGAGCCTCCTTCAGCGGGCAACTCCAGCACCTCGGCCAGGGTCTGCGCCGTGACCTGCTGGCCAAAGGCCGCATAGGCGAACAGGCCCTCCTGGCGGAAGGTGCGCAGCCAGGCATCGAGCCATTCGGTGCTGCCATCGACAAAATGGTGGCGGTGCACCAGCACGGCCACGGCAGGCAGGCTGCGCAGCGTGGGCTGGCCCTGACGCCAGGCCTCCAGCGCGGCGGCGTTGGGCAGCAGGCGGGGCGCGTCGGGGTGGTAGATGCCCCGGGGGGGCAGGACGTCGGGCGCGGGCAAGGTCGGCATCGCAACACCTGCCACCGTGGCACGCGCCAGGGCGATGGCGTTCTTCAGGTTTCGCGGGCCACCGGCCTGCAAGTAGGCCACCATGCGGGCGGGCGCATCGAGCGCGGTCAAGTCGGCGGCGGGGGTGCCCGCAGGCACCCAGACCACGCGGCCGGGGAAACGTGTGGCACGGGCATCGAGCTGCGCCCCCGCCATGCGGCGCAAACGCGCCTCCACGCTGACATGCGGTGCATCCACCCACACCATGGCGGCGCCTGCCAGTGCGCGCTCCAGCTTCTGGGCCTGGGCCGCGTCCAGTACCGCCGCGCCGGCCAGCGGGTAGTCGATGTGCACAAAGCCCAGGCCCGCGTCGGAGGCCAGGCGCTGCACCATGGCCGTGCGCGGGGCGGTGGTGATGTCGGACGTGAGCCAGAGCAGCACCGGCGCTGTTTTATCGGCGCCGCCCGCTGCCAAGGCTTTCTCAGCCTGGACGGCATGCACCAGCGGCGCAGCCAGCAGCAGGCACCACAGTGCCGCGCGCAAGATCAGCGCCTTCATGGCTTGGCGGGTGCCGGCGTGGCGGAGCCACCCGCGCCACCGGCCGAAGCGCCAGCTGGAGCAGCGCCCGTTTCGGGGATGTAGACGATGTTGCCGTCTTCCAGCTTGTAGGCCACGCCCGCGCGCACGCCCTGCCCTTGCGCTGCGCTGCCAGCGCCCTTGAAGCGCACTTCCTTGCCCTGCTCGCGCACGACCACTTCCATGTCGGGCTGGCCCGCGTTGCGGATGATGGTGACGCTCTCATGAGCGCTGGTCTGGGTCTGCACGGCCACGGCCGTCAGCAGCGCCACCACCAGCACCAGGAACACATCCACCAGGTTCACGGCCGACAGCATCGGGTCGTCGTCGTCCTCTGCCAGGACGTTCAAGTGGCGCAAGCTCATTGCGCCACCCCGCGCTCCTTGCGCACCACCAGCAGTTCGGCCAGCAGCCAGCGGCGGCGCACCGAATACACCACCAGGCCCACCGACGCGGCAGCCAGCGCCAGCACCACGCCCGCAAAGGCACCGCTGAATACGGCGAGGGCCTGCTGGCCGTTGCCCGCCGCCACGCTCTGCAGCGCGGGGCCGAGCGGGATCATCGTGGCGATCAGCCCCAGCATGGGCGACAGGCGGCTGAGCAGGCGCACGGGCTCCACCTGGCGCACCAGTTGCAGCTCCAGCTCTTCTATCGACAAGCCTGGGGCCACGCGCAGCGAGCGGTACTGCGGCTGGCGCCAGCGTTGCCACGCCTCCATGAGCGTGGCGCCGCCCGACCACAGCGCGTAGACAAACGCCAGCCCCACCAGCACCAGTACCGGCCACAGCAACGACTGCGCAACCTGCGAAAAACCCGATTCGATGTTCATGCTTGCACTCCCTTGATTCCTTGATCGTTGTTCTTGCGTTGCAGGGAGGGCAGCGCCATCCACATGCCATCCAGATGCCGCACGTGGATGCGGTGGTCAAACACGCTCTCCAGCGCCGCGTGCGTGGCGGGTGCATCGCAGGCGCCCTGGTGCAGCACGCGGCCCTGTGCCATCACCACCATGTCGTCGGACTGCAGTGCCAGCGACACCTCGTGCAGCACGCTGACCACCGTGCCCCCCGCATCGACCAGTGCACGCATGGTGTGCAGCCAGTCGGTCTGGTGCGGCGGGTCGAGGTTGGCCAGGGGCTCGTCCATCAGCAGCACCTGCGCCTGCACCGCCAGGGCGCGGGCCAGCAGCACGCGCTGGCGTTCGCCGCCCGACAGCTGCGACAGCGGGCGGTGACGCCAGTCCCAGGCCTGCGTGGTGCGCAGCGCCTGCTCCACCGCTGCGTGGTCGGCCGCGCCCGGCGGCGCCAGCCAGGCCTGGTGCGGCAGGCGGCCCAGCATGGCCACGTCATAACTGGTCAGGTCGTCGGCCGAGCCTTCGTTCTGCCCCAGCCAGGCGAGCTGGCGGGCGCGTTCGCGCGCCGGGATTTGCGCCAGCGGGCGGCCCAGCAGCAACACTTCGCCCTGCACCGCAGCGCGCGGCAACAGGCCGGCCAGCACCTTGAGCAGGGTGGACTTGCCCGCTCCGTTGGGGCCGACGATGCTGGTCCAGCGCCCGGCGGGCAATTGCAGGTCAATGCCCTGCAATATCGAGCGATTCCCGATGCTGGCGCTTATTCCATTTGCACTGATAGCTATTGATTTCATAGTGCACCCCCTTGCGAGGTGCGCCGGTGCATGAGCCAGAGCAGATAGGTGCCGCCCAGGGCCGCCGTGAGGACGCCCACGGGCAGCTCCTGCGGCGCCAGCAGCCAGCGCGCCAGGATGTCGGCCGCCATGAGCAGCACCGCGCCCATCAGGCTGGAGAGCACGATGTGCCGTTCATGTGTCACGCGCACAATGGAGCGCACCAGGTGCGGAGCCGCCAGCCCCACAAAGGCGATGAGCCCCGTCTGCGCCACCGCCGTGCCCGTGGCCAGCGCCATGGCAGCCACAAGCCCCACGCGCATGGGCATGAGTGGCAGGCCCAGGCTGGCGGCCGTGGCCTCGCCCAGCGTGAGGCCGTCCAGCGCACGTGCCAGCATCCAGGCAACCACCGAGCACAGCGCCCAGGCCACGGCCATGAGCAAGCAGGCCGCCCAGCCCACAAAAGCCGTGCTGCCCAGCGTGAAGGCCTGCATGGCCTGCAGGATGTCGGGCGAGGCCAGTTCCACCAGGTCACGCAGCGCGCCCAGCACCACGCCCACAATCACCCCCGCCAGCAACAAGCGCAGCGTGTGCTGCACGCCCTTGGCGAGCAGCAGCGTGAGCACCACCGCCCCCGCCGCGCCCAAAAATGCCATGCCCGTGATGCCGATGCGGGCCATCCACTGCGCCGCCACCGGCGACACCCCGAAGAGCGCCATGGCGACAGCCCCGCCCAGCGCTGCGCCCGAGGCGCTGCCCAGCAGGTACGGGTCGGCCAGCGGGTTGCGAAACAGCCCCTGCGCCACAGCGCCCGACAGGCCCAGCAGCGCCCCCGCCAGCCACGCACCCGCCGTGCGCGGCAGGCGGATGTCCCACACGATCTGCCAGGCCACAGGGTCACCGCGCATGCGCAGCACGCTGTCAAAGCCCGTGCTGCCCACGCTGGCGCCACACACCGCCAGCAACGCGCTGGCGAGCAACAGCCAGGCGGCACACCATGCGGCGCGGCGGCTGGCGGAACCCGTGGGCAAGTCGATCGGAATGCTGGTCATGACGCTTTGTCCACCAGACACCGCGCCATGATGCGGGCCGCCTCGGCCATGCGCGGCCCAGGACGCACCACCACATCGGAATCGCCGGGGCCAAACACGCACAGCCGGTTCTCGCGGATGGCGCGCATGGTGGCCCAGCCGGGGTACGGCACCATAGCCTGCATGCTGCGGTTGCCGATCATGATGATGTCGGGGTTGGCGCGCACGACGAACTCGGGGTTCAGGCGCGGAAACGGGCCCAGCGATGCGGGCACCACATTGCGCACCCCCAGCCGGGTGAGGGATTCGCCGATGAAAGACGCTTCGCCCGCCCCGTACGGCCCCCGGCTCACTTCAAAGTACACCCGCGCATTCCGCGCCTTGGGCGGCAGAGATTGCGCTGCCGCTTCCACGCCGGCGTCGATCACGCGCCAGAGGCGGTCGGCCCCCTGCGCACGAGGCACGCCCAACAGGTCGCTCACGGTGCCCAGCACGCGTCGCACGTCGGCATGCGTCTTGGGCTCCAGCTGCACGACGGTGAGGCCCAGTGCCTCCAGCCGGTCGCTGGCACGCGAGCTGACGGACATGAGCACCAGGTCCGGCTTGAGCGCTACGATGGCCTCGATGCTCGGGTCCAGCCCGCCGCCCACCTTGGGCAGCTTGGCAATCACGGCCTCCGGCCAGTTGGAATAGCGGTCCACCCCCACGAGCCGGTGGCATTGCTCCAGCTCGCACACACTTTCGGTCAACGAGGGCAGCAGGCTCACGATGCGCTGCGGCGGACGGGGCAGCGAGACCTCGCGGCCCTTGTCGTCCTTGATGTGCACGGGCTGTGCACGCGCCAGGCCAGCCATGAGCAGGCCCAGCGCAATCACGATAGCGATCACCCAAAGGATGCGGCGCACGGGGGTGGGTTTCATGAGCGAGGTTCTTTCAAGGTAAGCGGCAGGCCAGCCGCCATGAGCGTCACGCGGGGGCACACCTGCGCCACCTGCTGGTTGAGCGTGCCGAGTGCATCCACAAAAGCGCGCACCTCCCGCCCCATCGGGATAACCCCCAGGCCAATTTCGTTGCCCACCAGAACAACGGGGCCAGGGGATTCCCGAACCGCTATCAAAAACATAGCTGCTTGCGCTTTCCAATCAAGCGCTAGAGCCTGTTTTTCTTCAAAACTCATAGCTTCCACACCCACGGGCATGGTCCAGCGGGTGAGCCACAGCGTGAGGCAGTCCACCACCAGCAGGGTGTGCGGCGTGCTGAGCCGCGTGAGGGCTGCGGCCACGTCGTGCGGCTCTTCCACCGTCTGCAGGCCGGGCACGCGCTCGGCACGATCGCGCTGGTGGCGGGCGATGCGCTCGCGCATCTCGTCGTCCCAGGCTTGCCCCGTGGCGATCAGTACGGCGCGGTGGTCGGTCGATTGCGCCAGCCAGTCGCGCGCCAGCAGCTCGGCGCGGCGGGACTTGCCGCTTTTCTGGCCGCCCAGAATCAGTTCGGTGGTGATGGTCATACCGATGCGCCCCCCAGCAGTTGCGCCACGGCTTCGGGGCTGGACGGAAACCATGCGTGGAAATAGCTCGCGTGGATGCTGCCCTGCTGGTACAGCGCCTCGCCCGCATCCGGCGCAACCGCCGCGTTCGGGCGCGCCGTGCGGGCCACCACGGGGGCGCTGCTGTCGCTGGTCGAATAGTGGAAGGTGTGGCCGCGCAACGTGTGTCCTGCCACGGTCAGTTGCTGCGGCCCCAGCGCTGCCAGGCGCTTTTGCATGGTAACGTGACCGAGCAGCAGGCCCCACAAAGTGGCCGTGCTGCCATCGGCCAGGGTGATGGACTCAAACAGCGCCATCATGCCGCCGCACTCGGCCCACAGCGGCTTACCTGCGGCCACATGGGCGCGCAGGCTGGCTTGCATCCCGGTGTTGGCCACGATCTGCGCGGTGTGCAGCTCGGGGTAACCGCCGGGCAGCCACACGGCATCGCAGTCCGGCAACGCCGTGTCTTGCAGGGGCGAGAAGAACGCCACGTGGGCACCCATCTGTTCCAGGCATTGCACGTTGGCAGCGTAGATGAAGCAGAACGCCGCATCACGCCCCACGGCCACCGTACGGCCTGCGAGCAAAGCAGGCACGGCAACCGTGGATGCAGGCGCCGGAAAGTCCACGGCCCAGCGCTGCAGGTCCTCCAGCGTCATCTGGCCCAGCGGCGTAGCAGCCAGCGCATCGGCCGCTGCGTCCAGCCGCTGCAGGCTGTCGTCCAGCTCGTGCGCGGCCACCAGGCCCAGGTGGCGCTCGGGCAGCAGCGCCGCACCGGCCTTGGCGGCTAAAGGCGCATTGCCTGGCTGCACCCGCATCAGCGCGCCCATCCAGTCGTCGGCATCTTGCAAGCCGTCACGCAACATGTCGGCATGGCGCGCGCTGCCTACGCGGTTGGCCAGCACCCCCGCCCAGGGCAGGCCCGGCCGGTAGTGGCGCAGGCCATAGGCCAGCGCGCCAAACGTGCCCGCCATGGCCGAGGCATCGACCACCGCCAGCACCGGCACACCAAAGTGCCGGGCCAGGTCGGCCGCGCTGGGGCTGCCGTCAAACAGGCCCATCACGCCTTCGATAAGGATCAGGTCCGACTCGACGGCGGCGTCGCGCAGTCGCTGCGCGCAGTCGGCCTCACCGTTCATCCACAAATCGAGCTGGTGCACCGGCGCCCCGCTGGCCAGCAGGTGCCAGTGCGGGTCCAGAAAATCCGGCCCGCACTTGAAAACCCGCACGCGCCGCCCCTGGCGTGTGTGCAGGCGCGCCAGGGCGGCGGTGACGGTGGTCTTGCCCTGTCCCGAGGCCGGGGCTGCAATCAGCAGCGCGGGACAGCGTGTCACACCCCACCCCCAGTGCGGTACTCACCCAGCGGCCGACGAAATTGGCGCGCCCCAAGCCAGTGCCACCGTGGAACTGGCTCCGCAAGGCCACGGGTGGCGTCCCCCCTCCGGGGGGAAGGCGCGCAGCGACTCAGGGGGGGCTTCATTGAGGTGCCCACTTGACGCCAACGTACACCGTGCGGCCTGCGGTGGCGTAGGTGCGGGCCAGCTGGTAGTCCTTGTCGGCCAGGTTGTCGATGCGCGCCAGCAGCGTGTAGTCGCGGGCAATGCGGGTGCTGGCGTACAGGTTGACCAGCGCATAACCGCCCAGCACATTGGTGTTGGCCACGGTGTCGAAACGGCGGCCGGATGCCTGCACTTCGGCGCCCACGGTCCAGCCCGCCAGGCGGGTGTCGGCGCCGAAGGTGGCGTGCTGCTTGGCACGGCGCGCCAGCTGCTTGCCGGTGTCCAGGTCACGCGGGCGCTGCAGGTCGATGGAGCCGTGCAGCTGCACATCGCCCAGGCGGTGCGAGCCAGCAAACGTCATGCCCTTGTATTCGGCCCGGGCCGTGTTGGCGTAGCAGCCAAAGTCCGACAGGCAGGTGCCGGGGCCAGAGAACGAAATCAGGTTGCTCACACGGTTGCGAAACAGCGTGGCCGAGAACGTGCTGTTGCCCTGGGCGTAGCGCAGCGCCACTTCGGCATTGCGGCTGCTTTCGGGGCGCAGCGTGGCCACGCCATATTCGCTGAAGCGGTGGTACAGCGTGGGCGCACGGAAGGCCGTGCCCACCGACGCCGTAGCGCGCCACTGCGGGGTGATGGCGTAGCCGTAGGCCACGCTGCCAGTGCTCTTGCCACCGAATTCGCTGTCCGAGTCGTGGCGCAGATTGAGCTGCACCGTGTGGCCTGCAGCGTTGTAGCCGTAGCCCAGGGCCAGCGCGTCCTGCGAGCGCTTAGCATCGATGGGGGCGTTTTCGAGGCGGTCTTCACGGCGCTCCAGCGCGGCCGTGACCAGGTGCGCGCCCTGGCGCCATTCGTTCTGGAAGTAGTAGCCACGCAGGCGCGTGTCGCTTAGGTAGGGCGAGGGGCGGGTTTCGTATTCATCGCGCGAGTCGGTGATGGACAGGCGCGTCTTGTAGGCGCTGCTCCACTGGGCAATCCAGTTGAGGCCCAGGGCGTGCATGGTGTGCAGGTTGCGGTCGTCCTTGCCCAGCCCGCTGTCGTAGCCGCTGTTGGAGTCATTGACCATGAGCGTTCCCTCCAGCCGGTGCGCCGCATCGACCTGCAGGCCCACTCGGGCATGGCCTGCCGTGGTGCGATAGCCGTCGCGGTCAGGGTTCTGGGTGGCCACCGTGCGGGCGTTGAAGCCCTTGCTGTCATCGCGCGCAAAGCCCAGCGCGTAGTCCACGGTGCCGCTGGCCCCGCTGATGCCGGCCTCCACCTTGGTGGTGTTGTGGTTGCCAATGCCCACGCCCACATACGGCGCCGTGCCGTTCTCGCCGCGCTTGGTGAAAATCTGCACCACGCCGCCCATGGCATCCGATCCGTATACGGCGCCTGCGGGGCCGCGCAGTACTTCGATGCGATCGATGAGGCCGAGCGGAATGCTCTCCCACGGCGCCCCCCCGGTGGACTGCGAATCGATGCGCACCCCGTCGATGTACACCGCTGTGAAACGCGATTCAGCACCGCGCAGGAATACACCCGTGGTGGCACCCGGGCCGCCATTGCGCGAGAACTCCACACCCGGCAGACGGGCCAGCAGGTCGGCCAGGCCAGTGGCGCCGCTGCTTTCGATGGTTTCGCGGTCCACGATGGAGATGTCGGCCACCAGGTCGGACAGCGGCTGCGGCGTGCGCGTGGCGGCCACCACGGTTTCGGCGAGCGAGGGCGCGCGCAGGTTCTGGGCCAGCAGTTCGCCGGTTGCCGGGGCACTCTGGGCCAGCGCACTGCAGGCGCCGCCCACCGCCAGGGTCAACAGGGCCACACGGTGGGCAGGCAGGCGCAGCAGCGCCACAGGGCGCGCACGAAGGGTACGGATTTTCATGGGGATCATCGTCAACAAACAACCCGGGCCGGCCTCCCGCCAGCATGTGGGTGATACAGCCGCGCAGCTCCAAAACGGGCGCACGCAGCCACCGTGTTGGCCGGTATCCGGGCTGGCGGAACACCCCCCCAATGCCTTCCCATGCGCTTGTTCAAGGCGCTCAGTGGCGTATGGATGGAGAGAGAGTCGAAAGACTCGTCCGCTGACCGTTGCGGGGGCAGCGCAGGCTGGGCGTGTACCGGTGGTACTGCGCCTCCCTGCTTCCCGTTGAACTGCGGCATGTGAACCACACCGCGAGCACCAACCGCGCGATTTTACGGCTGTTTACAGCCTGCAACCCTACAATCGGGGGCTGTATGGCAACACCGTCCCCCACTGACCAGATCGCCGAGCGCGTCGACCGCCTGCTGCTGCGCCACGCAGAACTGCAACGCACCAACGCGCTGCTGACCGATCAGGTGGCCGCGCTGACGCAAGAACGGGACTCCCTCAAATCCCGCCTCAGTGCCGCCCGCGCCCGCGTGGATGCACTGCTGGAGCGCCTGCCCGCCGCAGCCCCTGCCGCTGTCACCAAGGAAGCCGAATGAAGCAAATCGAGGTGCAGATCCTGCAGCAAAGCTACCTGCTGACCTGCCCCGAGGGCCACGAAAGCCGCCTGCTGGATGCTGTGGAGCGTGTCGATACCGCGATGATCCGCATCCGCGATGCGGGCAAGGTCCGCGCCCGCGAACGCATTGCGGTGCTGGCGGCCTTGAACCTGGCTTTCGAAATCGCCGACCGCGAGGCTGCCGACCTGGCAGCAGGTGCCGCCGCCAAAACGGCCAGCACCACCATCGCAACCGCTGCCAGCACGGGTACGCAGGAAACCCTCCTACCCGACGAAGACCAGCAGCGCCTTCATGCCCTGGTGCAGCGCCTGGATCAGGCATTGGGCGACGACGGCCGCCTTCTTTGACAGCCCCCCAGCACATCGCCAAGCTCGCCGGATTGCCCCCGATCTGCACCCCTCAAAGCTTACGGGCTTTACATGGCCCCAGACACTCAACCCGTGCAGGCAGCGCCTACAATGGCGGTGTCTGCGAAGCCGCCGGGCTTTATATTTCCTTGAACCAATGCTCAACGAGCTCGGGCTTGGTACATTGCCCGGTGAGCGTGATCATCTCGCGTCAGATGAACCCAACGCTTGGCTGCCCTCGCCCACCTGAACCCCCGGTTCAGGATGAGAGTCCGGTGGCATTCGCAGACACCTTCTTCCCCATGCCTCTGTCCACGCAACCCCACGCTGCAGCATCTCCGACAGGGCATCCCCCCGCCTTCCCTCTCCTCTTTCCACCCCTTTGTCTGACGTCGCGCCATGCTCGATCCCCTGCTGATTGTTGAACTCGGTGTCCTGGGCCTGGCCACAGGTTTTCTGGCGGGCCTACTGGGCATTGGCGGCGGGATGCTGCTGGTCCCGTTCTTGACCTACATCCTGGGCGCGCAAAAGGTCGCACCCGATCTGGCGGTGAAGATGGCGATTGCCACCTCGATGGCCACCATCATGTTCACGTCGATCTCCAGTGTGCGGGCCCACCACCAGCGCGGCGCCGTGCGCTGGGACATCGTCAAGCGGCTGGCGCCTGGCATCGTGCTCGGTGGTTTCATTGCGAGCCTGGGCGTGTTTGCGCTGCTCAAGGGTTCGTTCCTAGCCATCTTCTTCGCGTTGTTCGTGAGTTTTTCGGCCACACAGATGTTTCTGGACAAAAAACCCGCCCCCACGCGCCAGATGCCCGGTGGTGCAGGCCAGGTGGCGGCAGGTGGCGTGATCGGATTCCTGTCGGGCCTGGTGGGTGCTGGTGGCGGGTTCGTGAGCGTGCCATTCATGACCTGGTGCAACGTGCCCATCCACAACGCGGTAGCCACCAGTGCGGCGCTGGGTTTTCCCATCGCACTGGCCAACGTGGTGGGCTATGTGATCGGAGGGCAGAACGTGGAGGGATTGCCAACCGCCTCGCTGGGCTACATCTGGCTCCCCGCCCTGGCCGTGATAGCGACCTGCAGCGTGCTCACCGCGCCACTGGGCGCCAAAGCAGCACACAGCCTGCCAGTCAAGCAGCTCAAGCGTGTATTCGCATCGCTGTTGTTCGGACTGGCGGCGTACATGCTCTGGAAGGGCATCGCGGCGTTTTAAGCGTCTCTGGACCGCCCCCTATGCTACCGGGGGGCCGTAGCACCAGGTTGCCTTAGTTCTGGACCGAACTGCGCCGCCCCCGCGCTTTCAAAGGCAAGGGCCTGGCAAGCATGGCGCGAAACTCCTGGGCAGGAAGCCCTGGCGCGCAGAGAAATCCCTGGTAGTGGTCGCACTGCATCTGCAGCAACACCGCCTGCTGGGTTTCTGTTTCCACCCCCTCTGCCACCACCTCAATGTGCATGGCACGCCCCATGCTGATGATGGCACTCACGATGGCCCGGTCTCCATCATCGTCGGGCAGGCCACGCACAAAGGACTGGTCGATCTTGAGCTTGTGGATCGGCAGCTTCTTCAGGTACGCCAGGCTGGAATACCCGGTGCCGAAATCGTCGATGGCGAGTCCAATGCCAAGCCCGGCGAGCACACGCAGGCGCTGCTCCATTTCCTGTGCATCCTGCAGCAGGATGGTTTCCGTCAGCTCCAGCTCCAGCAGCGTGGGCGGCAACTGGTGCACCGCCAGTAGCCGGGTGATGCGGTCCACGAAATCAGGCTGCCGGAACTCCAGCGCCGACACGTTCACCGAAATCATGATCGGCATGCCACTGTGCATCCACACCGCCGCCTCACGCACGGCCTGCTCCATGACCCACGCGCCCAGCGTCACGATGTAGCCAGACTCCTCCGCCAGGGGGATGAACTGCCCAGGTGATACTGCACCGAACTCCGGGTCGGTCCAGCGTATCAGCGCTTCGGCCCCCGTGATGCGCCCGGTGGCCATGTTGACCTGTGGTTGGTAGTGCACTGCCATGCGGTCAAGCCCCAGCGCCTGGCGCATCGCATGCTCCATCTGCATGCGCGACAGCAGATTGGCATTCATCTGCGGCTGGTAAAAGCCATAGCTACCCCGGCCGCGCTCTTTGACACGGTACATGGCCGTGTCAGCCTGCTTGATGAGATCGTCCAGCGTCGCACCGTCCTGTGGGTACAGCGCCATGCCGATGCTGCACTGGATGGAGAAGCCCATGCTGTCAAGCATGAAGGGCTTGAGCATGTCGTCCAGGATGCGGCGCGCCACGCTCTCAGCCACCAGGGCATCACCGCCATGCAGGTAGATGACAAATTCATCGCCACCCAGTCGACACAACATGTCCGTCTGGCGCAGGCAGGCCTGCAGGCGCTCGGCCACCAGTTGCAGCACGCGGTCACCGAAAGGGTGGCCGAGGGAGTCGTTGATGATCTTGAAGCGGTCGAGATCCAGAAACAGGATGGCAAAGCCCGTGTCGCTCTGGCGCGCCCCCTGGATGGCAGTGTCCACACGCTGCGACAACAGCAGACGGTTGGGCAGGCCCGTGAGTACGTCGCTGTAGGCCAGCTCCTCAATGCGCTTCTGGGCGGCGTGCTGCAGCGTCAGATCCCGCATGAAGCCGATGCTCTGCACCAGACGCTCTTCGTCGTCGCGCAGCGCCACCCATGACAACTGCACTGCGCAATAGGTGCCGTTGTCACGGGGCAGCCACAGCTCGCCTTCCCAGAAACCCTCCTTGGCCCACCCCTGCAGCACCTGCTCCATGAAAGCCGCATCCGACCCGCCACCGAACAACGACGCCGCCAGGCACCCTTCAAACGATTTGGCAGACGGCCCCACCAGCCGCTCGCAGCCTGGGTTCATGCGCAAGACCCGGTGCTGGCTGTCGGCGATGAAGATGGCGTCCAGGCTGGACTCGAACACCCGTGCGGCCAGTCTCAGGCTGGCCTGTATCTCGGTCTGGCGGGTGATGTCCCTGTACGAATACACCCGCCCCACGGGCCGCCCCTGGCTGAACTGCGGCACGGTGCGCAACTCCAGCACCAAGCCATTTCGCAACACCAGAATGTCGGTGCTCTCCTGCATCGGCTCTCGGGCGATGGCAGCCAAACGCTCCGCATAGGCACGTGCGTTCTCAACCTGGGCCTCCATGTGCGCATAGACAGCCGCATCGTCGCGCCGCACCAGCAAATCGCGCGGAATATTCCACAGTTGCGCAAGCCGCTGATTGAAAGCCCGCACCCGGCCATCGAGGCTGCACACGAGCATGCCGTCAGCGGCAGAATCCAGCGTGGCGCGCAGCTCAGACAGCAAAGTTTCCAGCTCGCGCTCGGTCGATTCCTGGACACTGCGATCCAGCATGGTCAGCATGAAGACCGTGCCAGAAGCGACCTCTGCAGGAACGCGCGTCACCTGACGATTGACCGGAACCAGGGTGCCGTCAGCGCGCAAAAGGCTGGTGTGGGAATGAATGCCATCCGCAACCACCTGGGCCGACTCCCCCCAGAACGCCATGTCCTGCGGTGTGGAGGCCAGACGCAACACGGGCGTACCCACCATCTCGGCCACAGGCAAGCCCACCAGCCGCTGCGCGGCGGCATTCGCGTGAAGGATGAGCAGGCTGGTCTCATCGACCAGCCAGACGGCCTCCTGTAAACCGTCGAGCCAGCCGTGGGACTGCGAAACGGTCACGACCCTGCCTCTTCGGGACCGGGGCTGACCGCACGCTCGAAAAAGTAACAGATACGCTGCCGCGGAGAGAGGTAGTCCAGCGCATCGCGCGGCAGTTGCGCAGGCTTGAGGCTGCGCCGGATACCCAGCTCGGGCACAGTTTCCAGGTCCAGAATAGGAGCCTCATCCTTGGGCACCCGGGAGTCATGGACGATGACCTTGGGCCGCAGCGGGCGCGAAGAGTTGACCGAGGCAACAATCGCATAGCGGTCGTTCACCAGCTGGACGATGGAGCCCGGCGGGTACACACCCATCATGCGGATGAACGCCCCGAGCACCACGGAATCGAAGCGCGCCTTGAGCTGTGCAAAGATGACCGACAAAGCCTCGTGGGGCGTGAGCGCATCCACTCCATTGGCGGGATTGCACATGCGATCGTAGCGATTGACGAGGGCGAGCACCTGGCTCGCGCGCCCCAGATCGGACCCCGACAACCGCAGTGGAAACCCACTGCCATCGGCCATCTCATGGTGCCGAGCAACGGCGGTAATCACAGGTTCGGGCAGCCCCATGCGCGTGGCCAGTGTCACGGACTCAGCCACATGGGTCTCGTAACGCGTACGCTCCATCGGAATCATGGAGGGCGTAGGTTGCCTGAGATTCGGCGGCAGCTTGAGCTTGCCCAGATCATGAATCAGCGCGGCAATGCCAAGGTCGTGCAGCTCGGCACTTTTCATGCCCAACGCACGGCCCAGCAGCAAAGAGATCACCATCACGTTGATCGGGTGCAGGGCATTGCGCTCGCCCACCCCTTCCGACAACAGCCGGATGACAGAATCACCGTTTTCCAGGAGTTCGGCCACGCAACCTGACACCAGCGTTTCGCCTTTGGTACGGGCCTGGTCGGGGTGCTCCGAGACAACACGCTCCAGCGCCTGGTATTGCCGCGTGGCCTCCCCAAACCGCTGATTGCAGGCCGCCAGCGTCCGGTTCTGGGCCTCCAGCAATTCACGCCTGCGCTGCGCCTCTGGGTCCACCGTGGCAGTAGCTGTCGCAGCCTCAGGTGCACTCGAAGACGATGCCTTCATTTCCGGCACGCTCCAGGCTGCAGGCACGAGTTCCCTCAGTTCTGGATCGCTCTTTTTGGGAAAGTACCGCACCTCGGTGAGCCCCAGCTCACGCAAGGTGGCAATCTGCTCCGCTGCCGTCACACGAAAGCTGCTCACCGGGAACGGATGGTGCAACCAACCCACGTCGAGCTGGATGTACATGCCGACACGCAGTTGGCTGATGTCGATGAGGATGGAGGAGTTCACTTCAAGGCGTGTGAAACATGGCGACGTCAATGCCACCAATAGTTACACAGATTATCGCCAGATCGAGGGTCTTGTCGAAGGAGTGCGCCTGCGCCGCAGCGGCATGGCAACACTTGCCTTTCTCACCAAGGGCAAGCGTTGATCACCCTTGTATAGACATGGATTTACGAGGCCTCCCGAACCCCGTCGCACCGCAGCTTGCAAATCGGGGAACTGCTGGCTAGCGGCACCACAACGACGGTTTGTAGATCAGGTCCATCCAGAGTGCCCAGCTGGCCACGGCGCACAGCAAACCTCCTGCGATGCGCGTTCCCCAGTCCGCACGTTTCGCATTGACCCCTGCTTTCAGCCGAATCCACACCAAGGGCCCGCCCACCAGCCACACACCACTGCCCAGGCCAAAAAGCGCCATGCTGAGCGCCCCTTCCAGAGGCCCTCCGCTCAGCGCAGCCACGAGCAGCGCTGAGTAGAGCAGGCCGCAGGGCATCAAGGCCCAAAGCCCACCAGCAACCAGAACCCCGCCTGGTGCACTGACCAGAGGCCGCACACGCGCCCATACGGTACGGCCCGCCTGCTCTACCCACAGGGGCTGGCGCGCCTGGATCACCATCATCAAACCCCACGCCATCACCGCAACATGCATCAGGGTCCACGCAGGGCGAAATGCCACGGTTTGCTGGGTCAACCATGCCAGGCTGTCCATGGCCCATGCAGCCAAGCCACCCGCCACAGCGTACCCGGCCAAGCGGCCAGCATGAAAAGCGACGGCGCGCCGAATGACACCGCCACGGGGCACCCACTGCACTGCCTGCACTGCCTGCACCGTCTGGGGAGTTGCCTGGGGCTGCACATCGCCACCGGCTGTGGACGCCATGCCCCCACCGCCCTGCCCGATCAATGCCCCACAAGGCGCAGAACACATGGCCAAACAATGGGACCCGCCCACGAGTCCCATCAGCAAGGCGGTTGAGGCGACCGTAGCAATCATGAGAATCAGATGATGCGCGAAAAACGGGCGCGGTTGCGGTCAGCCTGCAGGTAACGGTCAAAGACCATGGCAATGCCGCGCACAAAGAACCAGCCCATGGCAGTGACCTCGACCCCATCGGGCCGCACCACCACAAGCCCCTGCTCGGCCATGGTTTCCAGTTGCGCCAGCTCGGCAGAGAAGTAGTGGCGAAAGTCGATCAACCACGCTTGCTCCATGGGCTCAAACAACAGCTCGCCTTGGCACATCAGGGCCATGATGACCGCGCGGCGCACGAGATCGTCGCGCGTCAGGGCCAACCCACGAACGACGGGCAGGCGCCCCTGATTCAGAAAATCGTAATACTCATCCAGGGTCTTGGCATTTTGGCTGTAGGTGGCTCCGACCCGGCCAATCGCAGACACCCCCAGGCCGATCAGGTCGCAATCAGGTTGCGTACTGTAGCCCTGGAAATTGCGGTGCAGACGCCCCTGGCGCTTGGCGACTGCCAATGCATCCTCAGGCAATGCAAAGTGGTCCATGCCCACATACACGTACCCTGCATCCATGAAGGCGTCCAGCGAGCGGGAGAGCATCGACACCTTGCCTGCAGCCGCTGGCAACTCGGCCGAAACAATACGGCGCTGAGGCTTGAAACGTTCTGGCAGATGGGCATACGCGTACAACGCGATACGGTCAGGCCGCAGCTGCGTAACCTGGGCCAGCGTGCGGTCAAACGACTCTGGCGTCTGACGAGGCAGGCCGTAGATCAAATCCACATTGATGGATTCAAAACCCAGCGAACGTGCGGACTCCACCAGCGAAAACACCTGCTCGGCAGGCTGTATGCGGTGAACGGCCTTTTGAACCTCGGGATCGAAATCCTGCACCCCAAAGCTCAGTCGGTTGAACCCCAGTTCCGCCAGAACTGCAAGGCGGTCCGCATTGACGGTGCGAGGGTCCACCTCAATCGAATACTCCCCGCCCGGCGCCAACGAAAAGCTGCGTTTGAGCATGCCCATCAGCTCCCGCAAGCCCTCGTCCGATAGAAAAGTGGGCGTGCCACCACCCAGGTGAAGCTGACTCACCACCTGCCCCGTGCCGCAGTGTGCTGTGTGCAAGTCAATCTCGCGGCTCAAATACCGCAAATACACCTCTGCCCGATCATGGTGTTTGGTGATGATCTTGTTGCATGCGCAGTAGTAACAAAGGGACTCGCAAAAGGGGATGTGCACGTACAAAGACAGCGGCAAGGCCTTCGTCATGGAGCCCAGCCTGCGCTGCTCCAAGGCAAGCGCGTAGTCGTCCTGCCCAAAGGCCTCGACGAAACGGTCAGCTGTTGGGTAAGAGGTATAACGGGGCCCTGGCACGTCGAAACGGCGCAGCAGCTCGGGCGAAACAGCGGTCATGGGCAAATTCCTTGCGTACACTTCGACTGTGCCGTAAGCTGCACTCCATGTCCTTGACCTGCATCAAGTGATGGGCCGGGACGAAGAGCGACAATTTGATGCACATCAGTCGCCCACCCGCACCCAAAGGCCCAGCCTGTTAGGCATATGGGGCGATATGCTCAAACCTTACCCAGCCTCTGTTCCTATGAACCCGCTCACCATCAAAGTCGCCTGCTCCAACTGCAACCTGCGCGAGCTGTGCATGCCGGTGGGGCTGAGCGAGGAACAGCTGCAACGCATTGACGAGGTCGTTGCCGTTCGCCGCAAGATCAAACGCGGTGGAACCCTTTTCCGCAACGGCGAATCCTTCACCTCGCTCTATGCCATTCGAACCGGCTTCTTCAAAACATGTGTAGCCACCGAAGACGGGCGTGACCAGGTCACGGGTTTTCAGATGGCAGGCGAGATCATCGGCCTTGATGGCATCGTGAATGACCACCACACCTGCGATGCAGTGGCCCTGGAAGACGCGGAAGTCTGCGTCATGCCGTTTGACCGCATCGAAGAGCTGTCCCGCGAAGTCACCGCCTTGCAGCACCATGTGCACAAGATCATGAGCCGCGAGATTGTCCGCGAGCATGGCGTGATGCTGCTCCTGGGCAGCATGCGCGCTGAGGAGCGCCTGGCCGCGTTCCTGCTCAACCTGGTTCAGCGCCTGCACGCCCGGGGGTTCTCGCAGTCCGAGCTCGTGCTGCGCATGACCCGCGAAGAGATCGGTAGCTACCTGGGCCTCAAGCTCGAAACCGTGAGCCGCACCTTCTCCAAGTTCGTGGAAGAAGGCATTGTCGAGGTCAAGCAGCGCCATGTGCGCATCCTGGAGACCGAGGCCCTCAAGCGCATCGTGAACAACCAGCAAGCCTGCCACTGAACCTGCTGTCGTCTGCCATCCTGGCAGTCTTTACCACATTGACCTTTGCCAATAGGTGGCACTACCGCTCAAGGGCACGATGATGTCTTGCGGCAGTCATCGGGACGCTCGCCTTCGGGAACCGGGCAACGGTTAAGTTCAAACGGTGACATGGCCAGCAGCGTGGTCAACGCGCTGGATGCCATCGTGATCATCCAGAACGCAAAAAAGGCCAGCGTGTACACGCCCTGCCGTGACAATGCCAACGGCTGCCCAAACCAGTGCAGGTCTTGCGGATCCACCATCGCAAAAACCAGCATTTCCATCACACCGGCCATCAAAAAAGCCGGCCAGGCAATCCACATCACGCGTTGCATCCACATTGGTTTGTCTCCTGGTAAGGCCGTGCAGGCATACTGCCCGGCCAGGTGGGTTCAGCGCGGCTGGTCCTGGACCGGGGTGGCAGCGTGGTTGCGGCCCTTCATGGCTGGCAACAGGCTTTTTTCTGGGGTGGCCAGTGTCTTGTTGATCTCGATGCCCTGGCGGTAATAATCTTCCGCGACCACAGGGTCGGGGCGCGATATCGCGAGCCACAGGGTCACAAACCCTGCAATGATCACGATCACGGGACCGGCGATGATCAGCCACACATGGCCAAACCTCCACCAGGGTGCAGCGGCAGAAGGGGCAGTGCCGAGGGCGGAACTGGATGGCATGGTGCTTACTCCTCAAAAATTATCTTGCTCAAAGCAAGACCCGCGAAGGTCTTGCACCGGGTCGCTCGCTGCGTTATCGCGGCACCAGAAACACGGATTTCTCGCTCACATGGGCGTCCGCGCCCAAGGCTTGCACATCGAACTGCACGGCATGTGATCCCGAAGGGGCTGATCCATACGGTATCTGCAGACGGACGGCCACCCACCGGGACTCCGCCGCACCGATGTCCACCTCGGCATCAGAAGCGACTTCCAGCCCTTCAAGGCCACGCACACTGATGCGATAGCGCTGGGGGCCTTCAGTGGCGTTCATGATCTGCAGGCGGTAGATGTTCTCCAGCTTTCCACCCGCCACGATGCGCGACAGCGCCGCCCGATCACGCACCACATCCACCTTCAAAGGCGTGCGTGTGACAAGGCTGGCCATCATGCCTACGCACAGGGCCACCAGAACCGCGCTGTATATCAGCACTCGTGGCCGCAGCACACGGCGCAGGATCTGCGACTGACTCCACCGTTTGGCCACGCCGTTCTGCGTAGAAAACCGGATGAGCCCGCGCGGATACTGCATCTTGTCCATCACGGTATTGCAGGCGTCCACGCACAGGCCACAGCCGATGCATTCGTACTGCAAGCCCTTGCGAATATCGATGCCCACGGGGCACACCTGCACACACAGCGAGCAGTCAATGCAATCGCCCAACCCCTGGGCCTTGTAGTCGATGTTCTTCTTACGCGGCCCACGCTGCTCACCGCGTTCTGGGTCGTAGGTAACGATCAGCGTGTCCTTGTCGAACATGGCGCTCTGAAAGCGCGCATAGGGACACATGTATTTGCACACCTGTTCGCGCATATAGCCAGCATTGCCATAGGTGGCAAAGCCATAGAACAGTACCCAGAAAATCTGCCAGCCACCCTGCACCGCCAGCAGCTCTGCCCCGAGTTCGCGGATGGGCACGAAATAGCCCACGAACGTGAACCCCGTCCACAACGCCACGGCAATCCAGATGACCTGCTTAAAAAACTTCTTGCGAACCTTCTCGAAGGTCCAGGGCCCATTGTCCAGCCGAAGCCGTGCACTGCGATCACCTTCGATCTTGTGCTCGATCCACATGAACATTTCGGTGTAGACCGTTTGCGGGCACGCAAATCCACACCAAAGTCGCCCTGCCACCGCCGTAAAGAGGAACAGGGATAACGCCGAGATAATGAGCAGGCCCGTGAGATAGATGAAATCCTGGGGGTACAGAACCAGGCCGAAGATGTAGAACCGCCGAGCCCCCAGGTCAAACAGCACCATCTGGCGCTGCCCCCATTCAAACCAGGGCAGCCCGTAGAAAACGATCTGCGTGAGAAACACCATACCCCAGCGCCAACGCGCGAACAGGCCACTGATGGAACGCGGGTAGATCTTCTTTTGCGCTTCGTACAGGGAAACAATCTCGCCCTGCGATGAGGCATCGGACGCAACCGGCGCTATCGGGATGACCTTGCGAGCAGGCTCGCTGGGTGGGTTCATGATGGTATCGGTCCGTTTGCTTCGTGGTTCTCAGTTTGCGCTGCCCCCTGGAGCAGTGCCTGGGCACTGCTCCAAGTGGCCAAGGCTCAGCGTGCAGCGGCCTGGGTGCCGTTCGACAAGCCCCAGACATAGGCCGACAGCACACCGATCTGCGCTTCTGTCAGCTTGTCCGCCTGGGCGGGCATCTGGTTGACCTTGCCGTTGTTGACCATGGCAGTGATGGCCGCCTCGCCCCAGCCATGCAGCCAGATGTCGTCGGTCAGGTTGGGGGCACCCAGTGCCTGATTACCCTTGCCGTCCATTCCGTGGCAGGCTGCACACGCCGTGAACTTGGACTTGCCCAACGAAGCACGCAGCGAGTCATGCGGGCTGCCCGAAAGACTCAGCACATAGTGCGAGAGATTGCGCACATCTTCGGGGGAGCCCACTGCGGCAGCCATGGGAGGCATGTTGCCGATACGGCCCTTCTCGATGGTTTCACGGATCTTCTCGGGTGCACCGCCATGCAACCAATCGCCATCAGCCAGATTGGGGAAACCCTTGCTACCCCGGGCGTCCGAGCCATGGCACTGCGCGCAGTTGTTCATGAACAGGCGCTCGCCAATGGCCTGGGCCTGAGGATCCTTGGCAATGTCTTCCGGCTTCATCGAGGCAAACCGGGCATACAGCGGCTCCAGCTCGGCCTTGGCCTTGGCCATCTCAGCCTCGTATTCGCCCTTCTGTGTCCAGTTGAGCTTGCCGGAAAAGCTGCCCAGGCCTGGATAGGCGGCCAGGTAGCCCAGGCCGAAGATGATGGTGATGACAAACAGCCACACCCACCAGCGTGGCAGGGGGTTGTTCATCTCGACCAGGTCTTCGTCCCAGACGTGGCCGGTAGTGTTGTCGGACGTGGCCATCACCTTCTTGCGGCCTGCCATCCAAAGCAGAATGCCGCAGGCGATGATGCCGACCAGGGTCAGCGTGGTCACAAAGACCGACCAGAAATTGCTGGTGAAGTCACTCATGGGGTGTTCTCGTTCTGGTGAAGGTCAATCTTGCTCGAAAGGCAGCTGGGCGGCCTCGTCGAACCGGGCCTTGTTGCGGCCTCGATAGGCCCAGACCCAGATGCCAATGAAACAGGCCATTGAAGCCAGCGTGGCCACAATGCGCATGGTGGTGATGTCCATGGGGATATCTCCTTTACTTGAGCGCGCGGCCCATGACTTGCAGGTACGCAATCAGCGCTTCCATCTCCGTCTTGCCCTTGACATCAGCGGCAGACGCAGCGATCTGTTCGTCGGTGTACGGCACACCCACAGTGCGCAGGGCCTTCATGCGCGGCGCCACGCTGGCGGGGTCCACGGCGTTCTTCTCCAGCCAAGGGTAGGCAGGCATGTTCGATTCGGGCACCACATCACGCGGGTTGTTCAGGTGGATGCGGTGCCATTCGTCGCTGTACTTGCCTCCCACGCGGTGCAGGTCGGGGCCTGTGCGCTTGCTGCCCCACTGGAAGGGGTGGTCGTACACAAACTCACCCGCCACCGAATAGTGCCCATAGCGCAGGGTTTCAGCGCGGAAGGGGCGGATCATCTGCGAGTGGCAGTTGTAGCAACCTTCACGGATGTAGACGTCGCGGCCCACCAGTTGCATGGCGTTGTAAGGCTCCACGCCCTTGACCGCCTCGGTTGTGGACTTCTGGAAGAACAGTGGCACGATCTCTACCAGGCCGCCGATGGCGATGACCAGGAGGATCAGCACGATCATCAGGAAGTTGTTGGTTTCCACCTTTTCATGGGAGAAGCCGGTCGAATTCGATGGGTTGTTGTTAGACATGAGTTATCTCCTTCGGCTCAGGCGTGGGCCGCATTCACGGCAGGAATCGCCACCTTGACCGAACGGCCCGAGATCGCTGTCATCCACACGTTCCAGGCCATGACCAACATGCCACCCAGATACAGCAGGCCACCGGCCACGCGGATCACATAGAACGGATAGGTCGCCTTCACGCTTTCCACAAAGGTGTAGGTCAGCGTGCCGTCGGGGTTGATGGCGCGCCACATCAGGCCTTGCATCACACCGGCAATCCACATCGCGGCGATGTACAGCACGATGCCAATGGTGGCCATCCAGAAGTGCAGCTCAATGGCCTTGATGGAGTGCATCTTTTCGCGGCCAAACAGTCGGGGCACCAGGTAGTACAGCGAGCCCATCGAGATCAGACCCACCCAGCCCAACGCGCCCGAGTGCACGTGGCCCACGGTCCAGTCGGTGTAGTGGCTCAGGGCGTTGACGGTCTTGATGGACATCATCGGACCTTCGAACGTGGACATGCCGTAGAACGACAGTGACACGATCAGGAAACGCAGGATGGGGTCGTCACGCAGCTTGTGCCAGGCACCCGACAGGGTCATGATGCCGTTGATCATCCCGCCCCAGCTGGGTGCCAGCAGGATCAGCGAGAACACCATGCCCACCGATTGCGTCCAGTCAGGCAGCGCGGTGTAGTGCAGGTGGTGAGGGCCGGCCCACATGTAGGTGAAGATCAAGGCCCAGAAGTGCACGATCGACAGGCGATACGAATACACGGGTCGTCCCGCCTGCTTGGGGATGAAGTAGTACATCATGCCCAGGAAGCCTGCGGTCAGGAAGAAGCCCACGGCGTTGTGGCCATACCACCACTGCACCATGGCATCCTGCACACCGGCGTAGGCCGAGTAGCTCTTCATGAGGTCAGCCGGGATCGCAGCGCTGTTGACCACGTGCAGCAATGCCACAGCCAGGATGAACGCGCCAAAGAACCAGTTGGCCACATAGATGTGCTTGACCTTGCGCACACCGATGGTGCCAAAGAACACGATGGCATAGGACACCCAGACCAGCGTGATCAGGATGTCAATCGGCCACTCGAGTTCAGCGTATTCCTTGCCCTGGGTGTAGCCCATTGGCAGGCTGATGACGGCCCCGGCAATGACCAGCACCCATCCCCAGAAGGTGAAGGCCGCCAGGGGCCCGGCAAACAGGCGAACCTGGCAGGTGCGTTGCACCACGTAGTAACTGGTGGCGAACAGCGCACTGCCACCAAACCCAAAGATCACCGCATTGGTGTGCAAGGGTCGCAAGCGGCCATAACTGAGCCACGGAATGCCAAAGTTGAGTTCAGGCCAGGCAAGCTGGGCGGCGATGATGACGCCCACCAGCATGCCAACCACCCCCACAACCACGGCCAGGATAGAAAACTGCCGCACCACTGTATCGTTGTAGTGCGCAGCATTTGTTTTTGGAGAATCCATCGGGCACCTCTTTGTAATGCAGTAAGAGTTTGTTGCAGTCAGCTTTTTTGGGCATTGACACAAGTCAACCGTCTCGGAGAATCCGCTCTCCCTCTTGCTCGACACTCTCGAACTGGCCGTGGTAGACCGCCCACCAAAGGCCCGCCAGAATCATCAGCACCAGTACCACGGACAATGGAATCAGCAGATAAAGAATGTCCATCAGGCAGCCTCCAGCCAGCTTGTTTTTGAGATATCAATGGGCACAGCGCCCTGTTGTGGCCGCAGGTCTTCGCCTTGCGCAGGCAAAGCCGGCAGGTCGCGCGCAAGGCGCGCGGCGTTGAGCACCACCAGCAGCGAGCTGAGCGCCATGCCCAGCCCGGCCAGCCAGGCTGGCATCCAGCCCACCACCGCCAGCGGAACACACAACGCGTTGTAGCCGGCAGCCCACCACAGGTTCTGGCGCACCACACGCAAGGTACGGCGCGCCAGCAGCACGGTCTGGGGCACCAGTGCCAAGCTGTCGCCCAGCACCACAAAATCGGCCTGCGACTGCGCCAGCGGCACCGCACGGCCAAATGCAAACGACACATGGGCCCCTGCCAGCACCGGGCCATCGTTCAGCCCATCGCCCACCATGGCCACCTGGTGGCCACCCGCCTGCAAGGCCTGCAACGCAGCCAGCTTGCCCTGGGGCGTGCACTCGCCCGCCGCCTGGGCAATGCCCGCTTGCGCCGCCACACGTTGCACCGCGCCCACGCGGTCGCCCGACAGCAGTTGCACCGCCACGCCGCCCTGCTCCAGCGCAGTCACTACCGCAGGAGCCTCCGCGCGCAGGTCTTCCACCAGATCGAAACGGGCCAACTCGGACACTGCGCCGCTGACATGCTGCTCCGACAGCACCACCTGCAGCGCCGACCCCGCTTCTTCAGGCGCCACGCCTGCATGGTGCGCAGACCCCAGCCGGACCTGGCGCGCGGGCTGTCCGGCCCCCAATCTGTCGTGCACCCTGGCCACCAGGCCCTGCCCGGCTTCTTCCTGCAGATCGGTCACCGCCCAGCGACCATCGTCCAGCGCAGCAGCCGCAGCCACCACGGCGCGCGATGCAGGGTGCATCGAGTGGCGCGCCAAAGACGCCGCCAGAGCCAACACCTCTTGCGTGCTCCACCCATGGGCGGTGTGTACGGCCTGCAAGGCCATGCCGTCCCGCGTGAGCGTGCCGGTCTTGTCGAACACCACGGTGTCCACATGGGCCAGCGCCTCCAGCCCCTGCAGATTGCGCACCAGCACACCATGGCGCGCCAGCGTGCCAGCGGCGGTGAGCATGGCCACCGGCGTGGCCAGCGACAGCGCGCAGGGGCAGGTGACGATGAGCACAGCCACCGCCACCATCAGGGCATGTCCCGGGTCGGACGGCCACCAGTACACCGCAGCCAGGCCCGCTGCCACGAGCACCGCCACCAGAAACGGCCGCGCAATGCGATCCGCCAATTGGGCAAGGCGTGGCTTTTGCAGCGACGCACTTTCCATCAGCGCCACGATCTGGGCGAAGCGGGTCTGCCCGCCAGTGCCTTCCACATGCACCTCCACCGGCGCCTGCAGGTTGTAGCTGCCCGCGGTGACCGTGCTGCCCACGGGGCGCGCCACGGGGGTGGACTCGCCCGTCAGCAGGGATTCATCGGCGTGCGTGCTGCCCAGCGTGATGCGTCCATCGGCCGGAAACGCCTCGCCCGGCAGCACACGGATGGTGTCTCCCGCCACCACACGGCGCGTGGCCACGCGTACAAAGCTGCCATCGGCCGTGCGCCGCTCTACGCTGTCGGGCAGGCGGTTCATCACAGCTTCCAGCGCACCGGCGGTGCGGTCGCGCAGGCGCAGCTCCAGCCAGCGGCCCGTGAGCAGGAAGAAAACAAACATCGTCAGCGAGTCGTAGTACACCTCCTTGCCGAAGATGCCTGCAGGGTCGAAGGTGCCCGCCGTGCTCACCACAAAGGTGATGGCCATGCCCAGCGCCACGGGCAGGTCCATGCTGACGCGGCGCAGGCGAATATCGCGCAGCGCACTGCTGAAGAACGGCCCACACGAGAACACCACCATGGGCAGCGTGATGACCCACGAGGCCCAGCGCAGCAGTTGCTCCATTTCGCCCGTCAGGTCGCCAGGTTGCGCCACGTACGCGGGCCACGCGTACATCATCACCTGCATCATGCAAAAGCCTGCCACCAGCCAGCGCCACAGGGCACGGCGGTTCTCACGCTGGCGCTGCTCGCGCGCAAAGGCATCCATGGCGGGCATGGCGCGGTAGCCTGCCTTGTGCACAGCGTCCATCCACTGCGAGGGCTGCACCTGGGAGGGCTGCCACACCACGCGCGCACGGCGCGTGGCAGCGCTCACATCCGCCTGCAGCACGCCGGGCACGCTGCGCAGGGCATCTTCGATGGTGAGGGCACAGGCCGCGCAGTGCATGCCGTCCAGCACCACCTGGGAGTCCCAGGCACAGCTGGCGGGATCTTCGGCAGCCTGGCCAGTTGGCCCCACAGGCCGACCGAACGCCGACCACTCCTGCGGGTCGTCCAGCAGCACGGCGTGCGCGGCAGGCTCCGCATTGGAAACAGCATCGGGCGGATGTGCCGGGGAGGAGGCCGGCGCACCGGGTCGAAACATTGACATGGTTCAAGCCTATCGTTCGGGCATGACAGGTACATTGACCTGCATCAAGTCCCAGAACATGATTCATCCTAAGCTTGTTCCATCACTTTGAGGAGACCTTTATGTACAAACGCATCCTGATCGCAACGGACGGCTCACCCCTTTCCGACAAGGCCGTGGAACACGGACTGTCGCTGGCCGCGCTCACCGGCGCCTCTGCCGTGGCTCTCAAGGTGGTGCCCCGCTACCCCCGCAGTTACTTCGAGGGCGGCATGCCCGTCGATACCAACGACGTCAAGCGCATCGAAACCCAATGGGGCGATGCGGCACAGGCCATGGTCGATGGCGTGAAGGCCCAGGGCGACGCCCAAGGCGTGGCAGTCAAGGCCGTCATCGCCAAGTCCGACCTCGTGGCCGAAGCCATCATCTCGGCCGCCAAGAAGCACAAGTGCGACCTGATCGTGATGGCATCGCACGGCCGCAAGGGCCTCAAGCGCCTGTTGCTGGGCAGCGAGACGCAGCATGTGCTGACGCACTCGCACATCCCTGTGCTTGTGCTGCGTTAAGCATAAATTCAAGCATCAAAACAGGCTCTAGCGCTTGTCCATAGAGCGCTAAAAGCTATTAAATACATAGCAAAACACCGAGAAGACTAGACGCCCGCTCGGTGTTTTTTCATTCCCGTCCAAATGTTCGGCGCCTCGTGCTTGCCCAATTTGGGGTGCCGTGGCTGTTTCCGCGCCTGGGCCACTTCAAGCGCACGCTGCCGCAGGTGTCGCTGAACTTTGTGCGCTACCAGCACGCGCACGACTTTGCGACGCCGCACGAGTTCGACGCTGCCATCCAGTACGGCTACGACAACTGGCCCAGCGCCAATGCGCGCTATCTGATCGGCAAAGAGACCTGCATCGTCTGCAACCCCCAACTGCGCGACGCCCTGCCCCTGCACACTCCGCAAGACTTGGTGCGCGCCACGCTGCTGCGACACATCGAGGTGCCCCTGGCCTGGCAAGACTGGTTGGAAGCACATCGCCTGGACACCTGCGCCAGCCGCTTCGGGCCGGGCTTCAACCTTTACTCGCTCATCATCCGGGCAGCAGTCTCAGGCTTTGGTGTGAGCATCGTGCCCACCTGTTTGGTGGAGGACGAACTACAGGCAGGTACGCTGGTCGAGCCCCTGAAAGACCGCTTTGACAGTCCGCTGGGCTACTACCTCTGCGCGCCCACGGCCCGCACCAAAATTTCGGTGTACCGGCTGGTGGCCGGGTGGCTGGAGCACTGCTGCAACCATGCGGAAGGGGCTGCTGCGCCTGCGACTACAGAGGCGGGGCCGGAATGCATCTTTTGTGCGCCACAGCAAGGTGTGGTGAAGCCAACACCGTCACTACTGCCGCTGCCGTAGCGGGGTGATGAGGCCTGTGCGTTGGTGAACCTGCGTGTGCTGGCACCGCCGGTTTTTGTGCGAACAGTCTGCTTCGCAAAAACCAGGCTCTAGCGCTTATAGATAAAGCGCAACAAGCTATCAATTAAATAGCAAACACTTCTTGCATCACCAAACTCCAACACGAAGGAGTCGGCAGCATCACCACCCGATGCCGGGAAGCCCCCTCACCCAGCCAAGGGCAGGCCTCAATCCGCCCGGCACTGAGAAGAGGTGCTTGACACCACGGAGTAGTCGAACTCCGCATCGATGGAGATGCACGCCGACTCGGGGGAAAACGGTGGAAACCAAGCCACAATTTCACCCCCATTTTTGGCAACGTGAAAGAAGCGGTCGACCTTGGACCAATTCGCTTTGAACCCATCGCTTTCTGAGCAAAACACCTTGGTGCTGGTATAGCTCTTGCCGGAAACGACGTAGCTGTATTCCACCACTGGGAACGGGCGAGTGCCTCGATTTACTTTCACCGGGCGGCTATCAATTTTGAGAAACCGCACCGGTGCGCTGAGGTAGGCGCACGGTGAAACTTTCGGAGTCAGAAAAAGAGGGGCGAGTGATGCTCCGATGATCGCGATCAGGGCGATTCCGAGAGGGATGGAGAGGATGCGGCGATTCAACTGTGTGGCCCAAAGGTGACACGAGAGGCGCTTGGAGGCCCAAGGCCACAAAGCGTCATATGAACATCAGGCGTACCGACAAAGGTTGTGGGCTATGGCCATGGACTCTGACGCGGGCTGACAAGATCTAGAGGACAACGCTCGAACCAGTCGAAGCTGACAAGGCATTTCCATATCGAACTTCTCAAGCACTTCCTGAACATCTCAGCGCTTTACGCTCTACAGGAGCGCATGTTTAAACAGAATCACGCCCCAGACATCGCGGATCAAGCGAAAAAACCGGTCTCACATCTGAAGTGCGCCACCCAATACCAGCATGCCAAGACCACAAGAGCCCATAAGAGCGAAACAGGCCCGCACGATGGCGGGCATGCAAAGGCGGCCACAAGACCCGCCTCAACGCATCACACAAACAACCCCTTGTACTGCTCCCGCAGCAGGTTCTTCTGAACCTTGCCCATGGTGTTGCGGGGCAATTCAGCCACCACAAAACACTTCTTGGGGATCTTGAAGTTGGCCAGCTGGGACTTGAGCTGGGCCACGATGGCGTCAGCGTTCAGGCTGGCTCCGGGCTTGGCAATCACCACGGCCACGCCCACTTCGCCAAAGTCGGGGTGCGGCACGCCGACCAGGGCGCTTTCGGCCACGCCGGGCATGTCGTTGATGTAGCCCTCGATCTCTGCCGGATAGACGTTGTAGCCGCCGCTGATGATGAGGTCTTTGCTGCGGCCCACGATGTGGACGTAGCCGCGTTCATCGACCTTGCCCACGTCGCCGGTCTTGAAGTAGCCGTCTTTGGTGAACTCTTCCGCCGTCTTCTCGGGCATGCGCCAGTAGCCCTTGAACACGTTGGGGCCCTTGACCTGGATGCCGCCGATCTCGCCCGTGGGCAGGTCTTTGCCGTCGTCGCCCTGCACACGCAGGCTCACGCCCGGCAGGGGGAAGCCCACGGTGCCGCCCCGGCGCTCGTCCTGGCCCTTGTAGCGCTTGTCGGCGCTGTAGGGGTTGCTGGTGAGCATGATGGTTTCGCTCATGCCGTAGCGCTCCAGAATGGTGTGGCCGGTGCGTTGCTGCCATTCCTTGAAGGTTTCGATCAGCAGGGGTGCAGAGCCTGCGATGAACAGGCGCATGTTCTTCACCGCATCTTTGGTCAAGCCGGGCTCTGCCAGCATGCGCACGTAGAGCGTGGGCACGCCCATGAACACGGTGGCGCGGGGCATGGCGGCGATGACGGCCTTCGGGTCGAACTTGGCCATCCAGATCATCTTGCTGCCGTTGATGAGCGCGCCGTGGATGGCGACGAACAGGCCGTGCACGTGGAAGATGGGCAGGGCGTGGATGAGCACGTCACCCTTCTTCCAGCCCCAGTAGTCCTTGAGCATGACGGCGTTGCTCAGCATGTTGCCGTGCGTGAGCATGGCGCCCTTGCTGCGGCCGGTGGTGCCGCTGGTGTAGAGGATGGCGGCGAGGTCATCTGCACTGCGGGCCACGGCCTGGTGCTCATCGCTGTGGTGGGTGGCGCGCTCGAGCAGGCTGCCGGTGCGGTCGTCGCCCAGGGTGAACACATGCTGCGTGCCCAGCGTGAAGGCAATCTTGCTGACCCAGCCGAAGTTGCCGGGCGAGCACACCACCACCGCGGGCTCGGCGTTGCCGATGAAGTATTCGATCTCGGCGCTTTGGTAGGCGGTGTTGAGCGGCAAAAAGACGTAGCCCGCACGCAGCGTGGCCAGGTACAGCGCCATGGCTTCGACGGACTTTTCCACCTGCACGGCCACGCGGCTGCCTTGGGGCAGCTTGAGCGATGCGAGCAGATTGGCGATGCGGGCGCTGGCGCGGTCCAGGTCGCGCCAGGTGTAGAACAGCGGGGTGCCATCTGCCGCCATGGTCTCGACGGCGGTGCTGTCCAGGTCAGACGGGAAGGCTGCGCGCAGGGCGCTGAAGAGGTTGTTTTGGCTCATGGCAGTTGGACGGTTTTAAAGGTTTGGATCAACAAGGCGGGCGGGGCCCGTCAAAACAACGGCGCGCGTTTTTCTAGGAACGCGGTGATGCCTTCGCGGTGCTCGGCGCTGTCCGCGTAGGCATAGGGGTCAGGCGCCCCGTTTACTATATTTTTCATAGCTATTTGCGCTTTCCCATCAAGCGCCAGAGGCATTTTTAATGCCCGAAATGTCTGCTTGTTCATGCGGGCGGCCTGCGGCGCCAGTGCGGCGATGCGCAGTGCGCTTCCCTGGGCCTCGGTGGCCACCATGTCGTCGGCCACCACACGGCTCAGAAAGCCGCGTGCCAGCATGTCAGGGGCGCTGAAGGTGGCGGCCTCCAGCAGCATCTGGCGTGCGGTCACGTCACCCACAGCACCCGCCACCAGCTGCGCCTCGCGCGGGGCCATCGGGAAACCGAGCTTGGCAATCGGCGCGCCAAAACGCGCACCACTGCCCGCCACGCGGATGTCGCAGCAGCTGGCGATCTCCACCCCGGCACCCATGCAGGCGCCACGGATCTGCGCCACGATGGGCACGTCGCACTGGAGCATGGCGTTGAGCCCACCCCAGACGTCGTTCTCATGAAAGTCGCGCAAGGCAGCGACATCAAACCGAAAGCCAGGGTACTCCGAAATGTCACCGCCCGCACAGAAGGCATCGCCCTCCCCCGCAATGAGCACGCAGCGCACATCGCTGCGCTGCTGGATGTCTTCAAACACCGTACGCAGCTGCCGCCACATGCTACGCGACATGGCGTTCAGCCGCCCGGAGTGGCGCAGGGTGACGTGCGCCACTCCACGCTCACCCGATTCCATCAACACTTCACCCGACATCTCGGCAACCTATCAAGTTATGCACATTACTCAGCCCTGAAAGCCCGCGCTACGCCATCGCGAGTGCCACCGTGGAACCGGCTTTGCCGGGCCACGGGTGGCGTCCCCCTTCAGGGGGAAGGCGCAAAGCGCCACAGGGGGTTAATCAAGCTTTGCGCCAGAGGCCTTCACCACCGCCGCCCAGCGCTTGACCTCGCTGCTGACCATGCCCGCAAACTGCTGCTGGGTCATGCCGCCGTATTCGGCGCCGTTGTTGGCCCAGATCGTTTTGAGTTCGTCGGCGCTGCCCAGCTTGCGCACCTCGTCCACGATGCGCGCCTGCACATCGGCGGGAGTGCCCTTGGGTGCCCACAGGCCGTACCAGGTGGTGACGGTGTAGTCGGGCAGGCCAACTTCGGCGGCGCAGGGTACGTCTGGGAACGCGGCATTGCGCTTGGGGCCCGACACCATGAGCGCCTTGATACGCCCACCTTTGATGTGGGACGCCGAGGAACCCAGCCCGTCAAACATCATGTCCACTTGCCCACCAATCAGGTCCTGCAGCGCGGGGCCGGCACCCCGGTAGGGGATGTGGGTGATGAAGGTGCCCGTCTGCTGCTTGAACAGCTCGCCCGCCAGGTGGTGCGACGTGCCAGCGCCCGCAGACCCGTAATTGAGCTTGGCGGGGTTGCGCTTCACATAGTCCATGAACTGCTGAAAGTTATTGACCGGCACGTTCTTGGGGTTGACCACCACCACCTGGGGCACGTTGGCCAGCAAGAACAGCGGAATGAAGTCCTTCTCCAGGTCGTAGTCGAGCTTGGGGTACATCGACGGGGCAATCGCGTGGTGCACGGCCCCCATGAAGAGCGTGTAGCCGTCTGGTGCAGCCTTGGAGGCAAAGCTGGCCCCCACGGTGCCGCCCGCGCCCCCTCGGTTGTCGATCACTAGCGTCTTGCCGGTGGCCTTGGAGAACTGCGCTGCCAAGGGGCGCGCAAAGGCATCGGTGCCGCCGCCCGCAGGGAACGGCACCACCAGGTTCACCGGCTTGGTGGGCCAGGCCGATGCCTGGGCCCATGCAGGCACCGTGCCCGTGGCCAGCCCCAAACCTGTGGCAGCAGCCCCCAGCAACACCTCACGGCGCTGAATTCGCATGTCTTTCATTCCTTGTCTCCTGTCGTCGTTGTAAAAAAGGAAAGCAGGCCTACGGTGCCCCACCGTTCAAACCGTGCCAAGCACTTGCCACCATCGGCTGGCTCCCCTCTGAGGGGGTCCATCGGCCATTGTCTGCGCCGATGATGACGATGATGGCATTGCGCGGCACCGGAGCCTGCGGTCAGTCACGGCACAGGCTGTCGATGTCCCCCGACACCGGCACCTTGCCTTGCGCGAGCAAGCTGCGGTGCTTGTCGATGCGCTTGAGGTCGTACAGGTAATTCACCATCAGCCCGTACGATTGTTTCAGTCCTTTGCTGGACGGGTCTCCCGCCCAGTTCAGGCGTTCCACCCGCGCTCCGTTGCCCAGGTGGAAGCGGGCCACCGGGTCCACTGGCTTTCCGTCCTGCAGCTCACGGGCCAGGTAGCGTGCGGCGCACTCCATCAGCATCTGGCGCACGGGCGATCGTGCATCGAGGTCGGTGGCCTTGTCGAGCGCAGCCAGCAGATGGGTGGCTTGCGGGGGTTCAAAGCCCACGGCCCGGCCCAGCTCGGTGCGGCGCTTGTCATCCAGGCGCTCCAGCATCGCACCGGCATGCTTGCCCAACCAAGCGCGGAAACCCGGAATCGGCGACAACGTGGCAAAGGTGCGCAACCGGGGAAATTCGGCCGTGAGGGTCTCCACCACATGCTTGATGAGTGAATCGCCAAAGCTCACACCGCGCAGCCCGGTCTGGGTGTTGCTGATCGAATAGAAGATCGCCGTGGTGGCCCTCCCGATGTCAGCGGGTGCCGCCGCTTCGTCGAGCAAAGGCGTGATGCTGGACGAGATTTTGTCCACCAGCGCCACCTCCACAAAGATCAGTGGCTCGTTGGGCAAACGCGGGTGAAAGAAGCCGTAGCAGCGGCGGTCGCTGTCCAGGCGGTTTTTCAGATCGGCCCAGCTGCGGATGTCGTGCACGGCCTCGTACTTGATGAGCTTTTCAATCAGCGAAGCGGGCGAGTCCCACGACAGGCGGCGTAGCTCCAGAAAGGCCACGTCAAACCAGGTCGAGAACAGGTGCTCCAGCTCGGCATCCAGCGCCAACAGGCGCTTGTCGGACTTGAGCAGGGGCAGCAGCTCGGCACGCATGTCCAGCAAGAAACGCATGCCTTCAGGGAACGCAGAAAAACGCTGCAGCAGCCGCGTGCGCGGCGACACCAGTGCGCGGCGCAGGCTGATCTCGGCCTGGCCTTCTTCGGCCGTGCCAGCCGCCGCTTCGTAGCGTTGGCGGGCCGATTTGAAGCGCGTGGCGTCGGGGGCGAACTGCTCGCACATCAGCAGCCACATATCGCGGCGCTCTTCGGGCTCGGCCTTGGCATACCACTCGGCCACGGCCTGGGCGCGGCGGCCGCCTTCGATCTCGCTCACCTGCGGGGCCACCACCTCCTGCAGGTCGGCCAGCAGACGGCGCAGCGCGCGGGGCGACAGAGCCTCCTGCCCGCGCCGCAGCGTGGCCTGCAGCCGCTCGTTGGTGGAACGTGGCACGGCGACCTTGGCCACCACATCGGTCACCGATTTGTCGAGCCCGGCGCGGGCCGGTTTGTCGGTCGCCTTCTCGCTTGCCTTCTCGCCGGTTTTGTCAGCGGGCTTGTCTGCGGCGGGCGCTGCCGTGCGCAGGCGCGACACACTGCGGGTGATCCATTCGGGGGTGCTGTTGATCATGGGGTGAGCCTCGATTGCTGGTTGCGGGCTACGTCGCGCAGCGCATCGCGCTGGCGCAACAGATGGTTGCGCATGGCCTCTTCAGCGGCATCGCAGTCGCGCGCCTTGAGCGCAGCGAACACGGCCAGATGCTCGGCCAGGCTTTGCTGCAGGCGGCCGGGCACATGCAGCGTTTGCGCCCGGGCCAGGCGCAGGATCTTTCGCAGGTCGCCAATCACCTGGGCCAGCCAGCGGTTGTCCGCCAGTGTGATGAAGGCCTCGTGGATGGCGTAGTTGGCTTCGTAGTAGTCGGCGATCAGGCCTTCGGACGCAAATTGCTGCAGCCGCTGGTGCAACACGTCGAGCGCGGCAATGTCTGCCGCCACCGCCTTGCGTGTGGCCTCATGCGCTGCGCGGCCTTCAAGCAGTGCGATCACCGGGAAAAGGTCATCTAGGTCGCGTTCGGTGATCTCGGCCACAAAACATCCCCGGCGTGGCTCGTGGCGCAGCAAGCCCTCCGCCACCAACACTTTGAGCGCCTCGCGCAGCGGCGTGCGCGAAATAGCGAGCCGCTCGCACAAGGCCGCTTCGTCCAGAAAACTCCCGGGGGGCAAGGCGCCCGCAAAGATTTGCTCGCGCAAGCGCGAAGCGGCTTCGTCGTGCAGTGAGTTGGGAACCGGGCGCATGGTGCGGGTGAAACTCCAGAGTGATCTTCAACGGCGGGCGGGCAGCTGACTTGCAGCTTTTGCCGCCAACGTGCTTCCAAGTGCCTGCAAATAGATGATATTCTTGCGGAAGACTGTAATTTCTCATAATTACGTAAAATGACAAGAGGCAAATACCCGAATCCGGGTGCCGTTGGGCAAAAAACAGTGTCTTGCGGCGGTTGCGCAACATCCAGTAGGCGAAGGCAAGGGCATGCGCGCTTGGCCCGCTGGCGCGCCTTGGGTACGGCCCCAGGGCCAAGCGGACAAAGGCAAGGGATCAGGCGCACACGCGACGTGCCGTTCTGCGACTCCTCCTACGGCCCATTCCGGTCTATTCGTTATGGCAGCACACCCGCTGAAAACACCCCATCCCAGCCAAAAGCATGGCTCGGCCAACCGCCGTGCCAGACACGTTCACCGCGCTCAGACCTGTCGATTGGCGGTGACACATCCGTTCGCGCACCTCTCCCTACAATGGCCCGAAAGGAGGCGCCAGAATGCCAGGAACAATGCACTCGAACGACAGCATGGTGCGGCGCACAGCGCTGCTGGTATTGGTTGCAGCGCTGTCTGCATGCGGCGGGGGTTCGTCCAGCAGCGACCCGCCTGCCGAACCCAGCGGGCAGGTCATCAACTCCACGCTGCGGTCCGAATCAAACGGCTTTACCTACGCCATCCAGGTTTTCCTGCCCCAGTCGTACGCCACGGGCACTACCATGCTGCCCGTCATCTACGCCACTGAAGGCGACGCACCCTACGGCGCAGGTGGACCCGGGGGTACGGCAGTCTCGCGATTTGAATCCTTCAAGCAGGTGATGCAGCGGCGAGGCACCCAAGCCATCCTGGTAGGCATCGGCGGCACATCCCAGCGCGGCACGGACTTTCTGCTGCCCGGCGCCACGCGCTACCTGAACTTCATCACCAAGGAACTCGCGCCTGCGATTGAACGCCAGTACCGCGCCGATCCCAAGCGCAGGGCGCTCTCGGGCCTCTCCCATGGCGGCTACTTCGTTGTTGCGGCCCTGGTGCTGGAGGGCACTGCGGGGGCGCTGAGCTTCTCGCACTACCTCTCTACCGAGTCCAGCTTCGGGGCACACGCGGACCCCGCCGCCTACCGAGCGTTTGAAAAGCAGCTCGATGGCAAGGCCCTGCCTGCCACGCTGTTCCTCGCTGGCGCCCGCAGCAGCAATGGGTCCGTTGTTGTCACGCCCTTGTACACACAGATGGCCGCACAGACCAACCCAGGACTGACCTTGCTGAAGGCCGAGTACGAAACCACCCACGTGGGCGCCGATGTGCCGGCGTTCGAAGAGGCGCTGACGCGGTTTTTCCCGTAGATCAAGCGGCCGCCCCCCTCTGGCAAGGCACCGTGCGCAAAGCCCAATATGCTACATTTTTTATAGCTACTTACGCTTATCCATCAAGCGCTAGAGGCCATTTTTACTTGATTTTTTGCCTTACCACGGGCTGGCGCTGCGCCCAGACCCACAGCAGGACGCCCGCTGCAATCATCGGCACGCACAGCCACTGGCCCATGCTCATACCCAAGGACAGGATGCCGAGGAACGCATCGGGCTCGCGGAAGTATTCGGCAATAAAGCGGAAGGTGCCATAACCCACCAGGAATGCGGCGGCCACCTGGCCCTGGCGACGTTCTTTGCGCGCATACAGCCACAGCAGGATGAACAGCAGCAAGCCCTCCAAGAGGAACTGGTAAACCTGCGACGGATGGCGTGGCTGCAGGGAACCGCTGTGTGCAAACACCATGCCCCACGGCAGGTCCGGGCTGGCAAAACGGCCCCACAGTTCGCCGTTGATGAAATTTCCCACCCGCCCTGCGGCCAAACCCGTGGGCACGCAGGGCGCCACAAAGTCGGCCACCTGCAGCCAGGGGCGCTTGCGCGAATGTGCGAACCACAACATGGCCACGATCACGCCCAACAAGCCACCGTGAAAGGCCATACCCCCTTGCCACACGGCAAAGATTTCCAGGGGGTGACTCAGGTAATACGCAGGTTTGTAGAACAGGCAATACCCCAGGCGCCCCCCCACCACCACACCCGCCACCCCCAGGAACAGGATGTCTTCCACGTCCTTGCGCGACCATGCGCCAGGGCCGGTGATGGAGGCAAACGGTTCGTGCCGCAGGCGCCGGATGCCCAGCAGCATGAACAGGCCAAAAGCCGCAAGATAGGTCAGGCCGTACCAGTGGATGGCCAGCGGGCCGATCTGCAGGGCGACAGGGTCGATGTGGGGATAAGTCAGCATGGGGGCGATTGTGCACGCGCAGCACTACCCTTTCAGGGCGCTGGCCTGCACCTCATGGGCCACAAAGTCGATCCACCGGGCCAGTGCGGGCGGCACAGTGGCGCCCCAGACCAGGCTGGTTTCGCACACGGGCGCCAGGGGAGACTTGCCGCCCAGCTGCCGGTAGACAACGCCCGGCCGCTGAAACTGCTGCACGCTGGCAGGCACCCAGGCCAACCCCAGGTCGGCCGACACCAGGTTGACGATGGTCTGCATCTGGATGGCCTCCTGGGCCACCTGCGGCACCTGCCCCGCTGCGTGGTACAGCGCCACGATCGCGTCGTACAGCGAGGGCAGGATCGGGCGGGGGAAAATCACCAGAGGCTCCCGCAGCAGGTCAGAGAACCGGACGGTGGGCGTGCGCGCCAGCGGGTGATGCTCAGGCAGCGCAAGCACCAGCGGCTCTTGCGCCACACACAGGCTTCGCAGGGCAGGTGGCGCCTGGCCGGGCGTGTGCAAAAGCAGCCCGGCATCAATCTCCCCCCGCTCCAGCGCCTGAAGTTGCACGTCGCCCGTCGCCTCGATCAATTCAAGCCGCACCCCGGGCCACTGGGCCCGGAAGGCTCGCACCCACTGCGGCAGCATCCCAAAACCCACGGTCGAGACAAACGCCAGACGCAGCCGCCCCACCTCGCCCGCTGCCGCCGCGCGCGCCTGTGCAGGGAGCGCCTGGGCGCGGTCGAGCAAATCCAGCACCTGCGGCAACAGGGCAGCCCCGGCCGGAGTGAGCTGCACGCTGCGTTTGGTGCGGTCGAACAGTTGAAGGCCCAGCGTGCGCTCCAGCCCGGCGATGGCCTGCGTGAGCGGCGGTTGTGTCATGTGCAGGCGCTGCGCCGCGCGACCAAAGTGCAGTTCCTCAGCCACAGCGGCAAACTGCCGCCACAAACGCATATCAATGAATGGCTCTTTCATATGCTGTACATATTAATCGCCCTGTACAAATGGATTGGATGGCGCCCACCAATCGCCGCATACTCGCGGCTGCGAAAAGTTTCTCCACCCACAAGATTCGCTCCACGAAGGAAAACACACCATGGCAGACAACAAAGTCATCCCGATCCAGCCCATCAACCGCCGCAGCGCCAACATCACCCAGGGCAAGTCGCGCGCACCCAACCGCTCCATGTACTACGCCATGGGCTACGAGGAAGGCGACTTCGTGAAACCCATGGTGGGCGTGGCCAATGGCCACAGCACCATCACGCCCTGCAACAGCGGCCTGCAAAAGCTGGCCGATGCGGCCATCGCTGGCATTGAGGAAGCGGGCGGCAACGCCCAGGTGTTCGGCACACCCACCATCAGCGACGGCATGGCCATGGGCACCGAAGGCATGAAGTACAGCCTGGTGAGCCGCGAAGTCATCAGCGACTGCATCGAGACCTGCGTGGGCGGCCAATGGATGGACGGCGTGCTGGTGGTAGGCGGCTGCGACAAGAACATGCCAGGCGGCCTGATGGGCATGCTGCGCGCCAATGTGCCCGCCATCTACGTGTATGGCGGCACCATCCTGCCTGGCCACTACCAGGGCAAGGACCTGAACATCGTCAGCGTGTTCGAGGCCGTGGGCGAGAACGCCGCCGGCAAGATGAGCGACTTTGACCTGAAGGAGATCGAAAAGCGCGCTATCCCCGGCACGGGCTCGTGCGGCGGCATGTACACCGCCAACACCATGTCCAGCGCGTTCGAGGCCCTGGGCATCAGCCTGCCCTACTCGTCCACCATGGCCAACCCACACGACGAAAAGATGAACTCGGCCAAGGAATCGGCCAAGGTGCTGATCGAGGCCATCAAGATGGACCTGAAGCCGCGCGACATCGTGACCAAGAAGTCCATCGAGAACGCCGTGGCCGTCATCATGGCCACGGGTGGCTCCACCAACGCGGTACTGCACTTCCTGGCCATTGCCCACGCAGCGGGCGTGGAATGGACCATTGACGACTTCGAACGCGTGCGCGTGAAGACCCCCGTGCTGTGCGACCTCAAGCCCAGCGGCAAATACCTGGCTGTGGACCTGCACCGCGCAGGCGGCATTCCGCAGGTCATGAAGATCTTGCTGAACGCAGGCCTGCTGCATGGCGACTGCATCACCATCGAAGGCAAGACGATTGCCGAAGTGCTCAAGGATGTGCCAGACGAGCCGCGCGCCGACCAGGACGTGATCCGCCCCATCAGCAACCCGATGTACGCCCAAGGCCACCTGGCCATCCTCAAAGGCAACCTCAGCCCCGAGGGCGCTGTGGCCAAGATCACGGGCCTGAAGAACCCCGTGATCACCGGACCGGCCCGCGTGTTTGACGACGAACAATCGGCGCTGGAAGCCATCCTGGCCGGCAAGATCAAGGCGGGGGACGTGATGGTGCTGCGCTATCTGGGCCCCAAGGGTGGCCCCGGCATGCCCGAAATGCTGGCACCCACTGGCGCGCTCATCGGCGCCGGGCTGGGCGAGAGCGTGGGCCTGATCACCGACGGCCGCTTCTCGGGCGGCACCTGGGGCATGGTGGTCGGCCACGTGGCGCCCGAAGCGGCAGCCGGTGGCACCATCGCTTTCGTGAACGAAGGCGACAGCATCACCATCGACGCACGCCAACTGCTGCTGGAGCTGAACGTGAGCGAAGAAGAGATCGCCAAGCGCCGCGCTGCCTGGACGGCCCCCGCACCGCGCTATACGCGCGGGGTGCAGGCCAAGTTCGCGTTCAATGCATCGAGCGCCAGCAAGGGTGCGGTGCTCGACGCGTATTGACGTCCAGCGCTTTCAAAAAGCAAAAGCCCGCCGCTCCCGGCGGGCTTTTTTTTGCAGCCAAGACCATGGCATCCGCGTTGTGTGCCCCCGCGTGACTTGCGTCTTAAAACCCGCGCCGCCTCGACCGCCACCGGATCCAGCCGCCCGCCAAAGCTCTCAATGGCGCGGACACACGCCAGGACCAGCTCGCGCGCATCAATCCCACTTCCTTTCGCACGGCCGCCGTCACGGCAGCCTCACGGGCCGCTACATCCCGCACCAGCCGAAGTACGGTCACCCGTGTACGGTCTGCAGGTGAGGCACTGGGCGAGCCTGGGTTCACCGCATCTTCTGGCGCCGAGGCATCCACACCCGCCGCGATGTCGCGGATGTCGAAAAAGGCCAGGGGCTGCTCTGCACAGGTGGTCACCATCAGGCCCCAGGGCTCGTGCACATCGATGCCCTTGGGGCCGCCCTCGCGCGGGTTGTGGTGCCCCCGCTCAAACACAGCGTCCTCCAGCACGCGGAACACGGCATTCGGCTCGGCCAGGCTGCCCCACCCGGAAGGATCTCGGTGAAACACGGCCACATGGGGGGCGCCAGCATCCGCCACCAGCAGAATGCGCCCGCCCGCCAGGAAACACAGCCCATGGGGGTAGCTGACGCCACGCAGTTGTGCCGCAGGCGCGTTGCCAGGCGCAAGAAACTCATCGTTGCGGTAGAGCGCGACAATGTGGCGGTCGTGGTTGCTGACCGCCACCCATTCAGCATTGAGGTCCAGCGCCACACCATCCGGAACCTCCAGCCCGTGCTGCATGAGAAGCTGCGCATCCAGATGGGAAAAACCGGCAGCCGCGTTCAGCAGGTGATGGGTCACGTAATGGGAAAAGCCGTTGCACACCCACAGCTCGTGCAAGCCCGCGCCCAGATCCCGTGCGCACAGGCTTCCTGGGGTGCTCAGGAGTTCCGTTTCCTGCTTGCCGATCACGGACAGGGGCTCCAACGTGTGCAACGCGGTCAGACCATCCGCCCGTGGAATGTCGAACAGCGATACATTGCCCTCCCGGCTGGCGACCGCGATGATGCTGTTGCTGATCCAGCACAGGCCATGGGGGCGCTGGAGGCTGGTGGACGCAACCTCCACGGCATCCGTCAGGTAGAGCACCTTCTGCCCGTTTTCAAACTGGCAGTCCATCCCCACGACCAGCACCCTGTCGAGGGTGATGGCAGCAAGCGCCACACGGCGTCCGTCGGGCGACCAGCTCACATCTTCGGTTCGCCCCATGGATGCAATGGCGTCCAACACCTCTGCGGGGCCGATGCATGCCAGTCTCATGGCGAAACTCCTTGCTGGATGTTGTGAAACGCCAAGGCATCGTCCACACTGCCATCCATCACCACGCATCCATCTTTAAGGACCAACGCTCTGTTGCAAAAGCTCTTGAGAATGACCTCGTTATGGGATGCCAGCACCAGAATGGAGACCTGCTCGATCAGCCCGTTGATGCGCTCCTTGGCCTGGCTGAAAAACTTCGCATCACCAGCACCAATCATCTCGTCCATGAGCAGAATATCGGGAACCACGCTCGTGGAAACGGCAAACGCCAGGCGCAGCAGCATGCCCTGTGAGTACGTCCTGACCGGCAACTGAAGATGCTCGCCCAGCTGTGTGAATGCCTCTACCGAGGGTATGAGGCCCATCGCCTGCTTGCGCGTCAGACCCATCACGATGCCTCGCATGATGATGTTGTCGTACCCAGTGGCATCGACATCCATGCCCAGCATGATGTCTGTGAGCGCTGCAATCCGGCCACTGAAGGACAGCTCGCCTTGCATGGGCTCATAGACGCCCGAGAGCACGCGAAGCAGCGTGGTTTTGCCAGCGCCGTTCGAACCAATCAGGCCGACCCGATCCCCCGGACGCAGCAACAGGCTCACATCACGCAACGCATGCACGCTGACCTGCCGCAAACCGCTGGCCTCCACACGGGCCTTGTCACGCATAGGAAGCCCCAGCACCGTATTGAGCAGGCCCCGTGACCGCGTAGTGAACACGGGAAAGTCGATGGATACGTTGGACAACCGGATATGGGCCATCTTGGGATACCGAAGGGTGGCGGCGCCTACAGCCAGTACACAATCCGCCGCCGAATCGCGACGTACTGCCAAAAGAAAATCAAACCCAACAGCAAGACCACCCCCACTGCGGCACCCCAGGTCTGCAGGCTGGGGATCTCTCCCATCAAGGGGCTGCGCGTCAGGTCCAGGAAAAGCGCCAATGGATTCAGGCGTACCACCCACTGTGCACGTTCGGTCAGCTGGTCAGGCACCCAGAGCACGGGGGTCACAAAGAAACTGACCTGCATCAGGCTGCCCAGGGCCACCGTCACGTCGCGGAAGCGGGCCGCAAGCCCCCCCAGAATGGCAACCACAAAACTGGCAGCCAGCAAAGTCAGGGCGGTGGCGCCAAGCAGCGCCCCCCAATGCACAGCCCCCAGCCGCCCCGCCCACCACAACACGGCCAACACAATGACCGCGCTGTGCAGCATCAGGATGGAGCATCGAAACACGGTGCGGAACACAAACGCCATCTTGGGGTAAGGCGTCTGCTTCAAAAACGCGTCCGAGCCGATATAGGTCAAGCAGCCCTCATTGATCAGCGCACTGAAGTACCCGAACAGCACATGCCCGGCACAAAAATACGGCAGGTACCACTCGGCCGGGTACTTGAACAGTTGGGCGCCGATCAAGCCAAATGCAACGATGAAAATGGCCGTGTGCAGCGTAATCCAGACAGGCCCCAGAAAGGTCCGCCGATACTGCTTGGCGACATCGTTCCAGCCCATAAAACACCAGAAGCGCCACGCCACCATGGCGCTCCAGATGTCAAGCCCCAACAATTGAACTTGCCTCTGACGCGCAGACACGGGGGGATTGGCGGTTGAATGAGCCATCACAGCAATATCAAGCCATCGACTCGTAGACGCGCAGGGTTTTTTCTGCGCACGCTTGCCAAGTGAAAGCGCGCACGCGATCACGCCCGCGCGCAACCAGCTGGCCCGCCAGTTCTGAGTTCTCGGCAACTCGGCGCATCGCATCCGCAAGTTCGTCGATGCGCAGAGGATCAATCAGCAAGGCCGCATCCCCCGCAACCTCCGGGATGGAGGTCGTGTTGGACGCCACCACCGGCACCCCCGCCGCAAAGGCTTCCAGAACCGGCAGTCCGAATCCCTCGTGGAGCGACGGGAACACCAAGGCCGTTGCACGCTTGATAACCACCTGAAGATCGGCATCCGGCAAGTGCTGCAGCCAGCGGACATGTTTGAGCGCGCCCCCGGTGAATTGGGCGACAACGTCTTCGCACCCCCAGCCCGGTTTGCCGACCACCACCAACGGAAACTCCCGCTGCAGAGGCTCGGGCAGGCTGGCGTGGGCCAAAAGCAGGCGGCTGATGTTCTTGCGCGGCTGCAGGGTACCGACGCTCACAAAATAGAGGTCTGGCAATCCATGCCGATCCCGCACGGCTTTTTCCACGGACTCATCGACCGGAGCAAACCACTGCGGACCTACACCCAGAGGAATGGCAGTGATCCGCTCTTCGGGCAGGCGGAAGTGCGTAGCGATCTCCTGGCGGGAGTAATTGGAAATCGTGATGACCCGCTGCGCCCAGAACGCAGTACGCCGCCACAATTCGTTTTTCAGGCCCTTGAACCGGTATCGGACCCACTCGGGGTGAGAGAGCGGGATCGCATCAAAAATCGTCGCCACCACCGGCGTTCCACGCAAGCGCGGGACCAGATGGTCGGTGGCATGGATGACATCAATCCCCGAGCAGAGCGCGCGGCGCACCCTGCCAAAGTCCACCCCCGGCAGCGTGGCGGCCAGGGCCTGCCGCGCAAAAGGTCCAAAGGACATCGCAGGTGTCGCGCCCTGCCAGAGGCTCGCCGGAGCATCGAACAGATACGGCTGCAGTTGCGCTGACGGCGGCATGGCAGCCATCAGCTCCCGGGTGTAGGTACCAATGCCATCCACACCACCCTGCTGGACAGTACGTGCCAGCACGCTGACGCCAAAAGCTACCCTCATCGGGCCACCTCACACAGCAGCCAGCAGGGCGCACAGTAGTGGTTCACCATCATCGGGCCCCGGGATAAGTGCGCCGCAAGTCTGCTTCCACCATCATTCGACAGATCTGCTCTACGGAGGTGCGCGCCTCCCAACCCAGTTCGGCCCGGGCCCGGGAGGCGTCGCCCACCAGGATTTCCACCTCTGCTGGGCGAAAGAAACTGGGATCCACGCTCGCCACAACGCGCCCCGTCCCCACATCCACGGCCACTTCCGAAGCAGCGGCACCCGCAAACTCCAGGGATATGCCAGTAATCGAGAACGCCATACGCACAAAGTCGCGCACGGTCTGCTGGCGGCCGGTTGCCAGCACGTAGGTACCAGGCCTGTCTGCCTGCATCATCTGCCACATGCCTTCGACGTACTCGGCCGCAAAACCCCAGTCGCGACGCGCATCCAGGTTGCCCAATTCGAGCACCCCCCTTTCGCCATGGGCCATGCGGGCCACCGCATTCGATATCTTGCGTGTCACAAATTCACTTCCCCGAAGGGGGCTTTCATGGTTGAACAGAATGCCGCTGACGGCATACATGCCATAAGCTTCCCGGTAGTTGATGGTCATCCAGTGGGCAAACAGCTTGGACACCGCATAAGGGCTGCGCGGACAAAAGGGGGTGGACTCGCACTGCGGCGTTTGACCCACCCCACCGAACATCTCTGAGGAACTGGCCTGGTAGTAGCGTATGTGGGGGTCCACCAGCCGGACAGCTTCCAGCAGATTCAATGCCCCTTGGCCATTGACCAGCGCCGTAGTGGTCGGAGCGTCAAAACTCGCTCCCACAAAGCTCTGTGCCGCCAGGTTGTACAACTCGTCCGGACGGAATTTTTGCAGAAGTGCAATGGCAGAGCCGGGGTCCGTCAGATCAAAATCAACCAGCAGCAAATGGGGATGGCCCATCACGCCCAGCTCCTGAAGGCGCCAGGTATTCACACTGCTGGTGCGTCGATGGGTGCCTATGACCTGGTAACCCTTGTTCAGCAGAAACGCTGCCAGATAGGCGCCATCCTGCCCGGTGACACCCGTAATGATGGCCGTCTTGCCACGTGCAGCGATGATGGGCTCTTTTCTGTAACACAACCTTGCCATACCCGCCCCAGGATCGGAGCGAAGACCGGCGGCTGCAGAGTCTTGGAGTCAACGAGGCTTGCGCGGGCGCATGCCCAGGGCTTCCTTGTTCTTGTTGATCCGATCCTGCTTGCGCTGCTCCATCTTTTCCATGGCTTTACGTTTCGTATATCCCGTGGAATCAGCCCAGGCCCACCATAAGGCCGTGGCACCAAAGGGCGCCAGCACCCACCACCAGGACCAGGCGGCCACGGGTCCAACCTCGAAATACTTCAATGCCAGAAGCAACAGTGAAAGACCCAGCAGGTACATCGCGATCTCCAGAAAAGGCCGAAACCGCCCGGTTGACCCCGGACAAATCCCTGTCAACCCAAGCCACTACAATTCCATTAAAGAACTGTAACTCAACCACAGGAATTCCCACCATGAAGCGTACCCTGATCACCCTTGCCATGACGCTGTCGGTTGCGGCACCCGCCATGGCCGATCTGGCCTTGGCAACCTCGAAGAACTGCATGGCTTGCCACGCTGTGGACAAAAAGCTGGTGGGCCCTTCGTACAAGGATGTGGCTGCCAAATACTCCGGTCAGAAAGATGCTGTGGACAAGCTGGCCGCCAAGATCGTCAAGGGCGGCGCGGGAGTGTGGGGTCCAGTTCCGATGCCTGCCAACGCCCAGGTCAACGATGCAGAAGCCAAGAAGCTGGCTGCGTGGGTGCTGACGCAGAAGTAAATCGCCTCAAACTCACCCCGGGGGCGGCATAGCCCCTTGGTGAAAGGCCGCGCCACGCACTGTGACGCGGCCTTTTTAGTTTCTAGAACCTGTTTTGCTTTTCAGGGCGCTGGCAAATTGCAGGACACAGCAACGAAAAGCTGCGAGCCCCTCTGATCACACCCGAGAAACGACCGGCACCGCCTCCAGCCCGCGCGTTCGCAGCTGGTGCTCAAGCTGCCCCACATACGCTGCGGTGGAGTTGTCGGACTCAGTGGCACGCGCTGCCAGGTGCGCTTCCAGTTCATCCAGCCGCGCCAACACAGTGGCGTGCGCCTGCTGGTGCTGAGCATCCAGAAAAGCCCGCAACTCCGTAAAACGCGAGGCTTCCGCCTTGTCCGCCAGTTCGCGCTGGACCTGCATTTCCTTGGTATGACGTCGCGTCTCCATCAATACCGAACCCTGGAGCGACAAGACATAGACGATAAAAAAGATGCCCAGCAAGCCCGTAAGGCCCAACATGATGAGCCCCAGCGGAGCCTCAAAGACCACAATGCCGAGCGACACCAGGGACGGTGCGGCAAGAGTGGGCCAATTGAGGGCGGCGAGTGCAGCAATGGCTAAAACCGTCACCCAAAGAACGATGGAACGCAGATGCATGAGAACCTCCTGTAGGCAGCGCCCAGGCGAAGATTCGCAAGCGCCATGCGCCGTTGTAACGCATGCACGGGCCGTCACCGACAGCAGGCGGGAGATTTCAGGCGGTGTCCTACAAAGAGAACTAGGGAGGCGCGGAGCCCTAGGGCGCCTCACAAGTGCGGTGGACCAGCGACGGGATTGTGTGGCCACTTCACATCGCTACGCAATGTGAGTGTCCCCAAACCCCGCAAGCGCTGCGCGCTGGCGCCGTTACACGGCACCTTCTGGATCAGTTGGTCTGCGCCAACTGATCCAGGATTGCGGGGTTTTCCAACGTGCTGGTGTCCTGCGTGATGGCCTCGCCCTTCGCGATGCTGCGCAGCAACCGACGCATGATCTTGCCGCTTCGGGTCTTGGGCAGGTTATCGCCAAAGCGGATGTCCTTGGGCTTGGCGATGGGGCCGATTTCCTTGGCGACCCAGTTGCGCAGTTCGTTGGCAATCTGCTTGGCTTCTTCGCCCGTGGGGCGGGAACGCTTGAGCACCACGAAGGCGCAGATGGCTTCACCGGTCACATCGTCAGGGCGGCCCACCACAGCGGCCTCGGCGACGAGGTCGGTCTTGGAGACCAGGGCCGATTCGATCTCCATCGTGCCCATGCGGTGGCCCGAGACGTTCAGCACGTCATCGATACGGCCAGTGATGCGGAAGTAGCCCCGATCGGCGCTGCGCACCGCACCATCCCCCGCCAGGTAGTAGCCCTTGAGTTCTTCGGGGAAGTAGCTCTTCTTGAAACGCTCAGGGTCGTTCCAGATTGTGCGGATCATGCTGGGCCAGGGGCGCTTGATGACGAGGATGCCGCCCGAGCCGTTGGGCACGTCGTTGCCCATTTCGTCCACGATGGCAGCGGTAATGCCGGGCAGGGGCAGCGTGCAGCTGCCGGGCACCAGCGGCGTGGCGCCGGGCAGCGGCGTGATGACATGGCCGCCCGTTTCGGTCTGCCAGAAAGTGTCCACGATGGGGCAACGCTCGCCGCCCACGTTCTTGTGGTACCACATCCAGGCTTCGGGGTTGATGGGCTCGCCCACGCTGCCCAGGATGCGCAGGCTCGACAGGTCCGAGCGTGCAGGGTGTACCGCCTCGTCAGCTTCCGCAGCCTTGATGAGCGAACGGATGGCCGTAGGTGCTGTGTAGAAGATGGTGCACTTGTGGCGCTCGATCATCTGCCAGAAGCGGCCGGCATTCGGGAAGGTGGGAATGCCTTCAAAGATGATCTGCGTGGCGCCTGCAGCCAGCGGGCCATAGGCGACGTAGGTGTGGCCCGTGATCCAGCCGATGTCGGCCGTGCACCAGAACACATCGTCAGCGCGCAGGTCGAACGTCCAGTCCATGGTCATCTTGGCCCACAGCAGGTAGCCGCCGGTGCTGTGCTGCACGCCTTTGGGCTTGCCGGTAGAGCCGCTGGTGTAGAGGATGAACAGCGGATGCTCGGCACCCACAGCCACCGGCGCGCATTCGGTGCTTTGCCCTGCCAGTGCTTCGGCAAAGGTCTTGTCGCGCCCGGCCACCATGTTGCAGGCCGTGGCCGTGCGCTGGTAGACAAACACATTGCGGAGGGTATCGCAGCCGCCCATGGCCAGGGCTTCGTCGATGATGGCCTTGAGCGGCAGCTCTTTGCCACCCCGCATCTGGTAATTGGCGGTGATCACGGCCACGGCACCCGCGTCAATGATGCGCTCGTGCACCGCCTTGGCGCTGAAGCCGCCAAACACCACGCTGTGCGTGGCGCCAATGCGGGCACAGGCCTGCATCGCCACCACGCCTTCGATGGTCATCGGCATATAGATCAGCACCCGGTCGCCCTTGCTCACACCATGGGCCTTGAGGGCGTTGGCAAACTGGCTCACACGGGCCAGCAACTCTTTGTAGGTGATCTTGGTAACCGTGCCATCGTCGGCCTCAAAGAGGATGGCGGTCTTGTTCTCGGTGGGCGTGCCGATGTGGCGGTCCAGGCAGTTGGCCGAGGCATTGAGTTCGCCGTCGGCAAACCACTGGTAAAACGGTGCGTTGGATTCATCCAGCGTGCGCGTGAACGGCTTGGACCACTGCACGTTCTCGCGCGCCAGGCGCGCCCAGAAGCCTTCGAAGTCCTTGTCGGCTTCGGCACACAGCGCATCGTAGCCCGCCATGCCTGACACGCGGGCGGCTTTGACGATCGCATCGGAGGGAGGGAACACGCGGTTCTCAACCAATACGGACTCGATGGCGGATGTGGGCGCACTCATGGTGTTGTCTCCTGGGTCTGATGGAATTGGAATTGGGCGGTACTGTCGGCCGTGGCACTTACAAGCCACTGACTGGCACGAAGCTTACAGAATAGGCCACCTGCAACCAGGCGGAAGAGCGCTTGCGGATGAGGGGTGTCACGCGGCACCCCTAGAATCGCGCGACCCAAGATCCACCCTTCATTTCATGTCCCTCCCGAAAAAACCCGTCCCCCCGGCGCCCATGCGTCCCCTGCCCTCGCTGATTTTTGCCAGCCGGTGGCTGCAGCTGCCCCTGTACCTGGGCCTGATCCTGGCCCAGGCGGTGTACGTTTTCCACTTCTGGGTGGAGCTGGTGCATCTGATCGAGGCCGCTTTTGGCAACACCACCGCGCTCAAGAGCCTGGTCTCCAGCATTGGCTACAAGAGCGACTTCGAGGTGACCTCTCTCAACGAAACCATCATCATGCTGGTGGTGCTGGCGCTGATCGACGTGGTGATGATCTCGAACCTGCTGATCATGGTGATCGTGGGGGGCTATGAAACCTTCGTCTCGCGCCTGCACCTGGAAGACCACCCCGACCAGCCCGAGTGGCTGAGCCATGTGAACGCCTCGGTACTCAAGGTCAAGCTGGCCACCGCCATCATCGGCATCAGCTCGATCCACCTGCTCAAGACCTTCATCAACGCCGCCAACTACGACATCAAGGTGCTGATGTGGCAGACCATCATTCATGTGGTGTTCCTGCTCAGCGCGTTGGCCATTGCCCTGACAGACCGCCTGATGGCGCATTCCACACCGCCCGCGCGCCACTGACGGCCGCCCTCCCCCCTCTGCACCCGAAAGAGGCAGCCCATTGCGGCCTCTTTGCTTATTTTCGAGCTGAAAATAGTGCTAACGCTTAACTGGTATTGATTTACAGCTACAAAAAAAGTAGCAATTTAGGTCGATATCTGCTCCCAAATTTCTCCCCAATCGGGCGGCACAGTGCAGGCCATACCCACTTGCAGGAGAAATCCATGGACCGCAGCACCGCCGCCCAAGCCATCGTCGCCCCCCTCGCCACCGCCACGCAGGCACCCACCAACCGCCGTTTTGCCCTGAACGCCCTGGGTTCCCTGGGCGTGGCCACCCTGTTCGGCTGCGGGGGCGGAGACACCGAAACTACGGACACGACCGACACCACAGGTACAGGCACCGGAACGGGGACAGGCACGGGTACAGGCACCACAACCACCTGCTCGGTTGTCCCCGAAGAAACCGCAGGCCCCTACCCCGCCGATGGCTCCACGGCCAGCAACAACACCTACAACGTGCTGGCGCTCAGCGGCATCGTGCGCTCGGACATCCGCAGCTCCATCGGCTCGTCCACGCAGGTCAGTGGCGTGCCGCTGACCATCACCATCACGCTGACGAACACCAGCGCCAGCTGCGCAGCGCTATCAGGCTACGCGATCTACCTGTGGCACTGCACGCAGGACGGCAACTACTCGGTCTACAGCTCGAACAACATTGCCGACAACTACCTGCGCGGCGTGCAGGCCACGGATGCCAGCGGCACCGTGACCTTCACCACCGTCGTGCCCGGCTGTTATGCGGGCCGCATGCCGCACATGCACCTGGAGATCTACCCCACGCTCGCGTCGGCCAACAATGCGCGCAACAAGGTCAAGACCACGCAGCTGGCCTTCCCCACCGAGCTGCTCAGCAGCATCTACAGCGCCAATTCCGGCTACAGCGCCAGCGTGCGCAACCTGGCTTCCATCACCTTTGCCACCGACAACGTCTTCAGCGATGGCACCACGCTGGAGATGACCACGATGCAGGCCAACAGCGGCGGCGGGTACTCGGCCAGCATCACGATCTCGATTGCGGCTTGACTGAAAGCCCTCCTTGAGTCGCCTTCGGCGCCATCCCCCGGAGGGGGACGCACCCGATGGCCCGTCAAAGCCGGTTCTACGGGTGCACAGGCCTGGGCCGCGCCGGTTTCTGGCGGCGAATCCACTCGTTGAACGCTTTTCTCCACTACACCGACGGAAAAAACCATGACTTTGCACTCTCTTCGCCTCCACTTGCTGGCCCGCATGACCCTCGCGACCGTACTGGCAGCTACATCCGCCACCCCCGTGCTGGCGCAATCCCAGGGCCGGCAAGAGCCGCCCGCTCCGCCGCCCGAAGCCTATGCCGCCTGCAAGGGCAAGACCGAAGGCGCCAGCGTGACGCTGACCATGCCTGACGGCAAATCGCTCGCAGGCACATGCCGCACAATGGGTGGCACCCTGGTGGCCATGCCCGCAGGCGGGCCTGGCGGCCCCGGCGGTGCAGGCGGCCCGCCCCCCGCCCGCTAGACCGTCCTGCAGCCCCATCGATGCCCCACCTGACCCTTCACCGCAAAGCCTTCATCGCCCTGGCAGCCCTGCTGGTGGCCTTGTTGCTGATCTTTGCAGGCTTTTCGCGACTGGGCTTGCAGCGGGGCCTGGGGCCGTATGTGGCAGAGATCGAACTGGCCCGCATGGACTGGCTGGCCGAGCGCCTCCAGGCCCACCACACGCAGACGGGCGGTTGGGAGACCCTGCGCAACCAGCCCCGCCTCTGGGGCCAGCTCAGCCACCCTGGCAGCGGCCTGCGCCGATCAAACACCCAAGGCGCAGAAGGCACCCCGCCCACCGACCGAAGCGGTTCGCCCGGCACGCCCCCCGAACTGGCGAACGGCAACCCGGCAGCGGACCGCAGCTTGCAGCAGCCCCCACCACCGCCCCCCGATGGCGGCCCGCCCCCGGGCGAGCGCGGCGCGGGTGGCCCACAACGTCACCCCGACGACCTGTTCCCCCGCCTGGGTCTGGTGGACGCACAGCAACACCTGGTGGCTGGCACGGCGCCCCAGCCGGGTGGCGCGCGCCTGGCCCTTGCGGGAGCCGACGGCAAGACCATCGGCCAGCTGGTGCTGGCACCTCCACAGGGTGTGCGCAGCGAAGCCGACCAGGCCTTTCTGGCGCAACACCTGGGCTTTGTGGCATGGACAGGCCTGGCCGGGCTGGCACTGGCACTGCTGCTGTCGGGCTGGCTGGCACGGCGCTGGCTGGCCCCCGTCGAGGCCCTGGCCAACGGCGCACGCGGCATTGCGCAGGGCCACCTGCACACCCGCGTGCCCGTGCACGGCAACGACGAACTGGCCCAGCTGGCCCGCACCTTCAACACCATGGCCGAACAACTGAGCAGCATCGAGGCCAGCCGCCGCCAGTGGCTGGGCGACGTAGCCCACGAGCTGCGCACCCCCCTGGCCGCCATGCGCGCCGAAATCGAGGCCGTGCAGGACGGCATCCGCCCGTTTGACGACAAGACCGCGCTGCGCCTGCACCGGCAGGTGATGCGCCTGATCCAGCTGGTGGGCGACCTGCGCGCCAGCCTGGACGCGGCGGGCACCAGCGCGCCCTCGGCCCAGGTGCCCGTGCACCCGCTGTCGCTGCTGAACGAGGCGCTCGCATCCATGCGCCCGCGCTTGGCGCAGGCGGGCATCGACGTGGACACCACCGGCCTGGACGCCCTGACCGCGCAGGTTCCGGCGCAGCCTGCACCCCTGGTGCGGGGCGATGCGCAGCAACTGCACCAGGTGTTCTTGAACTTGTTGGAAAACAGCCTGCGTTACACCGACGCGGGTGGCCTGCTGCGCCTCTCCGCACGCCTGTTGCCACCGGCCGATGGAGCCGCCCAACTGCAGGTGCAGCTGGACGACAGCGCGCCCGGCGTGCCCGCGCACGAGCTGCCACGCATCTTTGACCGCCTGTACCGCGCAGAAACCTCGCGCAACCGCGACCATGGCGGCTCTGGCCTGGGCCTGGCGATTTGCCGCGCCATCGTGCTCGCGCACGGCGGCACGCTGACGGCCGACACCTCACCCCTGGGCGGCCTGCGCATCACGCTGCAACTGCCATTGCTGGACAACCCCTCATGAGCCACCGCATCCTCGTCATCGAAGACGAACCCGACATCGCCGCCATCGTGGTGGACTACCTGCGCCACGCAGGCTACACCGTGGAACACCAGGCCGAGGGCCGCGCGGCGCTCGCCAGCATGATGGCCGCGCCGCCGGACCTCACGCTGCTGGACATCATGCTGCCCGGCCTGGATGGGCTTGAAATCCTGCGCCAGGCGCGCCGCCACACCCAGCACCCCATCATCATGCTGACCGCCCGCGTCGAAGAGGTAGACCGCCTCATCGGCCTGGAGCTGGGCGCGGACGACTACATCTGCAAGCCGTTTTCGCCGCGCGAGGTGGTGGCCCGCGTCAAGGCCGTGCTGCGCCGCACCGCCGCCGCGCAGGAGCTACCGGCAGCCACCACTGCGGTGGCAGCGCTGATGCTGGACGAATCGCACTGGCAGGCCACGTTGCACGGCACGCCGCTGGGTCTGACGCGGCGCGAGTTCCGCCTGCTGCAAGTGCTGGCACGCCAGCAGGGGCGCATCTTCTCGCGCGCGCAGCTTCTGGACCAGGCCTATGAAGACACCCTCGATGTGAACGAGCGCGCGATCGACAGCCATATCAAGAATCTGCGCAAAAAACTCAAGGCCGCCAGCGCGGATGGCAGCGACTGGATTCGTTCGGTGTACGGCGTGGGTTTTGCGCTGGACCCGACGGCGGCCGAGTGAGCCTGAGCCGATGGGCAGATTGCTGCATTTTTAATAGCTATTGACGCTTATCCAATATGCGCAGGGGCCATTTTTAACCACGAAATAGTGGCGTGGCGGCCGCCTATTCAGCCCCTGTCTCACCCCAACGCACGCAGCGCACCTACACCACCTCCGCCCGGGCACGGGTGTGATCGGGGCCACACCCTGGCCACTTTCACCTGTTCGCCCTGATGCCCGCCCTGCCCCCATCGCCCCGCGCACCAGCACCACCCCGGCCCACCAGCCGCCCCCAGAAGCTCCCCGGGGGCCTGGTGTACGTCACACCGGCCATGCCCGGCCTTACCCGCGTGCGCAGCGGTGCCAAGGCTTTCCGCTACCGTTTGCCCGATGGCCAGTGGCTGCAAGACCCGGACGAGGTCGCCCGCATCAAACGCCTGGCTATCCCACCGGCTTATACCGACGTGTGGATTTGCCCCCTGCCCCACGGGCACCTGCAGGCCACGGGGCTGGACGCGCGCGGACGGCGCCAATACCGTTACCACCCGCAGTGGCGCGCGCAGCGCGACGAGGGCAAGTTCGAACACATTCAGGCGTTTGGCCGCGTGCTCCCGCGCCTGCGCAGCCGCGTGGCGCGCGACCTTGCAGCGCACCGCAACGGCCAGCCTCTGACTCGCACGCTGGTGCGCCTGCTGGACACCACCTACCTGCGCGTGGGCAATGAGGAATACGCCGCCACCAACCGCTCGTATGGCCTGACCACGCTGCGCACGCGGCATGCGCAACTCAAAGGCAGTCAGCTCAAGCTGCGATTTCGCGGCAAGAGCGGCGTGTTGCAAGAGGTCGAGCTGGACGACCCGCGCGTGGCCCGCGTGGTGCGACGCTGCCAACAACTGCCGGGGCAGGAACTCTTTCAATACGAGGACGAAGACGGTAGTTTGCGCACCGTAGGCTCGGGCGACGTGAACGACTATCTGCGCGAGATCACGCACGGCGCTGCAGACTCAGAAGGTGATCATTTCACTGCCAAGGACTTTCGCACCTGGCACGGCACCACGCAGGCGCTGGAGCTGACGCGCCTGGCCTGTACGCAACCAGTTGCCCCCACCGCCGCCGATAAAAACGTGCGCTTCAACGCCAAGGCCATTCTGGCCGAGGTGGCGCGCCAGCTGGGCAACACGCCCGCCGTGTGCAAGAAGTCGTACGTGCACCCGGCTGTGCTGGAGCTGGGCACACGATTGGCATCTGACGCGGGGCCCGGCCTGCAGGCGGTGTGGAATCACATTGGCGGCACCACATCGCCACGGGGCTTGAGCGCGGCGGAGCGCCGACTGCTGGCGTTTCTGCGCAAGCCGCAAAAGCTGCACAAGGCGCGCCCCACCACCAAAGCGTAAGCATGGTGCCGCTGGGGTGTCGCACAAGTGCCGTTCAGGGCCATCGCGGTGAGCGCTGTCTCGCTAAACTGGCACGCTGCGCCTTGTCACCGTCTTTCAGCCCGGCCCCGCGCACAGGCCGCCCCCCCAACTCCAGCCTGCCGCCATGCCCACCGCCACCATTGCCTTGCCAGAGTCCGCCCATTCCGTGGCCGACCACCACCTGCAGCGCCCGTTCCTCAGCCAGACGGAGCGTGAAGCCATCAACCGGGGCCGTTGGTTCGCGGCACTTACGCCGTCGCTGCGGCATGACATCTTCCGGCTGGGCCGCATCACGCGCTACACACACGGCCAGATGATCGTGGAGCAGGGTGATCTGGCGCAGGACTGGTTTGCCTGTGCCAGTGGTGCCATCCGGTTTCGGCGCACCACGCCGTCGGGCAAGCAGGTGACGCTGGCCTATGTGGAGCCCGGCATCTGGGTGGGCGAGGCCGAGGTGCTGCACCGGGGGCCCAACACCTACGACGCGCACGCCCACGGCCCCACCACGGTGCTGAGCGTGGCCGAGGGCGTGTTCCGCCAGTTGCTGCGCGAACACCCCGAGTTCGGCGAGGCCCTGCTCACGCTGCAGGCACGCCGCATGCGCTATCTGTACTGGATGATGGAAGACATGGCCACCCTGCCCCTGCGCGCGCGGCTGGCCAAGCAGCTGCTGCACGTGCTGCGCCGTTTTGGCGAGCGTGCGGCCGTGCCCGGCCAGCGCGGGGCCATCGGGCTGGCACTGGTGCAGGACGAGCTGGCACAACTGCTGGGTGGCTCACGCCAGCGCATCAATGTGGAGCTCAAGTGGATGGAGCGCGAAGGCATCATCGGCATCCACCAGCGCAGCATCGTCGTCTACCAGCAAGACCAACTCGAAGCTCTGGCGCAGCAGGAATAGCGCGCCGCATTGCGACCAGTCAATCAAAAACAATAGCACCTTACGCTTATTGGAAAAGCGCTGGCAGTCATTTTTTCTTGAACTTTTGACCCACGCCACACCGCGCTGACCCTCAGCGCCCCACCATATTGCCCGGCACCACCCACTGGTCGAACTGCTCGCCCGTCACATGGCCCGAGGCCACGGCCGCTTCGCGCAGGCTGGTGCCTTCCTTGTGGGCCTTCTTGGCGATGAAAGCGGCCTTGTCGTAGCCGATGTGGGTGTTGAGCGCGGTCACCAGCATCAGCGAGCGATCCACCAGTTCGGTGATGCGCTCGCGGTTGGGCTCGATACCCACGGCGCACTGGTCGTTGAAGCTCACCATGCCGTCGGCCAGCAGGCGCACGCTCTGCAGAAAGTTGTGGGCCACCATGGGGCGGAACACGTTGAGCTCGAAGTTGCCCGAGGCGCCGCCGAAGTTGATGGCCACGTCGTTGCCGAACACCTGGGCGGCCAGCATCGTCACCGCCTCGCTCTGGGTGGGATTGACCTTGCCGGGCATGATCGAGGAGCCGGGTTCGTTCTCGGGGATGCTGAGTTCACCAATGCCGCTGCGCGGGCCGCTGGCGAGCCAGCGCACGTCGTTGGCGATCTTCATCATGCTGGCGGCGAGGGTTTTGAGCGCGCCGTGCGCATGCACCAGCGCATCCACAGACGCCAGGGCTTCGAACTTGTTCGGCGCGGTGACGAAGGGCAGACCCGTGAGGCGCGCCAGCTCGGCGGCGGCCTGCTCAGCATAGCCCTTGGGCGCGTTCAGCCCCGTACCTACGGCGGTGCCGCCCAGCGCCAGCTCGTACAGGTGAGGCAGCGCCGCGCGCACATGGCGCTCGCCATGGTCGAGCTGGGCCACGTAGCCCGAGAACTCCTGGCCCAGCGTGAGCGGGGTGGCGTCCTGCAGATGGGTGCGGCCGATCTTGACGATGCCGTCGAAGTCCTGCGCCTTCTTCGCCAGCGTGGCGCGCAGCTTGGCAATGGCGGGCAGCAGGCGGTGCGTGAGGGCTTCCACGGCGGCCACGTGCATGGCGGTGGGGAACACGTCGTTGCTCGACTGGCTGCGGTTCACGTCGTCGTTGGGGTGCACCAGGCGACCTTCGCCGCGCTCGCCACCCAGGAGTTCGCTGGCGCGGTTGGCCAGCACTTCATTGACGTTCATGTTGGTCTGCGTGCCCGAGCCCGTCTGCCAGACCACCAGCGGAAACTCACCGGGATGTTTGCCAGCAATCACCTCGTCAGCAGCGGCCACGATGGCCTCGGTCTTCTGCGCGTCCTGCAGGCCCAGCGCCTGGTTGACAACGGCCGAGGCGCGCTTGACCTGGGCCAGCGCCTTGATGATCTCGCGCGGCTGCTGCTCGCCAGAGATGTCGAAGTTCTGCAGCGAGCGCTGCGTCTGCGCGCCCCAGAGTTTGTCGGCCGGGACTTCGATGGGGCCAAAGGTGTCGCGTTCGGTGCGGGTGGTCATGGACAGCGGTTCTCCAAGTGAAACAACAGGTGCGGCCTGGCAACGGGGTCGCGCCCGGCAGAATAATGCAAAAAATAACCATTCTCATTTAATACCCTGCACTGCTGGTGCGCAAGCATGCGCTCGTCAGTGTGTGGCAAGCCCCGCTGCAGAGCGCAAAAAGCGGTACCGCCATCACTGCCGGTGGGGGCTTCGCTTCGGCCCGCTGTGAGGTCTTGACAAGGCCCCACACCTTCTCGCGCTCAATCGTCGGCTTGTTCTTACACCGCACGGGCGCCAGCGGGCACACCATGGGGGTGCAGCAACTTTCCTCGCCGCAAATCCACGGAGACCACCATGGCCAAAAGCAGCCTGCTTGGCATCGATGCCGACAACCTTTCTCCCCTTCACAGCGCCAAGGGCAACGACAGCCTGGGTCCCAGCGATGCATCCGACTCGGGCAGCGACAGCACCGGGTTGTATGGCACCGACCCCGCCAATGACACCGACCGTTACGGAACCGGCGAACGCGCGAGCGTGGAGCCCGAACTGCAGCTGGAGTCGCGCGACATCCTGCCCGACCACCTGGAGTCGATGGACACCGACGACGACACGGCTGAAAACGGCGATGTGCGGGCGGGAGCCGACCAGTATCCGGCCGATGACCCGGCGGACGACCCGGAGCTGGATCTGGACTCCGGCGACGGTGCCGAAGCGTAAAAGCAAGCCGTGGCCTCCAGCCAGTCTGCCGTTGGGGCTAGCGAGCTTTGAGAGGCGGGCCAGACTGCGATAGCCGCGTTGTCCACAGGTAGTCTGCGCCAAGGCCGCGCCAGCGCCGTGTCAGCAGGTGGGTGGGATAATTGCGGGCTGCGTGCCCCGGCATGCGTTCGTTCCCGCCTCACGACAGAACCACGATGACCACCACAATCCAATACGACGACCTCGTCGAGTCCATTGCTGCCGCGCTGCAGTACATCAGCTACTACCACCCCACCGACTACATCGCCCACCTGGCCCGTGCCTATGAGCGCGAGAAGAGCCCGGCAGCCAAGGACGCGATCGCCCAGATCCTGACCAACAGCAAGATGAGCGCCACCGGCCAGCGCCCCATCTGCCAGGACACCGGCATCGTCAACGTGTTCCTGAAAGTGGGCATGGACGTGCGCTGGGATGGCTTCGATGCTGGCGTCGATGGCAAGGCCCGCAGCCTGGACGACGCCATCAATGAAGGCGTGCGCCGGGGCTACAACCACCCCGACAACACGCTGCGCGCCTCGGTCGTGGCCGATCCGCAGTTCGCCCGCAAGAACACCAAGGACAACACCCCTGCCGTGATCTTCACCGAGATCGTGCCCGGCAACACCGTCGACATCACCGTGGCGGCCAAGGGCGGCGGCTCGGAGAACAAGTCCAAGATGTACATGCTCAACCCCGGCGACAACGTGGTGGACTGGGTGCTCAAGACCGTGCCCACCATGGGCGCTGGCTGGTGCCCGCCCGGCATGCTGGGCATCGGCATTGGCGGTACGGCCGAAAAGGCCGTGCTCATGGCCAAGGAAAGCCTGATGGACGACCTGGACATGTATGAACTGCAGGCCAAGGCCGAAGCCGCCAAGACCGGCGGCCCCGCGCTCGACAAGGTCGAGGAGCTGCGCCTGGAGCTGTTTGAAAAGGTCAACGCGCTGGGCATTGGCGCCCAAGGCCTGGGCGGCCTGACCACGGTGCTGGACGTCAAGATCAAGATGTACCCCACGCACGCGGCCAGCAAGCCCATCGCCATGATCCCGAACTGCGCCGCCACACGCCACGCGCACTTTGTAATGGACGGCTCGGGCCCCGTGTACCTTACGCCCCCGAGCCTGGACCTGTGGCCCAACGTGAACTGGGCGCCCGACTACAACAAGAGCAAGAAGGTCAACCTCGACACGCTGACCAAGGAAGAAGTCGCCAGCTGGAAGCCCGGCGACACGCTGCTGCTCAACGGCAAGATGCTCACGGGCCGCGATGCTGCGCACAAGCGCATTCAGGACATGCTGGCCAAGGGCGAAAAGCTGCCCGTGGACTTCACCAACCGCGTCATCTACTACGTGGGCCCCGTGGACCCCGTCAAGGGCGAGGCCGTGGGCCCTGCCGGCCCCACCACCGCCACGCGCATGGATGGCTTCACCGAGATGATGCTGGCCCAGACCGGCCTGATCGCCATGGTGGGCAAGGCCGAGCGCGGCCCGGTCGCCATCGAGGCCATCAAGAAGCACCAAAGCGCCTACCTCATGGCTGTGGGCGGCGCCGCCTATCTGGTCTCCAAGGCCATCAAGGCCGCCAAGGTCGTGGGCTTTGAAGACCTGGGCATGGAAGCCATCTACGAATTTGACGTGGTGGACATGCCTGTGACCGTGGCCGTGGACGCCGGTGGCACCAGCGCCCACATCACCGGCCCGGCCGAATGGCAAAAGCGCATCGCCTCGGGCGAATTCAAGGGCATCGGGGTCGCTGCGGCCTGAGGCCCCACTCGGCGTTGCCCTGGCGGCAGACTCGACGCTGGTACCAGGGCAATCGCTCTCCCAACCGCCTTCGGGCGGTTTTTTCTTGAGGCTCGCCCACTCCGGCACGAAGGCTGCGTCTTTCCTACAATCCACGCTTTCCTCCAACTGCCAGAGCTTGGCTCCTCGATGCCGCAGGCCTCTTCTCCCATCGGTGTTTTTGACAGTGGCGTCGGTGGGCTGAGCGTGCTGCGCGCCCTGCTGGCCGCCATGCCCCACGAACGTTTCGTGTACCTGGCAGACAGCGCCAACGCCCCCTATGGCGAGCGCGGCGATGCCTTTGTGGCCGCCCGCACCCACGCCATCACCGAGTACCTGCGCGAGCAGCACCACATCAAGGCGCTGGTGGTAGCCTGCAATACCGCCACGGCAGCGGCCATCCACGAAGTGCGCAGCAGCCACCCGGAATTACCCCTCGTGGGCCTGGAGCCCGCCATCAAGCCCGCCCTCGCGGTGACAAAGACAGGCCACGTGGGCGTGATCGGCACCCGGGGCACGCTGACCAGTGCGAAGTTCGGCAAGCTCATGGCCTCGCTGGCTGACCAGGCGCATTTTGTGGTGCAACCCTGTGACGGCCTGGCCCATGCCATCGAGCGCAGCGTGGCGCTGCCAGTGGCCGACCAAGGCAGCCCCGTCCATGCCACGGAGACCGGGGCGCTGTGCGCGCGTTATGTCCAAGCCATGGGTAGTTTTGGCACCGCCCCGGGGCAGATGGACACGCTGGTTCTGGGCTGCACGCACTACATCTTTGTGGCGCACGAGCTGCGCGCACTGGTCGGGCCGGGCGTGCAGTTCATCGAGACGGGTGAGCCCGTCGCCCGCCAGACGCGGCGCTTGCTGGAGACTGCGGGGCTAAAGGCCGCGCCCGATGGTGCCGTGGCCACGGATGCACCACGCACCCGCCTGTTGACCACCGGGCCGGTGGCCATGCTTCAGGCGGCTGCAGAGCGCTGGCTGGGTTTGCCGGCAGACTGCTGTGAAACGGTGTCTGTGCCTTGACCAACCGCTGTGTTAGGGCCTGGCGCTTTGCCAGCAAGCGCAAATTGCAAAATGCCATCAACAAAGTGGCGTTCAACTTTTCTTCTACCCAGAACTAGTTTCTGCAGCAGCGCTCCACAGCCGCTCACCCGCATGCTCCACATGGGTGAGGTACAGGCGCAGGTCGAACTCGTATTGGTGGTACTGCGGCTCCATGTGGGTACACAGTTGGTAAAAAGCCTTGCCGTGGTCCTTCTCACGCAGGTGGGCCAGCTCGTGGACCACAATCATGCGCAGAAACTCGTCGGGTGCCTGTTTGAACATCGACGCAATGCGGATCTCATGCTTGGCCGCCAGCCGGTTGCCCTGCACGCGCGAGACCGCCGTGTGCAACCCCAAGGCATGGCGCACCACGTGGATCTTGTTGTCAAAAAGGACCTTGTTGACCGTCCCCGCATTGCGCAGGTACCGCGCCTTGAGTTCCTGCGCGTAGTCATACAGCGCCTTGTCGCTGCGCACCGCATGGGCCTGGGGATACTTGCGCTGCAACATGACCCCCAGCCGCCCCTGCGCAAGCAGATCACGCGCCTGGTCCTGCAAAGACACCGGATAGGAACGCAGATACGGTAGATCAGAGGTCATGGAAAGCACGACAGTTCGAAGAGATCACAGAACTGCGCAGGACCGCATTGAATACAACGCACACAGGCACAAGTCATTGCCACAGCCTGTCGATCAACTTTTGCCACCAGCACATGCAAGGCAACCCCACACGGGGACACCACTGTGAGGTTGAATGAAAGAATCAGTGCAGGTGGCGCGGACGGCGACCACCACCGCCACCATGACCACTGCCGGAGCCGCCCCCACCAGGGCCACGCGGCGGTTTTCCGATCTCCAGCGAGTTCACCAGTGCATCAAAGCGCTGGCTGAACAGCTTGTCGATCTCGGCCACCACGCCGCCCAGTTCGGCACCATCAAAGTGGCGCTCCATCATGTTGACAACGTCCTGCACCAGCAAATCACGCTGCACCTGCATGATGGCGGCGGGCGTGGGGCCGACAAACAGCATGACGAAATCGTCGCGCGACTCCGCACCCTGCTCTTCCTCGTCTTCGTCGAAATCTGCGTCGTAGAACGTGACTTCGATGGCAGCACCTTGCTCGGCAAGCTCATTGAGGCTCATGCACATTTCGTCCAGAACTTGGCGAAAGTCTTCATCCCCCCGCACCGTCCAGCACATCTGCAGCAAGTGTTCCTGCGCGTCGTATTTGATGCCGGGCTCTTCTTCGTAGGCGCTGGCTGCGCCATCAGCCAGCGAGCGGGCTCCGGCGTACTTCCACAGGGGTTTGAGCGCCTCCTGGAGTTGGTCAAAGCTCGCATCAGCGCGCAGCTGGACTTGTCCGTGGACGTGGATTTCGAAGGGAGCGTTGTAACTTGACATGATTGAATCGTAGTGGTGCCCCGAGCCGGGGTCGGAAAGCCGCATGTTTGTTGACTTGCGGGCCGACATTGGGGGGAAATTGGGGGGACCGTTTTCTGTGTGCGCAACCTCTCTGCGCCACGATACCCGCATTTTCTCACGGCTCCAACTGATCAATACTGAGAGAAGAGGCCCACTAGACAGGCACTCCATGAAACAAGTCCATTGCTGTCACGCTCAGCAGGCTGCCCGCCTGATCGAATGTGCCGGTCTGCCGCCCGCTTAAGTCAGGCTTGTGCAGTGCAGCGCCTGAGATCGCCAGGACCCTAAATCCCACGGTCCGCAGCCAATTTCCACAACGCTGGCTCATCCGCCGCTGCCTCCCGGCCCTCAGGGGTCAGATCTATGACGAGCCCCCAGTCCTCTCCCTCGCCACTTGAGACATAGGTATCAGCAGTGAGAAGGCCGCGCTCCCGCAACTCGTGGATTTGCCAGATGGCCTCCAGGTCAGAAGCGAACGCGGGCAACGACATGCTCGCCAGCGCGCGCAGCAACGCGAACGCATCGGCCGCATGCTCAAAAGTTGCATTGCCCCGAGCCTTCTTCGCCACCCTGCGCAGCTCGGACGCTTTCATGCTGGCCCCGCGTTGAACAACTCGACAGGCGCCAGCCTGAGCAGGGCCTGGGCCTCGGCTTGGTTGCCAGCCAGCCACTGGTCATAGTCCCCAGGCTCGATGGGGATGACGCTGCGCTTGTCCTGCTGGTCAGCGGCCAGCTTTGGATCTGGCTTGTGCATCCTGTTCATGAGCGGATGCGCGTCAGCGTTGATGGTCAGCATGGTGTAGCTCTCGTGCACCTCGCCCGTGGCCTTGTCCGTCCACGTGTTCCACAAGCCCGCCAGTCCCCAGGGGCGGGCATCAGCGCGGCGGAAGCGCCACCACACGTTTTTGCCACTCTCCCAATTGGGTTCATCGAAGTCTGCGGCCGGGATGATGCAGCGCTGGCCACGCGCCCAGGGGTGCTTGTAGCTGGCCTTGTCCGCCAGCTCCTCGGAGCGCGCATTGTTGGTGGGGTATTTGAGCTTGGGCTCCTTTGCAAACCATGGGATCAGGCCCCACTGCCCCACCACAAGCTCCCGGCTGTAGCCAGCATCGTCCTTAGCCCGACGAATGAAGGGGCCTTGCCCGCGTGGAAACAGCTCAGCGTCCCACCAACGAACAGGGTTGCGGCTGCCGATGGCCCACTCGCGTTCCATCTCAGCCATTGCTGGCGGTGTGTAGCGGTTGCACATGGCACCACTGTACACCGATTTTCAAAAACACTGTATGCTTTCCCAGTGTTTTGCGAAGTCATCACCCTCCGAACTGCTGGCCTACGCCTGCGCCCCCACGAATGGCCCGAGCCAGCGCGGGGGCTGTTGCGGGTGTGCCACATGTCGTACGCCGACTGCTCTGCCAGACGCACGCTGCGCAGGGCTGAGCTGATGGGGGAGTGGGTGTCGCACCCCATCACCTCGATGCTGCTGTTTGACCCCGAGTTTGTGGATGTGGTGGGCGATGGCTTTCTGCTGCGCGGCTATGTGATCAGCACCCAGGAGGGGCGGCAGTACGAGCATCTGCAGCTGTGGCTGGTGCGGCCCCTGAGTGGCCCCGAGGCACCCGCCCTGCCTCGGTTTGATGCACGCAAATGGATGAAGAAACTGCCGGTGGAAGAACGCACGGGCAACGAACCCTCAGTGAGTGAGCAATGGCACAAGACCCACGTGAAAGCCTGATCCCGTACCCCACGCTGCTGCGTTACCCGACGTGGTACGGCGGCATGCCCGATGAAATGGTGTTGCCGCTAGAGCCCACGGCCTACCGGGTTGACCAGATCGATGGCGACCGATGGACGGTGACCGTCAAGCACACGGGCGAGGTGCTGTACCGGGGGATTGGGCCGGTGGAGGTCATCGAGTCACCGGCGCCTTTTTGAGTGAAACAGGCATCCCATCCGTCACCATCAAGAAGGCGCACCTGAACTTCATCATCGGAATCAAAAACACCAACCGTTTTTTTCCTGTGCGTTTGCACAAGACCGCGAAAGCCACGTCGGCGGCTCTTCGCAAGCAAAACCGTCTGGGAAGCCTCATCAGCGCGCAGTTTCAAGGATGACACCATTGCTGCAAGCGCCCTCCAAGGCAGTCGGGTACGCGCCGCACCACTGCCGGGCACCTATTGAGAACTCATACCGGCGGTACACTACCGGTAGTGTCTTGAATGCATATAACACACCATATATAGTGCGCACATTAGCAGTTTACGCCGTAACGCAGGCTGCTCATTAAGGAAGGAGGCGCCCATGGCGGCACCCATAACGAAAAAAACCCCCAGTTATGAGCTGGAGGCTTGATTCGGGTTCGAGGGAATCCCCCTAGCCATGTCTTTGGACGGACACCGACAGTTTACGGGCTGCGGAGGCACAGGACAAGATTCCCAAGATGTAAAAACACATTTTTAGGGACTTAACCATGCCAACCTGCATGTACCCCAAGAGTGTGCACGTGAATCCATACGTTCGTTTTCGGCTTGGCCGGGTCGAACACGTATGCGAGCACTGTCGCGCACTCCCAGGTCAAGACCACCTGATCTGAGCATCAAAGCGTCTAAGCCGCCCCTCGGGGCGGCTTTTTTGTTAGAACAGCTGAACCGGCTCCGCCTCACGGTCCCAGCTGTAGATGATCAGCTCGGTGCGATCAGCACCCTTGCCGCCACCGGCCACCTGGTAGGTGATGGGCACCGTGTCCATCTGGAAGCCCGCGAAGCACTCGCGGATGGCCGGGTGGTCGTTGATGCTGAGCACCGCCTTGCCCTTGATCTCGCGCATCAGGCGCGCCATGTCTTCGTACTGGCTCCACTCAAACGGAACGCCGTAGCCCTCGGTTTCCCAGTAAGGCGGGTCCATGTAAAACAGGGTGTGTGCGCGGTCGTAGCGCTTGATGCAGTCTTGCCAGTCCAGCCGCTCGATGTAGGCCCCGTGCAGCCGCATATGGGCCGCGCTCAGGTCTTCCTCCAGGCGCAGCAGGTTGACGGTGGGCGCCGGGGTGGTAGTGGCCGTGCCCCAGGTCTGGCCCTGCACGCGGCCACCAAAGGCCTGGTGCTGCAGGTAGTAAAACCGCGCCGCCCGCTCGATATCGGTCAAGGTCTCGGGGCGGGTGATCTGCAGCCACTTGAACACCTCGCGGCTGCTCAGCGCCCATTTGAACTGGCGCACGAACTCCTCAAGGTGCCGCTGCACCACGCGGTAGAGGTTGACCAGCTCGCCATTGACGTCGTTGATGACCTCGCATTCGGCAGGCTGGCGCAAAAAGTACAGGGCGGCGCCGCCTGCAAAGACCTCCACGTAGCAAGAGTGCGCAGGGAAGCGCGGGATGATGATGTCGGCCAGGCGTCGTTTGCCCCCGATCCACGGGATGATGGGTGTTGCCATGATGGGCTCCAGGGTATTGATACACTGCCCCGGCCTGTACAGGTGGGCGGGGCCTTGGCTGGGCTCACTGGCGTGTTCAGTGGTCTTGGTGGCCGTCCGGGTGTTCGTAGCACCCAGGCGGTCGCCTCGTTCTTTTTTGTTCAGTCGATGCGCGGCGGGGGCGCATCATCGTCGCGGGGGGCTGCGGATCGGGAGGCGCGCTCCTCTATCTCACGCTGCCGCTCGCGCAGCTCGTGCTGCAGGCGCTGCTGCTTGCGGCGCCCGGCCTTTCGGCCCCGGGGGGCCGAGGTGGCTGGTGCGCTCATTCGCTCACGGGTGATGCCGCTGCTGCGCACTGGCCCCCAGCGGCGGGCACATAGCAAAAGGCGCCCAGCTTGAAACTGGAACAGCCAGACAGCGTGGCAACGGCTGCAAGCGCGAGGATGAGGGCGATCTTGGTGCGGTTCATGGTGCTTCTCCTTGGTTGTAGAGGGGTGGTTGCGAGGTGACGTCTTCGTAGTACGCACCGCCGCCGATGCGTACGCCGAGCCACATAAAGAAGCGCGGCAGAAAGGACACCTCGTTTTTCATTGCGGCGTTAAACACGGCATCGGCCCACTTGCGCGGCCGGTGCTGTGAATACAGGTAGTCGTGCAAGATGGCGCTGCGCCGGGCACGGTTGGCGAACAACAGGTACGCGCCGGGCAAGCGGGGAACGCTGGCCAGGTCGGTGGTGAACCCACGGGGCACCGTGACGATTTCGGCGGGCTTGCCGTCTTCCTCGATGCGCACCGTGAAGTTGTCCACCAGCTCCCATTCGTTGCTGTTGCCCAGGGGCTTGAGCAAGGGGTCGATCAGGAAGGTGACGGTAATCACAGGCCCATCTCCCGACGCACAGCGCGCCACCGCCGCAAGCGGTCTTCGTACCCATTCAGGCCGCCATTGACCTTGCGCGTGACGGCCTTGAAGTCGTCGGCATCGGCCAGCGGGTTGATGCTGCGGGAATCCCAGTAGTCCCCCGCGCACAGCGCTGCCCATGGCTCGTGGGCGAGCAGCTCGGGGGATTCCTCGAAGTCCGGCACGTGCGCACCCAGCCGCTTGCGCAAGCGGTCGCGCATCTGCGCATGGTTGCTGCGGCCAGTGATCTGAATCAGGCCATGCCCCCGGTACCGGAGGCCATCGCCAGGGTTCACGTTGCCCAAGTCGGCGCGGCCTTCGTACCGCCGCTGCGCGTCCGTTGGTCCCCAGATCTCGGTGGTGTAGAGCAGGCCCTCCGACTCGTGGCCGATCTGTGCCAGGAACGCGCAGATGCGTTTGGGTGTGCTGATGTCGTACGCCTGGCACGTGGCCCGCAAGGGCTCCAGCCATCGCTGCGCGCGGGCGGGTGATGCGCCGATAGCGCGCAGCGCCTCGACGGTGATGAGGTGCATGGGGAACTCCTTTCAAGGTTGCAGAAACAGCAACGCCCGCCGGTGTTGCCACTCGGCGGGCGTTGCAGGGATGTGTGTTGACTAGACTTCGATGGTCACCAGCGTCAGGTTGGGTGCTTCGGCCTCGATCACCCCATCGCGCACGTACACCTTCTGGCCTACGGTGGCCTCGCCCCGCACTGTCAACTTGCCGCCACCCGGCAGCTCAACAATTGCGGTGCCCCCAGTGACAACCAACACTTCGCCCCACTGCAGTGGCGCGTCGGGGAAGATCTCTTTAAAAACTCGGTACGGGTTTGTCATGGGTTGCCTCACGCAGGATGGGTTTCAACCGAGAGCACCTGGCGCAGCGTGGGCCGCGAAAACTCCAGGGAGGTGGATCGCACGTAGCCGAGGTGCGTGGTGCTGCCGTCCACATAGCGCACCAGGGCACCTGGCTTGATGACCCCAGTGCTCGCCAGCACAGGCAACCGCAGACTGATTTGCGCCTGGCTACCCGCATCGCTCAGCACGGCCCGGCCGCGCTGGCGGGCTGCATCTGCGTGGGTGATCAGCGGGTGGGTCACCATCGGCGCAACCACCCCACCGGATGTGCCGGCACGCGTGACTTGCCCCAGCACACCAGCGCTGGTGCCACTGACAAAAACACGGTTGTAAGGGGCCTTCCTTCGCCACTCGATGCCCTCGACACTGACCGCATCGCTGGGCAGCTCGAAGTTGGGCGTTAGCCCTGCCCAGTCCCACGGCGCGGAGGGGTATCGCGGGAGCACGCGCAGGGTTTGAGCTGTGTCGTGCGGCTGCAGGTAGGCCCCGGCCGCGTCAGCAATGTCGAGCAGCGCGCTGATATAGCTGCCCTGGTGGCTCCACACATTGCCCGGCACCAGCCAGTCGGTCAGGCCCCATTCCACATCCCACCCGATGCTGACGCCATTGACGGTGAGCACATCGGCCATGAGCTGCTGCGCGGTGCGGTTGGCAGTGTTACCGTGGTTGCGCACAGGTGCGTAGGGCGCATCAAGAATGGCCGCCCTGCCCCGCCCCTTGACGTTGACGCGCGCCCGGCCAAAAGAGCGCTCACGCGTGACGCTTTCTGCGGCAAGGCGGTATGGCACGCCGTTGATGGTAGCCAGCACGTCCACCGGATCTCCGCTGCTATCGGGCATCACAAGATCAAGCGCGTGGCCCGGCAAGGATGCGGACCACTGCCAGGTCCACGAATCCACATCGATGCTCATGCTGAAGCTGTCGGCGGGAATATCCACAGCGCCCTCAACGCGCATGAGGGTGATGTTGTTGATGGTCATGTAGACCCTCCGTACTGGAACGACCACCGTGCCCGGATCAGGCGGCGATGTGTGCCGTTCACAAACAAAAACCAGGGGCATGCCCGCGCCGCCCACCTCAGAGAACACAAGCCGCACGGGCAGTTCAGGCACATAGCAAGGGTCTGGCGCTGGCGGGTCCACCGGGCGCACCCAGCGGCCAACGGGGACGCGCCGGGCCTCCTGATAGCGGCTCAGCAGCTCGGCGCGCAGGGGGGCCGCATCGGTGGACATCTCGGCAAACCCAGCCGACAGGCCGATGGCCTCTTGATACGCCGATGTCACCCAGGCGCGCCGGTCGCGCAGCGCCTGCTCAAACGCTGCAGCCACCGGCCAGTTGCCCACGCGCTGCGCGTCCTGATACCGGGATGCCACGGCCCTGCGCAGGCGGGCCGCCTCTTGCCAAGCGGCCAGCAGCGGCCAGGCACCCACGGCAACAGCCTGCTGGAACACCACCACGGCCCCCGGCCGCACGGTGCGATCAGCATCGATCCAGGCGCCTGAGAGCCCGCGCTGCAGGCGCTGCCCGTCCTGCCAGTGCGAATGCCGCTGTACGCGCAGGGGCGCGGCACTCTGCCAGGTAGACATAAAGTCCCGCTGCAGCGGCTTGGCGTCCTGCCACGAGCTGCCCACAATCCCCTCGACCAGGCGGGGCGTGTTGCTGTCGTACTGCACATTGACCGCGCCACGCAGGCGGGTGACCCGGGCCACGAGCGAGACGGTGCTGTTAACTGGTGGCTCGGGCGTTCCTTCGGTCTCGCCAAACACAACGCGCACCGGCAGCTCATCGGGCAGCGGTGCCTGGGTAAAGACGAGGCGATTGACTGTCATGGTGCGGTGCTCAGGTCAGCTCGGTCAGGCCAAGGATCGCGCGACCGCCCGCGAGCAGCAGGGTGCCCGCGCTGCCCGACAATTTGAACGGCCCCTCGCCCTCCTCATCGGTCACCGCGCCCGAGGCCAGCAGTTCGTTGTCGTAGCTGTACCAGAGGGCCAAAGCGGCAAGCCCGTTGGCAGCGATCAGGTCACCGTCCGGGTCGGCCTGCGCAAGCACCAGCTTGTTGTCCACGATCTCGCCGCAGGGGGACGCGAGCACCATGACGGCCAACGTGACCGACGTGGCGCTCAGGAAATGCAGCCGCGATGCAGCGCCGCGCGCCAGCAAGCCTTCCAGCATGGCCACAGCGCCCGCGTCGGTGAGCACCAGGTCGCTCATTCTGGGTAGCCCTCGGGCTTGATGCGGTCCGCAATCACGGCGCGCATGCCACTGTCGGGATAGATCGCGGTGAGGGTGTATGTGAAGTTTTCATCCACGTCCTCGAAGACACCCAGCCCGGTGACCGGATCGCTCCACTGCTCGCGCATCACCTTGCCGTCAATGTCACGCTCCAGGCGCACCTTGGCCCATTGGGGCGTGTAGGTCTTGGGGGTGGTCGCAGGCAGCACTTCCTTGACCACTTCAAAGGGGATGCGGCCGATCCCTGAACATAGGTAGAGATCCCGGGTCTTTGCAACCACGGCCGAAGCATTGCCCAGGGGCTTGAGGACGGCTGTCTTAGTGGCAGACACGAACCGCCCCAGGCCATAGAACTGGATCTGCGAGTATTCCGGGCTCGGGCCTGTGCCCGTGGTGGTATCCCCGCCGCGCAGCACCAACGCCGAAGGGTAGCGCGACGAGGTGGTGCGGGCGCCAATCACGATGCCGTCCACGTTTTGCGCCGTGGGGAACGTCCAGGTGAGCACCACGGCATCGCCCCCCGCCGCCCAGTAGCAGCCGGTCGCGGTGCTGTCGTCCTTGAGGTTCGCCAGCGCGCCAGAGGGTGCGGCGCTGGCCGTGAGGGTCGCTGCCGCGTCCACGCGGGTCACCCCATCGTAGAGGTGAAACTCCGACAGCTCCAAGGTCGCGGGGGTCGGCGACACCATTGCCAGGGCCTGCCAATACTTATGGGCTGCCATGACTCACCTCCAAGGACCAATGATGTCCAGCATGGCTACGTTCAGCATGGAGCTGACGTACACCTGATTGCCATGGAAGGAAGCCGCGTAGGCCTTGCCACCTGGCAATTCCACAACCTGGTGATTGGCGATAAGTGCCTCCGCCTTCGGGTTGATGCAATACAGCAGCCCAGGAAAGGTGGCCCTTTGAAACCCAGCCACCGTGTCCTTGTAGCCGATACGGCTCAGGGGAATCGCGCCCGTGATGGGGTTTGGAAGGGGATCTGAAGAGGCGCCAAACCGAGACTCTGTCGAGGCACATCCGCGAGAACTTGTGCCCGTTCCGAGGAAGACCCTTGGTGTGGCCACGGCGTAATTCACTGCGCCGTAGTCGATGACATAGTTCCCCCCCACCGCGTTCCAACCCGAGTCAGGGGAACCTGCCAATACCGTGGCAAAGGGGTCTCCAGCGGGCGACTCTGGGACGAGGTCCCCGAAGGCCAAAACGGCATGACCCAACCCAGCATTGGATTCAAAGCAGCCTTGCACCATCAAGTAGAAAATCCGGCCATCCGAGGCAAACAACCAGGGCGATGGTGTTGTGCCGCTGGTCGCGTCCGACTTGCCCCAATAGGCGCCGCCGCTCACTTGCGCAGCAGAGGGAAACAGACCCGTACCAGTGGAGATGGCTGTCATGGTCTCGTAGCCCACAGCTCGGGCCGACTCGACGGTGGTATCGGCCACGCGCAGGTATTGGCCATGCGCGGCTGGGTGGGCCGACTTGTAGGCCGCGAGGTTCGTGCCAGTAAAAGGCTTCGCAAACCCAGCCGGTGCCATCTTCACGGTGATGGTTCCCGTGGCCGCGCCATCCGCAGCCGCCGTGGCCCACTTGATGACGTTGGGCGCCACGGCTGTCACCTTCTGCTCGCCGTTTAAAGCCGTGAGCGTGCCCGTCACGCCGTCCACCAGCACTACAGCATGTTTTGCTGCTGCGTGGTCGGTCGGAAACGTCGCCGTGGCCACACCGCCCGCAACGACCACGCTGGACGCGGTTTGCTGGCCCCAGCCATTGACCAGCAAGGCGTCCAGCAGCGCGATCAGGCTGCCAGCGGCGCGGGTGAGCGTGGGCGCGCCCGGCATGCTGCTGCGCGCCCATTTGACGGAGGTATCGACAGGAGAAGTCATGTGGTTGTGCCTCTTTTAGGGACGGTCCACGTCGCCGCGTGCGAGAACCGAGAAGGAATAGTTAGTGCCTGATTCGGGGCCTTGCTGGACCACGCGCACAAGGGGCACGGATGCCATGGCGCCCACGGTGTTAAAGCGCAGGACATTGCCCGCCACCCAGCCCGCGCCCCAGCCTGATTCACGGACCGTGAAATACGGCTCGCCGGTGTTGGGATTGATGGGTGCGCAGTCGGCGCCTGTGGAGCCCGTGCCAATGACACCGACGTTCTCGCCGACGATCCGAAACGAAGTGCCGCTGACCTCGAAGTGCATCGCCCAGCGTTCTGTCAGGGCGCCTTCGTTGGTCACCTCGATGGGGGCCAATGTGTCGTTGTAGGAGGCCAGGGCCTGGTCACCGTCCAGGGCGTCCAGCCAGGTGATGCCGTTCCAGCTCATCTGGTCGAACTTCAGCGACACCCTGGCACGCATGTCGCCCAGCAGCAGCGCGCTGCTGACGTAGGTGCCCTCCACCGGGTAGTTGTGGGTGAGGGGGCGTGTGAAGCGGATATGGCCGCTGAGCTGCGCGTCCCCCACCAGTGCCGTGTCTTCGATGCGGTGCTCCACGGTTACCGGCTGGCTGTAGCCAGTGACATTCGTATAGGAGCCCAGGCCGGTTTCGAGATCCACCGTGTAACCGGTGTTGATCGTGAGACCGTCATGGCCCAGCAGGCGCACGCGCGAGAGGCGGGTTCGGCCGCAGTCGAAGGTGTCGCCGTTGGCTACGGTGGCGGGCGCCAGCTTTTGCACGTTGCCCACCACAGCAACCCGGCCCGCCGCATGGACGGGCACCAGACCATCGGTGGGCAGGCGCACCGAGTTGATGCCCACGATGGAGGCATCCAGCGGGATGTAGGTGTAGGCCACCGCGTTGTAGCGCAGCGTGCTGGCGCGGGCTGTGTCCAGATCAACCACGCCCACCCCGGCAATCCCCATGTACGACAGGTCTGCAGTGCCCAGGCTGGTGGGCACCGGGCTGCAGAACACCAGCTCCGCGACCCCGTTGTCGTAGTTGATGGTGCCCTTGACTCGGGCGCCGTCGATCTTGCCGTTGGTGCCCGCCGTCACGTTGATGGGCGTGCCATCCTCCATCTCGCCCACCAGCGAGAAGCTGCCCGGGCGCAGCGGCGCCGTGGCGGTGCGGAACATCACCTTCGTGTTACCGGAGATGTCCCCCGAGCCAGAGACTGGGGGCGCTTGCACCGCGCGCCATTCGGTGAGCGCATTGGCTGTGCCCGGGGTCCAGGTGGTGAGTTCGAGCATGCCCAGGGCTGCGCTCACCGTGCCCACCGGCACCCCTGCGCCGGTCGCGGGGTTGATGCTGCCCAGCAGCACGCCGGTATTGGCCGCCAGCAGGCGCCCGCCCGCCAGCTCGAAAGACACACCTTGCAGCGTGTAGCCGTCCGCCAGGGTCAGCACGCGGTTGATATAGGAGTCCACCGTGACGGACACGGGGTCGATAGGGTCGGTGGAGGCTGTGCCCGGGATGTAAACCAGGGTGTTGAACGGGTTGAAGGTGCAGTCAGCATCAAACGTGAAGCCTGCCCCTGCGTAGTCGCCCAGGCGGCCACCCATCAGCAGCCAGTTCTGTCCGGTGCCATCGACAGTGGCAACCAGCAGGGCCTGCCACCCTGTCATCGCAGCCGTACTGAACAGCGCGGGGTTGATGCTGAGCACCCCCGAGCCGTAGTTAACCGAGCCGATGGTCTGGCCCAGGGCTTTGAGGTTGCCGGTGCCGTCGTCCGTGACATTGACCTTCATGCTCACAGACGTACGCAGGCCGTTGTCTCCATGCGCGCGGGACTGGTAGAGCTGCGCGCCCGCAGGCAGGCCCGTGGCCGTGCCGTTTGCCACGATCTGCAGGTCGAACGCCACCGTGCCCGCCGCAATGGTCGCGCCCACCGTCGAGGTCCGCACGGGGGCGCCAGTGGTCCACACCATGTCGGTCTTGGTCACCGCGATGGCACCGCTGGCGGGCACGCCCGGCGCGTTCTCTTGCTTCAGGGTAAAGACCGTGCCGGGTGCGGGCAGCGCGGTGGGCGCCAGCAGCGCCACGCCGCGCTGGTAATCCACGACGCCCGTGGCATCGCCGGTGATGACGCCATTGCCGTCATCCGATGCAGATTTGGCGGCACCGTCGTTCCAGGTGATCTTCAGTTTGTTCGGCTGGATGGGGCGTGCGCCAGGTGCGTCGGAGGCCGCCCCGGAGGTATTGAGGGGCGTGTAGAGCCGCGTGCTCATGCGCAAGGTGGTGTTGCTCAGCGCCTGGCTGGTCACTTCGTCAACCCACTGCAGGATCAGCGCGCTGCCGACGTCGGGCAAGGCCCCCAGCGTGATCTGCAGGGTGCCCGTGGTGCGGTTGAGGTTGCCCACCCCATAGGATGCGTCCAGGCCGCGCAAGGCACCCGAGCCGTCTTCGCGCAGGGTGTACCACCGGCCCGCCACCAGGTAGTGCGCGACCAGGCTGCGCCGCGCGGGGGGAACGATGGTGACCACATAGTTCAGGGCACGGTTTTGCAGCGTGATGGCAATGCCCAAGGAGCGCTGCGCGGCCTGCGGTGTGGCGGCGGGGGTGGCGGTGATCGTGTGCGATCCTGCGCCCGTGCCAAACACATCCACAGACAGCGATGCCACACCGTTGTCGTAGTCGATGCTGCCCACCTCGGCACCGGCCTGCAGCAGCCGCCCGCCCTTGTCGATGATGGTGATGCCATCGCGCTCGACAGACACGCTGCCAGGCAGCAGGCTACCGCCCACGAACAAGGACTGGCTGGGAGACCAGTTTGCAAACACCGCCTGCACCACCGGCCCGCCAGCCGCCACCAGGGCGTATGCCATGCCATTGGTGCTCGCGTCGGCAATGGGCGTCTCGGCCTGTGCGCTGGGGACGATGGGCACGCGGATGGTGCTGGCGCGCACCGTGAAGTCGCCAATGCTGGCGGGCTCGGCCAGCGGCACGGCGCCGTAGAAGCTGGCGGCATTGGCCACCACGGCTTCGTTGATGCTGGTGCGGGCCTTGATCTCTTCGGCGCTGGGGTCGATACGCATGGCGTCGAAGCCGTCGAAGTCGGCTTCCAGCGGATCACTGAGGCCCAGCGAGACGATGTTGCGCAGGAAGTCACCGGCGCTGTCCGAGAAGATGCGCAGCAGGTTGCTGACCGATGTGACGGCCACGAACTGCTCGACCTGGCCTGGCAGGCCGAAGTTCTTGCGCAGCACCAGGCGATCACCGATGTTGGGCAAGGGTACGCCCTCGCGCTGCGCAATTGCGATGGAGCTTTGGCCCTGCAGCATGTCGCCGAACAGGTAACCGGGGTAAGAGGAGCCGCCCGCCAGGTAGCTCTCGATGCGGCGCTTCATCTCGTCGCGGTTGGCAAACAGGTTATCGACCTTGACCATGACAACCGACACGCGCGGGTCGTTGGGCGGCGCGGCAATGATGACGTGCGCGCCCAGGTAGGTGTCCGTGTCCGGCGTGGTCACACCCAGCACGACCTGGCGGATGTTCACGCGGCCTATAGCCCGGTCCAGTTCGCTGATGTCCGGGAAGATGGCGTTGCTGGCGCCATCGGGGATGACAACGCCGGTCGGGCCGCCCCCGCCGTCCGGGGTATCGGTCATGTTCTTGGAGGCAAAGAATTTGATGTCGCCGGATGCGATGGACATGGTCAGACTTCCAAAAAGTTGAGTTCGAGGCTGCAGTAGTAGTCGGAGGGCTCGGGGTCGCTGTAAGGGACCACGGGCTCCACTTGCTTGATGGCGCCGCTTTCTTCTGCGGTGCCGTGGTCAAAAATGACCGTGCGCGCCACGCCGTTGTGCGTGAGCGTGAATTGCTGCTCGGGCAGTGCGGCCCAGGCAAGTAGGGTTTCCATGCCGGAACGGAGAATCCAGGCGCTGTCTTCGCTGCCTGCCAGCGTGATCAGCCTGCCGCCTACCCGGGGGGCAGCGTCTACCAGCAGCGCGCCGGTGAGGCTGCGCTCTGTGGCCTGGGCCACCGGAGACCAGCGAAATTCATTGACCCACAGGAGGTCTTCAGGCAGTTCCAGGGTGGTGGAGCCGTATGTGAGAGTGATGGCCATGGGCTACCTTGAGACACGCTTGCTGTCGGCCAGCGCGGTGAGAAAGTTCTCCAGCACCTCGCGCCCGGCAGCGTCGGTGTTCACCGCACCCAGGTTCCGATTGCCGTAGTGAAGATGGACTGGGACGCCAGGGGGTTGCCGCGATACGCCGCCTTGACTGCCGGAGTCAAGCCCACCGCTACCGGATGAAACGCCGCCGCCTCTGCCGCCTGCACCGTTGCCACCGCCACCACTGGAGCTACCGCCGCCACCGGCACTGCCACCAGCGCCACCAGGGCGGGAGGAGGTCGATCCATCCTTCCCGAGCGACTTGGCCAGCTCGCGTTCGATGCGTTCAAGCTCCGCAGCAATGTTCCGTTGCTCCAGCAGGCTCTGCTTGCTGCGCATGTTCCCGTAGTTCTTTTGGTAGGCCTGGAGCTGCAGGCGCAATTGCCAGGCCTTCATGGCAAGTTCATTGCCCACAGCCTCCTCGCCATAGCGGGCGGCGATCTGCTGGTTGATATCGGTGTCGTTCACTCCTGCATAGCGGATGTCGCGGGACTTGCCGATCAGGTCGGAGCCGTCGCCCACGGTGTTTTTGTCCTTGTCGCCACCGGGTGTGAGGCGGTGTTTGTCGTAGATTTTTTCGACGGCTTTGGCGTTCGCAGCTGCTTGCGCCGCCGCAGCGGCCATATCCCGATAGCCGCCTGCAGCGCCACCGGCTGCACGGCCCACGCGGTGTGTGGCTTCCTCGGCATCGCGCATGGAGCGCACGATGGTGCGGCCGCTCTCATCTACTTCGACTTTGAGACCCGCCGCCGAGGCCTGCGCAGCAATGTTCGCGTCTACGATGCCGCGATTGGCCTCCACCATGCGCTGAATCATGACCAGGGCCGCCTGCTCTTTTCGGCGCTGCCATGCCAGGTAGGACTCGCCCTCTTGGGCACCTGCCTGGGCGATCACCGCGTACGCCTGTTGGGCCTCGCTTGCGGTGCGCTGCAGGCTGGCCGAAGACTCCAGGCCCAGCCGCTTCATGGCCTCAGCAACGCTGTTGATGCCAGGCGTGGCCTGATCAAGTGCGGCTTTCAACTCCTCGGCCTTCTGCTTGGCTTGATCAAGCAGGCCATCGGCCACCTTGTCACCCAGCGCCCTGCGTACCTGTTCGACACGGGCGCGGACTTCGTCCAGAGCCTTCTGGCTGTCTGCCGTGTTGATGGCCTGGGTGAAGCTGGCGGCCAGCACGCGCCCGGCATCCACACCTTGCGCCTTCAAACGGTCAAGGCCACCGATGACGACATCGAGGTCGTTCAACGCGCTGCGCGATGCAGCGCCGATCTTGCCCTGCAGCTGCTCGAACTCCAGCCCTGTGCGCTTGACGGCTTCGCGCAGTACGTTGTCCATCATCTGGGACACGCGCTCAGACTCGCGGCCCGCTGCCTCAAGGGTTGACTTGATGCGATCACGCAGGTCGTTGAGCACCGTCTCGGATGCGCCGTTGGTGATGGCCTGCTGCAGCTGGTCCTGCAGCTTCTTCGCGTCTTGCGCAGCAGCAGAAAAGGCGGTGCGGGCGAGCACTTCGAACTTGGCAAGATCTTGCCCATCGAGCGCCTTTGCCCAGGCGGCCTGGAACTCACTGGCCGTCAGCTTGCCGTCTGCCAGCAGCTTGTCGAGCACGGCAGAGGCGGTGCGGATGCCTGGGGAGTTCGACAGGTCAAAATCCTTGCCGATCTTGCCGACCGCATCAGCGACAGAGTCGCCCGAGGTGCGCAGCTTGTCGAACTCTGCGATGAGGCCCACGCTCTCCTTGGTCAGGTCGAATACCCTGTTGCGGGCCTCCACCATCTTGTCGTTCTGCAGCTGCAAGGCCGCCGCCTGTGCCTTGCGGGCCTCTGTGTCACGAGCTACGGCCTCGGTGGCTGCGCGCTGTTGAGCTTCGTAGTTCTTGAGGGTTCTACCGGCCTCGGTGAAGCTCATCGCCCACTCAAAGACCGATGTGGCACCGCGCCTGATCTCCCCATTGAACAGCACCACCGTTGCGATCAACCCCAGCGGGCCGCCCAGGAGGCCGGTGACCCCGCGCACCGCGCCCCCCAGAAGGCCGAATGCTGCGGTCTTGGCACCCGTTGCTGCCGTGTTCGCCACAGCCGCCGCCGTGGCCGCTGTGGTGGCCTTGGTGGCCTGGCCCGTGAAGGTGGCAATCGACGCCCACGACGCGGCATTGGCGGTGCGTGCGGCTGTGGACGCCGTGGTGGCGGCGATGTTGGCGGTTTGCGCGGCGGTGTTGGCAGCGTGGGCAGCTGCATTGCCCACCTGCGCCGAGGTGTTCGCCGCCACCGCGAGGGTGTTCTTTTCGACCGCAGCCGTGGCCGACAGGGTCTTGAGCGCCCAGGCGCCAAAGTCAGCCGCCAAGCCCGCAATCTTGATGGCCGCCCACAGCTTGCCCGCAGCGGTGAGCGTGGTCACCAGGGTGTCAAGGTTGCTTGCCAGCGCGTTGATCACCTTGGCAGCGTTTGCGCTGCTCACCAAGCCGTTGTCCGCCTGGCCGACATAAAGCGTCCACTGCGTGGTGAGGTTCTGCAGAGCACGGCCCACTGTGGGCGGCAGCTTGGAGAACTCGTTTGCCACCACGTCGGCCTGGCCGCGCAGAGCCTTCATCACCACTTCGGCAGTGAGGGCGCCCTGCCCGGCCAAGTTGCGCAGCTCGCCAGTCGTCACACCCAGGCCGTTGGCCATGGCTTGTGCAAGGCGCGGCGCCTGTTCCATGACGGAGTTGAACTCCTCACCCCGCAGCACACCCGACTGCAAGCCCTGGATGAGCTGCGTGATCGCGGCCCTGGACGAGTCGGCAGAGCCACCCGATAGCTGGATGGCTTGATTGATGGTTTCAGTGAGGCGCAGCGCGTTGTCTTGCGCGAGTTGGGCAGACTGGCCGGCCTCTGTCCCTGCCTTCGCCAGGCGCGCGAACAGCGTGCCCGTTTCATTGAGCGCGGTGTTCGTGCGCAGAGCGACTTGCGCTACCCCATCAAAGGCGGCTTGAAACAGCGGGCCTTCGCCCGTCGCCAACTTGACGCGGGCTTCGAGGTTGCGGAACTCGTCGGCGGTGTCTGCCACCGACTTAGCTAGGCCGCCCACGTAGCTACCACCCAGTGCCACCGTGGCCACCTGCTGGATGCGGGCGAGCTGGGTGCTGATGGAGGTCATGCCCTCACGCAAGGTGCGCTGGTTTTGCGCCTGCACCTGCGTGGACTGAGTCGAGGCGGATGCGGCCTGCTGATATGCAGGTGCCATGGCCGCTACTTCTTGCCGCACATGCGCAACTGCGGCCTGCAAGTTGCGCTCTGCCTGGGCTAGGTTCGATGCTTCGACGCCCATCGCCCGGAGGCTTTCTCTTCCAAGCCCAAGAGCAGCGTTATTGGCATCCAGCGCAGACCGCGCCTGGAGCAACGCGGCAGTAGATTCTTGGTGCTGGGCAGAGAGCCGGTTTTCGGCCTGCTGCGCGGTGCGCGTATTGGCCTCGGCATCCTTCAGGCTTCGCGCTTGCTGCCTGATTTCAACTGAGAGCTGCTGGACCCGCTCCTTTGCGGTCGTGCTCGCTGTACGGTACTCGTCCGTCTTGCGAGCCGCTCCGAGCGTGCTGGATTGCAGGTCTTCATACCCCTTCTTCACGGCAGCAAGCTCTGAACGCTTGGATTCAAGAGCTGCCTTTGCCCCCAGCTCCGCTTGCACAAAGCGCTGCGTAGTAGCGCTGACCTGTGCGAGCTGGGCGTCCATCTGCTGCAGCTTGCCCTGCGCCTCGGCCAGCTCTATCGCCAGGGCTCCCGATTCATTCTTGAGCTGTTGAAAGGTTTCGAGAGTTCGCTGCTTGGTCCCGAGCATTTCCAGGGCGCGTGCGGCATCCAGCGCACCCTTTTGGAGGTCGCCCTCCAAGACGTCTCCAACCCCGCGCAGCGCCTTGGCGAGCTGATCGGCATCGGCTTCGCCCTTGACGGCGGCTTCGATGTCGTATTTGATCTTGGGATCGGCCATGTTGGAGGATCAGATGAAGGGTTTGGTGTGGTGCATTGCCCTGGCGGGCGCGGGCATTCCGCTGGCCCTGTTGGGCCTGCTGGTGGATTCGGAGCGCCTGATGGCGCTGGGTGGCGGGGCCATCGCCACCGTGGTAGTGGGATGGCCCGTGCTGGTGCTGATGGGCGCCGTACAGACGTCTGTACGGCGGCCTTGATCAGGCAGTGAGGGTCGGCCAGACGACCTCGTAGCCCTGCTCCTTACCGGGAGGTGTCACGATGTCTCCCGACAGCTCAGTGGCGGTGAAGTTGTCGGACAGAAAGTCGAACTCGTTTCCGGCGCCCAGCACTGCCTCAAACACGTCCGCTTCAACCGGCGCGCCATCAACGAGGTTGGCACCGTCGAAGCGCGCCCGGCACCGGATCTGAGGCACCCGGCCGCCCAGGATCTTCTTCCCGTCGACGGCGTTGTAGTCACCAGAGATCTTGATTTTGTTGCCCACAGTGACGCCACTTTTCACGCGGATCTCGCCACGCGACCAGTTAACTTCATAGGTCCCGGCAGCGAGTTCAGTGCTGCCATCTGCCTGGAATACCTCGAAGCCTTCTTCCACCAAGTTGCGCTTGCCAATGGGCAGCCAATCGCCCAGCGCAGTCACCGTGACTTCGGCCGCAGCCAGCGTCCCCGCGCCTTGCGTCACCGATTCAACGATGCCTTGGAACTGCATGGCCAAAGTTGCCGCGCTGGCGGCCGAGATGGAGATGGACAGCTCGGTGGGCTTGGGAATGACAACAGAAGCTCGCGACTGACCGTAATCCTTGTGGGACTTGGAGGTGCTGGACTTCTTCTCCGAGTTGGGCTTGATGGCGAACTTGTCGGCATCCAGGGCATCGCCCCAAGGGCCCCACGCCTGCGTCACCGTATTCCAGACGGACAAGGTCACCAGGCCACCAGCCAGAACTGCACGTGCGGTCATAACCGCCTCCTTTCAGTAGAAACAAAAAGGCCCGCACGTCGGCGGGCCCTCGGGTTGGGAAAATCGAAACAGGCTTGTCAGCCCGGATCGCGGTAGTCGAGCGTGAACAGGCCAAGCACCAGCCCGCCTCCCACGTCGAGGTTTTCAAGGCGATAGAGCACGTCGCCTTCAACCAGGCCACGGTCCACGATCTGCACCAGCTTGACGATTTCTGGCATGCAGTTGCGGATGACGCGCTTGGCCGCCCGGTAGTCGGAATGAGCGCCCAGCCGGTCGGTCTCTGTGCGATTGATGACGCCCAGCGAAAAACCGTAAGTGCGCTTTGCGGCGTGGCCCGGCTGCGCAATGAGCTTGTCGGCCTGATCCTCAAAGAAGACGATGCGTGCCCCGTCTTGCAGGGCGCTGGACCGCTTGGGGTTGTCCAGCACCGTTGCACCGTCGAGCGCTGGGGCCACCCGCAGCGCCGCAACGATGGCCGCACCGATGGCGAAGGGGGCGCCCTGTGGCAACGTGTCTGGCTTGAGCGTGCTCATGGCGACACGCTGCCCAGCAGCGCCTCCATCTCCATGCCGTCGTTCACGCGCAGGGGGTTGTCCAGCACGCGAAACCGGGCGCCTACGGCGATGCTGAGGGCCGGGATAGCCTCCTTGGCCACCAACACATCATTAGCGCGGACATCCTGCGTGACAGGCATCTGCACCTTGCGCGTGGCGGCCATGGCGCGGCCATCCAGGGCCTCTGTATCGACCACCCCAAAAATCACCGTCACATCCACGTCAGCGACCAATGGCCGCTGGCGCGTGAAGGTGGTGGCGAAGTCGGGGCCGTAGAACACGGTGGCCATGTCTTCTTCGAGATCCAGCATGGCCGATCAGCGCACCTTGATGCGCATCGTGGCGTTGACGCGGTATGGCACCAGCAAGGGCGCCGACTGCAGCAGCAGGTAGCGCATGCTGGGGTCCTGTTCCAACCAGCTCTTGGGGAAGTACGGCATGGCCTGCAGCGAATCGTGGTCGAGGATGGCGCCGAAATGGCGCGTGCCCTCCACCAGGTCTGGCGCGGCGGTGCAGATCACCGTGAAGGCGGGCAGCAGCGTTTTCTGTTGGGCCTCTTCGTCGCCTGGCTCAATGCCCCACCCGCTGTAGGTGTAGATGTTGAAGCCATCCACGATGCCCTGGAACACCAGGCCTTCGCGGTTGTGGGCGTCTTGCTGGATGGTGCTGTTGCCACGATAGCGGTCAAGGCGTTCCTTTACGTCAGGATCGGCGCGGAACACCTTCCAGGCGTCGATGGTCATCGTCACATCGCTGATGCCAACGCCTGTCAGCTTGACCATGGTGTCCGACCAGTCCTGCAGGCTATCGAGTGGCTTGACGCCGTTCTCGCCCCAGCGCTCCGCGTTTTGCAGGTTGATGGTGAGGTCCTGGTGGCGCCCGAAGTCCACGACCGCCTTTGGGTACTGGGGTGCCTGGACAACGACCTTGCCCGCGTAGAGCACCTGGGCCGCCATCCATTCGAGGCGGCGCTCCAGGCCGTCAATCTGATCCTGGAGATCCTGCGCCACCAGCAACTCCATGCGCTGCTCGGCGGACAGCTCCTCACCACCAATTTTCTCGCCCATGGCACGCTTGACGGCGCGACCCGGGTGAAACACGCGCTTGTCCTTGATGTACGCAGGCTTGAAGGTGTCGGTACGGAAACCACGGCTGGCGACCACCTGGCCAGCCACCAGAGGGCTGACAAACGGAGCCATGCGGCGCGGCTTGTTCTCGATGTCGAAGTGGATTTCTTCGGATTCGTCTTGCTGGACGTTGATGAAGTAGCGGTTTGCGAGGCCCAGGTTGGGCACGCGCAGCTCTTCGACGACAGCGACCAGGCTGTCAGTGCTGAAGATATCGGGCATGGTGTAAGGCTCCTATGTGTTGGGGTTGTGGATGGGCCTCAGACCGGCACTTGACCGATGAGGAAGATGCCCTTGTCGCGGAGCACCGCGCGCGTGGAGTCCACGGTGTGGGCTGCGCCGAAGATGACGTCATCGGAGATGAAGTCACCGCGCGTGTAGGCGATGGTGGGAGCCGGTGCCAGCGTGGCGTCGGTGTCTTCGGCCAGGATGGCTTCGGGCACCTGCGAGCCGTCATTGGCGGTGGAGAGACTTTTCACAAAGCCGCCCAACCCCGCCGCGACGGTGATGTTGAAGCTGTCGCCCACGATGAAGTCCGTGCTGCCATCGGCGATGCTGAACTTGATCTGGTTGGCAAACGTGGCGCCCACGGATACGGTGCCGAGCGAGTAGCCATCTGGCGCGACTACCGTGAAGGTGCCGCCGTTGGCTGCAGCAGTGGTGCAGGTGACGGCGTAGACACCAGCCTGTGCGCCGTCGAGGCGGGGAGTCGCATCGAGGGTCAGCACACCGTTACCGGTGTTGCCACCAGCCTTCGCGGCCGAAGTGGCATCGCCCAGCGTCACACGGCCCAGCAAGGTGCCGCGTGCATGGTTGCCCGCCAGCAATGAGATGGATTCGCTGATCAGCAATGCTGCGTTGCCAGCGATGAGTCCGCGAGGTACATACCCCTGGCTCTTGTAGGTTGCAAGGAACGTCATGTTCTTGGTCCTTCAAATGGGTGTTGATGGAACCGACGCCTTAGCGGCCCCGGAGTTCGTTGAAGGCTGCAGCGGCGCGCTTGCCGATGCTGCGGTCCGTGTCTTCGCCCTGATTCGTGGGCGCGGCGGAGGCGCTGCCAGGTGCGGCGGGCGGGGCATCCTGCTGGTGCTGGGCAGCAGCTGCTGAGGTGCGTGCGGCCTGGGCCTTGAGCACGGCAAGAGCGGCATCACCCGCAGAGGTCTTGCCGTCGAAGGCCAGGGTATTGATCAGCTCCTTTTCGCCATGGGCGTCGAGGGCCAGCACGGCCTGGATGCGCTCACGCTCTTGCGTGGCCCCCAGGGCGAGGAATTCGCCGCGCATTTGGGCGAAGAGTGGCGCGTGGTCCTGCTCGAAAGACGCACGCGTGATGGGGGTTTTGTTGTCAGGGTCAGCCATGACGGGTTCCTTTTCACGGGTTGTGGTTGTGTCTTTGGGCGCAGCACCGGCGCTTGGGGACGGAAGTGCCGCCACGGCAAACACGGCCTTGCGGCGCGTGGCGTACGGGGCGGGGTTGGTGGCCATGCTTTCCACCAGTGCGTCGAGGGTGGAGACACCGTCCACCAACCCCGCATCGATGGCCTGCTGGCCCCTGAACACACGGCCATCGGCCATGCGGTCCAGAACTTGTTGTGCCGTGGTGTCGCGGTATTGCGCGACGGCGTCCACGAACAGCGAATAGACGTAGTCCACGTCGGCCTGGACGATGGCGCGGGCTTCGTCGCTCAGTGGTTCGTTGGACTTGGTGAGGCGCTTGTATCGGCCAGCGACGATGCTTTCCTCGCGCAGCGCGCTGTTCGGATTGAAAGTGCGGTCGATGACCACGCCAATGCTGCCGGCCTGCACTGTGGGGCCGCTGACGTACACGGCGTTGGCCGCGCTGCCGATCCAATAGCCTGCGCTGGCAAGAGCGCCATCGCTGTGCGTGACGATGGGTTTGATCTTCGCCAACTCGTGCACGGCAGCGGCCATCTCAGGCGTACCAATAACACTGCCGCCCGGGGTATCCAGCGCCAGGATGGTGGAACGCACGCTGGAATCAACCGTGGCGCTTTCGAGCTGCTTGGTGGCCATCTGAGTGCTGAGCCCCCCGCTGACCTGCATGAACAGGTTTGCCTTGGGTGCGATCACGCCAGACATGCGAAGCACTGCCACACCGCCAGGCTCCACCGAGTAGGCCTGCTGCTCACTGGAAAGGGGGCGACCGAGGCGGGCCTCGATGGCGGCGATGTCGATCTTCTCGCCGCGCAGGTGAGTGGCATAGATTGCCTGGATCTCGCGCAGCTTGTCGGGGTCGATGGCCCAGGCGCCCGTGATGAGATCGAGCAGAGTCATGGGGTAGTGCCCTCCTTGGACTTCGGGGCCGGTGATGCGCGGCCGCCGACAATGAATTCGAGAATGGAAAGCCGGTTTTCATGCCGGTTGTCCTGGCCTTGCAGGCTGCGCAACTCGGTGTACGCCCAGCCGACCAAGCCCAGCGATGACACCGCGACGGAGCCCACGAGTTTCCAGGTCCAGCTGTGCACCTTGAGTTCGGAGCTGATCTGCTTGATCGAGTGCGCGTGCTCGTCAGAAAGCTGGAACAGGCGGCGCTGATTGGCGTCGAACGACACCAGACGCTCTTGCAGCACCGCAGACTGGCTGCTGACGGTGCTTTGTTGCTGACTGATGGCCAACAGCAGGCCCTTGAGTTCCGAGTAGTTGAGCAGCAGGGTGTCCACACGCTCGGCCAGGATCGCGACCTGTTCGGCAGAAATGGTTTTCTCGGTCATGCGGGTACCGCTTCGTTTTCGACGGCATCCTCTTTTGAGGGAGCTGCCGATGGCTTGGGCGAGTTCTGTGGAGCTGCTGCACCAGCCTTGGGCACTGGGAGCATTTGGGCTTTGCGCAGGCGCGATTCCTCGGCTTCCTTCTGGTCGAAGGTGTCGTTCCAATCGGTGCCGAACAACTCCCACTCGGCACGCTCACGAGACATGAACCGCTCGTTTACAGCAGCGCTGTATGCAGCTACCTCATCCTTGGGGTTGATGCTGCCCATGCTGTCGCCATGCCAGAGTGCGCGGGTGTATGCCCAACGCAGCAGGGGGTCGGTGAAGAACCCCGGGGCCGTGACACGGCCGCGTGACACCGCTTCGGCGAGCCATGTCTCATACACGGGCTGGCAGAAGCTGCGCGAAAGCCAGGTGCGCACCGAGCGGAAGTAAATGCCAGCATCAAGCAGCGCTGCCTTGCTGGCGGAATAGCTGGCGTCGAACTTCTTGACCAGCAGCTCGTAGGGGATGCCCAGCGCCATGCCGATCTGGCGCAGCACCGCTTGGACAAAGGGGTCGAAGTTAGGGTTGGGCCGCAGAGGGTTTGCAAACTGCGCTTCTTCACCCTTCGCCAGATCGATGATGGCGGCTGGCCCCAGTTCGGAAACGTCGCCTCCGCCGCCGCCTTCACCGGGCGCGCCTCCACCCTGGAAGATGGGTGCTGCAGCGTTGCCGCCATCACTCTTGATAAAGACGGTGAAATAGCTGCTGATGACAGCGGCTGCAATCTCGGCCTCTGTGTAGCGTGTGAGTTGCTTGATGCAGCCGACGATGGGCGCCAGGTAGGGCACGCCGCGAGGCATCTCGGGCCGCAGCTTGCGGTAGTGGTGCAGGATGCGCCGGCGCCCGGACCTGCCCAGGCGGTCGTACCACCGGCCTGCCCAGCGGTTGCCCGCGACACGCACGCCACCGGGATGGTGGTCGTAGATGAAAAAGGCCATGGGCATGCCGCCTTGCCCCATGCGGACCCCGCCCGCAACTTCTTCGGTGTCCCGCGTCCCCTGAGGATTGCCGCAGCGATCACCCTCCAGCAACTGAATGCGGAGGCGGTAGGGCTGTGTAGAGGTGGGTTCACCGTCAGGCAGGATGGTGAAGGTGTCACCGCTCTCCAGCGTGCTGCGCAACAGGAGCCCTTGCTGTTCGTAGAAGTTGAGCGTGCCTGCGATATCGCATTCAGGGCTGTCAGCCCAGAGGCTGAACTCGGCCTGAACGTGCATCTTCCAGGCCACGGTCTCTTCCACGCTCCAACCCAGGATGCCACGGTGCGGCTGTGCACTGAGAGCAAGGCCGGTGCCGACGACGCGATCCACGTTGGTGTTGATGGCGCCCAAGGCAATGGGACTGGTACGCACAAGGTCGCGCGACTGCCCGCGCTGCAGGGGAAGGTGCTTGAGGCTGTCGGCCTTGGCATCGCGGGGCGCGGGCCGCCAGCGGCGTGAGCCACCATCGTCGCGCGTGCCCGTGGCATCGTCTGATCCAAAAAGGGCGTTTTCGCCACCGAGAGAGCCACCAAGGGATGCGATCACATCGAACTGCATCTTGCTCTTGAGGCGGTTCACGGCATACGTCGGCGCCACCCGGCTCACGAGGCGATCGAGGAGGGATGCGTGCATGTCAGCACCTCGGGCGTAGGTAAGAGACGCGCCCACGGCGGGTGGCTGCGGCCGTCAGTTTGGCGATCTCGATGCGTACTTCGCGGATGCCGTTCTGCACCTGTTCCAGCTCGGCCCGGCGCGTGCGGCGGGCAGTGCCGCCCTGCCCCACGCTGTACTCTTGCGATTCGAGGATCTTTGCCTCGGCCGTCAGGTAGTTCGCCAGGCGCTGCTGCGCCAGCTCCAGCGGCGTGATTGCAGGCGCCGCGCTCATGCCCGCCCCCCGCGCGCCACCATGGCGGCCATGGCCTTCTGGAACTCGGGCTGGAAACGCTGCAGGGCCACGCGCTGGACCACGCCCGTGAAGTCCAGGCGTTTGCCGTAGGTGGGGGCGTCATTGGTGAAGACGAACAGCGCACGGATGCGCTTGCCTTCCCGGCGCCAGATGCCGTCTGGGCGATTGCCGCCGTTGGGCTTGCCGACGAACAGGTCGTTTTCCAGTTTGCGGCCTTTACGCTGTTTGAACTCCGCGTTGGAGACGGCACGGATGTTCTTGAGCGCCGCCAGGATGGTGCGAACCTCGGCACCCTTGACGTTGCCGTTTGCGTCCAGCGACAGCCCCTTGCCGGGCATGGCGAACTGGCCCGCGCCAAGCACACCGGCGTAGCGCATGGCGGCCTCGGCACGCTTGTGCTTGCGGCCTCCGCCCTCGACCTGAGGAAGCAAGAAGTTCTCGGGCGCAATGCCCGCAGCACTCGTCTTGACCATCACCCGCGCACTCAATGTGTCTTTGGTCGCAGGCTCAATGCGCAGCGAGTTCAGGGTGTAGGCCACGGGGTTGCCGAACACCGAACGCATTTCGGCGGGCAGCTCGATCTTGGCCGCGTGCTGCGCGGTGCGCGTGAGCGCCGTGGAGGCGGCGTACGGCACGATGCGAGCGGGCACGTCACGCACCGATGCAATCACATCGGCCATGTTGCCGCTGCGGCGAATTTCAAGCATGTTTGGAAGCCCCAAAAGAAAGCCCCCGGGGCCTTTCGGCTGCCGGGGGCATGCTGCACAACTGCGTTGTGGACTATTGATTTTCAGGCTGGCGGAGTTTTGAGACCTACCTGAATTGGGGCCAATTTTGGGCCAAAGTGTCTTATCACGTCTATCTCAAAAGTGTCCTATCCAGAGATGACAAAACTGAGATTGACAAAAGAGACTAGAACTACTTGTCCAAGAAAACAATACTCGCTGGAGCTACTTCCTTGACCTCTCCACTGTCAAGTTCAACCACCCCATACGTAACCTGAAATGGCTGATCTCCCTCCCCATAGCCAATCTTGCTGCCCCATTGGTGAAACACGCCAGTGAGTGGATCCTGATACTCGCGCTTGATTTGGCATTTTCTAAGTTCGCCCATATTTCCTCCATGTAGTTAGTCAATTTCAGATGCACCATCTGATTTTGGCTGGGTGCGTCCGGCTGTCATGGTAGCGAACTTCGACATTTCAACTTCTAACAATGCAGTAGAGGCTTTGTACAGCTTCTTCCGAAACTCTGACAGCACCAAGTAGAAATGGGAGCGGCTGATCTTCAAAGCCGCTGCTGCCGACTTGACCGGTGCGACACGGTGGACGTAGTAGAGTTCGAACACACGCTTGTCGAGCGCGTCCGGCTGACACGTATACGCGATGTGAAATGCCGCCAACTCAGCGCTGGAAATTGCATCAGGCCCCCCGGGCTGCAACGGCCGCGTACGTGTGCCGCTGAGTTGCCCCAACACCGATCCCATTGTTGGTGGCGGGCCGTACAGCCTCCTGGTTGCCTTCCATGCGACCCAGCGTTCACACAAATCGTCGAGGTCCCGTTGCTCTTCATCGAGTGGTGACATCTCCTCGCCGTCACGGCTCGCCGGACCTGGGGCCGCCAAGCGCAAGGCTTCTGTGTCGTACTGGTTTGATTTGTTTGTCATCGGCGAAGTCCTCTTGATCGCATCCGGCGCCCGACAGGCGCCTGAGGTTGATAAATGGGGGTGGGCGTGGGAGCGCTCTGCGGGGGGGTGGGCGCTACGCTGGCTTGCTGGGGTACAGACGTCTGTACGGTCGGTCCGGCTTGGGGCGCTGGGGAGGTAGTTGGACCAGGCGCCATGTGGACTTGCCGAACCTCGCCTGCGTCGGTGTTTGACAGGTATGCCGGAGTGGCCTCCGGCATGGGGGCAAACATGTCTCTGTTGCGAGGGATGAGCTTGTCGCGCAGGCGCTGCCAGTCCAGGGCACTCCACTTGTGCAAGCCCAGGCGGTAGGCGATGGCGAGGTTGTAGACGGAAAGGTCCAGCGGCTCATTACGGGCGCCGTTGGGTTTGACCCATTCGCGCACCGCCCTACCCTTCACGTATCGGGTTCGAGGCTGTTCCACCACCAGTCCGGCAAACCACTCTGCCGACAGGCTCTTGTGAAAGCGCATGGCGCCCGGACCTTCGGCCAGGTGGAAGCGGTTGAACAGATAGTCTTTGGCGACGTCGGTACCGACCATCCAGCGCTCCACGCCTCCTGGCCGCTTGCTGCCGCCCCAGTCGATATCCACTTTGCTGGGCGTGCTGCTGATGATTGGACGGTTTGGCCTAGGCGATCCACCCAGCACCGTGCAGCCAAGGTGCGCGCGGTTCGATCCGTAGTTGTACACATCCTGGGTGTGGTGTCCCCCCGCGTCGATACCATCTGCGCTGATCTGGATAGCTCGGCCACTTGCATGCAGCAACGGGGTGCGGCGAATTTCATCGAGCCGCGCCCAGACGCTCTTAGGGTCGTCAGGCGAATCTGAGGGCAGACCTGGGAGGATGATGTGGTCCAGCACCCAATGCTGCATGCCCGGACCCCAACCCTCGATCTGTACCTCTAGCCACGTATCCTGGGTGTCGGTTGCCATGGTAACCACTAGCGCCTCATCGGGAATCACACGTGGAGGGGTGTCCTCCGCACGGTCCTGCAGTTGCTTGGCGGTGGTGTTGGATTCTGTGTTGCGGTAGCTCAGGCCCAGGCGTGTGTTGTAGAACGCCTGCATGAGTGTGTGGTCACCCCGCTGCCGTGCCTTTTTGGCGCGGTCGTATTGGCGTGCCAGGGTGAGCCAGCTGGTGGCACCAATCGGCATGTAGAAAGCCGACATGGTGAAGCTGACAGTTTCGCCGTCGCCCGTGGCGGTGGCATGCCAGTGGGCAGTGCCTCCCTCTGCCTCGTCGAGGAACATGCTGGATTTGTAGCGTTCCTCGATGTCGCACTCGCAGCTCGGGCAGACAAACCAGGCCCGATCCATGAAGCCGGTATCTTCGTCGCGTCGGTAGCGGAAGTTCTCCAGCACCAGTTCGTGGTGATCTCCGCAATTTGGGCAGGGAACGCGGTAGACCTCCTGTGTCCCCATCTCAAACAGGTCATCGATCTTGCTGAAGCCCTCGAAGGTGGGCGAGGAGACTTCGTAGAACTTGCAATCGCGCTCATGCTGCGTGGCCCGGGCCTCGGCGATTTCGACCGAATCACCTTCCTCCAGCGGCGGCAGCCGGTCAACTTCGTCGATGAAGAGGTACCGTGCGGTGATTTCCGCCAGGTTGGACGCGGAACCTGCGGTGTTGATGTAAAGGGTTGCATCGCCACGGAAGTCTTTGGCCTGGGTGGTGTTCCGCTTGTCCCTGCTCTTTTGCTGGCTGACGCATTCGCGCAGCTCAGGCACGATGCGGATGGCTTGCGAGATGCGGGCGGAGAACCGCTTTGCCAGGCCATCGGTGGGCTGCAGGGCCAGGATGTTGCCGGGCGAACGATGAATCCACGCTCCGATGGCGTTGATCGCAGTCTGCGTCTTGAACATCTGCGAGGCGACCTTCGCGACCACGCGCTTGCACGGGTGGCCTGGTGAAAGCACCTGGTGCACCCGCCGCGCATAGGGCGTGCGCTCGAATCGAAACTTGCCAGGGTGGGCTGCGCTCTTGGGCAGCTCCATGAACTCCTCGGCCCACTCGTCGATGCGCAGCTCGGGGTCTGGGCGCGCGCCCTCAATGGCTGCGCGAACGACCAGTTCATAGCCGTCAGCGAGGTTCATGCCACGCCTTCCCGCGCGAGAATGCGCTGGTCAAACACTGGAGATTCGCTATGACTTGGTATTTCTACGACGACACGACTACCCCTTGGGATCGAATCAGGCGCGGACATACGCTCTCGGAACCCGAGAACGTCGCGCTCGTCGCGGCGGCCAGCGCCGCGATGGCAAAACTCGGGATCGGGCCGGTAGAGGGAGAGAGGTTTCAGACGATGCTGAAAACTGGGGAGGTTTCTTTTGCTGGAGTCAATGAGAACGACCGCCCCATACTGGCGACGCAAAAAAAAGACAGCCACCCAGAGCTTCGGCTCATTGGAGAAATGTGACCGCTCCTTAGCGAACTCTTGCTTGGTCATCAGGCAACCTCGGAAAAGAGGCCGCTGTCTGCACTGGCCAACGCTGACTGGCAGTTGGCATTCAGCCAAACCACCTCCGTCCGCAAGGCAGTTCCCCGACCACTGCTTATCCTTGCCGCCGTGCAATGCGAGGTCCATCCCGGCAACTCGTCAGCGTACAAGTCCGACGCATAGCCGGACAGGACAACCATGCCCCGCAGTTCGCGCAGTACTCCCAGCAGCTCAGCGTGATCGTCGTCGCTCATCTCGTGTCGATAGCAACCGCTTGAGTTGCGAAGCACTCGGGTGCTGTGGACATAGGGCGGGTCAACAAAGTGCAGCGTCTCGTGGCTGTCATGCTGTTGCAGCACATCGACTGCTGGGCGGTTCTCGATCAGCACCGCCTGAAACCTCTCCGCTACGTCGAGCAGGACAGGCGGATAGGCAGCCCAATCCATCTGAGCGGTGGAGTAGCGCCGCATCGTGTCGGTGCGCAGGCCTGTGCTCCCCTTGGTGGCTCCTGCTGAACCGAAACCCATCTGGGCTCGAACTGCCGTGCGCCGCGCACGCTCGACCAGATCATCGGTCGGTTCCCAAGCCGTATCAAACTCTGCCCGTGCGTAGGGCGTCAGGGTGATGGCCTGCACAAGCCGATCCCGTAGCTCAGGCGACTGCAGGCAACGGAAGAATGACACCACGTTGTCGTCGAGGTCGTTGTAAACCTCCCCGTGACAGCGCGGCTTCTGCAGCAAAACACCGGCCGCGCCACCGAAGGCTTCGGTGTAGATCCGATGCGGGGGAAAGAACTGCATCACCCAATTGGCAAGCCTGAACTTACCGCCGTGGTAGCGCAGGGCGGGACGTGACACGGTTGTCATGCTGCCCTCCGCATCGGAACCTTGCTGTTCCAGTTCGCCTCAATCACAGCCCGCCCCAGCGGTGGCGGCACTGCATTGCCGCACATGCGCACCTGGATGGACTTGCTGAAAACGCGCCCGTCGTGCCCCCGGTCGATGATGTAGGTCTTGGGAAAGCCGTTGGCGTTGTACAGCTCGCGCGGGGTGAGCATGCGCAGCTGGATGTCCACGATGACGTAGGGCGTTCCGCGCAGCCATACCGTGACAAGTGCGAGGCGGTCTTTGGTAGTGCTGGTGGACATGGGCTGTCGCATGTCGCCGAGCTGCCCGCCCTGGCCGTAGTAGCGGATCAGGAAGGCTGCGCAACGCAAAGCGCCCTCTTCGGCTTCGGGCGACAGGGTGTATTCAATGAGCGCATGGTGCTCACCCCCGGATGTGATCGTGGGCACAGGATCGGCCAAGTCCTCACCGACACAGTTCTGACGCAAGGTGGCGAGGTGGGCCGTTACCAACCGTTGCTGTGAACCCGTGGCTGTGCTGGTGGACAAGGGCTCGCGGGCATCGCGGGCGGGGGTGGCATTGAAGCCGCCGTTGGCCTGCTCTACGAAAGCAGCAACTGCGGCGAATTTCCCAGCGCCGACTACAGTGCCGAGCGGTTGATGGGCGTCCAGGGCGCGCGGAGCCTGGCCTTCGCGTTCGCCGTAGCCCATCTGCACCAGCGTCCCCAAGGCCACGGCTTGGCCGCCGCCGCTGGCGGTTACCGTGCCTACGGGATCGCGCACGCTCTTGTTGCCGTGACTCCAGCGTGGCGCGTCTGGTGTGCCCTGGCCATGGCCTGCCTGGACCATCACGGGGGCCACCACGGCGTGCGACCCGCCGCGCGGCCAGGCCGTGACGGTGGAGAGCGGATCGCTGGCGCTGGTGACTCCAGCGCGCGACCAGTTGGCGATCTGCACAATGAAGGGGTCAGCGCTGTCCAGCACGTACCGCTTCATACCGTGAGCCACACGGCGCAGGGTGGCATCGGCCAGCGGCTTCTCGCGCTCAAAGATGCTGCGGCCTTGGATGCTCCAGTCGATGCACTCTGCTGCCGAACGCCAGCGCTTCTGGCCCTTGGCCGGGTTCTTGAAGTGGGTGGGTTCCGGCCAGACGATAGGGGCGCCGTCGCAACGCGCGACCATGAACAGGCGGCTGCGCGTGGTGGGGGCGCCATAGTCAGCCGCGCACAGAATGCGCCATTCAACAACGTAGCCCAGGCTTTCCAGCGCCCGGACAAATGCGCGCCAGGTCTTGCCCGCTCGCGCCGGGTCAGGAATCAGATGTTGCTCCTGGACAGGTACGCGTTCACCGACTGAGGCCACGGTGCCGTCGATCTTCACAACGCGCTTCGTCTTAGGGCACCTTTTGGCGATGAGCGGTCCCCACTGAAGGATCTGTTTCACGTTCTCCAGCGTGACGATGCGAGGGCGCTTCGTGCCGCACCAGCGCGGAGCGATCCAGGCGAGGCCGCGCAGTTTCTTGTTGCGCGGCTGCCCGCCCCGGGCCTGGCTGTGGTGGGTGCAGTCGGGCGAGAGGTGCAGCAAACCCACGGCCCGCCCTTTGGTGGCCCTGCGCGGGCACACCTCGAACACGTCTTTCCAGTGGTGCTCGGTCTGCGGGTGGTTGGCTGCGTGCATGCTGCAGGCGTCTTCGTCATGGTTGACTGCGATGTCCACATGGCGGCCAGTGGCCTGCTCAATTGCTTCGGACATGCCGCCGCCACAGGCGAACTCATCGACCAGCAGTTCATCGTCCAGGCCAAGGATGAATTGGGGGGTGCGCATCAGATGTTTTCCTTTGGAGGCAAGAGCGCGAGCAGGCGGGACTCGAAGCCCTCCAGCGCCTTGCGGGTTTCGTCGGTGATCGTGTGTTCGATGTCGCGGGCGTCAGTCAGGCCCAAAACCTTGGGAGCTGCGCGCTGGCCCACGGACATCACGGCGTCGCGGTAGGTGCGGATGACGTCGAAGATTCCGCGCTCTGTGGCACCACGTTCAACCAGCAAGCCCGCAGCCTTGAGGTTGGCCCGCTGCGCCATCTCCGCATCAGCCTTTTCGCGGATGGCACGAAAGTCTGAATAGCCGGGTGCCGAGGGTGCGTTGTCCGGGCCGCCAGCAGGTTGCGGCGCAGGGGGCAACGCCCCCCCACCTTCAACAGGAAGAGTCGCCTCGGTGCGCTTGCTATCGGCCCGGGCGCGCGTGTTCTTCGCCCATTGGATATCAGCCACATCGGGGTCGATCTTCCCGTCGATGGTGCTGATACGCCCGTCGGCGATGGCCTTGCGCACTGCCTTCTCATCGCAACCGCGATGCCGGGCATACGCTGCCTTTGTCAAAAGCCGGACCGCCATCGGACTACAGCCCCAAAACCGGACCAAGAACCGGACTTTTCCCAGCGCGTGCAACTAGCGTCCGCGCGGGGGTCGAATTACCCCCATGACGAACGGCCCCGGGAGTACCTAGAGGGGGGGTAGGGTCAACCCTGACAGGGTCAACCCAGACGCGGCCGAGCGGGTCCGAGCGACCAGGGGTGCCCACGATCACGCATCGAGTGACCGAGAACGTCATGCGCTCCGCCCCTACATCCACACCTGTGACCATCAAGCCATCTATCGTTGTCATTCCCTTTTCCTTTTCTTTCTTAAAAAGAACAAACCGAGTTACGCGGTTATGCGCACGCGTAACACCACAACCCGCGCCACGCCTAGCGAGTTACGCGATTACGCGGTTACGCTGCACACGCACACACATGCATGCACGCACACACGCGCCCGCCTGCATGCCTGCGCACATATGCACACACGGGAGGCGCGTAACCGCGTAATCGCGTAACTACCCGCGCCAGTGCTGGGTTTGTGCGTTACGCGCTCGCGTAACCGCGTAACTCCACGGGCGCTCATTCATCACCTCCATCGGCATTGCCGCCATCGTGGGACGGGGAGCCAGACCCATAGCCGATGTATTTGCGCAAGGCCACACCAAAGTCGGTCACAGAGCTGGTAGCCCATTCGGTCTCTGTCATGGTCACGTCGTCAGGCCCAGCGTCGGGCTTGCGCAAGACGGGCTCACAGACCAGCAGCATTCGGGTGGTTTTCTTGGCTTCACCAGGGCGCGTGACGTTCATAGCCTTGGTGCGCGCAGGCTTGCCCTGCCCTTCAGAGAACCGGGTGAGCGTGGGCGTGAACTGGTTGCGCTTGAATGGGTAGCGGTCGCCAGTACGCTGGCACCACTTGAGGTAGGCGGAATACGCCTGATCCACAGCACACGCCTGGTACGGCAGATCCAGCTCACCACTCGACCACTCAGCCCAGAACTGCTCAGGGCTCTTTCTGTTGATCTCGATCAGCGCCTCTTTGGCCGCCGTCATGGGCGCGGGCGAATAGGGGTGAAACCCACTGAGGGGGTACGTCAGCAGGAAGTGATAGAACGCCTCAGCGCCCCCGCTATCCCGCCACTCGCCCAGCTTTCGGTAGTAGTCGGGGTCTTTGGCCCGGGGCGTGTACACCACCAGGTAGCGCCGATCTGAGTTGTCCAGGGCCAGCGGCTGCAGCTCATTCGAGAGGAACACGATGTTCATCTGGTTCTTCTCTTCCCGACGAGCCAAGTTCTTCGGGTTGATCTGAACCGTAGGCGACGTGATCAGGGCCTTCAACCTGTTCTTGTTGTGCACCAGCTCAGCGCGGCTGGACACCTCATCGCCCACCACAAACATCTTGCAGCTGCGCCAGTCGTTGAACTTGTCCTCCAGCTCATCCTGACCGACCAGGGCGCCGTACTTCCCATAGATCGCCACCATGATGTCGAACAAAAAGTTCTTCCCGGCGCCCTCATCCCCGTGCATCACCACCGCCGTGCGCAGCTTGGCGCCAGGGTGCTGCAGCGGGTAGGCCAGCCAGCACAGCAGCCAGTGCATGATCTCGTCGCACTCGGCATCGTGTTCGGCCGCCCGACTGGTCAGGTAGCGCACCAGATCAAGGATGGGGTCCACGTTGCCCTCCTTGGGCACCATGGCCATGCCGTCATACAGATTTACCGTCGTTTCTGGGTCGCACTGCATCGTGGGGTCAAACACCACGTCATCCAGCCGCACAGTGCGCCGCCGCTCGCTGGACTTCCACATACGCACCATGTCCGCGCCGTGGGCGTGGCCCATGTTGGCGATCTTCATCTGCAGCCGCTCCGAGCCATCCCACACGGTGTCCGTGCCGTAGATCAGCACAAAGTGCTCGACCAGGTGGTTGAACTTCCCCCAGTCGATGGTCTTTTCTTTCTTGCGCCCCTGCACCGGCTTGTCGCCAGCGGCGTCATCTGCTGGAGGCTCAGAAGGCTCCCCGGCGTCACCACCCCCATCCCCCGACATGAGCGCAGCTGCGCTACTTTGGGGGAGGGGGGGGCGGGGCCGAGCTGGGGCCGCTTTCAGCATCAGATGACGCAGCACCACCGCCCTGCCCCTTGCCCGCGCCAAAGTCCACGCGAACGACAGAACTATCGTGCGGCGCTGGCGCGCCGGGTGCAACGTGCGCCTGCAATGCTTCGCTTGCAGTCGGTGCGGGCTCCACCGCCCCGCCCTGTGGCCCGCTGCCTGGCGTTGTTTCAGCCATAGCGCCTCGCCATCATCGTGACGACGCCAGCCAGCTGCTTGCGCACGGCATCGAGGCCCTCACGCGCCTGCAGATCGTTGAAGTCGGTGTCCTTCTTGTCCCGCGTATCCAGCTTGAAGATGGGCCAAACCAGATCACAGCCCTCCACCTTGCGGGCCACAGCCCGGGCGGCATGGCGGCCGGGGTTGGTCAGATCGCCAGATACCTGGTCGCGCGTCTGCCAATCGTCGTCGGCCAGGATCAAGATGCGGGTGTGGGGATACAGCTTGCGCAGCAGCGGCACCACATGCGCCAGATTGCCCGCGTCCAGGGCAACAAACACCGGGTACAGCCCGTCGACGGCCGCCCGGGCCGTCAAGCCCGTGGCATAGCCCTCCACCACCAGCAGCAGCGGGGTGGTGTCGATGTTGATGTCACCCAAGCGCAGACAGCACCCCGGCTTATCCATCCCCCGCTGGTAAATCTTGGCCCCATCGGGGCGGATGAACTGCAAGGCACGCAAAGCCTCCTCGCGGGGCAAGTCATACCGCAGCAGCGGCACCAGCAACGTGCCCGTGGGCAGGAACACCACCGTGTCATCCTCGCCAGGATCGCCCGGCCAGCGCAACACAAAGGGCTCGGCCAGGTAGCGGCAGGATTCCCCCTTCACGCCCTTGCGGTCCAGGTAAGGCGATTGCCCATCCTTCATGCCCCGGCGCCACACATCGATAGCCTCTGCCATCGCGTTGGCAATCTCGGCCCGGCGCTCGGCCGCCGCCTTGGCGCGTTGCGCCCGCAGCTCCGCAGCCCGGCGCGCTCGCTCCTCCGGGGAGAGGGGCGCCCACTCCACATCCACCTGCTGGCGAGCGCCTCCATGGCGGTATGTGCCAAAAGAGCCAACCACATACTCGCCACCACCCTTGTCAGGGTCTCGGCGGAAGATGCGCAGCTTGTACCAGTCCTTACCGTCTTTGCCACAGGTCTTGCTCTTGGGCGTGTCCAGCTTCAGCGGCAAATCCTTGTCACGCAGCTCGATCCCGAACTGCTTCATCTGCAGCAGCACGTCCTGATAGTTGTCCATCAGCCTCGCCCTGCCCCAGTGAGTCGCTCCAGGCGATGGGTCAACGCAGAGAACTGCCCCACCATGGCCTCCATCTGGCGCGCCAGCATCTGCGCCTCAGTCTGCGGTTCGACGGGGACCGGGGGCGCATAACCAGCCTCACGCAAGAGATAGGCAGTGAGGCCATGAAACCCCACCTCACGGGCCAGCCGCATCAACAGCAGCAGCTGAGACGGGCTCAAGCGCTCGGCACGCGACCCATTCAAGCAATCGAGCAGATGGCGGGCGGCGGTCTCCGGCGCCTTATCCGGCCAGATCAGCGGCCCCACCTTCTTGGCGCCCCCCAGCGCTTTCACCGCATCCTTCGCGGCGTCCAATTCATCTTCATACAGCAACGGATCATTCACAGCAGCTCACCTCATGACTGTGCTGCCCGCAACGTTCCGAACGGTTCCGAATCATTCGGAACCGTTCGGAATGCTTTTTTTGGGCAAAAAAAAGAGACTTCAGTGCATGGAGCCATGCACTGAAATCACCATGAATAAAAAGCCCGCCAGCCGTGCGCCCAAGGAGGGAGGAAGGAACACAAAGGGAGGAAGCACGGCCACCGCTGCAAGCGGCCACGTGGCGGAAAATGACCCGTGGGCCGCGAACGCCCGCGAATCGAAAACAGGAACCATTGAAGGAACACATGAGCGACGACAACACCCTGCCGCTGACAGCCGAAACAGCGAACGCCATCGTCAACGCCCTCGGCGCGCTGGTGTTCGCCACCGTGCGACAACTGCCCGCAGACAAGCAAGCAGCCTTTGCCAACGACCTGGCACGGCTGGCGAAGAACGAAGAGCGGCAGGGCCAGACAGCGACAGAAACCATCCTGCTGGACATGCACCGCGCTGCGGTGGCTGCGGCCAGCTGACACAGGGCGCCGCTCCGATCACGAACCGCTTGGAGGCCCTCCAAGCGTTGAACTTGGCTTCAAGGTCGTCAGACATGGCGCAGCCCTCCGCCCGCGTGATGGGTGCCCACCCACCCCTGGCATACGATGGAAGCCTCAACACAACCACTGCCAAGGGGGGCGGACATGCACGAACCCGAGAAATTCCAGCAAGAGACCATCAAGGCCATCACAGACCTCCAAGAGACATTTCGGCAGACGATGAGCCGCCAGTTGGCGCTCGGGGCGATGGTGAAATCCATACTGAATCGGGTTCCTCTGGCGGCTCTCCCCTCTGTTTTGGAGGAGTACGAAGCCGAGGTGGATCACCAAGTGGCACTGATGCCTCCGAAGTTCCAGCAACCGAAGCACTGGGAGGAGTGGTCAGGCGTAATAGAAGCGCGGATAAAACAACTGCAGCAGGCGCAGGGTCCAAAAACACAAGGCCAAGGCTGACACGGCTGAAAGCACGATCCACCTCACGCACGTCGTCGAAGATTGGCTTGTGGCTACCCATGGCCGCTCACCCCTGCCCTGCTGAGCCGTCATCCTTGCCGCTCAGGCGCTGGGCGCACCACTCATTCCAGCGCGCCACCAGGTCGTGCTCCTCCAGCAATGCGCCGGCGTCCGGCTCCAGTCCCATGGAGCGCAGGATCATCACGCCCTCGGTGGTAGCTCCCACCAGGTCATACAGCTCCACCGCTGCGGCCAGCAACGCCCGCTCCTCAGGGCGGCGGGTCACGGTGAACACGGTGGGCGCGAAAAACTTGCGATGGCGCAGCGTGGTGCCAGCGGCCTCTGCCCAGCGTTCGGCCATCTCCAGCAGCTGCAGGGTGAAGGCTTCATGCATGGGCAGCCTCCATAACTTCATTTTTGATAGCGGCTTGCGCTTTCTGGTCAGGCGCTGGAGGCTGTTTTTCAGTGCCCGGAATCAACTCCGGCCAGACCTCCTGCCAGGTGTCCGGCCACAGGCTTTGGCGCGTAACCCTCCCTCCAGTCGCAGATTCAATGCGCGCCCCGAGCGACTCAGGAAGTCGGCGCTTGCCATCCCTCCAGAAGCAAACTGCTTGCGTAGTGACATTGAGGCTCCGCGCAAGGGCGGCTGCGCCTCCCACAATCTCAATCGCGTACGCAACTTGATCGAGAGGTTGGGCACGATGCGGTGTGTTCATGCCGACAATTCTACACTTGTAGAAGACGAAAAGTCTACAAGCGTATTTGCTCGTGCATCTACAGTTGTTTAGGCTTCTTCATGGCCTTAGGAAAACAAGTAAAGCGCTACCGCCTGTTTCATGGCTGGAAGCTAGAAGACCTCTCGTTGAAAAGCGGCGTGGACGTCGGCACCATCAGCGCGATCGAGGTACGTGACAGCAAACGTTCGGAAAAAGCACCAGCCCTAGCAAAGGCCCTGGGACTCACCCTTGAGCAGCTGCTGGACGAATCAGCCGACTGGACTGCCGTTGCAAAGGCAAAAGTCACATGGGGGCAGACGATGGATTTACCTGAAAGCGCTCACCCCATCGACTCTCACGTTGTGAACGATATCCGGAAAGAACTACACCGCCCTCCATATTGGCCATTCACGGTAAGCCAAGAGGTGTTTCAACGCCTTCTCAGCAATGAAGACATCAATAACGTAGATACATTCATTCAAGGCATCGTAAAAACCAGAGAGAGCGACGCACGTAAAAGCCGACGCATTCAGCCGTAGGCCTTCGGCCAAAATCTACTATTTCCAAACCAGATTTCAGGAGGGTAGCGAGACATGAATGCATCCCAAGCAAGCTGGATGGCCGCATGCCTCCTGGTCTACTCCAGCCCCTCGTGGGCCGTCCACAAATGCGTCGGCGCTGATGGGAAAGTAGCCTATCAAGAGGCTCCTTGCTCCAGCACCGCGAAAACTGCTGAGTCACTAAAACTCGATCCGGTGCCCCCAACCACACCGCGTGATTCACGAATTAATGCAGCAATTGCAACCAGCAAGATTGTGGTCGGAATGACCGCCGCGCAAGCGCGGCGATCATGGGGCGCACCTACGAAAATCAATCGCAGCGTTGGGAGCTACGGTAGCCACGAGCAGTGGGTGTACGACCGTGGCGGATTCAAATCCCAATATGTCTATGTCGAAAATGGCGTTGTGACCGGCGTGCAGTCCCCAGAGTAGGCGCCCCAAGGACAAACGAAGCCCAAATAATCACATAGATCCCCATTCGTTCTACGATTGTTGACAGCCGACAATCTACGATTGTAGAATTCCTCCACGCCCACCCCGGGCGATGGAGGTTTCATGTCATTGCAAAGCACGGCCTGCCGCCCAACGGCAGCGCCAGCCAACCCAGCGCCCCGGCTACCCGGGAGCCGCCCCCACCCCGCCCACTACCTAGCGCACGGCCGCCTGTACCGCGCCATCGTCCTGTTGCCAGACGCGATGTGCGAGAGCGACCGCCCGCTGCAAGAGCGCTGGGTGTTCTTCGACTGCCCTGCAGCCACTCACCCTAGCTTCCATTTAGAGGCACTGCTATCACTGGCCTGGAACATCAGCACCACCGGCTGGTGTGAGCGCGGCGTCGTCTACGACATCAAAGAAGCCAGCGACCTGATAGCCCAAGGCGACGCCAACGACGACACGGCCTTGTTTGAGCGCAGCTTTGGCCCGGAAGGCACCGAACACGTCAGCCCGCATGACGTGGACTATTTCTGCACGCCCCGCGTGCGCTCCCAGCTCGAACTGGCTCTGCTGCATGCACGTGTAGGCCCTGCTCTGGAGATACGGCGCAGCACGGGACCGCGTCTTTCAATTGACGAACTGTTGGCAATGCGAGTGCTGCGCGCCTACCCGGGCCAGCGAACTCTGATCGTCAAGGCCCGCCAACCAAACAAGACCAAGTCCACCGCTATTCGAGTGGACGCCGACCAGTACCAAGCGGCACGTTGCGCCAAAGCGGCCAACGCCGAACACGAAGGCGGTGCAGCATGAGCGCCGCAGTCAACCACATCCTGCGCCAGATGCAGCGCGATGCTCGCCTGGCGTGGCTCATCGGGCCAGGAAGCCGCACCTACGAGCTGCTGACCGAGGAGGCCGCAAGCGCGAACAGCTTGGACCCAGCCGAACTGCAGCGACAGCATGAAGCCTCGCTCAAGTTCGAGCCCTGGCCCACTGAGCTGAAGGTGGAAATCGACCCGCAGGCGATCCTGTTGCTGCCACATGAGGAAACCCTGGTGCGTTGGTTCGGCGAAGAAAACGCCTATCGCAGCGCCCACTACTACATGCAACGCATGCACGATGGCCCCCTTCCTCACCACTGGTGGGGGTATGAGATACGCACGGCTGCGCTTGGGTTCGAGAGGTGGAATAGCAGCCCGCGCTACTACGTGCCCGACGACTTCGGCACGCTGGTGGAGGTGCACCCATGAGAACCCCACGCCTCTCCCCCGCCATGCGCAACATGCTGCGCAACGCAGTCCGCGGCGAATCTCTCGCCAAAGGCTTGTGTGCTGGGCCGTACAAGCAGTACCACACCCGTCGCGCCCTTGAAGCGCGGGGCCTGCTGGACAGTAACGCCAAGCCCACCGACGCAGGCAAGGCCGTGTTCGCACCGGCCCAGCAATCCAACGCTGGGGAGGCATCCCCATGCTGACCTACCGCATCAAGGTGCAGGGCCACAAGCCCTACGACGGCATCTTCCACAGCACGCGCGAGGCCATGGACGCCGCCTTCAGCCTCTACCCAGAGGCCCGCAGCATCACCGTGGGGCCACTGCGATGACAGCCAGCGCCCACATCAAGGAGCTGATCACCGCCCCCGGTGATCGCTTCCCGGCCCCTACAAAGCCGTTCCACACCGCTGGTTTTCCAGCGCGCGCCATCACCATCTTCTTCACATCAGGCGCGGTGGACTTCCTCCCGCCCGAGGGAACGAACGACCGGCGCTTCATGGTGGTCGAGGCCCCCAAGCCCAAGCGCCGCGCTTACACCGGCTGCCCCATCCAGGTAGACGGCCCCTACTACGCCCGCAGCAAGACGCGCCCACTGCGCCCCTTGGCATCGGCCCTGCTGGTGGCGCTGGTGGCCGTAGTGCTCCGAGGAGGCTGAGCATGCGCGCCCTGCTTTTCATCCTGACCTACCTGCGCAACTGGTGGAGCTTCGACGGCAACCACGTGCGCATCAAGGCCGCAACGCACATGGACCTGGACCTGCGCGAACGCCGCAAGCGGCCACGGGGCCGCCCATGACCACCGCCCTGCAGCTCCGCATACGCGGCCAAGTCACATCGGCCATCTGCGGCACCACCCGCAAGGGCGTGCCCGTGCTCGATGTGCACCTGACCGACGCACAAACGGGCCAGCACGTAGTGGCCCGCCACACCTACCCCAACGCCAGCCCCGCCAGCCACTACGCGGCCAGTGCCCTCGCGCGCAGCCTGCGCGGCCAGGTGGCCGAGCTGGACGCCACCAACCCCCGGTTCCGCTCGCGCCGCCTCGACTGCGACGCCGCGCACATCGGCCTTCCCTACCAAACCCCATCCACTCGCAAGGATCTGGAATGACCCGCAAAACCACAGTCACCTTCACGCTGACCACCGACGCCCATGGCAACGTGACCCTGGGCACCGACCTCGCAAAGCCCACCCATGGCGCGGCTCTCAACCCAGCCCAGCTCGTGGCGCTGGAGTTGGTCAACTACTGCCATCACCAGGGCCTGAGCGTCACACACGGCACCCAAGCCGTGCCCGCGCTGTCGCTGGTGCATGACATCACCCAGGCCGATGGATATGCCTTTGGCGTGCCCCCAAGCCTGTGGCGCGCGGCCATTGATGTGGTGAACCGCAGCCAGCACCCCATGGCCGTTGGCCCGCTCACTGCCACTGAACTCAATCAACTCATGGCTGAGGCGCAAGCATGAGCAGCCACTGGATCGTCACGGCCGATGGCATGCCCCACTACCTCAGTGGGTACGACATGGCCCAAAACAAATACTCCATCGAGGTCATCGCCCACGCGGGCGCGCAGATCAATCGGTTCACCGGCCACTGCATCCGCCCTTACAGCGTGGTGGAACACCAGCTGCTTTGTGCCGACATCGCAGCGCACCTGATGCTCCCCGCAGTTGTGCAACTTGCCTGCCTGATGCATGACGCGCACGAGGTGTATGTGGGCGATTGCAGCTCCCCCGTGAAGTGGGAACTGGGCAGCGCGTGGGAACGGCTGGAATCGCCCCAGGCCAACGCGGTGCGCCGCCATTTCGGGCTGATGGGCATCTTCCTAAGCCATCGAGCGCAAATCAAGGCCATAGACCTGATGGCGCTGGCCACCGAGCGCCGCGACCTCGTCATCTACACCGAGGGCATATCGGCGCCTTGGGCCATCTTGGACACCCCGGGTCGCAAGGTCGAACCCGCCCACTGGGTGCAACTGCACACCGCCGCCCGCGCACAACGCAGCTGGACCGATTGGGCGCAGCTGTACCTCGAACGCTTTCACCAACTACGCGACGCCATCAACGCGACGCTGGCAACCAACATCCAATCAGTTACGGAAGGCATCAAGCAATGACCACCCGCAAACCTACCCCAGCAATGCAGCCCATTCCCACCGCCAAAGTCTCCGGCAACGGCAAGGTACTGATCAGCCCCGTGCCATCGCAGGCCGAGCTGCAGGCCCGCCGCAAGAGCGAGCGCCTTGAGATCGCCAGCGCCGAAGTGCCCGTGCGCAACAGCACCACCAAGGGCGACCCGTACACCTGCCCCGAGCTGCGCACCAACCCCTACCGCCCGGGCTCGACAGACGCCTTCCGCCTGCCCAGCCGTACCAGTTTCCGCACCCCACAGCCTGCATAAACCATGGCCACCAAAGATCCACTCATTGGCCTCACGGTCACCATCAACCCCGACGCCAAGCCAGCCAAAGGCGGCGGCAAGCATCCCTATGCAGGCCAGCAAGCGCAGGTCATCGGCAAGCCACCAGGCGGGCGCAGCTACTGGCTACAGTGCGGCGCCGCACAGGTGAGCGTGCCGCTGGCCGACTTCACTGTGGTCGGCGCCGATGCCGCCCAGGCCGCGCCCGCTGACAGCACCCTGTCCCTATCGGAACTAGTGCGCAGCAAGACCAACCGGCAGATCATTGAAGACGAAGCCCTGCTGGAAATGGCCGCCACCATGAAGGTCTACGGCGTGCTGCAGCCCCTGCTGGTGCGCCGCCTGCCCGCCGAGCGCCTGCAAGACACGTTTGAAGACGAAGCCACCAAGCACGCCACCCACGAGATCATCGCGGGTGAGCGCCGCTTTATGGCCGCCCGCATCGCAGGCCTGCGCCGGGTGCCCGTGCACATCGTTGCGGCCGACAACAGCAACGCCGTGGTGATGCAGCTCATCGAGAACCTGCACCGCGCAGACCTCAACCCCCTGGACGAAGCGCACGGCATCCAGCTGCTGGTAGACGCCCACAGCATGACCCGCGCGGCTGTAGCCGACGCCCTGCGCAAGAGCCTCAGTCACGTCATGGAGAGCCTGCGCCTGCTCAAAATCTGCCCCGAGGCCATCGCAGCCCTCAAGGCGGGCACGCTCAACCGCAGCGTGGCCCTGCTGGTGGCCCAGCGCCCCACGCCAGCCCTGCAGGTGGAGTTCACCAGGAAGGTGCTCACAGGCGGCCCCGATGGCGGCCCGCTCAGCTACCGCAGCGCCAAGGATCTGGCCCAGCGCAACTACATGACCGACCTCACCCAGGCGCCCTTCGCCCTGGACAACGCCCAGCTGCTGCCCCAGGTGGGCGCTTGCACCCAGTGCCCCAAGCGCACCGGCGCCAACCCCGAGCTGTGGGATAAGGCGGGTGCAGACGTCTGTACGGACACCGCCTGCTTTGCCGACAAAAAGGAGGCCCACTACGAAGCCCTCAAGGCCGACGCCCAGGCCAAAGGCCGCAAGATCATCACGGGCCGCGAAGCCCGCGAGCTGATGCCCACCGAGGGCGCCACCCCCAAGGGCTACATCCTGCTGGACAAGCCCAAGAAAGGCGGCACAGAGCCCATGCGCGAGGTGCTGGGCCAGGAAGTGCCCCAGAGCAAGGTGGTGCTGATCGAGACGCCCACGGGCGGCGTGGTGGAGGCCGTACCCGTGCGTGCTGCGGGCGAAGCGCTGCAGGCCAAGGGCGCAGCGGGTAAGGCCGACAAGAAGGCCCCCGCACGCACCAAGGAAGAACTGGAGGATGAATACCAGCAACGCTGGCGCAGCGCCGCAGTGCGCGCCACCATCGAGGGGCTGCGCATTGACGCCGAGCCCGACGATCTGGATTCACTGCCCCAGCAGGCCGCCTACCGCGTAGTCCTCACCATGGCCCGGGAGACGCACGACGAAGCCCTGGCGCAAATCTTCCAGCTGAGCCCAGGCTTCAGCGACGACACCCTGCAGAGCGCTGTGCGCGGGGTCGCTGAGTCCCCACCGCGCGTGCAGAACATGGTGCTGCTCATGCTCGCAGCTGCCTTCGACCACGGCCCCATGTTCAACCGGCCCGCCGACGAAGCCCTGCATCTTGAAGAAGTGGCCCCCATTGCCAAGGTCGATATCGGCGCCATCAAGCGCGAGGTGCAGCAGGCGATGAACGCCGAAGCCGTAGAGCGTGCGGCCGAGGCCGACGCCGAGGCAGCAGCTCCCGCCGACAAGGCAAAGCCCGCCCTCAAGACCAAAGGCAAAGCCAAGGGCGCCGTGGACGGCACCGGCAAGGCCAGCCAGGCCGAGGTGATGGCGGGCATCGCCCAGGCCATGACCGCAGCCCAGCCACCCGCCAGCAACAACTTCGAGCCCGGCCAGAACGTGCGCGTACGCATCGACCTCAAGAACGCCAAGGGCAAGCTGATGCTCACCAAGGGTGCCAAGGGCGTCATCACCAGCAAGGCAGGCGACCGCGCCTGGATGCTCAACGTGCCCGATCTGCCAGGCGCCAATGGCTTGATCGCCGACTACACCGAACTGGAGGCCGCTGATGTCGAAAAATGATCTGGTCGCAGCAGCAGAAGGCACGGCCACCGTTCGATCTGACTGGGACGTGCGCGGGCACCTTGCGGCATCGCTCACATGCTGGCATCGCCTCACAGGCAAGGAGGCCGACGAGCTGGTGGCTATGTTCCAGGGCCACTCGGCACCAGCCACCCAGCAAGCGGGGGCACTCTCCGAAAAACATATCAAGGAGCATGGAGACAAGGCATCTCGGATGATGGCCCGTGACATGACGCGGTTTGACGCTGCCTGCGAGGTTGATAAGTACCTCAGAGACCAAGGCGCACCGATGTACTACAGGCACCGCATGAGCATCGTGCTGTTCGGCAATACCGAGGGCACAGATGCCGCCAGGGCGCCCGACAACGCACTCCAGACCTCCCCAACAGCACAGGCGGCAATCATGCCGAAGGGCGAAAGCGCTGCAGCCAGACTGCGGGCCATGGCGACCAACTACCCAGACGGCCACCGATGGGACAAGCTGGATGCGAAAACCTGCATCAAAGGTGCTTTGGAAATTGAAGCACTCCGTGCAGCCTGTTTCCAGGCGGGGTGCGGGCAGCGGGATGCCCTGCCGACGATCAAGGGCGCCAGCATCACTGGCGGCTACGTGGTTGTGACGCCCTCTGGATGGGGAGACGACAAGGCAGCAGTATTGCGTGACGCGATCTTGCGTACCTTTCCTGTGAACCCTGCGTTCTCGCCGAAGCCTGACGACGCAGCCCTGGCAACGAAGGGAGGTGCGTGATGGGCTTACCCCGCTTCCGCATCCCCCCACGCCGCCAGCCGGCGCCAGTGCCGGTGAACACCATGTTCAAGGCCCGCGTGCGCGCCTCGCGCCTCACCGAGGCCGAGATCCGCGAGATCATGGACGCCGTCCACCACTGCGCGACCCGCATGCGCGAGGGCGTAGCCACCGAGCTGCAGGTGCAAGCCCTGCGCACCACCATGCTCATCGCGCTGGAGATCGAGCGCCTGGGCTACGTGCGCGGCCTGCACGGCCACATCGAGGCCGCGCTGATCGCGATCAAGAGCGCGCTCACGCGTGGTGTCGAGACAGGCCAATGGCGCCCCACACAGCTGCAGCTGTACGAGCTGGACGCCATCACCAACATGGTGGACCTGCACGAACACCAGCTGCGCAACCTGGCAGCGATCGAGCTGCACACCGCCACCAAGCGCGTCATCGCTCACATGCAAAGCCAGGGCGGCGGCGAGCTGCTCAACGTGGCCCCGGCCGAGCTGGGAATGGAGGTGCCAGCATGATCCCCGCCCTCAGCATCCGCCAGCCCTGGGCCTGGCTCATCGTCCACGGTTTCAAAGACATCGAGAACCGCGACTGGCCCACCAACTTCCGGGGCCGCCTGCTGGTACACGCAGGCCAAACCATGGCCCGCCGCTACTTCGACGAGACCTGCGAGGAGCTGCTGCGCATGGGCCTGCTGCCCCCCAGCATGCCCGCCTACGAAGACCTGCAGCGTGGCGGCTTCGTCGGCTGGACCCACGTCACCGACTGCCGCCAGCACCACCCATCGCCCTGGAAGCAAGACGGCTCCCACGGCTTCGTGCTGCGCGACAGCACCCCCATTCCCTTCGTGCCATTCAAGGGGCGCTTGGGGTTCTTCAACGTGCCAAAGGAGACGGTCACACCATGAGCGAAAACACCAAGATCGAGTGGTGCGACCACACATTTAATGCGTGGGAAGGGTGCCAGAAGGTTGGCCCTGGCTGCGACCACTGCTACGCAGAAACGCGCAACGCACGCTTTGCTGGCGGCACCGCAATCAACTGGGGACCAGGTGCACCACGCCGCCGCACCAGCGTCAGCAACTGGGCAAAGCCCAAGCGCTGGAATGAGCAGGCAGCCGAGTTCGAGCTGCACTACGGGCGGCGTCAGCGTGTGTTTACGCTCAGCCTAGGTGACTGGGCTGACAACCAGGTGCCCATCGAGTGGCTCGTGGATCTGCTGGAGCTGATTCGCACCACACCGCGCCTTGACTGGCTGATGCTGACGAAGCGCATCGGTGCCGCTGTATCCCGCCTGCAGCAGGCCCACGCATACGTGCTGGAGCACTGGCCTGCCGTGGATGCACAGCCGTTGTCATGGTGGCTGCAGGAGTGGCTTGAGGAGGGCAACCCTCCCCACAACGTATGGATCGGCGCCACCATCACCGACCAACCAGAGTTTGATCGCGATATCTGCAAGCTGCTGGCGGTGCCCGCACGCGTGCGATTCCTGAGTATGGAGCCGCTGCTGGGTCCGGTTCAATTCACCAGCAGCGGGCGCATACCGGCCGATGATGAAGGGCCCGAGCGCATCGGCTACATGATGGGGCCAGACGATGGCAAATCAGGTCTTTGGCCCACACCCGAATCGGCCATGGCCAGCAGTGGACTTCACTGGGTCATAGTCGGCGGCGAGAGCGGCACCGACGCGCGCCCTATGCACGCAGATTGGGCCCGAAGTCTGCGCGACCAATGTGAAGCTGCTGGAGTGCCCTTCTTATTCAAACAATGGGGCGAGTGGACTTCCCACACTGTTGACCCGGAAAGCTACGCGTCACACCTATGCTGCATTGACCGCCTCGGGCGTGAGTGCGCTTTGTCGCGTGGGGAGAACGCCCGTGCCAGTGGTGATGGCTGGTGGTTCCTCCCGCCTCATCCAGGGCGCGGAACATGGGGACCAGATGGCATTCCCTCTGGCGTTGAGGAGATCAGGCACGTAGGCAAGAAACGAGCAGGCCGCTTGCTGGATGGTCGCACCTGGGACGGGTTTCCATCATGAGCGATACCCAACTACTCGACCGAATCGACAAGATGGCCAGCGCCATGAAACTGATGGCCACCATGTTGGGCACCCGTTTGGACCGTGGCCAACTGGCCGAGCGCATGGGTGTACACCGCAACACCCTGGCCAAGCGCCTGGCCACCGACCGCGACTTCCCGCGCCCAGGCCGCGACGGCAAATGGCTGCTCAGCGAGGTGATTGAATGGGAGCAGCGCCAGTCGTGATGCGCTGGGCGATGTCTACGGCCTTCGGGTTGTAGTACACCAGCGCGCGGGTGGTGCTGGTCCACCCGAACATCTTGCACAGGTCCAGCACATGCAAGCGCTGGGCCAGGCGTGTGGCAGCGGTATGGCGGCTGTCGTGGAAGGTAAAGCCCTCCAGCCCCGCCCGCTGCCGGTACTTGCGAAACATCGCGTCCAGGCTCTGCGTCTTGAGCCCAAACACCAGATCCGTGTCATAGCCGCGCATCAGCTCGATGGTGCGCATCGTGGAGGGCACGGCAGGCACATCACGCTTGCCCGTCTTGCCGTCCACCTTGAAGTAACCCGCCCCCACATCCTCCCAGCGGACGCCGCAGATCTCACCAGCCCGGCACCCTGTCTGCAGGGCCAGCAAGAACGCATTGGCCACCGCATGGCCTACCGACCGCACCGGCCCCCGACTCCAGCCCAAGGCGCGCAGCATGCGCCGCACCTCGGGGCCAGAAATGATTCGCTCGCGGTGGTCCGGCTCCGAGGGCTTGCGCACATCCTGCATAGGGTTCGACTTCAGCCACTGCCAATCGCGCCGAGCCACTTCCAGCACGTGCGAGAGTAAAACCATGTCACGCAGTACCGTGCTGCGCGAATTGACTTTCAGCCGCGCATCACGCCACGCCACTATGTCAGTCGGCGTCAGTTCAGCCAGCAACCGTTTCGCCGGAAAGTGCGGTTGGCCTGGGAACGCCTTCAGACGAATCAATTCCTTCTGCCAGCCACGTTTTTCGTTGGAAACCTCTTCGCCGTAGCGTGTGAGAGCCTGGCCCAACGACTTCACCTCGCCAGCACGCCCACTGGCTGTGGCCCGTAGTTCAGTTGCCCGCATCGCAGCCCATTCAGTGGCCTCGCGCTTTGTGGGCAGCGTGTTGCTCACACGATGCCCCTTTACCTCGACCTGAATACGCCACGTGCCTTGCGCCGTTTTGATGGGGGTTGCCATTGGGGGGATTGGTGGGGGAATTTCGGGGGCGCCGCTTGTGCAAATGTGTGCAGCGGGCGCACTGTACCACCAAAGAGAGAACCGCTAGAGCGTTGATTTGTCTAGCTTTGTGCAATTGCTGCACAAATGAAAACACATGAATGGTGCCCCGAGCCGGGGTCGAACCGGCACGCCCCTTTTCAGGAAAGCGGCGGATTTTAAGTCCGCAGTGTCTACCAATTTCACCATCGGGGCGCCGGCTGCCCAACGCACTCCTGCGTCGCAGCGTAACCCGGGCAGCGCATGCGCGCAATGCCCTGTCGTATCTCTGGTCACAGGGCCGACGCCCTGCCGAGCCGCCCGCCTTGCACCACCAAGAAAAAAGGGAAGCCGAAGCTTCCCTTACAAATATGGAGCGGGAAAAGAGTCTCGAACTCTCGACCTCAACCTTGGCAAGGTTGCGCTCTACCAACTGAGCTATTCCCGCATTTGCTTACTGCGCCCGACGTTTCCATCAGAGCCAATCAGCAAGCCTCAAATTATATCGCTATTTTTTGGCTCTATTCGATTGCAAACCAAAAAATCAACCAATCACCATCCATCCTTCAACAGTCATCTTGATTACGACGATCACAGAAGATCTTCAGACATCAAGACACAGACCGTATCTGGAGGCGCGGTCCGGAGTCGAACCGGACTAACCGGATTTGCAATCCGGGGCATAACCGCTTTGCTACCGCGCCAGAAATTCACATTTCTCTGACAAAAAAGGGAAGCATTTGCTTCCCTTTTTGTGGAAATTGGAGCGGGAAAAGAGTCTCGAACTCTCGACCTCAACCTTGGCAAGGTTGCGCTCTACCAACTGAGCTATTCCCGCATTTTACCGAAGCCTCACATTGTACAACGTTTGCTGCGATGGAATGAATTGTAGCGCATTTTTTGGGGTTCTCAAAAAAATTTGCGTCAATGTTTCAGGCCATCTGTCGCGGACGACGCTGCAACGGCCTTGTCCGTCGAGGGAGCAGCCACGACCGCCACTTCCTCATCCGTCAGGGGCACAGGCTTGGTTTCCAAGGCCACTTCCAGTACCTTGTCGATCCAGCGCACAGGCACGATCTCCAGCCCGCTCTTCACGTTGTCCGGAATCTCGGCCAGGTCTTTGACGTTCTCTTCGGGGATCAGCACCGTCTTGATGCCGCCGCGCAGAGCCGCCAGCAGCTTTTCCTTGAGGCCACCAATGGCGGTAACTTCACCGCGCAATGTGATCTCACCGGTCATGGCAACATCACCGCGCACGGGAATACCCGTGAGGGCCGAAACAAACGCCGTCGTCATCGCAGCGCCAGCACTCGGACCATCCTTAGGGGTTGCCCCGTCTGGCACATGGATGTGGATGTCGCGCTTCTCAAACGCTTCGTCCTTGATGCCCAGAATGCGCGAGCGGCTGCGCACCACCGTGCGGGCAGCCTCCACCGACTCCTTCATCACATCACCCAAAGAACCGGTGCGCGTGATCACACCCTTTCCGGGCATGGCGGCGGCTTCGATGGTCAGCAGGTCGCCGCCCACCTCAGTCCACGCCAGGCCGACCACCTGGCCCACCTGGTTCTGCGCCTCGGCACGGCCGTAGGTGTACTTGCGCACACCCAGGAAGTCGGGCAGGTTGTCGGCGGTGACGACGACCTGGGGCTCGAGCTTCTTGAGCTGCAGGCCCTTGACCACCTTGCGGCAGATCTTGGACAACTCGCGCTCCAGCGAACGCACGCCGGCTTCCCGCGTGTAGTAACGCACCATGTCGCGCACGGCGGGCTCGGTGATCAGCAGTTCTTCGTCCTTCACGCCATTGTTCTTAAGCTGCTTGGGCAGCAAGTACTTCATGGCGATGCTGGTCTTCTCGTCCTCGGTGTAACCCGACAGGCGGATCACTTCCATGCGGTCGAGCAGGGCCGGCGGAATGTTCATCGAATTCGACGTGGCGACGAACATCACGTCGCTCAGGTCGAAGTCCACTTCGACGTAGTGATCGCCAAAGGTGTGGTTCTGCTCGGGGTCCAGCACCTCCAGCAGCGCACTCGACGGGTCGCCTCGGAAGTCCGTGCCCAGCTTGTCGATTTCGTCCAGCAGAAACAGCGGATTGCGCGTGCCCACCTTCGACAGGCTCTGCAGCACCTTGCCAGGCAGCGCGCCGATGTACGTGCGGCGGTGCCCACGGATTTCAGCTTCGTCGCGCATGCCACCCAAGGCCATGCGCACGTACTTGCGGCCCGTGGCCTTGGCAATGGATTGCCCCAACGAGGTCTTGCCCACGCCAGGTGGCCCCACCAGGCACAGGATGGGAGCCTTCACCTTGTCCACGCGCTGCTGCACCGCAAGATATTCAAGGATGCGGTCCTTTACCTTGTCCAGGCCAAAGTGGTCTTCGTTGAGCACGCCTTCGGCATTGACCAGATCGTGCTTGATCTTGGTCTTTTTGCTCCAAGGCAGCGCCGTGAGCACGTCAATGTAGTTACGCACCACGGTGGCCTCGGCCGACATGGGCGACATCAGCTTGAGCTTCTTGAGTTCTGCATCAGCCTTCTTGCGTGCCTCGGCAGGCATCTTGGCGAGCTTGATCTTTTTCTCGATCTCCTCGATGTCCGCGCCTTCGTCGCCTTCGCCCAACTCCTTCTGAATGGCCTTGACCTGCTCGTTCAAGTAGAAGTCGCGCTGGTTCTTCTCCATCTGGCGCTTCACACGCCCACGGATCTTCTTGTCCACGTTGAGGATGTCCACCTCGCGGTCAAGCTGCTCGAACAGGTTTTCAAGGCGCGCCTTCACATCCGACAGGTCCAGCACCACCTGCTTGTTCTCGAGCTTGAGCGGCAGGTGCGCGGCGATGGTGTCGGCCAGACGGCCTGGATCGTCGATGCTGGAGATCGATGTGAGGATCTCCGGGGGAATTTTTTTGTTGAGTTTGACGTACTGGTCAAACTGCTGCATCACAGCACGGCGCAGCGCTTCAATCTCGCTAGGCTTGTTGGCCTCGGGTGTGGCTTCTACCGGCGTGACGGTGGCCGTGAAATGGGTCTCAGCGTCCTCGATGGACGTCACCAGAGCGCGCTGCTGGCCTTCGACCAGCACCTTCACGGTGCCGTCAGGCAACTTGAGCATCTGCAGGATGGTGGAGACGCAGCCGACATCGAACATGTCCGACACGGAAGGCTCGTCCTTGGCTGCAGCTTTCTGTGCCACCAGCATGATGCGACGGTCGGCCTCCATGGCCAACTCAAGCGCCTTGATGCTCTTGGGACGCCCCACAAAAAGCGGGATGACCATGTGGGGAAACACCACCACGTCACGCAAAGGCAACAGCGGTAGATCGATAGGGGTGGCTGGCAGGGGGGTATGTCCGGACATGGAAATCCTCAAAGTGCTCTGTGGAAATGGGTCCACATGTGGGGATTTTCAACCCTTACGCGCAAGCCGCGCTGGCACAAGGGTTGATGGTTCAATGGGCGACACCAATGCGCCCGCTCCGGTCATCTCAGACGGTGTGAAGGATTCCGGCGTGTCCATGCGGGCATCGCAGACTCCTTCACGCCTTCTCAGGCCTTCTTGGCCGCTTCGCGATAGACGAGCAGCGGCGGCTTGTTTTCTTCGATGGTGGACTCGTCCACCACCACTTTTTCAACGTTGCTTGTATTGGGCAAGTCGAACATCGTGCCAATCAGCGATTGCTCCAGGATTGAGCGCAGGCCGCGGGCTCCGGTCTTGCGGACCAAGGCCTTGCGAGCGATGGCCTTAAGCGCGGCAGGACGGATTTCGAGGTCCACACCTTCCATGGCCAGGAGCTTGCTGTATTGCTTGACCAGCGCGTTCTTGGGCTCCGTCAGGATCTGCACCAGCGCATCCTCGCTGAGTTCAGCCAGAGCCGTCACCACGGGCATGCGCCCCACGAGCTCAGGAATCAGGCCGAACTTGATCAGATCTTCGGGTTCGATCTCGGTGAACACCTCTGTCAGCGAACGCTGCTTCTTGCTCTTGACCGATGCGCCAAACCCGATGCCCGACGCTTCGGTGCGGTTCTCGATGACCTTTTCCAGTCCCGCAAACGCACCGCCACAGATAAACAGAATGTTGGTCGTGTCGATCTGCAGGAAGTCCTGATTCGGGTGCTTGCGTCCGCCCTGCGGCGGCACGCTGGCCATCGTGCCTTCGATGAGCTTGAGCAGCGCCTGCTGGACGCCCTCGCCCGAAACGTCACGCGTGATGCTGGGGTTGTCCGACTTGCGCGAGATCTTGTCGATCTCGTCGATGTAGACGATGCCGCGCTGCGCGCGCTCCACCTCATAGTTGCAGCTTTGCAGCAGCTTCTGGACGATGTTCTCCACATCTTCGCCCACATAACCGGCTTCCGTCAGCGTGGTGGCGTCGGCCATCACAAAGGGAACGTCCAGCATGCGCGCCAGGGTCTGCGCCAGCAGCGTCTTGCCCGAACCCGTGGGCCCAATCAGCAAAATGTTGCTCTTGGACAGCTCCACATCGTCTTTGTGGGCCTTGTCCTTGTGGCGCAGGCGCTTGTAGTGGTTGTACACCGCCACCGCCAGCGTGCGCTTGGCCACGTCCTGACCAATCACATAGTTGTCGAGGTTGGTCTTGATCTCTACGGGGGTGGGCAGGTCACTGCGGCCTTCGCGCGCCAGGTCGCCAGCCGGGAGCTCATCGCGAATGATCTCGTTGCACAGGTCAATGCACTCGTCGCAGATAAAGACCGACGGACCGGCGATCAGCTTCTTCACTTCATGCTGGCTTTTGCCGCAGAAAGAGCAGTAAAGGGTTTTTTCGCTGGAAGAGCCTTTTTTCTCGGCCATGGGGGCAATGCCTTGCTTGTTACGGAAAGTTGTCGGGATGATAACCAAATAAAAAACGGCGTCTTCCCCAAAGGAAAACGCCGCTGTTTGACCCTCTGGCTATCAGGAGCGCTTGCTGATCACCTGATCGACCAAACCGTATTCCTTGGACTCATCAGCCGACAGGAAATAGTCACGCTCGGTGTCGCGCTGGATCTTTTCCAGCGGCTGGCCCGTGCGCTCGGCAAGGATCTTGTTGAGCTGCTCGCGGGTCTTGAGGATTTCGCGGGCGTGGATCTCAATCTCGGTTGCCTGGCCCTGCATGCCGCCCAGAGGCTGGTGGATCATGACCTTGGAGTTGGGCAGCGCAAAACGCTTGCCCTTGGCTCCTGCGGCCAGCAGGAAGGCGCCCATGCTGGCGGCCATGCCGGTGCACAGGGTCGAGACATCAGGCTTGATGAAGTTCATGGTGTCAAAGATCGCCATGCCGGCGCTTACCGAGCCACCTGGGGAGTTGATGTAGAACGAAATGTCTTTGTCGGGGTTTTCACTCTCCAGGAACAGCAGCTGAGCCACCACCAGGTTGGCGGTCTGGTCGTTGACCGGACCCACCAGAAAAATCACGCGCTCCTTGAGCAGGCGCGAGTAGATGTCGTAGGACCGTTCGCCACGGCCCGACTGCTCGATGACCATGGGAACCATGCCCAGGCCTTGTGTTTCCAATGCGCTCATGTTTTTCTCCAGACAAGCAGGTACTGTACCCAGAAATGAATTGGGGCTTGTGCACGAAAGCACAAGCCCCTGTATGTATCGGCAACAACCGGGCAATTCGATAACAAGCCGCCCAGTCGACAGCCTATCAGCCTTGTTGGGCCATCAGTTCGTCAAACGACACGGCCTTCTCGACCACCTTGGCCTTGGACAGCACAAATTCGGTCACGTTGTTTTCGATCACAACGGCTTCGACTTCCGCCAGGCGCTGGCGGTCACCGAAGTACCAGCGCACCACATCTTCAGGCTTCTCGTAGCTGGCAGCCAGCTCATCGATGTGGGCCTTGAGCTGTTCGGGCTTGGCCTGCAGCTCATTGGCACGCACCAGCTCGGCCAGCACCAGGCCCAGGCGCACGCGGCGCTCAGCCTGGGGGCGGAACACGTCTTCAGGGATCTCGGCCTTGTCGGCGTCCTTGATGCCGCGTTGCTTGAGTTCAGCGCGGGCACCTTCCAGCAGGCGGGCGATTTCAGCCTGCACGCTGGAGTTGGGCAGGTCCAGCTCAGCCTTGGCCACCAGGGCGTCCATCACGGCTTGCTTGTTGCGGGCCAGCAGACGGAACTTGACTTCACGCTCCAGGTTCTTCTTGATGTCGGCGCGCAGGCCTTCCACGGAGCCATCGGCAATACCGAGCGACTTGGCCAGGGCATCGTTCACTTCGGGCAGGTGGGCAGCTTCGATCTTCTTGATGGTCACCAGGAAGTCAGCGGTCTTGCCAGCGACATCCTTGCCGTGGTACTCCGCAGGGAATGCCAGGGGGAAGGTCTTGCTTTCGCCAGACTTCATGCCACGCACGGCGTCTTCGAACTCCTTGAGCATCTGGCCTTCGCCCACCAGGAACTGGAAGTCTTCGGCCTTGCCGCCTTCAAACGGCTCGCCATCGATCTTGCCTTCGAAATCGACCGTCACGCGGTCGCCGTCTTGCGCAGCAGCATCCATGGCGCGCTGGGCGAAGCTGCGGCGCTGCTTGCGCAGGATGTCGATGGTCTTGTCGATGGCGGCGTCCGTCACTTCAGCCGACAGCTTTTCGACTTCGGCATCAGACAGATCGGCAATCTTGACTTCTGGGAACACTTCGAAAATGGCATCGAAAGTGACCTGGCCTTCAGGAGCGCCTTCCTTTTCGGTGATGCGGGGCTGGCCAGCAACACGCAGGTTGGCTTCGTTGGCTGCCACGGCAAAGGCTTCACCCACCTTGTCGTTCAGCACTTCGTACTGCACCGAGTAGCCGTAACGCTGGGCCACCACGTTCATGGGCACCTTGCCGGGACGGAAACCGTCCATCTTGACCGTGCGGGCCAGGCGCTTGAGGCGCGTGTCGACTTCGGACTGGATCAGGGTGACGGGCACGCTCAGCGTAATCTTGCGCTCGAGCTTCTCAAGGGTTTCAACAGTAACGGCCATGGCTATTCCTCTTATGAATGTGGATCGTGCTGGCTGCAGCGCAGCAGCGCCGTGTTCCGCAAAGTCTCACATGGGTGGTGCGCGGGGGGGGACTCGAACCCCCACACCATTGCTGGCGTCAGGACCTAAACCTGGTGCGTCTACCAATTTCGCCACCCGCGCGGTTCTACAACAAACAAACAGGCGGCAACCTCAGCTGCCGCCTGTGTGAAATCGGTCAACCTTCTATTTTACCCTGATGCGGGCGGGGTGGGAATCAAACCCCTCCAAGGACCTCCGGCGCAGGCCTTTTCACACGGAACCACGCGGCATACATCGCGGGCAGCGCCAGCAGCGTCAGCACGGTGGCCACCACCAGTCCGCCCATGATGGCCACGGCCATCGGGCCCCAGAACACGCTGCGTGACAGCGGGATCATGGCCAGCACCGCAGCCGCAGCCGTCAGCACGATAGGACGCAGGCGGCGCACTGCCGATTCAACAATCGCATCCCACGCAGGCACACCCCTCGCGCGGTCCTGTTCGATCTGGTCGATCAGGATCACCGAGTTGCGCTGGATCATGCCCATGAGTGCAATCACCCCCAGCAACGCCACGAAGCCGAACGGACGGTTGAGCAGAATCAGCGCCGCAGCCACCCCTGCCAGGCCCAACGGCCCGGTCAGGAACACCAGCATCGCGCGGCTGAAGCTGTGCAGTTGCAGCATCAGCAGCGTGAAGGTGATGAACAACATGACCGGAATGCCGGCTGCAATCGACGCCGAGCCCTTAGAGCTTTCCTCCACAGCACCCGCCACTTCGATGCGGTAGCCGGTCTGCCCGGCAGCGCGCCACTTCGCCTCAATGTCCTTGAGAGCAGGCAGCAGCGCCGCCGTCACCGTGGCCCCCTGCAGCCCCTCGGTCACATCCCCCTGCACGGTGATGGCGTAGTCGCGGTTCTCGCGCCACATCACACCGGGCTCCCAGGTGAAGACCGGCTTTGCGATCTGCGTGAGCGGGATCGACTTGCCCGAGGCTGTGGGCAGGTAGGCGTTGGCGATGTCGGTGATGGCGTTGCGCTCGTCCAGCGGCTGGCGCAGCAGAATGTCGATGAGCTTGTCACCCTCGCGGTACTGGCCCACCTGCGTACCCGACAGGATAGTCTTGGACGCCTGGGCAATCGACTGGCTGGTGACACCCAGAGCGCGCGCCTTGGCCTGGTCCACTTCCAGACGCAGCACCTTCACAGACTCGTTCCAGTTGTCATTCACACCGCGCATGTCCGGGTTCTTGCGCAGCTGGGCTTTCACTTCATCGGCGCGCTCACGCAGCACCAGCGGATCAGGCCCCACCACGCGGAACTGCACGGGGTAAGGCACCGGCGGTCCATTGGGCAGCAGCTTGACGCGACCACGCACCTCCGGGAACTCCTCAGCCAGCAGCGCAGGCAACTTCACGCGCAGAGACTCACGCACCTTCAGATCCTGGGGCAGAACGATGAACTGCGACACGTTGCTCTGGGGAAACACCTGATCCAGCGGCAAATAGAAACGCGGCACGCCGGAACCGACCCAGGTGCTGACAGAACTGACGCCAGGCTCAGAGAGCAAGCGCTGCTCCACACGTTTGGTCACTTCTTCATTGCCTGCAAATGAGGTGCCCTCGGGGAACCAGATGTCCACCAGAATTTCAGGCCGGCTCGAATCGGGGAAGAACTGCTGCTGCACCTTGCCCATGCCCACAATGCCCAGCGCAAAGGTCAGTACCGTGGCGCCAATGGTGATCCAGCGGTGCAACACACACCAGTCCACCAGGCGGCGGAAGGTGCGGTAGAACGGGCTGTCAAACACTTCGTGTGGATCGTCGGTGATGCCCTTGTTGGCCTGGGCAGCCAGCACATGCGGCGGCACCTTGAGCAGCAGCGTGCCCAGGTACGGCACAAAGTACACCGACACGAACCAGCTGAGCACCAGCGCGATCACGGTGACCGCAAAAATGGCGAAGGTGTATTCGCCCGTAGTGGACTTGGCCAGGCCGATGGGCAAAAAGCCCGCCGCCGTGATCAGCGTGCCCGTCAGCATCGGCATGGCCGTGATCTCATACGCAAAGGTAGCGGCACGCACCTTGTCGTAGCCCTCTTCAAGCTTGAGCACCATCATTTCGACCGCAATGATCGCGTCATCCACCAGCAGGCCCAGTGCGATGATGAGCGAGCCCAGCGATATCTTGTGCAGGCCGATGCCCCAGTACCACATGGCCAAGAAGGTCACGGCAAGCACCAGCGGAATGGTGATGCCCACCACCAGCCCTGGGCGCGGATCGATGTACCAGCGCTTCCACAGCGGGTTCTTGCCGGGGCGCTTGTGCAGGCCCAGCGCGATGAAGCTTACCGCCAGCACGATGACCACGGCCTCGATCAGCACCTTGACGAATTCGTTCACCGAGGTGGCCACCGCCTTGGGCTGATCTTGCACGTTGACGAGCTTCACCCCCGCTGGCAGCGTGCCGCCAATGCGGTCGGTGGCGGCATGCAGCGCCTTGCCCAGCGCAATGATGTCGCCGCCCTTGGCCATGGAGACGCCCAGCGCAATCACTTCCTGCCCCTGGTGACGCACCTTCACGGTGGCCGGGTCCACATAGCCGCGCTTGACCTCGGCGATATCGCCCAGGCGCAGTTGTGCGCCCGACGGGCCACGGATCGGCATGGCGCGCAGGTCTTCAATGGCGTTGAACTGACCCTGCACCCGCACCTGCACCTGGTCTTGCGGGGTCTGAATAGCTCCGGCGCTCTCCACGGCGTTTTGCTGGCCCAGCTGGGCCAGCACCTGGTTCATGTCCAGGCCCAGTTGCGACAGGCGTTTTTGCGAGATTTCGATGAACAGTTTTTCGTCTTGCACGCCAAACAGCTCAACCTTGGCGACATCGGGCACACGCAGCAGCTGCTGGCGTGCGTCATCGGCAAACTGCTTGAGTTCGGCGTAGCTGAAGCCCTCGGACTCCAGCGCGTAGATCACGCCATACACATCGCCAAAGTCGTCGTTGAAGAACGGGCCCTGGATGCCCTGCGGCAAGGTGTAGCGCATGTCGCCCACCTTCTTGCGCACGCTGTACCAGACGTTGGCCACCTCGCTGGCCTTGGACGAATCCTTGATCTGAAAGATGATCTGCGACTCGCCGGGCTTCGAATAACTGCGGATCTTGTCGGCGTAGGGCACCTCTTGCAACGTGCGCTCGATCTTGTCAGTGACCTGCTCGGCCACCTGCTGCGCCGTGGCGCCCGGCCAGTAGGTACGCACCACCATGGCACGGAAGGTGAACGGCGGGTCCTCGTCCTGCCCCAGCTGGAAATAGGCGGCAAACCCCAGCAGCATCAGCACCACCATCAGGTAGCGCGTGAGGGCGGGATGGTCGAGCGCCCACTTGGAGAGGTTGAACCCCTCTTTGGGTTGTACTTGCGTCATGGCCGGCCTCAGTTGGCTGTGGAAGCTGCGGGTGCCGCTGCTGTGGCAGCAGGCGCGGCAGGCATTGCTACTGGATTGGTAGCTGTCTGCGCTTTACTGGCGGGCGCTGAGGCCGTTTTTGGCTGATAAATCAGCACTTTCTGCCCAGGCGAGAGCACATGCACCCCCGTGGCCACCACCTGCATGCCGGGGGCTAGACCCGCAGCCACCACGGCCTCGTTGCCATCGGCCGTGGCAATCTGCACCACCTGCGACTTCACCGTGCTGCTGGCCGCGTCATACACCCACACCGCCGTGGACTGCCCCTCCTGGCGCAGCGCACTGGTGGGCAGCTTGATAGCCGGAATGCCCGCATGGCTGAGCGCCTTGGGCGTGACATACACGGTGGAGCCCAGGGCAGGCGCATCGGCACCGTCGATGGCCACCTTGACTTGGTAAGTGCGCGTGGCGGCGTCGGCACTGGCGGCCACTTCGCGCACGCGGCCCGTCAGGTTGGCGCCACCGGACCAGCCGCGCACCGCCACTTCTGAGCCTGGGGTGATCAGCCCCACCTTGTCCTCCGGCACCGCAAACACCACATCGCGGGGGCCATCCTGCGCAATGCGCACCACAGGCGTCCCGGCCGACACCACCTGGCCAGGCTCGGCGTCAATGCCAGTGACAACGCCCGCCACGTCGGCCACCAGCGTGGTGTAGGCCGCCTGGTTGCCTTGCGATGACAGCTGCGCGCGGGCCTGGTCCAGCGTGGCCTGGGCGGCTTTCAGCGTCGCGTCGCGGCGCTCCAGCTCGGCGCCGCTGATGAAGTTCTGGTCCTTCAGGGCTTGGTAGCGCTTGTAGTCGGCAGCGGCCAGATCACGCTGCGTGGTGGCCGATGCCAACTGTGCGCGCGCGGCGTCGGTGGCCAGTTGGTAATCCTTGGGGTCCAGCTGGGCCAGCACCTGTCCGGCCCGCACACGCTGGCCCAGTTCGGCCTGGCGCTGCACGATCTTGCCCGCCACGCGGAACCCCAAGCGCGACTCCACGCGCGCCCGCACCTCACCCGAATACTCCAGGCTGGATTGCAGCGCACCCACCCCCACCGTCAGCAACTTGACGGAGCGCACCGGCTCTTCGGGCGGCGCGGGGCGGGAACAGGCGGCCAGCAAAGCAGCGGCGGCCACCATCAGCAAGGTCCGGCAGTGCCGTTGAAAAGGCCGCGAAGCGGAGGATGTGCGCATGGGAAATCCGGTGAATAGAGAAGGGCTACAAGGAGTTGCAGGGGCTGCACGCAAAACGCAGGCACGAATGCCTGCGCTGAAAACGGAACTGCAGTAACAGTTACCGGCCAGCCTCCTTGTCCCTGATTGAATTGGTTTTTTGATTACTGACTGACCGGTTAGTAATCTATGAGAAGCCCTTGGCATTGTCAAGCGACAATCCAGGGTGTGAACGACCGATCCCCCCCTCCCCAGCCTGAAGTGGCGTCCGCTGCAACTTACGCGCCACAGCCGCTCCAGACCGCACCACACCATGCGTCTGCCACCCTGGCCGCCCCTGTCACGCACTACGAGAACTTCCCGGTCGCGTCCCTGCTGTGCCCACCGCACCTGCGCCAGCCCATTGCCGCCATCTACGGCTTTGCGCGCACCGCCGACGACATCGCTGATGAGGGCGACGCCCTGGCTGCCGCCCGCTTGGCCGACCTGGCCGCCTACCATGCCGACCTGATGGCCGTCGCCCAAGGCCAGCCGCCCTCGCCCCGCTGGGCCAGCGTGTTCTTGCCGCTGCAAGCGGTGCTGCGTAGCCACCAGCTGCCCGTGCCACTGCTGGCAGACCTGCTCAGCGCCTTTGCCCAAGATGTTGAAAAAACCCGTGATGCCGAGGGATACGCTGACCGCGCCGAGCTGCTGGACTACTGCCGCCGCTCAGCCAACCCCGTGGGCCGGCTGCTGCTGCACCTGTACGGCGTAACAGACGCCCAGGCGCTGCAAGAAAGCGATGCCATCTGCACCGCGCTGCAGCTCATCAACTTCTGGCAGGACCTCTCCGTGGACATCCCCCGAGGGCGCCACTACCTGCCCCGCGCTGACTGCGCCGTTCATGGCGCCTGCCAGGCCGAGCTGCTGGCACTCAGAAGTACCCCCGAGAACGTGCGCCTCATCTCCGACTGCGCCCGCTGGGCCCGCGCCAGCATGCAAATAGGCGCCCCCTTGGTGCACCGCCTGCCCGGCCGCGCCGGGTGGGAGCTGCGCCTGGTGGTGCAAGGCGGCCTTCGCATTCTGGACAAGGTGGACGCCCTCAAAGGCGGCAGCCTGCACACCCGTCCACGCCTGCATGCGTGGGATTGGTGCGTGATGCTGGGCCGCGCGCTGGTGATGTAAGAAAGATTCATGGGCCACAAGGCGCGCTGACATCGGCATGTTTCTTGGCCAAAATTACAAGCCAAATTGGCTCCTAGCGCTTATCTATCAATCGCTGGCAGCTATCAATTCAGGAACGCTTTCCCTGCTGGGCGCTGCACGCTGATGAGGGGCAATCCCGTAAGGCAGGGATAGCGAGCATCCGGCTGCTGCAGCGCGCGGTTAGCCTCGCGGCCACCAACCGCCCCGTGCGGCCCCATCACGCAACCCAAGCCCGCGCCACAAGCGTTGAGGCCCCGGGCCCTTCCGGTACGCACCCACCATGTCCGTCAGCGTTTTCGACCTCTTCAAGATCGGTATCGGCCCCTCCAGCTCCCACACCGTGGGGCCCATGATTGCGGCGCGGCAGTTTGCCTGCCATGTGCGTGACACGCTGGGCCTGGCCGCCGTGCACCACGTCACCGTAGAACTCTTCGGCTCGCTGTCGGCCACCGGCGTGGGCCACGGCACCGACAAGGCCGTGCTGCTGGGCCTGGCCGGGCACGAGCCCGACCACATCGACCCGGACCAGATCCAGCCTGCCATTGCCGACATCCGCATCCGGCAAACGCTGGAGCTGCTGGGCGAGCATATGGTGCCGTTTGTCGAAAAAGAGCACCTGCTGTTTCGCCGCAAAAGCCTGCCGCTGCACCCCAACGGCATGGCGTTTCACGCGTTCGACGCGCAGGGCAACGAGATTGCGGCGCGTGAGTACTACTCGGTGGGTGGCGGTTTTGTGATCGACGCGGCGGGCGAGCGTGTACTCAACAGCGCCGCCACCGCTGGGCCCGATGCGGCCGGCCATGCCCAAGGCCTGCCCCACCCTTTCCGCACGGGGGCCGAGCTGCTGGCCCAGTGCCAGGCCACCGGCCTCACCCCCGCCCAGCTCATGGCGGCCAATGAGCAACACTGGCGCAGCGCATTCGAGGTGCGCCGCCAGCTCATGGCCATCTGGAAGACCATGGCCGGTGCCGTGCAGCGCGGCTGCGCCAGCACCGGTACGTTGCCTGGCCCCATGCACGTGCGCCGCCGCGCGGCCGAGCTGCACCACAAGCTCAGCACGCAGCCGGAGGCCGCGCTGCGCGATCCCCTCTCGATGCTCGACTGGGTGAACCTCTATGCCATGGCCGTCAACGAAGAAAACGCCGCCGGAGGCCGCGTGGTGACGGCGCCCACCAACGGCGCTGCAGGCGTGATCCCCGCCGTACTGCATTACTACGTCAACTTCCTGCAAGGCCCCATCCCGGCCAACGACGATGGCATTGCCACCTTTTTGCTCACGGCAGGCGCCATCGGCATCATCTACAAGGAAAACGCATCGCTCTCGGGAGCCGAAGTGGGCTGCCAGGGCGAAGTGGGCGTGGCCTGCTCCATGGCCGCAGGCGCGCTGGCTGCGGTGATGGGCGGCACCCCCGAGCAGATCGAGAACGCCGCCGAAATCGGCATGGAGCACAACCTGGGCATGACCTGCGACCCCGTGGGCGGCCTGGTGCAGATCCCCTGCATCGAACGCAACGCCATGGGCGCCATCAAGGCCATCAATGCCGCCCGCATGGCGCTGCGTGGCGACGGCCAGCATGTGGTCTCGCTCGACAAGGTCATCAAGACCATGATGCAGACCGGCGCGGACATGAAGGTCAAATACAAGGAGACATCGCGTGGCGGGCTGGCGGTGAATGTTGTGGAATGCTGACAAACCTGTCGCCAATGTGACACAACAACAGATGCCGCAGCACAATGCGCGGCGTGCAGCCTCGCGCGCTTCCTGCGACGCCTGGCATGCATGGTCCCGTCACCTTTTCCGTTTCCTATGCACCTCTTCTCTGCGCTGCGAGCCCTGCTACTGATCCTTCCCCTGTCCTGGATGTCCCCTGGCGCCTGGGCGCAAGACACCCTGACCCACATTGCCAAGACCGGCGAATTGCGACTGGGGCACCGCGAGGCATCCCACCCCTTCTCCTACAAAGACCCAGCCACTGGACAGGTGCGTGGCTACAGCGTTGATATCTGCACCAAGATTTACGAGGAGCTCAAGAAGGAACTCAAGCGCCCCGACCTGCGCCTGACCTATGTACTGGTAGACGGCAAGAACCGCCTTGCGGACCTGAAAAACAACGTAGTGGACCTGGAATGCGGCACGACCACCAACACCCTGGAACGCCAGAAGGAAGTCGCCTTCAGCCACCACATCTTCATTGCCACCACCGCCTTCCTCGTGCGCAAGGACTCGGGCATCAAGACGGTGGACGATCTGAACGGCAAACGCATTGCCGTCGAACGGAAAACCACCAATGACGGCCTGCTGGCCACGAACGAACGCACCTACCACCGCAAATTCATCTACGTGCCGGTAGACAGTACCGCACAGGGATTGGATGCACTCACGCGCAGGGAGGCAGATGCGGTTTTTGCAGACGATGCAGGCCTGTGGAGCCCCATGACCCGGCTGGGCAAGGCCATGGGGGACTACCAGTTTCTGGAAAAGCGCCTTTCGGTAGAGCCCTACAGCATTGGCCTGCGCAGGCAAGACCCTCGCTTCAAGGAGCTGGTAGACCAAGTCACCCGCCGCCTGATCCAGACCGGGGAGATGGCGGCTCTCTACAAAAAGTGGTTCCACTCGGACCAAGGCACGCTCCCCATGAGCGTCTTCATGCGCGAAGCGCTCAAGCGGCCCAGCGACGTGGGCGTGGAACAGATCGCCTTTTGATGCCCTTCGGCCTGCCGCAGAACTGCCGCAGAACAGGCAGGCCAAACTGGGGAACTGCGGCCTCCACCAGCTGCCAGGTTGCATTCGCGGGCCATGTCCGCCATGGGACAATCTCGCCCCATGACCCCACAGCAATACGTACAGCAAAAAGCCGTGGCCTCGGGCAGCAGCTTCTACTACGCCTTCCTGTTCCTGCCGGCCCCGCGCCGCGCCGCGATCACGGCGTTTTACGCCTTCTGCCGCGAAGTGGATGATGTGGTGGACGAAGTCTCCGACCCTGGCGTAGCCCGCACCAAGCTGGCCTGGTGGCAGGCCGAGGTGGCCAAGGCCTATGCGGGCCAGCCCACCCACCCCGTGATGCAGGCACTGATGCCGCTGGCCGCCGACTACGGCATTGAACAACGCCACCTGCAGGCCGTGATCGACGGCTGCCAGATGGACCTGGAGCAGACCCGCTACCTCGACTTTGCGGGCCTCAAGGGCTACTGCCACCTGGTGGCGGGCATCGTGGGCGAAGTCGCCGCACGCATCTTCGGCCAGACCGACCCGCGCACCACCGACTACGCCCACACGCTGGGCTTGGCCTTTCAGCTCACCAACATCATCCGTGACGTGGGCGAAGACGCCATGCTGGGCCGCATCTACCTGCCGGTGAACGAGCTGCAGCAGTTTGATGTGAAGGCGCACGAAATCTTGAAGCGCACCTACTCCGACCGCTTCACGGCGCTGATGCGCTTTCAGGCCGAGCGCGCGCACCGGCTGTACGACGAGGCCTTCGCCCTGCTGCCCGATGCCGACCGCCGCGCCCAGAAGCCCGGCCTGATGATGGCCAACATCTACCGCACCCTGCTGCGCGAGATCGAGCACGAGAACTTCCAGGTGCTGCACCAGCGCATCCGCCTCACGCCCTTGCGCAAGTTCTGGCTGGCGTGGAAGGTGCAGGCGCTCGGCCGGATGTCGTAGCAGTGGGCCCGCGTCCATGAAGGTTGCCGTCATCGGCGCAGGCTGGGCGGGCATGGCCGCCGCCATCGCCCATGTGCAGGCAGGGCGCCAGGTCACCGTGTTCGAGGCCGCGCGCACCGTGGGCGGCCGGGCGCGTGCCGTGCCGAGCGCGCTGCCCGATGGCACACCCGCCACGCTCGACAACGGCCAGCACATCCTGATCGGCGCCTACGCCGAAAGCCTGCGCCTGATGCGGCTGGTGGGCGTGGACATCGATACCGCCCTGCTGCGCCTGCCACTCACACTTCAATTCCCTGATGGCCAGGGCCTGCAACTGCCCGACCTGCGCCCACCCCTCGATGCGCTGCTGGGCATTGCCCGCGCCAAGGGCTGGGGCTGGCGCGACAAGTTGGCACTGCTGCGCACAGCCACGGCCTGGCAGCTGCGCGGCTTTCGCTGCGCGCCCGCCACTTCGGTGGCCGCGCTGTGCGCGCCTCTCACGCCCCGGCTCATGACCGAGTTCATCGACCCGCTGTGTGTGTCGGCCCTCAACACCCCTGCCAACCAGGCCAGCGGCCAGGTGTTTCTGCGCGTGCTGCAGGACAGCCTGTTCAGCGGGCGCGGCGGCTCCAACCTATTGCTGCCACGTGCGGACTTAGGCGCCCTCTTTCCCGAAGCCGCTGCCCGCTGGCTGCAGCAGCAAGGCGGCCAGGTCCTCACCGGCCAGCGCATTCAGCGCCTGCAGCCGTTTCCCGGGGGGCGTTGGCAGCCGGTCGTGGCCGCCAACGGCACCGAAGAACCCGGAGCGTTCGACCACGTCACCCTGGCCTGCCCGTCCTGGGAGGCCAGTCGCCTGGTCGAAGGCCTGGCAGGCACTGCGGGCCTGGCCAGTGCAGCCCGCTGGAGCGCCACCACAAGCGCCCTGCGGTTTGAGGCCATCACCACCGTCTATGCCCACGCCCCAGGCGCCCACCTGCCCCTGCCCATGCTGGCACTGCGCAACACCGCTACCCACCCGGCGCAGTTTGTGTTCGACCGGGGCCAGCTCGACGGCCAGCACGGGCTGCTGGCCTTTGTGGTGAGCGCCAGTGACGACGACCGCGCCTTGATCGAGCAGCAGGTGCTGCAGCAGGCCGCCACCCAGTTGGGCCTGCCCGGCCTGCAGCCCGTGCAGACTGTGGTGGAAAAACGCGCAACCTTTGCCTGCACCCCTGGCCTGCAGCGGCCCGGCATGCAGGTGCTGCCGGGGCTTACGGCCTGCGGGGACTATGTGGACGGCCCCTACCCCGCCACTCTGGAAGGTGCCGTGCTGAGCGGCACGGCAGTAGCTGCACTGGCGTAATCCTCGCTCTGTCCGTGCGGGGTGCCTCGGGAAAACCCCAGGCCGACTGACAGCATTCCGAAAGCACGCTGCGCACACCATAGGCCGGGCAACGCCGCAATGGCTTTTACGGAGACACCCATGCTGTTCGACAACGACATTCCCCCCGCCTTCCACCCCACCCGCCGCCACCTGCTGGGCGCAGGCAGCGCCCTGGCCCTGGGTGGCCTTCTGCCCACCACCGCGTCGGCCCAGGCCGCGTGGCCTTCCAAGTCCGTGCGTTTTGTGGTGCCCTTTGCACCGGGCGGCAGCTCCGAGATCGTGGCGCGCTCCACAGCGGCCGAACTGAGCAAGACCCTGGGCCAGAGCGTGTTTGTAGACAACAAGCCCGGCGCCGCAGGCAACATCGCCATGCAGGAAGTCGCCCGTGCCGAAGACCAGCACACCCTCATCCTGGGCCACATCGGCACACTGGCCGTCAACCCCTACATCTTCGACAAACTGCCCTACGACGCCAACAAGGACTTCAAGCCCGTGAGCCTGTTGGCCAAGGTGCCCAGCCTGTACGTGGTGCACCCCGACGTGCCCGCCAAGAACCTCAAGGAGTTCATCGCCTACGCCAAGAAGAACCCAGGCAAGCTCAGCTACGGCTCGGCAGGCAATGGCAGCGCGGGCCACCTCGCGTTTGAATACCTCAAGATGACCGCCGAGATCTTCATGCTGCACGTGCCCTACCGGGGCACCGGCCCCATGATGACCGACCTGCTCTCGGGCCGCCTTGATGCCGCCTCGGTGGGCGCAGCGGCCCTGCTGCCGTTCATCAAGTCCGGCAAGGTGCGCTGCATCGCCACCGGCTCCACCCAGCGCCTGCCCCAGCTGCCCGACGTGCCCACCGTGGCCGAACAGGGCTTCCCCGGCTTCGAGATGACGCAGTGGTACGGCATGCTGGCCCCTGCCAGCCTGCCCAAGGACCACCTGGACAAGCTGGCCGCCGAAACCATGAAGGCCGTGAAGGCACCCGAAGCCCTCAAGCGCCTGAACGGCGACGCCGCCGAAGCCATCGGCGGCACGCCCGCGCAGTTTGCGCAGTTCATTGCGGCGGAGCAGGCGCGCTGGCAGAAAGTCATCAAGCGCGCGCAGATCAAGCCGGACTAGGAAGCCCCCCTGAGCCGCTTCGCGTCTTCCCCCGAGGGGGACGCCACCGGTGGCCGGGCAAAGCCCGCTCCACGGTGGCACTGGCTTTGGGGGCGCGCCAGTTTCAACAGCCTGCTGGCGGACCGGGCCACGGCACAACGGCATTAGCATCCCCCCCATGCGCATCCTCCTGGCCGAAGACGACCACAACCTGGGAACCTGGCTCAGCCGCGCGCTGGAGCATGCGGGCATCCAGGTGGAATGGGTGAACGACGGGCGCCTGGCCGACCGTGCCCTGCAGCAGCACGACAACTACGACGCGCTGGTGCTGGACCTGGGCCTGCCCGGGCTGGATGGCCAGGCCGTGCTGCAGCGCCTGCGCGACCGCGACCAGCGCCTGCCCGCCCTGATCCTCACGGCCCGCGATTCGCTGGACGAGCGCGTGCGCTCGCTCAACGCAGGGGCTGACGACTTTCTTGCCAAGCCTTTCGAGCTGGCCGAGCTGGAGGCCCGCCTGCACGCCCTGGTGCGCCGCGCGCGCGGCAACGAGCACCCGCGCCTGGCCTGTGGCGCGCTGGTCTACGACAACCCGCGCAAGCAGTTCACGCTGCACGGCGAGCCCCTGGCTCTGTCACCGCGCGAGCACGCCGTGCTGCGCGTGCTGGTGCAGCGCAGCGGCGAGCCGTTTTCCAAGCAGCAGATCCTGGACCGCGTGTTCTCTGACGACGAGGACGTGCACCCCGAAGCCGTGGAAGTGTTTGTGCACCGCCTGCGCAAGCGGCTCGATGGCAGCGGTGTGCGCATCACCACCCTGCGCGGCCTGGGCTACGCGCTGGAAACAGGCTGAACCATGAGACTGATCGCGCGCCTGCGCCGCGCCAGCCTGTGGCGTCTGCTGGCCCTGCTGCTGCTGCCGCTGCTGGCCGTGGTGACAGGCGTGGAGCTGTGGATGACGCGACACGACGCGCTGGAGGCGGCCAACGCGGCCTACGACCGCTCGCTGCTCGGGGCGCTCAAATCCATTGACGCCAACATCTCCACCGCCTCGGGTGGCCTGTCGGCCGAGCTGCCTTACAGCATGCTCGAATTTTTTGAACTCACGGCCAGCGGCAATGTGTACTTCCGCGTGGCGTCGTCCGACGGGCTGGTGGAGCTGGGCAACGCCGACCTGCCCCTTCCGCCCGGCCCGCTCACGCCCGGCGTGCCCCGCTTCTACGACGCCACTTACTTCGGCGAATCCGTGCGGCTGGCCGCCTACCGCCGCGCGGTGGAAGGCGCCGCGCCAGGGGCCGATGCCAGCAGCGTGCTGGTGCAGGTGGCCGAAAGCACCCGCTCGCGGCAGGAGTTCACGCGCCGCTTTGTGCGCCGGGCAGCGCTGCGCGACACGCTGGTGCTGGCGCTCATGGTGCTGGGCACGGCCGCCACGCTGGCCGTGGCGCTGCGGCCGCTGGCGCGCCTGGCGCGCGAGGTGCAGGCGCGCAGCCCCGACGACATGACCCCCATGGCCGACACCGACCTGCCCGCCGACATCCGCCCCCTGGTGGCTGCCGCCAACCAGCAGATGGCCCGCACGCAAGACCTGGTGGCCCAGCAGCGGCAGTTTCTGGACGACGCCTCGCACCAGCTGCGCACCCACCTCACCACACTGCAGATGCAGATCGACTACGCCCGGCGCGAGGCCGACGCCACCCAGGTGCAGCACACCCTGGAAGCCATCGGCGGCGAAGTCGCACGCGCCACGCGCAGCACCCAGCAGCTGCTGGCCCTGGGCCGCAGCGATACGGCTGCGGTAGAGCTGACCCCATTCGACCTGGCCGCGCTGCTGCGCGCCGTGGCGCTGGAGCTGCTGCCCCGCGCCCGCGCTCGGCAGATCGACTTTGGCATCCACACGCCCACGCCCGAGTTCATGGCCGTGGGCGACAGCGGCTTGCTGCGCGAGGCGCTCACCAACCTGGCCGCCAACGCCATTGCCTACACGCCCGAACACGGCACGGTCACCGTGTCTGCTGCGGGCGACGGCCTGGGCTGGAGCCTCAGCGTGGAAGACAACGGCCCCGGCCTGCCCGCCAGCGAACGCGATGCACTGGGCCAGCGCTACCGGCGTGGCTCACAGGCGGCGGCAGGCGGCTCGGGCCTGGGGCTGGCAATCGCGCGCTCCATTGCCGAACGGCACCGGGGCGGCCTGCGGCTGGAAGAACGCGCGGGTGGTCCCGGCCTGCTGGCCATCCTGTGGTGGCCCCGGGGCTGAAAACCCCCATCCCGCAGCGCCCCAGATTCCGCCAGAATTCGCCCCGCATGCCATCCGCACCACCCCCCTTCCCCACCCTGCCCCGCCGCCACGCCCTGCAGTGGCTGGCAGCACTGGCGGGCACCGCAGGCGCTGCGCACACGCCAGCTGCGTGGGCGGCCGACGCATCGCTGGAGCCCGCCGAGTGCATCGCCCCCTCCCGCCCCGGTGGTGGGTTCGACCTGACCTGCGGCCTGGCCACGCAGGCCGTGCAAGCCGTGCGCCCCGCACGCCCACCGCTGCACACACGCTACCTGCCCGGCGGCATCGGCGCCATGGCGTTTGACCAGGTTGCCACCGGACGGCTGGGCGGGCCAGGCACGCTGGTGGCGTTCTCCAGCGGCTCGCTGCTCAACATCGCACAGGGCCGCTTTGGCCCGCACCCGGTGAGCGCCGTGCGCTGGATCGCCACCCTGGGCACCGACTACGGCGTGGTGGCCGTGCACCGCGAATCGCCCCACCAGCGCCTGCAAGACGTGGTGGCCGCGCTGCGCAAGGACCCGGCCCGCGTGGTGTTTGGCGCGGGCGGCACCCTGGGCAGCCAGGACTGGATGAAAGGCGCCCTGCTGACCCGCGCCGCCGGGCAGGACCCCAAGCGCATGCGCTTTGTGTCATTCGAAGGCGGCGGCGAGGCGCTCAAGGCCCTGCGCGGCGGCCACATCGGCGTCTTTACCGGCGATGCCGCCGAGGCCCGGCAGGCCCTGGAAAAAGGCGCACCCCTGCGCTTTCTGGCCGTGCTGGCCCAGGCCCGCCTGCCCGGCGCACTGGCCGATCTGCCCACAGCCCGTGAGCAGGGCGTGGACCTGGTCTGGCCCACGGTGCGCGGCCTGTACATGGCCGCCAGCGCCCCCGATGCCGCCGTGCGCGCCTGGGTGACGGCTTTTGCCGATGCGCTGGCCGCCCCCGGCTATGCCGCGCTGTGCAGCCAGTACGGCCTGTACCCGTTTGCACGCACCGGCGCGGCGCTGGAGGAGTTCGTGCAACGCAGTCTGGCCGACTACCGCCAGTTGGCACAGGAGCTGGGCCTGCGGTCCTGGCCGCGCTGAGGCGGCTGCTGCAGAGCCCGTGCGGTGGTCTCAGAGGATTTCTGGCCCGCTCACTTCTCCAGCCACCACTGGATTACCACCTTGGCCAGGAACCCCAGAAACCCCACGCCCAGGCCCAGGAAGAGCACAAAGGTGCCAAACCGCCCGGCCTTCGATTCCCACGCCAGCTGCCCGATGATGAACAGCATGTAGGCGATGAACGCCCCCACGCCATAGGTGAGGAAGAAGCCCGAGATCTGTGCCTCGGTGAAGCCAAATATCACGATGCCCCTCCAGGCGTACGCGCCGGTGCAGCGGGTGCAGCCAGGTCGCGCTCGGGCAGGCTGGATGCATCCACCAGGTCGCGGTAGGCGTGCCAGCTGGCGTGGCCCAGCATGGGCATCACGGCGATCAGGCCCAGCAGCAGCGAGCCCAGGCCCAGCAAGGTAAAGCCCAGGATGATCGCCGCCCAGAACGCCATGGGCAGCGGGTTGACCACCACGGCCTGCCAGCTGGTCAGCACCGCCTGCAGCAGCGTGGCGCGGCGGTCCAGCAGCAGCGGCATGGCCACCACGCTGGACGCAAAAATCGGCGCGGCCATCAGGCTGCCCAGGGCCAGCCAGATTTCAAACAGCCAGCCATCGCGCGCCATGACCACGTGGCGCAGAAAGTCGAGCGGTGTCTCGATCGGCACCGGCGCCAGCAGCGTGATGAGCGCCGCCGAAGTCATGACCCAGCCCGAGGCCGCCAGCGCCAGCAGGGCGCCAAACTGCACCATGCACCAGTAGTCGTTGCCCCATTTGTTCACGTGGCTGTTCTGCCAGTTGAACCAGGTCTTGAGCACCACGCCCAGGTTGGCGGGCTCGCCACGCTCCAGCGCGCGGCTCAGCGCATACAGGCTGGTGGCCAGCACTGGCGCCACCACCAGAAAGCCCGACAGCGCCCCCGCCAGCAGCCAGAAGCGGTGGTGCGCTACGGCAAAGATGGCAGCCCCAAACAGCGTGAGTGCCAGCCCATGGGCAAAACTGATCCAGCCCGCCCGCGCCATGTCGCGCCAGGCCAGCACCAGCCAGGCCATGGGTTGCATGAGGCCGATGGTGCGGATGGTGGGCAACGGGGGGGGAGTACGGGGCATGGTGAGGGGGTCGCTGAGCGACGGGTGAGTGTGACCTTATCGGGCAACGGCTTCAACCACCGCACGCCCAAACCTTGACCTGAGGCAAGAAACCGGGCCAGCGCAGCCGGTCAGGCGAGCAGCCTGCACAGCGCAGTGAGGCTGTCCACCGTGGCATGGGGCGGTGTGTCGTCGTGCGGCCAGGGGTGGTTGGCGCTGTTGATCCACACAGCCTGCATGCCCGCGTTCAGCGCGCCCTGCGCATCCAGCCTGGCATCGTCGCCCACGTGCAGCACCTCGTGGGGCAGCACATCGACGGCCGTAGCGGCAGCGTGAAAAATGCGCGCATCGGGCTTGGCCACGCCAAACTCCGATGCGCTGATGCTGTGGCGAAAGTAGTGGCCGATGCCGATGCGGTGCACGTCGGCATTGCCATTGGAGACGGCCACCACCGGGTAGCGTGCCGACAAGAAGGCCAGCGTGTCGTGTGCGTCGTCAAACAGCTCCACGCGCATGCGCTCGGCAAAGAACAGGTCAAACGCCGGTTCGGCCAGCGCGGGCTCGTCGCCCGCCTGGGTCAGCGCCAGGCGGATGGACTCGCGCCGCAGCGCGCTCAGGTCGTGCAGCAGGTCGGGTCGCAGCGCCACCATCTGGTTGCGGATGGCGCGCAGCGATTCGGTGCTGGAGAACAAGGTTGCCGTGGCGGGCGCATGGTGCGTGAGCCAGTCCAGCAGCACGCGTTCAGCCCGCGTGATGGTGGGCCAGATGGGCCAGAGCGTGTCATCCAGGTCGATGGAGATGGCGCGGATGCGGGAGGTGTCCAGCTGCAGCGCGGTGGGCTGGGCAGCGGGCAGTTCAGCGGGGGAATCGGGCATGGTCTGCAGAGAATACTCCACGGTCACCGAAGGGCCGGTCCGTTTGCCACAATCGGGGCATGCGCTCACCCTTCCACACCGAACCCCCTTACACCCACGGCCAGGCCGAACGCACTGGAGTGCTGCTGTGCAACCTCGGCACGCCCGACGAACCCACGGCCCCCGCCGTGCGCCGCTATCTGGCGCAGTTCCTGGGTGACCACCGCGTGGTGGAGATCCCCAAACTCGTGTGGCTACCCATCCTGCACGGCATCATCCTGCGCACGCGCCCGGCCAAGTCGGCCGCCAAATACGCCAGCATCTGGACGCCCGAGGGCTCGCCCCTGGCGCACTGGACGGCCAAGCAGGCCACGCTGCTGCGGGGCTGGCTGGGCGAGGCAGGCCACGCGGTGCTGGTGCGCCACGCCATGCGCTACGGCAACCCGTCCATCGCCAGCCAGCTCGATGCGCTCAAGGCCGAGGGCGCCACGCGCATCCTCATCCTGCCGCTGTATCCGCAGTACTCAGCCACCACCACGGCCAGCGTGTTCGACGCCGTGTACACCTGGGCCGCCGCTACCCGCAATGTGCCCGAGCTGCGGTTTGTGAACCGGTACCACGACGCCCCCGGCTACATCGACGCGCTGGCCCGCACCATCGAATCGCACTGGAAGACCCACGGCCAACCCGACCAGCTGGTGATGAGCTTTCACGGCGTGCCCGAACGTACGCTGCACCTGGGCGACCCCTACCACTGCGAATCGCGCAAGACGGGCCGTCTGTTGGCCGAGCGCCTGGGCCTGCGCGAAGACCGTTACCGCATCACCTTCCAGTCGCGCTTTGGCAAGGCCAAGTGGCTGGAACCCTACACCCAGCCCACCATCGAGGCGCTGGGCAAGGCGGGCACCCGCCGGGTGGATGTGGTGTGCCCCGGCTTCACCAGCGACTGCCTGGAGACGCTGGAAGAAATCAACATGGAAGTGCGCGAGGCGTTCCTGCACGCGGGCGGACAGGAGTTTCACTACATACCCTGCCTGAACGACAACAGCCACTGGATCACGGCGCTGAGCCGCGTGGCGCAACAGCACCTCGCGGGCTGGCCCACCGAGGTGCCCACCGCTGCGGCGCTGGCCGATGCGCGCAGCCATGCGTTGGCCGGTGGGGCACCCAAAGGCGTGTGCCCCGTGGCGCACTGACTGCTGGTTACTACTATTTTTATAGCTGCTTACGCTTATCCATCAGGCGCCAGCGGCCTTGACTCATATTCCGAGATGGCAGGCAAACTTTGGTGACCTGCCCTCTCCCAACACCTGTACTGATGCCCGCTTCTGCCCTCGCCCCCCACCAGCTGCGGCTGACGATCAACCCCGCCACGCTGGGCTTTGCCAGCACGGCCGAGCTGCAAGACCTGCCCCTGCCCTGGATCGGCCAGGAGCGCGCGCAGGCCGCCGCGCAGTTTGGCCTGGGGCTGCACCAGCCCGACTACCACCTGTTCGTGCTGGGCGAAGTGGGCAGCGGGCGCGCATCGCTGCTGCGCCAGGCCATGCAGACTGCTGCGGCAGAACGCGCCGTGCCGCCCGACCTGTGCTACCTGCACAACTTCGACACGCCCGACCGCCCCCGCGCCCTGCGCCTGCCGGCGGGCCAGGGCCGCCAGCTGCGCCAAGGCATGGCCGACATGGCCAAGAACCTGCAGGCCGACATCCCCAAACGCCTGGCCGCCGCCGACTTCAAGGCCGAGGCGGAGCGCATCGAGAAAACTTGGCAGGCACAAGAAGGCGAAGCCTTTGCCGTGCTCGACGCGTTTGCCGAGGCGCGCCAGTTCCGCCTGACCCGCGAGGGCGGGCAAATGGTGTTCACCCTCACCGGCCCCAAGGGCCAGGCGCTGACCGAAGCCGAAGCCCGCGCACTGCCGCGCGAGCGTCGCGCAGAGATCGACGCCGCTGAACACGAACTGCGCACCGAGATCGCCCGCTTTCTGGAAGCCGTCCGCCCGCTGGAGCGCGCCCGCGACGAGGCCTTGGCCGCCCTGCGCCGCCAGACCATCAAGCCCCTGGTGGAACACGCCCTGCACGACATCCGCCAGGGCCTGCGCAAGCAGATCAAGGACACCGTCAAGCTCACCCACTGGCTCGACCAGGTGGAGCAGGCTGTGCTGGGCGACATCGACCTGTTCGAGCCCCTGGACGCCGAACGCGGTAGCGACCAGGGCACCGACGCCGAAGACGACCGCAAGGACGCACTCGACGACCTGCTGGCCCGCTGCCAGGTGAACCTGGTGGTAGACAACCACGGCCGCACCGCCGCGCCCGTGGTGGTGGAAGACAACCCCACCCAGCGCACGCTGTTTGGCAGCATCGAACATGGCTCGGACACCGACACCGTGCAGGCCGACCACACCGGCATCCACGCGGGCAGCCTGCTCAAGGCGCATGGCGGCTTCATCCTGCTGCACCTGCACGACCTGGCCGCCGAAGAAGGCCTGTGGCAGCGCCTGCGCCGCTTTTTGCGCTGCGGCCGCCTGCAGATCGAGGAAGGTGGCGGCGGCCCCGGCCATGGCCCCGGCGGTGCCGTGGCACTGCAGCCCGAGCCCGTGGACGTGGACGTGAAGATCGTGCTGATCGGATCGGTGGACGAGTACTACGCACTGCAAGACGCCGACCCCGACGCCGCGCGCCGCTTTCGCGTGAAGGTGGATTTTTCAGACCACTTTGCCGCCACCCCCGCCACCCACCACGCCACCGCCATCCTGGTGGCCCAAGTCTGCAAAAAGCGCGGCCTGCCCCACTTCGGCCCCGACGCCGTGGCCCTGGTGCTGGAGCAAACCCACCGCGAGGCCGACGACCAGCGCCGCCAAAGCGCACGCTTTGCGCACACCGAAGCGCTGGCCATGGAAAGCGCCGCCCTGTGCAAGGCGCGCAGCGGCACGCTAGTGCAGGCCGCCGACGTGCAGGCCGCCCTGGCCGCCCGCACCCAGCGCCACAACCAGCCCGAAGTAGAACTGCACGATTCCATCACCGAAGGCGAGCGCCTGATCTCGCTGGCAGGCTCCATCACCGGCCAGATCAACGCCATGACGCAGATCGACCTGGGCGACTACCGCTTCGGCTTCCCCGTGCGCATCACCGCGCGCACCTTTGCCGGGCAAGAGGGCCTGCTCAACATCGAGCGCGAGGTCGATATGTCCGGCCCCATCCACGACAAGGGCGTGCTCATCCTGCACAGCTACCTCACTGCCCTGTTCAGCCACGTGGCGCCGCTGGCGCTGAATGCCTCCATCGTGTTCGAGCAGGAATACAGCGGCGTGGAAGGCGACTCGGCCTCGTGCGCCGAGCTGTACGCGCTGCTGTCCAGCCTGTCGGGCCTGCCCCTGCGCCAGGGCATCGCCGTGACCGGCGCATTGAACCAACACGGCGAGGTGCTGCCCGTGGGCGGCATCAACGAAAAGATCGAAGGCTGGTTCCGCGCCTGCCAGACTGCAGGGCTGGACGGCACACACGGCGTGCTGATCCCCGCCCGCAACCAACGCCACCTGATGCTGGACCGCAGCGTGCTGGACGCGGTGCAGCGCGGGCTGTTCCACGTCTACACCATGGGGCATGTGAGCGAGGGGATTGCGCTGCTGACCGGCGAGGCGTCGGGCATGAGCCCGGCCGAACTGCTGCAGGCCCAGGCCGACGAGCTGGCCCACCGTGCTGCGGCCGTGGAAGACACGGTGATGCAGCGGGCGGAGTTGACCTTGCGGGCGTACCGGCGGGCTTGTCAGATTGCGGGGGCTGCGCGGAGGGGGCGAGCGGTGCGGGGTCGGTAGATATAGCTCAGTGGCCGACGAAATTGAATGCTCGGGTTCTAGCTGCTTGGCAATGGTTGCAATCATCCGACGATTGCCATCGAACACGTACTATCGGCCAACAGCGGTCATTTGATCGTTGCGAAAACGCCTCATGAGTAACTCGAACTAGTCCTAGAGCGAATCAGCGGCTATAGCCAAAGCGTCAACCACCATTTCAAGCTTTCATGGACGACTACGACCAATACGACCTTCGGAACGCGACATTTGGTGAATTTGTGGGCTTTCTCTTCGACCGCGACGTAGTCCCGATTCCGATGCAGGGGAACGGCTCGCCTAAGCCGTGGTATTGGCGTGCTGAGGTCGCTTTCGACTCCACGAAAGTTGCTTCCTTCTACATTGCGCTGTTCACGACGCCGGATACGGTTTTGGAGGACTATTCCCCGGAGCAACTAAACCAAGGTTTCTGGGCGATCCAAAGTTCCAACCTCCAATGTGCGGTAACGAAGGTCATTTGGGATCAAACATTGCCGTTTGATATCCGTGAGAGTTGTGTTCGGTCAATGTTCCACTTGTACGAACTGCTGTTCTCCAAAGTTCCTCTGGAGACCGCTGCAGATATGTGGTGGGATTCAATTGCCTACGATTGGCACTGCGGCATTCGCGCAAGAGGCAAAGGAGGCGAGGATGAGCAGATGCAAGACGTGATTTTCGATACGTTGGGCAAAATCCTGCGGCTACCTTCGGAAGAATGTCAGATGGCAGCGCTACACGGACTGGGGCACCTGCATCACCCAGAGACGAGCCCTGTGATCGGTGCCTACCTTGCACAACGGCCGGAGATCGCTAGGGACCTGAAAGAGTACGCACTAGCAGCCGCCAGGTTTGAGGTGTTGTGAACGAGCGCTACGTGCTCGTCCGACATAGACACTCACCGGCACGGCCACGGTCAAATTTGACTCTAATGTCTACCTTGTTACTCTCTGTCGGAAGCCGCCATCGTCGCAATTAACGGCAGCTCTGGGCCCTGAGCAGACGGTGGGCACCATTTCCCTAAACAGTCATCTATTCACAATCCGGCTTGCTCACAGTTCGAGCGATGCTGTTGGAGATCCTATATCGCAGGTTTCTCGGTCTAATTTACGTTGGGGGGCTATCAAGGCCTCCGCGCTCTATAACGGTATTCACCTGGGTATTAATGCCACTCTCGAAGCCAATGACCAGCCCGCTAGCTCGCGCGGCGGTCCTCACCGCATTCTTCTTTGTCTCGCTGGGCGCCTTCCTGGACCTTGTTCAAGGGGGCCGCTTCGTTTTTTTCTACGGCGCTCAGTACACGCAAGCGGCGTTGGTGGCCTTTCTCTTCCTCCTCCCTGCCTGCGCCGGTCTGTTGCTCACCCAACCGCGTTTCACTGCCCATATGCAATGGCGCTATCCAACTCGTTGGGTGCGCTGGCTGTTCATCAACCCTCTCATCACTGTCATCACTGCAGGAGCCATAGTCGTTGCGCCTCGTGGCTGGCTCGCGGCAGGCACTTGGGCCTTCGGCACACCGCAAGCTCCTCTCGTCGCTAAGGTCATTTCGGTGGAACAGTTCAGAGCTCGCAAGGGGTGCGACCAGCATGCCACCCTCAGCCTCCTATCGGTTCAAGCAACTATCTGCCTCGCCGATCACTACGTCGGCGCCCCGCTCAGGACGGATCAGGAAGTTTTCGTTTCCGGGAAGGCCTCTTTTACTGGGTTTTTTATTGGCAACTTTGCAGCCAAATGAGTATCTTCCAGCGGCCGCCTAACGCCTCCACCAAGAGGACCAGTCGCGCTTACATGGTGGTGCGTTGAGTGTCCGCTCTTACTTGTCGCCACCGGCTGCTCCTGGCCGAAAACAGGCATGACCAGATCGCCACCACGGCGTCGAGCATCGACTACGCGAAGTCAACGCGCTCGCAGCCACGCCACAACATCCCCCGTCACCTCAACCGCTTGGACTCATTCAAGATCTCTTGCCGCGCCGCAGGGTACAGCTTGACCATCACATCGGTCACACCGGCATCCCGACACCGCTGCCCCAGTTGCTGAATCAATACCCCGCCTGCGGTTAGCGGTTCCGCGTAGCCTGACGCGATGAGGATGGGCAGATCGCTGCGGATGCGCGCGAGCAGCGCGGGATCGGCCAGCCGGGGCGCTGGCGCGAAGAGTGAGAGGATCACGTCTTCTGGCACGTCCCAGCCGCACCTAGGGTCGGCCAAGTAGGCGTCTACCTCTGCGGCGTCGCGCGACAGCCATTCGTAGCCGGTGCGATGCTCGAAGCCTGCGTTGAAAGCCGCGAGCCCGGCGGGCGCATCGGCGGGGGCGTTGGCCATGCCTGCGGCAAACAGGTCGAGGGCGGTGGAGCCTGACAGGACCGCGCCGGACCAGGTGGATGCTTGGTCCAGAATCGCCGCCTTCGCTGCGAACTAGCCCATGGAGTGCCCGAACAGGAAGAGCGGGAGGCCGGCATGCTGCTACGCGACGCGAGCGTGAAGTCCCTCTCGTGCGGCGAAGCTGCCAGGCCCTGATCGCGGCTAAGCTGCGAGAGTCAGCCCTCTATCACTAAGTACCAGCTCCGCAATGCCCTCTAGCCTTCACCTCTTCGACCCCCAGCGCCATGCCCTGCCGCTGCCCGAAAACTTTGCTGCGCTTGAGGCCATGCGTGAGTTGCTGCACGCGCGTGCCGATGGCAAGAACCTGCGCTTTGTCGAGTTCGCGCTGCGGTTCGAGGATCGCTTCAAGGACACGGGCCGCACCACGCCCTTGCAGCAGGCCAACGCCTGCCGTCGCGCGGCATGGCAGTTTGACCTCCCAAACGTGGATGAGATGCCTGCATACCGGGCGGCTGTGGAGATTGCCGGTGCACTGGGATTGGTGGCGTATGACGCAACGCTGGGCGTAGGTTTTCTGCCCGACGGCCGGGTAGTGCCGACCGAGTTCGCGCAAGCCGCCACGCCTGTGGCGCCCGCCGAAAAGCTGCCCTGGGGGGCTCGCCCGCCAGATGCGCTGCGCGGCGAGAGCGAGGTGCGAGAAGTTTTGGCCCCTGCCCTGGCGCGCGCTATGGCAAGCAGCGGTTTTGAGCTGGAAGCTGCACCACCCGAGCAGCCCGACGCGCCCATCGTCCTCGCCCGACGGTTTGGTGCTGTGCGCCAGGTGCTGGCAGTGAATCTGATGCGCTATGAGGTGCTGAACCTGACCCTGCGTGTGTGGCATGACGCTTGTACCGCTGTGCTGGCACAAGCCCTGGGTCCCGAGCCTCACCAGGACACCGCCTTCGAGCTGGGCATGGCGTTCTTCGAGCCCGGGCCGGGCTCCCTGCACCGGTGGACACTCGAACGCCTGGCGCAGTTGCCAGCGGTCCTCGCGCTGGTATGTGGTCGCGTGCTGCCCCTGGCGGGTCTGTGCACTGACCTGCATGGGCTGGACCAACTGCTCAACGACGCCAGCGCCGACACGGTGCGTACTCCCTACCGCAACGCCTACACCTGGTCGGACCGCCCTGACGGCTCCGACGGCTCGCGCAGTCTGCGTGAAGAGGTCTTCCCGCATGCGCAGCGCCTTGTCATCGCCCACCTCAATGGCAACCCACTGGCACCCGCCATCGCCCGCGAGCTGGAGAACCACTGGCAGCACAGCAGCCATTGGCGCGCCCCTCAGGAGCGCGAGGCCCTGGCGGCCGTGCGCGCCGCGCTGGCCCACACACCACCCCTCGCCCACTGGCAAGACACAGCTGCCTGGCTGGCCGCGCTGCGCCCTATTCCTGCATCGCTGCTGACTCACACCGCCGACCCGCGTGGGCGGCGCTGTCACCACTATGAAGTGACCGAAGCCTTGCACCAGGACCTGCGCAAAGACCCAGGCGGCTTCTGGGCCAGGTTCGCCGGTCCGGATGGCGCATCCGAGCTCACGCGCGTGTGGCAAGACAAGGCCTCCACCTTGCCTGGCTCCTCACGCATCCCCTCGGACGGCCTCGGATGCCATGTGGCCACTCTGCCCGGCAGGGCTGGTGAGGGCGCGATCAAAGTGGTGTGCCTTTGCTTTCCACCCATCACTGGCCTCGACGAGCATCGATTCCTGGCACTGGCTCACCGTAGCGACATCTGGCGCATGTTCCGCATGGGCTACGACAACGCACTGGACGACGACGGCCACATGCAGCTGCGCATCGAGTACGGGGTACGCCACGGGAACGCCGACGTCATCACCCGCGAAACGCTGGACGCCGAGCTGAACATGCAGGCATTCCTGGAAAGGGTGGCAGAGCTGTTCGCATGAGCTGGCGTGGGAGCCGCTTCAACAGACTGCTGTTACGGGAGCTGTGACTACGCAATGCGGGAACGCGCCCGCAGCCACGCCACGATATCCCCCGTCACCTCATCCCGATTGGTCTCATTCAAGATCTCATGCCGCGCCGCCGGGTACAGCTTGACCGTCACATCGGCCACTCCTGCATCCCGATACCGCTGCCCCAGTTGCTCCAATAAGACCCCACCTGCAGCCAGCGGATCCGCGTCGCCGGATGCGATGAGGATGGGCAAGTCGCTGCGGATGCGCGCGAGTTGCGCGGGGTCGGCCAACCGGGGCGCGGGGGCGAAGAGCGAGGGGATCACGTCGTCCGGCATGTCCCAGCCGCACCACGGGTCGGCCACGTAGGCCTCTACCTCTGCAGCGTCGCGCGACAGCCATTCGTAGCCGGTGCGGTGCTCGAACCCCGCGTTGAACGCCGCGAGCCCGGCGGGCGCGTCGGCCGGGGCGTTGGCCATGGCGGCGGCAAACAGGTCGAGGGCGGTGGAGCCCGACAGGATGACGCCGGACCAGGTGGATGAGTGGTCCAGGATGGCCGCCTGCGCAGCGAACGAGCCCATGGAGTGGCCGAACAGGAAGAGCGGCAGGCCGGCGTGCTGCGCGCGCAGCAGTGCGCCGAACTGGGCGACGTCGGCAATGAGGCCGCTGAAGCCAGCGCTGCCAAAGTCGCCCAACCGCCCACCGGCTGTGCGCCCGTGGCCGCGATGGTCCACGGCGTGGACGATGAAGCCTGCGGCGTTCAGTGCCCGCGCAAAGCGGTCGTAGCGCTCGCCATGCTCGGCAAGGCCGTGGGAGAGTTGAACGACGCCCACAGGTTGGCCCGGGGTTTGGGCCCAGGTGTAGGTGGTGACCTGGGTGCCGTCTGCGTTGGATTGGAAGGAGGAGGTGGTGGTGCTCATCGGTTCATTCTGGCATGGGGTCTGACTGCGTGTCACGCGCACGCGCCCCCTCCCCTGCACTGCCATCACCATTCAATTCTTGCCCTGCCACGGGTTCGCAGTCACCATCCACTGCAACCAGCCCACCACCCAATCCAGCATGCCGCTCCCCCCAGTTCTCGACCGTTTCCTCCAAGCCCAGGAGCCCGTCTGGCCCCGCGTGATCGCCGAGCTGCGGGCGGGCAAAAAGCGCACGCACTGGATGTGGTTTGTGTTTCCGCAGATACAGGGGCTGGGGCACAGCGACATGGCCCAGCGCTATGCCATTCAATCGATGGCCGAGGCGCAGGCTTACCTGGCGCACCCGGTGCTCGCAGGCCGTTTGCGTGAGTGCTGCCAGATCCTGCTGGACCTGGAGACGTCTTCTGCGCTGGATGTGTTGGGCTCGCCAGACGACCTCAAGCTGCGCTCCAGCATGACGCTGTTTGGCGAAGCTTCTGCGCCGGGCAGCGTGTTCGAGGCGGTGCTGCAAAAGTATTTCGGCGGGGCAAAAGACCCGCGCACGGTCCAACTGCTTGGGTAGCTTGCTGCTTGCTGGCTGCGCAGCTGCGGGCGCCGCGTGTCTCGGGCAGGGCATGCCCCGGCGCGTCGGCCGGGCCGTTCAGGCTGTGGACCGTGGGGGAATCGGGAGCGAAGCCGTTGCCTGCAGGCGCCCCGCCATCCCCTGCTGATTGGCCGTCTGCCTGCTGCGAAATTCGGTTGGGGTGCACCCCGCCTCCCGCTTGAAGAACTTGGCGAAGTTCGCCAGGTCGCTGTAGCCCAGGCTCTCTGCAATGCGCGCCACCGGCCAGGTGGTGTGGGCCAGCAGGCGCTTGGCCTCCAGAACGACGCGGGTGGAGATGAAGGCCTTGGGTGTGACACCGGCTGCTTCCAGCGACGCGCGCACCAGGCTTTTCTCGGAGCAGCCCAGCTGCTGTGCATACCGGGGCAGCTGGTGCCAGGTGGCAAAGTGCTTCTCCACCAGCAACTCAAACGCCTTGAATCTCTGCAGCGCGCGCCCCGGGGGAACACTCTGCGCGGACTGCTGCTCGTGCGCCATGCGCAGCCGCATCAGCAAGGCATAGAGCTGGTAGCGCAACAGGGCATGGGCATGCAGCGATGCGGCGTGGGTCTGCGTGTCCTGCTGCATCTGCGCAATGGCGTGGGCAATCACCTGCGCGCTGTCGCTGCCCAGAACCCACGCGGTCGGCAGGCCGTCCAGCCCGTCGATCGGGGTCTGCGCCTGCGCGGCGGGGGCCGCTGCCCACAGAAATTCGGGGCGGAACAGCACCATCCACCCGTCCCAGTCCTGGGTGTCTCCAAAGCTGTGGGCTTTGCCGGGCCGCAGGACCAACACCGAGCCCGGGCCGCAGCGCACGTGCTCGAAGTCCGCCAGGTGGAGGCAGGTTCCCTGCGTCACAAAGATCAGGGTCGGAAAGGCGTAGCGGTAGGTGGACGCCAGCGCCTCGCCGCCCACCCGTTGCCGCAGGTCCGACACCCGGAATATCTCCAGGTCGAGCGGGTACAGCCCCTCGGGCTGGTAGCTCAGGTGCTGGATGTCGGGGTGGCGGGCTGCGGCGGGCTTGTGGTGGCGTGGGGTCATGGGTCAGCAACGGCGGGGCGCAGGGGTTTGTCCTGAAGTGACAGTGAATCGCCCCATTTTCACCGCCTGCGGGGGCTTTGATTGTCCAACAATGACCTCACAGCGCCACAAGGGGCGTTGCCCCAAAACCACCAAGGAATCCCCATGCACGCCATTGAAATCGCCAAAACCTACATCCAAGCCGCACAAACCGGCGACCAGGCCACCCTCGGCCGCGTCATCTCGCCCGACGTGGTTTGGCACCAGCCGGGCCACAACCAGTTCTCGGGCACGCACCGTGGCATGGCCGCCGTGGGCCAGATGCTGGGCGAGATGATGGCCGTGTCGAAAGGGACGTTTGCGATCACTCGGGCCGACCACTACATGGCCAACGGAGATTGGGTGGCCGTGAGCATCGAGTTTGCTGGCGAGCGCGACGGCCTCACGCTCCAGCAGGCGGGTGTGGATCTGCTGCGCATCGTGGATGGAAAGATCGTCGAGGTCCGCCTGTTCTCCAGCAATCCGGCGCAGGAAGACGCGTTCTGGGGCCAGTGACGGCACACGGCCTGCCCTTGCCTGTGCGCCCTAGCCACCGGCTTGGGGCAGGCAACGCGGGTTTTTTGAGTCAAAAAGGTGCTTACCGCCCGTCTGTATTCATTGTTAGCTATCCAATTTATAGCAAACAATTACCCACCAGATTGCACGCCCTGTGCGCACGCACCCGGCAACCCGCCTGCCGCAGGCGCGCATCCCGGCGCAGTAACGCGGGGCGCGCGGGCGGCCTGCACCGCATCGCGAATCGCCTGCACCACCGCCTCGGGCCTCTCCAGGGGGATGCCGTGCCCGCTGTCCACCCACACCTGGGTGGAGCCTGGATAGAGATGCGCGATGTCAGCGCGTTTTCGGTGCACATCGTCGGCCAGCGCAGGTGAAGCCCCCGGGGTGCGCAACGCGCTGAGCACAAACACGGGCACAGCGGGGTCCACCGGCAGGCTGGCAACGAGTTGCCCGGTGGCATCCAGCGCTGCCAGCTCCTGCTTGACCACGTCAGAGGTGCTCAGGCGGAAGACCAATTTCAGCCATGTCGGCCACAGGTCTGGGTTGCCAGCCCCTCGCATCTGGTCGGGGTGGGTGGAGTCCACCAGCACCAGCGCGGCCACCTCGCCGGGGTATTGGCGCGCAAACAGCTGCATGTACAAGCCGCCCAGCGAATGGCCCACCAGCACGTAGGGCGGCGGCAGCTTGCGTGCCTGGAGCAGCGCCCTCAGTTCCTCCACCACATGGGCGCCGTCGCGGGGGCCTGGCGATGCCTCGCTGTGGCCGTAGCCTGCGCGGTTGTAGGCCAGCGCGGTGGTCTCCTGCACGGTGTCGGGCCAGACCTTGGCCCACCAATCGAGGCTTGCCCCCAGCCCGTTCTCGAACACCACCACCGGTGCGCCCTGCCCGGCCAGGGCATGTTCCACCGTGCGGCCGCCCGCCGTGTCGGTGACCACGCCCGGCACGGTGGCACAGCCCGCCAGACACACGGACAACCACAAGCCCACCCACCGCCATCTTTTCATTTCGCCTTGACCATTTTGTTGAGTGAAGCCGCCCCATCTGCCGGTGCAAGCCAGGGCTTTTGCAAACCTGCCGGGGGCGCGCCAAGGCTGCACATCAGGCCGCCACAAACACGCCGTGCAGCCCCAGCGGCAGCGCATACGGCAGCGTGGCCTGCGCCACGGGGCCTTCGGCCAGCGCGTCGGCGGCAAAACACGACAGCAGGGTTTGCTTGCGGGCGTAGTCCAGCGCGGTGCCCAGCACCCAGCCGGGGCCGCGCGCGTCGGGCACCCAGACATGCTCTTCCACGATGGTGTGGGGGCCGTAGCGGTAGCGCTGCGACACGCCGCTCTCTACGTTGGTGGAGGCAATGGCGCCCCACAGCGGCAGGCCGCCCTGGGTGCCGGTGGCATGGACGACCTGGCGGTGCCGCTGCCCGACCCGCCGGGGGTCGATGCGCGGAAACTCCGCCTCCACACCCAGGCTGGCCTGCGTGGCCTGGCCGGTGTGCAGATCCAGGCGGGCCACCGTCAGCACCGGGCCTGCCGAGCCCGCCAGCCGGGCGCGCATTACCTCGCGCGTGTCGGTGAGGACGCCGGATGCGTCGGTGGCGCGCGCGTAGTCGAGATGAATCACCGTGCCGCTGGCGGTTTGCTCCTCCCAGGCGTTGCCCAGGTGGAACAGGAAGCCCGCAGGCAGGTGGAACATCTGCTGCCGCTTCCAGTCCTGCTTGTTGACCACCAGCACACGCATGCCCAGCTCGGGGCGCCATTGGTGCGCGTCCAGCACGCTCGCCCCGGCCACGCGGCGCTGCGCGTCGTACACCAGCGGAGGCAGCAGAAAGACGAGGTGCCCGGCCGTGACCGCAAAGTCATGCACCATGGGCATGTGGCTGAGCGGGAACGCATCGGCGCGGCGCAGCGCCCCTGCAGGCGTGATTTCGTACAGCAGCAACAGGCCGTGGTGGGCGTCCACGCCAAAGTTCCAGATCGTTCCATCGGGCTCCACCCGAGGGTGGGCCGAGAAGGGCACGCCTGCCAGGTCTGCGCGCCAGGTCTTGAGGCCCCGGGTCTCCAGCGTGCGGGGGTCCAGGCGCGTGGCCGATCCGCCCTCCCACAGCGCCAGCACATCGTCGCCCACAGGCAGCATGCTGATGTTGGCGGTGTTCATGCTGTCGGGCGAGCTGGGTGGCTCGCGGCCCGGGAACACGGTGCCAAAGCCTTCGGTCAGCCTGCGGCCCGCCTGGACTTCAGCCAGCCGCTTGGCGGTGGCCACATAGCGGCCCTGGTGGTGCACCGTGTTGCCGCCGATCACAAAACGGTGGGCCATCCCGTCGCCGTCAAACCAGTGCTGGTAACGCTCTCCGCCCAGGTCGTGGCCCGCCGGGCCCACGCGGTACAACGTGCCCGCCACGGCATCCGGGAAGCGCCCGCGCACCGAGGCGGCGGTCAGAGGAATGTCTGCCGCCGCAGTGGCAAACGCCGGCTTCCACGGCGCCTCGGACGCCTCGAACTGGGCGTGCCAGCTGGGGGACGACGCTTGCGCGTGCGCCGCGCGGGGCACCTGGGATGCCAGGGACGCAAGCAAGGGGCCGCCGCCAGCGGCCATGAGCCGCAGCACCAGATCACGGCGATGGATGGACATGAGGACGCCTCCAGGGGGGTCAGCGCAGGCGGATGGTGATGCTGTGGTCGGCATCCAGCGGCACGGCCGCCGCGTCGAAACCGGGCGGGCCCATGCGGCCCCGGGCGTCATTGGAGAAGCCATACCGCTCTGTGGGCAGGCCCAGCAGGTTGGTGTCCAGCTTGGCGTTGCCGTTTTCGTCGGCAAACGACTTGACCACGTAGCGCCCGGCGGGCAAGCCACTGAACACCAGTTGCGCGGCACCGTCGCGCAGTTCGATCTTTTGCGAGACCACGGCCTGGTTGCTGGCAAATGCATCGGCCGAGTCAAACACGGCCAGGTAGAGCGTGGCTGGCGCAGCGGGGCCGTCGGTCACGGCAACCCGCAGGTCCGCCGCGCTGGCCGCCAGGGGCAGCCAGGCCGCAACCATCAACAGGGTGGTGTGGATCACCTTCATGGCGTTCTGCGTACGGGGCTGCGTGGAAGGTGGGAGCGCAAACATCAGCACCGCCCGGCCGCTTTCAGCAAGGCGTTGCACTCGGGGCTGGCATTGCGGCCACGGGCGGCAGGCGCCGTGGCTGCTGCCGGCGCTGCGGCTGCAGGGCTGCTGCTACCGCTTTTGCTGCCCACCATGGCTGTGCAGATGGCGTCGGAATGGGGTGTTTGCCCAAAGCTCATGGCCTTCTGAAAGCCTGTGGCGCCGTACACGTAGCACCGGTAGGTGGCGCCGTCGCGGGTGTTGACGGTGTAGTTGACCCGGCCACCGGTTTCCTCCTGGCGATCGGTGATGGTGAACTGGTCGGCAGTCCGCCCGATGGCTTGCGCCGTACGCTGCTCCAGGCCCGACTGGTCGAGGGTGGAAGCGCAACCGGCGAAGAGCGCCAGGGTCAGCGCCCCCGCAGACCAGCGAACAAAGCGGGTGCGGTGCGATGAATGGGAAGAAACAGACATGACAGGCTCCTTGGGATCAATGGGGAATGAACAAAACGGCTCGGCAAGAACCAGCAGGCAAAACAACTCCCTGCGTCCCCAAAAGGGCCGCATGCGTTGCGGTGAAAGGAGGAGGAAAAATCAGCCCGGTTTGCGGGCCACGACAAAGGCACGGATGTCCTTGCCGCGCGTGCCATGCCGCTCGGCGCAGACGATCTGCAGGCCCTGCTGCACCATGGCCGACTGCAGCCGCTGTTCGCCAAAACACAGCACGGGCGGGGCCTTGCCAATGGCGCGCATCAGCGGCACGGCCAGGTAGGGAATCAGCGGGTTCATCTCGGCAAGGCAAGCTGTCTTGGAGATCAGCAACCCACCCGGCCGCAGCACCTGCACCACCTGCTTCAGCGCATCGTCGAGGTCGCTCGCCAGGTGCAGCACGTTGAAGGCCAGCACCGCGTCGTACGCCGCCTGCCCAAAGGCCGCGGCCTCGGCGTCGGCCACGGCAAAACTCAGCTGTGGCGAGGGCTGCGCGGCCAGCCGCTGGTGGGCAATGGCAATCATCGCGGGCGAGACATCGGTGGCCAGCAAGCTGCGGGTGAAAGGCGCCAGGCGCAGCGCCGTGCTGCCCGTGCCGCAGCCAATCTCCAGCACGTCATGCTGGGTGGACAGCAGGCCCTGCACGCGCTGCAGTGTGGCCTCATACCCCGCCAGGTCGGCAATGGGGTCGGCTGCGTACTTGGGCGCGATGCGGTCCCAAAACCGCGCTTGGGATGCCGCAGCCGAACGGACCGCAGAGGGAGAAGCGCTGGAGGCGGGAGCAATGGCGGGCAAAGACATGGATACGGTTCGGGGGAAGTGCTGACGCGGTGGAATGCAGGAAGGAGCAACACCCGGATGCTATCCATGCATTGAAGCGCAGGAAACTGCGGTAAATTGCAGTGAACATATACGTTTACGCATGGATAACCTCGACTGGAATCAGCTAAAAGCCTTTCTGCAAACGGCCCAGACCGGCTCACTGTCTGCCGCCGCGCGCAAGCTGGGCCTGACCCAGCCCACCCTGAGCCGGCAGGTGGCCGCCATTGAGCAGCAGATGGGGGTGACGCTGTTCGAGCGCGTGGGCAAGGCCATGGTGCTCACGCCCACGGGGCTGGACCTGTTGGAACACGCCCGCGCCATGGGCGCTGCCGCCGAGGCGCTGGGCTTGGCGGCTAGCGGGCGGTCGCAAGCGGTAGGGGGCGTGGTGTCGGTGTCGGCCACCGACGCCGTGGCCGCCTACCTGCTGCCGCCCATCGTGCAGCGCCTGCGCGCGCAGGAGCCAGGCATTGCCGTCGAAGTGATCTCGTCCAACGCGCTGAGCGACCTGCTGCGCCGCGAGGCCGACATTGCCATCCGCCACGTCAAGCCCGAGCAGCCCGACCTGATAGCCCGCCTGATCCGTGAGGCACAGGCCTACTTCTACGCCTCAGAGGACTGGGTCCGGGCCCACGGCCATCCACGCAACGCACAGGAGGCCGCACGCCTGCCCTTTGTGGGCTCAGACCGCAATGGCCAATACCTGGCGTACCTGCGCCTGCACGGGCTGAACCTGAGCGAAGACAACTTCAGCTGCTATTCCGACCACACCGTGGCCCACTGGGCGCTGGTGTGCCAGGGCATGGGCATCGGCGCCATGATGACCGAGATCGCGCGCAAGACGCCGGGCATGGTCCGGGTGCTGGACGACCTGCCGCCAGTGCGCTTTCCCATCTGGCTGGTGTCCCACCGCGAGCTGCGCACCTCGCGGCGGATTCGGGTGGTGTTTGAGGCGCTGGCGGAGGGGTTGCTGGATGAGGACTGAGCGCGACACCGGCCAGGGCTGGTAGCGCCTATGGGTGCCCCTCGCTCGTGCCCGCCCCCGCCGTGGCCTGTCCTGCATCGCCCCTGTGCGGCGCCCGCGAGCGCACCCGGTACCCCGCCGACAGCAAATGCACATCCCAGCGCTGCTGTACCGCCCCCCATATGCCCTTGGGCAAAAACAGCGCAAACAGCATGGCAATGGCGCCCAGGCCGATGAGGTAGAGCACGCCCTGCCCGCCCCACACGGTCTCTACCGCAAAGAAAAGCAGCGCGCCGAGGATGGGGCCTTCCATGGTGCCTATCCCCCCCACCAACACCATGAAGATCATGTAGGCCGTCCACTGCACGCTGAAATAGGTCTTGGGCTGAAAGCTGATGGACGTGGCGAGCCACAGGCCGCCGGCCAGGGCGCAGCCAAACGCCGACAGCACGAACACCAGCCGCTTGATGGCGACCACGCGCACGCCGAGCGAGATGGCTGCCACCTCGTTGTCACGAATCGCCTGCGCGGCCGTGCCCACCTTGCTGCGCAAAAGCAGGAAGACCACCCAGCACAGCCCCGCCATCGCAGCGAGAGCCGCCCAGTAGGTATAGGCACGCCGGTCGTCGGCCGCGTACTGCTGCAGCGCGATCATCGAGGTGCCCGTCTCGCCCTGCACCAGGCTGTCGAGGTTCACACACAGGTGCGCAAGCGCCGCTACCACCCACATGCCGATCGCAATTTCGCCGCCCTGCAGGCGCAGCATGAAAGCCGCCAGCGGCACCGCCACCAAGGCCACCAGCACAGCGCCCACCAGCAGCGCCGGGTACGGGCCCAGGCCCGCATCGGCCAGCCGCACCATGGCGTAGGCCCCGAGGCCAAAGAACGCCTGGTGACCAATCGACACCAGTCCGGCGTAGCCCGCCAAAGCGTTCCACATCACGGCCAGGATCACGTAGATGAACAACGTAGTGAGCCGGTCTACCGTGCCTGCTTGCAGCCACAGTGGGCCCAGGCAAAGCACGGCCAACAGCAGCACGGTGGCGCTGGCGAAGGCGCTGGAAGCGCGCGTCCAGCGCTGGATGACCCATGGGGATGGGCCCGTGATTGCGGAGGGAACAGAGATCGTTGGAACAGTCATGGCACAGCCCTGCGGCGGGAGGAGAAGAACCTGCGCAGCGCACCGCTCGCGTAGAGCCGGGCCAACAGGATGACCAAAAAGGTGGCGTGCCCGGCGATCAGAAACCCCTGGGGATGCACCTGCGCCCCCAGGTTCTGCGCCACTCCCAGCACCACGCCGCCCAGCAAGGTGCCCCACAGCGATCCGGCGCCGCCGATGATCACGGCCTCGAACGCGAAGATCAGTTGCTGCGGGCCCGAGAACGGATCGAACGTGGCGCGCAGGGCCAGCGACGCCCCGGCCAGCGTGACGGTGACCATGGTGATGGCCGAGGCCGCCGCAAACACCGTACCGGTGCGCACGCCCACAAGGCGCGCGGTGTCGGCGTCTTCCGACGCTGCGCGGATCTGCCGCCCCAGCGCCGTGTGCGCCAGCATGGCGTGCAACCCGCCCAGCAGCAGCACCGCCAGCACCAGCACCAAGGTGGGCAGCTGCCCGACATACAGGCCGCCGGGCAGCTCCCAGCTGTTGTACGCCAGCGTGCCGATGGAGGTGGCCAGTGAACGCGTGTCGGCGCCAAAGTGCTGGAACAACACGTTGTCGATCACGCTGGCCAGGCCGAACGTGGCCAGCAGCGGCACCAGGGCGCCCAGGCGCGCGCTGCGCTCCAGCACCAGCTTGTGCAGCAGCCAGCCCAGCAGCGCCATGGCAGGCACCACCGCCAGCAGGGCCAGCAACGGGTGCCAGCCCATCGGCTCGGCCAGCACCCACAGCAGGTATGCCGCCACCACGGTCAGGCTGCCGTGGGCCAGGTTGATGATGCGCATCACCCCGAACATGAACGACAGGCCGCAGGCGAGCAAGGCGTAGTAGCCGCCGAGCAATAGGCCCTGGACGATCTGATTGAGAAGGTTCATGCGGCCTCCTTGTGGGCATGGCGGACGTTGCTGACGTCATGGGCGGCCTCGGGCCGCTGCGCGCCAAAGTAAAACGCGGTGATCTGCGCGCGGGTGAGCTGGTCGGCGGGCGCATCGGCCACCACGCTGCCTTCCAGCATGCACACGATGCGGCTGGCCACGGCCTGCACGCGCTGCAGGTCCTGCTCTACCAATACCAGCGTAGTGCCCTGCCCCACCACGCCACGCAGCGCGTCGTACACGCCCTGCACGGCCAGGGGCGACAGGCCCAGCGAGACCTCGTCGAGCAGCAACACGCGCGGGTTGGTCATGAGCGCACGGCCAATGGCCACGGCCTGCTGCTGCCCGCCCGACAGTTCGCCCGCCTTGGCATTCAGCTTGGGGGCCAGCTGCGGGAAAGCGTCCAGCACGGTGTCAAAACTCCACTGCCCGCGCCGCCCCGCCGCGCGGGCCACCAGCAGGTTTTCGCGCACCGTCATGCCCGCAAACAGGCGCCGCCCCTCGGGCACCAGGGCCAGGCCCTCGGCCACGCGTTGGTGGGCGGGCAGGCGCGTGATGTCCACGCCCTCCCACCGCACCGTGCCGCTGCTGGCGCGGTGGGCGCCGGCCAGCGTGCGCAGCAGCGTGGTCTTGCCCGCGCCGTTGGCCCCCACCAGGGCCAGGACGTCGCTCGTGTGCACCTGCAGCGACACATTGCGCACGGCAGGCAGCTGCCCGTGGTGGGCGTTCAGGCCCTCAATGCTCAACAAAGCGCTCATGCGACCACCCCGCCCAGATAGGCCTCGACCACGGTGGCATCGTTCAGCACGGCCTGCGGGTCGCCGCTGGCAATGATCCGTCCGCCGTCCATGCACACCAGGCGCGTTGCCACTTGCAGCAGCACATGCACCATGTGTTCGATCCAGACGATGGCGATGCGCTGGCTGCGAAGGGTGTGCACCAGGTCCACCAGTTCACTGGCCTCAGCATCGGTCAGCCCGCCGCCGATCTCGTCGAGCAGCAGCACCTGGGGGCCGGTGGCCAGCGCCCGCACCAGCTCCAGCCGCTTGCGGCCGAGCAGGCCCAGCGTCTCTGCACGGCGATTGGCCAGCGCTTCCATGCCACACAGGCGCAGGCACTCCATGGCCCGGTCACCCGCATCGCGGGCGTGCAGGCCCGCGCCATGCGTGGCGCCGGTGAGCACGTTTTCAAACACCGTCATGCCCAGGAACGGCCGAGGCACCTGGTGCGTTCGTGCGATGCCTGCGCGGCAGCGGTCTGCCGCGCTGCGGGCGCTCACATCCACACCCTGGAACCACACGGCGCCCTGGCTTGGCGCATACGCTCCGGCCAACACGTTCAGCAGCGTGGTCTTGCCCGCACCGTTGGGCCCGACAATGCCCACGGCCTCGTCACTGCCCACTGAAAAATCGAGCCGGTCCAGCACTTTGAGCGCACCAAACCGCATGTCGATGCCCTGCGCCTGCAGCAGCAACGGCTGCTGCTGCGGCCCGCCCGCTGACGGGCTCCAAAGGGGTTGTGGAAGTCGCATGGAGATCAGCTGTAGGACTTGAGCGCCGCCGCCACGGGGATGTTGCGGTCGGTGGCGTTCTCGGTGACGAGGAGGTCGAGCTTGAACTTGCTGCCCGCTGCGGGCTTGACCCACTGCGCGCCCACCACCGGTGTCACCGACACGTTGGGCACAGGCCCCTTGGCAAAGTCCACCGGGCCTTGCATGGTGGTGGCCTTGAGCGTGCTGATGGCCTTGGCCAGCGCCGCCTTGTCGCGCGGGTTGGTGCTGGCTTTCAGCGCCTCGGTGCCTGCATCGAACAGCGACATGGTGGAGCCCAGCATCTGTGTCCACTGCTTGCCGGTGCTGGCCTCGTACGCATCGGCCAGCTGCACGCCCGTGAGGCCTGTGAGCGCTGACGCGTAGGGAAAGCTCTTGTGCCAGAAGCACCCTGCACCCAGGTTGATCGCCAGCGGCCCCAGGGCCTCCACCTGCGAGGGCACCAGGCCCGTCTTGGCGATCTGCGCGATCTTCACCATGCGCGTGTAGCCCTGCTGCGCCGCCTGCCGCCAGAAGGTGGCGAAGTCCGGCGGAATGGGGAAGGTGTTGAAGATCTCGCAGCGCTCGGCCTTGAACTTGGCGATCTGTGCAGAGTAGTCGGTGGTGCCGTTCTCATACGGCCCTGCGTCCACCACGGTGAAGCCCGCTTTGGCCAGCTCAGGCGCCAGCGTGGCGCGAATCGCGTTGCCATCGGCATCGTTGGGGTACAGCACGCCGATCTTCTTGTTGGTGGGCAACGCCGCGAACTGCGACGTGTACGACGTGGTGAAGCTGCCGCCGCCAAACGAGAAGTGGTACGTCCACTTGAAGGGCGATGGCGCGCCGGGCTTGGCGCCCCGGCCAAAGTACCAGGCCTCCCACGGCATCACCGTAGACAGGCAGGGCACGCCCGCCGCCTCACACGCATCCGACACCGGGTTCACCGTTTCGGGTGTGGTGGTGGTGAGCATGAGGTCGATCTTGTCGCTGTTGATCAGCGCCTTGGCCAGCTGGCTCGCGCGGGCCGGGTCGGACTGCGTGTCGCGGTCCAGGATCTCCACCGCGTACTTCACGCCGCCAATGGTCAGGCCTGCAGCCAGCGTCTTGCGCACCTGGGCCAGGATGAAGGTGTCGGTTTCGCCCAGCGCGCCCAGCGGGCCGGTGCGGGGGCTGATGAAGCCGACCTTGAGCACGGGCGCGGCGCCTGCGGCCTGGGCCCATAGCGGGCGGGCACCCAGTGCGAGGCTGCCAGCGCCTGCAGCAGCGATCAGCCCACGGCGCGAGATGGTGGGGGATGCGGCCTGCGCAGCGTCTGCGGCGGGCACCGTGGATTCAGGGGTGTTGGTTGTCATGGTGAAGTTCTCCAGCGATCGGTTGCGGGGTTCAGAAAGGGATGGTGGTCTTGAGCCAGAACTGCGAGCCCTGGGCGCGGTTGCGCACGCCGAACTCCTTTTCCACCTTGGCGGTGATGAGCCAGCCCTTGCCATTGGCATAGCGCACCGAGGGGCCGATGGACTGGCTGCGGCCACGCGATCCCGCCAGCGCCACACCGCCCACCTTGTCGTCGCTCCACTGCCGGTAGACATAGCCGCCCACACCCACTACCCAGCCATTGCCCAGGCCCCAGCCTGCGGCGTAGTCCACGATGAGTTCACGGCCCGAGCGGTAGTTGGTGTCGCTGTTGGTGCGGTTGAAGTTGAGGGTGGCCTTCAAGTCGCCGTTGAAGCCGCTGGGGTCCATCCAGGTCAGCACGCCCAGGGGCTGCAGCGACAGGTAGTTGCGCCCAATGTTGGCCTGGCGCGTGCGGTCATACGCCCCGGTGGGCAGCACGGCATCGAGCCCCAGCACGCTGTGAAGCTGCGGGGAGTGGTGCCAGGCCACCGAGCCCCCCACCGTCACATCGCCCAGTCCGGTGCGCGAATCGCTCGCGCCCCCGGCGCGCACCGACAGGTCCACCAGCGGGAAGATGGCGTGGGCCGCCACATGGCCACCCAGCGCCTGCTGGGGCGTGATCCAGATCACGCGTGTGGCAGCGGCGGCGGCACGCACCTTGAAGCCGGGGATGGGCACGGCGTTGCCCTGGCCATCGTTCACGCGGCTGGTGGTGTAGTAGTTGAGGTACTCCAGCACATACAGCCCGGGCGGCGGCGCAGCGCCTGCCACGAAGTTCTCAGTGCCCAGCGGGTAGGTGGAGCCCCCGCCCTCGGTGGCGAACGCCGCTGCACCCAGCGTGCTGGCCAGGGCCAGCGCGGCGAGACGGCTTGTCTTGGGGGGCGATGCTTTCAGTCTCTCCAGTGTTTTCATGTCGTTTGTCTCCTCGTTGTTATGTCGATCGGTTTTCTGTGGCTCCGCGCAGGCCATGGCTGGGTGGCGCGCAGGCTCGCGCCCCGGCCTGTGCCGGTGGGGCGCGGCCAATGCGTCGGCCCTTGGGGTGGTTGGGGTTGGAGGACGCCGCTGCGCTATGCAGCAGCCGCCACCGCCGTGCGCTGGTGCGCGGCAATGAACCGGCCCGCCTGCTCCAGCGAGGCCAGCGCTTCATCCAGCGCGGGCGCAAACAGCTGCCAGCAATGCACCATGCCGTCCCACACGGTGCAGTCCGCTTGCACGCCCGCCGCCTTCAAGCGGGCGGCCATGGTCACGGCGTCGTCGCGCAGGCGTTCCCAGCCGCCCACTTGCAGTTGCACAGGGGGCAACCCTTGCAGATCGGCGCTGTAGAACGGCGTGACTGTGGGTGAACGCACATCGCCACCGGGCACGTACATGGCGTTGAAAAAGCCCATGAGCTCGCGCGTGATGAACGGGTCGTCCACCGTGTGGTGGGACGCACCTTCGGACGCCAGGTCCAGCGCGGGCGACAAGGCCACGATGGCCGCAGGCAGGGGCAGGCCCTGGTTGCGGGCGCGCACGGCAGTGGACAAGGCCAGGTTACCGCCCGCCGAGTCACCCATCAGCGCGATGGCTGACGCGGCATAGCCGTTGGCCAGCGCCCACTGGTAGGCCGCCAGCGCATCGTCGTGCGCGGCGGGCGCGGGGTGTTCCGGCGCCAGGCGGTAGTCCACGTTGAGCACCTGTGCACCGCTGAACTGCGCGAGGTACGAGCACAGCGCCCGGTGTGATGTGAGCGAGCCGAACACAAAGCCACCCGCGTGGTAGTAGATGACCAGCCTGCGGGGGTCCGCCTGCGGCGTGCTCAGCAGCTCCGCCGCCATGGTGCCGCCCGCCCCGTTGGGGATGCGCAGCGTCTGGATGGGAAGCCCCTGGGCCAGGGGCATTCGCGAGTTGCTGGCGTCAAACCACGCACGCAGCTGCGCGGGGGTGGCTTGTGGTGGCGGCGGGTTTTGCGCGGCCATCTGCAAGATGGCCTGGAGCTGTTGTGCGGACATGTGTGGCCCCTTCGCTCAGAGGTAGGTGGAGGCGAGCCCGCCATCCACCGGCAGGTTGATGCCGCTCACCCAGCGTGCCGCATCGCTGCACAGGAAGGCGATCACCGGCGCCACTTCGTCACTGAAAGCCGGGCGCTTCATGCGGTGGGCATCCTTCTCCACGCGCTCCTGGCCCAGCATCTGCACAAAGTCGCCCAGGATGGGCGTGAACACCGGGCCGGGGGCCACGCAGTTCATGCGCACACCGCGCTCCAGGAAGATCTTTTGCGACTGGGTGTAGGTCCACACGATCAGCGCTTCCTTGAAGTACTGGTAGCAGGTCTCCTGCGGCACGGGGTGGGCTGCCAGCCACTTGGCGCCTTCGTCAAAGCTGGTGGTGGCGCCCAGGGCGCGGTGCTGCTCCAGGCGCTGGGGCCACTCGGCCCCCAGGATGGAAGAGATATTGACGATGGAACCGCCCTCGCCCATGCGCTCCAGCACGCGGTGTGTGAAGTGCCGCAGGCCCAGGTAGTTGACGCGGCCGACCAGCTCGGCGGGCGATGTGCCCGGCACGCCCGCAATGTTGGCCAGCGCATCCACCTTGGCAGGCAATTGCGCCACAGCATCGTTGATGGCGGCCGGGTCGCCCAGGTCCACCTGCACAAAGCCGTCGAGCGTGAGCGTGGGCGCATTGCGGTCCACACCAATCACACGGGCGCCCTGCTGGCGGGCAAGCTTGGCAAAGTCTGCGCCGATGCCGGAGCAGCAGCCGGTGACGACGATGGTTTTGTTGTGTAGGGTCATGAAAGTTGTCTCCTGATTTTTGTGGTGGGGGCACAAGCCCTCGGCGCGACCAAGCCGCGCCCAGGGCTTGCGATGTCAGAACGGGAATGCGGGTGGCGCGTCCTTCACGGTGATCCACTGCCACTGCGTGTATTCATCAATGTCCGCCGGACCACCCACGCTGCCCCCGTTGCCGCCCACGCCAGGGCCGCCAAAAGGGTTGGTGCACTCGTCGTTCACTGTCTGGTCGTTGATGTGCACCATGCCCGCGCGCAGCCGCTGGCCGATGGCCATGGCGCGGCCCACGCTGGGGCTGATGACAGCAGCAGCCAGGCCGCCCTGGCTGGTGTTGGCCAACTGCACGGCCTCATCGTCGGTGCGAAAGGTGACGAGGTTGGCCACCGGGCCAAAGGGCTCTTCGTCAAACGAACGAATGCCGGGCTTGACGCCCGAGAGCACCGTGGGCTTGTAGCCAAGGCCTTCGTAAGTGCCGCCTGCTTCGAGCTTGGCGCCCTGGGCCACGCTGTCTTTGATGAGCTGGTCGAAGCGCTGCAGTTGCTTGGCGTCGATCATCGGCCCCATGGCGACCTGGCCACTGGCACCGTCGCCAACGGGCAGGTGCGTGGCCTTGCCCACCATGCGCTGCAGGATGCCTTCGGCAATCGACTCGTGCACCAGGATGCGGTTGGAGGCCATGCAGATCTGCCCCTGGTGGAACCACGCGCCAAACGCGGCGGCGCTAGCGGCGGCGTCCAGATCAGCGTCTTCCAGAATGATGAGGTTGTTGGCGCCGCCCAGCTCCAGCGACACCTTCTTGAGATGCTGCCCGGCCAACGCGCCAATGCGGCGGCCCACCGTGGGCGAGCCGGTGAAGGCGATCATGGGCACGCGCTCGTCCACCACCAGCGCCTCGCCCGCCTCGGCATCGCCGGGCACCACCTGCAGCAGGCCCTTGGGCAGGCCCGCTTCTTCAAACACGCGGGCCATGATGAAGCCACCGCTCACTGGCGTGCGCGTGTCGGGCTTGAGCACCACCGCATTGCCCAGCGCCAGCGCCGGGGCCACCGAGCGCAAGCCCAGGATAAGCGGGAAGTTGAACGGCGAGATCACCCCCACCACCCCGTGCGGCACGCGCCGCGCAATCGACAGGCGCCCCGGCGTGCTGGGCAGCACCTGGCCCTGGGCCTGCATGGGCAAGGCTGCGGCCAGGTGGCACAGCGTGATGGCCTCGCGCACCTCGTGCTGGCCCTTGGGCACGATGCCGCCGGTTTCGCGGGCCACCGTCATGGCCAGCTCGTCAAAGTGCTGCTCAAAAATGCTGGCCGCGCGGTGGAAAACCGCCGCACGCTCGCGCGGCCCCGTGGCCGCCCACGCGGCCTGTGCTTGCTGCGCCCGGCCAATGGCGGCCTGCATGTCTGCCGCACTGGCAATGCCCACGCGGCTCAACACCTGCCCCGTGGCGGGCTCGACCGCGTCACGCGCCGTGCTCAGCGCGGTAGACCACGCACCATCAAAGGCCTTGCCCGCCCACAGGCGGTTGTCCAGCAGGCCTGGTTTTTCTGAAACACCCATTGCATTGCTCCTTGGTTGAAATCAAAACCCACCGCATGGCTGCAGCGGCGTGGTCTGAAATTGCAACGGGCGTACCAGCCCCACCTGCCACCAAGTCCCAAAACGCCTGGAACACGGGCTTTTTGAGAGGGAGCGCTACGGACTTTCCCTAGGCCAAAACACGGCTGGCATGGGCGACTTTTTGTCACCAAATAGTTACCATTCATAAACAAATGGCACTGCAAAGATTGATCAAATGATCACTTTTTGATCACTTTCTGATCCACAACCGGAGGCCCCCATGCCGAAGCGCCGCGTCTCTCTGGCCGACCTGCACCGCACCGCCGTGGGCCAAGGCCAGGCCTTACTGGGCACCGTGCCTGCCGAAGCCCCCCGCGCCCTGGGCGGGTTTGACACCCATGGCATCAGCCAGCACACCCACCCCACGGTGGCCGACATCAGCGAATGCCTGTTCTTCTCCCCCGGCGACGGGCGTATCTGGCTACAGGACCAGCGCATGATCCTGCTGCACTCCGAGGCCCTGGGCTCGCTGCGGCGCGAGCTGATCGACAGCATTGGCCTGGACAAGGCGCGTGGCCTGCTGACCCGCGCGGGCTACGTGAGCGGCGCGCGCGACGCCCGCCTGGTGCGCCAGCAGTGGCCCGATGCCGAGCCCACCGCAGCCGCCATGGCCGGCACCCGCCTGCACGCGCTGGAGGGCGTGGTGCAGGTGGAGGTGGTGCACGCCCGCTACAACGCCGAGCTGGGCGAATACGACGGCGAGTTCATCTGGCACAACTCCAGCGAAGACGACGAACACATCGCCGCCTACGGCGTGGGCGGCTCGCCCGCGTGCTGGATGCAGGTGGGCTATGCCACGGGCTACGTCAGCACCTTGTTTGGCCGCATGATCGTCTTCCGTGAGGTGGACTGCCGATCCTCCGGCGCCGCGCACTGCCGCGTGGTGGGTAAATCGGCCGAACTGTGGGATGACCCCGAGCAAGACCTGTTCTACCTGAACGCCCAGGACTTTGTGGGCACCCCGCCCGCCACACTGCCCACCTCGATGCCTGCAGGTGCGCAGGGCAAGGCCCGCACAACCTACCTGGGCGTGCCACCGGGCAAGGCGACGGCATCCAGCGATGCAGGCACCGCCGCCGAGGCCACGGCGCACGCCACCATGGTCGGCGCCTCATCCGCCTTCAACGCCGCCTGCCACATGCTGCAGCGCGTGGCCCCCACCGCCGCCACCGTGCTGTTCACCGGCGAATCGGGCGTGGGCAAGGAGATGTTTGCCAGCATGCTCCACCGCATCAGCCCGCGCAGCAGCCAGCCCTTTGTAGCCATCAACTGCGCGGCCATCCCTGAGACGCTGGTCGAATCCGAACTGTTTGGCGTGGAGCGCGGCGCCTACACCGGCGCAGGCACATCGCGCCCCGGCCGGTTTGAGCGCGCGCACGGCGGCACCCTCTTCCTCGACGAAATCGGCACGCTCAGCCTGGTGGCCCAGGGCAAGCTGCTGCGCGCCCTGCAAGAAGGCGAGGTGGAGCGCGTGGGCGGCACCCGCACCGTGCGCGTGGACGTGCGCCTGGTGGCCGCCACCAACGTGGACCTGCGCCAGGCCGTGCGCGAAGGCACATTCCGCGAAGACCTGTTCTACCGCCTCAACGTCTTCCCCATCCACCTGCCCCCGCTGCGCGACCGTCGCGACGACATCCCCTTGCTGATGAGCCACTTCTTGGCCCACTACCAGCGCAAGCACCAGCGGCAGGTGCCCGGCTTCAGCCAGGCCGCCGTGAAGGCGATGTTTCACTACCCCTTCCCCGGCAACATCCGCGAGTTGCAGAACCTGATTGAACGGGCGGTGATTTTGGCGACGGATGGCGAACCGATTGAGCCGCACCATCTGTTTGCGGGGGGTGAGCAAAGTGGCCGGGGGGTGATGTCACTGCACCTGAATCCAAACAGCACGGCAACGCTGCATCCAACAGGGCAAGCGCAGCGCGAAGTTGCTGCAGGGGCGGTTGCTCCGCAGAACTCAGCACACTCGCAGCCCGCCTCCAGTTGGAACCCGACACCCGCCACCATACCGACGGTCGCGCCACTGCATCAGGCCGAGGAACAGCTGCTGCGGCAGGCGCTGCACAGCGCGGGGGGCAATGTGGCGTCGGCGGCGCGGCTGCTGGGGATCAGCCGGGCGACGATGGCGTATCGGCTGAAGAAGTTTGGCATTTGAGCATGGGCGACGCGAGGGACGCGCAACAGTAACGGGCCGCGGGGCACCTGGCGCGCTGCCGTCAAAGTGCTTGCCCAGGGCCAGCGATGGCGTTTGATCGGTGCATGGCGGACTGCCGCCTTCTTCTCGACCCGCTTCAGGATCCCACCCGCGCGTCGCGCCGGAGTGCTTGAGGCGGCTTGCCGAAGCCACGCATGAACGCCTCGCGAAGATGGCGGCGATCGCGAAAACCCGTTTCGCGCGCAACCACCTCCAGCGGATGGCGGCTGCGCTCGATCATCAAGCGCGCTGCCTCCACGCGCAGACGCTCTACCGCCCTGGCTGGCGACTGGCCGGTCTCGGCCGTGAACACACGGCTGAACTGGCGCGGGCTGAGGCTTGCGGCCGCAGCGAGTTCTTCCACGTTCAGCGGCTGCGCCAGATGGCTGCGGGCATGCTCGAGCGCCCGCGCGATGCGGTCCGAGCGCGGTGCGAGGTTCAGGATTTCCGAATGCTGGGACTGGCCGCCCGAGCGGCGCTGGTGCATGACCAGCCGGTGCGCCACCGCTCGCGCCACGTCGTCGCCCAGGTCCTTCTCGACGAGGCCGAGCGCCAGATCCAGTTCCGCCGTCATGCCGGCCGAGGTCCAGATCGGGTCATCGGCGATGAAGATGCGGTCCGGCTCGACCTGGATATTGGGATGCCGCTGCTGCAGTGCGTCTGCATAAGCCCAGTGGGTCGTTGCGCGTCGCCCCGCCAGCAAGCCGGCCTCGGCCAGCACGAAGGCCCCGGTGCACAGCCCCACGGTCCGACGCGCACGAGCGCTGCACTTTCGCAGCGCATGCAGCAGGTCTGACGGCGAGGGCGTGGCCAACGGGTCGAGCACGCCGACCACCATCCAGGTATCGGCCGTGCTGCGTGCGGTAAAGGGACGCGTCTGCAGGGCCATGCCCAGCGATGCCTTCACGCTACCGCCAGGCATCGAGTGACAAGCCACCTCGTAGAAGGGTTCGCCCGCCACAACGTTGGCGAACTCGAACACCGCCTGCGTGGCCAGCGCCATCACCTGAAAGCCGGCCGGCAGGACGTAGCCGATCTTGTGCATTGTTTTCTCCGAAGTCGATGGCATAAAACGTGACTATAAGCGTCATTTACGCCAGATGCCAAGCAGCACAAAATTCGCTCCATCGCAACCACAAACGGATTACCACCATGACGCAGACGAACCTGGGCACCGCCCTCATCACCGGAGCCTCCTCCGGCATCGGCGCTCTCTACGCCGACCGCCTGGCGCAGCGCGGCTACGACCTCATCCTCGTTGCCCGCAACCGCGAACGCTTGAACCCGTTGGCCGCGGAGATCACCAGCCGCCACGGACGCGCAGTGGAGGTCTTCCCCGCCGACCTGAACGATCCGGTGGCGCTGCGCAGCGTGGAGAACAAGCTCAAGCGCGATGCCAGCATCACCCTGCTGGTCAACAACGCCGGCATCGGCACGCACACGCCGCTTCTGGAGAGCGACGTGGACCAGATGGCGCGCATGATCGACCTCAACGTCACGGCGCTGACCCGGCTGAGCTACGCGGCGGTGCCCGGCTTCGTGGCGCGCGGCAAGGGTGCGTTGATCAACATCGCCTCCATCGTGGCCGTCTCGCCGGAAACCTTGAATGGCGTGTATGGCGGCAGCAAGGCTTTCGTGTTGGCCTTCAGTCAATCGCTGCAGCACGAGTTGGTCGGCAAGGGTGTGCGGGTGCAGGCCGTGCTGCCGGGTGCGACGGCCACCGAGTTCTGGGCACGCGGCGGCCTTCCTGTGGAGCACCTGCCGGCGCAGATCGTGATGCGTGCCGAAGACCTCGTGGATGCCGCCTTGCAGGGCTTCGAGCGCGGCGAGTTGGTGACGCTTCCTGCGCTGCATGACGGCGCCCTCTGGGATGCCTACGAAGGCGCACGCAAGGCGATGGCGCCCCACCTGTCGAGCAACGAAGCAGCGTCGCGCTACCAGCCCTTGCGTTAAGACCCTCTGAAAACTCAAAGAAGCCCGCTATGCAACGCACCAACAACGATTCACGCTCCACCATCAAGATTCCCGGAACCGAGGCGCACTTTCTCGATCCGCTGGAATCAGGCAAGGGAGGCCCCGGGCGCTTGCGCTATCTCTCCGGCGGAAAGGGGCCAGCCCTCGTCTTGCTGCACACCGTGCGCACCCAGGCCGAGCACTTCCGTCACCTCATCCCTCTCATCAAAGACAGGTACACCGTGTATGCCCTCGATCTCCCTGGAATGGGTTACTCGGAGATCGTGCCGGGCGCTTCCTACGAGGAGTCGGCCATGCGCGAGGCGGTCAAGAGCCTTATCACCCGGCTTGACCTGCGCGACGTGACGCTGCTCGGTGAGTCGATGGGAGCCACGCTCGCCCTCACCACCGCAGCCGATCTGCCCGAGAGAGTGCGGCGGGTTGTGGCGATCAATGCGTATGACTATGCGGGCGGCATCGCGCGGTCCAGCCTGCTGGCCCGGTTCGTCGTGACCGGCGCGCTGGCGCCGGTTGTCGGCACGACGATCGCGGGCGTCCAACCCAAGCCGATCGTGCGCGCCGTGCTCCATGGGGGACTCGGCGACACAGCCGCTCTGCGCGATGACTACCTCGATGAACTGTTGAAGGTCGGACGTCGGCCTGGCTATCCGGTCGTCGCCCGCGCGGTTTACGGCAACCTGCCCAGCCTCATCGCGGCCCGCGCCCGCTACCCCGAGGTCAGGGCACCCGTCCACCTCATCTATGGAGAGACGGATTGGTCCAGACCCTCGGACCGGCAAGCCAACCAGCAGCTCCTGCCCGCGACCGAGTTTGTGCAGGTGCCTGGCGCGGGCCACTTCATTGTTCTTGAGCGGCCAGACGTCGCTGCGAAGGTGTTGAACGACGTGGCCTGACCCAAGTGCGTTTCGAAGACCGCAGGCAGATGCTGCCCGCACAAGCTTCGGCACCGCCAACACGCGGGTGCCGCTGGATCGACACCATACAAAACATATACAATTCGTATATATTTTATATAGAGTCAACCATGGGCATAGTCAAAATCTCCGACCAGATGCACGAAAACCTGCGCGTGGCCAGTGGCGCACTCAGCCGATCCATCAACTCCCAGGCAGAGCACTGGATGCGGGTGGGCATGCTGACCGAGATGTATCCCGACCTGGACCACCGCGAAATCTGCCAGCTTCTCGTGCGGGCAGAGCTGGCGGGCGGGCTGGACGTGGCGCTGGCGGCCACAGCGCAGCTGGACAAAGCGGGGGTACGCCCCGCCGGGAAGCACTGATGGCGCGCGGTGGTGGGGTGCCGATCCGCTCGGCCGAGGAATTGGTGATGGCGCGGCGGGCCGCACAACTGGCGGCCGAGGTGCTGGCGATGATCGAGCCGCATGTGGTGCCTGGCGTAACCACCGACGCACTGGACCGCATGTGCCACGACCACATCGTGAACGTGCAGGGCGCGCGGCCTGCCAATGTGGGCTACCTGGGGTACCCCAAAACGGTGCTGACCTCGGTGAACCACGTGGTGTGCCACGGCATCCCCTCGCCCCAGCAGATGCTGAAGAAGGGCGACATCGTGAACATTGATGTGGCGGTGGAAAAAGACGGCTGGTACGGCGACACGAGCCGCATGTTCTGCGTGGGCACGCCCAGCGTGCTGGCCCAGCGGCTGGTGCGCACCACGTACGAAGCGCTGTGCGCGGGCATCCGCGAGGTAAAGCCCGGTGCGACGCTGGGCGACGTGGGCCACGCGATTGCCACCGTGGCGCAGCGCGAGAACTTCAGCGTGGTGCGCGAGTATTGCGGCCACGGCATTGGCACGGTGTACCACGATGAGCCGCAGGTGCTGCACTACGGGCGGCGCGGCCAGGGGCTGCGGCTGGAGGCGGGCATGGTCTTAACCATCGAGCCCATGCTGAACGCAGGCCAGCGCGAGACCAAGGAGCTGGCCGATGGCTGGACGGTGGTGACCAAGGACCGGTCGCTCTCGGCTCAGTGGGAGCACATGGTGGCTGTGACAGACAGCGGCTTTGAGGTGCTGACAGCGTGGCCGGGGGGCACGGGCAGCTACCCTGCGATTTAGGGATGGCCTGCACGAGGAGATTGCCGCATCAGCCGGGTGGCAACTCCAGGCGGGCCCAGGCGGCCATCACATCGGGCTGCTTCTTGATCCAGTCGGCAGACATCATGTTGGCGCCCCAGTGGTGGATGCGCGCCACGCCCTCCCCCATGTTCCACAGGTGCCGCAACTGCACGAAGAGCGGCAAGGCGGCGAGGTCGGCATCGGTGACATGGCCGCCGCCTGCGCGGTAGCCGGCCAGGTACTGCTGCCAGCGCTTGAGCAAGGCTTCGTCGGGCTCCATGGGGGCCTTGCGGGGCAGGTTCGACCACAGCCACACACACAGGTCATAGGTCAGGAACCCTGGCCCGGCGTCGTCAAAGTCAAAGAAGGCGGCGCGCTGCACACCATCGGCATCGGTGGTCACATGGTTGTTGAAGCCATGCGTGTCGCCGTGGCACATCACGCGGGTCAAGGTGCCCTCAACTTCCGCCAGCTCGCTCAGAAGGCGCTCAATCAGTTGCCGGTAGGCATCGAGCACGGCAGGGTCGATCTCGGGATGGGCGGCAAGGTAGTCCAGCGTGCGGCCTGCAAGGTGGTGGCCGTCCAGCACATAGCGGCTTGCGGGGCCTGCGTAGCTTTGCGCGGCGCGGTGAATTTGCGCCAGCGTGGCGCCAGTCAAGTGCAGTTCTTCTGGCGTATCGGGCACGGCGCCGTCGCAGTGGCGAAACAGGGCCAGCGCACGCGGCCCCTCAGGGAACGGCAGGGTAACGCTGGCAGCACCATTCGCCGCCAGGACCGGCGTGGCCACGCCCACACCCTGTGCGTGCAGGTGGTCCAGCAGCGCGACCTCGAAATCCACATTGAACGGACCGCGCGGCCGGTTGGCGCAAAGCCGCGCCACGTAGCGGCTGCCATCCGTGGCCCGCACGGCGTAGTTGTCATTGAGGTTGCGGCGGATCAGGTAGCACTGCTGCACTGGCAGGCCGTAGTGCTGCGCCACCCAAACACTCACGGCAGAGGCAGCGGCTGTGGTGTGCGAGGCAATCGGGCTGAGGTCCTGCGAGGTTGGTGAGAGCATGCGGCATTCTCCATGCATGCAGCATGAAGCACCCGTGCGACGTGGTTCGATGGGCTTGCGCCCAGACGTTGTCGCTGCCCCCAGGCTGGTACTAGCGGGAAAACAGCTACATCATGAGAAATTGCTTGAAAGGGCTGCTACCGCCCGCTGGTATTGCACCATCGGTATCAAAACCATAGCAATCCACGTCGCCATCACCACGGCAGCTTGTCGCCGCTGTAGGCGTAAAAGCACCCCGTTTCCTCCACCGGCAACCCATCCAGCACCCGCAGCATGTCGCCCGCCGCATCGGCTGCCGGGCGACCAATCTCCGCGCCATTGAACGGGGCCGACAAGGCCGAGTTGACGGTGCCCGGGTGCAGCGCCACCAGCACCGCCTGCGGGTGGGTGCGCGCCACTTCGATGGACGCCGTTTTGACCAGCATGTTGAGCGCGGCCTTGCTGGCGCGGTAGCTGTACCAGCCGCCCAGGCGGTTGTCGCCAATGCTGCCCACCTTGGCCGAGAGCACGGCCAGCAGGCCGCGCCCCTGCTTGGGCAGCAGCGGTGCAAAGTGGGCCAGCACGAGAGCGGGGCCAAAGGTGTTGGTGCGGAAGGTGGCTTCCATCTGCGCGTAGTTCAATTGGCCCAGGCGCTTTTCAGGCATGCCGTGGGGGCCGTGCAGCAGGCCAGCGGCGTGGATGATGCAGTGCCAGGGGCCCTGGGCCTTGAGTTGCTGGGCGGCGTGGGCAATGGTGGCTTCGTCGTCCAAGTCCACCGCCGGGCCGGTGTGGCGGCCCAGGCCCACGACCAGTGCGCAGCGCGGATCGGCCTGCAAGTGGGCGAGGAAGGCGCTGCCGATGGCGCCGGTAGAGCCGATGACCAGGGCGCAGTAACCGTCGGGCAGGGACTGCAGGGACGCGAACGGCGAGGCGGGTGGCTGTGGGTTAGACATAGCGCGGTCCTGCGGTGGGGGTGTCGTGGGGTGATGGGCAGGCGGGCTACAGCGCATCCAGCCGCGTGCGCAAGCTGGCCGCATGCTCACGCAACGCATCGAGTTGCGGGCCCTGCATCTTCTGCAACTGGCGGTACACCATGCCAAGGCGGAAGTTGTTGCCCAGCGTTCCCTCATTGCGCGCAAAAAAGTCCCAGTACAGCGCGTTGTACGGGCAGGCCCGCTGACCCACTTTTTGCTTTTTGTCGTAGTGGCAGCCTTTGCAGTAGTCGCTCATGCGGTCGATGTAGGCGGCGCTGCTCACATACGGTTTGGTGGCCAACAGGCCGCCGTCGGCAAACTGGCTCATGCCCACGGTGTTGGGAACCTCCACCCACTCAAAGGCGTCGATGTACACGCCCAGGTACCAGCGGTGCACGGCGGCAGGATCAAGCCCCGCCAGCAATGCAAAGTTGCCGATGACCATGAGGCGCTGGATGTGGTGGGCGTACGCATGCTCCAACGACTGGCCCACGGCGTGCTGCATGCAGCGCATGCGGGTCTTGCCCGTCCAGAACCATTCGGGTAGCGGTGCGTTGTGGCCCAGGGCGTTGCGCTCGTCGTAGCCGGGCATGTGGGCCCAGTAGATGCCACGCACATATTCGCGCCAGCCGAGGATCTGGCGGACAAAGCCCTCCACGGCAGGCAGGGGCGCGGCGCCTGCGTGGTAGGCGGCCTGGGCGCGTTGCACCACCTCGTGCGGGCGCAGCATTTTGGTGTTGAGCGCGAAGGACAGCAGGGAGTGAAACAGCCGCGCACTCTGCGTGCTCATGGCGTCTTCGTACGCGCCAAAGTGCGGCAGCGTGGTGGTGATGAAGTGGTCGAGCCACACCAGTGCCTCGGCCCGGTTCAGCGGCCAGCGCAGTGCATGGGCCTGCGGGTTGCCAAAGCTCTGCACGCCTGCGGCCTGGATGGTGGCCCACAGGGCGCTGTGGTCGTGCGTGGGGCGGGCGTCGGGCGGCAATATGGGCGTGCCGGGCCAGGGCTTGCGATTGTCGTGGTCGTAGTTCCATTGGCCACCTTCGGGCTCGCCAGCCTCGTCGATCAACACGCTGTGGCGCTGGCGCATGCGGCGGTAGAAGTGCTCCATGAGCCACTGCTTGCGGCCTTGGAACACCTCGGCCATTTCGGTGCGGGTGGTGTAGAAGTGCCCGCTGCTGACGGCCTGCACGGCAAAGGCTTGCTCTGCACCCCAGGTGCGCAGTTGCTCGTCCAGCCGCCATTCATCGGGGTGCTGGTATTGCAGCGTGTGCGCGCCGTAGTGGGCCATGAGGGCAGCCAGGTTGTCAGGCATCGACTGGCGGTTGCTGGCGTCGTCAATCGCCACGTAGCGCACGCGGTGCCCCGCCTCGCGCAGATGCCGGGCCAGGTCGCGCATGGCGGCAAAGATGGCGAGGATCTTTTGCGCGTGGTGCAGCACGTAGTCGGTCTCTTGCCGCACTTCCATCAACACATAGACCACGCCCTCGTCCTGCGTTGCAAACCATGAATGCTCGGGGTTGAGCTGGTCGCCCAGAAGCAGGCGCAGCGTGTGGGCACGCTGTGGGGTAGAGGGTTGTGGCGTGCTCATGCCGTGCCCCACATGCGGCGGTAGCTGCCGTCGGCATCGTGGTCTTGCGCCTGCTTGATGGGGTTGAAGCGGCGGCCCCCGCGCGGGTCGGTGCCGCGCCCGGCGATGTAGAGCCAGTTGGCCTGGTTGCTGTAAACGTCGTAGTCCACCAGTTGCGATTCAAACCACGCAGCGCCTGCGCGCCAGTCGCTGTGCAGGTCGTACAGAAGATAGCTGGCTACGACCTGGCGCAGGCGGTTGCTCAGATACCCGGTGGCGGCCAGCTCGCGCATGGCGGCATCGACCAGCGGCTCGCCGGTCTCGCCCCGGCACCAGTGGTCAAAGCCGCGCGGGTTGTGCGGGGCGGGCGGTAGTTCTGACAGGCCTCGCACCCGGTACAGCGCTGCGCCGTATTGCAGGTGCAGCAGCCGAAAGTAGTCGCGCCACAGCAGCTCAAACCACAGCCAGTAGGTGCCATCGTTGGCACCGTGGTCGCGCTCAAAGGTTTTTAGATCGGCATAGATCTGGCGCGGCGAGAGTGCCCCCGTGGCCAGCCAGGGCGAGAACTTGCTGGAGTAGTCCAGCCCCGTGAGCCCGTTGCGCGTGGCCTTGTAGCTGTGGGGCAGCTTGCGGGCAAGGTACTGCGCCAGGTGGGCCAGCGCGGCGGCCTCGCAGCCATCGCAAGCAGGCGTGCCGTAGGGGAAGGACGAGCGCGCATCGCTGCCCTGGGGCGGTGTGGGTTGCTGGATGCTGGCAGCGCCCTGCTCTGCCCCCACGGCTTGCAACACGGGCGCAGGCACTTGGGGAGGCGGCAGCAGCAGGGCGGGTGCTGGCAGTGGTGCAGCGGGGGTGATGCCTGCACGCTCGACCTTCTGGCGGAAGCTGGTGAACACACCGGGCAGGTCAGAAGCAGGCCAGGGCATGTCGGCCGGGTGCAGCAGGCTGCTGTGCCATACGCTACGCACCTGCAGGCCTGCCGCGCGCAGGGCGGCGACTTCCGCCTGTTCGTAAGGGGCGGGAATGTCTTCGCACACCACGGTGGTGGCCCCCACGGCCTGGGCCAGTTGTGGCAGGGCGGTAGTGGGCGGCGCCTGGCAGATGAGCAGCGGGTTGCCCAGTGGACTCGTCTGTTGATGTAGCCCGCGCAGTGCTGCAGCGGTAAAGGCGCGGCGGTGTGCCCCCACACGGGCAAAGCCCCATGGCGTGGATTCTTCAAGTGCGGGCAGGCACACCACGGGCAGCAGGTGTGTGGCCCCGCTGGTGAGCGCTGCGCGCAGCGCGGGCTGGTCGTGCAGGCGCAGGTCGTTACGAAACCAGAACAGCACCGTGCTCATGTGGCGCCCTCCCCCGCGCCCTTGCCGGTGCGTTTGCGTTCGCTGCGGCAGCGGTCCGAGCAGTACTTCACCTCGTCCCACACCTTCTCCCACTTCTTGCGCCAGGTGAAGGGCAGGCCGCATTGCAAGCACTGCTTTTGCGGAAAGTCTGATTTCTTGCGCATGCGCATGGCGGACTTGCGGGTGGGTTACGCAGGCAGCAACACCTGCTGCGCCAGCGCACGCCCGCTGAGCCACGCGCCTTCCACCTTGCCGCCATGGAGCCAGTCGCCACACAGGCCCAGGCGCATTTGCGCATCCCACCAGCTGCCCTGCATGAGCGCGGGTTCGGTGTCGGCATAGCGCCAGCGGTGGGCGGTGGCGGCCAAAGGTGCGGGGCCACCCAGGGCGGCAAAGGCAGTGAGCAGTGCGGTGGTGACCGCCTCGGCGCTTTCTTCGATGTGGGCCTCGCTCCATTCGGGGCTGGCGTGCAGCAGCCAGGTTTCTTGCCCCGTGCGGCCGGGTTTGCTGCTGTCGCGCGCCACCCAGCGCAGGGGGCCGGTGTTGATGAACGCACCTTCCCACGGCAGGGCCACGGGGCTGGCGTAGCGCAGCATCACCGCCCAGCTGCCACGCATGCGTGCGCTGGCGGCCAAGGCGGCGCCTGCGGGGGACACTGGGGCCAGCAAGGGCACGGCCTGCGGGGCGGGCACGGCCAGCAGCACTGCGCTGTAACGCGGGCTGTGCAGGCCATGTTCTGCCGAGGTGATGGCCCACCCGCCCTCGGTGTGGTCCAGCCGCTGCACGGTGGTTTGCCACTGCGCCAGCGCAGGCTCGCCCAGGTGCTGCACCAGCCAGGCGGCGGGCGACGTCATGCGCGGGGTGCCCACAAACCGCTCCAGCGGTGTCGCTGGGTTGGACCAGGCGGTACCGTCAAAGCTGGCCAGCCGGGCATCCCACAAAGCCGCAACACCGGCCTGCTGCCAGCGGGCCACCTCGGCGCGAAAGGCCGGGTCGCGGGCGGTGAAATATTGGGCGCCGTGGTCGCACTGCCAGGGGCCGTTGTCATCTTCGGCGCGGCGGGTGCTCATGCGGCCCGAGGGGCCACGGGCTTTGTCAAATACATGCACCGTGTGGCCCGCCTGCAGCAGCGCCTGCGCGCACGACAAGCCTGCCAGGCCTGCGCCAATAACGGCGATGGTTTGTGGCGTAGCAAGGCTCATGGTTGTGGGTCGGTTCGTTCGTGGGTCACCCAGATCAGCGCCTGGGTGTCGATGCCCAAGGTCTTTGCACGGGCGATGAGTTGTTCGCGTACGCCAGGGGGCAGCTGCTTGGTGCGCGACAGGATCCAGCAGTAGCTGCGGTCCGGCCCCACCACCAGCGCCCACTGGTAGTTGGCATCCAGCGCGGCCACGTGGTAGCCGCCGTAGAACGGGCCAAAGAACGACACCTTGAGCGAGGCGGTGTTGGCATCGCCCGTGAACAGGGCCTTGCCCTCGGCCTGGCGCCAGTCGTTCTTGCCGGTGTCAAAACCCCGGTTGAGCACGCGCGCACTGCCGTCCGCCTGGCGCTGGTAGGTGGCGCTCACATCCGTCATGCCGCGCTCGAACGAGTGGTCGAGCCGCGCGACTTCGTACCAGCGGCCCTCGTAGCGGGCCAGGTCAAACGGGGTGACGGGCGTGATGCCCTCGGGCGGGCGGGTGGACGAGCAGCCACTCAAGGCAAGCAACGCCACAGCAAGCCCCAACCAGGCGCAGCGGCGGAAGCAGGATAGGAAGAAGGGCATAAATTACCAATTGGTCACAAAACAAACCAGTTGGTATTCTGCCATCACAAACGCTGTTGTGGCGAAAGCCCGGCGCGGGCGCTTGCCATGGCCCACCCGTAAACTCCGGCCATGACTTTTCAAATCACCGTTTACTCCAAATCCGCCTGCCCCCAATGCGATTCGGCCAAGAAGCTGCTGCAGTCGCGCTCCCTGCCTTTTGAGGAAATCAAGATCGACGACGAGGCCGAGCGCCTGGCGTTTTATGCCAAGTGCGGGCCTTCGGTGCGGCAGATGCCGCAGATCTTCATCAACAACCAGCGCGTGGGCGGGCTGGCGGGGCTGCAGGCTGCGCTGGCGCAGATCGGCCAGTGACACCCGCTTTCGTCCGTCCCCTGGTTATTGGTACTTCGCAGCGGTGATGAACTCGCTGAAGGTTTCGCACCACACAATCACCGTGTTGAACTTGGCCGGGTCCACGCCCTGCGGCAGCGGGACGATGAAGTTGTTGAACGTCTTCACATCGCCCACGCGCAGCATCTGGGGCTTGAGGCGTTTGAAGTCGGCCTCGGTCTCGACAAACTCGGGCGACAGGTAGAGCTTGTAGTCCGGCCCCGGGGCCAGCTTGCCCACTAGGCTGATGGCCTGCGGGCTGATGGACACGGCGCCTTCGCCCCAGTGCAGGGCGTCGCTGTCTTTCAGGTCACGGCGGAACGTGGCAGTCCATTGCGCAGCGGGCTGGCTTGACTGGATTTGCTGCAGCGTGGGGGCGTCGGGCGCGATCAGGATCGGCAGCACATACACACCCAGCGCAAACCCGATGACCAGGGTGAGCAGGTGCGAGGCGATGAGCAGCAGAGGTTTCATGGCAACGGGTTCAGTGGACTGAGCCCAATGTACTGCGCCGCGCCCTCCCGTTCAACGCTGCGCAGCTCCCCGCTGTCCGCTCAGGATGCGCGGGCCAGAAAGCCATCCACCAGTGCGTAGTGCTCCGGCACATTGAGCGCGGGCGCGTGGCCGCAGCCGGGCACCTCCACCACCTGGGCCAAGCCACGGGCGCCAGGCCCCCGGGTCAGCATCTCGGCGGTGGTATCGCGCAGCACCAGGTCCGACTCTTCGCCACGCAGGCACAACACGGGGATGTCGAGCGCGTCGTAGTGGTCCCAGATCAGGTAGTCGTTGGTGTGGTGGGTGAACTGCTGCACCATGGCCGGGTCGTAGTGCGGCGTCACGCGGCCGTCGGGCAGGCGGCGGGTACTGCTCTCGGTCAGCAGGCGCCACTGCGCATCGCTGAGCCAGCCGTAGGGCGTGTAGACCTGCCGGAAGAACGCCTCCAGCTCCCGCACGGTGTCGAACGCGGGCGGGTGGCCTGCGTAGGCCTTGATGCGCTCCAGCGCGGCGTCGGCCAGGCGCGGGGCGTTGTCGTTGAGAAGCAGGCTCTGGATGCGGCCCTTGAGCTGCGGCTCGAACAAACCCGAGGCGCACACGGTGCCGATGGCCCCGCCCATCGAAGTGCCCACCCAGTGCGCTTTCTCGACACCTAGTTGGTCGAACAGATCGGCCGCAATGCGCGCGTAGAACGAGAGCCGGTATTCGTCCTGCGGTGCACGCGCCCACTGGCTCAGGCCTCGGCCCAGGGTGTCGGGGCAGATCACGCGGTAGCGTGACGCCAGGTGGGCGGCCAGGGGGTCCATGTCGCGCCCGGTGCGCGCCAGGCCGTGCCAGGCAATCACCACCGGCGCGTCGGGCGCACCCCACTCCGTGGTGTGGATTTCATAGCCAGCGCAGGTGAGGTAGCGCGAGGTGGGGGACATGATGGCGACCTTGTGGAACAGAGAATAAAAAAGGATCGGCGGCTCACTTCATGAGGCGACCATTGCTGCCAATGACAGTGACCTCGACATACCGTGAGCCGATGCGGTTGGTGGGGGAGTAGCCCAGCGTGATGCCGCCGAGGTCAAAGCTTTGCAGCGACTCCAGCGCCTTGACGACCTTGGCGCGCGTGGGCGCGGGCCCGGCACGGCGCAGGGCCTCGACCAGCACCTTGGCGCCCAGAAACTGCTCGAAGCTGGTGTAGTTGACCTCGGCCTCGGGGGCGTATTTCTTGAGCAGTGACTGGTATTCGCGCACCACTGGCAACTGGGGCCGGTAGGGGTAAGGCACCACCTGGCTGATGCCCAGGCCGTGCGCGTTTTTCAGGCCCGCCAGCTTGACCAGCTCGGTCGGGTCCACCACCGAGATGTTGTACAGCTGCGCGCCGCCGCCCTGCTCGCGGTAACGCTGGATGAAGGCCGCCGCGGGCTTGTTCACCGCAATCATGATGACCGCGTGCACATCGGCGGCCTTGATGGCCTTGACGGCTTCATCGACCTTGTCGGTATTGCGTTCGTAGCCTGCTGCTACCACGAGCTTGAGGTTGCGCTTAGCGAGGGCCGCCTCGACCCCCGCCAGGCCCGCCTTGCCAAAACCGTCGTCCTGGTACATCACGGCCACACGGTTCATGCCCAGGGTGGTGAGCTGCTGCACCATGTGCTCGGTCTCATCGACATAGCCTGCGCGCACATGAAAGATCCAGGGGTTGAACGGGTTGCGCAGCGATTCGCCCCCCGTGTAAGGCGCCACCAGCGCCGCACCGCCCTCTTGCAACACGCCGTCTGCCAGCAGTTGGGTGATGTTGGCCGTGCCCGCAAAGCCATACAGCGCCACCACCTCGGGCTTGGCCAGCATCTCGCGGGTGAGCTTCACGGTGTCGGCCACCTTGTAAGCGTCGTCGGCCACCTCCTGGCGGATGGTCGCGCCGTGCACGCCGCCCTGGGCGTTCACCCAGTCAAAGTAGATCTTGCCGCCCAGCACCATCTGAGCGCCAGTGCTGGCCAGCACGCCGGTGAGCGGTGCCACCTGCCCCACCACAATCTCGGCGGCGTGCAGCAAGGGCGCCGTGGCCCCGCCCCACAGCACCGCCAGTGCTGCCGCCGCACGGCGGCTCCATGTCTTGACCTTGTCCATTCGGTTCATCCCCTGTTTGTGTTGCTTGCAGCCGCGCCCACGGGCGGCGCAATGGCCGATGGCCCCCACGCGTGCCCGGTGGGCGGCGGTGACGGTGTGTCGTCTGGCAAAGCTCCTTGGGTCAGTCGGGGATGGCAATGGCGCCCGCCGTGATGGCGATGGCGTTGGCGGCAGCAGGCGTGGTAGCCAGCGGCGGCACGTTGGCGGCGGTGATGGCCGGGGCGCTGCCCGGTGTGCCGCCGCGCGGCACGGTGCGCACCACCTGGCTGGCGGGCAGCGCCTTGCCGCTGGCGAGGTGGTCGTACACGGCGTCGAGCGCGTGGTTCAGGTACACATGCAGCGGCACGTAGCGGCTGTCATAGCCCGGCAGCACCGTGGGCAGGCCTATAAAGCTGTCGAAGTGCTGGGCGTTGGCCACTTCCACATAGCTGAGCTTGCTGGCGGCGCCTTCGACCTTCTTGTTCAGCGCGGCGTATGGGCGCGAGGTGTGGCTCACCGGCAGCAGCGCATCGGCGCGGCCGTGCACGATGACGGTGGGCTTGCCACGCAGGTTGCCGTTGCGGCGGGTTTCGTCCACACCGGCCTGCAGCTTCTTGGCGGCGGCGTCATTGCCGGTGACGAGGTTGCGCAGGCACAGCGCGCCGCTCAGGTTCCAGTCGGCTACACCGGCATCCGACACCGACAGGAAGTCTCGCGCGGGCCCGAACTTGCCAAGGTTGTTGACCAGGTTGATGCCGCTCGAGGGAGGCACGCCGTTGCCGGTGGCAAACATGCCTGGCAATGCAGCGGCGGCCAGCGGCATAACCCCGCCGGTGGCCGCCGTGGCGGCGTAGCTGAAGCCGCAGAGGTTGTCCTGCACACTGGCGCGCGAGAGGCCGCTGGCAAAGGTCACGGCCACGGCGGGGGACACTTCAAACGCCGCCATGGAGGCATGCAGGTCGTTGGACTCGGGCTCCCAACCGTAGGCGCGCAGCTTTTGCAATGCCTCTTCGGCCTGCGCGGGCATGGTGCTGGCAGTGAGCAGTCCTGCCGCCTTGAGCGACGCGCAGCGGTTGGGCGCTATGGGCAACGCAGCGCTGGCAAACCCGGCCGCAAACGCGGCGGCAAACGGACTGGTGCTGACCGAGGGCGCAAGCGACGCGCAGGCCTGGTAGAGGTTGGCGTAGGTGGTGAAGTCCACCAGCGTCTTGCCGGTGACAGCCACATCGGCGCTGCCACGGCGCACCGTGACGCCGGGGTTGGTGGGCATCTCGATGGCGGGCTCGGACACGGCCACGCCGCTGATCAGGCCCTGCGTGTCCAGCTCGGCCGCAGCTATGGCCGCGCCGCCACCGTTGGAGATGCTCGATGCGATCACGATGGTGTTGGCCGGGGTCAGCGTCTTGAGGCGCTGGCCCGCTGCGTCGGTGGCGCCGTAGCGCTGGTTAAGCACGTAATAGCCAAACTCCACGGCCTGCAGCGTGCTCGTGCCCCAGTCCTTCTCAGAGTTCTGGCCCGAGTGGGCGTGCTTGAAGGCAAAGCGGTTGGGGGTGGCGGTGTTGAAGGCGGCCAGCTCGGTGGCCGTGAGGCCTGCGTTGAAGGCTGCGGCCTTGCCCGCTGCGGCGGCCGTGGTGCGTGTGCCGTCGATCAGCGGCACGGTGTCGTTCATGAGGTCGTGCGGCGCGCCGCCCGTGCCCTTGTCCGAGTAGGCCACGGCGCAGCCCTTCTTGAGGCCCCACTCTCCGGTGGAAATGCCGCCGTACACGCCGCGCGAGCCCGAGGTGGTGGCGGTGATCATGCAGGGCTTCTTGGGGTCGAAGCTGGCGGGCACCTGCACCATGAGGGTGACGTTCTTGCGGCCTGTGCCGTCGTCGGCAAACGCGATGTATTCGGTGCCCGCCACCTTGCCTTCGCCCGTGGTGACCTTGCCCTGCGCATCCACATTGGGACCGTAGAGCGTGCCGTAACCACCGGCTGCCGTCATGTCGAGCATGGCGCGGTAGTTGGTGTGGATGGCCGTGCGGCGCAGCTCGGCCGCCGTGGGCTTGAGGGGATCAGCAAACGCAGGGGGCGCGGCAGCGGCCAGGCCCGTGGCTCCCAGGCCCGCCGTGAGCAGGTCATTGCTGGCGCCGTCGTACGTGGTCTCGCTGATGGTGCCGAGGTAGCCGGGCTTGGTGTTGGGGGCGGCACTATCGCCACTGCTGCCACCGCAGGCAGCCAGCACCGCAGCGGCCAGCGCTGCGGGCAGGAACGGACGGGAAAGGGGACGGAAACGCGGGTTCTTGATGTTCATCTTCATGTGCTTGTCTCCTGGAGTTTTTCTTTGCTTCTGGTTGCACAGCTCATCCACACACCCAGGCCACGCCGGTCACCCGGCGCGGCCGGGGCCACTCACCCCGCCTTGCGCGCAGCTGCCGCGCGCAGACGCCCCACCACACCGGTAGGGAAGTAATAGACCGAAAGAACAAAGAGCACTCCCAGCCACAGCAGCCAGCGGTCAGGCGAGAGCAGTGCCGACAGCCAGGGCAGGCCCGTGGCAGCCTCGCTGCCTAGCCGCAGCAAGTCTTGCAGGTAGCTTTGCGCCACCAGGAAGAGCACCGCCCCGATGGCAGAGCCATAGATGGTGCCCATGCCACCGATCACCACGATGAGCAGGCAGTCCATCATGATTTCGAAGCTCAGCGAAGTGTCCGGCCCGTTGTAGCGCAGCCAGAGCGCCAGCATGCAACCCGCCAGCGTGGCGAACAGGGCAGACAGCACGCTCGATGTGGTGCGGTACACCACCACGCGGTAGCCAATAGCCTCTGCACGGAATTCGTTCTCGCGGATGGCCTGCAGCACGCGGCCAAAGGGCGAGTTGACGATGCGCAGCAGGGCCAGCACCAGCGCCACGGCGGTGACGAACAGCAGGTAGTAGCAGATCAGGCGCCCGTCGATGGTCACGCCCAGAAAGGGCTCTTCGAAGGGTTCGAAACTGGGCGACAGGAATTCGGGGACCTTGAAGGTCAGACCGTCTTCACCGCCGGTGATGTCGGACAACTGCGAGGCCAGCGTCTGGAACGCAGCGGCCACCGCCAGCGTGATCATGGCGAAGAAGATGGCGCGCACGCGCAGCGAGAACAGCCCCACCGCCAGCGACAGCAGCAGGGACAGCAGCAGCGCGCCACCAATGCCCACGCCCAGCGCCGTCCAGGTGGGGCCCAGGCGCGTGGTGGCCACTGCGATGCCATAGGCCCCGATGCCAAAGAACATGGTGTGCGCAAAGCTCACGATGCCGGTGTAGCCCAGCAGCAGGTCAAAACTGGCGACCAGCACCACAAAGATCAGCACCTTGGCCGCCACCGACAGCGCCTTGACGCCCGGAAACAGGAACGGGGCAAACGCCAGCCCGATGAGGATGGCCACCAGGATCACCGCCAGCACCTTGCTGCGCGGGTAGTCGTTGGAAAGAAGACGGTTCAACATGGTCTTGTTTCCTCAGCGGTTAGCGACCGGATAGACGCCCTGGGGTCGCCACAGCAAGATGGCCACCATCAACGCGATGTTGGAGAACAGCGCCACCTTGGGCACCAGAAAGCCGGTGTAGTTGGCCATCAGCCCCACCAGCAGCGCGCCAATGAGCGCACCACCCGTGCTGCCGAGGCCTCCGATGATGATCACGATGAAGATCAGCACATTGACCTGTGCGCCCATCTGCGGGATCACGTTCTGCTGGTAAAGCCCCCACATCACGCCGCCCAGGCCCGCCAGGGCCGAGCCCACCACGAACACGCCCACGAACAGGCGGCGGATGCGGTAGCCCAGGCTCTCCACCATCTCGCGGTCTTGCACGCCAGCGCGGATGAGCAGGCCGACCTTGGTGCGCGACAGCGTCCAGGCCAGTACGCCGAAGACCACCAGGCCCACCGCCACGGCGATCAGGCGGTATTTTTCGATGGCGGCGTCGCCCACCAGCAGCGAACCGCGCATGGCTTCGGGCAGCGGCAGCGGAATCTGCGCGGGGCCCCAGATGACCTTGATGAGTTCTTCACCAATGATCATGCCGCCCATGGTGATGAGGATCTGCTTCAAATGCTGGCCGTACACGGGCCGCACGATGAAGCGCTCGAACGCCAGGCCCACGGCCCCCGCCACGGCCATGGCCACCAGCATGGCGGGCAGCACGGCCATCAGGTTGCGCCACAGGTCAGCGCTTTGGGTGTAGTCGCCCATGGCGCCCAGCACGCTGGTGGCCACGAAGGCGCCCAAGGCAATGAACACGCCGTGGCCGAAGTTGAGCACGTCCATCAGGCCGAACACCAGCGTGAGGCCCGAGGCGATGATGAAGATGATCATGCCCATCGCCAGGCCCGCCACGGTGAGCGTGAGCCAGGTGCTGGGTGAGCCGATGAAGGGCAGCACCAGCAGCGCGAGCGCGGGCACCAGGGCCAGGGGCTTCCAGTCGAAGTCACGGGTGATGGCGCTCATACGCGGCCTCCTTGCATGGCAGGCGGCATCTGCGCATTTGCTACATTTTTAATAGCTTCCAGCGCTTTACCATCAAGCGCTAGAAGCCCAAAAGGCTTGAAATCTGGTGCAAAACTCATAGTGCCAACCCCAGCAGCGAGCGCTGCAGTGCTTCGTCTTCGGCCAGCGCAGCCATGCTGCCTGCATGCACCACCTGGCCGTTGTCCATCACGGCCACGGTGTCGCCGAGCCGCTTGGCAAAGTTGATGTTCTGCTCGACCAGCAGGATGGTCACGCCGCTCTTTTTGAGCTGGTCGAACGCCTCGATCATGTTGTTGATGATGGCGGGCGCCAGGCCCTTGCTGGGCTCGTCCACGATGAGCAGGTCGCGTGGCTCGACGATGGCGCGGCTCACGGCCACCATCTGCTTTTGCCCGCCGCTGAGCTTGCCGGCCGGGTGGTTCCAGAACTTCTCCACGGCGGGGAAGAGCTTGAAGATCCACTGCAGCCGCGCCTCGTCCATCTGCGCGGCATTGCGCGCGCTGCGGGCGGCCAGCAGCATGTTTTCCTTCACCGTGAGGTCGGCAAAGATGCCCATGTTCTCGGGCACGTAGGCGATGTTCATGCCCGCGATCTGCGGGGTGTTCAGCGCCGTGATGTCTTTGCCTGCAAAGTGGACCGAGCCTTTGGACGCATGCCACAGGCCCATGATGGTGCGCAGCGTGGTCGTCTTGCCCGCGCCGTTGCGGCCCAGCAGCATGGTGAGCTGGCCCTTGGGCACGGCCAGATCCACGCCGTGCAGGATGTGGTACGCGCCGATGTGCGTGTGCACGCCCTGGAGTTCGAGCAGGTTGCCCGTGTTGTTGATGGTGGTGGTCATGCAGCGGCCTCCTTCGTCACACCGAGGTAGGCTTCCTGCACCACGGGCGACGCGATCACCTCGGCCGGTGGGCCGTCGGCCACCAGCGTGCCGTTGGTCAGCACGATGATGCGGTCGGCCAGCTCGCGCACCACGTCCATCTTGTGCTCCACCAGCAGGATGATCTTGGTCTTGTCCTTCTTCAGCGCGCGGATCAGGTTCAGGATCACGGGCGCCTCGTCGTGGCTCATGCCGGCCGTGGGCTCGTCGAACATGTAGACCTGCGGCTCCAGCGCCATGAGCAGCGCCACTTCGAGCTTGCGCTGGTCGCCATGCGGCAGGCTGGCCACGGGCGTGTCGCGACGCTCGTACATGGCCACCGTCTGCAGGATGGATTCAGCACGCTCGGTCAGCGCACGGTGGTCGCTCCAGATGCTCCACAGGTTCAGGCCCCGGCGGTGCTTGCCCTCTTGCGTGGCCTGCACGGCCAGGCGCACGTTCTCCAGCACGCTGAGGTTGGGGAACAGGTTGGTGAGCTGGAACGCCCGGCCCAGGCCCGCATGCGTGCGTGCCGAGACGGACTGCCCGGTCAGGTCCTGCCCGCCCAGCGTGACGCTGCCGCTGGTGGCCTTGAGTTGCCCCGAGATGAGGTTGAAGTACGTGGTCTTGCCCGCGCCATTGGGGCCCACGATGGCGGTCAGCGTGCCGGGCTCGAAAGAGCAGGTCACAGCATTGACCGCCACGTGGCCGCCAAAGCGGATGGTCAAGTCCTTGGTGGCCAAGGTGCTCATGGGTGGTGGTTCACTTTCACGGTCGTCGTCTTTCGGGAGTGCCGGGCGCCCTGCCCTCGCGGTGCCAGGGCGCGTGGCGTTCAGCGCATGGTCAAGGGCAAGAACCGATGACGTAATAGTTGGGGCTTGTCTGTTTCAGCGTGTTGTTCACAAAGATGTTCCACAGCCCCATGCTCTGGTTGGAACCCAGCGCGAAGGTGTAGCCGCCATACACGTAGGCACGGCCCGCCATGGTGTGGGCGTAGTTGCTGGCCGTGGTGCAGGTGCCCGTGCCGCCGCCCGATGCGGCCAGCGTGGTGCCGGATGCAGCGGCGGACACGGCGCCCTCGGCGCCGTTGCCATCAGCGGCACGCACCGTCCAGCTGTAGGTGGTGGATGCGGCCAGGCCGGTGTCGGTGAAGTTCGTGGCAGTCACGGGCAGCGCATTGGTCTTGTTGCCATTGCGGTACACGTTGTAGCTGGCCGCTCCGCTCACGGCGTTCCAGCCAATCGCCATGCTGCTGGCCGTGGCGCCCGAGGTGCTCACGCCCGTGGGGGCTGGCAGGTCCACCGGCGGGTTGGTGGTTCCGCCGCTTCCCACGCGGTCCACCATGGCCTTGATAGCAGCCATCTGCGGGCCGGACTTCTTGGAATAGTTGGCGCTGTCATAGCCCCACCAGTCCCAGCAGCTGTTGGTGGCGGCCAGGCTGGTCTGCGGGTACAGCATCACGATGTTGTTACTGTCGGCCCAGCGGTTGTAGCCCGTGTTGCGCACGTACTGCTGCTGCACGTCGTTCACGTTCTGCTTGCAGCCATGCAGCACCACATGCAGCTTGCAGGTGGCCGTGCCACCCGCCTGGCAGGCCTGGGGCACATAGGCCCAGCCCGTGGTGGCCATGCCGTGGTTGGAGATGAATTCGCTCTGGTTGAACTCGATGAAATTGCCGTTGGGCAGCGTGGCGTTGTTGCGTGCGTTCAGCGTGCCGTACAGGTGCTGCAGCATGGCGCCTGCCAGGTCGAAGTTGCAGTCGCTGATGTAGGGAGCACCCTTGGTGGAGCAGCCGTTGCCATAGTCGTCCGTCACCATCGCGTGCTCTGATGCGATGTCCTTCTTGTAGACCACGTTGGCCGCTGGCACGAAGCTGTTGTAGTAGGTGCGCAGTGCATCCATCACCCCCGTCTTGACCACGCTGTCGAGCGTGCCCGAGAACAGGTAGACCTTGGAGTTCTGCAGGTTGGCCACGGGGTCGATCACGCCCTGGCCGGCCCAGGTGTTGGTGGTGTTCACCAGCGTGCTGGTGGGAATACCCGTGGGGCTGGCCATGCAGCGCCCCGTGGCATTGACGACTGAGCCCTCGGCGCAATAGAACGGCCCGCCCGCCACCACCCCCACGCCCTTGGCAAACGTGGCCGAGTACGCCACATGCAGCTGCACGGCCATGAAGCCGCCCGAGGACAGGCCGGAAACCGTGGTCTGCGTCTTGTCGATCTTGAGTGCGGGGAGGTTGACCGCCGCGTAGGCACCACCAGCAGCGCACAGCGCGATGGCAGCACCTGCTGCAGCCGCCCGGATGAAATTGAAAGCCATGTTGTCTTGTCTCCAAATAATTTTGAGAAAGTCTGACCCAGCCCCCGTGTCAACCCGGGAGTTCATGCATCAATTCACTGGAAAAAGAGGGGCGGCCGCCCCTGCGGGATGAACCCCGACGAAGCAGGATGGTTGTCCTACCCGTCGGGCCTCGCTAACGCATCGAAAAGACGGCCTATCGCTTGTTGCGAATCGGCACGTTCATTTCTTCAGGCTTGATCTCGCGCACCAGTTCGGGCACGCCCCAGGCAAAGGCCGGGTCCACCTTGATCTTGAAGTGGTACATGCTCTGCATGGCCTGGTGGTCTTCCTTGCGGAAAGTCATCTTGCCCTTGGGGGTGTCAAAGCTCATGCCCTCCATGGTCTTGATGAGCTTGTTGGTGTTGGTGTCGCCACCCGTGGCCTTGAGCGCCGTGACGAGCGCCATGGCCGAGCTGAAACCACCGGCGGTGAAGAAGTCTGGCGGAGTCTTGAACTCCTTGTAGTGCGCAGCCACCAGGGCTTCGTTCACGGGGTTCTTGGGGATGCCGAAGTAGTAGTACGTGGCGCCTTCCATGCCGGGGAAGTTCTTGTATGCGGCCATGGCGGGCAGGATGTTGCCGCCCGTAGAGATCTCGATGCCATAGCGCTTCAAGTCCATGTCGGCGATCTTGAAGGGGTTGCCTGCACCGGCCCAGACCACCCAGATGATCTTGCGGCCGGGCTGGTCCTTGAGCTTGTCGATCAGGCGCTGGGCACCGGCGGTGAAGTCGGTGGTGGCAGCGGGCAGGTATTCCTCGTGGGCAAGCTTGGCCTTCTTGACCGAGTCCTTGAAGGCTTTCACGCCATCGCGGCCAAACGCGTTGTCTTGAGCGAGGGTGGCAATCGTCACGCCTTCCTTGTCCACCGCCACGGCGTTGGAGATGGCATCCTGGCTGCTGTTGCGGCCCGTGCGGAAGATGTACTTGTTCCACTTGTCGCCGGTGATCGAGTCGGCCACGGCGGGCTCGACCAGCAGGATCTTTTTGTATTCCTCGGCCACCGGCAGCATGGCCAGGGCCACGCCCGATGCGGTGGGGCCGACGGCGATGTCAGCCTTGTCGTCAGAGTACGCGGTGGCCAGCAGGCTCTTGCCCAGGTCGGGCTTGCCCTGGTCGTCTTTCTCGATCACGACCAGCTTCTTGCCATTGACCGTCATGCTGCCGCCGGTGGCGTAGTTCAGTCCCATCATCAGGCCGGTCTGGGTCTGCTTGCCATAGGCCTCCAGAGGGCCGGTCTTGCTGTACACGTGGGCAATGCGGATTTCGCCGGTCTGTGCGAATGCGGGGGCGGAAAGTGTGGCGGCGGTAACGGCTGCGGAAGCGAGGGCGACCAGAGTGCGACGGTGCATGGCGATGTCTCCTGTTGTGATGCTTCTTTATTGCACAGTCTGTGCCAGCAGCCAAGTGCTTGATTTCAAAGAAACTTTTCCTCACACACTGGAGACAATGCCTGAATTTAATACACAATAAATGTCTAACTTTCAGGCAATTGCCTGAAAGTTATTCAGGGTTTTCCAGACGTCCATAGAGCGTGGCGCGTGAGATACCGAGCTGCCGCGCCGTGGCCAGCTTGTTGCCGCCATGGGCCTTCATGGCGGCATGGATGGCCCGCTGCTCCAGTTCGGCCACCTGCTCGGCCAGGGGCCGCAGGTAGCGCGACTCGTCCTCGGCCTCGACCACCACGGCGGTGGTGTCCTGCACCGGCGCGGCGGGCTCCACGCCCGCTTCGCGCAGGATGCGTTCGAGCTGCGCCGCGTCGATGGACTGGCCCTCGCTGCGCATCACGGCCTGCTCCAGCACGTTGCGCAGCTCGCGGATGTTGCCGCGCCAGGGCTGGCCAGCGAGCAAGGCCATGGCCTCGGGCATCAGCTCAGGCGGTGGCGTGCCGTTGCGCAGCGCCAGGTCATCGCCCAGAGCCTCGACCAGTGCCGGAATGTCACTGCGCCGCGCACGCAGTGGTGGCACGCGCACCGGCAGCACGTGCAGGCGGTAAAACAGGTCTTCGCGGAACTTGCCTTCACGCACCAGGCCAGCCAGATCGCGCGAGGTGGCGGCCAGGATGCGTACGTTGAAGGGCACGAGCTTGTTGCTGCCCAGCGGCTCGATCTCCCCTTCCTGTAGCGCGCGCAGCAGCTTGGCCTGCAGGCTTTGGGGCATATCGCCGATTTCGTCGAGGAACAGCGTGCCGCCATCGGCCAGCTTGAACTTGCCATCGCGCCCCTTAGCCGACGCGCCGGTGTAGGCGCCGGGCGCCACGCCAAAGAACTCGGCCTCCAGCAGCGTGTCGGGCACGGCAGCGATGTTGACGCTGACAAACGGGCCGCTTGCACGGCTGGATGCAGCGTGGATGGCGTGGGCCAGCAGCTCTTTGCCGGTGCCTGTCTCGCCCAGCAGCAGCACCGGGCTGGTGGACTGCGCTGCACGGCGTGCCTGGCGCTTGACCTCAGCCGCTGCGGGACTCGACCCGATGAAGCTGGCAAAGGTGTATTTGGACCGCCGCTCGCCGTCACCCGCCACCGTCAGGCTGCGCCGCCGCTGGCTGGCCAGCTCGCGCCGTGCATCGTCCAGGTCGCGCTGCAGCAGGGCAAACTTGCTGATCAGCGGCTGCAGCGTGGTCTCGGGGTGGTCGAACAGCACGATGCCGATGGCGCCGATCACGCGGTCCGCATCGTCGCGCAGCGGGATGCGGCTGACCACGAAGGTGCCAGCCTTGTTGGTGAGCAGGTCGATCAGCACGGGCTGGCCGGTCTCCAGCACGCGGCGCATCTGGGTGTTGGGGATGACCTCCTCCACCGTGCGGCCGACAAACTGGTCCACCGAAGAGAACCCAAGGTCGGGCAGAAAACGCTGGTAGCCCTCGTTCACCCACACGATGCGCCCGCTGCGGTCCACCAGGAACATGCCCTGGCTGACGCTGGAGAACAGCTGAAACATGGAGCGTGCTGCCAGTTCCAGGATGCCCTGGGCATCCAGCGGCAGTGCGGGGGCGTCATCGGTGAGCAAAGGCATCTGCGGATGGTAGCGCGGCGGGGTGGGCCGAAGAACAGTCACGCCGCTGTCACCGCGCAGCTGCCGCGCATTTACCTGCAAATCCAGATGCTACTATTTTTATAGCTATGAGCACAATATCATCAAGCGCTAGAGGCTATTTTTATCCAGAACCACGTACCCGTCGGTCGCCTGTGCATTGCCCACCGGGCGCTGCGCGCGCGTCATGCGCAGTACCACCATGGGCTGAACGGCGGCCAGCGCCTCAGCCTCGCGCACTGCCAGGGGTTGGTCCACCAGGATGCAGGGCTTGCCCGTGCGGCGGCAGTGGTCCTGCACGCGCCAGTACTCGTCATGGCTGATGCAGCCCGTCTGGCAGATCACCAGGTCGGCAGCGGCCAGATTGGCGTCCAGGGTGCCGTCCGGCGCGGCATCGGGCTCGGCGCAGCCTTTGCCCTTGGCCGCAGAAGGATGGCCTGCCACGTCCAGACTACGTTCGGGCTGCACGGGCTGGGCGGGCGCCTCGGCCGCCAGCCGCCAGCGCAGGCATTCGCGCGACAGACTGGCAATGCGCTCGGCCAGCATGCTGATGTGGCGGGCCATCGCCTTGCGGCGCGGCAGGCTGGGGTGGGCCGCTTTCCACTGCGCCAGCGCATCCTGCGCCATAGCCAGGCGCGTGTCCCGCACGATCACCTCGGCACGCAGCCGCAGCACCTGGGCCTGGAGGGCCTCGATCTGCGCCGCCTGGGCTGCCACCGTGGCACTGCAGCGCTTTTGCACATCGCCCAAGTGGCGGCAAAGTGCCAGAAACTCCTGCGGAAGTGAATGCATGCGCCACCTTTGCAAATAAGAACTATTCGCATTTTATGGTACGATCCACGGCTTGTGAGCACGCAAGTCACCTTGGTGGGGAGGGCACCGGGGGCGTCCAGCCCCCGGTGTCTGACTTGCGCAGATGCTGAAAAAACATTCGTGCCAACGGGTGCCCCAAGAAACAAAAAACCGCGCCATTGCAGCGCGGTTTTTTTTGGGGTGAAGGGCGCGCGCTGCGCGCCGGTCAGGTCTGCACCAATGCCAGCTTGCGCGCCGCCCAGCGCCGCAGCAGGCGCGGCACGATCAGCACGGCCAGCACGATGACGATCAGGGTCAGCGAGCCTGGACGCTCCACGAAGATGCTCCACTTGCCTTCGCCAATGGCCACGGCATTGCGCATCTGGGCTTCCGCCAAGGGACCCAGGATCATGCCCACCACCACCGGCGCAGCCGGGAAGTCAAAGCGGCGCATCACCACGCCCAGCAGGCCAATCGCATACAGCAGCACCAGGTCGAACGCGCTTTGGCGCATGCCATACACACCGAGCGTGGAGAACACCAGAATGCCCGCGTACAGGTACGACTTGGGAATGTTCAGCAGCTTGACCCACAGGCCCACCAAAGGCAGGTTCAGGATGAGCAGCATCACGTTGCCGATATACATCGACGCGATCAGCGCCCACACCAGCGCACCGTTGGTGTCAAACAACTGGGGGCCGGGCTGGATGCCGTAGTTCTGGAACGCGCCAAGCAGGATGGCCGTGGTATTCGATGTGGGAATGCCCAGCGTGAGCAGCGGGATCAGCGTGGCTGTGATGGCCGCGTTGTTGGCGGCTTCGGGGCCGGCCACACCTTCGATGGCGCCGGTGGTGCCGAACTCTTCGGGGTTCTTGCTCAGCTTCTTTTCAGCGGCATAGCTCAGGAATGTCGGGATCTCGCTACCGCCAGCGGGCACGGTGCCAAACGGAAAACCGATGAACGTGGCGCGAATCCACGCAGGCCAGGAGCGCCTCCACTCCTCCTTGGTCATGTGCGTGCTGGTCAGGCGGTTCTGCGTTTCGTCGGTGCGGCCTTCGTACATCACGTTGTACAGGGCTTCGCCCACGGCAAACAGGCCCACGGCGATCAGCACGACCTCGATGCCGTCCATCAGCTCTGGCACACCGCCGGTGTAGCGGGCTTGCCCGGTGAGCTGGTCGATACCAATGAGGCCCATGGCCAGGCCAACGAACAGCGCGACCATGCCACGCAGCGTGCTCTTGCCCAGCACCGCGCTCACGGTGGTGAAGGCCAGCACCATCAGCATGAAGTATTCGGGCGGACCGAGGCGCACAGCGTATTCCGCGACCAGGGGCGCAAAGAACGTGACCAGGATGGTGGCAATGGTGCCCGCCACAAACGAGCCAATGGCAGCGGTCGCCAGCGCCGCACCAGCGCGGCCGCTTTTGGCCATCTTGTTGCCCTCCATGGCCGTGACCATGGACCCGGCCTCACCGGGCGTATTGAGCAAAATGGACGTGGTGGAGCCGCCGTACATGGCGCCGTAGTAGATGCCCGCAAAGAAGATCATGGAGGCTGTGGCCTCGACCTTGACGGTGATGGGCAGCAGCATGGCCACCGCCACGGCCGGGCCAATGCCAGGCAACACGCCCACGGCGGTGCCGATGATGCAGCCCACAAAGGCCCACATCAGGTTGATGGGTGTTGCAGCGGTCGCAAAACCCTGCATCAAAAGGTTTAAGGTATCCATAACATGCAGGCTTTACAGCCACCCCGTATTGGTCAGGCCGGGCAGGTTGATGGCCAGCAATTGCGTAAACATCCAGAACACAGGCGCAGACACGGCCACGCCGATGGCGGAGTCTTTGATCCAGGCCTGCAGGCGCAGGTCCAACTCGCCTTCCGAACTCCTGAAGCCCCGCACCGACAGCACAAAGCACAGTGCGCAACTCAGGATGAAGCCCAGCGTGGTGATGAGCAAGGCATTGAGCAACAGCCCGGCCGACACCCAGATGAAGCCCTTCCAGTGGGCGTGCGTGTCGCCGGAACCTTCTTCCAGGTCGCGAAACCCGCCCGTCAGCGCGTGCACCACGCAAAGCACACCACAAATCAGGATGGCAATGCTGACCACCCAGGGAAAGAAATTGGGGCCTACACCGCCATAGCCAGCCTCAGAGCTGACCGAACTGGCCCCCCAGGCCAGGCACAGCGCCAGCACCACCAGCCCCGCACCGATCAGGGTCTGCAAAGGCTTGGAGCGCGATGAATGTTGTTGTGTCATGTTTTTCTTTCGCACCGAGCGGCCGGCGGCATGGCCGCACACCCCTGTCAGGGGCGCGCAGCCAGCGCCTTGACCTGCTTGCTTGTCTCAGATCAGATCAGATCATTCCAGACTTGGCCATCGTGGCGCGCATGCTGGCGAACTCGGCGTCCACAAAGTTGGCAAACTCGTCACCGGCCATCCATGCAGGGGTCCAGCCGTTCTTCTCCATGGAATCCTGCCAGGCCTTGTGCTTGAAGGTCTTGGACAGGGCGTCGATCAGTGCCTTGCGCTGCTCGGCCGTGATGCCGGGCGCGCCATACACGCCGCGCCAGTTGCCGATTTCCACGTTGATGCCCTGCTCCTTGAGCGTGGCCACGTTCACGCCCTTCAGACGCGAGCCCGAGGTGACGCCCACGGCGCGCATCTTGCCCGCAGAGATGTACTCGGCAAACTCGCTGTAGCCGCTGCCGCCCACGGTGACGTTGCCGCCCAGGATGGCGGCGGTGGCCTCACCACCCCCACGGAACGCCACGTAGTTGATCTTGGCGGGGTCCACGCCCACTTCGCGCGCAATCATGGCTGCCGCAATGTGCTCGGTAGAGCCGCGCGAACCACCGCCCCACTTCACGCTGCCGGGGTCCTTCTTGAGTTGGTCCACCACATCCTTCATGGTCTTGAAAGGCGAGTTCGCGGGCAGCACGAACACGTTGTATTCGCTGGTCAGGCGCGCCAGGGGCGTGACCTTGTCCAGGCCGACCGGAGGCTTGCCGGTGATGATGCCGCCCAGCATCACGGCGCCCATCACCATCATCGCGTTGGGATCGCCCTTGCTGGCATTGACGAACTGGGCCAGACCGATCGCACCGGCGGCGCCACCCTTGTTGTCATAGGAGACCGACGCCGCTGCGCCCGCATCCTGCATGGCCTTGCCCAGGGCACGGCCGGTGGAATCCCAGCCACCGCCGGGGTTGGCGGGAATCATCATCTTGAGGGCCGGAGCGCTCTGGGCCGACACAGGCAACACGCCTGCGGCGGCCATGGCAGCCAGTGATTTGAGGAAGGTATCGCGACGCATGGTGTCTCCTTGTAAGGTTTGCGAACCGCTCGATGATGCGCGCCCTGCCTGTCAAACGGCTGTCCATGAACTCAGGGAAAACACTCATGCGACCGGCCCGATGAGACGGTGCTATGGTGCCGCGCATGCAATTGCTTCTTGTTGAAGACGACCCCACCATGCAAGCCACGCTGCACCGCGCCCTGACACGCCGTGGCATGGAAGTCACCGCCGTGGGCGACGGCCGCGCGGCGCTCAGCCAGTGGGCCGCACGGCAGCCCGACGCGGTGATCCTGGACCTGACCCTGCCCGGGCTCGACGGCCTGCAGGTGCTGCAGCAGGCGCGCTCGCGCGGGCTGCGCACCCCCGTGCTCATCCTCACTGCACGCGGCACTGTGGGCGACCGCGTGATGGGCCTGAACGCGGGTGCCGATGACTACCTGCCCAAACCCTTTGACCTGGACGAGCTGGAGGCGCGCCTGCGCGCCCTGGTGCGGCGCAGCGCAGATCCCACCGTGGCGCCGCTGGCGCCCAGCACCGTGCAGATCGGCGCCATTCGTTACGACAAGGACAGCGGCGCGCTCTACCTGAATGGCGAAGTGATGGAGCTGACACCGCGCGAACTGGCGCTGATGCACGCTCTGCTCGCCCAGCCCGGCCATGCTGTAACGAAGGAGCGGCTGTACGAACTGGTGTTCCCCGGCCAGCTGGATGTGCAGTACGAGGCCATTGAGGTCGTGGTGTACCGCCTGCGCAAGAAGCTGGCAGGCACAGGCCTCACGCTGATGACCCTGCGCGGGCTGGGCTACCTGCTGCGGGCCGACACATGAGCGCTGCAACGGACTCGGGCCGCCACCCTTCGTTGCGCAGGCGCCTGCTGCTGGGTATTCTGCTGCCAGTGGTACTGTTCATCGGGTTCAACACCTACAGCCTCTACCAGCAGACCCTGGCCTCGCTCAATACGGCCTATGACCGCACCCTGCTGGCATCGGCCAAAAGCATCAGCGAGCAACTCGATGTGCGGGGCTACGACGAAGCGGCAGAGTTGCGCGCCACGGTGCCCTACTCCGCGCTGGAAGCCTTTGAGGCGGACAACCAGAGCCAGATGTTCTACCGTGTGTCCACCCTGCAAGGCGACCTGGTTTCTGGATTTGCCGAACTGCCGGTATGGCGCGGCCAGATACCGGCCCGCCCGCCGTATGCGGCATTGGTGGATTTCTACGACGACCGCTTTCGGGAGCGCGATGTGCGCGTGGCCGTGCTGCTGCAGCCCGTGGCCAGCTCGGAAGGCCGCACCATGGCCGTGATCCAGGTGGCCGAAACCCTGGAGGTGCGCGAAACCCTGGCCTTGCAGATTCTGCGCAACACCCTGCTGCGCCAGGCCCTGCTCGTCGCCGTGATCGCGTTGACCGTGGTGCTGGTGGTGCAGCGGGCCATCCACCCTGTGCGGCAGCTGAGCCTGCAGCTACAAGGGCGCAGGGAGGGCGACCTGAGCCCCATCGCAGCCCCCTCCACCCCGCGCGAACTGCAGCCGCTGATCGATGCCACCAACGAGGTCATGCAGCGCCTGCGCCACCTGCTGCGGCACCAGAAGCGCTTTGTGCGCGATGCCTCGCACCAGTTGCGCACGCCCTTGGCGGTGCTCAAGACCCAGGTGCAGTCTGCACTGCGCGGCGATGTGGAGCCCCAGCAGGCCCTGCATGAAATCAGCGACACCGTGGACCGCGCGACCCAGCTGGCGAACCAGATGCTGGCTCTCGCCAAGGTGGAGCAACTGCGCCAGCAAAGCACCCCACCGACCACACGGCTGGACGAAATGCTGCGTACCGTGGCGCTAGAAATCTCGCCCCTGATCGCCCAGCGCGACCTGGATTTCGGCATACACACCGAGCCCGCACGGGTGCAGGCTCATGAGTGGATGCTGCGCGAGCTGAGCCGCAACCTGTTGCACAACGCCGTGCGCCACGCCCCACAGGGCAGTGAACTCACGGTGGATCTGCGCACCGACAGCCACCATGTGGCGCTGACCATCAGCGACCACGGCCCCGGCATCGACGACGAACTGGCGACACGCCTCTTTCAGCCCTTTTCGGCCGGCGACGTGCGCGCGGGCAGCGGCCTGGGCCTGGCGATCTGCCACGAGATCGTGCAAGCCCTCGGTGGCAGCATCGCCTTAACCAACCGCATGGTGGGCAGCAGACTGACAGGGCTGGACGCCGTGGTGCGCCTGCCACTGGCCGCGCCATCGGCTGACATGGGCAACCCCGTACACGCGGCACAATCCCCGGCATGAACACCCTGGAGACAATGCGGCTGGACAAGTGGCTCTGGTGCGCGCGCTTTTACAAAACCCGCAGCCTGGCCACCGAAGAAATCGGCAAAGGCCGCGTCACCGTCAATGGCCAACTGGCCAAACCCGCGCGGGACCTGCGCTGCGGCGATACCGTCGCGCTGCGCCAGGGGCCGGTTGCCCGTACGGTGCTGGTGATGGGCCTGAGCGGAGCGCGCGGCCCAGCACCTGTCGCCCAACAGCTGTACCAGGAAACGCCCGATAGCATCGCCACCCGCGAAAAGGCTGCGGAGTTGCGCCGCCTAGCACCAGAACCCGCCGCCACGTTGCACGAAGGCCGCCCTACCAAACGGGATCGGCGCGAGATCGACAAGGTGAGCAACAAGGGGGGCGATTGGGGCAGCCGCTGGAGCGCGTCCATCGACGAATGAGCGCAGCGTGAGTCAGGCGGATTCGCCAGGCGCGGCAGACAAGGCGCCAAGACGAATGCTTCACAAGAAAAAAGCCCAAGTGAATGAATCACTTGGGCTTTATCTTGGCGGAAACGGAGGGATTCGAACCCTCGATGAGGCTCTACACCCCATACTCCCTTAGCAGGGGAGCACCTTCGGCCACTCGGTCACGTTTCCAATCCCGCTATTATGCCCCATTTCTGAGCCGATTCAGGCAGTCTGGTACGGCTTGCTGGTCACACTCGAATGCTCTGCACAGGCTTTGCACGGCCAACTCGGCGTACCTTTCGTCGATCACCACCGAGGTCTTGATTGCGGACGTGGAGATCATCTGGATGTTGATGCCCTCTTCTCTCAGGGCACTAAACATCTTGCTGGCCATCCCCACAGGGCTGTGCATGCCGATACCGGCGATGCTCACCGCGCAGATGGTGGTGTCCCCCACCAGTTCCTGCACCCCCAGTGTGGGTACCACCTTCTCCTGGAGCAGGTCCATGGTGCGGGCATAGTCAGTGCAGTGCACGGTGAAGCTGAAGTCGGTTTTTCCGTCCTTGTTCACGTTCTGGATGATCACGCCGACTTCGATGTTGGCATCACCCACCGCGCCCAGGATCTCGCGGGCAAGGCCGCGCTGGCCAGGCACGCCCAGCACGGAGATCTTGGCCTCGTCGCGGTTGACCACGATGCCGGGTACGACGGCTTGTTCCATTTTTTTGCCTTCCTCGCAGGGTGCCTTGCGATGTTCGGGCAACTAGAGCTCCCCAACTTGGGGGTCGCACCAGTCAAGGGCGGGCCCGGTCCGCACCACAAAGCCACGCCCCACCTTGATGTGGATGCGGTGGCCGCGCGTGGTGCAGGCCGCAATCTGGTCCAACAGCTCGCCCAGTTGCGCCGCCGCGGGTGTGGTGTGGTGGAACTGGCGCAACCAGTGGCGCAGCACGTTGGCCTGGCGCGAGCGGCTCAAGCCCTGCAGTGCAGCGATCTGCGGCGGTGCACCGACGCGCGCCAGGTCCTGCTGCGCCAGTTCTTCGAGCAGCTCAGCGGCCTGCGCGGCGTTGGAGGCCGAGCGGGCGAACGTGTCGCGAAACGCCGGAAAGGCGGCCTCCAGCGCAGGCAGTAGCTGCGCGCGGATGCGGTTGCGGGTGTAGCGCTCGTCGGTGTTGGTGGGGTCTTCCACCCAGCCCTGTTCCTGCGCTCGCAGCCAGCTGCGAATGTCTCCGGCGGCCACCGGCAGCAACGGGCGGTGCCAGACCACGCCAGCGCGTTCCCACCGGGCAGGCATGGCGGCCAGCCCGGCAACGCCTGCGCCACGTGACAACGCCAGCAGCAGCGTCTCAACCTGGTCATCCGCATGTTGCGCAATTGCTATTGATTTGATAGCTATTTGCGATTGACTGGCAAGCGCTACAGCCTCAAAAGCCTTGTATCTTGCCTGTCGGGCGGCATCTTCGGGGCTCTGGCCCGGGGCATGGCGGGCATCCAACCGTTCCACCCACAGCGGCACGCCAAGGCCCTGGCACAAGGCGGTGCAATGCCGCTCAAACCCATCGGCCGCCTCCTGCAGGCCGTGGTGCACATGGATGGCCTGCACCTGCCCAGGCCACCGGCGCGCACAAGCCAGCAGCAGCGCCGTGGAATCAGCCCCGCCACTCAGACCCACAGCCAGTGGCAGTGTGGGGGCAAAGGCCTGCATGGCAGCGTCGAAAGACTGGGTCACTGCGGCACCCGGCCCGCGCCACGGAGCGGTGGTGGCGCATCAAGCACACAAAAGCGATGGACAGAGCGGGAATGCATGGGCGCCGATTATCGCGGGCACCTTTCCCTCGCCTGCCCCCTTCATCCCATCAACCGGCTGGCGCGGACAAACGCGGCCCGGCGCGTGAGGCATCGGCGGACAGGCGGAACGTGCCCACCACCTCCGACAGCCGCACTGACTGGTCCTTGAGGCTCTGGGCAGCGGCGGCGCTTTGCTCCACCAGCGCGGCGTTCTGCTGGGTCATCTGGTCCAAGTGCGATACCGCCTGCCCGACCTCGTTGATGCTGGTGCTTTGCTCGTTGGTCGAGGCCGTGATCTCGGCCATGATGTCCGTGACGCGCTGCACCGAGGTCACGATGTCTTTCATCGTGGTGCCCGCGTCATGCACCAGGCGCGAGCCGTTTTCCACCTGTTCCACCGACGCGCTGATGAGCTGCTTGATTTCCTTGGCCGCCTCCGCACTGCGCCCAGCCAGGCTGCGCACTTCGCTGGCCACCACCGCAAAGCCCCGGCCCTGCTCGCCAGCGCGCGCTGCCTCTACCGCCGCATTCAATGCGAGGATGTTGGTCTGGAAGGCGATGCCGTCAATGACTCCAATGATGTCGTTGATCTTGCGCGACGCGGCATTGATCTGCTCCATGGTGGTCACCACATTGCCCACCACCTGGCCACCGTGCTGCGCCACGCTGGATGCCTGGGCCACCAGCTGGTTGGCCTGCCGGGCAGAGTCTGCGTTATGGCGCACGGTTTCGGTCAGCTGCTGCATCGATGCGGAGGTTTCCTCCAGGCTGGAGGCCGTGAGTTCGGTGCGCCCGCTCAGGTCCTGGTTGCCCGTGGCGATCTCTTCGGCCGCCACGCGCACCGAGCTGCTGGCATCACGAATCTGCGCCAGCACACCCGAGAGCTTGCCCGCAAAGCTGTTGAAGCTGGCGGCAATTTGCGCCAGTTCGTCCTCGCCCTGCGCGTCGATGCGGCGCGACAGATCACCGTCGCCTGTGCCGATCTCGTGCATGGCGTCGCGCACCAGGGTCAACTGGCGCAGGCGCCGGGTCAGGATCACGCCCAGCAACCCGACGGCCACCAGCAACACCAACACGCTGGAGACCAGGGATGTGGCCAGCATGGCGCGGATGGGCGCCATCGCTTCGCTCTCATCCAGGGCCACCACCAGCATCCACGAGGTGCCAGCGATGGGAACCACACTCAGCAGGCGGTTGCGCCCTCCAATGTCGGCTTGCAACAGGCTGGTACTGTCCTTGGCGGCTGCGACCAATTTGTCCACCGCAAGGTCTTTGGACAGCTCCGCAATGGGCTTGAGGGTGAGCGCCTGATCGCGGTGGGCAATGATCTTGCCGTCGGCTGACACCAGGAACCCAAAGCTCTGGGGCGTGGGCCGGATGGAGGCCACATTTGCCACCACCGACTCCATATACACATCGCCCGCCGCCACCCCCTTGAGGGCTGCGCCTGCGCCCACCGGGGTGGCAAACGTCACCACGAGCTTCTGGTCCGACGCTGAAATGTAGGGCGGCGTGACGACCGACGTTCCCGCCTGCGCCGCCTGCTTGTACCAGGGCCGCGCAGTGGGGTCGTAATCTGCCGGCAAATTGCGTGTTTCAGAGAACACGTATTTTTTGTCGGCATAGCCAAAATAGGCGGTACTGAACTTGCCAGCGTCCCGCAGCATGGCCAGCGGCTTGGCGGGCTCGGGCTCTTCAAATGCGGTGACGGACGCCGCAATGATCGCCGACTTGCCCCGCGCCCATTCCTCAATGGTCTCGGCGTGGCTTTTGGCCGTGGCCAGCCCCTCTTCCGCCAGCGACACCTGCGCCTGCCCGCGTGCCGAGAAGTAGTTGACCAGGGTCAGTACCAGCAGGGCGGCCACCATACACAGGGCGGACAACACCAGAATCTGGCCTTTGAGCGTCTTCAGAAGCGACATGGGGCACCCCTTCTTGATCCACCCGCACGGACGGGAGGATTGAGCCATGTTACATCCGGTATCAGCCTGTGCGCCAGTGGTGGTTAGCGCGCAGAGCGCTAGGTTCTGACCACAAAAACAACAACGGCCCCGAAGGGCCGTGGGCGCAATGCGCGGTGGGCAGTCAACCGCTCAGCGGCTATCGGCCTTGGTGTCGCTGAAGCGGCCATAGCTCTGCAGACGCTCGTAGCGGCGGTCCAGCAGGTCTTTGGTCTTGAGGTCGGCCACCTGGCGGAAGGCATCGCCCAGGGCACGCTTCAAGAAGGCCGCCATCTGCTTGTGGTCGCGGTGGGCGCCGCCCACGGGCTCGCTCACGATCTTGTCCACCAGGCCCAGGGCCTTCAAGCGGTGGGCGGTGATGCCCAGGGCATCGGCAGCCTCCTGTGCCTTGTCGCTGGTCTTCCAGAGGATGGAAGCGCAGCCCTCAGGGCTGATCACGGAGTAGATGGCGTATTGCAGCATGACGACCTGGTCACCCACGCTGATGGCCAGTGCGCCGCCAGAGCCGCCTTCACCAATGATGGTGGTAATGATGGGCACTTCGAGCTGCGCCATCTCGAAAATGTTGCGGCCGATGGCTTCAGACTGGCCGCGTTCTTCGGCGTCGATGCCGGGGTAGGCGCCGGGCGTGTCCACAAAGGTGAACACGGGCAGCTTGAACTTCTCGGCCGTTTTCATGAGGCGCAGGGCCTTGCGATAGCCCTCGGGCTTGCTCATGCCAAAGTTGCGCATGGCGCGCTCCTTGGTGTCGCGCCCCTTCTGGTGGCCCAGCACCATGCAGGCATGGCCGTTGAAGCGCGCGAGGCCGCCCACGATGGACAGGTCGTCCGCGTAATGGCGATCGCCGTGCAGTTCCACGAAGTCGGTGAAGATGTCGCGCACGTAGTCGAGCGTGTAGGGGCGCTCGGGGTGCCGGGCAATCTTGGTGATCTGCCAGGGCGACAGTTCGCTGTAGATGTCTTTGGTGAGTTGCTGGCTCTTCTTGCTCAGCTGGTCGATTTCTTCCGAGATATCGACGGCACTCTCGGTCTGCACGTAGCGCAGTTCTTCAATTTTGGATTCGAGTTCGGCGATGGGCTGCTCGAAATCCAGAAAGGTCTTTTTCGCCAACGTTTTTCTCCTAGGGGATCGCGCCGGTTGCGGCTGCCACGAATACGAATGGCACGCACTGTAACCGACGGTTAACGAGTTTTGTAAAGCGCGTCAGGCTGGGTCAGCCGTTTTCAGTAAGCCACCGGCAGGGGGTCGAGCGATCGCCAAATATACCAAGTTGCCACGCTGCACCATGGCTTCCAGGCCTCGGCCACCTCGCGCGCATCGCTGCGGCTGACGGGATCGCCCGAGAAATAGTTGTGACTGATCCCTGCGATCAACCCTGGGTCATCCAAGGGCAATACGTTGGGGCGCATCAGGTAGAAGATCAGGAACATCTCGGCCGTCCAGCGACCAATGCCCCGGATGGCCACCAGCTCGGCAATGATGGCTTCGTCGTCCATCGCCGCCCAGTCCTTCACGTGCAGCTTGCCTTGTTCAAAGTGGATGGCCAGGTCCACCAGGTAATCCACCTTGCGCGCCGACAGGCCTGCGGCCCGCATATCGTCGATCTTGAGCTTGAGCACGCTGGCGGGCTTCATGCCGCGCGGCAGCAGCGCGACGAAGCGCTCCCACACGGCCTGCGCCGCCGCGACGGACACCTGCTGGCCCACGATGCTGCGCGCCAGCGTGACGAACGCATCACCCCGCGTACGCAGCGCGGCATCGCCCAACTGCGGGATCAGGCGCTTCATCACCCGGTCCTTCTTCACCAGGTGCTTGCAGGCCTCGGCCCAATAGTCGGGCGTGGCCAGCACCAGCGGCGGCGTTGCGGCATCGCTCGCTATCTTCTTAAGAGCTGCCACCGCTTACCTCACCTGCGCCAGAGGCATATTTGACATAAAAACCAGCTTCACTGCGCAGCTTCCCAGGTCGTGCCTGCGGCGGAATCCTTGAGCACGATGCCCTGGGCAAGCAGCGCCTGGCGGATGCGGTCGGCCTCAGCGAAGTTCTTGGCAGCCTTGGCGGCAGCGCGGGCGGCGATCTGCGCCTGGATGTCGGCCTCGTCCACGCCACTGGCACCCGCTTGCAGAAAGGCTTTGGGGTCACCTTGCAGAATGCCCAGGCATCCCCCCAGCGCCTTGAGCAGCCCCGCCAGCGCGGCCGATCGCGTCTTGTTGACTTCACCGGCCAGATCAAACAGCACGGCCACGGCCTCGGGCGTGCCAAAGTCCTCGTCCATGGCCGCCTTGAAACGCGCGGCGTAGGGATCGGCCCAGTTGATGGCTGCCACATCGGCGGGCGCCACCAGGCTTAGCGCCGTGTACAGGCGCTTGAGCGCTTGGCGCGCGTCGTCCAGATGGGCATCGCTGTAGTTCAGCGCGCTGCGGTAGTGAGCCCGCACGATGAAGAACCGCACCGTCTCGGCGTCGTACTGCTGGAGCACGTCGCGGATGGTGAAGAAGTTGCCCAGACTCTTGGACATCTTCTCGTTGTCCACGCGCACAAAACCGTTGTGCACCCAGAACTTCGCGAGCGGCTTGCCCGTGGCGCCTTCGCTCTGGGCGATTTCGTTTTCGTGGTGGGGGAATTGCAAATCGGCCCCGCCGCCATGGATGTCAAAGGTTTCGCCCAGCGTGGCGCAGCTCATGGCCGAGCATTCGATGTGCCAGCCGGGGCGGCCGGCGCCAAAAGCGCTTTCCCACTTGGCCTCGGGTGGTTCCTCGGCCTTGGCAGACTTCCACAGCACAAAGTCGAGCGGGTCTTCCTTGCCATCGAGCACGGCCACGCGTTCACCCGCACGCAGTTCATCGAGCGACTTGCCCGAGAGCTTGCCGTAGCCGTCGAACTTGCGCACCGAGTAGTTCACATCGCCGTTGCTCGCGCGGTAGGCCAAGCCTTTGCCTTCCAGCTGGCCGATCAGCGACAGCATCTGGGGCACATATTCGGTGGCGCGGGGCTCGGCCGAAGGCGGCTCGATGCCCAGCAGGCCGATGTCCTGGTGCATGGCGGCAATCATCTCGTCGGTGAGCTGACGGATGGTGATGCCGCGCTCCAGCGCGCGCTTGATGATCTTGTCGTCGATATCGGTGATGTTGCGCACGTAGGTAACGCGGTAGCCACTGCTTTTGAGCCAGCGCTGCACCACGTCAAAGGCCATCATCATGCGGGCGTGGCCGATGTGGCACAGGTCATAGATGGTCATGCCGCACACATACATGCGCACATGGCCAGGTTCGAGCGGGGAAAAGTCTTCCAATGCACGCGACAGCGTGTTGTAGATGCGCAAACTCATGGGATTTCAGTAACGGGGGATGGGGTGGTGGGTGAATGAAAATCCACCCGGCAGCTGGGGGCAAAGGCCCCTGGCGAAGGGTTGGCCCAGCGAGGGGCCTACAGCGAAATCACCCGCGGCAACAGCGTTCCGTCATGACAACCCCCTCAGCTACAATCCGCCGCAGTATAAGCCCCCGCCCGGGACAGACGCTGCCCCACACCTTTGAAGTCCCCATGAAGCAAGTCCGCCGCACACTTCCACGCCTCCTGCGCCTGCTGGCACTGACCGCGCTGCTGGGCACTGGCGCGGCCCAGGCCGACGACTACACAGAAATCACCCAGCTGATCAAAGCAGGCAAGTCGGCCGACGCGCTCGCCAAGGCCGATCAGCGCCTGGCCACCAACCCACGCGACCCGCAGCTGCGCTTCCTGCGTGGCGTGGCTCAGGCAGATTCGGGCAAGCCTGCCGACGCCATCACCACCTTCACCAAGCTGACCGAAGAATACCCAGAGCTGCCCGAGCCCTACAACAATCTGGCAGTGCTCTACGCCAACCAGAACCAGCTGGACAAGGCACGCACGGCGCTGGAGATGGCAATCCGCACCAACCCCAGCTACGCCACTGCCCACGAAAATCTGGGCGACATCTACGCCAAGCTGGCCAGCCAGGCCTATAACAAGGCGCTGCAGCTCGATGCCACCAACGCCAATTCCGTCAAGCCCAAGCTGGCACTGATCCGGGAGCTGTTCGCGCCAGAAGCCGTCGGCAAGCCGGGCCGCCCCGCCGCCGCAGCCCCGGCAACGGCCCCTGCCGTGGTGGCCACGCAGCGGCCAGCGCCACCCGCAGCAGTGGCACCCGCCCCTGCAACGACCCCGGCAACCACCCCAACACCCATCCCCGCATCTGCGCCCACTGCAGCTCCTGCTCCTGCTCCTGCTATAGCCCAAGCCCCAGCACCCGCAGCCGCCCCGGCAGCAGCAAGCGATGCCGCAGCCGTTCAGGCCGTGACCTCGGCCGTGCAGGCATGGGCGGCCGCCTGGTCGTCCAAAGACATGCAGGCCTATCTGGGCGCCTACGACAAATCGTTCGATCCACCCGGCCGCCAGACGCGCTCAGCGTGGGAAAAGGAGCGCGAGGCGCGCATCGTGGGCAAGTCCAAGATCAGCGTGCAGCTGTCCGACGTTACCGTTGCGGTCAATGGCGACAAGGCCACCGCCCGTTTTCGGCAGGCCTATACCGCTGATGCACTCAACGTCACGAGCCGCAAGACGCTGGACCTGGTGAACCACAACGGCCGCTGGACCATCGTCCGCGAATCCACAGGCGGTTGACTGTGAACCCCGACCCTGGGCCTGCGCAGCGTGCGCGGGCTGTGCCTGCTGCCGAGCCCCTGAAGGCCTGAACCTGAAACCGCGCATGTTTGTGGAGTTGTCCGCACCAAGCCGCCGGGCTGCGGCAGGCACCCTGTTCCTCGCCGCACTGCTGCAGGCAGCACCGGCGCACGCCCAGAGCGGAAAAGTACGCCGCGCCGCCACCCAGCCTTCGACAGAGCCAGCCGACACCAAGGCGCCCAACCTGCGCGACGGACAGGCAGAAACACGCCTGCTGGCCGTGTACAAGCTCATCGCAGAAGGCCGCAGCCGCGAGGCACTGGCCCAGGCCGAAACCCTGGCGCGTGACTATCCCAACTTCCAGCTGGCGCAACTGGCCGTGGGCGACCTGCTGATGTCGCGCACGCGGCCCATCCGCCGCATGGGCGATGTGCCAGAGCCCGACACAGCACGCAGCCTGCAGGTAGCCACCACCCTGGAAGAGCTGCGCAACGAATCGCGCCAGCGCGTGGACGCCCAGCGCAGCCGCCCACCCGCGCACAGCATTCCCGCCCAGTTCCTGGAACTCTCGCCCCGCTCGCGCCATGCCATTGCAGTGGACGCTTCGCGCTCGCGCCTGTACCTTTTCGAGAACACGCCCAAGGGCCTGCAGTTGGTGGCCGACTACTACGCCTCGGTCGGCAAGCTGGGTATCGAGAAAAGCCTGGAGGGCGACCAGCGCACACCGCTTGGTGTGTACTTCATCACCAGCCGCCTGGACCCCGCCACGCTCAAGGACTTCTACGGCGCAGGCGCGCTGCCCATCAACTACCCGAACCCCCTGGACCAGAGCCGGGGCAAGACCGGAAGCGGCATCTGGCTGCATGGCACGCCACCCGACCAGTTTGCCCGCGCGCCCCTGGCCACCGATGGCTGCCTGGTGCTGGCCAATCCCGACCTGGAACGCATTCTGCGCACGGTGGAGCCCCGTTCCACCCCCGTGGTCATTGCGCGCCAGCTGCAGTGGGTAGCGCCCCACGCCGTGCAGGCGGACCGCAAGTCTTTCGACGCGGTGCTCAATGCCTGGCGCAACGCCAAGACCCAGGGCGACATGAACCGGTTGCTGGGCTTTTACGCGCCAGACTTCCAGAGTTACCGCAAAAAACCGCTCAACGAATGGACCCAGGTGCTCCAGGCGGAGACCCGCGCCCTGAAAGGCCGGGAACTCCATCTCAAGGACAAGTCTTACCTGCGCTGGACAGACTCCGCCGACACCATGGTGGTAACGTTCGGCGAAGTCGCCGAAGGCGCCCGCACGGGTCCCGTCAAACGCCAGTACTGGGCGCGGCGGGGCCAACAATGGCAGATATTTTTCGAAGGAGTGATTGGATGATTTCCAGAAGAAATTCGACCCTGGCGCTTGCAGGTATTGCGCTGACAGCTATTTTTTCAGTAGCATCCGTACAGGCGCAAGACGCCCCCAAGGTCAAGCTGTCTACCTCGATGGGCGACATCGTGGTGCAACTCGACCCGGCCAAGGCGCCCAAGACGGTGGAAAACTTCCTGGGCTACGTCAAGGACAAGACCTATGACGGCACCGTGTTCCACCGCGTGATCGATGGTTTCATGATCCAGGGCGGTGGCTACACCGCCGACCTGATTCCCAAGCCCACCAAGGCCCCTATTCCCCTTGAAGCCAACAACGGCCTCAAGAACGACACCTACACCATCGCAATGGCGCGCACGGGCAACCCCAACTCGGCCACATCGCAGTTCTTCATCAACGTGAAGGACAACGCCATGCTCAACGCCCCGAGCCCCGACGGCCATGGCTATGCCGTGTTCGGCAAGGTGATCGAAGGCACGGCCGTGGTGGACAAGATCAAGGCCGTGGCCACCGGCAACAAGGGCCCGCACCAGAACGTGCCCACCACTCCCGTCACCATCAACTCCGCCACCCTGGTGAAGTGACCCCGCCATTTTTTTGAAGGAAGCATTGCCATGAGCAACCCCCAGGTCGAACTGCACATCACCGGCTACGGTGTCATCACCCTCGAACTCGATGCCGCCAAGGCCCCCAAGTCGGTCGAGAACTTTCTGGCCTATGTGAACAAGGGCCATTACAACAACACCATCTTCCACCGCGTGATCCCTGGCTTCATGGTGCAAGGCGGCGGCTTTGAGCCCGGCATGACCCAGAAGGGCACTGACGCGCCCATCGAAAACGAAGCCAACAACGGCCTCAAGAACGCCAACTACACCGTGGCCATGGCCCGCACCAGCGACCCGCACTCGGCCACCGCCCAGTTCTTCATCAACGTGGCCGACAACGGCTTCCTGAACCACACCGCACCTTCGGCCCAGGGCTGGGGCTATGCCGTGTTCGGCAAGGTCGTGTCGGGCACCGACGTGGTGGACAAGATCAAGGCCGTGAAGACGGGCCGCAAGGGTTTTCATGACGACGTGCCGAAGGAAGACGTGATCATCGAGAAGGCAGTCGCTCTCTGATCTGACTTCCAAGTCCGTGACCACGACCGTGCCCCGGTTCGAGGAGCTTGTCGCTCCATCGCACTGGCGCACGGTCGATTTCATTTCGGACCTGCACCTGCAGGCCAGCGAGCCCGCCACAGTGGCCGCTTTCGAGCACTACCTGGCCACCACCACGGCCGATGCCCTCTTCATCCTGGGCGACCTGTTCGAGGTGTGGGTGGGCGATGACGCCATGGGCGAACCTGGTAGTTTCGAGGCCGAAGGCTGCGCCGCCCTGCGGGCCGCCGCGCAGCGCCTGCCCGTCTACTTCATGCACGGCAACCGCGACTTTCTGGCGGGCCCGGGGTTCCTGGCGCAGTGTGGCATCACTGGCCTGGCAGACCCCACGGTGCTGGTGTTTGGCGGCCAGCGCTTCGTGCTCAGCCACGGCGACCTGCTGTGCCTGGACGATGTCGAGTACCAGCGCTTTCGCGTGCAGGCGCGTAGCGCCGAGTGGCAGCGGCAGTTTCTGGCGCAGCCCCTGGCCACACGTCGCGCGCAGGCGCGTGGCATCCGCCAGGAGAGTGAGGCGCGCAAACAGTCGGGCGCGATCTATGCCGATGTAGACGGCCCGGCCGCCATCACCTGGCTCCAGGCGGCCCAGGCGCACACACTCATTCACGGCCACACCCACCGCCCCGCCGACCATGTGCTGGAGCCCGGCCTGCAGCGGGTGGTGCTCAGCGACTGGGATGCCGCTGCACGACCGCCCCGCGCGGAAACACTGCGTTTGTCGCAAACGGGCTTGGAACGGCGGTCCCTGACCCCCAAGTACTCGCGATCCTGAACTGCGCGGGGTTTCACCACCCGCTGCCTGATCGCCATGCCCCCTCTTTTCCATCGGCTCTGGAGCCGCGTCCGCGCCACGGTGGCCCCCGTGCCCGACATCTCGGCCACGCTGTGGCTCCAGACCCTGCAGCGTTACCCGTTTCTGGCGGCGCTCTCGCTGCACGACCAGTCCAAGCTGCGCGCCTTGAGCGCCCTCTTTCTGCACCACAAGGAGTTCCACGGCGCCCACGGCCTGGTGGTGACCGACGCCATGGCCATCGACATTGCAGCGCAGGCCTGCCTGCCCCTGCTGCATTGGGGCGACCCGGCAAAGGCGCTCGACTGGTACGACGATTTTGTGGGCATCGTGCTGCACCCTGGCGAAGCCGTGGCACGCCGCCAGACGGTGGACGAGGCCGGCGTGGTGCATGAACACACCCAGGTGCTGCTGGGCGAGGCCATGGAGCGCGGCCCCATCATGCTCAGCTGGGAGCACGTGGCCAATGCCACCGAGAACACGGCACGCGGCCACAACGTGGTGGTGCACGAGTTCGTGCACAAGCTCGACATGAAGAGCGGCGAACCCAACGGCTGCCCGCCCTTGCCCGCAGGCTTCATGGGGACACGCGCCGGACGCGCCGCCTACGAGGCCTGGTGGGCCGCCTGGGAGCCAGCGTACGAGCAGTTCCGCGAGCGTGTGATCCTGGCCGAGCGCTTTGGAGCAGAACGCCCCTGGCTGGACGCCTACGGGGCCACATCACAGTCCGAGTTTTTTGCGGTGGCCTGCGAGGCGTACTTTGTCAACCGCGAGCGTTTTGCACAGGAGTTTCCGGCGCTGATGCCGGTGCTGGATGCATTCTTCGTTGCCGAGGGGCCCAGCTCGTCCTGAAAAATATTGAAGCCACCAAGGCGAGGCGGCCTCAACGCCAAGCGTTTGCAATGCAGATCAGGGCAACCGTCGCCGTGACTCTGGCATGCCCATCGTCTGCATCTGTTGCGAATCGAAACAATATGCATTCGTTTCGTATCTTTGCGGTAGCCTCGGAGAGACACGACCACCGCGCGGCCCAACACTCTCAAAGATGGCGCAAAGGTGGTGCTCCCAATCTCTTCATCAGAAAGCGCTTCATGTCAGGTGTTGTCTCAAGGATTCCGTTCCAACGCGTGGGCATTCTTGCTGCGTTGGTAGTCCCGCTGCTCAGCGCATGCGGCGGTGGCGGCTCTTCCGACCCCGTTACCCCCCCACCACCCGCGCCGCCCCCTCCTGCCCCCGCGACGGCCCTGTCGCTGCTGGCTGGCAACACCGACGGTGCGGGTAACCTGGATGGCGCAGCGCCGTCCACCGCGCGCCTCAGTGCCTACATCGGCGGGATGGCCGTGAACAGCACGGGCGAGGTCATCATCGTGGACAGTGGCAACAACCAGGTCCGCAAACTCAGCACCGACAGGACGCAGGTCACGACCTTGGCGGGTGGCGGCGATGCCGGGGTGTTCAACGTCCCGTCCAACCATGCCGACGGCTCCGGCACGGCCGCACGGTTCTACCGCCCCATGGGCGTTGCGGTCGACGCGGCCGGAAACACTTACGTGGCGGACACCGACAACCACCTGGTGCGCAAGATCAGCGCGGCCGGTGCAGTGACCACCCTCGCGGGCAAGCCCGGCGTCTGCGGCAACCAGGATGGCACAGGCAGCGCGGCAACGCTGTGCAGGCCTGCCAGCATTGCCGTAGACAAGGCTGGTAACGTGTATGTGGCGGAAGTCAGGGAGTCCACGACACACAGTTCAATTGCCAACCCGATCCGCAAGATCGCACCAACGGGTGAAGTGACCACGCTGACCAGCAAGGCCAGCCAGAACCCGACGCTGGTCTTCATCTCCGGCCCTGCCGTCGAGATCTACCGTCCGGTGCTTCTGGCCACCGACTCAGCCGGGGTACTCCACGCGGCAGATCCCAATGACCATGTGATCCGCCGATATGCGGCCGATGGCCAGCCCACCGTGGTGTCCGGCGTCGTAGCCGCCAACAACGAGGGCAATACGGATGGTGCCGCATCCGTGGCAAAGTTCAGCTACCTCAAGGCGATTGCATTCGACACAGCGAATCGCCTGTTCTTACTGGACTGGTACGGAACCCCGGCCATCCGCCAGATCGGCAGCGACGGCAGCGTGACCACCCTCGTTCGCGCCAATGCCTGCAACTTCGAAGGCGACGCGAGTGGGGCCGCGCCAGGCACCTTGTGCACGGCGGACCAGATGACAGTCACTCCCGACGGACGGTTCCTCGTCGCCGAAACCGGCATGACCCGCTCCGCTGCGGGCTTCAATACTTTCAGCTATGCCCAACTGCGCAGCTACACGCCCCAAGGCACCTCCACCGTGGTGGCCGGCATCCCCGCTGCCGCAGGTGCGGACGATGGACAGGGCAGCAGCGCGCGGTTCGCCACACCTGGCTCGATTGCGTTGAACCCTGCCGGCACGCTCTACGTGCGCGACGCGGGCAACCGCACCATCCGCACCGTGCAGGCCGACGGCCTCGTGCGCACCCTGGGCAAGCCAGGCGGCCATTGCGCTGCGATCACCGGCCTGGGCGAGGACGTGCTGTCCAACTCCACGGCCCCCTTGGCCACCGATGGCGCGGGCAACCTCTACACCATTGACGGTGCGCGCGTCCTTAAAACCGCCAACTGCCAAGCCGTGCTTCTGGCCGACCTGGCGCCATGGCTGGACAAGGTGCCAACGGCTTTCCTCGGTGTCGCATCCGGCATTGCCGCCGACACCGCCGGCAACGTGTACGTCGCCAGCCTGAAGGGCGCCATCTTCAAGATCGATACCAAGGGCGAAGTCACCCTGTTTGCCGGCAGCGTGGGCACGGTGGGCCATGTGGACGGACAAGGCGCGGCGGCGCAGTTCTCGGCGCTGGGTCAGATGACCACCGATGCGGCGGGCAACCTGTATGTGATCGACGGCCTGTTTTACGACACCAACAAGGTGGGGCCGACCGTTCGCAAGATCACGCCGTCCGGCGCGGTCACCACGCTGGCGGGCAGCCCCGCCGCGGCCCCTGGCTACGCGGATGGTCCTGCCGCTGCCGCCCGCTTCACCGTTCAGCAGTACGCAGGCTGGCCCGCGCAGACGGCCAGCCTCGCCGTGGACAACCGAGGCAACGTCTATGTCACCGATCCCTTCACCAGCGTGGTCCGCAAAATCGGCACCGATGGCCAGGTCAGTACTTCGGTGGGCCAGGCATGGAAATACGGTTTTGCTGCGGGCGACCTGCCGGGCATCATCAACCGCCCGACAGGTATCGCCGTGCGCGGCAGCATGATGTACCTCTCGGTGCCGAACGCCGTGGTACAGGTGCAGTTGCCGTAGTCAGCACCCGGTTGACCGTGGTGCGTGGCGCCCACGCTGGGCGTGCTGCGGCCACGGCACCCCCCTCATTCCTTTTACGTCACTGCTGCAGCATGCCAGCTGGCGGACGCGCCCATCCGTTCATCACTTTTACTGAGGTACACGCCCATGCCAAGTTCACCCATATCCAGCCGCCATCGGCTGTCCCGCACACTCTGGGCCTCACTGGCCGTGTCCGCGCTGGTGTCCTGCGGTGGAGGTTCGGGCGGTGACGCGCCGCCCCCGCCGCCTCCACCGCCGCCCGCCACGCCCTTGGCGCTGCTGGCCGGCACCACCGAGGGGCCGGGCACGCAGGAAGGCCTGGGCACGGCTGCCAAGCTCAGCACCGAGAGCGGCGGCATGGCACTGACACCCACCGGCGACGTACTGATTGCCGACCCGGGCAACCACACCATTCGCCGGCTCGCGCCTACCGGGCAGCTCAGCACCTGGGCGGGCGGTGGCCCCACCCGCAGCGACGCCAGCAGCGAAGGCCCACGCTACCTGGATGCCGCGGGCACCGCCGCCCGCTTCAATGTCCCCTTGGCCGTGGCAGTGGATGCGGCTGGCAACGCCTATGTGGCAGACGCCGGTAATCATCTGGTGCGCAAGATCGATGCCGCAGGCAACGTCACCACGCTGGCCGGCCAGGTGGGCGTGTGCGGCAATGCCGATGGCACGGGCACGGCGGCCACGCTGTGCAGCCCGACCAGCATTGCTGTGGACCGGGAGGGCAATGTGTATGTGTCCGAATGGGCGCCAACCTTGCAAGACTTCTCCCAGACGCCGACAGGCAATCCCATTCGCAAAATCACACCCGCAGGGGCAGTCACAACGGTCATCTTCAGGGCCAGCCAGAACGCCACCCCGGGCTTCGGGCGCAACAACCCTAGCCGCCTGTACCCCGTCAACCTAGCGACCGATTCCACAGGAGCCCTGTACGCTGCAGACCCCAACGACCACGTAGTGCGCAAGTACGCGCCCAACGGCCAGGCGACGGTGCTGTCGGGCACTGTGGCCCTCAATAACGCGGGTCACGTGGATGGAGCGGCTAGCGCGGCCAAATTTGGTGCGCTGCAGGCCATCGCGATAGACCGCTCCAACCGAGTTTTCGTTCTGGACCGGCATGAGGGCACCCCCGTACGCGAGATTGCGGCCGATGGCTCCGTGACCACCGTGCGACGCGCGGCAGACTGCAACTACGGCGCCGACGGCCTGCCGCCTGCCTTCTGCGCGGGCAAACGCTTGGCGGTGGACGCCGAAGGCCGCTTTCTCATCACGGAAAGCGGTCCCTCCGACACCTTTCAAACGTACGCGGTCATCTACCGCATGCCGCGCAATGGTGCGCCCGACCTGCAGGTAGGTACCGCCCCGTTGCCGGGACATGCCGACGGCCGCGGCAGCGCCGCGCGCTTTGACAGCCCCGGCGCGCTGGCGGTGGACAAGGCTGGCACGCTGTACGTGCGTGACCGCAACAACGCCGCACTGCGCACCGTCACGCCTGATGGCACGGTGGCCACGCTCGGCCGGGCCAAGAACCCGTGCGCGCAAGTCACCGGGCCGATCAACGACGTGGCCTACTGCGGATCGGCGCCGCTGTCCATCGACGGTGCCGGCAACATCTATTCGTATGACTTCAAGCGCATCCTGAAGACCAGCCCTGCCGGCAACGTCACGGTGCATGCCGACCTCACCGCCGCATTCGACGCGATACCGGGCTTCCTGCTCGAGGGGCTGACCGGCATGGTCGTCGACAGCGGCGGTACCGTGTATGCGGTGTCCCTGCGGAGCGTAATCTTCAAGATCACCCCGGCCGGCGCTGTCAGCGTGTTTGCGGGAAACCCCAACGCGCGCGGGCACGCCGACGGCCCGGCCGCCTCAGCGCAGTTCTCCGCCATGGGCCAGATGACCATGGACCCCGCCGGCAACCTGTATGTGGTGGACGGCCGCTACCACAACGCGACGGGTGTGGGCCCCACCGTCCGCAAGATCACACCCGCCGGGGTGGTGAGCACGATCGCGGGGCGCCCAGACCTGCAGCCGGGGCTCGTGGACGGCCCGGCGGCCTCGGCGCAGTTGACGGTCGACACGGGCGCGCCCATTTCGGACTCGCACGCCTGGCTGGCCGCCGATGCCAGCGGCAACATCTACGTGACCGATCCGCGCAACCGCGTGGTGCGCAAGATCGGAGCCGATGGCCAGGTGAGCACGCTGGTGGGCCAGCGTTGGAACAAGGGGTTCGCGGCCGGCCCACTGCCGGGCCTGATCGACGAACCCACGGGCATCGCCGTGAATGGCGCTACGCTGTACCTCTCCACGTCCAACGCCGTGGCGGCCGTCAAACTGCCCTGACCAAGGGGCTGCGGCCCCTGGCGCACCGAAGGGGCCAAGGTGCAAGGCCCTTTGGCGCCTTGCAGTCGGCATGGCGGGTGGGTGCTGCAAAAAAGCAGTTTCACGAATCAGTGTCGGCCCTGGCGCCCGTTGGTATTGCGTTGGCCGCTATAAAAAACAAAGCCCTTCAACACCTGATGGAATCCAGCAAGCTGCTGGATGCCTGACGGATTCAGGCCCGACAACGGTTCACGCCGACAGCGCCTGCTCGACCGCCAGTTTGGCTTCTTCCAGACTGCTGAAAAACCGTGTGGGCTGGGGCATGGCCTTGGGCAGATGGGGTGGCGCTGGCCACAGGCGCTCATCCATCCAGACCGCCGTCCAGCCGCCAATGTCCTTGCGCTTGATGGAGCAAAGTGCTTGCCCGTCCGCCATCGCTGTCCAGGTGGTCGGCGGGTTGTGGTCCCAGGTGACGTGTGTCATGGCGCCCTCTCGCGGTTGCTGGGCCATTGTAGGAAGCCTGCGCCGAATTGGGCAACGGCATTCACCCACCCCACCCCGGCGGCGGAATTGCGGAATCACGGAACGACAGCAGGCGCCCACATGGCGCCCGTGTTCGTCAGCCAGCGGCCATCGCGCGTCGTGCAGCTTGGGCCACGCTGGAAGCGTCTACGCCAAAAAAATGGCGCAGTGCAGCGCGCGTGTCGCTGCGTCCAAATCCGTCCGTGCCCAGGGTCACATACTTGCGGCCCTCGGGTACAAGCGCCCGCACCGTCTCGGGCACGGCGCGCACGTAGTCGGTGGCTGCAATCACGGGCCCGCGTGTTGGGGCCAGCTGCTGCGTCAGCCATGCGGATGCAGGCGCGGATTCGCCCGCCAGCCAACGCTGCTCGCACGCCACACCATCGCGCGCCAGCTCGCTCCAGCTGGTCACGCTGAGCACGGTCACATCCACGCCTTCTGCGGCCAGCAGTTCGGCGGCCTTGACCACCTCGGTCAGGATGGCGCCAGAGCCCATCAGGGTGACGGATTTGGATGAAATCGTGCTATCGCGCTTATCTATCAAGCGCGAGTAGCTCTTAAAAACATAGCAACCACGCAACACACCTTCTGCCGCACCGGCGGGCAGGTCGGGCTGGGCGTAGTTCTCGTTCATCAGTGTCACGTAGTAGAAAACGTCACGCTGCTCGGTCACCATCTCGCGCATGCCAGCATCGATGATCACGGCCATCTCGCCTGCGTAGGCTGGGTCGTAGGCCTTGCAGTTGGGGATGGTGGCTGCCACCAAGTGGCTCGATCCATCCTGGTGCTGCAGGCCCTCTCCGCCCAGCGTGGTACGGCCCGAGGTGGCGCCCAGCAAAAAGCCGCGCGCACGCTGGTCGGCCGCGGCCCAGATGGCATCGCCCACGCGCTGGAAGCCGAACATCGAGTAGTAGATGTAAAACGGCAGCATGGCCAGGCCGTGCACGCTGTAGCTGGTGGCCGCGGCCGTCCAACTGGCGATGGCGCCGGCTTCGCTGATGCCTTCTTCCAGAATCTGGCCGTCCAGCGCCTCGCGGTAGCTCAGCACCGAGCCGATGTCCTCGGGCGCGTAGCGTTGGCCCACGCTGCTGTAGATGCCGACCTGCTTGAAAAGATTGGCCATGCCAAAGGTGCGCGCCTCGTCGGCCACGATGGGTACGATGCGCGGGCCCAGCGTGGCGTCCTTGAGCAAGGTGCCCAGCATGCGCACGAAGGCCATGGTGGTGCTCATCTCCTTGCCATCGGCCTGTAGCGCGAACTGGGCGTAGCTTTCGATGGCAGGCACGGGCAGCGCGGCGCAGGTGGTCTCTCGGCGCGGCAGGTAGCCGCCCAGCGCGTCGCGGTGGCTGCGCAGGTAGCGCATCTCGGGGCTGTCCTCCGCAGGCTTGAAGAAGGCGAGGCTCGTGGCCTGTTCGTCGGACAGCGGCAGGTTGAAACGGTTGCGGAACTCGATCAGGTCGGTCTCGTCCAGCTTCTTCTGGCTGTGCGTGGTCATCTTGCCCTGGCCGGCCGTGCCCATGCCGTAGCCCTTTTTGGTGTGGGCCAGGATCACCGTGGGCTGGCCTTTGTGCGCGCTGGCAGCAGCGTAGGCAGCGTGGATCTTTACCAGGTCGTGCCCACCGCGCTTCAAGCGATCAATCTGCTCGTCCGTCATGCCCTGGGCCAGTGCCGCCAGCTCAGGGTTCTGGCCGAAGAAGTTGTCGCGGTTGAAGCGGCCGTCCTTGGCGGCGAAGGTCTGCATCTGGCCATCGACCGTGCCTTCAAGGGTGCGCACCAGCGCTCCGGTGAGGTCGCGGGCGAACAGGCCGTCCCAGTCGCTGCCCCACACGAGCTTGACCACGTTCCAGCCGGCGCCCGCAAACAGGCGCTCCAGCTCGTCGATGATGCGGCCGTTGCCGCGCACCGGGCCGTCCAGGCGCTGCAGGTTGCAGTTGACCACCCAGACCAGGTTGTCCAGGCCCTCGCGCGCGGCCAGGGTCAGGGCGCTCATGGATTCGGGCTCGTCCATCTCGCCGTCGCCAAACACGCCCCACACCTTGCGTTGGCCGCAGTCGAGCAGATTGCGGTGCGTGAGGTAGCGCATGAAGCGCGCGTGGTAGATGCTGCTGATGGGGCCGATGCCCATGGAGCCGGTGGGGAACTGCCAGAAGTCCGGCATCAGCCACGGATGCGGGTAACTCGAAAGGCCTTGTGCGCCCGCAGCCGGAGCGGTCAGCTCTTGGCGGTAGTGCATCAGATCTTTTTCGGACAAGCGCCCTTCGAGGAATGCGCGGGCATACACGCCCGGCGCGCTGTGGGGCTGGAAGAACACTAGGTCGCCCCGGTGCTGGCCTTCACCCACACCCTCACGTGCACGGAAGAAATGGTTAAAGCCGCTCTCGAACAAGTCGGCCGCGCTCGCATAACTGGCGATGTGGCCACCCAGTTCGCCATACGCCTGGTTCGCGCGCACCACCATGGCCAGCGCGTTCCAGCGCACGATGGAGGCCACGCGCTCCTCGATGGCCAAGTCGCCGGGGAACACGGGCTGGTCCTGTACCGCCACGGTGTTCACGTACGGCGTGTTCAGGTCGGGCTGCCAGCCAATCCGCTGTGCGCGCGCCACCCGCACCAGCTCCTGCAGCATGTGCCGCGCCCGCTCGGGACCTTCGGTGGCGACCAGGGCCAGAAAGGCGTCGCGCCATTCGGCGGTCTCCTGGGGGTCAGTGTCGGCCAGGGCATCCTGGGTATGGAGCAGATGGGAAGGCAAGGGGGCGTTCATAGGAGCACACTCTAGAAGGATTTGCAAAAAATGTGATGCCGAATCGCGAAAATTAGCCATCCATAGCAGCACAATATTCCACCAACAACCAATATTGCAGCATATGAAGCTTGACACCACCGATCTGCGCATACTGGCCGAACTGCAGGCCGATGGCTCGCTCTCCAACGTGGAGCTGGCCCGGCGTGTGCATCTCTCGCCGTCTCCCTGCCTGGCACGCGTGAAGGCACTGGAGACCGAGGGTGTCATCGCCCGTTATGTAGCGCTGGCCAACGCCGCCGCACTGGGGCTGGGACTGAACGTGTTCATCAGCATCAGCCTGAAAAGCCAGAGCAAGGAAGCGCTGGCCGACTTTGAACAACGCATTGCCGAGCACGATGAGGTGATGGAGTGCTACCTGATGAGCGGCGACTCGGACTACCTCATCCGCGTGGCACTGCCCGACATTGCGGCGCTGGAGCGCTTCATCGTCGAACAGCTTTCCCCCATTCCAGGGCTGGAGAAGATCCGCTCCAGCTTCGCGCTCAAGCAGGTGCGTTACAAGACGGCGCTGCCGCTGCCGCAGTCTTCCCCGTAGTGGGCTCGGCCTTGAAATCCAGCGCCTGCACCAGGTCCAGTGCCTGGCCAATATCGGCCAGCAGGTCCTCCAGGTCCTCCAGGCCGACCGACAGGCGCACCAGCCCTTCGGCAATGCCGTGGGCGGCACGCTGCTCGGGCGTGTAGGTGGAATGCGTCATGCTGGCCGGGTGCTGAGCCAGCGTCTCGGCATCGCCAAGGCTCACGGCGCGGGTGACGAGCTGCAACGCGTCCATGAAGCGCACGCCCGCCTGCAGGCCACCACGCAGCTCAAAAGCGATCATCCCGCCCATCTGGCGCATCTGCTGCTTTGCCAGCGCGTGCTGGGCAAAGCTGGGCAAGCCGGGGTAGTGCACGGCCGCCGCAGCCGGGTGGGCGGCGATGAACTCGGCCACTTTCTGAGCGCTCTGGCAGTGGCGGTCCATGCGCAGCGCCAGCGTCTTGAGGCCGCGCATCACAAGATGCGCGTCCTGCGCCGACATCACAGCACCCGTCATGTCTTTGAGACCATACAAGCGCACGCGCTGGGCCAGTTCGGCATCGGCAAACACGGCCGCGCCTGCGGTCAGGTCACCATGGCCGCCGAGGTACTTCGTCATGGAATGCACGCTCACATCGGCACCCAGCAGCAGGGGCTGCTGCAGGTAAGGCGTGCAGTAGGTGTTGTCCACCACCACCTTGGCGCCCTGGGCGTGGACCAGGGCCGAAACGGCGGCAATGTCCACCAGCCGCATGTTGGGGTTGGCCGGGGTTTCCAGGTAGACCACGCGGGTCTTCTGGCTCAGCGCGGCGGCCACGTGGGCCGGGTCGGTCATGTCCACATGGCGCACGCTCACGCCAAAGCGGCCCAGCCCGTGGTGCAAAAACGAGAAGGTGCAGCCATACAGCGTAAGGTCGGCCAGGATTTCATCGCCCGGCTCCAGCATGGACCACAGCGTGGCCGTTATGGCCCCCATGCCCGAGCCGAACACCACGGCGCCTGCGCCCTGCTCCAGGCTGGCCAGGCGCCCCTCCAGCAGCGCCAGCGTGGGGTTGGCGATGCGGGTGTAGAAGTAGCCGGGCTCCTCGCCTGCAAAGCAGCGCGCGCCATAGGCCACATCGGGGAAGGCAAAAGTGGCCGAGGTGTGGATGGGCGGCACCAGTGCGCCTTGGTGGTCGGCCGGGTTGTAACCGTGGTGGATGGCGCGGGTGCTGAAGCCGGTGGCGGATGTGCGGGTCATGGTGGTCTCCTTGGAATAGGGAGATTCTTCAACCCATCAACGGGTAAGTTCTCGCCTTATTTACCCTTCATACGATCAAAGAAGGCAAAATTTGCCTCAAATTACCCAATTAGCAGGACACACTGCCATGCACCCTCATCCACTCGACCCCGTGGACCGCACGATCCTCAATGCCCTGCAACGCGATGGTCGCGCCACCGTGGGCGATCTGGCCGAAGCGGTTTCGCTGTCCACCTCCCCGTGCTGGAGGCGCGTGCGCGCGCTGGAGGATGCGGGCGTGATTGCGGGCTACCACGCCCATCTGCACCGCCAGCGTGTGGGCTGGGGCGTACTGGGCTTTGTGCAGCTGGCGCTGCACGACCACACGGCTGACACCACATCGGCCCTGGAGCGCGAGGTCATGGCGATGCCCCAGGTGTTGTCGTGCCACAACCTTTCGGGCCGCTACGACTACCAGCTGGAGGTGGTGGCGGCCGACCTCGCATCGTTTGCCGACTATGTGCGCACCCATGTGCGCAGCCTGCCAGGCGTGCGTGAGATTTCCACGAGCTTCTCGCTCAAGGAGGTCAAGCGCACCATGGCACTGCCGCTGTAGCCGACGCGCAGCAGCCCCTCACATCCTTCACCGCTGGGGGAGCTGCAACTCGCTGGTTGCCACGCGCTTGCGCAGATCACGGACCAGCGCTTTCGCGCGCGCCTGGTTCGCAGGCCCCATGCGCACCAGAATCTTCTGCCCGCTGGTGAGCGATTCGAGTGCCGGGTCCACAAACTCATAGCGCACCCACGGGCGCAGGTTGGGCACATCGGTGTTGACGGGCGTGAGCTTCACGCGCAGCGGGCTTTTGGGTTCGGGTGCCAGCAGCAAGTGGTCCAGCACGGCCACCAGGCGGTCGTTGAAGTAGCGCTTGGGGTAGCCCAGCTCTTCATACGCCTGCTGGAACAGCGGGTACAGCCGCGCATACAAGGCCACGGCGGGCTCCAAGGGCACGGCTTCGGCAAAAGTCAAAAAGGCGCTGTAGCGGGCGGCATTGGTGGTGGCAATCGTGGTGGGTGCATCGCCCTCGCCATCCACCACAAAGCGCTGCGGCATGGGCTGTACCGGCCACATGCGCGACGGGGCCTGGGCGCGGCCCAGGTTGTCTACCGTGGCCACCACGCGGCGGACAAAACCTTCGGTCAACAAGAACGACGCGACCTTGTCGCTACCCAGCAATTCGGCCAGCAGCTCCGCCACTCGCTTGTCGGATTCAGCCAATACGGGCAAGGCGGTATCTGCCGGGGCCAGCGCATCCACAGGGTTCTGGGGACCCGATGCCTCGGGCATGGGCGGTGGGGCCACGGGCGCTTCGGGTGCGCTGGCCACGGGGGGCGGCGCACCCGGGGCCTCCACCGGGCGCAGCCAGAACCACCAGGCGGCTCCGGCGCCGACCGCACAGGCCAGCACGGCGGCAATGATCCACGGTGTGGAGGATGCGCGCGGTGGCACGGGGCGGAACTCGGCGGTTTCGTTTTCAGGCATCGGATCTCCTTCAAGACGGGAACAACCCTTGTCCGAGCGGCTGCGGCGCAGGGCGTTCCCTATCAATCCCCCCTGGGGATCTGTTTGATTGGAAACCTGCTGGATGAGGCGCCGGTAACGCGATGTAGACCGCGCCCCGGAAGCCCGCGACTAAAACGCCGTTGGCGTTGTCGACAATGACTCCAGCCACGCCACCGTGGCCGCCAGCTCAGAAGGTCGGATCTCGTGCGCGCTGGGGAACTCGTGGTACGTCACCGTCACCGGCAGCGGCGCCATGTGGTGCGCAATGGCCTGCGCATGGGCCAGCGGGATCACGTTGTCGTGCGTACCGTGGCTCAGCCACAGCCGTTTGCCCCGCAGCGCGTCGGCAGGTGCACTCAAAGGCACCACCTGCTGCAGCAGCCGGCTGTGCCACACCAGCGCGGCCTGCATCAGCGCGGGCCGGGTCAGCAGCAGCGACAGCGCCATGATGCCGCCCTGGCTGAAGCCGCCCACCACCACGCGCTCGGGCGGAATGCCCAGTTGCTCGGCGGCAGACTCGACCGCCTGGGCCACCAGGGCTCGGCTTTGCGCCTCTTGCTCTTCGTTGATGGTGCGCTCGCCACCGGGCTCGATGGAAAAATCAAACCACGCGTGCGCGCCCGGCCCCATGCGAAACGGCGCGCGCAGGCTCAGCACATGAAACCGCTCGGGGATCTGCGGCGCCAGGCTGAACAGGTCCTGCTCGTTGCTGCCCACGCCGTGCATCAGCACCAGCAGCCAGGGGCGGGGGGTGGTGGAAGCAGCGGGGCGCTGCAAAAATGTGAGCGGTAGATTGAGCATAGACAAGCGCCAGCGGCGTTTTTAGCTAAAAAACTTACTTAACCCGCCCGTCCTGCGACAGGCTCCAGGGCAAAAGCATCCATCGACAGCATGCTGTACATCACCTCGCGGCTCAAGTAGTTTGCGTGCAGATCGTCGCCCGCCGCGCCCAGCGCGAAGAAGATGGGCAAGAAATGGTCTTCGGTCGGGTGGGCGCGGCAGGCATGGGGGGCCTGGGTACGGTAGTTGAGCAGCGCGGCCATGTCGCCACGGGCCAGCGCATCCTCGATCCAGCGGCTGAACTCCAGCACATAGGGCGCGGGCGCACGCTCGCCGCCAAAGAATTCGGCCAGGTTGTGCGTCATGCTGCCGGACCCCACCACCAGCACGCTCTGGCTGCGCAGGCCGCGTAGCGCGGCACCCAGTGCATACACATCGGCCGGGCCTGCGCCCACGGGCAGAGCCACCTGCACCACGGGCACGTCGGCCTGCGGGAACAAATGCATCAGCGGGACCCAGGCACCATGGTCGAACGGGCGCGCGGCATCGCCCTGTGCGGCCACACCAGCGGCCTGCAGCAGGCCCAGCACCTCTTGCGCCAGCGCAGGCGAGCCGGATGCGGGGTATTGCAACTGGTACAGCGCGGGCGGGAAACCGCCAAAGTCGTGCCACGTGGCGGGCTGCGGGCCGGTCATGACCTGGGCAGAACGCGCCATCCAGTGCGGCGACATGATGACCACGCCCCGCAGGCCAGGGTACTGCGCCTTGAGGTTTTCACCCCACTGCGTGAGCGCGGGGCCGGTGGTGCCAGCATCGATCGCAAACAGCGGCGCGCCGTGCGATACGAACAAGGCGGGAACCACAGCGGGAGCAGTGAGGGGGGCTTGGGCAAAGGCAGTCATGGCAATTCCATCCGTGAATGCAATGAATGTAGGACTGATAGCACCTGGTACCAAGCCCTGCTGGCCGGACAGATTGTTCTACAGATGATGCCAATGCGCCATCGACGATGGCCGTGGAGATACCCACCACACAGGGAGCCCCGGTTCAAGACCCGTCGCGCACCCTGCCCCGCAGTGCCTTGGTCTCGCTGCGCTGGGTCTTGCCCTCCAGACGCCGCTGTTTCGACCCGTAGGTGGGTTTGGTGGCGCGGCGCACCCGGGGCGGCACGGCCACAGTGTTGATCAGCGCGTTCAGCCGCGCGAGCGCATCGGTGCGGTTTTGCTCCTGGCTGCGGTACTGCTGGGCCTTGATGACCACCACACCCTCTTGCGTGATGCGCGTGTCGCGCAGGGCCAGCAGGCGCTCTTTGACGTCCTCGGGCAGCGACGATGCTGCCACGTCAAAGCGCAGGTGGACGGCGCTCGATACCTTGTTGACGTTCTGCCCACCCGCGCCCTGGGCGCGCATGGCGGTGATCTCCACCTCGTCCTCAGACACCTGCAGGGGCAATGGGGGATTCATTTATCTATCTACCCCCTTGCCTGTGCGGCGTCAGGCCGCAGGCTGCTGGGCCAGCAACTGGGCCAGGCCGTCAATCGCCAGTCCATAGCCCAGCACGCCAAAGCCGCACATCACCGCCTTGGCGGCTGCCGCCATGTACGAATGGTGGCGGAACGCCTCGCGCGCATGTACATTGCTGATATGCAGCTCAATCAGCGTGATGCCCGTGCCCTTGGTGGCATCGTGCAACGCAATGCTGGTGTGGGTGTAGGCCCCGGCGTTGATGACCACGCCTGCCAGCTCGCCCGCTGCGTGCAGGCGGCCTGCCTCGTGAATCCAGTCCACCAGCGCGCCTTCGTGGTTGCTTTGGTGAAAGCGCAGCGCAAAACCATGGCGCTCGCACGCGTCGGCGCACAGCTTTTCGACATCGGCCAGCGTGGCCGCGCCATACACAGCGGGCTCGCGCGTGCCCAGCAGGTTCAGGTTGGGGCCATTCAGGACAAAAACGGTTTTTTTCTTCACAGACATGCGGCACTCCGGGGGCGTTGCGCCTGCCACGCTGGCAGGCCAGAGTGCGCGATTATGCGGCGCCCTATGCCCAACCCGTAGCGCACGCGCCCAAAGAAAAACGGCCCCGAAGGGCCGCTGTAAAAGGCAGCCTGTGCAAAGACGCTGCCTGTGAGCGACTGGCGCCCAAGAGGTTGGTTACACAACGCGGCAACCCGGTCAGGCTGCCAGCGGATCAGACTAGGGATCAACGATCCCAGCGGCCGTGGCCATACCCATGGCCATATCCGTGGTGGCGGTGGTGCCGATGGTGGCGGTAGCCGCGATCACCGTAGTACACGACCGGGGGCGGTGCGTAATACGCAGGGGGAGGCGCGTAGTACACGGGCCGAGGGGGTGCGTAGTAAACGGGCGGGGGCGGCGCCACATACACCGGGGCGGGGGCGTAGTAGCCATTGCTGGCCCCCACCACCACGCCAGGCACGCCAATGCCAACCGACCAATTTACGTCGCGGGCCTGGGCTGCGCCCGTGCCGGCCAGCAATGCCAGCGCCACGCCAGCCGAAGCGGCCATGGCATAGATAGAACGGGTTTTCGTCATGGAAATCTCCTGTTTGAGCGAGGGCAGCCAGCCAAATGGACTCACCTCACCGGTACATAACGCACCAAGTAGGCAAAAGGATGGCACAAAATCGTCTTTACGTTGTGTCTGGACGTATACGCGCCTGTTTCTATGCGTAAACCATCACGAAACCGGCGCCTAAAATGGCTGTATGAGCACCCCCTCCCCCGCCAATACCGCCGCCACTGCCACTTCTGCGGCCCCTGAAACCGTCAAGCCCAGCAACTTTTTGCGCCAGATCATCGAGCATGACCTGGAAAAAGGCACCTACACAACCCGCCGCTGGGCGGGCACCCCCGGCGACGCCGCCCACCACGCCCAGGGCGAGCCCGACCCCGCCAAGATCCGCACCCGCTTCCCGCCCGAGCCCAACGGCTACCTGCACGTGGGCCATGCCAAGAGCATCTGCATCAACTTTGGCTTGGCGCGCGACTACGGCGGCATCTGCCACCTGCGCTTTGACGACACCAACCCCGAAAAAGAAGACACCGAATACGTCAACAGCATCATCGACGCGGTGAAATGGCTGGGCTTTGACTGGAACGGCGCACCCGACGCAGCCCCCTACCAGGCCAGCGACTACTTCGACTTCATGTACCGCGCCGCCGAGTACCTGATCGAAGCCGGCCACGCCTACGTGGACGAACAGACGGTGGAGCAGATCCGCATCAACCGGGGCGACTTCAGCAAGCCCGGCGTGGACAGCCCCTTCCGCAGCCGCACCCCGGCCGAAAACCTGGCCAAGTTCCGCGAAATGCGCGACGGCCAGCACGAAGATGGCTCCATGGTGCTGCGCGCCAAGATCGACATGGCCAGCCCCAACATCAACATGCGCGACCCGGCCATCTACCGCATCCGCCGCGCCACCCACCACAACACAGGCGACACCTGGTGCATCTACCCCATGTACACCTACGCGCACCCCATCGAGGACGCGCTGGAGCAGATCACCCATAGCCTGTGCACGCTGGAATTTGAAGACCAGCGCCCCTTCTACGACTGGCTGCTGGAGCGCTTGACCGAAGGTGGCCTGCTGGCCAGCCCGCCCCCCCGTCAGTACGAATTTGCGCGCCTGAACCTCACCTACGTCATCACCAGCAAACGCAAGCTCGCCCAGCTGGTGTACGACCATAAAGTGAGTGGCTGGGACGACCCTCGCATGCCCACCATCGTCGGCCTTCGCCGCCGCGGCTACACGCCCGCATCCATCCAGACCTTTGCCGAACGCATCGGCGTGACCAAGTCCGACAGCTGGATCGACTACAGCACCCTGGAAGGCTGCCTGCGCGAAGACCTGGAGCTGAAGGCCCACCGTGGCATGGCCGTGCTCAACCCCGTCAAGCTGGTGCTGACCAACTGGGACGACGTGATGGGCGCAGGCCACCTGGAGCCCTGCAGCCTGCCCGCCCTGCCCCACCCACCCGAAGGCGTGGAAAGCCCCGTGCGCCACTTCACCATCGGCAAAGAAGTCTGGATCGAGCGCGAAGACTTTGAAGAAGTGCCCCCCAAAGGCTACAAGCGACTCTTCCCCGGCAACAAGGTGCGCCTGAAGGGCGGCTACGTCATCGAATGCACCGGCTGCACCAAGGATGCTGACGGAGTCATCACCGAAGTGCTGGCCACCGTGGTGCCCGACACCAAGAGCGGCACCCCCGGCGCCGACAGCGTGAAGGTGAAAGCCGCCATCACCTGGGTGGGCGTGGCCGACGGCGTAAATGCCGAAGTGCGCATGTACGACCGCCTGTTCCTGGACGCCCACCCCGACGCGGGCGGCAAAGACTTCATCGAAAGCCTGAACCCGAACAGCCTGAAGGTGGTGACAGCCATCGTGGAGCCGTCACTGGCCAATGCCAAGCCAGATGACAAGTTTCAGTTTGAGCGGCACGGGTACTTTGTGGCGGATCGTATTGACCACAAGGAAGGGAAGCCGGTGTTTAACTTGGCGGTGGGGTTGAAGGATTCGTGGGGGAAGTGATTACCTCCTGATTGGAAAGAAGGCCAGCAAATTTCCATATTTGCTGGCCGTTTTCTTTTGGACTGATGACAGCTTTCGATGCGAAACGGCCTGTCACAGTGCAATATGGATCCGTCATTTGCTGCCGTTTAGTCAAAGTCCCCGCCTTCAGATGAGAATTTTCTGCGTCGAACACTTCGCATCTCAAGGGGTAGGACATCAGCTACCCAGTAGCTTGGTGTGAAAACACAGTCTGCGACTTTGGGCGGAATGGCGAATGATGCTGCTGTGCGAGCTGCAGCTTGAAAAGCGAGGAAAACAACATGCTGCTAACCGATATCGCCGTCGAGCACACCCTGGTGTCCAAAAAGAATGGCGTTCGTCAGACCTTCTTACTGCATCCGTTTACCGATACACAGCGAGATTCACTCGGTAAATTTGAGATCGTTCGCGACATCTGCCAGCCAGGACTCAAAGACGTTAAACGTTCAACCTTCGTGACGTTTCAACAACTGGCAGAGTTGTATGCAAAAGGTGCACTCGAAGAATTCGGGTTCTCCGTTCGCATGTGTCCGGGTCAGGGCACGTACCCCGCCAAGAATCCAGCAAAAAAGATACTGCCAACCAGCATCAGGCCGGGCTCACCGTTCGACGTGGCTGTTCAAAAGGTGGATATTTCAAAACCTGCGACTCGCGAATTGAGAACCGCCTTGCTTCGCACCAATGTCACCCTTCAAGGGTGATGACGCTGATTGATAGGAAAGTCCCTGTGAACTCATCCGTTGCCCATGCTGAACTCATCGCCACTTTCCAGCGGGCGCAGGCAGATGCCGCTCACAAGCTCGGATTGATCCAAGCTGCGGCGAACAAGGGCCCCAAGGCAGTCCAAGCCGCCACGGAAACGGCTGCAAAGGCCGTAAAACGCAGGGACTCGTATGCAAAAAAGCTGGACAACCTGGGGGTGAGCCTCAAGGATTGATGGTGGCCGAGCCTAGGGCCCGGCACCGGCTAGTAGCCACCGGCTGCACCTGGCCGCCAGAGACAGATAAGTGCTAGAGACCAATTGCATGATCCATGCAAACCGCCCATAGTCTCCCACGGGGTGCAGAGCGAAACCTGCGATCGGTCGGCAAAGCACCCACAACACGCGACACACCGGGCAAAGATCGAGCTACCGCGCCGCAAGCGCCACGCCATTTGCGATAGAGACACCGCCATGCTCCCCTCCTCACCCCTGCCGCTCACTTTCACCCGCACCTTCGCCCACATACCGCCCGGCCCGCTGGCAGGCCCCTTGCTGTTGCTGCCCATCAACGCCGCCGCAGTGGCAGTCCACACCGCCGATGGCGCGCATGTGGGCTCGCTCAAGCTGGTTGGCGGGGTGTGGAAGTTCAAGGCCATGGGCTACGACGCTGCGGGCCGCATGGAGCCGGGCCATGGGCCGCTGACGGAACAGCACAACATGGCATTCGCCACGCTGGATGCGGCCGAGGTGAGTGCGCGGTTGCTGGGCGCGTTGGGAAGCAATCCGTAAGAAGCACTCGCACTCATGCATCAAACCCTTTTTTGCTTTCAATTTGATAGCAGAAAAGGCAATACCATCAGGCGGAAACGGCCCATTTCGCCTCTATTTCCGCTCCACCAACGCCCGCAACGGCTGCCCGCCCGTGGAGAGCTGAAACACCAGCCCCATGGCCTGCACCTGCCAGCCTTGTTTGGCAACCGTGGGGGTGATCTGGAAACCCGCCATCACGCAATCGGTCGTGCGCACCTCGCCTGCTTCGGGGGGGCTGCCCAGCATCTGGGTGTAGGTCTGCGGCGGTTGCTACGTCGGAGCTTGTTGCGGCTGCGCCGCCTGCCCCTCTTTCACCAGCACCAGGTACGCCCTTTCGCGCGCCATGGGGGCGGCGGGGTCGGCGCCGTCGGGGCGCAGGGTGAGGGGGAAGTCGGGCACGGGGGTGGCCGGGTCAAACGCCAGTTGGGGCGTGAACTCGGCCTTGGTGGGTGCGCCGTTGCTTTGGGCCCAGTGCAGGCGCAGGTAGGGAGGGGGTTCCTGGGCGGACCACATCAGGTGCACGTCGTTGCCGTGGGTGCAGTAGCTGGGGTGGGCCACGGGGTGGGGGTGGGCGGGCCATTGGCCGCCACCGTGGCGTTGCTCCACGCGCAGCAGGCGGTTGTCGGGGGTGCCCTGCAGTGACTGGGTGTAGATGAGCCCCACGCCGGGCAGCTGGTAGCGCTGTACGGGCTGCACGGTGTGGGCCAGCGGGGGGTTGCTGGCGGGCAGCTCGCGGCGCTGGGCCACGTCGCGTGCGGCGGTTTGCAGGGCGCTTTGCGCGAGCAGGCTGGCGTAGATGGGCACGGCGGCAATGGCCAAGCCGGTGAGGCCCAGCACCAGGCTTTCGGCGCGCGAGAGTGCGGGCCGCACCCAGCGCCCGGCCAGCACATGGCCGCCAAACCACACCACCGGCCCCAGGGTGTAGAGCGACAGCACAAACACGCCCAGCGCAGCGGGCCCGCCCACGGCGCGCGCGGGCAGCAGCACGGCCGCCACCGCCAGCAGCGCGGCCAGCACCGACACCAGGCGCACCGCCAACCAACTGCCCACGCGGCGGCTGGGCTTGAAGTAGCGGCTCTCCAGCCACAGCAGCGCCACCACCACGGCCAGCTGCCCGGCGGCCATGCGCCACCAGGCCTGCTGCTCGGGGGCGGGCATACGGGCGAAGGTGTCCAGCATCTGGGGCAGGTCCATCGGCAGTTCCTTTCAATGCGGGTGGTCGGTGGGCTTGGGCTTTGGTGCCTTAGCGCCTTATTGCTTCAATATTTATAGCTATCAGTGCTTATCCTTCAAGCGGTAGAGGCCAATTTGACTCAAAAAAAGCGACACAGGTTTACTGCGCCCCACACACAAACTCCACCGCCGCGCACACCGCCGCCACCTGCGCCGCGATGCACTGCCCGGGCGTGGCGCGGGGGCTGTCGGGGTAGACCTCGGTGGTCGTGGTGTAGCGCGCCCCGGTCACGCTGGCGCACAGGCCCCAGGCCTTGAATTCGTAGCGGATCACGCCCGGGGCCACCACGGGCGAGCCGATGATTTCGTTCTTGTCGTCCGCAGGCGCGATGTGCGTGACGCGGCCCACAGCCTCGATGATGGCTCGCTGGAAGGCGGGCTGCGGGTTCTCGGTGTCGTCCACCAGGTAAAAGCCGTCGGGGATGCTGCCGGGCTCGAACACCTTGCCGTCGCGCGCGGCCACGGCGGGGCGGTATTCGGATTCGTCGGTGTCGGTGGTTTCGTGCAGATCGATGTGGGCAGTGAACTGGCCATATTGGCCTTGGTGCTGCGCCACCAGCCGCATGAGGGCGAGGGATTCCTGCGCGAAGGAGCCTTCTTTGAACGAGCGGTTGGGGTCGATGGCGTCAAAGTTCCAGCGCTGAAACCGTTCGTAGGCCCAGGGGCTGACGCAGGGCACCACCAGCAGGTTGGAGCGGCCCGCAAAGCGTTCGGCCTGGGTATCTACAAAACGCAGCGCGCCGTGCACGCCGCTGGTTTCGTAGCCGTGCACCCCGCCGGTGACGAGCACGCTGGGCAGGCCGGGTTGCCAGTTGCGGCTGCGGATGGCGCGCAGCGGAAAGCGCTCGGCCGGGTGCTGGTCGTTGGCATACACCACGTCGCCATACAGCTCCACATCAAACCGGCCCCGCAGTGCCTCCACGGCATTGAGCACGTCGTCGGCGTAGCTGCGCTGGCGCACCTGGCGCGCGCGCCACTGGTCGCGCTCTGCGGCGCCCCAGGGCTGGCCGGGCGTGCCGATGGGATAGGTGTGGGTTTCTGGCATGGGTGCGTGGGTGCGTAGATATTGGATGGGTTGCCCAGGCAGAACCTGGGGAGGTGCAGGGCATTCATAGAATACCGCGATGCCCTTCCCCCTGATCCGGCCCCTGCGGCTGGCCACCTCGTCCCTGGTTCTGCTGCTCTGCGCCCTGGTCGCCCACGCACAGAATGCCCCTCCACCCGCCGCTACCCCGGCAACTCGCCCAGCGGGCAGTGACCCGGCAGACGGCACCACACCGCCACCGGGGGCCGCTGCAGCCTCTGCCCCCACCGGGGCGGATGCCGCCCTGCTGTCGCGCGATGCCCGGCGCATTTATGAGCTGTCGCGCGACAAGCTGGTGCAGATCCGCACGCTGCTGCGCAATGCCAACACGCAGGCGTCGATTGGCTCGGGTTTTTTTGTGTCGGCCGATGGCCTTATCGTCACCAACTTCCACGTGGCCAGCCAGCTGGCGCTGGAGCCCGAGCGCTACCGGGGCGTGTACGTGACGATGGAGGGGCAGGAGGGCGAGGTGGAGCTGCTGGCGTTTGACGTGCAGCGCGACCTGGCCGTGCTGCGCGCCAAGGGCCGCACGGCCGCTGCGCCGGTGCTGGGCTTTCGGCCCGCCGACGAGGCGCTGGCACAGGGCGAGCGCATCTACTCGCTGGGCAACCCGCTCGATATCGGCTTTGCCGTGACCGAGGGCACCTACAACGGGCTGGTCAAGCGCAGCTTTTACCCACGCATCTTTTTTGGCGGCACGCTCAACCCAGGCATGAGCGGCGGCCCGGCGGTGGACGACGCAGGCCGCGTGCTGGGCGTGAACGTGGCCAAGCGGCTCGACGGCGAGCAGGTCAGCTTTCTGATCCCGGCCGAGTTTGCGCAGGCGCTGGTGCAGCGTGCGGCCAACGCCCAGCCCATCACCCAGGCCGCGCATGCCGAGATGACGCGACAACTGATGGAGCACCAGCAGCTTCTGACAGACCGGTTCCTGAAAGCGCCGTTTCGCGAACAGCGCCACGGCAACTACCGCGTGCCCGTACCCGACGACGCGCTGGCGCGGTGCTGGGGATCGGGGCGCGACCCGGCGTTTCCGGGCCTGAACCTGGAGCGCACGCAATGCCGGGCCGACAGCGATGTGGTGGCGGGTGAATTCAACACCGGCGCAGTGCGCCTGAGCTATGAGGCCTACAACGCCCCCACCCTGGGCGCTGCACGGTTCGCCCGGATGTTTTCCCAGAGCTTTGCCAACGAACAGCTGCAACGGCGCGGCAACCGCCACCAGACAGCCGCAGAGTGCACCGAGCGCTTTGTGGACCCCGGCAGCCTGCCGCTGCGCGCGGTGGTCTGCCTGTCGGCCTACCGCAAGCTGCCCGGTCTGTACAACATGACTGTTCTGGCCGCGTCCATCAACCAGCCTACGCAAGGCGTGCTGGGCCGCCTGGACGTGCAGGGCATCGCCTTTGACAACGGCATGAAGCTGGCCAGCCACTACCTCAAGGCCTTCCGCTGGGAGGCCGCACCATGAGCACGATGCCGACCACCCTGGGGCTTATCGAAGCCTTTGACCGCCACGGCGCGTTGCTGGCGCGCGCGCCTATCACGCGCTGGCCCGTGACGGTGGGCCGGGCGCTGGACTGCGACCTGGTGCTGGACGACCCGTTTGTGGCGCCCCGGCACCTGCGCATCGACCGCGCGGTGAACGAGCCACGCACCGTGCAGATCGAGGTGCTGGAGACGCGCAATGGCGCACGCCTGCAGCGCAAGCAGCACGGCCCGGGCGAGCACTTTGACTGGCCCGACGGCGCGCCCATTGACCTGGGCCACACCCACATCACGCTGCGCCTGGCCGATGCGCCGATTGCCGACGAGCAGCCGCTGCCGCAGTTTCCGTGGCGCACGGTGGGGACCACGGCGGCGCTGGTGGCGCTGGTGCTGCTGGTGGGGCTGGGGGAGTCGTGGCTGGATGCACGCGACACTTCGCAATACCTGAAGGCTGTGCCGGGCGTGTTGCTCACGCTGCTGGTGGTGCTGGGCGCCTGGTCGGGCGTGTGGGCAGCGGCCAACAAGGTGTTTGCGGGCCACCTGCAGTTCTGGCGCCACGTGCGCATAGCCTGCGCTGCGGCCCTGGGGGTGGATGTGGTGCATCTGGTGGCCCACCTGACAGCATTCGTTTTCTCGCTGGAGGTTTTTTCGCAGTTCGCCAGTGTGTTGATCGTGCTGGTGCTGGCTGGTGCGCTGTATGCGCACCTGGCGACCGTGCTGCCGCGCCGCCGCGTGGGCCTGGCGTGGATGGTGGCTGCGGTGGTGGCCCTGGGCGTGCCGTCGTGGCTGGGTGCGCAGTGGCTCAACAACATGCGCTTGTCGCAAACGCTCTACATGAGCAGCCTGTTTCCGCCCAGCCTGCGCGTGGCCCCGGCCGTGCCGGTAGAGCAGTTTCTGCAAGAAACCGAGTCGCTGCGCAGCAAGCTGGACCGCCGCCTGAGCGATGACGGCCAGGCGGACGATGACGAGTAAAAAGTAGCACCGCGCAGAGCGCTTCACCGCAGCCCTACTACCCGCGTCTATCCCATCCACCCATGCGCCGCCGCAAGCTCCACCACCACGTCTACGTGGTCGAACTCTCCAAAGACGTGCTGCTGGAGCCGCGCTTTCGCCGGTGCAACCCGGGCTACATCGAGGGCAAGCCCTGCGTGTATGTGGGCATGACCGGGCTGGACCCGGATGTGCGCTTTGACAAGCACAAGGCGGGCATCCAGGCCAACCGGTTTGTGACGCAATACGGCCTGCGCCTGCTGCCCGATCTGTACGAAGGCTTCAACCCCATGAGCTACGAGGATGCAGTGGACCGCGAAATCGAGATTGGCATCGACCTGCGGTCGGCGGGGTTTGGGGTGTGGCAGGCGTGAACCCGATGGTCGCTCCCTGCGGTGGACGAACTTCCTTCCTCTTCGAATCGGGCGCACTTTACTTTTGATAGCTGCCAGCGCTTACCCATCAAGCGCTGGCACCCAATTTCATTCAAATTCATGGGCCCTGGGCTTCGCGGGCGGCGTCCGGCAGTGCCCTTTCGCGGCCAGCACAGAAGGCCACACACCGCCAGCTTCAGTGCACACGCCCCCGCACAAATTGCAGCGTGGTGTGGGCCACGCGTTCCCCCAGGTGCCGCGCCGTGGCCAGGTCTGCCTCCGGCGGCACCAGGTTGGCGCCCTGGTCGGTGTTCGACTGCGCGGCGGCACCCAGCCAGAAGCCCAGGCGGTTTAGGTCTTCTTCCGAACCGGTGGACGAGCAGTTGCCAGGGGGCAGCGCCAGGTTCACCCAGTGCATGCCGTGCTGCGCGGCAAACAGGGCCATCTGCATCAGGGTGGAAAGCTTGTCCCCCGAGCGCGAGCCAGAGTTGGTGAAGCCTGCAGCGATCTTGTCCTTCCAGCCCAGGCCCTTGGCCATCACCACGTTGGACGTGGCCTCCTGGAAGGCCTTGAACTGCGCCGAGGCGCTGGCGACATAGGTGGGCGCGCCGAAGATGATGGCGTCGGCGGATGCCAGGTCATTCCATCGTGAAGGCGCTTCCTCCACCGTCATCAGAAGGGGCTCGGTGCCCTCGACCTGAGCCACGCCTTCTTTCACTGCCTGAGCCTGCCGCGCCGTGTGGCCGTAGCCGCTGTGAAAGACGATGGCGATGCGCACACCGGGGGTGCGGGTGTTTTGGGGAGTGGGCGTGGTCATGTTCATGCTTGAGTTCATAGGTTGAGAAACTGTGGGTGAGGGGATGGGGATGTTGGGTGGGCTTTAGTGGCCGTGCACCACCTGCTCCAGGCGCTCCAGAATGCGCGGCCACAGGCCGCCCATGCGCTCGAAGCTGATGCCGTCGTTGGGCCGGAAGCCCGCCTGCTCCATGCGCAGCAGCGTGCGGCCGCCGTGCTCCTGCAAGGTCCAGGTGATGTGGGTGATGAGCCCGTTGGCCGACTCGGTCCCGTTGCCCCAGCGGTAGGCAAGCTGGCTGGGCGCCTCCACCAGCGTCACCTCGCAATGCGTCACGCCCGACCAGCCGGGCAGCGGCTGCGCGCGCACCGTGAAGCGATGCCCCACTTCGGCCACGAAGTCGTTCTCCATGAGCCATTCCTCCATCAGCCAGGACTGCGTGAGCGCCCGCCAGACCTTCTCGCGCGGGTGGGGTATCTGCCGCTCGAACACCAGGGACTGCGTGCCTGGCGCCGTGGGGGCGGTGGCGTGGGATCGGGTTGCGTCAGCCATGGCGCACCGCCTGCAAGGTAAACGCAACGGCAGGTGCAGGGCAGGAAAGGTGATGGCGGTTCTGCATGGTGTTTTCGGTGGTGTGGAGTTGCGCAGTCATTGGTCCATGCGTCCCAGCAGGTTCTCCAGGTCATCCAGGCGCTGGTTCCAGAAGCCGGCATAGACGCTCATCCAGTCCACCAGGGGCGCCAATCCTTCGCGCCGCACCTGGTAGTAGGTTTCGCGCCCGGCACGGCGGTCTTCCACCAGCCCCGCACGCTTGAGCACGGCCAGGTGCTTGGACACCGCCGGTTGGGAAATGTGGGAATGCCCCGTCAGCACATTCACGGTCTGCTGCCCTTCCCGGGATAGCTGCTGAAAGATGGAACGGCGCGTGGGGTCTGCCAACGCCGCGAAGGTCAGGTCTTCAGGGGATTTCACAAAATATAACTCATTGGTTATGGATAACCAATAATAACCAAATGGCTATGAGTTGGTCAACCCTCCACAAAAAGATGCAGGCGCGCTGCGCAGAACACGGGATGGTTTGTGCGGCCCACCGGGGCGGCACGACAATGCAGGCCCACACGACCCATCCACCCGCTGCGGGCCGGGGAATCCGCCCGTGGTATCCACCCTTTGTCCTTGCCCATGAACTTCGCAGACCGTCTCAAGCAACTCCCCTCCGCCAGCCACCTCGCCGCCCTGCACCTGCTGGGCCCGGATGGGCAAGTGCTGGCCACCATCGAGAACAAGCCCGGACAGACCGGGTCGCTGGTGGTGTATGCCGCGTTGGCTGCCTTGTACGGCGGCCGCATCACGCCTGCGGCCGCCGCCCTGGGGCTGGAGTGGTATGCCGAACATGTAGCCGATGCGCGCACCTTCCCCGGCAAGCACCCCAACATTGACCGGCTGCTGGCCTGGGCGCAGGGCAGCGAGAGCTTTGGGGTGCGGACGGTTGTGGCCTGAAAGGCTGAGGCTTTGCCAAAAAGTTTGCCGTTGCAACAGCGGCGTGTCGAAAACGCGCAGGTCCGTTCGTCGTAGGGGTGTGAACACGTTGAATAACCGATATGGTTTGGCGGTTCACGCTTTCATCCACCACAGATCTACACCCCAAGGAGACCCGAGCATGACGACCAACACCAACACCGGTACCGTCACCCTGCACCGCGTGCTGCGCGCCCCGGCAGAGCGCATCTACCGCGCCTTTCTGGACCCAGACGCCATGTGCAAATGGCTGCCGCCCCACGGGTTTACCGGCCGGGTGCTGAGCATGGACGCACACGTGGGCGGCAGTTACCGCATGCAGTTCACCAACTTCAGCAGTGGCGGCACGCATGCGTTTGGCGGCGAGTATGTGGAGCTGGTGCCGGGCGAGCGCATCGTGCACACCGACCGGTTTGACGACCCCAACCTGCCGGGCGAGATGCGCACCACGATCCAGCTGAAAAAGGTGATCGCGGGGACCGAGGTGTCCATCGTGCAGGCGGGCATCCCGGCGGTGATCCCCACCGAGATGTGCTACCTAGGCTGGCAGGAGTCGCTGCAGCTGCTGGCACTGCTGGTGGAGCCGGAGATTCCGGGCGAGTAACGCCCACAGCCCTCGGCCCTGGTCACTTCAACCGCATCACTTCAACCACTTGTCAGCCGCCTGCTTGATGGTGCCCCGACTGTCCACCAGGCCCCACACAAAGCCCATCACACGCACATAGTCAGCGTCGTCGGTGGGCAACATGAAGCCCAGGTAGTTCTTGGGCGTGAGCGGCGCATCCACAAACGCGGCGTGCAGGCGCGGGTCGGCCTTGGCGTAGTGCAGGGCTTCGTAGGTTTCGGTGATCATCACGTCGCCCTTGCCTTCGGCGATCAGCGCGGGGATCTCGGCGTTCCTGTCGTGCGTGCTGACCTGAGCGGCCTTGAGGTTGGCCAGCACATAGGTTTCGTTGGTGCCGCCGGGGTTCTTGATGACGCGCACAGCGGGCTGGTTCATGGCATCCACGCTGGTGTATTTGGCCTTGTCGGCCGCGCGCACCAGGGCCACTTTGCCAAAGGGAGCGTAGCCGGGCAGCATGTCAAAGATGCGCATGCGGTTGACGTTGCGGGTGATGCCGCCCACCGCCACATCAAACTTGTCGCCCTGCAGGTCCTTCACCAAGTTGGGCCAGGTGGTGGGCACGTATTCGATCTTCACGCCCAGCTCCTTGGCCATGGTTTCGATCACATCGATGTCGTGGCCGCTGTAGCCCGCGTCGGTCTTGATGGCAAACGGGCGGTAGTCGCCAGGCGTGCCCACGCGGATGACCTTGGCCTCCATGATCTTGTCGAGCCGGGGGCCGGCTTGTGCGGCCTGGCTGAAGGCGAGGGTGGCGGCCACGGCGGCCAGGGCAAATATTTTTTTGGCGATCATTGGGCGAGACTCCGAAGGAAGAGGGATGGGCTGTGCAACTGCAAACATCTGCGTGAGCGGTGCGCAACAAAAGGATACAGCAGCCCCTCGCTACGCAGCGTGCCCAGCGAGTCGGCCGGATGAGGTCCACCAGTTCAAGGCACGCCGCACCCGTATCCATAGTCTGCACACTGCCGTCAGCCTTGAATTGAACCGCGCGCGGCTGCGGTCAGCGTGGCAAATGAAGACGACGGCCAAGCAGCAGGGACTCAACCCCGCCGCGCAGCGACGCCGGAGGGCTGCCTGACCTCAGCGGCTGAGTTCGGGCACGGTGCCGCTCATGACCTCGGTGGCACCCAGCACGTCCTCGCGCAGGCGCAGGGCCCGTTCCTGCGTCGCAGGCAGGCCGCCAAAGCGCATCGCGCAGTAGTTCTCCAGCGCCCGACTCAGCCAGATGTGGGCCAGTGGCGCAAGCCCTTTCGCAGAAGACCAGTGCTCGCGCACGGACTGCCCGCGCAGCGGCGGGTGCCGGTAGGCGCGCAAGCACCAAGTCATGGCGCGGGCAGACAGCTGCATGGACCGTGCAGGAAACCACCGCGACAGGCCCCACGCCACAGCCAGTGCCAGGCGCACGCCCCATCGATGGCGCCGACGCCACAGCAGCCATGCCAGGACCACGAAAACCAGCCATAGCAATAGACCGAGCAGACTGCTTGCCCCGCCGCTGCCCGGTGGAGGCGGCTGCATGGACGTGTCGTCCTGCCCGCCAGTCCCCACCGCGCCACCTGGCCCGCCGCTGCCTTTCCACCAGTTGCGCAGCGCCTGGGCTGCGTCCAGCGCCCCGTTGATAGCACCGCGCTGCCACTGTGGAGCGAACGGGTCGCGGCCAGCGTCCCGCATGGAATCCAGCATGCGATCCCACTGCGATGGGGGCGTACCGGGCTGTAGCCGCGACTGCCCCTGGCGCGGAGGCGCCCCCCAGCCGGAGCCCTTGCCACCCGCACCACCTTGACCGCCCTGCCCCCGGGCGCGTTGGTCCGCAACAGGGTCGCTCTGCTTCCCGAAAGGCGGGTCGAACAAACCCGGCGTATCGCCACCCGGCAAGAAGCCAAAACCGAGCACCGGCGGCCGGGGTGCAAACAGGAACAGTGTGGTAGCAATGGCAAAGGACACCGCCACGAAACCTGCCGTCATCGACAGCTTGGTCCAGCGCGACAGGTCTACGCCTTCGGCATGAAGCCAAGCAAGCGTCAGCGCACCGCACAGCCAGGCCGGCCCCAGGTAGAACCACAGGCTCCAGTCAGCAGCGTAGTGCGTGGTGGTCAGAAAACATACCGTGAAGATCACGGTCATCGTGAGGTACAGGTCACGCCGCGTGCGCAGCTGGGCCGCCCGCGCGCCCATCACGACCAGCAGCACCATGCACACCCAGCGCGGGAAGGAGAAGAGAAGGATGCCTGGGAACACAGCCAGCACAAAGCCCAACAGACCCAGCACCTGCCATTGCCTGCGGCCTGCACCCTCGGGGCCGCGCTGGTTAAACACCCCAGCGCCAAAGCCAAGTGCCGCCCACACCAGCCACAGCAGACAGGCAAAACCGAAGGCCCGATAGCTCCGTTCCACGTAAGAGAACGCAAAGGCTGTGAACAGATAGCTAAGCCCTGCGAACACGATGGCGCCCCGACTCTGCAGCGGGGCCGACGGTTCTTTGTCCGCCCGGCGGGTGCGGTCCCTGGTGGGTGCGGGCCGCGCGCTGGCGGAGGCCCGGGTGGACGCATTGCCGGGTGTGCTGCCAGACCTCATGGTGCCTCCATCCAGCTGACTGCACCGGCCCGCTGGGCCACGGCCTGCAGGCCCTGGGCAGCTACCAATTGCGCCGGACCAACAACATGTCCCAAGGCGATGCACACCACCACTGCGCAGGCAACGCCCTTCAACTCTGCCAGCGCTGCTGCCAGGTCGGCCTGCACCATGTCGCCCGGCACGACCAGCGCGATCTGATCGCCCACCCTTGCAACCGCAGCCACGCGCATGCAGGCTTCGCACAACTGGGCAGGACTTGCTGGCTGCGCCGCAGCCAGGGCCGTGCGCACCAGGGCAGCGCCCTGCACAGGCTCGCCATCGCCCGCCAAATACAGAAATGCCTGTGCACCGTGTCCTTGGGCTGCATCGAAAACCCCCGCCGCCAGGCGGATGGCCTGCTCCCCCGCGCTGGCGGGGTTGCCCAAGGCTGGCGCCGCAGGCGCATGCACAGCCACCCGCAGGACCACGGCCCCCAGTTGCTGGAAGTGCTGGATCACCAACTCGCCCACCCGTGCTGAAGCGCGCCAGTTCACCCGTCCTACTGAATCGCCCTGCTGGTACTCGCGCAACAGGCCCAGCTCGAACGATTGGCCCGTGTGGCGGGTGGCGAGCGTGCCCGAGGGGTCGGGCGATACATTCCAGGGCAGCGGCCAATACATCGCTTGCGGCTTGGGCAGTACATGCACTGCGATACCGGTGTGCTGCATGGCATGCCGGGCCTGCACCAGGCCCAGCGGGAAGCCACAGGCCAGACGCACGGCAACCAGCCGGTAGTGACCCCGGCATGCAAACCGCACTTGCCGGCCCAGTTCAACGGCCTTGCCTGCGCGAACTACGGGAATCGTCTGGCACAGTGTCAGGTGACGCCCGGCCCATTCCCATTCGGTCTCCACGTCCACCATGAAGGCGGGCCAGCGCACGCTGCGCTCCACCACGATGCCAATGTCGCACCCAGCGCCTTCGATCACTTCCCCACCCAGACAATCGGCCCGCAGCCGCACGGCCATGCCGCGCAGCGAAAGCCAGGGCAGCACGAAGCCCATCACGGTCACGGTGGCGAGGAACAGGAACATGCCGTAGACCATGGGGTCTCGGCGGTTGAGCGCCGCCAGCAGCAGCGTGCAGCAGAACGCGAGCAGTACGCGTGATCGGGTCAGCAGTCGCTCCATGGGCGCTACTGGGGCGTGCGCTGCGACATCAGGATGGCCTGGATGATGTCGTGGGGGTCCTTGGCCTGGGCGCCCTGCCCCTGCACAATGATGCGGTGTGCCAGCACCGGCGTGGCCACTTCGCGCACCACGGCCGGGTCCACATAAGAGCGCCCGCGGATGCAGCTGAGCGCGCGCGCCATCCGCGCCAGGCCCAGCGTGCCGCGCGGGCTGGCGCCGAAGCGGATGTCGGGGTGCTTGCGCGTGGCCCGCACGATGGCAGCAATGAACTGCGCCACCTCAGGGGTGATGGACACCTCGTGCGCCCCTGCCACCAGCCGCTCGAACTCGCCGGCCCGGCACACCGGCTGCAATCGGCTGATGGGGTGCGAGAACTGCTGGCTCTGGATCAGGCCCGCTTCGGTATCCGCGTCGGGGTAGCCCAGCGAAAGGCGGATGAGGAAGCGGTCGAGCTGCGCCTCTGGCAGCGGGTAAGTGCCCGCCATGTCGATGGGGTTTTGCGTGGCCAGCACGGCGAACGGCGCTGGCAGCGGCAGGGTTTGCCCGTCCAGCGTGATCTGCCCCTCCTCCATGCATTCGAGCAGGGCCGACTGGGCGCGCGGGTTGGCACGATTGATCTCGTCAGCCAGCACGATGTTGGCAAAGACGGGGCCGGGGCGCAGCGTGAAGCTGCCGTCCTTGGGGTTGTAGACCGGCCCGCCCACGATGTCTGAAGGCATCAGGTCGGCGGTGAACTGGATGCGCTTGAACGACAGCCCCACCGACACCGCCAGCGCGCGCGCAAGCATGGTCTTGCCCAGGCCGGGCACATCCTCAATCAGCAGGTGCCCTCCAGCCACGACGGCTGCGAGCGCCAATTCGACCTGCTGATGCTTGCCCTCCAGAACTTTTTCAACGTTGTCAACGATGGCTTGTGCCGTGCGCGCGCACTGCTGTGCCGCGTCTGTGACTGTTTGTGCGAGATCCAACGGACTTCCCCTCTTGATATGCCAAAAATTCTAAGGGAGCGGCTGTGGTGGAACCAAGACACACGATGAGCAGGCACATATCCGCGCTCGGTCGGCGCCGGAGCCCGCACAGCAGAACAAATCAGGTTACCCTGCCCGGTTACCAACAAGGAATCGCCATGAAAAAACTCAACGTCACCATCCAACTCGAAATGACCGTGCCCGACGACTGGGAGCTGGTCGACACCTCGGAGGGCACGCCTGTCATCAAGCTGCCCGACGGCAAGTTCATGGACATTGCCATCGAACCCCTGTTTGCGGCAGACCCTGAAGACCTGTGGGCCAGCACCGAAGATGAAGATGTGCTGGACGACATCCTCGACATGGTGGACAGCGAAGCGGTGACGTACGAGTTTGTGACGCACTGATGGGCGAATGTCCCGAGTTAGAAACTTGGGACACTAGTCCACTGAAACCGAGAAATCGGCTGTGCGTGAGGGTCTGGCAGGGCCGCACTCTAGGCGGCGGGCGCAGGCGGGTTGCACACCCGGCGAGCACAGCAACGACGAGGGCGGCCCTGCCAGGCCCTCACCCTTCGGGCCAGGGTGGTAGCAGGCGCATCGCTGCGTTGCGGGCTTTGCCAAGGCGGCCAGCCTTGGCCGCAGCCCGAGCCTTGCGCTGCACCCGCTGCCACCCCGGCGCACAGCCGATTTCTCGGTTTCAGTGGACTAGGGGCAAATGCCTGCTTGGGTTGAAAAATCCAGGCGGCGTCTTCGCCCCCGCATCAGACGCAGAAAACTACACTATTGATAGCGTCTGGCGCTTTACCCAAAAGCGCTAGCACCTGATTTCATTCAAACCCCATCACAACTGCGACCGCAGCAAGGCCGTCAATTTCTCGTGAGCCTTCTCGCGCAGCGGCCGGTCCAACCAAGCCTGGTAGGTCACGCGGCGTGACCGCTCGATATCGTCTTCAAAAACCTGGGTCTGGCGCTGCGCAAACGCCGCGTCGTACACGTTCAGGTTGGCCTCATCGTTGAGGCGGAACGAGCGGTTGTCAAAATTGGTGGAGCCCACCGACACCAGCAGCTGGTCCACGATCATGACCTTGCAGTGGTACATGGTGGGCGTGTATTCATAAATCTCGGCACCGGCCTGCAGCAGCGGGCCCCAGGTGGCGCGGGATGCAGCCTTCACCGTTTCGGTGTCGGTGTGTTCACCGGGGGTCACCAGGCGCAGGCGCACGCCGCGCGCCAAGGCGTCCATCAGCAATTTGTGGGTCAGCTCATCGGGCACGAAGTACGCCACCGACAGGTCGATGCTGCGCTCGGCCGCGGTGATGGCCAGGTGGTACATGAGCTGCATGCTCTCGCTGCCACTCGATGGCGAGCTGGAGAACATCTGCGCCTTTTGCATGCCCACGGGAGGGTCTTGTGCGATGGCCGGAAAGTACGCCTCGCCATGCAGCACCTTGCCGGTGACCTTGAGCCAGTTGTCCAAAAACGTGGCCTGCATCTGCGCCACCACGGGGCCACGCACCAAGTAGTGTGAGTCGCGCCAATGGTTGGGGTCTTGCGCGTGGCCCGTCCACTCAGGCGCAATGCCCACGCCACCGGTAAAGCCCACCTGTCCGTCCACCACCAGCAGCTTGCGGTGGGTGCGGTTGTTCAGGCGGGCCAGGTTGTACCAGTGGGGTTTGTGGAATTTTTCGATCTGTACCCCGGCCGCTTTCATCTCGGCCAGGTAGCTCTCTTCCATCTTGGCGCTGCCTACCCAGTCGAGCAGCACATGCACGGGCACACCCGCGCGGGCGCGCTCGCTCAGGGCGTCGGCAAACTGCTTGCCGATGTCGCCCGACCAGTAGATGTAGGTTTCGAAGGTGACGCTTTTCTGCGCGGATTTGATCGCGGCCAGCATGGGCGGAAAGATCTGGTCGCCGTTGAGCAGCTCGGTCACCGCATTGCCGCCCACGATGCCCGGGCCCAGCAGACTGCCCAGGGCACGTTCGAACTGCGGGTGGGCGGTGTTGTACAGGCGCGGCAGCTGTTGCTGCACCTTTTTTTCGCCCGCCGTGAAGTTGAGCGCCAACAAGACAAGGGCCCCAGTGGCCAGGGCCGTGAGCAAGACAGTGAACATGGTGAAGCGGCGGGGGGCGGCAGGTGGCATGGCGCGATGGTAGGTGGCGGCCTGGGGGTGGCGATGTAGGCGGACGCCGCCAACGCTGGGCGGCACAATTGCGGGGTGCTCGCCGTGCACGCGCGGCTGCAGCACGCTTGCCATCCCCCGCGCTTTTTTCTTACCGTTGCCCTGCCGTGTCTGAACCTGCCCGCCCTTCCCTCATCCGCCCAGCCACCCCCATCAACCGCCGCAGCGCCTTGATCGGCACGGCGGGCCTTCTCGCCCAGCCCGCCCTGGTGGGGCTGCTGCACGCCAAGCCATTGCCACCCGCGCCCACGGTGTGGCCCCAGGCGCTGCAGGTGCCCGGGGGTGTGGCTCGGCTGTCGCTGGGCCCGGCGGCCACACGGCCGGTGGCGCAGGTGCGCCAGGGCGATGCGGATGTGCCGCTGCGGGTGGTGGGCGATGCCATTGAGTGGACAGCCATCGTGGGCATACCGCTGGCGGCAGCACCCGGCGATGCGTTTATCACGGTGCTGGCCGAAGGCGGCGGCAGCCCGCGCCTGGTGCACTACGCCGTAGCCCCCAAGCAATACAAGGAGCAGCACCTCAAGGTATCGCCGCGCACGGTAGACCTCTCACCCGAGGACCAGGCCCGCTACGAGCGCGAGCGCGACCACCAGGCGAAGGTGATGGCGACCTTCACCGAGCAGCCCGCCGGTGTGGCCCTGCCATCGCTGCGCATGCGGGTGCCGGTGCAGGGGCGGCGGTCCAGCTCGTTCGGGCTGCGGCGCGTGTTCAACGGCCAGCCGCGCAATCCGCACAGCGGTATGGACATTGCCGCCGCCACGGGCACGCCCATCGTGGCTCCGTTGCCAGGCCGGGTGATTGACGTGGGCGACTACTTCTTCAATGGCGGCACGGTGTGGCTGGACCACGGCCAGGGCCTGCTGACGATGTACTGCCACCTGAGCAGCATGGATGTGCGCGTGGGCGACGTGCTGCAGGCGGGCGACGCATTCTGCAAGGTGGGCGCCACCGGCCGCGTGACCGGGCCGCACCTGCACTGGGGCGTGATGCTGAACAGAACCATGGTGGACCCTGCGCTGTTTGTGGCTGTGTAGTTTCGGCATCCACCGTCGCTGCGGGCCAACAGCGCTTGAAGGGGGCGCGCCCCTACCAGCGCCACCGCGGAACCGGCTTCGCCGGGCCGCTGGAGGCGTCCCCCTACGGGGGAAGACGCGAAGCGGCTCAGGGGGTCACTTCAAATAATTCATGAAGCCCGTGATGATCACGGCGTTGAAAAAATCGATGAAGAGCGAACCCACGAGCGGGATCACAAAAAACGCCTTCACCGATGGCCCATTGACGGCGGTGAACGCCTGCATGTTGGCCATGGCGTTGGGCGTGGCGCCCATGCCAAAGCCGCAGTGGCCGGCGGCGATGACTGCGGCGTCATAGTCGCGCCCCATCACGCGGAAGGTGACAAAGTAGCCATACGCAAACATCAGCACGGTCTGGGCAAGCAGGATGACCAGCAGCGGCCCGGCCACCTCGGCCAGCTCCCACAGCTTCATGGACATGAGCGCCATGGCCAGGAAGAACGCCAGCGACACATTGCCCACTACCTCGAACTGGCGCAGGGGCAGCGCACTGTCGCGCCAGTCGATGATGTTGCGCACCACCGCCGCCACCAGCATCGGGCCCAGGTACGAAGGCAGCGTAATGCCCAGGCCCTTGAGCCAGTTGACCAGCAACGTGCCTGCCCCGATGGACACGGCAATCAGGATGCTGGCGTACATCACAGTGTCGCTGTTGCCCATGGGGGCCGGGGCTGCAAGGCGGGCGGTGGAGGCATTGGCGGCGTCGACAGCGCCAGCCGCCGTGGCGGTGGCAGCGGCTGGCGTGCCCGCAGCCAACCCCGAGGTGTGCAGGCCATTGCGCCGCATCAGCAGGGTGCCCAGCGGGCCGCCAATCACACAACCTGCCACCAGGCCATAGGTGGCCGCCGCAATGGCGGCGGGCAACGCACCTGCGGCGCCCGCCTGCTCCAGCAGCGGGCCAAACGCGGCCGAGGTGCCGTGCCCGCCCGTGAGCGATATGGACCCCGCCGCCACGCCGATGAGCGGATGCACGCCCAGCGCAGCAGCCAGCCCGGCGCCCAGCAGGTTCTGCAGCACCACCAGGCCCACGGCGGCGGCCAGAAACAGCGCTACGCCGACACCGCCTTTCTTGAGCAGCTCGAAGCTGGCCGAAAAGCCGATGGTGGTGAAAAACACCAGCAGCAAAAAGGCGCGCATGTTGTCGTAGAACTGAAAGGTGAACAGGCCCGTCTGGTGGCCCACCAGCGCAATCAGCGAAAACACCAGCCCGCCGATGATGGGCCCGGGAATGAAGTAACGCGAGAGCAAGCCGACGCGGTTTTTGATGAAATCGCCCACCACCAGCAGCACGGCAGCGATGCCGATGGTCTGGGCAATGTCGAGTTCAATGGTGGTCATGGCGGTGTCTCCTTGAGGCCTGGATGAGAGGGTCAGGCAACACTTGCCCAGATGAATCAGCTATGGATTAAATAGCTGCCAGCGCAAGCTAGCGTAGCGCTGGAGGCCTATTTTACCTGTCAAGCTCCGCCCCCCGGCCAGGCCGGAGGATGAAGCAGGTGTCAGACGCCATCCTGTTCACTCAGCGCCGCACTGGTTCTTTCCTCCCTCGCTGCAGCTATGCTCGGCAGCCCTGCGCGCCCCGATCCACCCTCACCGCTCCCACCCCGTCATCGATGACCGCCCGCCTGATCCGCTTCAACAAACCCTACGGCGTGCTCAGCCAGTTCACGGCCGAGGGCAAATGGCAGGGCCTGAAGGACTACATCGACCTGCCCGGCGTATACGTGGCCGGGCGACTGGATGCCGACAGCGAGGGCCTGCTGCTGCTGACCAACGACGGCAAGCAACAGGCCCGCATTGCCGATCCACGCTTCAAGATGGAGAAGACCTACTGGGTGCAGGTGGAGGGCGTCCCCGATGAGGCCGCGCTGGCCGCGCTGCGCAGCGGCGTGGTGCTGAACGACGGCCCCACCCTGCCCGCCCGCGCACGGCTGCTGGAGCCCGCGCCTGCGGTGTGGGACCGCAACCCGCCCATCCGCGAACGCAAGGCCATCCCCACTGCCTGGATCGAGCTGGTCATCCGCGAAGGCCGCAACCGCCAGGTGCGCCGCATGACGGCCGCCGTGGGCCACCCCACGCTGCGGCTCATCCGTGCGGCCATCGGGCCGTACACGCTGGACGGGCTGGCGCCGGGCACCTGGGCGGATTGAACCGGTAGGCGTGCGGGGCCTACGCGGCCACCGCCTGCATGCGCCGCGACAACGCGGACCCACGCGCGAGCAAAAAGGCCCGCAAGCCCTCGGCATAGTCGGCCCCCACGGCCTGCTGCACCGAAGGGCGCGCAGCCAGTGCAGCACGCCAGTGCAGCACACGCGGCAAACCCTGCCAGAGCGCCAGGTCATCCATGCCCGGCAAGGTGTCGATGACGTCAAAGTACCGGAACACCGGGCCGAACACCGCATCCACCATGCCAAAGTGCGGCCCGGCAAAGTACGGCCCCGGCGCGCTGCGCTGGCCCAGGGCCTCTTCGATCTGCACAAAGCGGCTGCGCAGGTCCTGCGCGCGGGCCTGCAGCGTGGCCTCATCCGGCGCGGCGTAGAAGCCGCCGATGGTGTTCAGCACCGCAGAGCCAAACTCCATCCATGCCCGGTGGCGTGCGCGTTGCAGCGGATCTGACGGGTGCAACACGGGCATGGCCACTTCGTCCAGGTATTCGCAGATCACAGCGGACTCGAACAGGCTTTGGCCCTGCACCTGCAAGACCGGGGTCTTGCCCAGCGGCGAGATAGCCGGAAACCAGTCGGGCTTGCGGGCCAGGTCGATGGTGCGGCGCTCAAACGCCAGCCCTTTTTCGTGCAGAACGATGGCCACGCGCTGCACATAGGGGCACAGCGCGTGCGAGACCAGGGTGAGTGCGGATGCGGCTGTTCGCGAGCTCATGCGGCCCATCCTTGAGCGTGTGGGGCACAGAGGGTGTTCAACAGGCAGGCAATGCAGGTGCAGGTGTGTTTCATAGGCGGGCTTTCTATAGCAAGGGGGTAGACATCGCCCGCGGTGTATCTACCGACGTATGGCGACCAGCAGAATTTATGATTGCATTGACGCAAACAAAATAAGCAAACATGAAAACATCGATTGCACCCACGCAATACCAATTGGGCGCCGCAGAGCTGGAAGTGCTGCTGGCCATGGTGCGCACCGGCACCTTGGCAGCAGCCGGTGAACGGCTTGGCGTGGATGCGTCCACGGTGTTCCGTGCCATCCAGCGCATCGAGCGCGGGCTGGGCCAGTTGCTGTTCGAGCGCTCGCGCGCGGGATACCGCGCCTCAGAGCTGGCCCAGGCCCTGGCCGAGCAGGCCGAGCGCGTGGAAGCCGCCCTGGAGGCCGCCCGCACGGCCACGCAGGCACAGCCCGAGCAGGTGTCGGGCACGGTGCGCATCTCCACCACCGACACCCTCCTGCACGGCCTCATCGCCCCGGCCCTGCAGGTGCTGCAGCCCCGGCACCCGGCCTTGGTATACGAACTGCATGCGGGCAATGAACTGGTGAGCCTGACGCGCCGAGACACCGACATCGCCGTGCGCGCCACCAAGCGTCCGCCACAACACCTGGTGGGTCGGCAACTGGGCATGATCCGATCCGCGCTGTACGCAGGCACCGCCAGCCCGCTGGCCCTGTCCGACGTGGAGGCGGGCCGCGCAGCCTGGATTGCGCCCGACGACGCGCTGCCCGACCACCCCTCGGTGCGCTGGCGCAAAAAGCAATACCCCAAGGCGCCGCCCACCTACCGCGTCAACAGCCTGCTCACCGTGATGGAGCTGGTGGCCCTGGGCATGGGCGTGGGGGTGCTGCCCCTCTTTCTGGCCCAGGGCCGCAGCGACCTGCGCCCCCTCACCGGGTCGCTGGCCGACTGTGAAACCGAGCTGTGGCTGCTGACGCACCCCGAGTCGCGGCACCTGCGGCGCATTGCCACGGTGTACGGGCATCTGGCGGAGACGGTGCAGTTACCCTGACGCACTCGGGCCTTCCCGCCGCCCTCCCAGCTTGCTGCCAGCACGTTGTCAGCAGCCGGTCTCTACAGTGCGCCGCCATGACCCTCACACAGTTCTACGGCGCATCCAGCCTCGACGGCTTCATTGCCACGCCAGACCATGACCTTGGCTGGCTCTTGCAGTTCGGCGAGATCGAGGGCTCCAGCTACCCCGCTTTCATCCGCGACGTGGGTGCGCTGGCCATGGGGTCGCACACCTATGAATGGATGCTGAAACACGCCATCGACGCAGGCCAGCCCTGGCCCTACGTGCAGCCCACATGGGTGTTCAGCACGCGCACGCTGCGCGCCATCCCGGGCGCCGATGTGCGCTTTGTGCGTGGCGATGTGCGGCCCGTGCACCAGTCCATGGTGCGAGCCGCAGCGGGGCGCAATGTGTGGATCGTGGGCGGGGGCGAGCTGGTGGGGCAGTTTTGTGACGCGGGCCTGCTGGACGAGTTGATCGTGCAGATCGCACCGGTCACACTGGGTGCGGGCAAGCCGCTGTTGCCACGCCGGATCACACAACCGGCGCTGCGCCTGCAGTCGGTGACAACGCTGGGCGGCATCTTTGCAGAGCTGCGGTACAAGGTGCCGCCAGCCTCGCAACGCAACCCATAGCCACGCCTCTTGACGCTATTGTTTTCATAGCTATTTGCGCTTATCCATCAAGCGCCAGCGGCTCTTTGGACGAAAAACTCTTAACCCAGCGGCACCGCCTTGTTCACCGGGTGCGACAGCACCAGTGATGTGGAGACGCTGCCAAACGCGGCCAGCGCATCCACCACGCGCTCCAGGTCGGCGGGCTGGCCGAAGGCGCAGCGCACCACGAAGCAGTCTTCGCCGGTCACGCGCACCACATCCAGCACTTCGGGCAGGGACTGGAACAGCAACACATAGCGCTGGATGTGCTCGTGCGTGGTGCGCACCCGCACCACCGCCTGCAGGCCCAGGCCCACGGCGTCCAGGTTGATGCGGGCCGCGTAGCCTGCAATCACGCCCGCGTCTTCGAGCTTTTTCACACGCTCGCTCATCGCAGGCTGCGACAGGCCGATCTGCTTGCCCAGCGCCGACAGGCTTTGCCGCGCGTCATGCTGCAGGGCCATGAGGATCTGTCGGTCTTTTTTGTCCAGTTCCACGGGGTGCTTTCTTTGAACAGGCTCTTAACGATGACTTCAAGGTTTGGGCGGGCGATTTCCGATGAGCCCCCCTGGCCGGAACAGCGGCGGTTTCCTATTGTTGGCGGGCAGTGATGGATCTGCTTTGAGAACAAGGACATTGAATGACGACGCGACCTGTCTTGCTGATTCCGGGCATCTACAACTCGGGCCCCACACATTGGCAGTCATTGTGGCAATCCCGGCACGCGGGCGTAGCGCGGGTGGAGCAGGCCGACTGGGACCACCCCGATTGCGACACCTGGGTGCGCACGCTCGATGACGCCGTTGCTGCATCGCCCCAGCCCCCCATCCTGGTGGCACACAGCCTGGGCTGCCTGGTCGCGGTGCACTGGGCCGCGCGCCACCACCGGCCCGTGCATGCGCTGCTGCTGGTGGCGGTGCCAGACCCCGGGGGGCCGAATTTTCCGGCCGACGCCAAAGGCTTTGCCCCACTGCCTGCCGTGCTGCCCGCCCAGCGCGACCTGCCGAGACGGGTGCTGATGAGCAGCACCAGCGACCCGTATTCCACCCCCGGCTTTTCGGCGCAGTGCGCCAGCGCCTGGAACGCCGAGCACGTGGTGCTGGGTGCGCGGGGCCACCTCAATGCCGACAGTGGCCTGGGTGACTGGCCGCAGGGATGGGAGCTGGTGGCGCGCTGGCGCGGAGAGTGAGAACTGCTGCGGGGATTGCCACGCCCCTCTGAGAGCGCAGGCCCAGAGCGCTCAGGCCCCAGTGCCTGGAACCTCCGCGTCAGCCACCGATGGCTTGCGCCTGGTCCATCACGAGGTAGCGCTTGACCAGATCGAAGAAGCTCTCGTAGAAAGCGTCCTTCGAGATGGTCTCGCTGCCCACCTTGACCAGCGATTCGCTGCTGGCAGAAAACGGCAGCGACACGGACCCGATGGCGCCCACGCCCACGCTGGCCGAGTTGTTGGTCTTGCGCAGGGCATAGGTGTCCTGCAGCGCCGTCACAAAGCCCAGGCTCACCTTGCCGTCCGTGGCCTCGGGCACACACACCACGCGCACCACCATCTGCAGGTGCGACTCGGCTTCGGGCTGGAAGCTCTTTTTGCCCTCCACCAGTTCCGGCTGGTGGGTGGAGATGATGTAGCCCTGGCTCAGCAGCGCGCGGCGCGATGCCTCGCAGGTCTGGGTGGGCGTAGCGTCAAACAGGCGCGAGTAGGTGGCCACCGAACCAAAACTCTCCTGCACCCCAAACGTCTTGGGCGTGGTGCCCACACAGCCTGCCAGCAATGCGGCAAGAGCCACGCCACCTGCAGCAGCACCAGAACGAACAGTGAAGCGGGTCGGGAAAAGGCACAAACGCAAGGGCGGGCACTCCTTCGGGGTCATCAACATCATCAAGAAAGTCGTCATTGCGGGGGGGCATTTCCGGTTGCCATAGCGGCGAAGAACGGCTGCCATGGCGTTCTGACAGTCTGCACCACACCCGGTTCCCGTCGATTCTAGAAAGCCCTATGCCCAGCCTGGCACAACGCCCTTGCCCGTGGAGGGGCTGAAAGCGTGGTAACCACAGCCCAAAGCCCTGCACGCACGCCCTGCGCACCATTTCGGGCATTGCACGCGTCAAGGTATCAATTTGCAGCAGCCCGTAGAGACAACACGCCAGATGCTACACTATTGATAGCTGTTAGCGCTTATCCATAAAGCGCGAAGTGGCAATTTGGCACAACATTCTGTCACCTGCCTTCTTGCTCGCCTTCCACCATTTCTCTCTCCCTCTGCTGCCGTGCCCCTTGCCTCCCTGCTCTGCCTGGTCGTCGCCATCAGCGACGGCGACACCCTGACCGTGCGCTGCGGCGCGCCCGGCGCCTACCAGCAGGTGAAGGTGCGTATCGCCGCCATCGACGCGCCCGAGTCACGCCAGGCCTTTGGCCAGAAGTCACGGCAGCACCTGGCGCAGCTGTGCTTCAGGCAACGCGCCGCGCTGCAGCCGGTGGACGAAGACAACTACGGCCGCACGGTGGCCCATGTGCGCTGCGGCAGCGCAGACGTGGCTACGGCACAGGTGCGCGCCGGCCTGGCCTGGGTGTACACACCCTATGCCGAATCCCGCCCGCAGCTGGTGGCTCTGCAGCGCCAGGCGCGCAGCAGCGGCACAGGGTTGTGGTCACAGAAGCGGCCGCTGGCGCCGTGGGACTACCGGCACCGACGCAGCCAGCGCTGAGCTGGGCTGGAGAGGGATGCATCAGGTGCGCAGCAAAGCCAGCACGCCCTGGGGCATCTGGTTGGCCTGCACCACCATGGCGTTGCCCGCCTGCTGCAGGATCTGCTGGCGGGCCAGGCTGGCGGTCTCTACCGCGAAATCCGTGTCGACAATGCGGGAGCGGCTGGCCGACAGGTTTTCGCTGCCGATCTGCAGGTTGGCAATGGCCGACTCCAGCCGCGAGGACTGGGCGCCGATGACGGCGCGCTGGCTGTTCACATAGTCGAGCGCGCGGTCTACCGACACGATGGCCTGCGCGGCCGAGGTGGTCACATCCAGCGTGTTGCGCAGGCCCATGGCCCCCAGGCCAATCGCGCCCACTCGGGTTTCCAGCGTCTGGTTGGCATTGGCGCCCACCTGGAACACCTTGGTGCTGATGGCGCCGCTGGTCGAGGCGATGTTTTCGTAGGTCTCGGTGAAGCCCTGCAGCGCGTCCTTGCCCGAGCGGCTGCCCTGGTTGGGCAGCGCCGCCTTGGCGTCGCGCACCATGCCGCCGTCCACGTCGGCGCCGCCAATGGCGCCGGTGTCGGCATTGTTCAGGTCAAAGCTGCCGATGAAGGCCGCACCGTTGAGCCCGTACTGCGTGAGCACATCCCCCGCGTTGGTGAAGGCCCCGGCCGAGGCTGCGCCAATGGCCGCGTCCAGCGTGGAGCCGGGGTTGTTGCTCATGTAGGTGAGCACATCCTTGATGCCGGTGCCGCCCGCCGTCTTGATGCGCTCGTGCATGTAGCGCACGGCCGAGTAGCTGGACGAGTAGAACTCGCTGGTGTTGCTGGGCCCGCCAATGGCCGCCACCACGGCCGCCACGCCCAGGTTGGCCACGTCGGCGCGAACCCGTTCTTCGGCGCCGTGGATGAATTCGGCCGCGCCTTCGGCAAACCACAAGTGGCTGCCGGTGATGTTCTGCCAGTTGGTGGAGCGGGCCATCACCGCGTGCACCATTTCGTGGGCAATCACACGGTCGTTGTAGAACGGTGCGGAGCCCCCATTGGGCGGGTTGGGCGGCACGAAGTCGGCCATGTCCACCTGCAGCACCAGGTTGTTGCCCCGCCCCTGCCCGTCAAACCCGGTGACCTGCACATAGGCGGCCACACCGCCCGCGTTGTCGGTAAAGCCGGTGTAGCGGATGTCGATGGCCGCCCCATCGCCCTGCAGACCAAAGTAGTTGCGGATGAGGTTTTCGCTGCTCTCCAGCCAGCTGCCCGCGCTGGTCAGGCCGTCAAACACGGACAGCAGGTTCTCGTCGCCCACCACGCTGGCGTCGGAGCGATCGAACACGTCCATGCCATTGAACTGCGTGGTGCGCCCGGTGCGGTCGATCTCCTGCGCCAGCCGCGTCACCTCGGCCTGGATGGCCTGGCGGTCAGACGCACTGTTGGTGTCGTTGGCGGCCTGCACGGCCAGCTCGCGGATGCGCTGCAGGCTGGCCGTGACGCTCTGCAGCGCGCCCTCGGCCGTCTGCATGAGCGAAACGCCGTCGTTGGCGTTACGCACCGCCTGGTTGAGCCCCCGGATCTGCGAAGTGAACCGCTCGGAGATCGCCAGGCCCGCTGCGTCGTCCTTGGCACTGTTGATGCGCAGGCCCGAGGACAGGCGCTGCACGGTCGTGGCCATATCACTCTGTGCACCGCCAAGCCGGCGCTGCGCATTCAGCGACATCATGTTGGTGTTGATCGTCAACGCCATGGCACGCCCCTGGGACTCCTGGTCAAAGCAGATGAATAGACAAACGGTACAAACCGGTCGAAGCGGCACGCCCAGCCCCACGCAGCAGCAGCGCCGAGGCCGCAAACCCGCTTCTTCCTCTCTGCCTTATCGGCGGGCCAGGGCAAAACCTGAAGACCCCTTTCTGCGGGTCTTCCCCCAAGCCCCCAGCGTGCAGGCTGCACAGCCGCTAGCATCCTGGGGTCTTTCCCATCTGGCCCCCAGCGTGCGCTGCCCCGGCCGCCCCCGTTCCGTTTTCATGACAGTCCCCCATTCCCCCCCTGCAGCACCCGATGCGGAGACCTCCAGCGTCTACGGCCACTCCGGCTTCATTTCCTTTCTGATCGCCCGCGTGGTGGCCGTGGTCGCCACCCAGGTGCAGGCCGTGGTGGTGGCCTGGCAGGTGTATGACCTCACCCGCGAGCCGCTGGCACTGGCCTATGTGGGTCTGGCGCAGTTTCTGCCCATGCTGGCCCTGCTGCTGCCAGCAGGCGATTTGATCGACCGCTTTGACCGCAGGCGCATCCTGGCGCTGGCCTGGTCGGTGGGCGGCGTGTGCAGTGCGCTGCTGTGGTGGCTGGCGGGCCATGGGGCCAGCGGCGTGGCGGGCATTTATGCGGTGCTGGTGCTGTATGGCTGCGCACGCGCTTTTTCGGGGCCAGCCATGCAAAGCCTGCTGCCGCAGATCGTGCCGCGCGGGCAGCTCGCGCAGGCGATTGCCGCCAACAGCATGCTGATGCGCGTCGCCAGCATCGGAGGGCCGCTGCTGGGCGGGCTGCTGTATGCGCTGGGCGGGGGCGAGTTGACCTATGCCGTGTGCTGCGCGTGTTTTGTGCTGGGCGTGGCGCTGCTGCTGCGTGTGGTGGTGGCCCATGCCACTGCGCCCGGCCCCGCGCAGGGAACGATGTTCGAGCGCTTTGGCGCAGGCATCACCTTCATCCGCACCCGGCCCATCATCCTGGGCACCATCTCGCTGGACCTGTTCGCCGTGCTGCTGGGCGGCGTGGTGGCCCTGCTGCCCATCTACGCGCAAGAGGTGCTGCATGTGGGCCCGGCGGGCCTGGGCGCGCTGCGCAGCGCCATGGCCGTGGGCGAGGTGGGCGCCGGGCTGTACCTGAGCATGCGGCCCTTCAACCGCCATGTGGGGCGCACCATGTTCATCGCCGTGGCGGTGTTTGGCGTGGCCAACCTGGTGTTTGCGCTCTCGCACTGGTTCTGGCTGTCGTTTGCGGCGCTGATGGTGGCTGGCGCGGCCGACATGGTGAGCGTGTACATCCGCGGCGCGCTGGTGCAGTTCTCCACGCCCGACACCATGCGCGGGCGGGTGAACGCGGTCAACATGCTGTTCATCGGCTCGTCCAACGAGCTGGGCGAGTTCCGCGCGGGCACCAGCGCCGCCTGGCTGGGCGTGGTGCCCGCCGCCGTGGTGGGCGGGCTGTGCACGCTGGGCGTGGTGGGTGGCTGGATGCTGGCGTTCAAGACACTGCGCACGGTGGACCGTTTCGAGGAAGCTGCGCAGGCCAGCAGCTGAGCAGGTGAGCGGTTCAGCGACGGAGCGACAGGCCTTGTAAACAAGCTCCGGGGCGTTTGTGTCGCGCAGGTAAAACCCGCGCGGCAGGCTTGCACGGCGCGTTGGGGCGGAGCACCATGCGCTCCACTGCCTGCCCCCTGTGCGCCCCATGAACGCTCCTTCCGCCCCGCTCCCCGGCCCTCTTCCCCGCCGCACCGTGCTCGCTGGCCTGCTGGGCATGGCTGCCACCGCCCCGCTGGGCCTGGCCCGCGCCGCCACCCCGGCGGGCGCCGCTGCCTGGAACACCGCCGACGAGCCCACCCTGGCCCGCCTGCTGGACCGCGTAACCTGGGGCAACACCGCCCAGGGCCCACAGGCGCTGCCACCGCAAGGGGTTGCCGCCTACCTGGCCGCGCAGCTGCGCCCCACGCCCGCCACGCTGCCGCGCGCGGCCCAGGCGCAGATCGACGCCATGGCCATCACCCGCACGCCCCTGCCCGAGCTGGCCGCGCGCATGGAGGCCCAGCACCAGGCCGCCAAGGCCCAGCCCACCGAGGATGGCCGCAAGGCCGCGCTCAAGGCCTGGCAGCAGGACATGCGCGCGCTACAGCAGGAGGCGGCCGAGCGTTTTGTGCTGCGCGCGCTGTACTCGCCCACCCAGCTGCGCGAGAAGATGACCTGGTTCTGGATGAACCACTTCAGCGTGTTTGCGGGCAAAGGCAACCTGCGTGTGCTGGTGGGCGACTACGAGGAACGCGCCATCCGCCCCCACGCACTGGGCCGCTTTCGCGACCTGCTGGGTGCCACGGTGCGCCACCCGGCCATGCTGCATTACCTGGACAACGCCCGCAACGCAGCGGGCCGCATCAACGAAAACTACGCGCGCGAGCTGATGGAGCTGCACACCCTGGGCGTGGACGGCGGCTACAGCCAGCAGGACGTGCAGGAGCTGGCACGCGTGCTGACCGGCGTGGGCATTGCGCGCCAGCCAGACAGCGACGAGCCCCCGCGCATGAAGCCCGCGCTGCGCCGCCACTACGTGCGCGACGGCCTGTTCGAGTTCAACCCCCAGCGGCATGACTGGGAGCCCAAGACCCTGCTGGGCCAGCCCCTGCGCGCCGAAGGCCTGGGCGAGGTGGACGAAGCGCTGGACCGCCTGGCCCGCGCACCGGCCACGGCGCGTTTCATCACCCGCAAGATCGCGCTCTTCCTGGTGGGCGACAAGCCACCGCCCGCACTGCTGCAGACGCTGGCCCGCACGTTCGAGCGCACCGATGGCGACATCGCCGCCGTGCTGGAGGCACTGTTCAACGCACCCGAATTTCGTGCATCGCTGGGCCAGCGCTTTCGCGACCCGGTGCACTATGTGCTGGCCAGCCTGCGCCTGGCCCATGGCGACGCAGTGCTGCCCGGCGCGGAGCCCGCACTGGGCTGGCTGCAGCGCCTGGCCGAGCCCCTGTATGGCCGCGCCACGCCCGACGGCTACCCGCTGGATGCGGCGGCATGGGCGGGCTCGGGGCAGATGTCCACCCGCTTCGAGATCGCCCGCGCCATCGGGGCTGGGGTGGCCACCGCCCCCATGCCCACCCCGCGCGAGAAGGAGATGAGGATGGCCGAACAGTCGGCATCGCAGCGCACGCCCCCGCCGCTGGCGCAGAGTGCCTATGTGCGCGCCCTGCAGCCCGCCTGGTCGGCCGCCACGCGCAATGCGCTGGCGCAGGCAACATCACCGCGTGAGTGGAACCTGTTGTTCCTTGCATCACCGGAATTCATGCACGGCTGAGGAAATCACCATGCGACGCAGACACCTTCTTCAAGCTCTGGGCGCCAGCGCCCTCGGCGTGCACAGCGCCAGCGCGATGGCCACCCCCGGCGCGCAGGACGTGCGTTTTCTGCTTGTGTTCTTGCGCGGTGGTTATGACTGCGCCAGCCTGCTGGTGCCCACGGCCAGCAGCTACTACTACGAGACGCGCCCGAACATCGCCATCGCCCGACCCGGGCAGGACGGCGGCGCGCTGCCGCTCACGCCCGACTGGGGCCTGCACCCCGCGCTGGCCGAATCGATGCTGCCGCTGTACCAGCAGCGCCAGCTGGCCTTTGTGCCCTTTGCAGGCACCGACGACCTCTCGCGCAGCCACTTCGACACGCAAGACAGCATGGAGCTGGGCCAGCCCGTGGGCGGGCGGCGCGACTACCGCTCAGGTTTCTTGAACCGGCTGGTGGCCGAGCTGAACCCGCGCACCGGCAACACCCCGGCCACGGCCGCGCTGCAGCCCATGGCCTTCACCAGCACCCTGCCCCTGGTGCTGCGCGGAGCAGTGGATGTGCCCAACACGCTGCTGAGCGCGGCGGCGGGCCGCAGTGGCGTGGACGCGCGGCAGGCGCAGCTCATCGAATCCATGTACCGGGGCACGCCACTGGCCACACCCGTGGCCGAAGGTTTTGCCACGCGCGAAGAGGTCGCCCGCACCATGCAGGGCGAGATGGAAGCCGCCAGCCGCAACGCGCTGAGCACCAAGGGTTTTGAAGGCACGGCCCGGCGCATGGCAAAGCTGATGCAGACGCGCTACCAACTGGGCTTTGTGGACGTAGGCGGCTGGGACACCCATGTGGCACATGGTGCGGCCACGGGCGCGCTGGCCAACCGGTTTGAAGAGCTGGGCCGGGGCCTGGCGGGTTTTGCCGACGAGATGGGTCCGGCATGGAAGAGCACCGTGGTCGTGGTGGTCAGCGAGTTTGGCCGCACCTTCCGCGAGAACGGCAACCGGGGCACCGACCACGGCCACGGCACCGTGTTCTGGGTGCTGGGCGGTGGTGTGGGCGGCGGGCGCATTGTGGGCGAGCAGCAGGCGCTGACGGCCGCCACCTTGTTCCAGAACCGCGACTACCCCGTGCTCAACGACTACCGCGCCGTGCTGGGCGGGTTGTTCGCCCGGTTGTACGGGTTGAACGCGGCCGCCGTGGCGCGGGTGTTTCCGGGGACGAAGGGGGCGGACTTGCGGCTGGTGTAGCTTGCGCCGATTGCTATATATTTAATAGCTATCAGCGCTTATCCATAGAGCGCAAAGGCCGATTTTTATTCAGAACCGGCCCCGGCTTCAGGCGTTGAAGGTGCCACTGAGCAGCTCGGGCAGGCGCTCCACCTTCATCTTGAAGCCGCAGGCCTGGGCATGCCCGCCGCCGCCCATGCTTTCGGCCAGCGCGATGCAGTCAAAGTTGCGCTGCGCACGCAGCCCCACCTTTACACCTTTTTCGCCCGCGCTCCACATCAGCGCAAAGGTGCCAGTCTTGGCCGAAAGCATGTCGCCCACCAGGCTGTGGAACATACCGGGCGCATTCACCATCAGGCCGGTGATGCCGTTGAACACCAGCGGCTGCGCGCCTTCGGCAATGTCGGCGCAGAGCTTCTTGTACTTCTGGTCCATGGCCTCACCGCGCACCATGAACTGTTGGAGCTGCTCGGGCGTGAAGGCCGCGATCTCGCGCCAGCGCGCAAAGCCCTGTTCTTCCATGTCGAGGGCCGACAAGAACGCGGCGCTCTCGGCAAACTCCCACTTCCAGATGTCGCGGTCTTCCACGTACTTGAGCAGCTCAGGGATAGGCTCGTGCGGGTGAAAGAACTCCCACGCCAGGCGCGCGCCCGACTTGCTCATGTCGAAGTGCACCACACCGCAGCGGCAGGCAAAGCCAGTGAGTTTTTCGGCGGCGCTCTTGTGGTGGTCCAGCATCACCAGCTTGGCGGCACGCTCGTCGATGGCAGCCATCACCTCGGCGGCAAAAGAAAAGTCGAGGATGTAAACCGCACGGCCTTGCAGGGGCGGCAGGTCGTCCACAGACTTGACATCGCCGTGGTCGAGCCCCACGTATTCAGCACTGTCGCCGTAGTACAACCATGCGGCCAGCGCCGCGCCAAAGCCGTCGGGGCAATTGCGCCCGTGGTACAGGATCAGCGGCTTGGGATCGTTCTTGTCGGGGGCAACCAGCAGTTGCAGGGGGAGTATGGTTTTCTTCGTCATGGCCCCCGATTGTCGCCGGGGCGGTACACCACGCGAACGCAAAGTGCGCAGCCCGCCCGCGCGCGCTGCGGGAACCAACCCATCCACCGCGCCTCCACCCCATTTGCCCCGCACACCGAAAAGCACCCGATGTTCCGAACCCTCAAAGACCTGTTTGACAGCTTCACGCAGCCCTCCACCACCCAGTCGCCCGCCGCGCGCGCCCACGCCGTGCAACTGGCAGCCGCCGTGCTGCTGGTGGAGGTGGTGCGGTTTGATGCCGCCATGGACGACGCCGAGCGTTCCACCATGGTGACCGCCCTGCGCAGCAAATTTGCGCTGAGCGACGATGAGCTGGAGCGCCTGCTGGAGCTGGCCGTAACCACATCGAAGACCGCCTACGACTACCAGCGATTTACCAGCAGCCTCAACGATCACTTCACGCAGGACCAGAAGATCCAGCTCGTGGAGGCCATGTGGCAGGTGGCGTATGCCGACGCCCACATCGATGCCAACGAGAACCACACCATCAGCAAGGTGGCCGGGCTGTTGCATGTGACGCATGGCGAGTACATCGCGGCCAAGATGCGGGCAAAGGAAGGAAGCCCACTCTGAGTCGCATTCGGCCCTTCCCCCCGAGTGGGACACCGCCCGGGCGGCGAGGCGGCCGCTGGCCTGGACTGCGCGGGCTCTACGGATGCGCGTGTGCTCGGCGTCTACACCGGCAGCCAGCGCCACCAGAACGGTTTGCGCTCTTCCTTCGCGCCCCGGGCCTGCAGCAGCGCAATGAACTCGCTGCGCTGATGGCGCCGGGCCGCCTGCACCGGTGTCATGTCGTCAAAGTCAGACTTGAGCTGCGGATCAGCACCGTGGGCCAGCAGGTAGTGCGCGATCTCGCTGTGGCCATGGATCAGGCTGGCCACCAGCGGTGTGCACAAAATTTCGGGGTGCTGGTAGTTGGGGTTGACGCCCGCGCTGATGTGGTGGCGCACCAGTGCCAGGTCGCCCGCCACTGCGGCGGCGTACATGTCTTTCCAGTCTCCAGCGGACATGGGGTCTCCTTGTATTGTTTTTCGGTTTTGCGAGGAGCGCAGCGCGGGCCGATGCACATGCCTCCAGACCAGGGGCTCCATGGCAAACCGTCGGCATTCTGGCACGCCCTGGCGCGTGGGTGGTAGCGCAAAGAACTACGGCACCCGGCCCAGCTGCTACACCGCTGCCACGGCCTTTTCGCGTTCGGCGGCGGACAGCACACGCACCGCCACCACAGGCGCGCCAGTGGCCGTGAAGAATGGTGTGCGGCGGTAGCTACCGGTGAATCGCGCCGCCGCAATGCGGGGCATGAAGCCCAGCAGCGCCTTCAGCTGGCTCCAGCGCATGCGGGGCGGCGTGCCCTTGGCGCTGGCGGTCTCCAGGTGCATCTGCACCGGCCCAAACGCGGGCGCAAGCGGCTCGCCGCCCGCGCGCAGGCACAGGTGGACCAGCCCCACATAGGGCATGCGCCAGTCGCGCCCCGTATTGGCCAAGGGGGTATTGCAGCAGCGCGCATACCAGCGCAGCAATCCCGCCTCGGACAGCGACAGGCAGGCCAGCTGTTCGGCGCCGCGGGTGAAAGACACGTTGCGGGCATGCGTGCCCACCACCTCGGTGCCGGCCAGAGGGTTCAGCACCGCGTCGGGCTGCCCCAGATGGTGGGCATAGGCCTGGCAGTCTCGGCAATAACAGACGGCGTGGATGGCGGAGCGCGTGTCGGCCACCTCGCCGACGACCTTGGCACACTGGCATTGAAAGCGGTGGTTCATGGAGCCCTCTCTCTGGTGGATGGAAAGCTTACCGCCCCAGCTGCCAGAATTTGTCAGCAGTGTGCAGGCCAGGCCAGCCGGGCGCCCTACCCACCGCCGTATAGTAGAAACGATGCCACCGCATGAGCCCCTGCGCCAGCCCCGGCATCAGCCGTGCTGTCGTGCGGTTGGACTCCTGTCTACGGCCTCCCGCCCCTTTTTTCTCTACCTTCTTCCATGCCCCCTCTGCACATCCTTTGGCGCGACGAGCACCTGGTGGCCGTCTACAAGCCTGCGGGCTGGCTGGTGCACCGCACGGGGCTGGACGCGGGCGAGACGCGGTTTGTGATGCAGACCCTGCGCGACCAGCTGGGCCAGCATGTGTTCCCGGTGCACCGGCTCGACAAGGGCACCTGCGGCGTGCTGGTGATGGCGCTGCACAGCGATGCGGCGCGGGCACTTTCACAGGCCTTCGAGCACTGCGCTACGCACAAGCGCTACCTGGCCCTGGTGCGCGGCTGGGCGCCCGAGGCCATCGAGGTGGACCACGCCTTGAAGCCCGACGATGCCCCGGCCGATGCGGCCGTCCAGGACGCCCACACCCGCTTTCGGCGCCTGGCGCAGCTCACGCTCGACGAGGCCAGCGATGTGCGTTTTGCCACCACCCGCGCCTCGCTGGTCGAGGCGATCCCCACCACCGGGCGGCGCCACCAGATACGCCGCCACCTCAAACACCTGGCGCACCCCATCATCGGCGACGCGACACACGGCAAAGGTCCCCTCAACCGCTGGTGGGCCGAGCGGCTGGGGCAGCAAAGGCTGTGGCTGCATGCATGGCAGTTGACGGTGCCACACCCCGTGTCGGGCGCTGTGATGACGTTTGACAGCGGGCTGCCATGGCCGGGGCCTGCGGGCTGGGGCCCCGGGCACGACACGGCAGAGATTGCCAACGCCAGCCCCGTCTCCGATTGGCAGCGGCTGTTTGCACGCTTGCCGTGGGAAGAGACGCAAGGCACGCCCACTGCACCGTAACCCGGGCGACACGACGACAGCGCACCCGTCGAAATAATGGGCACTCCAAAAATCAGGAGACTCCGCCCATGACCGCACCCGCCACCAACCGCGTCCTCGCCCACACGGGCGCGCGCTACCCCATCATCCAGGCGCCCATGGGCTGGATCGCGCGCACGCAGCTGGCATCGGCAGTGTCCCGCGCGGGCGGGCTGGGCATCATCGAGACATCGTCGGGCGAGACCGCCAACTGCCAGGCCGAGATCACCAAGATGAGCGCACTGGGCCTGCCGTTTGGCGTGAATCTGCCCATCCGCTTTTTGAAGGACGACGCCATGCTGCGCTTTGTGTGCGCGTCGGGCGTGAAGTTTGTGACCACCTCGGCGGGCAGCCCGGCCAAGTTCATCGCGCCGCTCAAGGATGCGGGCATCACCGTGTACCACGCGGTGCCCACGGTGGACGCGGCGCTCAAATGCGTGGACGCTGGCATCGACGGCCTGGTGGTCGAAGGTGGTGAAGGCGGCGGTTTCAAGAACCCCGAAGAGGTCTCCACCCTGGTGCTGCTGCAGGCCATCCGCGCGCGGGTGGATGTGCCGCTGGTCGCGGCCGGGGGCATCTGCGACGGGCGCGGCATGGCGGCGGCTTTTGCGCTGGGGGCTGAGGCGGTACAGATGGGCACACGATTTGTGAGCTGCGCCGAAAGCCCCGTGCACGCCAACTACAAGAACGCCATCGTCGATGCGGGCGTGACCGGCACCTGGATGCTCAACACCAAGGCCAGCCCCTGCATCCGCGCGCTCAAGTCGCAGCGCACCCAGGCCATCCATGAGGCAGGCCTGATGCCCGCAGACAGCTTTGCTGGCATCCAGCGCGTGTACTTTGACGGCGACATGGAGGCCGCACCGGCCCTCGCAGGCCAGACCGCCGGGCTCATCGATTCCGTCAAGACCGCGCAGCAGATCATTGACGACACAGTGCAGGAGTTCTTTGCGATCAGCCAACGCATGGGCGCCTTGGCCGCAGCGCGGTCATTTGGCTGATCGCCATCGCAGCGCAGAGGTAGGGCCAGGGCTCTACGCCGCCTTCGCGCCCAGCGCACGCATGCGCGCCTTCCACTTGGCAATCCCATCGTCGCCCAGTTGCTCCACGCTGCCCACCAGCGTCTCATGCACCGGCGCAATGCCCACAAAGCCCAGGATATTGCGCTCCAGCGACTTCACGCTGTGCGCGCGGAAGTACCAGCGGTATACCAGCGCAGGCATGCCCATGGTGACTACCACCCGCGCACTGCGCCCTGTGAGCCCCTTGCGGCCAAAGGGGTTGCTGCCTTCGGTATTGAAGGCAAACCCGGGTCGTGCCACCTGCTCCAGAAAACCCTTGAGCAGGGCTGGCATGTCGCCCAGCCACAACGGAAAGAACAGCACGATGTGCTGCGCCCAGCCGATGTCCGCCTGGGCAGGCTTGAGCGATGCGGGCAGCAGGCCCAGCTCCCACTCGTGCTGGCTGCGCAGCAGCGCAAAGTCGATGGCAGCCACCTCGATCTCGCGCACCTCGTGGCCCGCCGCGATGCCCCCCTGCGCATAGGCCTGCGCCAGCGCGTGGCACAGGTGGGGAGCACTCGCGTCCGGGTGGCCCTGTATCAGAAGAATGCGTTGGGGCGTCATGGCAAAAACTCCTCGCGGCGCCAGGCCCGCCGGTGATGGCGGCCGCTGCAGGCACCAAGGCAAATCGTGACACGCGCAACCCCGGGGTGCAAGCGCCGAGCAGATGGCGCCACCCGCAGGGACGGGCTGGGGAGGCGCGGGAGGAACATGGCTATGGGCGGCCATCGCCAGACGCTTCACTTTTGATAGCTACCAGCGCTTTACCATCAAGCGCCAGATGCCAATTTCTATCAAAACCTGGCGCCCACACCCCGCCAAGCGGTCGTTGGCGTGCGTCGGCAGTGTCCTACCCCCGCGCTCGCCCGCCACCGGTAGACGCTGCCGCGCAGGAGCAGCACAGTCGCAGGGCAGCACTGTTGCTGCGCCCCTCCTCCGCTGGACTCCCCGCCATGCCACCACACGCGCACCGCTCTCTGAGCACACCGTCCTCCCTCGCCACAACGCCGGTCACCGGGTGCAAGGACTATGGCCATGGCTGACCTCTGGCAGGAGATCGCCAGCACGGTGGCCTCGGAATTCTCGGACGTGCCCGATGCGACACAGGCCACGCGCATCGTGGTGCGCCTGGCCATGGCAGCGCTGCTGGGCGGGCTGCTGGGTTGGGAACGCGAACACGCGGGCAAGGCCGCCGGCGTGCGCACGCACATGCTGGTGGCCATGGGCGCGGCCCTGTTCGTGCTGGTGGCGCAGCAGGCCGGCATTGAAGCGGCAGACAACAGCCGCGTGCTGCAGGGCATCATCGCGGGCGTGGGGTTTCTGGGCGCGGGCACCATCCTCAAGGGCGATGCCGAAAGCCAGGTCAAGGGCCTGACCACAGCCGCTGGCATCTGGCTCACGGCCGCCATCGGCGTGGCCGCCGGGCTAGGCCGCGAAGCCACGGCGGTGCTGAGCACGGTGCTCGCGCTGGTGGTGCTGTGGGCCATTCCGATGCTGCACGACAAGGTGAGCCGCAACGCAGCCAACCACAAGGCGGACTGAGCCGAGCCGAGCCGAGGCAGCGCGCTGGCGCGGGCTGCGCTACACTTTTTGGCCCACCGACCCCCTGGCTGCGGCGCAGGCCCACGCGCCGCAGGCAGCCACATCTCGTTACCCCATGCACAGTCTTCCAGCGCAGCACCGCTGCCTTGGCGGCACAGCTCCTGCGCCGTTTGCCACCCTGCCACCCGCCACAGCCTGCAGCCTTCCTGCGGCGGTACAACCATGACGCGGACGAGCGACACCGAGGCTCAGCCTGCGGCATCTGCAGCCGCAACCACAACTGCGACGGCCACCACAGCGCAGGCGGCAGCCTCGGGCAACCTGCGCGGCATCGTCGCCATGGTCGCGGCGGTGGGGTGTTTTTCGCTGATGGACGCCCTGCTCAAGACCCTGTCGGCCAGCTACCCCGCCATGCAGGTCGCGGCGCTGCGCGGCTGGGCTGCGTTGCCGCTGGTGACGCTGTATGTGCTGTGGCGCGGCGAGGTGCGGGGCTTGCTCAAGGTGCGCTGGCCGCTGCACCTGCTGCGTGGCGTGCTCAACGTGACCATGCTGGGCCTGTTCACCTACGCACTCAAGGAGCTGGGCCTGGCCGAGGCCTACACGCTGTTTTTCATCGCCCCGTTGCTGATCACGGCGCTGTCCACCGTGGTGCTGGGCGAGAAGGTGCGCGCCGCCCACTGGGTGGCGATCGTGCTGGGCATGGTGGGCGTGGTGGTGGCCCTGCAGCCCAGCCAGGACGCATTTTTCACGCTGGGCGCGCTGGCGGTGCTGGGCGCAGCGTGTGGATACGCCGTGTCGGCCATCACGGGGCGCGTGCTCAGCCGCACAGACTCCAGCGCCAGCCTGGTCTTCTGGACCACCGCCTTGCTGGCGCTGGGCGCGGGCACGCTGGCCTGGCCGGGCTGGGTGGGCGTGGACGCTGCACACTGGCCGCTGGTGGCGGGCCTGGCGGTCACGGGGTTTCTGGGGCAGCTGGCGATCACCGAGGCGTTCCGGCACGGGCAGGCGTCGGTGGTGGCACCGTTTGAATACACGGCCCTGGCCTGGGGCATGGGGCTCGACTGGGTGCTGTGGCAGGCCGTGCCGGGGGTTTCCACATTGCTGGGCGGCGCGATCATCATCGGCAGCGGGTTGTATCTGGTGCGGCAGGAGCGGACGCAGGCGGTGGTGCCTCCATGAGCAGGAGTCCCCCCTGAGTCGCTGCGCGCCTTCCCCCCAGGGGGACGACGCCCTCGCTGCGGGGCGGCCCTTGCTTGGCGTCCCTCGCCTGGGCCGCGCCAGTTTCAAGGGCTACGGGTGGCGGCCACGGCCCGCGCGGTGGCACGGCATGGTCTTACACCCCGGTACGCGTGCGCGCAGTGCAATGGAAGCTCCATCACATCGGCACCACCAAAAAGGAATTCACCATGACCCAGCACGCCACCATTGCAGGCCACGTTACCTACACCCCGGGTGACGGAGCGCCGTTGACCATTCCGAAAGGCCCCGTAGAGCTGGCGCCTTCCAAAGACAGCACCACCTTGAGCTGGACCGCAGACAACGATGCCGTGGGCTCCGCCGCGATCCCGAAGGACCAGTTCAACCAATATGTGCGCGAGGGAAAAATCCGCCTCCAGAACTGAGCGGTCCGCATCGGATACTATGAAATGGATAGCTGCCAGCGCTTTATGATCAAGCGCCAGAGCCCTATTTCATGCGATATTCACGATGCAAGCCGAAGACATCCTTCATTTCTGGTTCGAAGAACTCACCCCCGCCCAGCACTTCGCACAAGAGGACGCCATCGACGCGATGATCCGTGTCCGCTTCGGTGCCACCTGGCAGGCAGCGCGGCAGTGCGAGTTGTGGAACTGGCGCGGCACGCCCCAAGGCCGCCTGGCAGAGATCCTGGTGCTGGACCAGTTCTCGCGCAACATCCACCGGGGCTCGCCGCTTGCGTTTGCGCAAGACGCCCAGGCGCTGGCCCTGGCGCAGGAGCTGGTGGCCGGGCAGCACGACAAGGCACTGGCCCCCACCGAGCGCGCCTTTGCCTACATGCCCTACATGCACAGCGAATCCGCCGCCATCCACGCCCAGGCGATGGTGCTGTTTGACCAGCCGGGGCTGGAAAACAACCTGAAGTTCGAGGTGGCGCACCGCGACATCATTGCGCGCTTCGGGCGCTATCCGCACCGCAACGCCGTGCTGGGGCGCACGTCTACGGCGCAGGAGCTGGCCTTCCTCGCGCAGCCCGGCTCGTCCTTCTGAGCCTGCCGGTCCTTGCCGGTCAGATCGGCCGGGTCAGGTACACCGCCTCGCGGCCCACGATGGGCTCGCGCGTGGGCATCATCACCGTGCAGTCGTCGCACAGCGCGCGGATCTCGTGCGGGCCATCGGTGGCGATGAGTTCGCCCTGGGCAAACACCTCAAAGCCCTGCACAGGCCGTGTGAAGCGGAAGTCCGGCGTGCGCACCATGCAGGTCTCCAGCAGTTCATAGCGGCGCTGCGGGCCTGGCGCTGGGCGGTTGGCAGCAGCTTCGACCAGCCCGAAATGCGCCAGAAAATCCAGCGCCACGGCCGTGGCCACGTCGGCCGCCGACTGGCGGAAATGCTGGCCACACTCCACCACCAAAGCCACCCCATCGCTCTCAGCCAGCCCATGGCGGCCGTGCTGGATGAGCGGCGTGCCCGAGCCCAGCCCGCTGGGCATCACCAGGTGCACGGGCGGACTGCCAATGGCCAGCGCCACCTGCGCATTGCGCGGATAGGCGGGGTACACCCAGAAAGGCTGTACGTCCTGGCTGGTGGAGTGGATGTCCAGGATGTGATCGGCCGCAGCCACCACCGGGCGCAACGCACGGGCGCGGTCCAGCTCGGGGCTTGCAGCCGTGCCGTCCAGTTCACCGGCGGACCAGATGCGGTTGAGGTTGTGCACCAGCTGGCGGCTTTCAAACGGACGGGTCGGGTCAAACGATGCATACGCCGCCACGTTGGCAAAGCTGATGGTCAGCGTGCCAATCCGCGGGCGCACGCCCGTGTCCAGCAGGTGCGTGGCCGCCACCATGCCGCAGATCTCGTTGCCATGCGTGAGCGCATTGATGAGCACGTGGGGGCCTGGCTGGGCCGATTCAAAACGGTGCACGTAGTCGATGCCCACATTGCCCTGGCGGTAGGCAGACAGGTCGCGGGGAAGGACTTCGAAAACGGGAGAGTTTTGTGTCATGGCGGCCAATTAGTAAGACAACACATCATTCTCTGCGCAAAACAGAAACCACACCGCACGCGGTGTACGATGCCCCGCCCGTTGTTCCACCGCTTTCCCGCACCATGCCCACTGCCCGACTTTGCCCGCTGGCCGATGTGGCCGCCCGACTGCCCGCCGACAGCTGGATCGCCCAGCGCCTTGCAGAGGACCCGGATGCGCTGGCCACGGAAACCGTGCTCTGCATCACCGGCGATGTGCTGGTGCCCGAGCTGCACCTGGATGCGCCCCTGGCCAGCGGCAGCCCGCTGCGGGCGCTGCTGCAGGACGGCAACAACACCAACCAAGCTCCCACGGGCCAGCCCTTTCTGATCCTGATAGAAGGGCATCTGCAGATTGACGGCGCGCTCACCTGCGACGACACCGATGGCGCCACGCACCTGGTCGTACTGGGCGACGCGCGCATGCACAACGCCGTGGTGGGCGGCCAGCTGCTTTATGTGCAGGGCGCGCTGCAAGTGGCCGACCTGCTGTGGGGCGACTACAACCACGGCGGGCTCACCGTGCGTGGCGGGCTCACGGCGCGGGTGGCACTGTTCACGGATGAATACCCCGTAGACATCACCGGGCCCGAACAGGTGGAGTTCCTCATGGACGAGGTGCGCGGCGTGCCGCACCTGGCGGAGTTCTCCAGCGAAATCGTAGGCATCGTGTTCCTGCCTGAGTTCCATGACGGCATCGACGATGGCGAAAGCGGCGTCAGCTACGTGCTGGACCGCGCCCGCGTGGTGGCCGCCGTGCGCGCGGGCGAGAACGCCACGCGCAGCAGCGCCGAGATCCACGCGCTGATGCCCTTGGAGGCCGAGCTGTTCGCCAATGAGGCCATCAGCGTGCGCAACATCCTGGCCGCCGTGCACACGCCCGTGATCGGCCCCAAGGAGCACACGGCCACCGGGTGGTTTCAGCAGACTGATTTTTCGCTGTGCCAGCGGCATGTGGACGCCGATGGCGACCAGCGCGATGACAACGTGTTCATCACCGTCTGGAAGACCTGGGACTTCTACCTCTCGGTGGCGCAGGTGCCCGAACGCCAGGGGCTGCTGGCGCGCCTGGCCGCCGCCGTGCGGGGCCGCAAGGTGCCCACCACCGCGCAGCTCACGCTGGTGTACCGCGCCTATAGCGAAGGCGAGCCCGGCGAATGGCTGCCCCTGGCACCCGACACCGCCCCCGAAGCCTGGCAGGCCTGCACGCTGGCCTGGCGCGGCGTCTTGGATTACCTGCGCAAGGCCGTGGGCCAGCACCGCGCCCGCTACCCGCTGTACCAGCGCCTGGTGGCCGAGCTGACCGCAGAACGCATCGAAGACTTCACCACCCTGCCCGTGTTCACCGAGCGCTACAACGACTGGTGGGACAGCGACAAGAACGGCTGGTGGGAAGGCGACGTGTGGGTGGGTGCACGCCAGCCCTGCATGCACGAAGGCGAGCCTTGGGGCCGCGCCCTCAAGCTCAGCTGGGAAAACGGCGACGAAGCCCCCGGCGACGAAGACGACAACGCCCACAGCGCCTACCAGATCAACGTGGAAGCCGCGCTGGACGGGCCTGCCGTGGTGGAGTTCACCTATGCGCAGCGCCAGTGCGATGCCCGCACCACCCTGCCCCGGAGTGCCGCCGACCACATAACGCGGCTGCTGCGTTTTTACGGTGCGGTCCAATTGCGCGTGCGCGATCAGCACGAACAGGAGCAGGCCCGCCAGGCCGAGGCGCGGCGCATCGAAGCCGCCGTGCACCTGCTGGCCACGCCCCCGCTGGCGCCCGACCTGCCCGATGCAGCGGTCTTCCCTGTCGAGCTGATGACGCTGTCCGACCAATGGCAGGCCGATGGGCAAAGCTATGTGGCCGCCATCCGCGCGCACCAGCTCGCTCTGGATGCGGCCGAGGTGCAGAAAGGCAACGGCGATACCGAAGAAGAACAAGAAGAAGAAAACGAAGACAGCGACCTGCCCTCCGACCCGCGCAAGGCGGCCGCAGCCACCGTGCTGCAGCTGGCCCGCGTGGTCAACACCCACGCCGACGAAGACCTGGCCGACCGCTTTCGCCAGCGCTTTGCATTTGCCCCCGACGCCTTCGTGCGACACGCCGCCGATGCGGGCCGCTTCATCGGCCCGGTGTTCGCGCTGGACGACGGCCGCGTGCTGGCGCGCATCGGCGCCCCCTACGACGACACGGCGCACTGGGTGGCCCTGCAGGGCCTGCGGCACATCCCCTTGCCCGCACTACGCGGCCTCGGCCGCTCGCCCAACCGGCGCTGCTTTGCGCAAAGCGACGGCCAGCATGTCACCACGCACGATGGTTTTGACGGCCCCGTCATCGCCCGCTTTGCACTGCCCCAGGGCAACGAAGCACTGCCAGCTCAGGTGGTGGTATCGCCCGGCCCCCTGGGCCAGCTCTGCGACGAGCTGATCCCCTTCAACGACGGCCAGCGTGTGCTGCTGCGCAACCCCACGGGCGTCTATCTGTTACACGCCGAGGGTGCCGAGGAAGCCAGCAGCCCCGTGCAGCGCATCCACCCGCAAACCTTTGACGAAGACGGCCCCTACACCTGGCCCAAGAACCAGCAGGACGAATCGGTGAACGGCGCCGAGGTCACGATGCTGGCGCTCGACATGCTGCACATGGCCCTGTCACCGGACGAGCGCTACATCGCCGTGGGCGACCAGGACAGCGTGCACATCCTGCTGAACGCCCGAGGCCAGGTGGTGCGCCGCTACGAGCCCCTGTCGTCCTACCCGCACCACACCACCTTCTCACACGACGGCACGCAGCTGTTTGCCAACTCCTGCCACTTCTACGGGGGCTGCACGCTGGCCGCGCCAGTGAGTGCAGCGTTGCCAGACCTCGCGGCAGACAGTGGAGAAGAAGAAACACACGAAGCCCCGGCCATCAACACCCAGTGGCGCGTGTATGCATCTGCCACCCTGCCGCGCATGGTGGTGCTGGGCGATGCCAATGGCTACCTGCACGCCCTCAGCGACGACGGGCGCCCGCTGTGGCGCCACCACATCGGCAGCACCATCAGTGCCATGGACATGTCGCCCGACGGCAGCACCCTATGGGCCGCCAGCTACGGCGGCTACCTGGTGCACCTGGAGCGCGTGGAGACGGGGATGGACCCGTATTCCATCGGCACATCGCCGTATGCGGAGGTGCGGCGGTGGATCTTCTGGAGCGATGAAACCGGGCCGTTGCGGTGGTAGGCGATGTGACCGTACTCGTCGGAAGTTAACGCTGCTTTGGGCGTGGCCATTGAACGTGGACTAGGTCGGAGATGCACCGGACTCCCACCCTCCCCCCAGTGCTTTGAAGATGGCCACTGCCGAACGGGCAGATTCCGTCTGCGCCTGTACACGCGCATCGGCAGCCCGGAGCAAGGTCTCATCGGCGTGCAAGACTTCGATCAAGCTGACAACGCCTTTTTGGTAGGCCGAGAACGACGCTGCGCGAGCGCGACCCAGCGAATCGACACCGGCCTTCAACACCAAAACTTGCTCCTGGCGCCTGGAAAACGCGGAGAGCGAGTTTTCCACATCTTCCGTGGCCCGCAGCGCCGCCAATCGGTAGGCGGCCAGCATCTCTGCCTCCTGGCCCTTGGCCTGCTCTATCTGCGCATTGATGCGCGCGAAGTCGAAAAGACGCCAGCGCAGCCCGAGCACGCCTGTGGCCTGGCTGGCGCCGCCCGAGAACAGGCTGCCGCTGGACACAGACGTTGCACTCCCCACCAGGCCGCTGAGAGAGAGTTTGGGGTAGTACTCGGAGATGGCGGCGCCAATGCGCGCATTGGATGCAGCCAAGCGGCGCTCCGCAGCGATGAGGTCCGGCCTGCGCCTGAGCAGCTCGCTCGGCGAGCCCGTCGCAATTCCTTGGGGAGTTGCCGGAATGCCGCCCGGCGCGGTCAGTTCTGCGCGGTGGGTGCCCGGGGGAGTTCCCAGGATGACATCCATGGCGTTCATTACCGTGTCCAAGGAAGCGTCCAGCACCGGGATCGCTGCTTGCGCCTGCGAGAGCGCCCCCTCCGCCTGGCTCACCTGGAGCTCTGCCGCAAGACCCTTACTGTGCAGCAGCCTGACGTTGGACAGCAGGTCGTGTTGCGTCTGCACCTGCTGGCGGGCCACGTCTCGGCGGGCCTGCAGGCCGCGAATCGTGATGTAGATATCTGCGGTCTGTGCCGCCACGGCCAATCGGGTGGCAACAGCACCAGCCTCCGAAGACTGGTATTCGGCGGTGGCCGCCTCCCGCCCCCGGCGCAGGCCGCCAAACACATCCAGCTCCCAGCTTGCGCCCAGGTTTGCCTCGTAAGCGCTGCCATACCGGTCAAAACCCGGCGTCGAACTCAAGACCTGTCCCAAGGGTGTTTGCGTGGACTGATAGGCCCGCGCAGCCTGGCCCGACACGGCTGCGGACGGCAACAGTGCGGCGTCGGCCGCGCCCAGCCCCGCACGCGCCTGGGCGACCCGTGCAGCGGCTTGCGCCAGATCGAGGTTTTGCGCCAGCGCGAGCGACACGAATCGCGTGAGTTGAGGATCGCCAAACGCAGACCACCAGGAGGCCAGTTCGGCGGCGGCCTTCTCTGGCTGTTGATTGCTGCCGGGCTGATCCTGGTAATGCCCAGGCAGGGAAATCTCGGGCCGGACATAGTCCGGCCCCACGGCGCAGCCGGCGGAGAGGCTGGCCACAAGAAGGGCGGCGAGTGTGCGTTTGGGCAGCATGGTTTTTTCGGTCATGGTTCAATTGAATTGTGACCATAATACCAAATAGTCACTCGTTGTCTAGTCACCAAGACTGGCGTAAGCTTTGCCCATGACCAAAACAAGCCATCCCACCGCCGCAGGCCGGGGCCCTGCGGACCACGAGGTGCGAAACCAGATCGTGACCGCCGCCACCGAGCACTTCAGCCGCTACGGCTACGAAAAAACCACCGTGTCCGACCTGGCCAAGGAGATCGGTTTTTCCAAAGCCTATATCTACAAGTTCTTCGAATCCAAGCAGGCCATCGGCGAGATGATTTGCGCCAACTGCCTGAGCGATATCGAGAGCGAGGTCCGGGCGGCCGTGGCCCAGGCCGATCGGCCACCCGAGAAGCTGCGGCGCATGTTCAAAGCCATTGTGGAGTCGAGCCTGCGTCTCTTTTTCCAGGACAGAAAGCTCTACGAGATCGCCACCTCTGCGGCAACCGAACGCTGGCAGTCCACCATCGTGTACGAGGAGCGCCTGCAGGCGCTGTTGCGGGATGTTTTGCAGGAAGGCCGGCAGACCGGCGACTTCGAGCGCAAGACGCCGCTGGATGAAACCACTGCAGCCATCCACCTGGTGATGCGCCCCTACCTCAATCCGCTGATCCTGCAGCACAGCCTGGACTACGCCAACGAGGCGCCCACCCAGTTGTCCAGCCTGGTCCTGCGCAGCCTGTCCCCATGAGCGAAAGTTTATTTGTGACTATTGACTAATTTGGTCACAAGAATCACAATGAAAGTCCCGATCCATCTGCACAAGGGACTTTCATGCTTCGGCCTCGCCTCGCCACTCTGTTTCTCATTTCTGCCTTGCCGTTGGCGCTGGTCGCCTGCGGCGAAAAGGCTTCTTCCGATCCACGCACCGAAGCGCCGCTGGTGCGCGCAGCCATTGTTCAGGAGGCCGCAGCTGCCTCCAGGGCGTTCACGGGTACCGTAGCGGCCCGGGTGCAGAGCGACCTGGGCTTTCGCGTCTCGGGCAAGGTGCTGGAACGGCTAGTGGATGCGGGGCAGACCGTCAAACGCGGGCAGCTGCTCATGCGCATCGATGCGGTCGATCTGAAACTGGCCGCCCATGCGCAGCAAGAGGCTGTGGCCGCTGCGCGTGCCCGTGCTCGCCAGACGGCGGACGATGAAGCACGGTACCGCGACCTGCGCGGCACAGGCGCTATCTCCGCTGCGGCCTATGACCAGGTGAAGGCGGCTGCAGACGCAGCCCAGGCGCAGCTCAGTGCGGCCGAAGCCCAGGCGGATGTATCCCGCAATGCAAGCCGTTATGCCGAGCTGGTGGCAGACGGCGACGGCGTCGTCGTGGAAACGCTGGCCGAACCCGGACAGGTGGTGAGCGCCGGGCAACCGGTAGTCCGCCTGGCCCATGCAGGCCGACGCGAAGCGCTCGTGCAGCTGCCGGAGACTTTGCGCCCCGCCATAGGGTCGCAGGCACAAGCCACCTTGTTTGGCAAGGAGGAGGCCGCCGTCTCGGCCAAGCTGCGACAGCTTTCCAGCTCGGCAGACCGGGTGACGCGCACCTTCGAGGCCCGCTATGTGCTCGAAGGGGATTTGGCCAACGCGCCCCTGGGCACCACGGTGGTGGTTCGCATTCCGGACGAAAAGTCCTCTGCGGCGGCGGGCCTGCAGGTGCCCATCGGCGCCTTGTTCGATGCGGGCAAGGGCCCAGGAGTTTGGGTGCTTCGCGGTGAACCGGCCAAGGTTGCCTGGCAGCCGGTGGCCGTCCAGCGCCTGGACGATGCAGGCGCCTACGTGACGGGCCACATCAAGCCCGGGGAGCGAATCGTCGCACTGGGTGCGCACCTGTTGCGCGAAGGCGAGCAGGTCCGGCTGGCAGATCTTGCCGCAGCTGCTCCGAAGGAAGGAGCACGTCCGTGAGCGAAGGCCGTTTCAACCTGTCGGCGCTCGCAGTGCGCGAGCGCGCCATCACCCTCTTCCTGATCTTCCTGATCTCTGCAGCAGGCATTCTCGCGTTTGCCAAACTCGGGCGCGCTGAAGACCCGCCTTTCACCATCAAGCAGATGACGATCGTTACGGCGTGGCCTGGCGCCACGGCCCAGGAGATGCAGGATCAGGTTGCAGAACCCCTGGAAAAGCGCATGCAGGAATTGCGCTGGTACGACCGCACAGAAACCTTCACCCGCCCCGGCCTGGCTTTCACCATGGTGTCGCTGCTGGACAGCGCACCGCCGTCGCAAGTGCAGGAGGAGTTCTACCAGGCTCGCAAGAAGATCAGCGACGAGGCGAGGAAACTGCCTGCTGGCGTCATCGGCCCTATGGTCAACGACGAATATGCAGACGTGACCTTTGCGCTCTTCGCCCTCAAGGCCAAGGGTGAACCCCAAAGACAGTTGGTCCGCGACGCGGAAGTGTTGCGCCAGCAACTGCTGCATGTGGCCGGCGTCAAGAAAGTCAACATCATTGGGGAACAACCCGAGCGGATCTACGTCTCGTTCTCCCATGATCGCCTGGCCACGCTGGGCGTGGCGCCGCAGGACATTTTTGCCGCGCTCAACAGCCAGAACGTGCTGACGCCCGCAGGCTCCATCGAAACCAAGGGACCACAGGTATTCCTGCGTGTGGATGGCGCGTTCGACACGTTGGAGAAGATCCGGCAGACCCCGATCATCGCGCAGGGGCGTACGCTGAAGCTGTCGGATGTGGCGACTATCGAGCGCGGCTATGAAGACCCCGCAACCTTCCTGGTGCGCAACGGCGGCGAGCCAGCCCTGCTGCTGGGCGTCGTGATGCGCGACGACTGGAACGGGCTCGATCTGGGCAAAGCGCTGGAGGCCGAGGTCACCAAGATCAATGCAGAACTCCCCAGGGGCATGACGCTGACCAAGGTGACCGACCAGGCCGTCAACATCAGCTCGGCAGTGGACGAGTTCATGGTCAAGTTTTTTGTCGCCCTGCTCGTCGTGATGGTGGTCTGCTTTGTCAGCATGGGCTGGCGTGTGGGCATCGTCGTGGCAGCCGCCGTGCCGTTGACGCTGGCGGCGGTGTTCGTGATCATGGCCGCCTCTGGCAAGAACTTTGACCGGATCACGCTGGGCTCACTCATCCTGGCCCTGGGCCTGCTGGTGGACGACGCCATCATTGCCATTGAAATGATGGTGGTGAAGATGGAAGAAGGCTACAGCCGTGTGGCGGCCTCGGCCTACGCCTGGAGCCATACGGCAGCCCCCATGCTTTCGGGCACCCTGGTCACAGCCATTGGCTTCATGCCGAATGGTTTCGCACGCTCCACGGCGGGTGAATACACCAGCAACATGTTCTGGATCGTAGGCATTGCATTGATTGCGTCGTGGGTGGTGGCGGTGGTTTTTACGCCTTACCTGGGCGTCAAGCTGTTGCCTGACCTCAAAAAGGTCGAAGGCGGACACGACGCCATTTACGACACACCGCGCTACAACCAGTTCCGCCAGCTGCTTGGCCGCGTCATTGCGCGCAAATGGATTGTTGCAGCCTCCGTCGTCATCCTGTTTGTGGTGTCGATGCTGGGGATGGCGCTGGTCAAGAAGCAGTTCTTCCCCACGTCCGACCGGCCGGAAGTGCTGGTCGAGGTGCAGATGCCCTACGGCACGTCCATCGAACAAACCAGCGCTGCGACGGCCAAGGTGGAGGCTTGGCTGGCCAAGCAGGAGGAGGCCAAGGTCGTGACCGCCTACATCGGCCAGGGTGCCCCGCGCTTTTTCCTGGCCATGTCGCCCGAGCTGCCGGACCCGTCGTTCGCCAAGATCGTGGTGCTCACCGGCAATGACAAGGAACGGGAAGAGCTCAAATTCAGACTGCGCCATGCGGTGGCAGATGGCCTGGCGCCCGAGGCACGGGTGCGTGTCACGCAAATCGTGTTTGGCCCGCCTTCGCCCTTCCCCGTGGCTTACCGCGTCATGGGGCCCGATCTGGACAAGCTGCGCGAGATTTCCGCCGAGGTCGAGGCGGTCCTGCAGACCAGCCCGATGATGCGCACCGTCAACACGGACTGGGGCCCGCGTGTTCCGACCTTGCATTTCACACTCGACCAGGACCGCCTGAGTGCCGTGGGACTCAGCTCCAGCTCGGTGGCGCTGCAACTGCAGTTCCTGCTGAGCGGAGCCCCGTTGACGGAGGTGCGCGAGGATATCCGCTCGGTGCAAGTGATGGGCCGGGCCGCCGGCGATGTCCGTCTCGACCCTGCGAAGATTTCGGGCCTGTCGCTGGTGGGATCGAGCGGGCAGCGCATCCCGCTGTCGCAGGTGGGCAAGGTCGAGGTGCGCATGGAAGATCCCATCCTGCGTCGGCGTGACCGCACGCCGACGATCACGGTGCGCGGCGACATTGCTGAAGGTTTGCAGCCTCCGGACGTATCCACGGCCATCACCCAGCAACTGAAGCCCCTCATGGACAAGCTGCCTGGCGGCTACCGCATCGTGGAAGCAGGCTCTATCGAGGAAGCCGGCAAGGCGACGGTCGCCATGCTGCCAATCTTCCCGATCATGCTGGCAGCCACCCTGCTCATCATCATCCTGCAGGTTCGCTCCATCTCAGGGATGGTCATGGTCTTCCTGACCAGCCCGCTGGGCCTGATCGGAGTGGTGCCGACACTGCTGTTGTTTCAACAGCCCTTTGGCATCAATGCGCTGGTTGGCCTGATCGCCTTGTCCGGCATTCTGATGCGCAACACGCTCATCCTGATCGGGCAGATCCGCGAAAACGAAGACGCCGGACTCGACCCCTTCCGCGCCGTGGTGGAAGCCACCGTGCAACGTGCCCGCCCGGTGATCCTTACCGCCCTGGCCGCGATCCTGGCGTTCATCCCGCTGACGCACTCCGTGTTCTGGGGAACGTTGGCCTACACCTTGATCGGCGGCACGCTGGCCGGCACGGTACTGACGCTCGTGTTCCTGCCCGCGATGTATTCGATCTGGTTCGGCATCCGGCCCATTCGCTCAGCCCCCGCATCTGCATCTATCTGATTCCCCTTGCGAATCTCACTATCAAAGGAACTGCCATGTCGAAATCCAAAGTTGTCGTTGTTACCGGCGTGTCCTCGGGCATCGGTCGTGCTGCCGCCATGAAGTTTGCCGAACAGGGCTGCCGGGTTTTCGGCACCGTGCGCAACACCGCCAAAGCGCACGCCATTCCCAACGTGACGCTCGTTGAGATGGACATCCGCGACGAAATGTCCGTTGAAAGCGGCATCCAGACCATCATCGCGCAAGCCCAACGCATCGACGTGCTGATCAACAGCGCGGGGGTGACTCTGCTGGGCGCTGCGGAAGAAACATCTGTGGAGGAGGCTCAGAAGCTGTTTGACACGAACCTCTTCGGCGTCTTGCGCGTGATCAAGGCAGTGTTGCCGCACATGCGCGGGCAGCGCTCTGGCCGCATCGTCAATGTGAGTTCGGTGCTCGGATTTTTGCCCGCGCCCTACATGGCTCTCTATTCAGCGTCCAAGCACGCCGTTGAAGGGCTGGCTGAAACGCTGGACCACGAAGTGCGCCAATTCGGTATCCGCGTCTCGCTGGTCGAGCCCTCCTTCACCAAGACCAACCTGGATCTGAACGCGCCCCAAACGGTGGCCCGGATTGCTGACTACAGCAAGGAGCTGGACGTCGTGTCGCAAGCGATCCAGAGCAACGTGCAGAAGGCGCCCCCGCCCCAGGGCGTGGCCGACACCATCGTCCGTGCCGCGCTGGGGACTTGGAAAATGCGCCACACACCCAAGGGTGAAGCGTCGATGCTGGCCAAACTTCGCCGCTTCATGCCTGCAGGCCCTGTCGGGAAGGGCTTGCGCAAGTCATTCGGGCTTGCGTGACGGCTCATGCCGATACCCCATACAACCACCGCAGGTTCCACCCCCGCAAGGGCGGCCGCAGATGGACTACCGAATTACGCAACGGGAGACAAGCATGAATGACGATCAAAAGGCATTGGTCTGGGCCCTTCAGCAGTCGGAAGCGGCTCAACGCATGCGTGATGGCGGTGGCGGGCCTGGGCACGCGCGGGCGGAGCAGATTGAGGGGATGAATGGACAGGACCTTCAGGAATCCATGCGTCCTTTTCGTCGGCGGGCGCAGCAAATCACACATCGCATCTCAAAAATGCGGCCCAGGCCCCTCCTCTGCAAGCGCATCCTGCGCATTGCGCAGCGGGCAGACCTTGAGCGACAAACAACCGCAGCCAATGCAGCCATCCAGCTGGTCACGCAGCGCCGTCAGCGTGCGGATGCGCTCGTCCAGGTCATCGCGCCAGCGGGCGGACAGGCGGCGCCAGTCGGCCACCGTGGGCGTGCGCCCGGCGGGCAGCGCCTGCAAGGCCTCGGCGATGGCGGCCAGCGGCACGCCCATGCGCTGCGCCACCTTGATCACCGCCACGCGGCGCAGCACGGAGCGCGGGTAGCGCCGCTGGTTCCCCGCATTGCGCACACTGGCGATCAGCCCGCGCGATTCATAAAAATGCAGGGCCGACACGGCCAGCCCGCTGCGGCTGGCGACCTCGCCCACCGACAGCTCGGATTTTTCGCACAGCTCGGACGGGTCAGCCTGCGCGTCCGCTACCACGCGGGCGACGGGAATGCGGAGCTTGCCTGGTTTCACAACAGCTTCTGCAAGGGCTTTCTTCACGGCGATTGACCTCAATTTAACTTAAGGTTTGATACTAACCCACGAAGCCCTTGCAACCGCCGCCGATGCCGCTGCGACTGCGGTCGCCCAGGCTTTCTGGCAATTCCGCCGTGGTCTTCACCTTCACATCCCCTCTCAGGATTTCTGCACCATGCGCCTTGATACCGCAACAACCCAGCACCCCGCCACGGCAACTTCCACGCTGCGCTTCATCAACCCGCCGGGCCTGTACGACCCGCGTGCCAATGGCTACACCCATGTGGTGGTGGCGCCCGCCCCGGCACGCACTGTCTTTGTGGCGGGCCAAGGTGGCGAGAACGCGGCGGGCCAGCTGTCTGCCGACTTTGGCGAGCAGCTGCGCCAGGCTTTCACCAACCTGCGTATCGCATTGGCAGGCGCGGGGGCCAGCGTGCACGATGTGGCCAAGCTCACCGTGCTGGTGGTGGACCACACCGAGCAGCGGCTGGCGCTGTTCAGCCAGGCGGTGCGCAGCCTGTGGCCCGATGGGGCGGCACCGGCCTGCACGCTGATCCCGGTGCCCCGGCTGGCGCTCGACGGCATGCTGATTGAAATCGAGGCCACAGGAGTGATGCAGGCATGAGCTGTGCATGCACACCACCCCAGGCAACCACTGTCCCCAAGATGAGCACTCCACCGCACTCCCGCTCCGCATCCACCACACCGCCCAGCACGCCCCACCCAGAGGCGCCAGGCCTCAGCACGCCGGTGCTGCTGCTCATGGCCGTGGCCTGCGGGTTGTGCGCGGGCAGCAATTACTTCAACCAGCCCCTTCTGCACTCCATTGCCACGCAGTTGCAGGTGCGTGACGCCTCGGCGGCGCTCATCGTCACGCTGGCGCAGGTGGCCTACGCGGCGGGTTTGTTGTTGTTGGTGCCGCTGGGTGACATGCTGGAGCGACGGCGGCTCATCACCACGCTGATGTTGCTGGCGGCTCTGGGGCTGTTCACCAGCGGGTTTGCGGGCAGCTACGCCCTGCTGGCGCTAGGCACGGTGCTGACGGGGCTGTTCTCGGTGGCTGCGCAGGTGCTGGTGCCGTTGGCGGCCACGCTGGCTGCGCCGGGCCGCAGTGGGCGGGCGGTGGGGCTGGTGATGAGCGGGCTGCTTGTGGGCATTCTGGCGGCGCGCAGCGTGGCAGGACTGCTGTCTGAACTGGGCGGCTGGACGCTGGTGTACCGCGTGGCGGGCGTGGCCATGGTGGCCGTGGCGCTGGCGCTGTGGTGGGTAATGCCCCGCTCGCGAAATGCTGGGCGGGCCCAGGGGTATGGCCAGGTGCTGCGCTCTCTGGGCACACTGGCCCTGCGCCACCCCCGGCTGCGCAGCCGCGCCTTGCTGGGCGGGCTGTCGTTTGCGTCGGTCAGCGTGTTGTTCTCCACCATGGCGCTGTTGCTGGCGGGGCCTGCCCACCGCCTGGGCGATGCGGGCATCGGCCTGGTGGGGCTGGCGGGCGTGGCCGGTGCACTCATGGCCAATGTGGCGGGCCGCATGGCCGACCGTGGTCAGGCCCAGGTGGCCACGGCCGTTTCGGTGGGGTTGCTGCTGCTGGGCTGGGGCGCGCTCTGGCTGGGCGCCACCAGCCTGGTGTGGTTTGTAGTGGGCATGCTGGTGGTGGACCTGGCGCTGCAGGGCGTGCACATCAGCAATCAGAACGTGATCTACCGGCTGGACCCCACGGCCCGTGCGCGCATCAACGCGGTGTACATGACCAGCTACTTCACCGGCGCGGCCAGCGGGTCGGCGCTCGGGTCTGTGGCCTGGCTGTGGGGCGGCTGGGACGCCACCTGTGCGCTGGGTGGGAGCATCGCGGTGCTCAACGCCCTGGCGCTGGCGCATGACCAGCGCCTGGCTCTGCGAGCGCATCCTGCGGCAGCGAACCCCGCTGCGGCGCAGCCCGCCGTGCGCTGAAAGGGGCCGGTTTGTGACGTACCATCCCGGCACGGTCCCATTCCGAGACCTTTACAGGAGGCACCATGGCCAAAGGCGAACAACGCAGCAACAAGATGGCAAAGAAACCCAAGAAGGACACTTCGCTGCCCAAGGAAAGCGGCGGCTCTGACCGCCCCATGCCACCGGTGACCGCCGTCATCCCGCGTGGCAAAGAGAAGAACAAGTAAGTCACCCAGCACCTGCAGGCCGTGGCGCTGAGGCGCGCATGCGCCGACAGGCCGATTGCTATCATAAAAATAGCTGCCAGCGCTTTACCAATAAGCGCTGGCAGCTATTTTTTCTTGAAATTCAGCCCTCATCCTCTACGGTGGCAGTGCCCACCAGCGCCGCACGGGCCAGCCAGTCGGCATCGGGCTCGGGGCGCCCGAAGAGGTAGCCCTGGTACACGATATCGGGTGCGCGTTGGCTCAGGAAATCCGCCTGGTCACGGGTCTCGACCCCTTCCGCCACCATGCGCAGGCCGAAGTGACGGGCCACCGACAGGATGCCTTCCACCAGCACGCCATCGTCGGCATTGGTGGGGGCGTCGCGCACAAAGGAGCGGTCGATCTTGATCTCCTGGATCGGCAGGCGCTTGAGATAGGCCAGCGACGAATAGCCCGTGCCGAAGTCGTCCAGCGACATGTCCACCCCCAGCGCCGCCAGCTCGCCCATCTTGGCCACGGCGTCGTCAAAATCGTCGATCACCAGGCCTTCGGTCACCTCCAGGGTGAGCAGGCGCGGGTCGGCACCGCTGGCAGCCAGCATGGCGCGCAGCTGCGGCACAAAACCCGCCTGCCGGAACTGCCGGGCACTCAGGTTGACGGACAGCCGCAGTCGCCGCTCCTGAAACAATGGCTGCGCCAGCAGCGCGCAGGCATGGGAGAGTACCCAGCCGCCCAGGCTCACGATCAGGTCCGACTCTTCCGCCACGGGGATGAACACGCCCGGCGCCACCAGGCCGTCCCGCGGATGCTGCCAGCGCACCAGCACCTCAGCCCCGGTGATCTGGCCCAACACGTCCACCTGCGACTGCAGGTACAGCCGCAGCTCGCCCGCGCCGATGGCCTGGCGCAGCTCGCGCTCCACGCGAAAGCGCTGCTCGGCCGCCTCGCCCATGCCTTGCTCGAAGAAGGCCACCCGCCCACCACCGGCCTGCTTGGCGCGGTGCAGCGCCGTGCCTGCACGGCGCAGGGCGTCGTGCGCAACATCATTGGCGCTTTGCGGGTAGAGCGTGATGCCCACGCTCGCACCCAGCTGGGCTTCTTCGGTGTCGTTGTCTTGCAGGTGCAGCGGCCGCAGCAACGCTGTCTGCAGCTTTTCGGCAAATGCCAGGGCACGCCGGCCCGCCAGCGAGGCATCGGCGCCCAGGCCGTGCAGCACCACGGCAAACTCGTCGCCCGCCACACGCACCAGCAGGCCCTGGGGGGGCAGTATCTCGGACAGGCGCAGCGCCACGGCACACAGCAGGCGGTCGCCCATCTCGCTGCCGCGGGCATCGTTGAAGGTGGTGAAGCGGTCCAGGTCCAGCAGCAGCAGCGCGTGTTGCGTGGTGGGCGGGCGGCCAGCGCGGCCCTGCAGCGCAGACAGCCGCTCCATCAGCGTGAAGCGGTTGGGCAGGCTGGTGAGGCTGTCGAAATGCGCCAGGCGATGAATTTCCTGCGCAGCGCGCTTGCGCTCGGTGACGTCCTGCTTGAGCTCTACATAGTGGCTGATGTGGCCGTCAGGCTGGCGGATGGGGGCCACCACCACGGCCTCGGCAATCTCGGCGCCGTCCTTGCGGCGGTTGACCTGCTCGCCCGCCCAGCTCTCGCCGCGTGCCAGGGTGGCGCGCAGGCCGTCCCGCTGCGCGGGCGCCAGGCCATTGCTGGAATAGTCGGCCGATGCCTTGCCCACCACTTCATCGCGCTCATAACCCGTGCGGCGCACGAAGGCGTCATTCACGTACTCGATGTCTTCTTTCAGATCGGTGATGACGATGCTCTCGGGGCTCTGCTCCACAGCCCGCAACAGCTTGCGCAGTGCGGCCTCGCTGGCAGCCAGGTTGGTAGCGGTCTGCTGCGCCTCCTGCACCCGGCTCATGTAGTTGCGGCGCGACAGCAGCGTGGCCGCTGCCGTCAGCACCAGAATGCCTGCCAGGTACACCGCACCGGCCACCCGGTTGGCCACCTGCACCGGCTTGAACATGCCCTGGATGTCGGCCCAGATGAACCCCAGGAACAGCAGCGCCGTGAGCCCCACCAGTGTCAGGGTGGCCCTGGCCCCCAGCAGCCAGCCGGCCAGCACGATGATCACCGGGTAGTTGAGCAGGTTGGGGCCGTTCACACCGCCATTGCGGGCCGCCACCAGCGACACCGATACCCACACGCCCCACACCAGCAGGTGGGCCGCCTGCGTCCAGCGCTGCTGGCGCGCCAGCCACAGCGCTGAGCCCCCCACCAAGCCCGCCACCAGATTGAGCGCCACACGCGCAGGCTGCACGGGGTCGTCAAACATCAGCAGCACGCCGATGACGCCACCGAGCAGCATCACGGCCCACCCTGCCACACGCACCAGATGGCGTGTGGTGGCGTCTTCGTGGTCGGGCAGCGGAACAGCGGGGGCTTCGGCCATGGCGACGGGGGTAGCGGGAGGAAGGCCATCGTAACCGCTGCCTTAGAACCTGTTCAAGTTCTTAGAACCTGTTCAAGATCTTTTCGGGGTCGCACAAGTGCCTTGCCGGGATGGGATGCAAGGCGCGGTGAGCGGCCAATAGCCCGGCTATTGGCAAGCGCCGCAACGCCGCAGACCGCCCGGCAAGGCACTTGCCCGAAGGGTTGGAGTGAAATCGGGCGATTGAATGCCTCGGCTGCTTGCATGGGCATGAGCCCATGCGGCGCATCCGAAGCTTCCACTCATCCCGATTGCACTCCAATGCGATCCCCGAAAAGATCTTGAACAGGTTCTTACGGATCGGCTACCAGCAAAACGCCAGCAGCGGCGGCCACGCAACGCCGACGGCGGGCATCCTGCGCGCCCGCTGGGATGCGCCGGGAACCCGGTCAGTCCGTGCCGTCGTCGCTGCCCGGTGCAGGCTCGCGCACACCCGAGCCCTTGCCTTTGGACTTGGCGCGCGCATCCTTCTTGGCCTGGCGCTTGGCGTCTTCGGCCAGGCCCGCAGCGCGCCAGGCTTCAAACTCGGTGGGCGTCTCCAGCGTGATGCGGCCCAGGATGGCGGTGCGGAAATCCGTCATTACGATCTCGGCTGTCTTTTGCAGGTTGACCTTGCCGCCGCCCAGCATGGCACCGCGTTTGCGGCCAATGGCTTCGAGCAGCTCTTCGTCGTGCATCGTTGCCACGGCCCCCTCGGGCAGGCCCAGTTTGTAGCGAGCCTCCAACAGTGGGACGTAGTTTTTCTGCAGGCGGCGCAGCAGTTCCAGCGCCACCAACTCCTCGTCGTAGGCATTGCGGCCCACCGCGCCGCTGGCGGCCAGGTTGTAGCCACTTTCGGGCACCACAATGCGCGGCCACAGCATGCCGGGCGTGTCCCACAGGTAGAAGTCGTCGGCCAGGGTGATGCGCTGTTCCAGCTTGGTGATGCCGGCCTCGTCGCCCGTCTTGGCCTGGCGCTTGTTGCTGAGCGTGTTGATGAGCGTGGACTTGCCCACGTTGGGCACGCCGCAGATCAGCACCCGCATGGGCTTGGCCATGCCGCCCCGGTTGGGCGACAGCAGGTGGCACGCGTCAATCAGCTTGCGCGTGGGGGCCGGGTCGGACGCATCGAGTGGCAAGGCGCGCGTGTCGCTCTGGGCGTTGTACCAGTCCACCCACTGCGCCGTGCGCTCGGGGTCGGCCACGTCCTGCTTGTTGAGCACCTTGAGCGTGGGCTTGTGGCCGGTGATCTCGGCCAGCAGCGGGTTGGCGCTGGAGCCGGGCAGGCGGGCGTCCAGCACCTCGATCACCACGTCAATGTCCTTGATGCGTTCGGTGATGGCTTTACGGGTCAGGTGCATGTGACCGGGGAACCACTGGATGGCCATGCGGGGGTACTTTCTGGTGTTTTCAATACAGTCTGAGGGTGGCAAGGATAATCGCGGACCTCACTTACCCACGCCACAGCGTTGTAAACCCGCATGCCAGCCCCTCTCGACACCCCGCGCAAAGCCACCGCCACCAAGGCCCACAAGGATCTGCTGTTCAAGAGCGTGACCTTGGCCCTGATTGGTCTGGTCATCCTGCTGGCGCCGTACGTCGCCCGCTCTGCCAGCGTGCGCGATCTGATGAGCCAGGCGGCCCTGGTGGGCTGGTTTGCGCTGGTGCTGGGCATTGCGTTTGGGGTGCAGTACGCCGTGCGCCGCGCCAAGTCCGGGCGCCACAAGCCGTGACTTCACTCACCATGGCAACCCCGGCCCGCGCTGTAGACGGCGCGACCGCGCAGCAGATGTTCCAGTCGCTGCAGCAACGCGCTGCAGACATGGGCATTGCGCTGCGCACCCCGCCGCCCGAGCCAACGACCTGCTGTGGGCGCGGGTGCAATGGCTGCGTATGGGAGGGCTTTCTGGACGCGGCCGAATACTGGCGGCAAGAGGCGCTGCTGCAGCTGCAAGGCTGAAATTAGCGTCTAAACAGACTCTAGCGCTTGATGAATAAGCGCAAGCAGCTATCAAATCAGGAGTTTCCTGACGCCTGCGCCCCCCATCACCCGAGCTCCTTCACCGCCATGTACTGCTCGCGCCATTCTTCAAACGGCAGCGTGTCTGCCGCCTCGATGGCTTTCTGCGCGGCAATCGATTCATCTGCCATCGCCAGGTAGCGCGCCTGCTGTTCAGGCGTCCACGGCAGGCCCAGCAACGCGTCGCGCGCAGCGATGGACTGCTGGCGGGCAAAGGATTCAAAGCTGTTGTGGTGACTCTGCACGATGCTGTCGAGAACGCGGGCCGATGGTGTGCGCTCGGGCGCAGCCATTAGCGCGCGGGCATCGCGCAGCGCGGTGCTGTAGTCGTCGGTGCCATGGGTGGCATCCAGCGCGGCAGCCAGCGGCTCGCAGGCGGCCAGCACCTCGGCACCCCATTCGGTCAGCGGCACGCTCTGGCCGTTGCGCGACAGGTGCAAACCGGGCTCGCGGCCACGCTCTGCGGTGAGGTGCTGGTTCTGCTTGAGTTCGGCAATTTCGGCCGGCGTGTCGGGCGGGCTGTCGGACAGCAGGCAGTGCAGCAGGAACACATCCAGCAGGCGCATGGTGGGCGCGGTGATGCCCACGGGCACAAACGGGTCCAGGTCCATCAGGCGCACTTCCACGTATTCCACACCCCGCTCGCGCAGCGCGTGCAGCGGGCGCTCGCCGGTGCGCACGGTGCGCTTGGGGCGGATGGTGCCGTAGAACTCATTTTCGATCTGCAGCAGGCTGGTGCCCAGCTGGTTGTAGTCGCCACCGGGGTTGCGCACGCCGACGGTTTCGTAGGCGGGGTACGGCTTGGTCAACGCCTCGTGCAGCGAGTTGGCGTAGCCCGTCAGGCCGTTGTAGCTCACGGCCAGCGTGGCCTGCGCGTCGCTCTGGTAGCCCAGGCGGCCCATGCGCAGCGACGTGGCGTGGGGCAGGTACAGCGCGCTGCCGCCCTCCATGCGCTCCAGGCGGTGCTCGCGCCCTTCCACAAAACAGGGGCACAAGGCGGGCGACGCGCCGAACAGGTACAGCAGCACAAACGCGTGGCGGCGGAAGTTGCGGATGAGTGCGAAATACTGCTCGCTGTCCACGCCCGGCAGCGACCAGTTGTAGTGAATGCCCGAGATGGTCTGCATGCGGCGGCCATAGCGGTGGCCCAGGCCCATGCGGTACACGCTCTTGGCGCGGCCCACATTGGAGCTGCCGTAGCGGCCAATCGGAATCGTCTCGTCGGTGGGCAGGCCGCAGGGCATGCTGGAGGCCCACAGCAGCTCGCCGCCGCTGTCCTTGAGGGTGTGGTGCACGAACTGGTGCACCTCGGTCAGCTCATCCAGGCACTGCTGCACGCCCTTGTGGGCACCGGTGATCAGCTCCAGCTGCGACTCGCTGTAATCGGTCGTGATCAGCGGGTGCGTGAGGGCAGAGCCCAGGGCCAGCGGGTGGGGTGTAAGGGCCAGGCCGCCGGTGGGCAGCACGCGCAGCCCTTCCTTCTCGATGCCGCGGCGAATCCCCCCCAGGGCGTCCGCCGGGTAGGCGGCCAGTCTCTCGTGCAGTGTGCTCATATGTTTATACCGATCCAACTTCTGTCGGCCCGGAACTTAGCACGTTGAGCGCTGGCCCGCCTCTGGGGAAATCAAGCCCTTGCGGCCAAGGCCTTTCCAACTTCGTTGGTTCCTTGGGCTGCGCCACTTTGTGGTACTTGCTCGCCGGCACGGTCCGTCACCTGGGCCAGGTGGGCCGCCAGTTGCTCGGGCACATCAGCGCCAATGCCCAGATGAACGCCCTGCGTCAGGGTGATGTGGGCGGCCTCGAACGTGCCCGCACCCGCACACAGGATGGTGCGCGTGGGCGCGCTTTCATGGGCCAGCACCAGCATGGCGGGCACCACGGCCTCGGGCTTCAGGGCGTCCAGCACTTCCTGGGGCATCAGGCCCTCGGTCATGCGCGTGGCGGCCGTGGGGGCCAGGGCGTTCACGTGGATGTTGTACTTGGCGCCCTCGATGGCCAGGGTCTGCATCAGCCCCACCTGGGCCAGCTTGGCCGCACCGTAGTTGGCCTGGCCGAAGTTGCCGTACAGACCGGTGGACGACGTGGTCATCACGATGCGGCCATATTGCTGGGCCACCATGTGCGGCCACACGGCCTTGCAGCAGTTGGCGGCGCCCATCAGGTGCACATCCACCACCAGGCGGAAGTCGTCCATGCTCATCTTGGCGAACGACTTGTCGCGCAGGATGCCTGCGTTGTTGACCAGCACATCCACCCGGCCCCAGGCGTCGATGGCCTGCTGCACCATGGCCTCGACTGCGGCAAAGTCGGTGACGGATGCGCCGTTGGCCAGCGCCTCGCCGCCCGCAGCACGGATCTCATCGACCACGGCCTGCGCAGCACTCACGGTACCGCCGCTGCCGTCCACCGCGCCGCCCAGATCGTTGACCAGCACCTTGGCGCCGCGCGCTGCCAAAGCCAATGCATGCTGGCGGCCCAGGCCACCGCCTGCGCCCGTCACGATGGCCACACGGCCTTTGAAATCAATACCCATGGTGAAGGTTCTCCTGTCCTGTTGTCTTGGTTGGTCCATCAATCAGTGGAATAGAAACGAAACGCATCTCTCTAAACCGCCTCTGGCGCCCAGCCCCAATGTGCGGGCACCGCGCGCTGCACTGTAAGCCACGCGGCGCTGGCCGCCGGTTGCGCAGGCGACTGAATAAATGAAGGCATATCCGTCTAAAACCCTGCGTTCCCAGAGGCCCGTGCACAGCTGCGGCGCATTGGGAATAATCAGCCTCGCAATCCCGTTCCGGGGGCTTGCTGCCGCAGCGGCACCCCTTGACTCACAATTTCATAGCTAACAGCGCTTATAAATCAAGCGCCAGCGGCCATTTTTACCAAGGATTTCCCATGAAAGCAGTCTGGAACGGCGTAGTAGTTGCCGAAAGCGACGACACCGTGGTGGTGGAGGGCAACCACTACTTCCCCGAAAGCGCACTCCACCGCGACTACTTCACCTTCAGCAACCACAAGACCACCTGCGCCTGGAAGGGCCAGGCCAGCTACCTGTCGCTGCTGGTCAACGGCGAAATGAACACCGACGCCGCCTGGTTCTACGCCGACCCCAAGCCCGAAGCCGAAGAAATCAAAGGCCGCGTGGCGTTCTGGAAGGGCGTGAAGGTCACCCCGTGAACACCCCGCAGCCCACCACCTGCGGGTTATCCCTGCCAGCACTGGACAATCATGTGGATAAGTTTTGACAAGCCCTGTATGACAACGCCAAGTGCTTGATTTATAAAGAATCACCCTGCACTGCCTCATTTTTAGGCAACGCAGAACACCATGGCGATGGTTATCCCGTTCTGCACTGGACAATGGTGTGGATAACCTTGGATAAGCCTTGTATGGACGCTTTAAGTGATTGATTTACAAGGAATATCCTTGTGACGCTCAAAAAACAGGCAATTACAAAACCCGATCCGCCCCCGCCGCCAACGCCCTCAAACGGCCCCAAAAACCCCCGGTTATCCCTTCCCGGACTGGACAATCTTGTGGATAACTCTGAACAAGCCTTGTATGACAGTTTTAAGTCATTGATTTACAAGGAAACTTCTTAGGCCGCTTAAAAAACAGGCAGCGCAGCCTGGACAAAGCATCTGGGGTACAGTCCCCGTCGGCATGCTTCGAAGTGCTCCTTATTTCATAGCTAATAGCGCTTACCAGATAAGCGCCAGAGGCTAAAAATACCAAAATATTTAGTGACCACCGCCTCCCTCCAGCACAGCCCCGCCGCCGAACGCAACCAGGGCCCCATCCTGGCGAAGCTGCTGGCCCTGTTGGCACCTACCGGCGCCGCGCTGGAGATTGCCAGCGGCACCGGCCAGCACGCCGCGCACTTTGCAACCGCCCTGCCCGGCTGGACCTGGCAGCCCACAGACCTGCACAACACCCACTTCGCATCGATCACCGCCTGGGCCGAGCAGGCAGGTGCCCGCAACGTGCGGGCGCCACAGCGGCTGGACGTGCTGCATGACCGCTGGCCCAGCGAAGGCCCGGCGTTCGGCGCCGCGTCGTTCGACCTGGTCTACTGTGCCAACATGCTGCACATCGCGCCCTGGGCCTGCTGCACGGGGCTGATGCAAGGCGCCGCCCGCCACCTGACGCCGGGCGGCCACCTCGTCACCTACGGCCCGTACCTGGAAGATGGCGTGCCCACCGCGCCTGGCAACCTGTCTTTCGACGCCAGCCTGCGCGCACAAGACGGCGACTGGGGCATCCGCCGCATCGAAGACGTGGCCGCCGTCGCCGCCCAGGCCGACCTGCAACTGGCCGCACGGCATGCGATGCCCGCCAACAACCTGCTGCTGGTTTGGACACACGCCTCCCGCAACGCTTGAAGAAACGCACCCCATGAACACACCCACCGCAGCCCCCTTTTTCATCGCCAAGGTCGAGCCCGACGGCCAGCAATGCGACGCCTGGCCCGAGCAGCCCCTGCTGTTGTCGCTGGAGCAAGGCGGCATCGACTGGCCCAGCTCCTGCCGCAACGGCACCTGCCGCACCTGCCTCGGCATGCTGATCGAAGGCGAAGTGCGTTATGCCATCGAATGGCCCGGCCTGTCCGCCGAAGAAAAGGCCGAGGGCTGCGTGCTGCCCTGCGTGGCCTACCCGGCAAGCGACGTGCGGTTGCAAGCGCAAAGCATCTGACGTTGGCTGAAGGGGCCCGCCCCCTGCCCCGGCTCGCCCCCCCGAATGGCGCTTTCCTGCTTGCCATGCCCGGCAGTAGTCACCCAGAATCTGCGGCACATACATTGAGGACTTACGCCAATCGGGATGCAGCAACCGGCTCTGCCGTGGGCGCGTCGCTTGCCTGAGCACTGTTTGCGTCATCCATGATTGGTTGCAGAGCGAGGGGGGACTTCATGAACGCACTTGCCACACCGGCCGCAGTAGCCACAAATCCACCGCGCGCCGCCTACCGTCCCCCCACCCGCGAGGACATCCTGACCCAGTGCATCGCGGCGGACGCGCAATGGGCCGAAAAGCCCGGCCGCAACCTGGTGCTGCTGTTCGACGGCACCGGCAACATTCTGGGCAACCAGCAGGACACCAACGTGGTCAAACTGCTGCGCATGCTCGGCAAGGGCCACGACCCATCGGGCAAGGAGCCCACCCAGCTCGTTTACTACGACCCCGGCGTGGGCACCACCAACGAGTTCCCGGCGGACGGCATCGTGTCCGAGGCCAAGAACCAGCTGCGGCAACTGGCAGGTCTGGCACTGGGCAACGGCGTGTTCCCCAACATCGCAGAGGCCTACCGGTTCCTCGTCAATACCTACCAGCGGGGCGACCGGATCTACCTGTTCGGCTTCTCGCGCGGCGCATTCACGGCGCGGTCGGTGGCCGGGATGATCAACATGTACGGCCTGATCCACACCGAGGGGCTGCCGCTCATCGAAACGCTGGTGCGCACCTACTTTGCGCCGCGCGGCCACAAAAACCAGGCTGGCACCAAAGACCGGGAGAAATTTGCGGAGGACGTGATCAACAACTTCTCGCTGGGCCGCACGCCGCTGGTGCACTTCGTGGGCGTGTGGGACACGGTGGAGGCCATCGGCCTGGGCGGACTGGGCAGCATCAAGATCAGCAACTCCACCGACTTCGACTGCAAGCGCTTTGCCCACGTGCGCCATGCCATGTCGCTGTATGAATCGCGCAGCAAGTACACGCCCCGCCGCTACGAAGACCCGCACTTCACCGCCGAGGAGCAGCCCTGGCGCAGCTACGACCAGCGCTGGTTCCGCGGCGTGCACAGCGACGTGGGCGGCTCGTACGCGCGCGACGGGCTGTCCAACATCACGCTGGCCTGGATGGTGGACGAAGCCGCTGCCCACGGCTTGCGGGTGGACAAGAGCCGGCTGCAGCCCGGCGACCCGCTCACCGCCATGCACGACCAGGCGTATGACTGCCCCTACTGGGTCTGGACCGGCCTGAACGCCCGTGGCCGTGAGACCAGCGACTTCATCGACCCCACGGCCCGCCCGGTGGGCGGCGCCGTGCCCGCCAGCACCGTGCCGCGCACGCAACCCTGGCGCTGGATGGGCATAGCGCTGGCAGCCGCCACGGCCGTGCTATACGCCATCACCACCCTCGCTGGCTACCGCGCCTGCGACCTGGATACCGCGCCGTTGTGGCTGCAGATCCTGCCCACGGGCTTTCAGCTGTCGGCCCACTGGCATGCCAGCTGGGAGGTGATGTGCAACGCCGAGGGCGTGCGCCGCGTCATCGCCTTGGATTGGGCCCTGCTCGCCTGCTACACCCTGTGGCTGGCCTACCCGGTGGCGTGGGCCGTGCGGCGGCTGGTCGCACGGGCCGTGCCGCCGGGCCGGGCCCTGGGTGGCCTTTCGCGCCATGCACACTGGGCGATGGGCGCGCTCGTGGTGTCGGACCTCGTGGAAAACTTTGCCACGCTGCACATGCACCTCGCCCACTGGCCCACAGTGCTGACGGTGGCCAGCGGCGTCAAGATGCTGTCCCTGATGCTGCTGGTCGGCTTGATCGTGGCCGGCGCGCTGGCCGGGCATGACGGCGGCCGCTCGACTGCGTGATCCGCCTTGGCCGCGCCCCAAGTGAACTAAAATCTCGGCTTTCGGGGCGCAGAGCGCTCCCGCACCGTGCGGCCAGCCCCGCACTGCCCGCTCTTTGGAATCGACCCGCCCGGGTCGTGGCCGGACAGCGTGCGGTGCGCGCCACCCGCGCGGCCCACCGAAAGCCCGCCCTTCCATGACCTCCCCCCTCACCCCCGTGCCGATCTCCCCCGTCGAGGACATCGTGGCCGAGATGCGCGCCGGGCGCATCGTCATCCTGGTGGATGAAGAAGACCGCGAAAACGAAGGCGACCTCGTCCTGGCCGCCGACCACGTGACGCCCGAGGCCATCAACTTCATGGCCCGCTTCGGCCGGGGCCTGATCTGCCTGACATTGAGCCGTGAGCGCTGCGAGTTCCTCAAGCTGCCACCCATGGCCGCGCGCAATGGCACGGTGTACAGCACGGCGTTCACCGTCTCCATCGAGGCGGCCGAGGGTGTGACCACCGGCATCTCGGCGGCCGACCGTGCCCGCACCGTGCAGGTGGCGGTGGACCGCAACTCCAAGCCCACCGACCTGGTCCAACCAGGCCACATCTTCCCGCTGCAGGCCGTGGACGGTGGCGTGCTCATGCGCGCAGGCCATACCGAAGCCGGTTGCGACCTGGCCGCCATGGCAGGCTGCAGCCCCGCATCGGTGATCTGCGAGATCATGAAGGACGACGGCACCATGGCCCGCCTGCCCGACCTGCAGCTGTTTGCGGCCGAGCACGGCCTCAAGATCGGCACCATTGCCGACCTCATCGAATACCGCAGCCGCAACGAGTCGCTGGTCGAAAAGGTCGGCACGCGCACGCTGCAGACCGCCTACGGCGAATTTACCGCCCACGCCTTCCGCGACAAACCCAGCCAGGCCGTGCACCTGGCGCTGGTCAAGGGCCAGTGGAGCGCCGACGACGTGGTACCTGTGCGCGTGCACGAGCCCCTGTCGGTGTTCGACGCGCTCGAAGTCAACCGCTCCATGCACTCGTGGGGCCTCGATACCAGCCTGCAATACCTCGTCAAGCAAGGCAAGGGCGTGGCCGTGCTGCTCAACTGCGGTGAAAGCGCCGCCCAGCTGCTGGCGCAGTTTGAAGGCACCGCCCGCGCAGCCCAAGCGCCTGAACGCGGCCGCATGGACCTGCGCACCTATGGCGTGGGCGCGCAGATCCTGCGCGAATGTGGCGTGCACAAGATGGCTCTGATGGGCCAGCCCCGCCGCATGCCCAGCATGGCGGGCTATGGCCTCGAAATCACCGGCTTCATCCCCAAGGAATAAAGAACATGTTTGGCGCAGACAAAGGAACAGCGGACAAGCTGGACGGCAAGAAATTGCACATCGGCATCGTGCAGGCCCGCTTCAACGAGAGCATCACCAACACGCTGGCGGCCGCCTGCCGCGCCGAGTTGCTCGCGCTGGGTGTGCAAGAGAAAAACATCAAGCACGTGCTGGTGCCCGGCGCGCTGGAGGTGCCCGTGGCCTTGCAGGCCATGGCCGAAAGCGATGAATTCGACGCGCTGATCGCGCTGGGCTGCATCATCCGTGGCGAGACCTATCACTTCGAACTGGTGGCCAACGAATCCGGCGCGGGCGTCACGCGCCTGTCGCTGGACTACCAGATCCCGATTGCCAACGCCATCATCACCACCGAAAACGTCGAGCAGGCCATCGCCCGCCAGACCGAAAAAGGCACCGATGCCGCCCGCGTTGCGGTGGAAATGGCCAACCTGCTGGACGAGCTGTCATGAGCGAAAACACCCCCACGCCGTCGTCGGCACGCCCGCCCAAGCAGGCCCGCACCGGGCTCAAGAGCACGGGCACGCGCAAGGCAGCCTCCAAGTCCAACCGCAGCCGCGCGCGCGAATTCGCGCTGCAGGCGCTGTACCAGCACCTGGTGGGCGGCAACGATGCGCACGCCATCGACGCGTTCACCCGCGACCTGGCGGGCTTTCACAAGGCCGATTCGGTGCACTACGACGCACTGCTGCACGGCTGCATCAACACCGCCGCCGACCTGGACGCGCTGATCACCCCGCTGCTGGACCGCAAGATGGCCGAGATCTCGCCCATCGAGCATGCAGTGATGTGGATCGGCGTGTACGAGTTTCAGCACTGCCTGGACGTGCCGTGGCGTGTGGTGCTCAACGAGTGCATTGAGCTTGCCAAAGAGTTTGGCGGCACCGATGGCCACAAGTACGTGAACGCCGTGCTCAACGGCCTGGCCCCCAAGCTGCGTGCGCTGGAAGTGGCGGCCGACAAGGCTCCGGGCGCAATGCCTGGCGCGCCCGTCGACGAAGCCTGAGCGCACCCCGCCGAAAGGCTCCCGCGCGTGCAACCCACTGCCACGCACGGGGCCTTCTTTCTTGAGTTTCCGAGCAACACCCGACCCGCACGGGCAGGACACCTTCCCATGAAGTTTTCCACGCGCGCTGAGCGCATCGAACCGTTCTATGTGATGGAGGTCGCCAAGGCCGCGCAGGCCCTGGCCCGCGAGGTGGCGGGCACGCGCGAGCCGATGATCTTCCTGAACATCGGCGAACCGGACTTCACCGCGCCGCCCTTGGTGCAGGAGGCTGCCGCGCGCGCCGTGCACAGCGGCGCTACGCAGTACACCAACGCGCTGGGGCTGGATGCGCTGCGCGAGCGCATCAGCGGCTGGTACCAGAGCCGCTTTGGCGTCAACGTGCCTGCACGCCGCATCGTGGTCACGGCCGGTGCTTCGGCCGCGCTGCAGCTGGCGTGCCTGGCGCTGATCGAGTCGGGCGACGAGATCCTGATGCCCGACCCCAGCTACCCCTGCAACCGCCACTTCGTGAGCGCCGCAGAAGGCAAGGCCGTACTGCTGCCCACCACGGCCGCAGAACGCTACCAACTGAGCGCCGACAAGGTGCGTGCGGCCTGGACGGACAAGACGCGGGGTGTGCTGCTCGCATCGCCGTCCAACCCCACCGGCACTTCCATCGCGCCCGGTGAGCTGCGCCGAATCCACGAAGTGGTCCGCGCGCATGACGGCATCACGATGATCGACGAGATCTACCTGGGCCTGTCGTACGAGGAAGAGTTTGGCCACACCGCACTGGCCATCGACGACAACATCATCAGCATCAACAGCTTCAGCAAATACTTCAACATGACCGGCTGGCGCCTGGGCTGGATGGTAGTGCCCGAAGCCATGGTGCCGGTGGTCGAGCGCCTGGCGCAGAACCTGTTCATCTGCGCCAGCACCGTGTCGCAACACGCGGCGCTGGCCTGCTTCGAGGCAGAGAGCATTGCTGAATACGAACGCCGCCGCGCCGAGTTCAAGGCCCGGCGCGACTTCTTTATCCCCGCCCTGCAGTCCATGGGCCTTTCGGTGCCGGTGATGCCCGACGGCGCCTTCTACGCCTGGGCGGACTGCACGCAGGCCGCCGAGCGCCTGGGTGTCAGCGGCAGCTGGGACTTTGCTTTTGAGCTGATGCGCCGTGCGCACATCGCCGTGACGCCAGGGCGTGACTTCGGCACGGCCGAGCCAGAACGTTTTGTGCGCTTTTCCACCGCCAACTCCATGGCGCAACTCCAAGAGTCTGTGGCGCGGCTGCGCAGCGTGCTGGGGTAACGCGCGATGGCATTCGAGTTCCCCATCCGCGTGTATTGGGAGGACACCGATGCCGGCGGCATCGTGTTCTATGCCAACTACCTCAAATTCTTCGAGCGCGCTCGCACCGAATGGCTGCGGTCGCTGGGCGTGGGTCAGCAGCGATTGCGGGAACAAACCGGGGGCATGTTTGTCGTAACCGATGCCCAGCTTCGCTACCACCGGCCTGCACGGCTGGACGATGAACTGATTGTTACCGCCGCCCTGCAGGCCTCGGGCCGCGCATCGTTGACAATAGTGCAGCGCGCGCTCCTGAAACCAGAGCAGATGACCGAACAAGCCCCTTTGTTGCTAAGCGAAGGCACCATCCGCATCGGATGGGTTGATGCTGCCACCATGCGCCCCGCAAGAATTCCGAACACCCTGCTGGAACAACTCTCACCATGAACTCCCAAGACATGTCCATCATCACCCTGGTGCTGCACGCCAGCTGGGTGGTGCAACTCGTGATGCTGCTGTTGCTGGGCGTCTCCGTCGCCAGTTGGGCAGCCATCTTCCGCAAGCTGTTTTCGCTCAAGCGCGTGAAAGCGCTCAATGAGGATTTCGAGCGCGAGTTCTGGTCGGGCACCAGCCTGAACGACCTGTACGCCAGTGCCGCACAAAACGCCAAGCAGGCCGGTCCCATGGAACGTATTTTTGCCAGCGGCATGCGTGAATACCAGAAGCTGCGTGAACGCCGCATCGTGGACCCCGGCACCCTGCTCGACGGCGCACGCCGCGCCATGCGCGCGAGCTTCCAGCGCGAGATGGACGTGGTGGAGTCGAGCCTGTCATTCCTGGCGTCGGTCGGCTCCGTGTCGCCGTACGTAGGCCTGTTTGGCACCGTGTGGGGCATCATGCACGCGTTCACCGGCTTTGCGGGCATGGAACAGGTCACGCTGGCCACTGTGGCGCCTGGCATTGCCGAAGCCCTGGTGGCTACCGCGATCGGCCTGTTTGCCGCCATCCCCGCTGTGATCGCCTACAACCGCTTTGCCCGCGACATCGACCGCGTGGCCACGCACCAGGAGACCTTCATCGAAGAGTTCTCCAACATCCTGCAGCGCAATCTGGGCGCCCAGCCCGCACCCGCAGGCCATACGGCCTCGGGCCACTGAGCACGGAGGCCCACATGCCCGCCATGGCATCCCGCGGTCGAGGCCGCCGCACCATCAACGAGATCAACATGGTCCCGTTCATCGACGTCATGCTGGTGCTGCTCATCATCTTCATGGTGACGGCGCCCATGCTGACGCCGGGCGTTGTTGATGTGCCCAGCGTGGGCAAAGGCAAGAACATGCCCAAGGTGGTGGCCCAGGTCATCGTCAACAAGGACGGCACGCTGCAGTTCAAGACGCCCGAAGCCACACGCAGTCTGAACCAGCGCGAGATCGGCGACGCGGCCAGCCGCTGGCAGAAGGCCCAGGGTGCTGACAGCGCCAGTGCCGTGGTCATCAGCGCCGACAAGGGCGTGCAGTACGAAAACGTGGTGAAAGCCATGGATGCCTTGCAAAAGGCGGGCGTGCAACGCGTGGGTCTTTCCGTCAAACAGGGTGGTTGAACCGAACGCACGCCCGCCGCTCTGAAGCCCATGCACGCCCACAACGACCGCGACCAGTTTTCCCCGCCCCGCCCCCCGGCACGCTTGCGCGCCATTTCACTGGCGGTGCTTGTGCATGTCGTGCTCATCGGTGCGCTCACCTGGGGAGTGAACTGGAAGAACAGCGCCGACCAGCCTGCGGTGGAGGCTGAACTGTGGGCTGCGGTGCCCCAGCAGGCCGCACCACGCGCCGTGGAGCCTCCGCCGCCACCACCCGCTCCCCCGGAAGTGCGTCCGCCCGCTCCGCCACCACCACCGCCCCCCCGCGCCGTGGAGCCGCCCGACACGCGCGAGGCGGACATCGCCATCGAACGCGAAAAAAAGCGCCTGGAGCAGGAGAAGAAGGCGCGCGAGCAGCAGTTGGAACGTGAAAAGCGCGACCGTGAGCGCAAGGAAGACGAACGCCGCGACCGCCTGGAGCAGGAAAAGAAGGAACGCCTGCAAAAGGAAAAGGAAAAAGAAAAGGAACAGCGCGAAAAGCAGCTGGCTGAGCAGAAGAAGGCCGAGCAGGACAAGCAAAAGAAGCTGGCCGAAGACAAGCGCAAGGCCGACGAAGCCGCCAAGCGCAAGGCCGACGCGGAGGCCAAACAGCTGGCAGAACAGCGGGAAGCCAACCTGCGCCGCCTCCAGGGCCTGGCGGGGGCCACGGGCGGCGAGAACGCCACAGGCACAGCCCAGCGCAGCGCTGGTCCGTCGGGCAGCTATGGCGGCAAGGTTGCAGCCAAGGTCAAGCCCAACATCGTGTACCCCGACGCGATCTCAGGCAACCCGCGCGCCGAGGTGGAAGTCCGCCTTTCGCCCGATGGCACCATCGTGGGCAAACGCCTGGTGCAGTCCAGCGGCAACAAGGCCTGGGATGACGCAGTGCTCCGTGCCCTGGACAAGACCGAGACCCTGCCGCGCGATGTGGATGGCCGCGTGCCGCCTTCACTGACCATTGGCTTCAGGCCACAGGACTGAGCCTCCACAAAAAGAAGCGCCCGGGTAGTACCGGGCGCTCATTTTTAGAGCATTTTTAGCCTCTAGCGCTTTGTAGACAAGCGCAAATAGCTATACAAACAATAGCAAATCTCTGCCCCTTACCGGTCCCGGCGCTCCATGCGCCGATTCAGGTTCAGCGCGCCCAGCGTGCAGGCTACGCCCGACAGCAAATACACCGTGACCGCCAGCAGCCCGAACTGGGCCGACAGGTACAGGGCCACCAGCGGTGCAAACGCGGCGCCAATGATCCAGGCAAGGTCGGCCGAGAGAGCGGCGCCCGTGTAGCGGTATTGGGGCGAAAAATTGGCCGTGACCGTGCCCGAAGCCTGGCCATACGACAAGCCCAGCAGCACAAAACCCAGCAGCAGGAACATGGTGCTGCCCACCTCGCCCGAGTTGAGCAGCACGGGGGCCATGAAGCTGAACACGCCGATCAACACCGCCATGCCGCCCAGCAGCTTGCGGCGGCCCAGGTGGTCCGACAGCCAGCCAGACACCATGATGGCCCCCGCTGCCAGGAAGGCGCCTACGATCTGCACGCCCAGAATCTGGGTCACCGGCTGGTCCGAATACAGCGTGATCCAAGACAGCGGGAACACCGTGACCAGGTGGAACAGCGCAAAGCTGGCCAGCGCGGCAAAAGCACCCAGTACCACATTGCTGCCTTCGTCACGTATCACACGGCTCACAGGCACGGGCTGCAGTTCACGCTCTTGCAGCAGCTCGGCGTATGACTGCCCCACCACCAGGCGCAGGCGGGCAAACAGGGCCACCACGTTCACGGCAAAGGCCACGAAGAAGGGATAGCGCCAGCCCCAGGCCAGAAATTCCTGCACGCTGAGGCTGCTGTACAGATAGGCAAACAGACCCGCCGCCAGCACAAACCCGACAGGCGCGCCCAATTGCCCGATCATGGCAAACCAGCCCCGCCGTTCCTTGGGCGCCGACATGGCCAGCAGCGACGGCAGGCCGTCCCACGAACCGCCGAGCGCCAGACCCTGGCCAATGCGCAGGATCAGCAGCGCCACCACGGCAGTCAGGCCCGCGTCCTTGTAGCCCGGCAAGAACGCCATCCCCACCGTGCACACGCCCAGCAGGAACAGTGCAATGGTCAGCTTGGTGCCCCGGCCCCAGCGCCGCTGGATGGCCATGGAAATGGCCGTGCCCACCGGGCGCACGACAAAAGCGACCGCCAGCAGCGCAAACGCCATCAGCGTGCCATCCAGGCGCGAGAGGAATGGAAAGAGGAAGGACGGGAAGACGAGAACGCAGGCGATCCCGAAAACGAAGAAGTCGAAATACTCGGACGAGCGTCCGATGATCACGCCCACAGCAATTTCGCTGGGGGTCACGTCTTCATGCGTATCAGCCCGCGAGAGAGAGGCGGGGCTTTCTTCAAAGCCGGCCGCAGGGTAAGTGGCAGAGGCGGGGCTGCTCATGAACAGGGCTCCTTGTCGTTGTTTGGATAAGACATTCTGGTTCTACACGCAAGTTTGATCTGGGACAAGTGCGGTTTCACTATGCCGTGTGCAGGACAACACCGCAGGGGCCGGAAATGCACCAAAGTGGGGCGCATTACTTTGACCTTGGACAAAATGTCCAATGTACAAAAAAGCTAGCGCTATTACATTCGACGGCACTTCGTTATCCGCGTTTACCCTTAAACGCCTTGGTTGCGCCTGTCACATGTCCAAACTACCTTTACCTCGCGTGCCTGTCTGGCTCGCCGCCATGGCCGCTCTGGGCAGCCTGGCTGGCTGCAGCAAGGCGGTCGTCCTCAACCCCGCCGGCGACATCGCGGCCCAGCAAGGCCACATGGTCATCCAGGCCACGCTGCTGATGCTGATCATCATCGTTCCGGTGATTGCCCTCACCCTGTGGTTTGCCTGGAAGTACCGCCAGAACAACACTGCCAACACCGAGGCCGACTACGATCCCGACTGGCACCACTCCACCACGCTGGAGCTGGTGATCTGGACCGTGCCGCTCTTGATCGTCATCGCCCTCGGCGCCCTGACCTGGATCGGCACCCACAAGCTCGACCCCTACCGCCCGCTGGACCGCATCTCGGCCAGCAAACCGCTGGACGCCCAATCCACCCCCATGGAAGTGCAGGTGGTTGCCATGGACTGGAAGTGGCTGTTCTTCTACCCCGAACTGGGCATTGCCACCGTGAATGAACTGGCTGCGCCGGTGGACCGCCCCATTCTGTTCAAGCTCACGGCCACGTCCACGATGAACGCGTTCTACGTGCCGGACCTGGCCGGGATGATCTACGCGATGCCCGGCATGCAGACCGAGCTGAACGCCGTGATCAACCAGCCCGGCGTGTACAAGGGCATGTCCTCGCACTACAGCGGCTCCGGCTTCTCGGGCATGACGTTCAAGTTCCATGGCCTGAGCCAGGGCGACTTTGAGCAGTGGGTGGCCAAGAACAAGTCCGAAGGCAAGCCCCTCACGCGCCAGGCCTACCTGGATCTGGTCAAGCCCAGCGAGCGCGACCCCGTGCAGCGTTTCGCCAGCGTGGAAGACGGCCTGTACGACAAGGTGCTGAACCGCTGCGTCGAGGACGGCAAGATGTGCATGCACCACATGATGTCCATCGACGAGCGCGGTGGCGAGGCCTTCATGAAGGCCCAGGGCCTGAACCTGCCCCAGGACGTCTGCACCGTGGACAACGCCGCCCAGGTGGTGGCAGCACTCGAAGCGCGCCACGCCACGGTCTACGACCGCACCCTCTCCCGCCAATGATCTGCGCATAAGAGACTGACGAACATGTCCACCTCACCCGTTGTAACCGAACCGCATTGGGCCCTGGGCCGAATCACCTGGGACTCCATACCGATGGCGCACGAGCCCATCGTGCTGTGGACCTTCATCGCCACCCTGCTCGGTGGCCTGGCCGTGATGGCCGCCATCACCAAATTCAAGCTCTGGGGCACGCTCTGGCGTGACTGGATCTGCAGCATTGACCACAAGCGCATCGGCATCATGTACATGATCCTGGGCCTGGTGATGCTGCTGCGCGGCTTTGCCGACGCCGTGATGATGCGCCTGCAGCAGGCCATGGCCTTTGGCGACAACATGGGCTACCTGCCACCGCACCACTACGACCAGATCTTCACCGCCCACGGCGTGATCATGATCTTCTTCGTGGCGATGCCGCTGGTCACGGGCCTGATGAACTACCTGGTGCCGCTGCAGATTGGCGCGCGCGACGTGTCCTTCCCGTTCCTGAACAACTTCAGCTTCTGGATGACCACCGCCGGTGCCGTTCTGGTGATGGTGTCGCTGTTCCTGGGCGAGTTCTCCACCGCGGGCTGGCTGGCGCTCTCCAACCTGGGGGCGCAAAACCCGGGCGTGGGGCTCGATTACTACATCTGGGCGCTGCAGATCGCGGGGGTCGGCACAACGCTGTCAGGCATCAACCTGATCGTGACCATCATCAAGATGCGCGCCCCCGGCATGAACCTGATGCGCATGCCCGTCTTCACCTGGACGGCCCTGTGCACCAACGCGCTCATCGTGGCGTCCTTCCCCGTGCTGACGGCTGCGCTGGTGCTGATGTCGCTCGACCGCTATGCGGGCACCAACTTCTTCACGAACGACTTGGGCGGCAACCCCATGCTGTACGTGAACCTGATCTGGATCTGGGGCCACCCCGAGGTCTACATCCTGATCCTGCCTTGCTTCGGCATCTTCTCTGAAGTGGTGGCCACGTTCTGCAAGAAGCGCCTGTTCGGCTACACCTCCATGGTCTACGCCACGGTGGTGATCACCATCCTGTCGTACCTGGTGTGGCTGCACCACTTCTTCACCATGGGTTCGGGTGCGAGCGTGAATACCTTCTTTGGCATCACGACGATGATCATCTCGATCCCCACGGGCGCGAAAATCTTCAACTGGCTGTTCACCATGTACAAGGGCCGCATTCGCTTCGAGCTGCCCATGATGTGGACCGTGGCCTTCATGATCACGTTTGCCATCGGCGGCATGACCGGCGTGCTGCTGGCCGTCCCCCCGGCCGACTTCGTGCTGCACAACAGCCTGTTCCTGATCGCCCACTTCCACAACGTGATCATCGGTGGCGTGCTGTTCGGGCTGTTCGCCGGCATCAACTACTGGTACCCCAAGGCCTTTGGCTACAAGCTCGACCGCACCTGGGGCCTGCGCTCCTTCTGGCTGTGGGTGGTGGGCTTCTGGGTGGCGTTCGGCCCGCTGTATGTGCTGGGCCTGATGGGTGTCACGCGCCGTGCCAACCACTTTGAAGACCAGTCGCTGCAGATCTGGTTCCAGATTGCCGCGTTCGGCGCCTTCCTGATTGCGCTGGGGATTGCGTGCTTCCTGATCCAGATCGTGGTGAGCTACCTCAAGCGCGACCAGCTGCGCGACCACACGGGCGACCCGTGGGATGCGCGCACGCTCGAATGGGCCACCTCATCGCCCCCGCCCGACTACAACTTTGCCTTCACCCCCGTCGTGCATGAAATCGATGCGTGGTGGGATATGAAGAAGCATGGATACAAGCGCCCGCTCGCCGGCTTTGCGCCCATCCACATGCCTGCCAACACCGGCTCGGGCGCGGTCATCTCGGCCTTGTCGCTGGTCTTTGGCTTCGCGCTGATCTGGCACATGTGGCTGCTTGCGGGCGTTTCGTTCGCGGCGCTGCTGCTGGCTTCGATCATCCACACGTTCAACTACAAGCGTGACTTCTACATCCCGGCATCCCAAGTCGCCGCCACCGAAGAAGCCCGCACACTCCAACTGGCACGCCATGTCTGAACTCCGCCTCAACGCTGGCGCCGCCGCAGGCGCCTTGGCCCCGCGCGACTACCACCTTGCGCACGAGCCCCATCCCGAAAACGGTACCGCCCTGGGCTTCTGGCTCTACCTGATGAGCGACTGCCTGATCTTTGCCGCCCTGTTTGCCACCTATGGCGTGCTGGGCCGCAGCTATGCGGCCGGCCCCACCGGTGCGCAGCTGTTCGACCTGACGCTGGTGGCCATCAATACGGCCTTCCTGCTGCTGTCGTCCATCACCTTCGGTTTTGCCATGCTGCGCAAGCAGCAAAAGGATGTGAAAGGCACGCTGCTGTGGCTGGCCGTCACCGGCTTCTTCGGCCTGTGCTTCCTGGGCCTCGAACTCTATGAGTTTGCCCACCTGATCCACCAGGGTGCCACGCCCCAGCGCAGCGCCTTCCTGTCGGCCTTCTTCACGCTGGTGGGCACCCACGGCCTGCACGTGACCTTTGGTCTGATCTGGCTGGTGGTGCTGATGGTGCAGATCGGCAAACACGGCCTGATCCCTGCCAACACCCGCCGCCTGATGTGCCTGTCGATGTTCTGGCACTTTCTGGACGTGGTCTGGATTGGCGTCTTCACCTTTGTGTACCTGATGGGAGTGCTGTAACTATGAGCGCACAACACACAACACACGCACACGGCGCGCATGACCATGGCGGCCACGACCACCACGGCGACGCGGAACCGCACAGCAGCCTGCGCGACTACACGATCGGCTTCGTGCTCTCGGTCATCCTCACGGCCATTCCCTTCTGGCTCGTCATGGCCAAGGTCATCGCCGACCGCAACACCGCCGTGCTGGTGCTGGGCGGCTTCGCCGTGATCCAGATCCTGGTGCACATGGTGTATTTCCTGCACATGAACGGCAAGGTCGAAGGCGGCTGGACCATGCTGTCCACCATCTTCACCGTGGTGTTCGTAGCCATTGCCATTGCGGGCACGCTGTGGGTCATGTTCCACATGAACGCGAACATGATGCCCGAGCACCCCACCCCCACGCCCGCAACGCATGAGGCGCCGGGCCACTCGACGCCCTGATGCCATTCCACCCCACAGCCCCGGACCCCCAGTCCCGGCGGCTTCGCCAGGCGGTGCTCGCAGTGGTGGGCATCGCCTTGTTTTTGGGCTTTATCGCGCTGGGTACCTGGCAGGTGCAGCGCCGCGCATGGAAGCTCGCGTTGATCGAGCGCGTCGATCAACGCGTGCACGCTGCTCCTGTACCCCTGCCCTCCCGCCCAGAGTGGCCCCAGGTGAGTGCAGCCAGCCACGAATACCTGCCCGTCACCGCGCAGGGCCGGTGGCTGCCCGAGAAAACCGTGCTTACCCAGGCCCTGACCGAGCTGGGCTCGGGCTTCTGGGTGATGACGCCACTGCAACTGGCCGATGGCGCGCAGGTGCTGGTGAACCGGGGTTTCGTGCCGCAGGAGCAGCGCGCCCAATGGCTGGCAAAGCCTATGCCCGCCTCCACCCCCCCTACCTCCACCACCGCGACTGTCCAGGGCCTGCTGCGCATGAGCGAGCCTGACGGTGGTTTTCTGCGCACCAATGCCCCGGCTGAGCAGCGCTGGTACTCGCGCGACATTGCGGCCATCGGCCATTGGCTGCAATTGCCCGAGACTGCCCCCTTCTTCATCGATGCGGGGTTGCCTCCCGTACCAGGCGCCGCTGTGCCCCCGGCAGCGGACACCAGTTGGCCGCGCGCTGGCATGACGGTGATCCGTTTCCATAACAGCCACCTGGTCTACGCACTGACCTGGTACGGTCTGGCCCTCATGGTTGCGGGTGCCAGCTGGTATGTGGCACGCTACGAGCGCCGCCTGCGCGGCTTTGCGCGCCCTGCCACCACCTTCGCCCCTGATGACACCTCTTCGTCCTGATACTGCGACCGCCGCGCCGCAGCGCAACGCACGCTCGGCCGATGCCGCCGCAGGCATCAAGAACCTGCAGCAGCTGATCGAGCTGCGCTGGATTGCCGTGGTCGGCCAGGTGTTCACCATCGAGATGGCGCACTACAGCCTGAACCTCACGCTGCCTGTGCGCGAGATGCTGCTGGTGGTGGGCTGCCTGGCGGTGTTCAACGTAGTGAGCCTGCTGCGGCTGCGCACCGGTGTGATGGTGCGCAATGTGGAGCTTTTTCTGGCCCTGCTGATCGATGTGGCCGTGCTCACAGTGCAGCTGTACCTGAGCGGGGGCACCAGCAACCCATTCGTCTTCCTGTACCTGCTGCAGATCACGCTGGGGGCCGTGCTACTGCGCGGTGCCTACATCTGGTCCATCGTGATCATCACACTGCTGTGTTTTGGCGTGCTGGCCACACACCACCTGCCCCTGGAGTTGCCGCAGGACCTGCACCAGGGCCTGTCGAGCCTTTACGTGATCGGGTTGCTGGTGTGCTTTGTGCTCAACGCCACGCTGGTGGTGGTCTTCATCACCCGCATCAACCTGAACCTGCGTGAACGCGATGCGCGCCTGGCCGCAGCACGCCGCCGCCGCGTGGAAGAAGAGCACATCGTGCGCATGGGCCTCCTGGCCTCAGGCGCTGCCCACGAGCTGGGCACGCCGCTGTCCACGCTGGCCGTGATCCTGGGGGACTGGCAGCATGACAAGCAGCTGGCGGCCCACCCAGCGCTGAAGGAGGACATCGACGAAATGCAGGCCCAGGTGCAGCGCTGCAAGAGCATCGTGAGCGGCATCCTGCTTTCGGCCGGAGAGACACGCGGCGAAGCCTCCATGCAGACCACCGTGCGCACCTTTGTGGATGCTCTGGCCGAAGAATGGCGCAGCACCCGGTCGATGCCGCAGTTCATCTACGACAACGACTTCGGCGCGGATACGCCCATGGTGTCTGACACCACGCTCCAGCAGATGGTTTTCAATGTGCTGGACAATGCACGCGACGCCTCGCCCGGCTGGGTGCGCCTGGCCGTCACCCGCAACGCCGATGCACTGCGCATCACGGTGACCGACGCAGGGCCGGGCTTTGCCCCCGACATGCTGGCCAAGCTGGGCACGCCCTACCAGTCCTCCAAAGACCGCCCGGGCGGTGGGCTGGGCCTGTACCTTGTGCTCAACGTGGCACGCACGCTGGGTGGCAGCGTGGCGGCACGCAACCGCCCCGAAGGGGGTGCCGAAGTAACCATCGAACTGCCACTGGCGGCGATCGCACTGCCTGAAGCCAAAGCCTGAAGCCATGAGCCCTAACGACGACGAAGAACGAGAACAAGCGCAACCACTGCTGCTCATCGTGGAAGACGACGAGGCCTTTGCCCGCACGCTCGCCCGTTCTTTCGAACGGCGCGGCTACCGCGTGCTGCAGGCTGCCAGCCTGCCCGAGGTCGAAACCCTGCTAGCACACCACACGCCCGGCTTTGCGGTGGTGGACCTCAAGCTCAAGGGCGAAGCCTCGGGCCTGGCCTGCGTACAAAAGCTGCATGCCGCCAGCGAAGACATGCTGATCGTGGTGCTGACCGGCTTTGCCAGCATCGCCACCGCCGTGGAGGCCGTGAAACTGGGCGCCTGCCACTACCTCGCCAAGCCGTCCAATACCGACGACATCGAGGCCGCTTTTGGCCTGAAGGCCGGCAACACCGAAGTGGAGCTGACCAACCGCTCCAGTTCCATCAAGACGCTGGAATGGGAGCGCATCAACGAGGTGCTGGCAGAAACCGGCTTCAATCTCTCGGAAGCGGCAAGGCGCCTGGGCATGCACCGCCGCACCCTGACCCGCAAGCTGGAAAAGAAACAGGTTCGTTAGGCGGGCACCGGAACCAGGGCTCAATATTTCAAGAATAATTGGCTGCTAGCGCTTAAAGGGCTTCATTGTTAGCTATATTTTTTATAGCAAATCCCATGAGAGCAGCCATCAACCGCCTCAGCCCATCCATAGACACCCTTTGCGCCTGAGGCCTGGCCTCACATCAGCGCTGGCGCTGCACAAGCCAGTGCTCCGCCTCTTGCTGCTTTCCAAACCGCGCCCAATCCAGCGCATTCTTGCCATGCGGGTCTTTGCGCCACAGGTCCACACCCCGCACCTCCAACCACTCCAGCGTCTGGATGCGCCCTTTGGCAGCAGCCAGCATCGCAGGCGTCTCGCCCCGGCTTGCGGGCGCGGGCTCGTCCAGGGGCTGCCCCTGTTCGGCCAGCCACTGCAAACAAGGCACACAACCACTTTGCGCTGCCATATGCGCCGGGCCCCAGTCCCACCGGTTGCGGGCCGCCATGCTGGCCCCGGCCTGCACCAGGCGTTGGGCGGCAGCGAGGTGGCCGCCGTAGAAGGCGCGCAACAACGCGGTGTCGCCACGCTCGCTGTCTTTGTGTGTCTGGCGAAGGTCGGGCTGTGCACCAGCCTGCAACAGCAGCTCGATGTGCTCCAGCTGCCCCCGGTGGGCCGCCAGCATGAGCACGGACGAGCCGCTGGGCGCGAGCAGATTGGGGTTGGCGCCCGCTGCCAGGGCTGCGCCCACGGCCTGGGCATCACCGGCGTCCTGCGCGTCGAGCAGCGCGTCGTCCACTGGAGAATACGGCGCAGATGGCTGTACGGCGGCGGCGACGGGCGCAGCGGATGGACCAGGCAGAGCCGGGCGCACCAGGCCGACAAGGGACGGCCCCCAGATCCACCAGGCCAGAGCAACTGCCAGCAGCAGCAATCCCCAGGCCGGGCGCGAATGCCCGGAGCGGGCAGGCCGCTGTGCGCCAGGGCTGAAATGGTCCCGGCGGTGCGACCAGGCCCGCGCGATGGATTGGCCCAACGCAGTGGCAGCCCCTTCGCCACTGACGCCGGGGGTCAACCGAACCAGGGTGCCATCGCGCTCGCGCGCATAGACAGCGAAGTAAGGGGTCTCGCTGGCGCCGCTGCCGGTGGAAAACAGCAGCTTGTGCACCAGGCTCTGGCTGGCCTGTCCGGGCAGGGCGTCTGCCCGGGACCACAGCGCAGAGTAGCGGCGCACGGTGATGCCCTCATCCCGCACAGACAGGGTCCAGCGGCAGGTGGCAGCCTGCAGGACAAAGGCGACCAGCAGCCACCAGGCGCCGGTGGCCACAAAGAATGGTGGCAATGCGATTCCGCCAGAGCCGAAACGGCCGTTCACGAAGGCCTCCGCCACAAGACCCGCCAGCACCAGGCCTGCAGCCCAGCGCCAGCCGCGACGGCTGAATTCAAACTGCCACGCATGCGGGGTCTCCAGCAGCGTAACGGAAGCGGGCAGGAGCAAGGCGCCCTCACCATCCAGGCCCGCTTCTCCTTCTCCGTGGGCCGGATCAGCGGGCGCGATGGGGGTCACTTTCTTCCAGATAGCGCGCCGGTCAAAGCGATCGGCCTGCTCGTGACCAAACGCCTGTGGGGCTGCCTGCACGGGCACGTCGTAGGTCAGTTCTACGTCCCCGCCCGGGGTGCGCAGCAACTCCAGCCGCCAGTCCACACGTTCACCAGAGCGCTGCGCGCCGTGCGGGGGCGCGTCGGGTGGCAGGTCAAAACGGGCCGTCAGCCGCAGCCCGCCATCGGCCGTGGGCTGCACACGCGCGGTTTCAGAGAAAGACTCCACACAACGCTCCGGCGAACCGGAGCTCGATTCATCCACCCGGTACTGGGCCAGGCGCAGTTGCAACTGCTGGCCCTGCTGGTAGGCGGCGGCACGCTCGGGCAGGAGCAGTGTCATCTCGACCGGGTGGCCCGCACGCGGGACTGTGGGCAGTGCGGTCAGCTCTGCGCCCGCGTAGCGCCAGGCCATGTGGGTATGGCGCACCGACAGGGCCACCAGCCCCAGGCCGATCATCACGAAGAGGGAGATGAAGGCCTTGGCAAACCAGGGGGCGCTGGATTGGGTCCACAGCAAGGCCGCCATAGGGAACGCAATACCGCACCAGAAGATGGTGAAAAACCAGATGGCACCCACCGAAGTGCCGGAAGCGCCCTTCGCGAACAAGCTGGTGGGCGACGAGCCCGGCTGCAGGCCGCCCCTGCCAGCTTCCGGCGATGCCCCACCGGCCCTGGCCAGACCCAGCAGGGTGTGCAGAAAAAACCAGGCCGCCACCAGCCCCACCAAGGTAAAAACCAGGGCAAACGGAATGCGGAAAATCTGCAGCGACCAGCGGATGGAGGGATCGATAAGCGACTGCGACGGATCGTGGGGATTGACCAGGACCGTGATGCCCTGCCCCCGTGCCTGCGCGCTCTGAAGACGCCCCGCCCACTGCCGCGGCCAGTCGTCGATGTTGTCGCTGTTGCCCCGCGCGTCCAGGCCGACGCGGGTGCCTTCGTAGGCCTTGCCCGCCACCTGATAGCGGTAGCGGGCCTGCACTTCATAGGTGGCGCCATCGCTGCTGTGGTGCGTCTTGAGTTCAGCCGACAGGACTTCGGCCTGCACAGGCTGCCAGCCACGCACCTGCAGGGCAGTATCGAGCGTACGGGCGAGGGGCTTGAGCCCGGCGTGGTAGCCGCCCAACCCAAACCCCAGAGCGAAGACCGCGCTGATCAGCAGCGCCGCGAGGCGTGCCCCTACGCTGCTGGTCTTGTCGGCATTGTTTTTCTCTCTTGCCATGGATGTCCCCCCATTTCGTTTTGTTTTTATGGCTGGAGCATAGCGACGAAATCATGACATTTGCGTGACAAACACGCGTCTATTGCGTGACACGCCGTGGCATGGCTTGGAGATTGCGTGGATTGCAACGAACATCCAGCGCCAATAAAAAAACGGCTCCGAAGAGCCGCTTTTTGCTGGTCCATCCATCCCCGAGGGGAAGGATCAGGCGGTCACGCCGTCTGCCACTTCCTTGAACTCGGCGATCTGGTCGAAGTTCATGTACTTGTAGATCTTGTCGCCGTTCTGGTTGATGACACCGATGTCTGCCAGGTACTCTTCCTTGGAAGGAATGCGACCCAGCTTGGAGCAGATGGCCGAGAGTTCGGCCGAGCCCAGGTATACGTTGGTGTTCTTGCCCAGACGGTTGGGGAAATTGCGCGTGCTGGTGGACATCACGGTAGCGCCTTCCTTCACCTGCGCCTGGTTGCCCATGCACAGCGAGCAGCCGGGCATTTCCATGCGGGCACCGGCCGCGCCGAACACGCCGTAGTGGCCTTCTTCGGTGAGCTGGTGTGCATCCATCTTCGTGGGCGGGGCCATCCACAGCTTGACGGGGATGTCCTTCTTGCCTTCGAGCAGCTTGGAGGCTGCACGGAAGTGGCCGATGTTGGTCATGCACGAGCCGATGAACACTTCGTCGATGGCAGCACCCGCCACGTCCGACAGCGTCTTGGCGTCGTCGGGGTCGTTGGGGCAGCACACGATGGGCTCGGTGATTTCGGCCAGGTCGATCTCGATGACGGCCGCGTACTCGGCATCTTCATCAGGTGCCAGCAGCTGGGGGTTGGCCAGCCAGGCTTCCATGGCCTTGATACGGCGGCCGATGGTGCGTGCGTCGGCATAGCCCTGGGCGATCATGTTCTTGAGCAGCACGATGTTCGAGTTGATGTACTCGATCACGGGTTCCTTGTTCAGGCGCACCGTGCAGCCAGCGGCAGAGCGCTCGGCCGAGGCGTCAGACAGTTCGAACGCTTGCTCGACCTTCATGTCAGGCAGGCCTTCGATTTCCAGGATGCGGCCCGAGAAGATGTTCTTCTTGCCCTGCTTGGCCACTGTGAGCAGGCCTTGCTTGATGGCGTACAGGGGAATCGCGTGCACCAGGTCACGCAGCGTGACGCCGGGCTGCATCTGGCCCTTGAAGCGCACCAGCACCGACTCAGGCATGTCCAGGGGCATCACGCCCGTGGCTGCGGCGAACGCCACCAGGCCCGAACCTGCAGGGAAGCTGATGCCGATAGGGAAACGCGTATGCGAGTCGCCGCCCGTTCCCACGGTGTCGGGCAGCAGCATGCGGTTGAGCCAGCTGTGGATGATGCCGTCGCCAGGCTTGAGCGAGATGCCGCCGCGCGTGCTGATGAAGTCAGGCAGCTCGTGGTGCATCTTCACGTCCACGGGCTTGGGGTACGCAGCCGTGTGGCAGAAGGACTGCATCACCAGATCGGAGCTGAAGCCCAGGCAGGCCAGGTCCTTGAGTTCGTCGCGGGTCATGGGTCCGGTGGTGTCCTGCGAGCCCACCGAGGTCATGCGGGGTTCGCAGTAGGTGCCGGGCACCACACCCAGGCCTTCAGGCAGGCCGCAGGCGCGGCCGACCATCTTCTGGGCCAGCGTGAAACCCTTGCCGGTGGCGGCAGGCACTTGCGGCAGGCGGAACAGCGTGGAAGGCGGCAGGCCCAGGGCTTCGCGGGCCTTGGCAGTCAAGCCACGGCCAATGATCAGCGGAATGCGGCCACCGGCACGCACTTCGTCGAACAGGACTTCGCTCTTGACTTCGAATTCGGCAATCACGTTACCGTCCTTGAGCGCCTTGCCAGCGTAGGGCAGCAGTTCGATCTCGTCGCCCATGTGCATCTGGCTTACGTCCAGTTCGATGGGCAGTGCACCAGCGTCTTCCATGGTGTTGTAGAAGATGGGCGCAATCTTGCTGCCCAGGCACACGCCGCCGAAGCGCTTGTTGGGCACAAAAGGGATGTCTTCGCCCGTGAACCACAGCACGCTGTTGGTGGCGGACTTGCGGCTCGAACCCGTACCGACCACGTCGCCCACGTAGGCCACCAGGTTGCCACGCGCGCGCAGGTCTTCGATGAACTTCACCGGGCCGCGCTTGCCGTCTTCTTCGGGCGTGATGCCGTCGCGCTTGTTCTTGAGCATGGCCAACGCGTGCAGCGGGATGTCGGGGCGGCTCCACGCGTCCGGTGCGGGCGACAGGTCGTCGGTATTGGTTTCGCCAGTGACCTTGAGCACGGTGAGCTTGATGCTCTGGGGCACTTCGGGGCGGCTGGTGAACCACTCGGCATCGGCCCAGCTCTGCAGCACGGCCTTGGCGAAGGTGTTGCCCTTGTCGGCCTTTTCCTTAACGTCATGGAACTGATCGAACATGAGCAGCGTCTTCTTGAGCGCTTCGGCGGCGACGGAGGCCACCGCAGCGTCGTCCAGCAGGTCGATCAGGGGGGTGAGGTTGTAGCCGCCCAGCATGGTGCCCAAAAGCTGCGTGGCGCGCTCGCGGCCAATCAGCGTGCACACCTCCGTACCGTGCGCCACGGCAGCCAGATAGCTGGCCTTGACCTTGGCGGCGTCGTCCACACCGGCAGGCACGCGGTGCGTGATCAGGTCCACCAGCGTGGCTTCTTCGCCCGCAGGAGGGTTCTTGAGCAGCTCGATCAGCTCGCCGGTCTGCTTGGCGGTCAGCGGCAGGGGCGGGATGCCGAGGGCGGCGCGCTCGGCCACGTGGTCACGGTAGGCTTTCAACATCATTTTTCTCCGGTTGCGTTCTAAAGTGGGGCGGCGTGCAGCGCGGCGGCGTTTTTCGATAGCCAGGGCGCCTGCATGCGCGGGGTCGTGCGGTTTTCTGCTCTGTGGCGCTGCGCTGGTGAAGGGCTTACTTCAGGGGTTCCAGCACACTGACGGGCGGGTTTTTCTTGATGGCCTCGGCCACCACCACCTGCTGCGGGCTCATGCATTCGTCGGCCAGGCGTTGACCCAGCTTCTGGTTCATCAGCATGGACTTGTTGGCGATCTGCAGCCAGACGGCGCCACCCTTCTGGTCTTCCAGGCGCACCGTGCCCGTGGTGGTAGCGACCGGGGCCATGAAGTACTTGAAGCCCTTGCCTTCCACATGGAAGTGGCCTGGGCTCGCGGGCTCGGCGGTCACGGTGACAAAGGCACCGAGTTCGCAGGGAATGCGGCCCACGTGCACACGTTCGGCAATGGCCAGTTCTTCGGGGGACAGCGCGGCTTCGGCAGCAATGATGCCGGTGGCCACCTGGTTCGCCGCGCTCTTGAGCTGGCTGCGGCTGCTGGTGCCTTCGGTTTTGGCTACCGAAGATTTCTTGGCGGCAGGCGCCTTGTCCGCAGCCTTGGCAGACTTCGTATCGGGCTTGGCAGCGGGCTTTGCTGCAGGTTTGGCGGCAGCCTTGGTCTCGGGTTTGGCTTCGGTCTTGGCAGGGGTTTGCGCCAGGGCGAGGGCTGGAGCCAGCAGCATCAGGGCAGAGGCGATAAAGGATTTCATGGGAGGTCCTGCGTGGAAAAATTCAGGAATGTTCACAACGGAACGGAGGCCGACGCGCCAAACCAATGGCGCACGGCAAGAGGAAGTGTGCGCCCGGTACGGTGGGCGCGCTCCAGCACCTGCCAGTAAAAGCGATAACTGGCGCGGTCGTGCAACGTGCCTTCAAAGCTGATGGGAGCCCAATCAGAATCTGCGGCAGCAGCTATTATTTTCGAAGCAACTTCGATGTCATCCTGCTGAGGCGCAAACGCCTGCAGGATGGGTCGGATCTGTGCGGGATGGATGCTCCACATGCGGGTATAGCCCAGCTCGCGCGCGGCACGGCTGGCGGCGCCTTGCATGGCCACCGTATCGGCGAACTCCGTCACCACACAATGCGATGGCACCTTGCCGTGGGCATGGCAGGCAGCGGCAATCTCCAGCTTGGCACGCACTACCAGTGGGTGAGAAAACTGCCCCAACGAAGTCATGCCATGCGCAGGGATGGCGCCACCATGGGCCGACACAAAATCCATGAGGCCAAAACTCAGGCTCTGCACGCACGGGTGGGCTGCGATTTCAAAAGCACGGTGCACCGCAGCAGGGGATTCGATGAGGACATGGATCGGTACCGGGGCGGCAGAGGCTTTCTCCAGCGCCCGCTCCGCGGCCAGTACGTCGTCCACTGATTCCACCTTGGGAACCATGATGTGGCTGAGCCGATGGCCTGCTTCGCCCGCTATCGTGGCGACATCGTTGGCGAATGCCGGGTGGTCCACCGCGTGGACCCGGGCGGCCACGCGGGCACCGGGTGCAGCGCCCAGGGCCAGACGGGCAACCAGCCGGGCGTGGTCGGCTTCAAGGCCGACGGGGGCGCCGTCTTCGCAATCGAGGGTGACATCAAAGACGCAGGTACCGAACTCCTGCGTCATCTCGGCCTGCAGCTGCAGGCTCTTGCGCATGCGCGCTTCGACGCCGCTGTAGTGGTCACAGACCGGCAGGAAGCCTGTCTGCGCCTGGGCGCCCAGCAACACATCGCGTGGATGGGATGGCGCAGCGCCCTGCCCCTGCGCGGGGACCCGGGCGGCCCGAAGGCCCGATGCCTGTGGCGTCGGCTGCATGGCGCTCACCTGGTTTACAGCAGGTGCTTGACGCCGTCTTGCTCGCCTTGCAGCTCAGCCAGCGTGATGTTGATGCGCTCTTGCGAGAACGCGTCGATTTCCAGACCTTCAACGATCTTGTACTCGCCGTTTTCGCACGTCACGGGGAAACCGAACATGGTGTCCTTGGGGATGCCGTACTGGCCGTCCGAAGGAATGCCCATGGTGACCCACTTGCCGTTGGTGCCCAGGGCCCAGTCACGCATGTGGTCGATGGCGGCGTTGGCAGCCGAAGCAGCCGACGACAGGCCACGCGCTTCGATGATGGCAGCGCCGCGCTTGCCCACGGTGGGCAGGAAAGTGTTGGCGTTCCATTCCTGGTCGTTGATCATCTTGGCGACGCTTTCACCGTTGATGGTGGCGAAGCGGTAGTCGGCGTACATCGTGGGCGAATGGTTGCCCCAGACGGTCAGCTTTTCGATGTCCGCCACGGCCTTGCCGGTCTTGGCTGCGATCTGGCTGGCAGCGCGGTTGTGGTCCAGGCGCAGCATGGCGGTGAAGTTCTTGCGTGGCAGGTCGGGGGCCGACTTCATGGCGATGTAGGCGTTGGTGTTGGCAGGGTTGCCGACGACCAGCACCTTCACGTTGCGCGAAGCCACGGCATTCAGGGCCTTGCCCTGTGCCGTGAAGATGGCGCCGTTGACAGCCAGCAGTTCGGCGCGTTCCATGCCCGGGCCGCGGGGGCGCGAACCGACCAACAGGGCGTAGTCGGCGTCCTTGAAAGCGGTCATGGGGTCGCTGTGGGCTTCCATGCCCACCAGCAGGGGGAACGCGCAATCGTCCAGTTCCATCATCACGCCCTTGAGCGCCTTCTGGGGGCCTTCGACAGGCACTTCGAGCAATTGCAGGATGACGGGCTGGTCCTTGCCCAGCATTTCGCCGGAGGCGATGCGGAACAGCAGGGCGTAACCAATTTGACCAGCGGCACCGGTGACGGCGACGCGAACAGGCTTCTTGCTCATGGTGAAAACTCCAGGGAAGTGAGGAAAACAGGTGTGAGTGCAACGCAAGCACCAGCGCCTGTTACCAGCAGCCCGTGCCCCGCAAAACAGCCTTGGAGTGTACCGCTGATTGGACACCTCGGTCAATTTGTCTTATGTCTTATATAAGATATGATTAACACCCTGACACAGCCCGCGTATCACTTCGTGTGCGGCCTGCCCTTCTCCCGATCGCCATGTCCTCGCTTCCGCTCAACGCCGATAACCCTGCGCAGCCTTTGGCAGGCACGGGCTCTGCCACGCCCGCGTTCAGCCCCCTGTACCAGCAGATCAAAGGGCTCATCCTGCAAAGTCTGCAACAGGGCGAGTGGAAACCGGGCGAATCCATCCCCAGCGAGATGGAGCTGGCTGCACGCTTTCGCGTGAGCCAGGGCACGGTGCGCAAGGCCATTGACGAGCTGGCGGCCGAAAACCTCGTGATGCGGCGCCAGGGCAAGGGCACCTTTGTGGCCACCCATGCCGAGCAGCATGTGCAGTACCGTTTTCTCAAGCTCATGCCCGACACGGGAGACGTCCGCGTCGAGGGCCCTGCACAGCGCAAGGTGATCGATTGTCGGCGTGTGCGTGCCAGCGCTGACGTAGCGCGCGCACTGGCACTGCGTAGCGCCGACCCGGTGGTCCAGGCGCGGCGAGTCCTGTCATTCGCAGGCGTACCCACCATCCTGGAAGACATCTGGCTGCCCGGCCAGGCTTTCAAAGGGCTGACGGCCGAACAGTTGGCCAACTACCAAGGCCCTACTTACGCCATGTTTGAACTCGACTTCGGCGTACGCATGGTACGTGCCGAGGAGAAAATACGTGCCGTACTGCCCGATGCCGACCAGGCGGCGATGCTGCAGATCCCACAGGCCACGCCGCTGCTGAGCGTGGAGCGCATCGCCTACACCTACAACGACGTTCCGATGGAGTTACGGCGCGGCCTGTACCTGACCGACACGCACCATTACCGTAACGAACTGAGCTGACACCACCCTGGCAACTGAGCGGAAACGTAGAACATTCGGGCTGGAGCAAACCCTTCTTGTTGCGTTGCAATAGAATTTTGCGTTCTTTGCATCTTCAAATTACAAAGCAGTTACATCCACGAAAGCACACAACATGACAGAACTCGCCAAAAAACGGCCTGAATTCCGCAACATCAATGCCTTCAAGGACCTGACCACCTACCGCATGACTCCTGCCGCGTGGGTTTCGATCCTGCACCGCGGCAGCGGGCTGATCATGTTCCTGCTGCTGCCTTTCATCATCTGGATGTTCGACACTTCGGTGTCGTCTGAAATCTCGTTCGCCCGGTTCTCGGCGGCTTTCAACATCGGCATTGGCTTCGTGCCCGGCTGGTTCATCAAACTGGTGGCCCTGGCACTGATCTGGGCCTACCTGCACCACTTCACCGCTGGCCTGCGCCATCTGTGGATGGATGTGAGCCACAGCGCCGTGAACAAGGAATTCGGCAAGTCCTCGGCCTTTGCCGTCCTGGCCATCAGCATCACGCTGACCCTGGTGCTGGGCGCCAAGCTTTTCGGCCTGTACTGATCGATCAACCCCAAAAAGCGGCGGCTGCTGCCAGGCAGTGCCCGCCGAAGAACGAGAGGAAATTCCCATGTCCGTCAATTACGGTTCCAAGCGCGTCGTCGTCGGCGCCCACTATGGCCTGCGCGACTGGCTCAGCCAGCGCGTCACGGCAGTCCTGATGGCCCTGTTCACCCTGGCACTGCTGGCCCAGGTGATCTTCTCCAAAGGCCCCATCGGCTACGACAAATGGGCCGGTATCTTCTCGGCCCAGTGGATGAAGGTGCTGACCTTCTCCGTGATCGTTGCACTGGCTTGGCACGCCTGGATCGGCCTGCGTGAAGTCTTGATGGACTACATCAAGCCCGTGGGCCTGCGCCTGGCACTGCAGGTGTTCAGCATCGTCTGGCTGGTCGGCTGTGCCGGCTGGGGTATCCAGGTTTTGTGGCGTCTCTGATTGATCCCCGCGACTGAAGGCAAAAAATAATGAGCTACACCAACGCTAACATCACCCGCCGCAAGTTCGATGTCGTCATCGTCGGCGCAGGCGGCTCCGGCATGCGTGCCGCGCTTGAACTCTCCCGCGCAGGCCTGAACGTGGCCTCGCTGTCCAAGGTTTTCCCCACCCGTTCGCACACCGTGGCTGCACAAGGCGGCGTGAGCGCATCGCTGGGCAACATGTCCGAAGACAACTGGCACTACCACTTCTACGACACCATCAAGGGCTCCGACTGGCTGGGCGACCAGGACGCCATCGAGTTCATGTGCCGCGAAGCACCCAAGGTGGTGTATGAGCTGGAACACTTCGGCATGCCGTTCGACCGCAACCCCGACGGCACCATCTACCAGCGCCCCTTTGGCGGCCACACCGCCAACTATGGCGAAAAGCCCGTGCAACGCGCCTGCGCCGCTGCCGACCGCACTGGCCACGCCATGCTGCACACGCTGTACCAGCAGAACGTGAAGGCCAAGACCAACTTCTTCGTCGAATGGATGGCGCTGGACCTGGTCCGCGACGCCGACGGTGACGTGGTGGGCGTGACCGCCCTGGAAATGGAAACCGGCGACCTGTACATCCTGGAAGCCAAGACCGTGCTGCTGGCCACCGGCGGTGCTGGCCGCATCTTTGCGGCATCGACCAACGCCTTCATCAACACCGGTGACGGCCTGGGCATGGCGGCACGTGCCGGCATTGCGCTGCAGGACATGGAGTTCTGGCAGTTCCACCCCACGGGCGTGGCCGGCGCTGGCGTGCTGCTGACCGAAGGCTGCCGTGGCGAAGGCGCTATTTTGCTCAACAGCAACGGCGAGCGCTTCATGGAGCGTTATGCGCCCACCATGAAGGACCTGGCCCCGCGCGACTTCGTGTCCCGCTGCATGGACCAGGAAATCAAGGAAGGTCGCGGCTGCGGTCCCAACAAGGACTACATCCTGCTCAAGCTCGACCACCTGGGTGCAGACACCATCCATAAGCGCCTGCCTTCGGTGTACGAAATCGGCGTCAACTTCGCCAACGTGGACATCACCAAGGAACCTATTCCTGTGGTGCCCACCATCCACTACCAGATGGGTGGCGTGCCTACCAACATCAACGGCCAGGTGGTTGCACAAGCCAACGGCATCAACAACGAAGTGGTCAACGGCCTGTACGCCGTGGGCGAATGCGCCTGCGTGTCGGTGCACGGCGCCAACCGCCTGGGTACCAACTCGCTGCTGGACCTGCTGGTGTTCGGCAAGGCCGCTGGCCGCCACATCGTCGAGTTCAACAACAAGAACAAGGAGCACAAGCCCCTGCCCAAGGATGCGGCCGACCGCACCTTGGAGCGCTTGAACCAGCTCGACAAGTCGAACGAAGGCATCTACGCGCAAAACCTGGCTGGCGACATCCGCTCCACCATGCAGCAGCATGCCGGCGTGTTCCGCACCCAGGCCAGCATGGACGAAGGCGTCAAGAAGATCGCCGAGATCCGCAGCCGCGTGGCCAACGTGACGCTGAAGGACAAGTCCAAGGTGTTCAACACCGCCCGCATCGAAGCGCTGGAAGTGGACAACCTGATCGAAGTGGCGCAGGCCACCATGGTGTCGGCCGCCGCCCGCAAGGAATGCCGTGGCGCCCACACCGTGTACGACTACGAGCACCCAGCCGACCACGCCGAGTTCCCCCTGGGCCGCAATGACCAGGAGTGGATGAAGCACACCCTGTGGTACAGCGAAGGCAACCGCCTCGCCTACAAGCCGGTCAACCTCAAGCCCCTGACGGTGGACAGCGTGCCCCCCAAGGTCCGTACGTTCTAAACAGTAGCCCCACGAGAGAAGAACCATGCAAAAGCGCACATTCCAAATCTACCGCTACGACCCGGACAAGGACGCCAAGCCTTACATGCAGACCATCGAGATCGAACTCGACGGCCATGAACGCATGCTGCTGGACGCCCTGATGAAGCTCAAGGAGCAGGACCCCACGCTGTCGTTCCGCCGCTCGTGCCGCGAAGGCGTCTGTGGCTCCGACGCGATGAACATCAATGGCAAGAACGGCCTGGCGTGCCTGACGAACATGAACACCCTGAAGGGCACGATTGTTCTCAAGCCCCTGCCCGGCCTGCCAGTGATCCGCGACCTGATCGTGGACATGACGCAGTTCTTCAAGCAGTACAACTCGATCAAGCCCTACCTGATCAACGAGCAGATTCCACCCGACCGCGAGCGCCTGCAGTCTCCCGAAGAGCGCGAAGAGCTCAACGGCCTGTACGAGTGCATCCTGTGTGCCAGCTGCTCCACGAGCTGCCCCAGCTTCTGGTGGAACCCCGACAAGTTCGTGGGCCCTGCCGGACTGCTGCAGGCCTACCGCTTCATCGCCGACAGCCGCGATGACGCCACCGGCCAGCGCCTCGATAACCTCGAAGACCCGTACCGCCTGTTCCGTTGCCACACCATCATGAACTGCGTGGACGTGTGCCCCAAGGGCCTGAACCCCACGAAGGCCATCGGCAAGATCAAGGAACTGATGGTGCGTCGCGCCATCTGACCGGGGCCCAGGACCGCCATGGGTGCAACCGCCACCACCGCCCCCTCGGCAGCCTCGCCGCTGCTGACGGAACGCGAACTCAGCAAGCTGCACTGGCGCTGCCGGCGCGGCCTGCTGGAAAACGATCTGTTCATCGAGCAGTTCTTCACCCGTTTCGAGCCTGAGCTGAACCAGCGCCACGCCCAGGGCCTTGCGGCCCTGATGGACCTCGCCGACAACGACCTCCTGGACCTGCTGCTTTGCCGCAAGGAACCCAGTGAGACGCTGGATGCGCCCGAGGTGCATGAAGTGCTGGGCATGCTGCGGGAAAGCGGCGGCACCCCCGTGCTGGGCACCTGACGAGCGGGTTTTCTCGCTCTGAAAAGATCCCAGCCCCACCAGACCGGATGATCATCGGCAAACCTAAGGAAAGTAACAATGAAGCTAGCTGACAACAAAGCCACCCTGTCGTTCAGTAACGGCGGTCCCAGCGTGGACCTGCCGGTCTACCAGGGCACCATTGGCCCGGATGTCATCGACATCCGCAAGCTGTATGCGCAGACGGGCATGTTCACCTATGACCCAGGCTTCCTGTCAACGGCAGCCACCCAGTCGGCCATCACTTACATTGACGGCGACAAGGGCGAACTGCTGTACCGCGGCTACCCCATTGAGCAGCTGGCTGAAAACTGCGACTTCCTGGAAACCTGCCACCTGCTGCTGTACGGTGACCTGCCCAACGCAGCGCAGAAGACCGACTTCACGAGCCGCGTGACCAACCACACCATGGTCAACGAGCAGATGCAGTTCTTCCTGCGTGGCTTCCGCCGTGACGCGCACCCCATGGCCGTGCTGACCGGCCTGGTGGGCGCCCTGTCGGCCTTCTACCACGACAGCACGGACATCAACAATCCGCAGCACCGTGAGATCGCCGCCATCCGCCTGATCGCCAAGATGCCCACGCTGGTCGCCATGGCCTACAAGTACGGCATGGGCCAGCCCTATATGTACCCGCAGAACAACCTCTCGTATGCAGGCAACTTCCTGCGCATGATGTTCGGCACACCCTGCGAAGAGTACAAGGTCAACCCCGTGCTGGAACGCGCGCTCGACCGCATCTTCATCCTGCACGCAGACCACGAGCAGAACGCTTCGACCTCCACCGTGCGCCTGTGCGGCTCGTCGGGCACCAACCCGTTTGCGGCTATCGCGGCGGGCGTGGCCTGCCTGTGGGGCCCTGCCCACGGCGGCGCCAACGAAGCAGCGCTGAACATGCTGTACGACATCCAGGCCCAAGGCGGCGTGGAAAAGATCGGCGACTTCATCAAGCAGGTCAAGGACAAGAACTCCGGCGTCAAGCTCATGGGCTTTGGCCACCGCGTGTACAAGAACTACGACCCCCGCGCCAAGCTCATGCAAGAGACTTGCAATGAAGTGCTGGCCGAGCTGGGCCTGGAAAACGACCCGCTGTTCAAGCTGGCCAAGGAACTGGAAAAGATCGCCCTGGAAGACGACTACTTCGTGCAGCGCAAGCTCTACCCGAACGTGGACTTCTACTCCGGCATCGTGCAGCGCGCCATCGGCATTCCTGTGAACCTGTTCACCGGCATCTTCAGCCTGGCCCGCACCGTGGGCTGGATCGCCCAGCTCAACGAAATGATCGGCGACCCCGAGTACAAGATCGGCCGCCCCCGCCAGCTGTTCACCGGCTCCGAGCGCCGCGACGTGCCACCACTGGCCAAGCGTTGACCGGTACGGCGCCCCGCGCGCCGTCCACCCCCTCCCGAAGCCCGCAGGCAGTGCCTGCGGGCTTTTTTCATGGGCACCCCACACAGGCCAAGCCGTGCCGGATGCACATACTCCCCCCTAGTTAAAAGGTTTTTTGACGACCTAGCGCACGACCAGTATGGGGTTATCTTTTATACTGCCGCCCAGTACAAAGACAGCCCCCACACCCCATACCCGCAACCCATGCCCCACACCCCCGAAGACAAGCAACGCGCCATCACCCGACTGCGCCGCATCAAGGGCCAGGCCGAGGCGCTGGAACGCGCGGTGGAGGCGGGCAGCGACTGTGCCCCCATCCTGCAGCAGCTGGCGGCCATGCGGGGCGCCGTGCACGGACTGATGGCCGACCTGCTCGACAGCCATGTGCGCGAGACGCTGGCGGAAAAACCAGCACCGTCGCAGCAGGCCATTGACGAAACACTGGCGTTGCTTCGCTCCTACCTCAAATAAATAGACCGTCCCCATCCGATTGACCGAAAGGAACACCCCATGAAATCCCGTGCCGCCGTCGCCTTCAAAGCCGGAGAACCCCTGCAGATCGTCGAGATCGACGTCGCCCCGCCCAAGAAGGGCGAAGTGCTCATCAAGATCACCGACACCGGTGTGTGCCATACCGACGCCTTCACCCTGAGCGGTGACGACCCCGAAGGCCTGTTCCCCGTGGTGCTGGGCCATGAAGGCGCTGGCATCGTGGTGGAGGTGGGCGAAGGCGTGACCAGCGTGAAGCCCGGCGACCATGTGATCCCGCTCTACACCGCCGAATGTGGCGAGTGCCTGTTCTGCAAGAGCGGCAAGACCAACCTGTGCGTGAGCGTGCGCGCCACACAGGGTAAGGGTGTGATGCCCGACGGCACCACGCGCTTTAGCTACAACGGCCAGCCCATCTACCACTACATGGGCTGCAGCACCTTCAGCGAATACACCGTGGTGGCCGAGGTGTCGCTCGCCAAGGTCAACTCCAACGCCAACCCCGAGCAGGTCTGCCTGCTGGGCTGCGGCGTGACCACGGGCCTGGGCGCCGTCAAGAACACTGCCAAGGTGCAAGAGGGCGATACGGTCGCCGTGTTCGGCCTGGGCGGCATCGGCCTGGCGGTCATTCAAGGCGCCAAGCTGGCCAAGGCCGGGCGCATCATCGCCGTGGACACCAACCCGTCCAAATTCGATCTGGCCCGCACCTTTGGCGCCACCGACTGCGTGAACCCCAAGGACTTCGACAAGCCGATCCAGCAGGTCATCGTGGAGATGACAACCTGGGGCGTGGACCACAGCTTTGAGTGCATCGGCAACGTCAACGTGATGCGCGCCGCCCTCGAATGCGCGCACCGCGGCTGGGGCCAGTCGGTCATCATCGGCGTGGCAGGCGCGGGGCAAGAGATCAGCACCCGCCCCTTCCAGCTCGTCACCGGCCGCAAGTGGATGGGCACGGCGTTCGGCGGCGTCAAGGGCCGCAGCGAGCTGCCCGGCATGGTCGAAGACGCGATGGCGGGCAAGATCCAGCTCGCGCCGTTTGTCACGCACACCATGGGCCTCAAGGACATCAACGAAGCGTTTGATTTGATGCACGAAGGCAAGTCGATACGCTCCGTCGTTAAATACGCAGTGGCCTGAGCCCTTCAGAGCAGCCAACGTTTGAGACGCCCGAACGCCCCTTTACCCGTTCGGGCTGAGCCTGTCGAAGCCATGGCACGCCTTGCCACCAACCCTTCGACAGGCTCAGGGCAAACGGGCTCGGTCTAAGGTCAATTTTCAATTCAAACAAAAAAGACCTCTAACGCTTATCCATAAAGCGTTAGCAGCTATTATTTTCAGAGCATCTACCATGACCACCTCCCTGGAACTCCTCAGCAGCCACGCCTGCTTTGGCGGCGAGCAGCGCTTCTACCAGCACGCCTCCACCGAAATCGGGCTGCCCATGAAGTTCTCAGTGTTCCTGCCCCCGCAGGCGCAGCAAGGGCCCGTGCCCGCCCTGCTCTTCCTGGCGGGGCTGACCTGCACCGAAGAGACCTTCATGGTCAAGGCCGGTGCCCAGCGCCTGGCGGCCGAGCTGGGCCTGGCACTCATCGCGCCCGACACCAGCCCGCGCGGAGCCAATGCGCCGGGTGAGGCCGACAGCTGGGACTTCGGCGTGGGCGCAGGCTTTTATCTGGACGCCACGGCCGAGCCCTGGGCACGCCACTGGCGCATGGAGAGCTACCTGCTGAAAGAGCTGCTGCCGCTGGTCTCAGCCCAGTTGCCCATCGACGGCACCCGCCTGGGCATCACCGGCCACTCGATGGGCGGGCATGGCGCGCTCACGCTGGCGCTGCGCCATCCGGGCCGGTTCCAGAGCCTGTCGGCCTTTGCCCCCATCTGCGCGCCCACCCAGTGCCCATGGGGTGAGAAAGCCTTCACGGGCTACCTGGGCGCTGACCGCACGGGCTGGATCGAGCACGACGCCACGGTGCTCATGCAGCACCAGCCGGTCGCGCCGTACCCTGCAGGCATCCTCATCGACCAAGGCCTGTCCGACAAGTTTCTGGCCGACCAACTGCATCCACACCTGTTCGAAGCTGCGTGCCAGGCCATCGGCCAGTCGCTCAGCCTGCGCCGCCACGCGGGCTACGACCACGGCTACTACTTCATCCAGACCTTCATGGCCGACCACCTGGCGCACCACGCCAGAAACCTGCTGCCGCAGTCCGCACGTTAATGCGGCCTTAAGCCTCGGGCGCCACAGTGCGCCCCATGCCTTTGATACTGCAGCGCCTGCTGCTTCCCCACCTGGCCACGGGCACCGCGCCCCGGCCCGTTTCCACCGCAACACGCCACCTGCACCCCGCCTGGGTGGTGGTGCTCATCAGCACCTGGCTGGCCACGGCCTGCAATGTGCCGCTGTGGCGCGAGGTGGCGCTGTTGCCGGGCCAGGGCAGCCTGCGCGGCTGGGGCTTTGCCATCGCGTTTGCGCTCATCGTGGCAGCGGGCAATGCCGCACTGCTGAGCCTGCTGGCCTGGCGCTGGACGCTCAAGCCCGCCGCCACCGTGCTGGTGGTGATGGCTGCGTTTGGCGCGTATTTCATGCTGGCCTACGGCGTGGCCATTGACGCCAGCATGCTCACCAACGTGCTGCAAACCGACGTCAAAGAGGCGGGTGACCTGCTCAACTGGCGCATGCTGGCCACCGTGCTGGCGCTGGCCGTGCCACCGCTGTGGTGGCTGCTGCGCCGCCCCGTGTTGCGGCTGAGCACCCTGCGCCACGCGGCGCACAACGGGCTGCTGCTGGCGGGCGCCATCGCCCTCATCGTGGTGTGCCTGCTGCTGGTGTTCCAGGACTTTGCATCGACCATGCGCAACCACACCAAGCTGCGCTACCTGATCAACCCGCTCAACAGCGTGTACGCGCTGGGCAACATCGCCACCAAGCCCCTGCGCATGGATACCAGCAAGCTGCTGCCCCTGGGGCGCGATGCACAGCTGGGCGCCAGCTATGCGGGTCAGGTCAAGCCGCCGCTGCTGGTGCTGGTGCTGGGCGAAACCGGCCGCAGTGGCAACTTCGGCATCAACGGCTATGAGCGCAACACCACACCGCTGCTCGCGGCCCGCACGGACCTCATCAGCGCCCGCAACGCCTGGTCGTGTGGCACGAGCACCGCTGCATCGGTGCCCTGCATGTTCTCGCACCTGGGCCGCACGGGCTATGAAGCGCGCGCTGCCAACTTTGAAAGCCTCATCGACGTGCTGCACCACGCAGGCCTGGCCGTGCTGTGGGTGGACAACCAGTCCGGCTGCAAAGGCGTGTGCGACCGCATTGGCGAGACCCTCACCAGCGCGCCAAAAAGCCCGACGCCCGACCCCGCCCTGTGCCCCGGCGGCGAGTGCCTGGACCGCGTGATGCTGCAAGACCTGGACACCCGCATCGCCGCCCTGCCCGCGGAACAGCGCCAGCGCGGCACCGTGGTCGTGCTGCACCAGATGGGCAGCCACGGCCCCGCGTACTACAAACGCTCGGCGCCCGACAACAAGAAGTTTGGCCCCGAATGCACATCCACCTCCCTGCAGGAGTGTGAGCGCCAGCAGGTCGTCAACGCGTATGACAACAGCGTCGTGGAGACGGACTTTTTCCTCGATTCAGTGCTCAAATGGCTCACAGCGCAGGATAGCAAAGCGCAAACAGCTATGATTTACGTAGCAGACCACGGCGAATCACTGGGCGAGAACAACCTCTACCTGCACGGCCTGCCCTACTCCATTGCGCCCGACGTGCAAAAGCATGTGCCGTGGATCACCTGGCTCTCGCCCGCCATGCAGGCGCGCACCCAGGTCGCCACCGGCTGCCTGCAGCACGAGCTGGCCGAGCGGCGCATCACCCACGACAACTACTTTCACTCGGTGCTGGGGCTGATGGATGTGAAGACCGGGGCGTACAGCGCGGGGCTGGACATGTTTGCAGGTTGCCGACAGGCGGCGGGGGCGGCCAGAGCGGCGGGCTGACGCGGAGTCGGGCCTGCCCGGGCGCCATGCCCCAACCGCAACAATGAACTTCTGCGCGCCTCACGCCGCCCCTGGCAGCAGCAGAATCTTGCCGACGTTGACGCCAGATTCCATGCGACTGTGGGCCTGCGCGGCATCTGCCAACGGGTAGGTGCTGTCAATCACCGGCCAGATCGCACCGGCCGCCAGCGCAGGCAGCCACCGCTCGGCAAAGCGCTGCACCATGGCCTGCTTGACCTCGGGCGGGCGCGACTTCATCACCGTGCCAAAGATCTGCAGATGGCGGTATAGCACGGCGTCCATCGGCAACGTGGCGCCTTGCGCACCACCCAGCAAGCCCACGGCCACCATGCGCCCGCCCACGGCCAACGACCGCACGTTGCGCTCCAGGTATGGCGCACCAATGAAGTCGATCACCACGTCCACACCTTTGCAGTCCGTTGCCTGCGCCACCACGGCCGCAAAGTCCTCGCTGCGGTAATCAATGAACACATCCGCGCCAAAGCCCAGCACTGCATCGCGCTTGTCACCGCTTGCTGTGCCAAACACCCGTGCGCCCGCCGCTTTCGCCAGTTGCACCGCCGCCGAGCCCACGCCGCCTGCGGCTGCGTGGATCAGCACCGACTCGCCCGCCTGCAGGTTGGCCAGGTGGAACAGCGCCTCGTGTGCAGTCACAAACACCTCTGCCACCGCACCCGCTGCCACCAGGCCCAGGCCCTCCGGCACATGCATGGCCATGCGGTGGTCGATGCGCGACAGCTCGGCGTAGGCCCCGCCGCCCACAATGCCCATCACACGGTCGCCCACGGCAAAGCCGCGCACCAGAGGGCCCACCGCGACCACCGTGCCCGCGATCTCCAGCCCCATGGTGTCCGCATCGCCAAAGTAGGCGCGACCGTAAGCCCCCTTGCGGTGCAACAGATCAGCGCGGTTCACGCCGATGGAGGCGTTGCGCACCAACAGGTCGTGCGGACGCACCTCGGGGGTCGGGACCTCCCGGGCCACCAGCACCTCAGGCCCACCGAAGTCGTCGAACACGATGGCCTGCATGGTGGGTGGTACGGCGGTCTGCACAGTGGCGGTATGTTGTTCACTCAAAGCGGTGGGCATGGGTTGCAGTCCTCAAAAATGTCATTCAGGCCTGCAAGGTTACAGCGCCAACACACAATTCAAACGCAGCAATTTCGCTCTGTAGTGATGCAAAATTGCATCACTCCCACCCGATGAATACCACCATGAACTGGGACGACACCCGCGTCTTTCTCGCGCTGACAAGAGCCCCCTCCTTGCGCGCCGCCGCGCGCAGCCTGGGCATTGACCAAGCCACCGTGGGGCGGCGGCTGAATGCACTGGAGGCCGAGCTGGGCGCCAAGCTGTTCCTGCGTGCCAAAGATGGATACCTGCTCACGCCGGCAGGCGAAACGGCCCTGGCAGCCGCCCGCCGCATGGAAAGCGCAGCCCTCGACCTGCGCACCAAAATCGAAGGCCAGGACGAAAACCCCGGCGGCATCGTGCGCGTCACAAGTACCGACTCCATCGCCATCGACCTGCTGCTGCCCGCAGTCGAGCGCCTGCAGCGGCACTGGCCCCACATCCGTGTGGACCTGGAGGTCTCCACCCAGTTGCTCAGCCTCAGCCGCAGGCAGGTGGACATTGCGTTTCGCAACGTCCGCCCGGAGACGCCCGACCTGGTCGTGCGCCGCGTGGTGTCATGGCCGGTGGGCCTGTTTGCCAGCGCGGGCTATATCGAGCACTTTGGCGAACCCGTGCCCGACGACGAACTGCGCGGCCACCACCTGGTGGCCTATGGCCCCTACCTGGAGCACAGCCCGTTTCTGACCATGGCCGGTGTGCCCGCCCGCCAAGCCCGCATCGCCATGGCCGTGCGCTCCAGCCTGCTGGTGCGCAAGGCGGTGGCAGCGGGCATTGGCCTTGGTGAAATGCCGGTGTGGATGGGCGAGCGCGAAGGCCTGGTCCGCATCTGGCCCCAACGCCGCCGCGCCACCGATTACGAGGTCTGGCAAGTCATGCACCCCGACCTGCAGCGCACCGCACGCGTCCGCGCCACGGCAGAGTTTCTGTCGGAGGCATTTGGTCAGGCGTAGCGGAACACGGCATGCTGCTTGGCGCTGCCTTCGCAACCAAAGCATCAGCAAACCTGAACTGGCCGACCGACCGAAGAAGCAACCCATTCATCAGTCGGTCAGCGGCGGCAATACCTGCTGCGCCATACTCCGGCACCTATTCCATCTGCTTCATTCCCCACCCCATGCAGTACACCATCCAGCACCAGGAACAAGACGCCAAAGGCGCCTTCACCATCGAGAACAGCGGCCAGCGCCTGGCCGAGATGACCTACAGCCGCACCAACGCCACGATGGTCATCGTGGACCACACCGAGGTGGATCCATCACTCAGCGGGCAAGGTGTCGGGCGCGAGTTGCTGGGCGCGCTGGTGCAGTGGGCGCGGGCTACGGGCACCAAGGTGGTCCCGCTGTGCCCATTTGCCAAGGCACAGTTTGACAAGGACGTGGCTATTCGGGATGTGCTGGTTTAGGCAGGCCCTATGACGGGGACGCGACAGCCTCAACCCACTGACTGGTTCCGTTCGCCGGGGTTTTTTGCTTCTTGGTGTCAGAGGTCGCTTGGGCAAAATGGCAGCACCATGCGCCAGCACTCCCATCCGTCGCACGAGCCGACTCACCTCGGCTAGCCACCACATGCTGCTCAGGATCAACGTTCAGCCTCACCAGGAGCGTCGCACTTGATTCGTCTCACCATCGCCATTGCATCCGTGGTTCTGCTCATCGGATGCGCGGGGCCCCGTTTTGATGCCGGACGGACAGAAACGGTACTTCCACTGCACCGTGCCTGGGTTGACGGGCGACAGGTGGAGTACATCACGACAGACATCTCGGACGGCGCCATGGCAGAGGCCGCCGGTGTGAACCACGTCCCTCGCCTGCGCGACGCCATCGCCGCGCGCCCCTCGGTGCTGGAGCGTGTGTACAAATTCTCGCAGGGCGAACAGATCAGCATCTTTCAATCTGCGCCACGTCCCGTGGGCGCGGCGAACACGGACCGAAGCTACAGCCCACTGTGGCGCCTCGTCCTGGTGACGAGAACGACACACGATCCGGGGCCCGAGCTGACATCGGAGGAGGAGCTATTGGCTGCCGAAGAAAAAGGCCTGGTCTCGCTCGAAGTCACCGATATCGTCATCAACTGCCCCGTAACGCGGGCTGTCGGTGGCGGTGGCCTGACAGGGGTGCGGTAAGACGAACCGCAGCTCAACCGGGTGTCAGTTCCTGGCGTTCCACCAGGGCTGATGTGAAAAGCCGCATTGCTGCGCCTCTAAACCGTCGGCACCGTGCCCCCATCAATCACATGCTCCGAGCCCGATATCGCTCCCGCACGCGGTGACACCAAAAACGTGATCAGGTCGGCCACCTCTTGCGGCCTGGCGGGGCGGCCCAGCGGGATGCCGCCCAGCGACTGCATGATGATCTGCTTGCCGCCTTCGTAGTCCGTGCCTGCCTGGGTGGCCACGCGCTCGGCCAGGGCGACGGCGGCTTCGGTTTCGACCCAGCCGGGCGAGACGCTCAGCACGCGAACGCCTTGTGGCGTGACCTCTTTCGACAAGGCCTTGCTGTAGGTGGACAGGGCCGCCTTGGCAGCAGCGTAGGCGGTGGTGGACCCGGGCAGCGGCAGCACGCGCTGGATAGAGCTGACGTGGACGATGACGCCCGCGCCCTGGGCCAGCATGGCGGGCAACAAAGCGCGGTCCAGGCGCACGGCGGGCATCAGGTTCTGGTTCAGTTCGTTGAACCACTGCGCATCGTCCAGCGCTGCAAAGCCCCCGCCTGGCGCGCTGGAGCCGCCCACCACGTTGACCAGAATGTCCACGCAGCCCCAGTGCGTGAGCACCGCCTGCGCAACCTCTACAGCGCCTTCTGCGGTGGAGACGTCGGCAGGCACATACAGCACGCCGCCAATCGGGTGCGCAGGGGCTGAACGCGCGGTAGCCATCACCTGCACACCGGCGTCCACCAAAGCCTGCACCACTGCCGCGCCCACGCCTTTGGTGCCGCCCGTGACGAGTGCGCGCTGGCCGCGCAGTTGAAGGTCGAAGCTCATACCGTGATCTCCAGCGACGCAATCAGGCCACGCTCAAGGCGAAAGCGGTAGCGCAGATCGACCGGGCTACCAGGGAAGTTGCCCTCGACGCGGCTGGTGACGACCTGGTGGCCGTCGCTCTGCTGCAGCGCAAAGGGTTCGGTGGTGTACGTGTACTTTGTCGATGCCGCGGCCTTCCAGGCCTTGATGGCGTCGATGCCCGAATGGGTGCGGCCCTCGTCCTTGACGACGGCCTGTGCCGTGAAGCACCGGGCAATGGCCTCAGCGTTCTTTTGTTGGTCGGCCGCAAAGTAGGCGGCAATGGGGTCAGGGAGGCTCAAAGGGGTCATGGTGACGATCTCCTTGGTTTAGGGATGAGCTGCACAACTCCCTGCGGTCTGTGATAGCGCGGTCTCGGGCTGTCCACTGCGTTGCTTTTCTTGCCAATAGCGCGGCTATTGGCAAGAAAAGACGCCTTGTGCCCCATCCCGATCCGCGCTACCACCGCCTCGCGAGGGTTATGCAGGTCACCCCTAGTCGTTGGGTTGGTGGAGTCGTCAGGATGCGCCTGCAGAACCAATTAGTGAATGGCCTAGAATTTTAATAAGCTATGTAGAAAAAAATACAGAATGCGCGGATCGGATTTTGCAGAACTGAAGGCCTTTGCCGCCGTGGTCGAGCGCGCGAGCTTTGCGCGCGCGGCGGAGCACCTGGGGCTGTCGCCGTCGGCGCTGAGCCAGACGATTCGCCAGCTGGAAGCCCGCTTGGGCGCGCGATTGCTGAACCGCACCACGCGCAGCGTGGCGCCCACGGCCACCGGGGCGCAGCTGTATGCGCGCATGGCCCCGCTATTTCGGGACATGGCCGACGCAGTGGCCGAAGCCAGTGCGTCGGCCAGCCAGATGGGGGGCACGCTGCGCATCAACACGCTGGGCATGGCCGCCACGCAGGTCATCGCGCCACGGCTTGGGCGGTTTCACCAGGCCCACCCGGATGTGGTGCTGGACATCGTGGTGGACGACGGGCTGAGCGACATCGTTGCGGGCCGCTTTGATGCGGGCATCCGCGTGGGCGGGCGGCTGGAAAAAGACATGATCGCCGTGCGCCTGACACCGGACGTGAAGATGATTGCCGTGGCCTCGCCCGACTACCTGGCGCAGCGCGGCACGCCCAAGGCGCCCGCCGACCTGCACGGCCACGCGTGCATCAACTGGCGGCTTCAGATGGATGGCCGGACCTACCGCTGGGAGTTCGAGAAAAAAGGAAAACGGGTGGAGATTGCCGCAGAAGGACCGCTGGTGACCAACCACTCGGACATGGGCGTGGCTGCGGCCGTGCAGGGCCTGGGCATTGCCTATGCGTTTGACCGTGAGCGGGTGGACAACCACATTGACCAGGGGCGGCTGGTGCAGGTGCTTGCCGACTGGTCGGTGGCAAAGCCCGGCCTGTTCCTGTACTACTCCAACCGGCGCCATCCATCACCGGCATTGACGGCTTTCATCGACTGCCTGCTGGACCGTGATCTGCCAGAACCCAAGCCTGGCTTGCAACGCCCATCATTGAATGCGGCTGTACAGAGGGCTCCACGTCGGTGATGGGGTCTTGGGTGGCCGATATCAGCCATTCAAGCAAGAAGCGTCACCCTCACCGTCCTTCCATCCACCCCTTCACCTCGCCCATCAGGTGCCCCCGGAACACCTCCGCAATCGGTGACAGCTGCTTGCCCTTGGGCCAGACCAGGTGCCATTGCGACTGAATGGGGAAGCCTTGCACGTTGAGCACGGCCAGGCCCTCGTGGTGGGGGCCGAGGCTGTGGCGGGAAACGATGGAGACGCCCAGCTGGCCTTCCACCGATTCCTTGATGGCCTCGTTGCTGCCCAGCTCCAGTACGGCGCTGGGAACAAAGCCCAGCTGGCGCAGGTGCGCGTCGGTGGCCATACGGGTACCGGAGCCTTTTTCGCGCAGGATGAAGCGCTCGGCCTGCAATTGCGTGAACTTGACGCGCTTTTTCGCGGCGAGTGGGTGGCCTGCGGCGGCGATGACGACGAGCGGGTTGGGCATGAGGATATGGTCTTCCAGCGGCAAATCGGCCGGCGGCATGGACATGACGTAGAGGTCGTCCAGGTTGCTACGCAGCCGGTTGATGACATGGTCGCGGTTGAGCACCTCCAGCGAGATGTCGATCTGCGGGTGCAGCTTGCAAAAGCTGCCCAGCAGACGCGGCACAAAGTATTTGGCGGTGCTGACCACGGCGACCTTGAGGCGTCCGCTGGTGAGGCCCTTGGCGCCAGACACGCGCTGCTCAAACGCATCCCACTCGCCCGCAATGGCGCGCGCGGTGCGGGCCAGGGCATGCCCCGCTTCGGTGAGGTGCACGCGGCGCGAGATGACTTCGTACAGCGGCAGGCCCACGGCCTGAGACACCTCGCGCAGCTGCATGGAGGCGGTGGGCTGGGTGACGTGCATGACCCGGGCGGCGGCGCTGACGCTGCCGGTTTCGGCCAGCGCCAGAAAAAGGCGCAGCTGGCGAAAGGTGATGTTCATAGATTTTTATCTATAGATAAGCGCATTCGAATCGATTTTACTTTGCACCCTGCACTGCATAGCATTGGCGCCCAAGGAGTTGAATGATGCAAAACTTGCTGGACCCTGCGATCCTGTTTTTTGCCCTGGGTGTGTTTGCGGGCCTGGTGCGGTCCAACCTGGAGATGCCTGCGGCGATCTCGAAGTTCTTGTCGATCTACCTGCTAATGGCACTGGGCCTCAAGGGCGGGTTTGCGCTGGCGGCGTCGGGCTTTACGTCCAACGTGGCCACCAGCCTGGGGCTGGCGGTGCTGCTGGCCATCGTGGTGCCGATGGTGGGCTATGCGCTCTTGCGGCGGGTGCTGTCGGGCTTCAATGCGGCGGCGGTGGCAGCCACCTATGGATCGGTGAGCGCGGTGACGTTTGTGACGGCCACGCAGTACCTGGAGTCGCAACACATCGCCTACGGCGGCCATATGGCGGCGGCGATGGCGCTGATGGAGTCGCCCGCCATCATCCTCGCAGTGCTGCTGGCCAATGCGCTGCGGCAAAAACAGCAGGCTGTGGCCGTGGCCACCACCGCCCCGCCCGTGGTGGCGATGACAGGCGGGGGCGCCGCCACGCTGGGCGGTCATGGCCCGGGCAACGTCAATGGGAAGGGCGGCCCCCACCTGCCGGTGGGCAAGATCCTGCACGAGTCGTTCACCGATGGCACGCAGTTGCTGCTGCTGGGCGCGATGCTGATTGGCCTGCTGACGGGCGATGCGGGCAAGGCGGCCATGCAGCCATTCTCGGGTGATCTGTTCAAGGGCATGTTGTGCCTGTTCCTTCTGGACATGGGCCTATCGACCGCACGCAACCTGCCTGCGGTGCGCCAGCAGTCGCCCTGGCTGCTGGCCTATGCGGTGCTGGGCCCCATCACCCACGCCACGCTGGCGCTGGGCCTGGCCTGGCTGGTGGCTGTGCCTGCAGGCGATGCGGTGCTGCTGATGGTGCTGGCGGCCAGTGCGTCCTACATCGCCGTGCCTGCGGTGGTGCGCTATGCCATCCCTGAGGCCGACCCGTCGCTGTATGTGAGCCTGTCGCTGGGGCTGACGTTTCCGCTCAACATCGTGCTGGGCATTCCGCTGTACACGCAGGTGGTGCAAAGCCTGTGGACCGTGTGAGGGGGCGATACACACAGCCCACACGTGGCCCTGGCGTGCGCTTGTGGAGCCTGGTTCAATAGCTATCATTTAAATAGCTATTGAGGCATGCTGGACGAGCGGAAGCGGCCATTTTTATTTAAATTTTCAACCCACTGCGCCACACAGCCGGGTCAGAACAGGCTGCTTTGCCCCTGCAGCAGCCCGGGGCGGAACTGGCCCAGGTCCAGCTCCACGCGTTCGCGGTTCAGGCCCAGCCTGCGGCAGGTGGTGGCAAAACGCTGGCGCACCAGGTCGGCCCACAGGCCGGTGCCTTTCATGCGGGTGGCGAAGTCGCTGTTGTAGGTTTTGCCCGCGCGGCGCTCGGCGTCGCTGAGGTGGTGCAGGTCTTGCACGCGGGCCATCACGCGCGCGGCGCGCTGGGGGTAATGCACCTGCAGCCATTCGCGAAAGAGCGTATCCAGCTCCCACGGCAGGCGCAGCACGGTGTAGAAGGCACTGCGCGCACCCGCGTCACGCGCGGCCTCCAGCACCTGTTCCATGTCTTCGGTGATGAAGGGGATCTGTGGCGCCACGCTCACGCCCACGGGCACACCAGCCTCGGCAAGCGCGCGGATGGTGCGCAGGCGCCGGTGGGGCGCTGCGGCGCGGGGCTCCATGCGGCGGGCCAGCGTGGCATCGAGCGTGGTGATGGTGACGTACACCGCCGCTAGGCGTTGCGCTGCGAGCGGAGCCAGCAAATCCAGGTCACGCTCCACACCGCTGGATTTGGTGATGAGCGAAAACGGGTGGCGCGCGTCGCGCATCACTTCGATGAGGCTGCGGGTGAGCTTCAGTTCGCGCTCCACAGGTTGATAGCAGTCGGTGGCCGAGCCGATATTGATCAAACGGGGCACGTAGCGCGGCGCGCACAGCTCGCTACGCAGCACTTCGGCAATGTTGTGTTTGGCCACGATCTGCGTTTCAAAGTCGAGCCCCGGTGAGAAGTTGAGGTAGCTGTGGGTAGGCCGCGCGTAGCAGTAAATGCATCCGTGTTCGCAGCCCCGGTAGGGGTTCACCGAGAGTTCAAAGAAGATGTCCGGCGAGTCGTTGGCGCAGATGGCGCTGCGCGCGGCTTCGAGATGCACGCGGGTGGCGACGGGGGCGGCGGGTGCATCGTCGTCCGCATCGTTACCCCCCGGCAGTTGGCCCCAGCCGTCGTCGGCCGCGTCGCGCACATCGCGCGCAAACCGGTGAGCCAGGGCCGTGGCCGCGCCCCGGCCACGGATGGCCTGCAGCGGGATGCGGACCTCTTCGGGCGGCGCAGGGATGTCGGACTTGTCCGTGAAGGTGCGAGACATAACTGTATAAATATACAGCCAATTGGTGCTGCGTGCTTGCCCCTCCGCCCCCGCAAGCATGCGCGCGGCCTTGGCACGGTTTACTCCTTGAACAGCTGCTCGATCAGCCCCCGCATCCACTGGTTGCCGGGGTCGCTTTCAAAGCGGCGGCTCCAGTGCAGCGACACCGTGAAGTCACGCAGCGGCAGTGCGGGCTCGATCAGGGTGTAGCCACCGTCGGCCGCAAAAGTGCGTGCGATGTTGCGGGGCATGACCACGGCCAGGTCCGTGGCCCGCACGATGGCGGGCAGCACCATGAAGTGCTCGGTGGTCAGGCGGATGCGGTCCTGCAACTGTTGCATCTCCAGAATGCGCAGGGTGTCGGAGTGGGTGCGCACGGCCACAAACTCCAGCTGGTGCAGGGCGCTGAGCAGGACAGGGCCGCTGCGCCTGGTGGCGGCGAAGGGGTGGCCTGCGCGCAGCAGCACCACGTAGCGATCCTGGATGAGTTGCACACGCTGCGTATCCTTCACCGTGGGCAAAAAGCCAAAGGCGAAGTCGATGGCACCGCTGTCCAGCCGCTGGGGGATCTCGTGGCGTGGCACGGGCAATGTCTCCAGCCGCACTCCGGGCGCCTGATGCTGCAGCGCCACCATCAGGTCGGGCAGAAAACGGCCTTCGCCAATATCGCTCATGTGAATGCGGAACACCTTGTGCGACTGCAAAGGGTCAAACAGGGCCGACTCGTTGAGGGCCTCTTCCAGCAGGCCCAGCGCGCTGCGCACGGCGTTGGCCAGCCGGTCGGCCTTGGGGGTGGGCTGCACGCCGCCGCCCGCGCGCACAAACAGCGGGTCTTTGATCAGCAAACGCAGCCGCGTCAGCGCCTGGCTGGCTGCCGGCTGTGTCAGGTCCAGCAGCTCGGCGGCCCGGCTCACGTTGCGCGTGCGGTAGACGGCATCGAACAGGCGCAAAAGGTTGAGGTCGATGTCTTTAATATGCATTGAGTGAATACCGCTTAGTCACTTCATTGTATTGATGGATAGAGCAAGCCATCCGAAGATGCGGGGATGCCTTCAGAACAACCCCATCTCCCCACCGTGCGCGAGGCCGTGCTCGACCTGCTGCGCGGCTTTCACATCGATACCATCTTTGGCAACCCGGGCTCCACCGAGCTGCCACTGTTCCTCGACTTTCCCAGCGACTTCCGTTACATCCTGGGCCTGCAGGAATCGGTGGTGGTGGGCATGGCCGACGGCTATGCGCAGGCCACCCACAACGCCGCCTTTGTGAACCTGCACTCGGCGGCCGGCGTGGGGCACGCCATGGGCAATATCTTCACGGCGCACAAGAACCGCACGCCCATGGTCATCACGGCCGGGCAGCAGGCGCGCTCCATCCTGCCGTTCGACCCCTTCCTGTTCTCGGGCCAGGCCACCGAGCTGCCCAAGCCCTACGTGAAGTGGAGCGTGGAGCCCGCGCGCGCCGAAGATGTGCCCCTGGCCATCGCCCGCGCCTACTACATCGCCATGCAGCAGCCGCGTGGGCCGGTGCTGGTGTCTATCCCCGCCGACGATTGGGACAAGCCTTGCGAGCCGCTGAAGGCGCGCACCGTGAGCACCGAAACGCGTCCCGAGCCCCGCGTGCTGGAGGCCATTGGCGATGCACTGGATGCCGCGCGGCGCCCCGTCTTCGTGGTGGGTGCCGCCGTGGACCGCGACCGTGCCTGGGACGAGGTGGTGGCGCTGGCCGAGCGGCACAACGCTGCCGTGTGGATTGCCCCCATGGCGGGCCGCTGCGGCTTTCCGCAGGACCACCGCCTGTTCGCCGGGGTGCTGCCCGCCATGCGCGAGAAAATCGTCGCGCTGCTCGCCGGCCACGACCTGGTGTTTGCGCTGGGCGCCGCGGCGTTCACGTACCACGTGGAAGGCTTTGGCCCGCATGTGCCGCCGGGCGCGCAACTGGTGCAGCTGATTGAAGACCCCGGCACCGCAGCCTGGACGCCTGAAGGCACCTCGGCCGTGGGCGGCATCCGGCTCGGGGTGCTCGACCTGCTGGCGCGCCCCGCACCACCGCCACGCGCCTTGCCACAACCGCGCCCCGCACGCCCGCGTGTGGAGCCCACGGGGCCGCTGATGAGCGTGCCCTATGTGATGCAGACCCTGGCCGAGGTGCGCGATGCGGCCTCCATCGTGGTGGAAGAAGCGCCCAGCTCGCGCGCAGCCATGCACGCCTACCTGCCCATTGTGCAAAGCGAAACCTTCTACACCATGTGCAGCGGCGGCCTGGGCTATGGCATGCCTGCCGCCGTGGGCGTGGCGCTGGCCAAACCCGACAAGAAGGTGATCGGACTGCTGGGCGACGGCTCGGCGATGTATTCCATCCAGGCCCTGTGGAGCGCGGCGCAGCTGAAGCTGCCTATCACCTTCATCATCCTCAAGAACCGCCGCTACGCGGCGCTGCAGGAGTTTGCCCCCACCTTCGGCTTCCACGAAGGCGACAAGCTCGAAGGCACCGACCTGCCGGATCTCGACTTCCTCGCGCTCGCCCGTGGCCAGGGCTGCGAGGCCGTGCGTGTGAGCGACCCCGCCTTGCTGCACCAGGCGCTGCGCGATGCACTGGCCAGCCCGCGCGCCATCCTGGTTGAGGTGGACGTGGCCTGACAGGCCCTGCACAACCCGTTCTTCCCGGCTCACCCCATCACCACAACACACCAGACCCGGCGCACCCGGGCGCTCACCTTGACTGGAGACAACCATGCACCCCGTTCACAACCCGCCCTCCCCAACCCCCCGCCACCTGCTGCGCACGCTGGCATGCGCCGCTGTCAGCGTGCTGCTCAGCACCGCCGCCATGGCAGACACCTGGCCCAGCAAGCCGATCAAAGTCATCGTCAACTTCCCCGCCGGGGGCGCCGCCGACCAGATTGCGCGCGCCGTCACCCAGCCCCTGCAGGCCGCGCTGGGACAGCCGGTGGTGGTGGAAAACCGGGGCGGTGCGGGCGGCAACATCGGCGGGGAGGCCGTGGCCAAATCCCCGGCCGACGGCTATGCCCTGCTCATGAGTTCGGGCGGCATGGTGTCGGTCAACCCGCACCTGTATCCCAAGATGCCTTTCGACCCCGTCAAGGACCTGACACCCGTGGCTGCTGCTGCACGGGTGCTGGTCTTCCTGGAGGTGCGCCCCTCGCTGCCGGTCAACACCATCCAGGAGTTCCTCGCGCACCTGAAGGCCAACCCCGGCAAGCTGAGCTTTGGCACGCCGGGCAACGGCAGCTCGCCCCACCTGGCGGCCGAGATGCTCAAGACCCAGGCCAATGTATTTGCGGTGCATGTGCCCTACCGGGGCGCGGCACCGGCCATGCAGGACCTGCTGGGTGGGCAGCTGGACTTCATGTTCGACCCGGGTATCGGCCTCTCGCATGTGAAAGCGGGCAAGCTCCGGCTGCTGGCCGTGGGCAGCGCCAAGCGCTCACCCCTCTTCCCGGACGTTCCCACGCTGGACGAAGTAGGCCTGAAGGGCTTTGACGCAGACACCTGGTTTGGCTTTTATGCACCGGCGGGCACACCGCCCGACGTGGTCACGCGCCTGAACCGCGAGATCAACAAGGTGCTGGGCACGCAGGCCGTCAAGGACCGCATCACGGCGCTGGGCGGGGTGCCTGCCCCTATGTCGCCCACCGACTTCAACGCACGGGCTTCCATCGACAGCGCACGGTTTGGCGCCCTGATCAAGGCGCGCAACATCCAGGGAGATTGACCGCGCGCGGCAGTGCGAGATTCGCGATGGTCTACAGTCCCGCGCTTTGTCACCACCTTAGAGGTACTGCCATGGCGCGCAAGCCCCAGATCATCCTGTCGTCGCTCGACGTTGACCGCATCGAAGCCCTGCTGGCCGCCATCCCGGCCAGTGTCTTCCCGGGCAAGGCGGACCTGCAAGCAGAGCTGGACCGGGCCGATGTGGTGCCGCCCGAAGACATCCCGCCCAACGTGGTGACCATGAACTCCACCGTGCAGTTCTCCATCCTGGAGACGGGCAAGGAGTTCTGCCTGACCCTGGTCTACCCGCGCGACGCGGATGGCACTGCAGACCGCATCTCGATCTTCGCGCCCGTGGGCAGCGCCCTGCTGGGCCTGGCGGTGGGCGATGAACTGGCCTGGCCCGGACCGGGCGGCAAGTCGATGACGGTGCGCGTGAAAGACATCCTGTACCAGCCTGAAAGTGCCGGCGAACTGCATCGTTGAATTCGGGACACCCCCCTGAGGCGCTGCGCGCCTTCCCCCCGCTCTCACAGCGCTGCGCACTGCGGGCGGGGGGACGCCGCCCTCGCTGCGGGGCGGCCCTTGCTTGGCTGCCCTGGCCTTTGAGCACGCCGGTTTCTGAGGCTATTGGGTAGCAGGAGCCCGCTGGAGCACTGCGCGCCTTCTATTCCCGGCGAGTCCAGCCTGGAGGGTGCAGATGCCGTGGATTGGGGTGGTGCAAAGCGCCATGAGCCGCGACAATGGCAGCCGCCATGACCACACCGCCCGCACCGCACACGCCAGACATCCCTCCATCGATTGACCAGTTCGACCCGGACTCGACGGTCGCATTCCAGCGGCGAATGGAGCGGGCTCCTGAATGGTTCTGCTCCTTCCTGGCGGGAAACAGCCGCGAAAAGAGCCGCCTCAAGCGCGAGATGGCAACCATGAAGGGCTCGGTGGTGTGGCTGGTGCAGCAGCGCCGCCAGGGCAACTGGGATGCCGCAGAGCGCGCCCATTTGCGGGATGTGATGCGGTCAGCCTCGTCCGTGAGTCCCTACCTGTTCATCTGGGTGATTCCGGGCTCGATGCTGATCCTGCCCTTCATGGCCTGGTTTCTGGACCGGCAGCGCAAGCGGCGCGAGCGCAAGCTACAGGGTTGAAGGGCTCTTCACGAGCCCTCATTCAGAACCCGTTGTTGGTAACAGCCACCAGCAGACCGGTGCCCACCAGCCCCGCCTGCCAGCGCAATGCGGTGGACCAGGTGGGCACATGCCGCTCTACCCGCAGGTAGAGCAGGCGCCCGGCGGCGAGGGACAGGACAAACGCCAGCAGCATGCCCAGCGCATTGGGCACCGGCGAAGCAGGCCACAGGTGGCTGACCACGGCATTGACCAGCAGGCACACTGCAAAGTGCACGAGGAAGATGGAGTAGGACATCTGCCCCACGCGAACCAGTGGCGCAAAACCGCCCCAGGCACGCAGACGTTCGGACCGCAACGCCACCACCAGGCACAGCGCCGTGACGAGCGCCACCACAATGCGGCCCCGGAAGTCCAGCGCCAGGGCCACACCGCCCAGCAGCACCATGGCGCTCAGCCACCCCACCGGGCTGGCTGCGCGCACAGCCCAGTACGCCAGCATGCCCAGGCCATAGGCACCCAGGAAGTAGATCGCCCACATGTCGAGCCCGGCCATGCGGTTGAAAACCCACAGCGACGCTGCCACACCTGTCACGATGAGCACCCGGGCCAAAACAGCCCCGTGCCGCTGGGCCCACGCGCCCGGCAGGGCCCTGACGCCCGCCCAGAGCAGCACGCTCAATGCGAAAAGCTGGAAGTCGATGGCCACATACCAGACACCGGCAGACAGGGCATCTTCGTCCACGATGTCCTGCAGCAGCAAGGCATTGGCCAGCAATTGCGCCAAGGTGGGTTCTTCCGGCACAGAAGGGTGCTCCATCCAGGGGCGCACCAAGGCAGCCACCACCACCGTCAGCAACAACGCCACCGCGTAGGGAACCACCAGCCGCACAAAACGCTTGGCCACTGCATTGCCAGCATGGTCAAACCGCGCCACGCCCTGGGGCGCCAGGCTGGCTGCGGCAAGGTAGCCGCCCAGCACCAGAAACACCTGCACCGCCATGCGCCCATAGTCATACAGCCAGGCCATCAAGGCGGGGGCGAGAGGCTGGGCGATGTCCGACATCGGGCCATAAAAGGCCAGGTGGTGCCAGACGATGGTGATGCACGCCACGCCCTTGACCATATCGATCAGGGGCATGCGGGAAGGAGACGAAGACATGGGAGCGGGGAGGTATGGCATGTGCCGAGGCGGGGCCGCACCGGCAGACAAAAACCTCTATTGTCCCCCGCATCCAGCAGTTTGCGCAGCCCCAGAGCCTGCCGCGGTACCCCGCCTTCTGGGGATGCAATTTCCTGAATTTTCAGAAATTACTGAAATTTCAAAAAATCAAGCGCACAATACATGCCTATATGACCTACGTCAACCATTTACCCCCTCTGAATCGCCAGTTCGTGGCCCACTTTGGCGAGATGGGCAGCCGCTGGGGCATCAACCGCACGGTCGGCCAGATGTATGCACTCATTTTCCTGTCTCCTCGCCCGCTCAATGCCGACGAGATTGCTGAAACGCTGGAGTTTTCGCGCTCCAACGTGAGCATGGGGCTCAAGGAGCTTCAGGCCTGGCGGCTGGTGAAACTGAGCCACCAGCCGGGCGACCGGCGCGAGTACTTCGAGGCACCCAAGGACGTGTGGGAGATCTTCCGTGTGCTGGCCGAGGAACGCCGCCGCCGCGAGATCGAACCCACCTTGTCGATGCTGCGCATGGCGCTGCTCGAAGAGCCCTCCTCCGATGAAGAGCGCCACGCCCAGGAACGCATGCGCGAGATGCACGAACTGATCGACCGGCTCATGACATGGTTCGACGACGTGCAGCGCCTGGCGCCTGAAACAGCGATGCAGCTCATGGGCATGGGCACCGCCGTTACCCGGGTGCTCGAATTCAAGGACCGGCTGACCGGCAAGGGCAATCACTCGCCAAAGAGCAATCCCTCAGGAGTTTGACGCCATGGACGCCTTCACGCTCTCGCGCATCCAGTTCGCGGCCAACATCAGCTTTCACATCCTGTTCCCCACCATCACGATTGCGCTGTGCTGGTTTCTGGTGTTCTTCCGCCTGCGGCACACGGCCACGCGCGGCACACCGGCGGCGCTGGGCTGGGAGCAGGCCTACTACTTCTGGACCAAGGTGTTTGCGCTGACCTTTGCGCTGGGCGTGGTGTCGGGCATCACCATGAGTTTTCAGTTCGGCACGAACTGGCCTGGCTTCATGGAGCATGTGGGCAACATTGCCGGACCGCTGCTGGGCTATGAGGTGCTGACGGCGTTCTTCCTTGAGGCCACCTTCCTGGGCATCATGCTGTTTGGCCGGGGGCGCGTGTCCGAGCGCATGCACCTTGTCGCCACGCTCATGGTGGCTTTTGGCACCACGCTGTCGGCTTTCTGGATCTTGAGTTTGAACTCGTGGATGCAGACGCCCGTGGGCTACGAGATCATCGATGGCAAGTTCCACGCGGTGGACTGGCTGGCGATTGTGTTCAACCCGTCCTTCCCCTACCGACTGGGCCACAAGCTGCTGGCATCGGCCCTCACGGCAGGCTTTTTGATCGCCGGTGTGAGTGCCTGGCAGCTCATCAAGGGCACGGCCAACGAAGGCACGCGCAAGGCCCTGCGCACGGCCATCACCGCAGTGGCCGTCGTGATCCCGCTGCAGATCTTCATGGGCGACCTGCATGGTCTCAACACGCTGGAGCACCAGCCCGCCAAGATCGCCGCCATCGAGGGCATCTGGCACACCGAGAAGGGCGCGCCACTTACGCTGTTTGGCCTGCCCAACGAGAAGGAAGGTCGCACCGACTACGCCTTGCAGATCCCCAAGGCGGCCAGCCTGATCCTGGCGCACGATAGCGACGCCGAGCTGAAGGGGCTCAACGAATTCCCAGGTTCCCATCCGCCCGTGGCGCCCGTGTTCTGGGGGTTCCGCGTGATGGTGGGTGTGGGCCTGCTCATGCTGGCCGTGGCCTGGGTGGGTGCTTTGGTGCTGTATCGCCGCCGCAAGCAAGACCTGGCCACCCTGCCCCGTCCACTGCTCTACACGCTGGTGGGTATGGCGTTCTCAGGCTGGGTGGCCACGCTGGCCGGGTGGTACGTGACCGAAATCGGTCGCCAGCCTTACTTGGTCTATGGCCTTTTCAAGACCGCCGACGCCGTGGCCCTCCACGCGCCCGCCATGGTGGCCAGCACGCTGGCTGCCTATCTCATCGTCTATGGGCTGCTGCTGGTGGCCTATGTGGGCGTGATCAAGTACATGGCCGAACACCCAGCCATGCCCACACCGGCGGCGCCCCATCCCGCGCCAGCCCCTCGCGCCGTTTAAGGAGGCCTCCATGGACGCACTGAACTGGGCCACCGCCCTGCCCCTGATCTTCATGGCCGTTATGGGCCTGGCCCTGCTGGCCTATGTGATCCTCGACGGCTACGACCTGGGCGTGGGCATCCTCCTGCCCTTTGCCACCGATGCGGAGAAGGACGTGATGGTGTCCAGCATCGGCCCTTTCTGGGACGCCAACGAGACCTGGCTGGTGTTGGGCGTGGGGGTGCTGCTCATCTGTTTTCCGACCGCGCACGGCGTGGTGCTGTCGGCCCTGTACCTGCCGGTGGCCGTGATGCTGGTGGGCCTGATACTGCGCGGCGTGGCTTTCGACTTTCGCGTGAAGGCCCGCGACTCGCACAAGACCACATGGAACCGCCTGTTTGCGGCAGGCTCACTGGCGACCACCCTGGCCCAGGGCTGGATGCTGGGGGCCTACATCACCGGCTTTCAGAACGACACCTGGGGCCTGCTGTTTTCCGCAGGCATTGCCATCACCCTGCCTGCGGCCTACGCGATGCTGGGCGCGGGCTGGCTCCTCATGAAGACCGATGGCGATCTTCAGCGCAAGGCCGCCCGCTGGGGCCAGGGTGCGCTGTGGCCCATGGGGTTTGCGCTCATGGGAATTTCGCTGGCCACGCCGCTGGTCAGTCCCATGGTGTTTGCCAAGTGGTTTGTACTGCCCGAGCTGTTTGCGCTGCTGCCCATTCCGCTGGCCTGCGTGGCGGCCTTCTTTGCCATCCGCCATGTGCTGGCCACGCCGCGCGTCGTGCAGGCGGGCTACGGCTGGATCGTGTTCGGCGCCACCGTGCTGATCTTTGTGCTGGCCTTCCTGGGGCTGGCCTACAGCATCTATCCCTACATCGTGATCGACCGCCTGACAGTGTGGCAGGCCGCCAGCGCCACGGAATCGCTGGTGGTGATCGGCATCGGCGTGGCCATCACGCTGCCAGCGATCATTGCCTACACCATCTTCATGTACCGGGTGTTCTGGGGCAAGGCGCGGGAGCTGACGTACGGGTTGTGAAACCTCCGCTCAATACCGCAGACTCCCTTCCGCGTCCACAATGGCCAGCTCCACATAAGTCGAGCCGTTGTGGCTCTTGGGCGAGTATTTGACGTTAAAGCGCCCAAAGGATATTTCACCGGCATCCTCCATCGTCTTGATGAATGACTCCGTGGTCAGGTTGCGCCCCGTGCGGCGCAACCCCTCCACCAGCAGCCGGGCATGCACGAATCCCTCGAACTGTGAAGCCGAAGGCAGGGCGCTGGGGGACTTGGCGCGCAGCAGGGCCAGGTATTCGGCCACCACGGGCACCGTGGTGCTGCGCAGCGACGGCATGATCTGCGCGAGGATGATGCCGCGCGCCCTTTCTTTAAGTTCGCGGTGGATCACGTCCATGCTGGCTACAGAGAACCCGTAGTACGCGGGCCGCGCCGCTGTCGATTGCACGGCCTTGATGTAGCTGGTGAACGTGGTTCCTGCGGTTGCAACGATCACGGCCTGGGGCTGTGCCTTTTCGGTGGCCTGCGCCGCAGCAGCGAAGTCCGGCTGTTTGGGATCTACCTTGATCTCCGCCACGAAGGCCAGCTTTTCCTCATCGGAGGCTTTCTTGAGTTCGGCCAGCAAGGTTTTGCCCAGTCCGTCGTCCTGGTAGAACACGGCCACGCGGCTGATGCCCTGCTGGCGCAGCTGCGAGACGATTTTTGCAGCCTCGCTCGCATACCCTGCGCGCACATGAAAGACGTAGGGGTTGAGGGTTTCCCGAAACACCGAAGCGCCCGTGACCGGGCCAAACAGCAGGGTGCGGTGCTCCTTGATCAGGGGCAATATGGCGGCCGTCTGCGCCGTGCCGGTGCTGTTGTAGATCATGAAGACCTTGTCGGTCTCCAGCAGCTGGCGCGTGTTCTCCACCGCTTTCTGGGGATCGAAGCCGTCGTCAAGTGTGGTGTATCGGATCATGCGGCCATGCACGCCGCCCTGCGCATTCACCGCGTCGAACATGAGCCGCGAGCCCTCGCCATACTGCGCAGTCTGTGGCCCGAGCGGCCCCGACAGCACCGCCGATGCGCCGAGACGGATTTCATCGGCGGTCACGCCCTCGTTGCGGGCATGGCCCAGGCCACCTGTGCACAAGGCAACCAGCAGCACCAGAAAAGAACGAAACATCACGCACCCACCTTGCAAAGAATGTGCTGACCGAGCAACCCAAGCACACGCGCTTTGGTTATTGATCATCATCATTATCCGCAGCCACCAGAACAGGCTTATGGGGGTTTGCCCTTGCCTCGGGAGCGCCAGAAACAGCTTCGCCCGCAGTGCACACCAGGCGCACTGCGGGCGAATGAAGCCCTCTTGCCCAAGGCCACCACGCCCTGGGCAGCGGCGGCGGTGTGGAGCCCAAAAAGCTCAGCGCAGCATCAGAGCTTGAGGCGCGCGCGCGCAGCCTCGTACTCGCGGCGCAGCTTGCCCACCAGCTCGGCGGTGCTGGTCACGGCGTTGATGACACCAATGCCCTGGCCGCAGCCCCAGATGTCTTTCCAGGCCTTCTTGGCATCGCCGCCAAAGTTCATCTTGCTGGGGTCGGACTCGGGCAGGTTGTCGGGGTCCATGCCCGCAGCGCGAATCGACGGAGCCAGGTAGTTGCCGTGCACGCCGGTGAACAGGTTGCTGTAGACGATGTCGTCGGAGTTGCCGTCCACGATGGCCTGCTTGTAGGCATCGCTGGCGCGCGCTTCGTGCGTGGCGATGAAGGCCGAGCCGATGTAGCCAAAGTCTGCACCCATGGCCTGCGCGGCCAGCACTGCGTCGCCGCTGGCGATGGAACCACTCAGCGCTACGGGGCCGTCGAACCACTGGCGGATTTCCTGGATGAGCGCAAACGGGCTCTTCACACCCGCATGGCCGCCCGCACCGGCGGCCACAGCGATCAGGCCATCGGCGCCCTTTTCAATCGCCTTGTGGGCAAACTTGTTGTTGATGATGTCGTGCAGCACGATGCCACCCCAGGCATGCACAGCCTGGTTCACATCCTCGCGCGCGCCCAGGCTGGTAATGATGATCGGCACCTTGTACTTGGCGCACACCTGCATGTCGTGCTCCAGCCGGTCGTTGCTCTTGTGCACGATCTGGTTGATGGCAAAAGGCGCGGCCGGCTTGTCGGGGTTGGCCTTGTTGTAGGCAGCCAGCGTCTCCGTGATCTCGGCCAGCCATTCGTCGAGCAGCTCAGCGGGGCGGGCATTGAGCGCGGGCATGGAGCCCACCACACCCGCCTTGCACTGCTCAATGACGAGCTTGGGGTTGCTGATGATGAACAGCGGCGAGCCGATGACAGGCAGCGAGAGGTTTTGCAGCGCGGCGGGCAGTTTGGACATGGCAACAACTTCCTGAACAGGTTTTTGGATGAAATAGGGCTCTAGCGCTTATTCATCAAGCGCTAACAGCTATCATTTTTATATCAATGAGCTGCCCGCTCTGCGGGCAGTCCGTCTCCTCACAACACGCTCAACCTTCAAAAGGCTTCCAGCGCCAACTCGGTAACGCTGGCCGCGCCTTCCACAATGCTGTCGCGCAGGCCCGGGGCCTTCACCAGGATGTGATCAGCGTAGAACTGGGCCGTAGTGATTTTTGCGCGCATGAACGCTTCGTCCTGTCCCTTTTGCAACAGGTCCTGTGCCACCAGCAGGCTGCGCGCCAGCTGCCAGCCCGCCACCACATTGCCCGCCAGCATCAGGTAAGGCACGCTGCCCGCAAACACGGCATTGGGCTGGGCCTTGGTGCCACCGGCTACAAAGTCGATCACGTCGAGCAGCGCCTTGCGCGCCGCCGTGAGGCGCTTGGCCACTGCCAGCGCGGCGGGGGTGCCGCTGGCCAACAGATCGGCCTCGGTCTTCTCGATCTGTGCGGCGATGCCCTTGGCGGTCTGGCCGCCGTCACGCGCCGTCTTGCGGCCCACGAGGTCGTTGGCCTGGATGGCCGTGGTGCCTTCGTAGATGGTCAGGATCTTGGCGTCGCGGTAGTACTGCGCCGCGCCGGTTTCTTCGATGAAACCCATGCCACCATGCACCTGCACGCCCAGGCTGGTCACTTCCAGGCTGGTCTCGGTGCTGTAGCCCTTGACCAGCGGCACCATGAATTCATAGAACGCTTGGTTCTGCTTGCGCGTTTCCGCATCGGGGTGGTGGTGGGCAGCATCGAACGCTGCTGCGGCCACGGTGGCCATGGCACGGCAGCCTTCCACGGTGGCGCGCATCGTCATCAGCATGCGCTTCACATCGGGGTGGTGGATGATGGCGGCGCTGGCGTTGATGCTGCCGTCCACGGGGCGGCTCTGCACGCGGTCTTTGGCGTACTGCACAGCCTTCTGGTAGGCGCGCTCGGAAATCGCAATGCCCTGCATGCCCACGGCGTAGCGGGCCGCGTTCATCATGATGAACATGTATTCGAGTCCGCGGTTCTCCTGGCCCACGAGGTAGCCCACGGCGCCGCCATGGTCGCCAAACTGCAGCACGGCCGTGGGGCTGGCCTTGATGCCCAGCTTGTGCTCGATGCTCACGCAATGGGCGTCATTCCGCGCGCCCAGGCTTCCATCCTTGTTGACCATGAACTTGGGCACCACGAACAGGCTGATGCCCTTGACGCCCTCAGGCGCGCCCTGCACGCGGGCCAGCACCAGATGGATGATGTTCTCGGCCATGTCGTGCTCACCATAGGTGATGAAGATCTTGGTGCCGAAAATCTTGTACGTCCCGTCGGGCTGGGGTTCGGCGCGCGTGCGCACCAGGGCCAGGTCTGAGCCCGCCTGGGGTTCGGTCAGGTTCATGGTGCCGGTCCATTCGCCGGTCACCAGTTTTTCAAGATACGTGGCCTTGAGCTCGTCACTGCCTGCGGTGAGCAGCGCCTCAATGGCGCCATCGGTCAGCAGCGGGCACAGCGCAAAGCTCATGTTGGCGCTGTTGGTCATCTCGATGCAGGCCGCGCCGATGGTCTTGGGCAGGCCCTGGCCGCCAAAGTCGGCCGGGTGCTGCAGGCCTTGCCAGCCGCCTTCGCCATATTGGCGGAAGGCTTCCTTGAAACCGGGGGTGGTGGTGACCACGCCGGATTGAAAGCTCGATGGATTCTTGTCGCCTTCCCAGTTGAGCGGCGACAGCACCCCTTCATTGAACTTGGCGCACTCTTCCAGCACGGCAGCCGCCGTGTCCAGGCCGGCGTCTTCAAAGCCGGGAATCTGCGCAATCTGTTCAATGTTGGCTAGGTGCTCGATGGCGAACAGCATGTCCTTGACGGGGGCGGTGTAGCTCATGGGTGTCTCCGGGAAAGCAAAATTTCGTCAAAAAAAAGGCATCGCGAGCGATGCCTTTGTGCGCACAGGGGCGTTCTTACAGGGCCTTGACCAGTTCTGGCACGGCCGTGAACAGATCCGCTTCCAGCCCATAGTCGGCCACGCTGAAGATCGGTGCCTCAGGGTCCTTGTTGATCGCCACGATCACCTTGGAATCCTTCATGCCCGCCAAATGCTGGATGGCGCCCGAGATACCCGCTGCGATGTACAGCTGCGGCGCCACGATCTTGCCGGTCTGGCCCACTTGCCAGTCGTTGGGGGCGTAGCCTGCGTCCACTGCGGCGCGGCTGGCACCCAAAGCGGCGCCCAGCTTGTCGGCCAGCGGCGTCATCACTTCGTCGAACTTTTCCTTGCTGCCGAGGGCTCGGCCACCGGAGACGATGATCTTGGCGGCCGTGAGTTCGGGGCGGTCGCTCTTGGCGATTTCGCTGCCCATGAAGCTGCTCTTGCCAGCGTCTGCGGTGGCTGCGGCGGTTTCAACGGCTGCGGAACCGCCCGTGGCGGCTGCGGCGTCAAAGCCCGTGGCGCGCACGGTGATGACCTTTACGCTGTCTGCGCTTTGCACGGTGGCAATGGCGTTGCCGGCGTAGATGGGGCGCTCGAAGGTGTCGGCAGAAATCACCTTGGTGATGTCGCTGACCTGCGCCACGTCCAGCTTGGCGGCCACGCGGGGGGCCACGTTGCGGCCGCTGGCGGTGGCGGGGAACAGGATGTGGCTGTAGTTGCCTGCGATGGCGAGCACTTGCGCGGCCACGTTCTCGGCCAGGCCGTGTTCCAGGCCAGGGGCGTCGGCGTGGATGACCTTGGCGACACCGGCGATCTGGGCGGCTGCGGCGGCGGCTGCACCGGCGTTGTGGCCAGCCACCAGCACGTGCACGTCGCCACCGCAGGCCACAGCGGCCGTCACGGTGTTCAGCGTGGCGCCCTTGATGGACGCGTTGTTGTGTTCAGCAATAACGAGTACCGACATTTAGATCACCTTCGCTTCGTTCTTGAGTTTCTCGACCAGAGCGGCCACGTCGGCCACCTTGATGCCAGCACCGCGCTTGGCGGGCTCGGTCACCTTGAGGGTCTTCAGGCGCGGGGCCACGTCCACGCCGAGGTCTTCGGGCTTGACGGTATCGAGCTGCTTTTTCTTGGCCTTCATGATGTTGGGCAAGGTGACGTAGCGGGGCTCGTTCAGGCGCAGGTCGGTGGTGATGACCGCTGGCAGTGTCAGCGCCAAGGTTTCCAGGCCGCCGTCCACTTCACGCGTCACGCTGACCTTGTCGGCCGTCAGTTCGACCTTGTTGGCGAACGTGGCCTGGGGCAGGTCTGCCAGGGCCGCGAGCATCTGGCCGGTCTGGTTGGCGTCGTCGTCGATGGCTTGTTTGCCCAGGATGATGAGACCGGGCTGCTCTTTGTCCACCAGGGCCTTGAGGATCTTGGCAACGGCCAGGGGCTGCAGCTCGACGTCGGTTTCCACCAGGATGGCGCGGTCTGCACCGATGGCCATGGCAGTGCGCAGGGTTTCCTGGCACTGGGCCACGCCGCAGGAGACTGCGATGACTTCGGTCACCAGGCCTTTTTCTTTCAGGCGCACGGCCTCTTCAACGGCGATTTCGTCAAAGGGGTTCATGCTCATCTTCACGTTGGCGATGTCCACACCCGTGTTGTCCGACTTCACGCGGACCTTCACGTTGTAGTCCACCACGCGCTTGACAGGGACCAAGACCTTCATTGCTGCGGCTCCTAGAGTTGGTTGAATTGACGTTTACGTAAACTGGAACATTCTATGCGGCACTGCAACGAAAGCGCTACGGGCCCAGCACACAGATCACACGATTAGAAAAAAGAACGATCGTGCTTTTTGTGGATTATAGGCGAGTGGGCGCAGTACCTGTCTAGAGTTTGCTGTCGCCTTGGGCAACCTGCAGCTGCCGGACAAGCGGGCAAGGCTACTCAGAACCCGCCAGTGCGCGGCCCACCGCCGCATTCGACACAGCAGGGGGCAGTGCTCCCTCGACCTGCACATGCATGACCCGCTGCGGATAAGGGATTTCGATCTTGTGGGCGCGCAGTGCACTCAGGATGGCGCGGTTGATCTCCGAGCGCAGGCCCAGCGAACCGTTCTCGGGGTCGGCAATCCAGAAGCCCACGGTGAACTCCAGCCCATCGGCACCAAACGCCGACAAGGACACACTGGGCGCCGGATCGCGCAGCACACGGCTGCTGGCAAAGGCGGCCTCGCCCAGCAGCCGCGTCACCAGGTCCACATCGCTGTCATAACCCACGCTCACCACGGTGGACAACCAGACGCGGGGGTCCGCCAGCGACAGGTTTTCCACCCGCTGGATGATCAGCATCTCATTGGGCACGATGGACTCGCGGCCCGTGGACGAGCGCACCACCGTGTAGCGCGCATTGATATCGGTGATGCGCCCCTCAAAATTGTCCACCCGCACATTGTCACCAATGCGCATGCTGCGCTCGGCCAGGATCACAAAACCGCTCACATAGTTGGACGCCAGCTTCTGCAGGCCAAAGCCAATCCCCACCCCCACAGCGCCGCCCAGCACAGACAACGCGGTCAGGTCAATGCCCACGGCCGACAGGGCCATGATGAGCCCGACGAAGATCAGCAGCGCCCGCACGGCATTGCTCACCGCCTTGCGCAGCGACAGCTCGGCCCCGGTGGCCGAGCGCAGCAGGCGCGACTCGATGGCGGCAGATATCCACAGCGCGATCAGCAGCACGGCAGCAGCCGTCAGTGCCCCTTCAATCATGGTGCGCACCGACAGCGTGGCGCCTCCCACCTTCCAGTGGATCTGGTCCAGCTCTTCGAGCACCAAGGGCAAGAGCCCTGTGACCCACAGCACCATGCCCAGCCAGGCCAGCCACGAGATGGAACGTTCAATCGGCCGCACCCAGGCGGCATCCGGGTAGGCCACCTGCAGCACCTTCACCCCGATGCGGATGACCACCAGCGACACCAGCACCGGCACGGCGACCTTGAACACGGCCAGCGGAACCCACTGCAGCAGCACGGTGCGCGCCACATAAGCCAGGCACAGCAACGCCAGCGGAAACAGTGCGCCATCGACAATCCGCGTGCCGAACAGGATGGAGCGCGGGTCACCCCGGTGCAGCCCACGCTGCAGCAGCGACACCAGCAACCAGGCCAGGCCCAGGCAGGCAGCCAGGGCGGCAAATTCCACCAGCACCGTGGGTCGAAGAAACGCCTCGGCCCAGCGGCCCACATCTTCCAGCATGGGGGTTTCTGTCGTGGCCATGGCTCTCAGCGCTTCCAGGTAGGCTGGCGCTTTTCGGCGAAGGCGCGCGCACCCTCTTGCGCGGCGGCGTCCATCATGTTGGTGGCCATGGTCTGGCCCGCCAGCTGGTAGGCCGCATCGATGCCCAGCTCCCGCTGCTGGTACACCAGCGCCTTGCCCATGGCTACGGCCACGCGGGGCTTTTGCAGGATGGACTCCACCAACTTTTCGACCTCGGCATCCAGCGCATCGGCGGGCACCACACGGTTCACCACACCCTGCGCCAGCGCGGTGGGCGCATCGATGAAATCGCCGGTGACCAACATTTCCATAGCCCGCTTGGCGGGCACATTGCGCACGAGCGGCACGCTCGGCGTTGCGCAGAACAGACCGTAGTGAATACCACTGGTGGCAAAGCTGGCGCTGTCGGCCGCTACCGCCAGGTCGCACTGCGCCACCAGCTGGCAGCCCGCCGCCGTCGCCATGCCCTGCACCCTGGCGATCACGGGTACTGGCAGCTTGTGGATGGTCAGCATCATGCGGCTGCATTGCGCAAACAGCTTCTGGTAGTACGCCAGCTCCGGGTTCGCCGCCATGTCCTTGAGGTTGTGCCCGGCACAGAAGGCTTTGCCTGCTGCGGCCAGCACCACCACCCGCACGGACTCGTCGCGGCCCGCATCGTCCAGCGCCTGTTGCAGCGCAGAGAGCATCTCTGCACCCAGCGCGTTGAAGCGGGCCGGGTCGTTCAGGGTCAAGGTGACCACGCCGCGGGCGTCGCGGGTGGTTGTCAGCACATCATCGAAGTTCTTTGTCGTCATAGTTTGCTCCTCTCAGCCATCTGCACGCCGACTGAAACTGGCACTGCCCAGGCGGGGGGCCGCCGCGCAAGGGCCGCCCCGCCGCGCTGGCGGCGTCCCCCTTCCGCATCGCGCAGCGATGCAAGAGAAGGGGGAAGCGGCGAAGCCGCTCAGGGGGTTGGTCACAAATCCGCGAGGACCCGCAAATGTGCCTCCACACTGCGCGCCAGCGGCCCCATCACATAGCCGCCCTCCAGGCACGACACGATGCGGCCCTTGGCATAGCGGCGGGCCACGTCCTTCACGCGCTGGGTGATCCAGGCGTAATCCTGCTCGGTCAGGCCCAGCTGGCCCATGTCGTCCTCGCGGTGGCCGTCAAAACCCGCACTCACAAAAATCATCTCGGGCTTGAAGGCTTCCAGCCGGGGCATCCACATCATTTCGATGATCTCGCGGATGTCCATGCCCCGCGTGTAGGCGGGCACGGGCACGTTGACCATGTTCGGGGCGGGATCATGGTCGCCGCTGTAGGGGTAGAACGGGTGCTGGAAGATGCTGACCATCAGCGCCCGGGGGTCATTGGCCAGGATGTCCTCGGTGCCATTGCCGTGGTGCACGTCAAAGTCCACCACCGCCACGCGCTGCAGGTTGTAGCGCTGCAGCGCATATTTGGCCGCAACGGCCACGTTGTTGAAAAAGCAGAAACCCATGGCCTTGTCGCGGCAGGCATGGTGGCCGGGGGGGCGCACCGAGCAGAACGCGTTTTCCACCTCGCCCGCCATCACGGCATCGGTGGCGGCCAGTGCCGCCCCCGCAGCGCGCAGCGACGCCTTCCAGGTGTGGGCGTTGATGGAAGTGTCGGTGTCGATCTGCGCGTAGTTGGGGCCGCCAGCCATCAGCTCTTCGTTGAGCCGGTCTGACAGGCCGCGCAACGCCGCAATGTGCATGCGGCCGTGGGCCAGCTCGATGTCGGCCAGCGAGGCCTCGGGGGCGTCGTAGCGCTCCAGCGCGTCGGCCACGCCGGTGATCAGCAAGCGATCCTCAATGGCGTCCAGCCGTTCGGGGCATTCGGGGTGGCCCGGGCCCATCTCGTGCTTCCAACAATCCCGATGGGTGAAATAGCCCGTCTTGCTCACAGTCTTGTCCCCGCGTGTCGCATTTTTCTCAATTTTTCGGATAACGTCATGCCATGAACGCACAGCACAAAATCAAATCACTTCTGGATCAGCTTAACACGGTGATCGTGGGCAAACAGGCCCAGGTCCAGGACTGCGTGGCCTGCCTGCTGGCGGGGGGGCACCTGCTGATCGAAGACGTGCCCGGGGTGGGCAAGACCACCCTGGCCCACGCCTTGTCACGCACCTTCGGCCTGCAGTTCTCGCGCGTGCAGTTCACGGCCGACCTGATGCCCAGCGACCTGACCGGCGTGTCGGTGTACGAACGCGGCAAGGAAGCCTTCGTGTTCCACCCCGGCCCGGTGTTTGCCCAGGTGCTGCTGGCCGACGAAATCAACCGCGCCAGCCCCAAGACGCAGAGCGCGCTGCTCGAAGCCATGGAAGAAAAGCAGGTGTCGGTGGAGGGCGAAACCCGCGCCCTGCCCCACCCGTTCTTCGTGATCGCCACGCAGAACCCGCACGACCAGCTGGGCACCTTCGCGCTGCCCGAGTCGCAGCTCGACCGCTTTTTGATGCGCATCTCCATCGGCTACCCCGACCGCGCCGCCGAACGTGTGCTGCTGGCGGGCGCGGACCGGCGCGACATGGTGGACACCATGCTGCCCCTGCTGTCCGACGAGGAACTGGCCGAGCTGCAGCGCCAGGTGCAGGCCATCCACACGGCCGATCCGCTGCTCAACTATGTCCAGGACCTGATTGCGGCCACCCGCTCGGGCCGGTGGTTTCTGCAAGGGCTCTCGCCCCGCGCGGGCATTGCCCTGGTGCGCGCGGCCAAGGCGCAGGCCCTCATCAGCGGGCGCGACTATGTGGCGCCCGATGATGTGCAGGCGGTGCTGCCCCAGACCATTGCCCACCGCCTGGTGCCCGTGGGCGACGCCGGACGCGGCGCGGTGGAGCAGGTGCGCGCGATGGTCGAAGCGGTTCCGTTGCCCTGACCCATGGAATCCGCCACCCCACCGCCCCTCCCACCTCTTGCGCGCTGGCGCAGCTTGGCCGCCACGCTCAACCCATTTGCGCCGCTGCGCCGCCGCTTCCAGCGCTGGTGGCAGGCGCGCCTGCCGCTGAGCGACACGCTGGCGCTCACGCAGCGCAATGTCTACATCCTGCCCACCGGTTCGGGCTGGATGCTGGCGTTGACGCTGATCGTGCTGCTCATCGCGTCCATCAACTACCAGCTCAACCTGGGCTACCTGCTCACCTTTTTGCTGGCGGGCAGTGCGGTGATCGGCATGCACATCTGCCACGCCAACCTGCGCGGCCTGACCCTGCACCTGAAAGCACCCGAGCCGCACTTCATGGGCAGCAGCACCGCGTTTGACATCCAGCTGTCCAGCGAGCGCAAGACCCCGCGCTACGGCATCGCCCTGTCGGTGCACGGCACGGGCAAGGAGGCGCAAAAGGAACCCCATCATTGGGCCTGGACCGACGTGCCAGCGCAAGGGCAGTCCAGCGTGCAAGTCGCTTTCAAGCCCGAGCGCCGGGGCCTGCACCGCGTGCCTACGCTGACGGCTGAGACCCGCTTTCCGCTGGGTACCTTCCGCGTCTGGACCTACTGGCGCCCCGCGGCCCAGGTGCTGGTCTACCCCGCGCCCGAAACCCCGACGCCGCCCCTGCCGTCTGGCGAACCGCGCGCGGGCGGAGCGGGCAACACGCCCACACAGGGCATTGGCGAATTCGACGGTGTGCGCGCCTACCGCCGGGGCGATCCGCTCAAGCTCGTGGTCTGGAAGAAGGCCGCCAAGTCGCTGGCCACTGGCACCGACGACCTGGTGAGCCGCGACGCCCAGCAGGCCCAGCGGCACGAGCTGTGGCTGGACCTGGCCCGTGCCTCACTGCCCGACCACGAGGCCCGCATCTCGCGCCTCACCGCCTGGGTGCTGCAGGCCGACCGGCTGGGGCTGGACTATGGCCTGCGCCTGCCGGGTGTGGAGATCGCCCCGGACACGGGGGCGGCCCATCGCAGAAATTGTCTGGAGGCACTGGCTTTGTGCTGATTCGTCCCTCAAAATTTAGATCAGACTGGCACCTTGCGCTTGCTAGAAAAGCGCAGAAAGCTACATTTTTGATAGCAAATCAATCACCACCTGTCAGGCGTGCCCCCTTGCCATGAACCTGCGACAGACCCTTGTTTCCCTGCCTCGCGACGCCCGCGACACGCTTTTTCTGCTGTTCGTGATCGTCTGGGTGATCGCGCCGCAGGTGTCCAACCTGCCAGTGTGGACCAGCCTGCTGGCTGGCGGCCTGCTGCTGTGGCGCGGCTGGCTGGCCTGGACGGGCCGCCCCCTGCCCGGCCGCTGGACAGTGGCCGCCCTGCTCCTGGTAGCGGTGGCAGGCACACTGTTCACGCACCGCACCATCCTCGGGCGGGATGCGGGTGTCACCCTCATCGTCATGCTGCTCGCCCTCAAGATGCTGGAGCTGCGCGCACGCCGCGATGCCATGGTGGTGTTCTTCCTGGGCTTCTTCACGATGCTCAGCAATTTCTTCTTCTCGCAATCTCTGCTGACTGCCGCCGCCATGCTGGTGGCGCTGCTGGGGCTGCTCATGGCACTGGTCAATGCCCACATGCCGGTAGGGCGCCCGCCGCTGGCGCAGACCTTTCGCATGGCGGGCACCATGGCCCTGCTGGGCGCGCCCATCATGGTGGCGCTGTTCATGCTGTTCCCACGCATGTCACCGTTGTGGGGCATGCCCGGCGAAAACCCCTCCGGGCGTAGCGGCCTGTCGGGCACGATGAAGATCGGGGACATGGCCGAGATCGCACTGGATGAGCGGGTGGCCATCCGCCTGCGCTTTGAGGGGGCGCCCACCGATGTGCCTGCGCAATCCACGCTGTACTTTCGTGGGCCCGTCATGACCGCGTTCGATGGCCGGGAATGGCAGGCCGAGCCCTTCCGCGAAGACAGCGCCTGGGCCGCACGTGCAGCCCTGCCCGCCAATCTGCAGGTCAGCGGCCCGGCGGTGCGCTATGAGGTGACGCTCGAACCCCAGCGCCAGCCCTGGCTGATGGTGCTGGAGGCCACCCCCGAGGCGCCCCAGCTGCCCAACAACATGCAGGCCTACATGACGCAGGATCTGCAGTGGATGACGGCACGTCCCATCACCGAGGTGATGCGCTACCAGGCCGTGAGCTACCCCGAGTTCCGCCACGGCCCCCAGCAGTCGGTGCGGCAACTGCGCGTATACACCGAGCTGCCGCCCGGCTTCAATCCGCGCACCCTGGAGCTGGCGGCACAGATGCGGGCAGACCCTGCACTGGCCAACGCCCGCACGGAAGTTCTGGTCAATGCCGTCCTGCAACGCCTGCGCACAGGGGGCTACAACTACTCCCTCGATCCAGGCGTCTTTGGCGAGCACACCGCCGACGAGTTCTGGTTTGACCGCAAGGAAGGCTTTTGCGAACACATTGCCTCGGCCTTCGTGGTGCTGATGCGCGCGATGGATGTGCCAGCACGCATCGTCACGGGCTATCAGGGCGGCGAGCGCAACCCCGTCGATGGCTACTGGACGGTGCGCAACGCCGATGCCCATGCCTGGTCCGAAGTCTGGATGGAGGGGCGTGGCTGGGTGCGTGTAGATCCCACAGGCGCCGTCTCGCCGAACCGCGTGGGCCAGTTCCAGCGTTTGCGCGCGCCCCAGGGTGCGTTCGCCAACGCCCTGGGCACCCTCAGCCCGGGCATGGTGCAGAACCTGCGGGCCGTGTGGGAAGCCGTCAACAACGGCTGGAACCAGTGGGTGCTCAACTACACCCAGAGCCGCCAGATGGACCTGCTCAAGGCGCTGGGGTTTGAATCTCCGAGCTGGCAGGACCTCACCACCGTGCTGGGCAGCCTGGTCATCGCGGCTGCACTGGGCGGCATGGGCTGGAGCCTTTGGGAACGTGCCCAGCACGACCCCTGGCTGCGGCTGCTGGCCCGCACGCGCCAGCGCCTGGCGCGCGCCGGCCTGACGCTGCCCGAAACCCTGCCCCCTCGCGCCATGGCCGAACGGGTGCGCGCGCACTTCGGCCCGCAGGCTGCTGGGGTGGCAGACTGGCTGCTGCGGCTGGAACGCCTGCGCTACGCCCCCCACCCCGACACCGAACTGGGAGCCCTGCGGCGCGAGTTTCGCGCACTGCCCTGGCCAAACCGATGAATCCCCCCTGAGCGGCTTCGCCGCTTCCCCCCAAGGGGACGATGCCCTTGCTGCGGGGCGGCCCTTGCTTGGCATCCCTGGCCTGGGTCGCGTAGGTTTCGGGGCGCAGGGACAAAACAAAGTAACGAACAACCCAAATGAAGAAGACAGCTCCATGGATCACAACAGCTATATTTTTGATAGCTGCTTGCACACTACCAGTAAGCGCTAGCCCGCAAAAATCCTCCAAAACCAGCATCACAAAGCAAAAGCCAGCCGTGCTCTACGCATCGCGCCCCGAGGCGCTGCAGTTTGCCGATGACCTGGCTGCGCGCCGCGACCTGGACCGCGAATGGGTGCGCCAGGCCATCGGGCAGGCGCATTTTTTGCCGCAGGTGCCCCGGCTCATGCTGCCGCCACCCAAGGGCACGGCCAAGAACTGGCGCGTGTACCGCAGCCGCTTCATCGACCCCATCCGCATCCGCGCAGGCCAGCGGTTCTGGCAGGAGAACCAGGCCATGCTGGAGCGGGCCGAGCGCGAGTACGGCGTGCCTGCCGAGATCATCGTGGGGATCATCGGCGTGGAGACCATCTACGGCCAGCAGATGGGCACGTTCCGCGTGATGGACGCGCTGGCCACGCTGGCGTTTGATTTCCCATCAGCCCATCCTCGCGCCAAGGAGCGCACCGAATTTTTCCGCCGCGAGCTGGAGCAGTTCCTGAGCCTCACCAACCGCAGCAACACCGACCCGTTCGAGCCGCGCGGCAGCTACGCTGGTGCCATGGGCCTGGGACAGTTCATGCCGTCGAGCTGGGTGCGTTACGCCGTGGACTATGACGGCGATGGCCGCGTGGACCTGTTCAACAGCCCGGCCGACGCCATCGGCTCGGTAGCCAACTACTTCCGGGGCCACGGCTGGACGCCGGGCATGCCCACGCACTTTGGCGTGCAGTTCGACACGGCACGGCTGCAGATGGATGACCTGCTGGCGCCCGACATCCTGCCCACCTTCAGCGTGGCCAGCATGCAAGCCAAGGGCGCTGTGCTCGACGCGGCTGGCGTACAACACAACGGCCCGCTCGCGCTGGTGGAGCTGCAAAACGGCGCAGAGGCGCCGAGCTATGTGGCGGGCACCGATAATTTCTACGCCATCACCCGCTACAACTGGTCGAGCTACTACGCGATGGCGGTGATCGAGCTGGGCCGCGAAGTGGCGGCGGCGCGCGCGCGCTGACCCGCGCAGGCGCACCGGGGCGTCTTTTTGGGGGGAGGCGCGGCAGCGCACCGCAGGCCCGGCATGAGGACGGCCGGACGGCCGATGCGGGGTTTGGCGGCGCCTGCAAGCGCGCTTGCGCAAGTCAGTCCACAATGCCCGGCTTGGACCGCTGGCCCGGCAGCCCTGCAGCAGCGGCACACCTCTTTGCCCACCCCCACCCCACCCCTTTTCTTCATGCCTGTATCACCTTCTCCAACGCCCGCTGTGGACGCCATCGTCCGGGTGCGCGGCGTGAGTAAAACCTACGCGGGCGGCTTTCAGGCGCTCAAGAACATCGACCTGGACATCCGGCGCGGCGAGATTTTTGCCCTGCTCGGGCCCAACGGCGCGGGCAAGACCACGCTCATCAGCGTGATCTGCGGCATGAGCAATGCCACGGCCGGCTCCATCACCGCAGACGGCCACGACACCGTGCACGACTACCGAGCCGCCCGCGCGGCCATTGGCCTGGTGCCGCAAGAGCTGCACACCGATTCGTTTGAAACCGTGTGGGCCACCGTCAACTTCAGCCGGGGCCTGTTTGGCAAGGCGCCCAACCCGGCGTTCATCGAGAAGATCCTCAAGGACCTGTCGCTGTGGGACAAGAAGGACAGCAAGATCCTCGCGCTGTCGGGCGGCATGAAGCGCCGCGTGCTGATCGCCAAGGCGCTGTCGCACGAGCCCAAAATCCTGTTCCTGGACGAACCCAGTGCTGGCGTCGACGTGGAGCTGCGCCATGACATGTGGCGCCTGGTACGCGAGTTGCGCGACGCGGGAACCACCATCATCCTCACCACCCACTACATCGAAGAAGCCGAAGACATGGCCGACCGCATCGGTGTGATCCGCAAGGGTGAGCTGATCGTGGTGGAAGACAAGGACGTGCTGATGCGCAAGCTGGGCAAGAAGCAGCTCACGCTCACCCTGCAGCAGCCGATGGACCAAGTGCCCGACGCGCTGGCACGCTGGCCGCTCGTGCTGAGCCAGGGCGGCACCGCGCTGACCTACACCTTCGACACGCAGCAGGAGGACACGGGCATTGCCGCACTGTTGCGCGCACTGGCCGAGCACGGCATTGACTTCAAGGATCTGCACTCCAGCGAAAGCTCGCTGGAAGACATCTTCGTGAGCCTGGTACACCGAGACCGGAACCAGGCCCCCTCCGAACAGAAAGCACCCCAAGCATGACCGGCCTGAACCTGCATGGCGTGCGCGCCATCTACCGCTTCGAGATGAACAGGGCCTTTCGCACCTGGATGCAAAGCCTGATCGCACCGGTGCTCACCACCGCTCTCTACTTCATTGTTTTTGGCTCCGCCATCGGCTCGCGCATGGGCGACATCGGCGGCGTGAGCTACGGCGCCTACATCATCCCCGGGCTGCTCATGCTGTCGCTATTGAGCGAGAGCATTTCCAACTCGGCCTTCGGCATCTACATGCCCAAGTGGTCCGGCACCATCTACGAGTTGCTCAGCGCACCTGTGAACTGGGTGGAGGTGCTGCTGGGCTACGTGGGCGCAGCGGCCAGCAAGTCGCTGCTGGTGTCTGTGCTCATCCTCACCACGGCCCGGGTGTTCGTGCCCTACGAAGTGGCGCACCCGGTGTGGATGGTGGGCTTCCTCGTACTCACCGCCGTCACGTTCTGCCTGTTCGGTTTCATCATCGGCCTGTGGGCCGACAGCTTTCAAAAGCTGCAGGTCATCCCGCTGCTGGTCATCACGCCGCTGACCTTTCTGGGCGGGGCGTTCTACAGCATCAACATGCTGCCACCGTTCTGGCAGACCGTTTCGCTGTTCAACCCGGTGGTCTATCTCATCAGCGGACTGCGCTGGGCGTTTTATGGCCAGGCCGATGTCCACATTGGCGTGAGCACGGGCATGACGCTGGTGTTCATGGCCGCGTGCCTCGTCGTGGTGTGGTGGGTGTTCAAGACGGGGCGCCGCATCCGGCGTTGAGCCCACCGCCCCAAAAACATTCACGCTGAGCCCTTCGGCGGGCTCAGCGTGAACGGTTCAGGACGTGGACTCAATACCGCTGCATGCTGCAGCTGTGCGGCTGCTGCGCCCTGGCAGCAGGAATCTGCCGCACCACGCGAAAGCCGTAGCCCGAGCCTTCCACATCAAACTTCACGCCCGGTGCGCCTTTTTTGTCCATCACGCCCACCACCAGCGCCTGCTGGAACTGGTGGTCCGCTGCGCGCATGCTGCCGCCCTGGCCCGAGAGCCGCACATCGGCCTTCTCCATCTGGCGCGCCACGGCCACGGCGTCGGTGCTGCCCGCACGCTCGATGGACTGGGCAAGGGCCTCCACCATGAGCTGCATGCGCATGTGCACGTAGTCGTCCTGCGGCTTGGGAAAACGCTCGCGGAAAGACTGGTAGAACGCCTCGCTCTGGGCGCCTGGCACATTGGGCAGCCAGTCGGCCACCGCCACCACCTTGCCAATGCCTGCATCGCCCATGGCAGCGGGCGCACCCAGCGCGTTGCCATAGAAGGTGTAGAAGCTGCCCTCGTAGCCCACTTCCCGCGCGGCCTTCACCAGCAGGGTCAGGTCATTGCCCCAGTTGCCTGTGACCACTGCCTGCGCGCCGCTGGTCTTGATCTTGACGGCGTAGGGTGCAAAGTCCTTCACGCGGCCCACCGGGTGCAGCTCGTCGCCCACCACCGCCACATCGGGGCGTTGTGCGGCCAGCTGCTTCTTGGCCTCGCGCAGGACGGCCTGGCCAAAGCTGTAGTCCTGGCCGATGAGGTACACACTTTTGAGGGACTTGTCTTCGCGCATCACATCCATCAGCGCGGCCATGCGCATGTCGGCGTGGGCGTCAAAGCGAAAGTGCCAGAAGCTGCACTTCTCGTTGGTGAGGATGGGGTCCACCGCCGAGTAATTCAGAAAAATCACGCGCTTGTTCGGCTCGCGCTCGTTGTGTTTGTTGATCGCCTCGATCAGCACCGCCGCCGTAGCCGATGAATTGCCCTGCAGGATGACCTGCGCGCCATCGTCGATGGCCGCACGCAGGGCCGACAGCGCCTCTTCGTTCTGGCCCTTGCTGTCGTAGCGCTCCAGCGCCAGCGGGCGGGGGCCACCCGCAGCGGCTGGCAACTGCACGCCACCCCGCGCATTCACACGTTCCATGGCCCAGTAGATGTTGCGGTAAACCGCTTCGCCCGTGTTGGCAAATGCGCCCGACAGGCTTTCGATGAGCGCCACCTTCACGGGCTTGGCCTGCGCCACGGCAGCGGCTGGCGCTGCAGCCTGGGCATGGCTGGCGGACACCGGCAGCAGCACGCAGCACAGCGTGGCTGCTGCGGCCAAAACGGATTGACGTAATGCCGCTGCGCCTGTTTTCAAGCCCACGGAGTGCAATTTATTCATGCCATTTTTCCCTTGAAATGCGGTGTGGCCGCACACACCTCTTTGGCATGCGGCGACCACGTCGAGAGCCGCGCAGTGTATAGGAGTACCCCATGATCTTCGCCCCCGTGATCCGCCGCGCCGCCTACGCCCAAGCACCCCGTTCCGCCGACCAGGCACTGCAGCGTTTTCTGATGGGCACGCTGGCTGACCCCGCTGCCGCACGTTCTGCAGCAGGCTGCACTGTCACGCAGGACGACAAAGCGACCACCTTGCAGCTGGATGTGCCCGGCCTGGCCCGCGAGCAGTTGCAGATCAGCATTGAAGGCAACGTGGTGCGCCTGCAAAGTGTGGAAGGAGCCCCCCGCAAGGTGCAGCGCGCCTGGGAACTGGCGGCCGACATCGATGCCGCCCACAGCAGCGCCAAGCTGGAAAACGGCGTGTTGACGCTGACCCTGGCCAAGGTGGAGCCTGCCAGCAAGGCCACCACGCTCACGATCCACTAACTATTGAATTAATAGCTATAAACGCCCGTACCATAAGCGGTACGGGCGTTTTTCATTCAAATTCTCTTTCCAGACCTGCTGTATTACTCATGCCGCAGCGCATCGATGGGGTCCATGCGGGCAGCGCGCCGTGCCGGGAAGTAGCCAAACACCACGCCAATGCCCGCAGAGAAAAGGAACGACAGCAGATTCACCCCGGGGTTAAAAAGATAGGGCACCCCCATCAGCCCCGATAGCGCCAGGGACGCGCCCGTGGCCAGCACGATGCCGATGAGCCCGCCTAAAGCGGCCAGCACCACGGCCTCGATCAGGAACTGCAGCAGCACCTCGCGCTCCAGCGCGCCGATGGCCAGGCGCAGGCCGATCTCGCGCGTGCGCTCGGTCACGCTCACCAGCATGATGTTCATGATGCCGATACCGCCCACCAGCAGGCTCACGGCGGCCACCGCGCCCAGCAGCGTGGTCAGCACCTTGGTGGTGCCCGAGAGCGTGTCGGCCAGCTGCTTGGTGTCGAGCACGTTGAAGTTGTCTTCGTCCGAGTCCGACAGCTTGCGCAGCTCGCGCAGCAGTTGCGTGAGGCTGGCCTTCACCCGCTCGGGGTCGCTGCCGTCCTTCATGGACACCAGCAGCGTGTTCACCCGCGTGTTGCCCGTCACGCGGCGCTGCAGCGTGCGCAGCGGCACCAGCACGGTGTCGTCCTGGTCGTTGCCAAACGCACCCTGCCCTTTGGACGCCAGCACGCCCACGACCTCGCACGAAAACGCCTTCACGCGCAGCTGGCCGCCCACGGCATCGGCGGTGCCAAACAGCTCGCGCCGCACGGTCTCACCGATCAGGCAGACGGCGGCACCCGCGCGCAATTCAGCGTCGGTAAAGACGCGGCCCGTGCGCACCGTCCAATTGCCGGTCTCCAGCCAGGCGTTGGTGCTGCCGATCACACTGGTCGTCCAGTTGCGTCCACCCACCACGGCGGTGGCGGCGGCGCGCGCCTCGGGCGCCACGGCCAGGATGCCGCCGATCTGCTGCGCGATCACGTCGGCATCGGTGTCCTTGAAGGCCGGGGCGCCGGTGCCGCCGCCGGGCCCCATGCGCTGGCCGGGGCGTACCTGCAGCAGGTTGGTGCCCAGGCCGGATATCTGGTTCTGAATGGCCAGCGTGGCGCCGTTGCCCAGCGTGACCATGGTGATCACCGCGCTCACGCCGATCACGATGCCCAGGATGGTGAGGAAAGAGCGCATCAGGTTGCGCCGGATGGAGCGCAGCGCCAGCAGCAGGGTGTTGAGCAACATCAGTGGCCTCCTGAATCCGCAGTGACCACATTCGATACGTTCGATACAGCATCAGCGTCCAGGCCCTTGGGGTGCGGGTTGGGCGCGTCGCTGTCCACCACGCCATCCACAAACCGCACGATGCGCCGCGCATACTGCGCCATGTCGGGCTCGTGCGTGACCATTAGCACGGTGATGCCGTGGTCGGCGTTCAGGCGCCACAGCAGTTCCATGATCTCGACACTGCGCTGGGTGTCGAGGTTGCCGGTGGGCTCGTCGGCCAGCAGCACATCGGGCTCGGTGACGATGGCGCGCGCAATGGCCACGCGCTGCTGCTGCCCGCCCGACAGCTCGGCGGGCGTGTGGTGCTCCCAGCCCTTGAGGCCCACGGCCTCCAGCGCACGCGCGGCCGCCGCGTGGCGCGCGGTGGCGGACTCGCCCCGGTACAGCAGAGGCAGCTCCACATTCTCTTGCGCCGAGGTGCGCGCCAGCAGGTTGAAGCCCTGGAACACAAAGCCAAAGTAGCGCCGCCGCAGCCGTGCCCGCTCGTCGCGCGAGAGCGACTCCACATGCACGCCCTTGAACAGGTATTCGCCCGTGGTGGGCCGGTCCAGGCAGCCCAGCGTGTTCATGGCCGTGGACTTGCCCGAGCCGCTGGGGCCCATGATGGCCACAAAGTCGCCCTGTGCAATGTCCAGGTCCACGCCCTTGAGCGCCTGAAAGGCCAGCGCCCCTTCGCCATAGACCTTGGTCACGCCACGCAGGCGGATGATGGGGGTGTCGCCCGCCACGCTCATGGCTTGGCCCCGGCCGCGCGCTGGTCGGTGATCACGGCCATGCCGGGCGTGAGGCCCTCGCCCGTGACCTCGGTATGGCGGCCATCGCTGATGCCCACCTGCACATCGATGGGCTTGGCGGCACCGTCCTGCAGCACCCACACCTGCCGCGTCTTGCCCGCGCCATCGCCCGCCTCGCCCCCCGCACCCGGTTTGCGTGGGCCCGAGCCAGACCGTGGCATGCGCGGCATGAGCTGCGACATGATGCCGCCACCACTGCCGCTGCCCGACGCGCCGGGCTTGGCGCCACCCGCCCGGGGTTTCGCATCGGCCCCTGCGGCCTGCGCAGGCGTGAAGCGCAGCGCCGTGTTGGGCACCAGCAGCACGTCCTTGCGTTCAGTGGAAGTGATGGTGGCAGCGGCCGTCATGCCGGGGCGCAGGCTCATGTCGCTGTTGTTCACCTCCAGCCAGGTGATGTAGGTGACCACGTTGTCCGTCTTGGTGGAGCCAAACGACACCCGCGTGACCTGGGCCGGGTAGCGGCGCGAGGGATAGGCACTGACCGTGAAGCTCGCGTCCTGACCCACCTTGACCGAGCCCACGTCGGCTTCGTCCACGCTCACATCCAGCCGCAGCCGCGTGAGGTCTTCGGCCACGGTGAACAGCGTCACAGCCTGCAGCGATGCGGCCACCGCGTTGCCGGGCTCCACCGTGCGGGTCAGCACCACGCCGTCGATGGGCGAGCGGATGGAGGCCTTGGACAGGTTGGTCTCGTCGGTGGACAGCGCGGCGCGTGCGTCTTCCACCGTGGCGCGGGCGCTGGTTTCGTCGGCGCGGGCGCGGTCCAGCGTGGCGCGACCTGCGTCCAGCTCGGAGGCCGAGGGCACCTTGCCGCCGGACAGGCGGGCCACTTCTTCGAGCCGGCCAAAGTTGGCAATGGCCTCCTTGGTGGTGGCCACGGCCTGGGCCAGGCGGGCCTGCGCCGACGCCAGCGAGGCGCGCGAGCGCAGCACCTGCGATTCAAGCTTGGCAGTGTCCAGCTCCACCAGCAGCTGCCCTTTCTTGACCTTGTCGTTCACATCCACCAGCACCTTGCGCACGGTGCCCGACAGCTCGCTGCCAATGGTGACCGAGCGCGTGGGCTGCAGCGTGCCGTTGGCCGACACGGTGAGTGTGAGATTGCCCCGGCGCAGCTCTTCGGTGACATAGGTGGGTGCAGTGCTGGCGCTCTGGCGCGATTGCCAGGCGTACAAGCCACCGCCCACCACCACGAGCGCGGCCACCCCCAGCCACACGGTAGTGCGCTGCCACCAGCGGCGCGGACGGTCGGCACCCAGGAGTGCTTCGAGGCTGGACGGGGGAGAGGAAGGTTTATCAGTCATAAGATCAAATCAGTTACTCATAGCGCATGAAACTGGCGCGGCCAAAGTGCAGGCAGCAAGCCAAGGTCCGCCCCGCAGTGAAGGCTGCGTCCCCCAGCCCGCATTGCGCAGCAATGCGAGAGCGGGGGGAAGGCGCGCAGCGACTCAGGGGGGGCTTCATGTCTTCCAGCCGCCGCCCAGCGCCTTATAGAGGCGCACATGGTCTGCCGCGACCGCAGCGGTAGTGGTGGCCACGCTCTCTTGCGTGGACAGCAGCGTGCGTTGCGTCTCCAGCACCGCTTGAAAGTCAATCAGCCCACTGCTGTAGCGCTGCTGCGCCAGCAGGGCGGCGTTGCGGGCAGCGTCTGCAGCGGCCGTCAATCTTTCCAGTTTTTCCCGGTCGCCACGCAAGGTCACCAGCGCGTTCTCCACATCCTGCAGGGCCGTGAGCACGGTGGCTTCGTAGGCCACGCGGGCCTGCTCCAGCGCGGCAGACTGCACACGCACCTGCGCGCGGGCGGCGCCCCCATCCAGCAGCGGGATAGACACGCTGCCCAGCAAGGCGCTGGTTACCGCACTGCCCGCCGACAGTGCGCCCAGGGTGAGGGCACGCAGGCCCAGCGAGCCACCGAGGGAGAAGCTGGGGTAGCGCGCCGCATCGGCCTGCGACACGCGCGCCAGGGCGGCTGCAATGCGCTGCTCGGCCGCACGCACATCGGGGCGTTGGCGCAGCGTCTCGGCCGGGATTGCCAGCGCCAGTTCTGCGGTGGGCTGCGGCACGGGCGCGCTGGCGGCCAGCGTGGCATCCAGGGCACCTGGCACCTGGCCTGTCAGCACGGCCAGGCTGTAGCGCGACTGCGCCAGGCTGGCTTCCAGGCTGGGAATCTGCGCGGCGGTCTGCTCGGCCGCTGCACGGGCCTGCTCGGTGACGAGCGAGGTGGTGAGCCCGGCCTGCAGGCGCCACTGGGTGAGCTGCAGGGTCTCTTGCTGGCTGGCCAGGTTGCTGCGCGCAATGGCCAGGCGCTGCTGCAGCCCGCGCAGCTCGATGTAGTTGACGGCCACCTCGGCGGCCAGCGATACCTGAACGTCAGCCAGGCTGGCCTCTGCCGCGCGGGCGTCAGCCTCGCTGGCGCTCACGCCGCTGCGCAGGCGGCCAAACACATCGGGCTCCCAGCTCGCATCAAAACCGGCCTGGAACGTGTTACCGGTGCTGTTGCTGGCCCGGCTGCGCTGCGCCGAAGCCGATGCACCCACGCTGGGCAGCAGGCCGGCCGACTGCACATCCACCTGCGCACGCGCCTGCTGCAGCGCGGCCTGGGCGGTGCGCACGCTGCTGTTGGCGCGCAAGGCTTGCTCGACCAGCGAGGTAAGCACCGCATCGTCAAACCGCTGCCACCACTGGGCCAGGGATGTAGCCGTAGCCCCTTGCGCTGTGCCACTGCCCCCCGCAGACCAGGCCGGGGGAACGGCCACTGCGGGCAATGCGCGATCCGTGGGTGCCAGGCTGGCACACCCGGCGGTAGCTAGCACGCACAAAAACAAGGCCGTTTGCCTCCACGGCACAGCACGCCAAGGTTGCGCTGCGCGGGCAGTGGGTGTGCCGGGAGAGGCCAGTGGGAGAAAACGCATGGGCAATGGCTACGCAGGGGAAAACCCCATTGTGAGCAGCGATTGCGCCAACAACGTACCCACTGGGTCAAGCCCGCGTAAAGAATTGATGCAAGGCAAAGCTCACGCCACTGCATGCCGATGCATACGCATGCGTAGAACGGGTGAGCGTGCTTTGCCGCGCAGACGGCCCCACACGCAAGGGGCCGGGGTGCCGCTCAGTGCGCGAGCCGCGACTCGTCCCGCAACAGCACCACCGGAGCCAACGCGCGGGCCCGGTATTCGCTGGGGCTGCACCCCACATGCGAGCGGAACGCGCGGCTGAAATGCGCGCTGTTGCTGAAGCCCCAGGACAGTGCAATGTCGGTGACCGAGCGCTGTGCATGCGCCGGGTGGCGCAGGTCGCGCAGGCAGGCCTCCAGGCGGCGGCGCTGGATCATCGCGGCCAGGGTTTCCTCGTCATCAGCCACCGCGTTGTACAGGTGCCGTTTGCTGCAGTTGAGCGCCTGGGCCATGCGGTCGATGGTGAGGTCGGGGTCGCCCAGGTGCCGGTCGATGTATTGGCTGATGCGGTCGCGAAGGGCCTCGCGCTGCGACAGCAGGCTCTGCTGCCCGTTGCGCTCCAGCAGCGACAGCTGCACTAGGTGCGTGATCACATCGGCCACGCCATCGGCGGCTGCGTCGGACATGGTGGGCAGCTCGGCAAACGCGGCGCGCATGGTGTCCCAGGCCAGCCGCGACACGCCCGATGTACCCGAGAAGCGCTGCACCATCAGGTCATCGAGCTTGAGCTTGCGCTCGGGCAGTTGTTCCTTGGGGATCATCAGCACCATCTGGCGCACGGCCTCGGGGTTGCTCACGGCGTAGGCGCGCGTGGTGTCGTACACACTCCACTCACCCGGCGACAACCATACCTGGCGGCCGTTCTGCTCGAAGCACGCGCGCCCCTCCAGCTGCGCCACCACCTTGATGTAGGCCCGGTCGCTGCCCCGGATGAGGCTGGGGGTGCGCACCACGCGGTGGCGGCTCACGTCCAGCTGGCACAGGTTCACATAGCCCGCCTGGCCCGAGGTGATGTGGCCTGCAAAGGCATCGTCACCAAACGCGTCGGACTCCAGCCCGCCAATCAGGCGCCACACCGCATCGCCCCACAGGTGCAGGCGGTCGCGCGCAGGCACGGCGTCGGTGGATACCTCGGTCAGGGGATGGGCCATGGTGTCTCCAGTGCGGGTTGCGCAAGCCTGATGGTTATGCGGCTGAATTATCGGACTCCCCGTTACCCCGTGCCACCGAGGGAAATCCGGGTAAACCCGCTGCCGTCTGCACGCTGAGGCAAGCGTTTTGTGCACGCTGAGCGCAGCGCGCATGAACGCGTCTGCCTACGATTCCCGGCACGGCGTGCACCACGCAGGCCCCATCCGAGGAGACACACAATGACAGCACACCAACCCTCCAAGCGCCAGTGGATCAAGGGCGCCGCCGCCGCGGTCGGCACCCTGGCCGTGGCGCCCCAGCTGTGGGCCCAGGGCAGCAGCGCGGCACCCGTGCGCATCGGTTATGCCATTGCCCGCACCGGCCCCTGGGCGGCCGGTGCCCAGGTGAGCCAGGAGCCCAACTACCTGCTGTGGGCCGAGCAGGTGAACGCAGCGGGCGGCCTGAGCGTGAAGGGCACCAAGCGCCCCATCGAACTCATAGGCTACGACGACCGCAGCGAGACCGAAACCTGCGTGCGCACCTACGAAAAGCTGATGGGCAGCGACAAGGTGGACCTGATCCTGCCGCCCTGGGGCTCGGGCGCCAACTTCGCCATCGCGCCGCTGGCCAACCGCTTCGGCTACCCGCTGCTGGCACCCACGGCGCTGTCGCGCAAGCTGATCGACATGAACCTGCCCTACTTCTTCTCGCTGCTGCAGCAGCCCGACAAGATGATGGGTGCGCTGGTGGACATGCTGGTGGCCAACAACGTCAAGACCATTGCCATCGTCTACATGGACGACCTGTTTGGCCTGGAGAACTTCGCCGCGCTGAACAATGCGCTTAAGAAGACCAGCATCCAGGTGCTGGAGCGCAAGAGCTATCCGCTGGGCGTGAAGGACCTGGCCCCCGTGCTGCGCGGCATCAAGGACCAGAACCCCGACGCCTTCATCGGCATCACCTACCCGCCCGACACCATCCTGGCCAGCCGCCAGGCGCGCGAGGTGGGCCTGAACCCCAAGTTCTTCTACGCTTCGGTGGGCACGGCCTTCCAGCTCTACAAGAACGTGATGCAGGCCAACACCGAGGGCGTGATCGGCATGGGCTCGTGGAGCGTGAAGACCAGCCCCGAGGCCAAGGCCTACTTCGACGCCCACGTGAAGAAGTTCAACAAGGAGCCCGACCGCTGGGCCAGCGGCCACGCGTGGGCAGGCCTGCAGATCCTGCAGCAGGCCGTGGAGAAGGCGGGCCTGGACCGCAAGGCCCTGCGCGAACACATCGCCAAGAACGAGTTCCAGACCATCCTGGGCGGCATCCGCTTCCAGGGCAGCGAGAACGCGTCCATCCCCGGCACGGTGAGCCAGTGGCAGGGCAACGACTTCGAAGTCGTGTGGCCCAAGGACCGTGCCACCGCACAGTTGAACACCGCGAAACCAGCCTGGAAATAACAAAGTGTCTCTGACTTCCTGGGCCGAACTGGTCGCCAGTGGCCTCATTACCGGTGGCATCTATGCGCTGGTGGCCATGGGCCTGAACCTGCAGTACGGGCTGATGCGCATCATGAACATCTCGCATGGCGAGTTCCTGATGCTGGGCGCATTCCTCACCTGGTCCGCGCACACCCTGTGGGGCATCTCGCCGCTGCTGCTCATGCCGCTGGCTTTCATCGCGCTGTTTGCGCTGGGCGTGGTGGTGCATGCGCTGTGCTTCAAGCGCCTGGCCGCCCGCGCACCCAATGTGGATGTGTTCGAGGCGCGCAGCCTGATGGTGGGCTTTGGCCTCATGTTCCTGGTGCAGAACACCGCCCTGCTGATCTGGGGCGGCGATCTGCGTGGCTATGAATACCTGGCCGACCCGGTGCAGATTGCAGGCATGCGCTTCACTGAAAACAAGCTGGTGCTGTTTGGCGTGGCACTGGCGCTGTCGGCCGCGCTGATCGCGCTGCTCAAGCTCACGCTGCTGGGCAAGGCGGTGAGGGCGCTGATGCAGTCGCCCACGGGCGCGCAGCTGGTGGGCATCAACACGCGGCGCCTGCACCCGATGATGTTTGGCATTGGCCTGGGCCTGTCGGGCGTGGCGGGTGCGCTGCTGTCCATGACGTATGAGATTTCTCCGTCGATGGGTGAGCCCTACACCGTGACGGCGCTCATCGTCATCACGCTGGGCGGCTTTGGCAGCCTGGCGGGCAGTCTGGCCGGTGGCCTGCTGCTGGGGGTGGTCGAGGCGCTGGGCATGCACTTCAGCAGCCCGTCTCTCAAGATGCTGCTGAGCTATGCAGTGTTCATCGGCGTGCTGATCTGGCGCCCCAACGGTTTGTTTAGCAAGAAATGAAACTCCTCCATTCCAACAAGCCCTGGCTCGCACTGGCAGCGGGGGTGGCCGTGGTCGCCACCTTGCCCTGGCTGGTGTCCGAGTTCGCCACCTCGGTGCTGCTCAGCTGCCTGATGTACATCGCGCTGGCCACTAGCTGGTCGCTGTTCTGCGGCGCCACCCGCTACCTCTCACTCGCCACGTCGGCCTTCTTCGGCATTGGTGCGTACACCAGTGCCACGCTGCTGACCGTACTGCCGTGGCCGCTGGTGATCCTGTCCGGTGCGTTGATTGCCTCCATCGTGGCGGTCGTGATGGGCGCTGCCGTGCTGCACCTGCGCGGCACCTACTTTGCGGTGCTCACCTTCGGCATGACGGAGCTGATCCGCCACGCGGTGACCTTTGTCGAAAAGCAGGTGTCGGGCACCGTGGGCCGCGTGCTCACGGTGGTGCCCAGCAACGAGACCGTGTACCTCACGGTGCTGCTGATCGCGGCGGCGGCCATTGCCACCGCCATTGCCATCCAGCGCAGCCGCTTTGGCCTCGCACTGGCAGGCATCGGCGCCGACGAGCAGCGCGCGCAGACGCTTGGGGTGGACACGCGCCTAGCCAAGATCGCGGGCTTTGGTATCACCGCCGCCTTTGCAGGCGCCGTGGGCGCGGCCATGGCCGTGCGCTGGACCTACATCGAGCCCGCAGCCGTGTTCAGCCCCTTCATCGGCTTCCAGACGGTGCTGATCGCGTTGATTGGCGGCGCGACCAGCATTGGCGGCCCCATCCTCGCAGCCATCGTGTTCAGCCTGCTGGCCGAAACCCTGCGCCTGCAGCTGCCCTACGGCTACATGATGGTGCTGGGCCTGCTGCTGATTCTGTGCGTGATGTACTTGCCCAATGGCCTGGCCACGCTGTGGCAACGGCGCAAGCCTGCTGCGGAGGTGCACCATGGCTGAAGCCCTGTTGACCATTGACAGCGTGACCGTGCGCTTTGGCGGCCTGACTGCCGTGGATGGCGTGAGCGCCACGCTGCACACGGGCGAGCTGATCGGCATCATCGGCCCCAACGGTGCGGGCAAGACCACATTCTTCAACGCCATCTCGGGCGTGCAGCCGCCTACCTCGGGCACGCTGCACTGTGGTGCCGACAACCTGACCGGCAAGGGCCCGCACCACTATGCAGCCCACGGTATTGCCCGCACCTTCCAGACGCCGCGCGTGTTCCCCGACATGACGGTGCGCGACAACGTGCGCTTTGGCATGCAGTTCGCAGGCCGCCACCGCCAGGGGCCCGAGGGCCTGCGCAGCGAGGGCGAGATCCTGGCCATGCTGGGCCTGGCGCACCTGGCCGACCGCCCTGCCGCCGATGTGACGCCGTCGCAGCAGCGCCTGCTGGAGATCGGCATGGCCCTGGGCACACGCCCGCGCCTGTTGTTGCTCGACGAGGTGGCTGCGGGCCTGACAGAGGCCGAGGTGGACGCCATGGCCCAGCGCATCCGCCGCCTGCGCGATGACTGGGGCCTGACCGTGGTGTGGATCGAGCATGCGGTGACCACGCTGCTCAAGTACGTGGAGCGTGTGCTGGTTCTGCACCAGGGCCGCAAGATTGCCGACGGCACGCCCGCCGAAGTGGTGCGCGACCCGCAGGTGATCGAGGCCTATCTGGGTGACGAAATGACAGCCACCAGCGAAGGAGCCACGGCATGAGCGGCGCACACCTCACCGTGCAGAACCTGACCACGGGCTACCACGGCTTTCAGGTGCTGCAGGACCTGGCACTGGAAGCCGCGCCCGGCATCACCGTCATCGTGGGCCCCAACGGCGCGGGCAAGACCACGCTGCTCAAGGCCCTGGCGGGCCTGCTGCCGCGCCAGGGCGCGGTGACGCTCGACGGCCAGGCCGTGCCTGCGATGAACGCCACGGCCTGCGTGCAACGCGGCCTGGCGCTGGTCGCCGAAGGTCGCCAGCTGTTCCCGCAGATGACGGTGACCGAAAACCTGGAGCTGGGCGGCTGGCTGGTGCCGTCGCGGGTGCGCGCCGAGCGGTTGCACCAAGCGTTTGAAGACTTCCCCCGCCTCAAGGAACGCGCCACCCAGCTCGCTGGCACCATGAGCGGCGGCGAGCAGCAGATGGTGGCCGTGGCCCGCGCCATGATGAGCGGCCCGCGCCTGCTGATGCTGGACGAGCCCTCGCTGGGCCTGGCGCCGCGCATGGTCGATGAGCTGCTGGCCATCGTGCAGCGCATTGCCGCGCAGGGCGTCACCGTGCTCATGGTGGAGCAGAACGTGCGCAAGGCACTGCAGATCGCGCAGCGCGGCTATGTGCTGGAGCGAGGACGCATCGTGGCGTCTGGCGCAGCCTCTGACTTGCTGCAGTCCGACGTGGTTCGACAAGCCTACCTGGGCGTGACCTGAATACCTCTTTCCCCCTTTTTTATCTGTTCTTTTTCAGGAGCTTTCAATGACTGCCATTTCCATGCTGATCAACGGCGAGCGCGTGCAAGCCACCGGCGGCGCCACGTTTGAGCGTCGCAACCCGCTGGACGGTTCGGTCGCCACCACGGCACCCGCTGCCAGCGTGGCCGACGCCAAGGCCGCTGCCGACGCAGCCGCCAAGGCCTTCCCTGCCTGGTCGGCCCTGGGCCCCAACGCGCGCCGCGCGCTGCTGCTCAAGGCAGCACATGCGCTGGAGGCCCGCACGGCCGACTTTGCGGTGGCCATGGCGGCCGAGACCGGCGCCTCGGGCATGTGGGCGGGCTTTAACGTGCACCTGGCTGCCGGCCTGCTGCAGGAAGCCGCCGCCCTGACCACGCAGATTGCAGGCGAAGTGATTCCGTCCGACGTGCCCGGCAGCCTGGCCATGGGTGTGCGCCAGGCGGCGGGCGTAGTGCTGGGCATTGCACCGTGGAACGCACCCGTCATCCTGGGCGTGCGCGCCATCGCCACACCGCTGGCCTGCGGCAACACGGTGATCCTGAAGGGGTCGGAGCTGTGCCCCGCCACACACGGCCTCATCATCGAGGCGCTGCAGGAGGCCGGTTTGCCCCCCGGTGTGGTGAACTTTGTGACCAACGCACCGGCGGATGCAGGTGCCGTCGTCGAGGCCATCGTGGCCCACCCGGCAGTGCGCCGCATCAACTTCACCGGCTCCACCAAGGTGGGCCGCATCATTGCGCAGACCTGCGCCAAGTACCTCAAGCCCGTGGTGCTGGAGCTGGGCGGCAAGGCCCCGCTGCTGGTGCTGGATGACGCGGACATCGACGCCGCTGTCGCAGGCACCGTGTTCGGCGCATTCGCCAACTCGGGCCAGATCTGCATGTCCACCGAACGCATCATCGTGGACAACGCAGTGGCCGACGCGTTTGTGGCGAAGCTCGGCGAGCGCGCCAAGGCTCTGCCCCTGGGCGACCCACGCAAGGGCCCGGTGGTGCTGGGCTCGGTGGTGGACATGACCACGGTGCAGCGCTGCAACGCCCTGATCGACGACGCGCTGGCCAAGGGCGCCACGCTGGTCTGCGGCGGCAAGAGCGACAGCACGCTGATGCAGGCCACGGTGCTCGACCATGTGACGGCCGAGATGGACATCTACCGCGAAGAATCGTTCGGCCCCGTCAAGCCCGTGGTGCGCGTGAACGGCGTCGAGGAAGCCATTGCCTGCGCCAACGACAACGAGTTCGGCCTGTCCTCCGCCGTTTTCAGCCGCGATGTGGCCAAGGCCTGGAACGTGGCCGCGCGCATCGAGTCGGGCATCTGCCACATCAACGGCCCCACGGTGCACGACGAAGGGCAGATGCCGTTTGGTGGCGTGAAAAGTTCGGGTTACGGCCGCTTTGGCGGCATGGCGGGCGTGCGCGAGTTCACCGAGTTGCGCTGGATCACGGTGCAGACGACACCCCGCCACTACCCCTTTTGAAAATCAAAAAAGATAGCTGCTAACGCTTGCTGGACAGGCGGTAGCGGCCTTTTTTATTCAGATAATCAAACCGTGATCGCATCCAGCGGCCAGCGCGGCTTCACGTCAAAGGCGTAGTCGGTGTTGGCCTGCTGCTGCCCAGCCTGCAGCCGCATGGCCGCCGCCATGGCAATCATGGCGCCGTTGTCGGTGCACAGGTGCAGCTCAGGGTAGTGCACGCGCACCTTGGCCGCGGCGCAGGCCGCATTGAGTTGCGCACGCAGGTGCCGGTTGGCCCCTACGCCACCGGCGACCACCACGCGCTTCAGACCGGTCTGCTTGAGCGCAGCCAGCGTCTTCTTCACCAGCACTTCGACAATCGCAGCCTCGGTGCTCGCCGCCAGGTCGGCCTTGCGTGCCTCCAGCTCATCGCCCAACTTCTTGGCCTGCGTTAGCACCGCCGTCTTGAGCCCGGCAAAAGAGAAATCGAGGTTGCCACTGTGCAACAGCGGGCGCGGCAGCTTGAAGGCTGCGGCATCGCCCTGCTCAGCCAGGCGCGAGAGCGCTGGCCCACCCGGGTAGCCCAGGCCCATGAGCTTGGCCGACTTGTCGAACGCCTCGCCAGCCGCATCGTCAATGGTCTCGCCCAGGATCTCGTAGCGGCCCACGCCGTCCACACGCATCAGCTGGGTGTGGCCGCCCGACACCAACAGGGCCACAAAAGGGAATTCAGGCGGGTCGGCGCTGAGGAAGGGCGACAGCAGGTGCCCCTCCAGGTGGTGCACACCCAGCACCGGCTTGTCCAGTGCAGCGCCCAACGCGCACGCCACGCCCGCCCCCACCAGTAGCGCACCCGCCAGGCCCGGCCCGCGGGTGTAGGCCACCACGTCCACATCGGCCAGCGACTGGCCGGACTCGGTCAGCACCTGCGTTGCCAGCGGCAGCACACGTCGGATGTGGTCACGGCTGGCCAGCTCGGGCACCACGCCACCGTAGGCCTGGTGCATCTCAATCTGGCTGTGCAGCGCGTGCGATAGCAACGTGGGCACGGCATTGCCCGTGGAACGGACCAATGCCACGCCCGTTTCGTCGCACGAAGATTCAATACCGAGGATCAGCAAACTCATGCCCCGAGTGTAAAACCCGGCCCCGTTCAGGGTCGGATGCAAAAACCCCTGCTGGCAGTCGCCAGCAGGGGTTGTGCGGATGGATGGCGCCTGACGACCTGGTGGCTTGGCTACCAGCGGTCCGAACGCATGCGCAGTTCCCAGCTTCCGCTGCGCAGTTCATACACGCCCACGGCGCCGTAGCGCTGTTCGCCCTTGTCGTCCCAGGTCATGGTGCCGATCACGGGCGCATAGCCGTTGATGCTGTGCATGGCCTTGGTGATCGCTTTCGGATCGGCCGACTTGGCCTTCTGGATGGCGGCTGACAGCACATAGGTGCTGTCGTAGCTGTAGTGGCCGCCATAGGCCGGGGGCTTCTTGTAGGCCTCGATGTACTTTTCAAGGAAGGGCTTGCCGGTGGTGAACTCCTTGGCTTCCAGTACGGGCGATGTGGCGTAGACGCCTTCGACCATGCCCATGGCCTTGGTCATGTCGGTGGTCTTGATGGTGTCCCCGCCCAGCAGGCTAACCTTGGTGTGGTCAACCTTGCGCAGGGCTTCGAGCAGAGCCAGGGCCTGAAAGTCGTTGAGGGTGGACACGATGACCTCGACCTTGGCGGCCTTCAGCTCGCCAGCCAGTTCATCGAAAGCCACCGTCTTGTCGTCAAACGACTTGCGCACCACCACTTCCTTCTTTTCAGCCTTGAGCTGCTCGGCAGCACCGTCGGCCAGGCCCTTGCCGTAAGGCGTGCCATCGTCCAGCGCAGCGTAGCGGGCGGCACCCAGCTGTGTGGCGGCAAACGAGCCGATAGCGCGCGCCTGCAAGGTGTCATTGGCCACCATGCGGAAGGTGGTTGGGAAGCCGAGTTGCGTGAACTTGGGGTTGGTGGAGATGGCGATCTGGGCGATGTCCTTGGCGGCGTAAATCGGGGCCGTCTCAATGCTCACCCCCGAATTCAGGTGCCCGATCACCGCCACCACGCCCGAGTCCACCAGCTGCAGCGCCACGGTCTTGCCGGTGGCGGCGTCGGCCTTGTCGTCCACCGACACCACCTCCAGCGTCACACGCTTGCCGTCCACGGTGTAGCCACCCTTGTTCAGTTCCGCCACGGCCAGGTTGACGCCGTTGAGCAAATCCTGCCCCAGCGCGCCCAAGGGGCCGGAGAGGGGCTGGGCCACGCCGATCTTGATGGTGTCGGGCACCTTGCTGCAGCCTGTCAACACCAGCAGCGCGGATACCGCCACGGTGGTCAGGGCCAAGCCGGCAGAGATACGCCGCCGGTCAATGTGCTTGTTCATGCAAATCCTCTTGAATGGGTCAATGTGACCAGATGTATATGCGATGCGACCGGGTAGCTGCTATCGGGTATGCCCTGCCCATCGACAAACTATTAGCAAGTTTCAGGCCTTGGAAGCGGCCACAACCTCCTGCCAGCCTGCAGCCCCGGAACGCACCGCTTCGATGCACCATTTTGTGGCGTAAAAATTGCTTATGCTCCTGGGTATGAACGAGTCTCTGCGCATCGTGGTGGTTGCCCCGGATCTGGCAGTCGCCGACCCCGCCGACGAACACGCCGTACTTCAGGCGGAACGGTCGCGGGCGCTGCGCATTGGGTTGCTGGAGAACAACTTCAACCTGGTGGCCACCCTGCCTGCCGATGTCTTCCTGAGCGAGCGCATCGCCCAGCTGCAGCCCGACCTCATCATCGTGGACGCCGAAAGCGAGGCGCGCGACGCGCTCGAACATGTGGTGATGGCCACGCGCGACGAGCGCCGCCCCATCGTGATGTTCACCAACGACGAGGACACCTCGCACGTGAAGGACGCGGTGGCGGCGGGCGTGTCGGCCTACATCGTGGCGGGCCTGGCCCCCCAGCGCATCCGCCCCATCCTGGACGTGGCCATGGCGCGCTTCCAGCACGAACAGGCCCTGCGTGCCGAACTGGCCGACGCCAAGACCGAACTGAAAGACCGCAAGACCATCGACCGCGCCAAGGGCCTGCTCATGCAGCGCCAGGGCCTGAGCGAACAAGCCGCGTACGAGAAACTGCGCAAGACCGCCATGGACAAGGGCCTCAAGCTGGTGGACGTGGCCCAGCGCATGCTCGATGTGATGGATCTGCTGGGGTAGAGATAGGGAACAACCCCCTGAGCGGCTGCGCCGCTTCCCCCTTCTCTCGAATCGCTGCGCAATTCGGGAAGGGGGACGATGCCCTCGCTGCGGGGCGACCCTTGCTTGACATCCCTCGCCTGGGTCGCGCCCGGGTCCACCGGCTTCTCCCCAAATGGTGCGCCGCACAAATGCAGTGCAGCACTCGGCGCGCGCACCATCTCCGCAAATTTACAAGCCAAACTGGCCGCTACCGCCTTATAAATAAGCACAAACAGCTACTAATTTGGTAGCAGATCATGCGCTGTATTGGAGCAAGGCCGGTATGAAAAAGGCTGGCACACTGCTTGCTTTAACCCTGGCAAGACCAAAGACGGTCCCACCACTGACAGCACTGACCCAATGGCGGGCCGGTGCTGACACAAAGCCCCCCAATGGGCTTTGCCATGGACAAAGGCGTCCCTCTCCGAAGCTCGTTTGCGCATGCAACCAGGCCAGGGGAGGACGCCTTTTTTGTTTTCTAACGCACCGAGGAACCGCCCCATGACCGATCTGTTGAAAACCAGCCTCAACCGCCGCACCGTGCTGCAGGCCGCCACCGTGGGCGCAGTGGGCGTGAGCCCGGCACTGCGTGCCCTGGTGCACGCCCAGGGCTCGGACGCCCCAGAGAAAAAGGAAGTCAAGATTGGCTTCATCCCGCTGACCGACTGCGCCAGCGTGGTGATGGCCTCGGTGCTGGGCTTTGACAAGAAGTATGGCGTGACCATCATCCCCACCAAGGAAGCGTCGTGGGCCGGTGTGCGCGACAAGCTGGTAAATGGCGAACTCGACTTTGCCCACGTGCTGTATGGCCTGGTGTACGGCGTGCACATGGGCACGGCCGGCCCCAAGAAGGACATGGCCGTGCTGATGAGCCTGAACAACAACGGCCAGGCGATCACGCTGTCCAAGGCACTGGCCGACAAGGGCGCAGTGGATGGCCCGTCCCTGGCCAAGTTCATGGCCGCCAACAAGCGCGAGTACACCTTCGCAGGCACCTTCCCGACCGGCACCCACGCGATGTGGATGCACTACTGGTTGGCCGCCGCCGGCATCAACCCGCTGTCGGGCGCCAAGCTGATCACCGTGCCGCCACCCCAGATGGTGGCCAACATGCGCGTGGGCAACATGGATGGATTCTGCGTGGGCGAACCCTGGAACCACCGCGCCATCATGGATGGCATCGGAGTGACCGCCAACACCACCCAGGACATCTGGAAGGACCACCCCGAGAAGGTGCTGGGCACCTCGGCCGATTTCGTCAAGAAGAACCCCAACACCACCCGCGCCGTGATGATGGCCGTGCTGGAGGCCAGCCAGTGGATTGACGCCAGCCTGTCCAACAAGATGAAGATGGCCGAAACGGTGGCCCAGAAGTCCTACATCAACACCAGCGTGGACGCCATCAACCAGCGCATCCTGGGCCGCTACCAGAACGGCATGGGCAAGACCTGGGACGATCCCAACCACATGAAATTCTTCAACGACGGCGCGGTGAACTTCCCCTACCTGTCGGACGGCATGTGGTTCCTGACGCAGCACAAGCGCTGGGGTTTGATCAAGAGCCACCCCGATTACCTGGCCGTGGCCAAAGAGATCAACCAGGTGGACCTTTACAAGTCGGTTGCCAGCGCCATGAAGATCAACGTGCCCAAGGACCCGATGCGCACCGCCAAGCTCATGGACGGCGTGGTGTGGGACGGCAAAGACCCCGCCAAGTACGCCGACAGCTTCAAGATCAAGGCGTAAGCGCCCTGCCCCGCCCACCCTGCCAAGGAGAACACCATGGTCAGTGCCGTCTTTCACTCCCCGTTGGATGCAGCCCCCGTGGCTGCACAGAACGCTATGAATAATGTAGCTATCAACGCTTCACCAGCAAGCGCCAGAAGCCAAAAACAGTCCAAAACTGAAGCAACGGCGAGCCCCGCCCCTGCCAGTCGCGACTGGGCGGCCCTGTCGCGCAGCTTCTGGATGGCGGTACTGCCGCCGCTCTGTGGCCTGGGCCTGCTCATCGGTCTGTGGGCGGTGGTATCCACCACCACCGGCGGCAGCATCCCCAATCCGGTGGAGACGTGGAAGCAGGCGCTGGAAATCTTCAGCAACCCGTTCTACCGCAATGGCCCCAATGACCAAGGCGTGGGCTGGAATGTGCTGATGTCGCTGGAGCGCGTGGCCGTGGGCTTTGGCATGGCGGCGCTGGTGGGCATTCCGGCGGGCTTCGTGATCGGGCGCTTCAACTTCCTGTCGCGCATGTTCAACCCGCTCATCAGCCTGCTGCGGCCGGTATCGCCTCTGGCGTGGCTGCCGATCGGTCTGCTGGTGTTCAAGGGCGCCAACCCCGCCGCCATCTGGACCATCTTCATCTGCTCCATCTGGCCCATGATCATCAACACCGCCGTGGGCGTGCAGCGTGTGCCGCAGGACTACATGAACGTGGCCCGCGTGCTGAACCTGAGCGAGTGGAAGATCGCCACCAAGATCCTCTTCCCCGCCGTGCTGCCCTACATGCTGACCGGCGTGCGCCTGGCCGTGGGCACCGCGTGGCTGGTGATCGTGGCGGCCGAGATGCTGACCGGCGGCGTGGGCATCGGCTTTTGGGTGTGGGACGAGTGGAACAACCTCAACGTCAAGAACATCATCATCGCGATCTTCGTGATCGGCATCGTCGGGCTGGTGCTGGAGTTTGCGCTCATCAAGCTGGCCACCGCATTTACGTTTGAAGAGGTGAAAGCATGAACACGACCACCACGGCAGCATCCACACACCCCTCCATGAGCACCAAGTTCATCGAAGTCCACGGCGTCGAGCAGACCTTCAAGACGGCCAAGGGCCTGTTCCCCGCGCTGCGCGACATCAACCTGACGATTGCCAAGGGCGAGTTCGTCGCGCTGATCGGCCACTCGGGCTGCGGCAAGTCCACGCTCTTGAATCTGATCGCCGGGCTGACCACGCCCACCAACGGTGCGCTGCTGTGTGCCAACAAGGAGATCAAGGGCCCCGGCCCCGAGCGCGCCGTGGTGTTCCAGAACCACTCGCTGCTGCCCTGGCTCACCTGCTTCGACAACATCTACCTGGCCGTGGAGCGCGTGTTTGGCGGCAAGGAAAGCAAGGCCCAGCTCAAGGCCCGCACCGACGCCGCACTGGCCCTGGTGGGCCTCACGCCCGCTGGACAAAAACGCCCCGGTGAAATCTCTGGCGGCATGAAGCAGCGCGTGGGCATTGCCCGGGCACTCTCCATGGAGCCCCAGGTGCTGCTGATGGACGAGCCCTTTGGCGCGCTGGACGCCTTGACCCGCGCCAAGCTGCAGGACGAATTGCTGGAAATCGTCACACGCACCCACAGCACCGTGGTCATGGTGACGCACGACGTGGACGAGGCCGTGCTGCTGTCCGACAAGATCGTGATGATGACCAACGGCCCGGCCGCGACGATTGGCGAAGTGCTGACCGTCGACCTGCCCCGCCCCCGCAAACGCGTAGAACTGGCCGAAGACCCGCAGTACGTGCACTACCGCAAGGCGGTGATCGATTTCCTCTACACCCGCCAGGGGCACGTCGAAAAAGCTGCTTGAACCGCTGGGCTCCAGGCCCGACAACACGGCAAATCAAAAGGGCTCTGACCAGATCGGTCAGAGCCCTTTTTCGTTTTATCCCCATGGCAGGGCCGTCGCACGCGCGCAACCCCAGGCCAGCGCCCCCGCGCAAGGGCCGCCCCGCCGCGCTGGGGGCGTCCCCCTTCTCGAATCGCGCAGCGATTCGAGAAGGGGGAAGGCGCGCAGCGCCTCAGGGAGTTGCCCTTTAATGCGTTCCGGTGATGTACTGCTCCAGCTGTTCAATGATGAATTTCTGCTCGGAGATGATGTCCTTGACCAAGTCCCCGATCGAGATCATGCCCACGAGTTTGCCGTTGTTGTCCACCACGGGCAGGTGGCGCAGGCGGCCGGTACTCATGATCTGCATGCACTGCTCGCTGGTCTGCTCGGGCCGCACAAAGCGTACCGAGGTGGTCATCACATCGCGCGCCAGCGTGGCGGCTGACGTGCGGCCCAGCAGGGCAATCTTTCGCGCGTAATCGCGCTCTGTGAAGATGCCCACGATGGCATCCCCCTCGGTAACCACCAGGGCGCCGATGCCCTTGTCGGCCATGAGCTTGAGCGCATCGAACACCGACGCCGTGGGCGCAATGGTGTGGACAGTGGCGTCCGGTTTGGACTGAAGAATTTTGGCGACTACGGTCATGGAACCTCCCTCGTAACACCTGGAACAGGTACAGAGAGATTTCAGCCCATAAGCCCAACGGGCGCAAGCCGCGCAAGCCCGATTTATCCCGCTTTTGGGCCCGGTGTGGCAACAGCGATGCATATGTTTCGACCCTGTTGCATTCGGCCTAACCCGAAACAAACTGAAAAGAACCGAAACGGCGACGAGACGACGCCGCAGCGCCGGCCGGGCACGATACAGCCCATGTCCAACGCACTTCCAAAGGAATCAACGCCCACCCTTCTTGCCTCGGATCGATCGCTTGCGACCGGCTGCGGGCCTGAGATTCTTCTCATTGGCCACAGGCAGGAAACAAGCGTCCAGATTGTTTCCAAAACTGGAACAGTTAGTTTGCGACCAGCTGGTTTTTCTTCATCCACCTGCGGCGTACAGTTCATCCCATCGATGAGCCGAACCCGCAAGGCGACTCACCGAACCCGGTGCGAAGCACGTTGTTTTTGATCTTCGCTCCGGCTTTTTTGAGACGCTTTTTTTAACTTCAAGGACTTTCATCATGAACAAGACTGCACGTTTTCTCTCTATCGCCGCTGTGGCTGCTTTCGCTTCGTTCGGTGCGCAGGCTGACGAAGCTGATGGTTCGCAATTTGCCCTGCAATTCGACACGAACCGCACCCGTGCCGAAGTGGTTGCCGAAGCCGCCGCCGCAGTCCAAATGCGCAGCCAGGAGCCAGCAGGCTCCCGCGTGGTGACCTACAAGTCCACGGTAGACCGCGCTGCAGTGCGTGCCGAAGCTGCCGCACAAGCCATGCGCACTGGCCGCGTGGGCCCCGCTGAAGGCGGTTGATTCACCTTTTTGAATCCACGGCTTCGCGCTTCACGTATTCCAGACACCTCGTCCCCATTTTTTGAATTTCACAGGAGTTTCACCATGAACAAGACCGCACGTTTCCTCTCCATCGCTGCTGTTGCCGCTTTCGCTTCCTTCGGTGCCCAGGCTGACGAAGCCGATGCATCGCAATTCGCCACGAAGTTCGAAACCAGCCGCACCCGCGCTGAAGTGATGGCTGAAGCCTCCACCGTGCCCCAGACCAGCGGCGCCATCCCCGTCGGTTCGCGTGCTCTGGTCTACACCTCCACGGCTGACCGCAATGCAGTGAATGCTCAGGCTGTGGACGCGCTGCGCACCGGCAAGATCTCTTCCGGCGAAATCGGTTCGCTGTAATTTGCCGGGTCTGCGCCGTGGCGCAGACCCTGAATTGCAAATGCAAAAAGGCCGAGGCCCCGCATGGGGCCTCGGCCTTTTCTATTGCCGGGGCTGAGCCCCGTCAACAAGCGTTGGTTTACTTGCCAGCCCGCGCCTGCGCCACAGCGCCCTGCACATCCTTCCACAGGCTTTCACCCACATTGGCGGCAATGCTCGCGTTCACGGCGCTGAGCTTTTCGCGCATGCGGTTGGCTTCGGCGGCAGGCAGCTCGTTCACTTGCATGCCTTTGCCCTTGAGGTCGGCCAGGGCCTTGTCGGCTTCGGCACGCGTGTCCTGGCGCTCGAAGTCGCGGCTCTTCTTGGCGGCGTCGAGCAGTACCTTCTGCTCGGCCTTCGACAGGCCATCCCAGTACTTCTTGCTCACCAGCACGATCCAGGGGCTGTAGACGTGGTTGGTCACCGTGAGGTACTTCTGCACCTCATAGAACTTGCTCGACAGGATGGTGTTGTAGGGGTTCTCCTGGCCGTCAACCGTCTTGGTTTCGAGCGCGGTGAAGAGCTCGGAGAACGGCAGCGGCACCGCGTTGGCACCCAGGGTCTTGAAGCTGTCGAGGAACACGTTGTTCTGCATCACGCGCAGCTTGATGCCGTCCATGTCTTCCAGCTTGTTGACGGGACGCTTGCTGTTGGTGAGGTTGCGAAAGCCGTTCTCCCAGTACACCAGGCCCACCAGGCCCTTTTCCTGCAGCTTGTCCATCACCTTCTGGCCCACGGGGCCATCCAGCACCACGTCGGCTTCCTTGGCGTTGTTGAACAGGAAGGGCGTGTCCCAGATCGCCATTTCCTTGGTGATACCCACCAGGGTGGCGGTGGAGCCGACCATCATTTCCTGCGCGCCGCCGATCAGCGCCTGCTGCATCTGCACGTCCGAACCCAGCGCGGCGGCGCCGATGGCGCGCACCTTCATCTTGCCACCCGAGGCTTTTTCGACCTCTTCGGCAAACAGCTTGGTGGCGCGGCCCTGGTTGGACACCTCGTTGAGGCCATAGCCAAACCGGATGATGCGCGGCTTGATGTCTTGCGCAGCGACCTGGAACGAGCAGGTGATGGCGGCCACCGACAGGGCGGCGAGCAGGGTACGGCGGAAAGTTTTCATGGTTGTCTCCATTGGCGAAGGAAAGAAAGGCACGGGAAAAGAGGGCGCAGCATCGTCAACGCATCCACAGAACCGGAGCGGTCACGATCTGCGGAAACACGACCAGCAGCGCGAGGATCAGCACATAGGTGAAGAGGAACGGGTTCACGCCTTTGATCACGCTGTGCATCGAGATGCGCCCCACCCCGGCCACCACGTTGAGCACGGTGCCCACGGGCGGCGTGATGAGGCCGATGGCGCCGTTGAGCACAAACATCAGGCCGAAGTACACCGGGTCGATCCCCGCCTTGACGGCGATGGGCAGCATCACGGGCGCAAAGATCAGGATGGTGGGCGTGAGGTCCAGCGCCGTGCCGATGAGCACCAGCACGATCATCATCACGGCCATCAACAGGCGCGGGTTCTCCACCAGCGGGCCCAGCCAGCTGGTCAGCACATTGGGCAGGTCGGCCAGCGTGATCATGTAGCTGGCCACCTGGGCACCGGCGCACAAGAACATCACGATGGAAGTCGTCTTGGCCGCGCGCACCAGTACGCCATAGATGTCCGCCAGCTTCATCTCGCGGTGGATGAAAAGTGCCACCGCCAGCGCATAGAACGCGGCCACCACGGCGGCCTCGGTGGGGGTGAAAACCCCCGTCTTCATGCCGCCGATGATGATGAGCGGCATCAGCATGGCCCAGAAGGCGCGTGCCGTGGCGCGCAAGCGGTCCTTGGCGTGCAAGGGTTCGCCCTTGGGCAGATCCAAGCCGCGCAGCACCCAGCGCCAGGCAAAGATAAGGCCCGCGCCCATCATCAAGCCAGGCACGATGCCCGACACAAACAGCGCCGAGATCGAGGTGTTGGTCGTCACGCCATAGATCACGAACGGCATGGACGGCGGAATGATGGGCGCAATGATCCCGCCCGAGGCGATCAGCCCTGCCGAGGTGTTCATCGGGTAGCCCTGCTGGCGCATCATGGGCAGCAGGATGGTGGCCAGCGCGGCCGTGTCGGCCAGAGCCGACCCGCTCATGCTGGCCATCAGCACCGCAGCGCCGATGGCCACATAACCCAGCCCGCCCCGGATATGCCCCACCCATGCCTGCGCCATGTCGATGATGCGACGGCTGATGCCGCCTGAGTTCATCAGCTCACCGGCCAGGATGAAGAACGGCACGGCCAGCAGCGGAAAGCTGTCCACCCCGGCCACGAGGTTCTGCGCGAGCAATTGCGTGTCGAAAAAATCGAGTACCCAGGCCATGCCAGCGCCAGTGAGCACCAGGGCCAGGCCCATGTTCATGCCGGTGCCCATCAGCACCAGCATGCCCAGCGAAAAAACGATAAAAGCCTGCGCTTCGGGTCCCATGGCCATCATCACTTACTCCACCTCGGCGCCGTGACCGAGGTCCAGCGGCTTGCGTTGAATCAACTCGATGACCGCCATCACTCCAATGGCCACCGCGCACAAAAAGGCCGGCAGTGGTAGCAACGCCGCCGGGTAGGCCATGACGACGGAGCGGCTGCCCATGCCCACCACTACCTGCTGCCAGGCGCCCCAGGCCAACATGGCGCTGGCGCTGATCACCAGCAGCCGGATCACGGCCGTCAACAGGCCGAAGGCCACCGGGCGCTTTGCCAACAGGCCCGCCAGACTGGTAAAAGCCATGTGCTCACCGGCGGGGTAGGCCGCTGCGGCACCGATAAAAACCATCCAGACAAACAGCAGGCGCGACAGCTCTTCGCTGGCCGCCACACCGCTGCCAAAGCCGTAGCGCAGCACCACGTTGATGAACACCGCCACGGCCATCACGCCGAGGCAGCTGGCCATCAGCAGCTGGGAGATCCTGGCGAACCGGCTGAGCGACGGCTGCAGTTGCGCTTGTTGTGCAGGGGAATTCATGCAGACTCCTGGGCGGCGATCCAGGCCGAAGCCTGTTGCTGCAGCGTGGCCAGATCCAACAGCGCATCGAGCCGCAACACGCCCGCCTCGCCCACCGGTGACTCCAGCGTGGCGAACTGGCTGTCCACCAGCGCGCTGGAAAAGAAATGGGTGCCCGCGCGCGCCGCCACACGTTGGCCTGCGTTGGCGCGGTCGATCTCCAGGAACACGAACCGCAACCCCGGACAGGCGCCGCGCAGCCGGTCTCGGTAGGCCTTCTTGAGCGAAGAGCAGGTCAGCACCGCGCCGTGCGGGTGCGCCTGCAGCAATTGCCCCAGCGTGGCCAGCCAGCCCTCGCGGTCTTCGTCGGTCAGGGCAATACCCTGGCGCATCTTTTCGCGACTGGCCGGGCTGTGGTGGTCGTCCCCTTCGATCAGGGGCAGCCCTTCGGCCTGCGCCAGCGCAGCGCCGAGGCTGGACTTGCCACATCCGGCCACACCCATGACCACCAGATAAACCGTTGACGGCAAAACACTCATATTGGTAGCGCTATCCAAGCAATCCGTAAAAAAGGCATCCGGTCCCGGATGCCGCCCAAACTGTGGCAAGTTCTTCAACTTCATCCAAAATGGCGGGCATCGCCTTGCCCCATCGCTTGGACAGCGCTATCCTAACCAGATGAATCTCAACCCCCATGAGGGTTAACCCTTGAACAAACCCGAGACAAGACGCCGCTCCAGCGGCCGCATCACGCTGAACGACGTGGCCAAGGCCGCCGAGGTGAGTCCCATCACCGCGTCCCGTGCCCTGCGCGGCGAGCGCGGCGTGGCGCAAGAACTGGTGCAGCGTGTGAAAGACGCCGCCGCACAACTGGGCTACGTGCCCGACCCCGCCGCCCGCGCACTGGCCTCGCAGCGCAGTGTGCAGGTGCCGGTGCTGGTGCCGCTGCTGTCCAACGCACTGTTTGTAGACGTGCTGGAGGCCGTGCACCGCACCCTCTTCCCGCACGGCTACCAAGCCCTGATTGGCGTGACGCACTACGACCCGCAGGAAGAAGAGCAGCTGCTGCGCACCTACCTGGCCCATCGCCCCGCGGGCCTGCTCGTCACGGGCTTTGACCGCACCGAGGCCGCCCGCCACATGATTGCCACCAGCGGCGTGCCCTGCGTGCACTTGATGGAAATGACGCCCGCACCCGGCGTGTTCTGCGTGGGCTTTTCGCAGCAGGACGCAGGCCATGCGATGACAACCCACCTGCTGTCGCGCGGCCACAAGAACATCGCATTCGTTGCCGCCCAGCTGGACCCACGCACCATGCAGCGCGCCGAAGGCTACCGCCGTTGCCTGCGCGAGGCGGGGATGTACGACCCACGGCTGGAGCTGCTCAGCCCTCAGCCTTCATCCATCCGCCTGGGCGCAGAGCTGCTGGAAGAGGTGCTGCGCACCCGCCCTGGCGTGGACGCCGTGTTCTTCTGCAACGACGACCTCGCGCAGGGTGGTCTGCTGGCCGCCCAGCGTCTGGGTCTGGACGTGCCTGGCCGCGTGGCCATCGCCGGCTTTAACGATCTGGCAGGCAGCGACCAGATGCTGCCGCCGCTAACCACCGTACGCACCCCGCGCTCGGCCATCGGCGAGGCCAGTGCGCAGATGCTGCTGACGCTGATGCGGGGCGAGATGCCGGAGAAAAATTCAGTGAATCTGGGGTTTGAGCTGACAGTGCGGGCAAGTACATAAGCCCCCTGAGCCGCTTCGCGTCTTCCCCCAGGGGGACGCCACCTGTGGCCTTGCGAAGCCGTTCCACGGTGGCACTGGTGATGGCACCGTGCCAGTTTCCAGGACTGCGTGAAATCCCTTGGCGCTCAGAGCGCCGCCAAGGCGCGGCTGGACAACGATGCGCCCTTGCCAGCCTTCATCTCCTTGCGCAACGCCACCGCGTCCCGCGCCTGGCTGGGCGCCGACGCATCGATGCGGAACACCTGCACCGTCTCGGTCATCGTCTGCGCCTGCCCGTTGAGCTGCATCGCCGAGGCGGCGTTTTCCTCCACCAGCGCGGCGTTCTGCTGCGTGATGGTGTCCAGTTGCGCCACGGCGGCGTTGACCTGAGAGATGCCGCTGAGCTGCTCGTTGGACGCGCTGTGAATTTCACCGATCAGCGTGTTCACGCGGCGCACCAGCTCCAGCGATTCGGTCATGGTCTTCTGCGCTGCGTCGGTCTTTGCGTGGCCTTCGCTCACCTTGGTGGCCGAGTCGTCGATGAGCTGGCGGATTTCCTTGGCGGCCGAGAGCGTGCGGTGCGACAGGCTGCGCACCTCGGAGGCCACCACCGCAAACCCGCGCCCCTGCTCACCCGCACGCGCGGCCTCCACGGCGGCGTTGAGCGCGAGGATATTGGTCTGAAACGCAATGGAGTCGATGAGCTGGGTGATCTCGCTGATGCGGCCGGAGGCAGTCTGGATCTGCTTCATGGTGCTGGCCACGCCGTCCACGGCCTCGCTGCTGCGCTCAGCCACCTGGGTGGCCTGGGTGGCCAGCACGGTGGCCTGGCGGGCCGATTCGGCCGTCTGCTTGACGGTGCCGGTGATTTCCTCCATCGACGCCGCCGTCTGCTCCAGGTTGCTGGCCTGGGCTTCGGTGCGTTCCGACAGGTCCTGGTTGCCCTGCGCGATCTCGCGGGTGGAAAGCTGCATGTGTTCGCTCTCCTGGCGCGCATCGCGCACGATGGACAACAGGTTCACATTGAGTTGGGCCAGCGCCTTTTGCAGCTGACCCACGGTGTCGCTGCGCGACGCCGCAATCTTCTGGGTAAGGTCTCCTGCAGCCATGCGGTTGGCCCAGCGCAGCATCTGCGACAACGGCGCCACGGTGGCCCGGTGCAGGTACACCGCCATGCCCAGCGCCAGCAGCACCACGCCCAGCCAGGCTGCGCCAGCCGCGACGGTCATGGTGTGCCCGCCCAGCAGCGCGGCCCCCCACGACGCGAACACCAGCAGCAGCGTGCACAGCATGATCTTGCCGAGCGGCCCGAGCTGCACTGCGCGGGCCATGCGCCCCCAGAGCGTGTTCTTGACGATCTGCCCCTCGCGCAGCACGTGCACCAGGGTTCCAGCCTGTTTTTCGGCCTGCATCTGGCGGTAGAGCTGGTCGGCGGCCTGTATCTGGTCGCGGGTGGCCTCGGTGCGCACGGACATGTAGCCCGTGGGCTGGTCGCCCTGCATGAGCGGGGTGACGTTGGCCATCACCCAGTAGAAGGTGCCGTCCTTGCGCCGGTTCTTGACCGGGGCCGACCAAGGGTTGCCGCTGGCAATGGTCTCCCACATGTCTCGGTAGGCCTCCTCGGGCATGTCGGGATGTCTGACGATGTTGTGGGGCTGGCCCAGCAGCTCTTCCTTCTCGTACCCGCTGACCTCGATGAACATCGGGTTGCAGTACAGGATGCGGCCCTTGAGATCGGTGGTGGACACCAGGGTCTGGCCTTTGGGGAACGCATATTCCTGCGTGCTGATCGGGAGATTGACGCGCATGGGGACCCTCCTCAGGGAATGCCTCGTCACCTCATAACCGGGCAACACGGCAACGGATGAACCGAATACATCCTATGTTGAATTTTTATGATTTGAAACACCTAAGTGGCTCTGCTGGTTTGCAGCCACCAAATTGGTGCATCGCGCCAAAAAAGTGCATCACACCGGAGCACGCTGCACTAACTTGGACTGGCAGGCAATTTTAACTTCAAATTTGATAGCAAAAAACTCTCGATACGCAAGCGCCAGCTGCCGTTTTTACTCAAACCAAGTGCCATCAGAACTTGGCACATCCTTTGCATGTTCAGCACCACGGTCAACGCTGGCCGTGTGTCAGCCCGGTGCAACGGCGGATTGGGCGAACAAGACGTTGGCGTCTTCATGGAATGTGTGGGGCTTGCAAACAAACCAGCAAGCCCGCGCGGCCCGTGTTGGCGCCTTTTTGTTTTTCTGCCCGGTTGTGGGTGTGCTTGCAGCAGCACAGCAGCCTCTTTGCGCTAGATCGCCATGCTTCAATTTCGAGAGTTTCTCAAGTCCGGCCACGCCCCAACGCTGTGGTCGTCCTTTCTGTATTTCGGTTTCTCGTGCGCAGTCTGGGTGATCAACGGTGCCATGGCACCGTTCATCCGCGATGCCTTCCAGCTCACGCCGACGCAGATGGGCATGATGCTGTCCATTCCCATCTTTGCGGGCGCCCTCATGCGGTTTCCGCTGGGCATCCTGGCGCAGTACATCGGTCGCAAGAACGCCACGCTGGTCGAGATGGCGGGGATCTTTGTGGCCATGGGCTACGGCTACCTGTTCGTGCATTCGTACAACGACCTGCTCGCCATGGGCATCCTGCTGGGCGTGGCGGGTGCCAGCTTTGGGGTGGCCCTGTCACTGGGCTCGGGCTCGTTCCCGCCGCGCTACAAAGGCCTGGCCATGGGTATCGTGGGCGCCGGCAACGTGGGCACTGCGGTGGCAGCCCTGCTCGCGCCCATGCTGGCGCAGAAGTTTGGCTGGCAGGCCGTGTATGGCTTTGCTGCCGTGAGTGTGGCGATACCCGCGCTGGTGATGGCGGTGTATGCCAAGGAGCCGCCCGACCTGGCACCCCACGCCAGCTTCCGTGAGCACATCGCCTGCCTGTTTGAAAAAGACGGCTGGGCCTTCAGCCTGATCTACGCCGTGACTTTTGGCGGCTTCATTGGCCTGACCACCTTCTTGCCCAGCTACTTTTATGACCAGTTCGGCGTGAGCAAGGTGGCGGCCGGCCAACTCACGATGATGGCGGCATTCCTGGGCGCGGCCCTGCGCGTGTTTGGTGGCTGGCTGTCGGACCACTGGGGCGGTGTGAACACCCTGACCGGCGTGTTGGCCATCACCGCCGCCAGCATGGTGCTGTGTGGCCTGGCCGAAAAATCACTGCCCGTGACCATGCTGCTGTTCCTGGTGTGTTTTGCGGCCCTGGGGGCAGGCAACGGCGCCCTGTTCCAGCTGGTGCCGCTGCGCTGGCCATTGGCCACGGCGGTGGCAGGCTCGATGATCGGCGAGATCGGCGCGCTGGGCGGCGGCCTCATCCCGAACGGCATGGGCATCTCGCGCCAGTACACCGGCACGTATCTCTGGGGCTTTGTGGGCATTGCTGCCTGCGCCCTGGCCATGCTGCTGCTGCTGCGGGTGATGCAGATCCGCTGGACGCGCACGTGGGCGGAGAAGGGTGGACGTGCGCGCAGCGCATGACCGGCGTAGCCGGTGAGCGCGCAAGCGCTCGCCACACTTCCAGCAAAAGGGCAGTCGGGCACGCAGTGCCTGAGCTGGCGCAGCCAGCCAACGCGCAGCGTTGCCCGCGCTTTCGCTAGAAGGGTGGACGTGCGCGCAGTGCGTGAACGGCGCAGCCGTGAGCGCGTCAGCGCTCACCCCACTTCCAGCCAAAGCGCAGTCGCTCAACGGGCGTCGTGCATGCACTGGTCTTTGACAAAAACAAGCCCCAGCGCTTATCTCATAAGCGCTAAAAGCTATGTTTTTAATAGCAAATCGCCGCGAAAGCTCACCGCGGCAAAAACAGCAGCCAATAAATCAACAACACATTCACCAGCACGCTCACGGCCAGAGCGATCTTCCACAGGGCCGTGGCATCGCGCTGCATCAGCGGCTGGGGCCCGGTCGCCGACAGGGGGCGTGAAGCGCCGCGTTCCAGGGCCAGCAGCAGTTCCTCGGCAGTTTCAAAACGCTGGGCGCGGTTGCGGGCCACGGCCTTCAGGGCAATCTGGTCGAGCCAGATCGGCACGCCCGGGTTGTGGCGGCTGGGGGGCACCGGGTCGCGGTGGTAGCGGCCCAGCTGGTACTGCACCACCTCGCCATAGGGCAGGCGCCCGTGGCTGAGCAGCTGGTACAGCGTGACCCCCAGCGCAAACAGGTCGCTGCCCGCGTCGGGCAACTGACCGGAGGGGTCGCCGCCCTTTTCATAGCCCGGCCACTGCTCCGGGTTCATGTAGCTGGGGGTTCCGGCGTGCAGGCGGCGGGTGGCCTCGGGCTCGCGGCCTGAGAGGGCCACGCCCAGGTCCAGCACACGCAGCACCCCGTCGTCGCCCAGGTGCAGGTTGTCGGGCTTGATGTCGCGGTGCACCACGCCCTGGCGGTGCAGCCAGCCCAGCACGCGCGCGGCCTGCACGGTCACCGTCACAACCTGCCCCACGGCCAGGTGCTGGCGATGGCGCAGGCGCTGCCCCAGCGTGTCGCCGGAATGCCAGTCGTACAGCAGGTAAAACGCGCTGGCTGCGGCGCCATCGCCAAAGCCGCCGTCTCCCACCGGCCAGTCGTTGAGCCTCGCCAGATGGGCGGCGGCCTGGCCCGACTGCATGCGCCGCGCCACCCAGGCCTCGTGCGCCAGCGTGGCGCGTTCTTCGGCGTCGTGGGCGCGCGCGGGCAGCAGGGTCTTGAGGGCATACAGCCGCTGCGTGGCCCCGTCGCGCACCTGGTACAGCCGGTGGATGCCGTTGTCGGCCACGATGGCTGTCACCGTGAGGCCGTCCACGGTGTCGCCCACCTTGAGCAGGGGCAGCACGGGCAGGTCCTGGGCGCGGCGCGATTCGTCTTGCAGCGTGGCCTCCAGCGCGCCCTGCACCCGCACCACCAGCGCGGTCACGTTGTCGCTGCTGCCACGGCGCAGGGCAACCTGCACCAGCTCGTCGGTGAGCGCCTGGGCCGGTATCTCCTGGCGCAGCAGCTGGCGCAGTTCGCGCTCGGGCACGCTGCCGTGCACGCCGTCCGACAGCAGCACAAACAGGTCGCCGCTGCGCAGCTCGCCCTGGCTGTAGTCCACCACCACGTGGTCGTCCAGGCCCATGGCGCGGGTGAGCTGGTGCCTGAGATCGTGCTGCGCCATGACGTGGTCGGTGGTCAGCTGCTGCAGGCGGCCCTCGCGCACCAGGTAGGCGCGCGTGTCTCCCACATGGGCCAGCGTGTAGGACTGGCCACACAGCACCAGCGCGGTCAGCGTGGTCAACCCCACCGCAGGCTGGCGGCGCCGGTTCATGGAGGCGAGCCAGCCGTTGTGTGCGGACAGGATGCGGTCCAGCGCCACCGTGGTGTCCCAGGTGTCGGGCGTGGCGAAGTAGTCGTTCACCAGCGTGTTCACTGAAGTCTGGGCGGCCTCGCGGCCATTGCCGCCGGTGCTCACGCCGTCGGCGATGGCCGCGATGGCTCCGCGCTCACGGTCGCGCCCCTGGCCCAGCACGAGCGCGGCGAAGTCTTCGTTCACCTCCTTGCGCCCAGCCTGCGAGGTGTGGCCGAAATCCAGTTCAAAAGTCATGCACCAGCTCCTTGCAGGTTCCGTGCCCAAGGTGGTGCACCCCGCGCCAGACAAGGGCATACCCCCGTGGCGCCTGCGCAGAGCCGGGGCAGCACTGCACCACCCCCCACACGCGGGTCTCAAAACACCCCCAGAAGCCGCCCCACCTCAGTGCAAATCGACTGGCACAAGCATTGCTTAACTCCAGCAACGACCCCACAGGGTCACGCAATCCACCCGTGCAATGGCGCAGGGGTGGATTGCCCGGACGAAGGCGTCCGCACATGCGGTTTCGACAGGAATTCGAAACGGCATCGTGTGGACGCCTTTTTTGTTTTTCGAATCGCCCAGGCGATAGAACCGACGGAGTCACGATGAAAAAGCTCAAGCTGGTGATGGTAGGAAACGGCATGGCCGGTGTGCGCACGCTGGAAGAGCTGCTCAAGATTGCCCCTGATCTTTACGACATCACGGTGTTTGGGGCCGAGCCCCACCCCAACTACAACCGCATCCTGCTCTCGCCCGTGCTGGCCGGCGAGCAGACCATCGACGAGATCATTCTGAACGATTGGTCCTGGTATGCCGACAATCACATCACGCTGCACACCGGTTTTACGGTGACCGACGTGGACCGCGTGCGCCGCGTGGTCAGCGCCACCAGCAAGGATGGCACGGTGGTCACCGCCGAATACGACCGACTGATCCTCGCCACAGGCTCCAACCCCTTCATCCTGCCCATCCCCGGCAAAGACTTGCAGGGCGTGTTGGCCTACCGCGACATTGCCGACACACAGGCCATGATCGACGCGGCCGCCACGTACAAGCATGCCGTGGTCATCGGCGGCGGCCTGCTGGGCCTGGAGGCCGCCAACGGCCTGATGAAGCGCGGCATGCAAGTGAGCGTGGTGCATGTGGGCGACTGGCTGATGGAACGGCAGCTGGACGACGTGGCCGGGAAGATGCTGCAAAAGTCGCTGCAGGAGCGCGGCATGCAGTTCTTGATGAAAGCACAAACACAAGTGCTGGTGGGCAACGCCGAAGGCCGCGTGGCCAGCGTGAAGTTCAAGGACGGCACCGAGGTGCCTGCCGACCTGGTGGTGATGGCCGTGGGCATCCGCCCCAACACCGCCCTGGCCGAAAAGATGCGCCTGCACGTGAACCGCGGCATTGTGGTCAGCGACACGCTGCAGACCACCACCGACGCCCGCATCTACGCCGTGGGCGAATGCGCCGCGCACCGGGGCATTGCCTATGGCCTGGTGGCCCCGCTGTTCGAGCAGGGCAAGGTGCTGGCCAACCATTTGGCCGAATTCGGCATCGGCCGCTACCAGGGCTCGCTCACGTCCACCAAGCTCAAGGTGACGGGCATCGACCTGTTCTCGGCCGGAGACTTTCAAGGAGGAGACGACACCGAGGAGATCGTGATGAGCGACCCCTTCGGTGGCGTGTACAAAAAGCTCGTCATCAAAGACGACAAGCTCGTGGGCGCCTGCCTGTATGGCGACACTGTGGACGGCAGCTGGTACTTCAAGCTGCTGCGCGATGGCCGCAGCGTGACTGACATCCGCGACAAGCTGATGTTTGGCGAATCGCACCTGGGCGACACCGGCCACCAGGGCCAGAGCAAGGCTGCCGCCATGCAGGACAGCGACGAGGTATGCGGCTGCAACGGCGTGACCAAGGGCGCCATCTGCAAGGCCATCAAGGACAAAGGCCTGTTCACACTGGATGAAGTACGCAAGCATACGAAGGCCAGCGCCAGCTGTGGCTCGTGCACGGGGCTGGTGGAACAGATCATCATGTTCACCGCCGGTGGCGACTACAGCGCCACGCCCAAGACCAAGGCCATCTGCGGCTGCACCGACCACGGCCACCAGGCCGTGCGTGACGCGATCCGCGGCAGCAAGCTGGTCAGCATTGCCGAGGTGTTCAAGTTCATGGAATGGAAGACGCCCAACGGCTGCGCCACCTGCCGCCCGGCGGTCAATTACTACCTCATCAGCACCTGGCCGAAAGAAGCCAAGGACGACCCGCAAAGCCGCTTCATCAACGAACGCAGCCACGCCAACATCCAGAAAGACGGCACCTACAGCGTGATCCCCCGCATGTGGGGCGGGGAGACCACGGCCGACGAACTGCGCCGCATTGCCGATGCGGTGGACAAATACAAGATCCCCACCGTCAAGGTCACCGGTGGCCAGCGCATCGACCTTCTGGGCGTGAAGAAGGAAGACCTGGTCAATGTGTGGAAGGACATCGGCATGCCCAGCGGCCACGCCTACGCCAAGGCGCTGCGCACCGTGAAGACCTGCGTGGGCAGCGAGTGGTGCCGCATGGGCACGCAAGACAGCACCCAGATGGGCAAGGATCTGGAGCGCGCCATGTGGCGCATGTATGCGCCGCACAAGGTGAAGTTTGCGGTGAGCGGCTGCCCCCGCAACTGCGCCGAGGCGGGCATCAAGGACGTGGGCATCATCGGCGTGGACAGCGGCTGGGAGATGTATGTGGCTGGCAACGGCGGCATCAAGACCGAGGTGGCGCACTTCTTCACCAAGCTCAAAACCGCCGAGGAAGTGCTGGAGTACACCGGCGCGTTTTGCGAGCTGTACCGCCAGGAAGGCTGGTACCTGGAGCGCACCGTGCACTACGTGAACCGTGTGGGCCTGGACTATGTGAAGAAGCGCATTTTGGAAGACCACGAAGGCCGCAAGGCGCTGTGGGAGCAGCTGCAGTTTGCGCTGGACGGCGAGCCCGATCCCTGGTTCGACTTTGACAAGGCGGCCGTGGACACACGCCAGTTCGCGCCCTTGAGCGCCTGATCGCCCCAAGTCCGGAGAGACCCCCACCATGCACCGCAGAACCCTTTTGACCGCCGCCAGCTGCGCCGCTGCGTGCAGCGCCCTCGCCCCGCTGGGCAGCGCCCACGCCCAGGTCACCGACCTCAACGACGCCATCAACAAGGCTGGGCGCCAGCGCATGCTGAGCCAGCGTGTGGGCAAGGCCTGGCTGGCCCTGGCCCACAAGGCCGACACGCCCACGGCACGCCAGGTGATGGAGCAGTCCATCGCGCTGTTCGAGCGCCAGCTGGTGGAACTCAAGGCCTATGCGCCCTCGCCCACCATCCGCGAAACGTACACCAAGCTGGAAACCGCGTGGGCCGCCCACAAGACCACGCTGGCTGCCGCCACATCGTCCACCGACAATGCCAGCGCCATGCTGCAGGCCGATGCCAAGGTGCTGGCCCTGGCCCATCTGGGCACCACGCAGTACGAGGCAGCCTCGGGCAAGCCCGTGGGCCACCTGGTGAACATTGCAGGCCGTCAGCGCATGCTGAGCCAGCGCATGGCCAAGTTCTACCTGGCCGCCATGCTGCCGGTGGACGCGTCCACCGCCACCACCGAAATCGCCAAGGCCCGCAGTGAATTCATCGCAGCCACTGAGCTGCTGCGCAATGCCCCCCAGGCCACCAACCGCATCCGCCAGGAACTGCAGCTGGCCGACGGCCAGTGGGTGTTTTTTGACGCTGCGCTGCAGCGCATGCAGGGCGGCGGCAACGTGAACCGCCAAGTGGCCGAGGTGTACGTGGCCAGCGAAAACCTGCTCTCCAGCATGGACCGCGTGACCGGCATGTATGCGGCGCTGGCGGCCTGAGCCCACCCAAGACTTACTCAAAAAAATAACGAGCCGCCCCACGATGACCCTGGCAGGCTCCCCGACAACACCCAAAGACACCGAAGGAACCATGATGACCACAACCAACAGCCCGCAATGGAAGCTGATCTGCCGCGTGGACGACATCCCCGTGCTGGGCTCGCGCCGTGTGGCGCGCCCACAGGGCCTGGATGTGGCCGTGTTCCGCAACGATGCCGGAGGCGTGTTCGCACTGCTCGACCGCTGCCCTCACAAGGGCGGCCCGCTGTCGCAGGGCATTGTGTTTGGCACGCAGGTGGCGTGCCCGCTGCACAACTGGACGATTGGGTTGTGCGATGGGCAGGCATCGGCTCCCGACGAAGGCTGCACGCCCAAATTCGCCGTGAAGGTGGAAGATGGCGCGGTGTATCTGGATGCCCTGGAGCTGGACGAGCATGCGGTCGATTTGACGCGCCCCGTAGCAGGGCCGGCGCGGCGCGGCCTGGCGGCCTGGCGGCCTGATCATCCCGCAACGTCCATCGAACACCAAAGCTATTAAATACATAGCTATCAGCGCTTTTCCATTAAGCGCTAGAGCCCAAAAACATCTGGAATCCACGCCATGCAAGAAACGAAATCCACCTGCCCCTACTGTGGCGTAGGCTGCGGCGTGATCATCGAATCCGATGGCGCGCAGATCACCGGCGTGCGCGGCGACCCCACCCACCCCGCCAACTTTGGCCGCCTGTGCACCAAGGGCTCGACCCTGCACCTCACGGCCAGCAGCCCCATCACGCTGCAGACCCGCTTGCTACAGCCCCTGCACCGCGCGCAACGCAGCGATGCTCCCCAGCCCCTGCCATGGGACGCCGCGCTGAACCTGGCCACCGAAAAATTCGCAAACACCATCCAGAACCACGGCCCCGATGCCGTGGGCTTTTACGTGAGCGGCCAATTGCTCACCGAGGACTACTACGTCTTCAACAAGCTGGCCAAGGGCCTGATCGGCACCAACAACATCGACACCAACTCGCGCCTGTGCATGAGCAGCGCCGTGGCGGGCTACAAGCAGACCCTGGGGGCCGACGCGCCGCCCGCCTGCTACGACGACGTGAAACACGCGCAGTGCCTGTTCATCGTGGGCAGCAACGCGGCCTGGGCGCACCCCATCTTGTTCCGCCGCATCGAAGACGCGCGCGCCGCCAACCCGGGCATGAAGGTCATCGTGGTCGACCCGCGCCGCACCGACACGGCCGGCATGGCCGACCTGTTCCTGCCCATCCAGCCCGGCAGCGACGTGATGCTGTTCAACGGCATGCTGCACCTGATGCTGTGGGAGGGTTGGACGGACGCCGAATACATCGCTGCGCACACCACGGGCTTTGACGAGCTCAAGGCCCTGGTGCGCGACTACACACCCGAACGCGTGGCGCAGACCTGCGGTATCAGCGTGGCCGACCTGACCACCGCCGCCAAGTGGTTTGCGCAGTCCAACGCCACGCTCAGCCTGTACTGCCAGGGCCTGAACCAGAGCAGCAGCGGCACGGCCAAGAACGCAGCGCTCATCAACCTGCACTTGGCCACCGCACAGATCGGCAAGCCCGGCGCGGGCCCGTTCAGCCTGACCGGCCAGCCCAACGCCATGGGCGGGCGCGAAGTGGGTGGCCTGGCCAATCTGCTCAGCGCCCACCGCGACCTGGCCAACCCGCAGCACCGCGCCGAAGTGGCCGCGCTCTGGGGCGTGGCCGATGTGCCCAGCAAGCCGGGCAAGACGGCCGTGGAAATGTTCCAGGCCGCCGCCGACGGCGAGATCAAGGCCCTGTGGATTGCCTGCACCAACCCCGCGCAAAGCATGCCCGACCAGGCCACCGTGCGCCGCGCACTGCAGCGCGCCGAGTTTGTGGTGGTGCAGGAGGCCTTTGCCACCGCCGCCACCTGCGCCTATGCCGACCTGCTGCTGCCCGCCACCACCTGGGGCGAAAAGACCGGCACCGTGACCAACAGCGAACGCCGCATCTCGCGCGTGCGCACTGCCGTGCCCGCGCCCGGCCAGGCGCGCCACGACTGGGCTATTGCGGTGCAGTTTGCGCACCAGCTGGAGGCACGCCTGCGCCCCGGCCAGCCCACACTGTTCCCCTACGCCACCAACCACGCCGACCAGGGCGCCGAAACTGTGTGGAATGAGCACCGCGAGAGCACCCGCGGGCGTGACCTGGACATCACCGGTCTGTCGTGGGGCATGCTCGAATCTGCAGGCCCCCAACAGTGGCCATTGCCTGAGGGATCCACCACGGGCAAGGCCCGCCTGTACGAAGACGGCGTGTTCCCCACCGCCGATGGCCGCGCCCGTTTTGCCGCGCACGCCTGGCAGCCCACGGCGGAGCAGCGCGAGTCGCGTTACCCCTTCAGCCTGACCACGGGCCGCCTGCGCGACCAGTGGCACGGCATGACCCGCACCGGCACCCTGGGCCGCCTGTTCGGCCATGTGGCAGAGCCCAGCGTGCAACTGCACCCGCAGGACATGGAGCGGCGCGGCCTGAAGAACGGCGACCTGGTCTATGTGACGAGCAAGCGCGGCACCATCGTGGTGCCAGCGCAGGTCGACACCACGTTGGGCCTGTCGCAGGCTTTCATGGCCATGCACTGGGGCAGCGAATTTTTGAGCGGCTGCTCGTCCACCGGGGAGCGGCTGGCGGGCGTGAACGCGCTCACCACCTCGGCGTATTGCCCCACCTCCAAGCAACCCGAGCTCAAGCACGCGGCCGTCAAGGTGCTCAAGGCCGAGCTGCCCTGGACGCTGCTGGCCATGGCCTGGCTGCCCGCCGACAGCGCCCAGGCCACGCGCGAGGCGCTGTCCGCGCTGATGGCGCAGTTCCCGTTTGCGAGCTGCGTGCCCTTCAGCAACAACACACCGCTGGGCGAACCCGGCCGTGAGCGCGTGGGCGTGCTGCTGCGCGCCGCCGCGCACGAGGCACCGCCCGACGCCACTGTGGAGCGCATCGAATCTCTGATGGGCCTGGCCACGGCCGACACGCTGCGCTATGCCGACAAGAAACGCGGCCAGCGCCGCGCCGCGCGGCTGGCTCGCCATGGGGACACCACCACGCTCGAAGGCATCGTGCTCGCGGGCGACACCAGCGCCGAGGGCTGGCTCAAGACCCTGCTGCAAGAAGAACTGCCAGCGCAGACCTATGGCCGCCTGTTGCTCGTGCCTGGCGCCAAGGCCCCCGTGGCCGTGCAGTCGCGTGGCAAGTCGGTGTGCACCTGCTTCAACGTGACGGACACCGCCATCACCGCCGAGCTGGCGCACTGCCACGGAACCGACGACAACCGGCTGGCGCAGCTACAGGGCAAGCTGCGCTGCGGCACCAACTGCGGCTCGTGCCTGCCCGAACTCAAGCGCATGGTGCGCGCCACGGGCCCACTGGCGTCCAAGCCCGTGGCGCAGGCCACCATATAACCAAAAGTTCTCTGGGTTGCGAGAAAATAGCTTTCAAACCAACAAACCCCACCAGGACTTGTGCAACAGGGCTGCAGCCAGGCGCTTTCGGCACAGACAGTACGCCTGTACGGCAAGCCGAAATAACGACGCTGAAGCCCTGTTTCACAAGTCCCGCCACCAAAGACCATGGCCATCGCCCAGTACATCAAGGAAATCGGCCGCGGCGCGCGCGGCGCCAAGCCACTGACGCGCGAGCAGGCCACCGACCTGTTCGGCCAAGTGCTGGACGGGCAGGTGAGCGACCTGGAGATCGGCGCGTTCTGCCTGGCCATGCGCATCAAGGGGGAGACGTCCGAAGAGATGTGCGGCTTTCTGGATGCCACGCACCAGCGCTTGGCCCTGCTACCCGCCACCGACCGCCCCCTCATCGTGCTGCCCAGCTACAACGGCGCGCGCAAGCTGCCGGTGCTGACGCCGCTGCTGGCGCTGCTGCTGGCGCGCGAGGGGCTGCCCGTGCTGCTGCACGGCATGCGCACCGAGGCGCGGCGCATTTTGGCATCCGATGTGCTTCTAGCGCTTGATGTACCTGCGCTAACAGCTCCTGAAAAAGTAGCAAACGGCACCGTGCGCCATATCCACACCCAACACCTGCACGCAGGCCTGGCGCGCCTGCTCTCAGTGCGCGAGGTGGTGGGCTTGCGCAACCCGGGGCACAGCGTGGTCAAGCTGATGAGCCCGTGCGCGGGGCCGTCGGTGGTGGTCACTGCGTACACACACCCTGAATATTTCGAGATGCTGCAGACCACCTTTCGCACGCTGGGCGTGAGCGCGCTGCTCTCGCGCGGGCTGGAGGGCGAGGTCGCTACTGATCCGCGCCGCACACCGCGATACGACGGTTTTGTGCACGGCGTGCACGCGGTGCTGGAATCACAGCAGCCCGGGACCGCCAGCGAGGTGCCTGGCTTACCCGCCGAGATCGACGTGGCCACAACGGCCACTTACACCCGCTGCGTGCTGGCGGGCGAGTTGCCGATTCCGCCTGCGATTGAGCGCCAGGTGGAACATATCTTGCGACTTGCGGAACAAACCAATTCGGAGACATCCCCATGAGCCGCCCCACCCACACCAACACCCTGCCCCCTTCCAAGCCCCACCTCGGAACGGGAGGCAGCTGCACGCTGGTGGGCGCTGGCCCCGGCGATCCGGAACTGCTCACCATCAAGGCGCTCAAGGCCATCCAGGCCGCCACCGTGCTGCTGGTGGATGACCTGGTGAGCGACGCCATCGTGGCGCACGCGTCGCCCACGGCCCGCATCGTCTACGTGGGCAAACGCGGTGGCTGCAAGAGCACGCCCCAGGCCTTCATCGAGAAGCTGATGCTCTTGGCGGTGAACGAGGGTGAGAACGTGGTGCGCCTTAAAGGCGGCGACCCGTTTATCTTCGGCCGGGGTGGAGAAGAAGTGGAGCACCTGCGCGCGGCAGGCGTGCCGGTCACCGTCATCAACGGCATCACGGCGGGCCTGGCGGGCCTGACATCGCTGGGCGCGCCGCTCACCCACCGCGAGCATGCCCACGGCGTGGTGTTCGTCACCGGCCACGCCAAGCCCGGCGATGCGGGCACCGACTGGCGCCAACTGGCCGCCACGGCCCGCGACGCCAAGCTCACGCTCGTGATCTACATGGGTGTGAGCGGCGCCGCCACAATCGAGCAGGAGCTGCTCACCGGCCTGCCCGCCAGCACGCCCGTGGCCATCATCCAGCACGCCAGCCTGCCCCATCAGCGCCACGCGGTCACCACATTGGGAGCCCTGCACACTACCATCACGCGCGACGGGCTCGCCAGCCCCTCGGTGATCGTGGTGGGGGATGTGGTGCGGGGTGTGGCGCTGGCGTCGCAGGACGCGATGCATTCCACGTCTGAAAAATCCGAAGCACCCCGGGCGCGGCGCGCTGTCTGACGACGTGGTGGTGCCTGCGGCTGTGCGCGGCACCGGCCGCCTCCACAGCGCCGCAGCAGGCGAGCGATCTATCCAAAGCTGATAGCATCGCCGCGCGCAGACTCTGGAGAGAGTCTTCGCCAAGCCCCGACCCTCACGGGCCGCGCATTGTTGCCACCCGCCCAGGAATTCGTTTGAACCAACGTGTCGTGCACCCCGCAGCGGTTCTGGTGCTGTCTTTTCTGACCGTCATCGCTGCCGGCACGGTCTTGCTCATGCTGCCGCTCTCGCACGCCCAGGGGCAGAGCGCGCCATTTCTCACGGCATTGTTCACCGCCACCTCCGCCGTGTGCGTGACAGGACTGGTGGTGGTGGACACCGGCACCTATTGGAGCGGCACAGGCCAAGCCCTCATCATGGGCCTGTTTCAGCTGGGCGGCTTCGGCATGATGACGTCGGCCACGCTGATGGGGCTGCTCATCAGTGGGCAAATGCGCATACGCACCCGACTGCTGCTGCAGGCAGAGACCCATTCGCTGGCGCTGGGGGACGTAAAGAGCGTTGCCAAGATCGTGCTCCAAGTGACGGTTGCCGTCGAGCTGCTGATGGCGCTGGCCCTGGGCCTGCGGTTCGCACTGGGCTATGGCATGCCCTGGGGAGAGGCTGCCTGGCAAGGCATGTTCCACTCCATATCGGCCTTCAACAATGCGGGCTTTTCGACCTGGGCAGACAGCGTGGTGCGGTTCTCGTCCGATGTGCTGGTGCTGGCTCCGCTGATGCTGGCGATCATCATCGGAGGCCTGGGGTTTCCGGTGCTGCACGAGCTGCTGGCCGAACGCGGACGCAAACGCCCACTGTGGTCCATGCACACCGCCCTCACGGTGTGGGGCTCGCTGGCGTTGATCGCACTGGGCACGGTGGTGATCTTTCTGGCCGAGTTCGACAATCCGGGAACGCTGGGGCCCATGGGCTGGGCGCACAAGGGGCTGGTGGCACTGTTCACCTCGGTATCGGCACGCACGGCAGGGTTCAATGCAGTCGATATCGGAGCGCTGAGCACCGAATCACTGGCGCTGCACTACATCCTCATGTTCATCGGCGGGGGCAGCGCGGGCACCGCCGGGGGCGTGAAGGTGACCACGTTTTTTGTGTTGGTACTGGTGGTGTGGAACGAAATCCGTGGGCACCGCGACGTCGAGTTTCGCGGTCGTCGCATCGCCGATTCGGTGCAACGCCAGGCCATCACCATCTTGGTGCTCAGCGCGGCCGTGGTGGGACTGGCCATTTTGCTCATCTTGCCGCTCACGCCGCTACCGCTGGAAAAGGTGCTGTTCGAAGTGATTTCAGCGTTCGGCACCGTGGGGCTGTCTACGGGCATCACCGCCGACCTGGTGCCGGGGGCGCAGGCCATCATCATTGCGCTCATGTTCATTGGGCGCGTGGGCGTGGTCACCCTGGCCGTGGCCCTGGCCACCAACCAGATGCGCCGCAACTACCGTTACCCCGAGGAGAAACCCATTGTTGGATAAAGCCGTAAAGAACCTGTCGGGCAGCGTGGTGGTGATTGGCCTGGGCCGCTTTGGCACCGGGGTTGCCAAATCACTGGTGGAGCTGGGCCACGACGTGCTGGCCATCGAGAGCGATGCCGAGACGGTGCAGTCGCTGGCGAGCGTGCTACCCCATGTGGTGCAGGCCGACGCCACCGACCTGGAAACCCTGCGCCAGCTGGCCGTGCCCGACTTTGCGCATGCGGTGGTGAGCATCGGCGGCAACCTGGAAGCGAGCGTGCTCACCATCCTGAACCTGAGCCAGCTGGGGCTCAAGGACATCTGGGCCAAGGCCATTGACCCCCAGCACGGCCGCATTGCCGAGCGGGTGGGTGCGCACCATGTCGTCTACCCTGAGGCGGACATGGGCGAGCGCGTGGCGCACTTGGTCACCGGCAAGATGATCGACTTCATCGAGTTTGACGACGGCTTTGCCATTGCCAAAACCCGGGCGCCGATGGAGACACACAACAAGCCATTGTCGCAATCCGACGTGCGCAAACGCCATGGCATTACGGTGGTGGGCATCAAACGTCGCCACCTCGACTTCATCTACGCCAAGGCAGATACCGAAATCAAACCGGGCGACCACCTCATCGTGGCAGGCCCCACGCGCATGGTGGAGCGCTTCGCAGCGTTGTACTGAGCGCCCAGCGCCGCGCCGCACGCGCCCTTCCCTGCCGCCAACGTGCCAGAGCACCTTGCGCGGCTGGTAGCGGGCGCGGGCCAAACCTCGTCAGTGCGTCTGCATCCATCGCATCGAAAGCGGCTGCGACCGTGACACTGGCCCGGGTATTGCTTGACCAGATGTATCTGAATGCAATCAGCACAAGGAACACCATGGCAGCCTTCCCCATCTCCACCCGCAACGGCATGGCCACTTCCTCAACGCCAGCTTCGACGTCCTTTTCGCCCCCCTCTTCGACGCTGTCTTTGGCGCCCAAGGCCGGGTCTTCAACCGGCCGTGACGGCGAGATGTCGCTGGTCAACCTGGCGGCACGCCAGCGCATGCTGTCGCAGCGCATGGTGTTGCAGACGGTGCTGGCCGCACGCGGCAGCGATCTGCACATGAAGGCGGCGCGCAGCTCATTGACGCTCTTCACCGACAGCCAAGCCAAGCTGGTAGACACTGCCGGTCACTTGGATGCCGCCAACGGCGACATCATCCGCAAGACCTACCACGGCCCCAACGGCGTTGGCGCCACGATTGATGCGTTTGCACAGCAGGTGGGCACCACGCTAGACTTGGCAGAGCGCCACAGCCCGCGTGTGGAAGACGCGCTGGCGCGGCTGGTGGAGTCCACCGACAGCGCACTGGAGGCCTTGAATACCGCCACCACCGCGTTCGATCAAGTGGGCAAGGCCAAGTCCGAAACCCTCATGAAAGAACTGGCGGGCATCGTGGCCTCCATCCAGACAGTGGCCCGCGAGGCCAAGGTGGTCAGCTTCAATGCCCAGGTCATGGCCGCCCGCGCAGGCCAGCACGGACGGGAATTCGCGGTGGTGGCCAACGTACTGTCGGGTATCACCAACGAAATAGACGGCCTTTCGCTACAGGCAGTATCGCTGGCTGGACGCAGCCGTGGCGCAGCCTGAAAAGGGCGCAACAGGCACTTACAATTGCAGCCATTGGAAACGGTGGCCGATGGGCAGAGCGCCCACACTCAGCCCACCACCGGGCCGTAGCCCGGCTGTAGCGGGCCTGTACTCTTTCACGCCAGACACACAACACTTTCGGGAGATGCGTAAGCCATGAAGATCACCACCCTGTGCAAGAGCCTGGCGTTGGCCGGTTGCCTGCTGGCAAGTACCAGCATGGCCTGGAGCTACGAAATCAACGCAGGCAAGGTGCTGGACGGTGCGGGCAAGGCCATCCAGCTGCGCGGCGTCAACTGGTTTGGCTTTGAGACCAACAACCATGTGGTGCATGGCCTGTGGGCGCGCAACTGGACTGAAATGATCACGCAAATGCAGGCCCAGGGCTTCAACGCCGTGCGCCTGCCGTTCTGCCCCGCCACCCTGCACGGCTCGGCGCCGCCCAGCAGCATCGATTACGGCCGCAATGCCGACCTACAGGGCCTCTCGGCCATCCAGGTGATGGACAAGGTGGTCACGGAACTGAGCAACCGTGGCATGTATGTGCTGCTGGACCATCACACCCCCGATTGCCAGACCATCAGTGAACTCTGGTACACCCAGAGCTACAGCGAACAGCAATGGATCAGTGATCTGACCTTTGTCGCCCAGCGCTACGCAGGCGTACCCGGCGTCATCGGCATCGATATCAAGAACGAACCCCACGGTGCCGCCACCTGGGGCACGGGCAACAACGCCACCGACTGGAACCGCGCCGCCGAGCGCGCAGCCGCTGCCGTATTGCCGCTGGCTCCCCATTGGCTGATTGCCGTGGAAGGCATTGGCGAGAACCCCAGCTGCTCGGGCAGCAACGCGCACTTCTGGGGTGGAAACCTCGAACCTCTGGCCTGCACGCCCCTGAACATCCCCGCCAACCGCCTGCTGCTGGCGCCGCACACCTACGGGCCGGATGTCTACGTCCAGCCTTACTTCAATGCTTCGAACTTCCCAAGCAACATGCCGGCCATCTGGGACCAGCATTTTGGCCAGTTCGTGCAGGCCGGTTATGCCGTCATGCTGGGCGAGTTCGGCGGCAAATTTGGCCGGGGCGATGCGCGGGATGTGCAGTGGCAGAACGCGCTGGTGGACTACATGGTCGGCAAGGGCATGCGCAGCGGCTTCTACTGGTCGTGGAACCCCAACAGCGGCGACACCGGCGGCATTCTGGACGATGACTGGACCACCGTGCGCACCGACAAGGTCCAGTTGCTGCAGCGCCTCTGGGGCGATGGTTCGACGCCAACAACACCTACGACGCCAACCCCCCCCACAACGCCGACAACGCCAACCCCACCGACGCCTACCGGTGGCTTCTCGGTGCAGGAGATGATGGACAGTGTCTGGAACGCAGGCTATTGCCAGCGGGTCCGCGTTACCAACCAGGGCACCGCCGCTGGCAACTGGGCGATCACCATCCCCGTGAGCGGCACCATCAACAATCTTTGGAATGCCACATGGACGCAGGCTGGCAGCAACCTGAACGCGTCCGGCGTGGACTGGAACAAGACCCTCGCCCCCGGGGCAGCGGCCGAATTCGGTTTCTGCGCCGCGCGCTAAGCAACTTTTTCCTCAATTGAACAAGGGCTCCTGCCATGCAGGGGCCCTTTTTTGTTCCGGGTTCCCGGCCTACCCGCCAGCAGTCTCGCGCACCTGCCTGAAACGCTCCGCCAGCTCCTTGCGCAAGGATTTGCGCAGCAGTGCCGCATCCCAGCGGCGGCGTTCGTCGGGCGTGGAAGGCGACAGCGGCGGCACCTGCACCGGCTTGCGCGCCTCGTCCACTGCCACCATCGTGAAGAAGCAGCTGTTCACATGCCGCACCACCTGCGAGCGGATGTCTTCGGCCACCACCTTGATGCCAACCTCCATCGACGAGGAACCGGTGTAGTTCACGCTGGCCAGGAAGGTCACCAGCTCTCCCACATGGATGGGCTGCAGAAACATCACCTGGTCCACACTCAACGTCACCACATAGCAGGCCGAATAGCGGCTTGCGCACGAATAGGCCACCTGGTCCAGCAGCTTGAGAATGGCCCCGCCGTGCACATTGCCCGAAAAATTGGCCATGTCGGGGGACATCAGCACCGTCATGCTGAGTTGGTGTGAAGGGATGTTCATGCCGCGATTTTAGGGCTCTCCCGTGTCGCAGGCGCAACGCTGCAGGCCGCTACACTCGCGCCACACAAGCCAGATCACGGCCCATCAAAAAAGCCAAGCAGGCCGGGAGGCCAGAGGGGAAACCATGCTCGAAATCGACAAGCTCAATGAATTCACCGAAAGCCATGGCGCGCTGCGCACCGGGCGCGGGCTGGTGTCGGGCGTGATTGCACTCACGCTGGCCATCCTGTGTTTTCTGGGCGTGCTGGCCTTCCACTTCCCCGAGTACCTGACGACACCACAGCTGCGCAAGAGCTACGACGTGACGGTGATTCGCACCATCATGCTGACCGCCATGGCCATCGCGGGGGGCATCTCCCTCGTCAACATCCTCTTCAACCGTTCGCGCTGGCTGGCCACGTTTGCCTTTGCCATGGTGGCGCTGGCGGCGTTCCTGGGCGGCCACAAGGTGGAGGTGGACCCGAACTTCCCTGACAACACACCGTACATCGGCCTGGACTGGTTCATCCTCGACCTGCTGGGCAGCTCACTGATCTTCATCTTCATCGAGAAACTCTTTGCACTGCGCAAGGACCAGCCCATCTTCCGCGCCGAGTGGCAAACCGACTTCCACCACTTCATCGTGAACCACATGGTGGTGGGCTTTGTGCTCCTGGCCACCAACCTCATCGTGCACAAATTTTTTGGCTGGGCGGCCAACGAGGGTATGCGCGGCTGGGTACAGGGCCTGAACTTCTGGGTGGCGCTGTTCCTCATCGTGCTGGTGGCCGACCTGGTGCAGTACTGGACGCACCGTGCCTACCACGAGGTGCCGCTGCTGTGGCGCCTGCATGCGGTGCACCACAGCGTGAAAAGCATGGACTGGATGGCCGGCTCGCGCCAGCACATCCTGGAGCTGCTCATCACCCGCACACTGGTGCTGGCGCCCATCTACGTTCTGGGTTTCAGCAAGGAAGTGATCGACGCCTACATCGTCATCGTGGGCTTCCAGGCCGTTTTCAACCACGCCAACGTGAGCGTGCGCCTGGGCCCGCTGCGCTACGTGCTCGTCACGCCCAACTTCCACCACTGGCACCACAGCCAGGACCAGGAGGCGCTGGACAAGAACTACGCGGCGCACTTTGCGTTTCTGGACTACCTGTTTGGCACCGCCGTCAAAAGCACCAAGCTCTGGCCAGAACACTACGGCGTGCTGGGCGACTACGTGCCCAACGGGTTTGTGAAGCAGTTCAAGTTTCCGTTCACATGGAAGGGCTGAGAGGCTGATTCACCTCCCACACCGAGGAGGGCTACAGCTTGCCGAGTTCGGCTTCGAGCGCTTTGAGCTGGTTGCGCAGCTCCTCGGTTCGGGCCTCACACGCGGCTTTGTCCTTGCCCGCTGCAGCCGCGCGTTCCTGCGCGAACTGGGAGCCTTGTGCCAGGGTGCTGCGCCGCAGCGGGCCTGCATGCGCCACTGCGGCATCCGGTGCCGTTGCCGCGCATTCCTGCTGGTTGCGTTCGAGGGCCGCGCGCGCCTGCGGCACGCCCTGGTTCTGCAGATAGTGTTTGCGCTGCCAGGTGGGGCCGAAGGCGCCCTCCTTCGCGGTGGAGGGGCCGGGTGGAACAGGGGTGGCGCCCTGCATGGCTGGCTTCACCTCGATCTTCTCGCCCTGGCCCAGGCAAGGGCCATCCTGGAACGACACCTTGCCATCGGCATCCGTGCATTTGTTGACGGCCCAGGCCGGGGCCAGAAAGCCCAGCACCAGGGCGCAGGCGGCACAGCGTATCGGTTTCATGGAATAGTCCTCGGCGGGTGGATGCCACATGCTACCGCGCCGCGCACGACCGGTTCAGAGCCTCCTTGGTGGCATCGAGGCCTTGACCGACACCAACAAGGCGTGCCCCAGGGCTGGGGGCAGCCGCTCCAGTTTCAAAAAGGGATTGGGATAGACGCCTGTCCCTAACTTGACGCACCCCCGGTAAAAACCCGGTGGGTGCGCGGCTACCGCACTCCTACCATCGCCGCACCTTGAGGCCACGGTGGCCACGACCAGGAGGAGCTGTTTGATGAAGACCCACGTTGCCTTGCCCGTTAGCCAGCGGCTTTCCCAGGCGCGCCGCCGCAGCCTCATGCTGGCGCTGGCAGGCGGTACGGCCTTGGCCAGCCTGTCTGCCAGGGCGCAACCCGCTCCGGGCAAGGGCGACATCCTCATTGGCCGGTCTACCGCGCTATCGGGTGGCATGGCCCCTTTTCTTGCGCCCATCCATGAAGGACAGGACGCTGCAGTGGAAGACGCCAATGCCAAGGGCGGCATTGGCGGACGCAAGATTCGCCTGGTGACGCTCGACGACGGGTTCGATCCGCGCCGCACGCTGGAGAACGCCAGGCAGCTGAGCGAAAAGGAGGGCGTGCTGGCCTTGTTGGGCGTGTCGGGCACCTCTCAGGTGATGGCGCTGCTGCCCTACCTGGTGCAAGCCAAGCTGCCACTGATCTCGGTGTACACGGGAAGCCCTGCCATCCGGGCGCAGCAGCATCCCTACCTCTTCACCACACGCGCCAGCTATGCCGACGAGCTGGTCAAGATCGTGCGCAACCTGGTGGCAGTGCAGACCTCTCGCATTGCCGTGGCCTACGAGAACAACGACTTTGGCAAGCTGCTGCTGCCGCTGGTCGAAAAAACCATTGCCGCCGAAGGCGCGACGCTGGCCGGCTCGCATGCCATCGCGCCAACCGGGGCAGACGCCAACGACGCCGCCAAGGCCTTGGCCGCCCAGAAACCACAAGCCGTGCTGCTGGTGGCGGCGGGGCCGCCTGTGGTGGCCTACGTGCGGGCCAACCGCGCGCACCTCGGAGTGCCGGTCTACACCTTGTCGCTGGGCGCAGGCTCCGCAGTGCTCAAGGCGCTGGGTGACGACGCGCGCGGCCTGGCCGTGGCACGCACCGGCCCCTCGCCCACCAAGCCCACCATCGCGCTCACGCGGGACTTCCAGGCCTCCATGAAGCGCCACGACAAGCCTGTGGACTACGACCGCTACACCGGCTACATGGATGCGCGCGTGCTGATTGAAGGCCTGCGCGCAGCAGGGCCGGGCGTCACCCGGGCCAGCCTGGTCCAGGCCATGGAAGGCCTGGGCAACCTTGACCTGGGCGGCTACAGCTACCAGTTCAGCCCACAGAACCACCACGGCTCGAACTACGTGGACATCGCGGTGGTGGGCTCTGGCGGGGTGTACCGGCAGTGATGGCGTGAGGGCCCTGTGAACGCTGCGGCGACAATGGCGGCCCTGTCACCGCTGCCTGTTCATCACTGTGTCCCACACTTCCCCTGTTTTTGACGTCGTCATCATCGGCGCCGGTGCTGCCGGCCTGTTCTGCGCGGGCCAGGCGGGCCAGCGGGGCCTGAAGGTGCTGCTGATCGACCATGCCGAAAAGGTGGCCGAAAAGATCCGCATCTCGGGCGGCGGGCGCTGCAACTTCACCAACCGCGACCTGGACCCCGCCGCGCCCCACAAACACTTTGTGGGGCAGAACCCGCAGTTCTGCCGCTCGGCGCTGTCACGCTATACGCCCGCCGACTTCATTGCGCTGGTGCAAAAGCACGGCATTGCCTTCCACGAAAAACACAAGGGACAGCTGTTTGCCGACCGCTCGGCCGAGGACATCATCGCCATGCTGCTGGCCGAGTGCGCGGTGGGCCAGGTGACGCACTGGCAACCTTGTGCGGTCAAAAATATAAAGTTTTTGGCCCCTGGCGCTTATCCATCAAGCGCTACCAGCTATCAAATTGATACTGACCGTGGCCCGGTGCAAGCGCGCTCGCTGGTCATTGCCACGGGAGGGCTGTCCATTCCCAAGATCGGCGCCACCGACTTTGGCTACCGGCTGGCGCAGCAGTTCAACATCCCGCTTGTCGAGCGCCGCCCGGGCCTGGTGCCGCTGACTTTTGATGGCACGGGTTGGGCGCCGTATGCGCAACTCGCGGGCTTGGCGCTTCCGGTGCAAATCAGCACCGGGGCCAAGAAAACCCGTATGGCCTTCGACGAAGACCTGCTGTTCACCCACCGGGGCCTTTCGGGCCCGGCCGTGCTGCAGATCTCCAGCTACTGGCAGGAAGGCACGCCGCTGGCCATCAACCTCGCGCCCACGGTGGACCTGCCCGCCGCGCTGGCGCAGGGCAAGGCCCGCTCCCGCAAGCTGATCGCCAACGAACTGGCCACCCTGGTCCCCAGCCGCCTGGCCGACGCCTGGGCGCAGCGCGAGGCCGACTGGCAGCGCCCCATCAACGAGGCCAGCGACAAGGCCCTGGCACGGCTGGCCGAGCAGCTGGCGCGCTGGGAGCTGACGCCCACGGGCACCGAGGGCTACAAGAAGGCCGAGGTCACGCTGGGCGGCGTGGACACCAAGGCGCTGTCGCAGCAGACCATGGAGTGCAAGACGCAGCCCGGCTTGTACTTCATTGGCGAAGTGGTGGACGTGACGGGCTGGCTGGGGGGCTACAACTTCCAGTGGGCCTGGGCCAGCGCTGCGGCGTGCGCGCAGGCGTTGGCAGTGACACCCTCCTGAGGCCCTGCGGGCCTTCCCCCCGCTCTCGCTACGCTGCCGCAACCTCTCGCGTCAACAATCCGCGATGCTGTCGGGCCCAGGCCTCTAACTGGTCGGCAGGCAGCGGGCGGCTGAAGTGGTAGCCCTGCAGCTCTTCGCAGTCCAGCGCGCTCAGCACCTGGGCCGTGGCCAGGTCTTCCACCCCCTCGGCCACAATCTTGAGGCCCAGCGTGTGGCCCAGCGCGATGATGGCGCGCGTGATCGCCATGTCGGCGGGGTTGCTCAGCATGTCGTGCACGAAGGACTTGTCCACCTTGAGCCGGTCGATGTCGAAGCGCTTGAGGTAGGCCAGGCTGGAATACCCGGTGCCAAAGTCGTCGATGGACAGCTGCACGCCCAGCGATTTGAGCGCGGCCAGTTGCTGCTCGGCCGCGTGGGCGTTGTCCATGAGCTGTGACTCGGTGATCTCCAGCTCCAGCCGGTGGGCCGGCATGCCGGTGCGCGCCAGCAGTGCCTCGATGTCGCTGACCAGCAGCGGGTCAGCCAGCTGCGCGGCCGAGAGGTTGACCGAGATGGAGACATGCGCCAGCGGATGGACCAGCCCGCGCGCGGATGGGCCCGACAGCGGCACCTGCCATCGCACCCATTGCTCGCATGCCTGCTGCAGCACCCAGCCGCCGATCGCGCGGATCATGCCGGTCTCCTCGGCAATGGGGATGAATTCGCTGGGCGGGATGTGGCCCAGGGTGGCGTTGTTCCACCGCAGCAGGGCCTCCACGCCCAGCAGGCCGCCGCCCTTGGCGGACAGGCGCGGCTGGTAGTGCAGGCTCAGTTCCTGGCGCTCCAGCGCGCGGCGCAGTTGCTGCTCCATCGTCTGGCGGGCCAGCGCGCGCTGGTCGGTCTCGGCCGAATAGAACAGCGCCATGTCGCGGCCCGTGGTCTTGGCCTCGTACATGGCGGCGTCGGCACGGCGCATGAGCTCGTCGATGTCGCTGCCGTCCTCGGGGTAGACGGCGATGCCCACACTGCACGACACGTTCAACTCGTGCCCTTCCACCGGGTGGCTCTGGCGGATGAGCGGAATCAGGCGCCGCTCCACCAGCTGCTGCACATCCTCGCGCCCGGCCACGTCGCGCATCACCACCACGAACTCGTCGCCGCCCAGGCGGCTGACCGTGTCGCGGCTGCGCACGGCCTGCGTGAGGCGCCCGGCCACCGAGCGCAGCAGGCCGTCGCCGATGTGGTGACCCAGCGTGTCATTGATGGCCTTGAAGCGGTCCAGGTCGATGAACAGCACGGCCACCTTCTCGCCCGTGATCGGCGCCTGCGCCAGCGCCATTTGCAGACGCTGCACGCACAGGGAACGGTTGGGCAACTCGGTGAGCACGTCGTGGTGCGCCAGGAACTGAATGCGCTCTTCGCTGCGCTTGCGGTCGGTGATGTCGATGGCGATGCCGATGTGGTTGGCCAACGTACCACCCTTGGTCTCGCGCACGGCCGACACCATGAGCCAGGCCGGATAGGTCTCGCCCGAGCGGCGGCGAAACCGCACCTCGCCCTGCCACGACTCCTTGTCGAGCATGGTGCGGTGGATCTGCGCCGACAGCGGCTCGGCACCCGACTCTTCCAGCAGAAAGCCCAGGTCCTCGCCGATGACCTCGTAAAAGTCGTAGTGCGTGCTGCGGCAGAACGCCTTGTTCACGCTGATGATCTGCTGATCGGCGTTCATGATGATGATGCCCTCGGACGAGGCCTCGAACACCTTGGCCCACAGCTCCAGCCGCTGCTCCATCACTTTGAGCACATTGATGGGTGTGAACGCGGTGAGCACCGAATCGCGCCCCTGGAACTGCAGGCGCCGCGCCGACAGCACGGCCCAGGAAGGCTCGGCGGTGCCCTTCCAGCGCACCTCGAACTCATCGACCGAGCCCTGGTCCGCCAGGCGCTGGAAGAAGCGCGCCCGCACGCCGGGCTCCAGCCCCACGGCCCACGGGTCGGTCTTGCGGTCACCCAGCCAGTGGGCAGCCGGGGCGTTGGAGTGCAGCACCTCGTGCTCGGGCACCGAGGTGACCACCATGGGGATGGGGAAGGCCTCCACCAGCTCGCGCTGGGCCTCGGCCGCGCGCGCGCTGGCGGCCAGCTCCTGCTGTAGCACGCGGTCGCGGTCAAGCTGGGACAGCATTTCATTGAAAGCCGTGACGAGACGCCCGATCTCGTCACGGCTGACCCAGTGCGCGCGCAGTGTGTGGTCGCCGCTTTTGCGCACCTCGTCGGCCACCCGCGCCAGTTGCTGCAGCGGCTTGGCGATCTGCCGCGCCACCAGCGTCACGAGGGAGAGGATGCAGCCCAGCAGCACCAGCGCGGTGCCCAAATGCAGCCACATGCGAGCGAAGAGCCCATCCACACGGCGGTTGAGCAGCCGCTCCAGGTCCACGATGCCCACGGTCCAGGCATCGCGCAGCGCGCCCAGCACCTGCATCTGCTGCGTGCCCACCTGCGCCATGGTCAGGCGCGACTCCCCCGCCGCCACACCCTGCAACAACGCCTGGAAGCCCTCCAGGGATTGGTGGAGCGCCTCGCGCGGACCCTGCAAGGCGGCCCGCATTTCGGGCGAGCCTGCGATGAATGCCTGGTTGTAGTCCGCCTCAATGCCCTGCATCACAGCATCCAGCCGCCCCACCAGCGTGAGCAGCTCAAAGGACCACTGCGGACCGCGCCCGGTCTGCGCCGCGTTCAAGAACACCACCGTGTCGTGCACCGCCTGCAGCAGTTCTGGAAACCGCAGCACCACCAGCGACATGCCGTAGTAGCTGTCGAGATCCGGGTCCAGAATCAGGTTGGACTGGTTGCCTACCGTGGTCAGCAGCTCGCGGCCCTCGCGCAGCAGCTGGCTGCGCATCCCGGTCAGCACCTGCGCATCCGTTGCAGACGGCGGCCTGGCGGCCAGTTGCCCGAGCACCATGCTGAAGCGTTCGCCCACTTCCTGTGTGCGCAACTGCTCGTCATACGCCTTGCGCACACCCGTCAGCCGTGCAATCACATCGCCCGCCAGCGGCGGCTGCTGGGATGCATCCAGAAACTGCCCCATGAGCCCGTCGCGCAGCACCGCCGCATACGTGGTGCCCACGATCTCCTTGCGTGTGAAATCGATGGCCACGTACTTTTCGTGGATCAGAATGCTGGACACATAGATCACCGCCGACAGGTCCAGCAGGTAGATGAGCATGAGCTTGCGCCCCACACTGAGGCGGCCCAGCCAGCCCGAAACGCGGTGCATGAATGCCATGGTGTCTGTAGCGGCAGGCCCGCCCGGGCGGGTGACCTGGGCAACCCACCGACGGTGGTAAGTGATTGTTACAACATGAAGCAATTTCCACGCCATTGCGCGGCCCGAGGATGGACGAAGGCAATGTCTCCGGTGAGAACGACCTCAGTCCTTATTCGGGCGCGGCCCTCAGCAGTGCCACATGGCCCTTGCCCAGCCAGGCCATCAGTGGCGGCGCCCCGCAGCGAGGGACGGGACGCAGAGAGCTGCACAGGGGGTACTTCTCATCCGCGCCACAAAGGCTATAATCTCCGGCTTTGCTGGCAATGCCCCGTCGGCCAAATACTAGTTACAGACGGGGAAACCGCTTTGTACGGACTTGAGGCCCGATCTCCCCAAGCCCCTCTGCAGGCACCATTTGGAAAACCATTAGCTAATGACTACGATCCGCGTAAAAGAAAACGAACCCTTTGACGTTGCACTGCGCCGCTTCAAGCGCACCATTGAAAAGCTCGGCCTGCTGACCGACCTGCGCGCCCGTGAGTTCTACGAAAAGCCCACCGCCGAGCGCAAGCGCAAGAAGGCAGCCGCCGTGAAGCGCCACTACAAGCGCGTTCGCAGCATGCAACTGCCCAAGAAGATGTACTGATCCATCTTCGGCCCCGAGCTTTTTGCTTGGGTCCCAGAACCCGCGCTAGGGACGCCAAGCGCGGGTTTTTGTTTTTCAGGTTTGCCAAAAGGCTTTCTGGCGTCGTTGCAACGCCTTGCCGTAGCGAGACTACTGTCTGCGGCGTTGACGCCTAGCCAGAAAGCCTTTTGGCAAACCCTTGTCCCTGTTTGAAACCCAAAAAAGGAAGCCGCCATGAGCCTCAAGGACCAGATCACCGAAGACATGAAAACCGCCATGCGCGCCAAGGACAGCGAGCGCCTGGGCACCATCCGCCTGCTGCAGGCTGCGATGAAGCAAAAGGAAGTGGACGAGCGCATCGTGCTGGACGACGCCGCCGTGGTCGCCATCGTGGACAAGCTCATCAAGCAGCGCAAGGATTCCATCACTGCGTTTGAAGGCGCTGGCCGCCAGGACCTGGCCGACAAGGAAAAGGCCGAGATGGCCGTGCTGCAAGCCTACCTGCCCGAGCGCATGTCGGCCGAAGAAACGCTGGCCGCTGTGAAGGCCATCGTGGCCGAAATCGGCGCATCAGGCCCTGGCGACATGGGCAAGGTGATGGGCGTGGTCAAGACCCGCCTGGCGGGCAAGGCCGACATGGGCCAGGTGTCGGCTGCGGTGAAGGCGGCGCTGGCGGGCTGATCGCCCCCTTACCACCACCCAGTCAGTATCTTTTTGATAGCTGCTACCGCTTGCCAGACGGGCGGTAGCGGCTATTTTTGATTCAAACCGGGGTATTTCCCCCAGTATCGGCATCCCGCGCCATCCACCCGGCGCGGAAATGCGCCTGCAGAAACTCCACACACACCCGCACCTTGGCCGACCGCTCCAGCCGCGTCGGGAACACGGCCCACACATTGGCCTCTTGCTGCCACTGCGGCAGCACCTGCACCAGGCGCCCAGTCTGCAGGTGCGCGCCCACATCCCACAACGAGCGCAGCACCACGCCACGCCCGTCTACCGCCCACTGCACGGCCATCTCGCCGTTGTTGGCCGACAGCGGGCCACGCACCTTGACCGACTCTTCCTGCGCGCTGCTGCGCAGGCGCCACACGCCAAACGGATGGTCGCGCTCCTTGATCACCAGGCAATCGTGCGCGGCCAGGTCGGCCACCGTGCGCGGCGAGCCCTTGCGCTGCAGGTAGGCGGGCGCTGCGCACAACACGCGGTGGTTGTCGGTCAGGCGGCGGGCAATGAGGTGCGGGGCAATTTCATCGCCCACGCGCACGTCCAGGTCAAACCCTTCGCCCGCCACGTCCACCAGCCGGTCGAACACCTCCAGCCGCACCTGCAGCCCCGGGTGCTGCTCCACCAGCCGCGACAGCGCGGGCGCCACGATCTGGCGGCCGAAGCCAAAGCTGCTGCTCACCCGCAGCAGCCCGCGTGGCTCGCTGCGCGTGATGGCCACCTCCTGCATGAGTTGCTCCATGTCGTCCAGGATGCGCAGCGCCCAGTGGAAAACGCGCTCGCCCTCCTCCGTCACCGCCACCCGGCGGGTGGTGCGATGTAGCAGCTTGACCTGCAGGTCCTGCTCCAGCAGGCGGATGCGCTTGCTCACGTAGGCGGGCGAAGTGCCGAGCTCGGCAGCAGCCGCGCCAAAGCTGGACTGGCGCACCACCGCCGTGAAAACGCGCAAATCGTCGGCAGCGGGGTTTTTATGCACGATTTGTGAAGAATGGAGCCACAGTTGGCAGATTGTAGTTTTTGATGGCGCTCGGAATAATGCAGTGCACACACCATCCGCACTCACCTGCGGCTTCCCTCTACCCTGCCCCCACCATACCCAGCACCATGAACGCACCCACCACCAAGACCTACCGCATCGCCGTCCTGCCCGGAGACGGCATCGGCAAAGAAGTCATGCCCGAAGGAGTGCGCGCCATCCAGGCCGCCGCCGCCCGCTTTGGCTTTGAACTGCAGTTGCACGAATTCGAATGGGCCAGCTGCGACTACTACGCCGCCCACGGAAAAATGATGCCCGACGACTGGAAGGCGCAACTGTCGGGCATGGACGCCATCTTCTTCGGCGCCGTGGGCTGGCCCGCCACCGTGCCCGACCATGTGTCGCTGTGGGGATCGCTGCTCAAGTTCCGCCGCGAGTTCGACCAGTACATCAACCTGCGCCCCGTGCGCCTGTTCGAGGGCGTGCCCTGCCCCCTGGCCGGCCGCAAGCCCGGCGACATCGACTACTACGTGGTGCGCGAGAACACCGAGGGTGAATACACCTCGCTCGGCGGCATCATGTACGAAGGCACCGACCGCGAGATCGTGATCCAGGAATCGGTCTACTCGCGCCACGGTGCGAACCGCCTCTTGAAGTTCGCCTTCGACCTAGCCCAAAGCCGCGCCAAAAAGCACGTCACCCTGGCCACCAAAAGCAACGGCATTGCCATCAGCATGCCCTGGTGGGACCAACGCGCCGACGACGTCGCCAAGGGCTACCCCGAGGTCACGCTGGACAAGCAGCACATCGACATCCTCACCGCCCGCTTTGTGCTGCAGCCCGGCCGTTTTGACGTGGTGGCCGCCACCAACCTGTTTGGCGACATCCTCAGTGACTTGGGCCCGGCCACCACCGGCACCATCGGCCTGGCGCCTTCGGCCAACCTGAACCCCGAGCGCAACTTCCCCAGCCTGTTCGAGCCCGTGCACGGCTCGGCACCGGACATCTACGGCAAGAACATTGCCAACCCGATTGCGATGATCTGGTCGGGGGCGCTGATGCTGGACTTCCTCACGCAGGGCGTGGGTGCAGGACGGGCGGCACATGACGCCATCGTCACGGCCATCGAAGAAGTCATCAAGAGCGGCCCGCGCACGCCGGACCTGGGGGGCACGGCCAGCACCACGCAGGTGGGCGAGGCGATTGCCGCGCGGGTGGCTGGGCACTGAGCCATGGCCATCACCCTAATGCTTCTATTTCAATAGCTTAAAAGGCACACCCACCGCGCGGCAACGGCCTTTTTTGCTTGAAAAAACGGACTAGGTAGCAATGTTCTCGTGCAGGCAGAGGTAGTTGCCCTCGGTGTCTTTGAACCACGCGGCCTTCTCGGCGCCCAGCACACACACGTGATTGACGGTCTTGAGGCCCGGGAAGTCGTAGTCCTCGAAGACCACCTTCGCGCGTTTCAGCGCCTCGATGGTGGCCGCTATGTCGGCCACCTGGAAACTGATGGCCGTGTGGTCGGCCTTGGTGCCTTCCGGCTTGGGGAACAGCGCCAGCGTGCTGCCCCCCACGGCATAGACAAACTTGCCATCGGGCCGGAAGCCGCCGGGTTTCAGGCCCAGGCAGCCCTCATAGAAAGCACGGGCGCGGTCCATGTCCATCACAGGCAGCATGGTGGTTACAGAAGCATCGGACAACATACCAGGTCCTTTCGCTCAATCCGGCCCCGGGCCTTGCAGCCCCCTGGCGCACACCAGGCCCCGGTCCGGGCCGCCTGACCGGTGGTGCAGTGTAGGCCGATCCCCTCCGCCTCACCAGTGCAAGCAGTACAGGCAGTGAGGAGGCCCACCCTCGTCACCCCCCATGGGGCGGCACCCTGAAGTTCTCGCTGATGCGCTTTTCCGCCCGCGCCAGGGCGGCACCCAGCGCCCGCAGCCACCGCCCACCCAGGCGCCGCACCCGCCGGGGCCAGTGGCCCCCATGGCCCAAGTGCTGTGGCACAACCCCCGGCGGCTGGCAGGCCTGGGATTGGCGGGTGGTGCTTTCGGGGTCCAGACGGGTGGGATGCAACATGGCCCGGATGCTCGGGCTTGGCGTACCATCTGTAAAGTTGAATTCAATGAAGCTTCAATTCATAAAAACTGATGCGTAACTTCAACCTGGACCACCTGCAGACGCTGATCGCCATCGCCGACCTCGGCAACTTTGCGGCGGCCGCGCAGGCGCTGCACCTGGCGCCGCCCACCATCAGCCTGCACATCAAGGAACTGGAATCGCGCCTGCAGGCCGACCTGGTGGTGCGGGGTCGGCGGCAGGCCGAGCTGACGCCCGCAGGCGAGGTGCTGGTGCAGGAGGGGCGCCAGCTGCTGCTTGCCTGCGACGATCTGATGGAGCGCGTGCGCCGCCGCGCCTCGGGGCGCGAGGGCATCGTGCGTGTGGGCGTGTCGGCGGGCGTGAGCACGCGCCTGCTGCCGCGCATGCTGGAGGCGCTGGCGGTGCGCTGCCCCGGGGTGGAGATCCGGCTGGAGGCCGTGGGATCGGCCGAGTCCATGCAGCGGCTCAAGGCAGGCACGCTGGACATTGGCATCATCGCCAGCCCCCAACCACCGTTGGCCGAGGTGGGCCAGACCCCCTGGCGCAACGACCCCATGGTGGCCCTTCTGCCTGCAGCGTGGGAGGCGCCCGCGTTCGCAACCCCCGACTGGCTGGCCAGCCGCCGCTGGGCATCGTTTGCACCCGCCACACAAATGCACGGGCTGATTGCGAACTGGTTTGGCCAGGCGGGCCACCACCCGCGCCCCTTTCTGGCGCTGAGCTACCCCGGCGCGCTCAAGAGCATGGCGGTGGCCAGCCAGTGCGCCGCGCTGCTGCCGATGGAGGAGGTGGAGGACCTGCAGGGCACGCCCGATGTGCAGATCCGCCCTCTGCAGCCGCCGCTCATGCGCCCCATGGCTGTGGCGCACCGCCACCAGCCACCGCCCTCACCTGCGGTGGAGGGCGTGCTGCAACTGCTGGTCGAATTTGCGGACTTTGGGGAGTAACAGCTGGGCTTGCCGCCCGCCATCACACGGGTGGTCAAACCGGAGCGCCTGGGGCACGCCGCACCGCAGACCGCCGCAAATAGGGCTGCACAAACAGGTACAGCCCCGTCAACAGCAGCAGCGCCAGCGGCGGCAGGGGTGCATACGTCACCCAATCCGGCGGGTTGCCTGCACCCTGCGCACGGACCACAAAATTGCCAATGACGGCTAGGGCGTGTCACCCTTCAATTCCCTCACGCGAAAGCCAGCCAGGCCGTGCAGTGCTAGGCGCCCTGAGTGCCGTGTAGCTTGGCTACACAAGCGAAGGGCAACGACGCAATGCGCGGCCTGGCTGGCTTTCCCTCCGGGCTGGCCGCGCAATGCGGCGTCTGCTTTGTCGCGTGGCTTGCCCATAGATGACTATGGGCTGCGCCCCCCCTTCGCGCATCCATCCGCATTGCGCGGCCAGCGCGTGGGGGAATTGAAGGGTGGCACGCCCTGGCGTGAACGCCATCGACACCCAGCGGTGAAACCGCCGAATGCCCACACCGGCGCTCATTGCGCACCTCCGGCCACGAGCTGGATCATCTTCCAGCCATTGCCCGCAGGGTCCCGAAAACCCGCATCCACATTGCCGTACCGGTCCACGGGCTCCTGCGTGAACTCCACACCCTGGTCGCGCAGCCGGGCATACGCAGCGCGGCAATCTGCCACATGCAACACCAGCGGCGGCATGGCGCCCTTGGCCACCATGGCGCGCAACGTCTGCGCTGTGGCGGCATCGTGGATGGGCGGGCCGGGTGTGAACAGCCCCAGCTGAAAGTCTGGCTGATCGGGGTGCTGCACCGTCAGCCAGCGGTAGGGGCCGTTGCGCACGTCGGTGTGCACACGAAACCCCAGCTTGCCCACATAGAACGCCAGCGCTTCGTCCTGGTCGTCCACATACACCCCCACCACACCAACGCCTTGGTTCTTCGTCATCAGATCTCCTTGGTTGCTAAGAGCCTGTTCAAGGTCTTTTTGGAGATCGCATTGGAGTGCAATCGGGAGGAGTGGATGCTTCGGATGCGCCGCATGGGCTCGTGCCCATGCAAGCAGCCGGGGCTTCCAATCGCCCGATTTCACTCCAACCCTTCGGGCAAGTGCCTTGCCGGGCTGTCTGCGGCGTTGCGGCGCTTGCCAATAGCCGCGCTATTGGCTGCCCACCGCGCCTTGCATCCCATCCCGGCAAGGTACTTGTGCGACTCCAAAAAGACCTTGAACAGGCTCTAGGACCGATTTGTACCTTCCGCCAGGCGGCGGCGCTTCTCCAAAACTGCTGTGGTGAGGTCGGGACGCTGTGCGGCTTTCAACACACAGGCGGGCACCTGATCCAGGAGCGTGGCACTGGCCTGGGCCTCCAGCCGTACCGCACTGGGGCTCATCCCCGTGATGTCGCGAAAGATGCGCCCGAAGGTGCCCAGGCTCTCCCAGCCGGTGGCAAAAGCAATCTCGGTGACGGGCAGGTTCGTGTCGCGCAGCAGCGTGGTGGCCTGCTCGATGCGGCGGGTCAGCAGGTAGCGGTGGGGCGGGATGCCAAAGGCTTGCCGGAACGAGCGGGCGAAATGCGCCTCCGACACGCCGCTGACCTCGGCCAGCCGCTGCACTGGCCAGGCCTCGTGCGACGCGGCGTCCATGCGGTCCTTGGCGCGCAGCAGGCGGCGCAGCAGGGCCGGGTCCTGCGGCGCAATAGCCGCACCCGACGTCTGTTTCGACGGCGCGGCGGGCTCGCTGGAGGGCAATGGGTGCGGGCGCTCAGAGGGCATGCACGAAGCATATCGCCTTGGGTTCTGGCGACCCGCCCGACTTTCCCGGGCATGGATCGCGGCTGGCACCCGCACTCGGGGTCGCCATTCAGGCTACCTGCACATCGCCAAAGACTTCGAGCGCCTGGCCGTTCAGCGCCCGCAGCGTATCGGCAGGGTCCACCGCCTCGCCCAAGGCCAGCGCGCCGCTGCGCTGGTACGCCGGGGCCATCAGGCGCTGCGCGGCCTCCAGCACCAGGGGCGCCGTCACGGCATAGATGTCCTGGCCGCGCACACCGGCCGTCCGCACCACGCCGTTTTGCACCTGCCGCACCACCAGTTCGAAGCGCTGGGCCGACCGGCCGCTGCCATCCACCGCCGTGGGCGGCGGGGTGCTGGCATCGCGGATGTCGGCCAGGGCCGAGCGGTTGATGAGCGAGCGAATGGTGTCGGCCTGCAGGTGGTGCGCCAGGGTGATTGTCTCGCTGAACGGCAGCTCGACCATGGCATAGGTCGCCAGGGGTGCAGCAAAGGTCCAGTCGGGCACGTCGGCAGCGGGGACCAGCGGCACCAGGCGCCCACCCTGCACCACCTGGCGCGGCGCCTTGTTGCGCTCGCCCGTCAGGCGCGTGCCTTCGGTGGGCCACCAGCGGTCCAGCCCCATGGCCACGGTGATCTCGTCGATGGGGCCGGGCGCGGCGAGCGCGCTGGCCAGCAGGTCGGCCAAGCCACCGTAGAAACCGGCAGCGGGCACCACAACGCGCCCGGCGGCCACTGCAGGTGCCTGCAAATCGGCAAAGGTGCCCTGGGCGCTGGGCTGCTCGGCGGTCACATCGATGTAGTGGGCGCCCGCCTGCAGCGCGGCCTGCGCCACCGGGGTGGCCGTGTCCATGAATGGCCCCGCGCAATGGATGACCACGCCACAACCGGCAAAGGCCTGCACCAGCGCCGCCGGGTCGTCCAGCGCCGCCACGCGGCACTCCACGCCTGATGGAAACAGCGCAGCCAGCCGGGCGGCATTGCGCCCCACGGCCACCACGCGCAGGCCACGGCGCAAGGCCTCCTGCACCACAAACTGACCGGTATGGCCGCTGGCACCGTACACCGCGATGGAAGGAACAGAGGATGTCATGGAGAACCTTTCGGGAAAGAAGTGGAGGGGAAAATTGACGATACAGACCTGTCTGTTTTTTGAAGATTACAGACAGGTCTGTATCATGTCAAGCATGGCCGCACATTCTTTTTCCCATCCCCTCCCGGCAACCGCGCCAGGCGCCCACCCCAAGCCTTCGTCACGGCGCGCTGCGACGGCCTCCAGCGAGCCCGTGCAGGACGTGCGCGAGCGCATCCTCGACACGGCGTCGAGCCTGTTCTACCAACGCGGTGTGCGCGCCGTGGGGGTGGACCTGGTGGTGGCCGAAGCGGCCGTGGCCAAGACCAGCCTGTACCGCTACTTCCCCACCAAGGACGACCTCATCGTGGCGTTTCTGGAGCGTGAAGACGTGGACTTCTGGGGCCTGTGGGATGCGGTGGCAGCGCAGCATGCCGACGACCCGGCCGCCGAGCTGCAGGCCCACATGCAGTGGATCGGCGAGCGGCTGGGCCGCTCCAACTACCGGGGCTGCCCGCAGATCAACGTGGCGGCCGAATTTGCCGAGCAGGACCACCCTGCCCGCTTGGTGGCCCGGCAGCACATGGTGACGCTGCGCAGCCGCCTGCACGGCATTGCAGAGCGGCTGGGCGTGCCCCGGCCCGAGGCCCTGGCGGCCCAGCTGGCTGTGCTCATCAATGGGGCTTTCGTGAGTTCAGGCCTGCTCAGCGGCGAGGAGGCGACCCCTGTGCTGCAAGCAGCAGTGCAGGCCTTGCTGGCGGGTGCGCGGGCAGGCAACACGTAGCGCAACAGCTGCTCAAAAAACAAAAAGGCCCTCGCTCGTCGCGAGGGCCTTTTTTGCATCAGCGCGGCCCTTTGCGGCGGCTGCGCTACGGACCAGGCGTTAGCTCCCCGCCACCTTCATGCGGTTGACCAGGATGGAGCCCACGGTCTTGGCGCCGTAGTTGTAGGCATCCGCACCCACGGCCTCAATGCCCTTGAGCATATCTTTGAGGTTGCCCGCGATGGTGATCTCGTGCACCGGGTAGGCGATCTTGCCGTTCTCCACCCAGAAGCCGCTCGCGCCGCGCGAATAGTCGCCGGTCACGTAGTTCACGCCCTGGCCCATCAGCTCCACAACAAAGAGGCCCGTGCCCAGCTTTTGCAGCATGGCGTCGAGGTTGTCGCTGGCTTGCGTGAGGCGCGAGGTCATCACCAGGTTGTGCGAGCCGCCCGCATTGCCCGTGGTCTTCATGCCCAGTTTGCGGGCCGAGTAGCTGGACAGGAAGTAGCCCTCGACGCGCCCTCCTTTGACCACCTTGCGCGGCGCCACGCGCACGCCTTCTTCGTCAAAGGGCGAGCTGCCCTTGCCGCGCAAGATGAAGGGGTCTTCCAAAATGTCGATGTGTTTGGGAAAGACCATCTTGCCGAGCGAATCGAGCAAAAAGCTGCTCTTGCGGTACAGCGAGCCGCCACTGACGGCCTGCACAAAGCCGCCCAACAGGCCGGCGGCCAGGGTGGATTCGAACAACACCGGGCATTGCGTGGTGGGTATCTTGCGCGAGCCCAGGCGGCTCAACGCGCGCTGCGCGGCGTAGCGGCCTACGGCCTCGGGCGATGCCAGTTCGGTGGCGTCGCGCATGGAGCTGTACCAGGCATCGCGCTGCATCTCGGCGTTGCGGCCGGGCAGCGAGGCGATGGGTGCGACCGAAAAGCTGTGGCGCGAGCTGGCATAGCCGCCGCGAAAGCCGCGCGTGTGGGCGCTGAAGAAGTGGCTTTGCTGGGCCGACACGCCCGCGCCTTCGCTGTTGGTGATGCGGCGGTGCGTCTTGAGCGCGGCGGCCTCGCAGGCCTTGGCGATTTCAGCGGCCTCTTCGCTGGTGATGGCCCAGGGGTGGAACAGGTCCAGGTCACGGTGCGTGTCGGCCGGGGCGATGTCATCGGCGTCCGGCAGGCCTGCCATGGGATCTTCGGCCGTGAAACGGGCGATGTCGTAGGCTGCCTGCACGGTTTGCTCGATGGCCTTGTTCGAGAAATCGGACGTGCTGGCGTTGCCACGGCGTTTGCCAAGGTACACCGTCACGCCCAGGGATTTATCGCGGTTGCGCTCCACGTTCTCCAGCTCGCCCTTGCGCACGCTGACCGACAGGCCGCAGCCCTCGGACGCCTCGGCGCCTGCGTCGGTGGCGCCGAGCTTTTTGGCATGGGCCAGGGCGCGGTCCACCAGGTCTTCAAAGAACGCGCGGCTGTAGCTGAAGCCGTTGTCAGGGGTGCGGGAGGTGGCAGGCGCGGGCGCAGCGGCAGCCGCGCTTTGGGCGCGCGCGGCGCGGGTGGAGGGTTTATTCATAGCGGCAGCTATGATACTTGCCGCTGTGGCGCGCTCTGCGCCGCTTCTCTTTTTGCCCCCACCCATGTCACGCAAACCCAAAAAAGGCTACTTTGTGCGAGGCCAGTTCGTTGCCGAAGGCAGCGAAATGGACATTCAGCTCAAGGCCGAACTCAAAGGCACGCCCGATGCCAGCCGCACCGATCTCAAGCGCGAAAGCGACGAACTGCAGGAGCTGGGCAAAGAGCTTTTGAGCTTGCGCGCCGACCTGTTCGAGGCGGTGGGACTGCCCGACAAGCTGGTGGACGCGCTGGCCGAGGCCAAGCGCATCACCAACTTTGAAGGCAAGCGCCGCCAGATGCAGTACGTGGGCAAGATCATGCGCAAGCTCGAACCCGAGCTGGTGCAGGCCGCCCGCCAGGCGCTGGAAGAGCAGCACAAGGGCTCGGCCACCGAAAAGATGCAGTTGCACCTGGCCGAACACTGGCGCGACCGCCTGATTGCCGACGATGACGCGCTGGCCCCCTGGATGGCCGAGCACCCCACCACCGACACGCAGCAGTTGCGCGCCCTGATCCGCCAAGCCCGCAAGGACGCACAGCCTGCGGGCAAGGAGGCCAATGTCCAGGTCTCGCAAGGCCTGGCCCCGCGCAAGGGCCGCGCCTACCGCGAGCTGTTCCAGCTGGTGCGCGAGCACCTGGGCGGCACGGGTGCAGACGACGCCAGCGATACCGATGAGGACCACGGCGATGAGTGAGCCTTCCGCCCTGCACGACCCGGTGAAGATCGGCATCGTCTCCATCAGCGACCGCGCCAGCAGCGGTGTCTATGAAGACAAGGGCCTGCCCGCGCTGCAGGACTGGCTCACGCGCGCACTGCACAACCCCATCACCTTCGAATCGCGCCTGATCCCCGACGAGCAGGAAGGCATCAGCGCGGCGCTGATCGAACTGGTCAACGCAGGCTGTTGCCTGGTGCTGACCACCGGCGGCACGGGCCCTGCCTTGCGCGACGTGACGCCCGAGGCCACGCTGGCCGTGGCGCACAAGGAGATGCCGGGCTTTGGCGAGCAGATGCGCCAGATCAGCCTGAAGTTCGTGCCCACCGCCATCCTCTCGCGCCAGGTGGCCGTGGTGCGCGACCAGAGCCTCATCATCAACCTGCCCGGCCAGCCCAAGGCGATTGCCGAGACGCTGGAAGGCTTGAAGGATGCGGATGGCAAGCAAATCGTGCCCGGCATCTTTGCGGCCGTACCCTACTGCGTGGACCTGATTGGCGGGCCGTATCTGGAAACGCGGGACGAGGTCTGCAAAGCGTTCCGCCCCAAGAGCGCTGTGCGGGCAACTCGCCCAGCTTGATACGTCAGAATCTGAAGCAAATATAGCCGCTAGCGCTTAATCGATAAGCGCAAGCAGCTATATTTTTCATAGCAACCAAATAAAACAGGGCAGCGCAGGCACGCCGCTACTTGCCCACCAGTTCGTTCAGCTTGCCCGCCTCGAACTGCTCCTTGAGCGCAGCATCACACGGCACGCAGTCCTTGTTCTGCGGGTTGGTGGACAGCTTCTCGATGGCCTGCCACAGCAGCGCGATCTGGTGCTCCTGCGACGAGGCGTTGTCGATCAACCCGCGCATGGCCTGCGAGAGCGGATCGTCCTCCTGCGTGATGCCATAGGCCGTGAACTTGCGCGCCTGCTGCGGCTCGGTCACGTCCGCGCTTTCGCCAGCTTTGGACGGGATGATCCGGGCCGGAATGCCCACCGCCGTGGCGCCCGCAGGCACCGGCTTGATGACCACGGCATTGCTGCCGATCTTCGCGCCGTCACCCACTTCAAAGCCGCCGAGCACCTTGGCGCCCGCACTCACCACCACGTCCTTGCCCAACGTCGGATGGCGCTTGGCACCTTTGTACAGCGAGGTACCGCCCAGCGTGACGCCCTGGTAGATGGTGCAGCCGTCGCCGATCTCGGCCGTCTCGCCCACGACCACGCCCATCGCATGGTCGAAGAACACGCGCTCTCCAATCTTCGCGCCGGGGTGAATCTCGATGCCCGTGAACCAGCGCGCAAAATGCGAAATAAAGCGACCGAGCCATTTCAGGCCGTGGTGCCAGCACCAGTGCGCGGGGCGATGCAGCCAGATCGCGTGCAGGCCCGGATAACAGGTGATCACCTCCCACGTGCTGCGCGCGGCAGGATCGCGGTCGAGGATGCACTGGATATCGGAGCGCAGGCGGGCGAACATCGTGGCTCGTTTCTTTTGGTTATGTGTTTATGGGCTGCACAGTCTAGCGTTTCGCCTCTGTGGCCTCGATCATGGCTTTGGCGACACCTCTCAAGATGTGGATTTCTTCAGGGCTGAGCTGCGCGCGATTGAAAAGCTGGTTAAGGCGGGGCATGAGCTTCTTGGGTGCGGCGGGGTCCAGAAAGCCGATGCCGGTGAGCGCCTGCTCCCAGTGCTTCAGCATGCCCGCTACCTGCGCGGCGTCGGCCAGGGCGCGCTGTGGTGTGGCATCCAGCACCGGGAACCCGCCCAGCGCCATGCGCCATTCGTAGGCAATCACCTGGATGGCGGCGCCGAGGTTGAGCGAGCCAAAGCCGGGGTTGGTCGGAATCGACAGTGCTACGTGGCAGCGGTACACATCCTCGTTGGTCATGCCAAAACGCTCGGAGCCAAACAGGAAGGCGACACCGGCCTGGCAGGCTGCCGCAGCCGATGGATCTTCTGGATTTGAGGTGTTTTTGACCTCTAGCGCTTTTCCACCAAGCGCTAACAGCTCTTTTTTTAATAGCAACTCGAAATGGGCACGCGGCGCAGCCGTGGGCGGCCCGAAGTCGCGCGGGGTCATCGCCGTGGCGCACAGGTGGCTCATGCCGTCCAGCGCCTCATCGAGCGTTGCAACGATGCGGGCGTTCTCCAGCACGTCGAGCGCGCCACTGGCGCGCTGGATGGTCTCCTCGCGCCGCAGCACGTTGGCCCAGCGCGGGGCCACCAGCACCAGGTCATCAAAACCCATGGTTTTCATGGCGCGGGCGGCAGCGCCCACATTGCCGGCGTGGCTGGTGTTGATCAGGACAAAACGGGTCTTCATGGGCAGGTGCAGGACAAGGGAAAAGGCAAGCGGTTAGGCGAAAAAGAGGCTCTGCGGGTAAAATCCTGCCCTCATTGTCGCCGCCCGCATCGCCGGGTCGGATCGCACCGCTCCTGATTCGCAGGCTGCCTCGCTTCATTGTTGACGCACGGCGCCCTGCTCACCACCACAATTTATGTCGTCCAACCTGCACCCCATGCTTAACGTGGCCATCAAGGCCGCACGCGCCGCCGGCGCCATCATCAACCGCGCGGCCCTTGACGTGGAATCGGTGCGGATCTCGCAAAAGCAGATCAACGACTTTGTGACCGAAGTGGACCACGCGTCCGAAAAAATCATCATCGAGACGCTGCTGACGGCCTACCCCGGCCACGGCATCCTGGCCGAAGAGTCGGGCAGCGAATACGGCGCCAAGGATTCGGAATTTGTCTGGATCATCGACCCGCTGGACGGCACCACCAACTTCATCCACGGCTTTCCCGTGTACTGCATCAGCATCGCGCTGGCTGTGCGCGGCAAGGTCGAGCAGGCCGTCATCTATGACCCCTCGCGCAACGACCTGTTCACCGCCACCAAGGGCCGTGGCGCCTACCTGAACGAGCGGCGCATTCGTGTAAGCAAGCGCACCCAGCTCAAGGACTGCCTGATCTCCACCGGCTTCCCCTTCCGCCCGGGCGACAACTTCAAGAGCTACCTGAACATGATGGCCGACGTGATGCAGCGCACCGCCGGCCTGCGCCGCCCCGGCGCCGCCGCGCTGGACCTGGCCTATGTGGCTGCGGGCTTCACCGATGGTTTCTTTGAAACCGGCCTGTCGATCTGGGACGTGGCTGCGGGCTCGCTGCTGGTGACCGAGGCCGGTGGCCTGGTGGGCAATTTCACGGGCGAAGCGGACTTTCTGGAGCAGCGCGAGTGCCTGGCCGGCAGCCCCCGCATCTACGGCCAGCTGGTGCCTATTCTGGGCAAGTACAGCAAGTTTGCGAGCGCTGGCGACAAGGCGGCTGTGCGCCAGGCGGCTGCGACAGACGCACCCGTCAGCGCTGAAGCCGAGGCTGCAGCCGATGCGGAGTCCGACACCACAGGTGCCGCCCCACAGGCCGACGCCCCCAAGAGCGAAGACGCGCCGTTCTGATCTCAACTACCGCCGCCAGCAGTGAAGACAGCGCACGATGACCACTGCTGAGGTCTCGTAACTGGACTACGCAGCGGGCAAGACGCACACCAGTGCAGCCGTGCAAGGGCCGCCAAGCCGCACTGGCTGCGTCCCCCTTCCCGAATTGCGCAGCAATTCGAGAGAAGGGGGAAGCGACGAAGTCGCTCAGGGGGTTGTCCTTTATCCAGGGTCGGGGTATTTCTGGGCAATGCTGCGGAAGTCTTCCGCAATGTCCACAAATGCATCCACCATGTCGGGGTCAAAGTGCGTGCCCTTGCCGCGAATGATGGTGTTGCAGGCCTGGTCGTGTGAAAACGCGGGCTTGTAGACGCGCTTGCTGATGAGTGCGTCGTACACATCGGCCACGGCCATGAGGCGCGCCGACACCGGGATGGCATCGCCCGCCAGACCCTGCGGGTAGCCTGAGCCATCCCACTTCTCCTGGTGGCTGTAGGCGATCTCCTTGGACACGCTCAAGAACGCCACGCGCATGCCCAGGCGCCGCTCGGCTTCGTCGATGGCGTTGCGGCCCAGGGTGGTGTGGGTTTTCATGATCTCGAATTCTTCCACCGTGAGCTTGCCGGGTTTCAGCAAGATGCTGTCGGGGATGCCGATCTTGCCGATGTCGTGCAACGGAGCGGACTTGTACAGCAGCTCGATCATGCGGTCGTTGAGCACGGGCTCGAAACGCGGGTGGTGGCGCAGCCGCTCGGCCAGCGTCTTCACATACAGCTGGGTGCGGCGAATGTGGTTACCGGTTTCGTTGTCGCGCGTCTCTGCCAGCGATGTCATGGCCATGATGGTCACGTCCTGGATGGCCTGCACCTCCAGCGTGCGCATGGCCACTTCGCGCTCCAGGTAGGAGCTTTTGTCGCGCAGGAAATCCGCCGTGGCCTTGAGCGCCAGATGGGTGTTGACCCGCGCCAGCAGGATGGGCGGACTGATGGGCTTGGTGATGTAGTCCACGGCCCCCAGGGCCAGGCCCGCGCGCTCGTCGTCGGTGTCGGAACGCGCCGTGAGAAAGATCACCGGGATGTCGCGCGTGGCCGCCGCAGCCTTCAGGCGCCGGCAGACTTCATAACCATCCATCTCGGGCATCATGATGTCGAGCAGGATCAGGTCGGGAGGGGTGTCGGACTGCGCGATCTTCAGGGCCTTCTCGCCGTGGTTGGCCACCTTCACCAGGAAATGCTCGCGCAGCAGGCTGCCCATGAGGGTGAGATTGTCCGGCGTGTCGTCCACCACCAGCACCGTGGCGATCGGCTTGTCAACAAGAGCGGCCTGTGGGGAGGCAAAGGGCGCGTTGTCCATGGAAGTTCCTGGGTGTTGTGCCGCTCAAGGGGTGTGAACGGCAGGGTGTTCGGGGCCTGACACGGCGGCCATTGCCGCCAGTGCTTGCTCAAAATCAAAATTCTGGGTGTGCATCTCGACCACCGTGAAGCTGCTCCCCAGCGCGGATCGGAGCACCTGGACATTGTGTTGGAAAAACTCCGGGGCTGCAGGGTCGTCCTGCTCCAGCAGCGTGCGCAGCTTTTGCAGGACCGCCGTGGCGCCCACTCCCTGCAGCGCGGCCCCAGCAGGGGTTTCCAGGCCTTCCGGCCGCCCCGTTTGCTGCCCCTGCATCCACGCCTGCAATCCCGCCAGCAGGGGCTGCAACGCGGCGCCCAGGGTGGCCGTCAGTCCCGCGGACATTTCGGCATGCGCCCCACTGCGCAAGGCCTGCTCCAGCGCTTGTGCATGGGCCGACACCTCCTGCGCGCCAATGTTGGCCGCGACCGAGCGCAGGGTGTGGGCCAGCCGCTCGGCCAGCACCACATCTGCGCTGGCGACGGCCTGCTCCAGGTGCGCAATCACCGACGACTGGCCTTGCACAAATCGCCGCAGCATCTCGGCGTACAAGCCCGGCTTGCCCAAGGCGCGCTGCAGACCCAGGCGGGTGTCCAGCCCGGCAACTGCGGGGAAAGCTGCCGCCACCGCAGCGTCAGCCCCCTCCGGCGCCATCCCATCAGCCCCCCAATCCGAACTGGCACCAACGCCTGCTGCGCGGCCCCCCCCCCTCCACAGGCGGTTTGCCCAGCCCCGGCCGGGGTCGAATCCAGCGGCTCAGGGCGGCCCACAAGGCCGCAGGCTCGATGGGTTTGGCCACATGGTCGTTCATGCCGGCCGCAAAACAGCGCTGGCGATCGGACTCCATCGCGTTGGCCGTCATGGCCACGATGGGCAGGTGAGCATGGCGCGGATTGCTGCGCAATTGCCGCGTGGCCGTTTCGCCGTCCATGACAGGCATCTGCATGTCCATCAGCACCACGTCATAAGCATTGCGCTCGATGCGGTCGAGGGCGATCTGGCCGTTCTCGGCAACATCCACGGCAAAACCGGCTTCGAGCAAGAGTTCGACCGCCACCATCTGGTTGAGCTCGTTGTCCTCCACCAGCAGCACCGACGCTCCCCGGATCTCCAGCGGCAGCTCGTCGGCAGCGGGCGCGGGGGTGACCGCGCGGCGCTGGCTGTAGGTGGAGTGTTCCAGCGGCTGCATCAGCGTGTCGAACAGCAGCGATGCGTTGACGGGTTTGATCAGCACCGTATCGATGCCCTGAACGCGGGCGGCACGCATCACGTCCTCGCGGCCGTAGGCCGTGACCATGAGCATCTTGGGCACCTGCGCCATGCCCAGGCCCCGGATGTGGCCCGCCAGCTCCACGCCGTCCATGCCCGGCATGTGCCAGTCCAGCAGTAGCAGGCCAAACGGCTGGTGTCGTGCCATGGACTCGCGCAGCCGGTCGAGCGCCTCCAGGCCGGAGTGGGCCTGCTCCACCTCAAAACCCATGGCCAGCAGCATGTCGGACAGCACGGTGGCCGCTGTCTGGTTGTCGTCCACCACCAGCACACGGCGGCCCCGGAGGTCCGGGGGTGGCAGCAGCACGCGCGCGGGTGCACCGCGTTCGAGGGGCACAGTGACCCAGAATGTGGAGCCCTGGCCATAAGTGCTCTGCACTCCCACCTCGCCGCCCATCAGCTCCGCCAGGCTCTTGCAGATAGCCAGGCCCAGGCCCGTGCCGCCATAGCGGCGCGTGGTGGAGGTGTCCGCCTGCTGGAAGCTCTGGAAAAGCCGTCCCATCTGCTCGGGCGTAAGTCCGATACCGGTGTCACGCACTTCAAACCGCAGCATCACCCGGTTGCCCTCTGCCTCCAGCAGCCGCACGGCAATGCTGATCTCGCCCGTTTCAGTGAACTTGATGGCGTTGTTGGCAAAGTTGATGAGGATCTGGCCCAGGCGCAGCGAATCACCCACTAGGTTGGGAGGCACGTCGGCCGCCACATCGCAAACCAGCTCCAGCCCCTTGGCACCGGCCTTGTAGCCCACCACGTCGGACACACTCTCCAGCATGCGGTCGAGCACAAAGGGCTGCTTCTCCACCATGAGCTTGCCCGCCTCGATCTTGGAAAAATCCAGGATGTCGTTGATCACGCCCAGCAGGTGCTGGCCGGCCTGCTGGATCTTGCTCACGTAGTCGTGCTGGCGTGCTGTCAGGCCCGACTTGAGCGCCAGGTGCGACATGCCGATGATCGCGTTCATCGGCGTGCGGATCTCGTGGCTCATGTTGGCCAGGAAGTTGGACTTGAGTGCGGTGGACTCCTCGGCCAGCTCCTTGGCGCGGCGCAGGTCCTGCTCGGCGCGCTGACGGTCGGTGATGTCGACAAAGGTCCCAATGGCCCCGCCCGGCGAGCCGTCGGGCCGCGAGAAGCCGTGCAGCCAGAACAACGTGTGGTGCACCTTTCCGTCGGCATACGGCAGGTCCACCTCCTTGTGCACCGACTGGACCCCGTGCAAGGCCTCCTGCGCGTCCGCATCGAAGCGTTCGCGCTCGGTCTCGGGCAGGAACGCAAGGTCCCGCACGGTCTTGCCGATCAGTGCCTCGCGCTGTACCCCAAAGGCCTGCTCGTAGGCGCGGTTAAAGCCGATGTACCGGCCGTCCGCGCCCTTGTAGAACAGCGGCACGGGGATGGCGTCAATCAGTGCCTGCTGGAAATCCAGCTGCTCGGCCACCTGCTGTTCCAGCAGCTTTTGTTCGTGGATATCCACGTTGACGCCCACCACCCGCACCGCCCGCCCGTTGCCATCGCGAAATATGCGGGCCGCGGACAGGAACCATCGCACCTCACCGTCGGGCCGCACGATGCGCCAGGAATCGCGAAGGTGGGTCTCGCCGCCGGCCAGGGCACTCGAAAAGGCGGCCACCGCGCGGGCGCGATCATCGGGGTGCAGAACCGCCTGCCAGTCACGCTGGGAGCGCACCTCCGTGCCCGGCGCCAGGCCGAGCAACGCCAGCAACTTCTCGCTCCACAGCACCTGGGAGGTGAGCAGGTCAATGTCGAACACACCGATCTTTCCGGCCTCCTGCGCCAGCTCCAGCCGGTCTTTGGCCTGCTGCATGGCGATCTCGGCCCGGCGCTGCTCGCTGACGTCCTCGATCACCCAGAGGGATGCGTTCTTGAACCCCTCCATTTGCACGCTGCGTCCTGCCATGCGTGCCTCAAAGCTGTGGCCATCCAGGCGAAACAGCGTCGACACCTGCCGCACGGCGCCCCCGGCGTTCAGCACGGGACCGACCTGGCCGTAGAACTGCCTTGCGCGGTCTTCCCCACCCAGCAACACCCCGACGTCCAGCCCCAGCAGCTCGGACGCCGTGCTGCCCATCAGCTCCACAAACGCCGGGTTGAACTGCCGGAACTTCCCGTCCCCCACCAGCGCAATGGGGGGCGCGTTGTCAAAGATGGCCGTCTGCTGCTCCAGCAGCTCGTTGAGCAGACGCTCACGCCGCTCCAGCTCCTTCTGTGCCTGGATACGCCCCGAGGCGTCTTCGTGCAGGCCAACGATGGCAATGCGCTTGCCACGCTCGTCAAACACGGGCGAGAGCGTAGCCTCGTCGTGGTAGAGGCTTCCGTCCTTGCGGCGGTTGACAAACTGCCCTTGCCACGAGCGGCCCGAGAGCAGCGTGGACCACATCTCCTGGTAGGTCTGCGCCGGGGTCTGGCCACTGGACACCACCGACGGCTTCTTGCCACGGACCTCTTGCAGTGTGTAGCCGGAGTTGCGCTCGTACTGCGGATTGACCCAGTCGATGCGCCCGTCTCCATCGGTGATGACCACCGAGACTGGGCTGCTCCCCAGCGCAGCGCCCAATACCCTGAAGCGCTCCAGCGCAGCGCTCACCCGCGCACGGCTGCGCAGCAGCTCCAGCAGCAGCAGCCCCAGCAGGCTCAGCAGCACGAAGGCAGCCCCTCCCACCTTCAGGCGCTCAGCCCCCGTCATCAGGGTGCTCACGTCATCCAGCATCGCCAGCTGCCACTGGCCGCCGGGGTCGCCCCAATCGACCTGGCGGCGCTCCACTGCGTAGTTCACCCCGTCGATGACAACCTCGCCCGCATCCGGCGCGAAGGGTAGGGAAGAAGCCAGGCCCTTGTCGAAGTGGTTGCCAAACTGGCGCGAAGCGCGGATCGAATCAATGCGCGCCTGCGTGAGGGGCGGCGCCACGGCAAACAGCCACTCGGGCCGCGTCGAGGCGAACACCACGCCTTGCGGAGACAACAGCACCGTGGGCAACTGGGTGCTCTTGAGCACCTCGTCAAACAACTCGAACCCCACCTTGAACATCACCACACCGATGATGGAGCTGGAAGGCGTGTCGTTTTCATACAGCGGCGCGGCGTAATAGAGGCCACGCTCCTGCGAGTTGCTGCCAATGGCGGCATACACGCTGATGGCGCCCTTGATGGCCTGCTGAAAATACGGACGAAACGCCAGGTTGATGCCGGTGGATCGGCCCCCCGGCGTCTCGTGCGCCACCACCGTGCCATCGGCCGCCATGACATACACGCCGTTGACCAGAAACCGCCCCCGGGCGACCCCCAGCCGCACCAGGGCTTCAGGGTCGTCCGGTGCCAGCTGCCCCAGGGCCATGGCCTTGAGCAGCGGCTCGCTCAGGCCCAGCAACGACACCGCGCCCAGCATGCCGCCACCCGTGATCCGGGCCTGCAGCGTGTCCACGGTCTGCTGCAGCAGCTTGGCGCGCTCGTCAGCACGTTGGGCACCTTGCCAGTGCATGGCCCCCAGCACCACCAGCCAGGCCCCCACCATTGCCGCAGCCACCACCAGCACCAGACCGCGCACGCCCGGGGCATTGCGGTCCAGCACCTTGTCCAGAAATCCGCCCACGCCCTCACCCACCCGCGTCACGCGGAACCTCCGTCCAAGCCCTGGCCAACCAGCGAGCGGCTCTTACCGAGCGGGATACAGCAAGGCATCAATGTCCCCCACCGGCCCGGGCCGCCCAAACAGATACCCCTGAAACCCCTCACACCCATGCAGCCTCAGGAAACTCAGCTGCCCCGTCGTCTCCACCCCCTCGGCCACCACCTCCAGGTCCAGGCTCTTGGCCAGCGCCAGGATGGTCCGCACAATCGCCGCGTCGTTGGGGTCCGTCAGCACGTCCCGCACAAAGCTCTGGTCGATCTTGACCTGGTCCAGGGGCAATCTCTTGAGGTAGGACAGGGAGGAGTAGCCGGTGCCAAAGTCATCCAGCGCAAAGCCCACGCCTTCGCTCTTGAGCTGCACCATGCGTGCGATGGTGTCTTCGATGTCTCCCAGCAGCAGGCTTTCGGTGAGTTCGAGCTTGAGTTTGCGGGGGTCGGCGTGGTGGTTCTTGAGGGTCTGCAGCACTTCGGCCACAAAGCCGGGCTGGCGGAACTGCCGGGCGCTGACGTTGACCGAGATGGACAGGTGGGCGGTGGCTTCGTGCTGGCCCCAGCGCTGCAGTTGTTCGCAGGCGGTTTGCAGCACGTATTGGCCTAAAGGGAGGATCAGGCCGGTCTGTTCGGCCAGGGGGATGAAGTCGCCGGGGCTGATCATTCCGCGCTGGGGGTGGCGCCAGCGCACCAGGGCTTCTGCGCCCATGAGCTGGGACTGGTGGTCCACGACGGGCTGGTAGTGCACCAGCAGTTCGCCCCGGGCCAGGCCCTGGCGCAGGTCGGCTTCCAGGTTGGAGCGGGCGTTGACGGCCGCTTGCATGTCGGGGTCGAAGAAGCGCTGGGTGTTGCGCCCTGCGGCCTTGGCCTGGTACATGGCCAGGTCGGCGCGTTTGAGGAGTTCGTCCACCGTGAGGCGTTCGTCGCCAAAGAGGGTGATGCCGATACTGGGGGTGCTGTAGTGCTGGGCGCCGTCGAGTTCGAAGGGCTGGTTCAGGCTGGCCAGGAGTTTCTCGGCCACGGTTTCTGCCTGGGTGGCGGCATCTTGCAGGTCGGGGGCCAGGGCTTCGAGCATGACGACGAATTCGTCGCCGCCAAAGCGGGCCACGGTGTCGGCTTCGCGCACGCTGCCCACCAGGCGGGTGGCGACCTGGGACAGGAGCTGGTCGCCCATGTCGTGGCCCAGGGTGTCGTTGAGGTCTTTGAAGTTATCGAGGTCGATGAACAGCAGGGCGCCGAGGTTCTTGGTGCGCTGGCAGGCGGCGATGGAGCGTTGCAGGCGGTCCAGCAGCAGGCGGCGGTTGGGCAGGCCTGTGAGGGCGTCGAAGAAGGCCAGGCGCTCGATTTCTTGTTCTGCGCGCTTGCGGTCCGTGATGTCCATGGTGAAGCCATGGGACACCACCGAGCCATCGGGCTCGCGGTGCGGAATGGCATTGGTCATGTGCCAGCGCACGCTGCCGTCGGGCATGCGCACACGGTACTCACACTGCCAGGGCACCAGCCTGCGCACCGACGTGATCGCCGAGCGCTGCACCTGTGGTAGGTCTTCGGGCAACACCCGGAGCATGAGCACGCCGTGGTCGGCGGTCACCTGGCTCGGCTCCACGCCCATGAAGTCACGCACTGCATCGCTGATGTACTGCACGCTGGTGCCGCCATCAGCATGCAGTCGGTACTCGTAGATAAAGCCCGGGATGCGGCTGGCAATGCGCTGGATGAACAGCAGCTGCTCGCGCAGCTGTTCGGCCGCGCGGTGTTCGTCCGTCACGTCCTGCACCACGCCCATCACCACCTGCACCCCGTCGCGTGGCAACGTGCGCTGCACGCGCGACCGCATCCACCGCACTTCGCCATCGGGCCGGCGCCAGCGGTATTCCACATCCAGGCCGGCACCTGGCATGCGGGCCTTGTCGAACACATGGCGGTCCTCGGGCAGGATGCCGCTCACGGCGCGCTCGGGGTCCACCCATTCCTGCTGTTCGAAGCCAGCGATGTCGCACAGGCCGGGCGACCACAGCAGCACCGTTTCGCCCGGGTCTTCGATGCGGCGCCAATGGCCCGTGCGGGCCAGGCTCTCCATGGTGTTGAAGACCTCGGTCTGTTCGCGCAGTTCGCGGCGCACTTCTTCCAGGGCACGTTCGGACGCTGCCAGCGCGGCACGCAGGGTTTCGGCCTCGGTGGCATCGCGCACAGTGACCACGATGCAGTCGCTGGTCACACGGCGGGCTGACAGATCCCAGGCCAGCAGCAGCCGACCGGGCTCGCGCACCACCTGGCGGCATTCGAGCGGCGCACCCACGCGGGCCACGCCTTGCAGTTGGTCCATGAGGGGGGTGCCCGCCAGCAGGTCAAACACCTCGCAGGCATCCGCTCCGGGGTTGCGCACCGCCCCCAGGCCGGGCATGCGGCGTGCGGCAGCGTTGGCAGCCAGCAGCAGCAGACGGCCGTGCTGCAACCGGAACTCCATCAAGGCCACCGGAACGGCATCGACCAGCGCCTGCAGACGCGCCTGCGCCATCGGCTCTATGTGGCCCTCGCCAACGGGGGCAAGGAGATCGGTCAACAGTTCGGACGAGATCACGGTCGCTCTGAAACCTTTGAAGCCTGCGGTGGGTAGGAATCCCGCCTGCGCAAGGCGGGGCCGAGGGTCACAGCCAATGTGCCAGCATACAGGCAAGAGTATGTCAAAACGTAACGGACATTAAAAACCTGTGGCATTTGCCCAAGGGAAAACCCGGAGCCCTCCGCGCAGCACGGCGATCACCGTATCCGCCTGGGCCAACGGGCTCCGCCCCCTGCCGCATGCAGTGCAGGCCCGTGGAGCGAACTGCTACAGTCCACGCCTCATTTCTCGGCCCCCAGCATGTCCGACACGCTCGAACACCACACCCCCATGATGCAGCAGTACCTGGCCCTCAAGGCCGGGTACCCTGAAACGCTCCTGTTCTACCGCATGGGCGACTTCTACGAGGTCTTCTGGCAAGACGCCGAGAAGGCCGCGCGGCTGCTCGACATCACGCTCACGCAGCGCGGCCAGTCGGGCGGCCAGCCGGTGGTGATGGCGGGTGTGCCCTTCCATGCACTGGAGAACTACTTGGCGCGCCTCATCAAGATGGGCGAGTCGGTGGCGATTGCCGAGCAGGTGGGCGAAGTGGGCGCCAGCAAGGGCCCGGTGGAGCGCAAGGTGGTGCGCGTGGTCACGCCCGGCACGCTGACCGACACGGAGCTGCTGTCCGACAAATCCGAATCGCTGCTGATGGCCGTGCACCAGGCGCCGCGTGCGCGCTGTGGACTGGCCTGGCTGAGCGTGACGCAGGGCCGCGTCTTCCTGGCCGAATGTGCGCAGGACGAACTGGGCGCCTGGCTGGCGCGCGTGGCGCCCAGCGAGCTGATCTACAGCGCGGGCGTGACAGAGCGCTTTGAGCAACAGCTGCAAGTGCTGCGCCAGGGCGGCGCCTTCACCTGCCCCATGAGCCCCCGCCCCGACTGGCAATTCGACAGCGCCTTGGGCGAACGCAAGCTGCTCGAAAACCTGGGCGCCGCCAGCCTGCAGGCCTGGGGCGCGCAAGACCTGGGCGAATCGCACGCCGCCGCCGCCGGGCTGCTGACCTATGCCGAGCACACGCAGGGCCGCACCCTCACCCACGTGCACAGCGTGCAGGTGCAGCGCAACGACGACCTCATCGACCTGCCCGCCACCACGCGCCGCAACCTGGAACTCGTCAAAACCCTGCGCGGCGACGATGCGCCCACGCTGTTTTCGCTGCTCGACACCTGCATGACCGGCATGGGCAGCCGCCTGCTCAAGACCTGGCTGTTGGAGCCGCGCCGCGACCGCGCCGAGGCGCGCCAGCGCCTGTCGGCCACCACCGCGCTGCGCGGTGCGGGCGGCGCCGGTGGCGGCAGCGGCCCCTGGGCCTTGCTGCGCGGCGAACTCAAAGGGGTGAGCGATGTGGAGCGCATCACCGCCCGCATCGCCTTGCGCCAGGTGCGCCCGCGCGAATTGGTGGGCCTGGGCAAAACGCTACAAAAAGCAGAGCTACTCGCGCTGAATGGACAAGCGCTGGAGCCCTATTTGATTCAAATCTTCGGCCACCTGCAGCCGCCCGAGGGCTGCACCGGCCTGCTGCAGGCCGCCATCGCCGAAGAGCCCGCCGCCCTGGTGCGCGACGGCGGTGTGATCGCCAACGGCTTTGACACCGAGCTGGACGAGTTGCGCGCCATCCAGACCAACTGCGATGCCTTTCTGCTGGATCTGGAAACCCGCGAGAAGGCGCGCACCGGCATCCCCAACCTGCGCGTGCAATTCAACAAGGTGCACGGCTTCTATATTGAAGTGACCGGCAGCCACCTCGACCGTGTACCCGACGACTACCGCCGCCGCCAGACGCTGAAGAACGCCGAGCGCTTCATCACACCCGAGCTGAAAACCTTCGAGGACAAGGCCCTGTCGGCCAACGAGCGTGCCCTGGCCCGCGAGAAGTGGCTGTACGAACAGATCCTCGACCAGCTCCAACCCCACGTGCCCGCCCTCACCCGCCTGGCCCAGGCGCTGGCCACGCTGGATGTGCTGTGCACACTGGCCGAACGCTCGCTCACGCTGAACTGGTGCGCGCCGCAGTTCGTGCCCGAGCCCTGCATCGAGATCGAAGGCGGCCGCCACCCCGTGGTCGAAGCCCGTCTGGCTGAGACATCCAGCGGCAGCTTCATCGCCAACCACACGCGCCTGAACGCCAACACGCGCATGCAGGTCATCACCGGCCCCAACATGGGCGGTAAATCAACCTACATGCGCCAGGTCGCGCTGATCGTGCTGCTGGCCAGCATGGGCAGCCACGTGCCCGCCGCCAGTTGCCGCCTGGGGCCCATCGACGCCATCCACACCCGCATCGGCGCGGCGGACGACCTGGCCAATGCGCAATCGACCTTCATGCTGGAGATGACCGAGGCCGCGCAGATATTGCACGCCGCCACGCCCCACAGCCTGGTGCTGATGGACGAGATCGGCCGGGGCACCAGCACGTTCGACGGCCTGGCGCTGGCCAGCGGCATTGCCACGCACCTGCACGACAAGACCCGCGCCTTCACGCTGTTTGCCACGCACTATTTCGAGCTGACGGAGCTGCCCGCCAAGGCGCGCCATGCCATCAACATGCATGTGAGCGCCACCGAGAGCGGCACCGACATCGTCTTCCTGCACGAGATCCAACCCGGCCCGGCCAGCCGCAGTTACGGCATTCAGGTGGCCAAGCTGGCGGGCATGCCCTCGCCCGTGCTGCACCACGCAAGGCATGCGCTGGCGGCGCTGGAAGAGCGGGCAGGCGAAGATGAATTGCAGGTGGACCTGTTCGCTGCGCCCGAGGTGCCTGAGAGTGCGGGCGCCAGCCCGCTGGAAGCTGCGCTCGCAGGCATCAATCCGGATGCACTGAGCCCGCGTGAAGCACTGGATGCGCTTTACCAGCTCAAGAAGATGGTGGGCTGACGCAGTCACGCACCCCAGCGGGTAGCACTCGCCACCAACGCGAGCCCCGCCACCTGCCCGGCTTAAAGATCCTGCGCCACCGGCGCCAGCTGCCCTAGCATGAAGGTGATGAATGGCGGCACACAGGGCAGGTGCCCGGCCACCGGTTGTGCGCGGCATTCAGTCAGGCTGACCAGATCGCCCGCGCCGCGACTTTGCATCGCGCGCACGGTGCTGACCGAGCTGGCGTAGGGCACGGTGCGGTCATCGCGGCCGTGGTACAGGCGCACTGGCACATTGGGTTTCCAGTCGTAGACGTTGCTGGCGCTGGCCAGGGCCAACACGTCGTCGGCCAGGAAGTGGTCGATGAAACGTGTGTCGTAGGCCACATCGGCATCGCCCGGGATCAGCGCGCGCAGCAGCAGGCGGCGCACCTCACGCTGCACGCTGCCGCCCAGGTAGCGCAGGAAGCCCGGGTTGATGAGCGCGCCGATCACCGGCTGTTCTTGCCGCACCAGGTCCACCAGGCCATCCATGGTGGTCTGCACGTTGTAAGGCCCCGCGCCCGGCACCACCATGCGCAGCTGTTGCAGGTGGGGCGAAGCGCTTGCTTGCAGCGCGCGGTGTGTGGCCATGGTGACGTAGCCGCCTTCGGAGTAGCCGGTCAGAAAGAGCTGCCCGTTGTCCGCCACGTTGGCCTGGCCGCGCCAGGTGCGGGTGGCGGTCAGAAAATCCACCGTGGCGGCTGCGGACGGCGCCGCCAGCAGGTAGGGGTGGGGCGTGCCCTTGGAAGCGCCAAAGCCCACGTAGTCGGGCGCGAGCACGATATAGCCCAGCGATGCGAGCACCACCGCCACCTCGGACGCAACCGCGTTGTTGCTGGGCGCCTCGGCATCGCGAAAGAGGGTGCCATGCTGGTAACTGAGCACCGGGCTTTTGGCGCCCGCTGGCTTTTGCGGAACGCTGACCAGCCCCGAGGCGCGCACCTCTTTGCCGTCGGCATCGGTGGTGAGGTACTCGATCCGGTAAGAAGTGACGCTGTAGCGCGGCACCACGTCCTGGGCCAGCGACTCCTTGGCGGCCAGCGCTGCAGCGATATCAGCGGCCGGCACGGTGCCAAGCAAGGCGGCGGATTCGAGCTGGCCGGAACGCGCCGGTGCGGGAGGTGGCTCCGGAGTGTTGCCGCCATCGCCGGGGTCTTGCGCGCTGCCCCCGCCACAGGCCGCCAGCAATGCCACCAAGGCCAGCGCGCTGGCGCGGCGGGTTCCAGACAAGATCAGTGGGTTCAACACGGCAAGGCCCCTCCAGGTGAAGCGGCGGATGATAGGAGCGACGGGCACACACTGCCTGACCCGTGAGCAATAGCCCTTTACCCCCGGGGCGGCAGTTGCCTTGGCTGCCGCCGGAACTTCGGGTGAACGCAAAAGGGCGGGACCTGCCAATTCTTGAGTAAAAATGGCCTCCAGCGCTTATCCACCAAGCGTTGGTTGCTATCAATACAGGATACCGGCTACGGCACACGCGATGACTGGCCCGCACTCTGCCCAAGGGTGCCTTCCCACGCCGGACTAAACTCGCGGGTTCCCCTCTTACAACGACCCACTTCTTCCATGACGTATTGCGTCGCCATCAAACTCAACGCTGGACTGGTTTTCCTGTCCGATTCGCGCACCAATGCCGGCCTGGACCAGATCAGCTCTTTCCGCAAGATGATGGTCTACGAGAAGGCGGGCGACCGCTTCATGGTGCTGCTGTCGGCAGGCAACCTGTCCATTTCACAGTCGGTGCGCGAAATCCTGCAGACCGAGCAGCTCAAGGACGGTGACTCGGGCGAGACGATCTCGATCTGGAACGCCAAGAGCATGTTCGACGCGGCCCGCGTGCTCGGTGCTGCGGTGCGCCATGTGCACGAACGCGACGGCGCAGCGCTCAAGCGCTCGGGCGTGGACTTCAATGTGTCCATGGTGTTCGGCGGCCAGATCAAGGGTGAAGGCATGCGCCTGTTCCAGGTGTATTCGGCCGGCAACTTCATCGAGGCCACGTCCGAGACACCGTACTTCCAGGTCGGCGAATCCAAATACGGCAAGCCCGTGCTCGACCGGGTGCTCACCCCCGAAACCCCGCTGGACGAAGCCGCCAAGTGCGCGCTGGTGTCCATGGACAGCACGCTCAAGTCCAACCTGTCGGTGGGCCTGCCGCTGGACCTGGTGGTGTACGAGGCCGACAGCTTCTCGACCTCCAAGGTGGTCTGCATCGACGAGAACAACCCCTACTTCCGCATGCTGCACGACAGCTGGGGCCAGAAGCTGCGCCAGGTGTTCGACAGCATCGAAGACCCGGCCTGGGGGGGTGGCGCCACCACCGTGCCCATCATGGTGAACCCGGCCCGCAGCAAGCCGCTCAAGAAGATCACCAACCACACCGACAAGCTCATCTGATTTCTCTGACGGCGGGGTTCGCCCTGCCCCGCCGGTATCCCCATGCTCCCCATCGTTTTCTCGCACGCCAACAGCTTCCCGGCCAGCACGTACCGCGTGCTCTTCCAGCACCTCAAGGCCCGGGGGATTGAGGTCAGCGCGGTGGAACGCTACGGCCACGACCCCAAGTACCCGGTGACCAACAACTGGCCCCATCTGGTGCAGCAGCTGGCAGACTTCGCCACGCCGCAGGTGGAGCGCCTGGGCCAGCCTGTATTTCTGGTGGGCCATTCGCTGGGCGGCTTTTTGAGCGTGATGGCCGCCGCCCGCCACCCCCACCTGGTGCGCGGTGTGCTGTTGATCGATTCGCCCCTGCTGGGCGGCTGGAAGGCCAACGCGGTCGATGTGGCCAAACGCACGCAGGTCGTGGGCTCCATCTCGCCGGGCAAGGTCAGCCGACAACGGCGCTTCAGCTGGGCCAGCAACGAAGAGGCGCTGGAACACTTTCGCAAGAAAAAGGCCTTTGCGCACTGGGACCCCGAAGTGCTGGGCGACTACATCACCCACGGCTTGGTGGACCACGACGGCAAGCGCGTGTTGGGCTTTGACCGCGCAGTGGAAACCGCCATCTACAACACGCTGCCGCACAACCTGGGACGGCTGCTCAGCACCCACCCCCTGCAGTGCCCGGCCGCCTTCATCGGCGGGCGCGATTCGGACGAGATGCGGCAGGTGGGCATGGCCATGACACTGCGCATCACCAAAGGCCGCACCATGATGCTGGACGGCAGCCATCTGTTTCCGATGGAGCAGCCCGTGGCCACGGCGGCGGCCATTGAGGCGGCGCTGCTCAATCTGGCGGCGCTGAACCCGGTCAAGCACTGACGACCCACCCGCAGTGTTGGGGGGCTGCGGGGTTTGGGGCGGCATAGCACCCAATACCTCCTGCAATGCCCCGAATAGCGCCGAAAAGCCCCGCCAAGACGGCCTTCGATCAGGGCAAACAAGGTTCGCCCGGAGTGGAGCAATCCCCTACACTGGGGGAGTTGTTACAGTGTGATACACCCCCATGCCCACCCTGCCTCACTTTGCCTCGCGATTGCCTGTGCTCAGCTATGTGCTGCTGGCCGTCTATCTGGTCATCCTCGCAGTCCGCACCCACAACGACACCACCATTGCCCTGGTGATTGCCTCGGTCGTGATGTTTGCCTGCTGCTGGGCCAGTGCCACCCATTTGCTGGGCGCGCGGCCAGCGCTGCAGTTTGTGCTGATTGCCGTGAGTTTTGGCTGGTTTGCCGAGCAGATGGGCTCCTCGCGCGGCTGGTTCTTTGGCCAGTACACCTACACCGACGTGCTGGGTCCCCGTCTGGGGGACGTGCCCCTGGTCATCCCGCTGATGTGGTTTTCGCTGACCTATGCGGGGTATGTGATCTGCAACCTCATCGTCTGGCAAAGCGCGGTGGACGGCGCGCGGGGCCTGGGCAATGCCGCCATGCTGTCATTTCTGGCAGCGATGATCGTCACGGCGTTTGATCTGGGCGCCGACCCTTACATGGTGTACACCCTCAAGGCCTGGATCATGACCAAGACCGATGGCGCATGGTTTGGGGAGACGGTGCAGGGGTTTTTTGGCTGGGTGTTCGTGTCCTTCGTCATCATCTTCGGTTTCCGCATGTCGGTTCGCAAACAGGCCCTGCAGCCATCCAGCCCGTTCTTGCGCCACCATGCCCTGGTTCCGCTGGCACTGTATGGGAGCAATATGGTGTTTCAGATGATCCTGGGCAATCCGGTGGAAATCCGCTCCATTGCGCCGTTTGCGATGGGCATCCCCTTGTTGTGCGCGCTGGCCGGGTACCAGCGCTGGGCAGCCCCCGCAAAGGCCAGCGTATGAACCAGAACACGTCACACTCCAACACCATCTCGGACGCCGAACTGGCGGGTATGCAGCACCACGCCGACCCCCTGGCCGACCAGACCATCGCCGACATCCTGGGCGACTGGCCCGCAGGGGACGTCGCGGTGGATGCGCCGCAATGGGCGCGCATCGACACCGTGAACCGCCTGTTCGGCCAATGGACGGACAACAAGAGCCTGGTGGGCTGGACCGCCCAAGGTGACGGGGTGGATGCAGCCATGGCCCGGGCACTGAACCACTACGTGCAGACCGCGCAAGCGCTGCCGTCCTGGGCCGATGCGAAAAAGATCGAGCGTGCCGAGAAGCTGTTCATGGAGCATGGGGCGCTGTCGTGCATCCTGCTGTTTTGCGCCAGCCTGCCCGAGTGTTATGTGATCCCCGACCTCTCCAGCGTGCTGCACACCTCGGGCCAGCTGGAGCAGAACGCCGAGTACCGCATCCGGTCCACGGCCGCGATGATCTTCCCCGTGATGCTGCACGGTGGCCTCAGCCAGCGCGGCGCGGGCGTGGCGCAGGTGCTCAAGGTGCGGCTGATCCACGCCACCATCCGCAACCTGATCCTGCACGGCAGCCCGCAAAGTGCCGTCAAACAGCTGCTGGCCGGGGGCAGCGGGCAGGTGGCACCACAAGCCCTGCCCAGCGGGGGCGGGCGTCAGGCCATGTTCCAGACGCTGTACGCCCGCGGCTGGAACCTGAAAGGCGATGGACTGCCCTGCAACCAGGAAGAGCTGGCCTACACCTTGCTAACGTTTGGCTATGTGTTTTTGCGCAGCTTGCGCCGCTTGGGGCTGAGGTTGCGCACGGCCGACGAAGAGGCCTACCTGCACGCCTGGAACGTGGTGGGCCACATCCTGGGCATCGACCGGGCCTTGATGGTGGACACCATGGACCAGGGCCAGGCCCTGATGGCGCGCATGCAGGCCCGGGGCCGCGCCGAACCCGTCACACCGGACCCCCGCCCTGCCCTGGGCCGGGCCTTGATGCAGACCATGGAGAACTCGCTGCCCTGGAACATTGTGAAACCCTTTCCCGAACTCATGACCCGCTACCTGTGCGGGCGCGACACGGCCAGCGACCTGGGCCTGACCCAGCCTGTTCCGTGGCCATCGGCGCTGCTGTTCTGGGGGGTGTTGCTGATCGCCCGTGCCATCGACACCGTGCTGCGCCTGGTGCTGCCCCGGTTCTCGATCGTGAGGACACTCACGCGCATCCTGGGCTACCACTTCATGAGCCGCGTGCTGATGAGCCAGACCCGCCCCCTCCAACTGCCCACCGAGTTGCTCAACCAGGTGGACGAGGTGGTGCACAGCTGGAGCGATGACCCCCACGCGCCGGGCTGGATCAACCGGATCGAAGACCGGCTGACGACGCGCGGCAGCTGGAGCGCGGGCCTGGCCGCCCAGGCCCCTGCCGCACACCCCGCCCAGGCGCAGCAACCCACATAGCCGTTGTTCCCACGCCAATGTCCCCGCTGGTCTGCGCCCTCCTGACGATCACCCGGCTTGGTCGTGCGCGCTGCGGCGTGGCGTCCAGCCTGCTTTGGCTGTTCGTCATCATGGCTCTGCCTGCGGGCGTGCAGGCGAACGCGCCTCTTGTGCTGACGCAGGATCGGCCGCAGATGAATGCCTGGGAAGCCATCACGCTCAAGGCCGATCCCACGTACCAGCTTTCGGTGCAGGACATGCTGGAACGCCTGAATGAGTTCGAGGCGCCTGCCCGGCGCGGTGGCTCGCTGGGTGTGCACAAGGCAGCCATGTGGCTGCACATTCCCATCGTCGCGCCCAAGACACCGCGCGCCCCCTGGATGGTGGATATCGGCTACAGCTCGCTGCAGGCCGAGATTTACCTGACCAGTGGCGGCCGAGTGCTCCAGCAGATTCGCACCAGCCAGCGTGATCAGATGCAGCTATCCAGCCGCACGCCAGCGATGGCATTCGACCTGCAGGCCGGACAGGCTTACGACCTGCTGATACGGGTGCAAGCCACCGGACCACTGATCCTGCCCATCACGGTCGGCGAAATGCCCTACCAGATGCACCAGGCCCTGCGCGAGCAGATGTTGCAGGGTCTGCTCAACGGGCTGGCGTTGTGCCTGCTGGCGTACAGCCTGATCCAGTGGTTCACGCAGCGCGAGCACTTGTTCGGCTTTTATGCACTGGTGGTGCTGGGCAGCGCGGGTTTTTCGCTGCAGTTCTTCGGCATTGGCGACCAGTTTTTATGGCCGGGCAATCTGTGGATGAGCCGGTATGCAGGACTGGCCGCTGGGTTGATTGCCCTGGCGGGCTCGTTCCTGTTCCTGAGTGCCGCACTGGCAGACAACCCGCAAAGCCGGTACGCACGCGCCATGCGCGCAGGTGCAGCGATCACAGCAGTGGTCTGCGTTGCCGTCACGCTGGGCTGGCTGAGCATCCCCATCGCCATCGCTTTCATGAGTCTGGTAGGCCCCCTGCCTTCTCTTATCAGCGTGCCTGCTGCCATCACGCGGGTGCGGCAAAAAGACCCCATCGGCACCACCCTGCTGGCGGCCTGGATTGCCTACGGTGTGGCTGCCGCACTCATGGTGTGCCTGGTGCAGGGCTGGGTGCCCGCGAACTTCTGGACGCTGCACTCATTCCAGTTCGGCGCCACGCTGGACATGCTGCTGTTCTTGCGCGTCATGGGGCTGCGCGCCAGAGCCATGCGGATGAAAGCACAGGAGGCGCTGCGCGAGCGCGACATCATGCATTCGCTGGCGCACAGCGACCCACTGACAGGTCTGAGCAACCGGCGTGGGCTGCAGCATGCGCTGCAACTTGCGCTGTCTTCCAGCTCACCAAGCCATCTGGTCGCGGTGTATCTGATCGATCTGGACGGGTTCAAGCCCATCAATGACTCACATGGCCACGATGTGGGCGACGACCTGCTGGTGGCTGTGGGCAAGCGGCTGCAAACCAGTGTCCGCCAGCAGACGGACCTGGTAGCAAGGCTGGGCGGGGATGAATTCATCGTCATGGCCTGCCATCTCGAAAGTCCGCACCATGCCGAAGAGCTGGGCCGATCCCTGCTGCACGCTTTCGATGCGCCGTTCTCCCTGGGCGACCTGAACCTGAAGGTGGGACTGACCATCGGCTATGCCCTGGCCCCCCTGGACAGCGACGACTCCCATGGGTTGATCCGTCTTGCCGATGCAGCCATGTATGCCGGCAAGCAAGGGGGCAAAAGCTCCATCCTGCGCAACAGTGGCGAACTGGCGCTTGCGCCATGAAACAGGCCTCCTGCACCGTGGTGCCTTGCCTATACTGAACCAGCCCGACCATGCCCCGCCGTCACCCCATGCCGAACCGGCCCCGGCCCCACCACCTCCCTTGGCTGGCTTTGCTCTGGGCGTTGATGGTCTGCCCCTGGGCGTGGGCAGGTAGCTCACCCTTGCTGCTGAACGACGAGCGGGGAGCCATCGATGCATGGCCAGCCGTCACGCTACTGAGCGATCCCAGCCTTCAGCTTTCAGTGGAAGATGTACTGGCGCAGTCCGACAAGTTCACCCCGCCCCCTAGCGTGGGCGCTACGTTGGGGGTGAGGCCCGATGCAGTCTGGCTGCGCATCCCGTTCGAAGTGGCCTCGACGTCTGACGCCCAGTGGATCCTGGATGTCAACCACTCCGACCTGAACCACATCGGCGTCTACCTCACGACCAGCGGCTATGTGGTCCAGCAAGCAACCCTGGGCAGCCTGCACCCTTACGCGCACCGTCCATTGCAAAGCCGATCCCACGCGCTCACGCTGAATCTGAGGCCCGGGTTGCAGTACGAACTGTTGGTGCGCATCCAGACCCGGGGGGCGATGATCCTGCCAATCTCGTTCTACAAGCCTGCAGCCATGCTCAGCAAGGCGGTCAACGAGCAAATGCTGCAGGGCGTATTGACCGGGCTGGCCCTGTGCCTGCTTGTGTACAGCGTGGGCCAGTGGCTGAGCCTGCGCGAGCCACTGTTCATCTACTACGCATTGCTCACATCCGGCAGCCTGCTGTTTTCGATGCACCTGTTCGGCGTGGGTCGGCAGTTCCTCTGGAGCGACAGCCTCTGGCATGAAGTCCACATGGGAGGGCTCTCTGCCTTGCTCGCCACCTGTGGTTCGTTCCTCTTCATCGGACAGGCCCTGTCGGAGCCCGACTCCAACAAACGCTTTCTGCGCTTCATGCGCTGTGGAGCGGCACTGTGTGTGCTCCTTGCACTGGCATACGGACTGGATGCCATCTCCACCCGCGCCATTGCAGCCATTGTGAGCATCCTGGGCCTTGTACCCGCCCTGATGGGCATCCCCGGTGCGGCACGCCGTGCGATCCGGGGTGATGGGGTCGGCACCAGCCTGCTGCTGGCCTGGTTGGTCTACTTCATTGCGACCGCGATCGTCATCGGCGTCATCAACGGCTGGGTGCCGGTGAATTTCTGGACTTTGCATTCCTTCCAGTTTGGTGCAACGCTGGACATGCTGCTCTTCATGCGCGTGCTGGGCCTGCGCACCAAGGCATTGCGGCTCGAGGCGCTGGATGCCAACCGCGAGCGCGACGCGATGCACTCGCTGGCCCATACCGACCCCTTGACCGGCTTGCCCAATCGGCGTGGCCTGAGCATTGCCCTGGCCTCCGCCCTGCCCCACAGCGGCCCCAACAGCCTGCTGGCCGTGTACGTGATGGACCTCGATGGTTTCAAGCCCGTCAACGACCGGCACGGCCACGATGTGGGCGATGAACTGCTGATCGCCGTGACCCGTCGGCTGCAAGGCCATGTGCGCCAGAGTGACGTGGTAGCGCGCCTGGGCGGCGATGAATTTGTGGTGATGGCGGGCCACCTTGGCAGCAGCCAGCAAGCCCAGGAGCTGGGGCTCAAACTGCTGGAAGCTTTTCGCACCCCTTTCTCGCTGGGCGATCTACAGGTGGAAGTGGGATTGACCATCGGCTACGCGATTGCACCGGACGACAGCAACGATGCACTGGGCCTGCTGAAGCTGGCGGATGCGGCAATGTACAGCGGCAAGCAAGGGGGGAAATTCTGCCTTCGCCGCAACACCGGGGACCTGGCGCTGTCGTCGGCCTGAGCGCTACCAGTGCACACCGCACCCGGCGGCTGAGCCCCAAGGGCCATTCCGAACTGGTCAAACGGCCTGGCTTCCGTTAAACACGGGGCTTCGCGTTACCACCCAAGGATTGTTCACCATGGCCCATCGCAAAAGTCCCGCCCGCATTGCCAAAGACGCCCGCATTGCGCATTTTGAGTCGCTGGCTACACGCCAGGCCGCACCGAACGCGCCGGGCGCAACCCTGACCTGGGACGCCGTGGCTGCGCTGGAGGCCAAGCTGGTGGGCCGCATCGTGCTGCCGTCCAGCCCCGACTACAACGCCGCGCGGCAAGAGTCCAACCCCGCGTTTCAGGCTTATCCCGAGATCATCGTCTACTGCGCCTGCGAACACGACGTGCTCGAATGCCTTGCCGTGGCCCGCACCTACAACCTGTGGGTGGCCGTGCGCTGCGGCGGGCACAGCACGGCAGGCTACTCCGTCAACAGCGGCATGGTGGTGGACCTGAGCGACCTGAAAGGCGTGGTGCTGGACCCACCCCGCGAACGCGTGCATGTGCTGCCGGGCACCGATTTCGACCATTTCAACGGCGCGATGAACCACACCGGCTGGCATGTGCCCACGGGAGCGTGCGGCAGCGTGTGCGTGGGGGGCTTCGTGCAGGGTGGCGGCTATGGCTATACATCGCGGGCCTTCGGCATCCAGAGCGATCTGGTGGAATCGTTCCGGGTGGCGCTTGCCAACGGCAGCATCGTCACGGCCAGCGCGCAGGAGAACCCGGGGCTCTACTGGGCCATGCGCGGTGGCACGGGCGGCAACTTTGGTGTGTTGCTGCAGGTCACCTACCGCATGCACCGGCTGGACCAGGTGTGGGCCTGGGCCATCAGCTGGGACGCCGCGCATGCCGCCGAAGTCCTGACGACGATGCAAGCCCACTACATGAAAACCGGCGCACCCGATGCCCTGGGCTACATGATGAACCTGGGCTACCAGAACAGTACGCCGGTCTACATGGTGCAAGGCATGTTCTGCGGCACGCGCGATGAGGGCATGAAGGCCATTGCACGCCTCATGGCGATACCGAGCGCACAGCTGCTGGTGGACAAGACGGGCACCTACCCCGACATGAATATCTGGCTGGAAGACCACCCCTACACCTTGCCAGACAACCTGCCCGACGGCGTGGCGGAAACCAAGGCCTGCGGCTACATCAGCACGCCGCTGTCAACAGCCGACTGGCAACGCATCATCGATTACTTCAAGACCTCGCCCAACCCCTGGTCGCTGGCTTATCTGGAACCCTATGGCGGCGCCATCAACCGCTATCCCGTGGCCGACAGCGCTTTCATCCACCGCCATGTGGATGCCGACCTCGTGGTGGACGTGTTCTGGACCAATGACACCGAGCGGGCCCAGATGGAAGCCTGGCTCGATGGGTTCATGAACCTGGTCAAACCCTTCCTGAACGGCCACGTGTACCAGAACTATCCCGACGCAAGCCTGCAGGACTTTGCCCAGGCCTATTGGGGCCCTGCATACCCGCAGCTTCAGCAGGTCAAGGCCCAGTACGACCCCGGGAACTTCTTCCACTTTCAGCAGAGCGTCCGGCTGCCCAGCCTGTAGAGGAGGCGCTGCAGGCCAGCCTCCCTGGAGCGGTAGACCACCGCTCAGGAACGGGCCGCTTCCGCGTAATGGAGCCGGCCTTTGCCCGCGCGTTTGGCCGAGTACATCGCCTGGTCGGCGCGGTTCATCAGGGCGTCGATATCCCCCTCCAGCGGGGGATACACGGCCACGCCAATGCTGGCGCCGATGAAAAGGTCACGCCCTTCCACAACCATGGGCTGGTGCAATGCCTCGATGATGCGGTGGCCGATGGTGTCGGTCACGTCGCGGGTGACATCTCGGTCGAGCATGACCAGGAATTCGTCGCCACCCAGGCGTGCCATGGTGTCGCCCGCACGCACCGTGCTGGCAATGCGTTGGGCCACAATGCGCAGCACTTCGTCACCGGCGCGATGGCCTTCGGCGTCGTTCACCCCCTTGAACCCATCGAGGTCGATGAACAGCAAGGCCACAGACCCGGCATTGCATCGCGCCTGCGTCAGGGACTGCTCCAGACGGCTCTGAAAAGCCGCACGATTGAGCAGGCCCGTGAGTGAATCGTGGTTGGCCAAATAGTGCTGCTGGCGGGCGATCTGGATCTTGGCCGAGACATCCTGGACCAGCGCCATGATCGATGTGACCTGCCCCTGGGCGTCGGTCAGTGCGGAGTTGAACCACTCGCAATGCACTTCGCTACCGTCCTCCCGCACAAAGCAGGTCTCCGCGCGGTTCTGGGACTCCTGCCCCGTCTGCAGGCGCTGTAGCGCACTCTGAAGCCCATCGTCCTGAAGTGAGGGATCCACAAGTTCCGTCAGCAACCGCCCCTCCAGCCCCGCCACCTGCAGCCAGCCCATGAGCTGCACAGCGCGCTGCGAACAGTGCAGGAGCCTGAGGTTGTGGTCCATCTCCAGCACCGCAAGCGGGCTGTTTTCCATGTGCGAGGAAAGCCGCTGGTTGGCAGCGCGCAGCGCATTCATGGTGACCTGCAGTTCATGAACGTCGAGCGCCGTGGTGATGAAGCCGTCCACCAGCCCCTGCCGGTTGTGCCAGGGGGTCAGGCAGATGGTGCGCCATTCATCAATGCCATACGGTGTGCGCAGAAGGCGCTGGTACTGCACCCGCTCGCCCTGCAGCACACGCTCGACGAAGGGCATGAATCGGGCGCAGTCGCTCTCACCATACACCTCGACCAGAGTTTTCCCCACCAACTGCTGGGGCACGGCGCCGAACCAGCGGGCGTATTCCTCGTTGACATAGATCATGGCCAGACTGCGGTCGATCACGGCCATGGTGGCACCCGCGCTGCGGGTGATCAGATCCAGCAATTCAGCCTTGGACCAGGAATCCTGATGGACGGCTGTGGGGGGCTGCGACAACTCAGGCTCGTCTTGCATCATGCGGCGATAGCCCCGGCGGGCAGATGGTCATCGACAGGGGGGCGATCCAACGCTGCACCTCCTTCGCGGTGGCCGCTTTGCATCGCCCTGCTACAGGTAACAGTGTGTCAGCACCAGCTTATCACTTTCGGCCAATGGAGCCCCCGCAGGCCCCACGGGCCTTCGCAAAAGGCCGGCTCCCGCACGGTGTTGCACGCTAGTCCACTGAAACCGAGAAATCGGCTGTGTGCCGAGGTGGAAGCGGGTGCAGCGCAAGGCGCGGGCCTTGCCAAGGTTGGCCGCCTTGGCAAGGCCCGCAACGCAGCGATGCTGCCTGCTGCCACCCCGGCCCGAAAGGTGAGGGCCTGGCAGGGCCGCCCTCACGCACAGCCGATTTCTCGGTTTCAGTGGACTAGCGGCAGCAACGATATGCCAGGCCGACGGACACGGAATACCCTGTGGGCTCGACGGTGAGCGGGCTGCGGCGGGCGTCGCCCTTGAGCTGCGATACACGCGCCGCACCCAGAATCACCCAGTGGCGATTGATGGCCGACATGACCTCCACACCGGCATCCACGCTGTACAGGCCTGCGCCCGGATCAAAGGCAGGCAAGGCCCCGGAACCACCCGCAGGCACGCCAAAATGACCGCGCAGATAGGTGCGATCCCCAAAGCTCGCGCCTGCGCCGAAAGTGACTTTGGTCTGCTCGGTCACGGGCCAGGTATAGCCCACGCTAGTGGACAACTGCGCGCCGCCGTCGCGCCCCAGAATGTCCTGCGAAAGCCCGGCGCCCACAGACCACCGTGGCGTCAGCGCATACCCAGCGCTCACCCGCGCGCGCAGCGTGGACCGGACCGAGGGCAACCCCACCAGGATCGGTGCGTCCGAGCCGTCACGGCCTTTGTCGATGCGCAGCGAGGCGCTCAGGTTGAATTGATCTCCCTGCGCCAGCGTGGCGCTGGCACCCGATTCGCGCGGACCCAGTCCATGCCCCATGAAGGCGCTGCCACGCGAGGTACTGAGCCTGAAACGTCCATATTCGATGGCCCATGCGGGCCGCAAGCTGTTCTTGCGCCCATCACCGCCCGCGTAGTCCGGGCTGGAGCCCACGATGGCGCCCAGCGCGTAGTTGAACAACGGTTTGGGCGGCTCTTCGGCCGCAGGCGCATCCGCGGCGTGCGCCGCCGGCCAGGAGCACAGGCAAGCCAGCAACGAAGCACAAGAAACCAGGGGTGCAATGGGGGCAAAACGGCTCATGGGTGGATTATCAGTCCGCCCACTGCACCCATCCAGTCCATGCTGTCACCAGAACAACGATGCCAAACACGATGCGGTAGTACGCAAACGGTACAAAGCTATGGGTACTGATGTAGCGCAACAACCAGCGCACACACAGCCAGGCGCTCAGGAAAGAAAAGACCAGCCCGGTGATGAACATGGGCAGATCGGCCACCGACAGCAGCGCGCGCTCCTTGTACAGGCTGTACACCCCCGCGCCAATGAGCGTGGGAATGGCCAGAAAGAACGAAAAATCGGTGGCTGCCTTGCGCGACAGGCCCAGCAGCATGCCCCCGATGATGGTGGAGCCACTGCGGCTGGTGCCCGGCACCATGGCGAGACACTGCACCAGGCCCACCTTGAGGGCGTCCAGCGGCGTCATGTCATCCACCGACTGGATGCGGGTGGCCGCAGGAGATCGGCGCTCTGCCCACAAAATGATGAAGCCCCCAATGATGAAGGTGCTGGCCACCACCACAGGGGTAAACAGATGGGCCTTGATGGCTTTGCCAAACAACAGGCCCAGCACCACAGCGGGCAAAAACCCGATGAGCACATTGAGTACAAACCGCTGCGCCTGCCGCTGCGTGGGCAAGGCCACCAGCGTGGCGCGGATCTTCTGCCAATACACCAGGATCACCGCAAAGATGGCACCGGTCTGGATGGCAATGTCAAACACCTTGGCCTTGGCATCATCAAATCCCAGCAGAGAGCCCGCCAGGATCAGGTGCCCCGTGGAAGAAATGGGCAGGAACTCCGTCAGGCCTTCGACCACGCCCATGATGGCAGCCTTGACCAGCAATACAACGTCCACGCACACTCCTTGAGAAAATTTGAATCAAACAAGGCTCTACCGCTTATCTATCAAGCGCTAGCAGCTATCAAAACAGGAGTATATGCCGAGCAGCCCCGCGCAGCCTTCAGGCGGGGGGCTGCCACGGCGCCTGCCACCCGCCCCCCAGCGCCTGCACCAGCGCCACCACGGCCAGCTGGCGGTTGACCTGCAGCTGCAGCAGGGCGCGCTGGGCAGACAGCGCTGACACTTGCGCGGTCACCACCTCGGTGTAGCCCACCTGGCCTTCGCGATAGCGGTTGAGCAGCTGCTGCGCCGTGCGTTCGGCGGCCGATACGGCCTCGCGCCGCAGGGGCTCCTGTTCTCGCAGGGTGCGCAGCACGGTGAGCTGGTCTTCCACGCTCTGGAAGGCCGTCAGCACGGTCTGGCGGTAAACGGCCACACGGGCATCGCGTGCAGCCTGCGCCTCCTCCACGCGGGCGGCGGTGGCACCTGCATCAAACACAGTCTGTGCAATGGACAGCCCCAGCGACCACACAGTGCCCGACGCCTTGAACAGATCCGCCACGCTGCTGCCACCGCTGCCGAGGGTGGCGCCCAGGCTCAGGCTGGGAAAGTACGCCGCGCGCTGGATGCCGATCTGCGCGTTGGCAGCGGCCACGGCCCGCTCTGCCGACGCGATGTCGGGGCGGCGCTGCAGCAGGGTTGAGGGGACGCCTGGTGGCACCTCGGGCACTTGGGCCACCCACGGCGCACTGGGCACGACGAAGTCGGAGGGCGCCTGCCCCGTCAGCACCGCCAGCGCGTGCTCGAACCGCGCCCGGTTCTGGCGCGCGGTGGCCAGGTCGGCCCGCGCGTTTGCCAGCTGAGTCTGCGCCTGCAGCACGTCGGTCTGGGCCACCACTCCGGCGGAATAACGATTCCTGGCGATCTGCAGGCTGCGCTCGTAGCCCTCCACCGTGGCCTGCAGCAGCCCGATTTCCGCATCAGCCTCGCGCAGCTGGAAATAGGCGGAGGCCAGGCTGCCCACGGCGGACAGGCGGGCCGACGCAAGGTCGGCCTCGCTGGCTTGCGCACTGGCCTGGGCATTGTTGACGCCGCTTTCGAGCCGCCCCCACAGGTCCGGGGCCCAGTCCACCCCCAACGAGGCTTGGGTCGTGGTGCCGGACCGGCTGGCGCCCTCGCCACCCGAACGCGTGGCACCGCCCGACAGGCTGACGGAAGGCAGCAGCCCCGCGCGCTGCTGCCGCACCACGGCCTGCGCCTGGGCATAGGCAGCCACTGCTGCGGCAATGTTCTGGTTGGATAGCTGCACCTGCTCCGCCAGCCGGTTCAGCTCGGCGTCTCCGAACAGCTCCCACCAGGGTCCACGGTCCAGCGCGTCGGCAGGCGCGGCTGGCGCCCAGGTGGCGCCCGCCTCCTTGAACGTGGCCGGCACTGGCATCTCGGGGCGCTGGTACGGCGGAGTGACGGAGCAGGCAGACAGCAGCGTCAGCGCGAGCCCGAGGCTGGCCAAGCGTGCGGCGCGTGCACCCGGTGCGAGGGGTATGAAGAGACGGGTCATGGTGCGCAATCAGACAGCGGCACCGGGGGATCCGGCGCGGCTGAGTTGTTGTTCGTTGGGTGCGGGCTTGCGCAGCTTGTCGAGCAGCACATACACCACCGGCGTCGTCAGCAAGGTGAGCAACTGGCTCGCGATGAGCCCGCCGATGATCGCCACGCCCAGCGGCTGGCGCAGCTCCGAGCCCTGCCCGAAGCCGATGGCCAGCGGCAGTGCACCCAGCGCAGCAGCCATCGTGGTCATCAGGATCGGGCGAAACCGCAGCAGGCAGGCTTCGCGCACGGCCTCCAGGGCCGTGAGCCCGCGCGCGCGCTCGGCGTCCAGCGCAAAGTCGATGATCATGATCGCGTTCTTCTTGACGATGCCGATCAGCAGGAACACGCCGATGAGCGCAATGATGGTGAACTGCATGTTGAACAGCAGCAGCGCCAGCACGGCGCCCACCCCCGCCGACGGCAGCGTGGTCAGCACCGTGATCGGGTGGATCAGGCTTTCATACAGAACACCCAGCACGATGTAGATCACCACGATGGCGGTGAGGATCAGGAACAGCTGTTGCCCCTGCGACTGCTGGGCGCTGAGCGCCGTGCCCTGGAAGCTGCCGCGCACGTTGGTGGGCATGGCAATGTCGGCCTCGGCCTGCTCGATGACCTGGCGCGCCTGCGCCAGCGAGGTTCCGGGGTCGATGTTGAACGAGATGGTGGTGGCCAGCTCGCCATCCTGGTGGCTGATGGACGTGGGTGAGGCCCGCTCCACCACGCGCGCCACAGCGCTCAGCGGCACCATGGTCGACGCCGCAGTGCTGATGACATTGCCCGTGGACGCACCGCGCTGGCCCGGGTTGGCGGCCGTCCCCGTGGCACCGGTCGGGTTGCTGGCCACGTAGATATCTTTCAGGGCCGGCGGGCCCCGGGTGTACTCCGGCGCCCACTCCATGATGACGGCGTACTGGTTGAGTTCGCCATAGATCGTAGCCACCGAACGCTGGCCGAACGCGTTGTACAGCGCGTTGTCGATGGCCGAGGCGCTCACGCCCAGGCGCGAAGCGCTGTCGCGGTCCACCTCCACATAGGTCTCCACGCCGTTTTCCGCCTGGTCGGTGTCCACGTCCTTGAGCAGGCTTTCGTCCTTGAGCCGGTCGGCCAGCTTGCCCGCCCATTGCTTGAGGTCCGCCATGTTGTCGCTCTTGAGCGTGTACTGGTAGGTGGAGTTGCTGGAGCGCCCGCCCATGCGCAGGTCCTGCACGGGGTTCAGAAACACCCTGAGGCCGGTGATCTGGTTGAGCTGCGGCCGCAGCCGCGCAATGACGGCCGGTGTGCTGTCCGTGCGCTGCTTCAAAGGCTTGAGGTTCACAAACATGAACCCACCCCCGGCCCGGCTGCCACCCGAGAAGCCGACGACGGTGTCCACCGCTGGGTCCTTGCGGATGATCTCCACGGCCTGGCGCAGCTTGCGCGCCAGGGCTTCGGACGAAATGCTCTGGTCGGCCCTGAGGCCCGCGTTGAGCTGGCCGTTGTCCTGCTCGGGGAAGTACCCTTTAGGGATCTTCGCGAACAAGTACACGTTGAGCCCGATCACCGCCAGCAGGATGAGCACCACCAGGCCTTTGCTGGCCAGGGCCCAGTCCAGGCTGTGTCCATACCCGCGCAGCACGCCCTGGTAGCCGCGCTCTGCCCACCGCGCCAGGCGCGACGGGGGCTTGTCGCTGGCCGGGTCGTGCGCCCGCAGCAGCCACGCACACATCATGGGCGTGGTGGTGAGCGAGATCACTAGCGAAATCATCACCGCCGCTGACAACGTGATGGCGAATTCGCGGAACAGCCGCCCCACCTGGCCGTCCATGAACAGCAGCGGAATGAACACCGCCACCAGCGACAGGCTGATGGACAGCACGGTGAAGCCCACCTCCCGCGCACCCTGCAGCGCGGCCTGCATGCGGTCCATGCCGGCCTCGATGTGGCGCATGGTGTTTTCCAGCACCACGATGGCATCGTCCACCACAAAACCTGTGGCCACGGTCAGCGCCATCAGGCTCAGGTTGTTCAGGCTGAAGCCCAGGAAGTACATCACGCCGAAGGTTCCCAGCAGCGACACCACAGTGGCCACCGCCGGGATCACCGTGGCCCGCGCCTTGCGCAGGAAGAGGCCCACCACCAGCACCACGAGGGCGATGGAGACCATCAGGGTCAGCTCGATTTCATGCAGGGAGGAGCGGATGGAGTTGGTGCTGTCCGACGCCACGGCCACCTGGATGTCCTGCGGCAGCTGGGCCTGCAGGTCGGGCAACAGCGCGCGCACGGCATCCACCGTTTCGATAATGTTGGCACCCGGCTGGCGCGTGACCAGCACGATGATGGCGGGGTCGCCGTTGAACAGCCCCACGGTGCGGCGGTTTTCCACCCCGTCCACCACGCGCGCCACATCCCCCAGCCGCACGGCGGCATTGTTGCGCCAGGCGACGATGAGCGATTCGTACTCTGCCGCCTTGCGCGCTGGCGATGGTGTATAGATCTGCAGGCGGCGCCCGTCGCCTTCGATGGCGCCCTTGGGACGGTTGGCGTTGGAGGCCTGGATGGCAGCGCGCACGTCTTCGGTGCTGATGCCGTAGCGGTTGAGCGCAAAGGGCAGCAGCTCCACCCGCACGGCGGGCAGCGAGCCGCCGCCAATCTCCACCTCGCCCACACCGTCCACCTGCGACAGGCGCTGGCTCACCACGTTGGAGACGGCATCGTAGATCTCACCCGGCGTGCGCGTCTTGGAGGTCAGCGCCAGAATGATGACGGGTGATGCCGCCGAGTTGCGCTTGCGATACGTGGGGTTGCTGCGCAGCGTGGCGGGCAGGTCGGCCCGCGCCGCGTTGATGGCGGCCTGCACCTCGCGCGCGGCCGCGTCGATGTTGCGGTTCAGGTCGAACTGCAGGCTCACACGCGCCGATCCGTTGGAGCTGGTCGAGGTCATTTCGTTGACCCCGGCAATCACCCCCAGCCGCCGCTCCAGAGGGGTGGCCACGCTGGTGGCCATGGTTTCGGGGCTGGCGCCCGCCAGGCTGGCCGAGACCGAAATGGCCGGATAGTCCACCTGCGGCAAAGGCGATACGGGCAGCACAAAAAATGCGGCGATCCCCGCCAGGGCCACGCCAATGGTCAGCAGCACGGTGGCGACCGGCCGCTCGACGAAGGGGCGCGAGAGATTCACGACACCTCCCCGGCCTGGACCGGCGCCGCCGCCGTGCCCCGCCCCGTCCAACGGCGGCCCAGCCGGTCAAACGCCAGATAGATCACCGGCGTGGTGAAAAGGGTGAGCATCTGGCTCAGGATCAGGCCGCCAAAAATCGCCAGCCCCAGGGGCCGGCGCAGTTCCGCGCCCTCGCCCCAGCCCAGCATCAGCGGCAGCGCGGCAAACAGCGCCGCCAGAGTGGTCATGAGGATGGGGCGAAAGCGCAGCAGCGCGGCCTGGTGGATGGCCTGCTGCGGCCCCATGCCCTGGTGGCGCTCGGCGTCGATGGCGAAGTCGATCATCATGATCGCGTTCTTCTTGACGATGCCGATCAGCAGGATGATGCCGATGATGCCGATCACCCCCAGGTCGTTGCCCGACACCATGAGCGCCAGCAGCGCCCCCACCCCGGCGGAAGGCAGGGTGGAGAGGATCGTGACCGGGTGGATATAGCTCTCGTACAGCACGCCGAGCACGATGTACACGCACACCATGGCCGCCAGAATGAGCCACAGCTGGCTCGACAACGATTTTTCGTAAGCCCCGGCAGCCCCCAGGAACTCCATCGACAAGCCCTGCGGCATCCCGATTTCCTTCGCGGCAGCGCGGATGGCGTCCACCGCACTGCCCAAGGACACGCCTTCGGCCTTGTCAAACCCCAGCGTTGCCGCCGGGTACTGGGCCACGCGCGTGATCTGCAGCGGCGCCAGTTGCTCGCGGATGGTGGCCACAGCCGCCAGCGGCGTGGGCGTGCCGGAGCCTGTGCGCAGCTGCAAGGTGCCCAGGGCCTCGGGCGTGTTCATGCCTTCCTGCTGGGCTTCCAGGATCACGCGGTACTGGTTGGTCTCGGTGAAGATGGTGGAAACGATGCGCTGGCCAAACGCGCTGTAGAGCGTGTCGTCCACGCTGCTTGCCGTGACCGACAGGCGGGATGCCGTGTTGCGGTCAATGTCCACAAAGGCCGACAGGCCCTGCGCGCCCGCATCGGTCGTGGCGTTGCGCACCTTGGGCTCGCGCTGCAGTCGCTCGGCGAGCTTGCGGGTCCAGTCGTTGACCTGCGCGGCATCCACACCGCCAATCGACACGCGGTACTCGGTGGGGCCGGTTTCCGCATCGATCGTCAGATCCTGCGTGGGCTGCAGGTACAGCGTGACACCCGCCACAGACCGCACACGCTCACGCAGCCGCTGCATGATGGCCTCCTGCCCGTCGCGGTCAGGCTTGAGATTGATCAGCATGCGCCCGGCGTTGAGCATGGTGTTGTTGGCCGCATCCACACCCACAAACGAGCTGAGTGACAACACGTCGGGGTCTTGCAAGATGGCGCGTACGGCGGCTTGCTGGAGTTCACTCATGCGGGCGTACGAGACATCCTGCGACGCCTCGACGCGCGCCTGCAGTTGCCCGGTGTCCTGCGTGGGAAAAAGCCCCTTCGGGATCACCACATACAAGAGCGCCGTGAGGGCCAGCGTCATCACCGCCACCACCAGCGTTGCGCCCTGGTGGCGCAGCACCCACTGCAGCCAGCGGTCATAGCCGCCAATCACCCGCTCGAAACCCCGGTTGATACGGCCCGCGACGCCCTTCGGGCCACCCGCAGGTTCGGCGCGCAGCCAGCGCGCAGCCATCATGGGCACAAGGGTGAGCGACACCACGCCCGAGATGAGAATGGTGATGGCCAGCGTGACCGCGAACTCGCGAAAAAGCCGGCCGACCACATCGCTCATGAAGAGCAGCGGGATCAGCACCGCGATCAGCGACACCGTGAGCGAGATGATGGTGAAGCCAATCTGCGTCGCGCCCTTGAGCGCCGCCTGGAAAGGCGGCTCGCCCGCCTCCAGGTAGCGCGCGATGTTCTCGATCATCACAATGGCATCGTCCACCACAAAGCCGGTGGCAATCGTCAGCGCCATCAGGCTCAGGTTATTGAGGCTGTAGCCCAGCAGGTACATCACGCCGCAGGTGCCAATGAGCGAAATGGGCACGGCCAGGCTGGCAATCACCGTGGCGCGCAGGCTGTGCAGAAAGAAGAAGATCACCAGCACCACCATGAGCACGGCCAGCACCAGTTCCAGCTCCACATGGTGGACCGAACCCCGGATGCCCGTGGTGCGGTCCGACAGCACCTGCACCTTGAGCGATGCGGGCAGGCCCGCCTGCAGCTCGGGCAACAGCTTCTTGATGTTGTCCACCGTGGCAATCACGTTGGCGCCCGGCTGGCGCTGCACGTTGAGGATGATCGCTGGAGTGATGGAAGCCCCCACGTTCCCCACTTCGTGTGGTTCGCTGCCCCCCGAGGGCGCGTCCGCTTGCTTTGGGCGGCCCGGCGCGGCGCGGAGGGGGTCGTTGAGCCCCGCCCACGCGCCCAGCCGGTTGTTCTCCGCACTCTCCACCACACGCGCCACCTCCAGCATGCGCACCGGCGCGCCGTTGCGCCACGACACGATGAGGTTCTTGTAGTCGTCCACCGTCAGCAACTGGTCGTTGGCATTGATGGTGTACGAGCGCTGCGGGCCGTCAAAACTGCCCTTGGCACTGTTGGCGTTGGCCGACGTGATGGCCGTGCGCAGGGTATCGAGGCCAATGCCGTACGACGCCAGCGCCTTGGTGTCGGCCTGGATGCGCACGGCAGGCCGCTGCCCACCCGCCAGCGACACCAGCCCCACACCCGAAACCTGGCTGATCTTCTGCGCCAGGCGCGTGTTCACCAGGTTCTGCACTTCGGTGAGCGGCAGCGTGTCAGAGCTGATGGCCAGCGTGAGCACCGGCGCGTCGGCAGGGTTCACCTTGGCGTACACCGGCGGTGCGGGCAGGTCTGCGGGCAGCAGCGAATTGCCCGCGTTGATGGCCGCCTGCACCTCCTGCTCGGCCACATCCAGCGCCAGCCCCAGGCCAAACTGCAGCGTGATGATGGACACCCCCGAGGCGCTGGTGGACGCCATGCGCGTGAGCCCGGGCATCTGGCCAAACTGGCGCTCCAGCGGCGCACTCACCGTGCGGCTCATGACCTCGGGGCTGGCCCCAGGGTACAGGGTCTGCACCTGGATGGTGGGGTAGTCCACCTCGGGCAAGGCCGACAGCGGCAGAAAGCGGAACCCCACCAGCCCTGCCAGCACGATGGCAATCATCAGCAGCGCAGTGGCCACGGGCCTTTCAATGAATGGACGTGAAGGACTCATGTTGTCGTGTCGCGCTCAGGGATTCTGAGGAGGACGCTGGCGGCGCTGGCCACCTTCTCCACGCTCCCCTCGCGGCCCGCTGGCCCCCGCACGCGGTGCACGGGCGGCCTGCGCACCCGGCAGCTGCACGGCCATGCCATCCTGCAAGCGGTCCCCGCCCTCGGTCACCACACGTTCGCCTTCCTTCAGGCCTTCGGTGATCGCCATCAGCCCCACCGTGGCCTGACCGCGCTTGACCTTGCGCAGCGACACCGTGCGGTCTTCGTTGATGACATAGACGTAGTCGCCATTGGCGCCGGTGCGCACGGCGGTCACGGGCACCACCAGCGCGGGCACGTTGCGCAGCAGCAGTTGCACGTTCACAAACTGGTTGGGAAACAGTGCACCCGCCGCGTTCTCGAACCGCGCCTTGGCCTTGACGGTGCCGGTGGTGGTGTCCACCTGGTTGTCCAGCGTAGAGAAACGCCCCTTGTCGAGTTCGGCCTTGCGCGTGCGGTCCAGCGCCGTCACGGCCAGGGCGTCCGCTGCGCCCTGCGCTGCCTGGATGTCGGCCACGCGGTCCTGCGGCACCGAGAACTGCACGTCGATGGGCGCCACCTGCGTGATGGTGGCCAGGCCCGCCGTGTCGCCCGAGGTCACGTAGTTGCCCGCATCCACGGTGCGAAGACCGATGCGCCCCGACGCGGGCGCGGTGATGCGGGTGTAGTCCAGGTTCAGGCGCGCCGTGCCCTCCTGGGCCTTGTCGGTCATCACCGTGCCTTCGAGTTGCTTGACCAGCGCGGCCTGCGTATCCACGTCCTGGCGGGCGATGGAGTCTTGCGACAGCAATGTGCGGTAGCGCTCCAGCGTGAGGCGCGCGTTCTCCAGCTGCGCCTCGTCGCGCTGGCGGGTGCCCTGGGCCTGCATCAGCGCCTGCTCGAAGGGGCGGGGGTCGATCTGCGCCAGCAACTGCCCTTTCTTGACCATCTGCCCCTCGGTGAACAGCACCTGGGTCAGCATGCCCGACACCTGGGGCCGCAGCGTGACCGTGGTGGAGGGGATCACGGTGCCCAGCGCATCGATGATCACCGGCAGTTCAGCCTTGCGCACCACGGCATCTCCCACCGTGACCATGGGGCGCCCGCCCCCCGGAAAGCCCGGACCGCCGCTGGATTCACCATTGGCCCGCTGGATGAGATACCACGCCGCCCCTCCTACCAGCCCCACCAACACCAGCGCCAGCAGGCTTCCTACCCATCGGGATCGGCGTGGCGGTTTGCCGGGGGGAGCGGGAGGAATGGCCGATGGCGGGGGCGCGTTGACTTCTTGAGGGTTCATGGCGGTCTTGATTCGTGTTCTCGGGGTGCGTGCTGGGCGGGTGTCAGCACTGTCAACCGTACCGGATCGTAGAGGCTCAGTTCACGCGTTGCTTTGAACGCTGTGCGAAGAAAAGTAAACCTTGGGGTCAAAGCAATTCGTAGGGAAGACGCATCCACCAACGGGCCGACCACCAAAAATGCCCTGCAAGTCACGCCGCGCTCCTGCATTTCGCGGCGGCCCTGGCGCATTTCGTCGCAAGCCGCTGGCAGCGACGGGGCGGTGTCGGCACAGTCCGCTCCATTGAAGAACGAGCCCGGAGCCACACCATGCAACTCACCCCCGTCATCGCCATCCACCTCGCCGCAGCGCTCGCCGCGACCGCCATCGGCCCCATCGCCCTGTGGGCCCGCAAGGGTGCCACCCAACGCCCGCGCCTGCACCGCGCCGCCGGGTATGCCTGGGTAACCCTGATGGTGGCCACAGCCGTGTCGGCCATTTTCATCAGTGGGGGTCCGGGCCCGCGCTGGGGCAGCTTCGGGCTGATCCACCTGCTGATACCGGTCACGCTGGGGATGCTGGTGCTGTCTTTTGTCTTCCTGGCCCGGCGCAACATCGACGGGCATCGCAAGACGATGCAGCGCGTCTACATCGGCGCCTGCGTGGTGGCCGGTGGCTTCACTCTGCTGCCTGATCGCTTTCTCGGCCATTCGCTCTGGTCGGCACTGGGCGTGATCTGACCCTGCCGTTCCCTCTCCATCTGCCCTTTCCACTCAGGAGATCCCCATGCTGCTCAATTTGATTGTTCACCAACCCCAAGCAATGCTCCAGGTCATCAGTCACACCCCCTACTGGGTTTGGGGCATGCTGGCCGGCCTGGTGGGGCTGGGCGCCAGCCAGCTGCGCGACCGCAGCGCCAGCCTGCTGCGAACCCAGCTCATGCCGCTGGGCATGGCCGCCTTTTCGGTGGCAGGCCTGCTGTCGGCATTCGGCGGTTCGGCCTCCTCCGGCGTTCAGGCGGTGGGTCTCTGGCTGGCAGCCGCCACGGCGACCACGGCGCTGGCCCTGTGGTTCCAGCCCACGGCGCCCACCGGCACGCTCTACAGCGCCTCTTCGCGCAGTTTTTACATTCCGGGCAGCGCCATGCCGCTCGCGCTGATCGTTGGCATCTTCCTGACCAAGTATTTCGTAGGGGTGGAGCTGGCCATGCAACCCACCCTGGCACGGGACGGCACCTTCGCGCTGCAGATCTCGGCCCTTTATGGGGTGTTCAACGGCCTGTTCGCCGCCCGGGCCCTGCGGATGTGGCGCCTGGCGCAGCAAAGCGTGGTCTACGGCGCATCCCCCGTGGGCGCCTGAGCCCCGCCAGAACCCTGCCCACCCATCGAACTGACTCACCTTGTCTGGAGACATCACCATGCACTACGTCCACCCCACCCAAGACCCCATCGAACGCCTGGCCCGCAAACGCGCCGGGGCCAAACTCGGCTGGTACATGCACGCTGGCGTCTATCTGCTGGTCAACCTGCTGCTGATCACCCTGTCGGCCGCCAGCGGGCGGCACTGGGCGGTGTACCCCGCGCTGGGATGGGGCATCGGCCTAGTGGTGCATGGGGCGGTGGTGTTCCTGATCGCTGGCGGCGGGCTGCATGAGCGCATGGTGCAGGCCGAACGCGACCGTCTGGCGCAGCAGGGGCAACGTCCTTGAACCCATCTACACCCTCCTTCCGCACGAAAGAAATCCCATGAAGATGCTCCGACGACTGACCCTGGCCCTGCTGACACTGGCGACATGGGGTGCGGCCACCGCCTCCCAGGCGGGCACGGGGCTGATGGAATTGCCCGGCTTGCTGGGGGATGGCCCCATCACGGTGTTCTACCCCAGCAGCAGTGCCGACGAACCTGTGCAGCGCGGCCCCTTCCAGCTGCAGCTGGCCTGGCAAGGCAGCCCCGTGCGGGGCAACGGCCGCCTGATCGTCATCACACACGGTTCGGGCGGCAATCCGTGGGTCCACACCGACCTTGCGCGTGCAATGGTGGCCGCAGGTTTTGTCGTGGCATTGCCCGAACATGCGGGAGACAACTCCAAAGACCCATCCACCCCCGGCCCCGAGAGCTGGAAGCGCCGCCCCGTCGAGGTCTCCCGCGCCATCGACGCCGTGGCCCAAGACAACCGCCTGGCCCCGTTGCTCACCCTGGACAAGGTGGGGGTCTTCGGTGGTTCCGCCGGTGGCCACACGGCGTTGACGCTGGCGGGCGGCGCGTGGTCGCCCGCTCGCTTTCGTCAGCACTGCGAGGCCCACATTGCCGATGATTTTTCCTCCTGTGTCGGGTTCATCACCCGTTTGCACGGCAACCTGCTGGATGGCCTGAAGAAGTGGTTTGCACTGACCGTGATACGGCACCGCTTTGGCGATGACACCGCCTACACACACCAGGACCCCCGCATACAAGCCGCCGTGGCCAGCGTGCCCTTTGCAGCCGACTTTGACATGGCCACCCTTGCCACCCCGAGCATCGCGCTGGGGCTGGTGACTGCGGGCATGGATGTGAACCAGGTACCGCGCTTTCACAGTGACGCCGTGCTCGCGGCCTGCCAGGACCGCTGCACCCACGTAGCCCACCTGCCGGACGCCAGCCACGGCGCCATGCTGTCGCCCATGCCACCGCTGCACCTGCTGAGCGACGTGCAGACCGCGCTGCTGGGCGACCCGCCCGGCTTTGACCGCAAGGTGCTGCCCGAGGTGGATGCACGCATCGTGGTGTTCTTCGCCCAGCACATGCAACCCTTGCACCCCTTTCAACCAGTGCCCTAACGCGGCCATCCTGCGTCACACGCCCCCATGCTCCTCATCTCTGCCGCCACCCTCGGCCTGCTCGCCACCATGACGCAAACCTCCAGATTGCGGCCCCGCAGCAGGTACCCCTTGTTCATCGCTGCCGCCTTGCTGACCATGGGGCTTGCCGGACTTGCTGCCGCCATCGCCTGGGGCGGCCCCCACGACATCCCGCCACTGTCCAGCATCAACAATCCGTTCAAGGGCGTGGACTACGGCGGTGTTCCACCAGCCCAGCGCTACACAGCGCGCGACGGTACTTCACTGGCGTGGCATGGCTACAGCCCCAGTCCGGCAACAGCAGCCACACCACAGCGCCGGGTGGTATTGGTGCATGGGTCTTCCGCACGCGGGCAGTCCAACCACGTGCTGGCACAGGCGCTGGCGGCTGAGGGCTATGCCGTGGCTTCCCTGGACATGCGGGGGCACGGCGCGTCCGGCCCCAGGGGCCAGGCCGCGTACATCGGCCAGATGGAAGACGACATCGAGGACTTTCTGCGCGCCGTGCCGCACGCTGGCCCGCAAACGCTGATGGGGTTTTCGGCAGGCGGCGGGTTTGCGCTGCGGTTTGCGGGCAGCGCGCGGCAGGACCTGTTCGACCGCTATGTGCTGCTTTCGCCTTTTTTGCACCACAACGCCCCCACATCGCGGCCTGACAGCGGCGGCTGGGTGTCGGTGGGCCTGCCCCGCATGGTTGCCATCACGCTGCTCAATCAGATCGGCATCACCCGGTGGAACCACCTGCCCGTGCTGAGCTTTGCCCTCAACGACGTAGCCCGCGAGCTGCTCACGCCCCGCTATTCGTACACGGTGGCCACCAACTTTCGCCCCCACGACGACTACCAGGCCGACATCCGCAATGCCCGGGGCACGGTCTGCATCGTGGCCGGGCAGGACGATGAGCTTTTTTACGCCGACCGCTTTGCCGATCTGTTTGCCCAGTCGGGCAAGCCTGTGCCCGTGACCCTGGTGCCCGGCGTGAACCACATGGGGCTGACGCTGGACGCCCAGGCTGTGGCCACGGTGGCGCGCCACGCCTGCCCGGCGTAGCCCGCCCCTAGAATCCCTGCAGCGCCCCGAGCTTTTCACCCCCGACCGCCCCGCCATGACCTCCCCTCTTAGCCCCGAAGAAATCGAAACGCTGGCCCGCCGGCGCGCCAGCGCCAAGCTGGGTTGGTACGTGCACGCTGCAGCGTTCGTGCTGGTGAACGCGCTGCTCTTTGCCATGTCGCGCTACGCATTCGGTACGCGCCCCTGGTCGATCTATCCACTGCTGGGCTGGGGCCTGGGGCTGGTGCTGCATGGGGTGTCGGTGTTCCTGCTGGGCAGCGGCGACGGCCTGCGCGAACGCATGGTGCAGCGCGAGCGCGAAGCCCTGCAGCGCGAACAAGCCCAAAAGCAGCAAGATCAGCACCGGCCATGATGCTGCGACGCCCCTTCAACGGCATCAGCAAGCTGCGGCACTTCCTTCAGGTGCTCGCCTTCACCCTGGTCGTTGCGACTATCCAATATGCCTTCATGCCCGACAAGCCCTACGGGCCGCCGGTGGTGTATTCGATACTGATCGGCACCTTCACCTGGGCCGTGATCGACCTGGGGCGCGAATTGATACCGTCTGCCGCCGAAACGGGCTGGCCGCATGGGTGGCAAGGCATGGCGCTGGTGGCGGGGGGCATCGTTGTGGGGTACGTGGCAGGCACAGCGCTGGCCAACGCCTTGTGCGTGTACTACTTTCACTTCTACCCACCGGGCACGTCCACTACCGGGTCTGACCAGCGCACATCCATTCTCATCACGGCCATTGCCGGGCTGGTGGGCAGCTACTACTTCTACGCCATCCACAAATCGGCGTATCTGGAAGACAAGATGGCCGAGGCGCGCATGCACGCGAGCGAGGCGCGCCTGAAGCTGCTGGAAACCCAGCTCGAACCGCACATGCTGTTCAACACGCTGGCCAACCTGCGCGTGCTGATCGGCACAGACCCCGCGCGTGCGCAAGAGATGCTGGACCGCATGATTGCCTACCTGCGCGCCACGCTCACCGCGTCGCGCAGCACCCAGCACCCGCTGTCCAACGAGTTTGACCGCCTGCGCGACTACCTGGAGCTGATGGCGGTGCGCATGGGCCCGCGCATGGCCTACACGCTGGACCTGCCCGAGGCACTGCGGGATGTGCCCGTACCGCCACTGCTGCTGCAGCCCCTGGTGGAAAACGCCATACGCCACGGCCTGGAGCCCCAGGTGGAAGGCGGCCACATCACCGTGCGTGCCAGCACGCGCCCGGGCGCCAATGGCCCGCTGCTGGTGATCGAGGTCAACGACACCGGCGTGGGCCTGCCCGGCACCCTGCCCACGCCGGGTCCCGGCCAGAGCTTTGGCCTGACCCAGGTGCGCGAACGCCTGGCCACCTTGCACGGCGCATCAGGCACTCTTGATTTGATAGCTGCTAGCGCAGGTGGGACAAGCGCTAGCGTCGTTTTTCCTTTGAAATCCGCCCCCAACCCATGAACCAGCCCGCCCCCCGCGCCCTGATTGCTGAGGATGAACACCTGCTGGCTGCCGCACTGCAGCAGGAGCTGGCCCGCGCCTGGCCCGCGCTGCAGATCGCCGCGACCGTGGGCGACGGCCTGTCGGCCGTCAGCCAGGCGCTGGCCCTGCTCCCCGACGTGCTCTTCTTTGACATCCGCATGCCGGGCCAAAGCGGGCTGGATGCCGCCGTGGAACTGGCCGACGCCTGGCCCGACGACAAACCGTTTCCCGCACTCGTATTCGTGACGGCCTACGACCAGTACGCCGTGCAAGCGTTTGAAGCCCAGGCTGTGGACTACCTGCTCAAGCCCGTGCAGGCGGCCCGGCTGCAAAAAACAGTGCAAAAACTGCAGCTAGCGCTTATGAATAAAGCGCAACCAGCTATCAATTTAGAAGCAACCATGGAGCAGCTGCGCCACCTGCTGGCAGCGCCCGGCATTGCCTCGCCATCCGCTGCAGCGGCACCAAGCAGCACCGCCCCCCTCACCCTCATCCAGGCCAGCAGCGGCAGCCAGATCCACATGGTGCCGGTGGCCGACGTGCTGTACTTTGAAGCGGCCGACAAATACGTGCGGGTGCTGACTGCGGCGCGCGAGTACCTGATCCGCACGCCGCTCAAGGAGCTGACGAGCCAGCTTGATACGCAGGTGTTCTGGCAGATCCATCGCAGCACCCTGGTGCGCGCCAGCGCCATCACCACGGTGACGCGCGACGAGGCGGGCAAGCTGCATCTGGAGCTGGCGGGCCGGACCGAGAAGCTGCCCGTGAGCCGCCTTTACGCGCACCTTTTCAAGGCGATGTAGTCCCCGAGGGTTCTTAGAACGTGTTTACCGATTGGTGGCCAGCAGCAGGCCACCCGCCCCCATGAAGAACCCGCCGGTGGCCTTGTTGAGACGCACCACACCCCGCGAGGTGCGGATAAACCGGCGGATCTGCCGGCCCCCCGCCGCATACACCGCCGTGGAGACAAACTCAGCCCCCAGGTACACCGCCCCCAGCACCACAAACTGGCGCAGGGCCGGCTGGCCGGGGTCGATGAACTGCGGAAAGACCGCTGCAAACAGGATGATGGCCTTGGGATTGGTGATGCCCAGCAAGAACTCCTGCGCGATGAGCGACTGCAGGCGCACCGGTGCACCGCCCGCTTTGACCGCACCTCCGTCTGCGCCATCCACCACATCCAGCCCGCTGAACTCGCGGCTGCGCCACGCGCGCCAGCCCAGCCAGAACAGGTAGCAGGCCCCTACCCACTTCACGGCCGTGAAGGCCGCCTCGGACGCCAGCAGCATGGCACCCAGGCCCACCGCAGACACCGTCAGGAAAATCGCGAACGCAGCCACCCGCCCCAGCGTCGCCACCATGGCCGCACCAATCCCCGCGCGAATGCCGTTGTTGAGGCCACAGAAATTGTTGGGGCCGGGCGTGAGCGCAATGGCAACCGCCACCGGGGCAAAAAGAAGCGCGTCCATGGAACAGTCCTTCAGAGAACGGGAAAACACCCGATAGCGGCCCAGTCTAAAACAAGCGGGGGCGGAAGGCGCAGGCGCTCGGTGCCCCGGACACCACTCAACCGTTCAGTTCCACCACCGTGCCCCAGGGCACGCCGGGCAAAGCCTCGTAATGCGCCACGACCACCACCCGCCCGGGCTGGCCCGCCACCTGCGCCAGGGCGCGGCCCAGGTAGGTGGCCGACGGCTTGTCCAGCCCGCCCACAGGCTCGTCGATCAAGGTCAGCGGCGCGCCCGAGGCCAGCGCCCCGGCCATGAGCACCTTGCGCTTGCTGCCGGTGGACAGCGCGTAGAACGGCTTGTCCAGATGCTCGTGCAGCGTGAAGCCTTCAATGTGCGTGGCCAGCGCTGCCGCATCCCACAGCGGGTAGTGCGCGGGCAGGCTGTCCAGCCAGCCACGGGCGGTGAGTTTGTCCAGGTCGCCAGCACGGGGATCAACCCAGAACACCATGTGCGCAAAGGCCTTGGGCGCGTCGCCCAGGCTCACACCCTGCAGCGTGATGCGCCCGGCCTGTGCCGTGAGTTCACCCGCCAGCAGGCGCAGCAGCGTGGTCTTGCCACTGCTTTCGTCGCCACGCACCAGCGCCAGGCCTGCAGGCAGCGCCACCGACCACTGGTTGAGCACCCCACATTCGGGATAGGCAAAACACAGCCCCTCCACCTGCAACACCACGTTCTCAGACATCCTGCTTCCTTGGGTTTGTTGCGCAGGACATTCCGTACAAGCCTGCGCCGGTCCAGGATTCTAGAGAGCGGTCGAGTGGGTCTCGGCTTTGCGCCGCCACCGTGCCCACAGCCAGCCACCGGTCTGGTTGACCACCAGGCCACACAACACAGCGGCTGCGCCCGCCCACTGCAGCGGCAAGGGCGTTTCGCCCAAAAACGCATACGCAGCCCACAGCCCTACCACTGGCACCAGCAGCGAAAACGGCGTCACCCGCCCGGCCGCGTGGCGTTGCAGCAGCTGCGTCCACAGCGTGTAGGCCAGCAAGGTGGCCAGCAATGCGAGGTAAAGCACTGCGAGCAAAGCCCTGCCGTCCACCGCCTGCAATTGCGCCACGACACCGCTGGCGCCTTCGGTCCACACCGCCAGCGCAAAGAACGGAACGATGGGCACCACGCTGCTCCACACGATGAACGGAAACGGCGCGTAAGCCCCTGCCTGCGCAGCGCGGCGTGCCACCAGGTTGGACACCGCCCACATGAAGGCCGCGCCGAGGGTGAGCACAAAACCGGCCAGCGTCATCTGCCCGGGCCCTTCTCCATGGGCAAGACCAATGGTCATGAGCCCGCCAAACGCCAGCAGCAGACCCCACCACTGCCAGGGTTGGGCGCGCTCACCCAGCAGCGGTGCAGCCAGCAGCAGCGTAAAAAACGCCTGCGTCTGCATGACCACCGAGGCCATGCCCGCCGTCATGCCCAGCTGCAGACCCAGGAACAGAAAGCCGAACTGCCCCAGCCCCTGCGCCAGCCCGTAGCCCACCACAAAGCGCCAGGGCATCGATGGGCGGGGCACGAACAGCAGAAACGGCAAGGATGCCGCAGTGAAACGCAGGGCACCCAGCAGCATGGGGCTGAGCCCCTGCAAGCCCAGCTTCATCACCACAAAGTTCAGCCCCCAGATGACCACCACGGCCAGCGCGCGCAGCAAGTCGCCACGGCTCAGTGCCAGCGCCGTCATGCAGCCACCGCCGCAGCCACAGCCACCGGCCGCCCTTGGCGCGCCCGGGCAGCCACAAAGGCTTCGAACGCCTCTGCGCTGGTCTTGCCGGGCACGTAGCCCAGCACCTCCTTGAGCGCGGCATTGAGCAGCACGGGGCGGTAACGCAGAAAATCCAGCTGCTCGGGCCCGTAGCGGCTCAGGCCCAGCGCGGTGCCCACCGCCAGAGCTGCACGCAGCAGGCCCGCAGGCAACTCCAGCACCGGTTTACCCAGGCGCCGGGCGATCTCGCGCAGTGGCAGCGCACCATCGCCCGCCAGGTTGAAACAGCCAGCGCGCTGCGTGCGCAACGCATGCAGGATGGCGCCGGTCACGTCCTCGTCCCAGATGAAAACAAACGGGCTCTCGCTGCCACGGATGGCCAGCAGGCGGCGTTTGTCGAACAGCGCGGTGATCTGGTTGTCCACCCGCTCGCCCAGGATGGTGCCGATGCGCAGCACCGTCTGCGCCAGCGCGGGGTGGTCCGCGCGGTACTGCGCGAGCATCTCTTCCACCAGCCGCTTGTGGTGGGCATAGGCAAAAACCTCATTGCCGCGCAGCGCATCGGTCTCCCGCAGCCAGGCCGGGTTGTCGACGTGGTAACCATAGGCCGCGCCGCTGGAGCTGACCACAATATGTTTCACCCCCGTGGCCATGCAAGCGTTGAGCACATTCTGGCTGCCCAGCACATCCACGGAGTATTCGAATTCGCGGTTGGATCCTTTGCCCGGCGTGACGATGGAGGCCAGGTGCACCACGCTGTCGATGGCATGGTCGGCGAGCGTCTGCGCCAGCGCGGGGTCACGCACGTCCTGCACCAGATAGATCACGTCAGGCAGGCGGCGCTCGGCAGGCACCTCGCGCACATCGGCCGCCACCAGCGTGTGCACACCCTCGCGCGCAAGGGCGGCCACTACACCCTGGCCCAGAAAACCGTCGGCCCCGGTCACCAGGATGTGGCGCGTTGCCAATGAAGAAGCCGTCATGCGCCGTGCTCCTTGGCCGAAGCCCCCAGCGGCACCACCGCAGGTCTGCGGCCCCACCATCCCGCCAGCGCCAGGCCGGCAATGATGTCCCAAAAGCCCCAGACACCCGCCACCACGGCCATGCCCCCCAGTCCTCCAAAAAAACTGAAGATCAGCACCAGGCCCAGGCCCGCGTTGCGGATGCCCACCTCAATGCTCACCGCGCGCCGGTCGTAGTCCGACAAGCCGCTGAGCCGCGCGCAGGCGTAGCCGGTGCCAAAGGCCAGCGCGTCATGCAATACCACGGCCAGCAGCACCAGCCCCACGTAGTCGAGGAAGTAGCGCCAGTTGCCCGCCACGGCCCCGACGATGAAACCGATCAGGCAGACAAAGCTGAGGATGCGCACGGGCTTGTTCACCCGCTGCGTGAAACGCGGCAGCTTCTCCGCACACAGAATGCCCAGTGCAAACGGCAGCCCGATGATGGCGACGATGTGCCCCGCCATCTCCAGCGGGTCGAGCGCAATGCTGCGCAACAACGGTGCCGCCGTGGGGTGCAAACCGCCCCAGAACGCGAAGTTGAGCGGCATAAGCACAATCGCGAGCGCGTTGGAGATCGCCGTCATCGACACCGACAGCGCCACATTGCCCCCGGCGCGGTGCGTGAGGATGTTGCTCACATTGCCCGGCGGGCAGCAGGCCACCAGGATCATGCCCAGCGCAATGCTGGGGCCGGGCTGGAGCAGCAGCGTGAGCGCAAAGGTCACGGCAGGCAGCACGATGAACTGCGCCGCAATGCCCACTGCCATGGCTCCGGGCATGCGCAGCACGCGCTTGAAGTCGGCCACGCGCGTATCGAGCGCAATGCCGAACATGAGAAAACCCAGCACTACATTGAGCGCCACGAGCGATGCAGGGTTGAAGTTGAGGCGTATTTCGTCGACGGGCAGCATAGATAACCTTTGAGTTCAGTTCTTCACCGCGTATTGCGCAACGCGCAACGCACGAGACTGTCGCAGCGACAGCGCGGGACGCCGAGCAAGGGCCGCCCCGCAGCGAGGGCGTCGTCCCCTTGCCCGCAGTGCGCAGCGCTGCGAGAGCGGGGGGAAGGCGCGCAGCGCCTCAGGGGGGCTTTCATGCCAGGGCAGCGGCCGCTGCCCGCACCGCGTTGCGGTAGGTGTCCTTGTGCACGTAGTACGCCATGCGTTCGAGCTTCAGGTACTTGAAGCCACCCGACAGATCGGGTGGAGGCCCGGCCTTGGCCTGGCGCAAGGCCTCGGCGCGCGGCGATCCTTCTGACTGCGCCTTGAAAAAGCGCGCTACCAGCTCCGCTTGCTCGTAACGGCCCTGCCAGCCGATGCCGCTGGCCTCGATCATCCCCATCACCGCCAGATTGTCGAAGCGCGGCGACAGGATGTTGAGGTACAGCTGCGGCGCCATGCCGTTCCAGTTGAGCAGGCTGTGGTCGATAAAAGGGTAGTGCAGCTTGTAGCCGGTGGCGCAGAGCACGAGGTCGTAGTCTTGCGCGCTACCGTCCTTGAAAAACACGGTGTGGCCCTGCAGGCGCGCAATATCGGGCTTCACATGAATGTCGCCGTGACCCAGGTGGTGCAGCACCAGCGAGTTGACCACGGGGTGCGATTCGTACATCTTGTAATCGGGCTTGGGCAGGCCAAACCGCGCCGGGTCGCCGGTGAACCACTGCAGCACCACGCTGTCGATCTTCTGCTTGAGCCAGGGCGGCATCTTGAACTTTCCCCCCAGCGTGTCGGCGGGCTGGCCGAACACGTATTTGGGGACGAAGTAGTAGCCGCGCCGCACCGACAGATCCACGCTGCGCGCGTAATGCACCGCATCCACGGCTATGTCGCAGCCCGAGTTGCCCGCGCCCACCACCAACACGCGTTTGCCCTTGAACAGCTCGGCGCTTTTGTAGGCGCTGGTGTGCAGCAGTTCGCCATCAAACTGGCCTTCAAAGCGCGGCATGTTGGGCTCGGCCAGCGTGCCATTGGCAATCACCACGCCCTTGAACTCTGCGGTCTGCGCGGGTCCGCCGTGCTGGCTCCAGGTGACGCGCCACAGCGGCGCTGCGCCCTCGCCCACGGGCTCGACCTTCAGCACGCGGGTACCAAACCAGTAGTGCGGGCGCAAACTAAAGTGCGCGGCAAAGTCCATGAAGTACTGCCGCATCTCGCGTTGGCTGGGGTAGTCGGCCACCTCGGGTCGCATGGGGAATTCGGTGAACTCCGTGGTGTGTTTGCTGGAGATGAGGTGCGCGGACTCATACACCGTGCTGCGCGGGTTCTCGATGTTCCACAGGCCGCCCACGTCGGTGTGTGCCTCAAAGCCCTGGAAGGGCACGCCCAGCTTTTGCAGGTTGCGCGCAGCCGCCAGGCCACTGGGGCCTGCGCCTATCAGAGCGATCTGGGTGCGGGTATCTGCCACAGTGGGTGTTGTCTCCGTTGTCATGCGTTTTTGCTTTCGTTGTGTATCGGTGTCTCTGCAGGCAACGGCAGGCCCGGAATGGCCGTGGCCCCCGCCTCGCCCACGCGCGGCTTGCGCGGCTGGCCCAGCAGAAGTCGGTCGTGCAGGGCGTCGGGCAACAGGTTCAGCAAGCGGGCCAACCAGCCGATGCGCGCGGGCAGCACGATGTGGGTACGACCTTGCGCGACGCCCGCCAGCAGAGCCCGGGCAGCGGCTTCGGGCTCCATCAGGCCCGGCATGGCAAAACGATTGCCCGCCGTGAGCGCGGTGCGAAGGTAGCCAGGGCTCACCGTGCTGACCACAATGGATTCGCCGCGCAGCTCGGCACGCAGGCTCTCCAGGTAGCGGATGAGCCCGCCCTTGCTCGCGCAATAGGCACCGTTGCCCGGCATGCCGCGCCAGCCCGCAATGCTGGCCACACCCACCAGGGCGCCGCGCCGCTGAGCGCGCATGGCTTTCACAAACGGCTGAAAGGTGGTGGCCGCGCCCAGCAGGTTGATCTCCAGCATACGGCGCAGCACCGCGAGGTCGTCGGCTTCGGCAGTGTCAAAGCCGCCTGCCACGCCCGCGTTGGCAATGACGAGGTCGGGCACCGCGGCCGAGCGCGCCATCCAGTCGGCCGCCATGGCCTGCATCGCCGTGCTGTCGGACACATCGGGCGTGTACACCGCGCAGCGCCCAGGCGCCAGCGCAGCCAGTGCCTGCAACGTGGGCAAGTGAAGCCCCACCAGCGCCACGGCGGCGCCCTGGCCGATCAGCTCCCGCGCCAGGGCCTGGCCCAGGCCACCACAAGCGCCTGTGAGTACCGCGTTCCGAAAAGTCGCCGCCATGAGCACCCCGTGAAATGTTGGTTTGCAGCTTAGCCACAATGCTCAATAATCCCGAAATGTTTTATGGATTCGTCTCGAATTCCGGGATTTATGACCAACTCATCCCCCAGCCTGCGTCTGTTTGAACTGCTGGAAATCATGTGCGCCCATGGTCGCCCGTTCAGCCTGGCGGACGCCATCGAGGCCACAGGCTGGCCCAAACCCAGCGTGCACCGCATGCTGGGCCAGCTCGAAAGCGGTGGCCTGCTGGCGCGCGAGCCCGATGGGCGCCGCTACACCCCCGCACCCCGCCTGCTGCGCCTGGCCGAAAGCACGCTCAGCGCGGGCACCCAGCATGGCGTGCGCCATGCGGTGCTGCGCCAGCTGGTGGCCGATATTGGCGAGAGCTGCAACCTCACGGCGCTCAGCGGCGCCGAGGTGATCTACCTGGACCGCGTGGAGTCGGCCTTTCCGCTGCGCATGGAGCTGCGGCCCGGCACGCGCGTGCCCATCCACTGCTCGGCCAGCGGCAAGCTGTTTCTGGCCCACCTGTCAGCCGCGCGCCGGGCGGCGATCCTGAACGGACTGCCGCTGACCCGCCACACGGCCACCACTTTGACCGACCGCACCGCCCTGGAGGCCGAGCTGGAGCAGATCCTGCGGCAGGGTTACGCCACAGATGCCGAAGAGTTTGTGGACGGTCTCGTTTGTGTGGCTGTGCCTGTGCTGGGCAGCGGGCGGCGGCAGGTACGCTGCGCCGTGGCCCTGCAAGCACCGGCGGCACGCATGCCGCTGGCGCAGGCGCTACAGCAGGTGACCCGCCTGGGCGAAGCCGCCCAGGCGCTGGGCCGTACCTGGACATGACATCTCTTTAACGGACACCATGAACCTGAACTACCTGGATTTTGACTACAGCGAAGACGCGGACGGCGTAGGTACGTTTGACGCCATGGCGAGCGTGCAGCCCGCGCAGATTCCCGCATTACATGCAGAGATCAGCGCCGTACTGGTCTGGGCGCACCAGCATTGGCCCGATGCCTGCGGCCCGTCGGAAGATGGGGGCATATGGCACTACGACCTGCAAGGCGTGCAGGAGATCCGCACACCGCTGGTGCTGACGTTTGATGACAACGCCGGGCAACTGCGTGCGGCGCCAGGCAACCCCGCCCCACCCCGGACCACGATCACCTTGACAATCAGCGGAAATGCTGACTTTTGCGGTGCGTTGCGCGACGCCTTCGCGATCGAATAGCCTCCATAGCCCCAATTACCAGCAAAAGCCCCACGTTGCGAACAGGTTAGCGCGTCGGCAAGCGGCAATCTCTCGGGCATCGCTACAGTTGCGACTCATCAGTTCAACTCAAGACCGGAGAGTTTCATGCTGTCACGCCGCCACTTCCTGGGTGCAAGCCTGGCCACCACCGTTTACGCAGCGGGCTCGTTTGTCCCCGTGTGGGCCCAGAACGCGCCCAACTTCGGAACCCCCACCTTGCCCAGCCCCGGCTTTCGCCGCATGAAGGTGGGCGATGTGGAGGTGATTGCGCTGAACGATGGCATCACGCGCCGCCCGCTGGGAGAGGAATTTGTGAAGAACGCGCCGCTGACCGAGGTGCGTGCGCTGCTGGCATCGCAAGGACTGCCCACCGACTACATCGACGTGCCCTACACACCCTTTCTGGTGGTGGCAGGCGCGCGCAAGATCCTCATCGACACCGGCTTGGGCGAGTTTGGTGGCGCCACCACCGGCAAGCTGCTCGACAGCCTGCGCGCGGCGGGCATGCAGGCAGCCGACATCGACACCGTGCTGATCAGCCACTACCACGGCGACCACATCAACGGCATCCGCAACAAGGCCGGTGAGTTGGTTTTCCCCAAGGCCAAGGTGATGGTGCCCGCCGCCGAACACGCGTTCTGGATGGACGACGCCCGCATGGCCGCTGCGCCCGCTGGCATGAAGGGTGCATTCGATAACGTGCGCCGCACTTTTGCCACCATGCCCGCAGACACGCTGGTGCAGTTTGCGGCCGATGCGGAAGTGGCGCCGGGCATCAAGTCTGTGGCGGCCTATGGCCACACGCCGGGCCATACGCTGTTCGAGCTGACCTCGTCGGGCCAGAAGTTCTTCTACGTGGCAGACCTGACCAATGTGCCTGCACTGTTCGCACGCAATCCCGACTGGGCTGTGACCTTTGACATGGACGCCGAGGCTGCGCGCAAGGTGCGGCGCGATGTGTTCCAGCGCATCACCGCCAGCAATGCCATGCTGGGCGGCTTCCACTTCCCGTTCCCTGCGTTTGGCCGCATGGCGGCTTCTGGCAATGGCTATGCCTTCCAGCCTGCCGCCTGAGCCCCGCATTGCCCGCCGTGCGGTGCTGAGCGCCGGGCTGGCCTTGGCCAGCCTGCGCGGCTGGGCGGCGCAAGACGCGGATGCCGAAGCCTTGTTGCGCAAGGGCGGGGTGGTGGCAGCCTTCCGCCACTCGCTGGCCCCCGGCACGTTTGACCCCCCAGGATTCCGCCTGGGTGACTGCAGCACCCAGCGCAATCTGAGCGAAGAAGGCCGCGCACAGGCACGCAGCGTGGGGGCGTGGTTTCAGCAGCGCCAACTCCAACCTGGCAAGGTTTTATCAAGCCCCTGGTGTCGCTGCGTGGACAGTGCCACCCTCGCCTTTGGTACGCCGCAGGTCTGGGCGGCACTCGGGTCGCCCCGGGGTAGCCCGGAGACCACCGGTGCTGCCCACCTGCGTGAACTGCGTACAGCGCTGGCCACAGCGTCGTCTCAGCCCGGTCGTTTCGAAGTGTGGTTCACCCACATGTTTGTGCTGTCCGACCTGGCAAATACCAACACCAGCTCGGGCGAGGGGCTGATTCTCCGGGCAGATCGCAGTGGCAACGTCGAGGTCCTGGCGCGTCTTTCCATACCCGCCTGACGGGGTGACCTGGCGGCTTCCCGCGAATGGGTAGCGGGCGGGCATGGCGGCGGGTCGTTCGCCTACATCGGGCGCGGGGGAAAGGACTATCCTCAAGCCACGCTGCTGTGCCGGATGCCCCGGAACGCGGTGCACGAAGGACATGCCCATGGCAAACACCCAAAGCCCTCCCCCGCAGTCAAATACCCGCAACGCTGCCACCTGGCCTGCCCCCTACCCCGCCCAGCAAGTCGGCACAGTCCCTGCAGACCAGCCAAGCCATGACCGCGTACGCATGGAGCTGCAGATTGATCTGAGCTACGAGGTGGACCAGCATGGTGCCGATTTTGTCTTCAACATCCACGCGGCGCAGACACCCAACCAGTCGGTAAGCGCAGAGCGCCTGGTCATCAACCAGCCCATTGCCCACCACATTCATACCGATCCAGCCACGGGCAACCGCTACCTGCGGCTGCATGGAGAGCCCGGCACGCTCGAGCTGTCGTATTCAGCCACGGTCGATATCAACCACTACCGCATCGACCCCTCCCAATTGGCAGAAGTACCGGTGCGGCGCCTGCCGCAAGAGGTAATGGGCTACATCTACCCCAGCCGGTATTGCCAGTCCGACCGGCTGCTGCGCCTGGCGACGAACGAGTTTGGTGCGCTGTGGCAAGGGCACAGCCGCGTGCAGGCGATCTGCGACTGGGTGCAGCGGCACGTGGCGTTCACCTCCAACACTTCCAACTCCAACACCTCTGCGGTGGACACGCTGGTGGAGCAGGTGGGCGTGTGCCGTGACTTCGCCCACCTCATGATTGCCTTGTGCCGCGCCATCAACATCCCGGCCCGCTTCACCACCGGAACCGACTACGGCGCTGACCCGGCCCTGGGCCCCCCCGACTTTCATGCCTATGTCGAGGTGTACCTGGGCGACCGCTGGTACATCTTTGACCCGTCTGGCACGGCGATCCCCATGGGCCTGCTGCGGTTTGGTGTGGGGAGGGATGCGGCCGATGTGGCCTTTGCCACCATCTTCGGTGGCGTGTGGGCCAAGCCCCCCGTGATCCGTACGATGGCCATTCAGGATGCCGCGCGGGGTTTTGAGTTGCCCCGCCATTGCACACAAGCGCTGTCCACCGACCACGGCGCAGGTGTGGCGGCGGGTGTGGCCGCAGGTTTTGTGGCGGCCTGAGCACCCACAAAACACCTGCCAAACACCTTTGAAAGCCCGGCAACCCGGCTGTGGCCTAAAATCTCTCCTTTTTCCACCAACTCAGAGACCTACCATGGGCAACAAGATCGTCACCGAAGCAGACCGCAAGCGCACCCCCCGCCCTACGCCCGTGCCCGGCTACACCCTGGCCACTCCCGGCCGTGGCCAGCGCGTGAGCCTGGAACGCGGTGTGGCAACCCGCAGCAAGAAGAACCCTGGCAAGCGCTCCAAGAAGGGCGGCTGATCGCCAGATCGCCACGGGCCGACTGCGGTTGGTTCCTTGCAAGAAAGCCCTCGCCAGAGGGCTTTTTGCTTTCTGGGGCTTTCACACCACCCGGCCGGTGGCGCCTTGCTCCGGCAACCTGTGCCAATATTCACCCATGATCACCGTCCACCACCTCGAAACCTCGCGCTCGCAGCGCGTTCTCTGGCTGCTCGAAGAACTGGGTGTTCCCTACGAGCTGAAAATCTACCAGCGCGACAAGGCCACCAAGCTGGCCCCGCCCGAACTCAAGAAGATCCACCCGCTGGGCAAATCACCGGTGATCACCGACGGCAAAGAGGTCATCGCCGAGTCGGGCGCGATCATCGAATACCTGGTGGAAACCTACGGAGCCCAGGCGAGCGGCGACCTGGCCCACCTGCAACCGGCGCCGCGCACGCCAGAGTACCGCCAGTGCCGCTTCTGGATGCACTACGCCGAAGGCTCGCTCATGAACTGGCTGGTGATGAAGCTGGTGTTCATGACCATCCCCACCCAGCCCATGCCGTTCTTCGTCAAGCCCATCGCCAAGGCACTGTGCGGCACGGTGCAGGAGAAATTGATCGACCCCAATGTGAACACCGCGCTCGACTTCATGGAGCAGCACCTGGGCACGCACCGCTGGTTTGCGGGCGAGCACCTCACCATGGCCGATTTTCAGATGAGCTTTGCGGTGGAGGCTGCCCTCTCACGCGCCAGCAAGGCCGGTGCGTGCCCCTACCTTCTGGCCTACAAGCAGCGCATGGAGGCCCGCCCCGCGTACCAGCGCGGCATTGCCAAGGGTGGCCCGGTGGTGATGTCCGCCTGAACATCGTCGGGATCACAGAGATGCCTGACCGCGTCGCTACCTACTCGGTGCTTTTTGTGTGCATGGGCAACATCTGCCGCAGCCCCACGGCCCACGGCGTGTTCCGGCACAAGGTGGTTCACAGTGGTTTGGCCAGCCAGGTGCGTGTGGACTCGGCAGGCACCCACAACTACCACCCCGGCAAGGCACCGGACGAGCGGACCCAACGCCATGCGGCGCAACGGGGGTATGACCTGTCGGATCTGCGCGCTCGGCAGATGCTGGCCAACGACTTTGAACGCCACGATCTGGTTCTGGCGATGGATTGGGACAACCTGGCCCTTGCGCAAGACCTTTGTCCACCCGAACACGCCCGCAAGTTGCGCCGAATGACAGAGTTCTGCCAACGGTTCGACAGCCCCGTGGTGCCCGATCCGTACTACGGCGGGGCCGCTGGTTTTGAGGAGGTGCTGGACCTGGTGGAAGACGCCTGTGATGGCCTGCTGCACCATGTGCGGCAGCAGTTGCAGCGGCGGTCCAGGCCGCTTTAGCACTACGCGGCGCGCACCCCACACACCAGCGCACCGGGGTCGTTGTGCGCCAGCTCCCGGTCATTCTTGGCCTGGGCCACTTCCATGTCGCGCGGCAGGGTGACACCGTTTTTGACGGCCAAAATTTCGGCCATCACGCTCACCGCAATCTCGGGTGGTGTCTTGCTGCCGATGTAGATACCGATCGGCCCGCGCAGGCGCGCCAGGCTCTCCTCGGTCTGGTCGAAGTGTTCGATCATGCGGGCACGGCGCGCCTCGTTGTTGCGGCGCGAGCCTATGCCACCCACATAGAACGCATCCGTGTTCAGCGCCTCCAGCAGCGCCAAGTCATCGAGCTTGGGGTCGTGCGTGAGGGCCACCACGCAACTGCGTCGGTCGGGCTTGAAGGCCAGCACCACATCGTCGGGCATGTCACTCACCACCGTGGCAGCGGGCACGTTCCAGCTACCCCGGTATTCCTCGCGCGGGTCGCACACCGTTACCGCAAACCCGTTGAACAGCGCCATGGTGGCCAGGTATTCCGCCAGCTGGCCTGCGCCGATCAGCAGCATGCGGTACTCGGGCCCAAAGGTGTTGGTAAGCCGCTCAGCATCCACCACCAGCTCGGTGGGCGCTGCCGCAGGCGTTAGCGTGACCGCGCCGTCGACCAAGCGCACGCTGCGCTGCATCAGGCGCCCAGCCTCCAGCGCGGTGATCAGTATTGCCAGGCTTTCCGGGGCCGGGTCGTACTCCAGCAACAGCTCCAGCGTTCCGCCACAGGGCAAGCCGAAGCGGTGCGCCTCGTCGGCAGTGACGCCGTACTTCACAAACGTCGGCGGGCCGCTGGGAATACGGTGATCCTTGTCTCCGACCGCATTCGCCGTGGGCGCGCCCTGCGCATAGGCCCGGGTGTGGCGGTCAATCAGATCGTCCTCAATGCACCCGCCCGACACAGACCCCACCACCGAACCGTCTTCGCACAGCGCCATGATGGAGCCCACCGGCCGGGGTGAAGAGCCCCACGTGCGCACCACCGTCGCCAGCAACGCCCGCCGCCCGGCGGCCCGCCAGCCCTGCAGCGTGCGCAACACCATCACATCCAGGTTTTCCATCGTTCCGTCACCAATTCATTTCTGCCGCTTATTCAGATATTCCCATCTACGCCCGCTGCGTCTGAAACCGCGCGGCGCCCAGGCCAGCGCCACCGTGGATCCGGCTTTGCCGGTCCACCGGAGGCGTCCCCCTCCGGGGGAAGACGCGAAGCGGCTCAGGAGGAGTCAATTGATTGCCCAGGCTATCAGCACCAGCGCCGCCGCGCCCACCACCCACACCCAAACCGGAATGCCGCTGGGGGGAATATCCTCCCCCGCCGACGCCGCCAGTGCCCCAGGCTCGGTGGGCGCTTCAGAGGATGCCGCACCATCGTCTGCCGGCGCGCGCGGATGGCGGCTTTGCATTTCGTTGTCAAAGCGCTTGAAAAAATCCTCTGCCATGCTCTTGGCCGCGCCGTCGATGAGCCGCTGTCCCAGCTGAGCGATCTTGCCGCCCACCGTGGCATGCACGGTGTAGTGCAGCTCGCAGCTTTCCTGCCCAGCGGCATCCGCGGGCAAAGGCACCAGTTTGACCTGCGCATTGCCCTTGCCAAAACCCGCCACACCACCCGATCCGTCGAAGGCGATGGTGTAGCTCTCTGGCGGCACGATGTCCGACAGCGTGATCTTGCCCGCAAACTTGGCCGACACGGGGCCGATCTTGAGCGCCATGGCGACCGCGTATTGGTTGTCACCGGTCGCCTCGACCTTGTCGCAGCCGGGGATGCACAGCTTGAGCACCTCAGGATCGTTGAGCGCTTCCCAGGCCTGCTGCTGGCTCACGGCGAGGGTGCGGCTGGCTTGCATTTCCATGGTGGGTTCCTTGTGTTGTCTGGTGTTGTCTGGTTATCTCTGAAATCGGTCACTGCCGCAGCACGGCCGCCAGGCTGGCCGCCAGATCCTGCAAGCGGCTCAGGTTGTGCACGGCCACCATGCCGTGGGCCTGGCGGTGCAGTTCGGAGGCGCCGCGTGCCGTGGGTGCATAGCCTTCAAAACGCAGCAAGGGGTTGAGCCACAGCAGGCGTCCGCAATGGCGGCGCAGCCAGCCCAGTTCCTGCGCCAGCACCTCGGGCGTGCCGGTGTCCAGCCCGTCGCTGATCAGCAGCACCAGGGTGCGCCGCCCCACCAGCCTCCGGGCATGCTGCAAACGCAGCTGGGCCAGGCTGTCGCCCATGCGGGTGCCCCCCGCAAAATCATTGATGGAATGGCTGGCCACCTGCAGCATCGCGTCGGTGTCGGCCAGGCGAAAGGCGGGCGTGAGGTCGGTCAGCCCGGTGCCAAACGCAAACACGTCGCGGCGCACGGCATCGCCGGTGTGGCGCGGTGCCGTGGCGGCATGCAAAAACGCCAGCAGCAGCCGCGCGTAGCGCTCCATGGAGCCCGACACATCCACCAGCACCAGCAGCGGCAGCGGTTGCTGGCGCCGCTGCAGCAGCGGGATGCGCAGCACCTCGCCCCCGTTGCGGGCCGCGTGGTGCATGGCGCCGGGCCAGTGCGGGCGGCTGCCGCGCCCACCGGGGCGGGTGCGGCGGGCGGCGAAGCGCGGCAGGGGCAAGGGCACCTCGCGCGCCAGGCGCTCCACCAGCAGGTATTCGCTGGCCGAGAGCTGGTTGAAGTCGGCCTGCCGCAGGCGCTGCAGGTCACTGGCCGTCATGGCGGCGTCGAAATCGATCTTCTCGTCCTCGCGCGGCGGGGGGGTGTTGCGGGCGGCGCGCACGGGGGCGAGCGCCTCGCTCACGCGCGGGCGGCGTTTGGCGGGCTCGGCCTTGGACTCAGCGCTGGGCAGCATCTGCGCCAGCAGCTTCTGCGCCACGTTGGGATTGCGAAAGTACGCGTCGAACAACTCGCGGAAGATCAAACGGTCCTGCTCACGGCTGACCAGCACGGCCTCCAGTGCGGCGCTGAAATCCTCGCGCCGCAGGCCCACCAGCATCACCGCCTGCTGGGCCAGCGCCATGCGGGCGGCGTCCACGCGCACACCAGCGCGGCGGAGGGTGCGGCCAAAACCGCTGAGGTTGTCGGCGAGCTTGCCCGTGCGGGCATCGCCCAGCTGGGAAATCGTTTTGACCTCTGCCACGGTTGAGCCCTCAGGCATCGGCCTCAGCGGGTTGCAGCAACTGCGCCGCCATGTCGCGCGTGAGCGCAGCCACGTCCTCGCGCTGCTTGAACAAGATGCCCGCGGTGTCGGACACCACTTCGGGGTCCACCACGATGGTGTCGAGCGCGACCAGCGCCTTGGCCCACTCCACGCTCTCGGCTATGCCCGGCGCGCGCTGAAAAGCGTTGGCAAACGGCTGGCTGCGCAGGCGGCCCACAAAATCCGCCACCTGGGTGGCCAAAGCCGCGCTGGCGTCCGGCACCTGCGCACGCACGATGGCCAGTTCGCGCTCGCGCTCGGGGTAGTCCAGCCAGTGGTACAAGCAGCGGCGTTTGACGGCGTCGTGCAGATCCCGCGTGCGGTTGCTGGTGAGGATGGTGACCGGCGTGGCCGTGGCGCGCACGGTGCCGATCTCGGGAATGCTCACCTGGTACTCGCCCAGGTACTCGAGCAAAAACGCCTCAAAGGGCTCGTCGGCACGGTCCACTTCGTCGATCAGCAGCACGGCGCCGGGTTCTGGCGCCTGCAGCGCCTGCAGCAAAGGGCGTCGGATGAGGTAGCGGTCCTGGTAGACCTCGCGCTCCACCTGCGCCATGTCGGCGCTGCCTTTGCCTTCCGCTGCGCGCATGTGCAAGAGCTGGGCCGCGTAGTTCCATTCATACAGCGCCTCGCGCTGCTCCAGGCCGTCGTAGCACTGCAGGCGGATCAGGCTGCGTTCCAGCACCTTGGCAAGCGCCTGGGCCAGCGCCGTCTTTCCCACGCCGGGCTCGCCCTCCAGCAGCAGCGGGCGCTGCAGCTTGAGCGCCAGGAACACGGCCGTGGCCAGCCGCCGGTCGGCAAAATAGCCCACGCCCTGCAAGGCCGACACCAGGGCGTCGATGGAGGACAGCGCAGGCGCGGTCATGGGCACGGGCACGGGCACGGGCACGGGCACGGGAGGGGAAGCGTTCATTACTATAGTTTCTATAGCTAATAGCGCTTGATAGAAAAGCGCTAGAGGCCAATTTCCTTCAAACACCCGCCCCTGGATGCAGTATGCCGGGCGCGGGTGCTATCCCCCATCAGCCCAGGATTTGCGCTACTGCTCTTTGGGTCTGCACGCTGATAAGGTTGGCGCGATAGGCCGCACTGGCGTGGATGTCAGCGTTGAGATCGCTTGCATCGATCTTCACCGCCGCCGCCGATGCTGGCGTAAAGCTCTGGTTCAGCGCTGCCTCCAGCCCCGCATGCCGGAACACGCTGCTAGCCGCGCCCGTGATGGCCACGCGCACACCGCCGTCGGTCTGCGCCACAAACACGCCCACCAGCGAGAAGCGCGAGGCCGCCTGCTTGAACTTGAGGTACGCAGCGCGCTTGGGGATGGGGAAGCGGATGGCGGTGATGATCTCGCCCTCTTCCAGCGCCGTGGTGTACATGCCCACAAAAAAGTCGTCGGCCGCAATCTCGCGCTGGTTGGTGATGACTGTGGCGCCCAGGCCCAGCACGGCGCTGGGGTAGCACGCCGCTGGGTCGTTGTTGGCCACCGAACCACCCAGCGTGCCGCGTGCGCGCACCTGCCGGTCGCCAATGTGCGCGGCCAGGTCGGCCAGTGCGGGAATGGCAGCCTTCACGTCTGCACTGTTGGCCACATCGATGTGGCGCGTCATGGCGCCGATGACCAGCGCGTTGCCCTCGCGGCGGATGCCCGCCAGCTCGGGGATGCTGTTGAGGTCAACGATCTTCTCGGGGTTGGCCAGGCGCAGCCGCATCGACGGCAGCAGGCTTTGGCCACCGGCCAGCAGCTTGCCGCCCTGGGCGATGAGCTGTGCAGCGGCGGCGGTGGAGGAGGGATTTTCAAAGGTGAATGCGTACATGCTGGTTCTCCTCAGGCTTTGGCACTCTGAATCGCTTCCCACACACGGTGTGGCGATGCGGGCATGTCGAACTCTTTAACCCCCAGCGGGCGCAGTGCATCCAGCACCGCATTGATCACCGCCGGAGGCGAGCCAATCGCCCCCGCCTCGCCGCAGCCCTTGGTGCCCAGCGGGTTGTGGGTGCAAGGCGTGCACACATGGCCCAGCTTGAACTCGGGGAAGTCGTCGGCGCGCGGCATGGCGTAGTCCATGAAGCTGCCGGTCAGCAGCTGGCCCGTCTCGCGGTCGTACACGCAGTTTTCCATCAGCGCCTGGCCGATGCCCTGCACCAGGCCGCCGTGCACCTGGCCCTCCACGATCATGGGGTTGATGATGGTGCCGAAGTCGTCCACGGCCGTGAACTTGTCTACGCGGGTGCTGCCTGTGACCGGGTCCACCTCCACTTCGCAGATGTAGGTGCCTGCAGGGAAGGTGAAGTTGGTCGGGTCGTAGAACGCGGTTTCGTTGAGCCCCGGTTCGAGCTTGTCGAGCGGGTAGTTGTGCGGCACGTAGGCCGTGAGCGCCACTTGGCCGAACGGGATCTTCTTGTCCGTGCCGCGCACGGTGAACTCGCCGCCGCTGAAGTCGATGTCGGCGTCGCTGGCCTCCATCAAATGCGCAGCAATTTTCTTGGCCTTGGCCTCGATCTTGTCCAGCGCCTTCATGATGGCCGCGCCGCCCACGCTGATGGAGCGCGATCCATAGGTGCCCATGCCAAACGGCACGCGGCCCGTGTCACCGTGCACGATGTCCACGTTCTCCACCGGGATGCCCAGGCGCGCGGCCACCACCTGCGCAAAGGTGGTCTCGTGCCCCTGGCCGTGGCTGTGCGAGCCGGTGAACACCGTCACGCTGCCGGTGGGATGCACACGCACTTCGCCGCATTCAAACAGACCTGCGCGCGCGCCCAGGGCGCCCGCGATGTTCGACGGCGCAATCCCACACGCTTCGATGTAGCTGCTGTAGCCGATGCCACGCTTCAAGCCCTTGGCCTCGCTGGCCGCCTTGCGCGCCGCAAAGCCCGCCACGTCAGCCAGTTCCTGCGCTTGCGTCATACAGGCGTGGTAGTCGCCCACGTCGTACTGCAGTGCCACGGGCGTCTGGTAGGGCCAGCTGGTGATGAAATTGCGCTTGCGGATTTCGTCCTGGCCCAGGCCCATCTCCCAGCCACAGCGCGACACCAGCCGTTCCAGCAGGTAGGTGGCCTCGGGCCGGCCTGCGCCGCGGTAGGCATCGACTGGTGCGGTGTTGGTGAACCAGGCATCCACCTCCACATAGATCTGCGGCGTTGTGTACTGGCCTGCCAGCAAGGTGGCATACAGGATGGTGGGCACTGCGCTGGCAAAGGTGCTGAGGTAGGCGCCCATGTTGGCGTCGGTGTGCACGCGCATGGCCAGGAACTTGCCGTCTTTGTCCATCGCCATTTCGGCATGGCTCACATGGTCGCGGCCATGCGCGTCCGACACAAAAGACTCACTGCGATCGGCCACCCACTTGATGTTGCGGTTGAGCTTCTTGGCCGCCCAGGTCAGGCACACGTCCTCGGCATACAAGAAGATCTTGGAGCCAAAGCCGCCCCCCACATCGGGCGCAATCACGCGTACCTTGTGCTCGGGCAGCCCCATCACGAACGCCGTCATGAGCAAGCGCTCGACGTGCGGGTTCTGGTTGCTGACGTACAGCGTGTATTCGTCGTTGGCGCGGCTGTAGGAGCCAATGGCGGCGCGGGGCTCCATCGCGTTGGGGATGAGGCGGTTGTTGACCAGATCCAGCTTCGTCACGTGCGCGGCGTTGGCAAATGCGGCGTCCACCGCGCCCTTGTCGCCAATGGCCCATTTGTAGCAATGGTTGTCCGGCGCTGCGTCATGCAGCCCTGCGCCGGCCACGGTGCCTGCGGCCGCATCGGCCACACTGACCACGGCGGGCAACACGTCGTAATCCACCTCCACCAGCTCGGCCGCATCACGCGCCTGCTGCTGCGTGAGGGCCACCACCATGGCCACATGGTCGCCCACATAGCGCACCTTGCCCTGCGCCAGGATGGGGTGTGGCGGCTCCTTCATGGGCTGGCCATCGGTGCTGGTGATGAGCCAGCCGCAAGGCAAGCCGTTGATGTTGTCGGCCGCCACGTCGGCACCAGTGAACACGCCCAGCACGCCGGGCGCGGCCTTGGCGCCTTCCACGTTGATGCTGTTGATCTTGGCGTGGGCGTGCGGCGAACGCACAAACACCGCATGGCTTTGCGCGGCCAGCACCACGTCGTCGGTGTACTGGCCCGCGCCGGTCAGGAAGCGGTAGTCTTCCTTGCGCTTGAGCGATTCGCCGATGTGCGGCAGCTTGGAAAAGTCGGATGCACCCATGGTTCTTCTCCTGTGTGTTTACGCTGAAGCCATGGCCTTTTGGCCAACCTGCACTGCGCGCACGATGTTCTGGTAGCCCGTGCAGCGGCAGATGTTCCCTTCGAGCAGCTCGCGGATCTCGCCTTCGCTGGCGTTGGGGTGGTTCTTGCACAGGTCCACCGCACTCATCACCATGCCCGGGGTGCAGAAGCCGCACTGAAGGCCATGGCACTCCTTGAACGCGGCCTGCATGGGGTGCATGGTGCCGTCGGGGGTGGCCATGCCTTCGATGGTGGTCACCTCGGCCCCCTGGGCCTGCACCGCCAGCATGGCGCAGGATTTGACGGCCCTGCCATTCACATGCACCGTACACGCCCCGCACTGGCTGGTGTCACAACCCACATGGGTGCCGGTGAGCAGCAGGTGCTCTCGCAGCGCATGGACAAGCAGGGTATTGGGGGGGACGTCAACACTGGCAGCGCGCCCGTTGACCGTGAACTGGACTTGCATCTGGCTGTCTCCTGAATAGGTTTTGGCTGGACAAGAACGTGTTCACGATCTCGCAGGGGATCGCGTTGGAGCGCAATCGGGATGAGTGGATGCTTCGGGTGCGCCGCATGGGCTCATGCCCATCCAAGCAGCCGGAGCGTCCAATCGCCCGATTTCGCTACAACCCTTCGGGCGGTGGTCTTTGCGGGCGGTCTGCTGCGTTGCGGCGCTTGTGGATAGCCGAGCTATCCACTGCGCACCGCGCCTAGCATCCCATCCCGCAAAGACCGCTGCGCGACCCCTGGGAGATCGTGAACACGTTCTTCGCGCATCTTCTGCCGCGCCCCACCACCCATCCCTAGGGACAACCCTAGATTTCCGGCAGCCCCGGCCGGATATTCTCAAAATGAAACATGTTGCAGCGCACACCAGCGCATCATGCGCAGCTCAAGGATTCGGTTCACCATGCTGTCCTCCGCGCCCACCTCCCCCGCCCACCGCCACGCACTGATTGCACAGGCGCGCCAAAGCTTGCTGGCGGATGGCGCAGCGCCCCTGCGGGCCGAGGTGGAGCCATGGATTGCACGGTCGTGGCAACGCTGCCTGGCCCAGGGGCTCAACCCCACCCACCGTGTGGCATTTGACGCCGTCAGCGCCACGGCGCTGCGCCGTAGCCAGGAACAGAACCACCACCTGCTGCGCGCGGCCCGGCCCGTGCTGCAACAGCTCACCCGCGCGATTGCGGGCATGCACTACTTCGCCATGCTGACGGACGCACGCGGCATCGTGGTGGACGTGCAAGGCCATTGCGACCCGGGCGACCCGCGCGCCAGCGCCATTGGCCGCGTGGGCATCGACCTGTCGGAAGCGGCAGTGGGCACCACAGCCATCGGCGCTGCGCTGGCCGAACTACAGCCGGTGTGGCTGCACCGGGGCGAACACTTCTTTGATGACAACGCCAGCTACAGCTGTGCAGGCGCACCGCTGTTCGACCCGCAGGGCCAGTGTGTGGGCATGCTGGACCTGACCGGCGTGGATGTGCCCGAGCGGCCCGAGCTGCGCCACCTGGTGGCCCGATCGGCCCGCGCCATGGAAGACGCCTTGCTGCTGCAATTGCCCCATGCCCTGCTGCTGCGCGTGAACTGGCCCGGCGGCCCGCTGGGCAGCGAGGGCGACGGCCTGCTGGCACTGGACGGCGATGGATTTGTGGTGGGCTGCAACAGCATGGCCCGCCAACTGGTGCCCCAGCCACTGCGCACCCCGGGTGCGCCCACCCACGCCAGCGACCTGCTGGCCATGCCGTGGGCCATGTTGTTCGATGCTGCGCGGCGGCACCCGGCGCAGCCGATCGATTTGCCCCTGTGGTCGGGCCTGCGCCTGCAGGCGCTAGCGCAACGGCCAGAAAACACCCGTGGCGCCAGCCAGCCTGTTGCCACCCTGTCCCAGGCGCTGGCGAGCGCCTCGCCCACGGCCGCACCGCTGCGCGAGGCTGAAACCGCCCTGATTCGCCAAGCCGTGCAAGACGCCCGTGGCAATGTGGCAGAAGCTGCCCGGGTGCTCGGCATCAGCCGCGCCACGGTGTACCGCAAACTGGGCCATCCCAAGGGGCTGTGATCGGCGGCTGCGGCACCTGCCAACAAGGCGTAGCAGATATTTGCATCAAATTGGCCGCTAGCGCCTACCCAGCAAGCGCCAATAGCTATAAAATGTATAGCTCAATTCCCACAACGGGCCCAGTCTCAGACCTCGGCCAAGGCCAGGACCACGGCGTTGTCTTCCACCACCAGCACGACCGGGCTGCCCGCGCGCAGGCCACTGCCGGGCGCCGCAAAACCCACCATCTGCAAGCCACCCGACAGCTCGGCAGACACCTCGTCGCCCGACTCGCCCCGCACCACGCGCGTGGCTTTTGCGGGCAGGCGGTGGATGCCGGGTGCATCGGCCACCGCAGACCCAGACGCTGATGCCAAACGACCACCCCGCTCCACGCGCACGGCCGTGGCCTTGCACAGCGTCTGCACGGCAAGCCCTGGCTGCAGGCCCAGCAGCTCCGCACTCTCACGGGTGATGCGCGCGGCCAGTGCTGCAGGCACGCCCATTGCGGCACCGTCGCCATCGCTCGCATTGCCCAACCGCAGGTGCACCGCCACGATCTGCCCCTGCACCACCAGCCGCTCCACCACACACGGCAACTGGTTGCGCATGCTGGTGCGCACCGCCAGCCGCGCCAGCGCAGGGCCCGCATGGGGCGTGGCCTGCCAGCGCGACAGCACAGCGCCCCGCGCCTGCGCCATCGCGTCGGCCGCAGCTAGCAGCTGGTGCCCCGCCTCGGTCAGCTGCGCACCGCCGCCCCCTGCCCCACCCACCGCGCGTGCCACCAGCGGCGTGCCCGCCAGATTGGTCAGCGTGTCCACCGCCTGCCACGCGGCCTTGTAGCTCACGCCCACGGCACGCGCGGCCTGCGAGATGGAGCCGCAGGTGCCAATCTGGCGCAGGATGTCGATGCGTTTGTCGGCCAGGGCATGGCCCAGCGCATCCGTGAGAGAAAGAGAAACAGGCATGCGCGGATGATGCCTGAGCTCTCCCTTCACGCCGCCTTGCGGCGCAGCCCCGTGACAGGCTTTGCCAGCTTCTGCTGGCGCTCCAGCGCGCCAGTCGCTGCTGCCTTCAGCAGCCGCTGAAAGGAGGGGCACTGCGCATGGCTCTCGGCCGGGCAGGCTGCCGCATGCCGCAGACCGTTGCTCATGGCCTTGAGGCGTTTGACCATGGCATCGAGTTCATCGGCCTTGGCCGACAGCAGTTGCCGGTCAATGCTGGGCTCGCCGCTGGGCAAAAACATGGCACGGATGTCGTCCAGCGAGAACCCGGCCGATTGTCCTAGCGCAATCAGCGCCAGCTGGTCCAGCACGCCCGGCGCAAAACGACGGCGCTCGCCAGGTTGGCCTACAGAGTGGATCAACCCCTTTTCCTCGTAATACCGCAGCGTGGAGGCCCGCAGCCCGGAGCGTTTGGCGACTTCGGCAATGTCCATCAAAAAACCCCTTGACTTCAAGTTGACTTGAACTTCTATATTCCCTTCAAAACCTCCTTCCGTCAACTTTTCGAGGTGCTTTGATGACACTCCCACTGCAAGAATTTCCCCTCGCGATGCTGATCGGCATCGGCGCCACCGCCGTCATGGACGCATGGCTTTTGCTGCTCAAGCATCTGGGCGTCCCCACCCTCAACTTCGCCTTCATCGGCCGCTGGGTGGGCCATCTGTTTCGGGGCCAGTTTGCCCATGCCGCCATCGCCAAGGCGGTGCCCATCCGGGGGGAATTGGCCTGGGGCTGGCTCACGCACTACGCCGTGGGCATGGCGTTTGCCACCGTGCTGGTCGGCATCCAGGGCGCCGACTGGGTACGCAGCCCCACCCTGCTGCCCGCGTTGGCCGTGGGCGTCTGCACCGTGGCGGCGCCGCTGCTGGTGATGCAGCCCGCCATGGGCTCGGGCTTTGCGGCATCGCGCACGCCCACGCCGCTCAAGAACTGCCTGCGCAGCTTGGCCAACCACACCGTCTTTGGCTTCGGCCTGTACCTGTCTGCGCTCGCCATCGCACTGATTTCTCGATGACGGTTCTGCGCGTTTTTCCCCTCGAAATCACTTGTTTGGAACCCATGCCATGAAAACCATCGCCATCATTTATCACAGCGCCCACGGGCACACCGCACACATCGCCCGCCACGTTCTGGAGGGCGCCCAGGGCGTTTCCGGCATCCATGCCGAGTTACGCCAAGCCGAAGACCTGGCCCACGCACCCGACAGCCTGTTGCACTACGACGGCTTCATCCTGGGCTCGCCCACCTACCTGGGCGGAGTCTCCGGGCCGTTCAAGACCTTCATGGACGCCACCGGCCGTCTGTGGAAAACGCAGCAGCTCAAGAACAAGCTCGCGGCGGGCTTCACCGTGTCGTCGCTGCCTGCGGGCGACAAGCAGTCCACACTGCTGTCGATGTGGGTGTTTGCCATGCAGCACGGCATGGTGTGGGTGGGCAACCCCATCCTGCCCGAGCAGCACACCGGGGTTCCGTATGACGAAGCAGCCAACCGTCTCGGATCCTGGTCGGGCCTGATGGCGCAGGCAGGCCATGGGGTGGCAGCGGATGCGTTTGTGCCAGGCGATACCAAGACCGCCCGCATGTTTGGGCGGCATTTCGCCGAGACCTTGCAGCGCCTGGGCGGTGTGGCGGCACACCAACCCGCTGAGGCGGTGGCTGCATGATCCCCGCCCGCTACGGCCCCGTGCTGTTCAGCTTCATCCTGTCGGGCGTGATGTCGCTGCTGGTGTCCGGCATCTCCACCTTTCGAGCCGCGCAGGTGGACCAGGGGTTTCTAGGCCTCTGGGCGGGCGCGTGGCTCACGGGGTGGCTGTTCGCCTTCCCGGCGGTCATGCTGGCGGCGCCGCTGGCTCGCAAGCTGGTGGCGCGGGTCGTCGCGCGAGAAGGATAGACAGAGGCAGGCAGGGAAAACTCATGACCTTGCCTATACTCTCGCTATTCCATAAACGAATAGCGCTTTTGCGCCAGCCACCATGCCCCAAATCGCCGCATCCATGATCCGCACCCTCGCCTGTGCTGGTGTTGCATGGGCCATGCTAGGGGTGGCACATGCCGACACCGTCTCGGTCGCGGTGGCCGCCAATTTCACGGCGCCCATGCAGAAGATCGCCGCAGCTTTTGAGATCGACACGGGCCACAAGGCCGAGCTCTCGTTCGGTGCCACCGGCAAGTTTTACGCGCAGATCACCCACGGGGCGCCGTTTCAGGTGCTGCTGTCGGCCGACGACACCACACCTGCCCGGCTGGAGCGCGAGGGCAAGGCCGTAGCCCACTCGCGCTTTACCTATGCCATCGGCACGCTGGTGCTGTGGAGCGCACAACCCGGCACCGTGGATGCCAAGGGCGATGTGCTCAAGTCGGGTGATTTCAAGCACCTGGCCATTGCGAACCCCAAGCTGGCGCCCTATGGCGCGGCGGCCCTGCAGGTGATGGAAAAGCTGGGCGTGGCGACGGCCCTGCAGCCGCGCTTGGTGCAAGGCGAGAACATCGCCCAGACCTTCCAGTTTGTCTCCACCGGCAATGCGCAGCTGGGCTTTGTGGCGCTGTCGCAGGTGATGGCCGATGGCAAGATCCGCAGTGGCTCGGCTTGGCAGGTGCCGGCCAGCCTGCACGAACCCATCCGGCAAGATGCCGTGCTGCTGATGCCAGGCAAGGACAGCGCGGCGGCCAGCGCACTGCTGACCTACCTGCGCGGCAGCAAGGCGCGCGCAATCATTCAATCGTACGGCTATAGTTTCTGACCGCCTATAGCCCCATCGACGGATCGCCCATCTTCATGCCATTTTCCAGCGCTGATCTGGCAGCCATCGGCCTCACGCTGCGGCTGGCGGGCACCACCATGGTGTTGCTGCTGGTGCTGTGCACGCCCCTGGCCTGGTGGCTGGCGCACACGCCGTCGCGCTGGCGCGGCCCGGTGTCGGCCGTGGTGGCGCTGCCGCTGGTGCTGCCGCCCACGGTGATCGGCTTTTACCTGCTGGTCACGCTCGGCCCCAACGGCCCCCTGGGGCAGTTCACGCAGTGGTTGGGGTTCGGCACCCTGCCCTTTACCTTCTGGGGGTTGGTGGTGGGCTCGCTCATCTATTCGCTGCCTTTTGCGGTGCAGCCTCTGCAGCACGCTTTTGAAGCCATCGGCCGGCGCCCGCTGGAGGCTGCGGCCACGCTGGGCGCAGGGCCGCTGGACCGTTTCTTCACCGTAGCGCTGCCGCTGGCGCGCCCCGGGTTCATCACCGCCGCGATCCTGAGCTTTGCGCACACGGTGGGCGAGTTTGGTGTGGTGCTCATGCTGGGCGGCAACATCCCGGGTGTCACGCGCGTGGTGTCTGTGCAGATTTACGACCACGTCGAGGCGCTGGAATACACCCAGGCGCACTGGCTGGCGGGCGGCATGGTGCTGTTTTCGTTTGTGGTGCTGCTGGGGCTGAACCTCACCCGCCGCAAAACTTTGTCGATGGTGCAGTGATGGCCACCACTGCTTCTTCGGCACAGATCACCGCGCAACTGACGCTGACTCGCCCCGGGTTTACGCTGGATGTGGACCTGCAATTGCCCGGCCGGGGTGTGACCGCCCTCTTCGGCCCCTCGGGCTGCGGCAAGACCACCTGCCTGCGCACGATTGCAGGTCTGGAGCGCGCGCAACCTGGGCGTGTGGAGGTCAACGGCGAGGTGTGGCAGGACGATGCACAGACCATCTGGCGCGCCACACACGAGCGGGGCCTGGGCTATGTGTTCCAGGAGGCCAGTCTGTTCGACCACCTGAGCGTGCGTGGAAACATCGACTACGGCCTGAAGCGCACGCCCCCCGCACGCCGCAAGGTGGCGCTGGAGCAGGCGGTGGACTTGCTGGGCATCGCCCCCCTGATGGACCGCAAGCCCCAGGCCTTGTCGGGCGGCGAACGCCAGCGCGTGGCCATCGCCCGCGCGCTGGCCACCAGCCCCCGCCTGCTGCTGATGGACGAGCCCCTGGCTGCGCTGGACGCCCAGCGCAAGGCAGAGGTCCTGCCCTATCTGGAACGGTTGCAACACACCCTCGACATCCCCATGCTGTATGTGAGCCACGCCATCGACGAGGTGGCAAGTCTGGCCGAGCACATGGTGCTGTTGCGTGAGGGCCGTGTACTGGCACAGGGCCGCACCAGCGAACTGATCGTACGGCTGGACCTGCCCCTGGCCCATGGCGACACCGCCGCCACGGTGATCGAAGGCACAGTGCAACAGCACGACCCGCAGGACCACATCACGACCGTGGCATTCAGCGGTGGGCACCTGATGCTGGTCAGCCCCAGGGCACACGCCACGGGCGAGCCCATCCGGCTGCGGGTGCAGGCGCGTGATGTAAGCCTGGCACTCACCGCCCCCAGCGACACCAGCATCCTCAATGTGCTTCCAGCCACGGTGGTGGCGCTGGGCGAAGACAGCCCCGGGCAAATGATGGTGGCCCTGGATGCAGGCACCACACGGCTGCTGGCGCGGGTCACGCAACGCTCGGCCCGGGCGCTGGCGCTGGCGCCCGGCCAACCCGTATTTGCGCAGGTGAAGGGCATTGCCATCGTGAACTGAAGGGCTGCGCAATCCGGGCCTCCCCACCGAAGGCCTCACAGGCGAACCCAGTGGCCACCAGGGCCTCCCATCGGTCGTATGATGACCGTCAAAAAACAAGGGTGGGAACAAGGGGTGGAAATGGTTTCAATCTGGCACGACGCCACCGTTGCGTTTGCAGTGGGGTTTCCGCCGCTGCTCCAAAGCCTGCTGTTCTGGATCTTCGCGTCGCTGGTGGTGCATGTGTGCCAGCGCCTGGTCGAACACACGGCGTTTTCGGTCGATCCATCGAGCCGCCGCATCAGCGCCTCGCAAGCTGCCCTGTGCATTGGCTGCATTGTCTGGGCCCTGGATGTGGTGGGTCTGTTCATGTATGCCGAGTTGGCGCACCACGTGCTGGAGTTGGTGCCCGCCCTCAGTGGCCTGCTGATCATGGCGGTGAGTGCGCGACTCACCATTCCGACACTCAGCACCAGCGCCAGCAAGGCGCGCATTGTGGTGGCCGGTGTGTGGCTGGCGGCTGGCATGCTGACGGGGCACTTTGCGATCACCTGGGGCCACGTGCAGAGTTTTTCGCAGGTCAATGTGCTGGCAATCATGGCGTCCATGGCCACGGCCGTGGCCCTTGCGGCGTGCACCGCAATCCGGCACCGGTCGGCCAAGCTCAGCATGCTCACGCCCCGCTACCGCGCACAAACCTGGGAAGACAAGGTGCTGTGCGGCGCCGCCATCCTGGTGCTGCACTGGATGCTGGTCAACACCTTTGCACTGCACCTGGGCGACCCGAGCGGTGAGTCCGACGGCATTGCGCTGCTGGTCACCGTGCTGGCCTTTGCCATTGCCGTAGCGTTGGAACAGATGAGCAACATGCGCTCGGACGCTGGCCGCCAGCAGCTCTTGCGACGCGGGCTGTCGATGATGCGGTCATCGGCCACGGCGCAAAACGCCCAGCGCGACATGCAGCTGTCGCTCATTGCAGACCATTTGCACCGGCTGCTGCACCCGGAGAACCTGGCGTTGCACTTTCAGCCCATCGTCGATTTTCAGCAGCGTGGCGTGCAGTTCGAAGCCCTGCTGCGCATGACCGACACGACCCTGGGCGCCATCAATCCTGAAACCTTCCTGCTGGTGTGCGAGTTGCAGGGCAAGACGCCCGAAGTGGACCGGATGATCCTGTGCAACGCACTCGACAGTGCCAAGGCCTGGCAAGCCCAGGGCCTGAACGACACGACCATCAGCGTGAACGTGGCCCCCATCACGCTGCTGGACGACCGCTTTGCCCCGTGGCTGCGTGAAGAACTGGCCCTGCGCGGCCTGCCGCCGCGCACCCTCAAACTCGAAATGACCGAACACGCCATCATTGCGCTGGGCACGGAGATGGTGGCCGCCATCCACACACTCAGCGCCATGGGTGTTGTGGTGTGGATGGACGACTTTGGCGCCGGCTACTCGTCGCTGGGCATGCTGGCCGACCTGCCGATTGCAGGCATCAAATGCGACCGGCTCTTCGTGCGAAAGCTGCCGCAGGACAGCCGGCGACAGATGCTGCTGCGGCATATCAGCGCGCTGGCCGGCGAGTTCGGACTGTCTGTGGTGGTGGAAGGCGTGGAGACCGTGGAGGAGCTGCAGACGCTTGCCGCCATTGGGCTGCACTGCATCCAGGGCTACGTGTTCAGCAAACCCATTCCAGCAGCCCACGTGCCCGACTGGCACCACACCCACATGCAGCCCCAGCGCGCAGCGCTGCAGGCCTTGCTGCGCCCGGCGGGTTCCACACCGTTTTCAGCACTCCCGCCCGCCATCGCGCCAGCCCCCGGACTCTGAACCCATGGCAACACTCACAACACTGGTCCTGGGCGGGTACGGCAACTTTGGCGCACGCATCTGCCGCGCACTGGCAGGCGACGCGGCTACGCGCCAGCACATCGCCCTGCTGGTGGCAGGCCGCGATGCATCCCGCGCCCAGGCCTTGGCGAACACATTGGGCCACGGCGTCCAGGGCGTGGCCCTCGACCACCAGGCCCCGGGTCTGGCTGCCACCTTGCGCGAATGGGGCGTGGATCTGGTCATCCACACTGCGGGGCCTTTTCAGGCGCAGGGTTACAGCGTGGCCCAGGCCGCCGCTGAGGCGGGCGCGCACTATATCGACCTGGCCGATGGCCGCCGTTTTGTGTGCGACTTTCCAGCTGCCCTGCAGGCCGCGTTTACCGCCGCCGGACGCACCGCCATCGCTGGCGCCAGCACCGTGCCCGCGCTGTCCTCGGCCGTCATCGACCACCTGTGCGCGGACTGGCAGTGCATTGACAGCATCGACATCTGCATCGCCCCCGCGCAACGCGCGCCACGCGGACAGGCCACGCTGGCGGCCGTGCTGAGCTACTGTGGCTTGGTCATCGATGTGTGGCAAGACGGCCGCTGGCAGCCGAAACGGGGCTGGGCGCAGCCCACGCCGGTCCAGTTCCAGCGGCTGCGACCGCGCCTGGGGGCGGTCTGCGACATCCCGGATCTGGAAATTTTCCCGGCCCATTACAAAGCCCGCGACCGCGTCACCTTCCGCGCCGCGCTGGAGGTGGGCCTGGCACAGAGAGCCTTCGCCACCCTTGCAGCGCTGCGCCATTGGGGCGTGCTGCCCCATCCCGAAAAGCTGGCCTGGCTGATGCACCACGCGGGCGGCGCGCTGGACTTTCTGGGCACGCCGCTGGGCGGCATGGTGGTGCGTGTGGCGGGCACCGGTGCGCAAGGCCAGCCCCGCCGCCGCGCCTGGCACATTGCAGCCGACCACGACCATGGCCCCGAGATCCCCTGCATGGCCGCCATCCTGCTGGCGCGCCAACTGGCTGTTGGGCAACCCTTGCCCACCGGCGCACACACCAGCACCAGCCTGCTGCCGCTGTCGGCCTTTGCACCCGAGTTTGCGAAGTGGGGCATGGTGACGGACATCGTGGAGGAGCCATGACCCCTGCCACCTATGCCTTGCTGCGCTGGAGCCTGGTGTTTGTGTGGCTGGCCACGGCCATCGTCAGCGTGGTGGAGTTGAATGGACAAAGCCGGGCACTGCTGGTCAGCCTGCCCCCAGCCTGGAGTACCCCAGGACTGGCTCACTTTCTGATCCTTGCGGGTGCCACCGCCGACGCCGTCATCGGCCTGTGGATGGCCTGGCGCCCCGGCAGGGCCGTCTACCTGGCGGCGCTGCTGCTCATGGGGGTCATGACGCTGTTGGCCACTTTCGTTGATCCGTCCTGGTGGCTGCACCCGCTGGGCCCGCTGACTAAAAACCTGCCCATCGCCGCCATCCTGCTTGTGCTGCTGCAAGACGCGACGACGACACCACCCAAGCCATGAGCCTGTACCTCACCCTCAAATGGCTGCACATCATCTCCAGCGTGCTGCTGGTGGGCACCGGCCTGGGCTCGGCGTTCTACATGTTCTTCACCAACCGCAGCGGCAATGTTCAGGCGCAAGCCGTGGTCACACGCCTGGTGGTGCGGGCGGACTGGTGGTTCACCACACCCACGGTGTTCATCCAGCCCGCCACAGGGCTTGCCATGGCGGCCATGGCCGGGCTGCCCTGGAGCACGCCGTGGCTCGCGGTATCGATTGCGCTGTACCTGGTGGCCGGTGCCTGCTGGCTGCCCGTGGTGTGGCTACAGCTGCGCATGCGCGACATGGCGAAAGAGACCGCAGAGGCGGCGCAGTCCGCACCAGGCGGCGGCGTGCTGCCGCCCTTGTACTGGCGCTACGCCCGCTGGTGGGAGGCGCTGGGCTATCCGGCCTTTGTGGCCATGGCCGTGGTGTTCTACCTGATGGTGAACAAGCCCGCCCTGAACTTCTGAACCTATCATCGCCCCATGCTGATCGAGACCCTGGACACTGCCCGCGACCTGGGGCGCCTGAAGGAAATCCTGGGCGTGATGGTGCGCCACGGGTTTGGCGACACCGTGCGCCGCCTGGGCCTGGCCGACCGGCTGGAGCGCGCGGGCCAGGCACTGAACTGGACCCACGCAGCAGACCTGGCCCGCTTGGAGCCGCCCGTGCAGGTGCGCCTGGCGCTCGAAGAGCTGGGCCCCGCGTTCGTCAAGTTTGGCCAGATCCTCGCGGGCCGGGCCGACCTGTTTGGCCCGGAGTGGATTGCAGAATTCGAGAAACTGCACAGCCAGGTGCCCGCTGTGCCCATCGATGCGCTGCGCCCGCAACTGCGCGAAGACCTGGGCGCCGAACCCGAAGCCGTTTTTGCCTGGTTCGACACCACGCCGCTGGCCGCCGCATCGATTGCGCAAGTGCACCGCGCCCGCCTGCAGGACGGCAGCGAGGTCATCGTCAAGATCCGCCGCCCCGGCATTGCAGACACCATCCAGGCCGACCTGCGCCTGCTGCAGCGCCTGGCCGCGCTGGCCGAGGCCGAGCTGCCCGCGCTCAAGCCCTACCGGCCCCAGCAACTGGTGCGCGAGTTCGCGCGCTCATTGCGCCGCGAGCTGGACCTGGCCGGCGAATGCCGCCAGGCCGAACGCATTGCCATCAACATGGCGGCGCTGCCCCACATCGTGATCCCGCGCGTGCACTGGGCCTACACGCGCGAGCGCATTAACGTGCAGGATTTCATCGACGGCACACCCGGCGGCGCCCTGGCGGCGCTGACGCCCGAGGCCGGGTTTGACCGCTCCGTGCTGGCGCAGCGGGGCGCGCAGGCAGTGCTGCAGATGATCGTGAAGGACGGCGTTTTCCACGCCGATCCGCATCCCGGTAACGTGTTCTACCTGCCCGGCAACCGCATTGCCTTCATCGACTTCGGCATGGTGGGCCGCCTGTCGCAGCGCCGGCGCGACGAGCTGCTGCAACTGCTGCTGGGCCTGGTCGAACACCAGCCCCAGGCCGTGGCCGACGTGCTGCTGGACTGGACGGGCGACGCGCAGGGACTGAACCTGGGCCAGCTCGAAACCGAGATCGAGGCCTTTGTGGACCAGTACCACGGCGTGCCGCTGGCACAGCTGAGCCTGGGCCAGATGCTGGCGGATGTGACGGCCATCCTGCGCGAGCACCACCTGGGCCTGCCATCCGACCTGGCGCTGCTGATCAAGGCGTTCATCTCGCTCGAAGGCATGGGCCGCAACCTGGACCCGGACTTCCATATGGCCACCGAAGCCCTGCCGCTGCTCAAGCAAGTGGTGCGCGAGCGCTACGAGCCCAAGGTGCTGGCCGGGCGCGCGTGGAGCACTCTGCGGCGTGCGCTCGCCACGGTGGAGCAGTTGCCCGACGACCTCGGGCGGCTGCTTCGCAACGCGCGGCGCGGGCACCTGCAGGTGGGCATCGAGCTGGCCCACCTCAAGCGCGTGGGCGACCAGATCGACCGGTCGGCCAACCGGCTGGCGATGGCGCTGGTGATTGCCGCGCTGATCATCGGCTCGTCCATCGTGATGACCGTGAAGGGTGGGCCTACGCTGTTTGGTCTGCCAGCGTTTGGCTTCCTGGGGTTCTTTGGTGCCGTGGTGTGTGGCCTGTGGCTGGTGCGGGCCATCTGGCGCAGCAGCCACCACCGCGATGACGACTGAGCGCTGCAAAAAACACGCCGCGGCTCCCCACCAGGTGGGGAGCCGCGGGTGTGCAAGCCCGCAGCACGTCAACGGACTGCAACTCGGTCAGGGTTGCCCAAACCCCATCCGCTGCAGCACGGCCTGGGCGGCCGGTTGGCGCAGCGCACTGGCAAACACCTGCGCCGCAGCGGGCGCGTCGGCGCGTACGGTCAGGCCATACGCAGCGCCCACCTGCAGCGCTGCAGGCAGCTGCACCACGCGCAGGCGCGGCACCTCGGCCTGGGCCGCTACCGCGTTGGTGCAGTAGGTCAAAAACACATCGGCCTGGCGCTGGTCCATCACCCAGGCATAGGTGCCGCGGCCTGCAGGCGGCTTGGGCGAATCCGCGCCACCCGTGAGCTTCAGGGCCTTGGCATCCAGCTGCGCGTAGGCACCCGGCTGAATCTTGTCGGCTTGGCGAAACATCGCCCAGGCGTAGTCGCCCGACGGGTCAGCCTTGGGCGTGGAAGTGCCCACGCGCACATCGCTGCGCAGCATAGTTGCCAGCAAGGTGTTAGGGGTGGCGCTGATCTGCTCGCTGGTCAGCGCACACAGCGCGTTGCGCGTGAACACCACAGGCGCCTGCCAGCCGCCCCGGGCCGCCAGGCGCTGCGGGTGGTCGGTGTCGGCCGAAGCAAAGACCTGTGTGGGCTCGCCCTTTTCGATGCGCTCGCGCAGCAGGCCTGAGGCGCCGAAGGTCAGCGCCACCTTCTGGCCCGTACGGGCCTCGTGGTCGCGCGCGATCTCAGTGAAAGCCTCGCGCAGGCTGCCGGCGGCGTACACCTGCACGGGAGTGGCGTCAGCCATGGGAGCCTTGGCGGGCGCCACCGCACAACCGGCCAGGGCCAAGGCCAGACCGGTTGCCGCAGCGGCTACCGCCGCCTGTGAACGGGTTGCCATGGAGGCCGCTCACTGCGCTGCGTTCGGGAAGAACAGCTGCTCGCCGCCGATCTTGTAGCCCGCAATGGCTGTCTGGCCGGCGGGCGACACCACCCAGTCCACAAACTTCTGCGCGTCCTGCGCCTTCACATGCGGGTGCTTGGCGGGGTTCACAACCATCACGCCGTACTGGTTGAAGAGCTTGGTGTCGCCCTCGACCAGAATGGCCAGGTCGGCGCGGTTCTTGAAGTTGAGCCAGGTGCCCCGGTCGGCCAGCACATAGGCGCCGCTCGATGCCGCAATGTTGAGCGCAGGGCCCATGCCGCAGCCACATTCCTTGTAGCCACTGCCCTTGGCTGCGTCAGCGCCTGCGAGCTTCCAGTAGCGCAGCTCGGCCGCGTGGGTGCCGCTCTTGTCGCCCCGCGAGATGAAGTTGCCATTGGCGGCAGACAGCTTCTGCAGGGCCTGAACGATGTCCTTGCCTTTGGTGCCCACCGGGTCATTCTTCGGGCCGATGAGGATGAAGTCGTTGTACATCACCGGGTAGCGCTTCACGCCCCAGCCATCGGCCACAAACTTTTCTTCGGCAACCTGGTCGTGCACAAACAGCACGTCGGCATCGCCGCGGCGCGCCATATCGAGCGCCTGGCCGGTGCCCAACGCCACCACTTTCACGTCCAACCCACTGGCCTTCTTGAATTCAGGCATCAGGTAGCCGAACAGCCCGGACTGCTCCGTGGATGTGGTGGACGCCATGGTGATGCTCTGCGCGAGCACCGGGCCGGATGCTACAAATACAATAGCTGCTAGTGCTTTATGGATAAGCGCTGGGGCACAAAAATTCTTGAAATTCGTCATACCAGTTCTCCTTTGACAAACAAACGGGCGGCCTCGGGCAAGGGGCCATTGAAAAAATCGTGTACCGGCAGGTCGGCCACCAGGCGGCCGTGCTCCATATAGATCACGCGGCTGGCCAGGCGCTTGACCTGGCCCAGGTTGTGGCTGCTAAAGACCATGGTCACGGGGTGGGCCGGGCCTGCCGCGCTGTGGCTGGCGGCAAAGTCGGCCATCAGGGCTTCGACCTCGCGCTTGGCGTGGGGATCGAGGCTGGCGGTGGGCTCGTCCAGCAGCAGCACATCGGGCCGCAACGCCCAGGCGCGGGCCAGGGCCACACGCTGCTGTTGGCCGCCCGACAGGGTGCGGGCGTTCTGCGCGGCGATGCCCTGCAGGCCCACACGCTGCAACGCAGTGAGCGCCTGCAGCCGCGCATCACGCCAGCGCGTGCCGCGCAGCCACAACGCCAGCGCCACGTTGTTTTGCGCACTGGTGCGCAGCATGTGGGGGCGCTGGAACAGCATGGCCTGACGCATGCCTGTGTTGCACTGGAAGCCGCCGCTGGCGTCCGCCAGACCGTTGAGCACGCGCAGCAGCGTGCTTTTGCCACTGCCGTTGGCGCCCACCAGCGCCACGCGCTCACCGGGGGTGATGCGCAGGGTAACTTGGTCCAGCGCCTGCACGCGGCCATAGCGCACGGTCACCTGGCGCAGATCGACCCAGGGGTTTGCCGAAGGACCGCTCATGCCGCCACCCCCACGGGCGTGCTGGAGGCCGATCCATCCACCCGCTCGCGCCAGCGGCGCACCAAAGCGATCAGCACATTGAGCGCCAGCACCACGGCCAGCAGGATGATGCCCAGCGCCAGCGCCAGGGGCAGGTCGCCCTTGCTGGTCTCCAGCGCAATGGCGGTGGTCATCACCCGCGTGAAGCCGTCGATATTGCCGCCCACGATCATCACCGCACCCACCTCGGAGATCGCACGGCCAAACGAGGCCAACAGCACCGTGAGCAGCGCATAGCGCTCGTCCCAGGCCAGCAGCAGGCTGCGCAGCAGCGGGCTCGCGCCCATCGACCGCAGTTGTTCGCCATGCGCGCGCTCGGCGTCTTCCACCGCCTGCCGCGTCAGCGCCGTGACCACCGGCAGCACCAAAATGGCCTGCGCCAGCACCATGGCCTTGAAGCTGAACAGCCAGCCCAGCGCACCCAGCGGCCCGCTGCGCGAGAGCACCAGGTACACCACGAGCCCCACCACCACCGACGGTACCGCCAGCAAGGTGTTGAGTACCGCCAGCACGGCACCGCGCCCGGCAAAGCGGGCGACGCCGAGCCAGGCGCCCAGCACCAGGCCCACGCCACAGGCGATCAGGCAGGCGGTGGCGCTGACGGACAAGGATCGGCCCACGATGGTCCACAGGACGGGGTCGGAGGAGAGGGTGAGTTGCAGCGCTGTGCTCGCGCTTTCCGAGAGTGTGGACATGGGTTCGGCTATCGTAGGCACCTCACCAATATCCAGCGATATGAACGTCCGTGCATAGGGTCCAACTTCACTACACGCTCAGCCGCGATGCAGGCAATGCGCTGATCCGCAACCCACTGCCCGAACTGCTGCAGGCCGTGGCCGAGCAGGGCTCCATCTCGGGCGCGGCGCGCGCGCTGGACCTGTCCTACCGCCATGTCTGGGGCGCCCTCAAGCGCTGGGAGGAGCAATTGGGCGGCGAGCTGATCATCTGGGGCAAGGGGCAGTCGGCGCAGCTCAGCGAGTTCGGCACCAAGTTGCTGTGGGCCGAGCGCCAGGCCCAGGCGCGGCTCGCGCCGCAGATCGCCGCGCTGCACGCCGACCTGGAGCGCGCCTTTGCCGTGGCCTTTGACCCCAACGCCCATGTGCTCACCCTGTACGCCAGCCATGACGATGCGCTGGTGGCGCTGCGCACCCACGCCGCCGCGCAGGCCGATGCGGGCGCGCTGCACCTCGATATCCGCTTCACGGGCAGTGTGGATGCGATCCGTGCGCTGAATGAGGGGCGTTGCACGCTGGCGGGTTTTCACACTGTGGAGCACCCCGCCGCCGATTCATTGACTGCGCGCACCTACAAGCCCCTGCTGCAGCCCGGGTTGCACAAGATCATCGGCTTTGCCCAGCGCACCCAGGGCCTCATCGTGGCACCGGGCAACCCGCTCGGGCTGAGCAGTCTGGCCGACGTGGCCCGCACCAGCGCCCGATTTCTCAACCGGCCACTGGGCACCGGCACCCGCGTGCTGCTCGACGACCTGCTGGCCCAGGCCGGCGTGGAGGCCCAGGCCATTCGTGGCTATGCGCTCAACGAACCGTCTCACACCGCCATTGCCCAGGCCGTGGCTGCGGGCGCGGCCGATGTGGGCATGGGTATTGAAGTGGCAGCCCGGGCGCGTGGGCTGGATTTTGTGCCGCTGGTGCACGAGCGCTACCACCTGGCCTGCCTGAAAGCCAGCCTGGACCAACCCGCCACGCTGGCCCTGCGCAACTTGCTGCAAACCCCCGAATGGCTGGCCCAGATGGCCACCTTGCCGGGCTACAGCCCCTGGCAGTGCGGCGAGGTGCAGGCCATGAACACGGTGCTGCCGTGGTGGCAGTTCACCCGCAAAAAGCGCACTTCCGAGCCTAGGAAGAAACCCTAATTGCTACTTTTTTTATAGCTACAGAATGAGTACCGGCTGCGGGATAACACCGTCACGCTGCCGTCAGCCTGGGCCTACAGTGCTCCGTAGAATCGCGCCGTTGTAAAAGTTTGTCGAATCGTTGCGCTTACCGGCGCGTGGGTCGGCATATCGCACGCAAAGCCTTTTTATTGGAGACACCATGCAGGCTCTACTGAAGTTATCAAGGGGGATCGACTGGCTTAACACCCAGGTCGGCAAATACGTGGTCTGGCTCATCCTGGCCTCCACGGTAATCAGCGGCGTGAACGCGATAGTGCGCAAAGCGTTCAACATCAGCTCCAACGGTTTTCTGGAAATCCAGTGGTACCTGTTTGCTGCGTCGTTCCTGCTGGCCGCCGGATACACGCTGCTCCAGGGCGAACACGTCAAGGTGGACGTGATCTCCAGCCGCTTTTCCAAGCGCACTCAGATCTGGATCGACGTGTTCGGCTACATCGTCTTCCTCACGCCCATGTGCCTGGCGGTGCTCTGGTATGGCATTCCCTTCTTCACCCGCGCCCTCGCGTCGGGCGAAATGTCGAACAACGCTGGCGGGCTGATTCGCTGGCCCGTGTACCTGATGATGCCGCTGGGTTTTGCCCTGCTGTGGCTGCAAGGCATCTCCGAACTCATCAAGCGCCTGGGTTTCCTCCAGGGCCTGATCGAAGACCCCACGGTCAAGAAGATTGAAAAAACAGCTGAAGAAGAACTGGCCGAATCCATCCGCAACCTGGCCGAAGCCGCCAAGGGCAACGGCAAGAACAAGGCCGAGGCCCACTGAGCGGCCCCACCAAGCGGAGACACACACCATGGAATTTCTTACCCACAACCTTGCCCCCATCATGTTCGCGGGGCTCATCTGCTTTTTGCTGGTGGGCTTCCCGGTCGCCTTCAGCCTGGGCGCCTGCGGACTGTTCTTCGCCTTCATCGGCATTGAATTGAACGTGCTGCCCGAAGCCCTGCTGCAAGCCGTGCCGCTGCGCATCTTCGGCATCATGCAGAACGATACCTTGCTGGCCATTCCGTTCTTCACGCTCATGGGGCTCATATTGGAGCGAAGCGGGATGGCGGAGGACCTGCTCGACACCATCGGACAACTGTTCGGCCCCATCCGTGGCGGCCTGGCACTGGCCGTGATCTTCGTGGGTGCGCTGCTGGCAGCCACCACGGGCGTGGTGGCCGCATCGGTGATCTCGATGGGCCTGATCTCGCTGCCCATCATGCTGCGCTACGGCTATGACCGGCGACTCGCGGCGGGGGTGATCGCAGCCTCCGGCACGCTGGCACAGATCATTCCGCCCTCCCTGGTGCTCATCATCATTGCCGACCAGATGGGCCGCAGCGTGGGCGACATGTACAAGGGCGCGTTCCTCCCCGGCCTGATGCTGACCGGCTTCTATGCGCTCTACGTCATTTTGCTGGCCATCTTCAAGCCCCAGTGGGTGCCTGCCATCCCGCCCGAAGCGCGCACGCTGCGGGACGACAATGGCAAGAGCGGTGTGACCTCGCTGCTGGTGCTGACCGGCATCTGCGTGGCGGCATCGATGTATGTGGCCAAGAACATGCCTGCCCTGCACACCTGGTGGTCCGGTGAAGCCGTGGACCGCGTGGCGCTGGACGAAACCATCGTGGTGTCCATGTGTTTTGGCGTGGCACTGGCCTTCGTGGCAGCCAGCATCAACAAGATCACCCGCATGGGCCTGCTGTCCCGCGCAGCCGAGCGCGTGACGTTTGTGCTGATCCCGCCACTGCTGCTGATCTTCCTGGTGCTGGGCACCATCTTCCTGGGCGTTGCAACCCCCACCGAAGGCGGCGCCATGGGCGCATTGGGCGCGGGCATCATGGCCATCATCCGTGGCCGCCTCACGATGTCGCTGCTGCGCCAGGCTGTCACCACCACCACCAAGCTGTCATGTTTTGTGGTGTTCATCCTGGTGGGCGCCACCATGTTCGGCCTGACCTTCCAGGGCGTGGACGGCCCGCTGTGGGTGGAGCACCTGCTGACCGGCCTGCCCGGTGGCCAGCTGGGCTTCCTGATCGTCGTGAACGTCATGGTGTTCTTCCTGGCGTTCTTCCTGGACTTCTTTGAACTGTCCTTCATCGTCGTGCCCCTGCTGGCCCCCGTGGCCGACAAGCTGGGCATTGACCTGATCTGGTTTGGCGTGCTGCTGGCCATCAACATGCAGACGTCGTTCATGCACCCACCGTTTGGCTTTGCGCTGTTCTACCTGCGCAGCGTGGCCCCGGCGAAGGAGTACATGGACAAGGTCACCAAGAAGATGATTGCGCCGGTCACCACCCCCCAGATCTACTGGGGTGCCATTCCCTTCCTGTGCATCCAGCTGCTGATGGTGGCTCTGGTGATCGCCTTCCCGGGCATTGTCTCCAGCGGGCTCGACGAGAAGCAGGTCTATGACCTCGACAAGGTCCGCATGGAAATGGAAGCCGCCATGCCCGACGCTAGCGCCGAAGCGGCCGATCCGACTGCCGGCATGGCAGGCGCTGCGGACCCCGCGCCTGCTCCTGCAGCAGACGACCCCCTGAAGGCACTGCAAGACTCCATGTCCACCGACAAGAAGTGAGTACACCGCTTGCAAGACGACCGTGATTCAGTCTGACCCGGGCCCCGCGCCCTGGTCCTCAAACCTCCGCAGATGGGAAACCTCTGCGGAGGTTTTTTTATGGAGCAGACGCGGAGGGGGTCCGGTGCGCCATGGATCATGGAGGTAGCGGTGGGGCATCGACTTTGGCACATCGCGCAAGCAGACGAGACTCTTGATCCCCTGCCCCCTTTCTTGGCGGCGAACAGCCCCAACGAAGCCTCTTCACGAATCGAGAGGCTTCAGCAGGAAACAGGCACCGGCCGCGCACTCCAAGGCATCGAGAGTCAAGCAGCCTGGTCGGGCTGGGCTTGGGGGCTTGGGGGCTTGGGGGCTTGGGGGCTTGGGGGCTTGGGGGCTTGGGGGCTTGGGGGCTTGGGACCTCGCCCACTTTCCTGCGGTTGAGGGGGCCGCATGGCCACAGCAAGGTGCCGCCTCGCAGAACACAGGGACGAAAAAAAACCCGCCCAAAAGTGGACGGGTTTTGCAGACCTTGGAATGGCAGCTTGCGCCGCCACTCCAGAGCCACTCGGGATCAGAGCTTCTGCGAAGACATGAACGAGTCGTAGCGGGCTTCGGCAAAGCGGAACCAGAGCACCTGGTCGCGCTGGAATGCACGCATGTCGGCGTAGATCTTCTTCCACTCGGGGCTTTTCGCGTCGTTGGCAGCGAAGACTTCCATGGAGGCCTTGAACGAAGCGTCCATCACGGCTTGCGAGAACGGCAGCACCTTGGTCTTGGCAGCCACCAGTTGCTTGAGGGCCGTGGGGTTCAGCGCATCGTACTTGGCCAGCATGTCGATGTGGGCCACGTTGGTTGCGGCTTCGATGATGGCCTTGTTCTCGGCAGACAGGCCGTCGAAGGCCTTCTGGTTGACGAAGAAGTCCACTTCCGGGCCACCTTCCCACCAGCCGGGGTAGTAGTAGAACGGAGCCACCTTGTTGAAGCCCAGCTTCTGGTCGTCGTACGGACCCACCCATTCAGCAGCGTCCAGCGTGCCCTTTTCGAGGGCCTGGTAGATTTCGCCGCCAGGGATGCTCTGGGGCACAGCGCCCAGCTTTTGCATCACTTCACCGACCAGACCACCGCCCAAGCGCATCTTCATGCCCTTGAAATCATCCGGCGACTTGATCTCCTTGCGGAACCAGCCACCCATCTGGGTGCCGGTGTTGCCGCCAGCGAAGCTGATGGCGTTGTAGTTCGCGTAGAACTCGTTCATCAGCTTGCGGCCATTGCCATGCAGCATCCAGGCATTCATCTGGCGGGCATTGAAGCCGAAGGGCACTGCCGAACCCAGCGCGAAGGCGGGGTTCTTGCCGTAGAAGTAGTAAGGCACGGTGTGGCACATCTCCACGGTGCCCTGCTGCACGCCGTCCATCACGCCAAAGGGGGGCATCAGCTCGCCACCAGCGTGCACGGAGATTTCAAACTTGCCACCCGACATGGCCTTGACGGCCTTGGAGAACACATCAGCGCCGCCATAGATGGTGTCCAGCGACTTGGGGAAGCTGGAAGCCAGACGCCAACGAATGGCAGCCTGGGCGTGGACGGCAGGCGCAACGCCTGCAGCCAGCACGCCAGCGATGCCAGCCTGCTTGATGATTGAACGACGATCCATGAGGTTCTCTCCGATATAGTGATTGCGAAACTTGGGCGCACGCGTTGTGCACGGCGCCGTCAAGGACTTGTTTGAGCCGGGTTCATTGTAGAAACATGCCCCCTCAGACTTTTGCGGGTTTTCCCGCGAAAATCCCTGCCCTTACACATGGCTTCAGGCTTCTGCAAGCATCTTGGGGACAGCCGCACACACCCCGCTGCAAAACGGGACTGCAGCAGACCACCCTGGCAGATCAGGCCGCCCGCACAGACTGCAGCGCGGGCAAAAACCGCCGCTCGATCGCAAGGCGGATTCCCTCGGCATCGAGCCCTTGCAACGCAAGCAGCTTGGCCGGGTCGCCATGTTCGATGAACACGTCCGGCAGGCCCAGCTGCAGCACGGGCCGCACGATGCCCATGCTGTGGAGCGCCTCGGTCACGGCGCTGCCCGCACCGCCCATGATCGCGCCCTCTTCCAGCGTGACCAGCGCATCGTGGCGCTCGGCCACCTCGCGCAACAAGGCCTCGTCGATGGGTTTGGCCCAGCGCATGTTGACCACCGTAGCGTCCAGAGCCTCGGCCGCTTCCAGCGCGGGGTACAGCAACGTGCCAAACGACAGGATCGCAATGCGCGGCGCCTTGGCATCGGTGCCCTGGCGCTCGCGACGGATCTCGCCTTTGCCAAAAGGCAGGCCATCCAACGCCGCCAGCGGTGCCACACCGGCGCCGCTGCCACGCGGGTAACGCACGGCCACGGGGTGGTCCTGCTCGAAGGCGCTGCTGAGCAGTTGGCGGCATTCGCGCTCGTCAGCAGGGCAGGCCATGCTCATGTTGGGAATACAGCGCACAAACGGAATGTCGTACGCGCCTGCATGCGTGGCACCGTCGGCGCCTACCAGACCCGCGCGGTCCAGCGCAAACACCACGGGCAGGTTTTGCAGGGCCACGTCGTGGATCAGCTGGTCATAGCCGCGCTGCAAGAAGGTGGAGTAAATCGCCACCACCGGCTTGACGCCTTCGCAGGCCATGCCGGCGGCAAAGGTTACGGCATGCTGCTCGGCAATGCCCACGTCGTAGTAGCGGTCCGGGAAACGTTTTTCAAACTCCACCATGCCCGAGCCCTCGCGCATGGCGGGCGTGATGCCCACCAGGCGAGAGTCGTGTGCGGCCATGTCGCACAGCCACTGGCCAAACACATGCGTGAACGTCTGCTTGGGCGGCGTGGCGGGCTTGGTGAGGCCCACGGAGGGGTCGAACTTGCCGGGGCCATGGTAGGCCACGGGGTCGGCCTCGGCCAGCTTGTAGCCCTGGCCTTTTTTGGTGACCACGTGCAGGAACTGCGGGCCTTTGAGGCCCTTGATGTTCTCCAGCGTGGGGATCAGCGAATCGAGGTCATGCCCATCAATGGGGCCGATGTAGTTGAAGCCGAACTTCTCGAACAACGTGGCAGGCACCACCATGCCCTTGGCCTGCTGCTCAAAGCGCTTGGCCAGCTCCAGCAGGGGCGGCACGGGGCGCAGCACGGTCTTGCCCACGTTCTTGGCAGCCGCGTAGAACTGCCCGCTCATGAGCTGAGCGAGGTAGCGATTGAGCGCGCCCACGGGCGGGCTGATGCTCATGTCGTTGTCGTTCAGCACCACGAGCAGGTTGGCATCGGCCACCCCCCCGTTGTTCAGTGCCTCAAACGCCATGCCCGCACTCATGGCGCCATCGCCGATGATCGCCACGGCGTGGCGGTTTTCGCCCTTGCGCTTGGCGGCCAGCGCCATGCCCAGCGCGGCCGAGATGCTGGTGCTCGAATGCGCGGTGCCAAAGGTGTCGTAAATGCTCTCGGCCCGCTGCGGAAAGCCCGAGATACCGCCCAACTGGCGCAGCGTGTGCATGCGGTCGCGGCGGCCGGTCAGGATCTTGTGCGGATAGGTCTGGTGGCCCACGTCCCACACCAGGCGGTCTTCAGGGGTGTTGAAGACATGGTGCAGCGCGATCGTCAGTTCCACCGTGCCCAGGTTGGAGCTGAGGTGTCCGCCCGTGCGCGCAACACTTTCGATCACGAACCCGCGCAACTCGGTCGCCAGGGCCTTGAGATCTGCGCGCGAAAGCTGGCGCAGGTCGGCCGGGTCATTGATGGTCTGCAGCAGGGGAAAGGACATCGTGGACATTTACTATTCTTTTCATAGCTGCCAGCGCTTTACAGGAAAGCGCTGGAGGCCAATTTGGCATTGATTTCACTGCAACGGGCATGAACAGGGTGCAGCACGGATCATCGGGCCAGGCTCAGTGCGAGCGGCGCACCACCATGTCCGCCAGGGCCGCCAGCGCGCGGCTATCGGGCAGGCCACTGCGGGCCAGGGCCGCATAGGCCTCGGCCAGCAGCTCCTGGGCATAGGCCTGCGCCCGCGCTAGCCCCAGCAAAGACACATAGGTGGGCTTGTCGGCCGCAGCATCCTTGCCGGCCGTCTTGCCCAGCGTGGCCGAATCGGCCACCACGTCCAGGATGTCATCCACCACCTGGAACGCAAGACCCATGGCGGCGCCATAGTCGGACAGCGCCTGGTAGGCCGCGCCCACGGCGTGGCCGCACGCCGCCCCCATGAGCACACTGCCCTGCAGCAGCGCGCCGGTCTTGAGCCGGTGCATCTGGCGCAACTGGTCTTCGGTCAGCGCCACACCCACGCTGGCCAGGTCGATGGCCTGCCCGCCCGCCATGCCGGCCGATCCGGCGGCCCGCGCCAGCAGCCTGCACAGCGTGGCCTGCGTGGCGGCGGGGATGAGGGTGTTGTCGGGCGTGAGCAACTCAAATGCAAAGGCCTGCAAGGCATCGCCCGCCAGCAGCGCCTGGGCCTCGCCAAACTGCACATGCACGGTGGGCTTGCCACGGCGCAGCACGTCGTTGTCCATGCAGGGCATGTCGTCGTGCACCAGCGAGTAGGCATGAATGAGTTCCACCGCGCACGCGGCCCGCAGGGCCGCCTCGTCCAGGCCAGCGCGCAGCGCGGCATCGTCAACCACCGCAGAGGCCGGTGCGCCACTGCAGACCGCCTCATAGGCCGCCAGCACCAGCAGGGGCCGCAGCCGCTTGCCGCCATCGAGCACGGCATAGCGCATGGCGTCGCCCAGCCCGGCGGGTGCGCCATCGCCCACCCATTGCGACAGGGCCTGCTCCACCCGGGCCAGGTGGTTCTGGCTCCAGAGGTTCATGTCCAGCGGCTGGCTCTCGAAATTCGTTGGCACCGCGCTCATTCCTGGTTCCATGGTTGCAGTTGCCCTTCATCCAGCACCTTGATCTGGTCCTGCACGGCTTCGAGCCGCTGGCGGCAAAACGCCAGCAACGTGGCGCCGCGCTGGTAGCCGGCCAGCATCTGGTCCAGCGGCAACTGGCCCGACTCGATGCGGGCCACGAGTTGCTCCAGCTCTTCCAGGGCCGCCTCGTAGCTGGCAGGTTCGGCGGGAGGAGCGGGGGCTGCGGGGGCGTTGGGCATGGAGGGGGCGGCAGAGCGCGGGTGAAAAACCGATGATTTTAGGCGCACCGGTACGCCCTTCGTGTCAGACGCGGTCCGATGCGTGACGCCGCTCTATTTTCAGAAAGCGATGTTTTCTATTCACGTAGCGGGGGTGCGGGAATAACCCCACCGCCTATAATCCCATTCCAGTCGAGCCGGCTAGCCACCCTAGCCGGTTTCCTTTTTTCCAGATGCGCATTCCCCGGCGCACCTCCCGCACTTTCTCCCTGTGGGGAGTCTTTAGGTCAGGTCACCCATGTCTGATTTAAGTCTTCAACTGCAGCAGGCCGCAAGCCAACTACCAGTTTCAAGCTACTTTGACGATGCGCTGTTCCAGCGCGAGCTGGACACCATCTTCCAGCGCGGGCCCCGCTATGTGGGGCACCAATTGGCGGTGCCCAACACGGGCGACTATTACGCACTGCCCCAGGAGGGCGAGGGCCGCGCCTTGGTGCGCAACGCCCAAGGCGGCATTGAGCTGGTCTCCAACGTATGCCGCCACCGCCAGGCCGTCATGCTCAAGGGCAAAGGCTCGCTGAACACCCAGCAAAAGGGCAGCGCGGGCGGCAACATCGTGTGCCCATTGCACCGCTGGACGTACAACCCCCAGGGCGAGTTGCTGGGCGCACCCCACTTTGCGCATGACCCGTGCCTGAACCTCAACAACTACAAGCTGCGCGAGTGGAACGGCCTGCTGTTTGAAGACAACGGCTACGACGTGGCCGCCGACCTGGCCCAGATGGGCCCGCGTGCCGACCTGGACTTTGACGGGTACGTGCTCGACCACGTGGAGCTGCACGAGTGCAACTACAACTGGAAGACCTTCATCGAGGTCTATCTGGAGGACTACCACGTCGGCCCCTTCCACCCAGGCCTGGGCAGCTTCGTGACGTGTGACGACCTGCGCTGGGAGTTCGGCAAGAACTACTCGGTACAAACCGTGGGTGTGGCCAATCGACTGGGCAAGGCCGGCAGCCCGGTGTACGAGCGCTGGCACAAGGCGCTGCTGGACTACCGCGAAGGCAAGCCGCCGAAGTACGGCGCCATCTGGCTCACGCTGTACCCGCACATCATGATCGAGTGGTACCCGCATGTACTCACCGTGTCCACGCTGCACCCCATCAGCCCCACCAAGACACTGAACATGGTGGAGTTCTACTACCCCGAGGAGATCGCGGCCTTCGAGCGCGAATTCGTCGAGGCGCAAAAGGCCGCCTACATGGAGACCTGCATCGAGGACGACGAAATCGGCGAGCGCATGGACGCAGGCCGCAAGGCCCTGCTGGCGCGCGGCGACAACGAAGTCGGCCCCTACCAGAGCCCCATGGAAGATGGCATGCAGCACTTCCACGAGTGGTACCGCCAGGTCATGGGAAGCCCCCCCTGAGCCACTTCGCGTCTTCCCCCCACGGGGGACGCCCCCCGGCGTACGCAAGCGAAGTGCCGCATCCGCGGCTTGGCGGCCCTCGCGCGGGGGCACTGGCCTGGGCGGCGCCAGTTTTGAGAGGCCCCAACCTGAGTTTGTGCCGTCGATCCGTGAAGTCTCGAACAGCGAGGTAAACGCTATCCATTCGCGACGACCACCCTGACCGCTCTCATTACAATAGCTGCCACCGCTTGATCCGCAAGCGCTGGCAGCTATTTTTATTTCAAGCCGTGCAATCCTATGCCCCACGTGCGGCGCGCGGCCTTTCACAGGATCACGTCACGATGCAAGCCCTCTGGATGGTGTTGGCCGCGTTCTTGTTTGCCAGCATGGGGGTGTGCGTCAAGATCGCATCGGACTTCTTCAACTCGGCCGAACTGGTGTGTTACCGGGGTCTGATCGGCATGGCCATCCTGTGGCTGCTGGCACGCTCTCAAAAAGTGACGCTGGCCACGCAATACCCCGGCATGCACGCCTGGCGTAGCCTGGTGGGGGTGGCGTCGCTGGGCGCATGGTTCTACGCCATTGCCCACCTGCCGCTGGCCACGGCCATGACGCTCAACTACATGAGCAGCGTGTGGATCGCCGCCTTCCTGGTCGGCGGCACGCTGCTGGCCTGGCGCCCTTCTGCGGCATCGCCACGGCCCGCCCTGCAAGGGCCGCTGATTCTCACCGTACTCACCGGATTCGTGGGCGTGGTGCTGATGCTGCGCCCCAGCCTGGACCAGAACCAGGCCTTTGCCGGACTGATCGGGCTGATGTCCGGCCTGACGGCTGCATTTGCCTACATGCAGGTGGTGGCGCTGTCGCGCCTGGGCGAGCCCGAATCGCGCACCGTTTTTTACTTCGCCGTGGGCTCTGCGGTGGCGGGGGGCGGGGCCATGCTGTTTACCGGCGTGTCGGACTGGCCAGGCTGGCAGGCGCTGTGGCTGCTGCCCATCGGTGTGCTGGCTGCGGGCGGCCAGCTGTGCATGACCAAGGCTTACGCCAGCGCCAAGACCCAGCGCGGCACGCTGGTGGTGGCCAACCTGCAGTATTCGGGCATCGTGTTTGCCGCCGTCTACAGCGTGCTGCTGTTTGGTGACAAGATCCCGCCCATCGGCTGGTTCGGCATGGCCCTCATCGTGGGCAGCGGCATCGTGGCCACCATCCTGCGCGCGCGGGCTGCGCCCGGGGCACCTGCCGAAGAACACTGACGGATACAAAAACAGATACGGCCACACGAGGACACGCCCCACCGGGATGGCCACAATGGAGCCCCTTTCGACGCACTCCGTCACTTTGCCCATTTTCTGCCGATGACCACCTACACCACGCTCATCTCTGCCCCCGACCTGCAATCCCTGATCGCCAGCGGTGCGCCGCTGATGGTGTTTGACTGCAGCTTCGAACTGATGCAACCCACGGCCGGTGCCCAGCAGTACGCACAGGCGCACATCCCCGGCGCGGTGTACGCCAACCTTGACAACGACCTCAGCGCCAAACACGGTGCCCCCGGCGCTCACGGCACGCTGACCGCCCAGGAAGCCGACCAGCCGGCATCCGGTGGACGCCACCCCCTGCCCAGCCGCGAGCGTTTTGCCATGTGGCTGTCCAGCGTGGGTTTTGCCAATGGCATGCAGGCCGTGGTGTACGACCGCCAGGGCGCCAACTACTGTGGCCGCCTGTGGTGGATGCTCAAGTGGGCGGGGCACGATGCCGTGGCCGTGCTCGACGGTGGGCTGCAAGCCTGGCAGGCCGCCGGTGGGGCGGTGAACAGCGGCGAAGAGCCCGCGCACTTCCAGACCAATTTCCAGCTGGGCACCCCCTTGCGCCAGCTGGCCACGGCCAGCGAGGTGCTCGCGCGCCTGCAGCAGCCCGGCCAGACCGTGATCGACGCCCGTGCAGGCGCCCGCTACCGGGGCGAGGTGGAGCCGCTGGACCCCGTGGCCGGCCACATTCCGGGCGCGCTGAACCGCCCCTTTGCCGAAAACATCGGCGCGGATGGCCGCTTCAAGCCTGCTGACGTGCTGCGCGCTGAATTTGTAGCGCTGCTGGGCGGCCGTGACCCCGCCACCGTGGTGCACCAGTGCGGCAGCGGCGTGAGCGCCGTGCCCAATCTGCTGGGCATGGAGATAGCTGGCCTCGGCCCGACAGCACTGTTTGCCGGCAGCTGGAGCGAGTGGTGTTCAGACCCCACGCGCCCGGTCGAAAAAGGCTGATCCAGCGTCCAGCACGACAGCGCAGGTTGTAAAAGTGCAAAAAAGATGGTTTTGAGGGTGCTATCAAAACCATGAACAGAAGTGGGTAACCGGGGCCCACTGCCACAGCAGCGGCCATCGCCTGAAATGCCAGCCTGCACCTGATGTGCGTGTAGGGCAAATTCCTACACAGCCCACCGCAGAACCAGACACGCGGCACAGCCAAACCCCGACTTAATTTCTGATTGGGGCGGTTTCACAATCCATTTCAACGGATCACGCAAAACCTGCAATCAGCAGGCAACGCAAGACCCGGTACTGGAAAAAAGGAAGCTGCCATGACCAACGAACAAATCCTCGCTGAAATCCGCGAAGCCAACCTCACCTACCTGATGTTGGCCCAAACCCTGATCCGTCAGGACAAGGCCGAAGCCGTGTTCCGCTTGGGCATGAACGAAGAGTCTGCCGACATTCTGGCATCGCTGTCGCCAGCGCAAGTGATGAAACTGGCCTCCCGCAACACGCTTCTTTGCAGCTTCCGCGTGGACGACAACCTGGTGTGGAGCTTGCTCACCAACCACTCGGCCAAGAAGGTGGGCAACGAAGCCACCAACACGCTGCACGCCAACATCCTGATGGCCAGCCGCGTGTCGGAAGTACTCTGACGCATTTGCCCGCAGCCCTCTTCCCCCAGTCTCCACCGAAAGCCCGCCATGTCCACCAACGCCCCCGCTGCCAAAGCCCCCGCCAAGAGCGTGCTGAACGAATCCAAGCAGATCGAACGCGCGGCCATGCTGATCCAGATGGGCGCCCGCATGCAGGTGCTTGAATCGGAAACCACACTGTCGTATGAACGCCTGATCCGGCTGTACAAAGAGATCGCGGGCAAGTCACCCTCGAAAGGCCAGCTGCCCTTCTCCACTGACTGGTTCCTGACCTGGCAAGAGAACATCCACAGCTCGCTGTTCCTGAACATCTACGAATACCTGTCCAAGGGCGTGGACCTGGATTCGGTGGAGCTGCTGACCAAAGCCTACCGCCTGTACAACGAACAGGTCGCCACGGCCGAGATCGAACCCCTGCTCTCCTTCACGCGCGCCTGGCGCCTGGTGAAATTTGTGGACGCTGGCATGCTGACGCGCACCAAGTGCAGCCAGTGCAGCGGCCAGTTCGTGACCGAGCTGTATGAGAACCGCCACTTCACCTGCGGCCTGTGCAACCCACCCGCCCGCGCCGGCAAGAGCAAGACGGCTGGCGCACTCATGTTGCACTGAGATGGATATCAAAGCATTAGCTTTTTGCACCTACCAAACGGGCGCGCTAGCCTGATTCCCACCACGACCGAAAAATGGGCGCTGCACCCGCCAGGGCCGCCGCGCAAGGGCCGCCCCGCCGCGCTGGCGGCGTCCCCCTTCCCGCGCGTAGCGCGCGAGAGAAGGGGGAAGCGGCGAAGCCGCTCAGGGGGATGTCATCTATCTTCCAGCCAGCAGCGCGCGCACGTTTTCATCCATTGGCACGGCATAGTTGTGCGCCGCCACCACGGTGTTGCCTACCGGGTTCACCAGCTTGAGGCTGATGTACACCACCGACGTGGAAACCGCATACGTGCCCACCACCACGGCCTGCGCGTTCTGCGACTGACTCACCTCGCGCACTTCGCGCGACAGCAGCAGCTCACCCTGGTCGCGCTGCAGCAGCAGGTTCTCCCGCAGTTTCACCTCGGTCACCTTCAGGCCCCGGTGCACCATGCGGCCCGCGATCTGCTCCGAGAAGATGCGGCCCAGCCGCGACGATTCAGTGAGCCGGTCCACATTGACCAGCGTGGCCACCAGCACGGGCTGGTTGGCATCCAGCGGTGCGGTCTGCAGCAGCGCATCGGTGGCGTGTTCATTCAGCTCGATGAGGTTGGAGCGCGATATTCCGCCCGCCCGGTCACCGTAGTAGTAGCTGTGCATGGGGTTGGTGGTCTCGCAGCCCTGCAGCCCCCCCAGCGCAAGGGCGGCAGCCGCCCACCAGCTGGCGGCGCGTGCGCCCCGGGGAACTTGTTGCGACGTCCACAGCCCCTTCATGGCGCCACCACCCGCCAGGTCTTGACGGGCGTCATCGGTGCAGGCGCGGGCGGTCGCTCGGGCTGATACAGCACCGCGTCGGCCCCCTCGATGTAATACAGATCGGCCGTTCCGGCCAGGTACCGGTCGCGCGATTTGAGCGTGGACGTGATCAGCACCTCGGTGCGCGTGGGTCCGCCTGCGGCGGCGCCCTGGGTGTAGAGCTGGGCCATGTCCAGCGCCACCCCTGCCCCCACGCCCAGGGCCGTGGCCACACCCGGCAACAGGGTGCGGTCGGAATAGTGCACCGCCCAATCGCGCCACACGCCCACGCCAGCGCCGATGATGGTGCCGGCCATGGGCACGGGCAAGCCGCGCGGTGAGCCAGACCCGTGCTGCACCAGTTGCGTCTGCACCTCCAGCTCCACCGCCGTGGGCACCGTGGACACCGCCACGCCCCGGTTCAGCAGGTGCACCTTGAGCAACTTGAGAAAGCTCTGGTTGAAACTGGAGTTGTCCGCCACCGTGACGTACAGCGGGTATTCGCCCTCGGGCCAGGATGCGATCTTTTCGGCCACGCGCCCGGCCACATCGCCCGCCAGCACATCCCAGTGGTGCACGGCACGGGCTTTCTTCTGGCCGGTGGCGGGGTAGTTGTCGGCACGCGGCACGTCCAGCGTGCCGCAGCCGACCAGCAGCGCTGCGCACAGCAAGGCTGCTGCGGCGGCCGGAATGCGGTGAAGGAAGGATGGCATGTGGGCCATGGTACTGGCGACCGCCTGCGGCAATCGGCGCAACAAGGCCGTTTTTCCCGGCCAAAGCGGCCGTTTCAGCCCTTGGAGCTGCTGGCGCAAGCCTTCACAATCAACCCATTCATACCAACCCTCCGTGAAGACCATGCTCACCACAACCCGCACCCACCGCCTCGCGTCATTGATGGCCCTCACTGCGGCTCTGGCGGGCTGCGGCGGCGCCACGGACAAGGACAACAACACGACCGCCCCACCGCCACCCGCGAGCGCGCCCGTCACGCTGCATTTCGTGCAGCCCACCGAGAACGTGCTCGAACCCGGCGCATCTGAGCCGCTGGCGGCCGACGTTACCGTCAACGGCGGCGCAGCCCCCAACGGCACGGTGGTCACCTTTACCGTCAACCCCTCAGCAGCCGCCACCTTCTCTCCCGTGGCGCCCACCACCGTGGCCAGCGTGGCCAGCACCACGCTCACCGTGAGCAGCCTGCCGCCCAGCGCCACCTTCCAGGTCAGCGCCACGGCCACCAGCAGCGCCAACACGGCGGGCGACAGCCTCACGTACTACGTGCGCCCCACCCACAAAAGCCTGCAGGTGCTGGTGCCCGCGTATTTCAGCGCCAGCGGCACCTCATCGCCCTGGGCCACCCTCACCAGCGGCGCAGCCAGCTACCCGGACGTGCAGATCACCGCCGTGGCCAGCGCCAGCGACGGCGTGCTGACCGCGGACTCCGAGGTTGACGACGACCTGCTCACGGCCATCACAGACTTCAAGGCCGTGGCGGGCACCACCAACAAAGTCGTCGCCTACGTGGCCACCTCGGGCAGCGGCGGGTCGCGCTCGGTGGCTGACGTGAAGGCCACCATCGACAACTACATCCGCCTCTACCCCGACCAGCTCGACGGCTTCTTCCTGGACGGAATGGCCACCGACAGCGCACGGCTGGCGTACTTTCAGGACGTCTACAACTACGCCAAGGCCCGGGCCTCGGGCATGAGCAAAGGCGCCACGCCGCCCAACGCGCCCACCGTGATCGGCAACCCAGGCACCTACCCCGTAGCGGCCTATGCGGGTGTGGCCGACACGCTGGTCACCTACGCTGGCAATGCCGCCGCCTACCAGGCCACAGACCCCCAGCCCGCCAGCACCTGGGTCTACGCCAAGGACAACACCGCCCAGGCCATGCTGGTCCACACCGCCAGCACCTGCACCGACATGCAGGCTGCCGTGAAGCACGCCCACCGGCCCCGCCTGAACACCGGCATGGTCTATGCCACCAACCTGGCCATCGGCGCCTCGTGGTCATCACTGCCCACCTACTGGCAGCAGCTGCTGGGCACGGTGGATGCTCTCAACAAGAAGCGCCCGCTGCCGCTGTGCTGATGCCAACGGGCAGGGCGCCGAACCCTGCCACACAGGCACCGCTGGCGGGTCGCCGGGCAAACCACCCGCCAGAGCTTCCGAATCGCCACATCCCCCCGCCGACACGCTGCATGTCAGCCCGACCTACAACCCAGCAGGCCCGAGTCCCATCACAATCCGCGCATGATGACCGAGCCCACCCCTGCATCCCCGCCCGCTCGCGCTGCCGAGCCGCCACAGCCAGACAGCCCCGCCGCTGAAGCAGCCCCGACCATGCCCCCCCACGCGCCTGCGGCGGACGGCCCCGCACCAGTGGCCCAAACGGCCCAAGCCGACGATGCGGATCAAGCGGCCCCACTCGCCCAAGCCCGGTCAACCCCTGACAGCCCCCCACCGCCTGCGCAACCACCAAGCGGCGCGCCCGCAGCCACCGCATCCCTCCCCGGTCCACTCATGCTCCACATGCCCGTGGACGTGCGCAACCTCTCGCTCGCGCTGCTGGCGCTGTTTGCCAGCGTGGCCCTGCTGCACTGGGCCAGCGCGGTGTTCATCCCCATCATGCTCAGCCTGCTGCTCACCACGGCGCTGCGGCCCTTGGTGGAAGTCTTGCGGCGCTGCTACGTGCCCCGCTGGCTGGGGGCCGGTGTGCTGTTGATCGCCATCGTTCTGGGCCTGGCCAGCGCCGCCTGGTCGCTGAGCGACGGCGCCGCGCAACTGGTGGACTCGCTGCCCGTGGCTGCCAAGAAGGTGCGCGACAGCCTCAAGGCGCGCACCGGCGCCAGCAGCCCGCTCGACACCATGCAAAAGGCCGCCACGCAGATCGAACAGGCCGCCAACGAGAACAGCGCCACCGCCAACCCACCCCGGCGCGGCGTGCAGCGCGTGGTAGTGGAGCGCCCGCCCTTCAACATCCGCGACTACCTGTGGAGCGGCACCATGGGGCTCATGTCCGCGCTGGGGCAGCTCACGGTGGTGGTGTTCCTTACCTACTTTGCGCTGGCATCGGGCAACCTGTTTCGCAACAAGCTGCTGCGCATCGCGGGCACCAGCCTGGAGCGGCGCAAGGTCACCATCCACGTGCTGGAAGACATCACCAACCAGATCCAGCGCTACCTGATGGTGCAGGTGTTCACCAGCGTGCTGGTGGGCGTGGCCACCGGCCTTGCCTACTGGGCCCTGGGCCTGGAGAACGCCGCCGTGTGGGGTGTGGCGGCCGGGGTGCTCAACCTCGCGCCCTACATCGGCTCGGCCCTGGTCACCGGCGCATCGGCCCTGGTGGCCTTCCTGCAGTTCGGCACCCTGGACATGGCCCTGGCCATCGGCGGTGCATCGCTGGTCATTCACACCCTGGTAGGCAACCTGCTGACCCCCTGGCTCACCAGCCGCACCAGCAGCATGAGCCCTGTGGCCGTGTTCGTCAGCGTGCTCGCCTGGGGCTGGCTGTGGGGCCTGTGGGGCCTGCTGCTGGGCATCCCGGTGATGATGGCCGTGAAGGCCGTGTGCGACCGGGTCGAAGACCTGAAGGCCGTGGGCGAATTGCTGGGGGATTGATACCCGGCATCTGCCGCAAACCGGCAGATGCCTCCCCCGCCACGCTGCGGGGCGATGGGCATCTCAGCCCCCACCTCACCCACGCCACCCATATCACTCGCCATCACGGCGCTCCGGCGTGGCCCAGGAGGTCAAGGCGGCCTCAAAGATTGTTTCCAATACTGGAACAGTTAGTTCGCGACCAGGTAGTTTTTCCGCGAACACCATCGGCGTACAGTTCATCCCATCGATGAGCCGAACCCGCAAGGCGACTCACCGAACCCGGTTCAGGAATGGTTTTTGATCCGGCTTTTTTGAGACGCTTTTTAACCTTCAAGGATTTTCATCATGAACAAGACCGCCCGTTTCCTCTCCGTCGCTGCTGTTGCCGCTTTCGCTTCTTTTGGCGCCCAGGCTGACGAAGCCGACAGCTCGCAATTCGCCCTGAAGTTCGACACGAACCGCACCCGCGCTGAAGTGGCCGCTGAAGCCGCTACCGTGGCCCAGACGCGCAGCCAAGAACCTGCTGGTTCGCGTGTGGTGACCTACACCTCCACCGCTGACCGCGCTGCCGTGCGTGCCCAGGCTGCGGAAGCCCTGCGCACCGGCAAGATCCCTTCGGGCGAATTCAGCGCCATGTAATTGGCAGGCCAACTGCTTGAGATTGGTTGAAGCAGTTGCGGGACTTCCCATGGTGGTGGCACTTTGCATTTGCGGGTGGCGCTGCCATGGGGAGTGTTAACTGAACCGCAGGGGCGGGCAGGCAGATCGGGCTCCCTTTGGGAGCCCTTTTTGTTATGGGTGCCTGCGATCAAAACAGGCCGCGATGCGCAGGTTCGAATCGCGCTGCGCTGTCCGCCACTCAGCCGGTATTACGCAACCCCGCCGCAATCCCATTAATGGAAATGTGAATCCCCGTCTGCACCCGTTCATCCCCCTGCCCTGCGCGCCAGCGGCGCACCAGCTCGACCTGCAAGTGGTGCAGCGGGTCGATGTACGGGAAGCGGTGTTTGATGGAGCGGGCCAGCGCCGTGTTGTGTGTGAGGCGCTGTTTGTCGCCGGTGATGCGGGTGAGGGCCTCGGCCGTGCGGTGCCATTCGGCCTCGATGCTGGTGAAGACCTTCTTGCGCAGGCGCGCGTCGGTGACGAGTTCGCTGTAGCGTGAGGCCAGGGCCAGGTCGCTTTTGGCCAGCACCATGTCCATGTTGGACAGCAGGGTGCGGAAAAACGGCCATTGGCGGTACATCTTTTGCAGCAGGGCCAGCTGGGCTTTGGGGTCTTTGCCCTCCACGTTCACAAACGCATCGACGGCCGAGCCAAAGCCGTACCAGCCGGGCAGCGTGAGGCGGCATTGGCCCCAGCTGAAGCCCCAGGGGATGGCGCGCAGGTCTTCGATCTTCTGGCTGGCCTTGCGGCTGGCGGGGCGGGAGCCGATGTTGAGCTCGGCGATCTCGCGGATGGGGGTGGAGTTGAAGAAATACTCGGTAAAACCGGGGGTCTCGTACACCAGCGCGCGGTAGCTGCCCATGCTGGCCAGTGAGAGCTGCGCGGCGGCGTCCAGAAACGCCTTGGTGGCGGGCTTGGTGGGCTGCAGCAGGGTGGCTTCGAGCGTGGCGGCCACCAGGGTTTCGAGGTTGCGGCGGCCGATTTCGGGATTGGCGTATTTGGAGGCGATGACTTCGCCCTGCTCGGTCAGGCGGATCTGGCCGCGCACGGTGCCGGGGGGTTGGGCCAGGATAGCCTGGTAGCTGGGGCCGCCGCCCCGGCCCACGGTGCCGCCCCGGCCGTGGAACATGCGCAGCTGGATGCCATGGCTGGTGGCGAGTTCGTCGAAGAGTTCGACGAGGGCGATTTCAGCGCGGTACAGCTCCCAGTTGCTGGTGAAGATGCCGCCGTCTTTGTTGCTGTCGCTGTAGCCCAGCATGATGTCCTGCTCGCCACCGCTGCGCTGCACCAGCGCAGCCACGCCGGGCAGTGCATAGAACTCGCGCATGATGGGCGCGGCGTTGCGCAGGTCTTCAATGGTTTCGAACAGCGGCACCACGATGAGGTGGTTCTTGGACTCGGTGTCCAAGGTCCCATTCATCAGGCCCACTTCCTTTTGCAGCAGCAGCACTTCGAGCAGGTCGCTCACGGTTTCGGTGTGGCTGATGATGTAGTGGCGGATGGCTTCGTGGCCGAAGCGCTCGCGCATGACGCGGGCGGTTTCAAAGATGGCCAGCTCGCCCTTGGCATGGGCAGAGTATTCGGCACCCACCACGCGCAGGGGGCGTGCGTCGTTCAGCAGCTTGATCAGCAGGGCGCGCTTGGCGGCCTCTTGCAGGCTGGCGTAGTTGGGCTCAATGCGCGCCTTGGCCAGCAGCTCGGCCACCACTTCTTCGTGTTTGTCAGAGCTTTGGCGCAAATCCACCGTGGCCAGGTGAAAGCCAAACACCTGCACGGCGCGGATCAGCGGGTGCAGGCGCTCGGCGGCCAGGGCTTCGCCGTGGTGCGACTTCAATGACGCTTCGATCACGCGCAGGTCGGCCAGGAACTCTTCGGCGCTGGCGTAGGCGTTTTGTGGGGCCACGGCATGGCGGGCGGCCTCGCCGCCGGTCAGGTCCTTGAGCGACGCGGCCAGGCGCGCGTAGATGCCTGTCAGGGCGCGGCGGTAGGGCTCGTCCACGCGGTGTTCGTTGGTGTCGGGCGAGCGCTGGGCCAGGGCCTCCATCTCGGCCGATACCTGCACCAGGCGGGCCGACAATGACAGCTCGCCGCCCAGGTAGTGCACTTCGGTCAGGTAGTGGCGCAGGGCCACCTCGGCCTGGCGCCCCAGCGCGTATTGCAGGGTTTGCGCCGTCACATTGGGGTTGCCGTCGCGGTCACCCCCGATCCACTGGCCCATGCGCAGAAAGCTGTGCACGGGGTACTGGCCCAGTTCACTTTCCAGGTCGGCATAGATCTTGGGGATCTCGCGCAGGAAGGTGGCTTCGTAATAGGACAGCGCGTTCTCGATCTCGTCGGCCACGGTGAGCTTGCTGTAGCGCAGCAGGCGGGTTTGCCACAGCTGGGCCACGCGGGCGCGCAGCAGGGCTTCGTTGGCGGCCAGCTCGCGGGGGGTGAGCGCGTCTTTGGCGCTGTTGTAGAGCTGGGCGCGCACCTGGATGTCGTCGCGCGTGGCCAGCAACTGGGCGATGTCGCGCTCGGCATCCAGAATGCTCTTGCGCTGCACCTCGGTGGGGTGGGCGGTGAGCACGGGGGCTACGTAGCTGCCTGCCAGCGTCTGCGAGATGGTCTTGGGCGCAATGCCAGCCCAGCGCAGTCGCGACAGGGCGACTTCGATGCTGCCCTCTTGCGTGTCGCCCGCGCGTTCGTGCACGGCGCGGCGGCGGATGTGGTGGCGGTCTTCGGCCAGGTTGGCCAGGTGACTGAAGTAGGTGAAGGCGCGGATCACGCTCACCGTCTGGTCGCCCGACAGCGACTTGAGCAGCTTCTTGAGCGCGCGGTCGGCCTCCTGGTCGGCATCGCGGCGGAAGGCCACCGAAAGCTTGCGCACCTGCTCGACCAGTTCATAGGCGGCCACGCCCTCCTGGTCCCGGATCACATCGCCCAGAATACGGCCAAGCAGGCGGATGTCGTCAATCAGGGGCTGGTCCTTGTCGGATCGTTTCATGGTGCGTGGGTCTCCGGAGGTGGGTAGGTGACCTGGCGCCGCCTGCCCCCGCGTCCCCCGGGGCGCACCGGCCCCAGTGCGGGCGCATGCTAGCATCGCCCGCCCCTGAATGATTACAAACAGGTTACGAACTTGAGCCTTGCCCATTCCCCCCTTTCCATCGTCATTGCCACCCGAGAGAGCCGCCTGGCGCTGTGGCAGGCCGAGCATGTACAGGCTCTTTTGCGCGCACAGGGCCACACGGTGGAGCTGCTGGGCATGACCACCAAGGGCGACCAGATCCTGGACCGCTCGCTCAGCAAGGTGGGCGGCAAGGGCCTGTTTGTGAAAGAGCTGGAGGTGGCGCTGGAAGAAGGCCGCGCGCACATTGCGGTGCATTCGCTCAAAGACGTGCCCATGGAGCTGCCCGAGGGCTTTGCACTGGCCTGCGTGATGGAGCGCGAAGACCCGCGCGATGCGTTTGTGTCACCCAACTACCCGAACATTGATGCCCTGCCCCAGGGTGCAGTGGTGGGCACCTCCAGCCTGCGCCGCCAGGTGCTGCTGCAGGCCTTGCGGCCCGACCTCAAGATTGAGCCCTTGCGCGGCAACCTGGACACCCGCCTGCGCAAGCTGGACGAAGGCCAGTACGACGCCATCGTGCTGGCGGCTGCGGGCTTGAAGCGCCTGGGGCTCGAATCCCGCATCCGCGCCACGTTTCCGCCCACGGCCATGCTGCCCGCAGCCGGCCAGGGTGCCTTGGGCATTGAAGTGCGCAGCGACCGGCAAGACCTGATCGCAGCACTGGCCCCGCTGGCCCACCAGCCCACCTGGCTGACCGTGGCCGCAGAGCGCGCCGTGAGCCGCGCCATGGGCGGCAGCTGCTCCATGCCGCTGGCCGCGCACGGCACGTTCACCGATGGCGTGCTGCAGCTCGACGCCGCCTGGGGCGACGTGGACGCGCAGGCCCCCCTGGTGCGCGCAGCGGCCAGCGCCGCCGTCACCACGCTGGCGCAGGCCGAAGCGCTGGGCGACGCGATTGCGCAGCGCCTGCGTGCCGGTGGTGCCCGGGGCGCCGAACCCCTGGTTTGAACGCGCATGCCATGCCCCGGGTGATCGTCACGCGGCCCGCCCGCGAGGCTGCGCACTGGGTCAAGCTGCTGGGCGCGCGTGGTGTGGATGCCGTGGCCCTGCCGCTCATCGCCATCGGCCCCTGCCGTGACGCAGCGGCAGAGCAAGCACTCACCCAGGCGCATGCGCGGCTTGCGCAGTACCGGGCCCTGATGTTTGTCAGTGGCAATGCGGTGTTTCATTTTTTTGAGCCAAATAAGGCCCTAGCGCTTGATGGACAAGCACTATCAGCTATCAAAACAAGAGCATGGGCTCCGGGCCCCGGCACGGCGCGTGCGCTGGAGCAGGCCGGTGTGCCGCCTGGCTGCATCGACGGCCCGGCACCGGATGCCCCCCAGTTCGACTCGGAAGCGCTGTGGCAGCAGGTCTCTGGGCAGATCCGGCCCGGCGACTGCGTGCTGATCGTGCGCGGGAGGTCCTCCACGCCCAAGGGTGTGCATGAAAGCCTAGGCAACGGCCGCGACTGGCTGGCGCGCCAGATCGAGGCGGCGGGCGGCACGGTGGAGTTTGTGGTGGCCTACCAACGCGGTGCACCGCATTTTTCAGCGCACGAGGTGGCGCTGGCGCAACAGGCGGCGTGCGATGGCTCCATCTGGCTGCTGAGCAGCTCTGAAGCCGTAGCCCACCTGGCCGAGGCCCTGCCCGGCCAGCACTGGGGCGCCGCGCAGGCACTGGCCACCCACCCGCGCATCGCCGAAGCGGCCCGCGCAGCGGGCTTTGGCACCGTGCGGGAATGCCGTCCGGCGCTGGAGGATGTGGTGGCCTCGATAGAATCGGCCGCATGAGTTCCGTGCCCCCCAACGATCTGCCCCCCGCACCCACCGCAGCGCCCATGGCGGCACCTGCCGCGGCATCCGTGGGCGCACCGGCCGTGGGCCCGGCAGCCGCGCCCGCACCTCCAGCACCTACCCCGGGCCGGGGTGGCGCCGTCACGCTGCTGCTGGGCGCGGTGGCCGCTGCCGCGCTGGTCAGCAGCGGCATGCTGTGGCAAAAACTCAGCGCCATTCAAGAGCAACTGGCCCGTCAATCCGCAGACTCGGGCGCGCAGGCCATCGAGGCCCGCACCATGGCCCGCCAGGCCGAAGAACTGGTGCGCGAGACGGCAGCCCGCCTGTCGGTGGCAGAAGCGCGGGTGAGCGAAGTGGCGCTGCAGCGCAGCCAGCTCGAAGAATTGATGCAAAGCCTGTCGCGCTCGCGCGACGAGAACCTGGTGGTGGACATCGAATCGGCCATCCGCCTGGCGCAGCAACAGGCGCAGCTCACTGGCAGCCTGGAGCCCCTGGTGGCCGCGCTCAAAAGCGCCAACCAGCGCATCGAACGCGCCGCACAGCCCCGCCTGGCCCCCGTGCAGCGCGCCATTGGCCGCGACCTGGACCGCCTGACCCGCGCCACCGTGACCGACACCGCCGGCCTGCTGGCCCGTCTGGACGACCTGGTACGCCAGGTGGACGAGCTGCCCGTGCTGAACGCCGTGGCCCAGGCCGCCGCCACACGCCGCCTGGCAGCCACACCCGCGCCCACAAACACGCCAACACTCAACCAGGGCGACCTGGCCTGGTGGCAGGCAGCCTTGCAGCGCAGCTGGGAAGTGGTGCGCGACGAGGCCCGGGGCCTGGTGCGCGTGAGCCGCATCGACCAGCCCGAGGCCATCTTGCTGGCGCCCGAGCAGACCTTCTTCCTGCGCGAGAACCTCAAGCTCAAGCTGCTCAACGCCCGCCTGGGCGTTCTGGCGCGCCAGTTCGAATCGGCCCGCGCCGACCTGGCCGCCGCCAACGCTGCGCTCAACAAATACTTTGACCCGGCATCGCGCCGCACGCAGAACGCTGCCAGCACGCTGCAGACCGCCCAGGCCAGCATGAAGGCGGCCGAGCAGCCGCGCCTGGACGAAACGCTCTCTGCGCTGGCAACAGCTGCAGCCGGCCGGTAAGGGAGCGGTACGCATGCGTGCAGCACTCTGGCTTTTGGCGTTGTTTGGCGTGGCCGTGGCCGCCGCGCTGTTTGCGGGCAACAACCAGGGCACCGTCACCCTGTACTGGCCGCCGTACCGCATCGACCTGTCGCTGAACCTGGTGGTGCTGTTGCTGGTGGGCGGGTTTGTCACCGTGTACGCCGCGCTGCGCGCCCTGGCGGCGCTGCTGGAGCTGCCCCACCAGGCCCGGCGCTGGCGCGTGCAGCAAAAGGAGCGCGCCATGCACGCGGCCTTGCTGGACGCCCTGACGCACATGCTGGGCGGGCGCTTCATCCGCTCGCGCAAGGCCGCAGTGGCTGCGCTGTCGCAAGAAAACGCGCTGGCCACCGCTGGCGAGGCCGTGCCCCACGGCCGCCAGTTGCGCGCACTGGCCCACATGATTGCGGCCGAGGCCTCGCACGCGCTGCAAGACAGCGCCACGCGCGAAAGCCATCTGCAGGACGCCCTGCAAGAGGCACCGCTGCGCGGCACCGTGAACGAACAGGAAATGCGCGAGGGCGCCCAGATGCGTGCCGCCCGCTGGTCGCTGGACGACCGCGATGCCAACGCCGCGCTCGACCGCCTGGCCGCCCTGCCGCAGGGTGCCGCCCGGCGCACGCTGTCGCTGCGCATCAAGCTCAAGGCCACGCGCCTGGCACGCCAGACGCAGGAGGCGCTGGACACCGCACGCCTGCTGGGCAAGCACCGCGCCTTCTCGCCCGCTGCGGCCCAGAGCATCGTGCGGGGCCTGGCCATTGAACTCATCAACAGCGCACACGACACCGCGCAGCTGCAGCAGACCTGGATGTCGCTGGAATCGTCCGAGCGCAGCATGCCCGAGCTGGCCATCCACGCCGCGCAGCGGCTGGCAGCCCTGGGCGGCGACGCGACGCAGGTGCGCGCCTGGCTGCTGCCCGTGTGGGACCGCATGGTGGACCTGCCCGACGCGCTGGCCGAACACCACGCGCTGAAGCTGGTGCGCGCACTCGAAGCCGGGCTGGACGACCTCGACGCCCCCTGGCTGGCGCGCATCGAATCGGCCTACCAGGGAAATCCCCGCGACGCACGCCTGCAGTACCTGGCGGGCATGGCCTGCCTCAAGCGCCAGCTGTGGGGCAAGGCCCAGCAGTTGCTCACACAGGCGGCGCAGCAACTGGGCGACACCAGCCTGCGGGCCAGCGCCTGGCGCCACTTGGCCGAGCTGGCAGAAAAACGCGGCGACGACAGCGCCGCCGCCGAGGCCTGGAAGAAGGCCGCGCTCGGCCGGTAAACGGCCTTCTTTGCAAGGCTGCGCCTTCCAGGCGCAGCCCTTTGCGTAAAAAAGCCCGGGCCGCAGCGCTCTGGGCCGCACCGAACCAGGGCATCCCTGGTGAATCCGCCGCCCTCACACCCCATCGGATACACGCGGGTGCAACGTGCACAGCATTGGGGAACTTTGAGCGCTCAGGCCTTATCAATTCATTTTTTTTGAATTGAAGCATCAATCTGCCTGAAGCCGAATGCGGCAACGGCTTCCTACACTGCCCCATCGCTTGACGGATGTCAGCCCCGAACGGGCTGGCGACCCCGCCCGGCGCTCCGTCCAACAGCCCCACGTTTCCTCTCTTCATGACTGCTTCAGCCACCGCCACCCGCACCGCTGCAGACGCCCCGCCCCGCCGCTATACGCGCACCGCCATGCTTTTGCACTGGGTGCTGGGCCTGGCACTGATTGGCCTGTTTGGCGTGGGTATTTACATGACCGGGCTGCCGTTCTCGCCGCAGCGGCTCAAGCTCTACAACTGGCACAAGTGGGCGGGGGTCACCATCCTCGTGCTGTCGGTGCTGCGCCTGCTGTGGCGCGCCACGCACCGCCCTCCCGCGCTGCCGCCAGCCATCGAAAACACCATGCCGGGCTGGCAAAAGCTGGCGCACCACGCCACGCACGGGCTGCTGTACACGCTGTTTTTCGCCGTGCCGTTGATTGGCTGGGCCTACAGCTCGGCAGCAGGCTTTCCCATCGTGTTTCTGGGCCTGTGGCAGTTGCCCGACTTCGTGCCCGTGAGCAAGGAGCTGGCCGAGGCGATCAAACCCTGGCACCAGTACACCGCCTTTGCGATGGCGGGCCTGGTGGTGCTGCACACCGCAGGCGCGCTCAAGCACCAGATCGTGGACCGCGATGGGCTCATCGCCCGCATGCTGCCGGGCAGATGAAACACCCCTGAGTCGCGTGCATGGCGGGGCAACGCACCGCCCTCCAGATCATGGATCTGGTTTTCACTTTCTGTCTTTTGAACGGAGTTTTTTGCATGAACCTGTCTTCCCACCTGTCTCGCACCCTCCTGGTGGCCGCCGTAGCCTTGAGCGCGCAGGCCGCACTGGCCCAGCAGCAACTGGTCCCCGCCCAGAGCGAGGTGCAGTTCACCGCGCGCCAGATGGGCGTGCCGCTGGATGGCCATTTCAAGAAGTTCAGCGCCCAGGTGGCGTTTGACCCCGCCAAGCTGGCCACGAGCAAGATCGCCTTCACCGTAGACACCGGCAGCGCCACACTGGGCTCGCGCGAAACCGATGCCGAGCTGCCCAAGCCCACCTGGTTCAACGTGCCCAAGTTCCCGCAGGCGCAGTTCGAATCCACTGCCATCAAGGCACTGGGCGGCGGCAAGTTTGAGGTGGCGGGCAAGCTCACCATCAAGGGCACCGCGCAGAACGTGGTGGTGCCCGTGGCGCTCACGCAAAGCGGCCCCACCACCACGGCCACCGGCACGCTGCCGATCAAGCGGCTGGCTTTCAAGATCGGCGAAAACGAGTGGGCCGACACCTCGATGGTGGCCGACGACGTCACCGTGAAGTTCAAGCTCGCACTGACTGGCGTCGGCAAGCTATGACCAGCTTCTGGCTCCAGCTACGCCTCTTTCATCCTCCGTTTTTCCCCTGGTTCGTTTCGTAGTTCCTCTTTTCAAGGAGTCTTTTTCATGCGCAAGTCCCTCTTCTCCCTGCTCGCCGTGGCCGCTGCCACCGCAATGACCGCTGGCGCTGCCCAGGCCGCCAACTACGCCATCGACCCCACGCACACCTTCGTGACGTTCGAGATCAGCCACTTTGGCGCCACCACCAACCGTGGCCGCTTCGACAAGAAGCAAGGCACTGTGGAATTTGACCGCGCCGCCAAGACCGGGAAGGTGGACATCACCATCGACACCACCTCGGTGAATACCGGCACGCCTCCCTTTGACAAGCACCTGCAAAGCGCCGACCTGTTTGACGCCGCCAAGCACCCCACGATCAAGTTCGTGTCCGACAAGTTCAGCTTCAACGGCGACAAGGTCAGCGAAGTGACCGGCCAGCTCACGCTGCTGGGCAAGACCGCGCCCGTCACCCTCAAGGCCACGCAGTTCAACTGCTACGACAGCCCCATGCTCAAGCGCGAAGTGTGCGGTGGCGACTTTGAAACCACCATCGACCGCACCCAGTGGGGCATGAACTACGGCGTGGAATGGGGCTTCCCCAAGAACGTGCGCCTGGTGGTGCAGATTGAAGCTGTGAAGCAGTAATCCACCATCGGCAGGCACGCGGGCTGCTCGCCCCTGAAGGGCGGCTGCTGCGCGCCAAACCCACGGGCCACCCCTGCGTTCACGCAGCGGGTGGCTTTTTCATGCACGCGCACTTCGCCAAGAGTGTCAGGCAGCGTCCAGCGTGGCATCCAGATTCCAGCCTTGCGGCTGCCATGCCCACACCACATGAGGCCCAAGCGCACGCAGGAAGGTGACGTCGTGCGACACCACGGCCAGCGCGCCCGTGAAGGCTTGCAAGGCGGACTGCAGCGCTTCGATGACATCCACATCGAGATGGTTGGTGGGCTCATCGAGCAGCAGCATTTGCGCGGGCTCGCCCGACCACAGGGCGCAGGCCAGGGCGGCCTTGATGCGCTCTCCACCGCTGAGCACGCCCGCAGGCCGCTGCACTTTGTCCGCGCCCAACCCCATCTGGGCCAGGTGCGTGCGCAGCGCCGCTTCGGGCAGGGGCGTGCCGAGCGCCTGCAGGCGCGCCAACACACCGTGCTGGGGTGGAAGCAGGTCGGCGTTGTGCTGGTCCAGCCAGGCGGCCCGCACACCCCGCAACACCCGCCCCGCAGTGGCCAACGCAGGGTTGGCAATGGTGCGCAGCAGGCTGCTTTTGCCGCAGCCGTTGGGCCCAGTGATGGCGATGCGGATGGGCCCGTTCCAGACTCCATGGAGCGGAGGAAAGCCGGGCGGCGCATGCGGCACATGGACCTGTTCGAACGCCAGCACCTGCTTGCCCGCAGGCACGGCGCTTTGGGGCAGCACCAGCGCCGTAGCGCCCCCTGCAGGAACACGCTGAGCGGCCTCGCGCACCGCATCGTTCAGCCGCAGGCGCTCCTGCTGCTGCCGCTCGTGCTCGCGACCCGCGTGGGCCTGGGCGTTGTTCTTCTTGCGGTCCAGCAGGACGGATGCCTGGTTGGCAGTGCGGCCGGCCTCGCGCCCCCGCGCGGCGCGGCTCTGCTGGGCATCGTGCTCGCGCTGCAGCGCCCGCATGCCCCGCTCGCGCTCGGTGCGCGCGTGGTCCAGCGCGGCCTGGGCAGCAGCAGCCTCGGCCTGGCGCTGTTCCTCGTACACGGACCAGTTTCCGCCGTAGCGCTGCAGCCCCGCTGCAGACAACGCAACCATGTTGTTCGCCATGCCCAGCAATTCGCGGTCGTGGCTGGCCACCAGCACGCCACCGCGCCACTGCGCCAGCGACTCCATCAACCAGCGCCGACCCGGGCGGTCCAGGTGGTTGGTGGGCTCATCCAGCACCAGCAGTTCGGCGCCCGACAGAAATGCCCCCGCCAGTGCCACGCGCATGCGCTCGCCACCGCTAAGGTGCTGCGCCGCGTGTCCCGGCGGCAGGTGGCCCAAACCCAGCGCGTGCAGCGCCTGCTGCCAGTGCGAGGGCAGGTCCCACCGCCCGTCGGCCAAAAGCAGATCATCGGGCGTGCCCCGGCCCGCTTCCAGTCGGTCGAGTGCACCCAGAACCGGGCCCAGGCCTGCAACATCGGCGACGGTGGCCAAAGGTGCTGCACCGACCTCCTGCGCCACCGCGTGCACGGAAGGGCTGCCCGCCACCACACCGCTTGCTGGCTGCAGCATGCGCTGCGCAAGCTGCAAGAAAACGCTTTTGCCAACGCCGTTGGCGCCCACCAAGCCGATTACGCCTTGGCCCAGGGCCACATTCAGCGGGCGTGCCCACAGTGCCTGCCCATCAGGCAAGCTGAATGTGACGTCGTGGAACTGAAGGACAACGGGACCCGCAGACGAAGCCGCACTGCGGGGCGCGGCAATAGAGGGCCGAGGAGGGAAGGCAGCCGCCGAGGCTGCGGCAGCGCTGCGGCTGCGATGGGCGGAATCGCCCGGCATTGAAGGTGTCGCCATGCAAAAGCACTCCAGACAAGACATACAACCGCATGGCCCGGCAAAGGGCAATCAGGAAGGAAAGGCTTGAGGGGCTTACAGGCGCATCGGACGAATACCTCAGGGGCAAAGAAGGACGACTGCGGAATGTACCGCAATCCCGGTTGGCAAAAAATTAACTTAACGTAAATCAATTACGAATAGTAGAATCACAAAACCGATTTGAGGAGACTCTGCATGAACGCCATCCTGAAACCTGATCTGGCCACCCTGCCCCCGCCCGCGCCTATCCAGCAGCTGCACCACTACGCCTACAAGGCGCGTGACGCTGAAGAAACGCGCCAGTTCTATGAGGACATCCTGGGCCTGCCGCTGTACCACATCATCCAGAGCGACTACGTGCCGAGCACGGGCGAATACTGCCCCTACACGCACTTCTTCTTTCGCCTCAAGGACGGTTCTTTCATCGCCTTCTTCGACCTGGGCGACGACGTGAAGGCAGAGCCCTCGCCGAACACGCCGCTGTGGGTCAACCACATCGCTTTTCGCGTGGACACGGTGCAGGAGCTGGAGAACACCAAGAAGCGCCTGGAGGCCCACGGCATCGAGGTGCTGGGCGTAACGGACCACCACATCTTTCACAGCATCTATTTCTTTGACCCGAACGGTATCCGTCTGGAACTGTCGGCCCAGCTGGCCGACGAAGAACAGATGGCCAAGGACAGCACCGTGGCCCACGCCCGCCTGAACGAGTGGACTGCGCGCAAGGAGCAGTGGCGCAAGGAGCGCGCTGAAGGCAAGGCGGTGGTACCGCTCAAGCCGCAGCAGAACGACCGGCCAGAGTTCGTCAAAGGCTGACAAGCTTTTGGCACCGCCACGTTGCACACCCAACGTGCAACGTGGCATCAGCGATAAAAATACAGATAAAAATAGCCTCCAGCGCCTTACCAACAATCGCTAACAGCTATCTATTTGGTAGCAAAACTCCACCAACCACTCCGCCGGTCGCAATCAGCCTTCCTGAGGCTGTTGCTGCTGCGCCCGCATGATCTGGTGGCGCTGCCAGTAGGCCCCCACCACGGCGTTGAACTGGTCCTTTTCCTTGGTGAGGCCGGACAGCTTGATCTTGCTGGTCTTGGCGCCCAGGCCCAGGGCGTTCTTTTCGGGGTGCGTTACGACCAGTGCATTGCCGAAGCTGCTTTCCTTGAATTCCAGCGCCTTGATGGCGTCCCAGAACACCGTGGTCTCGTCGGCCGAGGTGCGGATGCCGTCGATGCTGACCTCCACCGTGTTCTCCCCCTTGAGCGCAAACACCACGGGTGGAAAGTAGCGCAGCACCAGCGCGCGCTCTTCGTCGGTGGCGGGCTCGTAGCGGTAGGCCAGGCTTCGTTCATGGTCTTGCGCAAACTGCTGTTCATAGTCACTCCACAGGCGCTGCTCGATCGCGTCCGCCGTCAATATCTCCTGCACCCAGGTGGCAGCGGGCGCGCGCACGGCGATGGCACCGTAGTCCCGCTCTTTCAGTGCCATGCCCACGTTGCGCAGGCGCTCGGGCATGGCGGGGTGCGAGTCAAAGGGGTGCGGCACATTGGCCGTCTTCATCGCATCCACAAAATCGCTGGACGCCGCATAGGGCGCCAGCCCCTGGGCCACAAAGCGGGCGATGCCCAGCGTGGTGGTGTCGTGCCGCTCGTTGCGGCCAAACAGCTCGTCCTCGATCTTGAAACGGTATTGCGCGTAGGCCGCGATCTTGACCAGCGACTGCGCAATGGCCGCTGGCGAGATGAGCTTGGCAGCGATGCGGTCGGCCTTGAACTCGCGCTCGCGGCTGTCGCGCGCCAGGGCAATTTCGAAGATGGTGCGGTACAGGTCCAGCACTGGCGACACCACGGCCGAGAGCCCACCGCTGCGGATCGCATGGCGGTAGTGGTCAAACTGCACCAGCTTCGGGCCCAGCCGGGCGCTGCTCTGGGTGTCGCCGCCGCGCAGGTGGGCCAGCTCGTGGCCGAACACGGCGTCGGCCTCGGCCTGGTCGAGGATGCGCAGCAGCGGCAGGCTGACAAACAGCGTGCGGCCCGTGAGCGTGTGGTTGCCCACCGTGAGCGGTGCCTCGGTCACGAAAAAGTTGGCATCGATGCCCGCCACGATGTTCTGCGGAGGCTCGGTCTTCAGGCGCTGGGCCATGTGGCGGATGCGCTTCCACAGCAGGGGCGCATCGTCTTCGGACACCAGCTCGCCCACGGCATGGTTGTCAGACTGCACGCGCTTGAAGATGCCCGCCACCGCCACAAACACACCCACCGCCACGGCCAGCCCCACGACGATGATGAGCTTGGGCGAATACTTGTGAAAGAAGAACGCCGTGACCCAGAACGACAGCCACACCGCCATCGCCCCCTGCACCACCAGCGCGGCGGCACTGGCCCAGGTGGTCAGGCGCCAGCCCGCGACAAAGCTGGTGTACTGCAGCGTGCGGTCGGCAAAGGCCAGCGCGCCCAGGCCCAGCACCGCCACCAGCAGCACGCCGCTGGCCACCAGGGTCCAGAACGACACGGCTCGCGCCATGTGGAACTGCCACACGTCGGAATAGCGCTCACACAGGGCTTCGCGGTAGTCCTGCGCGTCGGGGTCGGTGCTGCTGCAAATGGTGGACGGCGGATTGCTGCGGTAGTAATCCTTGCGCGCCTGCTTCTCGGCGGGCGGCATGCCCTTTTCAGCGTCGATGCGCTGGCTGATGCCGGCCACAAAGTTCGCGTCCTGGTCGCGCTGCGCGTAGACGGTGAACCCATAGGTCAACGCCGGGATGAGAAAAAGCGCCAGCAGCGCGTAGACAAAGACCTTGGCAAGGCCCGCGCGGAGTGCGGATGGAAGATGCATGGATGGGACCGATTGGTTGTATGTTTTTGACCCGGGCAATGCGTGGAGCCCGCCCCCTCTCCAGGGGCCCTCTCGCTCCACCGGGCGGGATTATCAAGACGCCACGGCGGGCAGGTCGAGCGACAAGGTAACAATTGGCGAGAAATGCCCGACAGACGGAATGCCGGTGGGATGCGAGCGCAGGGGAAGACCGGCTGGCGCTCCCGTAAAATGCCCGGTCCACCCTCTTGACCGTTGAGGCACGCCCTGTGCCTGCCTCTTCCTTCTGCCAAACCCCATGAGCACGCCCCAAGCACAACCCGGCCTCGACAGCCTGTCCAAGTCCTTTGAACCCGCCGCGCTGGAAGCCCACTGGGGCCCCGAATGGGAAAAGCGCGGGTATGGCACCGCAGGCCACCGTGGCACGGGCCAGCCCCAGGCGGGCGAGCCCGCCTTTTCCATCCAGCTGCCCCCGCCCAACGTGACGGGCACGCTGCACATGGGCCATGCGTTCAACCAGACGATCATGGACAGCCTCACGCGCTACCACCGCATGCGTGGCTTCAACACCGTCTGGGTGCCGGGCACCGACCACGCGGGCATCGCCACGCAGATCGTGGTGGAGCGCCAGCTGCAGGAGCAGGGCATCAGCCGCTACGACATGGGCCCCACACCGCCCGAGGCGCGCAAGAACTTTGTGAGCAAAGTGTGGGAGTGGAAGGAGAAGTCCGGCAACACCATCACCACGCAGATGCGCCGCATGGGCGACAGCGTGGACTGGAGCCGCGAGTACTTCACCATGGATGACAAGCTCTCCAAGGTGGTGACCGACACCTTCGTGAAGCTGTACGAGCAGGGCCTGATCTACCGCGGCAAGCGCCTGGTGAACTGGGACCCGAAGCTGCAGTCCGCCGTGTCCGACCTGGAAGTCGAGAGCGAAGAAAAAGACGGCTCGCTGTGGCACATCGCCTACCCACTGGCCGATGGATCGGGCAGCCTGACGGTGGCCACCACCCGGCCTGAAACCATGCTGGGCGACGTGGCGCTGATGGTTCACCCCGAGGATTCACGCTACACGCACTTGATCGGCAAGATGGTCAACCTGCCGCTGTGCGACCGCCAGATCCCGGTGATTGCCGACGAGTACGTGGACAAGGAATTCGGCACGGGCGTGGTGAAGGTAACGCCTGCGCACGACCAGAACGACTACGCCGTGGGCCAGCGCCACAAGCTGCCCATGATCGTGGTGCTGACCCTGCAAGCCACCATCAACGAAAACGCGCCCGCCAGGTACCAGGGCATGGACCGCTTTGTGGCCCGCAAGGCCGTGGTAGCCGACCTCGAAGCCATCGGCGCGCTGGTCGAGGTGAAGAAGCACAAGCTCATGGTGCCCATCTGCACCCGCACCGGCCAGGTGATCGAGCCCATGCTGACCGACCAGTGGTTCGTGGCGATGAGCAAGGTGGGCGAAGGCGACGCCACCGGCAAGAGCATTGCGCAAAAGGCCATCGACGCCGTTGCCAGCGGCGAGGTGACCTTTGTGCCCGAGAACTGGGTGAACACCTACAACCAGTGGATGAACAACATCCAGGACTGGTGCATCAGCCGCCAGCTGTGGTGGGGCCACCAGATCCCGGCGTGGTACGACGAAGACGGCAACGTGATCGTGGCCCGCGACGAAGCCGAAGCCCAGGCCAAGGCGCCCGGCAAAAAGCTGCGTCGCGACGAGGATGTGCTGGACACCTGGTACTCGTCCGCCCTCGTGCCCTTCAGCACCATGGGCTGGCCCAACCAGGGCGACAGCGCCACCGACGACTTCAACCTGTACCTGCCCAGCACCGTGCTGGTGACGGGCTACGACATCATCTTCTTCTGGGTCGCCCGGATGATCATGATGACCACGCACTTCACGGGCCGCGTGCCGTTCAAGCATGTGTACATCCACGGCCTGGTGCGCGACGCGCAGGGCAAGAAGATGTCCAAGTCCGAAGGCAACGTGCTCGACCCGGTGGACCTGATCGACGGCATTGCGCTGGAGCCCCTGCTCGACAAGCGCACCACCGGCCTGCGCAAGCCAGAGACCGCGCCCACCGTGCGCAAGAACACGCAAAAGGAATTCCCCGAGGGCATTCCGGCCTATGGCGCCGATGCGCTGCGCTTCACCTTTGCAGCGCTCGCATCGCTGGGCCGCAGCATCAACTTTGACAGCAAGCGCTGCGAGGGCTACCGCAACTTCTGCAACAAGCTCTGGAACGCCAGCCGCTTTGTGCTGATGAACTGCGAGGGCCAGGACTGCGGCCTGAAAGAGCACACCAAGGAAGAGTGCCAGCCCGGCGGCAGCGCCCACGGCTACATGCAGTTCAGCCAGGCCGACCGCTGGATCAGCTCGCTGCTGCAGAAGACCGAGGCCGAAGTCGCCAAGGGCTTTGAGGAATACCGCCTGGACAACGTGGCCAACACGATCTACGACTTTGTCTGGAACGAGTACTGCGACTGGTACCTGGAAATCGCCAAGGTGCAGATCCAGAACGGCACCGAAGCGCAGCAACGCGCCACGCGCCGCACGCTGATCCGCACGCTCGAAGCCATCCTGCGCCTGGCGCACCCCATCATCCCGTTCATCACCGAAGCCCTGTGGCAGGTGGTGGCGCCTGTGGCCGGAATCCCCGGCGAATCGGTCAGCATCGCCCGCTACCCTCAGGCGCAACTGGACAAGATCGATGAGGCTTCAATAGCCCACATGGGCCGCGTGAAGGGGCTGGTGGACGCTTGCCGCGCGTTGCGTGGCGAAATGAACGTGTCCCCGTCCACCCGCCTGCCGCTGTACACCGTGGGCGACACCGACTTCATGCGCGGCGTAGGCCCGGTGCTGCAGGCCCTGGCCAAGCTCAGCGAGGTCAAGGTGTTTGACGACGAGGCCGCCTGGGCCGCTGCCGCGCAGGCAGCGCCTGTGGCCGTGGTGGGCGAAGCTCGGCTGGCGCTGTACATGGAGATTGACGTGGCCGCCGAGAAGGCCCGCTTGTCCAAGGAAATCGCCCGCATCGAAGGCGAAGTCGCCAAGGCCAACAACAAGCTCTCTAACGAAGCCTTTGTGGCCAAGGCCCCACCGGCCGTGATCGACCAGGAAAAGAAGCGCATCGCTGACTTCGGCGCCACGCTGACCCGCCTGCGCGACCAGCTGGGTCGCCTGGGCTGACAGAACAAAAGTGAAGGGCCGGGCAGCTCTGGCCTGACACTTGCATATCCACGACGACCACAACACCCCGAATCCCTGTCTTCACTCAAGGAGTCTCATGACTGTTGCCACCACCGTTCGCAAAGCCGTATTTCCCGTCGCTGGCCTGGGCACCCGTTTTCTGCCTGCCACCAAGGCGTCTCCGAAGGAAATGCTGCCCGTGGTTGACAAGCCGCTGATTCAGTACGCTGTGGAAGAGGCTTATGCCGCTGGCATCCGCCACATGATCTTCGTGACCGGCCGCAGCAAGCGCGCCATCGAAGACCATTTCGACACGGCGTATGAGCTGGAGGCCGAACTCGAAGCCGCCGGCAAGAAGGAACTGCTGGCGCTGGTACGCTCCATCCAGCCCGACGACATGGACTGCGCGTTCGTGCGCCAGCCCCGCTCGCTGGGCCTGGGCCACGCCGTGTTGTGCGCCGAGCCGCTGGTGGGCAAGGAGCCCTTTGCCGTGCTGCTGGCCGACGACCTGATGGTGGGCCCCCCAGGCGGCCAGCCCGTGCTGGCCCAGATGGCCACCGCCTTCCGCCAGCAAGGCCGCTCGGTCATCGCGGTGCAGGAAGTGCCGGAAGACCAGGTCCACAAATACGGCATCGTGGCCGGCGAGCCCGCTGGCGGCCCGCTGATCCGCATTGAACGCATCGTGGAAAAGCCCAAGGCCGATGTCGCCCCCTCGCGCATGGGCGTGGCCGGCCGCTACATCCTCACGCCCGGCGTTTTCGACGAGATCCGCAACCAGCCACGCGGCGTGGGCGGCGAGATCCAGCTCACCGACGGTATCGCCCGCCTGATGCAGCACGAAGCCGTGTACGCCTTCCAGTACGAAGGCAAGCGCTACGACTGCGGCAGCAAGGAAGGGTTTCTGGAAGCGACGGTGGAGCTGGCTTTGCAACACCCGCAGGTGGGCGCGCAGTTCCGGGAATATCTGAAGACCTTGGCGCTGTAAGCCACAGTCCGGGCTCACACTGGAAGCGCCTCAAACGCTTCCAAATTAATAGCTGCCAGCGCTTATCCATAGAGCGCTGGTAGCTATTTTTTCTTAAATCTACCGACGACGCAGGATGTGGATGTATTCCTCGCCCACCGTCTGCTGCTCCACCAGCTCGTTGCCCGTCTGCTTGGCAAACGCCTGAAAATCCCGCAGCGACCCGCCATCGGTGGCCACCACCTTGAGCAACTGGCCGCTGGCCATGTCGGACAGCGCCTTCTTGGCCTTGAGGATGGGCAAGGGGCAGTTCAGGCCCCGGGTGTCGATTTCTTTGTGAATGTCCATGGTCGTCAATCCTTTGGCGGCTGCGGCGGTTGTTCATCCAGGCCGCGCCGCCGTTCTGCATTTTCTTCAGCGGTAAAAAACACCGGCTCGTGCCCCTTGGTGCGCAGCCAGTCGGCCAGCGCGTAGCCCGTGCCCGCCGGCCAGCATTTGAGGTCTGCCAGATCGTACAGCCGGTAGTCCACCAGCTCGGGCGACAACTGAACCTGCCCCGTGGCCACCACATGGTAGGCAATGATGATCTGGTTCATGCGCAGGAACTCATAGGCGCCCACCAGGGTGGTGGACTGCACGTCGAGGTTGGTTTCCTCCTTCACCTCGCGCGCAATGCCTTCCTGGGGCGACTCGCCTGCCTCCATGAAGCCGGTGATCAGCGCGAACATCTTGCCCGGCCAGGCCGCGTTGCGCGCCAGCAGCACCTTGCCGTCGATCTCGACAATCGCTGCCAGCACGGGCGTGGGGTTGTTCCAGTGGGTCCAGCCGCAGGCGGGGCAGCGCAGCCGCTCCTTGTCGCCTCCGTCTTCGGCCAGGGTGATGGGCTGTAGCGCGGTACCGCAGTGGGTGCAGTGGCGGACTTCGTAGTGCATGGTAGAGCTATTATTTTTATAGCTTCTAGCGCTTATCCATCAAGCGCTAGCAGCCAATTTCATTAAAACCTTCGAACCCGGCAGCCGACGGCCGCCTGTCACGCAGGAAACACACCGGTAGACAGATACCGGTCGCCCCGGTCGCACACGATGAACACAATGGTGGCATTGCTGTCGCGCGCCGCAATCTGCTGCGCCACCCAGCACGCGCCTGCGGCAGAGATGCCTGCAAAGATGCCCTCTTCGCGCGCGAGACGGCGGCACATGTCTTCGGCGCTGTCTTGGTTCACATAGACCAGCTCGTCCACCGTGCTCGGGTCATAGATCTTGGGCAGGTACTCTTGCGGCCACTTGCGGATGCCCGGGATGCGCGAGCCTTCCTCTGGCTGCGCGCCGATGATCTGGATGCCGGGGTTCTTCTCCTTGAGGAAACGCGACACGCCGGTGATGGTGCCCGTGGTCCCCATGGCGCTCACAAAGTGCGTGATGCGCCCGCCCGTCTGCTCCCAGATCTCCGGGCCGGTGGTTTCGTAGTGGATGCGTGGGTTGTCGGGGTTGCCGAACTGGTCGAGCACCTTGCCCTCGCCGCGCTTTTGCATGGCCTCGGCCAGGTCGCGTGCGTGCTCCATGCCGCCGCTCTTGGGCGTGAGCACAAGTTCGGCACCAAAGGCCTTCATGGTCTGTGCGCGTTCGATGGACAAGTCTTCGGGCATCACGAGCACCATGCGGTAACCCTTGATGGCCGCCGCCATCGCCAGCGCAATGCCGGTGTTGCCCGACGTGGCCTCGATCAGCGTGTCGCCGGGGCGGATGTCGCCACGCTCCTCGGCCCGGCGGATCATCGACAGCGCGGGCCTGTCCTTGACTGACCCGGCAGGGTTGTTGCCCTCCAGCTTGCCCAGCACCACATTGCCGCGCGCCGCGTTGTCCTTGGCCCCAATGCGCTGCAAAGCGACCAGAGGGGTGTTACCCACTGCATCTTCAATCGTCGGATATTTCATGCGCCCTACTGTGCCATAATTTGGGGCTTCACGAATTCCAGCCCGGGTGGTGAAATTGGTAGACGCAGGGGACTCAAAATCCCCCGCCGCAAGGCGTGCCGGTTCGATTCCGGCCCCGGGCACCATCGGTTATTTTTGCGGTAGTTGAACATTCCCGCTTTTTACCGATTTTCTTTGTCAGATCAAGCACTTACGGCGGCTTCCAGCTAATCACGGAAGCCGCCGTTTTTGCTTTTTGTTCGCCGTTATTGCTAAAGTCTCCCCACAAATTTACGCATCATGGGGAATTACGCATGGCATCCATCAAGCCGCACGGGGACCAATGGCGGGCGCAGGTTGCCCGCAAAGGCGTGCGCAAATCTGCCGTCTGGCCAACCAAGCGCGAGGCCCTGGCCTGGGCCACCCGGGTCGAGGCAGAAATTGACGCAGGCGCGCAACGCGGCCACACCCTGCAAGAGGCAATCAACAAGTATTTGGAATCGGTATCCCCCACCAAGGCGAACGCCACCCAGTGGGAGGCCCGACGCTTCGCCGCGTTCGCGCAGCACTTCGGGGATGTGGCGCTGGCCGAGATCACCAGCGAGGCCATTGGGGATTGGCGGGACGCGCGGCTCAAGACGGTGAGCGGGTCCACGGTCCTGCGGGAAGTGAACCTGTTTCGCAACATGTTTAAGATCGCCCACAAAGAATGGAGATGGCTTGACGCTTCGCCTTTTGATGGCGTGCGCCTGCCTGAAGAAAACCCCGCGCGCGAGACGCTATGGGGCTGGAGGGATATTCGCAGGGTGCTGCGCGCGCCCAGGTCGGGCAAGACGGCACAGATGCAGGCTGCGTTCAGGATTGCCCTGCATACCGGCTTGCGCCTGCAGGAGGTGCTGACGTGCCGCTATGACACGGCGCGAAAGGTGCTTGTGCTGCCGATCAGCAAGGGAGAACGCCGCCCAGTGGTCATGCCGGTTGTCAGCCGTGCCCGCAAGTTGCTGGAGCCGCTGCCAAAGTTCACAGTTGGCGCGAATGAGGGTTCGGCGCTGTTCAGCCGGTTGTGCTCGGAGCTGCTCATCAAAGGATTGACCTTCCATGACGCCCGGGCCACGGCGCTCACCCTGCTGTCTCGCAAGATGGATGCACTCACCCTGGCGCGCATCTCTCGCCACAAGGACTTGAACATCCTCATGAAGCGCTACTACCGCGAGACTGCAGAGAGCATTTCAGCGCGGCTGTGATGGCCAAGCCGCCTGCAGCATCAGCGCGTCCCCAGCATGTCGGTCAGCCGCTTCTGCCACGCTTCGATATTCGCTGACGCACGCTCCGAGTAGCTCTGCGGCGGTATCGGCTCGCGCAATGAGGGCGCTTGTGGAAGCGCTGGGGAGACTTGCACGGAATTCGTAGAGGGCGCCGCGCAGCCCGTCAGCAGTACGGCGGGCAGCAGCAGCATCGCCGCGCAGCTTTGTTTCACGTTTCGTGGCTTCATTTTGGGCGTCCTGCAGTCGTTGGTTGAAGGCGAGTTCCTTCGCCCGGGTGTCGGCCTGGGCCTTGGCGGATTCGGCGGCGTACTGGGCCTTGATGCCGTTGATTTCCTCGCCAAGCCGCCAGCCCTGAACGTTCCAGGCCAGCGCGCCCGCAAGGACGGCGCCGCCGATGGCGGCGGCTGCATGGGTGTATAGGCCGGGCAGCATCAGTTGTCCTGCGCGGCGTACCGCAAATTTCCAGCGACGCGCCGGGCCCATCCGCGACCGAATGTGTCGAAGGTCTGCAGCTTGGCGTAGAACTCCAGACGCTCAGCATTGAACTGCAGCACCAGGTCGGCAGGGTCGGCTCGCCCCACGGCGGCCAGGGTGGCAGGGCCGATGACGCCATCATCAGCAACACCGGCCGCACGCTGCATCCACCGCACTGAGTTTCCGATTCCGTGGTTCACTGCAGCGTCAAGCGCCTGGAACGCCAGTGCGCGCGGCAGCTTGTCGCCCTGCACGCGTTGCCAGAAGTCGCGCTCGTAGATGGCCACAGCCTCATCGCGCGTCAGCGCCTTGATATCCACTGCTGGATAGCTGCGCTTGGCAATCCCAAACTTGGTTTCACCGCCAGGGTCGTTTGGGTGGTTCACGTAGCCGCCCTCGTGGGAAAGCACGCGATCGATCAGATCACGAAACAGTGTCATGTTGCGCTCCTTTGTCAAACGGCCCAGGCACTCCGCCCGACCAGTAATGCGATGTGACCCACTGCACCTGCACTATGGCAAGAGCCAGCAGCACTCCGAACCACGGCAGCGGCCACCCCATCAGGGGCCAGGCCATGCCCATGGCGGCCACGGTGCCCAGAGCCCAGAATGAAAGGCGGATTGCGGCGCGCGTGCGCCGGTTGGTCTTCTGCATTCGGCAGAACACCGTGAAGAACAGCAGCAGGCACGCCATCTCATGCGCAATCAGCAAGGTGTTCATGGCTTTGGCCCTCCGGCTTTGGAAAGCACGGCCTGCAGAGCTGACCCAATGGCCTCGAACACAGGACGCCATCCGTTGCCCAAGGCGCCAATGGCAAATGCAACGGGGGCCAATGTCTCGTTCGCCGGGATCTGCCACCGGCTTTGCAGCAGCAGTGACAGCGCAGAAGTGAGCGCCACAGCGGTAAGCGTGCAGCGCAGCATCAGCCAGAAGCCAGCGCTGCGTGTCATGGTGTCCGCAGCGCTTAGTGGCCACAGCGCACCAGCCAGGGCAGCAAAGACGATCAGAGCGTATGGCCCGGCCATTGGACCCAGCAGGGCGATGGAAACTGCAGCCAGGCTGATGCCTGATGTTGATGTTGGTTCTGGCATTTTCTCCCTCGGTTATCTTTGTTCTGTGGTCATGAAAAAACCCGCCAGAGGCGGGTTGGTTGGTGGGCTCAATGGTGGCGTCATAGCTCCACCCCAGCGGCGGCCACGAACAGCGCATCAAGCGCGTCATCGTTCATTCCCAGCGCATGCGCGGCAGCAGTGAGAAACGGGCTGCTGCGCTGCCAGAGCGTGGTGTCATGGAGCGCGACTTCCGCCAGGGCACGCTGGGTTTCGTCATCAATCCCCGCGACGTAGGCCAGAACACCAGACCACAGCCCGGCCTGGATCAGCGCGGCCTTGCCCTGCGCCCGGGTCACAGTGGCGGGAACAGGGTTGCGCGCCAGCATTTCATCGGCTCGCAGGGCCTCCCATTCGGCTTGGGTCATCTGTGCCAGAACGCCCGGCACATCGATTGCCGATTCGTCGTGGCATGTCCCAAAGAACTCTGGCTGCTCCGTGGGGTAGACACCGATGGACAAGCCGCGCGCCCACCACGCCATTGGGTATACGGTCGATGTGCCAGCGGCAGCCATGGCGTAGGTGGAGGCCCGGCCCTCGACAAGCGTCTGCGTGTCGGTCGGGCCTGCGGTCGCGGCATTTTTCCAGGCGATGCTGCTGGTTTCGCCGGATGCCTTTGGCGCAACCACGACTCTGTATTTCGCCTGCACGGACCAGTCCGTGTAAGTTCCGGACCCTACGCCGAGAGCCGCGAGCTGTTCCAAAACAAAGCCGTGGCTTGTGTGGCCTACGCAAAGGAAGAGGCCGCCACGCTTGCCAGTGCAAAGGCCATGATCAAGGACATGCTTGCCAAGATCGAGGCTCGCGAAAAGCGCCTGGAGCGTTTTGAAGCCTACCTTGCAGACTGTATGAAGGCCACTGGGATCACCGAGGTGAAACATGAGCTGGGCCTGTTCGCCGCAAAGCTGTATGTGGAGCGTGATGAATCGGTTGAGATTGATGCAGATGCCGAGTTTCCCGCATCGCTGTGCAACGACCCGAAACCACCAACACCCAGCAAAACCAAGATCAAGGCCGCAATCAAGGCCGGTGAAGCGGTGGCTGGTGCGCGCATCGTGCGCAAGGACCGGCTGTCCATTACTTGACCTCCCACACCCCACCCAAAGGCCCGCAGTAGCGGGCTTTTTTACGACCATGACGACCCTAGAAATATTGCTTGGCAAATGCCAGGAGGATGCTGATTGCCTTGTTTGGACTGGAACCTACGTCGCAGCGCGGGAGTGCCGTGAATGCAACCACGTCGGGATCAACGATGAAAGCACTGACGCCGCTTGCAATTCGTGTGATTGGTCCGGCACCAGCCCGAAAGAAGATCATTGCCCAAGCTGCGGGAAAGACGGCACTATGGTTGCTGCGTGCCCAAAGTGCGGCGGCATGTACTGCCTTATTGCGGAGGGCTCAATCACCACCCCCACGGCACAGGCGGCACCAGCCGCCCAGCAAACGTTGGAGAGAAACGCCGTGCCTGCCGAGTGGCTGGAACAGGCCTACCGCGAAGGCTGGGCAGCGTGCCGTGACGCAGAGACTATCGGGGGAGAATCCGAGGATTGGTCTTTTGGCAATAGCACGGCAAACAGTCGAATGATTGACGCTCAACAGGCCGTACACCAGCCCACCCCCACGGCACAGGCGGCACCAGCCGCTGGCGCAGTTGCGGGGCCGGTGGCTGCCGGTATGGTTCCTGTCGCGGAGGTGGTGGAGTGCGGGACGATGGGGCAACAAACCCTGCGCGAAATAGATGGCCGCTGGCGATGGCTGAGCATTGGTGAGCGTCTTTATGCGCAAGCAGACACCGGATTCATCGCCACGCCCACCCCAGCCGCCCAGGCAGACAGCCAGCCAGCGCCAGTGCTGGACTCCTTGCTGAACATCGTGATCAACCACGAAGCGCGGGCCACACCGGAAGAAGTGCGCAGCATGGCGGCAGAGCTTGCGGCATACCGCGCAGCCCGTGCCCCGGCAGACAGCGTGACGGCACCAGCGGGTGGAGCCCTGCGCGCCCAGGTGGAGACGCTGACCCGCGACTGCGGCCGACAAGCCAGCAAGATCGCCGAACTGATCGCTGATCTGAAATTCCAAGAAGGAAGGCACCGCGAAGACCGTGCGCGTCTGCAGGCCCTCTACGAGCACCAGCGAGGCGAATGCTGGTACTGGCAGGGCGACGGCCAAGACCACTTGGAAAGTCTGTGCAACACCCTGCCGGTGGTTATACGCGCCGACCAGTTGCGGGCGCTTGTCTCCGCCCCGCCCACCCAGGCGGCAGACAGCGTGCTGGAGGATGCGGCGCGCGAGGCCATCGAAAAGGTTTTGGCGCTGTTCCCGTTCAACGTGCCTATCCAGAAATTCACCGTAAACAACGGGCCATGTTTGACGGCTGACAACGACGACGAGTTTTACAGCGTGAAGCGGGTACTCGCATTTCTGACGGAAATCAAAACCACTTTGGACGCAGCACGCAAGCAAGGAGGCAAACATGACTGAGCAAACACAGCCCACGGATGCGGAACTGCTCGCTTTCGCCACGGAGGAGCAATTCCTGCTGTTCTGCGATCCGGATGAATTCACTGATATCGCCCGCTCGGTTTTGGCAAAGTGGGGCACACCTGCAGGGGCGGTAGAGCCGGTGGGTGAGGTCGAGTCGTCACTGCGTTTCACTGGCGGGTTCCATGCGCGCCTTTATCGTGACGCGCACATGCCAGAACCAGGAACCAAGCTCTACACCACCCCGCAGCCCACCCAGGCGCAGGACGAGACTCCATGCAGGAAAAACCCGTTCTACCATGGGCCGCGCAATTGCAGCCGTGGGACTGTCGGGTGTTGCGAAGACCATGGCGCCAACAGCCAGGCGCAGGCCGGGGCGGTGCCGCTGACGAGCGAACAGGAGCGGGCAATTCGCGAAGCCTACGAAAGCGCGGGGAGCGAAAGCTACTTTGGGGCGCGCCCGCAGATCGACACCAACGACCGCCGCAGGGTTTTCAAGGCCGGATTTGAGCGCGGCTGGGATGCAAAAACAGGAGCCGACCATGGCTAACCCCACAGTCCCCGACTTCACCGGCGTAGCCGCCCGCAAGCTGGCAGAGCTGCAGGCCAATGGGTATCGGATCACCGGCTACTGCTTTGAGCGGCAAGTAGAGGGAACGCAGCCTCAGCGGGGGTTTGTTGACTTCGCTGGGTTTGTGGGGTGGTGGAAGGCTGAGACGATGCCCGACCTATCCACCCTCACCGAGCGCGGAGCAAAGGCATGGGCCGGTGTTGATCCGCAGAAACTGCGGGAAGGAGGTGCATTGTGAAGCGACTTGCAAATGTTCTGGTTACATGGTTCTGGTCAGCGGTATCCAGTGCCGCTACACGCCTAGTCCAGCGTCAACTCGCTGCTATGTGAGTAAGTGCTGCCGACAACACCTTCGCGCTGCACCTCCACTTGAATGACCAACCATGTGCCCCTGAGCGATGGCAAGTTGTCGATGGGTATGAGCGAGAGAGTCGTCGGCAGCTGCTTGGTGTCGCCTGTGGCCATGGAAGCCTGGACGGGGACAACATCGGACCACCGCTCGATGTCCCAGAAACCCTGAGCGTTGTTTCGAGCAAGGCCCACCCTGTACCCAATGACTTTCGTGGGCGTCTTGGACTCCTTGCCTGCGCGGAGCGTGTGCCTCGCCAATGTGACAGCAAGGAAAGGCCCGTCCTTCCTAACGGCGCCAGATGCCGTCGAGCTCACAACGAAGCCCGAATCCCGCGGTGCAAAGGTCATGGGCTGAGCGGCCAAGACAGGCACGCTCAGAGTGAGCATGGCTGCCGACAAGATGTCGCGCATGAAATCTCCAAGTGGGTAGTAGCTGAATTCTCGTCTACACCCGCCCTGATAAAGTGCCGCACGGAGATATGAAATGGCTGAATTCATCTATCGAAGCACCAGCTACGGCCCCCAAACGTTCACTGTCCCGGACAGCGGGGGGATTGTTGAGAAAGACGGCAAGCGACTCAGCTCTTTTGGCGGCTATCTCGTGGGAAAAGGGAGTCCGTTGCTTGCAGACGCCGGTTCGCTTGAAGCGGCTGCTCGCCGGTGGTGGAGACTTCGCACCGGGCATTTGTTCGCCTTTGGCCACAAGGCCAACGGTGTTCTACCGTGAGCTCGGCGAGTGCTAGGGTCTGCTGTAGTGCTCGACCAAGCCGTGCATATGCAGCTGCGCGCGGATACTTGACACACAACTCAGCCCTTGACGGCACGCGTCGTCAGCGTCGTCGAAGTCGAGCGGCGGACATTGGATGGCCAGTCGCTTGCAGAAGCCAGTAAGCGAGGTGAGCTTGCTCAGGACGCGCCCATCACCCGCGAGTGAAGCTGCTCCAGCTTAGGCGTCTCTGGCCGCCGGCCAAACGGAGTCCGGTTGCAGAAGTCGCCGTAGAAGGCTTCCAGGTCAGCCATCGCCTTCTCGGCGCGCTGTTTGGTCTCGGCTGGCCATTCGCGAGGTGTCATCCGTTGTCTACTGTTGTTGGGGGAGTCATGATGCCTATTCCGAATGGGTCTTTGCAAGAGGCAAAGCGTCTGCTCGACGAGCTTCACCGCTTGTTTTCTGGAATTTTTCCCGTCAGAAGAATAGCTATTCTTTCAGGCATGCCGAGTATTTTTGGTTCCGCAGTTTCGCGCAATTTTCGCGGTGGTAATTGAGAGTCATCTCTCCAACGGGCGTGCAACCAACACAAGTGCTCGTAGGTTCTGGCTTTACTTGGATCCCGAACATCGGAACGGCGAGTATGAATATAGTTTTCTGCAACGCAAAAAACACTGCACACAATCCCTCTGAGGGAATTCTTCATTACCGACTCATCCAAATCCCCATGTCGAATGCCTACAGCGATGAACTCAAAGTAGTTCAGCATGTAGTTGAGCGCCTGGAGGTTGACCTCCGCCGGGGGATTAATGACTTCCTCTTGTGTCAAGGGGATCAGCTCCCCGTGCTTGCCAAAGAAACCTTTGTTTAAGGCTCGGGCATTTTCCATGTAAGTAGCAGAAAGACGCGATTGCAGCAATGTATTAATTGTGTGTTGCTTCACAAGGTTTCGCATGGTCACATATGAAGTGCCAATCCAAACCATGATCGCAACCACGACAGTAACCAGGTTGCCCAGCCTCCATTTGGGTGCGGGAATATTCAAAACTGGCAATGTTGCTTCCGACTTAATCCAGTACACCAGCAACGCAGTAGAAACCACCAAGCCCAAAAGCAAAAAGCCCAGCAATCTGCTGGGCCTTAAAAGGAAATATGGTCGGTCAACCCAGGCCATAGCCTTCACGGAACATGTTCATCATCAGGTGCTCCTTCAAGTTGGTGATGTCAAGCGCCGAATCGACGCCAAAAAACCAGTCCACAAATGTTGGCTGGTCAATGTATTGTGCACCAAAGGCTCGCAGAAGTTCCAGCAAGTGCTAAAACGCCACTTCTTTCCACAAGGGTCTACGGGGATTCGCCTGCGACGGAACTTCAGTTGACATGCTACCGCCCCGTGCTACACGGGGGTCCTTCATGGGTTCATTCAGTCCGCTCCACTGGCTCATCGTCCTGCCATGTTCACGCCTCTGATGGCGTTGCTCGTGGTCCCCACGTGGCGCATCTTTCAGCGGGCCGGCTTCAACGGCGCGTGGATTCTGCTGGTGAGCGGTTGCCTGGCCCAAGTTCAGGTGCATGAACATCGGAGAATCACACCATGACACCCGAAAAGGAAATTTTCACCACCGAAGAAGTCGCCCAGATGATGGGCTGTGCGCGTTCTACCATTGAGGAGCATGCCATCGCCGTACCCCGCTCAATCCTTGAGAACCACCCCCAGCGCAGCGAGCTTTTCCGCATACGAATCCCTGCGCTTCGCTGCTTTGGCTGACGTATCAACAGCCGCCTGAATGGCTTTTGGGCCCTTGGCGCCGACAGCCTTGATGAGGCCGTGCTTGTGGGCGGCGTCTGCCTGCGCCCTTTTGAAAGTGGCGATCAGCTCGGCATGGGCAACAGGTTGATTCACAGGGGCTTTCATCTTCTAAAGTGCTATTTCAGCGCGTTACTTTGGGGTGGTCTGCGAGGCTACAGTCACCGGCACACAGAGCCCAACCAGCCCCACACCCCGGGTTCATTTTTACGGCTGCCATCTGGCGTGGAAATCTTTCAACCCGCAGCGTGACGCCGAGTCTGCGTCCCCTGGCGCGGCTCCTGCAGTCCATTCACCGTCTAGCGATTTGCTTCGCTTTTCAACTTGCGCAATTGCTCTTCGGCAGCTTCAAGCTCTGCCCTGAGCGCCCGGACTTCCTTCTCCAGCCTTTCAATATTCGCCGTGTGGCCCTGATCAACCGCGAGCGACTGACAGCTCGATTGCAGCGCCGCCAGTTGGTCAGCCAGTTGCCTACGTAGCAGCATCTGCCCCTTGGATCGCGCGACTTCCATGCGTTTTTCGACGTCCGCCTTTTCTGCAGTGCACGAGGTGTGGTTGTCCGCCGGATTCGCAGGCTGAGCGATGGCGAAACCTGCCACGGTTATCGCGATGACCAAAGTGCAATAGCCGCTGAAACGCATACAAGTAAGTACCTGAGGGAATGGGGGCTGGGCATGACAGCAATTGGCGCGGGCGACCTCGATGCCACACGCGGGACATGGTCGGGCGTCACAGGCGACCCTGAGCGGCTTCAGGGGCAACGCGGCCTTTTGTTCATCTCTTGTTCGTATTTCTAACTTCCACGCTCACTGCGCCGCCAGCACCAGAAAGTCCTGCTCATACCCCTTTACCGACTGCACTGCCTTCAACCGCTGCGCAGCCGTCATCGCGTTGTGCACGTTAGAGAAGCCTTCGCAGCCCTCTTCCACCAGCGCCTGCGCATAACGCTGGTAGGCCGCGTCGGGCGATGTTTGAAAACGTGCGAGGTAACCGCGCAGCAGGCTCCGGGCCTGGTCGGTGTTGGTGCGGTCTTCGGCGATTTTCTGCAGCACCTGCACCAGGTCTTTCTGGCGGCGCAGGCGTTCGGCATAGGTGCGCTGTGGGTCAAACGACGACTGGGCGATGAAGGTGCGCAGTGCGGATTTTTGCGGTTCGTCCAAGGCGCCGTAGAAGCCTTCGGCGCGGGACAAGAGCTGCTTGAAGCGCTGCTCTCGCAGCTTGTCGGGCGTGATGTCTATCCATTCCTTCTTCCAGTCGGCATTGCTGTCGGCCTGCTTCTTTTGCAGGTTGCGGATCTGGGTGTCGGTGAGCTGGGCGGCCAGCCAGGCCAGTTTGGGTTCGGCCTGGGCGATGACCTTGTCGATCTGGGTGCGCACTGCGTCGTAGGTGCGGCAGGCCTGGCCGGGCGATATGGCGGATGGCAGTTGTTGCTGTACCTTTTGCAGCAACTCGGCATGCCGGGGCAGCATGGTGTCACGGTGCCACTGGTGCAGGTCGCCCAGTTCGTCGCGCACGCGCTCGGTCTGGGTTTCTGACAGGCCGAGGTAGCTGTTCAGCTGCCAGTAGGCCAGGTGCGGCACCTGGTTGTAGGCCAGCTTGACAGTGCTGCAGCCTTGCAACAGCAGCCCACATGCCGCCAGGGTGGCAACACACAGTGCTTTGCGAATCAGGGACGGTGCGCGCACAGAAGCTCCTCGTGAAGAAAGGAAAGCAAGAGAGGCAGGATAGGGCCAATGCTGCACGGAGAAATTTGCGGGCTGCAATACCCCGCCAACTGCGCGAGGATTGTCAACAGCCCCGACACTGTGGAGCAGTGCGGTGGGGACCTTGCCATCGGTGGCGCTCTGCGGCGCCGTGGGGCTAGTGTGGTGTTGCATGCTTGACGGCACATTGAAAACCGATGGATTTTTTGGCCAGGGCAAGGCGCAAACCACAGCGATACCCGTAGGTATCGCGCGGATTTGCAACGCAGCCCTGGTCGAAAAGACGCGGTTTTAAGTGCCGGATAGCGTGCAACATCACACTAGTTGTCCTGTCGGCGAATCAGTTGCCGACCGCTGGGCGTAATGGCCAGTTCGCCGCCGGAGCCTTTGGTGATGAAGCCCCATTCGAGCAGGCGGCCAGACACGTGGTCCTTGAGCGCATGGGGCAACGTAATGACTTGGCCCATTTCGAGTTGTTTGAGGGTCTCGATCTCGTCCACGGTGGGGTCGAAATGCGGGGCATGGTAGGTGGTCATGGGGTCACTCCCGGATCGGTATGTGCAGACAGACTCCAGCGCCACCAGATTAGTTCAGCCCCTGGGCGGATGCAAGCGCGTCATCCCTTGCCGTCTGCCCCGGCGACCGGCGGCACTCCGCCTGCCGCCGCTGCCATGCCCTGCAGCCACCGTGCAAACGCCCCCAACACCGGCGGCTGGGCTTGCGCGGGGCTGATGAGGTAGTAGGCACGCTCGCCACGCAGCGGGCGGTTGCAGGCCACCACCAGCTCGCCGCTGGCCAGTTCGGCCTCGATCAACAAAGGCGGCATCAGCGCCACGCCCATGCCATGCGTGGCGGCCACGGCCAGCATGGAGAACAGCTCGTAGCGCGGGCCATCCAGCGCATGCGGGGCATCCACACCCATCGCATCAAACCACTGGCGCCAGCCATAGGGGCGTGTGCTTTGCTGCAGCAGCGGCAGCTCGGCCAGCGCCTCGGCAGCGATCGGCTGGTGGGCGCGGCCGCGGCCCCGGGGCGCGGCGGATTCGAGCAGGCGGGGGCAACACACGGGCACCACGTCTTCGTGCATCAGCAGCAGGGCCTGCACGCCGGGCCAGTTGGCAACCTGCTCGGGTGTGCCTGCATACAAGGCGGCATCGAAGGTGGTGTCGGCAAACAGAAAAGGCCGCGTTTGCGTGTCGATGTGCACCACGATGTCCGGATGCTCCTGCGCCAGCAGCGGCAGGCGTGGGATGAGCCAGCGCGTGGCAAAGGTGGGCACTGCGGCCAGCGACAGAGCGCCACCCTCGCCCTGGTGGGCCATCACGTCCAGCGTATCGCGCTCCAAGCCCTGCAGCCAGCGCGCCACCTGGCGGCCGTAGTGGGCGCCCGCAGGCGTCAGCACCACGCCGTGGCGCGTGCGGCGAAACAGCGCCACGCCCAAAAATTCTTCCAGCGCCTGGATCTGGCGCGACACCGCGCTTTGGGTGAGCGACAGCTCCTGCGCGGCGCGGGTGTAGCTCTCGTGTCGGGCGGCGACTTCAAAACAGGCCAGGGCCTGGGTCGATGGGATGTTGCGGCGCATGATGAAGAGGAACTTTTAACGAGGTTATCTCACTTGCAACCTATGGACGCGAGTATTCCATACATTCCAACAACGCATATCTGGATGAAAAGAACTCGCTTGCGGGCTGGCACACCAGGGCCTACGATGCGCTTCAGACCCGTTTCTTTCACCTTCTTTCCGACCGGAGACACACATGGCCCACGCCGCTTTTCAATGGGATGACCCTTTCCTCCTGAGCCAGCAACTGACCGACGACGAGCGCGCCATCCGCGACGCCGCCGCAGCGTATTGCCAGGACAAGCTGGCGCCCCGCGTGCTGGACGCCTTCCGCCATGAAAAGATGGACGTGAGCATCTTCCGCGAGATGGGCGAAGTGGGCCTGCTCGGCCCCACCATCCCCGAGCAGTACGGCGGCCCCGGCCTGAGCTACGTGGCCTATGGCTTGATCGCCCGCGAAGTGGAGCGCGTGGATTCGGGCTACCGCTCGATGGCCAGCGTGCAGTCGTCGCTGGTGATGGTGCCCATTCATGAATTCGGCACCGAAGCACAAAAGCAGAAGTATCTGCCCAAGCTCGCCACCGGCGAGTGGATTGGCTGCTTTGGCCTGACCGAGCCCGACCACGGCTCCGACCCCGGCAGCATGGCCACGCGCGCCTACAAGGTCGACGGCGGCTACAAGCTCAAGGGCAGCAAGATGTGGATCACCAACAGCCCCGTGGCCGACGTGTTCGTGGTCTGGGCCAAGGAAGTGTCCGAAGGCGGCGCTGTGGGCCCCATCCGCGGTTTCGTGCTGGAGAAGGGCATGAAGGGCCTGACGGCCCCTGCCATCCACGGCAAGGTGGGCCTGCGCGCCTCCATCACCGGCGAGATCGTGATGGACGACGTGTTCGTGCCCGAAGAAAACGCGTTCCCTGAAGTGCAGGGCCTGAAGGGCCCCTTCACCTGCCTGAACAGCGCACGCTACGGCATCGCCTGGGGCGCGCTGGGTGCGGCCGAGTTCTGCTGGCACACCGCCCGCCAGTACACGCTGGACCGCAAGCAGTTTGGCCGCCCCCTGGCCGCCAACCAGCTCATCCAGAAGAAGCTGGCCGACATGCAGACCGAGATCGCCATCGGCCTGCAGGCCTGCCTGCAGTTCGGCCGCATGAAGGACGCGGGCACGGCCAGCGTGGAAGGCACCTCCATCATCAAGCGCAACAGCTGCGGCAAGGCGCTGGACATTGCCCGCCTGGCGCGCGACATGATGGGCGGCAACGGCATCAGCGACGAGTTTGGCGTGGCCCGCCACCTGGTGAACCTGGAGGTGGTGAACACGTATGAAGGCACGCACGATGTGCATGCGCTGATTCTGGGCCGTGCGCAGACGGGGATTGCTGCGTTCGCGAACTGAGCCCTGCACCAACTCCCCTCTCCCCTCGCGGGAGAGGGGCCGGGGGAGAGGAGGCAGCGGCGCATACGTTGTGCCTGATCGCCCCCTCTCCCCCACCCTCTCCCGCGAGGGGAGAGGGAGTTTCCAGGGCCCATCGCCGCATATTTCAAGTGTTTTAGGCCTCTAGCGCTTTATAGATAAGCGCTAACAGCTATCAATTTAATAGTAAACCGATCCCCCATGACCACACCCTCCCCCAACGCTGGCGCCCTCGCGGGCATCAAGGTGCTCGATCTCTCCCGCGTGCTCGCAGGCCCGTGGTGCACGCAGATCCTGGCCGACCTGGGTGCGGATGTGGTCAAGGTGGAGCGCCCCGGCGTGGGCGACGACACGCGCCAGTGGGGCCCGCCCTTCTTGAAAGATGCCGAGGGCAATGACACCAACCAGGCCAGCTACTACACCGCCTGCAACCGCAACAAGCGCTCCGTCACCATCGACATGGCCTCGCCCGAGGGCCAGGCGCTCATCAAGCAGATGGCGCAAGAGGCGGACATCGTGGTGGAGAACTTCAAGGTCGGCGGCCTCAAGCAATACGGCCTGGACCACGAGAGCCTGCGCGCGCTGAACCCGCGCCTCATCTACTGCTCGGTCACCGGCTTTGGACAAGACGGGCCTTATGCCGAGCGCGCGGGCTATGACCTGATGGTGCAGGCCATGACGGGCCTGATGAGCATCACCGGCCAGGCCGACAACCAACCCGGCGGCGGCCCCATGCGCGTGGGCGTGGCCGTCATTGACCTGTTCACTGGCCTGTATGCCAGCAACGCCATCCTGGCCGCGCTGCACGTGCGCGACAACGCCACCAATGGCTCGGGCCAGGGCCAGCACATCGACATGGCGCTGCTCGACGTGGGCATGGCCGTGCTGGCCAACCAGGCCTCGGGCTTCCTCGCCACCGGCAAGGCGCCCGGCCGCATGGGCAACAGCCACCCCAGCCTCGCGCCCTACCAGGACTTCCCCACGCAGGACGGCAACATGCTGCTGGCCATTGGCAACGACGGCCAGTTCCAGCGCTTTTGCGCCGCCGCCGAGCAGCCCCAGTGGGCCAGCGACCCGCGCTATGCCACCAACACGCTGCGCGTGCAAAACCGCACCGACCTGATCCCCGCCATGGAGGCCGTGACGCGTACGCGCACCACGGCCGACTGGATCACACTGCTGGAAGACAAGGCCGTGCCCTGCGGCCCCATCAACACCATCGCCCAGGCGTTTGACGACGCGCAGGTGCAGGCCCGTGGCCTGGCCGTGACGCTGCCGCGTTGGAAGGACGGCGAGGCCGCCACCGATAAGGTGCAGCAGATCACCGGCGTGGCCAGCCCACTGCGCCTGTCGGCCACGCCACCCGTGCTGCGCAACGCGCCACCGGCACTGGGCCAGCACACCGACGAAGTGCTGCGCGAAATGGGACTGGATGCGGCACGCATTGCGGCGCTGCGGGCCAACGGGGTTTTGTAGCCAGACCCACGCTGCACCGAGCTGCGCAACGCCCCCGCCATTGAACAGCCTTGCCCTGACCGGCAAGGCTTTTTTGTCTGCACCATCTGAACCAAATCAGGTTCTAGCGCTTATCCACCAAACGCTACCAGCTATCAATTTGATAACAAATCTTGGTGCTCTCGGCGCCTACATGTGTTCGCACCTTGGTAAAAAAGACATGTACAAAAATTTACACATCTCTCCATAATGGCAGCGGGAATCTCTCCGGCACGGCGCACAGCACGCGCCGGTTGACCGAGACGAGAGGCGCAGTGGGACAACCGCCGCAACGTACGGGGAAGTCCGGCTGGGCCGCATGCACTTTGCCCCGCCCCAGCGGCGAATCGTGGACCCCACAGGAGTTCCCCATGAAGCTCAGCCTCAAGCTCCCCCTGGCCTTTACCGTGTCGCTGCTTTTGCTGTTTGCGGCGGCGCTGTTTGGCATCAGCCGCCTGAACCAGGCGCTCGACACCTACCAGACCACCGTGGCCCAGAGCTTCGAGCACGAGCGCATGGCGGCGGACATGCTCAACAACTTCAAGGTGCAGGTGCAGGAGTGGAAGAACGTGCTGTTGCGCGGCAAGGACCCGGCACAGCTCACGCGCTACTGGGCCGCGTTTGAAAAGCAGGAAAAGGCCATCAAGGACGAGGCGCAAAAGCTCGTGGTCGCCCTGCCCCCCGGCGAAGGCCGTGAACGCGTGCAGCAGTTTTCACAGGCCCACGAACGCATGGGCGCGGCCTACCGCAAGGGGTTTGAGGCCTTCAAGGCCGCCGACCACGACCCGCAGGCGGGCGACAAGGCCGTGGCGGGCATGGACCGCGAGCCCTCGCAGCTGCTGGACCAGGCCGGTGGCCTGATCGCCAAGGCCAGCAGCGAAGTGGCCGAGCGCGCCGCCAAAGCAGCGCAGCGCGCCACCACCATCAGCCTGGTGGTGATGCTGGTGGTGTGCGCCCTGGGTATTGCGGGCGCCATTGCCTTCAGCCGCACCGTAGTGAACCCGCTGGACAACGCGGTGCGCGTGTCGCAGGCCGTGGCCAGCGGCGACCTCACCGTGGCACGGCAAGTGCAGGGCAAGGACGAAATCGCCCTGCTGCTGAATGCCCTGCACGACATGCAGATCAGCCTGTCGCACGTGGTGAGCAATGTGCGCAACAACGCCGACAGCGTGGCCGCCGCCAGCACCGAAATCGCACAGGGCAACAACGACCTGAGCGCCCGCACCGAGCAGCAGGCCAGCGCGCTGGAAGAAACCTCGGCGTCGATGGAGGAGTTGAGTTCCACCGTGCAGGCCAATGCCGAAAACGCGCGCACCGCCAACCAGCTGGCCGTGAGCGCCAGCACCGTGGCCGTGCAGGGCGGTGATGTGGTGGCCGAGGTGGTGACGACCATGAAGGGCATCAACGACAGCAGCAAGAAGATTGCCGACATCATCAGCGTGATCGACGGCATCGCCTTCCAGACCAACATCCTCGCGCTGAACGCCGCCGTGGAAGCAGCCCGCGCGGGCGAGCAGGGCCGGGGCTTTGCGGTGGTTGCCAGCGAGGTGCGCAACCTGGCCCAGCGCAGCGCAGACGCCGCCAAGGAGATCAAGACCCTGATCCACGCCAGCGTGGAGCGCGTAGAGCTGGGCACCACGCTGGTAGACAAGGCGGGCGCCACGATGAGCGAGGTGGTCAGCGCCATCCGCCGTGTGACGGACATCGTGGGCGAGATCAGCGCCGCCAGCAGCGAGCAAAGTGCAGGCGTGGCCCAGGTGGGGGACGCCATCACCGAAATGGACCAGGCCACGCAGCAGAACGCGGCGCTGGTCGAACAGAGCGCGGCAGCTGCCGACAGCCTGAAGGTGCAGGCGCAGCAGCTGGTGCAGGCGGTGGCGGTGTTCCGACTGGCGGACTCTGAAGCCAGCGCTCCCACACGCGCCCACTTGCCAGTGCCCGGGCAGCACCAGCCCCGTCTGGCCGCTGGCTGATGTCGCGCAAAAATTCCAGGCCAAATCGGCTTCTAGCGCTTTACCATCAAGCGCTAAAAGCTATCCAAAAGATAGCAATCAAAAAGCCATCGACTCAGACTTCTGCCAGCACCGGCGAAGCCTGCTGCACGGAGGCCAACGTGGGCGAGGCGAGCTTGCGCAGGTAGGCCATGGTCTGCAGGCAGGCCTGGGCCACCTCGGTGCCCTTCTTCACGAAATGCTCGCGAAAGAAGCGCACATGGTCTTCGTGGTCGTGAAAGTCGCGCGGGGTGAGCACAGCCGACATCACGGGCACCTCGGTATCTAGCTGCACGCGCATCAGGCCGTCGATGACAGCGGTGGTGACGAACTCGTGGCGGTAGATGCCGCCGTTGACCACCAGCGCGCAGGCCACGATGGCGTCGTAGCGCCCGCTGCGCGCGAGCTTGCGGGCCAACAGCGGGATCTCGAACGCACCGGGCACATCGAACAGCGCCACCTGCGCGGGTGGCAGGCCGTGGCGGTCGAACTCGGCCAGGGCCGCGTCACGCGCCTGGTGCACGATGTCCTGGTGCCAGCTGGCACTGATGATGGCCACGCGGGCGCCACGGTGGGCGGCGACGGGGGCCAGGGGGGAAACGGAAGGTGAAGAAGACTGATTCATGGGTTCCTCAAAACAGGTCGTACCAGAATCAGGGCGCGCGCGAACACGGCACCTGCACAAGGCGGCCCAGGCCCTGCGCCATGCCAGCGCGCAACAAAGCACGCAGGCAAACGCCGATGGCCCAGCCCCCCGGTGCGGGTGCTGTGGGTTTCGCGATCTCTTTCATCCGGACTGTGACCGTCGGCTCTGGCATCGCACCAGATCTGCTGACCCTGCAGGCCTGTTGTTCCGAAGAACGGCACCGCAGGCGCTCGCGGGCTCTTGCCGGCCTTTCAGCCTGCAAATACCGCCGGTGGGGAATTCCACCCCGCCCTGAGAACGCTGTCGGCCCCGAAGGTCATCCGGGGCCGACGGGTGGGATTTTAGGCGGCAGGCACGCGGTACGCCGTCGCGCAGGCGATTGCCTGCACTGGCAGTGCCGGTTTCTGCGGCTGTGGGCTGTATTGAATGCCGAAGTCTGCTCAGCGCACGCGCTGAAACCCGCCTTCGGCCCAGGCCGCTGCACTGGCGGGCGTGAGCTTGAAAGTGGGCGGCGCGGACGCACAGGCAACCTCTTCACCCAGCTCGTCCTGCGCCCTCAGCGTGGCCGTGGCGCCTTCCTCGTCGGGCACGATGGCCAGCGCCACGCGCAGGCGCTGGCCGTCGGCGGTGGTGATGTGCACGCTCTTGTTCAACTGCGCGTGCAGCTGCTGCTCATGGCGGCGCACCACCTCGCTCGCGGTCTTGACCAGGGTGTGAAAGGCCGACACATCCAGCGGCTTGGGGTTCTTCTTGTCGCGCCCCATGGTCCAGGGGCCCACCAGTGCGGGCTCGGCCTCGCCCTTGAGCGTCATGGACACCGCCCACCCATCGTCGTCTTCGTTTTTGATGACCTGCGCCGTCCAGCGCCCATCGCTCCAGCAGCGGGGTTCCTGGATGGTGTCGGGCGTGTCGGGTGCGTCGGTCATGGAGAAAAAGGCCTGGGTTGCGGGAAAGGGCGCAGAGCATAACGGTAGGGCCTGGTGGCCCAGATCTTCAATAACCGTTGGTTATCGAAAAAGGCCGTGCATAGCGCGGACCTTGTCACTCTGCCGAAGGGTCCAGCGCCACGCCCGCCGTCTCGCGCAGCACGTCGATGAAAGCCTGCGCCGAAGGGGTGGGCGGCTCGCCCAGCCGAGTGATGAGGCCATAGCTGGGCATGCGGTCGGGCAGCTCGACGGGGATGCGCGAGAGCAGGCCCCGGTCCACGTATTTCTGGATCAGCGCGGCAGGCTGCAGCGACATCATGTGGGTGGTGTTCATCAGCTCCAGCGCAAACAGGAAGGACGGCGTCTCCACCACCCCCGCCGTGAGCGCCAGGCCGGCGCCGCCGAAGAGGTCGTCCGACACCTTGCGCACGGCCGTGGAGGCGGGGTACAGAATCCACGGCCAGTGGGCCAACTCGGTGAGCGACAGGTCGGTGGCGCCGCGCAGCGGGTGGTGCTGCCCACCCACCACATGGAGCGGCTCGGCGGACAGGTGCTCGTAGTGGAACTGGCTGCGCTGGTCCTCGGTGGTGAAGCGGCCGATCATCAGGTCGATCTTGCGCTCGGCCAGCCAGGCGATGAGCTGGTCGCTGCTCTGCTCCAGGATCTTGATGACCAAGAGGGGCCGCAGCCGCTGGATCTCCACCACCGACGCCACCAGCACATGCGCGGCCGAGCCGGTGATGGCGCCCACCGTCACATGGCCGTGGCCGCCCTGCTTGAGGGCGTTGAACTCGTCCACAAACTTGCGCTGCCCATCGAGCGCTGCGCTGGCGTAGCGCAGCGTAAAAAGCCCCAGCTCGTTGGGCCGCATGCCGCGCGAAAGGCGGTCGAACAAGCGCGCCTCCAGGATCTCCTCGATGTCCATGAGGATCTTGGTCGCCGCAGGCTGCGTGACGTGCATCTGCTCGGCTGTCAGCCGCAGGTTGCGCGTGCGGCCCAGGATGTCGAGAAACTGCAAATGCCGAAAGCGCAGCCGCGCACAGGCCTGCGCCAAAGACAAGGGTTTACCCGGAAATTCGTCTGGACTCATAAGCGTTTGGAATGGATTGTCGCAAAACATTCAGTGGACCCGCAGGGGCGCGAAACCTAACCTTCGCCTTGCGTTCATGACGGCTTGCCAAAAAGCTGCATTCGCCGACGGCCTCGCCAGCGGGGTCCCGCCATTCCAACGGAGACAAGACACCATGCATTTCAATTCCCTCGCTAAATCCTTGGCATTTGCTACCACGCTGCTGGCCGCCCTCGCCGCCCCCGTCGCAGCACAAGTCAAGGAACACACCTTCAAGGTCGGCATCGGCCTGAGCGACGACCACCCGCAGGCCCAGGCCGTGCGCCACTTTGCCGAGCGCCTGCAGGCCAAGAGCGGCGGCAAGATGAACGCCAAGCTGTTCGCCAGCGGTGCGCTGGGCAACGATGTCAGCATGACCTCGGCCCTGCGCGGCGGCACGCTGGAGATGACGATTCCCGATTCGTCCACGCTGATGTCGCTGATCAAGCCCTTTGGCGTGCTGAACCTGCCGCTCACCTTCAACACCGAGGCCGAAGCCGATGCCCTGCTCGACGGCCCCTTCGGCCAGAAGCTGCTGGCCATGCTGCCCGACAAGGGCCTGATCGGCCTGGGTTTCTGGGAGAACGGTTTCCGCCACGTGACCAACTCGCGCCGACCTATCAACACGGCCGACGATCTGGCAGGCCTGAAGCTGCGCGTGATCCAGAGCCCCTTGTTCCTCGACACCTTCAACGCGCTGGGCACCAACGCCACGCCCATGCCGTTCACCGAGCTGTACACGGCCATGGAACAAAAGGCCGTCGACGGCCAGGAGAACCCGCCTGCCACCATCCTGGCCAGCAAGTTCTATGAGGTGCAAAAGCACCTGGTGCTGTCGCGCCACATGTACAGCGCGTGGGTGCTGCTCATCTCCAAGAAGACCTGGGACGGCCTTTCGGCCGACGAGAAGAAGATCGTGCAGGAGGCCGCGCGCGAGGCCACGCTGTTCGAACGCAAGACCATCCGTGCCTTCAGCGAGACCGCCCTGGGCGAGCTGAAGAAGGCCGGCATGCAGATCACCGAGCTGCCCGCCGCCGAGCAGGCCAAGCTGCGCACCAAGCTGCAGCCCGTGCTGGCCAAGTACGGCAAGGAGTTTGGTGAAGAGACCACCAGCGAAATGATGGGCGAGCTGGCGAAGGCCCGGGGCGGGAAGTAAGCGATTCGCCTCCCGGGGCGCAGCTGGTTGCAGCTGCGTCCCGCCCCTCCTTTTGCGACGCCCCGACCCCATGACCCAAACACCCCGCCGCCCCTTCCGCTCCCGCGACTGGTTTGCCGCCCCCGAGCGCTCGGACATGACCGCGATGTACCTCGAACGCTTCATGAACTACGGGCTCACGCCCGAGGAACTGCGCTCGGGCCGGCCCATCATCGGCATCGCGCAGACGGGCAGCGACCTGTCGCCCTGCAACCGCATCCACCTGGACTTGGCGCGCCGCGTGCGCGACGGCATCCGCGATGCGGGCGGCATTCCGATGGAGTTCCCCGTCCACCCCATCTTTGAAAACTGCCGCCGGCCCACGGCCGCACTGGACCGCAACCTGGCCTATCTGGGGCTGGTGGAGATCCTGTACGGCTACCCCATCGACGCGGTGGTGCTGACCACGGGCTGCGACAAGACCACGCCTGCTGGCGTCATGGCCGCGTCCACGGTGGACATTCCGGCCATCGTGCTCTCGGGCGGACCGATGCTCGATGGCTGGCACGACGGGCAACTGGTGGGCTCGGGCACCGTCATCTGGCGCAGCCGCCGCCAGCTGGCAGCGGGCGAGATTGATGAAGAAGAGTTTCTGCAGCGCGCCTGCAGCAGCGCGCCGTCTGCGGGCCACTGCAACACCATGGGCACGGCCTCCACCATGAACGCAGTGGCAGAAGCTCTGGGCCTGTCGCTGCCCGGCTGCGCGGCCATTCCTGCACCGTACCGAGAACGCGGTCAGATGGCCTACGAAACCGGGCGGCGCATTGTTGATATGGCCTATGAAGACCTGCGACCCTCGCGCATCCTGACGCGCGAGAGCTTCTTGAACGCGCTGTCGGTCATCAGTGTGGCCGGGGGGTCCAGCAATGCGCAGGTGCACGTGATGGCCATGGCGCGCCATGCGGGCGTGGTACTGGAGGCCCAGGACTGGACGGACCACGCCTACGACCTGCCCCTGCTGCTGAACATGCAGCCTGCAGGCCAGTTCCTGGGCGAACGGTTCTTTCGCGCGGGCGGTGTGCCTGCGCTGATGTGGGAGCTGCAGCAAGCGGGCCGCCTGCACAACGACTGCGCCAGCGTGACGGGCAAAACCATCGGCGACAACCTGCAGGGCCACGAAGCGCGCGACCGTGAAGTGATTCGCCCCTTCAGCGCGCCGCTGATGGAAAAAGCTGGGTTCCTGGTGCTCAGCGGCAACCTGTTTGACTTCGGCATCATGAAAACCTCGGTGATATCGCCCGCGTTTCGCGAGCGCTACCTGAGCCAGCCGGGCCGCGAGGGCATCTTCGAAGCCCGTGCCGTGGTTTTTGAAGGCGCGGACGACTACCACGCACGCATCAACGACCCAGCGCTCGACATCGACGAGGGCTGCATCCTGGTCATGCGCGGCGCCGGGCCCATCGGCTGGCCCGGTTCGGCCGAGGTGGTCAACATGCAGCCGCCCGATGCGCTGATCCGGCGCGGCATCAACACCCTGCCCACGCTGGGTGACGGGCGCCAGTCGGGCACAGCAGACAGCCCGTCCATCCTCAACGCATCGCCCGAGAGCGCCGTGGGCGGGGGCCTGTCCTGGCTGCAAAGCGGCGACACGGTCCGCATCGACCTCAACACCGGGCGCTGCGATGCGCTGGTCGCGCCCGAGGAAATCGCCCGCCGACAGCGCGACCTGCCCGCCCCACCCGTGCCCGCGAGCCAGTCCCCCTGGGAAGCGCTGTACCGCGAGAAGACAGGGCAGCTGGCCGATGGCGCGGCGCTGGACTTCGCGCTGGCATTCCAGCGCATTTCCGAAAAGACACCACGCCACAACCACTGACAACGAGCGGGCGGGCCACCGGCGCCACACCCGGATTTTTTCGAAGGACTCTCCATGAACAACATGACGGCGGCGGCAGTTGCCGAACGGGCTCGCGCGCCCCAGACCGCATTGCAAGTGCTTCCCGACGACGGCCTGCAAGGCACGCTGGTGGGCCGGGTGTGGGTGCCCAATGGTGCCGTTCCCGGCCCGGCTGTGGTGGCCCTGCGGCCCGAAGGCGTGTTCGACCTCAGCGCGCACTACCCCACCATGAGCACGCTGCTCGACACCCTGGCACCCGCCGAGGCCGTGCGTGCAGCCACCGGCCAGTACCTGTGCAGCGTGGAAGACCTGCTGGCCAACAGCCTGCCTGGCACGCGCGACACGAGCCGCCCCTGGCTGCTGGCGCCGTGCGATCTGCAGGTGGTCAAGGCTGCGGGCGTGACGTTTGCCGCCAGCCTGATCGAGCGCGTGATCGAAGAACAGGCCCGGGGCGACGCCAGCCGTGCGCAAGCCTTGAGAAGCCAGGTCATCGAGTTGATCGGCGAGAACCTTGCCGACATCCGCCCTGGTTCGCCCGAGGCCATGGAACTCAAAACGTTGTTGCAAGACAAAGGCCTGTGGTCGCAGTATCTGGAGGTGGGTATTGGCCCCGATGCCGAGGTGTTCACCAAGGCGCCGGTGCTGGCGTCCGTCGGCTGCGGGGACGACATCGGCATCCGCTCCGATTCGGCCTGGAACAACCCCGAGCCCGAGGTGGTGCTTGCCGTGAACAGCCGGGGCCAGATCGTGGGCGCCACGCTGGGCAACGACGTGAACCTGCGGGACATCGAGGGCCGCAGCGCCCTTCTGCTGGGCAAGGCCAAGGACAACAACGCCTCGTGCGCGTTAGGCCCGTTCATCCGCCTGTTCGACGCCAGCTTCGGGATGGACAAGGTGCGCAGCGAAACCGTGCACCTGAGCGTTGCGGGGGTGGATGGCTATGAGTTGCGCGGCATCAACACCATGGCCAGCATCAGCCGCGACCCCAGCGACCTGGTGGCGCAGACCCTGGCCGCGCACCAGTACCCGGACGGCTTCATGCTGTTTCTGGGCACGCTGTTCGCGCCCATTGAAGACCGCGACCAGCCGGGGGGTGGCTTCACCCACCACCTGGGCGACCTGGTGTCCATCCAGAGCGCGTGGCTGGGTGGCCTGCACAACCGCGTGGCGCACAGCGAGGCGGCGCCGCCCTGGCGCTTTGGTTTGCGCGCCTTTATCAGTAACCTGACGCAGCGCGGCCTGTTGCGCGACGCAGCGCTTTGAGCCACAGGCCGCAACGGCACGCACACCAGAAGAAGACCAAGGAGACACCCATGCTCAACGCCCTCATAGACCGGTGCTGCCGGTGGATCAACGTTCTCATCGCGCTGGCACTGGCCGTGATGGTGGTGATGGTGTTCGGCAACGTGGTGCTGCGCTACGCCTTCAACTCGGGCATTGCGGTCAGCGAAGAGGTGTCGCGCTGGCTGTTCGTGTGGATCACGTTCCTGGGCGCCATCGTGGCGGTGAAGGAACACGGCCACCTGGGCACCGACCTGGTTCTCACCAAGCTTCCACCCGTCGCGCAACGGGTGTGCCTTGTCATCAGCCACGGGCTCATGCTGTTTTGCACCTGGCTGCTGTTCAGTGGCGCCCTGTCGCAGGCACGCATCAACTGGGATGTGGAAGCGCCGGTAACCGGCGCATCGGTGGCGATCTTCTATGCGTCCGGGGTGGTGTTTGCCGTGGCGTCGGGCCTGTTGTTGTTGCTCAACCTGTGGAGGCTGCTGTCGGGGCAGGTACCAGACGACCAGCTGGTGCAGACCTCCGGGTCGGAGGATGTGGCCACCCTGCCCGACATGCAGCTGGACCGCGCGGCGTTGCCGTCACGCAAGCCGCCATCCCATTGAGCCCACCCCCGGAGACACTCGCATGACCGTATTCATCTTTCTCGGCTCCCTGCTGGCGGCCATGGCCATTGGTGTGCCCATTGCCTACGCGCTGCTGGTGTCCGGGGTGGCGCTGATGTGGCACCTGGACCTGTTTGACGCGCAGATCCTTGCGCAGAACGTCATCAACGGCGCGGACTCGTTCCCGCTGCTGGCCGTGCCGTTTTTCATGTTGGCAGGCGAGATCATGAATGCGGGCGGCCTGTCGCAGCGCATCGTCAAGCTGGCGCTCACGCTGGTGGGCCACAAGCGCGGCGGCCTGGGCTTTGTGGCCATCCTCGCGGCCTGCATGCTGGCGGCGCTGTCGGGCTCTGCCGTGGCAGACACCGCTGCGCTGGCCGCGTTGCTGCTGCCCATGATGGTGAAGGCCGGGCATGACAAGGCGCGCGCCGGGGGGCTGATTGCCTCGGCGGGCATCATCGCGCCGGTGATTCCGCCTTCCATTGGTTTTGTGGTGTTTGGCGTCGCGGCCAACGTGTCGATCAGCAAGCTGTTTCTGGCGGGCATCGTGCCGGGCCTGCTGATGGGACTGTCCATTGCTGCGGCCTGGTACTGGGTATCGCAGCGCGAGAGCATTTTGCCGCCGCCCCGAGCAACGACCGCAGAGAAGCTGCAGGCCTTGAAGGAATCCACCTGGGCGCTGTTCCTGCCGGTGATCGTGATCGTGGGTCTGAAGATGGGCGTGTTCACCCCTACCGAAGCCGCCGCCGTGGCCGCCGTCTATGCGCTCTTCGTGGCCACGGTGGTGTACCGCGAACTGCACTGGCGCCAGCTGACCGCCGTGTTCGTGAGCGCTGCCAAAACGACGGCCGTGATCATGTTCCTGGTGGCCGCCGCCATGGTGAGCGCGTGGCTCATCACCGTGGCCGACATCCCCAGACAGCTGGTTTCGCTGCTGAAGCCCTTCATGGACAACCCCATCCTGCTGATGATGGCCATCATGCTGCTGGTGATGGCCGTGGGCACCGCCATGGACATGACGCCCACCATCCTGATCCTGGCCCCCATGCTGATGCCGGTGGTCAAAGCCGCAGGCATCGACCCTGTCTACTTCGGCGTGCTGTTCATCATGAACAACGCCATCGGCTTGATCACCCCGCCGGTGGGCACGGTGCTGAACGTGGTGGCGGGGGTGGGACGCATGCGCATGGACGAAGTCACCCGGGGCGTGCTCCCCTTCATGGGCGCTCAGTTCGCGATGATGTTCCTGATGGTGCTGTTCCCGTCCATCGTGCTGGTGCCGATGCGGTGGTTTATCGGCTAAACCGTGACTATTTATAGCCAAATTGGTCGCTAGCGCTTATCCATAAAGCGCTAGCAGCTATCAAAACAGGAGTGTTCTGGCCTTTTCGGCCTTTGCACCCCGGGAAGCATGGGCGCTCAGTTCGCCACCGTAAAGCGCTTTTGCACGTGGCGCGGCGTCTCCAGCTCGTCCACGATGGCCACAGACAGGTCGGCCACGCTGATGCTGCCGGGTTGCTCGCCATTCATCAGCGGCGCTTCGTCGCCCAGGCGGTATTGGCCCGTGCCTTCGCCAGGCTGCAGCAGGATGGGCGGCGAGAGGAAGGTCCAGTCCAGCGTGTTTTCGGTGCGAATCCAGTTCAGCGCCTCGCGCGCGGCCAGGGCGCCCTGCTTCCATTCGGCGGGGAACTGGGGCGTATCCACCAGCTGCACGCCGGGCGCCACAAACAGGCTGCCAGCGCCACCCACCATCAGAAAGCGGCGCACGCCAGCCGCTTTGGTGCCGTCGATGATGGCGCGGGTACCTTTCAGGAACTCGTCGTGGATGTTGGGGTTCTCCCAGCCGGGGTTATAGGCGCTGACCACAGCATCATGGCCGGCAGCGGCCTTGGCGACCTGGGCTGCGTCTTGCGCGTCGGCCGCCACTACCGTAAGACCTTCGCGCGCGGCGAGCTTGGCGGGGTTGCGGGCCAGTACCGTCACGCGGTGGCCGCGTTGCAGCAGTTCATTCAGCACGGCAGCGCCAACAAAGCCGGAGGCGCCAATCAGGGCGATGTTCATATCGATGTCCTTGGGGTCGAAGTTGCGATGTAGTGAGAATAGGAGATTGTCAAAGCTGGCGGTAGATGGCTAAATTGGCCTTCTCTTTGAAGCTCAACTTCACAATTGATGAATCACCCCCCTGAGTCGCTCTGCGCCCTCCCCCTCTCTCGCATGGCTGCGCCATGCGGGATGGGGACGCCCCCAGCGCACTCAAGCGAAGCGCCGCACAAGAAGCTTGGCGGCCCTTGCGCGGGGGCACTGGACTTGGTCGCGCCAGTTCCAAGGTCTGGGGGCGGACAACAGCCCAGTGGGGATTGACGAGAGGACCTGATATGGAAGACCTCAAACGCATGGCGGTGTTTGCCGCCGTGGTGCAGCACGGCTCGATGAGCGGCGCCGCCCGCGCCCTGGGCATGAGCACTTCCGCCGTGAGCCAGCAGGTGCGCAAGCTGGAAAGCGATGGCGGTGTGACCCTGCTTCACCGCTCTACGCGCAAGCTTGCACTCACTGAAGCAGGCCAGCGCTACCACGCGCGCTGCGCCGCCATGTGTGCCGCAGCCGACCAGGCGCGGGCCGAGCTGGCCGCTTCGCGCGATGCCCCGAGTGGCGAGCTGCGGCTGTCGGCTACCGTCGGGTTTGCACGCCACATTGCCCCAGCGCTGGGCGAGCTGCTGGCCGCCCACCCGGCGCTGCGCCTGCGCCTGCTGGTAGACGATTCGCCCATTGACCTCATCAATGCCCGCATCGATCTGGCCGTGCGCTACGGGCGCCTGCAGGACTCCACCTGGGCAGCACGGCGCCTGGGAGGCATGCAGTGGTACCTGTGCGCGGCGCCCGGCTGGGTGGCTGCCCACGGCGTGCCACAGCACCCGGACGCACTGCTATCGCACAGCTGGCTGGGCTTTGCGCGCGAGAACGGCGGCCTGCTGATCGACCTGCGCAGCCCCACGGGCGATCCCCGGGCCCTGCGGGTGGAGCCGCGCATTGCCAGCAACAACCAGCTTTCGATCCAGCAGATGTGCGAGGCGGGGCTGGGCCTGGCGCTGGTGGGTAGCATGGATTCGCAGGATGCGCTGCAGGCCGGGCGGCTGGTGCGGCTGTTGCCCGACTGGTCGTTTGGCACCCTGGACATCTGGGCCATGACGCCCCAGCGCGACGCCCAGCCCGCCAAGGTGCGCCAGACCATTGCCGCGCTGCACCGCTATCTGAGCCAGCTGCCCGGCGTCACGGAATGAGAGGGGAACAGTCCGTGGGTGACTGCCTTCGGCGCCTTCCTTAGCAGGGATATCGCTGCCACTGTTTATCCATCATTTTTTTATCGTTCAAACCCACAAATTCCATCGTTGTGCAGGCAGCGCCGGCTGCCTACAGTCGCCCCCCAAGGGCCTGCTTCTGGCCCTTTAACCCCCCGACTGGAGAGCGCACATGACGACCAACCTCACCACAAACTTCCCCATCGACCGCGTACTGGCCGCCTTTGAAAAAGGCGATGTCCCCACGCTGCTCGGTAGCGTTGCCGATGACCTGGATTTCCGCATCGACCACTATCGCGATGATGCAGACACCAGCTGGCAGGTCGCCCGCAACCAGGCCGATCTGCTGACGGTGCTGCAGCGCCTGGGCACGGAGATCTTTCCGCAAGGCACGCAAATCGTTCACACCCACAGCCAGCCGCTGGGCGACGACTGGGTGATGACCCAGCTAAGCCAACGCTTCTTTTATGGAGTACAACAGCGCGAAGTGGAGTCGCTGACCTGGATCCTGAGCCACTCGCAAAACGGCCAGCTCGACTACTTTCGCGAAACCGTCACCACGATCACCCCTACCTGACTGTGGCCCCGGCCGCTGAAACCCCATGCTGTTTGACCTGCGCGCCCTCGGCTACTTCGTCGCGGCCTACGAAGAACGATCCGTGACCACGGCGGCGCGCCGCTGCTTTGTGGCGCAGCCGTCCATCAGCATGGCCATCAAGGGGCTGGAGGACGCGCTGGACACCGTGCTGTTCGAGCGAAGCCGCCAGGGTCTGGCGCCCACCCCCGCCGCCCACCGCCTGTACCCGCGCGCCTGCAGCCTGCTGGCGCAATCCAGCGCCATGGTGCGCGACTTTCGCGATGCGCCCCGCGAAACGCTGGGCGTGTTCCTGCAGGACGACCTGATGGTGGGCCCAGCCGCGCCGCTGTTTGCGCAGATTGCCGACCTCCTGCCCAACACGCTGGTCCGACTCACGGCCACAGCGCAGGAGGCCCGGCTGCGCCTGGTGGCGGAGCACTGCAAACCGCCCGGCGACACGTTTGTGTCCTTGTGGCGCGAGCCCTATGTGATGCTGTTGCCCGAGCAGCATCCCCTGCGCTTCAAGAAGAAATTCGGTCTGGCGGATCTGCAAGGGGTGCCGCTTCTTGAATGGCCCTACTGCCCGCTGCACCAGTCGTTCATCCGCCTGCTGGCCGAGCGCGGCATTGCCCTGGAGGTACAGGCCAGCGCCGCACGCGAAGAGCTGTTGCTGCACATGGTGGACAGCGGCTTGGGCGTGGCGGTGGTGCCACAGTCCCACGCAGCGCATGCTCGCCGCTCGGTCACTCGCCCCCTCGATGGCCCCCTGGCGTTCTCGCGCCACCTGGGTCTGGCCTGCGATGCCTCGGATGCACCCATGCTCGCACTGCTGGGCCGCCTGGCCGACAGTTTGAAGGCCTCTGTGATTCCCCAGAGCAGCGTTGCCTGAGCCTCCCGCCTCCCGGTGTGGGTGGGCACAGAACAACAGGCTGCATACGGTAACCCGGCAGTCTTGCGGTAGAAACAGGCACTTCCCTAGCGCACAGCACGCCCCAGCCCACCATGGTTCTCGAAATCGCCCACCTCACCATCCGCCCCGGCCAGAACGCGGCCTTCGAGCACGCCTTTGCCCAGGCGCAACAGATCATTGCCTCGATGCCCGGTTACCTGTCACACGAACTGGGCCATTGTCTGGAGCGCCCGCAGGACTACGTGCTGCTGGTGCGCTGGGTCACCCTGGAAGACCATGAGATCGGCTTTCGCCAGTCGGCCCGGTACCAGGACTGGAAACAGCTCCTGCACCACTTCTACGACCCTTTCCCCACGGTATTGCACTGTGGGCCGGTGGCCCTGCCAGCCCCGGCTTGAGCCCGCAACCCGGCTCCAACGTGTGACAGCGCTGCCACGCAAGGATGCGGCAGTGCACTATTCGGGTATTGCCTGAACATTTAGCGCACTGCGCACCCCGTTCTGATCCTAGAATTTGTAAACGCGCGTATCTTCTTCTTTTCTGCGCGAAGGACCCATCATGAAAGCAGTGCAGCAGGATATCGACGAGCGGACCAACCTCACCAGCACCAACAAGTTCGAACTGCTGCTGTTTCGCTTGGGCACCGACAGTGCCCTGGGCAAGTCAGAGCTGTTTGGCATCAACGTGTTCAAGATCCGCGAGATCGTGGCCATGCCCAGCATCACGCCGATCGCGGGCACCACGGCCCATTCGCTCGGGGTGGTCAACCTGCGCGGACAGGTGATTCCGGTGCTGGACCTGCCCTCCATCGTGGGCTGCAAGCCACAGACGGGCCTGAACATCATGCTGGTGACAGAGTACGCACGCACCACCCAGGCGTTTGCCGTCGAGTCGGTGGAAGACATCGTGCGACTGGACTGGAAACAGGTGCTCTCGGCCGAAACCAGCGGCGCCGCTGGCAAGCTGGTCACCAGCATTGCCCGCCTGGACGGCAACACCGATGAATCCCGCCTGGCCCAGGTGCTGGACGTGGAGGCCATCCTTCAGATGATCTCACCCTCGGACGGCCACGAGGTCACCGAAGAAAAGGTTGGGGCCAAGCTCAAGCTCAAGCCCGGCTGCATCATCCTGGCGGCCGACGACTCGTTCGTGGCCCGCTCGCTCATCGAGCAAGAGCTCAAAGTGCTCAACGCCCCGTATGAAATGGTGAAGTCCGGCAAGGAAGCCTGGGACCGTCTCAACGCCATCGCGAAAAGCGCCGAAGCCGAGGGAAAAACGGTCTTGGACCGCGTCGCCATGGTACTGACCGACCTGGAAATGCCGGAAATGGACGGGTTTACCCTGACACGCAACATCAAGCAGGACGCGCGTTTTCATGGGCTGCCCGTGGTCATTCACTCCTCGCTGTCGGGCTCGGCCAATGAAGACCACGTGCGCAGCGTCGGAGCCGATGGGTACGTCGCCAAGTTTGTGGCGGAAGACCTGGCCGAAACCATCCGCCGGGTGCTGCCCAAGCCTTAAAGGCAGGGCGGCCTGCCGCGGAGCAGGCGCCCCGCCCCCACGGTCAGATATTGGGTAAAAAATTGGCCGCTTCCGCTAATCGGGCAATGGTTCATAGCTATTGTTTTTGAAGTTTCTCCACGGCAGCGCCCGGCCCCGACGGATGGGACAATAGGCGCCGTCCTACCCGGCACATCGGCAGGCAGGTCAACCAAAACGGGGGGCCACGCGCTACATTGAAAGCGGCTTCAACGCGCCAGCCTCCGAAATTTGTAACACCCCGCCGGGGTGCTTTTCGGGGACTTTACGAGCAGGGTGGAACGGCCACTCCCTGCCAGGGTCTGACCACCATGACAAACACACTTGCCCGCCTTATTTCTGCCACGGTCCTGGGCGCCGCGGTGACCGGCTGCGCCACGGTGCAGGGTGACCCGTACTACGAACCCACTCCGTACCGTGTTTATGAGCAGCCGGGTTACATCTACAACAACGCCCCGCCGGTGTACCCCGCGTATTCGGCGCCCCCAGCCGTTATCTACTACGGTGGACGTGACCGGGACGACCGCTGGGAGCGAGACCGCAACCGTAACGACTGGCGAGAACGTGAACGCGAACGGGAACGTGCCGAGCGCGACCGGCAGGCCCGGGAACGCGAGCGTGATCGCCGCGAACAGCAGGCCCGCGAGCTCGACCGCCGCCAGCGCGACCGTGACCAGGCCCTGCGCGAGCAGGCTGAGCGCGACCGCCGCGCCGCAGACGATCGCCGCAACCGCCAACCCCCTCCAGGCCGTGTTGCGCCAGGCAGCTACTCGTTTGACCCCCACGACTGGCGCTCCCGCCAACAGTCCAACAGCCCCGACAAGCCCTGACAGGGGCTGACCAGGGCTCCCACCGCCACGCTTTTGCCCACCTTGGCCGCAGACCATGAGCCTCCCCAACCGCCATCTCGCCCTCTTCCTCTGTGTGTGCGCAGCCTGGCTGGGCACAGTGGCCCACGCACAAGTGGTGCGATGCACCGACACCCGCACCGGCAAGGTGACCTATACCGACGGGGCCTGTACGGGCGGAGCGGCGGCGCGCGAAGTGGAAGCGCGCAAAACGCCGGAAGAACTCCAACTGGAACGCGAACAGGCCGCTGAGGCGCTGGAGCGCAAGCAGCAGCGGCTGCAGGCCGAGGCCACCGCCGCAGAGACCGAGGCCCGCCGCAACGCCGAGCGCGACCGGGCACGCGCTGCGCAGGCCGCTGCCGCAGCCCCACAACCGCAGGACTACGCCCGCTCCCCGGAATGTGCACGTTCGCGGCGCAATTTCGACATGGTGGCTGCAGGCCTGTCGCGCTCGACCTATGAGCAGGAACTGCGGCTCGAAGCGGCCCAGCGGCAGGTGGACCTGGACTGCCTGGGCCCCCAGGGCTATGCCGAGGTCGAAAAGGCACGTGCCAACCAGCCGCGTGTGGTGGTGGTTCCTCCCTCCAGGCACCGCCCTCTCTACCCCGATCCGTTTCCCCAGGCAGGTACCCCACAACCCCCACCACGCCTCACCCAATGTGGCGACTTTCGCTGCACCGACAACCTGGGCAACACCTACCCCCGCACAGGTCCGGGACGGTTTCCCGGGCCCGGTGGGGTCTGCCGCTCAAACGGCGGCCAGGCGCCCTGCTGATGCCACGGGCGCGTAGCAACAGGCCCTAACGTTGCGGCTGCCCGCTCAGCCCCTCGGCCACGCTGGGGTAGCGCAGCCGTAACCCCAGTTCCCGCACCATGCGCTGGTTGTCGAGCCGGCGTGACTCGCTCATGAAGCTCAGCAGCATCAGCGACAACTGCTCCTGCGCTGCAGTGCGGGGCACACGCGGGGGGCGCGGCAGGCCGTACAGGTCGGCGGCCAGGTCAAAGTAATCGCCCATCTTCAGGTGGGTGGCGTCGCTCACGTTGTAAGTGCGCTGCGGCCGCCCTTTCCACACCGCAGCCATGCAGGCGCGGGCCAGGTCATCGGCGTGGATGTGGTTGGTAAACACATCGTCTTCGGCCACCAGCACCGGCGTGCCTCTGCGCAGACGGGCCTCGGGCGTGCCGCCTTCACGGTCAGGTGCGTAGATACCCGGAATGCGCAGCACGCTGGCCCGCACACCGGCACGGCCCAGGTGGCGTACCGCAGTTTCTGCGTTCACGCGGCGCTGCGCCCGCGGGGTGCCGGGAGCCACGGCCCGCGTCTCAGGCACCAGGGCCCCCTGGCAATCGCCGTACACCCCACTCGTCGATGCATACACCAAGGACACCGGCAGGCTTCGCAGCCGCAGCGCGCGGGCCAAGGCCACGGTGCGGGGATCCAGCCACCAGGCATTTCCTCCGGCCCCTTCGCCCGGAGGGGGCGCCAGGTGCAACACCCGGGTGGCCAGCCCGGCAAGCCTGCGCAGCGAAGGCGCATCGTCCAAATTGCCCACGATGGGCCTGGCTCCCAGGGCGCGCAGCCCCGCGACCCGCGAGGGGCTGGACGTGAGCGCCATCACCCGCATGCGTGCGGCGCCGGGGCCTGATTGCAGATCGCGCAGGATGCGTTGACCTACATCACCGCAACCCACGATCAGGAGGCGTTCACGGCGAAAGCGCGCAGGGAGGGCGCCAAGGGGGCTTTGTATTGAAGGCAAAATTGGGTCCGTTTGCTTGGCTTTTGCTGGGCCGATAGTTTGATCGAAGACGATTCCAAGGATACCCACACATGACCAGCGCAGAGGCTGCAACCCCCGCAGCGTTCCAGATCACCGTGCAGCCCAGCGGCCGCGCTTTCAGTGCCAATGCGGGCGAGGCCATCCTGTCCGCCGCCATCCGCAGCGGCGTGGGCCTGCCCTACGGCTGCAAGGACGGCGCCTGTGGTTCGTGCAAGTGCAAGAAGATCAGCGGCGCCGTGCACCACGGCGAACACCAGTCCAAGGCACTCACGGCCGATGAAGAGGCTGCAGGCCTGGTGCTGACCTGCTGCGCGCAACCGCTGACCGACGTGGTGCTCGAATCACGCCAGGTCACTGACGAAAGCGCGTATCCGATCAAGAAGATGCCGGTGCGCGTATCTACCCTGGAAAAAAAATCCCACGACGTGATGCAGGTGCGCCTGCAGCTGCCCGCCGCCGATACCTTCCGCTACCACGCGGGCCAGTACATCGAATTCATCCTGCGGGATGGCGCCCGCCGGGCCTACTCGATGGCCAACGCGCCCCACACGCAGGCTGAAGCGCCGGGCGTGGAGCTGCACATCCGCCACATGCCGGGCGGCAAGTTCACCGACCATGTGTTCGGCGCGATGAAGGAAAAGGAAATCCTGCGGGTGGAAGGCCCGTTTGGCAGTTTTTTCCTGCGCGAGGACTCCGACAAGCCCATCGTGCTGCTGGCCTCGGGCACGGGCTTTGCGCCCATCAAGGCACTGATCGAGCACATGCAGTTCAAGGGCATCACACGCCCGACCGCGCTGTATTGGGGCGGCCGCCGGCCGGGCGACCTGTACCTGCATGACTGGGTGCTGGCGCGTGCGGCCGAAATGCCCCACCTCACCTACGTGCCCGTAGTGTCCGATGCCATGCCCGAAGACGGTTGGACTGGCCGCACCGGCTTTGTGCACCAGGCGGTGATGGACGACTTTGCCGACCTCTCGGGCCACCAGGTGTATGCCTGCGGGGCGCCCATCGTGGTGGACTCGGCCCGCGATGCCTACAGTGCACAGCGCGGCCTGCCCGCAGAAGAGTTCTATGCGGATGCCTTCACCTCCGAGGCGGACAAGCACGGCGGCTGACCGGGGCGCACATGCCAACCACCCCGGCTGAGCCCGCTGCACCCCGTGCGCCGCTGGCGCTGCCGCCTCCCGGCACTGCGCTCCCACCAGGGCGGATTTCGCGATGGCGCGCCGCAGTGCGCGGCACGGGCCCCATGGCGGCCGTGGTGGGGCTGGCGGTGCTCCTGGTGCTGGGCGCGGGAGAATGGGCAACCCAGAGCGAACTCGATAACCAGTGGGACAACCTGCGCCGCTCGGGCGAGGTGCAGGCCCTGGCACTGCGCGGCGTGGCCACCCGCTACAGCTATCTGCCCTTCACGGCGGCGCAGCAGCCGCTGATTGCCGAGTTGCTGCACAACCCCGGCGCACAACCGCTGCGCAGCGCTGCCAATGCCTACCTGCAGACCATCAATGCCAATGCAGGCTCGGACACGCTGTATGTGATGAACACCGACGGGCTCACGGTAGCCTCCAGCAACTGGGATACCCCCACCAGCTTCGTGAACCAGAACTACGGCAACCGCCCGTATTTCCGCGATGCACTGCAAGGGCAGCCGGGGCGGTTTTACGGCGTGGGCAAGACCACCGGCGAACCTGGGCTTTTTGCATCGGCACCCGTGGTGGAAAACGGCCGGGTGATCGGCGTCGTGGCCGTGAAGGTGTGGATGCAGCCCATCGTGGACACCTGGGCGCAACTGCGCGACCCGGTCTTCGTGACCGACGAGCGCGGCATCCTCTTTCTCGGCTCGGTACTCCCCTGGCTGTACCAGACCACGCGCCCACTGCCCGAGCAGGACGTGCAGCAGGTGCAATTCGACGAGCAGTATGGCGCACGCTGGACACCCCAGCCCGTGCCCTGGAAAACGCTCCAGCGCGACGGCCAGCCAGGCACCGAGATCCTCGTGCCCGGCACCGGCAAGCGCTATCTGGCCCTTGAAGAGCGCCTGCCCGATCTGGGCTGGACGCTGACCCTCACGGCCGACAGCAAGGCCATCGCCCTGGCGCGCCAACAGGCCTGGGCACTGGCGAGCCTGGCGTCGGGCCTGCTGGTGCTCGGTGCACTGTACTGGCAGCTGCGCGAACGGCGCCTGCAAGAGAACCGGCAGGCCCGCATCGAGCTGGAGCAGCGCGTCCAGGAGCGCACCCATGCACTGCAGCAGGCGCAGGCATTTCGCCAGTCGATGGAAGACTCGCTGCTGGTGGGCATGCGCGCGCGCGACCTCGAAGGCCGCATCGTCTACGTGAACGCCGCCATGTGCGACATGGTGGGCTACAGCGCAGACGAGCTGATCGGCTGCCTGCCGCCCTACCCCTACTGGCACCCGGACGACCTGGACCGGCACTGGAACGACAGCGACACCGCCCTGGCCGGCAAAGCCGCGCCCCAGGGCAACGAAAACCGGCTGCGGCACCGCAATGGCTCCGACGTGTACACCATGTTCTACACCGCACGCCTCATCGACGGCAACGGCCAGCACATCGGCTGGATGAGTTCGGTGGTGGACATCACCGCCCAAAAACGCGCCGAAGAACAGCAGCAGCAGCGCGAGGCCCAGCTGCAGCGCGTGCAGCGTGTGATCACCGTGGGCGAGATGGCCTCCACGCTGGCGCACGAGCTGAACCAGCCACTGGCCGCCCTGGTCAACTACGCCGCCGCAGCGCGCTCACTGGCGGCGCAGGGCAAAACCGAGCTGCTGAACGACAGCCTCACCGCACTCTCCAGCCAGGCCCTGCGCGCCGCCGACATCGTCGGCCGCATCCGCCGCTGGGTGCGCCAGCACCCCGAGGCCCGCGAGCCCTGCGACCTCAATGCCGCCGTGGACCAGTCCCTGGGCCTGCTCCTGCGCGCCGAGGCGCGGCGGCACGGGGTGGCGGTGCGGCTGGACCTGGCCCACGGCCCGCTGCGCGTGAATGCCGACCGCGTGCTGCTCGAACAGGTGGTGCTGAACCTGGGCCTCAATGCCTTGCAGGCCATGCAGGCGATGCGCGCAGATGCCCCGCCGCCCGAGGCGCACGAACTATTGCTGCGCACCACGGCCGATACCCGGTTTGCCTGCCTCGAAGTGCTGGACCGGGGGCCCGGCCTGCCACCGGAGATCGCCGAACGCCTGTTCGAGCCCTTCTTCACCACCCGTTCCGACGGCCTCGGGCTGGGCCTGAACATCTGCCGCTCCATTGTCGAAAGCATGGGCGGCGAGCTGCTGGCGCGCAACCGCGACGGCGGCGGCGCCGTGTTTGAGATCCGGTTGCCCCGCATTTTCTTGCCCCCACCATGACCGACAGCCATCCGACCACTCCCGTCACCGTCAACACCACAGTTCCCGCGAATGTCTACGTCGTGGACGACGACGAGGGCGTGCGCAACTCCCTGGCCGCCCTGCTGCTGGCCGGTGGCCATGCGCCCCGCACGTTTGCCAGCGGCCCTGAGTTCCTGGCCCGCGCCGACCTCGCCCACCCGGGCTGCGTGCTGCTGGACCTGCGCATGGACGGCATGAGCGGCCTGCAGGTGTTCGATGCGCTGCGCGAGCGCAATGCCGTGCTCAAGACCGTGTTCCTGTCCGCCCATGGCGAACTGTCTTCCGCCGTCACCGCCGTCAAGCAAGGGGCCGTGGACTGGCTCGAAAAACCCTGCGACGAGCAAACCCTGCTGGCCGCCGTGCTCCGGGCCGCGAACCTGTCGCTGGAAGACGCACAGCGCGCACAGCGGCGCAACACCTTGCGGGAGCGCTGGAACACGCTGAGCCCGCGCCAGCAAGAGGTGGCGCGCCTGCTGGCCACCGGCATCAGCAGCAAGGAGGTGGCCCGCGCGCTGGCCCAGCGCGACCCGGAGCGGCCTATCGACCCGCGCACGGTGGACACGCACCGCTCTGCCATCTTCCTGAAACTGGACATCCGCTCGTCGCACGAGCTGGGCATGCTGGTGGAAGATCTGGGGCTGGCAGAAAACACGTTGCGCACGCTGTGACAGCCCTCCACAGGCACCCTCCACAGCTGCCGTCCACCAGTTTTCGTAAGCAGTCTTATTATTTTTTGCACAATGGCACCATGAACCGCAGAAACCACCTCATCGCCAGTGCCGCTGTTGCAGCGGCTTTTTCATCCCCCTTCGCGGCCTCGGTCGCGCTTGCGCAGGACTCCGGCCAGCCCATCCGTCTGGTCGTGCCCTACGCACCCGGTGGGCCCATCGACGTGACGGCGCGTGCACTGGCCGAGCGCGTGCGCGACTCGCTGGGCACCGTGATCATTGAAAACAAGGGCGGTGCCGGCGGCAACATCGGTGCCGACGCCATTGCCAAAGCCGCACCCGATGGCCTGACCATCGGCATCGCCGCCACGGCCACGCATGCAGTGAACCCCTGGCTGTACGCCAAGATGCCCTACGACGCGGGCAAGGACTTCGCGGGCATCACGCAGATGGTGCGTGTTCCCAACGTGCTGGTCATCAACGCCGCCAAAGCCGAGCAGCTCAAGATCAACACCCTGGCCGACCTGATCGCCTACGCCAAGGCCAACCCCGCCAAGCTCAACTACGGCAGTGGCGGCAATGGCAGCGCGGGCCACTTGGCAGGTGAGATGTTCAAGCAGCGCGCGGGCATCTTTGCGCTCCACATCCCCTACCGCGGCGCCAACCCCGCGCAGCTGGCACTGCTGGCGGGCGAAGTGGACTTCAACATCGACAACCTAGCGGCCGCCGCACCCAACATCCGTGCCGGCAAGCTCAAGGCCCTGGCCGTGACCTCGCTGGACGCCTCGCCCTCGCTGCCGGGCGTGCCGCCCCTGTCCGCTACATTCAAGGGCTTTTCCATCGACACCTGGTGGGGCCTCGTGGCACCCGCAGCCACGCCCAAGCCCATCATCGACAAGCTGAACAAGGCCTTTGTAGCCGCCCTCAATGCGCCAGAAACCAAGACCCGCTTTGGAGCCTTGCTGGCCGAACCCGTACCCACCACACCGCAGCAGTTCGACAGCTTCATGGCCAGCGAACGCGCGAAGTACCAGCAGGTGGTGAAGGCGTCCGGCGCGAAGGTGGATTGACCCCCTGAGCGGCAGTATCTCAACCCCCAAGAGGGACGCCACCCGTGGCCCGGCAAAGCCGGTTCCACGGTGGCACTGGCGTTGGGCTGCGCCAGTTTCATCCGGTGCGGGTCCATCCGTCGCGCAGGGTAATATTTTTAAGCTTTTTTTAGCCTCTAGCGCTTATCTACAAAGCGCTAGCAGCTCCTGATTTAGAAGCAAATCATCTACCCACCACCGCGTCCGCCCAACCCGGGCCTTCGAGCCGGTGGATGTCCTGCAATGCCACGGCCTGCAGCGCTGCGGCATCCACCCGCTCTGGCGCAAGATCGGCCAGGGGGCGCAGCACAAACGCGCGTTCGGCCATCCGAGGGTGGGGCACGGTGAGCTCGGGGGTGTCGATGGCCTGGCCGCCAAACCACAGGATGTCCAGATCCAGCGTGCGCGGGGCGTTGCGGTAGGGGCGCTGGCGGCCAGCGGCTTGTTCGATGGATTGCAGGGCCTGCAGCAGGGGCTGCGGGGCCAGTGCCGTGGTCAGCTCGGCCACGGCATTGAGGTAGTCGGGCCCACCGGCATCGACCGGCGCGCTGCCGTAGAGCGGCGACACGCGTGTGACCCGGGTGCCTGGCAACTGGTCGATTGCCGCCAAAGCATTGCGCAAGGCCGTCTCACGCTCGCCGAGATTGGCGCCCAGGCCCACGTAGACCAGGGCGGGCCGTTCGCGCTCGTCGCCGAGGTCCGGCAGATTCACTCGCCCGCCGCCGCAGGGGCTGCGCCTTCGCCGCCTCCCGCACCACCGGGCTTGCGACGGCGGCGGCGGCGCTTCTTGGGGGCACCACCTTCGGAGGGGAACTCAGCGTCGCTGTCGACCGGTCCGGCGTCTGACCCTTGGGGCAAGCCGCGCGGATCGGGGGCGGGTGCAGCGCGGGGCACGCGCTTGACCACGGGCTGCGCTTTCTGGCGGGCTTTCTGTTCTTCTTTTGCCTGGTCCATCAGGTCATCACGGCGCTCATCGTCGGCGGTCTGGAAGTCCTGCCACCACTCGGCCAGCGCTTCTTCCACCTCACCCACATCGGCGCGCAAGCGCATGAAGTCGAAACCGGCGCGAAAGCGCGGCTGCATCACCATGCCAAACGGTGTGTTGCCCACGCGCTTTTCAAAACGCGGTTGCATGACCCAGATCTCGCGCATGTCGGCGGCCAGTTTGCCCCGGCCGGACACATCACCAATGCGCTTGTCGAACACCTCGTCGATGGCCTCCTGCAGCGCGGGCAGCGGGTGCTGGCGCTGGTTCAGGCGCGTCTGCCAGCCATTGCGCACGTCTTCCCACAGCACGCAGGCCAGGAGGAAGCTCGGGGCGACGGGCTTGCCTTCGTTGACGCGGCGGTCGGTGTCCACCAGGGCGGCTTTGACAAACGGCGTATCGGCGCGCTCCACGGCCACGTCCAACAGCGGGTAGATGCCCTTGGCCATGCCCAGCTTGCGCAACTGTTCAATGGTGGCAATGGCGTGGCCGGTTTGCAGCAGCTTGAGCATTTCGTCGAACATGCGGCTCTGCGGCACCTCGGCCAGCAGCGCCTGCGACTGCACCAGCGGGGCTGCCGACTTGGCCTCGATGCTGAAACCCAGGCCGCTGAGCTTGGCTGCAAAGCGCACGGCACGGATGATGCGCACCGGGTCTTCGCGGTAACGCGTGGCGGGGTCGCCAATCATGCGCAGTGTCTTCTTCTTGGCGTCCTGCAGGCCCTTGTGGTAGTCGACCACGATCTGGCTCACCGGGTCGTAGTACATGGCGTTCACGGTGAAGTCGCGGCGCGTGGCGTCTTCGTCCTGCGGGCCCCAGACGTTGTCGCGCAGCACGCGTCCGCTGGCATCCACAGCGTGCTGCATGCCCGACAGCTGGGCCTTGCTGGTCTTTTCGTTGCCCGCCACCTGGCCTGCAGCGGCGTTGTCCAGGTAAGCGCGGAAGGTGGAGACCTCGATCACTTCATGCTCACGCCCCCGGCCGTGCACCACGTGCACGATGCGAAAGCGCTTGCCGATGATGAAGGCGCGGCGGAACAGCCCCTTGACCTGCTCGGGCGTGGCGTTGGTGGCCACGTCAAAGTCCTTGGGGCGCAGGCCCAGCAGCAGGTCGCGCACGGCGCCGCCGACGATGTAGGCCTCAAAACCTGCTTGCTTGAGCGTGGCAACCACCTCGGCAGCACGGCGGTCCACCAGTTCGGGGTTGATGCCGTGCACCGAGGCGGGCACCTCCTCGCGCTTGCCGAAGTGGGGCTTGCCGCCCGAGGTGCCGGGCGTCGATTTGCCCATCAGTTTGTCTAGGAACTTCTTGATCATGGAGTGAAAGGTTTCAGGGGGTCGGGCACGAAACGGCGGCTGGTGGGGGCTGCAAGGCGCTCATCATTCAGCTGGTGGTGCAGGCGTTTCGGCATCGGCCGCAAACAGGTCCAGTATGCGCCAGCCGCGCTCCTGGGCCAGGGCGCGCAGGCGCGGGTCGGGGTTGGTGGCCACCGGGTGGTTCACCTTCTCCAGCAGGGGCACGTCGTTCATCGAGTCGCTGTAGAACGTGCTTTCGACATCTCCCCAGGCCAGTTGCCGCTCGGCCAGCCATTGTTCCATGCGGCGCACCTTGCCTTCGCGCATGGTGGGAATGCCGTCGATCTCGCCGGTGTACCAGCCGCTGGCGTCGCGCACCAGTTGCACGGCCAGAAGTTGCGACACGCCCAGCGCCTGCGCGATGGGCGTGGTCACAAATTCGTTCGTGGCAGTGACGATCAGCACCTCGTCGCCTGCAGCCTGGTGCTGGCGGATGAGGTGGAGCGCCATTGGTTTGATGGCCGGGGTGATGACCTCGCGCATGAACTGCTGGTGCGCGGCCGCCGCCGCCTCGGGCCCGCGCAGGCGCACCGCCTCGGTCGCAAAACGCACGTAGTCGTGCACATCGAGCGTGCCAGCCTGGTAGTGGGCGTAGAACTCGTCGTTGCGGCGCGCGAACTCCACGGGGTCGTTCCAGCCGATGCGGATGGTGAATTCGCCCCACTCGTAATCAGAGTCGAGCGGCAGCAGCGTGTGGTCCAGGTCAAACAGCGCAAGCCGCAAGCGGCGGGGTTCAGAAGTCATTCAGGTTCACACGTAAAAAAAGACGTGGGGGCACGGCGTTATTCCGATTCCAACATTGTCTTGAGCAAGGGAATCGTGATGGCGCGCTGGGTGCGCAAGGCAAAGGCATCCAGCTGGTCCAAGAGCTGCATGAGGCTGCCCAGGTCGCGCGAGAAGCGGTTGAGCATGTAGTCCATGACTTCGTCGCCCAGGAACACGCCACGTGCGTCGGCCTCCTGGCGCAGCACGGCGCGGCGCTCGGCCTCGCCCAGCAGCTGCAACTGGAACACATGGCCCCAACCCAGGCGGCTGCGCAGGTCGTCGCGCAAGGGCAGGTCTGCCGGGGGCAGGTTGCCAGCAGCCAGCACCCAGCGCTGGCTGCCGCTGGCGGGGCTGATGGCGTTGACGAACCAATTGAACGCGGTGGCCTGCTGGGCTGTGCTGTACAGGTGCACGTCGTCCATGAGCACGGCTGCCCAGTTTTCGTCGAAATCAGGGGGTTCGGCGACGGCCGGGTCGAGCCAGCCTACGCTGGAGCCCTGCTCGCGCAGGGCCTGGCGCACGGCCTGGAGCAAATGGGTCTTGCCACTGCCGGGCTCGCCCCACAGGTAGGTGGGCACGGGGGAGCGGGTGGCCTCGCTGCTGCCTTCGCCAGCGGCCAGGCGCAGATGTTGCAGGGCGGCTTCATTGGGGCCTGCATAAAACCGGGCCAGCGTGGGCCCTGTGGCCAGGCCGATGTCCAGTGCCAGTTGCTTCATCATGGCTGCCGCCCACAGGCACGCAGGCAGAGGGTTGGGGCACGAAACAGCATGGGCTTGAAGGACAAAACAGGGCGGTGTGAAGGGGTGAGCGGGTGGCACTGGGTGCGCAACCCGTAAAATCTGGGCAAATTTTAGTCTGCTGCGCACGCTGTTCCGTGCCGTCCCTGCCTTGAGCACCCCTATGAGCACCTCTGCCACCTCCCCCACCCCCCTGTCCTACAAAGACGCTGGCGTTGACATCGACGCGGGCGATGCCCTGGTCGAACGCATCAAACCCCTGGCCAAGAAGACCATGCGCGAAGGTGTGCTGGCGGGTATTGGCGGCTTTGGCGCGCTGTTCGAAGTGCCCAAGCGCTACAAGGAGCCGGTGCTGGTCTCCGGCACCGACGGCGTGGGCACCAAGCTCAAGCTGGCGTTTGAATGGAACATGCACGACACCGTGGGCATCGACCTGGTGGCCATGAGCGTGAACGACGTGCTGGTGCAAGGCGCCGAGCCCCTGTTCTTCCTGGACTACTTCGCCTGCGGCAAGCTCGATGTGGACACGGCTGCGGCCGTGGTGGGCGGCATCGCCAAGGGTTGCGAACTGAGCGGCTGCGCGCTGATCGGCGGCGAAACGGCCGAAATGCCCGGCATGTACCCTGCCGGTGAATACGATCTGGCCGGCTTTGCCGTGGGTGCGGTCGAAAAGTCCAAGATCCTGACCGGCAAGGACGTCAAGCCCGGCGACGTGGTGCTGGGCCTGGCCAGCCATGGTGTGCATTCCAACGGTTTCAGCCTGGTGCGCAAGTGCATCGACCGCGCCGAAGCCGCTGGCACCCTGCCCGCCACGCTGGACGGCAAGCCCTTCAAGCAGGCCATCATGGAACCCACCCGCCTGTACGTAAAGAATGTGCTGGCTGCGCTGGCGGTCCATCCGATCAAGGCCCTGGCCCACATCACCGGTGGCGGCCTGCTGGAGAACATCCCCCGCGTGCTGCCCGAAGGCACGGCCGCCCATCTGACCAAGGGAAGTTGGCCCCAGACCGAGCTGTTTGCCTGGCTGCAAAAGACCGCCGGCATCGACGACATCGAGATGAACCGCACCTTCAACAACGGCATTGGCATGGTGGTGGTGGTGGATGCCGCCAACGCTGAGGCCACAGCCGCCACGCTGCGCGCTGCGGGCGAGCAGGTGTACACGATTGGCACGATCGCTGCGCGCGGCGAAGGCGCCGCCGTGGTGGTGGCCTGATCGCCCCCGCCCGCGTTCATTCAACCCCACCGCACACGACCAGTTTCAGCGCATGGCGCAGCGCCCCCCTTCTGCCCCCGTCGCCCCCGCACCGCCCGAGCCCACCACGCTGCCACCGCGCGCCCTGACCCGGGGCGTTGTGGTGGCCAGCTACCTGCTGGTGGCGGCCGTGCTGCTGCTGGTGATGTGGCGCGGCCTGCTGCCGGGCCTGTTGTGCGTGTGCCTGGGCTTTCTGCTCACGCGGGCCCTCACGCGCTGGTTTGCCCAGGGCCTGGGACGGGTGCAGCGCCAGTCCACCCCTTCCGCCCGCAGCCTGCGGGTGGCGCAGGTGGTGGCGGCAGGTCTGGTCATGCTGCTGCCGCTGGCGCTGCTGGCCGCCGGACTGACGCACTCGCGGGGTTATCTGGTCGATGCCCCGCAGCAATACCGTGAGCTGCTCAACTACATGGCGCGCACGGTGCTGGAGCTGCGGCTGAAGCTGCCTGCCGACATGGCGGCCCACCTGCCCGAGGGCGCGGCTGAAATCCAGCGCATCATCGCCAACTACCTGGGCGCCAAGGCCGGCGCGCTGGCCATGGCCGGGCGCGCCTGGCTGGCAGGGCTGCTGTTTGCCTATGTGGGCCTGCTCATCGGCGCGCTGGCGGCCGTGCGCCCACCAGCCCTCGCGCGCGGCCCGCTGGCCCAGCAGCTCAAGCTGCGCATCACACTGTTTGGCGAGGCGTTCCGGCAGATCGTGGCCGCGCAGTTCTGGATTGCGGCGTTCAACACCCTGCTCACCGCGCTGTTCCTGCTGTTTGTGCTGCCGCTGTGGAATCTGGAGCTGCCCTACACGCCCGTGCTGATCACGTTCACGTTCATTGCCGGGCTCGTGCCCATCGTGGGCAACCTGGTGTGCAACGTGGTCATCACCATCGTGGGGCTGTCGGTGTCGCCGCTGGCGGCGGCCGCCTGCCTGGGCTTTCTGATCCTGATCCACAAGGCCGAATACGTGATCAACGCCAAGGTGGTGGGCCGCCGCACGCAGATGGGCGTGTGGGAGCTGCTGAGCGTGATGTTCGTGGCCGAGGCCGTGTTTGGCCCCGCCGGGCTGGTGGCGGCCCCGCTGTTTTATGCCTACCTCAAGAAGGAGCTGGTGGCAGCGCGGCTGGTATAGCCGACCATGGATGCTGCCACGGGCAGCATCAAACACCACATTCACTACAAATTTAATAGCTGCTCGCGCTTGACAGATAAGCGCTAGAGCCTATTTTTATTCATTTTTTGCAAACTGCCGCGCCACAAAGGCCCACACCAGGGCCGAGGCATCCGGCCCGGCCGGGTCGCTGAACGGCAATTGCGCCACGCCGCCGCTCCAGGCGTGGGCCAGCCCCGCCACTTCGCGCAGCGCCACCACGGTGCGGCCCCGGGTCTTGAATTCGGTCACCCGCATGGCATGGCGCTGGCCACGCTGCAGGGTGCGCAAGGCTCCGGCCCGCGCGCCCAGCGCGTCCGCCCACAGCAGGGCCGTGGCCGCCGCGTTACGCACCGAGACCACACCATCGGCATCGCCATGCAGCACCAGCAGGGGCGGCAGCGGCAGCGCGGAAGGGGTTGCGCCCTGGTTGAGGGAGACACCCAGGGGCTCTGGCAGGTGCGCAGCGCGCCGCCCGTGCATGGCGGCCAGCGCCGTGGCGGCCGATTCGGCCGTGCCCGGTGCCACCCCGGAATGCATGGCCACGGCACAGAACCGCTGGGGATAGAGCGCGGCCATCAGCACGGCCATGCTGGCACCGGCCGACAAGCCCGCCACGGCCACACGGGCCAGGTCCACCGGGTAGCGGCGCGCCACCTTGTCCACCGCAGCCAGCAGCGTGGCTGCCTCGGCCTGGGCCTTGCCGTTGCGGCGCTCAAACCAGTTCCAGCATCCATGGGCGTTGGCCATGCGCTCCTGCTCAGGGTACAGCACCAGAAAACGCTCGCGCGCGGCCAGCCGGTTCATGCGCGTGGCTGCAGCCAGATCGCCCCCCGTCTGGCCGCAGCCATGCAGCATGACCAGCAAGGGCAGTTTCTCGTCTGCTTTCAGCGCCAGCCCTGGCGGGATGTAGAGGTGGTAGCGCCGCGCGCCCGCAGGCCCGGGTGCAACGCCACCGACCCACTCTCCGCGAGCGGGCACGGGCTTGCTGGCCGCGCGCCGGGCTGGCACCGCTGGCGCAGGCACCACCCGGCGCGGCGCAGCCGGGGCCTTGGCGCGCACAGGGCGCGCCGCCCGGGCAAAGGCCTTCAGGTTGCGCTGGTAGGCCCGCGTCAGCGCTGACAGGGAAAACAAGCGGGAGCGTCTGGCCATGGCAAGGAGTTGTGTAGTGGGTGGGCTGTAGAGGTCAAAAATTTAGGGAAAACCCTAATCACCATAACAGCTTATGCGGCTCACCGCGCAAAACTATCAATTTGATAGCTACAAAACATTACCCACAAATCGTTAGTCGCCTTTTTCCAGACAACCCCATGGCCCGCTTGCCCACCATTCCCAGTGAAACCTCACCAAGACCTCCACCGATGGCGTAAATTGATCGAAACCTGTCCCGTCTGGCGCGGACTCCACGCCTTAGCTTAATAAAAATAGAGGCTTCAAACCATCCATCGAAAGAAGCACACCATGAAAACATGTCTGATAGTGATTGACGTCCAGGAGTCCTTTCGCCACCGCCCTTACTTCACCACGCACGACCTGCCCGCCTATCTGCAGGCCCAGAACGCCCTGATCGAAGGCTGCGTGGCGCGCGGCGTGCCGGTGGTGCGGGTGTTCCACAGCGAAGGCCCCGAAGTGCCCGAGAATGCGTTTTCGCAGGTGTCGGGCCAGGTGCGCGCACTCGATGGCCTGGCGCCCTTCGAGGCGGCCGCCACCTTCACCAAGTCGCGCCACAGCGCGCTGGTGGGCACGGGACTGGACGTGTGGTTGACGCGCCATGGCATCCAGCGCCTCATCATCAGCGGCATCCGCACCGAACAATGCTGCGAAACCACCACGCGCCACGCCTCGGATCTGGGCTGGGAGGTGGACTATGTGACCGACGCCACCTTGACCTGGGACATGATGCAGCCCGACGGCCAGGTGCTGTCAGCCGCCGACATCAAGACCCGCACCGCCACGGTGCTGCAGGGCCGCTTTGCCACCCTGCGCACCGTGCGGGAAGCCCTGGACGCCCTGGAAGCGGCCGCAGCCTGACCGCCGGAGAACACCATGCGCGCCACTGTCTGCGAATTGCCCTACCAACCCCATCTGCTCGAAGCTGCCTGGGTAGCACTGTGCGCCCACACCCACAGCGCGCAATCCGAGCTGGTGCTGCTGCCCGAGTTCGCCTTTGTCGAGCCGGTGTGGGAATCGCTCCCCGCCGATCCTGCACGCTGGGGCGCCGCCGTCGCACTCAGCGACGCCTGGGCAGCCCGCCTGCCCGAGCTGGGCGCCGACTGGGTGGTGGGCGCGCGCCCGGTCACTGCGGGCGGGCAGCGCCTGAACGAGGGCTTTCTCTGGTCCGCGCAGACCGGCTACGCGCCCCTGCGGCGCAAGTTCCACCTGCCCGATGAACCGGGTGGCTGGGAGGCCCAGTGGTTTGAGCGCGGTGATGCAGCATTTCCCCGTTTCAACGCCGGGCCGCTAGCCTTCGGCCTGAATATTTGCACCGAACTCTGGGCGCTGGACACCTATGCCCACTATGCGGCGCTGGGCGGGCTGCAGGCCATCCTGTCGCCGCGCGCCACAGCGGCCGCCACCACGGACAAATGGCTGGCCGTGGGCACCGTGGCCGCCGTGCGCACTGGCGCCTACAGCCTGTCGTCCAACCGCGCGGACCACGCCGCAGGCACTTATGGCGGCGCGGGCTGGGTCATCAGCCCCGATGGCGCCCTGCTCGCCCGCACCACGGCAGAACAACCCTTTTGCACCGTCGATATCGACCTGAACGCCGCAACGACTGCGCACGGCACCTACCCGCGTTATGTGTTTGCCCACCACCCTCCCCGCACCACACCGTGACCACACCATCTGCCATCAAACCCCCAAAGCCCCTGCAAGTCGCCATCCTCGTTTTTGACGAGGTGGAAGCCCTGGACCTGGGCGGCCCCTACGAAGTGTTCACCACCGCCGTGCGCATGGCGCAGCGCCTGCAGCCTGGCGCACCCGCGCCATTTGCCGTGCAGTGCGTGGCCCGCAGCCTGGCCCCCGTGCGGGCCCGCGCTGGTCTGCGCGTGCTGCCGGACGCGGACTTCGCCAACGCCACCGCGCCCGATGTGCTCATCGTGCCCGGCGGCGTGGTGGACGCCGCCGCGGCCTGCGCAGACACCCGCGCCTGGGTGGCCCAGGCGGCGCGTGGTGCGCAGATGACCGCATCGGTGTGCACAGGAGCATTCATCCTGGCAGCCGCAGGCGTGCTGACCGAAGGCCCTGCCACCACCCACTGGGAGGACATTGCTGACCTGCGGGCGCGGTTTCCCACCCTGGATGTGCGGGAAAATGTGCGCTGGGTAGACCGGGGGGCGCTGGTCACGTCGGCCGGCATCAGCGCCGGCATTGACATGAGCCTGCACCTGGTCACCCGGCTGGCGAGCGCAGCACTTGCGGAGCGCACCGCCCGCCAGATGGACACCCCGTGGAACAGGGAGCCATAAAACGCCTTGGGAGCGGCGCCTTTTTCAAGAACTTGTCATGCAGGACATAACACATTCCCCCATCCACGTGTACTTCGCCCTGCTGCCTGGCAGCCTGGTGCTGGACTGGGCCGGCCCGGCCGAGGCGCTGCGCATTGCCAACCAGACCCTGGTCGCCCTAGGCCAACCAGAGCGCTTTGTGCAGCACTTCGTGAGCCCCACGCCCGAGTCGATGTCGTCCGTGGGGGTCGCTGTCACCGGGCTGGCGCCGCTGCCTGACACACTGCCCAGCCCCGCGTGGGTGGTGCTGGTGGGCCTGGCAGGCCACCACATCGACGTGAGCGGCCCCGAAGCCCAGGCCCTGCTGCACTGGCTGCGCGGCCTGCGCCCGGTGGCGGGGCAGCTGGAGCTGGTCACCGTGTGCGCGGGCGCGGTGCTGGCCGCCCATGCAGGACTGCTGACCGGCCGGCGCGCCACCACGCACCACCTGCACCTGGACGAGCTGGCCCTGGTAGACCCACGCTGCGACGTGGCCGCCAACCGCGTGTTCGTGGCCGATGGCCCCATCTACACCAGCGCAGGCGTGACCACCGGCATCGACCTGCTGCTCCACCGCATCTCCGACATCTGCGGCCCCACGGTGGCGGTGCAGGTGGCGCAGGCCATGGTGATCGGGCTGCGCCGGGGGCCGGACGACCCGCAGTTCTCGCCGTTTCTGCACCACCGCAACCACATGCACCCCGCACTGCACCGCGTGCAGGACGCCGTGGGCCAGCAACCGCAGGCCGACTGGAGCGTGCCGCAGATGGCCGAGGTGGCACACACCTCGCCGCGCCACCTCACGCGGCTGTTTCTGGAACATGCGGGCATCGCCCCGCTGCAGTACCTGCGGCGCATCCGCCTGGCCACGGCCGAGGCCGCGCTGCGGTCTGGCCAGAACGTGACGCAGGCGGCGCTGATGGCGGGGTTCAGCTCCGACACCCAGCTGCGCCGGGCCTGGCACCAGTTCGGGCGCGGAGGCACGCCGTCGCAGGGTACGGGCCGGGCGCGCGCGCACTGAACTGCGGGCACCGGCCCGCTTCGCAGCCTCGGCCACGGCCCCAAAAGGCACCCGCCGCGACGGCACAGACACTGCCATGAAAGAGCCATCGCGCCGATGAGAATGAACGTCTGCAGGCCCCGCGCCCGCAGCAGACTCTGGACACCCTGCCCGAGGAGCGCTTTGACCGGGTCACGGCTTTTGCGGCGCACCAAGTCAAAGGCCCGGCCCAGCCTTAGAAATCTGCAGCACGTGAATCCGCAGTTTGAATTTCCGCAATTCGACCGTTCTCAGGAACAGGAGGATGCAGCGACATCCGCTCGAATGACCACACCAAGCACGCCCTGGCCTACTGCGCCACAAACCCGCTGGTCTTGATGATGCGCGTCCAAGCCTCGGTGTAGGCCGCCTGGCGGGTGGCCAGCTGCTGCGGTGTCATGTAGCCCACCGTGAGGCCCATGGCCGTCAGGTGCTCGCGCACATCCGGCATCGCCACCACCTTGGACAGGGCGATGGAGAACTCGGTGATGAACTTCTGCGGTGTGCCGGTGGGGGCGTAGATGCCGTAGTACGGCAGGTCTTCAAAGCCCTTGAGGCCCATTTCGTCGAACGTGGGCACATCGGGCATGGCGGCCTGGCGCTTGGTGCCGAGCACGCCCACCACGCGCACCTTGCCCGCCTTGTGGTTCTCGATGAAATCCTGCACCGAGGCGACGCCTGCACCGATCTGGTTGCCCAGCATGTCGGCCATCATGGGCGCGCTGCCCCGGTAGGGGGCGGACACCAGGTCGATCTGGTACTTCTGCCCGATCAGCTTGACCAGGAATTCGGGGGTGGAAGCTGGCGCCGGGATACCCACGGCCCCCTTGCCCTGGCCCGCCGTGCGCACCCAGTTGACGTAGTCGCCGAACGACTTGGCGGGCGTGCCTCCAGAGACGGCAAATGCATTCACAAAGGTGGCAAAGCCACCGACGGGAACGAAGTCGCGCACCGGGTCGAAGCCGGCGTTCTTGACCACCTGGGGCAGGATGGAGATGGTGTGGTCGTGCGTGATGAACAGCGTGGTCCCATCGGGCACTGCGGCTTTGAGCGCCTGGGCCGCAATCTGGCCCCCGGCGCCAGGGCGGTTTTCCACCACCACTGGCACGCCCAGTTCATCCTTGAGCTTCTCGGACAAGGTGCGCGCAATGGCGTCCGAACCACCGCCGGGCGGGAACCCCACCAGCAGGCGAATGGGCTTGGCCGACTGCGCCGACGCGAGCCCCACGGTCAGCGCAGCCCCCAGAAAGGCGCTGGTGCGCAAAAGACGGGACAACAGGCTGCGGCGGGATGGGGTCATGGCAAAAGCTCCAAAAGGATGTGCAATGGGCACCGCAAAAATCAGGCCAGGCGTGCGCGATGGCGCTCCAACTGCAGGCGCACCTGCGCGGGGGCCGTACCCCCCAGCGTGTTGCGGGCGTTGAGCGAGCCACGCAGGCTCAGGCACTCGTACACATCCTTCTCGATGGCGGGGTGAAAGCCCTGCAGCACCGTCAAAGGCAGCTCCGACAGGTCGCACGCGTGCGAGGTGGCCGCCTTCACTGCATGGGCCACGGTTTCGTGCGCGTCGCGGAAGGGCAGGCCCTTTTTCACCAGATAGTCGGCCAGGTCGGTCGCCGTGGCGTAGCCCTTGAGCGCGGCCTGCTCCATGGCCTGGGCGTTCACGGTGATGCCGCCTTCTTTTTGGCCCGTGGCGGGGTTCAGCTGGCCGCCCACCATCTCGGCAAAGATGCGCAGCGTGTCCTTGAGCGTGTCCACCGTGTCGAACAGCGGCTCCTTGTCTTCCTGGTTGTCCTTGTTGTAGGCCAGGGGCTGGCCCTTCATCAGGGTGATGAGGCCCATGAGGTGGCCCACCACGCGGCCGGTCTTGCCGCGCGCCAGTTCCGGCACGTCGGGGTTCTTCTTCTGCGGCATGATGGAAGAGCCGGTGGTGAAGCGGTCGGCGATCTTGATGAAGCCGAAGTTCTGGCTCATCCAGATGATGAGCTCTTCGGACAGGCGGCTCACGTGCACCATGCACAGGCTGGCGGCGGCGGTGAATTCGATGGCGAAGTCGCGGTCGCTCACGGCGTCCAGGCTGTTCTGGCACACGCCCTCCATGCCCAGAGTTTTTGCGACGCGCTCGCGGTCCAGCGGGTAGGTGGTGCCGGCCAGGGCCGCGCTGCCCAGGGGCAGCACGTTGGTGCGGCGGCGCACGTCGGCCATGCGCTCTGCGTCGCGCTTGAACATTTCCACATAGGCGAGCATGTGGTGGCCAAAACTCACGGGCTGGGCCACCTGCAGGTGGGTGAAGCCGGGCAGGATCACCTCGACGTTCTGCTCAGCCACATCGACCAGCGACACCTGCAGCTCTTTGAGCAGGTCGCCGATCAAATCAATCTCGCCGCGCAGCCACAGGCGCACGTCGGTGGCGACCTGGTCATTGCGGCTGCGGCCGGTGTGCAGGCGCTTGCCCGCATCGCCCACCAGCTGGGTCAGGCGGGCTTCGATGTTCAAGTGCACGTCTTCCAGGTCGAGCTTCCATTCAAAGGCACCGGACTCGATCTCCGACGTTATCTGCGCCATGCCGCGCTGGATGGAGGCGTGGTCGGAGGCAGAGATGATGCCCTGCGCGGCGAGCATCTCGGCATGTGCCAGGCTGCCTGCAATATCGGCCTGCCACAGACGCTTGTCGAAGAACACGCTGGAGGTGTAGCGCTTGACCAGGTCGCTCATGGGCTCGGAAAACAACGCCGACCAGGCCTGGGCCTTGGTGTCGAGTTGGTTGTGGGACGGCGCAGAGTCGGCGCTGGTGGCTTGGGCTTTGGACATAAGGAGGGCAATAATCCGGAGGTTCAGACACCCGGACAACCCGGGCGCCGCAATGCAAAACACGCAAATTTTATCGACCCAGCCCCCGCTGCCAGATTCTGGCCCGCCAGAAAGGTCTGCGCACAGCGTGCGGGCGGCCGCTGGCGCCGGGCCGGGCGGCCAGCCGCCGCGCGGGCGGGCCCTGGTGTTTGACGCCTGCCAGGTGGGCGTGGTGCTGCGGGCCGTGCTGTTCGTGGAGCTGGTGGTGGGCGTGGGCGCGATGTATGGGGCGGGCAACCCTGTGGAATGGCTGGCCACCCTGGCACTGCTGACGGGCGGTGCGCTGCCCGCCACGCTGCTGTGGCTGGTCACGGCCTGCAGCCTCAAGACCGTGCTGCAGCGCCTGACCACCGTGCAGCAATACCTGGCGGGCGTGCTGCTGGGTGCCCTGGCCGGGGCCTATGCCTGCGGCATGCTGGCGCTGGTGGCGCAGCCCACCTCGGCCCCCTGGCTGGCCAGCGCCGCCACGGGCGCGCTGCTGGCCGCCATGCTGGTGGCAGCGCTGGTGCTGCGCGCGCGGGGCCGCACGCCCGCGGCCACCACGGCGCGCCTGACGGAGCTGCAGTCACGCATCCGCCCCCATTTTCTGTTCAACACGCTCAACAGCGCCATCGCGCTGGTTCGCGAAGAACCGGCCAAGGCCGAATCGCTGCTGGAAGACCTGTCCGACCTGTTTCGGGTCGCCCTCATCGAGCAGGGTGAATCGACCACGCTGGCCGAAGAAATCACGCTCGCGCGCCGCTACCTGGGCATCGAAGAGGTGCGCTTTGGCAAACGCCTGCAGGTGCAGTGGAACCTGGACCCCCGCACCGACGGCGCCCGCCTGCCCCCGCTGCTGCTGCAGCCCCTGGTGGAAAACGCCGTCAAACACGGCGTGGAGCCCAGCGACCGGGGTGGCAAGCTCCGCGTGCTGACCGAGCTGCGCGGCAGCCGTGTGGTGGTGCGCATTACCAACACCCTTCCCCCCAAGGAAGGCAAGAACAGCCATGGCAATGGAGAAGACACCGCGCCCCGCGGCCACGGCATTGCGCTGGCCAATGTGCGTGCGCGGCTGGCGCTGCTGCACGATGTGCAGGGCGAGTTCACCGCTGGCGTGCAGGACGGCCTCTACCAGGTGCGCATTACCCTGCCCGCCCCCGACCCCCAGCCCCGCCCCCGGGGTGGGCGCAGCACAGCACCGCCCGCGCGCCGCAGTTCTGGCAACCCCGGCAACCGCCATGGCAGCCGCGCGGCGCCGTTGCAGCGCCGCATGGTGGACAGCCCCAACGACAACAACAGCCCCTTGAGAGACCATGAACATCCTGATCGTTGACGACGAAGCCCTCGCCCGCAGCCGCCTGCGCACCCTGCTGGCCGATTGCGCCCAGGCCCAGCCCGCTCAGCGTATGACGGTGGCCGAGGCCTCCAACGCGAGCGAAACCATGGCACTGCTGGGGCCCACGGGCGGACGGGGTTTTGACCTGGTGCTGCTCGACATCCACATGCCCGGCCAGGACGGCCTGGCCCTGGCCCACACCCTGCAGACCCTGCCCCAGCCCCCGGCGGTGGTGTTTGTGACGGCCCACGCCGACCACGCCGTGAGCGCGTTCGAGCTGGACGCCACCGACTACCTGACCAAGCCCGTACGCCGCGAACGCTTGCAGCAGGCACTGGCCAAGGCGCAGCGCAGCGCACGCCCTTCCGCACCCGCCCAGGCGCCCAGCCTGCCCGAAGGCGAAACCCTGCTGATCCAGGACCGGGGCCGCACCGAACGCCTGCCCCTGGCCGAGGTGCTGTACTTCAAGGCCGAGCAGAAGTACGTGACCGTGCGCACCACCACCCGCAGCTACATCATGGACGGCTCGCTCAGCGAGATAGAAACCAAGTTCGCCCCGCGCTTCCTGCGCATCCACCGCAATGCGCTCGTGGCCCGCCGCGCCGTACGCGCACTGGAGAAACACTACGACCCCGAAGAGGGCGAAGGCTGGGCGGTGCGGCTGCAGGGATCCACCGAATTGCTGGCGGTCTCCCGCCGGCAAGTCGCGGCCGTGCGAGAGGAGCTGGCGCGCTGATTTTGGCCGCTAGCGCTTGATAGACAAGCGCAGATAGCTATTAATTTGATAGCAATTCTTCAATACACCTCGGGCACGTACATGCTCGCGGGCACCGGCTGGCGCAGGTATTCGGGGTTGCGCACCCGCTCGGGCAGCACCACGGTCGGATGGGGCACGTCCTGGTAGGGCAGTTGCGACAGCAGGTGGGCGATGCAATTGAGGCGGGCCTTTTTCTTGTCCACCGCCTGCACGACCCACCAAGGCGCCTCGGGGATGTGGGTGCGCTCCAGCATCGTCTCTTTGGCCTTCGTGTAGGCCTCCCAGCGCACGCGGCTTTCCAGGTCCATGGGGCTGAGCTTCCACTGCTTGAGCGGGTCGTGGATGCGGCCCAGAAAGCGCAGATGCTGCTCTTCGTCGGTGATGGAGAACCAGTATTTGACGAGTGTGATGCCCGAGCGCACGAGCATCTTTTCAAACTCAGGCACGGTGCGGAAGAACTCTTCGTATTCGTCGTCGCTGCAAAAGCCCATCACCCGCTCGACGCCCGCACGGTTGTACCAGCTGCGGTCAAACAGCACCATCTCGCCGGCCGCAGGCAGGTGCGCCACATAGCGCTGAAAGTACCACTGGGTGCGCTCGCGGTCGTTGGGCGCAGGCAGTGCCGCCACACGGGCCACGCGCGGGTTCAGACGCTGGGTGATGCGCTTGATCACGCCGCCCTTGCCGGCTGCATCGCGTCCCTCGAACAGGATCACCACCTTCTGGCGGCTGTGCTGCACCCAGTCCTGCAGCTTGACGAGTTCGCCCTGCAGCTGGAACAGATCCTTGAAATACTGCTGGCGCGCCAGGCGATCGGTGGGCTGCGGCGCGCCGATGTCGTCCACATTGCGGTCCTCGATCTCCAGCTCCAGCTCTTCGTCGTAGCTGTCGATGAGGTCGTTGGCGATGCGCTGCATCAGCTCCTGGGTGTCAAGGGTGTTGCTGTGGAACATGGTGCCGTCCGGCGGTGCAAAAAAAGATGGCGCCATGGTGGTACCGCCAAGTGACAGGACCGTGACACGGGTGTGATCTGTCACGGCCATGTCATGTGCAGCAGCCAGGATGCAGGCCCGTGCCCTCCGCTCCCCCCGCCCCTCACCGCCCCAACGCTGCGCCTGCAGGCAACAGCCTGAACTATGGGGGTGATGCCGCCGGGCTCATCTGCGGCTACCTGCTCGCCGCAAACACCGCGCCGCGCGAGGTCGATACCGTGCAGGCGGCGCAGTGGCTGGCAAGCATTCCATCAGGAGCCGCACCGCAAGGGCAGTTCCTGTGGCTGCATTTCAACCTCAGCCACGCGCAGGCCGTGCGCTGGATGGAGCGGCATGCCGACCTGCCCGAAGCTTTTTTTGACGCGCTCAAGGACCGTTCTGTGTCCACCCGCATCGAGCGCGACGACGACACCCTGATTGCGGTGCTCAACGACGCGCACTTTGACTTTGCGTTCGAGCCCTCGGACATCGCCACCCTGTGGACCAGCGTGGCGCCGCACCTGATGGTGACTGGGCGCACACGCCCGTTGCGGTCGGTGGACGCACTGCGCACCGCCGTGCGCAGCGGCAATGCGCCCTGCTCCAGCGTGGCCCTGCTGGCCGAGCTGATGCGCACGCAGGCCTCGGGTCTGGTGGACATCGTGCGCGGCGTGACGCAGCGCATCGACGACGTGGAAGACGCGTTGCTGGCCGGGCGCCTGGACCACAAACGCGCACGCCTGGGTGTGCTGCGGCGGCTGCTGGTGCGGCTGCAGCGGCTGCTGGCGCCCGAACCTGCTGCATTGTTCCGCCTACTGCAGCATCCCCCGGCGTGGATGGGCTCGGACGATGCGCAGGAGCTGCGCGACTCCACGGAAGAGTTCTCGGTGGTGCTGCGCGACATGCAGGGACTGCAAGAGCGCATCAAGCTGCTGCAGGAAGAGATCGCAGCCAGCGTGCAGGAAGCCAACAGCCGCAGCCTCTTTGTGCTGACGGTGGTAACCGTGCTGGCCCTGCCCATCAACATCCTGGCCGGCCTGTTCGGCATGAACGTGGGCGGCGTGCCGCTGGCCGACAACGGGCATGGCTTCTGGATCATCGTGGCAGTGGTGGCGGCCTTTACAGCGGTAGCGGGCTGGCTGGCGCTGCGGGGCACGCGAGACCAGTAGTGCCCAGGGCGGCGCCCTGGCCCAGGACTCTTGTCGGGGCCTCTACAATCGCGCCCCTTCCCCGCTCCCGATTGCCTGCCCTGCCATGAACATCGTCGTCAACGAAGAACTCAAAGCCTATATCGAACCCCTGACCCCCGACGAGCACGAGGCGCTGGAGCGCAGCATCCTGGCCGAAGGCTGCCGCGACGCGCTGGTGCTGTGGGGCGATGTGCTGGTGGACGGCCACAACCGCTATGGCATCTGCCAAAAGCATGGCCTGCCGTTCCAGACCGTGCAAAACCCGCGCTTTCAGTCGATGGAAGACGTGCACCTGTGGATGATCGACCAGCACCTGGGGCGCCGCAGCGTATCGGATTTCCAGCGCGGCGTACTGGCGCTGCGCAAGCGCGAGATCATGGCCGACCGCAAGGCCCGCGCAACGACGGCCGCAGACACCGAAGCGGCCGCCACCACCCCTGACACCCCCGAAGCTGCGGCCGCCCTGCCCGCACCCTCGCCCCTGGACAGCCGCGAAGCCATTGCCAAGGCCGCGCGCCTGAGCAGCAGCCAGGTGGTGATGATCGAAAAAATCCAGAAGCAGGCCGCACCGGAACTGGTGGCGGCCGTGAAGTCCGGCACCATCTCCATCAATGCGGCAGCTGCCGTAGCCACGCTGCCCGCCGAGGAGCAGGTGGCAGCCGTCGTGGCAGGCAAGGACGAACTCAAGCAGGCCGCCAAGCGCGTGCGCGAACTCAACAAGCGCAAGCCACGCGAAGAAGCGCCATCGGACGAAAGCCCTGCGGCCAAGGACGCCAGCCCGGGCGCTGAAGCGGGCGCCGATGAACTGCAGGCCCTGCGGGCCCGCGTGGCAGAACTGACGGCAGAGAACACCGAGCTGCGTCGGCAGGTGGCGCAATTGCAGGCGGCACTGCCAGAAGGCAGCGCGCCGTTCTGAGCGTTAGCCGTTGGCGTTGCGCAGCGCGCTCAGCCGGTCAGCGATCAGGTCGATGTCGAGCCCGTCTTCGGCGTGGGCCAGGTAGGCTTCCAGATCGGCCATCGCTTCGAGGGTGTTGCCCCGCTCGGCATGGGCCAGCCCCCGATCCCGCCGCTCGCCCCAGGCGTCAGGCAGCAGCACGATGAGCCGGTCGAGCACGGTGATCAAGCGCTGCCAGTCGTGCTGCGTGCGGTGCACCTCTTTCAGATTGCGCAGCATGCGCGCAATGATGTCGCGCGGTGTGGCCGCCTGCAGGTACAGGCCCAGCGGCACGTCGTAGTCGTCCACCAGGCCGTTGCGGCGCTTGTAAGGCTCCAGCCGTTCGGCAAGCTCTTCGCGGCTCAATGACTGGCCCGAGATCGGGTCCAGCACCACCTGTCCTTTGGGCATCAGCACCTTGACCATGAAGTGCCCGGGGAATGCAATGCCCCGGGCATGCAGGCCCAGGCCCTGGGCCAGCTCCATCCACAACACGGCCAGGCTGATGGGGATGCCCCGGCGCGTTCGCAGCACGGCGTTGAGATAGCTGTTTTCAGGGTCGTAGTAGTTATTGATGTTGCCGCCAAAGCCCAGGTCGACAAAGAAAAACTGGTTGAGCGTACGCAGGCGCTGCAGCGCAGGGGCATCGGCAGGCAGGCGGCGCTTGATGCGCGCAAGCAACTGGTCCATATCGCCCAGCAGTTGCTGCATGTCGAGCTCAGGGTATTCGTCCTGCGCTAGGCTGGCCGCTGCCTCCAGCAGCGGGAAGTGATCATCGCTTTGCACCAGCGATGCAAAGTACTCCAGCGAGGTGGGTACGGAATAGCTCAGTGACATGGTGGTGTTGTAAGTGCCGGGGCGGGCGGCGTCAAGCGACAGAAAGCCCTTCTTGACAGGGCATTTGTGGCCTTCGGTGAAATCAGCGCCGCAGCAACTGGCGCAGCTTGAGCCCGGCTGCCCACAGCGCGCCAAAGTACAGCACGGCAGCAGCAGCCATGAGCGCCGCCAGCAACCCTATCCGCTGCAGGGTTTGCCCCCTCATTTCCACCCAGTCGAAATGCTGCGCACCCCATACCAGCAGCACGGCCAGCAAGGCGCTCGCAGCGATCACCTGCAGGGCGAACTTGCCCCACCCCGGCAGGGGCCGGTAGCTGCCGCGCCGCAGCAAACCGATCAACAGCCAACCGGCATTGATGAGTGCGCCAATGCCGATGGTCAACGTCAGGGCCGCATGCTGCAGGTAACGCACCAGCACCAGGTTCATCAACTGGGTCAGCACCAGCACCGCCACCGCAATGAGCATGGGGGTACGCATGTCATGTTTGGCATAGAAGCCCGGCGCCAGCACCTTGATGGCCACAATGCCCACCAGGCCCACGCCATAACCCGTGAGTGCCAGGGTGGTTTGGCGCACGTCCTGATCGCCAAAGGCCCCATAGTGGTACAGCACCGCCACCAGCGGCTCTGAAAAGACCAGCAAGGCCACCATGCAGGGCACGGACAACAGCACCACCAAGCGCAGCCCCCAGTCGAGCATGGCCGAGTACTGGTCGTCGTCCTGCTTGGCGCGGGCGCTGGCCAGTTGCGGCATCAGTACCACACCCAGCGCCACGCCCAGCAGCGCGGTCGGCAGCTCCATCAGGCGGTCTGCGTAGGTGATCCAGCTCACGCTGCCTGTGGGCAGGTGCGAGGCAATCTGCGTATTGATCAGCAGGGATATCTGCGCCACGCTCACCCCCAGCAGCGCGGGCAGCATCAGCCGTGCCACTTTGCGCGTGGTGGGGTCGGACCAGGCGGCACGAATGGCCGCCCAGCGCACCCCAATGCGCGGCAGCAACCCCAGGCGCACCAGCGCAGGCACCTGGATGGCCAGTTGCAGCAAGCCACCCAGCATCACCCCCGCCGCCTGGGCGTAAATGGGCTCGATGCCATGGCGGGAAAACCAGGGTGCGCCCACCGTGATGGACAGGATCAGTGCGATGTTGAGCAGCACCGGCGACGCCGCCGGCACTGCAAACTTCTTCCAGGTATTGAGAATGCCCCCCGCCAGCGCCACCAGCGACATGAAGCCGATGTACGGGAACATCCAGCGCGTCATGGTGACGGCGGCGTCAAAGCCCTGGGGCGACTGCTTGAGCCCGCTGGCCATGCCCCACACCATCCAGGGGGCGCCCAGCACGCCAGCAATACACAGCAGCACCAGCGTCCATGCCAGCAAGGTGCCCACATGGTCGATCAGCGCGCGGGCACTCTCTTCGCCCTCCTGGGCACGGGTGGCGGACAGCACCGGGACAAAAGCCTGGCTGAAGGCGCCCTCGCCCAGCACCCGCCGGAACAGATTGGGGATACGAAATGCCACATTGAAGGCGTCCGTCATGGCACTAACCCCAAAGACGGAAGCCATGAGAAGCTCTCGCACCAGCCCGGTGATGCGGGAGGCAAGGGTCAAAAGGGAAACGGTGGAGGCGGCTTTGAACAGTGACACGGGCGGGAGTGTATTCCCCCTGAGCCGCTTCGCACCTTCCCCCAGAGGGGGACGCACCCTGTGGCCTGGCAGAGCCAGTTCCAGGGGTACGCTAGCGATGGCGCTACGCCGGTTTTGAACACCATGGCGATGAACAAACAGCCTTGGGCTATAATCGCGGGCTTTGCTGGCATCATCCACAGACCCAAGGAACTAAATCATGGCATCCGCTAAACCCAAGAAAAAGAACCCGCGCCTGGCGTCGGGCCGCAAGCGCGTCCGTCAGGACATCAAGCTCAACGCTGCGAATACCTCGCTGCGCTCCAAATACCGTACCGCTGTCAAGAACGTCGAAAAGGCTGTTCTGGCTGGCGACAAGACCAAGGCGACCGAACTGTTCGCCAAGATGCAAGCCGTGGTGGACACCGTGGCTGACAAGGGCATCTTCCACAAGAACAAGGCTGCTCGCGACAAGAGCCGTCTGTCTGCCAAGGTGAAAGCCCTGGCACTGGCAGCCGCCTAAACCAACCCCTCCGCCTGCCCCGGCAGGCAAACAGCCCGAACGGCATGTGCCGTTCGCCGTTTGTAACGGGTGCGCTGCCAGCAAAAGAAAAACGAATTAAACCGCCTTCGGGCGGTTTTTTCGTTTCTGGACGGGAAGGAAGGGCCGAGCCAACAGAGCCGGACGCATGAGGGCCCCGCTTTGGGGCAGCCCATGCTGAAATCCGTGAGAGAGCCAGCGCAAAGGCCGACAAAGACTGGCCCGCAAGCGGTCAGGACACAAGCCGGCTCAGAGCTTGGAGGACGGGGGATCGGGCAGCAGGCAGGCTTCAGCCACCTGCAGATTGTTGTCGCGCGCGAAATTGATGACGAAATCCCAGGCCATGGGCTCGTGGCCCTGCAGGTCGCGGTGCACCACCACACATTTCACGCCATTGAGCGTGGTGGGAATGCACCAGGGCGAGTAGCTCAGATGGCTGCCAGGGCGCGCTCCGCCGGGGCGGAAACTGCTCATCACCCCGGCCAGCCGCTCGGCCCAGTCGCTGGGCCGAAAGGTTTTCCCATCGTGGGTGATGCCCTGAATAAAGACTTCTTTGGAGGAGGGGGAAACCATCGGGGATTGGAGTGGTAGTGAGCGCGCCAGACACAGGATCACTGCATGCTGCACCGCAGCGCGACATTCTAACTCTTATATAAGAGCTGACTCCCTAAACCCTGCGTCGGGCTGCACATAGGGGCCAAAACTCAGGTAGTGCCCGCATTGCAGTGATGCGCAATCTTCAACAGCCATGCACCGGGCTCCCCCTAGAATCGTGCTTCGCTTTTTCGGGTTTCATACAGGCCACAAGCCAACCCATCACCGCACCGTCTGGAGATTTCTGCATGACCGCTACCACCCCGGCAGCTTCGCCCCACGTGATGAACACCTATGGCCGCGTACCTATCGCGCTGGCCCGTGGGCAAGGCTGCCGAGTCTGGGACGTGAACGGCAAGGAATACCTCGATGGCCTGGGTGGCATCGCCGTGAACACGCTGGGGCACAACCACGCCAAGCTGGTGCCCGCGCTGCAGGACCAGATCACCAAGCTGATCCACACCTCCAACTACTACCACGTGCCGCTGCAAGAGCAACTGGCCGCCAAGCTGGTGGAGCTGTCGGGCATGCAGAACGTGTTCTTCTGCAACTCGGGCCTGGAAGCCAACGAAGCCGCGCTCAAGATCGCGCGCAAGTTCGGCGTGGACAAAGGCATCGCCAAGCCCGAGATCGTGGTGTACGAGAAGGCCTTCCACGGCCGGTCGATTGCCACCATGTCGGCCACGGGCAACCCCAAGATCCACAGCGGCTTTGGCCCGCTGGTCGAAGGTTTCATCCGCGTGCCCATGAACGACATCGAGGCCATCAAAAAGGCTACCGAAGGCAACCCCAATGTGGTGGCCGTGTTCTTTGAAACCATCCAGGGCGAAGGTGGCATCAATTCGATGCGCGTGGAATATCTGCAGCAGCTGCGCACGCTGTGCGACGAGCGCGGCTGGCTCATGATGATTGACGAAGTGCAGTGTGGCGTGGGCCGCACCGGCAAGTGGTTTGCGCACCAATGGGCAGGCATCGTGCCCGACGTGATGCCCCTGGCCAAGGGCCTGGGCTCGGGCGTGCCGATTGGCGCAGTGGTGGCTGGCCCCAAGGCCGCCAACGTACTGCAGCCCGGCAACCACGGCACCACCTTTGGTGGCAACCCCCTGGCCATGCGCGCAGGGGTCGAGACCATCCGCATCATGGAAGAAGAAGGCCTGCTGCAAAATGCGGCCACGGTGGGCGACCACCTGCGGGCAGCGCTGCAGCGCGAACTGGGCAGCCTGCCCGGCGTGAAGGAAATTCGCGGCCAGGGCCTGATGCTGGGCATTGAACTGAACAAGCCCTGCGGTGCACTGATTGGCCGCGCTGCGGAAGCCGGCCTGCTCCTGTCGGTGACGGCCGACAGCGTGATCCGTTTGGTTCCCCCGCTGATCCTGACCACCGCCGAGGCCGACGAAATCGTCGCCAAACTGACCCCGCTGGTCAAAGCTATCCTGGCCGAGTAATCGGCCGGCACCGAGACACAAGCCCATGAAACATTACCTACAGTTCAACGACCTCACCGCCGACGAATACACCTACCTGTTCGAGCGTGCCGCGCTCATCAAGAAGAAGTTCAAGGCCTACGAGAAGCACCACCCTCTGGTAGACCGCACGCTGGCCATGATCTTCGAGAAGGCCAGCACACGCACTCGCGTGAGCTTCGAGGCCGGCATGTACCAGCTCGGCGGCAGCGTGGTGCACCTGACCACCGGCGACAGCCAGCTGGGCCGCGCCGAGCCGATTGAAGACAGCGCCAAGGTCATCAGCCGCATGGTGGACCTGGTGATGATCCGGACCTACGAGCAGGCCAAGATCGAGCGTTTTGCCGCCAACTCCCGCGTGCCGGTCATCAATGGCCTGACGAACGAATACCACCCCTGCCAGATCCTGGCGGACATCTTCACCTACATCGAGCACCGTGGCTCCATCCAGGGCAAGACGGTGGCCTGGGTGGGCGACGGCAACAACATGGCCAATACCTGGCTGCAGGCGGCTGCGCTGCTGGGCTTCAAGGTGCATGTGAGCACACCCCGTGGCTACGAAATTGATGAGAAATTGGCCGCTGGCGCAGGTGGGACAAGTGCAAGCAGCTATCAATTTTTTAGCAACCCGCTTGAAGCCTGCCAAGGCGCCGACTTGGTCACTACCGATGTGTGGACCAGCATGGGCTACGAGGCAGAAAACGAAGAGCGCAAAAAGGCGTTTGCCGACTGGTGCGTAGACGCCGAGATGATGGCCGCCGCCAAGCCTGATGCGCTGTTCATGCACTGCCTGCCTGCGCACCGGGGCGAGGAAGTCGAGGCGGATGTGATCGACGGGCCGCAGTCGGTGGTGTGGGATGAGGCAGAGAACCGGATGCACGTGCAGAAGGCACTCATGGAGTACCTTCTGCTCGGCCGCATAGCCTGATTTTTTGGCTCTCCATGCCTTGGCGTCGCCAGCCCGCCCACAGCGCTGAACTGCTGGCACACTGGGCATCGCTGGGCCAAGCACTCGGCCGGGATACACCGGCGTGGCGTAAAGAGGGGCGACGGCTTGTGCTCAGTTGGGCGCGCTGGCCGCGCGCCTACCACGACACCACCCACCTCTGGGCCTGCCTGCGGCATTGGCACGCGGTGCAGGATCAGCAACCCGCCGCACTCGACAACCCCCAAGCTGTTGCGCTGGCCCTGTGGTATCACGATGCCATTTACTGGCCGTGGAGCAAACACAATGAAGAGCGCAGCGCCGACTGGGCAAGCCGCTTCATCCTGGGCCAGGGCCTACCCGCCACGCTGGCGCAAACCGTGCACCAGCACATCCTCGACACCCGCCACACCCCCGGCCCACTCACGGGCGATGCACAGTGGGTGGTCGACATCGACCTGTCCATCCTCGGCCAGAGCGACGCGGTGTACCGCCAGTTCGAACGCAATGTGCGGCGCGAATACTTTTTTGTGCGCTGGCCGCATTATGTGGCGGGGCGCAGTGCGGTGCTGCAGGGGTTTCTTGACCGGCCGCGCATTTACGGCAAGGAACTGCTTTACCAACGGCACGAAGCCCAGGCGCGCACGAACCTGAGCCATGCGCTGGAGGCGCTGACCGAAGGGCGGCTCTACGGCCCGGAGACAAAGTAACGCGCTGTACCGGAAACCAGGGTCGGGCGTGACAGCGCTACATCAGTCGCAGGACTGAAAGCGCTTGCATTCCGGCACTGCGTGAATGCTGGTCAGCGTATTTTCACCATCGATATTTCGGGCCGTGAACTTAACCCACGCCCCCTCGGGAATGTCAGCCAGAAGCTCCCTGTCGCGCACCGTGAACGTCTGCGTGGTGAACGGAATCTTGGAGCGCGGCAGCAGCTTCAAACGCACCAGCAGTCGGCCGTCCCGATCAGGCTGAACGGACACTAAGCGGGCCCGCGTGAAAACCGGTTCTGCCGTGGCAGCGCCTTGATCAACCTGCTTTGCAGAGCCAAACGGTGCGGCGACTGCGTCGGCCACCATGGCGCAGCACAGCGACGCTGTGACCACAAGTACAGAGAGTTGGCTAGAAACTGCTGCAAACCTCGTTCCTGTTTTCATGCTGACCTTTCTCGCTCACTCGGCTGACTGAGAGCGCTGACGGACGCTACACCACCGTTGCGCAGCGAGTTCAAAACTGCGTCCCTACGGTCAGGTACGCACGCGGCGTCCACTGCATGCTGCTGCGGCTGACCACAGGCACCGCGCCCGAAGCATCCACGCGATCTCGGCGGAAGTGCGCGTCGCCCACGTTGTACACGCCCAGCCGCCAATATCCCAGTCCGCGTACCAGCTGCCCCACGTAGAAGTCCAGCATGGCGTTCGCGCGGTTTCGGCCGGTGAGTGTGGAGTTGATGTCCTGGTCGGCACGCCCGGTCATGGTCAACGTGGCGCCGCCATACCAGCCGCCGGTGCGCGGCATGGGTTTGGCAGCGGTCAGCGTGGCCACGTAGCGTGCCTGCCCGGGGATGCGCCGCCCTTCATTGGGCCCGCTGGTCATGCGCGATTGCAGCAGGCTCGCGTTGGCCGACAGCGTCCAGTCGCGTCCCAGGCCCAGCCAAGCGAGCCCCGTGCGGGCATCCGCTTCCAGGCCCCAAACCATCGCGTCGCCCACGTTCGCACGTTGCTCTACCCATCGCGATCCGTTCAATTGCAGCGTGGGCGCCAGCACATCGCTCATCTGCCGCACAAACAGGTTCAGGCCTGCGTGGCCGTTGGTCAGGCGCCGCTCGAAGCCGGTGTCCAGCGTCCAGGCTACCTGCGGGCGCAGGTTGGGGTTGCCGATGGTGTCGGGGTTGCCCAGGCTGTTGCTGCCCTGACTGGGGATGACCCGGTCCACCAAGTCCCACACGCGCGGCAGCTGGGTGACGCGGGCGAGGTTCACACGCCACTGCAGGTCGTCGGACAACGGCGTGCGGGTGTGCAGCGATGGCTGGAGGATGTTCCACTGCTTGCTGCCCGCCACTGCCGAGCTTCCCCCGTTCAGCTCCACACGCTCGCCGCGCAGGCCCAGCGTGAGCGTGGTGCTGGCCGGCAGCTCCCATTCGTTCTGCCCCCAGACCACCCACCGGCGGATGCCAGCGTCCAGGCCCGAGTTCACCGGCAGGGCGCCGCTCGCGGTGGTGCTGACGAAGAGTTTGCGGTCTTCAAATTGCGCCCCGGCACTCCACAGCAGTGCATCGGCCGTGCCGGTGAGCTTGCTGCTGAGGCTCCAGACATCCTCGCGCCGGTCGTCCACAAAGCTGTAGCTGTCGGTGACCACTGCACCGCCCGCGCCAATGTTGCGCAACAGATCTCCTCTGCGGTCCACGGTGTCGCTGGCCCGGCTGGCGGTCAGCGTGGTTTCGAGCTTGCTGGCAGCAAAGCGGTGTGTCCAGTCGGCGGCTGCTTGCAGATAGCGACGGTCGTACTGGTGCGACTCCTGCGAGTTCAGGGCATATGTGCCATCGCCACTGCCCACGCTGTCGGCTGTGCCGCCAAAGTCAGCCTTGCTGAGGGTTGCCCGCAGCGTCACCTGGTCTGCCGCCCCCAGCTTCCCGCTGATGCGCGGCACCAGCGCGTAGTCGGTGCGCTTGTAGCGGGCGCTGGTGTCGGACTGCGCCACGTCAGCCCCGTCACGCTGCGTGCTGCGGTGCGTGTCTGAACCCAGCAGCAGGCCTGTTGCAGACGCAGCGACGAAGTACGACCAGGGCTGGCTGGCCTCCGCTTCGCGAGGCTCGTCGGCGCCCGTGGAAGTTGGTCCCAAGGGTCCGGTGCGCGAGAAAAACGCCTGCCCCGCATTGCGGCCCCACACGTGGTTGTCGGTCAGGCGCAGCGTAGTTTCACGCTTCACGGTGGCCTGGCGCAACACGATGTTGAGCGTGCCGCCCGTGGCGCCCGAGAACTCTGCGCTTGGCGCGCGCACCACCTCGATGCGTTCGATCAGCTCGGGCGGCAGCTGGTCAATGGGCAACTGCGTGCGCTTGCCGCCCACGCGCTGGCCGTCGATGAGCAACTGCGTGGCACCGCGCTCCATGCCGCGCATGCGGATCTCCACGCTGCCGTCAGCACTTGGCGTCACCTGGACGCCCGGCAGCTGGCGCAGCACGTCGGCCACCGAGAACGCGCCCATTTGCTCGATGTCGCTGCGGTCCACCACCACCAGCGACCCGGCTGCAAAAAAACGCTGCTCCAACGACCTGCGTGCCGTGACCGTGACGCCATCAAGCGATGGCGTAGCGCCGCCCGTTCCCTCCGGCGTACCCTGCGCCCATGACGAACTCCCTGCCGCAGAGGCCAAGCACGTCGCCCAGATGGCAATGCGATGGCTGTTGTTTATTGTTTGCTTCATAGATGCCCTCTCTGCGCCAGATTGTCCGAGGGCAAGGCTTAAGCGCAGCCTAAGACCTATGCCTGTGCCCCTGGGTGTCGCTGAACTGCAGCATCCACGCGACAGGTGATTCCGGAGCCAACGCACGCCGCGACTACAGCTTGGGCACCTCCAACGGCTTGCGGTAAATCGTGTTGCGCTTGACCACCTGAAAGCCGCAGTCCGCATACACACGATTAGCGCCCGTCAGGTTCTCACCGTCCACCGCCAGCGCCGACCCGGCCATCCCTTCGTCGGCCAACAGGCGGAGGCTGCGGGCGATCAATGCCCTTGCAAGACCGCGTCTGCGCCACTTGCGCCCCACGCTGATGAACTCGGTGTAGCCCCGGCGCCGTGACAGATGGCGGTTCTCATCCTCGTTGATATACGTGCGGACTTGGCCTGCGACCTCATTGCCCTCCCACGCCACCTGCCAGCGCGCGGGCCGAAAAATCTTGCTCTCCAGCCAGGTGTCGTAGTCGCGTGGCAAGGGCGGCACCATTCCCCAATGGTCTTCAAATGCAGTGTGGTGAGCGTCCCAAATGGCGCGGTAGTGCTCGGGCAACACCGGCCGCAACTCCAGCCCTTGCGGCAGGGGAAAGTCCGGCGCAGCATGCAGTTCGGTATTCAGCATTTCGAAGAAGTACCGCATTGGCGCATAGCCTCTGGCCTGCAGCAGCTTCGCGCGCGCTTCCTCGCCTTGCTGCACATAGGCATGGTGCACGTGCGGGCCGCCCGGCTGCTGCGCTGCCACGGTGTGGTGCCGCCGCTCAATCCAACCTTGCAGCACACGGCCAATGCCGCGCCCGCGCCAACGCCCGGGCACAAAACCGATTTGCGCGTGCAGCGTCAACCCGTCGGCCTGGGTAAACCGCCAGCACCGGCCATAGCCCACCAGCTCGCCATCCAGCTCGGCCATGATTGCGTCGTGATACGGATCACAGTTGGTGAAGGCGGCGTAGTCGCGTGCCAGGTCTTCGGGCGCGCGGCGTGCGAGCACCCCGTCGGCATCAAAGCTGGCATTGGCCACCTCGGCCATGGCCGGGAAGTCCGACGGGCCGCGAAACGGCCGCAGCACCAGCCCTGAAGGGGCCGATACATTCGTCATCGATTTGTCATCACCCACAAGAGCATCCTCCCCAGCTTCTTCCATTCATTCTTCTTCTCCCTCAAACGTCGGTGCGCGAGTCACGTTGGGCTGCGCCCGCTGACATTGTGCAAACCACAGCCTTAACGCCAGCCAAAGACACCGCTTCAGACAACGCCCCGCAGGCTTTGCACCCGCCACAATCGCACCCCATGCACATTCTGCTCATCGAAGACGATCTGGACCTGGGCCGCGCGCTGCAGTCCGCGCTGAAGGTGGAGGGCCTGACCAGCGAATGGCTGCGCCGCACGGTGGATGCCCCGGCCACTGTCGACGCCACCACCATCGACTGCGTGCTGCTGGACCTGACGCTGCCCGACGGCAGCGGCTTCGGCCTGCTGGCACGCTGGCGGGCGCAGGGCGAGCAGGTGCCCATCATCGTGATCACCGCGCGCTCGGCCGTGGAAGACCGGCTGGCCGGGCTGGATGGCGGGGCCGATGATTTCGTGGTCAAGCCTTTTGCTACGGCCGAACTGCTCTCGCGCATCCGCGCCGTGCTGCGCCGCAGCGCCCGCCAGGCCAGCGAGCGCTGGGTGCTGGGCGAGCTGGTGATCGAGCCCCGCCGCCACGCAGTGCAGCGCAACGGCTCAGTGCTGGATGTGTCACCGCGCGAGTTCCAGCTGCTGCTGGAGCTGGCGCGCGAGCCGGGGGTGGTGGTGTCCAAAAGCGTGCTGTCGCAGCGGCTGGACCCGCTGGGCGAGCCCGTGGACTTTGGCGCCATCGAAGTGCATGTGTCCAACCTGCGGCGCAAGATCGGGGCGGAGCTGATCCGCACGGTGCGCGGCGTGGGCTACTTGCTGCAGCCATGACACGTCCCTTCTCTCTTTCACGCCATCTGCAAACTACCTGGGCCAAGCTGACCGAGCCCACGCTGGTGCGCCGTAGTGTGGTGTCGGTGCTGCTGGCCTTTGTGCTGGTGTGGGCGGTTCTGCTGGCCTACATCTTCGTCACCTACAAGCATGCGATTGCCAATGACCCAGGGCTTCAAAAGTATGGCGATGCGCTGCTCGTATCGCTACAAAACATTGCAGACCCCGGGCAAGCGGCCGCAGCTATCGCATCGACCGAAGCATGGACGTACATACGGCGCAGGCAAGGCGGTGTTTTTCCTGGCAAGACGTTGCATGCACTCAGCGATACGGCAGGGCAGCCGGTGTATACCTCGCCTGAGCTAAAGGACCTGACATTGCCTTCCGCGCAACCCACAGCAGTCGGCGTGATCATTGAAACAAGCACGGGCGGCAGCGTTTATCGAATCTACACGGGCCGCAACGCCCGGTGGGCCTTGCAGGTGTTTGAGCCCAAACGTACGGATTCCGCGTTTCTGGCCTACAACGGCCGATTCATCCTTCCCTATCTGCTACTGGCCATGCCGTTCGTACTGCTTCCCGTCTGGCTCTCGGTGCGCAACGGCCTGCGCCCCTTGCAGCGACTAGCACGCCTGATTGCCCAGCGCGGCAAGGACGACCTGCAGCCCGTGGGCTTCAACGCCCGCCACCGCGAACTCAAGCCCCTGGAGCAGTCGCTGGACCACCTCTTCGCCCAGTTGCGCCAGAAGGTGGAGCGCGAGCGCGCCTTTGTGCAGGACGCTGCGCACGAGATCCGCACGCCGCTGGCCGTTATCACTGCCCAGGCCCACGTGATGGCCCGCTCGCCCATCGAAGAGGAACGCATGCAGGCCCAGGCGCACCTGGAGCAGGCCATCGCCCGCACCTCGCACCTGGCACAACAACTGCTCGACCTGGCCGCGCTGGACGACGCACAGCGCCCCGCACCGCGTGACCTGGACGTGGCGCAATGGCTGCGTGGCGCGCTGGCGCAGGCCGCGCCGCAGGCGATGGAGCGGCAGATCGAGCTGTCGCTGGACGCGCCCGACACCTTGCCCGCCCGGCTAGACCAGCCTGCGCTCGAATCCATCGCCCACAACCTCATCGACAACGCGGTGCGCTACACGCCTGACGGCGGCAACGTGGCGGTGGCACTGTGGCGCGAGGGCACGGCGCTGCACCTGTCGGTGCAGGACGACGGGCCGGGCATCGCGGCCACCGAGCAATCGCATGTGTTCGAGCGCTTCTACCGGGGCCTGGGCCATGCCGCCAACGGCTCGGGCCTGGGCCTGGCCATCGTGCGGCAGGCGGTGCTGCGCATGGGCGGGCAGGTGCAGATCGGTGCGGGCCTGAACGGCCGGGGCGTGGGCTTTTTCGTTAGCATTCCCCTCCCGCACAGCGCCTGACGGCCCCGCCGTAGGCCCACCGCCCGCCCCGCATGTCCGACGACGCGACCACGATGACCACCGCCGATTCCACCCACCCGTGCCTGAGCTGCGGCGCCTGCTGCGCCAGCTTTCGTGTGGACTTTGCCGTGTACGAGATGCAGGCAATGGGCGGCACGGTGCCCGACGGTCTGGCCCTGGATGTGAACGGCAGCACCTGCCGCATGCGGGGCACGGAGCAAGTGCCCATCCGCTGCGCCGCGCTGACCGGCCAGGTGGGCCAGCAGGTGGCCTGCAGCATCTACGAACTGCGCCCGGCGCCCTGCCGCGAGTTCTCGGCGGGCGACTACGCCTGCCACAAGGCGCGTGCGCGGCACGGGCTGGCGCCGCTGGCGGAAGGCACCGGCTTCTGAAGTGACACCCTCCAGCAGCCGGGCTACTGCCGCATCAAAGTAGTTTAGGCTTCAACAAAAAATCGACCAGGTGTTGGAAATAACCGACACCACGGGTTTTTCGGGACATGCAAACTTTGTCCCATGCCAACGCCCTCCTCCCCCACCGCCTGCCGACTTTGGGACATCTCGCCGCCCGTGTTTGCGGGCAGCCCCGTGTTCCCCGGCGACACGGCCTACAGCCAGCAGTGGTGCGCCACCATCGGCCCCGGCTGCCCGGTCAACGTGAGCGCGATCACGATGTCGCCCCACGTGGGCGCCCACGCCGACGCACCGCTGCATTACGACGCACAGGGCGCCACCATCGGTGACGTGTCGCTCGACGCCTTTCTGGGCCCCTGCCGCGTGGTCCACGCTATCGGCTGCGGCCCGCTCATCACCTGGGAGCACATCGCCCACGCGGTGGATGGCACCCTGCCGCAGCGCGTGCTGGTGCGCACCTACGAACACATGCCTGTGGACCGCTGGGATGCCCAGCTGGCCGCCTATGCGCCCGGCACCATCGAACGCCTGGCCGACCTGGGCGTGCTGCTGGTAGGCATCGACACCGCCAGCATCGACCCGGCCGACAGCAAGACACTGGAGAGCCACCAGGTCATCCGCCGCCGGGGCCTGCGCGTGCTTGAAAACCTGGTGCTCGACGCCGTGCCCGAGGGCGACTACGAACTCATTGCCCTGCCGCTCAAGCTGACCACGGCCGACGCATCGCCCGTGCGCGCCGTGCTGCGGGCGCTGTAGCCCAAAAATCTCAAGCTTTTTTGGCCTCTACCGCTCGTCCATCAAGCGCTAGCAGCTATCAAAACAGAAGCAAACCACTCTGAACACCATGACCACCACCTTGCAAGACTGCCGCGCGCTCGACGCGCAAGACCCCCTCGCGCCGCTGCGCAGCCACTTCGCCCTGCCCCCGGGCGTGATCTACCTGGATGGCAATTCACTGGGCGTGGCCCCCAAGGCCGCCGCCGCGCGCGTGGCCGATGTGGTCACCCGCGAATGGGGCACCGACCTCATCAAATCGTGGAACACCGCGAGCTGGTTCGACCTGCCCCAGCGCCTGGGCAACCAGCTCGCCCCGCTGATTGGCGCGGGCAAGGATGAAGTGGTGTGCACCGACAGCACCTCCATCAACCTCTACAAGGTGCTGAGCGCGGCGCTGAACATTGCGCGCGAAGACAGCCCCGCGCGCAAGCGCATCGTGAGCGAGCGCAGCAACTTCCCCACCGACCTCTACATTGCCGAAGGCCTGTGCAAGGAGCGCGGCCTGGAGCTGGTGCTGGTGGAGCCCGAAGAGATCACCGCAGCACTCACCAACGACGTGGCTGTACTGATGCTCACGCACGTGAACTACCGCACCGGCGCCATGCACGACATGGCCGCCATCACCGCCGCCGCGCACGCCCAGGGCATTTTGTGCGTGTGGGACCTGGCGCACAGCGCGGGCGCGGTGCCGGTCGATCTGAACGGCGCAGGCGCAGATTTCTCGATTGGCTGCGGCTACAAGTATTTGAACGGCGGCCCCGGCGCCCCGGCGTTTGTGTGGGTGCACCCGCGCCATGCCAGCCGCTTCTGGCAACCGCTGTCCGGCTGGTGGGGCCACGCCGCACCGTTTGCTTTCACGCCCGACTACCAGCCCGCCCCGGGCATCACGCGCTACCTGTGTGGCACGCAGCCCATCATCAGCTTGTCGGCCCTGCAATGCGGGCTGGATGTGTTCACCGCCGCACAAAGCCTGGGCGGCATGGCCGCGCTGCGCGCCAAGTCGCTGGCGCTCACTGACCTGTTCATCCAGCTGGTGGAAGAGCGCTGCGCAGGCCACGGCCTGGGCCTGGCCACACCGCGTGACCATGCACAGCGCGGCTCGCAGGTGTGCCTGACGCGCGACGAAGGCGCGGGCGTGGGCGGCCAGGGCAGCGGTGCCTATGCCATCGTGCAGGCGCTGATTGCGCGCGGCGTGATTGGCGACTTCCGCAAGGGCGATGGCGGCACGGGCCGCCACAAGGACATCCTGCGGTTTGGCTTCACGCCGCTGTACCTGGGCTTTGAGGATGTGTGGAACGCCGTGGAGCACCTGCGCCAGGTGCTGGAGAGCGGCGAGTGGCAAAAGGCCGAGTTCAACCAGACACACGCCGTCACCTGATCGGAAAGGCAAACCACCATGTGCCCTTTCTCGCAAACCCCTGCCGATGGCAACAACCCGGCATCTGCCGCCCTGCCCGAATCCATCGTGCACGAAGAGCGCGCCCAGCTCGACTTCAGCAAGAGCATGAGCTATGGCGACTACCTGCAGCTCGACGCCATCCTCACCGCACAAAAGCCGCTGTCGCCCGCACACGACGAGATGCTGTTCATCGTGCAGCACCAGACGAGCGAGCTGTGGATGAAGCTGATGCTGCACGAGCTGCGCGCCGCCATTGCGCACATCGCCAACGACGAGTTGCAGATGGCGTTCAAGATGCTGGCACGTGTGAGCAAGATCATGGAACAGCTGGTGCACGCCTGGGATGTGCTGGCCACCATGACGCCGCCCGAATACACCGCCATGCGGCCCTACCTGGGGCAGTCCAGCGGGTTTCAAAGTTATCAATACCGCAGCATTGAATTTGCCCTGGGTAATAAGAACCGCGCCATGCTCAAGCCGCACGAGCACCGCGCCGACCTGCTGGCGCAGGTGCAGGCGGCGTACGAAGCACCGTCGCTGTACGACGAAGCCCTGCGCCTGCTGGCGCGCCGTGGCATCCCCGTGCCCGCCAGCCACACCGACCGGGACTGGACGCTGCCCTACGCCGAAAGCGAGGCGGTGGAGCAGGCCTGGCTGGTGGTGTACCGCAACCCCAAAGAACATTGGGACCTGTACCAGTTGGGCGAAGAGCTGACTGACCTGGAAGACGCCTTCCGCCTGTGGCGCTTTCGCCACGTGACCACGGTGGAGCGCGTGATCGGCTTCAAGCGCGGCACGGGCGGCACGGGCGGGGTGAGCTACCTGCGCAAGATGCTCGACGTGGTGCTGTTCCCCGAGATCTGGAAGCTGCGCACGGACCTCTAACCTGGGCGCGACAAGCCCTCAACCCGCCGCCTTCAGTGCGGCCTGCAGAAACCGCAAGAACCGCGCGTCATTGGCATAAGCCACGTTCACGCGCATGGCCTGCAAAGGCTGCTGCTGGCCCTGCCGCTGCGGAAAGAACACGGCGCCCGGCGCCAGAAAAATGCCCCGCTCTGCCGCACTGCGGGCCAGGCCCAGCTCGGTGATGCCATGCGGCAACTCCACCCACAGGTAATAGCCGCCCGGCGGGCTGGGGTGCACGGTGAGGCCCAGGCGTGCCAATGCTTTTTGCGCAGGGCCCAACGCACTGTCCAGCCGGGCCTTGAGACGGCTCAGATGGCGCCGGTACTGGCCCGCAGAGATCAGCTGGTGCACCACGCGCTCTACAAAATCGGACGTGGACACCACCGTCACCATCTTCAGGTCACACAGCGCATTGATGCGGTGCGCCGCCCCTGCGATGTAGCCCACGCGCAGACCGGCCGACAGCGTTTTGGAAAAGCTGCTCACGTAGATCACGCGCTCCAGCTGGTCCAGCGCTGCCAGGCGCGGGGCGTTGGGCGGCTGCAGGTCGGCAAATGGGTCATCCTCCACCACCAGAAACCCGTGGGCCGCAGCCATCTGCAACAGGCGGTGGGCCTTGGGCAGGCTGATCGACCCGCCTGTGGGGTTGTGCGCCAGCGACTGCGTGAAGAACACCTTGGGCCGGTGCTTTTCCAGCAGCGCCTGCAGCGCATCCAGGTCGGGGCCATCGGCCAGCCGGGGCACGCCCAGCATCTCCACCTTGGCGAGCTTGAGCTTGCCAAACAGCGGGTAGTAGCCGGGTGAATCCACCAGCACCTCATCGCCCGCGTCCAGCAGGTGCCGCACGATGAGGTCCAGCGCGTGGTTGGCGCCCTGGGTCAGCAGCACCTGGCGCGGATTGACCGGGATGGTACGCTCGCCCAGCATGCGCGCAATGGTCTCGCGCAGTGGCAGGTAGCCCCAGGGAGTGCCGTAGCCATGCTCGATGTCCGTCAACCCTTGCGAGCGCGCGCGGCGCAGCGAGCTGCCCAGCTCGGACCCCTCCATCCACGACGCGGGCGGGCGGCCATCGCCCACACGCACCTCGTAGTGCTGCTCCAGTTGCTCACGCAGCAGCGACACCACGTCCACCGCTTCGGTCACGTGTGGCGCGGGGGCCTGGGCATGCACGCCGCTGCTGGGCTTGCGCACGTAATAGCCCGAACCGGGCCGCGCTTCCACATAGCCGCGCGCGGCCAGGCGGTTGTACGCCTCCACCACCGTGTTGCGGCCCACACCGTCCTTGGCGGCTGCATCGCGGATGGACCGCAGGCGGGTGCCGGGTAGCACGCTGCCTTGTTCGATGGACTGCGCAATGCGGCGCGCCAGTGCTTCGACCTTGCTGTCGGGCGATGCGTCTTCTTCGGGGTGAGGCATGGGGTCTGTCTCCTTATCTGTACCCCTGAATTGATGGGTACAGTTTTCTGATCTGTGCCCAAACTGTATCCAACCACCGGCTGCATTGTCCATATACTTTTCGAACTCGCCCGCAGCCCAGACTGCGCATTGGGCCGAGGCAGCAACCCCACGGCGATGGGGCACACATTCCAAACCAACCGGAGACAAGACATGGCAGACAAAGCCGTCCAACGACGCAACATCCTCAAATCCACCCTGGCTGCAGCCGCTGCCGTGGGCGCAGCGGCGCCCCTGGCCAGCCACGCGCAGGCCACCGTCACCTGGCGCATGCAGGCGCTGTGGGACGGCGGCACCACGCCGCAAAAGTTTGAAGAGCGTTTTGTGGCCCGCGTGGCAGAGTTGACCGGTGGCCGCTTCAAGATCAACCTGTTTGCGGCCGGCCAGATCGTGCCCGCCGCGCAAGCGTTTGATGCCGTGCGCGGCGGCGCGTTTGAGCTGATGAAAACCTTCGACGGCTACGAGGCTGGCAAGATCCCGGCGTTTGCGTTCACCAGCACCATCCCCTTCGGCTTTGCCGAAAGCGACGAATACGAAGCCTGGTTCTACGAGCGTGGCGGGCTGGACCTGGTGCGCCAGGCGTACGCGCCCGCAGGCCTGCACTACATCGCGCCCACGGTGTACGGCCAGGAGCCGCTGCACTCCAAGGTGCCAATCCGCAAGATCGCCGACCTGACGGGCAAGAAGGGGCGCTTTGTGGGCTTGGCCTCGGCCGTGATGGGCGCCATGGGCGTGTCAGTGACGCCACTGCCCACGGGCGAGGTGTATTCGGCGCTGGACAAGGGCGTGATCGACATGGCCGACCGGGGCGACCTGACGGCGAACTTTGAGGCAGGCCTGGCCGAGGTGGCCAAGTTTGTAGTGGTGCCGGGCTTTCACCAGCCCACCACCGCCACCAGCTACGTGGCCAACCGCGCCGCACACGACAAGCTGCCCGCCGAGTTCAAGGCGGCCTTGGCGGTGGCCGCTCGCGAGATTTCGGCGGCGCTGCGCCAGCACATCCTGGTGAGCGACGCTGCGGTGCTGGCCAAGTACCAGGCCAAGGGCTGCGAGATCATCCGATTCAGCGCAGCCGACATCGCAGCTGCACGGCCCAAGGCCATGGCCGCGTGGCGCACCGCCACCAAGGGCGACGCCCTCGCCACCAAGATCCTGGACAGCCAGGTGGCCTTCATGAAAGAGCTGGGCCTGCTGGCCTAAACAGCGCTGGAAAGCCCTAGCCCCGGGTGCCCGCCATGGGCGCCCGGCGCACCTGCCATTGTCCCAAGGAGTCACCCATGCCGTCATGGCTCTCTGTCTCCACGTCTGCCATCACCACGCTCAACCGCTGGATCTTCCAGGCCACGGTGTGGTTGATGGCCATCGTGGTCCCCGTCATGCTTTATGAAGTCATTGCACGCTATGTGTTCAATGCGCCCACGGTGTGGGGCATGGAGCTGGCCGTGCTGCTGTTCGGCCCGTACTTTCTGCTGGGCGGGCCGTACCTACTGCACCTCAAGGGCCATGTGGCGCTCGACGTGGCGCGCCAGCGCCTGAGCCCCGCATGGCAGCGGCGGCTGGACCTGGTGAACTTTCCCATCATCGTGCTGTTCTGCGCCATCCTGCTGTACTTCAGCGCACCCGCAGCCTACAGCGCCTTCACCTACCGCGAGACCAGCTTTTCAGCCTGGAACCCACCTATCTGGCCGGTGAAGGCCGCCGTGCCGCTGGCCCTGGCGCTGATGCTCCTGCAGGCCGTGGTGGAGTTCTTTCGCACGCTGTTTGGCGAAGCAACCGTTGACGCGTCCCCCGCGGAGGCCCACCCATGACCTCCAACATGATTCTGGTGCTGATGTTCGGCAGCCTCACGCTGTTCATGCTCACCGGTCTGCCCATTGCCTTCGTGCTGGGCGGCCTGTCGCTGCTGTTCACTGTGACGCTGTGGGAGCCCAACGCGGTCATCGTGCTGGTGCTGCAGATCTTCGACACGATGAAGTCCGAGGCACTGCTCGCGATCCCGCTGTTCATCCTGATGGCCTGCATCCTGCAGCGCTCGGGTGTCATCGAAGACCTGTACCGCGCGATGGAGCTGTGGTTTGGGCGTCTCAAAGGCGGCCTCGCCATCGGCACCGTCATCATCTGCGTGGTGATGGCGGCCATGACCGGCGTGGTGGGTGCGGCCGTGACGGCCATGGGCATCCTCGCCCTGCCAGAGATGCTGCGGCGCGGCTACAAGCCCGAGCTGGCGCTAGGCACGATCTGCGCGTCGGGCACGCTGGGTATCCTGATCCCACCATCGGTGCTGACCATCGTGTACGCCGTCACGGCCCAGATATCCATCGGCCAGATGCTGATTGCAGGCATCGTGCCGGGCCTCATCCTGGCCACGCTGTACATCGCCTACATCATCGTAGTGGGCTGGGTGAAGCCCGAGTGGGTGCCCCTGGACCCCAGCACCCGCAAGGCACCGCTGCGCGAAAAGCTGGTGGCACTGAAGGCCCTGGTGATACCCGCCATGCTGATCGTGATGATCCTGGGCTCGATCTTCTTCGGCATCGCGACACCGACCGAGTCTGCGGCGGTAGGCGTGGCCGGAGCGCTGCTGCCCAGCCTTATCAAGCGCCGGTGGGAGCGCGGCATGCTGCGCGGCGCAGCGACCGATGCACTGAAAGCCACGGCGATGATCCTGTGGATCACGCTGGGCGCCAAGGCCTATGTGGCCATCTTCACCGGCCTGGGCGGGGCGGACACTTTGCTGCAGTTCATCCAGGGGCTGGACGTGAACCGCTGGCTCATCCTGGCGGCCATGATGCTGTTGCTGGTGTTCCTGGGCACGGTGCTGGACGAGCTGGGAATCATCCTGCTCACGGTCCCGGTGTTCCTGCCCATCGTGCGGCTGCTGGGCTTTGACGAGCTGTGGTTTGGCGTGCTGTACGCCATCACCATCCAGATGGGCTACATCAGCCCGCCGTTCGGCTACACGCTGTTCTACATCAAGGGGACGCTGCCCAGCCACATTGGAATGAACGCCGTGTACTGGGGCATCTTGCCGTTCTTCGGGCTGCAGTTCGTCGGCCTGCTCATCTGCGCGGCCTTCCCCGATCTGGTCACCTACCTGCCCCGGCTGATGGCGTCGCGCTGAGCCGCTTGTTCACCCATTTATCCCAAACACGTCCATGACTTCCACCGCACACCCCAGCAGCCGCATCGGCGGTTTTCACAAGCTCGCCATTCCCGCACGCATCGACGCCGTGGCCCAGTTTGCGGGCCTTGGCGACGACGACAAGGCCCACCTGCTGAACACCGGCAACCTGCCTGCCGAACTGGCCGACCACCTCATCGAGAACGTCATCGGCACGATGAACATCCCCGTGGGCATTGCCACCAACATGAAGATCGACGGCCGAGACCGGCTGATCCCCATGGCCACCGAAGAATCGTCGGTGGTGGCCGCGGTGTGCAACGCGGCACGCCAGTGTTATGACCACGGTGGCTTCATCACGTCCATGTCGGGCACCGAGATGATTGCGCAGATCCAGCTCACGCAGGTGTCTGACCCGCAGCACGCACGCATCCGCATCCTGGAGCACAAGGAAGACATCCGCACGCTGTGCGATGCCTGCGACCCCATCCTCGTCAAGCTGGGCGGCGGCTTCCGCGACCTGGAGGTGCGGGTCATCGACACCCGCGGCGGCACCATGGTGATCACCCACCTCATCGTGGACACGCGCGACGCCATGGGCGCCAATGCCGTCAACACCATGGCCGAAAAGATTGCGCCGCAGATTGCGGCATGGACGGGCGGGCAGACCAACCTGCGCATCCTGTCGAACCTGGCCGACCGGCGCCTGGCGCGTGCACGCTGCGTGTGGCGCACGGCCGACATCGGCGGCGAGGCGGTGCGCGACGGCATGCTGGCCGCCTACCACTTTGCGGCAGCCGACCCCTACCGCGCCGCCACGCACAACAAGGGCATCATGAACGGCGTGAGCGCCGTGGTGCTGGCCACCGGCAACGACACGCGCGCGGTAGAAGCCGGTGCCCACGCCTACGCCGCACGCGGCGGCCGCTACACCAGCCTGACGACTTGGGAGGTGACCAACGACGGCGACCTGGCAGGCTCCATCGAAATGCCCATGGCCGTGGGCCTGGTGGGCGGCGCCACCAAGCTGCACCCCACGGCCAAGACAGCGCTCAAGATTCTGGGTGTCACGTCGGCCCGCGAGCTGGCCCAGATCATTGCGGCCGTGGGCCTGGCGCAAAACTTCTCGGCCATGAAGGCCCTGGCCACCACCGGCATCCAGAAGGGGCACATGGCCCTGCACGCGCAGAACATCGCGATGATGGCGGGCGCCGCGGGCGACGAGATCGACCGCGTTGCGCAGGTGCTGGTGGCGCAGGGCACGGTGCGCATCGACGTTGCGGAGGCCGAGTTGCAGCGGCTGCGCAGTGGTGCATGAATTCGTTCACAGCGGCAGCGTGAGAGTGCCGACCCGCATCACCCCACCACCCGGAAAAGCGACCTAGAAATTACCCACAAAAAAAGCCACCAGCGCCTTGTTCATAGGCGCTGGCAGCTATTGTTTTTGAAGAATGCCGCAACCCGAAACTACCGGGCGCGGGGGTGGCCTGCTCTGCAGCCCGCCTATTGCACGCCCGCCACCATCATGGGGCGGTTGCTACGGCACCAGATCGGTGCCAGATGGCCAATCTGGATGGTCAGCTCATTGCCCTTGCCGAGCACGGTGGTGGGGCCGTTGCTGAAGGCGTAGCCGGTTTCCGTGGCCTGTTTGGGCAGTTCCACCGTCCAGCCGCTGCGCCGCAACACGCTGCGGCCTTGCTCGGGGTAGAACTGCATCTCCACCTTTTCGCCATTGCCGCAGGCGAACTGCATGCTGCCGCGGTCCGTTGGCTCGCTAAAGGCCTGCATCACGGGTGGCTGGCTCGCACATCCCGACATCAACAGCGTTGCCAGCGCACCTGAACACAGCGAAACCATCTTCTTCATCAGTCACTCCTGAGTAGCGATGTGCATTGCGGCACACACTCCAACCTGCAAACTGCTTGTGGCCACCGACCACCGGGGTCACTGGGGCTCCCAAGCACAAACCTTGCCACCACTCCGCTGCAGGCGAGAAGCCGAAACCGAGGAACGGTTTCAGCCGCCATCCACACCCAGCGCAGGGCATGCCCATGAGAGTGCCGCACGGTCCACGCCCCGTCGATTGGGGTGATCCCCACATCGAGAGCCTTCTCTAAAGTCTGACTTCGCTCCGTGGCGCCCCGATGACGGGCAAGACTGCCCCGTCCAACACGGCATTGCAGGCACGCATGGTTGCAATGCACGGACCTGACACCAGATTGCGCGCAGCTTGGCCCCAAAACGCCACGTCACCTTGGCGACTGGAGCGCCTGCGGCGACGGCTCGGGACATACCCTTAGAACCTGCGCAAATGAACCTTCGCAAATCGGGAAGCAACAGCCGCCCTTGCCCAAAGGTGCACCGCTGGCCCGAGCCCTGGTTTGCGCAAGTCATGACCCTTATCCCTCCCCCAACGCCCCTACTGCCTGCCCCACGCGCCCGTCGGCCGCTCCCATCTGGTGCAGATTGGCGGACCCGGCAACCCGTGCGATTCACGCGAGACAGCGGTCACCGCCCTGTCCATGTACGCTCGGAACGGGGCAGCCTGTTGCCACCCCTTTTTGGAGACCCACCACCGTGCAGGTGCCCCCGCCCCCCACACCCACTACCCCACTGCTCCCCCTCCGCGCCGCCTGGGCCATGCTGCTGGCACTGGTGACGGGTTTTGCGCTGAGCCAGGCGTTTCGCACCATCACGGCCATCATGGCCACGGGCCTGCGGGCAGAGTTCGGCCTGTCGGCGCAGGCGCTGGGCGTGTTTGCCGGAGCGTTCGCATTCGCCTTCGGCACCATGCAGCTCTTCATGGGCATCGGCATCGACCTCTATGGCGTGCGGCGCACGCTGCTGGTGGCGTTTCCGCTGGCGATTGCGGGCTCGGTGCTGTCGGCGCTGGCGCCTGGCTATGGCGCGGTGCTGCTGGGGCAGGTGCTGATCGGCGTCGGCTGCGCGCCCGCGTTTTTGGTGTGCACGGTGTTCATTGCGCGCTACTTTCCGGCCAGCCGGTTTGCGATGGTCTCGGGCGTGGCCATGGGTGTGGGTGGGCTGGGCATGTTGTTCACGGGCACGCCGCTGGCGTGGCTGGTGCAGCTGTCGTCCTGGCGCATGGGTTTTGCGGTGCTGGCGGGTTTTGCGGCACTGGCCTGGCTGCTGATCTTCTGGAAAGTGCACGAGCCCGTGCAGCCCACGCACAACGCGCCCCCGCGCGAATCGGTGCTGCAGGCGGTGCGCGGGTTTGGCGCGCTGTTCTTGCTGCCGCACACCGCCGGAATCATGCTGCTAGCGCTGACGACGTATGCCTCCTTCCTCACGCTGCGCGGGCTGTGGCTGGGGCCGCTGCTCATTGAGCGGCATGGCTATTCGCTGGTGGCCAGCGGCAACGTGGCCATGTTGTCGTCGCTGGTGTCGCTGTTCACACCGGCATTGTTCGGGCGGCTCGACCCGGGGCCTGGCCAACGCCGCCGCTGGATCACGGGCTTCACGGTGCTGCTGGCAACCCTCTTCGGTGCCATCGGCCTGCTCCACGCCGAGTGGCTGGACGTGGCGGGCTCCATCGCGGTGGGCCTGTTGTCGGGCTACATGGTGCTGCAGTATTCAGACGTGCGTTCGGCCTACGCACCCGCCGTCACCGGGCGCGCCATGGCGGTGTTCACGATGGCGCTGTTTCTGGGCGTGGCACTGATGCAGTGGGTGACCGGCGTGGCAGCCTCCATCGCCGCCGCACAGGGCGCAGACCCGTATGTGGCTGTGATGCTGACCATTGCCGCCATGCTGGCGACAGGCGCCCTGGCGTTCAGGTGCCTGCCGGTGCCAGCACACTGACCCGTGCTGGGGACGTGCCCGCCACGCGCCACCACTGCAGCACACCAAACAGCAGCTCAAACAGCGTGAAGCCCAGCACGATCACATTGGCGCCGTGGGCCACGGCATAGATCTGCCAGGCCGCAAACAGAAACCGCGCCACGCCATCCAGCCGCCCCAGCAGCACCGTGGGCGCCACGATGCGCGCCACCGACCACACAACCACCACCGACCCCAGCAGGTTGGCCAGCAACATGTGGGTGGTGTCCAACGGGTGCAGGGTGCCGGGCAGGCCCAGCACGGCGGCCAACATGCCCAACTGAGCATACAGCCACGCAAAGGTCCACGGCATCGCAAAAGGCCAAGTCACCAGCAGGTCGTACCAGCCGCTGGCGCGCACGATACGCAGGTAGCGCGGAGTGGAAATTGAAGATAAGGGCATGAGGATCAACCTGGGGATGAAAGAAGCCCCGAGGTTCAGCCCTGAAGTACGCTTCAGGGTCAAGCCCCTTCCAGGGGTGGCATTTGTTTTCACGCCACAAGGAAACCCCCATGCTGATCGGTGAACTCGCCAATGCTTCCGGCCTGAGCCGCGAGGCACTGCGCTTTTACGAACAACAAGGCCTCATCCGATCGCGACGCCTGGCCAATGGCTACCGCGACTACCCGGCCGAAACGGCGATGCTGGTGCAGTACATCCGCACCGCGCAGCAGCTGGGCTTTACGCTGGCAGAGATTGGCGACCGGCTGCCCGCCATCTGGGACGCCGCCGACCCCGGCCCAGCGCCGGCCCAGGTGCTGGCAGTGAAGCTGCAGGAGATCGACGCACGCATTGCCGCGCTGCAGGCCCTGCGCCAGACTCTGGCCGAGCGGGTGGCCACGGACTGCCCACTGCGTGGGGCCGCTGCAGCCGCCTGAATGGCGCAATGGTCCCTCATCGTCGGCAGCCTCCAAAATATCAAGCAAAAACAGGCCTTAGCGCTTATCCAATAATCGTATCCAGCTATATATTTAATAGCAATCATCCTGCAAGAAATGGGCGCTGGCCCACGGCACGTGCAGCAGGTCTGCAGGCGCGCATCGCGCTGCCACCTCCCCCCCGCTCAGCCCCTGTTGTTCACGCGGCCGATGAGGCCACCGAGTGCAGCAGCACGGGGTGGTTGCCATCGGCATCCACACTCTCGATCTGCACCCCAAAACCCCACAGGCGCGCCACATGCCGCAGCACCTCCTGCGTGTCGTCGGCCAGCGGGCGGCCCTGGAACTGGGTGTGGCGCAGGGTCAGGCTGCGGTCGCCGCGCAGGTTCACGTTCCACACCTGGATGTTGGGCTCGCGCGTGCCCAGGTCGTACTGCTGCGACAGCATCTGGCGCAGGCGGCGGTAGCCGTTCTCATCGTGGATCTCGCTGACCACCAGCTCGCGCTCGTTAGCATCGTCGTGCAGCGCAAACAGACGCATCTCGCGCATCAGATGCGGGCTGAGGTACTGGCCGATGAAACTCTCGTCCTTGAAGTTGCGCATGGCGTGGTCCAGCGCGGGCAGCCAGGGTGTGCCCGCGATGTCAGGGAACCAGTGCCGATCCTCCTCCGTAGGGTTCTGGCAGATGCGCTGGATGTCGCGGTACATGGCAAACCCCAGCGCATAGGGGTTGATGCCGCTGTAGGCGCGGTGCCCCACGGGCGGCTGGTAGATGACGTTGGTGTGCGAGCCCAGCCATTCGATCATCACCCCGTCGCTCAGGTAGCCCTCGTCGTACAGCGTATTGAGCAGCGTGTAGTGCCAGAAGGTGGCCCAGCCTTCGTTCATCACCTGGGTCTGGCGCTGCGGGTAGAAATACTGCGCGATCTTGCGCACGATGCGCACGATCTCGCGCTGCCAGGGTTCCAGCAGGGGCGCGTTTTTTTCGATGAAGTACAGGATGTTCTCTTGCGGCTCCTGCGGAAAGCGGTTGTGCTCCTGAGTGGCATCCTCCTTGCCGGGACGCATGGGCAGGGTGCGCCACAGCTCGTTCACCTGCTGCTGGGCATAGGCCTCGCGCTGCGCGCGCTCCAGCCGTTCGCGCGCCAGGTTCTTCTTGGAGGGGCGGCGGTAGCGGTCCACTCCAAAGTTGGCCAGCGCGTGGCACGAATCCATGAGCCGCTCCACTTCGGCCATGCCGTAGCGCTCTTCGCACTGGGCCACGTAGTCCTTGGCATACACCAGGTAGTCGATGATGCTGGACGCGTCGGTCCACATGCGAAACAGGTAGTTGCCCTTGAAGAAGCTGTTGTGCCCGTAGGCCGCATGCGCAATCACCAGCGCCTGCATGGCGGTGGTGTTCTCCTCCATCAGGTAGCTGATGCAGGGGTTGGAGTTGATGACGATCTCATACGCCAGCCCCATGTGCCCGCGCCGGTAGCGCCGCTCGGTGGCCAGAAACTCCTTGCCGTAGCTCCAGTGCCGGTAGTTCACCGGCATGCCCACGCTGGAGTAGGCATCCATCATCTGCTCGGCGGTGATGATCTCCAGCTGGTTGGGGTAGGTGTCGAGGCCAAAGCGCTCTGCCGTGGCGGCAATGGCGGCGTGGTAGCGCTCGATCAGCTCAAACGTCCAGTCGCTCGGGTCGGGCAACGGCTCGGCAGGCCGCGCGCCCGCAGGCAGGGGCTGGCCGGGCACGGCGCGGTGGCGGCGCTCACCCACGGCGGCGGCTTTCCAGGGGTTGTCGCTGATGCGGCGCTCCAGCACGGGATACTGCACAACGTTGTTCATGCGGCCACCCCCTCTTTCTTGAAGAGGTCGCGGAACACCGGGTAGATGTCGCCGGGTGCGGCGACCTTGCGCATTGCAAAGTGGGAGAACAGCGGCATCAACTGGCTGTACTCGTCCCACAGGTTCTGCTCCTCTTCTGCCACCTGCACATAGGCAAAGTAGCGCACCAGCGGCAGGATCTTGTCCACCAGCAGGTTGCGGCAGATGCCACTGTCGTTGGTGAAGTTGTCGCCATCACTGGCCTGGGCCACGTAGATGTTCCAGTCGCCCTGCGGATAGCGCGCACGGATGATCTGGTCCAGCAGCGCCAGCGCGCTGCTGACCACGGTGCCGCCGCTCTCGGTGGAGTGAAAGAACTGCTCTTCGCTCACCTCGGCCGCCTGGGTGTGGTGGCGGATGAACACGATGTCGATGGTCTCGTAGTGCCGCGTGAGAAACAGGTACAGCAGGATGAAGAACCGCTTGGCCAGGTCCTTGCGCGTCTCGTCCATGGAGCCCGACACGTCCATCACGCAGAACATCACCGCCTGGCTGCTGGGCACTGGCACCGGCGTACGCGCACGAAAGCGCAGGTCGATGGGATCGAGGTAGGGAATCTTGTCGATGCGCGCCGTCAGCGCATCGATGCGGCGCTGCAGCTCGGCCACCGCTTCGCTCGTGCCGTCGTCCTGCGCCAGCAGGGCGTCCAGCTCGGCCTGCAGCGCCAGCAGCTCGCGGTGGGTCGACTTGCCCAGCGCAATGCGCCGCCCCAGCGCCCCGCGCATGGTGCGCAGCACAGCCAGGTTGTTGGGGATTCCATCCTGGCTGTAGCCCGCGCGGCGCGACTTCCACTGCGGGTTCTCGCCAATGTGGGTGCGCAGCAGGTGCGGCAGCGCCAGGTCTTCAAAAAAGAGCTGCATGAACTCTTCCTTGGTCAGCGTGAAGGTGAAGTCGTCCTCGCCCTCCCCACTGTCGCTGGCCTGCGAGCCGCGCCCGCCCGCTCCGCCCTGGGGCCGTTCGATGCGGTCGCCGCGCACATGCTCTGCGTTGCCGGGGTGCACCGTGTCGCGGATGCCGCCTTGGCCATGGTGGAACACGGGCTCGCTGATGTCCTTGCGCGGTATGGTGATGCTCTCGGCCTGCTCCATGTCGCGGATGCCGCGCTGCGAGACAGCACGGCGCACCGCGTCCGCGATCTGTTCCTTGTAACGGCGAACAAATCGCTCGCGGTTGCCCACCGACTTGTTCTTGCCAGCGAGCCTGCGATCGATGATTTGCAATGCCATCCGTTGCCCCCATGCATGAACCAGCGCCCGCAGGGCTGCGCTGGCAATCCAGTCCCTTGATCAGCTGCTCTTGCGCACACGCAAGTACCACTCACACAACAGCCGCACCTGCTTGGGCGTGTAGCCCTTGTTCACCATGCGGGTGACAAAGTCCTCGTGCTTGCGCGCCTCTTCGGCGCTGGCCTTGGCGTTGAAGCTGATCACGGGCAGCAGCTCTTCGGTGTTGGAGAACATCTTCTTCTCGATCACCAGGCGCAGCTTCTCGTAGCTGGTCCAGCTGGGGTTCTGGCCCTGGTTGTTGGCGCGCGCGCGCAGCACAAAATTGACGATCTCGTTGCGAAAGTCCTTCGGGTTGGCAATGCCTGCGGGCTTCTCGATCTTTTCCAGCTCGGCGTTGAGTGCGCCCCGGTCGAACACCTCGCCGGTGTCGGTGTCGCGGTACTCGTTGTCCTGGATCCAGTAGTCTGCGTAGGTCACGTAGCGGTCAAAAATGTTCTGGCCGTACTCGCTGTAGCTCTCCAGGTAGGCGGTCTGGATCTCCTTGCCAATGAACTCGGCATAGCGGGGGGACAGGAACTCCTTGATGTAGCTGGTGTACTTGGTCTCCAGCTCTGTAGGGAACTGCTCGCGCTCGATCTGCTGCTCCAGCACATACATCAGGTGCACCGGGTTGGCGGCCACCTCGGCACTGTCAAAGTTGAACACCTTCGACAAAATCTTGAACGCAAAGCGGGTCGATATACCCGTCATGCCCTCGTCCACGCCTGCGTAGTCGCGGTACTCCTGGTAGCTCTTGGCGCGCGGGTCGGTGTCTTTCAGGCTCTCGCCGTCGTACACCTGCATCTTGCTGAAGATGCTGGAGTTCTCGGGCTCCTTCAGCCGCGTGAGGATGGCGAACTGCGCCATCATCTTGAGCGTGCCCGGCGCGCACACGGCGTTGCCCAGCGACGACTCGCGGATGAGTTTTTCGTAGATGCGGGTCTCTTCGCTCACGCGCAGGCAGTACGGCACCTTGACGATGTAGATGCGGTCCAGAAACGCCTCGTTGTTCTTGTTGTTGCGAAATGCCTTCCACTCGCTCTCGTTGCTGTGCGCCAGCACCACGCCGTCAAACGGAATGGCGCCAAAGCCCTCCGTGCCCTTGTAGTTGCCCTCCTGCGTGGCCGTGAGCAGCGGGTGCAACACCTTGATGGGTGCCTTGAACATTTCCACGAATTCGAGCAGGCCCTGGTTGGCCAGGCAGAGGCCTCCGCTGTAACTGTAGGCGTCGGTGTCATCCTGCGCAAAGGTTTCTAGCTTGCGGATGTCCACCTTGCCCACCAGGCTGGAGATGTCCTGGTTGTTCTCATCGCCCGGCTCGGTCTTGGCAATGCCCACCTGCTTCAAGATGCTGGGGTAGCGCTTGACCACGCGGAACTGGCGGATGTCGCCGCCAAACTCGTCGAGCCGCTTGACCGCCCACGGCGAGAGCACACGCTGCAGGTAGCGGCGGGGGATGCCGAACTGTTCCTCCAACACGGGGCCGTCCTCCAGCGCATCAAACAGGCCCAGCGGCGATTCGTTCACCGGCGAGCCCTTGAGCGCATAGAAAGGCACCTTCTGCATCAGGTGCTTGAGCCGCTCCGCGATCGAACTCTTGCCGCCACCCACAGGGCCCAGCAGATAAAGAATCTGCTTGCGCTCTTCCAGCCCTTGCGCGGCATGGCGAAAGAAACTCACCACCTGCTCGATGGCGTCCTCCATGCCGTAGAACTCGGCAAAGGCCGGGTAGCGCTTGATGACCTTGTTGGCAAAAAGCCGTGACATGCGCGGGTCATTGCGCGTGTCCACCATCTCGGGCTCGCCAATGGCGGCCAGCATGCGCTGGGCGGCCGTGGCGTAGGCCATGGGATCGCGCTTGCACTCGGCGAGGTACTCGTCAATCGACATTTCCTCTTCGCGGCTACGGGCATAACGCGCGGCGAAACTGCTGATGGCATCCATACGACCTCCTGTGGCGGCACCCCCGGCGGGCTCGGGTGGTGCCACGGTGTTGCAGTGGGAATCGCTACCGGCTTGGCCCTTTGTAGCACCACGGCGTGCGCTTGAACAGCAAATTCGCTGGCGCATCCGTTGCCTTTTCGGGGCTTTGCACACACAGGGATAGAGCGTGGCACACTGCGCAAAGTTCATCCCGCGCAGCGCATGCAGGGGTTGCCCCGGATAGGGAATATCCTGACAACCTGGCGGCGCTGTTCACCCACCCTGCAGGGTCATGAACCGGGCGGCTCGGGGCGGGCAGTTACCACCACCCCGCCCACTGCAATGAACTCACAACGAACTGGCGCTGGAGCCATCGCCCCGGTACAACCAGGGCACATCCAGCAACCGCTCGCCCAGCAGGCGCAGCGACAGATCGCGGCCCCAGCGCACAGGCCCGGTGGCATGGAAGATGCGGCCGTTGCGGATGGAGCGCGCCTGCACCCGGGCGTTTCGCTCCCAGCGGTTAAGGGCGTAGCGGGTAAGGCGCAGCGGCACGTCCAGGTCGTGCATGGCCAGCGCACGCTGCAGCTCGGCCGCGTCTTCAATGGCCATGCCAGCGCCCTGGGCCAGGTAGGGGCGCATGGGGTGGGCCGCATCGCCCAGCAGGGCCACCAGGCCTTGCGCCATCTCGTCGGCAGCGCGCACCGGTGGGCGGTCGCACAGCGGCCACAGGCGCCAGCCGGGGCCACCAGCGGCACCTACGCTGCGCACGACATCCTGCAGCGCCGTGCAGGTGCCTTGCAGGGCGTGCTCCAGGTCCGCAGCATTGGCAGCGTGGTCCCAGTTTTCCAGATCGTGCGGCGCGGGGCCTTGCACAATGACGACGATGTTCTGCAACTCGCCCCGGCGCACGGGGTACTGCACAGCATGCAGGCGCGGGCCCAGCCAGGCGGTGACCTGGCCTGTGCGCAATGCATCGGGCAGTGCATGCTGCGGCACCAGCGCGCGGTAGGCCAGATGCCCCGTCACGCGGGGCGGCACGGCACCGAGCAGCTGGGTGCGCGTGCGGCTCCACAGACCATCGGCACCAATGAGCGCATCGCCTTCCACCTCCTTGCCCCGGCTGGTGCGCACAGTCACGACGCCCTCGGCATCGGTGAATCCGTCGATGGCGTGCTCCAGATGCAACTGCGTGTCGGTGTATTTGGTCACCGCGGAAAGCAGCAGGCCATGCAGGTCGGCGCGGTGGATGGTGGCGTAGGCCGCACCATAGCGCTGCACCGCCGTGGGGCCCAACGGCAGCACGGCCAGTTCCTTGCCACTGACGGCGTTGCGCACCTGCAAGCGGCTGGGGAACGCGGCTACTGCCTGCAACGGCTGCTGCAGGCCCCAGGCCTGTAGGCGGCGCACTACGTTCGGCCCGATCTGCACGCCGGCGCCCACTTCGCTGAATGCTGCCGCGCGTTCGTACAGCCGCACGTCCCACCCCGCGCGCGATGCGCCCAACGCGGCGGCCAAGCCGCCAATGCCGCCACCGGCGACCAATACCTGCTTCTTCATGCACCGATTGTGCCGTGCGGGCGTGCCTGGATGTTTGTCATGGCGCAGGGGCCCTGCAACCACATCCAGACACCACACCACGCCATACGTCGCTCGTCACAGCGCAGGCCGCAGCGCCCGCTCCAGAACCTCTGGTGGCATGGGGCGGCCAAACAGGTAGCCCTGGAAAGCCTGGCAGCCATGGCGCTGCAGGAACTCCAGCTGGCCCGTGGTCTCCACGCCTTCGGCCACCACGGCCAGATCCAGGCTGTGCGCCAGCGCAAGAATGGTTCGCACGATGGCGGCATCGTTGGGGTCGGTCTGCAGGTCGCGCACAAAACTCTGGTCAATCTTGAGCTGGTCCAGCGGCAGGCGCTTCAAGTAGCTCAGGGAGGAATAGCCGGTGCCAAAGTCGTCCAGTGAGAAGCCCACACCATAGCGCCGCAGGTACTCCATGCGCGAGATCACATCCTCCACATCGGCCAGCAGCAGGCTTTCCGTCAGTTCCAGCTTCAGGCGCTCGGGGTTGGCCCCGCTGGACTGCAGTGAGCCCAGCACCTGCTCCACAAAATCGGGCTGGCGAAACTGCCGCACGCTCACGTTCACCGACAGGAAGAACTGTCGCGTGAGCGAGCTGCGCGACCACACCACCAGCTGCTCGCAAGCGGCCTGCAACACCCATTGCCCCAGCGGCAGGATGAGCCCTGTCTGCTCGGCCAGCGGGATGAATTCAGCTGGCGACACCAGCCCACGCCGGGGGTGCTTCCAGCGCACCAGGGCTTCCGCGCCCTGCAGGCGGCCCTTGCCGTCCACCACGGGCTGGTAGTACAGCACCAGTTCCTTGTCTTGCAGACCTCGGCGCAGGTCGGCCTCCAGGGCCGCACGGTTGCTCACTGCGGCCTGCATGTCAGGGTCGAAGAAGCGCTGGGTGTTGCGCCCTGCAGCTTTGGCCTGGTACATCGCCAGGTCCGCGTGCTTGAGCAGCTCGTCCACACTCACGGTCTGCTGGCCAAACAGCGCAATACCGATGCTCGGGGTGCTGTGGTGGCTGGTATCGCCCAGCGCGTAGGGCTTGCCCAGCGTGGTGGCGATATGGCTGGCCACCAGCGCGGCCTCGGCACTGGCGTGCGGGCCATCGGCACTCAGGCCTTCCACCAGCACCACGAATTCATCGCCGCCAAACCGTGCCACGGTGTCAGCCTCGCGCACGCAAGCCTTCAGACGCTGGGCCGCCTGCACCAGCAGCTGGTCGCCTGTATCGTGGCCCAGGGTGTCGTTGAGGTCTTTGAAGTTGTCCAGGTCGATGAACAGCAGAGCCCCTTGCGCGCCTGAGCGTGCCACGGCCGCCGTGGCGCGCTGCAGCCGGTCCACCAGCAAGCGGCGGTTGGGCAGGCCGGTGAGCACATCGTAAAACGCCAGCTGCTCGATCTGGCTCTCGACCCGCTTGCGCTCGGTAATGTCGCGGCCCACGCCCCGGTAGCCCCACAGGGCGCCCTGCGCGTCAAACACAGGCACACCGCTGACCGAGATCCAGTGCATGCTGCCATCGGGCCGCTGACGCTGCAGCTCCAGATCGCGAAACGGCTGGTGGGCCTGCAGCACCGCGCGGTGCGCAGCCCAGTCGGTCTCGGTCATGTTGAGCGCGCCGATCTCCCAGCGCGTACGGCCCATCACGTTGGACAGCGGTATGCCATTGACGCTCAGGTCGCCCGCCAGCTGCACAAAGCGCCCTTCGGCGTCATGCTCCCAGTACCAGTCGGACGACAGGTCACTCAGCGATCGAAAGCGCGCCTCGCTCTCACGCAGCTCGTTCTCAACGCGCACGTAGTCGCTGACATCCGCAAAAGTGCGCACGAGGCCCCCATCGGGCAGCCCGGTGGTGCGCACTTCAAACGTGCGGCCATCGGATGTGGTGCGCCAGTAGACGGCGGGCGCAGGCGCCACGGCCCCCCCTGCCACGTAGTCATGCCCGCGCCGGTCCACCAGGCGGTGGCCTTCGCCAAAGTCACCACGCTCGGCCTGGATGCGCGTCAAGTCGGCCAGCGTGGGCCGCGTGGCCATCAGCGATTCGGGCAGATTGAGCAGTTCCAGCACACGCTGGTTGTAGACGGTGATGCTGCCATCCGGCGCCGTCTTGAAGATGCCCTGGCTCATGCTGGCCAGGGTGGCCTGCAGGGCCGTGCGCTGCTCCTGCAGCAAAGTCAGCGCTTCTTGCCAGATGCGAGCGTCCACCATGCGAACAGGCTGGCCCTGCCCCTGGGCTCCCTGCAGCAGCACGGCCAGACGGTGCAAAAGCTCCGGCAGGTGTGCCACACCATCTGCCTCGCGCACCATGTAGTCACCCAGCCCGCAGCGAAACGCGCGTGCGGCCAATGCCTCCTGGTGGGCGTCGATGCACATCAGCACCGGACGGCCCGCGCACAGCTCCAGCACGCCGGGCAGGTCCTGCACTGAAGGCTTGAGGCACAACACCACGGCATCCCAGGCCTGCGACGCCAGCGGCGCCCGGGCGGCCTCGGGTGTGGGGCTGTTCACGACACGCCAGTCGGGGTAGCGGGTGGCGATCAGATGCCGCGCTGCCGCTGCATGCTGCGTGTCGCTGTCCACCCAGAGAATGCCCGGCTCGGTCATGGCTTGCGTCCTTCCGGCAGGGCCAGCGCGGGCTGGGCAAACAAGCCCAGCTGGTGTTCGCGCGCAAACACATCCATGGGTACCGGGCGCCCAAACAGATACCCCTGAAACCCCTCACACCCATGCAGCCTCAGGAAACTCAGCTGCCCCGTCGTCTCCACCCCCTCGGCCACCACCTCCAGGTCCAGGCTCTTGGCCAGCGCCAGGATGGTCCGCACAATCGCCGCGTCGTTGGGGTCCGTCAGCACGTCCCGCACAAAGCTCTGGTCGATCTTGACCTGGTCCAGGGGCAATCTCTTGAGGTAGGACAGGGAGGAGTAGCCGGTGCCAAAGTCATCCAGCGCAAAGCCCACGCCTTCGCTCTTGAGCTGCACCATGCGTGCGATGGTGTCTTCGATGTCTCCCAGCAGCAGGCTTTCGGTGAGTTCGAGCTTGAGTTTGCGGGGGTCGGCGTGGTGGTTCTTGAGGGTCTGCAGCACTTCGGCCACAAAGCCGGGCTGGCGGAACTGCCGGGCGCTGACGTTGACCGAGATGGACAGGTGGGCGGTGGCTTCGTGCTGGCCCCAGCGCTGCAGTTGTTCGCAGGCGGTTTGCAGCACGTATTGGCCTAAAGGGAGGATCAGGCCGGTCTGTTCGGCCAGGGGGATGAAGTCGCCGGGGCTGATCATTCCGCGCTGGGGGTGGCGCCAGCGCACCAGGGCTTCTGCGCCCATGAGCTGGGACTGGTGGTCCACGACGGGCTGGTAGTGCACCAGCAGTTCGCCCCGGGCCAGGCCCTGGCGCAGGTCGGCTTCCAGGTTGGAGCGGGCGTTGACGGCCGCTTGCATGTCGGGGTCGAAGAAGCGCTGGGTGTTGCGCCCTGCGGCCTTGGCCTGGTACATGGCCAGGTCGGCGCGTTTGAGGAGTTCGTCCACCGTGAGGCGTTCGTCGCCAAAGAGGGTGATGCCGATACTGGGGGTGCTGTAGTGCTGGGCGCCGTCGAGTTCGAAGGGCTGGTTCAGGCTGGCCAGGAGTTTCTCGGCCACGGTTTCTGCCTGGGTGGCGGCATCTTGCAGGTCGGGGGCCAGGGCTTCGAGCATGACGACGAATTCGTCGCCGCCAAAGCGGGCCACGGTGTCGGCTTCGCGCACGCTGCCCACCAGGCGGGTGGCGACCTGGGACAGGAGCTGGTCGCCCATGTCGTGGCCCAGGGTGTCGTTGAGGTCTTTGAAGTTATCGAGGTCGATGAACAGCAGGGCGCCGAGGTTCTTGGTGCGCTGGCAGGCGGCGATGGAGCGTTGCAGGCGGTCCAGCAGCAGGCGGCGGTTGGGCAGGCCTGTGAGGGCGTCGAAGAAGGCCAGGCGCTCGATTTCTTGTTCTGCGCGCTTGCGGTCTGTGATGTCGCGGCACACCCCCAGCACCCCCGTCACCCGGCCGGTCAGGTCACGGATGGGGGTCTTGATGGTCTCGAACTGGCCTCGGTAGCCATCTTCGGCAAAGGTCAGTGTTTCTTCGTAAACCAGCGGCTGCCAAGCCTGCATGGCGCGTTGGTCGTATTTGCGAAAGCGCTCAGCCTCGGCCGGGGCCACCAGGTCAAAATCGTTGCAGCCCACGATCTGCCGCTCCGACCTGCCCGCAAATCGCTCGAACACCGGATTGACGGACAGGTACACGCCGCTGGCATCCTTCAAGAACACCATGTCGGGCATGGCGTTGACCACGCGGGCCAGATGGGCCTTCTGGTCGGCCAGCTCGGCCTCCACACGCTTGAGCCCGGTCAGATCGTAGGCAAACAGCACAACGGCAGGCACGCCTTGCTCGGTAACGCTCTCGGGCGCGATGGTGGTGTGGCGAACCTGCAGGCCGTCAGGCCCGTCCATGCGGTTCTCGAACACGGCCGTCTCGCCCGCAAAGGCCTTGGCGAAATGGGGCTGCATGCGGGCGAAAACATCGGCCGGGATCACCTCCTGCAGCAGACGGTCTTGCAGCTCCTCGGGCTTGCGGTAGAGCCAGCTGGCCTGCTGCGCATTGACATACAAGACGCGCAGATCCCGGTCCAAGCGCGCCACACCGCCGGGCACCTGGCGCAGCATGTTGGCCATCAGGGCTTCGTGGGCATGCGCAGCCTCCTCGGCCAGGCGGTGGGCCGTGATGTCGGTCTGTACACCATCCCACAGCACACGCCCGTCGTCGAGCAGACGGGGCGATGAACTCAGGTGCATCCAGCGTATCTGGCCATCGGTGCGGCGCACGCGAAAAACGGCCTCCATGCTGGTCATGGTCAGAAAAGACTGCCGCTCGGCCTGTCGCAGGCGGTCGATGTCTTCGGGCAACACCTGGCGATACAACACCCGGAAATCGGCCATGACCTCTTGCACCGTCACCCCATTGAGCCGCTCGATCGCATCGCCCATGTGCACAAAGTGTGAGCTGCCATCCAGCTCGCGCACCACCTGGAACAACACGCTGTGGGGCAGGTTGCGCCCAAGCAGCGACAGACGCCCTTCACTCTCGCGCAGGCGCCCCTCGGCCTCCTGCACACGGGCAAACGGCGCCCGTATGCCCGCATCAAAAACGGCCTGGTACAACAACGCATACGCCAAAATCCGCAGACCGTGCGCCAACGGCCCCCCGATGGACGAATGCCCACCCATCAGGCCCACCACCAGCTCCCCCCCCAGAAAGGCCACGGCTGCCCAGGCAAACACCCGTTCGCGCCGGCCCGGATTGCGGTGGAGCCATACTGCGGCTACGCCCAGCGCCACCACGAGCACAAAGGCCAGGTATTGCCGCAATGACCCGCCCGCTGCAGCGGCAAACCAGCCCGGCAGGGGCCCCATGGCCGAGCCCACCAGCAGCAGCGCCACCACGCCCGAGGCGGCCAGCCAGACCTTGGCCGGGCCGGGCATTGCCAGCCGCGCGGCTGTGAGCAGCAGGGTGACGACTTCGACCACCCGCGCCCAGCTGCTCAGCCACAGTGAGATGTGGGCCGTGCCCGATGGCATGTGCACGGGCGTGGAATGTGCCAGCACGCCGTGCAGAAAATTGCACACCGCCGCGACACCAAAGCCTGCCACCAGCACATTGGCCCGGGCCTGCTCGGACGGGTCCAGTGTGTGCAGGGATACCGATACCACCAGCAACCCCAACAGAACCGCCACCAGTTCCATAAATGGCTCCAGGCCGTGCTGGGAACCCGCCCCCGGCCCCAGCATCTGGGCCACTGGCACGATCACCAGCGTCAATGCTGCGACCACCAGCACCACCGTCAGGGCGGGCGCATCCGCCCACGGTGAACGCGCAGGCGGGGTGCGGGTGGGAGAGGACGACAGCGGCATGGTCTGGAGTGTTTCTACCGGGTTCTACATAGCGTCACAAGTGTATCGACGAGTAAGGCGCGGGGGTGCGTGTTTCCCCCCACCATCGGGCTCCATGCAAAACGGGGCCGAAGCCCCGTTGCCGACGATGCCGGTGCCCTGCACCGCCGACAGGGCAGTGTCACCCCTGCAACAACTGGCGCAGCACAAACGGCAGGATGCCGCCGGCCTGGTAGTAGTCCACCTCGATGGGCGTGTCGATGCGCAGCGTGACGGTGACTTCCTGGCGCGAGCCGTCCGCGCGGCGGATGACCAGTTGCGCGTCGCTTTGTGGCGTGAGCGCCGGGTCGGGCACCACATCGATCAGCTCATTGCCCGTAAGGCCCAGCGTCTCCCACGATTCGCCCGCCTTGAACTGCAGCGGCAGCACCCCCATGCCCACCAGGTTGGAGCGGTGGATGCGCTCAAAGCTGCGCGCCACCACGGCCTTGATGCCGAGCAGCTGCGTGCCCTTGGCGGCCCAGTCGCGGCTGGAGCCGGTGCCGTATTCCTCGCCCGCAAAGATCACCGTGGGCGTCTTTTGCGCCATGTACTGCATGGCGGCATCGAAGATGAACATCTTCTCGCCCTGCAGCGCGCCTTCGTTCTGGAACACGGTCACCCCCCCCCTCTTCGCGCGAGCCGTCGGCTGTGGGCGGGATCATCAGGTTCTTGATGCGCACGTTGGCAAAGGTGCCGCGCACCATCACGTCGTGGTTGCCCCGGCGCGCGCCGTAGCTGTTGAAGTCGGCCTTTTGGACGCCATGCTGCCGCAGCCACTGGCCAGCGGGTGAGCTTTCCTTGATGGAGCCTGCGGGCGAGATGTGGTCAGTGGTGATGGAGTCGCCAAACAGCGCCATGATGCGGGCACCGATCACCGATGGAAGTTTGGCATCATTTTGGCCTCCAGCGCTTGATGGATCTGCGTTAGCAGCTCCTTTTTCAAGAGCGAACTGTGCAAAAAACGGAGGCTCTGCAATGTAGGTGCTGGCGGGCCAGGTGTAGGCGGTGCCGCTCACGCCCTTGATCTTTTCCCACAGCTTGCCAGGGTCGGTGGCCACCTTGGCGTAGTTCTCGCGGAAGGCCTTGCCGTTCATGGCGAACTTGAGCAGGGCGTGCACCTCTTCGCTGCTGGGCCAGATGTCGCCCAGGTAGATGTCCTTGCCACCCTTGCCCTTGCCCACCGGCTCGGTCATCAGGTCCTTGAGCACCGTGCCGGCGATGGCATAGGCCACCACCAGCGGCGGACTGGCCAGGAAGTTGGCCTTGAGGTTGGGATGGATGCGCGCCTCGAAGTTGCGGTTGCCCGACAGCACCGCGGCACACACCAGGTCGTTGCTGGTGATGGCCTCGTTCAGCTCGGGCGTGAGGTCGCCCGCATTGCCGATACAGGTGGTGCAGCCATAACCCGCCAGCGCAAAGCCCAGCTTTTCCAGGTAAGGGAGCAAGCCGGTCTGCGTGAGGTATTCGGTGACGATGCGCGAGCCAGGGGCGAGCGAGGTCTTGATGTGCGGCTTGACCTTGAGCCCCGCCTCCACTGCCTTCTTGGCCAAGAGGCCTGCGGCCAGCAGCACGCTTGGGTTGCTGGTGTTGGTACAGCTGGTGATGGCGGCAATCAGCACGTCGCCATTGCCCACGGTCACGTCACCCGTGCGGCTGGCTTGCTGGGCGGGGACTTCGGCATGCGCGGCCGCCAGCGTGGGCTTGTTCTGCTCCATCTCCACGATGAATCGCGGTGCACCCGATGGTGCTGGCACCTCTGCCGGAGCGCCCACATCGACAGGAGCATCACTGGCCCGGACATGGTGGCGCGTGTGCAGCAGCTCGGCGGGGCGGTTGAAACCATTTTGTGCATTGGGCTTGCTGAACAGGTCGGCAAACTGGCTGCAGACCTTGCCCAGCTCGATGCGGTCTTGCGGGCGCTTGGGGCCAGCCAGGCTGGGGGTGACGCTGCCAAGGTCGAGCTTCACCACCTGCGAATAGTCCACCTCGCCCGCCAGCGGCACGCCGAACAGGCCCTGGGCCTTGAAGTAGGCCTCAAACGCTTCGATCTCGGCCTTGGTGCGGCCCGTGCCCTTGAAATAGTCGATGGTCTTTTCGTCCACCGGGAAGAACCCCATGGTCGCGCCGTATTCGGGCGCCATGTTGCCGATGGTGGCCCGATCGGGCAACGCCAAGGTGCGCGTGCCTTCGCCAAAAAACTCCACGAACTTGCCCACCACCTTGTGCTGGCGCAGCAGTTCGGTCACCGTGAGCACCAGGTCGGTGGCGGTCACGCCCTCGCGCAGCTGGCCCGTCATCTCAAAGCCCACGACGTCGGGCGTGAGGAAGTACACCGGCTGGCCCAGCATGGCGGCCTCGGCCTCAATGCCGCCCACGCCCCAGCCCACCACGCCAATGCCGTTGATCATGGTGGTGTGGCTGTCGGTGCCCACGAGGGTGTCGGGGTAGTAGACGTTGTCCTTGCGCTTGTGCACGCCACGCGCCAGGTATTCGAGGTTGACCTGGTGCACGATGCCAAAGCCCGGCGGCACCACGCCAAACGTGTCAAAGGCCTGCATGCCCCACTTCATGAATTCGTAGCGCTCGCGGTTGCGCTGGAATTCGAGCTTCATGTTCAGGTCGAGCGAATTCTTCTTGCCGTAGTGGTCGACCATGATGGAGTGGTCCACCACCAGGTCCACGGGCACCAGCGGCTCGATCTTCTTGGGGTTCTTGCCCAGTTTCACGGCCACGCTGCGCATGGCGGCCAAGTCGGCCAAGAGCGGCACGCCGGTGAAGTCCTGCAGCACCACGCGGGAGACGACAAATGGAATCTCGTCCGTACGCGCGGCATTGGGCGCCCAGTGCGCAAGCTGTTGCACATGCTCGGCGGTCACCTTGCGGCCATCGCAATTGCGCAGCACCGATTCGAGCACGATGCGGATCGACACGGGCAAGCGCTGGATCTGGGGGAACTGCTTGGCCAGCGCGGGCAGCGAGTAGAACTGGCCTTCTTTGCCAGACGCTGTTTTGAAACTCTTGAGGGTGTTGGCAAACGCGTGGCGGGCGGGCTTGGTCGACAACTTGCGTGATACGGCCATGGCAAACTCCTGTAAAAGGCAACAAAGCCTATTCTGGCAGTCTTGCATGGCGGTGCAATCGTGGGGCTATGCAAACGCGGCCCCCAACCCTGTGCGGCGTGGTCGGGTCGCCCGATCCACGCCACCCGTGCCCGATATCGGCATCAAAAATGCCCCTGGCGCTTGATGGACAAGCGCAAGCAGCTATATTTTCAGGAGCAAACAACCATCTCCATCACGCCGCAGCCCAGGTTGGCAGGCGGCGCACGCCAAACCACTGCAGCTCGGCCAGCATGGCCACCGAGACCACATGCACCAGCAAATAGGCCTGGCCCAGCAAGGTGGGCGTGAGCGTGGAGCCCAGCAGCAGCAACAGGCTGGCCAACGCCCAGGCCAAGTTGCCCACGATCAGCACCCACAGCCAGCCACGCGGCATGGGCTCAGACCGGGCAATCGCTATGGCCAGGGCGGCATAGCCCAGCAGCATGGCGCCCGTCACCTGCAGCAGCCCGGGCGGCAGGCCCAGCCACTCGGCCAGGGGCGCTGTCAGCAGCAGGTGCAGGGCACCGAGCAGAACCCCCGTGGAGGCATCGAACCAGACCACGGCACGCAGGAATCGAGGGGAGGACATCAGCTTGAACATGGAAAGCTCCTTGGTTGAGGAAGAAAGAAGGCTCCATCGTTCCCGCCCTGGCGCACCGCGTCGATGACCTGCCAGGTAATGGCCCGTGTGCGGTTAGCGCCTAGGATGGCGGCCATGACCTCCACCGCACCGTCCTCTCACCGCTCTCCACGCCATCCTTTGCCGCACCGCGTGGCACCGGCGGGGCCCACCTCGTTTGGCGACCACCTGCGCACCTGGCGCCAGCAGCGGCACCTGAGCCAGCTGGAGCTGGCCGACGAGGCGGACATCTCCACGCGCCATGTGAGCTTCATGGAAACCGGCCGCACCAACCCCAGCCGCGACATGGTGCTGCGCCTGTGCGAGCGCCTGGCCATTCCACTGCGTGAGCGCAACGCCCTGCTGGTGGCCGCCGGCTACGCCCCCATGTACCGCGAACGCGCGCTGGACGACCCTGCGCTGGCCGCGGCGCGCCAGGCGGTGGAACTGGTGCTCAAGGGCCACGAACCCTGCCCCGCCATTGCCCTCGACCGCTGCTGGAACGTGGTGGCCACCAACCGCGCCGCGCTGGCCCTGCTGTCTGCCCACGTCAGTCCCGAACTGCTGGCGCCACCTGTCAACGTGTTCCGGCTGAGCCTGCACCCCCAGGGGCTGGCGCCGCGCATCGCCAATCTGGCGCAGTGGCGGGCGCACCTGTTTGAACGCCTGCGCCAGCAGATACAGGCCACGGCCGACCCGGCACTGATCGCACTGCAGGCAGAACTGCTGCAATATCCCGCCCCGCCGGAATCCGATGCCCTGGTACTGGCAGGTGAAATGCTGGGCGTGGTAATGCCGTTCTGCTTTGAAAGCGTGCATGGAATGCTCTCCCTCATCAGCACCACCACGATATTCGGAACGCCGGTGGATGTGACCTTGCAGGAGCTGGCAGTGGAATCCTTCTTTCCGGCGGACGATTTCACGGCACAGGTATTGCGCAAGATTGCGCAGGAAAACCCCGGAGTTGCAGAAGGCTGAACGTAATGCCTGTGCACTGTGAGGGTGCAATCAATGCGCGCAGTGCAAAATTAAAACGATGACCATCCGATTCACCAAATGGCTCCACAAAGCGCATTGCGCTGCCGATAAATCGCAGACACTGCGCGCGGAGTTACCGCACATGCATTTCCTGTTCGTCGCACAGTGCGTACCGTTGTCGAGGCGCCACCCGCCTGAGCACCTTTTGTCCTGGCCAAGAGTAGCCCATTAAAAAAGCCCGCATCAGCGGGCTTTTTTAATGCAGGGCAAAGACCCTTAAATCACAAACTTTTCGCGGTTTTCGTTTTGAATCCACTTGGGAGCCTTGCCACGGCCTGTCCAGGTTTCGCCGGTGGCGGGGTTGCGGTACTTGGGCGCCACCTTGGTGCCGGCCGTAGAACTGCGGCCTGTCTTGCCAGACGCCTTGCCGGTGGGGAACACGTCCTGGGCAGTCAGCCCATATTCGGCCACCAGTGAACGGACCTGCGACACAGCGTCCGACAGTTCCCGGCGCCGGGCTTCACTGATTTGTTGCTCAAGGGCTTCGCGCTGCTTCAACAGTTCTTTGTAGCTGGTCATGGTGTCTGGATTTTGGATAAGGGTGAAGACCCGCGAATTATAAGAATAATGTGCCTTTTTTGTGCAACCACTTTCAGAATTTCATTAAAAATTCTTGGCATTAACCCCCAACACCCATTGATGCATGGTTTGCGTCTGGCTGAACAACCGGGGTATTGATGCTTGCTGGAGGCGACCGGGGTTCCGTCTTCTGGCTGGGGCAATACGTTGTCGATACGCTTGCATTCCAGCGCCAGCACCTCAAATACCCAGCCCATGCACCGAATGCGGTCACCCACTTCCATCAAATGCCCCGTTTCTTCCCTCAAACGGGCCGCCCGCGTGTTATAGCAACCACGGTCCTCACCCGGTAAATTGCGAATATCCAGGCGCGCCTTGAGTTCCGACACCCGTATCCAGGGATGACCTGCATAACTCCCTGCGGTCTGTGATAGCGCGGCCTCGGGCGGTTCGCTGCGTTGCTTTTCTTGCGAATAGCTGGGCTATTGGCAAGAAAAGACGCCTTGCGTCCCATCCCGATCCGCACTACCACCGCCTCGCGAGGGTTATGCAGGACATCCCCAGCCATCCAACAGCCAGCCTCCGTCATCGCGCTGCGGGGCCCAGGCATCGCGGCCCCCCGGGCTGCAATTCAACGGGAATGGCTTTCAGTAAATGGCGCGGGTCATGATGCATTGCGCCACACCATATTCATCGCCCACAACCACCATGCGCCCAGAACGGGCCCGTAACTGCTCCAGCAACTCCACCCCATTGAGGGTTTCGGGCAGAAATTTCGCCGCCCGTCCATGCGGACACCGCGCGTCCTCGGCCTCAACGCCCAACTCCGGCACATGCTGAGCAAGGTCGGCGACGCGATCAGCAGAAAATCCGTGCTTCACTCATAAAGATCACCATGGCGCTTTACTGTATCGGCGACATCCAGGGCTGCGACGCCGCGCTGGACCGCCTGCTGGACACCATCGGCTTTTCCCCTAGCCGCGACACGGTCTACCTGCTGGGTGACCTCGTCAACCGAGGGCCTGACTCGGCCGCCGTGCTGCGCCGCTGCATGCGCCATGGCGACGCCATCCGATGCCTGCTGGGCAATCACGACCTGCACCTGCTGGCCGCCGCACACGGTGCGCGCAAGCCCTCGCGGCGCGACACGCTGGGCACGGTGCTGGACGCCCCCGACCGCGCTGCCCTGCTCGACTGGGTGCGCCAGCAGCCCCTGGCCCGCACCCACACGCATGCGGGGCAAACGCTGCTGATGGTGCATGCCGGTGTGCTGCCCACCTGGACGGCCGCAGAGACTCTCGCGTACGCGGACGAAGTCCATGCAGTACTGCGCGGCCCTGACCTGCCCGATTTTCTGCACGCCATGTACGGCAACATCCCCGACCACTGGAGTGACGATCTGACCGGCACGGATCGCCTGCGGGTGATCGTGAATGCGCTCACCCGGCTGCGCTTTTGCTCGGCCGACGGCGTGATGGATTTTGAAAGCACCGAAAGCGCCAGCGCCGCCCCGCCCGGCCTCATGCCCTGGTTCGACGTGCCAGGGCGGCGCACAGCGGGCACGCTGATGGCCTTCGGTCACTGGTCCACGCTGGGCTGGCTCAACCGCAGCGATCTGCTCGGACTGGACACGGGCTGCGTGTGGGGCGGCTGCCTGAGCGCCGTGCGTTTTGGCGCGACGCTGGCCGAGCGTGAGCTGCTGCAGGTGCATTGCGAGCAAGCCCAGGCCCCGGGCTGACTAAACCGCAGCAGGTTCAGGACGGCTCTGGCTCCAGCAACGCCGACATGGCGGTGGACTGCCAGACACCACCGTCCTGCCCGGCGATCAGCACGGCCAGCCCCGACATGCGCTGCGCCAGTGCCCTGCCGGCCTGCGGGCCCTGCACCATCAGCGCGGCGCCCAGTCCGTTGACGGCCGCCACGTCGCGCGCCACCAGGCTCACGCCATGCACGCCCGATGCCGGGCGCCCTGTTCGCGGATTGAGCACATGGTGCTGGCGCTGGCCTTGGTGGAAGAAGAAGCGTTCATAGTCGCCCGACGAGGCAACCACACCCGCGCCCGCCACGGCCACCACACCCAGCAGGCGCTCGGGGGAACGCGGGTCGCGCAGCCCCACACGCCAGGGCCTGCCTTGCCACAGCCCGTGGGTCAGCACGTCGCCACCACCGTTGATCATGGCGTTCTCAACCCCTTCGGAGCGCAGCATGTTCATGCCGGCTTCCAGGATCGGTAGCTTGGCGATGCCCCCCAGGTCCAGCGCCATGCCCTGGCGGGCCAGGAAGGCCGTGCCAGCGGCCACGTCCAGCACCAGGCCGCGCGCATCCACCAGGGGCAGTTGCCGCGCGATCTCGCTGGCCCCTGGCACCACCTTGTCGCCAGGGCCGAAGTTCCAGGACTTGAAAGCCCCCACGGTCACATCAAAGGCCCCACGGCTTGTTGCCGACACACGCTGTGCACTCTGCAGTACCGCCATGACCTCGGCCGGAACCATCACTGGCGTCACGCCTGCAGCCAGATTGATGCGACTGACCACGCTGCGGGGTTGGTAGCGGCTCATGAGCGCTTCCAGCCTCAGCATCTCTGCATAGGCCCGGTCCATGGCGCGGCGCAACTGCGGGCCATCAACACCCTCCACGGCCATATCCACCTGCGTTCCCATCAGGGGACGCGAGCTGCGTTCAGACACCACCCGTGCGCCCGCTGACGCGCCACCACCCCAGACCGCACCACCCAGCAAGGGCAATGCCATCACCATTCGACGGCGCGACAGACCCTGAGGGGGCAGAGAAGCTTGCTGCATGGTGCCTCCGCTCAGAGCGACTTGTCGGCCATGTAATCCACAGCGGCCTTGACCTCAGCGTCGGTCAGATTGGCGGAGCCCCCCTTGGCAGGCATCATGCCCTTCGCCCCGGTAAAGCCCTCGATCGCGTGCTTGTACATCGTGTCCTTGCCCTGGGCAATGCGCGGGCCCCAGTCGCCCTTGTCGCCCGGCTTGGGGGCACCGGCCACGCCAGCGGCATGGCACATGGCGCAAGTCTTGCCAAACACGCTCTTGCCCAGTTCGTTCTCTGCGGCAGCCGGTGCGGCGGGGGCCGCTGAGGGCGCTGGGGCCGTCACCGCAGCGGGTGCAGCCACCGGAGCAGGTTCCGACTTCTTGTCGCCACAACCGGCCAGCAGTGTGGCCAAGATCGCTACGGCGACCATCACGGTTTTCTTTTGCATCGCATACATCCTGTTCTTGGGGTTAGAAAAATCTGAGAGGGCCTGTGGCTGCGCGAGAAACGCGACGAAATGCGTCCAGCACTCGGCCTGAAAAACCCCTACGGGCATTGCACAGGCACCGCTTCAGACCGGTGCATTGACTGTAGGTGCAAGAGGCACTTTTGGGCATAGGCGAGCGCCGCCAAAGCATGATCCAGATCAAATTGATTCATATTACGTGAATCTATTATCCGTGCCATGCAAAGCCATCACATCCTGCGAACACTGCGCCTTTGGGTGCTGGCGTGGTTTGTCATGGCGCTGGCTGCTGCGGTGGCTTCACCGCTGGTAGTGCCGCGAAGCATGGAGCTGGTCTGCTCCGGCACAGGCAGCGCCAAGCTGGTGGTGAAGACCGCTGAGGGCCTGGTAGCGGCAGACGCCACCGGTCTCGATTGCCCTGTGTGCCTCGGGGCCGACACGCCACCCACCACCCATCTCGCAGCGGCAACCACTGCCGCAGCCCCCACCTTCCAGCCCCGTTTTCACACACCACTTTTCCCACGCACAGGGGTGGCGTTCAGCCCCCCTGCCCGCGCACCACCCCTTTTCAACTGAGCGATCCCAAAGAGGAAAACCATGACCGAGAGAAAAGACAGTCCCCTTCCCGCTGCTGGCCTGGGCCGACGCAGCTTCATCAACACGGCGGCCCTGGTCGGGCTGACTGCAGGCGTCGCCGCATGCAACGAAAAGCCCAGCGCTGCAACGCCTGCGGCCCCCGCCCCTGCAGCACCTGCGGCCAGCCATGCCGCCGCTGGCGCCAACGTGCACCTCAAGCCCGGCGAGCTGGACACCTACTACGGCCTCTGGAGCGGCGGCCACACGGGCGACATGCGCGTGCTGGGCCTGCCCTCGGGCCGCGAGATCACCCGCATCCCCTGCTTCGTACCCGACGCCCTGGTGGGCTGGGGCATCACGAATGAATCCAAAGCTGTGATGGGCACCAAGGCCGATGGCAGCCTGAAGTACACGGTGGCCGACACCCACCACACACATGCCTCGTACAAGGACGGCAACTACGACGGCCGCTACGCCTGGATCAACGACAAGATCAACAGCCGCATCGCGCGCATACGCCTCGACTACTTCGTGTGCGACAAGATCACCGAGCTGCCCAACGTGCAGGGCTTTCACGGCATCTTCCCGGACAAGGCCGACCCGGTGGACCCTGCCATCAACTACACCACGCGCGTGTTCTGCGGCGGCGAGTTCGCCATCCCCCTGCCCAACACGGGCACGGAAGACTCGGGCAAATACCGTTCGATGTTCAGCTGCGTCGATGCAGAAACGATGGAAGTGCGCTGGCAAGTGCTGATCGACGGCAACTGCGACCTGGTCGCCACGTCATACGACGGCAAGCTGGCCGCCACCAACCAGTACAACGTGGAGATGGGTGCCAAGTACGAGGACATGATGTCCGCCGAACGCGATGCCTGCCTGTTCTTCAACGTGGGCCGCATTGAGGCTGCCGTGAAGGCTGGCAAGTTCAAGACCATCGGCACCAGCAAGGTGCCCGTGGTGGACGGCACCCATGAAGCCAACAAGGACCCCAAGACAGCACTCACTGCCTACGTTTCGGTGCCCAAGAACCCCCACGGCGTGAACGCCAGCCCCGATGGCAAATACTTCATCTGCGCCGGCAAGCTGTCGCCCACCGGCACCGTGATCGAGCTGGCCATGGTGCTGGACTACTTTGACGGCAAGCTTGAAAAGCTGGACTCCGCCATCGTGGCCGAGGTGGAGCTTGGCCTGGGCCCGCTGCACACCGCCTTCGACGGCCGTGGCAATGCCTACACCACCCTGTTCCTGGACAGCCAGGTCGTAAAGTGGAACGTGGAGGCCGCCATCAAGTTCCACGCGGGCGACAAGACCGCTAAGTACGTGGTGGACCGCCTCGATGTGCAATACCAGCCGGGCCACTTGAACGCCTCGCAGTCCGAGACCAAGGCCGCCGACGGCAAGTACCTGGCCGTGGGTTGCAAGTTCTCCAAGGACCGCTTCCTGCCTGTGGGCCCGCTGCACCCCGAGAACGAGCAGCTCATCGACATCTCGGGCGAGAAGATGGTGCTGCTGGCCGACCACCCCGTGCGTGGCGAGCCCCATGACTTCATCATCTTCAAGCGCGACCTGGTGCGCCCCAAGCAGGTCTACACGCTCGACGAGTTCCCGCTGGCGGTCAAGGACCCCAAGGAATCCGGCGTGTTCCGCAACGGCAAGAAGGTCACTGTGAAGATGACTTCGCAAGCACCGGCCTTCAGCCTGCGCGAGTTCAAGCTCAAGAAGGGTGACGAGGTCACGCTGATCCTGACCAACCTGGACAAGATCGAAGACCTGACGCACGGCTTTGCGATCCCGAACTACAACGTGAACTTCATCGTGAACCCGCTGGAGACCAAGTCGGTGAGCTTTGTGGCCGACAAGCCCGGTGTGTTCTGGTGCTACTGCACGCACTTCTGCCACGCACTCCACCTGGAAATGCGCACTCGGATGATTGTGGAAGCTTGAGGGGGCGATCCCCCTGAGGCGCTGCCGCGCCTTCCCCCTTCTCTCGAATCGCTGCGCGATTCGGGAAGGGGGACGATGCACTCGCTGCGGGGCGGCCCTTGCTCTGCATCCCTGGCCTGGGGCGCGCCAGTTGCGACGACTGCGCTCCACTTCGCATCATATTGGCCGCTAGCGCTTGATGAATAAGCGCTAGCAGCTATCAAAAAGATAGTCCCATGATTTCCCTCCGTCGGCTGTTCGCCACGCTTCTTCTGGTCTTGTTGGTAGCACTTTGGCTGGCGCCGCGCGCGCATGCTGCGGCAGGCGCCTACGAAGCCGAACTGCCTGCGGAACTCTCTACCGCGCGCGACATGTGCGCGCTGGTGCCGTGCAAGGACGTGTTTCCCGGCGCCAGCCATTTCTCTGAACGCAAGGGCCAGCCGCCCTACGTAGAGGCTTACGACAACGACAGCGCGCAAAAGAAGCTGCTGGGCTACGTGATGCTCTCCACCGACATCACCGACACCCCTGCCTACTCGGGCAAGCCCGTGGTCACGCTGATCGGCATGGACACACAGGGCCGCTTCGTGGGCGTGAAGGTGCTCAAGCATTCCGAGCCCATCCTGCTGCTGGGCATCCCTGAATCTGCGCTGCTGAAGTTCAACGCCCAGTACCTGGGCAAGTCCGTGGCCGACAAGATCGAGGTGGGCCAGTCGCGCCCTGATGAAAACGTGCTGGGTCTCGACGCCATCTCGGGCGCCACCGTCACCGTCATCGCTCAGAACCAGGTCATGATGGCCTCGGGCTCCGCCGTGGCGCGGCAGGTGGGCATCCTCGCGCCCACGGTGCGCGAGCCCGCACGCTATGCCGAAACCGGCAGGCGCCTGAGCTGGGCCGAGCTGGTGCAACAAGGCACCGTGCAGCGCCTGCGCGTGCAGCCCGAACAGGTGGGCCTGGACAAGGGCCCCGACCCGTTCATCGAGCTGTGGTTTGGCGACCTGAACCACCCCGACATTGGCAAGAGCCTGCTGGGCGAGAACGGCTGGAACAACCTGCGCCTGCAGCTCAAGGAGGGCGAGCACGCCTTCTTCATCGTCCGCACCGGCGGCAAGGAATCGTTCAAGGGCTCGGGCTTTGTGCGCGGCGGCATCTACGACCGCGTGCAGGTGCGCCAGGGGGCGGATTCGTTCACCTTCCGCGACCTGGACGCGCTCAACCTGTACGGCATCGAGGCCGCAGGCGCACCCAGCTACAACGAATCGGTCATCTTCATCATCCGCTCACCCGCCTTCTCGGCCGCCTATCCTTGGAAGCTGAGCTTTCTGGGCAACCGCGTGGACCGGGCCACGGGCACACGCAGCTTCACCAGCTTTGACACGCCCTACTGGCTGCCCGCCGCCATGCTGCAAGGCGGGCGCCCCACCATCAACGAGCCCGACGACCCCTGGGTGCGCGTGTGGAAGTCGCGTGCGGTAGAGATTGCGCTGTTCGCCGCGCTGCTGATTGCCGTCACCGTGGTGTACGCCCTGCGCGAGAAGCTCACGCGCCTGTCCACCCACAAGAACAAGTGGCCGGTCAACGCCTTCAAGTACAGCTTCTGGGCCCTCAGCATCGGCTGGATCGGCTTTGGCGCCATGGCACAGCCTTCCATCACGCAGGTGCTGACCTGGTTCCACGCGCTGCTGTTCCAGTGGACTTGGTCGCTGTTCCTGTCCGACCCGTTCATCTTCCTGTTCTGGATCTTCATCATCGTCACCGTGTTCCTGTTCGGGCGCGGGTTGTTTTGCGGCTGGATGTGCCCGTTTGGCTCGCTGCAGGAGGGCATCTACAAGATCGCGCGTGCGGTGGGCTTCAAGCGCTTTCAGACGCAGCTGCCGCAGAAGTGGCACGACCGGCTCAAGTGGGTCAAGTACGCGGTGTTCTTTGGGCTGCTCGCGGTGTCGATGTTCTCCATGGGCCTGGCCGAGAAGCTGGCCGAGGTGGAGCCGTTCAAGACGACCTTCCTGGTCGGTGTAATGAATCGCGCCTGGCCCTACAGCCTGTTTGTGGCGGCCATCCTGGGCGTTTCGATCTTCATCGAGCGACCCTACTGCAAATACATCTGCCCGCTGGGTGCCTCGCTGGCCATGCCCAGCACGTTCCGCTGGTTTGGCCTCAAGCGCAAGCAGGACTGCAACAGCTGCAAGGCCTGCGCCGTGGGCTGCGGTGCACAGGCCATCGACGCCGACGGCCGCATCGACCACCGCGAATGCCTGCACTGCCTCGACTGCATGATTCTGTACACCGACACCAAGGGCTGCCCGCCCCTGGCCAAGGAGCGCAAGCGCCGCGAGAAAGATGGTCTGGAAATCACGCCCGTCGGCAAGAACGGCTATTTCATCCCGATCCACCCTGCCACGGTGCAGGACCAGATCTCGGCCAAGGCCGCGAAGGGGCCGGACCCACGCTGGCCTACGGCGCCAGTGCTGCCGCAGACCAAGGCAGGCTCGTGCGGCCTGCGCTGGATGGCGAAGGAGCTGGTGGACCATCTGTGGCCCTGGAGCCGCGAAGGCTGGGCGTCGCGGCGCGCGCTGCAGATCGCGGGCTTCTCGCTCGCCCTGGCTGCCAGCGTGGCCTGGGTGATGACCGCCCTGGGCACGTTGTCGTCGGGCGCCATCATCGGCTGGTGGTTTGGCTGGAGCGTGTACGAGGTGCTGATCCGCCTGTCGGGCAAGCGCTATGTGAAGGACGGCCCGTGGTGGCGCGACCAGTACCGCCGGGCGGGCGTGATGGACATGCTGAGCTACGTGGGCTTCAAGAACCTGCTGATCGGCGCAGCACTCTTCCTGGCCATCAAGGCCTTGGTGGGACTGGCGTGATGAAGTCCCCTCTTGCTGCCACCGCATTCACCGCACTCGTGGCGCTGGCTGCGTGCCTGCTGGCCCTGCCCGCCCACGCTGCCACCGTGCAGGTGCGCCCCGGGCAAGACCTGCAAGCTGCCATCACGGCCGCCAAACCGGGCGACACGGTGGAGGTGCAGCGGGGCTTTTACCGCGTGAACCTGCGCATCGACAAACAGCTCACCCTGCGCGGCATCGACCGCCCCACGCTCAGCGGCGGCCAGACGGGCGACACCATCCGCGTCACCGCGCCCGACGTGGTGATCGAAGGCCTGATCGTGCGCGACTCGGGCACCAGCCTCAAGGACCAGAACGCAGGCATCTACATCTACCCCGGTGCACACCGCGCCGTGGTGCGCCACAACGACCTCACCTACAACCTGTTCGGCCTGTGGATCGAGAAGGCCAACGATGTACAGGTGCTGCACAACACCATCACCGGCCTGCGCGATGTGAACTCGTCGCAGCGCGGCAACGGCGTGCAGCTGTACAACACCACGGGCGCACGCATCGAGGGCAACCACATCAGCTTTGTGCGCGACGCGCTGTATGTGGACGTGTCGCACCACGCGGTGTTTCGCGGCAACCGGATGCACCACAGCCGCTACGGCACGCACTACATGAACTCCTACTACAACCTGTGGGAGGACAACGATACCTACCTCAACCGTGGCGGCCTGGCACTGATGGAGGTGCGCGACCAGGTGGTGCGCAACAACCGCGCGTGGGGCAACAGCGACCACGGCATCATGCTGCGCACCCTGCAGGACTCGGTGATCGAGAACAACGTGGTGGCCGAGAACTCCCGAGGCTTCTTCATCTACGACGTGGAGTACATCACCCTGCGCGGCAACCTGGTGACCCGCAACACGGTGGGCGTGCACCTGTCGGCCGGCTCCAAAAACAACAAGGTCGAAGGCAACGACTTCATCGGCAACCGCGAGCAGGTGCGCTATGTGGGCGCCCGCGACGAGCGCTGGGGCACCGAAGGCGGCAACCACTGGAGCAACTACCTGGGCTGGGACCGCGACGGCAACGGCGTGGGCGACGTGCCCTACGAGGCCAACGACATGGTGGACCGCCTGACCTGGCGCCACCCCACCATCAAGCTGCTGCTGGCCAGCCCCGCCGTGCAGGCACTGCGCCTAGTGGGCCAGCAGTTTCCGGTGCTGCGCGTGCCCACCGTGGTGGACCCCCAGCCCCGCATGCAACCGAACCAACCCCAACGGAATTTTCAGCATGACACGCAACCCTCCCCCCATTGACCTGAGCGAGCCCCCCGCCATCGAGGTGCGGGGCGCGCACAAGCACTACGGCGCATTGCACGCCGTGGACGGCATTGACCTGCGCATTGCGCGCGGCGAGATCTTTGGCCTCATCGGCCACAACGGCGCGGGCAAGAGCACGCTGTTCAAGATGATCCTGGGCCTCACGCCCGCCACCTCGGGCGAGATCCGGGTGGGCGGCGCCACCGTGCAGGGCCGCGACTTTCGCGCCGCCCGCCGCCACCTGGGCTACCTGCCCGAGAACGTGGTGCTCTACGACAACCTGAACGGGCTGGAGACGCTGCGGTTCTTCGCCCGCCTCAAGGGTGCGCCCCTCACGCAATGCCCCGCGCTGCTGGAACGCGTGGGCCTGGCCCACGCGGGCAACCGCGCCGTGCGCGAATACTCCAAGGGCATGCGCCAGCGCCTGGGGTTTGCACAGGCCCTGCTGGGCGAGCCCCACGTGCTGCTGCTCGACGAGCCCACCAACGGCCTGGACCCGCAGGCCATCCGCGACTTCTACGCCACACTGCGCGAGCTGCAGACGGGTGGCGTGACCATCGTCATCACTTCGCACATCCTGGCCGAGCTACAGGAGCGCGTGGACCGCTTGGCCATCCTGGCCTCCGGCAAGCTGCAGGCCCTGGGCAGCGTGCAGGCGCTGCGCGAACAGGCGCACATGCCGCTGACCATCCACCTCACCCTGGCTGCGGCCGACCGGCCTGCCGCGCTGGGGTTGCTCTCTGCAGTGCCCGGCATCACCGCAGCGGAAACGCCGGAAGGCCTGCATGTGGACTGCCCACGCGGCAGCAAGATGGCCGTGCTGGGTGCGCTGGCACCACTGGGCACCGCGCTGCAGGACCTGCAGATCCAGGAGCCATCGCTGGAAGACGTGTACTTCGGGCTGCGTGAAAAATGAAACACCCTCTGCTTCCACCGAGCAAAAGCCCCTCTCCCCTCGCGGGAGAGGGGTTGGGGAGAGGGGGCCTGAGCACGCGCCACGCTTGTATCGCCCCCTCTCCCCCGCCCTCTCCCACAAGGCGAGAGGGAGCAACACCGCCCGCTGGGTGGGTTATGGATCACTGATATGGAATTCCACCAAATCTTCACCATCGCGGGCAAAGAGTTCCGCGACCGCATGCGCAACCGCTGGGTGCTGGCCGTGGCGCTCGTGTTCACCGTGTTCTCGCTGGCCATCGCCTACTTTGGCGGCGCGCAGCAGGGCACCGTGGGCTTTCGGTCCATCGAGTTCACCATCGCCAGCCTGGTCAGCCTGGTGATCTACCTCATCCCGCTGATCGCGCTGTTGCTGGGCTTTGACGCCATCGTGGGCGAGCGCGAGCGCGGCTCGCTCGACCTGCTGCTGTCGCTGCCCATCACGCGGCTGGAGCTGCTGCTGGGCAAGTACCTGGGGCTGGCGGCGGCGCTCACGCTCTCCACGCTGGCGGGGTTCGGGCTGGTGGCCGTGCTGCTGGTGCGGCAGTTCAGCGGGGCGGCCCTGTTCCACTACGGCGGCTTCATGATCAGCTCGGTGCTGCTGGGGCTGGCCTTTTTGAGCATGGCGGTGCTGCTATCGGTGCTCACGCACGAGCGCACACGCGCCTCCGGCCTGGCGATTGCCGCCTGGTTCTTTTTTGTGCTGGTGTTTGACCTGCTGCTGCTGGGCGCCCTGGTGGCCACGGGCGGCAGCGTGGGCGGCGAAGCCATGGCCTACCTGCTGCTGCTCAACCCGGCCGACGTTTTCCGCATCCTCAACGTGTTCTCGCTCGACGACGTGCGCACCCTGTACGGCCTGACCAGCATCGTGCCCCCTGCCCTGGCCAAGCCATGGCTCATGGGCGCGGTGATGGCGGGCTGGATCGTGGTGCCGCTCGGTCTTGCAAGCTGGAGATTCAAACCATGAACCATTCTTACCAACCCCGGTGCGGCTGCACCACGCGCCGGCAATTGCTGGGCTGGGCCGCACTCGCTTCGCTCGGCACACTCACGGGCCTGACTGGCCTCACGGGCTGCAGCCAGGCGGACAACAGCGTGCAATCTCTCCAACCCGTGGAGATCGACCGCACCACCAGCTGCGAACTCGACGGCATGCTGCTGGCCGACTACCCCGGCCCCAAGGCGCAGGTGCGCTTCGCGGGGCAGGACAAGCCCTCGTTCTTTTGCGACACGGTGGAGCTGTTCAGCACCTTGCTGGCCGGTGAGCAGGTTCGTGCCGTGCAGGCCGTGTATGTGCAGGACATGGGCCAGGCCGACTGGAACGCACCGCAGGGCCACTGGATCGACGGCAAAAGTGCGATCTATGTGGTGGGCGGCAAGCGCCACGGCTCCATGGGTCCCACCATCGGCAGCTTTGCGCAAGAGGCAGAAGCGAAGAAGTTTGCTGCTGAATATGGCGGCAAAGTGTTGCGCTTTGCCGAGATCACGCCCGCCATGGTGGACCTGAGCGGCGGGGCACTGCACGACACGCGGATGTGAGCCGCCCATGCCTGCGCTGATGCCCCGCCCACACGCAACCACCCGGCGCACAGCCCTTGCAGCCCTGCTGCTGGGCTCGGCAGGCCTGGTGGCATGGCAATGGCCCCAGCGCACTCCGCCCCGTCCATCCGGCAACGCCGCCCTGGAGGGCATCGGCGACGATGTGTGCGTGGTGGCGCCGCCCACGCCCTACGACCCTGCGCTGGGCCAGCCCCTGACCGCCGCCCGCGAGGTGCCCGCCGACGCACGCTGCCCGGTGTGTGGCATGTACCCGGCCCGCGCACGGGCGTGGGCAGCGCAGGTCATTTTTGCGGACGGGGATGCGTATTTTTTTGACTCACCGCTCAGCCTCATGCTGTACCTGGGCAACGTGGCCCACTACACGCGGGGCCGCACGGCCGACGCCATCGTGGCCCGGTATGTGACCGATACCGATTCGGGTGGTTGGCTGAACGCGCACGAGGCGGTGTATGTGACAGGTTCTTCGGCCAGGGGGCCGATGCGGGCGGGCAATCTGCCCGCGTTTGCCGATGCGGAGGCTGCACAGGAGTTTGTGCAGCAGCGTGGGGGGCGGGCGGTCCCCTTCGGCGCCATTGATGGGGCCTTGCTGCGCAGGCTGGCCCCGAACCTCCGGGCCGACCACCGTTTGCATTCAGACTGACGGGGCCTCAATTGCTATTGAAAATATAGCTTCCTGCGCTTATTCATCAAGCGCTACAGGCCCAAAAAGGCCTGTATTTCATCACTGCACCGAAGTCTCTGGCTGGGCAGCCTTGAACAGTGCTGCCACCTTGCGCTTGGGCTTGATGTTGGCCGACACGCTGCTGCGCGGGGCCGACTTGGCAGCTTCCCAGGCGGGGGTTGCGTCGGCAGCTGCGCTGGCCTCATACGGCTTCTCGAAGAAGGGGTCGCGCGATGCCACGGCCGGGCGAAAGCCCCGGTGTTGTTCGCGCCCCTCGCGCCCGACGCGCTGGTCACGCTCGCGCCGTGGCGCAGCGGGGGCGGCCGGCAGCGCATCGCGCCCGTCGCCCGTCTCACCGGCTTCGCGCCAGGCACGGCGGCCGTCGTTGATGCGGCCGCGGGGCTGGTCTTCTTCGTATTCGATGGCTTCGAGATCGATCTTCTTCTTGATCAGCTTCTCGATGTCGGCCACCAGGCGGGCATCGCTGCCCGACACCAGCGTCACCGCCAGGCCTGAGGCGCCAGCACGGCCCGTGCGGCCGATGCGGTGCACATAGTCTTCGGCGTTGAATGGCACGTCGAAGTTGAACACCGCAGGCACGTCCTTGATGTCCAGACCGCGCGCGGCCACATCGGTACACACCAGCAGATCGACCTCGCCGCTCTTGAAGGCTTCGAGCGCCTTCAGGCGCTCGTCCTGGCTCTTGTCGCCATGCAGCGCGGTGGTCTTGAGGCCTTCACGCTCCAGGCTGCGCGCCAGACGGGCACAACCGAGCTTGCTGTTGACGAAGATGAACGCCTGCTTGATACCCCGGGTCTTGAGCACCTGGTGGATGGCGCGGCGCTTGTCGTCGTCATTGGCGCTGTAGAAGCGCTGCTCCACGGTGGAGGCCGTTTCGTTCGGGCGGGCCACCTCGATGGTGATGGGGTTTTGCAGGTAACTGCTGGCCAGGCGCTTGATCTCGGGCGAGAACGTGGCACTGAACAGGAGCGTGGTGCGCTGCTTGGGCAGGTAGCTCAGGATGCGCTGCAGGTCGGGCAGGAAACCGATGTCCAGCATGCGGTCGGCCTCGTCGAGCACGACGTACTCGACCTGGTTGAGCACGGCATTCTTGGCTTCGATGTGGTCCAGCAGGCGGCCTGGTGTGGCCACCAGTACTTCGACGCCCTTTTTCAGCTCGATGGTCTGGGGCTTCATGTCCATGCCGCCAAACACCACGGTGCTGCGCAGCTTGGTGTACTTGGCGTACAGCGCGATCTGCTGGGCCACCTGGTCGGCCAGCTCGCGCGTGGGCAACAGCACCAGGGCGCGCACAGGATGGCGGGCCGGGGATGTGGAGCTGCTTTCGTGCTTGAGCAGGCGTTGCAGCAGGGGCAGCGAGAAAGCCGCCGTCTTGCCGGTGCCGGTCTGGGCTGCGCCCATCACGTCTTGCCCTGTGAGCACCACCGGAATGGCCTGCTCCTGGATGGGCGTCATGGACTCGTAGCCCATTTCGGCTACGGCGCGCGCAAGCGGTTCAGCCAGCGATAGATTGGAAAAGGAACTTGTCATTTAGCCCTCTATTGTCGCACCGGTGGCCCAAAAAGCGATTTTTCACCATGGGGGCGTGGTACAGAGCGCATTTATTCATTGAGCAAGTCACAGCAATAAGCTACATTTTTAATAGCTATCAGCGCTTATCCATCAAGCGCTATTGGCACTTTTTATTCAAAATTACTCCAACACCGCCCGCAATTGGCGTGTGGTCACCGCCAGACGCCTCGCCCCGATCTGGGCGAGGTTATTCATCACGGTGAGCGCTGCCTCGGGGTATTGCCGGGCCCAGGCATCAAAGTGCGCCCGCGACAGGCGCACCAGGTGCGCAGGCCCCCGCTCAGACCCCGCACAAGCGCTGCGCGCAGCGCCGTTGAGGAACGCCATCTCGCCAAACGCCATGCCCGGCCCGACCGTGGCCAAGCGCAGCCCCTTGTCGGGCGGCCACTGGGTCACCAGCGTGATGTGGCCCGACTTCACGACCAGCAGGTCGTGGTCGGTGTCTCCCGCGCTGAACACCACCCCGTGGGGCGGCACGGCCAGAGGCTCCAGCACGGCCATCAGGGCATTGGCCGCCGCCCGGGGCACGCCCTCGCCGATCTCGCCCAGCAGATCCCTTTCGGGACGCGCGGGGCGTTGCTCAATGGGGCGTTGCGAGAGGATGCCGGCCTCGGCCCATTCCAAGGCGCGGTCCAGGTCGGCAAAGGCGCGTACCTGGTCGCCTGCATGTTCAGCGGCCACAGGATCGAGCGCGGCCACGGCAGCGGCAATGCCCTGCTGGCCCAGGTCGCGCACCAGCGCGCGCAGTTGCGCCAGTGCCGTGCTGTCCCAGGCGGGCACGCGGCCCGCATCCAGAATCACCCAGCGGTGGCGCGGCTGCAGCAGCAAACGCACCTGCTCGGCCAAGTGGGCCGCCACGCCGAACGACATCACGCCCTGCAGTTCAAACACAGCCACCTGGTTCATGCGCGGCGAGAGCCAGGTGTCCGAGCCCGCGCGCCGCAGCCGGCGCGAGCGCAGTTCGCCATCGAGCCGCACATGGCGCAGCACCTTGGCGGCGGAGTCGTGCAGCAACACAAAGGTGGCCACCACCAGGCCCGCAACCAGCGCGCCCACGCCGCCCATCACGGCAAATACCAGCGCCACCAGCCAGCTTTGCGCCCAGGTCACCCGCGAGCGCTGCGCGTAGCGCAGCGACCACATGAGACCTGGCACCTGCATGAGCCCGGCCAGCACCAGCCCCCCCGCCAGGCAGGCCATGGGCACCCAGTGCAGCCACCAGGCGCCCGTCACTGCCACGCCCAGCATGATGCCGGCATGCCAGCGCGGTGCGTCGCGGGAGGGGCCCGCCTGCGCCAGCACAATGCGCGAGCGCGATGCGCTGGTGGATGCAGGAATCATCCCGGCCAGCCCGCACAACACGCCCAACAGGCTCTCGCGGCGCAGGGTCAGATTGGCGTTGCCACGCAGACCGTGGTCCAGCTCCAGCTCCTGGTTGAACACCAGTATCTCCAGGCTGTTGACCAGCGCCATCAACAGCGCCAGCACCACCAGGTCCGACCCGTGCTGTTGCGCCAGCGCCATCCAGGGGACACCCGTCCAGTCGGGCCACAGCGGGCCGGCAAACTGGCTGGGCTGCACGGCGGGTGCAAACACATCCCCCAGACCACCACCCCACACCCCCGCCACCGCCACGGCCAGCGCCACCAGGACCACAGCCGACAGCAGCCCCGGCATGCGGGGCCAGCGCCAGCGCAACGCCCAGGCCAGCCCCACCACGGCGAGCGCCGCCAGCAGGTGCCAGCCGGTGCGGGCGTTCCACAGGGCGTCGCTCCCCGCGCCAAAGCCGTTGCGCACCTGGCCCACCACCATCGACAGCCCCACCCCGGCCGCAAAACCATGCGTCACCGAAACGGGCAGGAACCGCGCCACCGAGGCCAGCCGCAGCACCCCCAGCAGCCACTGAAAAACAAACGCCAGCGCCACCGTGGCCCCGCTCACGGCCAGCACCTGGCGCGCACTCAGGCCCAGCGCAGGGGCTGCACCATGGGCGGTCGCCAGCACGGCCGCAAACAGCAGCGCCACCACCGTAGTGGGCGCGTAGACCACCCCGGCACGTGGCACCACCAGCGTGAGCAGCAGGCCCGGCAGGGCCGCCGACCACAGCGCCAGCGCTGCGAGGGAATGGTCGGCCGCCAGGGGTGCAAAAGCCAGCAGGCCCAGGCCGACGGCATGCGGCACCGTGACCGCCGCCGCCGACCACGCGGCGGCGATGCCCGGCGACCGGAGAGGCTGCAGGGACTCAGCAGGGGACATCTCAGTTCTCCATGGCGCCGTAAGTCATCCACACACCACTAAACCGGCGCGGCCCATCCCCGGGCAGCCGCGCAAGGGCCGCCCCGCCGCGCCGGCTGCGTCCCCCTGCCCGCAACGCGCAGTGTTGCGAGAGCGGGGGGAAGCCGCGAAGCGGCTCAGGGGGTGTTTCAAAGACTCCGCGCCGCGAAGGTATCGCAGGCTTTGACGCTGCCATTCTGCAGCCCGTTGTGAAACCAGCGCTGCCGCTGAGCACTGGTGCCGTGGGTGAAGCTTTCGGGCACCACCGCCCCGCCGCTCGAGCGCTGCAGGGCGTCGTCACCAATCTTGGCCGCTGCGTTCATGGCCTCTTCCACATCGCCCTGCTCCAGAATCTGGCGCGCGTTCTGCGCATGGTGTGCCCACACCCCGGCAAAACAGTCGGCCTGCAGCTCCAGCCGCACCGAGAGCGCGTTGTACTCCGCCTTGCTCACGCGGCCACGCATCTGGTCCACCTTGCCGCTGATGCCCAGCTGGTTCTGCACATGGTGGCCTACCTCGTGGGCAATCACATAGGCCTGGGCAAAATCGCCGGGCGCGCCCAGGCGGTTCTTGAGGGTTTCATAAAAGCCCAGGTCGATGTAGACCTTCTGGTCCGCCGGGCAGTAGAACGGGCCCATCGCCGCCTGCCCGGTGCCGCAAGCCGTGGCCGTAGCGCCCCGAAACAGCACCAGGCGCGGCTCCTGATAGGTGCCGCCACCCTGGCGGAACACGGCCTGCCACACGTCTTCGGTATCTGCCAGAACGGTCGATACAAAACGGGCCATGGTGTCGTCGGCCGGGGGGCGCTGGGCAGGCCCCTGCGACTGCACCTGCGCAGATGGCCCGCCGCCACTGAGCAGCCCCAGGATCGTCAGCGGATTGATGCCCAGCACCCACCCGCCCACCAGTGCGATGACGATGGTGCCGATGCCAATGCTGCGCCCGCCGAAAATCGGCGAGCCGCCGCCGCCACCGCGCCGGTCTTCCACATTGTCCGACTCGCGATTGCCTTCCCATTTCATGCCGTATCTCCAGCGCCCTCACCGTGCGGAGGGCATGGCGCATATTACGCGCGGTGCAGGAACCGGAGGGGCCGATTACGATGGCCTGCCTGTCGGCGCCCGCTGGCACGATTCCCCCCTTCCACGCCCCACCCGAACCGCCCCATGCTCCACGACGCCTCGCACTACGCCCCCATCGGCGACAAGGTGATTCTGATCACAGGCTTTGACCCCTTTGGCGGCGACAGCCTGAACCCCAGCTGGCTGGTGGCACAGGCGCTGGACGGGCAGCGCATCGCGGGCCACCGCGTGGTGGCGGCGCAACTGCCCACCGTCTTTGGCGAATCGCTGCAACAGCTGCGGGCGCTGGCCACGGCCCACCGGCCCGCGCTGACCATCTGCCTGGGCCAGGCAGGAGGGCGCAGCGCGCTGTCGCTGGAGCGGGTGGGCATCAATATCAACGACGCCCGCATTCCCGACAACGTGGGCGCCCAGCCCATCGACACGCTGGTGGTGCCCGGCGGGCCTGCCGCCTACTTTGCGAGCCTGCCACTCAAGGCCATGCTGCGCTCCGTACAGCAGGCTGGCGTGCCTTGCGAGGTCTCACAAACAGCGGGCACCTTTGTCTGCAACCATGTGCTGTACGGACTGATGCACATGCTGCAGGCACAAGGCGTTGGCCCTGCGGGCGCCCGGGGCGGATTTGTGCACGTGCCCTGGCTGCCCGGGCAAGGCACACCCTCCCTGGCACTGCGGGACATGGTGCGCGGCATCCACGCAGCCCTGTGGGCCGCTGTGCTTCACCAGAGCGACATAGCGCTCGGGGCGGGTGCCACGCACTGAAATCATGGCCTCGGACTGGGGGCTTGCCCGCTCCCCGGCTCCGCCCTCGCTGTGTAAAGTCGGCGAATGTCCTTCACCTCCCTCTCCCCGGCCCCCGGCACGCTGGACGCAGCTGCCACAGCGGCGTGTCTGCCATGGGACGCGCTGGCCACCGAGATCGCGGCCCTCTTGCGGGACAGCACCGTCTCGGTGCCTGCCCGCACGGTGCTGCCACTGCCCCAGGGCGGCAGCCTGTTTGTCATGCCTGCCACCGACAGCCGCGTGGCGATGGCCAAGCTCATCACGCTGACCCCTGCCAACACGGGCACCGGCCGCCCCGCGATCCAGGGCGACGTCGTGGTGTTTGACGTGACCACGGGCGAACGCCGCCTGGTGCTGGACGGCCCCACCATCACTGCACGGCGCACAGCGGCGGTGTCGCTGCTGGCGGCACAGCATCTGGCGCCGCAGGCCCAGGGGCCGCTGCTCATCGTCGGCGCGGGCGTGCAGGGACTGGCCCACCTGGAAGCCTTTGTGCAGGGCCTGGGGGTGCGTGATGTGTGGGTGGCCTCGCGCAGTGCCGCCAGCGCCGAGGCCCTGGTCCTGCGCGCCCAGGCGCTGGGCGCCCAGGCACGCACGGTGGCCGATGCAGACGCTGCGGTGCCCCATTGCCCGCTGATTGCCGTGTGCACCCCGGCGCACAGCGTGGTGCTGAGCGTGCCACCACGGCCCGACGCCTTTGTGGCAGCGGTTGGGGCCTTCACCCCGGCCATGGCAGAACTGGCCCCCACCTTCTGCCGCCATGTGGCAGCACACGGGCATATCGTGGTGGACAGTGAAGACGCACGCCACGAGGCGGGCGATCTGCTGCAGGCGGGCCTCGACGTGGGCATACTGCCCACACTGCGGGAAGCTCTGCAACGCCAGCGCGCTCCGTCCGCAGGGCCGGTGCTGTTCAAGAGCTGCGGCTGGGCGGGCTGGGACCTGGCTGCGGCCCGCCTGGCGATGCGCCTTGGTACAGAGGGTGCCCCACCCACGCAGGCCACGCCATGAGCCTGCTCCGGTTCTCGGACCACAGCCTGCGCTCGCAGATTGCGCTGGTGTTCGGTACGTTGGTGGTGGGCCTGGCGGTGCTGCTGTCACTGGGATTTGGCGAACTGCTCAAGCTGCGCATCGAGCGCGATGCCGGGACCGCCCTGCAGGTCATTGCCGAAAATGCAGGCAAGCTGCTGGCCAACGGCCTGCAGGAGCGCAGCCGCGAGGCCGAGGTCCTGGCGGCCGCCGAGGCCGTCTGGACCAAAGGGCTCGACAGTGCCGAAGCCCACCACATGCTGGCACGCAGTCAGGCCACCCACCCCCACAGCGCCTGGATCGGTGTGGCCGATGCCCAGGGCGTGGTGCGCGCCGCCACGGGCGGGCTGCTGGTGGGCCAGAGCGTGGCAGAGCGCCCGTGGTTCAAGGAAGGCCTGCAAACACTGCACGTGGGAGATGTCCACCCGGCCAAGCTGCTGGAGCAGCTGCTGGCCCCGCCGCCTTCGGGCGAGCCCTACCGGTTTGTGGATTTTGCGGCGCCCATTCGCCTGGGCCCGACCACCATCGGCGTGGTGGCTATCCACGGCAGCTGGGAATGGACCCATGAGGTCATGGAAAGCCTGACCCCGGTACGTACGGACGACAAGGCGGTAGAACTGTTCGTCTTCGACCGCAAAGGCGAGCTTATCTACGCCCCTGGGGGCCAGACCCGGGCCCTGCAAGTAGCCGGGCAGCGCCTGCCCGTCGAGGCCAACAACCCGGTGGCGTCTGACCGCGCCGCAGGCCGGGCCGTCGTGGCGAGGTGGCTGGATGGCCGCAGCTACCTCACGGCCACCGCACCGATGCAGGCACGCAACAGCACCAGCGACCTCGGCTGGCGCATTGTCGCCCGCGAACCCGTGGAACTGGCCTTCGCCGAGGCCCACCGCACCGTGCAACTGGCACTGGCCATCGGGCTCGGCGCCGCGCTTTTGGCCTCGGTGCTGGCATGGCTGGCGGCACGCCGCCTGAGCGATGACCTGTACGCGCTGGCCGATGCCGCCAGCGCCGTGGAGGCCGACAAGCCCGGCACCCGCATTCCCCAGGCCCACAGCAGCCGGGAAGTGAGCAAGCTTTCAGGCGCACTGGGCCGCATGACGCACCGGCTTCTGACAGCCCACGAAGCCATGGAGGAAAAAGTGCGCCTGCGCACGCTGGAGCTGGAGGCTGCCAACCGCGCCCTGGACCTGCAGGCCCGCACCGATGCTCTGACGGGCCTGCTCAACCGCCGGGGTTTTGAAACGCAGATGGCGTTTGCCCTGGCGCTGGCGCGGCGCAGCGGCCGGCCGTTGAGCCTGATCACAGTCGACGTGGACCATTTCAAGCGCGTGAACGACACCTATGGACACGAAACCGGCGACGAAGTCCTGCGCCGGCTGGCCCGCACGCTGGAAATGCGCCTGCGCAACTCGGATGTGATCGCACGGCTGGGGGGTGAAGAGTTTGTGGTGCTGCTGCCCGACACCGACCTTCTGGGGGCCCAAGCCATCGCCCAGGCCCTGGTCGAAGCCATGGCCGAACAACACGACCCGGTCGTGGGCCGCATCACCGTGAGCGCGGGTGTGGCCAGCATGCGCGGCCTGCAGGACAACGGCCTCGATATCCTGCGCCGGGGCGATGCGGCGCTTTATGAAGCCAAGGGCCAGGGGCGCAACAGGGTCTGCGTGGAGGCATGACCACAGTCCATGAACAGCGGTCAGCGCACAGCAAGGCCGGCGGCGTGCAAGAGACCCGCCAGGAACCTGTTCTAAACCTCGCTGATCTCGGCCACCACGGCGCAGCCCTGGGGCGCGGCCGCATCAAAATAGGCCTGCAGCCGCAAGGCCAGCGCATTCAGGCTGTGGTCCTGAACGGCCCGCGCCACGGCCAGCTGTTCGAGCGCGTAGGGCCGGTGCCCCAGCATCATGGCGGTATTCACACAGTGGCCCGTGGCGGCCATCTTCAGAACGAAAGCGTTGAGAAGCTCGCAGGGCCAATAGTAGGCGTGGGACACGGCTGCCGGGCGCAATGCGCCGTGGTCCGAGGCCAAGTCGCCTGTGGCACCTGCAGGGTCATGTAGAGAAAGCGCAGCTCCCCGGGCCTTGGCGGGTGTGGTCATCGCAGCAAAGGTCAGCATGGTGGACTCCGTGGCCACCGGAGGGCCCGGCGGCATGACACCATGCTAAGAACCTTACCTGCGCTTGCATTTCAGCCAATGGGCACTGGCGCTGTAGGACGCAACCCCTGCGAACACATTGCAGCGCATGCCGAAGGTCCGGCGGGCGGGAGGTCAGGCCTTGGGCAGCGTCACGCCGACCTGCCCCTGGTACTTGCCGCCCCGGTCACGGTAGCTGACCTCACACACATCGTCCTTGTCGCTCTCGAAGAACAGCACCTGCGCGCAGCCCTCGCCCGCGTAGATGCGTGCGGGCAGCGGCGTGGTGTTGGAGAACTCCAGCGTCACATAGCCTTCCCACTCGGGCTCGAATGGGGTCACGTTGACGATGATGCCGCAGCGTGCATAAGTGCTTTTGCCCAGGCAGATGGTGAGCACGTTGCGCGGGATGCGGAAGTACTCCATCGTGCGGGCCAGCGCAAAGCTGTTGGGCGGGATGATGCAGCTGTCGCCCTCGAAATCCACAAAGCTCTTCTCGTCGAAATTCTTCGGGTCCACCACCGTGCTGTGGATGTTGGTGAACACCTTGAATTCGGGTGCGCAGCGGATGTCGTAGCCGTAGCTGCTGGTGCCGTAGCTGATGATCTTGCGGCCCTCCACCTCGCGCACCTGGCCCGGCTCGAAGGGTTCGATCATTCCGTGCTCGGCCGCCATGCGGCGGATCCACTTGTCGCTCTTGATGCTCATGGCTGAATTTCCTGCGCTGTGGCCCTGGCCGTCGGCAAACAGCCGGGCGCTATTAAATATGTAGCTATTAGCGCTTGATGATCAAGCGCTGGGGCCGTATTTTGCTTGAGAAATCACCGTTTGCTCCACCACACGGTCATCGCCCAGCACGATCAGCGCAAACAAAAGCTCGTCCAGGCTGCGCGCCTGACAGGTCTTGCGCTCCAGCAGAGGCGTAGCCCGAGGGTTGAGCACCACAAAGTCGGCCTCGCAGCCCGGCTGCAAATTGCCCACCACACCCGCCAGACCCAGCGCCTTGGCGGCCCCCGCCGTGTGTTGCCACCACAGCTGCTGCGGCGACAGACTCAGCCCCTGCTTGGTCTGGCCCTCACGCCCCACGTAGTACGCGGCCAGCATGGTGTGGAACGGGCTGAAGCTGGTGCCCCCGCCCACATCGCTGGCCAGGCCATAACCAAACCCCACGCGGTCGGCACCGGCGTAGTCGAAGAACCCGCTGCCCAGAAAGAGGTTGCTGGTGGGGCTGACCGCAGCCACCGCACCGGTGTCGCGCATCAGCGCGCGGTCGTCGTCATCAAAGTGGATGCAGTGCGCGTACACCGCGCGTTCGCGCATCAGGCCAAAGTCGTCGTACACGCCCAGGTAGCTGCGCGCGGCGGGGAACAGTTCGCGCGCCCAGCGGATTTCGTCGCGGTTTTCGGCCACGTGGGACTGAATCCACACATCGGGGTAACGCGCAGCCAGCTCGCCCGCGCCGCGCAGTTGTTCATGGGTACTGGTGGGCGCAAAACGCGGGGTGATGGCATAGCCCAGGCGGTCCACGCCGTGCCAGCGCTGGATCAGCGCCTCGGTGTCAATGAGGCTTTGTTCGGTATCGTCACGCACTCCATCGGGCGAGTGGCGGTCCTGCAGCACCTTGCCGGTGATCAGGCGCATGTGCTGGCGTTGCCCCTCGGTGAACAAGGCATCCACTGAGGCGGGGTGCGAGGTGGCAAAAGCCAGCGCCGTGGTCACGCCATGGCGCAGCAGCTCGGCCACAAAGAACTCTGCCACCTGCGCGCTGTAGTCGGATGCGACAAAGCGCGATTCATGGGGAAAGGTGTAGTTCTCCAGCCAGGGCAGCAGACCATCCGCGGGCGAGCCAATCACGTCGGTCTGCGGAAAGTGGATGTGCATGTCCACAAACCCAGGGGCCAGGATGCGACCCGGCAGGTGCGTGACGGGCTCGTGGGCGTACTGGTGCGACAGCGTCTGCCAGGCGCCGGCTGCCAGCACCCGCTGGCGGCCATGGGCATCCGGGCCAATGGCCAGCAGGCCATCTTCGTCATAGAGGGCGCGGCCATCGTCGGCAAATCGCAAAAGGGCGGAACGGTATACAGGCATGGTGCGCTAGCTTAGCGGCACCGCCTGGCGCCAGCATACGGCGCGCCCCATAGTGGCTATGGAAGGCAGTTGGCTGGGCACAGGAGCGCTCAACGCGCCACCTTGCCCACCACCCCTTCCACCAGCCAGTTCATCTGCAGGATCTGCGCATCAGTCAGCGCCTGGCCCGCAGCGATGCGCTCTTGCCCGTCGTTGTCGCGCACCGGCGCCTTGCCCGCGCGGAAGGGCTGGAGCTTGCCAGCACCGATGACCTTTTGCGCATTCAGGACCTCCTGCTGCACGGCGGCAGGCACCTTGGGGCCAAAGTCGCCAACGCGGATCATGCCCTCGCGCACACCGCCCCACAGGTTGGCACTCTTCCAGGTACCGTTCTGCACGGCGCGCACGCGCTCGGTGTAGTAACTGCCCCACTGGTGCGTCACAGCCACGATCTGGGCGTCAGGCCCGGTCTTGCGCATGTCGGAGTGGTAGGCCACGGCCATCTTGCCGCGCTCTTGCGCGGCGGCCATCACGGCGGTGGAACCCGTGTGGAACGCAATCACGTCCACGTCCTGGTTGAACAGCGCCATGGCCGCATCACGCTCCTTGGGTGGGTCGAACCACACATTGAGCCACACCACCTTCACCGCGGCCTGCGGGTTGACCGAGCGCATGCCCAATGTGAAGGCGTTGATGCCCTGGAGCACCTCCGGGATGGGGAAGCCCGCCACAAAACCGGCCACGCCGGTCTTGCTCATGCGACCTGCGGCAATGCCCGCCAGGTAACGCCCCTCGTAGTAGCGCGCATTGGCGGCGGCCACATTGGGAGTGGTCTTGTAGCCCGTGATGGACTCGAACTTCACCTGCGGATAGTCCTGCGCCACCTTGAGCGTGGGCTCCATGTAGCCAAAGCTGGGGGTGAAGATGATCTGGTGGCCCGTGGCCGCCAGATCACGGATCACGCGTTCGGCATCGGCGCCTTCGGCCACGTTCTCGACAAAGGTGGTCTTCACCTGATTGCCCAGCGCGGCCTCGACGGCCTTGCGGCCTTCGTCATGCTGGCGCGTCCAGCCTGCCTCGGTGATGGGCGAGACATAGACAAAACCGGCTTTGACCGGATCGGCCGGACTCCCCTTGGCGGGCGTGGTCTGGGAAAAAGCGGGGGAGAAAAAACAGGCGGCCACGAGCGTGGCAGCGAGGTTTTTGTACATGGTGTTCCTCTACATGGCCCTGATGAAATAGACCGGAAGTGCCGCAGGACGACGGTGCCACCGGGAAGGTCAGACTGTGCGAAAACTACATGAAGCGATGTTGCAAAGACTGCCGGAAAAAAAGCGCTTTCAAGCACGGGCGGGGCGCTGCGGCAGCGCGCAGAGCCCCGTGAGCAATTTCAGTTCAGCCGCAGCGCCTGCGGGCCTGCGCCCAGGCGGAAGGCACCCACCACCTCGGCCAGGCGCGACGCCTGGTCCTTCAGGCTTTCGGCGGCAGCGGTGGACTCTTCCACCAGGGCAGCATTCTGCTGGGTCATCTGGTCCAGCTGGGTCACCGCCACATTCACCTGGCCAATGCCCTGGCTCTGTTCCGAAGCGGCTGCGCTGATCTCTCCAATGATGTCGGTCACGCGGCGCACGGAACTCACGATCTCGCCCATGGTGGTGCCGGCGTTCTGCACCAGGGCAGCACCCGACTCGACCTTCTCCACCGACACGCCGATCAGTGTCTTGATCTCCTTGGCCGCCTGGGCCGAGCGCTGGGCCAGTGAGCGCACTTCGCTGGCCACCACGGCAAAGCCACGGCCCTGCTCGCCCGCACGGGCGGCTTCCACGGCGGCGTTGAGGGCCAGGATATTGGTCTGGAACGCAATGCCGTCGATGGTGCCGATGATGTCGGCAATCTTCTTGCTGCTGGTGTTGATCTCGTCCATGGTGGTCACCACCTGCGCCACCACTTCACCGCCGCGCTGGGCCACTTGTGCGGCCGACACCGCCAGCTGGTTGGCCTGCACGGCCGAATCGGCGCTCTGGCGCACGGTGCTCGTCAGCTCTTCCATCGAGCTGGCGGTCTCCTGCAGGCTGCTGGCCGTTTGCTCGGTGCGTGCGCTCAGGTCCTGGTTGCCGATGGCGATCTGGGTGCTGGCGGTGGAGATGCTGTCCACCACACCACGCACTTGCTGCAGCGAACGGTGCAGAGCGCTGCGCATGGCATCCAGGGCGCGCAGCAGGTGGCCGGTTTCGTCATTGGCGTAGCTCGCCTGGGGGGCACCCGTCAGGTCCATGTTGGCGATGGTCTCTGCAATGGCCTCGGCCTGGCGCAGCGGGCGCGTGATGCTGGTGGTCAGCAGCCAAGCCAGCAAGGCGCCCAGTAGCAGCGACACCCCGGTGCAGATCTGCAGCAGCAGCGTGGTCTGGGCACGCAGCTCTTCGCTGCGCTTGCCGGCAGCATCGAGCTCGGCGCGCTGGCCATCCACCATCTGCTGCACGCCCGCCAGATAGCTGCGGGAGGTGGGCTCGAACCGCTCGGTGAAAACCTTGTTGGCGTTCTCGGCATCGCCCGCCTGCTTGAACTTGCTCACTTCCTCGCGGGCCGCCAGGTAGTCCTTGCGCAGGTCACCCACCTTGGCAAAATGCTGCTTCTTCTCCGGCGTGTCCATCTTGGACTCGATGAATTTCTGCAGCTCGTTGGTATCGCGGATCGACGCGGCCGTGGCGGGCGCAAAGTAGGGGATCAGGCTGGCATCACTGCTCTTGGCAATGGCTGCCGCGCGCTGCACGCCCGATGTGGTGTGGCGCAGCCAGTCCGAGCCAGCGCGCTCGGTCTTGATGTTGTCGTTGACCATGGCGTCGATCTCTTTGCCCAACTGGCTGAGCTTGACCACGGCCACCACGCTGCTGGCAAAAAACAGCGCCAGGATGAGGCCGAGCACCAGGGTCAGGCGCTTGCCAATGGAGATTTGACTGAGAAACATGGAAGGCTCCAAAAAAGGGGGCTACACGGCACCCGTGCACTCCGCAAGGGAGCGCTGGGTAAGGGCCATGGTGGTGGATCACCCCGTGGGCCTGGGCCGGACGCAATTCGAACGAATACTTACTATTTTAAGGGTTTACCCACGCCGCCGCCCTGCCGCGCGGGTGACAGCGCACCAACCCGCCGATTCGCACTGGCAATCCGCGCTATGCCCGCCGCACACAGCTCAGTAGTCGTGCTCCACACACCGCTCAAAGGTTTCCTTGAGCTTGTGCTCCCACACACGCTTGTCGGCATTGCTGGCAAAACTCGCCTCAAAGCTGTTGAACGCCAATTGGTAGGCGTGTTTCGCCGTGAGGCCCGTGGCGGCAAACACCTGGGTGAAGTTCTCGTTCATGTAGCCGCCAAAGTAAGCGGGATCATCCGAGTTGACCGTGGCGGCCAACCCGGCGTCGAGCAGCTTGCCCAGGTTGTGGTCCGCCAGGTTGGGAAACACGCACAGCTTCTGGTTGGACAGGGGGCACACCGTGAGCGCAATACGATCCTGCGCCAGGCGCTGCATCAGTGCCGCGTCGTGCACCGCCTGGACCCCGTGGTCGATGCGCTCGACCTTGAGCACATCGAGCGCGCTCCAGATGTAGGCAGGAGGGCCCTCCTCGCCTGCATGGGCCACCAGGTGCAGGCCCAGTTCGCGACAGCGGGCGAACACGCGGGCAAACTTTTCGGGTGGGTGGCCCAGTTCGCTGGAATCCAGCCCTACGCCAACGATCTTGTCGAGCAGGGGCATCGCCTGCTCCAGGGTCTCGAAGGCGGACTCCTCACTGAGGTGGCGCAGGAAACACAGGATGAGCGTGGCACTGATGCCCAGCTCCCTGCGTGCATCTTCACAGGCCCGGTACAGGCCGTTGATGACCGTCTCCATGGCAACGCCGCGTGCGGTGTGGGTCTGCGGGTCGAAGAAGATTTCAGCGTGCAGCACGTTGTCGCGCGCTGCTCGCCCCAGGTAGGCGCGCGCCATGTCATAAAAGTCCTGCTCGTGCAGCAGCACGCTGGCACCCGCGTAGTAGATGTCCAGAAAACTTTGCAGGTTGGTGAACGCGTAGGCGCTGCGCAGTGCCTCCACACTGGCATAGGGCAAGGTCAATTCGTTGCGCTGCGCCAGTGCAAAGATCAGCTCAGGCTCCAGGGAGCCCTCGATATGGATATGCAGCTCGGCCTTGGGCATGGCGCGCAGCAGCGTGGGCAGGCGCTCGGCGGAAATGGGGGGCACTTTAAACATCAGCAGACTCCAAAGGTGATGCCGCTCTGGCGCAAAAAGCGGCGGTAGGCAGATGATGCCTTGTCGGCGGCGGTATGCAACTCCGCCCGCAGGTCCAGCGGCAGACACTGTGGCGTCTGCGACTCCAGCACGGGCTGGTCTTGCGTGAAGATGGTGTGCTGAAAGGCCTGCAGCTTCTCATCGGGCGAATCGAAATCTGCCACGGCCAGGCGAAACCACACGCGGCTGCGCACCGGGGTGATCGGGCAGATGAACAGCGCTATGGACTCCCGCCAGCCATCCACGGCCGTGGTGCCCGCCTCGGGCACCTTGGTCAGCACGGCCGCGTAGGGTGCCGTGACTTCGTAGGTGTACTCCACCTGGGCCGGGGCGGTGGAGTGCAGGTTGGACTGGGGTTGCCAGGCCTTGCAGCCGGTGGCCAGCAAGCCAGTGGTTGTGGCCTCAACGCGGTAGTCATCAATCGCAGGGACGTCGCGGCTGCCCAGCCAGCCTTCGTGCACAAAACCAAAGTGCGACATGTCAAGAAAATTCTCGATGATGCGCGGAGCACTGGCCGCCACATCGTACGGCCCGCAGTTGAGCTTGCGCAACCGCGCGTCGCCTTCGGCCACAAACTCGGGGAGCGCTGCACTGCCCTGCTCCATGCGCACCCAAATCAGGCCATAGGCCTCCCGCGCCTCAAAGGTCCGTGCGCAGTGCCCGGGCGGCGGAACAAACGCGGGTAGCGCTGGCACGTGGGTGCAGCGGCCGCCCGCCGCAAACTGCCAGCCGTGGTACGGGCACTCCAGTTGTCCTTGCGGTGTCACGCGGCCCAGCGAAAGCCGGGCTCCACGGTGCGGACACTGGTCGGCAAAAGCTTGTACCGCACCCGCCGCGTCGCGCCACACCACCACCGGTTGTTCCAGAAGCCGCACGGCAACAGTGGCCTGCGCCACATTGCCCACCAAGGCCACCGGATGCCACAAGCTTGATTCGACCATCTGCCAGTACCTCTAAGAGCCTGTTTACGATCTCCCAGGCGACCGCTGCGAGATCGTAAACAGGCTCTAAAAACAAAACAGAAATGAAAAAGGGCCACCCGCAGGCGGCCCCCTCACTGTATGCAGCAAGCCGTCAGGCCCGCTGACCAACCCATGGACTTACTTCTTCTCGCCGCCGGGGATCTTGCCTTCCACGCCCTTGACGTAGAAGTTCACACCGCCCAGAAACTTGTCATCGGCCACCGTGTCTTTGGCCAGCACTTCCTTGCCGTCCTGACCCACGATCGGGCCCTTCCAGATCTGGAACGACCCGTCGGCCAGGCCCTTCTTCACGGCTTCGACCTTGGCTTTGGTGTCGGCAGGCACGTCTTCGGCGATGGAGACGATGTCGATGGCGCCTTCCTTCACGCCCCACCAGCTCTGGCCGGTGGCCCACTGGCCTTCCAGTGCGTCCTTGGTGGCCTTGATGTAGTACGGGCCCCAGTTGATGACGGCCGAAGCCAGGTGGGCCTTGGGACCGTAGGCAGTCATGTCGCTGTCCCAACCGAAGGCGCGCTTGCCCTTCTCTTGTGCGGTCTTGAGCACAGCAGGCGAATCGGTGTTCTGGAACAACACGTCCGCGCCACCGTTGATCAGGCTGGTGGCGGCTTCGGTTTCCTTGGGTGGGCTGAACCATTCGTTCACCCAGACCACCTTGGTCTTGATCTTGGGGTTGACCGACTGCGCACCCAGCGTGAAGCTGTTGATGTTGCGGATCACTTCAGGAATCGGCACCGAGCCCACCACGCCCAGAGTATTGGACTTGGTCATGGCACCGGCAATGATGCCCGCCATGTACGCGCCTTCGTAGGTGCGGCTGTCGTAGGTGCGCATGTTTTCGGCCGTCTTGTAGCCGGTGGCATGCTCGAACTTCACGCCCTTGTTGTCTTCCGCGACCTTGAGCATGGACTCCATGTAGCCGAAGGTCGTGCCGAAGATCAGCTTGTTGCCCTGGCCGGCCAGGTCACGCAGCACGCGCTCGGCGTCGGCGGACTCGGGCACGCTTTCCACAAAGCTCGTCACGACCTTGTCGCCGAATTCCTTTTCGATGGCCTTGCGGCCGTTGTCGTGGGCGAACGACCAGCCACCATCGCCCACCGGGCCGACGTAGGCAAACGCGATCTTCAGAGGCTCGGGCTTGGGCGCCGGTGCTTCTGCCACGGGAGCCGGTGCGGGCGCGGGGGCCGGTGCCGGTTCTTCCTTCTTGCCACAGCCCACGAGGGCAGCAGCGGCCACGGCGGAGAGCGCTGCCACCTTGAGCATGGAGCGTTTCTGCAGATCAGTCATGTCGGTTTCCTTATTGAAGAAGTAAGACTTGCAAAGGTTGAGGGACGAAAACACTAATTATGGGGCGATCTACCACCGGGTAACCAGCAATTCTTGGGACCAGTGCTTGTTCACGAGCCCGGATAAAACGGCTTGCCGAGCGATGCCGGCATGTTGATGCGGATCCACGCTGGATTGCGCGAGATCAGCGCCAACACCACGATGGTCGCCACATAGGGCAGCATGCTCAGCAACTGGCTGGCCACCTGCACGCCCGTGGCCTGCAAATGGAACTGCAGCATGGTCACGCCGCCAAACAGGTAAGCACCAAGCAACACCCGTGCCGGGCGCCACGTGGCAAAGGTGGTGAGCGCCAGCGCGATCCAGCCGCGCCCGGCCACCATGCCCTCCACCCACAGCGGGGTGTAAACAGTAGAGATGTACGCACCGGCCAGCCCGCACAGCGAGCCACCGGCCACCACGGCGGCCAAGCGAATACGGCGCACGGGGTAGCCCAGTGCATGGGCCGACTCGGGCGATTCCCCCACCGAGCGCAGCACCAGCCCGGCGCGCGTGCGGTACAGGAACCAGATCATCCCCACCACCAGCAGCATGGTGATATACACCAGCGGGTGCTGCCGGAACAGCGCGGGGCCGAGCAGCGGCACATCGCCCAGCACCGGGATCACGTATTTGGGCAGCTCTGGCAGCTTGGCCTGGACGTAGCTGATGCCCGCAAAGGCCGAAAAACCCACGCCGAACAGGCTGAGCGCCAGCCCCGTGGCGTACTGGTTGGTGTTGAGCCAGATCACCAGCACACCAAAGATGGCCGCCAGCAGCGCGCCAGCGGCCATGCCCGCCGCAAACCCCAGCCAGGTGTTGCCCGTGTGCACCACGGTGGCAAACCCTGCAATGGCGGCGCAGAGCATCATGCCCTCGGCCCCCAGGTTGACGATGCCAGCTTTTTCATTGATCAAGAGGCCCAGGGCCGCGATGGCCAGAACGGTGCCCGCGCTCAGCGTGGCGCCAATCAGGAGTGCATAGGATTCCATTACTTGCCTCCCTTCGCGGCCACCCAGCGGATGCGGTAGGCGATCAAGGTGTCACAGGCCAGCAGCGTAAACAGCAGCAGGCCCTGGAACACGCCCGTGAGCGACTTGGGCAGGCCCATGCGCGACTGCGCCAGCTCGCCGCCGATGTAGAACATGCTCATGAGGATGGCCGACAAAATCATGCCCACCGGGTGCAGCCGCCCCACAAAGGCCACGATGATGGCGGCAAAGCCGTAGCCTGCGGGCACATACGGCGTGAGCTGGCCAATGGGCCCGGCCACCTCCAGCGCGCCCGCCAGGCCCGCCGCGCCGCCTGAGATCAGCAGCGCCGTCCACAACGCCTTGCGCGACGAGAAGCCCGCGTAGCGCGCCGCAGCGGGGGCCAGTCCGCCCACCTGCTGGGCAAAACCGGCCCGCGTGCGGAACAGAAACACCCACAAGGCCGCAGCACCCGCCAGCGCCAGCAGCAGCCCGATGGACACGCGCGAGCCCTGCATCAGGCGCGGGATCTGCGTGACTTTCTCGAACGTCTTGGTCTGCGGAAAGTTGTAGCCCATCGGGTCCTTCCACGGGCCATAGACCAGATAGCCCAGCACCAGCGTGGCCACATAGACCAGCATCAGGCTGACCAGGATTTCGTTGGCATTGAACTTGTCGCGCAGCAGCGCCGTGAGCCCCGCCCAGGCCATGCCACCCAGCACCCCGGCGAGCAGGATGGCGGGCACGATCCAGGGGCCCGTGGTCTTGTCGGCCAGCAGCGCCACGCCACCCGCCACCACGGCGCCGATGACAAACTGGCCTTCGGCACCGATGTTCCACACGTTGGAGCGGAAACACACGGCCAGCCCCAGCGCAATCAGCAACAGTGGCGTGGCCTTGACCATGAGTTCGCCAATGGCGTACTGCGTCTTGATGGGCTCCCAGAAGAACACCTGCAGCCCGCGCACCGGGTCTTTGCCCAGCGCAATGAACAAGGCCACACCGATCAGCACGGTAAAGGCCAGCGCCAGCAGGGGCGAGCCGTAGGTCCAGAGCTTGGAAGCCTGGGGGCGTGGTTCCAGCTTAAGCATGCTGCACCTCCGCTGCCTTGGCCTGTTGTGCGAGGTGCGCTTGGACATCGGCATGCCACAGCCCGCTCATCCATTCACCGATGCGTTCCACCGTGGCCTCGGCGCGCGGCACCGAAGGCGACAGATGCCCCTTGGCCACCACATGCAGCCGGTCGCAGATTTCAAACAATTCGTCCAGCTCCTCACTGACCACCAGCACGGCGCAGCCTGCGTCACGCAGGGCCAGGATGGAGCCCCGGATCTGTGCGGCGGCGCCCACATCCACGCCCCAGGTGGGCTGCGAGACGATGAGCAGCTTGGGGTTGGCGTCAATCTCGCGTCCCACGATGAACTTCTGCAGGTTGCCACCCGACAGCGACTTGGCCGCTGCGTTGGGTCCACCCGCCTTCACATTGAAGCGCCGGATGATGTCCTCGGCATGTTTTTGCAGCGCACCCACCTTGATCCAGCCACTGCCGCCGACCGAATTGGTGCGCGTGAGCAGCAGGTTGTGCGCCAGCCCCATGGTGGGCACGGCGCCCCGGCCCAAGCGCTCTTCGGGCACAAAATGCAGGCCCAGCGCACGGCGCTGGCCGGGACCCATGCGGCCCGCGTTCTGGCCCGAGACCTGGATGCTCGCAGGCTCGGCCCGTTGGTCTTCACCCGACAGCGCATACAGCAGCTCTTTTTGCCCATTGCCCGACACGCCGGCAATGCCCACCACTTCGCCCGCCTTGACCTCGAACTGCAGGTCGATCAAGTCCACGCCGAACTGGTCGGCACGCGGCAGCGACAGGCCCTTGACGCGCAGCACCGTGGCGCCAGTCTGCACGGCACGGTGTTCCAGCGCCGGCGGCTCGGCGCCGATCATCAGCCGCGACAGCGATGCATTGGATTCCTCGGCCGGGTTGCACACGCCCGTCACCTTGCCGCCGCGCAGCACGGTGCAGGCAGTGCACAGCGCGCGAATTTCGTGCAGCTTGTGGCTGATGTAGAGGATGCTGCAGCCCTCGCTGGCCAGCTTGCGCAGCACCACAAAAAGCTTTTCGACCGCCTGGGGCGTGAGCACCGAGGTGGGCTCGTCCAGGATCAGCACCTTGGGGTTGGTGAGCAGCGCGCGGATGATTTCCACGCGCTGCATCTCGCCCACGCTCAACGTGTGCACGGGGCGCAGGGGGTCGATGTCAAGGCCGTATTCGGTGGCCTTGGCGGTGATGCGGCCGGTCACTTCGGCCAGCGTCAGGCTCTTGTCCAGGCCCAGCCACACGTTCTCGGCCACCGTCAGGGTGTCGAACAGGCTGAAATGCTGGAACACCATGGCAATGCCCAGGGCCCGCGCTTCTTGCGGGTTGCGCACCTGCACGGCCTGGCCGTTGAAGAACACGCTGCCTTCATCGGGCTTGACCGAGCCGTAGATGATTTTCATCAGCGTGGACTTGCCCGCGCCGTTTTCGCCCAGCACGGCGTGGATTTCACCCGGCAGCACCGTGAGCGATACGCCGCTGTTGGCCACCACGGCCGGGTAGCGCTTGGTGATGCCCACCAGCTGCAGCCGTGGCGGCGCCGCACCAGGCGCTGAAGGATTGGAGGGAGAACTCATGCGGGGATTGTCTCTCAGTTTTACAACTTGTTATAAGAATGAAAAAGCCTTCTTGCGCTTGTTCAGCATACCCAAGCAGCTATTCTTTTCGTAGCGAAGCAGCCACGGTTTTCACACAGTCGCGCAGCCAGGCCGCTGCGGCCGAGTGGTGCGTGCGGGCGTGCCACAGTTGGTAGTACATGAGCCGAGGAAACGGCACCGGGCACGGCAATATGGCCAGCGGAAGTTGCTCCACATACCGCTCGCAGTACTGGCGGCCGGTGGTCAGCACAAGCAAGCTCGATGCCACGATGCTGGGGATGAGGCTGAAATGTGCGCAGCGCGCCGTGATGTGGCGCTGCATGCCCAGGCTGTCCAGGTGGGCGTCGATCACGCCGCGCGCGCCGGGGTGGGTGGGCGTGGGCGCGATGTGTTCGGCGGCCAGCCAGTTTTCCACGTCCCAGCCGCGCCGCACGGCGGGGTGGTCTTTGCCGACCAGGCAGACCACTTCGTCACCAAACAGGCGGCCCATGTGCAGGTCGTCCGGCGGCTGGGGCCAGTTGCCGATCACCACGTCCACCTCACCCTGCGCCAGGTGCGCGTGATAGTGCGTGTCGGCCGACAGGGGCAGGATCTCGATGGGGCACAAAGGGGCCTCGACCTTGATGCGGGCCACGAGCTGGGGTAGAAAAAGGGGGTCGAGGTAATCGCTGGCGGCCACGCGGAAGGTGCGGGTGGCTGTGCGCGGGTCAAACCCGCGTGCGTCTGAAAACAGCGCCTCGGCCGAGCGCAGGATCGCGCCCGCAGGCTCCACCATGCGCAGCGCAGCATCGGTGGGCATCATGCTGGCACCCGAGCGCACGAGCAGCGGGTCGCCCGCCAGGTCGCGCAGCCGCTTGAGCGCAGCCGACACCGCCGGCTGGTGCATGCCCAGGCGGACGGCGGCCCTCGATACGCTGCGTTCTGTGAGCACGGTGTGCAAGACCCTTATGAGATGGAGGTCTATCTTGTCGAAAAGGGCGTGGTCTCTCATAGCGGTGTGGGCATGGGTGCCATAAGCTTGCGCATATGCCGGTAACGGTACTGCGTTCTACCCTCTGCTGAACCTTTCCATCCAAGATCGAAGTGGCGTTTGTCATGACAACAAGACCCTTGCAATTCCTGCGCCGAGGCCAGCCCGTGGCGCTGGGCAATGTACCACCCGAGCGCACCTTGCTGGAGGTGCTGCGCGAAGACCTGGGCTGCACCGGCACCAAGGAAGGCTGCGGCGAAGGCGACTGCGGCGCCTGCACCGTGGTGCTGGGAGAGGCGCGGGACGGCAAGCTGCACTACAGCGCGGTGAACAGCTGCATCCGCCTGGCGCATTCGGTGGATGGCATGGCGCTGTGGACGGTGGAGGACCTGGCGGAAGACCCACTGATCCAGCCCGTGGGCGATGCCGCAACGGCTCCTGGTCAAACCATCACGCTCCATCCAGCACAAGAAGCCATGGCGCAGTGCCACGGCTCGCAATGCGGCTTTTGTACCCCCGGCTTCGTGATGAGCCTCTTTGGCATGTACCAAAACCATGTGTGCCATGGCCAACCCATCACCCGCGAGCTGGCGCAGGAAGAACTCTCGGGCAACCTGTGCCGCTGCACCGGCTACCGCCCCATCCTGGACGCCGCACAGCAGATGGCCGCCCTGCCAGCGATGGCGGTGAACGAGCCGCTTTTGCTACAAAAATTAGAGCTGCTCGCGCTTGACCATCAAGCGCCAGATGCCAATTCTTCTTATATTTCACCCACCACGCTGCCCGACCTGCTGGCCTCACGCGCCGCGCACCCTGCGGCGCAGGTCGTGGCAGGCTGCACCGATGTGGGCCTGTGGGTGACCAAGCAGCACAAACAGTACGCGCAGATTCTGGATGTGACTCGCGCGGCAGAGCTGCGGCAGATCCAGCAGGACGCACACCACATCACCATAGGCGCCGCCGTCACCCTCACCGACGCCTTTGCGGCGCTGACGGCGCAGTGGCCGCAGCTGCACAGCTTTGCCACGCGCTTTGCGGGCCTGCCCGTGCGCAACTCGGGCACGCTGGGGGGCAACGTGGCCAACGGCTCGCCCATTGGCGACTCGATGCCGCTCTTGATTGCACTGCGCGCCCAGGTGGTGCTGGCCAGCGTGCGCGGCGAACGCGCCATGGCGCTGGAAGACCTGTACACCGGCTACCGGCAGAACGTGATGGCGCCCGACGAACTGCTGGCACGCATCGTGGTGCCCAGGCCGGGTGTCACGGAAGTGCTTCGGGCCTACAAGATTTCCAAGCGCTTCGACGACGATATTTCTGCCGTCTGCCTTGTCATCAACCTGGACATCGAAGCCGACGTGGTGCGCCGCGCCAGCATCGGCGCGGGCGGTGTGGCTGCCACACCAGCCCGCGCGCGCCAGACCGAAGCCGCGCTGACCGGCCAGCCCTGGAATGCCGACACCATCGCCCGCGCTGCGCAAGCGCTGCAAGGCGAGTTCAACCCCATCTCTGACATGCGCGCCAGCGGCACCTACCGCCGCACGGTGCTGGCCAGCCTGCTGCAGCGCTTCTGGCTGGAGAGCCAGGGCGAAGAGGCCGTGAGCGTGGAGAACTTCCGACTGGAGGCTGCGATATGAACCAGCGCGAATCTCTCCCCACGGACCTCCCGGTGAGCCGCGACGCCGTGGACGACCCGGTGGCTGCCACCGCCGACGCCCACGCCGCCGAGCCCCAAGCCCCGCAGCAGAACAGCGCACCCGCCAGTCCCCGCGCCATGGGCCAGTCGCACATCCATGAAAGCGCGCGCGCCCAGGTGGCCGGTGCCGCCCACTACATCGACGACCTGCCGGAGGTGAAGGGCACGTTGTACGCAGCGCCCATCCTCTCCACGGTGGCGCATGGCACCTTGAACGGCGTGGATGCCAGCGCCGCCCTGGCCCTGCCCGGCGTACGCGGCGTGGTGCTGGCGCAAGACGTTCCCGGCGACAAGTTGCTGGCCGCCTTTGCGCACGACGAGCCCGTTTTTGCAGTCGACACCGTGCAGCACATCGGCCAGGTCATCGGCCTGGTGGTGGCCGACTCGGTCATGCAGGCGCGGCGTGCGGTGCGTGCCGTGAAGCTCGACATCGCCCCACTGCCCGCCGTGCTTTCCGTGCACGAGGCACTGAAAGCCGAAAGCTACGTGCTGCCCCCCGTGTTCGTGCGCCGGGGCGACGCTGCGACAGGCCTGGCCCAAGCCGCCCACCGCCTCAGCGGCGCCTTTGAAGTGGGCGGGCAAGAGCATTTTTATCTGGAAGGCCAAATCGCTTACGCGCTGCCGCTGGAGCAAAAGCAGTGGTGGATCTACTCCAGCACCCAGCACCCCGGCGAGGTGCAGCACTGGGTGGCACACGCGCTCGGCATCGACAACCACGCGGTCAAGGTGGAATGCCGCCGCATGGGCGGCGGCTTTGGCGGCAAGGAGACCCAGGCGGGTCACCTGGCCGTGTGGGCCGCCGTGGCTGCCAATAAGTTCGGCCGCGCCGTCAAGCTGCGGCTGGACCGCGACGAGGACTTCATGGTCACCGGCAAGCGCCACCCGTTTGCGTACGAGTACGACGTGGGTTTTGACGACACCGGCCGCATCACGGGCCTGAAGCTTCAGATGGCCGCCAACTGCGGTTTCAGCGCCGACCTGTCCGGCCCCGTGGCCGACCGGGCCGTGTTCCATGCCGACAACGCGTACTACCTGAGCGATGTGGAAATCGCCTCCTACCGCTGCAAGACGAATACGCAGAGCCACACGGCGTTTCGCGGCTTCGGCGGACCGCAGGGCGTGATCGTGATCGAGGCCATCCTGGGCGACATCGCCCGCGCGCTGGGTCGCGATGCGCAGGACGTGCGGATGGTCAATCTGTACGGCAAGGATGCAGCGGATGGCCGCAACGTCACGCACTACCAGATGACGGTGGAGGACAACATCCTCCACGCGCTGATGCCCCAGCTGGAGCGCGATGCCAACTACCGCCAGCGCCAGACCGCCATCGCTGCGTGGAACGCCACAAGCCCGGTGCTCAAGCGCGGCCTGGCCATCACGCCCGTCAAGTTCGGCATCAGCTTCACCGCCACGCTGTTCAACCAGGCGGGCGCGCTGGTGCATGTGTACACCGACGGCAGCGTGCAGGTGAACCACGGCGGCACCGAAATGGGCCAGGGCCTGCACACCAAGGTGGCGCAGATCGTGGCCGACGAGCTGGGTGTGCCGCTGCACCGCGTGCTGGTCACGGCCAGCGACACCAGCAAGGTGCCCAACGCCAGCGCCACCGCCGCCAGCAGCGGCACCGACCTGAACGGCCGCGCGGCGCAGTTCGCAGCCCGCAATGTGCGGGACAACCTGGCCTCGTTCGTGTGCGGGCTCGATGGCTGCGGTGCGGGTGCCATCCGCTTCGAGGGCGGCCAGGTGATCTCGCCCAAGAAGGTGCGCGCGTTCGACGATGTGGTGAAGGAGGCGTACGCCAACCGCATCCAGCTGTGGAGCGATGGCTTTTACCGCACGCCAAAGATCCACTACGACAAGGCCACGCTCACGGGCCGGCCGTTCTACTACTTCAGCTACGGCGCTGCCTGTTCCGAGGTGGTCATCGACACGCTGACCGGCGAAAGCCGCGTGGCGCGCGTGGACATCCTGCACGACGTGGGCCACAGCATCAACCCGGCCATCGACATCGGGCAGATCGAAGGCGGTTTTGTACAGGGCATGGGCTGGCTGACCACGGAGCAGTTGGTGTGGAACGACAAAGGGTATCTGGCCACGCACGCGCCTAGCACCTACAAGATCCCGGCGACGGGGGACATCCCCCAACACTTCAAGGTGGAACTGTGGCCCGAGGCCAACCGGGAAGACAACGTGGGAGGCAGCAAGGCGGTGGGCGAGCCGCCGTTCATGCTGGCGATCAGTGTGTACGAGGCTCTGCGCAATGCGGTGGCTGCAGGACGTGAGGGGCAGGACGCTACGGAGCCCGTGGTGTTGATGGCACCGGCGACTGCGGAGAATGTGTTGCGCGCCTTGGGTAAATTGGGCGCGTGAAGGGCCTGCCTCCCGACCGCTTCCCCGCACGATCCGTTCGGACTGAGCTCGTCGAAGCCGGGGCGTCACCCTGACCGTTCGGGCCGAGCCTGTCGAAGCCAGGGTTTGAGCGCTGGATTTGCCGCATGCCTGGTTGGAGGGCGGAGGCCGGGGTGTGCGCCCGGCGGCGCAGTAACTTTCTCTTGCGTCGCCAAGAGAAAGTCACCAAAGAGAAGGCGACCCTACACGCTGCGTCCCTTCGCTTCGCTGCGGGCAACCTGCGGTGCTCGCGTCCAGCGGGGTCTCGCTCGAACTCGCTCCACTTCGTTGCGCTCAGACAATCGCGAGCCCTGATCCGCTGGCCGCTGCGCTCCTCGGCGCATCCTGAAGGGAACCCGGGGAGCGGACATCCATTCGGGCCATTGCTTCGCTCGGCCCAGGCTGCGCAGCGCGTGGCGCTTGCGCCCGCGAGATGGGGCCGAGCGAAGCAAAGGCCCGTGTGGCTGTTTGGATGTTAGGCTGCCCAACCCCCTGCTGGCTGCGCCTGCGGCGGGGCGGTTGCGGGGTGGCATGGGCGTCGGAGCGCCCATGCTTCGTGCTCTGACTCGCCGCAGTTGTTCGAGCGGAGCGCCGCAGGCGCGCAGTGAGTTCTGCGGCGCACCCCGCAACCGCCCCGACGCAGGTTTGCCCCGTAGCGAAGCGCAGGGTTCGCAGACTGGGGGTCGCCTTTTCTTTGGTGACTTTCTTTTGGCGAAGCAAAAGAAAGTTACTCGCATGCCGGGCGACTCCCGGCCTCCGCACTCAACCCAAGCATGCTGTCCCAACCAGCAAGAACAAGCTTCGACAAGCTCAGCCCCAACGGACTGGAGGGCACCACAAAACCACAAAAACAATAGCACCCAGCGCTCTCCAGACAAGCGCCAGGGTCCAAAATCACCCCAAAACCCCAGACACCAGCCGCAAGACGCGATCACACCGCGCCGCCAGCGACTCATCGTGCGTCACCATCACAAACGCCGTGCCTTGGTCGCGCGCCAGCTGCAGCATCAGGTCAAACACGCCGTCGGCGGTGCTGCGATCCAGGTTGCCCGTGGGCTCATCCGCCAGCACACACGCGGGCCGCGTCACCAAGGCACGCGCAATCGCCACACGCTGGCGCTCGCCGCCCGATAGCTCGGCGGGTCGGTGCATCAGACGCTCTTTCAAACCGACGGAGGTGAGCACCCGCTCAGCCTCGGCATGGCACTGCGCCAGCGGCAGGCGGCGGATGCGCAGCGGCATGGCCACGTTGTCCAGCGCGCTGAACTCGGGCAGCAGGTGGTGGAACTGGTAGATAAAACCCAGGTGCTGGTTGCGCAGCTGGCCCTGGCGCTCTGCTGACAGCGAAGACATCTCTTCGCCCTTGAGGCGCACGGTGCCTGCCGTGGGCGCATCCAGCCCGCCCAGCAAATGCAGCAGCGTGCTCTTGCCCGAGCCCGACGCGCCGACGATGGCCAGCGTTTCGCCCGCGCGGATCTGAAGATCCACGCCCTTGAGCACCGTCACATCGAGGCGGCCTTCTGTGAATCGCTTGGTGAGGCCCTTGGCCTCCAATACCACCACTCCAACTTTCTGATCACTCATAGCGCAGCGCCTCGGCGGGGTTCACACGGCTGGCGCGCCAGCTGGGGTACAGGGTGGCCACAAAAGCCAACACCAGCGAAATGATGCCGATGGGCATGATGTCGCTGCTCTGGGGTTCACTCGGCATCTTGCTGATGAGGTAGATGTCCTTGGGCAAGAAGCTCGCGTTGAGCGCCTTCTCGATGGCGGGCACGATCACGTCGATGTTGAACGCGATGCCCAGGCCCAGCAGCAGGCCCACGGCCGTGCCGATCACGCCGACCATGGCGCCCTGCACCACAAAGATGCCCATGATGCTCTTGGGGCTGGCGCCCAGGGTGCGCAGGATGGCGATGTCGGCGCGCTTGTCGGTCACCGTCATCACCAGGGTCGATACGAGGTTGAACGCGGCCACCGCCACGATGAGGGTGAGGATGATGAACATCATGCGTTTTTCGAGCTGCACGGCCGCAAACCAGGTGCGGTTCTGCTGCGTCCAGTCGCGGATGAGCAACTGGCCGCTCAGACTGCCCGCCAGTTGCTGGGCCACCTCGCGCGCCTGGTGCAGGTCCTTGAGCTTCAGGCGCACGCCCGTGGGGCCTTCCAGGCGAAAGATGCGCTGCGCATCCTCGTGGTGCAGCAGCACCAAGGCCGAGTCGTATTCGTAGTGGCCCGAATCAAACGTGCCCGCCACCGTCATCTGCTTGAGGCGCGGCACCACGCCCGCCGGCGTGACCTGCCCTGCGGGCGCGATCAGGGTGACCACATCACCAGCGCGCACGCCTAGCATGCGGGCCAGCTCGCCCCCCAGCACAACGCGGAATTCGCCGGGCACCAGCAGATTCAGTGTCTTTTCGTTGGTGGCGGCCAGGTCCGTCACGGCGCCTTCCAGCGCCGGGTCGATGCCGCGCACCAGCGCACCCTTCATGTCCTCGCCGCGCGCCAGCAGCGCCTGCGCGGCCACGAACGGTGCGGCGCCCACCACGTTGGGGTTTTGCTTCGCCTCGGCGAGCGTGCGCGCCGGGTCGGGCAACGCAGCGCCCTGGGGCGCAAAAATCTCGATGTGCGAGACCACGCTCAGCATGCGGTCGCGCACTTCTTTCTGAAAGCCGTTCATCACCGACAACACAATGATGAGCGCCGCCACCCCGAGCGCAATGCCCAGCATGGACACGCCCGAGATGAACGAGATAAAGCCATTGCGCCGCGTGGCGCGGCCCGCGCGCGTGTAGCGCCAGCCCAGGGCCAGTTCGTAGGGGATTTGCATGGATAAGGAAAGAAGGCACTGCAGAGTGCGGAATGCACGCCACAGGCCGGCCAGATTGTGGCATCCCGGACAATAGGCCCATGTCGGACACCAACCATTTGCTCGTTCCCTACGCCGCCAGCGCAGCCGCCGGATGCCAGCAAGCCCTGCAGGGCCTGGCCCTGCCCCACCTGGACCGGCTTCTGGCCCGGCTCAGCCCCCATCCCACCCACAGTGACAGCGGCGAGGAGACCAGCTTCTCCGCCCCCCACGAACGCGCCCTGGCGCGCGCGCTGGGACTGCCAGCGCAGGACGGGCGCATCCCCTGGGCCGCGTGGCACCGCCACCAGCAAGGCCAGTCACCCAACGGTGACGCCTGGGCGTTTGTCACGCCCTGCCAGTGGCAGGTCAGCACCGACCATGTCACGCTGCGCAACCCCGAGCACCTCGCGCTGGATGAAGCCGCGTCGCGCGCGCTGCTGGCCATCGTCTCACCCTGGTTTGCCGAAGATGGCATCACCCTGCACTACGACCAGCCCACACGCTGGCTGGCCACCAGCCCCCTGTTTGCCGACCTGGCCACCGCCTCGCTGGAGCGCGTGCTGCAGCGCGACGTGCGCGCCTGGATGCCGGACGCCAAGGCGGCCCGGACCCTGCACCGTTTGCACAGCGAGATGCAGATGCTGCTCTACACCCACGCCTTCAACGACGAGCGCTCGGAGCGCGGGCTGCCGGTGATCAACTCGTTCTGGGTGCATGGCACCGGCCCAATTCCCACCCCTGCCCCGTCTGCCCTCCCCACGCCGACGGTGCTCACCACCTTGCGCGATGCGGCACTGAACGAGGACTGGCGCGCCTGGGCCGCAGCGTGGACCGCATTGGACGAAGGCCCGGTGGCCGATCTGCTGCGCAAGTCCGAAGGCGGCGAGCCGGTGCAACTGACCCTGTGCGGCGAGCGCAACACGCTGGCCTTCCACACCGCCCCCCGCACCCTGGCCCAGCGTTTTCAAAGCCTTTTCAGGCCCCAGCACTTTGCAGACATGCGCGATAAGCTATGAAAATAGTAGCAAGAGACATTCCCCCCCGTGCCGCCTGGGCGCTGGAACAGGCCGGTGTGCACCCGCTGCTGGCGCGCCTGTATGCCGCGCGCGGTGTGCGTGCCAGGGACGAGCTGGACGACGGCCTGGGCAGGTTGTTGCCCCCCGCGGGCCTCAAAGGCATTGACACCGCCGCGCGCCTGCTGGCAGACGCCATGGCGCAGAACAAGCGCCTCGTCATCGTGGCCGACTACGACTGCGACGGCGCCACCGCCTGCGCCGTGGGCGTGCGCGGGCTGCGGCTGCTGGGCGCTCAACAGGTGGATTACCTCGTGCCGGACCGCGTGACGGACGGTTATGGACTCACCGCATCCATCGCCCGCCGCGTGGCCGAGCGCGGGGCCGATGTGCTGATCACCGTGGACAACGGCATCGCCAGCGTGGAGGGCGTGGCCGAAGCCAAGGCGCTGGGCCTCACGGTCGTCGTCACGGACCACCACCTGCCCGGCCCCGAACTGCCCGCGGCCGACGCCATCGTCAACCCCAATCAGCCCGGCTGCACTTTCGAGAGCAAGTCCATGGCCGGTGTGGGCGTGATGTTCTACGTGCTGCTGGCGCTAAGGGCAGAGCTGCGGGCACGCGGAATATTCGATGCGGCCACCCAACCCAAGCTCGACCCGCTGCTCACCCTGGTGGCGCTGGGCACGGTGGCCGACGTGGTCAAGCTCGACGCCAACAACCGCCGCCTGGTCGCCCAGGGCCTGAAGCGCATCCGCGCAGGGCAAATGCCTGCCGGGGTTGCCGCCCTATTCCACGCCGCCGGCCGCAAAGCGCCCGTGGCCACCACCTTCGACTTTGGCTTCGCCTTAGGACCGCGCATCAACGCCGCAGGGCGCCTGGCCGACATGACGCTGGGCATCGAATGCCTGCTCACCGACGACGCAGGCCGCGCCGCCGAACTGGCGGGCACGCTCGACGGCATCAACCGCGAGCGCCGCGAGATCGAAGGCGGCATGCGCGACCAGGCCATGCTGATGGCCGAAAGCCTGTTCCAGGAAGACGAAGAACCGCCCCCGGCCATCAGCGTGTTCGACCCGGACTTTCACGAAGGCGTGGTGGGCATCGTGGCCAGCCGCATCAAGGACAAACTGCACCGCCCCACCTTTGTGTTCGCGGCCAGCAGCGCGCCGGGCAAAGAGCACGAGCTGAAGGGCTCCGGCCGCTCCATCCCCGGCTTTCACCTGCGCGACGCGCTCGACCTGGTGGCCAAACGCCACCCGGGCGTGTTGCTGAAATTTGGCGGCCACGCCATGGCGGCGGGCTGCACGGTGGACGCTGACTCGTTCGACACCTTCGAGCAGGCCCTGGCCCAGGTCGCCCAGGAATGGCTGGACGCCGCCACCCTCACCCGCCGCATCGAAACCGACGGCCCCCTGGCCCCGGAATACTGCCGCGCCGACATGGTGGACACCCTGCACCACGAGGTCTGGGGCCAGGGCTTTGCGCCCCCCACCTTCAGCGAAGAAGTGCAGATCGTGAGCCAGCGCCTGGTGGGCGAGGCCAAAAACCACCTGTCGATCAAGCTCATGCACCAGGGCAACCCGGTGGACGCCATCTGGTTCGGCCACACCGAGCAGCTGCCTGCGCGCGTGTTGCTGGCCTTTCGGCTCGATGTGAACGAGTGGAAGGGCGAGCGGAAGGTGCAGTTTTTGGTGGAGGGGGCTCAGATCTAGGGCAAGGCCCCACCCCGCTCACGCCTGCGCAGGGCCCTTGCTGCGCTGGCGGATCACCGTCACCGGCTCGCCGCCCTGGCCCCAGTTCTCAGGGTCCACCTCGTCGATGATGACGGTGACACTTTCAGGGCGCTTGTCCAGCACCTGTTGCATGAGTTGGGTGACACCGGCGATCAGGGCTGCCTTTTGGGCTGCGGTGGTGGGCAGTTCGCGCCGCGCGAGGCGGATGTTGACCAAGGGCATGGGCAGATCCTTTCGTCCATCGCAAAAAACAAAGACAAAGGCAGCCGGGGCTGCCTCGGGGGTGGGGTGCAAAAATCTCGAGGCTTTTTTTGCCACCAGCGCTTGATAGAAAAGCGCAAACAGCTAGCATTTAAATAGCAAAATCCACCACACCCAGCGGCCTTTAGAAGCTTTCCCAGTCGTCATCCCCGCCTTGGGCTGTAGCCCGGGGCGCAGGTGCAGCGGGCGCGGCCGATGGGCCAGGGGTGGCAGCGGGGCGTGCAGCGGCGGGTGCCTTGGTCGGCTTGGTTGCCTTGGGTGCTGCGGGTTGGTTGCCGAGGGCGGTTCTGGCCGCAGGCGCTGGCCGGGGCGCCGCAGGCGGAGCCGGGCGGGGCGCTGCCGGTGCGCGAACCGCCATCGCGCCCACATTGAACACCGCCACCACCTCGGCCAGGCGCTGGGCCTGGTCGCGCATCGAGGCTGCGGCGGCGGTGGACTCCTCCACCAGCGCCGCGTTCTGTTGCGTCATCTGGTCGAGGTGCGTCACGGCCTGGTTGACCTGGGCAATCCCGTCGCGCTGCTCGGAGGAAGATGCCGTGATTTCTCCAATCAGGTCGCTCACGCGCTGCACGCTGGCCACAATCTCGCCCATGGTCTGGCCCGCCTGGGCCACCTGGGCAGAGCCCGACTCGACGTTTTCCACCGAGGCACTGATCAGATTCTTGATCTCCTTGGCGGCCTCGGCGCTGCGCCCGGCCAGGCTGCGCACTTCGCTGGCCACCACCGCAAAGCCCCGGCCCTGCTCGCCCGCGCGGGCGGCTTCCACAGCGGCGTTGAGCGCCAGGATGTTGGTCTGGAAGGCAATACCGTCGATCACGCCGATGATGTCGCTGATCTTGCGGCTGCTGTCGGTGATCTGCTGCATGCTGGTGACCACCTGGCCCACCACTTCGCCGCCGCGCGCCGCCGCCTGGGCCGCCGTGCCCGCGAGCTGGTTGGCCTGGCGCGCGGTGTCGGCCGACTGGCTCACCGTGGCCGTAAGTTCTTCCATGCTGGCGGCGGTTTCTTCCAGGTTCGAGGCAGTCTGCTCGGTGCGGGCCGACAGGTCGTGGTTGCCGTTGGCGATCTGGATCGAGGCCGACGAGACGGAATCCACACCCACCCGCACCTCACTCACTACCCCCCGCAAGCGGGTGGACATGGCCGACAGGGACCTCAGCATGTGGCCGAACTCGTCCTTGCGGGTGGATTGCAGCTCGCGCGTGAGGTCGCCAGCGGCGATGGCGTCAATGGTTTCCACCGCCTCGTCCAATGGCACGGTGATGGAGCGCACCAGCTTCCAGGCCAGCAGCAGCACCACCACAACCAGCACGGCCGACACCACCAGGCCCTGGATGGCGTAGGCAACCCGCCGTTGCGTGGTCTCGGCCCGGATCCCCTCGCGGCGCTTTTGCAGGACAGCAACAAAATCATCCTGCGCCTTGAGGTAGCGCGCCACCATGGGGGTGAGTTCATTGTCGGCAAACTGCTGGGTGGCCACGCCATCGCCCGCGCCCTTGAGCTCCCAGGTCTTGGCGGTGGCGGCCAGCACCAGCTTGCGTTCGGCCAGCACCTTGTCGAGCGCCGCTTTTTCCTCGGGCCCCGTGGCACCGGCCACGATCCCCTCTTGAATCTTGTTGATGCCGCCAATGATTTCCTTGACCTTGGCGTCGTACTGCTGGGCCAGCACCGCGTCGGTGGTGACGGCTCCTCCCATCACCATATTGACGGCGGTTTCTGTGGCACCCCGCCAGCGTATGGCCGCCGAGATGCGCTCTTCGATCTCGACCACCTGGTCCATCGCAGCCGACATGGAGCTGTTGGCCCGGTACTGCTGGAAGCCGGAGATCAACAGCATGGCCAGCATCAGCAGGATGAATGCTCCCCACAGCTTGCGCGAAACGCGGATATTGTCGATTTGCATGGTTCTTTTTCCTCGTGGACCTGGAAATGTAAGTGTGCGGCCAACGCGCGGCACGCAACATCCGATTGCGTCAACAGCAGGCCACAAGCCTACGCCAGCCCAGGCACTGCCCTGCCCTCTTTTTCCCGGGAGAAACCCGCACCCAAGGTGCCGGAGGTGACAGGACGGCCCACCCGGGGGTCAGCGGCACCTGGCAGGACTCCGGAGAACCCGTCCACGACGGCACAGGGGTTGCGCGGTGGCGCGCGATATCGGTACAAGCCCTAAAATGGCACGGTGACATCCATACTGAACGCCGACCTGCATTGCCATTCCGTGGTATCCGACGGAACCCTGACCCCGGAGGATCTGGCCGCCCGCGCGAAAGCCAACGGTGTCGAGTTGTGGGCGCTCACCGACCATGACGAAATCGGCGGCCAGCACCGCGCCGCCGCCGCTGCCCATGCGCAGGGCATGGCCTACCTCACGGGCGTTGAAATCTCGGTCACCTTTGCCGACACCACCGTCCACATCGTCGGCCTGGGTTTCGACCCCCACGACACCCGACTGGCCGAGGGCCTGGCCGCTACACGCGGTGGGCGCGGCGAACGCGCCAAGGACATGGCCGAACAACTGGCCCAGGCGGGTATTCCGGGCGCTTACGAGGGCGCGCTGCAGTTCGTAGGCAACCCGGCATTGATTTCACGCACCCATTTCGCCCGCTTTCTGGTGGAGACCGGGGTCTGCAAGGACACCTCCGAGGTATTTCGCAAATACCTCATCGAAGGCAAGCCCGGTTATGTACCGCACCGTTGGGCGTCGCTGGGCAACGCCGTGCGCTGGATCACCGAGGCAGGCGGCATGGCCATCATTGCCCACCCGGCGCGCTACAAGTTCAGTGCCAACGAAGAATTTGCGCTGTTTTCCGAGTTCAAGGCCCACGGCGGGCGCGGGGTGGAAGTCGTCACCGGAAGCCACAGCGCAGCCGAATATGTCACCTACGCCGCGATGGCGAAGGAGTTTGGGCTGGCCGCTTCACGCGGCAGCGACTTCCACAGCCCGGACGAGTCCCACACCGACCTGGGGACCTTGCCGCTGCTACCCGGCCAGCTCACCCCGGTCTGGGAACTGCTGGCTGAACGCATCCGGCACCCCGCTGCCGTTTGAGACGAGACGCACCATTTCATGGCCCAGTATTTCGAAGTCCACCCCGACAACCCCCAGCCGCGCCTGCTCAAGCAGGGCGCCATGCTGCTGCAAAAGGGCGGCATTCTGGCCGTGCCCACCGATTCCAGCTATGCGCTGGTCTGCCACCTGGACGACAAGGATGCCGTCGATCGCATGCGCCGCATCCGCCAGGTGGACGACAAGCACCACCTCACCCTGTTGTGCCGTGACCTGTCGGAACTGGCCAACTATGCCCGCGTGGACAACCGCCAGTACCGCCTGCTCAAACTGGGCACGCCCGGGCCCTACACCTTTATCCTCGAAGCGACCAAGGAAGTGCCGCGCCGCGTGAGCCACCCTTCGCGCAAGACCATCGGTCTGCGCGTGCCCGACCGCAAGGGCCTGCAGCTGCTGCTGGAGCTGCACGGCGCCCCGCTGCTGGCCACCACGCTGATCCCGGCCGGCGAGACCGAGCCCCTGAACGACCCGCAGGAAATCCGCGAACGCTACGAAAAGCTGGTGGACGCCATCGTGGACGCAGGCGCCTGCCCGCTGGAGCCCACCACTGTGGTGGACCTGACCCCCATGGGCAATGGTGGCGAGCCCGAAGTGGTGCGCGAAGGCCGGGGCAGCCTGCAGGCGCTGGGGTTGTAGCCGCAGCTCCTCACCTCGACTGCCATAGCGCTTGCCCGGGGCCTCCACAACTGGCGCGGCCCCATCCCAGCGCCACCGTGGAACTGGCTTTGCCAGGCCACCGGTGGCGTCCCCCTGAGGGGGGAAGCGGCGCAGCCGCTCAGGGGGCTATAACTTGAACGCACCCACAGCCTGCTCCAGATCGCGCGCCTGCGCCGTGAGCGAGGTGGCGGTCGAAACCGCGTTCTGAACCAGCGCAGCCGTTTCCTGGGTGGTGCCGTCCATGTGCGACACGGCGCCGTTCACATGGCTGATGGCGTCGCTCTGCTCGCGCAGGGCGTGGGAGATTTCGCCAAGCAGTGCGCTGACCTGCCCGACGGCCGCCACGATCTCCTGCATGGTCTTGCCCGCCTTGCCCACCTGGCCAGCACCGTTTTCCACCTGCTCGACCGACGCGCTGATCAGCGCCTTGATCTCGCGGGCGGCCACCGCGCTGCGCTGGGCCAGATTGCGCACCTCGCTGGCCACCACCGCAAAGCCCCGGCCCTGCTCGCCCGCGCGGGCGGCTTCCACAGCAGCGTTGAGCGCCAGGATGTTGGTCTGGAAGGCAATGCCTTCGATGACCTGGATGATGTCCACAATCTTGCGTGAGCTGCCACTGATGGCCTGCATGGTCAACACCACATCGCCCACCACCGCGCCCCCTTGCTCTGCAATGCCCGAGGCCTTCACCGCGAGGTCGCTGGCGGAATGGGCGCGCTCGGCGTTCTGGCGCACGGTGGCGGTCAGCTGCTCCATGCTGGCAGCAGTTTCGGTGAGTGAAGAGACCTGGTCTTCCGCATGGCGGGAAAGGTCGGTGTTGCCATGGTCGATGTCTGCGGCAGAGGCGCTGATGGCATCGGCGTCCTGCTTGATGCGCGACACCAGGTCGGTCAGCGTGTCCTCCATGGTGCCCAGGGCGTTCAGGAGCCGGCCAAAGTCGCCCTGCAGATCGGAGCTGAATTCCTGGCTCAGGTCGCCCGAAGCCACGGTTTCTGCAATCAGGATGGCCTGGTTGAGCGGCGCCACGATGCTCATGCGCAGGCTGAACACAGCCAGCAGCGCCAGCACAAACGCCACACAGCTGCAGCCGATGATCCATGCCCGGGCGCTTTGCAGGTGCGCCTGTGCTGCCTGGGCCTGGGGCGCCGTCACAGGCGCGCCCTGCAGTGCCTGCTCGGCCCCGCCGATGCCAGCCAGCGCCATGACCATCAACAGCAGCACCAGCAGTGCCATACCGCCAAACGCCAGGGCCAGGCGCGTTCCAATTTTCAGGTTGTTCCACATGATGTTGTGCCTCTCCAGGGCTGTTGTTTTGGTTTTTTGGGTCGCCCCGGGGGCAACTGTCAGATGCTAGCAATGATCACGGCGCTGCGGGCGCCCTCGGCATACGTACATCCCACATAGAACTTGCGCGAATCGGGATGCAACAACCGCCTTGCCTGGGGGTGAGCCACTTGCCCGAGTCCTGTTGTGCGCCAGTCATCCCACCACCGGCATGCCGTGTACTCCGCGCGGGTCGCCCCGGCAACGGCTGGGGTGGCGGGCGTCTGAGACAATCACCGGGTGGACATCTCCAATCTCATCCAAACCGTTCTGATCTACGCCCTGCCGGTGCTGTTTGCCATCACCGTGCACGAGGCAGCCCACGGCTACGCCGCGCGCCACTTTGGCGACAACACTGCGTACATGATGGGCCGGATCACCCTCAACCCGATCAAACACATCGACCCGGTGGGCACCATCCTGATGCCGCTGCTGCTGTACTTTGCGACCTCGGGGGCCTTCCTGTTTGGCTATGCCAAGCCGGTGCCGGTCAATTTCGGCAACCTGCGCAATCCCAAGAAACACATGGTCTGGGTGGCGCTGGCGGGCCCGGCGTCCAACTTCATCCAGGCCATTGGCTGGGCCGTGCTGCTGGTGGCACTGGTGGGCTCTGGCGTGGAGGAGCGCTTTTTCATCGAGATGGCCCGCGCTGGCGTGCTGGTCAACCTCGTGATGTGGGCGTTCAACCTGTTTCCGCTGCCGCCGCTGGATGGCGGGCGCATCCTGGTGGGCCTGCTGCCCTGGAAACAGGCGCACATGGTCTCTCGCATCGAACCCTGGGGCTTTTTCATTGTGATGGGCTTGGTGATCGCTGGGGTGGTGGGGACGCTGTGGCTACGCCCGCTGATGTCGCTGGGCTACGGCGTCATCCAGTTTCTGCTCACCCCGCTCACAGCACTGTTGCGTTAATTCTTCTCCCCCCGTTTCTTGCTGACATCCTTCCCATGAGCATCACGCGTTTTCTCACCGGCATTACCACCACGGGCACACCCCACCTGGGCAACTTCGTGGGCTCCATCCGCCCCTCGGTGGCCGCCAGCCTCACGCCCGGCGTGCAGAGCTTTTACTTTCTGGCCGACTACCACGCGCTCATCAAGTGCGAAGACCCGGTGCGCATCCAGCGCTCCACGCTGGAGATCGCCGCCAGCTGGCTGGCCGCAGGGCTGAACCCCGAGAAGGTCACGTTCTACCGCCAGTCCGACATCCCCGAGATCCCCGAACTGACCTGGCTGCTGACCTGCGTGACGGGCAAGGGCGTGCTCAACCGCGCCCACGCCTACAAGGCCAGCGTGGACAAGAACACTGCCGCCGACCGCGATGCCGACGACGGCGTGACGGCCGGCCTGTTCATGTACCCGGTGCTGATGGGCGCGGACATCCTGATGTTCAAGGCGCACAAGGTGCCCGTGGGCCGCGACCAGATCCAGCACATCGAGATGGCGCGTGACATGGCTGCGAGCTTCAACCACCTGTATGGCGAACACTTTGTGCTGCCCGAGGCTGCCATTGACGACCATGTGGCCACGTTGCCCGGCCTGGACGGGCGCAAGATGAGCAAGAGCTACGACAACACCATCCCGCTGTTCAGTTCGCGCGAGCAGCTCAAGAAGCTGATCGGTGGCATCCTGACCGATTCGCGCGCACCCGGCGAGCCCAAGGACACCGAGGGATCGGCGCTGTTCCAGATCTACCAGGCGTTTGCCACGCCCGACGAAACCGCCGCCCTGCGCCAGGCCTACGCCGACGGCATCGCCTGGGGTGATGCCAAGAACACCCTGTTCGAACGTGTGGACCAGGTGATCGCCCCCATGCGTGCGCAGTACGAAGAACTCATCCACAACCCCGCCCGCATCGAGCAGACCCTGCTGGCCGGTGCCGAACGCGCCCGTGCGCTGGCCACGCCGTTCATCCGCGAGCTGCGCGCCGCTGTGGGCCTGCGCAGTCTGGCCCAGGCCACTGCGGCGCCCAAGCCCGCCAAGGCCGCGAAGACAACGCTGCCTTCGTTCAAGCAATACCGCGAAGCCGACGGCAAGTTCTACTTCAAGCTGGTGGATGCCGATGGCCGCCTGCTGCTGCAAAGCACCGGTTTTGACGCGCCCAAGGAAGCAGGCCAGGCCATTGCCCAGTTGCAAAAAGACCCGGACGCACTGCAGACACTGGCACAGCGCCTGGCACCGGTGGAGGGCGTGAGCGCCGACGATGTGGCAGCCGCGCTGCAGGCGCTGGCAGAGGCTGCAGCCGCCGCGTAAACCGCTCTGTCCCTGTCCAACGCGGGATCCGAAGTCGGAATGCGTTGGGGGAAGCGGTCACTTTTTGATAGCTGCTTGCGCTTTACCAATAAGCGCTAGCGGCCAAAATCATTCAAATATTCACCTCCAGGGTGAATCCGCAGAATACCCGCCTGGGCCGCGACGGAAGATTGTGGTGTGTGCGCAATGCGCCTACGCTGTCGGCGTGGGCCTTGTGCGTAAACTGTCCGTTCTGTTCTTGGAGACTCCCATGAAACTGCCAGTTGCCACCCTCTCCGTGCTCGCCGTGCTGGCGGGCTGCAACGCTACCAGCCCCCACCACCCCTCGGGGCCCATGGCATCGGGCCGTGACCGCACCTTCAGCGTGCCCGTGTACGGCACCGACACGTCGCCCGCCTATGCAGCGGCCACGCGCGAATGCCAGCGGCTGGCGCTGTTCCCCAAGCTGCTGCGCAACGATGGCTCGCGCCTGATTTTTGAATGCGTGAGCGAAGCCCCCGACCGCCAACCCTGATCCCCGACATGGCCTGGTTTCTGCGGCGCCCCCTCAGGGCGCATGGCGTGGGCCTGACAGCCGCGCTGGTCTGCGCCTGCGCCCATGCGGGGCCTGCGCAAAACACCGCCCCCGCCACCTGGACCAACAGCCTGGGCATGGTCTTCCAGCAGGTCCCGGCAGGCCGCTTCACGATGGGAGGCGTGGAGCCGCCCGATACCCTGGCACGCGCGTACCCGTCGCTGGAGGCCAGGCGCTTTACCGAGTTGACCGATGAAGGCCCCGCGCACACGGTGCACATCCGGCGGGCGTTCTACCTGGGTCGGCACGAGGTCACCGTGGGGCAGTTCCAGCGCTTTCTGGAGGCCTCGGGCTACCAGCCCGAATCGGAAGCCGATGGCACGGGCGGCTACGGCTACAACGCGCAGTACGACCCCGCCACCACCCAGCGCGGCGATGCCTTTGAGGGCCGCGACCCTCGCTATTCGTGGCGCAACCCGGGTTTTGCGCAGGGGCAAGACCATCCCGTCGTGAACGTCACCTGGAACGACGCCCAGGCCTTGGCCCAATGGCTGAGCCGCACCGAAGGCCACCACTACCGCCTGCCCACCGAGGCCGAATGGGAATACGCCTGCCGCGCTGGCACCCGCACCCGCTATCCGCATGGCGACGACCCGCAGGGCCTGCTGCACACAGCCAACACCTTTGACCAGGAGGTCGCCCCGCTGTGGCCCCGCTGGCAGCAGCACGCCTTGGCGGGCAGCGACGGCCATGTTTTCACCGCCCCGGTGGGCAGCTATGCGCCCAATGCCTTTGGCCTGCACGACATGCTGGGCAATGCCTGGGAGTGGGTGTCGGACTGGCACGGGGACACCTACTATGCGCACTCCCCGCGCAATGATCCACAAGGCCCCGCAGACGGCACCGTGCGGGTGCGCCGTGGGGGCTCGTGGCACACTTGGTCGTTTTATGCCCGCTGCGGCTACCGCAACTGGAACAGCCCGCAAACCCGGTACACCCTGGTCGGCATGCGGCTGGTGCGCGAAATCTCTCCCCAGCCCCTTCCCCGGTCGCGGCGAACGAGAGAGCGTTAACAAATGTCAACTGCCGGGCGGTAGGCCGGTGCGCAGCAGCGCAGACAGCGGTTATCGCGAATAATCCGCAATTGCATTTTCGACAGGGGAGAAAACCATGCGCATAGCCGCGTTGGACGACGATGCGCTCCAGCTGGATCTGATCAAACAGGCCACGGAGGCAATGGGCCATGTCTGCCACACCCACCTCAACGGTGCCGACTTCCTGCGCGAGATGCGCCGCGAGACCTTTGACCTGTTGATCGTGGACTGGCACCTGCCAGACACGACGGGGCCTGAAGTGGTGCGCTGGGTGCGCAAAAATGTGGGCACCCAGTTGCCCATCCTGTTCGTCACGCACCGCCAGGAAGAGCGCGACATCGTCGAAGGCCTGGGTAGTGGCGCCGACGACTTCATGGTCAAGCCGGTGCGCATTGGCGAGCTCAATGCCCGCGTGTCGGCCCTGCTGCGGCGGGCCTACCCAGCCAATGTGGGGGGCGTGGTGGAGTTCGGGCGCTACCGCTTCCTGTCCGAAACCCGGTCCATCGAAATTGACGGCGTGCCCGTGGAGCTCAAGAACCGCGAGTACGATCTCGCCCTGTTTCTGTTTCAGAACATGGGCCGACTGTTGTCGCGTGACCACCTCAAGGACATCGTCTGGGGCCAGGTGGCGGATGTCATGTCGCGCTCGCTGGACACCCACATCTCGCGCCTGCGCACCCTGCTGGACCTGCGGCCCGCCAACGGCTTCATCGTCTCGGCGGTCTACGGTGTGGGTTACCGTTTTGAAGCTGTTGAGGCCCAGCGAAGGGCCTGACCCCCAACTATCAACGGCGGCATCCTCACAGGATGCCATCGCCAGCCCGCCTGCACCGAGCGGCACGAAGGAGATTTCACGTGGCAACGAACACCGGCCGCCCCCGCTGGGCCCTGCGCGCCAGCGCGGCATTGACCCTGGGTTTCCTCGGTAGCGTGGCGGGCACCAGTGCCCAGGCGGCTCCCCCTGCCGCCACCACGCCGCAGGGCGATGAAATTGCCCACACCGTGCAGGAGGGTGACACGCTCGAAGGCCTGGCCAAGGCCTATCTGGCCGCGCCCCGGCAGTGGCCGCTGCTGCAGGCCCGCAACAAGGTGGCCAACCCCCGGCGCCTGGTGCCGGGTTCGGTTGTGTGGATTCCGGTGCGCCTGCAACCCGCCGAGTCGGCCACGGTGGAGTTCGTGCACGGCACGGTCACCGCCCAAGCCCGCGCGGGCGACGCCCCGGCGCCCGTCACCCAGGGCGGCAAGCTTGAAGAGGGCACCGCGCTGCAGGTGGGGCCGGATGCTTTTGTCTCCGTCAAGCTGGCCGACGGCACCGTTGTGCGGGTCCAGGCGCAGTCCGAGCTGTTGCTGCGGCAGCTGCGCCGCCGGGGGCGTGCGGGCAGCCTGCAGTCGGTGCTGGAGATGCGCAGCGGTGCGGTGGAATCCAGCGTGCCACCCAATGCCGAGGCTTTTCGCCGCTTTGAGCTGCGCACGCCCCTGGCCGTGACCAGTGTGCGCGGCACCCACTTTGGCGTTGCGATGGGCGAATCGGGCCAGACCACCGCATCGGTGCTTAGCGGCTCGGTGGCCGTACAGTCCCGCCAACAAGAAACCACTGGCCCATCCAATTCGTCTGCGGCAGCGGCCTCGATGCTGGCTCCGGGGCAAGGGCTGGCAGTGGCGGCCGATGGCAGCGTGGGCGCACCCCGCCCGCTGCTGGTGGCGCCCGACACATCGGGCGTCCCTGCCATGCTCAGCGATGCGAGCATTCTGGCCATCAACGTGCCACCACTGCCGGGCGCCGCGCGCTACCAGGCCCAGGTGGCGCAGGACGCCGACTTCACCCAGGTGCTGCGCCACGGCAGTTTTGCCGACGGCCAGCTGCGCTGGAAAGCCGTGGAAGACGGGCGGTACTACCTGTCGGTGCGCGCCCTGGACGACGCGGGCATCCCCGGTGTGCCTGCCGTGCAGCCTTTTGTAGTCAAGACGCGCCCCGTGGCCCCGCTGTACCAGCAACCTGCGCCCGGCGCGGTGCTGGCCAGCGGCACGGGCGAGCTGCGGTGCACGCAGGTGCCCGGTGTGGCCTGGTACCGCCTGCAGGTGGCCCGCGATGCGCAGTTCACCCAGCCCGTGCTGGACGAGCAACGCCTCACCGAATGCCGCCTGCCGCTGAACACGCTGCCGGTAGGCAACTATTTCTGGCGTGCGGCCAGCCTGCTGCAGCTGCCAAACAGTCCGAGCAGTCAGGCCGACCAAGGTCCGTTTGCCCCACCCCAGCCCTTCTCGGTGACAGACCGCCCCGCCACGCTGTCGCCCCAGTCATTGCAAGCGCAGGATGGCGACACCACGGTGCGGGTGCACTGGCCCGCGCAGCCTGGCCAGCGGTTCCGCCTGCAACTGGCCCCAGCCAACGACCTGGCGTTTGACAAGGTCGTGCTCGACACCCAGCTCGACACCCCTGCATGGACCGCCAGCAACCTGCCTGCAGGCGACTACCTCGTGCGCATCCAGGTGCTGGATCCTACGGGGCTGCAGAGCGACTTTTCGCCGCCGCGCCAGATCCGGGTCGGCTCGGGCATCAGCACGGGTTCGGGTCTGCCGGTCTCCACCTCGAACGGCCAGCCCGTGGCACGCCCTTGAGCCGCGCACGCCGTTTGCCCCGAGCCCGAGGGTTCTGAGCCCATGATGACCGCCGGACGCACCCGGGGCCAGCAGCGGCGCCTGGAATGGAGCCTTCTGGCCGCCGCCTTGCTAGGGCTGGTGGCCTGGCTCAGCACCGCCGACAGCCTGAGCCGGATGAACCACCTGGTGCAGGACGCTGGCCTGCGCCTGCTCTCGCGCCCCGCGCACCCCGACATCGTCATCGTTGCCATCGACGACCCTAGCATCGCGGCCATTGGCCGCTGGCCCTGGCGCCGGGCGCTACACGCAGAGTTGATCGCGCGCGTATCGGCACAGCAGCCCCGCGCCATCGGCATGGACGTGCTGTTCAACGAAGAAGACTTGGACTACCCCGAGGACGATGTGCTGCTGGCCGACGCCATGCGGCGCAGTGGGCGGGTGGTGCTTCCGGTGCTGCGGCGCGGTCATGGCCCGGCAGCCAACATAGCCGACCTGCCCTGGCCCGCACTTGCAGACGCCGCAGCCGGCCTGGGCCATGTGCATGTGGCCCCCGACAACGACGGCGTGGTGCGCAGCCTCTACCTGCAGGAAGGACCCGCAGCCGCGTCCTGGCAGCACTTCAGCATGGCGCTGCAATGCGTGGCCGCTTCCACATCCGCATCACACAAATCGCCCCAGTGCAATGCAGCGCGCGCCGCACCGGTGGCCGGCGGCGCTGCAGCCACAGAGCCTCCAGGCAGTGGCCCCTGGCAACGCGCTGACCGCACGCTGATTGCCTATGCCGGCGGCCCCGGCCACTTCACCACGTACTCCTACATCGACGTGCTGCGCGGCCAGGTGCCGGCAGATGCGTTTCGCGGCAAGTACGTGATCGTGGGCGCTGCGGCCTCGGGCCTGGGCGACATGTTTGCCACACCCGTGAGCGAGCAATCGCGGCTGATGCCCGGCGTGGAGGTGGTGGCCCAGGTGCTGGACGGCCGCCTGTCGGGCGTGCGGATCGAGCCTGCCGCCACCGCCCTCAACACCCTGTTCAACCTGGCGCCCGTGGTGTGCGCGCTGCTGGCTCTGCTGTTGCTGGGCCCCTTCGTGGCCTTGCTCACCAGCGCAGCGCTGGGCGTGGTCACCCTGCTGCTCAGCGTGGCCCTGCCTTCGTGGATAGGCCTGCAGTTCGCACCCGCTGCGGCTCTGACCGGGCTGGTGCTGGCCTATCCGCTGTGGAGCTGGCGGCGCCTGAGCGCAGCCGCACACTTCCTGCGACTGGAGATGGAGCGCCTGCAACGCGACGGCCTGTCGATGCGACTGCTGCACCGCCCCGGGGATTCCGGTGACTTTCTGGAAAAACGCATCAATGCTGTGGAACGCGCATCGCGCCAGTTGCGCGACCTGCACCACTTCGTAAGCGAAAGCCTGCAGCAGCTGCCCTCCCCCACCATCGTCTGCGACCCGCAGGGGCGCATCCTGCTCACCAACATGGCGGCACGCCGGCACGTGGGCGGAGACCCCCAGGTGCCGCTGCAGGGCCAGTCCGTGGTCGAACTGCTGCACGACCTGGTGCACACCGGCACCGGCCAGCCCCTGGTCACGCAGGACAAACTGCACAACCACCACATGCCCGAACAGAGCGAAGGCCGCGATGCCCAAGGCCGCAACCTGCTGGTGCTGTGCAAGCCCTTCACCGACTTGGCCAAGGCCGGCTGGCTGCTGACCCTGGTGGACCTGACAGACATGCGCCGCGCCCAGCTGCAGCGCGACCAGGCAATGAACTTCATCTCGCACGACATCCGTGCACCCAATGCATCCATCCTCACGCTGCTGGAGATGCAGCGAGCCTACCCTGGCCGCATGCCGGATGACGAGCTGATGCTGCGCATCGAGCGCTATGCACGCGCGTCGCTGGGCATGGCCGAAAACTTCGTCAAGCTCGCCAGCGCCGAGTCGCAGGAATACCGCATGGCGCCCCTGGACCTGGTGGCCGTGCTGGCCGAAACCGTGGACGACATCTGGGCCTTGGCCCGCGACCGGGGCGTGGAGGTAACCATCGCCACCGCGCCGGAAACCGCCCCCACCGTGGGCGACCGCGCCCTGCTGTCCCGCGCGCTGGCCAACGTGCTGAACAACGCCGTCAAGTTCAGCCCCGAAGAAGGCACGGTGCAGTGCTCCATCGTGCAACGGGGGGCACACTGGATCGTGTCAGTACGCGACGAAGGCCCCGGCATCGCCCCGGAACTGCAGGGCCAGCTGTTCGCACCGTTCCAGCGACTGCACGACCGCAGCCACCCCGCCATCGGCGGTGTCGGCCTGGGGCTGGCCCTGGTGCACACCGTGATCCACCGGCACGGCGGAACGCTGGAAGTGGACAGCGATGTGGGACGGGGGGCGGAGTTCAGGCTGGTATTGCCTCTGGGCAGTTGACCCAGAAAAGAACTTGCTAGCCCAGCTGGCCAAGCTGCGCCACTGAGCCTGCAAACCAGTTCTGGTCCACGGCACCCACCACACCGGCCACCGGGCTGCCGCCATTGGAGGAGCCATCGCTGTACTGCCAGAACGTCCAGGACGACCAAGGCGGCGGCACGTGCGGGTAGGCCGAGTACGCAGCCAGCCACAGCGGGCGAGAGGCCAGCACCTGGCAACCAGGAAGCGTCTGAAGCGCCTGCCAGAAGCCCGTGTCGGTGTAGACCATGGTCTGGCGCCCGAACAGCGCATCGGCCTCAGACAGGAATGCCAGGGCCCACTGCAGGACTTCGGCGGGGCTTTGCCCATCCAGGGTTTCCAGATCCAGCACCGGCGGCAAGTCCCCGGGCCCGAGCGTTCCATCGGCGCTGACCGTGTTGTAGAAAAACTGTGCCTGGGCGACGGCATCGCTGCCAGCATGGCCGAAGTGGTAGGCGCCTCTGCGCAATCCTGCGGCGGCGCTGCCGGACCAATTGGCACGGAAAAGCGGGTCCACATAGGCGATGCCTTCGGTGGCCTTGATGAAGGAAAAGGCCACGTTGCTGCCAGCCACGCTGGGCCAGTTGACGTTGCCTTGGTAGTGACTGACGTCGATGCCACGGGTTTGGACTGTCATGGCGTCACACCACGCGGTTGAGCATGTCGACCTGGGTCTGCAACAGACCATCAATGCGGATCGTCGTGGTCAGCGGCTGGCCTTCATCCCACATAACGCCGCAGTTGTATTGCAGGGTGTTGGGGTTCAGGACGCTGCCGTTGACCTTTTGCTGGTAGGTAGTGTCCCCACCGCCTGCCCCCTGAATGCCAATTCCCCAATGGCACCAGCCGTACCAGCTCGGCGACTTCATGACCATGGTGTAGACCGCTGAGCCGTTGTCGGGCAACACCGTATGCCCATTGAGTTCTGCCGTGAGCTTCATCAGGGCAAAACGGCAGGCGTCCTGCGCTGCCACATTGCCACCCAGTGCGTTGGCGAAATTGGCGGCCAGTGTGGTGTGGTAAGGCACCGTCTGCGGAAAGATCACATCGGTGACCGCAAAAAACGCCGCATTCAGACCGGTGGGAACACGCTCGGCATTGAACACGAAGGCGCCGTTGTCCGAGGTATAGATGGTGGTGGCTGCGTAGGGGTCATCAGCATTCACGTATTCGCCATTCAACGCCCAACCCCAGCAGGCGGCGTTCACAAAGGGCGCCTGCTGCGAGGTTGGCACCGTGGCACCGTTGCGAGGATGTGGCTGGCCCGCAGGAGCCAGCAAATTGCGTTGAGTGTCAGACAGGTAAGGCATGGTTTTCTCCGTCAATGGATCGGTGCGGATGGCAAGCGCATCTCGCTCGATACATTGTGGAGACCCTTTTCTCGCTTGGCGATTACAGCCCATTACACGCCATCACAGGTACTGACCCACCGCTCTGCACACCAGTCCGCAGCCGGCCTGGGAGCAGATTCTTTGCACCGTCGTGCCGCTGCAGTCAAACCCCAAACTGCCCGGCCCTGCAAACAGCGGGGTCAAAAATCTGGCTGGGCTGCGCGATGCCTTGCAACGGGGCGTCACGCCGTTGATATCTCGCGCAATTGCAAGCAGAACGTTAACTACCAGATTTGGTAGTTGCGTGGGGAGGACAGCGCCAACACACTCATTGGGCTGCATCGGGAATTCTTGGCGAACGCCCGGACAGGAAACCCGCGTCCGCTGCACAGCGGCATGCCACGGGCTGCGAGGCATCACATTCAGCCATGCGCGGGGCCAAAGGAAACCGCGCCGCAAGGTGTGACGAAGAAAAAATGAGGGACTGACTGATGGCAATCCTGAAAAACCGCGCAACACAGCGCAAGATCCATTTGCGAACACTTCACGTGTTTGGGCGAGGCCGTTCCTCGGACACCTTGCTGGAAAACCCGGATGCTTCGCAACTGCATGCATCGATCCGCTGGACAGGCAGCACCTGGGAACTGCACGACCACAGCCGCAACGGAACCCTGCTCGATGGCGAGCTGCTGTCCCATAGCGGAGCCTTTGCACTCCGCGTGGGAAGCACCATCGGCTTCGGGCGTGACGACGGCTCTGGCTGGGTTGTGGAAGACCTTGCAGCCCCCGCCAATCTGCTCTGGCCGCTGGGACACGACAGCGCTCCCGTGCCGCTGGAGCGGTCCAACCTGCTGCCCCAGGGCCAGCATGCCGAAGTGTCCATTCACTGCGCCGAGCAAGGCCGGTGGATATGTACCACGCCCCAGGGCAGCTGGGTGCTGGAAGACGGCGACGAGGTCCGATTTTCCAACCAGGCGTGGTGCTTCCTTGCGGCGCAGGAGGTCACATCGACCATGGAGGCCATGGTTGGCGCAGCGCCGTGTATTCGTCCACGCACGAGCCTGCATTTCAACGTCAGCCTGGATGAGGAACATGTGCGCCTGCAAGTGCAGGAGGGAGACCGGCAGTTCGACCTGGGCGAGCGCACCCACCACTACGCACTGCTGACGCTGGCACGTTTGCGATGGGCCGATGCGCAGCGCCACCGGGACAGCCAGGCCCATGGCTGGGTCGAGTTGGAGTGCTTGGCGAAGATGCTGGGTGTGGAGCCCGGGCACCTCAACATCCAGATCTTCCGCATGCGCAAGCAACTTGCACTGGCCATGCCCGGCGACTCCCATGTCCCCGAGCTGATCGAAAGGCGCCGTGGCTCCTTGCGCTTTGGTTGCCTGCGTTTCAGCATCACACGGGGTACCCAGCGGGAAGCCGATTTCGACCCCTTGGCCCTGATCAGCCCCATCCACGCTGAAGAGTCGCTTGCGGCCTGAGCCTGCCCCCCATCGCAATGACACGAGTGCCCACGCACGGTTTTCCCGTGGGTGTGCCGGGCTATCAATCGTTGGGTTTGCTGGGCCAGGGCGCATCGGGCCAGGTTTTCAAGGCCCGGCAGCGCAGCACCGGCCAGTTCGTGGCCATCAAGATTCCAAGCACCCCAGCCGCGCGCGATCCCGCCAACCGGCGGCGTGTGCAGCAGCGGCTGCACCAGGAAACCCGGGTGCTGTCTTTGTTGCACCACATCCATGTGGTCCGGCTCATCGATAAAGGCCTGGCCCAGAAGGGCGTGCCGTTTGCCGTGCTGGAGTACGTGACTGGCGAAACGCTGCGCGAATTCCTGCAGCGCCAGGGCCGGCTCTCATTGCCGGACACGGTGGGGCTGATGGCGCAGCTGCTCGATGCCCTGGCTTTCCTGCATGCCCACCATATCGTGCACCGCGACCTGAAGCCAGAGAACGTGATGGTGATCTCCAGCGGCACCACCTTGCACGCCAAGGTGCTGGACTTTGGGCTTGCCAGCCACCACGGAGAACCCCAGTTCACCGCGGGAGCCGAGGGCACGCCCGCCTACTGCGCACCCGAACAGCTGCGCGGCGAGGTGTGCGGGCCCGCCACCGACATCTATGCCTGGGCCTTGATGTTCGTGGAGTGCCTGAGCGCACGACCAAGCATCCAGGGCTCCAGCCTGACCGAGGTGCTGCAGCGCCAGCTGAGCACAGATATCGTCGCCTTGCCAGAGGAACTAGAGGGCAGTCCGCTGGCCGCGCTGCTCCAGCGGGCCTTGCAAAAAGACGTGCGCCGGCGTACCGCCGATGCCGCGCAACTGTACGGTGACCTTGCCCAGTGCGCAGCGCAGGTGCGCCAACTTCGCCCACCCAGCCACGCGGCAGGGCCGAGCCCTGCAGGTCCGTCCACATCCGGCCAGGCGCAGCACGCCACCATGGATTCGCTGGAACGTGCCAGGTCGCAGAACCTCGGGGCTGCTTCGCGCGCCATCCTGTGCCTGACCCTGCGCCTGTACCCCGCCCGCGATGCGTCACTTGCCCTGTCCGACCTGCAGGAGATTCGCGAACAGCAGTTGCGCTGGTGCGCCAACGCCGTGCAGTCGGGCCAGGGCCATGGCGCGGGGACGCTGGGAGACTGCATGCTGTTCCACTTCGAGCAGGGCCCCAGCAGCGCACAGAACCTGCAGCAGGCAGCAGCCTTGGCACAGGACCTGTGCATCCGGGTGCAACGAAGAAGCCGCATGCTGGAGGTGCAGCATGGCGTGCGCCTGGAAATATCAGGGAGCATGCACACGGCCACCCTGCAAGCCCACGGTGAGCCGTTGGACAGCCACCACGCGGCCAACGTGACGCTGCACCTGAACAGCCTAGCAGGCCCCGGAACCGTTCTGCTGAGCCACCGCGCGCACCATGAGCTGGCTGGCAGCGTGAAAATGGAGGCCTACGCCAGCACCAGCAAGACCCACCCGCCGGAACCCGAGCCGTTGTACCGGCTGGCACCCGTCACCCTCCAGTAGGCCTGAACAGAGTCAGCGAATGAGCCTCTCGACATGCTCCACCGGGTAACTGTGCCAGCGCCGGTTCCATGTGTCTTTGGGGCTGGTGTTGCGGTCGTGGACGCGGGCCACATACAGGTGCTGGTCCGGGTTGGTGGCAATGCGCTTGTCCCGCACCGACCAGACAAAAGCGTTGTCCTCCCCCACATCGATATCGGCGAACGGCGCACTGCGCCAGAACTCGCGCAGGTAACACAGCGTGCCCCCACACACCCAGGGTGTGCGCCCGTCATACACATACTGCCAGGCCCGGCGCGCGTCTGGCGCATAGAAGAACACCTTGTCCAGGCCGCAGATGTCGGCCCCCTGGCCGCGCAAGGCCTTGACCTGCGAACTGAGCCAGGTGGGCGCCATCCAGTCGTCGTCGTCCCAGTGTGCAATCACCTCGCCGCGCGCCAACTCGCAGGCCATGTTGCGCTTGGCACCAACGGTGGATTTGCGGTCCAGGCGCAGGTATCGGATGCTGCCGTGCGATGGGATCAGATCGGCGACGCTGTCGCGCCCGTCGTCCAGCACGATCAGTTCGCGGGGCTCATAGTCCTGCGCCAGAAAGTTCCGAATGGCCTGGGGCACAAACTCACGCCGGTCTGCGGTGGGCATGATGCACGACACCAGCGGCATCGCGGGCGTCGGCGAGCCCTCTGTGCCAACAGCGCCAACAGCGCCAACAGTGTCGCCTGTGCCACCGGGGGCGGCAGGAAAGTAGAAATCGCGATCATCGTCCGACAGGCATTCCGGTGCAGGCACCAGGGTCCAGGCGGCCTGCTGCAGGTAATGGCCTTCCTTGAACTTCCAGGTGTTCCCATCGTGGCGCACATAGATGCACAGCGAACGCCCCGAGATGCGGCACAGCCGCGCACCGCCCCGCAGGGTCTTCAGCAGGAAATCCGCATCCTCCCGCAGCGAGGTATCGGGATACCGCCCATGATGCTCCCACAGGCTGCGCCGGAAAACCAAAGTGCCGCCGCTCACGTTTTCTACAAACAACCGGCGAAACAGTGCCCGGCTGCTGGCCCAGAACTCGGCCAGCGGCCGGGCCATAAACAGCATGTCGTTGAGCCCGGTGACATCCGCCAGGTTGTGCAAAATGGGCGCGGCCTGGCGGCTCAGGCGCTGCGCGCCATACCAGTCGTCATCGTCCCAATGCGCGATCAGTTCGCCCCACGCCACGCGGACCGCTTCATTGCGCTTGGCGCCGATGCTGGTGCGGGCCGGCATTCGGATGCAGCGGATGCGCGGGTCATCAATGCCAGCAGGGAGGTCGGACTCATCCTCGTAGACGATGATGAGTTCCAGCGCGGGATAGTCTTGCCGCTGGAAGTAGAGGATCGACTGCGCAACAAAGGCCGCCCGCCCTCGCGTGGGCATGACACAGCTCAGCAAAGGTAATGCGGTGGCCGCAGGCACCAGTGGTGCGGGTTCCACATTGCCAGGCAGTGGCACGAAGATACGCATCTGCTCGGGCACGGCAAAGTAGCGGCATTCGTCTCCCACGCAGTGGCCGTGGTAGGGCGGCGCCTGCGGGTGGCTCTCGCGGCGCCAGGCACAGAACCGGTCCTGGTACAGCCGTTTGTTCGCCTCCAGCAGTCCATCGTGGACAGGCGCCAGCACCGCGCAGCGGGGCGCACGGTGCACAAAGGCGCCCTGCACCCAAACACCCAGGAAGCCGGCGCGGGCAGCGCGCACGTTGTAGTCCATCTCCCAGCAGGGGCCTTGGGTGTATGCCGTGTCCGCCGCGCCAATGGCAGCCACCACCTCGTTCTTCACCACGTAGCAGAAGTCCGCCAGGCTGTGCAGGGGCGCCAAGGGTACACAGGCATTGCCATAGCGGGCCAGCAAGGTGTCCGCTTGGTCCCACAGGGCTTCCTGGGTGCTGCCACAGTTTGGTGCCACGGCCTGTTCGTTCCACCCCCGGTTGGTGGAGGGGCCCGCCAAGCCATGGCTGACGTCGCTGTCCAGCGCCGCCAATATCAGCTCCAGCCAGCCAGGGCAGACCCGGACGCCATTTTCCAGAAACACATAGATGTCGGCAGGCTCGCTCACCAGCTGGTTGAAGCAGGCAGCAGCCCCCGGCTGCGCCGGGCTGGGCCGCTGCACCAGAGACCCAGGGACAAGCCGCAACTGCAGCAAACCCGGGTCCTGGGATGCGGCGGCACTGTCCGGCAATATCCGCAGCCCGAAGGTCAGCGGCGTGTTCTCGAAAACACTGGACAGCGTGGCGGCCAGGCCTTCGCCCGCCCCTGTCACATGCACCCCAATCAGGATCTGGCGATCTGGTGCAGCAGTCATTCACCACTCCTCACTGGTCGCCACCAGACCCGCTCCCAGCAGCGCTTCCAGCTTGCGCCAGGGGCTGCCAGGGGCTTCGTCGCCCCAGTCATGCACCGCGTCCGCCAGTTCTTCGAGCGCAACGGCCTTGGTGTCGGCAGCCGCATAAAAGCGCGGGTAACACAGCAGCAGCTCTTCAATGCAGGCCCGCACCAAGGACTCGCGCCGGGCGATTTCCGGAGCATGAAAGGACACACAAAGGGTGGGTGGCCCCCACCGCCACAAACGGCGCCAGAGGCCGGGAATCACAGCGTATTCGCCACCCTCTATGTCCATCTTGATGAAGTTGCAGTCCTTCCCGGCATACATGTCCAGAAAGCGTTCCATGTCCACACCCCGCGCCTCGTGGCAAGGCTGGCCAGGCACATCCGGCGCGGCCAACATGCCCGACATACTGTCCCCGAACTCGCTGCGCCCTGCGTAGTAAAGGCCACCGGCATAGAGTTGCAGCGGACCAGACTCGGGGCCAATGCCGAAGGAGTACAGATGGATTTTTTTGCACAGCCCAGGGTTGGCTCGCACGTTGCGGTCCAGCTCTGCAAAGGCGACCGGGTCAGGCTCCAGGGCATGCACGCTGCGCGACAGCGTCGCGCCATAGAGCACCGTAGGGCCGATCCAGGCACCCAGGTCAATGTAGGAGCGGTCTGGTTGCAGAAAACGCCGGAAGACCTCGAAGGTTTGCGGCTCCCACGCGCCAGCCTGCACCCGGTGCCAGAACGCGCACCGGGCCGTATTGGCACGCACCAGGAAGGCCTGCGGGCCCACCGACACGCTCAGTGCTTGCAGTGCGCTCTCGGCGCCAGGGTCACAGGTTGTCATTGGCCAGGCCACCCGTGTCCGTGGACTGCCAGATGGTGAACGGCGTGGGGCCGTCATACGTGGCACTGAACTCAAAGGCATTGCCTTCAAAGATGAATCCGGGCACGTTGATCTTGCACCACACGGCGCCAGCATAAGGGCTGCTGCCCGCCGCCAAGGTCATCTGGATGCGCACATCCTGTTTCCAGGAGTCCTGCGTCTGCAGCGAAAGCGGCAGGAAATAGTTGTTCCCGTAGAAGTTGGCCTTCTTGCTGCGTATCTCGCACACCAGCGTCACGAAGCTGCCACTGCTGTTGTAGACCAGCTGGAAGATGAAACGGTAGTCCGGGCTGGCGGGCCAGTCGAGGCATACGGTGTTGCCGACCACCACCTGCTGTGCAGGCAAGGCCAGTGCCGGATAGATATTGACCACGCCCGGCCCCCTGGCGTAGAGGGCACTGAGAGCAACATCCTCCAGCGGCGAGGTGCTTTGCAGCGCGACATCGACATCGCTGACCGGCGCACTGCAAAGCATGGGCACATTGGCCAACGGTGGCACCTGCTGCACCAGGGTGGAGTGGCTTGCCGCGCCCGAGCCATCGCAATTGAAGACATAGCCGCCCGCCTGCGTGATCACGCTCGGCGCCTGGATGCCCATGCCACACGATGGCACCACCTGCAGCTGAATCAGCTTCTGGCCCGGCAATTGCGGCGACCTCTGTAGTCGGCGCACCGTGTCGCTGTGGTCCAGGCAGACCTCCAGCCCCCAGGTGATGCCTGCCAACTCGAACACGCCGGCACCGTCATAGTTGACCTCTTGCTGCTCACGTCCCAGCCCACCGCCGGTCGATGCAGGCCAGTATTCCACGTCGCCCAACAACAGGCCGCCCGGATTCACGGCAGTGGCGATGAAATCAACCCCCGACATCAACTCCTTCATCACCATCCGCGCCCCCGCATCGCCCTGCGCCGCCACGCCCCCTTGCTGCACCAGCGCAAAATTGTAGATCTCGGTGCTCGCGAGTGGGTCGATGTCGTACGGCGGCGTCTGCTGGGTGGCCGACGACGCGCCCAAAATGGTGCCGAACACAAACACCCAGTCCACCCACTGGTCATCGGCCGCCATGCGCTGCAAGGAGGTAATGGCGCGTTGGACATCGTCCATCTGGTAAGCCCCCGAGGCACCTCGAAAAAAGAACTCGGGGGCCATGAAGACCTTCAGGGTTTCCGCCTCGGGTGTCGGTGGAGACGCCTGCGGCAGCGCATCCCGGGCCGTCTGCATGGCGCGCAACATCACATCGCAGCGCGCCTCAATGTCGAGCTTTGGATCGTTCAACCCCAGATAGGTCTTGGATCCATCGGGGTTCACCTGGGGCGCCGTGTCGAGCACGTAGCCGATGAATTGGACGTTGGTGTATGCCATGCAATTTTCTCCTTGGAAAGGGTTCTGGGGACACGTGCGCGGTCATCTCAAAAGCGGGAGCAGTCCGTAGGTGAACTTGATGAGGTAGTTGACGTACACATTGAGGGGGCGCGTCTCGTTCGGGCTCACCTGCACCGCCTGCGCCTGGCCCGCGCCCGCAACCGGACCACCCGTGGTCAGCGTGCTGGCGACGCTGGGCGCGCCTGCTGCTGTTCCACTGGGGGAGGTGGCCGAAGGGGCTGGTGCGCTGCTGTAGGTGTGCTCATGCGTCTGTACGGCAAACGGCTGGATGGAACCCACACCATCGCTCGCACCCTGGCCGCCAGGCGGCTGGCTGCGTTGGTCGATGTCCGGATCGTTGCGGGTGCCCGTGCCAATACCGCGAAGAAAGTAACCACGGTAGTCGGGGATGTTGAAGTTGTCGTCAGCACCGCCATACACGTAGCCCAGCACGGCAAACAGTTCGGGGTAGTCCACACAAGGCAACGTTCGGCCATCGCAAACCATCCATCCCCACGCCTCCAGGGGGTTGGTGGTGTAAGCGGCTGGGCTCACCGCAGCAGCAGGGCTCGCGCTGTCGGGCGGCCCCAACGTGCCAGCAAACGCCGTCACCGAACCCACGGGGAGGTCGCCAAAAGCTGGCCGACAGAAGAAGGGGCTGGCTGCCCCCGGTACCACGATCATGGTGCAGCCCCCCCAAGGGCGGGCAGGTCCGCACCCCCTTCGTCGCCCGGCGCATCCAGCACCTGCATGGAGGTAGGCACCACCACCTGCCAGCACGGCCCCAGGCGGTGCGCAGGACTCTGTTGCCGGGGCCCTGCATGCTTGAGGTCGTTGACCAGTGCGATGTCGTCCGCATTGACGGGGGCAAGCCGATCCGGGGCGCTCCAGAGCATGCCCGCCGAATAAAAATACAGAAAGGCTAGGACATGCGCTGGCTGCACGGGCAGCAGCACGCGCGCCTGACCAGCCTGCAAGAAACTGGCGAACAAGGCATCGTCGTCGGCCGCAAGGCTCCCCAGCTCCGGCACCCCGCCCGCAGCGCCCAGGCCAGGGCTGGCATAGAAGCTGTAGGCCATTTCATTCCACTCCAGCACTTCGTCGAAGAACTGCAGATAGCGGGGCTCATTGACCATGAATTGCGATGGCGGAGACCCCCACGCGGCACCTGCGAACATGCCAGTCAGGGTCAGCAGGCGTTCCAGCAACAGGCGCAGACAGGCATTCTTCAGCTCGCGCTGCTCGATCTGCCGACGGGCCAGCGGCGAACAGGCCGGTGCGGGAGACGACGGCACGCCGCCTTGGGCGCGGCCCTGGTATGCCGCCAACCGCTCCTGATAGCCACGCACGATGCTGGCGTAGGTACGGATGCGCCACTGGTCCATGCATCGACTGGAAGGCGCGCAGCCGATCTCCACATTGACCTGCACCGGTTGGTCGCCGGGTGGCGAGAAGCCGGGTGGATAGTCCATCACGGACACCGGTACGGTATCGTCCTCTCCGTGAAGCGCCACGGGACTGGCCGCAGCGCCAGGGGTCACGGTTTGCCGCCCCACCAGCACGACAGGCGCCTGTTGGCCAGGGGACGCTCCTACCCAGCTGACAAAGGCCTGGGTAGCGCCGTACCCTGCGGGAACGGCGATCTGCTTTTCTTCACCGTTGCGCAGTGTGGCCGAGGCAAAGCGCTCTGCCAGCGGGGGCGGATCCAGATCCAGCACACCATAGTAGGCCCCGAGCTGTGCGTAGTTGCGCGGGCCGTCCACCTTGATGTCCTCAAAGGTGGCAACCCCCAGTTGCAGCGGTGGCACTGGCTTGGCGAAGTCCTGCCCCGCCAGCGCCTGCTCCTGTGCGATGAAGCCCGCTGCGGGCTGGCACACCATGAACTCCATCATCAACCGCTGGCCGTAATTCACAACGCACGCCTCGTACACCTTGTTCACCCAGCGGAACACGGCGCGCATGTTCCGGGTGCCCGCGGTGTTGTCGATCAGGCTGACCACCGCGTCCTCGGTCTGGCTCATCGTGCTGCTGGAGCGCGTGTGGCTGACACTGCGGCTGATGCGGTTGACCGTCTTGTTCAGAATGTCGCGTGCAAAGCGGGTGGTGTCGTCCAGCCCCGGGTTGGCGCCTTGCTGCACGGCCTTGGTCCAGGAACCATCCAGGGTGGCCTGCGTGGGAGGGCCGTAGCTGCTGGTGAACTTGTTGTACTGGTGGGTCTCGGTCGCCTCAGCCACGGTCTTGCGAGACTCTTCCTGCAGATTGCTGCGTTCGTCCGCCGCATCGTTCTGCAGGACCTGCATCTCGGCCAGCGTCTGCTTTTGCTCATCCTTTTGCCGGTGGGTGCGTTTATGCGTGACCTCCCGGCGCTCACCGCGCATCACGTTTTCTATGCGTGCGATCTCTCCGCTTTGGTAACGCAGAAGGCGCTGGCGCACCATCTGCAAGTCGCCAATTGCATAGGGCTCGATCCAACCGTCGGGGGCCACGGGCGGAGATCTGTCTGCCGAGCGGGCCGGTGGCAAAGGAAAAACCTGGGCCGGCAGCACCACAGTGGCCTCGCGCAGCAATGCAATTTGGGCGGCACTGATGGGGGCCGGCTGCAAGGGCGCTGGCGTCTCTGATGCGGCGCCGACTGCAGCTATGTCCTTGGCTTTGGGCTGCAATGCCACCGCGATCAGATGGGCCATCTGCAAGGTGCGGGTCAACCCATCCAGCAAGGCAGCGTCATACCCCAGGGTGATGACCAGGGCGAAGTAACTCTGCCAGACCCTGTCCATGGTCTGCAGGTAGTTTCCAGACTCCAAACAGCTCCAGGTCAGGGCGTACCGCTGCAGCAACTGCACGACTTCTGCACGGGCGGTCGCCAGCCACTCAAGCGGCTTGTCATGGGGCGAGGGCAGTTGCTCCAGCAAGGACGCAAACTGGCCCATGGGCCCGGGAAGGCTGTCCAGGTCTCCGATGAAGAGCCCCTGGTAAGGGGCATCTCCGTCAATGAACCGCAGCGCCAGTGACTGCACGGCTTCACGGCCTTGGGCGCGTGCCGCTACCAGGTCCTCAAAGAAACTGCAGCAAGGAGGGCTGGCACTGGCGTACTGGACAAAGCCATGCAAAAGATCCGAGGCTGAGATCTTGGGCCAGCGGCGCACGTACACGTAAGGAAACAGCTCCTCCGGATGGCTATTGATGACAGGCAGAGGCTCGACGGGATCGACCGGCGGGGCTGGCGGCACCGGCGTGGGAACAGGCGGCAATGGACTGGGAGGCTGAGGGGGCGGAAGGGGCCCACGCATGGGGCACGCTGCCATGAGGCCTTCAAAGTGGTGGTCATCCGCCTGCCCTCGCATTCCATAGTGGATGTCGGCAAAGATGGCCGTATTGGGGACGCCGTCGATGTGCACCGGCGTTTTTTGCTGCAGGTAGCCCGACACATAGCAGCCCGAGGAGAATCTGAACTCAAACGGCTGTGCGGGCCAGTGTCTGGTGACGGTGACCCGTTGGCGCTCCGACTCCCCCGAACTGCAGGACACGCTGACACAGGAAGGGACATCGTCGTGGGGTGCACGGTTGATGGTGATGTCGAAGATCAGGCAGCCATCCATGGCGCTCCATCTTCTTTGGACCATTTCGTTCACGGCATGCTTCCTGGGTGGACGGGGAGAGCTGCGGAGCATCGGCGCGGGGGCGCTGAACAGCCCCCCGCACCGACGCACCGCTTCAGCACATCACAATGTTTTCGAGGTTGAACGCGAACGGCGTCGAGTTGGCGCCAGGGCCGCCACCCGTCATCACAATGTCCGCGCTGGCAATGCCCAGGAGGGACAGCTCGGTGTTGATGTTGGAGATGATGGCCGAATTCATGACCTGGCCCTGCACGACCTGGGAGGCCACACCAATCCAGATGGTGGGTTTGAACTCAAACACCGCTTTTTGCTGGGGCGCGATCGAGGTCTTGATGGCCAGGAGCTTCCCGTCCTTGTAGCAACTGGCGTTGATGGCCCCCTTGGGCAGCGCGTTGAGCACCTGCACTTCCTTGGAACTGGTGCCGCTGCCTGCGCGGACGAGCCGGTCGCCAGACGTGGTCAAGGACATCTGGAACAGTTCGCCGTTCTGGGCATCCAGCTGTGGCGTGTAGTTGCCGTAGCTGTCACTGGCCCCCACCTGCATGCCCATGGGAAACGTGAACGGATGGTTGTCGCCCTGGCCACAGTACTTGATGACCTGCCAGGCCACCGACAGCTCGTCGAAATTGGTGGCGACATTCTTCTGGAATATCACGACCTCCGAGTTGTTCGTGTCGTTGGAGTTGTTGATGAAGTTGAGTTGAACGCCCATGAGTTTCTCCTGTTGGTGAAAGTGGTGGCAACACGCCATGCGTTGCCCGTTTGCCCCCCGGCCTTGAAGCCCGAAAAGCGAACTCTGTGGATGCAGACCTGCCCGGATGGTCAGATCTGCACGATGTTTTCAAGATTGAATTCGTAGGGGGTGGAGCCCTCGCCTGGCCCACCGCCCGACATCACGACGTCTGCGCTGGCGATGCCCAACAGCGACAGTTCTGTGTTCGCATTGCTCATGACGGCAGAGCTGATCGCCACGCCCTGCGCCACCTGGGATGCAACGCCAATCCACAGCACCGGCTGGTACTGGAACACGGCCTTCTGGCCAGGTGTGACGGCAGTCTTCATGCCCACCATCCGGCCATCCCTGAAGACGCAGATATTGACCGCGCCCTGGCCCAAGTCGTTGAGCACATCGAGCTCATTGGAGGCACTGGCCAGCCCCGCACGCCGCAGGCGCCGCCCCCCCGATGCGGTGGACTCCAGCCTGAGCATCTGGCCGTTTTCTGCGGCCATGCGGGGTGAAAAATTGCCGTACTCATCGGCAACGCCCACTTCGAAACCCGCTGGGAAAACAAAGGGGTGGTAACAGTCACGTCCGCAGAACCGGATCACCTTCCAGGCCATTGCCAGCGAGGCCATGCCGGTGAGCTGGTTCTTCTGATACATCACCACCTCCGACTTATTGCCGTCGCGGGACTGGTTCACAAATCGCAGCTTGATATCCATGGGGACTCCTACCTGATGTCCTGTCGCTGGGTTGCTTGGCACTGCGTTTTTGAAGCAGTGATGCGACTGTAGGCAGGCCCGCAAAGCAAAGCGATTACAGGCAATTACAGGCAGGAGCTCCACCAGACGGCGCGCGCTGGCCCACGGCAAGCGACCGCATTTGGCGTGGAAGATAGAGAGAGGCGCTGGTGTCCCTGAAAATCTGGCTATAATCACAGGCTTCGACACACAGGAGAGGTGGCAGAGTGGTCGAATGTACCTGACTCGAAATCAGGCGTAGTGGCAACACTACCGTGGGTTCGAATCCCACCCTCTCCGCCACTGACAAAGCCCTGATGCTATTTAATCGATAGCGCAGGGCTTTTTCTTTGGCGCATCGTGAACGGACAAGGGCGACACCACCGCCGTCCCTTGTAATCCATCCCTCAGCTTCTCTGGCGCGCGATGTGCTGGGGTCCCAGTTCGCTGCAACCCGTGGCGCCGAGCATGGCGAGGTTGCGATCGACCTCGTCGCGCAGCAGGGTGATTGCGTGGAGCACCCCCGCTTCACCGGCAACGGCGGCTGCATAGTTGAAGGGTCGGCCCACCAGAACCAGGCGCGCGCCCAGCGCAATGGCCTTGAGCACGTCGGAGCCGCGCCGAAAGCCCCCATCCACCAGCACCGGGTAACTCGGGCCCACGGCCGCGACCACGTCTTCCAGCACGCGCATGGGCGATATGGCCCCGTCGAGCTGGCGCCCCCCGTGGTTGGACAGCACCACGCCATCGGCCCCGGCATGCTGCGCCTGCAACGCGTCCTCCACGCTGAGCAGGCCCTTCACGACCAAGGGCCCCTTCCAGCGGCGGCGAATGGCCTCAATGTGGCGCCAGCTCAAATGGTCGCGCGCCGAGAAGTCGCGCAGGACCGTGGAAGAAACAATGGGCGCACCGCGCGTGGCGAACGAATTTTCAAAGTGCGGCATGCCGTGGCGCAGCAACGTGCGCAAAAAGGTTCCCGCCATCCAACGCGGCCGGACGAGACCATCCCATGCCAGACGCAGGCTGGGGCGCAAGGGTGTGGAGAAACCCGTGCGGATGTTGTTCTCACGGTTGGCGGAGATGGGGATATCCACCGTGACGACGAGGGTGCGAAAACCCGCACGCTCCACGCGGTCGATGAGCGCATCAATGCGTGCCTGATCGCCAGGTAGGTAGGCCTGGAACCAGGTGCCCGGGCTGTCGCGGGCCACGTCTTCCATCGGAATCAGCGACGTACCGCTCATCACAGACGCAATGCCCATGCGCCGTGCAGCACGCGCCAGCACAAGATCGCCCCGGTAGGTGGACAGCGCATTGATGCCCATGGGCGCTATCCCGAAAGGGCTGCTGTAGCGTTCGCCAAAGAGCTCGACGGATTGCGACCGTTGCGATACATCGCGCAGGACCCGCGTCACGAAGGCAAAGTCTCCAAACGCCGCGCGGCTGTCGCGCAGCGAGGCGTTGTCCTCCGCCGCACCGGCGATGTACCCGAAGATGGGCCGGGGCAGACGCCTGCGCGCGGCGTCCTCAAAGTCGTGCAGCGACAGCATGCGGCGCAATACCGCAGGCGAGCGCGGCGCGGTGGTAAACGGCGTAGCAGTGGAGACGGGCATGGCAGATGGTCATTGCGTTGAGGGATCAGCGCCACTGTAGATTTCCGCATCAGTGAATAAAAGCGGAATATTTAGAATGACTTTGTTCGCTTTTTGCCAATATCTCTGCACATGCCCCATCCCTCGGTCAAACAACTTGAAGCCTTCTGGTGGGCGGCCACCTGCGCCAATTTCGCCACGGCAGCGGAGCGGGTGCACCTGTCGGTCTCGTCGCTGTCCAAACGCATCAGCGAACTGGAGTCCACGCTGGGCCAGTCGCTGTTCGACCGCAGCGGGCACCGTGCCGTGCTCACCGAGGCGGGGGAGCGTCTGCTGCCGGCCGCACTGGAAGTACTCAACGCCATGGCGGCGCTGGGCCATACGCTAGGCTCCCGCGAGGAGCTTGCGGGCCGCTGCCGTTTTGGCGTGGGTGACCTCTCTGCGCTCACGTGGCTGCCCACCTTTGTGGCGGCAGTGCGGCGAACGCACCCACGCCTGGCTCTGGAACCTTGCGTGGATGTGGGCGGGGTGCTGGAGCGCCGCCTGGACGACGGCGAACTGGACTTTGCCGTGATCGCAGGACGCTCGTCGCGCAGCACACTGCTATCTCAGCCCGTGGGCGCCGCGCGCTTCGCCTGGGCCCTGTCACCCAGCCTGGCGGGCGCCAGCCGCCTGGGCATCAAAGCGTTGCTGCAGCAGCATCCCCTCGTCACGCTGCCGCCAGGCGCTGGCACCACGCGGCTGCTGGACGACTGGTTGCTGGCGCAAGGTGTCACCGTCCGCGAGCACATCCTGTGCAACAGCCTGGGGGCCGTGGCGGGCATGCTGCGCGCAGGAGTGGGTGTGGGGTTTCTGCCCTCGGGGTGGGTGGGCCCGCTGGGTTTGCGCGCCCCGGGCGCACGCACGCCACTAGCGCCGCTGCAATACAGCTTCCAGTGGCGCCGGGGTGATGCGCGGGCACTGATCCCCGCCATGCAACGCCTGGCGCAGGCAGAGGTGGACTTTTCGGTGTCGCCTGCGCTAGGGATGTCCTGCATAACCCTCGCGAGTCGGTGGTAGTGCGGATCGGGTGGGGCCGCAAGGCGTCTTTTGGCAGCCAATAGCCGGGCTATTGGCAAGAAAAGCAACGCAGCGGACTGCCCGAGACCGCGCTATCACAGACCGCAGGGAGTTATGCAGGACATCCCTAGGGATCCTCTGCACGAATTGAACGGCAAGTGGGCGCTGCGGAGCGGGATGGGCTGCAAGGCGCAAAAACGCAGCAATAGCCGTGCTAGCGCGAGTATTTGCAACGCCACAGACCGCCCGAGGCCGCAGATGCACACGGCGCGGTGATTCGTGCAGAGGGTCCCTACGACTGGCAGCTTGAGGGCCCGGCGCGTTCCCGCAAATACGCCAGGACTTCACCGTGTGCCCCTTGAAACTCAATGCGGTCAGCCCGGCTTTCACGCTGGTAGGCGTACATGGGGTCGTAGTAATACCGCAGCAGCGCCGTGATCCAGTCGCGGTGCTGCGCAGCATCGCCATGCTCCTTCTGCTGGGCCAGGGCGCGGAGCATCGTCGCCCGCAGAAGCTGGTGACGATCTCCCCCCAGACGCTTGTGCAGTTTGTCCAGGCTTTCCAGCAGGCGGGCAGAGAAGGCGTCAAACCCCTGCACCTCGCCCTGCGCAGCACAAAACTCAGCGCACTGCGCGACCACGTAGTCCCGCAGGATGCGCTCGACCCTGGCTTCAAAGGGCTCGTCGACATAAACCATCGGGGCTTGCTCCAGGCACAGCCTTAGCTCCAGCGGCACAGCGCAGCGCCCCACATGCCGGCCCTCGTCCTCGACGACGAACAGCCGCTGCCCTGCCGCACGCTTCTTGAGGATGTCGATGGCCAGCTGGTTCTCGAAATCAATCTGCGCGGGCTGGCCACTCACACGCTGGCCAAAGCTGGAGCCCCGGTGGTTCGCGTGCCGCTCCAGGTCAAGTCCGCTGGCCAGCTGTTCAATCAACTCGGTCTTGCCGGTGCCCGTGAGCCCGCCAAGCACCACAAACCGGCATTCCTGGGCAGCAGCCTGCGTGGTCTGCAGCAGGAAGGTGCGCATGGCCTTGTAACCACCGATCACACGGGGGTAGTCGATGCCCGCTTCGCTCTGCAGCCACTGCTGGACGATCTGGGAGCGCAAGCCGCCGCGAAAACAATAGAGCACGCCCTGCGGATGGGCCCGTGCAAACTCGGCCCAGGCCTGGATGCGCGCCCGCTTGATGTCGCCGGACACCAGCGTGTGCCCCAGCGCAATGGCCGCGTGCTGGCCCCGCTGCTTGTAGCAGGTGCCCACCTGCTGGCGCTCGGCATCGTCCATCAAGGGTAGGTTGACCACTGCAGGGAAAGCCCCCTGGGCAAACTCCACGGGTGCACGCACATCCATCATGGGCACATCGTTCAGAAAGATGTGCCGGTAGTCGGCCAGGTTCTCCATGGTCAACCCAAAACGACAGCGAAGGCCTGTCGCGCGGTCAAGTGGCCGATGGGCGCGAGCTCCAAGCCACACCCGGCTGCCACTTGCAGAAAATCGCTCTCGCCTTCGGGTGCCACGGCAACCAACAAGCCGCCGCTGGTCTGTGGGTCGCACAACAGTTGCTTCTGCGTGTCGTCCAGCGGCGCAATCCTGGCGCCATAGCTGTCGAAGTTGCGCTGGGTGCCGCCGGGCACGCAGCCTTCGGCCAGGTAGTACTCCACGCCGCTCAGGCGCGGTACGGCGGCATAGTCAAGGACCGCCGTCAGGCCACTGCCCTCGGCCATCTCGACCAGGTGGCCCAGCAAGCCAAAGCCCGTGACATCGGTCATGGCCATGACGCCCGGCAACTTGCCAAAACGGCTGCCGGGCTGGTTGAGGGTGCACATCAGGTCGCGCGCGCGGCCTACGTCCTCGGGCCGCAGCTTGGCCTTTTTCTCTGCGGTGGTGAGGATGCCGATCCCCAGCGGCTTGGTCAGGTACAGGCGGCAGCCCGCCGTGGCGGTGTCGTTGCGCTTGAGGTGGCGTTTTTCCACCACGCCCGTCACGGCCAGCCCGAAGATGGGCTCCGGCGCATCTATCGAATGCCCGCCGGCCAGCGGAATGCCTGCAGCGTCGCACACCGCGCGTCCGCCGCGTACCACCTCGCGTGCCACCTCGGGCGGCAGCACATTCACCGGCCAACCCAGGATGGCAATGGCCATCAGGGGGTCTGCACCCATGGCATAGATGTCGCTGATGGCATTGGTGGCAGCAATACGCCCGAAGTCGAACGGGTCGTCCACGATGGGCATGAAAAAGTCGGTGGTGGACACCACACCGCGTTCGTCGTCCAGCGCGTACACGGCAGCGTCGTCCCGCGACGCGTTGCCCACCCAAAGGCGGGGGTCCAGGTTCTGGGCGCCGCTGCCCGCCAGGATCACGTCGAGCACCTTGGGGCTGATCTTGCAGCCACAGCCTGCACCGTGGCTGTATTGGGTGAGACGGATGGGGGTGCTGGGGGAGGCGTTGCCAGGAGGGGTGTCGGGAGAAGTCATGGCCGCATTGTCCCGAATCGGCGCCCACAACCATTGCGGGGCCGCAAAAACAACAGGGCCTGCCCGCGCATTTGATTTGCGTGGGCAGGCCCTGCGGGGTGCGCCCGGCCAAAGCCGATCCGGGGCGCAACACGTAGGCCGGTCAGGCCGCGGGTGTCAGCTCCGACACTCCGCCCATGTAGGGACGGAGAACGGCCGGAACCTCGACGGTTCCGTCCGCACGCTGATAGTTTTCCAGCACCGCCACCAGCGTGCGGCCCACGGCCAGACCAGAGCCGTTCAGGGTGTGCAGCAGTTCGTTTTTGCCTTGTGCGTTCTTGAAACGGGCCTGCAGGCGGCGTGCCTGGAAAGCTTCGCAGTTGCTCACCGAGCTGATCTCGCGGTAAGTGTTCTGTGCGGGCAGCCACACTTCCAGGTCGTAGGTCTTGGCGGCGCCAAAGCCCATGTCGCCGGTGCACAAGCTCATCACGCGGTAGGGCAGGCCCAGCTTCTGCAGGACGGTCTCTGCGTGGCGGGTCATTTCTTCCAGCGCTTCGTAGCTCTTGTCGGGATGCACGATCTGCACCATCTCGACCTTGTCGAACTGGTGCTGGCGGATCATGCCGCGCGTGTCGCGGCCGTAGCTGCCAGCCTCAGAACGGAAGCACGGCGTGTGGGCCGTGAGCTTGATGGGCAGGTCGGATTCGGCCACTACCACGTCGCGCACAAAGTTGGTCAGCGGTACTTCGCTGGTGGGGATCAGGTACAGCGCAGCGTTGTCCGGCACAGGCTCGCCGTCCTGGCCGCCCTTCTTGGCGGCAAACAGATCGCCTTCAAACTTGGGCAGCTGGCCGGTACCCTTGAGGGAATCGGCATTCACAGCGTAGGGCACATAGCACTCGGTGTAGCCGTGCTCTTGCGTCTGCACGTCCAGCATGAACTGGCTGAGGGCACGGTGCAGGCGGGCAATGGGCCCCTTCATCACGGTGAAGCGCGAGCCCGAGAGCTTGACGCCCATGTCGAAATCGAGCCCCAGCGGGGTACCTACGTCAACATGGTCTTTCACCTCGAAATCAAAGGTGCGCGGGCCTTTTTCGTCAGGACTCCAGCGACGCACTTCCACGTTGCCCGCTTCATCGCTGCCCACGGGCACGGATTCGTGTGGCAGGTTGGGCACAGCCACCAGCATGGCCAGCAGCTCGGCCTGGATCTGTTCCAGGCGGGCAGCGGATTGCTCCAGTTCCACCTTGCCTGCGGCCACCTGGGCCTTGATGGCTTCGGCACCATCCTTGTCGCCCCGGCTCATCAGCATGCCGACCTGCTTGGACAGCTGGTTGCGCTGAGCCTGCAGCTCTTCGGTGCGGGTCTGCAGCGTCTTGCGTTCGGACTCCAGGGCCTGGAATGCGGAGACGTCCAGGAAGGCCTGGGGCTTTTTGCGGGTTTCCAGCCGCGCGATGGCGGTGTCGAGGTCTTTGCGGAGGAGAAGAATGTCAAGCATGGCTGGATTTTAAAGGGGTGGTCGGACTGGGCTCAGGCAAGGATTGCCGGGTCGAAGTTGGCGCCGCAGAGAATGAGGGCCACCGTTTCCTGCGGCTGGGGCTTGTAGGCACCGATCTGCAACGCCGCCAAACCCAGCGCGGCAGCGGGCTCCACGGCCAGTTTCAGCTCTTTCCACAGCCACAGCTGGGCGGCGCGGATGGCGTCGTCGCGCAGCAGCAGGGCATCGTGCACATGGCGCTGGCTGACCTCCCAGCCAATGGCGCCGATGCGGCGCGCGCCGAGGGAATCAGCGGCCACGCCACCCACGTCCACATCCACCGGCTGGCCTGCGGCGCGCGCCGCGTGCAGGGTGGGCGCAAGTTCTGGCTCCAACGCGACAACATGGGCGCGGCTCTCCACCCACGCGGCCACGCCGCCGATGAGGCCACCGCCGCCCACACTGACCAGCACCGTGTCGGGCAGGCGGCCACCCTGCTCTTCCATCTCCAGTGCCAAGGTGCCTGCACCGGCCACCACCTCGGGCTGGTCGTAGGCGTGGGCCTGCAGCGCGCCGGTGGCCTTCTGGCGGGCCACGCAGGCCTCGAAGGCTTGTGAATAGGCAGCGCCGGTGACGACCACCTCGGCGCCCAGCGCGCGCAGGCGGGCGCGCTTGGCCTCGGGCGACACCTCAGGCACAAACACCTCGCAGCGCACACCCAGCGCCTTGGCGGCAGCAGCCACTGCAATTCCGGCGTTGCCGCCAGATGCAATGATCACGCCACTCTCGGGCACAGGGTTGGCGAGCAGCCGGTACAACATGCCGCGCGCCTTGAAGCTGCCGCCCACCTGCAGGTGCTCCAGCTTGAGCCAGACCTCGGCGCAATCCACGCCCAGGGATTTGCCAGAAACGCGCATCAGCGGCGTGGTGCGCAAAAAATCAGGCTGGGTGGCCAGTTGGTGGCGGGCGGCGGCGATGGCGGCGCGGTCGATCATGCAGGGGCTCCGGTGAAGCTGGTGGGGTCAGAAGAAGGGGCAGTGTAGGGGTTGCCCGCAACATGCAGACACAACGCTGACTGCACGCGCGCCGCACAACTGCCGATAACATGGGCAGAGCAGCCCCCACCCCAACGCGGTGGTCGGCTTGCGCGCAGGAGAAAAAGCATGTTCTTTGTGTTCGGCCCGTCGGGCCAGATGTACCGGGGTGGACCCGAAAACCTGGCGCGTATTTCTGCGGTGCGCAGCGTGCAGCGCCCGCAGGCCCTGCGCACGCGGGCCATGGACGCGCAAGATGGCCAGCCGGGGCCCATCTTCACGGCCTCGCCCCGTCCCACTGCGGCCGATGCCAGCGCTGCCGCACCTGCCGCCATCGTCAACCTGCGCATGCACGACGCCGTGAGCGCCTATGCGCAAACCGAACAAGGCCCCCAGGCCACCGCCCGCCAGCCGCTGACCAAGGTGAGCGACGTAATGACCACCGGTGGCGTGAGTGTGGCGCCCGGTGTGCGCGTGAACGATGCCTGGCAGACCCTGGCCGAGCACAAGGTGGCGCAGGCGCCGGTCGTGGATGCGCTGGGCCGCGTGATTGGCCTGCTGCTGCGGGCCGACATGGCGCCGCTGGACCTGCTGCCCGAGCCCGGTGCCGTCAAGCAGGCCATCGACCTGGCGCGCCGCCCGGTATCCGAAGTGATGGTGAGCCCCGTGCCCACCGTGTCGCCCGACACCGAGCTGCGCCGCGTGGCCGCCGTGCTGCTGGACACGGGCCTGCCCGGCCTGCCGGTGACCGACGAGGCGGGCGTGCTGTCGGGTTTTATCTCCCGCACCGACATCCTGCGCGCGGTGGCGGCGGACCCACCGCTGGATTTGTGGAGCGGGCCTGCAATGGCGCTGTAGCGCAACCTATCCTGCACGGCGACAAAATAGGATTCAAATCAGGCCCTAGCGCTTATCTATCAAGCGCTAGCAGCTATCAATTAAGAAGCAAAAACCAACAAACACCTTCCCATGAGGCGCCCGCTGCCCCCAGATCAATGCCCCGCAGGCCCGGTCTCTGGTGTGCGTTCGGTGATGCTCAAGCCGGTGGTCGCGTCGATTTTGAGCCCCTTGGGCAGCGGGAACTTGATGGTTTCCTCGATGCCCGCCATGGTGCGTACCGACACAGCACCAAGCGCTTTGATGCGGTCGATGACCTGCCGCACCAGGATTTCCGGCGCTGAGGCTCCGGCGGTCAGCCCCACGCGGGCGAGGCCATCAAACCATTCGCCCTTCAGCTCGTCGGCGCTGTCCACCATGTAGGCGGTGGTGCCCAGCTTGGCGGCCAGCTCGCGCAGGCGGTTGCTGTTGGAGCTGGTGGGGCTGCCCACCACGATCACCACGTCCACCTGCGGGCTCAGCACCTTCACGGCGTCCTGCCGGTTCTGGGTGGCGTAGCAGATGTCCTGCTGCTTGGGCTCACGCACGCTGGGGAAACGCGCACGCACGGCGGCCGAGATTTCGGCGGCATCGTCCACCGAGAGCGTGGTCTGCGTGACCACGGCCAGCTTCTCGGTCTGCGCGGGCTGCACGTGCGCCACGTCTTCCACGTCTTCCACCAGGTGGATGCCCTGGTCGAGCTGGCCCATGGTGCCTTCGACCTCGGGGTGGCCCTTGTGGCCGATCATGATGAATTCGTAGCCCTCCTTGGCGAGCTTGGCGACCTCGACATGCACCTTGGTCACCAGCGGGCAGGTGGCGTCAAAAATGCTGAAGCCACGCGCCACGGCCTCTTGCTGCACGGCCTTGCTCACGCCGTGGGCGCTGAAGACCAGCGTGGCGCCGGGCGGCACGTCCGACAGATCTTCGATGAAGATCGCGCCCTTGGCCTTGAGGTCGTTCACCACGTAGGTGTTGTGCACGATCTCGTGACGCACGTAGATGGGGGCGCCAAATTTCTGGATGGCGCGCTCCACGATCTCGATGGCGCGGTCCACCCCTGCGCAAAACCCGCGCGGCTCGGCCAGCAGGATTTCTTGCGGTGCCTGCATCACAGGATCCCGATCAGTTGCACTTCAAAGGTCACGGGCTGGCCCGCCAGCGGGTGATTGAAGTCAAACAGCACCGCGCCATCTTCACGCACTTGCTGCACGGCGCCTGCGTAACTGCCCTGGCCATCGGGCGTGGGGAACTGCACCACATCGCCCACGTTGTATTTTTCGTCGGGGTCGCCCAGCTCGTTCATCAGCTTGCGGGCCACCCACTGCTGCATGTCGGGGTTGCGCTCGCCAAAGGCCTCGCCCGCAGGCAGCTCGAACGTGGTGCGCGTGCCCTCGGCCAGGCCCAGCAGGCGCTGCTCCATGGCGGGCGACAGCTCGCCCGTGCCCAGCGACAGGGTGGCGGGTTTGTCGGTAAAAGTGTTGATCACATCCCCCGCCGGGCCGGCCAGGCGGTAGTGCAGCGTGAGGAAGGAGCCCGGCTGAACGGTGGGAAGGGAGGTGGAAATAGAGGTCATGAGAGTCCCGATAAACTGCCGCGATTGTAGAAAACCGGGCAAACCCCTACCGCGGCCACCGCTGCTGGCGCGTCCCACCCCCTCTCCCATGGCCATCAAAGACCTGCCCGCCGACGCCCAGCCCCGCGAAAAACTGCTGGCGCGCGGCCCTGCCGCGCTGGCCGATGCCGAGCTGCTGGCCATCCTGCTGCGCACGGGGATCGTGGGCAAGGGCGTGCTGCAGATGGCGCAGGAGCTGCTGGACCCGCCCGGCATCGACCCGGACACGGGCGCCATCACCGGCGGCTTTGGCGGCATTGCCGGGCTGTTGCACACCAGCGCGGCCGACCTGGAACGCATCAAGGGCCTGGGCCCCGCCAAGCGCGCCGAACTGGTGGCGGTGCTGGAGCTGGCCCGCCGCGCCCTCGCCCAGCAGCTGCGCGAACGCGAGGTGTTCGACTCGCCCGACACCGTCAAGCACTACCTGCAGCTGCACCTGGCGGCCAAGGGGCACGAGGTGTTTGCGGTGCTGTTCCTCGATGCACAAAACCGCCTGCTGGCGCTGGAGGAGCTGTTTCGCGGCACGCTCACGCAGACCAGCGTGTACCCGCGCGAGGTCGTGCTGCGCGCCCTGCACCACCAGGCGGCCGCCGTGGTGCTGGCCCACAACCACCCTAGCGGCAGCGTGCAACCCAGCCGGGCCGACGAGGCGCTGACCCTGACCCTGAAGACCACGCTGGCACTGGTGGATGTGCGCGTGCTCGACCACGTGATCGTTGCGCCGGGCCAGGCGTTGTCGATGGCGGAAAAGGGCCTGGTGTGACTGCGCCTGCGCCCGCACCGGCCCACCCGACGACGGCATTACACGCCGCGCTGGCACGCGCTGCGCGCGGCTCCGAAGGCCCTATGGGCGCCGCCCAGCCTGCCCCTGCCCCCACTACCACCGCCGTGCCCCGGTCCGCCCGGCGCGCAGGTTTGGCCGACAAGAAGGCTGCGGCCAAGGCGGCGATGCGGCCTGTCCGTCATGCCCCCGCGCCACCCTCCATCAGCGACAACCCGGCACCGCCCCGACGCCGTGCACCACCTGCCCCTCGCCGGGCAGGCGAACGCATCACCCAGTTGCAGGACCTGGCCACCGTGGCCCGCCGCCTGCGCGAGGACCAGGAGCGCCGCGAGGCCGAGGAGAAAGCCCAGCGCGAAGCCGCCGCCCGGGCCGAGGCCGAGCACCACCTCTTCAGCCGCAGCGTGGGCCCCGTCACGCCACTGCGCAACCCCAACGTGGCGCGGTTGCGCAAGCACCAGCCCCCGCCGCTGCCCGTGCAGCACTGGTTGGATGAAGAGCGCGTGCTGCGCGAATCCATCAGCGACGACTTTGACGTGACCACGCTGCTGGACACGGACGACCAGTTGAGCTTCCGCCGCCCCGGCATCGGCGTGGAAGTGACGAGCCGCCTGCGCGCAGGCCATTGGAGCATCCAGCGCCAGCTGGACCTGCACGGCCTGCGCGTGGACGAGGCGCGCGAGGCGCTGGGCGACTTCATCCGCCACGCCCACAAGACCGGCCTGCGCTGCGTGCGCGTGGTGCACGGCAAGGGCCTGGGCTCACCGGGAAAGAGCCCGGTCCTCAAAGGCCGGGTGCACAGTTGGCTGGTGCAGAAGAACGAAGTCCTGGCCTTTGTGCAAGCCCGGGGGGATGAAGGTGGAGCAGGTGCGTTGGTGGTCCTGCTACGCTCGGCGCAGAAGATGCTGCGGAAATAGGGCCTAGCGCTTGACAGAAAAGCACTGGTAGCTATCTATTTCATAGCAAATACTACAGCAGCACCCGCACGGAACGCTTCCAGAATTTGGCCGTAAGCTTCCGGTCAAACCGGAGCACCCTGCACCCGGACGTAGCAGAAGGGGATGGCGCTGTGGGCAGGGATCCGCATACCTACCTGGCACTGGGGCAAGGTATTTGGCGTCACGACGGTGTAACCGGGGGTTGCCTGGATGCTCAGGATCAACACATCTTCATCCCCGGAGTTGTAGACCACCTCATCAATATTGGCGGGGAAGTTGTACGAGGACCCGATGTAGTTGGCCGCATCAATGCTGCCGTTCGAGTACGCATTGCGTGCACCAAAGACACCGCCCAGCACCAGGGTCACCCCCACGGCTGCCGCCAGCAGCGAGTAGAACCTGCCGCTCTGCCCCTGGCGCCGAAAGGCATTCCAAGCCAGCAATCCCAGGGCACCCACCAAAGCCAGCATCCCCAAGTCAGACAACGTGGGGATCGAGGAACTCAGTCCAAAGCTGATGACTCCGCCGGAAGCCGGCTGCGCCAGCGCTGCCAAAGAGGAAAACAACCCCAGGCCAGCACAGGCCCAGCGGCGGATAGCGGTTCGGTTCATACTGACTCCAAAAAGAGAATGGCGGGCAATGAGCCCCCAATAGAGGAGCCTGCTCCACCCATGGCGGTCACTCTAACACGTAACACTTTGTCTCCAAGAGCGGTATTTGTGTCCGTTCAGACTTACTTCGAGAGGTCGATCGCGTACTTCGACGTGCCCTTGCCCGATCCATCATCGGCCGCCAGCAGCGACACATTGGCCAGCCCGCCCGCCTGTGCCACGCTCAGCGCATTGGCGCCCGAGCTGAACACCACCGGGCCCGCCGCCGTGGCCTTGGCAAAGCGCCAGCTCTTGGCCGCGCCGTTGGCCACGCGGGTCACCGCCGGGTTCTTGCGGATGTAGTCGATCACCACGTCGCGGTTGGCGTCGGGCGAGGCCCAGATGGTGCCCGAGCCATCGAGCTTGTCGATAAAGCTCTTGCCGCTGGTGGCGCGGTAGTTGTTGGTGGCGATCACAAACTCCTGCGCCACGTCGATGGGCTTGCCCAGGTAGCTCAAGTTCTTGATGCGGCTGCCCACGGGCTGCGTCACGTCGATCTCGTACTGCACGTCGGCGGTGGTGAACATGTCAAAGTTGTACCCAGGGAACGTGCTGATGAGCTGCTGCTCGCCGGTCTTGGCAGGGTCGATCTGGTTGAAGCGCTTGGCGGCGGCCTCCAGCCAGTTCTTGATGTCGCCACCATTGACCTTCACCGCATACACCGTGTTGGGGTACAGGTAGAGGTCAGCTGCGTTGTTGATGGCCAGCGGGCCCACGGCCACGTCGGTGTAGTCGGCGCCGCCCTGGAAGCCGCTCTTGAACGGCGCACTCACCGACAGCACGGGCAGCTGCGCATACTGCGGCAGGTTGGCCTTGACATAGGCCGCCACATAGGCCTGCTGGGCCTGGTTCACGATCTGAATCGCGCCCGGGTCACCCACATCGGCAAACAGCGTGCTCATGCGGAAGTCGGTCTGGCCGATGGGCGTCTTCACGTACTGGATCGCGGCCTGGTGCTGCGTCTCGATCAGCGGGGCGATGGCAGGGTCGGCATCCACGGTGACCGTCGTGCCCGCAGCGTTCTTGCTCTGGATGTTGCGCAACTCGCTCTTGCTGGCGGACTTGTTGACCACCCACTTGGTGCCATCCCACTGCAGCGCGAGCTGCACCACACCCAAGGCCTTGCCCCAGGAGCTGGCCATCACCGCTGGCACGCCGTTGATGGTGCCCGCCTTGTGGTCCACCCCCGGCAGCTTGAAGCCGGGGATGGCCGCCGTGTCGGGGAACACGCCGTGCTGGTGGCCCATCACCATCGCATCGATGCCAGCCACCTTCGACAGGTACAGGCCGGGGTTCTCCATGGTGGGCGAATACGCCGCGCCGTCCAGCCCGCCGTGCAGAAGAGCCACCACGAGGTCAGCGCCCTTGGCGCGCAGTTCGGGCACGTACTTGTTGGCCGCCTCCACCGCGCCTTCGGTAGTGACCTTGCCTTCGAGGTAGCGCTTGTCCCAGTTCATGATGCCCGGCGTGGTGAAGCCGATCACGCCGATCTTGATGGGCAGCTTCACGTCCTTGCCATCCGCGCTCTTGGCCACCAGGGTGCGCTCCAGCAACGTGTAGGGCTGCACCAGCGGCTTCTTGGTCTTGTTGCTGACCACATTGGCCAGCACCACCGGGAAGCCCGCGCCAGCGCACTTCTTGGAGCCATCCACGCCGTCCACATCCAGGCCGCCGCCCAGCACCTGGTTCAGAAAGGGCAAGCCGTAGTTGAATTCGTGGTTGCCGAGGGTGCCCGCGTCAAAGCCCAGGGAGCCCATGGCCTTGTACATCGACAGCTGCTGCGTGCAGGGGATGGGGTTGATGGTGGCTTCGTAGTCGGCCAGCGCCGTGCCCTGGATGGTGTCGCCGTTGTCCACCAGCAGCGTATTGGCAAACTCCTTGCGCGCGGCGCGCACCAGCGTGGCCGTGCGCTCAAAGCCATAGCTCTTGTCCTCGGCCAGCTTGAAGTAGTCGTAGCTGCGCACGTTGAAGTGCAGGTCGGTGGTCTCCAGCACGGCCAGCGTGGCCGTGGCGCCCGCATTGTTATTGCTGTCGTCGCTGCCACCACAAGCAGCCAGCGAAGCCGCCAGTGCCACCATGCCTAGCGCGGCAACGCGGCGCGACATGTGCGAAGAAAGAAGCGAATGGATTGGAGTGCGCGCAGACATGAACAGTCCCTGGGTGAAAGAAGGGACCGAGTGTCTGGCAGGGGTTTGACAGCGGTGTGACGCGGCACCCCGTCGTCAGGATGTCAGTCGATGCGGTGCACGTCGCCGTTGTGCGGGGAAGCACTTTCGTGGAACAGGTCTTCGAGGAACTGCGCCAGTTCATGTTCTTCGACAAAGTCGGGGATCACAAAGCCTGAGGGTGTGCGTTTACCATCAGCGCCCACGCGGTAGGCCTGCCACAGCGCACCTTCGCGCCGCACCTCGACGATGCGGCCAAAAACATGGAAACGCGGGTGGTTCATGGGATTCAAGCGTGTCAGGTGGAGCGTGTGCGCTCCATTGCAATCGCCGACGGGGCAAAACCCATTCTCGCAAAAAATTCGGATGCACCTGGACGGCCAGCGCGCAACACCCAGGTGGCTGCGGGCGCCTTGGCCAATGCTTGTTGCACCAACGCGCGCCCCAGCCCCCGGCCCCGAAACGCAGGGGCCACGACCAGCATGGACAAATAACCATTGCTCAGCCCGTCAGTAACGGCGCGCGCATAGCCCACCACCTCGTCCCCGTGCAGCGCCACCAGGTTGCACTGCGACGCAGCCACCAGCGCCTCGAACTTCGACAGGGTGCCTAGCCGGTGCGACCAGCCGTGCGCAACCAGCAAGGCATACACCTGCGGAAGGTCCTGATCAACAAGGTCTCTGACCGCCATGGCCCCTACCCCTGCGGCTCTTGCGGATAGCCATCCCCGATCACCACCCAGGGGGCTTTGGAGTCCACGTAGATGTGTTTTTGGGGCGGCGTGTCGTAGGGCGTGTCCAGCGTGCCCAGCGGCACGGCCACCCAGTCGGCGTGGGCGCCCTCGCTGTGCCACAGCAGGGGCGAGCCACACACCGAGCAGAACGTGCGTGTGACCTGGGCCGAAGACTGGTAGGTGCGCACCAGCGCCTGGCCCTGGACGAAGCGGTGGCGCTCGCGACGCACGTTGCCATAGCTGGCGAACGCTGCGCCATGGGCCTTGCGGCACATGGAGCAGTGGCAGTGCGACGAGGCCTTGACGGGCGCGGTGGTCTCATAGCGGACGCCGCCACACAGACAGCTTCCTTGGTGCACAACGGGGTTGTTCATGGCCGTTCTTCCTTGGGGGATGGGCGCGATGCGATGCAGTGACCGTGTAGGCTCAAGGTGCAGCAGCTGCGGCAGAGGGGCTCACTGAAGCGATCAGGTCCACCTCCACCGTCGCGTTCTTGGGCAGCTGCAGCACGCCCACCGACGTGCGGGTGTGCGCGCCCGCCTCACCCAGCACGGTAAACAGGATTTCCGACGCACCGTCGGCCACCTCGCTTTGCTGCGTGAATGTCGGCGCCGACTGCACGTAGACCGTGATGCGCAGGATGGATTGCACCGCATCAAGCGAGCCCAGCGCGCGTTGCAACAGCGCCAGTGCGCGCATCGCGCACACCTTCGCAGCCTTCTGCGCATCGGCCAGCGACGCCCCGGCACCCGCGTCCCCGGTGACCACCACCGTGTCGCCCACACGCGGGATCTGGCCGCTCAGGTAGATGTGGTGCCCATCGCGAACCAGCGGCACGTAGTTGCCGCCGATCTTGATCTCGCCATCAAAGCTGTAGCCCAGGGCCTGGGCCTGTTCCTGAAAACGGGCATCGCGGGACATAAAAAACAGCTCCTTTTCTCAAAAAACAGCGCACAGCACAGCACACCGGATGCACGCCCACCAAAACCCAGCGGTTGTCAAACGCCCTTGTTGCGCATCCAGTCGGCCGTGCCCATGAAGCTCTCCTTCAAGCGCGCGCGCAGGTCTGCGGGCACGCCGGTCTCGCCCATGGCCTGGTCCATGCAGGCCACCCACTGGTCGCGCTCCTTGATACCGATAGAAAACGGCATGTGGCGCGCGCGCAGCCGGGGGTGGCCGAACTGGTCGGTGTAGTACGAGGGGCCGCCAAGCCAGCCGCAGAGGAACATGAACAGCTTTTGCCGCGCCTGACCCAGGTCGCTGCCGTGGGCGGCCCGCAGCTCCGCGTAGCCTGGCTCCAGGTCCATCAGGTCGTAAAAGCGCTCGACCAACGCGCGCACCCGGCTTTCGCCACCGATCCATTCGAAGGGGATGACGGCAGCCACGGCTTCGGTGCCTTCGCTACCAGCTTGGGGGGTATCAGAATTCATAGCAAAACAGGCCCTAGCGCTTATCCATAAAGCGCAACAAGCTATCGAAAATATAGCAAATCAACTACAACACAGGCCAAGGCCATGCACCTGCTCACTCTGCCGAGCGCCGCAGCGTATCGACCACCGGGCGCAGCAACACCTCACGCAGGCCCCACCAGCCCGCAGCCAGCGCCAGCACGGCCCCAGCCACGGCGCCCGCCAGGGGCACCCAGGGGGCAGCCGTCCAGGTGAAGTCGAACACAAATCGCGCCAACGCCCAGCCCACGCCCACCGCCACGGCGCTGGCCAGAAAGCCCGCGAGCAGGCCCACGCCCATCAGCTCGGCGCGCTGCACCTGCCGCAGCAGGCTGGCGCGGGCGCCCACGGCGCGCATGATGGCGTATTCGCGAGCACGCTCTTCGCGCGTGGCCGTGACGGCGGCAAACAGCACCACCAGCCCAGCAGCCAGGGTGAAGGCGAACAGGAATTCGACCGCGCGGATCACCTGCTCCAGCACGCGCTGCACCTGGGCAATGGTGGCACCCATGTCTACGTTGGTGATGTTGGGAAACTGGCGCACCAGGCCGTTGTCAAAGCCGTTGGTCTCGGGCGCACGGTAGGCCGCCAGGTAGGTCACGGGCACGTCCTTGACGGTGGCCACGGGGTACATCACGAAGAAGTTGGCCCGCATCGAGCCCCAGTCCACCTTGCGCAGGCTGGTGATGCGTGCCTCGTTCTGCACGCCGCCCATGTCGAACAGCAGGCGGTCGCCCATCTTCAGGCCCAGGGTTTCGGCAATGCCTTCTTCGACGCTGATCGCACCCTCTTCGCCCGGCGTCCAGGCACCGGCCACCACCTGGTTGTGGGGCGGTGCCTCCACGGCGTTCGACAGGTTGAACTCACGGTCCACCAGGCGCTTGGCACGGTCGTCGGTGTAGTCGGCCGGGCCCACGGGTTTGCCGTTCACAGCCAACAGGCGGCCCCGGATCATGGGGTACCAGTCGTACTTGGCCACGCCACCGTCCTTGAGCGTCTGCTGGAAGGCGTCGGCCTGGTCGGGCATCACGTTGATCACAAAACGGTTGGGCGCATCGGGCGGGGTGGCCTTGCGCCAGCTGTCCACCAGGTCGGTGCGCAGCAGCACCAGCAGCACCAGCGCCAGCAGCCCCACGGCCAGGCTGCTCACCTGCACCACGGCATAGGCCGGGCGCGCAGAAATCTGCCGTGTGGCCAGTACCAGCCAGCGGGGCGCGGTGGCCTCGTTCACACTTTTGCGCAGCAGCTTCACCGCCACCCACGACAGCCCGGCAAAGAGGGCCACCGCCCCGGCAAAGCCACCCACGGCAATCAGGCCCAGCGTGATGTCGCTGCTGACCGTGAGCAGCAAGGCGGCAAAGCCTGCCACCCCAATGCCCAGCACCGCCAGCGAGGCAGGCTTGAGCCCGCCCACGTCGCGCCGGATCACCCGCAGCGGCGGTACCTGGGCCAGTTGCAGCACAGGGGGCAGACCAAAGGCAAACAGCAGCGTGAGCCCCATGCCCAGCCCAAACGCCACAGGCCACAGGCTGGGCGGCGGCAGGGCCGACTCGACCAGGCCCGCCAGCAGCAGCACAAAGGCGTAGTGCACCAGATAGCCCAGCGCCACGCCCAATGAGCTGGCAAACAGGCCCACCAACGCAAATTCGGCCGTGTAGGCGCCCGCGATGGTGCGCTGGCTTTGGCCCAGCACCCGCAGCATGGCTGAGGCATCCAGGTGCTCGGCCGCAAAGCCGCGCGCGGCCAGGGCCACGGCCACGGCCGACAGCAGCGCTGCCAGCAGGGCCACCAGGCTCAGGAATTTCTGCGCGCGGTCCAGCGTCTGGCGCATTTCCGGGCGGCCGCTTTCGAGCGACTCCACGCGCACGCCGTGCACGTCGGGCTTTTTCGATTCGGCAACAGCCCATTCGCTGAACGCCTTGACCGCAGGGGCCGACCCGATGACGGCGAAGCGGTAGGTCAGGCGGCTTGCGGGCTGCACCAGGCCGGTGGCGGGCAGGTCGGCCTCGTTCACCATCACCCGTGGGGCGAAGCTCATGAAACCGGCGCCGCGGTCGGGCTCGATCACGATGATGCGTGCAATGCGCAGCTGCGAATCGCCCAGCAGCAGCATGTCGCCCATCGCCAGGTTCAACGATTCGAGCAGCGGGGCATCCACCCACACCTCGCCGCGCGCCGGGATGTCGCGGGTGGGCTGGTCGAGCGCGCCGGGGGCGTCTGCCACCTTGAGGCTGCCACGCAGCGGGTAGCCCGGGGGCACGCTTTTGAGCGCCACCAGCTTGCTGGCGCCGCCCTGGGCGTCACTGGCGCGGCCCATGGTCGGAAAGCCCAGCGTGGTCACGGTCTGCAGGCCCAGGGCCTTGGCCTGCTCGACAAAGGCGGGGGGCGTGGGGTTGTCGCTGGCCACTACGGCATCGCCCCCGAGCAGCTGCAAGGCATCGCGCTGCAGGCCACCTTGCAGGCGGTCGGCAAAAAAACCGACCGACGTGAGGGCTGCCACCGCCAGCGTAACGGCCACGATCAGCAGCCGCAACTCGCCCGCGCGCAGGTCACGGGCCAGGGTGCGCCAGCCCAAGCGTAAAAAAGACAGGTTCATGGCGCAGAACCTTAGCGCAAATGGAACGCTCTGGCGAAGCTCAGGGCTTTGCGCCCGCTGCGGCCACCTGGGCCTCTGCGCTGCCTTCTGCCTCTGCCGTTTGCAGGCGATGCTCCAGCGCACGCAGCACCGGCACAATCTGCGCGCCAACATGGATCTGCGGGTTGGAGAAGCCGTCTTGCTTGCCCGCCTCCACCTCGCGCTGCGCAATCACGGGGATGGCCTTGGCAAAGGCTTCGGTGAACGAATGTGTCTGGCGCAGCTGTTCGTGGAACACCGCCCGGCCAAAGAAGGTCAGCTCGGAGCGCGTGCCGCAGCCATATGACGTGTGCGTGGCATCGGCGGCGGTCATGATGAGGCTGCTGTCGGTGGCCAAAGGCTCGATCCAGCCGCCCGAGAAACAGGCCGACACGGCAATCACGCGGTGGCGGATGCCCGCCTCGTCCAGCATGGCGCGCAGCATTTCGGGCGTGACGGGGGGCACCTCCAGCGGCCAGTGCGAGGCCGCCAGCTCATGGTTGCGCGCACCGTGCGAGGTCATGTAGATCACCAGCACATCGCTGTCACGGTCCATGCGCTGGGCCAGCGCAGCGATGGCACGCTGCAGGTTCTGCGGCGTGGCCCAGGCATGCGTATCGGCGGTTTCTGCGTGGTTGAGCAGGTGAACCACACGGCCCTGGGCGTCAAAGCGCTCTTGCAGCAGCGTGCTGACCATGGTGCTTTCTCGCCGGAACACGTTTTCGCTGGCGTAGGGGGCGAACACGAGCCCATAGACATCCACCACGCCATCGCGGCCAGCGGGCAGGGCCTGCACTTGCCGATCCCAGAGCACCTGCTGGTTTTCAAAGACTGCTTGCGAGAGCACAAGGTGCGCGGGCTCCGGTTGTGCCTGTCCCTCCTCGCCCGACTGGGCAGATGCAGCGGCCAAGGCGTCCAGCTCCCAGGGCTGGTCCTGGAACTGCCACATGCCCACCCCGATCACGGCTGCCATCGCCACCGAAAAGATGGCCGTGCGCAGCCGCGAGCGGATGAAGCGTGCACTCACCACCACCAGCGTGGCCAGCACCCACAGCGTGAGCACACCATAGGCCACCCAGAAAATATTGCCAGCCACCGCCCCGCCCCACAGGTCTGGCTTGTGCGCCACGGCCCCCATCAAGGCATACAGCAGCAACAAAGGCGCCAGCGGAGCCCACGCGGACAACACATACCAGGCCGCCAGCCCGCCCGAAGGCCCCGAAGCACCCGCCGAGGGCTCTTGTGCCGCCGCACGCTGGGCCGGGGCCATGGCCCACCAGGCCAGCCACATCAGCACCAGGCTGCTCCACATCGGCGCCAGCCAGCCCCGCAGATTGAACTGCACAGGCCCCGCCACCTGAAACCGCGCAGCCCCCACCAGCAACGCGCCACCCAGCAGCGACAGCACCAGCACCTGCCAGGGTGAAGGCGCTGCAGCAGCAGTGCGCGGCGACAGGAACAACGCGGCCCGCAGGCCTTCACGCATCCAGTCCCACAGGGACAACTTGGCGGGAGCCGGGGCCATGGTGGATGCGGCGCCGACAGACGGCGCGGGCGGCTGCTCCCCCAAGGGAATTTCAATCTTGGCGGACTCGGGCCCCCACTGGCTGGGCAGGGTATCGGCCCAGGCGCTCTTGGCGTTCAGGTCTTTCATGGGGCGATCATGCCATTGTGGGAGCGGTTTCTTTCAACCACCAGCCGGTAGTTCGGACTGCGATGTTTCCCGAAATCGCGTAACGCCCCCTTCACACAGCCCCGCCTCCTCAGGAGACAGTTCCAGCTCCGCCCCTGGCCACCGGTACGACGGGTATCTGCGCCAGCTCCGGCTGCAGCACCAGCCGATCTGTACCGCTATAGCAGACAAACCGGCGATTGGTGGCGCGCCCGATGGCGCACAGGCCCAGTTGCTGCGCTACGGCGTGTCCCATCTGGGTCATGCCGCTGCGGGACACTACGATGGGGACGCCCATCTGCGCAGATTTGATGACCATTTCGCTGGTGAGTCGGCCCGTGGTGTAGAACACCTTGTCTGCACCGGACATGGGCGCGTGCAGACTCTCCGAAGCGGCATTTTCTGCAGGCGTGCCGCCGGATAGCGTGGAGGAAGCGCCCCCTTGCGGCACCTTGCCATCTGTATTCATCCACATCCACCCTGCAATGGTGTCGATGGCGTTATGGCGCCCCACGTCTTCCACAAAGGTGAGCAGCGCCTCCCCCCGGAACAAGGCGCAACCATGCACGGAGCCTGCGGACTTGTAGGTGGTTTCCTTGAGGCGGATGGCGTTGACGATGCCGTACAACTCGCCCTGTGTCAGGCGTGCCTCGGGCAAGGTGATGCGGTCCACCTCGTCCATGAGCCCGCCAAACACACTGCCTTGGCCGCAGCCGGTGGTGACCACCTTGCTCGCGGTGCGCTCTTCAATGCGGGCGATGCCGTGGCGCGTGCGCACGGCGGCGGCGTGCACCTCCCAATCGACGGTGATGGATTCGATGTCGAACACGGACTCCACCAGCCGCTGGTTACGCAGATAGCCCAGCACCAGCAGTTCCGGCTGCGCGCCCAGGGTCATGAGGGTGACGAGTTCACGCTTGTCGACATAGATGGTGAGCGGTCGCTCGGCGGGGATCTGTACCTGCTCGCGCTCGCCCAGTTCGTTCACGACCTCCACGCTGTGGGTAAGGGGCGCATGCGCCTGCGTCAGGCGCGGCAGCACGGGCGCAGCCGGGGAGGCGGACGGTGATGAAAGAGACATGGTGCGAATATACGCAGTACCTCTCCCCAAGGAGGGGCATGGGGCATCTGAATCGGGGAAAAGCACGTACTGCGACCACCAAAAAAAAAGCCGCGCTCCACCAAGTGGGCGCGGCTCTTTTTGACGGAGGGACAGTGGTTGGCGTCAGGACTTGGGCGCTGACGCAGCTGCGGCAGGTGCCAGCGTGCTGGGTGGACTGCTGGCCGTGCCCGGTGGCGAATGGGCACCCGCCGCTTCAATGGGCTTGGCAGCGGGCGGTGTGTAGGCGAAGGGGCCGGGGTCGGTGCACGCAGCGCCTGCTGCCGTTGCAGGCTTGGCTGTTGGCGTGGTTTTGCGGTAGTGGGCCGCCACACGGTCTTGTGACAGGCACAACTTGTAGTTGTCCACCTTGCCGGCCCAGGCGGCTTTGGCCGCCGCCTCTGCAGCTTTGGCGGCAGCCTCCGGTGAAGGCGCAGGCAGCTTGGCCGATGCCAGGGTACAGACGCTGGCCGCGCACAACGCCAGCAGGGAAGATCGAGAAAATTGCATCATGGTGCGGAACCTCATACCTGCGCGGGCTGGCCCGCAGATGGTGTAGCTGCAGCATCGGCTGCGGATGGGTTGGCGCTGCGCTGGCGGGGAATCTTGCCCGCTTGCACGTCGTCGTACCAAAGCTCGTGGTGCTCCTTGGCCCACCCCTCGCTCACGTACCCCGTCCTCATGGCCTTGTAGGCGCCGCGCATGCCCACCGTGCCCATGTAGATGTGGCCGCAGATCAGCGCCATCATCCAGATCGCCAGGGTGGCGTGGATCATGTGGGCGATCTGCATGTCGCCGCGCACGTCACCAAAGCCAGGAATGAGCTTGTCGAGCACCAAGCCGGTGGCCACCACAAAGATGCCGGGGATGGTGATACCCCACCAGAACAGGCCCTTCTCGCCGGCGTTGAAGCGGTGGGAAGGAACCTGGTGGTCACCCCCCAGCATGCCGCCGCCCTTGGACAGCCACACAAAGTCGGCCCGGTTGGCGATGTTGTCCTTGACGAAGGTAAGGATGATCACCAGCAATGAGACAGCAAACAGCGGTCCCATGAAGTTGTGTACGTTCTTGAGCGCATACGTAAGCCAGCCAAACAGCGTGGCCCCCATGATGGGCAGCAGGAAGAACTTGCCAAACGCCATGACGATGCCAGAGATGGCCAACGCAATGAACGCAAAGGCATTGGACCAGTGCGCAGCACGCTCGAAAGGTGTGAAGCGTTCGATGCGGCGGGCGCCGGTGCCGTCAGGGTGCTCATGCCCCAGCGGACCTTTGACAAAGTAGAAGATGCCCAACGCCAGCAACACGATGGCAAACAAGGCCGCACCGTAAGGAATGATCCAGTGGTTGCGTACCTGGCGCCATGCCTCGCCTGCGTTGGTGAAACGCGAGCCTGGGTACTGCACGAACGGCTGGATCAGGTTGCCCGCCTCGGGCGCCTGGCTTTTCGGCAGGCTGCTATAGCCCGTCACGCCCTGCCCCACCTGGCGCCACATGGGCGCGTTGTTGCCGGGCTGCACCTTGGCGCGTTCGCCATTGGTCTGCTCGGCGTATTTGGGGTCTGCGCTGGCGTCTGGCTTGACCTCGAAAATGTTTTGGCTTTGAATGCCGCCGGTCGCTGCGGGAGCAGCCGATGCCGTGACCGCAGGCGCGGCGGCATCTGGCGCTGCCGGAGCCTGGGCACCCGCTGGCCCCCAGGCACATCCCGCCGCCAAAGCCAGGGACCACATGATGTGTTTCATGGCGGGCCTCACTTGGACTGAGTGCGGGTGTATTCGTTCTGGCCGTACAGCTGACGCGCCTTCAACTGCGCTTCCCAACCGGCTTTGTCTCCGGCCTTCCAGCCGGGCTGCATGAAATTGCTGCCCGTACCTGCATAGGGAGCTGCATCGCTGCGGATGCCCGCGCCGGTCTGCGGCTTCTCGCCACAGGCGGTCAGCGCCACCAGCGCCACAGCGGCGGCCAGGGCCGAATGAACAAGACGCTTCATCATCATGACTTGCCTCCTGCAGGCTGGCCTGCCTGTTGTGACCCATAGGCCGTGCCCCAGCCCCACACTTCGGCGCCCTTGCCACGCTGCACCACCCGGTTGCGGAAGATATCTGCCACCACATCGCCATCACCGGCCAGCAGGGCCTTGGTGGAGCACATTTCTGCGCAGGCGGGCAGTTTGCCCTCGGCAAGGCGGTTGCGGCCGTATTTTTCAAACTCGGCCTGGCTGCCGTGGGCCTCGGGGCCACCGGCGCAGAAGGTGCACTTGTCCATCTTGCCACGCACGCCGAAGGTACCGGACGAAGGGAACTGCGGCGCGCCAAAGGGGCAGGCGTAGCTGCAATAGCCGCAACCAATGCACACATCCTTGTCGTGCAGCACCACACCTTCTTCGGTGCGATAAAAGCAATTGACGGGGCAAACAGCCATGCAGGGTGCATCGCTGCAGTGCATGCACGCGACCGAGATGGACTTTTCGCCCGGTACACCGTCATTGAGCGTGACCACGCGGCGGCGGTTCACGCCCCAGGGTACCTCGTGTTCGTTTTTGCAGGCGGTCACGCAGCCGTTGCATTCGATGCAGCGCTCTGCGTCACAGATGAATTTCATTCGTGCCATGTGTGTCTCCTTGCGTGGCGCGATCAGGCGCGTTCCACGTTGCAGATCGTGGTCTTGGTTTCTTGCATCATGGTCACGCTGTCGTAGCCATACGTCGTTGCGGTGTTCACGGCCTCACCGCGCACCACAGGCGCCGCGCCCTTGGGGTAATAAGCCAGCATGTCCGCGCCCTGCCAGCGGCCCGAGAAGTGGAACGGCATCCACACCGTATCGGGCGCCACGCGCTCGGTGACCAGGGCCTGCACGTTGATCCGTGCTCCAGTGGGAGAGCTGAGCCACACACGCTCGCCGTTGCGGATGCCCCGGTCTGCGGCAGTCTTGGGGTTGATCTCGACAAACGACTCCTGCTGCAGCTCGGCCAGCCAGGGGTTGGAGCGGGTTTCCTCGCCACCGCCTTCGTACTCGACCAGACGGCCAGAGCTGAGGATGAGCGGGAATTTCTCGTGCACCTTGTCCGCCACGTTTTTCTCCTGCACGCTCTTGTACAGCGTGGGCAGGCGCCAGAAGGCCTTCTTGTCGTCGTGGGTGGGGTACTTGGCCATGAGATCGGGCCGGGTGCCATACAGCGGTTCGCGGTGCTGCGGAATGGCATCGGGGAAATTCCACACCACAGCGCGGGCCTTGGCGTTGCCAAACGGATGGCAGCCATGATTCATGGCCACGCGAATGATCGCGCCCGTAGGGTCGGTCTTCCAGTTCTTGCCTTCGGCCTTGGCCTTCTCGGCGTCACTCAGGTCGTCCCACCAGCCCAGCTTTTTCAGCAGCACATGGTCGAACTCGGGGTAGCCCGTGGTGATCTCGCTGCCCACCGAATGCGAGCCGTCCTCGGCCAGCAGATTGACGCCATCCTTCTCGACGCCGAAGTTGGCGCGGAAGTTGCCGCCGCCTTCCATCACGTGTTTGGAGGTGTCGTACAGGTTGGGCGAGCCAGGGTGCTTGAGCTCCGGCGTGCCGTAGCAGGGCCATGGCAAGCCAAAGTAGTCACCCCCAAAGTCGTAGCCGGTTTCCTTGTCCTTGCCACCCTTCGATTTCAGGGTTTTCACATCGAACAGGTGCATGTTCCGCATGTGGGCCTTCAGGCGCTCGGGGCTCTGGCCCGTGTAGCCAATGGTCCAGACCGACTTGTTGATTTCGCGCAGGATGTCTTCGATCACGGGCTCGTCCATGCCCTTGACCTTTTGCATCTTGTAGTTCTTGGACAGCTCGGCTGCAAAGCCCAGCTTCTCAGCGAACTGGTGCATGATCATGTGGTCCGAACGGCTCTCCCACAGCGGCTCGATCACCTTCTCGCGCCACTGGATGGAGCGGTTGGAGGCCGTGCACGATCCACTGGTTTCAAACTGCGTGGCGGCTGGCAACAGGTACACCGCACGGTTGGGATTCAGGTCTTCGGCCTTGCCGGGCATGGCGGCCATGGCAGCGGTGGCCGAGGGGTACGGGTCCACCACCACGAGCAGATCCAGCTTGTCCATGGCCCGCTTCATTTCCAGGCCACGGGTCTGCGAATTGGGCGCATGGCCCCAGAAGAACACGCCGCGCAGGTTGGAGTCCTGGTCGATCAGCTCATTCTTCTCCAGCACACCATCGATCCAGCGCGATACGGTGATGCCGCTCTTGGTCATCATCGCGGGCGATGCGTACTGCTTTTTGATCCACTCGAAGTCAACCCCCCAGACTGCGGCGAAGTGCTTCCACGAGCCTTCGGCCAGGCCGTAGTAGCCGGGCAGCGAATCGGGGTTGGGACCGACATCGGTGGCACCTTGCACGTTGTCGTGGCCGCGGAAGATGTTGGTGCCGCCGCCTGTTTTTCCCACATTGCCCAGTGCCAGTTGCAAAATGCACGAGGCACGCACCATGGCGTTGCCGATGGTGTGCTGGGTCTGGCCCATGCACCACACGATGGTGCCAGGGTTGTTGTCGTGCAGCATCTTGGCGACCTTGAACATCTGGTCTTCCTTGACGCCGCAGGCCTCTTCCACCTTGTCGGGTGTCCACTTGGCCAGCACATCCTCGCGCACCTTCTCCATGCCATAGACACGGTCGTTGATGTACTTTTTGTCTTCCCAGCCGTTCTTGAAGATGTGATACAGCAGGCCGAAGAGGAACGGGATGTCGGTGCCCGAGCGGATGCGTACGTATTCGTCGGCCTTGGCTGCGGTGCGGGTGAAGCGTGGGTCCACCACGATCATCTTGCAGCCGGTTTCCTTGGCGTGCAGCATGTGCAGCATGCTCACCGGGTGGGCCTCGGCCGCGTTGGAGCCGATGTACAGAGCGACCTTGCTGTTTTGCATGTCGTTGTACGAGTTGGTCATGGCGCCATAGCCCCATGTGTTGGCCACGCCTGCCACGGTGGTCGAGTGGCAGATGCGCGCCTGGTGGTCGCAGTTGTTGGTGCCCCAGAAGCTCACAAACTTGCGCAGCAGATAGGCCTGCTCGTTGTTGTGCTTGGACGAGCCGACGAAGTACACGCTGTCCGGGCCGCTGGCGGCACGCAGCTCTTTCATCTTGGCCGTGATTTCGTTCAGGGCCGTGTCCCAGCTGATGCGCTCGTACTTGCCGTTGACGAGCTTCATGGGGTAGCGCAGGCGGTATTCGCCGTGGCCGTGTTCACGCAGTGCCGCACCCTTGGCGCAGTGGGCGCCCAGGTTGATGGGCGAATCGAACACAGGCTCTTGCCGCACCCACACGCCGTTCTCGACGACCGCATCCACCGCACAACCCACCGAGCAGTGGGTGCAGATGGTGCGGCGTACTTCGATCTTGCTGTCGCCAATGCCCGCCTTGGCACCCTCGGCAGCATTGGATTTTTTGACCAGCGTGAGCTGCGACGCCGCAATACCCACGCCCACCCCCAGGCCGGAGCGGCGCAGGAACGAGCGGCGGTCCATCGTGGGCAGCGCCTGCGACAGGCCACGGCGCAAGCTGTGCACAAAAGGAGACGATGCGACCTGCGCAGCGTGGGAGGACTTCTTGGTTAGCAACATGGCACGCCCCGCTTCAGAGTTGGGTGGTCTTGTAGTACTGCTTCACGTGCGCAGACAGGTGATAGCCACCGCCTTTTTCTGGCGCCACCCGAGCGGGTTCAGACACGACGGCATCTGAGGGAACTACATGGGGGAGTGCCACGACGGCTGCGGCTGCAGCCCCTACGGTGGCGGCGCCGGAGAAGAAGCTCCGGCGTGAGGAATTGGGCTGGCGGTTCTGCATGCTTGTCTCCAGAATGGCTGGCAGCTATGAAACGGAATTCATACAGTCTATGTCAGTGTGTAAAAGCCTGCAATCGAGCTTTACACCTCCCACTAAGACACTCATCTTTTGTAGCAACCTGAGCAGGCTTTTCGAGCCTCCCAGAGGTTAGTCGAGCATGTCGAAGCCCTGGGCCTCCACCGACACGAAGGCCCGTGTGAACTGGGCCAGCGCAGCATAGAAGCGCGCCTGCGGCTGGGCAGCCAGGGCATCACACAACTGCAAAACCCAGGGCTGCAGATGCGTTGCAAAAAAGTCGCGCTGCGCCGTCAGGTTGCAGACAGCTACATCATCCCCCGCGATCAGGTAGCGCATCACCTCGCACAGGTACGCGATGTGGTCTTCGGTTTCGGACATGGAATCGTCGCGTGCCAGTCCCAGCCGATCCAGGTCGGTGCGCAAACGGGCCAGTGGCTTTTCGTTCAGAAAACCGCTCAGGTAATGCGAGCCATACAAAAACACCTCGGGCTTGCCCACACCGCCAAAGAGACGGTCGAACTCCTGCGCGATGGCAGCATCGCTCAGTTCGCGGGCCGCGCCCACCAGCATCTGCCAAGGCTCTTGCAAAAAGGCGCCGTCGGCGGGCGCCTCGGTCACGGCTACCCGCAAGGCAGACAACAACTCGGCGCTGGGCGCGGCGTAGTACAGCTGCGACAGCAGACCATAGAGTTCGGCGCGTGCCGTTTCTTCATCCAGCGCAGAGCTGCCGCCAGGGGGGGTCAAAGAAGCAGGTTGGGCGCTCACAGGTCCGTCACTTTCGTTTCGCTTTGAGAGGAATACAGGTCGATCACGCGGCAATCGCTGCACATCTTCAGGCGCTCCAGCGCGTCGCCCTGGAACATCGCGTGGCCCGACAGTTTGCCCAGCATGGCCTCGATGGCCTTGACGGTGCCAAAGGGCTTGCTGCAGCGCACACAGGCCCAGGGTTTGGCCTCGTTGAGCACGCGCAGTTGCGCACGCTCCGGCGCCAGCAGCAGGCGCGGCTGCAGGGTGATGGCGTCTTCCGGGCAGGTGGTGGCACACAGGCCGCACTGCACGCAGTTCTTTTCGATAAAGCGCAACTGCGGCAGCTGCGGGTTGTCCTGCAGCGCACTGGCGGGGCAGGCGCTCACGCAGCTCAGGCACAGGGTGCAGCGGTCCTTGTTGACTTCAATCGTGCCCAGGGGCGAACCCACTGCGGGCAAAGCGATGGCTGCGGGCCGATCGGCCACGGGCATCGGGGCCTGCTCGATGAGATGGTCCAACGCCATCTCCAGCGTGCTGCGCTTTTCCTGCGCCACGGCAAAGCGCGCGGCCACGGCCGGGGTCTTCTGGCGAGTCTGGCCCAGGGCCTGCAAGGCGGCGTCCAGCTCGGTGGGATGGGTGGCGCGCAGCAGCTGCACATGGGTGCCCGTGTAGCCCAGGCCCCGCAAGATGGCTTGCGCCACATCCATCTGCGCCTGCAGGCCGTCGAGGTACTGCGGTGCTTCCTCCTGGGTCGTCAGCAACACCACCTGCGAGGCGCCGTAAGCAATTGCGCTGAGCCACAGGTCCACCCCGGTGCTGGCGGTGTGCCACAGCGCCACCGGGATCACGTTGGCAGGCACGCCCTGCGCCAGTTTCAACTGGGCGGCACGACCCAGCTCTTCCACCAGCGCCTGGCCTCGCTCCTGGCTGTGCAGCAGCACCACGGCGTCCTTGCCGCCTGCAGCGGCGTAGGTGGACAAAAGGGTTTTGAGCTTGGTGCCCTGCTCTGTCGCACTGGGATAGGCATAGGTCAGCGCGCCCGTGGGGCACACGGTGGTGCAGGCGCCGCAGCCGACACACAGGTTGGGGTTCACCTTGATTTGCTGACGGCTTTTGTCGCTGGCAATGGCTTCGGCCGAGCAGATGTCCACGCAGGCATTGCAGCCCACGGTTTCGTTGCGGCTGTGGGCGCAGAGCTTTTGTTTGTAGACAAAAAACTTGGGCTTTTCGAACTCGCCCACCAGCTCGCGCAGTTTCAGCAGCGTGGTCATATTGACCCCATCACTACGCCCGTCCCAGCGCAGGTAACCCTGCGGCAGCGCATGCTGCAAGAAGGTGGGCGTGGCGGTGGGCGAACGCAGGTCGAGCACCAGGTCAAAGCGCTCGGTCTGCGCCGTGGCGTCACGGGTAAAGTCGATGGCACCCGCCACCTGGCACACCTTCACACAGTCGCGGTGCGAGCTGCAGGCCGCCATGTCGATCTGGTAGTCGAGGCCGATGGCGTTCTCGGGGCAGGCCGCCACACAGGCGTTGCAGCGTGTACACAGGTCCAGGTCAATGGGGTTGTCGGCCTTCCACTGCAGCTCAAACGCACCCAGCCAGCCGGTAAGGCCCGTAATGCGCCCACCCAGCACGGGAAAACGCCGCGCCTGCGCACCACCCGCATTGCCGGGGCCTTGGGTGAACAGGGTCACATCCAGCACATCCGACACCAGGGCGGCAGCCTGTTCGGCCTGGTCGAGGGGGCCGATGATGAGCAAGCGGCCCGTGCTCTTGTAAGTGACCGTGGGCACGGGCGGTGGATCAGGCAGGCGGGCGGCGGCCAGCAGCGCGGCGATCTTGGGGCTGGCCTTGGCGGCATCGCGGCTCCAGCCACCGGTTTCGCGGATGTTCACAAACCGGATGGGCGACACTGCGCCTTCGGTCTGCTGGCCCAGATCGCCAAACAAGCGCTGCTCCTGGGTGCAAGCCACCACCACATCGTCACCCGACTGGATGGCCTTTTGAAAGGCCCCCGCCTCGCGGCGGCACAGGGTGGAGTGGAGTGTCAGGTCTTCATGCAGCGCCGCGCCCAACGCCTTCGCGTTGAGGGGCATCGTCTGGTTGCAGTCGCAGATGAGCGTCGTGGTCATGTTCTGTGTGGCTGGCTGGCAGGGCCACCGCATCCTTATGGGGGCGGGTGGCCATCTCAAGCTCGCTGGAGGGGGCGCTAGGAATAGCGTTGCATACCCCGGACTGTGCCACGTCTGCGGGGGCGTGCCCCTCCGCATCATCCCGAGGCTGAGCAAGGGCAGGGGCTATTGCCTCTGCGTCTGCACTGGCTTCTACGGCGGCGCCATTGACTGGAACATCAGGCGCTGCATCAGCCTTCTTTTCATGATCAAAAAAGCCCATCGCATGGGCGCTGGCCATTTTGCGCAGCATGCCTTCGGGCAGCGGGTCGGGCTGGGTGTAGTCGCCGATGTAGATATCGAGGCCATCCATCACATTGAAGTGCGGGTCGGCAAAGAGCTTCTTCATGGCCAGGTTGCGCACCTCGGGCGATACATCGCGGGCCACAAAGGCCTTGAAATCGGACGCGGGCGTAAGCGCCTGGGCATCGGCCAGCGTGGGTGGCGGAGGGGCTTCTGCAGCGGGCGCAGCGCCTTCTGCGGCGGTGGGGGGGGCGCCGGCTGCCACGGAGGACGGGTTAGGCGGTGACGACGAAGACGCGGCCGGTGGCAACGACGGCGCGGGTGGTGGTGGTTCCTCCACCGGCTTGCCTTCGCGCACCTCCTGCTTGCGGCGCGACCAGCGGCCCAGGAACCCGTCAGCCATGACCGCCACCTCCACCACGCGTTTTTTCAGTGGACACGGATGCTGGGTTTCCAAACCGGTCTTGCAGCGTGCGGAAACTGTCCGGCCGCTTGCGGCGTTTGGGTTCGGGCTGGTAGTGCTCGGCCACAAAGGCGCGCAGCGCTTCCACCACCTCGGGCACTGCGGGCACCTGTTCCACGGTTTCCTGCGCGTCCAGCCAGCGGCCTGCGTCGTGGTAGCTCAGGCTCACGGCCACGGGGCGGGCCAGCGGGATCTCGCCAGTGCCGGGGTCGTCATCGCGGCGCCACATCACAAACCAGCACGGGGCGGGCGAAGTGAGGTTGAGGTGATAGCCCTCGGCGTCGTCGCGAAACAGCTCTGCCCGAAACCCCGGGAACAACCAGCGCTGCTCGCGCTCGTCCCGGAGGATCTGGCGCGGCTCGGTGCCAAAGGCGGGCTCGTTGATCACCACCTCGGCCAGCGACCACCGCCAGGGCTGCCAGCGGTTGTCGATGTGCTCGCACCGCATGATCACGGCAACGTCGGTGTAGGGGCGCTCAGTCATGGGCGCAGACTTTACCCCGGCGCAAGGCCACCAGCAGCTTTGTCCGTAAAGCCCCTCCGCGCACGGTCAGCTTGCAGCCCCCTCCAGCACCTCCACCGCCACCGCGCAGTACTTGAACTCCGGGATCTTTCCAAACGGGTCCAGCGCCGCGTTGGTGAGCAGGTTGGCTGCCGCCTCCACGTACGCAAAAGGCATGAACACCGTGCCGCGCGGCGTGCCGTCGTCGCGCCGCACGCGCACCTGCACCATGCCGCGCCGCGAGCGGATGCCCACCAGCGCACCGGGCGCCACGCCAAGCCGGTCAAGTTCGTCGCCATGCAGCGATGCGGTGGCCATAGGCTCGATGGCGTCGAGCACAGTGCTGCGCCGCGTCATGCTGCCCGTGTGCCAGTGCTCCAGCTGGCGGCCCGTGATGAGCACCAGGGGGTAGTCGGCATCGGGCTTTTCGGCCGCCGGGATCACGCTGGCGGGCACCAGCTGCAGGCGGCCCGTGGGCGTGGGGAATTTCTCGGTGAACACGATGGGCTGGCCGGGGTCGTCGGGCGTGAGGCAGGGGTAGGTCACGCTGGAGTCCCGCTCCAGGCGGTCCCAGGTGATGCCCTCAATGCTGGCGTGCATGGCCTGGCGCATTTCGTCGTAGACAGCGGCCACGCCGGACTCTTCGCCTTCGTAGTTCCAATCCAGCCCCATCCGTCGAGCAAGTTGCTGAATGATCCACAGGTCCGGCTGCGCATCGCCCGGCGGGTTCAACGCGCGGCGGCCCATCTGCACCATGCGGTCGGTGTTGCTGGCGGTGCCGGTCTTTTCGGGCCAGGCGCTGGCGGGCAGCACCACGTCGGCCAGCCAGGCGGTTTCGGTCAGAAAAATGTCTTGCACCACCAGGTGCGACAGGCTGGCCAGCGCGTGGCGCGCGTGGTTCAGGTCGGGGTCGCTCATGGCGGGGTTCTCGCCCATGATGTACATGCCGCGCACCTTGTGCGGGTCGCTGTCGTCGGCCAGTGCCTTGTGCATGATTTCGACCACGGTGTAGCCCGGCGCTTCGTCCAGCTTGGTGCCCCAGAAGTCTTCAAACCAGGCATGCGCCCCGGCGTTGTCCACGCGCTGGTAGTTGGGGAACATCATGGGGATCAGCCCTGCGTCGCTTGCGCCCTGCACGTTGTTCTGGCCGCGCAGCGGGTGCAGGCCCGAGCCGGGCTTGCCGATCTGGCCGGTGATGGCGCACAGCGCGATCAGGCAGCGCGCGTTGTCGGTGCCGTGCACGTGCTGGCTCACGCCCATGCCCCAGAGGATCATGGAGGACTTGGCGGTGGCAAATGCCCGCGCCACCTCGCGCAGCGTCTCGGCCGGGATGCCGCACACCGGAGCCATGGCCTCGGGGCTGCAGCCCATCACGTTGGCCTTGAGGGCCTCGAAGTTGTTGGCGCGATCCTTGATAAAGGCCTCATCCACCAGGCCCTCATCGATCACCGTGTGAATCAGCGCATTGAGCATGGCCACGTCGGTGTCGGCCTTGAACTGCAGGTTGCGCCAGGCATGGCGGCCGATGTCGGTGACGCGCGGGTCGGCCAGCACGATCCTGGCGCCGCGCTGGGCAGCGTTCTTCATCCAGGTGGCGGCTACCGGGTGGTTGGCCGTGGGGTTGGATCCGATCACAAAGATCAGCTCGGCATGCTCCACGTCATTCACCGGGTTGCTCACCGCACCCGAGCCCACGCCTTCGAGCAGCGCGGCCACGCTGGACGCATGGCACAGCCGCGTGCAGTGGTCCACGTTGTTGCTGCCAAAGCCGGTGCGCACCAGCTTCTGGAACAAATACGCTTCTTCATTGCTGCCCTTGGCGGAGCCAAAGCCCGCCAGCGCCTTGGGGCCGTGGGTGTCGCGCAGGGCTTTGAGCGCGCCGGCAGCCAGGCCCAACGCCTCGTCCCAGGTCGCTTCGCGGAAGGTGTCGCGCCAGTCAGCGCCGTAGGGCCGCACCTCCTTGGGTACGCCGGGCTTGCGGATCAGCGGCACCGTGAGGCGGTCGGGGTGGTGGGCGTAGTCGAAACCGAAGCGCCCTTTCACGCACAGGCGGCCGTGGTTGGCCGGGCCGTCGCGGCCCTCGACGCTGATGATCTTTTCATCGCGCACGTTGTAGGTGATGAGGCAGCCCACGCCGCAAAAGGGGCAGACCGAATCGACCTTGCGGTCCACCTTTTGCGAGCCGACGTGGGTCTTGGGGCTGAGCGCGCCCGTGGGGCAGGCCTGCACACATTCGCCGCAGGCCACGCAGGTGCTCTCGGCCATGGGGTCGTCGAGGTCGAAGACGATCTTGCTGTCGGCCCCGCGCAGCGCGTAGCCGATCACGTCGTTGACCTGCTCTTCGCGGCAGGCGCGCACGCAGCGGTTGCACTGGATGCAGGCATCCAGATTCACGGCCATGGCCGGGTGGCTCAGGTCGGGCGCAGGCTGCTCGCGGCGCAGGGCCTGGAGCGCGGGGCGCACGGCCACGCCCAGGCGGTCCGCCCAGGCGCTCAGCTCGCCATGGTGGCCTATCGTTTCTGAATTTTTTGAGTCAAATTGTCCGCTAGCGCTTGATGGATAAGCGCCACCAGCTATCAATTCAGGAGTATTTTCCTTTTGATCGTTCCACCGGTATCCCACGTCCGGCATGTCGGACAGCAGCATCTCCACCACCATCTGTTGGCTCTTGCGGGCGCGCGGGCTGGCCGCCTGCACCTTCATGCCTTCAGCCGGTGCGCGGCAGCAGCTAGGGGCCAGCGTGCGTTCGCCCGCGATCTCAACCACGCAGGCGCGGCAGTTGCCGTCGGGACGCAGGCCGTCGCTGTAGCAAAGGTGCGGAATCTCCACGCCGTGGCGCTGCGCGGCCTTCAGGATGGTTTCGCCGGGATGGGCGGTGACGGGCTGGCCGTCCAGTTCGAAGGCCACGGCGGGCTGCGCCGCAGCAGTAGATGTCAACACGGCGCTCATGGCTTCAACCCTCCGGGCAATTGCTCGGTGAGCGGGCTGTTGCGCGGCTTGGGCAAATCGCCCGGCCAGGGGCCCTCGCCCACCTCATGCGGAAAGTATTTGTGAATGCAGCGGATGGGGTTGGGCGCCGCCTGGCCCAGGCCGCAGATGGACGCATCGGCCATCACCTGCGCCAAGTCGTCCAGCAGGTCGGCATCCCACCGCGGCGCCTCCATCAGCGCAGCCGCCTTGGCCGTGCCCACGCGGCAGGGCGTGCACTGGCCGCAGCTTTCGTGTTCAAAAAACCGCATCACGTTGAGCGCCGCATCGCGCGCCCGGTCGTGCTGGCTGAGCACGATGACGGCGGCCGAACCGATGAAGCAGCCGTAGGGCTGCAGGGTGTCAAAGTCCAGGGGAATCTGGTTGAGGCTGGCGGGCAGGATGCCGCCCGAGGCGCCGCCGGGCAGGTAGGCGTAGAGCTGGTGGCCGTCCAGCATGCCGCCGCAGTATTCGTCGATGAGTTCCTGCACCGTGATGCCCGCCGGAGCGAGCTTGACGCCGGGGTGCTTCACGCGGCCGCTCACGCTGAAAGACCGCAGCCCCTTGCGGCCGTGGCGGCCGAAGCTGGCAAACCACTGCGGGCCGCGCTCGACGATGTCGCGCACCCAGTACAGCGTCTCAAAGTTGTGCTCCAGCGTGGGCCGGCCGAACAGCCCCACCTGCGCGATGTAGGGCGGGCGCATGCGGGGTTCGCCGCGTTTGCCTTCGATGCTCTCGATCATGGCCGACTCTTCGCCGCAGATGTAGGCGCCCGCACCGCGCCGCAGCTCGATGTGCGGCAGCGGGCATGGCGGCTCGGCACGCAGGTCGTCCAGGGCGCGCTGCAGCAGCGCGCGGCAGCCGTGGTATTCGTCGCGCAAGTAGATATAGATGGCCTCGGTACCCACCACCTGGGCGGCGATGAGCACGCCTTCCAGAAAGCGGTGCGGGTCGCGTTCTAGATAAGTACGGTCCTTGAAGGTGCCGGGCTCGCCCTCGTCGATGTTGACGGCCATCAGGCGCGGCGCGGGCTGGTCCCGAACAATGCGCCACTTGCGCCCCGCCGGGAAGCCCGCGCCGCCCAGGCCGCGCAAACCCGAGTCCTCCATGGCAGCGAGCACCGCCTCGGCGTCCATCTCTCCGTTGACCAGCGCGGCGGCGGTCTGGTAGCCGCCGTGGGCACGGTAGGTGACAAGGTCGGTGTGCGCGGGGCTGATCCCGTCCGGCTGCGTTGGCACGCTCTTCTCGGACAGCTCAGAAATATCAAAATGGATAGCTACTAGCGCTTGTGGATGAAGCGCTATAGCCCGATTTGGCCTGGATTTCACCACCTTCAGCACGGTATCGACCGTGGCGTCTGGCACGGGGCACTGGTGCACCACCGCCACGGGCGCTTGTTCGCAGCGGCCCACGCAGGGCACGGCCTGCACCTGCACATCGCCCTGCCCGGCGGCGCGCAGGCGCTCGGGCAGCGCGGCCAGCAGCTCGCGCGCACCCGCCAGGCTGCAGCTCAGGCTGTCGCACACCCGCAGCACCAGGCGCGGGGCCAGGGCATCCTCGCCGCGCACGATCTCGAAGTGGTGGTAGAAGCTCGCCACCTCGTACACCTCGGCCATGGGCAGATTCAGCTGCTTGGCCAGCGCCACCAGATGCCGGTCGTGCAGCACGCCGAAATGGTCGTTCAGGCGGTGCAGGTATTCGATGAGCAGGTCGCGCCGGAAGCCGTCGGCCGGGCGCGGGCCCAGCAACTGCGCCACATCGGCCATCGCAGCGTCCTCGGGCTGGCGGCCCTTGAGGCGGCTTTTGCGGCGGATGCGCTCGCGCATGTCGTTGACCGACACGGCGGCCACGACGGTTGCGGTGGGGGCTTCGGGGGCGAGGTGCATGGAGCGAAATCGTGGGATGTCTTGTTGTGGTGCTTATGAAGCCGCCTGCATAAGGCGGCTGGGCGGTCGCAGTGTCGGCGAGGCACCCCGGTGCGTCAAATTGCGGATGCACATGGGTCGATCACAAAAACAAATGAGCTGCGCACCGTGGCATTGCGCTGTACAGCGTGGGGCCAACTCATCCGCCACCTGCACTGCCTGCTCTGCCCGTTGGCAGGTTCTCCAGCAACCGGCTCGCCAGCAGCGCCGCCAGGTCTTGCGCCGAAGGCATGGGCACGGGCGCGGTGGACAGGGCGCCATCGATCGCCAGGCTGGCCAGCCCGTGGGCCAGGCTCCACCCCGCCAGTGCCAGCTCGTCCGCCCCCTCGGCCACATGGGCATGGGCGGCTTTGCGCAGCACCTCAAAAGACCCGTCCGCCGCCGCTTGCAACGCCGGGTGGTCGGCCTTGTGTTGCAGCAGCGGGCTGAACATCAGCCGGAACGCGGCGGGACGCGCGAGCGCAAAGGCCACGTAGGCGGTGCAATGCCCCACCAGTCTGGCGGCGGTGTCCACACCGGGGTGTGCGGCCTCCATGTCGGCCGCCAGGTCGTGAAAACCGCGCGTGGCCACGGCAGCCAGCAACGCATCCAGATTGGCGAAGTGGTGGTATGGGGCCGCATGCGACACCCCCGCCGCTTTGGCCACCGCGCGGAGGCTGAGCGTGGCCCCGGACGCCAGCAAGCCCTCGGCGGCAGACACCAGTGCGGTGCGCAAGTCGCCATGGTGGTAAGTGGCGCGCGGAGTTTCAGCTGAGTTCATGGCGGCAATCTTGACACAGTCAAGATACACCCCAACAATACCTCATCCTGACACCGTAAAGATAGACCATGACCCGACGCCTGCTCCAAGCCACTACCGCCGTGATGGCGCTGATCCCAGTTGCCACTGGCGTGCTGACGATGATGGGCATCTACGACCCGATCTACCGCACCAGCGGCCTGCCGCGCGATGCGCTGCTCGACGGCAACCTGCGCTTTTTTGGCGGCGTGTGGCTGGCGCTGGGCCTGGCAATGGGGTCGCTGGTGCCGCGCATCGACCGCGAGGGGCGGATGTTTGCGGTGTTGTGGGGCGCGGTGTTTCTGGGCGGCGTGGGCCGGGCGCTGTCGATGGCCTTTCTGGGCTTGCCGCCCGCGCCATTTATCGGGTTCACGGTGCTGGAGCTGGTGGGTGCGCCGGCCTTCATCGCGTGGCAGCGGCGCGTGGCTACCAGCACTGGGGCGGCCCGGCCCATTTCGCGTGGGTAGGGCCTGAGAAACCTGCGCCTACGGCGGCTCCGCCGCCAGCAATCCGCTGTGCGCTGCGGCGTGCTGCAACCACTCACGATCTTGCGACAGCGCCAGTGCCGCATCCAGCGCCCGGGTGGGCTGCACCTGCCGGTGCGACATGAATCCAATGGGGGTGGTGAGCACCGGGCTCGTCAACGGCAGGGCCTCCAGTCCATCATGGCCGCGCACGGCGTCCACCAGCGCACCGGGCAGGACGCTGCACACATGGCCCGCCACCACGCTGAGCGCCAGGGTCAGTACCGAATCGGTTTCCATGGCGGGCATGACCGTGGCGCCTGTAGCGCGGAAGGCACCATCCACCAAGCTACGGTTGTGCATCTCGGGGGTGAGCAGGCACAGCGGCAGCGCCGCCGCATCGGCCCAGGCCATGGGTGGGCCGATCTGCAGCCCGCGCGCTGCGCCTTTGGGCGGCCGGGGCGCACGGCGCAGCAGAAAGTAGTGCTCCACATACTGCGGCCAAGCCCGTAGCGTGCCGCCGCGTACAGGCATGCGCTCGGTGTAGCCCAGGGCCAAGTCCAGTGCAATATTTTCGAGCCCCGCCTCCAGCGCCTGCGAACTCATCGACAGCGCGACCGGCACAATGCCCGGGTGCCGCGCCTGCAGCTGCGCGGCAAACCGCGCCAGGATAGGCATGGCCGTGGGCACCGCGCCCAGGCGCAGCGTGCCGCGCGGGTGGGCGGCGTCGCTGCTCAGGTCCTGCTGCAGCACCTGGTGTTCGTGCAGCATGCGCTGCGCCGTGGCCAGCACGCGTTCGCCCTCGGGCGTGAAGCCTTCGAAGCTGCGGCCCCGGCGCACCACGACCACGCCAAACTCCTTTTCCAGCGCGCGCAGTGCGTTGGACAGCGCGGGCTGCGTGATGTGGCAGGCCTGCGCCGCCCGGCCAAAGTGCCGGTGCTCGTGCAGCGCCACCAGGTAGCGCAGGGACGCGAGCAGGTTCATGGCACGGTGGGGCGACTCAGGAAGATCAGGTGTTCTTGCTGATCGAAATCGTCGGGAACTTGCTCGAAAAATCCTTGGCCTGCTGCGCGATCTTCACCGCCACGTCGCGCGCGACCTTCTTGTAGATCTTGGCCACGTCCCCGTCCGGGTCGGCCACCACGGTGGGCTTGCCGCTGTCGGCCTGCAGGCGGATGCTCATATCGAGCGGCAGTGCGCCCAGGTAGTCCATGTTGTATTCGGCTGCCATCTTCTTGCCGCCATCGGCGCCAAAGATGTGCTCCACGTGACCGCAGTTGCTGCACACGTGCGCGGCCATGTTCTCGACGATGCCCAGAATGGGCACGCCCACCTTCTCAAACATCTTGATGCCCTTCTTGGCGTCCAGCAGGGCGATGTCCTGCGGGGTGGTCACGATCACCGCGCCGGTCATGGGCACGCGCTGGCTCAGGGTGAGCTGGATGTCGCCGGTGCCGGGGGGCATGTCGATGATGAGGTAGTCGAGGTCTTTCCAGTTGGTCTGGCGCAGCAGTTGCTCCAGCGCCTGCGTGGCCATGGGGCCGCGCCAGATCATGGCTTCGTCCTGGTCCACCAGGAAGCCGATGGACATCACCTGCACGCCGTAGTTCTCCAGCGGCTCCATGGTCTTGCCGTCGTCGCTCTCAGGGCGGCGGTTGATACCCAGCATCATGGGCTGGCTGGGGCCGTAGATGTCGGCGTCGAGCACGCCCACGCTGGCGCCCTCGGCGGCCAGGGCCAGGGCCAGGTTGGCGGCCGTTGTGCTCTTGCCCACGCCGCCCTTGCCCGAGGCCACGGCGATGATGTTCTTGACCTGGGGCAAGAGCTGCACGCCGCGCTGCACGGCATGCGCAATCACCTTGGTGGTGATGTTGACCGACACGTTCTCGACGCCCCCCACGCCCTTGGCAGCGGCCACGAGATTGCGGCGCAGTTCGGGCACCAAGCTCTTGGCGGGGTAGCCCAACTCCACATCGAAGGCCACGTCGCCGCCGCTGATCTGCACATTGCGCAGGGCGCGGGTGCTGACGAAATCCTTGCCCGTGTGAGGGTCCAGCACGCTGGAAAGTGCGGCCAAAAGGCCCTGTTCGGTGACTGCCATTCAATTAACTCCTGTGGGGCCGGTAGTCTATCCAAGCGCTGTTCCCCCGGCGCGTGAAGGACAATGCGCACGCTTTGCCCCTGGCTCCACAGCAGCCGGCACCCTGAGAAACCGAACGAAAAGGACCCCCGTGAAATTCAAGATGGCCGAGAAATCCCTGTTTGCCATGCTGCTGCGCTCGCCCTGGTGGATCAGCTTTGTGGTGGTCGGCCTCATCGTTCTGGCGGCAGGTGCGCTGCTGCCCAAGGTATATTTCGTGGTGGGTGCGCTGGCCGGTTTCCCCATCTTCGTGGTGGGCTGCATCGCCGCGTGGAAGCAGCTGCGTGCCCCCAACCCCGCCCGGGTTGCCGAGATGCTGGAGGCCGTGGCCAGCATGCCCTGGCGCAGCTTTGCCGACACCCTGGCATCGGCCTGGGCACGGGCGGGCTACTCCGTAGAGCGGATCAACGGCAACAACGCAGGCGCTGACATGCGACTGACCCAGGGTGGCAGTACCACGCTGGTCAGCGCCAAACGCTGGAAAGCGGCCACCCACGGCGTAGAGCCCCTGCGCGAGCTGCACGCGGCCATGCTTGCCAGCGAGGCCCCCGCAGGCGTCTATGTGGCTGCCCTGGGGCAGGTCAGCGACAACGCCCAGGCGTTTGCCCGGGAGCACGGCATTGTGGTGCTGCAGGGTGACGCGGTGGCACAGCTGCTGCTGCGCCAACCGTAGACAGCGATGTGCCGGGGCCTCCGGCCCACAGAATCACAGCTGTAACGCTGCAGAAAAACGGCGATCTGCCCCATCCCGGGCCAAATTTTCAACCTTCTAGTTCTGCGCACAGGGCAGCAAAAGAAGCGGCAGGGTTCAAAGCGCGCGATATCGGCCGCCCCACCACGACGTGCGTTGCACCCGCCTTGATGGCCTCACTGGCGGTGGTGAAACGGGCATGGTCGCCTTTTGCAAACTCCAGCGGCTGTATGCCAGGCGTGACGATGAGCGCGCCCCGCGGCAGCGCGTTGCGCAGAAGCCTGGCTTCTAGCGGCGATGCGACCACACCGTGGCAGCCAACTGCGTGTGCAAGGCGCGCAAGACGCAGCACCTGTTCTGGCACTGTCGATGCCACGCCCACTTCGCGCAGCGCCTCGTCGTCCATGCTGGTGATCACAGTGAGTGCCAGCACTTTGAGCTCAGGGAAGTGTGCTGCCGACGCCACTGCAGCCTCCAGCACAGAAGATCCTGCCGACGCATGAACCGTCACCATAGAAGCCCCAAGTTGCCCCGCCGCGGCAACTGCGTCAGCCACCGAGCTCGGGATTTCAAACAGTTTCAGGTCCAAAAAGACCTGCTTGCCAGCATCCAACAGATCGCGGACGAAGGACGGTCCAGCCGCCGTGAGCAATTGCAAACCCACCTTGTAGACAGACGCAGCAGAGCCCAGCTGCCCGACCAGATCTACCGCAGGCGCAGCAGCAGGGAAATCAAGCGAAACGATGATGCTCGGATTCAAGCCATCTCCCCAAAAAAGTGCGTTTGAGCATGCCACAGGCCGGGGAGCAGCACGAACCCACCTCTGGCGCAAACAATTGACTTCCCCTGGCAAGCTTGAACGCCCCAGCGAAAAGCGAAGTGTCGCCTCAACCATGCGGGTTTTCCCACATGAAAGGCTCCCAGCCACCCACCGACACTTGGGACACCACCCCACACACATTCATGCCGCCCTTGGTAACTTCTGATATCCCCGCCGAAGCCCGACCCGCCACCGGCTTGCTGCTCACCGGCGGCGGTGCCCGCGCTGCTTACCAGGTGGGCGTGCTCGAAGCCATTGCTGACCTGCGCCAGGCCTGCGGCGAGGGGAGCGGACCCAACCCCTTCCCCATCATCACCGGCACCTCGGCCGGGGCCATCAACGCGGCGGCGCTGGCCTGCGGGGCTGACAACTTTGACCGCGCCGTGCGCCGCATTGCGCGTGTGTGGCGGCAGTTCCACGCCAGCCAGGTGTATGGCGCCGACTCGCTCAGCGTGATGCGCAGCGGTGCGCGCTGGCTCACGCTGGTGTCGCTGGGCTGGGCGCTGGCGCGCTGGCGGCGCATGCGGCCCAAGTCGCTGCTGGACAACACCCCGCTCGAAAAACTGCTGGTCAAGATGGTGCCGCTGGTGCGCCTGCCCCGGCTGATCCGCAAAGGGCATCTCACAGCGCTGGCGGTAACGGCGTCGAGCTACAGCTCGGGCGAACACGTCACCTTTTTTGAAGCCGCCGCACCCGTCAAGCCCTGGGTGCGCTCGCAGCGCAAGGCGGCCAGCGACCGCATCACGCACGAGCATCTGCTGGCATCCTCTGCCATTCCGTTCATCTTTCCGGCCAAAGGCATTGAGGTGGATGACCACGTCGAATATTTCGGCGACGGCTCCATGCGCCAGTCGGCGCCCATTGCTCCGGCCATTCACCTGGGGGCCGAGCGCATCCTGGTGATCGGCGCTGGCCGCATGCACGAGCCCAAGGGCGATGCCGCCGCCAACCCCACGGCCACCTACCCCACGCTGGCGCAGATTGCGGGTCATGCGCTGTCCAACATCTTTCTGGATGCGCTGGCCGTGGATGTGGAGCGCGTGCAGCGCATCAACCAGACCCTGTCGCTCATCCCCGAAGAAAAGCGCCTGCACAGCGCACTGCGCCCCATCGAGCTGCTGGTGATTGCCCCCTCGCAGCGCCTGGATGCCGTGGCCGCGCGCCATGTGGGCGACCTGCCCACGCCCGTGCGCACCATGCTGGGCGCCCTGGGCGTCACGTCCAACATGGCCGATGTGCGCGGCGCGGCGCTGGCCAGCTACCTGCTGTTCGAATCCGGCTACACCCAGGAGCTCATGGCCCTGGGCCGGGCCGACACCCTTGCAATGCGGGCCGAGGTGTGCAGGTTCTTTGGGTGGACGGATACAGGTGCCGAGGTGAAGACCCGGCACCATGGGGAAACCGCCTGAAACGCCCCAGGCCTGAACCCTACGGCTTGGGCAGCCACCCCAGGCCGTGCGCGTGCAGGCTCTGCACATACAGCCGGTCCGCCGTCTCGGTGATCGCAGTGGTCTCGGGGTAGGCGCCACTCGGGTCCTGCAGGTCGGCCACCACCTTGCCGTCGTCGGTGAACGCGATCACATGCCCGTACGGCTGGGGAATCGGCCACAGCGCGCGCGGCAGGCGCAATGTCAGGCTGCGCAGCCAGGGCTTGCCCGCCATGTTGTCGATGGCCGCCCCGCGCGGCTTGGCAAAGCCCAGCCACACCTTACCGCCCTGCCCGCGCATCAGGTTGTCGGGGTAGCCGGGCAGGTTGTCGAGCAGCACGCGGGCCTGGGGGCTGGCCTGACCAATGTCGAGGTCATTCGCATCCACCGCAATCTTCCACACCCGGTATTTGCCGGTTTCGTTGACGAACAGGCTTTTCTCGTCCTGGCTCAGCGCCACGCCGTTGGCAAAGCTGATGCCCCGGGCGACCACGCGTGCGGTGCGGGTGGCGGGGTCGTATTCAATCACCCGGCCGGTGCTGGCCTGCTCCAGGATGTCGAGCACGCTGGCCTCAAACGTACCGCCCCAGTCCTTGGGGGCAAAACGGGTGGAGGCGTCGCTCAGGTACATCTTTCCGCTTTGGGCCACCACCACAGCGTCGGCATAGCGGATGGGGTCGTTGCCCACCTTGTCGGCCAGCACGGTGACCTTGCCATCGGGCGCAATGGACAGCAGGCCCTTGATGGCATCGGCCGCGATCAGGTGGCCCGCCGCATCGAAGTCGAACCCCAGCACCCGCCCGCCGGTGTTGGCAAACACCTCCTGACCCGAGCCGTCGGGGTTCATGCGCAAAATGCTGCCACTGAGCACGGTGGTGTAGAGCTTGCCGTCCTTGCCAAAGGCGATGTGCTCGGGGCCCACCTCGCCCTTGAGGTCGATGATGTTCAGCTGGGCCAGGCGCTGGTTGGGGGCGTGCACGCCCTGGTAGCCAGGGGCGGCAGGCGCAGTCCAGGCCACCGGCTGAATGGGCACAGGCCACGCCGCCAGATAGGCAGCCACCGCCAATATCGCGCCACCCACGCCCCACCCCACCCGTTTTGCCCATGTGCTGGCCATGTGTTGTCTCCTGTTGATTGTTGGAATGCGGGGCATTGTGGCGCCATAGGCGGCCTGCACGCACGCCCTGATTGGCACCTGCGCGACCTGGGGAGGCCACCGCAGCGCCCGCAATGGCCAGGGATACTGACGACCGCCTAAAATCGCGGGTTCCGCCTGAGAAAGCCGCATCCCATGACGACCTCCGCCCGCAAACTCTTCGTTACCACCGCCCTGCCGTATGCCAACGGCAACTTCCACATCGGCCACATCATGGAATACATCCAGGCCGACATCTGGGTGCGGTACCAAAGGATGCAGGGCAACGCGGTCAACTTTGTGGGTGCGGACGACACCCACGGCGCGCCCATCATGATTGCGGCCGAAAAAGCGGGCAAAACGCCCCAGCAGTTCGTGGCCGACATCGCGGCCGGCCGCAAGCAGTACCTCGATGGCTTTCACATCAGCTTTGACAACTGGCACAGCACCGATGCGCCCGAAAACCACGAGCTGGCCCGCCAGATCTACCGCGACCTGCGCGACCGTGCCGACGGCAGCCTGATCGAAGTACGCACCATCGAGCAGTTCTTCGACCCCGAGAAGAACATGTTCCTGCCCGACCGGTACATCAAGGGCGAATGCCCCAAGTGCCACGCCAAGGACCAGTATGGCGACAACTGCGAAGTGTGCGGCACGGTGTACGCGCCCACCGACCTCATCAACCCCTTCTCAGCCCTGTCGGGTGCCAAGCCCGAGCTGAAGAATTCAGAGCACTTCTTCTTCAAGCTGTCGGACCCACGCTGCGTGGAGTTTCTGGAAAACTGGACGCAGGACGGCAAGCTGCAGCCCGAGGTGGCCAACAAGATCAAGGAGTGGTTCACCGTCCGCACCAACCCCGACGGCACCACCAGCGAAGGCCTGGGCGACTGGGACATCAGCCGCGACGCGCCCTACTTCGGCATCGAGATCCCCGACGCGCCCGGCAAATACTTCTACGTGTGGCTGGATGCCCCCGTGGGCTACCTCGCGTCACTCAAGAACCTGCTGGAAAAGCGCGGCGAGAGCTACGACGCCTACATGGCCGACCCGGTGATGGAGCAGTACCACTTCATCGGCAAGGACATCGTCACCTTCCACACCCTGTTCTGGCCCGCCATGCTGCACTTCAGCGGCCGCAAGACGCCCAACAACGTGTTTGTGCACGGCTTCTTGACCGTGAACAACGGCGAGAAGATGAGCAAGAGCCGGGGCACGGGCCTGGACCCGCTCAAGTACCTGAGCCTGAACATGAATGCCGAGTGGCTGCGCTACTACCTGGCGGCCAAGCTGAGCGCACGCAATGAGGACATCGACTTCAATGCCGAAGACTTCATGCTGCGTGTGAACAGCGATTTGATCGGCAAATACGTGAACATTGCCAGCCGGGCGGCGGGCTTCTTGACCAAGCGCTTTGACGGCAAGCTGACCGACCAATTTGGCACCACGGGCGCAGCCCTGCTGGCCGAGGTGCGCGGTGCCAGCGACGCCATCGCGCAGATGTACGAAACGCGGGAATACAGCAAGGCCACGCGCGAGATCATGCTGCTGGCCGACAAGGTCAACGCCTATGTGGACCAGAACAAGCCCTGGGATCTGGCCAAGGACGCTGCCAACAACGAGGCCCTGCACCAGGTGTGCTCGGTGCTCGTGAACGCCTTCGCCGCACTCACCCGCTACCTGGCCCCCGTGCTGCCGGGCCTGGCCCAAGCGGTGCAAGGCTTTGTGGGCGTGAACATGCAGCAGTGGAACGTGGCGGGGGACGTGCAGGCCATCCAGCCCTACCAGCACCTGATGCAGCGCGTCACCCCCGAACAGCTTGAAGCACTGTTTGAAGCCCCAGCGCAAGCAGAACAAGCGCCAGCAGCTACTGAAACCGTAGCAGCCAACTCCCATCCTGGTGGCGAAGAACTCGCCCCCACCATCACCATCGACGACTTCACCAAGATCGACCTGCGCATTGCGCTGATCGTGAACTGCGAGCCGGTCGAGGGCTCCACCAAGCTGCTGCGCCTGACGCTGGACGTGGGCGAAGGCCGTACGCGCAACGTGTTCAGCGGCATTGCCAGCGCTTACAAGCCCGAAGATCTGGTGGGCAAGCACACCGTGATGGTGGCCAACCTGGCGCCGCGCAAGATGAAGTTTGGCGTGAGCGAAGGCATGGTGCTGGCCGCCAGCCATGGCGACGAAAAGGCCAACCCCGGCATCTACGTGCTCAACCCCTGGCCCGGCGCCACGCCCGGCATGCGGGTGCGGTAAGGCGTGCAACGCTCATAGACAAAGCAACCGTCAAGGATGCCGAGGGGTGCTGAGCCCCTCGCCATCCGCCGACAGAGGAAGGGGCGGCATGTTGACTGCCGCCCTGAAGCAAGCTCTCAGTAAAGGTACACCGCGCCCGCGTTGGCGCTGCTTTCGTCCGACTGATTGCCCCCAATGCCAGTCGATCCACTGTCTTCAGTGGATGCCCCCACGGCCAGCGTAGTGCCGTCACCCGATATCGCCACACGTCCACCAAACCGGTCCCCAGCGCCCGTATTGGGTGCCTTCAGGTAGGCCTGTTGCGCCCAGGTGCCTGCGCTGCGGCGGAACACCAGCACAGCGCCCGCATCCGCAGCGGCGGTGTTGGCCTGGTCGCCATTGAATCCGCGCGCATTGCTGTCGTCGCGGTACGACGGCACGACCAGCGTGTTGCCATCGCTCGACATCGCCAGGTTGTTGCCAAACCGGTGGGGGGTGCGGGTGTTGGAGGCTTTCAAGTACGCCTGTGACTGCCAGACGCCACCTGCGCGAATGAACACAAACACCGCGCCAGAGTTGAGTGCAAGGGTGTTGCTGGGTGGCGGCACCACGAAGGTGCCTGTGTAGTTGCTGCTGTCTCCGTCCATGCCAACCGCCAGCGTGTTGCCGTCGCCTGACAGGATGACCGAGACGCCGAAGCGGTCCTGCGCCTTGGGATTCGGAGCCTTCAGATAGGCCTGCTGCGACCATGCCCCCGCATTGCGCTGGAACACGTAGGCCGCACCGGCATTGGCCAGGGTGTCGTCCGCAGGATCACTCGCCAAGGCGCTGCGCTCAAAGAACGCGCCCACCGCCAGGGTGTCGCCTGCGCCAGACAGGCTGAGGTAGATGCCGAAGAAATCTCCCGCGCCTGCGTTGGAGGCCTTGAGGTAACTTTGCTGTGCCCAGCTGGTGCCCGTGCGGGCAAAGACGTAGGCAGCCCCGGACGCAGCATAGGCTCCATTGCCGTGTGTTCCAGTCAGGTCACCATCCTCGTTGTAGGCCCCCACCGCCAGGGTGTTGCCGTCGTTCGAGAGGGCTACGAATGAACCGAAAAGATCGTCGGCATCCGCGTTGTTCGCCTTGATGAATGCCTGCTGCGACCAGACGGCGCCCGTGCGGGAATAGACATAGACGGCGCCTGAGTTGCTGGCCAGGTTGTTGGTGGCGGGCATGGTCGCAAACGTGCCCTTCTGGTCGCCGCTCTCGCCATCCGCGCCAATGGCCAGCGTGTTGCCGTCGGCCGACAGCGCCACGGCATTGCCAAAATAATCGTTGGCCTCGCCGTTGGGGGCCGCAATGCGCGCCTGCTGCGACCACGTGGCGCCGCTCTTCGTGAATACGTATACCGCCCCCGTGTTGCCACCCTCTCCATACGCCCCCACGGCCAGGGTGGTGCCGTTGCTGGACAAGGCCACGCGGTTGCCAAACCGGCCTTCGGCGGTGGTAGTCGATCCCTTGAAGTAGCCAATGGCACGCACCATGTCTGCCGCCATGGAGGCCGATGGGGCACTGCACCCGCCCGCGTTGCAGGCTTGCACGGTGTACGTCGCATTCACCCGAAGGTGCAGCAGCACCGGAACTGCGTAGGTCAGCCCGGTGGCCGCGGTCGACCCGATTTGCGCGGGTACCAGCGGGCCCGCGCCGTCCGGGTCTTCGTACACCGTGTAGCGGGTTGCGCCGGGCGTCGAGGTCCACGAAAAGACCAGTGCCTTCGTCCCATAGGCAATGCCCAGGCCACCCGGCGTGGGTGGAGCCGGTGGAGGGGGGGGAGCAGGAGGCGGAGGCGATGAGACGGTGCTGCAACGCACTCTCACTTGGGTCACGGGCGCCACGACAACCCCGGTGCCAGCCTCCACCGTGCAAACCTGATTCGCAGGCTGTACATGCACCGTCACGGCGTAAGAGCTGCCATGGGTCAGCGGTGAGGCAAACCCGAAAACGCCATTGGTGGCCACCAACAGATCCGCAGCGCCGTTGAGCCGCAACGTCACCACGCCCAGCAGGCCCGTGATCGATCCACCGACGGTGTAGGTATTGGTGGTGCATGTCACCAAGATGTTGGTAACCGGGCCTGCCACCACACCCGAACCGTTTTCCACAACACAGGTCTGCCCGGCGGGCTGGGTACGCACAACAATGTTGTAGGCCTGGCCCTGCAAAACGTTGGTGGCATAGCTGCCGTTCGCCGTGATGGTCAGCTCCGCCTCCGTGCCATTGGCCAGGACGAGCGTGCCCACCAGCCCCGTCACAGTGCCGCCCACAGCATGTTGCGCCACGGGCGGGGGCGGCGGGGGCGCAGCAGGGTCTTCGCCACCGCCGCAGGCCATCAAGACTCCGCTCGCAATCAAAAGAAGCAGCCTTGCCGCCCCACCAAGCCTCGCCCACAGTGCTTCAGCGCTGGCGGAAAAAGTTCGGTACATCAAGGGTTCTCCGGGCAAGTGAACGGGGTGGGCACTTCACCTATTCAGGAGGCGCGGGCGAGCCCGGCGCCCCTCGTGCGGGCGCAGGCGGGGTAGCACGAACTCTATGGTGGGTGGACGCGCAAACACACCCCCACTGAAGCAGGGTTGACGGGTGCAATGGAGTCGCGCAGGGGCGTTCGACGGGAGCTCAGACCCCTGAGGACTCGGTCACGATCGGAGACAGGCGGCCGTCGCGCTGGCGGCCCCGTCCCTCAATGCCCCACGTAGCGCCCTGGCCGGTGGCTGATCCACAAGAACCCGCTCATCACCAGCACGGCCAGCACCGAATACGCCACACGCTCGACCGGCACCACGAACAGCGCCAGCAGTACCACGGAGCCGTCGATCATCATCTGCACCTTGCCCGCCCGCATGCCATAGCGGCTTTGCAGATACAGCGACACCACCGTGGCACCGCCCAGGCTGGAGCGGTGGCGCGCCAGAAACAAACAGCCCGTGCCCAGCAGCAGCCCGCCCAGCAGCGAGGCGAACAGCGGGTTCAGGTAGTCCACATGCATCACGTGCGGAAACAGCTCGGTCAGCAGCGACAGCAGGCCCACGCAGACAAAGGTCTTGATGGTGAACTCGTGGCCCATGCGCGTCCAGGCAAACCAGTAGAACGGCAGGTTGACCACAAAAAACAGCTTGCCGAACGAAATGCCCGTGACGTAGTGCAGCAAAAACGCCACGCCCGCGGTGCCGCCCACCAGCAGGCCCGCCTGGTTGAAAAGCATGAGCGCCATGGCCACAAACAAGGTGCCCGCGAACAGGGCCTGCGCGTCTTCGAACAGGCCGTGGCGCAGCGATGGCGGGGGGGACATTTCGGGCGTCGGCATGGCAGGAGGGTGAACGGTGTCGGGCATGGGAGCAGGTGGGGATGCAGTGCACCACAACTAGCAAGCAACGCGCCAGTGCGCAGGGGCTGCTTTCCCTTGCCAGTCTTGGCAGATTTCAGGCATTTTTGTCATCCATCTCTTATACAGCAAGCGTCAATAGCTATCAAATCAGGAGCAAATTCGGTACGACACCGACATGGAGCTGAAGCTATCGAAGTTGCGGAGGCTCTGTTTGTGGCCCTGTTGTGGCGCTATTGCAGCGCCGGTGTGACGCCATCGGGCGGTTGGGACCGCCATCGGTTGCACTTCAAGAAGCGCTCACTACACTGGTTGCCTCCATGCCGTTTTCGCCCGCCTTTCGCCCCCGCCTGATCGACGCCCTGCGCGGCTACACCAAGAGCCGCTGGCTGGCCGACGTGGGTGCGGGGGTCACGGTGGGCATTGTGGCGCTGCCGCTGGCCATGGCGTTTGCGATTGCCAGTGGCCTCAAGCCCGAGGCGGGGCTGTGGACGGCCATCATTGCGGGCTTCCTCATCTCTGCCCTTGGGGGCGCCAACACGCAGATTGGTGGGCCGGCGGGCGCGTTCATCGTGATCGTCTACGGCATTGTGGAGCGCTATGGCGTGGCCAATCTGCTGATCTCTACCGCCTGCGCGGGCGTGATTCTGGTGCTGCTGGGGTTGTTTCGCCTGGGCACGCTGGTGCGGTTTGTGCCGGTCAGCATCGTGATCGGCTTTACCAACGGCATTGCGGTGCTGATTGCGCTGTCACAGGTGAAAGACTGGCTGGGCTTGTCGATTGACCGCATGCCGGGCAACTTCTTCTCGCAGGTGAGCACGCTGGCGCAGCACATCGGCACCTTCAACCCCTATGCGTTCGGGCTGGGGCTGGCGTGTGTGGCGCTACTGTTCCTCTGGCCACGGCTGTTCCTCAAGGGCTCGCCGGTGATCCGGCTCATGGAGGGGCACACGGTGCGCCGGTTTGCCCGGGTGCCCGCACCCGTGGTGGCGCTGGTGGCGCTGAGCCTGCTGGCCTGGGGGCTCAGGTTTCCGGTGGAGACCATCGGCTCGCGCTTTGGAGGCATTCCGCAGGCGCTGCCGGTGTTTGCGCTGCCCGATTTTTCGTGGGAGACGGTGCGGCTGCTGGTCACCCCCACACTCACCATCGCGTTGCTGGGTGCCATCGAGTCGCTGCTGTGCGCCCGCGTGGCCGACCAGCTGGCCACCGACCCGCACCACAAAAAACACGACCCCAACCAAGAGCTGATGGCCCAGGGCGCGGCCAACATGATCGTGCCGTTTTTTGGCGGCATGCCGGCCACCGGCACCATTGCGCGCACGGTGACCAATATCCGCGCGGGCGCCACGTCGCCGGTAGCGGGCATGGTGCATGCACTCACGCTGCTGGCGATCGTGCTGGTGGCTGCGCCGCTGGCGCTGCACATTCCGCTGGCGGTGCTGGCGGGCATCTTGCTGTTTGTGGCCTGGAACATGGGCGAGTGGCACGAGTTTGTGCGGCTCAAGCATTTCAGCAACCACTACCGGCTGCTGATGCTGGGCACGTTTTTCCTCACGGTGGTGTTCGACCTCACGGTGGCGGTGGAGGTGGGCCTGTTCATGGCCTGCGCGCTGTTTGTGCGGCGCATGAGCGGGTTGTTTCGCGCGGTGCGCGAGCCCGAACCCATTCCAACACCGCCGGGCGCTGCGCCGGGGCAGCGCACTGTGGCCCGCTGGCGCCTGCACGGCGCGCTGTTTTTTGGCGCAGCCGCCAAGATCGACCCCATCGTGCAGGCGGTGGAAACCGGCCTGCCCGGCATGGATGTGGTGCTGGACGCCTGCGAGCTGGTGGCGCTGGACACGACCGGGCTGGATGCGCTGGAGCAGATCCTGAAAGCCGTGGCAGCGCGCGGTGGGCGCATGTCGGTGGTGAACCTGCACGAGCAGCCACGCTCGCTGATCGAGCGATCGGGCTTTGCCGACCGGCTGGCCGCCCAGGGCGGCGCCAGCGTGGATGTGTAGTTGTCGGCAGGGCGCGGGGCAACCGTTTACTTGCCGCCCTTGAACTCCGGCGCGTCCAGGTCGGCCCCCGTCTGCGTGCGCAGCACCACGAGGTCAGCCCCATGGACCACCGTGAACACCTTGGCCTGGTTGGGCGCCTCCAGATAGCGCCAGTCCACCCACGTCTCTTTCTTCAGCTCGTAGGGCGTGGCCTTTGCGGGTTTGCCCAGCAGGCGGCGCACCTCATCCATGCGCATGCCAGGCACGACGCGCGCAAAGGTTTCGGGCGTGAGCACCTGGCGCAGCGCGATCATGCGGCCATCGGGGCCGATGGTGATCATGTAGTTGACCTGACCTGCGGGCTGGCGGTTGTATTCGAAGGTGCGGGCACCGCCCGGTTCTTCCCACACGTTCTCGGGGGCGCCAAAGCGGTCGCGCACGTCGGCTTCGGTCGATACGCCCTCTTTCAGCTCGCTGATGCGCTGGGGGTCGCAGGCGGTAAGAGCGATCAGGGAAAAAGCGGCAGCTGCCAGGGCAGCGGCGCGATATATCAAGCGCATAAATTCGTCCCGGTAAAATCTTGGACCTTTGGTGCGTCACTGTGCCTGATGCGTTCCAAGAAAGAGATTCACAGTCCATGTCTATTTTCCGCCGCCCCGATTACCAATCCGACGCCACCCAGTTCATCAACCAGCTCAAGGCCAGCCGCCCCGAACTGGAAAGCCAGCAGCTGGCAGGCCGTGCCCTGCTGTGGGACAAGAAGGTGGACCGCAGCATCTGGACCGAGTACCGCGAAGGCCAGGTCGAGCAAAAGCCGTACGTCTACCAGACCAACGCAGATTAAGCATCAAAATGGCCTCTAGCGCTTATTCAATAAGCTCTAGTAGCTCATTTTTTTATAGCAAACCATGACCACAGCGAACGAAGCCAACGTGGCCGATTCGCCGGATCTGTCCGCGCTGGACGCGGCAGGCATGCCCGTGGTGGTGGATCAGGTGGCGCTGGCACGCCTGTACGGCGAGCCGCTGTTTGCGCTGCCGCAAGACCTGTACATCCCGCCCGATGCGCTCGAAGTCTTCCTGGAAGCCTTCGAAGGCCCGCTCGATTTGCTGCTGTACCTGATCCGCAAGCAGAACTTCAACATCCTCGACATCCCCATGGTGGGGGTTACCAAGCAGTACCTGGCGTATGTGGACGAGATCCGCAGCCGCAACCTGGAGCTGGCAGCCGAGTACCTGCTGATGGCGGCGATGCTCATCGAGATCAAGTCGCGCATGCTGCTGCCGCCCAAGAAGCAGGAAGGCGGCGAGGAGCCCGAAGACCCCCGCGCCGAGCTGGTGCGCCGCCTGCTCGAATACGAGCAAATGAAGATGGCGGCCATGCGCCTGTCGCACATGCCGCAGTACGGCCGCGACTTCCTGAAGGCCCAGGTCTACATCGAACAAAGCCTGCAGCCGCGCTTTCCAGACGTGCACGTGGTGGAGCTGCAGGACGCCTGGCGCGACATCCTCAAACGCGCCAAGCTTGTGCAGCACCACAAGATCACGCGCGAGGAACTCTCGGTGCGCGAATACATGAGCATGGTGCTCAAAACGCTGCAGGGCCGCCGCTTTGTGGAGTTTGAAGAACTCTTCGAGCCCGAAAAAGGCAGCACCGTGCTGGTGGTGACCTTCATCGCCCTGCTGGAGCTGGCCAAAGAGACGCTGATCGAGATCACGCAGGCCGAGGCTTTTGCCCCCATTTACGTGCGCCTCGCTTACACGCCGGTCTAGGCTGGCTCCCCTGTTCACCGCCCTGGCCGGTGGCCGTGGCGTTACCCCTTTCTTCACCCGCAAGCCATGGCATCCCACGACTTCGACGTTCTCATCGTAGGCAGCGGCCTCGCTGGCCTCTCGGCTGCCTTGCACCTGGCGCCCACCCACCGCGTGGCCGTCATCACCAAGCGCACGCTGCAAGATGGATCGAGCGGCTGGGCCCAGGGCGGCATTGCCGCCGTGCTGGCTGACGACGACAGCTTTGCCGCCCACATTGAAGACACGCTGGTCGCCGGCGCAGGCCTGTGCGACCTGGCCACCACGCGCTTTGTGGTGGAGAACGCCCCCGCCTCGATTGCCTGGCTGCGCAAGCTGGGTGTGCCCTTCACGCTCGAAGGCGACCAGCTGCACCTGACGCGCGAAGGCGGCCACAGCGCGCGCCGCATTGCCCATGTGACCGATGCCACCGGCGCGGCCGTGCAGCGCACACTGATCGACGTGGTGCGCGCCACCCCCGGCATCACGCTGTTTGAGCAGCACACGCTGGTGGACCTGATCACCACGCGCAAGCTGGGCTTGCCCGGCAACCGTTGCCTGGGTCTGTACGCGCTCGACAGCGACACCGACGAGGTCGTCACCTTCCGCGCACCACAAACCATCCTGGCCACGGGCGGTGCGGGCAAGGTGTACCTGTACACCACCAACCCCGACACCGCCACGGGCGACGGCATTGCCGCCGCCTGGCGCGCGGGCTGCCGCGTGGCGAACATGGAGTTCATCCAGTTCCACCCCACAGGCCTTTACCACCCGCACGAAAAATCCTTCCTCATCAGCGAGGCCGTGCGTGGCGAGGGCGGCAAATTGCTGCTGCCCCCATCGGCGGGTGGCACGCGCTTCATGCTCGACCACGACCCGCGCGCCGAACTGGCCCCGCGCGACGTGGTGGCCCGGGCCATCGACTTCGAGATGAAAAAACACGGCCTGGACTGCGTGCACCTGGACATCTCGCACCAGAGCCCCGCGTTTTTGCAGGAGCACTTTCCCAACATCCTCGCGCACTGCGCGTCGCTGGGCATCGACATCACCAAGGAGCCCATCCCCGTGGTGCCTACGGCCCACTTCACCTGCGGCGGCGTGCTGACCGACCTGGCGGGCCGCACCGACCTGCCCGGCCTGTTTGCCGTGGGTGAGGTGGCCTGCACCGGCCTGCATGGCGCCAACCGGCTGGCCAGCAACTCGCTGCTCGAATGCATGGTGTTCGCCCGCGCCGCCGCGCAGGCCATCGCTGCAGCCCCGACCACAGAACTGCCCACCGTGCCCGCCTGGGACGACAGCCGCGTGACCGATGCGGATGAATCCGTCGTCATCTCCCACAACTGGGACGAGCTGCGCCGCTTCATGTGGGACTACGTGGGCATCGTGCGCACCAACAAGCGGCTGGAGCGCGCCGCGCACCGTATTGCGATGCTGCAGGGCGAGATCCAGGAGTTCTACGCCCACTTCCATGTCACACGCGACCTGCTGGAGCTGCGCAACCTGGTGCAGGTGGCCGACCTGATCGTGAAAAGCGCCCAGCTGCGCCGCGAAAGCCGGGGCCTGCACTACAGCCGCGACTATCCCGACATGGCGGCCCCCGCTGCCCCCACCCTCTTAGTCCCTCCGGTGCCCCGATGACCTACAGCGTCAAAGAAATTTTCTACACCCTGCAAGGCGAAGGCGGCCAAGCGGGCACCCCGGCCGTGTTCTGCCGCTTTGCAGGCTGCAACCTCTGGACGGGCCGCGAGCAGGACCGCGCGCAGGCCATCTGCCAGTTCTGCGACACCGACTTTGTGGGCACCGACGGCACGCTGGGCGGCAAGTTCGAAACGGCCACGGCACTGGCGGAATTGATCGCCGCCCAATGGCCTGCAGACGCGGGCCACCGCCTGGTGGTGCTGACCGGCGGCGAGCCCCTCCTGCAGGTCGATACGGCGCTCATCGACGCACTGCACGCGCAGCAATTCCGCATCGCTGTGGAAAGCAATGGCACCGTGGCCGCGCCCGAGGGCATCGACTGGTTGTGCATCAGCCCCAAGGCGGGTGCCCCGTGGGTACAACGCAGCGGGCAGGAACTGAAGCTCGTGTGGCCCCAGCCGGGGTTTGACCTGCAGGCGCTGGAGCAGGACACGCAGTTCACCCACCGCTTTCTGCAGCCCATGGACGGCCTGCTGCAGCGCCAGAACACTGCCGCCTGCATTGACGCCTGCCTGGCCCACCCCGCATGGCGATTGAGCCTGCAAACCCACAAGCTCACCGACATCCGGTGAGCAGCTTTCTTTTTTTGGTTCCCGTATGTTGTTCACCATCTCCCAGCGCTTCTTCTTCGACGCCGCCCACACCCTGCGCCGCGAAATCGAGGCCGAAGGCAGCCGCCGCGTGCACGGCCACACCTACCACGCCGAGGTCTTTTTGAGCGGCCCACGCGACCCCGCCACCGGCATGGTGCTGGACCTGGGCCTGCTGCGCAGGGGCCTGGAGGTGGTGCGCGAGCAGCTGGACCACCACATGCTGGACGACGTGCCCGGCCTGGGCACGCCGACGCTGGAGAACCTGTGCGTTTTCATCGCCCAGGCGCTGCCCGCCGACCTGCGCGCCAGCGTGAGTCGCGTGCGCGTGTGGCGCGAAGCGCTGGGCGACAGCTGCATGCTGGACTTTCCGCAGCCCTGACCGACCACGGCCCTGCCGCCGGCAGGCCCTCCCCCATTCACAGACTTCATTGAAGGAAGCCGATGTTCCGCACTCTGCTCAAATCCAAGATCCACCGCGTGGCCGTGACCCAGTGCGAGCTGCACTACGAAGGCTCCTGCGCCATCGACGAAGACCTGCTCGATGCGGCCAACATCGCCGAGAACGAGCAGATCCACATCTGGAACATCAACAACGGCGAGCGTTTCGTCACCTACGCCATCAAGGGCCAGCGCGGCAGCGGCATGATCTCGGTGAACGGATCGGCCGCACGCCGCGCATCCGCAGGCGACCTCATCATCATTGCCGCCTTCGCCCAGGTGCATGAAGACCAGGTGGCCACGCACCAGCCCCAGTTGGTGTTTGTGGACGAGCACAACCGCCAGACCGAACTGCGCCACGCCGTGCCCACCCAGGCCCTGTAAGCATGCAGCCACAACACGACGGGCTGGTGGCCCGCAGCTTGGCCGCCGTCTGGCACCCCTGCACGCAGATGAAGCGGCACGAGGCCCAGCCGCCCGTGGCCATTGCGCGCGCCCAGGGCCCGTGGCTCTATGGCACCGACGGCCAGCGTTACCTGGACGGCATCAGCTCCTGGTGGGTCAACCTGTTCGGCCACAGCCACCCACACATCCAGGCCGCGCTGGTGGACCAGCTGGGCCAGCTCGACCACGTGATGCTGGCGGGCTTCACCCATGCGCCGGTGGTGGAGCTGTCCGAGCGCCTGGCCACCCTCACTGGCCTGGGCCATGCGTTCTACGGCAGCGACGGCGCCGCTGCCACCGAGATTGCACTCAAGATGAGCGCGCACTACTGGCGCAACACCGGGCGCCCCGCCAAGAGCCGCTTCGTAGGCCTGGCCGGTGGCTACCACGGCGAAACCGTGGGCGCGCTGGCCGTGACCGACATCGCGATCTTCCGCGAGGCCTATGCCCCGCTGGTGCGCCTGGCCGACACCGTGCCCAGCCCCGATGCGCGCAGCGCAGCCCCTGGCGAAACCGCACAGGACGTGGCCCGGCGCGCCGCCGCCGCGCTGGAGACCTGGCTGCAGGACCACCACACCACCACCGCCGCCTTCATCGTCGAACCGCTGGTGCAATGTGCTGCTGGCATGGCGATGCACGACCCCGAGTACCTGCGCCTGGCGCGCGCGCTGTGCGACCGCTACGAGGTGCACCTGGTGGTGGACGAGATCGCCGTGGGCTTTGGCCGCACGGGCACGATGTTCGCGCACCAGCAGGCGGGCATCCGGCCGGATTTCATTTGTCTGTCCAAGGGACTGACTGGCGGCACGCTGCCGCTGTCGGCCGTGCTGACCACGGATGTGGTGTACGCCGCGTTCTACGACGACGATGTGGCGCGCGGCTTTCTGCATTCGCACTCGTACACCGGCAACCCCCTGGCCTGCCGCGCGGCGCTGGCCACGCTGGAGTTGTTTGAACAGCTGGATGCGCTGAATGCCAACAAGGCACTGGTGCAACGCATCGATGCGGCGTGCGCACCCTTGGCACAGCATCCACGTGTGCGCCATGCGCGCCGCCTCGGAATGATCTGGGCCTGGGATGTGGACACCACGCTGCCCGACTTTTCCCGCCGCTACCACCAGCACGCCATGGCGCGGGGGCTGGTGCTGCGTCCCATCGGCAAGACGCTGTATGCCATGCCGCCCTACGTGCTCGACGACGAAGCCGTGCAATGCCTGGCCAGCGGCGCGCTCGCTGCGCTGAACGCCACGCTGCAAGAGGAGAATTGATGATTGGATGTTTTGTCACCGGCACCGACACCGGCGTCGGCAAGACGCTGGTGTCCACCGGCCTGTTGCACGCCCTGGCGCCGCACCACCGCCGTGTGGTCGGCATGAAGCCCGTGGCGGCCGGTGTGGTGCCCTGGGGCGAGGACTGGGCCAGCGAGGACGCGATCGCGCTGCGCTCGGCCTCCACCCTGGCCGTCGCACCCGAGCTGGACAACCCCGTGCTGCTGCTCGACCCGTTGTCGCCCCACATTGCGGCCGAACGTGCCGGGGTGCAGATTGATATCGCGGCCATCGTGCGCAGCTACCAGGCGCTGGCCGCCCAGGCGGATGCCGTGGTGGTGGAGGGCGCGGGCGGTTTTCATGTGCCGCTGACCGACACCCAGACCGGTGCCGACCTGGCCCAGGCCCTGGCCCTGCCCGTGGTGCTGGTGGTGGGTTTACGGCTGGGCTGCCTCAGCCATGCGTTGCTGACTGCCGAGGCCATCCGGGCGCGTGGCCTCGTGCTGGTGGGTTGGGTGGCCAACCGTGTGGACCCCGAGATGGAGGCGGCTGACGAGAACATCGCCTACCTGCGTGCGCGCCTGGGCGTGCCGCTGCTGGCCGAGGTGCCGTACCAGGACCTTCCCGATGCGCGCAGCCTGGTGTTTGAACTGCCCGGGGAATGGCTATGACGCAGGAATCCCACCCCACCTCCTGGCTCGACGAGATCCCGGGGCGCCTGGCCGACATCGAGCGCGCCCACCTGCTGCGCCGCCGCCGCGTGGTGCAACCCGCGGGCGGTGCCCACCTGCTGGTGGACGGCCAGCCCATGCTGGCCTTTTGCAGCAACGACTACCTGGGCCTGGCCGGCCACCCTGCGCTGGCCGAGGCCGCTCGCGACGCCACGCACACCTTTGGCGTGGGCTCGGGCGGATCACCCCTGGTCAGCGGCCACAGCGCCGCGAACGATGCGCTGGAGCGCGACCTGGCCGCCTTTGTGCAGCTGCCCCGTGCACTGTACTTCTACGCGGGCTACGCCACCAACACCGGCATCATCCCCGCGCTGGTGGGCGATGGCGATGCGATCTTCTCCGACGCGCTCAACCACGCCTGCCTGATCGATGGCGCGCGCCTGTCGCGCGCCACCATCCATCGTTACCCGCATGCCGACCTCGCAGCCCTGGAGGCTGCGCTAGCCGCCAGCCCTGCACGGCGCAAGCTGGTGGTCAGCGATGCGGTGTTCAGCATGGATGGCGACCTGATCGACATCCCCGCCCTGCTGGCGCTGTGCGAGCGCTACGACGCGCTGCTGCTGCTGGACGACGCCCATGGTTTTGGCGTGCTCGGCCCCCAAGGGCGCGGTAGCCTGGCGCAAGCGGGCCTGACGGGCACCACCGCCTCGCGCCGCGTGCTCTACATGGCCACGCTGGGCAAGGCGGCGGGCGTGGCGGGCGCCTTTGTGGCGGGCGATGCTGCACTCATTGAATGGCTGCTGCAAAAGACCCGCACCTACATCTTTGCCACGGCCGCACCGCCCCTGCTGGCAAGCGCATTGCGCAAAAGCCTGGAGCTGATCGCCACTGCGGACGACCTGCGAGAGGGGCTTTGCAAGCGCATTGCGCAACTGCGCGAAGGCCTGGCCGCGCTGCCCCCGGAACTGGGCTGGCACCTGCTGCCATCCCACACGGCGGTGCAGGCGCTCGTCATCGGCAGCAACGAAGCGGCCCTGGCCGCGATGGAAAGCCTGCGCCAGCGGGGCCTGTGGGTGCCCGCCATCCGCCCGCCCACGGTGCCCGTGGGTACGGCCCGGTTGCGCATTGCGCTGTCTGCCGCGCACACGGCGGCGGATGTGGATGCGTTGCTGGCAGCGCTGGCGGCACATGCCGCCGACTGCGTGGTGGCTCTTCACCAAAAAACCGAAGACACCAGCGTGGCGCCTGCGGCCGCTACAGCCTGACTATGGCCTGAACATCGACCTGCGACTCAGCCGCCCCCTGGAACCCGCGGACCGGCTGGTCACAGTCAGGTGCTTTCTTTCACGATGCGGCCATTGAGCGGCTGCACTGGGCGCGCGTTGGCGTTATAGAGCTGGCGGAACGCCTTGATCTGCTGGGCACCCAGTTTCACGGGTTCCTTGAGCACCATCCACTGCACGCCTTCGGAACAGGGCGGCGTGGTCAACGACCCTGCAAAGCTGTAGTAACCCTTCTTGGCGGGCAACAGGGTGCTGGCGTCCAGCGTGAGCCCGTCCACCGTCAGCTGCTCACCCACACGCGGCAGGTGCGCAAAGATGGGGGCCCAGGCCGCATTCGTCTTGCCCGGCTGGATCAGCACCGCCACCACGCCCAGTCCTCCGTCCGCAGCCTTGTGCACAAAGTGGGCCACCATGGCCGCGTGCTTGCCGCCAATGGCCTCTTCGCTGGGGGTGTGGAAGTGGAACTGCAGCAGCTCCATCGCCTTGCCGTCCACCACCAGCTTGCTGCCCGCAGGCATGTTCACCTGCACCGTGTGCCCGTTGTTGACCAGCGTGGGGGCACCTGCCGTGTACTGGAAATCCAGCGCAGGCAGCGCCTCTTTCACGGTATTGCGAATGTCGATGGGGCTTTGCGCCGCACCACGTGCACAGGCCTCAAAACCAGGCTCCAGCGCGCCCCAGTGGGCGGCGCCGTGTTTGCCCTTGTATTCCCAGTGCGGGTGGGCGCCCTCGGCGCTGGCCCAGGTGGCGGCGCACAGCAGGAGGGCAAACAATGTGGTTTTTTGGATCAAGAAGGGGGGTGTCATGGCTCTTAAGGAACAACAAGTTGATGAAAAACAAGCTGCTGCAAGCAGCCGCGTGATAGTCAGCAGCCTTGCTTAACGGCGGCTTAAACTGCTGGGTGCCACTGACGGCCCAAGGGTTGCTGGCTTAAGAACCTGTTCAGAATCTTTTCGGGGATCGCATTGGAGTGCCATCGTGATGGACGTGGATGCTTCGGAGGCGCCGCATGGGCTCATGCCCATGCAAGCAGCCGGGGCGCCAAACACTTCCAAGTTCGTCAGCCCGATTTCGCTCCAACCCTTCGGGAACGGGCCTTGTGCGACCCTGAAAAGATCTTGAACAGGTTCTTAGAACCTGTCTACCATGGCTTTGAAGTGAATTCACTCGACCGAACCGGACCCCCTCCATGCCCCACCTGACCATTGAATACTCGGCCAACCTGCCCCACTACCCAGAGGCCGAAACGCTGACGGCCCTGAATGCCACCCTGTGCGCCCACCCCCAGGTGCAGGACGAGGCGGACCTGAAGACCCGCTTCATCGTGGCCGACAGCTTCGAGATCGGCATCGCGCCCGCCAACCGCGCTTTTGTGCATGCCCAACTGCGCCTGCTCGCGGGCCGCACGCCCGAGGCCAAGAAGGAGCTGTCCGACCGCATCGCCGCCGTGCTGCGCGAACGCACGCCCAAGCCCCAGGGCGTGATGGTGCAGCTGAGCGTGGAGATCGTCGATATGGACCGGGGCTCATACGCCAAGGAGCGGCTCTGAACCAGCGGCGGCAATTTTTGAATAAATTCGGCCCTATCGCTTATCCATAGTCATTGATAGCTATTATTTTGATAGCAAAACGCTGTGCCCCAAAAGCCCGGCGGGTGCCCTGATGCATCAGCCTGGGTCTTCTGCCACCAACTCCGCAGCCAACCAGCCGCGCAGGCTGTTGATGAACGCCCAGCCCTGCACGCGGGGCAGGTCCTGCAGCCGCACCACGGCTTCTGTCACACGCCCCTCGCGCAGCGCCACCGCGCGGCCCACGCCGGGCAGCAGGCCACAGGCCAGCGGCGGCGTGACCCAGCGGCCATCGAGCAGCAGGGCGATATTGCCGAAGGTACTTTCGGTGATCTCACCCGCCTCGTTCCACAACACCGTGTCGAACACCCCGGCGGCCGTGGGCGCAAAGGCCGCGTAGTGCGCGCGGCGCGTGGTCTTGTGGCGCACGAATTCGCCATGGGCCTCCGGTAGTGGGCTGCGCGCCAGCTGCAGGCGCACGGGCTCGGGCGTGGGGGCCAGTGCAAAGGCCTCGGCCCGGGGCTCACCTGCGGCATTGAGCAGCAGGCGCACACGCCAGAGGCCTGCGCCATGTCCCGCTGCCAGCATCCGCACGCACTGCTCGACCAGCTTGTCATCAAAGGGGTAGCCAAAATGCACCGCCGCCGCCTGCAGTCGCGCCAGGTGTTCGGGCAGATGGCGCCACTGGCCGTCCACCAGCGCCAAAGTTTCCAGCAGGTCAAAAGGCTGGCTCGCACGCTCCACGAAGGCGCGCTTGTGGCGCCACTCGTTCCATTCGGCGTCCGCTTGCGCCCCCGAGGTGATGCCACTGCCAATGCCGCAGGTGGCCTGGGTGTGGCCGCCGTCGGTGCGCAGCACCACGGTGCGAATGGGTACGTTGAAGGTGGCCGCCACGCGGTGCTGCCCATCCGCCCCGGCGGCACCCACAGGCCGCACCACGCCCACGGCGCCGCAGTACACGCCGCGCGGCGCGGGCTCCACCGCATGGATCATCTGCATGGCGCGCACCTTGGGCGCACCGGTGATGGAGCCGCAGGGAAACAGCGCAGCAAACACGTCGGTCAGCGTGGTACCGGGCCGCGTGCGGGCCGTCACGTCCGACGTCATCTGCCACACGGTGGGCAGGGCTTCGGTGGCAAACAGCGCGGGCACACGCACGCTGTGCGGCAGCGCGATGCGGGATATGTCGTTGCGCAGCAGGTCCACGATCATCACGTTCTCAGCCCGCTCCTTGGGCGACGAGCGCAGGTGCTCAACGTTGGCAACATCCTGCGCAGGCGTGGCGCCACGTGGCGCGGTGCCTTTCATGGGGCGCGCCAGGATGGCTCCACCCGCCGGGTCACCATGGGCTCCGCTTTCCCAGTCAAAGAACAATTCGGGCGACACCGAAAGCACCTGTTCGTTGCCGGTGTCGATGAACGCGGCATAGCCGCCGGGCTGCGAGCGCTGCAAAGCCTGGAACAAGGCCTGTGCACTGCCCTGCAGCAACGGGCCCGACAGCGGTGCGGTGTAGTTGACCTGGTACAGCTCGCCATCGCCGATGGCCTGGTGAATGCGGGCCAGGGCTGCATCGAATTCCGGGCGCGAGGGGCCCGAGGCCCACTCCACATGGGCGACATCGGCCGCGGCATCCCCAGGCCACGGCAGCGCTTCGTCATGGACGGCAAACCAGGCCAGCGGCCCCTGGGCGGCATGCACCTGCAAGGCTGCATCGAAGGCCGGAGCCGCCTCGTAGCGCACGTAGCCCACGCACCATGCGCCTGCCTGTGCGGAAGCAAACACGGCATCGAGAACGAGGCGCACCTCGGCCAGGTCACGGGCCGACAGCACGGCGCGGGGCGCGCGGAAGGCATGGCGAAGGCGGGGCGCTGACGGGGCCAGCGCGGCACTGAAGTCGATGCAGGAATTCATGGAAATGGCGGGCGCGGCGGCAGCACCTTGAAGGAAACGAGCGCCCTGCGGCAAGCAGGGGCAGCCGCCTATCGTAAACGCCGCAGGGCACGGACTCTGCGGAGGGTGGGCAGCGCGGTCCTGTTGCAAGTGCAAGCAAAAAATCCATCAAATGCGAATAATTCTTGTTTATAATTTTTGCCATACGGTGCATTGCCATGCGCCCCAAGCAGCCAGCCGTCGCCAGCCAGCCTCCTGCCCCCTCAAGGAACCACTGTGCTGCCACCGACCGTGCCAGGCTCTCTGCCTTCTTCTTCTTCGATGGACGCCGCTCGCGCGGCCCCCCTTCACCCCCTCGCGGCAGCCACACGCCTGGCGCTCGCCAGTCTGGTCACGGCCGGCATCATGGCCCCGGCAGGCGCTCAGACCGCATCTCCGGACGCCGCCGACCGCCCCCGTGCCCTGCCCGAGGTCCAGGTCGCGGCAGACGGCGATGCAGGGCTGCCCGCCACCATCGGCAACGGGCACACAGCGCGCGGCGGCCGGCTGGGGCTGCTGGGCAACACCGACACCCTGAACGCACCGCTCAGCGCCACCAGCTACACCTCGCAGATGGTGCAGGACCAACAGGCCGTCACCATTGCCGACATCGTGAAGAACGATTCGGCGGTCCGGCTCTCGGGCCACTCCGGCGACCAGCTGGACTCGTTCTTCATCCGCGGCTTCCCGGTGGGCGACCAGAACTCGGGCGAAATCGCCTTTGACGGCGTCTATGGCATCGCCCCCAACTACCGCGTGCTGGCCGACTATGCGGAGCGCATCGAGCTGGTCAAAGGGCCCGCAGCGCTGCTGTTTGGCATGTCCCCGGCCAGCAGCGTGGGCGGCACCATCAACATCGTGCCCAAGCGTGCCACCAGCGCCCCGCTCACACGCATCTCCGCCGACGTTGGCCCCTCCGCACAGGGGGGTGGCCAGATCGACCTGAGCCGCCGGTTTGGCCCCGAACGCCAGTGGGGCGTGCGCATCAACGGCAGCCACCACCAGGGCGACACGCTGCTGGACAACCAGTCGCGCAAGGCGGACGTGGGAGCGATCGCGCTCGACTACCAGGGAGAACGGCTGCGCGCCACCATGGACGCCATCGCGCAGAAGGAAAGTGTCGATGCGCCACAGCGTCGGCCGTTTCTGGCCGCAGGGGCCACGGCCGTACCGGCCGCACCCGATGGCCGGCGCAACGTGAGTCAGCCCTGGGAATGGTTTGAAACCACCGACCGCTCCCTGCTGCTGCGCCTGGAATACGACCTGAACGACCAGACCACCGCGTTCGCCAACGCAGGCGGCGGACGCACACGGGTAGACCGGCTCTTTGGCAACCCCACCCTGCTCAATGTGCAGGGCGACACCAGCACGTTGCCGCAACGCTTTCAGTTCGAGGTGGACCGGAGCACGGCGGACGCCGGGCTGCGCACCAAGTTCGCCACCGGCGGCGTCCGCCACACGGTCACGCTGCAGGCCAGCACCTACCACGACCGCCTGGGTCGTGGTTCCGTCAACGGCACCACCGTGTTGTCCAACATCTACGCGCCGGTGAACAGCCCGGCGCAGAACGTGGCCGCCCCGGCCCAGGTCGCGCGGGTGGCCGACACAGAGCTGTCCAGCATCGCGCTGGCCGACACCCTGTCGATGCTGGACGACCGGGTGCAGGTGCTGCTGGGCGTGCGCCGCCAGCGTGTGGAATCCGACAACTTCAACACCACCACGGGCGCCGTCGCCTCGTCGTACGACCAGAGCGCAGCGACGCCGCTGGCGGGCCTGGTGGTCAAGCCCTGGCAGAACGTATCGCTCTACGCCAACTACATCGAAGGCCTCAGCAAGGGCGACATCGCTCCGGCCACGGCCTCCAACGCGGGCGAGGTGTTTGCGCCCTACAAGGCCAAACAAAAGGAAATCGGCGCCAAGTTCGAATGGGGCCGGATGATCAGCTCGCTGAGCCTGTTCGAGATCACCAAGCCCAGCGGCCAGCAGACCAACGGCCTGTTCGCAGTGGATGCCAAGCAGCGCAATCGGGGGGTGGAACTGAACGCCTCCGGCCGTGTGGTGTCTGGCGTGTCCGTCACCGGCGGCGTGACGCTGCTGCAAGGTGTGCTGAGCCAGACCAACAGCGCGGCCACGCAGGGCAAGAAAGCCATCGGCGTCCCCTCGGTGCAAGCCAACCTGGGGCTGGAGTGGGATCTGCCCTGGGTGCCGGGCCTGGCACTGAGCGGGGGTATCACCCACACCGGAAAGCAGTATGTGGACCGCGCGAACACGCTGGGCATTCCATCGTGGACCACCGCAGACCTGGGCGCCCGCTACCGCACACAGATCGCCGGCAAGCCCACGACGTTCCGTGCCAACCTGCGCAACGTGGCAGACCGCGCTTACTGGGCCAGCGTATCGCAGTACGGCAGCCTGGTGCAGGGTGCGCCACGTTCCCTTGTGGTGTCGGCCACCGTTGATTTCTGAGGCACCACCATGCGAGCCCAGCACCATGGTGAGTTGGCGGACCTGGCGGGCATGAACAAAGTTACGGCGGCGCACCGGCATGCACCCCCTGTACCCGCGGCTGCGCCAACGCCGCAGCCCCCGCCAGCGGCCACGGCAGCCAAGGTGTACCCAGCCCTGCCACCGCTGCTGGATGAAGCGGTGGCAGCACTGGTGCACGCATCACCCGCGATGCTGCCGGGCCTGGTTGCCCAATACGGCTCGCCGCTGCACCTCGTCTGGCCGCAGCGGCTGGAAGACAACGTGCGCAAGCTGGTGGCCGTGCTGCAGTCCCACCCCATGCCCTTTGAGATCTTTTACGGGGCCAAGGTCAACAAGTCGCCCGCCCTGGTCCGCGCGGCCGTGCAGGCTGGCATCGGCGTGGACGTATCCAGCCTCTACGAGGCAGATGACGCACTGCGTGCTGGTGCAGACCCCACGCGGCTGTGCGCCACCGGCCCGGCCAAGACCCGGGCGTTCCACAAGCTGCTGCTGGACAACGCATCCCTCATTTCCATCGACTCGCTGCAGGAGTTGCAGGATCTGGATCACTGCCTGCAGTCTGCTGGCGCGGGCCAGCGGGCGCGTGTGCTGCTGCGCTACCGGCCCCAGGCCTTGGCCACCAGTCGCTTTGGCATGGACGCTGGCGACCTGCGCGCGGGCCTTGCCCGATTGGCAAAACCAGAGGCAAGCATGGTTCTGGAGGGCTTTCACTTTCATCTGTCGGGCTATGCGGTCGAGCCGCGTGTGCAGGCCGTGCGCGAGCTGCTGCCCTGGGTGCATGAAGCCCGCCGCATGGGGCTGAACGCCCGGATGCTGGACATCGGCGGTGGCCTGCCCATCCGGTATGTGGACACCGCCGCCTACAGCGCTTTTCTCGCAGCGCAGGATGGCGCGCACTACCGCAACGGCAAGGTGCCCACATCGTTCTACCCCTATGGCGGGCCTGTGGACGCCTGCATGTGGATGGAGCAACTGCTGTGCTCGGCGTGCACGGAGGGCATGACCGTGGCACAGGCCCTGAACGCGGCAGGCCTGACACTGGCCATCGAACCCGGGCGCAGCCTGGTGGACCAGGCCGCCATTTCGGTCTTTCGCGCCACGCAGGTGAAACCGCTGGCCGACGGACGGTATGTGATCTTTGTGGAAGGCAGCAGCTTCAGCGCCTGCGAGACCTGGTTCGGCTCCGAGTTCCTGGTGGACCCGGTGCTGGTGCCAGGGAGTGCCAACGGATCGCCCCCCGCACCGCCACAGGCTTGCCATGCCTACATCGCCGGGCACAGCTGCCTGGACGACGATGTTCTGACCCACCGCTGGATCGGCTTTGCGCGTGTACCGCAGGCAGGTGACCTGCTGGTGTATGCCAACACAGCGGGCTACCAGATGGACCTGCTGGAAAACGAGTTTCACCGCCATCCCATGCCCCGCCGCATTGCAGTCACCCACACTGCGGCAGGTGCCATGGCCTTTTCGCCAGACGACGACCGAACGGAGTAAAGACATGATTCTCAGCAAAGTGACGGACCTGATCGGAAACACGCCCATCCTGGGCATCCCGATTCCTTCGAAGAAAACGCGGCTGCTGCTCAAGATCGAGAAGAACAACCCGGGCGGGAGCATCAAGGACCGCATGGCGCGCAACATGATCGTCGCGGCGATGCGCTCCGGCCGCCTGCAGCCCGGGGGCGTGGTGGTGGAGTCTTCGTCAGGCAACACCGGCATTGGACTGGCCATTGCCGCCATCGAGTTCGGCCTGCGCTTTATCGCGGTGGTAGACCACCATGCCGCGCCCGACAAGATCGCCGTGATGCGCGCACTGGGCGCGGAGATCCGCTACGTAGAGGGTGACTACCGCGAGGACGAGGTGGCCGTGGTGGAGCGCCAGCGCCTGGCGGCCGAGGTGGCCTCCAAGATTCCCGGTGCGGTGTTCATGAACCAGTCGGACAACGTGGCCAATGCGGGCGGCTACTTCGACTTCGTGCGCGAAGTGATCGACCAGGTCCAAGGCCCGGTGGACGCGTATGTGGGCTGCGTGGGCACGGGCGGCTCGATGACGGGCATTGCACGCGGGCTCAAGCTGCACAACCCCCGCACCCGCACCATCGCGGTCGAGCCTGCAGGTTCCATCATCTTTGGGCAGCCAGGGCGGCCGTACTACCAGTCGGGCACGGGCACGCCCAAGGGAGACACCGTGGGCCTGGTGCTGGACTACAGCTGCATCGATCTGGGCGTGCAGGTGACCGATGCACAGGCCTTTGAAACCGCCCGCTACTTCGCGCAGCACACGGGCCTGCTGGTGGGCGGATCCACCGGCGGCGTGCTCTACAAGGCCCTGGAGTTCATCCACAGCGGCATGATCGCGGGCAACGTGGTGGCGGTGGTGGCGGACGGGGGCGAGAAGTACCTGCACACCGTGTTCAACGAGGCATGGCTCAAGGAGCGCAACATCATCGACCCCACGGTCTGGGCGCAGCTCGACGGCTGGCTGGCCAAGGACGTGGTGGACGAACTGCCGCGTGCCAACGACCGGCTGAAGGTGGCCTGAACGTGGGTGCCATGCAAGACCTGGACGTGGTTGTCTGCGGCGGCGGTCGAACGGGGCACCTGAACGCGGTGCTGTTCAAGCAGGTGCCCGGCGTTCGCGTGTCGCTACTCACCACGCGGCAGGACGTCATCGCGCGCCACCAGAAGAGTCCCTACGGCCTGACCGCCTTGGTGCCGGACTCGCCCCCGCTGCGGGCGCGGCTGGACACAGTGGGCCACGATGCCACCCTGGTCGCCAACGCAGACCTTGTGATCCTCACCGTGCCGGCCCACGTGCGCGCCGCCTGGCTGCGCGGCATGGTGCAGGCGCTGCCGCGCGACAAACCCGTGTATGTGGGGGCCATCCCGGGCTTTTGCGGCTTTGACTGGCTGGCCGAGCAGATCCTGGCAGAACGGCCCAACGCGGTGATCTGGGGCATGAAGGACGTGCCCCACACCGCGTACGACCTGCATCCCGGTGTTTCGGTGCGCATGGGGGGCGCCAAGCAGTTGCTGCACGTGGGCACCCACGCCCGAGAGGGCGCCAGCGCACGCACAGCCCTGCAACGGATGCTGCAGCGCCTGTACGCAGCACCGGTGGAGTTGCTCGACCACTACCTCGAAATCACGCTGACGCCGGGCAATCCCATCATGCACAGCTCGGTGGTCTATGGATTGGCGGGCCCCTACAGCCAGTCGCATGGACGCCCCTTTCCCGCCCCCGTCTGCTGGTGGACGGACTGCACCGAGCTGGGCGCGTATTTCCTCGCGCGCAGCGACGAAGAAAACCAGCGGCTGTGCAAGGCCGCCGAGCAACGCCTGGGCATCAACCTGTCGTCGGTCAAACCCCTGCACCAGGAGATCGTCGAAGCCTACGGAGACCAGGTACGCGACCCCCGCACGCTGCTGTCCGTGCTGCGCTCCAACCAGGCCTATGACGCGATCGAAGCCCCGATGGTGCAGGCCGCTGGCCAACCCGGCTACGTGATCGACAAGGACAGCCGCGCGTTCCAGGAGGATGTCGCCTACGGCCTGGCCGTGCTGGTGGAAATGGGACGGCGGCTGGACGTGCCGCTGCCCCACATCCAGGAGATCTTCGACTGGAACGTGGACTACATGCAGGGCCTGCGCGGCTCGGCGCTCGACTACTTCCCATCCACCTGGCCCGCCTGACGGGCGTGCCCTGCCCTGCTTTCCCATGCACCTCTCTACCAATACCCTGGCCCGGCCAGAACCCAGCTCGGCCTCGATCCCTCCGCCACAAGACGCACAGGCTCTCGCGCAGCACAACGCACTGCGGCGCCTGGTGCGCTGCCTGTTCGCCGAGGACATTCTCGACAGTGGATCACTGGTCTTTGCCCCGCACGGCGATACGGCCTGGTTCCCGCTGTGGGAGCACCATGCCCTGGTGTATTTCTCGGCGCTGCGGGCCGCACCCGCCCGCACGTTCCTGCTCGACGGCACGATCACCCTCGTGGAGCCGAGCGGCAAGAAGACGGCCATCGACACACCCGACCAGCTCATCGATCTGCTCGCGCCCTGTTTTGACTTCACCGCCACGCCCCAGGGCCTCGCCGGGCTCAAGAACGACATGGCCAACAGCGTCGCCAATGACGCGCTGGCACGCAGCCACCGCCGCCACTGGAACGAAGAACTGCGACGAGCCATTTTGGACACCGGCTCCAAGGGCCTGGTGGACTATGTGCGCCACCACCGTACCGCGCGGGATGCCGCGGTGCTGCTGGAGCAGTGGGGCTCGCTCGAAGGGCACCCCTTCTACCCCACCTGGAAAACCAAGCCCCAGCTGAGCCCCGCCGAAGTCGCACAGCTGTCACCGGAATTCAATGCGTGCGTGCCCGTGCGCATCGCTGCACTGCGGGCCGACATGGCCTATGTGGAACGCATGCCCCATGTGCGGGACTACCGCACCTGGTTTTCCCAACAGTTCCCAGATGTGTGGCAGCGCTGGAGCGATAGCCTTCGGGCACGGCAGCAGAACGCTGACGACTGGCTGCCCCTGCCCATCCACACGTGGCACCTGGAGCACTACGTGAAGGAAGCCTACGCGGACGAAATTGCCGAGGGTGTGCTCATCACCGACGGCATCGACATCGATACCCGCCCCACCATGTCGTTTCGCACCATGGTGCCGCAGCTGCCCGGGGCCACGCCGTTCATCAAGCTGCCCCTGGCGCTGTGGCTCACCAGCGAACAACGCAGCCTGCAGGCCAAGTCGATCCACATGGGGCCGCGCATCAGCGCAGTGATCGAACGTATCCTGGCCGAGGAAAGCGGCTTTGACCGCCGCCTTGAAATTTTTCCCGAAGAAGTGGCGCTGCACTACCGCCACGCGGTCCGCCAGGAGGACCGCCCGGGGCGGCACCTCTCGGTGGCCTACCGCGGGGCCCGCCAGGCGCTGGACCGCAGCGACGGTCTGCTGCCCATCACGGTGGCCACCTTGTTCACGGCTTCGCCGCTGGACGCACGGCCGCTGGTGACGGAACTGATCGAACGCGCAGCGGGCCGTGCCACGCCTGAAACGGTGGGCGCGTATTTCAGGCAGTACGCGCGCGCCGTCACACGGCCTGTGGTCGCGATCTACCTGCTTTACGGCATCGGCCTGGAGGCCCACCAGCAAAACACGTCCGTGCTGTGTTCCGAGGATGGCAGCCCCCGGGGTTTGCTGATCCGGGACTTTGGCGACGGACGCACGTTTGCCCCGCTCCTGGAAGCGCGCGGCTACACACTGCAGCCCTATATGCACCCGGGCATCCTGCCCACTGTTTTCCGGGACGACATCGAACCCGTGCGCACCTTCGTGCTCGACGCCTGTTTTGTGTGCCATCTGCATGAGCTGGCCCTGGCGCTCACGCACGAGTACCAGTTGCCCCCTACCTGGCTCTGGGAGATTCTTCGCGAGGAAACCGAGGGCGCCTTCGATGCGGTGCAGGCGCGTGTCGAGCCGCAGTTGTGGCGCGCGGAGCGCGAGCAGTTTCTGCACGCGGCCTGGCCCACGCGCTCGGTGTTGCGCATGCACCTGCAGCAATACGCAGACTACCGCCTGCAGCACCGTCTGCCCAACCCGCTGGGCGCGCCCCCGACCTGCGGGAAGGTGTGATGGCCCCCACGCCAGCCGCATCCGGCGCCCTGCCCCGCCTGGTTCACGCACTGTTCGTGATCCAGCTCATTTCCATGGGCGCCATGGAAATGAGCGGGCCCTTCTGGCCGGTGCACCTGCAGTCCCTGGGCGCATCGCCCGGCGTGCTGGCGTTTGCGGGCATTGCCGTGTATGTGGGCCCCATGCTGGGCGTGGCGCTCACCAGCACGTTCTGGGGCAAGGTGGGGGACCGCTTCGGGCACAAGCCCATGATGGTCCGGGCGCTCCTGGGGCTGGCCATCACACAGCTGGCCCTGGCCTTTACGCAGGATGTCTGGACGGTCCTGGCGCTGCGCTTTCTGCAAGGGGCTTGCGCAGGCTATCTGGCACCGGCGCAGGCCTACGGTGTGAGCGCCGTGGTGCCAGCGGTCCGGGGGCGCCTGTTTGCCTACCTGCAGGTGTCCACGAACGTGGGCTCGCTGGCGGGGGCGCTGGCGGGCGGACTCATCCTGGACCACGCCACGTTCTTCTGGATCAACCTCATCGCAGCGCTGCTGTGCGCACTGTGCGCTGCGGCCGTGGCCGTGCTGCTGCCGCGTCGTCCTGCCGCAGGCAGCGCCCTGGGCGTGACGGAATTGCCATCACTGCCCCCCTTGTCAGGCAACGCAGCGCCGCTGCAACCATCGTCCTGGTTTGCGTCCCCAGTGGCAGGGCTGCTGGCCGTGCTGGGCATCCTGCTGGTGGCCCGCATGCTCACGCAAACCCCATTTGCGATGTATGTCCGCTCGGTGTTTGCCGTGGACAACTGGGTGGTGGGCCTGTGCTACGGGCTTCTTTCCATGGGGTTCATCGTGTCGGCCACGCTCTGGGCGCGCTACTTCGAGCGTTTGCAGGGCTCCGACGCCCTGGTCCGCATGGCCTGGGTGGCTGCCGCCTGCGCCTTGCTGATGGTGCTGGCGGGGGCTACTCACAGCGTGGCTTTTTTTATCGCACTGCACTTTGCCTGGGGCGTGCTGCTGGGTGCCACCACACCGGTGCTGATGGCCCAGATTTCGCATGCCACGAGCGGGCAACACCAGGGGCGCATTCTGGGCGTGGCGCAGAGCACCGCCCAGTTCTCGTCCATGGCCGGCATCGCACTGGGCGGGGGCCTGACCCAACTGCTGGGCCTGCACACCACCTACTTCCTCGTAGCGGGGGCCTATGCCTGCGCCCTCGCGGTCATCGTCGCCGTACTGCGCATGCGCGGCACCCGGCAAGGCGCAGCCGGCCTTGCCGGGCCATGACCTCCACGGCGCATCACATCTTTTTCCTCCCCACCCCTTCATTCACAAAGAGTCTTTGACATGGCAATGGGTCACCGCTGGCGCATCGCGCTTCTTATCCTTGTGCTGGCAGGCATCGCCGCCGTCGGCATCTTTCTGGTTTCCCCGACCGCAGCCCCCGAAGGCGCTGCATCCCCCCCGACCTCCAGCAGCCACCACGTCACGGTGACCGACCTGCTGGGGCGCAACGTGCAGGTGCGGGTGCCTGTGCAGCGCGTGATCCTGGGCGAAGGGCGGCAGCTGTACCTGGTGGCCGCACTCGATACGGACAACCCGATCCAGCGCATCGTGGGCTGGCGCAAGGACCTGATCCAGGCCGACCCTGACACCTATTCGGCGTACGCCAAGAAATTTCCGCGCATCGCCGACATTCCCACCTTTGGGGGCTTTGAAGACGGCACCTTCGACATCGAGCAGGCCATTGCGCAAAAGCCCGATGTGATCCTGCTGAACATCGAGGCCCAACGGGCCACCGATGACGCGCGCTACATCGAGAAACTGGCGGCGCTGGGAATTCCGGTGGTGTATGTAGACTTTCGCCATCGCCCCATGGAGAACACCGAGCCCACCATGCGCCTGATGGGCCGGCTGTTTGGCAAGGAAGCGCGTGCCGAAGAGTTCATCGCCTACCGCACGGCGCAGATCCGGCGCGTGGCAGACACCATCGCCGCCGAGCAGCCCCCGCGCCCCAAGGTGTTCATCGAACGCATCGGCGGCTACACCGAAGACTGCTGCCTGAGCTTTGGCAACGAGAACTTCGGCAAATACGTGGAAGTGGCGGGGGGCACGAACGTTGCCAAGGGCGTGATTCCCGGCACCTTCGGCCAGCTCAACCCTGAGCAGGTAATCGCCTCCAACCCCGATCAGGTCGTGGTCACCAGCGCCAACTGGGAGGCCTACGTACCCTCCGGCCACTGGATTGGCGTGGGCCCTGGTGCCGACCTGGCAGAGGCCCGGCGCAAGCTGGAGACCTATACCCGCCGCCCCGCCTACACCGGCACCCGGGCTGCGCAAGACCGCGCGTTCCACGCCATCTGGCACCAGTTCTACAACAGTCCGTACGAGTTTGTGGCCATCCAGCAGTTGGCCAAGTGGTTCCACCCGGCCTTGTTCACAGACCTCGACCCGGACGCCACTTACCGTGAGATGCACGAACGCTTTCTGCCCGTGCCCTATGAACCCGGTTACTTCGTGAGCCTGGATGGCGCCACACCCACAGCCTCCGCAGCGCCCTCCACCGTCACGGCTGCCCCATGACGGCCACTGCGATGGCACCCCCTGCAAGCCAGGGGGCTGGCTACCGTGCCCTGGTGCGCCGCAAGCGCTGGCTGCTGCTGGGGTTTTTCATGCTGACGACCTTGAGCCTGCTGCTGGACCTGGCGCTTGGGCCGGTGGGCTACAGCGTGAAGGACGTAGTGCAGGCCGTGCTGTGGCCCGACAGCGTACCCGTGCAACTGCGCGTGGTGGTGTGGGACATCCGCCTGCCCACCGCGCTCATGGCGCTGGCTGTGGGTGCTGCGCTGTCGGTGGCGGGCGCACAGATGCAGACCACGCTCAACAACCCGCTGGCCAGCCCGTTTACGCTGGGTATTTCGGCGGCGGCCAGCTTTGGCGCCGCGCTCGGGCTGGCTTTCGGCGTTGCCCTGTTCCCCACGGTGGCCGGGTATGTGGTGCCGCTGAATGCCTTTGTGATGGCGATGCTGTCCGCCGGGTTGATCCACCTGCTGAGCATGAAACGCGGCGTGACCACCGAGACCATCGTGCTGCTGGGCATTGCGCTGGTGTTCACCTTCAATGCGCTGCTGGCGCTGGTGCAGTATTTCGCCACCGAGCAGGCCGTGGCGGCCGTGGTGTTCTGGACCATGGGCAGCCTGACCAAGGCCACCTGGCCGAAGCTGGGTGTGACCTGCCTGGTTCTCGTGGTCACGCTGCCCCTTTTTGCGCGCAACAGCTGGGCACTGACGGCCCTGCGCCTGGGCGATGACAAGGCCGCCAGCTTCGGCATCAACGTGGCGCGCCTGCGGCTGCAAACGCTGGTGCTGATCAGCCTTCTGGCTGCCTTCCCGGTGGCGTTTGTGGGCACCATCGGCTTTGTGGGCCTGGTTGGCCCGCACATCGCGCGCATGCTGATCGGCGAGGACCAGCGGTTCTTCCTGCCCGCGTCGGTCATGACCGGCGCATTGCTGCTGTCGATCAGCTCGGTGGTCAGCAAAACGCTGATCCCCGGGGCCATCTTTCCCATCGGCGTCGTGACATCGCTCATAGGCGTGCCCTTCTTCATCTCGCTCATCCTGGGCCGCAGGGAGCGCTCATGGTGACGCTCCAGTTGCAAGGGGTGGGCGCGCGCTATGGCAGCCGCACGGTACTTGCGAACGTCAACACCCCCGTCTTCCACGCGGGGCAGGTGGTGGCAGTGATCGGGCCCAATGCGGCGGGCAAATCCACCCTGTTCAAGCGCGTGGCCGGCATGCTCAAGGGACCGGGCCAGATCGTGCTGCAGGGCACCCGCAAGGGGCCCGAGGGCATCTGCTACATGCCGCAGGACATCAGCGCAACCGCGCGGCTCACGGTGGTTGAATCCATACTGCTGGCCGCCAAACAGCAGCACCAGGGCTGGGCGGTGAGCGATGCCGAACTGGCACAGGTGGACGCCATCACCGTGTCACTGGGCATCGCAGACCTTGCCTTTCGCAATCTGGGGGAACTCAGTGGCGGCCAGCGCCAACTGGTGTCCATCGCCCAGACGCTGGCGCGCGACCCCGAGATCCTGCTCATGGACGAGCCCACCAGCGCGCTCGACCTGCACCGTCAGATCCAGGTGCTGGACTTCATGCGCTCGCTGGCACAGGAGCGGGGGCTGATCGTGTTCATCGCGCTGCACGACATCAACCAGGCGCTGCGCTACTGCGACCATGCCCTGGTGATCGCCAACGGCCAGGCGCAGCACAGCGGGCCTTGCGAGCAGGTGATTACTGCAGCCATGCTGCGCGATGTCTATCGCATCCGGGCCCGCATTGAAAGCTGCTCGGCGGGCACGCGGCACGTCATTGTGGACGGCGTGGCGTAGTCCGCGCCCATCGGGTGCGCCACGATTCAATACCTGCGTGATGCCTCAGGCGGCCCCGATGCCAGGGACCAGGCCCGCCGTGGGCTGCCCGTTCCTCAGCGCGGACGTGAAGGCCAACATGCGGTCAATCGGCTGGCGCGCGCGCGGGATCAGCGCCGGGTCCACATGGATCGCGTTGGCGCCGGTCTCCAGCACCCGCGCCACATCGGCCAGGCCGTTCATCGCCATCCAGGGGCAGTGTGCGCAACTCTTGCAGGTGGCGCTGTTGCCGGCGGTGGGGGCCTCAATGAACACCTTGCTGGGGTTCAGCGTGCGCAGCTTGTGCATCATGCCGTTGTCGGTGGCTACGATGAATTCGGTGGCATCCATCTCGCGTGCGGCCTTGAGGATGGCGCTGGTGGAGCCCACGGCATCGGCCAGGGCGATCACGTCTGCAGGGCTTTCAGGATGGACCAGCACCTTGGCGTGGGGGTGTTCTTTTTTGAGCGCCTCCAGCTCGAAGGCTTTGAACTCGTCGTGCACGATGCAGGCGCCGTTCCAGAACACCATGTCGGCCCCGGTTTCGCGCTGGATGTAGGCGCCCAGGTGGCGATCGGGCGCCCACAGGATCTTTTGCCGTGCTGCCTTCAAGGCGCCGACGATGTCGAGCGCGCAGCTGGATGTGACCAGCCAATCGGCCCGCGCCTTCACGGCCGCGCTGGTGTTGGCGTAGACCACCACGGTGCGGTCGGGGTGGGCGTCGCAGAACGCGCTGAATTCCTCCACAGGACAGCCCAGATCGAGCGAGCAGGTCGCATCCAGGTCGGGCATGAGCACCGTCTTTTCGGGGCTCAAAATCTTGGCCGTCTCACCCATGAAGCGTACGCCGCTCACCACCAGGGTCTGCGCGGCATGGTCGCGGCCAAAGCGGGCCATCTCCAGCGAGTCGCTCACCAGGCCGCCAGTTTCCTCGGCCAGATCCTGCAGGTCGGGGTGCACGTAGTAGTGCGACACCATCACCGCATTTTTCTCTTTCAGCAGGCGGCGGATTTTGTCCTTGAGCGCGAGGCGTTCGGCCTGCGTGGGTTCGGGTGGCACGCGCGCCCAGGCGTGTTTGGTGGAGCAGACGGAGCCTTCCTCGGTATCGAGCGGCTGCTCGTACTCCACGTCGATGCGGTTCATTACAGCGGTGGTCATGACAGCTCCTGCAGGCGCATGGAAAAGTCCGTCGCCTTGACGTCTTTGGTCAGCGTGCCGATGGAGATGCGATCCACCCCCGTCTCGGCCAGTTCGCGCAAGCCTTCGAGCGTGACGCCACCCGATATTTCCAAAATTGCACGGCCCGCGTTGATGCGCACCGCCTCGCGCAGCGTGGGCAGCGGCATGTTGTCGAGCAGCACCATCTCGGCACCGGCATCGAGCGCCTCGGTCAGTTGCTCCAGGGTTTCCACTTCAATCTCGATGAACTTTGCTTGAGCTGCCACAGCCTGGGCGGCTTTGAGCACAGCCGTCACGCCACCGGCGGCGGCGATGTGGTTTTCCTTGATGAGCACTGCGTCGTGCAGACCGATGCGGTGATTGGTGCCGCCGCCCACGCGCACGGCGTACTTTTGCGCCAGCCGCAGGCCCGGCAATGTCTTGCGCGTGTCCACGATGTGGGCGCGGGTGCCCGCCACCACATCCACATAGGTGCGGGTCTTGGTGGCCACGGCCGACAGCAGCTGCAGAAAGTTGAGCGCAGTGCGCTCGGCCGACAGTAGTGCGCGGGCATTGCCTTCCAGCTCCAGCACCACTTGGTCGGGCGCGCAGCGCTGGCCTTCGGCCACATGCCAGGTGATCTGCACCGTAGGATCGAGTGCGCGCAGCGCGGCTTCGGCCCAGGGGGCGCCGCAGATCACGGCGGATTCGCGCGCCAGGATGCGGGCACGGGCGCGGCGGGTGGGGTCGATCAGGCCGGCGGTCAGGTCACCGCTGCCCACGTCTTCTTGCAGGGCGCGGTGCACATCCTCGCGCGCCAGTGTCGCCAGGGCTTCAGGAGTCATCGGGTTGTCGCGGCGTTTGTTCATGGGGCGCCAAGCATAGCGGCATCGCTCCCCCCACCGGGGCAAATGCTATAAAGCCCCGCCACCGACGTGCCGGGTGCGGCCCGCACGCCGGCACCCGCAGCCCGCACAGACGGGCCTATCCACAGAGGGAGTCCACATGGAAAACAATGCCACGGCTTCGGCGCAGCCCGCCCCTGCGCACGCGCCGCCATGGGCGCTGGCGGCCGAGCACGCACTGGGCGCAGGCCAATGGCACGGCGCCTGGCGCACGCTGCTGGACGCAGCCCTGCCCGTACCTCCGTCCGTGCAGCAGCAGGTGCTGGCCAGCCTGGATGCCTGGGATGCACTACCAGCCCAGGCCCCGGCAGCACAACGCGCCGCGCTGCTGCACACCGCTCTCGCCGCCGTCCGCGGCGCCCACCACCACACCCACAGCGCAACGCTCACAGCAGCAGGCAGGCAGGCCCGGCGGGTGCAGGGCTCGGGGCTGGTCAAGCGCTTTCGCAAGGGGGCTTTCACCCTGGGCCCGGTGGACGTGCAGGTGGCGCCAGGCCACATCCTGGGCCTGGTGGGCGAGAACGGCAATGGCAAGACCACCCTGCTGCGCCTGCTCGCGGCCGACCTGGCGCCAGACGCCGGCCAGCTCGACTGGGGCGCCACTGCCCGCGACCCCTATGCCTTGCGATCACAGCTGGCTTACATCCCGCAGCGCCCACACCCCTGGGGCGGGCAGCTCATGGACCACCTGCAGTTCGCCGCGCGCAGCCACGGCGTGGTGGGCGAGGCCAACCGCTGCCTGGTGGAGCTGGTGATTGCCCGGCTGTCGCTGCGGCCCTTTCGCGGCCACCAGTGGAAGCAGCTCTCCTCGGGCTACAAGATGCGCTTTGAACTCGCCCGCGCGCTGCTCACCCAGCCATGCGTGCTGTTGCTTGATGAACCGCTGGCCAACCTGGACATCAACGCCCAGCAGACCTTGCTGTCTGATCTGCAATCGCTGGCGCGCTCGCCCTGGCGCCCGATGGCACTGGTGCTCAGCTCTCAGCAACTGTATGAGGTGGAGAAAGTGGCCGATGCCGTGCTGTTCCTGGAGCACGGCCAGCCGCGCAGCGTGCAGGAACGCTTTGCGCAGATGGTGGGTTGCGCGATCGAGTTCGAGACAAGCTGGTCGGAGCCCGCCCTGAGCGCCTGGCTGGGCCAGTTGCCCCCGCACACGCACCAGGTCAACGGGCACACACACATCGTGAGCTTTCAGGGCGACACCAGCGCCGCCGACTTCCTGCGCGCCGCCGTGGATGCGGGGCTGCCGCTGGGCTATTTGCGCGACATCACCGGCTCCACCCGCCGCCTTTTCGTGAAAGATTGACACACCATGCGCCGCCTGACCACTGCCTGGGATCAATGGTTTTTGATGCACAGCCCGCTGCTGTGGCAGTTGCGCCTGCACTGGTATCTGCCGCTGGCGCTGCTGTGGTGCCTGCTGATGTTAGGCGGGTGGATTGGCTGGACGGCCGAACCCGCGCGCTGGATGGGCAGCCCCGAAGGCACAGTGGTCGCCACGTGGAACCGGCCCGAGGACACCACGCGGCAGGTGGGCGGCATCATCGCCTGGATCATCGCCTTTGGCCTGGCGCTGTGGTGGCTGTGGCGCGTGCGCATCCACAACCGCTGGCGCGAGATCGCACCCGCGCCGCGCCTGGGCCTGTGGTGCGAATACCTGTGGGGCGCACTGTTTTTCGCCCTGCTGCTGGCCCCCACGCTGCTGCTGGACACGGCCTACCGCGATCGCATCCAGCGCCTGTGGCAGGGCCAGGACACCGCCGCCCAGCAGCAGGCGGCTTGGCATGTGCGCCGCTGGGAGCTGCTGCTGGCGCCGGACAACGCGGCGCGGCTGGTCGAGTGGACACAGGCCGCACAGGCCATGCAGGCTGCTGAGCCGTCCACAGCCGCCGCCGAGATCCATGACAACGACAAATGCAACGAGAACCAGAGGTACAGGGAATACGACCCCGGCTGCGCAACCAACGCGCTGCAATCCCTGCATTGGCTGGCCCAGGCCGACACCGATGCCATTGCGCAGCAACTGGCGCACTACGGCGCGGCGCTGGGCCGATGGGGATACGCACCCGTGCGGCCGGGGGCGTCGGCGCAGGACCAGGCGCAGCAGCTCGTCAGCGCCTACCAGGCCGCCCTGCAATCGCCCCTGGCCCAAGAGTGGCGCAACTCCAAGGCGCAGCATGCAGGCACCGCGCAGCCGCAGGACCGCGCACGGGACGCCCGGGCTGCCCAGTCTCCCCGGGATGGGCGGGATTGCGATGTCGCCGTTTCTCGCGACCCCCGTGCCTGCTTTGCCAGCGACCTCGCGCGTTCGCCCAGCCAATGGCGCGACAACCTGCACAGCGCGCTGCAACAGCACCTCAGTCCGCCGCCCCGCCTGGTGCAATGGGCACACCCCCGCTACGGCATGGCACAGCCCGGCCTCGTCGCCCACCACCTGGAAGGCGCCACGCCGTCGCAAAGGGCGCAGGAGCGCCAGCGCAGCAGTGTGCTGGCCGCCGCCAGCGCGGGCTTCTTCGCGGCGCTGGCGCTGATCGCCGCGCGGCTGCTGTCGCTGCGGCAGATTGCTGCCCTGTGTGGCGCGCTCACGCTGGCCGCCCCTGCACTGATGCTTCTGGGCGTGGCGGGCCTGGCCAACAACATCATGCTGCCGCTGGTGCCGGCCACGCTGCTGGCGCTGGCCTAGGTGCGCATTGCGCTGCTGCGCCGCCCCTGGGGGGGCTCCACGCTGCTGGGCCTGGGCCTGGCGCTGTCCCTGGCGGGGTCGGCCAGCGTGTGGGACGAAGCCGCCCGCGCGCTGGAGCTGCCCGACGGTTCGTGGCCGGAGCTACTGACGGGCGCGCCCGCCGTGGCCGTCAGCACGGCCCTGCTGGTGGCCGCCTTGTCGCCCCTATGGCGTCGTTGGCGCGCACTGCCCGAGCGTTGACACCCGCCCTGGGGGCGTACGCCGTGCAGCCCCAACCCAAGCCAAATAGCCTTCTGAGTATCGCAAATAAAGCGCAATTAGCTATCAAATAAATAGCACTTTCTCAAGTATGGGGTGTGGCAAGCGCCGCGCCCATCTCGCCTAGACTCGGCCGCAATTTCACAGCCCCCGACCGGAGCGCCCCATGACCAGCCCTGCAGCCCCCCCCGCCACGCCCTACGGCACTCTGCCGCCCGCATCCCCCTTGCCCCAACGCCGCCCGGTCAGCCTGCCGCGCCTGGCGCAGATGCGCGCAGCGGGCGAGAAGATCACCATGCTCACCGCCTACGACGCCACGTTTGCGGCCGTGGCCGATGCGGCGGGGGTGGAATGCATTCTGGTGGGGGATTCGCTGGGCATGGTGTGCCAGGGCCTGCCCAGCACGGTGGGCGTGACGCTGGACACCATGGCCTACCACACGGCCAGCGTAGCGCGTGGCCTGCACCGGGTGCAGGGCACGGCTTGGCTCGTGGCCGACCTGCCCTACGGCACCTATGCCGAGAGCCGAGAGCAGGCGCTGCGCAGCGCCTGCGTATTGATGCAAGCGGGAGCGCACATGGTCAAGCTCGAAGGCGGGGGCTGGACGGCGCCCACGGTGGAGTTTTTAGTGCGGCGCGGCGTGCCGGTGTGCGCCCACCTGGGCCTCACACCGCAGACGGTGCATGCCCTGGGCGGCTACCGTGTTCAGGGCAAGACCGACAATGACGCCCGCACCCTGCGCAAGGAGGCACATGAGCTGCAAGACGCAGGCGCCACCATGCTGGTGCTGGAGATGGTGCCCGCCGCGCTGGCCGCCAACCTCACTGCCGAGCTGCTGCACTGCCACACCATCGGCATCGGCGCGGGCAACGGCACGGCCGGCCAGGTGCTGGTGTTGCACGACATGCTGGGCATGAACCTCGGGAAGATGCCGAAGTTCGTCCACAACTTCATGCAGGACGCAGGCAGCGTACGCGGCGCCATGGAGGCCTATGTGCAGGCTGTGAAGCAGGGGCAGTTCCCGGACAACGCCTTGCACGCCTGGTGAGCCTTCACCGCATTTCTTCATTTCTTTTCGACCTCTCCCACCCCATGCTGATTGCCCGCTCCATTGCAGACCTGCGCCAGGCCCTGGCCTCCTATCGCCACCCCACCTTTGTGCCCACCATGGGCAACCTGCACGACGGGCACATCGCCCTGGTGCGCCAGGCCAAGCCCCTGGGCGACGTGACGGTGGCCAGCATCTTTGTGAATCGCCTGCAGTTTTTGCCACACGAGGACTTTGACAGCTACCCCCGCACCTGGGAGGCCGATTGCGCACAACTGCAAGCTGCGGGCTGCGATGTGCTGTTTGCCCCGCGCGAGGCTGATCTGTACCCACAGCCCCAGACCTTCAAGGTGCACCCCGATCCGCTGCTGGCCGACATGCTGGAAGGCCATTTCCGCCCCGGCTTTTTTGTGGGCGTGAGCACAGTGGTCATGAAGCTCTTTGCCTGCGTGCTCGGCCAGACGGGCGGCACCGCCGTGTTCGGCAAGAAGGACTACCAGCAGCTCATGGTGATCCGCCACATGGTGCAGCAGTTTGCGCTGCCGATTGAGGTGGTAGCGGGCGAGACCTGCCGCGCGGCCGATGGCCTGGCATTGAGTTCACGCAACGGCTACCTCAGCCTGGAAGAGCGGCAAGAAGCCGTAGCCCTGTCGCAGGCATTGAAGCAACTGGCACAGCAATGGCTGAACGCTGCGCCCAACGACCGCAGCGCGGTGGAGCCCCGGGCCTTGGACGCCCTGCGCGCGCGGGGCTGGGCACCGGACTACCTCACCGTGCGCCGCCGCGCCGACCTGTTGCCCGCCACAGCGGCCGATGCAGCGGGCTCGCTGGTTGCACTGGGGGCTGCGCGGCTGGGCAGCACGAGGCTGATTGACAACCTGGAGTTTTAGAACAGCTCACAAAAATCGCCCCTCGCGCCGTTGTCGCGAGGGAGGGCCTGCCAAAGGGGGGAGCAGACGATGCGGTGCAGCCCTGCCACCGGCCCGTCTCCGAAAACAAACCAAGCACCCACCTACCGTCAGCTATTATTCTGCCCAAAAGGCCCCTAGCGCTTATCTGCATTGCGCAATAAGCTACTTATTTGATAGCAAAGACTCCTCCATGTCCTGGCACGCCCGCCTGCAGCTCGACTACACGGCACAAAACAACAACGCCCGCACCGTAGCCCGCTACGAGCACAACGGCCCGCTGCGCATACTGCAAAGCCTGTACCCCGAGGGCGACGCCATCTGCCACAACGTGCTGGTGCATCCACCCGGCGGCCTGGTGGGCGGCGACACGCTGGACATCACCACCACCGTCGGCCCCGGCGCTCACGGCCTGGTCACCACCCCCGGCGCCACGCGCTTCTACCGGTCCACCGGCCCGTTGGCCCTGCAGCGTAGCCACCTCACCCTGGCCGAAGGCGCGCGCCTGGAATGGCTGCCGCTGGAAGCCCTGTGCTACAGCGCCTGCCACGCCGAAAACCACCTCACGCTGAACCTCGCCCCCGGCGCCGAATGCATTGCCTGGGACGTGACCGCACTGGGCCTGCCGCACGCGGGCCAGTCGTTTGAGCAAGGCCGCTTCACCCAGCACCTGGAAGTGCCAGGCCTGTGGCTGGAGCGGGGCGTGATCGACGCCGCAGACGACCGGCTGCTGAGCAGCCCCTTGGGTTTAGCAGGCCACCGCTGCATGGCCAGCATGTTCTTTGCCGCAGGCACGCCGCTCGACCGCACGCGCCGCGACGCGGCCCTGGACGCGGCCCGTGCAGTGATGGATCAGCACCCCCAGGTCAAAGCCACCGCCGGCGCCACCAGCCCCAACGACCGCATGGTGGTGGTGCGCGTGCTGGCGCCGCAGGTGGAGCCTGCGATGAAGCTGCTCAAGGCGGTGCGGGTGGCCTGGCGGGAGGTGATGTGGGGGTTGAACGGAGAAGCGCCCCGCATCTGGGCGATGTAAGGCTGGCGGGCCTGCGTGCCCACCGGCGAGGCCTGACCAAGGCGGCGCACGCGGCACTGCCAAAGCATTGCAACGGTGCGCCCGGCGACTCTAGGCCGCGCCCCGTCAAGAGGCCACAGTGCCAGCGCTCGCCCGGAAACGACGGTTCAGGGGCGCCAAAGCGGCAACCCCCATCAACACGCCCATCAGGACCAGGCCCCATTCGGCCAGGGTGGGAACAGCGGTGACGGCAGAGGGCGCCACGGCCCAAGCCCGGGTGGACCCAAATGCCAGCGACCGGCTGGTGTCAGCACCCAGGACGAGAACGCACGAATCCAGCACACCCGCGGGCGAGGCGCCGACGGTGAGGCACTGCGCGTTGTGATCGACCTCCCCTGTTGCCTGAAAGAAGATCCAGGAATGCCGGTCTCCCGGTACATGGGGAGAGGTTCCGGTCAGCCAGCGCTGGATCCGGATGTCCGTGATGGTGATGGCGCCGGAGGCGTTGGTGGATACGTTGAAAAGGAAGATGCGGGCAGCAGGGTCTCCGCTGGAATAGGTGTGGATTCCATCCGAGAAGCTGAAGGCCGTGACCAGAGGCGCCACGTTCGCGGCAGACAGATTGGCCGCCAGCGGGGCGGACGTCGTGAACGAGCCGGATGCACCTATGCCGGTATTGAAGTTCTGGCAGGGGCCCGCCACACAGAGCGTGAAATTGATGAGTGCGGTGTAGTTGCCCGTCGCGGTGGCAACGTAGGTCGTGGACTGCGCATGGGACGCCGCTGCGGCGCACAGCATCACAAGCGCCACGAGCCAATTCTTCATACGTTCCTTCATGGACTCCCCTCCGCGTTTTGTTAAGCAACAGGAGAGGGATCGTATAGGCATTCGCCAGCAATACCTATACGCTGATGGGCCCGTGCGCACCCACCAGTTCAGCTGCAAGCCGTCCCGCAGGTGCCCGCAGTCATCACTGCAGGTGTTTTCGGCAGGCCTCAAGCCGCAGCGGCCGCAGGCACCTTCAGTAAACCATCGGCCTTAAACATCCCCCGAATCCCCCGCACCGCCTGCCGGATCCGCGCCTCGTTTTCAATCAGCGCAAAGCGCACGTATTCGTCCCCTTGGTCGCCAAAGCCAATGCCCGGCGACACACACACCTTGGCCTTGTCCAGCAGTTGCCTCGCAAATTCCAGCGAGCCCAGCGCGCGATACGGCTCGGGGATGCGGGCCCAGATGTACATGCTGGCCTTGGGGCAGTCCACGGCCCAGCCGGCTTCGGTGAGGCCCTTGTAGAGCACGTCACGGCGGCGCTGGTACTGGGCGGCGATGTCTTTCACGCACTGCTGGTCGCCCTCCAGCGCAGCAATGGCTGCGACCTGCAGGGGGGTGAAGGTGCCGTAGTCGTGGTAGCTCTTGATGCGGGCGAGCGCAGCCACGAGGTCGGGGTTGCCCACCATGAAGCCCACGCGCCAGCCGGCCATGTTGTAGCTTTTGCTCAGGGTGAAGAACTCCACCGCCACGTCCTTGGCGCCGGGCACCTCCATGATGCTGGGGGCGCGGTAGCCGTCGTACACGATGTCGGCGTAGGCCAGGTCGTGCACCACCAGGATGTCGTGCTTCTTGGCCAGGGCGATCACGCGTTCGAAGAAGCTCAGCTCCACACACTGCGCCGTGGGGTTGCTGGGGAAGCCGAAGATCATCATCTTGGGCTTGGGGTAGCTGCCGCGAATGGCCTTCTCCAGCTCGGCAAAAAAGTCCACGTCGGGCGCCACGGGCACGCTGCGGATGTCGGCACCGGCAATCACCGCGCCGTAGATGTGGATGGGGTAGCTCGGGTCGGGCACCAGCACGGTGTCGCCCCGATCCAGCGTGGCCAGCATCAGGTGGGCCAGGCCTTCCTTGGAGCCGATGGTGACGATGGCCTCGGTGTCGGGGTTGATGTCCACCGCGTAGCGGTCTTTGTACCAGTGGCTGATGGCGCGGCGCAGGCGCGGGATGCCTTTGCTGGCGCTGTAGCCGTGGGTGTCGGGCCGCTGGGCCACTTCGGTGAGCTTGGCGACGATGTGCGGCGGCGTGGCCCCGTCGGGGTTGCCCATGCTCATGTCGATGATGTCTTCCCCACGGCGGCGGGCAGCGAGTTTCAGCTCAGCCGTGATGTTGAAGACATAGGGAGGGAGGCGATCGATGCGCGCAAAGCGGCGCTTGCCTTGAGAAGCAGACATGCTGTGGTGACTTTCACGTAAGCGCCCGGAACCGTCCGAGCGACGTGGCTGGCAGAAAGGCCCGCCCGCTGCCACTTTAAGGCACAACGCGGTCATTTCCCCGTGGATTGCGGCAGTGTCGCACCGCCGCTACACGACACAGGTCAGTGGCCCGTGGTCTTCAGGCGGCGACGCGCCTGGTGTTTCGCTCGCTAACCAGCGCCCACGCAAACATGCCCACGCCGCCAAGACCCAGCAACACGCCCACCCACCCGGTAGACGTCCAGCCCAAGCCTGCCGCAATGCCCACGCCGCCCAGCCACGCGCCCAGCGCATTGGCGGCGTTGAAGGCCGAGTGGTTGAGCGCGGCGGCCAGGGTCTGCGCGTCGCCCGCCACGTCCATAAGGCGGATCTGCAGCGCAGGGCCGATGGCCACCAAGGTTCCCAAACAGAACGTGGCCAGCGCGGCGCTGGCAGGATGGTGTGCGGCGGGGACAAACAGCGCCAGCACGAGGATGGACCACACCAGCACCTTGCCCACAGCAGGCATCAGCGCCTTGTCGGCCATGCGCGAGCCCACGATGTTGCCCACCACCATACCCAGGCCAAACAGCGACAGCACAAAGGGCATGAGCGCGGGCGGCATGCCGGCCACCTCGATCAAGGTAGGCTTGATGTAGCTGAACACTGCAAACATGCCACCAAAACCAATGGCGCCAATGCCCAGCGTGAACCACACCTGCTTGCGCGCCAGCGCGCCCAGCTCGCGCAGCGGGCTGGCGCCGTGCGACGCGGGCATGGCTGGCACCCAAAGGCGCACCATGACCACGGCGGCCACCGCGATCAACCCCACAAACACAAACGCAGCTCGCCAGCCAAACGCCTCGCCCAGCGCGGCAGCAATGGGCACGCCCACCAGCGTGGCGGTAGTAAGGCCCAGCATGACCCACCCCACCGCGCGTGCGCGGCGACCCGGTGGCGCCAGGGCGGCAGCCACCAGCGCGGCCACGCCAAAGTAGGTGCCGTGTGGCAGACCGGTGAACAGGCGCATGGCGCTCAGCGCCCCATAGCCCGGAGCCAGCGCCGATGCGAAATTGCCCAACGCATACACCGCCATCAGCGCCATCAGCAGCGCGCGCCGTCCCCAGTGGGCACACAGCACTGCCAGCACCGGCGCGCCCACCACCACGCCCAGCGCATAGGCGCTGATGACATGCCCGGCCTGCGGAATGCTCACACCAATGTCGCGCGCCACCTCAGGCAGCAGGCCCATGATGACGAATTCACCCGTGCCGATGGAAAAGCCGCCGACCCCCAGGGCCAGCACGGCACGCACCAGGGTGCGGTCGTCGGTGGGGGTGGCGGCGATGGACGTGGGAGAAAGGGGCGCGGTCATGGCAACAACAGAGGAGACGCTGCACCGGCAAGCGACGGCAGGGCGCAGGAGGTAGACGAGACAGGGAGAAGGAGAGAAAGAAACGCAGTTACGGGGGTAAACCCGATTTTTGTAACCATAGCATGCAAAGCACCTCCTTGCTGAAGCGGGGAAATATGTAACCCAGGTTCAAAGCCATTCCAGCAATGGCTGCTACGCTGACGCCCTGACCACGCCCTTCCTCCTTTTTCAAGGACTGCGAATGACGACCACTCCAAGCACAGCAGACCACATCGCCAGCACCGTAAAGGTGCTGGCGTTCGACATCTTTGGCACCGTGGTGGACTGGCACGGCAGCATCGTGCGCGAGATGCAGGCGCTGTACCCTGCGGTAGATGGAGACGCGCTTGCGCTGGCGTGGCGCGCCGGCTACCAACCGGCAATGGCCCGCGTGATGCGGGGTGAGCAGGGCTGGACACTGGTCGACGACCTGCACCGAAGCATCCTCGACGAGATCCTGCCGCGCTTTGGCCTGGCGCAACTGTCTGACGCCGAACGCCGCCACCTCAACCATGTGTGGCACCGGCTCGATGCCTGGCCCGACAGCGTGGAAGGCCTCACGCGGCTCAAGACACGCTTCACCATCACCACGCTATCCAACGGCAACATCGGCCTGCTCACCAACATGGCCAAGCGTGCCAGGCTACCGTGGGACTGCGTGCTGAGCGCCGAGGTGTTCAAGGCCTACAAACCCAGCCCGGAGACCTACCTGGGCGTAGCGCGCGTGTTTGACCTGCAGCCCGAACAGGTGGCGCTGGTAGCCACGCACCACGACGACTTGGCCGCTGCCCGCGCATGTGGCCTGCGCACTGTGTATGTCGAGCGGCCTCACGAACTGGGGCAGGCCCGGCCCAAAGATGGGACACCCGAGCCGGGCAACGACTTGCATGCCACGGGAATGAACGACGTGGCGCGGATGCTGGGCTGCTGACACCCCCCCTAAAAAGCTCAAAACAGGTCAGGCTGAGGCTGAAGCCCTGACCGTGTTGAAGCGTCGAAGCTGCGCAGGGCTTCGACAAGCTTGCAGGCCCGCGCCACCGCAGCCACGTTCTTGCTGCGCGGCTCCACAACACCCTTGGGGCCAGCGCTCCCACACCTCCGGCGCCCTCACTGGCTCTCACTGGCTATGTGCGGTGGACAACAGACGTGCCTCACCACCGCAACGCACCATCCGCGCGATCCGGAGGCTTCGCGGTGCGCGCCCAGCTTGCGACCGGACCGCCGTCTGCGCGCTCCCTGCCCTCCCCCGAAAACGCCCATTTCAACACTGAAAGAATTGATGACCACCTATCTCGCCTGTCTGGGCACCCGCCCGGAAATCATCAAGATGGCCCCCTTGCACCGCGAGCTTCAGCAGCGCGGTCATCGCGTGGTGGTGCTCCACACCGGCCAACACGAAGCGGTGGCCGAGGTGTTGTACCGATTCTTTGGCATGGGCCCGGATGTGCGCCTTCCCCCCGAACGGCGCAGCAATCGGCTGGGCGACCTCACGGCGCTGCTGCTCGAAGGGGTGGATCGTGCGGTCTCCGAATCCCAGCCGGACGTGGTCCTGGTGCAGGGTGACACCACGTCAGCACTGGTGGGGGCATTGAGCGGCTACTACAACGACAAGCCGGTCGCGCACATCGAAGCGGGCCTGCGGACCGGAACACGCGAGCCGTTCCCTGAAGAAAAGAACCGCGAGCTGATTGCCCGGCTGGCCCATTGGCATTTCGCGCCCACCGCAAGGACACGGGACAACCTGCTGCGCGAGGGTATTGCAGACGCGCGCATCTCGGTGGTGGGCAACACGGTCATCGATGCAGCACGCTGGACGCAGCAACAGCTCGAGCCTTCCACAACGTCAGTACCGTCAACCCTGCCCGCAGGTGTTGAGGCCTTCCTGGGCGAGCATGCCAGCCAGCGGCTGCTGCTGGTGACGGCACACCGGCGCGAGAACTGGGGCGAGCCCATCCGCAACATCGCAATGGCCATCGGGCAGCTTCTGGCCGCCCATCCCGACCTGGTCGTGGTCTGGCCGCTGCACCCCAACCCGGCGGTCAGCGAGGCGGTGCAGCCTGTGATTGCAGCACTGCCCAATGCCATGCGCGCGCGCGTCTGCCTGACGGCCCCCGTGGACTACCCGGCCTTGATCACCCTGCTGGAGCGCTGCTATTTCACGCTGACGGATTCGGGCGGCATCCAGGAAGAAGCCTCAGCACTGGCGCGGCCGGTGCTCATTGCACGCGACAGTACCGAGCGCCAGGAGCTGGTTGAGGCCGGTGGTGCCGTGCTGGTGGGCACCGACATCACGCGCATGGTTACCGCAGCTTCCGAGCTGCTGCGCGATGGTGCGGTCTACCGCGCCATGCAGCTGGAGCTGAGCCCCTTTGGCGATGGCAACGCGGCACGCCACATTGCCGACCGGCTTTGCGCGGCTGATTGAGGGATGCACGCGCCCCCCGCAAGCAGGGGCGATTCGATCGACCCACCGCGTCCGGCACCAACCCGCCGAACCTCTGTGCGGCAACGAACAGACCCGTTTGGACACGTTACTTACATTCCACGCACACCCCTTTGTGGATTGGCGTACAGCGTCCTTCGGACCCCTCACGGCATGCCTCATACAGGGCCTGCAACCGTTGAAGCAAAAGGGCGAACCATGGATTCGAATCGGAGGGGCATGAGGCACCGTGTGGCTGCGCAGCTCACCGCCGCCCGGGGCTTGCCGTGGCGGACCTGCGTAGCGGCGGCAGCCGCCATGGGCGGCAGTGCGGCTGCGTGGGCGGCCTTGCTGCCGCTGCCTGCACGCTCGACAGACCCGCTGGCGCAATCCTGGGTGCCAGGGCCTGTGGCGCACACCATTCTGTCGGCAATGGCCGTGGTGCTGGCCCTGATCATCGTCGTCATGATGGTCTATGCGGCACGCCATGGCTTGCTCACGCTCAACCGCCTGCTTGGGCACCAGCGCCATCCCTACCTCGACATTGACCAGGCAGACTGGCCGCTGGTCACGGTCTTCATCGCCGCCCACAACGAGGAAAAGGTGATTGCCGGATGCCTGCAGGCCCTGCTCAACACCAACTATCCGCTGGAAAGGCTCAAGGTGGTGCCGGTCAATGACCGTTCCACCGACCGCACCCGCGAGATCATCGACGACTGGGTAAGCCGCTATCCGGGGCGCATCGTGCCGTTTCACCGCACCAAGGGCAAGCCCGGCAAGGCCGCAGCGCTCAAGGATGCCCTGCAACATGCGCAGGGCGACATCGTGATCATCTTTGATGCCGACTATGTGCCGGGCCGAGGCTTGCTCAAGCAGCTGGTGGCACCGTTTTTTGACCCCGAGGTGGGCGCAGTGATGGGACGTGTGGTGCCGGTCAACACCGGGGTGAACCTGCTCACGCGCATGCTCGATCTGGAACGCAGCGGCGGCTACCAGGTAGACCAGCAGGCCCGCATGAACCTGCGCCTGGTACCCCAGTACGGCGGCACCGTGGGCGGGGTGCGCTGCTCTGCCGTGGCGGCCGTCGGCGGATGGCATGACGACACGCTGGCCGAAGACACGGACATCACCTACCGCCTTCTGCTGAACGGCTGGAAAACCGTCTACACCAACCGCTCCGAGTGTTACGAAGAGGTGCCGCAGGACTGGCCGGTTCGCATCAAGCAGATCAAGCGTTGGGCCAAGGGGCACAACCAGGTGATGGTGCGCTACGGCCTGCGGTTTGCGTTCAGCCCGTATCTGAGCTGGCCCGAGCGGCTGGATGGCTTGTTGCTGCTGTTCGTCTTTGCGTTGCCGCCGCTGCTGCTGGTGGGCTGGCTGCTGGCCATCGGCTTGTATTTCTTCAACGCTGGCGACATGCTGACCGGTTTGATTTCGGTGTTCGCACTGATGGCCTACGGCACGCTGGGCAATTTTGCGGCGTTCTTCGAGATCGCGGTGGCGGTGCTGCTCGACGGTAAACGCCGGCGCCTGCGCTTGCTGCCTTTGAGCCTGTTGGGTTTCATCATCAGCCTGTTCGCCATTTCGTCCTCCGTGTGGGGGCAGTTGATGGACAAGCTCTTGCGCCGCGACATGGTGTGGGACAAGACGGTGCGCTACCGCCAGCCGAGCGTCGAACAATGAACACCACCTTGTTCTACCTGGCTTTCCTTTTGCTCAGCGTGGCCTTGGCAGTGATTGCCTTTGGCCCCACCTGGCGCGAGTGGAGGCACCCCACAGATACCGCAGCGTTGCAGGTGTTGCCGCAATACACAACCGACATCGAACATTTTTCCGACCGGTTCCGGGCGCTGGTGCAGGCGCACCAGACGCAGTTGCCTAGTCCGTTGTCCAGCCCTACCACCATTGATTTTGATTTCGCACCCGTTGCGCTGGAGGGCATGAACTGGGCCGCCATGCGCCGCCCGCTGGTGTGCCTGGGGTCGATCAAGCCCCAGGGCGCCATCGTGTGCTCGGCCCCCGTCTTCATTCATGGCGACTTTGAAGCCCAGGCCAACAGCCGTTTTGTGGGCCTGCTGGCCCAAGGGCGCATCTGGCTGGGCGCGGGGTGCGAGGTGGGGCAATGGGCGCACGCAGATGCATCACTGCATCTGATGCGGGGTTGCTCCGGGCTGCGACGCCTGTCGTCGGCCACCTCCGTGGAGCTGGAGGCGGACTGCTGTTTTGAGCGAATTCAGGCACCCAGTATTTCCTTCGGCGACGATGCCACCGTGGAGCCGGAACGCGAGTCTCACGCACTGGTCGATGCAAGTTTTGAGCGGCTGGAAGGCGCGGTGCGACAGAGCGACCATGTCACGCTGATCCGGGGCAATTGCAAGCTGCCGCGCATGCACCGCTACCACGGATCGCTGGTGGTCACCGGGCGCCTGCTGATTGGTGCGGGCACGGAAATTCTGGGCGATGTCAAAGCGCGGGACGGCATCGTCATGGGGGCCGGGGCCCGGGTTCAGGGGGCGCTGTGCAGTGAAAAACAGATCCAGATTCTGGACCACGCCCATGTCACGGGGCCGCTGGTCTCGGAGTCAGGCATCTTGCTGGGAGCGGGCGTTCAGGTGGGTACGCCGCAGGCGCTCACCACGGTCAGCGCCGAGACCATCATGGCCGAAGCCGGGGCCCGTGCCCATGGAACGGTATGGGCACGCCGTCTCGGGGTTGTATGGACAGCCGGAGCTGCCACCCCCACAGCGTCCTTTCATTGATCCGGAACCTGAGGGCTCTCTGTGCCACATCCATCCCCCATTGCCCACAGCCGGCAAGACCGTGAGACCGCCTTTGCCGCTGCCAGGGATCTTTTGGCACGTGCTCAGCAAACACACACACACCAGCTGACCCACCGGGCGCTGGGCCGCGTTCGCATGAGTCCGTGGCTTTTGCTGCAGATGGTGGGGTTGCCCCTGGCATGGCTGGCGCTACTTTACGGCTTGCGGGAGCCTTTGTACGGCTTCTGGCGCAGCTATCTGCTGACCTGGGCGCAATGGCTTCAGTTGCCGCTCGTGCCCGCCGACGTGCTTTCCCGCCAGGATCTGCTGGGCTTGAGCTGGTCGCCCGGCGCCAGCGACCTGGGCTTGACCACCACCACCGGCGCGGCGCTCGCTGCGGTGGTGGTCGTTGCGGCATGGGGGCTGTCGCTGCGCCTGCGCGGGCGCTGGTTGCCCGCCCAATACTTGGTGCGCGTGCTGTGTGTGGTGCAAGCGCTGGCCCTGCTGTATTTCTGGTTCGCGCCCATGCCGTTCCCCCACCAGCTGCTGAGCCATGCGGTGGACCTGCTGGATGCAGGCTATCTGCTGATGTTGTCGATACCGGTGCTGATGGCGCTGGGCTACTACCCGCTGCAGATCAGCTGGCAGGCCAAAGTCGTGCACACGCTGCTCATCCTCATGTTTTTTGGGGTCATGGTGCCGCAGCAGGCGCTGGTGCACCTGCTGATCCTGCAGCACCTGTCGGTGGTCTTCATGCCGGTTTTGTACCTGTGCTTTGGAGCCCTGTTCGACATGATGGTTTTTGTGGCCCTTTACGCATGGGCTGCAAGCACGGCCCCTCTGTCCGCCACCCATTGAGAGGCAGCCGGGCGCCCTGCAAACTCGACGCCTTCCATACGCCCAAAATCGCCGTGTGAGCGGATCGGTACGCCTACGTACGGCGCCGAATAAATGCGGGCAATCTTCGCAAAATCAGGTCGCTGTCCTTTTCCCCGGGGGCGGCGGCCTTCCTGGCAGTGCGCCATTTTTTTCTGCGCTGTTGCTCTCCAGATGATGAAAGCGGTGTTCGGGTCTTCATTCGGAGATTGGGCACATGCAGCGTCGTTCATTGATCACCAAGGTGCCAGCGGCACTGGCCGCAGGTTGGCTCCTGGGCACCTCAGCCCGGGCGGCAATCGATTCAACCCCCATCGATGCAGTGGCCGAGATCAAGGCGCTGCGCATTCCATCAGGACCCTATGCCGGCGGCTATGAGCTGGCACCCAATGGGGGCCTCAACTGGTACTTTGCCAACCTGGGGCTGGTTGCCATCGTCCCCATGCTGGGCGCCGCCGATCTGCAGTCCCACGTGCTGCCGTACCTCAACCTGTACCTGGCGAATGTCAACGCCGCCACCAGCACCATTGCAGACATTGAATTGCCGTATGGGCGTGCCAACACCTCAGTGTTCAAAAAAGTGGCATCCGATTCGGACGATTCCTATGCCGCCACGTTTTTATCGCTGGCCACACGCTATGTGGTGACCAGCGGCAACTGGGCCTGGTGGGAGTCGAACAAGGCTGCCCTGAAAAACATGGCCTATCGCAATCTGGCGCTGACCGCCAAGCCTTCGGGTTTGACATCGGTCTTTCAGTCGCCGCGCAACCAGAGCAATTCCAGCGGATACCTCATGGACAACTGCGAGGGCTATCGGGGTCTGCGCGATTTCGCGGCCTTGTTGCGGTCGCGCAGCGAGCTGCACGAAGCCAACTACTACGACTTGCTGGCGTCCAACACTGCAGAGGGCGTATCGCGCTTTCTCTTCAAGGCACCCACGCAAGCATTCTTGTCGAGTGACGCAACGCCCGCACTGACCGCAGACTTCTACCCCGGGACCACTTGCCAAGTCTACCCGCAGGCCTTTGGGCTGAGAGAACTGGCTGGGCAATTCACGGCCGGTTGGAACTACTTCAACACACACACACCCGGTTGGGAAACGGGAAGCCACGACCCGTTTCCCTGGGCCATTCTGGGTTATGTCGCTGCCCTGCGCGGGCAAACTGGGCTGGCCAGCGCGCAACTGGCGACGATCGACAAGCTGTTTGCAGCCAACCGCAGACTGGTGACGATCAATGAACTGGGCTTCTACCAGCGCACAAAGTCCGTGCTGGCTGGCAACCTGTCGGCCTGAAGGCCCACGCGCCCCCAGTACGCTAACAGACAGATAGGGAGGGAGGGAGCCACCAGAATGGACTGCAGTCCATCCCGGACTTCCAAAAAAGCCGCATATCGACCAATCCCTCGCCAACCGCCTGCTGGCCCTGCTACGGCCCGCAGAGCGGTCACGCCTTCTGTCGCGAGCCGAGTGGGTCGAACTGGACCGCCAGCAAATGCTAGGGCGGGCTGGCGAGCGGCTCAGCCATGTGTACTTCCCGACGAACAGCATGGTCTCGCTCCTGTCGAACCTGAATGGCGCGCGCAATTGCGGGGCCAGCCAGCTCGGATTTGAGGGGATGCTGGGCGCCGGTACAGGGTCAGGAGTGTCGGCGTCCGCCTTCGACGCCGTGGTGTCGGGGGCAGGCCAGGCCTGGCGGATCCGACTGAATATCTGGCGCGGCCAGTGCCTTGCCAGCCGGTCGCTGCGGGTGATCGCCGCCCGCTACCAATATGTCCAGCTGTCGCAGATGGGAACCATGGTGGCTTGTGTGCACTGTCACTCGCTCGCTCAGCGACTGGCCCGGTTGCTGCTGGCAAGCACCACCCAGTTGCGCAGCCCGGATATCGAGATGACACATGCCGGGTTGGCCAAGCTTCTAGGCGTTCGCCGTGCGGGCGTGACCGTTGCAGCGGGCCAGCTGCAAGAGCGTGGTGTGATCCAGTACGCGCGCGGGCACATCCTGGTGCTGGACAGCCCGGCGTTGCTGGCACAAAGCTGCGGCTGTTTTCTCCAGGACAAGCGAATCTATGAACAGGTGATGTCGGGCTCGCTACAGCGTCGGCTCCCACACACTTGAAGCCACGCACGCTGGGCTGTCGAAGCGCCGCGCAAGCACAACGCTACGGCAGTTCCCAAAACAGCGACAGCCTGGCGCCGTTGCGATCGTAGAAAGGATTGCTGTAGCGCTCCATGCCCGCCGTAAACCCCCATTGAGGGCCGACCCACTGGCGCAGTGTGAGCTGAGATTGCCGACTGTCAAAGTTGACCAGGGACGCACCGCCCCCAATGGCTTGGTAGCCCTCGGCGCCCCAGCCATGGCGCGCGATCACCTGGGTCTGTTTTGCGCGGCCCCAGGTCGCGGCCACAAACTGCTGGTGCGTACGTACCTGCCCGGGGGAGCTGTTGTTGAAGCGCACCTCTGCCTGCACCACCCAGGGCGACTCGAAGTAGTAGGTGGAGCCCAGGCTGATGTTGCGGTCGATGTGGCCATCGGGCGCACGGTAGTAGCCCGCGCCCAGTGTGGCAACCCATTGGCGAGACGCCAGCAATTTGCGGTTGACGAAGCCGTCCACCCGATAGCGCGGCAGGTAAGCGGCCCCGTCGCCTGCGCCCACAGACACCGCAGTGAACCAGTCTTCGTTCAGGGTCCAGGTGTCGGACAACCCGATGAACCGGCCAGACTCGCCAAAACGCCGCATGGTGGCGACTTCTGCGGCCCAGAGATGGCTGCCCATCCCGTACTGGCCGCGCACGCCGGTCTCATGCCAGTTGCCATAACCGTTGCTGAGGTGGTGGCTGCTGGCATAGGCCTCAAGACCCCGAACGGGCGCGGGAAGGTCCGCCGCAGCGGTGCCTTGCGCGTGGGCCACTGGCAGGCAGGCCGCCATGCACCCGAGGGCCAAAACAAGGGCGCGGGCGCCGGTGGAAGCGCGGGATGGAAGAGCGTTCATGATGCGGGGTGGGAGGAGTTGCTGGGAACGGTGCAGGCGGTGGTCTCCGGGGCCGGTGTGATGGCGCGCGCTTGCAAGATTTGTGCAGCGACTTCGTCCGTCACCGTCCAATGGGCGCTGTGCCGGTGCGGCAGCGCGGACTGCAGCCAGCAACGTGCGGAGGGAATATCGTTTTGCTGCAGCGCCACGATGGCGACCAGGCCCCACGCAAAGTCGCCCTTCACCTGGGCGAGCCACTCGGTGCGGTGCTCCTCCATCCAGCGGCGGTAATGGGCACGCGCCCCCCCCGGAATGAGCGGAAAGCGCACCAGCAAGGGAAAGATCTGCGCCACCGCATCGGGGTAGAAGGCATGGGTGGTGTCACGCTGGCCTGGCTGGGTTGAGACCAGAAAGCGCTTGCGCTGCCCGTCCCAGAACACGGACGCCAGTGTTTTGGTGAAGCTGGGATGGCGAGCGCTTTCTGCAGCCCTGTGGGTAAAGGCGTATTCCCACAGCTCCAGGTTGTCCATCAACAGGCCATGCTGGTACACCGGGGAGACCAGGTAGATGCCCTTGCCCGGATCGACCAACTTGGCCAGCGCTGCGCTGGTGGCCGTGCGGCTGCGCACCCATGCGGCCTGGCTGCGCTGCGCGGCGGGCAGGGTGTCCATGAAAGCCAGCCACAGGCCGAGCTGGGAATCGTCGGCGTCGGCCGTCTTGCAGGCGGCCCACACCGGGCCGTTGCGGCAAAAGCGGTCGAACGTGGCGTCGGGCTTTTGCCGTGGCAACAGCCATGCACCCCACGCTTTGGCAGGTACAGAAATATCCAGCCCGTGGCTGTGCGCCAGCAGCAGGGCCTGCAGCGCGAAGTACGGGTCCACCGTATCCCCGCCGTGCTGCACCGTGATCGCGCCCGAGGCATCGGAATACCCTGCCAAGTCGAGCGTTGCGGCAGGGGCGCCGAACGATGCCCCAATCGCAGCCCAGGTGATGGCGCTGCGGACAAGCCGTTGCAGGCATTGCCGGGGGCGCCACAGGCTGCGTCGCGATCGCGGTGGGGAGTGTGGGTTCAATGGGAGATCCGTGGCATGGGCTGACATGTTCAGCGCCATCGCACCACACGGTCTGTGCGCTGGCGAACACATGCGGGAGGTGTTCGCCAGCGCACAGACCACCCCTGCCGCCAGAAATTATGTTTCGCCCTCGCCCTGGTCTCCGGCGAAACAGATGGAGATGGCGAATCTTCCATACCAAGGACCCCCCATGAAGACGCAAAAGATGTTTGGAACCGACGGGGTGCGCGCCCCGGTCGGCATGGAGCCCATGACGCCCCAGACCATCATGCGCTTGGCGCATGCCTGCGGCCAGCTGCTGCACCGCACGCACACCGGCCCCAATCCCCGGCCCGTGGTCGCCGTGGGCACCGATACGCGGGGGTCGGCGCCGATGTTCGAGGCGGCGCTACAGGCGGGTTTCTCGGCGGCGGGCGTGGACACCGTGATGTGCGGCGAGCTGCCCACCCCGGGCGTGGCCTACCTGACGCGCCTGCGCGGCTACCAGGCCGGGGTGGTGGTGAGTGCATCGCACAACCCTTGTGAAGACAACGGGGTGAAGTTCTTCTCGGCCACGGGCGACAAGCTGCCCGACGGCATGGAAGCCGACATTGAACGCACCATGGACCAGCCCATGGTGTGCCTGCCCTCCTCCCAGTTGGGGCGCGTATCGCAGCTGCCAGAGGCGTCCAGCCTGTACATCGAGTTTTGCCGCAAGGCCGTACCTGCGGGCGTGCACCTGCGGGGCATGAAGATCGTGGTTGACGCCGCCCATGGGGCCTGCCACCGCATCGCGCCGGAAGTGTTCCGGCAGCTGGGCGCAGAGGTTATTGCGGTGGGCGCCTCGCCCGATGGGCAGAACATCAACGACAAGGTCGGCGCCACGTCGCCGCAGCACCTGAGCGCAGCCGTGCTGGCCCACCAGGCGGACGTCGGGGTGGCGCTGGATGGTGATGGAGACCGGCTGGTGATGGTGGACAGCGACGGCCGCATCTTCGCGGGCGACGAGTTGCTGTACGTGCTGGCCGTCGATGCCCAGACCAACGATGGTCTGCAGGGTGGCGTGGTGGGCACGGTGATGAGCAACCAGGGGCTGGAGCTGGCGCTGCAGCGCCGTGGGATCGGTTTTGCACGCTCTGCAGTGGGTGACCGCCATGTGCTGGAGCTGCTCAAGCAGCGCGGCTGGCGCCTGGGGGGCGAGGGCTCCGGGCACCTGATTGGGCTGGACTGGCACAGCACAGGGGACGGCGTGATGTCCGCCCTGCGCGTTGTGGCCGCGATGCAGCGCTCGCAACGCAGCCTGGCCCAGCTGTGTGGCGACCTGCGCATGAACGCCCAGTGCCTGGTCAATGTGCCTGTCACCCCGGGCGCCGGGATGGGCGATGGAGCGTGGATACCGCATTTCCAGCTGCGCGCAGAACAGGCGCTGGGCGACGATGGGCGGATGCTGCTGCGCGCCTCGGGCACTGAGCCTGTCGTCAGGGTGCTGGTCGAGTGCCGCACCGCGTTGCGGGCACAGCAAATGGCCAGCCGATTTGCGCAGGAAGTCTGCCAGCTGTTGGCCCTGCCTGTGGCCCCGCAGACCGCCACGGCCTGAAACTGCGGCCACGCACTCCAGGCCGACGTGCCGGCAGCCCCTTGGCATTGCAGGGGGCGTCCGGCCGCGCCCAGAACACCCACACCCCATGACCCCACTCGACATCCTCATCCTGGCGGCCGGCAAGGGCACGCGCATGAAAAGCCGCCTGCCCAAGGTCCTGCAGCGCCTGGCCGGCCGCCCCCTGCTGCACCATGTGCTGGACCAGGCCGCGCACCTGCAGGCGCGCAGCGCCATCGTCATCACCGGCCATGGCGCTACAGAAGTAGAAGCGGCTACCGCAGGTGCAGCAGGCGATGGCGCCTCTTTTGACCTCAAATTCGTGCGCCAGGAACCCCAGCTGGGCACGGGCCATGCCGTGTTGCAGGCCGTGCCGCACCTGCGCGAAGACGGCACGGTGGTGGTGCTCTCGGGCGATGTGCCCCTGACCCAGGCCGACACCCTGCGCGCCCTGGTGGCTGCCAGCGGTGGCGAGCGGCTGGCGCTGCTCACGGTGACCCTGCCCGATCCCACGGGCTATGGCCGCATCGTGCGCAATACATCGGATGCCGTGCAAGGCATCGTCGAACACAAGGACGCGAGCGACGCCCAGCGCGCCATCACCGAGATCTACAGCGGCATCATGGCCGTGCCCGCGCGGTTGCTCACGCCCTGGCTGGCGCGGCTGACCAACAACAACGCGCAGGGCGAGTACTACCTCACCGACATCGTCGCCATGGCCGTGGCCGACGGTGTGCCCGTGGTGGCCCACCGCATCACCGACGCTCTGCAGGTGGCAGGCGTCAACAGCCCGCTGCAACTGGCCGAGCTGGAGCGTGCGCACCAACTGCGCCAGGCGCGGGCGCTGATGGAGCAGGGCGTGCGCCTGGCCGACCCGGCCCGGTTCGATGTGCGCGACGACACCCGCACCGGCGTGCGTGGCGAGCTGGTCTGCGGGCAGGATGTGGAGATTGATGTGAACTGCGTCTTCACCGGCCGTGTGGAGCTGGGCGAGGGCGTGAGCATTGGCGCGAACTGCTGCATTGCCAACGCACGCATCGCAGCAGGCGCGGTGATCCACCCCTACACCCACATCGACGGCGAAAAGCTGGGCGCCACCGTGGGCGAGGGCGCGCTGATCGGCCCGTTTGCCCGCCTGCGCCCCGGCGCCCAACTGGGCCGCGAGGTGCACATCGGCAACTTTGTGGAAGTGAAGAATTCCACCCTGGCTGATGGTGCCAAGGCCAACCACCTGGCCTACCTAGGGGACGCCACGGTGGGCGAACGCGTGAACTACGGCGCAGGCAGCATCACCGCCAACTACGACGGCGCCAACAAGCATCGCACGGTGATCGAGGCCGATGTGCATGTGGGCAGCAACTGCGTGCTGGTGGCGCCCGTGACCATTGGTGCGGGCGGCACGGTGGGTGGTGGCAGCACGATTACCAAGAGCACGGCGCCGGGGGCGCTGAGTGTGGCGCGGGGCAAGCAGGTGAGCATTGCCAACTGGGCGAGGCCCGCCAAACAACCCAAGCCATGAGCGCGCCAGACGCCAGGGCGAGGCCTTTCAGTGCGCCACCAGCAGCTGCACAAACATCTGCACCTTGGCGTGGCATTCGGCACTGATGGAGGTGAACTCCAGCCCGGCCACCCACTCGTCGCCTTCCTGTTTCAAGGTGATGACGCGCGCGTAAACATCAGCCACGCGGTAGTCGACCAAAGGCAGCTCAAACTCCAGCTTGATCTCGCTGTGTGGCTCCAGCGGCTCGATCAGCTCCACCAGCAGGCCGTGGTAGCCGATGTCGCGGATGGCGCCGTGCACGATGTGGGGCACCACGATCTTGTCCTGCATGCGCTGGCACAGGCAGGGCAGGCGCGCATCCACACGGTGGCTGCGGCGAAACTCCTGGCGCGGCACCTTGAGTTTTTGCGATGGGATTGCGATCAGCTCGCGCAGGCTCACGGGCTGCGTGCGGCCCTTGACGTAGACCTGCATGGGGGCAGACGCCGACACCAGACCCCAGCAGCGCTGGTACGTCGTGTCGCTGATGAGCACCTGGCCACGCAGGCTCAGCGCCTCGATGCGCGAGGCCAGATTGACGGCCTCGCCGATCACTGTGTATTCGGAATACACGTCCGAGCCAAAACGCCCCGCCATCACCGTGCCCGTGTTCACGCCAATGCCCAAAAAAACCTCGGGCAGCCGCTCGCGCAGGTGGGCGAGGTTCAGCTCGCGCATGGCCATCTGCATCTCCACGGCACACAGCAGCGCGCGATCCACATCGTCCTCGCGCGCCACGGGCGCACCGAACAGCACCATGATCGAGTCGCCCATGAACTTGTCGATGCTGCCCTGGTACTTGAACACCACTTCGGACAACCGCGCCAGGCAGCGGTTGAGCGCCGCAATCACCACCGACGCCGGTTGCGAGCCCGACAGTGCGGTGAACCCGCGCAGGTCGGCGAGCAGGATGGTGACCTCACGTGGGGCCACAGACCGGTCATCGGTGGCCGCACCTTCCGGGCCGTCGCCCTGGCGCAGGATGGCAGCCATCTCGGCGAGGGCTTCTTCGCGCAGCGGCGTGCCGGTCTCGCGCTCGATCAGCGTCTGCAGGCGGCGCACCGCATCGTGGTGGAATTCTTTGTGCATGGCGCGGGGGAGGTGGGGGTGTTCGTTGGTATAGGGGGCATCACCGGCCCCCTGCCAGCCAGAATAGGCGGGGCAGCCCCCGACGGTCAACCAGTGAAAACACTCCGGGCAAAACCGCAACAGCGAGCGCGGCCGGGCTCCCTTCCCCCGCGGTGGAGGATTTGGGAGAGGGGCAGGCCAAGCGCCACGCCGGTACAGCCCCGTCCCCTGCACCTTTCGCACAAGAGGGAGGAGCGATGCGCCTGCTCAGAACCTGCGCTCTGAATATTTAGTGTTTTTTTGGCATCTAACGCTTATCCAGAAAGCGCTTGTAGCTACCAAAATAGGAGTATCTTGATGGGCAACACTGCTTATACAGCGTGTGGCTCACTCCGCCCCCACCGCCTGCCGCAGCACACACACAAACTCCCCCGCCGCTTCGTCGTAGTCCCAGCGCGCGGCATAGCGGGCCCAGCCCCCCACGGCTGCGCCTGAGGCTTCTACCGTCAGCACCACCAGGCTGTTGGGGCTGCCGTGGCGCAGGCGGTGCGACACCGCCGTGCCCGCGCGGCAGGCCCACAGGCCCGGCAGGGGCTGCAACACGCTGGGTTCATGCACGTGGCCTGACAGCAGCATATGGGCGCCCGCCGCGCGCCAGCGTTGCAATGCTTCGTCCGCCCGGTGGGGCCGGTGCGCGCGGTCGGCGGCGTCGCGGGACACCAGGGGGTGGTGGCTGGCCACGATGCGCCAGGCATCCGGCGGGGCGCGCGCCAGCAGCATGGCCACATGATCGATCTGCGCCGACGACAGGCTGCCCCGCTCGTGCCGCCAGGCGCGGGTGGTGTTCACGCCCACCACATAAAAGGCGCCCATCTGCCGCACAGGCTCCTGGTCGATGCCGAACTGGTGGGCATAGCGCTCGTAGGCGCGGCCCCAGCGCATCCACCAGGCAAACAGCGGCAGGTCGTGGTTGCCCGCCAGCACCAGGGTAGAGCGGGCATGCAGGCCTTTGACAAATCGCGCGGCCTGCTCAAACTGCACCGCGGTGGCGCGCTGCGTAAGGTCGCCCGACACCACCACCATCGCCACGCCCAGCCGCTGCGCCAGCCGTTGGGCCGCCGCACACACCGCAGGATCGTGTGCGCCGAAGTGCAGATCCGAGAGGTGCATCAAAACGGTCATCGGTGCTTTCTGAAGAGGTGTCTTTTGCCCTGGGACGTGCTGGCGTTAGAGGCTGAGAGTTTTTTAGCCGGGCTCGAGTCGCGACGTTTTTGCGTGCAAGGCGGGCATGGATAAAGGACTTTCAGTCTCTCAAACCAGTGTCATGCAGGCATGAGACCGGGCACCGACGCGGGCTCTGGCGCTGCAACTGGCGCACCCTGGGTCTCGCCCTCCTGCTCATCATCACGCATCAAGGTGGTGGGCGCCACCAGCCACAGCGGGCGCTCGCTCAGGCGGAAATGCAGGGGCGGCACCATCCATTCGCGCTCGCCATCAAACGCCAGCTTAACTTGCGGTGGGCGCCAACTGGCGGGGGTGACGGTCAGCTCGGTACAGGCCATGCTGACCACGGCATTGTCTTTGTGCAGCTGCCCCGTGGCCGCGTTCCACACGGTGCGCGCTATGGCCCAGCGGCCTTGGGGCTTGAGCATGACCACGGCCAGCTTGCCGCCGTCGGCCACTGTTTGCGCCTGCGGCAGGCCCATGCGGTCGAGCTGCAAAGGGTTGTTGCCCACAAACAGCGTGGTGACCAGATGCTCCTCTTGCTGCGCCTGGGCACCACGGTCGGTCTTCATCACTACGCGCCAGCGGCGGCCCGCCGAGGGGCGGAACATGCTCCATACCGCAGCCGCCACGGCCACCCAGCGCTTTCGACCAAAGCGGCGCGAGGCCATTTCGCGGTCGGCCAGCATCTTGGGGTACAGGCCCACACTGGCGTTGACCACAAACATGCGCCGGTTGACAAAACCGACCTGCACCGGGCGCAGGTCGCCGTTGCGCAGCGCCTGCAGCAGGTCTTGCACGGCGGTTTCGGGGTCCAGCGCCAGGCCGTGTTCGCGACTGAAGTAGTTGAAAGTGCCCATGGGCACCACCCCCAGTGGCACCCCCGCCAGCAGCGCCGCCGAGGCCACGGCGTTGATGGTGCCGTCACCCCCTGCCGCCACCACCAGCCCGCCATCGGCCAGCGCAGCCTGCGCGGCATCGCGCGCCAGCTGCACGATGTCGCCGCGCTGGTCGGGCACATGCCAGACCACGTCGTGCTCCTGCAAGGCGGGCACGCCTTCCAGCTTGGCGCGCAGCAGGTCCAGGTCGGCCCCGGGGCGCTTGGGCACCACTAGGTGGATGGGCCCGTGGGGACGGACAGGATGGGGATGCTCGGAAGGGGTCATGGTTCGACGGCTGCGTCAGGAGGCAACGCCTGGAGCGTCGGGCACGGATTGTGCCCGGGAGCCCCCTGCAGCCATCCTGAATTGTGTAATGCGGTGACCTGAATGATCGCCCCGCCGCGCCCCTGCCGCAGCCAGCAGCTGCGCCCTTGCCCTGTCAGAGTTTGCCGACAGACGCCCCATGGCAAGGGGGCATACACCTTCGCTGTGGCGGGGTGTAGGGAACTCGGTTACAACGCCCGGCTCCCTCATATTGACTTCCAAAACAAAACGCAGAAAGCCACCAGCACCCGATGACGACAACGACACTCACGACCCCGATGGACCTTGCCGCGCTGGGGGCGCTGCTGGCGCGCTACCCGATGGAATGGTGGGTGGCAGGCATGGTGGCCTCGGCCCTGGTGGGCGCGCTGGCCTTGGTCGGCTTGCGAACCGCGCAGCACCACAGCCCGCCGCTGCGCAGGTTTTTGCCCGCGCAGGCGTATGGGGTGGTGCTGGCCGCCATGGGAGCCAGCGCATTCGCACTGGTGCTGGCGGGCGCCACGATGGCCGAACTGGCCGAAAGCTGGAGCGAGGGCGGCCGTTGGGGAACACTGGACGATGCCATTGCGCAAGGACTGCGCACGCACGCCGACACGGCCGTGCTGCAGTGGTTTGCGGTGCTAACGCACCTGGGCGATTCGTGGGTGCTGACTGGGTGCACCGTGGTGGTGGCGGCGCTGCTGTGGGCGTGCCAGCAGCGCCTACTGGCCACCGGCTGGCTGGTGGCCCTGGCGGGCAATGGTGCACTGACCAAGATCCTGAAAAAACTGTTCGAACGCGTGCGGCCGGAACACGAACATGGCATTGCACAGGCCCACGGTTTCAGCTTTCCAAGCGGGCACAGCAGCGCGTCGATGGCGGCCTTCGCCATGCTGGCCTACCTGGCTACCCGCCTGCTGCCAAGGCCCTGGCACCTGCCTGCGGTGCTGGCAGCGGGTGCGCTCATCTTCACCACTGGCTGGAGCCGCGTGGTGCTGCAGGTGCACTACGCCAGCGATGTGCTGGCGGGCTGGCTGCTGGCGGGCACCTGGGTGCTGTGCACGGTGCTGATCATGGAGAGTGTGTCGCGCTGGCGTGGTTCACAAAACCGCCTGGTGCAGGCCTGAGCGTCTGTCGCCTTCATTCAGATGGCGACCAGATTGCGAATTCCCTTGGCTTCCATCTCGCTGCCCGGGCCGCGCGCAATCACTTCGCCGCGCTCCATCACTAGGTAGTCGTCGGCCAGCTCCTGCGCGAAGTCGTAGTACTGCTCGCACAGCAGGATGGCCATTTCACCCTTGTCGGCCAGCATGCGAATGACGCGGCCGATGTCTTTGATGATGCTGGGCTGGATGCCTTCGGTGGGCTCGTCGAGGATCAGCAGACGTGGGCCGGGGGCCAGGGCACGGGCGATGGCCAGCTGCTGCTGTTGCCCGCCGGATAGGTCACCACCCCGGCGCTTGAGCATCTGCTTGAGCACGGGAAACAGCTCGTACAGGTGCGGGGGCACGGGCGTGGAGCCGCTTTTGTAGGCCAGGCCCATGCGCAGGTTTTCTTCGACCGTGAGGCGGCCGAAGATTTCGCGGCCTTGGGGGACGAAGCCGATGCCTGCTCTCGCCCGGTCATAGGGAGTGGTTTTGTCGATGGGTTTGCCGTCGAACGTGATGCACCCGCTTTTGATGGGGACGAGGCCCATGAGGCTTTTGAGCAGCGTGGTTTTGCCGACGCCGTTGCGGCCTAGCAGGACGGTGACTTTGCCGGCCTGGGCGGTGAGGCTCACGTCGCGCAGGATGTGGGAGCCGCCGTAGTACTGGTTGATGTTTTGGACGGTGAGCATGGTGGTTTCTTGAGTGTTTTTGGCCTCTGGCGCTTATTCAGCAAGCGGTAATAGCTATATTGTTGATAGCCTTCACTGCCCGTTTGGGCTGAGCTTGTCGAAGCCGGGGCTCTCGTGCTGATCTGGCCGCGTGCCTTTGTTGAGGGCGGGAGCCGGGGTGTGCGCCCGGCGGCGCAGTAACTTTCTCTTGCCTCGCCAAGAGAAAGTCACCAAAGAGAAGGCGACCCTACTGTGCGCGTCCCTTCGCTGCGCTACGGGCAACCTGTGATGCTCGGGCAGAGGGTGCCACCGCAGAACTCGCTGCGCGCCTTTGGCGCTCCGCTCGAACAACTGCGGTGAGTCAGTGCACGAAGTGCGTGTGTCCTTCGGCACACGCACGCACCCCCTGCCCTGCGCTTCTCGGCACGCACAGAAGGGAACCCGGGGATCGGACATCCACACGGGCCATTGCTTCGCTGCGCTGCGCTCGGCCCCATCTCGCGGGCGCAAACGCCACGCGCTGCGCACACGCGGCCGAGCGAAGCAAAGGCCCGTGTGGATGTTTGGATGTTCGGCTGTCCCTCCCCTGCTGGCTGCGCCTGCGACGGGGCGGTTGCGGGGTGAGCATGGGCGTCGAAGCGCCCATGCTTCGTGAACTGACTCGCCGTGGTTGTCCGAGCGGAGCGCCGCAGGCGCGCAGCGAGTTCTGCGGCGCACCCCGCGACCGCCCAGACGCAGGTTTACCCCTTCGCAACGCGAAGGGGTCGCAGACTGGGGGTCGCCTTTCTTTTGCTTACTTTTCTTTGGCGAAGCAAAGAAAAGTGAGTCGCCTGCCGGGGCGACAACCCGGCCTCCGCACTCAACACAAGCACACCGCCCAAACCAGCGCGCAAGCCCCGGCTTCGACAGGCTCAGCCCGAACGGATAGCGGACGTTCTCAAGACCAAAGGAACCAGAGCGGCAAAGCACCATCACCGCCCCAAATAAACCTCAATCACCCGCTCATCCGCCTGCACCTGGTCCAGCGTCCCCTGCGCCAGCACAGACCCATCACACAACACCGTCACGATCTCAGAAATGGTGCGAATGAAAGACATGTCGTGCTCCACCACCATCAACGAATGCTTGCCCTTCAACGTCAAGAACAGCTCCGCCGTGCGCGCCGTCTCTTCATCCGTCATCCCCGCCACCGGCTCATCCAGCAACAACAACTTGGGGTCCTGCATCAGCAGCATGCCAATCTCGAGCCACTGCTTTTGCCCATGACTCAGGTTCCCCGCCATGCGCGCCACGCTGTCTGCCAGATGAATCGTGTGCAGGATCTCGGCCAGCCGGTCCGACTGCATTGAGTCGAGACGGAAGAACATGCTCGACGTCACGCCCTTGTGCGTCTTCAAGGCCAGTTCCAGGTTCTCGAACACACTGAGATGCTCAAACACCGTGGGCTTCTGAAACTTGCGGCCGATCCCCAGGCTAGCGATCTCCGGCTCGTTGTGGCGCAGCAGGTCGATGGTCGAGCCGAAATACACCGTGCCGCTGTCCGGCCGCGTCTTGCCGGTGATGATGTCCATCATCGTCGTCTTGCCCGCACCATTGGGGCCGATGATGCAGCGCAGCTCGCCGGGTGCGATGTCCAGGCTCAGGTTATTGATGGCTTTGAAGCCGTCAAAGCTTACGTTCACATCTTCCAGGTACAGGATGCGGCCGTGGGTGATATCCACCTCGCCGGGCGTGGCGATGCGCGAGAAGCCTGCAGTGCGGCCACCGGATTCGGTCTGGCCCAGCGCAGCAGGTGCCAGCCGGGCCTGAATGCGCCGCGCGCCTTCGTCCATCAGATCAGGCGTCATGGCGCGGCTCCTTCGGTCTTCTTGTTGTTGTTCTTCTTCAACTTCTTCACCAGGCCCACCACACCATCGGGCAGGAACAGCGTGACGGCGATGAACAGCGCGCCCAGAAAGTACAGCCAGAACTCTGGCGCCGTCACGGTGAGCCAGCTCTTGGCACCGTTGACGATGAACGCCCCCACGATGGGCCCGATCAGCGTGGCGCGGCCACCCACTGCAGCCCACACTGCGATCTCGATGGAGTTGGCGGCGCTCATCTCGCCGGGGTTGATGATGCCGACCTGGGGCACATACAGAGCGCCCGCCACGCCGCACATCATGGCGCTGATGGTCCAGATGGTGAGCTTGTAGGGCAGCGGCGAGTAGCCCGAGAACATGACGCGCGTTTCGGCATCGCGCACCGCCTGCAGCACGCGGCCAAACTTGCTGCGCACCAGCCAGCGGGCCAGCAAAAAGAACACCAGCAACGTCACGCCCGTGAGCACGAACAGCGTCATGCGCATGTTCTGTGTGGCCAGGGGCATGCCCAGAATGCGCTTGAAGTCGGTAAAGCCGTTATTCCCGCCAAAGCCCGTCTCGTTGCGAAAGAACAGCAGCATGGCCGCATAGGTCATGGCCTGGGTGATGATGGAGAAATACACACCCTTGATGCGCGAGCGGAAGGCGAAGTAGCCGAACACAAACGCGATCACGCCGGGCACCGCCACGATGAGGATTAAGGTGGCCACAAAGCTGTCGGACAGCGCCCAGTGCCAGGGCAGCTCCTTCCAGTCGAGGAACACCATGAAGTCGGGCAGGTCGCTCTTGTAGTTGCCGTCGCGGCCGATCTGGCGCATGAGGTACATGCCCATCACATAGCCCCCCAAAGCGAAGAACAGGCCGTGGCCCAGGCTCAGGATGCCGGTGTAGCCCCAGATCAAGTCCATGGCGAGTGCGCAGATGGCGTAGCACATGATCTTGCCGAGCAGCGCCACGGCGTAGTCCGACAGGTGGAACATGCTGCCTGCGGGCACCCACAGGTTGAGCACGGGGGCCACGGCGCACACCACGATGAGCGCAACGAAGAAGGCCGACCAGCCGCCGCGCGTGAGCAGCGGCGCCGGAGCAGGAAGTTGGATAGGAGATGGCGTAGTCATATCAGTCTGTCTCTATCGGCCTCAATCGGCCGTACGCCCCTTGACCGCAAAGATGCCCTGCGGCCGCTTCTGGATGAAGATGATGATGAATACCAGCACGGCGATCTTGGCCAGCACGGCGCCCGTCCAGCCTTCGAGGAACTTGTTGAGCACACCAAGGCCCAGCGCGGCATACACGGTGCCGGCCAGCTGGCCCACGCCGCCCAGCACTACCACCATGAACGAGTCCACGATGTAGCTCTGCCCCAGGTCGGGCCCCACGTTGCCCACCTGGCTCAGCGCACAGCCCGCCAGGCCCGCGATGCCCGAGCCCAGCGCAAAGGCATAGGTATCCACCCGCGCCGTGTTCACGCCCATGCACGAGGCAATGGGCCGGTTCTGCGTCACACCGCGCACAAACAGGCCCAGGCGCGTTTTGCTGATGAGGAAGGCCACACCGGCCAGCACCGCCAGCGCGAAGGCGACGATGATCACGCGGTTCCAGGGCAGCTGCAGGTTTTCCATGAGCTGCACGCCGCCGCTCATCCACGCGGGGTTTTCCACGCCCACGTTTTGCGCACCGAACACGGTGCGCACCAGCTGCTGCAGCATCAGGCTGATGCCCCAGGTGGCCAGCAGCGTCTCCAGCGGGCGGCCATACAAGAAGCGGATCACGCTGCGCTCCAGCACCGCGCCCATCAGGGCTGACGCCATGAACGCCACCGGCACGGCCGCGACCAGGTACCAGTCGAACGCACCCGGAAAGTACCGCTGGAACACACCCTGCATCACATAGGTGGCATAGGCGCCGATCATCATCAGTTCACCGTGGGCCATGTTGATCACGCCCATCAGCCCGTAGGTGATGGCCAGGCCCAGCGCCACCAACAGCAGGATGGAGCCCAGGCTGATGCCAGTGAACAGCGCGGCCAGCTTCTCGCCCCACTGCAAGCGGCCTTCCACCGCAGTCAGGGCGGCCTGGATGGCAGTCTTGACCTGCGGATCCTGTTCATTGCGCAGCTGCTCCAGCAGCACGGTGCGCGTGCCGGGGTTGCCGCTGGTGGCCAGATACTGCGCGGCCTTCAGGCGTTGCGACGCATCGCTGCTCGCCAGCAGGATGCGCGCGCGGATGGCTTCGAGCCGGGCTTGCAGGGCAACGTCCTTCTCGGCGGCAAGGGCCTTCTCGATGAGGGGCAGACGCGCCTCGTCGGTCTCTTCGCGCAGCGCGTCGATGGCGGTGCGGCGCTGGGCCACATCGGGCGACAGCAGTTGCAGCGAAGCCAGCGCTGCGTCGAACTCGCCCCGCATGCGGTTGTTGTTGACGATGTCTTCGGCATCGTCGGGCACGGTCACCTCGGCGCCACTCACCGGGTCGTAGCCCTTGTCGTCTTTCATGACGATGGCCTTGTCGCCTGCGATCTTGACGGCGTCTTCACCCATGGCGCGGATAAAGGCCAGCGTGGCGTCGTCGGGTGTGGCAATGGCCTGCTGCAGCGCGGCGATGCGCTCGTCGGTATCGCCACTGGCCATGGCCCGCGCCGCCTCGGCCGTGAGTGCGTGCGCCTGCACGGCTGCACACAGCAGCAGGCAGGCGATCAGGCGGGAAAAGATGGATGAAAGCATGGCACAAGCCGGTGGCGTCTGAAAAAGCAGCGGGCCGCGGAACATGCGCGGACCCAGGCCAGGGATGCCGCGGAACCGGCTTTGCCGGGCCGCTGGCATCGTCCCCCCTCCCGCATCGCGCAGCGAGGCGAGAGAGGGGGTGAAGGCGCGCTAGCGCCTCAGGGGGGTGTACCGAATTACAGCTTCGACTTGCCGTCCGGCTCGTCCTTCTTCTTGTCGTTGCCTTCGATGTACGGGCTCCATGGCTTGGCCTTTACCGGGCCGGGGGTCTTCCACACCACGTTGAACTGGCCATCGGCCTTGATCTCGCCGATGAACACGCTCTTGTGCAAGTGGTGGTTCTTCTCGTCCATCTTGCTCACGATGCCCGAGGGCGCCTTGAAGGTCTGGCCGGCCATGGCGGCAATCACCTTGTCGGTGTCAGTGCTCTTGGCCTTGGTCACGGCCTGGGCCCACATGTTGATGCCGATGTAGGTGGCTTCCATCGGGTCGTTGGTGAGCGGCTTGTCCTTGTGGCCAGCGATACCCTTGGCCTTGGCGTAGTCGCTCCACTTCTTGATGAACTCGGTGTTGGCCGGGCTCTTGATGGACTGGAAGTAGTTCCATGCGGCCAGGTGGCCCACCAGCGGCTTGGTGTCCACGCCGCGCAGTTCTTCCTCACCCACCGAGAAGGCGACCACAGGCACGTCCTTGGCCTTCAGGCCTGCGTTACCCAGCTCTTTGTAGAACGGCACGTTCGAGTCGCCGTTGATGGTGGAGACCACCGCCGTCTTGCCGCCCTGGCTGAACTTCTTGATGTCGGCCACGATGGTTTGGTAGTCAGAGTGGCCGAACGGGGTGTACTTCTCGTCGATGTCGCTGTCCTTCACGCCCTTGGACTTGAGGTAGGCGCGCAGGATCTTGTTGGTGGTGCGGGGGTACACATAGTCTGTGCCCAAGAGCACCCAGCGCTTGGCGCTGCCGCCGTCCTTGCTCATCAGGTAGTCCACCGCAGGGATGGCTTGCTGGTTGGGCGCGGCGCCGGTGTAGAACACGTTCTTGGACAGCTCTTCACCCTCGTACTGCACGGGGTAGAACAGCAGGCCGTTCATTTCTTCAACCACGGGCAGCACCGACTTGCGCGACACCGAGGTCCAGCAGCCGAAGATGACCGAGACCTTGTCCTGGCCGAGCAGCTGCTTGGTTTTTTCAGCGAACAGGGGCCAGTTGGAGGCCGGGTCCACCACCACGGGTTCGAGCTTCTTGCCCAGCACGCCGCCCTTGGCGTTGATCTCGTCGATGGCCATGAGCACAGTGTCTTTCAACACGGTCTCGGAGATGGCCATGGTGCCCGACAGGCTGTGCAGGATACCGACCTTGATCGTGTCCTGGGCGTGGGCTGGCAGCGCAGACAGGCCAGCGAGCGTAGCGACGGCCGCAAGGGCTTTGAGGGAATAACGACGTTGCATGTGTGCTTCTCCGGTGGTGGTTTCAATCAATCAAACCGCTTCGCTCGCCGGTCCCTTGCGGGGCCCTGGGTGATCGAGCGATGGAATGGATTCTGGAGAGCGGGGCCTGCTTGGGAAATACGCCGGGTGGCGTACACGGTGGCACGGCGCGAACGCGTAAAGCCAGGTCACCCGCGTTGTGTCGGGTAGGCGAAACGCTATGCAATCAGTAGCTAATAGCGCTTTATATATAAGCGCTGGAGGCCAAAAACACTCAAAATCTGCGGCAATCCCGGTGGTGGAGAAACGCCTCTCGGATTTACGATGGGCGGCTAAGGCCCCAATAAGGAATGAACCCATGGTGAAACGACGCACAGTGCTCCTCGGCGGCGCCGCAACAGCGGGCGCGCTGGTCATTGGCTGGGGCGTGATGCCGCCACGCCAGCGCCTGCACCCGTCCGACCCGCTGCCGCAGACCAGCGGACAGGCCGCGTTGAACGGCTGGGTCAAAGTGGGGGCCGACAACACCGTGACGGTGATGATGGCCAAGTCCGAAATGGGCCAGGGCGCGCACACGGGCCTGGCCGCCATCCTGGCCGAAGAGCTGGACGCCGACTGGGCGCAGGTGCGGCTGGAGATGACGCCCATCGACGACATCTACAACAACCTCGCCACGGTGGTGGACGGCCTGCCCTTTCACCCCGACAACGACGGCTCGATGAAAGCCGTGGCGGGCTGGCTGACGGCCAAGACCATGCGCGAGGTGGGCGTGATGATGACGGGCGGATCGAGCAGCATCAAAGACCTGTGGCTGCCCATGCGCGAAGCTGGCGCCCATGCGCGTGCGATGCTGATCCGCGCTGCCGCTTCGCAGTGGGGCGTGCAGGCGACCGAGTGCACGGCCAACGCAGGCTGGGTAGAACACTCTGCAGGCCAGCGCGCCACCTTTGGCGAACTGGCCGCCCTGGCCGCGCAGCAGCCCATGCCGGGCAAGGTCACGCTGAAAGAGCCCGCGCAGTTCAAGCTGATCGGCAAGCCGCTCACGCGCATCGAGGCGCCGTCCAAACTCGACGGCACGGCCGTGTTCGGCATCGACGCCAACCCGCCCGGCCTGCTGCACGCCAGTCTCGTAATGTGCCCCACGCGCGGCGGCAAGGTGGCCCGCTTTGATGCAGCCGCCGCCCAGAAGCTGCCCGGCGTGAAGCACGTGCTCGAAGTGGCGCCCTACCACGGCGGCACGGGCGGTGTGGCCGTGATTGCCGACACGCCGTGGCACGCCAAAAAGGCCGCCGCCGCAGTCACCGTGGAATGGGACCACGGCCCCGCCGCCACCTTGTCGAGCGACACCGTGATGGCGCGACTGGCCCAGGCGCTGGACCAGGCCAAAGGCTTTGGCTACCACAGCGCGGGCGATGTGGACGCGGCCATGCAAGGCGCTGCGACCACCATCACCGCCGACTACCGCGCGCCCTACCTGGCCCACGCCGCGCTGGAGCCCATCAACTGCACAGTGCAGTTCAAAGACGGCGCTGCCACCGTGTGGACATCCACCCAGGTGCCGGGCCTGGCGCGCCGCGCGGCGGCCAAGGCGCTAGGCATCGACGACGAAAAAGTGACCTTGCACCAGCTGCTGCTGGGTGGCGGCTTTGGCCGCAGGCTGGAGGCCGACTACGTGGCCCAGGCCGCCGCCATAGCCAAGGTGGCCGGTGGTGCGCCGGTGCAAACGCTGTGGAGCCGCGAGCAGGACACGCAGCACGACTTCTACCGCCCGGCCTGCATGGCCCGCTTCAAGGCGGGGTTTGACGCGCAGGGCCAGCTGGTGGCTTGGCACAACGTGTCGGTGGGCCAGGCCATCGTGCCGCAGGTGCTGGTGCGCACCTTTGGCCTCGCAGGCGCAGGGCCGGACAAGACCACGTCCGAAGGCGCGTTCGACCAGCCCTACGAATGGCCCCATGCGCGCATTGCGCACGAGATCGTCGACCTGCCGCTGCCGGTCGGCTTCTGGCGCTCGGTCGGACACTCGCACCAGGCGTTTTTCAAGGAAAGTTTTGTGGACGAGGCCGCAGCAGCGGCCAAGCAGGACCCGGTGGCGTTTCGCGCCGCACTGCTGCAAAAGCACCCGCGCCATCTGAAGGTGCTGCAAAAGGCGGCCGAGCTGGCGGACTGGGGAAAACCGCTGGCACCGGGTGCAGCGGGCGAGAAGCGTGCGCGCGGCGTGGCATTGCACCAGTCGTTCGGCTCCATCGTGGCGCAGGTGGCCGAAGTGTCGGTGGGGGCGGACAAGGCCATCCGCGTGCACCGCGTGGTGTGCGTTGTCGACTGCGGCGCGGCCATCAACCCCAACCTGATTGCGCAGCAGATGGAAAGCGGCGTGGTGTTTGGCCTCACGGCGGCGCTGTATGGCGAGATCACACTGAAGGACGGGCAGGTGCAGCAGAGCAATTTTCACGATGTGCCACTGCTCCGCATGGCCGACTGCCCGCGTGTGGAAACGCACATCATCGACAGCGCCGAGCCGCCAGAAGGCGTGGGCGAGCCGGGCGTGCCGCCCATTGCGCCCGCCGTGGCCAATGCCCTTTTCGCACTCACCGGTCAGCGCCTGCGCGCCCTGCCGCTGAAGCTGGCCTGAATCGATTCAAGGAACCACCATGTCCACGACCTTGCGCATCAACGGCAAAGCCATCTCCGTCACCGCCGAACCCGACACCCCGCTGCTGTGGGTGCTGCGCGGCGAGCTTCACATGAACGGCACCAAGTTTGGCTGCGGCATGGCGCTGTGCGGCGCCTGCACCGTGCATCTGAATGGCGAGCCCGTGCGCGCCTGCATCACGCCCCTCTCGGCCGTGGGCGATGCCGATGTGACCACCATCGAGGGCCTGCAAGGACCCGAAGCCACGGCCCTGCGCACCGCATGGACGGTGCTGGATGTGGCGCAGTGCGGCTACTGCCAGAGCGGGCAGTTGATGTCAGCCTGCGCGCTGCTCAAGAAAACACCCAAGCCCAGCGATGCGGACATTGATGCGGCGATGGGGGGCAATGCGTGCCGGTGCGGGACGTATCCGAGGATTCGAGCGGCGATTCATCAGGCGGCTGAGGGGCGGGGTTGATTTTTGGTTGTGTCTGCCGCTGGCGCTTGTCCATAAAGCGCTTATAGCTATTATTTTTGCAGCATACCCCATGCTGTCGGCCATTCGAGCTGAGTTTGTCAGGGTCTGATCGGTTCATCTGCCCGTTCGGGCTGAGCTTGTCGAAGCCCTGCACTGGCCGATTCCCATGCCTTTGCAGAGGGCGGAGGCCGGGGTGTGCGCCCGGCGGCGCAGTAACTTTCTCTTGCCTCGCCAAGAGAAAGTCACCAAAGAGAAGGCGACCCTACACGCTGCGTCCCTTCGCTTCGCTGCGGGCAACCTGCGGTGCTCGCGTCCAGCGGGGTCTCGCTCGAACTCGCTCCACTTCGTTGCGCTCAGACAATCGCGAGCCCTGATCCGCTGGCCGCTGCGCTCCTCAGCGCATCCTGAAGGGAACCCGGGGAGCGGACATCCACTCGGGCCATTGCTTCGCTGCGCTGCGCTCGGCCCACAACGCGCGGGCGCTTCGCGCCGCGACCGCGAGGCCGAGCGAAGCAATGGCCCGTGTGGCTGTGCGGCTGTTGGATGTTCGGGTGCCCAACCCCCTGCTGGCTGCGCCTGCGGCGGGGCGGTTGCGGGGTGAGCATGGGCGTCGCAGCGCCCATGCCTCGTGAACTGACTCGCCGTGGTTGTCCGAGCGGCGCGCGCCAGCGCAAAGCGAGTTCCACGGCGCACCCCGCAACCGCCCCGCCGCAGGTTGCCCCTTCGCAACGCGAAGGGGTCGCAGACTGGGGGTCGCCCTTTCTTTGGTGACTTTCTTTCGGCGACGCGAAAGAAAGTTACCGCGCTGCCGGGCGCGCTCCCCGGCCTCCGCCCACAAACCAGGCACACCGCCCCCATACACACAACCCAGTTAGAGTATCGACCTCGCGCAACCCCTGGCCCGCCCAGGCCTCTTCTCCTCCCTCCCCATGTCCAACCTCGTCGTCCACGGCGGCACCCCGCTGCGGGGCCGCATCATTCCTTCTGCCAACAAGAACGCGGTGCTGCCCGTGCTCTGCGCCACGCTGCTCACCAACGAGCCACTCAGGCTGCTCGGCGTGCCCGACATCACCGATGTGCGCAAGATCCTCGACATCTTCCGCACGCTGGGCAGCGATGTGCAGATGGACCACGCCACTTGCACACTGAACCTGCACCACCACGCCACCACGTTCGACGCGGCCCACCACCGCCTGCCCGAGGAAATGCGCTCGTCCATCATGCTGGTGCCCCCGCTGCTGGCGCGCTTTGGCGTGGCGCGGCTGGAGGACAACGTCAAGGGTTGCACCCTGGGCGTGCGCGAGATCGACCCGCATGTGGAGGTGTTCCACCGCTTTGGCGGGCGCGTGGAACGGGCCGAAGGCTCGCTGCTGATCCGCTGCGACGGCAGGCTGCAGGCCAACCACCACTGGCTGGACTACGCATCGGTCACCACCACCGAGAATTTCGTGCTGTGCGCCGCCACGGCCGAAGGCACGTCGGTGCTGACCAATGCCGCGTCGGAGCCGCATGTGCAGGAGTTCTGCCGCTTCATGACCATGATCGGCGTGCGCATTGAGGGCATGGGCACGTCGCGCATCACGGTGCACGGCGGCACCACCCTGCGCGGTGGCGAGTTCCGCTTTGACGAAGATTTTCACGAGATCACCACCTTCCTCGCCTTGGGTGCGATCACGGGGGGCGACGTGGTGGTGAAGAACAGCGCGCCCGAGAACTTTCCGCTCATCGACCGCACCTTTGCCAAGTTTGGCGTCACGATCACGCACGAGGACGGCTGGTCGCGCGCGCACTGCGCGGGCCCGCTCAAGGTGCAGACGCCGTTCACCAGCAATGTGCTGACCAAGGTGGAGGCGGCGCCCTGGCCGTACTTTCCGGTGGACCTGCTGCCCATCTTCATCGCCCTGGGTGTGCGGGCCGAGGGCAATGCGCTGTTCTGGAACAAGGTGTACGACGGCGCTTTAGGCTGGGCGGGCGAGCTGTCGAAGTTTGGCGCGCATGTGTTCCAGTCCGACCCGCACCGGCTGGTCACCTTTGGCGGCAACCCGCTGACGCCTGCGGTGGTCGAGAGCCCCTACATCATCCGCGTGGCGATTGCGCTCTTCATGGTGGCGGCGAGCACCCCCGGGCGCTCGGAGATCCGCAACGCCACACCCATCCGCCGCGCCCACCCGCACTTCGTGGAGAACCTGCGCAGCCTGGGCGTGCAGGTGGAGTGGACGAGCGAGGAGTGAGGAGCGGACGGTGCTCAGGCGGTGACAACGCCGTCTGCGTCTGCGTCTTCGTCCGGCTCGATGAGTACATGGACCGCAGGGGCCCCACCCTGCTGCACATCGGCGCAGTACACGGCGTTGCGCCCCGTGCCCTTGGCGCGGTACAGGGCCTTGTCGGCACGGTTGACCAGCTCTTCAAAGCCGATGCCCGAGCCCTTGTGCATCGTGGCCACACCGATGCTCACGGTGACCGAAGCGCTCGCACCCTGCTCATTCACGGGCACGCTCAACGCGGCCACATCGTGGCGCAGTGATTCGGCCACACGCAAGGCGCTGACGCCATCGGTTTCGGGCAATACGATCACAAACTCCTCGCCCCCGAACCGCGCCACGATGTCCACACCGCTGCGCTTGCGCGCCGCGCAGGCCTGGGCCACGGCGCAGATCACGCGGTCTCCCGCAAGGTGCCCCCAGGCGTCGTTGACCGTCTTGAACAGGTCAATGTCCACCACCAGCAGGGACAGCGGGTGGTCAAAACGCTCGGTGCGTTTGCATTCGTTCGCGCCCAGTTCCATCAGCGTGCGCCGGTTGGCCAGGCCCGTCAGCGAGTCATTGGCGGCCAGCAACTCCAGCGCGGTATTGAGCTCTTGCAGCAGCTTGTTCTGCTCCAGCAGCTGCTGGTTGATCTGCGCAATCTCGTCTTCCTTCTGCTTGCGGTCATGGATGTTGAAGGTGACGCCAATCAACCGCTTGCCGGGCGTGGCGCTGCTTCGGTCCATGATGCGGCCGTAGTTGGCAAACCAGATCCACTCGCCCGCCTTGGAGCGCAGCCGGAACTCGGCACGGTACTGCGGTGTGATGCCTGCCACGTGGTCGGCCACCGCCTGCTTGACGCTTTCCAGGTCGCCAGGGTGGAACAGGCCAAAGATGTCCTGCACGCCCGTCACGATTTCGTCCTGGGTAAAACCCAGCTCCTCAAAGGTCTTGGTGGCCTTGTGGGTGACCTGGCCGCTGACCAGATCGTTCTCCCACAGGTCCAGCCCGGCGGCCTCCAGCACCAGCTCCAGCCGCTCCTTGTTCAGGTCTGCTTCATCACCCATGGCGGCAAAAACCTTGATTCTTCAGGCCGACGGCATCGCCCCGGCGTAACCCATGTTGCGCAGCAAACCGGCAAACGAAGCCACGACACCCGGGGTGTTGAAAAGCTGGGGGGCCGTCTGTACGGCGATCACGCTCACCATCTGGCCCGTGCTTTTGCCTGTGGCGGCGTCAAAGTACAGGGCCAGGTCGTCACTGGCGTTGGAGAAGCCTCGGCCCGTGCTTTCCGAGTAGTAGCAGATGGAGTCGGGGGCGATGACATCGGGCGCCACGCTCGCAGACGAGTACATGATGAGGTTCTCGTTCAGGTTGTACAGATAGTGCGTCTCGGTGCTCAGGCTCGGGTCCTGTGTGTTGTCCAGGCGGATGATGCCCGAATCCAGCGACGCGCTGGAGGTGGACTGCGTGACCGAGGTGATGAAAAAATTGGTCACCACCGCGCTGGCTGGGCGGCCGGTGATCATGGTGATCACGTCCGCCACGGCAGCAGTGGCGGGCGGCGTGGCGGCCTGCAGCAGAAACTGCCCCAGCCCCCGCGCCTGCTCCAGCGTGCCCGGAATGTAGCTGCCCGACAACGCAAAACCGTTGCCCGCGTTGGAGGGCCACATGGCAATGCCCGAATACCCGCCAAACCCGGCCACCACGCCACCCGCCAGGGTCTCCACGCGCGCAGCGGTAGAAGCGCCCAGCACGGCGGATTCCAGATCCACCAGCGTAGAGGCATCGCTGGCCAGCACAGCGGGGCACGGCGCAAGCTGCGCACCGCCGGTGAAGGTGGTCTGGGGCAGTTCGGGCACGGCACGGCCGGCGCCATCGCCGTTGACCACCCAGACCGCGCCCTGCGACATGGCCGCGCCAATGAGCGGCACCAGCGAATTGATGGGCCCGATCTCCACAGGGATCAAGGCGCCCAGCAGGGCACCGATACTGGCCTCCATCACGGCCACGGTGTTGCTGACCGAGTTCTGCACCGCAGACAGCGTGAGGCTGTCGGCCGCATCGGGCGAGCCCATGATGGCGAGCACACAGGCGTTGGTGGCGCCGTCATAGTCCTGCACCGTGACCGTGCCGCTCCAGCCCTGACCAGCCAGCTCCTGAAGGATCGAACAAGCGTCGTGGTAACTGCCGCCCCCCCCACTGGCCAAAACCGCTGCGCCCGCCGCAATCGATTGGAAATCGGCCAACCCATAGTTATAGACAACACCCATCTGGCGCCCCTCTCTTTTGGTATGGGAGGCACGATACGCCTGCCCGGTTGGTTGTCAATCCGCTGCATCCCATGCGGGCCCAGGGCGCCAACGTGGTATGACCCGGATCAAGGGCACGCAAGTTCTGCGCCCAAGAACCGCACGGCCAACACCCGCAGCTGAGCGCATCAGGGCGGAAAGCACTCTGGCCTCGCGGTGCGCCATCGCCTATGCTCTGTCTGCGTTGCAGTTTTGTTGTTGTTTTTCCTGGCAGATGCCTACCCACACCATGAGCCTCCCCGATAAATCCCCCGTCTACGGCACCGAAGATCTGCTGATCAGCCTGTGCAACTCCGTCACCCGGGTCTTGAACGTGGCCACCCACAGCCAGATCCACTACTCCGGCATGGTGCAGCGCATCAGCAAGACGTGCCTCAAGCCCGACATCGGCTGTTTTGTGCTGTTCGATGGCGGCTTCTCGGGGCTGGTCATCATCAACTTCTCGGCCCAGGCCGCGATGGAGCTGTATGCCAACTACCTGCTGAACATGGGCATGTCCAAGGACGATCTGGTCAGCTCCTACACGTCGGACGAAGTGAGCAATGTGATGGGCGAGCTGATGAACCAGGTGGTGGGCGACTTCACCGGCAAGGTGCGCCGCGAGCTGCAGACCCACATCACCCAGAACCAGCCCAAGATGCTGGTGCTGAACAAGCAGGTGATGCTGAGCGTGGACGCCAACCTGGACAAGCCCGAAGCCCGGCGCGTGACCTTCTATACCAGCAACAACAACATCTTCTACCTGGAACTGGCCATCGACCGCACCGAGTTCATCAAGCTCTACGACTTCGAGGCGCAGGAAGTGCCGGATGCCGACGCGCTGATGGCCCAGTCGCAAGAAGCCCCTCCCGTGCCCGCGCCACCGCCTGCGGGGCAGGACGACACGGACGCACTGCTGAAGTCGCTGGGGATGTAGTTCATTCAAAAATAATAGCTATAAGCGCTTGTCAAATAAGCGCTACAGCCGTTTTTTGACCCAACTAGTCCACTGAAACCGAGAAATCGGCTGTTCGTGAGGGTCTGGCAGGGCCTCCCTCTAGGCGGCGGGCGCAGGCGGGTTGCACACCCGGCGAGCACGGCAACGACAAGGGCGGCCCTGCCAGGCCCTCACCCTTCGAGCCGGGGTGGCAGCAGGCGCATCGCTGCGTTGCGTTGCGGACTTTGCCAAGGCGGCCAGCCTTGGCCGCAGCCCGCGCCTTGCGCTGCACCCGCTGCCACCTCGGCGCACAGCCGATTTCTCGGTTTCAGTGGACTAGGGCGTACCACTCCCTTCAGAAGACATGCGGGGCATGCGTCCTACACCCGCCCCCGCGCAACACTGACCGGGGCCGCCGGGCCAGGGCCTAAGCTGAAACGCTCATCACCCTGCCACTCGAAGGAGCCCACCATGCCACGCGGAACCTGGAGCGCCAAACGCGAGCGCCAGTACGAACACATCAAGGACAGCCTGCTGGAACGCGGCAAGGACGAAGACACGGCCGAGGAAATCGCGGCCCGCACGGTCAACAAGGAACGCGCACAGCACGGCGAAAGTAAAACCGCCGCCCCTCAGACCCTGCGTGCCACGCCTGCGCCCGTGCGCGGAGGCAGGAACTCGCACCGTGGCCCGCAGGGGCGCACCCGGGATCAGCTCTACGAAGACGCCAAACGGCAGGGGATCAAGGGGCGCTCAAAAATGAACGAGCAAGAGCTGGAGAAGGCTGTGGGCCGCTGACGCGCGGCCTACGGCGGTCACACTGGCTCTTCAAAATTCATAGCTACCAGCGCTTTAGCAACAAGCGCTAGCGGCCAAAAACACCAAAAATCTATCCCTCAAACTGCGGGTGCAGCTGCCGGATGCGGTTCATCGCCATCGCCGCCGCCGCAGTGCGCGTCTCCACCCCCAGCTTGGCGAACACGCGCTCCAGGTGTTTCTTCACCGTGGCGGGGCTCGCGCCCAGGATGTCGCCGATGTCGCGGTTGATCTTGCCCTTGACCACCCAGTACAGCACCTCGGCCTCGCGCGCGGTGAGCTTGAAGGACAGGCTCATGGATTCGATGATTTTTGCGTCGGACACCTCGCGCATCACGATGAGCCAGTCGCCGCCGCCGGCGCTGTCCCCCGCCTGCTGGTGCAGCCGGAAGGTGAGGCGGCGGGCGCCCTGCTCCACAGCCAGGCGGGGAGGCTCGGCCAGCGATGCAGCCAGCAGCTCGGCCGCGTTGTCGGCCAGCACATGGCGACGCAGCCAGGCCTGCACCGCCTCGGGCGCCCATTGGCCAAAGGCGGTGGGCGTGCCATCGGGGCTCACTTCACCAAAGTAGCTTTGCAGCAGCTCGCGCGCCAGCGGGGTTTGCCAGACGATGCGGCCGTCCGACGCACGCACGGTGATGCTGGCGTAGCCAAACGCATCGAGCGCGTTGCGCGCCTCGCGGGCCTGGCGGGCGTCCTGCCGGGCCTTGCGGGCTGCGCCCAGGTGCACGCCCATGCGCGCCATCACCTCGCGGGGCTTGATGGGCTTGGTGACGTAGTCCACGCCACCCGCCTCCAGCGCGGCCACGAGGTGCTCGGTCTCGGTCAGGCCGGTCATGAAGATGATGGGGATGTGCGCCGTGGCGGGCGATGCCTTCAGGCGCCGCGCCACTTCAAAACCGTCCATGCCGGGCATCATGGCGTCGAGCAGCACAATGTCGGGCAGGGCCTGCGCGGCACGCTGCAAGGCCGCCTCGCCATGCGTGGCGACCAGCACGGTGTAGCCCGATTCATCCAGCGCGTCGTGCAGCACGGCCAGGTTGTCGGGCACGTCGTCCACGATCAGCACCACGTCGCTGTCGGTGCGGTCCAGCGCTGCACCGGGCGCTGCAGACGCGTGCAAGGAAGATGGGTTGGCGGTGGTCATCACGAGGGTGCCTGCTCCAGGATCTGGCCCATGGCATCGAACTGGAACTGCTTGGCCAGCTGCCGCATGGTGCCCACAAAAGCGCTGTGCGCGGGCTGGCTGCGTTCAATGTCGTCCAGCGTGTTGAGGATGCCACGGTAGTAGCCCAAAGACACCGCCTGGGCCAAGGCGGCAAGGGCGGTGGTGTCGGGGTACGTGAGGGGCGCATCCGCTGCCGCAGGCAAGGCGGGGGTCGTATTGGCTTCGCCGTATTGCCACTGCAACCCCAAACGGCGCTCCAGCCAATCGAGCAGCTCGCTGTGGCGCACGGGCTTGACGATGAAGTCTTCGGGGCGGATCTCCACGTCGTTGTCCAGCGCCTTGTCAAACGCATTGGCGGAAACAATGGCGCAATGCACGTTCGGCAACCGCATCTGCCGCACGCGCCGCAAAGTCTCCCACCCGTCGATGCCCGGCATGGCCAGGTCCATGAAGATGGCGTGCGGCCGGTAGCCGGTGGCCAGCAGATCCAGCGCATCATGGCCGCTGGCCGCCTGGCGCAGCTCAAAGCCCAGGGGTTCGAGCAGTTGCACCAGCAGCTCGCGGTCGGGCTCTTCGTTGTCCACGACCAGGATGCGGCGGCGCTCGCCGGCATACCCTCTGCGCGCGCGCTGGGCTCGCACAGCCACAGGCGCCGCCGCCTTGCCCAGCGCATCCCCATGCACCTCGGGCAGAAACAGCTTGACGTGGAACACCGAGCCCACGCCTGGGGTGCTGCTCACCGTCAGCTCGCCGCCCATGAGCGCGGTGAGCATCTTGGCAATGGTCAGGCCCAGGCCTGCGCCCGGCGCGGCCGCGGTGTTGCCACCGCCCGAGCCGCCGCGCGCAAAGGGCTCGAAGATGCGCTCGATCTCCTCGGACGTGAGGCCTGGTCCGGTGTCCTGCACCTCGATGCGCGCCATTTCGCGTGCATAGCGCACGCGCAGCGTGACGGTGCCGTGCGCGGTGAATTTGACGGCGTTGCCCAGCAGGTTGATGAGGATCTGGCGCAGGCGCTTTTCGTCGGCACGCACCACTTCCGGAATCACGCCCAGCACATCAAACTGGAAGGCCAGGCCCTTGGCCGCGGCCTGCAGTTCAAACAGGCTGGCCATCTCGTGCAGGCCATCGGCAAAACGCATGGGCGTCACGTCCAGCGTGAGCTTGCCGGATTCGATGCGCGCAATATCGAGCGTGCCCTCGATGAGCGAGAGCAGGTGCTCGCCGCCCCGGCGGATCACATGCACCGCCTGCTTGCGGTGCGGGGGCACTCCCGCGTCCTCGCCCATGAGCTGCGCGTAGCCCAAGATGGAGTTGAGCGGCGTGCGGATCTCGTGGCTGATGGCGCTGATGTAGCGGCTTTTGGCGTGGTTGGCCTGGTCGGCGGCGCGCTTGGCTTCTTCGGCCACCTGGCGCGCCTGCTCGGCCACGCTGCGCGCGGTCTGCAGGGCCTCGTCGGTCTGGCGGTGCAGCTCGATCTCGCGCACCAATAGGCCCGTCTGCCGATTGGATTCCTCCTGCGCCACCTGGCGGCTTTTGTGCGCCAGCACCAGCCACCAGGCCACGATGCCCGAAATGACCAGCAGTGCAAGATAGGCCTTGAGCAGGCCCGAGCGCAGCGCCACTTCGGGTGCCGCCATCACCTCGGTGTCAGTGGCCGCCTGGGCGATGGTGTTGAGCTCCTGGTGGTACAGCAGCCCCATCACCGAGGCCAGCAGCGGCGCTATCACCAGCATCAGCAGCAGGAAGTGCCCCAGGCCCGTGTCCAGATAGCGCCACATGGCGCGCGGCAGCACCCAGCGCAGCGCGGCGGACCATTGCACCGCCATACTGGCGTGGGGTTTGCAAAGGTCGCCGCAGCGCGCATCGAGCGTGCAGCACAGCGAGCAGATAGCCCCCCGGTAAGCAGGGCACTGGGCCATGTCCGGGGCTTCGTACTCGCGCTCGCAGATCACGCAGCGCTGCACGGTGTAACGCACATAGCTGCCCAGGTCAGCACCTTGTTTGCCGCTGACCGGACCGTGCATGGGCACCGCCACCACATCGGTCACCGCAGCGGGATCGGGCTGGCGCGCAATGTAGTAGCGCCCTCCAGTGGCCCAGGCAATGAGCGGTGCGGTGACAAAGGCCACCGCCATCGCAATCACCGCCGAGAACGCCTGCGGCAGCGGTCCGAACAGGCCCAGGTGCGCGCTGATGGACAGGATCGACGCGAGCGCCATCGAGCCCACGCCCACTGGGTTGATGTCGTACAGATGCGCGCGCTTGAACTCGATGCCCTTGGGCGACAGGCCCAGCGGCTTGTTGATGACGAGGTCGGCCACCACCGACATGATCCAGGCGATGGCGATGTTGGAGTACAGCCCCAGCACCTCGCCCATGGCGCGGAACACGTTCATCTCCATCAGCATGAAGGCGATGAGGGTGTTGAACACCACCCACACCACGCGCCCCGGGTGGCTGTGGGTAAGGCGCGAAAAGAAGTTCGACCACGCCAGCGAGCCTGCGTAGGCGTTGGTCACATTGATCTTGAGCTGCGAGACCACCACAAACAACGCCGTGGCCGCCACCGCCCAGCCGTAGTGGGGGAACACGTATTCATACGCGGCCAGGTACATCTGGTTGGGGTCCACCGCACGCTCGGCAGGCACCATGTGCGTGAGCGCCAGATAAGCCAGCAGCGCGCCGCCCAGCATCTTGAGCACGCCCAGCACCACCCAGCCCGGCCCGCCCACCAGCACGCCCAGCCACCAGCGCCCACGTGTGGCGGGGGTGGATGCGGGCATGAAGCGCAGGTAGTCGGCCTGCTCCCCCATCTGGGTAATGAGCGCAATACCGACCGTGAGCGCCGCACCAAACAAGGGCAGTTGGAATGTGGCGCCCCGCATTGATTCACCACCGTAGTGCACGATGCCGGAAAACGCACCAGGATCGCGCACGATCACATACACAAACGGCACCACCAGCATCACCAGCCACAGCGGCTGTGTCCACATCTGCAGGCGGCTGATGGCCGACACGCCGTGGGTGACCAGCGGAATCACCACAATGGCGCAGATCAGGTAGCCCCAGGTGGGCGGGATGTCGAGCGCCAGCTCCAGCGCATAGGCCATCACCGCAGCCTCCAGCGCGAAGAAGATGAAGGTGAAGCTCGCGTAGATCAGCGAGGTGAGCGTGGAGCCGATGTAGCCAAAACCCGCGCCGCGCGTGAGCAGGTCCATGTCCACCCCGTAGCGCGCGGCGTACACGCTGATGGGCAGTCCTGCCAGAAAGATGATGAGCCCCGTGGCCACGATGGCCCAGAAGGCGTTGATGAAACCGTACTGCACCAGCAGCGTGGCGCCCACGGCTTCCAGTATCAGGAAAGACGCAGCCCCGAACGCTGTGTTGGCCACGCGCCATTCAGACCATTTGCGAAAGCGCTGCGGGGTGTAGCGCAGTGCGTAGTCCTCCATGGTCTCGGTGGCGACCCAGCTGTTGTAGTCGCGTCGGACCTTGACCACCTGTTGCGGGGCCTGCTGGGGTTCATGTGCAGCCATGCCCGGCTCTGTCGGCTGCAACGGTGCGGCGTCAGCGGGGGCGATAGAAGCGGCGTGAGAAGGCATGGGCAATGGCGGCGTTAACCCATTCCGGTGCAGTTTCCATGCCACTGCCAACCCACATGAGCACAGCCCCTGCGCCAGATGACGTATGGCGGGCACGGGGCTTGCTGCCTAAGATGGGCTCGCTTCCACTAGATCACCCGGTACACCATGGAACTCACCCCTCGCGAAAAAGACAAGCTGCTGATCTTTACCGCCGCCCTGCTGGCAGAACGCCGCAAGGCCCGGGGCCTCAAGCTGAACTACCCCGAGGCCGTGGCCCTGATCAGCGCCGCCGTGATGGAGGGTGCGCGCGACGGGAAAACCGTGGCGCAATTGATGAGCGAGGGCCGCAGCGTGCTGACCCGCGCCGATGTGATGGACGGTATCGCCGAGATGATTCCGGACATCCAGATCGAGGCCACGTTCCCCGATGGCACCAAGCTGGTCACCGTCCATCAACCGATCGTCTGACCCCCTTTCTCTCTGTCCCTCGTTCTCTCTGTGGAGCCCCCATGCGCATCGCACTCTCACACCGCCACACAGCCGCTCTCCTTTTCATAGCTGCCAGCGCAATCAGCACGTGCGCCAACGCCCATACCGGCGCTGAATCCCACATCCACAACAGTTTTTTCAGCGGCTTTGCCCACCCCCTGTTCGGCCTGGACCACCTGGCCGCCATGGTGGCCGTGGGCCTGTGGAGCGCCCTGGCCGCGCGCAGCGCCGGGCGCGAACTGCTATGGGGCCCCGTGGGCTTTGCGGCCATGCTGCTGGTGGGCGCCGTGCTGGGCCTGCAGGGCGCGGACCTGCCTGCGGTGGAGCCGATGATTGCCGCGTCGCTGCTGGTCACCGGTCTGCTGGTCGTGTCGCGCCTGCGCGTGCCCGGACTGGTGGCGGCGCTGGGTGTGGGCGTGTTCGCTGTCTTCCACGGCGTGGCCCATGGCTACGAACTGGCAGGCAGCGACAGCGCCTGGCAAACCCTTGCGGGCATGCTGACCGCCACCGTGCTGCTGCATGGCACGGGTCTCGCGGCGGGCTGGGCACTGCGCCATCGCCATGTCTGGCTGGCGCGCGCCGCAGGTGCGGGCGTGGCGGTGTTCGGTGGTGCGCTGCTCGCGCAAATGGCCTGACCCGTTGACCCACCAGGAGCACGCAATGATCCCAGGCGAACTCTTCACCGAACCCGGCGAACACCCGCTCAACACCGGCCGCCGCACCCTCACGCTGGTGGTGCGCAACACCGGCGACCGCCCCATCCAGGTCGGCTCGCACTACCACTTTGCCGAAACCAACAACGCCCTGGGCTTTGACCGCGCCGCCGCACGCGGCATGCGGCTGAACATTGCGTCGGGCACCGCCGTGCGCTTTGAGCCCGGCCAGGAGCGTACCGTGGAGCTGGTGGATTACGCGGGCGAGCGCCGGGTGTACGGCTTTCAGGGCCTGACGCAGGGTGCGCTGTAGCACTGAACCACCAAAATTTGAGCCAAATTGGCCTCTAGTGCTTGATAGATAAGCGCTGGCAGCTATTAAAACAATAGTATTTATCGCCCACCGGAAAGCGGAGCACCCCACCATGGCAACCATTGGACGACGCGCCTACGCCGAAATGTTTGGCCCCACCGTGGGCGACCGCGTGCGCCTGGCCGACACCGAACTCATTCTCGAAGTCGAGGCCGATCACACGCTGCGCGCAGGCAGCTACGGCGAAGAGGTGAAGTTTGGCGGCGGCAAGACCATCCGCGACGGCATGGCACAAAGCCAGCGCAGCAACGCTCAGGGGGCGGTGGACACGGTGCTGACCAATGCCCTCGTGGTGGACCACACCGGCATCTTCAAGGCGGATATTGGATTGCGCGCAGGCCGCATAGCCGCCATCGGCAAGGCCGGCAACCCCGACACCCAGCCGGGCGTGGACATCATCATCGGACCCGGCACCGAGGTCATCAGCTGCGAGGGCAACATCGTCACTGCAGGCGGCATCGACAGCCACATCCACTTCATCTGCCCGCAGCAGATTGAAGAGGCCCTGGCCAGCGGCGTGACCACCATGCTGGGCGGCGGCACCGGCCCCGCCACCGGCACGCTGGCCACCACCTGCACCTCGGGCCCCTTCAACATGGAGCGCATGCTGCAGGCCGCCGACGCTTTCCCGATGAACCTGGGCTTTCTCGGCAAAGGCAATGCCAGCCTGCCCGATGCCCTGCATGAGCAGATCAACGCAGGCGCCATTGGGCTCAAGCTGCACGAAGACTGGGGCACCACGCCGTCGGCCATCAGCAACTGCCTGGACGTGGCCGAAGAAACCGACACGCAGGTGGCCATCCACAGCGACACGCTCAACGAATCGGGATTTGTGGAGAACACCATTGCCGCCGTGGGTGGGCGCGGCATCTGCGCCTTCCACACCGAAGGCGCGGGCGGCGGGCACGCGCCCGACATCCTGCGCGTGGTGGGCGAAGACAACTTCCTGCCCAGCTCCACCAACCCCACCATGCCGTACACGCACAACACGCTGGACGAGCATGTGGACATGCTCATGGTGTGCCACCACCTTGATGCCAGCATTGCCGAAGACCTGGCCTTTGCCGAAAGCCGCATCCGCAAGGAGACGATTGCCGCGGAAGACATCCTGCACGACCTGGGCGCCATCAGCATGATGTCCAGCGACAGCCAGGCCATGGGCCGCGTGGGCGAAGTCATCCTGCGCACTTGGCAAACCGCGCACAAGATGAAGGTGCAGCGCGGCAGCCTGCAAGGTGACACCGCCCGCAACGACAACACGCGCATCAAGCGCTACGTGGCCAAGTACACCATCAACCCCGCCATTGCGCACGGCATCAGCCATGAAGTGGGTTCGCTCGAAGTGGGCAAATGGGCCGACATCGTCATCTGGAAGCCCGCATTCTTCGGCGTGAAGCCCGCGCTGATCCTGAAGGGCGGCCTGATCGCCATGGCGGCGATGGGTGACCCGAACGCCTCCATCCCCACGCCCCAGCCCGTGCACTACCGGCCCATGTTCGGCGCGTTTGGCGGAGCGGTTACCAAGACCTCCCTCACCTTTGTCTCGCAGGCGGGTTTGGCGGCGGGCATCGGTGAGCGCTTCGGACTGCGCAAAACGCTGAGCGCGGTGCGCAACATCCGCAGCGTGCGCAAGCAGCACATGGTGCACAACAGTTACACGCCCAAGATGGAAATCGACGCGCAGACTTATTCGGTACGCGCAGATGGGCAGTTGCTCACTTGCGAGCCCGCCACCGTGCTGCCCATGGCGCAGCGCTACTTTTTGTTCTGAGGCCCACGTCCCATGAGCGCCGTATTGCAAGATCTGATGATCCGCCTGGACGACCTGAGCGACCCGCGCATTGAAGCCTTCATGCAAGAGCACCTGGTGGACATGCGCGCCGTTTCACCGCCTGAAAGCGTGCACGCGCTGGACATGGACCAGTTGCGCCAGCCGAACATTGCGTTCTGGTCTGCCTGGCTGACCGGAGGGGATGGCGACATGCTGGTGGGCACGGGCGCGCTCAAGCGGCTCGATGCCGGCCACGCTGAACTCAAATCCATGCGCACCAGCACCCGCCATCGCGGCCGGGGCATTGCGCGCCAGCTGCTGAACCATTTGCTGCAAGAGGCCCGCGCACGCGGCTTTGCCCGCGTGAGCCTGGAGACGGGTACGCAACCGTTCTTCGACCCCGCGCGGCAGCTCTACCTGCAGAACGGCTTCGTCGAATGCGGCCCTTTTGCCGACTACTGCCTCGACCCTTACAGCTTCTTCATGACCCGTACGCTGTAAACAAACGCGCTCCCCAGGGTTGAGCCCCTGGCACACAATGCGCGTTTGCCCGCTGCAACAAAGAATCTCCATGATCCAAGCCTCCAAACTGATCCCCCAAGGCAAGGGCCTTGCGCCCGTACTGGTCAAGCGCGCCACCACCATCGAGCTGGACTGGGACGTGCGCCAGAAAAGCCGCTTTGCCGCCACCGACTCCGCCGGGCGCGAGCTGGGCATCTTCCTGCCGCGCGGCACGCTGGTGCGCGGCGGTGACGTGCTGGTGGCCGAAGACGGCTCCATGGTCCGCGTCATCGCCGCACCGCAGCCCGTGCTGGTCATCACGCACTGCACACAGCACGGCACCCCCTTCGACCTGACCCGCGCCGCCTACCACCTGGGCAACCGGCACGTGCCCATCGAGCTGCAGCCCGACCACCTCAAGATCGAACCCGACCACGTGCTGGCCGACATGCTGCGCGCGATGCACCTGATCGTGACCGAGCAGAACTTGCCCTTTGAACCCGAAGGCGGGGCCTATGCGGCGGGACACGGTGGCGGGCACCACCACCATGGTGGGCATGATCACGGACATGACCATGGGCACGATCGTGATCACGATCACGATCACGATCACAGCCATGATCACAGCCACGCAGCAGCAAGCACCGCAGCCCCAGGCCCCGGGCGCACCGTGTCCATCCCCGTGGTGGCCCAGGGGCATGTGCACGGCCCCCACTGCAACCACGACCACTGACTCCCCGCTCCATGCGCCTGGACCGCCCCGCGCCCCTGCCCGCCGCCAGCTTCCTGCAGCTGATGTGGCTGGCCTCCCCCGCGTTGCCCGTGGGCGGGTTCTCGTACTCCGAAGGGCTGGAAAGCGCCATTGAAAACGCGGGCCTCGCCAGCGAAACCGCCGTGGGCGACTGGCTGCTGGACCAGTTGCACATCACGCAGGCGCGCGGCGACATGGCCCTCATCGCCAAAGCAGCAGGCGCCTGGCGCCGCGCCGACTGGGCGCACGTGCGCGAACTCAACGACTGGGTGCTACACACCCGCGAAACCAGCGAACTGCGCCTGCAGACCGAGCAGATGGGCCGGTCGATGACCGACTGGCTGCGCAACCAGCACCAGGGTAACGAAGAGTCCCTGCCCGCCATCCGCCACCTGGCCGCCCTGCCCCCCACATACCCCGTGGCATTTGCACTGGCCGCCTCCACCACCCAGGCGCCCGTGCGCGATGTTCTGCTGGCCTACGCCTTCGGCTGGGCCGAAAACATGGTGCAGGCCGCCCTCAAATCCATGCAGCTGGGCCAAAGCGCAGGCCAGCGCATCCTCGCAAAACTGGCCGATGCCATACCTGCCGCCGCCGACCACGCCATAGGCCTGATGAATAGCGAGCGCCAGGCCTTTTCGCCGATGCTGGCCATCCTGAGCGCCCAGCACGAAGTGCAATATTCAAGACTTTTTCGCTCCTAGCGCTTGCGAATCCTGCGCTAGCAGCTATTGATTTGATAGTAAATTACGCCATGACCAACACACTGCACCACATCCCGAACCGCACCAAAAACCTGCCCCCGCTGCGCGTCGGCATCGGCGGCCCCGTGGGCTCCGGCAAGACCACGCTGCTGGAAATGCTGTGCAAGACCATGCGCGATGAATACGACCTCATCGCCATCACCAACGACATCTACACCAAGGAAGACCAGCGCCTGCTGACAGTGAGCGGTGCCCTGCCCGCCGAACGCATCCTGGGTGTGGAAACCGGCGGCTGCCCCCACACCGCCATCCGCGAAGACTGCTCCATCAACCTCGAAGCCATCGACCGCATGCTGGGCGAGTTCCCCAACGCCGACATCGTGTTTGTAGAAAGCGGCGGGGACAACCTGGCCGCCACCTTCAGCCCTGAGCTCTCGGACCTCACCATCTACGTGATCGACGTGGCCGCTGGCGAAAAAATCCCCCGCAAGGGCGGCCCCGGCATCACCAAGAGCGATCTGTTCATCATCAACAAGACCGACTTGGCCCCCCACGTGGGCGCCAACCTGGACGTGATGCACGCCGACACCACCCGCATGCGCACCAACGCCCAGGGCCTCAAGCCGTTTGTGATGACCAATCTCAAAACCCTGGCAGGCGTGGCCGATGTGGTTAAGTTCATCGAGACCCGGGGCATGCTGAAAAAATCAGCACCCGCAGTCAGCTAGAATTCGCGCCTTCCCTCCCGGAGACTTGGGTGAGTGGTTTAAACCAGCAGTCTTGAAAACTGCCGACGGGCAACCGTCCGTGAGTTCGAATCTCACAGTCTCCGCCAAAACATCCAGCACAACGGGCCTTCTCGGCCCGTTGTGCTTTGCGCCCCACCACCCTACCCGCCGTCAGTGGCGGCCTTCGGACAAGTCAGAAGCATGGGGCGAAATGGGTGTCAGATCTTCTGGTCGGCACACCTCTTCACTGCCGGCCAATCGGACCCACAGGCCCGTTCTTCGGATGATGACGTAGTCCACGCTGACACGTCGGCCCTTGTAGATGAATTGCGCCCCGGGCTTGTACAGAATCATTCTGGTTTTGTAATCAAAAGCGGTTGCCCCACGATGACACCCCACCTGGCTGTGAATGATGCAGCCCCCTAGCGCAACGTGCAGAGGATGAGGTCAAAGAACCCAGTATTCGCCTGCTCTTTCATGACAAGCCCCATGTCTTGCGGTTAGCGGTGCAGGCACTGGCACGACGGGAAACGGGCAAAAAAAAGCCCGCAGGGTGCGGGCTGAACACTTGCTTGTGCAAGCGGGAGGGATGTCGACGGGGTATCGACGGACAAATAATAGGCCGCCCCGTGAGCGAGGTGTGTAGGACATCTTCGACTTTCTGAAGGACGTCTTCCAAGCCCGCTCACCCGGCGCGTACACGCTGGGCGGTCACGCACCATAAATCCGCACACAACCGCGCCCAGAGGCTTTCGCCAGGTACATCGCGGAATCGGCCTTGCGCAGCAGCTCTTCGGCGTTCGTGGCGTCGGCGGACGACATCACGATGCCTACAGAGGCACCGATCTGGATGAAATGCGATTCAATCTCCGTCGGCTGGGCAATGGCCTGCACCAGGCGCTCGCCCAGCCGAAGAGCGCTGTCGCGGTCAGAGACGCCACGCTGCAGCAGGGCAAATTCGTCGCCACCCAGCCGCGCCACCACGTCGTTTTCGCGCGCCGCCTGGGCGAGCTGCCGGGCCACCCACGCCAGCAATTGGTCGCCCACGGCATGTCCGAAGCGGTCGTTGATGGGCTTGAAGCCGTCCAGGTCCACATACAACACGGCAAAGCCCTGACCCTGGCGCCGCGCATCGGGCACCGCCGCCTGAAGGGTTTGCAGGAAGGCCGAGCGGTTCAGCAACCCCGTGAGTCCATCGTGTTCGGCAACATGCCGTATGCGGTGCTCGGCCTGTTTGCGCTGCGTCACGTCGGTGAAGGTGCGCAGCGCACCTCCCCCTTTGATGGGCACGGTCTGGACCTCCAGGATGCGCCCGTCGGGCCGGGGGCGGTCATAGACCTGCTGCTGATCGACCCCGCCGTCACTGTTCAGCAGCAGGTCTTGGATCTCTTGCGATGCCCCGTCAAACTCGCCCCGTGCGCGCAGGTAGGCCAGCACATTCACCAGCGAGGGCTTGGAGGCCATCAGTTCGACGGGCAAATCCAGCAGCTCTAGCGCGCGGCGATTGCACAGCTCCACAATGCCCGTGGCACTGATCTTGGCCACGCCCTGGTCCATGTTTTCCAACGTGGCTTCCAGCAGGATGGACTTCTCACGCAGTTGCGCCTCGCTGTCGCGGGCACTGCGCTCGGCCTGGGCAAGCCGACGTTGCTGGCGCTTGAACTCGGTGATATCCACATGTGCATAGAACACGGTCCCGTCCAAACCCTGCTTGGCGATCACGCGGCTCCAGCGGTTGCGGGGCAAGGGCACCTCAAACGGTGCGCCTGCAAATCGCATGTGTTCGTGCAGGATGGTGAGCCCCCCATAAAAGGGCGCCATGTCACCCGGCCCATCCGCAGCCCAGGCCCCCCGGTAAATGTCCTCAAAGCTCAGGCCCGTTGCAGCGGCGCGATCAACCAGGCTGTACATCTGCATGAACGGCTCGTTGACCCATTGAATGCGCTGGTCCTCCCCACAGATCATCAAGCCATCGGGAATGCGGTCAAAAAGCTCTGTACTTTCCACCATGGGGCTGCGCGGATAGCCGGGCTCGTGGATGTTGGCATCGCCCACCTTGTCCAGCTTTTCCTGTTCTTGTGGACTTTGGACCGCCTCTGCACGCCAGACCCGCACGCGCCCTACACCGGCGATCGGCAACGACGATACGTGGACCCGCAGGCCCCGGTGCTCAAAGCTGTAGGGGCGCGTCTGTGCACGGTGCCGCTCCACGCCTGCCGCGATGTAGCGGTCGATATTGGGCAGCTCCTGCGCATCCAGCCGCTCGGTGTAAAAGCGCCGCAGATTGGCGTGGTAGGGCTCGCCCACGTAGACATGCCCCTCATGCTCCGGGAAGAACTTGAAGAACGTACGGTTCCATGCGAGCGTGCAATCGTTTTCGTCAAACGCGCACAAGGCGACGTCCAGACCATCCAGGGTGTCGCCGAGAGAGTGGATGAGGCTGAAGATGGGATCGTCGGACATGGTTGTTCGGGGCTGCACAAACTCGGTTGCCAGAAGCCAGCGCGCTCCACACTGGCCCCGGTGTTCTGCCCACCCAGCGGGGAGCGCAGACCACCAACAATCCATTGTGCGGACAGGGCCTTACGGCAAACCATCGCCGGGTACCCGCCGTGTGAGGGAGGCGCGCGGCCTGTCGCATTCAGCCAACATTTTCTTGACCCTCATCAAGTCACCCACAACCACCGGGAGGGACAGTCCTCCCCCCCGTGTTACGCGTGGACACCCGCGCTCACAGGGCATCCGGTATGGTGAGGGTCTTGTTTTCAGGAGCCTCACCCATGACGAAAATCCCTTTTGGCATCTCCGGCAGCCTAGTGGTTGCGGCGCTGATGACGGGTTGCGCCAGCCAAGGCCAGCCCCCGGCCCCCTCTGGCAGCCCGGCGCCGGCAGAACCCGCGCCAGGCGGCCTGTGCAACGCCCAGCCGGCCCAGTCGGTGGTGGGGCAAAACAGCACGGCATCGGTGGTGGAATTAGCCCGGGTGCGGTCGGGCGCACAAATGGCCCGCGTCCTGCGCCCCGGCCAGATCATCACCAAGGAATTCAATGCCCAGCGGCTCAACCTGGAGGTGGATGCCAACGGCCGCATTGTGGCGGTGCGCTGCGGCTGACCACGCGGGGGACGGCGCGCTGCACGCAGCGCCAACCGCGCCAAGAGCGGCGACGCCCCGGCATTGTAGGTAGCCCCGGTCAGTCCGCCAGGAACAGCTCCTGCAGGTCGCTCAGAAAATCAAAGCCCCGCTCTGTCGGGCGCACATGGGTCAGGTCGCGCTCGATCAAACCTTTGCTCTCGGCCGCCTTCAACCCCTTGGCGATGGTGGTCAGCGGCAAACCCGTGCGATCCATGAAGTCCTGCAGCGCAAAACCACCGCGCAGGCGCAGGGCGTTGAGCATGTATTCAAACGGAAGTTCGGCCCGGCGCACGTCTTCATCCTGCGCCAAAGCCCTGCCGGCCAGGGCGTTGTCCATGTAGCGGCCTGGGTCGCGAAAGCGCACCTGGCGCACCACGCGGTGCGCAAAACTGAGTTTGCTGTGTGCGCCCGCGCCAATGCCCAGGTAATCGCCAAACTGCCAGTAGTTGGTGTTGTGGAAACACTGGTGGCCGGGCTGCGCATAGGCCGATATTTCGTAGCGCGCCATGCCCGCCTGGCCCGTCATCTCGGTGATGCGGTCGAGCATGGCGTAGGCCTGGTCGTCCTCGGGGATGGCTGGGGGAAACTTGGCGAAGTAGGTGTTGGGCTCGATGGTGAGGTGGTAGATGGAGATGTGCGGCGGCTTGAAGGCCAATGCCGTCAACATGTCCTGCTCCAGCTCCTGCGGCGTCTGGCCCGGCAACGCGTACATGATGTCGAGGTTGTAGGTGTCAAACGACGCGGCAGCCTCTTCCACCGCCGCCAAGGCCTGGCTGCGGTCATGCACGCGGCCCAGGGCCTTGAGGTGCTGGTCGTTGAAGCTTTGCACCCCCACCGACAGCCGCGTAACGCCCGCCGCCCGGAAGGCGCGGAAGCGGTCTTTCTCGAACGTGCCGGGGTTGGCCTCCAAGGTGATCTCGCAGTCGGGCGCAAGGAGCAGGCGGGCGCGGATGTCGCCGATCAGCCGGTCAATGGCGGCTGGTGAAAACAGGCTGGGCGTGCCGCCGCCGATGAAGATGCTGTGCACCGTGCGGCCCCAGATGAGCGGCAGCGCGGCCTCCAGGTCGGCCATCAGGGCGTCGATGTAGCGCTGCTCGGGCACCCCGTTGTCACCCGCTCCGTCGCCACGGGCCTCGTGCGAATTGAAGTCGCAGTACGGGCATTTTTTGAGGCACCAGGGCAGGTGCACATACAGCGACAGGGGCGGCAGGCTGGGCAGCTGCAGCAGGCCGGGGCGCATGTAGTGCTGGATGTCGCGCGCCACGGCGGGTTCGGCCTCCGCCTGCGGCGTGATCGGGATGTGGGCCACGTTCTTGTCGTCCCTTCTACAGCCAGCGTTCGCGCATCAGCGCCAGCATCTGCGCGGCCGAGCGGCCCCGGTGGCTGTGGGCGTTCTTCACTTCCACAGGCAGCTCGGCAAAGGTCTTGCCGAATTCGGGGATAAACATCACAGGGTCAAAACCAAATCCGTTGCTGCCCCGGGGTTCGGTGGTGATCTCGCCCACCACCCGGCCCACGGCAATCAGCGGCTCAGGGTCTTGCGGGCTGCGCACGGCAACCAGAGTGCTGACCATGGCGGCGCGGCGGTTGGCGACGCCGTGCAACTGCTCCAGCAGGGCGCGCACATTGTTGTCGTCGCTCTTCTCGTAGCCAAACTGGGTGCAGTAGTAGGCGGTATCGACGCCCGGCAGGCCGCCAAAGGCATCCACACACATACCGGCGTCATCCGCCAAGGCGGGCAGGCCGGTGTGGGCCGAGGCAAAGCGGGCTTTGGCCAAGGCATTCTCCACAAAGGTGCGAAATGGCTCTTCGGCCTCACCCACGCCCAAGTCGGCCTGGCGAACCAGCTCGACCCCGAGTGGCGCGAACATGGACTGCAGCTCGGCCAGCTTGCCACGGTTGTTGGATGCTAGAACGATTTTCATGATTCAAATTGGCATCTAGCGCTTATCCATCAAGCGCAAGCAGCTATCAATTAGTGAGCAATATCAGGTTAGAGGGTTAGGGGGTTTCCAGCAGCGCCCGTTGCTGCAACTGCACCAGCTCTGCGATGCCTTTTTCGGCCAGCGCGAGCAGCTGGTCCATCTCCGTCCGGGTAAACGCCACGCCTTCGGCCGTGCCCTGCACTTCCACAAAGTGGCCTGCGCCCGTCATCACGACGTTCATGTCGGTGTCGCAGTCCACGTCTTCCACATATTCCAGGTCCAGCAGCGGCGTGCCCTGCACGATGCCGACCGAGATGGCGGCCACGGGCTGCACCAGGGGGGACTGCGTGATCTTGCCACTGGCCAGCAGCTGGTTGACCGCATCCTGCGCCGCGACCCAGGCGCCGGTGATGGCAGCGGTGCGGGTCCCGCCATCGGCCTGGATCACGTCGCAGTCGAGCTGGATGGTGCGCTCGCCCAGCAGCTTGAGGTCAAACACCGCGCGCAGGCTGCGGCCGATGAGGCGCTGGATCTCTTGCGTGCGGCCGGTCTGTTTGCCCCGCGCGGCCTCGCGGTCACTGCGGGTGTGGGTGGCGCGGGGCAACATGCCGTATTCGGCCGTGACCCAACCCTCGCCGCTGCCGCGCTTGTGGGGCGGCACGCGCTCTTCCACCGAAGCGGTGCAGAGCACTTTGGTGTTGCCGAACTCGATCAGCACCGAGCCCTCGGCGTGCATGGTGTAGTGGCGGGTGATGCGCACAGGGCGCAGCTGGTGGGCGGCCCGGTCGCCGGTGCGGGTGAAGGTGGTCATAGAATTTTCAGTAGAAAAATGGGCGTGCCTCGTGCATGACCAAAGGCTCGCCCGAAACGCGCGGCCAAGGCCAGCGATCGCCGTGCGAGGGCCGCCCAGGCTGCGTAGCTGCGTCTCCCTTGCGTGCACTGGCAGTGTCCCTTTTCCCGAATCGCACAGCGATTCGAGAGAAGGTGGAAGGCGCGCAGCGACTCAGGGGGGTGTCATGCTTTCCGTGCGGCCGAGCGGCGAATGGCTTCGTTGATTTCGGCGATGGACCGCTCGATGGCGGCATCGTCCAGGTCATCCACCAGGCCATCGAGTGGCCCTGCCTGGATAGTGGACGCAAACACGTCGTCGCTGATGCTGTCGGTCGAGACGCCCTGGGTGGATTCGAAGGCGTCGGGCGTCTCCCACTCCAGAGCTATCACGGTCACGTTGTCGCTGCTGTCCCCCGCCTTGCGCAGTGCGTCTTCCACCAGCTCGGGCACAGCATGCGACACGGTGTTGCGGCCGAGCTGGGTGGAAATCTCCTCGTCGCTGAGGGTGCCCCACAGCCCATCCGAACACAGCAAAATGCGGTCGCCCTGCTCCAGGTAAACCGGGCCGGTGATGTCATAGATGGGCTTGGTGGGCGAGCCCAGGCAGGTGAACAGCACGTTGCGGTTGATGCGCTCCAGGCCCGGCGGTGGGGAGTTGCGCAGCTCCATGTAGGAGTGGTCGCGGGTGCGGGTGAGCAAATCACCGTCGCGCACCATGTACAGCCGCGAATCGCCGCAATGCACCCAGGTGGCCGTGCCGCCCTGCAAAACCGCCGCCACCAGCGTGGTGCGCGGCGTGTCGAGCATGCCCTTGTCGGTGGCGTAACGCAGGATCTGGTGGTGCGCCGCCAGCAGCGCGCCCGACAGAAACTCCTGCACATCCTTGAGCTGCGGCTTGGCTTGGCGCTGGAACAAAGCCGAGATGGTCTGCAGTGCAATCTGTGCAGCCACTTCGCCTTCCGGGTGGCCACCCATGCCGTCGGCCAACACAAACAGGCCCGATTCGCGCGTGTAGCAATAGCCCATGCGGTCTTCGTTCTTCTCGCGGCCACCACGGCGGCTGATCTGGAAAACCGAGAATTTCATAGCGACTCACGCAAAGAGGGCTTCGGGTTCATTTGGGTTTGGCTCCGATACCGGTGGCTTCACCCACCTTTTGCACATTCTTCTTGGTGTCGGACACCAGGGTGTCGAGCTGCAGGCGCATCTTCTCGGCCACCGTCAGTTTGGTGTAGCGGCGCTCACCCTCGCGGCTGAGTTCCTTTTGCAGCGCAAACACCGACTGCGGGCGCGACAGCGGATCGAGCGCCATGCACCACTCCACCACCTCGATGAGGTTGTCGGAGTACACGCCACGCAGCTTGGTCAAGGCCAGCGAGAGGCGGTCCTTTTCGATGCGCTGGGGCGCCTCGTTGGGCGGAAAGCCTTGCATGCAGGCGTAGATGCAGGCACCTATCGCGTAAATATCGGTCCAGGGGCCCATGGACGAATCGCGGCGGTACATCTCGGGGGCGGCAAAGCCGGGCGTGTACATCGGGCGGATGAAATTGCCCTCTTTGGACAGCACCTCACGCGCAGCGCCAAAGTCGATCATCACGGCCTTGTTGTCGTCGGTGATGAAGATGTTGGCCGGCTTGATATCAAGATGCAGCATCTTGTGCTGGTGCACGATGCGCAACCCGCGCAGCACCTCGTCGAACAGCGAGCGGATGGTGGATTCGCGGAAGACCTTCTGCGTTTTCAGGTCGCGCGCGGTGATGATGAAGTCCTGCAGGGTCGCACCCTCCAGGTAGTTCATCACCATGTAGACGGTTTCGTTTTCGCGGAAGAAGTTGAGCACGCTCACCACAGAAGCGTGCGAGATCTGGGCCAGCGCCCGGCCTTCTTCAAAGAAGCTCTTGAGCCCCAGGCGGTAGAGCGAGAGTTTTTCGGACTGCACCTTGGGCAGCAGCTCGCCCGGTGCACGCGTGGCCAGCGACGAAGGAAGGTATTCCTTGATGGCGACCTGTTGCCCTTCGGCATCCAGGGCCAGATAGACCACACCAAAGCCGCCAGAAGACAACCGGCGCACCACGCGGTAGCCGCCAATTGCGGTATCGGGCGGCAAAGGAGCCGGCTTGATTTTTGACATATTTTGCGAAGATGACTCGGGGGTGGAGCGGAACCCGGATAATCGCCGGATCGCAAGCAACCATCAAAAAGTCCAATGCCAGTTTACAGCATGACCGGATACGCCAGCGCACAGCATGGCGCATCTGCCACTGGCGCTGAAAACGACACCCGCGCGCCCCAATCACGCAGACTGGGGCTGGAAATCCGCTCGGTCAACAGCCGCTTCCTGGACCTTTCGTTCCGCCTCCCCGATGAACTGCGTGCCATGGAGCCCGCGCTGCGCAGCCTGCTGACCGCCCGCCTCAAGCGCGGCAAGGTTGAAGTCCGCGCCGCCCTGGAGAACGAGGACAGCAACACCCTGCAAGACCCGCCCGCGCGGCTGCTGCAACGGCTCAATTCTTTGCAAGATTCCGTCAAGGCATGGCTGCCGACCGCGGCACCCCTCACGGTAGCCGACGCCCTGCGCCTGTGCGCCAACGCCCCATCGGGCTCTGAGGACTGGAGCGATGCCGTTCCTGCTTTGGCCGAAGAAGCCCTGACCGCCCTGATGGCCGCCCGCGAACGGGAGGGCAAGCGCTTGGCCACCATGCTGCTGGACCGGGTCAAGCAATTGCGCGCCCTGGCCGAACAGGCCGTCCCCATGGTGCCGCTGCTGGTCGAGCAGCAACGGCTGCGCTTCATGGAGCGCTGGAAGGAAGCCATGGCGCTGACCGACGGTGCCACCCTGCCCGAGGCCGCCCGCGACCGCGCGCTGACCGAAGCCACGGCGTTTGCCATCCGCATTGATGTGGCCGAGGAAATCACCCGGCTGGACTCCCACCTGGACGAGATCGAACGCCTGCTCAAGAAGGGCGGCGAGGTGGGCAAGCGCTTGGACTTCCTGATCCAGGAGCTCCACCGCGAGGCCAATACGCTGGGCTCCAAATCTGCCGCCCTTGACCTGACCCGCATCAGCGTGGACATGAAAGTGCTGATCGAGCAGATGCGAGAGCAAGTACAGAACATCGAATAACACTCATTTTTTGATAGCGCTTCGCGCACATCAACTATGGACTATCCCGGAAATCTCATCGTAGTTGCAGCCCCCAGCGGCGCAGGCAAATCCAGCCTGGTCAAGGCCTTGCTGGAACTGGACTCCCACGTCCACCTGTCGATCTCCCACACCACCCGCGCTCCGCGCGGGCAAGAAAAACATGGCCGCGACTACTACTTTGCGTCGCAATCCGAGTTTGATGCCATGGTGGAAGGCAACGCCTTCGTGGAATGGGCGCATGTACATGGCAACCGCTATGGCACCTCCAAGAAGGCGATCGAGGAGCGCATTGCACAAGGCTCGGACGTGATCCTGGAAATCGACTTTCAGGGCGCGCTGCAGATCAAGGAAGCCTTCGCGAATGCCATCCTCGTGTTCATCCTGCCCCCCAGCTGGGAAGAACTTCGTTCGCGCCTGGAACGACGGGGCGAAGACTCCCCCGATGTCATCGAAGTCCGTCTCAAGAACGCGGCTACCGAGATGGCCCAGGTGAGCAAATTTGACTTCGTTATAATCAATGAGTTGTTTGAGCGCGCGCTTTTCGACCTGAAAGCCGTAGTTCACGCCCAGCGACTCAAGTACGCCGCCCAGCGCCGCGCCCGCGCTGACACCTTCCAGTCGCTCAATATCACCTGAATCCCCGGAGTAAAACGATGGCACGCATCACCGTAGAAGACTGTCTGGAAAAGATCCCCAACCGCTTCCAGCTCGTGTTGGCCGCCACGTACCGTGCCCGCATGCTGAGCCAGGGCCACGCCCCCCGCATCGAAAGCCGCAACAAGCCTGCCGTGACCGCCCTGCGCGAAATCGCAGAAGGCAAGGTTGGCCTGGAAATGCTCAAGAAGGTTCCTGGTTGAGCTTTTTCCTGGGCGCAGCCCGCAAAGAGCACCGCGACAGCGGTGCTTTTTTTTGCCCCAAAGTCTCCTGATGCGCTCCCGCGCTACATTTAAGGCATGAACGCGGTGCTCAACTCACCTTCTGCAACGCAAGCCCGCCCCGGCGAAGTACCAACGGCGGGAACTTTGTCGGCAGCCGCAGCGGCAGCCAATGCGGCTGCGGCCAGCTTTGCCGCGCTGACAGACAGCCTCGACTACCTGGACGCGACCAGCATCGAACAGGTGCGCCAAGCCTATCGCTTCGCTGACGAGGCCCATCTGGGTCAGTTGCGCAACAGCGGTGAGCCCTACATCACGCACCCCATTGCCGTGGCTGCACAGTGCGCCACCTGGAAATTGGACGCCCAGGCGCTGATGGCCGCACTGCTGCACGATGCCATGGAAGACTGTGGCGTCACCAAAGCAGACCTGATAGACCGCTTTGGCGCCCCCGTGGCTGAACTGGTAGATGGGCTGACCAAGCTCGACAAGCTGCAGTTCAACACCCGCGAAGAGAACCAGGCCGAGTCTTTCCGCAAGATGCTGCTGGCCATGGCGCGCGACGTGCGCGTCATCCTCATCAAGCTGGCGGACCGCACGCACAACATGCGCACGCTGTCGGACATGCCGCGCAGCAAATGGGGCCGCATCTCCTCGGAGACGCTGGAGATCTATGCACCCATTGCCCACCGCCTGGGCCTCAACCAGACCTACCGGGAATTGCAGGATCTGGCCTTTCGGCACCTGCACCCATGGCGCTACGCCACGCTGTCCAAGGCAGTCAACAAATCACGCAACCGCAGGCGCGATCTGGTGCAAAAGGTTCAGGCCGAGGTGGACACCGCCTTCTCCAAGATCGGTATGAAGGTCCGCCTCGCCGGCCGCGAGAAAACGCTGTACGCCATCTACCAGAAGATGGACCTCAAGCACCTGAGTTTTGCCCAGGTCACCGATATTTACGGATTCAGGGTGATCGTACCCACGGTGACAGACTGCTACACCGCCCTGGGCGTGCTCCACCAGATGTACAAGCCGGTTCCTGGCAAGTTCAAGGACCACATCGCCATCGCCAAGCTCAATGGCTACCAATCCCTGCACACCACCTTGGTGGGCCCTTCCGGCGTGAACATCGAATTCCAGATGCGTACGGACGAGATGCATGTCATCGCCGAGGCTGGTGTGGCCGCGCACTGGTTGTACAAGGCGCAGGACGGCGATGGCACATCGGCCGAGCGACTAGGGACCAAGTGGCTGCAGTCCCTGCTGGACATCCAGAACGAGACCCGCGATGCCGCCGAGTTCTGGGACCATGTCAAGGTGGACCTGTTCCCGGACGCTGTCTACGTTTTCACCCCCAAGAGCCAGATCATGGCCCTGCCTCGCGGAGCTACCGTGGTGGACTTTGCCTACGCCATCCACAGCAACGTTGGCGACCGCACCACGGCGGCAAAAATCAACAATGAGCAAGTGCCCCTGCGCACCGAACTCAAGAATGGCGATGTGGTGGAGATCATCACAGCCCCGGTATCCACGCCCAACCCGGCCTGGCTGGGTTTTGTGCGCACGGGCCGCGCACGCTCCAAGATCCGGCACTACCTGAAAACGCTGGCACAGACCGAATCGGAAGGCCTGGGCGAGAAGCTGCTGACCCAGGCCATCCGGGCGGAAGGCCTGGAGCAGCTCCCTCCCCAGGACGCAGAGACCCAACCGATGTGGGACAAACTGCTGCGCTTTACAGGAAACCGCACCCGCAGCGAACTGATGACGGACCTGGGCCTGGGCAAGCGCATCGCCAGCATCGTGGCCAAGCGACTCATGGTGCTGATGTCCGAACACGGCCATCGTCCTGATGCGCTGCTCATGACACGGGAGCGCTACACATCCCACGAGACGCTTTCGCAAGGAGCGGTAACTCTGGATGGCAGCGAAAATGCCTCGGTGCAGTACGCATCCTGTTGCCGCCCAGTACCTGGCGACAGCATCGTGGGCTATCTGGGCCGTGGCGAGGGCCTGGTGGTTCACAACGCCCACTGCACGGTGGCCAAGCGGCTGCAGCACAAGGACAGCGAGCGCTTCATTGCGGTGGACTGGTCGGACGAGCCCACGCGCATGTTCGAAACCGGGGTCGTGGTGACTGTCACCAACGGCAAAGGTGTGCTCGCCCGCGTGGCCGCTGAACTGGCCAATTCAGAAGCTGACATCACCCATGTGGACATGGATGACGAGGCGGCCCTCGACACCACGGACTTGCGCTTCATTGTGGCGGTGCGAGATCAGACCCACCTCGAAACCGCACTGCGCAACTTGCGGCGCACCCAGGCCGTCATTCGCGCTGCACGCATCACCCCGCAGGCCACGTAAGCACTTCACAGCGCTGAGCGGCGCCATAAACCCATGCTGGGCTTGGCGCAAAGCGGCGTTGCGGACCCCGCTCAGTCCGCATGCGCGGCGCGCTGCGGATACTGCACTGCCACCACTTCAAGGCTTCGCACGCCTCCTGGCGTAGGCAGCAGCACCTCGTCACCCACATGGGCCTTCAAGAGCGCACGCGCCACCGGCGAGATCCAGCTCACCTGCGATTCCCGGCTGTCTGCCTCATCGATGCCCATGATGGTGATCGTGCGCTCTATACCTTCGTCATCGATGTACGTGACTGTGGAGCCGAAAAACACCTGATTGCTGCCCGCATGCAGGCTGGGATCCACCACTTCGGCAATCTCGAGCCGCTTGGTGAGAAAGCGGATGCGCCGATCAATCTCTCGCAAACGTTTCTTGCCGTAGAGATAGTCGCCATTTTCAGACCGATCTCCGTTGCTGGCAGCCCAGTGCACGGCTTCGACCACTTTGGGCCGCTCGTTGTCAATCAGATCCAGCAACTCATCACGCAGGCGCGCGTATCCTGCCGGAGTGATGTAGTTCTTGCCGCCCGCAGGCAACGCAGGCAACACCAATTCATCCTCATCGGAAGCATCGGTTTCTTTGGTAAAGGCCTTGCTCATGGAAGATCTCCCCCGTCAGCGAGAAACGCTTTGACAAATGAAAAAGCCTGCAATCTTGCGATTGCAGGCTTTAAACATTGGTGCGGCTGGCAGGAATCGAACCCACGACCCCTTGGTTCGTAGCCAAGTACTCTATCCAGCTGAGCTACAGCCGCTAAGCTTTGAATTATAGCATGATTTCTTGGCAATCCTTGAAATCAACTTTTTTACTGTAACCATGCCGCATGGGCCTGATCAGCAAAAGCTCAACTCAACGCAAGCCGCAATTGTAATGCACTCCAGAGACTCCAAAAGAAGAAAGGCGCACATTGCGACAAGAAAACTGGCCGTGATCGTGATGATCGCCCATTCGAATGGATGGGTGGTAGGGCGTGTTGGACTTGAACCAACGACCAAAGGATTATGAGTCCTCTGCTCTAACCAACTGAGCTAACGCCCCAGGCCATGCTCCAGCGCTATACAACGGGGCAAGCGCCGTATTGTAGGGGCTTTACTTGCGATGGCTGAGTGCGTTGGACACCAGCTTTGATGTGATGTCCACGATCTGAATCATCCGGTCGTATGGCATGCGCGTGGGGCCGATCACGCCTAGCGTCCCGACCACTTTGCCGTCTACCTCATACGGAGCACTGACGATGGACAGCTCCTCAAAAGGCACGACATGGCTTTCACCGCCAATGTAGATGCGCACTCCCTCGGCCTGGCTGGAGATATCCAGCAACCGGAGAATCTGGGTTTTCTGTTCGAACAGATCGAAGGCACGTCGCAAGTTGCCCATGTCGCTGGAGAAATCACTGACCGCCAGCAGGTTGCGCTCACCAGAAATCACGACCTCGTCTTGCGCTTGGGACAAAGCCTCAGACCCCACATTCACCGCAGCCTGCATGAGCGAAGCGATCTCGCCGCGCAGCACATCCACCTCAGATTTCAGGCGCTCACGCACTTGCTCCATCGCAAGCCCCGCGTAATGCGCGTTCAGAAAGTTGGAAGCCTCAATGAGTTGCGACTGGGAGTAGTCCACGTCCGTGAAGATGACGCGATTTTGAACGTCGCCCTCGGGCGAAACGATGATGACCAAAAATCTTCGCTCGGACAGCCTCAAGAACTCAATATGGCGGAACACCGATGTTCTGCGTGGTGCCATAACGACACCGACGAACTGCGAAAGATTGGATAGCAACTGGGCAGCGTTGGCGATCACCTTTTGCGGCTGTTCGGGCGCAAGCTGGGGAGGGGTTAGAGGGTCCCGCTGCACTGTCAGCATGGTGTCCACAAACAGCCGATAACCTCGTGCAGTAGGAATGCGACCGGCTGAGGTGTGGGGACTCGCGATCAGCCCTAACTCCTCCAGATCCGCCATGACGTTACGGATAGTGGCTGGAGATAAATCCAGCCCAGACGCGCGCGACAACGTGCGGGATCCGACGGGCTGCCCATCGGCGATGTAGCGCTCGACCAGCGCTTTGAGCAACAACTTGGCACGGTCATCGAGCATGGAATGATTTTAATGATGTAATTTCGCGATGACGTCCAATTTCCGCCATGTCGCACTGATAGGCAAGTACCAAGCTTCTTCGGCGGGCTCCATCGGTGAAAGCTCCCGCCAAGCCCTGGAAGACATCGCCCATTTTCTTGAACGCCAGGGTTGCGAAGTGATGCTGGAAGCTGAGACCGCAAGCAACACCGGGCTCACACACTATCCAGTCCTGAATGTAGACGAGATAGGCAGTCGATGCGATCTGGGCTTGGTGGTCGGGGGTGACGGCACCATGCTGGGCATAGGTCGGCGGCTCGCCCGTTTTGGGACGCCCCTGATCGGCATCAACCAGGGACGGCTTGGCTTTATCACCGACATTCCTTTCGATACCTATCAGGCCACTCTGCCCCCCATGCTTCAGGGCGAATACGAGGAAGACTTGCGACCGCTGATGCACGCTACGGTCGTGCGCGACGAGCGCGTCGTCTTCGAAGCCCTCGCGATGAACGATGTCGTTGTGAACCGAGGCGCGACTTCAGGCATGGTGGAATTGCGGGTCGAGGTCGGCGGCCGATTTGTGGCGAACCAACGCGCAGACGGACTCATCATCGCCTCACCCACAGGGTCAACGGCGTATTCGCTGTCAGCCGGTGGCCCCATGCTTCACCCCTCCATTCCTGGATGGGTGCTGGTGCCCATCGCCCCTCATACGCTCTCCAACCGACCGATTGTTCTGTCGGATGCCACCGAGGTGGCGGTTGAGGTGGTGAGTGGCCGGGATGTCAGTGCCAACTTTGACATGCAGTCACTGGCCTCACTGCTACATGGTGACCGCATTCTGGTGAAAAGGTCAGAGCACTGCGTGCGGTTTCTCCATCCTCAAGGCTGGAACTACTTTGCCACCCTGCGCAAAAAATTGCGCTGGAACGAAGGGGGCTCCTGACCATGGCGCTCCGGCGGATTACCCTGCGCGATTTTGTGATCGTTCAAGCACTTGAACTTGAACTAAGTTCCGGCTTCACCGTGCTGACGGGAGAAACAGGCGCTGGGAAATCCATCCTGATTGATGCACTGCAACTCGTTTTGGGCGCACGCTCCGATGCAGGTGTGGTTCGCGAAGGCGCTGACAAAGCGGATCTTTGCGCTGAGTTCGATTGCCCACCCCATCTCCAGCCATGGCTGGAGGAAGCGGGTTTTGATATTGATGAGCTGTTGCTTTTGCGTCGGACCGTGGACTCTCAGGGCAAAAGCAGGGCTTGGATCAATGGCACCCCAGCCACTGCAGCCCAACTGCGGACTTTGGGAGACAGCCTGCTAGACATCCACGGGCAGCATGCTTGGCAAAGCCTTACAAGACCCGACTCGGTACGCGGCCTGCTGGACGCATTTGCAGGGGTGCGCACAGCAGAAACGGCAGCGCTCTGGACCCAGTGGCGAAAGGATCAGAAAGCCCTGGAGCAAGCACGCCTGGCCCAGGCTAATTTGCAGCAGGAAAGTGAGCGTCTGCAATGGCAGATCAACGAGATGGACAAGCTCGCACCCATTGATGGCGAATGGGAAGAACTCGACGCACAACACAAACGCCTCTCACATGCGCAGGCGCTGCTGGAAGGGGCCGAGGGCGCCATCCAAGCCCTCCAAGATGAAGATGCTGGTGCACTGACTGGGCTTGCACGCGCGCACGATCTTCTCCAAAGCCACGAGCATATTGAGCCCGAGTTCGCACCGCTCGCAGACATCCTTTCTTCCAGCCTCGCACAAGCCAGCGACGTGCTCCACTCGCTGCAGCTGTATCTGAGGCACGTGGAAATAGATCCACAGCGTCTGGCCGAACTCGACACCCGCATTTCGCTCTGGATGACCTTGGCACGCCGTTACAAGCGCACGCCAGCAGAGCTGCCGGCTCTACACCAGAGCTGGAAGGAGGAGATGCGCCGGCTGGACGCAGCGACAGATCTGGAACGACTGGAGACCGCCGAGGCCGCCAGTGCCAAGGCCTACCACGCGTCGGCACGCGCGCTGTCTCTGGGTCGCGCCAAAGCCGCCCCGAAACTGTCTCACGCCATTACCCAAGCCATGCAGGGCCTGGGCATGGAGGGAGGAAAATTCGAGGTTTCCATGACCAAGGCCTCAGAGCCCTCGCACCACGGCATCGATGACGTGGTATTCCTCGTCGCGGGCCATCCCGGGATGACACCCAAACCCATCGGCAAAGTCGCATCGGGCGGCGAACTCTCCCGCATTTCGCTGGCCATCGCTGTAACAACCAGTGAATTGGGTATGGCCCCCACGCTCATCTTTGATGAAGTGGACTCTGGCGTAGGGGGGGCGGTGGCTGAAACAGTGGGGCGGCTGATGCAGCAGCTTGGCAGCGACCGTCAGGTGCTCGCGGTCACCCACCTGCCGCAGGTGGCGGCTTGCGCACACCACCACCTCAAGGTGGCCAAACGCAAGAGCCCGAATGGCTCCACCAGCGCCGTATCGACGGTGCAGGGCGAGAACCGTGTGGCAGAAATTGCCCGCATGCTGGGCGGCGAACGATCCACCCAGACTACGCTCGCCCACGCGAGCGAGATGCTGGATCTCGCGGCCGTTGCACGAGAAGGACATGGCTGATGGCACTTGAAATCGTTTTAATCACGGGTATGTCGGGATCAGGAAAGTCCGTGGCGCTGCATGCGCTGGAGGACGCAGGGTATTACTGCGTAGACAACCTGCCCCCAGAACTGCTGCCAGCTTTTGTGGCGCTGGAACACCGTCACCACGGCAACCGCGTTGCTATCGCGATGGACGTTCGAAGTGCCACCTCATTGCATCAGGTTCCACAGGAGCTGAGTCGGCTCAGGAGCGAGGGCGTTTCGGTGCAATCGGTTTTCCTCGACGCCACCATCGATACGCTTGTCAGGCGTTTCTCAGAAACACGCAGACGCCACCCGCTGTCGCACGACGATCTTCAACAGGGTCGAAAAGCACTCGTGCAGATTATCGAATTGGAGCGCGAGTTGCTGGCGGAACTGCGAGAACAGTCGCATGTGATCGACACAAGCACCATACGGGCTTCACAGCTCCAAAGCTACGTGAAGAGTTTGCTTGTCACCACCCGGGGACAGATGACCCTGGTATTCCAGTCTTTTGCATTCAAGCGTGGCATACCGATGGACGCTGACTACGTCTTTGATGTGCGAATGTTGCCGAACCCACACTATGAACCTGCGCTGCGGGATCTGACGGGGCTGGACGAACCTGTCGCCCATTTCCTGCGCCAACAACCCGATGTGTCGCTGATGCAGGCGCATATCGAGCAATTTCTCGCGCACTGGCTGGAAATGCTTGACCGGAACCACCGCAGTTATGTCACGGTCGCGGTGGGCTGCACTGGCGGCCAGCACCGCTCGGTCTACTTGGTGGAACGACTAGCCGATGTTTTGAGCAGCCGCTGGGCAACCCTGAAGAGACACCGAGAGCTGGACGGACGCTGATATCTACGCAACAAAGCCCGGGCACGCTCACCACAACTGAGCTTGGGTCGAATCAAGCAGCTTGCGGATGGGGGCAGGCAGGCCGATAGAGGACCACTCATTGACCCCAAACCACGCCCCTTCTTCAGTGGGCTGATCCGGAATCTCCCCCGTGACCAACACGGGGTGAAGATGCAAATCCCTGTGTGTCAGCACATGGAGAAAACGCTGGAGTTCGTTGCAGGAGATGCGAGAAGCATCACCTAAGAATTTGACATATCCGTTCAAAGAGGCGCCGTCGGCGAAGACCGGCACACAATGCATGCCAGCCCATATCCCAGCAGAGGGGCGACGTTGCAACCACACCTGACCAGCAGAATTTCGAAGTACCAGAAGCTGCCAAGACTCAGACCGGCGTGCCAGCTTGCGCGTCTTGACGGGGTAGCGTTGTGGGTCTCCGTCTTTGAATGCCACACAGCGGCCCGCCAAAGGACACCGGTCGCAACGTGGCAATCGTGGCGTACAAATCGACGCTCCCAGATCCATGAGTCCCTGGGTATAGCGGGGCATGGCCGTAAGCAGATTTTTCTGCGGCAGCAGTGACTCCGCCTCCTTCCAGAGCAGACGCTCGTTTCCCGACGACGCGAGGTCCTTTTCAAAGCCGAGCAAACGCGTCAAAACCCTGCGCACGTTGGCATCAAGAATAGGCACGCGTTCAGAGAAACAGAATGCGGCAATCGCTCCAGCGGTGGAACGACCAATCCCCGGCAAGGTAGCCAGCATCTCGGCGGAGCGAGGAAAGGAGCCTCCGTGCTCTGCCACAACCTGCTGGGCGCAGCGATGCAGGTTGCGAGCCCGGGTGTAGTAGCCCAGCCCGCTCCAGAGACCCATCACTTCATCCTGCTCTGCCTGCGATAGGGCCACTACGTCGGGAAAACGCTCCAGAAAGCGCGCGTAGTAGTCAAGTACCGTCGTAACCTGCGTTTGCTGCAGCATGATCTCGGACAGCCAGACCCGGTACGGATCGCGCGTCTGTTGCCAAGGCAGGTGATTGCGGCCATGAGACGCCTGCCATGCGACCACGAGCCCAGCCACATCCTCCCGCCCGCCGCTGCTCATGCAGATACCAGATGGCTACCCGATGTCACGGAGTCAAGACCGGGCAGAGCAACAAGCTGAGAGGTCAGCTCCTGCAGCCTTTGCTCCAGTTGGACCAACTCATCCTCACTCGCTTCAATTTCCGCAATGCGCTCCACCAAACCGCTGGCAGCCTGCTGAATGCGATCCACAGCCTCGATGCGACGCGCAAAACTACGGCGACGCTCACGCAGCTGCGCATCCAGTTGGGCCGTAGCAGATTTGCTCCACAGTTCAAGATCGTTCGCGGCCGATTCATACACGGTGCGCAAACGCATGGCAAGAGCCCGGACCAGACGTTCCGCAAACTCAGGCTGGGCCAGCTTGAGCGCGTTCCCCATGCCGAGGTATTGGAGATGGCTCTGTTCGATCTGATTGAGATCGTGCGTAAAGTGCTCCAGCTGCGGAGGCGAGGGGACCTGCAGAGAAAAGCCGAACTCGGCATTGAGTTGCCTGAAGGTGCCACCCAACATGGCCTGAATCTCAGTGCCTGACGCTTGTGCTTTGTCCAGCGTACCGCGCAACTTGTCGAAAGTCTGAAGATAGATTTTCTTCACCCCCAGCTTGAGCCCTTTTTGCTGCAGGGTCTGTGCCAATTCCGAAAGCTCGACTTTGAGCGCCTTGGCTCCCAACTGCTGAAATACATCTCGAAGCAGCTTCAGATGGACCGCACGCACCGCCTGGATTTTGGAAGTGCTCAGGTCAAACTCCCGCTGTTCCTGTTCGATGCGGTGCCGCATCGATTCGATCACAGACGCATTCTTGCCGCGCAAGCTTCGCAATTCGGCCATCTGGTCGTCAAGATCTCGGCGTCGGATATTGATGACCCGAGAAGTCTCAGTGCGCAAACTGGCCACGCCGTTGGCCACAGCCGCCCGCAAAATAGACTGCCGCCGCCCCATGATTCCTTTGGCCAGCGCCTCTTCCAGAACAGGCAGGCCGCTGGTCTCCAGCAGCAGATCATCAGCAGTGATCTTGGCGACCAGCCCTTTTTGCGCAGACACGGGCACAACCCTGTCCAGCGGAACACCCAGCATTTCTGCAGACGTACTGCACTGGCGCTCCATCTGCGCCTGCACCTGCTCTGCAGAATTGAGCGTGTCCCACAAGGTGTCTATCTTGTTGAGCACCACCAGCCGGGCGTCCATGCTGTCCGCCGAAATGGCAAGGTGCTCGCGCCAGATGGACAAATCAGAGCGGGTAACTCCGGTGTCAGCGCTCAGAATGAAGACCACCGCATGCGCCTGCGGAATCAGGTTGACGGTAAGTTCAGGCTCAGCGCCCACGGCATTCAGCCCTGGTGTGTCCAGAATCACCAGCCCCTGTTTCAGCAAAGGATGGGGAATATTGATGAGGGCGTGGCGCCACATGGGCACCTCCACCAAGCCCTGGGCATCAGGCACAGGGTTTTCATCGGTCAGATCATCGTGCCAAAAGCCCAATGCCCGCGCGTTGTCCAGGCTGACCTTTCGTACTTCGGCCACCTTTTCGAGCGCCTTGGCAATCTGGTCCGCGTTTCCGACATCCAGGGGGATCTCCTGCCACCGGTCCGTTTTAACCCGCCACTCCGCTAGGCTCTGCATCTGCAGTCGGGTTTCAATGGGCAGCAGCCGAAGGCTGGGCGCCACGCTGGCATCGTACCCAAGTTCGGTGGGGCACATGGTGGTGCGCCCTGCACTCGCAGGCATGATGCGGCGGCCATAGTCTGCAAAGAAGATCGCGTTGATCAACTCAGATTTGCCGCGCGAAAATTCGGCAACAAACGCCACCATGACCTTGTCGCTGCGAACCTGCTCCTCCAGGCGTTGCAGCCGCTCCTGGACGGCTGCGTCCATGAGTTCGTGCGAGGACATCCACTCGGCCAGCCGCTTGAGTTGCTGGGCGAACTCACGCCGCCAGGCACCATGCTGGTCGAACTGTTCGTTGAATGAAGGTCCCACTTTGCTCCCAGAGATCTAAGAATGGCCTGCAGGGCAGGCATACACAAAATATAGCATCGACCGCTCGCGGGCCGTCATGCCACGGCGAATTGGTGCTTGACCTTATTCAAGGCCGCTGGCACATCGGGCAAAAATAGCTGCTCCGCTGCCCCTGGCGCAGCACCTTTATCGAAGTGCCACAAACATGGCATGGCGCTCCATCGCGTCCATAAACGTTGGTCTGGGTCTGAAAGTGGCCTGCCATTCCATCTGCATTGGAAAAATCGCGCAGCGTGCTGCCCCCCATATCCACGGCCCGCGCCAATACAGACCGAATGGCAGCGTGCAATTTGAGCACCCGCGCAGGCCCGATACGCGACGCACTCGTCGTGGGACGGATTCCAGCCAGAAAAAGCACTTCTGACGCGTAGATATTGCCAACCCCCACCACCAGCCGGCCAGCCAGGAGCAACTGTTTGATGGGCATCTGGCTCTTTTTCAGACCAGCCTGGAAAACAGCAAGAGAGAATCCGTCAGACAGCGGCTCCATTCCCAGCCCGCCCAGAAGCTTGGTCGCAACAGGGTCTTGCTCCCCATGAACGTACACCACGGCACCGAATCGGCGCGGATCGTGCAACCGCAGCGTCCCCTGGCTGGTCAGCATGTCAAAGTGATCGTGGACTCCGGCCGCCGGTAACCCCTGGCCGAAGCGCAGGCTGCCCGACATCCCAAGATGCACAAGCAGAACTCCTCGACTGGTATCGGCCAGCAAATATTTTCCGCGGCGGCGCAGGCCCATCACCTGCTGCCCCACCAAAGTCTGTGGCGCGCACCCCAGAGGCCAGCGCAAGGATTTGCCGAGGGTGACCGCCTCAATGCGGGCGCCAGTGATGGCCTGAACCAAACTGCGGCGGGTCACTTCCACTTCGGGCAACTCAGGCATACAAAGACCCCGGCAATGGGTTAACAGGCATGGATTATTATGACCCGATGGTGCTATTTCACAGCTTTCGGATTGCCGCATTGACGACCGTGATCGCGGTATCCGCCCACTCAGCATGGGCACAACAGACCGGCAGTGACAGCCGCCCCGCCACAGATGAATCTCCAGTGGTATCCAACCCGGCACTGGATGCTGAATTGTTCTACGAGATTTTCCTGGGCGAAATCAGCGCCCGGACAGGCGACCCCGGTGCTGGTTATGCCTTCATGCTGGAGGCTGCACGCCGCAGCGCAGACGGCCAACTCTACCAAAGGGCCGCAGATATCGCCTTGCAGTCACGATCGGGTGAATATGCACTGGCAGCGGCCAAGGCATGGAAAGAGGCTCTGCCACAGTCGCGCGAGGCGAATCGCTATGTGCTGCAAATTCTTGTTGCACTGAACCGTATTGGCGAAACACCCGATCTGCTGCGCCAGGAACTCGCCCAATCATCCCCCCGCGCAAAGGCTTCGACCCTGTCTGCACTGCCCCAGATGTATGGGCGTGCCAGCGACAAGGCGCTGGCAGCGAAGGTGGTGGAAGCCGCCCTCGTGGACGAGCTTTCCCACCCTGCCACCGGCCCTGTGGCCTGGGTATCCCTGGGTCGCCTTCGCCTCGCGGCGGGTGATAAATCGGGGGCACTGGATGCCGCTCGGCGCGCGCAGGCCCTTGACGACGCTAACGAGGGGGCAGCCAGGCTGGCGCTGGAGCTGATGGAAGAGAACACCCCCGAGGCCGAACCACTGGTAACACAAGCACTTGCCAAACAACCCGTGCCAGAGTTGCGAATGGGCTATGCGCGGGTTCTTTTGGGCTTGCAGCGCTATCCCGATGCTGCCCGCCAACTGGAATACGTCACCAAAGAGAAACCGGACTTGGTAGAGGCCTGGCTGGTGCTGGCCACCCTGCAGTTGCAAGACAACAGGCTCTCCGCTGCAGAGAGTGCGCTGCAGCGCTTCATGGAGCTCACCTCCGCCGCGACCGATCCTGAAGTGCGTCAGAAAGGGCTTACGCAAGCCTATTTGCTGTCCGCACAGCTCGCAGAGAAGAAGGGCGATTTTGCCGCTGCAGAAGCGTGGCTGAACCGCATCGACAACGTGGACGAAGCCTTCAGTGCGCAAAGCCGCCGCGCGTCCCTGCTGGCACGGCAGGGCAAAGTGGCCCAGGCGCGGGAACTGCTGCGAAACCTGCCAGGAACCTCTGCTGACGACAAACGCATGAAGCTGCTGGCCGAGGTGCAGCTACTGCGTGACCTGCGGCTTTACCAGGAAGCCTACCAAGTCCAGAGCGAGCTTGTGGCGCTCGCACCTGATGACGCCGAACTGGTGTATGACCAAGCCATGCTGGCCGAAAAAGCGGGTCACCCGGAGACTATGGAGAAGCTGCTGAGGCAGGTGATTTCCCAGAAGCCTCAATACCACCATGCCTACAACGCCCTCGGTTATTCATTGGCAGACCGGGGCGTGCGCTTGGACGAAGCCAAACAGCTGATTCTGAAAGCTATGGAGTTCGCCCCCTCCGATCCCTTCATTACCGACAGCCTAGGCTGGGTGGAGTTTCGCATGGGCAACAAGGCAGAGGCCAAGCGGCACCTGGAAACCGCCTACAAAGCTCGCCCGGATGTAGAAATCGCAGCGCATCTCGGTGAGGTGCTTTGGAGCCTGGGTGACAAGGAAGCTGCCCTCAAGGTCTGGAAAGAAGGCGCACGGACAAGCCCTGACAATGAAACGCTGAAAGAAACGCTGAAGCGCCTTGGGGTGAGCCTTTGATGTACGGTGGTTCAGGAACTCCTTTTCAACGCGTTACGCGCCTCACGGTCGGCCCACGTCTCGCCGGGCTGCTGTTGTGGGTGGCCTGCGCACTGTGGCTGGTCGGCTGCGCGCAGCCGCCACAAGTACCTGCAGGCGAAGAAGATGCCTGGAATGGGCGTATCGCCCTGCAGGTGGAAGGACAGGCATCGCAGTCGTTCTCTGCAATATTTGAACTGCGGGGCAATGCACAGACCGGGGGGCTTGCACTGATCAGCCCGCTCGGCAGCCGCATCGCACAGCTGGAATGGAAAGATGGCCATGCACAGCTGACCAGCGCGCAGGAATCGCGGACCTCTGATTCGCTCGACGCACTGCTGCAGGATGTGACGGGCACGCGCATCCCCGTGGCCGCCCTGTTCGCCTGGCTCAAGGGTGTACAAACCACTGTGCCAGGTTGGAGGGCCGATCTTTCGGCCCTGGAACAGGGGCGACTGGTGGCACACCGCGACGACCCCGCCCCCCAGGCCACTTTGCGCATCGCACTGACCCGCTAGCCGCCCTCCTCACGCGCCCAATTCGTTGCCATGCAATCCCTGTATGACGTGCCGGCTCCGGCAAAGCTCAACCTTTTCCTTCACATCACAGGCCAACGCGCGGACGGGTACCACCTGCTGCAGTCGGTCTTCATGTTGATCGACTGGTGCGACACCCTCCATTTCGAGCGCCGCGCCGGTGGCGCTATCACACGCGAAGACCTGGGCACAGCACTGCCAGAGCTAGACCTGACGATCAAGGCCGCGCTCGCACTGCAGCGAGCCACCGGCGGCACCCAGGGTGCACACATTGGCGTCGTGAAAAACATCCCCTCGCAGGCGGGCATGGGTGGTGGCTCTTCCGATGCAGCCAGCACCTTGCTTGCCCTTAACAGGTTGTGGGGTCTGAACCTGTCGCAATCGGCACTGGAAGCTATTGGTCTGAAGCTCGGTGCAGACATTCCATTTTTTTTACGCGGTCACAACGCTTGGGTCGAAGGAATTGGTGAGACAATCACGCCGCTTGAGAAAGCACAGCAACTACCGCAAGCGCGCTTTGCCATCGTGAAGCCCGCTGCAGGCTTGGAGACAAAAGCAATTTTTTCGTCACCAAGTTTGAAACGCGATTCAGATAGTGCTACAATCTTAGGCTTTGCTGCAGCACACTTTGACTTCGGTCGAAACGACTTGCAGCCAGTTGCCCAGGCACTTTGCCCCGAGGTTACCGAAGCCATTGAATGGTTCGATGCCCGAGGATTGCAAGGCAGGATGACAGGCTCAGGAAGTGCAGTGTTTGCGCATATGTCACATGCAGTTGACTTGAGTGGAGCCCCACAGGGCTGGCAAGTTAAGGAATGTGAAAATCTGATGGTCCATCCTCTGGCAGGTTGGGCATCAGGCAAGAATTAAGGTTAGCTGCCTTCGGTAGTTGACCTGTGTAGGGGAGTCGCCAAGCTGGTTAAGGCACCGGATTTTGATTCCGGCATGCGAAGGTTCGAATCCTTCTTCCCCTGCCAAACGCTTTCCGCGTACGGGCTTTTATTTCAGACTGCTGGGACGCTCATGCAAGCCAACCACCCCGACTTCATGGTTTTCACCGGCAATGCCAATCCAGGCATGGCAGCTGAAATTGCCCAACACCTCGGCACCACCCTCGGTGCGGCTGACGTGGGTCGATTCTCCGACGGTGAAGTCACCGTTGAAATCAAGCAAAACGTGCGTGCACGCGATGTTTTCGTGGTGCAGTCCACCTGCGCCCCCACCAACGAAAACCTCATGGAACTGCTGATCATGGTTGATGCGCTCAAGCGTGCATCGGCTGAGCGCATCAGCGCCGTGATCCCCTACTTCGGCTATGCCCGCCAGGACCGCCGCCCGCGTTCGACGCGCGTGCCTATCACCGCCAAGGTGGTGGCCAACATGCTGCAAGCCGTGGGCGTGGCACGCGTGCTGACCATGGACTTGCATGCCGACCAGATCCAGGGCTTTTTCGACATCCCGGTGGACAACATCTACGCGTCGCCCGTGCTGCTGGGCGACCTGCGTCAGAAGAACTATGAAGACCTGATTGTGGTCTCGCCCGACGTGGGTGGCGTGGTGCGCGCCCGTGCACTGGCCAAGCAGCTCAACTGCGACCTGGCCATCATCGACAAGCGCCGCCCCAAAGCCAACGTGTCCGAAGTCATGCACGTGATCGGCGAAATCGAAGGCCGCAACTGCGTGATCATGGACGACATGATCGACACCGCCGGCACGCTGGTAAAGGCCGCTGAAGTGCTCAAGGAGCGTGGCGCCAAGAAGGTGTACGCCTACTGTACGCACCCTATTTTTTCGGGTCCTGCCATCGAACGCATCGCCAAGGGCTCGGCCCTCGATGAAGTGGTGGTGACCAACACCATCCCGCTGAGCGACAACGCCCGGGGATGCGCCAAGATTCGCCAACTTTCCGTGGCCCCGCTGATCGCAGAGACGATCCAGCGCATTGCCAAGGGTGAGTCGGTGATGAGTCTGTTCTCGGACCAAGACAACCTGTTCTGACAAACGCGGGGCTCGCAAGAGGCCTTCGGCTTGGAAAGACGGTTGAACAGGACACCAAGCCTCCTTCGGGAGGCTTGTCTGTTGGTTCGGGAACGAAGTGTGGCCTGCTATCGCGGGCCTTTTTAAAACAGGGCAAGACTGGTCGCGGTCTGTCCTTTTCAGGAGCTAGTTATGAACTTCGTCGCTTTTGAGCGCGCCAAGCAAGGTACGGGTGCGAGCCGCCGTCTGCGCAATTCGGGCAAGACGCCTGGCATCGTCTACGGTGGCACCGCCGAACCCCAACTCATCGAGGTGGACCACAATGCACTGTGGCACGCCCTCAAGAAGGAAGCTTTCCACTCCAGCGTGCTGGACATGGAAGTTGCCGGCACGACCTCCAAGGTTCTGCTGCGTGACGTGCAATACCACCCCTACAAGCAACTCGTGCTGCACATCGACTTCCAGCGCGTGGACGAAAAGACCAAGCTGCACATGAAGGTGCCACTGCACTACAGCGGTGCTGACGAGTCCAACGCCGTCAAGGTCGACAAGTGCATGGTCAACCCGATCGTGAATGAGCTGGACGTGACCTGCATGCCTTCGGACCTGCCTGAGTTCATCGCTGTGGACCTGTCCAAGCTGGAAAAGGGCGCATCCCTGCACCTGAAGGACATCAAGCTGCCCAAGGGCGTGACGGCCAAGATCCGTGGCGGTCAGAACAACAACCCCGTGCTGGTGTCCGTGGTGCCTCCAGTGGTGGTCGTTGAGACCCCTGCCGAAGCCGCTCCTGCTGCCGATGCCAAGGGCAAGGGCAAGGGCAAGAAGTAATCGGTCAACGACCTCGATGACTTCACCCGGTCAGCCCGCCCTGCGGCGTTGACCCCCAACGGCCCACCTTGTGTGGGCCGTTTTCATTGGCGCAAAGCCATTCGCATCTGCAAACCGTCTGGCTCTAACCACCCCACACCCACCGATAATCCCGCCAATGATCAAGCTGTTTGTAGGCCTTGGAAACCCCGGGCCAGACTACGAAGCCACCCGCCACAACGCCGGTTTCTGGTGGATTGATGCGCTGGCGCGCGAACTCAAGGCCACGCTGGTGCCCGAGCGCAGCTACCACGGGCTGGTAGCGCGCACGACGGTGCATGGGCAAAGCGTCTGGCTGCTGCAGCCACAGACCTTCATGAACCTCTCCGGCAAGTCGGTGGCTTCGCTGGCGCGCTTCTTCAAGATCCAGCCCGAAGAAATCCTGGTGGTGCATGACGAACTGGACATTCCGCCAGGGCAGGTCAAGCTCAAGCGCGGCGGCAGCCATGCAGGGCACAACGGCCTGCGGGACATCCATGGCCAGCTCGGCTCCCCTGACTATTGGCGCCTGCGCGTGGGCATCGGCCACCCGGGCGTGAAAAGCGAAGTCGCCAACTGGGTGCTCAAAAAGCCCTCCCCCGACCAGCGCACGCTGATCGAAGACAGCATCGTCCATTCGCTGAAGGCCTACCCGGCCATGCTGGCAGGCGAGATGGACAAGGCCACCTTGCTCATCCACACCACCAAACCGCCGCGCCCCAAGCCCCCCCGCCCTGCAGAAGACTGAGCGGCACGGCAGGGGTAACGACGGTCCGTCGCATCCCCTTCGGTCAATAGCTATTATTTTTATAGCTTCTTGCGCTTGATGGATAAGCGCTAGAACCAAAAAACACTACAAACTAACTCGAAGCTGGCGCCTGCAACCGCTGGAACTTCTGCCACAGGGTTTCGCGGTTCTCGACGTGCTGCGGGTTCACGGGGATGCAGGCGACGGGGCAGACCTGCACACATTGGGGCTCGTCAAAGTGCCCCACACATTCCGTGCACTTGTTCGGGTCGATCTCGTAGATCTCCTGCCCCAGATAGATGGCCTGGTTAGGGCATTCGGGCTCGCACACATCACAGTTGATGCACTCGTCGGTGATCATCAGCGCCATACGGCCTCCCTGGGCACAGGGCCAAAAACAATGGAGACGGGGTACGCGGCGCGGTTCATGCTCCGTATTATCCCGCGCTGGTGGCATGTGCCTTGCATGCCACACTGCAACCCACCACCGCTGACGGGGATGTTTTTACCGTTATGCTGTGTATACACATTAATTTTGACGCCCGCGCGCCCTAACCCTCTCCTCACCCACCTCACCCATGGGCCTGTTTTTTCTCAAGCGGTTTATTACCCTACTGGCCACGCTGATCGGCGCGTCCATTGTTGTGTTTCTGGTGCTGGAGATCCTGCCGGGCAACGCCGCCCAAATGCTCATGGGACCCGACGCCTCGCCCGAAGCCGTGGCTGCGCTGGCCAGCAAGCTGGGGTTGGACCAGCCCGCCAGCCTGCGCTACTGGCAATGGGTGAGCGGGCTGGTGGTGGGCAACATGGGCGACAGCTATGCCTACAGCTCACCCGTGCTCGACCTGGTGCTGGAACGCCTGGCCCTCACGGTGCCGCTGGCACTGATGGCCATGGTCATCACCACCGTGCTGGCCCTGGTGGCAGGTGTGTATGCAGCATCGCGCCACAACAAGATCGGTGATGTCGGCGTGATGGGGCTGGCGCAGATCGGAATTGCCATTCCCAATTTCTGGTTCGCCATCCTGCTGATCCTGCTGTTCTCCGTGAAATTACAGTGGTTCTCGGCCGGTGGCTTCCCCGGCTGGACCGAAGACGCTGGTGGTAGTCCACTCGAAGCCCTCAAGGCCCTGCTGTTGCCCGCGATTGCGCTGGCCGTGGTGCAGGCCGCCATCCTCGCGCGCATCACGCGCTCGGCCGTGCTGGAGGTGCTGCGCGAAGACTTTGTGCGCACTGCCCGCGCCAAGGGCCTGTCGCAGCGCGCGGCGCTCTGGGGCCATGTGCTGCGCAACGCCATGATCCCGGTGATCACCGTGATGGGGCTGCAGTTTGCCAACCTGCTGGCGGGCACCATCGTGGTGGAGAACGTGTTCTACCTGCCCGGCCTGGGGCGCCTGATCTTCCAGTCCATCTCCAACCGCGACCTGATCGTGGTGCGCAACTGCGTGATGCTGCTCGCCGCCATGGTGGTCATCGTGAATTTCGTGGTGGACATCCTTTACGCCGTGATCGACCCGCGCGTGAAGGCCTCCGACATCTGACCCCCCCATGAACGCTGTCATTCCTTCGCCTTCTGTCACCTCTGCCCCCAGCTGGCTGCACCGCGCGCTGCGCCACCGCAGCTTCGTGATCGGCGCCGTTCTGTCGCTGCTGCTCCTGCTGGCCGCTGCACTGTCGCTGGTCTGGACACCCTGGTCGCCCTACGAGATGGACCTGGCCTCCAAGCTGCAGCCGCCCACCGGCACACACTGGCTGGGCACCGATGCCTTTGGGCGTGATGTGGCGTCGCTGTTGCTGGTGGGTGCGCGCAATTCCATTCTGGTGGGCGTGATCGCCGTGGGCATCGGGCTGACCGTTGGCACGGCGCTGGGCCTGCTGGCAGCGGCCAAGCGCGGCTGGGTCGAAGAACTCATCATGCGGCTGGCCGACTTTACGTTTGCCTTCCCGGCCATCCTGTCCGCCATCATGCTCACCGCTGTGTTCGGCGCGGGCATCGTCAACTCCATCATTGCCATCGGCATCTTCAACATCCCGACGTTTGCGCGCGTCACCCGTGCATCGGCCAACGCGGTGTGGTCGCGTGAGTACATCCTGGCGTCGCGCGCCTGCGGCAAGGGCAGCTTGCGCATCACGCTGGAGCATGTGCTGCCCAACATCCTGTCGGTGCTCATCGTGCAGGCCACCATCCAGTTCGCCATTGCCATCCTGGCCGAAGCCGCCCTCTCCTATTTGGGCCTGGGCACCCAGCCGCCCCAACCCTCCTGGGGCCGCATGCTCAGCGAAGCACAGACGCTGATGTTCCAGGCCCCGCTGCTGGCCGTCTGGCCTGGTGTGGCGATTGCGCTGGCCGTGCTGGGGCTGAACCTGCTGGGCGATGGTCTGCGCGACCTGCTGGACCCACGCTTGTCGCGCAAGCGCTGAAACCTCCGCCGAACCTTGCACGAACTGTTCTCCATGTCTTTCCTGCTCGAAGTCTCCAACCTCCGCATCCGCCTGCAGACGCACCGGGGCCCGGCCGATGCCGTGCGCGGCGTGAGCTTTTCGCTGGCGCGCGGTGAAACCCTGGGCCTGATTGGTGAATCGGGCTGTGGCAAATCCATCACCGCCATGTCGCTCATGGGGCTGCTGCCTGACAGCGCGCAGGTCACCGGCAGCATTCGCTTTGATGGCCAAGAGCTGGTGGGCCGCACCGATGCACAGATGTGCCAGATGCGCGGCAACCGCATTGGCATGGTGTTCCAGGAGCCCATGACCGCGCTCAACCCCGTGCACACCATAGGCCGCCAGGTGGCAGAGCCGCTGCGCCTGCACCGGGGCATGAATGCGGCAGCCGCACGCACCGAAGCCATTGCCCTGCTGGACCGCGTGGGCATTCCCAACGCCGCGCAGCGCTTTGACGCCTATCCGCACCAGTTCTCCGGCGGGCAACGCCAGCGCATCACCATCGCGATGGCGCTGGCCTGCGGGCCCGACCTGCTGATTGCCGACGAGCCCACCACGGCGCTCGATGTGACGATCCAGCAGCAGATCCTGGACCTCATCAGCGATCTGGTGGCCGAGCGCAACATGGCGCTCATCCTGATCTCGCACGACCTGGGCGTGATCTCGCAGAACGTGGACCGCATGATGGTGATGTACGGCGGCAGCGTGGTCGAAAGCGGCTCCACCGCCTCGGTCTTCTCGGCCATGGCCCACCCCTACACACGCGGCCTGTTTGCCGCCCGGCCTCACCTGGGCGCCGTGCACGCGCCCGGCCAGCGCCCTCGCCTGTCCACCATCCCCGGCACGGTGCCTGAGCTGGTCGACCTGCCTTCAGGTTGCCCTTTTGCGGGCCGCTGCAGCTACACGGTGGATGCCTGCCACCACAACCAGCCCGAGGCCACGCTCGTGGCCACCGATGCCGATGGCGACCACGAGGTGCGCTGTCTGCGGCGCGAGGCCATTGCCGAAGCCCAGAGTGCCCAGGTGGTAAACATCGTCGAGGTGGCCGCATGACCCAGGCGCTGCACAGCACCCATCCCGCAGAAACGCCGCTGCTGCAGGTCAAAGACCTGGTGCGTGAATACACGCTGCCGCGCGACCATCTGTTCAAGCCACCCGGCAAGGTGCATGCCCTCAACGGCGTGAACTTCTCCATTGCATCGGGCCGCAGCCTGGGCATCGTTGGCGAATCGGGCTCGGGCAAGTCCACCCTGGCACGGCTGGTAATGGCGCTCGATACCCCCACCTCCGGCACGGTCGAGCTGCTGGGCCGCAACCTGCACCAGTTGCCCGCCGAGCAGCTGCGCCAGGCGCGGCGCGACTTTCAGATGGTGTTCCAGGACCCATATGGATCACTGGACCCGCGCCAGACGGTCGAGCGCATCGTGACCGAGCCACTGCAGGCGCAAGGACAGACCACGCGCGCCGAGCAGCGCGAGCAGGCCGCCCAGGTGCTGGCCCAGGTGGGCCTGCGCACCAACGACCTGGGCAAGTACCCGCACGAATTTTCTGGCGGCCAGCGCCAGCGCATCGCCATTGCACGCGCCCTCATCACCCGGCCCCGCCTCATCGTGGCGGACGAACCCGTGAGCGCACTCGACGTGTCGGTACAGGCCCAGGTGCTGAACCTGATGCAGGACCTGCAGCAGCAGTTCGGCATCACCTACATGCTCATCAGCCACGACCTCGCCGTGGTGAATCACCTGTGCGACGAGGTGGTGGTGCTGTACCAGGGCCGCATCGTAGAGCGGGGCTCTCCCGGAGAGCTGTTCCGCAACGCGCAGCACCCGTACACGCAATCGCTGGTGGGTGCGGTGCCGCAGGTGCTGCCGGGCCGTGCAAGGGCGCGCCGTGCCGCTGCTGCGGCCGCAGCAAAAAACGTGTAACCAAATACCGATGTGATGGTGTAAAAAGCTTTTGTGCTCCCCGGTAACCCATTGCAAAGGCGCCGGGGTCTTCGTCTGGTTTTTTGTCTGGAGAGTCCGAACATGCTGAACCGCCGTACCGTCCTTGCCACTGGCGCCATCGCCGCTGTGCCTTTGTCCACCTCGCTTGGCGCCATGGCGCAAAGCCGCAAAGATGCGGTGACGCTGGCGATGACGCTGGAGCCCCCAGGCCTGGACCCGACAGCCGGTGCCGCGTCTGCCATCGCCGAGATCGTTCAGTACAACATCTTCGAGACGCTCACCAAGATCAACCCCGACGGCAGCGTGTCGCCCCTGCTGGCCGAAAGCTGGGAGGTCTCGCCCGACCTCAAGACCTACACCTTCAAGCTGCGCCGTGGCGTGAAGTTCCAGAACGGCGAGCCCTTCACCGCTGCGGCCGTCAAGTTCTCGTACGACCGCGCGGGCGGTGAGAAGAGCACCAACAAGGACAAGCGCACCTTTGCAGGCATCACCACCCAGGTGGTGGACGACTACACCGTGGTGCTGCTCAACAAGGAGATCGACCCCGACCTGTTGTTCATCCTCGGCCAGGCCACCTCCATCATCGTGGAGCCCAAGAGCGCCGACACCAACGCGAACAAGCCCGTGGGCACCGGCCCCTACCAGCTGCAGGCCTGGAACAAGGGCTCGTCCGTGGTGCTGACCGCGTGGGACGGCTACCGCGACGCCAAGGCCATCAAGATCAAGCGCGCCACCTTCCGCTTCATCTCCGACCCCGCCGCCCAGGTGGCCGCCCTGCTGGCCGGTGACGTGGACGCCTTCCCGCGCGTCACACCGCGCAGCGTGGCACAGTTCAAGGCCAACCCGAAGTACCAGGTGATCGTGGCAGGCTCGCGCGCCAAGACCATTCTGGCCATCAACAACGGCAAGAAGCCGCTGGACGATGTGCGCGTGCGCCGCGCCATTGCCGCAGCCATCGACCGCAAGGCCGTGATCGAAGGCGCAGGCGACGGGTACGGTGCGCCCATTGGCAGCCACTATGTGCCCGGCGCCTTTGGCTATGTGGACACCACGGGCGTGAACCCCTACGACCCCGAGAAGGCCAAGAAGCTGCTGGCCGAAGCCGGCATCAAGACGCCGCTGGAGCTGACCATGACGCTGCCTCCCACGCCTTACGCCCGCCAGGGCGGCGAGGTGGTGGCCGCCCAGCTGGCCAAGGTCGGCATCATCGCCAAGATCCAGAACGTGGAATGGGCGCAGTGGCTCAGCGGCACCTATGGCAGCAAGAACTACGACCTGACCATCATCAGCCACGTGGAGCCCTTCGACCTGGGCAACTTTGCCAAGCCCGACTACTACTGGGCCTACAACTCGCCCAAGTTCAACGAGCTGTTCACCCAGATCAAGAACGCCGCCCGCCCTGCCGACCGCGCCAAGCTGCTGGGCGATGCCCAGCGCCTGCTGGCCAACGATGCAGTGCACGCCTTCCTGTACTCCAACCAATGGATCACGGTGGCCAACAAGAACCTCAAGGGCCTGTGGAAAGACATGCCTGTGTTCGTGAACGACATCTCGTCGCTCTCCTGGTCTTGATGCCCCCGCGCCGCACTCGCCACGGTGTGTGCGGCGCGCTCCCAAAACAATAGCTGCCAGCGCTTTACCAGTAAGCGCTGGCGGCCTTTTTTATTGATACCCCCCCACATCCCGCCATGACAGCCCTGCACGACCTGCCCGCCCACGACCTCCTTGCCGCCTACCGCCAGCGCACGCTGTCCCCCGTCGAGGTCACGCAGGCCGTGCTGGCCCACATTGAGCGGTGGGAGCCCCACATCCGCGCCACCTACCTGCTGCGCCCTGAGATGGCCCTGGCACAAGCCCGCGAATCAGAAGCCCGCTGGCTGCGTGGTGAGCCCAAGGGCGCGCTGGACGGCGTGCCCAGCACCATCAAGGAAAACATCGCCACCGAAGGCGATCCAACGCCGCTGGGCACAGCCGCCGTCGAGCTGGTGCCCGCCGCTGCCGATGCACCGCCCGCCGCCCGCATGCGCGAGGCGGGCGCCGTCATCGTGGCCAAGACCACCATGCCTGACTACGGCATGTTGTCCTCGGGCCTGTCCACCTTTCACCCCCTGTCGCGCAACCCGTGGGACACCCGCAAGGGCCCCGGTGGCTCCAGCGCCGGCGGTGGCGCTGCCGCAGCCGCAGGCTACGGCCCACTGCACATCGGCACCGACATCGGCGGCTCGCTGCGCCTGCCCGCCAGCTGGTGCGGCATCTTCAGCCTGAAGCCCAGCCTGGGCCGCATTCCGATCGATCCACCCTACACCGGCCGCGCCGCAGGCCCCATGACCCGCACCGTGGCCGACGCCGCGCTGATGATGCAGGTGCTGAGCCAGCCCGACGCGCGCGACAGCATGAGCCTGCCCTACCAGGACATCGCGTGGAGCCAGTTCAACAAGGGCGCCGAACGCTTGCGCGGCCTGCGCATTGGTTTGCTGCTGGACGCCGGATGCGGCCAGCCGGTGGAGCCCGAGGTGAAAGCCGCCGTAGAACGCGCAGCAAAACTCATGGAGGCGGCGGGCGCCACCATCGTGCCCATGGCGCCTTTCATGACCCAGGCCATGCTCGACGGCATGGACCATTTCTGGCGCATGCGCTCGCACATTGACCTGCAGGCACTGCCTGCCGCACGGCGCGACAAGGTGCTGCCCTACATCCGCACCTGGGCCGACAGCGCAGCGGGCATGAGTGGCACCGAAGTCTTCAACGCCAGCCACCAGTTCCACCTGACGCGGGTCAACACCGTGAAGGCCTGCAGTGCCTTTGACTATGTGATCTCCCCCGTGGCGCCCATGCCCGCCTTCCAGGCCGAACTGCCCTCGCCCACCAACGACCCGCTTCGCCCGCTGGAGCACATCGGCTTCACCGTGCCCTTCAACATGTCCGAGCAACCTGCGGCCTCGGTCAACTGCGGCTACACCACAAGCGGCCTGCCCATCGGCCTGCAGATTGCAGGCGCCCGTTTTGACGACCTGGGCGTGCTGCAGGTGGCACATGCATTCGAGCTGATCCGTGAACCCCAGCGGGCCTGGCCCCAGCCGCCAGCGGGCTGAAAGCATGGCCGGAGGTTGTTGGTAACCTTGGGGGTTTGTTGGCAGACACCGGGCCACCCTGGGCCACCACTCTCCCACCCCCTGTACGAACGCACCACACCGCATGGACATCCTCATCCTGGCGATCCTGATCGCCACCGGCACCTACATGCTCAACGCCAAAGAGCAGCGCAAGCGCATTGCGCTGCTGGGCAGCCACCTGGCCAACTACCAGATCGAAAAGCTCATGGAAGCCCTGACCGACGGCTACCTGCGCGCCCTGGGCGAAAGCACGGACGAGCGCCGCCAGCAGATCTGGAGCCTGCTGAGCACCACCGAGGCGCAACTCACCGAGCAATTCAGCCGGTTTGCCGCCGACTTTGCCAAGGAGCCCGAGGCCACCACACGCGTCAGCCGCCTGGCAATGGCGATCCCCTTTGCCGAGAAGATATTGCCCAGCTTCACCTTCGACATGCGCAAGGCCCTGGCCATCCACGCGCGCGGCATTGCGCACGTGGTGCAGAACACTAGCCACCTCGCGCCCAAGGACCGGGCCTTCATGATGACGGCCGAACTGTTCCTCATGCAGCACACCTGCCACTGGTTCTGCAAATCCAAGACCATTGCCACGGCCCGCATGCTGGCGCGCCACCAGACGCCGCACGAGCAGTTGGTGGCCTCTGTGTCTGCCGACACCCGCAAGGCCTATCTGACGCTGATCAAGGGCGGCTGATCCACCACCCCTAACAATGCCCCATGCCATCCTCCACGCACACCCGCACGACCGATAGCCTGGGCAACCCCGTCACCTTGCAGGACCCGGCAAGCGCCGCCGCCCTGAACGACTTTGTCGAAGGCTTCATCGCCTGCGAAGCCCGCGCGGTGAATGTGCTGAACGCAGCCGCAGACACCAGCCCCATCGTGCAGGCCAGTTGCGCGGCGCTGCACATGTTTGCCGAATCGGCCGACGCACCGCGCGACGCGCGCCCCTTCATCAACCAGGCACTGGCCAACGCCCCACAAGCCAGTGACTGCGAGCAACGTTTTGTCGCCGCCGTGGCTGCCTGGGTGGATGGCGACCTGCCCCGTGCGATTGCGCTGCATGAAGAGCAGGCGCGCCTGTTTCCACGCGACCTGGCATCGCTCAAGCTCGGTCAATACCATTTGTTCAACCGGGGGGACTCGCCCGGCATGCTGCGCCTGGCCCTGCAGGCTGTGCCTGCCGCCGCCGATGTGCCTTACCTGCACGGCATGCTGGCCTTTGGCTGGGAGCAATGCCATTTGCTCGAGCGCGCCGAGGCCTCCGCCCGCCACGCCATCGACCTGTGCCGCAAGGAGCCCTGGGCCCACCACGCCCTGGCACACGTGATGCTGACGCAGGGACGCATCCGCGAAGGTACCGACTTCATGGCCAGCATGAGCGACACCTGGACGGGCCTGAACTCCTTCATGGTCACGCACAACTGGTGGCACCAGGCGCTCTTTCTGCTGGAGCAGGACCGGCACGCCGAAGTGCTGGCGCTGTATGACAGCCAAGTCTGGGGGGTGGTCAAGGAATACACGCAGGACCAGATCGGCGCCGTGTCACTGCTCGCTCGGCTGGAGCTGGCGGGCGTGGATGTGGGGGATCGATGGGCCGACGTGGCCGACCACCTGGCACTGCGTCTGGCCGACCACGTGTTGCCCTTCCTGGACCTGCAATACCTCTACGGCCTGGCCCGCGCCGGGCGCATGGAGGCCGCGCGCACGCTGCAAAGTAACCTTGAGGCCCACGCAAACACCCGCACCGAGGCGCACGAGCGCACTGTGTGGCAGCAGGTGTGTGTGCCTGCAGCGCACGGCCTTCTGGCACATGCGCAGGGCGACTGGGCCACGGCGGTGGAGAAGCTGGGCGTGGCCCTGCCCCGGCTGGTGGAGATTGGCGGCAGCCATGCGCAGCGGGATTTGTTCCACCAGATCTGGGTGGATGCGCTGCAGCGTAATGGGCAGTGGGGGGCGGTGCAGAACGTGTTGCAGCCGTTGGTGAATGGGCAGCCGGAGTCGGTGCGATTGGCGAAGCAGGTGCGGTTAGTGAACAAGCAATTGGGGCTACCTGAAAAGTACAAAAAGCCCGCCTCACAGATCAACAAGTTGCGTCTGAGACTGATGCACCAGCAGGCACTTCAAAGATTGAGTGACTCGGAATTGCTCCATAACGCATCAGACGACGGCGATCAATTTGATTCCCAGTATTTGCTGCGCTTGCTAGGCATGGAGCTTTTGCTCAAAGTGGTTTTTGAGAAAACGCTCCATGAAAAGGCACACGGGCATAGATATGACAAGCTGTTCAAGCGCTTGCCGGAAGATCTGCAAGATCGCCTTATCCGCCTGGCAGGAGAGCGAATTGGGCCGTCCGGCTTAACGGACAATGCCCAAAGCCTTTTCAAGGAATGGGGACAGAACTTTGTCGCCTTACGGTATCCATGGGAGCGCTATGATGGGCTATCAGAAGACCAGTACGCAACGCTTGAAGAAAAGTGGATTGCTGAGGGCGCCCCACTAAAAAAGGCAATTTTTCGGTATCACCCCGAAGAGCTCTTCGGCATGCTTTACGCACTTCAAACCGTCGCAGATGAGTTGCGCGAGTCTTGATTTATGACGCGTGACCATCCGAGCCGACTTCCCACTCTCTGACCTCACCGCACCACCAACTTCGTCTGGTCATACACCGGCTGCTCCGGCAAATCCGCCAGGTGCCGCACATCGGCCCAGTCCAGCACTTCCACCGCCTCGCCACTCACCCGCACGCGGTTGAGCCCCGCGTTGGGGATGTCGCTCTGGCGCGGGCCGTCCAGCCCGGTGCCACGCGCAGTGCGCCAGATCATGTCGAGCACGCCGCCATGGGTGACCACCATCACCGTCTGGCCGCTGTGCTGCTGCGCGATGCGGTAGACAGCGTCCATCACGCGGGTGTGGAACTGGCGGGTGGTCTCGCCGCCGGGCATGCCGTAGTCGGCTTCAAAACGCAGCCACTGGTTCCATGCGTCGGCGTGCTCCAGCTTGACGTCATCCACGCGCTTGCCGTCCACCACGCCAAAGTTTTGCTCGCGCAGGGCGCTGTCGGTGAGGGTGTCGATGCGGGCCTCAGGGAACAGCACCTGCAGGCTGGGTGTGGCGGTCTGCTGGGTGCGGATGAGGTCGCTGCAGATGAGGTGGTGCACCACCGGGCGCTCTGCAGCCAGACGCTCAGCCAGGCGGCGGGCCTGTTCGTGGCCGGTGGCGTTGAGGGGCACATCCACGTGGCCCTGAAAGCGCAGCTCGCGGTTCCAGTCGGTCTCGCCGTGGCGGATCAGGATCAATTCAGTCATGCGTGCCATTATCGAATGTACACACATTAATGCAAGCAATTTTGGCCTCTAGCGCTTATCCAGCAAGCGCTAGTAGCTATTATTTTTATAACAAGCACCGCAATCACCAGAAGCCATTGGCAGCCAGCCACAGCTACCGCATGGGCACGATCAGCACCTTGCGCCGGGGCTGGCAGCCAGGGCCTTCATAGGCAGCGCTGTCGCGCTCCCAGCCGTGGCCGGGCGAGGTTTGTGCACACACGCGCTGGCCATCGACCAGGCTGCGCCAGTAATACCAGGGCGCGGGGGCGGCCTGTACCAGCAGAGGGGCCAGCAGGACCAGCGCGAACAAAAGGCGGGGGGCGAAAGGCATGGGCAAACAAAGCATCCGGCGACTTCCACCCATGCTACTGAGCCTGCGCAGGGCCGATGCCCTGAAAAGCGGCAGGTTCGTCAGTCAGGGCTTATCCGCCGTGACGATCCAGCCTTCCAGCGGGTCGAGCCCCGGCGGCAGACCATAGAGTGCGTCGCCCTCAGCATGGTGCTGCTCGGCCCAGGCGGCTTGCAGCAGGCACAGCACAGCGTCCAGGCTGTCGCCGCTGGCGTCCTGCACCAACGCATCGCGCTGGGCGTGGCTGAGCTTGAGGCGCAGGTCCAGGCGGGTCTGGCCCAGTTCCAAGGCGTTGATCAGGTCCTTGCGGGCAATGAGGCGATCCGGCGTCTGCTTGGCGCGGTCGTCGCTTTTGTAGCTGCGGCGCTGCAGCACCTCGCGCGCCAGCAGGCCGGGGTAGGCCTCCAGCGCCACGCGGTGAGGGGCGCCAGGGTGCAGGCCGGGCAGGTGCACACCCGCATCCAGCAGCAGTGGCAGGCCCGCGTGCAGCATGTAGGCCACGGGCGGATTCACCCATTTCATGGAGGGGCTGGAGCCTGCGGGCCCATCGGTGGCGCGGTGGGCAAACTTGCCGCCCACGGGGCGCGCATCGCAGAACGCCGCAAACTGCGCGCGGATCTGCTCGCGGCTGAGGCTGCGGTAGTGCAGCATGCAGGCATGCCAGTCGGTGGGCCAACCCAGCGCCTGCACCAGCTCGCGCGGCAGGCCAAAGGGCAGGTCGAACCCGCCCACCCAGTCGCCGGGCTGGGCCAGCCACTGGCCGAACGCGGCCAGGGTGTCGAACGGCTGCAGCGTGGTGAGCGACACGCGCGCGCCCTGGCGCAGGCCCAGCGCCAGCACGATGGGCTTGCGCCGCGTGGGACTGCTGGAGAAATCGCAGCCCAGCAGCAGGGGTTGTTGTGCGGCGGCCGTCATCCCAAGGCCAGCGCCGTGACGCCTGCCGCAATGCACAGCGCGCCAAAGATGCGCGCCACGCGGTCACCCTCGCCCAGCAGGTGCCCGCCAATCAGCGCCGCAAACAGCATGGACACCTCGCGCGCCGGGGCCACGTGCGACAGGGGCGCCTGCTGCATGGCGTACAGCACCAGCACATAGGCCACTGGGCTCACTACCGCCACCAGCAGCGCAAAACGCCACTGCGCCAGCCAGAGCGTGCGGGCCGTGGGCAGGTCGCGCAGCACCACGGGCGCGAGCAGGCCCACACGCACAAAGTTGCCCATGTAGTCCACCAGAATGGGCGACATCAGCAGAAACTTGACCGCATAGCCGTCGACCACCGTGTAGCTGGCAATGAAGGCCCCCGTGAGCAGGCCGTACAGCATGCCTTTGTGCACCCGCGCCCGCGCGGCAGGGTCATGAGCGGCGCGCAGCAGGCCCGGGCCACCCGCGATCAGAAACACGCCCCCGACCACACCCACGATGCCCAAAGCGCCCAGCGCGGAGATCTGCTCGCCCAGCAGCGTGATGGCCACCAGCGACGACAAGAGCGGCCCCGAGCCGCGCGCCAGCGGATAGACCACGGTGAGGTCCGCCACACGGTAGCCGCGCAGCAGGATGACGAAGTACGCCACATGCAGCAGCCCGCTGGCGGCGACAAAACCCCACTCCACCGCGCCCCACTGCGGCACCGCATCGCGCCCCAGGTACCAGCCCAGCGGCGCCCAGACGAGCATCATGATCACCGAGGTGAAGAACGCAAACCGCGAGTCACCCCCGGCCTTCTTGGCCACGATGTTCCAGCACGCGTGGATGAGGCCAGCGAGGATGATGAGGGCGAAGGCGGTGAAGGTCACGGGTGAAAAGGAGCAGCTTGAATGGAAAAAGCCGCAGCTCCATGGGGGCTGCGGCTTGGTGTGGCGCTAAAGAGTTTGTCGATTCAAGACCTGCGTACCGCCCACAGCGCCCGCAACTGGCGTGGACCAATCCGGCGGCCACCGTGCAAGGGCCGCCCCGCCGCACCGGTGGCGTCCCCCTGCCCGCACCGCGCAGCGGTGCGAGAGCGGGGGGAAGGCGCACAGCGCCTCAGGGGGGTGATCTCTAAGCCCTTCCGATGATGGAGGCCGTGGCCATCAACTCTTCGAGCAACGCAAACGACACCTTGCCCGACACCGCATACGGGTCCAGTTCGGGCTTTTCGGAGTATTTCAGCAGGATCGAGTGGTTGATCTTGGACAGGTTGACCTGCCCCATGGTCCAGCCACCAAAGCGGCGCTCGGCGATTTCTTCGTAGTGCAGCAGTTCCACGTTCTTGTGGCGCGGGTCCTTCTGGATGTGGCCATACAGCTCGCTCACCGCTGAGCGTCCGCCCTCGATGGCTTGCAGAAACACGCCGCCGCCGTAGCACAGCACGCCGGTGATGCCGGAGCCTGGGTTGTGCTGGCGCGACTGCGTCAGGATGGCTTCGATGGCGGCGGGCGAGGTATCGACCGCGCGACTGGCGTAAAGCAGGCGTACCAGCATGGTCAGTTCTTTCCAGGAATGAGGGACAAAAATTCACGACGCAGAGCGCTGTCCTTGAGGAACACGCCGCGCATGACCGAGTTGATCATCCGGCTGTCGTTGTCCCGCACACCGCGCCAGGACATGCAGAAGTGGCTGGCTTCCATGACGATGGCCAGGCCGTCGGGCTGGGTCTTTTCCATGATCAGGTCGGCCAGTTGCACCACGGCTTCTTCCTGGATCTGGGGGCGGCCCATGATCCAGTCCACCAGGCGTGCGTATTTGCTCAGGCCGATCACGTTGGTGTGCTCGTTGGGCATCACGCCGATCCAGATCTTGCCGATGACGGGGCAGAAGTGGTGGCTGCAGGCGCTGCGCACGGTGAGCGGGCCCACGATCATCAGTTCGTTGAGGTGCTCGGCGTTGGGGAACTCGGTGATGGGCGGCTGCGCCACGTAGCGGCCCTTGAACACCTCGTTGAGGTACATCTTGGCCACGCGGCGCGCGGTGTTGTTGGTGTTGTGGTCGCCCTGGGTGTTGATCACCAGGCTGTCGAGCACGCCCTGCATCTTGACTTCGACCTCGTCGAGCAGCTTTTCCAGCTCGCCGGGCTCGATGAATTCGGCAATGTTGTCATTGGCGTGAAAGCGCTTGCGGGCGGCGGCAAGGCGTTCGCGAATCTTCACGGAGACAGGCGTGCCTTCATCATCCGGCGGGGTGGGCGTCATATCGGCGGCGGGTTGGCTGGACATGGCCAGAATCGTAACAGCGAACGCTGGCGCATGGAGTTCAAGGGTTTTAGGCATCCAGCGCTTGATAGACAAGCGCAAAAAGCTATCAAAACAATAGCACAATGCCTTGCAGGATTCCGTCGTTCATGCCACCTGCCCACGGCCCAGGCGCAGGCAAATGGCGCGTGCGGGGCGCGCAGCGCCCTATGGGGGCCTGCTCAGTACCTGTTTCCGGTAACCCACAACGCCAGCCGCATGAGGCCAAAGGCAACGCGGTCGAGCACGCGCTGGCGCAGGGGGCGGCCTGCGTACCGGGCCGGGTCCATGCGCCGACCGGCATGCTGCATGGCATGCACCAGGCGCTGGCGCAGGTCGGTGGCAAAGGCGGCGTCTTCCACCACCACGTTGGCTTCGCGCGCCAGCAGCAGGCTCAGGGGGTCGAGGTTGGACGAGCCCACGGTAGCCCAGGGTTTGTCGCCCAGCGCGTCGATGACAGCCACCTTGGCGTGCAAAAAGCTGGGCGCGTATTCATGAATCTCCACCCCCGCCTCCAGCAGCGCGCCATACACCGGCCGCGCCGCGTGGTACTGCATGAAGTATTCATAACGCCCCTGCAGCAGCAGGCGCACGCGCACGCCCCGGCGCGCAGCCATCACCAGCGCACGGCGCAGCTTGCCGCCGGGCATGAAATACGCGTTGGCGATGATCACTTCGTGCCGCGCCGCGCCAATGGCCTTGCGGTAGGCCTTCTCGATGCGGCTGCGGTTGCGCACGTTGTCGCGCAGCACCAGCGCAGCCCGCATGGGCGGGCCTGCCTGGGCGACCCGGGCCGCGTGCTGGGCGGCGCTGGCCGCGCGCAGGGCCTGCAAGGCTTCGGGCAGGCGGCGCTGGCGCGCGTCGCGCACGGCCTGCATGCGCCACCACAGCTGGTCCATGGTCTCGCTGGCCGACGCCACCAGGCTGCCCGTGGCCAGCACCGCAAAGTCGAAACGCGGCGCATCCAGCGTACCGTAGTTGGGGTCGTGAAAATCATCCAGCACGTTGATGCCGCCGCAAAACAGCATGCGGCCATCGACCACACACAGCTTGCGGTGCAGCCTGCGCCAGCGGTGCGGCAGCAGCAACCCCAGCGGGCCGAGCGGCGAGTACACGCGGTATTGCACGCCGGCCGCCTGCAGGCGCTGCGCCCAGTCGTGTGGTAAGGCGCCGGTGCCCACGCCGTCTACCACCAGCTGGGTGCGCACGCCGCGCGCGGCAGCCCGCATCAGCGCCTCGGCCACTGCAGCGCCTGCGCCAGTGAAGTCAAAAATGTAGGTCTCGAACTGGATGTCCGACAAGGCCGCATCCATGGCCTGGATCAAGGCAGGGAACAGCTCCTCGGCCCCTTGCAGCAGGCGTACCTGGTGGTCATCGGCAAACTCGAATCCACGCAGCGTGGCGGAAGACTTTCTTCTCATCTCTGCAGGCCGCCACCAACTCGCGGCGAAACTGGCGCGGCCAAGGCGCGGGACACCAAGCAAGGGCCGCCCCGCAGCGTGGGTGTCGTCCCCCTCAGGGGGAAGGCGCCGAAGGCGACACAGGGGGGGAGCATCACAGCCTGAACTCGGCAATCAACGGCAAATGGTCGGACATGCGCCACCAGATGCGGCCCTTGGGCACGTGCAGGGACAGCGGCGTCAGGCCCCGCACATAGACATGGTCCAGTTGCGCCAGCGGCAGCCGAGCCGGGTAGGTGAAGGTGCGCGGTGCATCAAACTCGTACAGAAAATAGCCCGCGAGCATGCGCTTGATCTGCTGGCCCCAGTCGTTGAAGTCTCCGGCCACCACCAACGGGGCGCCACCAGGAACCTCGCGTTCGATAAAACGCTGCAAGCGTTCGATCTGGCGGATGCGGCTGCCAGGGATGAGCCCCAGGTGCACCACGATCACATGCACGCGGCGGCCATGGGCGTCCACCTCCACATGCAGCAGCCCCCGCTGCTCGAAGCGGTGGTCGGAAATGTCTTCGTGCTGGTGGCCGATCACGGGCCAGCGCGATAGCAGGGCATTCCCGTGCTCGCCGTGTTTGGTGATGGCGTTGGTGCGGTACACCGCCTCGTAGCCCTCGGGGGCCAGGAACTCGGCCTGGGGCAACTCGGGCCAGCGCTGGAAATACGCCTGTTCCCGCCGGTGAAGTTTGCGCACCTCCTGAAGGCAGACGATGTCGGCGTCGAGCTGCTCCACCGCCAGCCCCAGGTTGTGGATCTCCAGCCGGCGCGCCGGGCCGATGCCTTGTACGCCCTTGTGGATGTTGTAGGTGGCCACCCGCAGAATGTCGTCGTGTTCCATGAGCCTCATCGGAGTAGTTGAGCGCGCTTGCCAGTCCCCATGCCGGGCCTGCGATGGGGGATTGTGTCGCAAGCCGCGCACGCAGCGGGTTTGCCCGGCATTTGCGCCGTGCGGGTCGCCCTTACACTGGGGGCTTCCCCTATCCACGCCAGCAGCAGGGCCGGTACACACCACCGATGGCAACCGAGAAAGAACAATCCGCCCCACCCCAGGTGCTGGCCTTGATTGTTGACAGCAATGCCACATCACGCAGCATTCTGGTGGGGCAGCTGCGTGAGTACGGCGTGACCCGCATCGTGCAATGCAGCCGTGTGCAGGACGCACGCAACCGGCTGGAGCACACCGTGTTTGACTACGTGCTGTGCGAACAATACTTTGGCGAAAGCGGCTACTCGGGCCAGACCTTGCTGGACGATCTGCGGCGCGCACAGCTGCTGCCGTTTTCCACCGTGTTTTTCATGGTCACGGCCGAGGCGTCGTATGCCGCCGTGGCCGAGGCCGCCGAGTCGGCGCTGGACGGGTATCTGCTCAAGCCCTTCACCCCCAGCGCACTGTTCGAGCGTCTCAGCCTGGCGCGGCTGCGCAAGATCCATCTGCGACCCATTTTTGACGCCATCGAAGCCGAAGATTTTGAGCGTGCCGCCCAACTGTGTGTGGAGCGATTTGAGTCTCGCCAACCCTATTGGCTGTACGCCGCGCGCATTGGCTCCGAGTTGCTGCTGCGCCTGGGTCGCCACGACGAGGCCCGCACGCTGTTTGAAGCCGTTATTGCCGCGCGCGCCCTGCCCTGGGCCAAACTGGGCGTGGCACGTGCGCAGATCGAGTCGGGCCAGGCGGCGCGCGCCGTGACCACCTTGCAGGAGCTGATTGGCGAAGACGCCTCGTTTGCCGATGCCTACGACGTGCTGGGCCGGGCGCAGGTGGAGCTGGGCAATTTCTCGCAGGCCATCGAAACCTACCGCACGGCCAGCGGCCTGACGCCGGATTCGGTGGTGCGGCTGCAGAAGCTTGGGATGATGTCGTACTACATGGGCGACCGCGAAACCGCCACCAAGGTGCTGGCGCGGGCTGCCATCCTGGGCATCGACTCCAAGCTGTTTGACTTCCAGTCGCTGGTGCTGCTCACGTTCTCGTACTTTGCCGAGAACGACCGCAAGGGCATCGAACGCTGCATGGCCGACTTTGGCCGCATTCTGGAGCGCCACCAGGGCAGCGCCCGCGTGCAGCGTTTTGCCGAGGTGGCCCGCACGCTGCAGCTCATCCAGCAGCGGCAGTTCTCGCAAGCAGTGGAGTCGGTGCGCAGCATGGCACGCGAGATCACGGCCAGCAGCTTTGATTTCGAGGCCGCTTGCAACCTGGGCAGCCTGCTGGCGGTGCTGGCCGTCACGTCGATTGATCTGGCCGACGGCGAAGGCTGGGTGCGTGCGCTGGGCATGCGCTATGCCAACACGCGCGGCCTGACCGAGCTTCTGGCCAATGCCTGCAACCTGCACACGCCGTATGGCGACCTGGTGCGCGAATGCCTGGTCCACATCAACAAAACCGCCGAGGCCGCCATCGCGCAAAGCCTGCACGGAGACCCGACCGGTGCCGTCCATCATCTGCTGGCAGAGGCCGAGCGAACGCTCAACTCCAAGCTGGTGGACATGTCCCAGCAGGTGCTGCTGCGTCACCGGGCACGCATGGCCTCGCCCGAGCCATTGCAGGAGGCCATTGACACGCTGCGCGCCCGCGTGGGCTCCACCCCGGCACGGGCTATCCTGGGGCAGGACAGCGAGCGGCACCCAGGGGGCGTGGCCATCCGCTCGCGCAACGCCGCCGAGCCAGCTTCAGCGGCCCGGCCGCCGCTGGGCGACGATCCCAGGGCTCCTGCCAGCGCTGCGCCAGACAATCCAGCGGACAAGCTTCGGCTGCGGCCACCAGGGTAGGCCCCCGGTCGCTGGCCCTGCGCCTGCCAGAATCAGTACACGGCCACCGATCGTGCATTGCGGGAGGGAGCCAGGCTCACCGGCCTGCCGTAGCGTGCCGCCAGGTCCCGCATGGCCGCCACCAGAACGTTGGTGTCCACCCCCACAGCGACGAAGACGGCGCCCAGCTCCAGATAGCGGCGTGCCAGCGTCTCGTCGGCCATCAGAATGCCCGGGGCCTTGCCGGCTCCCAGCACGCGGCGTATTCCGTCTTCGATCACGGCCTGGACATCGGGGTGCCCAGGGTTGCCTACGTGACCCATGCTGGCTGACAGATCCGCCGGGCCAAAGAAGACGCCATCCACCCCCGGCGTGGCGGCGATCGCATCCAGGTTCTGAATGGCCAGCGTGCTCTCGGCCTGCACCAGCAGACAGACCTGAGCATTGGCCTCCGTGAGGTAGCCCGGGTAGCGCATCCACTGCGAAGCACGCGCCAGGCCTGCACCCAGGCCACGGATGCCGCCTTGCCCGTCGTCTTGCGGGTAGCGCATGGCGCGCACCAGTTGCGCGGCCTGTTCGGGGGTATCCACCATGGGCACCAGCAGCGTCTGCGCACCAATGTCCAGGTACTGCTTGATCAACGCCGTGTCGCCCACGGGCACGCGCGCCACCGGGTGGGGCCCGGTGCCCAACAGGGCACGTGCGCTGGCAATACCTTGCAATTGGGCAAGCATGAGCGGCACATCGTTGGGGGCATGTTCGCCATCGAGCAGCAACCAGTCAAAACCAGCACCCGCCACCAGCTCGGCCGCATAACCATGGGCCAGGCCGAACCACAGGCCGATCTGCGGCGTGCGCGCAGCCAGGGCTGCCTTGAAGGTGTTCACAGGGGTGTGCATACCCAAGCCCTCAAACAAAGCGAAAAGCGATATTGCCCAGTGGCCCGTAGTCCGCATGGAAGGTGTCGCCCGCTGCGGCGGCCACGGGGCGCGTGAAGGAGCCACCCAGCACCACCTCCCCCGCCGCCAGGCCTTCTCCATACGGGGCGAGCTTGTTGACCAACCACGCCACGCCCGTAGCCGGGTGGTTGAGCACGGCAGCCGCCAGCCCGGACTCTTCGATCACGCCGTTCTTGTAGAGCAGTGCGCCACACCAGCGCAGGTCCACCGCATCGGGGCGCACCGGGCGTCCGCCGGTGATGATGCCGGCGTTGGCGGCGTTGTCGGAGATGGTGTCGAACACCTTGCGCATCACACCCGTGTGGCGGTCGTGCTGTTCGATGCGCGCGTCGATGATCTCGATGGCAGGCACCACGTACTCGGTGGCGGCCAGCACGTCGAAGATGTTTAGCGGAGGGCGCCTAGGTTCTCCACGCAGCGGCTTGTTGAGCACGAAGGCCAGCTCCACCTCCACGCGCGGCAGGATAAAGCGCTGCAGGGGTATGTCGCCACCTTCGGCAAAAAACATGTCGTCCAGCAATGTGCCGAAGTCAGGTTCGGTGATCTGGCTGGCGACCTGCATGGCGCGCGAGGTCAGCCCGATCTTGTGGCCGCGCACCGTGCGCCCCTCGGCGATCTTCATCGCCACCCAGGCCCGCGAGATGGCATAGCCGTCCTGCACCGTCATACCGGGGTAGCGCCTGGAGAAATGCTCTACCTGCACGCGGGTCTTCTCGGCCTGGTGCAGTTCACGGGCCAGTTGCTGGATCACTGCGTCGTCAAACATCTGTTGTTCTTTCTTCAGGGTTGTGCACGGTGGCAACCGCACGAAGACCGGCGCGACCAAGGCCAGCGGCCGCCGCGCAAGGGCCGCCCCGCCGCGCTGGCGGCGTCCCCCTTGAGGGGGAAGGCGCGAAGCGACTCAGGGGTGTATTCAAGACTCAGCGGTGAAGCCAATGGCCTTCACGATGGGGCCCCACTTCTCGCCATCGGACTTGAGCAGCGCCGCCAGCTCGGCAGGCGTGGACGAACGGGCCTCCAGCCCCATGGCAGCCAGCCCGGCGATCACCTCCTTGTCGGCCAGCGCGGCACGAATGGCGGTGTGGGCCTTCTGCACCAGATCCGCAGGTGCCTTGCCCGGCAGGAAGAAACCAAACCACTCGCCGTAGACCATGTCCTTGAAGCCCTGCTCCACCAGCGTGCTCACACCGGGCACGAACTTGTTGCGTGTGGCACCCGAAGTGGCCAACAGACGCACCTTGCCGCCCGCTAGGTGGGGCAAGAACTCGCCCACAGGCGCCGACACAGCGGCGATCTGGCCGCCCATCAAATCCAGAATGGCAGGCTGCGATCCGCGAAAGCCCACGTGCCTCATGTCCACCTTGCCGGCGCGGGCGATGAGTTCACCCACGAAGTGAGGGACCGAGCCTGGCGCAGGAGAGCCAAAATTTGCGCCGTTCGAGTTGGCCTTGCACCACTCCAGGAACTCCGGCACGGTCTTCACCGACGCTGGCACCTGTGGCCCCACGGCAAACCCCATGTCGAACACCACGCCCAGCGAGACGGGAGTGACATCGACCGCCGGGTCGTAGGGCAGCTTTTTGTAGGTGTGGGGGTAGATGCCCAACATGGACATGGGGGTGACCAGGAGGGTGGCACCGTCTGCCGGAGCTGCCTTGAGGGTCGCAATGGCGATCTGCCCGCCTGCCCCGGTCTTGTTCTCCACCACAGCCGACTTGGCGTAGGCCGGTGCCAGCTGGGTGGCCACACGGCGGGCCAGGGTGTCTACCGTGCCGCCAGCGGCAAAACCGGCCAGTATCTTGACGGTGTCGATGGACTGCGCACGGCCCATCAGCGGCAAAGACCCAGCTGCGCCCGCCAGCGCAAATTGCAAAACACTGCGGCGCGAAGCGGAAAAGGAAGGTTTCATGGTTTGTCTCCAGGTTGTTGTGGCGTGATCACGGGGGAAGCAAAAGCAAAGGCGGAGCACTAGGGCGATGGGGTCCGTCCTCTTGCCGCCTGCCGGTAGTTGGCTTTCAAGGGGTCGGGCACCCGTTCGTCAAATCCAAAGGCGACGCGCCGCACTTCGGGGCTGTCGGTGGGCTGGTGCCCTACGCCCAGGGCAGACGCGCGCGGCGCCGGGATGGCAACCACCGTGCCGGCCAGGCGCCCCAGGCCTGTGATCTCGCACTCCACCAGGTCGCCCGGGTCTACCGAGCGCGAATGGCAAGGCGTCCCCATCAGGATCACGTCGCCCGGCACCAGGGTGATGTGGCGTGCGATATCGGCCACCACGTAGTGCGGGCCCCAGATGGTCTCGTCGCCGATGTGCGCCTCCTGCACCACCAGACCGTTGCGATAGGTGCGCAGCGTCTGTTCGAAAATGTTCACGCCGCGCACAATGCCGGGGCCGATGGGCAGCAGCGTGTCCGCGCCTTTGACACGCAGCATGCTGCCCTGGTCGGTGTCGCGGTAATTCTGCAGGCCCATGTCCAGGGCAGGGCAAAAGCCTTCGATGTAGTCCCAGGCTTCATCGGGCAACACGTTGCGGCAGGTCTTGCCAATGACAACGGCGTATTCGCCTTCGTAGTTGAGGTACAGGCTGTCAGCGGGCTTGTGGATCTCGCAGCCATGGCCGTTGACCGAAGTCGGCGGCTTGGTGAAATAGGTGGGTGTCTCGGTCGGCCTGGGTTGGTTGCGCGTCTCGAAGCTGCGCGAGCTGTACGAGATGTGCACGGCGATGATCTTGCTGGGCGACACCGGTGGCAGGTGCTGCACGGTCGCCAAGTCCACCACGCGGCCATCGTCCAGGCGCAATTGCCCTTGTTGTGCGCCCTCTTCCACGATGCTGCCCCAGCAGGCACTGCCACCCACCAGAACGCGGCGGCGCTCCATGCGCGGTCCACGCATCACGGCGGGCAGTTCTTTGAGCGGGAATTCGAAATTCATGCCGCCACCTCTTGCATATCGAACCACATATGCACATTGCCGGTACCGCGCGCATTCTCGTAAGCGGACAGCGTCTCACCCCGCGCGCGGCAGTCCGCGCCCCCCATGGCCCCCACCATCTGCAGGTAGTGGGCGCCAAAGGCCTCCCAGGGGAGCTTTCGGTATTCGTCTTGCCAACGGTCGAGCACAGTGCCATGGCGGCCCTGCTGCAGCAGCTCGATTGCACCCTTGTCACTCGCGATGTTCTCTGGGCGCGAGACATTGCTCTCATGGAAGATACGCGGGTGGTTGGGCTTCCAGTCGATGGGGTTGAACTTGTGGCTGAGCGCCCCGGAGGCAAGCAGCGCCACACGCAGGTTGCTGCGGCGCACGGCCTCGCCAATGGCCTCCCCCGATTTCACGAAATGCGTCCAGTCGCAGTTCTGGCATGAACTCACAGTGACAACCGGCGTGTCGCTGTGCTCCAACCGCAGGTGCTTGACCAGATTGATGGTGGCGTACTGTCGGCCGAGTTCGGGATGGTTGATGACGCGGTTGTAGCCCCCCAGTTCGCGCGAGACGGCCTCGATCTCCAGCGCCAATCCTGGATGGCCCCGGTAGTTGTAGGGCACGCCGTGCAGATACCAGGGCATCTCATCCGAGATGTAGTTGCCCTGATAGCGTGAGGCCCCATCCACCAGGTGGTAGCCCGTGGTGAACCAGTGTGAATCGAAGATGACGACCACGTCAGGCCGGGCTTCGGCGAGCTTGGCGCGCAGCCGGGCATAGCCGGGGATAAGGTCCGAGTCGGCCCCCGCGCCCTGCAGCACGCGAAACTCTTCGCATTGCATCAGGCCGGGATGGTGCGAGACGATGGCTGCGCCAACAATGCTTCCCATGGTGGTGTTCTCCTGCATGTGATTGGGGTGGGGTCAGCGATGGCTGAAACTTGCGCGGAACGGCTTTTTGGGCAGCACCACATCCTTGACATCGCAGAAGAACTCGAAGCTCCAGTCCCCGCCCTCGCGGCCCACACCGCTGCGCTTGATGCCGCCAAACGGCGCAGCCAGATCGCGGATGCCAAAGCTGTTGACCCAGATGAAGCCGGTGCGCACCTGCTGCGCCACGGCGCTCGCATGCTCCATCTCGCCGTAGCAGACGCCACCCAGGCCGTAGTCCGTGCCGTTGGCCAGGGCGATAGCGTCTTCGTCGCTGTCAAAGACCTGCAGGGTGAGTACAGGTCCGAAGACCTCGTTCTGCACGATCTCGCTGTCCTGGCGCACCCCAGCCAGCAGCGTGGGCTGGTAATACTGCGCACCGAAGGAATGGTGCGCGCCACCCCAGAGCAGCGTGGCGCCATCGGCCACGGCGCGCTGCACAAAACCGTGCACGCGCTCCACCTGGCGCGGGTGGATGATCGGCCCGACCTCGGTGGCCTCCTCGCGCGGGTCGCCCACGGTGAGCTTTTCCACATGGCCGCGCAAGGCAGCTACGAAGGCGTCGCGCACCTTGCGGTGCACCAGGAGGCGCGTGCCTGCCAGGCACACCTGGCCAGCGTTGCGGTACATCAGTGCGCCGGTGGCAGCGGCATTGTCGATGTCAGCGTCCTCCAGCACGATGAAGGCCGACTTGCCACCCAGCTCCAGGCTGCAAGGCACGAGGTTGGCCCCGGCAGACTGGGCAATCCACTTGGCCGTGGGGACCGATCCGGTGAACGAGATACGCGCCAAGCGCGGGTCGCTGACCAGGCGCGCACCGGTGCTGGCGCCCGCGCCCTGCACGATGTTGAAAACCCCAGGCGGCAGGCCGGCGGCGTGCGCACAGTCGGCCAGCAGACTGCTGGTCAGCGGTGCCCATTCCGGTGGCTTGACGACCACACAGTTGCCCGCGGCCAGGGCCGGTCCTAGCTTCCAGGTGGCCAACATCAGCGGCGCATTCCAGGGCGTGATGATGGCCACCACACCGGCCGGATCGTGGCGCACGAGGTGGGTGGCCTGATCCGTCTCTATGGGCCGGTCTTGCAGCGTGAGCGCGTGCTCGGCGAACCAGCTGATGTTGAGCATGGCGCGCGGCACCACGCCATGCTTCATGCGCGAGAGCAGCACGCCAGCATCGTTGGATTCGAGCGTGCAGAAGGCCTCGGCGCGTTTTCCAATCTCGGCGGCGAAACGATCCAGGCAGGGTTTGCGCTCCGCCGCCGTGAGCGCGCTCCAGGCGGGGAAAGCGCGCGCCGCCGCGGTGACGGCGGCGTCCACATGGGCGGGCGATCCTTCGCTGATGGAGCCCAGCAGCGCCTGGTCGATGGGCGAGTGCAGATCGAAGCGCATCTCGGACGCAACGCGCTGGCCGTCGATGTAGTGGTGGGGCGACACCGCGATGCCGGCGACATTCAGCATGTCATTGCTCAAGGGAGTTCTCCAGTCAGACAACAGAGCCGGGCAACCTTGCCCGATCCGTCGCGAAGTATCTGCAGCGCCTTCCTTGAACACAATCAATGCTTTATGACGGATTGTGAAGATGCTCTAATGAATGACATGATCCCAGCGATTCAACCGCAACAGCCATGTCTCTGCCCCATTTCACGCCACGCCAGCTCGAAGCCTTTGTCACCGTGGCCGAGCTGCGCAGCTTCGCGGCCACCGCAGAGCGTTTGGCACTTACGCCGTCTGCTGTAAGCCAACTCGTGAGCGAGTTGGAAGACGCACTCGGCTTCAAACTGTTTGAGCGCAGCACGCGCAGGGTTGACATCACCAGCGCGGGGCGGGAGTTTCTGGCCTCGGCAGAGTCGGTGCTCAAGCACATGCGCATAGCGCAGTCGGCCGCCAGCGATGTCCGCAACCGCGCAGCGGGCATTGTGCGAATCGCCGCACCACTGGTCGTCGCCAGCGTGATCCTGCCCAAAGCCATCAAGGCCTATACACAAACCAGGCCCAAGGTGCACATCCGCATTCGCGACGTGCCGGTGGAAAAACTCGTCGATGCGGTTGCCAGCGGCGACGCCGATCTGGCACTGGGTCCGGATCGCGCCTGTGGCGATGACATCGTGCGTACCCAGCTGTTCGAGAGCCCCTGGGTGCTGTGGTGTGCGCCCACCCATCCCCTGGCCCACAAACGCAACGTGACCTGGGCGCAGCTGCACGCCTACCCACTGGTGGCTGCCGGGCGGGATCACGAACGCAGCGTGGCGCAGATGCACACCGGGCTGCCCAGCGAGCAGCGTGTGACCCCCGTAGAGATCGTGGACAACATCTCCACCGCCATGGGCCTGGCTGCCGCCGATGTGGCCGCTACGCTGGCGCCCGACTATGTGGGTGCACTGGCCAAGCCACTCGGACTGGTGCGCCGCCGCATCCTGTCGCCCGAAGTCATGCGCTACGTGTGCCTCTACAGCCCCGCACGGCGGGCCACCTCGCCTGCAGCGGAGGGCTTCGCAGACCACCTGATCCGCATCCTCGCCCAGCGCAAGTGAGCTGCAGGCGCCGCCGCGCGCAGTGCGGGGCGCGCACCAACGTCTGCCTACACAAAACGAGGAAGCAGTAAGCAGGCCTCGGCATTGGAGGCCGAGAAGCAGCGCTCGGCCGCGCGCTGCCACGGCAACCATTCGAAAGCATCGTGTTCACGAGGACTCAGTACCACGGGCGTAGCTGCTGGCACACACAAGCCAAACACCCGCTCGCGATTGCGCACGACCCCCGGGGCGTATCGGTGCAGCCATTGCGGCCAGATGTCGTAGACGTTCTCCAAGGCCCAGTCGGTCAGCAGGCAGCCGGGCGCCCGCGCGTCAATGCCGGTTTCCTCGGCCACTTCGCGGCGGGCGGTTTCTTCAAACGACTCATCAAGGCGGTCTTTGCTCCCGGTGACAGATTGCCAGTGCCCATCACCGCCCGTGCGGCGGATCAGCAGCACCTCCAGGGCGGGCGTGTGGATGACCACCAGCACCGACTCTGGAAGCTTGTAGGGCCGGTGCTGCGCTGTCGGCACCATGGGCGACACCTTCCCTCTTTACCCGGCCTTGGAACGCGGGGCTGAAGTGGTGGGAACGGGCGGTGGCAGCTCCTTGGTCTGCAGCGCCCTGACCTGCACCACCAACTGGTTGTGCGCGTCCAGGAAGGCAGCGGCAATGACCTTGCCCTCGTTGGTATTGCTCCAGCCCGCACCCGCTGCGCCCCCGAGCTTGCCGAACACGAGCCCGCCCACGCCCAGGTCAGTGGTGCGTGCAGACCCGGTGGCGGCGGCAACCTGCTCGGTGGTTTCGTTGTCGGACAGCAGCAGTGCCGTTTGCGCCTCCTTGAATTTGACTTGCTCCACCATGCCGGCCAGGCCCGCGATGTCGCGCAGCACCGGAATCATGGCAATCACGCCCGCCAGGCCCCGTCCCGCGTCCTGCTCACTGAACGTGAGGCTGGGTGTGAGCGTGTACTGCGCCTCATAGCCCTTGCCCTTTGCCACGGTGGAGTTGTTCTTGCGCAGCACGCCGGAGTCCTTGAGATCCTGCTCCTGGATGGTTCCGCGCAGCCCGGCCGACCGGTCCACCACACGAAAGCAGCCACTTTGCTGGGCCAGCAGCTTGACCAGGGGCACGGGGGATGGCGGGAGGCTGTAGCCCGAACCCATGGTGTAGCCGCTGGGGTTTTCTGCCAGCGCCAGCGTGGCCACGGGCGCCTCGCAGCGCACCAGTTCGCGCGCAGCGTTGCTGGCCCCTGCCGGCCCTGCCGAGCCAGTGACCACGGAACCGCCCTGGCCCAGTTCGGTCTTCTTTTCGCCGCAACCTGCCAGGGCCAGCAGCACGGCGCCCATCCACAAAGCCCGGGTCGTCATTGAACGCATGGAAAGTGTCCTTTCAGTGCCAGCGCCACATCGCCGAGGGCGCGGGCTGGCCAAGAAAAAAGCGGCGCAGGCTGCCAAGCCCTTGCCGCTTTGTCGTGCGATGCCACGAGAGTGGATCCGCGCCGGGTTCGGGGAAAGCCCCGGATCAGGCTGCCTTGACAGCGTCGATGTTGCGCAGGCGGATGTGCAGCTCGCGCAACTGCTTTTCGTCCACGGGCGAAGGCGCCTGCGTGAGCAGGTCCTGAGCGCGCTGGGTCTTGGGGAAAGCGATCACGTCACGGATCGATTCCGCACCGGTCATCAGCGTGATGAGGCGGTCCAGACCGAAGGCCAGGCCACCGTGTGGGGGCGCGCCGTACTGCAGGGCATCCAGCAGGTAGCCGAACTTGGCTTGTGCGTCTTCGGGTGTGATCTTGAGCGCATCGAACACCTTCTTTTGCACATCGGCGCGGTGGATACGCACCGAGCCACCGCCCAGCTCCCAGCCGTTGAGCACCATGTCGTAGGCCTTGGCGATGCACTTGCCGGGGTCCGTGTCCATCAGGTCTTCATGGCCATCCTTCGGCGACGTGAAGGGGTGGTGCACAGCGGCCCAGCGGTCGTTTTCTTCGTCATGCTCGAACATGGGGAAGTCCACCACCCACAGCGGCGCCCAGCGGTTTTCAAAGAGACCGCTCTTCTTGCCGAACTCGCTGTGGCCCACTTTCAGGCGCAGCGCGCCGATGGAGTCGTTGACGATCTTTTCCTTGTCGGCACCGAAGAACAGCAGGTCACCATCCTGCGCACCCGTGCGCTTGAGGATTTCAGCGATGGCCGCGTCATGCAGGTTCTTCACGATGGGCGACTGCAGCCCTTCGCGGCCCTGGGCCACTTCGTTGACCTTGATCCAGGCCAGGCCCTTGGCACCGTAGATCTTCACGAACTCGGTGTAGGCATCGATCTCACCGCGCGAGATCTGTGCGCCGCCGGGCACGCGCAGGGCAACCACACGGCCGCCCTTGGTGGTGGCGGGAGCAGAGAAGACCTTGAAGTCCACGTCCTTCATCACTTCGGTCAGCTCGGTGAATTCGAGCTTTACGCGCAGGTCGGGCTTGTCCGAGCCAAAGCGGAAAGCCGCTTCCTGGTAAGTCATGATCGGGAATTCGCCCAGGTCCACGCCCAGTTGCTGCTGGAACACCTCGGTGATCATGCGCTGGAAGATCGCACGGATTTCTTCTTCGCCCAGGAACGACGTCTCGCAGTCGATCTGCGTGAATTCGGGCTGGCGGTCGGCGCGCAGGTCTTCATCGCGGAAGCACTTGGTGATCTGGTAGTAGCGGTCGTAGCCAGCCACCATCAGCATCTGCTTGTAGAGCTGGGGCGACTGGGGCAGCGCGAAGAACTGGCCGTCGTGCACGCGGCTGGGCACCAGGTAGTCGCGCGCGCCTTCGGGCGTGCTTTTGCCCAGCATGGGCGTTTCGATGTCGATGAAGCCTTCCTTGTCCAGGAAGTTGCGCACCTGGATGGAGGTCTTGTAGCGCAGCATCATGTTGCGCTGCATGTGCGGGCGGCGCAGGTCCATCACACGGTGCGTGAGGCGCGTGGTTTCCGACAGGTTCTCGTCGTCCATCTGGAACGGAGGCGTGACGGAGGGGTTCAGCACCTTCAGCTCGTGGCACAACACTTCGATCTGGCCGCTCTTGAGCTTGTCGTTGGTCGTGCCGTCAGGGCGGGGGCGCACCAGGCCCACCACCTGCACGCAGAACTCGTTGCGCACGTCTTCGGCGGTCTTGAACATCTCGGCACGGTCGGGATCGCACACCACCTGCACGTAGCCTTCGCGGTCGCGCAGGTCGATGAAGATCACGCCGCCATGGTCACGACGACGGTTCACCCAGCCAGACAGGGTAACGGTTTGGCCCATCAGGGCTTCGGTCACAAGACCGCAATAGTGGGAACGCATGGCCATGGCAGAAACTTCCGGCGCCCAAGGGGCGCGTTAAAGGGATTTACTTACTGTGGGAAACAAGCGTGGGGTCAGCCGGAGCGACCACGCCCATCGAAACAATGTATTTGAGGGCGGCGTCCACGCTCATGTCGAGCTCGACGCAGTCGCTCTTGCGCAGCATCACGAAATACCCGCCGGTGGGGTTGGGCGTGGTGGGCACATACACGCTCACGAATTCATCGCGCAGGTATGCCGCCACCTCGCCATTGGGCGCGCCAGTGACGAAGGCCACGGTCCAGACGCCCTCGCGCGGCCACTGCACCAGCACGGCCTTGCGAAAGGCATTGCCGCTTTCGGAAAAAAGCGTGTCGGACACCTGCTTGACGCTGGAATAGATCGAACGTACCACCGGGATGCGGTGCACCACCGCATCGCCCCACTGCACGAGCTTGCGGCCCGCGAAGTTGCTGGCGACGGCACCGACCACCAACAGGATCAGCAGCGTGAGAACCACGCCAAAGCCCGGGACGTGAAAGCCCAGCAGCTTGTCGGGATGCCATGCAACAGGCAGGATTTGCAGGGTCTGGTCCAGCGTGCTCACGATCCAGTTGAGCACCCAGGCCGTGATAACCCCCGGCACGATCACCAGAAGGCCGGTCAACAGCCACTTGCGCAAGGCAGCCATGAGGGTCACTCAGCTCGCAGAGGAGGTGGAAGTGGTAGAACTGCCACCAGCGCTTGATGCTGCTGCACCAGATGCTTCTTTTTTAGGAGCATCACCAGAACTTGCCGGCGCCGCGGCCTCGATTTTCGGTTCTGTCTTGCTGTCCGTCGCGGGGGCAGAACTGCCACCGCTGCCACCGCGAAAATCGGTCACATACCAGCCCGAGCCCTTGAGCTGGAAGCCGGCCGCTGTGACCTGCTTGGAAAATGCTTCCGCGCCGCAGGCGGGGCACACCGTGAGGGGCGCATCAGAGATTTTTTGCAGCACATCCTTGGCATGGCCGCAGGAGCCGCATTTGTAGGCGTAAATAGGCATGTCAGTGTGTTGAGGGAAAGTGCAAAACCCTCAATTATAGGCGGCATGCCCATCCTCAAGCCCCACGCACTGGGCATGGGGCGATGCAATCAGCTGGCGCTGCCCTCGTAGTGGGTGACGTGGCCTTTGTGGTCGTCGATCCACTGCGGTGCCAGCGAGCCCCCGATCATGCCGACCAGTGCCGCCAGCACCCCAGCCAGTTGCTGCGGGAACGCTTCGGACAGCATGGGGCTGGCCACAAACAGCAGCCACACACCCAGGCCCATGGCCACCGCCAGGATGGCGCCCTGGGTGCTCGCGCGCTTCCAGTACAGGCCGAACACCAGGGGGACAAAAGCCCCCACCAGCGGTACCTGGTAAGCGCCCGACACCAGTTCATAGATCGATGTGCCCTGCATGGTGATGGCGTAAGTGAGCACGCAGGCGGTAAACACGAGCACCGAAATGCGCATGGCCTTCAGTGTCTGGGCATCGGTCATGCCAGGCCGCAGGTTGTGCAGGATGTTCTCCACAAAAGTGGTGGACGGTGCGAGCAACGTGGCAGAGGCGGTGGACATGATGGCCGAGAGCAGCGCGCCAAAGAAGGCGATCTGGAGAATCAGCGGCATGCGTTCCATCACCAGCGTGGGCAGCACTTTCTGGGGATCGTCCTTGAGCAGTGCCTGGGCGGTTTCGGGCATGACCAGCACGGCGGCCGTAACGACAAACATGGGGATGAAGGCAAACAGCAGGTACAGCACCCCTCCGATGACCGGGCCGGTGCGCGCTGTCTCGGCGCTGTTGGACGACATCACGCGCTGAAAAACATCCTGCTGGGGGATGGAGCCCAGCATCATCGTGATCGCGGCGGCAAAGAAAAAGGTCCACTCCTTGAGCCCACCCGTGGGAAAGAACTGGAACTTGCCTTCACGCGCGGCATATTCCACAACCTTGCCCGCACCCCCGGCCAGGTCCGCCGCGTACCAGGCGATGGCCAGCAGCCCCACGGCGATCACGATCATCTGGACAAAGTCGGTCATGGCCACCGACCACATGCCGCCATACAGGGTGTAGACCAGAACGATGACCGTACCGATGACCATGCCCATGGTGACGGACACATACCCCTGCGTCAGCAGGTTGAACACCAGCCCCAGAGCTGTGATCTGCGCTGCCACCCAGCCCAGGTAGCTGAACATGATGATGGCTGAACAAGCCACCTCGATCACACGCCCGTAACGCTGGCGGTAGTAGTCACCCAGGGTGATGAGGTTCTTCTTATAAAGCTTGTAGGCAAAAAACAGCCCTACAAGAACCAGGCACATGGAGGCGCCAAATGGGTCCTCCACCACCGCACCCAGCCCACCATCCACAAACCGGGCTGACACGCCAAGAACGGTTTCCGATCCAAACCAGGTCGCAAAGGTCGTGGCTATCACCACAGCCAGGGGCAGGCTGCGGCCCGCCACCGCATAGTCGGCCGTGTTGTGCACGCGCGTGGCGGCATACAGGCCGATACCAATCGAGACCAGCAGGTACAGAACGATGAATGTGATCAGCATGGCGCCGCTCCGAAACTCCAAGGAAGGTTACAAAAAGCAGGTGTGCGCCCGGCGTGCCGTGGGCCGACACGCCGAGGCCCCTGCAGATCCAGGGGTGACCACTTTGCTACAAAATTCGTAACAAAAGTTGCAGCGGATTATGAAGGCAACTTTCGTGCCGTTCGCACCGTTTCAGAAAATCCGCATCCGCACAAACAACTGCATCGCCAGAAGGCCCAGCACAAAACCGACGCCGCCATAAATGATGGACTGGAGCAGCCGGTTGGTACGGTGCTGGACTTCCAGCAGTTCGCGCAAGGCTTGCTGCTGGTCAGCCGGGCGCTGCCGCAAGGCGTCGTGCAGCAGGCGCGGCAGTTCGGGAATCAGCTTGGCATAGTGGGGCGCCTCGGCCCGCAGCTCCCGCCACAGGCGCTGCGGCCCCATCTGCTCCAGCATCCACTTCTCCAGGAAGGGCTTGGCCGTGCTCCACAGGTCCAGCTCCGGGTCCAGCTCGCGGCCCAGGCCTTCGATATTGAGCAGGGTCTTTTGCAGCAGCACCAGCTGGGGCTGAATCTCGACGTGGAAGCGGCGCGAGGTCTGGAACAGGCGCATCAGCACCATGCCCAATGAGATCTCCTTGAGCGGGCGATCAAAGTACGGCTCGCACACGGCGCGGATGGCCGATTCGAGGTCGTTCACCCGCGTCTCGGGCGGCACCCAGCCACTTTCAATGTGCAGCTCCGCCACGCGCTTGTAGTCGCGCCGGAAGAACGCCACGAAGTTCTGCGCCAGGTACTCCTTGTCAGACTCGGTGAGCGTGCCCACGATGCCGAAATCCAGCGAGATATAGCGCCCAAAGGTGGCCGGATCCAGGCTCACCTGGATGTTGCCGGGGTGCATGTCGGCATGAAAGAAGCCGTCACGGAACACCTGGGTGAAGAAGATGGTGACGCCGTCGCGCGCGAGTTTGGGGATGTCCACCCCGGCTTCCCGCAGGCGCTCGATCTGGCTGATGGGCACACCGTTCATGCGCTGCATCACCATGACCTCGGGGTGGCAGAAGTCCCAGAAAATCTCAGGGATCAGCACGAGGTCCAGCCCCTGCATGTTGCGGCGCAGCTGCGCAGCGTTGGCGGCCTCCCGCACCAGATCCAGTTCGTCATGCAGGTAGTTGTCGAACTCGGCCACCACCTCGCGGGGCTTGAGGCGCTTGCCGTCGGCCGACAGGCTCTCCACCCACCCGGCCATCATGCGCATGAGACTCAGGTCTTTCTCGATCACGGGCAACATGCCCGGGCGCAGCACCTTGACCGCCACCTCGCGCTCGATGCCATGGCGGTCCCGCAGCGTGGCGAAATGCACCTGCGCAATGGAGGCACTGGCCACCGGCACGCGATCGAAGAATGTGAAAACCTCATCCACCGGCCGCCGAAATGCCCGCTCGATCGTGGCGATGGCGATCTCCGGGTCGAAGGGCGGCACGCGGTCCTGCAGCCGGGCCAGCTCGTCGGCCACATCGGGCGGCAGCAGGTCGCGGCGTGTCGAAAGCACCTGACCAAACTTGACGAAGATAGGGCCCAGGCGCTCCAGCGCCAAGCGCAGCCGCTGGCCGCGCGGTGCATCCAGGTTGCGTCCGAACGACAGGACGCGCGATACCGATCGCAGCCAGGGCTTCTGGAAACTGTCCAGCACCATGGCGTCCAGGCCGTACCGGAACACCACCCACAGGATGGCGCCGCCCCTCAGGAACTGCTTCATGCGCCAGCCCGGTCGGAACCGCTGTTTGGCGCGGAAGGCGTGGAGGGTCCGGATGGCATGGGCGCGACGGCTGAAGACGTTGGTGCAACGCGCGTGCCCACGAACTGGCGCAGCGCTTGCGCAGCGCGGCTCGCCACCTGCGCCACAGTGTGTGCGGGGGCGTCACCGATCACACGCGCCAGGTCCTCCTCAACATCCCAGCGCACGTGATCGACCAGCCAGTTGATTTCGGCGGCCAGTTGCACATCGCCCTCAATGCGGATGGCAGGCTTGTCACCCCGCAGGGCCGTCTGGGCCAGCGCAAAGGGAGAGGTCTCGGTGACGTGAAGCTGCAGATCGGGCGCGGCAGTTTCGGGCGCCAGGTTGAACAGCCCAGCGGGCGTGATGACCAGGGCCATCGAATACGCACGCCACTGCACGCGGGCGATGCGGCCCTTCTGACGCACCAGGCGGTCCATGGCCTCTTTTTCCTGCATCAGTACATGGTTGAGGAACAGCACCATGCGCTGCTGCATCTCATGCACGAGCCACTGGGGGGGTTGGGGGCCGGCGGCCACACGCTCAAAGAGGCCGTCCAGAAACGAAAAAGGGGACTGTGGTGTTGCCATAGTCCCCGATTATTCCCTGAACTGGGATAGCCCCACAGCGGGGCATTTCCTTTATTACTGCAGGGCCTGCACGCCGGCCACCAGCCAGCCGCTGCTGCCGGCCTTGGGCTTGGTCATGTTCCAGACCTCGCGGAAGGGGCTCGGGCCGGCTGAGGGCTCTTCGCGGATCATGCCGGAGAACTCAACGCTGGCCATGTAGCCGTCACCCAGGTCTTCAATGCCCAGCAACTGGGCTTCGATCATGACCACATCGGTGTGGTTGGGCTGCATGCCCCGGTGGTCTTCGCGCTCCGTGAGCTGGGTGCGAATCTCGCCGAGCATGCTGTCGGTCATCATGGATCGCAGGGTGGCGATGTCCGAACGGTCCCAGGCCGCTTGCAAGGTGACGAAGTTGCGCTTGGCGGCAGACAGGAAGCCCTCGGTATCAAAGCCTTCAGGAATCCCCCAGTTCTGCGACCCGGACAGGCCCGAGCCGATCACCACGCCCGAACCCGCACCGCCTTGTGCAGCGCGCGAGGCATCAAACGCCATGCTGCTGCGCTCCCAGGGGCGCGCCGAGGCGTCGTTGCCCACGTTGTTGGGGCTGTACTGTGGAGGCACTTGCGCTGCGGCGGGCGTGGCAGCACCCGCGCCCTGGAACGCGAACGGCGCACCACCGGCAGCAGCGCCACCGTTGCCACCGCCACTGCGTGCGCGCATCACCATCTTGAAGATGGCAAACGCGGCCACGGCCAGCAACGCAATCATCAGAATGTTGGCAAACCCTGCACCCAGCCCCAACGAGCTGGCCAGCCAGGCCAAGCCCAGGCCAGCGGCCAAGCCACCCAGCATCGCGCCCCAAGGCTTCTTGGCCGCAGCAGCGGCCGGAGCTGCACCCGCAGCAGGCGGCTTGGCAGCCGCCGCATTTGTCGCATTCTGGGCGGGCGCACCCGGCGCTGCCGACTCACGCTGCGTAACGTTGCTCGATTGCTGCCCCGTCGATTTACCACCGCCCAGTCGCCGGGCGTCGGCATCGGCGTGCGCAAACGCCAGCATCGCAACCAACACCACAGACCACAGTTTCATCATGACTTCTCCGTCTCCGTTAATGACTGAGCGAAACGCTCAGCACTTGATTCCAACATGCAAGGCCACAATGCCCCCAGTCATGTTGTGATAGTCCACATGCCCAAAGCCATTTTTTTGCATGAGGCTTTTGAGCTCTTCCTGCCCTGGGTGCATGCGGATGGACTCGGCCAGGTAGCGGTAGCTGGCGTCGTCGCCCGCCACCAGCTTGCCCAACTGGGGCAGCACCTTGAACGAATACCAGTCGTACACCTTTTCGAGTGGCTTTGCGACCTTTGAAAACTCCAGCACCAGCAGCTTGCCGCCGGGCTTGAGCACGCGGCACATTTCGGCAATCGCCTGGTCCTTGTGCGTCATGTTGCGCAGGCCAAAAGCAACGCTCACCACATCGAAATGTGCGTCGGGGAACGGCAGCTTCTCGGCATCGCAGACCAGTGTCGGCAACACCACACCCGCATCAATCAGGCGGTCGCGCCCCACGCGCAGCATGGCTTCGTTGATGTCGGTGTGCACCACACGGCCGGTGGCGCCCACCTTCTTGGAGAACGCCAGCGCCAGGTCGCCCGTGCCCCCTGCAATATCGAGCACCTGGCTGCCTTCGCTGAGGTTGGCCACCATCACGGTGTAGGCCTTCCAGGCACGGTGCAGGCCCGCCGACATGAGGTCGTTCATCACGTCGTACTTGGAGGCCACGGAGTCGAACACGCCGCGTACGCGGCGTGCTTTTTCCTGCTCGTCCACCGACTGAAAACCGAAATGCGTGGTGCTCATAAGATTCATGCTAGGCGCGTGAACGCCAGAGGTACAGCGACAACCCCGCACTGAAATGGGGCATCTGTCGCAATTTGGACAACGCTATTGAAAAGAAATCAGCCGCCAGCGCTTTTCTATATTGCACCAACAGCTACCATTTCAATAGCACCTTGACAGACAAGGGCTTCCGCCGTGTTCTGTGCTCCGCCAGAAATACACCCGGCCCGCAGCCTCAATGGCTGCCACAGGCATGGCCACCGGCACCACCCTGAGACGCCATCGGCGCATCGCGGTCCGCCCCCGCAGCGGCCAGCCGCTCGGTGTACTGGGTCCACAGCGCGTCTTGCTTGTCGCCCAGTTCGTAGAGGTAGTCCCAGGTGAAGATGCCGCTGTCATGCCCGTCAGAAAACGTGGGCTTGACCGCATAGTTGCCGACGGGTTCCAGGTTGACCAGCGTGACCTCCCGCTTGCCCGTCTGCAGCACTTCCTGGCCTGGGCCATGGCCCTGCACTTCGGCCGACGGTGAATACACACGCATCAGCTCGAACGGAATGCGGAACGTGGCGCCATCGGAGAAGCCTACTTCGAGCACCCGCGATGCCTCGTGCACCGTGATTGCCTGCGGCGTGGGCGCACCCGCTTTCAAACCTGCCATGGATTCACCTGTGAGAAAACTGTTGTCAGAAACGACCTCTGCGATTGTCCCACCCGCTCTGGGGCACACCGCAAACAGGGTTACCGGGTAGGCAACTGCGCCAGCCGCGATTGCAACTGCGCCTCCAGCGCGGGCAGCAGGGTCCGCACGCCGACCTCTTGCGCCGCCGGGCTGGGCCGCTGCGCCGCCGCCCACACGGGCGATGGAAAGTGACTGTCCCAGTCAAACCGCGCAATCACATGCCAGTGCAGGTGCGGCACCATGTTGCCCAGCGCCGCGATGTTGACCTTGGTGGGCGACAGGTGCTGGCGCAGGGCCTGCTCCACCAGGGCCACTGCCTCCATGCAGTGCACACGATCAACGGCAGCCAGGTCCGAGAACTCGGCCACATGTGCATTCCACACCACGCGATAGAAGGCAGGAAACCCCGCCTCCTGCGCACGGATGACACGCAGGCGCTCACCACGCCAGACTAGCGCACCGCCATCTTCAGCGCACAGTGGGCAACTCATTGGCACGACTCCATGGCGCTGCTTGCCATCCGCATCGATTGAAACCGGCGCGGCGCCAAGCCAGGGACACCGAGCAAGGGCCGCCCCGCAGCGAGGGTGTCGTCCCCCTCCCGCGCAGCGAGAGAGGGGGAAGGCGCGAAGCGACTCAGGGGGGGCTTCATTTCTAGACCAGCACCCGCTCGATGCCGCCGTTGTTGGCACGCTGTACGTAGTCGGGCATCCAGTTCTCGCCCAGAATCTCGCGCGCCATCTCGACCACGATGTAGTCGGCTTCGAGCAGGCCGTTGTTCAGATCGCCTTCGTAGCGGTTCAGGCCCTGCAGGCAGCTGGGGCAACTGGTAAGAATCTTCACGTTGTCCTGGGCGCCCACGGCACCGCTCTCGCGCAGCTTGGCTTCGCCCTTCTTGATTTCTTCTTCCTTGCGGAAACGCACCTGCGTGGACACGTCGGGCCGCGTCACACCCAGCGTGCCCGATTCGCCGCAGCAACGCTCGCTCTTCAAGACCTGCTCGCCCACCAGCGCCTTCACGGTCTTCATTGAGTCCTGCAGCTTCATGGGGTTGTGGCAGGGCTCGTGGTACAGATAGGCGCCCTTGCCTTGCAGCTGGATGCCCTTTTCCAGCAGGTACTCGTGGATGTCGATGATGCGGCTGCCCGGGAAGATCTTGTCAAACTCGTAGCCCTGCAACTGGTCGTAGCAGGTGCCGCAACTCACCACCACGGTCTTGATATCCAGGTAGTTGAGGGTGTTCGCCACGCGGTGGAAGAGCACACGGTTGTCCGTGATCATCTTCTCGGCCTTGTCGAACTGGCCCGAACCGCGCTGCGGGTAGCCGCAGCACAGGTACCCGGGCGGCAGCACCGTCTGCACACCGGCGTGCCACAGCATGGCCTGCGTGGCCAAGCCCACCTGGCTGAACAGGCGTTCGGAGCCGCAACCGGGAAAGTAGAACACCGCCTCCGTCTCGGCCGTGGTGGCCTGTGGGTTGCGGATGATCGGCACGTAGTCCTTGTCCTCGATGTCGAGCAGCGCGCGCGCCGTCTTCTTGGGCAGGCCGCCCGGCAGCTTCTTGTTGATGAAGTGGATCACCTGCTCCTTGATCGGAGCCGTGCCCACCGTCGCAGGCGGCTTGGCCGTTTGCTTGCGGCCCACCTTGCGCAACAGGTCCACGGCCAGGCGCTGAGCCTTGAAGCCCACATCCACCATGGCCGAGCGCATCAGCTTGATGGTGTCCGGGTTGGTGGCGTTGAGCATGGTCATCGCCAGCGCGTTGCCAGGCCGGAACGTCTTCTTGCCCATCTTGCGCAGCAGGTTGCGCATGTTCATGGTGACGTCGCCGAAGTCGATCTTCACCGGGCAGGGGCTTTCGCACTTGTGGCACACCGTGCAATGGTCGGCCACGTCCTCGAACTCCTGCCAGTGCTTGATGCTCACACCCCGGCGGGTCTGCTCTTCGTATAAAAACGCCTCGACCAGCAGCGAGGTGGCCAGGATCTTGTTGCGCGGGCTGTAGAGCAAATTGGCGCGTGGCACGTGCGTGGAACACACGGGCTTGCACTTGCCGCAGCGCAGGCAGTCCTTGACGCTGTCGGCAATCGCGCCGATGTCGCTCTGCTGCATGATCAGCGACTCGTGGCCCATCAGCCCGAAACTGGGCGTGTAGGCATTCGTCAAATCGGCGTGCATCAACGCAGCGTTTGAAGCGATTTTGGCCCCTAGCGCTTGTCCATCAAGCACTGGCAGCTCCTGATTTCGGAGCAATTTACCCTTGTTGAAGCGACCTTCCGGGTCCACCTTGCGCTTGTACTCGGCAAAGGGGCGCAGCTCTTCGTCGGTGAGGAACTCCAGCTTGGTGATACCGATGCCGTGTTCGCCCGATATCACGCCGTCCAGGCTGCGCGCCAGCACCATGATGCGCGCCACGGCCTCGTGCGCGGTCTGCAGCATCTCGTAGTCGTCGCTGTTGACCGGGATGTTGGTGTGCACATTGCCGTCGCCTGCGTGCATGTGCAGCGCCACCCACACGCGGCCCTTGAGCACGCGCTTGTGGATGGCCACGGCCTCGTCCAGGATGGGTTTGAAGGCCGCGCCAGTGAAGATGCCTTGCAGCGGCGCCCGCAGCTGGGTCTTCCAGCTCGCGCGCAGGGTGTGGTCCTGCAGTTGGGGGAACAGCGTTTCCACATCGTGCAGCCAGCCCTGCCACAGGGCGCGCACCTCTTCCACCAGGGCGATGGCCTGGGCCACGCGCTCCTGCAGCAGCTCGGGCGATGGGACTTCGTCGTCGGCGTCATGCTTGCCCAGGGGCAGGTTGCCGCGCTCGAAGAACTCGGTCAGCGCGTCGCACAGCTTGATCTTGTTGCGCAGGCTCAGCTCGATGTTGATGCGCTCGATGCCGTCGGTGTACTCGGCCATGCGCGGCAGCGGGATCACCACGTCTTCGTTGATCTTGAAGGCGTTGGTGTGGCGGCTGATGGCCGCCGTCTTCTTGCGGTCCGCCCAGAACTTCTTGCGCGCGTCGGCCGTGATGGCCACAAAACCTTCACCGCTGCGGGTGTTGGCCAGGCGCACGACCTCGCTGGTCACGCGGGCCACGTCGTCGGCGTTGTCGCCCGCGATGTCGCCAATCAGCACCATCTTGGGCAGGCCGCCGTTGCCCTTCTTGCTTTTGGTGGCGTAGCCCACGGCCTTCAGATAGCGGTCATCCAGGTGTTCCAGGCCCGCCAGCAGCACGCCACTGCGCTTTTGCTCGGCGAACATGAAGTCCTTGATCTCGACGATGCTGGGCACGGCGTCCTTGGCGTTGCCAAAGAACTCGAGGCACACGGTGCGCGTGTGCTCGGGCATGCGGTGCACCACCCAGCGCGCGCTGGTGATGAGGCCGTCGCAGCCTTCCTTCTGGATGCCGGGCAGGCCCGCCAGGAACTTGTCCGTCACGTCCTTTCCCAGGCCTTCCTTGCGGAAAGTCTTGCCTGGAATGCTCAGGCGCTCGGTGCGCACAGGCGTCTTGCCATCGGCCTCGAAATACTGCAGCTCGAAAGTGGCCGTCTCGACGTCATGGATCTTGCCCATGTTGTGGTCCAGGCGCGTCACTTCGAGCCACTGGGCGTCGGGCGTGACCATGCGCCAGCTGGCCAGGTTGTCCAGCGCCGTGCCCCACAGCACGGCCTTCTTGCCACCCGCGTTCATGGCGATATTGCCGCCGATGCAACTGGCCTCGGCGCTGGTCGGGTCCACCGCAAACACAAAACCGGCACGCTCGGCCGCGTCGGCCACACGCTGGGTGACCACGCCGGCTTCGGTCCACACCGTGCCCACCTCGCGGTCCAGGCCCGGCAGGCGGCGCATCTCCACCTCGGTCATGGCTTCGAGCTTTTCGGTGTTGATGACCACGCTCTTCCAGGTCAGCGGAATGGCGCCGCCGGTGTAGCCCGTGCCGCCCCCCCGGGGAATGATGGTCAGGCCCAGCTCGATACAGCCCTTGACCAGGCCCGCCATCTCGACCTCGGTGTCGGGGGTCAGCACCACGAACGGGTACTCGACACGCCAATCGGTCGCGTCGGTCACATGGCTCACGCGGGAGAGGCCGTCGAACTTGATGTTGTCCTTGGCCGTCAGACGGCCCAGCGTCTTCTGGATCTGGCGGCGCAGCTGCGCGGCCTGCTCGAAGGTGGCGTTGAATTCGGCCACTGCGCGGCGCGCAGCGACGACCAGTTCACCCACCAGACGGTCGCGTCCGGCGTCATCGGCAGGGGTGCGGCGCTTTTCGATCTCGCCCAGGCGGTGCTGGAGGGCATCGACCAGCAGCTTGCGGCGGTTGGGGTTGTCCAGCAGGTCGTCCTGCAGGTAAGGGTTGCGCTGCACGACCCAGATATCGCCCAGCACTTCATACAGCATGCGGGCCGAGCGGCCGGTGCGGCGCTCTTTGCGCAATTGGTCCAGCACCTCCCAGGATGAGGACCCCAGCAGGCGGATCACGATCTCCCGGTCGGAGAACGAGGTGTAGTTATAGGGAATTTCTCGCAGACGGGCAGGCTCGGCGGCCTGCGTCTGCAAGGCCGCCAACGCGATCGGAACATTCATGGGGGTCTACCTGGGGTGGGGGCGTGATTTTATGCCACGGTGCCCTCCCCGCGTCGGCCCCCACTCTGGTGCTCAGAACAGCACACGGCTGCGCAGGGTTCCGCCGACCTGCGCAAGCTTGTCCAATGCCAGGTCCGACGAGGCGGCGTCGATGTCGATCACCACATAGCCGATCTTCTCGTTGGTCTGCAGGTACTGGGCCGAGATGTTGATCTGGTTGTCCGAGAAGATGCGGTTGATTTCGGACAACACACCCGGCACGTTGCGGTGGATGTGCAGCAGGCGGTGCTTGCCGGGGTGGGCGGGCAGCGCGACCTCTGGAAAGTTCACCGACGAGGTGCTGGTGCCGTTGTCGCTGTATTTCACCAACTTCTCCGCCACTTCAAGGCCGATGTTGGCCTGCGCCTCCATGGTGGAGCCGCCGATGTGGGGAGTCAGGATCACGTTGTCCAGGCCACGCAGGGGGGACTGAAACTCGTCCTTGTTGGTGCGTGGCTCGACCGGGAACACGTCGATGGCTGCACCCAGCAGCTTCTTGGCCTTGAGCGCTGCGGCCAGCGCTTCAATATCCACCACCGTGCCCCGCGCGGCGTTGATGAGGATGCCGCCTGGCTTCATGGCCGCGATCTCGGCGGCGCCGATCATTCCCTCGGTGGACGGCAACTCGGGAACGTGCAGGCTCACGATGTCGCTCTGGCCCAGCAGGTCGTGCAGGTGCTGCACCTGGCGGGCATTGCCCAGGGGCAGCTTGTTGACGACATCAAAGAAGGCCACGTGCATGCCCATGGCCTCGGCCAGCACCGACAGCTGGGTGCCGATGGAGCCGTAACCCACGATGCCCAGGGTCTTGCCCCGGATTTCATACGCGTTGTCGGCCGACTTGAGCCAGCCACCCCGGTGCGCCACCGCGTTCTTCTCGGGAATACCGCGCAGCAGCAGGATGGCTTCCGCCAGCACCAGCTCGGCCACCGAGCGGGTGTTGGAGTACGGCGCGTTGAACACGGCTATACCGCGTTCGCGCGCTGCATTCAGGTCCACCTGGTTGGTGCCAATGCAAAAGCAGCCCACGGCCACGAGCTTGTGGGCCTGGGCAAACACTTCCTCGGTGAGCTGCGTGCGCGAGCGGATGCCCACAAAGTGCACATCCGCGATCTTGCGCTTGAGCTCATCGTCGGGCAGTGCGCCAGACACCGTCTCGATCTGCGTATAGCCCGCCGCGCGGATCACATCCACCGCAGAGGAGTGAATGCCTTCGAGCAGCAGAAATTTGATCTTGTTCTTGTCCAGCGAATTGGTGGCCATGGCAATAAGAAAGAAGGAGATGGAGAAAACAAACCGGCGCGCTGCGGCGCGAACGAACCGGTGCGACAGGGACCAGCGAACACTCACCAGCATGGTGCATTGCACAAAACCTTGCAAGCCTCGGCAAATGCGCCACACCTTGTCACAAAAGAGTCACAATCGCTCCCCTTGCGGGTTACCCAAGGGGTTTCCCGGTTGTTGCAAGCGCTGGGGTCATGCGACAACGACATATCAATGTCACATCGGCTGCATAGCATCCAGCCTTTGTGCTTTTCGTCATCCTCGGAGGAAATATTCATGCAAACGAAGCATCTGGCGGTCTGCGCTGCCATTGCCCTGTCGGTCTGCGCACCTGCGCAAGCCCAGGCGCAGCAAGTTGAGATTCAGTGGTGGCATTCGATGAGCGCAGCGCTGGGCGACTGGGTCAATGACCTGGCCAAGCAGTACAACGCCAGCCAGACCAAGTACAAGGTCGTGCCCACTTACAAGGGCACGTATGACGAATCCATGACAGGCGCCATCGCCGCCTTCCGTGCGGGCAACGCCCCCCACATCCTGCAGGTGTTTGAAGTGGGCACCGCCACCATGATGGCCAGCAAGGGCGCCATCGTGCCCGTCGCCAAGGTATTGAACGACGGTGGCTTCAAGTTCGACCCCACCCAGTACGTGTCAGCTGTGGCTGGCTACTACACCGCGCCCAATGGCCAGATGCTGAGCTACCCGCTCAACAGCTCCACCACGGTGTTCTATTACAACAAGGACGCCTTCAAGAAGGCCGGCCTGGACGCCGACAAGCCGCCCAAGACCTGGCCCGAAGTGTTTGCCGCCGCGTCCAAGCTCAAGGCCAGCGGCCACAGCTGCCCGTTCACCACCAGCTGGATCAGCTGGACGCAGCTTGAAAGCTTCTCGCTGTGGCACAACACGCTGTTCGCCTCCAAGAACAACGGCTTTGACGGCAACGACGCCCAGCTGCAGGTCAACTCGCCGCTGCACGTGCGCCACTTCGAGAACCTGGCCAAGGCCTCCAAGGACGGCAGCTTCGTCTACAAGGGCCGTGGCAACGTGCCGGACGCATCCTTCCCATCGGGCGAGTGCGCCATGATGACGGGCTCCTCGGGCCTGTACGCCCGCGTGGCCAAGGAAGCCAAGTTTGCCTACGGCATCTCGGCCCTGCCCTACTACCCTGACGTGAAGGGTGCCCCCCAGAACACCGCCATCGGTGGTGCCAGCCTGTGGGTGATGTCTGGCAAGAAGGCCGAGGAATACAAGGGCGTGGCCGATTTCCTGAACTTCCTGAACGACACCAAGGTGCAGGCTGCGAGCCACCAGCGCACGGGCTACCTGCCTGTGACCATGGGCGCCTACCAGCTGACCGAGGCTTCGGGCTTCTACACCAAGAACCCCGGCACCGACGTGGCCGTGACGCAGATGATCAAGAAGGCCACGGACAAGTCGCGCGGCATCCGCCTGGGCAACTTCGTGCAGATCCGCGCCATCATCGACGAGGAAACCGAACAGATCTGGTCGGGCAAGAAGTCGCCCAAGGAAGCACTGGACACCGCCGTGACCCGTGGCAACGAGCAACTGGGCCGCTTCGCCCGCGCCAACAAGTAAACACTGCCGAACATCTGCCGATACCGCCCAGCAGCACTGCCGGGTGGCATCGAAAGCCCGCCGCCCCGTCAACCCTATTGGTTCACGGGGCGGCGGGGTTTTCTTTTTGAGAGTTTCGACATGGAAAAACGCGTTTTATTCCGCTCTGCATGGCTGCCGTGGGTGCTTCTGGCACCCCAGCTGGCCATCATCAGCGTCTTCTTTTTCTGGCCAGCCGGCCAGGCCCTGGTGCAGTCGTTCCAGATGCAGGACTCCTTCGGGTTTTCGAAGGAATGGGTCGGTTTCGACAATTTCCGGGACCTGTTCCAGGACCCGGGTTACCTGGCATCGTTCAAGACCACGGCCTTCTTCTCGATCCTGGTGGCGGTGAGCGGCATCACGCTGTCGCTGTTCCTCGCGATCTTTGCCGACCGCATCATCAAGGGCGCCATGGTCTACAAGACCGCGCTGCTGCTGCCCTACGCCGTGGCGCCTGCGGTGGCGGGCGTGCTGTGGATGTTCATGTTCTCGCCCTCGCTGGGCGTGGTGGCCTACATGCTGCGCCAGTCGGGTTTCGACTGGAACCACATGCTCAACTCCGACCATGCGATGGCGCTGATCGTGATTGCGGCGGTGTGGAAGCAGATCTCCTACAACTTCCTGTTCTTCCTGGCGGGCTTGCAGTCCATCCCCAAGTCGCTCATCGAGGCGGCCGCGATTGACGGTGCAGGCCCATGGCGCCGCTTCTGGAGCATCCAGTTCCCGCTGCTGTCGCCCACCACGTTCTTCCTGCTGGTGATCAATGTGGTGTATGCGTTCTTCGACACCTTCGCCATCGTGGACGCCACCACGCAGGGCGGCCCGGGCCGCGACACCTCCATCCTGGTCTACAAGGTGTACCACGATGGCTTCAAGGCCATGGACATGGGCGGATCGGCCGCACAGTCGGTGGTGCTGATGGCCATCGTTGTTGTGCTCACCGTCATCCAATTCCGCTACGTCGAGAAAAAGGTTCAATACTAAAAATGGTCGAACGTAGCCCCTACCTCACAGCGTTCTCGCACCTCATCATGGTGCTGGGCGTGATCATCGTCGGCTTCCCGCTGTACCTGGCCTTCGTGGCCTCCACCCATACGGCGCAGGACATCGTGCAGGTGCCCATGCCCATGGTGCCCGGCGGCAACTTCTGGCAGACCTACCACGACGCCTTGTTCGGCGGCGGAACCGGCGCGGGCTCTACCGCACCCGTGGCGCACATGATGTGGGTGAGTTTTGTCACCGCCATGGTCATCACGCTGGGCAAGATCGCCATCTCGCTGTTGTCGGCGTTTGCCATCGTGTACTTCCGCTTCCCTTTCAAGGGCATCTGCTTCTGGCTGATCTTCATCACGCTGATGCTGCCCGTGGAAGTGCGTATCGGGCCCACCTACCAGGTGGTGTCGGACCTGGGCATGCTCAACACCTATGCGGGCCTCACAGTGCCGCTGATCGCCTCGGCCACGGCCACGTTCCTGTTCCGGCAGTTCTTCCTCACGGTGCCCGATGAACTCGTCGAAGCCGCGCGTGTGGATGGCGCCGGTCCGATGCGCTTTTTCAAGGACATCCTGGTGCCACTGTCGCGCACCTCGATTGCCGCGCTGTTCGTGATCCAGTTCATCTATGGCTGGAACCAGTATCTGTGGCCCCTGTTGGTGACCACGTCCGAAGACATGTACCCCGTGGTGATCGGCATCAAGCGCATGCTGGCCGGCGGCGACGCAGGCAACGAGTGGAACATCGTGATGGCCACGGCCCTGCTGGCCATGCTGCCACCTGCCTTTGTGGTGGTGGTCATGCAGCGCTGGTTCGTCAAGGGCCTGGTGGACACCGAAAAATAAAGACAAAACAGGCCCTACCGCTTCATACATCTGCGCTAGCAGCTACATATTTAATAGCAAAATGGCATCCATCTCTCTTCGCAACATCATCAAGCGCTACGGGCACGGCCCCAAAGCCAACCAGGTCATCCACGGCGTGAACGCCGAGGTCAAGGACGGTGAGTTCATCGTGATCGTCGGCCCCTCGGGCTGCGGCAAATCCACCCTGCTGCGCATGGTGGCAGGCCTGGAAGAAATCTCTGGCGGCGAGCTGCGCATCGGCGACCGCGTGGTGAACAACCTGGAACCTGCCCAGCGCGACATCGCGATGGTGTTCCAGAACTACGCGCTGTATCCGCACATGACGAACTTCGACAACATGGCGTATGGCCTGAAGATCGCCAAGGTACCCAAGGACGAGATCAAGGCGCGCGTGGACAAGGCCGCCAAGATCCTCGAACTGGGCCACCTGCTGGAGCGCAAGCCTCGCGAACTCTCGGGCGGCCAGCGCCAGCGCGTGGCCATGGGCCGCGCCATCGTGCGCCAGCCCCAGGTGTTTCTGTTCGACGAGCCGCTGTCCAACCTGGACGCCAAGCTGCGCGCCCAGACCCGCCTGGAGATCCAGAAGCTGCACCGCGAGCTGGGCATCACCAGCCTGTTCGTCACGCACGACCAGGTCGAGGCCATGACATTGGCCGAACGCATGATCGTGATGAACGCCGGCAACATGGAACAGTTCGGCACGCCCGAAGAGGTCTACCACACGCCCGCCTCCACCTTCGTGGCCAGCTTCATCGGCTCGCCGCCCATGAATCTGCTCAAGAACGCGCCGAGCGCCGCCCCCGGCACCATCCTGGGCATCCGCCCCGAGCACCTGGATGTGCGCAGCGAAGGCTGGGCGGTCACGGTCGAGACGGTGGAGCTGCTGGGCGCCGAGCGCCTGATCTATGGCCGCATCAATGGCGAGCAGATCATCGTGCGCGTTGAAGAAGGCACGCACTCCCCTGCGCCCGATTCCGTGATCCATGTTCAGCCCCGCGCAGATCGCCTGCACGCGTTCGATGCCACCACCGGCAAGCGCATCGCGGCCTGAGCCGATGCCACCCAAGCCAGCTGCCAGTGCCGGGGGCAAGGTTCAGGCCACAGTCCCGGTGCTGGCGTCTCTGGACCTTGCAGAAACCCTGCGGTTCTACACCAGGAACCTGGGCTTTGATCCGCTGCTGGAGATGGACAACTACCTGATTCTGCAGCGCGATGGCTGCGAGCTGCACTTCTGGCCCTGCACCGAGCGCCACATTGCAGAGAACACCTCGTGTTATGTGCGTGCCGACACAGAAGCGCTGCACGCGGATTTCACGGCGCGCGGCCTGCAGCTGGCGCCACCTGTTGTCCAGCCCTGGGGCATGAAGGAGATGTTCGTCATCGACCCCCACGGCAACCTGCTGAAATTTGGTGAACCCGCATGAGCGCCCCATCTCCCATCCTCGCCCATTGGCCCTACCCCCGCTGGATCGCCCACCGCGGCGCCGGCAAGCTCGCCCCTGAAAACACCCTGGCCGCCTTCCGGCTGGGAGCACAGCATGGCTATCGCATGTTCGAGTGCGATGCCAAGCTGAGTGCCGACGGCGTACCGTTTCTGATGCACGACGCCACGCTGGACCGCACGACCAATGGCGCGCAGGCACTGGGCTCGGCAGCGAGCGCGGTCGGGGGCGATCACCCCTGGGCGGCCCTGTCACAGCTGGATGCTGGCGCCTGGCATTCACGCAGCTACGCAGGCGAGCCGCTACCCACGCTGGAGAACATTGCGCACTACTGCATTGCCAACGGGTTCTTGCTGAACATCGAGATCAAGCCAACACCCGGCGTGGAGGAAAAGACTGGCCAGGTAGTGGGCGAGCATGCGGCGCGGCTGTGGCACGGCCAGGCGGTGTTGCCCCTGTTCTCGTCATTCCGACCCGAAGCGCTGGCTGGCGCCCGCACCACAGCACCCCACATCCCCCGCGCCCTGTTGCTGGACACGCTGTGGGACGGCTGGCACAACACGGCCCGCGAGCTGGGCTGCGTGGCCATCGTCTGCAACCACGCGCTGTGGGATGCGGCGCTGGTTGCGCGCGTCCACGGCGACGGCCTGCGCGCGCTGAGCTACACGGTGAACGACGACTGGGCCGCACAGCGGCTCATCGCCCTGGGCACGGACGGCATCATCACCGACCGCGTGGACTTCTTTTCGCCCGCCACGCCATAGGGCGCGCCTTCAAACCATCCACGCCCCAAGCCAGTGCCACCGTGGAACCGGCTTCGCCGGGCCAGGGGTGGCGTCCCCCTTCAGAGGGAAGGCGCGCAGCGCCTCAGTGGGTCAGTCCAGCTTCGCGCCCGACTTCTTCACCGCCTCGGCCCAGCGTGGCATCTCGGACGCCAGGAATTTCGCGAAGTCCTCCGAGCCCAGAAACGCCGGGTCGGCCCCCTGGCTCACCATGCGGTTGCGCACATCGGGCATCTGCAGCACCTGGCCGAAGGCCTCGCTGAGCTTGTTCACAGCCTCCTTGGGCGTGCCGGCCGGGGCCAGAAAGCCATAGAAACCCACCACCTCGAATCCCTTGATGCCGCTCTCGATCACCGTGGGCACATCGGGCAGTGCGGGGTTGCGCTCCTTGCTGGTCACCGCCAGGGCGCGCACCTTGCCCTGTTTGTGGTACGCGGCGGCCTGCGGGATGCTCTCGGCCATGAACTGCACCTGCCCGCCCATGAGATCGGTGAACGCCGGGGCGCTGCCCCGGTAGGGGATGTGCACCATGAACAGACCCGTGGCGGTCTTGAACATCTCGGGCACCAGGTGGCTGATGCCACCATTGCCCGCCGAGCCAAAGTTGACCTGGCCCGGCTTGGCCCGGGCGTAGTCCATGAACTCCTTGAGGCTCTTGGCAGGCACGTTGGGGTTCACCAGCAGCGCCAGTGGCTGCATGGCGGTGCGCGCAATCGGCACAAAGTCCTTGAGAGTCGAATACGGCAACCGGCTGTAGAGCCCCGGGTTGATCACCATCACACCCGTGTTGGCCAGCATGATGGTGTGGCCGTCGGGCGGTGCTTTCATCACGTCCTGCGCGCCCACGGTGCCACCGGCACCGGCCTTGTAGTCCAGCACCACCGGCTGGCCGAGCACGGCCTGCAGCTTATCGGACAGCAGGCGTGCATGCTGGTCCAAAGGCCCGCCAGCCGGGAAGCCCACGACCACACGTATGGGTTTGGACGGAAAAGCCTGTGCGTGCACGGCAGCGGAAAGGGCCAAGCCCGCAGCCAGGGTGATCCAGGTACGCAGCAGCTTCATGGGGAATGTCTCCAGCAGTCGGTGTAGGGGGCTTCGTCAGCGGCGGGTCAAACCGCCAATACCCATGACATGGCACGCCATGGGGGCGGCACCAAGGCTATCAGACACAAGGGCGCCAGAGCCCCCAAAACCACCCCTCGCAAACCCTCAAAACACGTGACGGCTTGCTGAAAGCTTCAAGCCTTCCAGCCCCGCACCAGCACCCACTGGCAGGTAGCGCAGGCCACAACCAGGGCGGCATAGGTCAGCATCTTGCCGTCACGCCCCCACAGCACCAGCCCCGCTGCGAGCACCGCCACACCCACGGCAAACAGAATCACCCAGCGCAGCCACACCGACATCGCCGAGGCACTGCGGGAGCCCACCAGACGGCCCGAAAGCACCAACACCAGCGCCATGGCGGCGGCGGGTGCAACAAAGTTGAGAAGGTGGTTGGCGATGTCCAGTGGACCCATGGAATTGACCCAAATCAAGGCTTGAACAAGCAAGGCCGCCTGTTCGGGCCAACAATTTTATAATCGCAGCTTATGGCAGTCTGGGCCCTCGGCATCAACCACACCACCGCGCCGCTCGATCTGCGTGGCCGGTTCGCGTTCGCGCTCGACCAGATTGCCCCCACATTGCACGGTTTGCGCCAGTCGCTGGGCTCCACCAGCCGCCACCCCGGGGTGGAAACAGCCATCATCTCCACCTGCAACCGCACCGAAATTTACTGCGCGGGCGAGCAAGCAGCCATGGACCATACGCTGGGCTGGCTGGCCCAGAGCGGCGGCGTCAGCCCCGCGCTGCTGCGCTCGCACTCGTACACCTTGGAAGACAGCCTCGTCGCACGCCACGCCTTCCGCGTGGCCAGCGGGCTCGATTCGATGGTGCTGGGCGAGGCGCAGATCCTCGGCCAGATGAAAGACGCCGTGCGCGCCGCCGAAACCGCTGGCGCCCTGGGCACCACGCTCAACCAGCTGTTCCAGCGCAGCTTTGCCGTGGCCAAGGAAGTGCGCAGCAGCACAGAGATTGGTGCGCACAGCATCAGCATGGCCGCCGCCGCAGTGCGTCTGGCGGGCCAGCTATTTGAAGACATCTCCGAGACCAAGATCTTGTTCGTCGGCGCGGGCGAGATGATCGAGCTGTGTGCCACGCACTTCGCCGCCAAGAACCCCAAGGCCATCGCCATTGCCAACCGCACCCTGGAGCGCGGCGAAAAGCTAGCCACCCGCTTTGGCGGCGAGGTGATGCGCCTGGCCGACCTGCCCGAGCGCCTGCACGAGTTTGACGCCGTCATCAGCTGCACCGCGAGCAGCCTGCCCATCATCGGCCTGGGTGCCGTGGAGCGCGCCCTCAAGAAGCGCCGCCACCGCCCCATGTTCATGGTCGATCTGGCCGTGCCGCGCGACATCGAGCCCGAGGTCAAGGCCTTGGGCGACGTGTACCTCTACACCGTGGACGACCTGGCCAGTGTGGTGCAGACCGCGCAGGCCAACCGCCAGGCCGCCGTGGCCCAGGCCGAGGCCATCATCGACGCGGGCGTGCAAAGCTTCATGCACTGGATGGAGCTGCGCAGCCCTGTCGGCCAAGCCGGTGGTGTGGTACCTCTGATTCAGCAGCTCAACGCCCAGACCGACGAGTGGCGTGCACTGGAAATCGCGCGCGCCAAGAAGCTGCTGGCCAAGGGGGAGGACGTGGACGCCGTGCTCGAAGCCCTCTCGCGCGGCCTCACGCAGAAGATGCTGCACGGCACACTGGCCGAGCTGCGCGCGGGCGACGCCGAGATGCGCGCCCAGACAGCCCAGACCGTCTCGCGTCTGTTCCTGCGCTCGCAAAGCAAGACGCCCAACAACAACGGCCTGTAGCGGCGCTCGCCCGCTCCGCAGCCGCCCCGGTTTTCATCAAAATCGGCCCCTAGCGCTTGATACACAAGCGCCACAAGCTACTAAATATGTAGCAAACCATTTTTCCAGAATTCCATGAAACCCTTTCTCCGAAGCCAGCTGGAGCGCTACGCACAGCGCCTGGGCGAACTCGACTTCCTGCTCTCGCGCGAAGACATCATGAGCGACATGGCGCAGTACCGGCGCATCTCCGTTGAGCATGCCGAGGTCACGCAGGTCGCAGGCCGCTACGCCCGCTACCAGCAGCGCGAGGCCGACCTGGCGGGCGCGCGCGAGATGCTGGCCGACCCCGACATGGCCGAGATGGCGCAGGAAGAAATCACCAGTGCCGAGGCCGAGCTGCTGCAGCTGGAAGACGAACTGCAGCGCCTGCTTTTACCGAAGGACCCCGACGACGCACGCAACGCGTTCGTCGAAATCCGCGCGGGCACGGGTGGTGACGAATCCGCCCTGTTCGCAGGCGACTTGACCCGCATGTACACCCGCTACGCCGCCACCGTGGGCTGGAAGGTGGAGGTAGTGAGCGAGAACGCCGCCGAGCTGGGCGGCTACAAGGAAATCGTGCTGCGCATTGAAGGCCAGCCCGGTACGGGCCCCTCCGGTAGCGGTGTGTACGGCGCGCTCAAGTTCGAGTCCGGCGGCCACCGCGTGCAGCGCGTGCCCGCCACCGAAACCCAGGGCCGCATCCACACCAGCGCCTGCACCGTGGCCGTGATGCCCGAGCCCGACGAGCATGAAGCCATCAAGCTCAACCCGGCAGACCTGCGCATCGACACCTTCCGCGCCAGCGGCGCGGGCGGCCAGCACATCAACAAGACCGATTCGGCCGTGCGCGTGGTGCACTTGCCCACAGGTATCGTGGCCGAATGCCAGGACGGCCGCAGCCAGCACAGCAACAAGGCCAAGGCGCTGCAGGTGCTGCAGGCACGCATCCAGGAAAAGGAGCGCAGCGAACGCGCCGCCAAGGAGGCCGCGCTGCGCAAGGGCCTGATCGGCAGCGGCGACCGCAGCGACCGCATCCGCACCTACAACTTCCCGCAAGGGCGCCTCACCGACCACCGCATCAACCTCACGCTGTACAAGCTGCTGCAGGTGATGGAAGGCGACCTGGGCGATGTGCTGCAGGCCCTGGCCCACGCCCGCGAGGCCGAACAGCTCGAAGAGCTGGAGATGGGTACCGCAAGCTGCACCATATTCAGAATTTGAACAATATTGGCCTCTAGCGCTTATCTGTCATGCGCTAGCCGCTATTAAATCAATAGTGACCAACACATCCCCCACCCTCGCCCAGGCACTGAACCAGGCCCACACCCTGGGACTGGCGCGCATCGACGCGCAACTGCTGCTGCTGCACACCCTGGCGCGCCACGACGCAGGCCGCGCCTGGCTGCTGGCGCACGACACGGATGCGATGGAAGAGGCAGCACATGCCCAATTCATCGCCCTGTGCCAGCGCCGCTTGGCGGGCGAGCCGGTTGCCTACCTCACCGGACGCAAGGAGTTCTACGGCCTGCCGCTGCAGGTGGACGCCCGCGTGCTGGACCCACGCCCCGACACCGAAACCCTGGTGGACTGGGCACTGGAAGTGATCGCCCCGCTGACATCGCCGCGCGTGGTGGACCTGGGCACCGGCAGCGGCGCGATTGCACTGGCGCTGCAAAGCCAGCGCGCTAACGCCAGGGTATTGGGGGTGGACGCGAGTGCCGATGCATTGGCCGTGGCCCAGGCCAATGCACAGCGGCTGGGTTTGCCGGTGCGGTTTCAGCGTAGTGATTGGCTGCAAGGCGTGGATGGTTTTTTTGACGCGATCATCTCCAACCCCCCCTACATCGCCAGTGCCGACCCCCACCTGGCCGCGCTGACGCACGAGCCCCTGCAGGCCCTGGCCAGCGGCGCAGACGGCCTCGAAGACATCCGCACCATCGTCGCCCAGGCGCCCGCGCACCTGCAGCCGGGCGGCTGGCTGCTGCTGGAGCATGGCTACGACCAGGCCGAAGCCGTGCAGGCCCTGCTCGCCACCCAGGGTTTTGCCCTGGTACAAAGCCGCAATGACCTCGCGGGCATTGCGCGTTGCACGGGCGGGCAGTGGGCGCTGGCGCAGACAGTGAAATAATCCACCCCATTGCGGGCTTTCAAAACCCCACGCCCGCCAGCCCCTTTCAAGGAGTATTCCCATGAGCGACACCCAACAACGCATCGACACCCTCGTCAAATCCAGCGACATCCTGCTGTTCATGAAGGGCAACGCCAGCTTCCCCATGTGTGGCTTCTCGGGCCGCGCAATCCAGATCCTCAAGGCCTGCGGCGTGGACCCCAAGAGCGTGGTGACCGTCAACGTGCTCGAAGACGACGAAATCCGCCAGGGCATCAAGGAATACAGTAACTGGCCCACGATCCCCCAGCTGTACGTGAAGGGCGAGTTCATCGGTGGCTCGGACATCATGATGGAGATGTACGAGTCGGGCGAACTCAAGCAGGTGCTGGGCACCGAAGGCTGATCGACGCGGCCACTACCCCGTGCAAACCAGGCCGCCTTCGGGCGGCCTTTTTGTTTGCCCGCAACAGTGGCACCAATCAGGGGCTTTTCCGGTGCTGAAGCGGGCATGTTGTGTGCTTGAATGGTTGCGTGACGTAACCATCACAGGAGCATGCAATGACCAGCCATAGCCTTGTTCCCCAGCCACCCGCCCTGCGCTTGCCGGTGGCCCAGATGCGCAATGTGTTCCACCCCGGTGACGTCGAGCGCAAGCTCGCACGGTTGCAGGAGTCGGGCAACCAGCGCGAATACGAAACCCTGCGCACCGTGTACGAACGCATGCTGGAACGTGGTCCGGAGCGCTTTCAGGTCAAGCCCTCGGGCATCCCCGACATGGCCAGCCTGTATGAGCAGTTGCCCAACTTCACCGAGGTGCTGGACGACGTCAAGCGCCACGTGGCGCTGGCGCAGGACAGCAGCGATGGCCTGGAGGTCACGCCCATGCTGCTGCTGGGCCCGCCCGGCATCGGCAAGACCCACTTTGCGCGCCACCTGGCCGAGCTGCTGGGCACGGGCATGAACCTCTTGCCCATGAGCTCCATGACCGCAGGCTGGCTGCTGTCGGGCTCGTCCGCACAGTGGAAGGGCGCACGCCCGGGCAAGGTGTTCGAGGCGCTGGTGGAGGGCGAATACGCCAACCCCGTGATCGTGGTGGACGAGATCGACAAGGCCAGCAGTGATGCACAGTACGACCCGCTGGGCGCGCTGTACAGCTTGCTGGAGTACGACACCGCCCAGAGCTTTACCGATGAGTTTGCGGAGGTGGCCATCGACGCCAGCCAGGTGATCTGGATCACCACCGCCAACGACACGCGCGGCATCCCCGACCCCATCCTGAACCGCATGAACGTGTTCGAGGTGGAGGCGCCCACGCTGGAGCAGGCGCGCACCATTGCCCGCAACCTGTACCAGGGCATCCGCGCAGGGCACGACTGGGGCCGCCTGCTGGATCCGGAGCCGACGGACGACGTGCTGGACCACCTGGCACAGATGCCCCCCCGTGAGATGCGGCGTGCGCTGATGACGGGCTTTGGCAATGCGCGGCTGGACCGCCGGTCCACCGTGGAGATTGCAGATCTGCCCAAGGCGGCGTCAGGGCGTAGCCGCATCGGTTTCGTGCAATAACAAGGCCCCCGCCGCCAGTCCTGCGCTCGCCCGCAGGACTGGCCTTCGGGGCCCCAACCCCGAAGGCCCACCAGCCCCCCGGTGTGTGCACACCTGGGGTAGGTGCCTGCGGAATGCCCAGATACACTCAGTCATCCGGTGTGCCGCAGCGCCACGCTCCGTCGCCATTCATGACCCTCTCCCAAAGCCTCTTTGTCATCGGACTGCTGATTGCAGCCAGCGCCTTCTTCTCCATGGCCGAGATCTCGCTCGCCGCAGCGCGCCGCCTGCGCCTGCGGCAGATGGCCGACGAAGGGGATGCCAGGGCGGACCAGGTGCTGCGCATGCAGGAGCAGCCGGGCGACTACTTCACCGTGGTGCAGGTGGGGCAGAACGCCGTGGCCATCCTGGGCGGTATCGTGGGCGAAGGTGCGCTGAGCCCCCACTTCACCACGCTGTTCGGCCTGTGGCTGTCGGAATCAGCCGCGCAGAAGGCGGGCTTTCTCGCCTCGTTCCTGGTCATCACCTCCCTTTTCATCCTGTTTGCCGACCTGTTCCCAAAACGCCTGGGCATGGCCGATCCCGAGCGGCTGGTGGTGCGGCTGGCGCAGCCCATGGCCTGGTGCATGGCGCTGCTGCGCCCTGTGGTGTGGTTCTACAGCCGGGGGGCGGATGCGCTGTTCCGGGTGCTGGGCATGTCGTCGTTGCGGGACGACCGCATCACCTCGGATGACATCCTGGCGATGATGGAAGCGGGTGCGCGTGCCGGTGTGCTGGCCGCCCGCGAGCAGCAGGTCATCACGAATGTGTTCGAGCTGGACACGCGCATGGTGTCCAGCGCCATGTCGCCGCGCGACCGTGTGGCCTTCTTCTTGCGCGACGAGCCGGACTCCGTGATCCGCCTGCGCATTGCGGCCGAGCCTTTCTCCACCTACCCCGTGTGCGAGGGGGACATCGACCATGTGGTGGGCTATGTGGATGCCAAGGACCTGTTCCAGCGCGTGCTGAACAACCAGCCCATTTCGCTGGCCGATGACAGTCTGGTGCGCAAGGTGCTGATCGTCCCAGACCGGCTCACGCTGTCGGAGGTGCTGGAACAGTTCCGCCAGGTGCACGAAGACTTTGCCGTCATCGTCAACGAATACAGCCTGGTGGTGGGCGTGGTCACGCTGAACGACGTGATGAGCACCGTGATGGGCGACCTGGTCGGCCCGGCGGATGAAGAGCAGATTGTGCGGCGCGATGAAAACTCGTGGCTCATCGACGGCGTCACACCGGTCGAGGACGTGCTGCGCGCACTGTCGCTGGACGAGCTGCCTCACGCGGGCGACTACGAAACCCTGGCCGGGTTCCTGATGGTAATGCTGCGGCGCGTTCCGCGCCGGACGGACAGCGTGAGCTGGGGTGGCTACAAGTTCGAGGTGCTGGACGTGGACAGCTACCGCATCGACCAGGTCATGGTGTCCCGCCTCGGTACCGCCCAGTCAGCAGGTTCCGGCCAGACCATCCAGGCCTCCCCAGCAGACAGCGCTACGCCGACTTCGACCTAGGCCTGTGGGCGAACGGGCACCATCGGCTTTTCGGGAGCTGACTCCCGTTGCCGCTTGCAGAGTTTCAGACAATCAGCCAAATTGGCATTTAGCGCTTGATGGATAAGCACAAACAGCTATATAAACAATAGCAAATCAGGCAGCAGGCAGCTGTGAACCCTCGGCGAACAACCAGTTGCGCTGTGCGCGAAACACGGCGTCCGGATACGGCGAACGCCCCCGGCTGCCGTTGTAACGCCCCAGCGCCATGAACAGGTCGCCCCGCTCCCGGTCGATGTAGTGCCGCAAGATCACACAACCAAAGCGCAGATTGGTCTGCATGTGAAACAGTTTGCCCGGGTCACCATCCCCAATCACCCGTGTCCAGAAGGGCATGACCTGCATGTAACCACGTGCGCCCACGCTGGACACCGCGTATTTGCGGAACGCACTCTCCACCTGGATCAGGCCCAGCACCAGGGACACATCCAGCCCGGCACGCTTGGATTCGTACCAGGCGGTCTGCAGGAAGTCGCGGCGGACCTCCCACTCGGGCTTGCGGCGGCGCAGGCGGTCGCTCATGGCGGCGAGCCAGCGCACGTAGTGAATGCGGGCTTCGGTGGTGAAAAAATGGGGCTCTGGCGGTGCCTGGTTGGCAATGGCCGAACTGAGGGCGGTGCGCACAGAGTCCATCAGGGGCTCTTCCAGCTGCCCGCCCGCATGGGCCAGCGAGGGCGCCGCCAGCCAAGCCGCAGGTGCAGACAGAGCCGACAGCGCCGTCAGGCACACGCGCCGGGAGACACAGCCCCCATCATCGGGAGCTCTGCCCGCCGCAGAAACCAGCCGCGCCGCGTTCATACCGCCATGCGGCCCTTCACGTGGGCCAGGATGTCTGCCACCGCCACCTTGGTGGCCGCAGGGTCACGGCGGTGCTGGTACTCGACCACGCCGTCTTTGAGGCTCTTGTCGCCAATGGTCACGCGGTGAGGCACACCGATCAGTTCCCAATCGGCAAACATGGCACCGGGGCGCTCACCCCGGTCGTCCAGGATCACGTCGACGCCGGCAGCCAGCAGGTCGGCATAGAGCTGCTCGGCCGTGGCCTTGACGGCTTCGCTGCGGTCCATGCCCACGGGGCAGACCACCACGGTGAAGGGGGCAATCGCGTCCGGCCAGATGATGCCGCGCTCGTCGTGGTTTTGCTCGATGGCCGCAGCGGGCAAGCGCGTGACGCCAATGCCGTAGCAGCCCATTTCAAAAAATGCCGGCCTGCCATCGTCACCAAGGAAGGTGGCGTTCATGTCCTTGCTGTATTTGGTGCCCAGGTAGAACACATGACCCACTTCAATACCGCGCTCAATCGCCAGCTCGCCCTTGCCGTCGGGCGAACGGTCGCCCGCCACCACATTGCGCAGGTCGGCCACGGCGTCGGGCTCGGGCAGGTCGCGGCCCCAGTTCACGCCGGTGATGTGGAAGTCCACCTCATTGGCGCCGCAGATCCAGTCAGCCATCAGGGCGACTTCGCGGTCGGCCACGATCTTCAAAGGCTTCTTCAGGCCGATGGGGCCCAGGTAACCGGGCTTGCAGCCGAAATGGTCTTCGATTTCGCCCACCGTGGCAAAACGGAAACCCGCCAGCCCCGGCACCTTGCCCACCTTGATCTCGTTCATGTCGTGGTCGCCGCGCAGCAGCAGCAGCCAGACCTGGGTCTTGACAATTTCGCCGGCTTCGCTGGTTTCGTCTGTGGCCAGCACGAGCGACTTGACCGTAGTGTTCAGAGGCACTCCCAGCAGTTCTGCCACATCGGCGCAAGTGCTCTTGCCAGGCGTGGCCGTTTTGGTCAACGCCTGAGTGGCTGCGCCGCGTGGGCCGGCAGGGGCCAGCGCTTCGGCTTTTTCCATGTTGGCGGCGTAGTCGCTCTGTGGGCAGTAGACGATGGCGTCTTCGCCCGTGGCAGCGATCACCTGGAACTCTTCGGAGAGGTCGCCACCGATGGCACCACTGTCGGCCGCCACGGCGCGGTAGGTCAGGCCAAAACGGTCAAAAATGCGGCGGTAAGCCTGCGCCATGACCTGGTAGCTGGCCTTGGCCGAGGCTTGGTCGCGGTCGAAGCTGTAAGCATCCTTCATGATGAACTCGCGTCCGCGCATCAGGCCGAAGCGCGGACGGCGCTCGTCGCGGAACTTGGTCTGGATCTGATAGAAGTTCTTCGGCAGCTGCTTGTAGCTCTTGAGCTCTTGGCGCGCGATGTCAGTGATCACTTCTTCGCTGGTGGGCTGCACCACGAAGTCGCGCCCGTGGCGGTCCTGGATGCGAAGCAACTCGGGGCCCATCTTTTCAAAGCGACCCGTTTCCTGCCACAGCTCGGCGGGCTGCACCACAGGCATGGTCAGTTCCACGGCGCCTGCACGGTTCATTTCCTCGCGCACGATGGCTTCCACCTTGCGGATCACCCGCAGCCCCATGGGCATGTAGTTATAGATGCCAGCGCCCAGCTTCTTGATCAGCCCCGCCCGCGTCATGAGTTTGTGGCTGACCACTTCGGCATCCGCCGGAGCTTCCTTGAGGGTGGAAATAAAGAATTGGGAGGCTTTCATCGGAATCGATTGCAGGCAGAACGGGGCCGTCCACTTGCTGCGCGCTAGGCGCCGTGCATAATGGACACAGTTTAAAAATTTGGGGTTTGATTATGCTTGACCGGGACGGCTTTCGGCCGAACGTCGGCATCATCCTGCTCAACCAGAAAAACCAGGTGTTCTGGGGCAAGCGTATACGCACCCACAGCTGGCAGTTTCCGCAGGGTGGCATTGACCGGGGAGAAACTCCCGAGCAAGCCATGTTCCGTGAGCTGCATGAAGAAGTGGGCTTATTGCCCAACCACGTACGCGTGGTGGCCCGCACCCGGGACTGGTTGCGCTATGAGGTGCCTGACCGGTACATCCGCCGCGATGCACGCGGACACTACAAGGGCCAGAAACAAATCTGGTATCTGCTTCAACTGGTAGGACACGACTGGGACCTGAACCTGCGTGCCACCAACCATCCGGAATTCGACGCCTGGCGCTGGAATGACTACTGGGTTCCGCTGGATGTCGTGGTCGAATTCAAGCGTGGCGTCTATGAAATGGCGCTGACGGAACTGGCCCGCTTTCTGCCTCGCCACGAGCAGCGCAACCGCTACCTGCGCAGTGGCATGCGCACGCGCGAGGGCGAACACGCGGGCACCATGTTTCGGACGGGGTCCATGCTGATCAATCCGGGCATGGAGCTTCCACCGGGGGCCAGTTTCGATCCAGATCCGCAGAACAGTGTGCCCGGAGAGCTGGACGGACTGCCTGCGGTCACCACGCCGCGTTAATTCAATGGCGAGGTGATCGCCAGTCCCATGAAAAACGCCTGCGATTTGCAGGCGTTTTTGTTGGTGGACTGATGGTGTCTTTGAGAAGCTACGTTGGCTGCTGGCTTTCGCCGTCAGCTGGCGGCCAACACCATGTTGTCTCGATGCACCATCTCTGGCTCGGCAACGTAACCCAGAAGCTTTTCGAATTCGGTCGAAGGCTTGCGGCACAACATTCTGGCTTCGGCCGCAGCATAGTTGGCCAGGCCACGGGCAATTTCGGTGCCGGATGCGTCGCGCACGGCAATCACGTCGCCGCGCGAAAAGTCACCCTCCACAGCCGTCATACCGATAGGCAGCAGACTCTTGCCTTCATCACGCACCTTGGCCGCAGCCCCCGCGTCCACCACCACCGAGCCGCGCAATTGAAGGTGGTCGGCCATCCACTGTTTGCGGGCTTGCTTTTTTTGCGTCTGGGCCACAAGGAGCGTACCCAGCGCCTCCCCTTGAACGAGGCGAACCAGCACATCGGATTCGCGCCCCCAGGCAATGACCGTGGAGGCGCCAGAACCAGCAGCACGCTTGGCCGCGAGGATCTTGGTGATCATGCCGCCCTTGCCAATGCTGGAACCCGCACCACCGGCCATGGCCTCCAGCGCTGGGTCGCCGGCCTTGGCTTCGTGCACAAACTGCGCGGACGCATCGCGGCGCGGGTCGGCCGTGTACAGGCCCTTCTGGTCGGTGAGGATGATCAGCGCGTCGGCCTCGACCAGGTTCGCCACCAGTGCGCCCAGGGTGTCGTTGTCGCCGAACTTGATTTCGTCGTTGACGACGGTGTCGTTCTCATTGATCACCGGCACCACACCCAGGCGCAAGAGCGTCAGCAGGGTCGAGCGCGCATTCAGGTAGCGCTCGCGGTCGGCAAGGTCCGCATGCGTAAGCAACACCTGTGCGCTGCCCATGCCTTGCTCGCGCAGCTTGGTTTCGTACATCTGCGCCAACCCCATCTGCCCAACGGCAGCGGCGGCCTGCAGCTCGTGAACTTCATTCGGCCGCGTGGTCCAGCCCAGGCGCTTCATGCCTTCGGCAATGGCGCCACTGGACACCATCACAACCTCGCGCGGCAGCCCGCCATCGCCACGCACCAGAGCCGCCAGCTGACGACTCCACTCGCCAATGGCGGTTTCGTCGAGGCCACGGCCCTCGTTGGTCACAAGACTGGAGCCCACCTTGACCACGATGCGGCGGGCGTCACGCAATACGCTGGAAACCATTTTTTAAGTATTTTTGGCCGCTAGCGCTTATCCAAAAAGCGCCAATAGCTATTATTAATATAGCAAATGAGAACGCAGACCGTGACTACAAATCAGGCTGGCGCATCCCCTGCAAAACGTGGATCAACTTCCACTGGCTCGTTCTCCACCCGCTGTTCGGATTGCACATGGCGGAAGATGGCATGGATCAGCGGCTCGCAGCCTTCACGCGTCAGGGCAGAAATCTCAAACACCGGCCCCTTCCACTTAAAGCGCTTGACGAAATCCTTCACACGGGCTTCTCGCTCTTCGGTGGGCACCATGTCCAGCTTGTTCAGCACCAGCCAGCGCGGCTTGTTGTACAACTGCTGGTCATACTTCTTGAGCTCGTTGACGATGGCTTTGGCCTGAGCCACCGGGTCCACCGCATCGTCGAAAGGCGCCAGATCCACAATGTGCAGCAGCAGGCGGGTGCGCTGCAGATGGCGCAGAAACTGGTGCCCGAGGCCCGCACCTTCCGAAGCGCCTTCGATGAGACCGGGAATATCAGCCACCACAAAACTCTGCTCCGGCCCCACGCGAACCACACCCAAGTTGGGATGCAGCGTCGTAAAGGGGTAGTCTGCAATCTTGGGGCGGGCGTTGGACACCGCCGTGATGAAGGTGGATTTACCCGCATTGGGCATGCCCAGCAGGCCCACGTCGGCCAGCACCTTCAACTCCAGCTTCAGGTTCTTCTTCTCGCCGGGCCAGCCTGGTGTCTTCTGGCGCGGGGCCCGGTTGATAGCGCTCTTGAAGCGCATATTGCCAAAGCCGCCATCACCACCCTTTGCAATGGTGATGACCTCGCCCGGGTTCAGCAGCTCGTAGAGCACCTCGCCCGTTTCGGCGTCTGTGATGATGGTGCCGACCGGCATCTTGAGGGTGATGTCGGCACCCGCGGCGCCAAACATGTCCGATCCCATGCCATGCTCGCCCCGTTTGGCCTCGTGCCTGCGCGAATAGCGAAAGTCCACCAGGGTGTTCAGGTTCGGATCAGCCACGGCAAACACATGCCCACCGCGACCACCATCCCCACCGTTGGGACCGCCGAATTCCTTGTACTTTTCGTGCCGAAAAGACACGCAGCCATTGCCACCATCACCGGCGGCAATGTCAATAAAGGCTTCATCGACGAACTTCATGGGATATCCAGTTTACAAAAGGGCGCAGCGCCGGCAGCAGACTGCCTGATTCTGTCGGAACTGCGGAACGCCTTGCAGGCGCCGTCTGCCGACGACTTGAGCGCCATCGTACAGACCAAACAACAAAGCCCCGGCAAAGCGGGGCTTCGATGGCTACCGGAGGAATGAACCTCAGGCAGGAGTCACATTGACCGTGGACTTGGACAACGCACCCTTGGTACCGAACGACACGTGGCCATCCACCAGGGCGAACAAGGTGTGATCCTTGCCCACGCCGACATTGTTGCCGGGGTGGAAACGTGTGCCACGCTGGCGCACGATGATCGAGCCAGCGCTGATCAGTTCACCACCGAACGCCTTGACACCCAGCATCTTTGGCTTGGAGTCACGTCCGTTTCGCGTAGAGCCGCCGCCTTTTTTCTGTGCCATGACTAGCTCCTTCGATTAAGCAGCAATCGCACCGATTTGCAGCTCAGTGAACTGCTGGCGATGGCCTTGGCGTTTTTGATAGTGCTTGCGACGGCGCATCTTGAAGATGTGCACTTTGTCGTGCTTGCCGTGGGCCACGACAGTGGCTTTCACGGTTGCGCCGGACACCAGGGGCGTACCAACCTTCAGTTCAGCGCCGTTGCCGACAGCCAGAACCTGGTCGATCACAATTTCCTGGCCTACGTCCGCAGCAATCTGTTCTACTTTAATTTTTTCGCCGGAAGCAACGCGATACTGCTTGCCGCCGGTTTTTATGACCGCGTACATGTTGACCTCTTGATATGAGTTCTGCAGACGAATTTCCGCAGAGCCCAAGAGTATAGCGCATTGCCATACAACACACCACCCCCGCTTTCAGCGACAGCATCGCCGCCTCGATGGTCGCAACGAAGCGCCTCCGGGGCTTCCTATAATCCGGTCTCTTTCTGTGACCACCATCTTGACTGACCACACCGCCCCCGCAGCATCCCCTCTCTTGCTCGTTGCACAAGACATGCACGAGGTCGACAAGGTCATTGGTCAGCGCCTGACGTCCAGCGTCCCTCTGGTGGCCCAGATATCGCAGTACATCATTGCCGCTGGCGGAAAACGCCTGCGACCGGCACTGCTGCTGATGGTCTGCGGCGCCCTGGGGTATCGGGGCGCACATCGGCACAGCCTCGCGGCCGTTGTGGAACTGATCCACACCGCCACACTGCTGCACGACGATGTCGTGGACGCATCCACCCTGCGCAGAGGCCGCCCCACGGCGAACGAAACCTTTGGCAACCCCGCCAGCGTGCTTGTTGGCGATTTTCTGCACACCCGCTCCTTCCAGATGATGGTCGAGGCAGGCAGCATGCGGATCATGGAGATACTCTCGGAGGCCACCAACGTGATCGCCGAGGGTGAGGTGTTGCAGCTGATGAACATGCATGACGCATCGCTCGACGAAGCGGGTTACCTGCGCGTCATTCGCTCTAAAACCGCCAAACTGTTTGAAGCCAGCGCACGCCTCGGCGCAGTACTCGCCGAGAGCTCGCCTGAGATTGAGGAAGCTTGCGCAACCTACGGACAAGCGTTGGGCACCGCTTTCCAGATCATTGACGACGTCCTCGACTACGACGGGGATGCGACTGAGATGGGGAAAAACCTGGGGGACGATCTGCGCGAAGGCAAGTCCACACTCCCCCTCATCGCTGCCATGGAGCGCGGCACCGAAATTCAGGCGCAGGTCGTGCGCCAAGCCATTGAACAAGGCTCGACCGACCAACTGGCAGACATCGTGCAAATCGTCCGCGAGACCGGCGCACTGGAAGTCACACGGGCCGCCGCCTTTGGCGAGGCCCGCCGGGCCATGGCGGCTGCAGAGCAATTACCCACCAATGCATATTCAGCAGCTTTGCTAGAATTGGCCGCACAGTTGCTAACAAGACGCAACTGATCTGCCCATTGCATCAGCTTCTGAGCGCAATCGCGGCATACGGGGTGTAGCTTAGCCTGGTAGAGCGCTACGTTCGGGACGTAGAGGCCGGAGGTTCGAATCCTCTCACCCCGACCATAAATACCAGTGCATTTTCAGCAATAGCGCCCTTTTTGTGGTGCTGTTGCCAATCTCGAATCTCTGTACAGCCTTCAGATGATCGGTGATGATAGGATGGTTTCTTTTCCACACCTAACATATTTCCGGTTACATGGCCGCTGTCGATACTGCCCCTAAAGAAGCCTCCGCAGTGGCCCTCCCCGGATTGGGCAGGGCCCTGATGTCTGCTGGCAAGCTGACCCAAAAGGCAGCAGAGGACATTTACAAAAAATCACAAACTAGCCGGACCAGCTTTATTGCCGAACTGACCGGTTCTGGCGCGGTGTCAGCTGCCGACTTGGCCCATACCGTGTCGGCTGTGTTTGGTGCACCCCTACTCGATCTGGATGCGATTGATCCGTTACGGCTTCCGAAAGAACTGCTCGATGGCAAGATATGCCAAGCATATCGGGTTGTTGTGCTCAGCAAACGCAATAATCGCCTGATTGTTGCGACTGCAGACCCTACGGACCAGGAAGCAGCCGAGAAAATAAAATTCACCACCCAGATGGGGGTGGATTGGATTATTGCGGAGTATGACAAGCTCAGCCGCCTGGTAGAAACCACCACCAAATCGGCCAGTGAATCTTTGGAAACACTGACGGGTGGTGGTGGTGATTTTGAATTTGACGACTCACCCATCGAAGAGGCGCCAGACAATAACGATACCGGAGCTACTGATGTAGAAGATGCTCCCATCGTCAAGTTCTTGCACAAAATGCTTCTGGACGCATTCAACATGCGTGCGTCCGATTTACATTTTGAACCTTATGAGCATCAATACCGCGTGAGATTTCGGATTGATGGTGAATTGCGAGAAATCGCGTCCCCACCAATAGCCATCAAGGACAAGCTCGCATCTCGCATCAAGGTGATTTCTCGCCTGGATATTTCTGAAAAGCGGGTACCGCAAGACGGACGCATGAAACTCAAGGTGGGCCCGGACAGAGTCATTGATTTCCGGGTCAGCACCCTCCCGACCTTGTTTGGGGAAAAGATTGTTATCCGTATTCTGGACCCCAGCAGCGCCAAGCTGGGTATTGATGCATTGGGCTATGAACCCCAAGAGAAAGAGCGCCTGCTCGAAGCCATTGGGCGTCCCTATGGAATGATTTTGGTTACGGGCCCCACGGGCTCCGGCAAAACCGTTTCCCTTTATACCTGCTTGAATCTTCTCAACAAGCCAGGCGTCAATATTGCCACAGCGGAAGATCCATCCGAAATAAATCTTCCAGGCGTTAACCAGGTCAATGTGAATGAAAAGGCTGGACTAACCTTTGCGGTAGCCCTCAAATCCTTTCTGCGGCAAGATCCTGACATTATCATGGTCGGCGAAATCCGTGATCTGGAAACTGCGGACATTTCCATCAAAGCAGCACAAACGGGGCATTTGGTGTTATCAACGCTTCACACCAATGATGCCCCCACTACTTTGACGCGCATGCGCAATATGGGGATCGCCCCGTTCAATATTGCTTCCAGCGTTATTCTCATCACAGCGCAGCGCTTGGCCCGCAGGTTGTGCCCCACCTGCAAGGCGCCGGCCGATATACCGCATGAATCGCTGCTCGAAGCAGGGTACAAAGAAGAAGAAATTGATGGAAGCTGGGTCACGTACCGCCCCGTAGGCTGCTCCGCTTGTAACAACGGATATAAGGGACGGGTCGGCATCTACCAAGTCATGCCGATCTCTGAGGACATCCAACGTATCATCCTACGCGACGGGAGTGCACTAGAAATCGCCGAACAGGCGAGAGCAGAAGGCGTGCGCTCGCTCCGCGAATCCGGCCTGCACAAGGCAAGACTGGGCTTCACTTCACTGGAAGAAGTGCTTGCCGTCACCAACGAATAACGACTAGAGGGTCCAGCATGGCAACCGCTGCATCACGGGATATCAAGGATTTTGTTTTTGAATGGGAAGGCAAAGATCGCCACGGCAAGATAGTGCGGGGCGAGGTGCGTGCGTCTGGCGAGAACCAGGTGCAAGCCACGCTCCGCCGCCAGGGCGTTTTTCCCACAAAGATCAAGAAACGCCGGATGCGCTCTGGCAAGAAGATAAAGCCCAAAGACATCGCTTTGTTCACGCGCCAGCTTGCCACAATGATGAAAGCAGGCGTTCCACTTCTGCAATCGTTTGATATTGTGGGGCGAGGGAATACCAACGCAAGTGTTACCAAACTACTCAACGACATCCGCTCCGATGTCGAAACAGGCACTTCCCTGAATGCTGCATTCCGCAAGCATCCCATGTATTTCGATAGCCTCTACTGCAACCTTGTGGAAGCAGGCGAAGCCGCCGGTATTTTGGAAGCCCTGCTGGACCGTTTGGCCACCTACATGGAAAAAACGGAGGCCATCAAATCAAAAATTAAATCAGCTTTGATGTATCCCATTTCCGTGATCATCGTTGCCTTTGTGGTAGTTACGATCATCATGATTTTTGTGATTCCTGCATTCAAGGAAGTTTTTTCATCGTTTGGGGCCGATTTGCCTGCCCCTACACTTTTCGTGATGGGTATTAGTGAAATCTTCGTTAAGTGGTGGTGGTTAATCTTCGGTGTGATTGGTGGAGGTTTTTTCTTTTTCATGCAGGCCTGGAAAAGAAATGAAAAGATGCAGATGTTCATGGACCGCGTGCTATTGAAGATTCCAATTTTTGGGGCTTTGATCGATAAATCCTGCGTTGCACGCTGGACGCGTACTCTGTCCACGATGTTTGCGGCAGGGGTGCCACTGGTTGAAGCTCTGGATTCCGTCGGTGGTGCTTCGGGCAATTCGGTGTATTCCATGGCAACCGAAAAAATCCAGCAGGAAGTCTCTACCGGTACCAGCCTGACCGCAGCCATGGGCAACGCAAATATTTTTCCTTCCATGGTGCTTCAGATGTGCGCTATCGGGGAAGAATCAGGTTCCATTGACCACATGCTGGGCAAAGCTGCGGATTTCTATGAGGCCGAAGTGGACGAAATGGTGGCGGGCTTGTCCAGTCTGATGGAGCCCATCATCATCGTGTTCTTGGGTACGCTGATTGGCGGCATCGTCGTCTCCATGTACCTCCCAATCTTCAAACTCGGCCAAGTTGTGTAATGGAGATGCCCGTTTGGTGGAATGCAAGTTTGGGCGGGATATTGGGACTTCTGATCGGTAGTTTTCTCAATGTGGTCATCTATCGGCTTCCCAAAATCATGGAACGCCAGTGGGCTGAGGAAATCCGGGCAGCGCAGGCGCAGAGCGCGCAAGGAGATGCCGGTGCCGCACCTGCTGAACAGGAGCGGTTCAACCTCATGGTTCCCCGTTCCCGCTGCCCATCGTGTGGGCACATGGTCCAGTGGTACGAGAACATCCCTGTTTTGAGCTACCTTTTTCTGCGCGGGCGCTGCTCCGCGTGCAAGGCGCGGATCTCGGTACGTTATCCCTTGATCGAGATGGCGACGGGGGCCCTTTTCTTCCTGTGCATCCAGCGCTGGGGGATGACGCCCACGGGGCTCGTCTGGTGCGGGTTCTCGGCAGCCTTGGTCGCCTTGGCGTTCATCGACTGGGACACGACGCTGCTCCCGGACGACATCACTTTGCCGTTGCTGTGGGCTGGCCTGCTCGCTTCCGCGCTGCAGTGGATTGAGGTGCCCTTGTATGCCTCCGTGCTCGGCGCGGCAGCGGGGTATCTTTCGCTCTGGCTGGTTTACTGGGGATTCAAGCTCGCAACGGGCAAGGAAGGCATGGGCTATGGGGACTTCAAGCTGTTTGCCGCACTGGGTGCTTGGTTCGGTTGGCAGGCACTGATCCCCATCATCCTGATGTCCTCAGTCATCGGTGCCGTCATCGGTATCGGGATGAAAGTCTTCAGCAGCCTGCGTGAAGGCGGCTACATCCCTTTCGGCCCCTTCCTGGTCGGCGCTGGTTTTACCGCCATGGTGTTTGGCCCCAACGCTATCCTTAACGCTGTCTTGAACCTTCTGGGCCTATAAACGATGAATCCGCGCAGGCGCCCCTTGCGCCTTGGCTTGACCGGGGGCATTGGCAGCGGAAAGAGCACCGTGGGCGGCATGTTCGCCGCGCTGGGAGGCAGCCTGATCGATGCAGACCAGCTGGCTCGCGACGTGACAGGCCCGCAAGGAGCGGCCATGAACGCAATCAGAGCCACTTTCGGTGCAGACTTCGTGGATGCCTCCGGCGCACTGGACCGCGCGCGAATGCGTGCTCTGGTCTTCAGCCACCCCGAGGCACGCGCCCAGCTCGAAGGGATCGTGCACCCTCTGGTTACCCTGCATAGCAACGCGAAGGCCCAGCAGGCTGCGGACCAAGGCCATGCCCTGATCGTATTTGACATCCCGCTGCTGGCGGAATCCGGCCGGTGGGCCCGCAGGCTCGATGCGGTCGTGGTGGTGGATTGCTCTGAAGAAACGCAGATCAAGCGGGTCACGCAACGCAGCGGCCTGGCGCGAGAGGTGGTGCAAGGCATCATCGCCTCGCAGGCAAGCCGCACGGCACGCCGCGCCGTGGCAGATGCCGTGATTGCCAACGACAGGGATTGCTCGCTAGAGGACCTGCGCCTGCAGACCCGGCAAGTGGCCACGCTGTTCGGGCTATGATGCGAACGAAACCGTTTGTGCTTTCACCCCATGCCGTGCGCCACCGGCGTCAGAATACTCCCTGAGCCCCCAGGAACCCGCCAGCGTGATCCTTTACGAATATCCCTTTAACGAGCGTCTCAGAACCTATCTGCGGCTTGAGCAGTTGTTCCGCCGGTTGGGAGAACTGATTCCCCGCTCCCACGCGCTCGACCACCACTTTGCGCTGGTAACCATCTTCGAAATCATGGATGTGGCGGCACGGGCCGACCTCAAGTCGGATGTGCTCAAGGACATCGAGAAGCACAAGCACCAGCTCGATAGCTACCGTGGCAATCCCTCGATCTCCGAAGCGGCCCTTGACGCAGTCATTGCCCAGCTCGACCGTTGTTTCACAGCTCTCAACACCCAATCAGGCAAGTCCGGACACTTGCTCACCGAAAACGACTGGCTGATGAGCATCCGCAGCCGGGTGGGCATTCCCGGTGGCACCTGCGGGTTCGATTTGCCTGCGTATTACGCGTGGCAGCACCATGAACCGGGTGTGCGCCAGCAGGCCCTCGAAGAGTGGGCATCGACCCTGGCCCCGCTGGCCGAATCCATCTATGTGTTGCTCAAGCTGCTGCGCGACTCTGGCGTTCCCCAGAAGGTGGCAGCAGAGCGCGGTCAATTTCAGCAGAACCTGCCGCAGGGCCGCACATTCCAGTTGCTGCGTCTGCGCATTGACCCGGCCCTGAACCTGATTCCCGAGATCAGTGGCAACCGCCTGATCGTCTCGGTGCGGCTCATGCGCCTGGAAAGTGATGGGCGCCTGCATGCAAGCAATGAAGATGCGGCCTTCGAGCTGACCCTGTGCGCATAAGCTGCGGCGCCAGATAGGCAGCAGGCAAGGACATTGAGAACGACGACGAGCATGGCCAACTCTACGCACACCCAACCACGAGCACGCATCGTCACCTGCCCCAGTTGTGGCGGTGACAGTGTCTACAGCCCCGCCAACGTGTACCGCCCATTCTGCAGCGAGCGGTGCAAGCAGATCGACCTCGGCGCCTGGGCCAGCGAGGATTTCCGCATGCCTGCAGAGGCTCCACCCGCCGACGAACCTTATGGCGATCCTCGCCTGCAGCACTGACCTCGACTGGGAATTGCCCAGGATTTCAAACAAAATTGGGCTCTAGCGCGTACCAGTGAGGCTCTAGCAGCTATCAATTCAGTAGCGAACGAAAGTCATTCCGGCGAATATTCCAGGCCACGCTCTTCAGCGAGCCACTGCAGCACCGGGTAGGCACCGGGCAGCACCGGTGACACCGTCAGTGGCATCTGCTGCCACTCCATGGTCTGCCCTTCGCGCATTTCGAACTCGCCCGACCATTCCCAGACCTTGCACCAGTGCAAGCGCACCAGGGCATGTGGGTAGTCGTGTTCCGTGACTTTCCAGACACTGGCAGCGCCGATGGTCACACCCAGCTCTTCCACCAGCTCTCTGCGCAGCGCCTGCTCCACAGTTTCGCCCGCTTCGACCTTGCCGCCCGGAAACTCCCAATACCCGGCATAAGGCTTTCCCGGCGGGCGTGTGGAGAGCAACATCGCGCCATCGGCCCGCAAGAGGATACCGACAGCCACCTCGGTGTGCTTGCGCGCCGTGGTCGCGGCCGGTGTTGCAGGCGCAGCAGCGGATTTGGCAACAGAATCAACCATCGTGGCGCCCCGCATAGTCACGCGCAAACTGGTAGGCCACGCGGCCACTGCGCGAGCCGCGCTCCAGCGCCCAGACCAGCGCCTCGGGCAGGGCCGCAGTAATCGCGGCGCCAGAGACCCCGAAGGAGGCCAGCCACTGGGCGACGATGGTCAGGTACTCCTCCTGGCTGAAGGGGTAGAAGCTCACCCACAGGCCAAACCGCTCTGACAGCGAAATCTTCTCCTCCACCACTTCACCGGGGTGCACTTCGCCATCAGCGGTGTGGGTGTACGTGAGGTTTTCAGCCATGTATTCGGGCAACAGGTGGCGCCGGTTGCTGGTGGCGTAGATCAGCACATTGGGCGTGGCGGCGGCCACCGATCCATCCAGGATCGACTTGAGCGCCTTGTAGCCTGGCTCGCCGTCTTCAAAGCTCAGGTCATCGCAAAAGATGATGAATTTCTCGGGCCGGTCGGCCACCACATCCACGATATCCGGCAGGTCGACCAGATCCGCCTTGTCCACCTCGATCAGGCGCAGGCCCTGTCCGGCGTACGCATTCAGGCAGGCCTTGATGAGCGACGACTTGCCGGTTCCACGCGCACCGGTCAGCAGCACGTTGTTGGCGGGCTTGCCCAACACAAACTGCTCGGTATTGCGCTGAATCTTTTCCTTTTGCCCGTCGATCTCTTTGAGATCCGCCAGCTGCATCGCGGCCACATGGCGCACGGGCTCCAGGGTGCCGTGGCCACTGCTGCGCTTGCGGTAACGCCAGGCGATGGACAAAGACCAGTCCGGCGCTCCCAGGGGCTGGGGCAGCACAGACTCGATGCGGGCGATCAACTGCTCGGCCCGCTCGATCAGATGTTCAAATTTTTGATTCATTTCGGGCCTAGCGCCTATCTATCAAGCGCCAAAAGCTATCAAAACAGGAGCATTCTTTACGAACGATAGTCCGCATTGATGGTGACGTATTCGTGGCTGAAATCGCAGGTCCACACCGTGTCGGAGGCCTCGCCCCGACCCAACAGCACGCGCACTGTGATCTCGCTTTGCTTCATCACGCGCTGGCCGTCTTCCTCGCGGTAGGCGGGGTTGCGTCCGCCCTGAATGGCCACGTGTACGTCGTCCAGGTACAGATCAATACCGGTCTGGTCGAGGTCGTCAATGCCCGCGTAGCCCACGGCCGCGAGGATGCGGCCCAGGTTTGGGTCGCTGGCATAGAACGCGGTTTTTACCAACGGCGAATGGGCGATGGCGTACGCCACCTTGCGGCACTCTTCGCCGGTCTTGCCACCTTCTACCTGCACGGTGATGAACTTGGTAGCGCCTTCGCCGTCGCGCACAATGGCCTGGGCGAGCTTTTGCGATACCGCCAGCATGGCGGCCTTGAGGGCCTGGCCCTCGGCGCTTGCCAGAGATGTAATGGGCGCATGCGCGGCCTTGTTGGTCGCCACCACCACAAACGAATCGTTGGTGGAGGTGTCGCCATCGATGGTGACGCGGTTGAACGAGCCATCGGCCAGTTCGCGAGCCAGCTGCTGCATGACGGCAGGGGCCACGCAAGCGTCCGTGGCCATGAAGCCGAGCATGGTGGCCATGTTGGGCCGGATCATGCCCGCGCCCTTGCTGATGCCAGTGATGGACACGGTGGCACCACCAACCTTCACTTGGGCAGAAAAGGCCTTGGGCAAGGTGTCCGTGGTCATGATGCCTTCTGCGGCGCGGGCCCAGTAGCCCGGCTGCGCGTCGGCAATGGCGGCGGGCAGGCCAGCCTCGATGCGGTCGTTGGGCAACGGCTCCATGATCACGCCGGTGGAAAACGGCAGGATCTGCTCGGGCGCGACGCTGAGCTGGCGCGCGAGGGCCACGCAGGTGGCGCGCGCACGCGCCAGGCCATCAGCGCCCGTGCCAGCGTTGGCATTGCCGGTGTTGATCAGCATGGCGCGGATGGGCTGCCCGCTGGCAAGGTGGTCGCGGCTGATCTGCACCGGGGCAGCGCAAAAGCGGTTCTGCGTGAACACGCCCGCCACGCTGGCGCCCTCATCCAGCAGGAACACGGTGAGATCCTTGCGGTTGGCTTTGCGCACACCGGCTTCGGCAACGCCAATGCGCACTCCAGCAATCGGGTGCAGATCAGCGGCAACGGGGGCAACTAGATTGACGGGCATGGGGGTCCTTCTGAAAAACTGCGGCCGATTATCCGGAAAACCGTGGCACGCCAATGAAAACACGGGCCGAAGCCCGTGTTGTGTGGATCAGGAAATCAGGCGAGCTTGCCGTGGCACTGCTTGTACTTCTTGCCGCTGCCACAAGGGCAAGGATCGTTGCGGCCCACACGCATGCCCTCCGGCAGCGCCAAGTCCTGCGCCTGCGCATCCACCGTAGTTTCGACCTCGCCCGTTTCGGTCGGCGCGGTATAGGTCACGTTGGCAATGCTTTCGCCGCGGCTTTCCATCTCTTGTGCGGCCTGGTCCAGCTGCTCCTGCGATTGCACCTGCACAGTCATGAGGATCTTGGTGACTTCGTTCTTGACCTGGTCGATCAGCTGGCGGAACAGCTCGAAGGCCTCGCGCTTGTATTCCTGCTTGGGTTGCTTCTGCGCATAGCCACGCAGGTGAATGCCCTGGCGCAGATAGTCCAGTGCGGAGAGGTGGTCGCGCCAATTGGAGTCGAAGCTCTGCAGCAGCACCATGCGCTCGAACTGCGTGAAGTTCTCGCGCCCAACCTGCGCCACCTTGGCGTCAAACGAGGCATGGGCAGCGGCAAGCACCTTCTCCAGGATTTCATCGTCGGTGATGGCGCTGGCGCCCTGCACCACCTGCTGCAAGGCAATCGACACCTGCCATTCTTCAGCCAGCACCTTCTCCAGCGCGGCGAGGTCCCACTGCTCTTCCACCGATTCGGCGGGCACATACTGGCGCACCAGATCGGTCATGCAGTCTTCGCGCATGGCAGCGATCACGTCCGACAGGTCGGCAGCATCCAGGATGTCGTTGCGCTGCTGGTAGATCACCTTGCGCTGGTCGTTGGACACATCGTCGTATTCCAGCAGCTGTTTGCGGATGTCGAAGTTGCGGGCTTCCACCTTGCGCTGGGCCGACTCGATGCTTCGCGTCACAATGCCGGCTTCGATGGCTTCGCCATCGGGCATCTTCAGGCGGTCCATGATGGCCTTGACGCGGTCGCCCGCGAAGATGCGCATCAGGGAATCGTCCAGGCTCAGGTAGAAACGCGACGAGCCCGGGTCGCCCTGACGGCCCGAGCGGCCGCGCAGCTGGTTGTCGATGCGGCGGGACTCATGGCGCTCGGTCGCAATGATGCGCAAGCCACCCAGTTCCTTGACCTTCTCGTGATCGATCTTCCACTGCTCGCGCAACGCCGCCACCTTGGCAGCGCGCTCCGTTTCAGACAGGGTCTCGTCGGCCTCGATGGCCGCCACATCCTTTTCAATGTTGCCGCCCAGCACGATGTCGGTACCGCGACCGGCCATGTTGGTCGCGATGGTGATCATGCCCGCACGGCCTGCCTGGGCCACGATGTCCGCTTCCCGTGCATGCTGCTTGGCGTTCAGCACCTGGTGCGGCAGGCCTTCCTTGTTCAGGAGCTGGTCGATGATTTCAGAGTTCTCGATCGACGTGGTGCCCACCAGAACGGGCTGGCCGCGCTCGTGGCATTCACGGATGTCCTTGATGGCGGCTTCGTACTTCTCGCGCGTGGTCTTGTAAACGCGGTCCAGCTGGTCGTCGCGGCGGCTGGGGCGGTTCGGCGGGATGACCACGGTTTCCAGGCCGTAGATTTCCTGAAACTCGTAAGCCTCGGTATCGGCCGTGCCGGTCATGCCGGCGAGCTTGTTGTACAGGCGGAAATAGTTCTGGAAGGTGATCGAAGCCAGCGTCTGGTTTTCGGCCTGGATGTTCACGCCTTCCTTGGCTTCCACGGCCTGGTGCAGGCCTTCGCTCCAGCGGCGGCCCGACATCAGGCGGCCGGTGAACTCGTCCACGATCACGATCTCACCGTTTTGCACCACATAGTGCTGGTCGCGGTGATATAGGTGGTTGGCACGCAGCGCCGCATACAGGTGGTGCATCAGCGTGATGTTGGCCGGGTCGTACACCGAGGCCCCCTCGGCAATCAGGCCCTGGCTAGCCAGGATGCGCTCAGCGCTCTCGTGGCCCTGCTCTGTCAGGAACACCTGGTGCGTCTTTTCGTCGAGCGTGAAGTCGCCCGGCTTGGTCACGCCTTCACCCGTGCGCGGGTCGGCTTCACCTTCCTGGCGCACCAGCAGCGGCACCACCTTGTTCATGGCGATGTACATCGCCGTATGGTCTTCGGCCTGGCCGCTGATGATCAGCGGTGTGCGGGCTTCGTCGATCAGGATCGAGTCCACCTCATCGACGATGGCGAAGTTCAGGCCTTGCTGCACACGGTCGTGCGCCTCATAGACCATGTTGTCGCGCAGGTAGTCAAAGCCGTACTCATTGTTCGTGCCGTACGTAATGTCGGCGCGGTAAGCCTCCTGCTTTTGCTCGCGCGGCATGTTGGGCAGGTTGATGCCCACCGTGAGGCCCAGGAAGTTGTACAGGCGCCCCATCCACTGCGCATCGCGGTTGGCGAGGTAGTCGTTGACTGTCACCACATGCACACCCTTGCCCGACAGGGCATTGAGGTACACGGGCAAGGTGGCGGTGAGGGTCTTGCCCTCGCCCGTCCGCATTTCGGAGATCTTGCCAAAGTGCAGCGCCATGCCTCCCAGCAGCTGCACATCAAAGTGCCGCATCTTCATGATGCGCTTGGAGCCCTCGCGCACCACGGCAAAGGCTTCGGGCAGGATGTCATCCAGCGATTCGCCCTTGGCCACGCGCTCCTTGAACTCCTGCGTCTTGGCCTTGAGCTGCTCGTCCGACAGTTTCTCGTAGTCGGGCTCCATCGCGTTGATGCGGGTCACCGTCTTGCGGTACTGCTTGAGGAGCCGGTCGTTGCGGCTGCCGAATAGTTTGGTGAGGAAGTTGGTGGCCATGCGAACAGGACCGCCTGCCCCGCTGCAAGCAGCGCGTCAAGCGACCGAAATCCCTAAGATGAATTGAGTTCAGGTGGGTCCATCACCAGGGATTGCAAGCACTGCAATCCCGGGCCGTGAACACCGGACCCGCGATTTTACCTGCCTGCTGCAGGTGTGGCCGGCTGGCCGGGCGATGCGTGCGGCTGGATCGCCGCAACCTGCGCACCCGCAGCCGTGCCGCCAGCGCTGAGAAACTTCTGTGGGTCCTGGAAAACCCCTTGCACCAGCACCTCAAAGTGAAGGTGGGGACCGGTGGAACGCCCTGTGGTTCCCACTTCGGCAATCTTCTGGCCACGGCGCACGATGTCGCCCTGCTTGACCAAGGTGCGCGATGCGTGGGCGTAGCGCGTGACCAGCTGGTTGCCGTGGTCCACCTCGATCATGTTGCCGTAAGCCGGATGGTATTCCTGCGTCACGACTACACCCCCCGCAGCTGCCAGGATCGGTGTTCCGGTATCTGCCTGAAAATCCAGGCCCGTGTGCAAGGCCGACTGGCCGGTGATTGGGTCTACGCGCCAGCCAAACGCCGAGCCCGGCACCCGTCCGGTGACAGGTGCATGGGTAGGAATCATCTTCTTGCGGATGTGCTGATCAAAAAGGCGCGATTCGAGCACGGTCATCAAATCCACACGCTGGTTGGTCAGGCGCTCCAGCTCGTCAAGGGTGGATTGCAGTTCCTCCATGGAGAGATTGCGTGCACTGACCAACACCCCTCCACGCCCATCGGACTTCTGGACATCGGCCGGCGCCATGCCTGCAAGGCCCAGCACGCGGTCGCCCAAGGATTCCAGCTGCACCATGCGGGCCTGCATCTCGCCAACGCGGCGGGCCATGGCATCCAGATTGGCACGCATGAAACGGTCCCGCTCTGCAAACTCGTCCTTGACGACCAACCGCACCAATGACCCCACAATCGGCCAGCCTTCACGCGCGCCCTTGAGAAACACCCAGTGGTACAGCGTCGCAGCCACCAGCATGAGGCACAGCGACAGCAAGAGCCCTGCAAGGATCAGGCGGGTGCCCGACAAGTGAATGGCCCGGCTGCGCGCCAGCCTGGCGTCCGTGATAATCAGATGCACTACGAATTCTCCACGCCCGAAGACGCACACCATGAACCGCCGCCACTACGCCGTCACCCTGCAGCAAGCCAGCGAGGACTCTCCCACGCTGGCCAAGCTCACAGCGCTGACACGCGACTCCAGTGATCGGCTCAAGGCCATTGAAATGCTGATTCCTGCGGCGCTGCGCCCAGCGATCCAGGCCGGCCCCATTGATGGAGACTCCTGGTGCCTGCTGGTCAAAAGCAATGCCGCCGCGGCAAAAATACGCCAACTGCTGCCTGCTTTGCAGGCGCATTTGCGCAGCCGGGGGTGGGAGGTTAACGCGATTCGCCTGAAAGTTCAAACCTGACGGTCAACGGCAGGAACAGGGAATGCGGTGAGGAACAGGAGAAAACTGGTGCCGGTTGTCGGAATCGAACTGACGACCTACCGCTTACAAGGCGGGTGCTCTACCAACTGAGCTAAACCGGCGAAGGCTGCATTTTATCGTGGAAAAAGCAGCCTCAAGAAAACAAGGGGCGGTTATTTCACCCGCTTGAGCGATGGCCGAGCACCACCCGCAGCCGGAGGTGGTCGCGGTGCGTCACCCCCTTCGTCGCCATCTTTCCTGCCGTCTTCCGCAGATACCAGCTGCACCACGCGGTCCTCGGAAGTTTGCGCTCCACTTGCAGCAGAAGCATCTTCGGAAGACACCGCTTCTGCCAGCACGGGCGCGATGGCCCCGGCAGCATCCGCACCACCAGCCAGCACATCCACCGGGGGTGGAAACGCCATACCCTGCCCGTTTTCACGGGCATAAATGGCGATCACCCGCCCCACCGGCACGAGGATCTCACGCGGCTTGCCGCCAAACCGGGCCTTGAACTCGATGAAATCGTTGCCCAGTTGCAAGGCACTCGTCGCATCAAAACTGATGTTCAGGACGATCTCACCATCCTTCACGTATTCACGCGGCACCTGCACCGAGTCATCGACACGCACCGCCACATACGGCGTCAGCCCGTTGTCGGTGCACCACTCGTACAAGGCACGAATGAGGTACGGGCGTGTGGACGTGGATTCCTGTGCGGTCATGAAGGTGAAAGGCAACTGCTGTGGATAGGGAGCGGGGCAGGCCGCAAGTTACTTGCGCATGACCTTCTCGGATGGGGTCAACGCCTCGATGTACGCAGGGCGCGAGAAGATGCGTTCTGCATACTTGAGCAGCGGAGCTGCATTCTTGCTGAGGTCGATGCCATAGTAGTCGAGGCGCCACAGCAGCGGGGCAATGGCCACGTCGAGCATGGAGAAGTTGTCGCCCAGCATGTACTTGTTCTTGAGGAACACAGGGGCCAGCTGTGTCAGGCGATCACGGATGTGCGCACGCGCCTTTTCCAGCGCCTTTTCGTTGCCCTTGGTCGCGCGCGACTCCAGGATGTTCACGTGCACGAACAGTTCCTTCTCGAAGTTGAGCAGGAACAGGCGCACACGGGCGCGGTCTACGGGGTCGCCGGGCATCAGCTGGGGATGGGGGAAGCGCTCGTCGATGTACTCGTTGATGATGTTCGACTCGTACAGGATCAGATCGCGCTCGACCAGAATGGGAACCTGGCCGTAGGGGTTCATCACGCTGATGTCTTCGGGCTTGTTGTACAGGTCCACATCACGGATTTCAAAGTCCATGCCCTTTTCGAACAGGACAAAACGGCAGCGGTGGGAGAAGGGACAGGTCGTACCCGAGTAAAGCACCATCATGGTGGGAGGCTCCTAAAAATCAAAAGAGTGGGACGCCAAAAGCGCCCACTCTGCAAAAAAACCAAGGCACCCCGAAGGGTGCTTTCAATGGATATGACTGCTGCGCGCGTTACTTCACATCTTTCCAGAAGGCTGCGTTGAGCCTCCAGGCAATCACCGTGAACACGCCCAGGAAAATCAGCACCCAGACACCCACGCGCTTGCGGGTGTTTTGCGCGGGTTCTGCCATCCACTGCATGTAGTTCACCAGGTCACCCACAGTCTGGTCGTACTGCAGCGGGGTCATCAGACCAGGCCTGACCTGCTCCCAACCCTTGAAAACCTGGGTCTTGTGACCATGGCTTTCGTGCTCTTCAAACACTGGGCGGCGATCACCCTGCAGCTCCCACAACACGTGGGGCATGCCCACGTTGGGGAACACGAGGTTGTTCCAGCCGGTCGGCTTGGTTTCGTCGCGGTAGTATGTACGCAGGTAGGTGTACAGGTAATCCGCACCCGAACCACCCGCGCCAGCACGCGAACGGGCGATCACGGTCAGATCGGGGGGGTTGGCACCAAACCAGGCCTTGGCCTGCTTGGGATCAATCGCCGCCTTCATGGTTTCGCCGACCTTGTCCGTAGTGAACAGCAGGTTGTCCTTGACCTGCTGATCGGTCAAACCGATGTCTTTCAGGCGATTGAACCGCATGAACGCTGCAGAGTGGCAATTCAGGCAATAGTTGACGAAAACCTTAGCGCCATTTTGCAGCGAGGCCAGATCGTTCGTCTTGACGGGGGCCTTGTCCAGCGGAATGCCACCGCCCGCAGCCAGTGCAGAGCCAGCAGCCAGACCCAGGGCAGCCACCAGCGTGAGGATGAGTTTCTTCATTGTTGTTATCTCCTGGGGCTCAGTGCGCCACAAAGGTCACGCGTTCAGGCACGGCCTTGGCCTCGCCAATACGGCTCCACCAGGGCATCAGCAGGAAGAACCCAAAGTAGAACAGCGTACCCACCTGCGACACACGTTCGCCAATGGGCGAAGGGGGCTGCACACCCAGGTAGCCCAGGATCAGGAAGATGATCACGAACACGCCATACAGGTACTTGTGCCAGTCGGGACGGTAGCGGATCGACTTCACCGGGCTGTGGTCCAGCCAGGGCAGGAAGAACAGGATGATCACGGCACCACCCATCACCACCACACCCCAGAACTTGGCGTCGATCGTCAGCATCAGCACCACTGCCACGACGGCGGCACCGGCGATGCCGGCCTTGATGAAACTGGGCAACTTGGCCTTGAACACACCAAAGGCAGCACCAGCCAGCACACACAGCACCAGAACGTACATCATCTCGGTCGTGATGGCACGCAGCATCGAGTAGAACGGTGTGAAGTACCAGACCGGCGCGATGTGCAACGGCGTCACCAGCGGATCGGCCGGGATGAAGTTGTTGTACTCCAGGAAGTAGCCACCAAACTCAGGCGCAAAGAACACCACGGCCGTGAACGCCATCAGGAACATGCTCAGCGCGAAGATGTCGTGCACCGTGTAGTAGGGATGAAAAGGCACGCCATCGAGCGGTTTGCCATTGGCATCCTTGGGCGCCTTGGGGCCCTTGATTTCCACGCCATCGGGGTTGTTGGAACCCACGTCGTGCAACGCCAGCAAGTGGGCCACCACCAAGCCGAGCAGCACCAGCGGGACAGCGATCACATGGAAGCTGAAGAAGCGGTTCAGCGTGGCATCGCCCACTACGAAGTCGCCACGGATCAGCAAGGCCAGATCAGGACCGATGAAAGGAATGGCAGCGAACAGGTTCACGATCACCTGAGCGCCCCAGTACGACATCTGGCCCCAGGGCAGCAGGTAGCCCATGAAGGCCTCTGCCATCAGGCACAGAAAGATGGCGCAACCGAAGATCCAGACCAGTTCGCGCGGCTTGCGGTAGCTGCCGTAGATAAGGCCACGGAACATGTGCAGGTACACCACCACAAAGAACGCTGAGGCGCCTGTGGAGTGCATGTAGCGGATCAGCCAGCCCCAGGGCACATCGCGCATGATGTACTCGACCGAAGCAAACGCCAGGCTGGCGTCGGGCTTGTAGTGCATGACCAGGAAGATGCCGGTCACGATCTGGATCACCAGCACAACGAGGGCCAGCGAGCCGAAGATGTACCAGAAGTTGAAGTTCTTCGGAGCGTAGTACTCCGACATGTGCACCTTGTAGGCGTCAAAAGCGGTCGGGAAGCGGTTCTCGAACCAGTTCGTGACCTTGGCGCCTGCCGAGGCGTTGGGGGAGATTTCCTTGAATTCAGCCATGTCGATTTACCTCAGGCCTTCTTGTCTTCGCCGATCAACAGCAGCGTGTCGGACAGGTACATGTGCGGCGGCACTTCCAGGTTGTCAGGCGCCGGCTTGTTTTTGAAGACCCGGCCAGCCACGTCGAACGTGGAGCCGTGGCAGGCGCACAGGAAGCCACCGTGCCAGTCGTCTGGCAGCGAGGGCTGTGGGCCGGTCTGGAACTTGTCTCCGGGCGAGCAACCCAGGTGGGTGCAGATGCCCACGCCCACAAACACTTCCGGCTTGATCGAACGGTGCTGGTTCTTGGCGTACTCGGGGGTGGGGTACGTCTTGCGATCCGAATTGGGATCGGCCAGCTGCGATTCCGTCTGAGCGAGAGACTCCAGCTGCTGGGGAGTGCGCTTCAGGATCCACACGGGCTTGCCACGCCATTCAACGGTCAGCTTTTCGCCGGGCTGAAGGGCGGAGATGTCCACCTCTACAGCGGCACCGGCCGCTCTGGCTTTTTCCGAAGGCTGAAAACTACTGACGAAAGGCACTGCAACTGCCACTCCGCCAGCGGCACCGGCACATCCGGACGCAATCAGCCACGTCCTTTTACTGGTGTCGACTGGTGTGTCACTCATGGGGATCCTCGGTAAACATCGCTATTGTTGGGTCAACCGCGAATTGTAGCGGAGTGAAAATGGTTATTTCAAAGTGGGTGACTGTCTTGACAGGGCACCGCGCCGGGCAATACTCCGGCATCACCATTCAAACAAGGAGCACACCATGGGGATGATGCAGGAGTTCAGGGAGTTTGCGGTCAAGGGCAATGTGATCGACCTTGCCGTCGGCGTGATCATTGGAGGGGCGTTCGGCAAGATTGTGGATTCGGTCGTGTCCGACCTGATCATGCCGGTGGTGGGACTGGTGTTCGGCAAACTCGACTTTTCCAACCTCTTCGTGGTGCTGGGGTCCGTGCCACCGGGCACGGCCATGACGCTCGATGCCCTCAAGAAGGCGGGCGTGCCGGTGTTTGCCTATGGAAACTTCCTGACCGTGGCCGTCAACTTCATCATTCTGGCGTTCATCATCTTCATGATGATCAAGCAGATCAACCGCCTCAAGCGCGAAGCCCCTGCGCCAGCCCCCGAAGCCCCAGCCGCACCCGCCGAAGACATCGTCCTGTTGCGCGAGATCAGAGATAGCTTGAAAAAATAACGCCCCTTTGAGTCGCTACGCGCCTTCCCCCTGAAGGGGGACGCCGCCAGAGGGGCGGAGTGGCCCATGCGCGGTGACTGCTGGCTCGGGGCGCGCCAGTTTGAAGCCCCATCCCTCAACAATCCGCTATCGAATTGATAGTTTTTTGTTTTTGCGCTTAGCCACAGCGCCATGGGACTGTTTCATCCACAAAGGGTCCGCGCCATGCGCACGGCCTCGATGAGGCTTGCAGCATCGGCAATACCTTGCCCCGCTATGTCAAACGCGGTGCCGTGGTCGGGGCTGGTGCGCACCAGGGGCAAGCCCAGGGTCACGTTCACCCCCTTGTCCACCCCGAGGTACTTCACCGGGATAAGCCCCTGGTCGTGGTACATGGCAATGACCACGTCGAACTCTCCAGCGCGATGGGGCGTACTGCGCGCGCGCATGAACACCGTGTCAGGAGCGAAGGGCCCCTGTACATCCAGCCCCTGCGCGCGCGCAGCGGCGATGGCCGGCGCAATCACCTCGGCTTCCTCATTACCGAACAGCCCGCCCTCGCCCGCGTGGGGATTGAGCCCCGCCACCGCGATGCGCGGCGCCCGCCCCAGGCTGCGCACCAGGGCAGCGTGCGTGATTTGCAACGTCTGCAGGACGTTGTCCGTGGTGACCGCCGCAATGGCATCGCGCAGCGACATGTGGATGCTGACCAGCACCGTGCGCAGCTCGTCGCTGGCGAGCATCATGCGCACGGGCATTTGCGCCAGCGATACCCCCTGGTGCGCGGCGGCCTCGGCCTGCAGCAGCTCGGTGTGGCCCGGAAACGCCACGCCCGCTGCCGCCAGGGCCTCCTTGTGCAAGGGCCCCGTGACCAGCCCCGCCACCTCGCCCCGCAGCGCAGCGTGGGCGGCCCAGACCACGCTGTCTGCGGCGGCACGGCCAGCGGCGGCGCTAACCTGCCCCCAGGGCTGCGGGCCAGGAATGCTTGGCAACTGCAACACCGGAACACATCGGGGCGGCATGTCCAGCACATTGGCAGGGTAGGTGATGTGCGCGACAGGCACCATCGGCACGCCGGGCCGCACGATGGCCTGGGCCGCACGCCGCAAGGTGGCGACATCGCCCACCACGAAGCAACCCACCAAATCGGCTGGCGCATCGCGAAAGGCCTTGGCCACGATTTCGGGGCCGATGCCGGCAGGATCACCCTGGGTAATGGCGAGAGGCTTCATGGAAGTTTGATTTCAGATAAAAAGTGACCCTAGCGCTTTATTGATAAGCGCAAATAGCTATTATTTTTATAGCTAAAAACCCAGGCTACCAGCGATCAGGCAGGATTGTCGATCTCGATGAATTGGTGGCCCAGACCCAACCGCCCTGCAACCTGCGCCGCCACCGCAGGCGCCCCATAACGCTCGGTCGCGTGGTGCCCTGCGGCGATAAAACCCACCCCCATCTCGCGGGCCAGATGCGCCTGGGGCTCGGAAATCTCGCCGGTGATGAACACGTCGGCCCCAGCCGCAATCGCCGCCTCGAAGTAGCCCTGCGCGCCTCCTGTGCACCAGGCCACGCGGCAGACTGGCCGCTGCGCAGCAGCGCCTTCCGGCGGCACCCAGGTGACGGGACGGCCCAGGGCCTGCGCGACATGGTCTGCCAGGGCCTGCCCATCGGCAAACGCGGCAGGCCCGGCAAAGCCCAGATCGTTCTCGCCAAACCGCGCGTCGGCCACGAGCCCCAGCACCCGGCCTAGCTGGGCGTTGTTGCCCAGTTCCGGGTGGGCATCCAGCGGCAGGTGGTAGGCAAACAGGTTGATGTCATGCGCGAGCAGCAACTGCAAACGCTGCTTCATCCAGCCCGTCACCCGGCCGTCTTGCCCGCGCCAGAACAGGCCATGGTGCACGAAGATGGCATCCGCTTGGGCAGCAATGGCCGCGTCGATCAGGGCGCGGCTGGCCGTCACGCCGCTGACGATGCGGCTGATCTCGGCCTTGCCCTCCACCTGCAAGCCGTTGGGGCCATAGTCCTTGAAGCGCTCGGGTTGCAGCAGGCTGTCAAACGCCTGCAAAAGTTTGGTGCGGGAAATGCTCATGCAGCTATTGTCGCGCGTGGCCCACGCCCACACATGGGGGACAATGCTTTTCTCCGGGAGGCAGCCGTGGCATGCACACCGCCCGCCGCCCCTTCTCCAGCCCATCACCTGTACAGAATTTCATGAAACGCATCTGGCTGTTGTTCTCGCAGGCCGTCACGGTGTTCGTTGCGGCCTACTTCGTTGTCGCCACCCTGCAGCCGAGCTGGCTGGGCCGGGGCGCCACCACACGCTCCGGCGCGGGCATTGCGCTGCTCGAAGCACCCCCTGCCCCGGCCAATGCGCAGCCTGCGGCGGGCAGCTTCAGCGCTGCGGCGCGCCAGGCGGCGCCTGCGGTGGTCAGCATCAACACCAGCAAGGCCGTGCGCCATCCGCGCAGCAACGACCCCTGGTTCCAGTTCTTCTTTGGCGACCAGGGGGCCCAGGCGCAGGCCGGGCTGGGCAGCGGGGTGATCGTGAGCCCCGACGGCTACATCCTGACCAACAACCACGTGGTGGAAGGCGCCGACGAGATCGAAGTGACGCTGACCGACAGCCGCCGCGCCCGCGCCCGCGTGATCGGCACCGACCCCGACACCGACCTGGCCATCCTCAAGATCGAACTCGACAAGCTGCCCGTCATCGTGCTGGGCAACTCGGACGTACTCGCCGTGGGCGACCAGGTGCTGGCCATAGGCAACCCGTTTGGCGTGGGCCAGACGGTGACCAGCGGCATCGTGAGCGCGCTGGGCCGCACACAGCTCGGGATCAACACCTTCGAGAACTTCATCCAGACCGATGCGGCCATCAACCCTGGCAACTCGGGCGGCGCGCTGGTGGATGTAAATGGCAACCTCATGGGCATCAACACGGCCATCTACTCGCGCTCGGGCGGCAGCATGGGCATCGGCTTTGCAATCCCCGTGTCTACGGCCCGCATGGTGCTGGATGGCATCGTGCAGGACGGCCAGGTCACACGCGGCTGGATTGGCGTGGAGCCCAACGAACTCTCACCCGAACTGGCAGAAACCTTCGGCGTGAAAGCCACCGAGGGCGTGATCATCACCGGCGTGCTGCAGGACGGCCCCGCCGCCCAGGCGGGCATGCGGCCCGGCGATGTGATCGTGCGGGTTGAAGGTAGGAAGGTGAGCAATGTGTCCGAGTTGCTGACCGCCGTGGCGGGGCTCAAGCCCGGCACTGCAGCACCATTCAACGTGCAGCGTGGCGACAAGATGGTGGAACTGAGCATCAACCCCGGCGTGCGCCCCAAGCCTCAGCGCAATGTGAGGCGGTAAGCCCCCTCTGAGGCGCTGCGCGTTTTCCCAAAGGGAGACGCCTCCAGCGGCCTCGCAAAGCCGGTTCCGCGGTGGCACTGGTATTGGGCACGCGCCAGTTTTTAGGGGCTGCGCGCAGAACATCGCGACATGGCCGCTGATGCAACCCGTCAGCTATTAAAAATATAGCTTGGAGCGCTTATCCAACAAGCGCTAGAGCTCATTTTCACGAAAAACTCAACCTTCAGGCGTTGGAGGCGGGCTCGCTACCCTCTTCCGGGGCTTTGGTGTGCTTGATGAAGATCTGCGCCGCCCAGATGCCCACCTCGTACAGCAGACACATGGGGATCGCCAGCGACAGCTGCGACACCACATCGGGCGGCGTGACGATGGCAGCGATCACAAAGGCGATCACAATGAAATAGCCACGAAACTCCCGCAGCTTCTGCACGCTCACGATGCCCATGCGGGCCAGCACCACCACGGCAATCGGCACCTCGAAGGACAAGCCAAACGCCAGGAACATCGACAGCACAAAGCTCAGGTAGGCCTCGATGTCTGGCGCGGCGGTGATGCTCTTGGGCGCAAAGCTCTGGATAAACGCAAACACCTGGCCAAACACCAGGTAGTAGCAAAACGCCACCCCGATGAAGAACAGCAGCGTGCTGGAGATCACGAGCGGCAGCACCAGCTTCTTTTCGTGCGAATACAGGCCAGGCGCCACAAAGGCCCACACCTGCCACAGCACAAACGGCAGTGCCAGCAAAAAGGCCGACATCAACAATATCTTGAGCGGCACCATGAACGGCGAGATCACCGACGTGGCGATCAGCGTGGCGCCCTTGGGAAGGTGGGCCACCAGCGGCGCCGCCAGAAAGTCATACAGCGCGCCGGGGCCAGGGAAGAAGAACAAAATCGCCGCCGCAATCGCGATGGCAATGATGGCCTTGACCATCCGGTCGCGCAGCTCCATCAGGTGCTGCACAAACGGCTGCTCGGTACCGGCCAGCTCGTCTTCTTTGGAAGGGGTTTCGGACATGTTGGGTTTTCGTGGGCGTCAGGGCCGCCCATGCAGCGCGCGGTGCGCTGGTGGCTGCTGCATCAATGGAATTTACGGGGACGGAAACGCGCCACACGGGCCGCGCCGGACTGTGCCTTGGTGCGCACACCGCTTCGGGCCTTGTACCACTGGGGCACCGCACCCCGCTTGAGGCGCCAGTTCTTGCCGGGGTGTTTGTAAGCCGGCACGACGGCGGTCTGGTCCTGCAACGCCGAGCTGGCGGTGTCGGTAGCCTCGGCCCAGTCCTTTTCGAACTCGCTGGCGCTGGTCTGGATGGAGTTGTGCACATCGCGTGCGGCGTTCTCCACCGTGTCCTTCATTTTCTTGAGCTCGTCGAGCTCCATGGACCGGTTGACCTCGGCCTTCACATCGGACACGTAACGCTGGGCCTTGCCCAGCAGGGTGCCCACCGTGCGGGCCACACGGGGGAGCTTCTCGGGCCCGATGACTATAAGAGCCACCGCGCCGATCAGCGCCATCTTGGACAGGCCAATATCAATCATGGATCAAGCGCAAAGCGTGCGGGTGCCAGCGGGAACAGCCCGCTCAGCTCTTTTGCTTGGCTTCGACATCGATGGTGGTCTTGTCGGTCGCAGGGTTGTTGGCAACCTGGCCTGCGGGTGGGGTGGTGGTGGCTGCCGCGTCGGCCGAACCGTCTTTCATGCCGTCCTTGAAGCCCTTGACGGCGCCCCCGAGATCGGAGCCCATGTTCTTGAGCTTCTTGGTGCCGAACACCATGACGACGATCAGCAGCACGATCAGCCAGTGCCAGATGGAAAAAGAGCCCATGGAATATCTCCTAACGAATTGCAATCATTTTAGACGGGGGGCGTGACAGGAGTTCACAGCCCAAGCAGAACTGCGGGAATCTCCCTGCACGACCCGTCAGCCTGGTTCAGCCTTTGAGCCACGGACGGGGACCGCCCATCACATGGATATGGAGGTGGTGGATTTCCTGCCCACCTTCAAGCCCCGTGTTTACCACGACGCGAAAGCCACCCTCCGGGTACGGGTTGCAGCCCTGCTCCATTGCCAGCTTCGGCGCCAGCGCCATCATGCGCCCCAGCACACCCGCGTGTTCCTCGGTGACCTGCGCCATCGAAGGGATATGCAGCTTGGGCACCATCAGAAAGTGCACCGGCGCCCAGGGGTGGATGTCGTGGAAGGCGAAAATTTCTTCGTCTTCATAGACCTTCTTCGAAGGAATCTGGCCTGCGATGATTTTGCAGAAGAGGCAGTTCGGATCGTGCATGAGGAAAATGTCAGTACAAAATTAACAGGTCACCAGGCGCTGCTCGCCATCCAAAGCGGTCGCAACCGGCGCGCGCGAAGCCAGTGCCACCGTGGAACTGGCTTTGCCAGGCCACGGGTGGCGTCCCCCAAGGGGGAAGGCGCCGTAGGCGGCACAGGGGGGCTTCATGTATTTTCAGCGATATTGATGGTGGGCCGCACACCCACATCCTTGCGGTGCGCGTGCAGCCATTCCTGCCCGGCCGTGCGGCCGAGGGCGAAAAGCTTGCGCACAAAGGCCATGTCTGCACGGGCCTTGCTGTCGGCGCCAAAGGGCGCCAGCACGGCGCCGCCGTCGATGCGGTGCATGCGCACGCTTTTGTAGCGGCGCGCATCCAGCTTGCCCTCGGCCAGCAGACGGCGCACGAACTCGATGGCGCGCAACTCGGCCAGCAGGCTGGCATTGAAGGTGACTTCGTTCATGCGCTCCATGATTTCCTGGCCTGAGTGGGGCAGATCCAGATGTTCGATGGGGTTGATCTGCACAAGCAGGATGTCGGAGGTCTCGGTCTGATAGATCAGCGGGTGCAACGCAGGGTTGCCCGAATAGCCGCCGTCCCAGTAATGCTCACCGTCGATTTCCACGGCCTTGAACAGCGCTGGCAGGCAGGCCGACGCCATCACGGCATCCGCGCTCAGCCGGGGGCCAGAGAAGATTTCGCCGCGCCCGGTGCGCACGTTGGTGGCGCACACAAACACCTTGGGCCCGCCCGCCGCAGCGCTGGCGCGGCGCACAGTGCACAGCAGGTCAAAGTCCACCTCGCGCTCCAGCAGGCGGCGCAGCGGGTTGATGTCGAGCGGATTGGTCTGGTAGGGCGAGAGCCACTGGCGCATCAGCCCCATCATGGGGTTGGCGGCCGACAGGGGCGAGCCCCACATCAGGCTGCCCAGCGTGCCCACGCCCTCCCACAGCCGGGTAAGCGTTTCACGCGCCTGGACGCAACCGGCCAGGTGCGCTTCGTGCGGGTCTTTGTGCTCCTGCGCGGCTTTGGCAAAGCCGTGCGCCATGGCCACGGCATTCATCGCGCCGGCGCTGGTGCCGCTCACGCCATCAAACTGCCACTGGCCATCCTCCAGCAAGGCATCCAGCACACCCCAGGTGAGCGCACCGTGGGAGCCCCCACCCTGCAGGGCCAGGTTCAGCCGTGGCAGGGATGACAAGTGCGACAGGGACGCCGTCGGTTCAGGCATCCACCGCCTGGTTCTTGCTCATGGCCAGCATGCCGCGCACGATGCGGTACAGGAACCACAGCGAGATCAGCCCCCAGGCAATCCAGCCCGGCGCAATCAGCAGCAGCCACAGGGGCGCGGTCACCACATACAGAACACCAGCCCAGATCGTCGAGCGGATGCGCCAGGAGAAATGATTGGCCTGCCAGGTGCCCTCGGCATCGCTGCGCTTGACCAAGTCAATCACCAGCGCAATGACCAGCAACAGCGCACTGGCCTGCGCGCCTGGCAGCACAGCCCCCACGGCCACGATGAGGTGCAGCACATAGCTGACCCAGCCGATGTTCTTCAGGCCCTGGGCCTTTTGCTCATTGCTTTGCACATCGATGATGTCGTTCATGGGGTCCCTTCTTCGGCAGTGCGCGCAACCACCTTGCGCAAGGCTTTTTCCTCGATGCCGCTGGTGCCCTCGCGGCGCTCCAGCTCGGTCAGAACATCGGCAGGCGTGAGGCCATAGTGGGCCAGGGCCACCATGGAGTGGAACCACAGGTCGGCCACTTCGTAAACCAGCTTGGACTTGTCGGCGCCGTGGTCCACATCCTTGGCCGCCATGACGACTTCGGTGGCCTCCTCGCCGATCTTCTTCAAAAACGCATCCGGCCCCTTGTGCAGCAGGCGCGAGACATAGCTCTTGTCGGGATCGCCACCGTTGGCAGGCTTGCGGCTTTCAATCACATCGGCAAGGCGTGCGAGGGAATCGTTGGAACTCATGGTCTTGTCGTCCATTGCCATTACTTGTAGATGGATTCAGGGTCTTTCAAGACCGGATCGACCGCGTGCCAGGCTCCGTCCTTGAGCACGCTGAAAAAACAGCTGTGGCGGCCTGTATGGCAGGCGATGCCAGGCTCGTGGCCGAGCTGGGTGACCTTGAGCAGCACCACATCGTTGTCGCAGTCCAGGCGGATCTCGTGCACGGTCTGCACGTGGCCGGACTCTTCGCCCTTGAACCACAGCTTCTTGCGCGAGCGGCTGAAGTACACGGCGCGGCCGAGTTCTGCCGTCTTGGCAAGGGCCTCGCGGTTCATCCAGGCAAACATCAGCACGTCGCCCGTGCCCTGCTCCTGCGCAATCACGGGCACCAGGCCCTGCGCGTCCCATTTCACTTCGTTGAGCCAGTTCATGGGCGGGATTGTCGGTGATTTGAATGACCAGCCCGCCTGCCGCGCGAGCGGTTTTGAGGTCATTTTTGCCTCTAGCGCTTATCCATCAAGCGCTAGCAGCTATCAAAATGAGAGTTCAATGAAAAAACAGATGCATCGTCGGGCAGCTTGCAGCCAATTGCAGCACTGCGCAGCGCGTAAATCTGACTACAAAAACAACAGCTATCAGCGCTTTCACACTCAGCGCCAGAACCACTTTTGATCGAAGATTTACTTTGCCACGGTCAATAACACCCACTTGCGATCCCAGTTCTTGCGGCCCAGGTACTTGATGGCAAACGCATAGCGCCCCGGGGGCAGAAAATCCTGCGTGAGGGTTTCCTGCTGCGTCACCACGGGCTGGCCATTCACGCGCACGCTTTGCTGCGCTACCAGCTCCGATTCGCTCTCCAGATCTTGGCCGTCGAGGGCATAGACGGTGACATCGGGCTCTTCCTTCTCATCGCCCACCAGCGGCAAACCCAGCGTGTTGGCGCGGGTTTCCACGTCCAGCGCGAGCGTGCCTAACACGGGTTCGCGCACGATCCAGTGCACGTCACGCACATTGCTGTTCAGCGTCTGGAGCAGGGCCTTGAGCTTCTCGAATTCGGCCTTGTCGGCAATCACCTCCACCGGCTTGCCGCCGATCGTCGCGTCAAAGCAGCGGCCAATGCGGTGCACACAGGGCAGGCGCTCGGAAAAACTCGCATACGACGGGGGCGGCACCTGCTGCGCCGCAGCGGGCAGTGCCATGGCCGCCAGGGCCACCACCAGCGCCCAACGCGCGCCCGCGAATGCCGTCGTCACAGACGCACCGGAATGCCGCGCTCGGCCATGCGGGCCTTGGCCTGGCCCACGGTGTATTCGCCGTAATGGAAGATGCTGGCGGCCAGCACCGCGTCGGCGCCGCCAGTCTGGATGCCGTCGGCCAGGTGGTCGAGGTTGCCCACCCCGCCCGAGGCGATCACGGGCACGCTCACCGCATCGCTCACTGCGCGGGTCAGCTCCAGGTCAAAACCCGCCTTGGTGCCGTCGCGGTCCATGCTGGTCAGCAGGATTTCGCCCGCACCGCGCTGCGCCATCTCGGTGGCCCAGGCAATGGCGTCCAGGCCGGTGTTCTTGCGCCCACCGTGGCTGTACACGTCCCAGCCCGCACCCACGGGCTGGCCGTTGGCACCCAGGCGCTGCGCATCCTCGGCCGAGCGACGCTTGGCGTCGATGGCCACCACGATGCACTGAGCACCGTACTTGGCAGACACGGCGTTGATGACGTCAGGGTTGGCAATCGCGGCCGAGTTGAAACTGGTCTTGTCGGCGCCCGCATTGAGCAGCCTGCGCACGTCTTCCACAGTGCGCACGCCGCCACCCACGGTGAGTGGAATGAACACCTGGCTGGCCACGGCCTCGATGATGTGCAGGATGAGGTCACGGCCATCGCTGGTGGCGGTGATATCGAGGAAGGTGAGCTCGTCAGCGCCCTGCGCGTTGTAGCGCGCGGCAATTTCGACCGGGTCGCCTGCGTCGCGCAGCTCGACGAAATTGACGCCCTTGACCACACGGCCTCCGGTGACGTCGAGACAGGGAATGATTCGTTTTGCGAGCATGTCAGTGAGCGATTCGTTGATTAGGCGCTACCGAGGCCAGCAGACGCCGTGGAACTGGCTTCGCCAGGCCACTGGCGTCGTCCACTGGGGGAAGCGGCGAAGCCGCTCAGGGGGTGATCGGTTTCAGCCGTTCAGTTCGTCGGCACGCGCTTGCGCCGCAGCAAAGTCGAGGTCGCCGCTGTAGATGGCGCGGCCGCAGATCACACCTTCGACGCCTTCGCTCTCCACCGCGCACAGCTGCTCGATATCGGCCATGTTCGACAGGCCGCCCGAGGCGATGACGGGGATGCTCAAAGCCTGGGCCAGCTTCACCGTAGCGTCGATGTTGATGCCCGAGAGCATGCCGTCGCGGCCGATGTCGGTGTAGATGATGGATTCGACGCCCCAGTCCTCGAACTTCTTGGCCAGGTCCACGACCTCGTGGCCGGTGAGCTTGCTCCAGCCGTCGGTAGCGACCTTGCCGTCCTTGGCATCGAGCCCCACGATGATGTGGCCGCCGAAGGCGCTGCAGGCGTCCTTCAGAAAACCGGGGTTCTTGACCGCAGCCGTGCCGATGATCACGTAGCGCAGGCCGCCGTCGATGTATTTCTCGATGGTGTCCAGGTCGCGGATACCGCCGCCCAACTGCACGGGAATGTCGTCGCCCACCTCTTTCAGAATGGACTTGATGGCGCTGTAGTTCTTGGGCACGCCCGCAAACGCACCGTTCAAGTCCACCAGGTGCAGGCGGCGTGCACCGGCATCCACCCATTTGCGCGCCATGGCGGCGGGGTCTTCACCAAAGGTGGTGGATTGGTCCATATCGCCTTGTTTGAGGCGTACGCAGTGGCCGTCTTTGAGGTCGATGGCGGGGATGAGCAGCATGGTGGTGAAGTTCGGGTGAAAAAGGGCGAGACGCAGCTCGGCCCGAACGGGTGGCGGTTAAGGGATCAGGGATTCCAGTGCAGAAAATTGCGGTACAGGGCCAAGCCATGCTCCGCGCTTTTCTCCGGGTGAAACTGGGTCGCAAAAATATTATCGCGTGCAATGGCGGCGGCGAACAAACCGCCGTAGTCCGTTTGCCCTGCGCAGTGGGCAGGATTTTGCGGCACGGCGTAGAAACTGTGCACAAAGTAAAAGTAGCTGCTGTCCGGCACGCCAGCCCACACCGGGTGCACGCCACCGCCGTGGTGGGCGTGGGGCATCTGCCGCACCTGGTTCCAGCCCATCTGGGGCACCTTGAAGCGGCTGCCGTCAGGCTGGGTGCGGCCTGCCAGGTCGAACTTGAGCACATCGCCAGGGATGAGGCCAAGGCCCGGCGTATCCCCCTCGGCGCTGTGGTCCAGCAGCATCTGCATGCCCACGCACACGCCGAACATTGGCTTGGAGGCAGCGGCTTCGAGCACCGATTCCTGCAGGCCGGACTCGCGCAGCTCGCGCATGCAGTCGGGCATGGCGCCCTGCCCTGGCAGCACGATGCGCTGGGCGGCACGCACGTCTTCGGGGCGCTGGGTGACGACCACGGTCCAGCCCGTGCCCTCGGCGGCGGCCTGCACGGCCTGCGACACTGAGCGCAGGTTGCCCATGCCGTAGTCCACGACCGCCACTGTTTTTGCTTCCATATTCATAGCTACTAGCGCTTATCCATCAAGCGATAGCGCCTGATTTAACCCAAAATTTCACAACGAACCCTTGGTGGAGGGGATGACACCGGCCGAGCGCGGGTCGCGCTCCAGCGCCGCGCGCAGCGTGCGCCCGAACGCCTTGAAGATGGTCTCGCACTGGTGGTGTGCGTTGACGCCCTTGAGGTTGTCGATGTGCAGCGTGACGCCCGCGTGGTTCACAAAGCCCTGGAAGAACTCGAACACCAGTTGCGTGTCGAGCTGGCCGATGCTCCCGGCCGTGAACTTCACATCCATGTGCAGCCCGGGGCGGCCCGAGAAATCCACCACCACACGCGACAGCGCTTCGTCCAGCGGCACGTAGGCATGCCCGTAGCGGCGGATGCCTTTCTTGTCGCCCACGGCGCGCGCAAAAGCCTGGCCCAGCGTGATGCCCACGTCTTCCACGGTGTGGTGGCCGTCGATGTGCAGGTCACCCTCGCAGTCGATGTCGAGGTCGATCAGCCCATGGCGGGCGATCTGGTCGAGCATGTGGTCGAAGAAGCCGATGCCGGTGTGCAGCTTCGCCTGGCCGGTGCCGTCGAGGTTGATGCGCACACTGATGCGCGTCTCGGCGGTGTTGCGGCTGACCTCGGCGATGCGGTCGGCCATCGGGTCGGCCGATGGGGCGGAGGGTACAAGTGCGGAGGAAGTCATAAGGAGGCTTGGAGTGCGGCCAGCATCTGCGCGTTGTCTTCGGCATTGCCTACCGTCAGGCGCAGGCAGTTGGCCAGCAATGGGTGCATTGTAGAAACGTTCTTGACGAGCACCTTGCGGTTTTTCATGCCCTCGTAGGCCTTGGCGGAATCCGCCACACGGATCAGCACCATGTTGGCCTCGCTGTCCCAGCACTTTTCGACACCCGGCATCTGGCGCAGGGCTGCGATGAGCGTGGTGCGTTCGGCACGGATTTCCGCCGCCTGGGCGGCGAAAACTTCGGCGTGTTCCAGAGCAAACAGGGCGGCTTCGCAGTTGAGCACGCTCACGTTGTAGGGCGGGCGCACCTTGTCGATCTCGCTCACGAACGCCGAGGGCCCGATGAGGTAGCCCAGCCGCACGCCTGCGAGGCCAAACTTGCTGAGCGTGCGCATGAGCAGCACGTGCGCGTTGCGCGCGGGCTCGGCGCGCATGCGGTCGATCCAGGTGCGGCTGGCAAAGGGCTGGTAGGCCTCGTCCATGACCACGATGCCGCCCTGAGCGCCCGCGGCGTCGATGATGCGCTGCACTGCGCCCTCGTCCCACAGCGTGGCCGTGGGGTTGTTGGGGTAGGCGATGTAGGTGATGGCGGGGTTGTGCTGCGCGATGGCGGCCAGCATGGCGGGCTCATCCAGCTCGAAGTCGGGCGTGAGCGGCACGCCGACAAAGTCCAGGCCCTGCAGCTGCGCAGACAGCGGGTACATCACAAAACCCGGCATGGGCGCCAGCATGGTGGCGCGCTGGCCCGTGCCGGGCTGTGCGCAGGCCAGGGCCAGCAGGGTGATGAGTTCGTCCGAGCCATTGCCCAGCACCACGCCGTAGCCCTCGGGCATCCCGGCGTATTTCGCGAGCGCCGCCTTCAGGTCCAGCAGGCGGTCGCCGGGGTAGCGGTTGAGCGCCACCGCGCCCAGGCGCTGGCCCAGCGCGGCCTGGAGGTGCGCGGGCAGGCGGAACGGGTTCTCCATCGCGTCCATCTTGAGCATGCCGGTGGAGGGCTGCACGCCGTAAGCGTGCATGGCGCGCACGTCGGGGCGGATACGGGCCAGGGCTTGGAGAGGAGACGACGCAGGAGTAGTCATTCGGTGGTGTCCAGTTCGTTGGGGGTGACAAGAAAAGGGTTGATCGGCCGCACGGCGTCCATCGGCTGGTCGTGTGGCAACGCTTCGGTGAGCAGGTAGCGGCAGCCCTGCTGATGGGCGGACGAGAGGATGAGCGCATCCCAGTAGCCCAGGCGGTAGCGGTCCTGCAGGTCCCAGGCGCCGTCCACCGTGTAGGAGTCGAGGTGCGGCGGCAGCCACACGCGCAGGCGGCGCACCTGGGCGCGCACCTGCTGCAGCACGTGGGGGCCATCAAAACGCTGGATGGCCTGGTTGTACAGCTCGTTGAGCACCTGCGAGCTGATGCGGCCGCTGCGCGTCTGCCAGCAAAAGCTGATCCATTCACGCGCCCGCGCCTGGCGCCCGGTATCGCGGTCGTCCACGCTGGCGAGCAGGATTTCGGTATCGACAAAGATGGGGACGGTGGCCATGCGTTTTTCCCGGTTCAGCGCAGAAACAAGGTTTCGCGCGGCACATAGGGCCCGCTGGAGGCGCCCCAGCTCTCAAACCCCAGCGCCTCGCGCATGGCCTGGGCGTAAGCGTCTTCCTGGCGCATCTTTTCGGCCAGCCATTCACCGAGCAGGCGCGAGACGCTGCTGCCGCGCTTGGCGGCTTCCACGCGGACCCATTCGGCAACGGTGTCGTCCATGGTCACGGTGATGTTTTTCATGGACTAAATATTACACGAACTTCGTGTACCACGAATTTCGTGTTGATTAAAACACCACAATCAAGCCGCCTTGCGCTGTGCCCCGCCCTGCAGCATCTGGCACGCCATGTCACCCACGGTGCGCAGCGCCTCCAGATGGGCAGGCGACCAGTCGCCGCCCACGCCAATGCGCAGGCAGTTGCGGAACCGCCCGCTGGCGCTGAACACCGTGCCGGGTGCGATCAGGATCTGCCGGGCCAGGCAGGCCTCGTGCAGTTGCACGGAATCGAGCGCGCGAGGCAGCTCCAGCCACAGCAGCAGGCCGCCGGGCGGGTCACTCACGCGCGTACCCTGCGGGAAGTGCGCGGCAATCACGTGGCGCACCTCATCCATGCGCGCCGCCACGGCCGCACGCAGCTGGCGCATGGCGGCGGCGTGGCCCGTCTGAGTGATGAGGTCGGCCAGGGCCAGCTCCAGCACGGCGGACTGGCCACCCGCCTGCAGGTCCTTGATGGCGCGCAGCTTGTCGGCCCAGCGGCCGGCCTCCAGCCAGCCCAGGCGCAGGCCCGGCGCCAGCGTCTTGGAGAACGAGTCGCACAACATCACATGGCCTGTGGTGTCGTACGACTTGACGGTGCGGCGCATCTCGTCCACCTCGACCAGATCGTTGTAGATCGCGTCCTCGATGACCGCCATGTCGTGCCGCGCCGCCATCTGCACCAGGCGCCTGCGCTCGGCCTGGGGCATGCAGCTGCCCAGCGGGTTGCTGAGCGTGGGCACCACCATCACGGCCTTGACGGGCTGGGTGTCCAGCGCGAGCTGCAGCGCATCAAGAGACAGTCCGTTGCGCGGGTGGGTGGGAATCTCCAGCGCCTTGAGGTGCAGGCCCTGCAGCACCTCCAGAAACGAAAAATGCGTGGGTGACTCCAGCGCCACCACGTCGCCCGGCTGCGTCACCGCGCGCAGGCACAGCGCAATGGAGTCCATGCAGCCGCCGGTGATCACGATATTCTCGGGGTCCAGGCTGCAGCCCAGGCTGACGGCATAGCGCGCCAGGGCGCGGCGCGCGTCCTCATGGCCCGACGAACCGGGGTAAGTGCACAGCAGGTTGCGGTGGCGCTGCGCGGCGCGCACCACGGCGCGGCGCACGCGGTCGGGGTTGAACAGCTCGGGGCCGGGCGTGCCGCTGCTGTACGAGATCATGTCCACCGGCTGGTTGCGCCCCAGGATACGCTGGCCCAGCCAGTCCACCGACACCTCGCGCGGGCGGCGCATCGGGCGCGGTGTGCTGGGCTCGGGCAGGCTCACCGGCCGCGCCGCCACAAAAAAGCCTGAGCGCGGGCGCGCGGTGATCAGGCGCGCATCTTCGAGCCAGTGGTAGGCCTGCACCACCGTGGTCTGCGCCACGCCGTGCTGGCGCGCCAGCTCACGCACCGAGGGCAGCTTTTCGCCGCGCGCCAGGGTGCCGTTGCGGATCAGCTGCGCAAGTTGTTCGGCGATTTGAAGGTACAGCGGGGGTGCGTCATCGGTGGCCATGCTGCATTCTGTACTGGCACTTTGGCCGACAGACAGTACAGAGACGGCCCAGTGCGTACAGTACAGATGGGCCGGTTCGCTGTTCTGTACTGGGCCAGATCGCACGCGCCTGTGGCTGGTGGCCCACGGCAGCTGGCCGCACAGTGAAGGCATGAACACGCTGCACACCCCCACCCCACCGTCGCCCGCACTGCCCAGCCAGCCTGCGGTTCCTCTCACGCTGCAATGGAAGCGCCAGCCCCTGCCGCCCTTGCAGGCTGTCCAGGTGCTGGACTTCCGCGCAGGCGACATTGCCCTGCTCGAAGTCGAACAAGGCCGCGTCTGGGTGACCTGTGATGGTCTGCTGGAAGATTATTTTCTGGAGGCCGGACAGCGTCTGTCGTTCGCCGGACCGGTGCGGCTGCGGGTCAGTGCCGAAGGCCACCGGCCCGCGCGGCTGAACTGGGCGCAGCACCGGGCAGTGGCAGGAGCCGCCTGTCCGCCTGCACCCGCCGCATCTCAGCCCAAGGCGTCGGCACCCACACAGGGTGCCCTGCCCCGGGGGGCGATCAGCGCGGCTTGACTCCAGCTTTGAGCCGCATCTCGGCCGCCTGCGCGTGGGCCTGCAGGCCCTCGCCGTAGGCCAGCTCGGCAGCAATCGTGCCCAACACCTGGGCACCGGCTTCGCTCACTTCGATGATGCTGCTACGCTTCTGGAAGTCGTACACGCCCAGCGGGGACGAGAAGCGTGCCGTGCCGCTGGTGGGCAGCACGTGGTTGGGGCCTGCGCAGTAGTCGCCCAGGCTTTCGGAGGTGTAGGCCCCCAGAAAGATCGCACCGGCGTGGCGCAGCAAAGGCTCCCAACGGTGCGGGTCGGTGCTGCTCACTTCCAAATGCTCCGGAGCGATGCGGTTGCTGATCGCGCAGGCTTCTTCCATGTCCTTGGTGAGGATCAGCGCGCCCCGGCCGGTAAGGCTCTTGGCGATGATCTCGGCGCGCGGCATGGTGGGCAGCAGGCGGTCGATCTCGCGCTGCACGGCGTCGAGGTAGGCGGCGTCGGGGCACAGCAGGATGCTCTGCGCCAGCTCGTCATGCTCGGCCTGGCTGAACAGATCCATGGCCACCCAGTCGGGCGGTGTGGTGCCATCGGCCAGCACCAGGATTTCGCTCGGGCCTGCGATCATGTCGATGCCCACGGTGCCGAACACGCGCTTCTTGGCGCTGGCCACGTAGGCGTTGCCGGGGCCGGTGATCTTGTCGACCTTGGGCACGGTGGCCGTGCCGTAGGCCAGCGCGGCCACGGCCTGTGCGCCGCCGATGGTGAAGGCGCGGGTCACACCGGCCACGTAGGCGGCTGCCAGCACCAGCTCGTTGCGCTCGCCCCGGGTCGACGTGCCCTCACCCGAGCCGCCGGTCGCCACGCTGCCGCGTACGGGCGTGGGCACCACCATGATGATTTCCTGCACGCCCGCCACATGGGCCGGGATGGCGTTCATCAGCAGGCTCGACGGGTAGGCGGCCTTGCCGCCGGGCACGTAGATGCCCACGCGGTCCAGCGGTGTGACCTTCTGGCCCAGCAGCGTGCCGTCTTCGTCGCGGTAGCTCCAGCTCTCGCCCGAGGCTTTTTTCTGCGCTTCGTGGTAGCTGCGCACGCGCTTGGCGGCGGCCTGCAGCGCGTCGCGCTGGGCCTGGGGGATGGCGTCAAACGCGGCCTTGAAGTCGGCCTGGGTCAGCTCCAGCGCGGCCATGTTCGGTGCCGAGAGGCCGTCGAAGCGGGCGGTGTATTCGAGCACCGCCGCATCGCCGCGCTTTTGCACGTCGGCCAGGATGTCGGCCACGCGCTGCTCGATGGCCGCGTCGGTGTCGGCAGACCAATGCAGGCGGGCTGCAAAATCAGCCTCAAAAGTGGCCGCAGCGGTGGACAGACGGGCGGGAGCAGCTACCAAAGTCATAGTGCGTTCTAAGGTGGGTTCAGTTCTTGGGGGCAGGGATGGCCGAAGCAAACGCATCAATGATGCGGCGCAGCGGTGCCTGCTTGAGCTTGAGCGCGGCCTGGTTGACCACGAGGTAGGAGCTGATGTCCATGATGCGCTCGACCTCCACCAGATGGTTGGCCTTGAGCGTGTTGCCGGTGGACACCAGGTCGACGATGGCATCGGCCAGGCCGATGAGCGGCGCCAGTTCCATGCTGCCGTAGAGCTTGACCATGTCCACGTGCACACCCTTGGTGGCAAAGAAGTCACGCGCAATCGACGTGTACTTGGTGGCGACCTTCAGGCGCGAGCCCTGCTTGACAGCACGCTCGTAGTCGAAGTCGTTGCGCACGGCAACGCTCACGCGGCACTTGGCAATCTGCAGGTCCAGCGGCTGGTACAGCCCCTGGCCACCGTGTTCGATGAGGGTGTCCTTGCCGGTCACGCCGATGTCGGCGCCGCCGTATTCCACATAGGTGGGCACGTCGGTGGCGCGCACCAGCACCACCCGCACATTGGGCTGGTTGGTGGGCAGGATGAGCTTGCGCGACTTCTCGGGGTCTTCCAGCACCTCGATGCCGGCGGCAGCTAAAAGCGGCAGGGTTTCGTCAAAGATGCGGCCCTTGGAAAGCGCCAGGGTGATCATGTTGTTGCTCATGCTGAGATCCGTTCGATGTCGGCGCCAATGCCGCGTAGCTTCGCTTCCATGCAGTCATAGCCACGGTCCAGGTGGTAGATGCGGTCCACCACGGTTTCGCCATCGGCCACCAGGCCTGCGATGACGAGGCTGGCGGACGCGCGCAGGTCGGTGGCCATCACGGTGGCGCCGGACAGGCGGCTGGATGTGGTGGACAGGCCTTCGATGACCGCCACCTTGCCATCGGTCTGGATCTTGGCACCCAGCCGCACCAGCTCATTGACATGCATGAAGCGGTTTTCAAAAATTGTCTCGGTCACCGTGGCCGTGCCCTGCGCGATGCAGTTGAGCGCCATGAACTGGGCCTGCATGTCGGTGGGGAAACCGGGGTACTCGGTGGTGCGAAAGCCCTGGGCCTTGAGCGTGGCGCCGCCCGCGCTTTGCACGCGGATACCGCCCTCGACCGATTGCAAGGCGGCACCGGCCTCACGCAGCTTTTCGATCACCGCATCCAGGTGGTCGGCGCGGCCATGGCGCAGCACCACATCACCGCCCGTGGCCGCCACGGCGCACAGGAAGGTGCCCGCTTCGATGCGGTCAGCCACCACGCGGTGGGTGCAGCCGTGCAGTTGGTCCACGCCCTGGATGCGGATGCGGCTGGTGCCGTGGCCTTCGATCTTCGCGCCCATGGCGATCAGCATCTCGGCCAGGTCCGAAATCTCGGGCTCTTGCGCGGCGTTTTCGAGCACCGTCTCGCCTTCGGCCAGCGCAGCGGCCATGAGGAAGTTTTCGGTGCCCGTCACCGTGACCATGTCGGTGGTGATGCGCGCGCCCTTCAAACGCGTCCAACCCGCAGGCAACTTGGCGATCATGTAGCCGTGTTCGACCACGATCTCGGCGCCCATGGCGGCCAGGCCCTTGATGTGCTGGTCCACCGGGCGCGAACCGATGGCGCAGCCGCCGGGCAGCGACACCGTGGCCTCGCCAAAGCGGGCCAGCAGCGGGCCCAGCGCCAGCACCGAGGCACGCATGGTCTTGACCAACTCGTACGGCGCCTCGGGCGTGTTGAGCGCACTGGCGTCGATGCGCACCGTGCCGTCGTCGGCGCGCTCTGCGGTCACGCCCATATTGCGGATGAGCTTGAGCATGGTGCTCACATCCTGCAGCTGGGGCACGTTGAGCAGGGTCACCGGGTCGGCGGTGAGCAGCGCGGCACACAACTCCGGCAAGGCGGCGTTCTTGGCGCCAGAGACCAGCACCTCGCCTTGCAAGGTGCGTCCGCCGCGAATCAGGAGTTTGTCCATCTCTATCTAACAACCAAAATATGAATGAAAATGGCCCTTAGCGCTTATCTATCAAGCACCAACTGCTATCAATAAATGAGTAACCAGACAGGCAGTGTCACTGCGCTTGCGCCGCCCACTCGGCGGGGGTGAAGGTCTTCATCGACAGCGCGTGAACTTCATCCGTATGCATTTTCGCGCCCAGCGTGGCGTACACGCGCTGGTGGCGTTGGATGGCGCGCTTGCCCTCGAACTCGGCCGAGACGATGGTGGCGTACCAGTGGCGCCCATCGCCCTCCAGCGTGATGTGTTCGCAGGCCAGGCCGGCGGCGATGATGTCTTTGAGTTGGTCAGCGGTCATGTTGGGCTCGGAATCAGTTGCGAATTTTGTAGCCGGTGCGCAGCAGGTGCACGGCGAGAAAGCTCACGGCCAGCCAGGCGATGCCCACGATGCTGAGGCTGAGCCAGGGCGAGGTATCGCTCTGGCCAAAGAAGCCATAGCGGAACCCGTCAATCATGTAGAAAAACGGGTTGAGGTGGCTCACGGTCTGCCAGAACGGCGGCAGCGACTGGATGGAATAGAACACGCCCGAGAGGAACGTCATGGGCACGACCACGAAGTTTTGGAACGCGGCGAGCTGATCAAACTTGTCGGCCCACAGCCCGGCAATGAGCCCCAACGTGGCCAGCAGGCCCGCGCCCAGCACCGCAAACACCAGTATCCACAGCGGCGCCGCAAACTCTGGCCGCGCAAAAGCCAGCGTGACGATGAACACACCCAGCCCCACCACCAGCCCGCGCACCATGGACGAGCCCACATAGGCCACAAACCAGGCCCAGTGCGACAGCGGCGTGAGCAGCACAAACACCAGACTGCCCATGATCTTGCTCTGGATCAGGCTCGACGAGCTGTTGGCAAAGGCGTTTTGCAGCACGCTCATCATCACGAGGCCGGGCACCAGAAAGGCGGTGTAGCTGATGCGGTCGTAGACCTTGACGTGGTCTTCGAGCACGTGACCGAAGATCAGCAGGTACAACACGGCCGTGAGCACCGGCGCGGCAACGGTCTGGAAGCTGACCTTCCAGAACCGCAGGACTTCCTTGTAGAACAGGGTCTGCCAGCCGGTCATAGCGCGACACCTTCGAGTGGGATGTTGGACGCAGACGTACCGGACATCACCTGCAAGAACACATCCTCCAGGTCCGGCCTGCGGATCTCCATGTCATGCACCTCTACGCCCGCTACGCGCAGCGCTGCCAGGTGGCTTTCGATCTCTGCGGCGTCGTGCGCGGGCAGTTGCACGATACGACCGGTGACACGCGCCGCCATCGCCAGGGCGGGTGGCAAAGCCGCATCGGTCTTGAACTGCAGGATGCTGCCTGAAGCCGCCTGCAGCAGTTCGCTGGTGCGGTTCAGCGCTACGATCTGGCCGGACTTGAGCATGGCAATGCGGCCACACAGGGCTTCGGCTTCTTCCAGGTAATGCGTGGTCAGCAACACCGTGTGGCCTTCCTTGTTCAGGCGCGCGACAAAGTGCCAAAGGGTCTGGCGCAGCTCCACGTCCACGCCCGCCGTGGGTTCATCGAGCACGATGATGGGCGGCTTGTGCACCAGCGCCTGCGCCACGAGCACGCGGCGCTTCATACCGCCCGAGAGTTGCCGCATGTTGGCGTTGGCCTTGTCGGTAAGGCCCAGGTTCTCCAGCAGCTCGTCGATCCAGGCGTCGTTGTTCTTCACGCCGAAATAGCCGGACTGGATGCGCAGCGATTCGCGCACGTTGAAGAAGGGGTCGAACACCAGTTCCTGCGGCACCACACCGAGCTTGCGGCGCGCCTCGGCAAAGTCGGCCTGCACGTCGCTGCCCTGCACCAGCACACGGCCGCTGCTGGCGCGCGCCAGGCCCGCGAGGATGCTGATCAGGGTGGTTTTACCGGCACCGTTGGGGCCGAGGAGTCCGAAGAACTCGCCCTCCTCAATGTCCAGGTTGACCTGGTTCAGTGCCTGAAAAGGGCCTTTGGGCGTGGCAAAGGTCTTGGAGATGGCTTGGAAGGAGACTGCGGGCATGAAGCCCCTGATTTTACGGCCTTGCCCCGAACTGCGTTATGGCGAAGGGTATGCAGCCTCAGGACACGGGCGTGAGCAAGGTGCCAACGCCGTACAAGCCCGCCATGCCGCGCAGCGCCGTGGGCAACCCCTGCACGGCAAAGGTCTTGCCCACTGACAGCGCCTCACGCCGGCATTCCAGCAGCACGGCCAGGGCCGAGCTGTCAAACACCGTCATCGCGCTCGCATCCACCACCACACCACTTTCACGGTGCACGCGCAGCCCCTGCAGAAGCATCTGCAGGCAGGCTGTGGCCTGGCGGTGGGTCAGCTCGGGGGGGAGAACCAGCATGGAGGAGGCTCAGCCCTTGGCGGTGGAGTTGGCTTTGTTGCGCGCAGCCAGGGTCTCGATCAGGCCATCAATACCCTTGGCGTTGATCTCCTGGGCAAACTGGCCCCGGTAGGTTTCCACCAGCCAGACACCCAGCACATTCAGGTTGTAGATCTTCCAGCCTGCGCCGTCGCCAGGGGTTTTTTCGAGGCGGTAGTCAAGCTGAATGGGGTCGCCACGGCCCACGATTTCGGTGCGCACCAGCACGTCCTTGTCTTCGGGCGCAGCGCGCAACGGCTTGACCTGGATGCTTTGGTCGTTGACCTGCGCCAGCGCACCCGCATAGGTGCGCACCAGCAAGATCTTGAACTCGTCCTGCAGGCGTTTTTGCTGCTCGGGCGTGGCCTGGCGCCAGCCTGGCCCCACGGCAGCGGCAGTCATGCGGCGAAAGTTGACGTTGGGCATCACGGTCTTGTCCACCAGCGCGATCACCTTGGTCAAGTCGCCGCCCTGAATCGCCTTGTCGGACTTCACAGTGTTGAGCACGTCGGTGGACAGGCGCTTGATCATCGCGTCCGGCGCTTCGTCTGCCGCCAGAGCGGCCAGCGGCAAGCCCAGAGATGCCACGGCGGCAGCACACAGTGCCAGGTGGCCCAGGGAACGTCGGTTCATCATGTCCTCTATCCTCTACTTTCTCGTTCAGTCATGAGCCGCCATCCGGCATGCCCGTATTGCATTGTGGTGGCCGCAGAAACAACGCATGCGTCGCGGGCGTTGCGGTTTGCAAGCAAGTGCAACACGGTCGCCCGCGCTCTAGCCGCCATCGGCGGGCAGAGCCTCCCCGAAGATCACCTCAACGGGGAGGCTCTTGCGGCAATACGCCATCGTTGGCGTCTTTGCCGTCCGAGCCCTTGCTGTTCTGCAGCTCACCAGCCTGGCTGCGCACCTGCAGGAAAACGTCCCGCGTGAAGCTGTATTTGTCCAGCGCGGCACTGTCCAGGACGGAGCTTGCCCGCAAAAGATTGGCGCGCGTGTCCACCACCCGCAGTGCATAGAGCGTGTTCCGGGCCGAGACTGGGTCCACATAGCTCACCACGTTGCCCTTCATGTCCACCGGCAGCGCAAAGGTGTCGCGCACCGTGGACGGACCGAGAACCGGCAGCACCAGGTATGGGCCGGTTCCCACGCCCCATCGGCCCAGCGTCAGGCCAAAGTCCTGCTTGTAGCGGTCTATGCCCAGCTCGCTGGCGATATCCAGCACCCCACCGAGACCCATGAAGGTGTTGACATTGACGCGCATGAACGTCGAGGCGGCGGCCTCCGCGCGCAGCTGCAGCACGTTGTTCACAAACGACCAGACATCGCCGATGTTGGCGAAAAAGTTGCTCACCCCCGTGCGCACCGGGGCGGGCGTGATGTCCTGGTAGGCAATCGCCACCGGCTTGAGCACCATGGCATCAACCTGCTCGTTGAAGTTGGTCATGCTCCGGTTGTAGGACTCCAGCGGATCACGCGGGTCGGGGTTGGCCACGGTGGCACAGCCCGAAAGCAGCGCGCCAGCAAGCAGCAGCGCCAAACCGCCCAGCGCACGTGGCAAGCCCTCTTGCTTGGAGCCGGTGGGCAGGGTGGTTGTTTCAAAGTTCTTCATTTCTTGTCACCTGCCCCTGCGGGCTTACCGCCGTCTTCGGCTTTGCTGTAGAGAAACTGTCCAATGAGGTTTTCGAGCACCACGGCAGACTGGGTCGCGGTGACCATGTCGCCCGCAGCAAGGTTCTTCTCGTCCGCCCCGGCCTCGATACCGATGTACTGCTCACCCAACAGGCCGCTGGTGAGAATCTTGAGGGAGCTGTCCTTGGGGAAAGCGTAGCGGTTTTCCATTGCCAGCGTCACCCGCGCCTGGTAGGTCTTGTCGTCGAACGTGATGGACTCCACACGCCCGACCACCACGCCAGCACTGCGCACCGCTGCCTGGGGCTTGAGCCCGCCTATGTTGTCAAAGCGCGCCGTGATGCGGTAGCCGGACTGGAAATTCAGGCTCAGCAAATTGGCGGACTGGAGCGCCAGAAACACCAGTGCCACGGCCCCCAGCATCACGAACAGTCCAACCCAGAGATCGTTTTTGGAGCGTTGCATTGTTTGTTTCCTCTTCACTGCCAGCATCGCCAGCCTCAGATACTGAACATCAGGGCCGTGAGGACGAAGTCGAGCCCCAGCACGGCCAGGCACGCCATCACCACGGTGCGCGTGGTGGCACGCGACACTCCCTCGGGCGTGGGCTTGGCAGTAAAGCCCTGCAGCAACGCCACGAAGGTGACGGCAACACCGAACACCACGCTTTTGAGCACACCGTTGCCCACGTCTTTCCACACGTCAACGCCGCCCTGCGTCTGGCTCCAGAAAGCGCCGGGGTCGATGCCAATCATGAGCACGCCCACGCTCCAGCCACCAATCACCCCCACCGCACTGAACACCGCCGCCAGCAGGGGCATCGTGATCACGCCGGCCCAGAAGCGGGGGGCGAGGATGCGCTGGACGGGGTCCACCGCCATCATCTCCATTGCGCTGAGCTGCTCGCCCGCGCGCATCAAACCAATCTCGGCCGTCAGCGACGTGCCCGCCCGCCCCGCAAACAGCAAGGCGGTGACCACGGGCCCCAACTCCCGCACCAGCGACAGCGTGACCAGAAGACCCAGCGCTTCTGCTGAACCGTAGCGCTGCAGCGTGTAATACCCCTGCAGCCCCAGCACCAGACCCACAAAGAGGCCAGACACCGCAATGATGGCCAGCGAGTAGTTGCCCAGAAAATGCACCTGGTCGCGCACCAGCGAAGGCCGCATGAAGGTGGCACCCACCATCCGCACCAGCCGTACAAAAAGACGCGCGCCCATGCCAATGTCGGCCAGCTTTTGGCGCACGGCAAAACCGACATCGGAGGGGTTGTACCAGCTCACCGTGCACGCCCTCCCACAGGTCCGAAGTCCTGCACCTCGTCAGGGCCAGGGTAATGAAAGGGTACCGGCCCTGTGGGCAAGGCATTGACAAACTGGTGGACCAGGGGGTCCGTGCTGGCACGCACCTCATCTGGCGTGCCCTGAGCGGCCACCACGCCAGCCCCGAGGATGATCACGTGGTCTGCCAGCCGGAAGGTTTCCTCCAGGTCGTGCGAGACCACGATGCTCGTGAGGCCCATGGCGTCATTGAGCTGGCGGATCAGCTGCGCCGCCGTTCCCAGTGAAATGGGGTCCAGCCCCGCAAAAGGCTCGTCGTACATCACCAGCTCCGGGTCCAGCGCAATGGCACGGGCCAGGGCCACCCGCCGGGCCATTCCCCCCGAAATCTCGCTGGGCATGAGATCACGTGCGCCGCGCAGGCCCACGGCATGCAGTTTCATGAGGACCACGTCGCGGATCAGCGCTTCGGAAAGGTCGGTGTGCTCCCTGAGCGGAAAGGCCACATTCTCGAAAACACTCAGGTCGGTGAACAATGCCCCGAACTGGAACAGCATCCCCATCCGGCGGCGGACGGTGTACAAGCCAGACGCATCAAGGCGACCCACGTCCTGCCCGTCAAACAGGACTTCACCGCCCAAAGCCCGCTGCTGCCCCCCTATCAGGCGCAGCACCGTGGTCTTGCCCCCACCGGAGGCGCCCATCAGCGCCGTGACCTTGCCACGCGGCACGGTCAGCGAAACGTCGCGCAGGATGTCGCGGTCTCCGTAGGAGAACGTGACATTGCGCAGTTCGGCAAGGTGGGAGGGGTCAGACATGCAAATAGATTCAGGATTCCGGGTCGTCAGTCACCACACAGTGATTCCTCGGGCCGCAGGAAGCCGCGATGGTAGCTCAAGATGCAAACATACATACATGTATGTTTGCATCTTGAAGCATCTGCATCATGAGATGGATGGTCGCTCAGACGCCATACAACCCCGGATTGACAGAACCCTCGATTGTGCCAATAAAGATGCGCAGACGTGGAAGGCGGGGCCATCCACCTGGACTGGCGGGCGCGCGCCGGGTCCAGTCGGTGGCCTCGCCCAATAATGCGTCCGCCGCCCCTCCCCTCCCAACTTCCAAGGGCATATCCACCGATCGCTTTACGCCCTGACCAACCCGCCATGAAAAACGGCGCCGCAGCGCCGTTTCGATTGCATGTTCCGCAGCCGATCAGCGCGGCAGGTCTGAGTACCCCATGAGGAACTCATCGACTGCACGCGCGGCCTGGCGGCCTTCGCGGATGGCCCAGACCACCAGCGACTGACCACGCCGAATGTCGCCAGCAGCGAACACCTTGGGCACGTTGGTGGCATAACCGCCATCGAAGTCGGTCGTGGCGCGGGCATTGCCCCGGGCATCTTTGTCCACGCCAAAAGCTTCCAGCACGGCAGCCACCGGACTCACGAAACCCATGGCCAGCAGCACCAGATCGGCCTTCAGGATCTTCTCAGACCCAGCCACCTCGACCATCTTGCCGTCCTTGAACTCCACACGCACGGTCTTGAGGCCGGTGACCTTGCCTTTTTCTCCGATGAATTCCTTGGTGGAGATGGCGAATTCGCGTTCGCAACCCTCTTCGTGGCTGGAGCTGGTGCGCAGCTTGATGGGCCAGTAGGGCCAGGTCAACGGGCGGTTTTCCTCTTCGGGCGGCTGTGGCATCAGCTCGAACTGTGTAACGCTCGCAGCGCCGTGGCGGTTGCTGGTGCCCACGCAGTCGCTGCCGGTGTCGCCGCCACCAATCACGATGACGTGTTTGCCCTCGGCGCGCAACTGGCCCTTGAGCTTATCGCCCGCGTTGACCTTGTTCTGCTGGGGCAAGAACTCCATGGCGAAGTGAATGCCATCGAGGTCACGGCCCGGCACAGGCAGGTCGCGCGACTGCTCGGCGCCACCGGTCAGCAGCACGGCATCGAACTCCTTGTTCAGCTGCTCGGGCGTGACGGTTTCCTTGGCCCAGTTGGTGACCTTGGAATCTTTGCCCAGTCCGTCCTTGGCGGCGCCCACAAACACGCCGGTGCGAAACACCACGCCTTCGGCTTCCATCTGCTTGACGCGGCGGTCAATGTGCGACTTCTCCATCTTGAAGTCCGGAATGCCGTAGCGCAGCAGCCCGCCCACGCGGTCGTTCTTTTCAAACAGCGTGACGCTGTGGCCAGCGCGCGCGAGTTGCTGTGCTGCCGCCATACCTGCGGGGCCAGAGCCCACCACGGCCACCTTCTTGCCCGTTTTGTGCTTGGCAACGCGTGGCTGTACCCAGCTCTCCTCCCACGCACGGTCAATGATCGCGTGCTCGATGGACTTGATGCCCACGGCGTCGTCGTTCACATTGAGCACGCAGGCGGCCTCGCAGGGTGCGGGGCAGATGCGGCCGGTGAACTCGGGGAAGTTGTTGGTGCTGTGCAGCACCTCAATCGCGCTCTTCCAGTCCGCGTGGTACACCAGATCGTTGAAGTCCGGAATGATGTTGTTCACCGGGCAGCCGTTGTTGCAGAACGGCGTGCCGCAGTCCATGCAGCGCGCGCCTTGCACCTTGGCCTGGCTTTCATCCAGCCCGATGACAAATTCCTTGTAGTGCTTCAAGCGCTCGGGCACAGGCTTGTAGCCCTCTTCGATGCGCTCGTATTCCATGAAGCCGGTAGTTTTTCCCATGACGATGTCCTTGTCTATGAATGCTGTGCGAAGGTGGGTGACGTCGCCTTACTTGGCGGGTGCCACTTCTTTTTTGGTAGCAGCTACCGCAGGTGTAGCGGACTCCTCCAGCACTTTTCGTTCATAAATTTCAGCCAACGCACGCTTGTACTCGGTCGGGAAGACCTTGACGAACTTGCTGCGCGATGCGGCCCAGTTGTCGAGCAGCTCGCGTGCGCGCTTGCTGCCCGTCCAACGGTTGTGGTCTTCCAGCAGCTTCTTGAGCTGGGCTTCGTCGGTCTGTCCGTTGTGCCAGATCGAGCGCGGCACCGTGGCTTCCTGTTCGGTGGCGGGCAGGATGCGCTCCAGCGTCACCATGGACATGTTGCAGCGGGTGTCGAACTGACCGTCTTCGTCGTACACGTATGCCACGCCGCCGCTCATGCCCGCCGCAAAGTTGCGGCCAGTCTTGCCCAGCACCACCACGGTGCCCCCGGTCATGTATTCGCAACCGTGGTCGCCCGTGCCCTCCACCACTGCGGTGGCGCCCGACAGACGCACAGCGAAACGCTCACCGGCAACGCCGCTGAAGAAGGCTTCGCCCGTGGTGGCGCCGTACATCACGGTGTTGCCAACGATGGTGTTGCGCACGGCGTCACCGCGGAAATCGATGCTGGGGCGCACGACCACGCGGCCTCCCGACAGACCCTTGCCCGTGTAGTCGTTGGCGTCGCCGATCAGGTACAGCGTGATGCCGCGCGTGAGGAACGCACCGAACGACTGGCCGCCCGTGCCTTCGAGCTGGATACGGATGCTGTCGTCGGGCAGGCCTTCGGGGTGCACGCGGGTGACAGCACCGGACAGCATGGCGCCGACCGAGCGGTTCACGTTACGCGCCACCTCGATGAACTGCACGCGTTCGCCCTTTTCAATGGCGGGCTTGCTGCGCTCGATGAGCTTGCGGTCCAGCGTGTGCTCGATGTTGTGGTCCTGCACGTCCACGTGGAAGCGCGGCACATCGGCGGGCACGTTGGGCTGGGCGAACAGGCGGCTGAAGTCCAGGCCACGTGCCTTCCAGTGTTCCAGTCCCTGGCGCATGTCGAGCAGATCGGTGCGGCCGATCAGGTCGTCGAACTTGCGAATGCCCAGTTGGGCCATGATCTGGCGCACTTCTTCGGCGATGAAGAAGAAATAGTTCACCACGTGCTCGGGCTTGCCCGAGAACTTCTTGCGCAGTTCGGGGTCTTGGGTGGCCACGCCCACGGGGCAGGTGTTCAGGTGGCACTTGCGCATCATGATGCAACCTTCCACCACCAGCGGTGCCGTGGCAAAGCCGAACTCGTCAGCGCCCAGCAGTGCGCCGATGGCGACGTCGCGGCCGGTCTTCATCTGGCCGTCGGCCTGCACACGGATGCGGCCGCGCAGGCGGTTGAGCACCAGGGTCTGCTGGGTTTCGGCCAGGCCGATTTCCCACGGGCCGCCGGCGTGCTTGATGGACGACCAGGGCGATGCGCCCGTGCCGCCGTCGTGCCCGGCGATCACCACGTGGTCGCTCTTGCACTTGGCCACGCCGGCCGCGATGGTGCCGACGCCCACTTCAGATACCAGCTTGACGCTGATGCCCGCATGCGGTGCCACGTTCTTCAGATCGTGGATCAGCTGGGCCAGATCCTCAATGGAGTAGATGTCGTGGTGCGGCGGGGGCGAGATCAGGCCCACGCCGGGCACGCTGTGGCGCAGCTTGCCGATGTAGTTGGAAACCTTGCCACCCGGCAGCTGACCACCCTCGCCGGGCTTGGCACCCTGGGCCATCTTGATCTGGATCTGGTCGGCCGACGACAGGTATTCGGCCGTGACACCGAAGCGGCCCGATGCCACCTGCTTGATGCGGCTGCGCAGCGAGTCACCGTCCTGCAGGGGCAGGTCGACCTCCACGTTCTCGGCACCGATCACGCTCTTGAGCGTGTCGCCCTTCTTGATCGGGATGCCCTTGAGTTCGTTGCGGTAGCGTGCGGCGTCCTCACCACCTTCGCCGGTGTTGCTCTTGCCGCCGATGCGGTTCATGGCCACGGCGAGCGTGGCGTGGGCCTCGGTGGAGATGGAACCCAGCGACATGGCGCCCGTGGCGAAGCGCTTGACGATTTCCTTGGCGGGCTCGACTTCGTCGACCGGGATCGCCTTGGCGGGGTCGATCTTGAACTCGAACAGACCGCGCAGCGTCATGTGGCGCTTGCTCTGGTCGTTGATCAGCTGGGCGTATTCCTTGTACGTGTTCCAGTTGTTGGCGCGCGTGCTGTGCTGCAGCTTGGCAATCGCATCGGGCGTCCACATGTGGTCTTCGCCCCGGGCGCGCCAGGCGTATTCGCCACCGGCGTCCAGCATGGTCTCGAGCACGGGGTCGTCACCAAACGCGGCCTTGTGCATGCGGATGGCCTCTTCGGCGATCTCGAACACTCCGATGCCTTCCACACGGCTGGCGGTGCCGGTGAAATACTTGCCCACGGTTTCCGTATTCAGGCCGATGGCCTCGAACAGCTGGGCGCCGCAGTAGCTCATGTAGGTGCTCACGCCCATCTTGGACATGATCTTGGACAGGCCCTTGCCGATGGCCTTGACGTAGTTGTAGATGGCCTTGTCGGCCGACAGGTCGCCGCCCAGGTCCTTGTGCATCTCGGCCAGGGTTTCCATGGCCAGGTAGGGGTGCACGGCCTCGGCGCCGTAGCCCGCCAGCACGGCAAAGTGGTGCACTTCGCGCGCGGTGCCCGTCTCGACCACCAGGCCGGCCGTGGTGCGCAGGCCCGCTCCCACCAGGTGCTGGTGGATGGCGGACAGCGCCAGCAGCGCAGGGATTGCCACCTGGGTAGCGCTCACGGCGCGGTCGCTCACGATCAGGATGTTGGCGCCGCCCTTGATGGCATCCACAGCCTGCGCGCACAACGAGGCGAGCTTGGCTTCCACCCCCTCACGGCCCCAGTTCAGTGGGTAGGTGATGTCGATGGTCACGCTCTTGAACTTGCCTTGCGTGTACTTTTCGATGTCGCGCAGCTTGGCCATGCCGGCAAAGTCGAGCACGGGCTGGCTCACTTCGAGCCGCATCGGCGGGTTGACCTGGTTGATGTCCAGCAGGTTCGGCTTGGGTCCGATGAAGCTGTTGAGCGACATCACGATGGCTTCGCGGATCGGATCGATCGGCGGGTTCGTCACCTGGGCGAACAGCTGCTTGAAGTAGTTGTACAGCGGCTTGTTCTTGCCCGACAGCACAGCCAGCGGACTGTCATTGCCCATCGAGCCAATGCCCTCTTCACCATTCTTGGCCATGGGCGCCATCAGAAACTTGATGTCTTCCTGCGTGTAACCGAAGGCCTGCTGGCGGTCGAGCAGCGGCAGATCGGCAGGCTGCGGTGCGGCCACTTGCGCGCCCGCGTCAATGCTGTCGAGCTTGATCCGCAGGTTTTCGATCCACTGCTTGTAGGGCTTGGTGTTGACGATGTTGGCTTTTAGCTCGTCGTCGTCGATCATGCGGCCTTGTTCCAGGTCGATCAAGAACATCTTGCCGGGCTGCAGGCGCCACTTGCGCACGATCTTGTTCTCGGGCACCGGCAACACACCCGACTCGGAGCCCATGATGACCAGATCGTCGTCGGTGATGCAGTAGCGCGAGGGGCGCAGGCCGTTGCGGTCCAGCGTAGCGCCGATCTGGCGTCCGTCGGTGAACACGATGGAGGCGGGGCCGTCCCAAGGCTCCAGCATGGCAGCGTGGTATTCATAGAAGGCGCGGCGGCGCTCGTCCATGGTGGTGTGCTGCTCCCAGGGCTCGGGGATCATCATCATCACGGCCTGGCTGATGGGGTAACCGGCCATGGTCAGCAGTTCGAGGCAGTTGTCGAACGTGGCGGTGTCGGACTGGTCGGCGAAGCTGATGGGGTAGAGCTTTTGCAGGTCGGCCGCGAGCACAGGCGAGGCCATTACGCCTTCGCGCGCCTTCATCCAGTTGTAGTTGCCCTTGACGGTGTTGATTTCACCGTTGTGCGCCACATAGCGGTAGGGGTGGGCCAGCGGCCACTCTGGAAAGGTGTTGGTGGAGAAACGCTGGTGCACCAGACCGATGGCCGAGACGCAGCGCTCGTCGGACAGGTCTTTGTAGTACACGCCCACCTGGTCGGCCAGCAGCAGGCCCTTGTAGACCACGGTGCGGCTGGACATGGAGGGAACGTAGTATTCCTTGCTGTGCTTGAGCTTGAGGGCCTGGATGTTGGCGCTGGCCGTCTTGCGGATCACGTACAGCTTGCGCTCCAGCGCGTCCTGCACGATCACGTCGTTGCCACGGCCGATGAACACCTGGCGCAGGATGGGCTCCTTCTTGCGCACAGTGGGGGACATGGGCATGTCCACATTGACCGGCACATCGCGCCAGCCCAGCAGTACCTGGCCTTCGGCCTTGATGGCGCGCTCCATCTCTTGCTCACAAGCCAGTCGCGAGGCGTGCTCCTTGGGCAGGAAAATCATGCCCACACCGTATTCGCCCGCTGCTGGCAAGGTTACGCCTTGCTTGGCCATCTCTTCGCGGTACAGCGCGTCAGGGATCTGGATCAGGATGCCGGCGCCGTCGCCCATCAGCGGGTCGGCACCCACCGCGCCACGGTGGTCGATGTTTTCCAGAATCTTCAGAGCCTGCGTCACGATGTCGTGGCGCTTGATGCCCTTGATGTGGGCCACAAACCCGAGGCCGCAGGCGTCGTGTTCGTTACCCGATGAATACAAACCGTGTTGTTGCAGGTGCTGGATCTCGGCAGCCGTGGTCATGGCGCACTCCTATATTTTTCGCAGGGAGTGGAAGATTAGTGCATTGCAACATCTTTTGGCAAGAAAATTAATTAGGGTCAGATTCTTAATTTACGAATGAAAATTGAATTTCATTTTTTATTAGGGACGTATCAAATTTAATAGCAATCAACCCAACAACAGCAAGCGCTAATGCCATATTTATTCAGATGTTTTGCGAAGCGCCGGCCTACCGGCTTGTCCCTGGGTTACCCGGCGCGGTGTGTGCTTTTGCAACTCTTGAACAAATTCAGCGTCGCCCAGCGCCCAACCACTGAGTGCGGATGACGTCAGCACAGTCTGCTCCTGCGAGCCGATGCCCGCCTGCACCAGCGCGGCATACGCCGCCTCGCGCGCAAACGGCGTGTTGCCCAGCGCCCAGTACAAAGCATGCGGTGTGAGCAAACGGTCATGGCGCAGTCCCAGCCAATGGGCATGGCTGGACCACGGGTAGTCGCCAGGCTGCGCCACCTGCCCGGCCCGCACCGGGTTCAGATCAAGGTAGACCATGCAAGGCAGGAGATACCGCTCGGGCTGCAGCACCGTGGAACGATAGCGCCCCTCCCACAGGGTGCCCGTACGGGCGTGGCGCCGGTTGAAATACTGCACGTAGCGCCGCCCTACCGCCTGCATCATCTGCGGAAGGCCGTCAGCAGTAGTGGGCGTGGCCAGCAGGTGAAAGTGGTTGTCCATCAGCACATAGGCATGCACCGCAACACCAAATTTCTGTGCATTGTCTGCCAGCAGCGAAAGCATGGTCTCGAAGTCTTCGCGGTCCGCGAAGATGCTTTGGCGGTTGTTTCCGCGCTGGATGACGTGGTGCAGATGACCCGGCAGGGTCAGGCGCGGCAGGCGGGCCATGGATGTTGATGGGAGCTAGGGGGAGGATGATCATAAATCCGTCCCCGATTTCTTCTCACCCCGGCAACAACGTACGGCGCGACGTCAGTCCGGCACCAATTCCAGGGCAACCTGGGTATCGCGAGCCTCCGGCTTCAGACCAAAGCGAGCCCCCAGCGCCTTGTCGAGGCCAAACTCTTCGAGAATGGCGCGCAGGCGCTCCGAGGCGCTGCGCTTTTTCTGTCCCGTGTAGCGGGCAATGATCAGCTCATTCTTCATGCTGTGCTCCCAGCCTACCAGCTCCGTCACGGTGACCTGGTAGCCACTCGCCTCGAGGTACAGGCAGCGCAGCACATTGGTGACCTGGCTGCCCAGTTCGCGCGTGTGCAGCGGGTGGCGCCACAGCTCGGCCAAGGGCGTGCGCGACAGCTGCAAGGCCTTGCCCTGCCGCAGGCAGGCGGCCATCTCAGCCTGGCAGCACGGCACCAGCACCATCGCCCGGGCCTGTTTCTGCAGGCCGAAAGCAATGGCATCGTCCGTGGCGGTGTCACAGGCATGCAGCGCGGTGACCACATCGATCCTGGCTGGCAATTCATCTGCACCGGTGGATTCCGCCACCGACACATTCAGGAACGACATGCGTTCAAAGCCCAGCTTCTGCGCCAGCAGGCGGGATTTGTCCACCAGCTCGGCGCGCGTTTCCACCCCGTAGATGTGCCCGTGCCCCAGGGCCTTGAAGTACAGGTCGTACAGGATAAAACCCAGATACGACTTGCCCGCCCCATGGTCTGCGAGCGTCGGCCCCTGGTCGGTGGTGGCAAGCTCCGTGAGCAGCGGCTCGATGAAGTTGAACAGGTGGTAGACCTGCTTGAGCTTGCGCCGCGAGTCCTGATTCAGGCGTCCATCGCGCGTGAGGATGTGCAGTTCCTTGAGCAGTTCTATCGACTGGCCCGGCCGCAGTTCGGAAAGCTCCGCAGACTCGGCCTTGGAGGCGGCTGTCTTCGGGCGGGAAGCATGTGGCTGCTGCGCGCGGGCTGCAGAGAGGTCTTTGGTCTTTCTCATCATCGAACGTCCTGGTTCGCCTCCGGCAGCGATGGCGTGCCAGCGCTGGGGCCCACATCCAGCGCAGACCAGCCCTGCATGCCCAATGCCTGCAGCACCTCAATATTTCGCTCAAAAATTGTTTCCGCCTCCGGAAACACCTCCACGGCGCGGTCGATGCTCTCCTCCCGCAGCAGATGCAGTGTGGGGTATGGCGAACGGTTGGTGCAATTGGTCACGTCATCCCCATCGGTTCCCGCAAACTGAAACTGGGGGTGAAAACTCGCGATCTGCAGCGTGCCGTCGAGCTCCATCGCCTCCAGCAGTGCCTCCGCATCTCCCAGAAAATCGTTGAAATCAAGAAAATCCTGGAGGCAGTAAGGGAGTATCAGCAAGGTGGTGTCCCGCGTTTCGGCAGGGGTCGCCACCAGGGCAGACAGCTCACTGCGCAGAAGAGCCAGTACGTCCATCAAGTCTCCGGTCAGCGCGACCACGTAGTGAATCTGCCCCTTAACATGAACACCCTTGGCAAAAGGGCAGAGGTTGAGCCCGATCACAGCTCGCTCCAGCCAACGGACGGTGCTGCGAACGAACAAATCGGCAGGCTCCGAAGAGGCCACCGAGGCCGTAAAGGGGGGGGAGGAAGTCATGAAACAGGCGCACGGGGCGCGAAGAAGTGCGGGGTTGATTTTACCGGGCGCCCTGCCCACCCCCACAGCCGCTAGTCGAAAAGCCGCCGCCCCGTCAGGCGCTCATGCTCCCGCGCTGCAAACCGGTCTGTCATGCCCGCAATGAAATCCGCCACAGCCCTTGCCCGCCGCGGGCCGCAATCCACAGAGGCCTGCTCGGCAAACGCCGCCTTCATTTCTTGGGGGGAGGCCGTGTACGCTGCAAACAGGTCGCGCACGACCTCCTGCGCACGTCCCGTGGTCTCCATGACGCGTGGATGGCGGTACAGGTTTTTGAAGAGGAACTGCTTGAGCTCCAGCGAGCGCGCACGCATGGCATCGCCAAACATCACGAGCGACGGCGATTGGCGCACAGCCTGCACATCAGTGGGCGCGTGCCTGGCCAGTGCTGCCTGCGTGGCATCAATCACGTCATAAACCTGCGCGCTGAGCATGCGCCGTATGGCTTCAAACAACAGGCGCCGTTGCAGCAGCGGCTGCACGAGATCCGGGTACTCGGCCTGGGCAGCAGCGCGGTACTGGTCGAACAAGGGCACGTCCTGCAATTGCGCCAGCGTGATCAGCCCAGAGCGCACGCCGTCATCGATGTCGTGCGCGTTGTAGGCGATTTCATCGGCTAAGTTGCACAGCTGCGCCTCCAGGCTGGGCTGCTCCCGGCGCAAAAACCTTGCACCGACGCTACCGGGCTCTTCCCGCTCCAACTGCTGTGCGTGTTGCCTGGAACAGTGCTTGAGCACGCCTTCACGCGTCTCGAAGGTCAAGTTCAGTCCGTCGTACTGTGGATAACGCTCCTCCAGCTTGTCCACCACCCGCAAACTCTGCAGGTTGTGCTCAAAGCCCCCGTGCTCCGCCATGCATCCATGCAGCGCATCCTGGCCGGCATGTCCAAACGGCGTGTGCCCAAGATCGTGGGCCAACGAGATCGCTTCCACCAGGTCTTCGTTGATGCGCAAGGAGCGAGCGATGGACCGCCCCAATTGGGCGACCTCCAGCGAGTGCGTCAGGCGTGTGCGAAACAGGTCCCCTTCATGGTTGAGAAAGACCTGCGTCTTGTAGACCAATCGCCGAAATGCAGTGGAGTGCACGATCCGGTCCCGATCACGCTGGTATTCGGTCCGCGTGGGTGCCGGTGTTTCGGGGTAGCGCCGCCCCCTGGTCGCAGCTGGGTGGCAGGCGTACGGGGCCAGGTCAGAGATCGGAATCAAAATTGCCGCCAGCGCTTATCTATACAGCGCAAATAGCTATATTATTTATAGCAATTGGGGACAAGCACCTTCTAGGCACAACAGGCATCAATCACTTCGCGCACCAGGCTGTCCGGTGCAGCGCGCACTGCCGCCTTGCCCGGGCCATCGATCACGACAAATCGGATCTCACCGGCTTCGGATTTCTTATCGATGCGCATCAGTTCCAAATAACGGCCGGCATTGTCTGCGGCGTCCAGAATGGGCCCCTTGGTGGGCAACCCCGCGCGCTGGATCAGCAGATTCAGGCGGGCCACAAACTCGCCGCCCACCAAGCCAAGCCTGTGAGAAAGCTCTGCCGCCATCACCATGCCGGCACCAACACCCTCACCATGCAGCCACACGCCATAACCCATGCCGGCTTCAATGGCGTGCCCAAAGGTATGGCCAAAATTGAGGATGGCACGAAGGCCCGTCTCTTTTTCATCCTGGCCGACAACCCAGGCCTTGATCTCGCAACTGCGCCGTACAGCGTGCGCCAGGGCGTCGCGGTCGTGCGCGATCAGGGCATCCATATTCCGTTCCAGCCAATCAAAGAAGGCCATGTCCGAGATTGGTCCGTATTTGATGACCTCTGCAAGACCGGCACTGAACTCACGCGCTGGCAACGTATCGAGCACCGCAAGGTCGCACACCACCAACTGCGGCTGGTAGAACGCGCCAATCATGTTCTTGCCCAAAGGGTGGTTGATGGCCGTTTTGCCGCCCACCGAAGAGTCCACTTGGGCCAGCAGCGTGGTGGGTACCTGCACAAAAGGCACACCCCGCATGTAGCTGGCTGCGGCAAAACCCGTCATGTCACCAACGACCCCGCCGCCCAGCGCAAAGATGGTTGTCTTGCGGTCGCACGCGTTGGACAGCAGCGAATCAAAGATCCGCTGCAATGTTTGCCAGTTTTTGTATTCCTCACCATCCGGCAGTCGCAGCTCATGAATTTGTGGATAGCGCCCAGCAAGCGCAGCCCGCAAAGCATCTACGTACAAAGGGGCTACCGTGGTGTTACTCACAATCAGCGCTGCGCTGGCCCGGGGCAAATCTGCATAGGAATCGGCATTGGCCAAAACTCCCCCTCCAATGAGGATGTGATAGCTGCGCTCAGCCAGTTCAATGGTGACTGCTGGATCAATCTGGGACATGAAGTGTTGTTACACGTTAAGTAAAAAAAGCAGCAGCGCCGACGCCACACTACCCCAATTTTGCCTGCTTCACTTGCCTACCCAGCAAACTGAAGACTGAGGCAGTTAAGGCGTATACCACGCCACACCGCGAGTTCTTGGTCGCCAGCTTGGCTGACGGAGGGGAAGCCCAATCCCCCATACCGAAGGACTCTTCCAAAGTGCCAGGCGATGTTAAACGCCCGACGTGGCGCATGTGGCTTCTTTGAACGTAGGCACGGACGCAGCGCACAGGCCACAGCAACGCTTGTGCCGTTCCAGATTGACTCTGCGGCCATAGACCCACACCGCGTTTCACAATAAAAAACCCCGGCAAGCCGGGGTTAAGAATCGGAGGCACCTAACAACAAACCATTGTCAGGTGCACTTTCTAAACACGATGCAGGAACTTGGCGGCTACGGGCAGATGTAGTCGACAGGGTCTCCGCCGGGAGGAACAGATCCAGCACTTACGACAGTGATGCTAAACGTCCGCGTCACCTTCGACGCACCCTTTGTGGCAGTCACCAAGAATCTTTGTTCGCCACAGTTAGCCACCTTGGGCGTTCCATTGAGAACCCCGGCAGCACCGGTCGTGCCACTGGTCAGCCAAGAAGGCAGACTGGTGAAACTCCAGGTCACATCACTTACCGAGGCAACAAACGAGTAGGTAAAACTATTCCCAACAGGAATTGTTCCCAACGAGCAAACAGCGGTCGAGTTGCAATCACCGATTGCAAAGTCTTCCGGCAACCCATTTACCAACTTCAGTTTAACAACAGCAGTTGCAGACCGTTTGTTCTTGTCTACCACAGTTACTGTGGCACGGTAATCACGCTCTTCTGCGCTGGTGCTAGCCGTGCCACTCAGCATACCGGTGCTGGCGTCAATAGCCAAACCGGCAGGCAATCCAGTCGCCGACCAAACATAAGGCGGCAATCCCCCACTGACGGTCAGCAGAGCCGTGAATGGGACTCCTTTGGTTACGATGCCCAAATCTACATCGGCAAGTGTCGGCGCACTCGTCAGCGCCTCCAGCACTGAAATCGGTTGAATCGATGTGATCGGGTCAATGATGCCATTGCTCACATTGTTGTCAAAACGATCCGCGGTCAACTCCAGGAAAATTGCTCCTGTTTCCGTGCTGCTGAGCAGAGAGAACGTTGCCACACCGCCGATGGACGGCAGTTGCAAAATGCTGCCACTCTGAGCACCAGAGACCAAACGCGCGCCTTGGGCTGCTTCTGTGCCCGACAGAATGCGAACCTGCATGTTGGCCCCCGAGGCACTTGCGGTAGGCTGATTGGCATCATCCATCACAAACGCCTGTATCCCCATCTGATTCAGAAGGCCGTTAGCGTTGTTCTTGGTACCTAGATAACCTGGAATCTGAGCTTCCATACGCACGCTAGCTGGCTTTCCGGTGGTACCGCCCACAGCAATCGTCACACTGGCAGATTTCTGCTGATTGTCACGCGGATCAGTCACAGAGCATGTAATACGCGCAGTTCCAGCCTGATCACCAGCATGAAAGTGAAATGAGTTTCCTCCAGAATTCGCACCCAACGTGATATTCCGATAGGCGTTCGGGATTCTTATTGTCCCGCCATTCCCATCATCAACTTCCGTTTCATGCTCTGGGTCACCATCCAAATAGTAAAGCGACCCAGAATCCAACCCACCAGCCACGTTACAGCCAAAGATATTATCTCCACCAGGTATCAACATACTGCCTTTACGAGCCTCTACATATAGAGATGTAGTGTATGGCCGATATGCCCCGATGCCAGGCATAGCGCCTGCAATATTCAATGGCAATTGTGTCTTCTCAGCCCGAAGCGTGATGCTGTAATTTTCCTGCGTCTCGCCCGAACCACCGCTACCGCCACCACCACATGCCGACAAGATTGCCGCTAACGCAAGGGTTAAAAATTTAGCATTTTTCAACATTGCTCATCCATTCAATATAAAATTAGCGAACCGCAGCACGCTCAGTGAGAACCTTCGGGGTAATGAAAATCAGCATTTCTTGCTTATTGGCTTGTTTAGTTTTTGTTTTAAACAAATTACCAACACCGGGAATGTCACCTAAAAATGGCACCTTTGCCTCAGCATCATCCTCGAACAATTCAAAAATTCCACCAATTACGACCGTGCCGCCATTTTCAACCAGCACCTGGGTTTTAATGTGTTTAGTGTTAATAGCGCGCACATTCTGAAGAATTTCACCTGGGCTATCTTTATTAACATCAAGATCCAAGATAATATTACCCTCTGGAGTTATTTGAGGCAGGACCTCCAACTTCAAAACCGCCTTCTTAAACGCGATAACCGTTCCACCATTTGGAGCTGTTACAGGGTACGGAAACTCGGTTCCTTGTTCGATTGATGCTTTGGTTTGATCAGCTGTCACAACACGGGGGCTAGACACAATCTTACCTTTACCATCTGCCTCCATCGCAGATATCTCTAGATTCAAAAACCTGTTGGCCGCCGAGTTAAAAATCGATATAGCGAAACTAGCCGGATCGAATCCACCTTGAGCGCTCGCAGGAAGGTTAACAAAAGTACCCGAAGTGTTAGTAGTTCCACCAGCACCAGACGAAGCTACCGCATTGTTATAACTAGTGCCAAACGCCACACTATTGCCACCGCCGATGTTGTATCCACCAGTACCACCACGATTAGCACGCAAGTCTGTCCCACCCAATCGAACGCCCAAGGAGCGCCCGAACGTATCGGATGCTTCAACAATTCTTGCTTCAATCATCACTTGCCGAACAGCAACATCCAAGGTCGAGAGCAGCTGACGCACCTCCTCCAGTTTACTTGCCGTGTCAGTCACAAAAAGCTGATTGGTTCTAGGTTCCGCAATAGCGCTACCTCGCTCCGACAGGAATCTATTTGAGGTTCCCCCCGATGCACCACCGCTTGAGGCCGTCAATTGAGCGACCATATCAACCGCTTTTGCATAATTCATCTGGAACGCTTGGGTCCGGAGTGGTTCCAGTTTTTGAATAGCTAACGCGGCCTCGTAGTCCTTCTTCGTCCTGTCATCAATTTCATCTTTAGGCGCAATCCACAACACCGTGCCAGATTTCCGCATCCCCAGGCCTTTGGCCTCCATTATGATTTGAAGCGCTTGATCCCAAGGCACATCTTTGAGACGCAATGTCAGCGAACCAGTGACCGTATCCGAGGTCACAATATTGAAATTGGTAAAATCAGCAATGACTTGCAGAAGTGACCTAACCTCAATATTCTGAAAATTCAGCGATAACTTCTCCCCGCTATATCCAGGGCCCTGTGTTAGCTTGTTCAGATCGACCTTCTTTTGCCGGATTTCAACCACGAACTGGCTATCACTCTGATACGCGCTATGCTCCCAGTCACCAACAGGATCGATGGTCATGCGAACCCGCTCACCTTGCTGAACGGTGGTAATAGCTTGCACCGGCGTGCCAAAATCACCCACATCCAAACGCCGACGCAGCCCTTCCGGCAATGAAGATTTGAGGAAATCCACCACCAAGCCTTTTCCCTGCTGGCGAATATCTACACCCACTTGGCTTGAGGGAAGCATCACCACCACACGCCCAGAGCCATCCACACCTCTTCTAAAGTCAACATCTTTCAGTGTCTGAACATCAGAATTAGCAGTGTCAGCAAACACTGGAGCAGACACCGCCTGAGTTGCTGAATTGGCAGACTGCACCGTACCCAAGGAAATTAGTAGTGATTTCCCTTGAATTTCAGCCTGGTAGGAGGTGGATTGCTTAAGATTCAGGACAATTCTAGACCGGTCACCAGCCTGCACCACATTGACCGACTTAACGTTACCCTGATTCACTTCAAAAACATTTTTTCCGGTCGCATTAGATGCATCCGGAAAGTCCAGGGCAATGCGAGGAGGCGATTGGATGGAAAATCCTGTGGGCACGGTCTTCAGTGGTTCAGAAAAATCAATACGGACCACATCTACACCGTTCTGCACACTCCCCATTACAGATTGGACTACAACCTGCGCGAAAACACTGATAGGTGTCAATACAGCAAATGTGAATCCCACTGCAATTTGACAAATCTTTGATGGATAAATTTTCAGATATTTCATTTTTTGTCCTCTTGCAGATCGAGGGAGGCCGCACGTTCAATCCAATCACCAGTCGCATCCTGAACAATTTCGCGCAACTGAATCGAATTCTCAGTAATTTTTGTTATTCGCCCGTAATTTTGGCCAATATAATTTCCAACTCGCACTTGATAAAGTAACCTATCAACTTTCAATAGTGCGGTCGGCGCACCTTTTTTATCAAGACTGCCTACCATCGCCATTACATCCAACGGATACGACTCCAGAGGCTCCTTTCGTCTGGCCATCTCTGGAGCAATTAAAGCGGCGTTAGAGGCAGACTGGGTAGATTCCCGCCTCAACGCCTGTGTTAGCTTTATCGAATTGAACGGCTCGACCCCTGAATCCATTGCATAAGTTTGGGGTAAAAATTGCTTGGGCTCAGTCAAAGGGGTAACTTTAGGTTTGGTTGTTGCCCTCAACTCCGACATCCACTGACGCAATTCACCATCACCTGAAGAACCACAACCGGGTAAGCCAAGAGCAAGAACAATTAATGGAATCAGTCTATGTGACGTCATTTTTTTTCGCCCTTCGCCACCTGCTTTTGAGCCTGAATCTCCTCAGGATCAAGGTACCTAAATGTACGGGCTGTGGCCTCCATAGTTAACGCAGCCCCATCTTTTTCCTTCCCTAGCGGGGCAATGGAAATATTGTTCAAAGTGACAATCCGCGACAGATGGGCAATATCAGACGCAAACGATCCCATATCGTGATATTTTCCAGTTACACGAATTTGAATAGGCAATTCAGCATAATACTCTTTAACCACCACTTGACCTGGCCGGAACAAATCAAACTGCAAACTTCTTCCAAGCCCGGCCTGATTAATATCAGAGAGCAACGCTGCCATCTCGGCCTTGCTTGGCAGTTGCTTTTCCAGTTGAATCACGTACTGCTGGACCTGTTCTCGTTGACGCTTTAAAGCCTCCAAACTCACAGCTTTAGTCAATTTTGCTTGATAGTCTTGACGTAGGGTTTGCTCTTTAGCGATCTCGGTTTCAAGTTCGACTTCATACTCATTGATCTTAGCAAACCAGAGAACAGCAGCCACCGCAATGGAAATAAAAAGACATAACAGAATCTTTGGAGCTACTGGCCACAAAGAGGGATCTTTGGGATCTAAATTTCGGAACTGCCGGGAGATAGTTTCCTGCAAGGCAGAGAAATCAATATCTTTTTTTGATTTTTTTGCCATGTTTATTTTCCAATCGCGGCGCTAGCCGAGTCTTTGGCTTTTTGCGCTTCACCCGTACGCATCAGACGGAATCGCAAATTAAACGTGGACACTCGCCGCTGGTCTCTGGACGACAAAGCAATATTGCTCGCCACAATTTCCACCAACTCCGGCTTTGACAGCCAAGGAGTGTTATCGGTCAAATTGCGAAGCATTTCAGAAACACGCTCATTAGATTGGGCAACCCCTTGCATAGCGATTACTTGCTCGGTTTGCTTAATGCTTGTCACATACGCGCCTTCTGGTATCTGACGCACAAGCTCATTGAGCAAGTGAACAGGGAGATTTCGATCTGACTGAAGATCTTCCACAGCCTTCTGTCTAGCCCGCAAAGCCGCAATTTCGTCTTCTATAGTGGCAATTTCCTTGATTTGTTCTTCAAGGACCTTAATTTCACTCTGAAGAAAAGCATTTCGCTCTTGCTGGGCGGTGATCATCATTTGAAACCACCAATACACGGCGCCAGCGATTGCCAGACCAATCAGAAATGATGCAAACATCGTCGCCTGAAAGGCTTCCTTCCGACGTTTGCGCGCAGCTTCCCGGTGCGGAAGTAAATTGATTAGAATCACTGCAGGAACCTCCGCATGGCCAGACCGCACGAGGTCAGATAGGACGGCGCCTCACGCACCATTTTTTTCAAACGAACGGAACTTCCGATTTCCATACCGTCAAAAGGATTGACTGCGCTGCACGCAAAGCCGGTCTGCTGGGTAACAGCCTCTGTCAGGCCTGGCAGTGGCGCGGAGCCACCCGCAAGCATGATGTGATCAACACGGTTATGGGGTGTACTGGTGAAGAAAAACTGCAAAGCTCGGCCGATCTCCTGGGCCATGCTGTCTACAAACGGCCGCAGCACAGCCGCTTGGTAGTCTTCTGGGAGGTCGCCATTTCGCTTTTTACTTTCCGCCTCTTCCACTGAGAAACCGTATTGACGGACGATCAATTGGGTCAGCTGCGCTCCTCCAAAAGCTTGGTCCCGGTCATAAAGAACTTCCTCGTTGCGGATAACCTGCATGCTGGTGGTAAGTGCTCCCACCTCAAAAAGCGCAACCATTGCGTCGACGCCTTTCTTGGGCAAGGCCTCAATGAGACGCCCCGCAGCCAATCGGGAGGCATGGGATTCAATGTCCACCACCACGGGCTTGAGGCCTGCAGCCTCTGCCAAACCCTGACGGTCTTGGACCTTCTCTCGCCGAGATGCGGCAATGAGAACATCGACATCCCCCGGCGCATTTTTGCTGGGGCCGATGACGCAGAAGTCCAAACTCACTTCGTCGAGCGAGAAAGGAATGTACTGATTGGCCTCCGACTCGACTTGAACCTCAAGCTCTTGTTCTGTCATGCCCCCTGGCAGCGTGATCTTCTTGGTGATGACGGCCGATGGCGGCAGTGCCAAGGCGACGTTCTTCGTGCGCGTTCCACTTTTTTTGACTAGGCGGCGCAGTGCGTCCGCAACTTCGTCGAATTTTTCGATGTTGCCATCCGTGATCCAGCCACGCTCCAGCGGTTCGATCGCGCAACGCTCCAGAACCAAGCCGCCTGCCTTATCGCGTCCAAGCTCCACCAGTTTGACACTGGAGGAACTGATGTCGATTCCCAGCAGCGGCGGAGACTGGCGACTGAACAAAGACCCCATTGAGCTCAAGATTGGTCCCCTGTAACTTGCCAAAATGAGGCAACAAAACTTAACACTTCACATGAATGCTATCAGTAAGATAGTTCTCCAGCAAAGATTTTTCCCCGCGTAACACTTGCGGAGCGTTGCCAAAAGCAGACGAATTTAGCCGCCCTTGCAACACCGTTTGGCAACGATGACGCACCTTTGGGCAGACGGGCACGGGCCGGGCATTGTGATTTTCAGTGGGGTGCAGCGGACATTTTTATAATGGGCCGTCTTACCCCTCCGGAGCGATATGCCGCCCTCTTCATCGAAGTCCTCTGACAAGCAGGACTCTCCTTCCGCTCCCTCCCGCCCCACTTGGCTCCGTTGGCTGGTGCGCGCCACTCTTTGGATGGTGGGCCTGGCGACTGCGGCCGCCGTGGGATTGGCTCTGACCATTGCAGTGGCGCTGGCGGTGGCCTATCCGAACCTGCCGGACATCTCTGATCTCGCTGACTATCGCCCCAAGTTGCCTTTGCGCGTTTACTCTGCCGAAGGCGCTTTGCTGGGCGAATTCGGCGAGGAGCGCCGCAACCTCACCCCCATTGGTGAAATCCCGAAGGTCATGAAGGACGCGGTATTGGCCATTGAAGATGCCCGCTTCTTTCAGCATGGCGGCGTTGACTACAAAGGCGTAATTCGCGCAGCCTTGGCTAATCTTGGCCGGGTAAAAAGCCAGGGCGCCTCTACTATCACAATGCAGGTGGCGCGGAATGTTTACCTCTCGTCAGAGAAAACATTTACACGCAAAATTTACGAAATCTTACTGACATTCAAACTCGAGCATTTACTGACCAAAGATCAGATTCTTGAGATTTACATGAATCAGATTTATTTGGGCAATCGTGCCTATGGATTCGCTGCGGCGTCAGAAGCCTATTTTGGCAAGCCCCTGAAATCTGTGTCCGTGGCTGAGGCGGCCATGCTTGCAGGTCTGCCCAAAGCGCCCTCTGCGTACAACCCCATCAGCAACCCCAAGCGGGCTCGCTCCAGGCAGCTTTACATCATTGAGCGCATGGAGGAAAACGGCTTCATCACCGCCGAGCAGGCGACAGATGCCAAGAAAGAAGAACTCAAGATCCGTACCGGCCCGGACAGTACCCGGATTCATGCAGAGTACGTGGCCGAGATGGCGCGCCAGCTGATCTTCACGCAGTATGGCAACGAAGCCTACACACGCGGACTCAACGTCTACACGACACTTAACGCTGCGGAACAAGAGGCTGCGTACGCGGCGCTGCGCCGAGGCATCATGGACTACGAGCGGCGCCAGCAGTACCGAGGACCGGAAAAGTTTGTGGTGCTGCCGACGGCGGCCCAGGAGGTCGAAGACGCCATTGACGACGCGCTGGCCAACCACCCGGACAACGGCGACGTCCTTTCTGCAGTGGTTCTGGAGGCCTCGCCTCGCAAGATCGTTGCAGCCCGCGCGAACGGCGACACACTGGAAATCACCGGCGATGGACTGAAGCCCGCACAGTCCGGCCTGAGTGACAAGGCCGCGCCCAACATCAAGATCCGCCGTGGAGCAGTGATCCGGGTGGTGAAAACACCCAAGAACGCCTGGGAAATTACACAGCTGCCCGAAGTCGAAGGCGCCCTGGTGGCACTGGACCCGCGCACTGGAGCCATCCGGGCGCTGGTCGGCGGATTTGATTTCGACAAGAACAAGTTCAACCACGCCGCACAGGCATGGCGCCAACCCGGGTCGAGCTTCAAACCCTTCATCTACTCTGCGGCACTGGAGAAAGGGTTCACGCCCGCAACGGTCATCAACGACGCCCCTCTGTTCTTTGATGCAGGGGTGACCGGTGGCCAACCATGGGAGCCCAAGAACTACGATGGCAAGTACGACGGCCCCATGAGCATGCGCACGGGACTGGCCAAGTCCAAGAACATGATCTCGATCCGCATCTTGCAGGCCGTCGGGCCGAAGACCGCGCAGGAGTGGGTATCCCGCTTTGGCTTCGATGCTGAAAAGCACCCGGCCTACCTCACCATGGCATTGGGCGCGGGCTCCGTCACACCCCTGCAAATGGCTACGGCCTATTCCGTCTTTGCCAACGGCGGATACCGCGTGAACCCCTGGCTGATCACCAAGGTCACCGACCACAAGGGTCGCGTCATCTCTGAAACGACTCCGCCGGTCACCAGCGAACAACCGCGCGCCATTGATGCCCGCAACGCCTTCGTGATGAACAGCTTGCTGCAAGAGGTCACGCGCTCCGGTACCGCAGCGCGGGCGCAAGCAACTCTGAAGCGGCCAGACCTCTACGGAAAAACCGGGACCACCAACGATTCTGTGGACGCATGGTTTGCCGGATACCAACCCACGATCGCTGCAGTGACCTGGATTGGCTACGACACGCCGCGTAACCTGGGAAGCCGCGAAACAGGGGGCGGCCTCAGCCTGCCGGTATGGATCAATTTCATGGAACGTGCACTCAAGGGTGTCCCCGTCATGGAGCCCACAGTGCCCGCTGGCGTGGTCAATGTCGGCGGGGAATGGTTCTACGACGAGTACGCGCGCAACAGCGGTATTCCAAGTGTGGGTCTCGATGACCGATCCGCATCACCTGCTGTGGCTCCACAAGCGCCACCGCCCACCGAAGAGCGGAACCGCATCCTGGACCTGTTCCGCAACTGATGGCGTTGCGGATGCTCTTCCATCTACCTGAGAGACGTGAGCCACCCAGGAGGGTGGCTCACGCTGAAAACTGCAGTGGCAAACCCGCTTGGGCGGCTGCGTCGCGGCTCAGGCACTCAAAGAACTCGCCTGCTCCTTTGGTGTCCTGCCAGGCTTGGCCGTCAAACCGATAGTGGTAACCACCGGACCGCGCGGCCATCCACACCTCGTGCAGAGGTCTTTGCAGATTGATGACGATCTGGCTGCGGTTGGGGAACGTCAATGTCACCATGCCCCCGGAGCGCTGGGCGTCCACATCGGCATCGGTCGCATCGTTGATGCGATCGCAGCTGCGCTCGACGGCAAGCAGCAGTTTTTCGGCGTGGTCCATGAATTCGAGGTCGGTCATTACAATTTACGCATGTTGAAAGCTTCCCAAATTCTAGTCAGGACGCTTGTCCTTGCTGCCAGTGCGGCAGCCCTTGCAGGTTGCGGTCAACGGGGCCCCCTGTATTTGCCCAGCAGTCCGGCAGCTGCGCAGCGTGCGACCCTGCCCCAGACCTTGACCCCCGGCGTCGGTACCGCCAGCCCTGCGCAGCCCCCCGCAGCCGTAGCGTCAGCGCCGCGCTGAAAAGCGGCAGAAGGACCGGGACAACGGTTCTGATCACCAATACCACCAGGGCACTTGATTTCTATCAAGGACGTCTCAGAGGGTCAATCGTACAGTTCGTGCTTTATTGCACCGCAGGATGGCCATGGCCCTCGAACTCTACCGCGACAAGAACCATGCTTGTCTGATGTTCACCGACCTCATCGAAGAAGACGGTCAGGCCGTTCAGGCCAACCAGTTTCTGATCGTGGACGACGACACCGGCGCCATCATCGACCCCGGTGGCAACCTGGCCTTCAACGAGCTGTTCATGGGGATGACCAAGCACTTCCCACCGCACAAGCTGTCGTACCTGATCGCTTCGCATGCAGACCCAGACATCATTGCCTCGCTGGATCGCTGGATGACCAGCACCAAGGCCGACCTGGTGATCTCACGCGTCTGGGAACGTTTTGCGCCCCACTTCACCAAGGTAGGCAAGACGGAAAATCGCGTCATCGGTGTGCCCGACAGTGGCGGACATCTGCCCCTGGGCCGCCATGAACTGGTGCTGCTGCCTGCGCACTTCATGCACTCCGAGGGCAACTTTCACTTCTACGACCCGGTCAGCCGCATCCTGTTCACCGGCGACCTGGGGGTGTCGATGATGTCGGGCGCCGAGGCTCGTGTGCCAGTGACCGACCTCCAGGCCCACATCCCGCGCATGGAGGGATTTCACCGCCGCTATATGGTGTCCAACAAGATCCTGCGGCTGTGGGTCCGCATGGCACGGCAACTGGATATCGCCATGCTGGTGCCACAGCATGGCGCGCCCATCATGGGCAAGCAGGCGATCAGCGATTTCTTCAGCTGGATCGAGAACCTCATGTGTGGCATCGACCTGTTTGACGATCGGGCCTACCAGATTCCCACCGGTTACATCGATCCTGTGACCCGGCAGATGCGCGCGGCACCGGCGCGGTAGCCACAGGTCTTGGAATTTCAGGCTAAATTTGCTGCTGGCGCTTTACCATCAAGCGCCAGCAGCTATTATTTATATAGCAAATAATTCCACAAGCACAGCGCTACGACGTGCGGGCGGCTTGGGATGCCTTGGCCCCCGCCGTACCCTGGGTTGGCCGACGCTTGCGCAGCCGGTGCCACAGCCGCCAGCCCAGCAAAGCTGACAAAACCGCCGCATACACCGCCACCTCGCCAAAATCATTCTTGCCAGCGCGCATCCAGAAGAAGTGCAGGATGGCCAGGCCCGCCACTGCGTATACGCTGCGGTGCAGCGCCTGCCAGCGCTTTGCGCCCAATGCCTTGATCGCGCGGTTGAACGATGTGGCGGCTAGCAGCGTGAGCACCAGCAGCGCCAGAGACCCGACCAGGATGAACGGCCGCTTGATGATGTCGCGCACGATGTCGGTCCCATCAAAACCCATGTCGAACCAGGCGTAGCTCAGCAGGTGCAGCAGGCCGTAGAAAAACACGAACAGGCCCAGCATGCGCCGAAAGCGCGCAAGCTGGGGCGTGGAAGTCATCACGCGCAGCGGCGTAACGGCCAGCACTAGGCAGAGCGCGCGCAGCGTCCAGTCGCCCGTGGCGCGGATCAGGGCCTCGGCCGGATTGGCGCCCAGCTGATTGGCCGCCGCAGCGTAGACCAGCCATGCCAGCGGAAGCAGGCACAGTGCAAAGACCACGGGCTTGGCTGCAGGATGGAGCAAGAGTTTGCGCATGGTGTTCCGCGCCCCTCTTCTGCCGCTTTAACTACACGCTAGGCGGAGAAAAAAGGCGAATGAAGATCAGTAGAACTTCTTGAGGTCCATGCCCGCGTACAGCTGCCCCACCTGGGCTTCATAGCCGTTGAACATGAGCGTCTTGCGCTTTTTGGCAAACAGGCCATCTTCGCCAATGCGTCGCTCGGTGGCTTGGCTCCAGCGAGGGTGGTCCACCTCAGGGTTCACGTTTGAGTAAAAGCCGTATTCCTGCTTGGCCGCCTTGTTCCATGCCGTACCGGGTTCTTTCTCGACAAAGCGGATCTTGACAATGCTCTTGGCGCTCTTGAAGCCGTACTTCCACGGCACCACCAGGCGAACAGGCGCCCCGTTCTGGTTGGGCAGCACTTCGCCATACATGCCAAAAGCCAGCAGAGTGAGAGGGTTCATTGCCTCGTCCATGCGCAGGCCTTCCACATAGGGCCAGTCGAGCACGCGCGATCCGACAAAAGGCATGGTGGCCTTGTCGGCCAGCGTCACAAATTCCACATACTTGGCGCTGCCCTGGGGCTCCACACGCTTGATCAGTTCGGCCAGCGAATAACCCACCCAGGGGATGACCATGGACCAGCCTTCCACGCAGCGCAGACGGTAGATGCGCTCTTCCTGCGCGCTGAGCTTGATCAGGTCTTCGATGCCGTATTTACCCGGCTTCTTGACCAGCCCTTCCACTTCCACCGTCCAGGGCGTGGTCTTGAGTGTGTGGGCGTTGCGCGCGGGGTCGGCCTTGTCGGTGCCGAATTCGTAGAAGTTGTTGTAGGTACTCGCGTCTTTGTAGTCAGTGAGCTTTTCCATCGTGACCGCGCCCGCCACGGTGGACTTGGCACCCGCCAGCGCAGCCAGCTTGTTGGGCCGCACCACCTGCGCCTGCTGCGCCAGTGCCTCGCGGCCGGCCCAGGCCGCCATCGCGGCACCTGCAGCGCCGCCCGCCATGAGCTTGAGCATCTGGCGCCGGTCTTCGTAGACCGCGCGGGGGGTGATTTCGGAGGAGTGGGGGTGGTTGAAACCCGAATCGCGCGAAGGGATCAGCATGGAGAGGCTCCGGTCATGGTCTGGTGGAAACAGCTGCAGCAGTAGAGCAGCACAACTGTTAGTTCGTTCCCTAGACCGCGCAGGTTACACCGGAGACGCAATAGTTGTCGGCCCCACCCCGATGCCCGACTGAGCCTTCACCCCGTCACAGCGTGCCGTAGCTGTGCAAACCGCTCAGGAACATGTTCACCCCCAGAAACGCGAACGTGGTCACCGCCAGACCCACCAGCGCCCACCAGGCCGACACGGTGCCGCGCAGCCCCTTCATCAGTCGCATGTGCAACCAGGCGGCGTAGTTGAGCCAGACGATCAGCGCCCAGGTCTCCTTCGGATCCCAGCTCCAGTAGCCGCCCCAGGCCTCGGCCGCCCACAGCGCGCCGAGCACGGTAGCAATGGTGAAGAACGCAAAGCCCACGGCGATGGACTTGTACATCACGTCGTCCAGGATCTCAAACGAGGGGAGGCGCGCCGCGATGCGCTTGCGGCCCAGCAGGATGCCAGCCACGATGAAAGCCGAAATGCCGAAGTACACCATCCAGTAGCTGCCACCGTTCTCGGTCGCGCCTTGGCGGAACACGATGGGCTCGAAACACAGCACCACGCCCAGCAGCCACAGCGGCGCCAGCTTGTACCAGCGGGTTTCGGTGGCCTGCTGCTTGATGAGGTAGGCAAAGGCCACCATGGCGGCCAGCGCAAACGTGCCGTAGCCGATGAAGTTGGCGGGCACATGCAGCTTCATCCACCAGCTCTTGAGTGCAGGCACCAGGGGCTGGATCTCGTGCGCTTCGCGCACCACCGTGTACCAGAGCAGGAAGCCCACGGCGGCACTGACTACCAACATCACGAACCCGCCCAGTGCACGCGTGTCGTACTGCTGTTCGTAATACAGGTAGAACGCCGCCGTCATCCAGCAGAACAGCACAAACACTTCATACAGGTTGCTCACCGGGATGTGGCCGATGTCCGGGCCGATGAGGTAGCTTTCGTACCAGCGCACCAGCGTGCCGATGAGCGCCATGGCCACGGCCACCCAGGCAATGCGCGAGCCCAGCATGCTCATGGTGCGGCCCTCGCCGCGGGAGAACATGCCCACCCAGTAAAAGATGGTGCTCATGAAGAACAGCATGCTCATCCACAGGATGGCAGATTGGCTCGACAGGAAATACTTGAGGCCGAACACCGTATCGGCCCGCGCCAGACTACCCGCACCGTCTTGCTGGTACAGGCCGATGGCCAACAGCGCCACCGCAGCCACGATCAGCATCAGCGCGCGCAAGGGGCGCCAGAACCAGCCCAGCCAGATCGTGCACGGAATGGCACCCAGCAAAATACCTTTCTCGTAGACGTCCATGAAGGCGCCGTAGCGCTGCAACGCATACAGCCCGCCCACGGCCACGATGGCGGCAAACAGCCAGTCGAACCAGTTGCGGCGGGCAAAAAAACCCTCGTTCAGGGTGATCGTGGTGGCCGTGGAGGAAGAAGTCGCGGTATTCATGCGGTGCCTTCGCGGGGCGATGCCCCGATCAGTTTTTGTGCGAGCTGGACAAACTCCTGGTCGCCGTCCATGGTCTTGCGGTTGGTGGACAGGGCCATGGTGGCATGGGTACGCCCGTCCTGTGGCGCTACCCAGACCCAGACGCGCCGTTCGCGCACGTAGAGCATGGCAAAAACGCCCAGGATCAGCAAGGCACATCCCAGATAGACAACATTCTTGCCAGGGGCTCGCGCCACCTGGAAAACACTGGCCTGTACCTGGGTGAAGTCCTTGAGTTCAAACGCCAGCGGTGCGGGGTAGATCTGCGCGTCGCTGAGCGAGAGCACGGCCTGCGTCATGAAGCCCTGCGTCTGGTCGTCCTGCGGAAGCGGCGGCAGGCCCGCACGCTGGCGCGACAACTGCGCCACCTCGAACAGCGTGCCGTTCAAAATGCGCACCAGCACCTCACCCGCCCGCGCGCGCTCGGCCTCGGGCACGTTGGCCTCCATGAAGTCGGACACAGCCTGCAGGCCACCAGTGGGCTTGCCATCGACCATGCCCTGGCCCGCGAACAGGGCCAAGGCCCGCAGTGCAGACTGCTGCAGCTGCTCGGCCAGATCCGGGCGCGAGGTGTCGATCGCCTGCGCCACATAGCGGCGCACGGCCTGCTCGCGCGCCGAGGGGTCGGCCAGGGTGGCCTTCATGCGAACGAAGCCGTCCATGCTGCCCTTGTCATCGGCTGGCACCCGCAGGTACCGGAATGGCTCTGCAGGGGTTTCGCGCACGCCCAGCAGAAACACCGGCACGCCATCGCCCGTGTCGACAGGCAGCATGTAGTTGTGGAACTCACGCGCCTGGCCCGCTGCGTCCCGAAGCTTGTAGCTCACGCTCGGGCCCACGTTGCGCAGTTCTTTTTTGGTGACGGTCTTGTTGGCAGCGCCCAGGCGGGATTCCACCGACTCGCGCAGGTCCACCTTGCGCACATCCACACCGCTGCCACCGGGGCCTGCACCCCCGAAGTTCTCGACATTGATGGTACGCAGTGCTGTGAACTCCAGCGTCAGCGTCTCGCTGCCCGGGCCGCCACCGTTGTTGGTCAGCTGGGTGGAATTTCCGACCACTCCTTCGACCTCAATGGGCTTGGCGCCTGCCACCATGGGCACGCCGCGCAGCTTGAGGTACGAGCCGCCGTCGTCAAAACTCGACTGGTAGATCTCGATGCCTTTGTAGCTGGCCGGGTGGTTCACCTCCACGCGCGCGGGCGTCTTCTCGCCCGTTGCCTTGTCGTGGATGATGATCTCGCTGGCAAACAGCTTGGGCATGCCGGTGGAGTAGTGCTCCACGATGAACTTCTTGAGTTCGATGGCAAACGGCAGGTCCTGCAACAGCACGCCGTCGGATTGATTCAGGATGGCTGTGCTCGACTGTGTGCCCTCAGCCACCAGCAGGTTGCCCCGAAAGGTGGGGTTGCGCTCGGAAAGCCGGTGCTCGGGCTTCACATCGGCAATCAGGCCGCCGCCCTGGTACGGTGTCTTGCCCCCCAGCAACATCTGGGCGCGCACGATGAGATCTCCGTCCAGCAGACCGCCCACACACACCAGCACGATGGCGCTGTGCGCGGCGATGTAGCCCAGCTTGTTGGCAGCACCCGCCTTGGCCGCCACCATCCAGCCAGTGCCGGGGCCAGAGGTGGTGTCGCGCTGCTGCAGGCGCACCTTCCACCCGCCACCGGCCAGCAGGGTGCCAATGCGGCGCGCCTCGACCTCGGCAGAACCGCTAAGCGTTGCCTCGGCCTTGTGGTGAAAGGCCTTCAGGCTTTGTTCGCGGATGTTTTCCTTGTAGACCTTGAGGTCGATGAGGATCTTGGGTGTATTGCGGACGATGCACAGCGATGTGCTGATCACCAGAAACGCCAGGATCAGCAAGAACCACCAGGCGCTGTAGACGGCATTGAGCTGGATGGCGCCAAACAACTTCGCCCAGAAAGGACCGAACTGGTTGACGTAGTTGACCGCCGGCTCGTGCTGCTTGAGCACCGTGCCGATCACCGAGGCAATGCAGATCACCGTCAGCAGCGAGATCGCGAACCGCATGGAGGACAGCAGCTCGATCCCGGCGCGCCAGGCCTGGGAACCAGACTGGATGCGAAGGCCTTGGGTGTTATCGGACATGGATGAAAAAGAAAGGAGACGGCGAGGAGGCGCGAGAGAAGGAAAGAAAAAGGGCGGGACCATCTGTGCGATGGGCCCGCCCGTTTTGGGATTGTTATTGGCGGTAGGTTCCGTGCAACCCGGTCTAGCGGGCCACAAGATTGACGAAAATCAAGTCAATCAGCGCAGGCCAGCGATGTAGTCCGCCACGGCCTTGATTTCCTTGTCGTTCAGCTTGGCCGCCACCTGCGTCATCTGGGTGCTGTTGGCACGCGAGCCATCGCGGAAGGTGTTGAGCTGGGCCACGGTGTAGTCAGCGTGCTGACCCGACAGGCGGGGGTACTGGGCAGGGATGCCTGCGCCATTGGGGCTGTGGCAGCCAGCGCAGGCAGCGATCTGGCGGTCGGCGATGCCGCCACGGTAGATGCGCTCCCCCAGGGAGACCAGGTTCTTGTCCTTGGCGAAACCGGGTTTGGCCGCCTTGGAAGCCACCCAGTACGAAATGTTCTTCATGTCCTCGTCCGACAGCGCGGTGGCGAAACCCTTCATGATGGCGTTGTTGCGCTTGCCGGACTTGAATTCCTGCAACTGCTTGACCAGGTATTCGGGGTGTTGCTGCGACAGCTTGGGGTTGGCCGCAATGGCCGAATTGCCATCGGCGCCATGGCAGGCAGCACACACTGCGGTGTAGCTGGCCTCGCCTTTGACGAGATCCGGCTTGGCCGCTTTGGGGGCATCGCCCGCCGCATAGGCCGAAAAAACAGGTGCTGCCAGTGCGGCAGCCGTCAGCAAAGAGGCGAGCAACTTCATATCGAGGGTCTGTGTTTATGTGCGCAAAACCTCGCGATTCTACAATGAGGCTCCCAAGCCTCCCAATATTCCATGACGACCTCTTCCACCGCGCCAGTTGCTGGCTCCCTTCCGCCCGCTCCCGACGCCAAGATCGCCATGGGGTGGATGCACACCGCCAGGTTCCTGACCACGGCCGCCCAGCTGCACCACCTGCCGCCCATCCACGTGCCCGAGATCGCTTTTGTGGGCCGCTCCAACGCGGGCAAATCCACCTGCATCAATACGCTCACACAGCAAAAGCAGCTGGCGTTCGCCTCCAAACGGCCCGGGCGCACGCAGCACATCAACCTTTTCTCACTGGGCAAGCACGGTGCGACCGATGCGGTACTGGCCGATCTGCCCGGCTACGGCTACGCGAAGGTGTCGAGGTCCGACAAGGTGCGTTGGCAGCAGGTGATGGTCAATTACCTGGTGAGCCGCCCTGGGCTCACCGGCATCGTCTTGCTGTGTGACCCCCGGCTCGGGTTGACCGAGCTGGACGAGGCCCTGCTTGAAGTGCTGCGACCACGGGTCGAAGAAGGCCTGAAATTCCTGATCGTGCTGACCAAGGCGGACAAGCTCACACGCTCGGAGCAAGCCAAGATCCTGTCGATTACGCGACTGAACGCAGCCGGCGGAGAGGTGATGATGTTCTCGGCCCTCAAGAAACAAGGCGTGGACGAGGTGGCACAGCTGCTGTGGCAGTGGGCGCACCCGGTGCAAGCCTCGGGCGACGCAGCCGCAGCCCCTGCCCCCGCCGTTGAGCCCCCAGAGCTCGGTGATTCTGAGGATATTCAGTCAAATTAGGCCCTAGCGCTTATCCATCAAGCGCTACCAGCTATTAAATGCATAGCGCCATGATCCAGACCGTCTCCGCTCCCCTGCCCCACGGAACCACCCTGCACTGCCGCGTAAGCGGCGTGGCGGGCCGCCCTGTGCTGCTGTTTTTGCACGGCTTCCCCGAGGGTGCCTTCATCTGGGATGAGCTGCTGCTGCACTTTTCCCGCCCCGAAAACGGTGGCTACCACTGCGTGGCGCCCTACCTGCGCGGGTTTGGCCCCTCCAGCAGCCCCGCCGAAGTGGATGCCTACCGAGCCAAGCATCTGGTGCAGGACCTGGTGGCGCTGATTGCCCACGAATGCCCCGGCGGCGCGCTGGAATGCCTGGTGGCGCACGACTGGGGTGGCGCTGTGGCCTGGAACCTGGCCAACCAGCAGCCGCAGCTCATAAAGCGGCTGGCCATCATCAACTCCCCACACCCTGGCGCCTTTGTGCGGGAGCTGGCACACAACGCTGCGCAGCAGGCGGGCAGCCAGTACATGCACTTCCTGTGCAGGCCTGATGCCGAGGCCCTGCTGGCCGAGGACGACTTTCGCCGCCTGTTCGCATTTTTCAACGCCCCAGACGGCAGCGCCCCCGCGTGGCTGACCGAGAGCGTGCGCGCCCAGTACCGCGCGCTGTGGCAGCAGGGCCTGACGGGTGCCTGCAACTACTACCGCGCCAGCCCCCTGCGCCCACCCCGCGATGGTGACCCGGGCGCGCAAGCCATCACCCTGCCCGAATCCATGTTGACGGTGACAGTGCCCACGCTGGTCCTGTGGGGCATGGACGACCCGGCCCTGCTGCCCGGCCTGCTCGACGGCCTGCCGGGCTGGGTGCCGCAGCTGCAGCTGCGGCAGGTGGAGAAGGCCTCGCACTGGATCGTGCACGAGCACCCTGAGCGCGTGGCCCTGGAACTGCAGCGATTTTTGCAATCAAAATGATAGCTACCAGCGCTTGACAGATAGGCGCCAGATGCTGATTTGACTCAAATTTTCAGGCGTAAAAAGACGGTTCGCCTTCGGGCCGTGTCTTGAAACGCTTGTGCACCCAGTAGTACTGCTCGGGCATGGTGTTGATGACGGCCTGCAGTTCGTGGTTCATGCGCAGGGTGTCGGCCTCGGCATCGTCGGTGGGGTAATTCGCCCAGGCGGGCGAGACCTCGGCCACGTAGCCTGTGGGCGTCATGCGCGAATACACACCCACCACCTTGGCGCGTCCCAGCCGCGCAAACCGCGACAGCGACGGGATGGTGGCCGCCGTCACGCCATAGAACGGCACAAACACCGAATCATTGCGCCCGTAGTCCATGTCGGGCAGCAGGTACAGCAGGCCGCCCTTGCGCAGGTTGGCGATGATGGGTTTGACGCCGTCCGAGCGGTTGAGCATGCGCACGTCACCAAAACGCTGGCGCCCGGCCATGAACCAGCCGTCCACCGCCGGATCGGGGTGGGTGGCAAAAATGGACGTGAACGCTCGGCCCGAATGCAGCGGCAGCGCCAGGCCACCCGCGTCCATGCCATAGAAGTGCGGGGCAAACAGTATCGTGGGGGTGTCGCCGTCGAGCTCGTGCACGGCACCTCTGAGTTGCACGCGCCGCTCGACCACCTCGCGAGGCGCGGCCCAGAGCCAGCTGCGGTCCAGCCAGGTCTGGCAAAACACCACAAAACTGGCGCGCGCCACGGCGCGGCGGCGCGCCTCGGTCCAGTCCGGGAAACACAACTCCAGGTTGCGCAGCGCCACCTTGCGCCGAGGCGCCACCAGCACAAAGGCCACCTGCCCCAGCAGCCATCCCATGCCGCGCAGCACGGGCAGCGGCAGGTGCGCCAGCACCCGCATGAACCACACACCCAGGCGTCCCGTCATACCGCAGCTCCCGCAGCAGGCGCTGCCTCGGCGCGCGGCTGCTTGTAACGGGCATAGCCCCACAGGTATTGCTCGGGGCACTGGCGGATAAGGTGTTCCATGGCCTGGTTGATCTGCACAACGGCAACGTCCAACTGGTCCGACAGCGGTTGCGCCAGCGGCTCGAAATGGGTGACAAAACCACGGCCCCAGGGCAGCCGCTCGCAGCGCACCAGCACAACGGCAGCACCCGTCTGCTGCGCCAGGCGCACGGCCAGGGTCATGGTGTAGGCATCGCGGCCAAAAAACGGCGCCCAGAGGCCCTGCCCGTCCGGCGGGACCTGGTCGGGCAGCAGGCCCACGGCCTCACCCCGCCGCAGGGCCTTGATCATCTGGCGCACACCCGCCAGTGTGGTGGGCACGGCCAGCATGCCGGGCCGGTTGCGTGCGGTCTCCATCACCTTGGCCAGCCAGGCCTGGCGCGCGGGGCGGTACAGCACGGTGATGGGGCCGCGCTCCGCGCTCCAGCGGCGGGCCGCCGCCTGGGCCGACAGTTCGAAGCACCCCTGGTGCGGCGTGAGGTACAAAATGCCGCGCCCGGCCGCATACGCCTGCTCCACACAGGCCTCGCCTTCGATGCGGCAGGGCAGTGGCGCCCCCAGCCACAGGCGCGGCAGCTCGGCCACCATGCGGCCGGCATGGGCCACAGCGGCACGCACGTCGCCGAGCGAATACCCTGCCAGGGCCGAATTGGCCAGAAAGCGACGCCGGTACGTGGGCGACGCACAAAACGCAATCCAGCCCATGGCCGCGCCCATGATGTGCAGCAACCACAGTGGAAATACGGAAAAGAATCGAAAGACGACTGGCATTAAAATGACGGGGTCGCTGAGTTAAATGAGCAACTTGCAGGGCGACGTTAAAAAAATCTGCTAAAGCGTTCGCCAGATCTCCTTCGGGGTGAGGGCAACGCCCCAAATGCCGGAACACAGGAGTTTATTCAAATGGCGAACGACTTTCTCTTTACCTCGGAATCCGTCTCCGAAGGCCACCCCGACAAGGTGGCCGATCAGATCTCGGACGCGATTCTCGATGCAATCTTCAAGCAAGACCCCCGCAGCCGCGTCGCCGCCGAAACGCTGACCAACACTGGCCTCGTGGTGCTGGCGGGCGAGATCACCACCAACGCCCACGTGGACTACATCCAGGTGGCGCGCGACACCATCAAGCGCATCGGATACGACAACACCGACTACGGCATCGACTACAAGGGCTGCGCCGTGCTGGTGGCCTACGACAAGCAGTCCAACGACATCGCCCAGGGCGTGGACCACGCGAGCGACGATCACCTGAACACCGGCGCCGGCGACCAGGGCCTGATGTTCGGCTACGCCTGCGACGAAACGCCCGAGCTGATGCCCGCGCCCATCTATTACGCGCACCGCCTCGTCGAGCGCCAGGCCCAGCTGCGCAAGGACGGCCGCCTGCCGTTCCTGCGCCCCGATGCCAAGTCGCAAGTGACGATGCGCTACGTGGACGGCAAGCCCCACAGCATCGACACCGTGGTGCTCTCCACCCAGCACCACCCCGACCAGAGCGAAACGCAAACCAAGATGAAGGCCTCGTTCACCGAAGCCATCATTGAAGAGATCATCAAGCCCGTGCTGCCCAAGGAATGGCTGCAGAACACGCGCTACCTGATCAACCCCACGGGCCGCTTCGTCATCGGCGGCCCGCAAGGCGACTGCGGCCTGACCGGCCGCAAGATCATCGTGGACACCTACGGCGGTGCCTGCCCCCACGGCGGCGGCGCTTTCAGCGGCAAGGACCCAACGAAGGTGGACCGCTCGGCAGCCTACGCTGCCCGCTATGTGGCCAAGAACATCGTGGCCGCAGGCCTGGCGCGCCAGTGCCAGATCCAGGTGGCGTATGCCATCGGCGTGGCCGAGCCCATGAACATCACGGTGTACACGGAAGGCACGGGCGTGGTGTCGGACGAGCGTCTGGCAGCGCTGGTGCGTGAGCATTTCGACCTGCGCCCGAAGGGCATCATCCAGATGCTGGACCTGCTGCGCCCGATCTATGAGAAGACCGCAGCCTACGGCCACTTCGGCCGCGAAGAGCCCGAATTCAGCTGGGAGAAGACCGATAAAGCTGCTGCGCTGCGCGCTGCAGCCGGGCTGTAAAGCCCGCCGCGCGATAGCGCGGTTTTCGGTCTGCGGGCGAAGCTCATATCGCGTCAGCGATGTGAGCGCAGACCAAAAGACCGTCAGAGCCGTCCCACCTCCAAAGCCGCAACGCTCCGCGTTGCGGCTTTTCTTTTGACGCTTCACCACTGCCCGCCAGCGGCCCTCTCCTACACCCACCGCCCGCCCGCACTGACGGCGCTGCCGACGGCCCCTCGGTATCGTTCCTGCACACCCTTTCGCAGCCCCGCGCTGCCTGAACATCCACTGCAAGGAGCGACCACCATGCTGAAGTACGCCATCATTTTTGCCCTGATCTCCCTGGTCGCCGGCGCCCTGGGATTCAGCGGAGTCGCCGCAGGCGCGGCGGGTATCGCCAAGGTGCTGTTTGTGCTGTTCCTGGTGATTGCCGTGGTGTTTGTGGTGCTGGCCGTCATCGGCGTGGGTGCCGCGCGCAAGGTACTCAAGTAGCCCAACGCACCTTTGTCACAGCCCCACATTCCCCACACAGCCGCACTATGACCGACACCACCAATATCTTTGAAGCCCTGCGCGAGAGCCACGAACGCCAACGAGCGCTGTACACCGCACTCACCGACACCAGCGGAGACACCCCCGAGCGGCGCGAGCTGTTTGACCAGCTCAAGCAGGAACTGACGGCCCATGAACGGGCTGAGGAACGGCACTTCTATATTCCACTGATGGCGCACGACGCGGGCATCGACCTGTCCCGCCACGCCATTTCAGAGCACCACCAGCTCGATGAACTGCTGGAGTCACTGGAAGAGGCCGACCCGGCGAGCCCCAGCTGGCTGCCGCTGGCCAAGAAACTGGCGGAGAAGGTGGAACACCACCTCAAGGAAGAAGAACACCGCTTCTTCCAGATGGCTGGCAAGCTGCTGACGGAGAAGCAAAAAACCGCGCTGGCGGCGGACTACCGGGCTGACTATGAGGAGGCCAAGGCCGCCATGGCCTGAGCGTGCCGGGCTCGGCCCGGATACACGCAAGGGGTCATACGGACTCTTCGGCCTGCACCACGCAGTTGCGACCGCTGGACTTGGCCTTGTACAGCGCCGTGTCCGCGCGCTTGATCAGGGCGTGGCTGTCTTCCTTGTGGTCCCAGGTGGCCACGCCAAAACTGGCGCTGACATGGCCCACCGCGTCGAACGGCACGCCTGCAATGCGCGCGCGCACCGCCTCGGCCATTGCCATGGCGGCATCCACCGGGGTTTCCTTGAGCAGGATGATGAACTCCTCGCCCCCGAAACGCGCAGCGCAGTCGGACGACCGCAGCAGCTCGCGCACGCGCAGCGCCGTGCTCTTGAGCACCACATCGCCCGAGTCATGTCCAAAGGTATCGTTGATGCGTTTGAAAAAGTCGATGTCAAACATCACCACCGACAGACTGCCCTTCTTGATGCGGGTGTCGGCCATCTCGGTCTCCAGCCTCTCAAAGAAGCGGCGGCGGTTGACCAGGTCCGTCAGGAAGTCCTTGGTGGCCAGGTCTTCCAGCTTGCGGTTGAGCCGCGCCATGGGCTCGATCACCAGCGACGACAGCGACAGGTTGAGCCCGACGAAAAGCAGCACAAAACTACCCACCAGCGCCGCCATCACCGTGTTGAAGGTCTGACGCGCCTTCTCCAGCGGGAAGTACATCGGCACCTTCACCACCTGGATGCCCACCGTCTCGTTCATGCCCCAGCCAAAGCCGTTCTTGTCGCCATAGACCTTGAGCATGGTGGGCGGCGCCACGGCCGGTGTGCTGTGACAGGCCATGCATTGCGCCTGCTTGATGGTGATGGGGCGGGCCACGTACATGGCGCGGTGCATGCCCTCGCCCACCTCGCCGGTGACCTCTTTCTTGAGGTCGGCCCGGCCTTCGCGGAAGTCGCTGATGATGCGCTCCTCCCACTCGTTGGCACGGTCGCGCAGGTTGGTGGGGTTGAGCACCGCCTCCTTGTACTCATAGCCCGGAAACCGGTTCTGCAGGCGGCGCAGGGTTTCGGTGGCCGCGTAGGCAGGCACCGTCTGTGGCAGGAATTTCTCGGCCAGCGTCACATCCAGGTGGGGCTTGACCAGCTCTGTCGTGTAGTCGCGGATCGCCATGGCCGCGTGCATCATGATCTGCGAGTTGTGCTGCACCTCCTCGATGGCAGACTGCTGCAGAAAGCGGTGTACATAAACTCCCGCACCCGCCGCTGCCACCAGCAGCACGGCCGCCAGCACCAGGTTGAATTTGAGCCGCAAAGACATGGATTTCCCTCAGGTGCCAGCGTTGTGCCGGCTTGTTGTTGGTGGTGCAACGGCAGCCACCCTGGCCCGCGCGACGCACCCACCGTTCGTGGGACACAAAGTTTGCGTTTGTGCCAGATTTCCGTGCGGCGGTCCAATAGTTTGTGCGCTGCGCCCGCGCTACAGCCCGCGTGCGCTCAGCGACAGATTGCGCCGGTAGGCCGGGCGCACCCGGTACAGCTGCGCGGGGCGGTGGGCGCCTCCGCCTTGCAGCGCTCCCGGCACCGGCTCCAGCATGGCCAACTCGTCCATCTTGCGGCGAAAACTCACCTTGTTGACCGGCTCGCCCAGCACCGCCTCGTACACAGCCTGCAGCTGCGGCAGTGTGAACGGCTCGGCGCACAGGTGCACGGGCATGGACGAATACTGGCTTTTGCTGCGCACGCGGGCCACGGCGGCATCGACCATGGCACGGTGGTCAAAAGGCAGCGCAGGCAATTCGGCCACGGGTACCAGCGTTAGCGGTGCCTGCGCCAGCACCTCAGGCGGCACCAGGGCACAGTAAGCGACGGCCAGCGACCAGCCCCGGGGGTCGCGCACCGGGCCGGAGAAGGTGGCCAACTGCTCCAGGTACGGGCTCTGCAAGCCCGCCTTGTCGCGCAGCACCCGGGCCGCGCTGGCCTGGGCATCGGCATCTTCTTGCGCATGGATGTAGCCACCCGGCAGCGCCAGAGCCCCGGCAAACGGCGCGCGCTCACGGCGCAACAGGGCCACTTGCAACGCCCCTTGCTGCAAGGTCAGCAACACCACATCGACGGTACAGATCACAGTGGGCAAAGCGGATTCGGTCATGCGCCGAGTTTGTCACAAGCATGAACAAACCGGCACCCAGATCGCGAACCACATTCCCTAGCGCAAATTCTTTGAGACCAATACGAAACAAGTGCTTTCAACTTAGTTAGTTCATTTTTTTTACTAACAAGATTACACTGCATCCAACAACCCAGGAGAAGACCATGGCCCACAACATCCAGCTGCTGGTGATCGACCCCCAAAACGACTTCTGCGACCTGCCCATGGCCTGGCAACCCACCGATGTACTGACCGGCCAACGCACCGCACCCGCCCTGCCTGTGCCGGGTGCCCATGCCGACATGCAGCGCCTGGCCCAGTTCATCCGCAACCGGGGCGACCAGCTTGATGGGATCACCGTTACGCTCGATTCGCACCAGCGCTTTGATATCGCTCACCCTGGCTTCTGGCAGACCGGCGCGGGTGCCGATGTGGCGCCCTTCACCCCCATCACCGCCGCCCAGGTGCGCGCAGGCGACTACACACCGCGCGATACCACGGCCCTCCCCCGCACCTTGGGGTATCTGGACGCACTCGAAGCCCAGGGCCGCTACACGCTGATGGTGTGGCCCGTGCACTGCGAGGTGGGCAGCTGGGGCCATGGCATACACGCCGATGTGCTGGCCGCCTTTGGGGTCTGGCAGCTCCGGCGCCAGCGCGCGGTGCGCAATGTGTTCAAGGGCACCAACCCCTGGACGGAACACTACAGCGCCATCGAGGCCGAGGTGCCCGACGCGGACGACGAAAGCACCGCGCTGAACACCGCCCTGCTGCAGTCGCTGGGCCAGGCCGATGTGCTGCTGATTGCGGGCGAGGCCAGCAGCCACTGCGTGCGCTCGACCACCGAACACATCGTGCGGCACCTGCCCCGCCTGTTGCCCGGCTGGCAAGCCAGCCGCATCGTGCTGCTGACCGACGGGATGAGCCCCGTGGGCGGCTTCGAGGCGCAACACCGGGCGTTTCTGGACGCCATGCGCGCAGCCGGTGCACAGCTCGCCAATATGAATGAAATCAGGCTCTAGCGCTTATCTATCAAGCGCTAGCAGCTACCAATTTTGGAGCAACATCATGAACCCCGTCATCACCAGCCTGCTCGACACCGACCTCTACAAGTTCACGATGTGGCAGGCGCTGCTGCACCGCCACCCGCAAACCCAAAGCGAATATCGCTTTGTGTGCCGCAACACCCCGGCCTACCCGCTGGCCGAGCTGCTGCCCGAGGTGAACGCCGCGCTGGACCACCTGTGTACCCTGCGCTTCACGCAGGGCGAGCTGGCCTACGTGGGCGGGCTGCGCTACATCAAGAGCGACTTTGTGGACTTTCTGCGCATCTTCCAGTTCCAGCGCAGCTTCATCAGCGCCTGGGCCGACGGCGAGCAACTGCACATCGTGGCGCGTGGCCCGCAGGTGCATGTGATGGGCTTCGAGATCTTTGTGCTGGCCATCGTCAACGAGCTGTACTTCCGCCGTTTTGACGCGGCCCAGGCCCTCGCCAGCGGCCGCGCACGGCTGGCCGCCAAGGTGTTGCAGCTGCAGGCACTGGCGCAACAGGCCACGCTGCGCCACCCTTTCGAGCTGTTCGACTTTGGCCTGCGCCGCCGCTACAGCGGCGCCTGGCAGCGCGAGGTGGTGCAGACCTTTGCGACAGAGGCGCCGCAGTGGTTCAAGGGCACCAGCAACGTGCTGCTGGCGCGCGATTTGAACCTGGTGCCCATCGGCACCATGGCGCACGAGTATTTGCAGACCTACCAGGCCCTGGGCGTGCGGCTGCGCGACTTCCAAAAGGCCGCACTCGAAGACTGGGTGCAGGAATACCGGGGCGACCTGGGCATTGCGCTGACCGACACCGTGGGCATGGACGCCTTTCTCGCTGACTTTGACCTGTACTTCGCCAAGCTGTTCGACGGCCTGCGGCACGACTCAGGCGACCCGGTGGCCTGGGGCGAAAAAGCCCTCGCCCACTACATCCGGCTGCGCATCGACGCACACACCAAGCGGCTGGTGTTCTCCGACGGGCTCGACCTGGAACGCGCCCTCATGCTGTACCGCCACTTTGGCGACCGCACGCAGCTCGGGTTTGGCATCGGCACAAACCTCACCAACGACATGGGCGCGGACCACAAGCCGCTGAACATCGTGATGAAACTGGTGCGCGCCAACGGGCAGCCCGTGGCCAAGCTGTCGGACACGCCCGGCAAGACGCTGTGCGACGATGAAACCTACCTGGCCTATCTGCGTCAGGTGTTCAACGTGAAGGACTGACACCATGCTCCGCATCACCCTGGCCCAGCTCAACTTCACCGTCGGTGACATCGAAGGCAACGTGGCCCGCATGGTGGCCGCCGGGCAGCAGGCGGCGCGCGAACAGGCCGACCTCATCGTGTTCAGCGAGCTGTCGCTGTGCGGCTACTACCCCGGCGACATGCTGGAGGAAACCGGCTTTCAGCAACGCATCGAGGCTGGCCTGGCCATGCTGCAGCAAGCCTCCGCCGAGCTTCCGCAACTGCACTGGGTGGTGGGCGCGCCCACACCCGCGCGCGGCCCCGGCAAGCGCCTGCACAACAGCCTGCTGGTGCTGCAAGGCGGGGCTGTGCGCCTGCAGTACGCCAAGCAGCTGCTACCCACCTACAACATCTTCGACGAGCGCCGCCACTTCGAGCCCGGCCCGGACGTGGCCAAGGTGCTGCGTGTGGGCAGCACGCAGGTGGGCCTGCTGATCTGCGAAGACGGCTGGAACGACCACGGCGCCGACTACGCCACCAACCCCTTCGAGCGCATGCGCGATGCCGCGCCCGACCTGGTGGTGAGCATCAACGCCAGTCCCAGCCACACTGGAAAACGCGAGCAGCGCCACCAGATCTTTGCCGACGCCGCGCGCCGCCACGGCCTGCCGATCCTGTACGTGAATCAGATCGGTGGGCACGACCAGGTGGTGTACGACGGCGCATCGTTCGCGGCCGAGCCCGATGCGGGTGTCGTCTTTGAAGCGCAGCGGTTTGTGGAAGACGTGCGCACCCTCCAGTTCGACAACGGGCATTTTCTGAGCGCGGAAGGCGCACGCCCCGCCCCCGTGCCCGCACAGGGCCTGCCCACCATGGACTTCTACCGCCAACAGATCGTGCTGGGCCTGCGCGACTACGCGCGGCGCTGCGGCTTTACGCAGGTGGTGGTGGGCAGCTCGGGCGGCATCGACAGCGCGCTGACGCTCGCCTTGGCCGTGGAAGCGCTGGGTGCGGACAACGTGGTCGGCATCACCATGCCCTCGCGCTACTCCAGCAGCGGCTCGGTCGATGACTCGGTGGCGTTGTGCGACAACCTGGGCGTGCAGCTCTTCACACACCCGATTGCCGAGCTGGTGGCGGGCTACGCGCAGCAGTTCGAGGCCAGCTTTGGCAAACCGTTGGTGGGCCTGCCGCTCGAGAATCTGCAGGCGCGCATTCGCGGAACGGTGCTGATGGAATACTCCAACGCCTTCGGCCACCTGCTGCTCACCACGTGCAACAAGAGTGAAATCTCGGTAGGCTATTGCACGCTGTATGGCGACACCAATGGCGGCCTGGGCCTGATTGGCGACCTCTACAAGACGGAGGTGTTTGCCCTGTCGCGCCACGTCAACGAACACGCCGGGCGCGCGCTGATTCCGCAGGCCATCATCGACAAGGAGCCCTCTGCCGAGCTGGCCCCCGGCCAGCGCGATGTGGACAGCCTGCCGCCCTACCCCGTGCTCGACGAAGTGCTCAAGCTGCTGATCGAAGGCGACCGACTTTCTGCCGCGGAACACCAGGCGGCGCAGAATTTTGTGGCCCAGCTGCAAACCGACGACGCGGGCCGCGCCCTGGTGCAGCGCGTGCGCATGATGGTGGCGCGCAACGAATACAAGCGCCGTCAGGCCCCGCCCATCGTGCGCGTGCGGGCGCGGGCTTTTGGCAGCGGGCGGCAGATGCCGATTGCAGCGCGGTATGTGTGAAATCGGTCCACGGTAAAATCACTACTAAAACGATAGCTGCTAGCGCTTTATGGATAAGCGCTAGAAGCCAAAAACACTTAAAAGTTACCCGACAACGACTGGAGACACATGGTCGATACCGCCATCTACATCGGGCGTTTTGAGCCCGTGCACAACGGCCACATGGCGCTGTTGCAGCGCGCGCTCGACAGCGCGCAGCAGGTCATCGTGGTGGTGGGCTCGGCCTGGCAGGCGCGCTCGCCCAAGAACCCCTTCACCTGGCAAGAACGCGAGGCCATGCTGCGCAATGCGCTGCCCGAGGCCGACCGCAGCCGCATGGTGGTGCTGCCCATGCGCGACTATTACAACGAGGCGGTCTGGGTGCAGGCCGTGCGCCAGGGCGTGGCGGGGCTGACGACACCCGGTGCGCGGATCGGTCTGGTGGGCCACTTCAAGGACGCCACCAGCGGCTACCTGAGCGCGTTCCCGGGCTGGGAGCTGATCCATGTGGAGCGCCAGGGCCCCATCGACGCCACCGCCATCCGCGACGCCTGGTTTGGCGCCACACCCGACACGGTGCAGTCTGCTCTCGCCCCCCTGGCCGACCAGATGCCTGCCAGCACCCTGGCCACGCTGACCGAGTTTGCGCAGACCCCGCACTACCTGGCGCTGCAGCAGGAGTGGCAGATGCTGCGCGGCTACCGCCAGGCCTGGGCCGCCGCGCCCTACCCACCCGTCTTCGTGACGGTGGACGCGGTGCTGCGCTGCCAGGACCATGTGCTGCTGATCCGCCGCGCACACGCACCCGGCAAGGGCCAGCTGGCCGTGCCCGGTGGCTTCATCGAACAGCGCGAAACGGTGTGGCAGTCCTGCCTGCGCGAACTGGTGGAAGAAACCCACTGCCACCTGCCCGAGGCCACCATGCGCGCCGCGCTGCAGTCCGTGGCCGTGTTCGACCACCCCGACCGTAGCCAGCGCGGCCGCACCATCACGCATGCGCACTACTTCGACCTGGGGGACGCGCCGTTTCCGCTGGTGCAGGCCGATGACGACGCGATGCTGGTGCAGTGGACACGCATCGACCAGCTGGCGGGGATGGAAGAGGAATTCTTTGAAGACCACTTCCACATGCTGGACCACTTCCTGGGGCTGACGGAGCTGCACTGACAACGTGCAGCCAGACTTCAAGCAAGAACAGCCTCTAGCGCTTATCCAATAAGCGCATAAAGCTATTATTTGAATAGCATCAAGTCCCGGCACGCTCCAGCATGGCATGCAGCAGCACGTTGCACCCGGCCTCGATGTGCTCGGGTTTCGCATCCTCGATCTCGTTGTGGCTGATGCCGTCCTTGCAGGGGATGAAGATCATGCCGCTGGGTGCGAGCTTGGCCATGTACACCGCATCGTGCCCCGCACCCGAGACAGCGGGCATGTGGCTGTAGCCCAGCTTGGCGGCTGCGCGGCCTACGGCCTCCACACACTCGGGCTGGAAGAGTTGCGCGGGGTAGCTCGACACCATCTCGATGTGCACCTGCACGCCGTGTTCTTGGGCCACCTGGTCGGCAAAGGCCTTCACCTCTGCAGCCATCTGGTCGACCAGCGCGTCGGTGCTGTTGCGCAGGTCGATGCTGAACTTGACCCGGCCCGGAATCACGTTGCGGCTGTTGGGGAACACTTGCACCATGCCCACGGTGCCGCGCCCGTGCGGCGGGTGGCGGTGGGCGGCAGCGACTACGTCTTGCATGATGCGCGTGGCGGCCAGCATCGCGTCCTTGCGCAGGGCCATGGGGGTGGGGCCTGCGTGGGCTTCCATGCCGGTCACGGTGCAGTCGAACCAGCGAATGCCGAGCACGCCGCTGACCACGCCGATGGTCTTGTCGTTGTCTTCGAGTACGGGGCCTTGTTCGATGTGGGTTTCGAAGTAGGCGCCGATGGGGTGGTCTCCCGGTTCCTGGTCTCCGATGTAGCCGATGCGCTCCAGCTCGCCCTTCACCGTCTTGCCTTCGGTGTCGGTGGCGGCGTAGGCGTGCTCCAGCGTGAAGGCCTTGGCAAAGACGCCCGAGCCCATCATCACGGGCACAAAGCGGCTGCCTTCTTCGTTGGTCCAGAAGGCGACTTCGATGGGGGCCTCGGTTTCGATGCCGTGGTCGTTGAGCGTGCGGACGACTTCGATGCCTGCCAGCACGCCGTAGTTGCCGTCGAACTTCCCGCCCGTGGGCTGGGTGTCGATGTGGCTGCCGGTCATGATGGGCGGCAGTTTGTTGTTGCGTCCGGGGCGGCGCATGAATCCGTTGCCGATCTTGTCAATGGTGACGGTCATACCCGCTTCGCGCGCCCAGCGGGTCACGAGGTCACGGCCTTGCTTGTCCAGGTCGGTGAGCGTGAGGCGGCACACGCCGCCCTTGGGGGTGGCGCCGATCTGCGCCAGCTCCATGAGTGACGCCCACAGGCGATCGCCGTTGATGCGCAGGTTCTCGATGTCGGTCTTCACTTTGGTGTCCATGGTGTTCTCCGGATGCATTGCAGCGGTCAGCGTGCAACGGCGGTGGGGGCCAGGTCTTGCGCACGTTTTTGCACGGCCTGGAAGTTGGCGCCAAACGCGGGGCGCTTGATGTAGCGGCCCTTGCCCTGCTCCGCCCGCAGGTCGCCGTTGGCAAACACCACGCGGCCCTGGCTGATGGTGTGGCTGGGGATGCCGCGCACGGTGCGGCCTTCAAAGATGTTGAAGTCGCCCTTGCTGAACTGCGTCTTGGCCGAGAAGGTCTTGGTGCCTTGCGGGTCCCACAGCACCAAGTCGGCATCGGCACCTTCGCCGATGAACCCCTTGCGCGGATAGATGTTGAACAGCTTGGCCGCGTTGGCCGAGGTGATGGCCACGAACTCGCTGGGCGTGAGGCGCCCAGTGTTCACGCCACCATCCCACAGCGCGGCCATGCGCTCTTCCACGCCGCCGGTGCCGTTGGGGATCTTGGCGAAGTTCTCCTTGCCCATGGCCTTTTGCGCGGCGCAGAAAGTGCAATGGTCTGTGGCCGTGGTGTGCAGCTGGCCCGATTGCAGGCCGCGCCACAGCGCCTCCTGGTGGCCCTTTGGGCGGAAGGGCGGGCTCATCACGTAGGCGGCGGCCTTGGCGAAGTCGGGATCACGGTAGACACTGTCGTCCACCAGCAGGTGGCCCGCCAGCACCTCGCCGTACACGCGCTGGCCGCGCGCACGGGCGCGGGCAATGGCGTCGGCCGACTCCATGCAGCTCACATGCACCACGTAGATCGGCACGCCCAGCACGTCGGCAATGGCAATGGCGCGGTTGGCGGCCTCGGCCTCGACCATGGGAGGGCGCGACAGCGGGTGGCCTTCGGGGCCGGTGATGCCCATCTTGGCGACCTCCTGCTGCAGCAGGTACACCAGCTCGCCGTTTTCGGCATGCACCGTGGGCATGGCGCCCAGCTCCAGCGCGCGCTTGAAGCTGTTCACCAGGGTTTCGTCGTCGCACATGATGGCGTTCTTGTAGGCCATGAAATGCTTGAAGCTGTTCACCCCCTCCTGCTGCACCAGCGTGGCCATGTCGGCGCGCACCTGCTCGCTCCACCAGGTGATGGCGACGTGAAACGAATAGTCAGCGGCCGACTTCTCCGCCCAGCCGCGCCACTTGCGATAAGCATCCAGGATGGGTTCTTGCGGATCGGGGATCACGAAGTCGATGATGCTCGTGGTGCCGCCCGCCAGCGCGGCGGCCGTGCCGGTGAAGAAGTCGTCCATGGTGACGGTGCCCATGAACGGCAGCTGCATGTGGGTGTGCGGGTCGATGCCACCAGGCAGCACGTACTGGCCGCTGGCGTCCAGCGTCTGCGCACCTGCGGGGGCCTGCGCCGCAGCCCCATCCCCCACGGCCACGATGCGGCCATCGACGCACAACACATCGGCGCGCTGTTCACGGTCGGCGTTGACCACGGTACCACCGCGGATCACAAGGGCTTGGGTCATGGGGGGTCTCCTTCAGGGATGCGGATCAGATCAAAAAAAGGCCCTGCACTGGCACCAGGCCCAGGCAGGGCCAAGGGGTCACTTTTTCTTGGCAGTCAGGTAGTAGTAGGTGCCGGCCACGGCCAGGCTGAAGAACCAGCCAAAGTCAAACAGCGCCAGCAGCAGGCCGGGCACAGCCGCCTTGTCGATCACGCCCGACACAGCCAGGTAGCCCGGCAGGCAGGGCAGCACGCCCAGCGCAAAGGCAATCAGCGCCTGCACGTTCCAGCCATTGCTGTACTCGTATTCGCCGCCGCGGCGGTACAGGTCGTCCACCTTCAGCTCGCTCTTGCGCACGAGGTAGTAGTCCACCAGCAGGATGCCCGCGATGGCGCCCAGCAGCGTGCCGTAGCCGCCCAGCCAAGTGAACAGGTAGCCGCCCGAGGTGGCCAGCAGCTTCCAGGGCATGAACACCAGACCAATCAGCGCGGCGATCAGGCCACCCATGCGGAAGCTGATCTTGGACGGTGCGACCTGGCTGAAGTCATACGACGGCGACACCAGGTTGGCGGCGACGTTGGTGGTCAGGTTGGCCAGCAGGATCACCAGCAGGCCCACGCCCGCAGCCACGCTGCCCATTTGCGTGAGCAAGCCGTCGGGGAACAGTTGCGCCTTGCCGTACAGGATGGCCGAGGCCGAGAAGCCGATCACACCTACCATGGAGAACAGCGCCATGGGAATCGGCAGGCCGATAGCCTGGCCCATGACCTGGTCCTTTTGCGACTTGGCAAAGCGCGTGAAGTCGGGAATGTTGAGTGCCAGCGTGGCCCAGAAGCCGACCAGGCCCGTCAGCGCCGCCCAGGTCTTGGGGCCACCCTCGACCACCTTGGCAGGCAGGTTGAAGAGCTGGCCCGAAGGCACCTTCATCATCAGCACCACCACGAGCACGATGGACGCAATGATCATCAGCGGCGCGGCGATCACTTCGAGCTTGCGGATGGACTCTGGGCCCTTCCAGATGAAGTAGATGTGCACTGCCCAGAACGCGAGGAAACACATGAACTGCGAGGTGCTGATGGTCTGCCCCTCGGCCGGGCCCGCGAGCCCCATACCCAGGATGTTCAGGAAACCATGCAGCGCCAGCGCGCCGAAATAGCAATTGATGGAGAACCAGCCACAGGCCACCAGGCCCCGCAACACGGCAGGCAGGTTGGCGCCTTTCACACCGAATGAAGCGCGCGCCAACACCGGGAACGGCACACCATATTTGGGTCCCACGCGGCCGATCAGCACCATGGGCACGAGCACGATGCAGTTGGCCAGGAACACCAGCCACACCGCCATCTGCCAGGTGAAGCCCTGGTCCAACATGGAGCTGGCCATGGTGTAGGTGGGCACACACACGACCATGCCCACCCAAAGTGCGGCGAAGTCTTTCCAGGTCCAGTGTCGCTGCGCGGCGGTGGTGGGGAGCAGATCTTCATTGGCGAGCGTGTTGGAGGCTCCGCCGGGCATTAGCCCCGCCACGTGGGCAGCGCTGCCGGTACTGTTGGTCATGCCTGTACTCCTGTCAAAGACGTCGTTGGGGTTGCACACAACCCGCCGTCTGTTTCAGCGCCATCACGCTGGCAGATGGCGGGCAAAGGGAAGCGAGCGATGCTAGAGATCACGCAAGAACTGCACCAGATGCAGTGCAGCATGCGTTGCAAATCAGCACCACAACGGGTGCTGTCACAAAGCCTTGCAGGGTCTGTGGCACACGCACGCAGGAGGCGCATATCAAGCCGCTGCAGACACGCGCTGCGGGTTGTTGGGGTGCGTGGTCCAGTTGGCGTATTCGCCGGTCACTTTCTTGCCCGTGCGCACATCAACTTCGCCGGGCGCGAGCGCGCGCATGGTGATGCACTCTGGCACGGGGCAGATCGACACGCACAGGTTGCAACCCACGCACTCGGCCTCGTTGATCTCGAACTTGCGCACGCCACCCTCTTTGGTGAAGGTAATGGCCTGGTGCGAGGTGTCTTCGCACACCACATGGCAGCGGCCGCACTGGATGCAGGCGTCCTGGTTGATGACGGCTTTTTCAATGTGGTTGAGGTTGAGGTTCTTCCAGTCCTTGACCGTGGGCACGGCCTGGCCCTTGAAGTCGTCGAGCGTGGCGTAGCCGTGCTCGTCCATGAAGTTGGACAGCCCATCGCACATGTCCTGCACGATCTTGAAGCCATACACCATGGCCGCCGTGCACACCTGCACCGTGCCGCAGCCCAGCGCAATGTACTCGGCCGCATCGCGCCAAGTGGTGATGCCGCCAATGCCGCTGATGGGCAGGCCCGCAGTCTGCGCATCGCGTGCAATCTCCGCCACCATGTTCAGCGCGATAGGCTTGACGGCCGGGCCGCAGTAGCCGCCGTGCGAACCCCAGCCGTCGGTGCTCGGGCTCATCACCATGCGGTCCAGGTCCACACCCATGATGGAGTTGATGGTGTTGATGAGCGACACCGCATCGGCTCCACCCGCCTTGGCGGCGCGTGCGGGCTGGCGCACGTCGGTGATGTTGGGCGTGAGCTTCACGATCACGGGCAGCTTGCTGTAGTGCTTGCACCAGGCCGTGACCATCTGGATGTATTCAGGCACCTGGCCCACGGCCGCGCCCATGCCACGCTCGCTCATGCCGTGGGGGCAGCCGAAGTTGAGTTCGATGCCATCGGCGCCGGTGTCTTCCACGAGCGGCAGGATGTTCTTCCAGCTCTGCTCCTCGCACGGCACCATGAGCGAGACGATCATGGCGCGGTCCGGCCAGTTGCGTTTGACGCGCTTGATCTCTTCGAGGTTGGTCTGCAGCGGCCGGTCGGTGATCAGCTCGATGTTGTTCAGGCCGATCACACGGCGGTCTTGCGACATCAGCGTGGAGTAACGCGGGCCGTTGACGTTGACCACCGGTGGGTCTTCGCCCAGCGTCTTCCACACCACGCCGCCCCAGCCCGCCTCGAAGGCGCGGGTGACGTTGATCTCCTTGTCGGTGGGCGGTGCGGAGGCCAGCCAGAAGGGGTTGGGACTTTGGATGCCCAGGAAATTGCTGCGAATGTCTGCCATGGGGTGCTCCCGTGAAAACTGGGTGAAGGGGTTCAGGCCATCAGTGCGGCGTGGATGGAGACAGCGGCCACCTTGCCGTGCTCCACCGCTTCCACCGTGAGGTCGCGGCCGCCCACGCGGCAGTCGCCACCGGCCCACACACGCGCCAGGCTGGTCTGGCCTTCGGCATCGGTGGCGATGCGCCCGCCCTCTAGCGCAATGCTTTTGCCCACAGGCTCGGCCACAAAGGTCTGGCCGATGGCCTTGAGCACCATGTCGGCATCGAGCGTGAAGGTTTCGCCGGTTTCCACCAGCTTGCCGCCGCTCAGCGCCGTGGCGGCAAAACGCACGCCCTTGACAGCGCCGCCTTCGCTCAGCACCTCTTTCGGTGCAGCCCAGTGGCGGATGGTCACGCCGTTCGTCTGCGCCCATTGCTGTTCCACGGCCGATGCCGACATGGCCTCTGCGCCCCGGCGGTAGACGATGGTCACTTCTTCCGCGCCCAGCTTGCGCGACTGCACGGCAGCATCCACCGCTGTCATGCCGCCACCAATCACCACCACCCGGCGGCCCACGGGCAGGGTCGAGAGGTCGACGCTCTGGCGCAGCTCGGCAATGAAATCCACGGCATTGCGCAGTCCGGTGGCGGTGGGCTCGGCCACGCCCAGCGCGTTCACGCCCTGCAGGCCCAGACCCAGGAACACCGCGTCGTAAGCACCCAGCAGGCTGTCGAGCGTGATGTCACGGCCCAGTTGCTGGCCCGTGCGCACCTCGATGCCGCCGATGGACAGCAGCCACTCCACCTCCTTCTGCGCGAAGTTGTTGGTGGTCTTGTAGCTGGCCAGGCCATATTCGTTGAGGCCGCCGAGCTTGGGGCGCGCCTCGAACAACACCACGTCATGCCCCCGCACGGCCAGGCCATGCGCACAGGCCAGGCCCGCCGGCCCTGCGCCCACCACGGCCACGCGCTTGCCGGTAACGGCTGCGCGCTGGAACAACGGTGCACCGGGCTTTTCAAAAAATGCGTCAGTCGCATAGCGCTGCAGCGAGCCGATCTCCACCGGCTTGTCCTCGTTGGTGTTGCGCACGCAAGCCTGTTCGCACAGCACTTCGGTGGGGCACACGCGGGCGCACATGCCGCCCAGCGGGTTGGCCTCCAGGATGGCACGGGCAGCACCCCGGTTGTTGTCCTGCGCAATGCGGTGGATGAACGATGGGATGTCGATCCCCGTGGGACAGGCGGTGGCGCAGGGCGCATCGTGGCAGTAGTAGCAGCGCTCGGCCTCGATCAGGGCCTGGGGTTTGGTGAGCGGCGGGTGCGCATCACTGAAGTTGGCAGCGTAGTCGGCCAGGTTCAGGCGTGCGGCATGAATGCCGCAGGCACGGCTTGCGGGTGTGTCCATCAGGTTTCCTCCGAGAGGGTCAGGGTGGGGGTCTGGGCGCAGGCCATGCAGACGCTCCAATGCGCCCGTGCCACGCAGCGCTGGCTGCGCATGCGGCTGGGGCCAGCCAATGCAGCGCAGGCGCAGGCGCCTGTGCTTGCAAACTTCGGAGGTTTCATCGTGGGCCTCGCTGTAGGATTCAGGTGCCCGCTGCTTTGGCGCAGCGGTGCCCTGTGTGGTGGGTCAATTTACCAACCCGTAAAAATTTACCAATTGGTAAAATCCCTAGAGCAAACCCCGTGCCAGCCAAATCGCCACAAATCTCCGTCTCACGCCAGCGAAATGCCAGTTTTTGGCCCCTGGCTTGTTCCACAATGGTGCGATGACCGACGCCCGCCCGTCCCCCGCAGACACCGCCCCCCGCGCTCCCAGGACAACGCGCGCCACCTCCAGCGACGAGACAACGCCCCGCGCGCCCACCGCCTCGCGCTTGCTCAAGGAACAGGGCATCCTCACTGAGGCCGAGAACCACTTTGCGCAGTTCGGCTTTGAGGGCGCCTCGCTGGAAAACATCGCAGCCGCCATCGGCATCAGCCGCCACAACCTGCTGTATTACTTTCCGAGCAAAGAGGCGCTGTACCAGCGTGTGCTCGACGACGTGCTCACCCAGTGGCTGGCCGGGATGGAAGACTTGTCGCACAGCGACGACCCCCAGCAGGCGCTGCGGCGCTATATCCGCGCCAAGCTGCAGTATTCGCGCACGCGCCCCCAGGGCGCCAAGGTCTTCACCAAAGAGGTGATTGCCGGTGCACCACGTTATGGCAACGCCATCATCGAGCGCGTGGCGCCGCTGCTCAAGACCGAGGTGCGCACCTTCGAACGCTGGGCCCGAGAAGGCCGCATCGCCAAGGTCAACTTCACGCACCTGATGTTCATCATCTGGTCGGTCACGCAGGCCTATGCGGAGCAGGAGGCCCAGTTCGCCCTGCTGCTGGGCAAACCGGCACTGACAGAACGCGACTACGAAAAGGCCGAGGAGCTGATCGTGCGCATGGTGCTCAGCGCGCTGGCGCCCGAGAACCCCCTCTGAAGCAGCCACCAACGCTACTATATTGATAGCTACTTGCGCCTTATAGATAAGCGCTAGAGCCTATTTTTATCTGTAATTTGTGCATCCGATCTTGCGCCGCATGGTGAGCAACACGACGGACATGGGCGGTACCGCCCCCGCCTTGCCACTGCCCTACCCCTGCTTTTGCTGCCACAGCACATCCAGCACATGCTGGGTGGCCCGCTCGACTGGCCCTGCACGGTGCGCGATACCCAGCGGCCGCCACAGGCGGGGCTGCAGCGGCAGCATGCGGATGCGGGGGTCCCGTGGCACGGAGGTGGAAGCCTCTTGCGGCAGCAGCGTTGCACCATAGCCTGCCGCCACCAGGCTTTTGATGGCGTCGTTGTAGTTCAGCTGGATGCGCGCCTTGGGGTGTTCGCCGGCTTGCGCAAACCACTCGCCCGTCAGCCGTGACAGGCTGGTGCCATCGTCGTTGAGGATCAGCGGCTGGCTCGCCAGCCAGCCGGGAGTGACCCGCGCGGGCGAAGGCCAGGTGGACGGCACAAACGCCATGACTGGGTCGCGCCGCCACGGCAGCACCGCCACACCGCGCAGGGCTGCCTGTGGCAGGGCCACCAGGCCCACATCCAGCACACCATTGGCCAGCCGCGACATGGTTTCGTGCGAAGTGAGCACGGCCACCTGCACGTCGATGCCGGGGTGGTGCTGGCCCAGCGCCTCCAGGGCCTGGGGCAGCAGGTGTGCAATGGCCCCCGTGGAGGCGCCCAGGCGCACACGCCCCGCCAGCCCCTGCACCTGGCGTTGCACCAGGTCCATCGCTTCATCCGCGTCCGCCAGCAAGCGCCGCGCACGTTCGACCAGCACCTCACCCACGGCGGACGGACGCACCTCGCCCCGCCTGCGCACCAGCAATGGCGCACCGATGTGGGCCTCCAGGTCCGCGATGTGCAGGCTCACCGTGGGCGGCGCCAGGTGCAGCGTGCGCGCGGCTTCTGCGAAGGAGCCCAGGTTGGCGATGGTGACCAGGGTGCGCAGCCGGTCAAGATTGAGTTCGCGCATGACGTTCAGTAAACCTGATCCTGATGTTTGTGAAATTCAACTTTTCAAAGTTTAGACCGGGACCGAAGATTCCACATCCCCTCCATTGCAGGAACCCGCCCCATGACCACCCCACCCCTTGTCTTCATCGATGGCGACCAAGGCACCACCGGTTTGCAGATCCACGAACGCCTGCGTGGCCGCACGGATCTGCAGCTGCTGACCCTGCCCGAGGCCGAACGCAAGAACGCCACCCGCCGCGCCGAGGCCATCAACAGCTGCGATATCGCCATCCTGTGCCTGCCCGATGCCCCTGCCCGCGAAGCAGCCGCCTCCATCGTCAACCCCGCCGTGCGCGTGATCGACGCCAGCTCGGCGCACCGCACGGACCCGCAGTGGGTGTATGGCTTTCCAGAGATGGGCGCTGCCCAGGCCGCGCGCATTGCTGGCGCCAAGCGGGTCAGCAACCCAGGCTGCTACCCCACGGGCGCCATCGCCCTGCTGCGGCCCCTGGTGCAAGCGGGGCTCGTGCCCGCTGACCTTCCCATCACCATCCACGCGGTGTCGGGGTATTCGGGCGGCGGACGGGCTCGCGTGGACGAACATGAAGGCACGAACGCTGCCAACGCCCCGGCCTTCCAGCTCTACGGCCTGGGCCTGGAACACAAGCACACGCCGGAAATCGCCCTGCATGCCGGGCTGTCGCAACGCCCGTTTTTTCTTCCGGCCTATGGTTCGTTCCGCCAGGGGATTGCGCTCACCATTGCGCTGCATCTGCGCCAGCTGCCCGCAGGCACCACCGGAGAGCGTTTGCACGCTTGCCTGGCCCAGCACTTTCTCGGTGCGGACCATGTTGAAGTCCTGGGCCTGGCGCAAGCGCAAGACACCCAGCACCTGGACCCGCAGGCCCTCAACGGCACCAACCAGCTGCAGTTGGGCGTTTTCAGCAACGCCCGCCATGGCCAGGTGCTGCTGACTGCCGTGTTCGACAACCTGGGCAAGGGGGCATCGGGGGCGGCGGTTCAGAACCTGGATTTGATGATCGGACGGGGCCCACAGAAATCCCAACCGTAACCGCCCTCCGGAGACAAGACAGACATATGCGGTCACGCCCAAAGCGGCCGGCACTACAAACCACCGCAGCGCGCTCCATCTAACGGCTCTCTTCTGCGACATTTTTCACGATTTGAGACGTTTTTTGGTCTGCTAAACTGGTTCGGTCTACCGTCCCACCTGGGCTCTGGCCCTCCTCCAAACGCCCTTCCATGGCCCAATCCGGCAAAGCCCCCTACTTTTTCGCCCTGGTTTTGGTATTGGCTGTGCTGGGCGTGTATGTGCCAGGACTGAACAACGAGCTGCTGTTTGACGACATTCGGCTCACGGAAGGCTCCATCTTTAGTGGCTATGGCAGCCTGCTCGACCTCAAGGCGCGCATGGTCTCGTACGGCAGCTTCGTCTGGGTGGACCAGATCGCAGGCGCTGGCTGGTGGAAGCAACGCATCGTCAACATTGCCTTGCACCTGGGTGTGGTGGCTGCCATGTATGCGTTCTTCAAAGCGCTGATGGCCAGCACCCGTTTCCCGCAGGACATGGAGGACCAGGCGCACTTTGCCGCATCGCAAAGGGCTGCATTGCAGGTTGGGGTGGCATTGTTTGCACTCCACCCCATGGCGGTTTACGCGGTGGGCTACCTGATCCAACGATCCATCCTCATGGCAACCCTGTTTGCCGTGCTCGCATGCTGGGCCTTTGTGCGTGGGCTGCAAACCAAGCGAATGGTCTGGTACGCAGGCGCACTGCTGGCCTATCTGCTGGCCATGTTGTCCAAAGAGCATGCTGTGATGACCGCCGCCCTGACCATTCCTATCTACATCCACATACGGCGCCCCAGCTGGAAGAGCATTGCCGTCGTGTTGGGTGCTGCACTTTTGCTGATGGGCGTGGCCACTGCCGCACTGCTGCACTTTCGCGGCGACTTGATTGGTCAGCTCTTTGATGCGCAATCTGTGGCCTTTGCGCAGCAGCTCGAAGCGCTTCGCCCGGGCATTACGCAGCAGATTTTTCCCCTGAGCATCCTGAATCAAGCAGGGCTCTTCTTTGCATACGGGCTGCTCTGGATCGTGCCCTATGTTGGCTGGATGTCTATCGACCTGCGTCCCGCCTTTCCGCTGGGCTTTGCATCGTCCTGGCACCTGGCTGGTGCGGTGGCATATCTGGCGCTCTTTGCAGGGGCCGCGTGGCTGCTGCTTCGTCGCACAGGCGCATTGAGTCTTGCTGCGGTACTCCTTCTTTTTCCACTTTTGTGGTTTGCCACGGAGTTCATCACCGTCTGGGTGCAAGACCCTTTTGTGCTTTATCGCAGCTACCTGTGGGCAGTGGCGCTTCCTGGCTTGCTGGCGATTGTGCTCACCGGCTTCAAGCCCAAAGCAATCTATGCCTTGGGCGCTGTGCTGGGGTTGTTGTTTGGGGCGCTGGCCCTGGAGCGCAACCTTTCTTTGAGCGACGAAGTCGCCGCATGGACCGATGCCGCCGAGAAGATTGATGTCAAAGCCCCCGCCAATGCCGTTGGGCGCAGCCGCCCTTTTCTGAATCTGGGGGCCTACTACCTGCGCAAGGGCATGACAGACCAAGCGCAGTGGAACCTGTCTACTGCGGCAGCCCTTGGAGACCTGGGCGAACTGGGACGCAGTGCACGCTTTAACGCGGGCGTGGTTCTGCAGCTCAAGAAAAAGCACGCGGAAGCACTTCAGGCTTTTGCCGCGGCAGAGGCGCAGGGGTACACAGAGCCCGCCCTGTATTACCACCGAGGCGAATCCCAAGCAGCGCTGGGGCAACTTGCACACGCGCTGGAGAGCTTCAACACTGCCGTGGCCAAGGCTGAAAAAGATCCTCAACTGCGGAGTACGGTACCCACAGTGCGCATACGGCTGGTGGAGACCGCGATGGCCCTGCAAAGGTATGACGAGGCCATCAGCGGTTTTAAGGTGCTGCTGCAGACAAACCCCAAAGATCCGCGCCTGCTGCTCGGCCTTGGCATGGCACGGGTGGGCAAAGGCGAGACCAAGGCAGCCATTGAGGTGTTTGATCAACTCATTGCCACCAACCCCGGTGCCCCGGTCTACTACGGCCGCGCCATCGCCCACCACCAAGCGGGCCAGCAGGCAGCAAGCTTGAGTGACATCGATCAGGCCATCAAGCTGGACCCTCGGAACCCGCAGTACAACCAGATGCGTGCCGTCATCGCTGCCCCAAAGAAGTAGCACAAGTAGCGACCAGACAGGCAGGCTGTGACTTTGCGCGTATTACACATTGGCAAGTTTTATCCCCCGCACCGAGGGGGGATGGAAGTGTTTCTTGCCGACCTGATTCAAGAGCAGCGGCGCCAGGGCCTGGATGTCCATGCATTGGTGCACGGCGATCCCCTGCCCGATGATCCCGTCTGGTTGCAGCGGGTGCCTGTGCAGTTCAGCGTGATCTACGCACCCATCGCACTGGGATTTCGAAGAGCCCTGGCACAGGCCATTCAGCGCATCCAGCCCGATGTGCTGCACCTGCACATGCCCAACAACTCTGTTTTCTGGGCGCTCACCCTGGCGCAGGCGCGCGACATTCCGTGGGTGGTGCACTGGCATTCCGACGTGGTGGTATCACGCATCCGCACGGCAGTTGCCATCGCCTACCGCCTTTACAGGCCTTTTGAACAAGCCGTACTCAGCCAGGCGGCGCGGGTCATTGCCACATCCACGCCGTACCTGGAAGCCAGCGAGCCGCTTCGAACATGGCGGGACAAATGCGATGTAGTTCCCCTGGGCCTGGATTGCACGAACCCGGCACCACCCGACGACACCGAACCGCTGAAAAGCTGGTCAGCCGAAGATGGCGGCGCACTGCGCCTGTTGTCGATCGGGCGCCTCACCTACTACAAAGGTTTTGAGACACTGGTCCGCGCTGTGACGGGCCAGCCAGGGCTGGAACTGCTGATCATTGGAGAAGGCGAGTCCCGCCAAGAGCTGGAGACCCTCATTGCAACCCAAACCCGGTCCGGCGAGCCGCCCAATGTGCGCCTTTTGGGGAACGTGGGTGACAACGAGAAACATGCCCTGCTTCAGAGTTGTGACGTTTTCTGCCTTGCTTCGTGCGAACGGACCGAGGCCTTCGGAATGGTGCTGCTAGAAGCCATGCACCATGCCCGGCCTTGCATCGTGAGCGACCTGCCCGGATCCGGCATGCCCTGGGTCGTCTCAAAGGCCGATGCTGGCTTGCGCGTTCCTCCGGAAGACGGTATTTCGGGCTGGCGGGCGGCGTTCCAGCACTTGCAAGACCAGCCCGAACAACGCGCGGCATTTGGTGCGGCGGGACAGCGTGCCTTGCTTGAATATTTCTCCATTGCCGCCTGTGCAACAGCGCTCGCCACCAGCTATAAGCTGGTGACCCCAGAGGCGGAGAAACCAGCTCGGGGCAAGGACCTCCTGGTGGTAATCCCGGCGCGCAACGAAGCCGGCACCATCGGCAGCGTGCTGCAGCATCTGCATGCGCAGGGCTGGCACGATGTGCTGGTCATCAATGACCAGAGCACGGACGATACGGCAGCCATTGCCAGCGCGGCAGGTGCCCGCGTGCTGAATCCTGTGCTCCCCATGGGCGCATGGGGTGGCATGCAAGCGGGGATTCGCTATGCGTTGCTGCATGGCTACCAAGCAGTCATCACCATGGATGCCGATGGCCAGCATGAGGTCAACGAGATTCCTGTTTTGCTGCGAGCGCGGGATCAGGCCGACCTGGTGATAGGAGCCTACCCAGAGCGCGCCAGTCGCACGCGGCAACTGGCCTGGAACTGGTTTCGCCACCTGGCAGGTTTTGACTTGCGCGACCTCACCTCGGGATTCAGGCTCTGCAACGCCGAAGCCATGCAGGTACTCGCATCGCGTGAAGCCACCTTGCTGGACTATCAGGACCTGGGCGCCCTGCTACTGGTGCGCCGCGCCGGCTTGCGTATTGTCGAAGTGCCCGTTTCCATGAATCTGCGCGCGGTCGGCAAGTCGCGAATTTTCAACTCATGGTTCAGTGTGGCCAAGTACATGGCGGCCACCACGCTGCTATGCCTTGCGCGGTGGCAAGTGCGCCGAGCAAGCCGTCGCGCTGCTCCTTGATTCTCAGCAGCGTTTCATTGGCCAAGGCGTGGAAACTCGCCCACCATCACCCCTTGGCATCGGTTTATCTACGCTAGCTCCCTAACTACGCGGGGGACCGCAAGCAACGCCCCTCCGATGCCAGTGTTCGGCGACAACTAACGCTACCGGAGTTCTCGCAAAGCAGCGTTATCTGCCTCCAATATGGCCAGCCGCTGATTGAGGCGCCTCACATCTCTTTCCACCCGGGTATTGACAATGTCGGTGTGCAGCGTCTTGACGAGGACGATCACCACAGCCACCAGCAAAAGCAGAGCGGGCGGGTAACTGATGCCCACCACCACCGCGAGACGATCAATCAGACCCGGCCAGACTCCCAAGACGGCCGCAGCCCCCGCGACCAATATCCAGAACAGGCCGTGCAGAAGGTAGAGGTGATCACGCCGGACGAGCAGCAGAATGACGGCAGCAAGGCCGATGCCCAGCAAGGTGGTCGTGATTTGAAGTGGCGCCATGATTGAGTGTTGTAAGAAAACCAGTTGCATGCAGACGCCTGTGCGTCCGCCGGCCACATTCGCAATGCGCCCCGTCACCTAGGCATCCAAACCTCTGAACGGAGCGATGGATTTTAACGTTCGCCCACAAACCGTTTCCCTCCTTCAGGCCACTAGATCGTTAGGGCTCCAACTGGTACCAACATCACTTGCAAAGCGGTTAATTCAGCGTAAGCTCAGCATGCGTTACAGAGAGTAGTGATAGCAAATATCCAACTGGAGGTTCCGATGCGCAAACCCAACATTTACATCTTCATCTGCGGCCTTCTTCTGGCCGCGTCCGCAGCCCATGCTCAAGCCACGCGTACGTGGGTGTCTGGGGTAGGAGACGACGCAAATCCCTGCAGCCGAACGGCTCCTTGCAAAACCTTTGCGGGTGCAATCTCCAAAACTGCAACCAACGGGGCCATCAACGTACTTGACCCAGGTGGTTTTGGGGCAGTCACAATCACCAAGAGCATCACTATTGATGGGGCAGGTGGGCAGGCTGGAGGCATACTCTCTGCCGGGACAAATGGCATCATCATCAATAACGCGGCGGCACATGTTGTCATTCGCAATGTTGTCATCGACGGTGCGGGCACGGGCATCAACGGCATCAATGTCTTGAGCGCGGCGGGAGTCATCCTCGACAATGTCAGAGTGTCCCGAGTTACCGGCCAATGCGTCAATTTTGCACCTACAACCCCGGCAGATAGCAATCTCGCCATTCGCAAATTTCTCGGTGACCACTGTGGTGGCGGGGGCATCTGGATCGTTCCTGGTCCGGCCACATTGGCTACCGTATCTATTTCCGACACTCGTATCGACCAAAGTCAACGCGGTATCCGGGCTGATGACGGAAGCGACGTATCCATCGTGAATACGATCGTGAGCTCCAATACCAATGCAGGTTTTATTTCGAATAGCGTATCGCGCCCTGTCAGCATGAGCATCGAAAATTCGGTCTCCGACGGCAATATTCAAAGTGGTGTGCGCTCGTTTGGTGCGCAATCGTCAATTCGCATTTCGTCCAGCACCATTACTAACAACACCGGACTGGGCCTTGAAGCATTATCGGGAGGACAAATCCGGAGTTTTGGGAACAATAGGAATTCTGGAAATTATGGCGGCAACGGAGTACCTACAAGCACGTTGAGTCTGCAGTAAGCAGCGAATAAAAAAGGCTCCATCAAGGAGCCTTTTTTATGTGATGCTGCCGTGCCCGCACATCATGCTGATGGCTTTTCCGACTTCTCGCAAACATCCAGCACAGGCCACCTAAGTCAATTCATCTATCTACTTGCTCTTTCGAGCCGGAACACCTGTGTAGATGCCTGGCTCGACTATTGATCGATGCACCACGCCTCCCGCACCCACCATAACTCCGCTGGCAACTGACACGCCATCGATGATGACAGCGCCAGCCCCCAGCATTGAATATGCTCCCAAGCTGCCTCTTCCGGCAATCGTGCTATTCACTGAGATATGGGCATACTCGCCAACCTGAGCTTCATGCTCAACGACAGCTCCCGTATTGACAATACAACCAGTGGCTATGGACGCCAAAGGACCGATGTGCGCATGATGGCCTACGAAGCAGCCTGCTCCGATGGAACTTCCAACCCCCACACTGGCGAGCGGAGAAACAAGGGAAACCAAAGGCAAACCCAGCTGCTCAATAGCCAGACACTGCTGACTTCGGCGTTTATTGTCACCGGCAGCGGGAAAAGCGCTATATTCTTGAAAATCATCTATCGCCAGAGACGAAACTACGGAATGCCCTAAAAAACTCTCCCCAGGCCGTGCATTTTCGTCGACAAACAATAAACTGATGTACCCGCATGCCAGCGCCAAATCGGCTGCACTACGCGCATGGCCACCATATCCGAAAATTATCAGTTTTTGAGACATCATTGCAGATTCTTGATTCGATCTACCCTGGAAATTCGGTCCAGAACTTCGATGTGCTCATTCACAACATCAGACCAGGAACGCTGGCTAAGTTGATCATAGGTTATGCGCTGCCGTGCTAGCAACTCCTGCGGATGAGCAAGTCCCCATTCAATGCGCCGTGCGCAGTCCTGCCAATCATAAGGGTCAAAAAAACTAATCTCTTGCAATTGAGGATCTGTCAAAACTTCCTCTGTGACCGGTATACGCGCCATAACCACTGGAGTGTCAACGGACAGCGCCTCAGTAAAGGTAAAGGGACATCCTCCTTCGCTCAGACTTGGATTAACAGCCAATGCCGCCAACTTGTAACAAGCAGCCAACTCAGCAATACTGAGCTTGGGCAAGCATAGAACATCATTCTCTAATCGATTGATAGAAATAAAATCTTGTATCTCAGGTGCCGAACGCGGATGCCCAGTCAATATCAGTTTATGCGAAATATAGCGATTACGCAAAAGATACTCATATGCCCGAAGCAGGGTAATAATATTTTTATTCGGCCTGAACTGACTCGCATAGAATATAAACTGCAGCTCTCCATTGACCAGTCCAGAGGTATAGTCAATATTGGTGGCACGTAGTAGTGCTTGGAATAGCAGCTTCTGACAATGGTGCTTTGCCGTTTTTTCGGTGTCGGGAAACCCTGTAATTTCCACAGAGCGGTTCAATTTATTGGCAGCATGATGAATCACAGAAATTTTTTCCGCATCAACGCCATAGCGATCCACCAGCGTACCCCATTTCACTGCATCACTGTAGGTCACCAAGTTGTGTGCAGAATGAATCGATTCTTGAACCTTCTCAAAAACCTGCAGAGTGTAGTTTCCATTGACCGATGAGAAACCCACGGGAAAATCAGTCAATACAACATCCGGCACACACATCAACCTTGGGGCCTTGATCTCATTGAACGCTGGCCAGAAGGCCGTAGGGCAGTACCAAGCCGTTACCTCGTGCAGCCGCTCAATGACTTTCTGCATGCGCTGGGACTCAGAGTGCTCCATGTCAGCAAACAGACGCTGAACAAGTCCTATCCCTTGAGGCTCATCCAGCAAAGCTTTCAGCCGAGCTCTTTTGACAGCAATTCTGGGAGCCAGCCGCTGAAATCCGCGTTGAAGGAGAGGTTTCCAGCGATTGACCAGCAGCATGGGAATCCACAGGGGAGCCAGCATCAGAAGCAGGGCCCCCACTGGCAGCGCCTCCACGCAGAACATCAAAAGCGTGGATAAGCTGTTTACCGTGATGCCCCGCCGCTCTAAGCGCATCTGCGCCCTAGTGGCTACTTTATCCATGCCACGAGACAGACGCCGAAGCCAGCTCGAACCTCGCTCGCGTTTCAGGTAACTTTTCCAGGCCTCATAAACGTAGAGCGCGTACGGCTTTCCTTTAGGTCCAATGACGCGCACGCGATCCATGGGAACGTCCTCGCTCAGGAATAGCTGTTCCAATGAATCATGAGACCAACTGGGGCAAACAATCGTGAAGCGCACGTCAGTGCGCCCCTCCGCCCCTTTGAGAAATGCCGCCAAGTATCTACCTAGACCTTCCACCCTCAAATCAACCGTGGGGGGATATGCGACGTAAATTCCGTATTCTTTTACAGGCACGAGCGCACCTCTTCCCAGTACTGGCGTGCAAGCGCCTCCACACTCTGGCCGGCAAGTTGTTGTGGTGAAGGCAGGTGGGCACGCCTGCCAGGGGCGTCAGACTCCATTTGCTTAAGTTGAACCGCCATATCGCGGGGAGACTTGGCGTCCATCCACGCGAGGTTCAGTGCAAACTGCGTATCCATCTCACGCATAGCGGGATAGTCGCTGGACAGCGATGGAACCCCCAAGCAAGCAGCCTCAATCACGCTGAACGTTCCGTTATCAATATTACCTGCATGCCATAGGAACACGGCCCCTTCCACGAGTTCGCGATAAGTGGCGTCTAACAACTCGCCGCACCACTGAACCCGCGCCTTCAACAGTTCACTGCGTTCAAAGACCTTGGCCATTTCTCGCAAATGAGGAGTCTGACTGGTCAGCATGTCCCGGGTGTTGACCCCCGTAACGCGGCAATCCAGCTTTCCGCCCAATTCGCCGTAGTAGATCTCTAAGGCCTGCGCCGCGCGAGCATGATTCTTGTGCAGGGAAGCATTGGTGGTCCAGATAAAGTAGCCCCGACCCGAACCTCGTTCCTTATTGTGGGCTGCCCTGCGTATGGGAAACTCAGGCGCCAACATAGGAACCCGACGAACCAAGCGAGGCTGAAGACCCGCATATTGGGTTGCGTCTCGCCAAGTGAAGTCTGTGGTCACAAGCACGCGCGCAGCAGACTGAGCAGCCAGTAGAAAAAAGTAGTCCGCGCCCTGCGGCATGACGGCTTCATAGCGCTGCAAATAGTCATACACCATGAGCACATTGGGCTTCAGTGGAAGCAAAGGACTCGACAAACGGTCGCTGACGACAAGCCAAAGGTCACAATCTTGCAGCTGCTGAATTCCGTCGTCGGGCACGAGGTATTGCTGCACTAGGGGCTCCCACTCCGGAAAGCCCGCGTACCGCATGGCACGGCGCGCCTCGCCAGCTCGCAGGGACTTCCACTTATATGGCCTTCGCTGGACCCCTTCGGCCAAGTCATCAAAATCAGTTGTCGAATACACCGCAGGGTCGTCCAGATGCAGAAACACAACATCTGTCGGCTCTCCTGCTTGGCGACTGCCGATATACAGCGCCTTGGCTAGCAACAACGCGCCTCGTAGGCTGCCACCGCGATACCCCACAGGCAAGATCACCGCAATGCGTTTGCGCTTCGTCACGAGGGGTCGACGCGCTTGTTCTGCGCGCGCCAGGGCGAGTTCTGAGGCGATGCGGGCAAAACCAGCCTGCCATGCACCTTCACAGTTCGCTGGATTCATCGCATCCAGAAGCATCGTTTGACTTCCTCGGATGCTCCGGATCAGATCTTGGTCGTCATTCAGGATACGTTCAATTTTTAGCCGCGCTTCACGGATGGTTTCGCAACGCCCCGGAAGCTTCGAGCCGCCCATCCGATCCAACATACCGCCCCCCATGAATACAAGCGGCATGCCGATGCGAACGGCCTCAAAGGGGTGGTAATGAATATGATGTGATTCTTGGCTGTGATAAAACATGACGCGGCTTTGAGTCATGTTATGAGCATGCTGCTCATTGCTCACGAAGCCGAGAACCCTCGGGTCATCCACTTGAATCGGTTGTGCGCCAGCGACGATATAGGGTAGATCCCCAAAACTTCGGCAAAATGATTCATATATCTGCCGATAGTAAAAATTGAATCCAATATCTGGGCAGACAAAAACAACCTGTTTTAGCGCACCTTCCCAGCTATCCTTATAATCAACACTTTCCATACCCAAAGGGAGATAGCATCTTCTGTCACGAAGATACTTAGCCTCTTGATCCCCCAGATGTGGATAGGCCTCACCAAAATAGAATCGCCCACCCAAACCCCTCACAGTTGAAGCGATTCCGTAGTGCGCTATTATTTTCTCATAAGTGACTGGTTTTTCCGTCCCGAACGCCCTTAAAATGATGGACCCACGAAAATACTTCGCAGCAGATACCAAAACCTCCGCTGAATGCAATATCAAGAAAACAACATCAAAGTGTCGATTTGCAATCTCCCAGGCATCTTGGCTTGCTCCCGCATACCAATCCGCCGCATTTAAAACCTGCAGATCATGCACTGATATAGCCAGTCTATCATCCTCTGAGAAGTCAATATTTGCACTCCGAAAGCTTGGGTCAGCTGGAAATATTTTTGGCTGGAATATCTGCTCCACGCCAATGCGTTTCAGCATTGGAATCTCAAATTTTCGTGCTGACGTGTGGTTAAGCAACCACATTACACGCAAGGGCTGATCATTCCTCATGGAATATTATTCACCTTCTTGTACTCGACTACCGCCTTGGGAATGGAGCCGTCAAAAACTATCTCACCACGGTGAAAAACCAATCCTCTCTGGCAAAGGCTATTAAGGGCGCCAAAATCATGAGAAGCCAGCAGAAGAATTTCTGCGCGCTCAATCAACTCCGCAATTCTCTGTCTCGCTTTACCCATAAAATTCGCATCCCCCGCACCAATAACCTCATCCAGCAATAATATATCCCCACCAACCGCAGTAGATATAGCAAATGCCAATCGCACTTGCATGCCTGCAGAATATGTCTTAATAGGATAATCTATAAATTCCCGGAGATCTGCGAATTCAACGATCTCGGCCTGTTTTTCACGCATGAACCGTGGCGTTAATCCCAACAACAGTCCCCGATATAAAATATTTTCACGACCGGTAGCATCCGGCTCGAACCCTAAGCTCAAATCAAATAGCGAACGCACCTGCCCTCGAACATTGACCTGGCCACTGGAGACTGGATACAAACCGGCAACGGTTTTGAGGAAAGTGCTTTTTCCAGCGCCGTTGTGCCCCAGGAGCCCCACACGCTCTCCACCTTTGATTTCAAGAGTTATATTCTTGAGCGCATGAACATCTTTGATCTCACGTGCACCACTTTTCCCAAACGGTCGTGATAATAAAGATTTAAGCGAACGCTCTTTGAACGCAACCGATGCATAATGCAGATTGACTGCTTGAAGATTGATTTCAGGCTGGCTCATAAATAAAAGATAACCTTGCTCTCAGCCTTCCGCCCCACCAACCAGGCGAAAAGACCAAACACCAGAGCTATTGCAAAGGAATAGCTGTAGTTTTCGACGGTAGGCCATGCCCCCTCCAGCAACGGCGCTCTAACCAACTGGAGCACGTGGTAAATGGGATTGAAGTCCACCAGAAAACCCATCCCCCCTTGCCTAAACATTTTGGCTTCAAAATAGACCGGCGATATAAACCATAAGGCCTGCATCAATAGCCCCATAGCGTGGGGGACGTCTCGAAAGCGCACACCAATATACGCCAAGGTCGTAGCCAAGGGCCACGCGATCAGACCCAAAACAGGGAAGATGGTGAGCGTCGCCAACCAACTCCAGCCGAAGTTCTGCGGAAGCACAACCAGCGACCATCCAAACAGAGCAACGCTTGCCAACATCAGAACAGCCAAGCTCCCTAAAACGGTGCGCAGGGTATATATGGCCAATGGGTGTTTACACTGCTTGATATATGCATCTGCCTGAACGAACGATAGGGCTCCCCCCGTAACGTTGGCAACAACAAATTCCCACACAATCAAGCCAGAGAGAATGTAAGGGGCATAAGTTGTGATGTCTGACTTGAACATTTGGCTGAACACCACCGCCAGTAACGCCGTCATGCCGAGGGGTTGAATAATTGACCACAAGGCCCCAAAGAAGGAACGCCGCCAACGCGAGCGCAGGTCAGCCAGAGCGAGATGGGTCCAAAAATAGCGGGATTGCCATATCCCTTTCCAGTATCGATTCATTAAACTAGTCCAGTGGTTTGACCGTTGCACCTATCCATCGAATACCCAGCCCTTTGTTGCAGTGGTCCAGCCCCAACGTGGATGCATCCAGACGCAATATCTCGGTACCTCCTACAGATAGAATCGCCGTCAAATGGCTAGTTTTTAGCTGAACATCTCCCTCCAGAGGAAGTCCAAATACATTTGCAATTTCCGTCAACTGCCTCCACCCGTCTCCTTTGTGGCGCCATGCAGACAATACCCCTCCTCCGACTGAACTCTGAATCAGTAATGCAGCCATATGGGTATCCCCACCCTTACCCGTGTAACCGAGCACTGCAGAGACATGCGACACCTGCCCAGCTTCAAGGGCATAGGAAAAGCACGCCATAGATTGATTATCAGAGTCCTTTTTCAAAGCTAGGCACAGGTTATCTACAGCGGCTCGCTTACTTCCATCATTTAACGTTTCTGGTGACCCGAGGACCAAAGGGTATGACGACCAGGTGGCTTTCCCGCCCCAAACAGCGCGAGCCAAATCAAGCTTGCCCTGAACCAAATCGGCATTAGACATTTTAAAATTCTGGCCATTTTTTTCGCTTTTTTCCATTTCAGCCGGGGGAAGATCCCGGAACTCACTTTCCGCGAGGAAATTCTGGATATTATGCAATGGAGTGCCATGGTGGGCCAGATCGGGCACATCCAACAATCTCACCTCATTCACTGCTCCATAAGGCCCCAAGCAGATGTAGTCAATCGCTTGCCATTGCTTTCGATCCAATACCCAAATCGCACTCAGCGAATTGCGACGCAAATCTCTCCCGGTCTTTTGGCTCTCTCCTACAAGCACGTAATCATCGGTAGCAGCCAGCCCGCGCGTATATACAGGTGAGCCTGATTCCCAAAGAGGCTCTGCGCAATCTATATCGATCAGGGCCCCAATTTCAGAATGACAACTTATACGCTGGCCTTCAGAGGTAATCCAAATATTGTGAAGCCCCGTTCTCTCACCGAGAGGAGTGACTGATAACAAGTCAAGATCCGGGTATGAAAAAACAGCCAACTTAGAGCCTTTATTGTGGCCATGCGCTACTACAAACAGTTGATCATTCTGGAGAAATACGGAATTCAGGTGATCGCCTGTAATTTTTTCCAGCGACAATCGGTCCCATCGCGCGTTACTGATACCCGCCTCTTGAAATAGATTGAGACGATTCAAATCAACTATCGAAATAACATTTCTGCCCGTGTTCGTACAAATAATTCGACCATCAGGCGCACACAATATCTGGTGAGGAGCAGATAAGAAACGCCTCCCATTCTGAGTACCTTTGGAGAGCCAGCCCTGTTCAGATTGGGCATAAGATGCTATGTCGATGAGATCTGAATTATTCACACCTGAATGTGAAAGAACCAGCTCCGAATCTCCCGGGAACCAAGATATTCCATAATATTCTGGCTGATCTTTTTTCAAAGGGGTAACGCGCTTCGAATCTAGATCGACCAGCAAAATATAGCCAGTGGTGGCGACTAGCGCATACTTCATTACACAAGATTCTCAAAAAATAGTCGCAAGTGCTTAGCGATATCTTGTACATTTTCAAACGCAAGCGCGGGGAAGCTCGGCAGATTGATTCCTCTAGCCCCTAGATATTCAGCAACAGGAAATACGCCTTCAGCCTGACAATGAGGCATGGTGTGCGCAGGATAGAAAACGGGCCGTGTTTCAACGCCTTGCTTGCGCAGGTGCTGGCGAAGCCCGTCCCGTTGGGTGGCATCGTTCACCAGAACGGAGCACATCCAGAAGGAATGTGTCGTTCCGGACTCTTCACGATGCACCTCCAGCGGCAATCCCTGCAGGGCCTCTTCATACCAAAGTGCAATTTGGCGTTTCTTTTCAAGAATGACGTCTGCTTGTTCCAGCTGTGCCAATCCAATCGCGGCACAGATATTAGTCATTCGGTAGTTATAGGCAACGATATCGTGCCAATATTCCCGGCTTGACGATACGCCTTGATTTTTCAGGTGAAATGCTTTCGCGAGCACTGCTGCATCTTTGGCAATTACCATACCTCCTTCGCCCGTGGTAATGGTTTTGTTGCCAAAGAAGCTGAAAGTGGCGACATCACCAAAGGTGCCAACATGTCGCCCTTTGTAATAGCTACCAAAGGCCTCAGCGCAATCCTCAACCAAGAGAAGATTGTTCTCTTTGCAAATTTGAACAATCGGATCCATGTCACAGGATTGCCCATACAGATGAACGGCCATCACCGCCTTGGTTCTTGGTGTTATTTTTTTCCGTATATCTTCGGGGTCTACCTGCCATGTAGCTTGCAACGAGTCCACAAATACGGGAGTTGCGCCCGTTTGGATGATGGTGTTGACCGAAGCAATGTAGGTGAAGGTTGGCACAATCACCTCATCGCCAGGACCAATGCCCAATGCGGCCAGGGCCAGATGAATGGCCACGGTGCCATTGCAGACACTGGTTGCACCTCCTTGCGCACCCACATAATTTGCGAAGGCCGACTCGAACTTGCCAATGAATTCCCCCTTGGAGGAAATCCAAGTGGAGTCCAGGCACTGATTGACGTACTCTTTTTCGCGTCCGTTGAAATATGGTTGGTATACCGGAATCATGCCTGGCCGATCATTCGTGATGGTTGAAGTATTTAAAACCATTCTGTTTGACCAGCTCGTCGCGTTGTGCCTCCTTAAGGTCTTCCCGCATCATTTCTGAAACCAGCTCGGCGAAAGTGGTAGTCGGTACCCAGCCCAATTTCTGCTTGGCCTTGGTTGGATCGCCAAGCAGTGTTTCAACCTCTGAGGGACGGAAATACCTGGGATCGACCGCCACAATACATTTACCCGTTGCCGTGTCGTAGCCTTTTTCCTCCACACCCTGCCCCTGCCACTGGATATGGATATCGATCTCTTTCGCTGCAAGATCCACAAATTCGCGAACTGAGTGCTGCTCTCCGGTCGCAATTACAAAATCTTCCGCTGTTTCCTGCTGCAGCATTAGCCATTGCATCTCTACATAGTCGCGCGCGTGACCCCAGTCGCGCAGAGCGTTCATATTCCCGAGGTACAGGCATTCCTGTAATCCAAGTTTGATTCTCGCAAGTGCGCGCGTGATCTTGCGTGTTACGAAAGTTTCACCCCTCAAGGGAGATTCGTGATTGAACAAGATGCCGTTGCAAGCGTACATTCCGTATGCTTCACGGTAGTTCACCGTGATCCAATAGGCGTACATCTTTGCAACCGCATAAGGAGATCGAGGGTAAAACGGGGTGGTTTCCTTTTGGGGAACCTCCTGCACCAAGCCATAAAGCTCAGAGGTAGATGCTTGATAAAAGCGGGACTTCTTTTCCAAACCGGCAATACGTATGGCTTCTAGTATGCGCAACGTACCCAAGGCATCCGAATTGGCGGTGTATTCGGGCTCTTCAAACGACACGGCGACATGGCTTTGGGCCGCGAGATTATAAATCTCGTCTGGTTGAACCTGTTGGACAATACGGATAAGACTGGAGGAGTCTGTGAGATCACCATAATGGAGCGTTAAATCCAGCCCTTCGCTATGGGGGTCGTGATACAGATGATCAATACGATCCGTATTGAACAACGATGCACGCCGGCGAATACCATGAACAGAGTAGCCTTTGCTGAGCAACAACTCGGCCAAATACGCTCCATCCTGCCCTGTAATGCCAGTAATAAGTGCTATTTTCTTTTTCAATTCACTCTCCTGAATGTAGATTTCTTAGATTAGGAGCACATCCGCCCGTAAGTATCGTCAAATCTCACGATATCATCCTCCCCCAAATAACTTCCTGATTGGACCTCAATAATCTCAAGCGGTACTTTTCCGGGATTAGAAAGTCGGTGGACGTGACCCACTGGGATATAAGTCGATTCGTTCTCACCCAAGAGAAAGACCTTATCCCCATTGGTGACCTGAGCCGTCCCCTTAACAACCACCCAGTGTTCGGCGCGGTGGTGGTGCATTTGCAGGCTGAGGCTTGCACCTGGATTGACCACGATGCGTTTGACTTGGAACCGCTCACCGCTATCGATACTGTCGTACCAGCCCCAAGGCCGATGTACTTTGCGGTGGGTGTTCGCCAAAGCGCGTTTGTGCGCTTTGAGGTGAGCCACGACATGTTTGACGCTCTGCGTCTGTGACTTGTCGGCAACAAGTACGGCGTCGGGAGTTTCAATCACCACGATATTCTTCAAGCCAACGCCTGCAACCAGACGGCTGCTCGTCATTACAAGTGACCCAGTCGAATCGGTTAACACTGCGTCGCCGACTACGGCATTGCCATTGGCGTCGTGGCCCAGGACTTCCCACAAGGCATCCCAGGCGCCAAGGTCAGACCACCCGGCCTGCAGCGGTACGACACACGCAGGAATATCCAGGTCTGGGCGTTTCGGCAGACGCTCCATGACGGCGTAGTCAATGGAATCCGACGGGCAGGCCGAGAAGGCGCTCACGTCAGGCCGTACAAAATCCAGATCGCACTTCGCCTCCGCCATCGCACGGGTGCACGCCTGGAGGATCTCCGGATTGCAAGCGCCCAACGCTTTCAGCCAGACACTTGCACGCACCATGAAGAGCCCGCTGTTCCACAGATACTCTCCTGAGTCGATGTACCTTTGGGCGGTATCACCATCAGGCTTCTCCGCAAAATTGGCGACACGGTAAGTCCCGGGCTCATACTCCGCGCCCCGCTGAATGTATCCATAACCCGTCTCGGGCCTGTCCGCCACGATGCCAAACGTGACCATTGCACCTTGCGCAGCTATCCCCAAAGCTCGAAGGATTGCAGCGTGCAAGGCGGGCCGATCAGTGAACACATGATCCGCAGGCATGGCCAGCAGTATCGGGTCGCCTCCATCACGACAAGCTTGCAGGGCTGCGAGGGTAAGGGCAGGGGCCGTGTTCCGCCCAGAGGGCTCCAGGACGATGCTTGCGCTGTCTATTTTGGCGGCAGTCAGCTGACTAGCGGCGAGAAAACGGTGCTCGACGTTGCATACGAGCACTGGCGGTGTCAGCGAAACGCATTCTGGCAGTCCGTGCAGACGCAACACGGTGTCCTGGAGCAAGGTGAACTCACCGTTAAAAGCCAGAAACTGTTTCGGATAGGTTTCACGCGACAAAGGCCACAGCCGGGTGCCGGAACCTCCACACAAGACGACAGGAACCAGTGTGTGCTTCATGAAAAGGGACAAAAAAGGAGCGCTTCAGTGTTCGCTGCGGCCCTAACCGCTTGGAAACTGACCCGTTCAAAATTGGGGGAGCCATGGCGGCAGACTCTGCGCCGCACGCGTAGAAGAAGACTTGACACCGGTCTAGCGGTCCGGCACTTCTTTAACGCATTGTATCTTTGCCCCTATACGCGCCAGCCAAGGTTACATCGGGTTTCCTTCCCCCAGTCTGAAGGTTCGGCTGTCCGCTATGACCGAGCGGATCAATCCACAAGACCTCGTTGCGACGGGATATCGGCCACCAAAAAGTGTGCCGCTCTGCATTGTTTTTCAGACCCGTGGGGCCCCGGCAATCGCACAGCGCTCGACTCGGCTGTAAAGCACACGACCTGCCCGTACGAAAACCGCGCTGTGGCCCTGCTGATCTGTGCCAACTGCTAAGTCAGGGCTGAACAACCATTGAAGCCCACCCTCAAGGGGGAGGCACACGCCGAGGTTCGCAGACGCGTCTCTTGCAACTGAGCGTGCCACTATTGAATCTTCGCGCAAAGCGCCAGCAAGGGGGATTGCGCACGGGTCTCGCTGTAGCGTGGCCTGCCCCCAACTCCCGTCACGGCGCTCCTTCAACCAAACAGATATTCACTCTGAAATGGCATAAAGAACATCTTCACGATCACCCCAATTGTTGCAGGTGTTATTACCAAAAACAGATACGGTCTTCTCTTGTGCTTGCGCAGAAAGCAACAACGCGTATATCGTCTTCCCTTGCGCAGTAGCTAGATTGATAGCCCACTGATTGTTGTTTCCACAAGTAGGAGATCCCGTCTTGGTACCAGCAGTAAAGAAAAGAAAATTACTGGCATTAATAATCATCGTAGTGACTTTGCCAGAAGACGTTCCTGCCTGAACATTAAATGCAAGAAGTATGGCACAAGCGGCGAACGAAGCTTTTTTAACTATTTTCATATAAATCCCTCAGTCCAAAAGAAGTTGCAGTATCGGAGCAAGATTAATTGGTTTTTTGTGATATGACGCCGCCAATGTAACTCCACTATATTGACTATACCCGCGCAGCATCACATGGTACGTACCCGCAGCCGGTGTTGGGAACGTACAGCTCTCCTCGTTTCCTGGCAAATAGGGCCTGCAATCGTATTCAATTGTCGTTGGCACCTGCCCGAACTTGACGAAGAGATCCACATCCCCAATTCCGCCACTTATCTGGACAATCAGGTTTTTGGCACCTGCTGGAATCGTTACAGTGCGGTAGAGAACAGAGCCTGCAGCCCCTGTCAGATTTGTCTCCAGAAGAGGCGTTGTGGCAGGGCCCCCTGCGTTGTTTGACTTGAAGTTCGCGGTCACGGTGGTATTGGCATTGACCGTGAATGAGCAAGCGCCCGTCCCACTACAAGCACCTCCGCTCCATCCAACAAAGGCACTTCCGGCCGAGGGGCTTGCAGTCAGCGTCGCGATGGTGCCTGGGGTCAGTGATTCGCTACAGGTGCTACCGCAATTGAGCAATCCCCCTGTACGGCTTACTGTGCCCGTCCCCGTGCCGATCTTGGCTACGGAAAGTACGCCTTGGGGAGTTGGAATGAACGTGGCGGTCACATTCCTTGCCGCACTCATGGTTACGGTGCAAGACCCAGTTCCTGAACAATCGCCACCCCACCCAGAGAAGGTGTACCCAGTTCCCACGACTGCAGACAGCGTGACTACAGTGCCCGCTGCGTAGCTTTCGTTGCAGTCCACGCCACAATTAATACCCGCTGGGGAGCTGGTTACCGTGCCCGTCCCCGTTTTGCTCACACTCAGGTCAAAGGTGCCCGAAGTATCCAGGGGCAGCTTTGTCTGCGCTTGATCTGACATCACAGTGGGAACCCGACCAGCATTCACTCCATAGGCGTGATTGGTTCCAAACGTCCATGCGATATTGCTCATCCCGCCACTGAGCAAATGGCAGTAGCTCATGATGGTCCCATTGCCCTGGCCGGCTCCACCGCCCGTAGTTGACGACAGGCCCGGTAAAAAGCCAAAACGACCTGCCCCCCCGAGGGCGATTCCACACTGCCCAGTGGAGTTGCCCGAATAGCAGCAATCAATCGCGCCACCGGTATTGGGAGTTGGTGCAATATAGGGATTATCGTAATCATGCGTATGGGAGCTACCAAACGCATGCCCGATTTCATGGGCAACTACAACCGAATCCCAAATGACTTGCGGATTTGACGGGTTGAAATTTCCTTCGATATTTGCACTTACCCCGTAAGCGATCGCTTGGTTGGACAGGCTACCTACATAGGCAATGCCACCTCCAGAATTTTTACCACTTAGCAAGTGAACATGGTGCCGGGAAATAGATGCATTGGCCCCTGCGTTCCAAAAAGTCCGCAACTCATCGAGCATTGCACTTGTGGCGGTCTGGGTCCACGGGTCAGCCGATGTCGTTCTGATCACAATTTGCTTCAGATTGAAGCGGGTAGCCACTTCGGCCTGGTACCTACTGCCGACATAAGTAAGCAGGTCCGTGACGTATGTGAACGCAGCCGACTCAGAGCCAAAATTTTGATAGAACTCGTAGTCGCTATCAATAATTATGTCAGCACGCCGTGGGCTTCCTGCTTTCTCTTCACCCAGAATTTTTTGTGAATTCTCTCTACCGGTTTTCAGTAGATTTTCAATGCCGAGCTTCCGCTGCCCAGGATCGGATTGAAGAAATTCCGGGCTTACTCCGCAAGAGAATTCTCTGTTGACAAAGTCCTTTTGATGATCGACAAGGCGCGAAACAGCGCCCCCTGAGCCGCCGCCCCTTGCAGGCAATAATTCATTAACAACGGTTTCTTTTCCTCGGTGAATGATCGTCCTGATCTCGCCACTAGGGTTCACCGTGACGAAGGCGTAGCTATCAGAATTGCCCTCGAGTACTCCCACGAAATGAGCACTAGCAGCAAGCGGAAATGCCCTAGAACCCTTTTCATCAACAACAATGAACTGTGTATCCCCGTTTATTACTTCCGAGCGACGCAATATGAGATTAACAACCGAAGGAAGTTCATCATTAATTTTGAGATTTTGAATATGAAGGGCTTCGCCAGGCTTGATACTCATGGCCGTAAGCGCTAGTTTTTCAGACGGCGCCTCTCCCGGCGTAAGCTCCATAATCTGCTGGGCATGAGCCCCCACCAAATAGAAGGCAAACGCAGCAACTGCCAGAGATTTGGTGAATCGCCAACTCAATTTATCGAACATTGTTTTATTTTTCATAGTGATAAACGATCACCAAATTAATTTAGCACACCCATGGTCGCTCCCCCCCAACACGTGAGGATTTGCACCCCAAAGACTGCAGCTCAAAAATCTAGCGCAAATGCGTAAGAACAGCAAGAGCATCTTCACTAGCCAGGCGCTCCTGAGATGCGGTCCAAATCAGGCAAAAAGGCAATTCCCATGTTCACGGAACAACGCCCATCCCGCAACATCTGCAAGCCACTTATCAGTGGCGTCCACCACACCCAGTCTGAGTGCGCCTGCGCCTCCCACCCCTTCCCGGCCCCAGGACCATCCAAAGCCCAACCCAGCTACGCTCGCGCCAAGACGCCAGACTCTCAGAAGCGCAAAAATGCACACCATGTAAACAGCATTTTTAATACCAATATATTATAAATATAGTTTTAATGCATTCAGAAAATTCGCGCATTCAAATTCAGCTTACTTAGTAGCCTACTTTTTCAGGAATGGCTTTAACACAGACTGTAGTGTTTGCATCACGCGCCACGATCGCGATCCCACAATATCCCGGTAAACCTGCTGAAGCTGCATGTGACTTGCACTGAGATGGGCCAACTGAGTGCGAAGCAGACCATTCTCCGCGTCAACCTCTGCGGCGCTCTCCTGCGCTACCCTCACGGCATTTTGATTCAGTTCTGACGCCCGCAAGTGCGCTACTTCCAGTTGCTCCAATTGAGAACGCAACATCCTGTTTTCAGTCTCAATTCTCTCGTTTTCGGATTTCAACGCTGAAATCTCTAGTTGCGTGGCTTCATTTTTACCCCCGGATGGCTGGCCGTCGGGCGCATATTCCTGGGCGTCCTCGGCCCTTCGGCCAAACCCCTTCACTGAATAGGTTGACCGCGGGCTAGCACGCCACTCCTGAAGACGCTCCTTGAAGAGTTGGCACGCGTATTCATACAATTTTTGGTCGTATTCAACCTGCCCGGCAATTATTTCCCTTGCACGATTACTCACTTGATCGACTGAAATTCGAGATCTGTTTTCCATTTCAGGGCCGATTTTATAATCACTCAGATCTGGAATCATGCAACGCAAAAGTTCCAGCGACTCTGGAAAACTCTCAGTGATTCCAAAAAAATCCAAAGCTGCCAGATTCTTCTTGGCACTCTCAAGATGCTGCGCCAGATCATCACCGGAATAGGTAGAAAGATACATGGTTTGCTGATTACCCAATGCACCATCCACAATCACGGCATTATCTGAACACACAAACTCCTCCAGGGAGGCCCGCTGCGCAAAGACAAGCGCATCACGCTCCACGGTATTTGCAACCTTATAATGAGGATCATCAGGTTGGAAGTTTTTCTCGTCGTGCCAAGATTTATATTGAGAAATAGTGCGCTTCAACGGATCACGAACAAAAGTTGCCAAAAACGCGCCCGGGCAGAATCGCAGGAGATCTTTATAGTAAAAGTGACCAAAAACAAATGGCGATGCCCCTTCATTTCGAAAATACATTTCAAGCGACTCCGGCTTGTCATTTCTGTCAAGTCCAGTAAAAGCCCGAGATTTCTCAAAACCTACGCCTTGAGACAAAATATAGTTTTCGAATGCGGTCCCGGAGCATTTCGGTATATGCACGAACGCAAATGGAGTCTTAAGGCCGGATAGTTCGCCATGCTGATCGCCATCCGCGGTACAGCGGATATCTGAAAATTTCATAACAAATATATCTATTCGAAGATTAGAGAATTCGAGACACGATCAGAACGGAAATGGACATCAAGATGATGGCGGGAGGGGCGCCATTCAACGCACCTCTTACGCACTTCTCAAAAGCTGGCCTATCTATGCAACGGCGGAGGGCGCAGCACGCGCCCCAACCCCGCCGAATGAAGGCCCACAGACCAGCATGTGGAACCTCTCGACTGACAGCAAGGGCTCATGAATCAATGCAGGCAAGGGCCACTCACTATATCTTTGAACCCATCGTCCGCCAGATCGCAAACCCCCTCTGCAGCGCACCTGCGCAAGCAGCCACCGCACCGCCCACCAGGTTCCGAAATCTGTAGGGCATCTTGAAACCGCCACAAATGCCCGTATCATTAGCACTCACCGCAGACGAGTGCTAACACCGCCTTGGCTGCCGGAAGTTTGGTAGCGCCTGGGCCTCCAGGCGCTGAGTACGTCAGCTTTTTACTGAAAACAGGAGCATTGCAATGAACCTTCGCCCTCTGCACGATCGCGTGATCGTCAAGCGTATCGAAAGCGAAACCACGACGGCCTCCGGCATCGTGATCCCTGACAACGCCGCTGAAAAGCCCGATCAAGGTGAAGTGCTGGCCGTCGGCCCCGGCAAGAAGAACGACAAGGGCGACGTGATTGCCCTGAACGTGAAGGTCGGTGACCGCGTTCTGTTCGGCAAGTACTCGGGCCAGACTGTCAAGGTCAACGGCGATGAGCTGCTGGTCATGAAGGAAGACGATCTGTTCGCAGTTGTGGAGAAATAAAGCTACTGCGCAGGCGCCAGGCGTCGTTGCGCGGTGCTCGCAATCCTCACGTACAGGAAGTACGTTCCGGTTGCTGCACTCCGTGCGCCTAGCCTGACACCTGCTCGCTACGCTTTCTTTCCCCACAACCCGTTATCCGTTTAACGATTTTCAGAATTTAGGAGCCAAACATGGCAGCAAAAGACGTAGTTTTCGGCGGCGAAGCCCGCGCACGCATGGTTGAAGGCGTGAACATCCTGGCCAACGCGGTTAAGGTGACTCTGGGCCCCAAGGGTCGCAATGTGGTGCTGGAGCGCTCGTTCGGCGCCCCTACCGTGACCAAGGACGGTGTGTCCGTGGCCAAGGAAATCGAACTCAAGGACAAGCTGCAGAACATGGGCGCCCAGCTCGTGAAGGAAGTGGCCTCCAAGACCAGCGACAACGCTGGTGACGGCACCACCACCGCTACGGTGCTGGCACAAGCCATCGTTCGCGAAGGCTTCAAGTACGTGGCCGCCGGCATCAACCCGATGGACCTGAAGCGCGGTATCGACAAGGCTGTGACGGCCCTGGTTGCCGAGCTGAAGAAGGCTTCCAAGCCCACCACCACGTCCAAGGAAATCGCCCAAGTGGGTTCGATCTCCGCCAACTCCGACGAAACCATCGGCAAGCTGATCGCTGACGCCATGGACAAGGTTGGCAAGGAAGGCGTGATCACCGTGGAAGACGGCAAGTCGCTGGACAGCGAACTGGACGTCGTGGAAGGCATGCAGTTTGACCGCGGCTACCTGTCGCCCTACTTCATCAACAACCCAGAAAAGCAATCCGCGATTCTGGACAACCCCTTCGTGCTGCTGTTCGACAAGAAGATCAGCAACATCCGCGACCTGCTGCCTACGCTGGAGCAAGTTGCCAAGGCTGGCCGTCCCCTGCTGATCATTGCCGAAGAAGTCGAAGGCGAAGCCCTGGCTACGCTGGTGGTCAACACGATTCGCGGCATCCTGAAGGTTGTGGCTGTGAAGGCTCCAGGCTTTGGCGACCGTCGCAAGGCCATGCTGGAAGACATCGCCATCCTGACGGGCGGCAAGGTCATCGCTGAAGAAGTGGGCCTGACGCTCGAAAAGGTGACCCTGGCCGACCTGGGCCAAGCCAAGCGCATCGAAGTGGGCAAGGAAAACACCATCATCATCGACGGCGCCGGTGCTGCTGCTGACATCGAAGCCCGCGTCAAGCAAGTGCGCGTGCAGATCGAAGAAGCCACGTCCGACTACGACCGCGAAAAGCTGCAAGAGCGCGTGGCCAAGCTGGCTGGCGGTGTGGCCGTGATCAAGGTCGGCGCTGCCACCGAAGTCGAAATGAAGGAAAAGAAGGCCCGCGTGGAAGACGCACTGCACGCTACCCGTGCCGCTGTGGAAGAAGGCGTTGTGGCCGGTGGTGGCGTGGCCCTGCTGCGTGCCAAGCAAGCTGTGGGCGACTCGGTCAAGGGCGACAACGCTGACCAGGAAGCCGGCATCAAGCTGGTGCTCAAGGCCATCGAAGCGCCTCTGCGCGAAATCGTGAACAACGCTGGTGGCGAAGCTTCGGTGGTGGTGAACGCTGTGTTGGCCGGCAAGGGCAACTACGGCTTCAATGCCTCGAACGACACCTACGGCGATATGCTCGAACTGGGCATTCTGGACCCCACGAAGGTCACCCGTACGGCCCTGCAAAACGCTGCCTCCGTGGCATCGCTGCTGCTGACGACCGAAGCCATGGTTGCTGAAGCACCCAAGGACGAGGCCGGTGCTGGCGGCGGTATGCCCGACATGGGTGGCATGGGCGGCATGGGCGGCATGGGCGGCATGGGCATGTAATGGCCGGCCGCTCCGGGTGGAACCCAGGTTCTGCCCGGTAGCCCCAAAAGAAACCCCGCAGGTTGCAAAACCTGCGGGGTTTTTTCCTTGCCGGGCCGACATCCACGGGTGAATGCCGCCGGTGCAGCAGATCGCCCCGATGGGTCGGTCAGAACCTGTAGGTCGCGCTCAGCACCACATTGCGCCGTGTCGCCCACCAGCAGTCACCACGCGCCAGACAGGTGCTCATGTACTTCTTGTCGGCCAGGTTGCTGATATTGAGCGCGTAGCGCCAGTCCTGGCTGTCGTAGGCCAGCAGCGCATCCACCACACCGGCCGCCGGAACCTTCGGCCCCGTGCCGTCGCGGAACGACGACAGCCAGCGGTACCCCGCACCGGCCGAGAAGCCGCGCACGCCGCCAATGGAGAACCGGTACACGCCCCACACGGCCGCCTGGTGGCGCGGCAGGTTTTCCAGCAGCGGATCGACGTCCGTGTAGTTGTAGTGGGCGGTCAGGTCAAACGCCGTGGCCACGCGCGCCTTGTATTCCAGCTCCAGGCCCTTGTTGCGGGTCTGGCCCACCTGCAGCGAGTTGTCGGGGTTGGTCGGGTCGGCCACCTTCTGGTTCTTTTCCTTGAGGTCGTACACCGCCGCCGTGAACTGGGTGGTGCCGCCTGAGGGGGCATATTTCACGCCCACCTCGATCTGTTCGCCCTCCAGCGGCTTGAAGCGCTGGCCCGAGGCATTGGTGCCGCTCACGGGGCTGAAGGATTCGGCATAACTGATGTAGGGCGTCCAGCCGCCCCCCAACTGGTACATCACACCCAGGCGTTTGGTGGTGTCGCTGGTGCGGTCATCGGACTGGCCCGCCAGGCTGTTCACGGCGCGGTCATGGCGCAGGCCGGCGATGAAGATCCAGTTGCCCCACTTCATCTGGTCCTGCACATACAGGCCGCTTTGGCGCTGCACGTTCTCAGGCCGTGCGATGAGCGTCGGGTTCAGAACGTTGCCGTACACCGGGGCGTAGGCATCGATGGGCGTGTTGTACGCATCGTCGGCCTCGTTCTTGTTCTCGGTCTGCCGGTTCCAGTCCACACCCAGCAGCAGTTGGTGGCTGAGGGCGCCGGTGGTGAGGTTGCCCTGCAGATGGGTGTCCACCGCTGCCATGCGGGTGCGCGTGACGTTCTTGCCGTAGACGCGGTCAATCAGCCGCTGGTTGACAGGGTCTGCGCCCCAGCCACCCGGGATGGTGAAGAAATCGGCATAGTGGTAGCCACCGCGGTTCTCATTGCGTGCCAGGCGCAGGTTCTGGCGCACCGCCCATGCGTCGTTGAAGCGGTGCTCGAACAGGTAGCCGAGGGATTGCCGGTCGCTGTCGTAATAGTCGCCCGGCTCGCCGATAAAGCGGTTGATGGGCAGCTGGCCATTGGGGTTGGGCAACAGCGTGCCCGACCAGGGCAGGAACTGCGCCGTGGTGCCCGTGCGGTCCTGCTGCCAGTGGGCCTGCAGCACCAGCGAGGTGGCGGCATTGGGGCGCCAGGCGAGCGAGGGCGCGATCAGGCTCCGGTCGTTCTGCACGTAGTCCGTCTGCGTATCCGCATCGCGCGCCACGGCCACAAGACGGTACGACCATTCGCCGTCCTTCGTGAGCGGGCCGGTCAGGTCGGCCTGCAGCTGCTTGCGGCTCCAGCTGCCCAGCTGCACGCCCACTTCGCGCTGCGCTTCCTGCAACGGGCGCTTGCTGACCATGTTGACCACGCCCGCCACCGTGCCCGCGCCAAACAGCATGCCCGACGGGCCGCGCAGCACTTCAATGCGCTCGAGCGTGTAGGGTTCGGCGGGGGTGGTGCTGGTGTACCAGTTGTAGTTCTGGCGCAAACCATCCAGGTACGTGTCGGGGGAGCTGCCGCGCACCCGCACACTGTCGGCGCGGCTGTCCAGGCCATAGGCGTCGCTGCGCACCCCGGCGGCATACAGCAGCGCCTCTTGGAAGGTCGTCGCGCCCTGGTCCACGATCTGGTCGCGCGTGACCACGGTGACGGACTGGGGGGTTTCGGCCAGGGGCGTGTCGGTCTTGGTGGCCGTGGCCGCGTTGCGGGCACGGTAGCCGACCACCGGCGCGGTGGCCGATTCTTTCTCGGCGCTCGCGTCCACGCGCACCTCGGACAAGGTGGCTCCCACGTCCTGGGCCTGGGCCGCGACCCAGGCGGGGACGCCTCCAAAAGCCAACGCAATACCCATGCAGACTGCGGTCCGCTGATGCTGGAGCTTCATGATTTTCAAGAATAGAAATAAGAATGATTACCATTCTAAAAATCAAATCACACAGGTGCGCGTTTCAGACAGAAGATGTCGTACAACAGCAACAAGTTGCGCTCGGATCGCAGTGAGATTGCTTCTATTTTTATATCTATTTGCGCTTGTCAAGAAAGCGCCAGAGCCACTTTTGACCAGTATTCGGGCTGCACAAGGTTACGGTACCTCTCTGGTACCCCGGAGCCCCCGCCACACCCCCACAAAAAAGCCCGCTGACCGTAAGACCAGCGGGCTTGGCGCGGGCGGACTCAAAGAGAGCCCGCAGCGGCGTCGCAAAGATCAGCCCTCGCTGGGCTGCACCCACCAGTAGATCAGCAGCAGCACGCCGATGCCGGTCAGCGTCAGCAGTTGCCACCAACCCGAGCGGCCAATGTCGTGCAGTCGGCGCGCGCCCACGGCGAATGCGGGCAGCAGCAGTGCAATGGAGACGATGCCGGAGACCACGTCACCCAGGAAGCTGGCGATCACCATGACGATGACCTGGAACAGGAAAAACCACCAGAACTCGGAGCGCACGGCGCGGCCCGAGAAACCCGCGTACTGCCCCAGGCAGCTTTTGATAGCCGAAACAAAATCCATACTGAACTCCCTCTCTTTGAAACGTAAAGCCGTTGTGGCAGGGCCAAGCCCTGCGCCATGATAGGGGCGCGCAGGGCAGCAAGTCCACACGCCGAGTCACCCCACCGACTGCACCTCACTCTGCAGGCGGACCAGGGAACGACGGATGCTTCTATTCTTATAGCTATCAGCGCTTACAGGACAAGCGCTAGAGCCCTATTTCGCCTCAAATCCTGGAAAACTCACACGGCCTTGCGCAGCGCATGCGTCTCGCGCGCCAGCTGGGTGATGCGCGCCCAGTCGCCCGCGCGCACGGCGTCGGCGGGCGTCAGCCACGAACCGCCCACGCAGCGCACATTGGGCAGCGCCAGGTAGTTGAGCGCAGTGGCCAGGCTGATGCCACCCGTGGGGCAAAAGCTGATCTGGCCAAACGGACTGGCCCAGGCCTTGAGCAGAGGGATGCCGCCCGCGGCCTCGGCCGGGAAGAGCTTCAGGAACGAGAACCCATCGGCCAGCGCGGCCATGATTTCACTGGACGTGGCCACCCCGGGAAGAAGCGGCAAATTCAGGCCCTTGCAGGCGCCACCCACTTCGGAGGTGTAACCCGGGCTCACCGCAAAACGTGCACCGGCCTCGCTCGCGCGGCGCGCATCGTCGGCGTTGAGCACCGTGCCCACGCCCACCACGGCCTCAGGCAAATTGCGCGCAATGGCTTCGATGGCGGGCAGGCCAGCAGCGGTGCGCAGTGTGACTTCCAGCACCTTCACGCCACCGGCCAGCAGCGCCTCGGCCAAGGGCAGCGCGTCTTCCACGCGGTCGATCACGATGACGGGGATGACGGGGCCATGGCTGGCGATGTCAATGGGATTCATGGGAATACTCCTTGATGTTGGATGCCGCACGCGGCGTTTGACAGAGGCGCGGCCCATACCAGTGCACCCGTGGAACTGGCTTCGCCAGGCCACCGGGTGCGTCCCCCTCCCGCGCAGCGAGAGAGGGGGAAGGCGCGCAGCGACTCAGGGGGTGCATCCTGCTACAACCATGTGCAGGCTCCTTGTTCGGCACCGCCTGCGTGGCGGCGAAAGTTGGTAAACAGTTCCCGGCCAAAGCCGGTGGCGGGAGGCACGGTGTACGGCGCCACGGGGCGGGCGGCCCAGGTGGCTTCGTCGACCAGCACATCGAGCGTGCCCGCCACAGCGTCCACCCGCACAATGTCGCCGTCCAGCACCTTGGCCAGCGGGCCACCGGCTAGTGCCTCGGGCGTGACGTGGATGGCGGCGGGCACCTTGCCCGATGCGCCGCTCATGCGGCCGTCGGTGACCAGCGCCACTTTGAAGCCCTGGTTCTGCAGCACGGCCAGCGGAGGGGTGAGCTTGTGCAGCTCGGGCATGCCATTGGCTTGCGGGCCCTGAAAGCGCACCACGGCCACCATGTCCTGCTGCACCTCGCCCGCAGCAAAGGCGGCGAGCAAAGCCTCTTGCGAATCGAACACGCGCGCAGGCGCTTCGATGATGTGGCGGTCTTCGGGCACGGCCGACACCTTGATCACCGCGCGCCCCAGGCGCCCTTGCAGCAGGCGCAGACCGCCGGTGGGCGAGAACGGCCGGGTCACGGGGCGCAACACGGTTTCGTCGCCCGACACCGCCGGGGCGCCCTGCCCGCCTGCGGCAATGCCGCCGGTGTTCACGCTCATCACATCGGGGTGCATGAAGCCGCCGGACAGCAGCTCGCGCAGGATCCACGCGGGGCCACCTGCGGCCTGGAACTGGTTCACGTCGGCATCGCCATTGGGGTACACGCGGGCCAGTAGCGGCACGGCGGAAGACAGCTCGTCAAAGTCCGACCAGTCGATCAGGATGCCCGCGCTGCGCGCAATGGCCACCCAGTGGATCAGATGGTTGGTGGAGCCGCCCGTGGCCAGCAAGGCCACCATGGCATTGACGATGCAGCGCTCGTCCACCACGCGCCCGATGGGCGTGAAGCGCGCACCGCGCTTGCCAATGTCGAGCACCGTGCGCACGGCCTGCCGCGTGAAGGCTTCGCGCTCTTCAGTGCCGGGCGGTGCAAAGGCCGCGCCAGGCACGTGCAAGCCCATGGCTTCCAGCAGCATCTGGTTGCTGTTGGCCGTACCGTAGAACGTGCAGGTGCCGGGGCTGTGGTACGCGGCCGATTCGGCCTTGAGCAATTCATCCCGCCCCACGAGGCCTTGCGCGTACTGCTCACGCACCTTGGACTTGTCCTTGTTCGACAGGCCGGTGCCCATGGGGCCTGCGGGCACAAACACGCAGGGCAGGTGCCCGTAGTGCAGCGCGCCAATCAGCAGGCCCGGCACGATCTTGTCGCACACGCCCAGCAGCAGCGCGCCATCGAACACATCGTGGGACAGCGCTACCGCAGTGGCCATGGCAATGGCATCGCGGGAGAACAACGACAGCTCCATGCCGGGCGTGCCCTGCGTCACGCCATCGCACATGGCAGGCACGCCGCCTGCCACCTGCACCGTGGCGCCGTGCTGGGCGGCCTCATCCCGCAGAACGGCGGGGTAACTTTGGTAGGGCTGGTGGGCCGACAACATGTCGTTGTAGGCCGTGACCACGCCAATGTTGGGCGCTTTTTCGACCGTGATCTTGAACTTGTCGGCGCCGGGTAGTGCGGCATAGGCATGGGCCAGATTGGCACAGCCCATGCGGTCTTGTGCAGGCTTGCGGGCGATCATGGCGTCGATGCCTGCGAGGTAAGCGCCGCGGGTGTCTGCGCTGCGCTGGACAATGCGCTCGGTCACGCGCGCTACAACTGGGTGCATGGAAGTCTCCATCGGTGGGTGGCAGGACCCCGTGCATAGCGCCGGAGCCCGTTGTCTGAGGCCCTAGAATGTAACTCGATAACCACCCCACTTCAACCCATGTCCCTGCAAACCCTGCCCCTGCCGCCCTCCGAACTGGGCGAATCACCCTTCTGGCACCCCACGGAAAAATCCCTTTACTGGTGTGACATTCAGGGACAAACAGTACACGCATGGCATCCTGAAAGCGGTCGCCACCGGCAATGGCGCATGCCCAGTGAGCCCGGCTGCTGCGCGCCTGCATCGGGCGGGCGATTGGTAATCGGGTTACGAAACGGTTTCTACCTTCTGGATACGGCGAAGGACAGTGCCGACACCACCGCCCTCACCTGCCTGGCCCTGCTGCCACCTGATCAGCACGACACCGCTGTGCTGCGCCTGAATGATGGCCGCTGCGACACCGCAGGGCGATTCTGGGCGGGCTCGGTCATCAGCCCTCGCACCGCGCCGGATGCCGCGCTGTGGTGCCTGCAGGCCGACCCGACCAGCGCCACCGGCTACCGCGTGCGCCACATGGCAGGCGACAACTTCACCGCCAACGGCCTGGCCTTCAGCCCCGACAACCGCACGATGTACTGGTCAAACACGCCGGAGCACCGCATTGACCGGTTTGACTTTGACGTGGCCACGGGGGAGATCACCAACCGCCGCCCCTGGGTACGGTTTGACCGCAAGGTGGACGGACAGCCTTACGGCGGGCGGCCCGATGGGGCTGCGGTGGATGTGGAGGGGAACTACTGGGTCGCGATGTACGAAGGCGCTTGTGTGTTGCAACTCTCGCCATCGGGTGAGGTGCTGCAGCGCCTTGCAGTGCCAGTGCAGTGCCCGACCATGGTGTGTTTTGGGGGGGAGGATCTGCGGACGCTGTACGTCACGTCGGCACGGGCCGGGAGGCCGGTGGAGGAGCAGGAGGCGAAGACTCCTGCGGGATCGCTGTTCAGCGTGCGGGTGGAAGTGGCAGGACTGCCAGTGAATTTTCTCCAAGGACAATCGACGAGCGCAGCTTAAAAAGGCGCCTCACCATGAACTACACCCTTCGAACATGTGCCGCCTTTTTCGCGGGAAGCTGCCTGGCATTTGACGCTTCGGCCCTCAGCATGAAGGCGCTCAAGACGCACGTTGTTCAATTCCATGAGAGTGGCGTCACCCTTGCCGCAGCAGATCGACAAGCAGTGGCCACATTTGCAGAATCTCTGCGTGAAGCGGATTGGTGTCCGCTGGTTGTTGTGATCGGTGAAGCAAAGTTCCTCATCGACAAACACGACACCAAAACCATGGCCGAAGCCAGAGCCGCCTATGTCACGAATCTATTGAAGCGAAACGGCGTCCCAGCCCAAGTGCTCTTCTTTTTTGTCCAACCCTCCCCCACCCTATCTGCATCGGTTGAGATTGAAGCTGTGGGTTCCCCATCAAGCCCCGGGTGCAAGCACTCCAGGACAGAGGAAGGCTTTCGTCCTTCCCCGCCCGAACTCGAACCGAACACCGGCGCCCCGGCGTTCATTCGCTAGTGCGTAGCAGCGCAGCCGTCGCGCCAGAGACAGGGGCAGACATAGCATCCGTGCACCAGCACGCAGTGCTTTGCTAGCGACCAACCACCCCCAGCACGTCAAAACACGCCCCCATGTTGTGATAGTCCACCTTCCCCGCATTGCTTTTTTCGCGGGTGGTGTTGCGGTTGTCGCGGTGCAGGATGCGAAACCACGCGCCGTGATTGTGGTCCACAAAGTGCTCCCAGCAGTAGGCCCAGATGCGGTCGTACCACTGCCAATACCGATCGTCGCCCGTGCGCACAGCAAGAACGGCAGCGGCGGCCATGCTCTCGGCCTGCACCCAGTGGTATTTGCCGTCGTCGCAGATGCTGCCGTCAGGCGCCATGCCGTAGTACAGGCCTCCGTGCTCGGCATCCCAGCCGCGCTCTACGGCGGTATCGAACAGGCGCTGTGCACAGGGCAGGTGCCAGTCGGCGGGCAGCAAGGCATCAAGCTGCAGCAGCAGCTTGGCCCATTCGGTCTGGTGGCCGATCTGGTAGCCCCAGGGGCGGAAGATGTTGCTGCGGTCGTGGCGGTTGTAGTCCCAGTCCACCGACCAGTCGGCATGGAAGTGCTCCCACACCCAACCTTCGGCAGCCGGGGCGCTGGCAGGGTTGGATAGCGCCGCCTGCCGCTGGCAGATGCCTTGCGCCAGTTGCTCGGCACGCTCGATGTAGCGGCGCTCGCCCGTGGCGCAGAAGGCCGAGATCAGGGCCTCGCAGGCGTGCATGTTGGCGTTCTGGCCCCGGTAGCCTGTGAGCTGCCAATCAGGACTGGCCTCGTCGGCATACAAGCCTGCGGTGGGTTGCCAGAAGTGCTGTTCGGCGGTGTCAAACGCCTGGGCCAGCCACTCGCGGGCTTCGGGCACGCCAGCTTCAAAGGCGCGGGCGTAGGCCAGCATCACAAAGGCCATGCCGTAGCAGTGGCGCGTGGCGTCTTGCACGGTGGCGCGGCCTTCATTCCAGTCGATCAGCCAGGCGTAGCCGCCCGTGGCGGGGTCGAGGAACGCGGTGCGCAGAAACTGCAGCGCGTGCAACATGCCGGCCTGGTAGCGTGCCTCGCCCAAGGTGCGGTAGAGCATGGCGTGCGTGACCACAAAACGGGTAGCGCTGACCAGGTGGCGGGTGCGCGTGTCGTACACCGCGCCGTCATCCAGGAAGAAGTGGTACTGCCCGCCGCTCGCGTCGGTGGCCACGGGGTCGTAGAACGCCATGGTGTCACGCAGATGCTGGCGCAAAAAGGCTGCGGAGCGGAAGTCCGGATAGGGCGGAATCGCCATGGGGGTGTCTCCTGATGCGTTAGCTGTAGGCCAGAGACCGTGCAGGCCTCTGTCGGTGGGGGGCCTGGTCTGCCGCCAGCGCTGCCCCAAAACGAGCAATGTTCCGGGAGTCAGGCCGCGCTGCGCAGAAGGCCCAGCAGGCCGGCGGTCGAGCCATCCAACCCCGCAGCGTCGCCACTGGCCAGGCGCGCCTCAATGTCCTTGGCCAGCACCTTGCCCAGCTCCACGCCCCACTGGTCAAAGCTGTTGATGCCCCAAAGGCTGCCGCTCACAAACACGCGGTGCTCCTGCAGCGCAATCAGCGCGCCCAGCGATGCGGGGGTGAGCGCATCCAGCAGCAGGAAGGTGCTGGGCCGGTTGCCCGGGAAGTGGCGGTGCCCATCTTCCCCTTCCTTGCCCACCATCAGCGCCTGGGCCTGCGCCAGGGCGTTGGCCAGCAGCTTGTTGTGATGGCCCGGGAGTGGGTGGGTGGGCTGGCGCACGGCGATGAGTTCCAGCGGCAGCACGTCGGTGCCCTGGTGCAGCATCTGGAAAAACGCGTGTTGGCCGTTGGTGCCCGGCTCGCCCCACAGCACGGGCGATGTGGCATAGGGCAGCGGCTGGCCGTCCAGCCCCACGCGCTTGCCGTTGCTCTCCATCTCCAGTTGTTGCAGATAGGCCGGCAGGCGGCGCAGCGCTGCGTGGTAGGGCGCGATGCAGCGGCTGGTGAAGCCATGGAAGTTGCGGTACCAGATGTCCAGCAGGCCCAGGCGCACGGGCAGGTTCTGCGCCAAGGGGGCGGTGCGAAAGTGTTCGTCCATGGCGTGCGCGCCGGCCAGCAGATCGCGAAAGCCCGCCGAGCCAATCGCAATCGCGATCGGCAGGCCAATGGCGGACCAGAGCGAATAGCGCCCGCCCACCCAGTCCCAGAAGCCGAAGGTGGTGGTGATGCCCAGCGCCTGCGCGGCATCGACATTGGTGGTCAGTGCCGCAAAGTGGCGCCCCACATCCTGACCGCCTTGCGCCGCAAACCAGGCCAGCGCCGAGCGCGCGTTGGTCATGGTCTCTGCCGTGGTGAAGGTCTTGGAGGCGATGAGGAACAGCGTGCTCTCGGGCTTGAGCGTGCGCAGTGTGGTGTGCAGCTCATGCCCGTCCACGTTGGAGACAAAGTGCAGGCGCTTTCCCGGTGCGCGGAACTGCTCCAGCGCCAGCACGGCCATGTGCGGGCCCAGGTCCGAGCCGCCGATGCCGATGTTCACCACATCGGTGATGGACTCATGAGCACGCACCGTGTCGGCATAGGCCAGCATGGCATCCAGCGTGGTGTGCACCTGGGCCAGCTTGTGTGCAATGTCTGGCCCGTCGCCGGGCAACGCCAGGCCCCGGGGGCGGCGCAGCAGCGTGTGCAGCACGGCGCGGCCTTCGGTGCTGTTGATGGGCTGGCCGCCAAACATGGCGTCGCGGTGCCGGGTGAGTCCACTGGCACGGGCCATGTCCAGCAGCAGCGCTTCGGTGGCGGCGTCCCAGAGGTTCTTGGAAAGATCCGCAAACACCTCGGGCGCATGCTGGCTGAAGCGCTCAAAGCGCTGCGCATCACTGGCAAAGGCCTTCCGCAGGTCCAGACGGCTGCCATCTGCGGAGAACGCGGCCTGCAACTGAGGCCACTGCGGAGTTTGGTCGCAACGGAGGGAGGACATGGTGGATTCAGGATGTGGGGAGGTGAAAACCGGCGAGATAGTAACTTGATTACACAATTTATCTAATAATTTTCTGCGCACGAACTGTCAAAAAACGTTTTACAGCCTCTACAGCTACACAATTCAATGTAACGAGATTACAATTTCCAACCTCAGACGCACAACAACACCCTGATACGGAGACCCCATGAGTTTTGACCTTGTCCTGTTTGGTGGAACAGGTGACCTGGCTTGGCGCAAGCTCATGCCCGCATTGTTTCAGGCGTTCCGGCACGGAACGCTGCCCGAGGGGGGGCGCATCATTGCCGTGGCGCGTGACGAGCTGAGCCACGAACAATACCGCAGCCTGATAAAGGCGCGGTTTGACAGCGTGGAACTGGCCAAGCGCCCCACCCCGGACGAGTTCGAACGCTTTGGCGCGCTGCTGCACTACCTGCGCATGGATCTGTCCAAAACAGAGGACTACACCAAGCTGGCCGCCATGCTGCATGAACGCGGCGCCGACTCGGTGGTGATGTATGTGGCCACCGCGCCCAGCCTGTTCACCAACGTGTGCGAGCAGATCGCCGCCGTGGGCCTGAACGGCCCCACTACCCGCGTGGTGCTGGAAAAACCGCTGGGCCACGACCTCCAATCGAACCAGGCCATCAACGACACGCTGCGCCGCGTGCTCAAGGAAGAGCAGGTCTTTCGCATCGACCACTACCTGGGCAAGCCCTCGGTGCAGAACCTGTTTGCCATGCGCTTTGGCAACGCACTGTTCGAGCCCCTGTGGCGGCGCGAAACCATTGCCAACATCCAGATCACCATTGCCGAAGAACTGGGCGTGGAAACGCGCGGCGCGTTCTATGACCAGACGGGCGCCCTGCGTGACATGGTGCAGAACCACGCGCTGCAACTGCTGTGCGCCATCGGCATGGAGCCGCCCATCAACTCCAGCGCCAACGCCATCCGCGATGAAAAGCTCAAGGTGCTGCAATCGCTCAAGCCATGGAGCATGGAGACCATCGGCCAGCACGTGATTCGCGGTCAGTACGCTGCGGGCAACGTGCACGGCGCGCAAGTGCCCGGCTACGCGCAGGAAAAAGGCGTGGCCCCCGGCAGCACCACCGAAACCTTTGTCGCGCTGCGCACCGAGATCAGCAACTGGCGCTGGGCCGGAGTGCCGTTCTACATCCGCACCGGCAAGCGCCTCGCCGGGCGCGACGCGCACATCGTCGTCAACTTCCGCCCGGTGCCGCATCCCATCTTCAAGACCCCGGTGGGCGCCGCCAACCGCCTGGTGATCAACCTGCAGCCCAAGGACGGGCTGGAGCTGCACCTGCTGGCCCAAGGCGCCGCCCAGCACCAGACGGAGCCCGCGCTGTCGCAGGTGCACCTGAACCTGGACTTCGACCAGCGCTTTGGCACCGAGCGCGTGGGCGCCTACGAGCGCCTGCTGCTCGACGTGATTGCAGGCCGCCTGAACCTGTTTGTGCGCAGCGACGAGCAGGAAGAAGCCTGGCGCTGGGTCGAGCCCATCCTGCAGCACTGGAAAAACGACCCCGTGGGGCCGCGCCCGTACACGGCGGGCAGTTGGGGGCCTAGCTCGGCCAGCGCGATGATTGCACGCGATGGGTATTGCTGGAGCGAGGAGATGTGAGCGGGGCGTTCACGCCACCTTTCTCCACCACGTCTCTCCTCGCCATCACGCTCTTCACCCGGGCGCGCCGCGCTGCGGCAGATCAATCAGGCGCCCGCCAGCTGCGCCCGGGCCTCCCGCCTGAAATCGGTGGGGCGTTGGCCTGTGTGTTTCTTAAAGAACCGACCGAAGTACGCCTCGTCCTCAAACCCCAGCTCGGCGGCGATCTGCTTGACCGACAGGGACGAATACACCAGCTCTCGTTGCGCTTCGTGCACCACGCGCGCGTTGACCATATCTTGGGCCGACATGCCGAGCACTTCGCGGCACAGGCGCGAGAGTTGCCCTACGGAAATCCCCAGCGCGTCCGCGTAGGAACGCACGGGCGTGTGCTGGCGGACATGCACATCCAGCAAGGCACGGAACCGCTCGATCTGCCCAGCCTTGCGTGAGCGCCCAGGCCCCGGCAGCGCGGCGGACGTCTGCGCCAAACGGGCAATCTGCACGAACAGAGCCACCAGCAGGGGCATACCTGCGGCCCTAACGCCCCCGTCGCCATGGGACTCCTGCTCGATCACCTCAAACAAGGGTTGTAGCGCCTGCGCATGACGTCCACCCGGATCCACCGGCAGGACCAGGGGGCGGCGGATGTGCTCCAGCAACTCCGGCGCCGCCAGGGCAGCCAGCGACTCCAGCGGCTTCTGCGCCGCAGTGATGACCGGGCCGTCCGTGGCCGGATGAAAGCTGAACCCATGCACCGTGCGCGCGGGAATCACCACTAGGCATGGCGGGTGCAGCGGCCAGCGCTGGCCGTCCATCAGCGCGCTGCCGCCCGCGCCGCCCGCCGTCAGGTACAGCACTTGGATCAGCCCCTCGTGGAAATGCAAGTCGATCTCCCAGCCAAACAAGCTGGAACGTTCAGGCACCCGCTCCAGATGCACCAGATCGGCCCAGGCCGGCGAAGCGTCCTGCGTGCCGTAGAGCGCGAACTGTCGCACCGTCCCGGGCTCGATTCTCATGGTTTTCCCTCATTCCGAGTGGGTGGCATATGCACGAATTGTCCTGATTATCGCTCGCTTTGTCGATTGAGAAAAGCCGCAGGGTGCGGGATGCTTCACCCCATCACCACAAGGAGACAGCGGCCCATGAACCACAGCGACAACCGCATCGCTCACGATGAATTTTCCTCCGCGCAGGGCGCGGACTGGCTACGACTGAAGGGACGCGTCTGCGTCGTAACGGGGGCCGGCAGCGGCATCGGAGCCGCCATTGCAGGCGCATTTTCAGCGGTCGGTGCCCAGGTGGCGTTGCTGGACCGTGACGGAGAGGCCGCACGACAGGTGGCCACACGATTGACCACCCAGGGAGGCCATGCGCTGGCTGTGGCCTGCGACATCACCGACGAAAGCGCTGTGTCCGCCGCAGCCGTGCAGGTGCGTGAAAGCCTTGGACCCGCCGCCGTTCTGGTCAACAACGCGGGCCTGCTTCGTCCGGGTAGTCTTGACAGCGTCACGCTGGCCGACTGGAACGCCGTGTTGACCGTCAACCTGACCGGCTACCTGCTATGCAGTCGTGCCTTTGGGCAGGACATGCTGCAGGCGGGCCGGGGTTCACTGGTGCATGTTGCATCGGTATCGGCCCTGCACCCGCAGACCGCCAGCGGCGCCTACAGCGCCAGCAAGGCGGGGGTGCTGCTGCTGTCGCGCCAGCTGGCGGCCGAGTGGGGCCCCCGGGGCGTGCGCAGCAACGCCATCTGCCCCGGGATGATCCGCACCGCGCTGTCTGCCCGCTTCTATGAGGAGCCAGGCTTCGAGGCGCGGCGCGCAGCAGCCACGGCCAGCCGCCGCGTCGGCGAGCCCCGGGATATCGCCGAACCCGCGCTGTTCCTCGCCAGCGACCGATCGGCCTACATGAACGGCGCAGAGCTGCTGGTCGATGGCGGCCTGGGCTGCATGTTGATGGACATGGTGCCGCGCCCGGGCTTCAACCGCACGCCGGCCCCAGCCACCTGACGCGCACCGCCCCGCACGGCGCCACCCCTGACCAGAACCCACGCACCAAGCGCCACCGGTGCAGGCCGCCGCATGGGCAATGCCCGGTGCCCCCTGCACATACGCCCCTCAACAAGGAGACTGCAACATGAACCCTGCCAACCCTTCCTCCAGCCAGGAACTGACATGCGACCTGCTGGTCGTGGGCTCCGGCGCCGGCGGCCTGTCCACCGCCATCGCGGCCAGGAAACACGGACTGGATGTCATCGTGATCGAAAAGGCAACCTGCTTCGGAGGCACCACTGCCTTCTCGGGCGGGGTGCTCTGGATCCCCGGCAACACCCAATGTGCTGCACCAGACACCCGCGAGGCCATGCGCACCTACATGAAGGACCAGACGGGGCCGTTCTACCAAGCTGATGCGGTCGACGCCTTCCTGGACCATGCGCCCGAGATGGTGGCCTGGTTCGAGCGCGAGACTGCCGTGCGCTTCGTGCCCACGCTCTACCCCGACTACCACCCCGACGCACCAGGGGGCGCTGCCATTGGCCGCTCCATCCTGGCCGCGCCCTATGACGCGAGCCAGCTGGGTCCAGAGCTGGCACGGCTACGCCCACCGCTGTCCACGATCACCTTCGTGGGCATGATGTTCAATTCGTCGAACGCCGACCTCAAGCATTTCTTCCGCGCCACCAAATCGGTGGTGTCGGCTGCCTATGTGGCACGGCGCCTGGGGGGCCACCTGCTGGACCTGCTGCGCTACCGCCGGGGCGTGCAGGTGACCAGTGGCAACGCCCTGGCTGCGCGCTTGGCCAAGACCTGTTTCGACCTAGGCATTCCGATCCACACCGAGGCCGAAGCGCGCGAACTGCTGCAAGCTGATGACCGCGTGACCGGTGCACGCGTGCACACGCCCCGGGGCGAACGGCGCATCCGCACCCGCCGGGGCGTGGTGCTGGCCTGCGGCGGCTACCCCCACGATGTGGCCCGCATCACCCAGCGCTACCCGCACCTGGCGAGTGGTGGCGAGCACCTCTCGCCTGTGCCCGCAGAGAACACCGGCGATGGCCTGCGCCTGGGCGCGCAGGTCGGGGGGCAAGTGGATGAGCGCTTTGACAGCGTGGGCGCAGCCGCCTGGATGCCGGTGTCGCGCGTGCCCCTGAGCCAAGGCCGCACGGGGGTGTTTCCGCACCTGCTGGACCGCTACAAGCCCGGCATCATCGGAGTGCTGCGCAACGGGCGGCGATTCACCAACGAGTCCCACTCGTACCACGACGTAGGCGCTGCCATGATCGAGGCTTGTCGTGGTCAGTGCGAGACCGCCATGTGGCTGCTGTGCGACCAGGCCACGCTGTCCAAATACGGCCTGGGCTATGCCAAGCCCGCGCCCATGCCCGTGGGCGGCCTGATTCGCAAGGGCTATCTCTTCAAGGGCCGCACGCTGGCCGACCTGGCCCAGGCCGCTGGCATCGACCCCGAGGGGCTGGAAGCCACCGTGCGCGAGTACAACGCTGGCGCGCGCACCGGCGAGGACCGCCAGTTCGGGCGCGGCACCACGGCCTTCAACCGCTACCTGGCCGACCCCGACCAGCAGCCCAACCCCTGTGTGGCCCCCATCGGTGCTGGCCCTTACTACGCCGTCAAGGTCGTCATGGGCGACCTGGGCACCTTCGAGGGCTTGCGCACCACCACCGACGGCCAGGTACTGCGTGCCGACGGGCAGGCTGTACCCGGGCTGTACGCCGTGGGCAACGACCGCACCAGCATCATGGGCGGCAACTACCCTGGCGCCGGCATCACGCTGGGGCCGGCCATGACCTTTGGCTGGATCACCGGCCGCCACGTGGCGGGCGCATGGCCGCCAGGCCAGCGCACAGCGCCCATACGCAAGGAGGCCTGCCATGCCGCATGAGCCCTTGACCAAGCCCCTGGTGGACCACCGCATCTACACCATCCGCCTGCGCAAGATGGGCGAGTTCCTGGAGGTGTTCAACCGCATGGCCATGCCCGTGCTGATGGACACACTGGCACACCCGGTGGGGTTTTACGTCAGCCAGGTCGGTCCCTTGAACCAGTTCGTGCACCTGTGGGCCTACGCAGACCTGGCCGACTACGAGCGCCGCTGCCAGGCCCGCGACAGCCACCCAGCATTTCCCGCCTACCTGGCAGCGTCAGAGCACCTGATCGTGGCGCAGGAAACGCGGCTTGTCCGCGCAACGCCCATGCCGGGCTGGAGGACGCACCAGCCCTGAAGCAACACCCGCCCTGCCCCATTGCATTCACCAGACCACCAGATACAACATCAACGGAGACAAACCATGCACATCTCATCCCTTCGCACCGTCATCACCCGTCGCAATCTGCTGCTGCGCGCCAGCGCCGCAGCCTGCCTGGCGGCCACCACGGGCGCCAGCCTGGCCCAGCCCCCAGCGTGGCCGAGCAAGCCCATCCGGTTGGTCGTGGGCTTTCCGGCTGGCGGTACCACCGACGTGATGGCCCGCGTCGCAGGCGCGGCACTGAGCCAGTCGCTCGGCCAGCCCGTCGTGGTGGACAACAAGCCGGGGGCCAGCGGCAACCTGGGCGTGATGGAAACCAGCAAGGCCGCACCCGATGGCCACACGCTGATGGTGGCCCCCATTTCGGTGCAGACAGCCAACCCCTTCCTGTTCAAGCCTGCACTGAACCCCGAGCGCGACCTGCGCCCCGTAGCCAGCCTGGGCTACGCCCAGCTCTACCTCGTGGCCAAGAAGGGGCTGCCTGTGCAAAGCGCCAACGACCTGGTGGCCATGGCCAAGGCGGCGCCTGGCAAGCTCAGCTATGCCTCCGGGGGGGCTGGCACCCAGATGCACCTGGTGGGCGAACTCTTCAAGCAGCAGGCGGGGTTTGACGCCGTGCATGTGCCTTACCGGGGCGCGGCACCGGCGCTGCAAGACATCCTCGCCGGGCAGGTCGACTACTACTTCGACCCGGCCACCGGTTTCCAGCACATCCGCGAAGGCCGCGCACGGCTGCTGGCCGTGACCGGCACCAAGCGCTCGGCCTTCTTCCCGGAGGCACCCACCCTGACCGAGCTGGGCATCAAGGGCGTGGAGCTGGGCAACTGGTTTGGCGTGTTTGCGCCCGCAGGCACGCCCAGCGACATCGTGAACCGACTGGCCGGCGAGATCGCCAAGGCGGTCGCCCTGCCGGAGGTCAAAAACCGCTTTGCCGACCTGGGGGCCGAACCCATCGTGCAAGGCGCCACTGCCTTCCAGCAGACCATCGGGGCAGAAACGCAACTCCTGTCAGCGCTCATCAAAGAACGCCGTATCGCCGTGGACTGATCGCAGGACAACGAAGGAGAACACGCACCGGTCAGGCCGGCTTCACCAGCTCGATCGGCAACCCATCAGGGTCGGCAAAAAAGGTGAACAACGCGCCGGTAAACGGATCGACCCGCACCGGCTCCACCGCCACGCCATGCGCTACCAGCGTGCCCACGCTGGCCTCCATATCGGCTACGCGCAACGCCAGATGGCGCAGGCCACAGGCCTCGGGGTACGACGGGCGCTTGGGTGGATGGGGGAAGGAAAAAAGCTCCACCTGCGTTCCATCGGGTAACTGCAGGTCCAGCTTGTACGACTGCCGCTCCGCCCGAAAGACTTCGTGCACCACCCGCAGGCCGAGCACCTCGGTGTAGAAGCGGCGCGAGCGGACATAGTCGCTGGCGATGATGGCCACATGGTGCACACCGCTGACCTGTAGCGCAGGCCCCGGCGCGGGCGGTGCGGCAACTTCGCTGCTCATCCTTCAGAGCCGGCAATATCGAGCGCACGCGAAGCTCCATACAGCGCAGGCGTGGCGCTCGGGTCGATGATCCAGCAGGGGATGGACGCGAGGTAGGGCTGAAAGCGTCCCTTGGACTCGAACCGTGCGCGGAACGAGGATTTGTCGAACCACGTGCCCAGGCGCGGCACCATGCCGCCGCCAATGAACACGCCGCCGCGCGCGCCCAGGGTAAGGGCCAGGTTACCCGCCACGCTACCCAGAAAGCCGCAGAACAGGTCCAGCGCCTCCAGCGCCAAGGCGTCGTTGGACTGCAGTGCCAGCTCGGTCACTTCGGCGGCCGAACTGATCTCCTTGCCGCCGCGCTGGGCCAGCCTGCGCAGCGCATGGTACAGGTCCACCAGCCCCGCACCCGATACCGCGCGCTCTGCGGACACATGGCCATAGCGTTCTTGCAGGATGGCCAGCACGTCGAATTCGCGCTGCGTCTGCGCGGCCAGCGAAACGTGCCCACCCTCGCCCGACAGGGGCACGCCGTTGCTGGACCCCGGCGGGAAGACCAGACCCGACACGCCCAGGCCCGTGCCCGGGCCCAGCAGCGCGATGGCGGCGCCCGGCACGGCCTCGCCACCGCCCACGGGGCGCAGCAGGTCGGGCGTCAGCAGGGGCAGCGCCAACGCCAGCGCGGTGAAGTCGTTGATGACCACCAGGCGCTCAAAACCAAACGCCTCGCGCACCGCGCGCTGCGAGAAGCTCCAGCTGTGGTTGGTCATGCGGATGGCGTCGCCCGTGACGGGGTTGGCAATGCCAAACGCCGCCTCGCGCGGGGTGGGTACGCCCACTTCTGTCAGATAGGCCGCCAGCGCAGCATCCACGGTGGGGAACTGCGCGCAGGGCAACACGCGCGTGTCGTGCAAGGGGCCGCCCGGTTCGTTCTGCCAGGCCAGTCGGATATTGGTGCCGCCGATGTCGGCAAGGAGGCGCTGAGGGTGCATGGGAAAAAGATGAAAACCAAAGGTCACACGCCCCCGTTGCCCTGCGGCAGACGGCGGACTGCGGATCGCCAACGCTATTATTTATATAGCTTTTGACGCTTGATAGATAAGCGCTAGAGCCTCTTTTTACCTGAATTACCGCTTCAGGCAAAGACCAAAGCCCCTTCTCGCAGCGACCCAGGGGCGGGGCTCCCAACCGCTCAGCCTGTCAATCGATCTTCGGACTTGGCGTCGAACCAGTGGGCGTTGGCGGGCTCTACCGCCAGGCCCACGGCGTCGCCGGGCTGCACACGGGTCTGCGCATCGGTGCGCAGCGTGACGCTGCCTGCGGCGGTGTCCACCATCACATAGGTGTCGGGGCCCGTGGGCTCCACCACGCTGACCCGCCCGCGCCAGGGGGCAGTCTCCTGCATCACCAGGTGCTCAGGGCGCACGCCCAGCAGCACTTCGTTGGAACCGCTTTGTGGGGGGGATGGAGGTGCCAGGTTCAACGCCGCGCCCTGGATGCCAAACTGCCCGCCTGTGACCGCGCCACGCAGCAGGTTCATGGTGGGCGAGCCGATGAAGGTGGCCACGTAGGTATTGGCCGGGCGGTTGTAGATCTCGTCGGGCGTGCCCAGCTGCTGCACCACGCCGCCCTTCATCACCGCGATTCGCGAACCCAGGGTCATGGCTTCGACCTGGTCATGCGTCACGTACACGCTGGTGATGCCGCTGGCCTGGTGCAGGCGCTTGATCTCGGCGCGCATCTCCACGCGCAGCTTGGCGTCGAGGTTGGACAGCGGTTCGTCAAACAAGAAGAGCTGCGGCTGGCGCGCCAGGGCCCGGCCCATGGCCACGCGCTGGCGCTGGCCGCCCGAGAGCTGGCTGGGGCGGCGGTCGAGCAGGTGACTGATCTGCAGCATGGCTGCGACTTCGTCGATGCGCTTTTGGCGCTCTGGCTTGGGCATCTTGCGCATCTCCAGCGCAAAGCCAATGTTGTCGGCCACGGAGAGCGTGGGGTACAGCGCGTAGCTCTGGAACACCATGGCGATGTCACGGTCGCGCGGGGGCATGCCCACCACGTTCTTGCCACCGATGCGGATCTCGCCTTCGGTGGGCTCGTCCAGGCCCGCAATGATGTTGAGCAACGTGGATTTGCCGCAGCCCGAGGGGCCGACCAGGATCAGGAACTCGCCCGGTGCCACGTGGATGTCGATCTTGCGCAGCACTTCCACGCTCTTGTCACCCTTGCCAAAGCGCTTGTTGATGCCCGCGATGTCCAATGAAGACGCCATGATTTTCCTTAACCTTTCACCGCGCCAGCCGTCAGGCCGCGCACAAAAAACTTGCCTGCGAGAACATAGATCACCATGGTGGGCAAGCCTGCGATGATCGCGGCCGCCATGTCCACGTTGTAGGCCTTCACACTGCTGCTGGTGTTGGCCAGGTTGTTCAGGCCCACCGTCACGGGCTTCGAGTCGGTGCCCGAGAACACCACGCCAAACAGGAAGTCGTTCCAGATGTTGGTGAACTGCCAGATCAGCGTGACCATGATGATGGGCGTGGACAGCGGCAGCACGATGCGCCAGAAGATCTGGAAGAAGCTGGCGCCATCCATGCGCGCCGCGTTCACCAGCTCCTTCGGGATCGCCGCGTAGTAGTTGCGAAAGAACAGCGTGGTGCCCGCCAGCCCCGCCAGGCAGTGCACCAGCACCAGCCCGGTGATGGAACTCGAAAGCCCTAGCCATCCCAGCACCTGGCTCATGGGCAGCAGCACCACCTGGAACGGCATGAACACACCAAACAGCAGCATGCCGAACAGCGCATCGCTGCCGCGAAACTTCCACAGGCTCAGTACATAACCATTGAGCGCACCCCACACGGTGGAGATCATCACGGCCGGCACGGCCATGGCCACCGAATTCCAGAAGAACGGGCGCAGGCCATTGCAGTCCACGCCCGTGCAGGCGCTGGACCAGGCCGTGCCCCAGGCTGCCCCGTTCAGCGCAGCGGGCAGCGCCAGCAGCGAGGTGCTGCGGATCTCCTCGGCATCCTTGAACGAGGTGACCAGCATGGCGTACAGCGGTAGCAGGAAGAACGCGGTGGCCAGGGCCAGCACGGCATAGACCAGCAAGCGGCCGAGCGACGGAAAGAGGGAGGGCTTAGCGGTCATGGGGCTTGGTCCGCAGTTCGCTGTAAAGGTAAGGGATGACCAGTGCCGCCACGGTGGCCAGCATCATGGTGGCACTGGCGGCGCCCAGGCCGATCTGGCCGCGCGAGAACGACATGGTGTACATGAACGTTGCGGGCACGTCGGTGGAAAAACCAGGGCCACCGGCGGTGAGCGCCATCACCAGGTCAAAGCTCTTGATCGCCAGGTGCGACAGCACCATGACTGTGGAGAAGAACACGGGCCGCAGTGCTGGCAGCACGATGCGCCAGTAGATGCGTGGCAAGGATGCACCATCGACCTGCGCGGCCTTGATGATGCTGTCGTCGATGCCCCGCAGGCCCGCCAGGAACAGCGCCATCGCAAAACCAGCGCTTTGCCAGATGCCTGCAATCACCACGCAGTAGATGGCCATCTCGGTGTCCACCAGCCAGCCAAACTCAAAATTCGGAAAGCCCCAGTCGCGCACCATTTTTTCGATGCCCAGGCCCGGGTTCAGCAACCACTTCCAGGCCGTGCCCGTGACCACAAACGACAGGGCCATGGGGTACAGGTAAATGGTGCGCAGCGCGCCCTCAGCGCGGATCTTCTGGTCCAGCAGCACGGCCAGCACGACGCCGATGGCCAGGGACCCGCCCACGTAGCCCACGCCGAAGATGCCGAGGTTCTTGAGCGCGACCCACCAGCGGTCCATCTCCCAGAGTTTTTCGTACTGCGCGAGGCCCACCCACTCGTAGTTGGGGAGCATGCGCGATGCGGAGAGGCTCAGCACGCCATTCCAGACCATCAGGCCATAGATGAAGGCAAAGCCCAGTACAAAAGCCGGTGTCACGACCAGCTTGGGCAGCCATGTTTCAAACGTGTTTTTGCTCATGGCCACGGTATGTGTTTGTCATCGTCCTGCATGTAAAAAAAGCGGGGGACACGCAGGAGTGCCCCCCAAATGAACAAAGTAACCTCTGACTAACTCGCTAACTCACTACCTACTCAACGGATCACCACCACACCTCGTACTGCACGCCCACCAGCGTGCGCGAGGTCTTGCCATTGGCGCCAAAGGTTGCGGCATTGGCCAGTGCCGCTGCCTGGTTCCAGTTGGCCTTGGTCACGTACAGACGCAACTCGGGACGTGACCAGAAGTCTTCCGACAGGGCCAAGGCGCCCGCCAGCGTGACCTTGGACAGGCGCTGGTCAGCACCAGTGCCCTTGCGGGTGGTGGTGGACAGTTCCACCAGGCCCTTGAAGTTCTTGGTGAACGCATAGGAGCCACGGCCACCCAGCGAGAAGTCCTTGGTCTCCACGCCCGTCAGATCAGCCTTGTTGGTCTGGTAGCCAATGAGGGCCTGACCACCAAACGGGCCGCTTTGCCAATTGATGGAGTCGGCGATGCGGGTGGCGCGCTTGCCAGCGCTGGTGCCCTCGATGGCCTCGAACTCTCCGTCGATGCGCGCATGGCCCCGCGATGTTTGCAGGTACAGCGTGTTGGTGATGCTGGGCAGCAGGAATTCCTTTTGCGTGTGCATGAAGGAGATGCCCGAGCCCGAACCGCCATTGACCTGGCCCTTGCCCCCCACCGCCGTCAGCAGCACCCGCAGCTTGCCACCCGGGTTGGTGTTGATCTCCGACAGGTCGGCGTTGATGCGGTGTGCCTTCACGTTGTTGGGCAGGCCACCGTCGAACTTGTCGCCGGTGAACACACCCAGGCCCAGCTTCATTCCGCCGACGGGCACGTCGGTCACACCGGCGCCGATGTTGTCGCCGTAGTTCAGCAGGAAGTAGTCGACGATGTGCACGTCCTGGATCCGCAGGCGGCGCTGGCCGACCCAGAACTTGGCTTCGGGCGAGAACGAGAAGCCGCTCATTTCCACAAATGCCTGTTCGGTGCTGATGTCGCCACTGCCCCACTTGGCGGGCATGTAGTTGACCTTCCACTTGACACCGCCGGCTTCAAAACCGCGTGCAAAGTTGACTTCGATGCCGTTGTCACCCTCGTTGCCCAGGCGGTACTTCTGCAGTTCGCCACCCAGCGAAAGGTTGCCCTTGACGCCGTCGGAGTGGTTGAACACCGGGCCGCCCCGCGAGTAACCGTTGAACTCAAAGCCTGCTACATCCATAGCAAAGGCGCCATTCGCGCATGCGGCGGCCAAAGCCACCGCCGTAAGGCGGTTTCTTGTCTTCATGATGGGATCCCTCTGGGGTTGGTTTTAGTGCGTGTGTGCGCGTGTGTCTTGCACGGCTTACTTGGTTTTCGCGGCGGCCGCGATCTTCTTCATGGCATCGGCGACGCTGACCTTGTCGTCGTTCCAGAACTGGCTGACCACGTCCTTGATGGCGCCTTCGGTGGCCGGGGCAATTGCCATGCCGTGGGCCGCGCTGGGCACCAGGCCGCCGCTCTTGGCGGTGTCCACAAAGTCTTTGGCCGAGGCCTTGGCGCAGTCGTCAAACTTGTCCATGGGCTGGCCCGCACGCACGGGGATGGAGCCCTTGTTCAGGTTGAACACTTCCTGGAAAGCGGGGCTCATGATGGCGCTGGCGAGGTCGCTCTGCGCCTTCTGTGCGGCAGCATCCTTCAGCTTGAACAGAATGAACGAATCGACGTTGAAGGTGAACGCGTTGGCCGAGCCCGGTGCAGCAGCACACAGGAAGTCTTTGCCCGGCGCCTTGCCTGCGGCCAGGAACTCGCCCTTGGCCCAGTCGCCCATCAGCTGAAAGCCTGCCTTGCCCTGGATCAGCATGGCCGTGGCCAGGTTCCAGTCGCGGCCAGGGGCGCCGGGGTCGGTGTAGCCCTTGATGCGGCGGAAGGTCTCCAGCGACTTCTTCATGGTGTCGCTGTTGATGGCCTTGTCGTCAAGCTTGACCAAGGCGTCCTGGTAGAACTTGGGGCCACCCACGCCAAGCACCACCGATTCAAACGTGGTGAAGTCCTGCCAGTTCTGGCCACCGTGGGCCACGGGCACCAGACCTGCGGCCTTGAGCTTGTCGGCTGCCGCAAAGAACTCGTCCCAGGTCTTGGGCATGGCGGCCACGCCAGCCTTCTTCAGGGCCTCGGAACTGCCCCACATCCAGTTCACACGGTGCACGTTGACCGGGGCGGCCACGTAAGCGCCCTTGTACTTCATGACATCGGCGACCACCTTGGGCAGCAGGTCATCCCATTTTTCAGCCTTGGCCAGGGTGTCCATGTTGGCCAGCACGCCTTCGGACGCCCACTCCTGAATGGCCGGGCCCTTGGTCTGCGCAGCCGACGGTGGGTTGCCCGAGATCACGCGGCTCTTGAGCACGGTCATGGCGCTGTCGCCACCGCCACCGGCCACGGCAAAGTCGCGCCAGGTGTGGCCCTTGCCCTGCATGATCTTCTTGAGCTCGGCCACCGACTTGGCTTCGCCGCCCGAAGTCCAGTAGTGCAGGACCTCCACCTCCCCCGCGCTGGCCGACATCGCTGCCGCCAGGCCCACCGCCACTGCGGCGATTTTTGTCATCTTCCACATACCCGTGTCTCCTCGATGTTTGAATCCGTTGGTGCGCCGCAATCCGGTGCTGTTCAGCGCAGTCGGTACTTTAATTACAATAATTAATGAACATATCAGGGCTTTCCCGGGTGTGGGTTACATACCAACGCCATTGGCCCGTTATTGAATTACCAACCGCTGCGGGTGCAAGCATTGCCGTGCTGCAGGAGCCGCTGGCGGGGTGCTTTGTTATGCTCAATCCCATGGCCACGATACTGATTGTTGAAGATGATGCCCTGCTGCTGGACGCGCTGACTGGCCAGCTCCAGCAGCTGGAATTCGGCGTGCACACGGCCTCCAGTGTGGCCGAGGCCACCACGCTGCTGCAGTCGCAGGCGGTGGACGGCATCATCCTGGACCTGGGCCTGCCCGGCGCCGACGGCATGGAGCTTCTGACCTGGGCGCGCACCCACATTGCCGGCCTGCCCGTGCTGATTCTGACCGCGCGCGATGGCGTGGAAGACCGCGTGCTGGGTCTCAATGCCGGGGCTGACGACTACATCACCAAGCCCTTCAACATGCAGGAGCTGCAGGCCCGCCTGCAGGCCATGCTGCGCCGTGCGCGCCAGCCCGCCTTTACCCAGGCCAGCAGCGCCGCAGGGGGCGCCAGCACCACCATCGGCCCGCTGGTGCTGGACCACGCCAGCCATTCGGCGGCGCTCAATGGCGACCTGCTCGACCTGACCCAGCGCGAATGGGAGCTGCTGGAGTTGCTGGTCAACCGCTGTGGCGAAGTCGTCACGCGCGACGATGTGCTGGCCGCCTGGCGCGCCAGCCCCCCGGAGCCCGGACAAACCGCCGCGCCCCCGCTCAACTCCAACGCGCTGGAGGTGTATGTGCACCGCCTGCGCAAGAAGCTCGACACCTCGCCGCTGGCCATCCGCAACATCCGGGGGCTGGGGTACATGCTGAACAGGCCGTGATGAAGCACCCCCTGAGATGCTTCGCATCTTCCCCCCGTGGGGGGGACGCCGCCAGCGCACACAAGCGCAGCGCCGTATCTGCGGCTTGGCGGCCCTTGCGCGGCGGCACTGACCTCGGTCGCGCCAGTTGCAAGCCGCGCGCCATTTGATTTTTGCGGTCATTCATGCGCCACGTACCTGGGGTTTCTCTTCAACGCAAGCTGCTGCTGTGGCTGCTGCTGCCGCAGCTGGTGCTGTGGCTGTCGGGCGGGTTTCTGGCGTGGCGCATTGCGCTACAGAACGGCGAGAAGGGCATTGACCAGACGCTGACGCAGTCGGTGCGGGCGCTCGCGCGGCAGATCAAGCCGATCGGGGACGGGTTGCTGGTGGACTTTCCCAAGGCCGCGCAGGACATCCTGGAGCAGGACCCGGCCGACCGCATCACCTACATGGTCTCGTCCCCGCCCGGCCGCTTTCTGCTGGGCAATGCCCAGTTGCCCCCGCCGCCGCCCGTGGAGGTGCGCGTAGGCGACCCCTACCTGTACCACGCCCGCGTGGACGACCGCCCCGTGCGCGTGGCGCTGCTGGACGTGGACTACGGCACACCCCAGACGCGCCAGACCCTGCGCGTGCAGGTGGCGCAGAGCCTCACCGTGCGCGAGCGCATCGCGCAGGAGCTGCTGGAGCAGATGGTGTTCCCCATGGGGCTGATGGGCCTGGCGCTGAGCGCCGTGGTGTATGCGGGCGTGCTGCGCGGCCTGCAGCCCTTGAAGCGCCTGGAGGCCCAGATCGAGCGCGCCGGCGCCCTGCCGCAGGCTGGCACCACACCGCTGCCCCCCATCGAGCTGACCTCGGCTCCGCAGGAGGTGCATTCGCTGGCCAGCACCATCAACCGGCTGCTGGAGACCGTGGCGCGCGGCCAGCAAAAGGAAAAGCGCTTTCTCAACGACGCTGCGCACCAACTGCGCACCCCGCTGGCCGGGCTCATCGGCCAGACCGAGCTGGCCCTGCACGAAAGCCATGAGCCCGCCGTGCAGGAACGGCTGCAGAAAGTGCTTTCGGCCGCCCAGCGCAGCGCCCACTTGGTGCACCAGCTGCTGCAGCTGGCGCGCTCCGAATCGAACGTGGAGATGCAGGCCATCGACCTGGCCTGCCTGGCCCGCGAAGTCGCTCGCGAATGGGCAGCCCGCGCCCTGGCGCAGGGCATGGACCTGGGCTACGAGGGTGACGACAGCCTGCCCGTGCAAGGCCAGCCGGTGCTGCTGCGCGAGGCGCTCAACAACCTCATCGACAACGCACTGCACTACGCAGGCCCCGGCGCCACGGTGACAGTGCGTGTTGGCCACGAGGAGCCCGGGCGCTGGGCCTTGCTGCTGGTGGAGGACGACGGGCCGGGCGTGCCAGCCGAACACCTGGGCGATCTGTTTGCGCGCTTCTGGCGCGGGTCGGACAAGGCGGGGGGGTGTGGGCTCGGGCTGTCGATCGTGGAGGAGATCGCGCTGCGGCATGGCGGCCGGACGGTGGCGGAGGGGGTGGTTCCGAGGGGGTTGCGGGTGGGGATGCGGCTGCCTGCAGGGTAGGTGTTTTTGGTATTTTTTTGGGGCCTTGCGCTTGGCCCACGAGCGCGAACAGCTACTTTTTTTCATAGCACTTTGCATTTGCTATTCGGACTGAGCCTGCCGAAGCCGGGGCACACCCCCACCCGCTCGGGCTGAGCCTGTCGAAGCCAGGGCACACACGCTCGCTGATCTGTGCGGTATGCCTGGTTTCAGGGCGGGAGCCGGGGGGTGCGCCCGGCGGCGCAGTAACTTTCTCTTGTCTCGCCAAGAGAAAGTCACCAAAGAGAAAGCGACCCTGCTGTCTGCGCCCCCTTCGCTGCGCTACGGGGCAACCTGGGGTGCTCGGTCACGAGGTGCACCGCAGAACTCGCTGCGCGCCTGCGGCGCTCCGCTCGGACAACTGCGGTGAGTCAGTTCACGAAGCATGTGTGTCCTTTCGGCACACATGCCACCCCGCGCCCTGCGCGCCCCAGGCGCATACAGAAGGGAACCCAACGAACATCCATCCGGGCCATCGCTTTGCTCGGCCCCATCTCACGGGTGCAAGCGCCACGCGCTGCGCAGGCGGGGCCGAGCGCAGCAATGGCCCGCGTGGCTGTTCGGCTGTTGGATGTTCGGCTGCCCAACCCCCTGCTGGCTGCGCCTGCGGCGGGGCGGTTGCGGGGTGGCACGCGCGTCGGAGCGCGCGTGCTTCGTGCACTGACTCGCCGTGGTTGTCCGAGCGGCGCGCGCCAGCGCAAAGCGAGTTCCACGGCGCACCCCGCAACTGCCCCGACGCAGGTTTGCCCCGTAGCGCAGCGAAGGGGTCGCAGACTGGGGGTCGCCTTTCTTTTGGGTACTTTTCTTTGGCGAAGCAAAGAACAAGTACCTCGCCCGCCGGGGCGAGTCCCGGCCTCCGCCTTCAACCCCAGCATGCTTTTCACACCAGCGCGCCAAGGCCTCGACAAGCTCAGCCCGAACGCTATGGGGCAAACCGCGTAGCTACAAAATCAATAGCAGCTAGCGCTTTCTACACAAGCGCTAGCCGCCAAAACCACTAAAAATGCTGACCTCAAGCCGCCAGAATCAGCTTCTCCAGCTTCACCGCATCCACCGCAAACGCCCGAATCCCCTCGGCCAGCTTCTCCGTCGCCATCGCGTCCTCGTTCAGCGCATAACGGAACCCCGCCTCGTCATAGTTCACCGCTGGCAGATCCATCCCCTTCGCAACGCCAGCATCCAGCGCCCGCTGCAACGGCGCATCGCTCGCCGCCAGCTGCGCCAGCAGCTCCGGCGCAATGGTCAGCAGGTCGCACCCAGCCAGCGCCGTGATCTGGCCCACGTTGCGGAAGCTTGCACCCATCACCTCGGTGGCAATGCCAAAACGCTTGTAGTGGTTGTAGATCTGCGTGACGGACTGAACGCCCGGGTCGTTGGCCCCGGCACGCGCAGCCTCGTCCCAGCTCGCGCCCGCCTGCTTCTTGTACCAGTCGTAAATGCGGCCCACAAACGGGGAAATCAGCTGCACCTTGGCCTGGCCGCAAGCCACGGCCTGGGCGAACGAGAACAGCAGCGTGAGGTTGGTGTGGATGCCCTTGCGCTCCAGCTGGGCAGCGGCCTGGATGCCCTCCCACGTGGCCGCGATCTTGATGAGCACGCGGTCGATGTGGATGCCTTCGGCCTGGTACAGCTCGATGATGCGCTCGGCGCGCGTGACGGTGGCGCTGGTGTCAAAGCTCAGACGCGCATCCACTTCGGTGGAGACGCGGCCGGGCACGTGGGTCAGGATTTCGCAACCAAAACGCACCAGCAGGCGGTCGATCACCTCGTCCATGGCGCGCCCTTGCCACTTGGCGACGGTGTCCTTGAGCAGGGGCGCGTATTCTGGCTTTTGCACCGCCTTGAGTATCAGCGAAGGGTTGGTCGTGGCGTCCTGCGGACGGAACTGGGCCAGTTGCAGAAAGTCGCCGGTGTCGGCAACCACGGTGGTGAACTGTTTGAGGGCGTCGAGTTGGTTCATGGCGCCATTATTCCGCATCACGTTGGGCACCTTCGGTACTACCAACCACCGATACGCCGTGGACACCCAGGCTCAGCTGCACGTCATCACCCACGGCCAGCACATCATCCAGGTCGGACGACACCACAAAGATGTGGCCGAGCGTGGTGTCAAAGGTGTATTCGTGCACCGCGCCCAGGTAGGCCCGCTTGTCCAGCCGGGCGGGCAGCAGGCCCGCGCCCTGGCGGTGAATACGCCAGGCCTCCGGCCGCACCGCCACCTTTACCGGGCCGCTCTTCACCGCCATGCGGGGGCGCAGCACCAGCGGGCCGAGTGCCACCATGCCGTCAGCGTCGGCCACGGCGGGGAACAGCATCGCCTCGCCCATGAAACCGGCCACGAACTCGCTGTGCGGGGTTTCGTACAGCGCGCGCGGCGAGCCCTTCTGCGCAATCAAGCCCTGGTTCATCACGATGATCTGGTCGCTCACGGCCATGGCCTCGGCCTGGTCGTGTGTGACGTAAGCCACCGTGAGCGACAGGCGCTGCTGCAGCGCGCGGATCTCTTCGCGCATCTCACGGCGCAGGCGGGCGTCGAGGTTGGACAAGGGCTCGTCGAACAGCAGCACCTCGGGCTCCAGCACCAGCGCACGGGCCAGGGCCACGCGCTGCTGCTGGCCGCCCGAGAGTTCACTGGGCAGGCGGTCGTCATAGCCCACCAGGCCCACGCCGCGCAGCGCCTCCACGGCCTTGGTGCGTGCCTGCTCCTTGGGCTGGCCCGACATGCGCAGGCCGTACATCACGTTTTCCACCACGTTCATGTGCGGGAACAGCGCGTAGCTCTGGAACATCATGCTCACGTTGCGCTGCGCGGGGCCGAGTGTGGTCACGTCCTTGCCGGCAATGAAGATCTCGCCCGAGGTGGGCGACTCCAGCCCCGCGATCATGCGCAAGGTGGTGGTCTTGCCGCAGCCCGAGGGGCCGAGGAGGGTGGTGAGCGTGCCGCGCGGCACCTCAAAACTGATGCCCTTGACGGCCAGGGCCGCACTGCTGTCGCTGCCGTAGCGCTTGGTGATGTTGCGGAACACGATGCCCGCGTCGTTGTTGTTCATGGTTGTCTTTTCAATTGACGATTGCGCCTAGCAACTGGCGCGGTCCAGGCGTGGGACGCCGAGCAAGGGCCGCCCCGCAGCGAGGGCGTCGCCCCCCTGGGGGGAAGGCGCCGAAGGCGACTCAGGGGGGGGTCATAAGCCACCGCGCCGACCGAGTTTGCGGTCACCCACCAGCAGCTGAATGAGCCCGATGGAGGCCGACATGAGGATGATGAGCACCGTGCAGTACGCCAGCGCCACGCCATAGTCGCCATTGCCCACGCGGCCAATGATGTAGGTGGTGGCCAGCTCGTTCTCGGCGGTGACCAGGAAGATCACCGCACTCACGGTGGTGATGGCGCGCACAAAGCTGTAGACCAGCGCCGCCACCAGCGCAGGCTTGAGCAGCGGCAGCACCACATGGCGCAGCGTCTGCACGCTGCCTGCGCGCAGCATGACGGACGCCTCATCGAGCGACCGGTCGAGTTGCTTGAACGCCGCCGTGCCCGCACGCACGCCCACCGGCAGATTGCGGAACATGAAGCACAGCACGATGATGAGTGCCGTGCCTGTCAGCTCGAACGGCGGCACGTTGAACGCCAGGATGTAGCTCACGCCCAGCACCGTGCCGGGGATGGCGAAGGCCAGCAGCGCTGCAAACTCGAACGCGCCCTGCCCCCGGAACTCGGTGCGCGCCAGCAGCCACGCAATGCCGATGCCCAGCGTGGCCGTGAGCGGCGCCGAGATGGCCGCGAGCTTGAGCGTGGTGAAAAACGAGTTCCACGCGGTGCCCGCCCACACCACACCAAATTCGCCCCATTCCACGCTGAACGCGGTACGGAAATGCGCCAGCGTGATGGTGTAGTCGCGCCCCCAGGTCTGCACAAAACCGCCCGCCAGCGCAAACAGATAGACGATGAGCGTGAAGGCCATCCAGGGCAGTGCAATGGAATGCACCACGCGGCGCACACCGGTGGGCAGCGGCATGGCAATGCCTGCATCACCCTTGCCCGATACGGTGGTGAAGTTCTGCTTGCCCAGCAAACCGCGCTGGATGGCAAACACGGTGAGCGCAAAGAACGTGAGGATCCAGGCCAGCGACGCGGCACGGCCCTGGTCGTACTGCGCGCCCACGATGGCAAAGAAAATTTCGGTGGACAGCACCGAGAACTGCCCGCCCACCACGATGGGGTTGCCGAAGTCGGCCATGCTTTCGATAAAGCCCACCAAAAACGCGTTGGCCAGGCCGGGCTTGAGCAGCGGCAGGGTCACGGTCATGAAAGTGCGGTGCGGGCTGGCACGCAGCGTTTGGGCGGCCTCTTCCAGGCTGGGCGCCACGCCCTGTACCACGCCGCGCATAATCATGAAGGCGATGGGCGTGAACGCAAAGGTCTGCGCCACCCAGATGCCCAGCCAGCCGTAGAACCAGCGCGTGGGCGTGATGCCGAACGCGTACTCCAGAAACTGGTTGAACACCCCGGCACGGCCGAACAGCAGGATGAGCCCCAGGCCCACCACAAACGGCGGCGTGATGATGGGCAGCAGCGCCACGATGTTCAGCGGCCGCGCATAGCGGCGCGACGCGCGCTCGGCCATCAGCGCCATGAAAGTGCCCAGCAGCGTGGTGCTGGTGGCGGTCATCAGCCCTAGGAACAGCGTGTTCCAGGCCACGCCGCAGCGCTGGCCACCGGCCAGGCACGAGAGACCAAAGTTGCGCTCGTGCGCAATGCGCTCCCACACCACGGCCAGCGAGAACGGGCCATCCTCCAGAAAAAACGCAGCCGACAACGCCTTGAGCACCGGGAACACGATGAACAGCGCGAGCAGGCTTCCACAGCCCACCACCGCAGCCGCTACGAACAGATCGCCTTTGAAAAATCCTCGCCGTGCCACGCCGAACGACAGCAGCACCAGCAGTGCTGACAACACCACAAACCCGCCCCAGCCCATGCCGGGCTGGCGCGCGCCCAGTTCACCCAGGCTGGTGTTCATCCACTCAAAGGCCCAGCCTCGTGCGCCAATCGCAAAGCCACTGAGCAACAAGGCCACAAGCCCCAGCGCGCCCCCCGCCGCAAGCACGGCGCCCTGCTTGCGTCCCGCAGGCAGGCAGGCGCCCAGCCCCGCCACGGCCAGACCGGCCAGGCCTAGCCAGAGCCAGGGCCGACCAAACAATGCCGCCTGCATGAGCCCGTTGGCCGCCTGTTCGCCGCTGAAAACCTGGCCCACCGCGAGCAGGCCATTGGCATCCTGCTGCGCATACCAGGGGAACACGAGATAACCCAGCACGCCCACGACCAGCCAGACCCACAAGGGCCGGTTGACCGAGGCGCTGGGTGCCGTGGTTCGGAGGGTTGCGTGCGCCGCCGCTGCTGCTGCCGACACCACCACCCCTTAGCGCGCCGCGTTCTGCACGTCTTTTTCCCAGCGCGCAATCAGGCGGCGACGCTCGGCGCTGGCGCCGTATTTGGCGTAGTCGTAGTTGATGAGCTTCATCTTGGAAGGGTCGGTCATGCGCGGGTCCTTGGGCACCTGCGTGTTGCTGGGCAGCTGGAACTGCTTGGCCGCCAGGCCAAACTGCTGGCCGCCTGGCGTGAGTGCCCATTCGTAGAACTTCTTGGCGGCCTCGGTGTTGGGGCCGTTCTTGACGATGCTCATGGAGCCCACCTCGGCGCCCGTGCCTTCCGAAGGCGTGACCGAGCCCACGGGGAAGCCATTGACCGCCTCAGTGGTCACGTCGTGCACGAAGCTCACCGACACCGTGGTCTCGCCCCGGGCGGCCGCCTTGACGGGCGCCGTGCCCGAGCGGGTGTAGGTGCTGATGTTGGGGTGCAGGGCCTTGAGGTATTCAAACGCCTTTTCCTCGCCCATGATCTGCACCAGCGTAGCGATCATGGTGTAGGCCGTGCCACTCGATGCCGGGTTGGCCATCTGCACCTCGCCCTTGAACTCGGGCCTGAGCAGGTCGGCCCACGACTGCGGGGGGTTGAGCTTGCGCTTGGCCAGCAGCTCCTTGTTGTAGCCAAAGCCCAGCGGGCCCAGGTACACGCCCACCGTGCGGTACTTGGAATCCGCCGCCTGCTTTTGCGCCCAGGGGTACAGCTGCGGCAACTGGGGCGATTTGTATTCGAGCGTGAGGCCCTGCTCGGCCGCCTGCAGGTGCGGGTCGCCTGTGCCGCCAAACCAGATGTCGGTCTTGGGGTTGGCGCGCTCGGCGTTGAGCTGCGCCAGGGCCTCGCCTGAGCCCTTGGCCGTCATGTTGACCTTGGTGCCGGTGGTCTTGGCGTACACCGTGGACATCAGGTTGCACCACTCGGCCTGCACCGAACAGATGATGTTGACCTGGCCCTGGGCCCAGCTGCCGGAGGCGGTGGCCACCAGGGCCGCACCGGCCAGAAGTTTCGTCAGCAAAGGTTTGCGCATGGGAGTCTCCTCAGTATCTGGATAACGTGATTAACGCGATGCAAGGATGCTAGTCCTGCAGACAGGCCAGGGTCAGGGGGGAAACTCCCAGACCGGGTGCAAGCAGGTTGAAAGGCAGGGATGGCGCCCTCCCCGCCGCCTTGGGAACCAAGTTACATTAAGAATGGTTCCCCCAAACCTGTTCGAAGGCCTCACCTGAGCAGCCCGCGCTGCACACCCTGACTGAGACATGCTCGACCGCATCACCGCCTCCCTGCCCTCCCTGGCCCCCGCCGAACAGCGCGTTGCCCGGCTGGTGCTAACCGACCCACGCACTTTTGCACGCCTGCCCGTGCGTGAACTGGCCGAACGCGCGCACGTGAGCAAACCCACGGTGGTGCGCTTTTGCCGCAGCATGGGGTATGACGGACTGGCAGATTTCAAGCTCAAGCTGGCAGGCAGCGTGAGCGAAGGCGTGCCCTTCATCCACCGCAGCGTGGACGCCGACGACAAGACCGGCGACGTGCTGGTGAAGGTGGTGGACAACGCCGTGGCGGCCTTTTTGCAATACCGCAATGCCGCCAGCACCGTGGCGCTGGAGCGTGCGGCCGAGGCGATTGCAGCCACCTGGAAAACCGGCAAACGCATCGAGTTCTACGGCGTGGGCAACTCGGGCATCGTGGCACAGGACGCGCAGCACAAGTTCTTCCGTCTGGGCGTCACGTCCATTGCCACCAGCGACGGCCACATGCAGGTGATGAGCGCGACCCTGCTCGGCCCGGGCGATTGCGCGGTGATCATCTCCAACTCGGGCCGCACCCGCGATTTGATGGACGCCGCCGACATCGCCCGCAAGAACGGCGCCACCACCATCGCCATCACCGCCAGCGGCTCGCCCCTGGCCAGCACCTGCCAGATCCACCTGGCCGCCGACCACCCCGAGGGCTACGACCGCTACAGCCCCATGGTGTCGCGGCTGATGCACCTGCTCATCATCGACGTGCTGGCCACCTGCGTGGCGCTGCGCATCGGCAGCTCGCTGCAGCCGATCCTGCAGCAGATGAAAGAGAACCTGCGGGCCAAGCGCTACGCGTAAATCCTGGCCGTCAGGCCAGGCCGGGTGCACACCTTCTCAGTCCAGCGTGACACCCGCGTCGCGGATCACCTTGCCCCACTTGGTCGTTTCAGCAGCCAAGAAGGCATCGCACGCCTCCGGTGTGGTGCCCTCTCCGAAGGTACCCATGGTTTCGAGCTTGGCTTTGGTCTCTTCACTCTGGATGATGGCGTTCACCGCGTCCGACATGCGCTTGACAACGTCGCGCGACGTGCCGGCGGGAGCAATCATGCTGGCCCAGGTGCTGCCCAGCATGCCGGGCACGCCCTGTTCGATGAAGGTGGGCACGTCGGGCAACATGGGCAAGCGCTTTTCGCTGGCCACGCCGATGAGGGTGATGCGGCCTGCCTTGGCGGGCTGAATCAGGTTGGGCGGAGGGTCGAGGAACAAAGGCACCTGGCCGCCGAGCAAATCCGTCAGCGCCGGCGCGGCGCCGCGGTAGGGTATATGGACCATGAAGGTCTTGGTGAGTGACTTGAGCAACTCGCTGGTCAGGTGCGCGGCAGAGCCCGTGCCTGAAGAGGCAAAACTCACCTTGCCCGGGTTGGCCTTGGCATAGGCCACGAGTTCCTTCACCGTCTTGAACGGTGCATTGGGGGCCACCGCTGCCACCAGTGGAGAAACACCCAGCAGCGACACCCCCACCAGGTCCTTGCGCGGGTTGTAGGGCAGCTTGGGGTAGAGCGTGGTGTTGGCGGTAAAGGCCGGAATGACCACGCCAAAGGTGTGACCGTCCGGAGTGGACTTGGCGACAGCATCCACGCCGATGATGCTGTTGGCGCCGGGCTTGTTGTCGATGACAACCGACTGACCGAACTGCTTTTGCAGGCCCAAAGTCAGCAGACGCGCCATCTGGTCGGTAAACCCGCCCGCCGTGTAGGGCACGATGATCTTGATCGGCTTGCTCGGCCAGGCCGTTTGTGCCAGCGCGGGCAGGGCAGCGCTGGCCAGCGCTGCGCCAGCGGCTTGCACGACACGGCGGCGGGAAAGGGAAGCGTTCATGGTCTTGTCTCCTTGGTCTTTTTTAGTCAAAACAGGCTGTAGCGCTTTCCAATCAGGCGCAAACAGCTATGTTTTCAATAGCACCCGAATCGCGGTGCCGGATGCCTTGCTCCGTATGCGCTGCTCCTACAGCGCCTTCACCAGCTCCGGCACGGCCGTGAACAGATCCGCTTCCAGCCCATAGTCGGCCACGCTGAAGATCGGTGCCTCAGGGTCCTTGTTGATCGCCACGATCACCTTGGAATCCTTCATGCCCGCCAAATGCTGGATGGCGCCCGAGATACCCGCTGCGATGTACAGCTGCGGCGCCACGATCTTGCCGGTCTGGCCCACTTGCCAGTCGTTGGGGGCGTAGCCTGCGTCCACTGCGGCGCGGCTGGCACCCAAAGCGGCGCCCAGCTTGTCGGCCAGCGGCGTCATCACTTCGTCGAACTTTTCCTTGCTGCCGAGGGCTCGGCCACCGGAGACGATGATCTTGGCGGCCGTGAGTTCGGGGCGGTCGCTCTTGGCGATTTCGCTGCCCATGAAGCTGCTCTTGCCAGCGTCTGCGGTGGCTGCGGCGGTTTCAACGGCTGCGGAACCGCCCGTGGCGGCTGCGGCGTCAAAGCCCGTGGCGCGCACGGTGATGACCTTTACGCTGTCTGCGCTTTGCACGGTGGCAATGGCGTTGCCGGCGTAGATGGGGCGCTCGAAGGTGTCGGCAGAAATCACCTTGGTGATGTCGCTGACCTGCGCCACGTCCAGCTTGGCGGCCACGCGGGGGGCCACGTTGCGGCCGCTGGCGGTGGCGGGGAACAGGATGTGGCTGTAGTTGCCTGCGATGGCGAGCACTTGCGCGGCCACGTTCTCGGCCAGGCCGTGTTCCAGGCCAGGGGCGTCGGCGTGGATGACCTTGGCGACACCGGCGACCTGGGCGGCTGCGGCGGCGGCTGCACCGGCGTTGTGGCCAGCCACCAGCACGTGCACGTCGCCACCGCAGGCCACAGCGGCCGTCACGGTGTTCAGCGTGGCGCCCTTGATGGACGCGTTGTTGTGTTCAGCAATAACGAGTACCGACATTTAGATCACCTTCGCTTCGTTCTTGAGTTTCTCGACCAGAGCGGCCACGTCGGCCACCTTGATGCCAGCACCGCGCTTGGCGGGCTCGGTCACCTTGAGGGTCTTCAGGCGCGGGGCCACGTCCACGCCGAGGTCTTCGGGCTTGACGGTATCGAGCTGCTTTTTCTTGGCCTTCATGATGTTGGGCAAGGTGACGTAGCGGGGCTCGTTCAGGCGCAGGTCGGTGGTGATGACCGCTGGCAGTGTCAGCGCCAAGGTTTCCAGGCCGCCGTCCACTTCACGCGTCACGCTGACCTTGTCGGCCGTCAGTTCGACCTTGTTGGCGAACGTGGCCTGGGGCAGGTCTGCCAGGGCCGCGAGCATCTGGCCGGTCTGGTTGGCGTCGTCGTCGATGGCTTGTTTGCCCAGGATGATGAGACCGGGCTGCTCTTTGTCCACCAGGGCCTTGAGGATCTTGGCAACGGCCAGGGGCTGCAGCTCGACGTCGGTTTCCACCAGGATGGCGCGGTCTGCACCGATGGCCATGGCAGTGCGCAGGGTTTCCTGGCACTGGGCCACGCCGCAGGAGACTGCGATGACTTCGGTCACCAGGCCTTTTTCTTTCAGGCGCACGGCCTCTTCAACGGCGATTTCGTCAAAGGGGTTCATGCTCATCTTCACGTTGGCGATGTCCACACCCGTGTTGTCCGACTTCACGCGGACCTTCACGTTGTAGTCCACCACGCGCTTGACAGGGACGAGAACTTTCATGGGATTGTTTTCCTTGATTTTTGTTGTGGGAGTGCGGGTGCGCAGGCTTACTCGTTCGAGATGCCCTTGTCGCGGATCACAGTACCCCACTTGACATAGTCCTGCTGAATGCGGCGGGCCATCTTGTCGGGCGCTTGGTATGCAGCGATGGCGCCTGCAGTCAACAACTTGTCCTGCGTGTCCTTCTCGGCCAGGATTTGCTGCACCTCGGTTGCGATGCGGTCCACCACGGCTTTGGGCGTACCGGGCTGCGCCAGCAGACCACCCCACGAGACGGCCTCGTAGCCCTTGAAGCCCTGCTCGGCGATGGTCTTGACATCGGGCAGCATGGCCACGCGCTGGGGTGATCCTACTGCGATGGCGCGCAGCTTCCCCGTCTGGATGTGCGGCAGCGCAGCCACCAGATCGGCGTACATCAGCGGCACCTGGCCGCCGATGGTGTCGGTAATGGCGGGCACGCCCCCTTTGTAGGGAATGTGCTGCATTTCAAAGCCCCCCATCTGCTTGAGCAGCTCCATGCTCAAATGGCCAAAGCTGCCCGCACCTGAGCTGGTGTAGTTGAGCTGACCTGGACGGGCCTTGGCATGGGTAATGAGCTTTTGCAGGTCGGTCACAGAAGGCATCTGGGCAGGATTGACCACCACGACGATGGGCAGGTCGTACACCGTGGCCACGGGCGTGAAGTCTTTCACCGTGTCGTAGCCCGCCTTCTTGTACAGATGCGGCGCCAGCAGCGTGGGCGTGGCCAGCATCATCAGCGTGTAGCCGTCGGCCGGGCTCTTGGCCACCTGGGCGGCAGCGATGGAGCCCGAAGCACCTGCACGGTTTTCCACCACCACGGGCTGGCCCAGCCGTTCGGCCAGGCGTTGGCCCACGATGCGCGAGGCAGTATCGGTAGGGCCGCCTGCCGGGAAGGGCACCACCAGCTTGATCATCCTGCTGGGCCAGGCTTGGGCGTGTGCCGGGGCCGTGCCCCACAGGACGCTGGCCGCCAGAGCGGCAGACACGGCCAGCACGGCGCGGCGGGCTGCGAAGGTGCGAGAGACAAACATTGGGGTCAAAACGGGCTCAGGTTGTTGGAGGGGTTGCATCAGTCCAGCTTGGCGCCGGACACCTTGACCACGCGCTCCCAGACGGGTGCATCTTTTTTGAACTGGGCGCCGAACTGTTCGGGGCTGCTGCCGACGGGGATGAAACCCATCTGCTGGATGCGCTCACGCACCTCAGGCAGCGCAATCACGGCCTGCAGCTCACGGCCCAGGCGGGCCACGACCTCCGGCGGGGTGTTGGCCGGGGCGCTCATGCCCAACCAGCCTGTCACCTGGAACACCTCGTCCTTGATGCCCTGCTCGGCCATGGTGGCCAGCTTGGGAAGCGCATCCATGCGCTGGGTGCCCGTCACGGCCAGCGGCTTGAGGCGGCCGGAATCAATGTACGGCCGGGCCGACTGCAGGCTGGCAAATGCCATTTGCAACTGCCCGCCCACCAGGTCCTGCAGCATGGGCGCCTCGCCCCTGTAGGCCACATGATTCATGTCGGCCTTGTGCTTGTCGGACAGCCAGGCGCCAGCCAGGTGGGCATACGAGCCCATGCCCCACGAGCCGTAGGCGACCTTGCCCTTGTTGCGGTCGATATAGCTCATCAGCTCGGCCGCGGTGGACACCGGCAGCTGCGGATGCACCAGCAGCACCACCGGAGCCAGGGCGATCTGCGTGATGAGGGCCTGGTCCTTTTGCGGCTGGTACGGCAGGCGCTCGTACAGGTACTGGTTGATCAGCATGGTGGTGCCCAGCGACACCAGCAGCGTGTAGCCGTCGGCCGGTGACTTGAGCGCCTGGTCGGTGCCGGTCACACCGCCGGCGCCGCCACGGTTGTCTACCAGCACGGGCTGGCCCAGGCGGGCCGAGAGCTTCTCGCCCAGCGTGCGGGCGGTGATGTCGGTGGCGCCACCGGCCTGGTAGGGCACGATCAGCTTGATGGGCTTGCTGGGCCAGGCCTCCTTGCCCGACTGGGCCAGGGCGGAACCCAGCAGGCCGGTGCTGGCCAAGGCGGCCAAGCCCTGCAGGACGCAGCGGCGGTGAAGGTGATTGAACTTCATGTTTGTCTCCTGGTTGAGATTGAAAATTTGCTCCAGCGCTTACCCAACAAGCGATTAAAGCTATTATTTTTATAGTATTTAGAGCGATGGAAGCGTGAGCACGCCCTTGTCGCGCAGGGCTTCAAGCTCTGCCTCGGGCAGCTGCAGCAGTTGCTGCAGCACCTCCCGCGTGGCGGCGCCCAGCGTGGGCGGGGCGTTGCGGATGGGCAGGCGCTGCCCATCGAGTCGATAAGGCGGCGCGAACACATGCGTAGTGCCCGCCACGGGGTGGGGCATTTCCTGCAGCAGGCCGCCGCGGCGCGTACGCTCGCTGGTCAGCGCCTCGTGCAGGCCGGCCACCCTGCCGCAAGGGATGCCAGCAGCGCTCAGGCGTTCGAGAAGCACATCACGCGGGAAGCTGGCGATCAGCGCCTTCATCTGGGGCAACAGGGTCAGTCGATTGCGGGCACGCTCGACGTTGGTGGCGTAACGTGGGTCTTCGACGATATCCGGGCGCATCACCACCTGGCGGCAGAACTTGTCGAACTGGCTGTTGTTGCCCACGGCGATGATGAGCGGACCATCCTGTGCCTCGAACATGCCGTAGGGCACGATGGACGGGTGGGCATTGCCGTAGCGCTGCGGGTCGTGGCCCAGCAGCATGGCGTCGAGCCCGTAGTAGCCGGTGATCATCAGGCCGCAGTCGTACAGCGCCATTTCGATGTGGCGGCCCTTGCCCGTAGTGCTGCGGCGAAACAGCGCGGCCAGCACGGCCTGCGCCGCGTACATGCCGGTCATCATGTCCACGGCAGCCACGCCGAACTTCAGCGGTGGCTGGCTGGCCTCGCCGTTCAGCGCCATCAGCCCGGCCTCGCCTTGAATCACCAGGTCGTAGCCGGGTCGCTTGGCCTCGGGGCCGGAACTGTCGTAGCCCGCCACCGAGCAGTAGATGAGGTCGGGCTTGATGGCCTTGAGCTGCTCGTAGCCCAGGCCCAGCTTCTCGGCGCCGCCGGTCTTGAAGTTCTGGACTACCACGTCGCACTGCGGCAGCAGGTCGCGGATGATCTTCACGCCTTCGGGGGTCTGCAAATCCACCGTGATGGACCGCTTGTTGCGGTTCATGCTGTTGTAGTAGGTGGTCTCGGTCTTGCCGATGCGCATGCCCCAGTCGCGGGTGTCGTCGCCCCGACCGGGGTGCTCCACCTTGATGACGTCAGCGCCAAAGTCGGCCAGCACCTGGCCGCACAGCGGCCCGGCAAACACGCGCGAGAGGTCGAGCACGCGCACGCCGTCGAGCGGGAAGTCCATGCCCTCGGGCAGCGGGGGTGTCGGTGTTGTAGTGGTCATTTCGTAGTGTCGGGTTGGGTAGCGGCAGTGGCAGCGGCTTGGCGCAAGCGTGCGAAATCGGCGGGGCGCTTTTCCAGAAACGCAGCGATGCCTTCGCGGGATTCTTCGGTGGCCTGTGACATCACCATCAGCTGTGCCTCCAGCTCCAGCTGGTCAGCCAGCGACTGCACATAGGCGCTGCGGCACAGGGCCTTGATGTTCGCCATCGCGGTGTCAGGCCCGGTGGCAACTTGCGCAGCCAGGGCCACGGCCTGGGCGAGTGCCTCGCCCGGCTCGGCCAGACGGTTGACGGGGCCGAGCGCATGCAGCCGCTCGCCGGAGATGCGTTCGCCCGTGAGGCACAGCTCGGTCAACACCTGACGCGAGACGAACTCGGCCAGGAAGGCGGTAGCACCGCCGTCGGGCGTGAGGCCCACCTTCACATACGCGACCGAGAACACGGCATTGCGCGCAGCCACCAGCATGTCGCAGGCCAGCGCCAGCGACAGGCCGGCGCCCGCCGCAGCGCCCTCCACCGCGGCAATGACCGGCTTGCGGCAATCGCGCACGGTGCGGATCAGGTCGTGCAGGCCTTCGAGCTTGGCGCGGCGCTCTTCCACGGGCAGCTCGCGCCGCTTGGCCAACTGGCGCAGGTCGCCGCCCGCGCAAAAGTGCCCGCCTTCACCCGTGAGCACGATGGCGCCCACGGTGGGGTCGGCCTCGGCCTGTGCCAGTGCCTCGGTCAGCGCCGCATAGAACGCGGGCGACAGCGCATTGCGCGCGGCAGGGTTGTTGTTGGAGAGCACGAGCACCGCGCCCTCACGGCGTTGCAGCAGAGGCAGTGGCTGCTCCATGGCTTCAACTCCGACCCAGCGCGATAAAGCGCGCCAGGTGGTGGTCTTCATCGCCAAACTGGTGGTCCACCATGATGAGGCGCTTGGCGTAGTGGGACAGGGGCAGCTCCCACGTCATGCCAATGCCGCCGTGCAGCTGAATGCTTTCTTCAGCCACCAACGCTCCGATGCGGCCCATGGTGACCTTGGCGGCCGACAGCGCGCGCTCGCGCTCGGTGCGGTCGGTGCTGTCCATCGCGGCCGCTGCGTTGATGACGGCAGAGCGCGCCTGCTCCACTTCCAGCAGCAGGTCGGCCATGCGGTGCTGCAGGGCCTGAAAGCTGCCAATGGGCACACCAAACTGCTTGCGCGTTTGCAGGTATTCCAGCGTGTGCTTCTTGGCCACATCCATGGCGCCCAGCGCCTCGGCGCACACGGCCAGAATGCCCCAGCCCGCGGCATGTTCCAGTGTGGCAAAACCTTGGCCTTCCGAGCCCACCAGCGCGCCGGCGCCGACTTGCACGTTTTGCAGCGTGATTTCAGCCATACGCCCTCCGTCAACACGGCCCATGCCACGGCGGCTCAGGCCCGCGGCATCGGCGGGCACCAGGAACAGCGAGATACCCTCTTCATCGTCCACGGCGCCCGCTGTGCGGGCACTGACCAACAGCAGTTGAGCCTGGTCGCCATGCAGCACCACGGCCTTGTGGCCGGTGAGCAACCAGCCGTCGCCATTGCGCACGGCGCGGGTGGTCACGCGGTTCAGTGCGTAGTGCGCGCCGGCTTCCTCGTGCGCCAGGGTCACCACGGTGCTGCCGTCGATGATGCTGGCGATGTGTTCCTTTTGCGCAGCGCTGCCCGCCAGGCCCAATGCCCGGCCCACCATGAGTGCACCCACAAACGGCTCGACCACCAGGCCACTGCCCAGGGCTTCAAACACCACGGCCACATCAAAGCCCGCACCGCCAAAGCCGCCATCGGCCTCGGGGAAAAGCGCGCCAATCGCACCCAGCTCCGCAAAGCGTCCCCACAGCGCTGCGTCCATGCCGCTGTCGCCGTAGGCGATGTGGTTGCGGATTTCGATCCCGTACTGCTCGGCCACAAAACGGTTCAGGGTGTCCGCCAGCATGCGGCGGTCTTCGGTATGTTCAAAGTTCATCGCGGCAACCTCACAAACCAAGGATCATTTTGGAAATGATGTTCTTCTGAATTTCATTGGAGCCGCCAAAGATCGACAGCTTGCGGTAGTTGAAGTAGTTGGCGGCGGCCGTCGCTGCCTCCTTCGGGCCCACGGGTTCATCGGCATGGCCCTCGTACTGCGCTTCTTCGATGAACGGCAGCGCATACGGGCCCACAGCGCGGCGGATGAGCGACAAAATCTCCTGGCGGATCTCGGTGCCACGGATCTTGAGCATGGAGCTTTCAGCCCCCGGCACTCCGCCACCTGCCACGGCGGCAATCACGCGCAGGTTGGTGGTCTTCATGTTCTCCAGGTCAATCTCGACCTGGGCCATGCGGGCGGCAAACAGCGGGTCCTGGTCCAGCGGCTGGCCGTTCTTCATCACCTTGGCGGCCACCACCTTGAGCTTGGCCAGTGCGGCAATGCAGAAGCCCACGCCTGCGATGCCGGTGCGCTCGTAGGTCAGCAGGTACTTGGCATACGTCCAGCCCTTGTTTTCCTCGCCCACCAGGTTTTCGACGGGCACCTTCACGTCGGTGAAGAACACTTCGTTGATTTCCTTGTCGCCATCGAGCGTGCGGATGGGACGCAGCTCCACGCCGGGCGATTGCATGTCCACCAGCAAGAAGCTGATACCCGATTGCGCCTTGGCCTCGCGGTCGGTGCGCACCAGGCAGAAGATCATGTTGGCGTGCTGGCCCTGGGTGGTCCAGGTCTTCTGGCCGTTGACGATGTAGTGGTCACCTGTTTCGTCCGTGACTCGCACTGCCGTGGTCTTCACGGAAGCCAGGTCCGAGCCCGCGCCGGGCTCGGAGTAGCCCTGGCACCACCAGTCCTCACCACTCAGGATGCGCGGCAGCCAGTATTGCTTCTGCGCTTCGTTGCCAAACTTGATCAGCACCGGGCCCAGCATGTTCACGCCAAAGGGCACGATGCGCGGGCCACCGGCCAGCGCGCATTCGGTGTCGAAAATGAACTTCTCGACCGCGCCCCAGCCGGGGCCGCCATAGGCTTCGGGCCAGTGGTTGGCAAGCCAGCCGCGCTCGTTCAGGATGGCGTGCCACTCATCCTGGTCGGCCTTGGTCAGGCGCTGCCCGGCCTTGACCTTGGTGGCGATGCGTTCGGGCAGCTTGGCTTTCAAGAAAGCCTGCACCTCGGCGCGGAAGGCTTCCTCTTGGGGAGTGAAATTCAGGTCCATATCGGGTCGCTTGCAGTTTCAGAGTTCGGTGGTGTGGCGCACGGTCAGAAGATTTCGAAGAGGCCTGCAGCGCCCATGCCACCGGCAATGCACATCGTCACCACGCCGTACTTGGCCTTGCGGCGGCGGCCTTCGAGCAGCAGGTGGCCCACCAGGCGCGCGCCGGTCATGCCGAAGGGGTGGCCAATGGCAATCGCTCCGCCGTTCACGTTCAGCCGCTCGGACGGAATGCCCAGGCGGCGCTGGCAGTACAGGGCCTGCGAGGCAAAGGCTTCGTTCATCTCCCACAGGTCAATGTCCTGCACCGTGAGGCCGTGGCGCGCCAGCAGCTTGGGCACGGCAAACACGGGGCCAATGCCCATTTCGTCGGGCTCGCAACCGGCCACCGCAAAGCCACGGAACGCGCCCAGGGGCTGCAGGCCCCGGCGCTCGGCTTCTTTCGCTTCCATGAGCACGCAGGCGCTGGAGCCGTCGGACAGCTGCGAGGCGTTGCCTGCGGTGATGAACTGGCCCGGACCTTTCACCGGCTCCAGCTTGGCAAGGCCTTCCAGCGTGGTGCTGGCGCGATTGCAGTTGTCGTGCGTGGCCGTCACCTCGCGGTAGGTGACCTCGCCGGTCTCCTTGTTCTTTTCCATCATGCGCGTGGTGCAGGGCACGATCTCGTCGGCGAACACGCCGCCTTGCTGTGCGGCGGCGGTGCGTTGCTGGCTTTGCAGCGAGAACAGGTCCTGGTCTTCGCGGCTGATGCCGTAGCGGTGGGCCACGATGTCGGCGGTATCGATCATGGCCATGTAGAGGTCGGGCTTGTGCTCTTGCAGCCAGGGGTCGATGTCTGCCGGGTTGCCTGCGCGGATGGCCGAGATGCTTTCCACCCCACCGGCCACCATGGCGGGTACGCCCTCGGCCACGATGCGGCCTGCGGCAATCGCCACCGACTGCAGACCCGATGCGCAAAACCGGCTGGCCACCATGCCCGCCACCGACAGCGGCAAGCCGGCGCGCAGTGCCGTCTGACGACCAATGTTCTTACCCGTGATGCCCTCGGGGTAGCCGCAGCCCATCACCAGGTCTTCGATCAGCTCGGGGTCGATGCCCGAGCGCTCGACCGCCGCCTTGACGGAAAAGGCCGCCAGCTGCGGGCCGGGCGTGGCGTTGAACTCGCCCCGGTGCGACTTGGTCAGCGGGGTGCGGGCGGTGGAAACGATGACGGCTTCACGCATGATTTGCTCCTGATTTAATAGCTGCTTGCGCTTATTAATCAAGCGCTAGAGGCCAAAATGATTTGAATTTGATGAATCTGAAAATCGAATCGCGAGGCAGGCTCAGCTCTTTTCAGCCTGGTTCAGGCTGTCAAAGTTGCGCCCTTCCCGCACCAGTTGCACCAGCAAAGGCGAGGGCTTCCAAAACAGCGGGTCTTCCTTGGCAAAGGCCTCGATGTCGGCCAGCAGCTGGGGCAGGCCCGTCATGTCGGCCCACTTCATCGGGCCGCCCCGGTGGCGCGGAAAGCCGTAGCCTGCGACAAAGGTCACATCCACATCCAGCGGGCGCAGGGCAATGCCTTCATGCACCACATTGGCGCCTTCGTTGACCATGGCGGCCATGTAGCGGCGCATGATCTCGTCGGCGGTAAAGCTTTGGGGGGTGACGCCCTTCTTGGCGCGCTCGGCATCCACTATGGCCAGCACTTCCGGGTCGGGCTGGCCCGTGCGGGCACCGTCGGGGTACAGGTAGAACCCGCGCCCGGTCTTCTGACCAAACCAGCCGCGTTCGCAGATGCGGTCGGCAATCTCCACGTACCGGGCCTTGGGGTCGCGCGTGGCAGCGCGGCGCTTGCGGGTGGCCCAGCCAATGTCTCCACCGGCCAGGTCTGTCACCTGGAATGGGCCCATGGCAAAACCAAAGCCGCGCACGGCAGCGTCGATCTCGTAGGGGCTTGCGCCGTCTTCCAGCAGGTAGTCAGCGGCCTGCTTGTACACGGCCAGGATGCGGTTGCCGATAAAGCCGTCGCACACGCCCGCGCGCACAGGCACCTTTTTCAGCTTGCGGGCCAGCTCGAACGCCGTGGCCACCACATCGGGCGCCACCTTGGCGGGCACCACGATCTCCAGCAGCTTCATGATGTTGGCGGGGCTGAAGAAGTGCAGGCCGATCACATCCTGCGGGCGGCCGGTGGCAGCTGCAATGGCGTCGATGTCGAGGTAGGAGGTGTTGGTGGCCAGCACGGCACCGGGTTTGCATGCGCGGTCCAGCTCGCGGAACACGGCCTTCTTCACCTCGATGTCTTCAAACACGGCCTCGATCACCAGGTCCACCTGGGCGATGTCGGCGTAGTCGGTGCTGCCGGTGTAGCGCGCCATCACGGCGGCCTGGGCAGATTCAGTCATGCGGCCCTTGGCCACCAGGGCGTTGTAAACCTTCTCGACATTGGCGCGGCCACGGGCGATGGACTCGGCGTCGCGCTCGATCATGGTCACCGGCAAGCCGGCATCGAGGGCTGCCACTGCAATGCCCGCGCCCATGGTGCCGCCGCCGATGACGGCAATGCTGGCCACGGGGCGCGGCTGTGCGGCCTGTGCTTCGGGCACCTTGACGACCTCGCGTTCGGCAAAAAAGGCGTGGATGAGGCCGGCGCGCTGCGGGCTGTCCAGGCACTCCATGAACAGTGCGCGCTCGCGGGCCATGCCTTCGTCAAACGGCAGTTGCAACGCGGCCTGCACGCATTCGATGATCTTGAGGGGCGAGAACAGTCCACGCGACTTTTTGGCGGTCTCGGCCTTTTGCGCTTCCAGCCAGGCCAGCGCGGCCTGCGGCTCGGCGATGGTGAGGTCACGCGTGCGGCGCACGGGCGCATTGGTAGCGAGCAGTTCGCGCACGTAGGCCAGGCCTGCGGCCAGCGGGTCGGTGCCGTCCACCAGCTTATCGACCAGCCCTGCCTGCAACGCGGCCTGCGCCTGGAGGGGCTGGCCGCTGAGCATGAGGGCAGTGGCGGCCTGCACGCCCATCAGGCGCGGGGCGCGCTGGGTGCCGCCCGAGCCGGGCAGCAGGCCCAGATTCACCTCGGGCAGGCCCAGCGTGGCGGCGGGCAAGGCCAGCCGGTAGTGGGCCGACAAAGCCACCTCCAGCCCACCGCCCAGCGCTGCGCCGTGCAGCACGGCGACCACGGGCTTGTTCAGGTTTTCGATGGCGCGGCAGAGCTCGGGCAGGATGGGAGCAACCGGTGGCTTGCCGAATTCGCGGATATCCGCCCCGGCAATGAAGGCCTTGCCGGCGCCCACCAGCAGCACAGCCGCCACGGCGGCATCGGCCTGCGCCTGCAGCATGGCGGCCAACAGGCCCTGGCGCACGGCGGCGCCCAGGGCGTTGACGGGTGGGTTGTCGATGGTGACGACAAGCACATCGCCCTGCAGCGCGGTTGTGACAACGGAAGATGCGGGAATGGCGGCGCCCATGCTGGAAAGTCTCCTGGTCGATGGCTATTGACTGCCTGTGAATGACTCGGTGATTGTTGATGCGTGAAGTTATCTTGACAATTACATAGCCTGTTGACAGACTGTCAAACATCTTTTGACAAACACCCCCGCAACGGCATCACGTGCCGCCTCCCTGTTCAATGGAACTCACCTCCCTCACCGTGCTGGTCGACATCCTCGATGCCGGCAACCTCAGCCAGGCCGCCCGCAACCTGAAGATGTCCCGTGCCAACGTCAGCTACCACCTGCACCAGCTCGAAAAGTCAGTGGGTGTGCAGTTGGTGCGCCGCACCACGCGCCGGGTGGAGCCCACCGAGGTGGGCCTGCGCCTGTATGCCCATGGCCGCGCCATTCAGAACGAGATGCTGGCTGCGCGCGAGACCATTGCCACGCTGGGCCAGGGCCTGCAGGGCCGCGTGGGCCTGAGCGTGCCCAGTGGCTACGGGCAGATGGTGATGTCAGACTGGCTGATCGACTTCAAGCGGCTGTACCCTGGCATCGTGCTGGATGTGCGCTTTGAAAATCGGGTGGACGACCTCATCCGCGATGAGGTGGACATCGCCATCCGCGTGATGCCCGAGCCCCCACCCACGCTGGTGGCGCGCGACCTGGGCAGCGTGCGCTACATCGCCTGCGCATCGCGGGGGTACGCCGAGGCGCATGGGCTGCCCCAAAGCTTTGAAGCGCTGCAGGCCGCGCCGGTGATCACCGCAGGGGTGGTGGGCAAGCAGCTGCGCCTGCGCGGGTACCGGGGTGACCAGCGCCAGGAAGCCCTGCTGGAGCCCACCCTCATTTCGGAGCACTTTCCGTTTCTGCGCCAAGGCATCCTGGCAGGGCTGGGCGTAGGGCTGGTACCGGATTACGTGGTGCAGGACGCCGTGTCCAGTGGGGAAGTGCTGACCACGCTGGACGACTGGCGGTTGAGCATTTTTGGCACCCAGATGTTCATGCTCTACATGCCCAACCGCCACCAGACGCGTGCGGTGCGTACCTGCATTGACTACCTGCTGGGGCGGGCCCTGCCGGCAGCCGGCCAAGGAGTGACTGCGGAGCCAGGATGAGCATCTTCTGCGCGTTTACAAGCAAAAATAGCCGCAAGCGCAGGTATTCATTGCGCTAGCAGCTATTTTATTGATAGCAATCGCTACTGCGACAGTAGCAATGCCGGATGAGTCCCTCCGCCGCGCGTCAGCAAACCCGCGTGGCGGCTGGCATCAGATCCGCCCTTCCTCCACCGCATGGCACGCAATGCGGATGCCACCAATGCTCTTGAGCTGGGGGCGCTCGGTGCGGCAGCGGTCGTTCACATGCGGGCAGCGGGGGTTGAAGGCGCAACCGGGTGGTGGGTTCAGCGGGTTGGGCACCTCGCCCTGCACGGGGGTGCGGGCCTTGCCGGTGTCGTGCATCTTGGGGATGGCATCGAGCAGCATGCGGGTGTACGGGTGGCGGGGCGTGTCAAACAACGTGTGTTTGTCGGCCAGCTCCACCAGGCGGCCCAAGTACATCACGCCGACCTGGTCGCTGACGTGGCGCACCACGGCCAGGTTGTGGCTGATGAACAGGTAGGTGAGGTGCCGCTCGCGCTGCAGGTCCTTCATGATGTTGAGCACCTGGGCCTGCACCGACACGTCAAGCGCACTCGTCGGCTCGTCGCACACCAGGAACTCGGGCTCGGTGGCCAAGGCGCGCGCGATGGAGATGCGCTGACGCTGGCCGCCGGAGAACTGGTGCGGGTATTTCACCATGTCCAGCGGCGACAGGCCCACGGACTTGAGCAGTTCACCCACGCGCTGCTTGAGCTCAGCCTTGTCGGTGATGAGGCCATGCTCCTTGAGCGGCTCGCCAATGATGTCTTCGACCAGCCAGCGGGGGTTCAGGCTGGCATACGGGTCCTGGAAGATCATCTGGATGCGGCGGCGCATGGCCTTGGCGTCGTTGCCCTTGAAGGCGGCGTGCGCATCCTGGTTGTCAAACGTGAGGCCGCCGCGTGTGGGCTCGTACAAACCCACCAGCAGGCGCGCCACGGTGCTTTTGCCGCAGCCGGACTCACCCACCAGGGCCAGGGTCTTGCCTTTTTCGATCTCGAAACTCACGCCGTCCACCGCATGCAGCAGCGTGCGGGGCTTGCGCTCGATCACGCGGTTGAGCCAGGGGGCGGACACGTCAAAAGTCTTGGCCAGGTCGTGCGCCTGCACCAAAGCCTTGCTTTTCATTGCTGCGCTCATGCGGTCACCTCGGTTTTTGTCGTGGCACCAGCGTGCAGCCAGCAGGCGGCGCGGGTGGAGCCTGCGTCCATCAGGTCGGGGCGATCAGTCATGCAGCGGTCAAAAGTCTGGGGGCAGCGCGGGTTGTAGGCACAGCCCTGGGGAATGGCGTTCAGACGGGGCATGGCGCCGTCGATCTGGTTCAGGCGTTCACGGTCCACCGTCATGTCGGGGATGGAGGCCATGAGGCCGCTGGTGTACGGGTGCGAGGGCTTGTTGATGACGTCGTGCACGGGGCCGATCTCGGCCACGCGCCCGGCATACAGCACGGCCACGCGGTCGCAGGTCTCGGCGATCACGCCCATGTCGTGGGTGATCAGCATCACCGCGGCACCGCGCGATTTGCAGATGTTCTTGAGCAGCGTGATGATCTGCGCCTGGATGGACACGTCGAGCGCCGTGGTGGGCTCATCGGCCACGATGAGCTTGGGCTCGGCCGCCAGGGCCAGGGCAATCACCACGCGCTGGCGCATGCCACCGGAGAACTGGTGCGGGTAGTGGTCGATGCGCTCTGCAGCGGCCGGAATGCCGGTGTCTTGCAGCAGCGCAATGGCACGCTGGCGCGCCTCGGCGGGCGTGACCGGCAGGTGGGCCAGGATGGTTTCAGTGAGCTGTCGGCCCACTGTGTACAGCGGGTTCAGCGAGGTCAGCGGGTCTTGAAAGATCGCGCCGATGCGGCGGCCACGGATGTGGCGCATTTCCTCATTGCTCAGGTTGTCGATGCGCTGGCCTTCGAGCAGGATCTGGCCAGATGCCACGCGGCCCGGGGGCTCCAGCAGGCCGATGATGGCAGCGCCAGTGAGCGATTTGCCCGCGCCGGACTCCCCCACCACCCCCAGGATCTCGCCGGGTGCAATGGAGAAGGAAATGTCGTCCAGGGCGCGCAGGGTACCGCGACGGCCCGGGAATTCGACAACGAGGTTTTTGACTTCTAGGAGACTCATGGGGATATCGCTTTTCTTGTTCTTGTTCAGCGCAGGCGCGGATTGAGGGCATCACGCAACCAGTCGCCGAGCAAGTTCACACTCAGGGCGATCAGCACCAGCATGGCACCGGGGAACACGGTGATCCACCATTCGCCGGAGAACAGGTAGTCGTTGCCGATGCGGATCAGCGTGCCCAGCGAAGGCGAGGTGGGCGGTGCGCCCACGCCCAGGAAGGACAATGTGGCCTCGGTGATGATGGCCGTGGCCACCTGGATGGTGGCCAGCACCATCACAGGGCCCATGACGTTGGGCAGCACGTGCTTGCGCATGATGCGCAGCGGCGAAACGCCCGTCACGCGGGCAGCCTGCACGTATTCCTTGTTGCGCTCGACCAGGGTGGAGCCGCGCACCGTGCGCGCGTATTGCACCCAGCCCGTGAGCGAGATGGAGATGATCAGCACACCAAATGCCAGCGACTCGTGCGCGTTGGGAAACAGCGCACGGCCCACACCCGCAATCAGCAGCGCCACCAGGATGGCGGGGAACGAAAGCATCACGTCGCACAGGCGCATGAGCACGGCATCGATCCAGCCACCGCGAAAGCCGGCCAGCAGTCCAAACGCCACGCCCACCACCACGGAGAGCACCACCGATGCGAGGCCCACCACAAGGGAAATGCGCGCGCCATAGATGAGGGCGGAAAGAATGTCCCGGCCCTGGTCGTCGGTGCCCAGGGGGTACTTCATGGAGCCTTCGGCGCTCCAGGCCGGGGGCAGCCGCGCGTCGCTGAGTTCGAGCGTGGCCAGGTCAAAGGGGTTATGGGGCGCGACCCATCCGGCAAATACCGAACAGAACACACAGATCAGCGCGATGGCAGCGGCCACCATCGCCATGGGCGATGTGCGGAAGCTGTAGCCAACATCGCTGTCAAACCAGCGGGCAAGGGTTGTTTTCATTGTGGGAAACCAGTAAACAAGCACCAACGCAGAGCCCGGGTAGCGGCCATGCGTTGGTGTGGACTTTCAAAGAACCGGTCGTTCTCTCTTTTCTCTGCGATCGACTAACGTAGGGACTTCTGCGCCCCTTCTTACTTGGTGATGCTCATCCACTTGAAGTGCATGAAGTTGTCGGCCAGCTGCACGAGCTTGACGTTCTTGCCCACGCCCCAGGCCAGCGCTTGCTGGTGCAGGGGAATGTGGCCTACATCGGCCGCGTGCAGATCGAAGACTTCCTTGATCATCGCGTTGCGCTTGACCTTGTCGGTCTCGGCCTGGATCTTGAGTGTCAGCTCATCGACCTTGGGGTTGCAGTAGGCGCCCAGGTTGAACTGGCCGGACCCCTTGTCATCCACGCAGCGCATGAGGGCGTTGAGCGCGTTGTGCGAGTCGTAGGTGGCGGGCGTCCAGCCCAGCATGTAAAAGCTGGTGTCGCGGCGCAGCACCTTGGGGAAGTAGGTGCCCTTGGTTTCGGCCTGCAGGTTGATCTTGACGTTGATGCGCGAGAGGTTGGCGGCCACTGTCTGGCAGATGCGGCCATCATTCACGTAGCGATCGTTCGGGCAGTTCATGGCCACTTCGAAGCCGTTGGGATAGCCGGCTTCGGCCATCAGCTTCTTGGCAGCTTCGACGTCGTAGGGAAGGCGCTTCGCGTCAGGCTGGAAGCCATTGATGCCGGGACCCACGAGCAGGGCCGAGGGGTTGGATGCACCACGCATCACGGTCTTCTTGATCCCTTCGATGTCGATGGCCTGGTAGAAGGCCTGGCGCACACGCTTGTCCTTGAAGGGGTTCTTGCCCTTGACGTTGGAGTACAGCAGTTCGTCACGCTTTTGGTCCATGCCCAGGAAGATGGTGCGCAGTTCGGGGCCGGTGATGGCACGGGTGTTAGCGCTGCCGTTCACGCGTTCGATGTCCTGCACGGGTACGGGTTCCATCACGTCCACCTCGCCCGAAAGCAGGGCGGCCACACGGGTCGCATCGTTGCCGATGGGGGTGAAAACGACTTCGCTGACGTTGCCTTCGATCTTGCCCCAGTAGCTGCCGTTGCGTGTAAACACCGAGCGCACGTTGGGCTGGCGCTCACGCAGGCGGAAGGGGCCCGTGCCGTTGGCACGGAACGAGGCGGCGTTCTCGATGCCCTTGCGGCGGTCCACCGGGCCCAGGGCCTGGTTGGTCTCGCACCACTTCTTGCTCATCATGTACACGAGCGAGATCACATCCGGCAGGATCGGGAAGGGGGTCTTGGTTTCGATTTCGACCGTGTGGTCGTCGATCTTGCGCACTTCCTTGAAGTCGTTGGTGTAGCTCTTCATGTCCGAGCCTTCCACCTGGGTGCGCCCGAAGCTGAACACCACGTCATCGGCCGTGAAAGGGGTGCCGTCGTGGAATTGCACGCCCTTGCGCAACTCGAAACGCCACACGGTGGGCGACGTCTGCTTCCAGCTCGTCGCCAGGGCAGGCGCCAGGCTCAGGTCCTTGTTGCGGCCGACCAGCGACTCATAGACGTTGCCGGTGACGCTCAGCTGCAGCGACTCATTGAGCGAGTGGGGGTCCATCGACAGCGAGTCACCCTGGTTGGCGATGCGGATGGTCTGAGCTTGGGCCACCAGGCTCGCCGCCGCCAACGCGGTAAAGAGAGCGGTCAGAGCGATTTTTTTATGGAATTTCATGGAAACCTCCAGGTTGGGGAAAGCGGGGTGAAAGGGTTGGGCCGTGGCGCGGTAGTGCAAATGGGCAGGCTGGTTGGACGGTGCTTCAAGCTGCCGCCAAAGGCATGGCCTGCTCGATAAGGCTTGCGTGCAGCGCTGAGCCCAGGGGCAGGATGTCGTCGTTGAAGTCGTAGCGGCTGTTGTGCAAGGCGCTGCCACTGGCCCCTGTGCCCTGGCCGATGCGCAGATAGGCACCGGGGCGGGTCTGGAGCATGAAGGCGAAGTCCTCGGCCCCCATACTGGGCTCCAGGTCACGCACCACATGGTCGGCACCCAGCAGGGATTCGGCCACGTCGCCGGCAAAGATGGCTTCGCTTTCGCTGTTGATCGTGGCCGGGTAGATGCGCTCGTAGTGCACCGTGGCCGTGGCGCCAAAGCCCAGGGCAATGGCGTTGCACAGCTCCTTGAGGCGTTTTTCCACCATCTCCTGCACGACCGGATCAAATGTCCGCACGGTGCCCACCAGGGTGGCAGAGCCCGGCAGCACACTGAAGGCCCCCAGGTCGCCAGCCTGTGCGGCGCAGATGCTGACCACGGCGCTTTCAATGGGGCGCACATTGCGCGAGACGATGCTTTGCGCGGCCGTAATGATGTGCGCGGCCACAACCAGCACGTCCACCGTCTGGTAGGCATGGGCACCGTGGCCGCCGCGTCCCGTGATCTCGATGGTGAAGCGATCCGCCGCAGCCATCATGGGCCCGGAGTTGATGCCCACGGTGCCGGGCTTCATCGCGGGCCAGTTGTGCATGGCGTAGATGGACTGCACCGGGAAACGGTCAAACAGCCCGTCTTCCATCATGACGCGGGCTCCAGCAAAACCTTCTTCGCCCGGCTGAAACACGAGCACGGCTGTGCCGTCGAAGTTGCGGGTCTCGGCCAGGTAGCGCGCAGCCCCCACCAGCATGGCGGTGTGGCCGTCGTGGCCGCAGCCATGCATGAGGCCCGGCTTGCACGACTTCCAGGAGAAATCGTTGTGCTCGGCCAGCGGCAGCGCATCCATGTCGGCACGCAGGCCGACCATGCTGCCACTGGAGGTGCTGCGGCCGCGGATCACGCCCACGACTCCTGTGCGGCCAATGCCGTCGTGGATCTCGTCCACGCCGCAGAGCTTCAGGGCCTCTTTGACGCGCGTGCTGGTGTAGATCTCCTCGAAACCCAGCTCAGGGTGGGCGTGCAGGTCCCGGCGCAGCGCGGTCAGCTCGGGGTGGTACTGCGCGATGTGCGCAAACGCCCGGCCTCCGGCTTTGTATCGAAGCGACTGCATGTCAGGCGTCCCGAAAGCTCGTGCAGCGCCAGCAGCCGGCAAAACCGGCGCGGCACAGGCCAGCGCTCCCGCGCAAGGGCCGCCCCGCCGCGCTGGGAGCGTCCCCCCTTTGGGGGGATGGCGCGAAGCGACTCAAGGGGGAGTTCATTCAATGCCCTCCTGCCTTGCCTACGCGCAGGCGAGGATCGACCGCAAAATACAACAGGTCCACCACCAGATTGATTACCACAAAGATCAAGGCAATCAAGCACAGGTAGGCGGCCATCACCGGAATGTCGGCAAAGGTCACGGCCTGGATGAACAGCAGGCCCATGCCGGGCCACTGGAACACGGTCTCGGTGATGATGGCGAAGGCAATCAGACCACCCAGCTGCAGGCCGGTGATGGTCATCACGGGCACCAGCGTGTTCTTGAGCGCATGGCCGAAGTGAATGGCGCGATTGGACAGGCCCCGGGCGCGTGCGAACTTGATGTAGTCGGTGCGCAGCACCTCCAGCATTTCTGCGCGCACCAGCCGCATGATCAGCGTGAGCTGGAAAATCGCCAGCGTGATGGCAGGCAGCGTGATGTGGTGCCAGCCCTTGGCCTTGAGCAGGCCCGTGCTCCACCATCCCATCTGTACCACTTCACCGCGCCCGAAGCTGGGGAACCAGCCCAGGGTGACAGCGAACACCAGGATCAGCAGGATGCCGATCAGGAACGTTGGCAGCGACACGCCCAGCAGTGAGATGGTCATGAACAGCTGGCTTGTGAAGGTGCCGCGCTTGAGGGCTGCATACACGCCCATGGGCACGCCAATGACCAGGGCCAGGAAAGCAGCCACCAAAGCCAGCTCCAGTGTGGCGGGAAAGCGCTCTGCAATCAGTCGCGAAACCTTGGCACCCTGGCGCAGGCTCAGGCCGAATTCGCCCTGGGCTGCGTTGACCAAAAAATGCCAGAACTGCACGAAAAAGGGCTTGTCCAGACCGAGCGAGGCGCGCAGTTCGCGGATCTGCTCGGGGGTGGCGTCCTGGCCCAGCAGGAACACCACAGGGTCTCCCACGTACTGGAACAGCATGAAGGAGATGAAGGCCACCGTGACCATGACAATCACAGCCTGTATCAGGCGGCGCAATATAAAGGCGAGCATCGGAGAGTCGATTGAGTGTTCGATGGGAACGCCACAGCCACTTTTGATGGCAGGGCGCTGGCAGGCAATAAGCGGTCGTCAAACCGGACCAGAAAACAAAACAAAGAAAGCAAGGGCCTCGGGGCCCTTGCTCTCAGTGTGTCAGGCACCGGTCAATTCACCTTGACGGTGCGCATGTCCACGCGGTTATCCGCGCGGTGAACCAGTTCAATGTTCTTCTTCACGGCCCATGGGATCACCTGGTCATGCAGAGGAATGTGGGACACGGTGTCGTTGGACAGTTGCAGCGCTTCCGTCAGCATGCGGGCGCGCACCGGTGCATCGGTTTCTGCCTTGATGCGGTCCACCAGATAGTCCATGCGCTGGTTGCTGTAGCGGCCCACGTTGTAGTTGCCGTCACCACCTTGGCCCACAGTGCGGACCAGCGATTGCAGGCTGTACAGCGCATCGAAGGTCGGCACACCCCAGCCCAGCATGTAGATGCTGGCTTCGTAGCGCTGAATCATCGGGAAGTAATTGACCAGGGGCAGCGTGCGCAGCTTGGCCTTTACGCCCACGCGCGACCACATGGCGGTCACGGCCTGGCAGATGGCTTCGTCATTGATGTAGCGGTTGTTGGGGCAGGCAAAGTCCACCTCAAAACCATCGGGGTAACCGGCCTCGGCCAGCAACTTCTTGGAGGCTTCAACGCTATAGGGGAACCGCTTGCCAACGGCCTCGGTATAACCCGCCACCTGTGGGGCCACGATGGTGCCCGTGGGCTTGCCCAGGCCACGCATGATGTTGCGGGAAATGGTTTCTGCGTCAATCGCCTGGTACAGGGCCTTGCGCACGCGCACGTCCTTGAGCGGATTTTTGCCCTTGATGTTCGAGCCTGGCAGTTCGTCGCGGAACTGGTCCATGCCCAGGAAGATGGTGCGGTTCTCAATGCCGTCAATCACCTTGAGGTCGGGGCTGGCGCGCAAGCGGCCCAGATCCTGGGGAGTGGGGTCGAGCACCATGTCCACTTCGCCCGACAGCAGGGCTGCAATGCGTGTGGCAGCAGACTTGATCGGGGTGTAGACGATTTCGGTCACGTTCCCGTCCATCTTGCCCCACCAGTTGGGGTTGCGCTTGAACACCATCTTCACATCAGGCTGCCACGATTCCAGCGTGTAAGGACCGGTGCCCATGGCATTGCGGTGGGCAAAGTTTTCGTCGGTGCCCTTGATGTCTTTGGGCTCGACCGACTTGTTCTTTTCCGCCCAGGCCTTGCTCATCATGCGCAGTTCGGTCATCTGGCGCAGCAGCACAGGGTTGGGAGCGGTCAGGATGACGTCGATGGTTTGCGCATCCACCTTGTTGATCTTGCTGATTCCCTGGATGTAGGGGGTGAAATTCGATGTCTTGGCCATCGCGCGCTGCAGCGAATACACCGCATCGTCGGCGGTGAAGGCCGAACCATCATGGAACTTCACCCCTTGGCGCAGCGTGAAACGCACCTGCGTGGGGCTGATTTCTTTCCAGGCCGTTGCCAGCACGGGCTCTACGTCAAAGGTCTTGCTGTTGTAGTAAACCAGGCTTTCATACACATTCGCATGGATGCCATTCTGGAGCGCGTTGTTCTGGGAATGGATATCCCAGGTCGCGATTTCCCCCTGGCTAGCCCATTTGAAGGGCTTGGCATGCAGGGCTGGCGCCACAAGCAGTGCAGCAGCCGCAGCCACCGACAAAAGACTGTATTTGAGTTTCATGGAACCCTCTTGAATAAAAGTTTTACTATGCAGTAAAGGTTGCTCTATAGCCAACGGGAAATCCCTGAATCCCGGGCACTACGAAGGGCCTCTAAGGGCTGATTTTGTAGGGAAGCAGCACGCAAGGATGGTGCCAAGAATCTGCACCAAAGCAAACAAGAGGAAGAAACCTCGGAGACAGGCCGAAGGACGCCATTGCCCGACATCATCCGACCGATCCGTAGGGCGGATGTACCCGGAGTTACATACAGGAAGTCCGCACAACCAACCACCAAGCACAAATCAGCAGACAAAAAAAAGCCGCCCGAAGGCGGCTTTTTTAGCTTTGATACCGGTAACTGGCCAGAAGCCAGTCTCGATATTAGAAGCTGTGACGGATACCGAAGTCGTAGCCGTTGGAGTTGTCGCCAGCAGCAGTCACGGAACCGTTCAGGGACTGAGCAGCGCCGTTCTTGTTGCTCACGTGAGCGTACGTTGCGTACAGAGCCGTGCGCTTGGACAGGTTGTGCACGTAGCCCAGAGCGATCTTGTTCGAACGTGGGTCAGCACCAACTTGGTCGATCTTGTAGGTGGAGTAAGCCAGACGGATTTCACCAGCGCCCACGGGCACCAGACCACCGATCAGGAAGCCCTTGCCTTCAGCGCCGCCCTTGACGTCGTCTTGGTTGTAGTGAGCCATGATCTTGGCCACGCCCAGGTCGTATTGACCGCCCAGGTTCACAGCCTTGATGTTGCCCGACAGGAACTTGGTGTCAGAGAAAGCCAGAGCCACGTTGATGGGGCCATTGGCGTAACCAGCGCGCAGAGCCAGGCCGTTGCCGTCCTTCTTGTTGGCTGCGTTGCTCAGGTTTTCACCCATGTAGTACTGGGCTTGGCCGTAGAAACCGCCCAGGTTGCCAGGCAGGAAGTAGCCGATGGAGTTCGAAGCGCGCACGGTGGTTGGGCCACCCAGGCTGGAGTTCAGGGTTTGGGTCGTGCCAACACCGTTCGTGCCGAACGGATCGAACACGGTCAGGTTCCAGAATTGGGGCGTGTAGTCACGGCCCAGACGCACTTCACCGAAGCCGCCGTTCAGGCTGACGGTCGAACGACGGTTGAAGGTCAAGCCGCCACCGCCGGTGACGCCGCTTGCGCCTTGGTTGTTGGTGCTGGTGGTGCCACCGGAACCGTTGTCGTTGTTCACGCCAGCTTCGAGCCAGAACGAAGCGGACATGCCGCCACCCAGATCTTCAACACCGCGGAAGCCCAGACGGCTGCTGTTGTAGCCGGAGTTCGTCAGTTGGGACTTGTTGGCGACGCTGCCGGAACCGTATGCGTAGGTAGCGTCAACGATACCGAACAGGGTTACGGACGATTGAGCCATTGCAGCGCCGGAAGCAGCCAGCACAGCCAGGGCAATCAGGGATTTTTTCATTGCGAGTTACTCCAAGGTTAAACATCGGGCTCCGGTACGGGGGGTCTATGGTGAAAGCACCTGCACAGTCCCGCCGGTTCCCCGGGCCAACCTCCTGGTGGGGAAGTTGCTCTTATTGCACCAGACCCGGCCAGGTTTCGCAAAGGAATTCACCCACAATCGACCCGAAAGGGAAAAATCGTTGCAGTGTTGCAACATTTCCATGAACCTCGGCAAAATCGATCTGCTGCGCCTTGTAGCAGCTCCTGCCAGCGCCTGAGATTTGTATCCAAGTGAAAATTGTGTTTCTGCGCTCTTGCCAAACTGAAAGCCTCCATGGACTCTTTGCTTATTGCGGCTGACACCGCACTGCGCACACTTTTTGCAACACCCCGGGCATCGGAGCCCACGCCGGCGCGCGGCATGGACGAAGGAGCACTCGACCCCACCCAGAAGAAGCTGGCGGGGGCGCTGATGCGTGTCAACCACGTGGGCGAAGTCTGCGCACAAGCCCTGTACACCGCGCAGGCAGCCATCACGCGCGACCCCGCGCTTCAAGCCCATCTGCTGGAGGCCGCCCGCGAAGAAACAGACCATCTCGCCTGGACCCAGCAGCGCCTGGACGCGCTGGGCGCCCGGCCCAGCCTGCTGAACCCCCTGTGGTTTGCGGGCGCCTTCGCGCTGGGGCTGGTCGCCGCCAAGGTCAGCGACCGGGCAAGTCTGGGTTTTGTGGCGGAAACGGAAAACCAGGTGGCGGCGCACCTTCAAAGCCACCTCGCACGGCTTCCCACACAAGACCTGCCCTCGCGGGCCGTGGTGGCCCGTATGAAGGACGACGAGGAGCGCCATGCCGCCCAGGCACGGGCATCCGGAGCGCTGGAACTGCCGCCCCCCGCCCGGGCGGCGATGAAGGTAGCCGCCAAGGTGATGACCACCACCGCGCACTACCTCTGAGCACTGGCCGCACTGCGCACGCACTGACCGCTTGCGCCAGGGTGCATCGCGCGCGACGACCTCAAAAACTGGCGCAGCCCAAGCCAGCAGACGCCGTGGAACTGGCCTTCCCAGGCCACCGGGTGCGTCCCCCTCCCGCACAGCGAGAGAGGGGGAAGGCGCCGCAGGCGACTCAGGGGGAGGTCTACCTCATGCCTCGACCACTTCAAACCCGGTGGTGATCTCCGCCGTCTTGCCCAGCATGATGCTGGCCGAGCAGTATTTGTCATGGCTCATGGCGATCGCGCGCTCTACCGCAGCGGGCGGGATACCCTTGCCGGTCACGGTGAAATGCATATGGATCTTGGTGAACACCTTGGGGTCCGTCTGGGCGCGTTCGGTGGTCAGCTTGACACTGCAGCCGCGCACATCGTGGCGGCCCCGCTTGAGGATGAGCACCACGTCGTAGGCCGTGCAGCCGCCTGTGCCGGCCAGCACTGTCTCCATGGGCCGGGGCGCCAGGTTCAGCCCGCCGTTGGCCGGATTGGCGGCATCGGGCGCGCCATCCATCGTTAAAACATGGCCGCTGCCGGTCTCGGCCACAAAGCCCATGCCAGAACGGGTTCCTGTGCCTCCGGTCCAGCTGACTGTGCATTCCATGGTGTATCTCCTTTTTGGTGCGTGGTTTTTTTCGCACGGAATGGCCCGGCGAAATAAAAATTTGGTGTTGATTTTGCTGCAATGCAACAAGACTCGCGCTAAACTTCCACCAAGCGCTGCTTTTTCTGGATGGAAAAGGCAGATGGCAAGAAGCCCGGTTTTCGGCACTTGTCCCGCACCGATTGTCTCCTCCATCTCCTCAAAGGATGGATTAGCCCCAGGCCTCACGGCTTGGGGCTTTTTTTTGGCTGAACTGGCCTCGATAGCTTCCCTCAGCGGCGCATCGCCCCCCAAAAAACCGACCCCCTATGATGTGGACCCCCGCCGCTGCCCCGTGGCGGCCCACCTGCCCTGCCATGACCCAGCACCTCACCCCCGCCGACTACCTGAAAAAAATCCTGACCGCCCGCGTGTACGACGTGGCGGTGGAGTCGGCGCTGGAGCCCGCCAAGAACCTCAGCCGCCGCCTGCACAACAAAGTGCTGCTCAAGCGCGAAGACCAGCAGCCCGTGTTCAGCTTCAAGCTGCGGGGTGCCTACAACAAGATGGCGCACCTCACGCCCGAGCAGTTGGCACGCGGGGTGATCTGCGCCTCGGCCGGCAACCACGCGCAAGGCGTGGCCATGAGCGCCCACAAGCTGGGCACGCGCGCCGTCATCGTGATGCCCACCACCACGCCGCAGCTCAAGATCGACGCCGTGAAGACGCTGGGCGGCGAGGTCGTGCTGTTTGGCGAGAGCTATTCCGATGCCTACGGCCATTCGGTGAAGCTGGAGAAGGAACAGGGCCTGACCTTCGTGCACCCGTTCGACGACCCGGACGTCATTGCCGGCCAGGGCACCATCGCCATGGAGGTCCTGCGCCAGCTGCAAAGCCTGGGCAGCAACCAGCTCGACGCCGTGTTTGTGGCCATTGGCGGCGGCGGGCTCATCTCGGGCGTGGCCAACTACATCAAGGCCGTGCGGCCCGAGATCAAGGTGATCGGCGTGCAGATGAACGACTCGGACGCCATGATCCAGTCCGTCAACGCACATGAGCGCGTGACGCTGGCCGACGTGGGTTTGTTCTCGGACGGCACCGCCGTCAAGCTGGTGGGCGAGGAGACCTTCCGCATCGCCCACAGCGGCCTGGTGGACGAATTCATCACGGTGGACACCGACGCCGTCTGCGCCGCCATCAAGGACATCTTTGTGGATACGCGCAGCATCGTCGAACCCGCAGGGGCTCTCGCCGTGGCGGCCATCAAGCAGTACGTTGCTGAAAAGAAAACCAAGGGCGAAACCTATGCCGCCATCCTGTGCGGCGCCAACATGAACTTCGACCGCCTGCGTTTTGTGGCCGAGCGCGCCGAAGTGGGCGAGGAGCGCGAGGCGCTTCTGGCCGTCACCATCCCCGAAGAACGCGGCAGCTTCCGCCGCTTTTGCGAGGTGGTGGGCGGCCTGCCGGGTGGCCCGCGCAACGTGACCGAGTTCAACTACCGCATCAGCGATGCCGCCCAGGCCCATGTGTTCGTGGGCATCACCACCAATGGCAAGGGCGAGTCGGAGAAAATCGCCAAGAACTTCGGCCGCCACGGCTTCGAGGCACTGGACCTGACCCACGACGAACTGGCCAAGGAGCATCTGCGCCACTTGGTGGGCGGGCATTCGGCGCTCGCGCAGGACGAGCGCCTGATGCGCTTCACCTTCCCCGAGCGGCCCGGCGCGCTGCTCAAGTTTTTGAGCCTGATGCAGCCGACCTGGAACATCAGCCTGTTCCACTACCGCAACCAGGGCGCCGACTATGGCCGCATCCTCGTGGGCATGCAGGTGCCGCCCGAAGACGCCGCCACGTTCGACGCCTTCCTGGCCACGCTGGGCTATCCGTATGTGGAAGAGACGCTGAACCCGGCCTACCGGCTGTTCCTGCGATCCAAGTAACCAAAATATGGGCCAAATTGGCCTCCAGCGCTTATCCATCAAGCGCTGGCAGCTATCAAATCTGACATAGCCCTAGCCAAACCATGCAAGCCCTGCGCCACTATCTGCTGGCCGTGCAGTTTTTCACCCGCATCCCGGTCACTGGTCGGCTGGCAGACTGGGTCGGCTACAGCCCCGCCATGCTGCGGGCCAGCGCGGCGCACTTTCCGGGCATTGGCTGGCTGGCCGCGCTGCTGTCCACGGGCATCTATGCCGCATTGCACTGGGCCCTGGCGCCCAACCCGCTGGCCCCGGCCGTGGCTGCCGTGTTCTGCACCATCGCCACGGTGCTGATGACCGGCGGCTTTCACGAGGATGGGCTTGCCGATGTGGCCGATGGCCTGGGCGGCAGCGCCGATCGCGAGCGGGCACTCGACATCATGAAGGACTCGCGCATCGGCGCCTTCGGGGCCATGGCGCTGGTGCTGGCGCTGCTGGCCAAGCTCAGCCTGCTGGCGCTGCTGGGGGCCCACAGCCTGCTGGCTGCCGTGGCCGCGCTGGTGGGGGCGCATGTGCTGTCGCGTTTCTGGCCGCTGCTCATCGTGCGCAGCCTGCCGCATGTGGGCGACACCGCCCGGTCCAAAAGCAAGCCGCTGGCCGACCAGATTTCGGGCGGCGCGCTGCTGGCGGCATTTTTGTGGTGTTTTGTGCCGCTAGCGCTTGTCTATCAAGCGCAATCAGCTATTTATTTTATAGCGTCTATACTCTGCAGCGCCCTTGCCGCCGCCTGGATGGCCCGCTGGTTCGCGCGCAGGCTGCAGGGTTTTACCGGCGACTGCCTGGGTGCCACGCAGCAGGTCAGCGAAATCGGCTTTTACCTGGGCGCGGCGCTGGCCTTGCGCTGGATGTGACCGGCGCCCCCCCCAAAACTCGCCTTTGGCTGGTGCGCCACGCCCAGCCGCTGGTGGCTCCCGGCACCTGCTATGGGGCGCTGGACATCCCCGCCGACCCCGCCGCCACGCGCGCTGCCGCAGAACACCTGGCCGCCGCGCTGCCACCCCAGTCGCGGGTGATTCACTCCACCCTGCAAAGATGCGAGCAGCTTGCGCTAGAGCTTCAAGCGCTGCGGCCCGATTTGGTATCAAAACCCGACGCCCGCCTGCGCGAAATGGACTTTGGCAGCTGGGAGGGGCAGGCCTGGGAGTCCATTGCCCGCAGCGACATCGACGCCTGGACGGCCGCCTTCGCGAGCTACCGCCCTGGCCTGGGGGAAAACCTGGCAGCGGTGCTGGCCCGCGTGGCGGCTGCGCTGCAGGACCACGGCCCCGGGGCCACACAGGATGTGGTGTGGATCACCCACGCCGGGGTCATCCGCAGCGTGGCGTGGCTGAGGGCGCACGGCAACGGCGTGCTGCCGCGCTCGGAAGAATGGCCCGTAGCCGCGCCGGGCTGGGGCGAGTGGGAGAGGACCGAACTGGGATAGGAGCCGGAGCCCCCCGCCCCGGCATCAAGCATCAACGCTTGAGCGGCATGTCCAGCGTCAGCGTGGCAGGGCCATCAGCATCGCGCCCCAGTTGCGCCTGGCGTGGGCCCAGCGCCTGCAGCACCAGCCCTTCATCCACCGCGGCGCCCACGCGGAACGGCTTGGCGGGTTTGCCATCCACCGCGATCAGCGCGGCGCCGCCCCCGCTGTTGCGACCCGAGAGCACCCCGATCAGTGCGAAGCGGCTGGCCAGTGTTGCCACCGGGGCGGCTGCGACCACCCCCGGGGCAGCGGGCGCAGCCCCCAGCAGCCGGGCCAGAGCCTGCGCATCGGGCGCCACGGGGGGTGGCAGCACCACGGGCGCAGCCGCTCCGGCCGCAGGGGCCGACAGGCGCAGCCCCCAAAAAACCACGCTGGCGCCTGCGGCGGCCCATAGCGCCAGAGTCCCCAGGCGGACGCCCCATTTGCTGTACGTATTGGTCACCATGCGGGGATTATGATTCACGCGATTCGACCATCCCAGAGACCGCCAGCAGTGAACACTTCTTTCCCCCTCCTCTTGCGCTCCGCCCGCCACCGCCTGGCCACGAACGTGGCCCGTGGCTTCACCCTCATCGAGCTGATGGTGGTGCTCGTCATCATCGGCGTGCTGGCCGCCCTCATCGTGCCCAATGTGCTGGAACGCGCCGACGACGCCCGCGTGACCGCTGCCCGCACCGACATCACCAACATCATGCAGGCGCTCAAGCTGTACCGCCTGGACAACCAGCGCTACCCCACGGCCGAGCAAGGCCTGCAATCGCTGATCGTCAAGCCCAGCTCGGGCCCCGTGCCCAACAACTGGAAGCTGTACCTCGAAAAACTGCCCAACGACCCCTGGGGCCGTCCGTACCAGTACCTGAACCCTGGCATCAAGGGCGAGATCGACGTGATGTCGTTCGGCGCCGATGGGCAGTCGGGCGGTGAAGGCAAGGATGCTGATATTGGCAGTTGGCAATGACGACCGGCTCTTCGCGACAGACCCCTGCTCCATGAAGCTGGCGCTCCCTCGGCCAGGGATGTCGTGGAACTGGCTTCGCCAGGCCATCGGCATCTCCCCCCCGAAGGGAAGCCGCGCGGCGGCTCAGGGGGGCTTCACCCTCCTTGAGTTGCTGGTGGTCATCAGCATCATTGCCCTGGCCACCGCCGGTGTGAGCATCGCCATGCGCGACAGCGGGCAGACGCTGGTCGAGCGCGAGGCAGCCCGGCTGGCGGCGTTACTGGAATCTGCGCGTGCGCAGTCGCGCGCCGGGGGAATGCCCGTGCGCTGGCGTGCCGATGCCGGAGGGTTCCGGTTCGAGGGCCTGCCGCCCAGCGCACTGGCGGCGATGCCCGGCCAGTGGCTGGATGCGGGCACCACGGTGCGCGCGCCCACGCTGCTGGTGCTGGGGCCAGAGCCCCTCATTGGCCCCCAGCAGGTGCTGATCACCCACCAGTCCTATCCCGAGCGCACGCTGCGCATTTCCACCGACGGGGTGCGCCCCTTCACCGTCGAGACCGTCCAATGAAGTCCACCCTGCCCCCCCACCGCCGTTGCAGGCAGCAGCGCGGCTTCACGCTGGTGGAGGTGCTGGTGGCGCTCAGCATCGTGGCTATTGCACTGATGGCAGGGCTGCAGGCCACCACGGCGCTCACGCGCAACGCGCTGCGCCAGTCAGACATCGTGCTGGCCCAGTTGTGCGCCGAGAACGAACTGGTCTATGCGCGCCTGTCGCGCCAGATGCCCAGCGTGGGCGACAGCCAGGTCACCTGCGAACAGGCCGGGCGCCAGCTCACCGTGGCCCTGATCGTGCGGCCCACGCCCAACCCGAGCTTTCGCCGGATGGACGCGCAGGTGCTGGATGGCGACAACTCGATCCTGCGCATCTCGACCATCATCGGAAGGTATTGACCAGATGTCCCCCCTGAGTCGCTTCGCGCCTTTCCCCCATGGGGGGGACGCACCCGGTGGCCTGGCAGAGCCAGTTCCACGGGTGCACTGGCCTCGCGCCGCGCCGGTTTTGAAAGGCGCGCGCGGCTTCACGCTGGTGGAGCTGCTGCTGGCCATTGCGGTGATGAGCCTGCTGGCCATCCTGAGCTGGCGGGGGCTGGATGGGATGGTGCGGGCGCAGGAGATCACGCGCCAGCGGGCCGACGAGATGCTGGTGCTGCAGTCTGCCCTGGGCCAGTGGGGCACGGACCTGGATGCACTGCTGCCCATTGCCAACACCACGCCGCTCGACTGGGACGGCCAGGTGCTGCGTTTGACGCGGCGCACCAGCGCAGTGCCCGACGAGGGCGCCCTGGTGGTGGCCTGGACGCGCCGGGGCGGCCAGGGTGTGGGCCAGTGGATGCGCTGGCAGTCGCCCCCGGTGCGCACGCGCGCCGAATGGCAGGAGGCGTGGCAGCTGGCCGCGCAGTGGGCGCGCAGCCCGGGCGACGCCGAGCGGCGCCATGAGATGACGCTGCTGCCGCTGGAGGACTGGCAGATCTTCTATTACCGGGGCGGTGCGTGGTCCAACCCGCTGTCCAGTAGTGGCACCACCCCGGTGGGCACCTCGGCCATCCCCGACGGCGTGCGCCTGCAGATCACCCTGCCGCCCGGCCAGGCCCTGGTGGGGCGGCTCACACGCGATTGGGTGAACCCCGTGCTGGGTGGGGGTCGGACATGATCAGCCCCCCCCTGAGCGGCTGCGCCGCCTCCCCCCAAGGAGACGCCACCGGTGGCCTGGCAAGGCCAGCTCCACGGTGGCACGGGCTTGGGCCGCGCCAGTTTCACAGCGCTCCAGGGGGACGCCACATGGGGCCGCGCCCGGTCCGCAGGGAACGCGGTGCGGCGCTGCTGCTGGCCATGCTCACGGTCACCCTCGTGGCAACCTTTGCAGCGGCGTCCATGTGGCAGCAATGGCGCGCGGTCGAGGTCGAGACGGCCGAGCGCGGCCGCGTGCAGTCCACCTGGATTCTGGTCGGCGCGCTCGACTGGTCGCGCCTGATCCTGCGCGAAGACGGGCGCTCGGGCGGTGCGGACCACCTGGCCGAGCCCTGGGCCGTGCCGCTGCAGGAGGCACGGCTGTCCACCTTTCTCGCGGCCGACAAGAACGTCAGCCAGGTGGACGACGCCACCACCGACACCACCGAGGCCTTTTTGTCGGGGCAGATCTCGGACATGCAGGGCCGCATGAATCTGACCAACCTAGTCGACAACGGCAATGTTCAGACCTTGGCACTGCGGCAGTTCACGCGGCTGTTCGAGCGCCTGGGCCTGCCGCTGCAGGAGCTGAGCCTGCTCACCGACGCCCTGCGGCGCGCGCAGGCCACCACCGGCACCGACAGCACGAACGCCCCGCTGCTGCCCCCCACCATGTCGCAACTGGGCTGGCTGGGCCTGGCGCCCACCACCGTGGCCCGCCTGGCGCCCCACGTGACGCTGCTGCCCGTGCGCGCGCCGGTCAACCTCAACACCGCCGACATCGACGTGCTGCTGGCCGCCATCGACGGCCTGGACATGGCCAGCGCCCAAAAGATGCTGCAGGCCCGCGAGGCCCGGCATTTCCGCACGCTCAGCGAGGTGCGCGACCTGCTGGGTGCCAGCATCGACATCAATGAAGGCGCCCATGCCGTGGCCTCTTCGTACTTTGAGGTGCGCGGCCGCCTGCGCCTGGGCGATGCCATGGTGGACGAGCGATCCCTGGTGCGCAAACAGGGCATCGAGGTCACCACACTGTGGCGCGAACGGGGTGCTTTTGACCGCGAAACCGCCCCGGGCGCTCGGGAGGCGCAGCGCTGAAATCTGACACATCTGCAACACATCCGCAGGTTCGGCCCGCACTGTCAAGCCCGCCCCCTAAAATGGCCCGCAAAACCTGTCCATGAGCACCCTCATCCTTTTCCTGCCGCCGGCCCGTCCGGGGCCGGCCACCGAGTACAGCTACACGCTGACGGCGGACGGCCACACTGCCCTTCGCCACGCCACTGCCCCGGCCGCGCTGCTGCCCGAACCCACGCGCCCCGGCGGCGAAGTGGTGGCCGTGGTACCCGCCCGGGCGCTGTCCTGGCAACGGGTGCAACTGCCGCCCGGCCTGGCACTGGGCGCGGGCCAGCAGACACCGCGCCTGCGATCGGTGCTGGAGGGTCTGCTTGAAGACCGCCTGCTCGACGACGCATCACAGCTGCACTTTGCCATCCAGCCGGATGCCAATCCCGGAGAACCCGTGTGGGTGGCGGTGTGCGACCGCACCTGGCTGCGCGACAACCTGCAGGCCCTGGAAGCCGCTGGTCGCCGCGTGTCGCGTGTCGTGCCTGAATTCGCCCCCGGCCCCACCCAAAGTGGCCGCCCCGAGCTGTGCGCCCTGGGCACCCCCGAAGACGCCTGCGTGGTGCTGACTGGGCAGGGCGCCGAACACGGCGTGGCCGTGTTGCCCCTGTCCATTGCCTCCGTGATGCTGGCCCGTGCCGGGCTCCCCCAGGATACGGCCACGGACGGAGACGATGCGCCCGTGGTGCGCGCCGAGCCTGCGGTCGCGGCCCTGGCAGAGCGCACGCTGGGCCAGCGCGTGGCTCTGCACACGGCCAGCCAGCGGGCGCTGGACGCCGCGCGCGGCGACTGGGATCTGGCCCAGTTCGATCTGGCCAGCACCGGCCGCACCCGGGCGCTGCGCAAGGCGGGCAGCCTGGCCAGCGCACTGCTGAACGCCCCGCAGTGGCGCGCAGCGCGCTGGGGCGCAGCACTGCTGGTGGTGGCGCATCTGGTGGGTCTCAATGCCTGGGCCTGGCAGGAGCGCAAGGCGCTGGCCGCCAAACAGGCGGCCGTGCGGTCCACGCTGACCCAGACTTTCCCCAAGGTGCAGGTGGTGGTGGATGCCCCGGTGCAGATGGAGCGCGAGCTGGCCCAGCTGCGGCAGGCGGCCGGCGCCGTTTCGGCCCGCGACCTGGAGCCCCTGCTTGCCGCCGCCGGAGCCTCCCTCCCCAGCGGCCGCCAGCCCACGGGCATCGAATACGCCCCCGGCGAGCTGCGCCTGCGCGGCGTCACGCTGGCCCCCGATGAAGAAACCGTGCTCTCGGCCCGCCTGCAGGCTGCGGGCTACCGGGCCCGGCTGGACGACGGCAGCCTGCTGCTGCGCGCTGAAGGCACACCATGACTGTCATCACCTCTCCCGCCCTGCGCGCCCGCTGGCAGGCCCTGGCCCCCCGGGAGCAGACCCTGGTCCTGGCCGCAGGTGGCCTCGTCGCGTTTGCCCTGCTGTGGTGGCTGGCCGTGGCCCCGGCCCTGTCCACGTTGCGCGCCGCACCCGCGCGCCATGCCGAGCTGGACTCACAGCTGCAGCGCATGCAAGGCCTGCGCGCCGAAGCGCAGCAGCTGCAGTCGGCCCCGCGCAACACGCGCGGCGATTCCGTCGGTGCGCTGCGTACCGCGCTCACACAGCGCCTGGGCAATACGGCCCAGCTCAATGTGGTGGGAGACCGCGCCACGGTCACGCTCAAAGGCGCTCCCGCCGATGCGCTGGCCCAATGGCTGGCCCAGGCACGCAGCAACGCCCGCGCCGCCCCGGTGGAGGCGCGCTTGACGCGCAGCGCCGCCCCTGCAGGCTCCGCACCCAACGCCCCGGCACCGGTCAAACTGGGCAACGCGGCCACGGCGATGCCACGTTGGGACGGCACTCTGGTGCTGGCCCTGCCGCCTGCCCAGCCCTGAATCAGCCCCCGCACAGACACTCTCTCCCGTGGCCACCTCCTCACGACACCGAAAACCCGTACCCCGCACTCCCCGCAGCGCATGGGGCTGGGCGCTGGTCGGCGCTGTGGCGGGCGTAGTGCCTGCCGTGGTGGCGTTTGCACCCGCGCACTGGCTGGCACAAAGTGTCGCCAGCGCAACGGGCGGACAGGTACAGTTGCTGCAGGCACGCGGTACGGTCTGGACAGGTTCGGCCCAACTGGTGCTGACGGGGGGCTCGGCCAGCCAGGACAGCGCCGCCCTGCCCAGCCGCCTGGACTGGCGCATCCGCCCCGGCTGGGGTGGCTTGCACGCGCAACTGAATGCCAGCTGCTGCACCCCTACACCCCTGCGACTGCAGGCGAGTGCCGGCTGGTCCGGTACGCGCCTGACCATCATCGACGGCGAGAGCCTGTGGCCGGCCTCCGTGCTGACCGGGCTGGGCACGCCCTGGAACACGCTGCAGCCCCAGGGCCAGCTGGCGCTGCAGACCCGTGGCTTCACCATGCGCTGGAGTGCCGGACGCATGTCCCTGGCAGGCCAGGTGCAGCTGGATGCACGGGCCATGTCGTCCCGCCTGTCCACCCTGCGCCCCATGGGCAGCTACCGGCTGGCGGTGCAGGGCGGCGAGGCGCCCACGCTCACGCTGAGCACGCTGGACGGTCACCTGCAGCTCAACGGCACCGGCCAGTGGGTGGGCAACCGCCTGCGCTTTGCGGGCGAGGCCAGCGCCACCCCCGAGCGCGAAGCCGCCCTGTCGAATCTTCTGAACATCATTGGACGACGCAACGGCGCGCGCTCCATCATCACCGTGGGTTGAACCTATGAACTCCTTGTTGTCACCACGCCTGGGTTTTGCTCTTAAAGCAATAGCAGCTATCGCAATACTGGCGTGCGCTAGCGGGCAAATTATCGCCCAAACCGCCATTGATACCGGCACCGGCAGCGTGCGCGCCGGCGAGCCCGTCACCCTGAACTTCGCCAACGCCGAGATCGAAGCCGTGGCCCGCACCATGGCCACCATCACGGGCCGCAACGTGGTGGTCGACCCGCGCGTGAAGGGCCAGCTCAACCTGGTCACCGAACGCGCCGTGTCGCCCGCCGCCGCCTTCCAGCAGTTCCTGGCCGCGCTGCGGCTGCAGGGCTTTACGGTGGTGGAGGCTGCAGGCCTGTACAAGGTGGTGCCCGAGGCCGACGCCAAACTGCAAGGCGGCAGCGTGAGCGTGGTGCAGGGCAGCTCTGGCAGCGCGCCCGGTGGCGGTCAGATCGTCACCCAGATCTTCAAGCTCAACTTTGAAAACGCCGCCAATCTGGTGCCCGTGCTGCGCCCGCTGATCAGCCCCAACAACACCATCAACGTGAACCCCGGCAACAACTCGCTGGTGATCACCGATTACGCTGACAACCTGCAGCGCCTGGCGCGCATCGTGGCGGCCATGGATGTCTCCAACGCCAGCGATGTGGAAGTGATCCCGCTGCGCAACGCCGTCGCCACTGACCTCGCGCCGCTGGTGGCGCGCCTGATCGACGGGGGCAGCGGTGCCGCGCCGGTCGCCGCACAGGGGCAGGCGGACACCTCGTTCAAGACCACGCTGATTGCCGAGCCGCGCAGCAACGCGCTGATCCTGCGCGCCGCCAACCCGGCCCGTGTGGCCCAGGTGCGCGCGCTGGTGGCACAGCTGGACCAGGCGCCTGCGCCCGGCAGCAGTGCGTCCACCGGCAACATCCATGTGGTGTACCTGAAGAACGCCGACGCCACCAAGCTGGCCACCACGCTGCGTGCCGCCATGGCAGCCATGGGCGGCACCGGCAACACGGGCGGTGGCAGCGCGGGCGCAAGCGCCGCACCGGCCGCGCCCAGTGGCGGCCTCGGCGGTGGAGGCACCAGCGGCAACATGCTGTCCACAGGCAGCGGTCTATCAGGTGGCAGCAGTGGGGGACTGGGCTCGGGAAGCAGTGGCATGGGCACCAGCAGCACCAACAACAACCAGCCGTCCACGGGCGGCCAGATCCAGGCCGACCCCACCACCAACTCGCTCATCATCACGGCGCCCGAGCCCCTGTACCGCCAGTTGCGTGCAGTGATCGACAAGCTCGACGGACGCCGCGCACAGGTGCTGGTGGAAAGCCTGATCGTGGAAGTTGCCGCCAACAAGGTGGCGCAGTTCGGCATCCAGTGGCAGGGCATTCTGGGCAAACAAGGCGATGGCACGGTGGGCGTGATCGGCACCAACTCCGGTGCAGCAGGTGCCAACATCCTGGGGATCACGGCAGCGCTGGCTTCGGGCAGCACCAGCAGCATCGCCACTGCCGCGAGCGGCCTGGGCGGGGGCCTGAACCTGGCTCTGGCGCCACGCATCAACGGCCAGTATTACCTGGGCGCGCTTGCCAACTTCCTGCAGAACAGCGGCGATGCCAACGTGCTGTCCACCCCCAACCTGATGACGCTGGACAACGAGGAGGCACGCATCCTCATCGGCGACAACGTGCCCTTCGTCACGGGCTCGTATGCGAACACCGGCAACAGCGGCACCGTGAATCCGTTCAACACCGTCGAGCGCAAGGACGTGGGCCTGATGCTCAAGGTGCGCCCGCAGATCAGCGAGAACGGCACGGTGAAAATGGCGATCTACCAGGAGATCTCCAAGATCGACCGCTCCACCCTGTCCAATGCCACCGGCCCCACCACCAGCAAACGTGCGGTCGAATCCAACGTAGTGGTGGACGACGGCAGCATCATCGTCATCGGCGGCCTGCTGGAGGACACCTACTCGCAGGGCGAGGACAAAGTACCCCTGATGGGTGACCTGCCCGTGGTGGGCAACCTGTTCAAAAGCGAGAACCGCTCGCGCCGCAAGACCAACCTGATGATCTTCCTGCGCCCCATCGTGGTGCGCGACAACGCCACCAGCGACGCACTGGTCGTGGACCGCTACGAAGCGATCCGCGCGCTGCAGCAGGCCACGCAGCCCGCCCCCAGCACTGTCATGAATTCGGTCTCTGGCGCCCCCATCCTTCCCGCGCTGCCCGAGCGGGCGCCTTCGGTCGCCAGCCCCATGCCTGTGCAGCCCGCCGCGCCGGTGCCCGTTCCCATGCAGCAGCTCACCCCTGTAGCGCCCCCTCTACCCACACCGGGTACTGCTCCCCAAAGCAGCGCGCCTGTGGAGCAGTCCAGCCCCACAGCCCAGGCGCAGGTCCCCGCGCCGCTGTACTACGTGAACGTGGGTGTGTTTGGCAAGGATGCGGAATCGCGCAGCGCCATGACCAAGCTGCGCAGCACGGCACTGCCCCTGTCCATCCAGGCGGTAGACACCAACCGGGGCACACTCACCCGCGTGCGTGTGGGCCCCTACAACACCGAAGACGCTGCCAATGCCGCTGCCGCCACCGTGCGCAGTCTGGCACTCAACGCTACGGTCTCGCCCAAGGCGCTCTGACGGACCCACGCCCATGCGCCACCCCCTGCCCTACGCCTTTGCCCGCACCGCCCAGCTGCTGCTGGAGGACGACGGCCACCAGCTGGTGCTGTGGCATGGCCCCCACCCCGACGCCGGTGCGCTGTCCGAAGTGCTGCGCAAACACCCGGTGCAGCAGTTGCTGCCGCTGGACGCCCCGGCCCTGGCCCAGCGCATCAGCGCCGTGTATTCGCACAGCGAATCAAGCGCCGCCACCGTGGTGAGCGAGGTCGAGAGCGACGCGGACCTCTCGCGCATGATGCAGGAGCTGCCCGCCGTGGAAGACCTGCTGGAATCGGCTGGCGACGCACCCATCATCCGCATGCTCAACGCCCTGCTCACGCAGGCCGCGCGCGACGGCGCGAGCGACATCCACATCGAGCCCTACGAGCGCCATTCCAGCGTGCGTTTTCGCGTGGACGGCACCCTGCGCGAGGTGGTGCAACCCAACCGCGCACTGCACGCCGCGCTGATCTCGCGCCTGAAGATCATGGCCGACCTGGACATCTCTGAGAAACGCCTGCCGCAGGACGGCCGCATCAGCCTGCGCCTGGGCACCCGCGCCATCGACGTACGCGTTTCCACCCTGCCCAGCGCCCATGGCGAACGCGCGGTGCTGCGCCTCTTGGACAAGAGCGAAAGCAAGCTGAGCCTGGAAGCCGTGGGCATGCAGGGTGAGACGCTGCGCCGCTTCGAGGGGCTGATCAGCCAGCCGCACGGCATCATCCTGGTGACAGGGCCCACCGGCTCGGGCAAGACGACCACGCTGTATGCGGCGCTGGGTCGGCTCGATGCCACGCGCAACAACATCATGACGGTGGAAGATCCCATCGAGTACGAGCTGCCCGGGGTAGGGCAAACGCAGGTCAACAGCAAGATCGAGCTGACCTTTGCCAAGGCCCTGCGCGCCATCCTGCGCCAAGACCCGGACATCATCATGATCGGCGAAATCCGCGACTTCGAAACCGCACAGATCGCCATCCAGGCCTCACTCACGGGCCACCTGGTGCTGGCCACGCTGCACACCAACGACGCAGCCAGCGCCGTCACGCGGCTGACCGACATGGGGGTGGAGCCGTTCCTGTTGTCGTCGTCCCTGCTCGGCGTGCTGGCCCAGCGGCTGGTGCGCAAATACTGCAGCCACTGCCACGGCAGCGGGTGCGAGCACTGCGGCCAGACGGGCTACACGGGCCGCACCGGTGTGTTCGAGTTGCTGGTGACCACCGACGCGATCCGCGCGCAAATCCACAACCAGGCGTCCGAAGCCGACATCCGCACCGCCGCGCTGGCCGACGGCATGGCGCTGATGCGCGAGGATGGGGAACGGCTGATTGCAGCAGGCATCACCAGCCGCGAGGAAGTGCTGCGGGTGACGCGGGACTAGCCAGCCGCAGAGGCCAGTTTGATATTATTTTGATAGCAACTAGCGCTTAATAGATAAGCGCTAGGGATCCTCTGCACGAATCGAGCGGCAAGTGTGCGCTGCGGATCGTGATGGGCTGCAAGGCGCAAAACGCAGCAATAGCCGTAGCTATTGCGAGGTTTTGCAACGCCGCAGACCTCCCGAGACCGCAGATGCACACGGCGCGGTGATTCGTGCAGAGGGTCCCTAGCGGTCAAAAATGCTCAAAATTAACGTATGCGCAGCGCAGGCCTGCGCTGCGCCTGGGCCACGGCTGGCGCAGCGGGCGCCGCTGCCGCGCTGAAGACCGAGGGTGCAGGAGCCCCGCCGTCCTGCAGCTTGAACTGGCTGACCGCACTGCTCAGGTGCAGCGCCTGTTCGCGCAGCGATTCAGAGGCAGCGGTGGACTCTTCCACCAGCGCGGCGTTCTGCTGCGTCATCTGGTCGAGTTGGCTCACGGACTGGCTGATCTGGCCGATGTTGTCACTTTGCTCGGCCGACGAAGCGGTGATCTCCGCAATGATGTCGGACACGCGCCGCACGCTGCTCACAATCTCGGTCATGGTCTGCCCGGCCTGGCTGACTAGGCGCGATCCATCTTCGACGCGTTCCACCGACGAACCGATCAGACCCTTGATCTCCTTGGCCGCCTCGGCGCTGCGCTGCGCGAGGTTGCGCACCTCGCTGGCCACCACGGCAAAGCCCCGGCCCTGTTCACCGGCGCGCGCGGCTTCCACGGCCGCGTTGAGCGCGAGGATGTTGGTCTGGAAGGCAATGGAGTCGATGACACCGGTGATGTCGGCAATCTTGCGCGAGCTGGTGGTGATCTGGTCCATGGTGGTCACCACCTGCGACACCACGGCACCACCGCGTGCGGCCACTTCGGCGGCCGACGAAGCGAAGTCGCTGGCCTGGCGGGAGGACTGGGCGCTTTGCTGCACGGTGCTGGTCAGCAGCTCCATGGACGAAGCGGTTTCCTCCAGATTGGCCGCGGTCTGCTCGGTGCGGTGGCTCAGGTCATGGTTGCCGCTGGCGATCTCGGAACTGGCGGTGGTGATGTTGCCTGCCGCGTCCTGCACCTGGCGCACCAGGCCCCGCAAGGCGTCCTGCATGCGGCCCATGGCCGACACCAGCTGGCCCACCTCGTCCTGGTTCATGGCCGCCACATCGCGAGAGAGGTCACCACTGGCAATGCGGTCGGCCAGTTCCTGCGCCTGCCCCAGCGACTTGGTGATGGAGCGCACGCTGAAGAAGGTGAGCGGAATCAGCACCGCCAACCCCAGCACCAGCCCGATGCCAATCAACGCCGACATGGTGGAAGTGCGCGATTCAACCGCCGCACGGGCCTCGTCCATCTGCGAGCGGGCCGCGCTGGCCAGGCTGGAGAACAGCTTGTCGGTGGCCTCCATGTGGACCTTCAGGCGGTCGGCGTAGGCACCGCCCCCCGCACCATCGAGCTGCGCCCCCTCGATCTTCTCGAAGATGGGGGCAATGCCGGTTTCGTACTGCTTGATCTCGTCCAGGGATTTGTCGATGGAGGCCACAAACTCTGCATCGCCCGACTGCACCTGGCGCACCTCGGCCAGGCTCTTGCGCAGGGCAGCCAGGGTCTTGGCCCAGGACTCGCGCAGGGCAGAGACCTCGACCGAGTTGTTGAAATTGATGATGATGTCTTTTTCGGTCCGGCGCAGGTCACCCAGGGTCGTGCGCAGGTCGGACATATCGGTCAGGGTTTGCACCCGCTGCGAAAACAGCTCTTGCAATGTGCCCCGGGTGCGGTCCAGGGCCACGTAGCCCATGGCGCCAATGACGATCAGAAGAATCAGCGAAAAAACGGTTCCGAAGTAAAGACGTGTGCGGATAGAGAAGCGGCCGAGAGCATTCATGGCTCTTCCTTACATTTTTTAACAGGTAACTCAGCATAGCAAATTTAGTGCCACACGCCCTTCCTCCCGGTCTTCTGAACCGGGGGTGGGCGGGACTATATGCCGGGCGGGGCTATCCACCGCACAGGGTAAGCACGGCCCCGAGGCCCTGTTTCAGGGAATCCTCGGGGCCAGTAGCTGCGCTTATTGCACTGTTCTCAAACGGGCTTCAGGGGGATGTACAACTCGCCCCCGCTCTTCTGAAACTCTGCAGCCTTGGTCTGCATGCCCTGGGCCAGGGCTTCAGCCTCGGCCACACCCTTTTGCTTTGCAAAGTCACGCACTTCCTGCGTGATCTTCATCGAGCAGAACTTGGGGCCGCACATCGAGCAGAAATGCGCCACCTTGGCCGAGTCCTTGGGCAGGGTTTCGTCGTGGTACTCCTTCGCTGTTTCCGGATCCAGGCCCAGGTTGAACTGGTCCTGCCAGCGGAAGTCGAAGCGCGCCTGGCTCAGCGCATCGTCACGCGAGCGGGCACCCGGGTGACCCTTGGCCACGTCGGCCGCGTGGGCGGCGATCTTGTAGGCGATGATGCCCTGCTTCACGTCATCACGGTCGGGCAGGCCCAGGTGTTCCTTGGGCGTCACGTAGCACAGCATGGCCGTGCCCATCCAGCCGATCATGGCCGCGCCAATCGCGCTGGCAATGTGGTCATAGCCCGGTGCGATGTCGATGGTCAACGGGCCCAGGGTGTAGAACGGCGCTTCGTGGCAGGTCTTGAGCTGCTCGGTCATGTTGGCCTGGATCATGTGCATGGGCACATGGCCGGGGCCTTCGATCATGGTCTGCACGTCGTGCTTCCAAGCCACTTGCGTGAGTTCGCCCAGCGTGTGCAGTTCGGCGAATTGCGCTTCGTCATTGGCGTCGGACGCGCAGCCGGGACGCAGGCCATCGCCCAGGCTGAACGACACGTCGTACGCCTTCATGATGTCGCAGATGTCCTCGAAGTGCTCGTACAGGAAGCTCTCGCGGTGGTGTGCCATGCACCACTTGGCCATGATGGAGCCGCCGCGCGAGACGATGCCCGTGCGCCGTTGCGCCGTGAGGTGGATGTAGGCCAGGCGCACGCCCGCGTGGATGGTGAAGTAGTCCACGCCCTGCTCGGCCTGCTCAATCAGCGTGTCGCGGAAGATTTCCCAGGTCAGGTCTTCGGCCACGCCGCCCACCTTTTCGAGCGCCTGGTAGATCGGCACCGTGCCAATCGGCACCGGCGAGTTGCGCACGATCCAGTCGCGTGTGGTGTGGATGTTCTTGCCAGTGGAAAGATCCATCACATTGTCGGCACCCCAGCGGATCGCCCACACGAGCTTTTCCACCTCTTCTTCAATGCTCGACGTGACGGCCGAGTTGCCGATGTTGGCGTTGATCTTGACCAGGAAATTGCGGCCGATTGCCATCGGCTCCACTTCGGGGTGGTTGATGTTGGCGGGGATGATGGCGCGGCCCCGGGCCACTTCGTCGCGCACGAATTCGGGGGTGATGATGCGCGGGATGCTGGCACCCATCGGGTTGCCCATCAGGCGCTGCTCGCGGCCTGCGTCAGCCATGTACTGCTCCATCCACTCGCGCTTGCCGTTTTCGCGGATGGCCACGTACTCCATCTCGGGCGTGATGATGCCTTTCTTGGCGTAGTGCATCTGCGTGACGTTGGCACCGGCCTTGGCGCGCAGGGGCTTGCGCTGCAGGGCGGCGGCCTCGGCGCGCAGCTGGGCCAGGCGCGTGGCGTCTTCGGTCTTTTGCCCATCGTCCAGCGCCACGGGCGCGCGGCCTTCGTAGTGCTCGACATCGCCACGGCCGGTGATCCAGCCCCCGCGCACGCTGGCCAGGCCCTTGCGCACGTCGATCACGGCTTCAGGGTCGGTGTAAGGGCCGGAGGTGTCGTACACGCTGACCAGCTCGCCGTTGGTCAACGCGATGTCGCGCACGGGCACACGCAGGTCGGTGTGCAGTTGGCCGGGAATATAGGCTTTGCGCGATGCGGGGAAGGGCTCGCGCGTCAGCGCCAGCAATTCAGCAAATTTCTCGCGAGCGATGGGATCGGGGGCGTTCATGGGCAGGTCTCCTGGTTCCGGTGGGCGGTGGGGTCTGCTCCGGAATGGACCTGTGCGCCCCCCAGGGGCGGCAGCGCCTGGGGCATGACGTGCCCACAGGGACTGGGGGCACGGGGACAAGGAGGTCGGCTCTTCTTCCGCCGGTATGAACCGGATCAAGTTCGTCGGGTTCGCAAGCTGGTCTGAATTTCTTCAGGCCTCTTGCATCTCAGCGCATCAGCACACCCCGGAGCAGGCGCGAGTATAGGCCAGAGAAAATACTGCGTTGCAGAGCCCGCGCATCACGCGAGTCGGCCAATGAGGATCACCGCAAAGAAAAAGACGGCGGCAATCACCGTCCACTTGAGGATGATGAGCCCCAGGCGCTTGTAGCGCGCCTGCCCCGTACCGGCATAAAACGCAAACGACACGGCAGCCGCCAGAAGCAGCAGCATGGCCAGCCAGCGAAAGATCAACATGTGCGTGCTACCAGGCGCGCGCAGGTTGCGCGAAGCCGGTGGGGGCCTGGCGCTCATCCTCGAAGGTGACCACCTCCCAGGCATCACGCTGGGCCAACAGCTCGCGCAGCAAGAGGTTATTCATGGCGTGGCCCGAGCGGAAAGCGCTGTACGCAGCCAGCAGGGGCTTGCCAATGAGGTACAGGTCGCCCATGGCATCCAGGATCTTGTGCTTCACGAACTCGTCGTCGTAGCGCAGGCCGTCGCTGTTGAGCACCTTGTAGTCGTCCATCACGATGGCGTTGTCCAGCCCGCCGCCCAGCGCCAGGCCGTTGGAGCGCATCATCTCCACATCGCGGGTAAAGCCGAAGGTGCGGGCGCGGGCAATGTCGCGGCTGTAGTTGCCTTGCCCCAGGTCAAACTCCACACGCTGGCCGGTGGAGTCCACGGCCGGGTGGTCAAAGTCGATCTCGAAACTGAGCTTGTAGCCGTGGTAAGGCGTCAAACGTGCCCATTTGGCATTGGCGCCCTCGCCCTCGCGGACCTCCACCGGCCGCAGGACGCGGATGAAGCGCTTGGGCGCGTTTTGCAGCTCGACCCCTGCGCTCTGGAGCAGGAAAACGAAAGATGCGGAAGATCCGTCGAGGATAGGCACCTCTTCGGCCGTGATGTCCACATAAAGGTTATCCAGCCCCAGCCCCGCACAGGCCGACATCAGGTGTTCCACCGTGTGCACCTTGGCATTGCCGACCGCGATGGTGGATGCCAGCCGGGTGTCCGTCACGGCCTCGGCGCGGATCGGGATGTCCACGGGCTGTGGCAGATCCACCCGCCGAAAGACAATCCCCGTGTCCGGCTGCGCGGGCCGCAGCGTCAACTCGACCCGCTGGCCGCTGTGCAGCCCGACGCCTACGGCGCGGGTCAGTGTCTTGAGGGTGCGTTGCTGGAGCATCCCGCCATTTTAGTTTCTGGCGCCCTGTCCCGCACGGGCTGAGGTCTTGCCTGCCTTGCAGACGCCATGCCCGGAGCGCTTGGGGCCCGTACGTAGAGCTACCGCCGCGTTTTCACCTACTGCGCAGGCCCCCGGGTTCGCCGCACAATTTGGGGCCAGAGGGCCTTGAAAAGATACAACATGAACACACCACAAATGCCCCCCAGGAGACTCCCATGAGCAAGCTCAGCTTCAAAATGAAAATCATGCTCATGATCGGCACTGCGCTTGTCGCGCTGCTGATCATGGCCGTCACCTCCCTCCTGCAGGAGCGACGACTCATCACCGAGTCCCGAAAAGAGCTGCTGACCACCGCCGTCCAGTCCGCCCACAGCATTGTGGCCGCTTACCAGGCCAAGGCCGCCAGCGGCGCCATGCCCCAGGAGGAGGCCCAAAAGGCCGCCAAGGACGCCCTGCGCATTGCGCGCTATGGCGGCCCCGAGGGCAAGACCGAGTATTTCTACATCTGGACCACCGAGGGCGTGGGGGTGATGCACCCCTTCAAACCCGAGTGGGATGGGCAGAACATGCTGGGCAAGGTCAAGGACGGCTCGGGGGTGGACATCATCGCCCTGCTGGTGAACGGCATGCGCAGCAGCAAGGATGGCAAGGCGTTTGTCCCCACCATGTTTGCCCGCCCCAACCAGACCACCCCGGTGCCCAAGCTCCAGTACATCGTCCGTGTAGACGGCTGGAACTGGATGGTGGGCTCGGGGCTGTATACCGATGACGTAGACATGCTGCTGCGCAAGGCCCTGCTGTCGAGCCTTGCCATGGTGGTGGTGGTGATTCTTGTGGTGGGGGCCATCGGCCTGTTCGTATCGCGCTCCGTGCTGCGCCAGATCGGGGGAGAGCCCACTGACGCCATCGCGATCATGTCGGAAGTGGCCGAAGGCAATCTCGATACACACATCCCCACGGCCCACCCAGGCTCGATGCTTGACGGGCTCGCCCACATGGTCACTTCGCTGCGCAAGCTGGTCACCGACGTGCGCGCCGCCACCGACAGCATCGCCACCGCGTCGAGCGAAATCGCGCAGGGCAACAACGACCTTGCCCACCGCACCGAAGACACCGCCAGCAACCTGCAAAGCACGGCCAGCAGCATGGAGGAACTGACCAGCACCGTCAAGCAGACCTCGGACTCCGCGCAGACGGCCAACCAGATGGCCACATCGGCCGCTGCAGTAGCGGCACGTGGGGGTGAAGTGGTGTCGCGGGTGGTGGCCACCATGCAGGACATCAACGCCAGCAGCAACAAGATCAGCGACATCATCGGCGTGATCGATGGCATCGCCTTCCAGACCAATATCCTGGCCTTGAATGCCGCCGTCGAGGCGGCCCGCGCGGGCGAGCAAGGCCGGGGCTTTGCCGTGGTGGCCAGCGAGGTGCGCAGCCTGGCCGGACGCAGTGCCGAAGCCGCCAAGGAGATCAAGGCCTTGATTGGCGCGTCGGTCGAAAAGGTGGAGTCGGGCACGCAGCTGGTGGGCAATGCGGGCGCCACCATGACCGAGATCGTGGAAAGCGTTCAGCGCGTGACCGACATCATTGGCGAAATCCGCTCGGCCACGTCCGAGCAGAGCCAGGGCATTGCCCAGGTCAACACGGCCATGAACCAGCTCGACCAGATGACGCAGCAGAACTCGGCCTTGGTGGAGCAATCCACTGCCGCCGCAGACAGTCTGCGCGAGCAGGCCATGAAGCTCACCCAGGTGGTCGCGCTGTTCCGGGTCAATGGCAGCAATGCCCCAGCACCGTCCCCGGCAAACCGGCCCGCCCCTGCGGCCACACCCCGCCCCACACCCGCTCCCGTACGCGCTGCCGCACCGCGCCCCGCACTGGCCAAGGCCGCTGCACCCCGCCCCGCGTCACCCGCCAAGGCCCCGGCAGCGGCGCTGCCGCCCAAGGCCAGCAGCCCCAAACCTGCAGCGGACAACAACAACGACGACTGGGAGTCCTTCTGACCCCAAGGACCTGAAGCAGCACAAGCACAGCGCAAGCAAACCTCGCTGCCAAAAAAGAAGCCCTGCCAGCTTGTGCTGGCAGGGCTTCTTGTCTTGCGGCCCATGGAAGAGCCTGTTGTCGATCAGTCGGCTTGCTTGCGCAGGAAAGCCGGGATCTCCAGGTCATCCATGCCACCCGAGGACAGCGCGTCCACACGGGCCGCAGCCTGGGTGCGGTTGGTGCGCCACACGCTGGGCACCGACATGCTGCCGTAGTCGGCTTGCGCGCTGCCCGTGTGGCCGCCTTGCACACCCACAGCCCCCCCGAGCGTTCCCACACCGGCCATGGGCATCTGGTAGGCCATATTGTCCGTGCCCGTGCGCAGGCCACCTTGCACCACCGAGATGGGCTGGCGGCGTGCGTTGGCACGCGACAGGCCTGTGGCCACCACGGTCACGCGGATCTCTTCGCCCAGGGTTTCGTCGTAGGCAGCGCCGAAGATCACATGAGCGTCGGTCGATGCGTAGGCATTGATGGTGTTCATGGCCTGGCGCGACTCGGACAGCTTGAGGCTGCCCTTGCTCGCGGTGACCAGCACCAGCACGCCCTTGGCTCCCGACAGGTCGATGCCTTCGAGCAGCGGGCAGGCAATGGCCTGCTCGGCAGCGATGCGGGCGCGGTCGGGGCCGCTGGCAGTGGCCGTGCCCATCATGGCCTTGCCGGGCTCGCCCATCACGGTGCGCACGTCTTCGAAGTCCACGTTCACCTGGCCGTACTCGTTGATGATTTCAGCGATACCGCCCACGGCGTTCTTGAGCACATCGTTGGCGTGTGCAAAGGCTTCGTCCTGGGTGATGTCATCGCCCAGCACATCGAGCAGCTTTTCGTTGAGCACCACGATCAGCGAATCCACATTGGCTTCCAGCTCGGCCAGGCCTTCGTCGGCGTTCTTCATGCGGCGGCCACCTTCCCAGTCGAAAGGCTTGGTCACCACACCCACGGTCAGAATACCCATCTCCTTGGCGATGCGCGCGATCACCGGGGCAGCCCCCGTGCCCGTGCCGCCGCCCATGCCGGCCGTGATGAACAGCATGTGCGCGCCCTGGATGGCGTCGCGGATGTCTTCAACTGCCGCTTCGGCTGCATCGCGCGCCTTTTCAGGCTTGCCGCCTGCCCCCAGACCACTGCCACCCAGCTGGATGACACGGTGGGCCGAACTGCGCGTGAGCGCCTGCGCGTCGGTATTGGCGCTGACAAACTCCACGCCCTGCACGCTGCGGGAAATCATGTGCTCGACGGCATTGCTGCCGCCACCGCCCACACCGATCACCTTGATCTGGGTGCCCTGGTTGAATTCTTCGGCTTCGATCATTTCGATGGTCATCTTGGAGCTCCTGTTTCTAAATTCGTAGGCAATTGCCATATGGGGAAGGGGGTACTGGTGGCTGGAGAACGAGGCGGTCCTGTACATCGCCATCGCTCTCGCGCAGTGCCGTGCGGGCTACCACGGGCTAACCACAAGGCCCCCACGCTTGCCACTGCGTGTGCTGCGCTGCCCCCCAAGGGGGCCTTCGCACCTTGGGGCGGCCCGGCGGCGCTCATTCCTGGGTATTTCATGGTCAGAAATTCCCCACGATGAAATCTTTGAAACGGCCGAACGCCGTCTTCATGGACCCGCTCTTTTGCGCCACCTTGAAGCCGCGCAAACGGGCCAGCCGGGCCTCTTCGAGAAGCCCCATGACAGTAGCAGCACGGGGCTGGGCCACCATGTCAGACAACGCGCTGGAATACTTGGGAATGCCTCGGCGCACGGGCTTGAGGAAGATGTCTTCGCCCAGCTCGATCATGCCGGGCATCACCGAGCTGCCGCCTGTGAGCACGATGCCCGACGACAGCACTTCTTCATAGCCCGACTCGCGCACCACCTGCTGCACGAGCGAGAAAATTTCTTCCACCCGCGGCTCGATCACACCGGCCAGCGCCTGCTTGCTCAGCATGCGCGGGCTGCGGTCGCCCAGGCCCGGCACCTCCACCTGCGCCTCGGGGTCGGCCAGCAGTTGTTTGGCGTAGCCGCTTTCCACCTTGATGTCTTCAGCGTCCTTGGTGGGCGTGCGCAGCGCCATGGCGATGTCGCTGGTGATGAGGTCGCCCGCAATCGGAATCACTGCAGTGTGGCGGATCGCGCCGCCGGTGAAGATGGCCACATCCGTCGTGCCCGCGCCAATGTCCACCACCACCACACCCAGCTCGCGCTCATCGTCGGTCAGCACGGCCTGGCTGCTGGCCAGCGGGTTCAGCATGAGCTGCTCGACCTCCAGGCCGCAACGGCGTACGCACTTGATGATGTTTTCGGCCGCGCTCTGCGCACCGGTCACGATGTGGATCTTGGCCTCCAGGCGGATGCCGCTCATGCCGATGGGCTCTTTCACATCCTGCCCGTCGATCACAAACTCTTGCGGCTCCACCAGCAGCAGGCGCTGGTCGCTGCTGATGTTGATGGCCTTGGCCGTCTCGACCACGCGCGCCACGTCGGCCGAGGTGACTTCCTTGTCCTTCACGGCCACCATGCCGCTGGAGTTGAGCCCCCGGATATGGCTGCCGGTGATGCCGGTGTACACACGCTGGATCTTGCAGTCGGCCATCAGCTCGGCCTCTTTCAGGGCCTGCTGGATGCTTTGCACGGTAGCGTCGATGTTCACCACCACACCGCGCTTGAGGCCATTGCTCGGGGCCACGCCCAAGCCTGCAAGCTTGAGCTCGCCATTGGGCAGGACCTCGGCCACCACGGCCATGACCTTGGCGGTGCCGATATCCAGCCCCACCACAACGTCTTTGTATTCTCTTGCCATATCAGTCTCTGCCCTTCTCTGTTCTGTCCCGCCGCCCCACGGCCCCATTCACGAACCCACCTGCGTCCCGCTCCACATACCAGCGCTGTTGCTGTTGCTGCATGCCATTACCTCCTGCGCACAGCACTTGCCGAAGCAGTCGCCGCTGCGGTATCGGTCACCACCGTGGTCACACCGCGCATGCGCAGGGCGTAGCCCCCGGCATGCCGCAGGTCGGCGGACTCCAGGGCATCCACACGCCGCCCGTACTGCGCAGCCACCTGTGTCAGGGTGCGCGTGAAGCGTTGCGTGCGCTGCACCACCTCCTGCGGTGTGCCGCCGCCCAGCTCCACCACGGCGTCGCTGTCCAGCGTGGCCCGCCAACCGCCCCGCCCCGTCAGCTCCAGCGTTTCCACCTCCAGCCCGAGCGGTTTGAACACCGGCTGCAGCAGTCCAAACATCTGCAGCACCTCGGGGGAGCTGCCCGCAGGTCCCAGCAGGCGCGGCAGGCCGTCCTGTTCCACATCACCCACGTTGGCCTCGAACACTTCGCCCTGGCTGTTGACCAGTGCAGAGCCGGTGTCCGGCCCCCAGTACGCCACGGCGTCATGCTCCTGCAGCTCTACGCGCAGGCTGCCGGGGTACACCCGCCGCACCTGGGCGCGGCGCACCCAGGGCACTTGCTCGAAGGCCTCGCGCGCGGCACGCAAATCCACCGTGAAGAAATTGCCCACCAGGTGCGGCGCGACATTGGCCCGCAAGGTCACCGCGTTGTTGTGCACCAGCTCGCCCTGCACCACGATGCGCGCAATCGCAAAGCCCGGGTAGCGCAGCACCCACCAGGCCCCCGCCGCCAGCACAAGCAGGACGCAGCCCACGAACAAGACCGATGCGGTCAGGTTCATGAGCTTGACGTCCAGCGGTGCGGGCAACGTTTGGGTCATCAGTCGGCCTTCGACCTTGTCGGTGTGTCCAAGGCGGCATCGGCCAGGATGCGCAGGCACAGCTCTTCGTAGCTGATGCCCGAAGCCCGTGCGGACATCGGCACCAGCGAATGCCCGGTCATGCCGGGGGACGTGTTCATCTCCAGCAGGAAGGGCTTGCGATCGCTGGCGCGGATCATCAAGTCGGCACGGCCCCAGCCCCGGCAGCCCAGGGTGCGGTAAGCCTCCAGCACGATGCGCTGGATCTCGCGCTCCTCAGCCTCGGGCAGGCCGCTCGGGCACTGGTACTTCACGTCATCGGTGAAATACTTGTTCTGGTAGTCGTAGGCACCGTCGGGCGCCACGATGCGGATCACTGGCAGCGCACGGGCACTGGCGCCCTGGCCCAGCACGGGGCAGGTCACTTCTTCGCCTTCGATGAACTCTTCGCACAACACATCGGGGTCGTACTGGGCAGACAGCTGCACGGCCTCCTGCATGTCCGAGTAGCCACGCACCTTGGTCACGCCGATGGAGGAGCCTTCGCGCGGCGGCTTCACGATGAGGGGCAGGCCCAGCTCATCGGGCACGGTGCGCACCACCTCGCGCTGCTGGCGGTCGGGTGCCAGCCACACATAGCGCGGTGTGGGCAGGCCCTCGGCCAGCCACACGCGCTTGGTCATGACCTTGTCCATCGCGATGGCCGAGGCCATCACGCCGGGGCCGGTGTACGGGATGCGCAGCAGCTCCAATGCGCCCTGCACCGTACCGTCCTCGCCATGGCGGCCGTGCAGCGCGATGAAACAGCGTGCATAGCCGTCGCGCTTCAGGTCGCCCAGCGCGTTCTGCGCGGGGTCGAAGGCATGGGCATCCACCCCGCGCGAACGCAGCGCCTGCAGCACCCCGCTGCCAGACATCAGCGAGACCTCGCGCTCGGCCGAGTCACCGCCCATCAGTACGGCAACCTTGCCCAGGGATTTCACATCAAAATTGGAATCAAAAACGGTCATAGCGCGCTCCCTTCAAGCGCTGAAAGCTCACTATTTTGTAGCATCTCCACCACCTTGCCAGGTACGGCGCCAATCGACCCTGCGCCCATGCACATCACCACGTCGCCGTCCTTCGCGTTGTCGGCAATGGCTTGCGGCAGGTCGGCCACGTTGTCGATGAACACCGGCTCCACGCGGCCCGCCACGCGCAGCGCACGGGCCAGCGATCGACCATCGGCGGCCACCACAGGCGCCTCCCCAGCGGCATACACCTCAGTGAGCAGCACGGCATCGGCATTGCCAATGACCTTCACAAAATCCTCGAAGCAATCGCGCGTGCGGCTGTAGCGGTGTGGCTGGAAAGCCAGCACCAAGCGGCGCCCCGGGAAGGCTCCCCGTGCGGCAGCCAAGGTGGCCGCCATCTCCACCGGGTGGTGGCCGTAGTCGTCGATCACGGTGAACCGGCCGCCGTCTTTGGCGGGCAGGTCACCATAACGCTGGAAGCGCCGGCCCACGCCCTTGAAGCCCGCCAGCGCACGCTGTACGGCTTCGTCCGGAATGTTCAGCTCCACGGCCACGGCAATGGCCGACAGCGCGTTGAGCACGTTGTGCTCGCCCGCGAGGTTGAGCACGATCTCCATGTCGGGCAGCGTGACGCCGTTGCGCCGCTGCACGGTAAAGCGCATCTGGCCCGCCTCGGCGCGCACGTTGATGGCGCGCACCTGCGCGTCTTCCGAAAAGCCGTAGCTGGTGATGGGGCAGGTCACGCTTTGCAGGATGTCGCGCACGGCGGGACTGTCCACACACAGGATGGCCGTGCCGTAGAACGGCATGCGGTGCAGGAAATCGACAAACGCGCCCTTGAGCCGGCCGAAGTCGTGGCCGTAGGTCTCCATGTGGTCGGCGTCGATGTTGGTCACCACGGCCATCACGGGCAGCAGGTTCAGGAACGACGCGTCGGACTCATCGGCCTCGACCACGATGTAGTCGCCGCTGCCCAGCTTGGCATTGGCGCCTGCGCTGTTGAGCTTGCCGCCGATCACAAAGGTCGGGTCCAGGCCCGCCTCGGCCAGCACGCTGGTCACGAGGCTGGTGGTGGTCGTCTTGCCGTGGGTGCCTGCAATGGCGATGCCCTGCTTCAGGCGCATCAGCTCGGCGAGCATCAGCGCGCGGGGCACCACGGGAATTTTTTTCTCGCGCGCTGCCAGCACCTCGGGGTTGTCGGGCGTGACGGCGGTGGAGGTGACCACCGCATCGGCACCGTCAATGTGCGCAGCCGCATGGCCCAGGCAGGTCTTGATGCCCAGCCCCTCCAAGCGGCGCAGCGTGGCGCTGTCGGCCAGGTCCGAGCCCGAGATGCGGTAGCCCAGGTTGAACAGCACCTCGGCGATGCCGCTCATGCCCGCGCCGCCCAGGCCCACAAAATGGATATGGCGAATCGCGTGTTTCATGCCAACTCCTCGCAGGCAGTCACCACTTCGCGGGTGGCGTTGATTTTTTGCATGTTTTTGGCCTTCAGCGCAATATCTACAAGCGCAGGGCGCTCCAATTTCAATAGCATCTGCGACAGCCCTTCGGGCGTCAGGTCGCGCTGCTGCACCAGCCAGCCGCCACCGGCATCCATGAGGAACCTGGCATTGGTGGTCTGGTGGTCGTCCACCGCTGACGGGAACGGCACAAACAAGGCAGCAGCGCCCACGGCAGCGATCTCGGTGACCGTGCTCGCGCCAGAGCGGCAGACGATGATGTCGGCCGCCGCAAACGCGCTGGCGGTGTCATCGATGAAGGGCGTGCACTCCGCCTCGACCCCTGCAGCCGCATAGTTGGCCCGCAGGGCGTCGATCTGCGTGGCGCCGCTCTGGTGAATCACCTGCGGGCGCTGGTCGGCAGGCATCAGGGCAATAGCCTTTGGCACGATCTCGTTGAGTGCGCGCGCCCCCAGGCTGCCACCCACCACCAGCAGGCGCAGCGGACCGACGCGCCCCGCAAACCGCTCGGCCGGGCCGGGCTGCTGCGTGAACGGCGTGCGCAGGGGGTTGCCCACCCACTGGCCTTGTTTGAACACGTTGGGGAAGGCGGTGAACACCCGGTCGGCCACTCCGGCCAGCACCTTGTTGGCCATGCCCGCCACCGAGTTCTGCTCGTGCAGCACCAGCGGCTTGCCTGCCAGCACCCCCATCATGCCGCCCGGAAAGGTGATGTATCCGCCCAGGCCCACCACCACATCGGGCTTGACGCGCCGCACCACCTGCAGGGCTTGCCAGAAGGCACGCAACAGGCGCAGCGGCAGCAGGGCCAGCGTCACGATGCCTTTGCCGCGCACGCCCGAGAAGTCAATCAGTTCGAGGGCGAAGCCGTGCGTGGGCACGATGCGCGCCTCCATGCTGCCGGGCGCGCCCAGCCAGTGCACACGCCAGCCACGCGTGCGCAGCTCTTCGGCCACCGCAAGGCCCGGAAAGATGTGGCCACCGGTGCCACCGGCCATGATCAGAGCAGTCTTCTGCGCGCTCATACGCGGCCCCCTCTCATGAGGAGCTTGTTCTCGTAGTCGACCCGCAATACCACCGCAAGCGCCACCAGGTTCATCAAAATCGCAGACCCCCCAAAGCTCATCAACGGCAGCGTGAGCCCCTTGGTGGGCAACGCGCCCAGGTTCACGCCCATGTTGATGAAGGCCTGAAAGCCGATCCAGATCGCCACGCCCTGCGCCACCAATCCAGCGAACACGCGGTCCAGGGCAATCGCCTGGCGGCCGATGTGCATGATGCGGCGCGTCATCCACAAGAACAGCACGATGAGCGTGACCACGCCCACCAGGCCAAACTCCTCGCCGATCACGGCGAGCAAAAAGTCGGTGTGCGCTTCGGGCAGCCAGTGCAGCTTTTCCACGCTGCCGCCCAGGCCCACACCAAAAATCTCGCCGCGCCCGATGGCGATGAGCGAGTGCGAGAGCTGGTAGCCCTTGCCCAGAGCGTGCTCCTCGCTGAAGGGGTCGAGGTAGGCAAACACGCGTTCGCGGCGCCAAGGCGAGCTGGCGATCATCACGCCAAAAGCCGCCACCAGCACCCCGGCGATGAGAAAGAACATGCGGGCGTTGACGCCCCCCAGAAACAGAATGCCCATGGCGATGACCGCCACCACCATGAACGCGCCCATGTCGGGTTCGGCCAGCAGCAGCACGCCCACAATGCCCACGGCAGCGCCCATGGGCAGCACGGCGCGGAAAAACCGCTCCTTCACTTCCATCTTGCGCACCATGTAGTCGGCCGCATAGATGAGCACGGCAAACTTGGCCACTTCAGAGGGCTGAAAGCCAATGGGTCCGATGGACAACCAGCGCCGCGCACCGTTGACGACCTTGCCCACGCCGGGGATCAGCACCGCGATCAGCAGCAGCAATGCGACCACGAACAACCACGGCGCCGCACGCTCCCACAGCGCCATCGGCACCTGGAAGGCCAGCAAGGCCACCACAAACCCGATCACCAGATACATCGCGTGGCGGGTCAGAAAATGGGTGGAGGCATAGTTGGCAAAACGCGGGTTGTCCGGCATGGCAATCGAGGCCGAATACACCATCACCAGCCCCCAGGCCAGCAACGCGACCACCACCCACAGCAGGGCCTGGTCGAAGCCCAGCACGCTGGCCGGTGTGCTCGACGACTGGCGGTACTCGGTGCCACCCACGCGCACCGGCAATACGTCGGCCGCCTTGCCGGGCAGGCCGCCAAACCAGCCGGTCACCCGCTGCAGCAATGTGGAGTTGCGCACATCGGCCGTCATGCCATGCCCTCCAGGGATTGCCCGGCATCGTCTGCCAGCGTGCGCACCGCGTCGCAGAAGACCTGTGCGCGATGTTCGTAGTCCTTGAACATGTCAAAGCTGGCGCAGGCGGGCGACATCAGCACGGCATCGCCCGCATGGGCCCGCTGCGTGGCCAGAGCCACCGCCTGAGGCAACGTCTCGGCATCCAGCAGTACCACACCGCAGTCCTGCAGCGCAGCGCGGATCTGTGGCGCATCGCGCCCGATGAGCACCGCAGCGCGCGCATAGCGCGACACCGGCGCTGCGAGCGGCGAGAAGTCCTGCCCCTTGCCTTCGCCACCCAGGATGACCACGATGCGGCGCTCTGCGCCCAGGCCCGTAAGGGCCGCCACCGTGGCACCCACGTTGGTGCCCTTGCTGTCGTCAAAGTACTCAATGCCGTTGATGATGGCCACGGGCTCCACACGGTGCGGCTCACCCCGGTATTCGCGCAGCCCGTACAGCAGCGGGGCCAAGGTGCAGCCTGCGGCCGAGGCCAGGGCCAGCGCAGCCAGCGCGTTCACCGCGTTGTGACGACCCCGGATGCGCAGCGCATCGGCGGGCATCAGGCGCTGGATGTGCAGGTCTTCCGCCACTTCGTTGCGGCCGCGCTTGCGGGTTTCATCCGCGTCCATCGCGCGTACCAGCCAGGGCATGCCGCTCACGACCTCAATGCCAAAGTCGCCGGGGCGCCGGGGCATGTCGGCGCCAAAGGTCAGGTGCTCACGCACCTGGGGCTTTTGCAGCTTGACCTTGACCGGAGGCGGCAGCATCTGCATCACGGCCACGTCTTCGCGGTTCAAAATCATGAGCCCCGTCTGGCCAAAGATGCGCGCCTTGGCCGCCGCGTAGGCCGCCATGTCACCGTGCCAGTCCAGGTGGTCCTGCGTGATGTTGAGCACGGTCGCCGCAGTGGGCTCAAAGTTGGTCACACCATCGAGCTGGAAGCTCGACAACTCCAGCACCCACACCTCGGGCAGCGTGCCCGCGTCGATGTGGCCCGCCAGGGTATCGAGCAGCGTAGGGCCGATGTTGCCAGCCACGGCCACGCTCTTGCCCGAACGCTCCACGAGCTGGCCCGTGAGCGATGTGACCGTGGTTTTGCCGTTGGTACCGGTGATCGCCAGCACCGCCGGTGCGTAGCCGTGGGATGCCCGCAGCGCGTTCAGCGCCATGGAATACAAACTTAGTTCGCCCCCAGCGCTTATTCCACAAGCACCAGCAGCTATCAAAACAGGAGCTATTGCCTCAGGACTCAAACCGGGAGAACGGTAGACCGCGTTCAGGCCTTGGCCTTCCACCAGGCTGGCATCAAAGGCACCGGCGACAAAACGCACCTGGGGCAGCTCCTGCTGCAGCAGGGGCAGCTGTGGCGGCGCAGCGCGGGTGTCGGCCACGGTGACCTCGGCCCCGCAGCGCACGCACCAGCGGGCCATGGCCAGGCCCGAGGCGCCCAGCCCCAGGATAAGGATGTTCTGACCTTGCAGCAGTTGGGCCATGGCTTCGCGCGGCGCGACCTGCGGCTCGGCCTCTGCGCCGGATGCACCCGGGGCGTCAACGCCTTCAACGTCGACACTGTGCTCGACGGGCGCGGCCTCGGGCGCCGATACGTCGGCAAAGATCTGCGCCACGAAATCGGCGGCAGCCTTGGCAGCCGAGATGGCGGGCACGGCTTCAGGGTCCCAGTTATGGCCCTTGGCGGGTGCGTTCCCGGCCGCAGGGGTTACGTCCGGCGCGGCCATTTCAGGCGGCACTGCGGCGACGGGTTCGCCAGCTCGGGACGACGGCTCAGCCGCAATGCCCACGCTGGGCTGCTGCGCATCGGTGTTCAGCGCCTCGGTATCGGTATCGGTATCGGTATCGGTATCGGTATCGGTATCGGTATCGACAGTTTCCGTGGGGTCCGGTGCAAAAAAGTCGTCACCGGCGGGCGCGTTCACGTCGGCGTCCGCGCCCGGCCCTGCCAACGGCCGCGCGGCATCGGGCGCCCCGGGTTCGGCGGGCGTGGGGCGGATGAGAGGCTCGTCAGCGTTCATCGCAGTTTCAAGGTGGACAGGCCGATGAGGCACAGCAGCATGGTGATGATCCAGAAGCGCACGACCACCTGCGTTTCCTTCCAGCCGCTCTTTTCAAAGTGGTGGTGCAGGGGCGCCATCTTGAGCAGGCGGCGGCCTTCTCCGTAGCGCTTCTTGGTGAACTTGAACCAGGTCACCTGCAGCATCACCGACAGTGCTTCAACCACGAAGATGCCGCCCATGATGGCCAGCACGATTTCCTGCCGCACGATGATGGCGATGGTGCCCAGCGCAGCACCCAGCGCCAGTGCGCCCACGTCGCCCATGAACACCTGGGCTGGATGCGCGTTGAACCACAGGAAGGCAAGGCCCGCCCCCGCCATGGCGGCGCAGAAGATCAACAGTTCGCCCGCTCCCGGAATGTGCGGGAAAAACAGGTACTTGGAGTACACCGAGCTGCCCGTGACATAGGCAAACACGCCCAGGGCCGAACCCACCATCACCACCGGCATGATGGCCAGGCCGTCCAGGCCGTCTGTCAGGTTCACGGCATTGCTGGAGCCGACGATGACGAGGTAGGTCAGGATCACGAAGCCCAGCACGCCCAGCGGGTAGCTGATCTCCTTGAAAAACGGCAGTTGCAAGCCTGCCTTGGGCGGCAGGTCCAGCGAGAAGCCCGACTGCACCCAGCCCACGAACAGCTCCCACACCTTGGCGTTGGAGCTTTCGGAAATGCTGAACACCAGATACAGCGCAGCAATCAAGCCGATCACCGACTGCCAGAAATACTTCTCGCGCGAGCGCATGCCTTCGGGGTCCTTGTTGACCACCTTGCGCCAGTCGTCCACCCAGCCGATGGCGCCAAAACCCAGCGTGACGATGAGCACGATCCACACAAAGCGGTTGGACAGGTCGAACCACAACAACGTGGAAATCGCAATCGACAGCAGGATCAGCACGCCACCCATCGTGGGCGTTCCGCTCTTGGACAGGTGCGTCTGCATGGCATAGCCCCGGATGGGCTGGCCGATCTTGAGCGAGGTGAGCACACGGATCACCTTGGGGCCCGCAATCAGGCCGATGAGCAGCGCCGTCATGGCGGCCATCACCGCGCGGAACGTGAGGTACTGGAACACGCGGAAAAAGCCGAACTCGGGCGACAGACCCTGCAGCCATTGCGACAACATCAGCAGCATGTGGCCTCCCCCGCTCGCACGGCCTTGGGTGCCGCCACCACACGGGTGACTTTAGAGTGTTGCGCCATGGTGTCCCTCCAGTGCCCGGTTCTGCTTTTGTTGTTGTTCTTGCGGCTGCGCTGCGGCGGCTGCAGTGGCGGCAATCGCCTCCACCACCTGTTCCATCTTCATGAATCTCGATCCCTTGACCAGCACACTGCCCACGGTGGACAGGGCATCGCGCACTGCCACCAGCAGCGCACTCATATCGTTGAAATGCCGGGCACCTCCATAGGCCGTGGCGGCGTGCACCGACTGCGCGCCCAGCGCGAACAGCAGGGGGATGCCTGCCGCACGCGCATGGGCACCGGCCTCGGCGTGGAACTGCGGGCCCTGGTCGCCCACCTCGCCCATGTCGCCCAGCACCAGCAGTTGCGGGCCGGGCAGCTCGGCCAGCACGTCGATGGCGGCACGCATGGAGTCGGGGTTGGCGTTGTAGGTGTCGTCCACCACGGTGATGTCGCAGCCCGCGCAGTGCACGCTGAAAGCGCGCGAGCGGCCCTTGACTGGCACAAAGTCATTCAGCCCTTGGGCGATGGCGGCCAGGGGCGCCCCCGCCGCCAGCGTGCAGGCAGCGGCTGCCAGTGCATTGATCACGTTGTGGCGCCCCGCAATGTGCAGGTGGGTGGCCACTTCGCCTTGTGGCGTGGCCAGTGTGACGGCCCAAGCGCCCTGGCCCCACGCAGCCCGCGTGCAGGCCACATCGCCACCGTCGCCAAAAGTGACAACGCGGCGCCCTGCCGCCAACGAGCGCCAGAGGCCCGTGTAGGCATCCCCCGCAGGGAACACGGCCACACCGTCGGAAGGCAGACTGGCGAACACCGAGCCGTTCTCGCGGGCCACGGCTTCCACCGTGTGCATGAACTCCAGGTGCTCACGCTGCGCGTTGTTGACCAGCGCCACCGTGGGCTGCGCCATGGCGGCCAGCGTGGCGATCTCGCCCGGGTGGTTCATGCCCATTTCGATCACGGCGGCGGCGTGGCTGGCCTGCAGGCGCAAAAGCATCAGCGGCACGCCGATGTCGTTGTTGAAATTGCCCTGCGTGGCAAAGGCAGCGTCACCCTTCCAGGCGCGCAGGATGGACGCAATCATCTGCGTCACCGTGGTTTTGCCGTTGCTGCCCGTCACGCCGACCAACGGAAGGCTGAACTGCGCCCGCCACGCTGCAGCCAGCGCGCCCAGCGCTGCCAGGCTGTCCGGCACCTCGATGCCGGGCAAGCCTGCGGCGGCAAGGCCGCCATGGGCGATGGCAGCGGCGGCGCCACCAGCGCGGGCGTCGGGTAAGAACGCATTGGCGTCAAACCGCTCGCCCTTGAGCGCCACAAACAGGTCGCCCGCCTGCAGCGTGCGCGTGTCGGTGTGCACGCGTGCGAGCGGCGTAGAGCCATCGCCCACCAGGCGGGCGGCGGGAATGCGCGGCTGAAGCAGCGCAAACGCCTGCGCCAGGGTCATCATCACCCCAGGGGTGGCGGTCATGGACGGGCTCCTCGGGCCTGCAGCGCGGTCTGCGCATGGGCCATGTCGGAGAACGGCAGGCGCACACCGGCCGTCTCCTGGGTGTCTTCGTGGCCCTTGCCGGCGATCAGCACCACATCGGCGGGCGCTGCCTCGGCAATGGCCAGCGCAATAGCGGCGGCGCGGTCGGGCTCGGCCTGCACGGTGTTGCCAGCAATGGTGCCTTGCAGAATCTGGTGCAGGATGGCCGCAGGGTCTTCGCTGCGCGGGTTGTCGCTGGTCACCACCACCCGGTCGGCATGGTGCTGCGCCACCGCGCCCATCAGCGGGCGCTTGCCTGCGTCGCGGTCGCCGCCACAGCCAAAAACGCACCAGAGCTGGCCGCCGCGCTCCTGCGCGATCGGGCGAAGGGCTTGCAACGCCTTGTCCAGCGCATCGGGCGTATGGGCATAGTCCACGGCCACAAGGGGTTGGCCAGGGTGGTGGATCTGCTCCATGCGGCCCGGCACCGGGGAAAGCTGGGCGCAGGCATACAGCGCGTGCTGCAGCGGCACGCCCAGCGCGCGCAGCCCGGCCAGCACGCCCAGCAGGTTGGAGACGTTGTACTGCCCGATCACACGGGTCTGCAGCACATGCGTGTGCACACCTTCGGCCACGGTGAAGCGCAGCCCGCCTTCGCCCATGCTGATGTCGCGCGCCGCCAGACGGGCGGGGCCGGTGACGGACACACTCCACAGGTCCAGCAGCCGGTCTGCCAACGTGGCATGCAGCTCGGCGCCGCGTGCATCGTCGATGTTGACCACCGCAGCCTGCAGGCCCGGCCAGTCAAAGAGCACGCTCTTGGCCTGCCAGTAGGCCGCCATGCCGGGGTGGTAGTCCAGATGGTCCTGCGTGAAGTTGGTGAACAAGGCAACACGGATGCGCGTGCCTGCCATGCGGTGCTCGGCCAGGCCGATGGAAGAGGCCTCAATGGCGCAGGCCGTGCGGCCCGCATCGGCGAACTGTTGGAACGCGCGCTGCAAGCGCACCGGGTCGGGGGTGGTCATGCCCGTGCTGGTGAGTGCCGGTGGCGTTCCCATGCCCAAAGTGCCTACCAGCGCGCATCCACCTTGCGCAGTAAGCTCATTTTTTGATAGCACATTGAGGGCTTCGGCCAGCCACCAGCTGGTGCTGGTCTTGCCGTTGGTGCCCGTCACGGCCAGCACGTCCAAGCGCTGAGTGGGCTGGTCGAACCAGTCGGCCGCAATCAGGCCGGTGGCGGCCTTCAGGCCATGGAGTGCCGCCACGGGCAAACCTTGCAGCGCAAAGGCCTCGACACCCTCGTGCTCCACCAGGCAAGCCACAGCGCCGCGCGACAGCGCATCCCCGATGTGGGCGCGGCCGTCGGTAGCGGCACCAGGCCAGGCGATGAAACCATCGCCGGGACGGATCTGGCGGCTGTCGGTCTGCAGGGTGCCGGTCACCCGCTCGCGCAGCCAGGCCACGGCATCGTGCACCGATTGGAGCAAAGGCACCGTCGTCATAGCGATTCCTCCACCGCGTTGGCCACGATCTGTGGCTTGACCGCCATGTCGGGCTGCACGCCCATCATGCGCAGCGTCTGCTGCACGACTTCGCTGAACACCGGTGCAGCCACGGCACCGCCGTAGAACACGCCATTGCTGGGCTCGTCAATCATCACGGCCACGATGATGCGGGGCTTGTCGATGGGCGCCATGCCGGTGAACCACGCGCGGTACTTGCCCGAAGCGTAGTTCTTGCCCACCTGCTTGCGCGCCGTGCCCGACTTGCCGCCCACCGAGTAGCCCACGGTCTGGGCCTTCTGGCCGGTGCCACCAGGGCCTGCAGCCATCTGCAGCATCTTGCGCACCTGGTCGGCCGTGCGCTCGGAAAATACCGGCACGCCCACGGCGGGCTCGGCCGTCTTGAGCATGGTGGCGGGAATCACCCGGCCACCGTTGGCAAACACCGTGTACGAGCGCGCCATCTGGAACAGGCTGGCCGACAGGCCGTAGCCATACGACATGGTGGCCTGCTCCACCGGGCGCCAGGTCTTGTACGGGCGCAGACGACCCGTCACCACACCGGGGAAATGCAGTTGCGGCTTCTGGCCAAAACCAGCGGCTGAGAAGGTCTCCCACATTTCGCGTGCAGGCATCTGCATGGCCAGCTTGGTGGTGCCCACGTTGCTGGACTTCTGGATCACGCCTTCCACCGTCAGCACACCGTAGTTGTGCGTGTCGGAGATGGTGGAGCCGGTAATGTTGATGCGCCCCGGTGTGGTGTCCACGATGGTTTCGGGACGCACGCGGCCCGTCTCCAGTGCCAGGCCGATGGTGAAGGGCTTCATGGTCGAACCGGGCTCGAACACGTCGGTCAGTGCGCGGTTGCGCAGCTGTTCGCCCGTGAGGTTCTGGCGCCTGTCGGGCACGTAGCTCGGGTAGTTGGCCAGCGCCAGCAGCTCGCCTGTGTGCGCATCGAGCACCACCACACTGCCCGCCTTGGCCTTGTGCGCGGCCACCTGGTCGCGCAGCTTCTGGTAGGCAAAGAACTGCACCTTGCTGTCGATGGACAGCTGCATGTCCTTGCCATCGACCGGCGGCACGGTTTCGCCCACGCTTTCGACCACGCGGCCCAGGCGGTCCTTGATCACGCGGCGCGAGCCCGGCTTGCCCGCGAGCTCCTTGTCGAACGCCAGTTCCATGCCTTCCTGGCCATGGTCTTCCACGTTGGTGAAGCCCACCACGTGCGCAGCGGCTTCACCCTCGGGGTACTGGCGTTTGTATTCCTTGCGCTGGTAGATGCCCTTGATGTCGAGCGCAGCAATCTGCTGGCCCACATCCCAGTCGAGCTGGCGCTTGATCCAGACAAAGGTCTTGTCTTCATCCGCCAGCTTTTTCTGCAGCTCGGCCTGCGGCATGTCGAGCAGTTTGGCCAACTGCTTGAGCTTGGCGCGCACCTCGGGCCTGTCCTGGTCCACGTCTTCAGGGATGGCCCAGATGCTGGCCGCCGGCACGCTGGAGGCGAGGATCAATCCGTTGCGGTCCACAATCTTGCCGCGGTTGGCGGGCAGCTCCAGCGTGCGCGCAAAACGCACTTCGCCCTGGCGCTGAAAAAACGCGTTGCCAAACACCTGCACATAGGCAGCGCGCCCCGCCAGCCCCAGAAAACCCAGCGCAATCATCGCCACGATGAACTTGCTGCGCCAGACCGGTGTCTTGCTGGCCAGCAGCGGGCTGGAGGTGTAGAGCACGCTGCGGCTCATGGCTGCACCCCTGCCGGTTGCGATGCGGCCGCTGCAGCCGCCGCCGCAACACCCTGTGGGTCAGATACATACTGCGTGATGGCCGGCGTGGCCGTGCGCATGTTCAGCTGGGCACGCGCGATCTTCTCCACCCGCAGCGGCGTGGCCTGGGCGCGCTTTTCCACCTGCAGGCGCTGGTGCTCGGTTTCCAGACGACGGGCCTCGGCCACAGCGCGGTCCAGCTCGGTGAACAGGCGGCGCGATTCATACTGGGTGTGCACCAGATAGATCGCGCTGGCCAGCACCGCCAGCAACAGGACCACGTTGAGCCTGGTCATGTCAGACGACCGCCGTGCGCTCGGCCACGCGCATGATGGCGCTGCGTGAGCGGGGGTTGGCGGCCACTTCGGCAGCACTGGGCTTGATGCGGTCCAGCGCGATGAGCTTCATGGCCTGGGGTGCGGCAAACGGCGCACGGCGGTCGTAGACCTCCTTGGAGTGTTTGGCGATGAACTGTTTGACGATGCGGTCTTCGAGCGAGTGAAAGCTGATGACTACCAGCCGCCCGCCCGGCTGCAGCACCGAGAGGCTGGCCTCTAGCGCCTGTTGCAGCTCTTCAAGCTCGGCGTTGATGAAAATCCGAAGAGCTTGAAATGTGCGCGTTGCAGGGTTCTGGCCCGCTTCGCGGGTTTTGACCGCGCCAGCCACGAGATCGGCAAGTTCTGCGGTGGTTGAAAGAGGACCCCGTTCTTCGCGCCGAGCAACAATCGCCTTTGCAATGGGGCCAGCAAACCGTTCTTCACCGTAGTCACGTATCACCTCCGCAATCTGACCAACTTCGGCCGTGGCCAACCAATCGGCCACGCTTTCGCCGCGCGTGGTATCCATGCGCATGTCCAGCGGGCCGTCAAAACGGAAACTGAAGCCCCGCTCGGGGCTGTCGATCTGGGGCGAGCTCACCCCCAGGTCCATCAGCACGCCCGCAGCACTGGCGGGCGGCAGATCGGCCAGATGGCGGAAACCCTCGTGCCGAATGGAAAAACGCGCATCGGTGATGCGCGTTGCTTCGGCGATGGCTTCGGGGTCCTTGTCGAAGGCCACAAGGCGCCCCTGCGGCCCCAGCCGAAGGAGGATGAGGCGAGAGTGCCCACCGCGCCCAAAGGTCGCATCGACCCAGGTGCCCGCAGGCTCAGGGCTTGCGCCGCCCAAGAGAGAATCCACGGCCTCATTGAGCAGGACGGTGGTGTGTTGCAGGGGGGATGTCACAGCGCGCCTTAGAAGGAAAAGTCCTTGAAGACATCCGGCATCTCGCCCTGCATGGCCTTGGCCTCCTGCTCGTCGTAGGTGGCCTTGTCCCAAAGTTCGAAATGGTTGCCCATGCCCAACAGCATGGTGTCTTTGGAGATACCGGCTGCTTCACGCAGCTCGGGCGAAACCAGCACGCGGCCCGTGGCGTCCATGTCCACATCCATGGCGTTGCCCAGAAAAATGCGCTTCCACCACTGGGCGGACATGGGCAGCTGGGCAATGCGCTCGCGGAACTTCTCCCACTCGGGGCGGGGAAACACCATCAGGCAGCCGTGCGGGTGTTTGGTGATGGTGAGCTGACCGGATGCCGTGGCCGCCAAGACGTCACGATGCCGGGTCGGCACAGACAGCCGACCCTTCGCATCGAGACTCAGCGACGAGGCACCTTGAAACACGGACAGATTTCCAATTCGGTTTTGCGCCTCGGGGGTCCGTGCAATGGACCTTGAGGGCACTTTTCACCACTTAATTGCACTTTTTTGCACTGTAGCAGGAAAAGCACACCGAACAAGAGGGTGCCCAACAAACTTTTGTAATGAAATCAACGACTTAGACGCGACTTTGCAGAGATTAAAAAGCCAAAAGTCGTTGAAAAATAAGCACTTAGAGAGGCCTATGAAAGTGACCTCTCAAGGCTTGACCGAGTGGTCACAGGATGTAGCGCGAAAGGTCCTCGTCCTGGCTCAGTGTCTGCAGGCGGGCGTCCACATAGGCAGCGTCAATGGTGATGGTCTGACCCGATAGGCGGGTCGCATCAAAACTCACCTCGTCCAGCAAGCGCTCCATCACCGTGGACAGGCGGCGTGCACCGATGTTTTCGGTGCGTTCGTTCACATCAAAGGCGATGTGCGCCAGGCGCGTGATGCCCTCGGGCGCAAATTCGAGCGTGACGCCTTCGGTGGCCAGCAGGGCCTGGTACTGCTTGACCAGGGACGCATGGGTCTGCGTGAGGATGGCCTCGAAGTCCTTCACCGACAGCGACTCCAGCTCGACCCGGATGGGGAAGCGCCCCTGCAGCTCCGGGATCAGGTCGCTGGGCTTGGACAGGTGGAACGCCCCGGACGCGATGAACAGGATGTGGTCCGTCTTGATCATGCCGTACTTGGTGGACACCGTGGTGCCCTCCACCAGCGGCAGCAGGTCGCGCTGCACGCCCTGGCGCGACACGTCGGCACCACTGGTTTCCTGGCGCGCGGCCACCTTGTCGATCTCATCGATGAAGACGATGCCGTTCTGCTCGGCATTGGCAACGGCGCGGGTCTTGATCTCTTCCTCGTTGACCAGCTTTCCGGCCTCTTCGTCGGTGATGAGCTTCAGGGCCTCAGCGATCTTGAGCTTGCGGGTTTTGCGTTTGTCCTGGCCCATCTGGCTGAACATGCCACGCAACTGCTCGGCCATTTCTTCCATGCCCTGGGGGCCCATGATTTCGAGTTGCGGGCGGCCTTCGGCGACATCGATCTCGATCTCCTTGTCGGCCAGCGCGCCTTCGCGCAGTTTCTTGCGAAAGACTTGGCGGGCCGTGTTGTCAGCCGTGGGCTCGGTGCCTGCGGCTGCGCGGGCCGGGGGAATCAGCACGTCCAGGATGCGCTCCTCGGCAGCATCTTCGGCGCGGGCGCGCACCTTTTTCATCTCGGATTCGCGCGTCTGCTTGACGGCCATCTCCGCCAGGTCGCGGATGATGGAATCCACGTCCTTGCCGACATAGCCGACCTCCGTGAACTTGGTGGCTTCGACCTTGATGAAGGGCGCATCGGCCAGCTTGGCGAGGCGGCGCGCAATCTCGGTCTTGCCCACGCCGGTGGGGCCGATCATGAGGATGTTCTTGGGTGTGATCTCCTGGCGCAGGCTGCCTTCGACCTGCTGGCGGCGCCAGCGGTTGCGCAGCGCAATGGCCACGGCACGCTTGGCGCTAGCCTGGCCCACGATATGGTGGTCCAGCTCGGAGACGATTTCCTGGGGGGTCATGGACGACATGGCGAAAATTCCAGTCAAATTGGGCTCTATCGCTTATCTATCAAGCGCTAGCAGCTATCAAAAACGCATCAAATGCGGTCAAGACCGCCCTGCAAAAAACACCCGACCTACAAGGTCTCGATGGTGTGGTTCATGTTGGTGTAGATGCACAACTCGCCGGCAATCTCCAGCGACTTCTTGACGATGTCCTGCGCAGAGAGGTCGGTGTGGTTGAGCAACGCCTTGGCGGCCGAGTGCGCGTAGGCCCCGCCCGATCCAATGGCCACGATGCCCTGCTCGGGCTCCAGCACGTCGCCATTGCCGGTGATGATGAGCGAGGCCTCCAGATCGGCCACGGCGAGCATGGCTTCGAGGCGGCGCAGCACGCGATCGGTGCGCCAGTCCTTGGTGAGTTCAATGGCTGCCCGCACCAGGTGGCCCTGGTGTTTTTCGAGCTTGGCTTCAAAGCGCTCAAACAGGGTGAAGGCATCGGCCGTGGCGCCCGCAAAACCGGCCAGCACCTTGCCGTGGTGCAGCTTGCGCACCTTGCGCGCCGTGCCCTTGACCACGATGTTGCCCAGGGTGACCTGGCCATCCCCGCCAATGGCCACTTGAACGCCCTGGGGCGTCTGGCGGCGTACGCTCAGGATGGTGGTGCCGTGGAACACCGGGTGGTTGTCGTTTGATGAGTCCATAGCTGCGGCAGTTGAGGGCACGGGCAGCGCTTTCAAGGCGAAGCCGAACGCTAACTGCCACGAGCAGCCACCGAATCTGTGGCCCTGCAGCCCACCCAAAAACTATGCAACGATCACGGCCCGCACCCAGCCGACGCGCAAGGGTTGCTCCGCCGCACTGGTGGTGCGCCCCATGGAGGTTTCAGTTCTTTCTGGGTACCACCCAAGCGTGCTCGTTGATACCGATCACGTTGAAGAAAATTGCCACCAGCCGCTGCAGGTTCTGGAACTGGATCACATGGCCATGGCCCTGCTGCTCGGCCGCCCAGTTGAGCACCGAGCCCGCAGCCGCGAAGTCCACACGAATGAGCTTGTCGCAGGCAATGGTCAGCGGCACACCCGGGCGCAGGAAGGCCTGGAAAGGCTCCAGCAATGGCGTGGCATCACCATCGATATAGCCGCTGAGCTGCGCCACGGGGCCCGCCTCCAGCGGAGCGGGGGCGGACAACTCACCCAGGTCGGAGGCCATGAAGTCACTGTCGGCCGCCAGAGGCGCCGAGCCCGAAGACACACCTTCGTTGTCCGAATACCCGCAGCGCGGCGACGCCCACGACGGCGGAGAGACCTCGTAGGTCACGCAGTAATCCAGCGCAACCAGCTCGAACTCATCCGGCTTGCCCATGAGCCGCAGTGCCGCCATGCGCAGGCGCCACCACTCGGGGCTGGTGGCGCGGTCGCCAGACTGGGTTTTGGCATCCAGCAGGGCGTTGAGCTTTTCTACCCCGGAGAACACCAGCTGAACATCACGCTCGGCCCACTGGGTGAACTGGTCCGCCAGCAAAGGCACGGCAGCGTCATCGATAGCGCCCAAGCGGGCCCAGGACAGGGTCCAGGGCGACGCGGCGCGTGCCAGCGAGGCCTGGAGTGCGGCCACCGAAGACACAGCCAGCGTGGGCGGCGCGTTCCAGCTGAAATCGCGGCGCACCGCGCCTGCCGGTGCGGCTGCAGCCGTTCCAGGCGCAGCTGCTGCGGCGGGTGGTGCCATGCCCAATTGCTCGGGCATGGAAAACCACAGCGGAGCGGAGCGGCTGTACTGGGCGGCGAAGTCGATGGCCAGGGTGTCAAACCGGTCGTGCTGGCCCGTTGCACGGTACAGGTCGAACAGTGTCATCCAGATTTCGAGCTGGTCGTCGGGCGCATCCTGCTGGTGCTGGGCCAGCACATCGAGCAGGCCGGACTCAGCCCCGGCATGGTCGCCATTGGCAAACCGGATGGCAGCTTCTTCTAAATCGGGTTCGTGCACGAATTCCTCCGGTTCGGATGCGGGCGCTGGCGTTACCGCAGTAGCTGCCGCAAGGCTGAAGGACGCTTCGCCAGGACCTGCGCCCGCGAGCATTTGCGCATCGGTGCCGCCAAACCGGCCAATCGCCATGCTGTCATCGGCAAACAGCGGCTGGACACCGGCCTTGTTTTCGAGGGGCGCTGGCAGGCTGCCGGGTGCCGTGGGCGCATACGCCCTTGCGTGGGCGGAATCAGAGGACGCAGCTGCGTCGGCAGCAACAGGCATGGCGCCGGGTTGCGTGGGAGCCTCTGCACCTTGCTTACTCTTCCACCACTGCTGCGACATCTGCGCTTCGATCTCGTCGATCTTCTTGAGCGTGACGGCCCGCTCGTCGGGCGAAGCCATGCTGCTCTGAAAGAACGAGGGGCGCCCTGCGGCGTCTTCCACACGCTGGCCTTGCAGCACCTCGCGCTGACGCAGCTTGCGCAACTGATCGAACTCGCGGCGCCGCACGAAATCGTTGCGGCGCTTGCGCTCGATCATCTCCTTGAGCATCTGCTTGCTGTACTGGCTCTCCCGGTCGTCCTGGATGGAGTCCAGCTCGGTCCAGTTCACCGTCGGGTTCTTCACGAACCGAACCACCTTCGACAGCAGGCCTCCGGGGGTGGTTTCTTCCTTGCTCATGGCTCAGGGTGCGCTTGGGGTTGATCAGGCCAGACGGCCCGGTCAATCACCAAACATCTTCTGCTTGAGTTCGCGGCGCTGTTGTGCTTCGAGGGACAACGTGGCAGTAGGACGCGCGATCAGGCGGCCCACACCAATGGGTTCGCCGGTTTCGTCGCAATAGCCATAGTCACCTGCGTCGATGCGGGCAATGGACTGCTCGATCTTCTTGAGCAGCTTGCGCTCGCGGTCGCGGGTGCGCAGCTCCAGGGCATGTTCCTCTTCGATCGTCGCGCGGTCGGCCGGATCGGGCACCACCACGGTGTCTTCACGAAGGTGTTCGGTGGTTTCACCAGCGCTGTTGTGGATCTCCTGCTTGAGCTGCACCAGCTTCAGTCGGAAGAAGGCCATCTGCTTGTCGTTCATGTACTCGTCGTCAGGCATGGCCATGACTTCGGCATCGGTCAACTCAGCGGCGGACTTGGTTTTCCAGTTGTTCGCCAGCTTGGGGTCTTTTTTGGCAGCCGTATATGTAGGCTGTGCTTGCGCGGTCGTGGGCATGGTATGTAGATAACTGGCTTTGGCAGCGGTCGAAGCCACTGTCTGTGCCATGGATGGTACGGTCAATTGGGCCAATCGTGAAGAAGGCCGGGTTGTGCGCACGGGTACCTGCGAGCCTGCTTGCAGCACGGGTGCCGGAGCAGGAGCCGCCACGGCGGGGGGTGCGGCCACCTTGGGCGCCGCAGCAGCCTTGGCAGTGGCCTTCGCAGCAACTTTGGGTGCCGCTGGGGCGGCGGCGCTTTTCGCCGCGGCAGGGGTTGCCTTGGTGGCCCCCTTGGATTTGCTGGTGTCGGCTTTCACTTCCTGGTCTCCTCGCAGTACGGGCGGGCCCTAGCTGCATTCGCAGCCAAGGGCGGGTGGCAAGCCTTCCGGGGTTTTACCGGGGCGCGATTGTATCGACCTGGGCTGACGCAAACGAAAACGTTGCAGATACAACACAAACACGCCGTTCTCCCCTGGGCGGCACAGGCCCCGGTGAGGGTCAGACCAGGCTTTGTTCCAGCCCCTGCAGGAAGATGTCCTTGGGCAGGTCAATGCCAATAAAGACCATCTTGCTCGTGCGCGTCTCACCCTCGGCCCATTGGGGGCCCAGATCGCTTCCCATGAGCTGGTGCACCCCCTGGAAGATCACCTTGCGTTCAGTGCCCTTCATATTAAGCACACCTTTGTAGCGCAGCATGCGCGGGCCGTAAATATTCACGATGGCCCCCAGGAAGTCCTCCAGCTTGGCCGGGTCGAACGGCCGGTCGGAGCGGTACACAAAACTCTTCACATCATCGTCGTGGTGATGGTGGTGACCATGGCCATGTTCATGCTGGTGCGAGGGGTGGCTGCAGTGCTCGCCATGTTCGTGGTCATGATCATGGTGGTCGTGCCCGTCCCCTTCTTCCTTCAGGAAGTCTGGGTCGATATCCAGCTTGGCATTGAGGTTGAAGCCGCGCAGGTCCAACACCTCTTTGAGCGGTACCTCGCCAAAATGCACGGCCTTGATGGGCGCGCGCGGGTTCATGTGCTTGAGGCGATGGATCAGCGCCTCGGTCTCGTCCTTGGACACTAGGTCGGTCTTGGACAGGAATATCTGGTCCGCAAAACCCACCTGGCGGCGCGCCTCCTGGCGGTCATTGAGCTGCTGGGGTGCGTGCTTGGCGTCCACCAGGGTGATGATGGAGTCGATGAGGTAGGTCTCGGCAATTTCTTCGTCCATGAAGAAGGTTTGCGCCACCGGCCCCGGGTCAGCCACGCCGGTGGTCTCGATCACGATGCGGTCGAACTCCAGCAGGTTCTTGCGCTTTTTGGCGGCCAGTAGCTGCAGCGTCTCGCGCAGGTCTTCGCGGATGGTGCAGCAGATGCAGCCGTTGCTCATCTGCACGATCTGCTCCTTGGACTCGGTCACGAGGATGTCGTTGTCAATGTTCTCTTCGCCGAATTCGTTCTCGATCACGGCGATCTTCTGGCCATGGGCTTCGGAGAGCAGGCGCTTGAGCAGCGTGGTTTTGCCCGAGCCCAGGAAGCCGGTGAGGATAGTGACGGGGATCAGTGCCATAAATCTGTCTTTCAAGGGAATCAAATACTTGCGCTGCATGGCGCAGTGCCCCACCCAGGGGCATGTTTTTCAGTGTACCGAGGCTGTCAAGCCCCTGCTGGCACCTGGCCACACCAGAGCGCGGTCCGACCATCGCCCAGCCCGACGGGAAACACAGGTACCCAGAACCTGGAACCCTCTACGATAGGCCGCTGGTGGCACTCCATTGCCCAACCTCACCATGACGCCGCCTCTAACCGCCCGCCACATTCCGCTTGCCATCGAAGGTTTTGACACAGTGCGCTGGCAGGCACTGGCGGACAACCGCCTGGACCACCCCTGGCAGGCGCTGCCGGACCACGTTCACCGCTCCAGCGCCGGGCGCCCCTGGCAGGGCCTGACGGTGTGGCACCAAGTCGGCCCCGTAGGCGACCTGTATGTGCCCGCCCACAGCAACTGCGTCATCCTCGTGCGCAGGGGCACCCCCACCCGGCTGCTGCAGCGCCATGGAGACCAGGTGGGGCAGACGCTGTGGCAGCGTGGAGAGGCGGTGATCCTGCCCGGCGATACCCCGAGTTTTTGGCGCAGCTCGGCTGTTCGCGACAACATCCACATCGACCTGGCCCCCGCCTGGCTGCAGCGTGCCGCAGGCGGCGATGTGGCGCTGGGCCAGTGTTTTGGCCGCAAGGACCCGGTGCTCGCGGCCTTTGCCGACCTGCTTCTGGCGTCGCTGGACAACAACGCCTCACTGCAACCCGCGTTTGGCGAACACATCGCGATGGGCATTGCCATCCACCTCGTGGAAAACTACGCACTGCCCGGCGAGCGCCCGCGCACCGGCGCCACACTCACCTCGCGGCAGATGCGCCAGCTGACCGAGGCCGTGATGGCCGGCTTGCACGAACCCTGGCCGGTGGCACGCCTGGCGGACATCGCGGGGCTCAGCCCGTTTCACTTTGCGCGCGCCTTCAAAATGTCGTTTGGCGCCACGCCCCACGCCTGGGTGCACTTTCAGCGCATGGAGCTGGCCGCACGGCTGGTGCGCGATACGCGCAAGCCCCTGCTGGAGATCGCCTTGCTCACCGGCCACCCCTCGGCGGCCCACTTCAGCCACGCGTTTCGCCGCCACTGGGGCGTAACACCTTCGGACTACCGCCGTTCGTAGCGCGCCCGGTCGCCCTGGAGGTAGGTATCACCCTACCGCGCGACGCCCAGGTTTTCCCCTAGGTCCGCAGCTTTGCGATACCCACCGCAGCAATTGGAAAGCAGCCAAGGCGCCCCTGCGGCACAGTGGCACCGCACCACCGCGGTGGCACACCAAAAACCCAGGAGACAACCCATGACAACCCGCCGACAGTTCGCTGTCCAACTCACCGGCTTGGCCGCGCTGGGCACCGGCATCTTCTCTGCCGCACAGGCACAACAAACACCCGAGCTGGCCCGCCTGCTGGTGGGTTTTCCGCCCGGGGGCAGCACCGACAACGTAGCCCGGCGCCTGGCCGAGAGGCTGCGCGGCACCTATGCCGCCAACGTGCTCGTGGAGAACAAGCCCGGCGCGGGCACCCAGATTGCCGTCAGCGCGCTCAAGGACGCCGCGCCCGACGGCACCACGCTGCTGCTCTCGCCGCCCGCTCCGTTCAGCGTCTACCCGCACACCTACAGCAAGCTCCCCTACGCGGTGGAAGACGTGGCCCCCACGTCCATGGTCTGCACCTTCCCGTTCGCGCTGGCGATCGGCCCCGCCGTGCCTGACAGCGTGCGCACGCTGCAGGATTTTGTCGCCTGGGCCAAGGCCAACCCCGGCAAGGCCCACTTCGGCTCGCCAGCCGCAGGCTCCACGCCCCACCTGGTGGGCAGCGTGCTGGGCAAGATGGCGGGCATGGAGTTCACCCACGTCGCCTACCGGGGCGATGCGCCTGGGCTGCAGGACCTGATGGGCGGCCAGGTGGCAGCGTATTCGACGGTGCTGGGCAGCTACCTGCCGCACCTCAAGTCCGGCCGCCTGCGCTTGCTGGCGGTCTCGGGCACCGAGCGCAGCAGCTTCGCCCCCGATCTGCCCACCTACCGCGAGCAGGGCTTTGCGCTGGACATGACCGAGTGGTTCGGAGTGTTCGTGCCCGCGCGCACGCCCGCTGCCACCGTGCAGCGCGTGACCGATGCCGTGCGCGCTGCCGTGGCGCAGCCGGACTTTGTGCGCGGCCTGGCGGAGTTCGGCATGACGGCGCGCTCGTCCACGCCGCAAGAGCTGGCCACGCGGCTGCGTGCCGAGTTCGAGCAGTGGCGCGTGCACGTCAAGAACATCGGCTTCACAGCGGACACCTGAGAAGGCGAAAGAACCGTTTCATGACCACCCTGACAGCCTTGCCCCAGACAGCCTCAGCCTCCACCGAAACCCCGGACATCCCGCTCTGGCAACCCAGCGCTGCCCGCCGCGAACGCGCTCTCATCACGGCCTTCGAGGCCTTGCTTGCGCGCGAACGCGGCCTGCGCTTTGACGGCTACGAAGCCCTGTGGCAGTGGTCGGTGGACGAACCCGAAGCGTTCTGGAGCGCGCTGCTGGCCTTCTTCGACGTGCCCATGGCGCAAGCCCCGCGCCGCATGCGCTCGGACGACCCCATGCCCGCCACCCAATGGTTCGAAGGCGCGCGGCTGAACCTGGTGGACACCCTTTTGCGCCACACGCCCGGAGGCACGCAGCCCCATACACCGGCCATCGTGTTCGAGGACGAGTCCGGTGGCGCGGGTGAAATCTCGTGGCCCGAGCTGCGCCGCCAGGTGGGCGCGCTGGCGCACACGCTGCGCACATTGGGCGTGCAGCCGGGCGACCGCGTGGTGGGCTACCTGCCCAACATCCCGCAAGCGGTGGTGGCCTTCCTCGCGGCCGCCAGCATTGGTGCGGTGTGGGCACTGTGTGCGCCCGACATGGGCCCCGTAAGCGTGAGCGATCGCTACCGCCAGATCGAGCCCAAGGTGCTGGTCGCGGTGGATGGCTACCGTTACGCGGGCAAACCGTTTGACCGCCGCGCTGCGCTGGGCGACATCCTGGACCAATTGCCCACGGTGAGCCACGTGGTCTGGGTACCCTGCCTCGACCCGGCGCCTGCGCCCCCCGCGCAGGCGCAGGCGCGCACCGTGGTGCACTGGGCCGATGCCGTGGCGGGCAACGCACCGCTTGAGCCGCTCGCACTCGCACCCGACCACCCGCTGTGGACGCTGTATTCATCCGGCACCACGGGCCTGCCCAAGGCCATCGTGCACGGCCACGGTGGCGTGCTGGCCAACAGCCTGGTGGCCATGGTGCTGCACAACGACCTGCACCCCGGCGACCGGGTGCTGTGGGCGGTCAACACCTCGTGGATGGTGTGGAACGCGCATGTGATGGGACTGCTGGGCGGCGCCACCATCGTGCTATACGACGGCTCCGTCACCGGTGCGGCCGGCGGGGGCGCCGACCCCGACTGGGCCTATCTGTGGCGCCTGGTAAGCCGCCTTCGCGTGACCACCTTCGGCGTGGGAGCCGCCATCCACCACGCCTGCCTGAAGGCCGGTGTGGTGCCCCGGCAGGTGGCAGATCTGTCGGCCCTGCACACCGTGTGCTCCACCGGATCACCGTTGTCGCCCGAGGCCTACCGCTGGCTCTACTACGATGTCAAGGACGACTTCTGGCTCAACGTGGTCTCTGGCGGCACCGACATCGCAGGGGGTTTCCTGGTGGGCCTGCCCACGCTGCCCGTGCACCTGGGCGAGATGCAATGCCGTGCGCTGGGCGCCAGCGTGCAGGCCTGGAACGACGCGGGCCAGCCGGTCATCGACGAGGTGGGCGAGCTGGTCTGTACCCGGCCCATTCCGTCGATGCCGCTGTACTTCTGGGGCGACGCCGACGGCACACGCTACAAGGAGAGCTACTTCGACACCTTCTACGACGCCGAGCAGCGCCCCGTGTGGCGCCAGGGCGACTGGCTGCGATTGGTGGCCCGGCCCGAGGCTGTGGGCGGCATCATCTACGGCCGCTCGGATGCCACCATCAACCGCCAGGGCGTGCGCATGGGCACGGCCGAGCTGTACCGCGTGGTCGAGGGGCTGGACGACGTGCTCGACAGCCTGGTGACGGATCTGGAATACCTGGGCCGCCCGTCCTACCTGGCGCTATTCGTGCAGTTGCGCGCAGGCACCACACTCGACGAGCCGCTGCGCCAGCGCATCCGCCAGGCGCTGCGCACCGCGCTGTCGGTGCGCCACGTGCCCGACGAAATCCTGCAGGTGCCGGTCATCCCCAAGACCGTGACAGGCAAGAAGCTGGAGCTGCCCATCAAAAAGCTGCTTCTGGGTCACCCGGCCGAGCGGGTGCTCAACCGCGACGCGCTGGCGCAGCCCGAGAGCATCGACTGGTTTGTGCAGTTCGCCTCAGACTACCTGGCACGCACTGCACCAGATGAGCTATCAATTTAATAGCTAGTAGCGCATAAGAGATAAGCGCTAGAGGCCAAAAACATCAAGATTTCCGCATCACCACCAGGCCCTTGAGGTACTCCCCTTCCGGGAATTCCAGGGTCATCGGGTGGTCGGGCGCGCCGCCCAGGCGCTCCAGGATGTAGCCGTCCACCCCTGCATCCGCGCCCGCCGACGCCACGATCTTGTGGAACAGGTCGGCGCTGATGCCGCCCGAACACGAGAAGGTAAACAGCACCCCGCCCGGGGTCAGCAGTTGCAACGCCAGCCGGTTGATGTCCTTGTAGGCCCGAGCGGCCCGCTCGGCGTGGGCCGCCGTGGGGGCGAACTTGGGCGGGTCGAGAATGATGGCGTCAAAGCGCTGGCCTTCCTTGAGGAACTGGCGCAGCGAGGCGTTCACATCGGCATCGAGGAAGGTGGCCCGGTTCGGATCGAACCCGTTGAGCGCCACGTGGGCGCGGGCGCGTTCCAGGGCCGGGCCCGAAGAATCGATGGAGGTCACGTGCCCGTCGGCTACGGTGCCCGCTGCACGCATGCCCGCCAGTGCTGCCACGCTGAAGCCGCCGGTGTAGCAAAAGCAGTTGAGCACATGCTTGAAGCCCAGGCGCTGGGTGTAGTCGGCAAAACGCTTGCGGCTGTCGCGCTGGTCCAGATAGAAGCCCGTCTTGTGGCCCTCGGCGATGTTCAGCGTCAAATTCCACTGGTGTTCGTGGATGGTGAGCTCGAGCGGCGGGCCTTCGCCGTCGCCCGGCGTGCCCGTGGGCCCGCCGCGCAGCCAGCCCGTGGCGGGCTCCAGGCCCTCCAGCGAACGCACGCTGGCATCCGAGCGCTCGTACAGCTTGGTCAAGCCTGTCTCGCGCAGCAACGCGTCCGCGATCACGCCTTTCCAGCGCTCGGTGCCGGCGCTGGTGAACTGCGCCACCAGCGTGTCGCCATAGCGGTCCACGATGAGGCCAGGCAAGCCATCGGATTCGCCGTGCACCAGGCGCACACCGTCGCTTTGCAAGTCAAATCGGGCTCTGGCGATGATGGAGCGTGCGCAGGAAGCTATGAAAAACGGAGCATCAATGCGTTGCGCCTCATCAAAGCTCCAGACCCGTGCGCGAATGCGCGAGCTGGGGCTGAAGGCGGCCCAGGCCAGGAACTGGCCCTCGTGCGACTCCACGCGCACGGTCTCGCCGCTGTCGCCACCGCCCTTGGCAATGGCCGATTCGAAGATCCAGGGGTGGCGGCGCAGGAGCGAGCGCTCTTTGCCAGGGCGAAGGCGAAGGGTTTTCATGCCCCGGATTGTGCGGGCTCACCGCTGCTGTCTAACCATCATCCCTTGAAAAACAGCATGCGCGGACCACGCAGCAAGCCCGCCCATTTGCACAGAAGAACGCACCACAGCGCTGGTGATGAAAGCATATTTATCATTTTTGAAATCATTTATTTGACAAATGTGATTAAATCTTCTTAGAATTCGCAAAACTATCATTTTTATCAAAAAGACATGCCAGCGAATCTTCACACCCTATCCAGCCTGGGTTCTATCCCTGATGCAGCCCCAACGGTCTTGACCGATCTTCGCGAGTTCCTGGCATTCAAGATCGGCAACGAGGAGTACGGCGTAGATATCCTGCGGGTGCAGGAGATCCGTTCGTACGAAAAGCCCACCACCATCGCCAATGCCGCCGCCGACCTGAAGGGCGTGGTCAACCTGCGCGGCGTGATCGTGCCCATCATCGACCTGCGCCTGAAACTGGGCTTGCCAGAGGCTCGCTATGACCATCTGACCGTGGTGATCGTGCTCAACATTGGTCAGCGCGTCGTGGGCGTTGTGGTGGATGGCGTGTCTGATGTGCTCACGCTGGAGAGAGAGCAATTGCGCCCTGTCCCCGCACTCGACATGGACGTGGATCGGGACCACCTGCTGGCCATCGGATCGGTCGATGACCGGATGCTCATCCTGCTCGACATCGAAAAGCTCTTGGCACCCTCGTTGCCATCGCCCCTCACCGTGCAATGACACGCTGTCGCATTGCCACGAAACACAAACACACCTACACGGAATCCCTATGAACTTCTTCAGAGCATTCGGCATTGCGAAACGCCTGCACCTGCTGTCCTTCGCACTCATCAGTGGCCTGACCCTGGTCGCGCTTCTCGCATGGTTCAACCTCTCCGAGGTCACCGCCCAAACCCGAAAAGTCGCCACAGAGTCCGTTCCCCACCAGTTGCGGCTGGCAGCCATGGAGCTCAACGTCACACGATCATCTCTCCAGTTGCGCCATGCGCTGCTGGTCAGGACACCCAGCGACGTGAAGGCCACCTTGGCAGACATTGCGGAGAAAAAGAAGCTGATCGACACCGACCAGTTGGCACTGGAAAAAACTGCTGTCACCACGACCGAAAAGACTGAGTACGCTGCACTCGTTCAGGCGCTGGGCACGTTCTGGCAGATCGCAGGGCAAAACATCCAGTTGATTGAGCAAGGTAACAAGGAAGAAGGCTTCGACTTTCTGGTCGCCAAGACGATTCCTGCCCGGAACGTGGTGCTCGAGATGCTGAGCCAACAAAAGCAGCGCCAGAACACATCGCTGACCGAGAGCATTGGAAAGATCGAGTCAGATGCGAAACAAACGCTTTACAGCCTGGTGGCAGCCGTCGCGGCGATTGCAGCCGGTTTGATGGTGTTTTCCTGGTATGTCGGCAGCGTCCTTCAGCGCCGGGTGTCAGAAGCGCAAGTGATCGCAGCCCGCGTGCGCGATGGCGACCTGACCGGAGAGGTCATTGACAACGCCAACGATGAATTCAGTCCGCTGCTGCAAGCGCTCTCCGACATGCAGACATCGCTGACACAGGTTGTCTCGCAGGTACGCCAAGGCTCCGACAGCGTGGCCACTGCCAGCGCGGAGATATCGGCGGGCAACAGCGATCTCTCGGCACGCACCGAAAACCAGGCCAGTGCACTGGAAGAAACCGCAGCATCGATGGAGGAGCTGAATTCGACGGTTCGCCAGAACGCCGAGAACGCCCGGCAAGCCAATCAGCTCGCGCAGAACGCGTCGAACGTGGCAAGCCAAGGCGGCGAGGTTGTCGCAGACGTGGTCCGCACGATGAAAGACATCAACGACAGCTCCCGCAAGATCTCGGACATCATCGGTGTCATTGACGGCATCGCCTTCCAGACGAACATCCTGGCCCTGAACGCCGCCGTGGAGGCCGCCCGAGCGGGTGAACAAGGCCGTGGCTTTGCAGTGGTTGCGAGCGAGGTTCGCAACCTGGCAAGCCGATCCGCAGACGCCGCGCGCGAAATCAAAGTGTTGATCGGCGCCAGCGTGGAGCGGGTAGAAGCCGGCTCCGCCCTCGTGGACCGGGCAGGCCAGACCATGAGCGATGTGGTCTCGGCGATTGGCCGCGTTACCGACATCATGGCGGAGATCAGCGCAGCCAGTTCCGAGCAGAGCCAGGGCGTGGACCAGGTGAACGAAGCCGTCACCCAGATGGACCAGGCCACCCAGCAGAACGCGGCACTGGTGGAGGAAATGGCAGCAGCAGCCAGCAGCCTCAACACCCAGGCAGCGGAGCTGGTCAACGTGGTTTCCTCCTTCAAGATTTCGCCCTTGGCTTTGGAAGAGCGCCCTGCGTTGGTGCCCGCACAAGGAGCGCTCAGCACATCCACCACATACGCTTCACGGCCGCCGATGGCCCGGAAAGCCCCAAACCAGCGATCAGCGACCTCCGCCATCAAGGCGGCTGTCCGAAGTGTCGCAATGGCGAAATCGGGCGTGGCGCATCTGCCTTCGGCAAAACTCGTGACTGCCGCTCCACATGCAGAGAAAGAGTGGGAAAACTTCTAGGAACCCGCCGGACTTGGAAAACGTCTGTTGCAAGTTGCCCCCTGTTGACGCCGACCGAAAACTGAGCCACTTTTTGGTGTGATGCCGACCTAAAACTGAGCCAGGTGTTTTACCTACCCTGCTGTTTTGTGCAGCAAGGGAATGAAGAGGGTGATCACCATGGACATGATTGGCAAGATACGGCGGATGCACCGCCGGGACAAGAAGACGAAGCGGGAGATATCGAGGGCCACGGGCCTGTCGCGCAACACGGTGGCCAAGTGGCTGGACGAGGCGCAGCCGGTCGAGCCCAAGTACCGCCGGGAGGCGGCGAAGGCGACCAAGCTGTCGGCGCACGAGGCGGAGCTCAAGCAAGCCTTGAAGGCCGATGCCAAGCGGCCCAAGAAGGAGCGGCGCACGGCCAAGGCCTTGTTCACGCAGATCAAGGCAGCGGGCTACGAAGGTGGCTACACGCGGGTGACGGACTTCATCCGCAAGTGGCGCCAAGGTGAAGGCCAACAGGCGGCCTGCAAGGCCTTCGTGCCATTGACTTTCGAGCTTGGCGAGGCCTTCCAGTTCGACTGGAGCGAAGACGGCTTGCTGGTGGGCGGGGTGTACTACCGCATGCAGGTCTCGCACATGAAGCTGTGTGCCAGTGGGGCCTTCTGGCTGGTGGCCTACCCCAGCCAAGGCCACGAGATGCTGTTCGATGCGCACACCCGCAGCTTTGCAGCGCTGGGTGGCGTGGCACGCCGTGGCATCTACGACAACATGAAGACGGCGGTCGACAAAGTCAAGAAGGGCAAAGGCCGCGTGGTCAATGCGCGCTTTGCAGCCATGTGCGCGCACTATCTGTTCGACCCTGATTTTTGCAACCGTGCCAGCGGCTGGGAGAAGGGGCGCGTGGAGAAGGATGTGCAAGACAGCCGCCGTCGCATCTGGGTGGAGGCGGGGCAACGGCGCTTTGGCAGCTTTACCGAGCTCAATGCGTGGCTGGGCGAGCGCTGCCGGGCTCTGTGGCGAGAGCTGCGCCACCCGCAGCACAAAGCGTTCAGCATCGCCGAGATGCTGGAGCTGGAGCAAAGCCACCTGATGCCGATGCCGGTGGCCTTTGATGGCTATGTTGAGAACCCGGCCAAGGTGAGCAGCACCTGCCTGGTGACGGTGGCGCGCAACCGCTACTCGGTGCCCTGCGAATGGGCGGGGCAAATGGTCAGCACACACCTGTACCCGGCGCAGATCGTGGTGGTGGCCGGCGATGCTATGGTGGCCACGCACGAGCGCCTGAGCGATCGCAACCAGACCCGCTACGACTGGCAGCATTACGTGCCGCTGATCGAGCGCAAGCCGGGCGCGCTGCGCAACGGCGCGCCCTTTGCAGACCTGCCCGAGCCATTGCAGCGCATGCGCAAAGGCTTGCTGCACCAGGAGGGGGGCGACAGGGTGATGGCGCAGGTACTGGCCGAGGTGCCCAAGCAAGGGCTGGACGCCGTGCTGGTGGCGGTGGAGTTGGCCCTGGAGAGTGCGCCGCCATCGGGGCGGGTGAGCACCGAGCACGTCATCAACGTGCTCGGCCGCCTGCAAGCGCAGCCCCTGCCCGAGACGGTTGCGACCAACCTGCAAGTGAGCCAGACACCCCTGGCCGACACGGCGCGCTATGACAGCCTGCGCGCTGGCAGCGACATGCAGGAGGCCGATCATGCGTGAGCTGGACAAGGAGTTCAAAGAGCTGCGCCTGTACGGCATGGCCGGGGCCTGGGAGGACCTGGTCAAGCAAGGCGGCCACGCCACGCTGGAGAGCTCGCGCTGGCTGCTGGAGCACCTGCTGCAAGCGGAAGTCACGGACAGAGCCATGCGCTCAGTGAGCTACCAGATGCACACGGCGAAGTTCCCCGTGCACCGCGACCTGGCGGGCTTCGACTTCGAATGCTCGCCCGTGGACAAAAAGCTCATCGAGCAGTTGGCCAGCATGGCGTTCACCGAGCAGGCGCACAACGTGGTGCTGGTGGGTGGCCCCGGCACGGGCAAGACGCATCTGGCCACGGCCATCGGCGTGGCGGGCATCACGCGCCATGGCTCACGCGTGCGGTTTTACTCCACGGTGGACCTGGTCAACGCACTGGAGCAGGAGAAGGCCCAAGGCAAGGCAGGCCGCATCGCAGCGAGCTTGCAGCGCATGGACCTGGTCATCCTTGATGAGCTGGGCTACCTGCCCTTCAGCCAGGCAGGCGGCGCCTTGCTGTTCCACCTGCTGAGCAAGCTCTACGAGCAGACCAGCGTGATGATCACCACCAACCTGGACTTCAAGGAATGGTCCAGCGTGTTCGGCGATGCCAAGATGACCACGGCACTGCTGGATCGACTCACGCACCACTGCCACATCGTCGAGACGGGCAACGAGTCCCACAGGTTCATGCACAGCACAGCCGTGGCCAAGAAACGCATCAAGGCACGCGAACAGGCCAAGAAGGCTGAGCCGTTCTGAGCGGCTCAAGGGCAAGCCGCTACGGGCTTCGCCCTGCGCGGCTTACCCTCAACGGACGACCACCGAGCTCGATCACCAAGGAGACCAAAACCGACCCAAGGCACTACACTTATCCACAGCCGACCTTCACAGGTTGGCCATTAGCCCTGGCTCAAAATTCAATCGGCACGGTGGCTCAATTTTGAATCGGCGCCAACATTGCCCCCCCCCCAGGGGCAACTTTCGCTATCGACACTCCAAGCCCGACAGCCTCAAGGCCAGACGCCAGACGCCAGGCGTCAGCTGTTGAAGTCCCCTTGGAATCACCACCTTCGGGTGGTTTTTCTATTGTTCAGAAGCTGTGAAATGATCCACGTACCGGCAATAGGCTGCCGTTTGCGAGATGCAAAGAATTCAACTTTCGCCTTGAACAGAAACCACACGCAGCACCTGCTGCCGCAACTGTCGCCATCCCTGTTGCATAAGGTCAGAATGGCCCCCTGCAGCCCACTCCTCGGTGCTTCGCGCACACTGGGCAGCTGGCGCCTCACCCAGCATCGTCAACACTGACTTGAGGTTGTGCGCCACGCGCCGCAGCGCCTGTGCATCTTGCGCCGCCACGGCCAGATCGCCTTCCATCACATCTTGAGGAAACCGGGCCAGGCATGCCTGTCGATAAGCTTCGTAAAGCGCTCGGTTGCCGCCGAAAAAATCGGCCACTGGATTGTGTTGAGCAACGGTGACGACGGCGGAATCGGCCTGAGCCCCCAAGTCGAGGCTGGCCAGAGTCTCAGAAACACAAGCCATCAGCGCCCCCACGGAGGCGGGTTTGTGCAGAACGCGCCAGACGTTGAGCGACTCCAACCTGCGCTGCGTGGCTGGGTCAATCCCACCACTGAACACCACGGTGCGGCAGGCCACTCCCTGAGGCGAAAGATTTGTCTGCATCCAAACCAGTAGATCAAGGCCGGAGCCATCGGGCAGGGTCAGATCCGTGAGGACCAGGGGTGCCACTTCGGTGGTCAGCGCCTGCTTCGCCTCGGCGAGAGTGGCGCATGGCACCAGATTCACGCCGAGGGGATCGAGCGCCATCTGGACAAACCGGCGCACTGACGGATCGTCCTCTACCAACAGCACGCGCGGCTGCGTCACGACGGCGCTCGGGCCTTCTCGGCCACAGGACGCAGGAACCCCGTCAGCAACGCAGGCAGCTCCTGCACCAAGCGGGGCTTGTGCACCACAGGCAGCCCGGCCAGCGCAAAGGCGTAGGGACTGCGCTGCTCTTCGTCGAGCGAGGTCACAACGATCAGACGGCTGCGCTGGAACTGGGGATGCGAGCGCAGACGCGCAATCAGCGTTGCGCCATCAATGCCAGGAAGAAGGATGTCCACAATCAGCACATCCGGCTGCAGTTCGCCCGCCATCGCCAAGCCAACGATGCCGTCGTCTGCCACATGCAGTTCCACTTGCGGGAAATCGTGCGCCATCAACAGCTTCACCAGGGTCTGGAAATGTGCGGAATCCTCGATCAGCAACACCCGCTGGCCGTGTGTACCCACTGGTTCGCGAGAAGCGCCGACCTGCTCGGCGCGCCTGGGTGCAGCTTTAACCACCCCATCGTCTGGCGCTACCACCGCACCAGACACGGCAACTTCGGCAACCGGTACAACGGGCTGGCCCTGACCCTGCCGCTGGGCCAGCCAGCGCTCGACCGATGCCTTCGCGATGCGCCGATGACCTCCTGGTGTTTTCCAGGCCTCCAGCTCACCCCGGTCCACCATCAGCTGAACAGAACGAACCGCCATACCCAGCACCCGCGCCACATCACGGGTACTGCAATCCACCGGCAGCGAAGAGAGAAGACTGAGTTCCATAGTGGCGAATTTTATCACTTCGAGAAATCACTTTTATGATAAAATTGATAAAACTAGTTACAGCAAGTGCCCAACCATGAACAAACGCATTCTGATCATCGAAGACCATGCGGATATCCGCCGACTGATCCGCATGACCCTGGAGTTCGAAGACCACGACATCCATGAAGCCGTCAACGCCGACGAGGGCCTGGAGGCCGTGCGAACGCTGCGCCCCCAGTTACTGTTGCTGGACATCATGATGCCCGGAAGCATGGACGGACTCGATCTGTGCCGCCTTGTCAAAAGCGACCCATCGCTGGGCAAACCCTGGGTGGTGCTGCTGACGGCTCGCGGGCAAAGCCAGGATATCGAGGCGGGGATGATGGCCGGGGCCGACGCCTATCTGCTCAAGCCCTTCAGCCCCCTCAAACTGATCGAAACCATCAACCACCTGGGCACAACCCCCGGCGAGGCGCCATGAGCATGGTTGCAGCTGCACGCGAAAATACCCAGTTCAGCCCTGCGGCGGCCGACCAGATGGAGAAGATCGTCTTCGATCTGGGGCGCATGTACCAGGAACGCAACGAGGCGTTGCAGGAAGTGGCCCGCGCCCACCATGAGGCACTGTTTCTGCTGTCCATGGCGGCGGAATACAAAGACGATGACACAGGCATCCACATCGTGCGCATCGGATTCCTGGCCGAGGCCCTGGCACTTTTTCTGGGCGAGTCCAAGGACTACGCCCTGATGCTGCGCAAGGCGGCCCCCATGCATGACATTGGCAAGATCGGCATTCCTGACGACGTGCTGAAGAAACCTGGTGCCTTCACGCCTCAGGAGCGCATGATCATGAACCGGCACCCTGCCATCGGGGCAGACATCCTGGGAAAATCGCGCATCGCGCTGTTCCAGGTGGCCGCCGAAATTGCGCTTGCACACCATGAACGCTGGGATGGCAAGGGTTACCCGAACCAGTTGGCAGGCCAAGCCATCCCCCTGTCGGGGCGCATTGTGACCATCGTGGACTTCTACGACGCCCTGACCATGGACCGCGTCTACCGCCCGGCCTTCAGCCACGAAAAAGCGCTGGAGATGCTCCTGGCCGAACGGGGCAAAGCCTTCGACCCGGATATCGTGGACTGCTTCCTGCGCAACAGCGCCGCCATTTCGGCCTTGCGTGAGCAAGTCACGGTCGGGCGCATGACCTTCGCCGACCTGATCAACCGCAAGCAGGAGGCACCATGATCTTCCGTACATACCGAGTGCAGGCTGCGGTGCTCATGCTCCTGGCTACCGCTCTGGCCTCCTGGGGCGCCACAGCAGGTGAGGTTCAGGACCGCGTTCAGGCCCGGGGTGAAGTCAGGGTCTGCATCTGGCCCGCGTACCAGCGCATCTCGTTTCGGGACCCGCGCTCCGGCCAGCTCAGCGGCCTGGACATCGATCTGGCTACGGCACTGGCGTCTGATCTGCGCGTCAAGCTGCGCTTCGTGGACTCGTCCTTTGTCACCTTGGTGCAGGACCTGCAGGCGAACACCTGCGATGTAGCGATGTTCGGCATCGCCATGCTGCCCCAGCGCATGGAACAACTCCAGTTTTCCACGCCCTATCTGCAAAGCGACATCTATGCCGTAACCACACGCACCAGCCGCATCGTGCGGCAATGGAGTGACATCGACCAGCCGGGCGTGCAGGTAGGCGTGCAGGCCGGAACGTTCATGGAGCCCGTCATGCGGCAACGCCTCAAGCATGCAGGTCTCGTCTCCATCCACCTGCCGCAGACACGGGAACGTGAACTCATTGCCGGCCGCGTGGACGTCTTCATGACCGATTACCCCTACGGTCGCGCACTGATCGAAAGCACGGAATGGGCCGCACTGGTGGCACCCCCCAAGCCGTTCTATACGCTCCCCTACGCCCATGCCAGCAAACCGGGCGACGTCGAATGGCGAGCCGTGCTCAACGCTTTTGTCGCCCGGATTCGGCAGGACGGCCGCCTGGAAACGGCGGCACGGCGCCACGGACTCGAAAGCATCCTTCTGAACTGATGCCCCTGCCATGAAACGATCTATTCCCTTTGCCAAGCTCAGCTTGCTGGAAGTTGCCAGCAGCAGGGCGCTCTTCGGGGGCACGCTTCTCATGCTGGCCGTACTCATCGGCACCGCATCGCTGATGTGGCTGGAGTTCCGCCGCACAGAAGCTCAGGACCGCAAGCAGCTCGAATTACTGGCCAGCGTCATGGAGTCGCACGCCAGCCAGGTTTTCGACAACACCAAGCTCACCCTCGACAGCCTTGCGAAAAACCTGACCACCGAAAACCACACTCCCGCGCAGCTCGAAGCACAGCAGTCTTACCGCTTGCAAGGCCTGCCTTTTCTGCGCAGCATCGCCATCGTCAGCTCCGAAGGGCTGGTGCTGGCCTCCACGACCGCCTCGGACCGGGGTGGCCGGGTGGATCTGCAGCGCCTGCCTCCTTCACCAGCGACCGATGAGCGGGTGGTCATTGGAGCCTGGGTGCATGGCCGCACACTCACCCAAGATATGCGCAATGCAACCGTGCCAGCTGGCCTTGGCTACATTCCCATGGTGCGCCTGGTTCGCCTGCCATCGAACGCTGTGGTGACGTTGGTGGCACAGATCAATCCCGACGCCCTGGCCACCTACCAGCGGCAGTTGATGGAGGCAGGCCACCCTGGCACACAGGTCATGCTGGCATTGGACAACGGGACCTTGCTCACCCAGGTGGGCAACGACACCTTGAATCTTGGAAGCAGCCTGGGCACCCACCCTTTGTTCCAGGGTTTGCTGCCTGCGCACAAAGGAACTTACGGCCCGCTGCAAACCTTTCAGGCCCGTAGCCTGGGCGCCTGGCGCAGCTCCAATAACCAGCCTCTGGTGGCTTTTGTAGAGCAACCCTATGAAGCCACGACCCAGCAGTGGCTGGACGCAATGCGAGGACCGCTGCTGTTCATGGGGGTGGCCTTGGCGCTGATAGGACTTCTCACGCATGCGTCCTGGCGCAATGCCCGCGCAAAAGAAGTTGCGCAACGTGAACGCGATGAGGCCCAGCAAGAAACCGCACGGCGCGAACAAGAGCTGTCGGTCCTGTTCCGAAGTGTTCAGGAGCTGATCTTCCGCACCGATGCCCAAGGGACCATCCGGTTCGTCAATCCCCGCTGGCATGCCATTACCAACCAGCCCGCTGAAATGGCCCGAGGCCAGCGTCTGCGGGACGTCGTCCACCCCGAGTGCCGCGATGGCGTGGATGCCCTGTTCGACGCCACCCAGCCCCCGGGCGTGCGCATGGCGCAGGTCCGCCTCACGGGGCCCGCTGGAGAAACGCGCGCGCTGGACATCTCGGTGGTTCCGCTGCGTGACCGGTCGGGTCAGTTGCGCGGCTTTGCGGGCAGCGCGGTGGATGTGACAGCCCTGCTGGCCGCCCAGCAAAGCCTGCAAGAGCAGCTGGCCCTCACAAGCCAGGTGCTCGAATGCAACCCGTTGCCCATCTGCATGACCGACACTGAAGGACGTCTTCTCTCGGTCAATCAGGCCTGGGAAAGTTTCATGGGGCTGTCGCGCAAAAGCGTCCTGGGGATGCGCAACATCGACTTTCTGCCCACGCAGGAGGCGCAGGCGTACTGCGCACACCAAGAACAACTGTTGCGCGAGGGCGGTCGTGTACGCTACGAAGAGCGCATGCGCCGGCCCGATGGTAGCTTCCGGGACGTGCAGGTCACCAAGGTGCTCGTCACCACCAATGGCAAGCAGCCCATCGGCATCCTGACCGCCAAGATGGACATCACGGAATTCCGGGCCGCACGCGATCTGGCCGAAGAGGCGTCGCGCTCCAAGTCGGAATTTGTGGCCAACATCAGCCACGAGTTGCGCACGCCCCTGCAATCCATCCTGGGCTTCTCCGAACTCGGACTGGCGCGGGGCCGCCATCAATCCAAGCTGGCGTCCATGTTCAGCGACATCCACGACGCGGGCCAGCGCATGCTGGTGCTGGTCAATGACCTGCTCGACATCGCAAAGATCGAGAGCACGGTTGGAGCCTTCCAATTCGAGCGCGCCGACGTGCGCGATCTCATCGAGGAAGTGGCGGCAGAGATGGAGTTGCTGCTGGACCGCAAACGCCTGGGCCTGGGCTTGCGACTGGGCCGCATGCCTTTGATCGCCAAAGTGGATCCATCGCGCTTTCAGCAAGTGGTGCGCAATGTCTTGAGCAACGCCATCAAGTTCTCGCCCGAAGACAGCATCATCGACATCACCGCCGGAGTCTCGGACGACCACAGCATCCACATTCAGGTGCGCGATCAAGGCCCGGGCATACCTCCCGCAGAGCTGGAGACCGTGTTCCAGGCCTTCGTGCAATCGAGCAAGACGCGCGATGGCTCCGGCGGAACGGGCCTGGGCCTGGCGATATGCCGCAAGATCGTCGAAGCACATGGGGGGCGCATCCATGCCACCAACGGGCCCGACGGCGGTACCATCTTCCATATCATGCTGCTCACCGCAGGCTACACGGACACGATGCCAGCCCCGCTCACATGAACAGGAAGCCCAGCAAGCCCCAATCCTCCGACTGGCGCAGCAGCCCGGCGCTGATGTACTTTGTGGTGGCCTGCGTTTTCAGCGCTGTAGTGCTGCTGGGTGCCTGGGCCACTATGGCCGCCATGCTGCGCTGGCAGTGGAAGGAAACCCTGGACGCCGAGATGCGCCAGAACACCAACACCGCCCTGGCACTGAAGGAGCACACGCTGCGCATCCTGGACACGGTGGACCAGGCCATGTGGCGTTTGCAGCATACCGCCGAAGACGGACCACTCAACGGCGAGGACCTGGCAACCATCGCCAATGAAACCGGCATGGTGCCGCACATCCTGACGCAGTTGTCCTTCGTGGGCCCTGATGGCCGCTTTCAGGGCAGCAACCTCGACCCCGACGGCTCGCGCAGCAACCATGTGAGCCTGATGGACCGCGACCATATCCGGGTGCACTTGCTGCCCGCCGAAGCGGCCCCGCCCAGCTCTGGCATGCTGCACAACGGCCTTTTCATCAGCAAGTCCCTGCTGGGCAAGGTGTCGGGGGTATCGACCATCCAGCTCTCACGCAAAGTCACGGCCGCGGATGGGCGCGTCCTGGGGGTGGTGGTGGCGTCACTCAATCCACGCCATTTCGCCGACGTGTACCGGGGCGTGCAACTGGGCAGCGACGGCGGTGTGGGACTTGCGGGGCTTGACGGAGTGATCCGTGTGCGCGTGTTGGGAGGTGTCAGCACAGAGGTTGGGATGCAACTGCCCGCGCCCCTCCTGCAAGCACTGCGCAGCCAGGACAGCGGGGCCATGTTGTCGCCATCGTCCGACGCCAGACTGCGCATTATTGGTTTCAGCCGTGTCGGAAGTTACCCGCTTGCCGTACTCAGCGGCACCTCAGAAGAACACTCTTTCGCCCGCTGGCGCACCACACGCGACACGATCCTGTGGTTGACGGCACTGTTGAGCCTGGCGGTTGTGGCCTTTGTCGCCGTATTTCTGGGAAGCATACGCAGGCTGGCGGTCAGCCACGCGGCCCTGACCCGCAGCGAGGCCGAAGCCCAACGCGCCAACCAGGCCAAAAGCGAATTCCTGGCCGCCATGTCGCACGAGCTGCGTACTCCGCTGACGAGCATCCGCGGCTTTGCTGAACTCATGGAGCTGCGCAGCAACGATCCACAGACCCGGGAGCAATCGAGCCTTATCCGCCAGGGCGCAGAACACCTGAACGCTCTGCTGACGGAAATCCTCGATCTGGCGCGAATTGAAGCGGGTGCCATGCCAACGCACCCCGAGTCCGTGGAACTGCCCGGTCTGCTGCACGATGTGATCGAGCTGTTCCGTGTCAGTGCCGTGGCCAAATCGCTGGCGCTCACGGCGACCACGGCCGCCAACGTCCCGAACTCTCTGCTAACCGACCGCCTCAAGCTCAAGCAGATCCTGAACAATCTCTTGTCCAATGCCATCAAATTCACCCCGTCGGGCACCGTGTGCCTGGCCGTGGATACCAGCGCAGACGGTCACCATGTGCAGTTCCATGTCACAGACACAGGCCCGGGTATCCCGGAAAACCTGCACGAGGTCATTTTCGAAAAGTTCAGCCAGGGCCACGCCCGCGTCAGCTACCAACACGGGGGCACCGGACTGGGGCTGTCGCTGTCTCGTGCGCTTGCCCAACTGCTGGGCGGCACGTTAACCGTCAAGTCCCGGGTGGGCGAGGGCTCCACATTTACGCTGTCGCTGCCTCTGCAAATTCCGCCGAAAGCCGCCCCGCCGTTCGTATAAGCCGCATTGCTTACCACTGCGGGGCCGATACACCGACACCGCAGTAGTTCATTGGTTATGCATCAGCGGCGACGGCGTGCAAAGGCCGTGGTGAAACAGCCCATCAGAATCGACAAAATGATCATCCCCCACTGGGACAGCGTAGGAATGGGTGACGCAAACCCGATCTGGCTTGCCGGCGAACACACTTCCAGACCCGGCGTGGCCCCGGTAGCGGCCACTGGCGTCACACAGAAAAACAGGAAGTTGCCCATATCGCCTGCCACCGGGGTATACCCCATCGTTGTGGCGACATTCGTTCCTGCCGCCACGCTGTTGCTGGGGCTACGCACCCAGCGGAAGGTGGACGCACCCTGCACGTCTGCATTGGCGTCCGTGTAGGTGTAGTTGCCTGTGGCGGGTTGCCCAATGGTCGGCACGCCCGCAACGGACACGGACAGGGCCACGGGGGGCACCTGCGCAACCACCGAGATTTGCACCGTCGCATCGTCACAAAGAGCCGCGTTCGGAGCAGGCAGGCACACCCGGTAGGTGAATGTGTCGGTCCCGCTGAAGCCAGCATTCGGCGTGTAGGTATAGGCACCCGTCGCGCTGTTCAGATTCAGGGTGCCGTTGGCGGTGCTCGCGAGCACCGCGTACGTGGAACCCACCGGGGCGGAATCATTGCCCGTGACCGAAGCATTGAACGGCACCCCTTGGGTGGCGGGGCCTGCATTGTCATCTACCGCATTCGGGCCGACGGTCACTGTGACCGTAGCGGGGACGCAGGTTGCCTGATCAGGTGCTGGCTTGCACTGTTGATAGGTGAACGTATCCTGGCCTGAAAAACCAGGTTGCGGCGTGTAGGTGTAGGCCCCCGTGGATGGATCGAGCACCACAGAGCCGTTGGCGGGTGTCGCAACCACGGCAAAAGTGGAGCCAGCCACGGTCGTGTCGTTGGTGGCCACATTGCCCGGCACAGGGGTGTTGAACGGGGTGGTGGCCGTGTCGTCCACAGCGCCGATGGCTCCAGGCGGCAAGGTCACCGTCACGGTTCCAACATCCACCCAGGTGCCTGGCACCGTGGCTGCATCGGTCACGGCCAGGTTGTCCAGCTCGAAGCCCCCTCCTCCAGCGTGGCGGACAACGATGGTTCTGAAATTGACGCTGGCCCCCCGCAGCAACAGGTTGATGTAGCCATAGGGCTCTCCTGTATTGCGACCCGCAGGCGGATTGGGGTTGCCAAAGTAGTCCGCCTTGGCGTACGAATTGCCATCGATCGCCGTGATGTTGCCGCCCCCACCCAGCAGCGTTGTCAGCGAGTTCGTCGTGAACTGCGCCAACAAGGTGTTGGTGTCGTCATAGAACTCGATGGTGTTGCCGGCGTTGCCCGCCGACCACCAGAATCCAACGTACTTCCGGTCGCCAATCAGGGTGATGGTGACTTGGTTGCCGTTTCCTATAGCAAGGTAGTTCCCTGTCCCATCTGCGCCACCATACTGGTCAGCCGCAGTGCGGTTGACACCCCCGGTGGCACCCGTCCAAGCCCCGATGGCAAAACTCCCCGTCGCACCAATTGCCCCCGCTGCATCCGAGAAGGTTTCAACAATGGCGCCCGATCGCGTCGTGTTCTGTTCACCGGGCGGTGAAAGGTATACGTCCAGAGTCTGAGCGCCAGCGTTAAAGCCGCTCAGCAAAGAAGCCGCACCCATCAGCACGGCAGACAAGGTCGGGGGACGCAGCAGAGAACCGGGGAAGCGCATAGATCGGGGCAGGCTCAAAAGTGTGGCCGCGATCATAGGGGGAGGCGTTACGCAAAGCGACAATAGCCACCAAAATGCAACACTTGTTGACAATCTGCTACCTAAGGCGGCCGCAAGCTCCAGAGTTATTCCCTCTGAATGCGGGGTCAGCAGCCCCCGTCCCTCACGCCTCCAGCGAGCTCTACCCCATGCTTGCATGCGACCAATCAAGGCGAAAGTGAAGCGCTGCCCGAGTAGCGGACGTGGCCACGATGCCTCTCAGCGCCCACCGCACAACGCGGTTCAGCGCTCACGCCGAATCAAAGCGCGTGACCGAAACGCCCCAGGCGCGGGGCCCAATTGTCAAGGATGTCGGCCGACACCAGCACCCGGCGCGCCTGGCCGATGAGCAGGTGGCGCGGCACAAACCCGATGTAGCGTGAGTCGGCGCTGTTGTCGCGGTTGTCGCCCAGCACCAGGTATTCGCCCTCGGGCACCGTCACCGGGCCGAAGCTGCGGTGCGCGGTCACGCCCTGCAGCCACTGCACACGGCGCTCGTGGCCCTGCAGGTGCTCCGTCCAGCGGGTGGCTGGCACCTGGGCGCCCCATTCCAGCAGGGTTTCGGTCACCGCCTCGGGCGCGTCATAGCGCGCCGCCTCGCCGTTGAGGTACAGCACCTCGTCGCGCATTTCCACAGTGTCGCCGGGCAACGCCGCAATGCGCTTGATGAGCCGCGTGCCATCGCGCGGCGACGAGAAGGTGACCACATCGCCCCGCTCGGGCTCGCCCAGGCGGGCGAGCACCACATTGGTCAGCGGCAGCTTCAGATCGTAGGCCAGGCGGTTGACAAAAACGACGTCGCCTTCGAGCAGCGTGGGGCGCATGGACCCCGAAGGGATGGGGTTCCAGTCGGCCACCGCCGTGCGGAAGATGCCGAAACACAGCAGCAGCACGATGAACCCACGGTTCGATTTGATCCATTTCAGCAGCATGACGACAACTCCAAGTAGCTTCAAAGCAAGCGCTCTGCTCGGATGCGCCCTGTTGCAACTTGGTTCCGTGAGACCGGCCATTGCGGATCTCCCCCAACGCTTGCTTTGAGCGCAGCCAATTCCAGTGCACCCGTGGAACCGGCTTTGCCGGGCCACCAGGTGCGTCCCCCTTGGGGGAAGCAGCGCAGCCGCTCAGGGGGGCTTTTTTCTAGCTCGGGGATGCGCCGCGTCATACACCTTGGCCAGGTGCTGAAAATCGAGGCGCGTGTAGACCTGCGTGGTCGTGATGTTGGCGTGGCCCAGCAGCTCCTGCACCGCACGCAGGTCGCCGCTGCTTTGCAGCAGGTGGCTGGCAAAGGAGTGGCGCAGCATGTGCGGGTGCACCGGCGTGGTCAGCCCCGCCTGCTGGCTGCGCTGGCGCAGGCGCAACCAGATCGACTGTGCCGTGAGCCGCTTGCCGCGCTGGCCGACGAACAGTGCGGTGTCAAGCCTCGCCGATCCTTCACCGCCGAAGGGCGTGGCCCGCAGTAGCAGCCAAGTCTGCAGCGCTGCGGTGGCCGCGCGCCCCACGGGCACGCTGCGGCGCTTGCTGCCTTTGCCGAACACATGGGCCTCACCCGCTTGCAGATCGACCCAGCCCCGGCCCTGGCGCTGGGTGTCGGCATTGGGGATGGCGTCGAGCCCCGCCAGTTCACCCACGCGCAGGCCGCAGCCGTAGAGCAGCTCGACCATCGCCGCATCGCGCGCCTCCAGCCAGGGGTCGGCGCCGGTGTTGTCGAATTCGGCCAGCCGGACGGCGTCATCGACGCCCAGCGCCTTGGGCAGTGGCTTGGGCGCCTTGGGGGCGCGCACGTCCTGCACCGGGTTGTGCGGAATCAGCCCCTGCCGCCCAGCCCAGATGAAAAAACCGCGCCAGCCCGAGAGGATGAGCGCAATGCCGCGCCCGCTGCGCCCGCCGCTGTGCATCTGCGCGACAAAACGGCGGATGTGTGCGGTCTGCAGCTGCAGCAGCGGCACGCTGACCGCCGCCGCAAACTGCGCGAGCTTTTCAAGGTCCAGGGTGTAGAGCGTGAGCGTGCGCGCTGCCAGCCGCTTTTCGACGCGCACGTGCTCCAGGTAGCGCAGGACGTGGGGGTCGAGCGTGGTGGGCGCAGTGGGCGTGTCAGACATGGTGACCGTGGCTGAGCCGCCGCAGAGCGGCCGCTGGCCGTCTGGCTACTTCAGACGAAGCAATGCGGCGCTGGCGAGTTCTGCCATGCGCGACAGAAATTCGGTGCCCATCGTGGCATCAAAACGCTGCGGGTCTTGCGAGCCCAGCACCAGCAGGCCAAAGGCGGGCGTGGCGCTGTCGATGGCGCCTGCGCGCAGCGGCAGCAGAGCCAGCGACTGGGCGGGCTCGCCCGCCTCGTTGGCCAGCCAGGCGGCGGGCTCGAAACCCAGGTTGGGGCCGCAGAACGGCATGGTGAGCGACGAGGCGAACGCGCGGGCGTCTTCGCTGGCGCCCTGGGTGAAGTCGGCGTCGATGTACGGCGCGGCCACCTCCCACACGCGGACCGCCGCCTGGGGCACGTCGAAAAGGGTGCGCACACCATCCACCACGGCCTGGGGCAGGTCGAACGGGTCGCGCACCTGCAGCAGGCTGCCGGTCCATTGGTGGACCTTGTTGGCAATGGCAGCGTTTTCGGTGCTGTTACGCACCATTTCCATGATGCGCTGCTCCAGGCCCTTGATCTTTTCACGCAGCATTTCGGCCTGGCGCTCCTGCAGGCTCACGGCGCGCGCGCCGTGGGGGCTGGTGATCTGCACGCTAGCCAGCACCTCGGCATGGCGTTCGAAAAAGCCCGGCGTGTTGGTGAGGAACTGGGCGATGTCGTCTTCGGTGATCGGTGGGATGTGGGACGTCATAGGAGGGTGTCAGGAATATCGATCTGGCCTTCGAACACCGTGGTGGCGGGGCCTGTCATGAAAACGGAATCGGTGTCGGCACCGCTCCAGGCAATGGTGAGGCGGCCGCCGCGCGTGTCCACATGCACCTCGTTATCGAGCAGGCCGAGGCGGATGCCGGCCGACACGGCGGCGCAGGCGCCCGTGCCGCAGGCCAGGGTCTCACCAGCACCGCGCTCGAACACGCGCAGCCGCACGTGGGTACGGTCCACGATCTGCAAAAAGCCTGCGTTCACGCGCTGCGGAAAACGCGCGTGGCGCTCGATCAAAGGGCCCGCTTCGGCGACGGGGGCGGTATCCACGTTGTCCACCAGTTGCACGGCGTGGGGGTTGCCCATGGAGACAACTGCTATCAAAACAGTAGCTGCTAGCGCTTTACCATCCAGCGCTAGAGGCCATTTTTTCCCTGATCCTTGCTCTACAGGGCTCAGGCCGCTGGCATCGAACGGTACCTGCGCGGGATCGAACTGCGGGCGACCCATGTCCACGGTGACACGGCCATCGGGCGTGAGACGGGGGGCAATCACGCCGCTTTGGGTCTGCACCCGCAGGGTGTCTTTGCCCGACAGGCCTTTGTCGTGCACAAAGCGCGCAAAGCAGCGGGCGCCGTTGCCACACTGCTCCACCTCCCCGCCATCGGCGTTGTGGATCACGTATTCGAAGTCGATACCGTCAGCGGGCGAAGGACGCACGGTGAGGATCTGGTCGGCCCCCACGCCGAAGTGGCGGTCGGCCAGAAAACGGTATTGGGCGGTGCTGAGCCCCAGGCGGCCCTGCGTTTCGTCGAGCACCACGAAATCGTTGCCCGCGCCCTGCATTTTGGTAAAGCGAATCTGCATCCGTCAGATTATCGTCGGTGGGCCGCCAATAACCTCAGGCAGCGCCGGTTTCACGGCCCCATTAGGCTTGCGCTCTTTGGGCGCCGCACTGGCTGCCACCCGCCAAGGACTCTTTGATGCCCGATCTTTCCGCCTTCGCCATCACCCACAAATGGCCCTCCCAGCACCCCGACCGCCTCCAGCTGTATTCGCTGCCCACGCCCAACGGCGTGAAGGTGTCGATTGCGCTCGAAGAGCTGGGCCTGCCTTATGAACCCCACCTGGTGAGCTTTGACACCAACGACCAGACCTCGCCCGAGTTCCTGTCGCTCAACCCCAACAACAAGATCCCCGCCATCCTGGACCCCAACGGCCCGGACGGCCAGCCGCTGGCATTGTTCGAATCCGGCGCCATCCTGTTGTACTTGGCCGAGAAAACCGGCCAGCTGATCCCGCAGGAGGCCGCTGCGCGCTACGAAACCATCCAGTGGGTGATGTGGCAGATGGGCGGCCTGGGCCCGATGTTCGGCCAGCTCGGCTTCTTCCACAAGTTTGCGGGCAAGGACTATGAAGACAAGCGCCCGCGTGACCGCTACGTGGCCGAATCCAAGCGCCTGCTGGGCGTGCTGAACCAGCGCCTGACAGGCCGCCAGTGGGTGATGGGCGACCAGTACACCATTGCCGACATCGCCATCCTGCCCTGGGTGCGCAACCTGATTGGTTTCTACGGCGCGGGCGACCTCGTGGAGTTTGGCCAGTTCACCGACGTGCAGCGCGTGCTGGACGTGTTTGTGGCACGCCCTCCGGTGATCAGGGGTCTGGCAATTCCGGCACGCGGTTGAGCGAGGAGGGGGTGCGCACTGTCGCTTTCTTTCTCGCCCGCCCTTGATATTGATCATGCCGACCAGCCCGCCGCACGGCCGCCGCGCACCTACGATGGACCTCCTTAAAAAAACAGGGAGTACCTCATGGGATTAACCGTCAACGTTCTGGACGATCTGGGCGCGCACAACCTTCAGGCAGCTGCCCAGGCGGCACTGCAGGAGACCAACGCCATCGCGCTGATCGAACTGCTGGAGATGCTGTGGAGCTGCGACGTGGAAGGCGCCAACGCCGTCATTGATGCGGTGCTGCTGCGCCTGCAGCAGCTGCGGGCGTTGCGCTGAGTGGTCAAACCCAGCACATCCGCCGTAGTACGGCCCATGGGCCGTACCGAAGTGGGACGTGTGCACACGGCGCGCCTCCCCTCGATAATGGCCCGATGCCCCGCACCAGCCAACAACTGCACCCCTACCGCGAACCTGTAGCCACCCGCCTGGCCGCCACTGTGCTGCTGCTGCGCGATGCACCCGGCAATGCGGGAGGCATCGAAGTCCTCATGACCCGGCGCTCCGACAAGGCCAGCTTTGCACCGGGTGCCTATGTGTTCCCGGGCGGGGGCATCGATGCGCTGGATGCGCAATCACACACCGCCGCCGACCGCCGCCCCACACAAAGCGATCTGCACCTCACCCAGGCCATCGCCGCCATCCGTGAGAGTTTTGAAGAACTGGGTGTGCTGCTGGCCCGCCATGCCGACGGCCCCCGCAAGGGGTTGATGGCCGATGCGCAGGACATCGCCGCCATCGACCGCCACCAGCCGTTTGTGGCGCAATGCACCGCGCGCGGCCTGCGGCTGGCGGCCGACAGCGTTTTCATGCTGGCCCACTGGATCACCGACCGCGACCTGCCGCGCCGCTTCGACGTGCCATTTCTCGTCGCTCGCATGCCCGAGGGCCAGGAGCCTGTGGCTGACGAGGCCGAGCAGTTCGAGCCCGTCTGGGTGCGCCCGGCCGATGCGCTGGCGCGGCATGAGGCGGGGCAGTTCTTCATGATCTTTCCGACCATCCGCACACTGCAGCGGCTGGCCACGTTTGCCACCACCCAGGCCGTGTTTGACATGCTGGCCCACGAGCTGCCCCTGTGGACCAGTTGCCCGCGCGCGGGCACGCTGGCGGGCAAGGAAGCGCGGTACATGGAAAGCGACCAGCCCTACGGCGAACTGGCCCTGGTGTGCCCCGACGGCCAGATCGTGCATCCGCTGGACTGGCAAACCGAGCGCCCCGTGCCGCTGCTGCGCAACGTACAGCGGTTGACCGCCCCCAACCCCGGCGTGATGACCGGCCCCGGCACCAACAGCTACCTGGTGGGCGACCCGGCCACGGGTTACATCGCCATCGACCCCGGCCCGGCAGACCCCGAACACCTAGACAAGCTCTGGCGCGCCGCGGGCGGTGACATCCGCATGATCGCGTGCACCCATTCGCACCCCGACCACTCGCCGGGCGCCGCGCCGCTGCAGGCACTGTGTGTGCAGGCGGGCAAAGCCCGGCCCCCCATCCTGGGCCTGCCCTCGGCGCCCACCGCGCGCACGGCCAGCACATTCACACCCGACAGATCGCTACAAAATAATGAGCTACTCGCGCTTGATGGACAAGCGCCAGAGGGCAATATTACCCATACTTTGCAGGTCATCCACACCCCGGGCCACGCCGCCAACCACCTGTGCCTGCTGCTGGTGGAAGACGCCCTGCTCTTCAGCGGCGACCATATCCTGAACGGCAGCACCACGGTGGTGGACCCACCTGACGGCAACATGGCCGACTACCTCGATTCGCTGGACAAGCTCGACGCCGTGTGCGCCGAGCATGGCGTGGAGTTCATCCTGCCTGCGCACGGTTATGTTCTGGGCAATGCCCGTGGCGCCATCGCCAAGCTCAAGTCCCACCGCCTGGCACGCGAGGCCAAGGTGCTGGCCGCCATGCAGGCGCTGCCCCAGGGCAGCATGGAAGACTGGGTGCGGCACGCCTACGCCGACGTGCCGCCGCGCATGTGGCCCGTTGCGCAGCGCTCGCTCCTGGCGCATGTGGAGCGCATTCGAGCACAACAGCCCGGGAACAATTGATGCCCCCTGAGTCGCTACGCGCCTTCCCCCTCAGGGGGACGCCACCAGTGGCCCGGCAAAGCCTGTTCCACCAAGGCACTGGCATGCGGCAGCACCCGTATTGAAGGCACCGCCGACAATCACGCATTTGTCCCTTCGATTCCCATAGGCGAATGCCTACCTTCCTCACCCCATGACCGACAAGAACCCCGACCCCTCCCACATCCGCCTGGCCAAGCGTGTGGCCGACCAACTGAACTGCTCGCGCAGCACGGCCGAGCAGTTCGTCGAAGGCGGCTTTGTGAGCGTGGACGGCCAGGTGGTGGAAGCCCCCGGCGCACGCGTGCGCCCCGACCAGGCCGTGACGGTGGCGCCAGACGCCAGCCTGCTGGAGTTGACCCCGGTGACCTTGCTGCTACACAAGCCAGTGGGGTTTGAAGCGGGCCTGGGTCTGCCCGCCGGGCAGGCGGCCCACGCCAGCCGCAGCCAGGGCGCCACTGCGGCCACCACCCTGCTGGGCCCGGCATCCCACCTGCCTGAGGACGCCTCAGGCATCCGCGTGCTGCAGCGCCACTTCAAGCAGCTGGAATGTTTCACCCCGCTGCCCACCGAGGCCAGTGGCTTGGTGGTCTATACGCAGGACAAGCGCATCGCGCGCAAGCTGGCGGAAGACATCGAGTCGCTGGAGCAGGAATGCATCGTGGAGGTGAAAGGCGACATTGCACCGAACGGGCTGCAGCGCCTGTGCCACGGCCTCTCGTTCAACGACCGCCCGCTGCCGCCCATCAAGGTGAGCTGGCAAAACGAGACCAAGCTGCGCTTTGCCCTCAAGGGCATCCGCCCCGGCCAGATCCCGGCCATGTGCGAGGCCGTGGGCCTGGCCGTGGTGGCCTTGAAGCGCATCCGCATCGGCCGCGTGCCGCTGGCGAAGGTGCCTGAAGGGCAGTGGCGGTATTTGCAGCCTTGGGAAAGATTTTGAATCCCCCCTGAGTCGCCTTCGGCGCCGTCCCCCCCGGGGGGACGCCACCGGTGGCCTGGCAAAGCCAGTTCCACGGTGGCACTGGTCTGGCCGCGCGTCCCGTGGCTACGTCGGTGCGACCGTCCGCTTGGCGACCCTGCCGACGGGTTCGGTATCAGACCAACCCAAACCGTTCACGCTGAGCTTGTCGAAGCACGGTGCCAAGCTTGGACATGCTCGGCCCGAACGGTAAGCCCCAGCTTCCAAGCGACAAGTTCGCAGCTATCAAACTCATAGCTGCCAGCGCTTGTTGGAAAGGCGCCAGATGCCAATTTGGCATAAATTTTTCTTCCACTGACCGCTGCTACACTGCGCGGCAAACAGGAGGGAGTTCATGAGCCAAGTTTCATCAGACAGAGACAGCGCTGCGGGGCCGATGTCTACGTTCATGCCGCAGAACATCGATGCACACCCGATGGAGTTCACGGGCAGCGGGGGCGAATACTTCCGGGTGTGGATCGTCAACGTGCTGCTGTCCATCGTCACGCTGGGCATCTACACCCCCTGGGCCAGGCGCCGCACGGCGCAATACTTCTACAGCCACACGCTGGTGGCGGGCAGCCCGCTCGAATTCACTGCGCAGCAGCGCAAGATGGTGATGGGCTTCGTGCTGCTGATGCTCATCACCCTGGCCTACAACATCGCGGCCAACACGGGGCAGGATGCTGCCGTGGGCGTCTTGCTGCTGACGGGCGCCGTGCTCTCGCCGCTGATCTGGGGCAGTGCCATGCGCTTTCGGCTGGGCGCCACGCGCTGGCGCGGCCTGCGCCTGCAGTTCACCGCCCACTGGAAAGAGGTCTACCTCGCGAGCTGGCCCCTGTTTGCGCTGGCATTGGTGTGGTTTGGCGTGTTTTTTGGCATGCAGATCCTCTCGCCCGAACTGGCCGACGTCTTGCAGGAGGTGGAGGACGAAGCCGCCAACCCCAAGATGCCTTCGTTCACCCCGGCCATGGGCGCTTTGCTGCTGCTGGGCCTGGTGCTGACCGTGCTGTGCTTCATCCGCCTGGAATACAACTACAAGAGCCTGCTGGTGCTCAAGGCCCAGGTAGGCGCCGAAAAAGGCCGCTGGAAGCCGGTGTACATGGATTTCGTCAAGGTGTGGCTGGCCACGGTGGCCGTTTTCGTGCTGACCGTGGTGGGGTTCTCGGTGTTGATTGGCGTGCTGGCCGGCAGCTCCATCGCCCTGTTCGCCGGTCAGAGCAGCCGCATGGGCTTGTGGATGATTCTGGTGATCATCGTGTCCATCATCGCGGGCATCTTCATGCTGATCCTGGCTTCGGCCCCCGCCCGCGCCTACCGCGAGGCGCGCATGTTCCAGCTCATGTGGAACAACATCGGCGTGAGCCATGTGGCACGGTTCAAGTGCCACCTCAAGAGCGGCAGCTACGTGGGGCTGCGCATCAAGAACATGCTGCTCACCCTGCTCACGCTCGGCCTCTACCGCCCGTTTGCGCGGGTGAGTGAATACCGCATGAAATGCGAATCCGTCACCCTGCACGTCAAGGGCGGCGTCGAACAGGTTGCGGGCGCCATGGTGCGCCAGCAACAGGGCGGCCTGGGCGATGCGCTGGCCGATGCGGCAGGCCTGGACCTCATCGGTTGAGCATGCCCGCCCCCGTGAACACAGACCTGCTCCAAGGACGCTGGTTCGACGGCCAGAGCAGCAGAGCCCGCCCCGTGATGGTGAGCCTGCGGCCCACGCCGCAGGGCCCGTCGCTGGTGCTGCACCCGCTCTCACAGCCGGGCGCCGAGCCGGTCGTGTTCGCCTGGAAGGACGTGGGCTGGCCGGAGGCCTGGAACGAACACAAGCCCCAGCCCCGGGTGGTCGTGGACCTACGGGACCACGGCAGCCTGGAGATCGATGCCGTGAGCGACTGGCGTGCCGCCCTCGCAGCCGCTGGCGAACGCCCCGGCCTGGCCCAGCGGATGCAGACCCGCTGGCCCGTACTGCTGGGTGTAACGGCTGCCGCCGTCATCGGCCTCACGCTGTTCTACCGCTATGGCACGCCCTGGGCCGCCACACAGCTCACCCGCTTTGTGCCCCTGGGCTGGGAAACCAGCGTGGCCGAGAACGTGCTCAAGCAAATGGACGACGGCACCTTGAAGCCCAGCAAGCTCCCCAAGGAGCGGCAGGAGCAGCTCAAGGCCCGCTTTGACGCCCTGGTGCAGCAGACGCCCACAACCATGCACCGCTACCCCGACTACCGTCCGCCGCTGTCGCTGGAGTTCCGATCAGGCATGGGCGCCAATGCGTTTGCCCTGCCCGGTGGCAAGATCGTGATGACCGACGGCATCGTGAAAGCAGCGACCGACCAGGGCCTGCCCGACGACGCCCTGGTGGGCGTGCTGGCCCACGAGATCGGCCATGTGGTGTACCGCCACACCACGCGCATGGTGGTCGAACAAGGCGTGCTCAACATGGGCCTGGGCCTGGCGCTCGGGGACGTGTCGACGGTGGTGTCCACAGGCGCATCGGTGCTCACCGGCCTGGCCTACAGCCGCAGCCACGAACGCGAAGCTGACTGCTACGCCATCGCCCTCATGAACCACACGGCCCTGCCCACGGCGCCCATGGGCAAGCTGCTGCTGGCCATTGCCCACAACGAAGAGGAAGAAGAAAACAACAAGAAAGAACAAGAGAAAGCAGGCCAGGACAAGACGGCTGCACCCAAGGCAGACCCCGGCGCCAGCAGCCCCGAACGCGCGCGCCAGCGCAAGACGGCAGAAGAGATGGCCTCGCATCCCGTGTGGTCGCTGCTCAGCAGCCACCCCGACACCGTGGCGCGAGCCAGCGAGCTGGAAAAGGGGCATGCGCCCCATTGCACGAAAAACTGAGCCAGCCCCCGCCCCTTGCTGGGCAAGGCCGGCTTATTCCCGCCATCGGCAGAGCTTGAGGCGCGAAGGGCCTGGGAACCGCGGTGGGGAAACCGGGGATGGGAAATAAAGTGTGAAGCGCGCCGATAAGCCGGATTCTGTGCACCACGGTTGCCCGCAGTGTGACCGCCATTAATCTGGGCCGGGTGTCGCCACCACGGCTCGGTGCTACCTACCCGCCAACTCTGCGGAACCACATCAACGTTGGCCTACTTGGTATTGCTGCGCGTAGAGATTGCCCGTTTCACCCCCGGTGGTTTGCCTTGCGGCACTCCCCCGGGACTCGTCTCTGTTGCTCTGATCCTCACCTCACGGTGGGCAGCCGTTAGCTGCTACGCTGTCCTGTGCAGTCCGGACGTTCCTCCAGTGCCTGGTTTCCCAGATTGCACCAGCGGCGGTCTGGCGCGCTTCACGGGGTGGATTATCGCCCAGCGGCCGCGACGCGATCCCAATCCAGCCCAAACCGCGCCAGGTACTTGCGCAGCCGGTCCGCGTCGTTGACCACCGTGCGCTGCGTGCGCGAGGCCTGGAACAGTTGCCGCCCAGCGTCCGACAGGGTGCGGGCATTGCGGCACACCTGCAGTACCGCCGCCAGCTGCAGCTGATCAAAAAGGTCCATGGTTCCCACCGCTTCCTCACCCAACAGGTCCGCAAGATCGTCACGGCCCCACACGCCGGGCGCGGACGCCAAACCGTTGCGCGCATCGCTGGCGGGTTGCCACAGCCAGCGCAGGCGGGCCATTTCGGCCTCGACCAGGGACAGGCCAATGCGGCCGCTGTCGGCCAGCGTGGCCAGGCGCGTCACGCTGGCCGCCAGATCGCGGAAGTTGCCGGTCCACAGCGCCTCGGGCGACTGGGCGTAGCGCAGGTAGGCCGCGCGCGCCTCGTTGGAAAAGCGCACGCTGCGGCCCAGCTCGGCGCCTGCGCGGGCCAGCTGGTGGTCCACATTAGGTTCGATGTCTTCATGCCGCTGCGCCAGGCCGGGCAGCACATAGCTCCAGAGGTTGATGCGCGCATACAGGTCTTCGCGAAAGCGCCCGGCCGCCACCTCGGCGCGCAGGTCGCGGTTGGTGCCGGCGATCAGCTCGAAGTCGCTGGCTACCTCGCGGTCGCTGCCCATGGGGTAGAAGCGTTTTTCTTCCACAGCCTTGAGCAGCATGGCCTGCTCGTCCAGGCCCAGTTCGCCAATCTCGTCGAGGAACAGCACACCCTTGTGCGCCGTGCGCAGCAACCCCGCACGGTCGGCTGCCGCGCCCGTGAAAGCGCCCTTTTTGTGGCCGAACAGCGTGGATGCCGCGCCGTCGCCATGCAGCGTGGCGCAGTTCACCTCCACAAATTCGCCCTCGACCTGGTGGCGCGCCTTCTTCAGCTCGTACATGCGCCGCGCCAGGTGCGACTTGCCCGCGCCCGTGGGCCCGGTGAACAGGATGGGCGCGCGCGAGCGCACCGCGACTCGCTCCACCTCGTCGATCAGCGCGTTGAAGCGCGCGTTGCGCGTGGCAATACCGCTTTTGAGGAACTGCACCGCGTCCTGCTGCTCGGCGCCAAAGCGCTGCGCGATCACGTCGTAGCGCGAGAGGTCCAGGTCGATCAGCGTGTAGCTGCCCGGGTCGCCCATCTGCTGGCGCTTGGGCGGCGAGGTCTGCGCCAGCACGCCCGGAATGCGGCGCGACTCCACCAGCAGGAACAGGCAGATCTGCGCCACGTGGGTGCCGGTGGTGATGTGGGTCCAGTATTCCTCGCGCTCGGTGTCGAAGCGGTAGGCCTGCGCCCAGTCAAACAGCTTGGCATACACCTCGCCAAAGTCCCACGGGTCGGCAATGGGCAGGAGTACCAGGTTCACCGTGGTCTCGGGGGACGCGATCACCATGTCCGCGCGCACCTGTTGCGCCAAGTCCTGGTGGGGCGGCGTGTAGAGCAGCTCCAGCCGCTCGATCACCACGTCCTCATGTTGCACCAGCGATACGGTGGGGCGCCACTTCTCCCACCGCCCCGCGCCCCGGCCGGAGTCGAGCTGGGTGCCAAGGAAACCGATCACGACTTTGTTTTTGCGCATGCTGTTCATCTATTTAGCTAGCTTTAATTCTATTAATTTCAAATTCACCTAAGAAGCAAAAAATCTTACGGATGAATTTCTCTATACAAATCAACGACTTGAAGAAATTCAACCGACAAAAATCAGGCTGGCACACATCTGGCAATAGATAAGACATACAGCGCAGGCGGTGACCGCTCACAGGCCGGGGTTAGGACCAACGTTCGCCCCGCCGGTGCAGGGAATCCGGGCTCTCAAGGCCCTGTCGATTCCCCGCATGCCGCACACCGTGAGCGCTGGGTAACGGCACGGCAGTGGTAGCCATCCCGAAAGGGGTGCCGGGTTCGACTCCCGGCTTGCCTCCATTGGTAGCTCATTGGTAGAGCACCCTCGCAAGAGGGCTGTAGCAGGTTCGACTCCTGCCCATTCATCCGACCGAAGGGTTGGAACTGAGAAACGGTCGAAAGACCACCCGCCGAACGCGGGGAGTTGCCCCAGGGTTGCGCCTCTTTTGGACGCAACCGCAAGGCAAGACCCCGTCAGCCGGTGGCGGTTTGTGCCAGCACCCGGCACAGCCCGCGCCCGCAGCCAGCCACGCTGCCGCCCTGCTTGCAGGGCAGCAACCACGGCGCACTGCAGGGCCCTGGCTGTGCCCCCTGGCACCCCGCCATCGCTGTAACGGCACCCTGATTGCAACGACAACGAAGAAGTAACGACAACGACAGAACAAGGAGAAGAAAAATGATGAAGCTGATCGAACGAGTGACCGTGAAGAAAAACGAACGCGCCCTGCTGCTGCGCAACGGCAGCTTTGACCGCGTGCTCCAAAGCGGCACCTACTGGCTGTTTGCCGGCATGGACCAGTTGCGGGTAGAGACCTTCGCCCTCGAACAACCTGCGTTCACCCACGGCCTGGCCGACTACCTGATGGCGCAGGAGCCTGCCGTGGTGGCTGCCGAATTCGTGCAAGTGAACCTGTCGGAGCAGCAAGTGGGCCTGCGCAGCGAAAACGGCGTGCTGGTCGAGGTGCTGCCCCCTGGCACCCGCCGCCTTTATTGGAAAGGCCTGGTGGAGGTGAACGTGCAGGTGATCGACCTCGACGCTGGCCCCGAGCTGCCCGCCGCCCTGGTGGCGCGCCTCACGCACACACAAATGCGCCAGCGCAGCGTGACCGGATTGACCGGCGTGCTGCAGGTGCAGGTGCCCGAGGGCCAGTGCGCGCTGCTCACCATCGACGGCAAAGTGGATCGGCTGCTGCCTGCAGGCGCCTATGCGTTCTGGAAGTACGGCCGCACCATCGCCGTGGAGCTGGTGGACCTGCGCCTGCAAGCCGTGGAGGTATCGGGCCAGGACATCATGACCCGCGACAAGGTGAGCCTGCGGCTGAATCTGTCTGCCACCTTTCGCTACACCGATGTGCTGCGTGCCTTTGCCCAGTTGCAAAAGCCTGCCGACCACCTGTACCGCGAACTGCAGTTTGCGCTGCGCGCCGCCGTGGGCACCCGCACGCTCGATGAGCTGCTGGAGAACAAGACGGTGATCGACGACGTGGTGACCGCGCACATGGCTACCAAGCTCATGCCTTTTGGCATGGTGATGGAAAGCGTGGGCGTGAAGGACATCGTGCTGCCCGGCGAGATGAAAACCATCCTGACCCAGGTGGTGCAGGCGGAGAAACAGGCCCAGGCCAACGTGATCCGCCGCCGCGAAGAGACTGCCGCTACGCGCTCGCTGCTCAACACGGCAAAGGTGATGGAGGACAACCCCGTCGCCCTGCGCATGAAGGAGCTGGAGACGCTGGAACGCGTGGCTGAACGGATCGACAAGATCTCGGTGTTTGGCGGACTGGATCAGGTGCTGAACGGCCTGGTGAAGATGCGCTGAAAGAGAACCATGAAAAAGAAACCAACGACTGCTGCAATGCCTCTGGAAGCCGCCACACAGGCGGTCTACCAGACCTTTGCGAAATACCAGGCACCGCATGGGCTGCTGGATGTCTGCACCGGCTGCTGCATGGATGCCGAACTGGAGCGCGAGATGCGATGCCTGCCGCTGCGCCAACTGACGCGGGAACACTTTTATCAATACAACGACTCTGCCAAGAGCCAGGTACAGCCCGCTGACGAGATCAAGTACTACCTGCCTCGCATGCTGGAATTGCTGGCGCAAGGAGCCCGATTGCACCACTCCACCGAGATCTATCTCGACCGGCTGGGGCGTTGCCTTGCCGATGCCTACGCATCTGACGAGAGGGCTGCCGTGCTGGGTTATGCACGGGCATTCTTCGCCGAGGGCCTGGCGCAGTGGGAGCCGGACAGCGACGGCCTTTTCCAGGGAGAGCACGCATTCAGCATCCTGCTGATGTGGGACTACGCCGGAGTATCCATACAGCCCTTGCTGGGCGACTGGTTGGCAGACGACCGCGAAGCGGCGACGCTGAACTTTGTAGATTCCTATTACTGGGAATACTGGACGAATGGCGGAGCGATCTCCAACGCGTTTGCCGAGGCGCCCTTTCATGCCGCCATGCAGGCATGGCTGAATGATCCGCAAGTCAAAGCCGCGTGGGCACACAAGCTATTGAAGCTGACAGAGGACGGGACACCCGCCGACTGGCGCCCGGCATGCGCCAAATGCGGCCAGATCCACTACCCGCTGACCGAACGCATTGCAGCTGTCTTTGATGCAATGGCCAGCTGAAGATGAACAACAGAACAGGAAAAAACATGAACAACTACGAACAATATGAAGTCCCCAACGGCGTGCCCGTGAAGATGTGGACCAACGGCGTGCCCGTGGAAGAAGAAGCCCGCAACCAGCTGCGCAACATCGCGCGCCTGCCCATCGTTTTCAAGCATGTGGCGGTGATGCCCGATGTGCACCTCGGGATTGGCGCCACCATCGGCTCGGTGGTACCCACCCTCAAGGCCATCATCCCCGCTGCGGTGGGGGTGGATCTGGGGTGCGGAATGATGGCGTGCAAGACCACGCTGACGGCCAGCGACCTGCCCGACAACCTGTCCGGCGTGCGCGCCGCCATCGAACGCGCGGTGCCGGCGGGGATGACGCCCAAACGCATGGGCCGCGATAAAGGCAGCTGGGACACCCCGCCCGCCGAGACCGACCTCGCCTGGGCCGGGCTGGTGGATGAGTTCGAGGAAATTTGCGAGGCGCACCCGCGCATCAAGAACACCAACAACTACAAGCACCTGGGGACGCTGGGAACGGGTAACCACTTCATCGAGATCTGCCTGGACGAACACCAGTCCGTGTGGGTGATGCTGCACTCCGGCTCACGCGGGGTGGGGAACGCCATCGGCACCCACTTCATCGAGCTGGCCAAGAAGGACGCCGAGATGAACCAACGCAACCTGCCGGACAAGGACCTGGCGTACTTCGAGGAAGGCGCGCAGTACTTCGGCGACTACGTGAAGGCCGTGGGGTGGGCGCAAAAGTTTGCCGCCGCCAACCGCGAAGTGATGATGGGCCGCGTGATTGCCGCGCTGCGCACGGTGATCACTAAGCCGTTCGAAACGCACGTGGAAGCCGTGAACTGCCACCACAACTACGTGCAGCGCGAGACGCACTTCGGGCAAGACGTTTTCGTGACCCGCAAGGGCGCGGTGAGTGCCGAACAAGGCAAGCTGGGGATCATCCCGGGGAGCATGGGGGCCAAAAGTTTCATCGTGCGCGGAAAAGGCAACCCCGAGAGCTTCAACAGCTGCAGCCACGGCGCTGGCCGCACCATGAGCCGTACCAAGGCCAAGAAGATGTACACCGTGGCCGACCAGATTGCCGCCACCGAAGGTGTGGAATGTCGCAAGGATGCCGACGTGATCGACGAGATTCCGATGGCATACAAGAACATCGACGCGGTGATGGCGGCGCAGGAAGACCTGGTGGAGGTGGTGTACACGCTCAAGCAGGTTGTGTGTGTGAAGGGGTGACCGATGAACTACTACGAACTAAGCATGCTGGATGACGTCATTGACTCAACAGCCCAGACTGCGGAACAAGCAGAGCGGCTGAATCGGATCGCCTGCTCACCAAAATGGTTCGTGACAGCAGCGCATTCCGCCGCACAAGGTGCTATGTCCTGCTACTTAAACCAAGGCAACGGGATAGCGTCATGGCGCGAGAGAGATGCAAAGGCTTGGCTAAAAGCTCATGATGAGCAACGAGCTGACGAGACACTAAACCGTGAGTACCCGGAGGTGCGTTTGAACTACTTTATGGAGCTTTACGCAGACGTTAAGAGAACTGCAAAGGCAAACCACGATGAAAGCCTTACCGTAGTCTTGACCGAGGAAGTAGATCATTGGATAGGTGCGTTGAATCAGCTGCGAAATAGCTTTATCCACTTTCAAGCAAATCATCACTTGGTCTCCAAGGAGCACGTTATTTGCGTGGTCCAGAGTGCAGCAACTACAGTCAAAGCGCTGAGTGACAGTCAGTCTTTCCCATGGTGGTGGAGCGACGAGGCAGAGCACTCTCGGTCCTTGCTGAAAGAGCATCTCCAAAAGCTCGATAGCGCTCTTTCAAATCTTGCCGCGGCCGAAGCTGATACCAAGTCCTCTGGACACTAGGTACATGGACAAATTTATTTTGAGTCTAGACGGCTCCACCGGCGAGGGCGGCGGCCAGATCCTTCGCACCGGCCTGGCCCTTTCCACGGTCACTGGCCGACCGCTGCACATCACACGCATCCGTGCGGGGCGACCCAAGCCGGGGCTGATGCGCCAGCACCTGGCCTGCGTGCAGGCGGCCATGGCCGTGTGCGGTGGGCAGGCCGACGGGGCCGAGCTGGGGTCGCAAACGCTGTTGTTCACGCCCAGCGCCGTGCGCGCAGGCGACTACCGCTTTCAGATCGCGACGGCGGGCAGTTGCCTGCTGGTGCTGCAGACGGTGTTGCCCGCCTTGATGCTGGCCGATGGAGAAAGCCGCGTGCAACTCTCGGGCGGCACGCACAACCCGATGGCGCCGCCGTTTGACTTTCTGGAGCGGGCGTTTGCACCGCTGGTGCGGCGGCTGGGCGTGGGCCTGGATCTGCAACTGCAGCGGCGCGGCTTCTACCCCGCCGGGGGTGGCGAGCTGCTGGCGCACATCACGCCCGCAGCGCTGCCGTTGACGCCCGTGGATGTGCTGGAGCGCGGCCCGCTGCAAGACGCGTGGGGCGAGGCACTGGTGCCGGGCCTGGCGCGCAACATTGCCACGCGGGAGCTGGACGCGCTGGGGCAGCGCATGGGCTGGACCTTTGAATCCGGCCGACTGCGCCAACCCCCAACGCGCCAGAACGAGGGCCCGGGCAACGCGTTGATCGCCACGCTGGAGTACGAGCACATCACCGAGGTGTTCTGCCAGTTGGGCGAGCGCAGCCTGTCGGCCGAGCAGGTTGCCAAGCGGCTGGTGGATGAGGTGCGCGACTACCAGCGCAGCGCGGGTGCCTTAGGTCCGCACCTGGCCGACCAGTGGATGCTGCCGCTGGCCCTGGCGGTGTGGCGCAGCGGGCGGGCCGCGCGCTATACCTGTACCGAGGTGACGCAGCACACTGCGACCAACGCACAGACGATTGCGCGGGGGCTGCCGGTGCGGGTGCAAATCACGCCGGTGGACAAAGCCATGCTGGTGGAGATCAGCCCGCTGCTGTAAGCCGGTCTGTATCGGCTTTGAGAGATACCTTGGGTATATCCATATCACCCAGGCAGTAGAACAACTGGTTCAGAATGCGCGTGGTACCGCCATGCCAGCCCGCGAACCCGTTCGCCCGAGTTTGTGGAGGAGCCCGCCGTCGCGCCCCGCTTCGACAGACTCAGCCCGAACGGATTTGTTCTGAAGGGCTGGATTGGATCAACCCCCTTCTTTGCCCCTCACAGGAGACGCCATGAAAGTTGACAACATTCTGCAAACCATCGGCAACACGCCCCACGTGCGCATCAACCGCCTGTTTGGCCCGGCGGCCAACGTGTGGGTGAAGTCCGAGCGCAGCAACCCTGGCGGCTCCATCAAGGACCGCATCGCACTGTCGATGGTGGAAGACGCCGAAAAATCGGGCGCCCTGCAGCCCGGCGGCACGATCATCGAGCCCACCTCGGGCAACACCGGCATTGGCCTGGCGCTGGTGGCGGCCGTCAAGGGCTACAAGCTCATCCTCGTGATGCCCGACAGCATGAGCATCGAGCGCCGCCGCCTGATGCTGGCCTATGGCGCGCAGTTTGACCTGACCCCGCGCGAGAAGGGCATGAAGGGCGCGATTGCCCGCGCACAAGAACTGCAGGCGCAGACACCCGGCGCGTGGGTTCCCCAGCAGTTCGAGAACCCCGCCAACATCGATGTGCATGTGCGCACCACGGCGCAGGAGATCCTGGCGGACTTCCCCGATGGCATCGACGTGCTGATCACCGGCGTGGGCACGGGCGGCCACATCACCGGCGTGGCGCGGGTGCTCAAAGCCAAGTTCCCCAACCTGAAGGTGTTTGCGGTGGAGCCCACGGCGTCGCCCGTGATCTCGGGGGGCGCACCGTCGCCCCACCCCATTCAGGGCATTGGCGCGGGGTTCATCCCCAAGAACCTGGACACCAGCCTGCTCGACGGTGTGATCCAGGTCGATGCCGAACCGGCCCGCGAATACGCACGCCGCTCTGCGCGCGAAGAGGGCATCCTGGTGGGTATTTCGTCGGGCGCCACGCTCGCCGCCATTGCGCAAAAGCTGCCCGAGCTGCCTGCGGGCGCCAAGGTGCTGGGCTTCAACTACGACACGGGCGAGCGTTACCTGTCGGTGGAAGGCTTCCTGCCGGCTTAAGCGCCGCTGCCGCCAGTGCAGCACTTTGCAGTACGAAATGGGGCTATCAGGCCCCATTTTTTTCGTCCCCAGCAGCACAAAACCACGGCCAGCCGTCCTACAGCGGCAAGGCAGTGCAGCCCAAACAATCAAGTCATCCCTCGGCCTGCCCCTGGTGGCCATTGCGCACACCGCGGCGGCTTCGCGGGGGACCCACTCCAAAGATTGTTTGACTGCCCATGGCCACCACCGCCGCTACCGATCCCCAGCCCATCGCGTTCAAGGTGCTCACCGTGAACGTGCACAAGGGCTTTACCACCTTCAACCGGCGTTTCATGCTGCATGAGCTGCGGGATGCCGTGCGGGATGTGGCAGCCGATCTGGTGTTTCTGCAGGAGGTGCTGGGCACGCACCACCGCCATGCCAGCCGCTTCGCCAACTTTCCGCAGGTGCCGCACTACGAGTTTCTGGCGGACACCATCTGGTCGCAATACGCCTACGGGCGCAATGCGGTGTATGACAACGGCGACCACGGCAATGCGCTGTTGTCCAAGTTTCCGATCACGCACTACGAGAACCACGATATCTCCATCAGCGGGCCCGAGCGGCGCGGCATGCTGCATTGCGTGTTGCAGCCGCCGGGCCACCACCTGCCGGTGCATGCGGTCTGTGTGCACCTGGGCCTGCAGGAATCCCATCGACAGCGGCAGCTGCTGCGTGTGTGCGATCTGCTGCGCAGCTTCCCAGCCAACGAGCCCGTGGTGCTGGCGGGTGATTTCAACGACTGGCGCAACCGCGCGCACGACATCCTGCACCGCGAAGCGGGCCTGCAAGAGGTGTTTGTGCAGGCCTTTGGCCGTGCGGTGCGCACGTTTCCAGCCTCCATGCCGCTGCTGGCGCTGGACCGCATCTACGTGCGCAACGCCGCTGTGCATGCGCCGCTGTCACTGCCCAAAAAACCCTGGGACAAGCTCTCGGACCATGCGCCTTTGGCGGCGGAGATCCTGCTATGAAGCGCCCTGCTTTCAGCCTGCCACGCTCATCCCGCTGGGTTCCGGGCAACCACTTCGAGTTGCTGGAAAACGGCGAGGAGTTCTTCCCGCGTGTGTTCAACGCCATTGCCCAGGCCCGGCGCGAGGTGATGCTGGAAACCTTCATCCTGTTCGAGGACAAGATCGGGCAGGAACTGCATGCCGCCCTGCTGGCCGCAGCCAAGCGCGGTGTCGAGGTGCATGTGCTGGTGGATGGCTTTGGCTCGCCCGACCTGTCCGACACATTTGTGGGCAGCTTGGTTGAGGCCGGTGTGCGCTTTCGCATCTTTGACCCGGGCCGCCGCTTTCTCGGGCAGCGGCTGAACGTGCTGCGTCGCATGCACCGCAAGATCGTGGTGGTGGACGGCCAGCTGGGTTTTATCGGCGGCATCAACTATTCAGCCGACCACATGGCCGACTTCGGCCCCGAGGCCAAGCAGGACTACGCCGTGCAGGTACGCGGCCCGGTTGTGGCGCAGATGCACCGCTTCACGCGCGAGGCGGTGCTGGACCGCAGCGCGCACCAACGCCCCCACGCCACAGACATTACCGGCCGCCCCCACGCAGGCACAGCCAACGCCATGTTTGTGACGCGCGACAACCAGCAGCACACCAGCGACATTGAGCGCCAGTACCGCGTGGCCCTGCGCGCGGCGCGCAGCCGGGTGGTGATTGCCAATGCCTACTTCTTCCCGGGCTACCGCTTCATCCGAGAGATGCGGCGGGCCGCCAAGCGGGGCGTGGACGTGCGGCTGATCCTGCAAGGCCAGCCCGACATGCCGATCGTGAAGACAGCAGCCAGCCTGCTGTACGACCACCTGCAACGCGCGGGCGTGCGGGTGTACGAATACTGCGACCGCCCGCTGCACGGCAAGGTGGCGCTGGTGGATGAGGACTGGTCCACCGTGGGCTCCAGCAACCTCGACCCGTTGAGCCTGTCGCTGAACCTGGAGGCCAACGTGATCATCCAGGACCGCGACTTCAACGCCCACCTGCACCGCCGCCTGTCGCACCTGATGGACACCAGTTGCAAGCAGATCGAAGCTGCAGCGCCCAGCCATTGGAATGGACTGCGTCTGCTGCGCAGCTATGCGGTGTACCACCTGATGCGCTGGTTCCCGGCGTGGGCGGGCTGGCTGCCCCACCATGAGCCCACGATCACGCTGGCCAGCCCGGGCACGTCGTCGGCCGAGCCCGCCAGCAACGCGGCCACCTGACGGCGCCCCGGAGCCCTCGCCATGGCCACCTCCACACTGCCCGCGGACACCCAGACAGGCACCGCCGACGCCATGGCATCACCTGCCCCCAGCAGCAGCAGTAGCAGCAGCCCACGCGGTTGGCGCCACTGGCCGGAGCAGGCCTGGTGGCCATGGGTCACCCGGGGGTTCGCTGCCGCTTTTTTTGCGGTGGTGGCCGGGCTGATCTTTCGGCAGGCGCGCACCGTGGACTGGCCCGCCGTGCTGCAGGCGCTGCGCGACCTGCCCACCACCGCACTGACCGTGGGTGGCGCGCTGGCGCTGCTGAGCCACTGCACCTACGGCAGCTTTGACTGGGTGGGCCGCCATTGCAGCGGCCACCGGTTACCGCGCACCACCACGCTGGCCATCGCCATGACGAGCTACCCGTTCACGCTCAACCTGGGCTCGCTGATTGGCGGCGTGGGCGTGCGCTACCGGCTGTATGACCGGCGTGGCGTGGACCCCGGCACGATCGGTCAGGTGGTGGGCACCAGCATCGTGACGAATTGGGTGGGTTACCTGTTGCTGGCGGGCGTGCTGGCGTGGACGTGGCAGCCGCCTGCGGTGGCCGGGTGGGCTGTAGAGTCCTGGCAGTGGCGCCTTGGCGGCACCGTGCTGGGGTTCCTGCCTCTGGCTTATGTGGCGCTGTGTGGCCTGCGCAGTGGCCGCGCCCTCACGCTGAGAGGCCACGCGTTCCCGCTGCCCGGCTGGCCCGTGGCGCTGTGGCAGGTGGCCGTGTCGGCCGCCAACTGGATGCTGATGGGCGCCGCGCTGTGGACGGTGCTGCAACACCAGGTGAGCTACCCCGCCGCGCTGGCCACCGTGTTGCTGGGGGCGGTGGCCGGGCTGGTGCTGCGCGTGCCTGCGGGCCTGGGTGTGCTGGAGGCCGTGGGCGTGGCGCTGCTGGCCACCCAGGCGCTGGGGCAGGAAGAAGTGCTGGCGGCCCTGCTGGCCTACCGGGCGCTGTATTACTTTGGGCCACTGGTGCTCGCGGCCATAGCCTTTGGTGTGGCAGAGCTGCGCTGGCGCCAGCAGTCGGGCAGCGATGATGAAGTTCCAACAGCTCGAAAAATATGATTCAAAAGTGCCTCTGTCGCTTATCCATAAATCGCTAGCAGCTATTGATTTGATAGCTTTTTAGGCACACGGCTCCACACCCCCTGCACGCCAGGACTTCCGTGGGTGGCGAGCACCCCGTATCATCGCGGCCCCACGCCATTGCAACCCGCCCGATCGACACGGGCCCGCAAGAACATGATCCGACTCTCCGAAATCCGGCTGCCCTTCACCGTGGCCGAAGCCCCCGAGGCGCCCCTGCGCGCCGCAGCCACCCAAATCCTGGGCCTGGCGGACACCGACATCGCCCACCTGCACGTCTTCAAGCGCAGCTTTGATGCGCGCAAGGCCGACCTGCTGGCGGTCTACATCGTGGACATCACCCTCGCGCAGCCCGCGCGCGAAGCCGCCCTCCTGGCCCAGTTTGCGGGCAACCCGCACATCCAGCCCACGCCCGACATGGCCTGGCACCCTGTGGGCCAGGCCCCGGCAGACCTGCCCCTGCGCCCCGTGGTGGTGGGCTTTGGCCCTTGCGGCATCTTTGCGGCCCTGGTGCTGGCGCAGATGGGCTTCAAGCCCATCGTGCTGGAGCGCGGCAAGACCGTGCGCGAGCGCACCAAAGACACCTGGGGCCTGTGGCGCAAACGCGAGCTGCATGCCGAGAGCAACGTGCAATTTGGCGAAGGCGGCGCCGGCACTTTCAGCGACGGCAAGCTCTACAGCCAGATCAAGGACCCGCGCCACCTGGGCCGCAAGGTGATGAACGAGTTCGTCAAAGCCGGTGCGCCCGAAGAGATTTTGTACGTCGCCCACCCGCACATCGGCACCTTCAAGCTGGTGAAGGTGGTGGAGAACCTGCGCGAGCAGATCATTGCGCTGGGCGGCGAGATCCGCTTTGAGCAGCGCGTGACGGACGTGATCATCGAAGGCACCGGTGAAGCCCGCCACCTGCGCGGCCTGAAGGTGCTGAACCAGGCCACGGGCGAGACCACCGAGCTGCGTGCCGACCACGTGGTGATGGCGCTGGGCCACAGCTCGCGCGACACATTTGCCATGCTGTACCAGCGCGGCGTGGCCATGGAGGCCAAGCCGTTCTCCATCGGGTTCCGCATCGAACACCCGCAGGGCGTGATCGACCGCGCCCGCTGGGGCCGCCACGCGGGCCACCCGCTGCTGGGCGCGGCCGACTACAAGCTGGTGCACCACGCCGCCAACGGGCGCGCGGTGTACAGCTTCTGCATGTGCCCCGGTGGCACCGTGGTGGCCGCTACCAGCGAGCCCAACCGCGTGGTGACCAACGGCATGAGCCAGTATTCGCGCAACGAGCGCAATGCCAACGCGGGCATGGTGGTGGGCATCGACCCACGCGACTACCCGCAGGATGCGCAGGCATTTGAAACCCACCTGGGCCAGACCTATGGCGTGGAAGCCCTGCCCGCCGGGCAGTTCCACCCGCTGTCGGGCAGCGTGCTGCAGCGCCAGCTCGAATCCAATGCCTTTGTGCTGGGCGGGCGTGACTACAGTGCGCCAGGCCAGCTGGTGGGCGAGTTCATTAGTGGCAAGCCTTCGACCCAGCTGGGCAGCGTGGAGCCCTCGTACAAGCCCGGCGTGGCCCTGGGCGACCTGCACGCCGCCTTGCCCGGCTACGCCATCGAGGCGCTGCGCGAGGCGCTGCCCGTGTTCGGCCGCAAGATCAAGGGCTTTGACATGCACGACGCGGTGCTGACGGGCGTGGAGACGCGCACCTCATCGCCCCTGAAGATCGGGCGTGGCGAGAATCTGCAAAGCCTGAACACGCCGGGCCTGTACCCGGCGGGCGAAGGCGCCAGCTACGCGGGCGGCATTCTGTCGGCGGGCGTGGATGGCATCAAGGTGGGTGAGGCGGTGGCGCGCAGCCTGCTGGGCATTGCCGCGTGATGCGGTCCTCCAAACGGCCGCCATTCGCAGCGGCCACGCTGGCCATGGCCGCCGTGGTGCTGGCGTCCAACATCCTCGTGCAGTTCCCCATCAACAACTGGCTCACCTGGGGCGCCATCACCTACCCGGTGGCCTTTTTGGTGAGCGAGCTGGTCAACCGCGCCCACGGCCCGCAGCAGGCGCGGCGGGTGGCGTGGGTGGGGTTTGCGGTGGCCGTTGCGGCCTCGCTGGTGCTGGCGCCGGTGCGCATTGCCATCGCGTCGGGCTCGGCGTTTTTGCTCTCGCAGTGGCTGGACATCAGCGTGTTTGACCGTCTGCGCCATGGCACCTGGTGGCGCGCGCCGCTGGTAGCCACGCTGCTCGCAGCGGTGCTGGACACCGCCGTGTTCTGGAGCATTGCGTTTGGGGGCACCAGCGACCCGTGGATCACCTGGGCACTGGGTGACCTCGCGGTGAAGCTGGGGCTGGGCGTGGCGCTGCTGCTGCCGTTTCGCCTGCTCATCGGCAGCCGACTGGCTTCGCCCCGCCGCACGGCCTGAACCGCGCGGCGCCCCTCTTCTTTTCGCTTCTTACTTGCGCTGCAGGAAGTCCACGGCCAGTGCGGCCAGGCTGCGTGCGCCGGTCGGCAGCTGGTCCTCGTCGATATCGAACAGCGCGGAGTGGTTGGGTGGCGCCTTGGCAAATTCCTTGCCCTTGGGCGGTGCGCCCAGGAAGTAGAAGAAGCCGGGCACGACCTTCTGGAACTCCGAGAAGTCCTCCGAGCCCGCCACCTTGGGGATCACCATGGTCTTGCCGCCCATGGCCAGGTTCAGCGCGGGCAGCGAGGCCTGCGTGAGCTGCGCAGGGTTGGTGGTCACGGGGTAGGCCACGGGGCCAAAACGCACGCTGGCCTTGGCGCCGCTGGCAGCGGCGATGGACTCGGCCGTGGTGGTGATGCGCTTGAGGGCTTCCTGGCGCATGTCTTCGTCAAACGTGCGCAGCGTGCCCATCATCTCCACCTTGTCGGGGATGATGTTGTAGCGGGTGCCGCCCTGGATCTGGCCGATGGTGACCACGGCCGGTTCCTGGCTGATGTTGAGCTGGCGGCTCACCACGGTCTGCAGGCCCATCACCACCTGGCTGGCGGCCACGATGGGGTCGATGGTGGCCCAGGGTGAGGAACCATGACCGCCGCGCCCTTCCACATGAATGGTGATGTTGTCCGACCCGGCCATCAGCGGGCCGCTGCGGTAGCCCACCACGCCGCCCGGCAGGTTGGAGGTGATGTGCAGGCCGTAGATGGCCTGCACGTCCTTGAGCGCACCTGCTTCGATCATGGCCTTGGCGCCGAAGCTGGGCACCTTGCCATTGGCGTCGGGCTCCACCGGCGCGCCCTCTTCTGCGGGCTGGAAGATGAACTTCACCGTGCCGGGCAGCTGGGCCTTCATGCCGGCCAGCACTTCGGCCGCGCCCATCAGCATGGCGGTGTGGGCGTCGTGGCCACAGGCGTGCATCACGGGCACTTCCTTGCCCAGGTAGTTGGCCTTGGCCTTGCTCGCAAAGGGCAGGCCGGTGTTTTCCAGCACAGGCAGCGCGTCCATGTCAGCGCGCAGGGCCACCACCTTGCCGGGCAGGCCGCCCTTGAGCGTGCCCACCACGCCCGTGCCGCCCACGCCGGTCTGCACTTCCATGCCCAGCTTCTTGAGGTGCTCGGCCACGAGCTTGGCGGTGCGCACTTCCTGGCCCGAGAGTTCGGGGTGGGCATGGATATCGCGGCGCCAGCTGACCATCTTGGGCGCCACGGCGTTCACGGCGGCGTCGATGGTCTGCAAGCCCGCGGCATCCAGCGCCTGGGCCTGGGCCGAAGTGACAAAAGTCAGCCCGCTGGCGACGAGGCCGGTGGCAAGCGCGATGGCAGAGAGGGGTTTGTGCATGGGCAGATCCGTAGGGAGTGAACAGCCACGAGGGCCTGGGTGGAGAAGCGAAAAGCACGTTCATGCTAAAAGCGCACGCTGCCTTCATGACAAGCGAAAATCGCCATACACAGAGCCAATATCGCCATGCCACCGTCACCTTCGTCCTTGCCTTCGGCGCCGCCCAAGCCCCCGGTGTTCCGCGTGGACATCCCGCTGCTGCCCGAATCGGCCGCAGGCAGTGCCCTGCAGCTCATCGACCTGCTGCGCGGCGCCAACCTGCTGGCCAGCCAGCGGCTGGGTGCACAAGCACCCCGCCTGGCATGGCGCCTGCTGGACGCCGAGGGCCTGCCCCTGGCACCCTTGCCGAGCCCCCTCGCAGCCTACACGGTGCCAGATGACAAGGATGCGGCACTGGCCCCCACCCGGGCGCTGTTCATCCCTTCGTTCCACGCGCCGGACATCCCGGCCATCCGTGCCGTGGCAGCCCGCCACCAGGCGCTGTCACGCCAGCTGGGCATTGCGCTGGACGCAGGGCAAAAGCTGCTCACCATGGGCAATGGCGCCTGGCTGGCGGCGCAAAGCGGGCGGCTGAATGGGCGCCAGGCCTGCCTGCCCTGGTTCTACATCGCGGGGTTTGAACGGGACTTCCCGAGCATCGGCCACAGCCTGGGCCAGGACCTGTCGGACGACGGCCCCTGGCTGAGCTGCGCGCTGCCCAGCAACGTGAACCTGCTGGCCATCGCCCTGGTGCGCCAGGCGCTGGGGCCGGAGCTGGCCGCCGCCTGCGAGACCGTGATGACCCCCGACCACCAGCGCGCCCGCGCGGCGCTGCAGGCCAACGCACAGCAGCACATCCCCGCAACGCGCGACAGCACACTCGCCCGCGCCATTGCCTGGATGGAGGCGCACCTGGACCAGCCTTACTCGCTGGACCGGCTGGCCGAGGCCGCATCGGTGAGCACACGCACCCTGCTGCGGCATTTTCAGCAAGAGCTGTCGCAGTCGCCGCTGGACCACCTGCACGGCCTGCGCTGCGCGCGTGCCCGGGTGATGCTGGAGGTGACGCTGGAAAGCGTGCCCAGCATTGCCGTGGCCTGCGGCTACGCCGACCCGGCTGCGTTCCGGCGCATCTTTGTGCGCTACACCGGCATGGCCCCGGCCGAGTACCGCAAGCGCCATGCGCTGCGTGCGCCACGGCGGCGCTGGCGGGTGGAGGTGAAGTAGAGCGGTACGCCCCTGCTCTCCGCCCAGCCCTGCCCAGCTCAGCGCAGCGCGTTGCCAGCGGGCAGACGGAAGGCCTCCACCAGCTCGGCCAGTTGCTGCGCCTGCACGCGCAGGCCCTGGGCTGCGGCGGAGGATTCCTCCACCAGCGCAGCGTTCTGCTGCGTCATCTGGTCGAGCTGCGAGACGGCCTCGCCCACCTGGCTCAGGCCCGTGGTCTGCTCACGCGCCGCCGTGCTGATCTCGCCAATGATGGTGGCCACCTGGCCCACCGAGTCGACAATCTCACCCATGGTGCTGCCGGCCGCGTGCACGAGCTTGGAGCCTTCGTCCACCTGCCGCACGCTGTCGCTGATCAGGCCCCCAATCTCCTTGGCTGCCGTGGCCGAGCGCTGGGCCAGGCTGCGCACCTCGCCCGCCACCACGGCAAAGCCCCGCCCTTGCTCACCCGCACGCGCGGCCTCGACGGCGGCGTTGAGCGCCAGGATGTTGGTCTGGAAGGCGATGCCGTCGATCACGCTGGTGATGTCGGCGATGCGTCGGGACGACAGAGCGATACCGTCCATGGTGCCCACCACGCGATCCACCGCCTCACGGCCTCGGCGCGCCACGTCGCTCGCGCCGGTGGCCAGACTGCTTGCCTGCGCGGCGGCATCGGCGCTGTGGCGCACGGTGGCCAGCAGCTCCTCCATGCTCGCAGCGATCTCTTCGAGGTTGGAGGCCGTGTGTTCGGTGCGTGCCGACAGGTCGCTGTTGCCCGCCGCAATCTCGCTGCTGGCACCGGCCACCGAGGTGCTGGCCTGGCGCATGCCCACCACCAGTTCCGCCAGCCGCGCCTGCATACCCCCCAGGCGCGCCAGCAGGGCCTGCAGTTCATCGCGGCTGCCCGCCTGCGGCGCGGGCACGGGGGAGGTGAGGTCGCCCTCGGCAATGCGGTCAGTCACCTCGGACGCATGGGCCAGCGGCTGCAGGATGGACCGCGACAGCAGCCAGGCGCAGGCCAGGCTCAGCAGAAGCCCCACCAACGAGCCTGCGGCCAGCAGCGTGATGCCCTGGCTCTCGCTGCGGGCGGCAGCCTCGCGGGCCTCGGCCACACGCTGGCGCTGGTACTCGGCCAGCTTGTTCACCGAGGCGGCATAGGCATCGGCCGCAGGCCGAAGCTGGTTGGCAATGGCGTCGGGGGGCAGGGCCTCGCCCGCCTTGCGGCGCTTGACAAGGTCGTCCCGCACCGTGCGAAAACCGTTGCCTGCCTTGTCGATGGCATCGAACAAGGCCTGGGATTCCGGGTCTGCCGCCAGCTCGTCCAGGCGCTTGCGCACTTCGGAAGAACGGGCCGACGTGGTTTTGCGGTCCGCGTCGATGCGCGCCGCGTAGGCGGGGTTGTCGATCTCCAGCAGCGTTTCGGCACGTGCGGAACTCAGCACCACGATGGCGTGCAGCTCACGCGCCAGCAGCGCGCGCTCGGACGATGCGCCGCCCAGGTCGTCGGCAATGTCCTGCAGCCCCGCCAGCCGCCAGATACCGACGGCGGCCGAGAGCGACATGACCAGACAGACAACGCCAAAGGCCAGGGCCAGGCGGACCGCAACACGTGCGTGGGAGATGGACATAAGGTGTTCTCGTGGGAATAAGGATCGGCAACCCGCTGCTGCCCGCACGGCATGCGGAATTGGGTTTCCACTGGTTATCGACAAAAGGTTACAAACCCTTGAGCCGCCCCACAAGGCCGACAACCCACCCAGAAACAAAAAGGCCGCCGCAGGGGCAACCCCTGCAGCGGCCTTCAAGGGCCAGGTTGAACCGGATCAGCCTTGCTGCTGCGCGTTCTGCAGCGCAGCAATGCGCTCTTCAATGGGCGGGTGGGTGCTGAACAGCTTGCCAATGCCACCGGCAATGCCCATGGCAGCCATGCTCTTGGGCAGCTCGGCCGGGTGCATGCCACCCAGGCGGGCCAGGGCATTGATCATGGGCTGGCGGCGGCCCATCAGTTGCGCCGCGCCTGCATCGGCACGGAACTCGCGCTGGCGGCTGAACCAGGCGACGATCATCGCGGCCACAAAGCCCAGCAGGATGTCGAGCACGATGGTGGTCACGTAGTAGCCGATGCCGGGGCCCGAGCTGCTCTCGTCGTTCTTGCGCAGAAAGCTGTCGACCGCATAGCCGATCACCCGCGACAGGAACACCACAAAGGTGTTCATCACGCCCTGGATCAGCGTCATGGTGACCATGTCACCGTTGGCGATGTGGGCCACCTCGTGGCCGATCACGGCCTCGACCTCTTCGCGCGTCATGCCTTGCAGCAGGCCCGTGGACACCGCCACCAGAGCCGAGTTCTTGAACGCGCCCGTGGCAAACGCATTGGGGTCGCCTTCGAAGATGCCGACTTCAGGCATGCCGATCTTGGCTTCGGTGGCGAACTTGCGCACGGTCTCGACGATCCAGCGCTCGTCGGGCGAGCCGGAGCCGTCGATCACGCGCACGCCCGAGGTCCACTTGGCCATGGGCTTGCTGATGAGCAGCGAGATGATGGCGCCGCCAAAGCCCATGACGAGCGCAAAGCCCAGCAGCGCGCCCAGGTTGAGCCCGTTGGCCGTGAGGTAGCGGTTGACGCCCAGCAGGCTGGCCACCACCCCCAGCACGACAACGACGGCCAGGTTGGTCATCACAAACAAAAGGATCCGCTTCATGGAATGGTTTCTCCGTGGGGTAAACAACAACAAGTGTTTGCTGGCTCAGATGGGGGCCGGGTGCTGCGCTTCAAGCACCAAACACCCGCTGCTGGGGCCACTGCACGCCCCTGGCAGCCCCATGGCCGCGATTTCATCGCGCTATGGTAGGTGCAAACCCGCGCACAGGCCTTATCACACAAGCGTTGACGGGAATTAGCCCCCTGACACAGCCCGGGGCCGGCGGAACACCTGGGTGTCGGCATAAAAGTCCGGCGTAGCGTTGGCGGGCCACCAGCCGGGTACGCCCAGCACGGGCAGCGGGGTGAAGGGCTTGGCAGACCACGGCTGCGGCTGAATTTCCTGCGCCAGCCAAGCATCCAAAATTGCTATTGATTCAATAGCTACTGGCGCCTGATAAACATGCGCCACCATGGGTTTTCGAGGGATAACCAGCTTTTCAAGCAGCGCATGCCCGAACACCACCAGCCGGGCCTGCCCCCACAGCGGGCGCAGGTCGATGAACAGGCGCTGCCAGTCTCGTACCCTTAGCGCGGCCCACAGCGCGGGCGGCGCTTGCAGTACGGCGCCGTTCTCGTCAAACACCGTGAGCGCATCGCGCAACGGCCCGCGCACAGCCTGCACACCATCGGCGGCGATGGCCCGGGCCTGCAGCTCGTTCAGGCGCCGCTTGGTGTGCGGAAACTGTTGCCAGACCAGGCCGTTGAAGAAGTCGTGCAGGTTGTCGCGCGTGGGCACCCGGCGGGTGTCCCAGATGTACTGCTCGTAGGCCGTGCCTTCGGGCAGCTCGGACTGGGGCACAAAACCCACCGGCAACGCCGGCGGCGCTGCGGCCTGCAACGCCCGGTGCACTGCAGGATCGTGCTGCAGCTGCTGCGCCACGGGCTGGCCCAGATTGCGCAACGGCGCCAGCCAGGGGGCGCTCCAGTCAATGGCGTCGAAGGCTTCGCTTACACCAGCCGCCACGGCAGGACTTCACCGGCACGCAGGGGCTTGAGTTCGGCTTCGCCAAACGCAAAGCTGTCGGGCGGTGTCCACGACTCGCGGCGCAGGGTGATGCTGCCGGTGTTGCGCGGCAGGCTGTAGAAATCGGGGCCGTGGAAGCTGGCGAAACCTTCGAGCTTGTCGAGCGCACCGGCGTTGTCGAAGGCCTCGGCATACATCTCGATGGCGGCGTGGGCGGTGTAGCAGCCCGCGCAGCCGCTGGCGTGTTCCTTGAGGTGCGCGGGGTGCGGCGCGCTGTCGGTGCCAAGGAAGAATTTGCTGGAGCCGCTGGTAGCGGCCTGCACCAGGGCCACGCGGTGGGTTTCGCGCTTGAGCACCGGCAGGCAGTAGTAATGGGGGCGCACACCGCCGATGAAGATGGCGTTGCGGTTGTACAGCAGGTGGTGCGCGGTGATGGTGGCGGCGGTGAAGCGGTCGGCGCTGGCCACGTAGTCGGCCGCGTCCTTGGTGGTGATGTGCTCGAAGACGATCTTCAGCTCGGGGAAGTCGCGGCGCAGCGGGATGAGCTGCTGCTCGATGAACACGGCTTCGCGGTCGAACAGGTCGATGTCGCTGCTGGTCACCTCGCCGTGCACCAGCAGCAGCATGCCGGCTCTCTGCATGGCTTCAAGCGTCTTGTAGGTCTTGCGCAGGTCCGTCACGCCCGCGTCGCTGTTGGTGGTGGCACCGGCGGGGTAGAGCTTGCAGGCCACCACGCCTGCGGCCTTGGCACGCACGATTTCCTCGGGAGGGAGGTTGTCGGTCAGGTACAGCGTCATCAGCGGCTCAAAGCTCATGCCTGCGGGCACGGCGGCCAGGATGCGCTGCTTGTAGGCCATGGCCTGCTCGGCCGTGGTGACCGGAGGGCGCAGGTTGGGCATGATGATCGCGCGACCGAACTGGGCGGCGGTGTGGGGCACGACGGTGTGCAGGGGCTCGCCGTCGCGCACGTGCAGGTGCCAGTCGTCGGGGCGGGTGATGGTGAGGGTGGTGGGCGCGGTGGGGGTGTGGAGTGCGGCTGTCATGGGCAGCATTGTCCCATCGGGTTATCAACTATTGTTTTGATAGCTGCTAGCGCTTATCCAATAAGCGCTAGCAGCCAAAAACACTCAAAATTCAGAGCAACACCGCGTCATTCGGCAGTGATGCCTGCCTTGCGCACCACGTCGCCAAACTTCACCAGGCGCTCTGCCATCATCTTTTCGAACGCGGCGGGTGGCATCTCTTCGGGCACGATCACGCCGCGCTCCTTGAGGTTCGTCACCATGGCGGGCGATGTGGCAACCTGGCGCACGGCTTTGTACAGCGTCTGCACCACCGCTTCAGGCGTGCCCGCGGGCGCGGCCAAGCCCGTCCATGAGGTGAGGTTCAGCTCGGGGTGACCGACCTCGGCCATGGTGGGCACATCGGGCAGCTGGGGCAGGCGCTGGTCGGCCGCTACGGCCAGGGCGCGCACCTTGCCCGCCTGGATGTGCGGCAGCATGATGACCAGGTTGTCGAGGATGAACTGCACCTCGTTGCCCAGCACGCCCGTGATCAGCGGCGTGCCACCCCGGTAAGGAATGTGCGTGGTGAACACGCCCGTGGAGACCTTGAGCATTTCCACGTTGAGTTGGCCCATGCTGCCCACGCCACCGCTGCCATAGTTGAGCTTGCCGGGGTTCTTCTTGGCGTAGTCGATGAACTCCTTGAAGGTCTTGAAAGGCAGGCTGCTGTGCACCACCAGGGCGTTGGGCTGGCGGCCCAGGATGGCGATGTTTTCAAAATCCTTGACCGGGTCGTAGCCAATCTTGGGCTGGGTGAGCGGGTTGGCCAGGTGGCTGCTTTGCGACGACACCACCAGGGTGTAGCCGTCGGCCTTGGAGCGCGCCACATACTGCGCGCCCACCGAGCCCCCCGCGCCGGCGCGGTTTTCCACCACGATGGGCACGCCCAGCACGCGCGACAGCGGCTCGGAATACTGGCGCGCCATGATGTCCACCGACCCACCGGGCGGGAACGGCACCACCAGCGTGATCGGGCGCGAAGGGAACTTATCTTGTGCCATGGCGGGCAGCGCGGCCAGGCCGGCAAGGCCCAGTCCGGTGGTCAGAAGGTGGCGGCGGGAAGGTGTGGTGTTCATGGCGGTCAAAGAACTCAAGAAACAGGTTGAAAAGATACGGAAAGAATCAAGGGTGTGACAGCACGGCCAGCGCCACGGCCTGCGCGCGCGGCACAAAGGTGGACAGCTCGCAGTACTCGCGTTCGGTGTGTGCATGTCCGCCCACCGGGCCCGTGGCACACAGCGTGGGCACGCCCACCGATGCGGTCAGGCCGCTGTCGGCCGCGCCGCCGGTGAATTCGCCTTGCACCTCAAAGCCCAGCGCGCTTGCGCCTTGCTGGTACAGCGCCAGCAAGTCGTCCGGTGTGGGCTTCATGGGCATCGTGCGGCGCGTGGTGGTGATGCGGCCCTGGGTGCGGGGCACGGATTCTTCTTCGACGATGGCGCGCACGCGCTCCAGCAGCTCGTCGGGGTTGGTGTCGGCAGTAAAGCGCAGGTCCACCTCGGCGCGTGCGTGTGGGGCGACCATGTTGGGCACGATGCCGCCCTGCACCACGCCCACGTTGCAGGTGACGCCCGTGGCTGGGTCGGTCAGCGCATGCAGCGCCAAGGTCTTGCGGGCCAGGGCTTCGATGGCGCTGGCGCCAGCGGCGTGGTTGATGCCTGCATGTGCGGCCACGCCCTGCACCTCGAATTCCACCACCATCGAGCCCTTGCGGCTGGTGACCACGTTGCCGCTGACACGGCCCGGCTCGGCGTTGAACACCACACGCGCCCCCCGCACGCGGGCCATGATGAGGTCACGCGTGGCGGGCGAACCGATCTCTTCATCGCACGAGAAGAACAGGTGCAGCGGCGCCTGCAGGCCGCCGCAGCGCGCAAAGGCTTCGGCCACAAACACGTTGAGCACCAGGCCGGACTTCATGTCGGCCACGCCGGGGCCGTAGGCGCGCCCCGCTTCTTCGCGGTAAGGGCGCTTGGCCACGGTGCCATCGGGAAACACCGTGTCCATGTGCCCCATGAGGATGATGGGCGCGCCACCGGCTTCAGCGCCTTCCGGGTTGACCTGCGCATGCAGCAGCACGCCATAGCCGGGCACGGGCTCGAACTGCACGGGCACACCAGCCGCCTGCAGGCGCTCGGCCAGGGCATGGGCCACGGCCGTCACGCCCGCCTCATTGCGGCTGCCGCTCTCGATATTGACCACTTTTTGCAACAGGTCTTGCATGGACTGCTGCTGCCTGGCCAGCCAGTCCAGGACCTGCGCACGCACCGGCAGCAGACCTTCGTTCAGGGTATTGAGCATCGTTGTCCTTGGGCAAGCCCCAGGTAGGGGCAAAATTTGGGTCGCAGTGTTGCACGCGACCTGGGGTTCTGCAACGTATTTTGCACGAATGAGAATTTTATGAAATCATCATTGCACGAATCCAGCGCCTTGCTGACCGAGCGGCTGGCCCGCCAGGACGCCGACCTGACAGCCAGCGAACGGGCGCTGGCCGAGGCCCTGGGGCGCGACTACCCCCACGCCCTGCTGGAGTCCGCCACCGCCCTCGCTGCGCGCACTGGCACCAGTGCATCGACCGTGGTGCGGCTGTTTGCCAAGCTGGGCTACGGCAGCTATGCCGAGGCCCAGCGCGAGGCGCGGGCCGAGGTCACCGCCCTGCTGCAAACGGCCGGGCAGCGCGCACCCGTCACCATCGGCACCCGGCGCAGCCTGCAACAGTGCGTGGACGATGCGCTGCTGCACGACCAGCACAACCTCACCACCACGCGCGACGGGCTGGACATGGCGGCCTTCGAGGCCATGGTGGCGCGCATTGCACAGGGCAAGGGACGCATCTTTGTGCTGGCGCAGATCAACAGCGCCCCAGTGGCCGCCTGGCTGGCGCTGCACCTGAACATGTGCCGCCCGGGCGTGCACGAACTGGGGGCTGGCGCGGTGGACGCCACCGACCAGCTGCTGTGGATCCAGCCCGAAGATGCCTTGCTGGTCTTCAGCATCCGCCGCTACGCCAGCGGGCCGGTGAAAGTGGCGCAGCGCTTTCGCGACGCGGGGGCCCAGGTGCTGGCCGTCACCGACAGCGCCGCAGCGCCCTTGGCCGCGCTGTCCCACCACCGGCTGCAGGTGCGCACGTCCAACGCATCGCCGTTCGACTCGTACACCGCCGCGTTCTTCCTGTGCAATGCGCTGGTGTCGGCCGTGGCCCAGCTGCGGCACAAGGCGGTGTCCGAGGCACTGAAGCGGCGCGATGATCTGTGGACGGATTTCGAGTCGCAGCTCATCGTGGAAAGTCCCTCGCCAGCCGGTCGGCGGAGCAAGCGCTAGCCTGCGCGCAGCAGTCGTTCAGCCTTGGGGGGCCCCATGAAAAAAGCGCTCCAGAGAGCGCTTTATGAAGCCCCAAACCCCTGCGGCACGGGCGTGCAAGCACCGTTCAGTGCTGCAGGATCTTGTTGAGGAAGTCCTTGGTACGCGGCTGGCGTGCGTCGGGGTTGTTGAAGAAGTCGTCCTTGGAGCAGTCTTCCAGGATCTTGCCGCCCACGTCCATGAAGATCACGCGGTTGCTCACCTTGCGGGCAAAGCCCATTTCGTGGGTCACGCACATCATGGTCATGCCTTCGTTGGCCAGGCCCACCATCACGTCCAGCACTTCGCCGACCATTTCGGGGTCGAGCGCGGAGGTGGGCTCGTCGAACAGCATCACGATGGGGTCCATCGACAGCGCGCGCGCAATGGCCACACGCTGCTGCTGGCCGCCCGAGAGCTGGCCGGGGAACTTGTCCTTGTGCGCCATCAGGCCCACACGTTCGAGCATCTTCAGACCGCGCTTCTTGGCGTCGTCCGCACTGCGGCCCAGCACCTTGATCTGCGCAATGGTCAGGTTGTCCGTCACCGACAGGTGCGGGAACAACTCGAAATGCTGGAACACCATGCCTACGCGGCTGCGCAGCTTGGGCAGGTCGGTCTTGGGGTCGTGCAGAGCAATTCCGTCCACCGTGATCTCGCCCTTCTGGAAGGGTTCGAGCGCGTTGATGGTCTTGATCAGCGTGGACTTGCCTGAGCCCGAGGGGCCGCACACCACCACCACTTCACCCTTTTGGATGGTGGCCGTGCATTCGTTGAGCACCTGCACCGGGCCATACCACTTGGATACGTTTTTGAGTTCGATCATTTCTTTTTCCTCAATCCAATCTCTTTTGCACCAGCATCGATCAGCGGATGATCGCGATCTTCTGGTGCAGGCGCTTGACCGCCCAGGACAGCGCGTAGCACATGATGAAGTACAGAACCGCAGCGGCCAGGTATGCCTCGATCGGACGACCAAAGTTCTTGCCCGCCACTTCAAAGCCCTTGAGCATGTCGTAGGCACCGATGGCGTAGACCAGCGACGTGTCCTGGAACAGGATGATGGTCTGCGTGAGCAGCACCGGCAGCATGTTGCGGAACGCCTGGGGCAGCACCACCAGCTTCATGTTCTGGCCATACGTCATGCCCAGCGCCTGGCCGGCATACACCTGGCCGCGTGGGATGGACTGGATGCCAGCGCGCATGATTTCGCTGAAGTAGGCCGCTTCAAAGGCGATGAAGGTAATGATCGCCGACACTTCCGCGCCAATGGGGCGGCCGATGATGGCTGGCACCAGCAGGAAGAACCACAGGATCACCATCACCAGCGGAATGGATCGCATGCCGTTGACGTAGATGGTCGCAGGAACATCCAGCCACTTCTTGCCCGACAGGCGCATGAGCGCCAGCACCGTGCCGAAGATCACGCCACCGATGGTGGCGATGAGCGTGAGCAGCAGGCTGAAATACAGCCCTTTGAGCACGAAGTTGGAGATCAGCTCCCAGTTGTAGAAGGAGAAATCGATATTCATATCAATGCCCCCCTCCGGCCGCGCCGCTCACGACCATGCCAGGGATGCGTGCGCGTTTTTCGATGAAGGCCATGATGCGGTTGATGGCAAATGCCGAGATGATGTACAGCGTCGTCACCGCCAGGTAGACCTCGATGCCGCGCGAGGTCTCTTCCTGCGCCTGCATGGCAAACATCGTGAGTTCAGCCACCGACACGGCAAACGCCACGGACGAGTTCTTGAAGATGTTCATCGTCTCGCTGGTCAGCGGCGGGATGATGATGCGAAACGCCATGGGCAGAAGCACATAGCGGTAGGTCTGGAACGTGGTGAAGCCTACGGCCAGACCTGCGTACCGCTGGCCGCGTGGCAACGCCTGGATGCCGGAGCGCACCTGCTCGGCAATACGTGCCGACGTGAAGAAGCCCAGTGCCAGCACCACCAGCGCAAAGCCAGGAACGCCCCTGAGCACCGGAAACAGGCTGGGTAGCACGTGGTACCACAGGAAAATCTGCACCAGCAACGGAATGTTGCGAAACAGCTCGACCCAGGCATTGCCCAAGCGCACGATCATGGGCCGGTCCTGCAAGGTACGCAGCGTCCCGATCAAGGAACCCAACACAAGCGCCAGCACCAAGGCCAGCACCGAAACAGACACCGTCCAACCCCAGGCCGACAGCATCCAGTCCAGGTAGGTGATATCGCCGCCCTTGCCAAAGCAGCTTTGCACGACTTCCCTGTCCATGGTGTCCTGGCAGAACACCTGCCAATCCCAACTCATAGGAGCACCCCTTAAATTCTTGGTATTGCGTTGGGCGCAACCCTTTGCGAGCCCAACAAAAAAGCCCCTTCAAACCGGTTGGCCGAAGGGGCACAAGCGTTCAGAAAATTACTTCTTTGCGTAGTCTTCCATGGGCTTGTCATTGGGCGATGCCCATGCTGCCTTGGTAGCGTCGGACATCGGCAGACCAATCTTGGTGTTGGTCGGTGGCACGGGTTGCATGAACCACTTGTCGTACAGCTTGGCCAGCGAACCGTCTGCAATCTGGCGCTTGATGGAGTCGTCCACGGCCTTCTTGAAGGCTGGATCGTCCTTGCGCAGCATGCAGGCGATAGGCTCCACGCTCAGAACTTCACCGACGATCTTGTAGTCGGCAGGGTTCTTGGACTTGGAGATGTTGGCAGCCAGGATGGAGCCGTCCATCACAAACGCATCGGCGCGGCCGGTTTCCAGCATCAGGAAGCTGTCAGCGTGGTCTTTGCCAAAGACTTCCTTGAAGTCGATGCCGCCAGCACGCTCATGCTTGCGCAGGGTTTGCACCGAAGTGGTGCCCGTGGTGGTGGCGATGGTCTTGCCGTTCAGGTCCTTGATGGACGTGATGCCCGAGTTGGCCTTGACAACGGTGCGCACTTCTTCCACGTAGGTGGTCACGGCAAACGCAACGTCCTTTTGGCGGGCGGCATTGTTGGTGGTGGAGCCGCACTCCAGATCCACGGTGCCATTGGTCACCAGGGGAATACGGTTTTGCGAGGTTACGGGCTGGTACTTGATATCCAGCTTGGGCAGGCCCAGTTGCTTCTGGATGTCGGCCAGGACGATTTCGCCCATTTCAGTGTGGAAGCCCACAAACTTGCCGTTACCCAGGGTGTAGGAAAGACCGGAAGATTCGCGAACGCCCAGCGTCACGCTACCCGAGGCCTTGATCTTGGCCAGGGTATCGGTGGCTTGAGCGAAAGCGCTACCTGCAGCCAGGGCGGTCACGGCAACCGCGAGCAAATGCTTCTTCATTGGTATCTCCTTGTGTGTGAAGCTAAAAACGGGGGGATTCTAGAGATTCGCCCACGCCAGCAGTGCCGGCAGGTCGCATTCTCCAAAAACAGAAACCTCGACCGGGATATTAGTCAGAACGGAACCTGGTCGGTGGGGTATTTCCAGAAGTCGCGCAACAAGTAGCTGACCGGGAGGTTCAGCACCGTGTTGTTGGGAGGGATGGGTTTGTTAAACCACTTGTCATAAATGGGGTAGATGTCCCGGCTGGTGATCAGACGGCGCATCTCTTCATCAATCAGCTTTTTGAACTCGGGGTCGTTCTTGGGCAGCATGATGGCCAGTGGCTCGGTGGTCATGAAGCGGCCCACCACCTTGAGCGCCTTGGGGTCAGGCCGCCCGGCGGCCAGGCCATACAACAGCACGTCGTCCATCACAAAAGCATCGGCCTCGCCCTTCTCGACCATCTCGACCGCCTTGGCGTGGTCCGGCGCCTCAACAATGGTAATCCCCATCAGGCGCTCGCGGTTGGCCTGATCGGCGGCCTTGAGCGGTGTCGTGCCCTTGGTGGACACCAGCTTCTTGCCATTGAGGTCTTCCACACGGTCGATGGGGCTGGAGGTCTTCACCAGCAGCCGCGCACCCGTGATGAAATGGGGGATGGTGAACGCAACCTTCTGGCGCCGCTCGGCGTTGTTGGTGGTAGAGCCACACTCCATGTCGGCTTTGCCCTGCTCGATCATGGCGATACGGTTGGCCGGCGTGACCGCTACAAGCTCTACCTCCATGTCCTTCTTGCCGGTTTTCTTGCGCACCACCTCGGCCAGGCGCAGGCACAGGTCCATGGCATAACCCACCGGCTTGCCGGACTGGGTGTCGATGTACGAAAAAGGCACCGACGATTCACGGTACGCAATCACCAGCTTGCCGCCGGCACCGATGCGCTCCAGCACCGAGGCCTGCGCAGAGGCCGCGAAAGCGCAGCTTGCAGCGGCAAGGCCCCAGGCAATTCCCCAATGCTGAACTTTCATACGGCGTCTCGGTGAGTGGATGGATCGGATTCGCAATGTTCGTGCCACCGTGGGGACTAAGAATCTGCTCTTAGACGGCACACGCTGCGGCAGCCGACCCAGCGATGGCGCCGACTGTACGTGTCGTTACCGTGAAATTCCAATGCCGTTTGCGCGCGCAACTATGCAAAGTGTTTATATCCGTATTTACCCTTAGCATGACCCGGCCTGCGCTTGAAGGTACATCCACAGCGCCTGTGCCGTGCCTTTGGGAGCCTCTTTGCCCGCTGGTTTTTCGCGGTAGGCGCGCACATCCATGGTCATCTGCAGGCCTTCGCTATCGACCGGTGCTGCACTGACCAGACGGCGCGAACGCAATTCTTTCTTCACGGCGCTGTGCGGCAGAAAGGCCACGCCATGGCCTTCGAGCGCCATGGCCTTGAGGCCCTCGGCCATGTCGGTTTCGTACACGCGCTCCAGATGGATGGGCGTGCCGGATTCCTTCAGGATCAGTTCGGTCACGCGCCCCAGATAGGCGCCCGGGGCGTAGCCCAGGTAGGGCAGTGGCTGCCCGGCCCGGCCCGGCAGGCGGTGCACGGGTTGTCCGTCGGCGTCGGCCTTGCTGTAGGGGGAGATCACTTCCTGCCCCAGGCTCACCATCTCGTAACGGTCGGCATCCAGCTGGAAGGGCTGCGAAGGGTGGTGGTAGGCAATCAGCAGATCGCACCCGCCCTCCACCAGGCGCATCACGGCGTCGTGCACGTTCAACGCAATCAGCCGGCTTTTAAACGGCCCAAACTTGTCGTGCAAGCTCGACACCCAGGCCGGGAAAAACGTGAACGCCAGCGTGTGCGGCACGGCGAACTCGATCATGTCCTTGCCCGCGCTGGTGTGCGCCCGCAGCATGGCACGCGTGTTCTGCAGCGCCTGCAGCACTTCCAGAGACTGGTCGTACAGGGTCTTGCCAGCCGGAGTGAGTCGGGTGGGGTAAGAGCTGCGGTCCACCAGATCGGTGCCAGCCCAGGCTTCCAGCGCCTGGATGCGCCGCGAGAACGCGGGCTGCGTCACATGCCGCAGCTGCGCTGACCGGCTGAAGCTGCGGGTTTCCGCAAGACTGACGAAATCTTCAAGCCACTTGGTTTCCATCGGCGCATTATCCGCGCGGGCGCTGCAACGTGCTGGCACCGGGCATCAGGGTTTCCACAGGCCCGTGCGCCTGCGGCCCTCGGCTCCATGCGCGTCTTCCGGCTGCGCTGGCCCCCGCACCAATGCTGTGCATGCATAGCGAGCGACGCATAATACCCAGCGCGTCTACCCCGCTTCTCCCTCGGTCAACGCCCCAGGTGCACAACGCCGCCGGGCAGCAAGATCGGCATTTGCCCCGTGTTCTTCTGACTCCCCGCGTTCATGTCCACCTCCACTCCCGATGGGCAGCCCTCTGCGCCCATAGTGCCTGCAGCGCCCGCTGCCGCTGACGAACCCCGCTCCCTGCGCCTGGAAGACTGGCTCATCGTCCTGACCATGGCCGCCCTGGCGCTCATCACCTTTGTGAACGTGGTGTTGCGCTATTTCACCGATGCATCCTTCGCCTGGACCGAAGAAATATCGGTGTTCCTGATGATCGTGCTGGCCATGGTCGGCGGCTCCGCCGCCGTGGCGCGCCAGTTGCACATACGCATCGAGTTCTTTGCCGATGGCGGCTCCGAGCACCGGCGTCAGGTGCTGGCGCAGTTTGGTGCTCTCATGGTGGCGCTGTTGTTTGGGCTGATCACGGTGCTGAGCATCCGCGTGGTGTGGGACGACTACCGGTTTGAAGAGACATCGCCCGGCATCGGTGTGCCGCAGTGGTGGTACACCGTCTGGCTGCCCGTGCTGTGCGCGCTGACCACAGCCCGGGCACTGCAACTGTTTGCCCGCCTGCGGCGTGCATCGGCCGCATCGACCGCACCGAAGGCCCGCCCGTGATCGCTACCCTGCTGTTTGTCGCCTTCCTGGGCATGATGTTTCTGGGCGTTCCGATTGGTGCGGCCCTGGGTCTGGCGGGCGCCACGGCCATTGCCGTGGCCAATGCCGAGACCCCCTGGTTCGGCCTGCTGGCCGTGCCGCAGAACTTCTACGCAGGCCTGGGCAAATACCCGCTGCTGGCCATCCCGATGTTTGTGCTGGTGGGCTCGATCTTCGACCGCTCAGGCGTGGCGCTGCGGCTGGTGAACTTTGCGGTGTCCATCGTGGGCCGAGGGCCCGGAATGCTGCCGCTGGTTGCGATTGCCGTGGCCATGTTCCTCGGCGGCATCTCCGGCTCGGGCCCCGCTACCGCAGCGGCGGTGGGTGGCGTCATGATCGCCGCCATGGCGCGCGCCGGGTATCCCGCTGCCTACTCGGCGAGTGTGGTGGCGGGCGCGGCAGCCACCGACATCCTCATCCCGCCCTCGGTGGCGTTCATCGTGTATTCGGTGCTGGTGCCGGGCGCCTCGGTGCCCGCCTTGTTTGCCGCAGGCATGTTCCCAGGCATCCTGGCGGGCATTGCGCTGATCGTGCCCGCCGTGTGGCTGGCACGGCGCCACAAGATGGGTGGCGCTGAAGCCGACATGCCCCGCCCGCCGTTCTGGCGCAGCCTGCGCGAGGCGGCGTGGGGGCTGGCCGCGCCGGTGGTGATTCTGGGCGGCATGCGCGCCGGCTGGTTCACTCCCACCGAGGCTGCCGTGGTGGCCGTGTTCTACGGCCTGTTTGTGGGCATGTGCATTCACCGCACGATCCGTGTGCGCGACCTGTTCACCATCCTGCGCGAAGCCGGTGAACTGTCGGCCGTGATCCTCGTGGTGGTATCGCTGGCTGGCATCTTTGCGTTCTCGCTGTCCACCCTGGGAGTGATCGACCCCATCACCCGCACCATCGTGCAGTCGGGGCTGAGCGAGCAGGGTGTGCTCGGCGTGCTGATCGTCATGCTGCTGATCGCAGGCATGTTCCTCGACGGCATCTCCATCTTCCTGATCTTTGTGCCCCTGCTCATGCCCATCATGCAGCACTACCAGTGGGACGTGGTGTGGTTCGGCGTGGTGCTGACCCTCACGGTGGCCATCGGCCAGTTCACCCCGCCCATGGCCGTGAACCTGATGGTGTCCAGCAAGATTGCCGGTGTACGCATGGAGCAGACCACCCGCTGGGTCGTCTGGCTGGTGCTGGCCATGACGCTGGCGATGCTGCTGGTCGTCGTGTTTCCGCAGATTGCGCTCTGGCTGCCCCAGCGGCTGGGCTACTGATTTTTCCTCACCCATTCCCCATCCAACAAGGAGACAACCGATGAAACTGCGCACCTTCCTCACCTCTGCCGTGGCCGCTGCAGCCGCCCTGGCCTTCACCGCACCTGCCGCCATCGCACAAACTGCGTACAAGAGCGAATACCGCATGTCGCTGGTGCTGGGCCCCGCATTCCCGTGGGGCAAGGGCGGCGAGCTGTGGGCCAACAAGGTCCGCGAGCGCACCAATGGCCGCATCAACATCAAGCTCTACCCCGGCGTGTCGCTGATCCAGGGCGACCAGACGCGTGAATTCAGCGCGCTGCGCCAGGGCGTGATCGACATGGCCGTGGGCTCCACCATCAACTGGTCGCCCCAGGTCAAGCAACTCAACCTGTTCTCGCTGCCCTTCCTGTTCCCCGACTACGCCGCCGTGGACGCCGTGACGCAGGGCGACGTGGGCAAGAGCATCTTCGCCACGCTGGACAAGGCCGGTGTGATGCCACTGGCCTGGGGCGAGAACGGCTACCGCGAAATCTCCAACTCCAAAAAGGCCATCAAGAGCCCTGAAGACCTCAAAGGCCTGAAGATTCGCGTGGTGGGCTCGCCGCTGTTCCTCGACACCTTCACCGCCCTGGGCGCCAACCCCACGCAGATGAGCTGGGCCGACGCACAGCCCGCTTTTGCCAGCGGCGCGGTGGACGGACAGGAAAACCCGTTATCCATCTTCACCGCCGCCAAGCTGCACAGCGTGGCGCAAAAGCACATCACGCTGTGGGGCTACGTGAACGATCCGCTGATCTTTGTGGTGAACAAGGAGATCTGGAACAGCTGGACCCCAGCCGACCGCGAGATCGTCAAGCAAGCCGCCATCGACGCGGGCAAGGAAGAAATCGCCCTGGCCCGCAAGGGCGTGGTCGAAGCCGACAAACCTCTGCTCAAAGACATCGCCGCACTGGGCGTGACGGTGACCCAGCTGAGCCCCGCCGAACGCGCCGCCTTTGTGAAGGCCACACGCCCGGTATATGACAAGTGGAAGGGCCAGATTGGTGCGGACCTGGTGACCTCGGCCGAGAAGGCGATTGCGGCCCGCAAGCAATAAGTCAGGCGCTGGTTCGCCAAAGCCTCCAACAAAAGCCCCGCTCGCGGGGCTTTTTGCTGTCGCTGGATCGTTGCAGGGTGCGAGCCATTTGCTTCACTATTGATAGCTTTCAACGCTTACCAATAAAGCGCAAGCGGCACTTTTCATCTAAATGTCACGACCACCCACGGCTGCACCCCCATCGCGCGGCGCCGGGTGTTTGACGGCGTTCTTGCGCAGCTTGTTCTCCACCGCCTGCGCCAGGTCCACACCCGCATGGTCTGCCAGCTGCAGCAGGTACAGGAGCACATCGGCAACCTCATCGGCAATGGGCTCCGTGAGCGCCGGGTCATCACGTACCGCCAGCGACTGCTCGGGGGTCATCCACTGGAAAATCTCGGTCAGTTCCGCCGCTTCCACCATCAGCGCCATCGCCAGGTTCTTGGGGGTGTGAAACGGCTGCCACTGCCGCTCGGCGGCAAAGGCGCGCAGCCGCGCCTGCAAGGCATCGACATCCAGGGGCATTGCCAAAACTCCTTATTTGATAGCTGCTTGCGCTTATCCATAAAGCGCTAGAGCCATTTTTCATTCAAATTTCAGAGCGGAGACACCGGCGCCTCGCCTGCCAGATGGCGGCGAGCGTTTTCCAGGAAACGGTCCACCGAAGCCTGCACCGCCTCGGGCGACCAGCCCGCCACATGGGGTGTCAGCACCACGTTGTCCAGGTCCAGCAGTTCAGCCGGGGGCGCGGGCTCGCTCTCGTACACATCCAGGCCTGCTGCCGCAATGCGACCTTCGCGCAGCGCGGCGGCCAGGGCGGCAGTGTCGATCACGCTGCCGCGCGCGATGTTGACCACCACGCCGCGCGCGCCCAGGGCATTCAGCACGTCTGCGTTGACCAGGTGCTTGGTGCCCGCGCCACCGGGCGTGGCGACCACGAGGAAGTCCGACCATTCGGCCAGCGCCTTTACATCGCCAAAGTAGCGGTACGGCACATCGGCGCGCGCGCTGCGGTTGTGGTAGCCCACCTCGATCTCGAAGCCCAGCGCGCGCTGTGCGATCTTCTTGCCGATGGTGCCCAGGCCGACGATGCCCAGGCGCTTGTGCGACACGTTGGGCGGCAGCGGCAAGGCCGTGCGCCAGATGCCTGCGCGCGTGGCCTTGTCCAGCGGCAGGATGCGGCGCTGCGCGGCAATCAGCAGGCCCCAGGTGTGGTCGGCCACGCAGTCGTCATTGGTGCCCGCGCCCGTGGCCACCACAACGCCCCGCGCCTTGGCGTGGGCCACGGCGATGTTCTCGTAGCCTGCGCCCAGCGCGCAAATCAGCGTGAGCGCGGGCAATGCATCGATCTGCGCGGCTGAGAGGCCCGTGGCGCCGATGGTCAGGACCACGGTGATGCGCGCGCCATGCTCGGCAATGGCGGCTGCGGCCTGCGCAGCGTCGGGCGCGTAGACCAGCTCGAACGACTGCGCCATCTGGGCGCGATGTTCTTCGGACAGGAACATGAGGGCAAGCAGTACAGGCTTCATGGGATAGTGCAATCTCGAAAAAAGAAAACGGGACGCTACGCTTTGCATCGTGCGCTTCGCGCAGAGCGTACAAAACCGGCGCGGCCCAGGCGCGGGACGCCTAGCAAGGGCCGCCCCGCAGCGATGGCGTCGTCCCCCTCAGGGGGAAGGCGCCGCAGGCGACTCAGGGGGGGCCTCCTGCTGGAGAGACCACATGCTCGCGTAGCGGCCACCCTGGGCCAGCAGTTGCGCGTGCGTGCCGCGCTCGATGATGCGGCCCGCGTCCATGACCAGGATCTCGTGCGCATCCACCACGGTGGAGAGGCGGTGCGCAATCACCAGCGTGGTCTTGTTCTGCGCCACGCCCTGCAGCTCGGCCTGGATGGCGCGTTCGTTGGCGGAGTCCAGCGCGCTGGTGGCCTCGTCAAAGATCAGGATGGGCGGGTTCTTGAGCAAGGTGCGGGCAATCGCTACGCGCTGCTTTTCACCGCCCGAGAGCTTGAGCCCGCGCTCGCCCACCATGGTGGCGTAGCCCTTGGGCGTGCTGGCAATGAAGTCGTGGATGCGTGCGGCACGGGCGGCGGCTTCGATCTCATCCTGGCTGGCACCGGTGCGGCCATAGGCGATGTTGTAGGCCACCGTGTCGTTGAACAGCACCGTGTCCTGCGGGACGATGCCAATCGCCTGACGCACGCTCGCCTGCGTCACGCTGCGGATCTCCTGCCCCGCAATGGTGATGCGCCCCTGCTGGATGTCATAGAAGCGAAACAGCAGCCGGGCCAGTGTGGACTTGCCCGAACCCGAAGGCCCCACCACCGCCACCGTCTTGCCCGCCGGGATCTCGAAGCTGATGCCCTGCAGGATGGGCCGGCCGCTGCTGAGGTCGCTGCCTTGGCGCACGTCGTAGGAAAAGTGCACGTTCTCAAAACGCACGGTGGGCTGGCTCAGCCCCGCCAGCGGCTGGGCGCCGGGTGCGTCGGCCACTTCGCGCTCTTTGTCCATGAGCGTGAACATCTTGTCCAGGTCGGTGAGGCTCTGCTTGATCTCGCGGTAGATCACGCCCAGAAAGTTGAGCGGGATGTACAGCTGGATCATGAAGGCGTTGACCATGACGAGGTCGCCCAGCGTCATGCGGCCATCGACCACGCCCTGTGTGGCGCGCCACAGCATGGCCACCAGGCCCACGGCAATGATGAGCTGCTGACCGGTGTTGAGCATCGATAACGTGGTCTGGCTTTTGAGGCGGGCCAGGCGCAACCACTCCAGGCTTTCGTCGTAGCGGCGGGCCTCAAAGCCTTCGTTGTTGAAGTACTTGACCGTCTCGTAGTTCAGCAGCGAATCCACGGCCTTGGAGTGTGCTGCCGAGTCGAACTCGTTGGCCTCGCGGCGGAACTTGGTGCGCCACTCGGTCACCAGCACCGTGTAGGCGATGTACAGCACCAGCGCGGCCAGCGTGATCCAGGCAAACCAGGCATCGAACTTGACGGCCAGCACACTCAACACCAGGATCACCTCGATCAAGGTGGCAAACACGTTGAACAGCGAAAACGAGATCAGTGACTCGATGCCGCGCACACCGCGTTCGATGTCGCGCGTCATGCCGCCGGTCTGGCGCTCCAGGTGAAAGCGCAGGCTCAGCGCGTGCAGGTGCTCGAACGTCTGCAGCGCAATGGAGCGCGCTGCACCCTGCGTAGCCTTGGCAAACACCAGCTCGCGCAGCTCGGTGAACAACGAGGTGGACAGGCGCAGCGCCCCGTACGCCACCAGCAAGCCCACCGGCACCACCAGCAGCGCGGCGGGGTCACCAGGCTTGAACGCCATCGCGTCCACCAGTGTCTTGAGCAGCAGCGGCACGCTGACGTTGGCCAGCTTGGCGCCCACCATGAACACAATCGCCGCCACCACGCGCCACTTGTATTGCCACAGGTAAGGGAGGAGCCGCCTCAGCGTGACCCAGTCGGACTTGGGGGGCGCGGGCGTGCCAGGGGTGGGGGGGGCGGTTTCGCCAAGGTGGCGCATGGGGGACAATTCCGGTTGTTGTTGTTTTTACCGACCCGGCTGATGCCAAGGTGGTTTTTTTGCGGGCCAGCCGCCTTGCAAAACCCCAGGTTCCGACAAGGATTGGCTCAGCCCCAACCGAGATTGTGCCCATGTCTGCCGTTTTCAGCCCACCACCCGCCGCATTGCCCACCGACAAGGAACTGGTGCTCAAGGTCATCCCCATGCCCGCCGACACCAATGGCAATGGCGACATTTTTGGCGGCTGGGTGATGGCGCAGGTGGACTTGGCGGGCTCTGTGCTGCCCGCGCGCTACATCCAGGGCCGCATGGCCACGGTGGCCGTCAACGAATTCATCTTCAAGCAGCCCGTGCGCGTGGGCGACATCCTGTCGTTCTTCTCGTCCATCACGCGGGTGGGCAACACCTCGGTCACCGTGGAGGTGGAGGTGTATGCCGAACGGTTTACCGACCAGGGCCGGTATGTGAAGGTGACGGAGGCGCGCCTGACCTATGTGGCCATCGACGACCAGGGCAGGCCGCGCCCGGTGCCCAAGCACAACGCGCCGGCGTGAGAACACGGAAGGTCGGCTCGCGCAAACCCCGCCTGGCGGTGCGCGGACGCCTTCTTGGACCGGTCAGGCGGCCAGTGCAGTGGCCGGTTCGGTGCGCAGAGGAGCTGCCGTGCGCTGCAGAGTGCTGCTGGATGACGAGGGCGAGAACCCGGCCTCAATCTCACCCGCCAGCTGACCGCCCTCTTCCACCACCAGTTTGCCGTAGCGGATCTTGCCGTTGACCTTGCCGGTGCTGTAGATCACCAGCTTCTGGCGCACGGTGAGTGTGCCGTTGAACTCGCCATGGATCTCGGCAATGTCGATCTCGGCAGAGCCCTTGAAGGCGCCATGCTCAGCAATCTGGATCACGCGCGAATCCATGGTGGCTTCCACCGTGCCTTCGACCACGAGGGTGTCGCAATCGGTAATTTCCACGCCCTTGAGCTTGATGTTCGGGCCCACCGTGAGCTTGCTGCCCGAGCTGTCGCTGCTGCTGGCGGCCTTGGGGACAGCAGGGCTGGGCACCGGCTGTGCAGCCGCAGAACTGCTCGCCGCTGAGCTCCCCAATACGGAGCCTGAAGTGGTGCTGTTGCGGGGTTGGAACGACTCGGGTTCACGCTTGCCAAAGAAGGGGTTTTGCACGGCCATCAGATCTCCTTGAAAAGAGAGTCATCGTAGGTATCGCGCCCCGTGAAAGATGCCCTGGTTACGCAAGAACGGTAACCAAACGGTTCTCTCGTAGCATGCGCTTGCAAGGCTTGCGGGATCACACATCCTGCGAATGGCAACGCCCCGTGGCGAGGCGGCTCAGGAGCGCGCCCCAATCAAGAGACGATGTAAGCCGCAGCTCCGGCCGACATGATCTGCCCATCCGGCCCCAGAAACTCCATGCGCGTGGTTGCGACACGCGAACCCAGGCGCAGCACCTGGGCGCGCAGCTCGAAGTGGCTGCCAATGCCGGGGCGCAGGTAGTCAATGCGCAGATCGATGGTGCCCAGCTTGGCAAAGCGGTGCAGGCGCTGCTCGGGTGCTTCATCCAGGTGTTTGGCGCCAATCGCAGCCATAACCGCCAGCCCGCCCATGGCGTCGAGCCCTGCGCTGATCACGCCGCCGTGGATGCGGTTGTAGGCATAGTGGCCCACCAGGTCCGGTTTCATGTCGATGCGACCCACCACGCCATCGGGAGCCAGTGACGTGATCTTCAGGCCCAGCACTTGGTTGAACACGATTTTTTCTTCAAAGATGGATTTGAGCCCGGCAATGAACTCGGGCTCAAAGGCTTGCGGGGCTGGGGTGGCGGTGGATTTGCTCATGGGTCTCCTGGGGGTCACTGCGGGATGGTGCGTGCAATCGAAACCATCCAGATGCTCCTGATTTTGTAGCTTCTCACGCTTAATAGATAAGCGCTAGAGGCCATTTTTACTTAAAACTGGCCGTGGCGCACTTGCCCTGCGGCAAACCGCGAGGCGCCGCGCAGTGCTTCGGCCAGGCATTCGCGGCCGCCCGCCTATTCCTGCAGCAAGGCTCGCCGTAACAGCAGCCCTTCGGCGGCGAGCGCGCTGGTGCGGGCTGTGCTGGCATCCACCGCGTTGTGCACATCGGGCCTGCGCCATGTCACCAGCGTGACACCACCTTGCACTTCAACCTCTGCGGATATGTGGCTCTCCTGTGGCCCGGTGTCAGAACCTGTTCACCCACCCGACGTTACTCCTATTGCGCAGGGTGCAGCACTGCGTCAATATCCGCCGCTACCCGCTCGCCCGCCCCATCAGGGTTAGCCCCGAGTGCGGTATGCACAGCGCGCGTGCACCATTATTTATACAAAGCAATCGCTTTGTATAAATATTCTGCAGGACCTGCGCAAGCGACGATGCGGCCATCCCATGCCCACGAGGCATCCACCCCGCATTTACCCGCTTTGCGTATCACTTATTCTGGAGAGCCAGTGTGCAATTTGTGCAACTGTTGATCAGCGGTGTCTCGCAGGGGTGCATCTACGGGCTGATCGCGCTCGGGTTCGTGCTTATCTACAAAGCCACGGAGACCGTGAGCTTTGCCCAGGGCGAACTCATGATGCTCGGCGCTTTCTGTGGCTTGGCGCTCATGACCGTGCTGGGCTTTCCCTTCTGGGTGGCGGTGCTCGCCAGCATCCTGGCCATGGGGCTGTTTGGCACGGTGCTGGAGCGTGCAGTGATCCGCCCCATCCTGGGCCAGCCCGCGTTCTCCATCGTCATGCTCACCATCGGCATCGGCTACGTGCTCCGCGGCCTTGTCACGATGATCCCCAACATCGGCACCGACACCCACACGCTGCCCGTGCCCTACAAGGACCAGTCCCTGCGCTTGGGCGAACTCGTGGTCAGCGCCGAGCAACTGGTGGTGATCGGCGCCACGGGCGTGCTGTGTGTGCTGCTGTTTGCCATGTTCCGCTACAGCAAGCTGGGCATTGCCATGCAGGCCGCGTCGCAGAACCAGCTCGCGGCCTACTACATGGGCATTCCCGTGCAGCGCCTCAACGGCCTGGCCTGGGGGCTTGCCGCGGCGGTGGCGGCGGTAGCCGGGCTGCTGTTGGCGCCCATCACCTTTGTGCACGCCAACATGGGGCTGATCGGGCTCAAGGCCTTCCCCGCCGCCGTGGTGGGCGGCTTTGGGAGCCTGCCCGGGGCCATCGTGGGCGGGCTGGTGATCGGCATTGTCGAATCGCTCTCGGGCTTCTATCTGCCCGATGGGTTCAAGGACACAGCCGCGTACATCGTCGTGCTGATCATGCTGATGGTCAAACCCAACGGACTGTTCGGCGAGAAGCTGAGAAAGAAAGTCTGACCCATGCGCTTTCTCTTCAAGACCTCGTACGAGCAAGACATTCGCCTCGCCAAGCATGGCGGGCATGTGTTCTGGTACAGCCTGCTGTGCCTGGCCCTGGTCGCCGCGCCCTGGGTGGCGCCTGAATACTGGTTGGCACAGCTCACCTTTGTGCTCATCTACGCCATCGTGGGCCTGGGGCTGATGCTGCTGGCGGGCTTCACCGGCTTGTTCTCGCTGGGGCATGCAGCGTTTCTGGGCGTGGGGGCGTATACGCAGGCCGTGCTCACGGGCATGGGCTGGCCGTTTGCGCTGTCGCTGGCCTGCGCGGCGGGGCTGTCGGCCGCTGTGGGCGTGGTGGTGGGACTGCCAGCACTCCGCGTCAAAGGCATCTACCTGGGCATGGCCACACTGTCCTTCGGCTTCATCGTGGAAGAGGTGTTCGCGCGGTGGGAGTCGGTCACAGGCGGCAACTCCGGCAAGCACCTGGTGCCGCCACAAATCGCGGGCTACTCGTTCGAGACCACAGAGTCGTTCTACTTTCTGTGCCTTGTGATTGCGGTGGTCAGCACCCTCGCCATCCTGAACCTGCTGCGCTCGCCCACGGGCCGTGCGTTTGTCGCCATCCGTGATTCAGAGATCTCGGCGCAGAGCATGGGCATCCACCTGGCCCGCTACAAGACGCTGTCGTTCTCCATATCGGCTGCACTTGCAGGCATCGGCGGTGCGTTGTACGCGCACAAGCTGCAGTTCATCTCGCCCGATCAGTTCAACATCCTGCAGTCCATCGACCTGCTGCTGATGATCGTGATCGGTGGGCTGGGATCGGTGCATGGAGCGTTCCTGGGCGCCATCTTCCTCATCACCATGCCGCAGATGATTTCGCTCTCCAAGGACTGGCTGCCCGCCGCCATCGGCCAGGCACCGGGCCTGCAGGCGGTGGTGTACGGCGCGGTGCTGATCGCCTTTGTGCTGTTCGAACCCATGGGCCTGTATGGCCGCTGGCTCAAGGTGCGCACCTGGCTGCAGATGTTCCCGTTCTACCGCAAGGGCTTGTTCAAGCGGCAGAAGTCGTTCCAGAAATCGGATCGCTTGAAATGAAGCACCCCGTGAGTCGCTTCGCGCCTTCCCCCTCTCTCGATTCGCTGCGCGATTCGGGAGGGGAACGCCCCCCGCGCGGCGGGGCGGCCCTTGCGCGGGGGCACTGGCCTCGGTCACGCCAGTCGCAAAGGCTGCGGACGGCATTCAGCACACTGGACCAGTGAAATGACCCAAATTGCTGTACCCATGACTGACGAAATCCTGCTCAGCGCCCAGAACCTCAGTGTGCGCTTTGGCGGCGTGCTCGCGGTCAACAACGTGAGCTTTGACGTGCGCCGTGGCGAGGTGTTCACCCTCATCGGCCCCAACGGCGCGGGCAAGACGACGGTGTTCAACCTCATCAGCCGCATCTATACGCCCACCACCGGCACCATCGCCTACGCGGGCCCGGGCGGGGCCCTGCTGCCATTGACCGACCAGCCGCCGCACAAGGTGGCAGGCCTGGGCATTGCACGCACCTTCCAGAACATCGAACTCTTCGAGCACGCGAGTGTGCTGCACAACCTGCTGATCGGCCGCCACACCCGACAACACAGCAGCCTGTGGGCCGAGATGTTCTTCACGCGCAAGGTGCGCGAAGGCGAAGTTCAGGCCCGGGAGAAGGCTGAGCAGGTCATCGATTTTCTCGACCTGCAGCACTACCGCGACACCATGGTCGCCGGCCTGCCCTACGGCGTGCGCAAGGTGGTGGAGCTGGCCCGTGCGCTGTGCACCGAGCCGCAGTTGCTGCTGCTCGACGAGCCCTCGTCGGGCCTGAACGTGGAGGAAACTGACGACATGGCCTTCTGGATCCAGGACATCCAGCACGAGCTGGGCATCACCGTGCTGATGGTGGAGCACGACATGTCGCTGGTCTCCAAGGTATCCGACCGCGTGCTGGCCATGAATCAGGGCGAGGTGGTGGCCATGGGCACGCCGCGCGAGGTGCAGACGCACCCCGGCGTGATCGAGGCGTACCTGGGCACCATCGACGACGTGAGCAACCTGCGGCGTCCGGCGGGTTCAAAAATGGGGGTTCGGGCATGAACGCCGTACTTGCCGCCGTCAACACATCCGCAGCAGCAGCTGCTGCTGACCAACCCTTGCTGCGCCTGCAGAACGTGGAAAGTGCCTACGGCCCCATCAAGGCCATCCGGGGCGTCAGCCTGCAGGTGCGGCGCGGCGAGATCGCCGCCGTGCTGGGCAGCAACGGCGCGGGCAAGACCACCATCCTGAAGACCATCAGCGGCATCATCGACCCGCGCAAGGGCTCCATCGAATTCGCGGGCGCCGACATCACTGCCAACGACCCGGCGGCCATCGTGCGCCGGGGCCTGATGCACGTGCCCGAGGGGCGCGAGGTGTTTGCGCTGCTTTCGGTGCGCGACAACCTGCTCATGGGCGCATACACCCGCAGTGATGCCGACGCCGTGGCCCGCGACATCGAAACGGTGTATGGCTACTTCCCCATCCTGAAGGAGCGCGCAGCGCAGGACGCCGGCCTGCTATCAGGCGGGCAACAGCAGATGCTGGCCATCTCGCGTGCGTTGATGGCCAACCCAGAACTCATCCTGCTGGACGAGCCCAGCCTGGGCCTGTCCCCCAAGCTCACCAAGGAGATCTTCGAGATCGTGGTGCGCATCAACCGTGAGCGCGGCACCACCATCCTGCTGGTCGAGCAGAACGCCAACATGGCGCTCAACGCATCGGACTACGGCTATGTGCTGGAGAACGGCCGCATCGTGATGGAAGACAGCTGCGAGCGCCTGCGCGAGAAGGACGACATCAAGGAGTTCTACCTTGGGATGAAAGATGTCGGCGTGCGTGGAGAGCGGCGCTGGAAGAAAAAGAAGACCTGGAGATAAGCGCAAATGTCTAACCTCTGGGACCTCGATCACATCCAGCCCGCAGGCACCGACGTGCTTGCGGGCGACACCATCGCTGCCATGTTCTGGAACGCCGTGGCCGAGCGCGGCCAGCGCGTTTGGATGCGCCAGAAGGAGCTGGGCATCTGGAAGAGCTGGACCTGGGACCAGACGGCGGAAGCCGTGCGGGAGATTGCGGGCGGCCTGATGTCGCTGGGTTTTGCGCCCGGCGAATGTGCATCCATCCTGTCCAACACCAACATCGAATGGGTGCTGGCCGATCTGGCCGTGCTGAGCTGTGGCGGCGTGGCCAATGGCATCTACCCCACTGACGCGGCGGCGCAGGTGCATTACCTGAGCGAAGACTCTCGCACCACCGTGCTGTTTGTGGAAGACGATGAACAGCTCGACAAGGCCCTGGAAGTGCGCAGCAGCCTGCCCCTGCTGCGCAAGGTGGTGGTGTTCGACATGGAAGGCCTGCGCAGTCTGAACGACCCCGATGTGCTGAGCCTGGCCGCCCTGCGCGAGCTGGGCAGGGCCTGGAATGCACAACACCCCGACGCGCTGATGCAGCGCGTCAAGGCCTGCCGACCCGAAGACTTGGCCATCCTGGTCTACACCTCGGGCACCACCGGCAAGCCCAAGGGTGCCATGCACACGCACGCCGCGCTCACCTACACCGTGCGCGGCTACAACACGCTGATCTCGCGCAGCGAAGCCGACGAGACCATGTGTTTTCTGCCCCTGTGCCACATCGCCGAGCGCATGGGGGGCGAATACTTCTCGCTCTACACCGGCGCGCGCCTCAACTTTGTCGAGAACCCCGACACCGTGCCCGAGAACGTGCGAGAGATCGCGCCCACGGTGTTCACCGCCGTACCCCGGGTGTGGGAGAAGTTCTATTCGGGCGTGATGATTGCCCTGAAGGAATCCACGCGCATGCAGCAGGCGGCCTATGCCTGGTCGATTGGCGTGGGCACCCGCATCGCAGATCGGGTGCTGGCCGGACAGCCGGTGGGCGGTTTGCTGAAGGCGCAGTTCATGCTGGCGCGCTTTCTGGCGCTTAACAATGTGCGCAAGCTCATCGGCATCCACCGTGCGCGCTTCCTCGTCACGGGCGCAGCGCCCATTTCGCCCGATCTGGTGAAGTGGTACCTCGCGCTGGGCGTGCCCATGCTGGAGGTGTGGGGCATGACCGAGACCTGCGGAGCCTCCACCGGTGTGCCGGCCAGCCGCATCAAACCCGGCTCCATCGGCCCCGCGGCCAGCTACAACGAGGTGCGCATCGACCCCGCCACGGGAGAAATCCTGGTGCGTGGTCCCAATGTGTTCAAGGGCTACCTCAACCAGCCCGAGAAAACCGCCGAAACCATCGACCCCGAAGGCTGGCTGCACACGGGCGATGTGGGCCTGATCGACGCCGATGGCTACCTTCGCATCACCGACCGCATGAAGGACATCATCATCACGGCGGGCGGCAAGAACATCACGCCGAGCGAGCTGGAGAACGAACTCAAGTTCAGCCCATACATCACCGATGCGGTGGTGATTGGCGACAAGCTGCCCTACCTCACGGTGATCATCATGATCGACCAGGAGAACGTGGAGAAGTACGCACAGGACAACGACGTGCCGTTCTCCAACTACGCCAGCCTGACCCGCACCCGCGAGGTGCAGGAGCTGATCCAGAGCGAAATCGACCGCGTGAACGCCAAGTTCGCCCGCGTGGAGCAGATCAAGAAGTTCTTCCTGCTCGATACGCAACTCACGGCCGAGGACGAAGAGCTGACACCCACCATGAAGCTCAAGCGCAAGCTGGTGCAGCAAAAGTACGCACCGCAGATTGAGGCGATGTACCGGTAGGTGCGCACGTCACGCAACCCCAGGCCACGCCCATCAGGATAGGGAAAGTGCTGGTGCCCCACCCCGGGCATCGTTCTATAACGAGCAACCGAGTTCGATCCAACCAAAGGAGACGTGCCATGAAGTTTCATCACATTGCCGCGCTGGCCATCGTGGCCATGGCCGGAGGTGCTGCACAGGCCCAGCCCAGCCAGGGCGTGAGCAAGGACACCATCACGCTGGGTTCCATCCAGGATCTGTCCGGCCCGCTGGCGGGCTTTGGCAAGCAGGTGCGGCTGGGCATGATGCTGCGCGTGGACGAGGCCAACGAGCAAGGCGGCGTCAATGGCCGCAAGCTGGACCTGAAGGTGGAAGACTCGGGCTACGACCCCAAGAAAGCCGTGCTGGCCGCGCAAAAGCTCGTGAACCAGGACAAGATCTTCATGATGGTGGCGCACATCGGCACGGCGCAAAACCTGGCCGCCATGCCGGTGCAGTTCAGCAAGAACGTGATCAACTTCTTCCCGGTGACGGCCGCGCGGGAAATGTACGAGCCCTTCCACAAGCTCAAGTATTCGTTTGCCGCCACTTACTACGACCAGATCCGCCTTGCCGCACCCAAGCTCATCAAGGAAAAGGGCGCCAAGAAGATCTGCACCATCTACCAGGACGATGAATTTGGCCTGGAGGTGATGCGCGGGGGCGAAGCGGCACTCAAGTCCATGGGCATGGACTTCACCGAGAAGACCTCGTACAAGCGCGGCGCCACCGACTTCTCTTCACAGGTCGCCAAGATGAAGTCGTCCGAATGCGACTTCGTGATCCTGGGCACCATCATCCGCGAAACCATCGGCACGATTGGCGAGGCGCGCAAGACGGGCTTTAACCCCACCTTCCTGGGCTCCAGCGCCGCCTACACCGACCTCATCCACAAGCTGGGCGGCAAGCCCATGGACGGGCTGTACGCCACCATGACGGTGCAACACCCCTACCTGGATGAAGCCAGCCAGCCCATCCGCTTCTGGGCCAACAAGTACAAGACCAAGTTCAACGAAGACCCCACCGTGTTCTCGGTCTACGGCTACAACGCCATCGACGCCTTCATCAAGGCGGCCCAGAAGGCGGGCCCCAATCTGAGCACCGACAGCTTCATCAAGGCCATGGACACCATGGTGATTCCGCCCGACATGTTCGGCAGCGCCGAGGGCACCTTTGGCCCACAAAAGCGCCTGGGCAGCGATCTTTCTCGCCTGTCGCAGATCACCGATGGCAAGTGGAAGGTGGTCTCCGACTACGTCAAGCCATGAGCGCCTGACCCGCCTCCTTCAAGCCGCCTTCGGGCGGCTTTTGCGTTTCAGGGGGTGCATCCGGGCTCAGTCGGTGGCAGAATTTAACCAAGCAGTAACTTTGCATAAATAACCTGGTTGCCCCACCATGATCGAACGCACCCTCTTCCAGCCCGACCACCAGGCCTTTGCCGACAGCTTTCGCCGCTTCATCGACAAGGAAGTGACGCCCCACCACGCCGCCTGGGAAGACCAGGGCTATGTGGCGCGCGAGGTGTGGAGCCAGGCGGGCGCCAACGGCTTTCTGTGCATGAGCCTGCCCGAGGAATACGGAGGCGCCGGGGCCGACAAGCTCTATTCGGTGGCGCAGATGGAAGAGCTGGCGCGTGCAGGCACCACCGGCATCGGCTTTGGTCTGCACAGCGAGATCGTGGCGCCGTACATCCTGCACTACGGCACCGAGGCCCAGAAACAGAAGTACCTGCCGCAGATGGCCAGCGGCGACGTGGTGGGCGCCATCGCCATGAGCGAGCCGGCTGCGGGCAGCGACCTGCAAGGCATCAAGACCACAGCCATCAAAAGTGCGGACGGGTCGCACTACGTGCTGAACGGCAGCAAAACCTTCATCACCAACGGCTGGCATGCCGACCTTGTGATTGTGGTCGCCAAGACCGACCCGGCTGCGGGCGCCAAGGGCACCAGCCTTTTGCTGGTGGAGCGCGGCATGCCCGGCTTTGAAAAAGGCCAGCGCCTCAAGAAGATGGGCATGAAGGCGCAGGACACGTCCGAGCTGTTCTTCAACGACGTGCAGGTGCCGGTGGACAACCTGCTGGGCGGCCCCGCCATGGAAGGGCGTGGCTTCATCTGCCTGATGGAGCAGTTGCCCTGGGAGCGCCTGCAGATCGCCATCACCGCCGTGGCCGCCGCCCAGGCCGCCATTGACTGGACGCTGGACTACGTCAAGCAGCGCAAGGTCTTTGGCCAGAGCGTGGCGTCATTTCAAAACACCCGCCACACCCTGGCCGAGCTGCAAACGCAGGTGCAGGTGGCCCGCGTGTTCGTGGACAAATGCTGTGAGCTGATCGTGCGCGATCAGCTCGACACCGAAACCGCCAGCATGGCCAAGTACTGGACGACCGACCTGCAGTGCAAGGTGATGGACGAATGTGTGCAGCTGTTCGGTGGCTATGGCTACATGTGGGAATACCCCATCACCCGCGCCTATGCCGACGCACGCGTGCAGCGCATTTATGGCGGCACCAACGAGATCATGAAAGAAGTGATTGCGCGGGCCATGGGCCTGGGCAAATAACGGAATGCACCGCACCGTGAATAACGCAGTGCACGATGCCCTGCACAACGCCCTTCACAACGCACAAGTGGGCGCCGAATGCCGCTACAGGTACCAGGCGGCGCGCGCTTCCTCGGGGCTGAGCGGCGCACCGGGGCGGCGGTCGGTGACATTCAGCCAGGAGCGCACACCCTGGCTGCCACTCAGCGCGCGCATCAGCAGCAAGCCTGCGCCAATGCCGCGAATGGCCGCCGAGCTGCGGCTGGGCGCCATGAAGGCCGCCACCGCCAGCGCGCTGGATGCCGCCAGCACGACATGGTGCTCCAGCGCAAATCCTTCGCGCGTGTCGTCGTATTCGATGGCGCTGCGCGCGATGCGCTGCAATGCAGGGGATGAATTTCGTTCCATAGCCAGAAATGTAGATAGCAACCGCCGAAAGATAGTGCAAAAACCACTGCACCCGCGTCAGAAAGCACCTTGTAGTGGCGTGAGCCAGCCCAGCTGCTTTACCGCCGCACTGCTTGAAGTTTAGAGAAACCACCGGAGACCATTCATGACCGAAGCCTATGTATTCGACGCGCTGCGCACCCCGCGTGGCAAGGGCAAGAAGGACGGCACACTGCACGAGGTCAAGCCCATCGACCTGCTGGTGGGCCTGCTGACCGAACTGCAAGCGCGCCACCGCTTTGACACGGCGGCGGTGGACGACGTGGTCATGGGCATCGTCTCGCCCGTGGGCGAGCAGGGCTCGGTGTTACCGAAGGTGGCGGCGCTCAAGGCCGGGTGGGACTTTCGCTGTGCGGGTGTGCAGGTCAACCGTTTCTGCGCCTCGGGCCTGGAAGCCGTGAACCTGGCCGCGCAGAAGGTGCGCAGCGGCTGGGAAGACCTGGTGGTGGCCGGTGGCGTGGAGAGCATGAGCCGCGTGCCCATTGGCTCCGACGGCGGCGCCTGGGCGCAAGACCCGGAGACCAACTCCGCCACGCTGTTTGTGCCCCAGGGCATCGGCGCCGACCTCATCGCCACGCTGGACGGATACACCCGTGCCGACGTGGACGCCTTCGCGCTCGAATCGCAACGCCGCGCCACCGCCGCGCGCGCAGCGGGCTATTTCAAGAATTCGGTCGTGCCCGTGCGCGACTTCATCGGCCAGACCATCCTGGCGGAAGACGAATTCATCAAGCCCAAGACAACCCTTGAAGGCCTGGGCGCGCTCAAGGCCTCGTTCGAGCAACTGGGCGGCATGGGCTTTGACGCCGTGGCGCTGCAGCGGTACCCGCAGGTGGAGCGCATCCACCACGTTCACCACGCGGGCAACTCGTCAGGCATTGTGGATGGCGCCGCCGCCGTGCTGATCGGCAACGAGGCCGCCGCCAAGACCCACGGCCTCACGCCCCGCGCGCGCATTGTGGCCACGGCGCTCAGCGGCGCCGACCCCACCATCATGCTCACCGGCCCCGTTCCCGCTGCCAAGAAGGCGCTGGACCGTGCGGGCATGACCATCGACCAGATCGACTTGTTTGAAGTCAACGAAGCGTTTGCCGCAGTGCCCATGCGCTTCATGCGCGAGCTGGGCGTGCCGCACGATAAGGTCAACGTGAACGGCGGCGCCATCGCCATGGGTCACCCGCTGGGCGCCACGGGCGCCATGATCCTCGGCACGCTGATTGACGAGCTGCACCGCCGGGGCCAGCGCTATGGGCTCGCCACGCTGTGCGTGGGCGGCGGCATGGGCATCGCAACGATTGTTGAACGCATTTGATGGACTGGGTAGGAGACAAGAACATGCAAACCATCCGCTACGAACTCATCCCCGCCCAAGGCACCGAAGGCCAGGTCGCCGTCATCACGTTTGACGAAACCAACTCCCCCGTCAACACCATGTGCCGCCAGTGGCAGCAAGAGCTGGGCGAGGTCACCGCACAGGTACTGGGCGACCGCGAACGCCTGGGCACTGCGCTCAAAGGCATCGTGCTCGCGTCGGCCAAGACCAGCTTCTTTGCCGGTGCCGACCTCAAGGCCACCATGCGCCTCACACCCGCCGATGCGCCCAACGCGTTTGGCGAAATCGAGCGCATGAAGAAGCACTTCCGCACGCTCGAAACGCTGGGCATCCCCGTGGTGGCCTGCCTCAACGGCGCCGCACTGGGTGGCGGCTGGGAAGTCGCCCTGGTGGCCCACTACCGCATCGCCGTGGCCGACCCCAAGATCCAGTTCGGCCTGCCCGAGGTGACGCTGGGCCTGATGCCCGGCGCCACCGGCGTGACCAAGATGACGCGCCTCCTGGGCCTGATGGGCGCGCAGCCCTACATCCTGGAAGGCAAGCTCTTCAACCCCGCCGAGGCGCTGGAGCTGCAACTGGTGCACGAGCTGGTTGCCACGCGCGAGCAGTTGCTGCCCGCCGCCCTGGCCCACATCGCCACCCACCCGCACGCCGTGCAGCCGTGGGACGATAAGAATTACAAAATGCCCGGCGGCACACCCGCCAACCCCAAGATCGCTGGCGCCCTCACCGTGGCGCCCGCCATGCTCAAGAAGACCACGCGCGGCCGCTACCCCGCGCCCGAGGCCGCGCTGGCCGCCATGGTCGAAGGCGCGATGGCGGACTACGACACCGCCCTGCGCATTGAAAGCCGCTACCTCGCCCGCCTGATGACCGGCCCCGTGGCGCGCAACATGATCAACACGTTCTTCTTTGACATGAACGCGATCAAGAGCGGCAAGTCGCGCCCCGGCGCCACACCACGCTACAAGCCGCAAAAGGTCGGCATCCTGGGCGCCGGCATGATGGGCGCGGGCATCGCCTGGGCCCAGGCCAGCCGGGGCATCACCACCGTGCTCAAGGACGTGAGCGCGGAGAAGGCCGAGGCGGGCAAGGCCTACAGCGCCAAACTCACGCAGGCCCGCGTGGACAAGGGCCGCATGACGGCCGAGGCTCAGCAGGCGCTACTCTCCCGCATCACCCCCACCGCCAGCGCGGCCGACCTGGCGGGCTGCGACCTCATCATCGAAGCCGTGTTCGAAAGCCGCGACCTCAAAGCCAAGGTCACGCAAGAGGCCGAGCCGCACTTGGCCCCCGGCGGCTTCTTTGCCAGCAACACCTCCACCCTGCCCATCAGTGGCCTGGCCACGGCCAGCAGCAAGCCCGAGAAGTTTGTCGGCATCCACTTCTTCAGCCCCGTGGACAAGATGAAACTGGTGGAGATCATTCGCGGCAAACAGACGGACGACGAGACCGTAGCCCGCGCGTTCGACTACGTGCAGGCTCTGGGCAAAGTACCCATCGTGGTCAACGACTCACGCGGCTTCTACACCAGCCGCACCTTTGGCACCTTTGTGATGGAAGGCGCCGCCATGCTGGGCGAAGGTATCCCCGCCGCCGCCATTGAAAACGCCGCCATGCAGGCCGGCCTGCCCGTGGGCCCGCTGGCCGTGCTGGACGAAACCGCGCTGACTCTGAGTGTGCACGTGCTGGACCAGACCCGCGCCGACTACGCGGCTGAAGGCAAGACCTACACCGCCACGCCCGGCGAGCTGCTGGTGGAGCGCATGGTCAAAGAGCTAAAGCGCCCCGGCCGCGCCGGTGGCGGCGGCTTTTATGACTACCCCACAGGCGCCAAGAAGCACCTGTGGCCCGAGCTGAAACCTCTGTTCGAAAAGCCGGGCGTGGAGTGGAGCGTGCAGGAAATCCAGGACCGGCTGCTCTACCGCCAGGCCATCGAGACCGCGCGCTGCCTGGCCGAGGGCGTGTTGACCAGCGTGCATGACGCGAACATCGGTTCGATCTTCGGGATCGGGTTTCCGGCGTGGACGGGAGGGGCGATGCAGTTCATTTATGGAACGGGTCTTGAGGCGTTTATGCAGAGGACGGACCAGCTGGCGGCACGCCATGGAGTCGGCTTCAAGTTAGACGCAAAAGCACGAAATGCAATCGAGAAATTTCAACCGATTTATTAACGATCACCGCATGAACAGGGGGGCAATCTTCGATAGGGAGGGCCCCCAATTCACTCTCGAAACTGATTGAGTTGCCGCTTAGAAGGGAATGTCATCAATGAACTCGAAGGCACCTTCGTATCTGTAGACTTTTTCAAGCGCCTTACTTACGCGTTCCTTGATAGCCTTCGATTGATTGAACTTGTCGGGCGCATCAATCTCGAGCCCGAAGTCGGTATGGATGAGCAGCTTTTTTTCTTTCTTAGAGTAGCTCAATGTGGCTGTCTCCATGTCCACATGGACACCCGCCTCGGATACCGATTTCCATCGAATAAATGACCGCACCTCATTTCGGAACGTAGGCAGTAAGGCATTCAGCCGTCGATCATCTTGCACGATATCCCGATAGAAGGAGTCACATTCATCAGCGACCCACTTGGCATTTGCATCATGCAGACGGCCGTAGTCCTGCAAAGTACTCTCGAAAGCCGAGGCGCGAATGAAGCGGATCCGCGAGAAGGTCTCTTTTCGGTGAATGATGTATCGCCCTACGTAGTGTTCCGAATCGATCTCCGCACACTCAATGTCAGATCCCCGAAAGTGCAACCGCAGCAATTCAGTGTCCGCTACAGCCAGCAAATTGAACTGATATAGAGAAGGTTTCTTTTTGCGATTCGGCAGTGACCCCAGCTCGTACGCCTGAGCTTTCATTAACGATGTGATTGCGCTGAAGATTGCTACGTCGTTTTTTGGACTACTGGCGAGCTTCGTACTCCCGCTGCCATGAGTTTGCTTTCTTGTTACCGAGGTGATCTCTGCAGCTTTGGATAGCTCCTGAAAGGCGAAGACCTCAACGTCCGGCACGCTGAGCGCTTGAACCACACCAAAAGATTGGGCAGCTGCGTGATAAGCCTTTGCGCAATTCGGCTCTGCAAGTCGATACTGGAGAGCTGGATCATTCGACCACGCGTGCATTGGCCACCAATCAGCGTTCGGGTCCTTGAGGTTGATGTCCCGCGCAAGCAGGGCCCAAACATTCTCCTCGCTCTTTTTGCAACTGATGACGAGAGTCGTGTAGACATCAAAGTGCTGTACGTGACTGACCTTGTATGCGATCAGATCGACTTCTCGCACGGTGTTCGAGTAATCGTCTTCGTAGTACTTATTGCTGATGACCGTCCAGCCGCTAGCTTTTAGCAGTTGAGCGACACGATTTTCCAAGACGAAACCCGTCTTCTTGATTGCGTCCTTGTACGCCTGATAGTTCGACACGGATTCCATGCGTCCTCCTCAATGGGCAACCGCAGTCTATTACCGTAGGTCTGCTTAACGCAGCGCAACCCCGTGCCACCCTTTCGCAAGGCAAGTATGTCGGGTGACGTCATGCGGCTGAACCAACCTACGGCGCCACGATTCCTATTTCATCCTTGCAAATTGATCGCTGGCCGATCAGTTTGCAAGGATGAAAACGCAGACGAATGTCGTGTAAGCACTTTCGGCTAATCAGCAGCCTTCAATCCCAACATCCCACGCGCCTCCTGCGGCGACGCCACCGCACGCCCCGCGTTGCGCGCGTACTCCACCAATTTCTCAATCAACGGTCCGTTCGAATCCGCCTTGCTTCCATCCGGCAGATAGAACGTATCCTCCAGCCCCGTGCGCAAATGCCCGCCCAGTTCCGCCACGCGTTGGTGCACGGGCCAGATCTCGCTGCGGCCGATGACGGTGGCTTGCCAGGGGGCGTCCTTGATCTTGAGTTTGAGCAGGATGGGCAGCAGGTCCGGGTCCGCGGGCATGCCGGATTCGACGCCCATCACAAAGTTGTATTCGGGCAGGCGCTCGGTGTACATGCCGGTCTGCACATACATCTCCACGCAGCGCACGATGCCTACGTCGAAGCATTCGAACTCGGGCAGCGTGCCGGTCTCCAGCATCACGTCGATGAAGTCTTTGACCTTGGCGGGCTGGTTGTCGAACAGCATGGGCGGCCAGGCCCAGGTGCCGTTGCTGCGCACCTTCAGGTAGTTGAGCGAGCCGGCGTTGCACGCGGCCATCTCGGGGCGGGTGACGCGCAGGCAGTCGAGCGGGCCCTGGTAGTTGGGGCCCACCACGCCGGTGGTCTGGTTGATGATCAAACCCGGGCAGGCATCGCGCATGGCTTGCACACAGTCGCGCGCCACCTGCGGGTCCCAGCTGGGCAGGTGGCCCTTGCCGGGCTCCTGGTTGCGAAAGTGCACGTGGACCACGGCGGCGCCAGCGTCGCAGGCGCGGCGGGCCTCTTTGGCCAGTTGCTCGGGCGTGACGGGCACGTGGTGCTGGCCGGGGTCCGTCAGCACGCCGGTGATGGCGCAGGTGATGATGGCTTTGTTGCCGTGGTCGGTGCTGTGCATGGTGGCTGTCTCCTTCAAATGCCGAGCTGCTTGGCAGCCAGGTCTTTCATGATTTCTTCCGCACCGCCGCCGATCATCATGACCTTGACCTCGCGGTAGATGCGCTCGCTGACGGTGCCGCGCATGAAGCCCATGCCGCCCAGGATCTGCACGGCCTGGTCGGCGCAGAACTGCATGGTTTGGGTGGAGTGGTTCTTCAGCATGCAGATGTTGGCCACCCATTCCGGCCCGGTGCCGCCCGCGTCGGCCTGCGCGGCCACGGACTCGCACCATGCGGCGGTGGACTGGATGCGCATCTGCATGTCCACCAGCTTGTGGCGGATGACCTGGTGCTCGACCAGCGCGGCGCCAAAGGTCTTGCGCTGGCGCGCCCAGGCCAGGGCTTCGTCGAAGCAGGCCTCGGCAAAGCCCAGGGCCGATGCGGCCAGGCCAAAGCGCTCGCCGTTGAAGTTGGCCATGATGATGCGAAAGCCCGCGCCCTCTTCGCCCAGCAGGTAGCGGGCGGGCACGCGCACGTTGTCAAACCGCAGGTGGGCTGTGTCAGAGCAGAGCCAGCCCATCTTGTCGAGCTTGCTGCGCGACAGGCCTGCACTGTGGCCGGGCATGACCAGCATCGATATGCCGCCACTGCCCTTGCTTCCAGCCTCTCCCGTTCTGACAGCGACCGTGATCCAGTCCGCGCGCATGCCGGAGGTGATGAACACCTTTTCGCCGTTGACGATGTACTCATCACCCTCTCGCCGCGCTGTGGTCTTGAGCTGGGCCACATCGGACCCGCCACCGGGCTCGGTAATCGCCAGCGCAGCGATTTGCTCGCCCGCCAGCACGGGCGGAATGACCTCGGCACGCACCGCGTCGCTGCCATGCGCCAGCACGGGCGGCAAGCCAATGTTGTGCGACAGCAGGCTGGCCAGCACGCCGCCGCTGGCGCCGTGGCGGCTGAGCGCGCGCCACAGCGGCAAGCGCAAGGCGTAGCTGGCGGGTGTGCCGCCGTACTGCTCGGGGTAGCCCAGCCCTAGCAGGCCCAGGTCGGCCGCGCGGCGGTACAGGCTGCGGGGGAATTCACCGGCCGCGTCCCACGCGTCCACATGCGGCGCGATCTCGGTGCGGGCAAAGCGGGTGACGGTGTCGGTGAGGGCGGTGCGGTCTTCGTCGCTCACAGGGGTTGCGTCGGATGTGGCGGTCATGCGGGCGCTCCTTGCGTGGCGGGTGCAAAGCGGGCCAGCACCTGGCCGGGCGACACCTGCTGGCCGGGGGCTACCAGCAGCTCGGCCACCGTGGCGGCGGCGGGGCTGGCCAGGCTGTGTTCGAGCTTCATGGATTCGATGACCACCACCGTATCGCCCGCCGCCAGCGCCTGGCCTGCAACCACAGGCAGCGCGACCACCTTGCCGTTGAAGGGGGCGCGCAACTCCGTCGCACCGCCCGCCGCACCCGCGCGCGCAACGGGTTCCCACGATGCGTCTTCCACCCAGCCGTCCACGCCGCCCGACTGCCAGTGCCAACGCCGGGGACCAACCGCCACGCAATGCACGCCGCGCTGGGGCAGTTGCAAAGTCACAGGTTCTGCCCCGGCCTGCTCCACCTGCAGCCTTCCACCGCCCAGCTCGCGCACGGCAATGGAGTGCACCTCGCCCTGGTGGCGCAGCCGCAGGGGCCGGGCCATGGCACAAGGCAGGTCCGACGTCGGATTTGAAGCAAAAATTGCCGATAGCGCTGAAGGAATATGCACTGATAGCTCATTATTTGATAGCAACCGCTGCAGCTCCTGGGCATGCTCCGCCAGGAACGGCACCAGCGCCTGGCCGCTGGCAAACACGGGGTGCTGCAGGCAGGCCGCCAGAAACGCGCGGTTGGTGGGCAAGCCCAGCACGCGGGTGCCCTGCAGCGCACGCACCAGCGCGGCAATGGCCTCGGGCCGCGTGGGCGCGTGCACGATGAGCTTGCCCAGCATGGCGTCGTAGTGAGGCGTGACCTCTGCCCCCTCTTCCAGCGCATGGTCAAAGCGCAGCGCGCCCGGCGCAGCCCGCTCAAACGCGGTGGCCGGTGGTGCGCTGAACTGCAGCACGCGGCCGGTGTGGGGGCGGAAGTGCGCGTCTTCGGCACACAGGCGCACTTCGATGGCGTGGCCTTGCAGATGCACCTCATCTTGCGTGAGCGGCAGCGGCTCACCCCGAGCCACGCGGATTTGCCATTCCACCAGGTCCAGCCCCGTGAGCGCTTCGGTCACCGGGTGCTCCACCTGCAGGCGGGTGTTCATCTCCATCAGGTAGAAATCACTGCCGTCGAGCAAGAACTCCACCGTGCCCGCACCCACATAGCCAGCTGCCTGTGCCAGCGCCACGGCGCAGGCGCCCATGCGCTCGCGCAGCGCTGCGTCCACGGCGGGGCTGGGGGACTCTTCAATGATCTTCTGGTGGCGGCGCTGTACCGAGCAATCGCGCTCGCCCAGGTGGATGCACGCGCCGTAGGAGTCGGCAAAGACTTGCACCTCCACATGGCGCGGCTGCAACAGCGCACGTTCGATCAGCAAGTCGCCACAACCAAAACCCGCCAGCGCCTCCGACCGGGCACTGGCCAATGCGGCGGGCAACTGCGCCAGGTCGGTGACCAGGCGCATGCCGCGCCCTCCCCCACCCGCCACGGCCTTGACCATGAGGGGCGTGCCAATGCGTGCAGCCTCGGCGGCAAAGCGTTCGTCGCTCTGGTCGTCGCCGGAGTACCCGGGCAAGCAGGGCACGCCGTGCGCATGGGCCAGGGCCTTGGCCCCCGACTTGCTGCCCAATGCGCGGATGGCGGCTGGCGAGGGGCCAATCCAGGTCAGGCCCGCATCGACCACGGCCTGGGCGAAGTCAGCGTTCTCGCTGAGGAAGCCATAGCCGGGGTGCACGGCATCGGCGCCGGTGGCACGGGCGGCGGCCAGCAGCTTGTCGGTGCGCAGGTAGGTGTCGGCACTGGCCGCGCCACCCAGCGCCACGGCCTGGGTGGCTTCGCGCACATGCAGGGCGTTGGCATCGGGGTCGGAGTAAACCGCCACCGCTTCGATGCCCATGCGGTGGGCGGTGTGAATCACCCGGCGAGTGATCTCGCCGCGATTGGCGATCAGTATCTTTTTCATGGCTTCGCACTCCAGGGCGGCGCCTTGCGCGCAGCAAACGCCGCCAGCCCTTGCGGCGCCTCGGGACCACGCAGCGCTTGCGAAAAAGCAATTGCCGCTTCGTCCAGCAGCGCGGGCAACGGCGTTTCGGCTTGGGCCAGCAACAAACGTTTGGTGGCGGCCACGGCCTGCGGCGCTGCGGCAGCGTGGCGTGCAATGGTGGCTTGCACAGCAGCCTCCATGTCGCCACTCACCACCTCATCGACCAGCCCCGCGATTTGAGCTTTCGCGGCATCCCAGCGCTCGCCCGTCAGCAGACAACGACGCGCAGCAGACGGGCCAAGGCGCCGCACGACAAACGGCGCGATCTGCGCAGGCACGATGCCCAGCGTGACCTCGGGCGTGGCGAACTGTGCGCTGGTGTGGGCCAGCACCTGATCGGCACAGCACACCAGGCCAAAGCCCCCGCCCATCGCAGCACCTTCGACCGCCACTATGAGCCACTGCGGCAGCGCGCAAAGGGCCTGCAGCAGCGCGCCAAAGCGGCGGTTCAGCGGCACCAGCGGGTCAGCCTCGCCCGCAGCCAGGGGCTGGCCGATGGTCTTGGCGAAGCCGCCCAGGCTGCCACCCGCGCAAAAGTGACCTCCCGCGCCGCGCAGCACCACGCCGCGCAGGTCGGCATCTGCAGCGGCGCGCTCGCACGCGGCCAGCAGTGCGTCCACCATCGCCTCCGACAACGCATTGCGGCTGGCGGGGTCGTTAAGCGTCCAGGTTTCGAGGCTGCCGCTGGGCAGCGGCACACGGTCCATGAGCAAAACAGCGGCGGTCATTTCCGTATTCCATGGTTCGCACGCAGCGGGCTGACTTCACTCCCTCGCCCCTTGCGGGAGAGGGCTGGGGAGAGGGGGTGCCGGACTGGGAGGCAGCGCCAAATCAGCCCCCTCTCCCCAACCCCTCTCCCGCGAGGGGAGAGGGGCAGTACTGCGTGCGCATCACGCTGCAGGGACAACCTTTTGCCTCTCATACGGGTCGTTTCGCAATGCCCATGAGCTTGGCGAGGATGCCGAGCATGACCTCGTCCGCCCCGCCACCGATGGACGCCAGCCGCCCGTCGCGGTACATGCGCGAGACCTTGTTCTCCAGCGTGAAGCCCATGCCGCCCCAGAACTGCAGGCAGGTGTCGGGCACCTCGCGGTTCAGGCGGCCGGCCTTGAGCTTGGCCATGCTGGCCAACTCCAGCACGTCCTGCCCGTTCACATACAGGTCGCAGGCGCGGTAGGTCAGAGCGCGCAGCGCTTCGACCTCGGTCTTGAGTTCGGCCAGCTTGAACTGCACCCACTGCTGGTCGGCCAGCGTGCTGCCAAACAGCTTGCGCTCCTGCGCGTAGTCGATGGTCCACTGGATGCAGTGGTTCAGCGATTCGAGCGTGCTGGCGGCGCACCACAGGCGCTCTTCCTGGAACTGCTGCATCTGGTAAATAAAGCCCTGCCCTTCGGCACCGATGCGGTAGCGCTGCGGCACGCGCACCTCGTCAAAGTAGATCAAGCCGGTGTCGCTGCTGTGCATGCCGATCTTGCGGATCTTTTGCGCCACCTCGATGCCCCTGGTGAGCTTGCCGCCGGGCCCGTCGCGCATGGGCACCATGACCAGGCTCTTGTTCTTGTGCACGGGGCCTTCGCCGGTGTTCACCAGCATGCACATCCAGTCGGCCTGCAGGCTGTTGGTGATCCACATCTTCTGGCCGGTGATCACATAGTCGTCGCCGTCCTTGCGCGCCACGCTTTTGATGCCCGACACGTCGCTGCCCGCCGCAGGCTCGCTCACGCCAATGCAGCCCACCATGTCGCCCGCAATGGCGGGGGCGAGAAAGTTGCGCTTGAGTTCTTCGCTGCCATAGCGCGCCAGCGCCGGGGTGCACATGTCGGTCTGCACACCAATGGCCATGGGCACGCCGCCGCAGTGGATGTGGCCCAGTGCCTCGGCCATGGCGAGGCTGTAGGAGTAGTCCAGCCCTGCGCCGCCGTATTCCTCGGGCTTGCACAGGCCCAGCAGGCCCAGGTTGCCCATCTTCTTGAAGACCTCGTGCGCGGGGAAGATCTCGGCCGCCTCCCACTCGTCTACATGGGGGTTGATCTCCTCGTCGATGAAACGCCTGAGGGTCTTCTGGATCTCGCGGTGCTCGTGTGTGAACTGCATGGTGCTTGTCTCCTGCTGTTGCGTTTGTATGTTTGTGTGCCTGCAAACCTCGATCACGAAAGCTGAAACTGCCCCAGCGGCTGGGGCCGCCCGTTGAGCACCAGCTCCACCTGGTGCGCGCCGGGGTAGTGGGTGCGTGTGGTCATCTGCTGCAGCGACAGCGTCTTGCCCACCGCCACGGTGGCGCCGGGTGCGATGTCCAGCGTTTGCAGCTTGAACACCTTGGGCGCCGCGCCGCCGTGGGCCTTGACGTAGTGCACCTTGAGGTCCGCCAGCACGCGCTGGGACTGGGGTGTGGGGTTGTGCAGTTCGGCCTCGATGCGCACCTTGTCGCCGATGCGTGCGCGGGCGGGAAGCACGCGCGCGGACCGCACGTCCAGCGCCACGGCATGGCCCACGCCCAGGGCATCGAGCGCAGCGGCGTCGCCGCGTTTGATGAGAAAGCGCAGGCCGTGACGCACCAGGGCCTCGCGCGGGGCGGGTGCGCCCAACAGCCAGGTGCGCGCGGTGCCTACGGCGAGGTCGGAGTGGTCCTTGGCGATATCGCCCAGGTGGTTGGCGACCGAGCGGCGCACATAAGACGATGGGTCGTCCTTGAGCGCATCGAGCAATGGCAGGGCCAGTTGCGGGTTGTTCTGGAATGCAGGCAAACGCGGCGCCCAGGGCAGGCGGGGCCGCGTGCCTTCGCTCACCAGGCGGCGCACATGGGCGTTGTCGTCCTGCGCCCAGTCGCGCAGCCGCGCGAGCGTGGCGCCCTGGTGGTGCAGCAGGTAGGGGCGGATGCTGAACTCGGCCGTAAAGCGCTGGGTCAACGCGTACTGCGCGGCCATGGCCGCCTCGAAATGCGGCAGGCCGTGTGTGCCGATGTAGATGCTGTGGGGCAGGTACAAAAAGGCGCTGTAAGGGCGGTCACCCGCATCAGGCTCGCCTGCCACGTCCAGGCCCATGGGCGGGTCCATCGAATCGACCAGCACACCCAGCGCGCGCGGCACGTCCTGCGGCAGGTGGGCCTGCAGGGCCTGCGCAATGCGCTGGCCGCGCGCCATCAGCTCCAGCGATTCGTAGCCGGGCTCTACCTGCTGCAGAAAAGCGGTGGTGTCGAACTTGCGCCACGCACGGCGCACCATGGCCGCGATGCGAGGCGGCACGGTGTCGTTGAGCAGGTATTTGAGAGGCTCGGCCATCGTAGGGATTGCGTGCGAAGCGCTTACATCCGCGCCACGCCAAAGCTCAGGGGCCGCAGCGTGCGGGCCTGCGCATCGGCGCAGGTGTCCAGGCAAAACGCCAGCACGGCCCGCGTGTCGCGCGGGTCGATCACGCCGTCGTCCAGCAGCAGGCCGCTGGTGTAGAACGCATCGGCCTGGGCCTCAAACATGGCAACGATCTTGTCGAACTGGGCCTGCGATTCGGCCGGGTCGGGCGTGAGGCCTTTGCGCGTCAGCGCCGCCTCGGTCACGATCTGCATGGTGCGCGCGGCCTGCTCGCCGCCCATCACCGCTGTCTTGGCGCCGGGCCAGCTGAACAGGAAGCGCGGCGCATAGCCCCGCCCGCACATGCCGTAGTTGCCCGCACCAAAGCTGGCGCCGCACTGGATGGTGATCTGCGGCACGGTGGCGTTGGTCACGGCCTGGATCATCTTGCTGCCGTGCTTGATCATGCCGCCCTGCTCGCTGTCCTTGCCGACCATGTAGCCCGTGGTGTTCTGCAGGTAGATGATGGGGTGGCCCAGCTGGCACATCCACTGGATGAAGTGCGTGGCCTTGTTGGCGCCCGCCACGTCGATGGGGCCGTTGTTGCTGATGAAGCCCACCGCATGGCCCTGGATGTGGCCCTGCGCGCACAGGGTTGCCATGCCGTAGCGGGCCTTGAATTCCAGCAGCTCCGAGCCGTCCACTAGCCGCGCCATCACCTCGCGCATGTCCACGGGCTGGCGCAGGTCGGCAGACATCAGGGACAGCAGGTCGTCTGCCGGCAAGAGAGGTGCGGGCGCGCTGGGTCGCGGGGCCGTGTTCCACCCCAGCTGCGCCACCACATCGCGTGCCAAGCCAATCGCCTCACGGTCGTCCTGGGCCAGGTATTCGCCCAGGCCCGAGACGGACGTGTGCATCTCGGCGCCACCCAGTTCTTCTTCCGTCGCAATTTCGCCCGTGGCGGCCATGAGCAGCGGCGGCCCGGCCAGAAAGGCGCGCGAGCGGCCCTGCACCATGATGACCACATCCGACAACCCCGGCATATAGGCGCCGCCTGCGGTGCCCGAGCCGTGCTGCACAGTCATCACCGGAATGCCTGCCGCCGACAGCCGCGCAAGGTTGCGGAACAGCGTGCCACCGTGCACGAAGCCCTCCACCCGGTAGCGCATGAGGTTGGCGCCCGCGCTCTCCACCAGGTGGATGAACGGCAAGCGGTTTTGCAGCGCGATCTCCTGCACGCGCAAGATCTTTTCCAGGCCCATGGGCTGGATGGCACCGGCTTCGATGCCCGAATCGCTGGCCACCACCATGCAGCGCACGCCGCTGACAAAGCCGATGCCCGCGACCATGCCGCCACCGGGCACGGACTTCTCGGGGTCTTTCACATCCTGCAGGTAGCCCGCCAGCGTGCACAGCGGCAGCCAGGGCGCACCCGCATCCAGCAGCAGTGCCACGCGCTGGCGAGGCAGCAGCTGGCCGCGTTTTTCAAACTGGGGCAGCGACCGGGCCGAGGCGGCGGCGGCACGCTCTTCCAACGCGCGCAGGGCATGAAGCCGGGCCTGCAGCGCCGCGCGGCGCTGCGTGGCCTCGGCGCTGCCTGGGTTGAATCGGGAAGTGAAGACTGCGGTCATGCGGCCTCGGTCTTGGGGGTGTGGGAAGGTGCAAACACCTGCGGCACCTGCGCGCGGTGAAAGCCGTCAAATGGCCGCACGGCCGGGTGTGCAGCGGCGGTGGCACCAGGCGGGCGCTGCGGCCAGCCCATGCGCACCTGGGGCCGTGCGCCGTCCACCCGCAACGTGGTGCCGCTGATGAAGCTGGCTGCCGGGCAGAGCAAAAAGGTGATGGCCGCCGACACCTCGGCCTCGTTGCCAAAGCGGCCGAGCGGCACCGTGCGCGGCATGGCACGCAGCATGTCGCCCGCCTCGGGCGGGTAGTTGTCCATGCCGCTGGAGGCGATGTAGCCCGGCGCCACGGCGTTCACGCGCACACCGCTGTGTGCCCATTCCAGCGCAGCGGTTTCGGTGAAGCTGACCATGCCCGCGCGCGCAGCCCCGCTGTGCCCCATGCCCGGCATCGAGCCCCACATGTCGGCCACGATGTTGACTACTGAGCCGCCGTGCTGCGCCATCCACTGCCGATAGCACTCTCGCGCCATCAAAAAGCCGCCGGTGAGGTTGGTGTGCAGCACGGCCTCCCAGCCCTTGGCGCTGATGGATTCGAGCGGCGACATGAACTGCCCGCCCGCGTTGTTGACCAGCGCATCGATGCTGCCCTGCGCAGCAAGGACCTGCTGCACCAGCGCGACCACACCTTCTTCGGAGCGGATGTCGCACACCTGGCACGACGCGTGGCCGCCATCGGCGGTGATCTCTTCGGCCACGGCCAGCAGCTTTTCAGGCTTGCGCCCCACCAGCACCACATGCGCGCCCAGGTGCGCCAGTTCGTGCGCAGTGCACCGGCCAATGCCGGAGCCACCGCCGGTGACGACCACCACCTGACCCTGGAACAGGCCCGGAGCAAACACAGACTGGTAGGCGTTGCGCGCGGTGGGGGCCATGGTGACTCTGCCTTGATTGGCTTGTTATGAACGGATGAACAAGGCGAGTGCCTCGTCGGTGAGCGCGTCGAGCGACTTGCCCTTCTTGGGCGAGAACCACTGCACCGCCCAGTTGAGCGCCCCAAAGATGAACAACCGCGCCACACCGGGCTCGGCCTGCAGCACACCCTGCTTTGCCAGCGCTTCCAGCACGGGCATCCAGGTGGCCTCGTAGCTGTCCTTGATGCGGGCAATGCCCTTGCGCTGCGCAGGCGTGAGCGAGCGCCATTCGTACAGCATCACCGGGATGAAGCTGCTGCGGGGGCCGAGCAGGATCTCGAAGTGGTGGCGAATGAGCGTGTGCAACTGCTCGCGCGGTGTGGCCACGGCGGGCAGCGCATCGAGTGCCTGCTGCTGGCTTTGCGCGGCCATGGTCATGCCCTCGCTCATCACGGCGTAGAGCAGCGCGCTTTTGCTTTCGAAGTGGTAGAAGGGCGAGCCACTGTGCATGCCCGCCGCCGCCGCAATGTCGCGCGTGCTGGTGGCGGCAAAGCCCTGGGTGCGGAAGAGCTTGGCCGCGCCGTCCATGAGCTTGCGGCGGCGGTTGCCGTCGTCGAGTTCCTCGGCGGTCTTGCGGGGGCGGCCGCGGGGGCGGCGGGTGGGGGTTGCCTCTGCAGCGGCTGCGTTGGCGTCGGAGGAAGCTACCGCCTTGCTGCCAGTGCGGGCCGGTGGTTTCTCGGGAGCGGGGGCGATGGCGCTGGTGCGCGGCACGGGTGAATCCATGCAGGCACGATAGCAAAACTGTTTATTTTTAGCAAGCAAGTGCTTTGTAAAAATAGATAGCTTGTCTGATCGCGATTGCTACGGGTGCTTTTTGAGGTGAAACGCCGGTATTCACTGCCTGATTTGCTGCTCATTTGGAAGCAGATCGCGTGCCTATGCGAAGGACGGAGGCCGGGAGTCGCCCGGCGTGCGAGTAACTTTCTTTCGCGTCGCCGAAAGAAAGTCACCAAAGAAAGGGCGACCCTACTGCGCGCGACCCTTCGCTGCGCTACGGGCAACCTGCGATGCTCGCACAGGGGGTGCGCCGCAGAACTCACTGCGCGCTACGCGCTCCGTTCAGACAACTGCGGCAAATCAGTGCACGAAGTGCGTGTGTCCTTCGGCACACGCACACACCCCCTGCCTTGCGCTTCTCGGCACGCGCAGAAGGGAACCCGAGGGACATCCACTCGGGCCATTGCTGCGCTCGGCCCCGTCTCGCGGGCGCAAGCGCCACGCGCTGCGAAAGCTGGGCCGAGCGCAGCGATGGCACGTGTGGTTTTTCGGCTGTTCGGCTGTTGGATGTTCGGCTCCTCACCCCTGCTGGCTGCGCCTGCGGCGGGGCGGTTGCGGGGTGGCATGGGCGTCGGAGCGCCCATGCTTCGTGCTCTGACTCGCCGTGGATGTTTGAACGAAGCTGCAACGCAGCGCAGTGAGTTCCACGGCGCACCCCGCAACCGACACGACGCAGGTTTGCCCCGCAGCGCCAGCGAAGGGGGCGCAGACTGGGGGTCGCCTTTTCTTTGGTGACTTTCTTTTGGCGAAGCAAAAGAAAGTTACTCGCACGCCGGGCGACTCCCGGCTCCCGCACTTCACACGGGCATGCAGTAGCCACCGCCAAAACAAGCTTCGGTAGGCTCAACCCAAACGGACGGGGCGAGAACGAACTATAAAAATAATAGCTGCCAGCGCTTTATGTACAAGCGCCAGCAGCCAAAAAAACATCAGAACCAACGACTCAAACCGCGCTGAAATCAGGCTTTCTCTTCTCCATAAAAGCCGAGAACGCTTCCCGCGCTGCAGGCTCACGCAACATGCGCCCAAAGCTCTCACCCTCTTCCGCCATCACCTCCAGCACCTTCGCTGTCTGCCCGCCCTTCATCAACCGCTTGGTTTCGATGAGCGACGACAACGGCTTGGCAGCCAGCTTCTTCGCCTGCGCCTGTGCGACGCCATTGCACTCGGTCGGCGGCACCACGCGGTTGACCAGCCCCACTTCCAACGCGGCTTCGGCCATGAACGGCTCGCCCAACAGCAAGGCTTCCGCAGCGCGGTGATACCCCAACATCTGCGGCACCAACAGGCTCGATGCGGCCTCAGGGCACAGGCCCAGATTGACGAAGGGCATAGAGAACGCCGCGTTGTCGCCCGCATAGACCAGGTCGCAATGGAACAGCATGGTTGTGCCGATGCCCACGGCCGGGCCGCAGACCGAAGCGATCACGGGCTTGGGGAAAGTGGCGATGCCGCGCAGAAAACGGAACACGGGCGAGTCCTGCGTGGCAGGCGGCTGCTGCAGAAAGTCGCCAATGTCATTGCCCGCGCTGAAGATCGCCACGTCGCCCTGGAACACCACTACGCGCACGCTGGCATCGGCCTTGGCGGCGTCGAGCGCATCAGCCATGGCGGCGTACATGTCGCGCGTGATGGAATTCTTCTTGTCCACGCGGTTGAAGGTGATGGTGGTCACGCCCGCTTCGGAGTGGACGAGGATGTCTTGGGTGGCTTCGGTCATGGTGATGGAGGTTCCGGGTCGGATGGATTAGGACGAGAGGAAAGCGGTACGGCACAGGGCAACAGCCCGACTTCCTATTCCTTGTAGTAAACGATCTGATGGCTGGTGGCCAGCATGGTGCCAGCCTCGTTCCACAGCTGCACGGTCTGGTCAAAGAATCCGTTGCGGAACTCCTGCCCGCGCGCCTGGCCGAGCAGGAAGCCCGTGCCCGTGGCCTGCAGCTGCTCTGCCGTGGCGTGGAAGTACACGGTGATCGACACCGTGCCCGCAGGCACCTGGCGCGCACGGCGCAGCCACACGCGGGGGAAGAACACATCGGCCAATGCGGACAGCGCCACGAAGTCGATCGGCCGCGGTGGTGTGTCGCGCATCCACAGCTGGGTCAGGCTGTGGTCGCCGCTGCCGTCCCAGGTGCGCGGGATGAAGCCAGCGATGGGGCGCATCTCATAGCGATTGAGCCATTCCACAGCGCCCAAGGGGGCAACGATGGCCTTTTGCTCCGCGGGGGGTGGCACCTGCGGCATGGGCACATCGCCCACGCTCCAGGTCTCGCGGCGCACGGCCGTGACGGCGTTGGCCGTGGTGGTAACCACCTGCGCGCCGTCGGCACCGGCCTGCAGGATCGATAGCGTCCAGTGCTGGGTGGAGCGATTGGTGCGAACAGGAGTTGCCTGCACCGTGAACGCACCAGCGCTCAAAGCGCCCGCATAGTTGACCGTGAGCGACAGCGGGTCGCCCAGCCGGTCGGGATGTTGCAGAACGGCCTGCAGCAGCGTGGCGGCGGTGATGCCGCCAAACGGGCCCACCATGTTCCAGTAGCCGGGGTGGGTCTGCCCTTCGTACTGGCCCGTCGCATCGGACGAGGCCGTCAGTTGCAGCGCCTCGTCCAGCGGGTGGGTAGCGGAGGACGAAGACGCAGACGAAGAAGTGGATGAAGAGGAAGTCATGCTGCAAGTGTGCCGCGAAACGACCGCTCAAGCCGTCGTACCGGAGACTTCGCCGTGGGGCATTACGCCGCCGCCCAGCGTGGCCAGCGCAGCCGCTGCGCGCGGCCACAGGCTTTGGCGGAATTGGTCGCGAAAGAAACCAAAGTGCCCAATGCGCCGCACCTGCAGGTCGGCCGGCGTGATGCTCTCCACCCGGCGTTCGGTGTTGGCGTACAGGTTCACCAGGTTGTGCGTGCCGCGCAAGGTCATCAGCTCGTCGTCCGCCATCGACAGCGCCAGCACCGGGAACCGCACCGCGCCATAACTCTGCGCCACCGCAGGCCCCTCAGCCCCCACGCTGTAAGCGGGGTCCAGACACCAGCGCCGCCACTGCAGGATCACCCCCGCAGGCAGGTCGCCCACCTTCTTGAGCGTGCGCCCCGGGAAGTACCCGCACAGCCGCGTGGCCAGCGGCACCAGCACCCACCAGAAATACGGAACGATGCGCTTGAGCTGCGGCGCGTTGTCACGCCAGTAGCCGCTGCCTGCAGCCACGCTGAGCAGGCCCGCCACCTGTTCGGGCTTTTTCAGCAAGCCCGGCAACTGCGCGCCCAGGCTGTGGCCCAGCAAATACAGCGGCTGCGACGGCAGCGCAGCCTTGGCGGCTGTGATGACCGCCTCATAGTCCTGCGCCCAATCAAACAGATCCGCCTTCACATCGCGCATGGCGCCCTGCAGCGAATCGCCGTGGCCTCGGTAGTCGAAAGTGGTGACCCGAAACCCCTGCTGCGCCATCCACAGCGCAAAGGCCTCGTAATACGACTGCCGCACCCCCATCGCGCCGCCGATCACGACGCTGGCGCGTGGCGCGCCCTCGGGTTCGTAAACACGCAGCGCCAAAGACACTGCCCCGTTGACCTGCAAGGTTTGCTTGTTCATGTCTGTCTCCTTGGTTCAATGCCGATCTGCGCCAGCTTGAATGGAAAAGAAAAACAGGCAGTGCACTTCCCCCTGCCTTCACACCCCGCCCTCAAGGGCGTAGCGAGCGGCTTTCAGGCTAGGCGGACGGAGCGCAGCAACCGGAACGTACTTGCGGTACGTGAGGATTGCGAGCACCGCCCAACGACGCATGAAAGCCGCGCAGTAGCCAGCTAACTCACAAAGCTTCGATGATGCCGGCGGCGCCTTGGCCGGTACCTACACACATCGTGACCATGCCGTACTTCAGCTTGTGCCGACGCAGCGCATGCACCACCGTCGCCGCACGGATGGCACCGGTAGCGCCCAGCGGGTGCCCCAATGCAATGGCGCCGCCCATCGGGTTCACGTTCGCAGGGTTCAGACCCAGCGTATTGATCACCGCCAGCGACTGGGCCGCAAACGCCTCGTTCAGCTCGTACCAGCCAATGTCATCGCTCTTGAGACCCGCATAACGCAGGGCCGCAGGAATCGCTTCGATAGGACCAATGCCCATGATCTCTGGCGGCACGCCACGCGCGGCGTAGCTCACAAAACGCGCCAGGGGCGTCAGGCCAAACTGCTTCACCGCCTTTTCGCTGGCCACGATCAGTGCACCCGCGCCATCGCTGGTCTGCGAGCTGTTGCCCGCCGTGACGCTGCCGCGTGCCGCAAACACAGGCTTGAGCTTGGCCAGGCCTTCGAGGGACGTGTCGGGGCGAGGGCCTTCGTCCAGGCTCACGGTGCGGCGCTTTTCCACCACTTCGCCGGTAGCGAGGTTGGGCGACCGCTCCACGATCTCGAAGGGCGTGATTTCGTCGGTGAACTCACCGGCCTTTTGAGCCTTGATGGCACGCAGGTGGGATTCAAGGGCGAACGCGTCTTGCATTTCGCGGCTCACCTTCCACTGCTGGGCGACCTTTTCGGCGGTCAGGCCCATGCCGTAGGCGATGCCTACGTTTTCGTCCTTGGCAAAAATCTCGGCGTTGAACGAGGGCTTGTTGCCGCCCATGGGCACCAGGCTCATGGACTCGGCGCCACCGGCGATCAGCACGTCAGCCTCGCCCACGCGGATGCGGTCGGCGGCCATCTGCAGCGCGGTGATGCCCGATGCGCAGAAGCGGTTCACGGTCACGCCGCCCACGGGGTGGTCGAACGCCAGGCCCACGGCAATGCGCGCCATGTTCATGCCCTGCTCACCTTCGGGGAAGGAGCAGCCGATGATGGCGTCTTCAATCGCCTTGGGGTCCAGCGTGGGCACCTGCAGCATGGCGCTCTTGATGGCAGCGACCAGCAGGTCGTCGGGGCGGGTGTTCTTGAAATAACCGCGGCCCGAGCGCCCGATGGGCGTGCGCGTGGCGGCGACGATGTAGGCGTCCTGGACTTGTTTTTGAGCCATGGTGAAACTCCTTCAATTCTTGGGGGGGCGGCTGGAAGGAACCCAGGCCCACGTAAATACACATTCGACCGGCTCCACACCGGCTTCGTCGGTCACGGTGACTTTCACCTGCACCTCGCCCTTGTCGCTGGCCCGCATGGCGGCGCGCTGCTCGGCGGTGAGCGTGGCCACGGCTTTGAGGCCGCCCGTGGCGCGCTTCTTGAACGCCATGCTCAGCTCCTTGGCCAGCGGCAGGCAGTCGTCGCGCACGTTCATGCCCACGACCATGCCGGTGGCCGTTTCGGCCAGCAGGTTCATGGCCGAGGCGTGCACACCACCGATGTGGTTTTGCACGCGGCGCTCGTTGGCAAGGTGCACCTCGACACGCTCGGGCGTGAGCGACACGAACCGCACCCCGGCCGTGCCGGTGAAGGGCACGGCCCGGCGCAGGATGATGTTCTGCACGAAGCCGCGCATGAAGGCGGGGGCCTCGTCCAGGCGCATCAGCGAGCGCTGCAATTTGTTGGGGGCGTGTTCGCTCATGTCGGTCAGCCGGTTGTCCATCGACGTCCGGATCAGTTGCGAACCGGCTTGCCGGTGGACAACATGCCCAGGATGCGCTCGTGCGTCTTGGGCTGGGCGATCAGGTGGCAGAACACCTTGCGCTCCAGCGTGAGCAGGTATTCCTCGCTCACCATCGAGCCAGCATCCACATCGCCGCCACAGACCACCTCGGCGATCATGGCGCCGATCTTGAAGTCGTAGGCACTGATGAAGCCGCCGTCGCGCATGTTCACCAGCTGGGCCTTGATGGTGGCCAGACCACTGCGGCCCGCCACGGGGAACAGGCGCTTGTGCGGTGCACGCCATCCGCTCGCAGCCATGGACTTGGCTTCGTTGATGGCCACGAACAGCAGCTCGTCCTTGTGGGGCACGATGATGTCGCTGTCCAGCAGGAAGCCCAGCTTGCGCGATTCGATGGCGCTGGTGCCCACCTTGGCCATGGCAGCGGCAGTGAAGCCTTCCGTCAGGAAGGGCAAGATGTCCTTGCTGGTCGAGGCCGCCATGTTCTCGGCCGCGCGCCGGGCAATGTAGGTCAGGCCGCCCGCGCCGGGCACCAGGCCCACGCCCACTTCGACCAGGCCGATGTAGCTTTCCATGTGGGCCACGCGCTTGGCCGAATACACGGCCAGTTCGCAACCACCGCCCAGCGCCATGCCATGGATGGCTGCGACGACAGGCACCTGCGCATAGCGAATGCGCATCATCAGGTTCTGCAGCTCCTGCTCGATGCTTTCCACCGCATCGGCGCCGCCGACCATGAACGCGGGCATCGTGGCTTCCAGGTCGGCCCCCACGCTGAAGGGCGCGTCGCCGGACCAGATCACCATGCCCTGGTACTCGGCCTCGGCCAGTTCCAGCGCTTCCATCAGCGCTTCCATCACCTCGGGGCTGATGGCGTGCATCTTGTTCTTGATGCTGGCGATGAGCACTTGGCCATCGAGCGTCCAGGTGCGCAGGGCTTTCGATTCAGCAATGGTGGTGCCAGCGGTGCGCCAGTCGGGCAGGCTGGTTTCGCCCAACAGGGCCTCGGGGAAGATCTGGCGCTCGTACACGGGCAGCTGGCGGCGGGGCACAAACTTGTTCTGTGATGCACTCCACGAACCTTGCGCGGTGTGCACGCCACCGGCTTCGGCCACGGGGCCCTTGAAAACCCACTCGGGCAGCGGTGCCTTGCACAGCGCTTTGCCAGCGTCGATGTCTTCCTGGATCATCTTGGCCACTTCGAGCCAACCGGCTTCCTGCCACAGCTCGAAGGGGCCCTGCTTCATGCCAAAGCCCCAGCGCATGGCCTGGTCCACGTCGCGGGCGTTGTCGGCGATGGTGCCCAGGTGCACGGCAGCGTAGTGGAAGCTGTTGCGCAGGATGGCCCAGAGGAACTGGCCGGGCGCACCTTCGGCGTTGCGCAGCAGGCGCAGGCGCTCGGCAGCGGGCTTCTTGAGCATGCGCGCATACACCTCGTCGGCCTTCTGGCCGGCGGGCACGTACTCTTCGCTGTCCAGCTCAAAGCGCATCACATCGCGGCCGACCTTCTTGAAGAAGCCTGCCTTGGTCTTCTGGCCCAGGTTGCCCAGCTCCAGCAGCTTCTTCAGCACGGCGGGCGTGCCAAAGCTTTCGTAGAACGGGTCGGTCTCAATGCTCAGGTTGTCCTGCAGCGTCCTGATGACGTGGGCCATGGTGTCCAGGCCCACCACGTCGGCGGTGCGGAAGGTGCCGCTGGATGCACGGCCGAGCTTCTTGCCCGTGAGGTCGTCCACCACGTCATAGGTCAGGCCGAAGTTCTCGACCTCTTTCATCGTGGCCAGCATGCCGGCGATGCCCACGCGGTTGGCGACGAAGTTGGGGGTGTCGTGCGCGCGCACCACGCCCTTGCCCAGGCCGCTGGTCACAAAGGCTTCGAGCTGGTCCAGCACTTCAGGCTGCGTGGTGGGCGTGTTGATCAGCTCCACCAGCGTCATGTAGCGCGGGGGGTTGAAGAAGTGGATGCCGCAGAAACGCGGCTTGATGCTCTCGGGCAACACTTCAGACAGCTTGGTGATCGACAGGCCCGAGGTGTTGGACGCCAGGATGGCGTGCTTGGCCACGTGGGGCGCGATCTTGGTGTACAGGTCGAGCTTCCAGTCCATGCGCTCGGCAATGGCCTCGATCACGAGGTCGCATTCCTTGAGCAGGTGCATGTGCTCTTCGTAGTTGGCCTGCTGGATCAGCGCCGCGTCGTCGGCCACGCCCAGGGGCGAAGGCTTGAGCTTCTTGAGGCCTTCGACGGCCTTGGTGACGATGCCGTTCTTGGGGCCTTCCTTGGCGGGCAGGTCAAACAGCACCACGGGCACCTTCACATTGACGAGGTGGGCGGCAATCTGCGCGCCCATCACGCCTGCGCCGAGCACGGCGACTTTTTTCACTTGGAATCGGGACATGGGTTGGGTTCCTGGTTGGGGCCTTGCGCAACACCGCAGGGGGCGCGCAAGGCCACGGGAATGGGGTTTACTGGACGCGGATCCAGGTTTGCGTGCGGCCAAAGGGGCCGATGGAGCCCCGCACTTCGAGCTTCTTGCCGCCCTCGACGGGGGTCATGCGCAGGGTGTAGTTGCGGCCGTTCTCGGGGTCGAGAATCTTGCCGCCCTCCCACACCTCTTTGCCGTCGGCCTTCTTGGCACCGCGGATGATCTCCAGGCCCAAGATGGGCTTGCCCTTGCGGTCATCCGAGCATTCGTCGCAGACCTCGTCGGGCTTGGCGTCTTTGGACAGGCGCTTTTCCAGCGCCCCGTTCAACACGCCGCCGCCGATGTCGCGGATGCGGATTTCGGCCTTGGCCTCGCCGGTCTTGTCGTCGATGTTGCGCCACAGGCCTTCGGGCGTCGCCTGCGCCCAGACGGGCGCCGCAGACGCTACAAAAACAATAGCTGCTACCGCTTTATACATAGGCGCTCCGTGCCAAAAAAGCTTGAAATCCGCAGGTCTACCGATCAAGCCAGGGCCAGATCCGTGTCCATCAGCACCTTGCTACCGGCACGGGCCGTGCGCATCAGCGTGGCGGTTTCGGGGAACAGCTTGGCAAAGTAGAAGCGGGCCGTCTGCAGCTTGGCGCCATAGAACGGGTCGGTGTTGCCAGCGGCGATCTCGCGCAGGGCGACCTGGGCCATGCGGGCGAACAGGTAGCCGAACACCAGGTGGCCGGCCACGCGCAGGTAGTCCACGGCGGCAGCGCCCACTTCGTCCGGGTTTTGCATGCCCTTGAAGCCGATCTCGGTGGTGAACTTGGTCATCTGGTCACCCAGCATGGCCACCGGGTTGATGAACTCGGCCATCTTCTCGTTCACGCCTTCTTCTTCCACCAGCTTGCCGATCAGCTTGCCCAGCTTCTTGAGCGTGGCGCCGTTGTTGCCCAGGATCTTGCGGCCCAGCAGGTCCAGCGACTGCACGGTGTTCGTGCCTTCGTAGATCATGTTGATGCGGTTGTCGCGCACGTACTGCTCCATGCCCCATTCCTTGATGAAGCCGTGGCCGCCGAAGACCTGCATGCAGGCGTTGGTGGAGATGTGGCCGTTGTCGGTGATGAAGGCCTTCACGATGGGGGTGAGCAGCGCCACCATCTCTTCGGATTCGGCACGCACCTTTTCATCGGGGTGGCTGTGCACCTTGTCCAGCAGCAGCGTGCAGAAGATCTGCAGCGCGCGGCCGCCTTCGGCGTAGGCCTTGGCGGTGAGCAGCATCTTGCGCACGTCGGGGTGCACGATGATGGGATCGGCGTCCTTGTCCTTGGCCTTCACGCCCGAGAGGCTGCGCATCTGGATGCGGTCCTTGGCGTAGGCCAGGGCGTTCTGGTAGGCGACTTCGGTCAGGCCCAGCGACTGGTTGCCCACGCCCAGGCGGGCGGCGTTCATCATCACGAACATGGCTGCCAGGCCCTTGTTGGGCTGGCCCACCATGGTGCCGATGGCGCCGTCGATGGCGATCTGCGCAGTGGCATTGCCGTGGATGCCCATCTTGTGCTCCAGGCCCGTGCAGAAGATGGGGTTGCGCTCGCCCAGCGAACCGTCGGCCTTCACATTGAACTTGGGAACCACGAACAGGCTGATGCCCTTGCTGCCCTTGGGCGCATCGGGCAGGCGGGCCAGCACCAGGTGCACGATGTTGGCGGTCATGTCGTGCTCGCCGGCGCTGATGAAGATCTTGTTGCCGGTGAGCTTGTAGGTGCCGTCGGCCTGCGGCTCGGCCTTGGTGCGCAGCAGGCCCAGGTCGGTGCCGCAGTGGGGTTCGGTCAGGCACATGGTGCCGGTCCACTCGCCGCTGGTCAGCTTGGGCAGGTAGATCTTCTTTTGCTCTTCGGTGCCGTGGGCGTGCAGGGCTTCGTACGCGCCGTGCGACAGGCCGGGGTACATGGTCCAGGCCTGGTTGGCCGAGTTCATCATCTCGTACAGGCACTGGTTCAGCACAAAGGGCAGGCCCTGGCCGCCATAGGCGGGGTCGCACGACAGCGCCGCCCAGCCGCCTTCGACGTACTTGGCGTAGGCATCCTTGAAGCCCGACGGGGGCTTCACCTCGTGCGTGGTTTTGTCGAGCACGCAGCCTTCGGTGTCGCCGCTGATGTTCAGCGGGAAGGTCACTTCGGCGGCGAACTTGCCAGCCTCTTCCAGAACGGCATTGATGGTGTCCACATCCACCTCGGCGTGGGGCGGCATGGCCTTGAATTCATCGCTGACCTTGAGCACTTCGTGCATGACGAATTGCATGTCGCGCAGGGGCGGCGTGTACATAGGCATGGGGTTTACTCCTTGGAGGTGGTGGTTTGGTTGGAAACTTTGCGGCGCTTGGCAACAGCAGCGGGGGCGGCTTCTGCGGTGGCGCCAGGTTTTGCGGCGCTGTAACGCGCCAGGATGTTGTGAAAGCCCTGCACCGCCCGGGCCATGGAGCCCGGGGTTTGCAGGAAGCGCGCTTCGTAGTGCAGCGCGAGGATGAGGCCGTGGATCTCGAACAGCATCTGCTCGGCATTGGTGTCTGCGCGCAGCTCGCCCAGGCCCTTGCACTGCTCGATGGCGCGGCGCATGGCGGCGTGCCAGGTCAGCACCGAGCTGGCCAGCGCGTCGCGCACGGGGCCGGTGCGGTCATCAAATTCGACCGCACCGCTGATGTAGATGCAGCCCGAATCGATTTCGATGGAGGTGCGCTTCATCCAGTTGTCGAACATGGCGCTGAGACGGGCCAGGCCACGCGGCGCGGACATGGCGGGGTAGAACACTTCCTGCTCGAAACGCGTGTGGTATTCACGAACCACGGATATCTGCAGCTCTTCGCGCGAGCCAAAATGGGCAAACACGCCCGACTTGCTCATGCCTGTGACATCGGCCAGCGCCCCGATGGACAGGCCTTCCAGCCCGATATGCGTGGCCAGGCCCAGCGCTGCCTCGACAATGGCCGCCTTGGTTTGCTGGCCTTTTTGCAGGGCACGGCCGGTACCGCTGCGAGCGCGCGGGATGCGGGTGACCTGGCTGGATGAAGAGGTGGCGGACATGCGGGCAAATAAAAACGAACGTTCGTTCTATTCTGCAGCAAATTCTCCGCCCGACCAAAACCCCCGGAAAAAATAGGGAGGCCCACCCAAACCATTCGTTGCGGCGGTGCCACCCTCTGCCCCACCCCATCGCTTCCACCCCCGCCACAAGGCCGCCCACGGCAGGCGGCACCCAGGCGGTGGTATCAGAGAATCAGCGCCAGGCTGGCTTCCAGGTGTTCCGATGGCAGGCGCTTGAAACCCGAGCGCGCGTAGCGTTGCAGGCGCCCCACGGCAAACGCCGTGAGCACGCTGGCCGCGACCTGGGCATCCACAGTGGGTGTGGCAGAGCCCGCCACCGCCAGGCGCAGGCACTGGCGCAGGGTGGATTCGATGCGGTCAAAGAACTGGTTCATGCGCTGCTGCAGGCGCTCGTGCTCAAACACCAGGGCATCGCCCACCATCACGCGCACCATGCCGGGGTTGCGCTCGCCAAACTGCAGCAGCAACGCCACGATGCGCGCAGCCTGGCGCGTGCCCACTTCGGCAGACTGGTCCGGATCGGGTACATCGCGGCCGGTAATCTGCAGGACCAGGGTGAACACAGTCTGCTCGATGAAGTCGATCAACCCTTCGAACATCTGCGCCTTGCTGGCGAAGTGGCGGTACAACGCGGCCTCGCTGACAGAAAGACGCGCCGCCAACGCGGCGGTGGTGATGCGCTCTGCCCCGGGTTGCTCGAGCATGGCCGCCAGCGCTTGCAGGATCTGTACGCGCCGCTCACCCGGCTTGGGCCGTTTGCGCGCAGCCGGAGTTTCGCCCCCGTCGTCGGTACTGGCTGGCTCGGGGAGGGGCGAAAGTTCAGACATGCAGGAACAAGGGCTGGGGTAAGGCCATGCGGCCAAGGGCACCCTGCGCCGGGTTCACATGCCAGGTGGGCATGCACCGGCCTGCGGCAGGGCGTAAATCATGTGTGGAAATGATTCTCGCACAGGCCCTGGGGCGTCCCCATGGGCACGGGCGAGAGCAGCTGCCACTACGCCGATTTACAGCGGAAACACCACAGTCACCAGCAGGCCGTGCCCCAGCGGGCCGGTGCCCAGCGTGAGGGCAGCGCGGTGCACGCGCGCAATTTCGTCGGCAATGGCAAGCCCAAGCCCCGTGCCCTCGCCCACCGTACCGGGCACCCGGTAAAAACGCTGCATGACGCGTCCTCGCTCGGCATCGGGCACGCCAGGCCCATCGTCTTCCACCTCGATGAACACACGTGGCGGCCCTGCGCGCCCTTGGCGCATGCCACAGCGTATGGTCACAATGCCGCCCGCCGGGGTGTACTTGATGGCGTTGTCCACCAGGTTGGACAACAACTCGCGCAGCAGCCAGCCATGGCCGGTGACATGCACGGGCTGGACTTCCAGCCCCAGGTCCAGCCCTTTGCCGGTGGCTGGGTCGAGAAAGGTCTCCAGCAGGGTTTCGCACAGGTCCTTGAGGTCTACGCGCTGGGGCGGCTGCGCGTCCAGGCTGCGCGCATCGGCGCGCGACAGTGCCAGCAGCTGGTGGGCAAGCTGCGAAGTGCGGCGCGTGGCATTGCGCAGCTTCTCGATCTGATCAACTCCTAAAACAATAGCACCTTTCGCTTGCCCATCGTGCGCTAGCGGCAATTTTCCCTCAAGATTTGACAAGGACACCTGGGGTGGTGCCGCCGCCTTGGCCATCATGGCCCAGGCTTCGACCTGTGCCTGCAGGCCCGCCAGCGGGGTGCGCAGCTGGTGCGCCGCATCGGCCACAAAGCGGCGCTGCCCTTCCGCCTGCGCATTGACCAGTGCAAACAGGCGGTTGAGCGAGTGCACGAGCGGGCGCACCTCGGCGGGCGACGAGGCTTCGTCGATAGGGCTCAGGTCACGCGGCGAACGGTGTTCCACCGCTTCGGCCAAGTCCACCAGCGGTTTGAAGGCCCGGCCCACAGCCCAGTGGATGGCCAGCGCGGCGGCGGCCACCAGCACCAGGTTGGGCAGCAGCACCCGCAGCAGGAGCTGTTGCGCCCATTGCTGGCGCGGGTCAGACCCGTCGGCCAGCGCCACCACCAGTTCGCCAGCACCGGTGCGACCACGCTGCACCGCCACCCTATAGGTCACGCCGCCAAACTCAACGCTGTGGAACTCGGGTGCATGGGTGGTGGGCACGGCACTGTGCACCCAGTCGTCGCCCAGCAGCAGACGTCCAGAGATGTCGCGCACGCTGTAACCCGCAAACCCGGTGTTCTGGCGCAGAAAGTCTTCGACCGGAGGCGCCAGCAGCAGCAAGGGCGGCTCGTGGTCACGGATGGACGGGGCCAGCACCGAATCTGCCAGTGCGGGCAACAGCCGCAGCAGCCGCTGGTCGTGCCGCCCGGCGGCCTCGTCGGCCGAGCGGTAGTCGAGCCACACGCCCACCAGAGCCAGCGCGCACAAAGGCAGCACCAGCAAGATCAGCAGCCGATTGCGCAGGTCGGAGGTCATGGCACGCAGGCCGGGGCGTGGGGAAGGGATGACTCGGTCCGGCGGCGTCATCATGATCCTTACCGACGGCTTCAGCCAGGCCGGTTCCGCTCAGGCGGCCTGGAGTTCAAGCCGATAGCCGAACCCGCGGATCGAACGCAGCGCCACGCCATGCGGCTCCAGTTTGCCGCGCAGCCGGGAGACGTAGACCTCCACCGCGTTGGGCGTGATCTCCTTGTCCCAGCCCGTCAGAGCCTGCAGAAGCTTGTCCTTGCTGGCAGGCTTGGGGGCATTGATGAGTAGGTACTCCAGCACAGTCCATTCACGCGGACCGAGCTCAATGACCTGCTCCCCGTCCCCGGTACGGATGCTGGCGCGACGGCCAGCCGTGTCCAACTCCAGCGGACCAAAGCTCAACACCGCTGTGGTCGCGGCCTGCGAGCGGCGCAGCAGGGCGCGCAGGCGTGCCAGCAGTTCAGGCAACTCGAAGGGCTTGACCATGTAGTCGTCAGCCCCGAGGTCCAGCCCCTGCACGCGGTCGTGCAGTGCATCGCGCGCGGTGAGGATCAGTACCGGCAGGGCGGGGCTTGCCATGTCGGGGCGGCGCAGGCGGCGGGTGAGTTCCAGCCCATCCATGGCCGGCAGGCCGATATCGATGATGGCCGCGTCGAACGACTCGGTGCGCAGCACCTCTTCGGCGCGCTCACCGCTTCCGACCCAATCCACGGCGTACCCCGCGTCGGTCAACCCCAGCTTGATGCCGCTGGCAACCATCACATCGTCTTCGACCAGCAATAGTCGCATATCAACCCACTTGTTCGCTGTGCATCGCGGCAGGCGCAATGGGCTGGCGCAGCCTCAGCCAGCGGCCACCGCGCAAGGCCCCCCAATACCTTGTGCTGGCGCTGGCGACGTCACCCACCCCGCGAAGCGAGAGAAGGGAGAAGGCGCGGAGCGACTCAGAGGGATGGACCATCTCAATGGCTACGAATCATGGTCCCGTAGGCCTGGTCGGTCAGGATTTCGAGCAGCATGGCGTGCGGCACACGCCCATCGATGATGTGCACTGCGTTCACGCCGGCCTTGGCAGCATCCAGCGCTCCCGCAATCTTGGGCAGCATGCCGCCAGAGATGGTGCCGTCGGCAAACAGCGCGTCGATCTCGCGGGCCGTCAGGTCTGTGAGCAGATTGCCCGCCTTGTCCAGCACGCCGGGCGTGTTGGTCAACAGCATCAGTTTTTCAGCTTGCAGCACCGTGGCCAGCTTGCTGGCGACCACGTCGGCGTTGATGTTGTAGCTCTCGTTGTTTTCACCAAAGCCGATGGGGCTGATGACGGGGATGAAGGCGTCGTCCTGCAGCGCCTTGACCACACTCGGATCGATGGAGACGATGTCTCCCACCTGCCCCACATCGTGCTCGATGGACGGGTTCTTGTTGTCCACCATCTTGAGCTTCTGCGCACGGATCATGCCGCCGTCGCGCCCCGTCAGGCCCACGGCCTTGCCGCCGGCCTGGTTGATCAGGCCCACGATGTCCTGCTGCACCTCGCCGGCCAGCACCCACTCGACCACTTCCATGGTCTCAGCATCGGTCACGCGCATGCCCTGGATGAACTCGCCCTTCTTGCCCAGGCGGTTCAGCGCAGTCTCAATCTGAGGTCCGCCGCCGTGCACGACCACGGGATTCATGCCCACGAGCTTGAGCAGCACCACGTCCTCGGCAAAGTCGGCCTGCAGCGCGGGGTCGGTCATGGCGTTGCCGCCATATTTGATGACCATGGTCTTGCCATGGAACTTGCGGATGTAAGGCAGCGCCTGGGCCAGGATTTCAGCCTTGTCGCGCGGGGCAATCGAAAGAAGGTCGGTCATGGAGGCGGGCCATCCAGAGAAAACGGTGAGGCGCAAATTGTGCCGCATTCGCGCGGCGCGCTGGGTTTGCCCGCGCACCCGCCGTCAGTGGCGCAACCAGTTGGGTACCTTGAAACGCACAATGGCCAGGTAGGCCATCACATAGCTGATGACGAACAGGCCGCAAAACGCCATCAGCAGTGGGGTATTGCTCCAGAACAGTACCGCAGGCACCACCGTCAGCAAGGTGAAGCCCCACAGGTAGGGGGATGTGCGGTTATTGCGCATCAACACCCTGCGCGATTCATCGTCATGGAAGACACCCCGAACAATGCGACGGTAAATCAATTGGTGGAAGTGCAGCGCATCGGCCACGCCGGGGGAAACGCCCCGCACGGTCTTGCGGTAAATCGAGAAGATCGTTTCCCATACGGGGTAGATCAACAAAAGCATGGGGAACCAGGGCGAAACATCGGCGTTGCGCTGCACCAGGGAAATGCTGGCCAGGGCGATCACGCCGCCCCACACGTAGGCACCGCCATCCCCCGCGAACAGCATGCCGCGCGGGTAGTTCCAGACCAGAAACCCGCCCGTCGCCGCCGCCGTGGACACCAACAGCGCAGCCAGCGCACGGTCCCCCACCTGCAGGGCCACATGGGCCAGCGCCAGGCAAACGATCAGAGCCACCATGCCCGCCAGGCCGTTGTAGCCATCAATGATGTTGAATGCATGGGGAAGTCCCGCAACCGCCAGAACAACCACCGCAACGCCCAGCCACGGAGCAGCGGCCAGCAAAGAATCCAGCCAGGGCCACCCCATGCGCGGCAAGGTCAGATCCAGCAGGATCACCGCCAGAGCGCCGGATGCACCGGTCAGGCTCAACCGGTAACGCACGGACAGGCGCTGGGTCATGTCCTCCGCAATGCCGCCCAGCGCGGCGGGCAGCAAGGCCACCAGCCAACCCCCCACCCAAGCTCCGAGCTTCAGCGAGCCAGGATCACCCCAATGGGTAGATTGAAGAACACCAAGGCCCCAACTGCACCCAATGCCCAGCAGCAATGCGGCCCCCCCCAAGCGGGGAACGTCCCCCAGATGAAAGCGTTGAGGCATGCCGTTGCCGTACACGGAAGCGTGGCTGTGCATCCACCGCACGATGAACCCTGCCGCCAACGCTGCAACGATGAATGCCACCACAGATAACCAGATCATGAGCGGCCGATGGTACCCGCACTCGGTCCCAGTGCCTGTAAGAAAGCGCTATCCACGCAGCCCCATCCCAGCGGGCTGGGGCTGCTGGCATGCTGCAAGGATGCTATGTGAGGAGAACCTGGCAAGACGCCACCACGAAGGTCCGAGCCTGAATCAGGCCGTCCCCCCGACAACCCCAAGGGGGCCACGGAGAGGTTCATGCGGTCAGAACCCGGGGCCACTACCGAAGCAAGCCACGGTAAAAACGCATCACCTTTTCCACGTACTGCTGCGTTTCGGGATACGGAGGGATGCGCCGACCATACTTGATCACGGCACCTTCCCCTGCGTTGTACGCCGCCAGCGCCAGTTCCTTGTCGCCATCGAACATGCGCAGCAGATCGGCCAGGTAGCGGGTGCCAATCTGCGCATTCACTTTGGGTTCCATCGCGGCATGCTCTCCGTCTGACGAAGGGCGCGCTGCAACCCCATAACGCTCAGCCGTTGCCGGCATGACCTGCATCAGCCCCAACGCACCTTTGCGCGAAACGGCTTTCACATTAAAGGCCGACTCTGCTGCCGCGACGGCAATCACAAATGCGGGGTCCAGCGACTGCGCCACCGCCGCCGCTTCCAGGTGCTGCTTGACGTCGTCATAGCCCGGAAACTGCAGTGCAGAGGGGCTGCGATCCTTGCCCTTCACCACCGAGGCGGGAGGCACACGGCTGAGCCAGATCACACCCCGCGTAGCCGCCGAAGGAGGCACATTGCCGATGTGGGTTACGCCCTCCCCATCCACAAACTCCCACACCTGGTTCGCCCAGGAGGACGGCAACCATCCCCCAACCAGAAAAACCAAGAGCATGACACCACGCATGACCGTCCCAAGCGATGGGAGATCGCGCTCGTCAGACTCCTTCCAAAACAGACTCATGGTTCTCATTTGACCTCGCGCCCTTCGCGAAAGAAACTTTTCAGCCCAGCACCGACCCGTTGAAACCAGGAGGCCGCTGCCTCGGGCTCAGGCTCCGGCCATGCCTCCCCCCGCCTTGAACGGATCAGCCGGGCGGGCATACCTGCAGCCACCATGCCCGCCGGCACATCCTGTCGTACCAGCGCCCCGGCTGCCACGACCGCGCCACGGCCAATCGTCACGCCCTCTAGAACAATCGCGCCCGCACCGATCCAGGCGCCGTCTTCCACAACGATTCTTGCCCGGGTGATTCGGTTGCGCGCAATCACCACATCCCCCCCATCGATGGCATGGCCGGCAGACAGCAGCTTGGCATGGGGGCCAATCAGGACATCCTCACCAATCTCCAGGCCACCTTCACCCGACAGGTAGCCTCCCACATTGACGATAGTACGGGCTCCGATGCGGATACCCACGCAGGGATCTGCTACCACATCGCCCAGCACCAGCCGTGTCTGGGCATAGATACTGACCCCGTCGGCCAGGCACAAGACATCGGAGCGCTGGCCGAAACGCATGACCGAGACGGACGGGTCGATCCGACATTCGGCGCCCATGCGATCCACACCTGCGTGTGACGCCGTGAAAGCAGGAATTCCCAGCAGCATGTCCGTCATGTTCACCGGCTGTGATGCGAGCCCATGAGCCTGCGCCAACGGCTGCGCCATGCGCGATCGTTCAGTTCCGCCGTCCTGGCCTGCAACGCTATTTGCGTGGTCGCAAGCTCAGACTCCACCAGTGTCTTTTCGGATCGCAGCGAACCCACCTCTGTGCGCAACTCATTGATCTCTTGCTGGAGTTTCCCAATGAGGTCCTTGGCTTCCGCAAAGGCCTTCTGGTGCTCCAGCAACGAAGCTCGTTCGCGCTGGTGCAGCACCGTCAGTGCTTGCAACTCGTCGCGCAAGCTTTCCGCCATGCCCCGAGCCTCTTTCAGCTCCCACGTTGGGGCATCCACAGAAGGCGTGACCACCACCATCCACTGGTAGACGTCAAAGTCCTGCCACCCAGCCAACAACGCCTGGCGCTGGTCGCCCGACAGGGCGCTCCAGTAGCCGGCGAATTCGCTGCATTCAACGGGTACCCTATTGGCTTCCCAGACCCGGGGAGCCCATCCGCAGTCCAGCAACATCTTCTCCATGCTGCGTTTGGTAAAGAAACGGACATGGGTCCTGTCCAGTTGGCCCTTGTCGGAATAGTCAAAGATGCCGCTTCGCATAGAAGCCAGAACCCCGGCATAGGCGATGTTCGGAACGGAAATCAGTAGACAGCCCATGGGAGCGACCAACTCACTCAACCGCTGCAGCACATCCTCGGGCTTTCTGAGGTGTTCCAGCACATCACACGCCATCACCGTATCAAACTGCCGACCCTTGAGCGCATCCAGCCAGTCGGTGTTGTCCAGATTTCCAGGGATGACCTCCACGTCCAGTGTCTTGAGCACTTCCAGCGCCTCGGGGTCGTTTTCCACCACCGTGACGCGATAGCCCCGAGCCAGGAGAACACGGGTCATGGCGCCAGGGCCCGGCCCAAGCTCCAGAACCGAGCCGCCACCTGGTGGCACGCGGCGCAGCAACCGAGCAGCCCACTCCTCACCATTCGGGTCGAATGCGTAGTCGTATCGCTCAATATTGGTCATGCATTTCCCTCCGCCTTTGGCGCCGGTTCGGGCTGCCACATCTGATCCCACAATCCCCACTGCCACCATGCCCAAGGCCGGGCCAGAACATCCTGCTCCAGCCGCTGGATGACTCTATCGATCGCCTGCCTGGGATTTTCCGGCAATGGCTCGACGACAACCTCCAGATGGTCAGGGCGTCGGGAATAAGTCACAGCATGCAGCAGCGGAACGCCCGTGGATTGCGCCAGACGCTCAATACCTGTGGGCAGACTCAGGTTTCCGCCCAGAAATGGGTTACCACGCAAACGGCCAAACTCGGGTCGCCATGCATCAGCCAGAATCACCCACGCTTGCCCCGCCCGCAGGCTTTCATGCACCGGGCGCAGCCCTTCACTCGTGGTGTGCCATTTTCCACCGGTCACCTCGGTATAGCCTTGAATTTTTCGCAGCAAAAAACGGCGCTGCGCAGCCTCAAGCTCCGGGTTGTCCAAGACCGGCATGGTCAGAACATTGGTGGCGACACCCTCCCTCGCCAAAGCAACCGGGGCCGTCAGAAGCCGGTCATAGTGATTGAGAACCAGTATGAAGCCCTTGCCTTGGCGAGCCAGGCCTTTGGCAAACTCGGCACCTTGCAGATCAATGGTCGGCCCTCCGGAACGGCCCAGGCGGCTGAAGGCCATGGCATCCACCATCTCCTGCGCTAACATGTCCAAGTGGGCACGAGCCCATTGCGCATGCTGCCCCCCCGTGGCTTGCGGGAAGACCCGGACAAACAAGCTTTCGAGCCAGCGCAGCAGGTGCTCGCGCTCCGCAGCTGATTCCCGCCCTATCCGCCCGGCCAGCCGCCAGGGCAGGGTCGTAGGCAGCCGGGCAATGAAAGGGAATAGCAGGTCCAGAGACCAGGCTCGCGTCATTCCACCAGCACCCATTCGTGTTCCAGCCAGGCAACACCAAACTCCCGGTGCTTCTGGTTCAGCACGGTAAAGGGCTGGATAAGTTCCGCCATGTCCAGCACCTGGATACCTGAATCATCCAGGACATAGACGCTCCAGAGGTATTCACCCGACAGGAGCGGTAAGCGTGGGAACCTGGCGCGAATGCGGTGGCTGCCAGTGCCCTGCAGCGGCTTACCCTCGGCACGAAACTGCGTGCTCGTGCCAAAAACGTTGTCCTTGTCCGGGCGAACAATTGCAAACAACACATGAAACGGCGCGTCAGCATAGGACTCGATCTCGATCTCTACCGACAGATCCTGAAACGAATCCACCTGCGCAGGGTTGATGCCGTCCCCCGTTTCGATCGTCAGGCCTGCGATTTTTACCAGTGGTGCTCCCGACGAAGACGCCGCTGCGGGCTGCGCCGCTTCATCCTTTTTTGCAGCCTCATGGGCTTCGACGCGCAGGTGGGCATACCTGCGTCGCTCATGGGATTCGTAGGCGGTCACCACGTCCTCGGTCGCTCCGATCGCTTGCACGCGACCACCGTGTATCCATGCCGCCCGCTGACAGAGGCTTCGTACCTGATACAGGTTGTGGGAACAGAAAAGCACCGTGGCGCCTCGCTCACGAAGCTCCAGAATACGATTGAGACTCTTCTTCTGGAAATGCAGGTCGCCCACGGAGAGCGCCTCGTCCACGATCAATACATCCGGATCGATGGCCGTCGCAGCGGCAAAAGCCAGCCGCATGAACATGCCCGATGAGTAGGTCTTCACCGGCCGCTCCAGCGTCTCCTTGGTCAACTCCGAGAACGCAGTGGCACGGACAATGAAGTCCTCCATGGCGGTGCCCTCCAGCCCATGCAACGCGGCCATGAAGCGGATGTTGTCGTAGCCGGACTCCTCCGGGTGAAACCCCGCGCCAAGCTCCAGCAACGCGGCAACGCGGCCTTCTTGAAACACCTGCCCACGGGTGGGACGGATGGTGCCTGCCGCGATTTTCAGCAAGGTGCTTTTGCCCGCACCGTTTTCACCGATGAGGCCAAACGTTTCGCCGGCCTGCACCTCAAAATCCACCCCGGTCAAAGCGACATGTATACGGTGGCGCTGCTTACGCGTCACCCACTCCCAAAGCCGGTCCTGCGGACGGCTGTAGACCATATAGGTCTTTTCAATGCCTTCAAAGCGGATCGTCATGGCTTTACAAGGCCTCGCCCAGTGCAGACTTCATTGAGCGGAAGAACCACCACCCCCCTCCACCCAGCAACAACACCCATACGGCCAAGGCCACGGGGGTTCCCGGCGGTACCGGCATATGCAATACAGTGCTCTGCACCATCAGGACCAGGCAAGCTACGGGGTTGAAAAGGAACCAGTTGTGGAATTTCTCCGGCACCTGGGACAGGGGGTATACGACAGGTGTCAGGTAGAACCAGAGCTGTAGTGCGAAGGCCACCATGGAGCCCACATCACGCCACAGAAAGTGGGCCATGCTCAGCAGCAACGTAAGACCAAAGGTCAGCGCAATCTGGGCCAGCACCAGAACCGGTAGCCAAGCCAGTGACGCGTAAGGCCCCACACCCCGCACCACCGACAAGACAATCAACAGCGCATAGCCAATACCCAGAACGAGCAGGCTACCGCCAACGGACACTGCGGGCAGTATCTCCGCAGGCATAGGCTGCTTGCGCAGAAAGTCCTCGTACGCCGCCAGAGACCCAACCCCCCGGCCAATGGCATCGGTAAAGGGTAGCCAGACTGCAAGCCCCGCCAGAAGGTGCAGCAGATAGCCATTGTTCACGTCCAGCCCGGGCACCCGCACCGCCAGCACCAAGCCAAAAAGAACATAGAAGATAGCCAGCGTGGCTACGGGCTGAACAAAAGCCCAGGCAAAACCCAATACCGAACCGGCATAGCGCGTCTTGAACTCGCGCACCATCCAGTACCGCCAAAGCACCCACAACTGGCGCGCATTGCGCGGCGCTGCCGATGAGACCCCTGTGGAATGGGAAACAGGGCGCGTCATGCTACCGTCCGCAGCCATTCGACCGATTTGGCCACCCCATCCTCGAAAGCCATCGTCGGCTTCCAGAACAGCTCGTTCCGGGCACGCTGAATGTCCAACACATTGACCGGTGGGTCAAAAGGACGCGCAGGGAATACACGCCGTTCTACGGCATGCCCCAACAACTGCTCCAGTGTGTGCACAATATCGTTGACGCTGTGCCCTGCACCACCGCCAATGTTGAATATCCGGGTCTCCCCCTCATGGCGCGCCGCTGCTGCGAACGCATATCCCACATCCGCAGCGTAAACAAAATCGCGCACCACGGACCCGTCCCCCCACACATCCAGCGGTTGCGCATTGAGCGCACGGTGTGCAAAAACGGCAATCACACCTTGGACCCCATGGGGTTGCTGCCACTCACCGTAGGGATTGCTCAAACGCAGAATCCGGCATGGCAGGCCATGCTGTGCCTCTTCGATGCGCAAGTGGTGCTCAATCGCCAGTTTGGTGGCGCCGTAGGCCCCCATGGGCATGGTGGGGTGGGCCTCACACAAAGGCACATACTGCGGCCGCCCGTACACCGCCCCACCGGATGACGCAAACAGCAACTTGGGGCGCGCGGCCTTTTTGCGCAACTCCTGAAGAAGGCGCAAGGTTCCCACCAGATTGGTCTGGACATCCTGGATGGGGTCCTCACTGGCCGTGGCCGGCACCGTGGAGGAAGCGAGGTGAACAATCACGTCTGCCCCCCCCACCACATCCCACCAGGAGGGCAGGTCAAAACAATCTGCCTGCACCTCTCCCCCCAGCCAGGGAGCACTACCCGCAGCCGACAATGACCGGTCTACCGACCACACCTCTGCGCCTTCCGACGCCATGGCACGCCCAATATGGCGCCCCAGAAACCCAGCACCTCCCAGAATCGCGCAACGCATCAGGAAGCCTCCACTTGCTGCTGGGTGCGCGCGTGCAGCAGGGCTGCTTCAAAGTCCTTCGCAACCATGTCCCAAGTCTGCGCCCGCGCAAACTTTTCGGCCCGTGCGCTCAAAGCATGGCGCCGTTCATCGTTCTGCAACAAGTCACAGACGGCATCCGCCAACCCCTCGGGCGAAGACTCCGCCAGAGCGGCCACGTCTTCATTGAGCAGCCATTCCACGTTGGGCCCCCGATTCGAAACCACAGCACAACCCGAAGCCATCAACTCCAGGGGCAACAGCGATGCATTCGTGAGCGACAGAACCAGCGCCACATCGCACTGGCTGTAGAGATCCGGCAGATCATCGAGCGCCACGGTTCCACACCCCAAGTGTGGAAACGGAATGTGATAGCCAGCCGTGTCCCAGCCTGCCAGTACGAACTGGACGTCGGGCATCCGCTCCCACACTGCATTCAGCACCAGAAGTCCTATCTCAAACGCCCTGCGGGGAGTGGGGGGACGCGCGTAGAAGAACACCCGGCGAATCTCCGGCTCCCTGCGCGGCAAGCGCCGGTAACGCTCTAGTTCCACACCAAAACCTATAGCGTGGGTGGTCATGCCATATTCATTCGCCAACTTGCTGGCCAGCCAGCCGCCCGCCGTGATCCCGAAAAATCCAAAGCTGTAAGTATTCTGTGCTAGGACCGACTCCGACCCGACGGGGTAAAAATGCGGCTCGTAGTCCTGTACAAAGTAGAGCTTGTGCTTCGCGCCCGTAAAGGCGCGTACGGTGTAGGCAGTGTCCCATCCCGTAGCAATGGAGAATTCGCACGGCGGCAGATCTTCAAGACCCAACAACACCTGCGCCTGAAGCGGAAAGAAGTGCTTCCGAATGGCCTCGCGGGCCTCCTGCGCATCGTGGTGCATGACGGGCTTGCCGATCACGATACTGGAGGTGTAGCCCATCTGCTCCAGATGCCAGATGGTGCGGAAGATGTTCAGATGGCCACCGGACCCGACATTGAAGTCAGGAATGAACCACAGCAAGGTGCCCGGCTTAGCCTCACCCGACTGGGCAGGCAAGACATAAGGCAGGGCAAAGTCGTAGTGGCGAAAGACATCCACATACCTTCCTGGGCCTTGGCGCAGGCGACGCACCACAGCACGCAGGGCGGCAAAAACGCCTTCCTTGCGCGCCATTTCTTTCACACGCCAAATCTTCTTGGACAGATTCAACGCCATGGTCAGACAGCTCCCGCACGCTGCAATTGCTCATCGCGCGACACCGAGCGCAGCAGCCAAGCGGGCAAACGGTCATGGTGCGTGCCCAGGTATTGTCCCGAAACCCTCGCCATTTCAATGAAGCCCATGTAAATCGCATTTTTACAAAGGCGCCAGCCCTGCAGCCCCCCGCTGCGCAACCAGCCAAGATCCCGCTTAGCCAAGTACAGACCAGACTTCAAAGCCTGCGCCAAGCTGTCCTGAATGCGATAGCCAAAGTAGAGATGGAATGAGCGTGCTTCGTCAAAATTGCGCTGCAACGTCTCCCACACACCGAAATCGTGCGAATGGTAGACCACCGCATCTGGCACAAAGGCCTTCGCGTGCCCCGCCTCAATGGCGCGCAGCGCCCATGTCTGGTCCTCTGCAAATGCCACTTCTGGCAAAGGCAATTGCTCCCACACCGAGCGGCGAATGCATGAATTGTTGCTGGAGAAAAAGTGCAGCCACTGGCGATAACTAGGATCTCTGGCAAACCGGGCGGGGTCTTCAAGGCGAACCACAGACAGCTTGTCACCAAAGCCGGCAAAATGCTGATTCAGCTCACAGTGCGTAACATGCCGCGCTTGGGGATGGGCTCGATGAGGACCAAAAGCCCCCGCGACGCCTGGCTCAGCATCGCAGCCCTGCACCATGTTGTACAGCCATTTGGAGCCCGCAGGTCGCGCGTCTTGCGTGATAAACACCAGAAACTGCCCCCTTGCCATGGAAGCCAGTAGATTGCGGGTACGGCCGTGGCCGAACTCTGCAGCGGGAATGGTCTCTACACGAACACCACGCTGCCGGGCACATTCCACAGAATTATCGGATGAACCGGAATCCACCACGATAACCTCGAATGGCCAAGGTGCTTGCTGCGAGAGCACAGCATCCAGCACTTCACCCAGCAAGGGCCCTCCGTTCTTGACGGGGATCAACACGGAGGCGCGTATTTCAGTCATTGTCTAGGTGCAGCAAGGGCTCGCTCAGGATACGGCGTCATATGCCCTGCGCCTGACAGCGACTCAGGGCGACAGGCCTAGCGATCCGCAAAGCCTGCCATTGTACTGTGCACCCTTTGTAATCAGCCCTGCCCGCCAACCCCCAAGGCTCCGGACGCCCGCTAATTTGCTGCAGACTGTTTCGAGAACAAGGCCCTGATCGCAGCACCATCCAAATCCACCCCGTACTTCTTGAAAAGATCCTCCCGGACTTTCTTGCTTCCCTCTTGGCGGCAGTAAGTGACTGCGCGGGTGGGCACGGAAACCGCCACATCTCCCCAGGCCAGCTGGCGGCCTTCACGTTTTTCGTCTACTTTAAAGAGATAGGCAAAATCACCCTCCCGAATCGGACCTACCATTTCACCCTGATTGGTAGTGGCCAGCACACGCAGGACGCTAGCGTCTTCTTCAAAAAGGGTAACCCAACCCAGATCTCCCTGGGCATCAAGCTTGTACACGGATTCCGCCTGCTTGGCCAAATCGTCAAACGATTTCGCACCGGAGGCCACTGCCTGGGCTTGCTTCATCAACCATGCCGCTGCGGGCTCACCCTCAAGGGACTCAGAAGCCGGGAGAATCACGCGACTCAACCGCGCCATGGGAGGCACCCTGAAAGCCTGGGGATGATCCTCGAAGAACTGGCGAGCGGCAGTTTCGTCCGCCGGAGGCTTGCAGGCTGGCGCGAGCTTGGTATACACAGCCTGGGCATAAACATCATCAAAACGCTGCGCCTCCTTGCTCTCTTCTCGGGGCTGGCCCATTGCAGCACCTTCCAGCGCTAATGCCCGGACCAAGGCCATTTCCCGCAAGGTGGTTTGCACACCCCAGACGTTCCGGCTGGTGGAGCGCAAATCCACTCGACGGTCCAAATACACGGACAAATCAGCCTTGGTAATGGTTTCACCATTGGCAAAGCGCACCAGCGCCTCCCCAGCCCCAGCCGTAGAGACTGCGACTGCCAGCGCAACAGCAACAAAAGCGCGGGGCCAATTCAAGTTCTTCGAAAAATGACTCATAGCAATATTTAAGAAGTACACATACTCAAAGGCGCTCAGCGGCACGGTCCCAAAGCGGGCCGTAAATTACATCCACCACGGTATCCACCGAGTTGAGCACTACCAGATCACGTTCACCATCACCATCCAGATCAATCAGCTGCAAGCCGGTGGAGAACCCACTGGTCTTCAACCACCGTGTTTCAAGCACCTTGGCGTCGGCATCAAGACGCTGCAGATAAAGCTTTGCATCTTCACCCCAAACCACGAGATCGTCGGACAACGGCGCTACCGAAACACTGCCGGTCAGAGGGGACTGGATCCATTGGAGTTCCCCGCTTTGCATGTTGATGCGGGCGTTCCGCGAACCCGTCTCCAACGACACATACAGCCAAAGGCCCGACGGTGACGGCCGGGCCTGACGTGCGATTGCAGCAAAGCTTGCGAGAACACGCGGTGTTGCCAGCAAATCCGCATCAGACACCGCCACTACCTTGCGATCATCCAGACACGCCACCGCAATACCCCCCCCTTGTGTGCCAGGAAGTTTGCTCACGCGCACTGGATGCCACGGAGCCTCGCACCAGCGGGATTTTTTTGACGTAGCGGCCTGGCGATTGTCTTCATACCAGTCGATCCACGACACTTCCTTACCGCTGTAAGGCGTCGCCAGGAATTTGTACTGCCCTTGCGAGGCGTTGACCAGAATCACATCTCGCGGCGCAAAACCCACCACCGCCTGGTGGACACGTACCATGCGCTCACCCTCAATGCGGAAGATATCCAGACTACCGGTGGTCTCCACCGCCGCTGCAACCAAGCTGTCTGACAACCAGATCGCAGAATCTGGGTGATACGCCACCGTTTGGCGATCCAACAGACGCGAGACTCTGCCGTCAATTTTGTGCAACGCCACCTTCCCTTCCTCATGCTCAATCAGCACGAGGCGGCAACCCATGGCAGTGGAACAACGCGCCTCCCCCCCCCACACCATGGGGGCTTCGATCTTGATACGGTCACCCCCACCTTGGGGCACCTGTACGGCCGGGGATGCTGCAGCCCCAGCACCTGCGACTGGCTGCATCTGACAACCCGCAATCATCACCAGGCACGCCACCACACCGAACCAGCGAAAGTGAACAGAACGAGACAATTTCATGAAAACTCCACAAGCAAAAAAAATGGCGCCAGTTTGGCGCCATTTTTTTTGGCAACACCCCAAAGGGTATTGCCAAGTTTTATTTCTTTTGTTGCATGCAGCACCGAAGTGCCACATGCACTAAGAAATATTAGTTGTGCGAACCGAGAACCGATTGCACAGCACCGAAAGCAGGTGCGCTGATCAGGCTGTACGTGAACACGGAACCGCCCAGGGAGAACAGCGACTGGCCAGAAGTACCTGGATAGTCAGCTGGCTCAGCAGCCACGGGAGCCCACTCGATGAAACCATCGGTGAAGTTGGCAGGACGACCAGGGATGGTTTCTGGGTTGAAGAACGACAGTTCGGCTTCAGCCAGAGCGAAGTTCACCGACTTACGGTTTTGAGCCGCGTCGTACATGTTGACCGTGTGGGTGCCGCGTTGGTCACCAGTCGACCACACCACGATGCGGGTTTCCAGACCAGCATTCAGAGCGGCGTCAACTGCATAGCGCATGCTGAAAGCAGGCGTGGCCGAAGGACCAGCCGTCACAGCACGTGCACCAGCAACAGACAGCAGGTTCAATGGACCCAGGGTCGTCAGGTCAGAGCCAGTAGCCAGGGTCAGAGGACCGTCGATGACTGGAACGAATGCCACGTCTTGTGCAGTGGTGTTCACTTGGAAAGCATTGGCACCAATAGCGCCCGTGCCCATGCCAGCAGCGGCGTTAGCCACATTGCAAGCGCCAGCAGCGGTGGTGGAAGCAGTGTTAGCACCCACAGCGAACACCAGGTAACCGCGGGTACCAGCCAAGCCGGTGCCGGATTGTTGCGACCAGATGAAGGGCTCGTAGTCCTTGTTGGTCAGAGGGAAGCAACCGTCGGTCACGTGGTTGGAGTTCGCATCAAAGAACGTCCAGAACACAGGCACAACGTTACCGGTTTGGTTGATGATACCCACAGCGGTGGTATCGGTGTCGCCGTTGTGGATCACGTTAGGAACCACGAAACCATTGCTGAACGTACCCACGGTGTACGCCTGCGCCACACCAGCACTCAGCGCAGCGGCTGCAACGGCTGCCATTGCAAATTTTTTCATCTTCTCAGTCCTTAGATAATTGAAGGAAGCTTTCCCACCCTGTGCGGGATCTGCAACCCATCCGTACTCCGTTTGGGTTGATGCAATCTTATACTGATACCTTTGATTTTTTCAACCTATTTCCACGAGAAACCCACTGCATGCTCGTTTGTTGCACTCAAACAACGAAGTATCACTGGGCTGTTGGAAACATGACACTACGGCGCTGCACATGGTGCCACACGCCATCGATGCGGCGCCATTCGTCTTCGGCGACAGCCTCTTGCTTTTTCACGCGCAGCAATGGCAACGAGTAGCGCATCCACACATTGACCAGTGCGCGGTCGCCTTCAATGCTGCGTACGCCACGGACCTCTACGGCGTCAAAGGCAATGCCACCACGCTTGAGGTAGGCCTCGAGCGTTGCATTCGGGTCTTTGGACAGCTCCTCATAGGCCCAAGCGCCTACACGGTCATTTTTCTGAATGAGCCCCCAATACGCTTTTGCGCGCGTTAGAAGTGCTGCTTGGTCATCTTCAGCCGACACCACTGCGCCACCTGTGGCGGCACAGCCCACCAGCACCGCCAAAACCGCAGGCGCTGCCAAGGTCGCGACGAGATGACGACGGGTAACAGGTTTTGTCATGTAAAGAATCTCCTGATTGACTATCTATATATGGGATACGCCACGCTGGCTAGAGCCATAGCAGCCAGGCGCAGTCAGCGCGAAGGTTGCAACTGGGCATCTGGGGGGCGGAAACTCATGGGTTGGGCCTGCAAAGACAAGGAGCGCATGCGTTCGCGCATCTCCGCACTGGCCGAACGCAGTTGATCATCGTCCTCCAGGGCGCGGGGCGTCATTAACACCAGCAGCTCCGTGCGGTTGCGCTGGTTTGACGTGTTGGAGAACAAGGCCCCCAACAATGGGACATCCGCAAGCCCCGGCAACCCGCTACGAGTATTGCTGTCATTTTCACGGATCAACCCGCCCAGAACGATGGACTCGCCGGAACGCACTGCGACACGCGTTTGTATTTGCCGGGTCTGAAAGGACCGCTGTTTTGTCACAACATCCTCTTCACCCACATCGGTGACTTGCTGAGAGATGTCCATGGAGATCAACCCTCCCGCATTGACGGATGGCGTGACGGTGAGCAGTACGCCAGTGTCTTTGTATGTTATGGACTGAGTAATGAAATTACTGCCCGTAGCGGCCGCCGTTGAACTCAGAATGGGTTGTTGCTGACCGACCTGAATATTGGCGGTGTGGTTGTTCAGAACCAAGATAGACGGACTGGACAACAACCGCACTTGCGATTTTGTGGCAACGGCGTTCAGCGTGGCGCGAACTACATCCGCCTTGCTGATGGTGTACGAGAAACCGGGTATTTTGGCGCCTATGCCACTGCTGTTGTTGGAGTCCAGCAGCGCCTCTCCTTGACGCCCCCTGCTAAGACCGTTTTGCAAGTACCACTCAACGCCGTATTCCAGGTTGCCCGTGAGGCTCACCTCCACGATGCTGGCCTCAATCAACACCTGCATTGGAGCCCTATCCAGCTCGCGCAATGCCTGCTCGATGCGGCGGTATTCGGTGCGCGGAGCGCGAATCAGGAGTGCATTGCGCTTCTCGTCCGCAACCACACGCACGTTGCCATCCAATTGACTCGTTGACGTAAGGGATGTGTTGTTCGAAGAAGTTCTGTTTCCGCCAGCACCCAGCGCGGCGTTTAAAGGACTACTGCCCGTGCCGGAGCTGCTGCTATTGCCATAGAGCCCGCTGGAACTGCCCGTATTGCCAGTGCTGCCCGTACCCAGACCGGCGCCCCCCGCCCCCCGAGAGAACTGCGTGGGCGCCGAGCCCGCCGCGACGCCACCCGAGCTGGCTTGCCCGGACTGCCCACCAAAGAGGCCATTGAGCATTTCCGCCAGTTGCAATGCTGAGCCGTTTTGCACCGGATACACAAACAGGCTGGCCTCCAGCGTATCGGTGGGACGGTCCAGGCGACGGATCCAGGTTTCCACTTGGGCCAACAAATGACTGCGCGGCGTGACCACCACCAGGGCATTCAGGCGCTCAACGGGAAAGACGCGAATCAAGCCACCCAAAGGGGTCGCCATCTGGGCGCCGGCACCGCTGGCACCACCACTTGCGGCCGCACCACCTGCAGCACTACCCGACGTGCTAGGCGCTCCCCCCGCAGGTGCGGCACCAGCCCCCCCATAGGGATCGGAGGATTTGTCGGAGCCTAGCATCGCCTGCAGGGCATCCCGTACCACGTTGACGTTGGCGTTTTCCAACACGAACACACCCAGCGACATGCCAGAGAGAAAGTCCACGTCAAACGCTTCTACCATTTCCAGCCAACCACCCAACTGGGCCTTGCTGCCCTGCAGCACCAGCAGGTTGCGCAGGGAGTCCACGTAGACGATGGCCTCACGGGGTGCGATAGGCGCCAGAATCTTGGCCATCTCGGCCGCTGCTATGTGGTTCAAGGGAACGATAACCGTCCCGGCACCCGACAGATCCTTGAATTTGGACGCCCCTACCACCGGGCGCGCGCCTACGGTAACGGTACGCTTGGTCACGTGATAGACCCCCGCGTTGTCGCGGACGATGGCCAAGTCGTGGGGCAACAGCACCGCATCCAGCACATCCAGCACCTGACTGCGCAGCAGCGGCTGGCGCGTATGCAGGCTCACCACCGTTTCGCCACCTGCGTCGATGGTGTAGTTGAGCTTGAGCAGGTCACCTAGCAACGCTGTAGCCAAGTTGCTGACAGTGACATTCTCGAAATTGAGCGCCACCTTGTCGCCCTTGGCAAGCACGGGATCGATTGCAGGCGCCTTGTCGCGCTTGAAAAACTGGTCGTTGCCAGGATATAGCTTGGTGCTGGAAGAAGCATTCTTTTGCGCCTGCTCCTTGGGCGCTGACGCCGCCGGTGCAGGGCTTGGCGCCACTGGCGCAGCCGCAGCTGCAGCTGCAACAGGCTGCGATGGCCCCGGTGCTCCGCCAACTGCGACCTTGGAGTCCGCAACTCCGGACGCCGCAGGACCTCCCTGCGTGCTGGCACAGCCTGCCGCCAGCAATGCGAGCAAGAGGATGGATGGCCGAATATTCATAGAGATAGCTCCAATATTGGGGTACGCCGCTAGGGCTTATTGATTTGTTGCAGGCCTGCGCAGGCGGTCACCGATCGGTCCGGCTTTCACGGCCGCCGCACTTCCCGCTTCCAGCGGGCGCTCTACACGTTGGTCATCAGCTGACACAAAGAGAGCCTTGCGGCCATCAAAGGATTCAACTCGCCAGGGTTTTGTTTCCCCGGTGATCTTGAGGGTGCTGCCATCGGGGCGCTGCAAGATGGCCACACGCTCCTTGCCAGACTCAAATACTGCAGTGAGGCGCGCCTGCAGCAACTCCGTGACCAGACTGGTCTTTTTTTCTTCCACCGCCACCGGGCGCCGCGATGCCCACAACAAAGGGCGCTCCACTGCCTGCTTTGCCCGGACCTTGATCACCGGGGGCATGGGCTCAACCTTTGGAAGATCGGGCCGGCGCGCTTGCGGCGGGTTCCAGCGCTCTTTTTCGGTATGCCACCAGTAAGCGCTCGCAGCCAAAGCTACGGCACCCAGGACGGGGCCGACGTACCAGGGTTTGATCATGGCTTGGCCTTTTCTGGTGCCAAGGGGGCCTCCAGCTGCAAAGACAGGCGTGCATTTTGCGGACCCGCGCCAGAACTTGCCCCCTCACGCGTGATGTTGGCAGTGCGCACCCAGAAAGGAGGGCGGTGCGTCTGAAGACTTTCCATAAAACTCACCAACTTGACCCATTCACCATTCACGGTTGCCGTCAAGCGTATGCGCGCCAGCTTGCCATCCACCCCAGGTTCCAGTGCGACCTGGGACGAAACCAGCGTGCCGCCAGAAGCCATGATCATCTGGCGAAGCTTCTGCTGGATATCGTTTTGAGAAGTTTCGCCAGCAGGGTGCACCAGCGGGGCCACTGTACTGCTTGCTGCGCTGAGCAGGGTTTCGATTTCAGCGCCGGCGTTCACCACCCCTTCCAGGCGTTCGCTGCGGGGCTCCAGTTGTTGCAGGGCGTTGTTGTAACGCGCCCAGAGAGTGCTGTAAATCAGAGCGGCACAAGCCAAGGCGCCAACAAACAGCACCAGCAGCAAAACCACCGAATGACGGCGCCATACATTCATTTTCATGGTTTTGCTCCCTCGCCCCGCCAGCGCATTTCAAACGTGAAGCGCTCTTTATTCAGCGTGCCGTCGCGCACATTTGCCCCGGTGGCGCGCACATCCACCAGGCCAGGCTGGCGCCCTAGATGCCCAATAAGTTCGGTAGCGTTAGCCGTCAAGCCCGTGATCCGGATTTCGCTACCGTTGACTTCGATGCGATCGAGCCAGGTGTCGGTAGGAATAGCGGCGGAAAGCGCATCCACGACACTGGCGAGAGGCAGGTCCGTACTGATGTTCTTGCGAAGCTCTTCCGCCAGCTCTGCTTGGCGACGCAGTTCATCCATCTTCTGGCGCAAGGGAGCCGCCTTGGGCTCCAGCATGTTGACGTGCTCCACAGCGCGGACCACGGCCTGGCGCTTCAAGACCAGCGGCATGAGTGCCGGCAATGACAATGCTGCGAGCAGGACAAGCACCAGCCCCACCCCCAACCAATCCATCCAACGCTGGCGGTTGTACTGCTTTTGCCACGCCGCAGTACGGACGGGAAGCGCGCGCCCCTGGCGCATCAGATACACAGGCGCATTTTCGGCAAACCCGTGCTGCGCCATTTGCTCGGCCAGAGTGTTGCGTCGGCACATGCCCCACTCCACCATCCAACCGCCTTGGGCTTGAGGTTCTGCCCACCATGCCGCCACAATCTGTTCCGGCGGCATGGGAGAGATCCGCCACAGGGCTTCTTCGACGCCGCCTGCCAACGAGCGCCGCGGCATATCCGGAAACTGCACGGTGCCCCAAAGACAGCCGGACTCCGGTACCAGCAGGCTGGAAGCCTTTCGGTTGTTGGCGCGCTTGCGGGCACGGGTTCCAGTGATGGTCCAACGCTCTCCGTCGGACGCAATGGCTGCACTCGCGACTGCAGGCCAGGCGCCATGCTCCATGAGAACGCGCTTGAGATCACCGAAACCCCATGCCATTCGGTCCAGTGTTTTTTGCGCACGAAGAGATAGCTGCCCCCAACCTGTCATGGCTTGAATTCCTGTTCCGGCTTGTTTAAGCGGCGTGTCGGCTCCAAAGAGAGCGTTGTCCAGGGCGTCAGACCACCGGGACGCTCGCTGAGATCGATCCATGCCTCACGCTGCCACCAGCGATCACCTTCAGCCCGCACAAAAGCATTGAGGCGCACTGTCAGACCGCCTCCAGCGCGGGCAGGCGAGAAAAATTCGGCTGCAGCTCCTGTCAAAAGCACGCCAGCCCGCGTTTCCGGTGGGGAGTTGTGAATGCGCGCCCCCAAACCTGGCTGTCCCGTGAGGACGTCGATCAGGGCGGGGGGGGCTGAATCGATTTCGATGCGTTGCTGCCCATTGATACCCAAGTGGGGCGCGATTATCTCATAGAGCTCAGATGTCATTCCCAGGACTGATCTCAGTTCCGAAAGGTCATCCAGCGCGCCATTTCGAGGCAGGGAGGGCCAGCCAGCAGCGCGGTATTGGGCAGCCTCAGCCCCGCCCACACCACCTGGCGTGTCGTCAGGGTCGATGAAGTCCCGCACGCGTGAAGTCAAGATGGCAGCCTCCCCCGAGGAGAGCCCTCCAGCTCTTTGAAATAGCGCCTGCAGCAGAGCTTCGCTGGCGACATTAACGTCTACCAGACCTCCAGAAGGCGTGACCTCCACCCAGATGTCATTCGACCCCATTGGCAAACGTTGAATGCGGTACCAACTGTCTGCGGTCTTTTCGGTCATCATTCGCTGCGCTGTCAGTTGGATCGCGGCGTCCAGCACGGACTCAGCGCGTAAGCGTTCCAAATCCAGCGCTGCGCGCTGCGTTTGCTGGCGAATCCCCCGTGAACTCGCCATCACCACCAATGACAAGGACGCAACCAGCCACAGCACCAGAATCAGCGCTGCGCCCCGGCTGCCGTGTTTCGACCGCTTCATCACCTTGCCCTCGCGAGAGGGAACACCAGAGGAGGCCAGGCTCCGCGCGCATCGGCAATTTCCACCCGGATACGTGCCGGGTACTGCGCTTTGGCAGAGTCCCATTGCTGAGTCCACTGCCCCGTCAGTCCGTCCTGGTAATGCCACTGAAGCGTTCGCACATCCGACAGAAGTGTTTCGCGCAAAGCCTTGCCCCAGTCCAGCGCCATCAGTGCTCCGTCATAAGGAACGGCTTCTACCGACAGATCGACGCGCCCATCGGCATGGCGCAGGGGGCTCATGCGAAATACATAGAGCCCCCCAGCATCCCCCCGCTCCGGCAATGGCGCCACCCAGATCGCACCCGCAGCATTTCCGCTAAAGAAATTCACAAAGATGTTTTCGTCGCGCCGACTCAACAAGCGCAGGGTGTCAAACTTGCGCCCAAGCCATTGGCTGACCACCAACATGCGTTCAGAGCGCTCAATGACGCGCTGGTTGCGCTCTTCCGAACGCCCGATGACTCCCACCCCCGCAAACATCAGAGCGACCACTGCGGACGTCACGGCCAATGCGACCAGCAACTCCAACAAGGTAAAACCACGGGATGTTTTCCGAAAAGAGTGGGTCATGGTGCAGACCTGTAGGGCTTCCATGTGGTCCATGTGACAGCCGTCACCCCATCTTTACTGACCTCTACGGTCACCCTTGCCGCACGCACAGGTGGCCCGGCTACGGGGCGACCACTCTCGTCCATCATTTGGACCGGTTCGGGCGCCACCTGAATCCGCCAATTCCAATCGCCCGCCCGCCCGGATTCCTGTCGCATCAAATCCTCTGCAAAGGTTCCAGCAGCCACTGCCGACCTGGCCACGAGAGAGGCCTCCACCCGAGCCTCCACGTCCACCACATTTTTGGAGCCTTGCCCCACGCTGCGGTAAAGACTTGCCAGCGCAATGGAAGCAATTGCCATGGCTACCAAGGCCTCCAGCAAACTGAACCCCCGTTGATTCCGATGCGCTCGCCTGAATGACTTGAAAATAGGATCAATCAGGGGCAACAGACAGCACGTCACGGTCATGACTGGGCCACGACCATGGATTGCTCCACCGTCCCAAGGAGCCAGTTCACGCGAAAGCTGACGCCCTGCCCACCTCTTAGCACTGCAAGCCGCCCGCCACGTGCGCCGCCGTCGGAATTGAACACAAAAATAGGTTCTCCCACGGCAGTTGCAGTTTTGCCAGTCCGCGAATTGCGCTCAATCGCTTCCCACTGGACCACCAGTGATGCAGGCACCTCCAGAGCCAGGCGTCCGTCAACCACCAGCCTGCGAATGTCTGGCTGGTAGGTCACGGTCACCGAACGGCCTTCCTGGACGCTGAGCGCACGCGCTTTGTTCAATTGGCTGGAAACATCCCGTACCGTCTGGTTGTAGCGTGACCGCTCCATGTACGCCTGCCCGCCCGCCCCCACTACGGAGACAGTAATGGCAGCCAGCACCAGCACGACCAGCATCTCCAACAACGTGAAGCCACGGATGCGGAGGTCTGGCGCCAACAAAGGGCGGCTCATGCGAGACAAGTCACCAGACGGCACTGGGGAGTGGAAAGCGCAACAGAGCGTCAGTTAAAAACGTCCGCGTTCTCACCGTCACCGCCCGGCTTGGCGTCGGACCCCAGAGAGAACACGTCGGGCCCGCCATTGCGTCCCGGGTTTTTGTACAAATAGGCGGCACCCCAAGGATCAGAAGGCAGGCCCTTCTTCAGGTAGGGGCCATTCCATCCCTGGGCCGTTGCAGGCCGCTCTGCCAGGGCACGCAGCCCTTCAGCATCATTGGGATAACGGCCGACGTCCAGCTTGAAAAGGTCCAGGCTCTGCTCAATTTCCGAGATCTGAATGCGGGCCGTCTTGGACTTGGCACCACCGAGTTGATCAAGCACCTTCGGGCCCACCAGCCCGGCAAGCAACGTCAGAATCACCAGAACCACCAGCAATTCAATCAACGTGAAGCCCGAGGAACGCTGCGCTCGCGCCATTGCTTTGTGTTCAAAATTCACTACATTCATTTCAAAATCTCTCAAATAATCCAGAATCAAATTGTGTCGTTGATCGACAAAACGCCACCCAGAATCGCAATAATAATGAAGGCAACCAAGGCCCCCAAAACAATAATAATCAAGGGCTCCATGGCTGCCAAAACACGCCCCATGGTACGCCGACCTTCATCCTCGTAACGATCTGCCAAACCCAGCAGAGTAATATCAAGCTGCCCTGTTTCCTCAGCAACCCGAATAAGCTGCGGGGTGCTGGACTTCCCGAAGTAAGGAGAGACAAACCCTGTGGAAAGTCGTTTGCCTGTTTTTACAATACCCACCAGAGGTTCAATATCCTTGCGCAATGCGGTATTGGTCAGTGTGTCCACAGCAATGCGCAACGCATCCACCATGGGTACACCGCGCTGCAGCAAGATGCCGAAGGTGCGGAAATAAATAGCAAACTGCAGATTCCGCAACACCTTGCCGAACAGGGGGAGGTCCAACAGCACACTGTCAACGCGCAACCGCCCCGCAGGCGTCGCGCCCCAGCGGGAGCCTAGGAACAAGACCACCGTCAAGCCTAACAGGATTGCCATCCAGTGCGAGCGGATCAGATCACTGAGATCGACCACCAACCGCGTGGAGTAAGGCAGTTTGTCGCCCATGGAATCAAAAATTTCCCGAAACTGGGGAACCACAAATGCCAGGAGCATCACGACGGACAGCACCGCAACAATCAGCAAGATGACGGGGTACGTCATGGAGGAAATGACGTAGTTGCGAAGCTTGTCCTCTGCCTCCAGTTGCACCGTGAGTTCTTTCAAAACCACATGCAGCGAACCAGAAGTTTCCCCCGCCCGAATCAGAACCAGATATTGGCGCCCAAGATCCCGTTCAAACGGCAGCAGCGACTGGTACAGAGACTTACCGCCACGCACCCCTTCCTCGACCTTGGCAATGAACGCTTTCAGCCGCTCCGTGTTGGCCGTCTCCTTGAGCATGACCAGCGCCTTGTCCAGCGGCATGTTGGCCTGCTTGAGGTGGGCCATCTCGCGGCTGAACAAAAGGATCTCGCCACGTTTGAGCTTGCCCCCCCGGCTTTGCGGCTCATCTTGGGCAACTGCTGCCGACTCGTCTGCAATACGAACCGGCGTCACGCCCTGCCCAATGAGTCGCAGTCGCGCGGTCTCCACGTTCAGCGCGCGGATCGTCCCCTGGCAGGCCTTGCCATCGGACGTGATTCCATCGTATTGAAATTCAATCATTTTGACGCGCAACGCGCAGGACTTCTTCCGCAGTCGTCAGACCTTTGAAGACCTTGGTGGCGCCATCCTGCAACAAGTTCCCCCCGGCATAGGCGCCATCTCCGCCCCCCAACGAAGAGCCTCTTTCGAGCACCACCTTTTTTACGTCTTCTGACATTACCAGCAACTCATGAACGGCCAACCGCCCTCGGTAGCCGGTCCCCCGGCATGCAGAACAACCGACGGACCGATAGATGACCTGGCCCTCCTCCATGGCCATGCCCAGGGAGGCTGCGGCAGCCTGCGCCTGGTCCGGCAGCAACGGCGCTTTGCATTCCTCACACAGCTTGCGCACCAGGCGCTGCGCCAGCACGCCAATGACGGACGCCGTGATCAAATAGGGCTCGACCCCCATGTTGATCAGCCGCACGATGGCCCCCAGCGCGCTATTGGTGTGCAGGGTGGACATGACCAAGTGGCCCGTCAATGCCGCCTGGACCGCAATTTCTGCGGTTTCGCCATCGCGCATTTCCCCGATCATGATCACATCAGGATCCTGGCGGAGAAAGGATCGCAACACCTTCGCAAAGGTCAGCCCGATCTGGGGCTGGACCTGCACCTGGTTGAGCCATTGCAGCCGGTACTCCACCGGATCTTCCACCGTCAGAATCTTGAGGTTCTCGCCCTCCAGTTCCTGCATGGAGGCATACAGCGTGGTGGACTTCCCGGAGCCTGTGGGACCTGTCACCAGAAAGATCCCATGTGGCACGCTGAGCAGCTGACGCATGGTTTTCAAAGTGGGTGGCGTGAAGTGCAGGCTCTCCAACGAGAGCAGGTCGAAGTTCTTTTCCAGCAAGCGCATGACGACCGATTCGCCAAACATGGTGGGAATGGTGGACACGCGAGAGTCCATTTCCTTGCCATGCACGCGCAGCTTGGTGCGCCCGTCCTGCGGCATCCGGCGTTCCGCAATGTCCAGCTGCGAAAGGATCTTGATGCGGGACACCACAGCGGGGGCATCCTTGTTATCAATCTCGTCAATGGGGTACAGCTCGCCGTCCACCCGTATCCGGACCACCGATTTTTCTTCGTAGGTTTCGATGTGAATGTCGGAGGCCTGGGCAGCCACGGCCTGGGAGAGGATATGGCTCACGCGCTGGATGATGGGGGCCTCCGAGGCCATGTCCCTCAGGTGCTCGATGAATTCCGAAGCCTCAAACTGGTCCGCAACGGCTTCTCCTTCCGGCTCCGACTCCTGGACGTACCAGGCATTGAGCTGACTGGATATTTCAGACTCCAGGCCAAAAACGACCCTGGGCACATCCCCAAAGACCAGGCGCAATGCATCGCGCAATGCCGCGCTCTTCGGATCTACCGACGCGAAATCCGGCGTGGACTCAGCGTCCTCTGCATTTCCCAAAGGAAGCAGGTTGTTGGCCAGCAAAAAGCTGGTGTTCAGCCGCGAAGTTTCCGGCTTTTCCTTCGGGAAAGCGTCCTGGCGCACCAAAGGCAATCCGGCCTGCCGGGACAGTGCGGAGTAGACATCCACCTCAGACACCAGCCCCAGACTGATCAGCAGGCGCCCCAGACGACCGCCCATGGAACGCTGGACCTCTAGCGCCCTCTCCAGGTCATTGCGCGACAATTTCTGGTCCGCAAGGAGCATCTCACCGAGCCTGGGCGCAGCGATATCGACGCTTTCCACTTCACCAATTTCAGCCGAGAGCTTCATTACCAACGCCTTTGAACATTCTTCCAACCACCCAATACCCGGGCCCGACTTGTCTCACTCGGACGGAGTGAATCACTTGAACCACAGCAAACAGCGGCTTAATCGATCCAATTCGGGGCCCACATAATATTCGCGATACCCAAAAATTCTCGCCCTCAGAGGCCCATCCCTCCACGCAAGGTATTCTGACACGTAGCCTTCATCCAGCCCCAAGGCGCGCAATCGCAGCTGCAGCGCCTGCGCCTGCAGATAGGTAGCCCCACCCAGCACCCGGACACGCCGGACGATCCCCTGGCCATTCGTCAACAGCCGGAGCAAACGCGTCTTCAGGCTACGATCCTTGGCGCCTACCTGGTTGGCGCCATGCTGGCGATACAGGATCAGCGGGGTTGGCACAAAACGCCTATGGCCGCTTCCACTCACCAGGCCACACCACCAGTCGTGCATGATGGTGTCCTGCGGGAGGGGCAAGGCCATTCGCAACAGGGTGCGGTTCACCATCATCGTGCACCCCGTCACCTGGTTCACGCTGAGCAGCGAAAGTGGCGAGCACTGCAGAGGGTCCATACGTTGGTATGTGGCGAAGGACTCCGAAATCACGCCCAAGTGCTCATCCACCACCGTCAGGTCGGAGTGCACCAGACAAGGCAATTCCGCACCACCCTCTTGCTCCATTCGCACCATTTCTTGGAGACACAGCTCGATTTTCGGAGGGAGCCAGACATCGTCCTGGTCCGAGAAGGCAACCCAAGCCGCCACACCATCATGCAGGCTGGCCACCATGAGATTCTCAAAGTTTCGGACCAGCCCTTGCCCATGGTGGGGATTGGGTACAAGTACCAAACGCTCTCCAAAGCGCACCCGGTAGCTCTCCAGGACTGCAAGCGTGTCATCCGAAGACCCGTCATCGCTGACGAGGAGGCGGAAATTCTGGTGGGTCTGGGCCAACAGCGAATCGAGCTGGGCACGGAGATACTTCGCCCCGTTGTACGTAGCCAGCAGCACATCCACCAGCGGTGACTGCGACGGGGCAGCCCCGCCCGCCCCTCCGCGTGAGGCCAATCGAAGAGTCGGCTCAGTCACACGGTCCCCGTGCTGGTTGTTGCAGCGCGGTGGGGCCGGCATTCTGAATACATCAGCGCCTCGTAGGCATCTGCGATGCCCTCCCAGGTGTAGTGCTCCGCCACGATATCGCGGGCGCGCTGGCTTCGCTGCGGCAGCATGGCGTCCGACTGGCCAACCACTAGGTCCAGGCTGCGAGCGAGTTGCTCGGGGGTTGCAAAGTAGTCGGCCGCATCGCGTGCCACTTCGCGGTTGAACGGGTTGTCATGCGCAATGACCCAGTTTCCGCAGGCCAGTGCCTCGAGCAGCGAAGGGTTCGTCCCCCCCACCGAGTGCCCGTGCAGGTAACAGGCCGCATGTACACGCAAGCTTGCAAGCTGCCCGGTGTCGTAGATGCCCCCCACGAAACGCACGCGGTCGCTGGCATGTTGCCTCAGCAGTTGCTGGTAGGCCGTGGCACCTGACACATCCCCTACGATGACCAACGGCCAGTCACCGCCGTGCATCTCATAGCCTTGAACGATTTCAAGGATATGGTTTTCCGGCTCCGGGCGCGCCACGACCAGCATGTAGCGGCGGGGCTTCAGCCCCCAGGCAGAAAGCACGGAAGGGTCCACGTCCCGGTCCTGCACCAGTTCGGCGCCGTAGGCTATGAAGCTCGACGGAGCCCCCTTGGGATAAGTCTCGCGGAACCGCTGTGCAATGGCCTCGGCATCGGCGATGAGGCGCGTGGCCACCCGGCTGGCCACCCACTCCATACAGCGCAGGTAGATGCGTGCAACCCTCCCCCATTTGCTGCGGGCCCACTCCAGTCCGTCCACGTTGATCCAGACCGGAACCCCAAAAACCCGGGGCCACCAGCAGGCCCAGGCAGCGCCATACCCCAGCATGTAGACCAGGTCGTACCCCCGCCGGGCGTCCCACAGGCAGGCACAGTCGTAGGCCAGGACCGATGCAGCTCCCCACCGGGGCCGACGTTTGTGGCGCACGCGAACACCTTGGTAGAAGGTGTCTTCGACGGACGACTCGCTGGTCTCTGCATACACAGTGACCTCGTGGCCACGCTCCACCAGGCGTATCGAGAGTTGTTCGGCAAAGGTTTCGAACCCCCCATAGCTCGCGGGGATGCCCCTGGCTCCCAACAGAGCGATCCGCAGCTTGGCAGGGCGGTCCAGAGATCCGCCCGTTGCACGCCCCTGCGCCGTCGTCAAAGGTCTGCCTCAGCGAACCAGCGCCCCGCCTGATCCTTCGCCGAAAGCTGAATGGCGGCCTCCACCGCTGGCCAGGCGATGGCAAGCTGTGGATCGTCCCAGCGAATGCAGCGCTCATGCTCCGGGCTGTAGTAGTCGGTGGTCTTGTAAAGGAAGTCAGCCGATTCGGACAACACCAGAAAACCGTGAGCAAGCCCCGGCGGCACCCAAAGCTGCCGGTGGTTGTCTTCGGTCAACAGGGCCCCCACCCACTGGCCAAAGGTGGGTGACCCCTTGCGAATATCCACCGCCACATCAAACACAGCGCCACGCACCACGCGCACGAGCTTGCCCTGCGCCCTGGGGGGCAACTGGTAGTGCAGGCCCCGCAACACACCCTGGCTGCTGCGGCTGTGGTTGTCCTGCACAAAATCGCACTGGACACCCGTGGCCTCCCGGAAGGCCTGCTGGTTGAAGCTCTCGTAGAAAAAACCACGGCTATCGCCGAACACCTTGGGCTCAAGGAGGACAACGTCTGGGATGGATTGCCGGATGGAGTGCATGGGGGATCAATAGACTTTGTCGTTCAGCAAACGCTGGAGGTACTGGCCGTAGCCGTTCTTGGCAAGAGGTTGTGCCAGGCGCTGCAACTGGGCACTGTCGATCCAGCCGGCGCGCCAGGCAATTTCCTCGGGGCAGGCAATCTTGAGGCCCTGGCGATGCTCCAGCGTCGCAATGAACTGGCTGGCCTCCAGCAGGCTTTCATGGGTGCCAGTATCCAGCCAGGCATAGCCGCGGCCCATGATCTCGACATTGAGCTGCCCCTGCTCCAGGTACAGCCGGTTCAGGTCGGTGATTTCCAGTTCGCCGCGTGGCGATGGCTTCAAGCTCCGGGCCATCTGCGCAACCTGGTTGTCGTAGAAGTAGAGGCCTGTGACGGCATAGCTGCTCTTGGGCTGAGCAGGTTTTTCCTCCAACGACAACACTTTGCCCTGGGCATCGAACTCGGCCACACCGTAGCGCTCCGGGTCGTGCACATGGTAGGCAAACACGCTGGCACCCGCAGAGCGCTGTTGGGCGTTGCCCAGCAGTTCATGGAAATCGTGCCCGTAGAAGATGTTGTCTCCCAGCACCAGGGCGCTCGGAGCCCCATCCAGAAAAGACTCCCCGATCACAAACGCCTGCGCCAGGCCGTCCGGGCTGGGCTGCACCGCGTATTGCAGGTTCAAGCCCCATTGGCTTCCATCCCCCAGCAGCTGGGCAAAACGCGGCGTGTCCTGCGGGGTACTGATAACCAGGATGTCCCGGATGCCCGCCAGCATCAGCGTGCTGAGCGGGTAATAGATCATGGGCTTGTCGTAAACGGGCAGCAGTTGTTTGCTGATGGCCAGCGTGGCCGGGTGCAGCCGTGTGCCGGAGCCTCCTGCGAGGATGATGCCTTTGCGTTGCGTCATTGGGGTCCGTTCAGAGAATTTCCGTGAGCATGCGCGCCACGCCCTGTTGCCAATGGGGCATCTGCAAACCGAAGGTGGACTGCAGCTTGTGGGTACCCAGGCGCGAGTTATGGGGGCGCACGGCCGGTGTGGGAAATGCGCTTGTGGGCACAGGCGCGACCTCTTTTGCTACTATTTTTGTAGCTATCTGCGCTTTCTGGGCTTGCGCCAGCACGTATTTTGCATACTGATTCCAGTTGGTCTCACCCGCAGCCACGCAGTGGTACAGGCCTGCATCCTGCGGGCGCTGCTGCAGGTGGCGCAGCGCGTGGGCGGTCACATCGGCCAGCAGGTCGGCACCGGTGGGCGCACCCCATTGGTCATCAATCACCGTCAGCCGCTCACGCTCTTGCGCCAGCCGCAGCATGGTCTTGGCGAAGTTGCCGCCGCGTGCTGCGTAGACCCAGCTGGTGCGCAGGATCAGGTGTTTGGCGCCCGCCTCTGCAATGAGCTGCTCGCCTTCGAGTTTGGTGCGGCCGTAAACGCTCAGCGGGGCGGGTGTATCGGTCTCCACCCAGGGGCGGCTGCCGCTGCCATCGAAAACATAGTCCGTGCTGTAGTGCACGAGCCAAGCACCCAGCTTCGCGGCCTCCTGTGCAAGGGCTCCGGGCGTTGTGGCATTGAGGGTGCGGGCAAACTCGGCTTCGCTCTCAGCTTTGTCCACGGCCGTGTGGGCGGCGGCATTGACGATGACATCGGGGCGCAGGGCGCGCACCGTATCAGCCACGCCGGCGGGGTTGGAAAAGTCACCGCAGTGCTCGGTGCTATCGAAGTCCAACGCCGTGACGGAGCCCAGCACCGACAGGCTGCGCTGCAGCTCCCAGCCGACCTGGCCACCCTTGCCAAACAGCAGGATGTTCATGCAGTGGCGCCCGTCACAGCCGCAGCGGAGGCCTCCTGCGCATACTGGGTCTGCACCCAGTCGCGGTAGGCGCCGGTCTGCACGCTGGCCACCCAGTCCGCATGGTCCAGGTACCACTGCACGGTCTTGCGGATGCCGGTGTCGAAGGTCTCGGCGGGCTTCCAGCCCAGCTCGCGCTCGATCTTGCGGGCGTCGATGGCGTAGCGGCGGTCGTGGCCCGGACGGTCTTTCACATAGGTGATCTGGGTGCGGTAGCTTTGGCCATCAGCACGGGGGCGCAGCTCGTCGAGCAGGCTGCAGACCATGTTCACGATCTCGATGTTGGGCTTCTCGTTCCAGCCACCCACGTTGTAGGTCTCACCGGGCGCGCCGGCCTCCAGCACGCGGCGGATGGCGCTGCAGTGGTCCTTGACGTAGAGCCAGTCGCGCACCTGCATGCCATCGCCATACACGGGCAGGTTCTTGCCGGCCAGTGCGTTGACGATCATCAGCGGGATCAGCTTTTCGGGGAAGTGGTAGGGCCCGTAGTTGTTGCTGCAGTTGGTGGTGAGCACCGGCAAGCCGTAGGTGTGGTGCCAAGCGCGCACCAGGTGGTCGCTGGCGGCCTTGCTAGCGCTGTAAGGGCTGTTGGGCTCAAAGCCACGCGTCTCGGCGAAGGCCGGGTCGGTGGGGGCCAGCGATCCGTAGACCTCGTCGGTGGACACATGCAGGAAGCGGAAGGCGGCACGTTCGCCCTCGGGCAGCGCGCTCCAGTAAGCACGCACGGCCTCCAGCAGGCGGAACGAGCCCACGATGTTGGTCTGGATGAAATCCTCGGGACCATGGATGGAGCGATCCACATGCGATTCAGCCGCGAAGTTGACCACGGCGCGGGGCTTGTGCTCGGCCAGCAGGCGGGCCACCAGGGCGGTGTCGCCGATGTCGCCCTGCACAAAGATGTGGCGCGCGTCACCCTGCACGCTGTCCAGGTTGTGCAGGTTGCCCGCGTAGGTGAGCTTGTCGAGGTTGACCACGGGCTCGCTGGAGGCAGCAAGCCAGTCAAGAACGAAGTTGGCGCCGATGAAACCCGCGCCGCCAGTAACCAGAATCATAGGGAGGGCCGTGTGAAATGCCTGCTCGGCAGAACCCACGATTATCCCACCCCGCCCGGCCCCCGGGTAACAGAGTTCAACGCGGGTATTTCTGCCCGGGCCGGCGGGTCATCAGAAGTGGATGCCTCGCATCATCTGCTGCAGCGCCACGGCCTCGGCCGACAGCTGCGGCTTGGCGTCCTTGCTGCCCTTGGCGGCGGTGGAGTCTGGGAACATGCGAAAGCTCGTGTTCATGGTGATCTGCGCCACGCGTGGCACCAGCGCGTGCAGCAGCTGGCCGGTGATGCCCAGCCGCGTGGCGATGCGCACCGGCTTGAAGATGCAGGCCTGGGCGATCATGTCCGCCGCCTCCTCGGGGCTCAGCGTGGGCACGTTGTTGTAGATCTTGGTGGGCGCAATCATGGGCGTGCGCACCAGGGGCATGTTGATGGTGGTGAAGGTGATGCCCTGGTCGGCAAACTCGCTGGAGGCACAGCGCGTCCACGCGTCCAGTGCCGCCTTGCTGGCCACATAGGCCGAAAAGCGGGGCGCATTGGTCAGCACGCCGATGGAGCTGATGTTGACCACATGGCCCTTGCGCTTAGCCACCATGCCGGGCAGAAAGCCCATGGTCACGCGCAGGCAGCCGAAATAGTTGAGCTGCATGGTGCGCTCGTAGTCGTGGAAGCGGTCGTAGCTCGACTCGATGGCGCGGCGGATGGAGCGGCCCGCGTTGTTGATGAGGAAGTCCACACCGCCGTGGTTGTCGATGAGCAACTGCACAAAACGATCGCAGTCGGTCATGTCGGCAATGTCTGTCGAATAGGCGATGAACTGGTAACCCTTGGCCTTGGCTTCGGCACAGGCCTCGTCGAGCTTGTCCTGGTCACGCCCGCAGATGATGGTGGTGGCGCCTGCCTCGGCAAACTTGTGCGCTGCCGCCAGCCCAATGCCGGACGATCCACCGGTGATCAGCACCACCTTGCCCGCCACCGTGCCCTTGAGCGTGCGATCGATGAACAGCTCGGGGTCCAAATTGCGCTCCCAGTAGTCCCACAGCCGCCAGGCGTAGTCCTTGAGATTGGGGCATGTGACGCCGGAGCCCTTGAGCGCGGCCAACGTTTCGCGGCAATCAAAGCGCGTGGGGTAGTTCACGAAGGTGAGCATGTCCTCGGGCAGGCCCAGGTCCTTCATCACCGCGTTGCGCACCCGGCGCACGGGCGCCAGCGCCATCAGGCTTTTCTTCACGCTCTTGGGAATGAAGCCCAGCAGCGCAGCGTTGACGAACAGGTTCATGCGCGGTGCATGGGCGGCGCGGCTGAAGATGTCGAGCACATCGCCCACGCGGTAGCCCACCGGGTCCACCAGGTGGTAGCACTTCTTGCCGATGTCCTTCTGGTGGCTGATGACGTTGAGCGCGTTCACCACAAAGTCCACGGGCACGATGTTCACGCGCCCGCCCTCCAGGCCCACCGTGGGCATCCAGGGCGGCAGCAGCTGGCGCAGGCGCTGGATGAGCTTGAAGAAGTAGTAGGGGCCGTCGATCTTGTCCATCTCGCCGGTCTGGCTGTCACCCACCACCATGGCCGGGCGGTACACCGTCCAGGGCACCTTGCAGTCTTGGCGCACGATCTTTTCGCTCTCGTGTTTGGTCTGGAAGTACGGGTGGTCCAGGCCCTCGGCTTCCTCGAACATGTCTTCGCGGAACACGCCTTCGTACAGACCTGCGGCCGCGATGGAGGAGACATGGTGGAAGTGCCCGGCATCAATCGCCTTGGCCAGGTCCACCGTGTTGCGCGTTCCCTCGATGTTCACGGCCACCTGGGTTTCCTCGTCCGCACCCAGGTCGTAGACGGCAGCGAGGTGGTAGAAGTGGTCGATCTGGCCCTTGAGCTTCTTGACGTCTTCCGCCGCCACGCCCAGCTTCTTGGCGGTAAGGTCGCCAAACACGGGAATCGCACGCGTGGGCCCTACGCCCCAGAAGCTACGCAGGTCGGCCACCTTGTCCGCACTTTCCTTGCGGATCAGGAAATGCACCACCGCCCCCTTTCGCTCCAGCAGCTTCTTGACCAGCCGCTTGCCAATGAACCCCGTTGCCCCCGTCACGAAATACTGCATGGATAACTCCTCTGAGATAGCTTCATTCTTGCCCAAGGCCTGCGCGCACCGATTCAGCAGAAACCCGCGCCGATGCTAGGCGGCCAGCGAACGCCCCCGCTAGATGGCACGCTCTACATTTTTAGGAGCGCGCGCCTACACCTGTCGCGCCGTGCGGCGTACAGTGCGGCCATGCGTCGAAGGCAACCCGCCCCGGCAAACCCAACCAACCGCACAACGGAGGCCCCATGGTCAAGAAACTGCAGAAACTCAGCGCCGACAAAAAGAAGAGCAACGCCCAACTGTCCAGCACCGTCAAGGACTCCGCCCAGCAGATCTGGCTGGCAGGCCTGGGTGCCTTCTCCAAGGCACAGGAAGAAGGCGGCAAGGTGTTTGAAGCCCTGGTCAAGGAAGGCCTGACCATCCAGCGCAAGACCCAGGCCGTGGCCGAAGAAAAGATCACCGAAGCCACCAGCCGCGTGACCACCATGGCCAGCGACATCGGCTCCAAGGCCCAGGGCCAGTGGGACAAGCTCGAAAACATCTTTGAAGACCGCGTGGCCAAGGCCCTCGCCAAGCTGGGCGTGCCCTCGGCCCGCGACCTGGAAGCCCTGAGCGCCCGTGTGGACGCCCTGGCCAAGGGCAGCAAGGCTGCACCCGCCAAAGCTGCTGCCAAGGCAGCCGCCAAACCCGCAGCCAAGGCTCCCGCCAAGAAGGCAGCGGCAAAGAAGGCGGCTCCTGCAAAGGCAGCCGCCAAGCCCGCTACCAAGGCCCCCGCCAAGAAGGCTGCGGCCAAAAAGACCGCGACACGTGCCGCTGCCGACGCAGCCACCAGCACGCCATCGGCCAGCTGATCACGGCTTGCCACCGGCAAGCACCCAGCCCGCTCCAAGCGGTCCACGCGCCAAGGCGTTTGGACCGCTTTTCTTTTTTTGGTGAAACCCATGAAGTGCGCTACAAGCAGCCTAGGTACTGCATACGCACCCTACGTTCATGTCGCACTGCAGCATGACCGCGTGGGTTAGAGTAGCCATCAGAGACAACGCAACAACGACGCCAAACGACGCGAAGGGGCCCGCACACATGGTGAAGAAAGCGCCACGCCGCACCGCAGAACGCATTCTGGAAGTGACGCTGGACCTGTTCAACCGGTTCGGTGAGCCCAACGTCTCCACCACCCTGATCTCGGCCGAGCTGCGCATCAGTCCCGGCAACCTGTACTACCACTACCCGGCCAAGGACGAGCTGATCAACGCGCTGTTTGATCGCTACGAAACCTCGTTGACCGAACTGCTGGCCGCCGCCGATGGTGTGCGCAATGTGGAGGACGCCTGGTTCTTCATGCACTCGCTGTTCGAGCTGATCTGGCAGTACCGTTTCCTGTACCGCGATCTCAACGACCTGCTGTCCAAGAACCGGCGCCTGGAAACCCACTTCCAGGCCATCCTCAAAAACAAGACCCGCGCCGTGCGCGCCATGCTCGACGGTATGGGCCGCGCTGATGCACTGCACATCGACTCGCGCGAACTGGAGGCCACCGCCACCAGCATGGTCGTGGTGCTCACTTACTGGCTGAGCTTCGAATACGTGCGCGACCCACGCCGTGCACTGGAGCCCGAAAGCGCCCAGGCCGCGCTGCTGCGCGGAGCCCACCATGTGCTGAACCTGCTCATGCCCTACCTCGAAAGCGGCCAGCGCGCCCACCTGCTGCAGCTGGTCGGCGCCTACGCACCAGCGCTAGGCTGATACACGGCCCACCCGCCACAGACACCCACCAACAAGAACTTCCGGAGACACACGCCATGGCCAAATGGACCCCCTTCCCCCACGCTGGCGACTACCAATTTGACGCTGCGAGCGTCAAGAAGCATTGGGCACGACTGCATGGCGGTGATGCCGAACCCTGCCCCAAGGACGCTGCCGCGCTGGAAGCCTGGGCGCTGTTCCACAACGGTGATTTTGAGAAAGCTGCGGCAGCAGGCATGGCAGCCGGTGGCGCGGGTATCACTGCCGCCAACAAGGCCACCTCCATCTATGCCAACTACCTGGAGCCGAAGGAGAAGGCGCGCCTGGACCTGTTCATGCAGGTGGCCGAACGGGCGGAGGCCCAGGCCGCCAAGGAGCCCGACAACGCCAACGCCTGGTACTGGCATGCCTACGCACTGGGCCGCTACAGCCAGGGCATCAGCGTGGCCAAGGCGCTGGCGCAGGGCTTGGGTGGCAAGGTGAAGGACTCGCTGGAGAAGGCCATTGCCCTGTCGCCCAAACACGCCGATGCGCGCATTGCGCTGGGCGCCTTCCATGCCGAGGTGATCGACAAGGTGGGCTCGCTGATTGGCGGCATGACCTATGGCGCCAAGAAGGACACGGGCCTCAAGCTGTTTCAGGAAGCCCTCAAGCTGAACCCGGGATCGGCCATCGCGATGATCGAGTACGCCAATGCGCTCGTCATGCTGGAGGGCGACAAGAAAATGCAGGAAGCCACCGCGCTCTACGAAAAGGCCGCCGCCGCTGAACCCATGGATGCCATGGAGCGGCTGGATGTGGAGATGGCGCGGGCTGAACTGGAAGAAGAGTAAGAGACATCCCCCTGAGCGGCTTTGCCGCTTCCCCCTTCTCTCGACTGACTACGCCATTCGGGAAGGGGGACGACACCCTCGCTGCGGGGCGGCCCTTGCTCGGTGTCTCTGGCTTGCGCAGCGCCAGTTTTGCACAGAGGTTTGCCGTAGATTGCCGTGTCGCGCTGCTATAGATGCGGCGCTCAAAAGCCCTCAGCCCCCAAACCGCTGCGCGGCAATCTCCAGCAGGCCGTCAAAAATCAGGTTGTCCACCAGCTCGAAGGGCCGTGTCATGCTGGGCGCCATCTTCCAGCCTGCGCCGCCGGTCATGATGCAGGCGGGCTCCTGGCCACAGTGCTGCAGCAGGTGCTGGTACATGCGCTCCACGGCCCCCGCGATGGCGTAGGTGCCGCCGCTGGTCAGCGCATCGCTGGTGTTGGTGGGGAACGGGCGCACTTCGCCCGTGGGCACGTGCAGGCCGGCGGTGCCGGACTCGAGCGCGCGCAGCATGATGCCGTGGCCGGGCAGGATCAGGCCGCCCATGAAGCGGCCCTCGGTGTCGATGCACTCCACCGTCACGGCCGTGCCCACCATCACCACCACCAGCGGCCGCGCCGGGCCACGTGCCAACACATGGTGGCGCGCGCCGATCATGGCCACCCAGCGGTCCGAGCCCAAGCGCGAGGGATGGTCGTAGCCGTTGGTGAGCCCCGCCTCCTGCGCCGACGACACCACCCAGGAGGGGGTGACGTCCCAGATTTCCATCTGCTCTTGCACGCGGCGTTTGACGGCATCGCCCGCCACCACGCAGCCCAGCATGCGCTCCGGGTGGGGCAGCGACTCCCAGCTACCTTCAGCCAGGCGGTCGATGTGGTCCAGAAACTCGGCGCCATGCGCAATGAGCGCAGCCCCGGGGCGGGGAGCGTCGTACAACGCCCATTTGAGACGGGTGTTACCGACGTCGATGGCCAGAAAAGTCATGCGGCGGATTATCCCGAGTTTTGCGATGCACCTCTGCCCGAGGGCGACAGCCTCCGGCTGCACCACCCCTGCCCTCCCACAAATTGTGAAAAATCGTGTCGCGCCCGTGTCCGACACGACGCAGCCGCCCATTGCCGCTACAGTGGTCCTTCCTGTTTCTGCAACATTAGGAGGTACGACATGGGTCTTTTCAGTTTCATCAAGGAAGCCGGCGAAAAGCTGTTCGGCGGCAAAGAAGCACAGGCCGCCACGGCAGCAGCCCCCACGCAAGATGAACTCAACGCCAAGGCATCCAAGGCCATCGAGACCTACATCGCGTCCCAGAACCTGGGCGCCAGCAATGTGCAGGTCGCCTTTGAAGGACCCGAAGGCAAAGTCACCGTGAAGGGCACAGCCCCCACGCAGGCGGCCAAGGAAAAAGTCACCCTGTGCTGCGGCAACGTGGCCAGCGTGACCAGCGTCGAGAACCTGATGGATGTGACCAACCCCGAGCCCGAAGCCCAGTACCACGACGTGGTGCGCGGCGACACGCTCAGCGCCATCGCCAAGAAGTTCTATGGCGACGCCAACAAGTACCCCGTGATCTTCGAGGCCAACAAGCCGATGCTGAGCCACCCCGACAAGATCTACCCCGGCCAGAAACTCCGAATCCCGCAGGCTAAGTAACCCCCTGAGTCGCCTGCGGCGCCTTCCCCCAAGGGGGACGCACCCGGTGGCCCGGCAAAGCCGGTTCCACGGGTGCACTGGCCTGAGTCGGGGGTGTACCGACGCCCGAGACAAACGGAACGCCGGGGCAAGTCAAGCTTTAGAGCCAGCTGCCAGCGCTTATCTATAAAGCGCTGGCAGCTATTTTTTTGGGAGCATCAACCCTGCTTCCACGGCAGACCGTGAAAACGCCAGCCGCCCTTTTTGCCGCGCTGACCCTGCGCATCGGCGTCGCCCTCAAAACCTTCCAGGATGTTGTAGGCCGTGATGCCCAGCTCAGTAGCGCGGCGCGCGGCGGCGATGGAGCGCACGCCGCTGCGGCACAGCAGCACAGCCCGGGCGCCCTCAGGCACGGCCGTGCGCATCTGCGCATCAAAATCCGCGTTCATGACCATGCCCGGCCACTGCTTCCACGCCACGGCGATGGCGCCGGGCACCTGCCCCACCCATTCACGTTCGGCGTCGCTGCGCACATCCACCAGCACGGCCTGGCCGGCCTGTACCCACTGCCAGGCCTGCTGGGGCGTCACGTCACCGGCATAGCCGTCGGCGGGAGAAACGGAGGAGAGCGTATTTGTCATGGTTTGGATACTTTCTGGGCACTAGGCAAAACGTTTGAACTGGGCGCGACCAGTGCGAGGGACGCCGAGCATGGGCCGCCCCGCAGCGAGGGCGTCGTCCCCCTAGGGGGAAGGCGCCGCAGGCGACTCAGGGGGATTCACCACAAAGGCGCGGGTTCATCCCGCAAGCGGCTGCGCAGCTGCGCATAGTCGGGCACCACGGTGGCCACGGTGTCCCAGAAGCGCGGACTGTGGTCCATCACGCGCAGGTGGGCCAGTTCGTGCGCCACCACGTAGTCGATGATGGCTGGGCGATAGTGCAGCAGGCGCCAGTTCAGGCGGATGGAGCCGTCTGCCTTGGCACTGCCCCAGCGGGTGTTGGCGCTCGACAGGCGCAGGCTGGCCCAGCGCACACCCAGCAGCGGGGCGAAATGGTCGAGCCGGGCCGTAAAGTGGCGGCGCGCGTCACGCATGAGCCAGGCCTGCACGGCGTCGCGGATCTGCGCGGGGCTGGCGCTGTGGGGCAGGCCGATGTGCAGGCTGGGTGGCACCACATCGGTGCCCGCCACCAGCGCACCGCCTTTGCCCGCAAAACCGTGGCTCGGGTCCAGCACCACGGTCAAAGGCTCGCCCAGATAGGGCAACACGGCGCCATCGGCCCAGACAATACGACCGCCTTCCATGCGCTGGTGGCGCTCGCGCGCCTCAGACAGCTTGCGCAGGATCCATTCGGACTTCTCGCGCAGCGCAGAATCCACGCCCGACAGGGTGACCCAGCTGGGCGCACGTACCGACAGTCCATCGGCCCCCACGGTAAAGCCGATGGTGCGGCGCCGCGCGCGCTGCAACGCATAGGCCACGACGGCATCGCCCAGCAGCACTTCGCGGCTGGCCTGCGGGTGGCGGAATTCGGCCGGAGACAGCAGAGATGGCAGCGGTACAGCAGGTGCAGCAGGTGCAGCAGGCCGATTCACTACTGTTTTAGGAGCTACTGGCGCTTTCCCATCCAGCGCTGGGGGCAGTTTTGACTTGGAATCTGCAGCCTTCACCCCCGGCGCCGCAGCCGGTCCTGCCGGTGCGACCGGCGGGTCGAAAAAGTCGAGCGCCAACTGCACAAGCCGCTGCATCACGCTGTGGCCTACTTCTCGCCCGCCTTGCCGTGCGGGGGGATGACCACGGCTGGGTACGCATCAGGGTCCAGGCGGCGCATCTCGGCCTCGATCCAGGCCTCCACTTCGCGCATCAGCTCGTCGGGCTTGCGGCCTACGCTGGAAATGGGCTTGCCGATGGACACATCCACCACGCCCGGGCGCTTGATGAACGCCTTGCGCGGCCAGACCTTGGCGGACGTCACGGCAATTGGCACCACTGGCGCGCCGGTGTCGATGGCCAAGCGGGTGCCGCCGGTCTTGTAGTTGCCCTTTTGCCCACGCTCAATGCGCGTGCCTTCGGGGAACATGATGATCCAGATGCCCTGGGCCAACAGGTCCTTGCCCTGCTGCACCACCTTGTGGAAGGCCTGGGTGCGCTGGTCGCGGTCGATGTGGATCATGTCGAGGCGGCCGATGGCCCAGCCGAAGAACGGCACACGCAACAGCTCCTTCTTGAATACATAGGCCAGGGGGCGCGGCATGATCGCGGGCATCAGAAAGGTCTCGTATGTGGACTGGTGCTTGACCAGCAGCACCGCCCCCGCGTTCTCGCCCTGCGGCAGGTTCTCCATGCCGATCACGTTGGCGCGGATGCCCAGGATCACGCGGGCACCGCTGATGCACAGTGACAGCCACGCGCGGGCGATGCGGTACAGCGGCTTGCCGCGCACGCCCAGCAGCGTGCCCAGCATGATGGTCAGCGCATAGGGCACCACAGTGATGCCCATCCAGAGAAGGTGAATGACGGAACGGATAAAGGCCATTTTGATGGTCATTTTGGCCGCCAGCGCTTATCTATCAAGCGCTAACAGCTATTAAAGTAATAGCATCAGACAGCGGCACCACCAGGCGCTGGCAGGGGTGTCGCCGCCAGGGGTGCCGCAGCGGGCTGCACAGCAGGCAAAAGCTGGTCCACAAAATCACCCAGGCTGGCATGCACGCGCGTGCCCGGCGGAACCCCCGCTGGCAAGGGGCCACCCGGGTGTACCTGCGCCGACTGCCCCGTGCACACCAGGTGCAGCTGTGCGCCCAGTGCGGCGCCTGCCTGCAGGTGCGCGGTGCAGCTGCCCACCACCTGCACATCCTCACGCTCCACCCCATAGCGGTCACTGATCTGCTCCAGCAGGCCGGGGGCGGGCTTGCGGCACGCACACTCCTCATCGGCCGCGTGGGGGCAGTAGAAAACGGCATCAATGCGCCCGCCCACCGCCGCCACCTGACGGTGCATCTTGGCGTGAATGGCGTTGAGCGCCACCACATCAAACAAGCCCCGGCCCAGGCCCGGCTGGTTGGTGGCCACCACCACATGCCAGCCCGCATGGTTGAGGCGCGCAATGGCTTCGAGCGCGCCCGGCACAGCGGTCCACTCGTCGGCAGCGGTGACGTAGTCGTCCGCCAGCGGATTGAGGGTGCCGTCGCGGTCGAGGATGGCGAGTTTCATAGGAGGGGTTTACCTTGTGAGAACCGCCAGCCTAGCAGCTTGTGCAAACCGGTCAAACCGCCAGGCGGGACAGGTCGGCCACGCGGTTCATCGCGTTGTGCAGCATCTTGAGCAGACCCAGGCGATTCATCCGCACATCCAGTTGCTCGGCGTTGACCATCACATCGTCAAAGAACGCGTCCACCGGCGCACGCAGCACTGCCAGGGTCTGCAGCGATGCGGTGTAGTCGCCAGCATCGAACTGGGCGTTGGCCTCGGGCACGAAGCGCTGCAGGGCAGCGTAGAGGTCCTGCTCGGCTTTTTCCTGCAGCAACTCGGGGTTGACGTGGGCATCCACCGGGCCTTCGACCTCGGCCTTTTTAAGGATGTTGCCAACGCGCTTGTTGGCGGCGGCGAGGGCGGGGCTTTCGGGCAAGGCGGCGAAGGCGCGCACTGCGGCCAGTTGTTTTTCGACCAGTGCAAGGCGCTGCGGACGCAGGGCTAGCACCGCGTCGACTTCCTGGGCGCTGTAGCCTTGCTCGCGCAGGCTGCCGGCGAGGCGGTCGTAGATGAAGTCGGCCAGGGCCGCTGAAGCATCGGTGATCTTGTCGCCAAAGGCGGGCACGGCACCAGCCAGAAGCGCATTCATCTCCAGCGGCAGATCCTTCTCGACCAGCATGCGGATCACGCCCAGCGCGTGGCGGCGCAGCGCAAACGGATCGCGGTCGCCCGTGGGCAGGTTGCCGATGCCGAACATACCGACCAGGGTTTCGAGCTTGTCAGCCAGGGCCACCACGACGCCTGCGGTGTTGCGCGGCAGCGCGTCACCCGCAAAACGCGGCTTGTAGTGGTCTTCGATGGCGTGCGCCACGGTTTCGCCCAGGCCGTCGTTGAGCGCGTAGTAGCCACCCATGATGCCCTGCAGCTCGGGGAACTCGCCCACCATGTCGGTCACGAGATCGGTCTTGGCCAGTTGTGCGGACAGGTCGGCATCGGCCACCAGAGCAGCGTCGCCCAGTCGCGTGGCAATGGCCTTGGCAATGGCCCGCACGCGCTCCACGCGTTCACCCTGCGTGCCTAGCTTGTTGTGGTACACGACCTTACCCAGACCTTCGACGCGCGAGGCCAGGGTCTTCTTGCGGTCCTGATCAAAGAAAAACTTGGCATCGGCCAAACGGGGGCGCACCACGCGCTCGTTGCCGCCGGTCACAAAGCTCGTGTCTTCGGGGCTGATGTTGCTGACCACCAGGAACTTGTTGGTCAGCTTGCCTGCAGCGTCCAGCAGCGGGAAGTACTTCTGGTTGGCCTTCATCGTGAGGATGAGGCATTCCTGCGGCACGCCCAGGAACTGCTCTTCAAACTGGCAGATGACCACGTTGGGGCGCTCGACCAGCGCGGTCACTTCGTCCAGCAGCGCCTCGTCTTCAATGGGGCGGGCGCCATTGCCCACCTTCGCAGCAGCAGCGGCCAGCTGGCGCGCGATCTCGGCCTTGCGCTCGGCAAAGCTGGCGATCACGGCGCCATCCTTCTTCAGCGTGGCGGCGTAGCTGTCGGCATCGGCCAGCACCACGGGCGACACGGCGGCTTCAAAACGGTGGCCGGTGGTGCTGTTGCCAGCGGTCAGACCCAGCGCCTTCACGGGCACCACCGTGCTGCCATGCAGCGCGACCAGGCCGTGTGCGGGGCGCACAAAGTTCACGCTGGTCCAGCCGGGCAGCTCGCAGTCGGTTTCAAGCTGGTAGCTCATCACCTTGGGGATGGGGAGCTTGGCGATGGCTTCATCCAGCGCCTTTTGCAGGCCCGCCGCCAACGTGGCACCGGCCACCACGCTGTCGTAGAACAGGGCTTCGGCCTTGCCGTCCTGCGCGCGCTTCAAGGCAGCCACAGCGGCTGCGGGGTTGGACACATCGGCGCCCAGCGCCTGCAGCTTTTTCAGTAGCGCAGGCGTGGCGTTGCCGTCTTTGTCCAAGCCCACGGTCACGGGCATCAGCTTTTGCTGCACGGCCTTGTCGGCGGCCTTGTCGGCCATGGCGGTCACATGCGCAGCCAGGCGGCGAGGCGAGGCAAAGGGCGTGACCACCGAGGCAGCCGTCGCCAGGCCCTGGGCCTTGAGCTGGTCACCTAGCACGGTAGCGAAGGCATCGCCCAGCTTCTGCAGCGCCTTGGGGGGCAGTTCTTCGACAAACAGTTCAACGAGGAGGTTTTGGGTCGTCATGTTCTTGTTCTTTCGCTCGTTCACGCTGCCTTTTTGACCATCTGTTCCACCCACTCGCGCGGCGCCATGGGGAAGCCCAGGCGCTCGCGGCTTTCGTAGTAGCTCTGCGCCACGGCACGGGCCAGGTTGCGGATGCGGCCGATGTAGGCGGCGCGTTCCGTCACGCTGATGGCACCGCGCGCATCCAGCAGGTTGAAGCTGTGCGCGGCCTTGAGCACTTGCTCGTAAGCGGGCAGCGCCAGCTGCTGCTCCATCAGGTATTTCGCCTGCTTTTCGTGCGCGTTGAAGGCGGTGAACAAAAAGTCCGCGTCGCTGTGCTCGAAGTTGTAGGTGGACTGCTCCACCTCGTTTTGCTTGTACACGTCACCGTAGCTCAGGGTGTCGGTCCACTTGAGGTTGTAGACGTTGTCCACGCCCTGCAGGTACATGGCCAGGCGCTCCAGGCCGTAGGTGATCTCGCCGGTGGCGGGCTTGCAATCGATGCCGCCCACCTGCTGGAAGTAGGTGAACTGCGTGACTTCCATGCCGTTGAGCCACACCTCCCAGCCCAGGCCCCAGGCGCCGAGCGTGGGGTTTTCCCAGTCGTCTTCCACAAAGCGGATGTCGTTCTTTTTCAGGTCGAAGCCCAAGGCTTCGAGACTACCCAGGTACAGCTCCAGGATGTTGGCTGGCGCGGGCTTGAGCACCACCTGGTACTGGTAGTAGTGCTGCAGGCGGTTGGGGTTTTCGCCATAGCGGCCGTCCTTGGGGCGGCGGCTGGGCTGCACGTAGGCGGCCTTCCAGGGCTCGGGGCCGATGGCGCGCAGGAAGGTGGCAGTGTGCGAGGTGCCGGCGCCCACTTCCATGTCATAGGGTTGCAAAAGGGCGCAACCCTGCGCGTCCCAGTAGGACTGCAGCTTCAAAATGATTTGCTGGAATGTCAACATGGCGTCTTTGGCTGAGGCACTGGCAAGCCAGGGCCGAGCAAGTAAGGGGAAAAAGAAGAAAAGGCGGTGCGGATGCCAGCCCCGGCGCCTGCCACCCCAAAGGTAGCAAGGACGGGCCTCGCGCGCGCAAACCAGTGATTTTACGGCGCGCAGCCGCACGTGCTGCGGCAGCGCCAGCAACATCGGCCCGCGCCCATGAAAAAAGGCCGGAGCCCTTTTGGAGCACCAGCCTTCCCAACCAGTCACGCAGGCTATAGCCCGTTGCGTACCAGTGACCACCTTTGCGGGTAGCCCGTCGGCGCACGTGTTGTGCGCCAAGTCAAATCAACTATCCATCGCGCTGGCCGGAGCGCCACCACAGGGCGCTGCCTGGGCGAGTGCCCCCGCGCAAGGGCCGCCCCACCGCGCTGGGGGCGTCTCCCTTCAGGGGGAAGGCGCGCAGCGCCTCAGGGGGTCTTCTCAATACTCCCAGAAAATGCGCTGCAGTTCCTTGCTGTCATTGGTCTTGGTGAGGGCCACCATGGCCAGGATGCGGGCCTTTTGGGGGCGCAGGTCGTGGGCCACCACCCAGTCGTACTTGTCGTCGGGCTGCTCGGCATTGCGCAGCACAAAACCGTCGGGCACGCGGGCCGAGCGAACGATCTGCACGCCCGCAGCACGCAGTGCCTTGAGAGAATCCACCGCCTGTGCCGCCACCGAGCCATTGCCCGTACCGGCGTGGATCAGCGCCTTCACGCCAGCCTTGCCGTAGGCTTCAATGCCCGTGGTGTTCATGTTGCTGTAGCCATAGACGATGTCCACGGCGGGCAGGGCCTTGATGTCGTCGATGTTGAACTCCGACTGCATGGTGTGGCGCTTGACCGGCGCGCGGAACCAGTAGTTCTTGCCTTCCACCACCATGCCCAGTGGGCCCCACTGGCTCTTGAAGGCCTCGGTCTTGATGTTGATGGTCTTGCTCACGTCGCGACCGCTCTGGATCTCGTCGTTCATCGTGACCAGCACGCCCTTGCCGGCAGCGTCCTTGCTGGCGGCCACGGTCACGGCGTCGTACAGGTTCAGCGCGCCGTCGGCCGACAGGGCCGTGCCGGGGCGCATGGAGCCCACCACCACGATGGGCTTGTTGGTGCGCACGGTGAGGTTCAGGAAGTACGCGGTTTCTTCCAGCGTGTCGGTGCCGTGGGTGATGACGATGCCGTCCACATCCGCCTGCTTGGCCAGGGCCGACACGCGCTGGCCGAGGCGCAGCAGGTGCTCGTTGGTGAAGCTTTCAGACGCGATCTGGAACACCTGCTCACCGGACACCTTGGCCACGTTGGCCAGCTCGGGCAGGCCCGCCAGCAGTTTATCGACCGGCACCTTGGCAGCAGCGTAGGTGGCGCTGTTGGCGGCCGAGGCGCCAGCACCTGCAATGGTGCCGCCGGTGGCCAGCACCACCACATTGGGCTTGGCAGCCTGGGCCATGGCCACAGCGGACGCGGCCGACAACAGCAAGCCTGCGAGCCAGCGGCTGGCAGTGGGGGAGGAAGAAATGCGCATGAGGGTGTCTCCTGATTTTTTTGGGGTTGGCGACGCGCGTTGCGCCGCTCTTTGCAAAACCCGCCCGTGAAGCGGTGCCGCATCCTATGAGAAAGCAGAACACAGTCATGCGGAATAATTGACCCACCCTTATGAATTTCACTCACACCCCAAACGCCTCCACGCGATCCCACTATTCAGGTCGCACAGGCACACACACCGGAGCAGCGCTGGAATGAACCTGCGGCAACTGGAAGTTTTTCAGGCCGTGCTGCAGACCGGCAACATGAGCGCAGCGGCGCGCCTGCTGTGCATCACGCCCTCGGCGGTCAGCAAGGCCATTGCGCACACCGAGCTGCAGCTGGGCTACCGGCTGTTCAACCGCACACCTTCGGGCTTGACCCCCACCCCCGAGGCCCAGGTGCTGGCGGCCGAATCCACTGGCATCTACCGGCAGCTCGACGCACTCAAGCGCACCGCGCGCAACCTGGCCACCAGCGATTCGGGCGATGTACGCCTGGGGGCGATCCCGTCGATCACCCACGAGTTTCTGCCGCGCCTGTTGCAACACCATGCCGAGCAGCATCCGCAGGTGGGCGTGGAGGTGCGCACCATCCACCAGGACCAGATGACGCAGGCGCTGCTCACGCGCAGCGTGGACTTTTGCCTGGGCTTCTACAAACACCCGCACCCGCAAATTGCGAGCGACCTGCTGGTCAGCGGAAGGCTGTACCTTGCGGTGGCCACCAGCGTGTGGGCACGTGCACCCCGTGCCGCCAGCCCGGGCGCGCGGCTGGCGCAGGTGCCGGTGATCCGCCTGGTGGGCGACGACCCCATGCGCCAGGCGATTGACGAACTCGCGCAACGGCTGGGCTCTCCCGCCGGGCCTGGCATCCAGGTGCAGACATCGCGCCTGGCGCTGGAACTGGTGCGCCGGGGCATGGGATGGACGGTGGTGGACTTTCTCACCGCCAAGGGGCTCGACCCCGCGCAGATAGTGGCGCAGGAGCTGCACGAACTGCCCCCCATGTCGCTGTACAGCTACCATGCAAGGGCGTTGCCACCCGGTCTGCAGGCCACGCGCATGCTGGCCATGCTGCCCACCCTGCTGCACGAGGCCCTGCAGCCCAACCCCAAGCCTGCCAAGCGCTAGGAGGCTGCGCTGCAGAAGGAGCATCGGCTGCAACGCGCGATAAACCGGTCTCGCGCGGTACGACCTCCTGCGCCCAGGGACCCACCCTGGGCTTGTCGGTAGCTCCACGCGATCCTCGGTTTTCGCGCGTTTCGCTTCGATGCCTTCCGCCGCGCAACCTCCTAGCCCATGAAAAACGGCCTGCATGTCCAAAGACAGGCAGGCCGTTGCAGTGGGCAGGCTGCGGTCAGTGGTTCCAGCGGCGCAGCACCAGGCTGGCGTTGGTGCCCCCAAAGCCGAAGCTGTTGGACAACACCGTGGTCAGCTGCGCATCGCGCGTTTGCGCAACCAGGGGCATGTCACCCAGTGCCGGGTCGGGCGTCTCCACATTGGCGGAACCGGCGATGAAGCCCTTGTTGAGCATGATCACGCAGTAGATGGCCTCTTGCACACCCGTGGCACCCAGCGAGTGGCCCGTGAGCGACTTGGTGGACGAAAACGGCGGCACCTTGTCGCCAAACAGGGCGCGCATGGCGCGCACTTCCTGCATGTCGCCCACCGGCGTGGAGGTGCCATGGGTGTTGATGTAGTCGATGGGGGCGTCGAGCCCTTCCATGGCCTGCTGCATGCACGCAATGGCGCCATCGCCCGAGGGGGCCACCATGTCTTCGCCATCGCTGGTGGCGCCAAAGCCCACCACTTCGGCCAGGATGGTGGCGCCGCGCGCCTGGGCGTGTTCGAGGCTTTCCAGCACCACGGCACCGCCACCGCCCGCAATCACAAAACCGTCGCGGTTCGCGTCGTAGGCGCGCGAGGCCTTCTCGGGCGTGGCGTTGTACTTGCTGGACATGGCACCCATGCCATCAAACAGCAGCGACATGCCCCAGCTCAATTCCTCGCCACCACCCGCAAACATCACGTCCTGCATGCCCCAGGCAATCTGCTGCGCGGCCACACCGATGCAGTGGGCCGAGGTGGAGCAGGCCGAGGTGATGGAGTAGTTGATGCCCTTGACCTTGAAGTTGGTGGCCAGGCAGGCAGACACGGTGGAGCTCATGCAGCGCGTGACCTGGTAGGGCCCGACGCGGCGGATACCCTTTTCGCGCAGCGTGTCGGCCGCCTCGATCTGGTTGGCAGGCGATCCACCGCCCGAGCCCATGATGAGGCCGGTGCGCGGGTGGCTCACCTGCTCAGGCGTGAGACCCGCCTGGGCAATGGCGTCTTCGAGCGCGATCTGCGCATACGCGGCCGCATCACCCATGAAGCGCAGCTGCTTGCGGTCGATACGCGCCTCGATGTCGATCTCAGGCGCACCACCCACCTGGCTGCGCAGGCCCAGCTCGGTGAATTTTTCGACGGCCTTGATGCCGCTTTTGCCTTCGCGCAGTGAGGCTTCCACGGTGGCCAGGTCGTTGCCAATGCACGAGACGATGCCCGCGCCGGTGATGACTACGCGCTTCTTGGTGGTCATGCTGCGTCCTTGCCGTCTTCCTCGCGCTTGAACAAGCCCACGCGCAGGTCATTGGCTACATAGATTTCCTTGCCATCAGCCAGCAGGCGGGCATCGCCAATGGCCATGACCAGCTTGCGCTTGATGACGCGCTTGATGTCGATTTCGTAGGTGACGAGCTTCACGTCCGGACCCACTTCGCCCGTGAACTTGACCTCGCCCGCACCCAGCGCACGGCCCCGGCCGGGCAGCTGCAGCCAGGTCAGGTAAAAACCGATGAGCTGCCACATGGCATCGAGCCCCAGGCAGCCGGGCATGACCGGGTCGCCCTGAAAGTGGCAGGCAAAGAACCACAGGTCGGGTTTGACATCGAGCTCGGCGCGGATCTTTCCCAGCCCGTGCGCGCCACCATCGCTGTCGATGTGCGTGATGCGGTCAAACATCAGCATGGGCGGCAGCGGCAGGCGCCCGCTGTCGGCGCCGAACAGCCGGCCCTCGCCCGAGGCGATCAGTTGTTCGTAGGAAAAGGAATCTGCCATTTTCAGTCGTGCTCCAGAACAGCGGTTGGCCCGCCTCAAATCATCGTTGTATGCAATACAGCCCCGTCTTGCGGGGCTCTATTATCAAGGCATAGGGAGCTGCCTCTAAACAATGGCCTGCCAAGCCACCCGCCCCGCCCTCTCGGCGCCTGACCTGGATCAATGGCGGCGCGCCCCCATGTCCTTGTTTCTGGCCCACACGCCAAGCGCCAGCATCAGCGCCCCGAACATCCAGAGCGGCCACAGGCCCCAGCGCGACACCCACCAGGCGTAGGGCGTGATGGCCCAGCCACTTTGCGCATCCAGCCCCCGGCCTTGCACCTCGCCCTTGAGCACGCCGCGTGTAGTGCGCGCCAGCTGGTGCGTCACCACACCCCGGTGGTCGATGATGGCGGTGGCGCCTGTGTTGGTGGCGCGCACCATGGGGCGCTCGAACTCCAGGGCACGCATGCGGCTGATCTGCAGGTGCTGGTCAATGGCCACGGTGTCGCCAAACCAGCCGATATTGCTGAAGTTGACGAACACCGTGGGCGCCTGAGCCGGGTCGATGAAACGAGCCCCCAGCTCTTCGCCAAAAAGGTCTTCGTAACAGATGTTGGGCGCAATGCGCTGGCCCGCCCAGGCAAAGGAGGGCTGCCCCACCACACCCCGGTTGAAGTCCCCCAACGGAATGTTCATCATGGCCGTGAACCATTTGAAAAAGGGCGGGATGAATTCGCCAAAAGGCACCAGGTGGTGTTTGTCGTAGCGGTAGGGCGTGGCCCCGGTGGCGGGGCCCATGCCAAGCACCGAATTGGTGTAGCCCTGCGCCTCGTCGCCCAGCGGAATGCCAAGCAGCGCGGCCTGCGGACCCTGCGCGTAGCGCTGCTGGATGCCTTCCAGATAGCCCGGTATGAGCTGCTGGGGCAGCAGCGGGATGGCCGTTTCAGGCGCCACCACGAGATCGGCCTTGGCGTCGCGCAACGCTTCGGCATACCACTTCAGTGCCAGCGGCACGCCGCTGCCCGACTGGAATTTCTCGTCCTGCGGGATATTGCCCTGCAGAAGCTCCAGACTCAGGGAAGGCGCGGGGCGCTGCAGGGGTGTGGAGCAGAGATGGATGGCACAAAAGCGGTCTACCGTGGCCAGGGCCAGCGCTGCCCCCAACGCCAGCAGCAGCGCCCACAGGCGCCAGCCACGGAAGTCGGCGCGCCGCACTTGCACCGCCCCCATCGCCAGCATCGCAGCAACCGCCCCCAGCCCATAGACGCCCCCGTAGCGCGCCAGCGCCGCCAGCGGCCCATCCACGTGGGCATAACCGCCAGCGCCCCAGGGGAACCCCGTCCACAAGGTGCCACGCGCCAGTTCGGCCACCAGCCAGAATGCTCCAAAAATTATAGCTGTTAGCGGCTTACTGGTAAGCGCCAGGCGGCAAAAAATCCCCAACATCGCCGCGTAGTAGCTGGCGAGGAACGCCGCCAGCCCCAGCACCGCCGCCACGGCCAGCGGCGCTGCCAGCCCGCCGTAGGTGTGCATGGAGATGAAAAGCCACCAGAAGGTCCCGGCCAGCCAGGCCGTGGCAAACAGGCCTCCGATGGCCGCGCCGCGCTGCCAGGAGACAGACACCGTGGCATGTGGTCGCACCAGCCAGGCCAGCACCGCCATGGAGGCGATCTGCAGCCACCACAGAGGCTCTCCGCTCCAGGGCCAGGCTAGCGAGGCCGCCTGCGCAACGCCGGCAGCCACGGCCAGCAGCGCCTGCAGGGCCAGCGGCAGCCCCGGCGTGGAAGTAGCGCGGGCCATCAGTCGCTGGCGCTGGCTTCTTCGACCCGCGACACCTTGAACCAGCGCACGGCGCCGCCCTTGGTGTGCAGCACGACGAAGTGCAGGCCGCCCAGCTGCAGGTGCTCGCCGCGCTTGGGCACATGGCCCATTTCATGGGCAATCAGGCCGCCGATGGTTTCGAAGGTTTCATGGGGGTCGCTGCCCTGAACCAGCACATCAAACGCCTCGCACACCCGCTCCACCGAGGTGTCGCCACTCACCCGGTAGGTGCGGTCGGCAAGGCCAAAGATGTCGCCGTCGTCTTCGGGGATGTCGAACTCGTCCTCGATCTCGCCCACGATCTGTTCGAGCACGTCTTCAATGGTGATGAGCCCGGCCATGCGGCCAAACTCGTCGATCACGATGGCCAGGTGGTTGCGGTTGCCGCGAAACTCGCGCAGCAGGTCATTCAGGCCCTTGCTTTCAGGCACAAAGGCGGCCGGGCGCAGCAGCGCTCGGATATTCAGCTCCGGCGCCCGCTGCAGCTTGAGCAGGTCCTTGGCCATGAGGATGCCGATGATGTTCTCGCGCTCGCCCTGGTACACCGGAAACCGCGAGTGCGCGGTGTTGATGACAAGGTGCAGCATCTCGTCAAACGGTGCGTCGATGTTGACGAGGTCCATGCGGGGGGCGGCCACCATCACGTCGCCCGCCGTCATGTCGGCCATGCGGATGACGCGCTCCAGCATCACGCGCGAATCGGCCCCAATGACCTGGTTGTCTTCGGCTTCGGCCAGGGTCTCAATGAGTTCTTCCGTGGAGTCTGGCCCCGGATGGATGAACTCGGCCACTTTCTGCAGGAAGGTGCGCTTGTCTTCCCTCTCGGGTGGTCGCCCGGGGTGCGCGGGATGCGGGTCAGACACTGGAGTGCACGACGTGCGGTAGTGAATCAGGCCCCTAGGATAGCGGATAGTTGTGACGGCCCGCTACGCAAACCCCGCAGGCCGCGCAGCGCGACCTTGGGATGGATGGACGGACTATTCAGCAGATTGGTGGCGCGCGTGCTGCACGCCACTGCGCACTTCCTGCACGCTGGCCAAAAAGTCCCAGAACTGCTTGGCCTGCTTCTTGATCTGGTAATCCACCTCGGCGAACTGCTGCTCGACCATCTCGGTCATGCGCGTGTCCAGGCTGGCCGGTTCGATCTGGAGGTAAGCCTCGGACTCCGAACCATCGCGGCGCACGGTGGCACCGGCCTTGCGGGCAATTTTCAGCATGGCGGTGTTTTCGGAGAGCGCATGGATAAAAACCATGTTCACACCTTCATTGCGCGCATGCATCACGGCCCGCTCGAACAGGCGTGCGCCGAAGCCCCGGCCACGCGCCTGCTTGAGCACCGACACGCCAAATTCGGCGCAATGTTTGTACTCTGGGTGCTCCGAGAAGGCCAGATGCGCCATGGCGATCAGTTCGAGGCGGCGGTTGTAGATGCCGAAGATCTCGTCGCGGTTGAAGTCGAGCTGCTCGGCATAGCGCCGGATCTGCTCGTCGTTGGCGGCGTAGCCAAAACGCAGGTAGCGGTCTGCGGGCTCCAGCTGGAGCAAATGTTGGGTGATCCGCTCCCGGTAGGAGGGACCCAGGGCACGAATGGGAACCATCACGGGGACCTCCTGCTTGACGCGAGTTTCATGGGCAGGCGATTCGCCCATCACCGGGCGCAGCATATCCCTGCCTGCATACCAGGATGCCTTGAGCCAGTCTTTGGTTGCGATCATGGCTGCAAATATAAGGGTTTTCCCTCATTATTTCCAGCAAAAATGCTGCGTTGCAACAAATTAGTGAGGTAGCTCAAACCTGTTCCACACCGCACTCCCCGCCCCACTTGGCAAGCTGGGCGCCTCCGCCAACGGCTTCCCGCAAGGGTATAGCGACAGCGGGCAAGGGGCAACATGGGGTGTCACGCTCGCGGCACCCTAAGAACGTGCTCTAAAGCCTATCTACACAGGCACGGCTGTGGTCGCCTTCACGCGGTCCAGCACAAAACTGGTCTTGCAGTCCTGCACGCTGGGGTGTTTGAGCAGCGTGTCCATGATGAACCGGCTGTAGTGCGCCATGTCAGCCACCACCACGCGCAGCAGGTAGTCCATCTCGCCCGTGAGCGACGCGCACTCCACCACTTCGGGCCAGGTCTGCACGCTGGCGCGGAACAGGTCCATGGGGTTGCGCTTGTGGCTTTCGGTGTGTTTTTCGAGCCGGACGTTGAGGTAGGCCGTCAGCCCCAGGCCCACGGCCTCGGGGGGCACCAATGCAACGTACCGGTCGATGACGCGGCTTTCCTCCAGGCGCTTGACGCGGCGCAACACCGCACTGGGCGACAGGCCCACCTGCTCACCGATGACGTCGTACGTCTCACGGCCATTTTCTTGCAGACGGCGCAGGATGGCCCTGTCCAGCTTGTCGAGTGCGTTTAAAGCTTGCATGGCGCAATATTTTATGAAGTTTTGACTTTTCGCGCCTTCTGAATTGCAGGCTCGGGTATGTCCTGATAGTGACTCCACACGAAGAAAAGAAGAATAAACCTCGCAAAAACGAACGGTCGTTCTTTTTTGCGAATACAAAAAACATACCTATGGAGACAACTGCATGACCGGATTCCTCAGCCGCTTTTTGCGGCGATTTGTTCTGGCCGCGACCGCCGCATTGCTGCTCGTCGGCGCCAGCGCGCAAGCCCAGACGGGCACCACCCAGACCCGCTACCCCATCGTGCTTGTGCACGGACTTTTCGGGTTTGATTCGGCCCTGGGTGTCGACTACTTCTACGGCATCCCTGACGCCCTGCGCCAGGGCGGCGCCAAGGTCTACGTGGCCCAGGTGTCGGCCGCCAACAGCACCGAGGTCCGGGGTGAGCAGCTGCTCGCACAGGTGAACACCATCCTGGCCATCACCGGCGCGGCCAAGGTGAACCTGGTGGGGCATTCGCACGGTGGGCCTACGGCACGCTACGTGGCCGGGGTGGCGCCGGGCAAGGTTGCCTCGGTGACCTCGGTCGGTGGGGTCAACCGGGGATCGCGGGTGGCGGACATCATGCGTGGCGTGGCACCCGCGGGTTCGGTCTCCGAAACCATCGCCAACGGGGCGGCGTCGGCGCTGGTCGCGCTGATCAACCTGACTTCGGGCGGCTCGGGCCTGCCACAGATGCCCACCGCCGCGCTGGACTCGCTCACCACCGCCGGTTCCGCCGCCTTCAACCGACGCTTTCCGCAAGGCGTCCCCACCTCTGGCTGCGGCAGCGGCGCAGAACTCGTCAACGGCGTGCGCTACTACTCCTGGACGGGCACCAAGACCCTTACCAACGTGCTGGATGCGAGCGACGCCCTGCTGGGCGTGTTGGGCCTGGTCTTCGGCGAAGCCAACGACGGCCTGGTGTCGGCCTGCTCCTCGCGCCTGGGCAAACACCTGGGCGACTACCGGCAGAACCACCTCGACGAAGTGAACCAACTGCTGGGCCTGCGCGACTGGTTCTCCACCGACCCGGTGACGCTGTACCGCCAGCACGCCAACCGCCTCAAGGCACAGGGCCTGTAAGCCGTGAACCGCGCCCGCGCCTTCGCCGCAGGGGTGGCCCTGGTCGCCGCCACGGCCGCCGTGGTCTGGTGGCAGGGTTCACAGCAAGGCCTGCCGGGCGCGGTGGACCCGCGTTCGGTGCCCGGCGCGGCGGCAGCGCCAACCGGCGGTGCAGGCCAGACCCTGTCGGCGCGGCCCATGGAGAGCAGCTTCTTTGCCACCCGCCGCGCCACCGACCCCGACCGCGGTGAAGACCCCCTGCTGACGCACGGCCTGCGCGACACGCTGGAGGCACTGCTCACAGAAGCCCTGGAGGACGGCGCGACAGACCCCGCCGCACTCAAACAACGCCTGGCGGCGCTGGTGGGCAAACACTTCCCGGCAGCCCTGGCTACGCGTGCGTTGGCGCTGGCCGAGCGCTATGTGGACTACCGCGTGGCCCTGGGCCAACTGCGTCCTCCCCAGGACCCGAACGACCCCGGTGCCCTGCGCGAGGCGCTGGAAGCGCGCCACAAGGTGCGCCAGCAGTTTTTTGACGGCCCCGAGCACGACGCCCTGTTCGCCCGCGAGGCGGAACTGGACCGCTACACCCTGGCACGCCTGGAAATCGAGCGCAACCCCCAGCTCAGCGCTGAACAGCGCGCCCAGGCCTTGCGCCATGCAGAGAATGAATTGCCCGCAGCGCGCCGCGCCGAGCGCGCCGCCACCACCGAACACCTGAGTGCCGCCGCCCAGACCGCCGCGTTCAACGCGCAAAACACCGACGAGCGCACCCGCCACGCGGCCCGGAGTGCGCAATACGGCGAGGCCGCCGCCCACGCCATGGCCCAGCTCGACCGGGAAGAACAACACTGGCAGCAGCGGCTTGACCAGTACAACCAGGCGCGCGGCCAACAAGGCGAAGGCCCCGCATTGCAGCAACTGCGCCAGCAGCTTTTCTCCGCCGAGGAGCAACAACGCATCGACGCCGCCCTGGCGCTGCTGCGCCTGCCACCTGCTGCGTCAGGCTCCTGAGCTCCCCTGGCCCCACGCAAGAGACAGCCGCCACATACCGGGGTAGCGCCCTCGTCTTGCGCTGAAATTTGATCATTCACAATATTCCTGCAAATCGGAGGCCCAAGCCTCTTGATTTCGCCAGAAACATGAGGCAGGGCGCGCCTACAGTCCATGACATTCCTCAACGAATGCCGGAGACACCCCATGAACGCCGCCTTGCCGCAAGAAACCGCCGCCCAGCTCGAAGCCTGGGACAACCCGATGGGCCTGATGGGCTTCGAGTTCGTCGAATTCACCTCGCCCCAGCCCGGCGTGCTGGAGGCCGTGTTCGAAAAGCTGGGTTTCACCCTGGTCGCCAAGCACCGCTCCAAGGATGTGGTGCTGTACCGCCAGAACGGCATCAACTTCATCCTGAACCGCGAGCCCCACAGCCAGGCCGCCTACTTCGGCGCCGAACACGGCCCGTCGGCCTGCGGCCTCGCCTTCCGCGTGAAGGACGCCCACAAGGCCTACAACCGCGCCCTGGAGCTGGGTGCCCAGCCCATCGAGATCCCCACCGGCCCCATGGAACTGCGCCTGCCCGCCATCAAGGGCATTGGTGGTGCGCCGCTGTATCTGATCGACCGGTTTGAAGACGGCAAGTCCATCTACGACATCGACTTCGAGTTCATCGAAGGCGTGGACCGCCGCCCCGTGGGCCATGGCCTGAACCTCATCGACCACCTTACGCACAACGTGTACCGCGGCCGCATGGGCTTCTGGGCCAATTTCTACGAGAAGCTGTTCAACTTCCGTGAGATCCGCTACTTCGACATCCAGGGCGAATACACGGGCCTGACCAGCAAGGCCATGACGGCGCCGGACGGCAAGATCCGCATCCCGCTGAATGAAGAATCGAAGCAGGGTGGTGGCCAGATCGAAGAATTCCTGATGCAGTTCAACGGCGAAGGCATCCAGCACATCGCTCTGATCTGCGACAACCTGCTGGAGGTGGTGGACAAGCTGGGCATGGCCGGCGTGCAGCTGGCCACCGCGCCCAACGAGGTCTATTACGAAATGCTGGACACCCGCCTGCCCGGCCACGGCCAGCCTGTGCCCGAACTGCAGTCGCGCGGCATCTTGCTGGACGGCACCACGGCCGACGGCACGCCCCGCCTGCTGCTGCAGATTTTCTCCACCCCCATGCTGGGCCCGGTGTTCTTCGAATTCATCCAGCGCGAAGGCGACTACCGCGATGGTTTTGGCGAAGGCAACTTCAAGGCGCTGTTCGAGTCGCTGGAGCGCGACCAGATCCGCCGTGGCGTGCTGAACACCTAAGACATCCGACATCCAGGGTTAACCCTGAACAGGTGCCTATACTGCGCGCTCCCCGGAACTCATAAGGATCCCGATGTCGCTCCGTAGCACCCTGTTCAGTGTTGGCCTGACCTGTGTGGCCACCTTTGCCATGGCCCAAAGCCCCTCTGCCCCGCTCACCATCGTGGTTCCCTACCCCGCTGGTGGTCCGCTGGACACCTCGGCCCGCATCGTGGCCGAGGGTGCTGCAGCCCAGCTTGGCTCCATTACCGTGGAGAACAAACCGGGGGCGGGTGGTAGTACCGGTGCCGACCAGGTCGCCAAATCACCCAAGACCAGCAACCAGGTGCTGATGGGCGCCGTGGCCACCCACGCCGTCAATCCCTGGCTGTACAAGAACTTCCCTTACAACGCGCTCAAGGACTTCAAGCCCATCGCGCTGGTAGCCCGCACGCCCAACGTGCTGGTGGTGAATGCGGAGCAGGCGGTCAAGCTGGGCATCAAGACCACGCCCGACCTCGTGCAGTACCTCAAGAAGAACCCGGACCAGGCCAAGTACGGATCGGGCGGCAACGGCAGCATCGGCCACATCTCGGCCGAGATGTTCAAGTCGCTCACCAACACCAAGATGGGCCACACGCCGTTCCAGGGCTCCAAGCCCGCGCTGGCGGCACTGGAATCCGGCCAGGTGCTGATGGTGTTTGACAACCTGGCCTCGGCGTTGCCGCAGATCCAGTCGGGCAAGCTGCTGGCGCTGGGTGTAACCACGTTGAGCCGCAACGAGGCGCTGCCGAACGTGCCCAGCATCAACGACAGCGTGCAGGGCTTCAACGTGTCGACCTGGTTCGGCCTGTTCGCGCCCGCCTCGCTGCCCGATGCCGACGCGCGCCGGTATGCCAATGCGTTCTCGGCAGCGATGCATTCGCCCGCTGGCAAGGAGAAGTTCAAGAAGATGGGCATCACGCCCGAAGAGCTGACGCTCGACGGGTTTGCGCAGTTTGTGCGCTCGGAAAACAGCAAGTACGAGTTCCTGATCCGGGCCGCAAAGATCAAGATCGATTAGCAGCCGCATGGGCTGGTGCGCACCCCCGTCGCGGTGCGCCGACCATGGCGGCAAAGGAGAAAAAAATGGGACAAGCCCCTGTCGTCTATGGCCAATCCACCCGCCCCCCGCGTGGCGACTACTCGCGTGCCAACGCGGACTACACCTGCCCGCAGGACTACGCGAGCTACACCGCCGCCGACCACGACACCTACCGCCGTCTCTACGAGCGCCAGCGCGCCCTGCTGCCGGGCCTGGCCAGCCAGGCGTTCATCGACGCCCTGCCCTCACTGGGCGCGAGCGACCGCATCCCGCGTTTTGAAGAGGTGAACGAGCGCCTGTACAAGGCCACAGGCTGGGAGCTGGTGGGCGTGCCGGGATTGATCCCCGAGGTGCCCTTTTTCACCTTGCTGGCCAACCGTAAATTCCCGGTGACGGACTGGATCCGCAAGCCCGAGGAGTTCGAATACATCGTCGAGCCCGACATTTTTCACGACCTGTTTGGCCATGTGCCGCTGCTGTTCAACCCGGTGTTTGCCGACTATGTGCAGCGCTACGGCCAGGGTGGGCTGAAGGCGCAGGGGCTGGGGTCGTGCGAGATGCTGAGCCGCCTGTACTGGTACACGATCGAGTTCGGGCTGATCCGCGAGGCGGGGCAGTTGCGGGCGTATGGCGCTGGCATCTTGAGCTCGTCGGGCGAGCTGGCGTACTCGGTGCAGAGCCCGGAGCCGCAGCGCATTCCGCTGCAGTTGGAGCGGACCATGCGCACGCGCTACAAAATCGATACGTACCAGCAGACGTATTTTGTGATCGACAGCTTTGAGCAGCTGTTTGAGATGACAGCAGCGGACTTTGCGCCGATCTATGAGCGGCTGCGGGGGTTACCAGAGTTTGCTGCGGATGAGCGGGAGGCTGTGGCGGCTTGATTCTTTAGATGAAATTGGCTTCTTCCGCCTTTCCATAGAGCGCTGATAGCTACCATTTTTATAGCAATCCTTCAACCATTCGGGTTGAAGCTCTCGAAGCCTCGGCGTGCTGGTTTGGAAGGCGTGCCTGGGTTCAGGGCGGAGGCCGGGGTGTGCGCCCGGCGGCGCAGTGGCTTTCTTTTGCTTCGCCAAAAGAAAGTCACCAAAGAAAAGGCGACCCTGCTGTCTGCGACCCCTTCGCTGCGCTGCGGGGCAACCTGGGGTGCTCGGTCACGGGGTGCACCGCAGAACTCGCTGCGCGCCTGCGGCGCTCCGCTCAAACAGCTGCGGTGAGTCAGTTCACGAAGCGCGTGTGTCCTTCGGCACACGCGCCACCCCGCGCCCTGCGCGCCCCAGGCGCATCCAGAAGGGAACCCGAGGGACATCCACACGGGCCATTGCTTCGCTGCGCTGCGCTCGGCACCGTCTCGCGGGCGCAAGCGCCACGCGCTGCGCAAACTGGGCCGAGCGCAGCGATGGCCCGAATGGATGTCCGGCTGTTTGGATGTTCGGCTCCCCACCCCTGCTGGCTGCGCCTGCGGCGGGGCGGTTGTGGGGTGAGCATGGGCGTCGCAGCGCCCATGCCTCGTGAACTGACTCGCCGTGGCTGTCTGAACGAAGCTGCACCGCAGCGCAGTGAGTTCCACGGCGCACCCCGCAACCGCCCCGACGCGGGTTTGCCCCTTCGCACCGCGAAGGGGTCGCAGACTGGGGGTCGCCTTTTCTTTGGTGACTTTCTTTTGGCGAAGCAAAAGAAAGTTACTCGCACGCCGGGCGACTCCCGGCCTCCGCCCTCAACAAAGACACACCATCCAATCAGCGCACGCAACCAAACACTACAAAATCGATAGCTACTAACGCTTTATAGACAGGCGCTAGCAGTCAAAAAATCCAGAGAATCACACTCGACCTATCTCCTCCAGACAAGCCTCCATCACCCCAGGGTCAAACGCCATCTCGACATGCGCAACCCCTTCCACCAACCGGTGTTCCGCCCCCACCAACGCCGCAGTAGTCGCCGGAAACACGATGTTGTCGCAGTTCGAATACCAGCACGTAAACAACGCAGCCCGCCCCGCCGGCTCTGCCCGCTGCAACGCCACCACCCAATCCCCCGCCAAGCTCATCTGCCGCCCATTCACCGCACGACTGAAACGCCCCAGCCACGTGCCCCCATGCGGCGTGCCCAGTGTCAACACCCGGTGCACCCGCCCGTCCGCCTGGTGCGCCCGCAGCCACGCCCGCACCGCCAAGCCCCCCATGCTGTGGCACAACAACACCGGCGCCTGCCCCGTGGCCGCCGTCACTTGGCGCACAGCGTCTTCGATGATGTCGGCATACTCGTCAATCGAGCCCATCACCGGCTCCAGATTGACCGCCACATAGGCATGGCCTCGGGCTTGCAATGGCGCGAACCACGGCAGCCACAGGCCCCGGTTGCACATGAAGCCATGCACCAGCACAACGCCGCGTTTTCCTGTCGGCTGCGCAGGCAGCCAATCGGGCAATGACTGGTGGCGAAATGGCTGGCGCCAGCAAAACACCATCAACGCCACCCACACCTCGGCCCACCAGGCACCCACGACCTGTGACAGGCGGGCGCGGGGCGCAGCATCGGCACGGTTGGTGATGTGCATCAGCACAAACTCCACCGCCATCACCACCAGGTAAATGCTGAGCGGCACCAGTGCCCCCAGCACGGCACGCAACGGTGAATGGGGCCACTGCCACACCAGCCAGGCGGCCATGGTCAGCAGGATGAACAGGAGCAGGATTCGTTGCCAGCGCGCGATCATGGTGGTGATGGGCAAATGTTGTAATTGACCAGCCGCATTGTGCGGTCTGACCACAGCCCGACACCGCACCCCGCAGAACGCTGAAAGGACCCCGCCCCATGGATGCCGCCCAGACCATCCGCGACTGCATCGCCGACGTGACCGCCCTGCGCCTGCACCGCAAGGGCGACCCGGCGCTGGGGGCGGCGGTGGGCAACGTCAAAAGCCTGCAGGCGCGGCGCTTTCGGGGCACCTATGCGGACCTGATGGGCTCGCCCGCCTTCGGACCCGCAGCGCAGTTCTTTCTGGAAGAGCTGTACAGCGACACCGACTACACCGACCGCGATCTGCAGTTTGGCCGCATTGCGGGCACGCTGCAGACCATGTTCCCCCAGCCAGTGGTGACCACCGCCGTGGCCCTGGCCGTGCTGCACGCACAGACCGAGGAACTGGACCAGGACATGGGCCGCGCGTGGTTGGTGCATGAAGCCAACGCAGCCAGCGACGCCATCCGCTACACCGCAGCCTGGCGCACTGTGGGCCAGCGCCATGCACGAGCGCAGCAGCTGCAGCGCGTGCTGGCCATGGGCAATGACCTGGCGCGCCTCACGCGCACCCCCGGCCTGCGGATGATGCTGCGCATGATGAGGGGCCCGGCCAACGCGGCCGGCATGGGCGCGTTGCAGAGGTTTCTGGAGGCCGGGTTTGACACCTTCGGCCAGCTTGCGCGCCAGCGCGGCGGGGTAGAGCAGTTTCTGGCCACCATCGAGCAACGGGAGCGGGCGCTGATGGACCAGCTCTTCGATGCGGACCGTGTCACCTGCGAGACCCAGCTTGCCAACACCCTAGGACAAGCCCGATAGCCCGCAACGCGCCCGCCTTCCACAATCTGTGCCCACCTATCAATGGCATTTGGCGAGCACAAGGAAACAAGCGCATGGAAAAGATCTGGCTCAAGAGCTACCCCCCGGGCGTCCCGCATGACGTGAAGCCCGAGCAATACCGCTCTGTGGCCCACCTGCTGGAAGAGTCGTTCCGCAAACACGCATCCAGTCCGTTCTCGGTCTGCATGGACCAGTGGATGACCTATGGCGAGCTGGAGCGCCGCTCGGCCGCGCTGGGGGCCTATCTGCAGAGCCTGGGGCTGGAGCCGGGTGCGCGCGTGGCCATCATGCTGCCCAACATCCCCCAGTTTGGCGTGACCATGGCGGCCGTGCTGCGCGCAGGCTACACCTGCGTGAACGTGAACCCGCTGTACACCGCGCGCGAGCTGGAGCACCAGCTCAAGGACTCGGGCGCCACGGCCATCGTGATCCTGGAGAACTTTGCCCACACGCTGGCTGAGGTCATTGACCACACGGCCGTCAAGCATGTGGTGATGGCCTCCATGGGCGACCTGCTGGGCTTCTGGTTTGGCAAATGGATCACCTTCGCCGTGCGCCACCTCGCCAAGATGGTGCCTGCGTATGACCTGCCGCTGTCCAACGGCCGCAAGGTCGTCACGTTCAAGAAGGCGCTGTCGCTGGGCGAGCACAAGTCGCTCGCGCCCAGCCAGGCCACGCTCGATTCCATCGCCTTCCTGCAGTACACGGGCGGCACCACAGGCCTGTCGAAGGGCGCGGTGCTCACCCACCGCAACATCGTGGCCGCCACGCTGCAGGCCGAGGCGTGGTTCACGCCCGCACTGTCCAAGGTGGGCGACCTCTCCAAGGCCAACTCCATTGCCGCGCTGCCGCTGTACCACATCTTCGCGCTCACGCTGTGCCTGCTGGCCATCCGCCAAGGCTCCAGCCTCACGCTGATCCCGAACCCGCGCGACATTCCGAAGTTCGTGGCCGAACTCAAGAAGCGCCCCTTCCACATGCTGCCTGCGGTGAACACGCTGTTCAACGCGCTGCTGCAAAACCCGCAGTTCAAGACCCTGGATTTTTCGCACCTGTGCGTGTCGCAGGCCGGAGGCATGGCAGCCAGCGAGGGCACGGCCAAGCAGTGGCAGAAAGTGACCGGCAGCACCATGATCGAAGGCTGGGGCATGAGCGAGACCTGCGCCATCGGCACCAACAACCCGGTGATTAGCACCACCTTCAGCGGCAACATCGGCCTGCCCTTGCCGGGCATCGACATCGCCATCAAGGACGACGAAGGCAACAGCCTGCCCCAGGGCGAGTCGGGCGAGATCTGCATCCGCGGCCCCAACGTGATGGTGGGCTACTACAACCAGCCCGAAGAAAACGCCAAGGCCTTCACGCCCGACGGCTTCATGCGCACGGGCGACATCGGCATCATGGACCCGCAGGGCTACACCCGCATCATCGACCGCAAGAAGGACATGATCCTGGTGAGCGGCTTCAATGTGTTCCCCAACGAGCTGGAGCAGGTCATCAGCCTGTGCCCCGGCGTGGTCGAATGCGCGGCCATTGGCGTTCCCGATGAGAAGCAGGGCGAGGCCATCAAGGTGTTCATCATCAAGAACGACCCGGCCCTGACCGAGGACGAGGTGGCCAACTACTGCCACCAGAATCTCACCGGCTACAAGCGCCCCAAGTACATCGAGTTCCGCGACGAGTTGCCCAAGAGCAACGTGGGCAAGATCTTGCGCAGGGAATTGCGCAAGGCTTGACGCTGTTCACAAGGGCAGCGCGCCAAGCGCCGCCCCCTGCCACCTCCCCCAGGGCGCTTCGGCGCCCTTTTTCTTGGCATAAACCCTGCAGGTCGCCCCACTGCACCGGTACTCCAATGTCTGCATCTTCGGGTTTTCACCGACTAGCAAACGTTTGCGCAAACGTTTGCTTTCGTTATCATCCCAATCGCGACAAGGCACCGGGCATCCGTAGCCGCTCCTTTTTGGGGCGCTGCCGGGGATTTCCCTCCACGCTGTCGGTCGCCTTAGGGCGACGCTGAATAAGCCTCCGCGATGCGGCGGGCCCTGGATCGGGATGGGCTGCAAGGCGCAAACCACAGTGATAGCCGTAGCTATCGCGAGGATTTGCAACGCTGCAGACCGTCCTGAGCCAGGGATGTGCCGGGCGCGAGAGGCTTGTTCAGCGTTGCCTTTGTCCACATTCCAACCTGGAGACAACACCCATGCAGTTCACCCGCCGTTCCGTTCAGACCGCCGCCGCCCTCGCCGTTGTGGGCAGCCTGCTGGCCAGCCCTGCGTTTGCGCAGGACAAGCCGAAGATCGCGCTCATCATGAAGTCGCTGGCCAACGAGTTCTTCCGCACCATGGAAGACGGCGCCAAGGCGCACCAGAAGGCCCACGCCAAGGAATACACGCTGGTGGCCAACGGCATCAAGAACGAGACCGACACGGCAGCGCAGATCAAGATGATCGAACAAGCCATGGCGCAGAAGGTCAGCGCCATCGTGCTGGCCCCGGCCGACTCCAAGGCGCTGGTGCCCGTGGTCAAGGCGGCCATCGACAAAGGCATTCTCGTGGTCAACATCGACAACCAGCTCGATGCCGACGCGCTGAAGGAAAAGAGTATCACCGTGCCCTTCGTGGGCCCCGACAACCGCGCAGGCGCCAAGCTGGTGGGCGACCACCTGGCCAAGACGCTGAAGGCCGGTGACAAGGTCGGCATCATCGAAGGCGTGTCCACCACCTTCAATGCGCAGCAGCGCACCCTGGGCTACCAGGACGCCATGAAGGCCGCCAACATCACCGTGGTGGGAGTGCAGTCCGGCAACTGGGAGATCGAAAAGGGCAACACCGTGGCCGCCGGCATGATGCGCGAGCACCCTGACCTGGTCGCCCTGTTGGCTGGCAACGACAGCATGGCCCTGGGCGTCGTGGCCGCCGTGAAGGCCGCAGGCAAGACCGGCAAGGTGCAGGTGGTGGGCTACGACAACATCGGCGCCATCAAGCCCATGTTGGCCGACGGCCGCGTGCTGGCCACCGCCGACCAGTACGCCGCCAAGCAGGCCGTGTTCGGCATCGAACTGGCGCAGAAGGCCCTGGCCGCCAAGACGCCGCAGAACCAGCTGCCCGCCACGGTGAAGACGGACGTGGTGCTGGTGACGAAAGACAGCAAGTAAATCCGAGAGCGGCGAACAAGGCCCTTCTGGCGTTGTTCGCCGCTCAACCGATAAACCCCGCCCTGCAGCCGCCCACTTCAAGCCCCCATGCCCAGTCGCTCGCCCGCTCCTCAGTCCCCGCCCTTGCTCGCCATCCAGGCCGTGGGCAAGGACTACACCGCCACCGTGCTCGATGGCGTGAACGTGGAGCTGTTTGCGGGCGAGGTGCTGGCGTTGACCGGGGAGAACGGCGCGGGCAAGAGCACGCTGTCCAAGATCCTCTGCGGGCTGGAGCAGCCCACGCGCGGTGGCATGGTGCTGGCGGGCCAAACCTACACGCCCACGTCGCGCCGCGATGCCGAGCGCCACGGCGTGCGCATGGTGATGCAGGAGCTGGGCCTGGTGCCCACGCTCACCGTGGCCGAGAATTTGTTGATGGGCCGCTTGCCACACCGCCTGGGCTGGCTGCAGCGCGATGTGCTGCACGCCGCCGCCCGTGCGCAGCTGGCCAAGATCGGGCTCGACAACATCGACCCCGCCACCCCGGTCTCGCAGCTGGGCATCGGCCAGCAGCAGATGGTGGAGATTGCGCGCAACCTGCAGGACGACACGCGCATTCTGGTGCTCGATGAGCCCACGGCCATGCTCACGCCGCGCGAGACCAATTACCTGTTCGAGCAGATCGCGCACCTCACCGCACGCGGCGTGGCCATCATCTACGTGTCGCACCGGCTCGAAGAACTGCGCCGCATTGCCGACCGCGTGGCGGTGCTGCGCGATGGCCGCCTGGTGGACGTGCGCCCCATGGCCGGCATGAGCGAGGACGACCTGGTGCAGCGCATGGTGGGCCGCGTGGTGAGCGACCTGGACCACCGCCCGCGCCGCCCTGTGGGCCCGGTGGTGATGAGCGCTGACAACCTGGGCCGGGGCACCGCCGTGCAGGAAGTGAGCCTGGAGTTGCGTGCGGGCGAGATCTTCGGCATTGCCGGGCTGGTTGGATCGGGCCGCACCGAGCTGGTCCGCCTGCTGTTCGGCGCGGACCGGGCAGACCGCGGCAGCGTGACGCTGCACCCAGAGTATGAACAAAAACAGCCTCTAGCGCTTGATGCGCAAGCGCAACCAGCTATACAAAACATAGCAAACCAGAAACCTGCGGTTTTCCAGGTCGCACCCCGCACGATTCCCCGTGGTTTCGCCTCGCCTCTTCAGGCCATCGCCGCCGGTGTGGGCCTGGTCACCGAAGACCGCAAATCCCAGGGCCTGCTGCTGTCGCAACCCATCCGGATCAACGCCACACTGTCCGACCTGTCGGCCGTGTCGCGCGGCGGCTGGTTGCAGCGCGGGCTCGAAAGCCGCCTGGTGCAGGGTTTTGTGCGCACGCTGGGCATCCGCTGCCGCAGCGCCGAGCAGCCCGTGGGCCAACTGTCGGGCGGCAACCAGCAAAAGGTGGTGTTCGCCCGCTGGCTGCACCGCGAAGGCCGCGTGCTGCTGCTCGACGAACCCACGCGCGGCGTGGACGTGGGCGCCCGCGCCGAGCTGTATGGCGAGCTGGACCGCATGGCCGCAGAAGGCCGCGCGCTGCTGATGGTGTCGTCCGACCTGCGCGAACTCATGGCGATGGCCGACCGCATCGGCGTGATGAGCGCGGGCCGCCTGGTGGCCGTGTTCGAGCGCGGCGAGTGGTCCGAGCAATCGCTGCTGGCAGCCGCGTTCTCCGAGCCCGGCGGACGCACCAGCACCACCCCTTCAACTTCTTCTCCTGTGACCGCATGAACGCCCCCACCGCATCTGCCGCGCCCGCTGCGGCGCCTTCCTCCGCTTCAGTCTGGCGCAGCCAGCTGGGCACCTACCTGGGCCTGCTGGCCGTGCTGGCAGGCATGGTGGCGCTGTTCTCGTCGCTGTCCGAATACTTCTGGAGCGCCGAAACCTTCATCACCATCGCCAACGAGATCCCGGCCCTGGCCGTGATGGCCGTGGGCATGACCTTTGTGCTCATCATCGCGGGCATCGATTTGTCGGTGGGCTCGGTGATGGCGCTGGCCGCCGCCACCTCGGCCGCTGCCATCCTGCAGTGGGGCTGGACGGTGCCCGCCGCCGCCGCGCTGGCACTGGCCACGGGCCTGGTGTGCGGCACCATCACGGGCACCATTTCCGTCGCGTGGCGGCTGCCCTCGTTCATCGTGTCGCTGGGCATGCTCGAAGCCGTGCGCGGCAGCGCCTATGTGGTGACCGACTCGCGCACGCAGTACGTGGGCGATGCGATCTCGTGGCTGTCGGCGCCGTTCTTTGGCGGCATCTCGTTCGCCTTCTTGCTGGCCGTGGTGCTGGTGGTGGTGGCGCAGCTGGTGCTGTCGCGCACGGTGTTCGGCCGCTGCGTGGTGGGCATTGGCACCAATGAAGAAGCCATGCGCCTCGCAGGCGTGGACCCGCGCCCCATCCGCGTCATCGTGTTTGCCATGACCGGCCTGCTGGCGGGCCTGGCGGGCCTGATGCAGTCGGCCCGGCTCGAAGCCGCCGACCCCAACGCCGGCACCGGCATGGAGCTGCAGGTGATTGCGGCCGTGGTGATTGGCGGCACCAGCCTCATGGGCGGGCGCGGCTCGGTGGTCAACACCGCGTTTGGCGTGCTCATCATCGCGGTGCTGGAGGCGGGTCTGGCCCAGGTGGGCGCCAGCGAGCCCAGCAAGCGCATCATCACGGGTTTTGTGATCGTGGCGGCTGTGATCGTGGACACGCTGCGCCAGCGCCGCGCCAAGGTCTGAGAGACTGATTACCGCGACCGTCTGCCCCACCAACAACGACCTCATTCTTCTTTTTGCATGGCTACTATCAAGGACGTTGCGCGCCACGCCGAGGTGTCGGTCACCACGGTGTCGCACGTTGTCAACGGCACGCGCCGCGTGAGCCCCGAGGGGCGCGAGCGCGTCGAGGCCGCCATCCGCGCCCTGGGCTACGTGCCCAGCGCCATTGCGCGCAGCCTCAAGAGCAACAACACGCGCACGCTGGGCATGCTGATCCCCAACAGCTCCAACCCCTACTTTGCCGAGATCGTGCACAGCGTGGAAGACCGCTGCTTTGGCGCAGGCTACAACGTCATCCTGTGCAACACCAACGACGAGGCGCACCGCCAGGGCACCTACCTGCAGGTGCTGGCCGAGCGGCGCATCGACGGACTCATCGTGGTCTCTACCGGGCATGACGCCACGCTGGCCACGCAGCTGGCGGGCCTGTCCATCCCCACCGTGCTGGTGGACCGCGAAATCGACATTGCCGAACAGCAGCCCTGCGACCTGGTGGAAACCGCCCACATGCAGGGCGGCCTGCTGGCCACGCGCCACCTGCTGTCGCTGGGCCACCGCCGCATTGCCTGCATTGGCGGCCCCGACGGCATTGCACCCAGCGAGCAGCGCATTGCCGGCTGGCGCACCGCGCTGGCCGACGCGGGCTGCGGCGAGGGGGGGGGCCTGCTGTGGCATGGCAACTTCACGAGCCAGGGTGGCTACGAAGCCATGCACGCCGTGCTGCGCGCGCCCGAGCCGCCCACCGCCGTCTTCGTGTGTAACGACCTCATGGCCATGGGCGCGCTGTGTGCCGCACACGAGCGCGGCCTGCGCGTGCCCGAGGCACTGTCCATCGTGGGTTTTGACGACATCGAATTGGCCGCCTTCACCAGCCCGCCGCTCACCACCGTGGCCCAGCCTAAGCAGCGCATCGGCGCACTGGCCGTGGACATGCTGCTGGAGCGCATCGACGGCAAGCGCCAGGACGCGCGCAAGGTGATGCTGCAGCCCGAGCTGCGCGTGCGCGCCTCCACGGCCCATGCGCCCGGAGGTGCGGCATGAGCACCACCCACACGCCCCGCATCGCCGTCGTCGGCAGCCTGAACATGGACCTGGTGCTGCAGGTGCAACATGCGCCGGGCCCTGGCGAAACCGTGCTGGCCGACGCCCTGCACCTGGTGCCCGGCGGCAAGGGCGGCAACCAGGCCGTGGCCTGTGCGCGCCAGGGTGCCCGGGTGGCCCTGTTTGGCCGCGTGGGCGACGACGGCTATGGCCACACGCTGCGCACCGGGCTCGACGCCGACGGCATCGACCACAGCGGCGTGCAGACCGACACCGACACCACCACCGGCGTCGCCGCCATCACCGTGGAGGCCACAGGGCAGAACCGCATCGTGGTCGTGCCCGGCGCCAATGGCCGCTTTGTGCTGGACGCCGCCGCGCTGGGCGCTGCGCTGCAAGGCGCAGGCGGTCTGGTGCTGCAGTTTGAAACGCCCCTGCCCCAGGTGCTGGCCGCCGCCGCGATGGCCCATGCCGCTGGCTGCCCCGTGGTGCTGAACCCCTCCCCCATCCAGCCCCTGCCCGAAGCGATGTGGCCGCTGGTGCACACACTGGTGGTGAACGAGGTGGAAGCCGCCGCGCTGGCAGGCCAGAACGTGGACACCCCCGCCGATGCCGCGCAGGCCGCACAAGCCCTGCGCGCCAAGGGCCCCGCACAGGTCGTAGTAACTCTGGGCGCTGCGGGCGCCGTGGCCGCCGATGCGGCAGGCAACCGCTACCACCCCGGCCTGGTCGTGAAAGCCGTGGACACCACGGCCGCTGGTGACACTTTCCTGGGGGCACTGGCCGTGGCGCTGGCACGCGGCGGGCCGCTGGACGCCGCCGTGCGCGAAGGCATCCGAGCATCGGCGCTGTGCGTCACGCAGCCGGGCGCCCAGCCCTCCATCCCCACCCGCGCCGCCGTGGCGCAAAGCCCCCAACCGCCCGCCTGGAGCCCCCTGTGAAACGCACCGCCCTGCTGCACGCCGAACTCTCCCACGCCATCGCCACCCTGGGCCACGGCGACATGCTGGTGATTGGCGACGTGGGACTGCCCATCCCCAATGGCCCGCGCCGCATTGACCTGGCGCTGACGCCGGGCATCCCGGCCGTGGCCGATGTGCTGCGGGTGGTGCTGGAGGAGATGCAGGTCGAGAAAGCCGTGATCGCTAACGAGGCCATGGAGCGCAACGGCGGCCATTTGCCCGCGTGGTGCCACTTGCCGGTGGATCCCCAGGCCGTATCGCACGATGAGTTCAAGCGCCTGACCCAGCAGGCCCGCGTGATGGTGCGCACAGGCGAGTGCACGCCCTATGCCAATGTGATTCTGGTGGCGGGCGTGACGTTCTGACCTCACGACATTGAGCCACTTCAAGGGGGTCGGCAAGCCAGCACGGTAGACCCGAGCTGGAGTTGCAGCAGCGGGAAAAGCGCGGCCCACGTCCCGCAACCATACGTTTCCCCGGTGACTGCAGAGGCACCTTTCCCACACCCGGCTCCTGCGACTTTGCACCAACGCTGGCCGTGGCCTGGGTAGTTCGTCGACGCGGCCCCGAACGCCGGGCCACGGGTCTGGCGTCTGGCGTCTGGCGCTGCATTTGCAACGGGTTGAAACAGACACGTACTTCCATGCTCCCTACGCATAATCAACCAGCAGCGAGAAGGCCCATCCTTGGCGCAGACCCGCTTCAAGTTCATCAGGGAGGAACCACTTGTGAAACCCATGTCGCGACAGCATCGGCCTGCCCTCCCCTGGCTGGCAGGTTTGCTCAGCCTTTCCATCTTTGCCACGTCCTGCGGGGGCGGTAGCGGCAGTGGTCCGGACGCAGGCAACCCAGATACCCCAGTCCCCGAGCCCACACCTGCACTCAGTCTGCTGGCCGGGGCCACCCACCGGTCCGGTTACCTGGATGGCGCCGCCGCCGATGCGCTTTTTTCCGGGATACCAGCACTCTCGCTTTCGCCCACAGGTGATTTGCTGATGGCAGACACAGGCAACCATGCCATCCGGAAATGGGCAACCTCCGGTCCCGTCAGCACCGTCGCGGGCGGCCAAAGTCCGGCCCCTGCACCCTCGGTCACTGTCCACTACGCCGATGGAGTGGGGCCAGCTGCACGTTTTTTCTATCCAACAGCGGTCGCAGCAGACGCGTCAGGCAACACCTACGTGGCGGACACAGCCAACCACCTGGTGCGCAAGATTGACAGCACCGGTGCCGTCACCACCATCGCAGGTAAACCCGGCGTGTGTGGCAATGCCGACGGCCCCTCCCAGGGCTCAACACTCTGCGCTCCTCGCGAAATAAGGCTGGACAGCGCCGGGAATCTCTATGTCGGCCAGGGTAGCTACGCCTACCCAAAGATTCGCCAGATCACCCCTGCGGGCGTCACGAGCACCCTGCCGATGGAGCTGCCGGAGCCGGAGCGCTCCAAGTTCGTCGTAGATGCCTCCGGCACCGTCTACTTCACACACGGGAGTTCCATCAAGAAATCTACCCCCACCGGAGAAGTGACCCATGTCGCTGGCAACCAAGACATTCAGGGTGCTGCCGATGGCGATGCCGTGACGGCCAAGTTCAGCATCCTCCACGATTTGGCACTGGATGCCTCCAACGAGCTTTATGCGCTGGATGGACATGACCCGGTCACCATTCGCCATATCACCAAGAGCGGGGCCGTGTCCACCCTGACCCTCACAGTCCCTGCGGCTTCGGGGGGTAGAAGCCTGGTCGTTGATCGCAGCGGCAACTTCATCGTCAGCCTCGCCAATGTCCAATCCACGTGGATTCAAAAATACCATCGCGATGGCACCCGATCCACCCTTGTCGGGAAGCCCACGGCGGCGAATCCCGAGGCCGTCGCTGCAGACGGTCCGGGCACAGATGCGCGGTTCAAGGCTCCTCAGGCGATGGCTCTGGCGAAGTCAGGAGCGCTGTATGTGGGCGACTACGACGCTGGCAGGGTGCGCATCGTCCGCCCCGACGGCACCACAAGCGCACTCCCGCTCCAATGGCCTGCAGGCTTTGCGAACCCCTCCTGGCGGGCCATGGCGGTAGATGGGCAGGACAACATCTACACGGCCTCCACGGCACCGTTTACTGGCGATCCCAATCTGGTTTTCAGGATCAGCCCCACTGGCCAAGCATCGGTTCTGGCAGATGTGTCCATATGGGTTCCCCCATTCGTCCATGGTGGCAACACCTACAGATATGCTGCCGCCATCAATGGGGTTGCCGCCGACGCTGCAGGCACTGTCTATGCGGCAGGCGTCAATGGCGTCATCCTCAAAATCACCGCCGCAGGCGAGGTCACATTGCTGGCCGGCAGTCCCGGCGCGTTGGGCCACGTGGACGGACAGGGCAGCGCCGCGCGCTTCTCCATCCTGGGGAATATGACCCTTGATCAGACGGGCAACCTGTATGTGGTGGATGGGCTCAATGACGCGTTCACCGGGATTGGCCCCACCATCCGCAAGATCACACCTGCCGGCATGGTCAGCACCGTCGCCGGCAGGGCCGATCTGCCTGCTGGTCTGGTGGATGGGCCGGCCAGCAGCGCGCGCTTTGCGGCAGCCAGTTACAGCAGCTACTCAGCTGGCGGGGTTTACATCGGGCAAGATTTTGGCTCTCTCAATGGAGAAAACGGCGGCACCGCCAGCCTCGCAATGGATGCCAAGGGCAATCTGTACGTCACGGATCCTGTCAACAGCGTGGTTCGCAAGATCTCCACAGAAGGCCAAGTCAGCACGCTGGTCGGTCGTGCCGGGCAGCGAGGCTTTCTGGGAGGGGATCTTCCGGGCATCATTCACACGCCTATCGGCATTGCCGTGCGGGATTCCAAGCTGTTCTTCAGCACCCGCAACGCGGTGGTGCAAGTGACCTTGCCACAGTAGCCACGTGCAGCCAGATGCCGCTGTCCCGCCGAGCGGCATCGATGGCGCGGGCATGCGGGTTTTGGAGGACTGCGGGCACGCCAGACCTGCAGTACGCTGGGCAGCAGACTGCGGCGCAGCGTTTGTATTGATACCCGCCGCAAAGCCTTCACTCTCGCCTTCATGCCCACTACTGCGCCACACAACCTGCTCCCCCCTGAAATCACCGTCCTGGAACGCGGCTGGCTCTCGGCCAACAACATCCTCTTCGTCGGCCACCACGACACGGCCATCGTGGACACCGGCTACTGCAGCCATGCCGAACAGACTGTGGACCTGGTGCGCGACGCGCTGCAGGGCCGCGCGCTGGACCGTGTGCTCAACACCCATCTGCACAGCGATCACTGCGGCGGCAATGCCGCGCTACAAAAGGCCTGGCCCGGCGTGCTCACGGCCATTCCACCCGGCCAGGCCGACCATGTGCGCCAGTGGGATGCCTATGCGCTCAGCTACACACCGACGGGCCAGGAATGTCCGCCCTTTCGGGCCGACACGCTGCTCATGCCCGACTCCTGCGTGCTGCTCGGCGACAAGCCCTGGCAGGTGCATGCCGCGCCGGGCCACGATCCGCATTCGGTGGTGTTGTTCGAGCCCCAGGGCCGTGTGCTGATCTCGGCCGATGCGCTGTGGGAAAACGGCTTTGGCGTGGTGTTTCCCGAGTTGGAAGGCGAAGACGCGTTCGCCCAGGTGGCCGCAACGCTGGATGTGATCGAGCAGCTATCGCCCCAGGTCGTGATCCCCGGCCACGGGCCGGTGTTTGTCGATGCGTCGCGCGCCATTGACGGCGCACGCCGCCGCCTGGACGGTTTTGTGCGCAACCCGGGCAAACATGCGCTCTATGCGGCCAAGGTGCTGCTCAAGTACAAGCTGTTGGAATGGCAGCAGATCAGTCTCCAGAACCTGGCTGCCTGGGCGCAGGCCACGCCCTACTTCGGCATGCTCCGCGAGCGCCACTTTGCCGATCAGGCCGAGGTTGAATGGCTTGGCAGCCTGAGCGACGAACTGGTGCGGTCCGGTGCGGCCACCCGCCAAGGCGACATGCTGCACAACGCATAGATACGACGTCCGCCCGGACCTTGGCATCCCGGCTGACCCCAGCAATGCACCTCAGTCAGTGCCGCCACGGCACGCCCTTGACAGAGCCGCTGCAGGCGTCCCTCTTGGGGGACGGCACACAGCGCCTCGGCACGGCTTCAATGCTTGTGCTGCTTGTCGCACCCCGTCACATGGTTGTTGCTGCTGGACATGCACTGGTAGAACGCCTTCTTGTTGCCCGATGCGCCCTGGCAGTCCGATAGGCTGTATTTGCCCTTGGCTTCACGGATCTTGGGTGCCGCCTTGTCAAAGTCCGCCTGGGCCATGTAACCGTCGCGCACGTTCTTCTGGCCCACTTCCAGCATGAGGTCGGCTTGGTAGTGGATGTTGTCCACTGCGGTGGCGCAGTTGAGCGGCACTTGCTTGCCGTCCACCGTGCCCAGGGCCTTCTTCAGCCCCTCGCCAAATTCCTGAACGTCTTTCGGAATCTTCTTGGTGCCGTCGGGGTTGAACTGGGTGGCACCCGCCGACTTGCCAGCAGAAGAGGCACTGCCCTTGCTGCCTACCCCACCGCTGCCACTGGTGCCGTTGTTGTTCTGCAGCTTCATCGGCTCAGCATCCTGTGAGGTAGGCGGCGGCTGCGATCCGTAATGGGTTTTGCCGTCGGCATCGACCCACTTGTACACCGGCTGCGCCTGCGCTGCTGCGCCCAAAGCCATCGCCAGGGCGACCATGGCCACCCAACCCAGTTTTCTCATGGCTTACCCCTCCAAATATTGGCAAAAATAGGCCCTAGCGCTTATCCGATAAGCGCCAGCAGCTCTTCTATTTATAGCAACCACCGACCCATCAAGGCAAATCCTTGTTCACCTCTGGCAACGCCGCATCGCGCGGGCCGATCGTGCCCAGGCGGCTCTTGAGCGACTGAGGCTGGCCGGTGAGCATGGCTGCGTAGTTGGTGGTGTTGGACAGCACTTTCTTCACATAGTCACGCGTCTCGGCAAACGGCACGTTCTCGGCCCAGATGGCGGCGTCCAGCACCGGGCCGTTGCGCCAGCTGCGCGGGCGGCCGGGGCCTGCGTTGTAGGCGGCCGCGGCCATGGGCATGGAACCCGCAAAGTCGTCCAGCGCGAGCTTGAGGTAGGCCGTGCCGATGGTGATGTTGGTGTCGCGGTCGTTGATCTGATCGGCCGTGAAACCGTTCAGACCGATCTTCTTGGCCGTCCAGCGCGCGGTGGCGGGCATCACCTGCATGAGGCCCGAGGCGCCCACGTGCGAGCGCGCATCCATGATGAAGCGGCTTTCCTGGCGGATCAGGCCGTACACGTAGGCCGGGTCCAGGCCGATGCCATTGGCACGCTCCACCACCGCGCTGCGGAAGGGGGTGGGGAAGCGCTGCGTAACGTCCACCACGCTCTTGGTGCGCTCGCTGGTGTTGATGCAGCGGTCCCACACCTCGCGCTGGCAGGCGAAGTCGGCGGCGGCCAGCAGTTCGCGGTCGGGCATGCCGCCGCTTTGGTGCAGGTTTGTGGTGTAGTTCCACTCGCGCACGCCTTCGCTGCGCAGGCCCAGCAGGATGGCGTACAGGGCGCGATTGAGCCCCGGGTTGGCGCGAGCGGCGGCCTTTTCTTCGGCGGTGAGGGGCGCGGGCGCGGGCGGCGTGGTGATGCGCTGGCCCAGCTCTTCGAGCGCCAGCTGCTCATAGAAGCCGCGCGTTCCGGCAATGCCTTCGAGCAGTTGCCGTGCTTCGGCGCGTTCGGCATCGCTCACGCGGCCCGCCAGCAGCGAGCGCGCCTTCCAGTACACCCAGGTGCTGTCCTGGCGGCCTTCAGGGCCCATGGCGTCCACCGCCTTGCCCACGGCCTTCCACTGGCCAGCGCGCAGGGCGGCACGCACCTTCCAGCCCAGCAGGTCGTCGTTGAGGTCGCTGTCCTTGGTCACATTGGCAAAGTAGCCATGGGCGTTGCTGGCCAGCTTCTGCGCGGCGGTCTTGCCAATCACGCCCCAGGCCCAGTTGCGCTCTTCGGCAGAGAGGTGCACGCCCCATTTGTTCTCCAGCTGGTAGGCCGCGCTGTCCGGGTCGCTGGTGGCCAGCTTCAACAGGGCGAGCAGCACCAGTTCCTGCCGGGCCTTGCCAGCGGCAGTGGCGCGCGAGAGCAGGTACTTGCTGGGCGCATCGAGCACATCCTTGAGTTGCGGCAGCGATTCCGGCGAGACGATTTCGACCGCCGTGCGCACCACGCGGGGCCGGTTGGCCTCCACGCCCAGGCGGGCCTTGCGCCACACATCCAGGGCCGAGAGCTTCTTGTAGCCGTACAGCTCGCGTGCGGCGTGGGTGCAGCCATCGTCGGCGTCGCGGATCGCATACCAGTTGCTGCGCACGTCCTCGGCCACGGTGGCTGGTGCCGTACCCTTGATCTGGTCGATCAGGAGCGCGTAGCAGCGCACTTCGCGGTCGTCCGACATGCGGTAGCTCGGGTGCTGCTCGGCAAACTGGCTCCAGTCGCGGCGCTGGCCCAGCAGCAGCAGCCAGTCGTTGCGCAGGCGGTCTTCCTGGTAGGTGCCGGCGTAGCGCTGCATGAAGGACTGGATCTCCTGTGGCGAGGCCTCGCCAAGACGCACGCGCAGCTCCCAGTAGGCAGCCCAGGGCTCCAGCGCATGGCCGCGTGCCGCAGGCAGCAGCTGCGCGAGCTTGTTGCGGTCGCCCTTGCGGAACGCCTGCTGCATCTCCAGCAGGGTATCGTCACCACGGTTTTGCGCCATGACAAGGGGCGCGGTAGCAGCCAGCAGGGTGGCGGCCACAAGGGGTGTCAGAATCGCTCTGAGAAATTGCATGGGGGAATTATCTGATGGACAAAGCAGCCCTTCGGCGCGCATTGATAGAAGAACGCCTCAACCTGCCGGACCGCCTACAGCGGGCCGACCTGTTACAGCAGGTGATGCGCATCTGGCTGGTGAACCGGCCCGATACGGTGATTGGTGCCTACTGGCCCATCAAGGGCGAGTTCGACCCCCTGCCCGCCCTGCACCGCTGGAAGGAAGACGGCGAGTTGCTGGACGAGCCCCTGCGCCGCCGCATTGGCCTGCCGGTGGTCAACAAGCAGCACAAGACCCTCACCTTCCACGCCTGGTACCCCGGCTGCCCCATGGAAGAAGACGCCTATGGCATCCCCAAGCCCAAGGACACTGAGGTCATCGTGCCCACGCTGCTGTTTGTTCCGTGCGTGGGCTACGCGCCGGGTGGCTACCGGCTGGGCTATGGCGGCGGATTTTACGACCGCACGCTGGCCACGCTGCAACCCAAGCCGTTCACCGTGGGCTTGGGCTTCACCCATGGCTACCTGGATGATTTCGAGCCCGAGGAGTTCGACCTGCCGCTCGATGCCATCCTGAACGACAACGGGGTGGTCTGGCCTGTCTGACCGGCCAGACCGGCTCCTCGGGGCCCGGTGATGCGCGCTGCGCATCATTCAGGCCTTTTTTCGCATCGCTGGCGCATCGCGCAGCCGCTAGCATGGCGGGCTGACCTTCATTTTTCAGGTGCCCCCATGCTCAAGCTCTACATCGGCAACAAGAACTACTCCTCATGGTCCATGCGCCCCTGGGTACTGCTCAAGCAGGCGGGCATTGCGTTTGAAGAAGTGCGCGTGCGCTTCGACAGCTTTGACGCCGATTCGGAGTTCAAGCGTGTGATGAGCCCCGTGAGTCCCACGGGCAAGGTGCCTGCACTGGTCGATGGCGATCTGGTCGTCTGGGACACCCTGGCGATTGCCGAATACGTGGCCGAAACCCACCCCGACAAGAAGCTCTGGCCCGCGGACGCCAAGGCCCGCGCACGCGCACGCAGCGTCTGCGCGGAGATGCACAGCGGCTTCACCGCCCTGCGCAGCAACTGCCCCATGAACATTGAGGCGAATCTGGCCGATGCCGGCGCGCTGATCTGGCGCGACAAAGCCGGCGTGCGCACCGACGTCCAGCGACTGGTGGAGATGTGGAGTGCACTGCTGCAGGAGCACGGCGGCCCCCTGCTGTTTGGCGAGTTCACCGTGGCCGACGCCTACTTTGCCCCCGTGTGCATGCGCCTGCACTCTTATGCCCTGCCCGTACCCACCCCCATCAAGGCCTATGTAGACCTCGTGCGCGCACTGCCCGGCGTGAAAGCCTGGATCGACGAAGCCCTGGCCGAGAAGGACTTTCTGGACTTCGAAGAGCCGTACCGCCTGCGCCATACCGAGGGTTGAGCATCGCCATGGCTGTCACCATCTACCTGCGCTACGTGCTCAACACCAGCAAGCTCAAGGAGTTCGAGCACTACGGCAGGCTGTGGATTCCACTGGTCGAGAAGTTCGGCGGCCAGCACCACGGCTACTTCATGCCCAGCGAGGGCGCCAACAACATCGCGCTGGCGCTGTTCACGTTTGAGAGCCTCGCGGCCTACGAGGTGTACCGCCAGCAGTCGATGCAGGACGCGGAGTGCCAGGCAGCGTTCCGCTACGCCGAGGAGACGGGGTGCATCGCGAGCTACGAGCGGAGTTTTTTCAGGCCGGTGTTCAACTAAGACTTCAGGTCGGGTCAGTAGGAAGCCCAGCGCGAGGACTCTGTCTATTCGCGCACGATCAGCTTGCCTTCATCGTCATATTCGTTAGCCCAGCCAATGTGAATCGCCATCTGGCCCAATCCCACCAGCGCGACAATGGCTGCGATCGCGAATAGAAATGCGCGGCCATCGTAGACAGCTTCGTATGGATAGAGGATCCGCTCCTTGTCGGCGATCTGGAACACGCGCGCACCATCGTGCCAAACAGTGAGTTGCGCTTGACGCGCCTCCATCCTGACCAATTGTTCGATAGGGCACCTGCCCGACTTTCCCCTCTTGCAGGAAACCTCCGAGCCCGAGGCAGTCTGAAAGACGGCCTCCTGAACCACTGGCCCCGGGTGCTTCACCCTAACTGTCGCGCTCTCTGCCGTAAGCGTTTCAAATGGAGGAGCGTACGGCCAAAGAGCGGCTCCCATCAGCAAAGCCGACAAGGCAAAGGTGAAAACCGTCACACGTTTTTTCATAGCTCGCACTCCTTTCATTGCACGTCCATCACCTCACAGACAGAACGCTGATCAGTTCGTCCAGACCTCCAACAACGAGCTATCGGAACTGCTTGCGCAAGAACGCCTTGTGCCGCGCAATGTGCGCCAACTGCGCCGGGGCAATGGTGCCGCCCAGGTCTTCCTCCTCCGCGTTCAGCACTTGGTTGGCATAGGCGAGCGCACGCGCTACCACCTCTTCGTCGCTCACACCCTGCTGCGCAGCCAGATCCAGCGCCACGCGCTTCATGGCGCGCTGTGACAGCATCCACATGGCGCCGAAGGCGTCCCACGCGGCCATCGCTTCCTTGAACTTGTCGCGGTCGGCAAGGATTTCGTTGAGCGACTTGGCCAGGATCTCCTGCAAGTCGTCCACCTTGGCCTTGAGGGCTTCGAACTGTGCCTCGCGCTGCAGGGCCTCGGCGGCGGCGTTGGCCGCTGCGTCGGGCGCCGTGGGCACGGGCACGCTGCCGTCGGGGTTGAGCTGGGCAATGGTGAGTTCGGACGATAGGGACATGGTGGGCTGGAATATACGGCCGAGTGCTCGTCCTAAACTACACCGATGCAAATCTACATGGTGGGCGGCGCGGTCCGCGACAAGCTGCTGGGCCGGCCGGTGAATGACCACGACTGGGTGGTGGTGGGTGCCACGCCCGAGCAGATGCTGGAGCTGGGCTACCTGCCAGTGGGCCGAGACTTCCCGGTGTTTTTGCACCCCGAGACCCGCGAGGAATACGCGCTGGCCCGCACCGAGCGCAAGAGCGGGCGCGGCTACCGGGGCTTTGTGGTGGAAAGCTCGTCCGACGTGACGCTGGAAGAAGACCTTTCCCGCCGCGACCTCACTATCAATGCAATAGCTACTAACGCTTATGGGACAAGCGCTGGAGGCATTTTTGACCCATATTCTGGCGCCAAAGACATCGAGGCGCGGGTGCTGCGCCATGTGACCGACGCCTTCCGCGAAGACCCGGTGCGCATTCTGCGCGTGGCGCGGTTTGCAGCGCGGTTCACCGACTTCACGGTGGCGCCCGAGACGATGCAACTGATGCGCGAGATGGTGGCGCATGGCGAGGTGGACCACCTGGTGGCCGAGCGCGTGTGGCAGGAGCTGGCGCGGGGTCTGATGGAAGAAAAGCCTTCGCGCATGTTCGAGGTGCTGCGCGAGTGCGGCGCGCTGCAGGTGCTGTTGCCCGAAGTGGCGCGCCTGTGGGGCGTGCCCCAGCGCGCCGAGTACCACCCCGAGGTGGATACGGGCGTGCACCTGATGATGGTGCTGGACATGGCGGCCCGGCTGCAGGCGCCACTCCCCGTGCGGTTTGCCTGCCTGGTGCATGACCTGGGCAAGGGCACCACGGCCGCCGATATGCTGCCGCGCCACATCGGGCATGAGGAGCGCAGCGCGGAGCTGCTGAAAGACGTGGCCGAGCGCCTGCGCGTGCCCGTGGACTGCCGCGAGACGGCCGATGTGGTGGCCCGCGAGCACGGCCACATCCACCGCAGCGGCGACCTCTCGGCCGCCGCGCTGGTGCGCCTGCTGGAGCGCTGCGACGCCATCCGCAAGCCCGAGCGGTTCGCCGACATCCTGTTGGCCTGCGAATGCGATGCGCGCGGACGGCTAGGGTTTGAAGAATCCGCCTACCCGCAGCGCCAGCGGCTGGCGGCTGTGCTGGCGGCCGTGCAGTCGGTGGTCACGCGCGACATTGCAGCGCAGGCAGCTGCCAAGGGCGTGGCTGGGCCGCAGGTGGGTGCGTTGATCCACCAGGCGCGGGTGGAAGCGGTGGCGCAGTGGCTGCAGCCCCGCAGCGACGTTGCCTGACCCCGCACGCGACCGCCCAAGACGCGGACAGCCCCTCCTACAATCCGCGTCCGCCTGTATTCCATCCGGGGTACAGCCTTGCAAGAACCTGGTGCAGTTTCGCGCCCGCACAGCCATCCCAACGTCTCCATGACCACTGTTCACATCCGCCTTGCCACCCCGGCCGACGCTGACACCGTCGCGCCGCTGTTTGATGCCTACCGGCAGTTCTACGAGCAGGCGCCAGACCTGGCCGGAGCGAAGGCCTTCATCGCGGAGCGGTTAGAGCGTGAAGAGTCGGTGATCCTGCTGGCGCTGGATGCGTCGCAAACGGCGGTAGGCTTTTGCCAGCTCTACCCCACGTTCTGCTCGGTGGAGGCCGCCCCTATCTACACGCTGTACGACCTGTTCGTGGCCCCCGCCGCCCGCAAGACAGGCGCCGGGCGCAGCTTGCTGATGGCAGCAGAAGCCACGGCCCGCACCCATGGAAAGGTGCGCATGGACCTGACCACAGCACACACCAACACCACCGCGCAGTCCCTCTACGAATCGCTGGGCTGGACGCTGGACACGGTTTTCCGCGCCTACAACAAACGCGTCAGCGCCTGAACCACCAGGGCGCTTGGCACACTTGCCGCGCCCCTTCACCAACGCAGCAGGCGCGGCCCCAGCACCGCCCCCAGCGCAGTCGGGATGGCCATGCCCGCCACATACCAGACAGCCAGGAAGGGCGTGGCCATTTCGGGGCAATGCAGGGCGTACACCAAGGCGCCCAGCGCACCCGCCAGCAAACCAGCGCCCGCACCCGTCCACGCCAGGCGCGTGGGGGCAGCGCCCTTGAGGGCCCAAAAGCCTGCAACAAATGCCGGCACCGACAGCGCCGCGATATTGAACGGGCAGGTGCGCCAGGTGCTGCCCAGGATGAGCGGCATGCGCTCTGCGGCGGACACCTGCGACAACGCCCACAAGGCCATGGCCCACAGCACCAGCGGCGGCATGGCCAGCCACAGGGCTGCGTGGCCCAGCGCCATGCCAGGGCGGGCCATGCGGCGCAGCAGCGCCAGCCCGGCAGCAGCGAGCGCGGCGGCAAACACCAGCTTGCCCCAGAACATGGGCAGCGCCATGGTGGCCAGCAGATCTGGGCGCAGACCGAACAGGGACAGCATCAGCACCCCGGCGCCGGCAATGCCCGCCAGTGCGGCCACCACAAAGCGCTGCTCTATCGCGTTGCGCTGCACCGGCCGGTCATCGGTGGCCAGCAGGTGGATCAATTCATCGGTTTTCATGCCATTCCCCTGATCTTGGCGGCCAGGGCCTTGAGCCCCCGGTGCACGCCGACTTTGACAGCCGACTCCGACAGCCCCGTGAGGCGCGCCGTCTCGACCACCGACAAACCTTCCAATTTCACATACTCAATCGGCAGCCGTTGCTTGTCTGGCAGCGTGCGCAGCAACTGCCCCAGGTCCCGCCGGGCTTCGGCGGCCTCGCTGTCGCTGCGGGCAAACAACTCGTCGGCATCGTCCAGCGGGTCGTTGCGCCCCTCTTTGACGGCATGCGAGCGCAACCAGTCGATGAGCTTGTAGCGCGCAATCGCGTGCACCCAGGCCGTCACCGGCATCTCGGGCCGGTAGGTGTGGCGCTGGTTGTGCACCGCCAGCAGCGTCTCCTGCACCAGGTCTTCCACCTCATCGAGCCGCTGCGCGAGGCGGCGGCGCAAAAAGGCGCGCAGGTGGGCGCTCAGCTCTTTCAAAAAGCGCTGGTAGGCGGCTGCGTCGGCATCCAGCCCCTGCATCAACAAGCCGCGCAGGCGTTCTTCCACACTCTCCATGGTGTCTCCCTGCAAGAAATTCGTATGCCGGAGCCATTGGGTTACAGGCATCGCAAAAAAATGTTTCGCCATGCCGCTCCGAAATTTTTCGTACAGCGCTGTAACCCGCAAGTTGCGCTGCGCGAATTACAACGCAGATCGGGCAGTTCAACGCGGCCTCTCGCTGCACCCCGATCGGATTCAACCCTGACCCAACCCTCGGAGAACCGTACCATGACCACTCGCACCCTCAGCCTCGGCGCCCTTGCCCTTGTAGCCCTGACCTCTGGCGCCGCCATGGCCCAAACCACCTCCGCCCCCATGGACGGCGCCAAACCCGCCATGGAGAAGTGCTACGGCGTCTCGATGGCTGGCAAGAACGACTGCGCCGCCGGCCCCGGCACCACCTGTGCGGGCTCCGCCAAGGTGGACTACCAGGGCAACGCCTGGAAGTTTGTGCCCGCAGGCACCTGCGCCACCATCAAGACGCCCAAGGGCATGGGCTCGCTCACCCCCATCAAGGCCTGACCGATGGCCCTGTGCCCTCTCACCGCTGGCCTGGGCCTCAAGCCCCAGCACTATGACGAGGCGCTGCACTGCACCGCCACGGGTCTGTGGTGGGAGGTGCACCCTGAAAACTATCTGGCCGAGGGTGGCCCCCGCCTGGCCTGGCTGGAGGCCATCCGCGCGCGCCACCCCGTGGCGCTGCACGGCGTATCGCTGTCGCTTGCTGCCGATACTCCGCCCGACGCGGCACACCTGGCGCGACTGGCAGCCCTTGCAAGGCGGGTGGAGCCAGTCATCATCTCGGAGCACTTGGCATGGTCCAAGTGGCGCGGGCAGTACCTGCCCGACCTGCTGCCGTTTCCGCGCACGCAGGCCGCCTTGCACCGCATCGTAGACAACATCGCCCGAACGCAGGATGCGCTGCAGCGCCCCATCGCCATCGAGAACCCCACGCACTACCTGCACATCGACGGCCACGACTGGCTTGAGACCGAATTTCTGACCGAGCTGGTGCAGCGGACTGGCTGCGCCCTGCTGCTGGACGTGAACAACGTGTACGTCAGTGCCAACAACCTGGGCTTTGACGCGCAGACCTACCTCAACGCCTTTCCCCTGCACGCCGTGGCCGAAATCCACCTGGCGGGCCACCATGCCGACCCGGTGCATGGCGATGCCCTGCTGATCGACAGCCACGACGCGTCCATCGCCCCGGCGGTGTGGGCGCTGTACGGGCAGGTGATCGCGCGCACAGGCCCCATGCCCACCCTCATCGAACGCGACGACAATCTGCCCGCCTTCAGCGAACTGCTGGCCGAGCGCGACAAGGCCCACAACGCGCTCACAGCGGCGCAGCCCGAGGAGGCAGCATGCAGCTGAGCGCATTCCAGGACGGCTTCTCTGCCGCGTTGCTCGGCCATGCCGAGCACTCACCGTGGCTGTCTGCGCTGGAATCCCAGCCCGGCTTTGCCGTGTACCGCAACACCGTGCTCAAGGGCTGCATTGATGCCCTGCAGGCCAGCTACCCCACGGTGTGCCAGCTGGTGGGCGAAGAATGGTTTCGCGCCGCCGCCGCGGTGTATGCCCGCGCGCAGCCGCCAGCTGACGGACTGCTGATGGACTACGGCGCGGAGTTTGCTGACTTTCTGGCCGGTTTTGCACCAGCGGCCGAGCTGCCTTATCTGCCGGCCGTGGCGCGCCTGGACCGCGGCTGGACCGAATGCCATCTGGCGGCAGACGCCACCGCTGTGGACCGCAACTGGCTGGCACAGCAGGCGCCCGATACATTGCCCCTGGTGCAACTGCGCCCCCACCCCGCCGCACGCTGGGCCTGGTGCGACGAGCATCCCGCCTACGCGTTGTGGCAGAGCCACCGCGAAGGTCTGCTCCCCACAGAGCCGCTGGACTGGACCGGCGATGGGGCCTTGCTCACCCGGCCCCACGCACCCGTGACGTGGCGCCCACTGTCGCGCGCCGGAGTGGCCTTTTTGGACGCCTGCGCCCAAGGCCAGACGCTGGAGGCCGCCGCCACTTCAGCCCTTGCGGCCGAGCCCACCGCAGACTTTGCGGCCCTGATGGGCTCCTTGCTGGACGCAGGCGCATTGATACCCACCGACCCACACCAATTCACACCGAGGCCAAGGAGCCCCTGATGACCACCAGCACACATTTCCCCACTGCACCCGCCAAAGGCCAGCGCAAGCTGTTGGCGCGCCTGGCCGATGCAGCCACCTCGCTCACCCCGCACAGCCTGTTGGCGATGGTCAACCGCGTGGCAATTGCAGGCATCTTCTGGCTTTCAGCGCGCACCAAAGTCGATGGGTGGTTCACCATCTCCGACAGCGCCTATGCGCTGTTCCGCGACGAGTACAAGCTGCCCCTGCTGCCACCCGAGCTGGCGGCGCAGATGGCCACCGTGGCAGAGCATCTGTTCCCTGTTCTTCTGGTGCTGGGCCTGCTCACGCGCCTGTCGGCCCTGGCCTTGCTGGGCATGACGCTGGTCATCCAGGTGTTCGTGTACCCCGATGCCTGGCCCACGCACCTGTCATGGGCGGGGCTGATGCTGTACCTGGTGGGGCGCGGCGCAGGCAACGTGTCACTGGACCGGGCACTCGGAATTCGTTGAGGCGCCTGTCTTTTTTAAACTGCCGCTGTTCGCACCCAGCGCACGATGTCCGCAGCCCCCAGCGCGCCCGAAACGCGCGCCACCTCGCGCCCCTGCTGGAACAAAATCATGGTCGGAATGCTGCGGATGGCATAACGCGCCGCGATGGCCTGGTGGTCTTCGGTGTTGAGCTTGGCCAGGCGCACACGCGGCTCCAGCTCGCGGGCGGCCTGCGCAAAGGCCGGGGCCATCTGGCGGCAAGGCCCGCACCAGGGCGCCCAGAAGTCCACCAACACGGGGATGTGGCTGCGCACCACATGCTTGTCAAAACTGGTGGCATCCAGCTCCAGCGGCGCCCCCGCGAAAAGGCGCTGATGGCACTTTCCGCAATCGGGCGCGTTGCCCAGGTCGGCGCGCTGCACGCGGTTGGTGGTGTGGCAATGGGGGCAGACGATGTGCAGGGATTCGGTCATGGTGCGGCAATCGGTGTGAGCAAAAAGCGGGCCTCTTAGAACCTGCTCAAGATCTTTTCGGGGATCGCAACAGGTTCTTACACATGGCGGCACAAGCCGGGCGTTTCAAGAGCGGGCTTGGCAGTCCTGGGGTCTTGATGTTGCACCCCGTCGCACACCTTGCGTGCGTTTACCAGCGCTGAAACACCCTTTCACCCGGGTCAGCTTCACCGCGTCTGATAAGGTTTCGCCCATGCAGCTGCTCCCCCTACTGACAACTGCCCATGCGCTTTTTCTGGACTTTGACGGCACGCTCACCGAGCTGGCGCCGCGCCCCGAGGCGGTGCGCATCGCTTCCGGGCTGGTCCCCACGCTGTCATCGCTGTACACCCATCTGGACGGCGCGCTGGCCATCGTGACCGGGCGGCCTGAGGCCGACATCGACGGATTTCTGGCCCCGCTGCACCTGCCGCTGGCCAGCGAGCATGGTGCCCAATACCGACTGACCGACACATCCCACCCTGCCGTTCTGCCGCCAGACCTGGAGAAGGTTCTACGGGCTGCGTACGACCTGGCGGCACACTATCCGGGGTTGCTGGTAGAGCCCAAGCGCGCGAGCGTGGCCCTGCACTACCGCCAGGCCCCCCATCTGCAAGGGTTGTGTCACGACACCCTCGTGCGCGCCATGCAGCAGGTGGAGGGTGTGGAACTGCTGCGCGGTAAATGCGTCTTTGAAGTGAAGCCCCGGGGCGTCCACAAAGGCCAGGCCATTCTCGATTTCATGACACAGGCCCCCTTTGCCGGGCGCACCCCAGTCTTTGTGGGAGATGACGTCACCGATGAGGCTGGCTTTGCCGCCGTTCAGGCACTGGGCGGCTGGGGCATCAAGGTGGGCGAAGGGCCGACCATGGCACAACACCGCTGCATGACATCCGCCGCCTTGCGCGGCTGGCTGTCTTCTGCACGCACGACCTTGGAGCGCGAACGATGAACACGGCAGCCAACGATCCCCAAGCGGGCTCACTCAACCTCGGGATGATCGGCAACTGCGCCATCAGCGCACTGATCGACAACCACGCCCGCATGGTGTGGTGCTGCCTGCCCCGTTTTGATGGCGACCCGGTGTTCAACGCCCTGCTGCAGCCCGGCGACGAAGGCAGCCACTTCGCGATCGAACTGGAAGACCTGGCATCGGCCCACCAGTGGTACGAGCCGAACACCGCCATCCTGCGCACGCAGCTGTTTGACAAGGCGGGCCACGGCATCGAGATCACCGATTTTGCGCCGCGCTTTTACAGCCGCTCGCGCTACTTTCGCCCCATGACGCTGGTGCGCCGGGTGCGCCCCATCCAGGGTGCGCCGCGCATCCGTGTGGCGCTCAAGGTGCGCTACGACTGGGGCCAGACTACCCCCGAAATCACACGCGGCAGCAACCACATCCGCTACGTGGGCGAGAGCATGACGCTGCGCCTGTCTACCGATGCGCCGGTGTCGCATGTGCTGTCGGGCCAGGCATTTGTGCTCACACGCGAACACAACTTTCTGCTGGGGGCGGACGAGACGCTGGTGGAGGGCATTGCCGACACCGCGCGCCTGTTTGAGCAGGAGACCACCTCCTACTGGCGCAGTTGGACCCGCGCTCTGGCCGTGCCGCTGGAGTGGCAGGAGGCCGTGATCCGCGCGGCCATCACGCTCAAGCTTTCGCTGTACGAAGACACCGGCGCCATCGTGGCCGCCATGACCACGAGCATCCCCGAATCCGCCCACAGCGGCCGCAACTGGGACTACCGCTACTGCTGGCTGCGCGATGCGTTCTTCGTGGTGCGCGCGCTCAACAGCATCTCCGAAGTGGGCACCATGGAGGACTACCTGCGCTGGCTCAGCAACGTGGTGGTGGAAGGCGGCGATGGCCACATCCAGCCGCTGTACGGTATTGGCCTGGAGCAAGAACTGCCCGAGAGCCTTGTGCCGCAGCTGGCGGGCTACCGGGGCATGGGCCCGGTGCGCGTGGGCAACCAGGCGGCCGAGCATTTTCAGCACGATGTGTACGGCAACATCGTGCTGGGCGCAGCCCAGGCGTTCCACGACCACCGCCTGCTGCACCGTGCGGGCCTGGCCGAGTTCACGCGGCTGGAACAGGTGGGCGAGAACGCGGTGCGTGTGTATGGCCAGCCCGACGCCGGCATGTGGGAGCTGCGCACGCGCGCCAGGGTGCACACCTCGTCCGCGCTGATGAGCTGGGCAGCCTGCGACCGGCTGGCCAAGATCGCCGCCACCCTGCAGCTGGCCGACCGTACCAGCCACTGGCAGCAGCATGCCGACCGCATGCGCGCCGAGATCCTCGACAAATCCTGGTGCGAAGCGCGCCAGGCGTTCGCCGAGAGTTTTGGCGGCCATGAACTCGATGCGAGCGTGCTGCTGATGGCCGAGGTGGGCCTGATCGACCCCAAGGACCCACGCTTTGTGAGCACCGTGGAGGCCATGGAAAAGAGCCTGTGCGATGGCCCCTACATGCGCCGCTACGAGGCGGCCGACGACTTCGGCAAGCCCGAGACGGCCTTCAACATCTGCACCTTCTGGCGCATCGACGCGCTGGCGCGCATTGGCCGCAAGGCCGAGGCCCGCGCCATCTTCGAGACCATGCTGGCCGCCCGCAATCCGCTGGGCCTGCTGTCCGAAGACACGCACCCCGAGACCCAGGAAATGTGGGGAAACTTTCCGCAGACCTACTCCATGGTGGGCGTCATCAACGCCGCCGTGCGCCTGTCGGCCCCCTGGGACAGCGTGATTTGAGGCACTGTCCGACAGCGGCCCGGGGCGATCCACAACGATGATGAACCCATGAGCCGTCTTGTTGTCATCTCCAACCGCCTTGCAGACCCCCGAAAACCCGCCGCCGGCGGCCTGGCCGTCGCCCTGGGCGAAGCCCTGAACCAGACCGGGGGCCTCTGGTTCGGCTGGAGCGGCACTGTGGTCGAAGGCGGCACACCCGGCGAGGGCGAACTGCACACCCGGCAGGCAGGTGCCGTCACCCTGGCCACCGTGGACCTGTGCCGCGAAGACCACGACAGCTACTACCACGGCTACAGCAACAGCGTGCTCTGGCCGGTGTTCCATTACCGCCTGGACCTGGCCGACTTCAACGCCAGCTACATCGCGGGCTACCGCCGCGTGAACCAGATGTTTGCGCGCAAGCTGCTGCCGCTGCTGCGCGACGACGACGTGATCTGGGTGCACGACTACCACCTGATCCCGCTGGCGGCCGAGCTGCGGGCCATGGGCTGCAAGCAGCGCATCGGGTTCTTTCTGCACATTCCCATGCCGCCGCCGCTCATCATGGCGGCCATCCCGCAGCATGAGTGGCTGATGCGCTCGCTGTTTGCCTACGACCTGGTGGGTCTGCAGAGCGAGGCCGACGTGTCGCATTTCACGCGCTATGTGCGCAACGAAGGCAGCGCGGAAGAGGTGGACGAAAGGCGCGTGCGCGCCTTTGGAGCCACCGTGGTGGTGCAGTCCTTTCCCATCGGCATCGACGTGGACGAATTCACACGCCTCACGCACGCGCCCGACGCGGTGGAAACCTACGAGAACATGCGCGACGAGTATTCACGCAGGCGCCTGCTGCTGGGCATTGACCGGCTCGACTACTCCAAGGGCATTCCGCAACGTGTGCGGGCCTTTCGCGAACTGCTGGACCGCTACCCGGAAAACCGCGACAGCGCCACGCTCATCATGATCGCCTCGCCCACGCGCGACGACGTCAACGCCTATGCCGACCTGCGCCAGGAGCTGGAAGGTCTGTGTGGCGCTGTCAACGGCGACTACGGCGAACTGGACTGGATGCCCGTGCGCTACATCCACCGCATGGTGGCCCGCAAGCGGGTTCCGGGCCTGTGCCGCGCCGCCGCCGTGGGGCTGGTCACGCCACTGCGCGACGGCATGAACCTGGTGGCCAAGGAGTACGTGGTGGCGCAAGACCCGGACGACCCGGGCGTGCTGGTGTTGTCACGCTTTGCCGGTGCGGCCGAGCAGCTGAAAGAAGCGCTGCTGGTGAACCCCTACGACACCCAAGGCATGGCCGACAGCATCCAGCAGGCATTGCAGATGCCGCTGGTGGAGCGGCAGGCGCGCCATCAAAAGCTGATGGCCCGTATACGCCAGCACGACGTGCACTGGTGGCGCAAGGCGTTTCTGGACGCATTGCAGGCGGCGGGGTAGCCGCCCAGCTGCGGCCCGTTACAACATCTTGGTGATCAGGCTGACCACGAAGCTCAGCAGCAGCGTGGACGCCAGCGGCACATCCCAGTCGCGCCCCAGCCAGCGAAACCGGAAGTCCCCCGGCAGGCGCCCAAAGCCCAGGCGGCGCAGCAGCGGTGTGAGCCAGCTGATGAACATCAGGGCCAGGAGAATGACGAGGAGCCAGCGGAACATGGTGCGCCGAGTGTAGGCGCCACCGCATTCGGCTACGCCTTGGCCAGTCCGGCCCGTTCGGCCCGGTCAGCCAGCAGGGCCAGCGCCTGGGCATGCAACTGGGGCGTGGCAGCCGCCACCACCCGCCCATCCGATGCCACCGTGAGCGCACGGCCCTGCCAGTCGGTAATGCGCCCGCCCGCGCCCTCCACCAGGCAGACCAGCGAGAGGTAGTCGTACGGCTGCAGCCCCGCCTCCACCACCAGGTCCACATGCCCGCCCGCCAGCTGGGCATAGGCATAGCAGTCGCCGCCAAAACGGCGCAGCGCGCACTGGCGGCTCAGCGCATCAAAACACTGCCAGTCGGCCGCACCAAAGGCATCCGGCGATGTGGTGTAGATGCGGGCCTGCGCCAGTTGTTCACACCCGCTGGCCCGCACGGGCTGGCCATTGCACTGCGTCAGCTGGCCTGCCAGCCCCGTCCAGCGCTCACCCAGCACCGGCAAATCCATGAGCCCCAGCACGGGCTGGCCCTGGTGCAGCAGTGCCACCAGCGTGCCCCACAGCGGCGATCCGGTGATGAAGCTCTTGGTGCCGTCGATGGGGTCGATCACCCACACGTACTCGGCGTCCAGCCGCTCGCGGCCATGCTCCTCGCCCAGGATGCCGTGCGTGGGCGCCTGCGCCCGCAGCACCGCGCGCATCGCGGCCTCGGCCTCGCGGTCGGCAATGGTGACCGGACTCTCGTCCGATTTGGTCAGCACATCCAGCGGGGTGCGGAAGTACCGCAGCGAGTGCACACGGGCCGCATCGGCCAGGGCGTGCGCCAGGGCCAGGAAGGGGGAACCGGGGGTGGGCAAAGTGTTCATGGGAATGGTCAAGGGAAGAGCTCCGGGCAGCGGTTGGGCAATGAAGAAGGGCCTACCGCTCGGCATGAACGGGTTGGCATATTTAGTGCTTGTGTATTTTCGTGCAAAAACAATAATTTGCACAAGTGCAATAAAACGCACAACTTTGGTGAACAAACCCCCTGGCCTGCGGTGACCCCGCACTGTTTTTTGGCAACGCACCGTTCTGGAGAAATTCATGCGCACTCGCTCCTCCCTCTTTGCAGCCCTGCGCCTGCTGCCCGTGCTGGGCGCATTGGCCTGCGGGCTGACCGCCGCCCAGGCGGGCACCGTCACGGCCTACACCGCGCTCGAAGAAGACGAGATCAAGGAATACCTGGCCGCCGCCAAAAAGGACTTGCCCGATGTGGATGTGAAGGTCCTGCGCCTGTCCACGGGCGACCTGGGCGCGCGCATCCTGGCCGAAGCTGCCAACCCGCAGCACGATGTGATCTGGGGCTGGGCGCTGACCAACACGCTGGACCCGCGCATCACCGCACTGCTGGAGCCCTACACCCCCAAGGGCAGCGACAAGCTGGCCGCCAAGGACAAGGCCGCCGACGGCAAATGGTTCACCACCACCGGCTACATGGCCGCGTTCTGCGTGAACACCGAGGTACTCAAGGCCAAGAAGCTGCCCATGCCCACGTCGTGGAAGGACCTCACCAACCCCATCTACAAGGGCGAGGTCGTCATGCCCAACCCGGTGTCCTCGGGCACGGGCTACCTGCAGATTGCCGCGCTGATCCAGTCGCGCGGCAATGACGAGGGCTGGAAGCTCATCAAGGCCATGGACGGCAACGTGGCGCAGTACATCAAGTCGGGCTCGCGCCCCTGCAAGGCCGCGCGGGCGGGTGAGTTTGCAATTGGCACCTCGCTGGCGTTTGCGGCCATGCAGTCGGTGGACGAGGGCTATCCGGTCAAGATGGTGATCCCCACCGACGGCGCGGGCTATGAGCTGGAAGCCTCGGGCCTGATGGCCAGCTCCAAGAACAAGGCCGACGCCAAGCGCTTTCTGGACTGGACGCTGTCGCCCGGCGCAGCACAGCTCTACACCAAGTACAAGGAAATCGTCACCGTGCCCGGCGTGCCGCAATCCAAGGCGGCTGCAGCGGCAGGCCTGCCCGCCGACCTCTCCAAGGTGCTCTACCCCATGGACTTCGCCAAGTCCGCCAAGGAACGCGACGCGATCCTGGGCACCTGGCAAAAGACCATCGGCCGCTGAGCCGCTGTACCGAACCGCTGCACTGAACCGTACTCCCCGAGGACCACACACCATGTCCCTGCAGATCACCGACCTGCACAAGAGCTTTGACGGCCAGGTCGCGCTCGAACGCATCCACCTCGCCGTGGGCGCCTCGGAGTTCGTGTGCCTGCTGGGCCCCAGCGGCTGCGGCAAGACCACGCTGCTGCGCATCATCGCGGGGCTGCTGCCTGCCGATGGCGGCCGCATCACGCTGGGCGGCCGTGACCTGGCCACGCTGCCGGCGCGCGACCGGGGCTTTGGCATCGTGTTCCAGTCGTACTCGCTGTTCCCGCACATGACGGTGGCGCAGAACGTGGGCTACGGCCTGGCCATCCGCCGCACACCGCCCGACGTGGTGCAGGCGCGCACGGCCGAGCTGCTGGACATGGTGAAGCTGGCCGACTATGGCGGGCGCTACCCGGCGCAGCTGTCGGGCGGCCAGCAGCAGCGCGTGGCCATAGCGCGGGCCCTGGCGGTGAACCCTTCGCTGCTGCTGCTCGACGAACCCCTGTCGGCCCTGGACGCCCGCGTGCGCGCCGACCTGCGCCATGAGCTGCGCGAGGTGCAGCGCCGCCTGGGCATTCCCACCATCATGGTCACGCACGACCAGGAAGAAGCCCTGGCCATGGCCGACCGCATCGTCTGCATGCAGGGTGGGCGCATTGCACAGGCGGGCTCGCCGCGCGAGCTGTACCTGGCACCGCGCACCCGCTTCGTGGCCAACTTCATGGGACACAGCAACCTGCTGCCGCCCGCCCAGGCACGGCTGCTGCAGCCCGCGCTGGGCGGGGCCCCCGAAGGCATGGCGCCCGAATCGGCCCTGCTGTGCATCCGCCCCGAACGCCTGCAGCTGCAAGCCAGCGCGCAGGGTGCGGGCCGCGTCACCGGCACCACCTTCCTGGGCAGCATCCAGCGGGTGCAGCTGCGCTGGAACGACCTGGACCTGCTGGCCGAATCCAGCAGCGCCAGCACCTGGGAGGCGGGCCAGAACGTGGACATCTCGGTGAGCGCACAGGACTGCGCCTGGGTGCACGCATGAGCACCACTGCCGCCCCCCACCTGCCACCCATGCACGCCAGCGAACGCTGGCTGCTGCGCGCCTGCCTGCTGCTGCCGCTGGCCGCGCTGGTGCTGTTCTTTGGCGTGCCCATGCTGGCCATTGCCTGGCGCAGCCTGGTGCAGGACACGGGCGGCATCGGCTGGGGCAACTACGCCGCGCTGCTCGACACCCCGGGCGTGTGGCGGGCCCTGGCCAACAGTCTGCTGCTGGGCGCCGTAACCACGGCCGTCACGCTGGTGCTGGCCTTTGTGGTGGCGTTTGGGCTGGAGCGCACCGGCATGCCGGGCCGCCGCTTTGTGGCCGGTGCGCTGGCCCTGCCCATGCTGGCGCCCTCGCTGGTGCTGGGGCTGGGCTTGATCTTTTTGCTGGGGCGCAACGGCATCGTGGGCAAGCTGCTGGGCGTGCGACCCGAAATCTATGGCTTTTGGGGCCTGCTGATTGCCGACGTGCTCTATGCGCTGCCGCAGGCCGTGCTCATCGTGCGCACCGCGCTGCGCCAGGGCGATGCCCGGCAGTACGACGCCGCCGAGGTGCTGGGCGCCACCCCCTGGCGACAGTTTTGCGACATCACGCTGCCGCAGGCCCGCTACGGCCTGCTGAGCGCGGGGTTTGTGGTGTTCACCATCACCATCACCGACTTTGGCAACGCCGTGGTCATTGGCGGCAACTTTGCCGTGCTGGCCACCGAGATCTACAACCAGGTCAGCGGGCAGATGAAGTTCGGCATGGGCGCGGTGGTGGGCATGCTGCTGCTTGCGCCCGCCGCGTTGTCGGTGTTCATCGAACGCATGGCCGCACAGCGCGCCGGGGCGGGGGCTGAATCAGCCCTGCCGCCCACGCCCACGCGCCGCCCGGGGCGCGATGCAGCGTTCTTCATCGCCTGCATGGGCATTGCGGGCAGCATCGTGGCCCTGGTGCTCACGGTGGTGGTGGCCAGCTTCATCCGGCTGTGGCCCTACCGGCTGGACCTCACACTCAAGCACTACGACATCACCATTGCAGGGGGCTATGCGCCGCTATGGACCTCCGTCTGGGTGTCGGCCCTGGCCGCCAGCGTGGGCACGGCGATGCTGTTTGTGCTGTGCTTTGGCATCCGCCGCCTGCCGGGGCGGCTGGCGCAGGCAGCCACGGCGCTGTCGGCCCTGCCGGTGGGCGTGCCCGGGCTGGTCCTGGGGCTGGCCTATGTGTTCACCTTCAACACTGCCACCTGGCCCTGGGGCATGCTGTATGGCACGGCCATCTTGCTGGCGCTGTGCAACTACTACCATTACCACACGCAGGGCTTCATGACCATGATGACCGGCATGCGCAACGTGCCCACCACGCTGGAAGACGCCACCACCGTGCTGGGCGGCAGCACCGCCCACGTGCTGCGCGATGTGTACCTGCCCGCGCTGCTGCCCACGCTGCTGGCGGTGCTGGTGTTCTTGTTCATGCGGTCCATGGTCACGCTGTCGGCGGTCATCTTCCTCATCACCCCCTCGCTGCCCATGGGGGCGGTGACGGTGATGCGGCTGGATGAAGCGGGGCTGACCTCGCAGGCGGCAGCGTTCTCTACCTGCATCATGGCGGTGGTGGGGTCGCTGGCGCTGCTGCTGCACTTTGGCACGCAGCGCCGAAAACCAGGTTCCAAGCCCGCCTAACATCGCAACCATGCTGCAAGAAGAACGTTTCCTCCGCATCCGCACCCTGCTGTCCACGCTCTCGCGTGTGAGCACCGAGCGCATTGCGCAAGACCTGGATGTGTCGCGCGAGACCGTGCGCCGCGACATCCTCGCGCTGGAGTCGCAGGGCATTCTGCGGCGCGTGCACGGCGGCGTGGTGGCCCAGGGGCCAGAGCCCGAACCCCCGCTGGCCGTGCGCCAGGCGGTGCGCGAGCGCGAAAAACGCGCCATCGCCCGCGCCGCCCTGCAGCTGCTGCAGCCGGGGCAAACGCTGTTCATTGATGCGGGCAGCACCACTACCCTGCTGGCCGAAGCGTTGTCCAGCCTGTCGGGCCTGACCATCATTACCAACGGGCTGAACGTGGCGCTCAAGCTCGCTGCAGCCGACGCCGGGCGCAACACGCGCAACGACGTGATCCTGCTCGGTGGCCGCACCGACCCTGCCGTGCAGGCCACGCACGGCGACACCACCGTGGCCGAAATCCACCGCTACCGCGCCGATGTGGCCCTGCTCTCTCCCGTGGGCATCAGCGTGCACAGCGGCGCCACCAGCTTTGAACACCACGAGGCCGCCGTGGCCCGCGCCATGGCTGCGCGGGCCAAGGAGCTGATCTTGGTGGCCGACCACAGCAAGGTGGGGCAAGCCAGCCGCGTGACCTATGCCAGCCTGTCCGACGTGGGCACGCTGGTCACCGACGCGGGCGCCCGGTCCTTGCCCGCCTTCTCGGCCCTGCAGGCAGCGGGCTGCCATATCGTGGTGGCCTGATCAATTCAGAAGGGGCAGAGCACACCATGGCCTACCAGCACACCATTGGCGGCGAGCGCTGGCAGTTCAGCGACTTGCGGGAGGTGATGGCCAAGGCCACGCCGCTGCGCTCGGGCGACGCGCTGGCAGGTTTGGCTGCCGCGTCGGCCGTGGAGCGCATGGCCGCGCGCCTGTGCCTGGCCGACATCCCCCTGACGCGCTTTCTGAGCGAGGCGCTCATCCCCTACGAAAGCGACGAGGTCACGCGCCTCATCCTCGACACCCACAACGCCGCCGCGTTCGCACCCCTCGCCCACCTCACCGTGGGCGACTTCCGCAACTGGCTGCTGGCCCACGGCACCGACAGCGCCATGCTCGCCGCCGTGGCACCCGGCATCATGCCCGAGATGGCGGCGGCCGTGAGCAAGCTCATGCGCAACCAGGACTTGATCGCCGTGGCGCGCAAGTGCCGCGTGGTCACGCGGTTTCGCAACACCATCGGCCTGCCGGGCCACCTGGCCGTGCGGCTGCAGCCCAACCACCCTACGGACGACCTGCGCGGCATTGCGGCGTCGATGATCGACGGCCTGCTGTATGGCGCGGGCGACGCGGTGATTGGCGTGAACCCCGCCACCGACAGCATCGCAGCGCTCACCGGGCTGGTGCACATGCTGGGCGATGTGATCGAGCGGCTGCAGATCCCCACCCAGTCGTGTGTGCTCACGCATGTGACCAACACCATCCAGATGGTGGAGCAAGGCGCGCCGGTGGACCTGGTCTTCCAGTCGATTGCGGGCACCGAGGCGGCCAACGCGAGCTTTGGCATTTCGCTGGCGCTGCTCCAAGAAGCGCGCGAGGCTGCACTGTCCCTGCGGCGCGGAAAAAACTTTGGCGATGGAGTGGGCGACAACGTGATGTACTTTGAAACCGGCCAGGGCAGTGCCCTGTCGGCCAACGCGCACCACGGCGTGGACCAACAGACCTGCGAGGCGCGGGCCTATGGCGTGGCCCGCGCGTTTGCGCCGCTGCTCACCAACACGGTGGTCGGCTTCATCGGCCCCGAGTACCTGTACGACGGCAAGCAGATCATCCGCGCGGGCCTGGAAGACCACTTCTGCGGCAAGCTGCTGGGCGTGCCGCTGGGCTGCGACGTGTGCTACACCAACCACGCCGAGGCCGACTCGGACGACATGGACACGCTGATGACGCTGCTGGGCACGGCGGGCCTGACTTTCATCATGGGCGTGCCGGGGGCGGACGACATCATGCTCAACTACCAGAGTACTTCGTTCCACGACGCGCTCTACCTGCGCGAGGTGCTGGGCCTGCAGTGCGCACCCGAGTTTGGCGCCTGGCTGCAGCGCATGCACATCACCGATGCAGGCGGACGCCTGCTGCCTGCCCACGATCAACACCCGGCGCTGGCACAGATGCGGCAATGGAGGCTGGGCGCATGACACACGAACCAGCGCCACACGGCATCCCTCCCGACCCCTGGGAGGACCTGCGCGCCCACACCCAGGCGCGCCTGGCCCTGGGGCGTGCGGGCGCAGCCCTGCCCACGGCCGAGCTGCTGCGTTTTGGCCTGGCCCATGCGCAGGCGCGCGATGCCGTGCACATCCCGCTGGACGCCGAAGCGCTGGCCACCCAGCTGCAGGCCCAGGGCTGCGCAACGCTCCCCGTGCACAGCGCCGCCCCCGACCGTGCCACCTACCTGCTGCGCCCCGACCTGGGCCGGCGGCTGAGCGACGCCGATGCGCAGGCGCTGCGGGAGTCCTCTGCAAACGGAACCACTCCCATCGACCTGCTGCTGGTCGTGGCCGACGGCCTCTCGTCCCTGGCTGTGGCGCGGCAGGCGCCACCGCTCATCGACGCGATTCGCCAACAGGCGCCCGCCGGCTGGCAGCTGGGCCCCGTGGTCATTGCCCAGCAGGCCCGCGTGGCGCTGGGTGACGAGGTGGGCGCACTGCTGGGCGCGCGCCTGGCGGCGGTGCTGATCGGCGAGCGGCCGGGCCTCAGCTCGCCCGACAGCCTGGGCATCTACCTGACCTGGCACCCGCAGGTGGGGCGCAACGATGCGCAGCGCAACTGCATCTCCAACGTGCGGTCCGAGGGTCTGCCCCCCGCCGCCGCCGCTGCACGCCTGTGGTGGCTGTGCCAGGAGGCGCGGCAACTGGGGCTGACGGGGGTGGGGCTGAAGGACCGCAGCGATGCGGTGACGCTAACGGCTTACCAGGGCGGCGACGCAGCGCAGCTGGGTTGAGCCCCCCCCCAAGGCACACCGCGCAAAGCTGCCCCAAACCGACCGCGAGCCTCTGATCCCGCGCTGCAACGCCTTCCCATCTCTGCTCTAGAGCAAGACGGCAAGGCCACCAGCGCCGCCTACAGCCGGTGCGAACGGTCGCCGTGGCTGAACCCCAGCGGCTCCCAGGGCTCGCCCGCGCCCACGGCCAGCACCTTGAACAGCTCGCCCATCTCGTGTTCCATGATCAATTTGGCCGCTGTCGCCCGCTGGGCTTGCGGTTGTTGCTCCATTTTGGGGAGCAACCCACAGTTGATGAGGAAATGCGCCTGCGTGGTGTAGCCCAGCACGTTCAGGCCCGCCTCCTGCGCGGCCAGCGCCATGGCGGTGAAGTTGACGTGGGCGGTGATGTCCTTGAGCCCCACCGCCACCAGCGGGTCGCCATCGGCCAGGTGGCCCTGGTGGCACATCACGGTGCCCATGTGGCGCTGGGGGTGGTAGTACTCGTCTTCGCCAAATCCATAGTCCAGCAAGAAGGCTGCACCGCGCGTGAGCCGGTCGGCCAGCATGCGCATGAAGCCTTCGCCCTGGGCGTGGATCTCGGTCAGGTAATCCTGCGGGCCTTCGATGTCGATGGGCGGGCGCAGGTCGGTGGGGCGGTCGGCCCAGGCAAAGTGGCCGTCTTCGGCCACCACCACGCCGCGTTCGTGCCACACACCGCCCTGCTGGCCGCCGTGGCGGGCGAGCAGCTGCACGGGCATGGCATCGAGCACCTCGTTGCCCACCACCACGCCGCTGAATTTCTCGGGCAAGGCATCCACCCAGCGCAGCTTGTGGGCGTGCGCCACCAGCTTGGCCTGCTGGCGCGCGCGCAGGCTGCCCGACAGGTCGACGATGGTGTAGCGCTGCACCTGATCGCCCAGCGTTTCCAACAGTTGCAGCGCCAGCGCGCCGGAGCCCGCGCCAAACTCCCACACCTCGTCGGTGGCGGTGTGCGCCAGGGCCTCACCGACCTGCACGGCCAGCGTCTGGCCGAACAGTGGGGTCATCTCGGGCGCGGTCACAAAGTCGCTGCCGGACTCGGGCATGGCGCCGAACTTGGTGGAATCGTTGGCGTAGTAGCCCAGGCCGGGCGTGTACAAGGCCAAGGCCATGAAGCGGTCAAAACCCAGCCATCCGCCCTCGGCGGCAATGGCCTGGGTGATGTGCTGGTGCAGGGCGGTCGTTAAACTGTCGGGTCTTTGGGTCACGGCCCGCATTGTCTCCCAGCCCACATGCTTACTCCCTCCCACCCACGCACCGTTCTGGTCACAGGCGCCGCCAAGCGCCTGGGCCGCAGCATTGCGCTGGCCCTGGCGGCGGGTGGCTGGCAGGTGGCGGTGCACTATCGCTCATCGCAGCAGAATGCTATCGATACCGTAGCTGCTTGCGTACAACTGACAAGCGCTAGCGCCCATTTTGATGCTGATTTTGAGGATGAGGCCGCCGTGCGCGGCTTGTTGCCCCGCGTGGTGGCGCACTTTGGCCGTGTCGATGCGGTGGTCAACAGCGCCTCGTTGTTCGAGCATGACAATGCCGCCACCTTTGGTTTTGCCGCGCTCGAAAAGCACCTGCGCAGCAACACCGCCGCCCCCGTGCTGCTGGCCCAGGCGCTGCACCAGCACGTGGCCGACCGCGCGGCCCAGGGCGAGGCCGACGCGCAGGGCGTCGTGGTCAATCTGCTGGACCAGAAGCTCTGGAATCAGAACCCCGATTTTGTGAGCTACACGCTCTCCAAGGCTGCACTCGAAGCTGCGGGCACCATGCTGGCCATCGCCCTGGCGCCGCGCGTGCGCGTGGTGGGCGTGGCACCGGGCCTCACGCTGACCAGCCACATGCTCAGCGACGAAAAGTTTGCCCAGTTGCACTCCCTCAGCCCCCTGGGCCGCTCGTCCACCGCCGAGGACGTGGCGAGTGCGGTGAAGTTTGCGCTGGAGAACCGGTCGATGACCGGCACCACGCTGCTGGTCGACGGTGGCCAGCATCTGATGAAGTTTGACCGCGATTTCTCTTTGATGTGAGCGCCCGCTCACTCCAGAACCTATTCATGACCACCGCTGCAGGCACCCAGATCCTCACGCTCACCGGTTTGCGCTTTGACGCCAACCTGGGCATCCTCGACCACGAAAAGACCGACCCCCAGCCCATCCAGGTCGATGCCGAACTGAGCCTGGGCGTGCAGCCGCTGGCCCCGCGCGACGACGACATCGGCCATGTGCTGGACTACCGCCGTGTGCGCCAGATCATCATCGACGAGTGCACGGCCGAGCATGTGAACCTGCTGGAGAGCCTGATCGGCAAGCTGGCCAACCGCCTGATGCAACTGCCCGGCGTGCTGGGCGTGCGGGTGAAGATTGCCAAACTCGAAATTTTTGACGACTGCGAAGTGGCCATTCGCGTCGAGACAGGACAGTGGTGACCCCATGAGCGCAGTATTGAACGAAGCCCCCACATCCAACCCCGGCTCCGCCCAATCCACTGGCTGGACGGAGGAAAGCACCGAAGCCACCAGCGGCGCCGCCCGCATGAAGATCGAGCGCGAAACCCACAAGCTGGAAAAGCGCCTGTGCCGCGAGGTCGGCAAGGCCATCGTCGACTTCAACATGATCGAAGAAGGCGACAAGGTGATGGTGTGCATGTCCGGCGGCAAGGACAGCTATGCGCTGCTCGACATCCTGCTCAAGCTCAAGGCCCGCGCGCCCATCCACTTTGACCTGGTGGCCGTGAACCTGGACCAGAAGCAGCCGGGGTTTCCCGAGCATGTGCTGCCCGAGTACCTGGCCAGCACCGGCGTGCCCTTCCACATCGAGAACGAAGACACCTACAGCATCGTCAAGAAGCTGATCCCGGAGGGCAAGACCACCTGCAGCCTGTGCAGCCGCCTGCGCCGGGGCATTCTGTACCGCGTGGCCGATGAACTGGGCTGCACCAAGATCGCCCTGGGGCACCACCGCGACGACATCCTGCAGACGCTGCTGCTCAACATGTTCTTTGGCGGCAAGATGAAGAGCATGCCCCCCAAGCTGGTCAGCGACGACGGCAAGCATGTGGTCATCCGCCCGCTGGCCTACGTGGCCGAGAAGGACACCACCCGCTGGGCTGCGCACCGCAACTTCCCCATCATCCCGTGCAACCTGTGCGGCAGCCAGGAGAACCTTCAGCGCAAGCAGGTGGGCGAGATGCTGCGCGAATGGGAAAAGCGCTTCCCCGGCCGCGTGGAGAACATGTTCAACGCCTTGCAGAACGTGGTGCCGTCGCACCTGCTGGACGGCAGCCTGTACGACTTCAAGAACGCGAAGGCCACGGGCATCGCCAGCGAAGACGGCGACAAGGCGTTTGACAAGGAAGAGTTTGTAGCGCCCTCGCCCACGCTGCCCGGCGTGCAGGTGGTGCAACTGTCGTGAACCCTGGCAAGCTGGGGCACTCTCATGGAGACTTCTTTTTCTGGAGCGTCTGACCATGACAACGCAACGCCGATGGATTCCCCTTCTTATACTGGGCTTGGCAACCGCCTTGCTCGCGGGCTGCAGCACCACCCGCGTGGTCGACGGGCAAGTACAGAGCTTCTCAACCCTGGCGGCCGCGCCTGCACCTGCCACCTACCGCATCGAACGCCTGCCTTCGCAGCAAACCCCATCGTTTGACGCCATCGCCGCACTGGCAGAACAGTCCCTGGCACGCGCCGGCCTGCAACGCGACGATGCCGCGCCCCGCCTGCGGGTGCAACTGGGCGTGCAGGCTGACACGGTGCCGCGCAACGATCCTTTCAGCCCCTACGGGCCCTACGGTGCGTATGGCCCCGGCCCTTGGGGCGTGGGTGGCTGGTATGGCCGAGGCTGGGGCGTGCATGGCATGTGGCGCTTTGGCGAGCCCACGCCCCTGCACCGCCGCGCTGTCAGCATCGTGATGCGCGATGCCAACACCCAGGCGGTGGTGTACGAAACCTCGGCCGTGCACGAAGATGTGTGGGTGAGCGACCCGGCCGTCTATGGCGTGCTGTTTGACGCCGCACTCGATGGCTTTCCAAAGCCACCCCAGGGCCCTCGACAGGTGCGCCTGCCCCTGGCGCAAAAATGAAACATTCCCCTGAGCGGCTGCGAGCTACATCCAACGCCATCGAAAACTGACATGCACGCCACCCGCATCATTGCCATCCGCCACGGTGAAACCGCCTGGAACGTGGACACCCGCATCCAGGGCCACCTGGACATTCCGCTCAACAACACCGGGCTGTGGCAGGCCGATCAGGTCGCGCAGGCACTGGTGGGCGAACCGATTGCCGCCATCTACACCAGCGACCTGCAGCGCGCGCACGCCACGGCCCAGGCCGTGGCCCGCACCACGGGCGCGCCTTTGGTGGCCGATCCCGGCCTGCGCGAACGTAGTTTTGGCCACTTTCAGGGCCGCACGTTTGCCGAGATCGAGGCTGAGCTGCCCGAAGACGCGCTGCGCTGGCGCAAGCGCGATCCGCACTACACCCCCGAAGGTGGCGAGTCGCTCGTCGCGCTGCGCGAGCGCATCGAACACACCGTGACCGTCCTGGCGCAGCAGCATGTGGGCGAGCAGGTGGTGATGGTGGCGCACGGCGGCGTGCTCGATGTGTTGTACCGCCTGGCCACGCGCCAGGACATCCAGGCGCCGCGCACCTGGCAACTGTCCAACGCCGCCATCAACCGCCTGCTGTGGACGCCCGACGGCCTCACCCTCGTCGGCTGGGCAGACACCCAACACCTTGACCAGATCGTCCTGCGCGATGAAAACCACGCCTGAATTGCAATCCACCATCGGCCAGCGGGTGGACGCTATCGACACCCCCGCCCTGGTGGTGGACCTGGACGCCATGGACCGCAACATCCAGCGCATGGCCGACTTTGCGCGCAAGCACCAGGTGCGCTGGCGCCCCCACGCCAAGCTGCACAAGAGTGCAGAAATCGCGCTGCTGCAGCAACGCGCGGGCGCCCAGGGCGTGTGTGTGCAGAAGGTGGCCGAGGCGGAGGCGCTGGCCGCCGGTGGGGTCGATGACATCACCATCACCAACCAGGTCATCGCCATGCCCAAGCTGCACCGCGTGGCGCGGCTGGCCGCCCAGCTGGCGGCACGCGGCGGGCGCCTGGGCGTGGCCGTGGACCACATCGACGGCATTGAGCGCCTGGCCGAAGCCATGGCGCAATCCGGCAGCGATGCGGGCATCGACGTGCTGGTGGAGATCGACGTGGGCCAGGGCCGCTGCGGCGTGCCGCCGGGCGAGGCCGCCGTGCCTCTCGCGCTGGCCGTGTCACGCAGCCCCCGCCTGCGGTTTGCGGGCCTGCAGGCCTACCACGGCCGCGCCCAGCACCTGGCCAGCAGCGTGGGCCGGCGCGAGACCATCGCCGCCGTGGTGCGCGCTGCCGACCACACTCGCCAGCTCATCGAAGCCGCCGGGCTGCCCGTGCCGCTGGTCACCGGATCAGGCACCGGCACCCTGGTGCACGAGGCTGCCAGCGGCGTGTTTGGCGAGCTGCAGGCGGGCTCTTTCCTGTTCATGGATGCCGACTACGCCCGCAACGAGCGTGAACCGGCACAACCCGCGTTTGAACACGCGCTGTACGTCAAGACCCAGGTGGTTTCGGTGCGCGACACCCACGCCGTGTGCGACGCAGGCCACAAGAGCCACGCCATCGACTCTGGTCTGCCCACCGTGGCCCTGCTGCCGGCCGACCGCACCCTGCGTTACGCCAACGGTGGTGATGAACACGGCCTGCTGTATGCCGACGCGCCCGACGCCCGCCTGCCCAGCCTGGGCCATATGCTCTGGCTCATCCCGGGCCACTGCGACCCGACGGTGAACCTGCACGACTTTTTGATCGGCGTGCGCGGCGGTTTGGCGACGGGTACTGTGGAGCGCATCATCAGGGTTGATGCCAGAGGCGCGCTGACCTGATTGCGGCAAGAATCGGCGGACATTTTGGTGTCCCCCATGAGCCCCAGCCAGATCATTGTCCTTGCGACCCCCGTCTTCTTTTTGCTGATCGCCATCGAACTGGCGGTGGGCTACAGAAGGCAGCGCAACACCTACCGCCTGGCCGATGCCGTCAGCAGCATCAGTCTGGGCATGCTGAGCCAGACCAGCGCAGTGTTCACCCGGCTGCTGCGCATCGGCATCTACACGGCCCTGTTCGAGCACGTGGCGCTGTGGCGCAACGATGCATTCTGGACCAGCCTGCCCGGCTGGCTGCTGGCACTGGTGTTCTACGACCTGTGCTACTACTGGCTGCACCGCATGGGGCATGAATCGGCCGTGTTGTGGGCCGCGCACGCGGTGCACCACCAGAGCCAGGATTACAACCTCTCCACCGCGCTGCGCCAGACCAGCTCGGGCGCGCTGCTGGGCTGGATCTTTTATGTGCCCATGGCACTGGCGGGCGTGCCGCCGCTGGTGTTTGGCGTGGTGGCGCTCATCGATCTGCTTTACCAGTTCTGGGTGCACACCGAGCAGGTGGGCAAGCTCGGCTGGTTTGACCGCTGGTTTTGCAGCCCCAGCAACCACCGGGTGCACCACGCGGTGAACGACGCTTATCTGGACAAGAACTATGGCGGCATCCTGATCCTGTGGGACCGGGTCTTTGGCACCTTCAAGGACGAAGACGACCAGGAGAAGTGTGTGTACGGCACGCGCGGCCTGCTGAACAGCTGGGACCCGCTCTGGGCCAACGCGCAGGTGTACGCAGGGCTGGCACATGACAGCTGGCATGCGCGCAGCTGGCTCGACAAGCTCAAGGTCTGGGTCAAGCCTCCGGGCTGGCGGCCTGCCGATGTGGCAGAGCGCTTTCCCAAGCCCACCTTCAGCATGGCACAGATGCAGCTGTACCACCCGCCGATGTCGCGCGCCGCGCAGTGGTTTGCGCTGGTGCAGTTCGCGCTGCTGCTGGCGGGCGTGGCGGCTTTTCTCTGGCAGGCCGATGCGGCGCCGCTGGCGCGCAACGCCATCTGGTTTGCGGTGCTGCTGACGGTGCAATGGTCGCTGGGCGCAGTGATGCAGGGACGTATCACCGCGCTGATGGCGCTGATGCTGCAAAGCGGCGCGCTGGCCACCGCCACCAGCGCGATGGGGTTCATGGAATGGCATTGGCTGTTCAAGCCGCTGACGATGGTTTTTGCTCTTGTTTTGGTAGCTGCCAGTGCTTATTCGCCAAGCGCTAGAGGCCAATTTAACCCAAAGACCCTGCTTCTCCTCGCGGCCGCGCTGGCCGGATCGCTGGCCGGGGATGTGTTCCTCATGTTCCAGGGCTTCTTCATCCCGGGCCTGGTGAGTTTTCTGGTGGCGCATCTGTTCTATGTGGCGCTGTTCAAAAGCGGGCAGGCGTGGTTTCCGCACCGGGGTGCGCTGGCCGCCACACTGGGCATTGGCGTGGCCATGTACGCCTTTCTGTGGGCGGGTGGCCTGCCACCTGCACTGCGCGCGCCGGTGGCGGCCTATGTGCTGCTGATCGCGCTGATGGCGGCCCAGGCCATCGGCCGGGCGACGGTGTTGCGCGATGCGCCGTCGCTGCTCGTAGCGGTCGGCGCCGGGTTTTTCATGCTCAGCGACTCGCTGCTGGCCACCAACCGGTTTGTGATGCCGCTGCCGATGGCGCAGGTCTGGGTGCTGGCCACGTACTATGCGGCGCAGGCGCTGATCGTCAGTGGATGGCTGGCCAGCAAGGCCTCGGTGCCTGCCACCGCAGTGCAGCGAACGGGCGTGACCGGAGAAGAGGGCCGCACGCACATGGCTCGGGACAGGGCTCCGAACATCGCCCCAGGGACGGCTTCACGCTCCTCCTGAGCACCTGTGTGTTCTGTGCGATGGTTTTTTAGCCAAAATTGCCGCCAGCGCTTCAGCATCAAGCTCAAATAGCTATTTATTTGATAGCAAATCACCTGCCTGCAGCTCACCCACTGGGCGCAGGCTCCACGCCCACAGTGATGGCCTCGTCGCGGGCAATCCGGCCGTCGATCAGCTCCACCAGCCGGTCGCAGCGCGCGGCCAGCCGGGGGTCGTGCGTGACCACGACAAAACTCGTGCCCCGCTCGGCATGGATACGGCGCAGCAGGGCAAACACTTCGGCAGAGGACGCGGTGTCCAGGTTGCCCGTGGGCTCATCGGCCAGCACCAGCGGCGGGTTCATGACCAGCGCGCGCGCAATGGCCACGCGCTGCTGCATGCCGCCTGACAGCTCTGCGGGGCGCTTGTCCATGGCCTGGGCCAGGCCCACGGCGTCGAGCAGGCTGCGCGCGTGATCGCGGTGGGCGGGGCTGACGCGGCCTTCGGCCATGAGGGCCGGCAGCGTCACGTTCTCCAGCGCGGAGAAAGCAGGCAGCAGGTGGTGGAACTGAAAGACAAAGCCCAGGGTGCTGCGCCGGCGCAGGGTCAGGGCCGCATCGTCCAGACCCTGCACCGCCTCGCCGTCCAGCAGATAGCTGCCCGTCGTCATGCGTTCGAGCAGGCCCAGGATGTTGAGCAGCGTGCTCTTGCCCGATCCCGAAGGCCCCATCAGCGCGATGAACTCGCCCCGGCGCACCTGCAGGTCGATGCCGTGCAGTACCTCGGCCTCGCTGGGACGGCCCAGGTTGTAGCTCTTGCGCACGGCATCGAGCGTGATCAGTTCGGGGGCGGCGGGTTGGTTCATCACATCCTGATGGCTTGCGCTGGGTCCAGCGCCGCTGCCCGCCGCGCAGGCGCCACCGCCGCCAGCACACCACACACCGAAGCAATGAGTGCAATCTGCAATGCCATGCCCAGCGGCAGCGCGATCGAAAACAACGGCAAGCCATCCGAGCCCCGCACAAAATGCGTGAACACCCAGATCAGCCCCACCGCCAGCAGCAGGCCCAGCACCGAGCCCAGCGCACCCACCACGGCGCCCTGCACCAGAAACACGCGCAGCACCTGGCCCCGCGTGGCGCCCATGGCGCGCAGGATGCCGATCTCCCGGCCCTTTTGCACTACCGAGACCACCAGCACGCTGGCAATACCCAGCACCACCACCGCCAACACCACGCCCCGGATGATGGAGGTGCTGATGGACTGCGCATTGAGTGCTGACACCAGCTGGGCATTGCTCTCTTGCCAGCTCTCGATCTTGTAGGGGAACTGCATTTGCAACGCACGCGCCAGGGTCTGTGCCACCCACACGTCCTTCAAGGTCAGGTCGAGCTGGCTGGCACCACCCGGCAGCGCCAGCAGGCTTTGCGCCGCGCGCAGCGGCACGATCACGGTGCGCCGGTTCAGGTCTTTCACCCCCAGGTCCACCAGCGCGGTGACGCGCACCGAATCACTCACCGTGCCGCCCGCGCCGCCCGTCTGCACCGTGAGGCGGTCTCCCACACGCACACCGAGGTCGGAGGCCAGCTCGCGCCCCACGATGGCCTCGCCCGGTGACAACCGCGCCGTGCCACTGACCACCTTGGAGCGCAGCCCCACCACGCGGTCATAGCGGTCCAGGTCCACGCCCATCAGGGCAATGGCCTGCGATGCCTCGCCGCGCAGCGCCAGGCCTGAGCCGGACACCATGGGCGACACCCCGGCGACTTCGGGCAAGCGCTCCAGCAGCGGCACCAGCGCCTGCCAATTGGCCACGGACCGCAGGCGCTGGGCACGCGGTTGGGTTTCGGTCAGCGCAGCGGTGCCAGGCAAGGCAGGGGCTGCCGGTATGACCAGGTCGTCCGGCGCCCGCAGGGTGATGTGCGCCTGGGCGCCCAGTGTTTTGGCCAGGGTGTTCGACTGCAAGCCGCTGATCAGCGCCGAGATGTAGGCAATGACTGCCACACCTGCCGCCACGCCCACGATGATGAGCACGGTCTGCATGCGCCCCTCGCGCAGAAACCGCAGCGCCACGCGCAACTCGAAGCCGGGCCAGACCCACATGGCGACTCAGCGGCCCATGGCGTTGGTGAGGGCAGCACCGGCGTCAGCACCTTGCGCTTGACCTTGGGCTGCACCGGCTGCGGCGGAGCCCGCACTCCACTCCACCGTGCGGGCACGTACGCGGTCGCCCGCCTGCACGGCGCCGCCCCGCAGCACGGTGTCGCCTTCGGCCAGGCCGTCCAGCACCTCGACCGCGTCCAGTTTGCGCAGCCCCAGCCGCACGGGGCGGGCCTGGGCGCGCCCCTCCTGCAACACCAGCACCGTCGCCTGGTCGCCCTCCACCGGGCCGCGCAGGGCAGCCTGGGGCAGTACCAGGGTCCGCTCGCGCCGCGCAGTCTCTACCTCGACCGATAAGGTCATGTCCTCGCGCAGAAAGGCGGGGGCCTGCTGCTCCAGCGCAAACTTCACCTCGATGGCACCACGCTGGGCATCCACCGAGGGTGCGATGGTGAGCACACGTGCTGCAAAACGCTGGCCCGCAAAGGCATCGGCCACCACCGAGGCCTTTTGACCCGGCAGCAACTGGTCCAGAAAACGTTCGTCCACCTGGGCCACCAGCTGGGTGGGCCCGGCCAGCGCCAGGCTGAGCAAGGCCTTGCCAGGCTGCACGATCTGCCCGGGCTCGACGTCGCGCACCAGCACGCGGGCATCGGCCGGGGCTACCAGCGTGGTCTGCGCCAGGCGGGCCTGGGCCGCCACGGTGGCCGCTTGGGCCAGCGCCAGCTGCGCCTGCGCCTGGACCACATCGGTGCCCGCATCGGCGTTGGCCTGGACCTGCGCCTGCGCGCTCAACTGCTGCGCCTGGGCCACATCGACGGCGCGCCGCGCCTCATCGAGCTGCGCGGCGCTATAGAACCCCTGGGCCACCAGCTGCTGCACCCGCGCCAGACTGGCGCTGGCCGCTTGCAGGGTGGCATTGGCCTGCGCGCGCGCTGCCTGTGCAGCGCTGCGGCCGCTACTGCGCAGGCCCACCAAGCGGGACTGCGCCTGGCGCTCGGCCGCCACGGCCTGCGCCAGCGCCGCCGCGAGCTCGTCGGACTCCAGCTGCACCAGCACGTCGCCCTGGCGCACCTGCGCGCCTTCTGCCACCCGCACCTCGGCCACGCGGCCGGTGATGGTGCTGCCCACATCCACCCGCGACAACGTGGCCACGCGCGCCGAAAACTGCAGCGTGCGCACCAGCGGCGCCGACTGCACCAACAGGGCATCGACCTGCGGACCACGCAGCGCCATCACCCCGGTGAAGGCAGCCACCACCAGCACGATAGCGCCCAACACAACAGCAAACCAGCGCCTATTCACAGATCTGCCCTGGTTGCCATGCGCTGTGCCTTGCGTCATTCAGAAAACAGCCCGCCAGCCGCCTTGGGCGGCGCCACCCCCAGGTGTCGGAACGCCGCCAGCGTGGCAATGCGCCCACGCGGCGTACGCTGCAAAAAGCCTTGCTGGATGAGGTAGGGCTCGATCACGTCTTCGATGGTGCCCGCCTCTTCCCCGATGCTAGCGGCAATATTATCCAGCCCCACGGGGCCGCCATCAAAGCGGTGGATGACCGCCTCCAGCAGCTTGCGGTCCATCACGTCAAAACCCTGCGGGTCCACATCCAGCATGGCCAGCGCCTTGTCGGCAATGGGTTTGGTGATGCGCCCGTCGCCCTTGACCTCAGCGTAGTCGCGCACGCGGCGCAGCAGCCGGTTGGCAATGCGCGGCGTACCGCGCGAGCGGCGGGCGATCTCGAAGCCGCCTTCTTCATCCATAGGCGCATTGAGCAGCCCCGCGCTGCGCTTGACAATGCGCGCCAACTCTTCGGCTGTGTAGAACTCCAGCCGCGCCACGATGCCAAAGCGGTCGCGCAGCGGGTTGGTCAACATGCCCGCACGTGTGGTGGCGCCCACCAGCGTGAAGGGCTGCAGGTCGAGCTTGATGCTGCGCGCCGCAGGACCCTCGCCGATCATGATGTCGATCTGGTAGTCCTCCAGCGCGGGGTAGAGAATTTCCTCCACCACAGGCGACAGGCGGTGGATCTCGTCAATGAAAAGAACGTCGTTCTTTTCGAGGTTGGTCAGCAGCGCCGCCAGGTCCTTGGGCTTTTCGAGCACAGGGCCACTGGTCTGGCGCAGGTTGACCCCCAGCTCAGCCGCAATGATGTGACTGAGCGTGGTCTTGCCCAGACCGGGCGGGCCAAACAGCAGCACATGGTCCAGCGCCTCGCCCCGCTTCCTCGCCGCGCCGATGAAGATCTCCAGCTGCTCGCGCGCCTTCGCCTGGCCCACGTACTCCTGCAGGAGCTTGGGGCGCAGCGCGCGCTCGATCGCCTCCTCCTGGGGCGATGCGGGCACGGCCGAAATGACGCGTTTTGCGGGGGCGGGGGCGAAGTCGTCGGTCTGGATCGTCATGCAGTCCTGTTATTTTTCGGGCCAGACGTAGAACCCGATGCCTTCTTCAACGTACTGCTGGCTCATGTTGGCGTTGAGGTAGCTGCGTTCTGCAGGGCTGGCAGTATAGAAATAGGTTCCCACGGTGCGGTTGCGGAAGCGGTAGACAGGCACGGCACCATTGCCCGGAGCAGCCTGTCCCCACCATGCAGTGGCTTCAAGCTGCACGGACGGGAATGCCTGGCGCAGACCGTCTCGCTCCGCAGGGTTTGCCGTGTAAATGTGCATATTGCGCGCCAAATCAACCAGGCGGTACACCGGGAACAGGTTGGACCCCTCAGTGGGATACGCATAGAAGATCGTGCCTTCGTAGATGAAGTTCGATCCAAACTGTTTGATCAGAAGATCCCGCTCACCGACGTTGCTGGTATAGAAATGCTCCAGCCCAGCAATGTTGTAGAAGCGATAGACAGGCACCCGTCCCGTGGGGCCAGTGGGTGGCGTGGCAGACGACAGCCAGTTCTTCAGCGCCGCGTTGAACGCCACGTCAAAACGGCCATAGAAGTCGGGGGACGCGATGGCCGAGCAGCTGGAACTACCGCCATAGAGCGTACCGATCACATGTGTGCCTCCCTTGAACAAGGCCGAGCCGCTGCTGCCGCCTTCGGTTGTGCCTTCGGCCCAGTTCACACGGTAGTAGTTGCCCGATGTGCCGCTGCACTGGAACTCGTTTCCGCTGGTGGCCGCGCAGGAAGTCAGACTGTTCAAAGAGCCCAGGCTGACCTTGAGCAAATCGCCCCGTGGATGGTGCAGGCCCACCACCGATGAGCTCAGGGCCTGGGTGCCAGCATCCCAGCCAGCAAAGACGGCCCCTGCAGGAGGGGTGTCGTTGAGTCGCAGGAGGGCCATGTCCATGGATCCCGAAGCGTAGAGCAGCGCAGCGCCATTGACGCGCTTGGTGGTCGCGCTCGACAGGGTACGGCTGTTGCACGTTGGCGCGCGGTAGAACCAGTCGGTCTGCAGCGAGGAGGCTTCGGCCTGCTTGGAAATGCAGTGGTTGGCCGTCAGGAAATACGGCGTGCCCGAAGACTGGCTGTCATTGAGCAGTGTGCCGGTGCACAGAAAGGAGCCCCCTCCGGACGTGAAGATCATGCGTGCCACGGCGTTGCGCTCGGTCGCGTAGGCCTCGTAGCAGGTGGCATCGAGGTGGCACGAAGCCGATTCATTGATCTTGGTGGAGAGTTCTGCTTCCGCGGGGATCGACAGGTTCTCGAAGATGTGCGAGACACGCGGCACTGAGATGTCCGCCGTGCCGGCATCAGCCCCGGCGGGCAGTTCCAGCTCCAGCGTGACCTCGTCCGACCCCATGTCAGGCGTCCACCAGGTCTGGCCGTCCAGGGTGGTATCGCCCGCCTGCGCATTGCGTTCAATGCGCAGCAGCACTTCCTGGCCGGAAATCTGGAACACCGTGGCAGTGTCGGCCTGGCTGTAGACACGCAGCACCGACCCCAGGGGCAGCGTTTTGGCCACTACGCCCAGACGCAATCCATAAGCGCCTTCGGCAGAAAAACTGATCGCTGCTACCTGGCCGCCACTGGCGGTGGGCTTCCACTGCAACTGCTGCAGTGTCTGCGCCGCAGCACGTGTGGCTGCCACATCGCGCGCCACACCCACCTGGCGTGGCCCAATGCCGCCGCCAAGCGATGCCGTCTTGGATGCTTCAAGGGCTCCCAGGCTCACCCGGGTAGGCGTGGGCGCTGTGACAAGCGCGCTGCGGGATTTGATGTTCGAGACACCCTGGTCCACGCTGGCGGGCTGCACCCAGCCATCCACCATCAGCGCAGAGGCCGTCTTTTGCACGCTGGCCTCGGTACCGCTTCCACCGCATCCGGCCAACAAGGCAAGCGCCGCACCCCAGGCAACGCCCATCCGCCACATCATTCCATTTTTCATTTCTTTCCCTCGCTCCGGTCAAAACCGCCATTGAACACGAAAACAACTGCCGCAACAAACCCGCAAGTGCACTACCTAGCCAACGCCTTCAGCGCCAGTTTGATGCCATCGCTCACACCCACCTCAGGTGGCAGGGCCTTGAGGGCTGCCGCAGCCTCTTTGTCGTTGTAGCCCAAAGCCAACAGTGCCTGCAGAATGTCGGCCTGTGCGTCACTGGCAGCGGGCCCGTGGGCAGCGCCCATGTCGGCCCCCAGCTTGCCCTTGAGCTCCAGCAACAGCCGCTCGGCCGTCTTCTTGCCAATGCCCGGCACCTTGACCAGGCGGCCTGCCTCCTGCAGCGTGATGGCCTGGGCCAGATCCGCCACGCCCATGCCGCTCAGGATGGACAGCGCAGTGCGCGGCCCCACGCCCGATATCTTGATCAGCTCGCGGAACGCCTGGCGCTCGGGCGCCGTGGCAAAGCCATACAGCAGCTGCGCGTCTTCGCGCACAATGAACTGGGTCAGCAGGCTCACCCTTTCGCCCACAGCGGGCAGGTTGTAGAACGTGCTCATGGGCACATTCACCTCATAGCCCACGCCATGGCAGTCCAACAGCACCTCGGGGGGATTCTTCTCCAGCAGGGTGCCGGTCAATTTGCCTATCATTGATGTCCTTTGCCGCGCACTGCGGCGATCCAACGGGAATTATCCGCGTGATCCTGCGCCACACCTTCACCCCCCACAACAACACCCGGCTCACGCACCTGTGTGGCCCGGCCGACGCGCACCTGCGCACCATCGAAGTGGCCCTCTCGGTGAGCATTGCGCACCGGCACGAGCAGTTCAAGGTGGACGGCCCCAAAGCGAAGGCCACGCAGGCGATGGAGCTTTTGCAGGCGCTGTACGAGATGGCCGAACGCCCGATCACCGAGGACCACCTGCAGCTCATGCTGGCCGGAGACAGCGCCCTGGTGGAGGCGCCCGAGGGCGCCATCGTGCTCAACACCCGCCGGGCCGACCTGCGCGGCCGCACGCCCACACAGAACCTGTACCTCGAAAACATCGCCAGCCACGACATCACCTTTGGCATCGGCCCTGCAGGCACCGGCAAAACCTATCTCGCCGTGGCCTGCGCCGTGGATGCGCTGGAGCGCAGCGCCGTGCAGCGCATCGTGCTGACCCGCCCAGCGGTCGAGGCGGGCGAGCGCCTGGGTTTTCTGCCCGGCGATCTGGCGCAAAAGGTGGACCCCTACCTGCGCCCGCTGTACGACGCGCTGTACGAACTGATGGGCTACGACAAGGTGATGAAAGCCTTCGAGCGCAACGCGCTGGAAATCGCCCCGCTCGCATTCATGCGCGGGCGCACGCTGAACAACGCCTTCGTGATCCTGGACGAAGCGCAGAACACCACGCCCGAGCAGATGAAGATGTTCCTCACCCGCATCGGCTTTGGCGCCAAGGCCGTGGTCACGGGCGACGTGAGCCAGATCGACCTGCCCAAGGGGGCCATGAGCGGCCTGATCGATGCCGAGCGGGTGCTCAAGCGGGTCAAGGGCATCTCCGTCACCCGCTTCACGACGGCCGACGTGGTGCGCCACCCGCTGGTCGCGCGCATCGTGGATGCGTACGACGCACCGCGCCGCGCCCCGGCTTCTCGCAGCCGGGACTAGCACTATCATTTTGATAGCTTTCAGCGCTTATCCATCAAGCTCTGACGGCCAAAAACAGCAAAAATGTCTTTAAACCAACTCTCCTTGTCGCTGCAGTTCGGCCCGTTCGACGGAGCTGCCGCCCACCGCGCCGTGCTGCCACGCCACAAGGTCACCCGCTGGATTCGCCACGCGCTGGCCACCGATGCCGAGATCACCGTACGCATCGTAGGGGCCGAAGAAGGCCAGCAGCTCAACCGCGAGTACCGCAAGAAGGACTACGCCACCAACGTGCTCACCTTTGACTACACCCAGGAGCCCTTGGTAACGGCCGACCTGGTGCTGTGCGCCCCCGTGATTGAGCGCGAGGCCAAAGAGCAGAACAAAAGCCTAGAAGAACACTACGCCCACATGCTGGTGCATGGCACGCTGCATGCCCAGGGGTGGGATCACGAGACCAGCGAGGCAGATGCCGAGGAGATGGAGGAGTATGAAACCGCCATCCTGCAGGAGTTGGGCTTTGCCGACCCGTACGCGACTTCCTGAACGCTATCCCTGCTGCCGAGGGCAGCGGCGCACTTTTTACCATTTGGTACAAAGTGCTCGCATCTGCCGGGGCTCGGCGTTGTCTTGATAAGCGACGATTGACTCCTCCAGTGCGCGTCTCGCAGACCTGTTGGCACTCCCGCCGCTCGCCCTGCCTGTCTTCCCCCTTTTTTCAGGAGTCTTCTCTGTGATCAATTTCCAGCGACACCCTGCGCCCGTGGCGAATTCGGGCCTGCCATGCTTGTATCGCGCCTTGCTGCTGGCGGCGCCACTCGTTCTGGCGGCCTGCGGGGGCGGCAGTGGCGAATCGGAGCCCGCCGGACTCCCGGCCCCTTCCGGCTTCAGCGTGGCGAGCTACGGCCCCAAGACCTACAACTTGGGCTGGACCGTCACCCCGGGTGCGATGCGCTACGAACTGTTCGAGGACCCTGATGGCGCAGCAGGCCCCCAACCTGAATCGCTATTCGGCGTCGGCGCCGCCAACAACGTCACCAGCTTCCCCATACAGGTTGGGGGGCTGCTGCACGAGCGTGTGAACGCGAGTTACCGGCTGCGCGCCTGCGACACGAGCGGCTGCGGCCCGTTCACGAGCGCGGTAACACCCGACCTCACCCAGGCCATAGGGCGCTTCGACCTGCCTGACGGCGATCCGACGCAGCGATTTGGCGCCTACACGAACGCAATTGCCCTTTCGGCCGACGGTTTAACGCTGGCTGTCGGGTCGCCCCGCGAGGGCAGTTCAGACGGCCTGGCAGGGGCGGGCGCGGTGTACATCTTCAGCCGCAGCATGCCAGGCGTTGGCATGCCAGCCCCTGCCTGGGGTCTGCGGGCGCGGCTGGAAGGCAGCAGTCCGGCCGCAAAGATGGCCTTTGGCGCCAGCCTCGCACTATCGGCCAACGGTCGCACGCTGGCAGTGGGTGCACCAGAGGAAAGAAGCAATGCACGCGGCATCAACGGCGATGCGGCCAACCGCGACGCGTATGGCGCGGGGGCTGCTTATATCTTCATGGACAACGGCAGCACCTGGAGCCAGCAGGCCTACATCAAGTCCCGCAACACGCCTGCGAAAGTCGAGACCTGCAGCCGCCTGGACATCTCTGGCACGGCTGTATTTCCATGCACCCCCCAACACTTTGGCTTCAGCGTGGCTCTGTCAGCCGACGGGAACCTGCTGGCGGTAGGAGCGCCCGAAGAAGGTGCTAACTTCACCCCGGGGTCTGCCGCCGTGTTGAGTGGACTCTCCTTCACCGGTGAAACCATTTTTGGGGGCGGCGTCGGAGCCGTTCACACCTTTGCCCGCAACAACGGCGGCTGGGCCGAGCAGGCGCACCTGCCAGGCAGCAGCGCCGACCCGACAATGGCCCGCTTTGGGGCGGTTGTAGCCCTGTCCAGCGACGGCACCGTGCTTGCGGCAAACACCGACAAGGACATCTCGGTCCTGACCCATCTCGGAGGTGTCTGGAGTGCACCCACGCAGGTGTGGCGCGTTCCTGCCGCAGGTGCGCTGACGGGTTCGCACAATCCCTTTGCAATGTCCAGGGACGGAAGCACACTGGCCGTCTTGGACCGCTCTGGAGGTACTGACGTTCAGCTGCGAACATTCACACGCACTGGGGACGCCTGGACGCAGCAGCCCGCATTGCCGGTCAAGGCTGCCGACGGGTTCTTTACAAACAGTGTCATGTTGTCGCTTTCTGCGGACGGCCGCATGCTTGCCGTGGGCAACCTCGACGATGCAAGCAACGCCTCTGGCATCAATGGCAACCCCAACAACCAGGCCTTATATTCAGCCGGAGCCGTCAATGTCTACCGCCGTGACGGCACCACCTGGGCGCACAGGGCCTACCTCAAGGCCCCCCAGCCGCGCGCACTTGCACGCTTCGGTGCCAGCGTCGCCCTGTCCGGTGATGCCAGCACCCTGGCCGTGGGCACCAGCAGTGCCACGGATGGCGTAACACCCGCCGCAGCCGACGCCGCCTATCTGTACTGATTGCATCGGCAGCCGGGACCCCACTGGCGACAGGGCTGAACACCCGACGAGGCTCACGGCAGGCAAAAGTGTTGCACCCGCGCCATCGCCAATGGTGGCGGCGCCACCCCCTACCATCGGAGCATGCTCGACACGCCTTTGCTGCTCACCGCCGCCTTCGTTGCCGGCGCCCTCAACGCCGTCGCCGGAGGCGGCAGTTTTCTGACCCTGCCCGCCCTCGTCTTCACTGGCGTGCCGCCTGTGGTGGCCAATGCCACGGGCACGGTAGCCCTGCTGCCGGGGTACATGGCCGGCGCATGGGGTTTCCGCGAAGACACGGCCCCGCCGCCGGGGCTGTCGATGCGCCTGTTGGTGGTGCTCTCGCTCATCGGGGGCGCAGCCGGGGCCGCGCTGCTGCTGGTCACGCCCGACGCCACCTTCCGCCGCGTGGTTCCCTGGCTGCTGCTGGCGGCCACGGCGCTGTTTGCATTCGGGCCGCAGCTGCGCCGGATGCTGGCGGGCGGCAAACCCTCCACCGCCAGGGCCACGGTGGGCGTGCTGGCGGTGGCTGCCTATGGCGGCTATTTCAACGGCGGGCTGGGCATCCTTCTGCTGGCGCTGTTCGGCCTGCTGGGGCAGACGAACCTGAACGCTATGAACGGCCTCAAGAACTGGGTGTCGGCCCTGCTTACCGCCATTGCCGTGCTCATCTATGCGGCAGGCGGCGTGGTGCTGTGGCCGCAGGCGCTGATGATGATGGTGGCCGCCACCGCAGGGGGCTACGGAGGGGCACGCTTGGCCCGCAAGCTGCCCCCGGCGGTGTTACGCTTGGGAGTCGTAGCCACCGGCCTGGCGATGTCGCTGGTTTTTTTTGCGCGGCAGTAAAAGTCGGACGTCCGCGCGGCAACGTGGTTGCTGCTGCCTCTACCGAGGCGCGAGCGGGGGCTCGTCAACACGGGCTTGCGCCGCACCGCCCCTTCAACGATGCATCCATCCGCCCAGGCAGTTATCCGCCCACTGAGGAGATCTCATGTCTAACGTCACACCTTTGCTCAGTTCCGTCACCGCCAACGCGGCCCTGCGCAGCCTCGGTGGCCTTGCCACGCCACGCTGGCGCGCGGCAGGCATCAGCACCAGCCTGATGTTGTCGCTGCTTCTTTCCGCCTGTGGCGGCGGCAGTGGAGACAACGCCAGCGAACCACCACCGCCTGCCCCTACACCTACCTCCGTGCCGGTTCCCGGGACGCCCAACGGAGCATTCGACACCATCGGCACAGCGGAATTCAGCCTGCGCTACGGGGTGGAGCGCTACGACTTCGTCTGGAGCCCCTCGGCCCCAGCCACGCACTACGAGCTCTGGGAGGACCCGGACGGCCTGGGTCCGCTGCCCGAGGCGCAGGCCGGCTCCGCGATCACCGGCACACGGCACACCTTTGAAATCAAGCAGCTGCACCAACGGGTAAACGCCACCTACCGGCTGCGCGAGTGCAATGGCACCAGCTGCTCCTTCCGGGCCACCACGCTCGCACCGGACGCGCTGCGCGCGCACTTCCTCTTTGACCGCCAAGGCAGCAGCGTGCTGGCGCCGTTCAACGCCACCGCTGGCACTCCGGTGCTCGTCTCGGCGGACCTCAAGACGCTGGTGATCGGAGCGCCCGACCCGGTGAGCACCACCACCTTGCCCCGGCCAACGCCCGCCGTTGACGACAGCGCCGTTCACATCCTCGTGCGCAGCGCCGTGGGCGTGGCCTGGCAGCCGCAGGCCCGACTGCAGGCGAGCAATCGGCGTGCGCCAGCCTGCAACAACGCAGCCCAGGATTACTGCCACTCTTCGTCCTTCGGAGCGGGGCTGGCGCTGTCCGCCGATGGGAACACGCTGGCGGTCAGCGCTACCGGAGAGACCAGCAACGCCCGGGGCGTCAACGGCGATCAGGCCAACACCGACAGCCTGGCCGCGGGCGCGGTGTATGTCTTCGCCCGCACTGGCGGCAGCTGGAGCCAGCAGGCCTATGTCAAGGCCAGCAACACGCCGGCACGCAACAACACTTGGTGCAACCTTTCTTATTGGGCCACACAGCCCTGCGACGGGCAGAACTTCGGCGCCAGCGTGGCCCTATCCGCCGACGGCAGCCTGCTGGCTGTGGGTGCCGCCGGTGACGACAGCAAGTCCACCGGCGTCAACGGCGATGCGAACGACACCTTGGCGGTCTTTGCGGGCGCCGTTCACACCTATGCCCGCACCGGCTCCACCTGGGCGCCGCAGGCTTACCTCAAGGCCAGCAACACGGATGCTGGCGACGGGTTCGGTACGTCGGTGTCCCTGTCGGCCGATGGCTCGACCCTGGCCGTCGGCGCCATCTTCGAGCGCAGCAGCGCCACCGGCGTCGGTGGCAATCAATCAGACAACGCGCAATCGCCCTTTGGAGCCGTCTATGTCTTCAGCCAGGACCGCGGCAGCTGGAGCCAGCAGGCCTATGTGAAGGCCCCCGTGAACACGGTCTTCGGCGGCACCGAGCCAATGAGCTACTTCGGCGGACGCACAGCCCTGTCCGCCCATGGCGAAACCCTGGCGGTGGGCTCTGTGCGGGGCATGGCTTTCGTTTATGCACGAACCCAGAACACATGGCAAGCCCAGGCCCACATGTTCCCAGCCGGGCCCAACGTCATTCGATTCGGAGAGGCGGTGGGTGTGTCGGCGGACGGAAACAGCGTGGTCACTGCGGCGCAGGATGTGGGGAGCGAAGCCTCCGCATTTACGCTTTACTTCTTCAGCCGCACCGCCGGCACCTGGAGCCAGTAGGCACCACGGAGTCAGGCGGCACCACGCCCCAGCAACGGCGACCGCGGCAAGAAGCGAAACGCGGTCGAGGCCGCTGCCAGCATGCACGCGATACTGACCATGACCGCCTGGTAGGGCTCGTGGCCATGGCGCTGCGCCCACGCGGCCAACAGCCCCGTGAGCGATTGCATCAGCGCCACGCCCAGGAACATGGACATGGTGTACAGCGACAGCGCGCGGCCCGTCATTTCAGCGGGGTAGGACGAACGCACGTCCGCGTACTGCAGCACGCCGTAGCCCGACAGCAGGCCCATGAGGAAGATCAGCGCCACGTTGGCAGTGGCGTGATGCCAGAAGGCCAGCAGCAGGAACAGGCTGCCCATGAGCAGGGAAAAGTGGGTGATCCAGCGCCGCCGCCGTGTGGGCCCGGGGTCCATGCGGCCAAACGCGGCGGGCACGAACAGCGCGAGCATCGACAGCACCAGGGCCACGTTGCCGCTGTCGATGAGCGAAAACCCATACCGCCCCATCAGCAGGGGCCCCAGCCACAAGCCGCGCAGGGTCAGGAAGGCGGCGTAGCAGGTCATGCCCAGGATCAGGATGCCCCAGGTGTGCGGCACCTTGAGCAAGCTGCCAAACCGCCCCGCCGCCTGCACCCACGACTCGCGCGGACCCTGGGCGGCTTGCGCCAGTGCGGGCTCGTGCACACGCAGAAAGATCAGCAGCCACGACAGAAGCGAAAACACCGCCAGCACCGCGAACCCCGCGCGCCAGCCCCCGTGCTGCACCATCCAGGCCAGCGGTGTGCCGGTGAACAACAGCCCCAGCCCGCCCACCCCCATGCCCACGCCCGAGAAGAAGGCGAAGCGCTGCGCAGGAAAGTGGCGCGAAACGAAGACGGTACAAGCCAGGAAGGCGGGAGAGCAGCCCACACCGATCAGCAGCTGGCCCACCATCAGCCAGCCATAGCCGGGCGCGAGGGCTGATACCGCGGCCCCCAGCCCCGCCAACGGGAAAGCCACCAGCACCGTGCGGCGCAGGCCGTACAGGTCCATGCCGATGCCCATGAGGAGCTGGGTCACGCCAAACGACAGGCCAAACAGGCCGGCAAACGCGCCCAGCGAGTCCGGCGAAATGCCAAAGTCCGCCTGCAGCCCTGCGGCGATGATGCTCGTCACGGTGCGGTAAGCCTGACTCAGCGCAAAGGCCGACAACAGGCACAGGTACATCACCCAAAGGGCGCGGCGTGGCGAGGGCGGATCAGGCAGGACAGCGGGGGCGGCTTGGGTCACGGGTGAAGCAGGGCTGGCAGTGGGCGCGCGGCGGGTATACGGCGGAGTGCGCACCGCATCACAAGAACAGAAGAACGGAACGCACGTGCCCGAGCCTACAGAATTTGCCACCCGCGCGTCGTCGCCGTGCGGACAACCCCACGGCCAGCTGCGGGCCGAGGCCAGCCCACGCGTTCAGCCAGCCGCCGCTGTCGCCAGCGAAGGCGCCATCCGCAGCGGGATGGTCACCGGGCCGTCATTGATGAGGTGCACCTGCATATCGGCGGCAAACTGGCCCGTGGCCACCTTGGGGTGCACCTTGCGCGCCTGGGCAACCACATAGTCGTACAGCCGCCGCCCCTCATCGGGTGCAGCCGCCTGGGTGAAGCTGGGGCGGTTGCCGCCGGTGGTGTCTGCCGCCAGCGTGAACTGGCTGACCAGCAGCAGGCCGCCACCGGTGTCCTGCACGCTCTGGTTCATCTTGCCTGCGGCGTCCGAAAAAATGCGCAGCTTGAGGATCTTGGCCAGCAGCTTGTCGGCCTCCATCTCCGTGTCACCGCGTTCGGCACACACCAGCACCAGCAGGCCTGCGCCGATGGCTCCCACGGTCTGCCCGTTCACCTCCACGCGCGCTTCGCGCACACGTTGCAATACGCTGATCACTTCACGGCATCCTTCAAATCGTCACGGAGATCATCAAAATGCGCTTCCACATCGGTGGGCAGCAACTCAATGGTGGCGCGCAGGCCGGGTACGGCGGTCATCAGCGCACGCTCGACCTGGCCGCGCAGTTCGGCGGCGTGCCGCAGGGTCCAGTCGGCGGGCATGTGCAGGTGCATGTCCACAAACTGGCGCTGGCCCGCACGGCGGGTGGAGACATGGTCAAACCGCACGGCACCGGGCGCCTGCGATAGCACAAACTGCTGCAACGTGGCGTCGATGGTGGCCTGCACCTCGGGCTCTACCGCTGAATCCATGAGGCCCTGGGAGGATCGCCACACCAGCTCCACGCCCTCTTTCAGGATATTCAGCGCCACGGCAATCGCCGCCAGCGCATCCAGCCACAGCCAGCCCGTGAGGGCCGCGCCCGCAATGCCCACCAGCACACCGGCCGAGGTCCACACGTCGGTGACGAGATGACGCGCATCGGCCTCCAGCGCGATGGAGCGGTACTCGCGGGCCGAGCGGAACATGAGCCACGCGAGAAAGCCATTGAGCGCCGAACTGAGCACCGACAGGCCCAGGCCCCAGCCCAACTGTTCGATGGGCTGCGGGTCCATCAGCCGGTGCCCGGCCGCCCACAGGATGCCCCCCGACACCCCCACGATGAGGATGCCTTCGAACCCTGACGAAAAATACTCAGCCTTGTGGTGGCCGTAGGGGTGGTCGTCATCCGCAGGCCGCGCCGCCACGGTCACCATGGCCAGCGCAAACATGGCGCTGGCCAGGTTGACAAACGACTCCATCGCATCCGACAGCAGGCCCACCGAGCCAGTGACCACCCAGGCCAGCGTCTTGAGCGCGATGGTGACCCCCGCCACCGCAATAGACGCCCACAGCAGGTTGCGGGGTGTGAGCCATTGGTGAGGCTTTGGAGCAGGGTTGGACATGGGTGGAGGTATTGGAGGAGTAGCGCTGAAGAACCGAGCCGGAATTACACCAGAGCGGCCTTAAGACCCGCTTTACACCGTTCGCTCAGACAGCGCTACCTTCGGCGAAGCGCGTCCCGCGCAAGCCCCCATGCCAGAATCCGCGCATGACCCCGGCATGGCGCCGCCGCCTTCCCTTGTACCGCACCCTGCATCTCCCCAGCCTGCTGCTCTGGGCCGTGGTCGCATGCGCAGGCGCCAGCTGGCTGGCCGTCGCGCGTTTGCAGCAGTTGCACGCAGCGTTCGAGACCGACGCGCGCATCGTGCACCGGCTACTGAGCCAGCGTGTGGTGCAGCACGATGCCATCATGGCCACGCTGGCGTTGCTGCAGCCCACCGCCGCAGCGAGCAACAGCACCGACGCCGCATCCCCCCTGCCCCGCCTGCCTTCGGTCTACCCGCAAATTCTGGCGGTGCTGCAGCGCACAGCGCAGAGTGATTGGCCCCCCGCACTGCAGGCAGAACTGGCGGCCGCTGAAGCCTCCTCACGCCGCACCGGCCATGCGGCCATGGCAGGGCTGAACCTGCCCGCAGGCCGCTATCACCTCGTGCTGGCAGGCACGCCCGCCAGCTACGCACTGCACATCGACCTGCGCAGCACCATTCCCATGGACGAGTGGCCCATGGACAGGTCCACCAGCCCCGTGCGTGTGACGCTGGAGCGCGATGGCGAGGCTTTCGTCGTACAGCCGGGCCGATCCGAGGTGGGCGCCTGGAGCCGCACCTACGAGTTTCACAAGCTGTTGGCGGCACAAAGCCAGCCGCTGGACGTGGTGGCCCGCCGCAGCGTGGGCCTGCACGAGCTGCCGTGTTGGGGCATGCTGGGCTGGTGCGTGCTGACCGCTGCGCTCTGGGCTGCAGGCCACGCACTGTGGCGCCAGCGCGTGGCCCGCCAGCGGGCCGAAGAACTGCTGCGCCTGGGCCAGGTGGCACGCCTGAACACACTGGGCGAGCTGGCCGCCGGCATGGCGCACGAGTTGAACCAGCCGCTGACGGCCCTGCTGTCGAGCACCCAGGCCGCCCAGCGCCTGCTGGCCGATGAACCGCCCGACCTCGACACCGCCCAGACGGCCATGGCCCGTGCGGTGGAGCAGGCACGCCGCGCCTCCACCGTGGTGGGTCGCCTGCGCCGCCTGGTGGAGCGCCCCGACCTGGCAGGCCAGGCCCAGCCGCTGGCGCTGCCCACGGCCGTGCACGACGCGCTGCACCTGCTGGAGCCCGAGCTGGCCCAGCGGGGTGTGGTGCCCAGCGTGACCACCGCCCCCGACCTGCCCACCGTGCTGGCCGAGCCTGTGGCCCTGCAGCAGATCATCCACAACCTGCTGATGAATGCATTGCAGGCGCTGGAACAGGTGCCAGCCACCGAACGCCAGCTGCACATTGCCATGGCGCGCACCGATACCGGGCACGTGGCCCTGTCGGTGCGCGACCACGGCCCGGGCATACCACCCGAGGCCCGCCAGCGCCTGTTCGAGCCGTTCTACACCACACGCACGGGCGGGCTGGGACTGGGCCTGACACTGTGCGACAGCCTGGCGCAGGCCATGGGCGCGCAGCTGGCCCTGGCGCCTGAGGCCGCTGCGCCAGCCCAAGACCTACGGGGCGCAGAGTTTGTGCTGACCCTGCCCACCGCACCGCCCGCCCATGACCGATAGCGCGCCATCCCTCTCGCCCCTGATCCACCTGGTGGACGACGATGCCGCCGTGCGCGACAGCCTCTCCCTGCTCATCAGCACCGTGGGCCTGCGCGTACAGGCCTGGGCCGACCCGCAGTCCTTCATGGCAGGGTTTGACCGCGCCAGCATCGGCGCCATCGTGCTCGATGTGCGCATGCCCGGCATCAGCGGCCTCACGGTGCTGGAGCAGCTGCTCGCGCAGGGCGTGGACCAGCCCATGATCCTGCTGACCGGCCACGGCACGGTGGAGATGTGCCGCCGCGCATTCAAGGCCGGGGCGGCGGAGTTTCTGGAAAAGCCCGTGGACGACGAAGTGCTGATCGAAGCCCTGCAGAACGCCGTGCGCCAGCATGTGCGATCCCGCGAGCGCCACCAGGCCGACCAGCAGGCGCGCGAGCGCTTCGCGCAACTGTCGGCCCGCGAGCGCGAGGTGCTGGGCTTGATCGTGGAGGGCCTGACCAACAAGGAGATTGGGCGCGCGCTGGCACTGTCGCCCCGCACGGTGGAAACGCACCGCGCCAACCTGTTTGGCAAGCTGGGGGCGGAATCGCTGGCGCAGCTGATACGGCGGTATGCGGCGCTGGTGGATGCAGCATCCTGAGCAGCTTTGCCAAGGCCTTCCGTAGTTTTACGGAGGCCCGCGCGTAGCCGCCCGAATGGCTGAAAACCGCAGCGTTTTCTACAGTTCTCCCACGGCGCCACAACGGGTGGCACCGACGTCAAAAACACCGGAGAACACCATGCAAAACCGCCTCGCCACCATCGCCGCCCTCACCCTGTCCCTGATCGCCACAGCGGCCAGCGCCGAAGGCGTACGCACCGAAAAGAACATCTCGCTGGACCTGGCCACGCAGATCGCCGCGCAAACCGTCGCCACCTGCAGCGCCAACGGCTACAACGTGACCGCCACCGTGGTGGACCGCGCAGGCACCGTGCGCGCCGTGCACCGCGCCGACAACGCAGGCCCCCACACGCTGGAAGCCAGCCGCCTGAAGGCCTACACCTCGGCATCGGCCAAGAACACCACGCTGGCCATGATGGAAGGCGCGCAGAAAAACCCCGCTGCTGCCAACCTGATGAACATCCCTGGCTACCTGCTGCTGGGCGGCGGCGTGCCGGTGAAGGTGGGTAACGAAGTCATCGGCGCCGTAGGCGTGGGCGGCGCGCCTGGCGGCCACCTGGACGAGCAATGCGCCGTGGCCGGCATCGCCAAGGTGCAGGATCTGCTGAAGTAACCCCCCGCCCACACCTGCAACGCACGCCATCGGAGACACCCGTGAAGCACTGGAACCTTGTATTCACACTGGCCGCTGCACTGGCCTGTGCCACCACGGCCCAGGCCCAGGTGCCTCCCACGGCGGCCGAAACAGCGGCCTACCAGGGCCTGCATGCCGCTGCGGCGCGCGGCGACATGCCTGCGCTCACCAAGCTGATCGCGGCACGGGCCGATCTGAACGCCCGCGACGCTTACGGTCGCACACCGCAGCATGTGGCCACATACGCCCGGCAGGCCGAAGCGATCCGCGCCCTTGCCAAAGCGGGCGCTGGCCTGGATCTGCTGGAAAACGACCGTTACGACGCCGTGACCATTGCCGCCGTGGCCGACGACGAGGCCACGCTGCGCGTGCTGCTGCAACTGGGCGCCAGCGCCAAACAGGTGACCAGCCGCTACGAAGGCACGGCGCTCATCGCCGCTGCCCACCTGGGGCACGACGGCGTGGTGCGCCAGCTGATCGCCGCTGGCGCGCCGCTGGACCATGTGAACAACCTGCACTGGACGGCGCTCATCGAGTCCATCGTTCTGGGCAACGGCGGCCCGCGCCACCAAGCGACCCTGAACGCCCTGCTGCGGGCGGGAGCGAGCCAAACGCTGACCGACCGGCAGGGCAACACGCCGCTGCAACTGGCGCGCCAACGGGGCTTCAGCGAAATGGTGCGGATGCTGGAAACGGCAGGCGCCAGGTAAAGACACGGCGGGTGCGGGAAGCACCCATGCCAATGCCCCCATACGCACTTCGCTTCAGCGGTACAGCTCGGCGCCCGCCATGCGCACCTTGTCGGCGCGCGCCGCGCCCAGGGCATCCACCACCGGCTCCCACACACCCGCGTAGGCGGGCATGGCGTCCGGAGCAAACGCCGTATGGGGCCAGTCCGAACCCCACACCAGCCGCTCACTCATCAGCCCTGCCACGCGGCGGATCGCGCCGTGCAGTTCGGCGTAGGGGGCCACGGCCTGCAGGCGGTACCAGCCCGACAGCTTGACCCATGCCCCCAGGTCGGCCAGCCTTGCCAGCGCCTGCCAGGCCGCATCGTCCTGCGCCAAGGCGGCGTGCATTCCCGCCAGATGGTCCAGCACACAAGGCAACCCCGTTTGCAGATGCAGCTGGGCAATCTGCGCCAGTTGGGCGGGTGCTGCATACCACTGCACATGCCAGCCCCGCGCCTTCAGGCGGGGCGCCAGCGCCTGCATGGCCTGCGCCCCGTTGCCCACGGGGGACACCAGATTGAAACGCACGCCGCGCACGCCCAGTGCGTGCATGGAGTGCAGTTCGCTGTCGGCAATGTCGGTATCCACCACCACCACCGCGCGGTGCCGACCCGGTTCGCGCGCCAGGGCGTCGAGCACCAGCCGGTTGTCGGTGCCATACACACTGGGCTGCACCAACACGAGGTGGCCCACGCCCAGCTTCGCGGCTTCTGCCTCAATGCGTTCGAGAGGCTGGTGCGCAGGCTGGTAGTGCCCGGCCTGGACCGGGGCTGCGGCATCAAACACATGGACGTGCGTGTCCCATCCCTCCAGGGCTTCCCGCAACGGTGTGGATGTGGCCAGCGCACCCATGGGTCAGCCCACCACGATCTTGCGCTCACGGATGACCTTGCCCCACTGCACTTGCTGGGCCTGGATGAACTTGCCCGCACTGGCCTGGGTGGCATCGGGAAAGGCATCACCGCCCAGCGCGCGGATGCGGCCCAGCACCTCAGGGTCTGCCAGCGCCTTGCGGATGGCGTTGACCAGCTGCGTGCGCACCTCGGGCGCAATGCCCGCCGGAGCCAGCACGGGGTTCCACTCCAGCACTTCGTAGTCGGCCACGCCGGCCTGCGCCATGGTGGGCACATCGGGCAGCGAACGGGCGCGCACGGCGCTGGTCACTGCAAGCGGCCGCAGCTTGCCCGCCTGGATGTGGCCAAGTGACGAGGCCACATTGGCAAAGAACAGCGGCACCTGGCCTCCCATCACGTCGTTCATGGCAGGGCCGCCCCCACGGTAGGGAATGTGGGACAGCCGCACGCCTGTGCGCTCTTCAAACAACGCCCCCGCCAGATGCTGGGCCGAACCATTGCCGGACGACGCATAGGCCACGTCCTCGGGCTTGGCCTTGGCGCGTGCGATGACCTCCTTGACGGAATTGACACCGAAGCCCGGGTGGCACACCAGCACGTTCGGAAAGGTCGCCAACACGGCCAGTGGCACAAAGGCCGTGTTGCTGTCGTAGGGCAGCTTGGGGTAGAGCGATGGATTGACAGCGAACGACGATGCATCGAGCAGCAGTGTGGTGCCATCCGGCGTGGCGCGGGCCACCGCCGATGCGGCTAGTTGGCCGCTGGCGCCGGGCTTGTTGTCCACCACCACGCCTTGCCCCAGCGCCTCGGCCATGCGGGGCGCGATGATGCGGGCCATCAGGTCGGCACCGCCGCCTGCCGGGTAAGAGACAACCAGGGTCACGGTGCGTCCGCCGCCCACGCCCGCGGCGCGGGTGTGCACCCAGGGGGCGGCCAAGGTGGCGCCCACGGCAGCCAGGGCCGCGCGGCGCGACAGACCAGGGGGGTTCAGAGGATCGGACAGATGGTGCATACAGGTCTCCTTGGTTGAGTTATCAGGCGTTCAGGGGGACACGCAGGAAGCTGGCGCCCCAAGTCCAGCAGGGGGTGTGGAACTGGCTTGCCAGGCCACGGACACCCCCGCGGTTGTCGTTCATGTAATGGTCACGGTGTAGTGAAAGGCATGGGCATCGCCGCGCGTGGTGCGCCATTCGACGCAGCGCCCGCCCAGGTCGTAGGCGGCCCGTTGCACCACCACGCCCGGATGGCCTGCGGCCAGCCCCAGGGGGATGGCCTGAGCGGCCGTCAGCACGGCAAAACCAATGTCGTCCACGGCACGGTGCACATGCACGCCGCAGCGCCGCGCGAACATGGGGTACAGCAGGTCGTCCCATTCGGCGGTGCTGCCTTCGGCCAGGGGAGCAAACACATCCAGCGGCAACCACAGCTCTTCCAGCAGACAGGGCTGGTCGGCCAGCAGGCGCAAACGCTGCAGCCGCAGCACCATCTCGCCCGTGGCCAAGCCCAGCCTGCGGGCCACGGCGGCCGGGGCCGCCACGCGCTGGCGTGACAGGATGCGCGAGCGTGGCATTTCGCCACTGCCACTGTCAAACCTAAAAAAGCGCAGCATCGACGCACCGGCAATCCCTTGGCGCACAAAGGTGCCCCGGCCGTGTATGCGTTCCACCAGGCCTTGCGCCACCAGGAGTTCCAGCGCACGGCGCATGGTGCCCAGCGCCACCTGGTGCTCGGTGGCCAGCAGGCTTTCTGCCGGCAGGGCCGAGCCGGGTGGCCACTCCCCTGCCACCACGCGGGCACGCAGGGCGGCGGCCAGGGCGGCGTAGCGGCTCAGTCCCGGGGCACTGTCAAAGGCAACAACTTTGTGGGATGTGGTCATGCCAAGAACTATAGTCCTCTATAGGTCTTGATGCAATGCGCAGATGCCACAGGCGGCGTGAAAAAAACAGCTGCGGAAATGATCCGCCGCCGGGCAGAACCTGGTCACTATCAAACAGATAGCAACAAATGATACCCATCAAGCGCTGGCGGCATTTTTCACCCAAACTTTCACCTGCCACCAGCGCAGCCAGCCTCCGCGCAGCGGCGCTGGCCCCACGTGAGCGCCTCAGAGGCTGAGAGTTTTTTAGCCGCGCCCGAAAAGCGCGCGAAAACGCCTCGGATCTATGCGCAAAGCACAGCCATAGCTCGGGCTATGGCGAGCATTTGCAACGACGAGCCGGGGCGTTTTCGCGTGCAAGGCGGGCATGGATAAAAGACTCTCAGCCTCTCAGTCCGTGACGAGCCGCGCCTTCACGGTCTTGCCCTTCACGCGGCCCTGGTTCAGGCGCTGCGCGGCCTGCGCGCCAATGGCGCGGTCCACCGCCACGTAGGTCGAGAAGTCGTTCACATTGATCTTGCCGATCTGCTCGCGGGTGTAGCCCATCTCGCCCGTGAGCGCGCCCAGTACGTCGCCCGCACGGATCTTTTCCTTGCGGCCACCGATGATCTGGATGGTGACCATGGGCGGCACCAGCGGGCCGCTGCCCGTGGGCGTGAGGTCCGCCACAGGGAACCAGCGCGACTCGCGGCCCTGCAGTTGCTCGATCTTGCCCACGGAGCCCATCTCGTCCAGGCTGGCCAGGTTCAGCGCCAGGCCGTCGGCATCGCCCCGGCCGGTGCGGCCAATGCGGTGGATGTGCACCTCGGGGTCGGGCGTCACATCCACGTTGATCACGGCGGCCAAGTTGGCAATGTCGAGGCCCCGCGCGGCCACGTCGGTGGCCACCAGCACCGAGCAACTGCGGTTGGCAAACTGCACCAGCACCTGATCACGCTCACGTTGTTCCAGCTCGCCAAACAGCGCCAGCGCGCTGAAGCCCTGGGCCTGCAGCACCCCCACCAGGTCGCGGCACTGCTGCTTGGTGTTGCAGAACGCGATGGACGATTCTGGGCGGAAGTGGTTGAGCAGCTGCGACACCGTGTGCAGGCGCTCGCTGTTTTTCACCTCGTACCAGCGCTGCTCGATCTTGCCTTCGGCATGCTGGGCCTGCACCGTGATCTGCTCGGGCGACTTCATGAACTGGGCGCTGAGCTTGGCGATGCCCTCGGGGTACGTGGCCGAAAAAAGCAGCGTCTGGCGCTCCTTGGGGCACTGCTTGGCCACCACGACGATGTCGTCGAAGAAGCCCATGTCGAGCATGCGGTCGGCCTCATCGAGCACCAGGGTGTTGAGCGCTTCCAGCGACAGGTGCTTGCGCTCCAGGTGGTCCATCACGCGGCCGGGCGTGCCCACCACGATGTGCGCGCCATGCTCCAGGCTCAGTGTCTGGGCGCGCAGCGGCACGCCGCCACACAGGGTCACGACCTTGATGTTTTCTTCGGCCCGCGCCAGGCGGCGGATCTCGGTGGTCACCTGGTCGGCCAGCTCGCGCGTGGGGCACAGCACCAGCGCCTGCACCGCAAAACGGCGGGGGTTGAGGTTGGCCAGCAGGGCCAGGGCAAACGCGGCGGTCTTGCCGCTGCCGGTGCTGGCCTGGGCGATCAGGTCCTTACCCAGCAACGCGGGCGGCAGGCTGGCCGCCTGGATGGGGGTCATGGTGGTGTAGCCCAGCTGCTGCAGGTTGGCCAGCGTGGCGGGGCTCAGGGCCAGCGCGCTGAAATCAGCGCGGGCTTGGTTTTCTTTGGAGGTCATGGGTCGATTATCCGGCCCCGCCTTCACCAGCCGCTATGCCTGCAGGGCCAACACCCCCACAAAAGCCAGGGTGTGCGCCAGCACGCCCGGTGCCACAGCCAGCGCGTAGCGCCAGCCACCACTGGCCAGGGCCACCGCGCACTTGCTGCCTGCATGCACCAGCAGCGCGGCCATCAGGGCCTGCGCGATGGCGGGTGCGGCCGCGCTGTGCGGGCCGCCGCGCACCAGCACGGCCGCCGTGGCGGCATGCACGTCGGCCAAGGCCGCCAGCAGCGCGCCTGCCAGCATGCCCGCGTCGCCTTGCCACGCCGTGAGCCCCTGCACACCGGCCTGAATGCCAGTGAGCAGAGCCGCAATCAGCAAGGCATCGCGCAGCTTGAACATAGGGGTGTCAGGGGGTACAGCAACCGCCACCTCCGCACCGGCGTCCATAGCCTTCGCAGACAGGTGCGCCGCGCCGCGCCCGCCCCACCATCCCACGGCGGCCGCCACACACCCGCCCGCCAGCGCGGGCAGCCACAGCCGAGCCAGCCACTGCGGCTGCACGGTGGCGGCCACCACCACGATCTGGGCCATGGTGGCCACACACGACAGCACCGCAGCGCCTGCGTTGGTGTGCGCCGTGGCCCGGCCCGCTCGCACCTCCATACCCAGGCTGCCGATGGTGGCGGTGCTCGACACAAACCCGGAGGCCAGCGCCGACAGCGCCACGGCATGGCGCGCCTGCATCAGTCGCTTGGCCAGGTGCGCCAGCGACTGGATCACCAGCAGCACGATGACCAGGCGCACCACCACCTGCGGGTTCAGCACGTCTTGCCACAGGGGGGTGTTGGGGGCCAGCGGATACACCAGCAAAGCCAAGGCGGCCAGAATGAGCCCGCTGCGCACCTCGCCGGGCTGCAGCCACTGGTTGGAAAACTGGTGCAACACGTCCCGCAACGCCAGCAGCCCCGTCACCACCACCGCCAGGGCGGCGGCCAGCAACTGGTCGCGCGCGCAGGTCACCCCGATCAGATAGGCCAGAAACAAGGCGATCTCGGTGGTGACGCCAGGGTCGCCAGAGCGGTCGCGCGCATAGGCCACCACCGTGAGGGCCGCTACCAACACGGCCCCCACCACCACCAGCACAGGAACCGCCGTGAGCGCAGCTGCCGCGCCCCCCAGGGAAGCCAGGGTGAACGACCGCACCCCGGCCAGCGCCCGGTCGGGCCCCGCCCCTTTGCGACGCTCGCGCTCAATACCCATCAGCAAACCGCAACCCGCTGCGCTCGCCAGCACGGCCAGCGCTGAGGAAAAACCTCCGAACTCCTGCATGGAACTCCCGCACCTTTCCTGTCTTTTGTTCTTCTGGCAATGCCCCATGGTGACAGAAAGACCCACCGCAACCCACCCACCCGCGCAGCAAACTTGCATGGGGAGTTGCCCCAAGCCTTGCTGTCAGGTCTATCGGCTATAACAAATCCCATCAGCGCCTGCCCATGCAAGACCTTACCAACGCAGCCCCCACCCCTGGCCCCCGTGGCTCCAGCGATGCTTTGCTGCGGCTGATTGCAGACTCCGTGCCCGCGCTGATGGCCTACTACAACCTGCCCGGCCTGCGCTGCCAGTTCGCCAACCAAGGCTATGCCGCCTACAACGGCCACACGACCGAGTCCATCCTGGGCCTCACGGTGCAGGAGGCCATCGGCGACAAGGCCTGGCTGGCCATCCAGCCGCATGTGGAACGGTCCGCATGCGGCGAACATGTGAAGTACACACGTGAGCAGACCTTGCCCAATGGCGAGGCCCGCATGATCGAGGTCAACCTGATCCCGCACTTTGACGCCAGCGCGCAGCAGCTGGGCTCGTTCGTTCTGATCACCGACATCACTGAGCGCTGGCGCGCGGAGCGCCAAGTGCGCCAGAGCGAAGAGCGCATGCGCAAGTTCACCGAGGCCACGGACGAGGCCATCGTGTTCCACCGCGACGGAATCATCACCGACGGCAATGAGGCACTCACCCGCCTGACGGGTTATGCGCTGCAGGAGGTGGTGGGGTTTTCCATCTTCCACTTCATCAGTCCGGAATGGAGGGCCGTGGCGCTGGACTACACGCGCACCGGGCGAGAAGACCCCTACGAAGTGACCATCCGCCACAAGGACGGTCATGTCATTCCCGTGGAGGTGGTGGGAAAGACCATGCCACTGCACCATGCCGACTACCGCATCGTGGTGGTGCGTGACATCACGGCCCGCAAGCAGGCCCAGGAACGCGAGGCCTTCATTGCGCTGCACGACACGCTTACGCAGTTGCCCAACCGCCACTTCCTGATGGAGCAGCTGTCGCAGGTGCTGTCGCTGGCCCGCAGGCGCCACGGCCGTGCGGCCGTGCTTTTTGTGAACCTTGACCATTTCAAGACGGTGAACGACTCGCTGGGCCACCATGCAGGCGACCAGCTGCTGTGCAACGTGGCCGAACGCCTGCGCCAGGGCGTGCGCGACGCTGACGTGGTGGCGCGGCTGGGCGGCGATGAGTTTGTGGTGGTGCTGACCGATGTGCAGGGCCCCGACGATGCCGCCCGGGTGGCCGACAAGCTGCTTGCGTCCATGCACGGCGTGTTCACCCTGGGCCAGGTGCCGCTGACGGTGTCCCCCTCCATCGGCATCAGCCTTTTCCCCGAACACGCCACCACCGGCGATGCACTGCTGCGCTGCGCCGATGCAGCCATGCACCACGCCAAGGAAAGCGGCCGCGGCAACCGCCAGTTCTACACCCCGAGCATGGAAGCCAGCGCCATCGACGTGCTGCAGCACGAGCGCCTTCTGCGCGAGGCCATTGTGGACAACGCCTTTGTGCTGCACTACCAGCCCCAGATCAGCCTGGAAGACGGCTCCCTGCAGGGGCTGGAGGCTCTGGTGCGCTGGCGCCACCCGCAGCGCGGCCTGGTGGGGCCGGACGAGTTCATCACCTTTTCGGAATCGCGCGGCCTGATCACCCCCATCGGCCGCTGGGTGATGCGCGAGGCCTGCCGCCAGCTCAAGGAATGGCAGGACGAGGGCCTGGCCCTGGTGCCCGTGGCGGTGAACCTGTCGGCCCTCGAATTTCGCCAGCGCGATGTCGCTGGCGAAATCGCCGCGGCGCTGCGCGATACCGGCCTGGCGCCGCAGTACCTGGGGATAGAGCTGACCGAATCCGTGCTCATGCACCAGACCGGCCAGGTGCTGGACACCCTCAATGCCCTCAAAGCGCTGGGCGTGGGCATCTCGATCGACGACTTTGGCACGGGGTATTCGTCGCTGGCCTACCTCAAGCGCTACCCCATCGACAGCCTCAAGATCGACCGGTCTTTTGTGGTGGACACGCCCGGCAACCCCGACGACGTGGCCATCGTCACGGCCGTCATTCAGATGGCCCGCAGCCTGCAGCTCAAAACCGTGGCCGAAGGGGTGGAAACCCCGGCGCAGGTGCAATTGCTCAAGGGCCTGGGGTGTGACCTGATCCAGGGGCATGTGGTGTCGGTGCCGCTGGATGCCGTGGCGCTCCAGCGCTGGATGCGCGATTTGCCGGTTTAAGAACCTGTTTCCGATCCCTTCCCGGTGCCGTCACACAGACACGTTCCCGGCTTGTGGACAATAGGGGCATGCCCCTCATCCCCGACTTCATCGCCCCCACCCGCCACACCGACCCGGCCGACGCACTGGCCCAGGTGCAGCGCATTTACCAGCAACAGATTGGCCACCTGCGCGACGCCATGCAGCGTTTTGTGGCGGGCGAAACGCCCGAAGGCGCCGTGCGCGCGTTCTACCCCTTTGTACGGGTGCACACCACCACCGTGGCGCGGGCCGATACCAAGCTGGCCTATGGTTTTGTGGAAGGCCCAGGGCGCTACGAAACCACCCTCACCCGGCCCGACCTGTTCGCTCACTACTACGCCGAGCAGTTTCGCCTGCTGCGCGCCAGCCACAACGTGGAGCTGGAAGTGGGCACCAGCGCCCACCCCATTCCGATCCATTTCTCGTTTGCCGAGCACGACCACATCGAGGGCACGCTGACGCCCGAGCGCCGCATGCTGATGCGCGACGTGTTCGACCTGCCCGACCTGGCTGCCATGGACGACGGCATCGCCAACGGCACCTGGCAGGCCCGCCCAGGCGAGGCGCAGCCGCTGTCGCTGTTCACCGCGCCGCGCGTGGACTACTCGCTGCACCGCCTGCGCCACTACACGGGAACGGCGCCCGAGTGGTTCCAGAACTTCGTGCTGTTCACGAATTACCAGTTCTACATCGACGAATTTGTGCGCCTGGGCCACGCCGAGATGGCCAAGCCCGACAGTGAATACATCGCCTTCATCGAGCCGGGCAACGTGGTCACCCGCCGCGTGGGATTGAGTGCCCAGCCCGGCGACGAACTGGGCGTAGCCCCGCCGCGCTTGCCGCAAATGCCCGGCTACCACCTCGTGCGCGCAGACAGCAGCGGCATCACCATGGTCAACATCGGTGTAGGCCCCGCCAACGCCAAAACCATCACCGACCACATCGCCGTGCTGCGCCCCCATGCCTGGATGATGCTGGGCCACTGCGCAGGCCTGCGCAACAGCCAGCAGCTGGGCGACTACGTGCTGGCGCATGCCTACGTGCGCGAGGACCATGTGCTAGACGAAGACCTGCCGCTGTGGGTGCCCATCCCGGCGCTGGCCGAGATCCAGCTCGCATTGCAGCAGGCCGTGGCCGATGTCACGCAGATCAGCGGCGCCGACCTGAAGCGCGTGATGCGCACCGGCACCGTGGCCAGCACCGACAACCGCAACTGGGAGCTGCTGCCCGACAACACGCCCCAGCGCCGTTTCAGCCAGAGCCGCGCCGTGGCGCTGGACATGGAAAGCGCCACCATCGCCGCCAACGGCTTCCGCTTCCGCGTGCCCTACGGCACCCTGCTGTGCGTGAGCGACAAGCCCCTGCACGGCGAAATCAAGCTGCCCGGCATGGCCAACCACTTCTACCGCGAGCGGGTGGACCAGCACCTGCGCATCGGCATGCGCGCCATCGAGATCCTGCGCAACGGCGGCGTGGACCGCCTGCACAGCCGCAAGCTCCGCAGCTTTGCCGAGGTCGCTTTTCAGTAAACGACGGGCCCGGGGCCGCTGCGTATGCCACTGGATTTCCTCACGCTGATGACGGTCATGGCGGCCAACCTGTTCATGATCTCGGCCGCGCTGCCGCTGATCATGGGCCGGGACGTGAGCCGCGCGGCCCGCCATGTGCAGGCCAGCATGCTGCTGCAGGCCGTGGCCTGGGCGGCCATCATTGCCTCATCCACCCTGTGGGACCAGGCCCTTTCCACCGTGTCGATTGCCTGCAACGCGGCCGCACAGTGGATGCTGTACCGGGCGCTCGAAGAATGGCTGGGCCCCCGTCCCTTGCGCAGCCTGCTGCTGGTGCTGGTGATAGCCGCCCCGCTGGGCTACACCCTGGGCTTTGGTCACTACGCCTGGCGCGTGGGCTGGGCCAACTTTGTATTGGCCACCATCCTGTGCATCGTTGCGCGCGCCACCCTGGCGCCTGTGGTCGAGGCCAACCTGCGCTGGCGCAGCCTGCTGCTGGGCTGCCTGTTGACGTCGGCCGCGTTCACGTTGGCGCGGGGCATGCTGGGCGCCTTCACCGACCAGTACCCCAGCTTTCGCACTCCCCATCCTGTCAACCTCGCTGCCGCCGTGGCCACCAACGTGAGCCTGGTGCTCGGCACGGTCGCCCTGCTGGTGGCCTGGCGGTCGGAGGCTGAACACAAGCTGCGCACGCTGGCGATGACCGACGGCCTCACCGGCGTGCTCAACCGGCGCGGCTTCACCACCCAAGGCAGCAGCCTGCTGGCCCACGCCGCACGCCACCAGTTGCCCATGACGGCAATGATGCTGGACCTGGACCACTTCAAGCAGGTCAACGACACCCATGGCCACGAGGCCGGGGACCGCGCCCTGCAACTGTTTGCCCGACTGCTGGGCGACACCTGCCGCAGCGGCGACCTGGTTGGCCGCCTGGGTGGCGAGGAGTTTGGTGTGCTGCTGTTGCACAACAGCGAGCCCGCCGGACTGGCCCTGGACCGGCGACTGCGCAGGCGCCTGCATGCAGCCAGTGTGGCCGAGCTGGGCTTTGCGCTGGACTACAGCGCCGGGATGGCCGTCCTGCAGCCCGGTGAGGCCGCCCTGGCGGAACTGATGGCCCGTGCCGATGGCGCCCTCTATGCAGCCAAGACGGCGGGCCGTGGGCGGCTGGTCGCAGCGGACTGAGCCAATTGATCCTCTTTTGATAGCAATCAGTGCACTATCCACCTGCGCTAAGTGTTGATTTTTGCCACAACGACTGCGCGCAACACCGGGTATGCCCACGTCGCACACAATCTCTCCATGACCGCACTTTTTGAAGCTCTGCACCTGCGCAAACGTTATGGCGAGACCACGGTGGTGGACGACGTGTCCTTCGCGATTGCTCCCGGCGAATGCCTGGGCGTCATCGGCCCCAACGGTGCTGGAAAGACCACCACCATTCGCATGTGCCTGGGCCTGGCGTCACCGGATGGCGGCGAAGTGCATTTCACCTCCAAGCCCGGCACCGCACCGCTGCACATGCCACGCGATGCGCTGGCCATCAAGGCGCAGCTGGGTGTGGTCACGCAGTTCGACACCCTCGACCCGGACTTCACCTGCGCCGAGAACCTGCGCGTGTTCGGCCGCTACTTTGGGCTGAAGGGCCCGGTGATGGACGAGCGTGTACCCCAGTTGCTGGAGTTCGCAGCCCTCACCCACAAGGCCGACGCCAAGCCGGGCGAGCTATCGGGCGGCATGAAGCGGCGCCTGTCGCTGGCGCGCGCCCTGGTCAACAACCCGCGCCTGCTGCTGCTGGACGAACCCACCACCGGCCTGGACCCGCAAGCCCGCCACCTGATGTGGGAGCGCCTGCAACTGCTGCTGCAGCAAGGCAAGTCGATCCTGCTGACCACCCACTTCATGGACGAGGCCGAGCGCCTGTGCTCGCGCCTGCTGGTGCTGGACCACGGCCGCAAGATTGCGGAAGGCCGCCCGCGCGAGCTGATCGCCCAGCACCTGGAGCCGGATGTGGTGGAGGTGTTCGGCGTGGGGGCCGTCCAGATGGCCGAAGACGCCGCGCTGCGCACCCAGGCCGCCCGCGTGGAAATCAGCGGCGAGACCGTGTTTTTCTACACCCAGAACGCCCAGCCACTGCTGCAGGCCTTGGCCGCACACGGCCACCTGCGCACGCTGCACCGGCCGGCCAATCTGGAAGACCTGTTCCTCAAGCTCACGGGGCGGCAGATCCGGGAATGAGGCCGGCGGGAGGGCCTGCCACCCGGCCCTGCCACCAGTTTTCAAGGTCTTGTGGCGCGCAAGGCTGGGAAAAGAGATAACCCTGCAGTTCGTCGCAGCCCAGCCGGGCCAGCCACTGGGCTTGGTGGTCGGTTTCCACGCCCTCGGCCACCGTGCGCAGGCCCAGCTTTTGCGCCAGGGCCACGATGGCGTCCACCAGCACTTCGCCCCGGTCATTGCTCCCCAGATCGTTCACGAAAGAGCGGTCGATCTTGAGCTTGCGCACCGGAAACCGCTTGAGCTGGCTCAGTGACGAATAGCCGGTGCCGAAGTCGTCGATGGCCAGCTGCACACCCAGAGCGGTGAGGCGCTGCATGGTCTGCAGGGCCTCCTCCACGGGCTCCATGATCGAGCTTTCAGTGATCTCCAATTGCAGCAACCGGGGTGGGCACCCGGTGCTTTGCAAGGCGCGGGCCACCACCTGGTCCAGCTCGGGCTCCTGGAACTGACGGGCCGAGAGGTTCACCGCCACCGGGATCTCCCCCCACCCGGCATCCAGCCACCGGCGTGCCTGCGCGCAGGCCTCGTTCAGCACCCATTCGCCCAGGGGCACGATCAGCCCCGTTTCTTCCGCAATGCCGATGAACTGCAGCGGAGACACCAGCCCACGCTCCGGGTCCGCCCACCGCACCAGCGCCTCCACCGACGACATGCGCCCCGTCCGCGCATCCATGATGGGCTGATAGTGCAGGCGCAGCCCGTCGTGCTCGATGGCATGGCGCAGGCCCGCCTCCACCCGCAGGCGCTCCGTCAACACCTCCGTCATGTGCGGGCTGAAGAAAGCCAGTCGATTCCCACCCAGGTCCTTGGCGTCGTACATGGCCACGTCTGCATTGCGCAACAACAGGTCGCCAGAGTCCCCATCCTGTGGAAAGACCGCAATCCCCAGGCTGGTGCCCAGCAACCAGCTGGACGTGCCGGTCTCCACAGGCAGGGTCAGCGCCCGCACAATGCGCCGCGCCATGGGCTCCACCACGGCCGGGTCCGGCAGGTCAGGCAGCACCACCACAAACTCATCCCCTCCCGGGCGGGCCACTACGTCGCCAGGGCGTACACAACCCTGCAACCGGACCGCCACCTCCTTGAGCAAGGCATCGCCCCGGGCATGTCCCAGGCTGTCATTCACCCCTTTGAACCGGTCCAGGTCCATGGCCATAACGGCCACGCAGTGGCCCTGCTCCCGCGCCCGGTCCAACGCCGCGTCCAGCCGCTCCGTGAGGCTGTAGCGGTTGGCCAAGTCGGTCAGGGGGTCTCGCCGCGCCTGGCGCTCCAGCGTCTCCGTGTGCAGCGCGATGGACTGCTGCTGGCGCAGCAGGGACTCCGCCATCCGGTCCAGTGCCCGGGCCACCTGCCCCAGCTCTCCCGGGGGATAGGGTGTGCCAATGGGTTCGGCGTAGTTGCCAGCATCCATGCGGCCAATGGCGCGGATGGCGCGCATGGCATGGCGGCGTACCGCAAATTCCACCAACAGAAAAGCAGCAACAAACACGATGGCCGCCAGTGCCAGCACCCCCAGCAGTGCGCGCCGGAACTGGCGCTCCACCGGGCCACGCAGGTCGTCCTCGGGCACGGCCAGGGCCAGACGCAGATCCGAGCCCTGTGCGCGCGGCAACTGGGCGCGCACCCAGACGCGACGCACGCCATCGGCCCCCTCCATCACGGCATGCCCTTCGACCGCTTGCAACATGAAAGTGCGTTCGGCGTCCCCCAGGGTCAGCGGCGCCAACTCCGGCCGGCGGAAGTCCATGACCACCGAACCGTCGGCATTCCATACCTGCAGATGCATGCGCTCATAGCGCTGTGCATGCACCGTGGCCTGCCCGTAGTCCTGCATGTCGAGCGAGGCCAGCAGGATGAAGCGCAACGCGCCTCCCGCATCGCGCACCGGGTAGGCCACCTGCAGCACCCCCTTGCCCGTCAGGCGGCCTATGACCGCTTCCAGCACCGGCCCGGAGGCTGTCAGCGCACGCTGAAAGTAACTGCGGTCCCGGAGGTCCAGCGTACGGCCACTGCGCAGCGAATCACAGAACAGGGAACCATCGGGCTGGATGGTGAGGATGCCGGTGTACTGAGGATGTTCCTTGAGGACATCTGCCAGGAAATCAGAGCAGGCGCCCTTGTCGCCCGCTGCCAGCAGGGGTACGCGCCCAAGGCCAAACAAGAGTTGCCCGGTACCAGCGATCTTGTCGTCCAGGTCGCTGGCAATGATGCCTGCCCGGGCCACCAGCCGGTCGCGCGCCTGTCCGGTGGTGGCCACCCGGAACTCCAGCAGCAGCCACACCAGGGCCGGCACAGGCAACAAAGAGGCTGCCAGCACCAGCCACAGGATCCGCGCACTCAGGCTCACAGGGGTTCTCCTTCACAGAAGCGCCGTCGTAGCACCGGCCCGCCGCAACTGCGGCCGCAGGCTATCAGGCCACGCGGGGCCTGACCTTGCTCGCCGCCAGCTTGGCGTTCGCACGCGCCGTGTCCACATTCTGAGCCCGAGCCAGCGCCACGCCCATACGGCGCTTCACAAAACTCTCGGGCTTGCCGAACAGGCGCAGATCGGTGCCCGGCACGCGCAGGGCTTCTTCCACACCATCGAACACGATGCCCTGGGCTTCCACGCCGCCGTAGATGACGGCGCTGGCGCCGGGATTGCGCAGGCTGGTGTCCACGGGCAGGCCCAGGATGGCGCGGGCGTGCAGCTCAAACTCGCTCTGGTGCTGGGTGCACAGCGTGACCAGGCCCGTGTCGTGCGGGCGCGGGCTCACTTCGCTGAACCAGACCTCCTGGCCCTTGACGAACAGCTCCACGCCGAACAATCCCTGGCCGCCCAGGTTGTCGGTCACGGCCTTGGCGATCTGGCGCGACTTTTCGAGCGCGGCCGGGTGCATGGGGTGGGGCTGCCAGCTTTCCACATAGTCGCCACTCACCTGCACATGGCCGATGGGGTCGCAGAAACTGGTGGTGATTTGGCCGTCCGCGCCCACCGCACGCACGGTGAGCTGGGTGATTTCGTAGTCAAAGTCGATGAAGCCCTCGACGATCACGCGGCCGTGGCGCACCCGGCCACCGGCCATGGCGTAGTCCCAGGCCTTCTTCACGTCGTCTGGGCCGTCGATCTTGCTCTGGCCCTTGCCCGAGCTGCTCATCACGGGCTTGACGATGCAGGGGTAGCCGATACCTGCGTCAATCGCAGCCTGCAGTTCTTCCAGCGAATTGCAGAACTTGTAGGGGCTGGTGGGCAGGCCCAGCGTTTCGGCGGCCAGCACGCGGATGCCTTCACGGTCCATGGTCAGGCGCGCTGCGCGGGCCGTAGGGATCACGCGCACGGTGCCCGCGGCTTCCAGCTCTTCGAGCATGGGGGTGGCGATGGCTTCGATCTCGGGCACCACCAGGTGGGGCCGTTCGGCTTCGATCAGCGCCTTGAGCTGGGCCGGGTCGCTCATGGTGATGGTGCGCGCGTGGTGGGCCACCTGCTGGCCGGGGGCGTTGTCGTAGCGGTCCACGGCAATGGTTTCCACCCCCAGGCGCTGCAGCGCGATCAGCACCTCCTTGCCCAGCTCGCCCGAGCCCAGCAGCATGACTTTGGTGGCATGGGGGGACAGAGGGGTTCCGAGGGTGGTCATGGTGGGGGCTTTCGAGAAGGTGAAAAAGTCGGTAAATGGCGGGACGCAGGCGACTTTAATGCACCCGGGCGCAGAACTTGCAATCGCCCTGACATGCCCCCACCGCCCATGCCCTCCCCTTCCAGCACGGCCCGCTCGCACAGCCCCACCGACTGGCACGCCCAGGAGCTGCTGCTAATGCGCGAAGTGATGCGCCTCATCGGCCGCAGCCTGGCGCCCGGCCTGGTGCTGCGCGAGATGCTGCACCTGATGAGCGAACTGCTGGGCCTGAACCGGGGGCGCATCGTGCTGGTGGACAACGCCCCGTCCTCCCCAGCCGGCGCGCCGCGCACCGCCTCCATCCAGCACGCCTACGGCCTCACCCAGGCCGAGGTGCAGCGCGGGCGGTACGCCTGGGGCGAGGGCATCACAGGCCGCGTGCTGGCCACGGGGCAGCCTGCCATCGTGCAGGACATTGATGCCGAACCGCTGTTTCTGGCACGCGCAGTGGAGCGCAGCCAGCTGCCGCCCGAGACGGTGGCCTTCATCGCACTGCCCATCGAGGTCAACAACGCGCCCATCGGCGTGCTGGCCTGCCACCGCATCCGCAGCCGCCAGCGCCACCTGAACGACGACCTGGCCGTGCTGCGCGTGCTGGCCACGCTGGTGGGGCAGCTGCTGCAGCTCGAAGCCCTGGTGGCCGACCAGACGCGGCAGCTGGAGGCGCGCAATGCCGTGCTGGCCAACGCGCTCAACACCAAAAGCGCGCGCTACGGGCTCATAGGCAGCTCGCCACCGCTGCTGCAGGCCTTGAGCGAGCTGGAGCGCGTGTCGCAAACCCAGGCCACCGTGCTGCTGCTGGGCCAGTCGGGCACGGGCAAGGAGCTGTTCGCACGCGCCGTGCACCTGGCCAGCGGGCGGCGCGACCGGCCCTTCATCAAGGTCAACTGCTCGGCCATTCCGGACGCGCTGTTCGAATCCGAACTGTTTGGCTACGAAAAAGGCGCGTTCACCGGCGCCAGCACAGCCCGCGCGGGCTGGTTCGAGCAGGCCGACAGCGGCACCATCTTTCTCGACGAGATTGGCGAGCTGCCGCTGGCCCTGCAGTCCAAGCTGCTGCGCACGCTGCAGGAGGGCACGCTGGTGCGCCTGGGCGGGCAGCGCGAGGTCAAGGTCAACGTGCGCCTGGTGGCGGCCACCCACCGCGACCTGGCGGCCGATGTGGAGGCCGGGCGCTTTCGGCAGGACCTGTACTACCGCCTGCACGTGATTCCGATCCATCTGCCCTCGCTGGCCGAGCGGCGTGAAGACATCCGCGCGCTGGCGCTGCACTTTGTGAGCCGCGCCAACCAGGCGCACCAGCGCAACGTGAACCTCTCGCCCGACGCGCTGGCGCGGCTGGAAGAACACCCCTGGCCCGGCAACATCCGCGAGCTGGGCAATGTGATCGAACGCCTGGTGCTGCTGACCAATGACACGCTGGTAACGCGTGGCGAGCTGGACCGGTTTCTGCCCGCTGCGGCTGTGGTTTTGCCACCCGCACCGGCGCCCATTCAGCAGATTCAGGCCGAGATGCCGTCTACCCCTATCGCCGCAGCACCGCTGGTGCGCGACTACGCCTCGGCCCAGTCCCACAGCGTTCAGGTGCTGCAGGCCGCGCTGGTCGAACACCACGGCAACCAATCGCGCGCGGCGCAGAGCCTGGGGTTGACGCTCCGGCAGTTCGGTTACCGGCTGCGCAAAGCAGGCTTGAAGTGACGCCCAACACTGTGTCAACAATTTGTAGACACAGTGTTCAGCGTCCGCGTTGGACAGGCTGCGCTCTGGTGATAGTCGACACAAAATACTATCAAATCAATAGCTGCCAGCGCTTTAACAATCAGCGCTAGCAGCCTATTTCATTCAAATTTCTTTGCATTCCCAAGCTCTGGCACACCTGTTGCAATAAGGAGGGCAGGCATCCCGCCCACCACCGCACCGAAAGGTTTTCCATGAGCACCGTGACCGCTACCGCCTCCGACGCCGTCCTCATCTCACCCACCCAGCTGTTGGCCCTGCAAGCCGCAGAACCTGTGGTGCTGATCGACACCCGCGACGCCGACACCTACGCCCTGGGGCACATCCCCGGCGCGGTGAACCTGCGCGAAACCTTCACGTACCTGGCCACCTCCACGCCCCAAGGCCTGCAGGAGCTGAAAGACACCTTTGCCGCGCACCTGGGCGCCATCGGCCTGTCGGGCGCCGAGACGGCCGTGTTCTATGAAGATGCGCTCAACAGCGGCTACGGCCAGTCGTGCCGGGGCTACTACCTGCTGACCTGGCTGGGCTACCCCAAGGTCAAGGTATTGAACGGCGGCTACTCGGCCTGGAAGGCGGCAGAACTGCCCATCTCCACCGAGGCCGTGGTGCCCACGCCCGCCATCTTCCCCACCCAGCTGGCCACCACCGATGTGATGCTGACCAAGGAGGATGTGATCGAGGCCCTGGGCACCGACACCGTGCTGCTGGACGTGCGCGATGTGGACGAGTGGATTGGCGACAGCTCCAGCCCTTATGGCAAGGACTTTGCGCCGCGCAAAGGCCGCCTGCCGGGCGCCAAGTGGCTGGAGTGGTACCGCTTCATGAAGCCCTCGCCCCAGGGTCCGGTGTTCAAGTCGCCCGACGAAGTGCGCGCCGAATGCGCCACGGCGGGCATCAGCCCGGCGGACACGGTGTACCTGTATTGCTTCAAGGGCGCACGCGCGTCCAACACCTTCCTGGCGCTCAAGCAGGCGGGCTTTGCCGATGTGCGCATGTACTTCGGCTCGTGGAACGAATGGTCGCGCGACGACAAGCTGCCGATCGAAAGCGGGCTGCCGCTGGTCAAGTTCCCCAAAAAGCCTGCGCTGGCGCTGGCGGCCTGAGCCCCGTGCGTTGTTGCAGCGGGCATGGCCCGCTGCGAACCCTGTCCTTCTTTTTTTGCATTCCCTTCTCTTTCTCCAAGGAACACCATGTCCACCGATCTGCTGGAACCCTCTGCCCCTGTCACCACCGTGCACACACACCTGCGCCCCATCGACCGCGACGGGCTGATGGCCTTTGCCGACAAGGGCCGCAACAACCCTGCCAGCCGGGGTACCAACAAGGTCCATACGGTGATGGAGGGGCAGTACCGCTCGCTGAGCTATGTGGGCAACCATGCGCCGGTGGTGGTGGACGAGCCCCTGCACCTGTTCGGTCAGGACACGGCGCCCGCGCCCGGTGAGATCGTGCTGTCGGGCCTGGGCGGCTGCCTGGCGGTGGGCATCACCGCCGTGGCCACCTGGAAGCAGGTCAAGCTCAGCAAGATCGAAGTGTTCATGGAAGGCGACATCGGCAACCCCGCCGCCTGGGGTGCGGGTGGCGCATTGCAGAAGACGCCGCCGGAGATGGGCTTTCAGGCGATCCGCGTGAAGGTGCTGGTGGAAGGCGACGCGCCGCGCGAGGTGCTGGACGAGATCGTGCAGCACGCCAACTTCTACTCGCCCGTGGCCAACAGCATGCGCAACCCCATCCCCTTCGAGATCAGCCTCGCGGACTAAATAGCCCCGCAACCGAGCCCGCCCTGCGCACCCAAGGAGCCCCATGAACCCCGCCGACCTCCCTCCCCAACTCCACCTGGACGGCGCCCTGCGGGGCGATGCGCTGCTGGCCGCCGTGCGCCAGATCGCCCAGGGCCCGCTGGCCGCGCAGGTGGAGGCGATTGACCGCACCGGCTACTACCCCTGCGCGGAGCTGCAGCAGCTGGCCGCCGTGGGCGCGATGAGCGCGCACCTGGACAGCACGGCCGGCCCGGCCGACTACGGCCTGGCCATCCGCGCCATGGCCGAGGCCTCGCGCGTGTGCGGCGCCACGGGCTTCATGATGTGGTGCCAGGCGGTGTGTGGGCTGTACCTGCAGCAGTCGGGCAACCCCGCGCTGATGGGCGATGTGCTGCAGCGCCACGCCAGCGGCGCAGGCATGGGCGGCACGGCGCTGTCCAACCCCATGAAGAGCTATGCGCAGATCGAAAGCCTGCTGCTCAAGGCCACGCCAGTGGAGGGGGGGTACCTCATCAACGGCACCCTGCCCTGGGTGAGCAACCTGGGGCCCGACCACTACTGCGGCGCGATTGCGGCGGTGGTGGAGGCCGACGGTGCGGCCAGCCAGCGCGAGGTGATGTTCCTGCTGCGCTGCGATGCCCCCGGCGTGGAGATGCGCGAATGCCCCAGCTTCTCGGCCATGGAGGGCACGGGCACCTATGCACTGCGGCTCAAGGACCATTTCATCGGCACGGCCGACACCATGGCCGACCCCACGCGCCCTTTCATCGCCCGCATCCGCGCTGCGTTTGTGATGCTGCAATGTGGCATGGCCGTGGGCATCACCCAGGGCGCCATCGACTCGATGTGGGCGGTGGAGGCCCAACTGGGCCATGTCAACCAGTTCCTGGAAGACCGGCCCGACGCGCTGCAGGCCGAGCTGGATACACTGACTGCACGCGTCATGCAACTGGCCCAGACTCCGTTCGACACAAGCACCGATTTCTTCATCGACGTGCTGGACGCCCGTGCCCATGGCGCGGAGCTGTGCCTGCGCGCCGCCCAGTCCGCCCTGATGCACCAGGGTGCGCGCGGCTACCTCATGAGCTCGGACGTGCAGCGGCGCGTGCGCGAGTCGCACTTTGTGGCCATCGTCACGCCCGCCATCAAGCACCTGCGCAAGGAGATCGCCCGGCTCAGCACCGAGGAGATGCCTGCATGACGCCCGCCCTCCCCACCGCCACCACGCCGTCGGTTGCCTCCGAGTTCGTGTTGAGCGCGGCATCGCAGGCGCTGTGCGATGCGTTTGCCGACGCGGCCGCCCAGGCGCCCTGGCAAAGCTACATCTGCAACGCCTGCGGCTACGTCTACCACGAGGCCGACGGCGACCCCGATGGCGGCCTGCCGCCGGGCACGCGGCTGGCGGACATACCCGACGACTGGGCCTGCCCGCTGTGTGGAGTGACCAAGGCCGATTTTTCGCCGTACGAAGCCCCCACGCTGGAGGCGCTGCGGGCGCAGGCCAGCGCTGCGCCAGCCGCCTCCCTGCGCGTGCGTGGCGAGCCGGGCGTGGTCATCGTCGGCGCGGGCCGTGCAGGCTGGCAACTGGCCGAAACCCTGCGCCAACACAGCGCCACACTGCCCATCACCCTGGTGACGGCCTGCACGGGCGACCGGTACGACAAGCCTTTGCTGTCGGTGGCCATGGCGCGCCAGCTGGACCCGCTGGCCCTGGTGTCCGAAACCGGTCGCGATGCGGCGCACCGCCTGGGCGTCACCCTGCTGGCCCACACCCATGCCGTGCGCATCTGCGCCGACACCCGCCAATTGCGCACCACGCGGGGCGTGCTGCGCTACGGTCACCTGGTGCTGGCCCACGGTGCGCAGGCCGCCTTGCCTCCGGGCTTGCCCGCCAGCCTGTGCTGGCGCATCAACCACCTGGACGCCTACCAGCGCCTGCGCCAGCACCTGGGCGAGCAGCCCAAGGACGTGCTCATCATCGGCGCGGGCCTGGTCGGCAGTGAGCTGGCCAACGACCTGGCCCTGGGCGGCCACCACATCACGCTGCTGGACACGGCCACCGAGCCGCTGGCGCGCTGGCACGACCAGCAGGCGGGCCCGCAGCTGCTGGACGCCTGGAAAGACCTGTCCATCCGCTTTGAAGGCGGTCTGCAGGTGGAGCAGGTGGAACGCGTGGGCTCGCGCTACCGCGTCTCCACCACCAGCGGGCGGCGTTTTGCGGCGGACGAAGTGGTGGTGGCTGCAGGCCTGCTGCCCCCCCACCGCCTGGCGCAGAGTGCAGGGCTTGACTGGACCCATGGCATTGCGGTGGACGCAGGCACGCTGCGAACCAGCGTATCCCGCATCCATGCACTGGGCGATTGCATCAGCATCGACGGGCAGTGCAGCCGCTACATCGAACCGATTGCCCGGCAGGCGCGAACGCTGGCGGCCGCCATCCTGGGCCAACCGGTGACCCCCTATGAGCACCGGGCGGCCGTGGTGCGGGTCAAGACCACCACCCAGCCGCTGACCCTGCATTGAGGCAGCCTCGGGCCCGGGCGGCAATCTGGCCCGGGCTGGCACCGGCAAAAAATTTTTGGCATCCACTGCATCCAAACGGCGTTTTCGTGGGTAGTACCTACAGCAGCGCATCTTGTTGCTGCTGTCCTATCAACCCACAGACCAGAGAGAAACGCCATGACCATCCACACGTCCCCCATCTCCCGCCTGCTCCCCCTGACGGGCGCCATTGCCGCCGCCGTGCTGCTGAGCGCCTGCGGTTCGATGATGTCGTCGTCCTCCAAATCCATGTATTCGCAGGACAGCCTGCCCGACAGCATCAAGGTGCCGGCTGGCAACAAGGTGGCGATGGAAACCGTGGGCGTGGGCGAGATCACCTACGAATGCCGCGACAAGGCCAACATGCCCGGCCAGACCGAATGGGTGTTCGTGGGCCCCAAGGCCGTGCTGAATGACCGCAGCGGCAAACAAGTGGGCACCTACTACGGCCCGCCGGCCACCTGGGAGTCGAGCGATGGGTCCAAGCTGACAGCCACCCAGCTAGCCGTGGCGCCCTCGGGCACGGGTAACCTGCCCTACCAGCTCGTCAAGGCCAACCCCGCCATGGGTTCGGGCGCCATGACCGGCGTGACCTTCATCCAGCGCGTGGCCCTCAAGGGCGGCGTGGCACCCGCTGCTGCCTGCACCACCGCCAACAAGGGCGAGCGTCAGATCGTGAAGTACCAGGCCGACTACATCTTCTGGAAGGCCGCGTAAACCACGCACACGCAATCCCCTGCCCAGCGGGGGCTACCGCCAGGCGGTGGCGGGTTTGCGGCTACGATGCGCCCACTCTTTAGACGAGGCCCCGCTGCCTGCACACCGTGCCCGACACCCCTGGCGATTTTGACTACGAAGCCGCTCTGGCCGCCTGCGCAGCGGGCGACCGGCAGGCCATGCACCGCCTGTACCAACAGGAGGGCGCGCGGCTACTGGGCGTTGCGCTGCGCATCGTGCGCCAGCGGGCCCTGGCCGAGGACATCGTGCACGATGCCTGCGTGAACATCTGGACCCGCGCCGCCAGCTACGACCCGCGCCGGGGCAGCGCACGCGGCTGGATCTACAGCGTGGTGCGCAACCTGGCCCTGAACGCCGTTCGCGACGCGGGCCGCCACGTTGATGTGGACGACACCACCACCCAAGCCCTGGAGGCCGACATGTCTGTGCAGGCCCACCATGAGGTCGAGGAAACCTTTGCGCTGAACGCCAGCCTGGGCCGCCTGCAGCATTGCCTGGAGGCCCTGGACCCCGCGCGCCGCAACTGCGTGCTGCACGCCTATGTGGACGGCTGCTCGCACGGAGAAATTGCGGAGCGCCTCGGTGCGCCGCTGGGCACCGTCAAGGCGTGGATCCGGCGCAGCCTGGTTTCGCTGCGGGAGTGCATGGCATGACCGACGTGCGCAACACACCGTCCACCCCCTCGCCGGAAGACCTGAGCGTGCTGGCCGGCGAGTACGTGCTGGGCACCCTGCCCGCTGCCGAACGCCAGGGTGTGCAGCAACGCCTGCCTGGTGACAAGGCACTGCAACAGGCGGTTGCCGAATGGGAAGCCCGCCTGCTGCCGCTGACCCAGCTGGCAGAGCCCATCGCGCCGCCCGCTGCCTTGTGGGCGCGCATCGACCAGTCGCTGCAGGCCACCAGCGCGCAGCCGGTTGCGACACCCGTTGCCGCCCAACCCCGCGCAAAAACCGAGCGCAAGCCATCCGTGCGCTGGTGGGACCACCTGGGCCTGTGGCGGGCCCTCGCCGGCTCGGGCTTTGCCATGGCGGCGGTGCTCGCGGCAGTGCTCGTCACCCGCACCGCCCCAGTGGCCGCGCCGCCGCAGTTCATGGTGGTGCTGGTCGCGCCGCATGACAAGGCCCCGGGCTGGGTGGTGCAGGCCAGCTCGCCCCGGCAGATCAGCCTGATTCCGCTGGGTATGGCCGAAGTACCGGCCGACAAGGCCCTGGAGTTCTGGACCAAGGCCGACGGCTGGAGCGGCCCCGTATCGCTGGGCCTGGTGCAGCCCGGTCAGCCCCTGCAGATCCCGCTGGACAAGCTGCCGCCGCTGCAGCCCAACCAGTTGTTCGAGCTGACGCTGGAACCGCCCACGGGCTCGCCGATTGGCAAGCCCACAGGCCCCATCCAGTTCATCGGCCGCGCCGTCAAGGTGCTCTGACTGTCTTCGTTACCCCACTCGGCGCAATGCATAGGCCCACGCCGGTGTAACGAGCACGGCCTATACCAGCGACCGCCGCGCAAGGGCCGCCAAGCCGCACAGGCGGCGCTTCGCTGGCGGGCGCTGGCGGTGTCCCCCTTCCCGAATTGCGCAGCAATTCGAGAGAAAGGGGGAAGGCGCGAAGCGACTCAGGGGGTTAGTACTGTTTATACGGCAGGAACTTGCCGGACAGGACCACATTCACGCGGTCGCCATTGGGATTGGCCTCGCGCTGGATGTCCATGCTGAAGTCGATGGCGCTCATGATGCCGTCGCCAAACTCTTCGTGGATCAGCTCCTTGATGGTGGTGCCGTACACACTCACCACCTCATACCAGCGGTAGATCAGCGGATCGGTAGGCACGGGCGTGGGCAGCGAGCCCTTGTAGGGCACCACCTGCAGCCACTTCTGCTCTTCGGCCGTGAGGCCGAAGATCTTGCCCAGCACCTTGGCCTGTTCGGCCGATGCCGTCATCTGGCCCAGGCACAGGGCGGTGGTCCATTCCTTGGACTGGCCGACCTTCTTGGCAATGGCATCCCATTGCAGGCCCTTGGCGACCTTGGTGCTGATGATCTTTTCGGTAACGTCGTTGCGGTTCATGGTGATGGCTCCTTCGGTGGGATGGGTTTTGGAACAGGGAACAGGAACTTCAGGGTGCAGCACTCCCTGCCACCCCAAGGGGCAACACGACAGTGCTGGGTTATTCAGGAAATCAGTGGGCTTTGGCGCGCGTCACCAAAAAGTCCACGATGTGGTTGCGCAGCGCGTAGTAGCCATCCAGGTGGTGCAGGCTGGCGCGCGTGCGTTCGCGTGGCAGTGGGTTCACCACCACCTCGGCGATGCCGCCGGGGCGGTAGCCATCGGGCGTCTCGTTGCCGTTGCTCATGAGCAGGATGCGGTCGGCCAGCAAGATGGCTTCGTCCACATCGTGCGTGATCATGAACACCGTCTGCTGCGTCTGGCGCACGATGGCCATCAATTCGTCCTGGATGGTGCCGCGCGTGAGCGCATCGAGTGCGCCGAAGGGTTCATCCAGCAGCAGCATCTTGGGCTGGATGGAGAACGCGCGCGCAATGCCCACGCGCTGCTTCATGCCGCCTGAGAGTTGCGACGGCTTCTTGTCAATGGCAGGGCTCAGGCCCACCAGCGCCACGAACTTCTCCACATGCGCATCCACCTGGCTCTTCTTCCAGTCGGGCCAGCGCGACTTCACGGCGAACGCGATGTTCTGGCGCACCGTGAGCCAGGGCATGAGCGCGTGGCTCTGGAACACCACGCCCCGGTCCAGACTGGGGCCGGCCACTTCGCGCCCGTCCATGATGACGGTGCCCGAGGTGGCGGTGTCGAGCCCCGCCAGCACGTTCAGGATGGTGGTCTTGCCGCAGCCCGAGTGGCCGATGATGCAGACGAATTCGCCCTTGTCGAGCGTGAACGACACATCGGCAAACACGGGTTTGGAGGGTACAAAGGCTTTTCTCAGCCGGTCGATCTGGAGGAAGCCTTGGGTCACGGCAGAGGCCTTTCGTTGCGGGGCGTCAGTGGCAAGAGGGGCTGGAACAGCCGGGCGCTGGGCGACATCACTCCACATAGGTCACCACCTTCTGCAGCTGGCCGAAGGCCAGGTCGAGCAACATGCCCACCACGCCAATCACCAGGATGGCAAAGATCACGTTGGTGAGCGACAGGTTGTTCCACTCGTTCCAAACGAAGTAGCCAATCCCCGTGCCGCCCACCAGCATCTCGGCCGCCACGATCACCAGCCAGGCGATGCCCATGCTGATGCGCATGCCCGTGAGGATGGTGGGCGCTGCGGCGGGCAAGATCACCAGGAAGGCCTTGCGCAGCGGGTTGACCTGCAGCGTGGCCGACACGTTGAGCCACTCGCGCTTGACCGATGCCACGCCAAACGCCGTGTTCACCAGCATGGGCCACACCGAACAGATGAAGATCACGAAGATGCCCGAGATCGATGAGTCCTTGATGGTGTAGAGCGCAAGCGGCATCCACGCCAGCGGGCTGATGGGCTTGAGCACCTGGATGAACGGGTCGAACGCACGGCGCAGCAGCGGCGACATGCCGATGACGAAACCGAGCGGTATCGCCACCAAGCAGGCCAGGCCAAACCCTAACGCGACCCGGCCTAGCGAATGCGCGAGCTGGATGGCGATGCCCTTGTCGTTGGGGCCGTTGTCATAGAACGGGTTGGACACGTGCCCCCACACGGTACGGCCCATCTCTGCCAGTGAGGGGAAGCCGCTGCCCTTGGCGCTGGCGCCTGGGTCCTTGCCCATCATCTTGGCGTACTCGATCTGCTCGGCGGTCATGCCGGCCGTGCTGTTGCCCGCGCCCGAAGAAGCGGTGGCGATGTACCAGATCCCCAGCAGGGCCAGGAAGATGAGCACGGACAACAGGCCCGCGCGCAGGTTGAGGTTCTTGGCGGGAGTCATGTCATGCCGCCTTGCGGATGGGGAAGCTCTTGGCGTACTCGGCCGCCTTCGCCGCATCGAACTCGCGCCCCATGATCTTGAACTTGGGGTACGCGCCTTCGGGCACCTTCTGGTCCAGCGCCTTCATCTGCTTTTTCGCATCGGTGATGAGGAACACCTTTTCGGCGATCTGCTTGTAGTCCACATCGCCCTTGATGTAGCCCCAACGCTGCATCTGCGTGAGCATCCACACGGCCATGCTCTGCCACGGCATGGGGTCGAAGTCTGCGCGGTCCGGCACGTTCTGGATCTTGCCCAGGCCGTCGGCGAACTTGCCGGTGAGCACCTGGTTGAGCACGGCCTCGGGCTGGTTCAGGTAGGCCTGGGGCGCAATCACCTTGGCGATGAGCTCGCGGTTGGCCGGGTCGCGCGCCATCGCGGCCGAGGTGAGCACCGCGCGGTACAGCGCAGCAAAGGTGTTGGGGTTCTTCTGGATGAACTCGGTGCTGGTGCCGAAGGCGCAGCAGGGGTGGCCGTTCCACAGGTCCTTGGTGAGCAGGTGGATGAAGCCGACTTCCTCAAACACGGCGCGCTGGTTGAAAGGATCGGGGCCGAGGAAGCCGTCGATATTGCCCGCGCGCAGGTTGGCCACCATCTCGGCGGGTGGCACCACGCGCAGCTGCACGTCGGTGTCGGGGTTCAGGCCCGCCTCGGCCAGGTAGTAGCGCAGCAGGAAGTTGTGCATGCTGTACTCGAAGGGGATCGCGAACTTGAAGCCCTTCCAGTTCTTGGGATCGCGGTTGTCCTTGTGCTTGAGGCTGAGCGTGATGGCCTGGCCGTTCACGTTCTGGATGGTGGCCACGTTCATCGGCGTGGCGTTGGAGCCCAGGCCCATGGAGATCGCCAGCGGCATGGGGCTCAGGAAGTGCGTGGCGTCGTACTCCTTGTTGATCATCTTGTCGCGGATCAGTGCCCAGCCGGCCGTCTTGGTGACTTCGACGCTCAGGCCCTGCTTGCTGTAAAAGCCCAGCGGGTGGGCCATGATCAGCGGGGTGGCGCAGGTGATCGGGATGAAGCCGATCTTGAGGTTGGTCTTCTCCAGTGCGCCCTGTTTCTCTTGCGCCATGGCCTGCATGCTGGCCACAGGCAACACGCTCGCGATGGCCGCCATGGCCGTTCCCTTGCCCACCGCCTTGATGAAGCGGCGGCGCACTGCGTCTTGCGGAAACAGCGCCTTGACCAGCGTGGCTTCGATGAACTCGTTGCTGTAGAGCTCGAACTCACGGGTCTCGCTGCGCTGGCGCAGGGTGGCTGCGGCGACATCGGCCGACACCTCGGCGTGGTGGTCGGCCACCGTGTGGTCGCGGCCACAGCTGCATTTCAGCATCAACGGGCGGTCGGCATCGTAGGGCGAGAAGAATTCGGACATGGCACACCTCGTAGAAGTTGGTGCCAGGTGTTACGCAAAGCGCGGGCCAGTTTTTGCCGGTGTCGGCCCGCTGTCATGAATTCGTGGGTGTGGTGTCTACAGCGTGTAGGGCTAGCACTACAAATCGGGGATGCAGCGCCCGCAAATCACTCGGCAGGCGCGCCGCGCGCTAGCAGCGCCAGCTCCACGTCATTGCGCGCGCCGGTCTTTTCGAGGATGCGGGCGCGGTAGGTGCTCACCGTGTTGGGCGCGAGCTTGAGCTGCGCACCAATTTCGCTCACGCTCTGCCCGGCCGTGAGCAGACGGAACACCTGATGCTCACGATAGGAGAGCGCGTCTACTCCAGCGGGCGCGCCCTGCTGGGTGGCACGCACCACGCCGGTGCGCTCCACCGCGCCCGCCAGCGCCAAGGCCGTGGCCTCGGTCAGATACCGCCCGCCCGAAGCCACCTTGCGCACGGCGGCCACCATGTCGTCGGGGTCAGCGCTTTTGTGCAGGTAGCCCGCCGCGCCCATCTGGATGCAGCGCACCGCGTATTGCCGCTCGGGGTAGGTGCTGAGCATCAGCACCGGCAATGCAGGCCAGGCCTTGCGGAGCGCCTGCAGCACTTCGAGGCCGTCCATGCCCGGCATGGCGATGTCCAGCAGCACCAGGTCCAGCCCCGGCGCTCCAGTAAACCCTTGCAGCGCGGCCACCTGCTCCAGCACCTCGCTGCCCTGCGTGGCCTCGGCCACCACAGTGATCTCGGGCGCGCCATTGGCGGGGTCGCCCAGCACCTGCTTGAGCCCCTCCCGCACGATGCGATGGTCATCCCCGATCAATACGCGAACCACGGAATTCATGACAGCTCCAGAGGAATCAGCAATTGCAGGCACGAGCCCTGCCCCGGCTCGCTGGTGATGCTCAACCGCCCCCCCAGCTGCCGTGCCCGCTCGCGCATGCCCATCACGCCATAGGCGGTGGGCGCCTCCAGGGCCTGGCGGGTAGCGCCCACGCCGTTGTCGCGCACGCGCAGCTGCAGCATTTCGTCCTGCACGTCGATGGCAATGTCGATGGCGCTGGCCTGCGCGTGGCGGCCCACGTTGCTCAGCATCTCCTGGAAGATGCGGAACACGGCGATGGCGGCAGGCTCGGGCAGGTGCAGGGTGGCGGGCACGTCCATCTGCCACGCCAGCTCCAGTTCGGCCGACTGCACGAACTCCTGTGCCTGCCACTCCAGCGCCGCCCACAGGCCCTGGTGGTCCAGGATGCTGGGGCGCAGGTCGGTGATGATGCGGCCCACGTTGTCCACGGCGTTTTCGATCAGGCGGCTCATATTCTGGCACTTGCAGCGCATCTGCGTGCGCATGTCGCCCGCGGCCTCGGGTGTGCGCTCGCCCTGCTCGCCCAGGCGCTTGTGCAGCCAGTTCACATCCATCTTCAGTGCCACCAGCAGGCTGCCCAGCTCGTCGTGCACCTCGCGGGCGATGCGGGTGCGTTCGTCCTCGCGCACCTGCTCCGAGTAGGCGGACAACTCGCGCAACTGCGCCAGCGCCTGCGACAGCTCCTGGGTGCGGGCGGCCACGCGGCGCTCCAACTCGTCATTGGCGCGAGCCAGCTCATCGTGCGCGCGCTGCAGCTCATCGGCGGCACGCTTGCGGCTGGTGATGTCCACAAAAGCGATCACGGCGCCCTGTACCTGGTCACCTTCAAGAATCGGGTGGCTGGAATACTCCACGGCAAACGCCGAGCCATCGCGGCACCAGAACACCTCGGTGTCCACACGACAGGGCAGACCCTGGCGGAACGCATTGAAGATGGGGCAGTCGCCGTCCGCATACGGGCTGCCGTCGGGGTGGCTGTGGTGGGTGAGCGCGTGCATGTTGCGCCCCATCACCTCATCGGCTGCAAAGCCCAGCATCTGCGCGCCCGCCCGGTTGATGAACACGCAGTTGCCCGCCAGATCAATGCCAAACACCCCCTCGCCCGTGGACTCCAGCAGCAGCCCCAAGCGGTTCTGCCAGAGGGCACTGGCACCGGCGGGCAGGTTCAGGACGTGGGTGGACATAGGGGTACCCAAGCAATGGCCGTGCCCAGGTGGCGACCAGGAACACATCGGGGACTGTGCGCCCGCCCGCCAACATCGCACAATAAGCGGATGCAAACCGCTCACCCGCCCTCTGTGGCCACTGTGGCCCCACCCCCGCCGTCGGTATGGCGCCCGCCCAGCCTGTCCGTGCGCTGGTGGCCCGTGTTCATGCGCAACCTGCTGGTCTGGCGCAAGCTGGCCATCCCCAGCCTGGTGGGCAACATTGCCGAACCGCTGATGTGGCTGGTGGCCTTTGGCTACGGCATGGGGGCCCTGGTGGGGCAGGTGAACGTGGGCGGCGCGGCGGGCGACACCAAGGTGCCCTACATCCTGTTCCTGGCCAGCGGCTCCATCTGCATGAGCGCCATGAACGCGGCCAGCTTCGAGGCGCTGTACTCGGCCTTCTCGCGCATGCATGTGCAAAAGACCTGGGACGGCATCATGAACGCGCCGGTGAGCCTCGACGATGTGGTGCTGGCCGAGATGCTGTGGGCCGCGTTCAAGGCGCTGTTCACCGTCACCGCCATCCTGGGCGTGATGCTGGCCCTCTCCATCAGCCACAGCCCCAAGCTGTTGGTGGCCTGGCCGGTGCTGCTGTTCGTGGGGGTGATGTTCTCCAGCATCGCGCTCATCTTCAATGCGCTGGCCAAGGGGTATGACTTCTTCACTTACTACTTCACGCTGGTGCTCACGCCCATGATGTTTCTCTCCGGTGTGTTCTTCCCGCGCGAGCAGTTGCCTCCCATCGTGCGCACCATCTCCGACTGGCTGCCGCTGACCAACGCGGTCGAGCTGGTACGCCCGCTGTTCATGGACCAGTGGCCCGCCCACCCCCTGCGCCACGGCCTGGTGCTGGTGGTGACCACCGTGGTGGCCTTCTGGGTGGCTCTGGCCCTGACCCGCAAACGCTTCAAGGCATGACCGCGCTGCTCGGCCCCAGCCATATCGCCATGGTGGCCAAAGGCGTGTCGGCCATCGTGGCGTCACGCGATGCGGCCCTGCGGCCGAGCATCATGCGGGCCGTGGGCAGTCGCATCAGCGGCGATGGGCTGGAGGTCACGGTGTACCTGCGGCGCAGCCAGTCCGAACAGTTGCTGCAGGACATTGCGCACACCGGAGAGATTGCCGTGGTGTTCAGCGTGCCGTCCACCCACCAGACGCTGCAGCTCAAGGCCCGCCGGGCCACGCAGCGCCCGGCCACTGATGGCGACCTGCCGGTGTTGCAGGCCTACCTGCAGTCCATGGTGCAGGAGGTGGGCCGGGTGGGTTATGGGCCGCAGTATGTGGGCGCCATGCTGGCAGCACCGCTGCAGGATGTGGTCGCAGTGACCTTCACTCCCACCAGCGCGTTCGACCAGACCCCAGGCCCGCGCGCAGGCGCGGAGTTGTGTGCGCCGCCCGCACCACCCACGCCACCCGTACTGCAGCCATGAGCTCCGCAGCGCCGTCCCTGCACAGCATCCGCCCCTGCCTGGAGGGGGCGATTCCCGCCATCATGGCGACCTGCGACCCTGACGGCACACCCAACGTGGCCTACATCTCGCAGGTGGTCTATGTGGATGCGGCGCACGTGGCGCTGTCGTTCCAGTTCTTCAACAAGACCCGCCAGAACATCCTGCGCAACCCGCGCGCGTCGGTGCTGGTGCTGGACCCAGTCACCGCCCATTTCTACCGCCTGCACCTGCTGTACGAACGCACCGAGGACAGCGGGCCGGTGTTCGAGAGCATGCGCGCGCAGCTGGCGGGCATTGCGTCGCATGCGGGCATGGCCGAGGTGTTTGAACTCAAAGGGGCCGACATCTACGCTGTGGAGCGCATCGAATCGGTAGCGGGCGAAGGCCTGCCGGCACCGGCGCCGCGTTCCGGGTTGCTGCACACGCTGCGTCTGTGCAGCGAGAGCATCGCGCGCTGCTCGGGGCTGGATGAATTGCTGCAAGGCGCGCTGCAGGGCCTGCAGGACAAGCTGGGCATTCAGCACGCCATGGTGCTGATGCTGGACGCCAGCGCCCAGCAGCTCTACACGGTGGCCAGCTGCGGCTATGCCACGTCGGGCGTGGGTTCAGAAATCCGACTGGGCCAGGGAGTGATCGGCATGGCTGCGCGCGAGCGAACGCCGGTGCGCATCAGCCACATGACGCACGCCGCCCTGTACAGCCATGCCATCCGCGAAAGCATGGACGCGCATGCCACACCCGATGCGCCCCCGCTGCGCGGCCTGGACATCCCCTACCCCGGGCTGCCAGAGCCGCACAGCCAGGTGGCGGTACCACTGCTGTCGGCCGGACGCCTGCTGGGCGTGCTGTTTGCCGAGAGCCCCGAAGACATGCGCTTTGGTTTCGAGGATGAAGACCTGCTGGTGGCCATTGCGGGCCAGCTGGCCGCCGCCATCGACCTGCTGCAGGCCGCGCCCGATGCGCCCGAGCCGCTGCCTACTCCGACGGCGGCACCGCCGGTGAGCGGCAGCGCTCTGCGGGTGCGCCACTTTGCGGCCAACGACAGCGTGTTCATCAACGACGACTATTTGATCAAGGGCGTGGCGGGCGCCATTGTCTGGAAGCTGCTGCGCGACCACCAGCACACCGGGCGCGTGGACTTCACCAACCGCGAACTGCGGCTGGACCCCGCCCTGCGCCTGCCCGATGTGGCCGACAACCTGGAGGCCCGCCTGCTGTTGCTGCAGCGCCGCCTGCAGGAGAACTGCCCGCACATCCACATCGAAAAAACAGGGCGCGGGCGCTTTCGGCTGTGCGTACTGCGCCCCGTGGTGCTGGAAGACGCTTGACGCCTTCACGCCACTGATTTCTCAAAGTCAGTGCACCAGACCCGGCACCACCGGCAGGCCCAGGCTGCGCATCAGCTTGGTCCACTCAGGCTGCGTGAGGTGCGGCTGCACTTGCGCCAGCACCGCTGCCAGCACAGGGGCAGGCGCATGCTGCTTCATGTCCGACAGCATGGCCGTGCGCTCGGCGGGTGACATGTAGGGCACCATCCAGCGGGCCACCACCATCATTTCCTGCGGCGGGATCGAGGCCACCAGCGCATCGTGCACGCCCGCCAGTTCCGCGTCGGTGTAGCACTGCCAGAGCACGCGGTTGTGCGCAGTCTCTTCCTCGTGCATGTGCTCAAAGTTGTGCGCCACAAACAGCGCCAGCTGGCGGTACAGGGCTAGGGTGGCTGCAGCTCGTGCGGGCTTGGCACAGGCCATCAGGTGGTTCACGCCGTCTGCCAAAGCGACGATGGCCTGTTCGTGCTCCACATGTTCACCAGCAATGCTCTGGCTGGAGCCGGGCTGGCGCGCCTCCATGGCGGCGTGCACAAACTGGTTCTCGTGGTGCAGGTGCGCGCGGCACAGGTCCAGCAGCTGCATCACGCGGTCGCAGGTGTGGGCAAACTCCAGGTCATCCTCGACATCCATGCGGCCCAGGCCCAGCAGCGTGTCTGCCATGAAGGCGCGCAGCGCCTTGTGGATGCTGGCGTACATGTCCATGCGGGGGGCGGCGGGCTGGGCTTGTGTCAGTGCGGCAATTTCGCGGGCATCAATCTTCATCACGTTCTTTCATGGCCCCGGTGGGCTCTTTCAGCGCCTTTTTTTGGGCGCTGGGCCGGGTGCACCATGCACCCGTTTCCATGCAAAGAAGTCTAGAAATTCGCCGCGCTTTTGCCTGTTAAAAACTCCTTAAACAGACCCTTTGAAAACCTTAAAAATCGCGTTCCGGGCGCCAAACGTGAAATCGTTCACGGCGCGGCGCGCAGCAGGTCCACCGCTTTTTCAGCAATCATCACCGTGGGCGCATTGGTGTTGCCGCTCACTATGCGCGGCATGATGGACGCGTCCACCACACGCAGGCCCGCGAGGCCATGCACACGCAGTTCGGCATCCACCACATCCAGCGGCCCAGGCCCCATGCGGCAGGTGCCCACGGGGTGGTAGATGGTGTCGGCGTACTGGCGGATGAACTGCTCGATCTCGGCATCTGTGCGCGCACTGGCCGAGGCCGCCAGCTCCTTGGCGCCGAACTTCGCGAGCGCCGGTTGCATGAGGATCTCCCGCGTGCGTTTGAAGCCACGCACCATGCGCGCCATGTCATCGGGATCGGCCAGGAAGTTCGGGTCCACCAAAGGCAAGGCCATGGGGTCGCGGCTGGCCAGCGTGACCGCGCCCCGGCTCTTGGGCTGCAGCAGGCACACGTGGGCCGAGTAGCCATGGCCGAACACGGTCTTGCGCCCGTGGTCCACCAGCTTGCCGATCACAAAGTGCAGCTGCAGGTCGGGCGCTGGCTCGGATGGGTCGCTCTTGATGAAGCCCCCCGCCTCGGCAAAGTTGGTGGTCAACATGCCGGTGCGGTGCTTGCGCCATTCGATGATGCCGCGCAGCGTCTGCACCATGCCCGACAGCGAAAGGCCGAACAGGTCCTTCAGATCGGGAGCGTCCAGCACCTGCACTACGTCGGGATGGTCGTGCAGATGCTGGCCCACGCCGGGCAGGTCGTGCAGCACCGGGATGCCGTGTTGCTGCAAGTGTGCGGCAGGCCCCACGCCCGACAACATCAGCAGCTGCGGCGACAACAGTGCGCCCGCACTCAGCAGCACTTCGCGCCCCGCATGCACCTGCTTCAAGGCACCGCCCTGGCGGTATTCGACACCCACGGCGCGCGTGCCCTCGAACAGGATGCGCGTGGCGTGGGCACCGGTGATGACCTGCAGGTTGGAGCGCGCAAGGTGCGGCGTGAGGTAGCCCTTGGCCGCGCTGTGGCGCTCGCCGTTCTTGTGCGTGACCTGGTACAGGCCCACGCCTTCCTGCGTGGCACCGTTGAAGTCGGTGTTGTGCGGATACCCCGCCTGCACACCCGCTTCGGTGAAGTGGTGGCTGAAGCGGTTGGGCGAGCGCAGGTCCGCCACGTTGAAGGGGCCGCCCTGGGCGTGCCAGGCATCAGCACCGCGCTCGTTGTTTTCGGCGCGCAGGAAGTAGGGCTTCACATCCTCCCAGCCCCAGCCCGGATTGCCCTGCGCGGCCCAGTGGTCGTAGTCGGCATGCTGGCCCCGGATGTAGACCATGGCGTTGATGGAGCTGGAGCCCCCCAGCACCTTGCCGCGTGGCTGATAGCCGCGCCGGTTGTTCAGCGCCGCCTGCGGCGTGGTGTTGAAGCCCCAGCCGTTCAGCTCGAACTTGGCCATCACGGCCAGCCCGGCCGGGCAGTGGATGAGCACGCTGTTGTCGGCAGGCCCCGCCTCCAGCAGGCACACGCGCACGGCGGGGTTCTCAGTCAGGCGCCCGGCCAGCACAGAGCCTGCCGAGCCGCCGCCGATCACGATGTAGTCGAACATGTTGTGGTGTCTCCTCCGCCATGCTGCGCAGCGGTTTGTTGGTTCAGGTTTGACGCACGATAACCGAACGGTCGTGCGATTCGCCTTACCATTCCGTCCATCCGTTTCACTTTGAAGAGGGCTCTCTATATGACGATTCAGACCGTAGGCATCATCGGCGCAGGCACCATGGGCAACGGCATTGCACAGGCCTGTGCGGTGTCGGGCATCAACGTGGTGATGGTCGATATCTCGGATGCTGCAGTGCAAAAAGGCCTGGCCACCGTGGCCGGCAGCCTGGACCGCCTGATCAAGAAGGAAAAGATCAGCGAAGCCGACAAGGCGGCGGCCCTGGCGCGCATCCAAACCTCCACCAGCTACGACGACCTCAAAGCCGCGCAATTGGTGATCGAGGCCGCCACCGAAAACTACGAGCTCAAGCTCAAGATCCTGAAGCAGGTGGACGCCATCGTGGCGCCCGAGGTGCTGATCGCATCGAACACTTCTTCGATCTCCATCACCAAGCTGGCCGCCGCCACCAGCCGCGCCGACAAGTTCATCGGCATGCACTTCTTCAACCCCGTGCCCATGATGGCGCTGGTGGAGATCATCCGCGGCCTGCAGACCAGCGATGCGACCCACGACGCTGTGAAGGCGCTGGCCGAGGCCCTGGGCAAGAGCCCCATCACCGTGAAGAACGCGCCCGGCTTTGTGGTCAACCGCATCCTGGTGCCCATGATCAACGAGGCCTTCTTCGTGCTGGCCGAGGGCCTGGCCACGCCCGAGGACATCGACGCAGGCATGAAGCTGGGCTGCAACCAGCCCATCGGCCCGCTGGCGCTGGCCGACATGATCGGTTTGGATGTGTGCCTGGCCGTGATGGACGTGTACCTGACCGAGTTCGGCGACAGCAAGTACCGCCCCTGCCCGCTGCTCAAGGAAATGGTGGCTGCGGGCCGCTTGGGGCGCAAGACTGGGCAAGGCGTCTACACCTACTGACGGCCTTCAGTGCGCTGTCCCTCGCGGGACGGCGCGCAGTTTCCATTGCGTTTTCAATCATGGGCCAGGAGACCTGCGCCCATGACCCACATCACCCCCACCACGCCCCCACCTGAGGGCAACATCGACACCCAGGTCATCGGCCATGTGCTGCTGATCGGCATCAACCGGCCTGCCAAACGCAATGGCTGGACACCCCCCATGTTCCGCCAGCTGGCCGAGGCCTACACCCGGCTCGACGACGACCCCCCCCTGCGTGTGGGCGTGCTGCATGCGTTTGGCGACCATTTCACCGCAGGGCTCGACCTGCCGGCCGTGAGCGCCTACATGCAGCGCGGCGAAAAAGCCATCCCCGAAGGCCTGGTGGAGCCGCATGACTACGGCCTGCCCGGCTACCGGCGCCGCACCAAGCCCATGGTGGTGGCGGTCAAGGGCATCTGCTTCACCGTTGGCATCGAGCTCATGCTGGGCGCCGACATCGTGGTGGCGGCCGACAACTGCCGCTTCTCGCAGATGGAGGTGCAGCGCGGCATCATGGCCACAGGCGGCGCCACGCTGCGTATGGCCGAGCGCGCGGGCACGGGCAATGCGCTGCTGCACCTGCTGACGGCCGACGAGTTTGGCAGCGCTGAGGCGTACCGCCTGAACTTTGTGCAAAAAGTGGTGCCGGCTGGCCAGGAGCTGGACGAGGCATTGGCGATTGCCCAGCGCATTGCCGCACAGGCTCCGCGTGCGGTGGTGGCCACACGCCTGAATGTGCTCAAGGCCATCGAGCAAGGCCAGGCGGCTGCGGTGGCGGACTTCATCCCCGTGCAGAAAGCTCTGGCCAACAGCGAGGACGCCGCCGAAGGCGTGCGCGCGTTTATCGAGCGCCGGCCCGCGCAGTTCAGCGGACGCTGAGGGCCTGGTGGTTCGTCGTCGCCCGAACCACTACATGCCAAATTTCAAGCCTAATCGGTCGCTAGCGCATATGAATCATGCGCCAGCAGCTCTGCTATTGATAGCAATTTTCCGAGAGTGAAGGGGCACAGCGCCCCCGCCTGCGCAAGCGGGACGCGCGAATAGCACCGATGGCGCGGCGCCGCTCCCCCATCGGCACAATCCCATTCATTAACAAAGTTTTTCACAATTCAATTGCACACAATTGAATTCACGCTCACAATTCACCCCATGCCCAGCCACAGCACACCCCACACCCCCAGCCCCGCCATCCTGCGGCTGGACAACCAGGTCTGCTTTGCGCTGTATTCCGCCTCGCTGGCAATGACCAAGCTGTACAAACCGCTGCTCGACCAGATCGGCCTGACCTACCCCCAGTACCTCGTGATGCTGGTGCTGTGGGAGCAGGATGGCGTCACGGTCTCCGAGCTGGGCGAGCGCCTGTTTCTGGACTCCGGCACGCTCACGCCGCTGCTCAAGCGCCTGGAGGCGCAGGGCCACATTGCCCGGCTGCGCGATGTGCAGGACGAGCGCCGCGTGCGCCTCACCCTCACGTCGCAAGGCCGCGCACTGCGCGACCAGGCTGAGGCCATCCCGCCCTGTGTGCTGCAAAGCAGCCAGTGCTCGATTGCCGAGCTGACGGCCCTGACCACCGAACTCAAGCAGCTGCGAGACCGGCTCAGCGAGCAACGCTGACGGCCTTCAGACAACGCAAGAACCGATTCCCTCCACCGCCCGCCAGTGGGCAACAACCGCAAGGAAGACACCATGACCAAGCTCGAAAAAGTCCTGTACACCGCCAAGTCGCACGTGACCGGTGGCCGCGATGGCGCCGCCAAGACCGATGACGGCCGCCTGGAAGTCAAGCTGTCCTCGCCCGGCACGGCCGGCACCGGCACCAACCCCGAGCAGCTGTTTGCCTCCGGCTACGCAGCCTGCTTCATCGGCGCCATGAAGGCCGTCGGCGGCAAGATCGGCATCCCCGTGCCGCAGGACGTGTCCATCGACGCTGAAGTGGACCTGGGCCCCATCCCGAACGCCTACGGCATCGCCGCCCGCCTGGCCATCAGCCTGCCCGGCCTGGACAAGGAAACCGCCCAGAAGCTGGTGGACGCAGCCCACCAGGTCTGCCCCTACTCCAACGCCACGCGCGGCAACATCGACGTGACCATCACGCTGGTGTAAGCCATGGGCCGCCAGTTGCTTCCCCGCATCGCGGTGGCCCTGGTGGCCATCGAGCATGTGTACATCCTCGTGCTCGAAATGTTCTTCTGGAACAAGCCGCTGGGGATGAAGACATTCAACCTGACCCAGGAGCTGGCCGACGCCACCACCACGCTGGCGGCCAACCAGGGGCTGTATAACGGTTTTCTGGCGGCGGGCCTGTTCTGGGGGCTGTTCACCGGCAACCGGGTGTTCAAGATCTTCTTCCTGGCCTGCGTGATCGTGGCCGGGGTGTTTGGCGCCGCCACCGCAGCGCCCAAGATCTTCTTCAGCCAGGCGCTGCCCGCGATCATCGCGCTGGGCTTGGTGCTGGCGCTGGACAAAGCACCTGCCGCACGGCGCAGCCTCTGAGCTACTAAAACCATAGCTGCCAGCGCTTGTCAATCAAGCGCTGGCAGCTATTTTTGCTTTGAATCCACGCAGGTACTGCCGCCTGCAAGCTGGCATTCAGCGACACGCGCGATGATGGGGTTGGAGACAACACCATGAAAATCGCCCTGCTGTCCGACATCCACGCCAACCGCCAGGCCCTGGACGCCTGCCTGCAACACGCCCGCGCACAGGGCGCCGAACAATTTGCGCTGCTGGGCGACCTGGTGGGGTACGGCGGCGAGCCCGTGGCCGTGGTGGAACAGGTGCGCGACCTCGCCCAGCAGGGCGCCCTGTGTGTGCTGGGCAACCACGACGCCATGGCCCTGGCCCCGCCTGCCAACCCGCGCAACCGCAGCGAGCTGGGCGCGCAGTGGACGCACGACCAGCTCGGCAACAGCCACATCGCCTTTTTGCAGTCGCTGCCGCTCACCGCACGTCTGGGCAGCAGCGCGCTGCTCGTGCATGCCAGCGCCGACATGCCGGAGCAATGGCGCTACGTGGAGGACTCGAACGCCGCCGAGCGCAGCATGACGGCGGCCCAGGCCCTTGACCCCGCCATCCGCTACGTGTTCTGCGGCCATGTGCATGAGCAGGTGCTGTACTTCCTCACGCCCACCGCCAAGCTGATGCGTTTTGCGCCCGAGCCCGGCGTGCCCGTGCCTGTGCCACCGCACCGCCAGTGGCTGGGCATCGTGGGCTCGGTGGGCCAGCCGCGCGACGGCGATGCGCGCGCCATGTACGCACTGTTCGACGACACCGCCAGGCAGATCACCTTCTACCGCGTGCCGTATGACCACCTGGCCGCCGCCGCCGCCATCCGCGCGGCAGGACTGCCCGCGTTTTATGCCGACAGGCTGGAGCATGGTCAATGAAACTGCTCGAACCCGGCACCGAGATCGACGGCTTTCGCGTGGTGGACTGCATCCACGCGGGTGGCATGGCCCACATCTACGCCGTGGAATACGCGCAGGCCGACCGCAGCCCCGGCTTTCCCATGGCGATGAAGATCCCGCGCATGACGGCGGGCGACGGGGCCGAGAACATCGTGAGCTTCGAGGTCGAGCTGCAGATCCTGCCCGTGCTCAGCGGCCAGCATGTGCCGCGTTTTGTGGCGGCGGGCGACCTGGTGCGTCTGCCCTACCTGGTCATGGAATACATCCCCGGCCAGACGCTGCAGCACTGGCTGGACGAAGGGCCTGGCCGCTGCGACACAGCAACCATCGCACGCCTGGGCGCGGCCACCGCGCGCGCGGCGCACAGCCTGCACCAGCAGAACGTGTGCCACCTCGACCTCAAACCGGCCAACGTGCTCATCAAAGAAGATGGCACGGCCGTGCTGCTGGACTTTGGCCTCTCGTGCCACGCCCACTACCCCGACCTGCTGGCCGAGGAAATGCGCCAGGCCGTGGGCTCGCCCGCCTGGATTGCGCCCGAGCAGGTGGTGGGCGTGCGCGGCGACCCGCGCAGCGATATCTTTGCCATCGGCGTGATGCTGTACGAGCTGGCCACGGGCGAGCTGCCCTTTGGCGCGCCCACCACCAGCGGCGGCATGCGACAGCGCCTGTGGATGACGCCTGCCCCGCCGCGCAAACACCGCGCCGACATCCCGCCCTGGCTGCAGGAAGTCATCCTGCGCTGCTTGGAGCCTGAGGCAGGGAGCCGCTACCCGTCGGCCGCGCACCTGGCCTTCGACCTGTCGAACCCCGAACAGGTGCTGGTTACCGAACGCGGCGAGCGCACCGAGCGCACTCCACTGCGCACGCATGTGCGCCGCTGGCTGCGTGCTGCGGGCATGCACTACACGCCCAGCCCCCTGCCCTCGCAGCAGATCGAAGACACGCCCATCCTCATGGTCGCCGTGCCCCATGCCGATGTGAGCGATGCCACGCTGTACTCGCTGCGCCAGGCCGTGGCCCGCTCGCTGGGCATCCGCCCCGGCGCGCGGCTGGCCTGCGTGACGGTGATCTCGCCGGGCGCCAGCAGCACCAGCGACAGTGAGCGCAGTGAAACCACGCTGCACCGCCAGCACATGGCACGCCTGCGCCAGTGGGCCCAGGGTCTGGACCTGACCGGACATGCCGTGAGCTACCACGTGCTCGAAGCGGGCGACGTGGCCCAGGCGCTGGTGCGCTATGCGGCCAGCAACCACGTGAGCATGATGATCCTGGGCGCCGCCACGCACGGGCTGCAGATGCAGCGCTTCATCGACACCGTGCCCATCCGCGTGGCGCGTGATGCGCCCTGCACCGTCATCCTGGTCAAACAGGCGCTGCCGTTCGAGCAGCTGGGCCAGACGTTCCCGGGCTAAGCGCCCGTTCAAAGAGTGGGCCCCGCTGTCGCCGAGGTGGCGCGGCCCGCTTGAGCCGCGCCGGGCTTTCGTTTAGCGTGGCGGCATGAGCACCACCACCCTCCTCGTGCGCCAGGACAACCTGGCCAGCACCCGCCTGTTGACCGCCGACGACACCCCGCTGGAAGGCGGCCAGGTCCGCGTGCGGGTCGAGTCGTTTGCCCTCACGGCCAACAACATCACCTACGCCGCGCTGGGCGACATGCTGAACTACTGGCAGTTCTTCCCCACGGGCGAGGCAGGCTGGGGCATCGTGCCCGTGTGGGGCTTTGGCACGGTGACAGAGTCACAGCACCCCGAGGTGGCCGTGGGCGAGCGCCTCTATGGCTACTGGCCCATGGCCAGTCAGGCCGTGCTGTCGCCCCAGCGCGTCAACCCCACGGGCTTCAGTGACGGCGCCGCGCACCGCGCGGGCCTGCATGCGGTCTACAACCACTACCTGCGCACCGGCACCGACGGGCTGTACCGCGCCGACAACGAAGACGTGCAGGCACTGCTGCGGCCGCTGTTCATCACCTCGTGGCTTATCGACGATTTTCTGGCCGACCAGCAGTTCTTTGGCGCCAAGCGCATGCTGCTGTCCAGCGCGTCGAGCAAAACGGCCTACGGCACCGCCTTCCAGCTTGCACAGCGGGAGGGCATCGAGGTCATTGGCCTCACCTCGCCGGGCAATGTGGCGTTTTGCGAAAGCCTGGGCTGCTACCACCGCGTGGTCACCTACGACACACTGGACCAGATCGACGGCGCGACGCCCAGTGTCTACATCGACTTTGCGGGCAGCGTGGGCCTGCGCCAGCGCATCCACGCCCACTTCACGGGCCTGGCCTACAGCTGCTCGGTGGGCGCCAGCCACGTGCAGGACCTGGGCGGAGCCGGCCAGCTGCCCGGCCCGCGCCCGGTGATGTTCTTCGCCCCCGCCCAGGTCAAGAAGCGCCACGCCGACTGGGGCGCCCAGGGCCTGAACGACCGCCTGGTAGCGGCGTGGAACCAGTTCAGCACCGCCGTGTCGGCCGGGCCGCAGCCCTGGCTGGTGGTGCAGCACCATACAGGGCCCCAGGCCACGCAGGCGCTGTTTGCGGGCGTGCTGGCGGGCAGCGGCGACCCGCGCGCCGGGCATATCGCGACGATGCTGCCTGGCTGAAACGCTATGCCGGGCCGTCAAGGGCGCGGCGGCGACAATGGGGCATGACCCCATTGCCCCCCGATACCGCTGCCAACGCCTCGAACGACCAACACCCCTACGCCCGCCTCACGCCCGACCAGGTGCTGGACGCGCTGGCCAGCGTGGGCCTGTATGGCGATGGCCGCCTCATGGCCCTGTCGTCGTACGAAAACCGGGTGTACCAGGCCACACTGGAAGACGGCGAGCGCGTGGTGGCCAAGTTCTACCGCCCTGGCCGCTGGTCTGAGGCCCAGATCCTCGAAGAACACGCCTTTGCCGCCGAGCTGATGGCCGCCGAAGTGCCCGCCGTGGGCCCGCTGGTGCTGAACGGCACCACCCTGCACCAGCACGATGGCTTTGCGTTTTCCGTCAGCCCCTGGCGCGGGGGGCGCCAGCCCGAGCTGGACGACTTCGAGGTGCTGGAATGGATCGGCCGCTTTCTGGCGCGCATCCACACCGTGGGTGCGGCCCAACCGTTTGTGCACCGGCCGCTGCTGGACCTGGAGACCTTTGGCACAGCATCGCGCGACTGGCTGCTCACGAACGAGATCATTCCGCTCGACATGCAGGCCACCTGGAAGGCCCAATGCGACAAAGCTCTTGAATTGATAGCTTCCAGCGCTTATCCATCAAGCGCTGGAGCCTCATTTGGCTTAGAAAATGCAACAGCAATCCGCCTGCATGGCGACTGCCACCCCGGCAACATCCTCTGGACTCCGCTGGATGAATGGGGCCGGGGCGGCCCGCATTTTGTGGACCTGGACGACGCGCGCATGGGTCCGGCCGTGCAAGACCTGTGGATGCTGCTGTCGGGCGACCGGCGCCAGCGCACCCACCAGCTCGGCGCACTGATCGACGGCTACGAGCAGTTCCGCAGCTTCGACCGCCGCGAGCTGGCGCTCATCGAGCCGCTGCGCACGCTGCGCCTCATCCACTACAGCGCCTGGCTCGCACGCCGCTGGCAGGACCCGATCTTTCCCGTCAACTTCCCGTGGTTTGGCACCAGCGACTACTGGCGCGGGCAGGTGGACATGCTGATCGAGCAGATTGAGGCCATGCAGGAAGAGCCCCTGGTGGCGTGAAATGAACGCGCACTGAGCCGCCTGCGCTGCGGTGTGTTGTGGTGCAGGCCGCTGCGGCGCCCCGGAGAGGCGCCAGAGGCGCCCGGGCATTGCAAACGATTGTCAACCCGTGTGCACAGGGGCGCGATGTCGCGCAACATCCAGAGACGCCTTCCTGGAAAGGCGTTTTCTGACTTGCGAAGGGCGCTTGCGCCCGAAGACCGACACCATGCGCATTGCCGTCCTGCACGACGACCCCCTCTTGCCCGACATGATCCGGGGCGCCCTTGAGCGCCACCACCATGTGTGCCATTTCTATACCAGCGGTGCGAGCCTGCTCAAGGACACACGGCACGAAACCTTTGACCTGCTGATCTCTGGCTGGCACCTGCCGGACATGGATGGCATCGAGGTCATCCAGCGCCTGCGCGAGATGGCCGGCCAGCAACTGCCCATCCTGCTGGTTACACGCCGCAATGAAGAACGTGACGTGATCGAAGCGCTCAACCGGGGCGCGGACGACTACATGGTCAAACCCCTGCGTGTGGGGGAGCTGGTCGCCCGCGTTGCGGCCTTGCTGCGGCGGGCGTATCCGCAGGCCATGGGCCAGCAGCTGGTCTTCGGCCCCTACCGGTTCGATCCGGAGAAGCGGCTGCTGTCCCTGCACGGCGAGCCACTGGCGCTGAAGAACCTGGAATACGAACTTGCCCTTTTCATGTTCCGCAACGCGGGCCGCCTGTTGTCGCGCGCGCACCTGCGCGAAGCGGTGTGGGGCGAGCGCAGCGAGGCGCCTTCACGCTCGCTCGACACCCACGTTTCGCGCCTGCGCACCAAGCTGCAGTTGACGCAGCAGGCCCACGGCTATGCGATCACGGCCATCTATGGCATGGGGTACCGGCTGGACACGGTAGACACGGTGGCCCTGGCGGACCCACGCGGCTGACACGCCGCGCGCAGGGCGGCGCACAAGCCGCCACGTGCTCCTTCCCTGAACAACAAAAAAAGGCCAGCACGCTTTGCAGCGTGCTGGCCTTTTGGCGTTCAGCCCGCCGCCGCGAAGTGATCGCGGCGGTGGTGGCTGCCGGGCTACCGGCGGCGGCCCATGGCAGGGTGCTGCCAGGCCATCAGACCCAGCAATGCAGCCAGCAGGATCAGGCCCCATTCCGACAGCGTCGGAATGTTGCTGGCGTTGCCCGTCACCGTCGTCGAGGCGCTGGACGTGTTGTTGCCGGGGTTGGTGTCGCCCGGTGCATCCACCGTGGCAGAGTTCACCAGAGGACGCGCACCGCTGTAAGGGGTGGCCAGGGTGGTGTTGATCGTGAAGGTGCGCGATGCCCCCACCGCCAACGCTCCGACGCCGCAGCTGACAGTCCCGGCCGCGTTGACGCAACCTGGCGCTGAAACAAAGTTCACCCCGGCGGGCAGCACATCCACGACCTGCGCTCCATCACTGGCCAGCGGGCCATTGTTGGTGACCACCAAGGTGTAGGCGAGCGCAGCGCCGGGCGTAAGAGGACCTGCCGGCGCTGTCTTGTTCAGCGCCAGATCCGTGGCCACGGTAAAGCGGCGCGCGGTGGTGTCATGGGTCACCACGTTGTTGGCCAGCGTGGTCTCGGTTTCGTCCACCACCACACTCGCCTGGTTGAAGGCCGTGCCGCTGGTGGCGCCATTGACGGTAAGGGTCTCCGCGCGCATGACGTAGGTGATGGTGGCGCTCTGGCCGCTGCTCAGCCCCGGAAAGCTACAGGTCAGCGTGCCGCTGGTCGCCCCCATCGTGGGTTCGGTACACGCGCCGCCTGCATTCACCGTGAGCGCGCCCTGGTAGCTGAAGGTGGCCGTGGGCGAGGAGCCCGGTGCGGGGAAGATGTCGGTCATCACCACGTTGGTGCCGAACGACGGCCCGCTGTTGTTCACCGTGATGGTGTACGTCGTCGATTGGCCCAGGTCTACCGGGTCAGAGCTGTCCACCTTGTTCACCAGGATGTCCAGCTGCGCGGCAGTGACCGGGGTGCTGGTGGTGGCGCTGTTGTTGGCGGTGTTCGACTCGGCGGTTGCCGTGGTCGCAGCCACACTGTTGACCACCGTGCTGCCCGTTGCACTGCCCAGGGGGCGCATGCGGTAGTTCACCGTCTGCTGCGATCCGGAATTGATGCTGGCCCAATTACAGGTGAGCGTTCCGCCCACCGTGCCCGCGGCGATGGGCGCGCAGCTGCCGCCCCCGCTCACGCTCACCACGTCGATAAAGGCGGCATTGGACGGCAGGGTGTCCACCATCTGCACGGTCTGTGCCGTGGAAGGCCCTGTGTTGCCAATCGTCGCCACGAAGGTGATGGGAGCCCCGGCCGCAACGGTGGACGGAGTGGCCGTCTTGGCAGCCGTCACATCCACGATGGCCGTGACCTGGCTGGTCACGCTGCCACTGTTGTTGGCCTGGTTGGGGTCGCCCACGTCGGTAGAGCGCACGGTCGCGGTGTTGGTGCGAGGGCCACTGACGGCAATGCTGGGGCGCACCACCACAGTCACGGTGGCCTGCGCGCCGGAGTTCAGCGTGCCCAGGTTACAGCTCAGGTTCTGCGAGGTGCCGTTGGTGACAGCGTTGGGCGTGCAGCTGCCTTGCGAGGCCACGGCAGATTGAAACCCCCCGGTGTTCACAAGACTACCCAGCGTATCCGACACCACCACGTTCGTGGCAGCGGCCGGGCCGACGTTGTCCACAGTGATGACATAGGTCAGGTTCTGGCCCGCGACCACAGGGTCGGGCGCAGCGGTCTTGGACACCACGCGCAGGTCGGCCTCGGTGGCCGTGGAGGTCACGCCCACGCCCACGCAGTTGTTCGCACCGTTGCTGTCCACGCGCACACCCGCCCCCAGCGCCACGCAGGCGTTGTTGGTGGCGGTGCCAGTGCCCGTCAGCACGGCCGACACCGTGACGGCAGGGGCATTGGTATTGGCGTTCAGGCCGGTAGAGCGCGAGCAGGTCCAGTTGCCGGGGCCGGTGAACGGCAAAGCGTCGCAAGTCCAGCCCGCCGCGCTGACCAGGCTGTCGAGCCTCACGCCCGCCGGCACCTGGTCGGTGATGGTGATGGTCTGGCCATTGGGCACGGCCAGCGGCCCGGTGTTGCGCGCGGTCAGCGTGTAATTGAACGCCTGGTTCGGCACCACGGGGTTGATGCTGGCCGTCTTGGTCAGCTGCATGTCGGCGTCGTTGCTGGCCGTCACGTTGACCGAAGCCGAATTGTTGGCGGGCACCGGGTCTGGCAGCGCCGTGCTGATACCGGCCGTGTTGCCCAGCGTGCCTGCGCTGTTGGCCGTGGCGGTCACGGTGATCGTGGGCATGTTGCTGAAGTTGGCACCGGTGTATTCGGTGCGCGTGCAGGTGATCGTGGCGTCACAGACCCAGCCCGTGCCGACGGCAGATACGAAGCTGAGTCCGGCGCCCAGCGTATCGGTCACGGTGACCGGCTGACCCGCCAGCGACACCCCACCGTTGAGGCGCGGCGTGAGCGTGTACACCACGTTGGCACCCTGGGCCACGTTGGAGCTGGCGGCTGTCTTGGTGATGGACACGTCGGCACCCGAGGTGGACGTCACGTCCGCCGAGGTGGTGTTGTTGGAGGTGTTGCCATCGGGCATGGCGGAGTTGTCGGGCTTGATGCCATCGATGGCAAAAGCCGCCGTCACCGTGCCATTGACGTTGGACACGGCGGGAACCGTCAGCACCGAGGCGGACGCTCCACTGGCCAGGGTGCCCGTGCGCGTGCAGGTCACATTGCCGCTGCTCAGCGGATAGCCGCCCGATGGCGTACAGGACCAGCCCGTGCCTGTCGGAACAGAGGTAATCGACGCGCCGGCTGGCACTGTGAAGGTAATGCGCTGGCTGCCATCGGCCGCGTTCGGGCCGTTGTTGGCAGCCTGCAGCGCGTAGCTGTAGGCCTGGCCGGCCACAACGTTGGCCGTGGAGGGCGTAGCCACCAGCGCAAGGTCGGCCGCCTGCGTGGCGGTGGTGTCCTGCACGCTGTTGACGTTGTTGCTGGTGTTCGGGTCGGACGTGGCGCTGCCAGCCGTGGCGGTGTTGGTCCAGACCCCGGCGGAAGGCAGCCGCACCCGGATGGTCACGGTCTGGTTGCTGTTGAACGGGATATTGCCCAACGTGCAATCGACGACACCCGCCGCCTGGCTGCAGGTGCCTGCTGTGGTGGCCACATCCACGAACGTGGAGCCCACCGGGAGTGTGTCCGTCAGCGTGACGCCGGTGGCGCCGTTGGGGCCGTTGTTGTCGATGCGCAGCGTGTACGTGAAGATGCCGCCTGCGGGCCCGGGGTCCGGCGAATCCGCATGGTTGACCACCAGGTCGGCAGACTGCGCCATGGCTGCACCCGCAAACAGGCCACCCGCCAGCAAGAGCCAGCGGAAGCGGCGTACCGCGCTGTGCGCAGGGCTTGTAGCAGGCTGCGCGGGCCCACTGGATGTGCGCGCGCGCCAGAAGGCGCATGCGCCCTCCCAAGATCGCGTCAATCGATAAAGCATCAAAAATACTCCTGAGGTGAATGGCTCCGACTTCCGGCCACGCCGCAACCTCACCAGGCCCCGAGGGGCTGGCAAAAAATGCAGGGAGTGCGTGGATGTACCGTGGCCGCCACGGACCAAGGCTGTGTTGGAATTTATCGACGGACGGGGGCGCAATCCGCCCGGCAACAATCGTTAACGGTTGCGAACGGTATTGCGTATTGTTTGCACCACGGGTGCACGCCACCCCGGTGGGCAGCACGGGTGGTGGACCGGCTGGGGGCCCCTGGGCTATGCTGCGCCATCTTCGATCTACCGCGAGTTGGCCCACCCATGAAGGACATGTTTCGCACGCTCCTCTCCATTCGCCAGAAGCGCAAGCCCGCCCCCGTGGGGCCTTTGCCCGCCGTGGGCACCGTGATCCTGCGGGGGCAGGTCAAGATGGCCGTCACCCATCCGCTGCCCAGGGAGCTGTGGGACTGGCTGGTGCTGTCGGGCTGGCGCAACCTGCCGGTAAAGAACGACCGGCGCAAGGGACTGCGTTTGCCAGAGGGCGCGCTCAAGGAGCTGATCGACACCCCCTCACAGGAACGCAACCAGGCACACAGCCGCATCCTGGAGCAGGCCCAGCCCGAAGATTGAGCGGCTTTGTGAAGCCCTATAAAAAAACCGGTGGTACCAGGCACCACCGGTTTTTACTATTATTTTTATAGCATTTAGTGCTTGATGGACAAGCGCCAGATGCCGATTTGGCCTAAGTTTTTATACCAGCAAGGCGTTCACGCGCTTCACATACGCGGCGGGGTCCTCAGGCAAGCCGCCCTCGGCCAGCAGGGCCTGGTCAAACAGGATGTGCGCCAGGTCGTGGAAGTGCACACTGCCATCGAGCTTCTTGACCAGCGCGTGCTCGGCATTCACCTCCAGCACAGGCTTGGTCTCGGGCGCCTGCTGGCCGGCCTGCTTGAGCATGCGCGCCAGCTGGGTGCTCATGCCATCGTCCTGCACCACCAGGCAGGCGGGTGAATCGACGAGGCGGGTGGTCACGCGCACGTCTTCGGCCTTGTCCTTGAGCGCTTCTTTCAGCTTGGCCAGCACAGGCTTGAAGGCTTCGGCAGCTTCCTCGGCCGCCTTCTTCTCGGCTTCGTCCTGCAGCGTGCCCAGGTCGACCGCGCCCTTGGCAACGCTTTGCAGCGGGGTGCCGTCAAACTCGTGCAGGTAGTTCAGCGCCCACTCGTCCACGCGGTCGGTCATCAGCAGCACTTCGATGCCCTTCTTCTTGAAGACTTCGAGCTGTGGGCTGTTCTTGGCAGCGGCCAGGGTGTCGGCGGTGATGTAGTAGATCGCCTCCTGGCCTTCCTTCATGCGGGCCTTGTAGTCGGCAAAGCCGACCGTCACGGCGTCGCTGGTGGTGGACGCAAAACGCAGCAGCTTGGCCAGGCGCTCGCGGTTGCCAAAGTCCTCGCCCAGGCCTTCCTTGAGCACTGCGCCAAACTCGCTGTAGAACTGCGTGTACTTGCCTTCCTTGGCCTTGTCGTCGGCATCCACCACATCGGTCACGCCGTCGGCATTGGCGGCGGTGTCGTGCTTGTCGTGTTTGGCCAGGTCTTCCAGCATCGAGAGCACGCGCTTGGTGGAGCCTTCGCGGATGGCACGCACGTCGCGGCTTTCCTGCAGCAGCTCGCGGCTCACGTTCAGCGGCAGGTCGGCCGAGTCGATCACACCCTTGACGAAGCGCAGGTAGGTGGGCATCAGCGCTTCGGCGTCGTCCATGATGAACACACGCTTCACGTACAGCTTCACGCCGGCCTTCTTGTCGCGGTTCCACAGGTCAAACGGCGCCTTGGCGGGGATGTACAGCAGCTGCGTGTACTCGGTGTTGCCTTCCACGCGGTTGTGCGCCCAGGTCAGCGGGGCCTCGTGGTCGTGGCTGATGGTCTTGTAGAACTCGGCGTACTGCTCTTCGCTGATGTCCTTCTTGGGGCGCGTCCACAGGGCGCTGGCCTTGTTGATGGTTTCCCACTCGCCGGTCTTGACCATGCCGCCGGGCTGGCGGCCGCCGTTTTCGTCATTGGGGTTGATCAGCTCGCCGTCTTTCCACTCTTCCTTTTCCATCAGGATGGGCAGGCTGATGTGGTCGGAATACTTGGCGATGACCTGCTTGAGCTTCCAGGCGTTGAGGTATTCCTCGGCGTCGTCGCGCAGGTGCAGGATGATGCTGGTGCCGCGCTGGGCGCGGGTGATGGTCTCCACCTCGAAGTCGCCCGTGCCGCCACTGATCCAGCGCACGCCTTCGTCGGCCTTCAGGCCCGCGCGGCGCGATTCCACGGTGATCTTGTCGGCCACGATGAAGCCGGAGTAAAAGCCCACGCCAAACTGGCCGATGAGCTGGGCATCCGCCTTCTGGTCGCCTGAGAGACGGCCCATGAAGTCCTTGGTGCCGCTTTTGGCGATGGTGCCCAGGTGGTCGATGGCTTCTTGCTGGCTCATGCCGATGCCGTTGTCGGTGATGGTCAGCGTCTTGGCGGCCTTGTCGAAGGTCACGCGCACTTCGAGGTTGGGGGCGTCTTCAAACAGCGCGGAGTTGTTCAGGCCTTCAAAACGCAGCTTGTCGCAGGCGTCCGACGCGTTGGAGATCAGCTCGCGCAGGAAGATCTCCTGATTGGAATACAGCGAATGGGTGACCAGGTGCAGCAGTTGCGCTACTTCGGCCTGGAAAGACAGGGTTTGTTTTGTGCTCATGGTGTCTTGGAGGTTGCTGTGTAAGGTGCAAAAAGAACGCGTTTCACGCCCAGGAGGCCAGGAACGGCATTCGCGCGTGTTCACCTCGGGGCGGACTCGGTGATTTCAAGGGTTGCACTGTGCGGCGCACGCCCCTCACCACCTGCGGCCCGCACCGAAGCCATCCCGCACAGCCATTTCGGCGCTGAAGATTGTTGACAATTTGCAGGCATTTGACAGCATTTTCTGTCATTTAGACCCCATAAGATGCACGCCACCGAAGGCGCTCGGTGCGAGGCCGCCTTCCCATCCTCTGCCCCTTTCTTCCGGAGCCCTCTTGCCATGCCCACATCCCTGAAAAAATGGTCCGCTGAGTTCCTCGGCACGTTCTGGCTGACATTTGGCGGTTGCGGCAGCGCCGTGCTGGCTGCCGCCTTCCCGCAGCTGGGTATCGGTTTTGTCGGCGTGTCCCTGGCATTTGGCCTCACCGTGCTGACCGGGGCCTATGCGCTGGGGCCGATCTCGGGCGGGCATTTCAACCCTGCCGTGTCGGTAGGGCTGGCGTTGGGGGGCCGGTTCAAGGCGTCCGAGCTGCCGGGCTACGTGGTGGCCCAGGTGCTGGGCGCCATTGCTGCAGCGGCCGTGCTGTACCTCATTGCCACGGGCAAGCCGGGCGCAGACATCGGGGGCTTTGCCACCAACGGCTATGGCGAACACTCCCCAGGCGGCTATGGGCTGATGGCCGCCGTGGTGACGGAGGTCGTGCTGACAGCCATCTTCCTCATCGTGATCCTGGGCGCCACGGCCAAACGCGCGGCCAGCGGCTTTGGCGGGCTGGCCATCGGCATGTGCCTCACGCTCATTCACCTGATCTCCATCCCGGTGACCAACACCTCGGTCAACCCGGCCCGCAGCACCGGTCCGGCGCTGTTTGGCCCAGCCTATGCGCTGTCGGAACTGTGGGTCTTCTGGGCCGCGCCCATTGCAGGCGCACTGCTGGGCGCCGCCATCTACCGCGCGCTGCTGAGCGACGACTGAAGTGAAACACCCCCTGAGTCGCTTCGCGCCTTCCCCCTCTCTCGCCTCGCTGCGCGAGCCGGGAGGGGGACGCCCCCAGCGCGGCGGGGCGGCCCTTGCGCGGGAGCACTGGCCTGGGCCGCGCCAGCTTCGTGCGCCCGTGGGTGGCGCGAAGCGCAAGGTATCACTGGTGCGACGTGCCTGCCGCGCTACAGCACTGTCTGCAGCTTCCAGCCTGGCATTCCGGTTGAATGCAAACCATGCGGGCCTTGTGGCGGCCTGCCCCGTCAGCCTTCCAGCGTGATGCGCTGCACCAGCGACTGCAGGATCTGGTCGGCCTTGTCATTGGCCACCTGGCAGGTGCCCGCTGCGGCATGCCCACCGCCCCCGAACTCCAGCATGAGGTTGCCGATGTGAACCTGGCTGCTGCGGTCCAGGATGGACTTGCCGGTGGCCAGCACCGTGTTCTGTTTTTGCAACCCCCACATCACGTGGATGGATATGTTGCAGTCAGGGAACAGCGCGTAGATCATGAAACGGTTGGTGGCCCAGATGGTGTCCTCCTCGCGCAGATCGAGCACGACCAGCTTGCCGATGCGGATGGCGCAGCGCTGTAACTGCTCCTGGGCCTTGGGGGCGTGTTCGCGGTAAAGTTGCACGCGCTCCTGCACATCGGGCAGAGCCAGGATCTCTTCAATGGTGTGGTCGCGGCAGTACTGGATGAGGTCCATCATCAGTGCGTAGTTGCTGATGCGGAACTCGCGAAAGCGCCCCAGGCCCGTGCGCGAATCCATCATGTAGTTCAGCAGCACCCAGCCCTGGGGGTCGAGGATGTCTTCGCGCGAATACTGGGCCGAGTCGGCCTGGTCCACCGCCGCCATCATCTCGTCGGTGATACGCGGAAAGGCCGCCTTGCCGCCGTAGTGGTTGTAGACCACACGGGCTGCCGAGGGGGCATGGGCTTCGATGATGTGGTTTTCGGAGCGCCGCCCCGAATTGCGTACCGTTTCGGACTCGTGGTGGTCGAACACCAAATGGGCCCCGGGCACATAGGGCAGGTTGGTGGTGATGTCACGGCTGGTGATGGCAATCTTGCCGTCCTGCATGTCCTTGGGGTGGACGAAAGTGATCTCGTCGATGAGGTTGAGCTCATTGAGCAGCACGGCGCACACCAAGCCGTCAAAGTCGCTGCGGGTTACCAGGCGGTATTTCACGTCACTCACTAGCTTCTCCTTGTTACATATCTCGTGGCCACATGGTAGCGGTGGCCTCACACCCGGCAAGACCGCTGGCGGGGAAAAACAGGCCATCCGAACCGCTTTTCCGGTTCTGCCGTGTTGCCTGTTTTTTGCTTGTCTTCACGCAGGCTGCAGCCATTGCTCCAGCTGCTGCGCCACACCCGCATCCCCCAGCAACGCCAGGTGGCCCATCCGGTGGAACACGGCTTGCCGACTCTTGGCAAAACCCAGGGTTCGTTTCGCATCATCATGGATGCCCAGGGCACTGTGCAATGGCACCAACCCGTCCCCCACCAGCCGCTCGGCCGCCGGACTGCGCCGCGCCGCCAGCGTGGCGGCAACAGCATGGCAGGCCACCCCATCGGGCAGGGGCACGGGGGTGCGCCGGTCAGGGTGCCGCACGAAGCGGTCACGCCCCTGCCAGTCGGCCTCCAGCACATGGCCATGGCGCAAGTCGGTAATGCCCGCGCTACGCAGCTGCGCCAGCCGGGCAAACGGCCGGGAATACGGCGTGCTGCCCAGCAGGGTGTCCACCCAGTGCCCTGCGCGCTCCAGCGGTGCGCCATGGTGGGGCGTTCCCAAAAATACGAGGTGGCGCAGCAGCGCCTGCCAGCCCTGCCCCGCAGCCGCCGCCTGGTGGCAGGCACTGCGGGCCACCAGGCCGCCCATGCTGTGGGCCAGCACCGCTACCTCCTTCACGGGCACGGGCCAGGCCGCCACCAGGGATTCCAGCTGGGCGGCCAGCTCGGCACCATTGGCGGACGTGTGCAGGCCCGTGTTGTAGCGCAGGTAGACCGGCGTATAGCCCAGCGCCTGCGCGAGGTGGGCGCCATGGTCATGGCCCTGGTGCAGCCACTGCAGATCGTTCATGCACAGGCCATGGACCAGCACCAAGAGCTTGCCCGTGGCCCCGCCGCTGGCGGCCAGGGCGGGCAGGTCCAAAGGCAGCCCATCCCGGTAGAACCCCATGCGGGTGCACAGTGGGTTGTCGTCGCGCTGCAGGCGGTCGCCCATCACGCCGTTGAGGGCGGCGAGCACGGCCTCGCGCTCCCACTGCACTGCGGTGGGCGGCGCATCGGGTTCAAAAAACGGCTCCAGCCGCGCCAGGCCTGCCTGCAGGCCCGCGTCCACCAGGCGTGTCACGCCCCGAATGCTCTGGTAGACCAGCCCGGTCAGGCCGCGCGCCTGGCCCGGCTGCGCCCCTCCAGGCAGGCCCAGCGTGCCCAGCACCGACTGGTGCACCCCCTCGGCCACGCGGCTGATGCCCGTGGTGGCCTGTGTGGCCAACCGCGCCACTCCCCGCAAGTCGGACGCACGCAACTGGCGCAGCGGATGGGGTTTGGCTGCGTTGGCAGCATCAGCGCGCGGTCGCGGTGGGGTAGGCATGGAGAAGGCTCCGTTCAAGGGATGCGGTGCGGTGACGCGGGGAGCCTGGTGGTACTCAGAACCGCTCGCTGGGAGACAGGTAGCGCCACTGCCCCACCGGCAGATTGCCCAGGGTGACGCGGCCGATGCGAATGCGCTTGAGCCCCACCACCTTGAGACCCACCAGCTCGCACATGCGGCGGATCTGGCGCTTCTTGCCTTCGGTGAGCACAAAGCGCAGTTGCTCGGGGTTCTGCCAATCGACCTTGGCGGGCTTGAGCGGCTCGCCGTCCAGGCTCAAGCCGTGGCGCAGCCGGGCCAGCAACGCGGGGGGAAACACCGCCTGCACATTGGTGCTGACAGGATCGCGCTCGTCAATCTCCTGCAGCGGCGCGGAGCGCTCACTGGGATGGCGTGGCACCACCTGACCCGGTGCCTGGTAAACGACGCGCACCAGGTACTCCTTTTCCATCTCGGAGTCCTCACCAATGATCTGCCGGGCCACCCGACCATCCTGGGTCAGCACCAAGAGGCCCACCGAGTCGATATCGAGCCGCCCCGCAGGCGCCAGGCCACGCAACTGCGGCGGAGAAAATCGGTTGCGGCTGGGGTCGTCACGCCAGTGCGTGCGGGGGTTGATCAATGCCACCGCCGGCGTGTGGCCATCCTCGGCCTGGCCGCTCACATAGCCGATGGGCTTGTTCAGCAGGATGGTGACGCGCTGCTCCTGGAAACCCTGGGCAACCTTGTCCACGTCGATGCGGTCGGTGGGCAACACCTGCACGCCCATTTCGGCCACCTGGCCATTGACCTTGACCCAGCCCTGGGCGATCCAGTCGTCCGCCTCGCGCCGCGAGCACAGGCCCAGCTCGGCCATGCGCTTGTTCAGGCGGGAGCTGACCATGCCGTTCACGGTGATCGTCGCGGACGCCCGTTCGGGCGCTTGCTTGATGGGCGCAACAAACGAGCCCGACGCCGTGCGGTAGTTGGGGGGCGCGGACGCCCTGGCAGCGCGCGGCGGCGGCGCAGGCCGGACGGGAGCGGCTTTGGCGGCCACGGCGGGACGGCGGAGAACAGGACGGGTTGCGGGTGCCGCTGGTGCGCTGGCACTTGCAGCAGGCGCAGGGGCAGCAGCGGGGCCGGCAGGCGGGCGGGAACTGGAAGGAGGAGACATTGCGCGTATTTTCGCCTGCGGGGCCTGGCAGACCAAGAACTAAAGAAACTTACCCCTGGCGCACCTGATGCGCCTGCCCCTCTTGCCAGGCCAGGAAATCATCGACCGGCAGTGGTCGTGCAATGTGATAGCCCTGCGCCTCATCGCACGCCAAGGTGCGCAAGCGCTCCAGAATGGCGGCGGTTTCCACCCCCTCAGCCACCACGGTGAGCCCCAGGTTGTGCGCCAGATCGATGGTCGAGCGCACGATCATCGCGTCGTCCTCGCCCGTCTCCATGCCCATCACAAACGACTTGTCGATCTTGAGCTCATGGACCGGCAGGCGCTTGAGGTAGGCCAGCGAGGAATAGCCGGTGCCGAAGTCGTCAATCGACAGCTTGAAGCCCTGCTCCGACAGCCGGTTGAGCATGGCCTCGGCGCGCTGGGGGTCGTCCATGATGGCGCTTTCGGTGATCTCCAGGCAGAAGGCACTGGCCGGCACGCCATGGCGCACCAGAATGTCGGCAAGGCGGGTGCTGAGTTCCGGGTCGAGCAGATCGCGTGTGGACAGGTTGACCGACACTCGCAGCGCCAGGCCCTGGGTGCGCGGGTCGGCCAGCAGGCGTGCCACCTCTTCGAACATCCACAGCGTGAGCTGCCGCACGAACCCCGTCTGTTCGGCAAACGGAATGAACTGCATGGGCGGCACCAGGCCGCGCTGCGGGTGCTGCCAGCGCACCAGGGCCTCGGCAGCCCGGCCGGGCTGCCCGTGCAGCGGCACCTTGGGCTGCAGGTACAGGCGCAGCTCGTGGTGCTCCACCGCGTGGCGTAGCTCGGTCAGCAGCGACAAGGTCTGCGCGCTGGCCGAATCAAATGATGCGTCGTACTGCTGTGCCCCGCTGAGCCTGCGCTTGGCGGCATACATGGCGATCTCGGAGCGGCTCAGCAGCGTGTCGGCATCGTCGGCATCCCCAGGCCAGCAGGCAATGCCAATGCCAGCGCTCAGGTCCACCGTCTGGTCCTCGAAGGCCAGCGGCTCTTCGAACGACTGGGTGATGCGCAGCGCCGTGGCATGGGCGGTGGCCGCATCGGCGCCCCGCAGCAGCACGGCGAATTCGTTGCCGCCCAGGCGGGCGACCATGTTGTCGGGCGATGGCACCTGCTGGCGCAGCCGCTCGGCCACCGCCTGCAGCAGGCGGTCACCAAAGGAATAGCCGAGCACGTCGTTCACGTGTTTGAAGCGGTCCAGGTCGAGCGTGAGCACGGCCAGCGGGTGCGGGGGCACCGCACCGCCGGTGCTGCGTGCAATGGCCAACACCACCGCCTCGCGAAAGCGCTCCCGGTTGGGCAGGCCCGTGAGGCGATCCCAATAGGCCAGGCGGCGGACCTCGGTTTGCTGCGCAGCAATGTCCCTGCGCATGTGATCGAACGAACGTGCGAGGTTGCCAATCTCGTCGCTGCGGTCGGTGTGTTCCAGCGGCACATCGTATTCACCGCGCGACAGCCGCTGCGTGGCGGCCAGCAGCGAGCGCAGCGGCGTGGTCAGGCGTTGTGCGACCAGCCCCGTGCCCACCGCAAACAGCATCACCCCCGCCACGGTGATGATGGCCAGCAGCACCTGCAGCTGCCGGTAGGGGGCGAGCACTTCCTCCACCGACCGCAGCAGCAGCGCCTGCACCTCGCCCCCCACGCTGTCCAGGCGAATGGCCCTCGCCAGCAGGATGCCCTCGGGCGTCTGCAGCTCGCCAGAGGGCACACCCTCGCGCTGCAGCAGCGCCAGCGAGCCTGGCGGCAGCGTGCTGACGGGCACCTTGGCCCTGCCGTCCTCGCCCTTCACGACCAGCGCCACGTGCACCGCCAGCAGCTGCCGCATCTCATCGGCCAGCGGCTGGTTGACCGGGAACCCCATCAGTACCCAGCCAATGACCACCGGTGCGCGCAGCGGCACCATCACGAACTGGTAGGGCACGCCGCCCATCACCGCGATCTGGCTGCCCTGCGGCTGGGCGGCCAGCGGCGGCACCAGCGCGCGCAAGGTGGCCGGAAACGCCTCCATGTTGCCCGCCAGGCTGACCGCGCGCAGTTCCAGGTCGGTGCCCAGCAGCGCGGTGACCGCCGCGCCAATGCGGTTGCCGTGGTTTTCGAGCACCGACTGGATGGTCTCCTCGTCGCCCGAATTCACGGCCGAGCGAAAACCGTAGTCGGCGGCCAGCAAGGCCGAACCCTGGCGCAGCTTGTCGGCGTTCTGCTCCAACAGACGGCGCCAGACGTTTTCATCCAGGTCCAGAGCCTGGGCAATCTGCGCACGGGCATTGCGCTCGATGGTGGCACGCACCACGGCAAAACCTGCAGCCTGCACGATGAGCAGCAGCAGCAACGTGAGCCCAATCAGCCGCAAGATCAGGCTGCGCCCCAGTTCGCACAGCTTCTTCCGGTTCAAGGCTGCAGCCCTGCCAAACGCACCGATGCCGCCGCAGCACCCGTGGCGGGCACCGTGAGCGCCTGCTCCTGCGCGGGCGCGCCCACGGGCAACCGCGTGTGCCAGGTGCGCAAAGTGTAGGTGCCGGGCGGCACGTTGTCGATCTGCGCCCGGCCCGGTGCGGCAGGTGTGCGGGCGTAGTACGGGGTGTCCACCACCACAATCCAGCCGACCATCTGGTCGTGGATATTGCAGCCCAGCACGGCCACACCAGGGCGGTCGAACAGCACAGGGTTGGAAGGCGTGCCTGTATAGAGCTTGAGTTCGAACTTCTTGGCCGGCGAGAACGAATAGACGTGGTGGCGCACCGAATCATGGTTGGGGAACCGCACCTCGGTGCCTACGGGCACCACGAGCAAGCCGGGCACAAACTGCCGCTTTTCCTGCGCCATCTCCGCACCGGACAGCGGCTTGACCGCCTTTCGGGCATCGGCGGATTCGAGAAACACCACGGCGTCTGGCAGCGGCCTGCCCGCCGCATCCAGCACCTCCACCTGCACTGTGGCAGCATGGGCAGCGGTGGGCAGGCCTGCCAGACACGCCACAAACACCACAACCACGCCGGTCAGCGCAGACAAAGCCCTGGTGCGCTGGGCATGGCAGCTGGTGGTCATGGTTCGATGGCCATGCCCAGCAGGGGGGCGCCTTCACCCACGGTGCCCAGCGGCCGGGTGGCCCCTGTGCGCAGGTCTACGAGGTGCAGCCGCGTGTGGCTGTCTACCGAAGTGCGCACCGCAATCAGCGCGGTATTGCCGACGTCCGAAATATCGAACGCCACGTCGGTGAGCCGTGGCAGCCCCAGCGACCCCACGGTGCGCAACTGACCGGTGTTGGGCGACACCACAGGCGTGGTGCCTTCGCGTGAGCCCTGCATCACCAGCACGCCGAGGGTGCGGTCGATGGCGTAGTTGGTGGTGATCTTGCTGTCCTGGGCGTTGTAGGTATAGGCGGCGCCTGCGATGTCGGGATTGCGGCCGGCGTGGGTGTCGCTCCACGCATAGCGCAGGGCCGGGTCGGGTTGCACACCCTCGACGGCCGGGTCGCCATCCACGGCAGCCCCGGTGTCGGGGTGCAGGCGCAGGTTCTGGCCCGTGTTCGACACCACACGGATCCGGTCGGCCGCAGGGTTGAAATCGAAGCCGAAGGCCGTGCCCCGCAGGCCCAGGACCGCTGGTGCTGGCCCCACGGGGCGCAGCGCGCCAGTGGGAATGTCGAGCGTGTACAGGCGGCCCGCCTGAGAGAGCGCATAGAGCACGCCACGCGCCACCCGAAAGTCGATACCCACCAGCCGCTCACCTGCGGGCAGGCCCGTGACGGGGCGCCGCTCCAGGATGCGGTCTGGCTGGCCGGCGTGGAAGGTGATGAGTTCGTGCGAGGCCGTGATCGCAACGACCAGTTCGCGCTGGCTGGTTTCTGGTGCGGGTGCGGTGGCGCAACCCGCCAGCGCGGCGCCTACCAGCGCTGCGGCAGCCATATGGCGCACCAAGGGGAAGGAAAGAGCTTTCATCGTGGGGCCTTGCATCTGTAACGGATTTATACCTGATGGACTACTCCCGCGTGGGTACAGAGCAATCCAGGGAAAGTGAATTGCTATATTTTGTATAGCGTTTGATGCTTTAAATACAGGCGTAAACACCAGTTCTATCTGCAATCTTGCGAAGCAACAATACCGCCATACGCTTTCACAAATGGCAAAAAATTGCCCGCAAATTTGTAACAACGAGCCCATGCACATTGGGCATACCACTATCCGCAAGCGTCATGACACATTTTGTAATTTGTGCCTACACTGCCTTGAACCAGGACGCAGACCAAGGCCATTCAGCAGGTGGCTGACACGGGCACCCTTATTGCTTCGTTCTCCCCCACACGATTCATTGTCCCCAGAGACTCCAAGGAACACCATGCAGGCCGCAACGTCACTCAAATCCCTGTCGATTTCCAGCCGGCTGAGCCTGGGCTTTGGCTGCATGCTGGTGCTGCTGGTGGCGGTGGCCGCCGTGGGCCAGCTCTCGGTGGGCAAGGTGCACGAGCAGATGCGCCAGATCACGGGCATCGGCGCCAACAAGGCCAAGCTGGTCAATGGCATGCTGGAGAGTGTGAGCGCCATAGGCATTCAGAGCCGGTCGGCGGCCATGCTCAACGACATCGACCCCAAACAGGCCCGCGAACAGATTGATGCTGTGGCCAAGACGCTCAAGCTGTATGCGACCCAGGAAGCCGCGCTGGCCGAGTTGCTGACCCCCGCCAACGCCACCCCGACCGAGATCAAGCTGCTGGGCGAAGTGCAGGCCCTGGGCAAGAAGACCCGCCCCGAACTGGACACAGCCATCAAGGCCGCCGACGACGGCGATACCGTGAGCGCCACCCTGGCGCTGATGACCCGCGTGGCCCCCGCCGAAACCGCCTGGCGCACCAAACTGGGCGAACTCATCGACCTGCAAAACACGCTGAATGCCGAAGCCACTGCATCGGCCGAGCACACGCAGAGCCAGGCCCGCGTGGTGGGCGGGCTGCTGGTGCTGCTGGCCATTGGGTTGGGCGCGCTGATTGCCTGGCGCATCACCACCAGCATCACGGCCCCCATTGGCCGCGCCGTGGTGGTGGCCGAACGCATTGCGCGCGGCGACCTCACCTCGCAGGTCGAAGTGCGCATCCACGACGAAACCGGCCGCCTGCTCGAAGCCATCGCCGCCATGCAGGAACGCCTGCGCACCCTGGTGGGTGAGATTGGTCAGACGGCAGATTCCATCCTGGTCGCCAGCTCGGAAGTGGCCTCGGGCAACCTGGACCTGAGCCAGCGCACCGAACAAACCTCGCACAACCTGCAAAGCGCGGCCAGCTCGCTGGTGGACCTGACCGGCACGGTGTCGCAGAGCGCCGACTCGGCCCGCCAGGCCAACCAGCTGGCTTCCACCGCATCGGATGCCGCCACGCGCGGCGGCGAGGTGGTGTCGCAGGTGGTGCGCACCATGGACACCATCAGCGCCAGCTCGCGCAAGATCGCCGACATCATCAGCGTGATCGACGGCATAGCGTTCCAGACCAACATCCTCGCGCTGAATGCGGCAGTAGAAGCAGCCCGTGCAGGCGAACAAGGCCGGGGCTTTGCCGTGGTGGCCGGCGAGGTGCGCAACCTGGCGGGCCGCTCGGCCAATGCCGCGCGCGAGATCAAGGCGCTGATCGGTACCAGCGTCGACCAGGTGCAGGAAGGCAGCACCCTGGTAAACCACGCCGGCAAGACCATTGAAGAACTGGTGCTTTCGGTGCGCCGCGTGTCGGACATCATGGGCGAGATCACCGCCGCCACACAGGAGCAAAGCCAGCGTATTGGCCACGTGAGCCACTCGGTGGGTGCGCTGGAAGAAATGACCCAGCAGAACGCGGCGCTGGTGGAAGAAGGCGCCGCCGCCGCCGACAGCCTCAAAGACCAGGCCGGGCGCCTCACACAAATGGTGGGCACCTTCCGCCTCACGCGTGACGGCGGCGATGACAACAGCTGGGGGGCAGGCAGCCCCTCTGCATTGCCAATGGCTGTGGTGCCCGCCCCAGCCCGCACCACGGGCAGCCGCCCCCTGTCCTCGCCACCTTCCCACCCCCGCGCCCTGCCACGCAGCTAACTGGACTTTGAAACTGGCGCTCCCCACGCCAGGGACGCCCAGCAAGGGCCGCCCCGCAGCGAGGGCGTCGTCCCCAGGCGCCGATCGCCTCAGGGGGGAAACACACTCGACCGCAGCGCGGCCAAGTCCAGCACGCGCAGGCCGCCGTATTCCACACGGATGGCGCCCTGCGCTTCCAGCGCAGCCAGCGCCTCGTTCACGCGCTGGCGCGACAGACCCACCAGATAGGCCAGCTCTTGTTGCGTGATGCGCAGCACCTCGCCCACGCCCGGGTACAGCACCGGGTTGAACAGCGACGCCAGGCTGCGGGCCACACGCACATCGGGGTTGTTCAGACGGTCGATCTCGCGCGCGGCGATGAACTGGCCCAGGCGCTCGTTGAGCTGGTTCATCACAAAGCGGTTGAAGCCGATGGAGTGGTCCAGCAGCCAGTGAAAGCTGTCAATCGGCAACCCCGCCACCACACTCTTGCGCAGCGCCTGGATGTTGTAGCGGTAGGGCTCGCGCTTGATGGTGGTGCCCTCGCCAAACCAGCCGCCCGGCGGCAGGCCCGCGTACGTCATGGTCTGGCCCTGGGCGTTGTCCGTGCTCATCTTGAGCAGGCCCTCGACCACACCAAACCAGTAGGTCACCGGGCGCCCCACGCGGCACACATAGTCGCCCGCCTTGGCATCCCCCACCAGCAACGAGGCCACAGCGCGCTCGCGCTCGGCGGGCAGCAGCAGTCGCAGCCAGGGAATGCCGTCCAGCTCATCCGCCGTGGGTGGCCGACGACGCTGGTGCAAAGACAGATCCTGGTTCATGCGTGAGTCCATGGCGCGAAGGTTCTCATGAAAAAGGGCAGTCTGCCGCGATGGGGAAGTGCGGGAATACCACGACCCCAATTGTCGCCAGACCGACAAAAAAATGCCAATCGTGATTGGATGATGTCGCCTCCCCCGGCCGCCGCTGCGCAGGCCCGGGCCTTTTGAGGAGACACACATGCCCGCCGACCTGCCCCCGACCACCGCCCGCCCACCGTCCCACATCGCCCGGCGCCAGTTGCTGGCTGCCGCGACCGCCACCATCAGCCTGCCCTGGCTGGGGCTGGGCAGCGCCCGCGCACAGGAAGGGACCATCCGTATTGCACAGTCCACCGCCCTCACCGGCCCGCTGGGCGATCTCGGGTCGGCCATGCACCAGGGTGCCAAGGCGGCGTTTGCGGGCATCAATGCACGGGGTGGCATCCACGGCAAGACCATTGAACTGGTCACGCAGGACGACACCTACGATGTGCCCAAGGCGCTGGCCAATGTGGAGCAGTTCCTGGCAGACCCTGGGTACTTTGCGCTGTTCAACTGCATGGGCACCCCCATGATCGACGCCATGCTGCCCAAGGTGATCGAGAGTGGCATTCCGTTTTTCGCCCCCTTCACCGGCGCGCAACTGAGCCGCACCAAGGCCCGCAGTGTCTTCAACATTCGCGCCAGCTACGCCGACGAGGCCGAAAAGCTGGTGCAACACCTGTCTACCATCGGCATCCAGCGCATCGGCATCGTCTACCAGAACAACGCGTTCGGCAAAGAGATCTTTACCGCCGCCAAACAGTCGATGGACCGCCTCAAGCTGCCCGAGGCGCTGACGGTGACGGTCGAAAACAACGCGTCGGATGCCGGCGCAGCAGCCACCAAACTGGCAAGCGGCAACCTCGAAGCCATCGTGATCGGCCTGGCAGGCAAGCCCACACTGGAATTCGTGAAGGCGTTTCGCGCCATCAAGCGCGGCGTGACGCTGTATGCACTGTCGGTGATGGGCACCCCCGCTACGGTGAAGGCCCTGGGCGCAGATGCCACGGGCATGGCCATCTCGCAGGTCGTGCCCCTGCCCTCCAACGTGGTCATGCCGGTAGTGCGCGACTTCCAGGCCGCCTGGAAGGCCTCGGGCGCCGCGGCCGAGCCCTCGCACCTGGCGCTGGAGGGCTACATCAACGCCCGCGTCTTTGCCGAGGCCCTGCAGCGCGCGGGCCGCAACCCCACACGAGCCGCCTTCATCGACGCCACCTGGAACCTCAAGAAGTGGGACCTGGGTGGCTTCGAGATCAACGCCAGCACCCCCGACCGCAATGCATCGCGGTTTGTGGAGCTGACGCTGGTGGGGCGCGACGGCAGGTTTATCCGGTGATCCCCGGGGTTGCTGCGCCGTCCCCCGGACTCTGGTGGGCCGGTGACGCCGACTCCACCGTAGCTCTCGCTTTGCGTGGAGCCAGGTGTTGAAAGCACAGCGCCTCACAAAACAACTATCAGATAGATAGCTATTAGCGCTTACAGGATAAGCGCTAGAGGCTGTTTTAACTGATTTTTTTACTACTGCGCCGCCACACCATACCGGTAGCCCTTGAACGACCAGACAGTACGCCCAGGCTCGATCTTTTCCAGCACCAGGCCGGGTGCCGCCTGGTCGCCTTCGTGCAGCACCTGTCCGTTGACGATGGCCATGCGGTAGGCCGGATTGTTCGAATGGGTGGCGCCCGTCACTTTGAGCGCAGGCAACTGCGTGCGCAAGGCCTCGGGCAGATCTCCCTGCGCAAACACGGGGCTGGCGGGCGGCGGGGCCACCCCGGCGTCTGGTGACGGCCGTGGCGCAGGCGCTGCGGGGGCCTGGGGGGCGGGCGCAGCTGCCGGGCTGCGCGGGCGCACGGGCTGTTCGGCAGCGGGGGCGCGGGCCGCCGCAGGAGGCGCCACCACCACGGAGGCCACGGGCCGCTCACGTTCACGCGGGGGTGGCTGAGGTGCTGCGCTGCGTTTGTCTGCCGGGCGCTTGTCGGCGCTGCGGGGCTCAAGCGGTGCCATCGGTGCGGGTGCGGGTGCCGGGGCAGGCTCCGGCGCGGGCACAGGGGGCGACGGCGGGGTTGGCGCTGCCACGGGGGGCGCCACGGCAGCGGGCGTTGGCACAGCCGGGGCCGCTGCCACCACCACAGCCGGGGCCTGGGGCCGCAGGGCCCACCAGGTGCCGCCGGCCGCCAGCGCAGCGGCTCCGACCACGCCCGCTGCGACAAACCACAGGTTGATCGGCCCGGCCTGACCCGGCATGGAGGAAGCGCCAGAAGTGGGCGCAGCCTGCGTGTGCAGGCCCGGCACGGCGCCCCGGCCGCGTTCGGCATCGGCACGCCGCAGGGCATCAAGGATGTAGGACATGGTTAAGGCGTGTTCCGCAGACGTGGCTCGTTCACGCCGGTGGCGCGGTTGAGCAGCATGAGGGTCAGGGGGCCGGCGCGGCCGTCGGGCGTCACGCCCTGGGCCAGCTGGAACCGGTGGATGCGCGACTGGCGCTGAGCGGGTGTCACCGGCTTGCTGCCGGGGCCCGAGCCACCGGCGGCCTTGCTCGCCAGCCGTTGGTCCAGCCAGGCCGCGCCCGCCGGTGAATCGGTGATCTCGCCCCGGTCGGGCATGCCCACCGGGGCGCGCCACAGCGTGGCAATCTCGCCGCGCCAGACCTGGGCCAGTTCGGCCACGGGCACGCGCAAGCTGCGGCCGCCGCCTTCGAGCGTGGCGTTGTCGCCATCCAGTCCACGCAGCAAGACCGAGACAGGGGCCTCGGCCTCTTCCGACGGGTACAGCGCAAGCAGGACGGGCCGGTCGATCTGGCGCACCAGGTTCAGGCCCGCACGGCGGTTGCGGTAGCAGCGCAAGCCCTCCCGCGGCAGGGTAGTGCAGGCATCGGCGCCCGCAGGCAAAGCCGCCCCCCAGGCCGAGGCCAGCGCCTGCCAGGCCGGCGCATCGGTGGCAGGCTGGGCCTGCATAAATTGGTCCAGCGCAGAAGACGGTGCCGCCGATGACGCCGGTACAGCGGGCGCGGCAGCTACCGGGGCGGAGGCAGCCGCAGCGGATGCGGGCAGCACTGCCACAGGCGCCGCAGCCGCCGGGGGCTTCGCGCCCGGGCTGGACGCCGCCCCCGGCGCCACGGCGGCACCAGGGCCTGTGGTGGCCACCTGCGGGCCGCCACGGTGCGCAGGCCACCCCCCCATGCCCCAGCCCGCAGCCGCCACCGCTGCAGCACCCGCCACGGCACCCAGGCCCGCCAGAGCCCAGCGCGGCAGTCCCGCCTGCCGGGCGCTGCGCGCTGCAGCGGCCGAGGCCGGCGCATCGAAGACCTCGCGCGCAGCGCGGTTGACGATGGCCCGGTTCACCTGCCGCGCACCAGCCGCATAGGCACCGAGCAGCGCCCGGTCGCACAGCAGGTTGATGCGCCGGGGCACGCCGTGCGAGAGCGCATGCACACGCCGCAGGGCACCCCGGTCAAACGGCAGCGGCCCGGTGAGCCCGGCCACGGCCAAGCGGTGTGCGATGTACTGCTGTGTCTCCTGCGGGCTCAGTGCGCCCAGGTGAAAACGCGCAATCACGCGCTGGGCCAATTGCTCCATCGACGGCTTGGCCACCATGGCGCGCAGCTCGGGCTGGCCGATGAGGATGATCTGCAGCAGCTTGCGCTCGCTGGTCTCCAGGTTGGTCAACAGCCGCAGCTGCTCCAGCACGTCGGCCGAGAGGTTCTGTCCCTCGTCGATGATGAGCACGGTGTTGCGCCCGGCGGCGTGCGCCGCCAGCAGCGAGGCGTTGAGCGGGTCAATGTAATCCTTGACCGTTTCCACACCACCCGGCACGGTGGGCTTGTGCGGCACCCCGAACTCGTCACAGATGGAACGCAGCAGCTCACGCACCGTGAGCTTGGGATTGAAGATGTAGGCCACGTTGCAGTGCGACGGGATCTGCTCCAGAAAGCAGCGGCACACGGTGGTCTTGCCCGCCCCCACCTCGCCCGTGAGCAGCACGAAGCCCCCCCCTGCATCCAGTCCATAGAGCAGGTGGGCCAGCGCCTCGCGGTGCCGCTCGCTCATGAACAGGTAGCGGGGGTCGGGGGCGATGGAGAACGGCGGGTGCTGAAGGCCGAAGAACGGGGCGTACATAGCCCGTGAGGATACCGCCCCCCTGTGAAGCGTTCCGCGATACCCCGTCCGCCACCCTCGCCAATCGGCCATTCGCCGTGCGTCAGGGTTTTACCCGAGGAGTAGTTTCCCGTAAATTGTCGTCGGCAAGACAAGATGACGTCAAAGTCAGTCCTAGCATCCATCCCATACACAGATACGCAGCCACAAGGCCGCGCTCCCGCCAGTCACCGGACGGACACCTCTTACTTTCAGGAACCTGCAATGTTGACCACGTTCCCGCAATTGCTGCTCAAGCATGCCGCCGAGCGCCCCACGGCCCCGGCCCTGCGCGAAAAAGAATATGGCATCTGGCAAACCCACAGCTGGGCTGACCTGGTGCGGCTGGTGGAGCAGGTGGCCGCCGGCCTGCACCTGGCCGGGCTGCAGCGCCATGAACACATGGTGGTGATCGGCGCCAACCGCCCCCGCCTCTACGCCACCATGCTGGCCGCGCAGTCACTGGGCGCGATTCCTGTTCCGCTGTACCAGGACGCCGTGGGGGCCGAATGCGTGTTCCCGCTCAACAACGCCGAAGTGCGCTTTTGCCTGGTGGAAGATCAGGAGCAGGTGGACAAGCTGCTGGAGATCCGCGAGCAGTGCCCCCAGATTTCGAACATCTACTTTGACGACCCGCGCGGCCTGCGCAACTACGAGGAACAGGGCCTGGCGTCGCTGGACTCGCTGATCGAAGCAGGCAAGGCGCACGTCGCCAAGAACCCCCAGTGGTTCCAGAGCGAGGTCGCCAAGGCCCAGCCCGACGATGTGGCGGCGATGTTCTTCACCTCGGGCACCACGGGCAACCCCAAGGGCGTGGTGCACACCCACAGCACCCTGCTGGACCGCGCCAGCGCAGGTGCCGAGTTCGACAAGCTCACCAGCAGCGAAGAAGTGCTGGCCTACCTGCCCCCGGCCTGGATCGGCCAGAACATCTTCAGCTACGCCCAGTGGCTGGCCTGCGGCTACGTGGTCAATTGCCCCGAGTCGGCCAGCACGGTGACCATCGACCTGAAGGAAGTGGGCCCCACCTACTACTTTGCGCCGCCGCGCATTTTTGAAGGCCTGCTGACCAGCGTGATGATCCGCATGGAAGACGCAGGCACCATCAAGCGCGCCATGTTCCACGCCTGCATGAGCGTGGCCAAGCGGGTGGGCCCCGCCCTCATGGACGGCGAACCCGTGGGCACCCTGGACCGCATCAAGTACGCGCTGGGCAACCTGCTGGTGTACGGCCCGCTGCGCAACAACCTGGGCTTTAGCCGCGTGCGCGTGGCGTACACGGCAGGCGAGGCCATTGGCCCGGATCTGTTCACGTTCTACCGCTCCATCGGCATCAACCTCAAGCAGCTGTATGGCTCCACCGAGACCGCCGTGTTCGTCTGCCTGCAGCCCGACAACCAGGCGCGCGCCGACACGGTGGGCGTGCCGATTCGCGGTGTGGAGATCAAGGTGGCCGACAACGGCGAGATCCTCGTCAAGTCCGCCGGCCTGCTCAAGGAGTACTACAAGAACCCCAAGGCCACAGCCGAGGTGCTCACCGCCGATGGCTGGTACCACACCAGCGATGCAGGATTCCTCGACGCGCACGGCCACCTCAAGATCATTGACCGGGTAAAGGACGTGGGCCGCATCAAGGGCGGCGCCAACGATGGCGCCATGTTTGCGCCCAAGTATGTGGAGAACAAGCTCAAGTTCTTCCCGCACATCAAGGAAGTGGTCGCGCTGGGCGACGGCCGCGAGAAGGTGTGTGTGATGGTCAACATCGATTTCGACGCCGTGGGCAACTGGGCCGAACGCCGCAACCTGCCCTACGCGGGCTACACCGACCTGGCGCAAAAGCCCGAGGTGTACGAGCTGATCCGCGAGTGCATCGAAAAGGTCAACGCCGACCTCGCCACCGACACCATGCTGGCGGGCAGCCAGGTCAGCCGCTTCCTGGTGCTGCACAAGGAGCTGGACGCGGACGACGGCGAACTCACGCGCACCAACAAGGTCCGCCGGGGATTCATTGCCGAAAAATACGCGGTGCTGGTGGATGCGCTGTACGCAGGCCGCACCGAGCAGTACATCGAGACCCAGGTCAAGTTCGAGGACGGCCGCACAGGCAGCGTAAGCGCCACCCTGAAGCTGTCGGACACAAAGACCTTCGCGCCCGTCAAGGCTGCAGCATGAAACCCGCTCTCTACCCGCCCGAGCAGCAACACCTCACCATGACCAAAAAGAAGATCGGCGACGTCATCCTGGACGTCAAGAACATCAGCCTGCGGTTTGGCGGCGTGAAGGCGCTGACCGACATCTCGTTCAACGTGAAAGAGCACGAGATCCGCGCCATCATCGGCCCCAACGGCGCGGGCAAAAGCTCCATGCTCAACTGCATCAACGGCGTGTACACGCCGCAGGATGGATCGATCACCTTCCGGGGCAAGACGTTCTCGCACATGAACTCGCGCCAGGTGGCAGAGATGGGCGTGGCGCGCACGTTCCAGAACCTGGCGCTGTTCAAGGGCATGAGCGTGATCGACAACATCATGACCGGCCGCAACCTCAAGATCAAAAGCAACCTGCTGATGCAGGCGCTGCGTATCGGCCCGGCCGAGCGCGAGGAGATCCGCCACCGCGAGTACGTCGAGCACATCATCGACTTCCTGGAAATCCAGGCGTTTCGCAAGACGCCCGTGGGCCAGCTGCCCTATGGCCTGCAAAAGCGCGTGGACCTGGGCCGCGCCCTGGCCATGGAGCCGCAGGTGCTGCTGCTCGACGAGCCCATGGCCGGCATGAACGTGGAAGAAAAGCAGGACATGTGCCGCTTCATCCTCGATGTGAACGACGAGTTCGGCACCACCATCGTGCTCATCGAGCACGACATGGGCGTGGTGATGGACATCAGCGACCGCGTGGTGGTGCTCGACTACGGCAAGAAGATCGGCGACGGCAGCCCCGACGAAGTGCGCAACAACGAAGACGTGATCAGTGCCTATCTGGGCACAAGCCACTGATCGGGAGAACAACTCATGGCATTCTTTTTGGAAACCCTCATCGGCGGCCTCATGGCCGGCATGCTGTATTCGCTGGTGGCGCTGGGCTTTGTGCTGATCTACAAGGCTTCGGGCGTGTTCAACTTCGCGCAGGGCGCGATGGTGCTGTTTGCAGCGCTGGCCATGGCCCGCTTTGCCGAATGGATCCCCAAGTGGACCGGCATCGACAACCCCATCGTGGCCAACCTGGCCGCCTTCGTGATTGCGGGCGCCATCATGTTCGTAGTGGCCTGGCTGATTGAAAAGCTGGTGCTGCGCCACCTGGTCAACCAGGAAGGTGCCACGCTGCTGATGGCCACATTGGGCATCACGTACTTTCTTGAAGGACTGGGCCAGACGCTGTTTGGTAGCGACATCTACAAAATCGACGTGGGCATGCCCAAGGAGCCCATTTTTGCGTTCGACACGGTGTTCCAGGGCGGCATCCTGATCAACAAGGAAGACGTGATTGCTGCGGCCATTGCCGCCGCGCTGGTGGCCCTGCTGTCGGTGTTCTTTCAGAAAACCTCTACCGGCCGCGCACTGCGCGCCGTGGCCGACGACCACCAGGCGGCCCAATCCATCGGCATCCCTTTGAACCGCATCTGGGTGATCGTGTGGTGCGTGGCAGGTGTGGTGGCCCTGGTGGCCGGGATGATCTGGGGCAGCAAGCTCGGGGTGCAGTTCTCGCTCACCACGGTGGCCCTGCGTGCGCTGCCGGTGGTGATCCTGGGCGGCCTGACTTCGGTACCCGGCGCCATCATCGGCGGCCTGATCATCGGCGTGGGCGAGAAGCTCTCCGAGGTGTACCTGGGCCCGTTCGTGGGCGGGGGCATCGAGATCTGGTTTGCGTATGTGCTGGCGCTGGTGTTCCTCCTGTTCAGACCGCAAGGTTTGTTCGGAGAAAAGATCATCGACCGCGTGTAACCCATAACAACTAGAACAGGAGACTTCCATGCTCTACCGCGAAAACGGCCAGTTCAAGACGAGCTACCGCGCTGACCAGCAGATCTTTCCGATCGCGCAGGACCGCATTGCCATCGGCATCATCCTGGCCATTGCCTTCATCGCCGTGCCCATGCTGGCCAGCGACTACATCTTCCGTGCCATCCTGATCCCCTTCGTCATCATGGCGCTGGCGGCCCTGGGGGTGAACATCCTGGTGGGCTACTGCGGCCAGATCTCGCTGGGCTCGGGCGCCTTCATGGCGGTGGGCGCCTATGGGGCCTACAACTTCTTCGTGCGTTTCCCCGGCATGCCGCTGATCCCAGCGCTCATCCTGGGCGGGCTGTGCGCCACGTTCTTCGGCATCCTGTTCGGGCTGCCCAGCCTGCGCGTCAAGGGGCTGTACCTGGCCGTGGCGACGCTGGCCGCGCAGTTCTTCAGCGACTGGATGTTCCTGCGCATCAAGTGGTTCACCAACAACTCCGACTCTGGCTCGGTGTCGGTCACCAACCTGCAGGTGCTGGGCATGCCGATCGAAAGCGCCACCAGCAAGTACATCTTCTGCCTGGCCATCCTGGTGGTGGTGGCCCTGCTGGCCAAGAACCTGGTGCGCGGCGCCATCGGGCGTGAGTGGATGGCCATCCGTGACATGGACGTGGCTGCGGCGGTGATCGGCATCCGCCCCATGTACGCCAAGCTCAGCGCGTTTGCGGTCAGCTCGTTCATCGTGGGCATGGCCGGCGCGCTGTGGGCCTTTGTGCATCTGGGCGCTTGGGAGCCTGCGGCCTTCTCGGTGGAAATTTCGTTCCGCCTGCTGTTCATGGTGATCATCGGCGGGCTCGGCTCGATCATGGGTGGCTTCTTTGGTGCGGCCTTCATCGTGGTGCTGCCCATCGTGCTCAACCAGTTCCTGCCGGCCTTCATGGGGATCTTTGGCATCGAGGTGTCCACCGCCGGTGTCTCGCATGCCGAGCTGATGATCTTCGGCGCACTGATCGTGTGGTTCCTCATCGTGGAGCCCCATGGTCTGGCCAAGCTGTGGTCCACCGCCAAACAAAAACTCCGCCTCTGGCCTTTCCCCCACTGATCCCCTGCCAGTTTTTCCCGTGCTTCAACACATTCATCCAAAGGAGACATCCATGAAGCTTTCGAAAATCGTGATCGCCGCTGCGGTGGTTGCTGCCGGTGCCTCGTCCGTTGCGACGAGCGCCCTCGCACAAGCCAAGGAGCAGTTCTTCCCGCTGCTGTCCTACCGCACAGGACCCTACGCACCCAACGGTGTGCCATGGGCCAACGGCAAGCAGGACTACATCAAGATGATCAACGCCCGCGACGGCGGCATCAATGGTGTGAAGCTGACTTTTGAAGAATGTGAAACGGGCTACGCCACCGACCGTGGCGTCGAATGCTACGAGCGCCTCAAGAGCCGCCCCGGCGTGTCGCTGTTCGACCCCCAGGCCACCGGCATCACGTTTGCACTGACCGAAAAAGCCCCTGTGGACAAGATTCCGCTGATGACGCTGGGCTACGGCCTGTCGGTGGCGCAGGACGGCCAGGCGTTCAAGTGGAATTTTCCGTTCATGGGCAGCTACTGGACCGGCGCCGACATCCTGATCCAGCACATCGGCAAGGCCAATGGCGGTCTGGACAAGCTCAAGGGCAAGAAGATTGCGCTGGTGTACCACGACAGCCCGTTTGGCAAGGAACCCATCCCGCTGCTGCAGGAGCGCGCCAAGATGCACGGCTTTGAGCTGCAGATGCTGCCCGTGACCGCGCCCGGCGTGGAGCAAAAAGCCACCTGGCTGCAAGTGCGCCAAAGCCGCCCTGACTACGTGCTGCTGTGGGGCTGGGGCGTGATGAACTCCACCGCCCTCAAGGAAGCCCAGGCCACTGGCTACCCCCGCGACAAGATGTACGGCGTGTGGTGGGCCGGTGCCGAGCCCGATGTGCGTGACGTGGGCGAAGGCGCCAAGGGCTACAACGCGCTGGCACTGAACACCTCGGGCCAGCAGCCCAAGGTGATCCAGGACATCCTGAAAAACGTGCACGACAAGGGCCAGGGCACGGGTCCCAAGGACGAAGTGGGCTCGGTGCTGTACACGCGCGGCGTGATCATCCAGATGCTGGCCGTCGAATCAGTGCGCCGCGCACAGGAGCGTTTTGGCAAGGGCAAGGTCATGACCGGCGAACAAGTGCGCTGGGGCATGGAAAACCTGGCCCTGGACCAGAAGAAGCTCGATGCGCTGGGCTTTGGCGGCGTGATGCGTCCGCTGTCCACCAGCTGCGCTGACCACATGGGCTCCACGTGGGCGCGCGTCCACACCTGGGATGGCAGCAAGTGGAACTTCTCGTCCGACTGGTACCAGGCTGATGAGCAGATCTTGAAGCCCATGGTCAAGGCCGGTGCGGACAAGTACCTGGCCGACAAGAAGATGACGCGCCGCGACGCTGCGGACTGCCAGAGCTAAGCACATCCCCCCGAGCGGCTTTGCCGCTTCCCCCTTCTCTCTTAGCGCTTCGCGCTGCGGGAAGGGGGACGCCACCAGCGCGGCGGGGCGGCCCTTGCGCGGTGGCACTGGTATTTCAGGCTGCGACCGTTTCAAGGGCCAATGACGAAGCGGTTGCCATTTGGCAGCCGCCAATCCAAAGGGTTGTGCAACAACTCTTTGGATTGGTACAGGAAGGCAACACCATGGACTCCAACAGCAATATCGTTCTCAACGTCAACGGCATCGAGGTCATCTACAACCACGTGATCCTGGTGCTCAAGGGCGTGTCACTGCAGGTGCCGCAGGGCTCCATCGTGGCCATCCTGGGGGGGAACGGGGCGGGCAAGACGACCACGCTGCGCGCCATCTCCAACCTGCTGCAGGGCGAGCGGGGCGAGGTCACCAAGGGTTCCATCGAGCTGCGCGGCGAGCGCATCGAAAACCTCTCGCCCGCGGACCTGGTGCAGCGTGGCGTGGTGCAGGTGATGGAGGGGCGCCACTGTTTTGCCCACCTGACGATTGAAGAGAACCTGATGACGGGCAGCTACACCCGTACCAGCAAGGCCGAGATCGCAGCCAACCTGGAGAAGGTCTACAACTACTTTCCGCGCCTCAAGACGCGCCGCACCTCGCAGGCCGCCTACACCTCGGGTGGCGAGCAGCAGATGTGCGCCATCGGCCGCGCGCTCATGGCCAACCCCAGCATGGTGCTGCTGGACGAGCCCTCGATGGGCCTGGCGCCGCAGATCGTGGAGGAGGTGTTCAACATCGTGAAGGACCTGAACACCAAAGAAAAGGTCACCTTCCTGCTGGCCGAGCAGAACACCAACATGGCGCTCAAGTATTCCGACTACGGCTACATCATGGAAAGCGGCCGCGTGGTGATGGACGGCGCAGCGAGCGACCTGGCCAACAACGAGGACGTCAAGGAGTTCTACCTGGGCGTGGGCGGCGGCGAGCGCAAGAGTTTCAAGGATGTCAAAAGCTACAAGCGGCGCAAGCGCTGGTTGGCTTGAGGAGCCCCCTGTGGCGCTGCGCGCCTTCCCCCTCAGGGGGACGCCACCAGCGCGGCGGGGCGGCCCTTGCGCGGTGGCGCTGGCTTTCGTCAGCGCCGGTATTCCAGGCTCCGCACCTTTTCAAACGCTGAACGGATCACTCCTATTTTCATAGCTGCTTGCGCTTTATGTATAAGCGCCAGAGGCCAATTTCACTTCAAACCACCTCACAAGGAACCCCAGGCATGAGCACGTTTTATGACGCCCTGGAAACACGCAGCCCCGCAGAGCGCGAAGCGGCGCTGATGGCTGCGCTGCCGCAGCAGATCGCCCATGCCCAGAAGGCATCGCCCGCATTTGCCGGCATCCTGGCTGGCGTGGATGCAACCACCATCACCGGCCGCGCGGCCCTGGCAAAGCTGCCCGTCACGCGCAAGTACGAGTTGCTGGAGCGCCAGCAGGCAGGCCGCGCCACCAACGTGTTTGGTGGCTTCAGCGCGCTGGGTTTTGGCGCGGCCATGCCGCGTGTGTTTGCCAGCCCCGGCACCATCTACGAACCCGAAGGCACGCGGCGCGACTACTGGCGCATGGCGCGCGCCATCCACTCTGCAGGCTTTCGACCCGGTGAGCTGATCCACAACAGCTTCAGCTACCACTTCGTGCCCGCGGGCTCGATGATGGAAACCGGCGCACACGCTCTGGGCTGCACGGTGTTTGCAGGCGGCACGGGGCAGACCGAGCAGCAGGTGCAGGCCATGGCCGAACTGCAACCTGCGGGCTACATCGGCACGCCCAGCTTTCTCAAGATCATTGTCGAAAAAGCCGCCGAGATGGGTGTAACGCTGCCCACGGTGACCAAGGCGCTGGTGTCGGGCGAGGCCTTTCCGCCCTCACTGCGCGAGTGGTTTGCCGAGCGCGGCATCGCGGGCTACCAGTGCTACGCCACGGCCGACCTGGGGCTGATTGCCTACGAAACTTCGGCCCGCGAAGGCCTGGTGCTCGATGAAGGCGTGATCGTCGAGATCGTGCGCCCCGGCACGGGCGACCCGGTGCCCGAGGGCGAGGTGGGCGAGCTGGTGGTGACCACGCTCAACCCCGACTACCCGCTGATCCGCTTTGGCACGGGTGATCTGTCGGCCGTGCTGCCAGGGCAGTGCCCCACGGGCCGCACCAACACCCGCATCAAGGGCTGGATGGGCCGGGCCGACCAGACCACCAAGGTCCGCGGCATGTTCGTGCACCCCGGCCAGGTGGCCACGATTGCACAGCGTTTTCCGCAGGTGCTGCGCGCACGCCTGGTGGTCAGCGGCGAGATGGCCAACGACCAGATGGTGCTGCAGGTGGAAACCGTGGAGACCGCCGAGGGCCTGGCACACCAGCTCTCGGACGCCATCCGCGAAGTGACCAAGCTGCGGGGCGACGTGCAGATGGTGGCCCCTGGCACGCTGCCCAACGATGGCAAGGTGATCGAGGACGCGCGGAGCTATAAGTAGCCTCCGCCATGGCGCCCTGCGGCGCCTAGCCGCAGCTGCCAGGGGCTGCAGCTCCTCTATCCCCAACGGAAACGCCGCCCGTCGCTTGGCAAAGCGTTCCACGGTGGCGCTGGCATCGGGTCGTGCCTGTCTCGGTGATGAGCGGCATGGGCGTGCTGTCAATGCGCAAACGTGGGCCCTTCCCGCTCCGCCCAAAGGTTTGCGTCAGCGCAAAAAGTGCCCGCTTTGCGCGGTGGCATGCCGCAGTGTTTACCCTAGCATTGCTCCTTATTTTGTAGCATTCAGCGCTTTATAGAAAAGCGCTGCAGGCGTCTTTTTGTTAAAGACCATGCCCCCTGTGTGCTACGTAATATCCGCAATGTTCCCGCAAACCCCCCTCGCTATCATGGCCCGTCATTCACAGGAGAGACCCATGAAAACAACGCTGAAACTTGCATTGATCGCTGCGGCCGCAGCCACCGCTTTTGGCGCCAGCGCCCAAGACTATCCCGCCAAGGACAAGACCGTCACCATCGTGGTTCCCTTTGCTGCGGGCGGCCCCACCGACCGCGTGGCGCGCGACCTGGCCGAAGCACTGCGCAAGCCCCTGGGTGCTACTGTGGTGGTGGACAACACGGCCGGCGCCGGCAGCTCCATCGGTGCAGCCCGCGTAGCCCGCGCCGCGCCGGACGGCTACACACTGCTGCTCAACCACATTGGCATGTCCACCATGCCCGCGCTGTACCGCAAGCTGTCGTTCAGCGTGCCCAACGACTTTGAATATCTGGGCATGGTCAACGATGTGCCCATGACGCTGATCGCTCGGCCCACCATGCCTGCGAACAACTTCAAGGAACTCACCGCCTGGATCCAGCAGAACAAGGGCAAGATCAACCTGGGCAATGCCGGCCTGGGCGCTGCGTCGCACCTGTGTGGCCTGATGTTCCAGAGCGCCATGCAGGTGGACATGACCCCCGTGCCGTACAAGGGCACGGCCCCCGCCATCACCGACCTGATTGGCGGCCAGATCGACCTGCTGTGCGACCAGACCACGAACACCACGCCACAGATCGAAGGCAAGAAGGTCAAGGCCTACGCCGTGACCACGCCCAAGCGCCTGACCACCCCGGCTCTGAAGGACCTGCCCACCCTGGCGGAGTCGGGCCTGAAGGACTTCAACGTCAGCATCTGGCACGGCCTGTACGCGCCCAAGGGCACGCCAGCTCCCGTCGTGACCAAGATCAACGAAGCCCTCAAGCTTGCACTGAAGGACCCCGAGTTCATTAAGAAGCAAGAAGGCCTGGGCGCGGTGGTCGTCACCGACAAGCGCATGGAGCCCGCCGAGCACAAGAAGTTTGTACAGGCCGAAATCGACAAGTGGGGCGCTGTGATCAAGGCTGCAGGCACCTACGCAGACTGATCAGTTTTTCCCTTCCGGTCATTGATGGAATAGCCGCCTCGGCCTTGGCCGAGGCGGCTTTTTTGTGCCTGCCATCGAGCTCGGCGCCACCACCTTGGGGTAATCCATCTGCACGGATCGCGCCGCGCCGCGTAAAAAGCTTTGCATGCATACGAAACACCTGCGAAAGGACGCCCCCGCGATGACAACACGCCCCCATCCACGCCGCCGCACCGTTGCGGCACTGGCCTGCGCCGCCCTGGGTTGCGCTGCCCTGCTGCCCCTTGCGCACGGCCAACAACAAGCCAGCACCTGGCCCACCAAGCCCGTGCGCATCGTGGTGCCCTTCGCCCCCGGTGGCACCACCGACATCCTGGCGCGCGCCATGGCACCCGAACTCTCGCGCGCGTTTGGTCAGCAGTTCATTGTGGACAACCGCGCCGGTGCTGGCGGGAATGTGGGCGCCGACATCGTGGCTAAGTCACCGGGGGACGGCTACACGCTGCTGATGGGCACCGTGGGCACGCACGGCATCAACCGCGCGCTGTACGCCAAGCTGCCCTACGACCCCATCAAGGACTTTGTCCCCGTCACGCTGGTGGCTGCGGTGCCCAATGTGATGGTGATGAATGCCGACAAGGCCAAGGCCCAGGGCATCGCCAACGTGCAGGATTTCATCCGCGTCGCCAAGGCCAGCCCCGGCAAGATGAACATGGCCTCCAGCGGCAACGGCACATCGATCCATCTGGCAGGCGAGCTGTTCAAGAGCATGACTGGCACCTTCATGCTGCACTTGCCCTATCGGGGTTCCGGCCCCGCGCTCATGGACATGGTGGCGGGCAACGCCGACGTGATGTTTGACAACCTGCCTTCGTCGATGGCGCAGATCAAAGCGGGCAAGCTCACGGCCCTGGCCGTGACCAGTTCAGAGCGCTCCAGCGCCCTGCCCGACGTTCCCACAGTGGAGCAGGCCGGAGGCCCGACCCTCAAGGGCTACGAGGCCAGCTCCTGGTTCGGCCTGCTTGCCCCGGCGGGCACGCCCCAGGACATCGTGAACCGCATCCAGCAGGAGGTGGCCAAGTCACTGGCCACCCCGGCGATGAAAGAACGGCTGGTGGCGCAAGGCGCTATTCCGGGTGGCAATACACCCGCCGAGTTTGCCAAACACATCGACAACGAACACAAGAAGTGGGCTCAGGTGGTGAAGGCGTCGGGGGCGAAGGTGGACTGACCTCTTGCCGTGGTGACGGGCCTGCGGGTCAGCCCGTGATGGCTGCCTGCGCGGGCTGCAGGCGCTTTTCACCCGTGGCAAACGAGGCGCGCTCGATGCGCCCGTTCAAGACTTCATACACGCACAGCATCTCCAGCGTCCCCAGGCCCTCGGGAAAATTGCGCGTGATCAATTCGCAGTCCACCACCACATTCGCCATCACCGTGCGCGACAGTAGCCGTGCATGCAGGTCGGGCTCGGCAAAGCGCGCCAGAAAGCGTGGACGCATTTCGGCATGCCCTTGCGCAAGCCGTTCTCCGTGGAGGACAAACTGCTGCGCGTCTTCGGCGTAGGTCGCGAGCAGGGCGTCGATGTTCTTGGCGTTGTAGGCGTCCAGCTGAGCCTGGACGACGGCCAGCGGAGAAAGGTCGCGGGTCATTGGAGGGTTGCACCAGAAAGAAGAAACCTGCAGGGGGCTGCCGTGAAGATGCGCCGCGAACGAAGCTGCCCGCAACCCACTGGCTCAAAAGACGAGGCGCTACACGCCCCAGACCACGTCCACATCCGCCGCCGCACTGCGCTTGAGCATGTCGATCAGCGGTGCCACCCGCTGCCGCAGGCGCACGGCCTCAGCGCGGTCTTCCGCACTGGCCTCGTCCTCTCCACCCGCGTCTGCGGACGCCTGCTGAGCCTCTTCGGACGCCACGGCGGACTCCAGCGCAGCGATGGCGGCAGGGATCTGGGCGGCCGTCACGATGCCGCTGGCACCGGGTGTCTTGCCCATGATGGTCACCACCTGGCGGCCCTGCGGCTCCAGCATGATCAGATCGGCTGCGGCGCGGGATTTGAATTTGTAGAGCATGGAGAAGCGTTTTCGTGGAAGAAGCAGACTCAGCTGCGGTAGATGTAATCGCGAATGAACGGATAGCCTGATTGTGCGCCGGGCATGGCCCCGGTGGCCACATCTCCGTCAGGCTTGATGGCCAGCATCTGGTGCAGTGCCATCCAGCCACGCTCAAACCCCAGGGCACTGCCCGCAAGATACAGGCGGTACGCACGCAAGACCTTATCACCCGGCTGCGCCCCACCCTGTGCGGCCAGCACCTCACGGGCCGCAGGCAATTGGGCTTCGAGCCCGTCGGACCACGCCCACAGCGTACGCGCATAGTGTGGGCGCAGGTTCTCGGTGTCCACCATCTCCAGGCCTGCGCGGGCCATGTCGTGCAGCACCGTGCTCACATGCAACAGCTCGCCGCCGGGGAAGATGTACTGCTCGATAAAGTCACCCATGCCCGCACCCAGTTGCGCGTTGTCTGCGCCCCCCGCTGTGATGCCGTGGTTCAGCACCAGCCCTCCGGGCCGCAGCAGGCGCGCCACCGTCTCAAAGTAGCGCTGCATCTGCGCGCGGCCCACATGCTCGAACATGCCCACCGAGGCGATCTTGTCGAAGGGCTGCGCCACCTGCAGCTCGCGGTAATCCACCAGTTGCATGCGCACGCGCCCCTGCAGCCCACGCTCTTCAATGCGCCGCTGTACATGGGCGTGCTGGTTGCGCGACAGCGTGATGCCTGTGGCATCCACGCCGTAGTGCTCGGCCGCCCACAGCAGCAGGCCACCCCAGCCCGCGCCAATGTCCAGAAACCGGTCCCCCGGTTGCAGCTGCAGCTTGCGGCAAATGTGGTCGAGCTTGGCCTCCTGCGCCTGGGCCAGCGTCAGGTCTGGGGACCGGTAGTACGCACACGAATACACGCGGCGCGGGTCCAGCCACAGCGCGTAGAAGTCGTCCGACAGGTCGTAATGGAACTGCACATGGCGCGCGTCATGCGCCAGCGTGTGCACCGCCATCGACCGCGCGCGTGCCAGCACCCGCTGCCACCAGCCGTGGTGCTGGTCGCGGGCCGGGTCGCGGGTCAACAGGCCCGCAGCGGCGGCCATCAGGTCGCGCATGCCGCCTTCCAGCGCCACGCGCCCCTCGACGATGGCAGCCCCCACATTGCCGATCTCGCCCGTGGCCAGCGCCACCAGCGCCATGCGGTCACGAAAGCGCAGCGTTACAGCAGGCTCGGGCGCGCCCAGTTGCTGGCCCGCAGGCAACTGGACGGCCATCGGCACCGGCAGGGCCGCGAGCCGCCCCTCCAAGGTGTGCAGCAAGTGCTTCATGCGGCGCATCTTGAGAAATTTGCTGCACTGCGTCAACACCCCGCGATGGCATCAGGGGTTTCGCCGGGAAGGCCCCATTGACAGCATTTTGTTTAAGCCTAAACTATTTTGGCATGAACATCCTTTGCATTGGCGGTGGGCCCGCCGGTCTCTACTTCGCCCTGCTCATGAAGCAGCAAAACCCCACGCACCGCGTCACGGTGGTCGAACGCAACCGGCCGTTCGACACCTTCGGATGGGGGGTGGTGCTGTCGGACCAGACGCTGGCCAACCTGCAGGCGGCCGACGCGCCCACGGCCGCGCTCATCGGCGATGCGTTCAACCACTGGGACGACATCGAGGTGTTTTTCAAGGGCCGCAGCGTGCGCTCCACGGGCCACGGCTTCTGCGGCATCGGCCGCAAGCGGCTGCTCAACATCCTGCAGGACCGGTGCCTGGCGGTGGGCGTGGAGTTGGTGTTCGAGACCGATGTGGCCGACGACCAGGCGCTGGCCGCCGAGTACAACGCCGACCTGGTGATCGCCAGCGACGGCCTCAACAGCCGCATCCGCACGCGCTACGCCACCACCTACCAGCCCGACATCGACCTGCGCGAATGCCGTTTCGTCTGGCTGGGCACTCACAAAAAACTCGACGCTTTTACGTTTGCTTTCGAGCAAACGGAGCATGGCTGGTTCCAGGCGCATGCCTACCAGTTCGATGCCGACACCTCCACCTTCATCATCGAGACACCCGAAGCGGTGTGGAAGGCGCACGGTCTCGACCAGATGGAGCAGCCCGAGGCCATTGCATTCTGCGAAAAGCTGTTTGCCAAATACCTGGACGGCAACGCGCTCATCAGCAACGCCACGCACCTGCGCGGCTCGGCCAACTGGATCCGCTTCCCGCGCGTGATCTGCAACACCTGGGTGCACCGCGAGACCATCGGCGGGAAGCAGGTGCCCATCGTGCTGATGGGTGACGCGGCGCACACCGCACATTTCTCGATTGGCAGCGGCACCAAGCTCGCGCTCGAAGACGCCATTGACCTGGCCAACGAATTCGCCACGGGCTTGCCGATTGACGAGGTGCTGCAGCACTATGAAGCGCGCCGCAGCGTGGAGGTGCTGAAGATCCAGAACGCCGCGCGCAACAGCACCGAGTGGTTTGAGAACGTGGCGCGCTACGCCGGCATGCCCGTGGAGCAGTTCACGTACTCACTGCTCACGCGCAGCCAGCGCATCAGCCACGAGAACCTGCGGCTGCGCGATGCCGCGTGGCTGGAGGGCTATGAGGCCTGGCTCGCGGGTGGCAAGGCCGCGATTCCGCCCATGCTCACGCCCTTCACGCTCAAAGGCCTCACGCTCAAGAACCGCATCGTCGTCTCGCCCATGGCCACCTACAGCGCGGTCGAGGGCGTGCCGCAGGACTTCCACCTGGTGCACCTGGGCGCTAGGGCCCTGGGCGGCGCCGCGCTGGTGATGGTGGAGATGACCAGCCCCACGCCCGAGGGCCGCATCACCCCCGCCTGCCCCGGCCTGTGGAACGACGCACAGCAAGCCGCCTTTGCGCGCATCGTGAACTTTGTGCACGGCAGCAGCACGGCCAAGATCGGCCTGCAGCTGGGCCACAGCGGCCCCAAGGGCTCGACCCGCGTCGGCTGGGAAGGCACGGATGAGCCGCTGGACGCGGGCAACTGGCCCCTGCTGGCCGCGAGCCCCCTCGCCTACGGCGCGCAGAACCAGACGCCTGCCGCCATGACCCGTGCCGACATGGACCGCGTGACCGCCGCCTTTGTGGACAGCGCCCGCCGCGCCATGGCCTGCGGCTTTGACTGGCTGGAACTGCACTGCGCGCACGGCTACCTGCTGGCCAGCTTTATCAGTCCCGCCACCAACCACCGCACGGACGAATACGGCGGCAGCCTGGACAACCGCTGCCGCTACCCGCTGGAAGTGTTCACTGCTTTGCGCGCCGTGTGGCCCGCCGACAAGCCGATGAGCGTGCGCATCTCCGCGCACGACTGGCTCCCCGATGGCAACACCGCCGACGACGCCATTGCCATCGCGCGCTTGTTCAAGGCCGCAGGCGCGGACCTGATCGACGTGTCCTCCGGCCAGACCACGCGCGACTCGCGCCCCGTGTACGGCCGCATGTACCAGACACCGTTTGCCGACCGCATCCGCAACGAGGTGGGCATTGCCACCATGGCGGTGGGCGCTATCACCGAAGCCGACCATGCCAACAGCATCGTCGCGGCCGGCCGCGCCGACCTGTGTGCCATTGCGCGCCCCCACCTGGCCGACCCGGCCTGGACATTGCATGCCGCCGCGCAGTTGAGCCCCCAGGCCGCAACGCACACCGACTGGCCTGTGCAATACCACAGCGGCCGCGACCAGATGCTGCGCGAGATTGCCAAGCAAAAGCAGATGGCCGCGCTGACCGCACCGGCGCAGGAATCCAGCAAACCCGCAGCCATCGAGTAAGCCACCATGGACCTCGAAGCCCGCCTGCACGGCGCCGCCCCCAGCGAACATCCCGAGGCCCTGCGCCTGTGGCTGCGCCTGCTCACCTGCACCCAGCTCATCGAAAAGCAGGTACGCAGCCACCTGCGCGCGCAGTTCGACACCACGCTGCCGCGCTTCGACCTGATGGCGCAACTCGAACGCGCGCCGGACGGCATGAAGATGAAGGAGCTCTCGCGCCGCATGATGGTGACCAGCGGCAACATCACCGGCATCACCGACCAGCTCGTGGCCGAAGGGCTGGTGGAGCGCATGGACGTGGAGGGCGACCGCCGCGCGTACCTGGTGCGCCTCACGCCGCAAGGCCGCGAGCAGTTCAACACCATGGCGCGCCAGCACGAGCAATGGATCGTCGAGGCCTTCGCCGCGCTGGGCGAGCGCGACATCGCCACCTTGTACCGCCTGCTGGGCAAGGTCAAGGAACACACACAAAACAACTCTTTGGAGACAGCCGAATGAAGCACTACATCGGGGCGAGCAACCCCATGCGCGAGCAGTTCAACCCAGAGGCCCGCTACGTGGCCGAGCATTTCGCGTGGAGCTTCGATGCTGGCGTGGGCACCGTCACGCTCAACCGGCCCGACCGAAAGAACCCGCTCACCTTCCAGAGCTATGCCGAGCTGCGCGACTTCTTCTACGCGCTGCGCTTTGCCACCGACGTGAAGGCCATCGTGGTCACCGGTGCGGGCGGCAACTTCTGCTCGGGCGGCGACGTGCACGAGATCATCGGCCCGCTGACCACCATGACCATGCCCGAGCTGCTGGAGTTCACGCGCATGACGGGCGATCTGGTCAAGGCCATGCGCGCCTGCCCGCAGCCCGTGCTGGGCGCCATCGACGGCATCTGCGCCGGCGCAGGCGCCATGATGGCGCTGGCCTGCGACATGCGCTACGGCACCGAGGCCACCAAGACCGCCTTCTTGTTCACCCGCGTGGGCCTGGCCGGCGCCGACATGGGCGCTTGCGCACTGCTGCCGCGCATGATCGGCCAGGGCCGCGCCAGCGAGCTGCTGTTCACCGGCCGCGCGATGACGGCACACGAAGGCCTGGCCTGGGGCTTTTTCAACGACCTGTACGAAAGCGCCGATCTGCTCGCCAACGTGCAGGCCACGGCGCGCGCGCTGGCCGATGGCCCCACCTTTGCCCATGGCATGACCAAGACCATGCTGAGCCAGGAGTGGAGCATGACCATCGAACAGGCCATCGAGGCCGAGGCGCAGGCGCAGGCTATCTGCATGCAGACGGAAGATTTCCGGCGCGCGTACGAGGCGTTTGCCGCCAAGCAGAAACCCGTCTTTCAGGGAGATTGAACGGATGCACATCGCTACGCCCCCCGCACCCTGCCCGCCCCCGACGGCGCACCTGGCCCTGCCCTTCTTCGACGACGCCCACCGCGCGCTGGCCGAGGGCCTGGTGCCCTGGGCCGCTGCGCAAGCGGTCGATGAAACCGATGACCGCGCCGCCTGCCGCGACTGGGTGAAGCGCCTGGGCGCAGGCGGCTGGCTGCGCTACTGCGTGCCGGCCGCACACGGCGGCGCTCTGCCCGCACTGGACTCGCGTGCGCTGGTGCTGCTGCGCGAGACACTGGCCTACCACTCGCCGCTGGCGGACTTTGCGTTTGCGATGCAAGGACTGGGCAGCGGTGCGATCACGCTGGCGGGCAGCCCCGCGCAGCAGGCGCACTACCTGCAAGGCGTGGCGCGTGGCGAACTGATTGCTGCGTTCGCGCTGAGCGAGCCCGAGGCTGGGTCAGATGTGGGCGCTATGCAAACCATAGCTTCCAGCACAGATTCGACTAGCGCTACAGGCACTTTTTGCTTGAACGGCACCAAAACCTGGATCAGCAACGGCGGCATCGCCGACTTCTACTGCGTGTTCGCCAAGACCAACCCGAGCGGCGGCACGCGCGGCATCAGCGCTTTCATCGTCGATGCGAACACGCCGGGCCTGGACGCCTCGCGCCATATCCATGTGATGGCGCCCCACCCGCTGGCCACGCTGCAGTTCACCAACTGCAAAGTGCCTGCCACCGCGCTGCTGGGCGAGGAGAACGGCGGCTTCAAGCTGGCCATGCGCACGCTCGACATCTTCCGCGCATCGGTCGCCGCTGCCGCTCTGGGCATGGCGCGCCGCGCGCTGGCCGAGGCCGTGCACCACGCCCGCCAGCGCCGCATGTTCGGCCAGACGCTCGCGGACTTCCAGCTCACGCACGCCAAGATCGGCGAGATGGCCGCGCTGGTGGACAGCGCCGCGCTGCTCACCTACCGTGCGGCCTGGTTGCGCGATGAAGGCGAGAAGCGCGGCGGCACGCGCGTCACGGCTGAAGCAGCCATGGCCAAGATGACCGCCACCGAAAACGCCCAGCGCGTGATCGACATGGCGCTGCAGCTGCACGGCGGGCGCGGCGTGGAAGTGGGCAGCAAGGTCGAATCGCTGTACCGCGACATCCGCTCGCTGCGCATTTACGAAGGCGCGACCGAAGTGCAGCAGCTCATCATCGGCAAGGCCGTTCTGCAGGAGTAATCGCATGAAAGCCCCCTCCGCCCAGCCCGACCACTTCGTGCACGACCGCTTGCCGCCGCCCGAGGCCTGGCCCACACTGCGCTACGACCTGCCCGAGCTGCAGATCGCCAACCAGGCCAACCTGGTGCAGGCGCTGTTCGACCAGGCCGAACGTGCGGGCCACATCGACCGCCCCCTGTTGCGCGGCCCGCACCGCACGTATACCTACCGCGACGCCCGCACCGAGGCCGCGCGCATTGCCGAGGTACTGACGCAGGACCACGGCCTCGTGCCCGGCAACCGCGTGCTGCTGCGCGGCGGCAACACGGTGGAGATGGCGCTGGCCTGGCTGGGTACCGTCTACGCGGGGCTGGTGGCGGTGGCCACCATGCCGCTGCTGCGCGCGGTGGAGCTGGGCAGCATCATCGACCGTGCCCAGCCCACGCTGGCGCTGTGCGACGGCCGCCTGCTGGCCGAGCTGCAAGCCGCGCAGACGCAGCACCCCGTGCTCGCCACCATCGTGCCCTTCCACACAGCGCCAGATGCGGCCGACCTGCTGCAGCGCGCGCAGGGCAAACCCGGCACAACGCCGCCCTGCCCCACGTCGGCCGACGACATCGCGCTGATGGCCTTCACCTCGGGCACCACCGGCGCGCCCAAAGCTGCCGTGCACACCCACCGCGACGTGCTGGCAGGCTGCGAGGCCTGGCCGCGCCATGTACTCAAGGCCACGCCCGATGACATCGTGGCGGGCTCGCCGCCCCTGGCGTTCACCTTTGGCCTGGGCGGCTTGCTGGTGTTTCCGATGTGGGCCGGGGCCAGCGTGTACTTTCCGGACCAGCCCTATACGCCCGAAACCATGGTGCGGCTGATGCGCGATGCGGGCGTGACCATCTGCTACACCGCCCCCACCTTCTACCGGCAGATGGCACCCTTTGCCAAGCAGATCGGCCTGCCCCAGCTGCGCACCAGCGTGAGCGCGGGCGAGGGCCTGCCGGACGCCACACGCCAGCTGTGGAAGGAGGCGACCGGTCTGGACATGACGGACGGTATCGGCGCCACGGAGATGTTCCACATCTTCATCTCGTCGGCGGGCGGCGAAAGCCGCGCAGGCGCCATCGGCAAGGTGGTCCCCGGCTACACCGCCAAGGTGGTGGACGACGAGGGCCATGAAGTGCCACGCGGCACCGTGGGCAAGCTCGCGGTGATCGGCCCCACGGGCTGCAAGTACCTCGACGACCCGCGCCAGGCCAAGTACGTGAAGGACGGCTGGAACTACCCGGGCGATGCGTTCACGCAAGACGCTGACGGCTACTTTTTCTACCAGGCACGCGATGACGACATGATCATCACCGCCGGCTACAACGTGGGCGGCCCTGAGGTGGAAGACGCCCTGCTGCGCCACCCGGCCGTGGCCGAGTGCGGCGTGATCGGCGTGCCCGACGAGGAGCGCGGCATGGTGGTCAAAGCCATCTGCGTCTTGAAGCCCGGCCACACAGGCGATGCCGCCATGGTCAAGACGCTGCAGGACCATGTGAAAGCCACCATCGCCCCGTTCAAATACCCGCGCGTGGTGGAGTTTGTGACCGCCCTGCCGCGCACCGAAACCGGCAAGCTGCAGCGCTTCAAGCTGCGCCAGGGCGCGGTGCCGGCACCTTCTTCTTCAACAAAAACAACATGATGAAAAACACCCTTTTGCAGCCCGAAGGCTGGGTCACCCCCAAGGGCTACGCCAACGGCGTGGCCGCGCGCGGCACCATGGTCTTTACCGGCGGCCAGATCGGCTGGAATGCGCAGCAGCAGTTTGAGAGCGATGACTTCATCGACCAGACGAGGCAGACGCTGCTGAACGTGCGGGCGGTGCTGGAGGCTGGCGGCGCGGGCCCCGAGCACCTGGTGCGCCTGACCTGGTACGTGACCGACCGCAACGAATACAACAGCCGCTTGAAGGAGCTGGGGGCGGTCTACCGTGAGGTGCTGGGCAAGAACTTCCCGGCGATGGCCTGCGTGCAGGTGGCGGGGCTCATGGAAGAGCGCGCGAAGATCGAGATTGAAGCAACCGCTGTAATCCCGGACTGAGCTTTTCCAGCCACCGCTGCAGCGCTTGCCCGTACAGAATGAACGCCAGCGCCGCCCCAATCAACGGCAGCGCGGCAAACACCCAGCCCGTGAGCAGCTCGCCGCCCAGCGCCACGCCCACCAGCAGCGCCACCGCAGGGTTCACAAACGAATAGCTGCCCGCCAGCGCCGCCGACGTGTTCTGCAGCAGCCACAGATACGCATTGAGCGCCACCAGCGTGCCAAACACCAGCAGATAGACCCACGCCGCCCACGACTTGGCAGTGACTTGGCCCAGGGCGCTCAACGGCTCAAACCACAACGCCACCACCAGCCCCATGGCGCCCCCCGCAAACCACTGCGCGGCCGATGCCATGGCGGGCGCGGGTAGCGACAGCTTGCGCGATGCATACGAGCCCACACTCCAGCACAGAGGTGCACCAAAGGCCAGCAGCGCACCGAGCCAGGTGGCTGAAAAGTCGCCCTCCAGCGCTAGCAGCAGTGCGCCCACCACGCCCAGCGCCAGACCGATCCAGCTGGTGAAGGGCACCCGCTCGCCGCCCCAGCGCGACCACAGCGCCAACCACATCGGCATGGTGGTGACCACCGTGGCCATCAGGCCCGAGCCAATGCCCAGCTTCTGCGCAAAACCCATCAGGTTCATGGCCAGAAACACCATGCAGCCGCCCACCACCGTCGAGTTGCGCCATTGCACCCACGTGGGCAATGCATGGCCTTGCCACAGCGCAATCAGCAGCATCACCCCCCCTGCACACAGAAAGCGGATCGCATTCATCAGCAGTGGCGGCATGCTCTGCAGCGCAATACCAATGGCGAAATAGGTAGTGCCCCAGACGACGTAGACCAACAGCAGTGCCATGGCCACCGCCCCTTTGCGCTGTGCGCGGGCTTGCGCATTGAAAATTGCCGGCATATTCTTCACCTGACCGAATAATTTATGGAAACCGCAAGGTTTTCGGAATTTTTACCAAAATCGAGCGGCTATGCAAGCAAATATTCAGACAGATGACATGGACGCCAGAATTATTTCGGCGCTAGGCGCCGATGGGCGACGTTCCTATGCCGATGTGGGGGCCGAAGTGGGACTGTCCACCGCCGCCGTGCACGAGCGCGTGAAGAAGCTGCTGGACAAGGGCGTGATTCGCCGGTTTTCGATCAGCGTGGACCCGGAGCGCGTGGGGCTGAACTTCACCGCGTTTGTGGCGATCCGCAACGATGGCGGCGCGCACTGCCGCGACATTGCGCCGCGCCTGCGCGGTATCCCCCAGGTGGAGGAGTTGCACAGCGTGGCTGGCGAGCACGACTTCCTGGCCAAGATCCGCACCACGCACGCGCGCGGGCTGGAGGACGTGCTCTACCAGATCAAGGCGATTCCCGGCGTGGCGCGCACCACGAGCACCGTGGTCCTGAATACCGAATTCGAGGACCGGCCGCTGGACCTGGGCTGGGTGAATGGCGACAAGGGAGGTTGACGCGCGGGGGCTGCCTCGGCTTGGTCGCGCGGCTTTTTACGCAGCCACCGGGGCAAGTTCAGCCGCAGCGGCAATAGCCGCTGGAGCTGGTGCCAGCCGCTGCACCAGCGCCATGTAATAGCCCAGCGGGGGCGTGACCAACCCCGGCACCTTGGCGTGGTCGTCATAGCGGCGCAGACGGATGGCCTCCTGCGCAAAGGGCTGGGCCGCAAACTGCATCGCCTCTTTCGGCGTGAAGGGCCCGCCTTGCAGCACCAGGCTGTGTTGCGATGCGGGCGACAGTGTCTCCCAGTACCCCGGCTCCATGGTGCACAGGTAGCGCTTGGCATCCACATGCAGGCGTATGGGCTCCAGCACTGCGTCGGGCAGCAGGCCCCGCAAGAACGGGATGGCCATGTACTGGTGCAGGTCGTCCTGCTCGGCCGAGTCGCCCCCGGGCGCCAGCAGGTGGCCCAAGTCGTGCAGCAGGGCCGCGACGACAGTGGCCGGGGTTTCACCCGATTTTTCGGCCCACTGCGCGCACTGCAGTGCGTGCTCCAGCTGGCTGACCGCCTCGCGGCCGTACTGGTTCACGCCCCGGGTAGCGAGCAGGTGGGCAATGTCTTCAAGGCTCAATGCCATGGTGTGCTCCTTGTCAGACCAGTGCCTTGCGGATGCGGGCCGACACCAGGTCGATCACACTCACCGTGACCACGATGATGAGCATGACCGCGCAGGTCTCGGCGTACTGGAAGCCCCGGATGATTTCCCACAGCACCACCCCAATGCCTCCAGCGCCCACCATGCCCACCACCGAAGCCGAACGCACGTTGGCCTCGAAGCGGTACAGCGTGTACGAGATCCACAGCGGCATGACCTGCGGGATCACGCCATAGATGATTTCGTGCAGTGCGCTCGCACCGGTGGAGCGGATGCCTTCCACGGGCTGCGGGTCAATCGCCTCCACGGCTTCGGAGAACAGCTTGGCCAGGGTGCCCGAGGTGTGAATCCACAGCGCCAGCACGCCCGCAAAAGGCCCCAGGCCCACGGCCACCACGAACAGCATGGCAAACACCATTTCGTTGATGGCGCGGCACGCGTCCAGTACGCGGCGCACCGGCTGGTACACCCACCAGGGCACGATGTTGGACGAGGCCAGAAGTGCCAGCGGCACGGCGGTGACCACCGCCAGCGCCGTGCCCCACAGCGCGATCTGCAGCGTGACCAGCATCTCCTGCACATAGATCTGCCACTGCGCAAAATTGGGCGGAAAGAACTCCGCCGCATAGCTGACCATGTTGCCCGAGTCGTTCCACAGATCGAGCGGGCGCATGTCGGCGCCCTTCCAGGACGCCGCCAGCAACACCAGCAGGATGCCCCACGACAGGTACCAGGCCAGGCTGCGCTTGGGCGACGTAGTGCTGGCCAGTGTGGCCAGCGATGGATTCAAAGCAGAGGACATGGAGACACCCGGGCCGCAACAAGAAACCTACGAATTACTTCAACGACGCCAGCTGCTGGTCGATCTCGGCCAGGCGGGTCTTCTTATCGGCATCGGCCAGCGTCGCGTCGGCCTCGATCTTGTTGCGCTTGCCGAAGAGGTCCAGCTGACGGATGGGGGTGAGCTGTGCGTTCGTTGATGGCTTGAAGCCCGAGAGCTTGGAGATCTTCATCACGATCTCCTTCTCGCGCGCGTCGGTCTTGGCGTAGTTGTAGAAGAAGTCGCGGATCTTGGTCTTGGTGGCCTCGGGCAAGTCCTTGCGCATCACCAGCGGGTCCAGCGGAATCAGGGGCGAGGTCCAGACGATCTTGATGTCCTTGAACTTCTCGGGCTGGCGCTCCTTGATCTTCTCCAGGTTCTCGCTGTTGTTGGTGGCCACATCCACCTGCTTGTTGGCCACGGCCAGCGCGTTGGTCTCGTGGTTGGCACTGCGCGTGATCTTGAAGTGCGTCTTCGCGTCGATCTTGTTCTGTGCAAAGGCGTAGTAGCCGGGCACCAGGAAACCCGAGGTGGAGTTGGGGTCGCCGTTGCCAAAGCTCAGCGACTTGCCGTTCTTTAGCACGTCATCCAGGGTGGCCAGGGGGCTGTCCTTGTGCACGATGAGGTGCGAGTAGTAGCCCTGCGTGCCGTCGGCGTTCACCATCTGCGCAAAGACTTCGCCGTTGGCGCGGTCCACGGCTTCCATGGCCGACTTGTTGCCCAGCCAGGCCACCTGCATCTTGTTGAAGCGCATGGCTTCGATGAGGCCCGCGTAGTCGGATGCAAAGAAGGCATTGATCTTCAGACCGGTCTGCTTGGCCATGTCGTCCAGCAGCGGCTGCCAGTCGGCCTTGAGGTTTTGCGAGGCCTCGGTCGAGATCATGCCGAAGTTGATGTCCTGGGCCAACGCGCCCGTGGTCAAACCCAGCCCGATCGTCAGGGCGGCACACAGTTTCTTGAACATGTTGAAAACTCCAGAGAAAGGAATTGAAAAGAAACAAAAGACCGTTCAGGCGGCCTGGACCATGGCGGGCGCCCACTGCGGGACGGGTGTTGGGGCATGCACGGGTGCTGTGGGGGCACCCGCTGCATCCGACAGAATTTCGTCGGCGTGCACGCCATACAGGCTGCGCAGCAGTGCGGGCGTGAGGGCCGCCGAAGGGCCGTCGTACACCACCTGGCCGTGGTGCAAGGCCACCACGCGGGGGCAGTATTTGATGGCCACATCCACCTGGTGCAGCGACACGATGACAGTGCAGCGGTCCTCGCGGTTGATGCGCGCCAGGATGTCCATGACCTTGCGCGAGGACTCCGGGTCGAGCGACGCGATGGGTTCGTCGGCCAGCACCACCTTGGCGCCCTGCACCAGCGTGCGGGCAATGGCCGCGCGCTGCTGCTGCCCGCCGGACAGGGTGGAAGCACGTTGTGCATGGCATTCGGCAATGCCCACGCGGTGGAGCGCTTCCAGCGCCAGTGCGCGCTCCTGCGGCTTGAACATGCGCAGCCAGCCGCGCCACCAGGGCGTGCGGTGCAGAAGACCCACCAGCACGTTCATCAACACCGGCAAGCGGTCCACCAGGTTGAACTGTTGGAATACAAAACCCACCTGCGAACGCACCTTGCGGATGTCGCTGTGGATGCGCCCGCCCTGCTGCACGCAGCGGCCGTCCACCTCGATCAGCGAATCGCTGGCCGCATCGGCCACCACTAGGCCCGCCACATGACGCAGCAGTGTGGACTTGCCCGAGCCCGAGGCACCAATCAGCGCCACCATCTCGCCGCGCTGCACGGTGTGGTTGATGTCGCGCAGGGCGTGTTTGCCGTTGGCGAAATGCTTGTTCAGTTGGTGAATGTGCAGTGCGGCAGTCATGGCAGCCTCCTGATGGGTTAAGTCGTCTAGACAACCGGAGTGTGGTTGCGGGGCGTGACAGTGCTTTGACAGTTGAGAGAAGTTTGGATGTCAGAGGTGGCCCTAGAGCACCCTTTGCCCTTCGCGCCACACCCCACGCACCACGGCCTGGTAGCCGCCATCGGGCAACTCCGCCATGTGCACCTGCACCAGGTCGGCCCGCAGGCCCGTTGCCAGCTCGCCGCGGTCCGCCATGCCCGCAGCCCTGGCGGGGTTGCGGGTGACGGTGGCCACGGCCTGCGGCAAGGGCAGGATGTCTTCCTGCACCAGCCGCATCACCGCGCTCAGCAGGCTGCCGGGCACATAGTCGGACGAGAGGATGTCCAAGAGCCCCCGGCGCGCCAGGTCGGCCGCCGCCACGTTGCCCGAATGCGAACCACCGCGCACCACGTTGGGCCCGCCCATCACGGTGAGCAAGCCACGTTCGTGCGCGGCCTGGGCTGCGGCCAGTGTGGTCGGGAACTCCGACATCGCGGCCCCTTCGGCATGGGCCTGCTTCACATGGGCCACCGTGGTGTCGTCGTGGCTGGCCAGCGAGATGCCGTGCGTGCGGCAGTAATCCACAAAGTACGCACGGTGTGGCTCGGCGTACTGCGCCTGCAGCGTGGCAGCGTGCGCCACCTGGCGCTCGAATTTCTCGGCGCTCCAGCCCTTCTTGCCGGTGTAGTAGGTGCGCGCCTGCTCGATGTTCTCCCACTGGCGCTGACCTGGGGTGTGGTCCATCAGTGAGATCAACGACAGGCGCGGGTGCCCGTGGAACGGCTCGAACAGGTCGATGGTGTTGGGCGCAGGCAGCTCGCAGCGCACATGCAGGTGGTGGTCGGCACGCAGCAGGTTGCGCTCGGTGCAGGTGTCGATGGTGTCGAGCACGCGGTTCCAGGCGCTGCCACGCAGGCTGTCCACGTCGGCCTCGCCCACGCCCAGCGCGTCGAGCACTGTCGTGATGCCTGCGGCCGCAATCTCGGCGTCGTGCGCCAGCAGTGCGGGCATCTCGGCCCATTGCACCTTGGGTCGCGGCATCAGGTGGCGCTCGAAGTTGTCGGTGTGGATTTCGACCAGCCCGGGCAGCAGGTAGTCGCCCCCCAGGTCGATGCCTTGCAGGGCCGCAGTGGCCCCGCTGTCCAGCGACGCAATGCGCCCGCCCTCCACCTGCAGGCTGCCCTGCACCACTTCGCCTGGCAGCACCATGTGGGCGTTCTTGAACACGGTTGCATTCATGCCGATGCTCCCCGGAAGTCACCCACGTTCACGCGGCGCGTGGCCACGGCAGTGCCGACCTGTGCGTCGTGAAAGATGCCCACCAGGGCCGCGCCGCGCGCTACGGCCTCGCGAATCATGGCAATCACCGTTTCAGTGTTGGCCGCGTCGAGCGATGCGGTGGGCTCGTCCAGCAGCAACAGAGGCTTGGGCTTGATCATGTTGCGGGCGATGTTGATGCGCTGCTGCTCCCCGCCGGAGAACGTGGCGGGCGGCAGGTGCCACAGCCGCTCAGGGATGCGCAGGCGGGTCAGCCATTGGCAGGCGGCCTCGCGTGCGGCCTCGATGCCCGCTGGATCGTCGCCGGCGTCTTCCGCCAGTGGCTCGGCCACCACGTCCAGCGCCGACACGCGCGGGATGACCCGCAGAAACTGGCTCACATAGCCCACGGTGTCGCGCCGCAGCTGCACCAGCGCACGCGGCGTGGCCTGCGTCACATCCACCACGGCGCCATCGGCCGAGCGCACGGTGATGCTCCCTGCATTGACCCGGTAGTTGGCGTAGATCATCTTGAGCAGCGTGCTCTTGCCCATGCCCGAGGGGCCGTCCAGCACCACACATTCACCGGGCTGCACGGCCAGGTCCACGTGGGCGAGCACGGGCAGTTCAATGCCGTTCTGGTGGTGCAGGGTGAAGCGCTTGGCCACTCCTTGCATCTGGAGAATGGGCGCAATGGAAGGTTGGTTCATGGCTGCAGTACCGAAGAAACGAGGAGCTGGGTGTAGGGGTGTTGCGGGTCGTCGAGCACCTGGTCGGTCAGGCCCGCCTCCACCACGCGGCCGCGTTGCATGACCACCATGCGGTGGGCCAGCAGGCGTGCCACGGCCAGGTCGTGCGTGACCACAATGGCCGCCAACTGCATCTGCCGCGTGAGCTGGCGCAGCAGGTCCAGCAGGCGCGCCTGCACCGACACATCCAGGCCCGAGGTGGGTTCGTCCATGAACACCAGGCGTGGCTGCGTGACCAGGTTGCGGGCAATCTGCAGGCGCTGGCGCATGCCGCCCGAAAACGTGCGTGGTGCGTCGTCGATGCGCGCGGCATCGATCTCCACACGCTGCAGCCATTCCGTGGCCGTGGCGCGCAGGCGGCCATAGTGGCGCTCGCCCAGGCCCATCAGGCGCTCGCCCACGTTGGCACCGGCGGATACATCCATGCGCAAGCCGTCCGCCGCGTTCTGGTGCACAAAGCCCCAGTCGGTGCGCGCCAGCAGGCGCTGCTGCGCTTCTGTCATGGCGTAGATGTCCTGCAGCTCGCCGCTGCGCTGGCGGAACTGCACCGTGCCTTCGTCCGGGGCGCTGCGTGCTGCAATGGCGTTGAGCAGCGTGGACTTGCCGGAGCCCGACTCGCCCACCACGGCCAGCACCTCGCCGGGCCACAGGTCAAAGGACGCGCCTTGCAGCGCCACGCGGTCGCCATAGCGCTTGCTGACGTTGCGCACGCTCAGCAGCGGCGCAGAAGGTTCGGGGTGATTCATGTGAGGGTCTCGACAACAAAGCTCAGGCCATGCTGCGCAAAGCCCAGGGATTCATAGAAGGCATGCGCGCCCTTGCGGCGGGCGTTGGACGAGAGCGCGAGCTTGTAGCAGCCCGCGTCGCGCGCCTGCTGCATGGCGTGGGCCATCATCTGGCGGCCAATGCCTCGGCCTTGCTGGTCCTGTGCCTCCACCACGTCTTCCACGATGGCCGAGGGCGTGCCCCGATGCGCCAGGTTGTGCATGACGAGCAGCGCATAGGTGCCCACCACGGCGCCGTGCTGCGCGGGGTCGCAGGCCACCCACAGGCGGTAGCTGGGGTAGCGGGCGAACTGGGAACATACGGCCTGGGCTTCTTCCAGGGTCAGCACGTCGGCCGGGCTGTCTTCAATGGCGGCATACAGCACCAGCACGCTCTCCAGGTCGGCCTGCCGGGCTTCGCGAATGTGCACGGCGCTCATGCCGCGCCGCCTTCCACCTGCGCCGTTTCGGCCTGCTGCGCCTGGCGCTCGTGGCAGTAGTCCGAATCGGAACAGACATGCATGCGCCCGCCCTGGTCGTCGGTGATGACCTCGTCCAGAAAGCTGTCGGTGGCGCCACACAGCGCGCAAGCAGCATCCCAGCGCTGCACCTCGAACGGGTGGTCCTCAAAACCCAGGCTCTCCACCGGCGTATAGGGCGGCACGGCATAGATGCGCTTTTCGCGGCCCGCGCCAAACAGCTGCAGCGCGGGGTTCATGTGCATCTTGGGGTTGTCGAACTTGGGGATGGGCGACGGCGCCATCACATAGCGGCCGTTGACCAGCACGGGGTAGTCGTAGGTGGTGGCAATGTGGCCGTAGCGCGCGATGTCTTCGTAGAGCTTGACGTGCATGAGCCCGTACTCGGCCAGGCCATGCAGAGTGCGCGTTTCGGTCTCCCGCGGCTCCAGGCGCTGCATGGGCTCGGGCACTGGCACTTGGTAGACGATGACCTGGCCTTCGGCCAGCGGTGTCTCGGGGATGCGGTGGCGCGTCTGGATCAGCGTGGCCTCGCGCGTGCGGGTGGTGGTCGCCACGGCCGTGGTGCGCTCGAAGAAGCGGCGGATGTTGACCGCGTTGACCGTGTCGTCCGATCCCTGGTCGATGACCTTGAGGCAGTCCTGCGGGCCGATGATGGAAGCGGTGACCTGGATGCCGCCCGTGCCCCAGCCATAGGGCAGCGGCATTTCGCGGGAGCCAAACGGCACCTGGTAGCCGGGGATGGCCACGGCCTTGAGGATGGCGCGGCGGATCATGCGCTTGGTGCGCTCGTCCAGGTAGGCAAAGTTGAAGTGGCCGTCCACCGGTGCGGCGTCGGCGGGCAAGCCCATCACGGCGGGTTCCATGGGCGCGTTCATGCGGCATCCTTCTCGGCGGGGGGGGGTGGGGTGGGCGGCAGCGGCGCGCATCTTGCGCACCAGCTCCAACTCGGACTGAAAGTCCACGTAGTGCGGCAACTTCAGGTGCTGCACGAAGCCAGACGCCTCCAGGCTGTCGCTGTGGCCCAGCACAAACTCCTGCATCTGCGCGGGCGACTCCACCGGTTCACCCAGCTCATCGGCACGCAGGGCTCGGTCCACCAGGCTCATCGCCATGGCCTTGCGCTCGCTGTGGCCAAACGCCAGGCCGTAGCCGCGCGTGAACTGCGGGGGCTGGCTCTTGCTGCCCGCAAACTGGTTCACCATTTCGCATTCGGTGATCTCGATATCACCGATGTCGATGGCAAAGCCCAGCTCTTCGGGTTCGATCTCCACTGCCACCGTGCCCAGGCGCACCTCACCCACAAACGGGTGCGAGTGCGAGTAACCGCGCTGCGTGGAATACGCCATGGCAAGCAGGAAGCCCTCATCACCGCGCGCCAGGTTCTGTAAGCGGGTGGCGCGGTTGGCAGGGAAGCGCAGTGGCTCACGGGTCAGGTCTGTGGGGGCGGGGTCGCCCGGGGGCACGGGGCGGGTTTCGATCAAGCCTTCCTGGTTGAGCAGGTCCACTACGCGCGGCGTGGGGCCGGGTGGCACCGCAGCTGCCGCAGCGGCAGGCGGCGCCACCGGGCCTTCGGCCAGCAGCTTGAAGTCGAGCAGGCGCTGCGTGTAGTCGTAGGTGGGGCCCAACACCTGGCCGCCCGGCAGGTCCTTGAAGGTGGCGGAGATGCGCCGGTCCAGCACCATGCGGCTGGTGTCCAGCGCGCAGGTGGTGCCCAGGCGCGGCAGAGTGGCGCGGTAGGCGCGCAGCAAAAAGATAGCTTCCACCAGGTCGCCTGCTGCCTGCTTGATGGCAAGGGCCGCAAGCTCGGGGTCGTACACCGATCCCTCGGTCATGACGCGGTCCACCGCCAGCTTGAGCTGCTGGCGGATCTGCGCTACCGAGAGTTCAGGCTGTGCGGCATCGCCCCTGCGCTGGCGGGCCAGCAACTGGTAGCTGTTGAGAATGGCAGCTTCTCCGCCTTTGACGGCTACGTACATGCTCAGGCCTCCTGAAGGGCAGTGGCACCGCGCGTTGCCCGCGTGGTGCGTGGCAGACCCACGATGTGGTCTGCAGTGGCCAGCAGCAGATCCACACCGCGTGGAAACACCCCATGGTTGGCCGCCCACTGGGCCTCGAAGTCGTCGGGCAAACCATCCACCTGCAAGGCCGCCACCTCCTGGATGCCGGGGCCACGCAAGTGCCACGCATCACTCGCGTCCACCGTGGTGGCGGCACGCGATACATCGACCACGCAAGTCGCTGACTGATCGGGGTAGATGTCGGTACCCAGGGCCAGACGGTTCAGGGCAGGCAGCGCATCACCCTGCGCCACCCACACAAAACGAGCCTGCGCAGCGTCGGCCACCACAGTGCAGCCTGTGTGAAAGCGCAGCCAAGCACCGGCATCACTGGCTGCCAGCTTGGGCGAGAGCCACAAGGTGCAGTCGCTGTCGAGCAGCGCCAGCAGCACGGCAGCCGATGCGGAATGCCCCACGGCAGGAGCTTGCGCGTCGTGTTCTACCGCCACCGTGCGGCCGGGGTGCGACAGCGCCTGCAGCACCGCGCGGAACACCGCCTGGCTGCCAAAGGCTTCATTCGAAAATCCGGCACCCAGCGATGCCAACGGGGTCGTGCTCATTCGGTGTCCTCGTCGTTGTCGGCACCGCTCTCGCGCGCCACGGTGAAAAAGTCCACCTTGGTGCTGGCGGCCCGCGCCTGGCGCTCGGCCTGGGTGTGGCGCAGGTGGTTGCGGATGGGTTCGAGCAGTTGTGCGTCCAGCACCGGTTGCTGAACAGGGTCTTGCAGCAGCGCATCGGCCAGGGCCGCCAGCTGCACCTGGCGGTGCGACCGGCCCAGCACGTAGGCCACGCCCACAGTGGCCTCGGCGGCGTCCGATGCGTCGGCCACGCGCAGCGCGCAGCGGGTGACGGTGACCTCGCCCAGGTTGAAGCGCTCGCCCGTGCCACCGGCGCGGCCCTGCACCATCATCAGGCCGGTCTCGGGCGCACGCAGCCAGCGCGCGGGGCGCGTGGCGTGCTCGTGCAACGCAGATTCGAGCAGCCCCAGCGGCGCCCGGGCCAGCAGCGCCATCCACTGCGCGCGGCCCAGGGGGCGGCCCGGCCCCGGGTTGTCAAAGGCTTGAAACATGGAAGTGGTACCCTGAAAGTTGTATAGACAAATTGAACAACTGGCGCGAGCTTAAAGAGCGCGCATGTAGGTTTCATGACAGCCAGCACAACCTCTCTCACGACCCCGTTGCAGGTCCCGCAAGCACCACCACTGCGCCCTGCGCGCGACAGCTTCTGGACGCGCATTGCCGCCGAGTTGGCCGAGGCCATCGGCAGCGGCGTCTATCCGCCAGGCCAGCGACTGCCCTCGGAACACGCGCTGGCCGAGCAGTTCGGCGTGAACCGCCACACCATTCGCCGCTCGCTCGCCAGCCTGTGCAGCCAGGGGCTGGTGCGCATCACACAGGGCAGCGGCACCTATGTGGAAGACTTTGCGGTGGACCTGGTGCTGGGCAAGCGCACGCGCCACCAGCAGGGCCTGGCACAGGCCGGTCTGCGCGGCAGCCTGGTGGTGCTGCAGGCCCAGACCACGCGCGCCACGGCGGCGCTGGCCAAGGCGCTGCAGGTGCCAGCGCGCAGCCCGCTGCTGGCGCTGCGCGTGCGGGGCGACGCCGAGGGCCAGCCCCTGCACATCAGCGAGCGCTACTTTCCCCTGCCCCGCTTCGAGAACCTGGCGGCCGTTGTGCGCGAAACGGGCTCCATCACCGCAGGCTTCACCGCCCACGGCGTGGCCGACTACACGCGCCGCGAAAGCCGCATCACCGCCGAGCTGCCCAGCGCCGAAGTGGCCGCCCAGTTGCGCCAGCCCACGTCGCGCCCCGTGCTGCAGGTAGAGAGCCTGAACGTGGACCTGGCAGGCACGCCCATCGAATGGGCCCGCGCCTGGTTTGCGGGCGACCGCGTGAAACTGACCATTGACCACGATGAACACGCCTGAAATGCCACCCACCCACCACCGCTATGCGGTCTATTTCGCACCCAACCCGGGCAGCTTGGGCTGGCTGGCCGGCAGCCATTGGCTGGGGCGCTGCGCCGCGCTGCTGCAGCCGCTGCAGCAGCTCGCCATCGACGGCGTGGCGGCGGACGACCTGCACCGCCTGACGGCGGCGCCCCGCCGCTACGGCTGGCACGCCACGCTCAAGGCGCCGTTTGCACTGGCGCCCGGCACCGACTGGATCGCGCTGCACCAGGCCGTGCAGTCCGTGGCGCGCGGGCTGCAACCCTTTGTGCTGCCGCCCCTGCAGGTGCAACGCATCGACGACTTTCTGGCGCTGGTGCCCCCGGCGTTGCACCCCGCCAATGCGCAGATCCAGCAGACCGCCGCCACCTGCGTGACGGCGCTGCAGCCTTTGGCCGCCCCCTTGTCCGACGCCGACCTGGCCCGGCGCCGCGCGGCGGGGCTCACTGCCCAGCAGGACGCGCTGCTGGAGCAATGGGGCTACCCGTTTGTCCTGGACGAGTTCCGATTCCACATGTCGCTCACCGGCAGCCTGGCGCAGGTGGACACACAGACGCAGGCGCTGGTGTTCGAGGCCGCGCAGGAGTTCTTCTCGGACCTTCCCATCCTGAAGTTCAACAGCCTGGCCTTGTTCGCAGAGCCCACACCCGGCGCCGACTTTGTGCTGCTGGATCACCTGGAGATGGGCGCATGACCGCGGGCCGGCTGGTCTACTGCATGGGCCCCTCGGGCGCGGGCAAAGACAGCCTGCTGGACTGGTTGCGGGCACACCTGCCCACCCCGTGCCCCGTGCACTGGGCGCAGCGCACCATCAGCCGCTCCGCCATGCCGGGCGGCGAAGCCCATGAAAGTGTTTCGCCCGAAACGTTTGTTGCTTTGCGCCACGAACTGGCCTTTGCCCTGCACTGGGAAGCCAACGGCCTGGGCTACGGCGTGCGGCATGCACAACTGGCGCCGCTGGCCCAAGGCCACTGGGTGCTGCTCAATGGCTCGCGCGCCTACTTGCCTGAGGCCCTGGCGCGCTTCCCGGACCTCGTAGCGGTGCACATCACCGCCAGCCCCCAGGTGCTGCGCGAGCGAATACTGTCGCGGGGCCGCGAGAGTCCTGAGCAGGTGGAGGCCCGCGTGCAACGGGCCATGGCCTACACACCGCCCCCAGGCACTGTCAGCCTAGAGGTACACAACGACGACGCGCTGGGCAATGCAGGCCAGCGACTACTGAACGCGCTGGAGCAGTTGCCGGGCTGGCCCCTGCACAGTGGCAAACTTTCACGCCAACAACCTGCCTATTCGTAACCCTTTCCATCCCGTCAGCCATCCACAGCACCCACCATGACTGCCATCACCGTCTATCACAACCCCAAATGCGGCACGTCCCGCAACACGCTGGCCATGATCCGAAACAGCGGCGTGGAGCCCGAGGTCATTGAGTACCTCAAGACCCCGCCCGACCGTGCCACGCTGGTGGCGCTGATTGCTGCCACGGGCGAGCCGGTGATCAACGCCGTGCGCACCAAGGAGGCGATCTTCACCGAGCTGCAGCTGGACGCACCGGGCGTCACCGACGCCCAGCTCATCGACGCAATGCTGCAGCACCCCATCCTCATCAACCGCCCCATCGTGGTCACGCCCCTGGGCACGCGGCTGTGCCGCCCGTCCGAGAAGGTGCTGGACATCCTGCCCGCCCCCCAGCAGGGCGCCTTCACCAAGGAGGATGGCGAAGTCGTCATCAACGCGCAGGGCCAGCGTGTCTGAGGCAACCTCGCGCGCCCCCGCCATGGCCCACCGCGCGGCATGAGCGCCGCCTCGCAACGCTGGACCGTGGCGCGCCTGGGCACGGCCCAGACGCTGGCCTGGGCCTCGTCCTACTACCTGCCTGCCATGCTGGCCACGCCCATGGCGCGCGACCTGGGTGTGGCCACTCCCACGATGTTCGCGGCGTTTTCCGTGGCGCTCATCGTGTCGGCGCTGCTCGGGCCTTTCGCGGGCCGAGCCATTGACCGCCATGGCGGTCGCCCGGTGCTGGTGGGCACCAACCTGTTGTTTGCAGCTGCTCTGGCGAGCATGGCCCTGGCGCAAGGCCCGGTGGGCCTGTTTGCCGCGTGGGTGCTGATGGGCGTGGCCATGGGGTCGGGCCTGTACGAGGCGGCGTTTGCCACGCTGGTGCGGCTGTACGGCCAGGGCGCGCGCAGCGCCATCACCGGCATCACGCTGATCGCGGGGTTTGCCAGCACCGTGGGCTGGCCGCTGTCGGCCTGGATGGAGACGCAGTGGGGTTGGCGCGGCGCGTGTGCGGGCTGGGCCGCATTGCACTTGCTGGTGGGCGTGCCGCTCAATGGCTGGCTGCCGCGCGCCGGCGCCGCAGAAAAGGCTACCGAACCATCGACGGACGCCATCGCAGCGCCCGCCACAGAACCGGCCGTATCCGCCCCGCCCACTCCAGCACACCCGCTGCGCACCACCGTGCTGCTGTCCTTCGTGTTTGCGGTCACCTGGTTCACGAGCACCGCCATGGCAGCCCACCTGCCTCGCCTGCTGCAGGCCAGTGGCACATCGCTGCAGGCGGCAGTGGCCCTGGCGGCGCTGGTGGGCCCGGCACAGGTGGCGGCGCGCCTGCTGGAGTTTGGTTTTCTGCGCCGCCTGCACCCGCTGCTGTCGGCCCAGCTGGCTGCCGCCGCACACCCCGTGGGCGCGGGCCTGCTGATGGTGCTGGGCGGGCCTGCTGCCGCAGTATTTACCGTGCTGCACGGAGCAGGCAACGGGATACTGACCATTGCCAAGGGCACGCTGCCACTGGTGCTGTTTGGGCCAGCAGGCTACGGCGCGCGCCAGGGCCTGATGATGGTGCCCGCCCGCGTGGCGCAGGCTTTTGCACCGGTGCTGTTTGGCATGCTGCTGGACAGCGCCGGGGCAGCTGCCCTGTGGCTCACCACACTGCTGGGCCTGGCCGCGTTGGGAGCGCTGTGGCTGCTGCGGCCCGTGGCGCGGGCCTGAACGAGCTATCAATCCATCGGTCAGCCGCGCGGCACCTCAAACGCCTTCCGCGCCGCGAGCGCTGCGGGGCGCGAGTGGCAGCCTTCCAGGTGGTCGTTGACCAGACCCATCGCCTGCATGAAGGCGTACACCGTGGTGGGTCCCACAAAGCTCCAGCCGCGCTTTTTCAGGTCCTTGGACATGGCAATGGATGCGGGCGAAGTGGACAGCGTGCGCGCCACCTCGCGCGTGATGCGCTCGGGCCGGTCGGCGGCAGTGGGCTCGTAGCGCCAGGCGTAGTGCGCCAGCGAGCCGAACTCGCGCTTGAGCTCCAGCACGCGGCGCGCGTTGTTGATGGTGGACTCGATCTTGCCCCGGTGGCGCACGATGGCCGCGTCCTGCACCAGACGCTCGACCTCGGCGGGGCCGAAGGCCGCGACCTGCTCGGCGTCGAAGTTCGCGAACGCGGCGCGAAAGCCCTCGCGCTTGTTCAGGATGGTGAGCCAGCTCAGACCCGACTGAAAACCCTCCAGACAGATCTTCTCGAACAGCCGCCGGTCGTCCGCCACGGGGAAACCCCACTCGTGGTCGTGGTAATGGCGATAGAAAGGCGTGGCCTGGCACCAGATGCAGCGTGGGCAATCGGCCTCGTCGGCAAACAGGCCGGCAGGCAGGTCAGGGGCGGATTCAGCGGTCATGCGCTGCATTCTAGAAACTGCACCGGCCACACTGCTGACACCCCTTCAAACGCTCCGCGCGATCTGCCCATAAACTGCCCGCATGCGCCAGTTTCTCCCCCATCTGCGAGCCGTGTCTCCCCTCATGATCAGCCTTGCCTTGGCGGGCTGCGCCAGCACCACCGGCCCCACCAGCATGCTGGGCTACTACTGGCAGTCGGTGCAGGGGCACATGCAGATCATGCAGGCGGCCGAACCCATCGACCGCTGGATCGCCCGCACCGACATCCCCCCCGCCCTGCGCGAGCGGCTGCAACTGGCGCAGCGCGCCCGCGCCTTTGCCGTGGCCGAGCTGGGCCTGCCTGACAACGCCAGCTACCGCCGCTATGCGGACCTCAAACGCCCCGCCGCCGTCTGGAACGTGGTGGCCGCGCCGCCGTACTCCCTCACGCTGCACACCTGGTGCTTCCCTGTGACGGGTTGCATTGGCTACCGGGGCTACTTCACCGAGGCTGCCGCGCAAGCCGAGGCAGCGGAGCTGGCCGCCCAGGGGCTGGAAGTGGAGGTGTATGGCGTGCCCGCGTATTCCACGTTGGGCTATATGAACTGGGCGGGCGGCGACCCGTTGCTCTCCACCTTTGTCGCCTGGCCCGAGGGCGACTTTGTTCGCCTGCTGTTCCACGAGCTGGCGCACCAGGTGGTCTATGCCAAGAACGACACCTTGTTCAACGAGTCCTTTGCCACGGCGGTGGAGCGCATCGGCGTTGTGCAGTGGCTGGCAACCCAGTCCACCCCGGAGGCCCGCAAGGCCTTTGCCACCAGCGAGGCACGGCGCAGCGCCTTCCGCGCGCTGACCCGCGCCACCCGCGCTCGGCTGGCAGCCATTTATGAACAAAAAGAAGCTCTAGCGCTGGATGATCAAGCGCTAGCAGCTATGAAAAGTGAAGCAATGGAGGCTTTCCGCACCGGTTACGCGGCCCTGCGCACGCAATGGCTGAACACATCCAGCGGGGGGGCACCCCAAGCCACCACCGCCCAGGTGGCGGGCTACGACCGCTGGGTGGCCAAGGCCAACAACGCCAGCTTTGCCGCCCAGGCTGCCTACGATGAACTGGTGCCCGCGTTCGAAGCCCTGTTCGAACGCGAGGGCCGCGACTGGCCCCGGTTTTATGATGCCGTACGGCAACTGACGCAACAGCCCCAGCCACAACGGCACGAGGCACTGCGCGCCCTTCTATCTGATACCCAACACCTCAAGGAGACACCCGGTGCCTGACATCCATATCCACCGCGACCACCACCTGGGCTTCAAGGAGGCCCGCAAGGTCGCCTTCTCCTGGGCCGAAAAGGCAGAAGAAAAATTCGACATGGAGTGCACCTACGAAGAGGGCGAGACGGAAGACCTGCTTACATTCACCCGCTCGGGCGTCAAGGGCACGCTGCTGGTGGATGCCCACCAGTTCGAGATGAAGGCGCAGCTGGGCTTTTTGTTCGGCGCGTTCAAGGACCGCATCGAGGCCGAAATTGGTGAGCAGCTCGACGCCCTGCTCAATGCGCCTCACCCCGGCGCCAAGAAGCCCGCTGTCGACAAGAAGAAGCACGCGGCTGAGGCAGGGGCAGACAAGCAGGGTACCAAGGCAGCGGCCAAACCTGCCGCCAAAGCCAAGAAGGCATAGCCACCAGGGCCGTCACCATGACATCCACCGTCACGGACACTGCCGCCCACAGCACGGCATTCGACACCCTCTCCACGCTGCTCCACACCCGCTACAGCTGCCGCGCGTTTCTGCCCGAACCCCTACCGCGCGCCACCATCGAAGCCATCCTGGTCACCGCGCAGCGCACGGCATCGTGGTGCAACGCGCAGCCCTGGCAGCTCACCATCGCCAGTGGCGCCACGCTGGAGCGCCTGCGCGGCGCGCTGCAGTCGCACATGGCCAACGCAGCCCCTGCGCCCGACCTGCCCTGGCCGCGCGAATACCGGGGCGTGTACCAGGAGCGGCGGCGCGAATGTGGCTGGGGCCTGTACGAAGCCCTGGGCATTGCCAAGGGCGACCGCGAAGCCTCCGCGCAACAGGCGGCGCAGAACTTCGCGATGTTCGGCGCGCCGCATGTGGCCATCATCAGCAGCGACGAGGCACTGGGCGTGTACGGCGCGGTGGACTGCGGCGCCTACGTGAACAACTTCATGCTGGCCACGCACAGCCTGGGCGTGGGCTCCATTGCACAGGCCGCGCTCGCGTCCTACCCCGGCGTGCTGCGCGAGGTGCTGGGCATTGGCGAGGACCGCAGCATCGTCTGCGGCATCTCGTTTGGCATGGCAGACACCGCCCACCCGGCCAACCATTTCCGCACCACACGCGCCGATCCGGCCAGCAGTGTGGTGTGGCGAGACTGAAAGGGCGTGACCGGGCGGGCGTCAGGCCACAGCGCGCAGCAGGGGGTTGTGCGTGCGCAGCAGCCCAAACAGGTTCTTGGGGTCTGACAGCTGGGGGATGAGTTCGATGGGTTGGCCCATGCCCAGCTCGGTGGCCGCATCGCGCAAGAATCGCAGTGCAGAAAAGTCCTCCAGCGCAAAACCCACGGAGTCGAACACCGTCACCGCCGCATCGCTGGCCCGGCCGGTGTGCTGACCTGCCAGCACTTCCCACAGCTCGGTCACCACAAAGTCGGCAGGCAACTGCTGGATGTCGCCTTCGATGCGTGTCTGCGGGGTGTATTCCACAAACACCTGGGCCTGGCGCAACACGTCGGCATGCAGCTCGGTCTTGCCGGGGCAGTCGCCGCCCACAGCGTTGATGTGCATGCCGGGCGCCAGCATGCCGGGCGTGAGGATGGTGGCATTGGTCTTGTCGGCCGTCACCGTGGTCACGATATCGGCGCCACGCACGGCCTCGGCCGTGCTGTTGCAGACCACGGTGCGCAGGCCCGTGCCTTGCAGGTTGGCCTGCAGCTTGGCGGTGGCGGCGGGGTCCGCATCAAACAGCCGCAGCGTGGTGACGCCCAGCAGGTGGTGGAAGGCCAGCGCCTGGAACTCGCTTTGGGCGCCGTTACCGATCAGCGCCATGGTGCGCGCACCGGGGCGTGCCAGGGCGCGGGCGGCCACGGCCGACATGGCGGCGGTGCGCAGGGCGGTGGTGAGGGTGAGTTCGCTCAGCAGCAACGGCACGCCGGTGGCTACATCGGCCAGCACGCCAAACGCCATCACGGTCGGCAACCCCCAGCGCGTGTTCTTGGGATGGCCGTTGACGTACTTGAACGCATAGGTCTGGTCGTCGGCAATCGGCATGAGTTCGATCACGCCGTCGCGCGAATGGCTGGCCACACGTGCGGATTTGTCGAACGCGCCCCAGCGCAGAAAGTCGGACTGGATGTAGTCGGCAATGCCGCGCAGGCAGGCCTCGACGCCTTTGCGCTGCACCAACTCGATGACATCGGGCGCACTGAGGTAGAGGGTGGAAAAGTGGTTCTTGGAAGGCATGGTGCTTGTCTCCGGGTGGGATACAAGCAGTGTCCCGGAGCAACGCAGCAATGGGAATTGCCCAAACTGCCGCATGTTGTGGAGTGGTTTGCCGGTATGGCAGAACAAATTACCACTTTGCACAATCGTCGGCCCCGCGCCATGGGGGCATGGGGCGCTATCCTCCCGCATCCGGCACATTCCACGCACGTCCGACAACATTCCGCACCATGACGCAACCCCAAGTCCTCATCAGCGAAGTCGGCCCGCGCGATGGCCTGCAGTCCGTCAAAGCCACCATGCCCACGGCCGACAAGCTGCGCTGGATCGACGCCCTGGTGGCCGCCGGGCTGCGCGAGATTGAAGTGGGCTCGTTCGTGCCTGCCCGCCTGCTGCCCCAGATGGCCGATGTGGCCGAGGTGGTGCGCCACGCGCTGACCCACCCTGGCATCACTGTGATGGCGCTGGCCCCCAACCTGCGCGGCGCCGAGGCGGCCCTCGCGGCAGGTGTGCACAAGGTCACGCTGCCGGTGTCGGCCAGCGCCGCCCATTCGCTGGCCAATGTGCGCAAGACGCGCGAGGCCATGGTCGAGGAAGTGCGCGCCGTGGCCCACCTGCGCGACGCGCAGGCCCCCGGCATGCTGGTGGAGGTGGGGTTGTCCACCGCCTTTGGTTGCACCCTGCAGGGCGAGGTGCCCGAGGACGACGTGATCTGGCTCGCGAGCCTGTGCGCTGAGGCCGGGGCCGACGAGGTGGGCCTGTCGGACACCACCGGCATGGCCAACCCGGCGCAGGTGCGCCGCCTCTTCACGCGCCTGCGCGCCGAGCTGGGCGCCAAGGCCGGGGCGGCCCACATGCACAACACCCGCGGCCTGGGCCTGGCCAATTGCCTGGCGGCCTACGACGTGGGGGTGCGAACCTTTGATGCGTCGCTGGGCGGCCTGGGCGGCTGCCCCTATGCGCCAGGCGCGTCGGGCAACGTGGTGACGGAAGACCTGGTGTTCATGTTCGAAGCCATGGGCATTGACATGGGGGTAGACCTGGAGCGCCTGATGGCCGCACGCGCGCCGCTGCAGGCGGGGCTGCCGGGAGAGCCGGTCTACGGCATGACGCCGGAAGCGGGACTGCCCAAGGGGTGGGTCCGGCGTTAGGCACCTTTGCCCCCAAAGCAAAAGGCGACCGAAGTCGCCTTTTGCTTTGGGGTACCGCTGTATCAGCTCAGCGAGGTGATCAGGTCCACATACTGTTGCTTGGCCTCGTCGGCACCCGTGCCCTTGAGCTTTTCCCAAGCGTCCCACTTGGCACGGCCCACCATATCGGAGAAGCTGGGCTTCTTCTCGGTGTTGTCGCCGGCGGTGGCTTGCTTGTACAGCGCGTAGATCTTGAGCAGCGTGGCGTTGTCGGGACGCTCGCTCAGGTTCTTGGAATTGGCCACGGCGGCTTCGAAGGTGGCGTTGAGGTCGGCCATATCGGTGTGCTCCTTGAGATCTTTGGGGGGAGGGAAAGAACGGTGTCGGCAAGGGTTTGCTGCGTTGTATCTTACGGGCTGAGCACAGTCTGGGACCGCTCAATCCATAGAGGCAAGTCCCCAAAAATCAAACAACAGGTGTACATCCGATGGTGACCCGCATTCCAGCCCCCAGCAAAGCCACTCCGGGCAAAGGCTCCAGCCCCCTGCGCACGATGCGCAACCAGGCCCCCGAGGTGGCGCGCAAGGCAGCCCAGGCCCTGCCCCCCGCAGCCCGCAAGGCCGCCACCGTGGTGCAGAAGAACGTGCGCCGCGCTGCCACCGGCATGCTGGGCCTGTCGGGCGAACGCATGACCAAGGTCGACACCGCCTGGCTGCGCATGGATTCGCACAGCAACCTGATGATGATCAACGGCGTGTGGACCTTGTCGCCCAGCATCACCTGGGAGGCCCTGTGCGACCGCGTGCAGCAGCGCCTGCTGCAGTACCCGCGCTTTCGCCAGCGCGTGGTGGAAGACGCAGCGGGCGCCACCTGGGTGGAGGACCGCAACTTCGACATCGCCGCGCATGTGCTGCGCGAGAAGCTGCCCCACCGACAAGGCCACAGCATGCAGCGCGCGCTGCAGGACCGTGTGGGCGAGCTGGCCATGCAGCCGCTCGATACCCGGCGGCCGCTGTGGCAAATGCACCTGATCGAAGATTTTGTGGGTGACGACGGCCAGCCGGGCAGCGCGCTCATCGTGCGCATCCACCACTGCATTGCGGACGGCATTGCGCTGATCTCGGTGACCATGTCCATCGTGGACGGCGGCGCCGAACCGCCCAAGCGCACCCGCAAAGAGCGCGAACAGGCTGCCACGGCCGAGGACTGGATTGCGGACGCGCTCATCAAGCCCTTTACCGACATGACGGTGAAGGCGCTGGATCTGGCCGGTGACGGCGCAGCCAAGTCGTTCAAGATGCTGAGCGACCCCGAGAAGACCATGCACCATGGGCTGGCTGGCACCATGGACATGGCACGCGTGGCCTACCAGTTGGTGAGCGATGCCGCTGCCCTGGCGCTGATGCCCGACGACTCACCCACGCGCCTGAAGGGCCAGCCCGGCAGTGCAAAGCGCGTGGCTTGGTGCCCGCCCATCCCGCTGGAAGAAGTCAAGGCCATCGGCAAGGCGCTCAACTGCTCCATCAACGATGTGCTGCTGTCGTGCGTGGCGGGCGCCATCGGCGGCTACCTGCGCAGCCAGGGCGACGACCCCACGGGCCAGGAGATCCGCGCCATGATCCCGGTCAACCTGCGCCCCATGGAAGAGGCCTGGAAGCTGGGCAACCGCTTTGGGCTGGTGCCGCTGGTGCTGCCGATTGGCGTGGCCAACCCCGTCGAGCGCGTGTACGAAGTGCGCAAGCGCATGAACGCGCTCAAGGGCAGTACCCAGCCCATCCTGGCGTTTGCGATGCTGGCCGTGGCGGGCCTGATGATCAAGCCCGCGCAGGATGCACTGCTCAACCTGTTCGGCCGCAAGACCACGGCCGTGATGACCAATGTGCCCGGGCCCAAGGAGCAGCTGACACTGTGCGGCTCACGCGTCACCCAGTGCATGTTCTGGGTGCCGCAGTCGGGCGACATCGGCCTCGGTGTCTCCATCCTGAGCTACGGTGGTGGTGTGCAGTTTGGCGTGATCACCGACACCACGCTCTGCCCCGAGCCGCAGCAGATCATCGACGCGTTTGCGCCCGAGTTTGACCAGCTGTCGCTGCTCACACTGATGCTGCCCTGGGGCGAGTGAACCGGGGAGCCTCGGTGGTGCTGAGGGCGCGCTGGGTGGACCTTGCCGGGGTGCTGGTGGCCCTGGTCTGCGCGGGCGCCGCTCATGCCGCCGTCACGGAAGAACATATCCAACAGCCCTACCCCGTGCGCGCCCTGCCCGGCGAGACCCTGCGGCAAGCGCTGAACGCCGCCACACCCATCACCGTCGACGGCCAGCGCTTTCACGGCTACACCCGCTGGAACGTGCGCTGGACCTTTCGCTGGTGGCGCGAGGCATCGGGCCGCTGCACCATCACCGAGGTCACCACCCGGCTGCGCACCCAGGTGCAATTGCCTGAACTGCACAGCGCCACACCCGCCCAGCTGGCGGTGTTCGACCGGTACCTGAGCGCCTTGTCCCGCCACGAACAGGGCCATGTGCAGTTCGGGCGCGATGCGGCGCAGGCCATTGACGAGGGCATTGCCGCACTGCCTGCTGCCCCCGACTGCGCGGCGCTGGAGCGCCAGGCCAACACGCTGGGCCACCGCTTGCTGCGCGAGCACGCGGAGCGCGAGAAGCAGTACGACCGCGACACCCGGCACGGCGCATCGCAAGGCGCCAGGCTGGAGTGAAAGGCCGGGTCCATCAACAAGCGTACAGGCTTGTGCGCTATCCCCGCCCCGCGCTGCGAAAGGCCGCCGACAACGCTGTCAGCGCATCGCGCGGGCGACCTTCCTGGTTGCGTGTGTGCAGCAGCACCGGCAGACGCGGCAGCTCAGGCAGCCCCAGGCGGGCACCCACATCCACCGCCCCCAGCGGCAGCATGCGCGGCGCCAGTGCCGCCACGCCCAGCCCGGCCATCACGGCCGCCGCCACGGCAGCAACGCCTCCACCCACAAACACCTCGGCCCAGGCGATGCCCCCAGCGTCCAGCGCCTGCCCCGCCATGGCCCGCACACCGCAGGGCTCGGCCAGCGTGGCCAGGGGCAGGGGCTCGCCCGCACGGTGCTGCCAGCCGGGGGCGGCGAACCAGCCGAAGGGCTCTTCGGCGATCAGCTCGCCATCGCTGCGGCCCACGTGCATGCGGGCCAGCACGGCATCCAGCTCACGCCGGTCGTAGCTTTGCAGCAGGTCGCCCGACGAGCCGATGCGGATCTCGATGAGCAGCTGTGGGTCTTGCTGGTTCATGCGGGCGATCAGCGCGGGCAGCTCCGGCCCGGCCACATGGTCGCTGATGCCGATGGTCAGGCGCTGGCGCGCCTGGGCGAACGTGGCCAGCGCCCGGTCGTGCGCGGCCAGCAGTTCACGCGCATGCTCCAGAAAGGCCGCGCCCCGGGCCGACAGCTGCACGTGGCGCGGCGTGCGCTCGATCAGGCGGCAGCCCAGCCGGTCCTCCAGCCGCTTGAGCTTGAGGCTTATCGCGGCCTGCGCCGTGCTCATGGCTTCGGCTGCGCGCGTGAAGCTGCCCAGCTCGGCAATGCGCACAAAGGCTTCGACGGCATCCAGATCCAGGGATCGCTCAATCATTTGAATTTGATATTTCTGAAATAGATATCCATAGCATATTCATATGGATAGGATTTCGCCAGCATCTTGTTCAGAAAGGATCTTGCGATGCCCCTCATCCACATTGCCATGCGCGCCGGCAAGCCTGCGGCCTACCGGCAGGCGATCTTTGACACGCTGTACCGCGCCTTGCGCGAGACCTTCAACGTGCCCGAGGACGACCAGTTCATGACCATCACCGAGCACGAAGCCGCGAACTTCCGCTACAGCCCCACCTACCTGGGCGTGGCCCGCAGCGACGACGTGGTGTTCATCCAGATCACCGCCAACAACACGCGCGGCCTGGAGCAGAAGAAGGCGCTGTTTGCGCGCATCGCGCAGCTGCTGGGCGAGAGCCCGGGCCTGCGGCCCGAGGACGTGTTCATCAACATCGTCGAGGTGGCCAAGGAGAACTGGTCCTTCGGCCACGGCCTGGCGCAGTACGCGTGAGGTGATGCGCAGCTCCGGGCAGGCAGGCTATGCGGCCAGGCCCGCCAGCAGGCGCTCAACACTGCCCAGCACCGCCTTCACCGGCTCGCCCATCTGCACACGCACGATGGCGCCCTCCACCACCAGGGTCACGGCCTGCGCGGTCTGCGCCCGGTGGGCGCCGGGGGGCAGCAGGGTGGCCAGAAGGTCCGTCATCTCCCGCTTGTGGCGCTGTGCAATCTCTATCACCTCCGGCACCGTGCTGCCCAGCTCGCCCACGCTGTTGATGAAGGCGCAGCCCCTGAAGTCATCGCGGCCAAACCATTCGGCCAGCGTGGCCACCAGCACATTCAGGCCGGACGCACCACCACGCTTTGCACCACCATGGCGCTCCAGGGCCGCAGCGAACCACGCGATCCAGCCTGCATGGCGGTATTCAAGATAGGCGCAGATGAGATCGTTTTTGCTGGGGAAATGCCGGTAGAACGTGACCTTGGTGACGCCCGACTCGGCGATCACGCGGTCGATGCCCGTGGCACGGATACCGTCGCGGTAAAACAGCACGTGCGCGGTCTGCAGCAGGCGGTCGCGGGCAGGCAGGTCTTTCCAGTCGGAAGGCGGCAGGGGAATCATGTGGGCATTGTAGACAAGTCTGTCTACATTTCGCTATGATGCGATGTAGACAGACTTGTCTACCAATTCCTCTTGACCCACAACCCCAAGGTGCTGCCCATGGAAACCCGTCCGCCTCTTCCCCCCTTCTCCCTGCAAACCGCCATCCAGAAAGTGCGCCTGGCCGAAGACGGCTGGAACTCGCGCGACCCGGCGCGCGTGGCCCTGGCTTACACCGAGGACACCCGCTGGCGCAACCGGGCTGAGTTTCCCGTGGGCCGCGAGGCCGCCCGGCAGCTGCTGGAGCGCAAGTGGGCGCGCGAGCTGGACTACCGCCTCATCAAAGAGCTCTGGGCGTTCAGCGGCCACCGCATCGCCGTGCGGTTCGCCTACGAATGGCATGACGACGCGGGCCAGTGGTACCGCAGCTATGGCAACGAGAACTGGGAGTTCAACGATGCGGGCCTGATGGCCGTGCGCCACGCGAGCATCAACGACCGGCCCATCAACGCGGCGGACCGGTTGTTCTTGTGGCCTTTGGGGCGGCGCCCGGACGACCATCCGGGGCTGAGCGGCCTGGGGCTGTGAGCCCCAAGACCGAGAGCAACGCTGCGGGGCAACCCGCAACGTCGCCTACCATCCGCCCCATGCACCGTCAGGTCGCCGAGCAGGTGAAGCTCTCGGCCTTGGCCGGGTCACCCGTGCCGTTGTAGCGCGGGAACTTCGGGTACTCGCACACCGGGCGCTGGGCCACGGGGGTGGTGGTGCCGGGCGCGAACTTCGTGGCCACCAGTTTGTCGGGCGCCGTGCCCTTTTCCACCCATGCGTCCATGGCGGCCAGCAGGTCGATGGAGCGGGGCTCGGTGCCCGCGCCGTCCAGGTCATGCCCGTTGGAGGGCGAGGTGACCATGCGCGCGAAGCTCTGCACCTTGCTGGCGCCCAGGCGCTGCTTCACCGTGTCGAGGTACTCCACCGTGCGGTACATCGACACGCAGGTGTCGCCCGCGCCGTACCAGATCAACAGCTTGCCGCCGTTGTCGGCAAAGGCAGCAATGTCCGGGTCGGTGCCGTCGATCATCTCGGCCAGGCGGGTGTACTGCGCCTGGTACTGCGTGGGGTCGTGGCTCAGGATGTTGGCGTTGGGGTTGCCCTCCACCAGGCGCGCAGCCGCCGTCACGGCCATGTGGTTGAACGAATCGGGGGCATCGAAGCTGGTGCCGAACATGTACGACTGCCAATCGGACGTGGACGCGCCGCCCCGGCCAAAGCGCGGATAGCCCACCGCGCCGCGCGACAGGGTCACGGGCGTCTTGTGGTCGCTGTAGATGAGGCGGATGGACTCGATCTGCCCGGCCGTGAGGCAGCTGTCGCTGTCCGCGCCCTGGCACAGCAGCTCGGTGGGCACGTAGTTGCAGGCCTCGACGTTGCCGATGATGCCGTCCTTCAGACCGTCCAGCCCGTCGCACGCGGCCGTCTCGGCCTTGGCGTAGAGCGCGATCTTGGCGGGGCTCATCCAGTTCTCGCGGCTCTTGAAGATGTGGCGCAGCACCGTGGGGCCGAGGTTGACCTGGTGCGCCTGCTGGGCGATGGCGGGCTCCATGGCCACCACGCCGTCGTAGTCCTTGGGGTACTTCTGCGTGGAGATCAGACCTGAGCGCCCGCCGTTGGAATGGCCCATGTGGTAGCGCCGCACGGGGCGCTTGCCGTAGAACTCGGTGGCGATGGCGGTGCCCACCTCCAGCACAAAATGGTTGGCGTCGAACGCATGGTTGCGCAACGCCACATCGCTCTTGCCCCAGGCGAAACCCTGGATCTGGTGGCCGGAGTCGGAGCTGATCTTCACATACGGATTGGCCGATGGGCCCACCAGCTGCTGGTACCACGGGTCGTCTGTGGGGATAAACCCGTCGAAGCCGCCACCGCCGATGGTCAGCGTCTTGCTGTTCCATTGCGCCAGCGTGGGCAGTTCCACCGCCCAGTTGATGGTGGAGTCGGGCGAGGACACGATCTGCCCGCGCACGATGCACACGTCGGGCAACGTGCCCTCGGCCTTGCGCAGCTCGGTGCGCGTGAGCTTGGCGCCATGGGGCAAGGTGGTTGACTTGTAGGCAGCGCAAGCTTCTGCCAAGGGCTTACTGGCCAGGGGCGCAGGGGCATCGCTGCCACCGCCGCAGGCCGTCAGCGCCAGGGTGGCTGCGGCGCCCAGGCCGCCCAGGGCGCGTGCGGGCCATCGGCCCGAGGGTGCCGCGGATGCGTTGCGACGGGGGTGCGCCACGGCGGCGCGGGTGGGGTGCGGGAACATGCGGGAAGTCTCCTGTGGTGTGTTGTTCTCAGGAGCCCAGCTTGCGGCGGCAGCGCCACCGCAGTCTCTGGGACTCCGGTGCGGACGATAGAAAAAGAAGCTGCCGCTGCGGCCTCTGCAAATGCAGAGGGAGCGGGAAACTACCGAGCCCGCACAGCGGCGGGCCACCGCCCTACGCGTTGCGCAGCGCCGCCACCAGTTCCAGCTTGTTACGCACACCCAGCGCTGCGTAAGCGGTGCGCAGGTAGGTGCGCACCGTGGCGGGCGTGAGGCCCAGCGTGGCGGCAATGTCCTTGTGCGACTGCCCCTGGGCGTACAGCATGGCCACGCTCAGCTCGCGCGGGGCCAGCGCCTGCTTGTGCTGGCGCGATGCGATGCTCAGCGCCACCAGCGGGCCGCAGGGCTCCAGCCGCAGGCGGCAGGCCTTGCCCAGCACCAGGTTGCAAGGAGCGCCGGGCAGCGCCTGCACCACGGCCGGGGGCAGGTGGGTGCCCGCCCATTCCGGGTGGGCCGCACGCAGGGCCTGGCTGATGCGCAGGCCCGCAAACAGCAGCTCGCCCGTGGGCTGTGCCAGCGCAAAGCTGTCCCAGGGCCGGCGGGGCGAATCGCTTTGCAACCCCTGCAGCCGGTGGTGCCAGTGCTGCAGAAGGTGCAGCACAAACTCGCCGAACAGCACGGTTTCGGCATCGGTGAATTCGCTGTGTGTGGGCGTCCGGTAGACCGAGACAAAAAACAGCAGTCCGCTGTGCGGCAGCTCAGCCGTGAGGGCCATGCAGTGGTACAGGCCGTGCCGCTCTGCGAAGGCCATCACCTGCGGGTCTTCAGGTGGCGCGCCGACCAGGTCGCGCTCGCGGATCACCTCGCCCAGGTGGCGCATGGAATGCTTCGCAAAATCGTCCGCAGCGGACAAGGCGTTCCACTCGTCGGCAAAACCCCGGGCCAGGCCGATGCTGCCGTGCAGCCAGTTGCGCGGCGCGGCCTGCACCTCCTGCGCGCCGCCCCCTGCGCCAGACTCGCCTGCCGACACCTCGCCCCACCACGCCGAATCAAAAGGCACCAGCCCGCGCAGCGTCTGCAGCGCCTGGTGCAGCAGGTCCTGCGGCGGCGCGTGCTGGGCCTGTTCAGCCAGCTGGAGCAGGCTGCGGCTGAGCGCGCGCAGGGGATCTGCTTGCTGCGCTTGCGCTGCCACGTGTGCCACGCTGGGCGGCCTCATGGGCCAGCGTGTTCTGCTGCGTGCGGGATGGGGGGTGTGCGGGGGCGTGGCGCCATGGGGTCTCCTGGTTTTTGGGAACGATGGTAGCCGCCATGCGCCAGCGGCTCCCTCGTAAAAACCAGGCCCCATGGACCTGAAATACTATATTTTTTATAGCTACTTGCGCTTTCTGGATAAGCGCCAGGTGCATTTTTCACCAAGTATTCAAGAAACCAGCCCCTCCACCGCCTGGAACATCGACTGCCGCGCTTGGCTGATGATCTGCCCCTTCCAGGCATCGGTGTCGGTGTAGAAGGCCGCCAGCATTTGTGCCTTGATCTGGGCGGCCTTGTCGGCGGGCGTGTCGGGGTGCAGGTTGAGCCACTGCTCGGCACGGATGGCGTTCATCACGTCGAGCACGGGCACCGTGCCGTACTCCATGGCGATGCCGGTGTACTCTGCATGCGGGCATTCGTCGTAGATCGAGGTCCACATGAGGCCGGTGAGGAAGGCCGAGGTGGACGAGCCGTCGTAGATGGACGTGACCGGCGTGGCGCCACCGCCGCCCCACCAGGCGCGCGCACGGGCCACGGCCACATCGTCATCATTGCCTGCGTAGATGCGCTCGCCATGGCCGCTGGGGCCCAGGCCGGTGTGCAGGTCAATCCAGGCGATGTTCGAAGCGCTGGCGCCGTGCTGGCGCAGCACCTGGCGCAGCGTGCGGTTGCTCCAGGTGGGCTCGGTGCCACCAAAGAACACGCCCTGTGGAAACTCGTGCTGGCCCTGCGAGATGGCCGCCTGCCACGCGGCCTCGCCCTTGGTGGCGATGTACTGCTGCACGGCGGCCAGGTTCTCGGGGCCGGGCGGCCACTGCTCGGGCAGCAGCAGGGGCTGCACCTCGCGGTAGGCGGTGTTCACGGGCAGGGGCTTGCTGAAGTCCTGGAAGTTGCGGTTCAGGTCCACGTTCTCGTGCGTGAAGCGGCGCACATGCGAGAAGCCATACGGGTTCAGCGCATGGATGTAGAGCGTGGCCACACCGGCATCGCGCGCCTTGGCCCGCCACTCGGCGTCGTGCAGCGCAAACACCTGCACGCCGCTGCCGCAATAGCCTTCGACGCCATGGCAGGCGCTGCTCACGATGAGCAGCTTCTTCGCGTCCGCCGGGCCGTCACGCACCACGTCCATGGCCAGGTCCTCGCCGTCGCGGCCCTTGAGCGGATGGGCGTGCGATTCGATGGGCAGGCCGGCTGTTGCGGCGGCCTCCAGAAACTTCTTTCGCGCCTGCGCGTAGCTGGGCGAGAAGGCTTCAACGATTCCGGTCATGGGCGGGGCTTTCAGGAGTCAGTGTGGGAGGAAAAAGAAAACCCGGGCACGCGCGCTGCGTGCGCCCGGGGTAAAGGTAGTTCAACGGCGCTTCAGGCCACGCTGGTGGGCTGAGCCAGCCACTCTTCAGCCAGCTTGACCCAGTAGGTCGCCCCCAGCGGGATCAGGTCGTCATTGAAGTCGTAGCTGGGGTTGTGCAACATGCAGGGGCCGCCGCCATGGCCCATTTCGCGGTGCGTGCCGTCACCGTTGGCGATGAAGCAGTACGCGCCGGGCTTGGCCTGCAGCATGTAGGCGAAGTCTTCGGCGCCCATGGTGGGCTCTTGCGCCAGCACACGCTCTTCACCCACGATGGTGGTCATGACCTTGCGAGCAAACTCGGCCTCGGCGGGCGAGTTGATGGTGGGCGGGTAGTTGCGCACGAACTCGAACTCGCACGTTGCGTCGTGTGCGGCGCAGGTGTGCTCGGCCACCTGGCGCATGCGTTTTTCAATCAGGTCCAGCACCTCCACGGTGAAGGTGCGCACGGTGCCCTGCAGCTCGACGCTGTCGGGCACCACGTTGGTGGCCTCGCCCGCGTGGATCATGGTGACCGAGATCACGCCCGCGTCCACCGGTTTCTTGTTGCGGCTGATGATGGTCTGGAAGGTCTGCACCATCTGGCAGGCGATCGGCACCGGGTCGATGCCGGTGTGCGGCAGCGCCGCGTGGCCGCCCTTGCCGCGCAGGGTGATCTTGAATTCACTGGTGGATGCCATCACCGGGCCGGGGCTCACGGCAAAGGTGCCCACCGGCATGCCGGGCCAGTTGTGCATGCCGTACACGGCCTGCATGGGGAACTGCTCGAACAGGCCGTCCTCGATCATCACGCGGGCACCGCCGCCGCCTTCTTCGGCGGGCTGGAAGATCAGGTACACGGTGCCGTCAAAGTTGCGGTGCTTGGCAAAGTGCTGGGCCGCCGCCAGCAGCATGGCCACATGGCCGTCGTGGCCGCAGGCGTGCATCTTGCCCTTGTGGACGCTGGCGTGGGCGAAGGTGTTGAACTCCTGCATGGGCAGGGCGTCCATGTCGGCGCGCAGGCCAATCGCGCGGCCGCTGGCGCCACCGTCGCGCCCCTTGACGATGCCCACCACGCCCGTCTTGCCCAGGCCGCGGTGGATGGGAATGCCCCATTCGGTGAGCTTTTGCGCCACCACGTCGGCGGTGCGCACCTCTTCGAAGCACAGCTCGGGGTGGGCGTGAATGTCCCGGCGCACCGCTGCAATACTGGCCGCCTGGGTGACGATGGAGTCAATAACGTTCATGATATGTGTCCTTACGATCTCACAGTCTAGCCCGCTGGCCGCCCCTTGCGCCACCCCGGGTTTATTTGCACTGCAACATGACACTCTCCCCCCACGCCCTCGAACTTGCGCAAACCCTGGTGCGCATGAACACCGTCAGCCACCACTCCAACCTGGAGCTGATCCATTTCATCCGCGACCACCTGGCCAAGCTGGGCGTGAAAAGCCGATTGACCTTCAACGACGACAAGACCAAGGCCAACCTGTTCGCCACGCTGGGCGAGGGCAAACCCGCTGGCGTGATCCTCTCGGGCCACACCGACACGGTGCCGTGGGACGGGCAGGACTGGACCATGGACCCACTGAGCGCTCTGGTCAAGGACGGCAATCTGTACGGGCGCGGCAGTGCCGACATGAAGGCCTTCATTGGCATTGCGGTCTCGCACGCCGAGCAATTCCTGAACAGCGACGCGCCCTTCGCCATCCACCTGGCCTTCAGTTATGAGGAAGAGATCGGCTGCTTTGGCGTAAAAGAGCTCATCGCCGACCTGCGAGATGCCAACATCAAGCCCCTGGCCTGCATCGTGGGCGAGCCCACCAGCATGGTGCCCGCCATCGCACACAAGGGCGTGTACCGCTACAAGTGCTGCGTGCGCGGCAAGGAGGCGCATTCATCCCTCACGCCGCATTCGGTGAACGCCATCGAGATGGCCGCCCGCGTGGTGGGCCGGGTGCGCGACATGGCGGAAGACTTTGAAAAGAATGAGCCCCGCTTTGAGGGCTTCGACGTGCCGTTTTCGACCACCAGCGTGGGCCAGTTCCACGGCGGCATTGCCGACAACGTGGTGCCGCGCGACGCCGAGTTCCGCTACGAGTTCCGCGACCTGCCCACAGCCAACGCCGCGCAGATGCAGTCCGAGGTGGTGGCCTACGCCAAGTCGCTGGAGCCTGCGATGAAGAAGGTGGCGCCCGCAGCAGGCTTTGAATTCGAGACCATCTGCGAGATTCCGAGTTTTCTGGGCAGCAAGGACGACCCGGTCACGCGCCTGGCGCAGGAGCTGAGCGGCGAAAAGAACACCACGCTGGTGGCCTTTGGCACCGAGGCGGGCCTGTTCAAGAACGCGGGCATCTCCACCGTGGTGTGTGGCCCCGGCAGCATCCAGCAGGCCCACCAGCCCGACGAATACGTGAGCCTGGAGCAGCTGGCGCGCTGCGAGGCCTTCATGCAAGGACTGGTGCGCACACGCACACTGGGCTGATCGCCTTGCAGATAGATGCCGCAGAGCGCTCCGCCGGGGCCTGCGGCGCTGCAGTCAGGTCCTCACGCGGCCGTCGCCCGTCAGCATGGACATCTCGACAAACTTCGATGCCGCATGGCTCGTAGCGCTGTAGGTGACCGGAAAGCCCGAAATCACCTGGCTGCCCAGCGACTCAATGCCGGTGATCAGGCTCTCGCGGGTGGGCCTTCCGCTGCCCTGGGCCTGGCGCAGGCCTTCAGTGAAGATGCGGGCGGCCAGAAAACCCTCCATGCTGGAGTAGTTGGCCTGCACCTTGTCGCCGCCCTTCTTGATGGCTTCCAGAAACTCGCGGGTAATCTGGCGCGACGGCTGATAGGGCGAAGGTACGACCTGCGACACCACCACACCGGCGCCATCCTTGCCCAGCTCGTCGGCCAGCGCCTGCGTGCCCACGAAAGACACGTTGTAGAACGTGCCGCCAAAGCCCGCCTTGCGCGCTGCGCGCACGAAGGATGCGGCCGAGGCATAGGCAGTGATCTGTACCACGGCATCCGGCTTGGCCGGCACCAGCTTGTCCACAGCCGCTTTCACGTCGGTCGAATTGCGCTCCACCGTGGCAGTGGCCACAGGCGAGAGCTTGAGTTCGGTCAGCGCCTTCGTCACGCCATCGAGGCCGGCCTTGCCGTAGGCGTCGTTCTGGTAGAACACCGCAATCTTCTTGAGGCCGAGGTTGGTGAGCTGGCGCACGATGAGTGCGGTTTCGTCGTAGTACGAGGCGCGCACATGGAAGATCAGCCGGTTGAACGGCTGGCGCAGCGCCTCGGCCCCCGTAAAGGGGCCAAAGAATGGCACTTTTTCCTTGGTGAAGATAGGCATCGCCGCCAGGCTGGTGGGCGTACCGATGTAACCAAACAGGGCGAACACGTCTTCGGCAATGAGCTTGCGGGTGTTCTCGGCGCAGCGGTCGGGCTCGTAGCCATCGTCCATCGTGCGGATTTCCACCGTGCGTTTGCCCACGCCACCCTGCGCATTGAGCTGGTCGAAAAAGAGCTTGGCACCCAGGTTGAACTGCACGCCCAGCTGCGCGGCGGGGCCCGTGAAGGCAGCAGACTGGCCCAGCACAATCCGGCCTTCACTTTGCGCGTGTGCCAGCTGGAAGCCCCCCAGCGCTGCAGCGCCCAGGCCCACGGAAAACTGTCTACGACCCAATACCGGTTGGTTCATGGTGAAATCTCTGCTCTTGTGAATCGAGGGCGATCCCTCTGCGCTGCCGGTAGGCAGCCTCCTTGGAAGGGTGGCTAGATATGCACAACCGTTCCAACCCTGATTGCCAGTTTAACGATCAACCTACCAAATGCCCACGTCTTCTGCTGCAAATTCCCCTCTATCTGTACCGACTCAGGTGCGCGGCGCTTGCCCCCACGACTGCCCGGACACCTGCGCCCTGTTGACGACCATAGAGAACGGCGTGGCCACCCGCGTACAGGGCAACCCCGCTCACCCACACACCGACGGCGTGCTGTGCGCCAAGGTGAGCAAGTACACCGAGCGCAGCTACCACCCCGAGCGCGTGCTCACGCCGCTCAAGCGCACGGGCGCCAAGGGGGCCGGCCAGTTCGCGCCCGTGACCTGGGACGAGGCGCTGAGCGACATCGCCCAGCGCCTGCAGGCCATCGCCGCGCGCGCGCCCGAAGCCATCCTGCCCTACAGCTACGCGGGCACCATGGGCATGGTGCAGGGCGAGAGCATGGACCGCCGCTTCTTCCACAAGCTGGGTGCCTCGCAGCTGGACCGCACCATCTGCGCATCGGCCGGCGCCGAGGCCTTGGTGCAGACCCTGGGCGGCAAGGTGGGCATGAAGGTGGAGTTCTTTGCCGAATCGCAGCTCATCCTGATCTGGGGCAGCAACTCCATCGGCAGCAACCTGCACTTCTGGCGCTACGCCCAGCAGGCCAAGCGCAATGGCGCCAAGCTGGTGTGCATTGACCCCCGCAAGAGCGAGACGGCCGACAAATGCCACGAGCACATTGCCCTGCGCCCCGGCACCGACGCGGCGCTGGCACTGGCGCTGATGCACGAGCTGATCGCGAACGACTGGCTGGACCACGACTACATCGAGCGCCACACGCTGGGCTGGGACCAGTTGCGCGAGCGCGCACTGCAATGGCCGCCCGAGCGCGCGGCCGAGGTGTGCGGTATTCCGGTGGAGCAGATCCGCCAGCTGGCCAAGGACTACGGTACGACGAAGCCCGCCGCCATCCGCCTGAACTACGGCATGCAGCGCGTGCGGGGCGGCGGCAATGCGGTGCGCGCCGTGGCCTGCCTGCCTGCGCTCACGGGCGCCTGGCGCCACCGCGCGGGCGGCGTGCTGCTGTCCAGCTCGGGCCAGTTCCCCGCGCAGCGCGCCGTGCTGCAGCGACCCGACCTGATGCCCGCCCAGACACCGCGCACCATCAACATGTCCACCATTGGCGACGACCTGCTGCGCGAGGCCTCGCCTGCGTTCGGACCGAAGGTGGAGGCCGTCGTGGTCTACAACAGCAATCCCGTGGCCGTGGCGCCCGATTCGGGCAAGGTGGTGCAAGGCTTTGCGCGCGAAGACCTGTTCACGGTGGTGCTGGAGCACTTCCAGACCGACACGGCCGACTACGCCGACTACATCCTGCCCGCGACCACGCAGCTGGAGCACTGGGACGTGCACCTGAGCTACGGCCACACCGACGTGCTGCTCAACCGCCCCGCCATCGCGCCGCAGGGCCAGGCGCGCAGCAACGCACAGATCTTCCGCGACCTGGCGGCGCGCATGGGCTTTGCCGAGACCTGTTTTGCCGAGAGCGACGAGGCCCTGTGCCACCAGGCGTTTGGCGACGCAGTGGACTACGCACTGCTCGAAAGCCAAGGCTTTGCCACGCTGGCGCTGCCCGATGCGCCGTTCGCCGAAGGCAACTTCCCATCACCCTCTGGAAAGTGCGAGTTCTACAGCGCCCGCCTGGCCGCCCAGGGCCTGGACGGCCTGCCCGACCACCTGCCCAACTACGAGCTGCAGGGCACGGATGCACGTTACCCGCTGGCCATGATCTCGCCGCCCGCGCGCAACTTCTTGAACTCCACCTTCGTGAACGTGCAGAGCCTGCGCAACATCGAGGGCCGCCCCGTGCTGGAGATCCACCCCGACGATGCCGAAGCACGCGGCATTGCCAACGACGCCGTGGTGCGCGTGTTCAACGACCGGGGCAGCTACCTGTGCCACGCCACCGTGTCGCGCCGCGCACGGCCCGGGGTTGTGAATGGCCTGGGCATCTGGTGGCGCAAGTTGGGGCTGAACGGCACCAACGTGAACGAGGTCACCAGCCAGGCCCTCACGGACTTGGGCCGCGCGCCGACGTTTTATGACTGCCTGGTGGAGGTGGAGGCCAGTTCGGCGGACACCCTGGCGTTGGCATCCGCCTGATCGCGGGCGTCACCTGCTAACCTGACGCAATATCAATTTGATAGCTGCCAGCGCTTATCCAATAAGCGCTAGAGGCCATTTTCAATCACATTCTTCGTCAATGCGTGTGCAAGGCCGTGGTTGAAGGGGCTGCGCCCTGCCCATCCGATCCGCCAGCCGTCAGTGCCAGAAAGTGGTGCACCACGGGCCGCTTCGGACCGACATGGAAACGCAGCGCCTCCGCTTGCAGGTCGGCATCGGCCTTGGACACGCGGTGGTGTTGGCGCAAATGCTCGGCCCACGATTCGACGAGGAACCATTCGATGACCCGGCCCGGCTCGCCCGTGTGTTCGGCCACGCCCCAGGCGTAGGCGCCGTCGCGGCGGCGCTCGGCAGACAGGTGCTGCATGGCCTGCAGGAAGGCGGGCAGGTCGGGCTTGGCGATGCGGTATTCGATCTGCACCATCACCGGGCCCCTGCCGTGCGCCACGGGCTCGGCCAGCAGCGGCTCGGGCCAGTGGTTCGAGGGCTGCAGGTCGGCCTCGCCGGTAGGCAGCTTCACGCGGTGAAAGATAAGCGACGCTACGACCAGGCCGGCCGCGCCCATCAGCAGCGTGACCGGCAAGCCGGCCTGCCCTGCGATGAGGCCCCAGCCCAGGCTGCCGGCTGCCATCGCACCGTTGAATACCATGAGGTAGATGGCCAGGCCCCGGCCGCGCACCCAGTTGGGCAGCACGGCCTGGGCCACGCCGTTGAGGGTGGTCAGCGCGATGATCCAGCCCAGGCCCAGCACCAGCATCAGCGCCACGGCGGCCCACTGGGGCGGGGCCACGGTCAGCACGCCCATGACGGCCGCGGTCAGCAGCGAGGCCAGCAGCACCAGGCCGTCGGTGTCGAGCCGCTGGCGCAAGCGCGGCAGCAGCACGGCGCCCAGGATGGCGCCCGCGCCCACGGCGCCCAGCATCACGCCGTAAAAGCCTGCCGAGCCGCCCAGCATGCGGCGCGCCACCAGCGGCAGCAGCGCCCAGACGGAGCTGGCGAACAGGAAGAACACGGCTGCGCGCAGCAGCACCACATGCAGCTCGCGGCTGGCACGGGCGTAGCGCACGCCGGCGCGGAAGGCGCCGAAGAACTGCTCGTTCAGGCTTGACGCCTCGGCTTGGGGGCGCTTCCACCACAGCAACGCGGCGATCACGAACACATAGCTCAGCACGTCCAGGCCGTAGGCCATGGCGGCGCCGAAGCTGGCCAGCAGCAGGCCGCCGGCCGCCGGGCCGATGGCGCGCGCGATGTTGATGCCCAGCGAGTTGAGCGCCACGGCGCTCCTGAGCTCGCTGCGCGGCACCAGCTCGGGCACGATGGACTGCCAGGTGGGGCCCATGAGCGCGGCACCGATACCGCCCACAAAGGTCAGGGCCACCAGCCACTCCACCGTCAGCGTGTGGGTGTTGGCCAGGATGAGCAGCGTTCCGCTGACGGCCGCCAGCAGCACCTGCACCCCGATCAGGAAGCGGCGGCGGTCCAGGATGTCCGACAGCACGCCCGCAGGGATGGCGAGCAGAAAGACGGGCAGCGTGGCGGCGGTCTGGATCAGCGCGACCGCGGTGGGGCTGGACGAGAGTTCGGTCACCATCCAGGCGCTGGCGACGTCGCGCATGAAGCTGCCGATGTTGCCCAGCACGGTGGCGACCCAGAGCACCGCGAAGACGGGGATGGCCAGGGGAGCGAAGCTGCCGAAAGCGACGGGTGCCGCAGACGGGGGCGCTGCAGCGGCGGCGGTGTGGTGGTGATGATCGTGTGGGTTATCCGGCATGTTGGCCTCCGAGGTCGTGCCAAGCGACGAGCAGCATGCCGCCCACCAGGCCCCAATGTTCAAAAAATGCGTTGGCGCTGCGCTGCCGCTCGCCTGGCGGTGCAGCCCAGAAGCGGTCTGCCAGCAAGGCGGCCAGCGCCGTGAAGCCCGCCAGGGCGAGCGCCCCCAGCCAGCGGTACCAGCCCGACAGGATGAGCGCCGAGGCCGAAAGCTGCAGCACCAGCGTGGCGGCAGCGATGGGCGCGGCGGGGGCCAGGCCGAGCGAGCGCACCTCGGCCACGGCGCCCGCAAAGTTGCGGGCCTTGCCGATGCCGCCCTGCAGGTACGCGGCGCACAGGCACAGCAGCGCCAGCGTCTGCACCCAGGGCGCGGTGGCGGCGTTTTGCAATGCGTGCTGCACCGTCACACCGCCCAGCAGGCGCAGCCGAGCGCACCCCAAAAGCCCTGCAGGTCGGACACGGGGAGTTTGCTGCTCCAGGCCGTGGCATGGGCATGGCCGTGCAGGTTGCAGTTGCTCGCACAGCCGCAGTTCGCCGCCGCGTTGCGCAGCACGGCCTGCAGCGGCGCGCCGTCCGCCCCTCCCTGGGCACCCCAGGCGCCGTAGCCGCCGAAGGTGCGCACGGGCGACCAGTCGGGCATGGCGGGCGGCGGGGCCGCGTCGTCGAAGCGCGCGAAGTCGCCCACGCCATAGACCACCTTGCCGCCCACCACGGTGAGCAGGGCCGTGGTGTCGGCGATATCGGACTCGGGGCAGGCAAAGAAGTCGCGGTCAGGCACGACGAGGTCGGCCAGCTGGCCCGCCTCGATGCGGCCCTTCTTGCCCTGCTCGTTGCTGAACCAGGTAACGTTCTCGGTCCACATGCGCAGGGCCTGGTCGCGGGTGAGGCAGTTGCGTTGCGGCGTGAGTTGCAGGCCGCCCACCGTCTTGCCGGTGACTAGCCAGGACAGCGACACCCAGGGGTTGTAGCTGGCCACGCGGGTGGCGTCGGTGCCGGCGGACACATTGACGCCCTTCTCCAGCATGCGCTTGACCGGGGGCGTGGCCTCGGCCGCCGCGGCGCCGTAGCGCTCCACGAAGTACTCGCCCTGGTAGGCCATGCGGTGCTGCACGGCCACGCCGCCGCCCAGGGCGGCGATGCGGTCGATGGACTTTTCCGAAATGGTCTCGGCGTGGTCGAAGAACCAGTTCAGGCCGGCCAGCGGCGTGTCCTGGTTGACCTTTTCGAACACGTTGAGCGCGCGCTCGATGGTCTCGTCGTAGGTGGCGTGCATGCGCCAGGGCCAGCGGTTCTGCGCGAGGATGCGCACCACTTCTTCCAGCTCGCCTTCCATGCCGGGCGCGAGCTCGGGCTGGGGCTGGCGGAAGTCCTCGAAGTCGGCGGCGGAGAACACCAGCATCTCGCCCGCGCCATTGTGGCGAAAGTAGTCCGTGCCCTGCTTGTACTGCGAGGTGGCCGTCCAGTTCAGGAAGTCTTCCTTCTCGTGCTGGGGCTTTTGCGTGAACAGGTTGTAGGCCAGGCGAATGGTGAGCTGGTGGGCATCGGCCAGCTCCTGGATCACGTCGTAGTCATCCGGGTAGTTCTGCATGCCGCCGCCCGCGTCGATGGCGCCGGTCACGCCCAGGCGGTTGAGCTCGCGCATGAAGTGGCGCGTGGAGTTGACCTGGTAGTCGTGCGGCAGCTTGGGGCCCTTGGCCAGCGTGGCATACAGGATGGCCGCATTGGGCTTGGCCAGCAGCAGGCCCGTGGGGTTGCCCGCACTGTCGCGCACGATCTCGCCGCCGAGTGGCGCGGGCGTGTCCTTGCCGTAGCCCACGGCGCGCAGCGCGGCGCCGTTGAGCAGCGCGCGGTCGTACAGGTGCAGGATGAACACGGGCGTGTCCGGCGCCACGGCGTTCAGCTCGGCCAGTGTGGGCAGGCGCTTTTCCGCAAACTGGTGCTCGGTGAAGCCGCCCACCACGCGCACCCACTGCGGCGCGGGCGTCACCGCTACCTGGGCTTTGAGCATGGCCATGGCGTCGGCCAGGCTCTTCACGCCGTCCCACCGCAGCTCCATGTTGAAGTTGAGGCCGCCGCGGATGATGTGCAGGTGGTTGTCGATGAGCCCCGGCAGCACGCTGCGCCCGCCCAGGTCGATGACCCGCGTACCCGCACCGGCCAGCGCCATCACTTCGCGGTCGTCACCGACCTTGGTAAAGCGCCCTTGCGCAATGGCGACCGCACTGGCCGCGGGATTGGCGCGGTCCAGCGTGGTGAAGCGACCGTTGCGCAGGATGAGGTCGGGAGTGGTGGCAGGTTGGTTCATGTCTTGGGGCTCAGAGAATTTCAGCAATGGCAGGGCGCAAAAAGGGTGCAGTGGCCGTAGCGAGCGGCCCTAGCCTGCATCGAGGACCGCAGCCGTACAAGCGTACGGCGAGAACCGCAGGTGCGGGATCGGGTCGCGCAGTAGGCCAATGCACCCTTTTTTAGCCTTCGTGGGCGTTGAACATGGTCTTGGCGTAGGTGATGCCCAGGCCATAGCCGCCACCGAACTTCTGGGCGATGCCCGTCGTCATGTCATACGTCTCGCCCCGCGCCCAGTCGCGCTGCAGCTCCAGCAAGTACTGCAATGCCGTGATGGGCCGAGCGCCGGCCTGCACCATGCGCTCCATGGCACGGTTGTGGGCTTCGGCCGAAATGTCGCCGCTGGCGTCGGCGATCACATACACCTCGAAGCCCTGGTCCAGCGCCGACAGCGCCGGGCCCACGATGCACACGCTGGTCCACAGGCCGGCCAGCACGATGCGCGGCTTGCCGATGGCGTTGACCCGTGCGATCACGGCCTCGTCTTCCCAGGTGTTCATGGAGGTGCGGTCCAGCAGCGCCTGGCCGGGGAATGGTGCAGTCACTTCGTCGAACATGGGGCCGCTAAAGCTCTTTTCGGCCACGGTGGTGAGGATGGTGTCCACACCAAACCCGGCGGCCGCGCTGGCCACCAAGCCGGCGTTGGAGCGCAGCGTGATCGCATCGATGGAGTGCGTGGCAAAGGCCATCTGCGACTGGAAGTCGATCATGACCAGGGTGTGGTCGTCGGCGTTGAGCAGCGTGGCGCCGGGCTTGGCGTAGGCGACGGGGCGGGCGGTGGCGTTGGCTGCGGCGGTCGTGTTGGCGTTGGTCATGGTGAACTCCCTGGAAATTGAAGATGAAGGACGTCGAGAAAAACAAAAAATAGACAAGGCAATGCGGCGGGCCGGGGCGCAAGGGATGGGCGGCATCGCCCACCCCGCGCCTCAGTGCGCCCCATGCGCTCAGTGCGGCATCGTGGGCAGCTCGTTCGGCCGCAGGTCGAACACCAGCACCTCGGCGCCTTCGCCGTTGGCAAAGCGCAGGGCCCCAGCGTCGCGGATGCGGGCGCCGTCGCCTTCGGACAGACGCTCGCCGTTCACGTCCAGGCTGCCGCGGGCCACGTGGACATACACGTTGCGGCCCGGGCCCACGTCCAGATCGGCCGACTCCTCGCTGCCGTCGAACAAGCCGGCATAGACCCGGGCGTCCTGGTGCACGGCCAGCGATCCGTCAGCCCCTTCAGGCGAAATGATCTGGCGCAGGCGGCCGCGCTTGTCGGCCTCGCTGAAGTGCACCTGCTGGTAGCGGGGCGCGGCGCCGCGCACACCGGGCACGATCCAGATCTGCAGGAAATGCACGGGCTCGTCGCTGGAGTGGTTGAACTCGCTGTGGCGCACGCCGGTGCCGGCGCTCATCATCTGCACGTCGCCGGGGCGGATGACCGAGCCCGTGCCCATGGAGTCCTTGTGCTCCAGCGCGCCTTCCAGCACGTACGAGAAGATTTCCATGTCGCGGTGCGGGTGGGTGCCGAAGCCCTTGCCCGGGGCCACGCGGTCGTCGTTGATAACCAGCAGGTCGGAAAAGCCTTGCTGGTTGGCGTCGTGGTAGTGGCCGAACGAGAAGGTGTGGCGCGAATGGAGCCAGCCGTGGTTGGCGTTGCCGCGGTGTTGGGCTTTGCGGATGTCGAGCATGGTGCAGGTCCTTTCTTCGTCGATGTGATTCACACTGGGAGGTTTTTGCCTCACCGCCCTATTCATCAAGGCTTCAGTGCTGCGGTGAAGAAAGTATCTCGCGCCGTTCCGGGGCGTATGCTGAAAGGTTTTCCAACTCATCATCGATAATTTCGATGATGCAGATCAAGGAATTGGACCATGTTGAAACTCACGCTGGAAGCCATTGAAACCATCGACGCCATTGCCCGCCACGGCTCGTTTGCAGGTGCCTCCGAGCGGCTGCACAAGGTGCCGTCCACCATCTCGTACGCCGTGAGCAAGCTGGAAGACCAGCTGGGCCTGGCCCTGTTCACCCGCAACGGCCCGCGCGTCACGCTCACCCCTGCCGGCCAAGAGATGCTCAAGGAGGGGCGCTGGCTGCTGGCCGCCGCGCAGCAGCTCGAATCGCGGATGCGGCAGATCGCCACGGGCTTCGAGTCCGAGCTGCGGCTGATGCACGACTCGCTCATCCCCACGCACGCGTTCAACCAGGACATCTGCGCGTTTGAAGACCTGCACTGCGGCACCCGACTGCGCATCAGCAGCGAAGCATTGACAGGCACCTGGGAGGCGCTGCGCGAAGGGCGCGCAGACATCGTCGTGGCCGCAGGCGAAGGCCCAGCGGGGGGTGGCTACAAGGCTGTGGCCGTGGGCAGCCTGGCCTTTGCGTTTTGCGTGACGGCCACACACCCGCTGGCCAAGCTGCAGCGGCCGCTCACGCGCAGCGACTTGCTGGAACACACGGCCGTGGTGGTGGGCGACGGGGCGCGCTCGCTGAACGACCGCACGGTGGGGTTGCTGTCAGGCCAGCGCCGTATCACCGTGCCATCGATGCAGGCCAAGATCGCTTGCCAGGCCGCAGGTCTGGGCCACGGTTTTGTGCCCCGCGCCTGTGTGCGCGTGGAGCTGGAGACCGGCATTCTGGTGGAGTTGCAGGTGGAGGAGCCCCGCCCGGACGAAACCTTCTGGCTGGCCTGGCGACCCGAGCACATGGGCGAGGCACTCAAGTGGTGGCGCCACCGGCTGGACCGCCCGCTGTTGCCAGGCATCCTGCCGTATTGAATGAAGCGAGCGCGTTGCGTGGGCTGGCGACAGGCATCACCACACGATAACTTCCAATTTGATAGCTGCTTGCGCTGATGGATAAAGCGCTGGCTGCCTTTTTTGCTTCCAATGTGGAACACGGATATTCCGGTGCAGCCACCCGGCGCAAATATGGGGCCGAAGCCCCTTTTCCTCATCAACCCAATTGCTTGAGCAAGGCATGGGCGCCCTGCTCTGACGATGCCGGGTTCTGCCCCGTGATCAGCGTGCCATCGGTCAGCACATAGGGTGCCCAGTCAGGGCCTTTGGAATACACACCACCGTTGGCCTTGAGCATGTCTTCCACCAGGAACGGCACGATCTGGGTCAGCTGCACAGCGTCTTCTTCGGTGTTGGTGAAACCCGTGACCTTTTTGCCCTTCACCAGGGGCGACCCGTCGGGCGCCTTGGTGTGGCGCAACACGCCGGGTGCGTGGCACACCAGCGCCAGCGGCTTGCCGGCCGCAAAGGTCTTTTCGATGAGTGCGATGGACTGCGCGTCTTCGGCCAGGTCCCACAGGGGGCCGTGGCCGCCGGGGTAGAACACGGCGTCAAAGTCCTCGGCCTTCACGCTGGATAGGAGCACGGTGCTGGCCAGCTGCTGCTTCGCTGAAGCATCGGCCTTGAAGCGGCGCGTGGCATCGGTCTGGGCGTTTTCGTCGTCGCTTTTAGGGTCCAGGGGCGGCTGGCCACCGTGGGGCGATGCGAGCGTGATCTGCACGCCTGCATCCTTGAACACGTAGTACGGTGCCGCAAACTCTTCCAGCCAGAAGCCCGTCTTTTTGCCGGTGTCGCCCAGTTGGTCGTGGGACGTCAGAACCATGAGGAGGTGTGCCATGGAGGTCGCTTTCGGTGTGGGAGGGTCGATCGGAAAAAGCAAACCACCACCGTACCAGCCATAGGGCCCGTTGTCCCGCGATGCAGGCAGGTTTGCGGCATTGGCTTACAGGACGGTACTACCGCGCTGTAAGCCCCCCAGCATCTCAGCGCAGCTGCCTGGCCAGGAACTCCGCCACCTCGTTCTCCAGCGTGGCATGGTAAGCCACGCGGTCAAAGCCTTCGGGGTTGGCTGCGGCGTCTCCCGCCTCGGACGCCAGCGGCCAGACAGACTGGGCCATGAAGGCGAAGTGGCCTGCACCTGGCACGGTGCTCGCCTGTGCGGAGGGCAGATTGGCCGCCACATAACCGCCGTGGTATTGGCCCGTGAGCACGGCATCGCGCTCGGCCACCATCAGCCGCACCGGCACGCCGATGGCCTTCAGGCTGTCTGGTGTGAACACCACCGCCATGGGCGCCATGGCCACCACGGCGCGGATGCGGGGGTCTGCCACCGAGACCAGCGGACCATCGAGCGCGGGGGCACCGGCCTGTGTGGATGCCGCGGTGGCGGCCGCAGGGGCCTCCTTGGTAGTCTGGGCGGTCTGGCCACGGGCGGGCAGCTTGCCCAGGCTACAAAAGCCGGGGTCGTCCGACACGCTGCGGCAGTGCTCTGCCGCACGGGCCGGTTCGGCCTGCGCACCGGCCAGGGCCAGCACGGTGTAGCCGCCTGCCGAATGCCCCACGGCACCAATGCGCCCAGCCGGAATGCGGGGGCCCCATTCGGGGTTGGCTAGCAGTGCGTCCAGCACGCGGCTTACCTGGCGGGGGCGCTCGCTGAAATAGCGGCCCGAGGTGATCATCGACCGGTCTTCCCAGTTGTCGCCCGGATGGCGCAGCGCTGCCACCAGATAGCCGTCGGCCGCCAGGCGCGTGGCCAGGTTGTGGTGGCCCAGTTCATGGCCACCCGTGCCGTGCGAGATGAGGATCAGGCCCTTGAGGGGCGCGGTTGCCACCGGGGCGCCCGGCGTGACCACGGGCCGCCACGGGCCCATGGGCAGGGTGCGCGCCACGGCGGGGGTGGGGTAGTACAAGGCCACGGTCACGGGCTCGGCACCCGGGACCACCAGGGTGCGCAGCCCGGCATATTGCGCCGATGCCGGGGTGGCCCAGGCCAGCATCGCTACAAAAGCAGCCAGCAGCGGGGCACGGGCAACCCGCCATGTGGTGCGGAGGGCCAGGAAGAGGATGAGGATCACGGTGCGCCTTTCGTCAATGGCCGCCCGAGGTGGCGGCTTGACGGCACTGTAGGCAGCACTCGCAGCGGGCTCCAGCGCCCTGCGACGAAACGCCGCTGCGCGGCGCGAAATGCACCACGGGAGGCGCGAGCGTCTGCCCGCCCGCCCTCCCGCTCGGCGGCGGCTTACAGCGCGGCTTCGAGGATGCGGCGGCTCACGGCGGGCGTGATCTCGCGCTGCTCGCCCAGGGTCACCATGCCATGCGCTTCCAGCTGCGCCACCACGGCGCCCACGGTGTCGGCGCCCAGGCCGTAGCCCGACAGGCGGGTGGCGATGCCCATGCTTTCAAAGAAGTCGCGCGTGCGCTCGATGGCGGCGGTGATGCGTTCGTCCTCGCTGCCGGTGGTGATGCCCCATACGCGCTCGCCGTACTGCAGCAGCTTGGCGCGCTTGGCCACCCGGCGCTCATTCAGCAGCGCGGGCAGCACGATGGCCAGGGTGCGCGCGTGGTCGATGCCGTGCAGCGCCGTCAGCTCGTGGCCGATCATGTGCGTGGCCCAGTCCTGCGGCACGCCCGCGCCGATCAGGCCGTTGAGCGCCATGGTGGCGGCCCACATGAGGTTGGCACGGTCGTCGTACACAGGCTCGGGGGCAGTCAGCAGGCGCGGGCCGATCTCGATCAGCGTCTGCAGGATGCCTTCGGCAAAACGGTCCTGCACGGGCGCGTTGACCGGGTAGGTCAGGTACTGCTCCACCGTATGCACAAACGCATCGACCACACCGTTGGCCAGCTGCTGCGGCGGCAGGGTGTAGGTCTTGGTGGGGTCGAGCACCGAGAACACGGGGTAGGTGTGCACGCTACCAAACGACAGCTTGGCGCCCTTGGCGCGGTGGGTGATGACGCCGCCGTTGTTCATTTCAGAACCCGTGGCGGGCAGCGTGAGCACGGAACCAAACGGCATGGCGCCCTTGACGTTGCGGCCGTGCTTTTCGAGGATGGCCCAGGGGTCATCGCCTTCAAAGCGGACAGCGGCCGCGATGAACTTGGTGGCGTCGATCACCGAACCGCCACCCACGGCGAGCAGAAAGTCAAACCCGCCTTCGCGGATCTGCGCAACGGCCTTCATGGAGGTCTCAAAGCTGGGGTTGGGCTCGATACCGCTGAAGGTGGCGTGCTGGCGCTCGCCCAGCGCGGCGCGCACCTCGGCCAGCGTACCGGTCTTTTCGGCGCTGGCGCCACCCACGAGGATCAGCACCTTGGCGGCAGCGGGCACGAGCTTGGCCAGATCGGCAATGCGGCCCTGGCCGAAGGCGATGTGGGTGGGGTTGTGGAAGTCGAAATTCAGCATGGGGGTCTTTCTGGGCGAGGCAGGCGCATGCGCCGTTGGGGGTCGCATTGTGCGGCGCACCCGCGCCCCGGCGGCGTCGCGTGGGCGATAGCCCTGCCACCGCCGCGCTCATCCCGGGCCCTTCAGCGGAAACCGGCGATCTGGTGCACGGTGTCCGCCAGCCGCTGGGGTTGCGAGAAATACGCCGAGTGGCTCGCCTCGATGGACGACACCGTGGCGCAGGGCGAGGCCGCGATCATCTTGCGCTGCAGCTCGATGGTCACGGCCCGGTCCTGCGTCAGCTCGATGTAGTGCCGGGGCACGCTGCCGTAGCGCGGCGCCGTCAGCGCAAGCCGGGTGAGTGCGGGCAGCGAAGGCTCGGGCGTGAGCAGCGCCTGGGCCAGCGCCACGTCGGCGTCCGAGCAATCGGCGTACAGCGCGGGGCGGTAGGCCTCGGGCGCCAGGTGGTCGGTCAAGGTGCTGCGGCTGACATGGATGTGGCGCGCCACCAGCGAGGCCTTGTCCTGGCGGAAAAAGTCGGTCACCCGCTCGCCATGGCGCAGCATGTAAGCGGCCAGGTAGGTCACACCCGCCAGCTTGTGGTGCCGCAACTCGGCCACCGTGGACGCCACAATGCCGCCCCGGCTGTGCGCCACGATGAGCGCCGGGCCGTCCAGCGCATCGAGCACCCGGCACACATGCGCCGCCATGGCCGAGAGCGTGGTGCGCCCCCGCGCCACCCGCCAGTGGCGGCCATGGGCGGGCAGGTCAGGCACATGCACCTGGTGCCCCCGGGCCTGCAGCAGCGGGACCACTTTGTGCCAGCACCAGGCGCCATGCCAGCTGCCGTGCAAAAGAACGATATTCATGAAGATGCCTTTGGGTCTTGGGGAGAAATGCCGGGCGCCAGTTGCGCCGCCAGCCGGGCGAGCGATGGCTTGGCGCCCCACTCCGACCGGAGCGTAAAACCGCCCTGCCCCAGGCACTCGCTGAATCCGGACCACCGATTGGCGGCCGGCGGCCCCCCCCTCCTCCCTCGCCCGCGACACGCAAAGATCAGGAGGCGACCTCTTGCTACTGCAGCAGCGCCTGCAGCCGCGTGGCCATGAAGTCGCGCAGCGCACGCACCAGCGGCGTGAGCTGCCTGCGGCTGGGGGCCACCAGAAACAGCGGGACCGCCTCCGTGGTCCAGTCGGTGCACAGTGGCACCAGACGACCGGCAGCCAGATCGTGCGCTACGTCAAAGTACGACTTGTAGGCAATGCCGCGCCCCAGCACGGCCCAGCGGCGCACGGCATCGCCGTCATTGGCCACGTTGTGGCTGCGCACACGAACCTGCGCCTCCTGGCCCGCCGCATCCCAGAACCGCCAGCGGTCGTGCACGTCCTCGCCCAGCATGAAGCAAAGGCAGTCATGGTCCACCAGCGCATGCGGGGTGGGGGGCGCGCCGTGGGCCGCCAGGTAGGCCGGGGCCGCACACAGCACGCGCCGGTGCTCGGCCGCCAGCGGCAGCACCACCAGGCCCGAATCCTGGGGCTTGCCATAGCGAAAGGCGGCGTCCACCGGCTCGCTGTACACATTCGCCATGCGATCTGACAGCTGCAATCGGACGGCGATGCCCGGGTGCTCGACTTGGAACTCGTCGAGCCAGGGCAACAACACATTGCGCCCCAGATCCGACGGCGCCGCCAGCTGCAGCGTGCCGCTCAGCGCACCCGCCCGGCCGTTGGCCAGCTGCCCCTGCACCTGCTGCAGCGCGGCCAGCGCGGGGCGGCAGTGCTCCAGAAACAACGTGCCCTCGGGCGTGAGCCGCAGGCTGCGCGTGGAGCGCACGAACAGCAGCACGCCCAGCTCGGCCTCCAGCCGCTTGAGTGCCGCGCTGGCCGCTGCCGGGGTCAGGTCCAGCGCCCGGGCCGTGGCCGACAGGCTGCCGCTGTCCACAGTGCGCACAAAGATGTCCAGGTCTTGCAGGCTTTTCATGTCTTGGTCGTGGCGTTGAGCTGGCCATCTTCAAATTTTCTTTGAATATTCATTCAATAGGCAGCCTATTTAAAAATAAGCAAGACAAAGCGACCATACAAGCCTGTCCAGCCCACTCCACAAGCTTTGACCATGACCCGCCCTGCCACAGCTCCCCTTTTTGCCCCTTTGGCGCTTGGCCCCCTCACCTTGCCCAACCGCATGGTGATGGCGCCCATGACCCGGGCTCGCAGCACCCAGCCCGGTGACGTGCCCAACGCGATGATGGCCACCTACTATGCCCAGCGGGCCAGCGCCGGGCTCATCGTGAGCGAGGCCACCCAGATTTCGCGCCAGGGCCAGGGCTACAGCTTTACGCCAGGCATCTACACCGAAGCCCAGGTGCAAGGCTGGCGCCGGGTGACGGATGCCGTGCACACCGCTGGCGGCCGCATGGTGCTGCAGTTGTGGCACGTGGGCCGCATGTCGCACCCCAGCTTTCACGCCGATGGCCTGCCCGTGGCGCCGTCCGCCTTGTCGCCCGAGGCCAAAGTCTGGGTGGTGGGCGACGACGGCGTGGGCCGTATGGTCGATTGCCCGGTGCCGCGGGCGCTGGGCACCGCGGAGATCGCGGGTGTGATCGACGACTTTCGGCGCGCCGCTGCCAACGCCATGCGGGCAGGCTTTGACGGGGTGGAAATCCACGGGGCCAACGGTTACCTCATCGACCAGTTCCTGCGCACCACGTCCAACCATCGCACAGATGCCTACGGCGGCACCATGGACAACCGCACCCGCTTCGCCCGCGAAGTGGCCGCCGCCGTGGCCAGCGAGGCGGGCGCCGAGCGCACCGGCATGCGCCTGGCCCCGTTCATCACCCAGCGCAACATGAACTGCCCCGAGATCATTCCGACCATGCTGCACCTTGCGCGCCAACTGGACACGCTGGGCCTGGCCTACATCCACCTGGCTGAGGCTGACTGGGACGACGCCCCCAGCATCCCCGATGACTTCCGCCAGGCCTTGCGCAATGCCTACAGCGGCCGCGTGATCGTGGCGGGCAAATACACGCCCGAGCGCGCGCAGCAGATCCTGTCATCCGGCATGGCAGACCTTGTGGCCTTTGGCCGCCCCTTCATTGCCAACCCCGACCTGCCGGCGCGCTACGCCGCCGGGCTGCCGCTGGCCGCATTTGACCCACCAACCCTCTTCGGCGGAACCGAGCGGGGCTACAGCGACTACGCCCCTGCCCACGCATCGGCCGTGGAGCCCACCGCTACCGCCTCGGCGTGACCCGGCCGCCATCGCCCTCTCTCCCACTCACCCATCCACCGACACACAAGGACCCGCCATGAAAGCCATCGGCTACCAAACCGCCCACCCGATCGACCACCCCGAGTCGCTGCTCGACATCACCCAAGCCGACCCCGTGGCCACCGGCCACGATCTGCTGGTGGAGGTGCATGCTGTCTCGGTGAACCCCGTGGACACCAAGGTGCGCAAAAGCAGCTCGCGCAGCGGTGACGGCCCCGACTACAAGGTGCTGGGCTGGGACGCCAGCGGCATCGTGCGCGCCGTGGGATCCGACGTGACGCTGTTCCAGCCCGGCGACCGCGTCTGGTACGCAGGCTCCATCGCGCGCCCCGGCACCAACAGCGAGCTGCACCTGGTGGACGAGCGCATCGTGGGCCACGCGCCGAAGTCGCTGGACTTTGCGGAAGCCGCCGCACTGCCGCTGACCACCATCACTGCGTGGGAACTGCTGTTTGACCGCCTGGGCGTGGCGCCAGGCAAGCAGCCCACCAGCAAGACCCTGCTCATCGTCGGCGCGAGCGGTGGTGTGGGCTCCATCCTCACGCAGCTGGCGGCGCGGCTCACCAGCCTCACGGTGATCGGCACCGCATCACGCCCCGAAACGCAGCAGTGGGTGCGCGACCTGGGCGCCCACCACGTCATCGACCACAGCCAGCCGCTGACGCAAGAGCTGGCGCGCATCGGCCACCCTACGGTGGACATCATCGTGAGCCTCACGCAGACCGACGCGCACTTCGACCAGATCGTCGAGGCCATCGCGCCCCAAGGCCAGTTCGCGCTGATCGACGACCCGGTGGCGCTCGACGTGACGAAGTTCAAGCGCAAGTCGGTGTCGCTGCACTGGGAGCTGATGTTCACCCGCGCGCTGTTTGGCACGGATGACATGATCGGCCAGCACCGGCTGCTGTCCGAGGTGGCGCAGCTGGTGGATGCGGGGCTGATCCGCACCACGCTGGACCAGCGGTTGGGCAGCATTAACGCGGCGAATCTGAAACGCGCCCATGCGCTCATCGAGAGCGGCAAGGCGCGGGGCAAGCTGGTGCTGGAGGGGTGGAGCTAGAGCCAATCGAAGTAAAAGCACCAGACAATTGACGGATGCTAAAAGTCATTGCAATCGCTTTGCCTCTCCTGATCGGCTGGTTTGCGTGGTCTGTCACTGCGGCTCTTTCCAACGGCATCTACCCCCTGGGGCGAGTTGACATGCTCGAAAAGTTGCTTTTTTGGGCCCCTATATTGGGGTTTTGTGTACCCATGGCGGTCCGTGGCTTTGCCACACGCAGGTCGCTTGCAGCTCTTTGGCTGCTGGCGTTGGCACCCGCATTCGGCTTCGCGAACAACCTATTTTTTGTCGTCATGGCTCCCGGTGGTACACGCGCCAAGGCCGACGGTATCAGCAGTGGCTGGACACTTGCGGTGATGTGGCTAGTGCCATTCGCCGTCATCTCCATTCAATTGATCCTGCAGCGCGTCCGGTCACGACGACCACCGCTGCCGTAGACGGTTTACATTCGCGGCTTTCTTGTTGGGGCAGCGTTGAGGACGGGCCAAGTAGCATGGCAAAATAACTGTGTTTAATCTCAGTATTTCCGAGAGCACGATGTGCTTTTTTCCGCCACTTAGGAGACCTCCCATGCTGGACCACATGACCTTCCGCGTCACCGACATCGCCCGCGCCAAGGCGTTCTACACCGCCGCCCTCGCGCCGCTGGGCTACAGCCTGTGTTTTGAAGGCAACTACGGCTCGAACATGCTGGGCTTTGCCTACCCGGATCCGGCCGAACCTGATGGAAAGAAGGCCGACGTGTGGTTCATCGACGGCCCCTCGCCCTACGGCGGCCCGCCAGCCACCACGGGCTGCCACCTGGCCTGGCGCGCCCAGAACCGGGCGCAAGTGGATGCTTTTTATGCCGCCGCGCTTGCGGCGGGCGGCAAGGACAACGGAGCCCCGGGCCTCAGGCCCGACTACCACGCGCACTATTACGGCGCTTTCGTGATTGACCCGGAAGGCAACAACATCGAGGCGGTGTGCCACCTGCCTGAATAGATGTTAGATGTGCCTGCAAGGCTGAAGGGTGGCCAGGCCCGGCAAGGCGAGGCCACCCGGTGCATGGCCCTGTGCACTGAGTGCTGCGTGATCAGTCCAGCTTCACGCCTGCCGCCTTGATGATCTCGCCCCAGCGCTTGGACTCGGAGCGTGCCATGGCGCGGAACTGCTCGGGCGTGCCGGGCAGGGCTTCCATGCCGAAGTCGTTCATGCGCTTGACCACGGCGGGGTTGAGCAGGGCCTTGTTCAGGTCGCCGTTCAGGCGCGCCGTGATCGCAGCGGGCAGACCGGCGGGCGCCAGGATGCCCTGGAACGCAAACACCTCGGTGTTGGGCACACCGGCTTCGGCCAGGGTGGGCACGTCCGGCAGCGCGGCCACGCGCTTGGCCGAGCCGATGGCCAAGGCACGCACCTTGCCCGAAGTGATCACCGGCAGGCCGGCAGCCAGGTCCAGGAACATGCACGGCACCTGCCCGCCCATCACGTCCTGCAGCGCAGGCGCCGCGCCGCGGTAGGGGATGTGGGTGAGGAAGGTCTTGGTGCGGTTCTTGAACATCTCCATCGCCAGGTGGTGCGGCGAACCATTGCCGGGCGACGCGTAGTTGAGCTTGCCGGGGTTGGCGCGCGCGTAGGCGAGGAATTCCTTCACCGTCTTGGCTTCGAACGCCGGGTGCACCACCAGCGCCAGCGGGAAGCGGCTGATGCCGCCCACGTAGGTGAAGTCCTTTTCGGGGTTGAACGGCAGCTTGGTGAACAGGTGTTCGTTGTAGGCCAGGATGGCGTTGTCGGCCGACATGAAGGTGTTGCCGTCGGGTTTGGCCGTGGCCACGGCCTGGCCGCCGATGTTGGTGGAGGCGCCTGGGCGGTTGTCCACGATGATCTGCTGGCCCAGCGTCTGGCGCATAGCCTCGGCCACGGTACGGGCCAGCACGTCGGTGCCGCCGCCTGCGGGGTAGGGCACCACCCAGCGCAGGGGCTGGTCGGGCCAAGCTGCTTGCTGGGCCAGGGCCCAAGGGGCGGCGGTGGTGGCGCCTGCGGCGGCCAGGGCGGACAAGAGGGTTCTACGCTGCATGGGGTTGTCTCCTAATGGAACTATTAAATTAATAGCTGCTAGCGCCCATCCAATAAGCGCTAGAGCCTGTTTTTTCTTGTATTTCTGACCGCACATGCGCGCGTCGCTTGAAACCGGCGCGCGCTAAGGCCAGCGCCACCGTGGAACTGGCTTTGCCAGGCCACGAGTGGCGTCCCCCTGAGGGGAAGACGCCGAAGGCGGCTCAGGGGGCTGCGATGCTCTGGTCGATGGCGCCAAAGATGCTCGCGCCGTCCTTGCCCTTGATTTCGATGCGGATGGTGTCGCCGAACTTCATGAATTCGGTGCTGGGCTTGCCGTCCTGGATGGTCTCGATGCAGCGCTTTTCGGCGATGCAGCTGTAGCCCTTGGGCCATTCGGTACGGCCGTTGGCGTCGGTCACGCCCTTGTTGCTCACGGTGCCGCTGCCGATGATGGAGCCCGCGCGCAGGTTGCGCGTCTTGGCCACGTGGGCGATCAGCTGGCCGAAGTGGAAGGTCATCTCGGGGCCCGCGTCGCACATGCCGACCTTGCGGCCGTTCCAGGTGGACTGCACGGTGAGGTTCACGCGCCCATGGTCCCAGGCGTCGCCCAGCTCGTCCAGCGTGACGGCCACAGGGCCGAAGGCGGTGGCGGGCTTGCTCTGGAAGAAACCGAAACCCTTGGCCAGCTCGGCAGGGATCAGGTTGCGCAGGCTCACGTCGTTGGCAATCATCACCAGGCGGATGCCGTCCAGCGCCTGGTCGGCGGTGGTGCCCATCTTCACGTCGCCGGTGATGACGGCGATCTCGGCCTCAAAGTCGATGCCCATGGCTTCGCTGGGCACCACCACATCGTCGCAAGGGCCGATGAAGTCGTCGCTGCCGCCCTGGTACATCAGGGGGTCGGTATAGAAGCTCTCGGGCACTTCGGAATTGCGCGCTTTTCGCACCAGTTCGACGTGGTTGATGTAGGCCGAGCCATCCGCCCACTGGTAGGCGCGGGGTAGCGGGGCCATGCATTGCTTGGGGTCAAACGGGAACGCGTGGCGCGCGCGGCCGCTGTTGAGCTGGTCGTACAGGTCCTGCAGCTGGGGCGAGATGAAGCCCCAGTCGTCCAGCGCCTGCTGGAGCTTGCTGGCGATGCCGGTCGCATAATGGGCCGTGCCCAGGTCGCGGGAGACGACAACCAGTTGGCCGTCGCGCGAGCCGTCTTTGTAGGTAGCGAGTTTCATGGTGGCAGGACCTTTGTCTCAAGGGGTTGAAAGTCTTCACCCAACACGAATTACGCTTGGGTAAATTGATTTAACTAAACAAAACTCGCAAATTTTAGTGCACATGGACAAAGAACGTGCAGGAATTCAATCGGTCGAGGTGGGTTTTGCCCTGCTGGAGGGGCTGACACGCTCGCGCGGACCGCTCATGCTCAAGGATGTGGCGGCCTCGGCGGGCATGAGCGCGGCCAAGGCGCACCGGTATCTGGTGAGCTTTCAGCGCCTGGGCCTGGTCACACAGGACCCGCGCAACGCCCGCTACGACCTGGGCCCCGCCGCCCTCAAGCTGGGGCTGGCGTCGCTGGCCCGGCTCGATGCCGTGCGCCTGGCGCGCGAGCGCATGCCGGAGCTCATGGAAGCCATCGGTCACACGCTGGCGCTGGCCGTGTGGGGCAACCACGGCCCGACCATCGTGCACTGGGAGGAGTCGCCCCAGGCTGTCACTGCCAACCTGCGCCTGGGTGACGTGATGCCGCTGTTGTCGTCGGCCACCGGCCGCTGCTTTGCGGCGCACATGGCGCCTGATGTGGTGGCGCCGCTGCTCAAGGAGGAGCTGGCCCGCGCCGTGAAGATGCGCCGCACCGACCTGCCCTCGACCATGACCGAGGTCAATACCCTGCTCGCCGAGGTACGCGAACGCGGTGCCGCGCGGGTGGTAGATACCTTGCTGCCCGGCATCGTGGCGTTCTGCGCACCCGTGTTTGACGCGGACGGCCACCTGGAGTTGGGCATCACCACGCTGGGCTCGATTGCCACCTTCGACCCCGAGTGGGGCGGCGCCATCGACGCGCCGCTGCGCGCGGCTGCGGCCCAGCTCTCCAGTGATCTGGGCGCGGGCAGCGCCTGACGGCCCCGGCACGCAGGTAGATGCCACGGCGCGCGCTGTTTCTCATCACAGTCCTGGTGCTGGCCCTGCACTGGCTGGTGCTGAGCGGCGTGCCGCTGGCTTGGGACAGCCCCCGGTCGCCTGTCGGCAAAGTGTTCAGCACGCGCAGCATTGCGGCCCCCCCGCCACCCGCTGCCGCTGTGGCAGCTGTGGCAGCCGTTGCCCCCATTGCGGCGAAACCTGCGGTCGCGCCCAAGCCGCCCGCGCGCCCCAAACCACAGGCACGGGCAACACCCCAGCCCCCGGCCGCCCAGGCGCCACCCCCTGCATCCCCCTCCACCGAGGCCACGGCCCCCAGCACCGAGGCGGGTGCAGACGTCGCGCTGGCCGCCCCCGCCGAAGCTGTCTCGACCGTTGTGGAGGAAACGCTCCCCACAACGGCAGCCTCCCCTGCATCGGCACCAGCCCAGGCATCATCAGCGCCTCTCCCCTCTGAAGCCACAACAGGCGTGGACATCGCCCCGCCCGGGGCTGGCACGGACCACACGCCCAACACGGCACCACCGCCTGTGCGCCTGCCCCCGCCTACACGGCTGGCGTTTGACGTGAGTGGGCAGGCCAAGAAATTTGCCTACAGCGCCCGCGCCGAGCTGCTGTGGCAGCACGATGGCAGCCGCTACGAGGCGCGGCAGGAGATCAGCGCGTTCTTGGTTGGCACCCGGGCGCAGCGCAGTGTGGGCGCCATCACGGCCCAAGGGCTGTTGCCCGAGAAATTTTCAGACAAGTCCCGCAGCGAGCAGGCAGCGCACTTCGACTACACCAAGAGCCGGGTCACCTTCAGCGCCAACACGCCGGACGCCACCGTGGGCACGGGGGTGCAGGACCGGCTGAGTGTGTTCATCCAACTCGGTGCCCTGCTCGCCGCCGATCCCGCCCGGTTTGTGACCGGCACCCAGATCACGCTCACCACCGTGAGCGCGCGCAGCGCCGACCGCTGGACCTTCACCATCGAGGGGGCAGAAACACTGGACCTGCCCACAGGCGCCACGCCCACCCTCAAGTTGCAGCGCCTGCCCCGCAAGGACTACGACCAGAAGGCCGAACTGTGGGTGGCCCCCGCACTGGGTTATCTGCCGGTACGCATCAAGCTCACCCAAGCCAACGGCGACTTCGCCGACCTGCAACTGAGCCGCAGCGGCCCGCCTTGATGGTCTGGAGGGGTCTTGTTAAAAAGTGTTGCGCAGGAGCGCCATCCCACCAAAATAGACCCGCGAAACCGGAAGCACCGGGTTTTCATGAAATACTGCATCGGCAAGGGGACAAAAGCCACGGGCTTTGCCTGTGCCACTTGAACTCTGCGCACCCGCTGTCATCTGACATCTATATCGACAAGGGGAACACGATGCACATGCTCTACGACTCAGAATCCTTCGTGGTGGTCCACATGCTGCCCGACGCCGTGGAGAAAAAGAGCGCCCAGGTGCTCAACGACACCGCCCCCGCCGTTCCCCAGCTCGCGCGCCACGGCTTTGAAATCGTGGACAAGCGCTCCGGCAAAGAGGTGTACCTGGACGGCTCTTGGGCCGAGATGTTCCAGGAGCAGATCCTGGCCTGGCAGCGCGACACCCCCACACAGGAAGAAGTGGAAGACGCGCTGGACCGCTATGCGGGCCTGGCACAGAACCCGGTCGTGGTGCACTGACCGCATCCTCCACAGCAGCCATCCCTGGATGGCCCAGGAGGCCCAGATCGGTCTCCTCCATTCTCGGCAGACTGGGGCAGCGCCCCCAGTTGTCACACCTCAATCACCTCGGGCGGCAGCCCCTGCAGGTGCCGTTCATGCATCGCCAGATAGGCAGCCTCGATATCACGCGCAAACTGGTGGGTGTTGAACAAGGGGGACTGGGCTTTTTCCGCTTGGAGTTTGTCGCGAAGCGCCTTCAAGCGCGCAGGGTCCTGGGCGAGCGAGATCGCCAGGGCTTCATATTCGGCGGCGCTGTGGGTCACAAGCTCCGGCAGGCCCACAGCATGTAGCAGGCTGGCCGCCACTCGCGCCGCAAACGATTCTCCCAGCCGCGTGAGCACCGGCAGACCCGCCCACAAGGCATCGCTGGCCGTGGTGTGAGCGTTGTAGGGCAAGGTATCCAGAAACAGGTCGGCCAACCGGTGGCGCGCCAGATGCTCGCTCAGAGGCAGGCGCTGTGCAAACACCAGCCTCTCGGCCGCCACGCCGCGCGCCTGCGCCTCGCGCCGCAGGCTGTCCTCCACAGCAGGGTTGTCTGCCAGAAGCCACAGAACGCTGTCAGGCACCCCTTGCAGAATGCGCATCCAGCTGTCGAATACCTGCGGGAGGATCTTCTGGTTGTTGTTGAAACAGCAGAACACGCTCCCCGTGGCAGGCAGCCGCGCCTCTTCCCTGGTAAACATCCGGTCACTGATCGCGCGCTGCGAGTCGTTGACCTGGTAGCTGTGCGGCAGGTAGACGAGTTTTTCGGTGAAATGGCGCCGCGCGTCGGGGGGCACAACCACCTTGTCGGCAATCACGTAGTCCATATAGTCTGCCCCGGTCGTCCCCGGGTAGCCCAGATAACCGGCCTGGATGGGGGCGCAGCGGTGGGCAAAAATGCCAAAGCGGCAGCCCGTGGTGAAACCCATCAGGTCAATGGCGATGTCGATGCCCAGCTCCCGCGACAAGCGGGCAATATCGATCTCGCTGCGCTCGCGCACGTCGATGAAATGGTCGAAACCTGCAACCAGACGCGCGCGCATGGCATCCGTCGCGGGAGGTCCGAACGAAAACGCAAACCACTCGAAGCGTTCACGGTCATGGACTTCGAAAAGCTGCGCTATCAGATACGAAGTGGCGTGGCCGTGGAAATCCGCAGAGTAGTAACCGACCCGGATCTTGCCTGCGCCAGCACGCGCAAGGATGGGCCCCAGGACGGTGGATTCAGGAAAATCCTGCTGTACGGAAGCTTGTGCCGCCTGCTTGTGCAACTCGGGCGAGTCGAACAACGAAAGCGCGATGAAGGGTTTCACACCCAGCTCACCGGCCCGGATGCTCCGCTCACATTGCGCCATGTCGTCTGCCAAGTGCCCCCAATCGCCGGTCTTGAGCCTGCAGCTCGCAAGATACCCGAGCAGATACTTCGCATCTGGCTTGAGGCGATACACCTGCGTGTAGTCGGCCACGGCGTCCTGATGCCGGTTGAACCGGATGTTCAAATTGGCGCGGTTGTAGTACAGGTCTGGCCTTTCAGGCGCCAGCCGAATCGCCTGGTCGTAGACGGCAAGTGCTTCTGCATACCGCCCCGCCTCCAGCAACGAAAGGGCTAGGAACGCCAGGATCTCCACGTCGAGTGGGCTCAGTTGGGCAGCCTTCTGAAAAGCCTGTACCGCATTGGACAGTTGGAAAAGGCTGCGCTGCGCGATCCCCAGGTTCTTGTGGGCTTGAACCAGTTTGTCATTGCCCTGAATGGCGGCCTCGAAGTGCGCAATGGCCTGCGTCCACTGCTCCTTTTGCGCCAGGATCGCCCCCTTGCCGTTATGGGCTTCGGCGTGCTGAGGCCTCAGTGCAACAACCTGATCGAAACATTTCAGGGCCTCGTCCGAACGGCCGGCATCGGCGTGCAGCATGCCCATGTTCTGGCACGCGTCCACGTCCTGGCCGTCCAGGGCAAAGGCCTGTTCATAACATTTCAGCGCCTCGTCCAGCCGCTCCATCTGGCGCAGGGCATTACCCTTGTTGTTATGGGCGGCAGCCAGTCTGGGCTGAAGGGCGATGGCCCGGTCGTAGCTTGCGATGGCGTCTTCGGGCCGCGACAACTCCTTGAGCGTGATCCCCCGGTTGACGTAGGCTTCTGCGAAATCTGGGCGCAGGCTGGTGGCTCGCTCAAAATGCGCCAGTGCTTCGTCATGGCGCTTCAATGCGCTCAAAGCCAGCCCACGATTGATGTGGGGCGCAGCATCGTCCGGAGCCAGCTTGATGGCCTGGCCGATCAGGTCCACCGCAATTTGCAAGTGACCCGCCTGGTACGCCAAAACGCCTTGCATGTGCAGGGCGCCAACGTTTTTGGGGTCATTCTTCAAAATGGTGTTGTAGAGCTGGTTGGCCTGCGCAATAGCGCCCTCCCGGTGTGCTCGCATGGCCTGGTCCAACCACGCAGCCAGTTGGGCTTTTGTCACTTGGGGAGGGCGTATTCCGAAGTTGTAGTGAATGCTCATGATCCAGGGTGTGCAGCGGATAGAAACGCGGAACGGCCGTCACTAGGACAACCCTCCAGCGCCAATAAAAGGGAGATTGTGACGCGAGCGCCCCCTCGGTCAGATCGCCGCTGCCGGATAGATGCGCCGGTACAGCGGGCCTACCAGCATCAGCACCGCCATCAACCGGCATACCTGAAACGCTGTGACCACGGGCACGCCCAATTGCAGCACCTTGGCGGTAATCGCCATCTCCGTGATACCGCCCGGCGAAGTACCCAGCAGCAAGGTGACCCAGGGCAACCCCGTGGCCCAGGCCAGCAGGCCCGCGAACAACGTGCACGCCCCCATCAACACCAGCGTACCGGCGGCTACGGATACGAGCCAGCGGGGAGCCGTGCGCAGGAAATCAGCCCGAAAGCGCACTCCGAGACTCACACCGATCACCAGTTGCGCTGCGTTCACCATGGCCGCCGGCACGGCGGACAGGCTGATGCCCGCCATCGTGAGCGCCATGGACACGAGCATGGCGCCCATGAACCAGGGGTTGGCACGGCCCAGCCGGTCCATCACCAGGGCACCAGCACCCGTCAGCAGCGCCATCAGCGCCAAGCCGGGCCAGTCCACCGCCCGCACGGTGGGCGGCAGAATGTCCAGGCCATGCAGACCGCTCCACTGCAAGGCAAAGGGAATCGTCACGGTGACGATCAGCAAGCGCAGGCTGTGGCTCGCTGCAACCAAGTCGGTGCGTGCGTTCTCGCGCTCGGACAGCAAGGTCATCTCGGACGCAGCACCAATTGCACCGGCGAAGTAACTGGTGGCGCGCAGCATGGGTGCAGGCACACCGTGCATGCGCGGTGCATGCAGCCTGTACAGCCAAGCACCGAACAGCCAGCCGAGAAAAAGCGCCCACACGATGCCCAGCACGATGGCCCACCACAGCCCGCTGATCAGCGCCGCCACCTGGGGTGTGAAATAAAGGCCCAGCGCTGCGCCAATGGTCCACTGCCCGGCATTGCGCAGTGGCCCCCAGCTCTGCGTAGGGCCGCCAGCGATCGACACGACGGAAGTCGCCAGCAACGGGCCGATCATCCAGGGCAAGGGCGTGTGCAGAGCCACGCAGCCGACTGCGGCGGCAAGGGCCAGAACAAGTGTTGCAAGAACGCGAAAGAGAGAATTCACAGGCATGGTGAAAGTGAGACGGCATCAGTCGATGGCCAGTACACCCTACAGCCACCATACCGACACTTTCGACCTGGCGACCCGTCCAAATGGGAAAGGGAGACAACGTGAAAAGCCGCACCCATTTGCCTTTCAGGTTCAAGGGGCACCAGCGCCTCTGAAGTAAGCAATGGTCTGGCGCAATCCAGCATCAAGATCCATACGGGGCTCCCAGCCGCCCAGCAGTTGGTGCGCCAGCGCGATGTCGGGCTGCCGCTGCCGGGGGTCATCTCCCGGCAGAGGGTGGTGGGTGATCCGGGCGGTGGCCCCCGTGTGAGCAAGGACCTTCTGGGCGAGTTCCAGGATGGTGAATTCCCCAGGATTCCCCAAGTTGACAGGCCCCGCCACTTCGTCAGGCGTTGCCATCATGCGCACCAGTGCTTCCACCATGTCGTCCACATAGCAGAAGCTGCGGGTCTGGTCACCTGAGCCGTATACGGTCAGGTCAGCGCCGCGCAACGCCTGCACGATGAAGTTGGAGACCACCCTGCCATCGTCCGGGCGCATGCGGGGGCCATAGGTATTGAACAGCCGCACCACCTTCGTGCGCACGCCATGCTGGCGCCGGTAATCGAAAAACAGGGTCTCCGCACAGCGCTTTCCCTCGTCATAGCAGGCCCGCACGCCAATGGGATTGACGTTGCCCCAGTAGGACTCCGGCTGTGGGTGCACGCTGGGGTCGCCATACACCTCGCTGGTGGAAGCCTGAAGAATTACGGCCCTGCACTGGCGGGCCAGCTCCAGCAGGTTCAGCGCCCCCATCACGCTGGTACGCAGGGTCCGCACGGGGTCGGCCTGGTAGTGCACGGGCGATGCGGGGCAGGCGAGGTTGTAGATTTCGTCTACCTCAGCGGCCAGCGGCTGGGTGACATCGTGCCGAAGCCAACGAAAACGCGGCGAAGCCTGGAGGTGGGCAATGTTCTTTTCGGAGCCCGTGGAAAAGTCATCCACGCACAGCACCCCATGACCATCTTGCAACAAACGCTCGCACAAATGAGAGCCGAGGAAGCCCGCGCCTCCGGTCACCAGGATTGACTTAGCCTTCTTCATGGTGTGGTGGCCCCAGATGCATCCACCGCGTTCCGCCCCACCGTCAGATAGTCAAACCCCAAAGCACGCATGGACCGAGGCTCGTAGAGGTTGCGCCCATCCACGACCAGCGGCTGCCGCAGGACTGCCCGCAGGGCATCGAAGTCAGGACTGCGAAACACCTGCCATTCGGTCACGATCAACAATGCGTCGGCATCGCGCGCCGCATCCATTGGACTTTGGGCATAACGGATACGCTCCAGCAGGTCGGGCCGATCCTGCAAATCGTCTTGCAGGCATCGGCGAGCTTCCTGCATGGCCACCGGGTCGAACACCTGCAGCACCGCACCGCGCTCCAGCAGTTCACGCACCAGCACCCTGCTGGGAGCCTCGCGCATGTCGTCGGTATTGGGTTTGAAGGCCAGCCCCCACAACGCAAACCGTTGGCCCGAAAAATCCGGGCCGAGCCGCTGCACCAGCCTGTCCACCAGCTGCCGCTTCTGTCCATCATTGACCTGCGCCACCGCCGCCAACAACCGCAGCGGGAGCCCGACGTCATCGCCCATGCGCTGCAACGCTGTCACGTCCTTGGGAAAGCAACTGCCACCGTAACCGACGCCGGGATAAAGAAAGCTGTCACCAATGCGCGGATCAGCGCCAATACCCACCCGCACAGGTTCGATATCCACCCCCAGACGATCTGCCAGATTGGCCATTTCATTCATGAAACTGATGCGCGTGGCGAGCATGGCGTTGGCGGCGTACTTTGTGAACTCTGCGCTGCGGCGGTCCATGCAGATGACGCGATCATGGCCATGCCCGAAAGGGCGGTACAACGCACGCATGAGATCACCAGCGCGCTGCTCTTCGGGCGACTCGCCCAACCCAACGATGATCCGGTCAGGCCGCATGAAGTCGTTGATCGCACTGCCCTCTTTGAGGAACTCCGGGTTCGAGACCACCGCAAAGCCAGGTGCTGGCTGGGCACCGGGCCAGCGCTGGGCAAGCACAGTAGCGACGGCCTTGTGCACCGCTTCGCCCGCGCCCACAGGCACGGTAGATTTGTTGACGATCACCTTGAAGCTGGTCATGTGGGTCGCGATGGCTCCCGCCACCTCGAACACATGACTCAGGTCCGCGCTGCCATCGTCCGCAGAGGGCGTGCCCACCGCGATGAACTGCACGTCACCGTGGGCAACACCGCGCGCCATGTCGGTGGAAAACGCCAGCCTGCCGGCGCGGACATTGCCGACGATCAGCTCCTGCAGCCCTGGCTCGTAGATTGGAACCTCTGCGCGCTGCAGTGTGGCAATTTTGTCGGCATCCGTGTCGATGCACAGGACATCATTGCCCAGCTCTGCAAGGCATACGCCGGTAACGAGCCCCACATAACCGGTTCCGAACAAGGTGAGATTCATGAAGGGGGCAAAAAAACTGAAAAATACAAGACATGGGGCTCGCGCCCACGCGAAGGGCGCCGTGAAGTTTCACACCTCAATCACATCGGGAGGCAGCCCCTGGTGCGCGCGTTCGACCATTGTGGTGTATGCCGACTCGATATGCCGCGCAAAGAGCCGGGCATTGAACAAGGGCGACTGGGGCCCCTGTTCCTCCAACTTGTCCCGAATGCTCTTGAGTTGCGCCACATCGCGGGCAAGCTCTATGGCTCGGGCCTCAAATGCAGACTGCGTCTGGGTGACAAGCTCGGGCAACCCCACGGCATGCAACAGGCTCGCCGCCACTCGGCTCGCAAACGATTGTCCTGAACACGTCAGAACCGGCAGCCCTACCCACAGGGCATCGCTCGCGGTGGTGTGCGCGTTGTAGGGCAGCGTATCAAGGAAGAGGTCGGCCATCCGCTGGCGGGCGAGATGCTGGTCCATGGGCACGCGGCTGGCAAACACGAGGCGGTCTGCAGAAATCCCCCGGGCCTGCGCCTCTCGGCGCAGATTCCGCGCCGCAATCGGGTTGTCTTCCAGCAGCCACAAGACGCTGCCTTCAACGGCATGGAGGATGCGCATCCAGCCGTCAAACGTGGGCGGCAGGATCTTGAAGTTGTTGTTGAAGCAGCAAAACACAAAACCAGTGGCGGGCAAACCCAGTTCGTCGCGGGAAAATGTCCGGTCAGCGACTTTGCGCTGGGAGTCGTTGACCTGGTAGCTGTGCGGCAGATAGACCACTTTTTCAGTGAAGTCGGCCTGGGCACGGGGAGGAATCACCACCTTGTCGGCGATCACATAGTCCATGTAACTGGCGCCGATGGTGCCAGGGTACGCCAGGTAGCTGACCTGAACGGGTGCACACCGGTAGGAAAAACATCTCAAACGCGTCGCTTGCGTAAAGCCCATCAGATCCACAGCAATGTCGATACCAAGCTCTCGCGAAAGCTGCGCAATATCAAGATCGGTACGCTCACGCACATCCAGAAAATGGTCAAAGGCCACCACCAGTCGCTCGCGCATGCTGTCGTGCACCTGGGGACTGACCGAAAACGCGAACAATTCAAATCGCTCGCGGTCATGCACTTCAATCAGCTCTGCAATCAAGTACGCCGAGGGGTGATTGCGAAAATCTGCAGAGTAGTAACCGATGCGAATCTTCTCGCCCCTCGCTCGAACAGGAATCGCGCCCAACGCTGCAGAGCCAGGCATATCGCGTTCTACAAGACGGCTTGCAATCTCTTTGTGGAGGGCAGGCTGGTCGAACACGGACAGAGCAGAGAATGGCTCAAGGACAGGCTTCCTAGCCCGGATGTCCTGTTGGAGCTGAAGCAGTTCTTCCTCCAGGTTTTGCCAAATACAGCCATGGACCTTGGCGGTAACGATCTCGCTTTGCAGCATCGCCAAAGGAGCGGGCAGGCGCTGGGCCAGATAGAACTGCTGCAAAGCCTCGTCGTACTGCTTCATCTCCCGCAAAAGCCGGCCCATGAGGAATCTGGACTCCCCCTGCTGGGGCCGAAGCTCGATCGCGCGGCTCACGTCCGCCAGTGCGCTTTCCAGATTTCTCAGTTGCAGTTGCGCCTCGCCACGGTTGTTGTACGCCTCGGCGGACTGCGGGTTGATCTCCAGCGCCCGGCTGAAGGCAGCAACCGCTTCTGCATACCGGCCCAGCCTCAGCAAAGCCGTGCCCCGGTTGTTGTGCGGCTCCGGTATCTCGGGTGCGCGCTCGATCACCTGGTCCATGCACTCCAGGGTTTCATCAAACTGCTTCATCTGCAGGTGAATGCAGCCCAGATTGAAACGCGCCTGCACATTCGCAGGATCTATCGCCAGCACCTTGCGGTAGCTTTCCATGGCCTCCGGCAACCGATCCAAGGTTTGCAGTACCGTTCCCCGGTTGTAATGTGCGAGCCCCAACCCGGGCGAGAGTGCAATGGCCTGATCGAACGAAGCCAGCGCGTCCTGATTGCGCTGCAGGCGTAGCAGCGCGTTGCCACGATTGAAGTAGGGATCAACGTAGTCGGGCTTGAGAGCGATGGCCCGGTCGTAGGCGCGAATAGCGTCTGCGGGCCGGTTGGCCATCATCCATTCATTGCCCCGGGTGTTGCACGCCGTCGCATCATCGGGAAGGGGCGACTCCACAGATCTAACGCCCGCAACCAAGCCCGCTCCATAGTTGATTCCGAATTTAAAACTGGGCTGGCTGGCTGGTATGGCACCAGGCTTGAAGGACTGGCCGAAATGAGGTTTCTTTGTGTCGGTCAAGGTGCTTCCCGATACAGATGAGAGGTTGACATCCCGTCATGGTAAACACCTGCGCGGCACCGAACCGCCGTCCAGCGCCAGCCGGGCGGCTCCAGGGACAACAGCCAAGTCCGCCGCAAGGCAAACCGCCATGGAAAGCGGGTACTGTGGCCTCCTCTTTCTGGGCGCGCAGAGCGCACTGGCGGAGCTTTTCAGCGCTCAGGCGCGCCCCGCCTGTGTGCCATTTCTTGTCCCATCCGGCCCAGCACAGTGGGCTCCAAAAGATGCAGCGCCGCCGGGTAGGCCTGGCGCTCCTCGTGGTGGATATGGCTCGCATAGCGCGCCGTAAATCGATCAAAAAGCGCCTCTTCCGATTCCGAGAAGCCTTCGATTTCCCCCTGTGCCAACGCTTGTAGTGGAACTCGCGCCGCCGCCCAGTCAGCCACCATGTCGACATGGTCCTGTTGCAGCCGCTGCACCAGAGTCCTCATCTCCGGTGCAGCCTGGGCCAGCAACAGCGGGAAGACATGGAGCTCCTCATCCTCATGGTGCAATGGCGCAGCGACATCAAAGTAGCGCAACACATCGCGCGCGGCCTGGCGCGCGCTCTCATCGGCACCTTGCTGGCGGACATGTTCACGCAGGCGGTCCAGCAGTGCCAGCGTGCGCTGCACGCGCTCGTGGCAGGCCTCCAGCATGGCGAAGGGCTCTTCGAACCCGACTGCAGGCGCGCTGAAGCCAGGAACGTGGCGAGCAGGAGCAGAAGTGGACGCCATCCTCGCCTCACCCAAAGCGCACGGGCTGGCCCTGGCGGTCGAAGGGGATGTAGGCACCATGCGAACCGCCCTTGATCGCATCCACCATGCGCTGCAAAGGCGCCTCGGCATCGGCGCTGGTGGGCGCCTTGTTCAGGGTGCCCGACATGGCGGCCGCGAACACCATGGCCCAGTCGTGGCCAGGGGCTGTGAACTGGCTGGCCTCACCGACCAGCGCGTCGAACGACGGCAGCTCCTGTGGCGTCTTGTCCACGCACATCAGTGGCACCAGCGCGCCGCCCTGCCCGGCTTCAAACCGGGCCCGCTGCGCGGGGGTGGCATCGTCGGGCAATTCAACGGCAGCAAACACGAACAGGAGCCGCTGGGGTTCAGGCTGCATGCGTGCCGCCTCAAGTAGATCGTCGAAGCTGGAAATGTTCATAAAAAATTTCGATGAATTAAAAAATGCTGCGAGGGAGGCTCGGTCTTCTCAGAAGCCTGGCACCACGCCCTTATGCGGGTCTAGCGTGCTCACATAGCTGTCTGCTACAGGTCGAGCACGCGCTGCCTTGCGCGATTGCACGGTGCCAATGCTGACAAAACACAGCGCCTGCTCCCAGGCGTCCAGCTGGAACAAGCCGCGCAATCCGGGGGACTTGAGGGCCTTGCCGCTGGTGAGGGCCGATCCGAAGCCCTGTGCAGTGGCCATGAGCAACATGTTCTGCACCGCGCAGCCAGCGGACACCAAGCGCTCTGACAGGTCGATGGCGGGGTCGCCGCACTGGCTATCTACCACCACCAGCATGAGTACCGGGGCACGGTAGGCCTTTTCGCGGGCCTGCTCGGCCTGCTCGGGCGTGGCGGCAGGATCTCGTTCGCACAGAGCCTGCGCAAACACGTCGGCCAACGCCGGCCGCGCGGCGGCGGGCACCAGCACAAAACGCCACGGCGTCAATTGGCCGTGGTCCGGCGCGTGGGCCGCAGCGCTGAGAATCTGGGCCAGTTCCCCCGCACTGGGTCCGGGAGCAGTCAGGCGTTTAGGCAGGATGGTCTGGCGCGAGTGGATCAGCGCGGCGGCCATGGCGGCGGTATCGTCTGGCGGGAGAGCAGCAGTTGGCACCTGCCGGGGGGCATGGTGCAAAGGCCAGGGAATGACAGCCATCACAGGTCCTTGAAAGAAGCTTCTTCAGCCCGGCCGGCCGTCGGCCCGCAGGCAACCGTACCACCGGCCCAGCCGGACACCCCATACGCCCATGGTGGCGGCCCACAGGAAAGCCGCCACCGGCAGCACCCACACCCACGCTATGCCAAAAACGCCCGGCACTTCTGCCGCAATGCGCAACACGGTAGCCACCTGCAGCAGCCAGAACAATGTCCACGCCGTTTGGTCAGCAACCAGCGCACGGCCACTGTGCCCACACGACACCCGCGTCACCATGGCCAGCATCAGCGATGCCAGGCAGCCCATGGTCAGGGCATGCAGCGCGCCCAGGCCCAGGGTTCCCATGCCATAGCCCCACGCCAGCCACCGCGAAAGCCCTCCAAGCAGAAAGGCAAGGCCAAGCCACAGGAAACCGATATGCAGCATGGCCAGCAACCTGTTCTTGAGGCTTTGTACCAGCCCCCAGACACAGGCCAGCCAGACCAGCACGCCCCCGATCACCAATTGCAGCGTGCCGTGTACCAACCCCCAGGCCGGCCCCGCAGCGCTGGCAGGCAATCCGAGCCAGTCCAGCCACACCGCCAGCACCTGCAGCACGGCGGCCGCCAGCATCAGCCACAGCACCCAGAAAGGCCGCCAGGCCTGCACCATGGGCATGGCGCTGGAGGTGAAAAATGGAATCATGCGGTGCGCCACCGTGACATACACCACCACCACAAACCCCCACAGGCCGGTGAAGACCCAGGCACGTGCGAGCGCATGGGTGCCCACGGCCAGCCCCAGCCACAGCCCGGCCAGGCTGACACAGCCCAACGTACAAGCCCAAGCGATGGTGCGAGCATGCAACTGGTCCTCGGCCTGGCTGCGCCGCACACGCCCCCAGAACTGCGCAGTCATCCAGACGAGGCCCGCCGTCGCCACCGCCAATCCGACCAGCGCCACGCCAACCCATAGGTGCGCGCCCGCCAGCCACAACAGCCACCCCACCGCCTGCGCCACCAGCGGTGCGCGAATCGCCTCCACTGGCAAAGGCTCCACCCCGAGCCATTTAGGGCCTGCTGTGAACAGGAAGCCGGAAAAGAACAGGGGAATGAATCCGAACGCCATCACCGCCGAGTGCACCAGCGTCGGAGACACTGCGTAGTAAAGCCCCCACCCACCGCTGGACCGCGCCACCTGCACCAATGCCCACCACCCCCCTGACGCCACCAGCACCACCATGGCCAGGAAAAACCCCAACCGGTGCGGCGCCAGCATCAGATAGCGCCAGCGCCATTGCCTGTCCAGCGACGCCAGCATCTCCGGCGACGGTTTTCCCGACGCGGTGCGCAGGGGGATGACGGGGCGAGAGGTCACCCGCAGGTCCCCAAATGCCCGCACTGCGTGCAGTAGTCGCAACCATCCTTGCGAATCACGGCGTGGGCGCCACACTCGCTGCACTTCTTGCCCGCCATGGCCTGGGGCACAGCCACCGGGGGCGGTGCAGGCTCATCCAGCGGCAGCTGCTGCTGCACCGGGTCGGCCACGCGGCGCGCCAGGATGTTCTGGATGGCATAGGCCATGGCCGCCACCTCGGAGTCGTGCCACATGGGCACCAGCGTGCCGTCGTCCTTGCGGTGGGTGCCCAGGCGCACGGGGCCGCGGTCCCAGGCGACCTTGCGCATGTCCGACAGCGCCCGCTCCAAAAAGCCGCCACGCGCTGCCAGCGACAACATGCGCATGCTGGACGTGATCCACTGCTGCGACTCGCCGCTTTGGCCCACGGGCATGAAGAACTCAATGGCGCGGTCTACCGTGCCGTTACCGATGCCAGTGGGAACGGGGAGGAACGACACGATGAGGTACAGCGTCTTGTGGCCCTCTTGCGTCCAGTATTCGAGCTTCTCCGCAACGGCGGAGAGGCCGCCTTGGGGGCGGCTTTCGATGACGGTGCGCATGGGGTCCACCGGGGGTGCGGGTGGCACCATGGGCGCAGCAGCAAGCGTTGGCGCAGGTGCAGCGTGGGTCTCCAGCACAGACCCCAGGATGGCGTTGGGCCGGTAGGTGGCCAGACCTTTGAGCTTGGCGCGCCAGGCCTGAAGATACAGGTCCTTGAACCCTTCGTAGGGGTAGTCGGCAGGGATGTTGACAGTCTTGGAGATGGCCGTGTCCACAAAGGGCTGCACGGCCTCCATCATGGCAATGTGGCCTTCGGCGGGCATGGCGAGGGCCGAGACGAAATAGTCCGGCAACGCATCTACATCGCCGCCCAGCTCGCGGTACAGCCGCCAGGCGTGGTCTTCCACCGCGTACTCGGTCGTGCTGCCGTCGGACTCGCGCTTCTTGCGCTTGTACATCCACGAAAACGGCGGCTCGATGCCGTTGGAAGCGTTGTCGGCAAAGGCCAGGCTCACCGTGCCCGTGGGGGCGATGGAGAGCAGATGGCTATTGCGGATGCCATGCTGGCGGATGGCAGCTTGGAGCGACTCCGGCAGGCGGCTGGCAAACGTGCCTTCGGCCAGATAGCCGTTGGCATCGAACTTCGGAAACACTCCTTTCTCACGCGCCAGGTCCACCGATGCGGCATACGCTGCGTCGCGCATGTACTCGGCAATCCGTGCAGCCATGGTGCGGCCCTCGGGCAGGTCGTAGCGCAGGCACAGCATGGCCAGTGTGTTGCCCATGCCGGTAAAGCCCACACCAATGCGGCGCTTGGCCATGGCCTCGTCGCGCTGCTGCGGCAGCGGCCAGTAGGTCACATCGAGCACGTTGTCGAGCGCACGCACCTGCAGCGCCACGGCTTTGGTAAACGCATCGAAATCAAACGCAGCAACCCCGCCAAAACCGAAGGGGTGGCGTACAAAGCGGGTCAAGATGATGGGCCCCAAATCACAGCAGCCATACGACGGCAGCGGCTGTTCGCCACAGTTGTGCACCACGATACCGTTGGCGTCGAAGGCATGCACATCGGCCACAGTGACGTCGTAAACATCTTCCACCCCTGCATCCACCAAAGCCTGCACGGTGGCGGTGAACCGTTCGCGATTGAGCGCACGCCGGTACTGCGCCAGCCCTTCTTGCAAACGCGCCGCTTTGTCTGTGTCACAAAAGCCCACCCGCTCGGCAAATACCGCGAGGTTGTCCCCACTAATAACCAGTTCGTGCTGCGCACGCGTAGCGTAGGACTGCATCCCCCCTTTGCCATTGGGCAGGTTGCGCTCAGCCGCCGGGCGACGGTTGCGGTACAGCGTGGAAGCGATACCCATGCGCAACAACATGCGCTGCACAGTTTGCAGCAAGGCCTCGTCGCTTTGCGACAAGCGCACGCTCAAGCCTTTGTCCTGCGCACCTTGTACCGATCCATCGGCATCGAACAGCCCAGACAGCAGGCCCTGCGCGAAGGCAGACGATTGCCGCTCCATGGCAACCGTGATGGTCTTGTGGCCCGGCGCCATTCCCAGTTCATGCGCGAGTTTCAAGAGCGCCGCACTGGCCAGCCGTGTCTCACCGCGTCCTGTCACAGGGCGCTGAAAGCCTTTGAAATCTGCACGGTGCGGCAACGTAGCTGCCGCAGCCATGGCGACCCGCATGATGCCGTCCGCCCCGGTGGCCGCGAAAGCTACCGTGCCCTGCCCCACGGCTTTCAGCTCAGGCGCCCACACCGAAATCACGGCCTTGTCGGCATTAAGGGTTCCGTCACCAATCAACAAACCCAGCAGGTAACCTTCTGCCTGCGTGCCTGCACCGCCCCAGCCCGCAAAGGCCCGGTGGTCGTGCAGCACAACCTCATCGCCCAGCTGCAGCTGCGCCGCCTCCGTCCATTCCACCTCCAGGCAGTAACGGGTCTTGCACGCCACGCGGCGCACACGATGGTCTGCGGTAAGGCGCAGTACATGCCCCTCTTCGGTTTGCAACTGCAGCACGGGTTTGGTGCCGGTCTTGAAGAAGCCATGACTCTCGACCCGGTAAGCGCTCCCATCCACCACCGCTACAAACGGGCGCCCTACTAGGTCAGCCACTTGCGCAGGCCCTTCAGTGGTCATGACCCAGGTGTCTTCTGTCACACAGGGATTGGTCGCCGCGATGTCTTCGCAATAGTGCAGGTTGTTGTCTTCGTTGATGCGCCCCAGGAACAGGATACCGGGCTCGGCAAAGTCGTAGGCCGACTTCATGATGGTGTCCCACAGCTCGCGTGCGGGCACGGTGGCATACACCCACTGGCCGTCTGCACGCTGGCGGGCGCCCTGGGCGAGCAACGCAGCGCCGGGGCGAGCCTTGTGCACCAGCTCCCACTGTGCGTTGTTCTGCACGGCTGCAATGAACTCGTCCGACACGCCCACCGACACATTGAAGTTATTCCAGCGCCCTGGCGTGCGCTTGGCCGTGATGAACTCGTGCACATCGGGATGGTCGATGCGCAGCACGCCCATCTGCGCCCCCCGCCGCGCGCCCGCGCTCTCCACGGTGGAGCAGGACTGATCGAACACGTTCATGTAGCTGCACGGCCCCGATGCCATGGAGGCGGTGGCCTTCACCTGTGCGCCCTTGGGACGGATGCGGGAGAAGTCATAGCCCACGCCCCCGCCACGGCGCATGGTCTCGGCCGCCTCACGCAACGCTTCGTAGATGCCCGGAAAGCCTTCGTCATCCACGCCCTGGATGCAGTCACCCACGGGCTGCACAAAGCAGTTGATAAGGGTGGCCTGTATGTCGGTGCCTGCCGCGCTCATGATGCGGCCCGCACCGATGGCGCCTGCCTTCAGGTTGGCGAGGAACAAGGCTTCGTACTTATCGCGCAGCTCCGGTTTTTCGACCGAGGCCAGAGCCCGCGCCACACGCTGGTACAGCTCGTCGGCGGTGGTTTCGCCAGGTTTGAGGTATTTCTCGCGCAGCACATCCAGGCTGATGGGCTGCAGGGACGAGGTGGGCTTGAGGGGGGGCTGAGGTTCGCGTTTCATGGGGGCCGATGATTTGGGTTTCACGCCAGTGAGGTCTTGCGTTCCATCAAGAGGGCCTCATTCCTCACGGATCTGCCGCGAGAATGCCGGACAAGGTCAAAGCTCGTCCAGAAGAACTTGCCCATCATGCTCCACGTAAGGGTGGTAGGGGCCGGTGCCGCTGTTGTCCGCCAGCGAGGCCGGCACAAAACCGCCCGTCTTGACATCAAACACATGGACTTCTCCTTCCTCGATCACGTAGTGCCAGCCGTGCAGGCTGATCTGCCCTGACTGCACACGGCTGCGCACCATCGGGTACTCCATGAGGCGTTCGAGCTGCAGCACCACGGCGCGTTGCTCAGTGCGGCGCAGCACCTCGGGGCCCGCCTGCATGGGCAACAGGGCCTCGCGCCCCAGGTCCAGCCAGCGGTTCAGGTTGGGCGCTTCGGGCGAAACCTCACCATACATCGCCTTGATAGCCCCACAGTGACTGTGGCCGCACACCACGATGCGGCGCACCTGCAGGTTGAGCACTGCAAACTCAATGGCTGCCGTGGTCCCATGGTGGCCGTGAGATCCGTCATACGGCGGGATGAACGCACCCACGTTGCGCACCAGGAAAAGCTCCCCCGGGCCCGCGCCGGTCAACAGGTAGGGCACCAGGCGCGAGTCGGAACAGCCGATGAACAACGTGGTGGGGTGCTGCCCCTCGTCCACCAGCGTCTGGAACTGTTCGCGGTACTGGGGAAAGGCGTCGTCGTGAAAACGACGCAGGCGATCAAGCAGCTCGTCGGGCATGGTGCGATCAGATGGCGTGCAATGCAACTACTGTACAAGCGGAGAATCGGCCGCGTCCAGTGCCACGCCCTCCACCACGGCAGCGCCCGCCAGCAATTGCAGGTACTGCCTCAATGCGTTCACCCAGGCCTGCTGGCGCAGCGTGAGGGCGATGGCCTGGCGCACCTCTTCGAACGAAGGCTGCTGCCCCGGATCGCGCGCCACCACCTCCACCACATGCAGGCCAAACCGGCTGTGCACCAAGCGTGCCAGCACACCGATCTCGGCGCTGCCAAACACCTCGCGGGCGAACTCGGGGGCACAGTCGGCGCGGGTGAGCCAGCCCAGGTCGCCGCCTTGCTGGCCGCTGGGGCAGTTGGACCACTGCGCAGCCGCCTCAGCAAACTTGGCGCCACCATCGTCTGCACAGCGCAAGTCAATCAACATGGCCTCGGCACGCAGGCGCAGCTGCTTCACATCCACACCCGGCGTCACGGCAAACAGCACGTGGCGCAGTTGGGCCCGCTCGCCCTGGGCGTGTGCCGCAGGGTGGGCGTCGTGGTAGCGGCGGCAGGCTTCTTCCGATGGGTCGGGGATGGGTAGCTCACGCTCCAGCAGCTGCTCGATGGCGTTGGAGGCCTCGGTGCTGATGGCTCCCTCGACGCCGGGCACATCGTCTGCTGAAAGCAAACCCGCCTGCTGGGCCGCCTGGCGCAGCAGTTCGGTGCAGGCACGCTGGCGCAAGGCCTCTTCGTCCAGCAGCTCGTGCGGGGCGTTGAGGGCCACGCCATTGACACGTGCCATCTCGGCCGTCACCGAGCCCATGCCCCCCATAGCGCCGGCTTGTGGTGCCAGGGTGGCTTGCTGGGGGGCATCGTCCATCGTTGCAACCAGTGCCTCGTAGGCCGCAGCCTGTGTAGGGGTCAGCGTGCTGGCAGGTGCTGCCGCCACGCTGCTGTCAGTGGAGCCGCATCCGCAGCTCCCGGTTCCACATCCGCTCATGGTGTGCTCCTTGGGTCAGTGGGTTTCAGGCGCGGCGGTCTTGCGACTGCATATGGCCGGGCGGCAGGTTCAGGCGGCGCGCACGCACCACCTGGTAGGGGCGCAGCACATAGGCCAGCGTGCCAAAGCCGCTCCACACATGCACCAGACGGGTGAAGGGGAAGACCAGGAAGATGCTCATGCCCAGGAACATGTGGGCCTTGAAGATCCAGCCCGCCTCGGCCAGCAGCTCGACGCCGCCGCTGCGGAAGGTCACCACGCGCTGACCCCACTCGGCCAGCTTCATCATCATGGAGCCGTCCAGATGCTGCGCCGACAGCGGAATGGTGGCCAAGCCCAGCGCCAGTTGCAGCCACAGCAGCACCAGGATCAGGATGTCGCTGGTCTTGGACGTGGCGCGGATGCGGTCATCCGACAGGCGCCGGTGCAGCAGGATGGACAGGCCAATGAAGCCCAGCACGCCCGCGATACCGCCCGTCACCATCGCCATGATCTGCTTGGCACCTGCAGTGATAAAGCCTTCGTACAGGAAGTGCGGCGTGAGCATGCCCACGGTATGGCCAAAGAACAGGAACAGCACACCGATATGGAACAGGTTGCTGCCCCAGCGCAGGCTGCCGGTGCGCAGCAGCTGCGACGAATCGCTTTTCCAGGTGTACTGGTCGCGGTCGAACCGCGCCCAGCTGCCAATGAAAAAGACAGCGAGGCAAATATACGGATAGATGCCAAACAACAGGGTGTCAAGCCAGGCGGTCATACGGAGACTCCTTCTGGTGCCCGCTCGGCGCGGGGGGTACGAACAAAATGCAGAGGTTGCGGCTGGTCAGGCTTGGCCTGGCCCTGGGTGCTGCAACCGCCAAACGCTTCGGGCTCGGCCCAGACCTCGTCCATGGGCGGCTCGGGCGTGAGCGCCACCGACTGCACGCGCTGGCCCGACACTTCGAGCACCGCAGCAATCACGCTGGCATAGGGGCTGCTTCTTGCCACCAGCGCACTGAACAGCGCGTTCAGGATGTGGGCCATTTCGCCCAGGAACTCCTTGGCCACTTCGGGCGGCTGGGTGGAGGCGAACTCCAGCACCACCGGCAGGTGGTCGGGCAGCTCTTCGGCTTCAAACTTCAGACCTGCTTTGTCGTAGGTCTGCAGCAGATCGATGAGCGCAGGCCCCCGGTCGCGCGAGTCGCCATGCACATGCTCGAACAGGTGCAGCGAGGTCTGGCGGCCCCGGTCGAAGTTGTCCACGTAGCGGGCCTCGGCTTCCAGCGGATCGAGTGCAGCCAGGTGCTCGCACACTGCCTTCAGCTCATCCATGCGATCAGCCGTAAGGGCTTGCTCGGCCTGCAGCGCGTCGATGAGCTGCGGCATCACGCTGCGCAACTGCGCATCGGGGTAGCTCAGCAGGTAGCCCAGGGCGCGCAGGGTCAGGCGCACAGAGGTCGGGTTCTTCTTGAACATGGTGATTCCTTCCTGTGTGCAATCAGACCGTGGCCTTGATCGGGATCGTGCGGGGCTTCTTGCCACCGAACATGCTGGTCTCGGTGGCGCCATCCGAGCACCCGTTGCCAAACGAGAAGCCGCAGCCGCCCCGGATGTCGAACGCGTTTTCGGCGTATTCGCGGTGGGCCGATGGGATGACGAAGCGGTCCTCGTAATTGGCAATTGCCATCACGTGGTACATCTCCTCGACCTCGGCCATCGACAGGCCGGCCTGCTTGAGCACGGCCAGGTTCTGGCGCTGCTCCACGTGCTTGTCGCGCTGGTAGGTGCGCATGGCCAGCATGCGCTCCAGCGCCCGCACCACGGGGCCGGTATCGCCAGCGGTGAGCAGGTTGGCCAGGTACTGCACGGGGATGCGCAGCTGCGACACATCGGGGATATCGCCATTCACGCCCACATGGCCCGCGTTGGCGGCGGCCGTGATGGGCGAGAGCGGCGGCACATACCAGACCATGGGCAGCGTGCGGTACTCGGGGTGCAGCGGCAGGGCCACCTTCCATTGCACAGCCATCTTGTAGACGGGGCTGTTACGGGCAGCGTCCATCCAACTGTCCGGGATGCCGTCGATGCGGGCCTGCTTGATCACGTCCGGGTCGTTCGGGTCGAGGAAGATGTCGAGCTGCGCCTGGTACAGGTCGCGGTCGCGTTCCACGCTGGCGGCTTCCTGGATGCGGTCTGCGTCATACAGCAGCACACCCAGGTAGCGGATGCGGCCCACGCAGGTCTCGGAGCACACGGTCGGCTGACCCGCTTCGATGCGGGGATAGCAGAAGATGCACTTCTCGGCCTTGCCCGATTGCCAGTTGTAGTAGATCTTCTTGTAGGGGCAGCCCGAGACGCACATGCGCCAGCCACGGCACTTGTCCTGGTCGATCAGCACGATGCCGTCTTCCTCGCGCTTGTAGATCGAGCCGCTGGGGCACGATGCCACGCACGCCGGGTTCAGGCAGTGCTCGCACAGGCGTGGCAGGTACATCATGAAGGTGTTCTCGAACTGGCCGTAGATGTCCTTTTGCACATCGTCGAAGTTCTTGTCCTTGCTGCGCTTGCTGAACTCGCCGCCCAGGATTTCCTCCCAGTTCGGGCCCCACTCGATCTTCTCCATGCGCTTGCCGGTGATCAGGCTGCGCGGGCGGGCCGTGGGTGCGGCCTTCGTTTCAGGCGCCGACTGCAGGTGGTCGTAGTCGAACGTGAAGGGCTCGTAGTAGTCGTCGATCTGGGGCAGGTTGGGGTTGGCGAAGATGCGCATGAGTAGCTTCCACTTGCCGCCCTGGCGGGGGGCGATGGAGCCGTCAGGGTTGCGCACCCAGCCGCCGTTCCACTTGTCCTGGTTTTCCCATTCCTTGGGGTAGCCGATACCAGGCTTGGTCTCGACGTTGTTGAACCAGGCGTATTCCACGCCCGGGCGACTGGTCCAGACGTTTTTGCAGGTGACGGAACAGGTGTGGCAACCGATGCACTTGTCCAGGTTCAGCACCATGCCGATTTGTGCGCGAATTTTCATCGTGTTTCTCCTTGTCTTCGGCTTCAGGCGTGGGCTGCGGTACCGGACACAGGCTCATCGTCGAGCCAGTCCACGCGGTCCATCTTGCGCACCAGCACGAACTCGTCGCGGTTGGTGCCGATGGTTCCGTAGTAGTTGAAGCCGTAGCTCAACTGCGCATAGCCGCCAATCATGTGGGTGGGCTTGAGCACAATGCGCGTGACCGAGTTGTGGATGCCGCCGCGCGTGCCGGTGATCTCGGAACCGGGGGTGTTGATGATCTTCTCTTGCGAGTGGTACATCATCACCATGCCGGGGTTCACGCGCTGGCTCACCACCGCACGGGCTGCAATCGCGCCGTTGGCGTTGAAGAGTTCGACCCAGTCGTTGTCCACGATGCCAGCGACCTTCGCGTCGTCCTCGCTCAGCCACACCACCGAGCCACCCCGGTTGAGCGTGAGCATCATCAGGTTGTCGCTGTACGTGCTGTGGATGCCCCACTTCTGGTGCGGCGTGATGAAATTGAGCGCGATCTCGCGGTTGCCGTTGGGCTTCTTGCCTTCCACTTCTTCCAGCGTCTTGAGGTGCACGGGTGGGCGGTAGCTCACGAAGCCTTCGCCAAAGTCACGCATCCACGGGTGATCTTGGTAGAACTGCTGGCGGCCCGTGAGGGTGCGCCATGGGATGTACTCGTGCACGTTGGTATAGCCGGCGTTGTAGCTGACCTTTTCGCTTTCCAGACCGGACCAGGTGGGCGAGCTGATGATCTTGCGCGGCTGCGCCTGGATGTCGCGGAAGCGGATCTTCTCGTCCTCGCGGTGCAGGGCCAAGTGCACGTGGTCGCGCCCGGTCTGCTTGCCCAGGGCCTCCCAGGCCTTGCAGGCCACGTGGCCGTTGGTTTCGGGGGCCAGCATCATCACCACTTCGGTGGCGTCGATGTCGGACACGATGCGGGGCATGCCCTGCGTCACGCCCTCTTCCTTCACCCGGCCGTTCAAGTCGCCCAATTGGCCGACTTCGGTCTGCGTGTTCCAGCCGATACCCTTGCCGCCGTTGCCTGCCTTGTCCATCAAGGGGCCCAGGGCGGTGAAGCGCTTGTAGAGGTTGGGGTAGTCGCGCTCGACCACGGTGACCTGCGGCGCCGTCTTGCCGGGGATGAGTTCGCACTCGCCCCGCTTCCAGTCGCGCACACCATAGGGCTGGGCCATTTCGCCGGCCGTGTCGTGCATGATGGGTGTGAGCACCACGTCCTTTTCGACGCCCAGATGGCCCACGCTGACCTCGCTCACGGCCTTGGCAAAACCCTTGTAGATCTCCCAGTCGCTCTTGGCCTGCCAGGCAGGGTCCACCGCTGTCGACAGCGGATGGATGAAGGGGTGCATGTCGCTGGTGTTGAGGTCGTTCTTCTCGTACCAGGTGGCCGTGGGCAGCACGATGTCGGAGTACAGGCAGGTCGTGCTCATGCGGAAGTCGAGCGTGACCAGCAGGTCCAGCTTGCCTTCGGGTGCGTTGGTGTGCCACTGCACTTCCTCGGGCTTGGCTTCGTCTTTGCCCAGGTCCTTGCCCTGCACGCCGTGGGTGGTGCCCAGCAGGTGCTTGAGGAAGTATTCATGCCCCTTGCCCGACGAGCCCAGGATGTTGGAGCGCCACACGAACATGTTGCGCGGCCAGTTGGACGGATGGTCCGGGTCCTCGCAGCTCATCGTGAGCGTGCCGTCCTTCAGAGACTTGACGACGTAATCCTTCGCGTCCATACCCGCTGCAGCGGCATCCTTGGCCACCTGCATGGGGTTGGTCTTGAGCTGGGGCGCTGATGGCAGCCAGCCCATGCGCTCGGCGCGCACGTTGTAGTCGATCTGCGCGCCGTGGTGGGCCTTCTTGTCAGCCAGGGGCGAGAGGATTTCTTCCATGCCCAGTTTCTCGTAGCGCCACTGGTCGGTGTGGGCGTAGAAGAAGCTGGTGCTGTTCATCTGGCGCGGTGGGCGGATCCAGTCCAGCGCAAAGGCCAGCGCCGTCCAGCCCGTCTGTGGGCGCAGCTTTTCCTGGCCCACATAGTGCGCCCAGCCGCCACCGCTTTGGCCAATACAGCCGCACAGCATCAGCATGTTGATGATGCCCCGGTAGTTCATGTCACTGTGGTACCAGTGGTTCATGGCCGCGCCGATGATCACCATGGACTTGCCATGCGTCTTGTCGGCGTTGTCGGCAAACTGGCGCGCCACGGTGATGATCTGCTCGCGCGGCACGCCGGTGATGGCCTCTTGCCAGGCAGGGGTGTAGGGGCGGTCGGCGTCGTAACCGCCACCGGGCTCTTCGCCCGGTAGGCCTCGGTCAATGCCGTAGTTGCCCGCCAGCAGGTCGAACACGGTAGCCACCATCACGCGGCCCTGGGCTTCATGCCCGGCCAACTCCAGGTGGGACACCGGCACGCGGCGCACCATCACGTCGCCACCTTGTTCGTTGGCCGTGAAGTTGGGCGTTGCCACGCCGCCAAAGTACGGGAAGGCGACATCGGCAATGTCGTGGGCCTGCTCGCCATCTTCGATCACCGACAGCTTGAGCTTGACGGTGTTGCCGGTACGTGCTTCCTTGTTCTCCAGGTTCCACAGGCCCTGGTCGGGGCGGCCGTCCGCCCCCCAGCGAAAGCCGATGGAACCATTGGGCAGCGTGACCTGGCCCAGCTCGTCGTAGCCCACAGTCTTCCAGTCGGGGTTGTTGGACTGGTCAAGCTGGCCTGGGAAATCGCTGGCGCGCACATAACGGTCGGGCACCATCACCGTGCGGCCATCGGGCAGCGTTTTTTCCTTGAGCACCACCAGCAGCGGCAGGTCGGTGTAGCGGCGCGCGTAGTCGTCAAAGTACGCACTGCGGCCCTTGCCACCGTCCTTGAAGTAGAACTCGTTGAGGATCACATGACCCATGGCCATGGCTACGGCGGCGTCGGTGCCCTGCTTGGGGTGCATCCACAGATCGCCCAGCTTGGCGACTTCGGAGTAGTCGGGCGTGATGGACACCACCTTGGTGCCCTTGTAGCGCACCTCGGTCAAAAAGTGCGCATCGGGCGTGCGCGTCTGGGGCACATTGGAGCCCCAGGCAATGATGTACGAGCTGTTGTACCAGTCGGCCGACTCGGGCACGTCGGTCTGCTCGCCCCAGGTCTGCGGGCTGCTGGGAGGCAGGTCGCAGTACCAGTCGTAAAAACTCATGCACACGCCGCCCATCAGGCTGAGGTAGCGGCTGCCTGCAGCGTACGAAATCATCGACATCGCCGGGATGGGCGAGAAGCCGATGATGCGGTCGGGCCCGTGCTTCTTGATGGTGTACACGTTGGCCGCAGCGATCATCTGGTTGACTTCTTCCCAGGTGCTGCGCACGAAGCCGCCCAGGCCGCGCTGCTTTTGCCATTCGCGCTTGGAGGCATCGTTCTCGACGATGCTGGCCCAGGCGTCCACCGGGCTCTTGGCCAGGGCGATGGCGGCGCGCCAGTGCTTGAGCAGGCGGCCACGCACCATGGGGTACTTCACGCGGTTGGCGCTGTACAGGTACCAGCTGTAGCTGGCGCCGCGTGCGCAGCCACGGGGCTCATGGTTGGGCAGATCAGGGCGGGTGCGGGGGTAGTCGGTTTGCTGGGTTTCCCAGGTCACGATGCCGCCCTTGACGTAGATCTTCCACGAACAGGAGCCCGTGCAGTTCACGCCGTGGGTGCTGCGCACGATCTTGTCGTGCGCCCAGCGGTCGCGGTAGGCGTCTTCCCAGGTGCGGTCTTCACCGTTGGTTTCGCCATGGCCTTGGGCAAAGGTCTCGCGGGGCTGCGAGAAGTACGAAAGGCGATCGAGGAAATGGCTCATCGAAGGGCTCCTTTTCTGATTTCTGTTCTGGGGTTGACTAGCAAGGCATCTCGGCGTGCTTGCGTGCGTAGGTCCACCAGGTGATCACGATGCAAACGAGATAGAAGGCGAAGAACGTCCACAGTGCAGCGTGGGGGCTGCCGGTCAGCGCGATGGAGCTGCCATAGCTCTTGGGGATAAAGAACCCGCCGTAGGCGGCCATGGCGGCGGTGAAGCCCAGCGTCGCCGCGCCCAGGGTATTGCCCTCCTTGTTGGCGCTGGCCACAGCGGCGGCGTTGTGCTTGTCCACGCCGCGCATGGCTTCGGTCAGGAAGATCACGGGGATCATGCGGAAGGTCGAGCCGTTGCCGATGCCGGTGGTGAGGAACAGCACCAGGAAGCACACGAAGAAACCTGCAAACTGGCCTTCGTTGCCGCCAGGGCCACCGGAGGGCAGGAAGAACGTCACACCCATCACGGCCACGGCCATGACGATGAAATTCCACAGCGTGACACGCGCACCACCGAGCTTGTCGGCCAGCCAACCACCAAAGGGGCGGATCACGGCGCCCACCAGCGGGCCCAGCCAGGCGTAGGCCAGCGGATTCACGCCAGGGAACTGGCTCTTGATGAGCAGCGGAAAGCCCGCTGCATAGCCGATGAACGAGCCGAAGGTGCCGAGGTACAACACGCACATCAGCCAGTTGTGCTTGCGCTTGAAGATGGCGGCCTGCGCGGCAAAGGAAGCCTTGGCATCGGCGATGTCGTTCATGCCGAACCACGCGGCCAGCGCCGTCAGCGCAATCCATGGCACCCAGATGAAAGCGGCGTTCTGCGTCCACACCTGCACCGTCTGGCCGTTCTTGACGATGGTCTGGCCTTCGCCACCAAAGATGCCGAAGATGCCTGCCGTGACGACCAGCGGGCTCAGAAACTGCACCACCGAAACGCCCAAGTTACCCAGGCCTGCATTCACGCCCAACGCTGAGCCCTTGCGCTCCTTCGGAAAGAAGAAACTGATGTTGGCCATGCTGGAGCTGAAGTTGCCGCCGCCCAGGCCGCACAGCAGCGCCAGGATGAGCATGGTGGGATAGGTCGTGGTGTTGTCTTGCACCGCAAAGCCGATGCCAATCGCAGGGATCAGCAAGCTGGCGGTGGAGATCGCCGTCCAGCGGCGCCCACCCACCAGCGGCACCAAGAACGAATAGAAGATACGCAGCGTGGCGCCGCTGAGCGCGGGCGCTGCGGCCAGCCAGAACAGCTGGTTGGTCGAATACTTGAAGCCCAGGCCCGGCAGGCTCACGGCAACCACGCTCCACACCTGCCAGATGGCAAAGGCCAGGAACAGCGCGGGCACCGAGATCCACAGGTTGAGCTTGGCGATGGCTTCGCCTTCGCGCTCCCAGAACGATTTGTCCTCAGGAGCCCAGAGGGTGAGCAGACGCCCCTGGCGCCTACTGGCGGGTGTGGCAGACATGGTGTTTCCTTGGAAAGTGAAAGTTCAGCGGCCAGCCGCAGCAGCCGGTGCTGCCTGCGTGGCCATCAGATCGGTGCGACGCACTTCGGTGAAGTACATCCAGATGAGCGAGACCCACACCACGCCATACATCAGCATGAAAGCGCTGGAGCGGATGCCGGTGAGGTCCATCAGCGCGCCGAACAGGATGGGCAGGATGAAGCCGCCCATGCCACCGGCCAGGCCCACGATGCCGCTGATGGCACCGATGTTCTGGGGGTAGTCGTCGCTGATGTACTTGAAGACACTGGCCTTGCCAAAGGCCCAGGCAATGCCCAGCAGAAACATGAGGCCCGTGAACAGGTACACATTCAGGCCGATGTGAAAGGTCTTGGGGCCGTTGACGGTGACGATGGTGAAGTCGGTCTGCGGATAGCTCAGCAAAAACAGGCAGATCCAGCTCACCCACATCACCCACCAGGTCACGCTGTGGGCGCCGTACTTGTCAGACAGCATGCCGCCGATGGCGCGCAGCACACCGCCGGGCAGCGAGAAGCACGCGGCCAGCAGTGCCGCCACGCGGATGTCCAGGCCAAATTCGCCCACGTAGTACTGCACCATCCACAGCGACAGCGCCACATAGCCGCCAAACACAATGCTGTAGTACTGGCAGTACTTGAGGACCTTGGGGTCCTTCAGCGCCTTGAGCTGGTCGGTGAACTTGACGTTGCTGGGCACCAGGTGGGCCGGGTCGCTGTAGCTGAACAACCAGAACAGCACCAGCGTGCCGAGCATGATGGCCGCATACACCTGCGGCACCATGGTCCAGCCAAACGCCACCAGCAACACCGGGGCCACGAACTTGTTCACCGCCGCGCCCGAGTTGCCCGCGCCATACACACCCATGGCCGTGCCCTGGCGGTGCTTGGGGAACCAGCGCGCCACATAGGGCGTACCCACCGAGAACGAGCCCCCCGCCAAGCCCACAAACAGGCCGATGGTGAGGAAGTGCCAGTATTCCGTGGCGTAGCCCATCAGCCAGATGGCGGGCACGGTGGTGGCCATCACGGCGGCCATCACGATGCGGCCGCCGAACTTGTCGGTCCAGATGCCCAACGGCACCCGCACCAGCGAGCCCGTGAGCACAGGCATGGACATGAGCAACCCGAACTGCGTGGAGTTCAGGTTGAGCATCTTCTTGATAGGGATGCCGATGACGCCGAACATCATCCACACCATGAAACAGACCGTGAAGGCGAAGGTGCTGACGATCAGCACCGACCAAGCCTGGCGGGTGCGCTGTGGGCTGTCGCCCGGGGGCAAAGGGGTATGTGCCATTGCGCGGTTCCTCTTCTTCTCTCTGTGGTTGGCGGTATCGTCCCGCTTTGGGCACGCACTGCCTATCCTTCGCAAGGACACCCGGGGCGCGGCAGAAGGACTAGTCCGGGCCTACGCCACCGCACCGACTCATCGTCCGAAAGAACTATGGATGGATGACCAGGCAGGCGCGTGCAGCTGCGGGCCGGTTCGTGAGAGGAAATGCAGGATAGGGTCGGCGCACCAAGGGCCATGGGAGCAATGCTGCAGCGGCGACGGGCTGTGCACAGCAAAATTTCAGTACAAACCGCTGGTAGCGCTTGATAGGAAAGCGCCAATAGCTATTAAAATTATAGCAAACACCACGCGCAAGCGACCGCACGGCCGTGCGCGCAGCGAGCCCGCTACTCCGCGCGCTGCCGGTCTGAGGCGTAGACCGCCGCCTGCACGCGCGAACTCAGGCCCAGCTTGCGCAGGATGTGCTGCACATGGATCTTGACCGTGGTCTCGGCGATGTCGAGTGTGCGCGCGATTTCCTTGTTGCTGGCACCGCGCGCGATCTCGCGCAGCACGTCCTCCTCACGCGGGGACAGGGGCGCGGCGCCGTTGTTGGCAGCCTCGGGCGGCTGCGTGGACGCACCCGCCCCGGCAGGCCCGGCTGGGGCGATGAGCGCTGCCGCTTCGGCCACCCCTTGCGACTGGAACGCGGCCACCAGTTTGCCCATGAGTTCGGGGCTCACCACGGGCTCGCCCCGGGCCGCGCGGCGGATGGCCTGGGCCAAAAGATCGCCGTCGATGGTCTTGAGCAGGTAGCCTTGCGCGCCGTTGCGCAGTGCGGCGGCCAGGTCCTGCCCGTCTTCGCTGACGGTGAGCATGAGCACGCGCGAGGAGGGCGAGACTTCGCGCAGGCCCCGGATGGCGTCCACGCCCATCACGCCGGGCAGGTGGTTGTCCAGCAGGATCACCTGGGGCAACAGCTCCGGCGCCAGGCGCAGGGCCTCGGCGGCATCGCCCGCCTCGCCCACCACCAGCAGGCCCGCGTCCTGCCCCAACAGTGCAATCAGCCCCCGGCGGAAGAGCGTGTGGTCGTCCACCACCAGCAGCGTCACAGGCGGCTCTGCGGGGGGTTGGTGGCCCGCACCGGCGGGGGGGGCCAAGGGGATGGCGGTGGTAGGGGTCATGCGGTGGTGGCCACCCGGCCTGCGGCCACGGCGGGTGTGAGTTCTTCGCCAGAAGCCGCGCCTTGGGGGGCTATGGCCGCTGCGGACGGAGGTGCAGACTGGGAGGGCATGGTGGTGGCAGCGGTCACCGTGGGCAGCTCGATGCACACGCGCGTGCCCTGGCCCGGGGTGGATTCAACCTGCAGCACGGCACCCACGCGGTGGGCGCGCTCGCGCATGATGCCAAGGCCCACATGCAGCGAATCGGGTGGCACGGTGGCCACGTCGAAGCCCTTGCCGTTGTCCTGCACCTCAAAGCGCCAGCGCGGATGCCGGTGCACGAGCAGGTCCACCCGCGTGGCGCCCGAATGCTTGCGCACGTTCGACAACGCTTCCTGCACCATGTGCAGCACCTGGATCTGCAAATCGGGCGCCAGCGGCAGGCCATGGCCCACCATGCCCAGCGTGGTGGCCATGCCGGTCTGGTGCTCGAACTTGGACAACGTGGCGCGCAGGGCCGATTCAATATCCTCGTCGTTGGTGCGGGTGCGAAAGTGCACAAGCAGCTCGCGCACGTCGGAATAACACTCGCGCACGCCGACATCCAGCTCGCTGATGCTGCGGTCGCGCTTGGCCTCGTCGCCACGGTTCACGGCGTCGCGCAGCAGCTGCGTCTGGATCTTGAGGAAGGCCAGCGACTGGGCGATGGAGTCGTGCAGCTCGCGCGCCAGCATGCTGCGCTCTTCGGCCACGGCGGCTTCGCGCTCCAGGGCTGTGGCGCGCAGGCCTTCCATGGCGCTGGCCAGGTGGCGCGTCATGGCTTCTAGCAAATCGCGCAGTTCATCGGTCAGCTCAATGGGCGAGCGGAAGAACAGGTCCACCTCACCCAGCAAGCGCTGCTGCATCTGCACCGGGATGGTCACCATGGTTTCAAAACCCGCCTCGCGGCAATGTGGCAAGGCGACGGTGGTTGATGGCGTGATGGGAATCACCCGCGTGCGCGCCTGGGCCTGGGGCTGGCCGCACAGGCAGGTGCCGGTGTGCAGGCAGTGCTCGCCCTCGGCCATGGTGCGGGGCAGGCCGTCACCGGCCAGCAGCACATAACGTTCATTGGCCTCATTGGACCAGCGCACCGCCGCCGCATCGGCCCCGGCCACGCGCCGGATCTGCTGCACAAAGCCCTGGGCCAGCAGCTCCAGGCTGCTGGCGGTGGAAGCCAGCGCGCTCACCTCATACAACGCGGCGAGGCGCTGGTTCTGCACGGCGATGCTGGCGGTTTTCTCCACCACCTTGTGTTCCAGGTCGTCGTGCGATGCCTGCAATGCGTGCGCCATGAGGTTGAAGCCCGCCGACAGCTGGCCGAACTCGTCATCCGTATCCACCGGCAGGCGGGTGCCGAGCTCGCCCTGGCGCAGCCGGGCCTGGGCCTGCTGCAGGCGCGCCACGGGGTTGATGACCAGCAGATAGCTTGCGGCCATGAAGGTCACGGCGGCAACAATGGCCAGCGCCATCATGAACAGCTGGAACAGGTGCAGCGCCGCCGTCCAGCCCGCAATCTGGATCTCGATGGCATCCACAAAACCATCGACCTGCTGCACAAACGCATCGGCTTGCGCCAAGGTCTGCGCGCGATCGGGGGGCAACGTGGTCACCCAGCCGCTGCGCGCCTGGGCCCACTGGGTGCGTATGGCCTCGAAGCGCGAGCGGGTCTCGTCGCTCCAGGGCACAAACAGCGGGCGTGAGGGGTCGCCCGTGCGCAGCAGGTCCAGGCTGGCATCGAACAGGCGGGCTCGCTCTTGCACCGCCTCGGTGGGTTCGGTCTGCAGCACCAGCACCATGCGCAGCATGTTCATGCGCAGGCGGCCGGCCTCGTTGACAGCGGCGGCGCCGCCTTCGAGCTTCCAGGTCACCCACAGCGTGAGGCTGATGGAGGCCAGCGCCACCAGCAAAAAACCCGCGCCCATGGCCAGGAGCTTGGTGGACAGGGTGGGCTTGGTGCGCATGCAGGGCAGTGTAGGCACCGAGCTTGCGCCGACTCTTGACCTGGGTCAAGTCTCACCCGCGTAGCATGGCGCCATGCAACGACCACCCGACACCCACCTCTGTGCCCGCCTGCTGCTGGCCGGAGCCCTGATAGCCACGGGAGCACTGACTGGCTGTGCCAGCACGGGCACCACGCCCCCCAGCACACCACTCGCTGCGTGGCCCGACCGCCTGCAGGCCCTGCTCCCCACCGATGTGCTGTTGCTCGGCGAACAACACGATGCGCCCGACCACCAGCGCCTGCAGCGCGAGACCGTGTTGTGGCTGGCCGCAAAAGGCCAGTTGGCGGCCGTGGTGATGGAGATGGCCGAGAGCGGCCACAGCACGCAGGCCCTGCCGCGCGACGCCACCGACGCCCAGGCCCAGGCCGCCCTTCAATGGAACGACGCCGCCTGGCCGTGGAAGGCCTATGGCCCCGTGGTGATGGCCGCCGTGGCCGCTGGCGTGCCGGTGCTGGGTGGCAACCTGCCGCGCGCCCAGATGCGCGCCGCGATGGGCGAGGCCCGCTGGGACCAGCACCTGCCCGCCCCCGCACTGGCACAGCAACACCAGGCGCTGCGCGAGGGCCACTGCGGCCTGCTGCCGGAATCGCAAATTGCCCCTATGGCCCGCATCCAGATCGCCCGCGACGCGAGCATGGCGCGCACCGCCCAGCAGGCCCTGCGCCCCGGGCAGACGGTGCTGCTGGTGGCCGGGGGCGGTCATGTGCTGCGCAGTCTGGGAGTGCCCACCCACTGGCCAGCCGGTTTGGTGTCAAAAGTGGCCCTGGCGCAATCTGGGCAATCGCAAACAGCTATCAAAAATGGAGCAAACAAACCAGGCGACGCGGAAGCGGTGATTGAAACCCCTGCCCTGCCACCCCGCGATGCCTGTGCAGAACTGCGCGAGAAGTGGCGCCCGGCGCGCCCAGCGCCTTGACCTACGGTGCCACAGTCACGGCCTGTGCCCGCAGCAGCGCTGCGAAGTCATCGGCGGGCACGGGCCGACTGCACAGGTAGCCCTGGTACGCATCACATCCCCGCTCTCGCAAGAAGGCCAACTGGCCGTCGGTCTCCACCCCCTCGGCCAGCACCGACAGCCCCATGCTGTGCCCCATGGCGATGATGGCGGCGCTGATGGCCATGTCGTCCTCGCTTTGCGGAATGTCGCGGATGAAACCCTGGTCGATCTTGAGCACGTCAATCGGAAAGCGCTTGAGCTGCGCGAGCGACGAATACCCTGTGCCAAAGTCATCCACCGCAATGCGCAGGCCCAGCGCGCGCAGGCGCATCAGCACCTGGCGCGCCTCTTCGGTGCGCTCGGCCAGGGCGGTTTCGGTGATCTCCAGCTCCAGCAGCTCGGGCGGAAAGCCCGAATCGGCCAGCGCGCCCGACGCGCAACCGGCCAGGTCCGTCAAGTGGAACTGGCGCGGCGACACGTTCACGGCGAGCGTGAGGTCGGGCAGGCCTGCCTGGCGCCAGGCCTGGCCCTGGCGGCATACCTCGCGCAGCACCCATTCGCCCAGCGGGCCAATGACGCCCGAGGTTTCGGCCACGGGGATAAAGCGCGCGGGCGAGATCAGGCCCTCCACCGGGTCGTTCCAGCGCACCAGCGCCTCGGCGCCCTGGATGCGGCCGGTGGCAATGTCCACCTGCGGCTGGTAATACATCTGCAGGTGGCCCTGCGCCAGCGCCAGGCGCAGGCGCGACTCCAGCGCCAGCCGCTCGCGCGCAGCCTGGGTCATCGCCTCGTGGAAGAAACACCACGCCCCCCGGCCGCGCGCCTTGGCGCCATAGACCGCCGCATGGGCGCCCTGCAGCAGAAGCTCGGTGGTGTTCGCGTGCTCAGGGAACATGCAGATGCCCACGCTCACACCCGCCACCACTTCAAAGCCATCGGGCGAACGCCAGGGCTCGGCCACGGCTGTGATCAGGTGCCGCGCCACGGCAGCGGCGCCGTCGGCATGGCGCAGGTGGCGCGCCACCACGGCCAGCTCGTCGCCCGCCAGCCGCCCCATCACGTCGCCCGGCCGTAGGGCCGACTGCACCTGCCGCGCGATGTGCTTGAGCACCTCGTCACCGGTGGCATGGCCGTAGCTGTCGTTCACGTCCTTGAAACGGTCGAGGTTAAGCAGCAGCACAGCGATGTGCTCGCCACTGGCTCGCGCCTCCAACACAGCCTGCTCCAGCTGGTGGCCGAACCACGCGCGGTTGGAAAGCCCCGTGAGCGCATCGTTGTGCGCCAGGAACTCCAGCCGCTGCTGCTGCACCTTTTCTTCAGAAATGTCGGTGAACATGCACACGTAGTGCGTGATCTGACCCGCAGGGTCGCGCACGGCCGACAGGGACATGTGCTCTGGAAACACCTCGCCGTTCTTGCGGCGGTTCCAGATCTCGCCCTGCCAGTGGCCCGTCTGGCGCAATGTGCCCCACATGGCCTCGTAAAACGCCTTGTCATGCCGCCCCGACTTGAAGACGCGCGGCGTCTGGCCCAGCAGTTCTTCCTCGGTATAGCCCAGCAGGCGGGTGACGGCGGCGTTGGCCGACAGGATGCGGCTTTGCGCATCGGTCACCACCACGCCCTCCATGGTGTTGTCCACCACCGTGGCGGCCAGCCGCTGGCGGGCCTCGCTGTTCTTGAGTGCGGCGCGTGCGGCCTTGATCTCGTCCAGGTCCTGCAGAACGCAGACCATATGGGCGGGCTCGGCATCCGCCTCGGGGACCAGCGCTACCGTGCACAGCACGGCCACCTTGCGCCCATCGCCCGGACGCAGGCATTCGTGTTCACCCACATAGTGGTCGATCTCGCCCGCCAGCAGGCGCGACAACTGGGCAGCCACCCGGTCACGGTCGGGCGCCATCAGCACATCGCGAACATTCAGGCTGCATACCCGCTCCAGCGGCGCGCCGAGCAGATCACACAGGCGGGTGTTGGCCCACAGGAACCGCCCGTCTGGCGCCGCGCGCGCGATACCTGCCGGCACGTGGCGCACGATCTGCGACAGCTCCCTGGCCATGGCCAGGCGCACCTTTTCGGCGTGGCGCATGCTGCGCAGCAGGCACCAGGCCAGGCCACTGGTCAGCAGCACATAGCCCCAGCCCTTCCAGGTCTGAAAGCGCGTGAGCAGCACCGGGTCGCTCACCCACCGGGCCAGCAGCGCGTCGCCCACAAACACCCAGGCCACCCCCAGCACCAGGTACAGCAGCATTCCCCGCCAGGGGACAATACGCGACGCATCGCCCGGATTGGTCATTGATTTCCCTGTTCGACAAGCGCTCAGGCCATGCTGCGACAATCGCACCGCTATGACCAACGCCTACATCCTTACCCTGTCCTGCCCCGACCGCCTGGGGCTGGTGCATGCCGTTTCGGGCTTTTTGCTGGAGCACAGCGGCAACATCGAAGAAGCCGCGCAGTACAACGACCACGCCACCGGCCTGTTCTTCATGCGCGTTCAGTTTGCCTGCGACCTGCACGATCATGCAACGCTCAAGGCCCGCCTGGCCACGTTTGCAGAACCCTACAACATGCATTGGCGCCTGCACGCAACAGCTGCGCCCATGAAAACGGTGCTCATGGTCAGCAAGGAGGGCCACTGCCTCAACGACCTGCTGTTCCGCTGGAAGAGTGGCCTGCTGCCCATCGACATCCGCGCCATCATCAGCAACCACCGCGACTTCTACCAGCTGGCGGCCAGCTACAACGTGCCGTTCCACCATATCCCGCTGACGGGCAGCACCAAAGCCCAGGCCGAAGCCAAGCAGCTTGAGATTATCGAGGGCGAAGGGGCCGAGTTGGTGGTATTGGCCCGTTACATGCAGATACTTTCTCTTGACCTATGTCAAAAGTTGGCCGGACGGGCGATCAACATCCACCACAGCTTCCTGCCCAGCTTCAAGGGCGCCAAGCCTTATTACCAGGCCCATGACCGGGGCGTGAAGCTGATCGGCGCCACGGCCCACTATGTGACGGCCGACCTGGACGAAGGCCCGATCATCGAGCAGGACGTAGCCCGCGCCGACCACACCGACACGGTCGAAGACCTCACGGCCCGGGGCCGCGACACTGAAAGCCAGGTGCTGGCCCGCGCCGTGAAGTGGCACAGCGAGCACCGCGTGCTGCTCAACGGCCACAAGACCGTCGTCTTCCGCTAACCCGCTAACCCGTTCTGCCCCATGGCCACGGCAGCCCCGTCCTCATCCTTCCTCAGCAGCGCAGCCCGGCGCATTCCGCCCATCCAGTGCCTGCTGACCTTTGAGGCCCTGGCCCGCCTGCGCAGCGTGACGCAGACGGCTGACGAGCTGTGCGTCACGCCTAGCGCCGTGAGCCACCGGGTCAAGCAGCTGGAGCAGATCCTGGGGGTGCGGCTGTTTGGCCGGGCCGATTTTTCGCTGACCACCGAGGGCAGCGCCTACCTGGCCCATGTGCGCGAGGGGCTGGGCGCGCTACAGCGCTTTCCGGGCCAGGCGGCCGCGCCCGGGCGCCGGCGGCTCAAGCTGGCCGTGACGCCCACGTTTGCGCGCACCATCCTCATCCCCCGCCTGCGCCAGTTCACCGAGGCGTATCCGGAGATCGACCTGGCCCTGCAGGTGTCCATCCCGCTGCTGGACGTGGTGGCCGAGGATGCAGACCTGATGGTGCGCTTTGGCCCCGGCCACTATGCCGACGTGGAGCATGTGGAACTGGCCCGCGACGTGGTCACGCCCCTGGCCTCGCCCGCCTTCGTGCGCGAACACGGCCCCTTTGACCGCCCCGAGGACCTGGAGGGCGTGCCCCTGCTGCGCAGCCCGCTGGAGCCCTGGCGCACCTGGTTTGCTGCCACGGGCCTCGACTGGGCCGAGCCCAGCGAGGGCTCGCAGTTCAACGACATCGGCCTGATGTGCGACGGCGCCGCCGCCGGCATGGGCGTCGCCCTAGTGCGACTGAAGCTGGGCGCACCGTGGCTGGAGAACGGCACGCTGGTGCGCCTGTTTGACACCGACACTGCCAGCCCCCACGCCCACTACCTGTGCTGGCGCACGGGCACCATGGACCGGTGGGAATGCGCGGCGTTTGCCGAGTGGCTGCGCAAAACCATGGCGTAGTCGAGGCATTCCCCTGAATCGCCTTTGGCGCCTTCCCCCTTCTCTCGGCTGCGCCGGAAGGGGGACGCCGCCCTCGCTGCGGGGCGGCCCTTGCTCGGCGGCCCTCGCCCGAGCCGCGCCCTCCTCCACCAAGTTCAGGCAAAAAACAGCCCCAGCGCTTGCACATCAAGCGTCAGCAGCTATCAATTAGTGAGCATTTCGGTGTTTTTCACAAACACCTGCAGAAAACCTCACACCCCGCCCGTCCCCATCCCCTACAGTGGCGGCCATGATCACCGCCACTTCTTCCGCCCCGCTCCCGACACCCGCCGAACGCGCCGCACGCCAGGCCGAGGTTGTCCAGGCCCTGGGCCGCGTGCTGCCCGCCCACGCACTGCTCTGGCACACCGAAGACACCACGCCCTACGAATGCGACGGCCTCACCGCCTACCGCCAGCGCCCGCTGGTGGTGTGTCTGCCGGAAACCTACGACGAGGTGCAGGCCGTGCTGCAGGTGTGCCACCGGCTGCAGGTGCCGGTGGTGGCGCGCGGTGCGGGCACGGGCTTGTCGGGCGGGGCCATGCCGCACGCCCTGGGCGTGACGATGTCGCTGGCCAAGTTCAACCGCATCCTCGACATCAACCCCGAAAGCCGCACGGCCGTGGTGCAGTGTGGCGTGCGCAACCTGGCGATCAGCGAGGCGGCGGCACCCTACAACCTCTACTACGCGCCCGACCCCAGCAGCCAGATCGCCTGCACCATCGGCGGCAACGTGGCCGAGAACTCGGGCGGTGTGCACTGCCTCAAATACGGCCTCACCGTGCACAACGTGCTCAAGGTGAAAGGCTTCACAGTGGAAGGCGAGCCCGTCGAATTTGGCAGCGAGGCGCTGGACGCCCCCGGCTACGACCTGCTGGCCGCCGTGATCGGCAGCGAAGGCATGCTGGCCGTGACCACCGAAGTGACGGTCAAGCTCATCCCAAAGCCCCAGCTGGCGCGCTGCATCATGGCCAGCTTTGACGACGTGCGCAAGGCGGGCGACGCGGTGGCTGCGGTGATCGCGGCGGGCATCATCCCCGCCGGGCTGGAGATGATGGACAAGCCCATGACCGCCGCCGTCGAAGACTTTGTGCACGCGGGCTACGACCTGACCGCAGAAGCCATCCTGCTGTGCGAAAGCGACGGCACGCCCGAAGAGGTGGAAGAAGAAATCGGCCGCATGAGCGAGGTGCTGCGCGCTGCGGGCGCCACCGCCATCAGCGTGAGCCGCGACGAGGCCGAACGCCTGCGCTTCTGGAGCGGTCGCAAGAACGCCTTCCCCGCCAGCGGCCGCATCAGCCCCGATTACATGTGCATGGACTCGACCATCCCGCGCAAGCGCCTAGCCGACATCCTGCTCGCCATCCAGGAAATGGAAAAGAAATACCAGCTGCGCTGCGCCAACGTGTTCCACGCGGGCGACGGCAACCTGCACCCTCTCATCCTGTTTGATGCGAACGATGCCGACCAACTGCACCGCTGCGAGCTGTTTGGCGCGGACATCCTTGAGACCAGCGTAGCCATGGGCGGCACGGTGACGGGCGAGCACGGCGTGGGCGTGGAAAAGCTCAACAGCATGTGCGTGCAGTTCACGGCCGAGGAAAACGCGCAGATGTTTGGACTGAAACATGCATTCGACCCGGCGGGGTTGCTGAACCCAGGGAAGGTGATTCCTACGCTGAACCGGTGTGCGGAGTACGGGAAGATGCTGGTGCGCGGGGGGGCGATCAAGCATCCGGATTTGCCGAGGTTTTAAAGAATGAAAGCCGCCGACGTATACAAGCGACTGAAAGACCATTTCGGCGCTTGGACCAAGATGCATGGATTTAGCCCATTAGAGCGAGGCGTCTCTTGGAGTCGGCCTCACGGTAGTGTGGCCTTAATTTTTGGTTTCGGCGTTGCGCGCAGGGACTATTGGGATCAATTTGCAGGATCTCAGTTTGTTTTGGATTTCCAGATTGGAAGGCCAGGGAACGACGATCTGAAAAATCGGTGCTTTCGATTTTGTTACTTGCTAACCGACGCTCAGCGGGAAGAGCTGCGCCTAATACAAAATCGCGTAATCAACTCACTGACCGCACCTCCCTACGACCACGAGCGCGTACGAGACCTTGATACAGAAACGAGAGATTGGTATCTGGAAAAGTTCGTACCAGTGCCTTCGATCAATCCAAAGCACGATACGTGGATGCGGTACTACACCGCTGAACATGTGGATGAATGGGCCCACTATCTGCTGCGCCAAATGCCTCACTTCCTTAACGAACTCGAAACGCGGAAATGACGAATGGTCGAGACCGACACGCAACAGCTTGGCTCCCGCGAGGTGCTGGCAATCGCATGCCTCGCAGTACCAAGCCGTTTCGTGCATTTCACTGCCAACGCTGAGCGTCCAATTTCATAGCAGCCACCGGCTCCGCTGGACAATTGCGCCCTGCAAAACCCCGACAATCTGCAGGTCCTCGCGTTCTTTCATCCGACCTCATGCCCAGCGACTCCCCCACCACCCTCCTCCAATCCGGCAACGCCCTCGTAGCCCAAGCGCAAGCCGTGGCCACGCAAGACTTTGCCGCAGCGCGGGCGCTGTGGCGGGAGGCGGGCGTGTTGTTTCAACGGGCGCACGAAGCCGACCCCACGCAACATGCTGCGGCATTTCGTCTGGGGCAGGCGTGGGTGGCCGAGGCCCATGCACTGCAGAAAGAAGGATCAGAAGATGTGACGGCGATGTGGCGCCAGGCGGCACTGCAGTGCGAGGTGGCCTTTGCGCTCGACCCGCACCATGCGGTGACGGCCATGCACATCGCCAGTTGCTACGCCCGGGCGCAAGACGCGGACGCCAAGCAGGCCTGGGCGCAGATTGCGCAGCATCTGCAGGAAGAACACGCGGCCAACATGGCGGCGGATCAAGCGGCACGCTAGCTGAAGCAGCCCCGCCGCGGCCGAGCAACGCGATGGCCCGTGTGGCTGTTCGGCTGTTGGATGTTCGGCTGTCCATCCCCCTGCTGGCTGCGCCTGCGGCGGGGCGGTTACGGGGTGAGCATGGGCGTCGAAGCGCCCATGCCTCGTGATCTGACTCGCCGTGGTTGTCCGAGCGGCGCGCGCCAGCGCAAAGCGAGTTCCACGGCGCACCCCGCAACCGCCCCGACGCAGGTTTGCCCCCACGCACCGCGTGGGGGTCGCAGACTGGGGGTCGCCTTTCTTTTGGGTACTTTTCTTTGGCGAAGCAAAGAACAAGTACCTCGCCCGCCGGGGCGAGTCCCGGCTTCCGCCCTTTGCACAGGCACGCCGCTGAAATCAGCGCACAAGCCCAGGCTTCGACAGACTGAGCCCGAACGAGTGGTCAGCTGCCCACCACCGCCCGCCAAATCTCCCCCGCGTGCGACACCGCAAACAGCACCAGCCCAATCAACCCGCCCACCACGGTGCCGTTGATACGGATGTACTGCAAATCCTTCCCAATGTTCAGCTCAATCAGCTGTGTCATCTCCTCGGTATCCCACCGCCGCACCGTCTCCTCAATGTGCTGAGCAATGAACGCCGACACATCCGGCGCCAGCCCCTCCACCCACCGCTCCAGCCGGTCATTGAACGACTGCCGCAACGCCGCATCGCCCGCCAGCGACTCACCCAGCCACAACCCCAGCTTGCCCACCTGCCGCGCCAGCACCGAATCGGCATCGGCCAGGTCACGCTGCAACGCACCGCGCAGATCCAGCCACAAGGTCTGCACATAACCTGCCACGGTGGCATCGGTCTGCAGCCAGGTGCGGATCTCCTCGCCCTTGCGCTCCCATTCCGGGTCGCTGCGCAGGCGCTCGATAAAGCGCTGCACCGCCACATCAAACTGCGCACGCAGTGCGTGCTGCGGGTTGGCGGCCACATCGGCCATCAGGCTCTCCAGCGCGCGGGCCAGCAGGGCCGAGCCCTTGTCGCCCAGCCAGTCGCTGGGTAATAACTTCTCGGTGCGCGGGTGGTCCTTCTTGAGCCAGGCCACGATGGACTGCGCGACCCAGGTACGGGTCTGCTCGTTCTGCAGCAGTTCGATGAGCTTGGCCAGCACGTCGTCCAGCAGCGCCTGGTGACGGCCGTTGTGCGTGAGGGTGTCGAGCACCGCCGCCAGGGCACGCGACATATCCACCTGCCCGATCAAGGCACGCGCGGCCTTGTGGATGAAGCGCTCCACCTGCGCGTCCTGCACCGTCTCCAGCGCGGCCGATGCCAGGCGCGTGGCATGGTGCCCCAGCAGCGCGGCGTTGCCTGGCGCCGTGAGCCACTGCGCCAGCCGCTCGGCCGGGTCATGCCGGCGGATCAGCGACACGAGCGAAGGCACGTCCAGGAACTTGTCGCGCACAAAGGTGGCGAGGTTGCGGCCGATGCGCGCCTGGTTGCGCGCAATGACCGCCGTGTGCGGAATGGGCAGGCCCAGCGGGCGCCGGAACAGCGCCACCACCGCAAACCAGTCGGCCAGCGCACCCACCATGGCGGCCTCGGCCATGGCTTTCACGCAGTTGAGCAGCAGGCCGCGTTCGACCACACTGGTGGCGATGAACACGGCCGTCACGAGCAACAACAGGCCCAGTGCCTGGCGCTTGGCCCGGCGCAAGGTGAGGGTTGCGCTTTCAGTCTCGGCGTTCATCCGAGCAAGCCCGCCGACCTGGACCGCAACCTGTCAGGCTGCCGCCGCAATCTGGTCCAGCGCCTTCGACAAATGGCCCACGGTGCGGTCCACGTTGTGCCACTTCTCCAGGCCAAACAGGCCGATGCGGAAGGTCTTGAAGTCCGGCCCCTCATCGCACTGCAGCGGCACACCCGCAGCCGTCTGCAGGCCCACTTCCATGAACTTCTTGCCGTTCTGGATGCCGGGGTCGGTGGTGTAGCTCACCACCACGCCGGGCGCCTTGAAGCCGTCGGCCGCCACGCTGGGGAAGCCGCGCGATTCGAGCAGCGCGCGCACCTTGGCGCCCAATTCGATCTGCTCGTCACGCACCTTGGCAAATCCATATTCACGCGTCTCGGCCATCACCTCGCGCAGGCGCACCAGCGCATCCGTGGGCATGGTGGTGTGGTACGCGTGCTGGCCCTTTTCGTAGCCCTCGGCGATCTGCATCCACTTCTTGAGGTCACACGAGAAGCTGCTGCTCGTGGTGCCCTCGATGGCTTCGCGCGCACGCTCGGACAGCATCACCATGGCGCAGCAGGGCGATCCGCTCCAGCCCTTTTGCGGCGCGCTGATGAGCACATCCACGCCCGTGGCCTGCATGTCCACCCACATCGCGCCCGACGCCACGCAGTCCAGCACAAACAGCGCGCCCACCTCATGCGCAGCTGCCGTCAGCGTGCGGATGTAGTCGTCCGAAAGGATGATGCCGCTGGCCGTTTCCACATGGGGCGCAAACACCACCTTGGGCTTTTCAGCGCGGATGGTAGCGGCGACTTCCTCAGCCGGGCATGGTGCCCAGGGCGCCTGCGGGCCGCTGCCCTGCTGGCGCGCCTTGCACACCACGGAACCGCCGCCCAGGCCCTTGTCGGCATCAAAGATCTGCGTCCAGCGGTAGCTGAACCAGCCGTTGCGCACGATGAGCACCTTTTCCTTGTTGGCAAACTGGCGCGCCACGGCCTCCATGCCGAAGGTACCGCTGCCGGGCACCAGCACGGCCGTGTGGGCGTGGTAGACCTCTTTCAGCGTGCCCAGGATGTCCTGCACCACGCCGGTGAAGCGCTTGGACATGTGGTTGAGCGCGCGGTCGGTGTAGACCACCGAAAATTCGAGCAAACCATCGGGGTCGATATCGGGCAAAAGGCCGGGCATAGGGGAGTCTCCGCGTGTGAAACTGGGGTAGGAAAAAGGGACGATCAGGTCAGCTTATCATGGCCCCGCGCCACCCAAAGGCCGCGCGCCATGCAGCAAAAACCCTTCCGATTCCTGCCCACCGCACTGCCCGGCATCGAAGCGATGCAGGCCGACTCCCGCCTCGTCTTCGGCAGGCACATGCACTTGCAGTTCGGCCTCGGCGTGATCGAGCGGGGTGCGCAGAAATCGGCCAGCGGCCGGGGGATTGTGGAATCGGGCCCAGGCGACACCATCACGGTCAACCCCGGCGAAGTCCACGATGGCATGCCGCTGGACGAGCGTGGACGCGCCTGGCGCATGCTCTACCTGGAGCCTGCCCTGGTGGCGCCATTGGCGGCAGAGGTGCATCCGGGCCCGCTCGGCTCCGCCTTCGAATTCCATGCTCCGACGATGCGCGATGCGCGGCTGGCGGCCCAGGTACTGGCGCTGTTCGACGCGGCCACCCACCGCCCCAACCACTCGGCCGCAGCGCTGCATGTGGAGGAATGCCTGTTGCGGGTGCTGAGCGGCCTGCTGCGACCGAAGGGCCACCAACAATCCGCCGCGTCCATCACCAGGGCTCGCACCATGATGGACGACGATCCCGCCGCACCCTGGAGCCTCGCGCAAATGGCCGACGCAGCAAGTTTGAGCCGCTACCAGCTCGTGCGCCAATTTGCCCAGGCCACGGGCCTGACGCCACACGCCTACCTGCTGCAGCGCCGACTGCAGCTTGCGCGCCATCTGATGGGTGCGGGTACGCCCCTGGCCGATGTCGCCGCAGCCAGTGGCTTTGCCGACCAAAGCCACCTGACGCGCCTCTTCACGCGCAGCTTTGGCATCACACCCGGCGCCTACGTCCGCGCACGCGGCTGACAGCCCGGCCCCTGCAATTTCGTTCAAGACCGTTGTGCGGGGGTTGGCGGATGCTGCGGGCATCGCCACTTCACGCCGCCGCCGCGCGGCCTCTCGCCATGGGCATCGAATTTCTCATCACCTCGCTCATCGTGGTCGTCTCGCCGGGGCCAGGAACCCTGCTGACCGTGGCGGCCGGACTCTCGGGCGGCGCGCGGGCCGCCGCCGTGACGGCGCTGGGCTGCACGCTCGGCATCGTGCCGCACCTGCTGGCGGCGATCACCGGGCTGGCCGCGCTCCTCAACGCCAGCGCCACGGCATTCGAAGTCCTGCGCTACGCGGGGGTCGCCTACCTGGTCTACATGGGCTGGGCCACGTGGCGCTCGCCCGCCACCCTGGAGGTTCGCACTGACGCGCCCACACGCGCTGCCAGTGGGCGTATCGCGGAAGCCATGCTGATCAACCTGCTCAACCCCAAGCTGTCGCTGTTCTTCCTCACCTTTCTGCCGCAGTTCATCGCACCGGGTGAAGCGCAGCCCGCGTGGCGCATGCTCCAGCTCTCGCTGGTCTTCATGGCCATGACCTTTGTGGTGTTCTTGGGCTATGGCGTCTTTGCCGCCCGGTTTCGTGACCAGGTGCTGCAGCGCCCCGGCACGCTGGTGTGGCTGCGCCGCGGCTTTGCGGCCGCGTTTGTCGGGCTCGGCGCAAAGCTCGCCCTGATGCACCGATAGGCACCACCGTGTCAGGTGCCGTGCTGCTTCACCAGGTATCGATGCAACGTGGACCCAGCGGCGCCACCTGCGCCGATGCCAACCCCCGCGCCAGCCACGCCCGGGTGTCGGCCGGGTCGATCACCGCGTCGATCTCCAGCGTGGCGGCCATGTGCATCGCCTCGCCGTTGGCGTAGGACTTGGCCAGCAGCTTGGCAAACAGCGCGTCGCGCTCGGCGCCCTCGGGCAGCGCCTCCAGCTCCTTGCGAAAGCCCAGGCGCACTGCGCCTTCGAGCCCCATGGCACCGAACTCGCCCGTGGGCCAGGCGACAGTGAACACGGGCGCATGGAAGCCCCCGGCAGTCATGCCCATGGCGCCCAGGCCGTAACCCTTGCGCAGCACCACACTGAAGGTGGGTACGCGCAGGCTGGCGGCGGTGACGAAAAGGCGGCTCACGTGGCGCACCTGGGCCGTGGCTTCGACCTCGGGGCCGACCATGAAGCCGGGCGTGTCCACCAGGCTCACGATGGGCAGGCCATGTGCGTTGCACAGCTGCATGAAGCGCGCGCCCTTGTCGGCCGCGTCAGCGTCGATGGCGCCGCCCAGGTGTTGCGGGTTGTTGGCCAGCAGGCCCACCGGGCGGCCTTCGATGCGCGCCAGCGCCGTGTGGATGCCGGCACCGAAGCCGGTGCGCAGCAGCAGCAGGCTGCCGTCGTCCACCAGGCCCGCCATCGCCGTGCGGGTGTCATACACGCGCAGGCGGTTCTCGGGCACCACGGCGCGCAGCAGGCGCTGGTCGGGTGCAGACCACTGCGATGTGCGGCCCTGGAAGAACGACAGGTAGTGGCGCGCGGCCTGCACCGCCCCGGCCTCGTCATCGACCAGCACGTCGATCACGCCGTTGGCATGCTGCACGCGGCTCGGGCCGATCTGCTCGGGCTTGAACACGCCCAGCCCGCCGCCTTCGATCATGGCCGGGCCGCCCATGCCGATGTTGCTGGCGCGTGTGGCAATGATGACGTCGCTGCAGCCCAGCAGCGCCGCGTTGCCCGCAAAGCAGCGGCCTGCGGCAATGCCGATCACCGGCACCTGGCCCGACAGCGCCGCGTAGCTGGCGAAGGTGTGCACATGCAGCCCCGCCACCACGGGCATGTCGGTGTCGCCCGGGCGCCCGCCGCCGCCCTCGGCGAACAGCACCACGGGCAGCTTCTGCGCCAGCGCGATGCCCAGCATGCGGTCGGTCTTGGCGTGGTTGCGCGCGCCCTGGGTGCCGGCCAGCACGGTGGCGTCGTACGACATGACCACCGCGCGGGATTTCTCGTCGCCAAACAGTGTGCCATTGATGCCGCCGATGCCCGTGACCATCCCATCGGCGGGCGTGTTGGCAATCAGGTCCTCCTTGCTGCGGCGGCGGGCCTGCGCGGCGATGGCGAGGGCACCATATTCGATGAAGCTGCCGTCGTCGCACAGGTCGGCAATGTTCTCGCGCGCGGAGCGGCCGCCTTGGGCGTGGCGCTTGGCCATGGTGTCGGGGCGCGCGGCGTCGAGCGTGAAGGCGTGGCGGTCGATCACGCGTTGCAGGTCGGCGCGGATGTGGTCGGGGTCGTGCGCAGCGCTGCCCTGCACTTCGACATCGGCCGCATCGTCCACAGCCTCCAGCACCAGCAGCGGCTGCCCCTGCGCGACGTAGCCACCGGCCACGGCCAGCAGCGCGCAGACGCGGCCCGCGTGCGGGGCCAGCAGCACATGCTCCATCTTCATTGCTTCGAGCACGGCCAGTTCGGCGCCGGCAGCGACCACGTCGCCTTCGGCCACGCTGAATTGCACAAGGCGCGCGGGCATGGGGGCCAGCACCGCGCCATGAGGCACGGGAGCTGTAGATTCCAAGGCATTTTGGCCGTATCCGCGCTCTGGATAATCGCTTATAGCTATATTTTTAATAGCACTCAGCAATTGGGGCAGCACCGACTCCAGCCAGCGTGTGTGCACCTGCTGGCTCTCCATCTCAGGCCGTGTTGCCAGCGCCTGCAGCAGCGCCAGGTTGGTGGCCACGCCCTCGATGCGGCACTCGGCCAACGCGCGCTGCGAGCGGCGCAGCGCATCGGCAAAACGCGGGCTGCGCGTGTGCACGATGAGCTTGGCCAGCAGCGTGTCGTAGTGCGGCGACGGCGTGGCGCCTGCTGCGCCGTGCGTGTCCACGCGCACGCCTGGGCCTGCGGGCAGGTCAAAGCGGCTGAGCGTGCCGCTGCCTGGGGTGGCGTTGCCCTGTGCGTCCAGCGTTTCGGCGTTGATGCGCCACTGCACGGCAAAGCCCAACACGGTGGGCGGTGCGGCAGGGTCGAGGCCGATGTCTTGCAACGTGCGGCCCGCGGCCAGCGCGATCTGCGCCTGCACCAGGTCCACGCCGGTAACCTCTTCGGTGATGGTGTGCTCCACCTGTAGGCGTGGGTTGCATTCGATGAACACAAACGGCAGGTCGTTCGAGGCCAGGTCCACCAGAAACTCGAACGTGCCCAGGCCCTCGTAGGCCACGGCGCGCGCCATGGACAGTGCGGCGGTGGTGATGCGCTCGCGCAGCGGCGCAGGCAACGAAGGACTGGGCGCGATCTCCACCACCTTCTGAAAGCGCCGCTGCAGCGTGCACTCGCGCTCGCCCAAGGCAATTACCTCGCGCCCGTCGCCCAGCACCTGCACCTCGATATGGCGGGCGTTGTCCATCAGGCGCTCCACGTACACGCCGTCCACACCAAAGGCGGCCTGCGCCTCGCTGCGGCAGCGCGCGTAAGCAGCGGGCAAGTCATCGGCCGACGCCACCGCGCGCATGCCCCGCCCGCCGCCGCCACCGATGGCCTTGATCACGATGCCGGCATGGGCGTGCTGCGCGAAGAAGGCCTGCGCCTCCTGCAGCGTCACCGCCGCCTGCGTGCCGGGCATGAGCGGCACGCCCTGCTGCTGCGCCAGCGCACGGGCCTGCGCCTTGTCGCCGAACAGCGCGAGCTGCGCAGGCGTGGGGCCGATGAAGCGCAGCCCCGCCTCGGCACAGGCGCGGGCAAAGTCGGCACGCTCGCTCAAGAAGCCGTAGCCCGGGTGCACGGCATCGCAGCCCTGCGCCTGGGCAATGGCGATGAGGCGCGCGCCGTCCAGGTACGCCGCCGGGCCGGTGGCGCCCAACGCCACGGCCGCACTGGCTGCGTGGACATGGGGGCTGGTGGCGTCATCGTCGGCATACACGGCCACGCTGGCAATGCCGAGGTCGTGCAGGGCGCGCACAGTGCGCAGTGCGATTTCGCCCCGATTGGCAACCAGCACTTTGGTGAACAGAACAGAAGATGGCATGGGGGGCAGTCGCTCTATTTTTTATAGCTACCGACGTATATTCATCTAACGCCAGCGGGCAATTTTTCATTCAATCAAGCAATATCACGCAGCAAGCGGCGCAGCACCTTGCCCGCCCCCGTGGCGGGCAGCGCGTCGATGAAATGCACCTCGCGCGGGGCTTTGTAGGGCGCCATGTTCTCGCGGCACCAGGCCACCAGGGCGGCGGTGTCCACATCCTGGCCAGGCTTCTTGACGATGAAGGCTCGCACCACCTCGCCCTTTTCTGCATCGGGTACGCCAATCACGGCGGCCTGGGCCACAGCGGGGTGCTTGATGAGCAGGGTCTCGACCTCTTCGGGGAACACGCTGTAGCCCGAGACCTTGATCATTTCCTTGAAACGGCCGATGAAGGTGAGGTAGCCATCCGCATCGATCTTGCCCATGTCGCCGGTGTAGACCCAGCCGTCACGCAGGGTCTTGGCCGTGGCCTCGGGCTTGTTCCAGTAGCCCTTGAAGTTGCCGGGGCCGTGGATGGTGATCTCGCCCACCTCGCCAGCAGCCAGCGGCGCACCGGTGTCAGGGTCCACGATGCGCAAGGTGTTGCCCGGCACGGGCTTGCCCTGCGTGCCCCAGCGGATCGCGTCCACCGGCATGGCGGTGTCCACGGTGTGGGTTTCGGACAGGCCATAGGCCGCCTCGTGCGCAATGCAGTTCGGCGCGAACTGCAGCCACTGCTGGGCCAGCGCCTCGGTGAAGGTGATGCCAAAGCTGGTGACCGGGTTGCGGCGCAGCGCGCTCCAGTCCATCTCGCGCGCGCCGGGCACCTGCATGAGCGCACCGTTCATGGGTGCGATGCTGTACCACCAGGTCACGCGGTGGCGCTCCAGCGCCTGGGCCACGCCCAGGGGGTCGAAACGGTACAGCAGCACGGCGGTGGCGCCGGTGTAGACCGGCAGGTTCACGCCCATCACCATGCCGGCGATGTGGTACAGCGGCGCCACCGCCAGCAGCGTTTCGTGCGGTGTCATGCCGTTGCAGTCCGCCGATGCCGCGGTCTTGAACGTGGCGTTGCCGTAGCTCAGCATCGCGCCCTTCGGCAACCCGGTGGTGCCCGAGGTGTAGGTCATGAGCGAGATGTCATCCATCGACAGCGCCACGGGCGCAGGCCGCGCACCGGTGCGGGTGGCGGCCAGGAAGTCTTCGCAGCCCGCAGGCACCGGCGCCATGGCGGCGCGCATGGCCAGCAGCTCGGCGGGCACGTCGATGCTGGGCGCGCCCTCGGGCAGCAGCTCGGCATAGCGCACCACAAATACCTGCTGCAGCGCGGTCTTGGCGCGCACCTTGTCCACCACGGGCAGCAGCACATCGGCCGCGACGATCACGCGCGCCTGCAGGTCGGTGAGCTGGTATTCCAGCTCATGCTCCTTGTTCAGCGGCCCGCAAGGGCAGACGATGGCGCCGATCTTCTGGATGCCATAGTGCGCCATCACGTACTGCGGGCAGTTGTTCATGAACAGCGCCACGGGCTCGCCCTTGGCCACACCCAGCGCCTGCAGGCGCGCGGCAAATGCATCACTGGCCGCATCAAGCTGCGCCCACGTGAGGGGCTGGCCGTACCAAAGGTAGGCTATGCGGTCGGGCGTTTCGCGCGCGTGGCGGCGCAGGTGTTCGTGCAGCGGCAGCTGCGGTGCGGAAGAAGGCATGGCGTTGTCTCCAAGGTGTCTGGAATCGCTGGTTCTTGGCGGCCACTCAGGGTTTTCTCTGAGCGCCCTCACCCGCCAGCGTCTTGCCAATATATACCGCTCGGTAGAACAATGCTACCCATGGGTATAAATCTAACGTCGCGCAAAGGACACCGATGAACCAGCAGCCCCCCGTGCAGGCCAGCGGCCGCCAGAAGGCCGCCACGGCCGGGTCGGACGAGAAGCGCGAACGCATCTTGCGCGCAGCCGAGGCGCTGTTCGATGCGCAGGGCTACGCCAACACCACCATCGAGCAGATCGTGCAGCAGCTGGGCGTGACCAAGCCCTTTGTGTACTACTACTTTCGCAACAAGCAGGAGATCTTCGAGACGCTGTCGTGGGCACCTGCCGTGGCCTGCTTCACGGCCATGGACTTTGCGGCGGGCGACGACCGCCCCGCGCATGTGAAGGTGACGGAAGGCATCGAGCGGCTGATCCGCGCCACGCTGGAGCACCACCCCTCGGCCTTCTTCCCCTACCGCGAGCCGCAGGTGTACCGGCCCGAATACCTGGCGGCGCAGAAGGATCTGGCGAACCACTTCTACGACCGGCTGTGCGCGCTGCTCGAACAGGGCCGCGACGACGGCATGTTCGAGTTCAACGACACCAAGATCACCGCCCTGGCCGCCTGCAGCCTGCCCGGCTTTCTCTACAACTGGTACCGCCCTGACGGCCGCCTGTCGCAAGACGAGGTGGCGCAGGAGCTGGCGCAGCTGGCCTGGCGTGTGCTGGGGCTGCGGCGAACCCGCAAGCGCAACCCAGCCTGACGCGCACCGCAGCACCCCTACACCAAGCACAACAACCACCGGAGACAAAACCCATGAAAACCGTGTTCCTCACCCCCCTGGCCGCTGCGGCGGCACTACTCATCGGCACGGCCGCCAGCGCGCAGGAGACCTTCAAGGTTGCCTACATCGACCCGCTGTCGGGCCCGTTCGCCAACGTGGGTGAGCTGATGCTCACCCACACACAGTACGCCATCGAGGACATCAACGCCAAGGGCGGCGTGCTCAAGGGCACCAAGCTGCAGCTGCTGCAGTTCGACAGCAAGCTCTCGGCGCAAGAGAGCCAGAGCGCGCTGCAGGCCGCCATTGACCAGGGAGCCAAGGCCATCGTGACGGGCGGCTCGGGCTCCTCCGTGGTCACGGCGCTGGTGCAGGCGGCAGCGCGCCACAACCAGCGCAACCCGGGCAAGGAGATCCTGGTGCTGAACCACTCCTCCATCGACCCCGAGCTGACGGGCAAGGCGTGCAACTTCTGGCACTTCCAGTTCGAGGCCAACACGGCCATGAAGATGAAGGCCATCGCCAACTACATCAAGAAGCAGCCGGACATCAAGAAGGTGTACCTGCTGAACCAGGACTACGCGCACGGCAAGCAGTGGGCGCACTATGGCCGCGAGATGGTGGGCCTGGCGCGGCCCGACATCCAGTTTGTGGGCGAGGCGCTGCACCCCATCGGCCGCGTGAAAGACTTTGCGCCCTACCTCGCCAAGGTCAAGAGCACCGAGGCCGACTCGGTCATCACCGGCAACTGGGGGCAGGACATGACCCTGCTGCTCAAGGCGGCGGGTGACGCGGGCTACAACCTGCGCTACTTCAACCACAGCGCGGGCTCCATCCCCGGCACGGTGCTGGCGGTATCGCAGGCCAAGCAGGGCCAGTTGACCTGGGTGGCCGAATGGCACCCCGGACAGGCCGACACCCCCAAGGTGGATGCGCTGGCCAAGACCTACAAGACCAAGACGGGCAAGGACTTTCTCGCGCCGCGCATTGAGATGACGCCGCGCTTCCTCGCCGCCGCCATCAACAAGGCCCAGTCCACCGACCCGGTGAAGGTGGCCCGCGCGCTGGAAGACCTGACCATCGATTCGGTGGTGGGCCCGGTGCGCATGCGCGGGGAAGACCACCAGCTGCTGCTGCCCCAGGTGGTCAACACCATCGCGCCGGTGGACGGCAAGGCCGTGAAGGTGGGCTGGGAAGGCACGAATTATGGCTTTCGCACCGATGCCGCCTACACCGGCAATGAGCTGGCGCAAGGCACGGACTGCAAGATGACCAGACCGTAGCCCCCTGAGTCGCCTTCGGCGCCGTCCCCCTCAGGGGGACGACGCCCTCACTGCGGGGCGGCCCTTGCTCGGCGTCACTGACCTAGGCAGCGCCCATTTCGCCGGCCGAGAGCATTGCAGCCGCTGGGGATGCCAACGCGACTAATATGGTCGGCCATTCATTGACCCGACCCACAAGGACCGCGCCCATGCCCGACTTTCGCAGCGACACCGTCACCCAGCCCACGCCCGCTATGCGCGAGGCCATGTTCAAGGCCCCGCTGGGCGACGATGTGTTTGCCGACGACCCTTCAGTGAACGCACTGCAGGAACATGCCGCCGAGCTGCTGGGTTTTGAGGCCGCGCTGTTCGCCCCCTCGGGCACGCAGACCAACCTGATCGCGCTGTGGGGCCACTGCCAGCGCGGCGACGAAGCCATCGTGGGCCAGAGCTGGCACACCTACCGCTGGGAGGCGGGTGGCATGGCCGTGCTGGGCTCCATCCAGCCCCAGCCGGTGGAGACGCAGCCCGACGGCACGCTGCGCGTGACCGACATCGCCGCCGCCATCAAGCCCGACGACCCGCACTTTGCCCGCACCCGCCTGGTGGTGCTGGAGAACACCACCGGTGGCCAGGTGCTGCCGCCCGCCTACATCGCCGAGGTGGGGCAACTGGCGCGCAGCCGGGGGCTGGCGATGCACCTGGACGGCGCACGCATGTTCAACGCTGCCACGGCCAATGCCGCGCGCAACGGTACCGATGTGTATGCGGAAGCGCGCGCGCTGTGCAGCCACTTTGATTCCGCATCGCTGTGCCTGAGCAAGGGCCTGGGCGCGCCGGTGGGCTCGCTGGTGCTGGGCTCGCGCGACTTCATCCGGCAGGCGCGCCGCACCCGCAAGATTTTGGGCGGTGGCATGCGACAGGCGGGTGTGCTGGCGGCTGCCGGCCACTATGCGCTGCAGCACCATGTGCGGCGCCTGGCGGAAGACCACGCCCGCCTGGACCGGCTGGCGCAAGGGCTGGCTGAAGCCAACCGCAGCCACCCTGTGCTGCAGGGCAAGCTCACCGTGCTGCCGTGGCAGACCAACATCCTCTTCACCGACCTGCACGCAGAGGTGGCCCCAGCCTTCACCGCCTGGCTGGCGCAGCACGGCGTGCGCGTCACCAGCAGCCTGTATGGCGGCGCCACCCGGCTGCGCTGGGTGACGCACCTGGATGTGAGCGAGGAGGATGTGACGGCAGCGCTGGATTGCGTGGCGCGCTTCACGCTGCCGGGCTGAGCCCGCTCAGGCGGCGGGGTAGGTCCGTCCACCAAACACGCCGGTGCCCACGCGCACCAGCGTGCTGCCCGCCTGGATGGCGGCCTCCAGATCGGCCGTCATGCCCAGGGACAGGGTGTCGAACTTCCCCAGGCCCGGTCCGCCCAAGGCAGATATTTGGTCAAAAAGCCTCTTGGCGCTGGTGTGGATTGCCAGTTGCGCTTCAAATTCAGGAGCATGGTCCGGAATGCTCATGAGCCCCCGCACCACCAGCCGTGGCAGTTTTGCGACAGCCCGCACCAACTCCAGCGTTTCAGCAGGAGCCACACCTGACTTGGTGGGGCCTCCATCGATATTGACCTGGATACATATCTGCAGCGGCGGCAGGTGATCGGGCCGCTGGGCCGACAGGCGCTCGGCGATCTTGAGCCGGTCCACCGTATGCACCCAGCCAAAGTGCTCGGCCACCAGGCGGGTCTTGTTGCTCTGAATGGGGCCTATGCAGTGCCACTGCAGCGCCACATCGGGCAAGGCGGCGCGCACAGCCGCAATCTTGTCCACGCCTTCCTGGATGTAGTTTTCGCCGAAGTCGCGCTGGCCGGCGGCCACGGCCTCCAGCACCGCATCGGCGCCAAAGGTCTTGGAAACGGCCAGCAAGGAAACGCTGGCCGGATCGCGCCCGGCGGCTTTGCACGCCTGCGCCATCCTGCCCAGAACCTGTTGGAGGTTGTTAGCAATCGTGGTCATAATGTTTGGCAAGCGTACCAAACGATAGAGGGATTCCGTGGACATTACCCAACTGCTCGCGTTCAGCGTCAAGAACAAGGCCTCCGACCTGCACCTCTCCGCAGGCCTGCCGCCCATGATCCGGGTCCACGGCGATGTGCGGCGCATCAACGTCGATGCGCTGGACCACAAGACGGTGCATGCCATGGTGTACGACATCATGAGCGACGCGCAGCGCAAGACGTATGAAGAGTTTCTGGAAGTCGACTTCTCTTTTGAAATCGAAGGCCTGGCACGTTTTCGCGTCAACGCCTTCAACCAGAACCGGGGCGCCGCCGCCGTGTTCCGGACGATTCCAAGCAAGATCCTGACGCTGGAGCAGCTCAACGCACCCAAGATCTTCGGCGACCTGGCCCTCAAGCCGCGCGGCCTGGTGCTGGTGACCGGGCCTACGGGCTCGGGCAAATCCACCACGCTCGCGGCCATGGTGAACTACCTCAACGAAACCGAATACGGCCACATCCTCACGGTGGAAGACCCGATCGAGTTCGTGCACGAATCCAAGAAGTGCCTGATCAACCAGCGCGAAGTGGGGCCGATGACGCTGTCGTTCGCTGCCGCGCTGAAGTCCGCACTGCGCGAAGACCCGGACGCCATTCTGGTGGGTGAAATGCGCGACCTCGAAACCATCCGCCTGGCCATGACGGCGGCGGAAACGGGCCACTTGGTGTTTGGCACACTGCACACCTCCAGCGCTGCCAAGACGATTGACCGGATCATCGACGTGTTCCCCGCCGAAGAAAAGGAAATGGTGCGTGCGATGTTGTCCGAGTCGCTGCAGGCCGTGATCTCGCAGACACTGTGCAAGACCAAGGATGGCTCGGGCCGCGTGGCCGCGCACGAGATCATGCTGGGCACCAGCGCCATCCGCAACCTGATCCGCGAGGCCAAGGTGGCGCAGATGTACTCCACCATCCAGACCAGCAACAGCGTGGGTATGCAGACGCTGGACCAGAACCTCACCGACCTCGTGCGCCGCAACATCATCAGCCCGGCCGAGGCCCGCAGCAAGGCCAAGATCCCCGAGAACTTCCCTGGCTGAGCCCCCCGCAGCACACACCCATGAACGACTTTGCGGCCCCCGCAGGCGCCGCATACCGGAGCCCGATATGAAAGGCATTCTGAGCCTTCTGAAAATGAAAACCCGGGGCGGCAAGCCTGCGGAGGACCACACGGATTCCGTGCTGTTCTCCACGGCCTTTGCAGGCCAGGGCGTAGACGATTCGATGCTGGTGCCCTGGGAGGCACGTGCCGTGGAAGTAGGCGCCAAACGCCTGCCCACCAGCCGAGGCGGCAAGCTGCTGCAAGGGCTGTGGGCCAAGGACAAATACATGGCGCACCTGGACAAGGACGCCGTGGAGCGCATGGAGCGCTTCTTCGAATTTGCGGCCATCCCGTCCAACCGCGATGTGATCCGCCAGGACGAGTACGGCAATTTCATGGTGGTGCTGCTCACGGGCACTATCGCCGTGGACCGTGTGCAGCCCTGGGGCGAGCAATTGCGCCTGGCCGAGACGCGGCCCGGTGACATCCTGGGCGAGATGTCGCTGCTCGACAGCGGCATCCGCTTTTCGGCCTGCACCACGCTCACTGACTGCGAGATCGCCGTGCTGAGCGCCGAAGCCATGGACGACATGATGACCAAGGACCCGCAGCTTGCAGCCAGCCTGATTGCGCTGCTGGCCCGCAAGCTGTCGCTGCGCCTGCGTGTGGTGAGTGCGCGCCTGAGCGACAACCACAAGTAATGATGCGTCAAGACAAGATCAATGATCGTCCAGCCGACGAACAGCCCCGGGAGAACTTCTGATGGAACGCGATCAGGCCAGTAAATTCATCAATGACCTGCTCAAGTTGATGGTGGGCCGCAACGGCAGCGACTTGTTCATCACCGCAGACTTTCCACCCGCCATCAAGGTGGATGGCAAGGTGACCAAGGTGTCGCCCCAGCCGCTCTCCCCCAACCATACGCTCACGCTGGCGCGCGCCATCATGAGCGACAAGCAGGTGGCCGACTTTGAACGCACCAAGGAGTGCAACTTCGCCATCTCGCCCTCCGGCATCGGCCGCTTTCGCGTCAACGCCTTCATCCAGCAGGGGCATGTGGGCATGGTGATGCGGACGATTCCGCTCACGCTGCCCACCATCGACGGCCTGGGCGTGCCGCAGGTGCTCAAGGAAGTGACGATGACCAAGCGCGGCCTGTGCATCCTGGTGGGTGCCACGGGCTCGGGTAAATCGACCACGCTGGCCGCCATGGTGGACTGGCGCAACGAGAACTCGTTCGGCCACATCATCACGGTGGAAGACCCGGTGGAATTCGTGCACCCACACAAGAACTGCGTGGTCACGCAGCGCGAAGTGGGGCTGGATACCGACAGCTGGGAAGCGGCCCTCAAGAACACGCTGCGCCAGGCGCCCGACGTGATCCTGATGGGCGAAATCCGCGACCGCGAGACCATGGAACATGCCGTGGCCTTTGCCGAAACCGGCCACCTGTGCCTGGCCACGCTGCACGCCAACAGCGCCAACCAGGCGCTGGACCGCATCATCAACTTCTTCCCTGAAGAGCGCCGCGCGCAGCTGCTGATGGATTTGTCACTGAACCTGCGCGCCATGGTCTCGCAGCGCCTGATCCCCAAGCAGGACGGCAAGGGCCGTGCGGCTGCGGTGGAGATCATGCTGAACACGCCGCTGATCTCCGACCTGATCTTCAAGGGCGATGTCTCCGAGATCAAGGAGATCATGAAAAAGAGCCGCAACCTGGGCATGCAGACCTTTGACCAGGCGCTGTTCGACCTGTACGAGGCCAACGTGATCAGCTACGAAGACGCGCTGCGCAACGCCGACTCGCTCAACGACCTGCGCCTGCAGATCAAGCTCAACAGCCAGCGCGCCAAGTCGCCAGACCTGGCCTCGGGTACCGAGCATTTCGCGATCGTGTGACAACCCCCTGAGCGGCTGCGCCGCTTCCCCCTTCTCTCGCGCGGCGCGCGGGAAGGGGGACGACGCCAGTGGCCTGGCAAAGCCAGTTCCACGGCGTCCGCTGGCCCAGGCCGCGCCAGTTTCAAACGCCGTCGACATGGCGGCCTTTTCTCACAAGAACCATTTCCATGCCAAGCACCAACCCCCGCAACTACGACGCCACCCCTTCCCGCAAGGTCGCCTTTCTGGGCTTGGGTGTGATGGGCTACCCGATGGCCGGACACCTTGCACTGGCCGGGCATGAGGTGACGGTTTACAACCGTACCGCTACCAAATCAATAGCTTGGTGCGCAGAGTATGCAAGCGCCAAGGCGCCAAAACACGCTGCAACGCCGCGCGAAGCCGCTGCGGGCGCGGACATCGTGTTCTGCTGCGTGGGCAACGACGATGACCTGCGCTCTGTGACGCAGGGTGCGGACGGCGCCTTTGCGGGCATGAAGCCGGGTGCGATTTTTGTGGACCACACCACGGCATCGGCCGAGGTGGCGCGCGAGCTGTACGCAGCCGCCCAGGCGTTGGGCCTGCAGTTTGTGGATGCCCCTGTGTCGGGCGGCCAGGCCGGCGCGCAGAACGGCCTGCTCACCGTGATGTGCGGCGGCGATGCCGCAGCCTTCGAGGCAGCCCAACCCGTGGCCATGGCGTTCTCGCGTGCCTTCACGCTGCTGGGTGCCAGTGGCTCGGGCCAGCTGGCCAAGATGGTCAACCAGATCTGTATTGCCGGGCTGGTGCAGGCCCTGTCCGAGGCCGTGGCCTTTGGCCAGAACGCGGGGCTGGACATGAAACAGGTCCTCGACGTGATCGGCAAAGGCGCCGCCCAAAGCTGGCAGATGGACAACCGTGGCAAGACCATGGTGGACGGCAAGTTCGACTTTGGCTTTGCCGTGGACTGGATGCGCAAGGACCTGGGCCTGGTGCTCGATGAGGCCAAGCGCAACGGTTCACGCGTGCCGGTGACGGCCCTGGTGGACCAGTTTTATGCCGATGTGCAGAAAATGGGAGGCAACCGCTGGGATACATCGTCCCTCATCCAGCGGTTGAAATAAAACACCCCGTGGGCGCTTCGCGCCCTCCCCCAGCGCCCGCAAGTGCAACGCTGCATTCGCAGCTTGGCGGCCCTTGCGCGGGGGTGCTGGCCTCGGCCACGCCAGTTTCACGCAGCCGCGCGCGGTGCGGAGTCCCCAAGAAAAAATCCCGGGTCGCGTGGTGCGAGCCGGGATTTTTTTTGATCTACCAGTTGTGCAGGCTGTCGAGCCGGCTGAAAACGATCTTCAGCCCCCAGAGGGCTTGGTGTCATCCGTGGTGACGGGTGCAGGCTGCGGAGCGATGCGGCGCAGTTCTTCTTCCGAGACAATCTCGAACACACGCACCACCTTGCTCACGCCGCTCACCCCGCGCGCAATCTCGGTGGCCCGGTTGGCTTCGCGCTGCGACACACGGCCCATCAGGTAGACAACGTTGCGCTCGGTCACCACCTTGAAGGAATTGGCCGAGATGTCCTGCGCGTCCACCAGGCTGGCGCGGACCTTGCCGGTGATGAAGGTGTCGTTGGAACGCTGGCTCAGGGTGCTGGAGAAGGTGGTGATGGTCAGGTCGTTCACCACCGAGCGCACGTTCTCCACCTGCGACACCAATTGCTCGACGGCCTGGCGCTCCTGCGCATTGGGGACTTCGCCCGTCAGCAGGGCCTGGCGGTTGTAGCTCGTCACGTTCACGTGCACGCGGTCGCCAAAAGTCTCGCGGATACGGTTGGCCGCGCGCAGTTCGATGCCTTCATCCTCGATCTGGGTGCCCGCCGTGCGGCGGTCCACGGCCATCACGCCACCCACCACGGCGCCCCCGACGATCAGCGGCGCGCAGGCCGACAGGCCTGCAGCGAGGGCGGCAGCGGCCAGCACGGTGCACACCGTGCGCTGGGTACGGTTCATGGTTGTTTGCTTCATAGCGGATTCTCCTGTTCACCAAGTAACTGGGCGTCCACACCATCGCTCAGGCAATGCAGCACCAGGGCATGGACTTCGCGCACGCGCGCTGCGCGGTCGTGGGGCACGCTGATCAACACGTCGGTTTCGCGCAGCATGGCGGCAAGCTTGCCGCCGGTGCGGCCGGTCAGCACCACCACGGTCATGTCGCGCTCGTGGGCGGCTTCGGCAGCGGCCAGCAGATTGGCGTCGTTGCCGGACACCGACAGGGCCAGCAGCACGTCACCGGCCTGGCCCAGCGCACGCACCTGGCGGGCAAACTGCTGGGCGGCGTCGTGACTGCCTCCTGTGGCGGCCGTCAGCAGCGTGCTGTCGGAGGTCAGGGCCAGCGCTGCCAGCTCGGGGCGTTCGCGCTCGAAACCCGCCACGCAAAACGCAGCGAACTGCTGCGCCTCGGCGGCCGAGGGGCCGTTGCCACAGGCCAGCACCTTGCCGCCGCTGGTCACACAGGCCAGGACGGCCTGCACTGCGGCGGCGATGGGATGGCTCAAAACCTGCGCGGCCTGGTACTTCAGGTCGGCGCTGTCGATGAAATGCTGTTGGATGCGTTGCTCAAGCATGAGGGCTCGATGATACCCGCCGCGTGTTACAGCTTTTGTAGCAAACCGTAGTCACTGGCATTGCTTTGGAGCCCGAATGGGGGACAGGGAACGGATGGGGTCACTGCGCATCAAAGGCCGCCTTGAGCCACTGCACCGAAGCCTCGACCAGCACCACATCAAACCGGCAGGGCGGCGGCGACGGCAGGCGCAGCAGGTAGTGCCGCGCCGCAAAAATGATGCGCTGCTGCTTGGTGACGCTGATGCTGGCCCCGGCGCCGCCAAACGCGCTGCCCGCCCGGCTGCGCACCTCCACAAACACCAGCGTGCCGTCCCGCTCGCGCATCACCAGGTCAATCTCGCCACCGCCGCGCCCGGGCGTCCGATAATTGCGCACCACCAGTTGCAGGCCAGCCGCCTGCAGATGGGCCAGAGCCTGGTCCTCCGCCACATTGCCGCGTTCGCGCGTGGTGGCGGCAGGGGCAGCCGGGCCAGAGCCCCCCGCCGGTTTTCTCTTTCCAAGGAATTTCATTGAGCGCATCTTTCGCTTCAGCCCAGGGCGCCGCGCGCGAAGCGGCGGCTGCGCAGCATTATCCCGAGGGCGCCTTGTACGTGGTGGCCACGCCCATCGGCAACTTGGCCGACATCACCCTGCGCGCGCTGCACGTGCTGCAAATGGCCGACACCGTGGCCTGCGAAGACACGCGCCACACGCAGTCCATGCTGCGCGCCTACGGCATCGACAAGGGCGCCGCACAGCTGCTGGCGGTGCACCAGCACAACGAGACCGAGGCCGCGCAGAACGTGGTGCAGCGGCTGCAGCTGGGCCAGCGCGTGGTCTACGTGAGTGACGCTGGCACGCCCGGCGTGAGTGACCCTGGCGCCCGGCTCGTGGCCGCCGTGCAGGCGGCGGGCCTGCGGGCCGTGCCCCTGCCCGGCGCCAGCAGCATCACCACGGCGCTGAGCGTGGCAGGCGCAGTGGCCCACAGCACTGAACATGGCGGTTTTGTGTTCGCAGGGTTTCTACCCGTGAAGAACGCCGAACGCGCCACGGTGATTGCGCAGCAGCTGGCCCCGGAGCCGCGCTGCGTGGTGCTGCTTGAAGCCCCCCACCGCATCAACGAGCTGGCCCAGGCCCTGGCGGTGCTGGGTGATCGTCCGGTAACGCTGGCACGGGAGCTGACCAAGCAGTTCGAGGACGTGACCACGCGGCCCGCCCGGGAGCTGACAGCCTGGCTGGACGGCGCACCCCAGCGCTCGCGCGGCGAGTTTGTGGTGCTGCTGCACCCGGTGGCGGTGGCCAGCGACGATGGCGCCAGCCTGCGGGTGTTGCGCCTGCTGGTGCAGGAGCTGCCGCTGAAAACCGCCGTGCGCCTGGCTGCCGAGATCACGGGTGCATCACGCAATGTGCTGTACGACACGGCCCTGGCGTGGAAGCGCAGCGGCGCGAGCGGGGAAGATGAGGACGAAGCCGGCGACGCCGGGAGCTGATAACACCTCGGATTTCGGGCCAAATTGGCACCTGGCGCTTGATGGACAAGCGCTGATAGCTATATTTTTAATAGCATTTCATCCTCCACAGCGAATCCACCACCGGCCCTGGTGCCGCCCCCCCCTCCAGATCTATCGCCCTGACACCGCCAACCCGGCCGCCACCCCGCCAAACAAATCGCCTTCCACCTGGGGAGTGTCGGGAAACGCCGCTTTGAGCGCCTGCCGCAGCGGCCGCAGGGCCGACGAGCCCCCGGTGAGATAGATCGCATCCAGCCCCTGCACACCCAAGCCCGCCAGCTGCACACATTCCTGCGCGCAGGCGACCACCTGTTCGAGGGGCTGCAACAGGAACTGCGCCAGCCCCTCGGGCGTGACGGCGGCGCCCAGTCCTGCCTCGATCCAGTCCAGAGGCATGAGCGCGTCGGCATCGGCCAGCGACGCGGCGATCTTGGCCTGCTCCACCGTGTTGGCCATGCGGTGCCCCAGGCGCTCGTGCAGCACCCGCATGAGCCGCGCGTGCAGCCGCGCATCGGAATAGTCGGTGCGCAGGTTCTGCGCATCGCGCAGTGCACGCGGCGAGTACAGCCACTGGATCAGGTGCCAGGTGGACAGGTCAAAAAACACCCGGCTGGGCACCTCGCGCCCCGTGGGCCCGGTGTGCCGAAACCCGAGCAAGGGCATCAACAGGTCCAGGCTCAACCGCCGGTCAAAGTCGGTGCCGCCCACGTGCACGCCGGTGGTGGCCAGCACATCACTGCCACGCGCGGCACGCGCCATGCGCTCCGGCCCCAACCGCACCACTGTGAAGTCCGAGGTACCCCCCCCAATGTCCACCACCAGCACCAGGGACTCCTGCGCGATGCGCTGTTCGTAGTCCAGCGCTGCGGCAATCGGCTCCAGCTGGAACGACACCTCGGCAAACCCCGCATCCAGCGCAGCCTGGCGCAACGCATCTTCCGCCTGCTGATCGCGGTCGGCATCCCCATCCACAAAATGCACCGGCCGCCCCATCACCACCCGGGCAGGCATGCCGCCCAGCTCATCGCGCGCCTTTTGCACCAACATGCGCAAGAAGAGGCTGATGATGTCCTGGTAGCTCACCATCTTGTTGTGCACCGCCGTCTTGTCCTGCAGCAGCGCACTGCCGAGCAGGCTCTTGAGCGACCGCATCAGACGCCCCTCGGTGCCTCCCAGATACTGGCCCACGGCATCGCGACCAAAGTGCGTGCGGTGATCCTCTGCGTTGAAGAACAGTGCGGTGGGCAGTGTGTGCGCACTCCCTTCCAGCGCAATCATCCGCGCCAACCCCGCCCCCTGGCGCACGGCCATCGCGGAGTTGGAAGTGCCAAAGTCGATACCGAGGGTGGTGTCCTTCAGGAGGGGCATGGGTGAAGTGTCGAAGCGATGAGGAAGTGTTCAACGCACACCGGCCACAGCCTCGGTGAACGCAAACATCGGATGCGGTGCTGCGGCGAGAAGAATGCTCTGGGCAGCTTGGTGGCGCGACAGGAGACCCGTCCAACGCCTCTCCGAAGCACGACCCAGCGCCGTGGACGCCGCATGCAGAATGGAAAAAGCCCTTGATTAGCAAAAATCAAGGGCTTTTGTTTGGTGGCCTGGGGCGGAATCGAACCACCGACACAAGGATTTTCAATCCTCTGCTCTACCGACTGAGCTACCGGGCCTGAGCCTCAAATTATAACCAGAAAAAAAGGCCGTTTTGGCGAAACCGCCAATAATTTCTTGCAAGCCTACCCGCGTTTGCCCCGGCCGAGATCGACCCCTAGCTGGCGCAGCTTGCGATAAAGGTGCGTGCGCTCAAGGCCCGTCTTTTCGGCCACGCGCGTCATGGAACCGCCTTCGCGGGCCAAGTGGAATTCGAAATAGGCTTTTTCAAAACCATCGCGCGCTTCGCGCAGGGGGCGGTCCAGGTCAAACCCTTGGTGCGCGTGCGGGCCAGCCTCGACGCCAGCCATGATGGCCGACACAGCAGGCAGTTGCGAAAACGTGGGGTCGGCCGGGGTATGGACGGGCGCTGGGGCCGCAGCCACCGGGGCGGACTGGTGGGCAGCGTTGCGTGCCAGGCCCTGCTCCACCGCCTTGAGCAGCTTTTGCAGGGTGATGGGTTTTTCAAGAAACGAGAAGGCGCCGATCCGGGTGGCCTCTACGGCGGTGTCGATGGTGGCGTGGCCACTCATCATGATCACGGGCATCGTCAGCACGCCCGCTGTGGCCCATTCCTTGAGCAACGAAACCCCGTCGGTGTCCGGCATCCAGATGTCGAGCAGCACGAGGTCGTAGGTGTTGCCTGCCCGGGCCGTGCGCGCCTGGGTGGCGTTTTCTGCGAGGTCTACGCTGTGACCTTCGTCGTTCAGGATTTCCGACAGCAGATCACGAATGCCGAGCTCATCGTCGACCACCAGAATGTTTGCCATGTGTGTTGAAGCGCCTTGGGGTACTGCGGGGCGGTGTTGTTATGACGCCACCGCTGGTTCAGGGGCGAATGATAACGACACTTGGGCCCCCCGCACTACGCCATCTTCGGTCCGATTCGACAAGTCAATGCGCGCACCGTGCTCATCGGCAATCTTTTTGACCACGGCCAGACCCAAGCCGGTGCCCCGGGGCTTGGTGGTGACGTAGGGCTCGAAGGCACGCTGCAGGATGTGCGCAGGAAAGCCCCCACCACTGTCGGATACCGTGAGCCGCACGCGGCGCGAGGACTCACTCCAGCGCGTGCTGATGCGTACCGGGGGCACGGGCTCCGAGGTTCCAGCGCGCGCCTGCTCGGTGGCGTCTTGCGCGTTTTGCAGCAGGTTGTGCACAACCTGCCGCAGCTGCTGCGCATCGCCTGCGATAGAGGGGCAGCGCGGGTCCAGCTCGGCTTCTACGCGCACGGCGGCGTTCTCTTCGCCGTAGAGATGGAGCACGTCGGCCACCAGGGCATTGAGGTCCAGTGCATGGAGTTCTGCAGCAGGCAAGCGTGCGTAATCGCGGAATTCGTTGACCAGCCGCTTCATCGCATCGACCTGGTCCACGATGGTCTTGACGGACTTGGCGAGGATGGCCTGTTCAGGGCCGGGCAGCTTGCCAGAGAGCTTCATTTCCAGCCGCTCCGCAGACAGCTGGATGGGCGTGAGCGGGTTCTTGATTTCGTGCGCCAGGCGCCGCGCCACCTCACCCCAAGCCTGCGCGCGCTGGGCGGAAACAATTTCCGAAATGTCGTCAAAAACCAACAGTCTGGCCGAATCGGGCAGTTCCGCCCCCCGCGCAACGAGGCTGGTAGCGTGTTGCCCGACGCCGCCAGAAGACGCATGCAGCTCAAAAGGCTGCTGCCAGTGGTCCAGTCCATGGCGTTCGTGGTCGCCCAGGAAAGCGTCGAAGTGCCCTTGCACCGACGCCGCAAACTCGGCGAGCCCTGGCACTTCCGACAGGGGTCGCCCCTCATAGGCCGCCATCGGTGCCCGCAGGATGCGGGTGGCCCCCGGATTGGACGATCGGATCAAACCTTGGGCATCCAGCACGATCACCCCCGCCGTGAGGTTGTCCAGGATGGTCTGCAGGTTGGCGCGTGCGGCATCGACTTCGCCCATGCTCTGCTCCACGGCATGGCGGGCGTCGGACAACTGCTGGGTCATCAGTGCAAAAGAGCGTGTGAGTCCACCCAGCTCATCCTTGCCCTGCAATGCAGCCTTGGGGCTGAGATTGCCAGCCGCCACCTCGCGCACCCCCTCGGCCAGCACCAGCAGCGGGCGGGCCAGCTGGTTGCCCAGCAGCACCGCCAGCAAAACGGCGCCAAAGACAGCCAGGAACAGGCTCAGCGTAAGCGTGCCCACATACATGCGCCGCAACCCCCCACGGGCCAGGGCTCGCTCCTGGTATTCGCGGTTGGCCTCCTGCACGGCAATGGCGTTGGCCACCAGCGCAGGCGGCAGGGGCAACGTGGCCTGCAGGTATCGGGGCTCCACGAGCAAGCCGACGCTGGGGCTGCTGACCAGCGCCAGCACTTTCACGCGCGCATTCTGTGCCGCGGCAGGGTCCGAAATATCGTCCAGGCCCTCGATCTGCGCGGTGGCGCGCTGCTGCCGCACGGTGCGCAGCAACGCCACGCCTGGCCGGTCGGGGTTCAGGCTAAAGCGCGATTGGCCTGCACTGGCTACCGCCTGGCCCGCAGCATTCCAGAGCACGACGTCGGTGGCTCCCAGCTGGTCGCGGATGCGCTCCAGCACCAGACCAGCCGCGGCATCAGGCACCTGCGCCACTTGGGCACTGGCATTGCGCGCTTTTGAGGCCATGTCGGCGGCCAGCGAATCCAGCGACACACGGGCCAGGTTCACCCCCGCTGAAAGAGCGCCCTCCACTTTCACATCGAACCAGCTCTCAATGGACCGCGTGACAAACTGGTAGGACACCACATAGATCAGCAGCCCCGGCATCAGCCCCACCAGCGCAAAGATGGCCGCAAGCTTGACCAGCAGTCGACTGCCAAAGCGCCCTTTGCGCAAGCGCATGCCCAGCCGCACCGCCACCCACACAAGCACGGCCAGCAGCAGTGCAGCCACCAAAACGTTCACGCCAAAAAGCCAGGCGTAGTTGCGCTCGTACAGCGCGCGGTTGTTAGTGGCCAGGGTGAGCAGGAACAACAGCACCATGCCGATGGCCGACATGATGGCGGCCCCAACCCCCACGGCCCAGCGCACGGCGCGCGACTGGCGTGCGGCGGCATGGGCCGACGCGGAAGCTCCCGTCTGAGAAGACTCTGGAGGGCTCACTTGGCGACGGTCTCTGCAGCCAGGCGTTGGCTGCGGGATACCAGGAGATTCCAGCCGGAGCGCCCCACGGCACCGATCTGGAAGGGTCGGGGCAACTGCGACATATCAAGCCGGAACCGGAAATTGACCGTATGGACGGCATCTGGCTCAATGACATCGCGTTCTGCGATCTTCCATCGCGAAATGCGCTGAATGGCCGACAACGCATCGGCATAACTGTCAAAATTCTGCCCCAAAACCACACCCAGGCCACTGTTGGTGAAAGGTACCGGGGAGATGTTCAGACGCCAACGTCGCGTCAACGGCTGGTAACTTAGCCGCAGATAGCGGGTGGTTTCAGCAACTTGGCGGTCAGACCAGTACCAGCGGTCTCGCAAAACCTGGGCCTCGGCCACGAAGAACATGGGAATGCCCTTGTACAGCGCATCCTCGGCAAGCTCCGGCAGCACAAATTGCAGTGTGGCGCTGAGGTAGAGGCCATCCTCGGCACGGTCCAGCCGAAGTTCGCCCACCTCGGGGTCCACCGGCTGGCCTGCGATGGCCGACTGCACCATTGCGGCCCATGCCACCAAGAGAAAGAGCGCACAGATCGCCACCCAACGAGCCCCACGGAACTCATTGCGGCGATTTTTGCAACAGTGCGTAAAAAAATCCGTCGTGGTCACCCGACCGATTGTCCGGGACAGCTCCGGGCTTGTCCCCGTTGGTGGGAATTAAATGACCCGGCGACGGCAGCAATTGCGCATCGGTGTTGTGTGCAAGAAACGTTTGCACCTGGTCGTCGCCTTCGGCACGGAACACGGAACACGTGCAATACAGCAGCCGTCCGCCAGGGCGCAACAGCGGCCACAGGGTCTTGAGCAACCGGGCCTGCAGGCCTGCAAGCTGCGCAATATCGCTCTCGCGGCGCAGCCAGCGCACATCCGGATGGCGGCGCACGATGCCCGAGGCCGTGCAGGGCGCATCCAGCAAGATGGCATCGAACTGCGCACCATCGCAATGCTGCTGCCACCAGTCTTGCGGACGCGCCGCATCAGCCACCACCACTTGGGCGCGCAGCCCCAGGCGCTGCAAGGTCTCACCAATGCGCGCGCTGCGGGTGGCATCGATCTCCAGCGCAGTGACGTGTATCGGAGCACCAACGCCTGCCCACTCCATAAGGTGGGCGGTTTTACCCCCAGGCGCCGCACAGGCGTCGAGCACCCGCACAGGCCGGGTGAGGTCCAGACCTTCAAGCAACAGAGGCGCAGCCATCTGGGCTGCGGCATCCTGCACCGAGACCCAGCCCTCTTCAAACCCCGGCAGCGATTGCACGGGCACGGGGTGCTGCAATACCAGTCCTACACTCCCAGACGGAATTGCTTCTAAACTGATAGCATCCAGCGCTTTCTGGTAAAGCGCTAGAGTGCTTTTTCGTGCATTGACTCGCAGCGTCATCGGTGCGTGGGCATTGTTGGCCTGCAGAATCTGCTCCCAGTGGTGGGGATGGTCCTTGCGCAGGCGCTCGACCCACCACACCGGATGGTTCCAACGGGCCAGCGGATCGCCATCGGTGCGGGCAACCAGCGCTTCGCGTTCGCGCAGAAAGCGGCGCAAGCAACCGTTGAGGAATGAAGCCTGCGCACGCGTGGACGCGCTGCGTTTGGCCGCTTCCACCACCTGGTTCACCAAGGTGAACGGCTCGTACGGCGACTCCTCAGGGTTCCAGCACAGCGCCAGCGCCGTACACAACAGCGCATCCGCAGCCGGTGGAGGCGTGCGTGCAACCATCTGGCGGCGCAACGCCTCGGCCCGTCCGGCCTGGCGCAGCACCTGGAACAGGAGAGACTGCACCCCAGGGCGCAGAGCTGTGTCTACCGCCGCCAGTGCTGCGGTGCCCGACTGCCCTGTGCGAATGGCCTGCAAGGCACTGGCCACAGCCTCCAACTGTTGCCATAGCGCTACGGGCTGACCGCCCGCCCCCGGGCGACTGGCACCGCCCGGGCCGGAAAGCGTCCGGTCACGGGCTGGCGCGTTGTTGGCTCTGTCGGCTCGCTTGTTAGGCCCGGGGCGGGACGCAGGGCGTGGGGGTTGTTGTCGTGGTGCGGGTGGGTTCATTGTGGTCCTGGCAACCTTTCTACAGCCCGCGGGCGGCCTTGAATCCGAACACCCAGGCCAGCAGGTTGGCTGGAAACTGGGCAATGGCAGCGTTGTAGTGCAACACCGCTTCGTTGAAAACACGCATCGCCTGGTCGTTCTGCAGAACATGCTCGTCCCACCGAACCTGCCACAGCGACGGAGACACGGGCGGCGCGTCCGCAGCGGCGGTAGCCACAGACGTCTGCGCCCGGGTCGCTTGCCCACTGTTGTGTGTGGCCTTCTGCCAGGACGCATGGAGCACCTCGCGCGCTGCCGCCAAGGCGGCCACCGCGTCTGGCTGCAAGGGACGCGCCCGCGCCATGGCCAAGGATGCGCTCAACTGGGTGGTGGCGCCTTGCAGTGCCGCCATCTCTGGCTCCGTGCCACCTGCCGAGGGGACCTGCTGTACGGCTTGCGCCGCACCATACTCACCCATCAAAGACAGCTGGCGCACCATGTGAGCGTCAAAGCTGCCAAACGCCTGCACAACGGCCGAGCGCAGCCGCATCAGGCGGTTGTAGGCGCCCAGCGCCCAAAAAGCGGCAATGGCAAAAACAATCCAGAAAAGGGGCGATGACCACATGCACAGTTGCCGTCCTCGCGTGCACCACGCGTTACGGCCCGATAAGGAAATGAGGGAGAAAGGCGAAGACTACGAAAGATCGAAGTGCGGGTTCCAGAAAAAAGCTCCCGGCCTGCCAGGGACAGGACGGGAGCTTTTCAGAGGCGGCCCGAAGGCTTAGTCAGCGGCTGCGTCGGTCGCGGTGGAGGTGCTGCCCTCGACTTCCGTTGCTTCACCCTGGGCTTCCATCTCGGCGGCTTCGGCTTCGGCAATGGCGCGGCGCTCGGCGTCGTCCATGGCGTCCTTGGCCTTGCGTGCCTGGTGGTAGGCCATGCCGGTACCGGCCGGGATCAGGCGACCCACGATCACGTTTTCCTTCAGGCCACGCAGCTCGTCGCGCTTGCCCATGATGGCAGCCTCGGTGAGCACGCGGGTCGTTTCCTGGAAGGAAGCGGCCGAGATGAACGAGTCGGTCGACAGCGAAGCCTTGGTGATACCCAGCAGCAGGTTGCTGTAGGTCGCGGGGATCTTGCCTTCGGCCTGCAACGCATCGTTGGTGTTGAGGATCTCGGAACGCTCGATCTGTTCACCGGCGATGTAGTTGGACTCGCCAACGTTCTCGACCACGACGCGGCGCAGCATCTGGCGAACGATCACCTCGATGTGCTTGTCGTTGATCTTCACACCCTGCAAGCGGTACACATCCTGCACTTCATCAACGATGTAGCGCGACAGCTCTTCGATACCCAGCAAACGCAGGATGTCTTGTGGGTCTGCCGGGCCGTCCACAATTGATTCGCCCTTGTTCACCACCTGGCCTTCGTGCACCAGGATGTTCTTTTCCTTGGGCACGAGTTCTTCGAACACATGGCCTTCAGGATCAGTGATCTGCAAGCGGACCTTGCCCTTGGTTTCCTTGCCGAACGACACGGTACCGGTCATCTCGGCCAGCGTGCCCTTGTCCTTCGGCGTACGGGCTTCGAACAGCTCGGCCACACGGGGCAGACCGCCGGTAATGTCGCGGGTCTTCTGACCTTCGACCGGGATACGGGCCAGCACTTCGCCGGGGCCCACGTCCTGGCCGTCGCGCACCTGAATCAGAGCGCCCACCTGGAAGCCGATGGTCACCGAGTGGTCGGTGCCAGGGATCTTCACTTCGTTGCCCTGGGCGTCGATCAGCTTCACCTGCGGACGCACGACCTTGGCAGCGCCACGGCGCTTCGGATCGATCACCACCAGCGTGGACAGGCCGGTCACTTCGTCGACCTGCTTGGCCACCGTGAGACCTTCTTCGACGTTCTCGAACTTGGTCTGACCGGCGAACTCGGTGATGATGGGGCGCGTCAGCGGATCCCAGTTGGCGAGGATGGTGCCAGCCTTGATGGTCTGGTCGGCCTTGACCGTCAGCGTTGCACCGTAAGGCACCTTGTGGCGTTCGCGCTCGCGGCCATGCTCGTCGTGGATGATGATTTCACCCGAACGCGCAATCACCACCAGCTCACCCTTGGTGTTGCTCACGTAGCGCATCGTGGCGTTGAAGCCGATCACGCCGTTGGACTTGGCTTCCACGCTCGATGCGATGGCAGCGCGCGATGCGGCACCACCGATGTGGAACGTGCGCATGGTCAGCTGCGTGCCGGGTTCACCGATAGACTGGGCAGCAATCACACCCACGGCTTCGCCGAGGTTGATCAGGCCGCCACGGCCCAAGTCGCGGCCATAGCACTTGGCGCACAGGCCGTAGCGGGTTTCGCAGGTCAGTGCCGTGCGAACCTTCACTTCGTCCACGCCAGCCGCTTCGAGTTCTTCGATGAGGTCTTCGTCGAGCATGACACCCGCTGAGACCAGCACCGAGCGGTTCTCGGGGTGCAGCACGTCTTCAGCCGCCGTGCGGCCCAGGATACGGTCGCGCAGCGATTCGATCACTTCACCGCCTTCGACGATGGCGCGCATCAGCGAACCATTGGAAGTGCCGCAATCTTCTTCGGTCACCACCAGATCCTGCGTCACGTCCACCAGACGGCGGGTCAGGTAACCCGAGTTGGCGGTCTTCAGCGCCGTGTCGGCCAGACCCTTACGGGCACCGTGGGTGGAGATGAAGTACTCCAGCACGTTCAGACCTTCGCGGAAGTTCGCGGTGATAGGCGTTTCGATGATCGAGCCATCCGGCTTGGCCATCAGACCCCGCATACCGGCCACCTGACGAATCTGTGCTGCGGAACCGCGAGCGCCAGAGTCGGCCATCATGTAGATGGAGTTGAAGGACTCCTGGTCCACTTCCTTGCCGTGGCGGTCCATGACCTTCTGCTTGGACAGCTGGGCCATCATCACCTTGGACACTTCGTCGCCGGCCTTGCCCCAGATGTCCACCACCTTGTTGTAGCGCTCGCCAGAGGTGACCAGACCGGACACATACTGCTGTTCGATCTCCTTCACTTCCTTCTCGGAACGCTCGATGATGCCGGCCTTTTGTGGCGGCACCAGCATGTCATCAATGGCGATCGAGATGCCGGCGCGCGTGGCGAGACGGAAGCCGTTTTGCAGCAGCTTGTCGGCGAACACGACCGTTTCCTTCAGACCGCACTTGCGGAACGAGACGTTGATCAGGCGCGAGATTTCCTTCTTCTTGAGCGCCTTGTTCATGTTGGAGAACGGCAGGCCCTTGGGAAGAATCTCGGACAGCAGCGCACGGCCGGCCGTGGTTTCCACGAGCGAGGTGGATGGAACGAATTCGCCCGTTTCCTTGTTCTTGGTCCACTCGGTCATGCGCACCGTGATCTTGGCGGCCAGTTCGACCTCGCCGGCGTCCAGAGCACGTTGCACTTCACCGGTATCGGCAAACACCAGGCCTTCGCCCTTGCCGTTGATGCGATCGCGGGTGGCGTAGTACAGGCCCAGCACCACGTCCTGCGAAGGAACGATGGAGGGTTCGCCCGACGCAGGGAACAGCACGTTGTTGGAGGCCAGCATCAGCGTGCGGGCTTCCATCTGCGCTTCCACCGACAGCGGGACGTGGACAGCCATCTGGTCACCGTCGAAGTCGGCGTTGAAAGCCGCGCAAACGAGGGGGTGCAGCTGAATGGCCTTGCCTTCGATCAGGATGGGCTCAAAGGCCTGGATACCCAAACGGTGCAGCGTAGGCGCACGGTTCAGCATCACGGGGTGCTCTTTGATCACCTCTTCCAGGATGTCCCACACCACGGGGGTGCCGGATTCGACTTCCTTCTTGGCGGCCTTGATCGTCGTCGCGATGCCCATGGCTTCGAGGCGCGAGAAGATGAAAGGCTTGAACAGCTCCAGCGCCATCAGCTTGGGCAGGCCGCACTGGTGCAGCTTGAGCGTTGGGCCCACGGTAATCACGGAACGACCGGAGTAGTCCACGCGCTTGCCCAGCAAGTTCTGGCGGAAACGGCCGGACTTGCCCTTGATCATGTCGGCCAGCGACTTCAGCGCGCGCTTGTTGGCGCCCGTCATGGCCTTGCCACGGCGGCCGTTGTCCAGCAGCGAGTCAACCGCTTCCTGCAGCATCCGCTTTTCGTTGCGGGCGATGATTTCAGGGGCCTTCAGCTCCAGCAGGCGGCGCAGACGCGAGTTGCGGTTGATGACGCGGCGATACAGGTCGTTCAGGTCGGAGGTCGCAAAGCGGCCGCCGTCCAGCGGCACCAGCGGACGCAGGTCCGGTGGCAGCACGGGCAGCACTTCGAGCACCATCCACTCGGGCTTGATGCCCGACTTCTTGAACGCTTCGAGCACCTTCAGGCGCTTGGCGTTCTTCTTGACCTTGACTTCAGAGCCGGTGAGGTCGCCACGCAGGCGCTCAATCGACATGTCGATGTCGATGGATTCCAGCAGGTCCTTGATACCCTCAGCGCCCATCTTGGCGATGAATTCGTCGCCGTATTCCTTGCGCTTGGCGTCGTAGTCGTCCTCGGACATGATGCTGAACTTCTTCAGCGGCGTCATGCCGGGGTCGGTCACCACATAGGCTTCAAAGTACAGCACGCGCTCAATGTCGCGCAGCGTCATGTCCAGCACCAGGCCCAGACGCGATGGCAGCGACTTCAGGAACCAGATGTGGGCGCAGGGCGCGGCCAGGTCGATGTGGCCCATGCGCTCGCGGCGCACCTTGGTCTGCGTGACTTCAACGCCGCACTTCTCGCAGATCACACCACGGTGCTTGAGGCGCTTGTACTTGCCGCACAGGCATTCGTAGTCCTTGATGGGACCAAAAATCTTGGCGCAGAACAGGCCGTCGCGCTCGGGCTTGAAAGTGCGGTAGTTGATGGTTTCGGGCTTCTTCACTTCGCCAAAAGACCACGAACGGATCTTTTCGGGAGAAGCCATGCCGATGCGGATGGCATCGAAATGCTCGTCCGGCGTGAATTGCTTGAACAGGTCGAGTAGCGATTTCATAGTGACTCTTTCCTTTTCTGCTTAGGAGCGTTCCAGCTCGATGTCCAGGCCCAGCGAACGGATTTCCTTGACCAGCACGTTGAACGATTCCGGCATGCCGGCTTCGATGGCGTGTTCGCCCTTGACAATGGATTCGTACACCTTGGTACGGCCCACCACGTCGTCGGACTTCACGGTCAGCATTTCCTGGAGGACGTAGGCGGCGCCGTAAGCTTCCAGCGCCCACACTTCCATTTCCCCGAAACGCTGGCCACCAAACTGCGCCTTACCACCCAGCGGCTGCTGCGTGACGAGCGAGTAAGGACCGGTCGAGCGGGCATGCATCTTGTCGTCCACCAAATGGTGCAGCTTCAGGTAGTGCATGTAACCAATGGTGGTCGGACGCTCGAAGCGCTCGCCCGTACGGCCATCGAACAGGTACGCCTGCGTGCGGGTGGGCGTGAGGCCCTTGCGCTCTGCAATGTCGTCTGGGTAGGCGATCTTGAGCATGTCCTTGATTTCTTCTTCCGAAGCACCATCGAACACGGGCGTCGCATAAGGCACACCGTTGGTCAGGTTGGCAGCCATGGCCATCACGTCGTCATCGCTGAGCAGCGACAGGTCTTCCGTGCGGCCGCGCGAGTTGTACACCTCTTCGAGGAACTTGCGCATGTCGGCGGCCTTGGCCTGTTCCTGCAGCATGTTGCCGATGCGTTGGCCAATGCCCTTGCCGGCCCAGCCCAGGTGGACTTCCAGCACCTGACCAATGTTCATCCGCGAGGGCACGCCCAGCGGGTTCAGAACGATATCGGCAGGTGTGCCGTCGGCCATGTAAGGCATGTCTTCGACCGGAACGATCTTGGAGACCACACCCTTGTTACCGTGGCGGCCGGCCATCTTGTCACCTGGCTGCAGACGGCGCTTGACGGCCAAGTACACCTTGACCATCTTCAGCACGCCAGCTGGCAACTCGTCGCCTTGCGTGAGCTTCTTGCGCTTTTCTTCAAAAGCCAGGTCGAAGCTGTGGCGCGTCTGCTCCAGCGCGTTCTTGATGGACTCGAGTTGCGTAGCTACTTCGTCTTCAGCCGGGCGGATGTCGAACCAGTGGAACTTCTCGACGGAAGACAGGTAGGCCTTGTCGATCTTCGTGCCCTTGGCCAACTTCTGCGGGCCGCCGTTGGCCACACGGCCGTTGAGCAGCTTCTCGATACGGTCGAAGGCGTCAGCCTCCACGATGCGCAGCTGGTCGTTCAGGTCCAGGCGGAAGCGCTTGAGTTCATCGTCGATGATCTGCTGGGCGCGCTTGTCGCGCTGGATGCCTTCGCGGGTGAAGACCTGCACGTCGATCACGGTGCCCGACGAGCCTTGGTCCACGCGCAGCGAGGTATCCTTCACGTCGGAAGCCTTCTCGCCGAAGATGGCGCGCAGCAGCTTCTCTTCAGGCGTGAGCGTCGTTTCGCCCTTGGGCGTGACCTTGCCCACCAGCGTATCGCCAGGTTGCACTTCGGCGCCCACGTAGATGATGCCGGACTCGTCCAGGCGGTTCAGTTGCTGCTCCGACAGGTTCGGAATGTCGCGCGTGATTTCTTCGGCGCCCAGCTTCGTGTCGCGCGCCATGACCACGAGTTCCTCGATGTGGATCGAGGTATAGCGGTCTTCGGCCACCACGCGTTCGGAGATCAGGATCGAGTCTTCGAAGTTGTAGCCGTTCCAAGGCATGAACGCAATCAGCATGTTCTGGCCGATGGCGATTTCGCCGAAGTCCGTCGATGCGCCGTCGGCGATCACGTCACCCTTGACCAGCATATCGCCCTTCTTGACGATGGGGCGCTGGTGGATATTGGTGTTCTGGTTAGAACGCTGGTACTTGATGAGGTTGTAGATGTCCACACCCACTTCACCAGCCACGGCTTCGGCATCGTTGACGCGGATCACGATACGGGTCGCATCCACATAGTCCACCACACCGCCACGGGTCGCCGTCACGACGGTGCCCGAGTCCACGGCAGCCACGCGCTCGATGCCCGTGCCCACCAGCGGCTTTTCAGGACGCAGCACTGGCACGGCCTGGCGCGACATGTTGGCGCCCATCAGCGCGCGGTTCGCATCATCGTGTTCCAGGAAGGGCACCAGCGAAGCCGCGACCGACACGATCTGCGCGGGCGACACGTCCATGTACTGCACGCGGTCTGCACCACACAGAATGGATTCACCCTTCTCACGGGCAGACACCAGATCACCCGTCAAACGGCCATCCTTGTCGAGCACGGCATTCGCCTGCGCGATCACGTACTTGCCTTCTTCGATGGCGGAGAGGTAGTCGATCTCGTTCGTGACCTTGCCATCCACCACGCGACGGTAAGGGGTTTCGATGAAACCGTACTCGTTCAGCCGAGCGTACAGAGCCAGCGAGTTGATCAGGCCGATGTTAGGGCCTTCAGGCGTTTCGATAGGGCAGACGCGGCCGTAATGGGTTACGTGCACGTCGCGCACTTCGAAGCCTGCGCGTTCGCGGGTCAGACCACCCGGGCCCAGGGCGGAAACACGGCGCTTGTGCGTGATTTCGGCCAGCGGGTTGGTCTGGTCCATGAACTGCGACAGCTGCGACGCACCGAAGAATTCCTTCAGGGCGGCCGAAATCGGCTTGCTGTTGATCAGGTCGTGGGGCATGAGCGGCTCTTGCTCGGCCTGGCCCAGACGCTCCTTCACGGCCTTTTCGATACGTGCCAGGCCCGTGCGGTACTGGTTTTCGGCCAGTTCGCCCACGCAGCGCACGCGCCGGTTGCCCAGGTGATCGATGTCATCGACTTCGCCGTTGCCGTTGCGCAGGTCCACCAGAATCTTGACCACAGCCAGGATGTCTTCGTTGGACAGCACCATGGGGCCAGTGGATTCGTCGCGGCCAATCTTGGCGTTGAACTTCATGCGGCCCACACGCGACAGGTCGTACGTGTCGGGGTTGTAGAACAGGCGCTGGAACAGGGCCTGCACGGCGTCTTCCGTAGGCGGCTCGCCGGGGCGCATCATGCGGTAGATGGCCACGCGTGCAGCAAATTCGTCCACCGTTTCGTCGATGCGCAGGGTCTGCGACATGTACGCCCCCTGGTCGAGTTCATTGGTGTAGATGCACTGTACGTCTTGCACACCAGCGCTGCGCAGCTTCTTGAGCAGCGCTTCGGTCAGCTCGTCATTGGCCTTGGCGATGATCTCACCCGTGTCCGCATCCACAATGTTGCGGGCCACGACACGACCTATCAGGAAGTCTTCGGGCACGCTAATGTGCGTGGTACCAGACTGTTCCAGTTCGCGGGTGTGGCGGGCCGTCACGCGCTTGTCCTTGGCCACTACGACCTTGCCGGACTTGTCGGTGATGTCAAAACGGGCCACTTCACCACGCAGACGCTCGGACACAAATTCCATTTGTGCACCGCTGTCCATCAAGCGGAAGTTATCGTTGACGAAGAAGTTCGCCAGGATAGATTCTGGATTCAGGCCGATGGCCTTGAGCAGGATCGTGACCGGCATCTTGCGGCGACGGTCCACGCGGAAGTACAGGATGTCCTTGGGGTCGAACTCGAAGTCGAGCCAAGAGCCACGGTAAGGAATGATGCGTGCAGAGAACAGCAGCTTGCCCGAGCTGTGGGTCTTGCCCTTGTCATGCTCGAAAAACACACCCGGCGAACGGTGCAGCTGCGACACGATCACACGCTCGGTGCCGTTGATGATGAACGAGCCCTTGTCGGTCATCAGGGGCACTTCACCCATGTAGACCTCTTGCTCCTTCACTTCCTTGACCACCTTGGACTGCGACGTCGAGGACTCGCGGTCATAGATGATCAGTTGCACCTTGGCGCGCACAGCCGAGGCGAAAGTCAGACCACGGGTCTGGCACTCGCGCACATCAAAAGCTGGCTTGGCCAGGTTGTATTCAATGAACTTCATCTCCACAAAACCGTTGTGGGAGACGATAGGAAAGGCAGCGTCGAATGCAGCCTGAAGGCCTTCGATGGTTCTTTTCTGGGGTGCTTTATCAGCCTGCAAGAAAGCGGTGTAGGCGTCCTTCTGCATCTGCAGCAGATAAGGAACTTCGAGCACGCTATCGCGGGTGCCGAAACTTTTGCGAATTCGCTTGCGTTCGGTGTAGGAATAGGCCATGAGATCTCCGGGCAAAGACATGAGTCCTGGGTCTTCGACGACTGACCCGCAAGGAGCGCTGTCCTTACGGGCTTGGCGGTTGGCCACTACCAACCATGGCGGACGGTGATGCGTTGCACATCACCCGAACCAAGGCGTCTTCTGCTGTCGGGGTTGTCAGAAGACACTCGAAAACCAGCGTTTGCACGGCGGCTTTCGGGTGCGCTCTGAAAGCACCAAAGGCTGGAGGCCCTTTGAGGAGCACTCCAGCCCTTGAGCAAGACCGAATTACTTGAGTTCGGCCTTGGCGCCGGCTTCCACCAGCTTCTTGACGGCTGCTTCGGCGTCGGCCTTGGCAATGCCTTCCTTGACGTTCTTGGGAGCGCCGTCCACCAGGTCCTTGGCTTCCTTGAGGCCCAGGCCGGTGATTTCGCGCACTGCCTTGATGACGGACACCTTGTTGGCGCCAGCTTCGGTCAGCACCACGTTGAATTCCGTCTTTTCTTCAGCAGCAGCAGCGCCAGCGCCACCACCAGCGGCAGCAGGAGCAGCCATGGCTGCAGCGCTCACGCCAAACTTCTCTTCAATGGCCTTCACCAGGTCATTGAGTTCCAGAACCGTCATGCTGTCCAGCGCGGTCAAAAATGCGTCTTTATCGAATGCCATTTTGATTTCCTAACAATTGTGTTGGTTGTCTGCCGGGCTATCAAGCCGCAACAGGTTCGGCGGCCGGTGCGGCTGCGCCTTCGCCTTTTTTCGCCGCCAGTGCGCCCAGCACAACGGCCGTACGCGACATGGGGGACATAAGCAAGCCACAAATCTGAGCCAGCAGAACTTCCTTGGAAGGAATGTTGGCCAGTTGCTTAACGCCGTTCACGTCCAGGGCCTTACCACCGAAAGCGCCACCGCGAATCACCAGCTTGTCGTTGGTTTTCGCAAAGTCAGCCACCACTTTCGCGGCAGCCACGGCGTCTTCGGAGAAGCCATAGATCAGAGGACCGGTCATCTGGTCAGCCACCACGTCAAACGCGCTGCCAGCCACAGCACGGCGGGCCAAAGTGTTCTTCAGAACACTCAGGTTCACGCCCTTGCTGCGAGCTTCCACACGCAGTTTGGTCATGTCGGCGACCGTGATGCCACGGTATTCCGCGATCACAAGCGTTTGAGCTTTAGCGGCGAGGCTGGTCACTTCACTGATGACCGCTTCTTTCTCACTGCGATTAAGACTCAAGGTCTACTCCTTAAATTGTGCATTCAGGCTTGCGCCCTCGTACACGCTCTTGTTGCAGCGACCAACTGTTTCGGAATGAATTCCATCTGCAGCGGGATCGCCATCTGCGTTGGCCCCGGAGGGATTAAGTGCAAGGCTGCACACCAACGGTCTTGGATGGCCTGGAGATGGTTGTTAGACCACCCCAGCCCACCACATCAGGCCCTTGCAGGCCCGAAGATTTTTTACCGCAATTACGCTGCGATGGATTGCGTATCCACGCGGACGCCAACGCCCATCGTGGAGGACACAGCGACCTTGCGCAGGTACAGACCCTTGCTCGAAGCAGGCTTGGCCTTGTTCAGAGCGTCGATCAGTGCAGCCAGGTTACCTTGCAGCTTTTCATTGTCGAACGAGCGGCGGCCAATAGTGCTGTGCACGATACCGGCCTTGTCCACACGGAACTGCACCTGGCCTGCCTTGGCATTTTTCACAGCCGTAGCCACGTCGGGGGTAACCGTGCCCACCTTGGGGTTTGGCATCAGGCCACGTGGGCCAAGGATCTGACCCAGGGTACCCACAACGCGCATGGCGTCAGGAGCAGCGATCACCACGTCGAAGGGCATGTCACCAGCCTTCACCATGGCAGCCAGGTCATCCATGCCAACGATGTCAGCGCCAGCAGCCTTGGCTTCTTCCGCCTTGGCACCTTGCGCAAAGACGGCCACACGGGTCGTCTTGCCAGTACCGTTGGGCAGCACGACAGCGCCACGCACCACCTGGTCGGACTTCTTGGCATCAATGCCCAGCTGAACAGCCACGTCGATGGATTCATCGAACTTAGCAGTAGCAGCTTCCTTCACCAGAACCACGGCATCTGCAAAGGCGTACAGCTTGGTGCTGTCAACCTTGCCCTGCAGGGCCTTTTGCTTTTTTGTCAACTTGGCCATTTACAAACCCTCCACCGTCACGCCCATCGAGCGAGCGGAACCAGCCAGCGTACGGACAGCAGCGTCAACATTCGCAGCATTCATGTCCTTCATCTTGGTCTTGGCGATTTCTTCGAGCTGTTCGCGCGTGATCTTGCCAACCTTGGTCTTCAGCGGATTGGAAGAACCCTTTTCGAGCTTGATAGCCTTCTTGATCAGAGTCGTCGCAGGCGGCGTCTTGATGATGAAGGTAAAGCTCTTGTCCGCGAACGCCGTGATGACCACGGGCAGTGGCAGACCTGGCTCCACACCTTGGGTCTGCGCATTGAATGCCTTGCAGAACTCCATGATGTTGAGACCACGTTGACCCAGTGCTGGGCCGATGGGTGGGGATGGATTGGCCTTACCAGCTGGAACTTGCAGCTTGATAAAACCGACGATTTTTTTCGCCATGTTTTACTCCTTACGGGTCATAACGCTGTTGTCGCACCACGCAACAACTGGCTCCCCGGGGTTAACGACTCGCTATCACGATGTTCGCACCGAGTCGAAAAGTGCGGCATCCAACTGCTTACCCTGGGTTTGCCAGGGAGAACTTAGGTGTTATCGAAAGACTTATGTCTTTTCGACCTGCCCAAACTCCAACTCGACCGGCGTGGAGCGGCCAAAAATCATCACGGAGACCCGCACGCGGCTCTTTTCGTAATTGACCTCTTCAACCGAACCATTGAAGTCGGTGAAAGGACCTTCTTTGACACGAACAAGTTCGCCCACCATGAATTCGATCTTGTGGCGAGGCTTGTCTGTGCCTTCCTGCATCTGGCTGACGATTTTCTGGACTTCCTCTTCAGAAATCGGCGCAGGGCGATTTTTCGCCCCCCCCACAAACCCCGTCACCTTGTTGGTGTGCTTCACCAGATGCCAAGTGTCATCGTCCATCACCATCTCGACGAACACATAGCCAGGAAACAAGCGACGCTCTGTCGTCTTGCGCTGGCCGTTCTTCATTTCGACCACTTCCTCAGTCGGCACAAGAATGCGACCAAACTTGTCCTGCATACCCGAGCGACCAATTCGCTCCTGAATGTTGCGCTCCACAGCCTTTTCCATGCCCGAGTAGGCATGGACAATGTACCAACGCAGATCGGGATTTGCCGAAGCAGAAGCGCCTGCAGGAGCTTCTGCTCCAGTGATTTCCGCAGCGGTTGTCATGACTTTCTCCAGCCCAAAATCAAGTCGTACAAGACCCATTCCAGCGTCTTGTCTGTGAACCACAGGAAAAGGGCCATGATCACCACAAAGGCGAATACGTAGGCCGTCATCTGCAGGGTTTCCTTGCGGGTGGGCCAAACGACCTTCTTCACCTCGCGCCAAGCGTCTTTGGCAAAGGCAACGAACTGGCGACCGGACTCCGACACCAAGAACACACCAGCAGCAGCAGCCAGCCCAACGATCAGCGCAGCCCACTGCACCACAGCGCCTTGTTTTCCCAACAAATAGAAGCCTGCAACCGAAGCGATGACCAGGGCCACCACCGCAGCGAGCTTGGCCTTGTCTGCGCCTGTATTGACTGTTTCAACCTGTGAAGTGGCCATCTTTGAGTATTTCCTGCTTCCGATGCACGGCATCACTTAAGACACCGAAGCCCGCCAGGGTCTGGCGGGCTTGTTTTGGGCCACATTCAAGTGGCAGGGGCAGTAGGAATCGAACCTACAACCTTCGGTTTTGGAGACCGACGCTCTGCCAATTGAGCTATACCCCTGTATACCTTGCTAATTAAGCAATGATCTTGGCCACGACGCCAGCGCCTACGGTACGGCCGCCTTCGCGGATAGCAAAGCGCAGACCTTCTTCCATGGCGATGGGGTTGATCAGCTTCACAGTGATCGACACGTTGTCACCAGGCATGACCATTTCCTTGTCGGCTGGCAGCTCGATGGCGCCGGTCACGTCGGTCGTGCGGAAGTAGAACTGAGGGCGGTAGTTGTTGAAGAAGGGCGTGTGACGGCCGCCTTCGTCCTTGCTCAGAACATACACTTCAGCGGTGAAGTGGGTGTGGGGCTTGATCGAGCCGGGCTTGCACAGCACTTGGCCGCGCTCCACGTCTTCGCGCTTGGTGCCGCGCAGCAGCAGGCCGACGTTGTCGCCAGCTTGACCTTGGTCCAGCAGCTTGCGGAACATTTCCACGCCGGTGCAGATGGTCTTTTGCGTGTCGCGGATACCGACGATTTCGATTTCTTCGCCGACCTTGATGATGCCGCGCTCAACGCGACCGGTCACCACGGTGCCACGGCCGGAGATGGAGAACACGTCTTCCACGGGCATCAGGAAGGCACCGTCCACAGCGCGCTCTGGCGTGGGGATGTAGGTGTCCAGCGCTTCAGCCAGCTTCATGATGGCTTCTTCACCCAGCTTGCCCTTGTCGCCTTCCAGGGCGAGCTTGGCAGAACCACGGATGATGGGGGTGTCGTCGCCTGGGAAGTCGTACTTGTCCAGGAGTTCGCGCACTTCCATTTCGACGAGTTCGAGCAGTTCTTCGTCGTCCACCATGTCGCACTTGTTCAGGAACACGATGATGTAAGGCACGCCCACTTGGCGAGCCAGCAGGATGTGCTCGCGGGTCTGGGGCATGGGGCCGTCAGCAGCCGAGCACACCAGGATAGCGCCGTCCATCTGGGCTGCGCCGGTGATCATGTTCTTCACATAGTCGGCGTGGCCAGGGCAGTCCACGTGGGCGTAGTGGCGGTTGGCCGTTTCGTATTCCACGTGGGCGGTGTTGATCGTGATACCGCGGGCCTTTTCTTCGGGCGCTGCATCGATCTGGTCGTATGCCTTGGCTTCACCGCCGAACTTGGCAGACAGCACGGTAGCGATGGCTGCCGTCAGCGTCGTCTTGCCATGGTCCACGTGGCCGATTGTGCCCACGTTGACGTGAGGCTTGGTGCGCTCGAACTTACCTTTTGCCATTTTTCCGACTCCGAAAAAAATCTATACCAATACAACTGGATCTCGGCGCAACCAGAATCGGACGCACCTGAAAGTGGTGCCCATGGCGGGAATCGGACCCGCGACCTCTCCCTTACCAAGGGAGTGCTCTACCACTGAGCCACATGGGCAACTTGACACCGCTCGCGCGACATCAAAATCTCTAACTCAACAAACCAGCACAACAAGCAATGGAGCGGGAGACGGGAATCGAACCCGCGTCATTAGCTTGGAAGGCTAGGGTTCTACCATTGAACTACTCCCGCATCGACCAACAGTCTCTGCGCGCCCAGCCCCGCAAACAACGAGACCAAGCACCAACCTCATCACTTCTATTCACTGGTGGAGGGGACTGGATTCGAACCAGTGTAGGCGTAAGCCAACAGATTTACAGTCTGCCCCCTTTAGCCACTCGGGCACCCCTCCGGAGAATTTCGAATTATAGCACCAGTTTTTTGCAGTCCGGAGAAATTCATAAGACCAAGCCACCACGCCACATCCAGGACAGGAGGCAAAGCTATACAAATTCATGGTGCGGCTGGCGGGGATCGAACCCACGACCCTTGGCTTCGGAGGCCAATACTCTATCCACTGAGCTACAGCCGCACGACCGAAATGGCACAGCTTCACATTATCGCACGCCACCACACGTCGAAGGAATCAATCACAACCGACTCCCGCACGACGACGAAATGGATGGCGTATCAGGAAGAAAGACTACAAACCTCGGCACCCGAAGATACCGGCAGCGAGAGCCCCAACCCCAACAAAAAGGCATCGGTACAGGCACCACCAACACCCACAAGATCAAAACCACCCTCGCTCAGGATCCAGTTTCTAATCAAGCCATCGAACAGGGCATGCAAACCAATCGCCGCCTCGATCGGAGCCATCGGCAAGACAACCCCCTGGTGCTGCGCCCCCAACGCAAAATCACGCGCCAGCTGCTGCGTAAAACCCTCCGACGCAGCCACATGGCGGTCACGCACCCCCCCAAGCTCACTCACATACTCTACTTTGTAGAGCGCGATCTCAAAAACCCTGCGCGTTCGCTCATCAGAGGCAACGCCGCGCAGCACGAGCGCCATCACCGCGCGCAATCGCTGCACAGGGTCTGGGCAGGTGCTGCTCTCAAACTCCCCGTAGCCTTGCTCCAGCGGAAGTGTCACCCGATCCATCATGGCATTGAAAAGATCCACTTTGTCCTTGAAGTGCCAGTAGATCGCTCCCCGCGTAGCCCCCGCAGCCTGCGCAATATCACTCAGCGAAGCGCGTGAGACCCCCTTCTCCCGAAAAACCTGCTCCGCCGCATCAATCAAGCCGTTGCGCGTGGCAACCGCATCTTCCTTGGTTCGACGCGCCATTGGTATTTGTCTCCTCGTTCTACACACTACGTATCCACACGATCCACAAAGGCATCGGCCGTCACAATTATACATTCATGTCTGTATGTATAATCGCGCACTTATTTTGTCGGGCTCTGGCCTGGTCGGGCCCTCGGCAAGCGGCCCATCCCCTACAACCCGATTCCTTGACGCCCATCAAAAAGGACTCCCATGCTGCGTGATGCATCTGCAACTCCCTCCTTTAGCGCCTTTCCCACCCGCAGGGCTGTCTCTCTGGTTGCCTTGACAGCAACAACACTGTTTCTCGCCTCTTGTGGCAAGACGGATGGCCAAGCACCCGCTGGAGGGCCGCAAATGCCACCTGTTGAGGTGGGTGTGGTGACGGCAACGCCTGGCGATGTCGGCCTGATCACCGAATTGCCGGGCCGTGTGGAGGCCTCGCGGGTTGCACAAGTACGTGCTCGCGCCGCAGGCATCCTGCAGCAGCGCCTTTTCAAGGAAGGCAGTGATGTGAAGGCAGGGCAGTCGCTGTTCCGCATTGACCCCGCCCCCTACGCCGCCGCATCGGAAAGCGCGCGCGCTGGCCTGGCCAAGGCCCAGGCCAACCTCGCACAGGCCAGTGCTCAAGTGGAACGCTACCGCCCGCTGGTGAGTGCCAATGCCATCAGCAAACAGGATTTTGTGAATGCCGAAGCTGCCGAAAAGCAGGCACAGGCAGATGTGGCCACCGCCCGGGCTGCCGTACGTACGGCAGATATCAACCTGGGTTATGCCAGTGTGACCTCGCCCATCTCGGGCCGCATCGGCCGGGCTCTGGTTACCGAAGGTGCGCTCGTGGGACAAGGCGAAGCAACCCCCCTGGCGGTGGTGCAGCAGATCGACCCCGTGTACGTGAACTTCACCCAATCGGCGGGCGACGTCTTTCAGTTGCGACGGGCCATGGAAAGTGGACAGTTCAAGCGTGCAGGCAGCGCAGAGGCCGCCAGTGTCAAACTCGTGATGGGCGATGGTTCGGAGTACGCCCAGACAGGAAAGCTGCTGTTCACCGACCTGTCGGTGGACGCCACCACGGGCCAGGTCACGCTGCGCGCCGAGGTGCCCAACCCCAAGGGCGAGCTGCTGCCCGGCCTGTACCTGCGCGTGCGCATTGAGCAAGCCCAGGCCAGCAATGCCATCACCCTGCCTCAGCAGGCTGTCACGCGCACCCAGCAGGGCGACACCGTGAGCGTGGTGGGCGAAGACGGCAAGGTGTCCCAGCGCACCATCAAGGTCAGCGCCGCACAAAACAACCGGTGGGTGGTTCTTGAGGGGCTGAAGGCCGGTGAAAAGATCATGGTGGACGGTTTCCAGAAGCTGCAGATGCTGCCTCCCGGCACGCCCGTAAAACCCGTCCCGTGGCAAGCTCCGGGGGCGCCTTCGGCACAGGCCGCCACACCTGCTGCATCGGCCGCTTCGGCATCGAAGCCATAAGGGGCATTCCAGCATGGCCAAGTTCTTTATCGACCGCCCCATCTTTGCATGGGTGATTGCCTTGTTCATCATGGTGATGGGCGGGGTGGCGATCACGCAGTTGCCGATCGCCCAGTATCCCCCTGTCGCGCCGCCGTCCATCGTCATCAACGCGGCCTACCCCGGCGCCTCTGCGCAAACCCTCGAAGACAGCGTGCTGTCAGTGATTGAACGCGAGATGAACGGCTCACCCGGGCTGATCTACATGGAGTCCGTCGCGCAGGCCGATGGCTCCGGCAGCATCACCCTGAGCTTCCAGCCCGGCACCAACGCCGACTTGGCGCAGGTCGATGTGCAGAACCGGCTCTCGCGAGCCACGCCACGCCTGCCCTCGGCCGTGACGCAGCAAGGCGTGCGCGTGGACAAGTCGCGCTCCAACTTCCTGCTGTTCACCATGCTCTCGTCCACCAATCCTGCCACGGACACGGTGGCGCTGGGAGACTACGCATCGCGCAACGTGGTGCCCGAACTGCAGCGCCTGAAAGGCATTGGCCAAGCCCAGCTGTTCGGTACCGAGCGTGCCATGCGCATCTGGATCGACCCGGCCAAGATGGTGAGCTTCAACCTCTCGGCGGCCGAGATCACAGCCGCCATCCGTGCGCAGAACGCGCAGGTAGCCAGCGGCACCATCGGCGACCTGCCCAATGTGGCGGGCCAGGGCATCGCGGCCACCGTGGTGGTCAACGGACAGCTCTCCAGCGTGGAGCAGTTCGGCAACATCGTGCTGCGCGCCAACACCGATGGCTCCACGGTCCGCATCAAGGACGTGGCGCGTGTCGAGCTGGGCGGACAGGCCTATGCCACGGCTGCACGCCTGAACGGCAAGCCCGCCGTAGGCATCGGCGTCCAACTGTCCCCCAGCGGCAATGCCCTCGAAGCCGCCAAGGCCGTGCGCACCAAGATGGATGAACTCTCGCGCTACTTCCCCGAGGGCATGAGCTGGAGCATCCCCTACGACAGCTCGCGCTTCGTGGACATCTCTATCACCCAGGTGGCCAAGACACTGCTGGAAGCCGTGGCGCTGGTGTTCCTTGTGATGTTCCTGTTCTTGCAGAACTGGCGCTACACCATCATCCCGACCATCGTGGTGCCCATCGCACTGCTGGGTACGTTCGCCACACTGCTGGCGCTAGGTTTCTCGATCAATGTGCTGACCATGTTCGGCATGGTGCTGGTCATCGGCATCGTGGTGGACGATGCCATCGTGGTGGTGGAGAACGTCGAGCGCATCATGAGCGAGGAGGGTCTTTCGCCACTGGAGGCGACCCGCAAGGCCATGCGCCAGATCTCGGGCGCCATCATCGGCGTGACCGTGGTGCTGATCTCGGTGTTCGTACCTTTGGCCTTCTTTGCCGGGTCCACAGGCAACATCTACCGCCAGTTCTCGGCGGTGATGGTGGCATCCATCGCTTTCTCGGCCTTCATGGCGCTGTCGCTCACACCGGCACTGTGCGCGACACTGCTCAAGCCCGTAGAAGCCGGCCACCACCATGAAAAACGCGGCTTTTTCGGCTGGTTCAACCGCAGCTTCTCACGCACGGCCAAGGGGTACGAAGGCTTTGTTGCGCGCATGCTCAAGCGGGCCGCGCGCTACCTCGTCATTTACGCCGCCATCATCGGCGCCGTGACCGTGGTGTACATGCGCTTGCCCACTTCGTTCCTGCCCAGCGAAGACCAGGGCAACATCATCGTCAATGTGCAACTGCCCCCCGGTGCGACACAGGAACGCACGCTGGCCGTGATGCAACAGGTTGAGGAATTCATCCTCAAGCAGCCCGAAGTTCAAAGCATGGTGGGTGTGCTGGGTTTCAGCTTTTCCGGCCAGGGCCAGAATGCGGCCCTCGCCTTTGTGACCCTGAAGGACTGGAGCGAGCGCCACGGCCCGGGTCAGTCTGCGCAAGACGTGGCCAACCGCGCTTTTGGCGGGCTGATGGGCATCCGCGACGCGTTCATCTTCCCGCTGAGCCCCCCCCCCATTCCTGAACTGGGCAACGCCAGCGGCTTCACATTCCGCCTGCAGGACCGAGGAGGCGCCGGGCACGAGGCATTGGTGAAGGCACGCAATCAGCTGCTGGGCATGGCCTCGCAAAGCAAGGTGCTGACCCAGGTGCGCCCGGATGGACTGGAAGACGCACCCCAGCTGCAGATCGATATCGACCGCGACAAGGCCAATGCGCTGGGTGTGCCGTTTGATGCGATCAACTCGGCACTGTCCACGGCACTGGGTTCGAGCTATGTAAACGACTTCCCGAACCAGGGCCGCCTGCAGCGTGTGGTGGTGCAAGCCGATGCGCCTGCACGCATGCAGCCGGACGATCTGCTGAAGATCAACGCCGCCAACAGCCAGGGCAAACCTGTGCCACTTTCCGCATTTGCCACAACGCGCTGGGTCAACGGCGCACAGCAGACGGTGCGCTACAACGGTTATCCCGCCATGCGCATCTCGGGCGCACCGGCCCCTGGTTTCAGCACGGGCGCAGCGATGGCAGAGATGGAAAAACTCGCCGGCCAGTTGCCTGCAGGCTTCGGCTTCGAATGGACCGGCCAGTCGCGCGAGGAAAAGCTGGCGGGCTCCCAGTCGCTGATCCTCTACAGCTTTGCCATCCTGGCCGTGTTCTTGTGCCTGGCCGCGTTGTATGAGAGCTGGTCGATTCCGCTGGCCGTGATTCTCGTGGTGCCGCTGGGGGTGCTGGGTGTGCTGCTGGCCACCCTGCTGCGCGGCTATGCCAATGACGTGTACTTCCAGGTGGGGCTGATCACCATCATCGGGCTGTCAGCCAAGAACGCGATTTTGATCATCGAATTTGCGAAGGACCTGCAAGCCCAGGGCAAGAGCGTGATCGAGTCGGCACTGGCGGCGGCCCACCTGCGGTTCCGCCCCATCGTTATGACGTCGATGGCCTTTGGCCTCGGGGTGTTGCCACTGGCCATTGCGTCGGGGGCCGGCTCGGCCAGCCAGCGCGCCATCGGCACCGGCGTGCTGGGCGGGATGATCACCGGCACGGTGCTGGCCGTGTTCTTCGTGCCCGTGTTCTTCGTAGTGGTGCGCAGTCTGTTCAAGGGCAGCGCGCGCCAGCAGGAGATGAACCGCCGCCACGCAGAAGAAGCAGGAGTTGGAACCCATGACTAATCACCCACGCACTACCGCCATCGCCCTGGCAGCGGCTCTGCTTCTGGCCGGCTGTTCGTTCATACCCACGTACGAGCGCCCTGCAGCGCCAGTGCCGGCCACCTATGCCACCACGGACGCGGCAGCCCCAGGCACTGCAACTGCCGCGCCCTGGCAAGATTATTTTGCCGAGCCCCGGCTGCGCCAGCTCATCGAGGTGGCCCTGGCCAACAACCGCGACCTGCGCGTGGCCGTGCTCAACATCGAGCAGGCCCGCGCCACATTCCAGGTGCGCAGGGCCGACCTGTACCCCGGCGTGGGCCTGGCCGCCAACGCGAGCCGCGCGCCCGCCGCAGGGTCCGGCGATCTGACCAACTCGTTCAGCGTGGGCCTGGCCGTTTCGGCCTGGGAGATCGACTTCTTTGGCCGCATTGCAAGTCTCAAGGAACAGGCCCTTGCCCAGTACCTCTCCACCGAAGAAGGCCGCAACGCCGCACAGGTCAGCCTCGTGGCTGCCGTAGCCAACGGCTGGTTGAACCTTCTGGCCGATGAAGAACTGCTGGACCTGTCGCGCCAGACCCTCGCCTCGCGCGAGGAGTCCATACGATTGACCAAGATGCGCCTCGATGCAGGCGTGGCCTCGGAGCTGGACTTTCGCCAGGCCGAGTCACTGACCCAGGCGGCGCGGGCCACGCTGGCCCAGCAGCAGCGCCAGCGCGCGCTCGACGAAAACGCCCTGGCGTTGCTATTGGGACAAGCCCTGCCCGATGACATTCGTGCCAGCCTCACAGGCAGCAGACTGGCAGCCGCCCCCGCCATGGCACAGCTGCCGGCGGGGCTCCCATCCGAACTACTGACCCGCCGCCCCGACATCCGCCAGGCGGAGCAGCAGCTGATTGCTGCCAATGCCAACATTGGCGCCGCCAGGGCCGCGTTCTTCCCGCGCATCTCGCTCACAGCGCAGGCAGGCACCGCCAGCGGCGAGCTGTCGGGCCTGTTCAAGAGCGGCTCGTGGGGGTTCACGATTGCACCCTCCCTGCTGCTGCCCATCTTTGATGCAGGGCGCAACCAGGCCAACCTGGAAAGCGCCCAAGCGGGCCGCAGCATCGCCGTCGCGCAATACGAAAAAGCCATTCAGACGGCCTTTCGCGAAGTGTCGGACGCGCTGGCCGGCCAGGCCACGCTGGGCGAGCAGGCGCAGGCGCAACAGCTGCAGGCGCAGGCCGAGGCCGCCCGGCTGCAACTGTCTGATCTGCGCTACCGCAATGGCGTGTCGAGCTACCTGGACCTGCTGGACGCCCAGCGCTCGCTGTTCACGGCGCAACAGGCTGTGGTGCAGGTGAAACTTGCACAATTGCAAAACCAGGTGGCGTTGTACAAGGCCCTGGGCGGCGGTGCACCCGAAACGACAGCAGGCAACCCCTCCTGACGCAGGCGGCGGCAAGCTTGGCGCGGCCCCATGGTTTTCGGGCGCGTGCCAGGCTCAAGCTGTGTGGGGTGAGATACAGGGTGCGCGCGGGCCTGAGCCGAAGGCAACAGCCCCGCAGATATAATTTAAGGTTGATTTCATCAAAGCCCCCGATACACCAGAGGACGTCATGAGCGACAACCACCACGAAGAAGCCCATACCGGCCCGATCAAGAACCCCAAGCAGTTGCTGGTCGCGGTACTTTTCTCGTTTGTGATTCCGATCTTTGCCATCATTGGCTTGGTCCTGTACGTCACGTCGGCAGACAAGCCTGCCGCTGGTGCCGTCAATCCTGAGAAAGCCATTGCCGAGCGCATCCAGAAGGTGGGCATGGTCGAGATCCGTGACGCCAACCGCCCTCTCCGTGCTGGCGAAGAGGTGTACAAGGGCCAGTGCGCCGCCTGCCATGCAACCGGCGCCGCTGGTGCTCCCAAATTTGCCGACGCTGGCGCCTGGACGGCCCGCATCGCCACCGGCTTTGAAACGCTGGTGCAATCCGCCCTGAAGGGCAAGGGTGCGATGGCCCCACAAGGTGGCGGCGACTTCAACGACACCGAAATCGCACGGGCCGTGGCCTACATGGCCAATGCTGCCGGTGCCAAATTTGCCGAGCCTGCAGCACCCGCTGCGGCTGGTGCTGCTCCGGCAGCCGCAGAAGCCGCTCCCGCCGCCCCCGCCACGCCGGTGGCAGCAGCAGCCCCCGCCGCAGAAGCCGCGCCAGCCGCTGCCGCGCCGGTGGCAGCGGCCGCCGCCGCGGGCGCAGGCGCAGGCGAAGCCCTGTACAAGCAGGCCTGCCAGGTGTGCCATGCTGCAGGCGTAGCCGGTGCTCCCAAGTTTGGTGACAAGGCCGCCTGGTCGGCCCGCCTGCCTGCCGGCATCGATGCGCTGTACAACAGCGTGGCCAAGGGCAAGGGCGCAATGCCTCCCCGTGGCGGTGCAGCCCAGGCGTCAGACGCCGACCTGCGCGCAGCGGTCGAGTTCATGGCTGCCGCCGCCAAGTAAGCCTTCCCCTTGCGGCATGTGCGGTGCACTCTTTGGGGCATTGCATGCAGGCTTAAAAAAGCCGGTTCAGTGGACCGGCTTTTTTGCTTTTCTGGATTGCTTTGCATCCACCATGCGCGGTGACCCAGGGGTTTCGCGGGCACCCCACTGGCCCTGCGGGCTCATGACAAAGCCGTAGCGATCAGGCAACTCTTCCGCCAGCACTTCCTGCGGCAGCCAGCGCCCTGCTTCCACGGCTTCGGCCACCAGAGGCACGTCCAGCGTATGCACCAGGCCCACGCCCAGCGCCGACGTCAGGTAGACATGGCCCTGCGCGTCCACCAGGCAGTCCTGCACCGCCGCGCCACGGCCCGTGTGGGACACCACCGAAAAATCGGACTGTATGCGCCAGATCCAGGGCGTAGCCTCCAGCTCCACATACACCCGCTGGGGCCCGTTCTGAAAGAACCATTGTCCCTGCGCATCGGATTCGTAATTGCGCGCGATGAAGCCGATGAGCTTTTCATGCTGCAGCAAGGACCCCTTGCTACGTGGAAACGGCCCTGCTGCCTGGGCCTGGTCATCGCGCAGGTACCAGTGGCCACGCGCGTCCAGGCCCAGCCAGCCATAGCAGTCGGGCACGTTGGGCCACTTGGCCAGCGCCTGTTTGACGATGTCATCCATGCGGCGATTGTGCGCCCGCCCGCGTCCCAGCCCCTGCGTGTTCCGCCAACCACCCGCCCACCGCGTCGGGCATGGCACGCACGTGCCCAGGCAGGCGGCCATGGGCAAAACCGACGTGACCGCCGTGTGGAGGCTGCCAGAGCGTGACGAACCCATTGCGCACCTCGTGCGGCAGCGGAAGGCTGGCGGCCGGGACAAACGGATCGTTGCGCGCATTCACCACCAGGGCCGGAACGCGGATGTGGTGCAGCAGCGGCTTGGCCGACGCCCGCTGCCAGTAGTCCTCGGTGTTCCGAAAGCCATGCAGTGGCGCGGTGAACACGTTGTCAAACGCATACAGGTCGCGCGCCGCCATCAGTGCCTGGCGATCGAACAACCCGGGGTGCTGCGCGAGTTTGCGCAGCGCCTTGGGCACCAGGGTGCGCATGAACATGCGTGTGTAGACCTGTCGGTTGAAGCCACGCCCGATGGCGTGCCCCCCTGCGGCCAGATCGATGGGCGAGCACACGGCCGCCACGGCATCGGCGCTGCGCGCAGCGTCTTGGCCCACCTCGGCCGCCCAGCGCAAGAGCGCATTGCCGCCCAACGAGACCCCCACGGCCACCAAGGGGCCCTGGTGCGAGGCGCGCAGGCGCTGCAGCATCCAGCCGATCTCTGCGTGGTCGCCGGAGTGGTAGGCGCGGGGCGCAAGGTTGATCTCGCCACTGCAACCCCGGAAATGGGGCAAGGCGCATGCCCAACCGCGCTCGCGCGCCCAGTCGGCAAAGGCCTCACAGTAATGGCTGCGCGACGAGCCTTCCAGGCCATGGAAGACCACCAACAGCGGCCGGAGTGCCGCAGGCGCCGTGGCCCCCTCCTCCAGCAGAAAATCCACGTCTACAAAGTCACCGTCCGGCGTGTCCCAGCGCTCTCGGCGGTACACGGGGCGGGGGCCGAAAACGCGGCGCGAATACAGGGCTGGCCAGATGGTCTGGAGCTGTCCACCGGGCAACCATCGAGGCGCTACATATTTCATAGCTATTTGCGCTTTCCTATCAAGCGCCAGACCCTAAAAAGGCTTCGATTCAAGGCCCCACCACTCAGTGCAGCACGGGCCGCTGGGCGTCCACCACCTGCGCATCGGGCGCGACGCCGGGGCTCGCATGGTGGGCCACCAGGCGCCAGCCTTCCGGGGTCTTGTGATAGACATTGGTGGCCAGCACCACGGCCTGGTGCAGGCCGTCGGGCAGCATCACCTCGACCTGCTCGACCACGCTGTGCACAGCGCTTGTCAGCGCCACCACACGGTGCACCTGCAACGGCCGCGCCCGCACCGTGCCGTGCGAAAACATCGCCTCGAACGCCGCGCGAATCGCACCAGCACCCAGCAGCCGGGGCCCGCCGGGATGCACGCAGATGATGTCGTCGTCTTCTGCCCAGCAGGACATCAAAAGCTCGATATCGCCCCGCTGCAAAGCCTCATAGAACGCGGCTTCGGTGTCGTCCGAGGAACCTCCGAGGGTGGCGGCGCTGGCGCGAGAACGGGGCATGGTGGTTGGTGAGGCGTCTGGGATGGAAGGTGGCGCGGCGGCCATGCGGCCCGCCATGTGCGGGTTGCTATTGTGCGGCCATCTCCCAAAGCCTTGTGGCCCGCCCGGAAAGTGGCACCAGGGAAGGCACTTGTTGCAGAATCAGCCAAGCTGCCGGTTGATGGCACCTTGGCATCTTGTCTCTGTGCCCCAAACTGTCCCTGAACTCCACCTGGCGAAGCCACCATGATCCAACGCATTTTTGCCCTGCTGACCGCCCTGCTGGCGCTCAGCGCATTGACCGGCTGCGGCTACAACGACTTCCAGCGGCTGGACGAGCAGTCCAAGGCCGCGTGGAGCGAGGTCCTCAACCAGTACCAGCGCCGCGCAGACCTTGTGCCCAACATCGTCGCCACCGTCAAGGGCGAGGCCAACTTCGAGCAGGAAACCCTGACGCGCGTGGTCGAGGCGCGCGCCAAGGCCACCTCGATCCAGGTCACGCCCGAAACCCTGAACAATCCCGAGGCGTTCAACAAGTTCCAGCAGGCGCAGGGCGAGTTGTCGGGCGCGCTGTCGCGGCTGATGGTGGTGTCCGAGCGCTATCCCACGCTGCAGGCCAACCAGGGCTTTCGCGACCTGCGCGTGACGCTGGAAGGCACCGAGAACCGCATCACCGTGGCGCGCAACCGCTACATCCAGACGGTGCAGGAATACAACGTGCTCGCGCGCAGCTTTCCCACCAACCTGACGGCCATGGCGTTCAGCTATGCGCCCAAGCCCAGCTTCACCGTGGCCAACGAAGCCCAGATCTCCGCGCCGCCCACCGTGGATTTCTCCGCGTCCAAGCCCAAGCCTTGAACGCGGCCCTCTCCACCGCTGAAAATTTGAGAAAAATATGCCCCTAGCGCTTATTTATAAAGCGCTAATAGCTATACTATTGATAGCATTTGCAGTCCCATGGGCGCATGCTGACAGTGGCCTGTTGCCCGTGCCCACGCTCACCGGCCCCGTCATCGACCAGACCGGAACCCTGAGCGCCTCCGACAAGGCCGCGTTGGAGACGCAGCTGCAAACGCTGGAGCAGACCCGGGGCGCGCAGGTGGTGGTGCTGATGGTGCCCACCACCGCTCCCGAAGACATTGCATCGTTCGCCAACCGCGTGGGCAACACCTGGAAGATCGGGCGCCGCGACGTGGGTGACGGCGTGCTCGTGATCGTGGCCAAGAACGACCGCAAGATGCGCATCGAGGTCGCCAAGACCCTGGAAGGCGCCATCCCCGACATTGCAGCGGCGCGCATCATCGACGGCGCCATGAAGCCCCGGTTCCAGCAAAGCGACTATGCGGGCGGCCTGCGTGACGCAGTCACCCAGATCTCCGCACGCATAGCCGGTGAGGCGTTGCCAGCACCCGCGAGCAACAGCGGCACCGCAGCCCATAGCCCCAACACCAGCCGCGACGGATTCGACTGGACGGACCTCGCCATCTTTTTGTTTTTCGGCGTGATGGTGGCGGGACCGGTGATGCGCAGCATTTTTGGCAGCCGCCTCGGGGGCCTGCTCATGGGCGGCGGTGTGGGCTTGTTGGCCTTTGTGGTTACCTCCAGCCTGATCGTGGCGGGCGGCGCCGGCCTCCTCGCTCTGCTTTACACCTGGATCTTCGGCGGCACTGGCGGTGGCAGCAGCCGACGGCGTGGTCGAGGCGGTGCGGCGGTCGGCGGCTGGGGCGCGGGTGTCGGCGGCGGAGGCTGGAGCGGCGGTGGCAGCAGCAGCGACAGTGGCGGGTTCAGCTCGGGTGGCGGTGGCGATTTTAGAGGCGGCGGCGCCTCGGGGGACTGGTGAACATGGGTCCAGGATCAACAACCACCACCTCCATAGCGACCTTACCGGCCGCCCTCTGGCGCCTGGCCCGCCATCGCTGGGGCGAGCCCCAGGCACGCCGCGCGCTGCCCGGCGACACCCTGGAGCGCCTGGCCGCGCGGGTGGCTGCCAGCGAGCAGCAGCACACGGGCCAGATCCGCATCGTCGCAGAAGCCAGCCTGCCCTGGAGCTACCTGCGCCGCAACGCCAGCGCGCGCGAACGCGCCCTCATGCTGTTCAGCAAATACCGCGTGTGGGACACCGAGCACAACAACGGCGTCTTGATCTACCTGCTGCTGCCCGAACACGCGATAGAGATCGTGGCCGACCGGGGCCTTGCCCGGCAGGTGGGAGCGGACGAATGGCGCGATGTGATTGCGCTGATGGCTCCCCGCTTTCGCCAGGAGCAGTACGAAGAGGGCCTCGCACAGGCCGTCGACGCCGTGTCCTTGCGCCTTGCCCGGCACTTTCCACGCCTGCCCGATACGCCCGGGCACAACGAATTGCCGGACGCGCCGGTGCTGCGCTAGCCATCGCGTGCACAGCCTCCACGGCGGGAGGCTGGTCGCACGGAGTTGCCTCCAGAAAGTGGGTTGACGCTGCGGGCTTTTGACGGCCCGTCCAAGCGATTTGCGGGCCCAGCAGAAGCGCGGTTTGTTGGGGGAGTGGCTGGCGCTTCCTGCACCGTGCATGTCTTTCGGGGCATTCTCACTGTTCCAAATAAGCCGCAGGGTTTTCCTCTAGAACACCTTGTTTCAAGGCGATCTTCTCGCTCATTACGAAATCCCCGACCGAAGTTCCCAGCCTATTGTTTCCAATACTGGAACAGTTAGTTTGCGACTCGGTGGTTTTTCTTTGGACTTCACCCGCGTACAGTTCAACCCATCGATGAGCCGAACCCGCAAGGCGACTCACCGAACCCGGTTCAGGAATGGTTTTTTGACCCGGCTTTTTTGAGACGCTTTTTAACTTCCAAGGATTTTCATCATGAACAACACCGCCCGCTTCCTCTCCATCGCTGCCGTTGCCGCTTTCGCCTCTTTCGGCGCACAGGCTGACGAAGCCGATGCTTCGCAATTCGCTACCAAATTTGAAACCAACCGCACCCGCGCTGAAGTGCAGGCAGAAGCCGCCAGCGTTGCCCAGACCCGCTCCATCGAGCCGGCAGGCTCGCGTGTGTTGACCTACACGTCCACGGCTGACCGCGCTGCCGTGCGTGCCCAGGCTGCCGAAGCCCTGCGCGCTGGCCAGATCCCTTCGGGTGAGCGTGGTTGATTCTTGTTGAATCCACGGTTCACACGTTTTCGTATTGCCAAGTACCTCGTCCCTATTTTTTGAATTTCACTGGAGTTTCACCATGAACAAGTCTGTCCGTTTCCTCTCTATCGCCGCTGTTGCCGCTTTCACTGCTTTCGGCGCCCACGCTGACGAAGCCGATGGTTCGCAATTTGCCCTGAAGTTCGACACGAACCGCACCCGTGCCGAAGTGGCCGCTGAAGCCGCCACCGTGGCCCAGACCCGCAGCATCGAGCCCGCTGGTTCGCGTGTGGTGACCTACACGTCCACGGCTGACCGCGCTGCTGTGCGCGCCCAGGCTGCTGAAGCCCTGCGCACTGGCAAGATCCCTTCGGGCGAATTCAGCGCCATGTAATTCGCGCGGGAGGTACTGCGGTCGTTGTCACGGCTGCAGCCCGATGCTGAAAGCAAAAAGCCGAGGCCCCGTGAGGGGCCTCGGCTTTTTTCTGCCCTGCCAATCGTGAAGAGATTGACAATGGCACAGTCACCGGCCCAGAACACCTCAATGGCTTCCAGCTACCGCTCCATCGACCATGTCATGCTGCGCCTTCACGCAGCCGAGCCTTTGTTTCAGCTCTTCAGCGAGACCTTCGGGTTGCCCGTGGCCTGGCCCTTGCAACGCACTGATTTCGCCACGTATGGCTGGGTCCATCTGGGCAACACTGACCTCGAATTGTGGGCAGCGACCGCCAACGGCGATCTTCCCGACCATGCGCAACCGCCCTTGATCCACGGTTTTGCTCTGGAGCCTGCTTCGCCCTTGGCCGAAAGTCTGGAGCACGCGATGGAGGCAGGCATCACTTGCAAGCCTCCCCGCGCCTTCCAGTCCGAGAACAGCCGGGGCGAAAGCGTCACCAATTTCACCAATTCCGTGCTGCTTGAGCTTTCCGCTCCAAGCTGTTGTGTGTTCTTTTGCGAGTGGGATCGGCGTGCGGCCCTCTACCCCTGGCCCGAAACCGCAACGCCGGTAGAACGCCGCGCGCAGCATCGGCAGGCCCTGCAGGACAGCGGGGGCGGCCCCCTGGGAATCACCGGACTGCATGCCCTGCGCATGGGCACCCCGGATGTGCAAACACACCAGCACCGTTGGCGGGCACTCACAGGCTCGCAGCCTGGCCATCCCATTGCAGTCATGCCGGATGTCTGTCTGGAGCTGGTTCCAGGAGACCACTTGCTGATTGAATCGCTGTCGCTGAGCGTGCGCTCACTATCTATAGCGCGTGCCTTTCTGAGCAGCCGGCATTTGCTCCAGGCGGACAGCGGCGATGTGCTTTCCATGGCGTGTGAAGGGCTGCAACTTCACCTGCTGGAAACGTCCCCCGCCTTGCCTTAGTGCAGACTTCCATGACCGCTTGCTGTTTTGCAGCAGGCGGGCATAAAAAAACCCGGCCAAGCCGGGTTTTGGGGCAGATCCACCAAGATCTGAATCACTTCTTCTGGCGGAACTTGCGAAGCGCAGCAATCTGCGCCGCCATCACGGCCAGTTCGGACTGGGCCTTGGCCAGGTCGATTTCGCTCTTGGCATTCTTGAGCGCTTCCTCGGCGGAGGCCTTGGCGGCGTTGGCCTTCTCGTCGTCCAGATCCTTGCCACGGATGGCGGTATCGGACAACACAGTCACGCAATTGGGCTGCACTTCCAGAATGCCACCGGCCACGAAGACAAACTCTTCGGAACCGTCAGCCATTTCGATGCGCACCGAGCCCGGCTTGATACGGGTGATCAGCGGGGTGTGGCGGGGATAGATGCCCAACTCGCCAGCTTCGCCAGGCAGCGCCACGAAACGCGCTTCACCGGAGAAGATGGACTCTTCGGCACTGACCACATCAACGTGGATGGTGTTCATCATTGCTCCTAGGAAAAGGTGGGTTGCTTGATTGCTGAAGGCCGAGCGGCGGTAGGCTGCTCAGCCGCCGGGCAATCAGGCCACCTTCTTGGCCTTTTCGAAGGCTTCGTCAATGGTGCCCACCATGTAGAACGCCTGTTCTGGCAGGTGATCGCATTCGCCGTTCACGATCATCTTGAAACCACGGATGGTTTCCGACAGTGGAACGTACTTGCCTGGCGAGCCCGTGAACACTTCGGCCACGTGGAAAGGCTGCGACAGGAAACGCTGGATCTTGCGCGCGCGGGCCACGGCCAGCTTGTCTTCAGGTGCCAGTTCGTCCATGCCCAGAATGGCGATGATGTCGCGCAGTTCCTTGTAGCGCTGCAGCGTGCCTTGCACCGCACGGGCCGTAGCGTAGTGGTCTTCGCCCACGACGTTCGGGTCCAGCTGGCGGCTGGTGGAGTCCAGAGGATCCACGGCAGGGTAGATACCCAGCGAGGCGATGTCACGCGAAAGCACCACGGTGGAGTCCAAGTGGGCGAACGTCGTGGCAGGCGATGGGTCGGTCAAGTCATCGGCAGGCACGTACACGGCCTGGATGGAGGTGATCGAGCCGACCTTGGTCGACGTAATACGCTCTTGCAGACGGCCCATTTCTTCGGCCAGCGTAGGCTGGTAGCCCACGGCGGAAGGCATGCGGCCCAGCAGAGCGGACACTTCGGTACCGGCCAGCGTGTAGCGGTAGATGTTGTCCACGAAGAAAAGCACGTCACGGCCTTCGTCGCGGAACGACTCGGCGATGGTCAGGCCGGTCAGAGCAACGCGCAGACGGTTGCCTGGGGGCTCGTTCATCTGGCCGTACACCATGGCAACCTTGGACTCTTCGAGCTTCTCCAGGTTCACCACGCCGGAATCGGCCATTTCATGGTAGAAGTCGTTCCCTTCGCGGGTACGCTCGCCCACACCAGCGAACACCGACAGACCGCTGTGGGCCTTGGCGATGTTGTTGATGAGTTCCATCATGTTCACGGTCTTGCCCACACCGGCGCCACCGAACAGGCCCACCTTGCCGCCCTTGGCGAACGGGCACACCAGGTCGATCACCTTGATGCCGGTTTCCAGTAGCTCTTGCGAAGGCGACAGTTCGTCGTACGCAGGGGCCTTGCGGTGGATGGAGGCCGTCAGTTCCTGGCTCACGGGACCACGTTCGTCGATGGGAGCACCCAACACGTCCATGATGCGGCCCAGCGTCGCCTTGCCCACGGGCACGGTGATGGAGTTGCCGGTGTTGGTCACCATGATGCCGCGGCGCAGGCCGTCGGACGAACCCAGCGCAATGGTACGCACCACGCCGTCGCCCAGCTGCTGCTGCACTTCCAGCGTCAGGGTCGAACCGTCGAGCTTCAGAGCGTCGTAAATCTTGGGCATCTGGTCGCGCGGGAACTCAACGTCCACCACAGCGCCGATACATTGAACAATCTTGCCTTGCACTTGAGCCATTTTTCGCTCCAATAAAGATGTTGGTTGAGCTGCTTACACAGCAGCGGCGCCAGCCACGATTTCCGAAAGTTCTTTCGTGATCGCTGCCTGGCGCGTCTTGTTGTAGACCAGCTTCAACTCGCCAATGACGCTGCCGGCGTTGTCGGTGGCGGCCTTCATGGCCACCATGCGTGCCGACTGCTCGGACGCCATGTTTTCCGCAACGGCCTGGTAGATCAGGGATTCGACATAGCGGACCAGCAGATCGTCGATCACGGTCTGTGCATCGGGCTCGTAGATGTAGTCCCAGCCATGTTCGGTCTTGTCGGCCTGCATCTGCGCGGACGACAGGGGGAGCAACTGCTCCACCACCGATTCCTGCTTCATGGTGTTGATGAACTTGGTGTACGAGAGGTACACCGCGTTGATCTTGCCTTCAGCATACGCATCGAGCAGCACCTTGACCGGTCCGATCAGCTTGTCCAGATGGGGCGTGTCGCCCAGGCCCGTCACGTGCGAAACCACCTTGGCACCGACACGGTTCAGGAAACCCAGGCCCTTGTTGCCAATGGCAACCGCCTCGGTGGACACGCCAGCGCCCTGCAGCTCACGCAGCTTGGACGTCACGACGCGCAGCACGTTGGTGTTCATGCCACCGCACAGGCCCTTGTCGGTCGTCACCACGATCACGCCAGCCGTCTTGGCATCGTTCACTTTCATGAACGGATGCACGTATTCAGGGTTGGCCTGGCCGAGATTGGCTGCAATGTTGCGGATCTTCTCGCTGTAAGGGCGGGCAGCCCGCATCCGCTCTTGCGCCTTGCGCATTTTGGATGCAGCCACCATTTCCATGGCTTTGGTGATCTTTTTGGTGTTCTCCACCGACTTGATCTTGCCGCGTATTTCCTTGCCTGCTGCCATGATGGCTCCTCGTCCGGTTTAAGCGAACGACTTCTTGAACGCGGCGATGGCTGCGGTCAATTCGGCTTCTGCGTCCTTGTCCATGGCCTTGGCCTGTTCCAGCTTGGCCAGCAGAGCGGCGTGGCTGGTCTTCAGGAACTGGTGCAGGCCGTGTTCGAAGTCGAGAACCTTCTTGACGTCGATGTCGTCCATGAAGCCCTTGTTCACAGCAAACAGCGTGGAAGCCATCAGCGAGATGGACAGCGGGCTGTACTGCGCCTGCTTGAGCAATTCGGTCACGCGGGCGCCGCGGTCGAGCTGCTTGCGGGTGGCTTCATCCAGGTCGGAAGCGAACTGCGCGAACGCAGCCAGTTCACGGTACTGGGCCAGGTCGGTACGGATACCACCGGACAGGTTCTTCACCAGCTTCGTCTGGGCAGCACCACCGACGCGCGACACCGAGATACCGGCGTTGATGGCGGGGCGGATACCGGCGTTGAACAGCGAGGTTTCCAGGAAGATCTGGCCGTCAGTGATCGAGATCACGTTGGTCGGCACGAAAGCGGACACGTCGCCAGCTTGCGTTTCGATGATCGGCAGTGCGGTCAGCGAACCGGTCTTGCCCTTGACTTCACCCTTGGTGAAGGCTTCGACGTAGTCGGCATTCACGCGGGCTGCACGTTCGAGCAGACGGCTGTGGAGATAGAACACGTCGCCAGGGTAGGCTTCGCGGCCTGGTGGGCGACGCAGCAGCAGCGACACTTGGCGGTAAGCCACAGCTTGCTTGGACAGGTCGTCATACACGATCAGGGCGTCTTCGCCACGGTCGCGGAAGTATTCGCCCATGGTGCAGCCGGAGTAGGCCGACACGTACTGCATGGCGGCCGATTCGGAAGCCGATGCGGCCACCACAATCGTGTATTCCATGGCACCGGCTTGTTCCAGTGCGCGCACCACGTTCTTGATCGACGATGCCTTCTGACCGATGGCAACGTAAATACAGGTCACGCCTTGGCCCTTCTGGGCGATGATGGCGTCGATGGCCACAGCGGTCTTGCCGGTCTGGCGGTCACCAATGATCAGCTCGCGCTGGCCACGGCCCACAGGCACCATGGAGTCGATGGACTTCAGGCCGGTTTGCAGAGGCTGGTCCACCGATTTACGGGCGATCACGCCCGGAGCGACCTTTTCGATCACGTCGGTGAGCTTGGCGTTGATAGGACCCTTGCCATCAATAGGCTGGCCCAGGGCGTTCACCACGCGGCCGATCAGCTCGGGACCGACGGGTACTTCCAGAATGCGGCCCGTGCACTTGACGGTGTCGCCTTCGGAGATGTGCTCGTACTCGCCCAGAATCACGGCGCCGACGGAGTCGCGCTCCAGGTTCAGCGCCAAGCCGTAGGAAGGTTGGCCGTCCTTGGTGGCGGGGAACTCCAGCATTTCGCCTTGCATCACGTCCGACAGGCCGTGAACGCGAACGATACCGTCCGACACAGACACCACGGTGCCCTGATTGCGGATATCGCTGCTGGCAGCCAGACCTTCGATGCGGCTCTTGATGAGTTCAGAAATTTCTGCGGGATTGAGTTGCATGACTCTTTCCTTCTTTCTTTGGTTCGCTGTCCTCGCCGCGCGTTACGCGGTGAGGGCCGCTTTCATTTGTTCAAGACGGGCCTTGACCGAAGTGTCCAGCACCTCGTCACCCACCACTACGCGAATGCCGCCGATCAGGGACTCGTCCTGCTGAACAGCGAGATTGAGCTTGCGGCCGAAGCGCTTTTCCAGCGCTGCGCTGACCTCGGACAGTGCGGCACTGTCCATCGGAAAAGCGCTGTACACCACGGCATCCGAAGAGCCGTTGCGGCGATTCACGAGGGTACGAAACTGCGAAGCCACTTCCGGGAGCGCGTTGATGCGTCCGTTGTCGATGACTGTGCGCAGGAAATTCTTGGCCGTATCGGACAGCGCCGAACGCGCAACACCCGTGAAGACGGCAAACACCTGATCTGCCGTCACCTTGGGGTTGTCCGCCAGCTGACGCAACTGGGGGTTGGCGGCAATGGCCGCCAGTTCATCGACCCAGTCAGCGGTGCTGGCCAGGTCCATGCCCGCACCCGCAGTAGCGGCCTTGAACAGGGCATCGGCGTAAGGGCGGGCAATGGTGGCGAGTTCAGCCATGTGTGTCCCCTTACAGCTCGGTCTTCAGGCGGTTGAGCAGGTCGGCGTGAACGCCGGCATTGACTTCCTTGCGGAGAATCTGCTCAGCACCCTTGACGGCCAGCGCTGCCACCTGCTCACGCAGGGCTTCGCGGGCTTGCACCGTTTGCTGCTCGGCTTCGGCACGGGCGGAGGCAACAATCTTGTTGCCTTCTTCCGTGGCGCGTGCCTTGGCTTCTTCGATGATGGCCTGGGCACGTCGGTCGGCGTCCGCAAGACGCGAGGCCGTTTCGTTGCGCGCCTGTGACAACTCCTTTTCGACGCGCTGGTTGGCAGCGGTCAGTTCGGACTTGGCACGGTCGGCAGCAGCGAGGCCTTCGGCGATTTTCTGGGCTCGTTCATCCAACGCCTTCGCGATCGGGGGCCACACGAATTTCATCGTGAACCACACCAGGATCAAGAAGACGATGGCCTGAATGAACAGGGTCGCATTGATACTCACGGCAACACCTTTCTAGAGTGGCGTTGAACGGGACTTACTTGGGCAGGTTGGCCAAGAACGTCGAAGCGAAGGGGTTGGCGAAAGCGAACAGCAGAGCGATAGCCACGCCGATCAGGAAGGCGGCGTCGATCAGACCAGCCAAGATGAACATCTTGGTTTGCAGTTCGTTGATCAGTTCAGGCTGACGTGCCGACGATTCGAGGAACTTGCCGCCCATCAGTGCGATACCGATGGAAGCGCCGATAGCGCCCAGACCAACGATCAGACCACAAGCCAGAGCGACGAGACCGAGAATGTTTTCCATGATGACTCCTGAGTTAAAAAAAGAAAGGTTGAAAAAGAAAAGGGAAACGAAAGGGAACCGTTAGTGCGCGTTGTGCGCCTGACCGAGGTAGATCAGTGCAAGCATCATGAAGATGAAGGCTTGCAGAGAGATCACCAGAATGTGGAACAGCGTCCAGATGGTGCCAGCGATGACGTGGCCCACAGGCAGCAGCACACCCGACAGCGACAGTGCAGCCGCACCACCCATCAGGGCGATCAGCATGAACACCAGTTCACCGGCGTACATGTTGCCGAACAACCGCATGCCATGCGATACGGTGTTGGCGACATATTCAATGATCTGCATCAGCAGATTCACGACGCCCAGAATCAGGGCGAAGATGGGGTTCTTGCTGGTGCCGAACGGAGCCGACACGAGTTCATGCGCCCAGCCGCCAGCGCCCTTGATCTTGACGCTATACCAGAAGCGCAGGATCAGAATAGCAAATGCCAGCCCCAGGGTGGTGGACAGGTCGGCCGTAGGCACGACACGCAGATAGGCGTGGTGGGGATCATGACCAGCAGCGCCATAGATCTTGGCCCAGATGGCGGGCAGCAGGTCCACCGGCAACATGTCCATGAAGTTCATCAAGAAGATCCAGACAAACACCGTGAGACCCAGAGGAGCAATGAACTTGCGGCTCTCGGCATTGTGGATATTGGCCTTGGCCTGGTTGTCCACCATCTCGACCAGCATTTCCACCGCCGCCTGGAAGCGACCGGGCACACCGGAGGTTGCCTTACGGGCAGCTGACCACAGAATCAAAAGGGTGAGCACACCCAGAACCAGACCGACGATGATCGAGTCGTAGTTGATGACGGTGAAATCAACAATCTTGGTCTGGTTGACGTTTTGAAGATGCTGCAGGTGGTGAACGATGTATTCACTTGCAGTCGGAGCGTGCGCTTCTGCGGCCATCGGACAACTCTTCTCTATATCAATCGGTTTTTCGGACACCGGGTCGCACCAAAAGCGCCACCCAGTACGTTTTCATTGCGACCACCATGCCAACCAGCAAGGCAATCCAGCTCAAGCCCGACACCAGCCGAGGTGCCGCAGCAAGCAGCGCCACCGTCAGCACGATCTTGGCAATCTCCCAACCAAAGAATCCCACCATGGCAGCACGCGGCTTGGAAGACGCCGAATGGCGCAACACACCGCGTGCAAACAACGCTGCCGGAGCCACCACAGCCAGCGCACCATAAGCCGCAGACCAGCCCACCGATGCCCTGCCCGTCAGAGCCCAGGCCACCAGGGCCACCAGCATCCCGACCAGTGCCTGACCCGCCACCACCTTCCACACAGAGATGGAAGGATTGCGACTGCGCCACACCTCGGCCTCCTCGGCCGTCAGGGGCTTGAAGTCAGATTCTTCAGCCTCAATTTCAGTCTCTGGCGGGATTGTTTTCATTGTTGAATGACGCCCGCGTTACAGACTGCAACTTTCACAAAGCCTCTAATTATAAGTAAAAACCCGTGACGCACGACAAAGACCTGCAAGCCCGGCCCAAAACCGGTGCGCGTGCATGCGCTGTTGTGGTGACAGGCCAACGGCTTTTCCCATCCTTCCCGCACTGCCGTGCACTGGCCTGGGGCAGGCTGCCTGCACCCCAGCGGCAGCACAACAACCCCGCTAGCGCACAATGGCAAAGCCCCGCCAGCTATTGAAACCGAAGCAGTACGCACCATGACAACCTCCAGCCCACCACCTGCCAATGGCCTCGACACACAGGCTAACGATCCACGCAAAGACTCGTTGATCGAATATCCCTCCAGGTTCCCCATCAAGGTCATGGGCGCCAAGGTGGACGGCTTTGTGCATGCTGTCACTGAACTGGCCCGCCAGTTCGACCCCACTTTTGACGCCAGCACCATTGAACTGCGAGACAGCCGCGCTGGCAATTACCTCGGAGTAACCATCACCATCACCGCGACCAGCCGGGAGCAGCTCGACGACTTGTACCGCGCACTGTCGTCACACCCCCTGGTGAAAGTGGTGCTGTAGCCCCGAGGCTGCAGCATGTTTGCCGCATGACCATCGACATTCGCATGCTGGGCCGCGTGGACTACGCCACCACCGTCCAGGCCATGCAGGACTACACCACCGCGCGTTCGGCCGGTACACCCGACGTGCTCTGGATGTGCGAGCACGCACCGCTGTACACACAAGGGCTCGCAGGCAAAAGTGATCACGTGCTGAACCCGGGCAACATTCCGGTGGTAGCCACCAACCGTGGCGGGCAGGTCACTTTCCACGGCCCCGGCCAGGTGGTGGCCTATCCACTGATCGACCTGCAGCGCGCAGGTTACTTCGTCAAGGAGTACGTCTACCGCGTGGAAGAAGCCGTGATCCGCACGCTGGCGCACTTTGGCATCACGGGCCACCGCGTGGGCGGCGCGCCTGGCATCTATGTGCGGCTGGACGACCCACACAGCCACGCCCTGCTGCCGCAGCGTCCGCAAAAGCGCATCGGCACGGCGGCGCCAATCCCGGACTTCGAGGGCCTGGGCAAGATCGCCGCCCTGGGTATCAAGGTCAGTCGGCACAGCACTTACCACGGCGTGGCGCTCAATGTGGCGATGGACCTGGAGCCCTTTGCGCGCATCAACCCTTGCGGTTACGCAGGTTTGCAAACGGTGGACCTTTCTACAATCGGGGTCCACACCACCTGGGAAGAAGCCGCGCAGGTGCTGGGCCAGCAGCTCAGCATCCGGTTGGCGCCCTGAACCTGCCTACATGCCATGAGCACCCCTGAAGTCGTCCGCGAAGCGCAATCCACCGAAGCCTACAACCCGCTGGCCAAGCAAAAAGCGGCCGCCAAGCTCTCGCGCATTCCGATCAAGGTCGAGCAAGGCGAAGTGCTCAAGAAGCCCGAGTGGATTCGCGTGAAGGCGGGCAGCCCCACCACACGCTTCTACGAGATCAAGGAGATCCTGCGCGAGCACAAGCTGCACACGGTGTGCGAAGAAGCCTCCTGCCCCAACATCGGCGAGTGTTTCGGCAAGGGCACGGCCACCTTCATGATCATGGGCGACAAGTGCACGCGCCGCTGCCCGTTCTGCGACGTGGGCCACGGCCGCCCCGACCCGCTGGACAAGGACGAGCCCCTGAACCTGGCCAAGACCATCGCCGCGCTCAAGCTCAAGTACGTGGTGATCACCAGCGTGGACCGCGACGATCTGCGCGACGGCGGCTCCGGCCATTTTGTGGAGTGCATCCAGAACATCCGCGAGTTGTCGCCCGCTACGCAGATCGAGATCCTGGTGCCCGACTTCCGAGGCCGCGACGACCGTGCGCTCGAAATCCTGAAAGCCGCGCCACCCGACGTGATGAACCACAACCTGGAAACCGCACCCCGCCTGTACAAGGAAGCGCGCCCAGGCTCCGACTACCAGTTCAGCCTGAACCTGCTGAAAAAATTCAAGGCCCTGCACCCCAATGTCCCCACCAAGAGCGGCATCATGGTTGGCTTGGGCGAGACGGACGAAGAGATTCTGCAGGTGATGCGCGACATGCGCGATCACAACATCGACATGCTGACCATCGGCCAGTACCTGTCGCCCAGCAACAGCCACCTGCCCGTGCGCCGCTACGTGCACCCCGACACCTTCAAGATGTTCGAGGAAGAGGCCTACAAGATGGGCTTCAGCCACGCTGCGGTCGGCGCCATGGTGCGCAGCAGCTACCACGCGGACCAGCAGGCGCACGCCGCTGGCGTTTAAGCCTGGCGGGACGCGCAACCCAGAGCACGATCATGGGCGCCGCGGAATCGCTCTCGCTGCGGCGCTACGGTGCATCGCCGGGCAGCCATAGCCACGATCACTTCCAGATACTGCTGGGTCTCTCCGGCGCACTGGACCTGGAAGTCGCGGGGCACGGTGTGCGCGTGGCGCCCGGTGGCGGCTGCGTGATTGCGCCGGGGGATCGCCACGACTTCGAATCGTCGCGCGGCAGCGTCTGCCTGGTGCTCGACAGCGCCCACCCCGGCTGGGCGCAGTGCGCCAGCGCGCAGCTCACTACCGCACTGCCCACCGATGCGCTGCCCCTGGCGCACTACCTGGCCAGCGCATTGCAACAAGGCCGCCCGCTGGCGCAGACCCACGGCCCGGCATTGCTGCTGGAAGCGTGGCTGGCGGGCTCAGCGCCCCATACATCCCTCCACCGATCCACGCGCCAACGCACTATCGATTGGCCTGCTCTGCAGCGCTGGGCAGCCCTGCAATGGCACCGCGAACTCAACGTTGCCGACTTGGCGGCGCAGGTGCATCTGAGCCCCAGCCAGTTCGCTACCAGGTGCCGCGAAGACCAGGGCATGGGTGCCATGGCCTGGCTGCGCGGCCAGCGCCTGGCACAGGCGCGGCTGCTGCGGGGCACAGGCATGGCCGTGGCCGAAGTAGCACGGCGCACGGGCTACCGCTCGCCCTCGGCCCTCACAGCGGCACTGCGGCGCGCTGAAGATCACTGAATCACTGACAAAAGGCTGCCGCGTCCAGCCGACGATCAACCCGCGACGACGGACCATCGTTGCGCGACGATCCCGAGTGCCGTGCGCGCGTAAGCTCGGCGCCATGCAAGCCAACCTGTACGCCCTGGGCGCCATCGCGCTGTGGGCCTCCCTCGCCTCGCTGGGTGTCTCGCTCACCCACATTCCACCGTTCCTGCTCACGGGCATTGCGCTCATCATCGGCAGCGTGCCAGCCTGGCCGTTTGTGCTGCGTGACCCGTCGCAGTGGCGCATTCCACTGCGCACGCTAGCGCTCGGTGTGTATGGCCTGTTTGCGTACCACTTCCTGCTGTTCATTGCGCTGCGCCACGCGCCGCCCGTGGAGGCCAATCTGGTGAACTACCTGTGGCCGCTGTTCATCGTGGTGCTCTCGCCTGTGGTGCTGCCCGGTGTGGCGCTGCGCCTGCCGCATGTGCTGGCGGCGCTGCTGGGTTTTGGGGGCGCAGCCATTGCGATTGCGGGTGGACGCGAGCTGAGTGGCACGCTGGCCTGGGGCTACCTGCCCGCGTTGGCCGCAGCATTCATCTGGGCCACGTACTCGCTCATGACCAAGAGCGTGGCGGCTTTTCCGACCACGGCCATCGGCCTGTTCGGACTGGTGTCCGGCGTGCTGTCCCTGTTGTGCCATGTGGTGTTGGAGCCCGCCGTGGCGCTGCAGCCGCGCGACTGGGCCCTGCTGGCAGTGCTGGGCCTGGGGCCGCTGGGGGCGTCGTTTTTCATGTGGGACAAGGCGCTCAAGCTCGGGGACGCGCGGCACATCGGCATCCTGAGCTACATCACGCCGCTGGCGTCCACCGCGCTGCTGATCGTGGTGAGTGGCCGCTCGTTCAGCTGGAGCATCGCACTGGCCACGGTGATGATCATCAGCGCGGCAGTGATGGGGATGCGGGCGCGCTGACCATGAGAAATACGCGTCAGATTGGCCTCTAGCGCTCATCTATAAAGCGCTAACAGCTATTATTTTAAGAGCAAAACCTATCGCTCAAGAGCTCAGCAACGCCGCAGGTTCGTCGCCCTCCAGCACCTGCTGCGCCCAGGGCGCCAGCTTGCGCGTGTCAGCGCGCAGCACCTCCTGCTTCACAGCCAGGATCTGCGCGGGGTGCATGGAGAAGCTGCGCAGGCCCAGGCCCAACAGCAGGCGCGTCATGGTCACATCGCCCGCCGTCTCACCACACACGCACACGCTCTTGCCCTGGCGCTCCCCCTCGGCGATCACGTCGCCCACCAGGCGCAGCACGGCGGGGTGCAGCGGGTCGTACAGGTGGGCCACAGCCTCGTCGGCACGGTCGATCGCCAGGGTGTACTGGATCAGGTCGTTGGTGCCGATGGAGAGAAAGTCGAAGTACTTGAGGAAGGTGCGCACCATGAGCGCGGCGGCGGGCACCTCGATCATCGCGCCCAGCTGCACCGGGCCGTAGGGTTCGCCACGCGCATCCAGCTCACCCCGGGCCAGGTCCACCTGGGCGAGCGTCTGCTGGATCTCGTGCGTGTGCGCCAGCATGGGGAACAGCAGGTTGACCTTGCCATGCGCCGCCGCACGCAGCACAGCGCGCAGCTGGGTGCGGAACATGGCCGGGTCGGCCAGGCTCCAGCGGATAGCGCGCAGACCCAGCGCGGGGTTCAGGTAGTTGTCCTTGTGGCTCTTGTGGTCCAGCGGCTTGTCCGCGCCCACATCGATGGTGCGAATGGTGACGGGCAGGCCCTGCATGCCGTCAATGGCCTCGCAATAGGCGCGGTACTGCTCGTCCTCGCCGGGCAGGTTGCCCGTCTTGCCCATGAACAGGAATTCGCTGCGGAACAGGCCCACGCCCACGGCCCCGGCGCGCACGGCGGTGGCCGCGTCGCCGGGTTGTTCGATGTTGGCCAGCAGCTCGATCTTGTGGCCGTCGATGGTGATGGCAGGGGTGTGGCGCAGCCGGGCCAGCCGCTCGCGCTCGAGCTCCACCTGGCGCTGGCGAAAGCCGTATTCGGCCAGGATGATGGGCGACGGATCGACAATGACCACACCTGCATCGCCGTCGATGATGACCCAGTCGTCCTGCCGCACCAGCTGACTGGCGGCGCGCGCACCGACCACGGCCGGGATGTCCATGCTGCGCGCCACGATGGCGGTGTGCGATGTCTTGCCGCCCACGTCAGTGACGAAGCCGGCGAACACGCTTTGCTTGAACTGCAGCATGTCGGCGGGCGAGAGGTCGTGCGCTACCAGCACCAGGGGCACGTCCACCGTGTCGTCGAGCAGCAGGTCTTGCTGCAGGCCCAGTTGCTTGTGGCGGCGCGGGCTGCTGACCGGCGGCGCCACGGGGCTGGCCACGCCCTTCATGTAGCGCAGGATGCGCTCGACCACCTGTTCCAGGTCAGCCTTGCGCTCGCGCAGGTACTCATCCTCCATCTCGTCGAACTGGCGCGCGATGACTTCGAGCTGTGTGGTCAACGCCCACTCGGCGTTGTACAGGCGCTCGGTGATCCAGTGCTTGACGCCGCCCGTGAGGGCCTCGTCCTGCAGCAGCATCAGGTGCACGTCGAGCAGCGCGGTCAGCTCATGCGGCGCATCGGCGGGCATGTCGGTCTGCAGGCGCTGCAGTTCCTCGACCACGGCATTGCGGCCGTTGCGCACCCGCTCAATCTCGCCCTCGACCTGTTCTGGCTTCACAAAATAGTGCGCCACGTCCACACGGCTGGACGCCACCAGCACGGCACGGCCGATGGCAATGCCGCGAGCGACTGCGAGACCGTGGACGGAAAAAGTCATTCACCCTCACCAAATTTGTCGGCAATCAAGGCCAGCAGGGCATCCATGGCCTCCTGTTCACGATCCCCGTTGGTTTCAATCTCCACCTCAGTGCCCATGCCGGCGGCCAGCATCATCACGCCCATGATGCTCTTGGCGTTGATGCGGCGGTCGCCACGGCTCATGAAAACCTCACAGGGGAAGCTGCCAGCCAGCTTGGTCAGCTTGGCCGAAGCGCGGGCATGCAGGCCCAATTTATTGCTGATGGTCGTACGTATCTTGATCATGTCGATTACGGGTGTTCTGGTTCTGCGGCGCGGAGATGGCCACCTGCATCACGCCCTGGGTGCCCCCCACCACGGCGCGGGTGACCACCGCGTCGAGGGGTTCGTGGCGGTAGCTCACTGCCCGCAGCAGCATGGGCAGGTTGACCCCCGTCACCAGGCGCGAGCGCACGTTCTCGATCACGCGCTGCGCCACGTTGCAGGGGGTGGCACCAAACACGTCGGTGAGCACCAGGGTGGAATCTGCGCCCAGTTGCTGCAGCATGATGCGGGCCTGCGCCAGCGACTCTTCGGGCGGCTGGTTGGGCTGCACGTCGAGAGCGGCCACGTTGTCGCCGCAGTCAGGAAACACATGCAGCGCACATTCGCGCAGTGCATGGGCCAACGGGGCGTGGGCAATGATGAGGATGCTGGTGGTGCTCATGGCGTGGTGGTTTGCAGCACATTATGGCGCCGCCCCTGCAGCAGGAACCACGCGTAGGCGACCGCGTTGCACGCCAGGTACACCGCCATCGCGGCCTGGAACGACTGCACCGTGGACAGGCCGGCCGCGGCAAAGGCGTCCACCCCCAGGCCAATGCCCCACTGCACCACAAACACTCCCGCAAAAATCACGAGGTTGTAGGCTGACAGCGCGCGCCCCGCCAGCGCCTGCGGGAACGCCATGGCCACCGCAGGCTGCGACAGCGACACAAACGTGCACGACACACAAAACAGCGCCCAGGCACCGCCTCCCGCCTGCGGCCCCGCGAGAATGATGCCGAGCAACACCACCAGGCACAGCGGCAAGCCCGCAGCCATCAGCCGGTCCGCTCCCAGCCCCTTGCGCAGCAGCCAGGGGTTGACCATGCCCCAGGTCCAGAACGTGCAGAGCATGGCCACGTTGATCCAGAACAGCCCCGTGGCAGCCTCCAGCGGTGAGTAGCCCGCCACCCGCTGCATCCATGGGCCTGCCCATAGCGTCTGCATGGCCACCATGCCGCCGTACACAAAGAAGCCCAGGGGCGCCAGGCGCTGGAAATATGGGTGGCGCCACACCATCGCATAGCCCGGTGGCACAGTGACACCGCTGGGGCCGCGCTCCGCCGTGGCATCACCACCACCACCGCCCGCGCCCGGTGTGCCCGCCGCCCAGCCGGGCACCCAGACGGCAATCACCACCATCGACAGCGCGATCAGCGCCGCCAACCCCCAGAACAGCGGCCGCCACCCCACCAGGGGCAGGGCCCACTGCACCGGCAGCGTGGACGCCACCATGCCCAGCGAGCCCGTCATCAGCATCCAGGAGTTGGCGCGCATCTGCGCCGTGGGCTCGAACCAGCGCCTATAGCCCGTGAGCGGCGCCATCAGGCAGGCGCTGACGCCCGCACCACACAACACACGCCCGGCCAGCAAGCCCGAAAACCCCGTCGCCACCGAAAACACCAGGCTGCCCACCACGGCCACGCCCAGAAATCCCAGCGCCACCTTGCGGGGGCCATGCCGGTCCAGCCAGGTGCCCAGCGGCAGCTGCGTGGCCGCAAAGCCCAGAAAGTACCCGCCCGCAAGCAAGCCCAGGTCGCTGGCCTGCAGCGAAAACTCCTGCGCCAGTGTGGGCGCTAGAGTGGCCGTAACAGCCCGCACCAGTGCCGACAGGAAGTAGGCGAAGGCAAAGGCCAGAAAAACGATGACCGCTGCCCGCCTGGGCAACACCGCATGCCCGGTCATTGGAGCACCATCCCTGCAAAGAACTGGTCGGCCAACTCGGGGCGGGGCTTGCCCGTGTAAACCACCGCGTGGTACAGCCGCATCTGCGGCCCCGCAGCGCGCGCAAACCACACGCCCTGGGCAAACACGGGGCTGCCGTCGGCACGCTGGCCTTGCACCACGGTGCGCACCGACTGCGGCAGGGGCAGTGCACCCTTGGGGGCATACGGCGCATCAGCCGCCGTGGCTGCGGCGCCCGCGCCGAGGTTGGCGACCACAGCGGCCCGCCAGTGCCGCAGGGCAGCGCCCGCTTGGGCAGGGTCTGCCAGGGCCGCATGCGACACGGCAAATGTGGCGCCGTCGGCATCGCAGCCCGCCATGGACAGCTCGACGGGCACCCCCGCCAGTTCAACCGTGCGCGTGGCCTGGTCAGGCTTGCAAGGCAAGGTGATGGTGATGCCGGCCTCGGGCAAAGGCACGCTGCGCCAGTTCAGTGCAGGGCTGCAGCCCACGAGCAGCCACAGCAACGGTGGCAGGGCAGCAGCCCGGGTTGGTGTCCAGTTCATCGGTCGATTATCGGCACAGTGACCCAGATCAACAGGCTGCATCCCCTGCGGGCGAACTTTTGCCCGCCAAGCCGACTCCATCCCAAGTTCGGCCTGCGGGCCACCCGTGAAGGTAGAAGACGGGCGTTGTTGTTAGGGCAGGTCCGGCACAATGCCGGTTGCAGGCCCGGGTACCCACAGGGGCCACAGTTTCAGGATGAATGGACAAGTCATGGCGATCAAGCATTGGGCGGCAGGGGTGGCAGTGGCAGCATTTGCGGCCGTGGGTGCCTATGTTTACCTGGATACAGGCCGCTCTGCGGCACCGGAATCCACCTTCGTGTTGCTAAACGGCACGAGCCAATCCACCGCCGATCTGCGCGGCAAGGTCACGCTGGTGAATTTCTGGGCCACCAGCTGCACCACCTGCGTGGCGGAAATGCCCGAGATCGTGGCCACCTACAACAAGTACCACGCCAAAGGCTTCGACACGCTCGCCGTGGCCATGAGCTACGACCCGCCCAGCTACGTGGTGAACTTTGCCGAAACCCGCAAGCTGCCCTTCAAGGTGGCGATCGACAACACCGGCAAGGTGGCCCAGGCCTGGGGCGATGTGCGCCTCACGCCCTCGACCTTCATCGTCAACAAGCGCGGCGAGATCGTGAAAACCTATGTGGGGGCGCCGAACTTCCCCGAGTTGCATCAATTGATCGAGAAGTTGCTCGCAGAGACCTGAGCTGCGCCTCCGTCAGTCCTTCCAAAGACAAAAGGCCGATTTCATGAGAAATCGGCCTTTTGCGCTTATGGGGCAAGCGCCAGCAGCTATCAATTTTGCAAATGACCTCTGAAACTGGCGTTTCCCAGAGGAGCGGACGCCGCGCAAGGGCCGCCCCGCCGCGCTGGCGTCGTCCCCCTTCCCGCAGCGCGTAGCGCGTAGAGAGAAGGGGGAAGCGGCGCAGCCGCTCAGGGGGATGTGCCTTATTTCGCGCGGTAATTGTCGTGGCAGGCCTTGCAGGTGCCAGCGGCCGCGCCGAATGCGGTCTTGAGGTTGTCCAGGTTGCCCGTCTTGGCCGCAGCGGCCAGCTTGACGGATTCGGCTTCGAGCTTGTCGGAATGCTCCTTGAACTTGGCCTGTTCGGTCCAGATTTCAGGCAATGCCTTGGTGGGCGCGCCCTTGTCGGTGCCCGCGCCAAATCCCGCCCAGGGCAGCTTGGCCATCTGCGCCACCACGTCCGCGTTCTCCTGCGCGGCCTTGGCGTCGAACGGGATACGGCCATTGGCCATGGCCCCAAGGCGGCCAAAGTGCTGGCCCATCACAAACAGCGCGCTCTGGCGGTATTTGATGGCGTCTTCCGCCTTGGCGAACTGGGCAGAGGCCGGTGCGGACAAGGTCAGCGTAGCGGCGGCAAGGGCGAACGCGGCAAGTGCTTTCATAGGGAGATTCCTTTTTCGTGGGGTGGACAGGCTCTGAGAGCCCGGGGCAAGTATGCCGTTTTACCGCCCATTTCGCAGCGGGCATGCTCTTTCGGGTTGACCCCGCCTCCTTCACAATGCGGCCCACCACCCTTCGTCCAACCACCCTGCCCCGCCGCCATGACGCAACACTCCGTACGCATCTGGGACCTTCCCACCCGCATCTTCCACTGGGCACTCGCCGCGAGCGTCGTGGGCCTGGTCATCACCGCCAAGGTGGGGGGCAACGCCATGGAATGGCATTTCCGGCTGGGGTACGGCGTGTTGGCGCTGCTGGTGTTCCGCATGGTCTGGGGACTGATGGGCGGGCGCTGGTCGCGCTTCACGAGTTTTCTGTACTCCCCGATGCGGGTGCTGCGGTATCTGCGCGGTTCAGCCCACGCCGAAGACAGCATTGGCCACAGCCCACTGGGCGCCCTGTCGGTCTTTGCGCTGCTGGCCGTGCTGGTGGCCCAAGTGGCCACCGGTTTGCTGAGTGATGACGAGATCGCCTTCGCTGGCCCGCTCACCCGGTTTGTGTCGAATGCAGTGGTCGGCCAGGCCACGGGCTACCACAAGGAAATTGGCCAGTACCTGGTGCTGGGGCTGGTGGGGTTGCACCTGATCGCCATCATTTTCTATGTGCTGGTTCGCCGCCAACGCCTCGTCCGGCCCATGCTGCATGGCGACAAGCTGCTGCCCGCCCCGGCCACGCCGTCTCGCGACGACTTGACCAGCCGGGCCGTGGCGCTGGTGGTGCTGGCCCTGAGTGCCGCGCTGGCCTGGTGGGTGTCCTCTCTGGGGGCAGCGGCGGGGTTCTAGCCAGACTCGCTACACTGCGGCTTCCGCTGTTTTGAACTACTGCGTTTTGGACAAGCCTTCCGTCACCCTGCTGACCCCCACCTCGCCCGCTGAGATGGAAGCGGTCCGCACCATCTTCCGGGAGTACGCCGACACCCTCGGCGTAGACCTGTGTTTCCAGGACTTCGAGACCGAACTCGCGGGCCTGCCCGGCGACTACGGCCCGCCGCGCGGCGCACTGCTGCTGGCCCAGGTCGAAGGGGCGATTGCCGGCTGCTGCGCCCTTCGGCCACTGGATACGGCCGACTACCCGAACGCGAGCGAAATGAAGCGGCTGTACGTGCGCAAAGCCTTCCGGGGCTTCGGCCTGGGCCGCGAACTCGCGGAGGCCATGCTCGACCGGGCGCGCCAGGCGGGTTACGCCTGCGTGCTGCTCGACACGCTCGACGACATGGAATCGGCCCGGGCGCTGTACACCGACCTGGGCTTTGAAGAGATTCCACCCTATTACCACAACCCCATTGCGGGGGCGCATTACCTCAAGGTTGATATTTCTTGAGTTTTTGTCGCCTGGCTCTCACTGATATTGCGTCAATAGCTATTAAATTTATAGCGGTTATAGAATCAGACCGGCCCGGTGCCAAGCACTTCGAGCCTGTTGATCAGGATCGAGCCGTGGGGCAGCCCCACGGTGTTGTCTTCCAACGCGTCCATCGCGGCGCGCGAACCTCCCGCCACCCGTGGCGTGCAGTTCGCACCCAACCCGCAGGTTGGCACCGGGCCAACTTCCTACACTTCGCAGCTTCGTGACGAAGACTCCAGCCCGCACACGCGCACTGGCCAAGGCGCTGGCCATGGCCGTGCTGGCCGATGCACGGGAGCCGGAGCGTCGCACCCTCCAGGCACTGGCAGCGCGCGCAGGTGCCTGCCTGGGTAACAACACGACCCTGGCGGACAGCCCCGTTCCACTGCCCCCGCCCTTGCTCGAACAGCTGCGCCGCCTGTCCCACGCGTCCGGGGCCGAATGGGCGCGGCTGGAGCCTGAGGACGTGGCCACCTGGCTGTGCTGGGGTGTCTGGTGGCGTAAAGCGGGGCTGCGCAATGGCGCCACCTTGCAGTCGCTTACGACGACCTTCAGCCAGCAGGAGGAAAAAGACCAGGACGCCTGGGACGAGCTGGCGGGCGACGACGATGAAAACGCCGAACCAGCCCTGCCTTTGCACCAATGGCCCGACCCCCAACTCGCCCGGGCTTTCCGCACCTGGGCCGCCAGCCCACGCACCGGGGAGCCGTTGCACTGGCTGCTGCGCTCCGCCACGGCAGGCGCGCACCCCGCATGGATGGGCCGTGAGCGCACCACGCCCGTGCTGCTGGCCGCCACCGACGTGACCGAGGCCCTGGCCGTTTCGCAGGATGACCTCCTGTGGCTCGCGCCCGAGCATGCGCACTGGCGCGAACGTCAGGACGGGGGCCATGCCCTACCCCTTTCGCACTATCGCTACCGCTTGCTGCCCAAGCCCAGCGGTGGGCTGCGCCTGCTGGAGGCGCCCCGCCCGCGCCTGGCCAGCACGCAGCGCCGCATTCTGGACAGCCTGCTGGCTGGCGTGCCCGTGCACGAGGCCGCGCATGGCTTTGTGCGCGGCCACGGCGTGGGCACCCACGCACAGGTCCACACCCAGCAGGCTGTGGTGATACGGTTTGACCTGGCCGATTTCTTCATGTGCATCACGGCCACCCGCGTGCGCGCGCTGTGGCGGGCACTGGGCCATGGTCGCCCGGCCGCCGAGCTGCTCACGCGGCTGACCACCACGCGAACCCCTCAGGTCGTCCGGGAACGATTGCTGGAAGCAGCCCCCCTGCCGCGGGAGGCTATCGCGCAGCGCCGTGCCATCAGCACGCGCCTGAAACAGCCCCATTTGCCGCAGGGTGCGCCCACGTCGCCCGCCTTGGCAAATCTGTGTGCCTTCGGGCTGGACCTGCGGCTGAACGCCCTGGCAGAGCGCTTTGGCGCGCGCTACACCCGCTATGCCGACGACCTGGTGTTTTCAAGTTCAAAGGCGCTGCACCAGCAGTGGGTGGACTTGCGCGCCTGGGTGACCGCCATTGCCCAGGACGAAGGATTCACCCTGCGCGCGGACAAGACCCGCGTGATGCCAGCGCACCAGCGGCAGTATGTGACGGGACTGGTGGTCAACGAGCGCGCCAACTACAGCCGCACACAGTTCGACATCCTCAAGGCCCGCCTGCACCGGCTGTGCCAACAGCCCCAGGTGGACATCAGCGAGCGGGCCCGGCTGACCGGCGAGATCCAATGGGCCAGTCAATGGCTGGCGCCGACACGCAGAGCGAAGCTGCAGCGGCTGCTCCATGCCATCCGGTTTTCCAACGAGCTTTAGATCCGCTCAAGGCCTTCCCGGGATCACGCTTATGGCCGGCTTCGCAAGTTCTCGCCAAAGCAATGGCGACCCCGGCAGCCGGCCCAAGCCAGAACACCCCACATCGCAGGGAGCAACTCGGCGCAGCCGGTTAACGCCGAACTCAAGTCTTTTGGGCTTGCTGGAGCAGCGTGTCAGCGTCGCTCACTTCAAATTTGCCCGGGGCTTCCACGTTGAGGGTGACCACCTTGCCGTCGCGCACCAGCATCGAATAGCGGTTGCTGCGCAGACCCAGGCCCTTGCCCGTCAGATCCAGCGTCAGACCGGTGGCCTTGGCGAAAGTGGCGTCGCCGTCGCCCAACATGCGGACCTTGCCATCGGTCTTCTGGTCACGTGCCCATGCGCCCATGACAAAGGCGTCGTTCACGCTCACGCACCAGATCTCATCCACACCAGCGGCCTTGAACTCGGCGGCCTTTTCCACATAGCCTGGCACATGCTTGGCCGAGCAGGTGGGCGTAAACGCTCCGGGCAATGCAAACAGGGCAATCGTCTTGCCAGCCGTAGCCTTGTCTACAGGCACAGGGTTCGGGCCGATGCTGCAGCCCTCGCCCTCGACTTCCGAATATTCCATGAGCGTGCTGGCAGGCAGGGTGTCACCGACTTTGATCATTGTTATCTCCTTGGGATGGTGGAATGGATAGCGGGATGAATGGGATTGGATACGCGAAGTGCCCCGCGCCGCCAACACAACATGACGTGCGCAAAACAAGGCTCAGACAAGCGACTCACGCCAAAGCGAGTTGATGCCGCATCCCGATTTGCCTGAGTCCTAAAAAAGTGGGCCACAAAGCAAAACGACCCACATTGTGGGTCGTTTTGAAAGGCTTTGCCGTCCGGGGTCTTGACCCCGGGGCAATGGGATGCTGATTTACAGCAGACCGGCCTTTTGCACCAAGCGGGTAGCCACCCAGTTCTTGGTCTTGGAGAGCGGACGGCTTTCGGTAATTTCGATCACGTCGCCCAGCTTGTACTCGCCATTCTCATCATGGGCGTGGTACTTGCTCGACTTCGCAACGATCTTGCCGTAGAGCTCGTGCTTCACACGGCGCTCGACCAGCACGGTCACAGTCTTTTGACGCTTGTCGCTGACCACCTTGCCAACCAAGGTGCGCTTGAGGGATTTTTTAGGTTCCGTCATGTGGGCTCCTTACTTGGCGGCTTGCTTTTCAGCAAGAATGGTCTTTGCACGGGCGATATCGCGGCGGGTGGTGCGCAGCGTGTTGGTGTTAGCCAATTGCTGCGTAGCCTTTTGCATGCGCAGGCCGAAGTGGGCCTTTTGCAGCGCCTTGATTTCGGCTTCGATACCGGCGACGTCTTTTTGGCGAAGTTCAGTAGTCTTCATTGCTTGTTCTCCTGAATTAAGCGCCAAGGTGACGACTGACAAACGTGGTGCGCAGCGGCAGCTTGGCTGCAGCCAGGCGGAACGCTTCGCGGGCCAGTTCTTCAGGCACACCGACGATCTCGAAAACGATCTTGCCGGGCTGGATTTCGGCCACGTAGTACTCGGGGTTGCCCTTACCGTTACCCATACGCACTTCTGCGGGCTTGGTAGAGATTGGCTTGTCCGGGAACACGCGGATCCAGATACGGCCGCCACGCTTGACGTGACGGGAAATCGCACGGCGTGCAGCTTCGATCTGGCGGGCCGTGAGACGGCCACGATCGGTGCACTTCAGACCGAAATCACCGAACGCAACGGAGGCACCCCGCGTTGCGACACCGGTATTACGGCCCTTTTGCTCCTTGCGGTACTTGCGGCGAGCAGGTTGCAGCATACTTATTCTCCTTTTCCGTCCGCTGCTGTAGCGGGCGCGGCGACTTTGCGTACGCGCTTAACGGCGGTGTTATCAGCGCCACCAGCTTCCACTGGCTTGTCGCTGCCGTCGGCCGGAGCGGTGTTACCACCGACTGGACGACGTGGGCCACGGCCTGCGCCTGGACGATCGCCACCTGGGCGGCCGTCACGGCGTGGACCGCGTGGGCGGCGTTCTTCGTCTGGACGTGGGGTTTCCACGGCAGGCAGGTCGTTACGACCCAGCGTATCGCCCTTGTAGACCCAGACCTTGACGCCGATCACACCGTAGGTGGTCTTGGCTTCAGAGGTGCCGTAGTCGATGTCGGCGCGCAGCGTGTGAAGTGGCACGCGGCCTTCACGGTACCATTCGCAACGAGCGATTTCGATACCGTTCAGACGACCGGACGACATGATCTTGATGCCCTGGGCACCCAGACGCATGGCGTTCTGCATCGCACGCTTCATGGCGCGGCGGAACATGATCCGCTTTTCGAGCTGTTGCGTGATGCTGTCGGCGATCAGCTTGGCATCGATTTCGGGCTTGCGCACTTCTTCGATGTTGACTGCCACTGGCACACCCAGGCGCAGAGCGAGTTCCTTCTTGAGGTTCTCGATGTCTTCACCCTTCTTGCCGATCACCACACCAGGACGTGCCGAGTAAATGGTGATGCGGGCGTTCTTGGCTGGACGCTCGATCAGGATGCGCGACACAGCCGCGTTCTTCAACTTGGCCTTCAGGTACTCACGCACCTTGATGTCTTCGGCCAGCATGCCCGCGAAGTCGCGGTTGCTGGCGTACCAACGGCTGGACCAGTTGCGGCTGACCGCAAGGCGGAAGCCGGTAGGATGGATTTTTTGTCCCATAGTCTTCCCGAGCCTTTAGTTGCCAACCGTCACGTACACATGGCACGTGGGCTTGCTGATGCGGTTGCCGCGGCCTTTGGCGCGCGCGGTGAAGCGCTTGAGCGTGGTGCCTTGTTCGACGTAGATGGTCTTGACCTTCAGTTCGTCGATGTCAGCGCCATCGTTGTGTTCGGCATTGGCGATAGCCGACTCCAGAACTTTCTTGACGATTCCCGCAGCTTTTTTCTGCGTGAAGTTCAGGATGTTCAGAGCCTGGTCCACCTTCTTGCCGCGGATCAGGTCAGCGACCAGACGGCCCTTGTCGACCGACAGACGGACGCCCCGGAGGACTGCACGTGTTTCAGACATGGTCGTTCCTTACTTCTTCGCTTTTTTGTCAGCGGGGTGACCCTTGAAGGTGCGCGTCAGGGCGAATTCGCCCAGCTTGTGGCCCACCATCTGGTCGGTGACATAGACAGGTACGTGCTGCTTGCCGTTGTGCACGGCAATGGTCAGACCGATGAACTCGGGCAGAACCATGGAGCGACGCGACCAGGTCTTGACTGGTTTCTTGTCCTTGGTGGCAACGGCCTTTTCGACCTTGGCCAGCAAGTGATGGTCAACAAATGGACCCTTTTTAAGAGAGCGAGTCATCTGTTACCCCTTACTTCTTGCGACGCGACACGATCATGATCTGTGTGCGCTTGTTGTTACGGGTGCGATAACCCTTGGTCAGATTGCCCCAAGGATCGACTGCATGGCGGCCTTCGCCGGTGCGGCCTTCGCCACCACCGTGAGGGTGATCCACAGGGTTCATGGCCACGCCGCGAACCGTAGGACGAATACCCATCCAGCGCTTCACACCGGCCTTGCCCAGTTGGCGCAGGCTGTGCTCTTCGTTGGCCACTTCACCAATGGTGGCGCGGCATTCGATGTGGATCTTGCGCACTTCGCCGGAGCGCATACGCACTTGAGCGTAAACGCCTTCACGGGCCAGCAGCGTTGCCGAAGCACCAGCCGAGCGAGCGATCTGAGCACCGGCACCGGGCTTGAGCTCGATGCAGTGGATGGTCGAACCCACGGGGATGTTGCGGATAGGCAGCGTGTTGCCAGCGCGGATCGGGGCTTCCGAACCGGACAGCAGGGTTGCGCCCACTTCCAGGTTGCGGGGAGCGATGATGTAGCGGCGCTCGCCGTCGGCATAGCACACCAGAGCGATGTGGGCCGTACGGTTGGGGTCGTACTCAATGCGCTCAACCTTGGCCGGAATGCCGTCCTTGTTGCGCTTGAAGTCCACCACACGGTAGTGGTGCTTGTGGCCACCGCCCTTGTGGCGGGTGGTGATGTGACCGTTGTTGTTACGACCGGCCTTCTGGAATTGTGGCTCCAGCAGGGGTGCGTACGCTTCACCCTTGTACAGGTGGTCACGCGTGACCTTCACCACGGCACGTTGGCCGGGCGAAGTGGGTTTCATCTTGATGACAGCCATGATTACGCGGCCTCCCCAGAGAGGTTCAGCTCTTGACCTGGTTGCAGCGTGACGTATGCCTTGCGAACGTTGTCGCGGCGGCCGATGGTCTTGCCAAAACGCTTGGTCTTGCCTTTGGTGTTCACCACAGAGACGCCCTTGACCTCGACCTTGAACATCAATTCCACAGCGGCCTTGATTTCTGGCTTGGTTGCGTTCTGCAGCACCTTGAACGTCACAGCATTGGACTTTTCAGCAACCATGGTGGCCTTTTCGGACACGATGGGAGCGACCAGCACTTGCATCAGACGACCTTCGTCAAACTTGAGTGTGCTCATGCGAACATCTCCTTGAGTTTGTCGATTGCACCCTTGGTGACGAGCACTTTCTTGAAACGCACCAGCGACACGGGATCGGCGTAACGGGGCTCAACGACGAGCACGTTCACCAGATTGCGCGAAGCGAGGTACAGGTTTTCGTCCACTTCGTCGGCAATCACCATCACCGATTGCAGGTTCATCGCCTTGAACTTGTCGGCCAGGACCTTGGTCTTGGGGGAGTCAAGCTTCAGCGAGTCGACCACAGCCAGACGGCCTTCGCGGGCCAGCTGCGACAAGATGGCAGACATACCGGCACGGTACATCTTCTTGTTGATCTTCTGCGTGAAATTTTCGTCAGGCATGTTCGGGAAAATCCGACCGCCCCCACGCCACAGTGGCGAGGAAGTCATACCTGCACGTGCGTTACCCGTACCCTTTTGCTTGAAAGGCTTCTTGGTCGAGTGACGGACTTGCTCGCGGTCCTTCTGGGCGCGAGTGCCTTGGCGTGCATTGGCCTGGTAGGCCACGACGATCTGGTGCACCAGATCTTCGTTGTATTCACGACCGAACACGGTTTCAGGAACATCCAGCTTGGACGCGCCTTGGCCTTGGTCATTCAGGAGTTCGAGCTGCATTAGTTCGCTCCTTTGGAAGATTTGGCCTTGACCGCTGGACGCACCGTCACGAACCCACCCTTGGAGCCCGGAATAGCGCCCTTGATCAAGAGCAGTTGACGCGCTTCGTCGATGCGGATGACATCGAGGTTTTGCGTGGTCTTGGTGACATCGCCGAGGTGGCCCGTCATGCGCTTGCCGGGGAACACACGACCGGGGTCTTGTGCCATACCGATCGAGCCAGGCACGTTGTGCGAACGGCTGTTACCGTGCGACGCGCGCTGCGAGCTCATGTTGTGACGCTTGATGGTACCGGCGTAACCCTTACCGATGGAAGTGCCTTGCACATCGACCTTCTGGCCCACGGCAAACACATCGGTTACGGGCACAGCTGCACCTGCGGCATATTTGCCAGCGGTATCAGCAGTGACGCGGAATTCCTGGATGATTTCACCGGCTTCCACACCTGCCTTGGCAAGGTGGCCGGCTTCTGGCTTGGTTACGCGCGATGCTTTGCGCGAACCAAACGTGACCTGCAAGGCCACGTAGCCATCGTTCTCTTGGGTTTTGACCTGGGTAACGCGGTTGTTGGACACATCCACCACCGTGACAGGCACTGCGTCCCCATCATCGGTGAACAGACGCATCATGCCCACTTTGCGACCCAGCAACCCGAGGGAGTTGCTCAGACTCATTGGTTTTCTCCAAAACTCTCACCGCCACAACTTCAATTGGCTGCAGCGTTTCCGCAAGCTCTCGCCCGCGTGTATGAAAGAAGGTTAATAAAACTCCGCCAATGCACACCTTTTAACAGGCACAAATTGAGCGAAGCCCTAAAGTATAACGCGAACTGCTTTTTCAAGCAAGTTCGCGTTATTTCAGACACTGCAAGGTGGGCGGACCCACCTCACAACGGCCGTCGCTACATCACTGCAGCTTGATTTCGACGTCCACGCCAGCAGGCAGGTCGAGCTTCATCAGGGCGTCAACGGTCTTGTCCGTTGGGTCTACGATGTCCATCAGACGCTGGTGCGTGCGGATTTCGAGCTGGTCGCGGCTGGTCTTGTTGACGTGCGGCGAGCGCAGGATGTCGAAACGCTTCATGCGTGTCGGCAGGGGCACGGGGCCCTTGACGATGGCGCCGGTGCGCTTGGCAGTGTCAACGATCTCGGCAGCGGACTGGTCGATCAGCTTGTAGTCAAACGCCTTCAGGCGGATGCGGATTTTTTGCTTGGACATGGCAAGTTCCTTGTTCTGCTTATGGATTAAGCAATGATCTTGGCCACGACGCCAGCGCCTACGGTACGGCCGCCTTCGCGGATAGCAAAGCGCAGACCTTCTTCCATGGCGATGGGGTTGATCAGCTTCACAGTGATCGACACGTTGTCACCAGGCATGACCATTTCCTTGTCGGCTGGCAGCTCGATGGCGCCGGTCACGTCGGTCGTGCGGAAGTAGAACTGAGGGCGGTAGTTGTTGAAGAAGGGCGTGTGACGGCCGCCTTCGTCCTTGCTCAGAACATACACTTCAGCGGTGAAGTGGGTGTGGGGCTTGATCGAGCCGGGCTTGCACAGCACTTGGCCGCGCTCCACGTCTTCGCGCTTGGTGCCGCGCAGCAGCAGGCCGACGTTGTCGCCAGCTTGACCTTGGTCCAGCAGCTTGCGGAACATTTCCACGCCGGTGCAGATGGTCTTTTGCGTGTCGCGGATACCGACGATTTCGATTTCTTCGCCGACCTTGATGATGCCGCGCTCAACGCGACCGGTCACCACGGTGCCACGGCCGGAGATGGAGAACACGTCTTCCACGGGCATCAGGAAGGCACCGTCCACAGCGCGCTCTGGCGTGGGGATGTAGGTGTCCAGCGCTTCAGCCAGCTTCATGATGGCTTCTTCACCCAGCTTGCCCTTGTCGCCTTCCAGGGCGAGCTTGGCAGAACCACGGATGATGGGGGTGTCGTCGCCTGGGAAGTCGTACTTGTCCAGGAGTTCGCGCACTTCCATTTCGACGAGTTCGAGCAGTTCTTCGTCGTCCACCATGTCGCACTTGTTCAGGAACACGATGATGTAAGGCACGCCCACTTGGCGAGCCAGCAGGATGTGCTCGCGGGTCTGGGGCATGGGGCCGTCAGCAGCCGAGCACACCAGGATAGCGCCGTCCATCTGGGCTGCGCCGGTGATCATGTTCTTCACATAGTCGGCGTGGCCAGGGCAGTCCACGTGGGCGTAGTGGCGGTTGGCCGTTTCGTATTCCACGTGGGCGGTGTTGATCGTGATACCGCGGGCCTTTTCTTCGGGCGCTGCATCGATCTGGTCGTATGCCTTGGCTTCACCGCCGAACTTGGCAGACAGCACGGTAGCGATGGCTGCCGTCAGCGTCGTCTTGCCATGGTCCACGTGGCCGATTGTGCCCACGTTGACGTGAGGCTTGGTCCGTTCGAATTTACCTTTTGCCATTTTGAATCTCCAAAGAGCAATGCCTGTGTTGGGGTTTAACGTCTGCACCCGATTGCTGGTTCGTCCCGCACAGGGCAACAGGACGGCACCGGGTCGCAGATTGCAAGAATTTTGCTACTGTTTTAATAGCTGCTAGCGCTTTATAGACAAGCGCTAGCAGCCAATCTGACTCAAAAACAAAGAGGAAAGACCTGCCCAGGGCAGACCTTTCACTCGACGCGCTTACTTGGCGCGTGCAGCCATGATGGCTTCAGACACATTGCGCGGCGCTTCGCTGTAGTGCTTGAATTCCATCGAGTACGTAGCGCGGCCTTGCGTCGCGGAGCGCAGCGAGGTCGAGTAGCCGAACATTTCGGACAGCGGCACTTCAGCGCGGATGGCCTTGCCACCGCCCGGGATGTCGTCCATGCCCTGGACCATGCCACGGCGAGAGGACAGGTCACCCATCACGGTACCAGCGTAGTCTTCCGGCGTTTCCACTTCCACAGCCATCATGGGCTCCAGAATGACCGGGCCGGCCTTGCGGCAGCCTTCCTTGAAGCCGAAGATGGCAGCCATCTTGAACGCCAGTTCGTTCGAGTCCACATCGTGGTACGAACCGAAGTGCAGCGTGACCTTGACGTCCACCACGGGGTAGCCGGCCAGCACGCCTTGCGTCACGGCTTCGTTGATACCCTTTTCCACGGCCGGGATGAATTCGCGAGGAACCACACCACCCTTGATCGCGTCGACGAACTCGATGCCCTTGCCGGCTTCGTTAGGTTCGATCTTGAGCACGACGTGGCCGTACTGGCCCTTACCGCCGGACTGGCGCACGAACTTGCCTTCGGCTTCTTCCACCGTCTTGCGGATGGTTTCGCGGTAGGCCACCTGGGGCTTGCCCACGTTGGCTTCCACGCCGAATTCACGCTTCATGCGGTCCACGATGATTTCCAGATGCAACTCGCCCATACCGGCGATCAGCGTCTGGCCCGATTCTTCGTCGGTCTTCACGCGGAAGGATGGATCTTCTGCAGCCAAGCGCTGCAGTGCGATGCCCATCTTTTCCTGGTCAGCCTTGGTCTTGGGTTCCACGGCCTGGGTGATCACAGGCTCAGGGAACACCATGCGCTCCAGAATGATCTGGGAGTCGATGTCGCTCAGCGTTTCACCGGTCGTCACGTCCTTCAGGCCCACGCAGGCAGCGATGTCGCCGGCACGGATTTCTTCGACTTCCTGGCGCTCGTTGGCGTGCATCTGCACGATACGGCCAATGCGTTCCTTCTTGCCCTTGATGGGGTTGTAGACGGTATCGCCCTTGCTCAGAACGCCGGAGTACACACGCACGAAGGTCAGCTGGCCCACGAACGGGTCGGTCATCAGCTTGAATGCCAGGGCCGAGAACTTCTCGCTGTCGTCCGCCTTGCGGGTGACGGGGTTTTCGTCTTCATCGGTACCCGTCACGTCAGGGATGTCCGTCGGTGCCGGCAGGTAGTCGATCACGGCGTCCAGCATGCGCTGCACACCCTTGTTCTTGAACGCGGTGCCGCACAGCATCGGGTGGATTTCCGTGGCAATGGTGCGCGTACGCAGGCCGAACTTGATTTCAGCTTCGGAGAGGTCGCCCTCTTCCAAGTACTTGTTCATCAGCTCTTCGGAGGCTTCGGCAGCGGCTTCCACCATCTTCTCGCGCCATTCCTTGGCAGATGCGACCAGGTCGGCTGGAATTTCTTCGTAGGTGAACTTCATGCCCTGCGAGGCTTCATCCCACAGAATGGCCTTCATCTTCAGCAGATCGACCACGCCGGTGAACTTGTCTTCGGCGCCGATTGGGATCACCACGGGCACAGGGTTGGCCTTCAGGCGCAGCTTCATCTGCTCGTAGACCTTGAAGAAGTTGGCACCGGTACGGTCCATCTTGTTCACGAAGGCCAGGCGAGGCACCTTGTACTTGTTGGCTTGGCGCCAGACGGTTTCCGACTGGGGCTGCACGCCACCCACGGCGCAGTACACCATGCAGGCGCCGTCAAGCACGCGCATCGAACGTTCCACTTCGATCGTGAAGTCCACGTGACCGGGGGTGTCGATGATGTTGAAGCGGTGCTCCTCGTAGGAGTTGTCCATGCCCTTCCAGAAGCAGGTCGTAGCAGCCGAGGTGATCGTGATGCCGCGCTCTTGTTCCTGCTCCATCCAGTCCATGGTGGCAGCGCCGTCGTGCACTTCGCCAATCTTGTGGCTCACGCCCGTGTAGAACAGGATACGTTCGGTGGTCGTGGTCTTGCCAGCGTCAATGTGGGCCGAGATACCGATATTGCGGTAGCGCTCGATGGGAGTCTTGCGAGCCATGGTGGATCCTTGGATGGGTCGTGTTATTCAGGGGAAGGGCCCAGCATTGTGGCGCTGCGACCCGTCAATTTTGTGACCACCTCAATCGCCACAAGGCTGCAGGCAAAATTGCCGGCAGCCTTGCGCTTGGCGACGAGGGCAGTTCGTCGATTTAGAAGCGGAAGTGGCTGAATGCCTTGTTGGCTTCGGCCATGCGGTGCACTTCGTCACGCTTCTTCATGGCGCCGCCACGGCCTTCGGTGGCTTCCAGCAGCTCGTTGGCCAGGCGTTGGGCCATCGACTTCTCACCGCGCTTGCGGGCGGCTTCCTTGATCCAGCGCATGGACAGAGCCAGACGACGGACAGGGCGCACTTCCACAGGCACCTGGTAGTTGGCACCGCCCACGCGGCGGGACTTCACTTCGACCATGGGCTTCACGTTGTTGATGGCAACAGTGAAGGCTTCCAGCGGGTCCTTGTCAGGGTGCTTCTTCTCGATCAGTTCCAGGGCGCCATAAATGATGCGCTCTGCAACCGCCTTTTTGCCGCCTTCCATGATCACGTTCATGAATTTGGACAGCTCTACATTGCCGAACTTGGGATCCGGCAGGATTTCACGTTTGGGGACTTCGCGACGACGTGGCATTTTTTACCTCTATCTTTGCTTCAGTTGGCATCTTTTCAGACACCGCGAGAGCCAATCAAGGACTCCCACTTACTCGACCCGCGCAGAACACCTGCGTTTGGGGCCACTACGCTGCTTCACCGCGCCACGCGGGAGACAGCACCGAAAATTCTTTTGTGCAAAAGCGCAGGGCTTACTTGGCCTTGGGCTTCTTGGCACCGTACTTGGAGCGCGACTGCTTGCGGTCTTTCACGCCTTGCAAGTCGAGCGAACCACGCACGATGTGGTAACGCACACCGGGCAAGTCCTTGACACGACCGCCACGAACCAGCACCACGCTGTGTTCTTGCAGGTTGTGGCCTTCACCGCCGATGTAGGAAATGACCTCAAAACCGTTGGTCAGGCGCACCTTGGCAACCTTACGCAGAGCGGAGTTAGGCTTCTTAGGCGTCGTGGTGTACACACGGGTGCACACGCCGCGGCGCTGGGGAGAGTTTTCCATCGCAGGGCTCTTGGACTTGATCTTTTCGACCTCGCGCCCCTGACGGACTAGTTGATTGATGGTTGGCATGAATACGTCCCTAAACGTAAAAAACGAAAACGTGAAACCCTTCGGAATTTCCGAAAAGCCTTCTAATGTAGCAGCAAGGCCTTGAACGGGCAAGCGCTACGCGGTTTTCCTCGGAAACCCAGGCTCAAGATGGAGACCAAAAGCCGCCGAAAGCGCGCGGCCAGCCAGAACCGCCGCGCTGGCGATACCCCCTTCCCGAATGGCTGCGCTGTTCGGGAAGGGGGTGAAGACGCGGCAGCGCCTGAGGGGGATGTTCCTGCTACTTTATCCAGAGCCGGATGGCATCCCATGCGCGGCCCAGGATGCCCGCCTGTTCCACGCCTTCCAGCGCTACCAGCGGCACTTCCGCCACAGCCTGTTCGCCCAAGAGCACCTTCAGGGTGCCCACAGACTGCCCCTTGGTGAACGGAGCAACCAGCGGGTCGGGGCGCGCAATCTGGGTGGTGATCTTGCCTGCACTGCCTGCGGGCACGGTCACCACGATGGCCTCATCGCGGCCGATCTTGAGGGTGTTTTCTGTCCCCTTCCAGACAGCGGGCGTGGCGACGGGCTTGCCGGCGTCAAACAGCTTGACGGCTTCAAACGCGGTGTAGCCCCAGTTCAGCAGCTTCTGGCTTTCGTTGGCGCGCGCATTTTCGCTGGCAGCACCGAGCACGATGGACAGCAGGCGGCGCTGGCCCACGCCGGGGAATTCACGCTTGGACGTGGCCACCAGGCAGTAGCCTGCGGCTGCGGTGTGGCCGGTCTTGAGGCCGTCCACGGTCGGATCGCGGAACAGCAGGGAATTGCGATTGCTGCCGTTCGATGCGGGCGTGCCGGGGTAGCTGTACTGCTTGGTGGAGTAGTAGTGCATGTACTCCGGGAAATCCTTCATCAGGCGCGTGGCGAGAACGGACAGGTCGCGCGCCGTGGTGAGGTGGCCGGGCTCGGTCAGGCCTTCGGGGTTCTTGTAGCTGGTGCCGCTCATGCCCAGGGCCTTGGCCTGGTCGTTCATGAGCTTGACGAAGTTTTCGTACGTGCCGCCAACGCCCTCGGCCAGCGCTACCGTGGCATCGTTGCCGGACTGGACGATCATGCCCTTGATGAGGTCTTCCACCGGCACCTGCATCTTGGGGTCGATGAACATGCGCGAGCCGGGCATCTTCCAGGCGCGCACGCTCACGGGCAGCTTCTGGTCCAGCGTTATCTTCTTGGCGCGCAGCGCGTCAAACACCAGGTAGCCCGTCATGAGTTTGGTGAGCGAAGCCTGCTCCACCGGCGCGTCAATGTCCTTGGCGGCCAGCACCTGGTTGGCCGTGACGTCCACCAGCATATAAGTGCGCGCGGCAATTTCAGGAGGCTGGGGCGCCTGGGCATAGGCGCCGAAAGCGGCAGGGGCCACGGCAGCAAAGACGGCCAGGGATCGCAGCGCGGACAGGATTCGTTTCATGGGCAATAAGGGGCTGGAAAGGCTCGGAAAAGAGGAAAAAGAAACAGCAGAAACTGCTGGGAGGCGACCAGGAGGGGCGGGCTGAAGCCAACCCAAAGTCAGACGCAGGCTGGGGTGGCTCAGCCTTGCGATTGCAGGTGGCGCACCACCAGATTTTTCAGAAGCGGCAATTGTCCGTGAAAGAAATGCCCCCCTGCGGGAATGACTGTGACAGGCAGTATCTGGGGCCGCGCCCAGTCCATCACAGCGGCCAGCGGCACAGTGTCGTCGTGCTCGCCGTGCACGACCAGGGTGCGCAGATGGGCATCGGGCGGCACCGGGGCAACGGCAAAACGGCTGGCTGCCGTGCCCACCAGCACCGCCTGGTCCACGCGACCCTGCGGCCAGAGGGCGGCCAGCGCATGGCTGGTGACAAATGCGCCAAACGAAAATCCCGCCAGCGCAATCCGCTGGCCAGCGGCAGCGGGCGCCACCTGCTCCACCACGGCCAGCAGGTCCTGCAGCTCGCCCTGGCCTTCGTCGTACACGCCTTCGGTGCCGCCCACGCCGCGAAAATTGAAACGCACGGCCGTCCAGCCACACTGTACAAAGGCGCGCGCCAGCGTCTGCACCACCTTGTTGTCCATGGTGCCGCCAAACAGCGGATGGGGGTGGGCAATGATGGCCACGCCACGGGGCGCAGCAGCACCGTCGGCCAGCGTGGCAGCGTCACACACGGCCTCGATGGCGCCTGCGGGGCCGGACAGGGTCAGGCGTTCGGTCTGGGCATTCACGGGTTTACTACCAATTTAATAGCTGCTAACGCATGATGGAAAAGCGCTAGCAGCCAAAATCATTCAAGAAAAACAACGAGACGGATGGAGGCGTATTCAGCGGCCAAGTTCCGCCGGTGTGACCAGGCGCTCCACCACCTGGCCGTTCTTGAGGTGCGATTCGACGATCTCGTCGATGTCGGCCGCGTCCACATAGGTGTACCAGGTGCCCTCGGGGTAGACCACCGCGACAGGGCCGCCCGCGCAGCGGTCCAGGCAGCCGGCCTTGTTCACGCGCACCTTGCCGGCCCCCGCCAGGCCAGCCGCCTTCACCTGGGCCTTGCAGCGGTCAAAACCCGCCTGTGCGTTGTGGTGGGCGCAGCTGTCCTCGCCGTTGGTGCGTTCGTTCAGGCAGAAAAAGATGTGGCGCTGGTAGTAGCCGGGCGCTGCGGCCGGTGCGGGGGTGGTGTCGCTCATGGCTGCATTTTACGAACCCACGCGTCCATGACGCCGTCGCGGCGCTGAATGCGACTCAGGAGGAGCCTTCCTTGCGCGACACCCGAAACACCACGTAGATCAGCGTGGCGTAGGGCCACAGCCACCCCAGCCACTGGCCCAGGCCGTAAAAGCGGATGAACCGGCCCTGCTCCCAGATCTGCAGCGTCTGCGCAAAGTAGGCGCTGGTGGGCGCCTGGTTGAGCAGCGCCAGGTGCCAGACCAGGGCCACCAGCAGCACGGCAGCGCAGGCACGCCGAGGCAAGGCCAGCAGCAGTACCGCCAGCGCCAGCGCGCCCCACACGCCCACGCGCGTGGGCAGGCCCATCCATTCCCAGGCATGCACGGGACCCCAGCTCAGGGCGGCCGACAGCGCGGTGAGCGTGACGCCCACGGCCACCACACCCAGGGCAAACAGCGCCCGCCGCCCCACATGGCGGATCACGCAGTAACCCAGCAGGCACGGGGCCAGCAGGCCCAGCGTCACACACAGCAGCTCCCCACTGGGCGAGAGCGGGTCGAGCGCAGCCTCGCGCAGCGGCAGCCAGTCCAGAAACGGGGTGTCGGCCAGCACCTCGATGAGCGCCGCTTCCAGCCGCTCCAGCACCTGCCCCAGCCCGAACGGCACCGCCGCCGGGAACAGCAGCGCCAGCGGCCACAACGCCAGTAGGACGATGGCGCCGCTGGCGTCCTGCACAAACCAGCGGCCCTTGAAATCGCTCCAGCGGTCGATGGCGCCCAGGCGCTCCAGCAGCGCGGCGCTCAGCGCCCCCGCCAGGGTGCCCGCCGCGTTGAGCAGCAAGTCCAGATTGGAGGGCACACGCCGGGGCAGGTAGATCTGCAGGAACTCCATGACCAGTGACAGCAGCATGCCCACCAGCGTGGCCAGCAGCACCGCGCCCCGCCCCCAGCCCGATCGCAGCATGGCCAGCACCAGCAGAAAACCCAGCGGGGCATACCCCACAACATTGGTGGCGATGTCAAAACCCGTCCAGTACGGCGGGGGCAGCGGCGCCAGCAGGAAGACCAGGGGGTCAATGCCCTGGGCGCGCCAGCCGTCAAACGGGAACAGGCTGGCAAAGACGATGAGCGCTGTATAGATCAGCGCGAGAGGCCAGGCGGAGGTCTTGGGCACCTGCGTGCGGGCCTAGAACGGCTTGACCACTACCAGCACGACGGCGGCCACCAGCATCAGCACGGGAGCCTCGTTGAACCAGCGGAACCACACATGGCTCCTGCGGCTGGTGCCGTCGGCCAGCTTGCGCAGCACCACGCTGCAGGCGTGGTGGTAGCCGATCACCAGCAGCACCACCGCAAGCTTGGCGTGCATCCAGCCATTGCCGGGGCCCCAGCCGATGCCGTAACCCATCCACAGCCACAGGCCCAGCGCCAGCGCAGGCACGGCCAGCAGCGTGGTAAAGCGCAAAAGCTTGCGTGCCATGAGCAGCAGGCGGTCGCGCTCGGCGGCTGAGCCCGGCGCCACCATCGCCAGATTGACGAAGATGCGCGGTAGATAGAAAAGGCCAGCAAACCAGCTGGCCACGAAGACGATGTGAAAGGCTTTGACCCAGAGCATGGAGGCAGTTTAAGGGCCCGTGCGGGCCACACGAGGCCGCACCAAAAAAAAGCCCGGCAAATCCGCCGGGCCGGGAAAGCCTGTTTTGCATCGCTGCAACCCGAGGCCCCGCTCAGGGAGGGAAAGCGGGGGGCGGCAAGCCGCCCGGCGCCAATTTAGCACCGGGCATCGGGTGTTACAAGCGGCTTTTCCAAGGTGAGAAGGCGTCGCCATGATGTTTGAAACCGGCGCGCCCCATGCCAGTGCACCCGTGGATCCGGCTTCGCCGGTCCAGGGATGCGTCCCCCGAGGGAGCCGCGCAGCGGCTCAGGGAGATAATCTCGCGATGCACCTCCAAAGCCCCGCTCCCTTCCCCCAGAACCGCCCGCGCCGCCTGCGCCGCGATGCTTTTACCCGCAACCTGGTGCGCGAAAACGCTGTGACGCCGCACGACCTGATCTACCCCGTGTTTGTGCATGAAGGCAGCCAGCGCCGCGAGGCAGTGACCTCCATGCCCGGCGTGGACCGCCTGAGCCTGGACCTGCTGCTGCCCGTGGCCGAAGACTGCGTGAAGCTGGGCATTCCGGTTCTGGCGCTGTTCCCGGCGATCGACCCGTCGCTCAAGACGCCCGACGGCAAAGAGGCCCTGAACCCCGACGGCCTGATCCCACGCGTGGTGCGGGCGCTGAAGAAGGAATTCCCCGGCCTGGGCGTGATGACCGACGTGGCACTGGACCCGTACACCAGCCACGGCCAGGACGGCGTGCTGGACCAGACCGGCTACATCATCAATGACGAGACGGTGGAGATCCTCACCGGCCAGGCGCTCACGCACGCCGAGGCGGGTGTGGACATCGTCGCGCCCAGCGACATGATGGACGGGCGCATCGGCGCCATCCGCGAGGCGCTGGAGGTGCAGGGCCATATCCACACCCGCATCATGGCCTACAGCGCCAAGTACGCCAGCGCCTTCTACGGCCCCTTTCGCGACGCCGTGGGCACGCGTGGCGCCCTGGGCAAGGCCGACAAGAATGTGTACCAGATGGACCCCGGCAACAGCGACGAGGCCCTGCGCGAGGTGGCCATCGACATCGCCGAAGGCGCGGACATGGTGATGGTCAAGCCCGGCATGCCGTACCTGGACATCGTGCGCCGGGTGAAGGACGAGTTCAAGGTGCCCACCTTCGCCTACCAGGTCAGCGGCGAGTACGCCATGATCAAGGCCGCTGCCGCCAATGGCTGGCTGGACCACGACGCCGTGATGATGGAAAGCCTGCTGGCCTTCAAGCGCGCCGGTGCAGATGGCGTGCTGACCTACTTTGCGCGCGACGCGGCTCGCTTGCTAACAAAATAATAGCTACTAGCGCTTTATGGACAAGCGCTAGAGGCACTTTTCATTCAAAACCGGGTTCATGCGCATCTTCCACATCCACAACGGCGGCGTGCAGGAGCTGACCGCGTTGCCCGCTCAGATGCCCGCCCAGGGTTTTGTCTGGATCGCCTGCGGGCGCCCCGCCTTCCAGGCGCGGCTGGCCGAGATCCAGGCACGCCTGCAAACCCTGGTGGGGCTGCAGCTGGTGGACCTGCACGTGTCCGACCTGCTCAACGCGCAGCTGCCCTCGCACTACGACTACACCTCGCAATATGACCTGCTGGTGTTTCGCCGCCTGGCCACCGCGCAGGGCGACACCGTCGACTCGCCCGTGGAAGGTGATAGCCCCGCCAGCCCACTCAAACGCAGCGGCCCACCGGTGCTGCGCCGCATCGACACCAGCCCGGTGGGGTTTGCGGTGTTCGACCAGCTGCTGCTGACCGTACACCCCGCAGACTGCGCAGTGCGCGACGCCTATGCGGCCCGTCTGCTGGCATCGCTACCCACCAGCAACGGCACCGAAGGCCGCAGCAGCCCCGTGCCCGGCGCCCGCGTTCCCGCCAGCCCGGCCGACCTGATGCTGCGCGTGGTGAACATGATGGTGGACCGCTATCTGGACCTGCGCCGCGAACTCACGCGCCAGCTCGACCACTGGCAAAACGAGCTGCTCAAGCCCCGGGCGCGGTATGTGAACTGGAGTTCGCTGCTGGAAGCACGGCTGGCCCTGCACAAGCTCGACGAGATCTGCGAAGACCAGCGCACCGCCGTGCAGGACTGGATCGATGCGCTGGAAACCTGGGCCTTGCCCGACACCCCGGCTGGCCTGCGCGAGCTGGACCTGCTCAAGGTGCGCAGCCGCGACGTGCTGGAGCACATCGAGCGCGTGGTGCACCACGTGCGGCGGCTGGAGCAGAGCACCGAAACCGCCGTGCAGATGCATTTCAGCGTGCAGAGCAACCGCACCAACGACATCATGCGCACGCTCACGGCGCTCACCGCCGTGTTCCTGCCGCTCAATCTGATAGCGGGCATCTTCGGCATGAACTTCGAGTTCTTGCCGCTCATCCACAAGGCCGATGGGTTCTGGTGGGCGTTGGGCTCGATGGTCTTCATCGCCCTGTCGCTGGTGATGCTGTTCTGGCGCAAGCGGTATCTGGCGAGGACGAGGTGACCGTGCTCACGAAGGCACTCAGCTGACGAAGCTCTCCCAGTCAGACATTCTTCGCACCAGGGTCCACGCAGCCGTCAACCCGCCAATGCCAGGGCCAGTGGTTGCCGTGCGCGAAAAGCCCATTTCGGCCCCAGACGGAAGGCCTCCAGCCTGCGCGAGGAAGCGGTGGCAAAAAAGAGGTCTTCGGACAAATGGAGGCGTTCAAATACCCGCCGCTGGCGCACCGAGCGGCGGCGCAGATCCCCCTCAAAGGCATTGCCGTCACCGCGCGATTGTTCGAACAATGCTGCCGCGCGCGCCAGGTTCTGCAGCGCCAGGGGCGTCAATGCCGGCACGGCACGCGGTGCGGACAAACGGGCCTGCGCGATAAACGGGTTTTGCCCCACCAGCAAACCCCATGGCCGACGGCCCTCGACGGGGTCGACACTCAAGGCTTCCAGCTTGGTCAAACCGAAGTCGCGCGCCAGCGTCAGCCGCACGGCCAGCCAGGGATCGGCTTGACGCACTTGCTCAATCGCCTCGCGCGCCACGGATTCACTCCCCTGCAGCGGAAGCACCAGTGAGCCCAACAGGCGCTGCGCGTGCGCATCGCCCTGGTTGGCAGCGGCATGCAGCCACGCAATGGCCTGCTCCGACTCCACCACCGAGTTCGACGCGCGCAGTATCAAAGCCCCCAGCTTGCGCTGCGCCTCGGACTGCCCGGCCATTGCCGCTTTCTCCAGGAAGAAGCGGGCCATCTGCGGGTTGGATACCGACGAGCGGTGGTCTGCATGCGTCGCGTACAAGGCAAGCCATGCATCGTCCCGGCCCGCGTCCGCAGCGCGCAACAACAAGGCCACGCCTTTGCGCAGGTTCAGCGACGTGGCCAGCCGCGCTGGCGCCAGCGTGCCGCTGTCAATTCCGCAACGCGCACGGCCCAGCAGGCACGCAGCGTCCCGATCCCCGCGTACGACAGCCAGCTCCAGGCTGGCCTCAATCTGGTCAGGTGCCAGCCCGCGCAAGGAGTGTTTCTCGCGCTCGGCCCACAAGACCGCCGCCACGACCAGATCCGACAGGGCGTGTGTCAAGCGCGGCGCCACCATCAGCGCCACCCGCAGGCAATCGACCAGCTGGTCCAGTCCCCCTTCTTCACGCGCCTGGCGCGCAGCGATCACCGCGACCTGCACCACGTCCACTGCGGCGCTGGATTGGATCGATTCCACCATCGCCTCCAGGGCGCGGTCCGAACGTGCACCTTCCACGGCCGCCATGACCTGGCAGGCCTCGACGTGCCCGGCTGCGGCGGCAGTCTCCAGCCACGACTGCCCCGCCGTGACGGAGCTGCGCGTCAACGCCATCCACACGCCCAGCTTGAACTGCGCCAAGGGGCTTCCCGCAGCGGCAGCCTTGTGCAATGCATCTTCCTGTTTCAGGTCCAGCAAATCCTGCAGCGGCAAACTCTCTGCAATGGCACACGCGGTTTCTGGCAGCTCTCGAACGCTGGGATGTGAGAGGTACTCGATCCCCGTGGCCACATGGCGCGGGAAGCCGTCGCCCCCCACCAGGTAACGTCGGCCCGCTTTGCTGCGGGCGGCGGGATCACCCTGGCGGGCCAGGGTCAGCAATTGAATGTCTTGTCTGCGCATGCTCGGCTCTCTTCAATATGTGTTGCGGGGGCGGCACACCTGAGCGGTTTTTGGCACGCAAACTGGCAAACACCCCCTGCTTTGGACAGGTTTGAAGAATAGAAATGCACGCCTGACAGCGGGATTGCGTGCACATGACATTTCTGTAATGAACCACCTGGCCGGCCTGCGGCCCACGCAAAAAGGCCCGCATCCCCTGGGGGATGCGGGCCAATCGTTTACCTTGGAGAGGATTGCCCATCACGATGGGCAAGAGGAAGACCGCCTGGGGTCTTAGAACGTGTGGCGCAGGCCGAAGTCCAGGCCCTTGGAGTTGTCACCTGCACTGGTCTTGGCACCGTTCAGTGCAAGCGCAGAACCGTTCTTGTTCTTCAGGTACGCGAAGGTGGTGTACAGGGCAGTGCGCTTGGACAGGTTGTGCACGTACCCCACGGCAAACTTGTTCGCCTGCACATTGGTGTCCTGAACGCTGACGCGGGACCACGAAGCGCGGACCAGACCAACGCTGCCCACGGGAGCCGTTGCGCCGATCATGTAGTGGCGAGCCTTCTCGTCGCGGGCCTTGGACTCATCCTGCCCAGCTTCAACCAGCAGCTTGGCCACCCCGAAATCGTAAGAACCTCCGATGTTGGCATTCGTCACGTCGCCATACGCACCAAGGCTGGACACCGAGCCGTAGCTCACGCCCACATTGAGGGGGCCGTTTTCATAGCCAGCGCGCAACCCATAGCCATTGCCGTCATTGGAGCCATTGGCGGCCTCGCCACGGTAGTACTGCACCTGGCCAAAGAACCCACCCAGATTCCTGGGCGTGAAGTACGACACGGAATTGCTGGTACGCGTCTGCATGGCGTAGCCGTAGTTGCTGCCCAGCGAAGTCGTCTTCAGAAGAGCGCCGACGCCGTTGTCGCCGAATGCGTCATAGATGTTGTTGTAGGTCGCAGTGAAATCACGGCCCAGGCGAACTTCGCCCCAGAGGTCATCCATCAGGCTGATGGTCGAGCGACGGTTGAAGTTGAAGGTGTTGCCGACGCCAGTACCGTCGTCCAGGTTGTAACCGGCTTCCAGCCAGAAGCCAGCCTTCATGCCACCACCAAGATCTTCAATACCTCGGAAACCGAGGCGGTTGGAAGCCAGACCACCGCTGCCCACGCTGGTCCGGTTCGTCTCACTGCCGCGGCCCACCTGAACCGCCACGTCGGCCACGCCAAACAGCGTGACAGACGATTGTGCATAAGAGGTTGCGCTGATGGCTGCAAGCACAGCCAATGTGGCGAATTTTTTCATGGTCATCCTTGTTAAGTGGGTTCAATCGGAGTCATGTCCCACGCCTTGTTGGCAGGACATGGTGCAAGCGTAGGCACTGCACCCTCGTGCCCACAGACCGCAGAGCGCAACCACGGGGGACACGCATGCGCCCCCCCCTCGGTTTGGGACAACGCCGTTTCACAGGTGCCACATTCCCTCCGAACTGAAAGGCTGTTGGCGATCCCCGGGAGGCACACAGCGGTTTGGCGGGATGGGTACGCCAGACACGGTGTGCAATAGATAGATAGCCTGGACTTGCAAAACCGCTGCAAAAGCAGAGACCGGCTGCAAACACCACGGCCCGAAAGGTTGCCGCGAAATCGGGTGAGGAGACACAACCGCTGATTGCGCAAGGGCTAGGGACCCTCTGCACAAATCACCTCGCCGTGTGCAGCTGCAGTCTCGGGCGGTCTGCGGCGTTGCAAATACTCGCAATAGCTGCGGCTATTGCTGCGTTTTGCGCCTTGCAGCTCATCCCGATCCGCAGCGCCCACTTGCCGCTCGATTCGTGCAGAGGATCCCTAGCGCAAACGGCGCACCCGAAGCATCCGCGAGGATCATGGTCGCGCTCCAGACCAATCCTCCCGCGAGACCGCACACAAGCACTCACGACTGTTCGTGAATTCGCAACAGTGCATTTCGATCCAGCAAGCTTCTCAAATCCACACGCACCTTCAACAATCCACCAAAGTCAATCCGCAGCTTCCCTCCATCCGTCTGCACTCCACCTTTTTTTGTCCCTTGAGAAACCGCCGGGATCTCGTCACATGCGCTTGCTTTCCATTGAAGACGAACGATCAACCGCTGCTTACCTGTACAAGGGCTTGACCGAGCATGGCCATGTTGTAGACACGGCGTTCGACGGGGTGGAAGGCCTGCACCTAGCTACCTCAGGGCACTACGACCTCATCCTGCTCGACGTGGGGCTGCCCGGCGCCAGTGGCTGGGATGTGCTGCAGGGCATTCGCACACAGCAACAGACACCGGTGTTTTTCATATCGGGCCGCGATGAGGTCGAAGACCGCGTCAAGGGGCTGCTGCTGGGTGCCGACGACTACATGGTCAAGCCCTTTGCGTTTTCCGAACTGCTGGCACGCATCCAGGTGGTCGCGCGCCGCCGCGCACCCATGTCCGCACCAGAGGGCGTGCTGCGCGTGGGCGAGCTGGAAGTCGATACCGCCCGCCGACGCGTCAAACGGGGCGCGCTGCGCATTGATCTCACCACCCAGGAGTTTGTTCTCCTGGACTATCTGGCCCGCCATGCCGGCCAGGTCGTATCGCGCACCCTGATCGCGCAGAACGTGTGGGACATGCACTTTGACAGTGACACCAATGTGGTCGATGTGGCGGTGCGCCGACTGCGCGCCAAGATCGACGAGCCCTTCGCCGAAAAACTCATTCACACCGTCAGGGGCGTCGGCTATGTCCTCGAACTCCGAAACAACGCCTAGGGCGAGGACTTTCCTGCGGCGCTCTCTGCCCCTGAAGATCGCGCTGGCGATTTCTTTGATCACCCTGCTGTTGATCACGGCCAGCTTCTGGATGGTGATCTACCTGCTGGGCCAGGATTTCAACGACCTCCTGCCGCTGCTCGCCAGCAACGGAGGCATGGTCCATATCCCTGCAGAGGATTTGCACGCGCGGGGCCATGCCTTTGCCCTGCGCTCATGGCGTGTGTTTGCCATCACGCTGGGCGTCGGCGCGCTGGCCGCGAGCCTCTTCGCATGGTGCACCGCCAAGCTCATCCTGTCCTCGGCCCACCGCCTGGCCAACACGGCCAACCGCATCAGCGCCCATGCCTTGCACGAACGGCTGGCCCCCGAGAACAACATTGCCGAGCTGGAACCTGTGGCCCGGGCGTTCAACAACATGCTCGACCGGCTCCAGGATTCCTTCACCCGCCTGTCGGGTGTGTCGTCCGACATTGCGCACGATCTGCGCACTCCCATCCACCGCCTCCTGATGGTCGCGCAGGTCACGCTGGACCGTCCCCGCAGTGCGGACGAATACCGTGCGGTGATCGAGTCGGCTGTGCCAACGTATGAGCGCATGGGGCGGATGATCGAGAACATCCTGTTCCTCGCGCGCGCCGAGAGCCAGCAAAGCGCCGTTCATGCCACCTTCATCCCGCTGGAGCAACGGCTAGGGGCCATCGCAGCCTTCTTCGAACTGCTCGCCCAGGAGCGGGGTTTGGAGCTGGCGCTCCAGGTAGACCAGAGCGCCCACGTCTGGGCTGATGACACCCTGCTCACCCGCGCCACCGGCAACCTGCTGACCAATGCCATTCGCCACGCCCGCCCAGGCAGCACGGTTGTGCTCTCAGGATCGGTGGCATCAAATGGCGGCTGCCATATTTCGGTCTCTAACGAGGGCGAACCCATCGCCCTCAAGCACCAGGCCAGGATTTTTGAACGCGCATACCGGGTTGAAAGTCCGAGCAACGAACAAGCGCCCGGCGTTGGCCTGGGGCTGGCCATCGTAAAAAGCACCATGGAATTGCATGGAGGCTTGGTCTACGTGCGCAGCGCCCCAGGCCATCCGACGGTGTTCACCCTGTGGTTCCCGCCACCACCGCCGCGTGCACCGGAGGCTGGGCCATCACGCGGGCGTATCAGCCGGTAGCACGGGGTGCGATCGGGCGGGGACCTTGGGTCGCAAGATCAGCGCGGCGCCTGGACGCCGAACAACCCCGCCCCGTTGTCCCACGCCACCTTGCGCGCCACATCGGTAGGCAATCCACCTAGCCACTGGCGGTAGCCCTGCATCAGGCTTTCGTAGTGCTGCCAGCGCTGGTTGACCCAGGTGTCCGAGCCGATCACGAAGCGCGTGGGGTACTTGAGCAGCAGCGCACGCCAGGCGGGGCACAGCTGGTTGTCGCCGCAGACCAGGCCCGGGCGGTACGAGAGTTCGCCCACCAGGCCGGGGTAGCGCGCCATCAGCGCATCCACCCGCTCCACGGGCGTACCGCCGATGCCGGTGTGGGCCCAGATCAGGCGCGCCTTCTGGCCCTTCGACGGCGTGTGGGCCATCAGCAGGTCGATGGCCACATCGTCCACATGGGCCAGCACCACCAGGTCACGCTCTTCGGCCAGGACCATGAGCTTTTTGGCGACCGGGCCGTCGGCATTGGCGCTGTCGTACAGGTGGAACTCGCCAATGCCCCGGTAGGGCCCGGCCGCCGTGCCGCGCGCCAGCTCGGTCTGCACCATGGTGTAGATGCTCTCGTCGGCAAACCAGCCGGTGTAGTCCGCCCGGTTGCGGTACAGCCGCACAAAGGGCACGACGGTGACGCCCGCCTCGCGCGTCTGCGGCAGGCCCGCCAGCGTGAGCGAACCCGCATTGGGCCGCGAATTGGCAACGATGGCACGCACGCCGCTGGCCTTCATGCGCGCCAGCACATCGGCGGGCGGGTGGGGGCCGGTTTTGCCGTCCCACGCTTCCTCGTTGTAGTGCAGGTGCGCGTCGAACAGGGGGCCGGTGTAGTCGGCCGCATGGGTCTGAAATCCAAATGCTATTAAAACAATAGCTGCTATCGATTTACAGGCAAGCGGTAGCGGCCAAATTTGCCTCAAAACCTGGATATACGTCGAACTCGCCATGGCGGCCTCCAAACATTGAGCAGTTCATCGCTGCGCCCTGGCGCCTGCAATGGGCGCGCCCCCGCCAGAGACGCCAAGCAAGGGCCGCCCCGCAGCGACGGCGTCGTCCCCCCTGGGGGAAGGCGCGCAGCGACTCAGGGGGGATTCCAATTCATGCGAGGTGCTTGTCGAAGAACGCCAGGGTGCGGTCGCGTGCCGTCATGGCCGCAGGCTCGTCGTAGCTGCCGCGCTGGTCGCAGTTGAAGCCATGGTCGGCTGCGTAGATGTGCACCTCGGCTCCCGGCTGCGCGCGGGCAAAGGCCTGCACGCTGTCCACGGGGATCCAGTGATCGCGCTCGCCAAAGTGGGCCAGCACAGGCACGCGCGGCTGACGCGCAGCTTCGTCAGGGGTGGTCATGCCACCACCGTAATAGGGCACGGCGGCCGACAGGCCGGTAAGCGTACAGGCCGCGCGCCAGGTGAGCAGCCCACCCCAGCAAAAGCCCACGATGCCCACCTTGCGGCCGCTTTGCGCGGCGGCGTAGTCGATGGCGGCCTGGATGTCGGGCATCACGCCAGGGGCGGGCAGCGCCTCCACCGCCGCTTTCAGGCCCATGCCAGCCTGCATGTCGTCGCCGGTGTAGCCCAGGTCCACGCCGGGTTTCACGCGGTGGAAGGTCGAAGGCGCCACCGCCAGGTAGCCACGCGCCGCAAAGCGGTCGGCCACGGTGCGAATGTGGGAGTTCACGCCAAAAATTTCCTGCAGCACCACCACGGCGCCACGCGGTGCGGCATCGGGCTGGGCCACCCAGGCCGGAAATACAAAACCGTCACACGAAGTCAGATCGACAAACTGTCCCATGCTGCAATCTCCTTGATAAAAATGCGCCGGAGTGGAGGTTTGCCTGCTGCAAACCGCTGCCCGCAGCACCCAGAACCTGTTCCAATGCGCCATTCTTGCAGGAGACCCCGATTTCATGGACAAGATCGTCTTAATCACCGGCGCCAGCCGAGGCATTGGCGCCGCCACCGCCCAACTGGCCGCGCGCCAGGGCTGGGCGGTGGCGGTGAACTACCAGGGCAACCAGGCCGCCGCCGATGCAGTGGTGCAGCAAATCCGCGCCGCAGGCGGCACCGCGCTGGCCGTGCAGGCCGATGTGGCTGACGAAGCCCAGGTGCTGGCCATGTTTGCCACCATCGACGCGCAACTGGGCCGCATCACCGCACTGGTAAACAACGCAGGCGTGGTGGACACCACCCAGCGGGTGGACGAAATGAGCGTGGCGCGCCTGCGCCGCATGTTCGACATCAACGTGATCGGCAGTTTCATCTGCGCCCGCGAGGCCGTGCGCCGCATGAGCACGCACCATGGCGGCACTGGCGGGGCCATCGTCAACGTCTCCAGCGCCGCGTCACGCCTGGGTTCGGCCCACCAGTATGTGGACTACGCGGCGGCCAAGGGCGCCATCGACACCTTCACCATGGGCTTGGCACGCGAGGTGGCGGCAGAAGGCATCCGTGTGAACGCCGTGCGCCCGGGCCTGATCGAGACCGACATCCACGCCAGCGGCGGCCTGCCCGACCGCGTGCGCGACCTGGCCCACCAGGTGCCCATGCAACGCGGCGGCACGGCCGAAGAAGTGGCCGAGGCCATCGTATGGCTGATGTCGGATGCGTCGCCCTACACCACCATGTCATTGCTTGAAGTCTCTGGAGGAAGGTAATGAAGCACCCCCTGAGTCGCTTCGCGCCTTCCCCCTCTCTCGCTTCGCTGCGCGAAGCGGGAGGGGGACGCCCCCAGCGCGGCGGGGCGGCCCTTGCGCGGGGGCACTGGCCTCGACAGCGCCAAGTCGAAAATCTATGGGCGACAAGCTTCAAAACGGAAAACTAGTATGGATCTCAAACCGCTCATCACCCTGCTCGCCATCGTGAACCCGCTGGCCATCGTGCCGTTTTTCATCCACTACACGCAGGGCTTTTCGTACCCGCAGCGGCGACGCACCATACAGGTGGCCAGCTTCAGCGTGTTCTGCGTGATTGCAGCCTGTGCGCTGCTGGGCCTGCAGATCCTCGACTTCTTCAACATCTCGCTGCAGAGCTTCCAGGTGGGCGGCGGCATGCTGCTGCTCATCAGCGCGATGAACATGCTCAACGCCCAGCCCGCTGAGGCCAAGCCCAGCACCAATGAGTACGAAGAAGGGGCCGAGAAGGCAGCAGCGGGCAGCAGCATTGCCGTGGTGCCGCTCACCATCCCGCTGCTCACCGGCCCAGCCAGCATGTCCACGGTGGTGATTTACGCCGACCGCGCACAGACCTTCTGGCAGCACGCCGCGCTGGTGGGCTACGGCGTGGTCATCGCGCTGGCCACGGCCGTCTGCTTTGCGCTGGCCGACCCCATTGCGCGCGTGCTGGGCAAAACCGGCATCAATGTGATGACCCGCCTGATGGGCCTCATTCTGGCTGCGCTGGCCGTGGAAGTGATGGCCGACGGGCTGGGCAAGCTGTTCCCCATCCTCGTCGCACGCTGACCCTCCATGTCCGCCCGCCTGTTGCTGCTCGAAGACGATCCCGCCATCGCCCGCACCGTGGCCTATGCGCTGGAGCGCGATGGCCTGACCGTCACGCACAGCCTGCTGGTACACGATGCGCGCCAGCAACTGCAGCGCGCACGTTTTGACCTGCTGGTGCTGGACGTGGGCCTGCCCGACGGCAGTGGGCTGGACCTGCTGCGCGACGTGCGCAACGCTGCGCCCACGGCCGCCCTGCCCGTGCTGATGCTCAGCGCCCACGGCGAAGAAATCGACCGCGTGCTGGGCCTGGAGCTGGGCGCGGACGACTACCTCACCAAGCCCTTCAGCCCGCGCGAGTTGGCGGCACGCGTGAAGGCGCTGCTGCGCCGCGCGGGCAACGGGAACGGCAATGGCCACCCGGCAACGCCCACCGCCACGGCCTCCGCGCTGTTCCTCGACGACGAGACGGGCCAGCGCATCAGCCTGCGCGGCCAGGCCCTGCCGCTGACCCGGCGCGAATACCGCCTGCTGTCCCACCTGTTGCGAGGCGCAGGCCGCATTCATTCGCGCGACGCGCTGCTGGCCGCTGCCTGGGGCGACGACAGCGAGAGCACCGACCGCACGGTGGACACCCATATCAAGACCCTGCGCGCCAAGCTGCGCGAGGTGGACCCGGGGCGCGAGTACATCAGCACACACCGGGGCATGGGGTATTGCATCGATATTTAAAACCCCATTGGCCCCCGTCGATGGAGCCAATGACATTGCACGTACTCATAGGTAGAGCGGGCCCTTGCAAGGCGTCCCGCCCCCAGCAGGCACGAGCACTGGCATGCAGGCCACGGCCGCAAACCACCGAAAACTGAGAAATGCTCGGGCCGGAGGGCTGGACAGGCGGACTATCTGGCGGGGTAGCGTGTAGGGCCTGAGCGGCGCAGCACACGGATGCCCTCCGCTCTGCAAGCCCTCAGAAACGATGGCGAATCGACAGTGCCAGGCTATTGACGTCTTTTCCGGGCGCTGCCGCAACGCCACCCAGAAATCCGTTGCCGCCCAACATGTCTTGCGACGTGTTTTTGTTGTTCAGGTGTGTGAGTACGGCATTCAGGTCGGTGCGCTTGGACAGTGCATAGGTGTAAGCCACCCCATACGACGCGCGATCCGCATTGAACGGGCGTTTGTCGTTCATGTTGTTGTAGGCCACGGTCACGGCGTGCACGCCGCTGGTGATGCGGTAGCCAACCTGGAACAGGCGTGCGTCTTGCCGGAAACCCTGAATGAAGGCGTTTTGCACCAGACCGGCCACTGGTGCCGTGGCCGGGTTGGCAGACAGGACGGCGGAAATGCCGGACAGGTTGGTGGGATGGTCGTCCTTGATGACACTGAATTGGCCCGACAGGGTGCCCGGCCCGACATCCAGCGTCGCGCCGAGGACAGCGGTCGTCAGCGACTTTTCACCCAGTTCGTTGTTGCGTGTGTTGTAACCGCCGCCGAACGAATAGCCGTTGCCGTTGTACATGGCCATGGCACCCCACAGCCGCCCCGCGCTCGACCGACCAGCGACTTCCCCGGCTGCGTACATCGCGGTGGCGGTGAATCCGTTCAATTGCAGACCGTACTGGAGTGAGTTGCTCACGCGGATATCGAACGAAGCCGGAATCGCCACCAACTGTCCCAGTGACAGGCTGGACTCGGTCTTCATCGCGTCAAAGTTGGCGTTGGCCAAGTAGCCCGGTGTGTACTGTCGCCCGAATGTGAAGGCACCGAACGGGGTGATCAGACCAGTGAACACTTGCCGATCAAAGAAGTTGTTGCCCAAGTTGACGCCCACGGAATTGCCGATCTGGGCGGCCACTGCGGACACAGCAGGCTGAAGCGCAGCGGGCAGGCCCAACGATCCAGCGTTGCTGAGACGGTCCGGCAGCCGCCCTTGGGAAATGGGGCGGTTGCCCAGTGCGCCGGTGTCAGCTTCGAGCCGCGATTCGAGCGTGAAGACGGCGCGGTATCCACCGCCCAGGTCTTCATTTCCCTTGAATCCGAGGCGCGAACCTTGCATGTTCCCACTGGTAAGGCTGGTCTTAGAGCCGCCGGGTGCTCCGGTGACATGGTGGATGCCAACGTCGACGATGCCGTACATCGTCACACTGCTCCCGTCAGCCGCGCTTTGCGCCATGCCAAACGACGAAAAGCACCCAAGCACGGCCGCTGATAGGGCACGCATTTTGTTCATAACTTGTCTCCTGTTGCTGCATGAAATTGGCAGAAGCCCGCGCCACACCGTGGGCAGCTCCGGGTTCAGCCTAGGTGACATGTCTCAAGCGGTAACAGCGGGTAGCACGGGATCGCTGGAGCAGCCCGGTCGCAACGATCTGTTTTCGAGCGAAAACGTTGCGCGTTTGCAACTTTTGTGGGCCGCGCAACAGGCTTTGCGTCCCCACGGTGCATCCCGTGCCAGATGGCAAGGACTGGGTCGCAGCATCACGCACAGGGAGCCCGCAACGCGCTTCCTGGCCAAATTCACCTTGCGATTCAACCGCCTGTACGATCTGACCAGCATGTCCGCCAGGCGTGCTACGCACTGCCCGTCCCCCACATCGTCTTGCTCCATACCGATACTCAGCGCTTCTGAGACGCTTTGCCGGTCAAGATTTTTTTAAGAGAACTGCCCCATGCGCCTGGGCATCCGCCTGCTGTTCGCCTTCTTCCTGATCAACGGCATCGCCGCGTTTTTTGTGCTGCGCGTGTTCATGGCCGAGATCAAACCCAGCGTGCGCGAGGTGATGGAGGACATGATGGTGGACACTGCCAACATCCTGGCCGAGCTGGCCAGCGAAGACCTGGCCGCCGGGCGGTTGGCTGCGGGGGCTGACAACAGCAGCACCAGCCCGTTTGCGCAGCATGTGCGCCGCTACGCCACGCGGCCCATCGATGCAGCGATCTGGGGTTTCTCCAAGCAGTCACTGGACTACCGCATCTATGTGACCGACACCACGGGCCGCGTGCTGTTCGACTCGGAGAACCGCGCCATCGGCGCCGACTACTCGCAGTGGCGCGACGTGGCCCGCACGCTGCGGGGCGAGTACGGCGCACGCTCCACGCGCGATGTGGAAGACGACGACACCAGCGGCGTGATGCATGTGGCGGCGCCCATCTACGTGAAAGAACAGATTGCAGGCGTGCTGACGGTGGCCAAACCCACCCGCACCGTGCAGCGCTTCATCGACCGCGCCGAGCGCAAGGTGTTCATGGGCGGTCTCTTGCTACTGGCGCTCTCGGCCGCCGTCGGCGTGGCCGTGACGCTGTGGATGGTATGGAACGTGCGCCGTCTGCGCGACTACGCCTTGAGCGTGCAGGGCCCGGCCGATGGCGAGCGCCATGACCCCGGCGCCCCGCCCACCACGGCCCTGGCCGTGCCCGAGGTACCGGGCGAGCTGGGCGACCTGGCCCGCGCCATGGACCGCATGCGTGCCCGGCTGGAGGGGCGCGATTACATCGAGGGCTACGTGCGCGCACTGACGCACGAACTCAAAAGCCCCGTGGCGGCCATCCGGGGCGCGGGCGAGCTGCTGCAGGACGAGCTGCCCGCTGCCGACCGTGCCGAATTTGCGACCCAGGTGGTGCAGCAAAGCGAGCGCCTGCAGCGCATCATCGACCGGCTGCTGGAGCTGTCCAAACTGGAGCAGCGCCACCATGCCGAGGGTCGCGCGCCTGTGGCCCTGCAGGCCTGCGCCGAGGCCGCCATCGGCCAGACACGCGCCCGTGCTGCGCAACGCGGCATCATGCTGGCCCTGTCCGGTACGGGCAGCAACGGCCCCTGGGAGGCCGAGCTGGTGACCATGGCACTGACCAATCTGCTGGACAACGCCATCGACTTTGCGCCCGCAGGCAGCACGGTGCAGGTGGAGCTGGACGGCGCCACCGTGGCCGTGCGGGACAGCGGCCCCGGCGTGCCCGACTACGCCCTGCCCCGCCTGGGCGAACGCTTCTTCACCACCGCGCGGCCAGGCGGCGAGCGCAGTGGATCGGGCCTGGGGCTGGCCATCGTCAAGCGCGTGATGGCGCTGCACGGGGGGCAGATGGTGGTGCGCAATACCGGGCCTGGGTTGCAAGTGGCGCTGGAGTTTCCCGCCAGTTAATGCGAGCGGCGCAGGTGTAGAGCGAGCCCCACCACCAGCAAGGCCAGTGCCACCCCATCCACCCGCACGACCGTCACCAGCGGGGCGCTGATCGCGCTGCCCCGCTGCAGCCACGACAGCAGCAGAAACGACACCACGCTCACCAACCCCGCCACCAGGCCCAGCCGATGCAGATCGGGGCGCAGGGCTGCATAGCCCATGAAGGCGGCCAGCAGCCCGAAAAGCACGGCCCGGTGCCGCAACAGCAGCTCCACGCCTGCATCCTGCACCGGGGTGCCGTACAGCTGCGCCAGCTTGCCCGCCCCGAGCACGCCCACCAGCGGCAGGGCATGGACCACTGCCACCAAGACCAGAATCACCGGAACCCCATAGCGCATGCCGCCCCCCTAAACGTGTTTCTTTTAGCCATGTGCCGTTTGTAGGTGCAAGGAGTTCGGCCGTCGATGACCTGACAGGTCATGCCGACACAACGCCCGACTTCACACTGGCCTCACAAACTTCATAGCGCCCTCACACCGGGCCACAACACTGCCTCCACAACATCATTTGTGGAGGATCTCTTGCTCAAACACCCCTTGTTCACCAAACTGGCAGCGCTGGCCGCCATCACCGTGCTGCTTCTCTTTGGCCTCGGCATGATCGAAGACGTGGTGCGCGACCGGTTGCGCTACCGCAACATCACCGCCCAGAGCGTGGCCGAAAGCCTGGCCGGACCGCAGACGCTGATGGGCCCGATGATCCACAGCGCCTGTGTGGAGAGCTGGGAGGTAGAGACCGGCAAGGGCGACGAGCGCCGCATGGTGGAGCAGCGCCGCGAGTTCCTGCTGACCGCCATGCCCGAGCAGCTCAAGCTCAGCACCGGCGCCGCGATGGAAGAGCGTGCGCGCGGCCTGCACAAGGTGAACACCTTCAACCTCAAGGCCCACGTGACGGCGCAGTGGGGGCCGCTGGCGAGCCTGGTGCCGCAAAGCAGCATGAAAAACTCGCGGATGCACTGCGGTGCGCCCATCGTCATGATGGCCGTGGGCGACGCGCGTGGCATCCGCACCGCGCAGTTCACCCTGGATTCGCAGACCCTGGCCCTCAAGCCCGGCACCTTCCACCCCACCTACAGCCGGGGCCTGCATGCGGCACTGCCAGAATCGGTGCGCGGCAAGGCCGACGGACTGACCGCCACGCTGGACCTGGAACTGGTGGGCACCGAACGCCTGGCCTTTGTGCCGCTGGGTGGCAACACCGAGGTGCAGATGACCAGCAGCTGGCCCCACCCGTCGTTCGGGGGCCGCTTTCTGCCGTCGGAGCGCGAGGTCAAGAAGACCGGTTTCGCGGCCCAGTGGCGCCTGTCGTCGCTGGCCACCACGGCGCAGGCCGACATTGCCAACGGCAAACGCATCTGCCTGGGCGGCACAGACGATGGCGGCCACAGCGACTATGTGCCCGGAGGCGCCACCCCCGGCGACTGCGCCGACAGCTTCAGCGTGGCCTTCATCGACCCGGTGAACCCCTATTCGCTGTCGGACCGCGCCACCAAATATGGCGTGCTGTTCATTGCCCTCACCTTCGTGGCCGTGGGCCTGTTCGAACTGATGAAGAAGCTGCGCGTGCACCCGGTGCAGTACCTGCTGGTGGGCAGCGCGCTGTGCAGCTTCTTCCTGCTGCTGGTGAGCCTGTCGGAGCACCTGCCGTTTGGCATCTCGTATGCCGTGGCCGCCAGCGCCTGTGTGCTGCTGCTCGCCTACTACGCCAGCCACATGCTGGGTGGGCTGGCGCGGGGCATTCCGCTGGGCGGGGGCATCGCGGTGCTGTATGGCCTGCTGTATGTGCTGCTGCAGCTGGAGCAGACGGCCCTGGTGGTGGGTGCAATTGCGCTGTTCCTGGTACTGACCGCTGTGATGGTGCTGACGCGCAAGGTGAACTGGTACGGCCTGTCGCAGGGCAACACGCCGCCCCGCCGCCCGACGGCGCCACCGGAGGTGCGCCCTCCCACCCCACCGGCTGCGCGCCCCGCCACGCCCCCGACACCGCCGGTGAGCGCTGTATGACAACGCGCACCACGCCCCTGTCCTGGGCACAGCACCTCACCGGCCCGGCCGCAGGCGCTGCCGCGCACCCACCCACCCTGACGCTGGCCGAAGCGGAGCGCGTGCAGCGCCACCGCGACCAGCTGATGGCGGCCCTGCGGGCGCAAGACCGGGTGGCGCTGGTCTGCGCCAAGCAGCAGGTCCTGGAGGCTGCGTTCTGCCCGCGCAGCGATGCCAACCCCGTGGGTGCGCAGGATTCACCCGCCGTGCGCCGGGCCCTGCGGGATCTGTCATGGCGCATGGCTGCGCTGATACTGCCCCGCACCGCAGGGCACTGAAGCAGCGTCGAAATATTGAAAAAATATGGCCCTAGCGCTTTACTGAAAAGCGCTAGCAGCTATCAAAATTAAAGCAAATTCGCTGCACCTACACCACCACGGTGCGGTTGCGGCCTTCGCGCTTGGCTGCGTAGAGCGCTGAATCCAGCGCGCGAAGGGTGATGTCGAGAGGGCGCAGGGGATCGAAGTTGGACAGCCCCATGCTCACGGTCAGCGCCAAGGGCGGCGTCACCCCCGGCACCGGGTGGGTGGTCAGCGCGTCATGCACACGCTGCGCCACCGCCTGGGCCTGCTCCACCCGGGTAGCAGGCAACAGGGCCAGAAACTCCTCGCCGCCCCAGCGGCTCACCATGTCTGCCGCGCGGAACACATCGCGGCAGAGCGTGGCAAAAAGCTGCAGGGCCTGGTCGCCCACATGGTGGCCATGCACGTCGTTGACGCGCTTGAAGTGGTCGATGTCCATCATCAGCAGGCAGGCGGGTTCGCCGTCGCGCCGCAAAAGGGCCTGCTCCTGCAAAAGGCGCGCGGTGAACGAGCGCCGGTTGGCCAGGCCGGTCAACACATCGGTATGGGCCAGCACGGCCATCTGGCGGCGCGCTTCTTCCAACTCCACCAGCATCTGGCCCTGGCGGTCGTTGGCGCGCTTGAGCTCCAGCAGGCGGATCACCTGGCGCGCCAGCGCACACAACATGTCCTGGGCCTTTTGGGACAGATGGCGCGGCCGGTGGTCCAGCACGCAGAGCGTGCCCAGGGCATAACCATCGGGCGTGACCAGCGGCGCCCCGGCATAGAAGCGGAGCGGATTTTCTTGGGTCACGATGCTGAAGTGCGCAAAACGCGCATCCTTCGCCAGGTCGGGCACGATGAAAACGCCGGGCTGCCGCACGGCGTAGCGGCACACGGACTGGTCCAGCGGGGTTTCCCGCAGCGGGAGCCCCACTGAGGCCTTGAACCACTGGCGGTGGCTGTCGAGCAGGCTGATCAGGGCGACTGGGGCTTCACACACATGGGCCGCAATCCCTGCCAGGTCGTCGTAGGCGGGCTCCATCGGCGTGTCGAGAATGCCATAGCGCTGCAGGGCTTGGAGACTTGCGGCCTCGTCGTACAGAGCCACAGGGGAAGAGGTTTCGGCCATGAAGCACAGCGGTCATGCCGCCCACTTGCCTAGAGACTTGGCAGCATGCCACACCGGCGCGGCCTACGCACGGGGGTAAGAGCCTGTTGACGCTCTCAGGCCATTGCCGCTGGCTCGGTGGCGGTAACACCGGCCGAGGTGTCGGAGCAGGTCGATCCACCACAACCCTGGATCAGTTCGCCCGGCAACGCGTGCGGCGCGTGCACCACGCCCGAGACCGGGTCAAAGCCCACACGGCGCAAGTGCAGGGCCAGCGCAGCGTCCATGCTCTGGGCGTGCTGCGGAAACCACAGCGCCAGTTCGCTGGCCATCACACGCAGCACTTGCAGGTCACCTTGCTGGGCCCTCACCACCCCTTCGCGCATGACCTGCAGCACCACCCGGTGCTGCATGCTGTGGCAGTTGCCCGAGGCAAAACGGGTGGACGCCATCCAGGCGTCCTCTTGCGCAAAATGGTGATCGGTGTGCTCCACGAGCGCATGCCAGGTCGAGAGCAGCTGCGCATCGTCGGCCCGGTCCACGGCGGCCAGCAGGTCCACGAATTCGCGGTGGGTGTCGTCCATCAGGGGCAGGTCCAGGGCCAGCGCGTCCGACCATTCGAGTTGTGCCATGGGAATCCCTTTGCAGCGAGACAAAAACAGGGCATGAGCTTAGGCCGCCAGCCACCAGGGCGTGTTGATGCAGGTCAGTTCGGCATCAACCACTCAGTACCATCCGGACTCCACAATAAAAAATGCCCCGCACGGGGCGGGGCATTGTGAAGACTGCCAGCGGCTGGGAGTACCGGCCACTGAGAGGTCCCCAGCGGATCAGCTCTTGCCGTACATGCGCTTCATGTCGTCCACACACTTGGACTTGGCATCACCCGACAGCGCATCGCAGCGCTCCTTGGCGGCCTTGTAGTTGGCGTCGTTCTTTTCAGCGTTGGCATCCTTGCGGGCCTCTGCCACGGCGGCGCCCTTTTCGGCGGCGTTGTCAGCAGGCTTGGCCTGCGCTGCGGCAACCTTGGCATCTTCCTTGGCCTTCACCTGGGCAGCCTTGGCATCCTTTTCACAGACATCCTTTTCATTGCCCTTCAGGTCATCGCATTTTTCCTTGGCGACAGAGTAGGCAGCGTCAGCGCGGGCTTCTGCCACCTTCTGGGTGGCCTTGGGGCTCGGCTTGTACTGGGCTTCCAGTTCTGCCTTGGCCACATCTTCCTTGCCCTTGGCTTCCTTCACACAGACGTCCTTGGCGTTGGCTTTCAGGGCATCACACTTTTGTTTGTCGGCCTTGTAGTCGGCCGAGATGCGCTCCTTGGCGGCCTTGTGCTCGGGTTCGGTCATGGCGAAGGCAGAGGTTGCCAGCAGGCCGGCAGCCACGGATGCGATCAGAGTACGTGCGAATTTCATGGGTTTCTCCTCGGGATTGGGTGATTCAGGGGTGTCCAGCTGCCTGCACCAGGGTGCGGGAGCCGTCGTTTCCCGTGTTGCTGCAGGGCAGGGGCCGAGCCCCTGCGCCGGGCAACCGGTCAGTCGTTGAAGCGGAAGTCCGGGTGGCGTTCTTGCCATTCCTTGAGCTGCTTTTCGGCTGCGTCGCGGGCAATGCCCTGGCGCTCCTGCAGCTTGCCCAGGAACTGTTCACGCTTGCCATCAATGACGTCAAAGTCATCGTTCGTGAGCTTGCCCCACTGTTCAATCATCTTGCCTTTGAACTGCTTCCAGTTGCCCTTGAGGGTGTCTTCGTTCATGGTCTTCTTCCTTGCGGTTGTTTCGCTGCGGCCATGCCACCGATATGGCGGTAAACGGTGCCGGTCAGCGATGAGCCCACTGTAGAAACCCCGCGCCGCGCCACACGTAGGCAGTCAGAGGCAGAGAACGTCGGCCTGTGGACTACACCGATGCCAGACAAGCCGCTCGGGATCGCCGCTCAGAAAACCGTGGGTGAATACGCCATAGTCGAAACCGACCTCATTGGGTAAAAAGTTGCATTTGGTGACTTTTGTAGTCATTCATAACGATTTAGCCCGAGTGGCTCCCAGTTGCAAATCCATACACTTGATTCACCGGCCTTGGCACCCAGGGCAGAGCTACCAACGCAGACGGCCCGTGCACGCGATGCGTTGGAAGGCTCTACGCAGGGTGTTGCTCGCGTGACAAACAACTAGCAGAACCACCATGACACTGTTGAAAGAGGAGCCTTGCGCAGCAGCGCCTGCCGAGGTCGCAGAGGGAATCGACACCACAAAGCCGGCTCCGCGCCCGGCCCCGTTGCCCAAGGAGGCCACGCTCGCCGCCCTGATGGCCAGCGTGGCGTTGGCGGCCTGTGGTGGTGGTGATGCGGCTGATGAAACCGTGAGCCCGCCCACGACGCCAACACCGGGCTCTGCGCCCCCCCCTGGCCCGGCACCGGCGCCTGGCCCGGCCCCCGCACCGGGTCCCGCCACGCCGCCCGCCCCAGGGCCTGCACCAGCACCCGGCCCCACACCCGCTCCAGGGCCTGCGACGCCGCCGCCCCCACCGCCAGCCCCGGGAGCTGGAAGCTACACCTACACACGGGCCGACACCGACCAGGAAGCAGCGCGGTTTCTCCTGCAAGCGCAGTTCTCGGCATCCACCGGCGAAATCGCCACCCTGCGCGCCAGCACCTACGACAGCTGGATCAACAACCAGTTCAGCCTGCCCGTCGGCACCAAAGGGTGGGACTGGCTGAACCAGCGCGGGTACAACACGGTGGACAACGCCACGTCGTACTACGACAACACCTACCCGGGCGACTACATGATCTGGCAACAGCTCATGACATCCAGCGACGGCTTGCGCAAACGCGTGGCACTCGCGCTGTCCGAGATCTGCGTGGTATCGCTCTCGGGCCTGGACTTCAGCTGGCGCAGCCATGCCATCGCCCACTACTGGGACCAGCTGGTTGCCAACGCCTTTGGCAACTTCCGCAAGCTGCTGGAGGACGTGACCCTCAATCCAGCGATGGGCTACTACCTCAACACGCGCGGCAACCAGAAGGAAAACCCCTCCACCGGCCGCCAGCCCGATGAGAACTATGCCCGTGAGATCCTGCAGCTGATGTCCATCGGGCTCGTGGAGCTGAACCAGGATGGCACAGCCAAGCGCAATGGCTCGGGCCAGGTGGTCGATAGCTATACCCAGAGCGACATCACCAACCTGGCACGCGTGTTCACGGGCTACGACTACGACCAGTCGCAAAATGCCCCGACCACTGTGCCTGGCACCACGCGCACCGTGCCCAGCACCCATTTCACGCGGCTGCCCATGGCACTCAACGAGTCGCGGCACTCCACGTTGGCCGCCACCTTCCTGGGCACCACGGTTGCCGCTGGCACGCCCGGTGCGGCGGCGCTCAAAACGGCGCTGGACACCATCTTCAACCACCCCAACGTGGGGCCATTCATCGGCAAGCAGCTGATCCAGCGCCTGGTCACCAGCAACCCGTCACCCGGCTACATCAGCCGTGTGGCGGCCGCTTTCAACAACAACGGCCTCGGCGTGCGGGGCGACCTGCGGGCCGTGGTCAAGGCTGTGTTGCTCGACGACGAAGCCCGTGCGCCCGCCGGGCTCACGGACCCCATGTTCGGCCGCCTGCGCGAGCCCATGCTGCGCTTTGTGCAGTGGGGCCGCACCTTTGGCATCGCGTCGCAATACGGCAGCTGGAAGATCGGCGACCTCAGCTCGGCCGGCTCGCGCCTGGCGCAGAGCCCGCTGCGCTCGCCATCGGTGTTCAACTTCTTCCGGCCGGGCTATGTGCCGCCTTCGACGGCATTGGCCACGGCCGGTGCCGTGGCGCCCGAGTTCCAGCTGGTCAACGAGAGCAGCGTGGGCGGTTACCTCAACTACATGCAGGGCGTGATCCGCAACGGTATCTTCGTGAACGCGCCAGACCTGCCCAACAACGGCAGCAACGGCAACAACGGCTTCGACATCAAGGCGGCCTATACCAACGAACTGGCCATCGTGGCCGATGCCGATGCGCTCGTGGACCGGATCAACCTGCTCATGACGGCTGGCCAGCTGTCTGCAGCCACCGTCAAGCTCATCGCAGACGCCCTCAAGACGACCCCCGTCACGGCGGCAAGCACGGACAACGCCAAACGTGACCGCGTGGCGGCCGCGATTTTCCTCGTCATGGCCTCGGCCGAATACCTGATCCAGAAATAAGGCGCGCCGCCATGCATCTCCTCCAACCCGACCTCCATTCCCGCCGCGCCTTCCTGCGCCGCTCGGCCCAGCTGGGCATGGCAGGCACCGCCCTGCCCTTTGCGCTCAATCTCGCCGCCGTGGGCGAAGCCGCAGCTTTCACGGCCACCGACTACAAGGCGCTGGTCTGCGTCTTCCTGTACGGCGGCAACGACTACGCCAACACCGTCATTACCTATGACGACGACAGCTACAACAAATACAGCGCCGCGCGCGGAGGCGGTGCCGGACAGACGGCGGGGGGCATTGCCCTGGCCAAGTCCGCCCTGACCCCCACCCTGCTCGCGCCCACCACGCCACTGGCCGGTGGGCGCCAGTACGCGCTGCACCCTGCCATGACCGGGCTGACCAACCTGTTCAACACCGGCAAGGCAGCCGTGCAGCTGAACGTGGGCCCCCTGGTGGTTCCACTCACGCGTGCGCAATACAGCGGCAGCAACCGTGCGCTGTACCCGCTGCCCCCCAAGCTGTTCTCGCACAACGACCAGCAATCGGTCTGGCAGTCGTCCTCGCCCGAAGGCTCCACCGTGGGCTGGGGCGGCAACATCGGCGACCTGGCGCTGTCCTCCAACGGCAGTTCGCTGTTCACCTGCATCTCCGTCACGGGCAATGCGGTGTTCCTCTCGGGCGACTCCGCGCTGCAGTACCAGGTCAGCACCAACGGTGCGATCCCGATCAACGGCGTCAAAAGCAATGTCTACGGCTCCACGGCCGTGCGCGCAGCGCTGACCTCGCTGATCCAGCAAACCAGCGGCCAGACGCTGGAGAACGAATACAACCGCGTCACCGCGCGGGCTGTGGGCGCCGAGGCTTCCATCACCTCCGGGCTGGCCGGTGTCACGCTGGCCACGGCCTTCCCCACCAGCAATTCGCTGGCCGACCAGCTCAAGATGGTCGCCCGCCTTATTGGTGCACGCACCGCATTGGGCAGCAAACGGCAGGTGTTCATGGTGTCGCTGGGCGGGTTCGACCTGCATGACAACCTGATCTCGCAGCAGCCCACGCTCATGCAGCGCGTGAGCGAAGCCATGACCGCGTTCTACAACGCCACGGTCGAACTGGGCGTGGCCGACAAGGTGACGGCGTTCACGGCCTCGGACTTCGGCCGCACGCTCAGCTCCAACGGCGACGGCTCGGACCACGGCTGGGGCAGCCACCATCTCATGGTGGGTGGCGCAGTCAAGGGCAAGGCCTTCTATGGCAAGGCGCCGCCAGTCAGCATCACCAACACTGCCGATGCCAACGACCAGTGGCATGTGGGCCAGGGCCGCCTGCTGCCCAGCACCTCGGTGGACCAGTACGCGGCCACGCTGGCCAGCTGGTTTGGCGTGAGCAACAGCGAACTGGCGGGCGTGCTGCCCAACCTGAGCCACTTTGGCGGGGCCGACTACCCGACCAACCTGGGTTTCATGGCGTGATGTGAGCCCCCCCTGAGCGGCTGCGCCACTTCCCCCCGCTCTCGTAGCGCTGCGCGCTGCGGGCGGGGGGACGCAGCCCTCGCTGCGGGGCGGCCCTTGCTTGGCTGCCCTTGTCCGGGAGGGCGCCCGTTTCACAGGCTGCCCGGAAGCTGTGAGCCCCAATAATGGGGGCATGACCACTTCTTCCGCTCCCTCGCCCCGCCCCCGTGTTGTCATCATCGGCTGCGGCTTTGGCGGCCTCGAAGCCGCCCGTGCGCTGCGCGGTGCCGCGCTGGATGTGACGCTCATCGACAAGACCAACCACCACCTCTTCCAGCCCCTGCTTTACCAGGTGGCCACGGCCGGGCTGTCGGCGCCGGCCATCGCTGCGCCCATCCGGCACCTGTTTCGGCAGCAGCCCAACGTCACGACTTTGCTCGGCGAAGTCACGCACATCGACGTGGCAGCGCGCACCGTGCATTTGAAGGACGGGCCCCACCCGTCTGCCCCCTTGCCCTACGACCACCTCATCGTTGCTGCAGGCGCCACCCACAGCTACTTCGGCCGCGACGACTGGGCACCCCATGCCCCGGGCCTCAAGACGCTGGACGATGCCTTCGAGATCCGCCGCCGCATCCTGCTGGCCTTCGAGGCGGCAGAAAAGGAAGCGGACCCCACCCGCCGCGCCGACTGGCTCAACTTTGTGGTCGTGGGCGCAGGCCCCACGGGCGTGGAGATGGCGGGCACGCTGGCCGAGATCGCACGCCACACACTGCCCGGCGAGTTCCGGCACATCGACCCGGCCAGCGCAAAAATCATCCTGCTCGAAGGCGGCCCTCGCGTGCTCCAGTCCATGCCCGAGGCACTGAGCCAGCGCGCCAGGGAGCAGCTCGAAAAGCTGGGCGTGGAAGTGCGCCTGAACGCCCGCGTCACCGCCATCGACAGCGACGGGTTGATGGTCGAATCGCCATCCAGCGCTCAACCAACAAGCGCAATTAGCTATCAAATTAAGAGCAAATGCATTGTCTGGGCGGCCGGTGTGGCGGCGTCGGCGCTGGGCCGCCAACTGGCCGGGGCCACGGGTTGCGCCACCGACCGGGCGGGCCGCGTGGTGGTAGCGCCGGATCTCAGCCTGCCCGGCCACCCCGAGATCAGCGTCATCGGCGACCTGGCTGCTGCCAACAGCCACGCGCCCGGCCAGGAGCCCACCCCCGTTCCCGGTGTATCACCCGGCGCCAAGCAGATGGGGCGCGCCACGGCCGCCAACATCCTGCGCCGCCTGGCCGGCCAGGCCACGCAGCCGTTTCGCTACCGCGACTACGGCAACCTGGCCACCATCGGCCGCAACTCCGCCGTGGTGGACCTCACCTCGCCCGCTGGGCCGGTGCGGTTTTCGGGCTACTTTGCGTGGCTGTTCTGGCTGTTCGCGCACGTCTACTTCCTGATCGGCTTTCGCAACCGCCTGGTCGTGCTGCTGGACTGGGCCTGGGCGTACTGGAGCTTTGCGCGCTATGCGCGGGTTGTAACGGGGATCGAGGGAAGCGCTAAATCCAACGGAGCAAAACAGGCAGAAACCGCCGCGCCGACACGTTCATAACCGGTGGGCGCCGCTGATCGCCACAAGGCGGGGCCTCGACAGACGACAGGCACCCACCGGGCTACACCCACCGCAGCGTCGGTCTACCGCCCCACCTGCTCCACCCACTCCGCCACTTCCCGCGCCACCTGAGTCGATGCATCGGCCAATGCAGCCACGCCGCCTGCTGCATCCGCACTGCGCGCCGGGGTGCGCACGGTGAACACGCGCTGGCCGCGCAGCGCTTCACCGCCCAGGGTCAGGTCCACCACCGTGGCACGCAGTCGCACCACGCCCGCGCTGTCCGAGGCGCTGGCAAATAGGTGGCTGAACTCTTCCAGCTCCACGCGCAGCACGGCTGGCAAGCGGCCGCCCTGGGCGGCGTCGCGCGCCTGGGCCGCGCCGTCGTCGGCCTTGAGGATGGCGCGGCGCTGGCCGAGCTGCTCGCGCAGGCGCTGCTGCAGCAACTGGGCGGGTGGCTGGCTCCAGCGGGCCTGGCTGTAGGGGCGCAGCTGCTGGGCGTCGGCGTAGGCAAGGCGGTAGAGCACGGCGTTGCTGCCCTCGGGCAGGCCCGGGGCCTCTACATCGGCCAGCGCCAACGGGGGCAAGGGGGCGCGGCGATCGCTGGGGGCCGTGGCGACCGGGCCGGGGCCAAAGTCGTAAAGCACGGGGCGCGAGGGCGGGCTGGGCAGCGCCGAGCAGCCTGCGATGCCCAGCAGTCCCACAGCAACAACTGAAACAAATAGACCTCTAGCGCTTGATGGAAAAGCGATAGCAGCTATGTTTTTAATAGTGTTTTTCATCAACGCTTCTCCTCAGGGCGCGAAACCAGGTTCGCCCGGGCCGGGCGGGATGCGGCCCGAGCCGTAGATGAACAGCTGGGGGTTGTCCGCCACACCACCCGCCGTGCGGCTGAGCGTGCGTGCCGCGCGCGAGGTGTCGTCGGCCGCGCGATTCAGGCGCGGCAGCGTGGTGGTGCTGAACTGGTCGGCCGCGCGGGCGAGGGACTGCGTGCCGATGGTGATCTGGTCGATGGGGCCGCCCTCGGCCCCCAGGCGCTGCGTGGTCTTGCTGACGTCGGCCGCCAGCACCGACACGCTGGCGCCGGCCTGCTGCAGGGACTGCAGGGTCTTGCGCGCATCGCTGGCCAGCGGGGGCAGCGCGGCCAGGGCCGGGTCCAGGCGCTGGGCCACGGTGGCATCGAGCCGCTGGGTCAGCGTGTTCACGCTGCCTGCGGCCTGGGCAATGTTGCCCAGGGCTTCGGTGAGTTTTTGCTGGTTGGTGTCGCCCAGCAGTTGGTTGATGCGCCGCGTGGCTTCTTCCACCTGGGTGAGGATGGCGGGGGCCTGCTCGGCGAGTTTGCCAAACGGCGACGGCTTGATGGGCAGGCGCGGCAGGCCGCTGGGGCCCGGGGGCAGCTCGGGGTAAGGTTGGTCGGCATCGTCCAGCAGAACGTGGGCCAGGCCCGTCACGCCCTGGTAGCCCAGCACGGCGAAGGTGGTGGGGCTGATGGGGGCCTGCTCGTTGACGGCAATGCGGATGAGCACGTTGCCCGTCACCTGCGGGTCGAAGCCGATGCGCGTGACCTTGCCCACGGCCACCCCCTTGTAGCGCACGGCGGCCTGGGGCTGCAGGCCGCTCACGCCGTCCTTGGTGGACAGCTCGTACTGCTCGTAGTTGGCGCTGTCGCGCGTGAGCCAGATGGCCAGGCCCGCCAGCATGGCGGCCACCACCAGCACAAAGATGCCTGCGGCGAGGGCGTGGGATTTGTTTTCCATCAGCTGGGTTCCTTGTCGGGCGTGGGCACGGCGGCGGCGGTCTGTGCTGCCAGGGCGTGCTCCACGGATTGCACCGGGGCCATGGCGCGCTGGCCACGTTCACCCAGGAAGAAATGTTCGATGAACGGGTGCTTGAAATGCGCCACCTCGTGCGGCGGACCGGTGACGATGACCTTCTTATCAGCCAACACGGCCACCCGGGTGCTGAGCGCAAACAGCGTATCAAGGTCGTGCGTGACCATGACCACCGTGAGCCCCAGCGCGGCCCGCAGCTCGCGCAGCAGCGCACAGAAGTCGTCGGAGCTGCTGGGGTCCAGCCCCGCCGTGGGTTCGTCGAGCAGCAGCAGCGGCGGGTCCATGATGAGCGCACGCGCCAGCGCCACGCGCTTGACCATGCCCCCCGACAGATCCGCCGGCATGCGCGTGGCGTGCTCGGGCTGAAGGCCCACCATCTGCAGCTTGACCAGCGCGGCGTCGCGCACCAGGTCGTCGGGCAGCGTGCCCTGCTCGCGCAGCGCAAAGGCCACGTTGTCGAGCACATTGAAGGCCGAGAACAGCGCGCCGTGCTGGAACAGCATGCCCACGCGGCTGGCCGCGCCCTCGCGCCCCATCTCGGACGCCGGGCGCCCCAGCACCGTGACCTGCCCCCGCGCAGGCCGGGCCAGGCCCAGGATCTGGCGCAGCAGCACCGTCTTGCCCGTGCCCGAGCCCCCCACCAGCGACAGCATCTCGCCGCGCTGCACGGTGAAGTTCAGGTCCTGGTGCACGGTAAAGGTTTCATCGCCCTTGCCAAACTGCGTCCACAGGCCCTGAACGTCCACGATGGGCGGCTCGCCGGGCGCCACGGCGATGTGCTCGGGCAACGATGTGCGTGCGTGGCTGCTCATATGCCTATGTTTTTAAATGCCACAGCGAACAACGCATCCACGATGATCACCATGGTGATGGACGTGACCACCGAAGCGGTGGTGCCCTCGCCCAGGCTCTGGGTGTTGGGCTTCACGCGCAGGCCCCAGTGGCAGCCGATGAGCGCGATGAACGCGCCAAACACCACCGACTTGGCCATGGCCAGGCCCAGGTTGCCGATCTTGACGGCGGCGGGCAGGGCCTGCACGAAGTAGCCGGGCGAGATGTCCATGGCCACGTCGGCCGCCAGCATCCCACCCGCCAGCGCTGCCAGCGTGGTCCACACGCTGATGAGCGGCATGGCCAGTGCCAGCGCAATGGTGCGCGGCATCACCAGCCGAAAGCCGTGAGGAATGCCCATGACGCGCATGGCATCGAGTTCCTCGGTCACGCGCATCACGCCGATCTGCGCCGTGATCGACGAGCCGGAGCGCCCCGCCACCAGGATGGCGGCCAGCATCGGCCCCAGCTCGCGGATGAGCGAGATGCCCAGGATGTTGACGATGAACGACTCGGCGCCAAACTGCCGCAGCTGCAGGCTCATGAGGTAGGCCAGCACCACGCCGATGAGAAAGCCCACCAGCGCCGTGATGGGCAGGGCCGTGGCCCCCATGCGGTACAGGTGGCCCGATACGTCGCGCCACGGCCCCTTGCGCGGCGCGCGCGCCAGGCGGCCCAGGTCCAGCACCAGCCGGCCCACCATTTCGAGCATGTGGCGGGCATGGTCCACGCCGTGCAGCACCAGCACCCCCAGGTGGTCCACCTGCTCACCCAGCCGCCAGGGCTCGGGCGGCGGCGCGGTGCAGGTGAACTGCGCCACGCGCGCCAGCATGTCGCGCTGGGCGTCGGTGCAAGCCAGGCGCTCGGGCCAGGCATGCTGCCAGTGGTTCCACAGCAACTGGGCGCCCACGTGGTCCAGCCACTGCAGCTGCATCAGGTCCCAGCCCAGCGTGGGTGCGGCCGGGTGGCTGCGCAGCTGACCCGACACGGCCTGCCACTGTGCCCCGGTTCCCAGCTCCGCCGCGCCCCAGCGCCCGTGCAGCTGCGCACAAGGCCCCTGGGGCGTGTCGGCGCGAACAATGCGAGGAGCGGGGTCGGTCATGAACTGGGCAGCGCGGGCTGCCAAGAATGAAAGGGAGCGTGCATGGTAGCGGAGCCGGACGCAGGCGGCACGTAGGATTGATGCCCGCCAGGGATCCTCTGCACGAATCGAGCGGAAAGTGTGCGCTGCGGATCGGGATGGGCTGCAAGGCGCAAAACCTCGCAATAGCCGTAGCTATTGCGAGGTTTTGCAACGCCGCAGACCACCCGAGACCGCAGATGCACACGGCGCGGCGATTCGTGCAGAGGACCCCCAGGGCCGTGCGCCAAGCACAGGCGGGCCAGGAATGCGTGAAATTAATATCAAACAGGCCGCCAGCGCTTTACCATCGTGCGCTGATAGCTATATATTCAATAGCAATAGGCACTGACCCTCTCGACACATCCGGCGCCGTCCGCACAATGGCCCTCCGTCTCCTTCCACACATTGCCACCGCCCCTGCCCATGAGCGACCACACCACGTTTGACACCATCATCATCGGCGGCGGCACCGCCGGCGCCCTGCTGAGCAACCGCCTGAGCGCCGACGGCCGCCACCGCGTGCTCCTCATCGAGGCCGGCCGCAAGGACGACTACCACTGGATCCACATCCCCGTGGGCTACCTGTACTGCATCGGCAACCCGCGCACCGACTGGCTCTACAACACCGAACCCGATGCGGGCCTGAACGGCCGCACCCTGCGCTACCCGCGCGGCAAGACGCTGGGCGGCTGCAGCAGCATCAACGGCATGATCTACATGCGCGGCCAGGCGCGCGACTACGACCAGTGGGCCGAACTGACCGGCGACGCCAGCTGGCGCTGGGACAACGCCCTGCCCTACTTCCGCCGCCACGAGGACCACTGGCGCCTGGACCAGCCCGGCACCGTGAATGAAAACTTCAAACGCCTGCACGGCAACAAGGCCACCGGCAGCACCGGGGAGTGGCGTGTGGAAAAGCAACGCCTGCGCTGGGATGTGCTCGATGCGTTTTCCCAGGCCGCGCAGCAGGCGGGCATCCCGGCCACCGACGACTTCAACGGCGGCAGCAACGAAGGCGTGGGCTACTTTGAGGTCAACCAGAAAAGCGGCTGGCGCTGGAACACCGCCAAGGCCTTCCTGCGGCCCACCTGCTACGGCCGCCCCAACTTCGAGATGTGGACCAGCGCCCAGGCCGCCAAACTCATCGTCGAGACGCAGCCCGACGGCAGCAAGCGCTGCACCGGCGTACAGGTGTGGGACGGCACCGAGATGGTCACGGCCCGCGCAACGGGCGAGGTCATCCTGAGCGCAGGCGCGGTCAACTCACCGCAGTTGCTGCAGCTCTCGGGCATCGGCCCGGCCGCGCTGCTGCGCCAGCACGGCATCGACGTGGTGCACGACCTGCCCGGCGTGGGCGCCAATTTGCAGGACCATCTGCAGATCCGCGCGGTGTTCAAGGTCAACGGCGTGGCCACGCTCAACACCATGGCCAGCTCGCTCTGGGGCAAGGCCAAGATCGGGCTCGAATACGCGACCAAACGCAGTGGCCCCATGAGCATGGCGCCCTCGCAGCTGGGGGCCTTCACGCGCAGCAGCGCCGACCAGCCCTGGCCCAACATCGAGTACCACGTGCAGCCGCTATCGCTCGACGCTTTTGGCGAGCCGCTGCACAGCTTTCCGGCCTTCACGGCCAGCGTGTGCAACCTCAACCCCACAAGCCGGGGCACGGTGAACATCAAGAACGCCGACTTCAAGGCCGCACCGGCCATCGCCCCCAACTACCTCAGCACCACCGAAGACCGGCAGGTGGCCGCCGACAGCCTGCGTGTCACGCGCCGCATCGTGGCCCAGCCCGCGCTGGCCAGGTACCAGCCCGAGGAGTGGAAGCCCGGCGTGCAGTTTGAAAGCGACGAGGACCTCGCGCGCCTGGCCGGTGACATTGCCACCACGATCTTCCACCCCGTGGGCACGACGAAGATGGGGCGGGATGACGACCCGTTGGCGGTGCTGGACTCCCAACTGCGCGTGCGTGGCATTGCAGGCCTGCGCGTGGTGGATGCGGGGGCCATGCCCACCATCACCAGCGGCAACACCAACTCGCCCACACTGATGCTTGCCGAGAAGGCGGCGGAGTGGATCATCCAGGCGCGGCGCGCGGCATAAGCGCGGATACCATCGCGCCCATGTACTCCTCCACCTTCATCTTTGCCACCAAACAATTCGACGACGCCTTCCACCGCCTGGACGAGGCGATTGCCACCGCCGCCCGCTCCATCGACGGCTACCTGGGCGAGGAATCGTGGGAGGACACGGGCAAGGGCCTCGTGTCCAACGTCTACTACTGGCAGTCGCTCGAAGCGCTGCAGGCATTGATGCAGCACCCCGCCCACCTGAAGGCCAAGGCGGCGCAAGCGCAGTGGCTCAACGGCTACCAGGTCGTGATTGCGCAGGTGCTGCGCACCTATGGCGATGACAAGCTGGCCGGGCTGCTGCCCACGGCGGGCCTGTTCGTGCAAGGCACGGCAGCGCACTGACACCGCCCGCGCAACGGCCACCCGGCCGCAGTGTGGTCAGCGAATCCCTCCCACATAACGGGGAACCTCCGGCGCAGGCTCTGGCGGCGGCGCCATGCGCTGGCGCACCGCCTGCGTGGCCACATCCAGCAAGGGTCGGCGCGGCGCAGCAGGTGGGGCGGCATGGATGGCGAGATCGAGACGGTCGGCCCACTCGACCAGCTCCGGAACGTTGTCCTCCTGGGCACGTTGGCGTGCGAACCGCACGATCTCCAGCGCATATTCAACGTTGGAAGCCATCCATTCAGTGTCGGTCACGCGCCCCGTCTTGCGGCGCAGCAGCACATGCAAATGGGCGGCAATGGCAAGCTTGTCGGAATCGGGCATGGTCGGCTCCTTATGGCATTTCAGTCATCCATGGCGCTGCGCACCACCCGCAGCGTATGAAACCGGCGCGGCCCAAGCGCGGGTAGCCGCGCAAGGGCCGCCCCGCCGTGCTGGCTGCGTCCCCCTGCCCGCATTGCGCAGCAATGCGGGCAGGGGGAAGGCCCGCAGGGCCTCAGGGAGGTGGAATTCATTAACTCCCCAGGCGCTCACGGTGCTGGGCAATGTCGAGCCCGGTCTGCTCGCTCTGCTCATCCACCCGCAGGCCCACAGCCAGGTTGGTGATCCACAACAACACGGCGGTTGCGACGAGGCTGTAGGCCATCACAGCGCCCACGCCAATGGCCTGGGTGAGCAAGCTGCCTGGCACACCCCCCACGGTGCGGCTGGCCAGCATGCCGGTGAGCAGCGAGCCCACGATGCCGCCGATGCCATGCACCCCAAACACATCCAGGGAATCGTCGGCGCGCAGCAGGCGCTTGAGCCCCGTGGCGCCCCAGTAGCAGGCCAAACCCGCCACCACGCCAATCACCACTGCCGAGCGCAGCGTGACAAAACCCGCAGCAGGCGTGATGGCCACCAGCCCCGCCACCAGGCCAGAGCAAAGCCCCAGCAGGGATGGCCGCCCGCGCACCACCCACTCGCCCAGCATCCACGACAAGGCACCCGCCGCTGCGGCCAGGTGCGTCACCGCCATCGCCAGCCCCGCACGGCCGTCGGCGGCCACGGCAGAGCCTGCGTTGAAGCCGAACCAGCCCACCCACAACAAGCCCGCGCCCGCCATGGTCAGCCCCAGGTTGTAGGGCTCGAACGCCTCGCGCCCATAGCCCGTGCGCCGCCCCAGGAACCACGCGCACACCAGCCCGGCCACACCCGCATTCACGTGCACCACCGAGCCTCCGGCAAAGTCCAGCGCACCCATCTGGGCCAGCCAGCCCCCTGGCTCCCACACCCAGTGCGCCACCGGGGCGTAGACCAGCAGGGTCCAAAGGCTGATGAAGATCAGCATGGCGGAAAACCGCATGCGCTCGACAAACGCCCCCACCAGCAGCGCGGCAGTGATGATGGCAAACGTGAGCTGGAACATGGCGTACACCGACTCGGGGATGTGCGGCGCCACATGGCTTACGGCCAGCTTGCCGCCAGCGAGCTGAAAGTCCAGGCCCGCAAAGCCGATGCGGTCCCATCCCCCCAGCCAGGGGCTGCCCGGGGTGAAGGCCAGCGAGTAACCCGCCCCAAACCACAGCAGGCTGACCAGCGCGGCAATGGCCACCACGCTGGCCATGGTGTTGAGCACGTTCTTCTTGCGCACCATGCCTGCGTAGAACAGGGCAATGCCCGGCAGCGTCATCAGCAGCACCAGCGCTGTGGAGGTCATCATCCACGCGGTATCTGCCGCGCTGATCGTGGTCTGCGCCACCAGCCCAGGACGTGTGAGGGACAAGGAAGACACCGCTCCCGCCGCCACCTCTGGCGCCGTCTGCGCCAGCGCACTCGCGCACAGGCCCAGACACAGCGACCCTACCCCAACGAACCGGTGGTTGACTCCCCGCATGGCGGCTCCCTTTCGCAAATTGTTACAAGCGCGATTGCACGAGCCGTGCCAACCCCAACACCCCGATTCCGCCCCTGGAAACCCGATCACTGCCCCACAACGGGGGCGGGAAACCCCCAATGCACCAGCGGAGTGCAGTCGCTACAGTTGCGGCACTCGAAAGCGCGCTTCGGTGTGCCAAGCGAGGGGCCCGAGGAGACACTCTTTCTACCAATAAACAAATTTCAAGCACCCAACGAGGTGCGTTTTTTTCCAGGCGCTGGCGATCCCAGCGCCTTTTTCTTGCCTGTTCTACGCTGGCCTCCCTTTCGCCAATGCCCCGGGGAGTCCTGAATCCATAGCAGGCAAGCTGCGAAAATCCTGCGATGGAATGGATTTTTATTACCTTTGCCTCGCTGCTCGCAGGCTTCGTGGATGCCATCGTGGGGGGTGGCGGGCTGGTGATGGTGCCGGCGCTGTTTGCGGCTTTCCCCGGGGCGCCCCCTGCCACGCTGCTGGGCACCAACAAGGCGGCCTCGGTGTGGGGCACGGCCATGGCCACCTGGCAGTACAGCCGCAAGGTGCAGGTTCGCTGGTCGGCCATGCTGCCCGCGGCAGCGGCCGGTTTTGCGGGGTCGTTTGCAGGCGCCTGGGCCGTGACCGTGATGTCGGCCGACTTCCTGCGCAAGCTGCTGCCCCTGGTGCTGCTGGGGGTGCTGGTCTACACGCTGGCCAAGAAAGAGTTGGGGCGGCACCACACACCCCGCTTTGCGGGCAGGGCCGAAGTGCTGGCGGCCTGCCTGATCGGCGTGGTCATCGGCTTTTATGACGGCTTCTTCGGCCCGGGCACCGGCAGTTTCTTCGTTTTTCTGTTTGTGCGGCTGCTGGGCTATGACTTCCTGAACGCCTCGGCCTCGGCCAAGCTGCTCAATTGCGCCACCAACATCGCCGCCATCGCGCTGTTTGCCGCCAAGGGCCATGTGTGGTGGCACTTTGCGGTGACGCTGGCCATCGCCAATGTGGTGGGCAGCCTGCTGGGCACGCACCTGGCGCTCAAGCACGGCACGGGTTTTGTGCGTGGCATCTTCATCGTGGTGGTGAGCACGCTGATCCTCAAGACGGGTTACGACGCGTTCCTGCGCTAGCCGAGGCCCGAAGGGGCTCGTGCCCCCGGATGGCATCATGCTTGCTAAGCTGAGCTGGCCTACCACCAGGGCGCCCCGAGGTCATCGGGGTTGCCCTGCATGGCCCGAATGTGAACGCCCGTCCTATAATTTCTGCGCATTTCCGTTTGATGACGAGGCCCATCGCTGTTGGCGATGCCTGCATTCACCCGCTCCGGCTTGCCTACCCGCATGCCGGATTTTTTGTACCTGAACCACCCCCACAGGAACCTGCCATGAAGTTTTTCAAGTCTGCCGTTGTCACCGCCGTGGCGCTGTGCGCTGCCCTCGCCGTCCAGGCCCGCACGCTGGACGAAATCAAGAAGGACGGCAAGATCATCGTGGCCACCGAAGGCCAGTTTGCCCCGTTCAACTTCTTCGAAGGCACCAAGCTGACGGGTTTCGAGGTGGAAGTGGCAGAGCTGGTGGTCAAGAAGATGGGCCTGAAGCTCGAATGGAAGACGCTGGGCTTTGACGCACTGCTGACCGGCCTGGGCCAAAGCCGCTGGGACGCTGTCATTGCCTCACACGGCGTGACCGAAGAACGCTCCAAGGCCGTCACGTTTGCCAACCCCCACTACTGCTCGGGCGGCATCATCGTGGCCATGGACGCAAAAATCCGCAACGCCAAGGACCTGACCGGCAAGGTGGTGGCAGTGCAGACCGGCACCAGCTACCTGGAAAACGTGCAGAAGCTCACCGGGGTGAAGGAGGTGAAGAACTTCCCGCAAGACACCGATGCCCAGCGCGCCCTGATCTCCAAACGCGTCGACGCCTGGGTCAGCGACAAGTTCGTGGCCAAGGAAGCCGCCGCCAAGAACGCCAAGGCCGGGTTCAAGCTGGGCGACATGCTGTTCATCGAACGCATCGCCCCCGCCATGGCCAAGGGCAACACCGGCCTGGCCGATGCCTGGAACAAGGCGTTTGCCGAAGTGCTGGCCGATGGCAGCTACGCCGCCGTCTCCAAGAAGTATTTCAACGAAGACGTGCGCTGCAACTGATATAAAAACACGCTACGGGGTGCGCTGGGCCTGGCCCGTTGCGCACCCTTTGCTGTTTTTGACGGCGTCACCATGGTCCTGTCGCCGACCCGATTTCCAACCAAGACCTTCCGGTCGTCCGATCCATGCTTCTCGCTCTTTGGCCACAAGGCTGGTCCCGACAGCAGCGCAGCAATGCCACGCTGGTCGCTGCACTGGTGCTGATGGTTCTGGCCCTCTCGTTGCTGGGCCAGTTGCTTTCGTTCTTTCCCGACCCCATCGGCCCCAACGCCCAGGCGTTTTCCGAAGGCGCGCGCACCACGCTGTGGCTCACGCTGGTCAGTGGTGCCGTGGGCCTGGTGCTGGGCACGGCGGCGGCGCTGGCCCGCACCGCCCGCTGGACGGCCGTGCGCTGGATTGCCGGCGTGTACATCTGGGCTATTCGCGGCACGCCGCTCTTGGTGCAAATCCTGTTTGTGTACTTTGCCCTGCCCGTGCTGGTGCCGGGGCTGAACCTGCCCGACTTTGCCGCCGCCGTCGTGGCCCTGGGGCTGAACGTGGGCGCCTACAACGCCGAAGCCCTGCGCGCCGGCCTGCTGGCCGTGCCCCGCGGTCAGACCGAGGCCGCCAAGGCGCTGGGCCTGGGCCGCATGCACGTGTTCCTGGACGTGGTGTTTCCGCAGGCGTTCAAGATCTCGCTGCCGCCGCTGGTGAGCAACTTTGTGGCACTGCTCAAGGACTCGTCACTGGCCTACGCCATCGGCGTGGTGGAGCTGACCAATGTGGGCAACCGCATCCAGTCGGCCACGTTCCAGCCCATTGCCACGCTGACCACGGTGGCCATCACCTACCTGCTGCTGACCACGCTGGTCACGCAAGTCTCCAACGCCGTCGAATACCGCTTTGACGTGGAAGGGCGCAACCGATGACCGCAACGACCAACCAGCCCAAGCCCTACATCGTGGCCGAGCGGGTGTGCAAGTCGTTTGGTGCACACCAGGTGCTCAAGGACGTCTCCACCGTGTTCCACACCGGCGAGGTAACGGTGATCATCGGCGCCTCGGGCTCGGGCAAGAGCACGCTGTTGCGCGCCATCAACCGGCTGGAACCCCACGACAGCGGGCGCATCACCATCGATGGCGTGGACGTCTGCGACGACCTCGCCACCCTGCAGCGCCAGCGCTGCGAGGTGGGCATGGTGTTCCAGCAGTTCAACCTGTTCGGCCACATGAGCGTGCTGGACAACGTGACGCTGGCGCCCCGCCGCATTCGCCGCACCCCGCGCACCCAGGCCAACGACGAAGCCATGCAGCTGCTGCGCCGCGTGGGCATGCAGGACCACGCACACAAGTACCCGTGGCAGCTGTCGGGCGGGCAGCAGCAGCGGGTGGCCATTGCGCGTGCGCTGGCCATGCAACCCAAGGTGATGCTGTTTGACGAGCCCACATCGGCACTCGACCCCGAGATGGTTAAGGAAGTGCTGGACGTGATGCGAGGCCTCGCGCGTGGTGGCATGACCATGATTGTGGTCACCCACGAAATGGGCTTTGCGCGCGAGGTGGCCGACCGCGTGATGTTCTTCGATCAGGGCCGCATTGCGCACGATGCGCCGCCGCAGGAGTTCTTCAGCAACCCGGCCAATGACCGCATCCGCGCGTTCCTGGGCCAGGTCAGCCACTGAGCCGCGTCCTCACCGGACTGCACTGCAAAGCAGAGGCCGCCGGGCAACCGGCGGCCCTTTTTTTCTTTTGGTTTTGGGGAATTCTTCCGATGCGTACTGAACGCTGGGGCCTGATGGCCCTGTTGGCTGTGACCGTGGTGTGGGGCACCACCTTCCCGGCCATGAAACTGCTCTCGGCACACCTGGACGCGCTGCAGATCATCTGGCTGCGGTTCGTGATCGCGCTGCTGGTGCTGGCGCCGTTGTGGCGCGGCATGCTGCGCCACGAGCGGCGCTGGGGCTGCGCGCTGGGGTTGCTGCTGTTCCTGGCGTTCTGGCTGCAGATCGAGGGCCTCGCGCGCACCAGCAGCAACCGCAATGCGTTTGTGACCGGCCTGAACGTGCTGGTGGTGCCGCTGATCGCCATGGCCTTCCTGGGACGGCGCTATGGCTGGCGACTCTGGGGTGCCTGCGTGATGGCGCTGGCGGGCATGGCGCTGATGTTCCACGAAAACGAGCCCTGGAACCTGGGCGATACGCTGACGCTGGCCAGCACCGTGTTCTACGCGCTGTACATCCTGGCGCTGGAAGAGTGCGCACGCCGCACGGCCGCGCAGCCGCTGCGGGCCACCCGCATGGCCGCCGCGCAGGCCACGGTGATGGCGCTGGCGTCCACCGCGCTGCTGCTTGCGCAGGGCGAGGGCATGGGCTGGCTACGGTCCGTGGCCGACCTGCCTCTGGATGCGTTGCTGGCGCTGCTGTACCTGGGCCTGCTGGCCAGCGTAGTGGTGGTGACGCTGCAGGCCTGGGGCCAGCAGCGCGTGGACGCCATGCGCAGCGCCATCGTGTTCGGGCTGGAGCCGGTGTTCGCGGCCCTCACAGCCTGGGTGCTGCTAGGGGAAAGGCTGGGCTGGGCGGGGCTCGGTGGCGCCGCGCTCATCGTGGCAGCGCTGGTGTTCAGCCAGATCCAGCCTGCTGCGCGCGCGGGCCGGACGCAACGGGCCTGAGAGGCGCGGTACGCCCTCCGAGCCGCTCCGCGCCTTCCTCTCAGGGGAACGCCACCCATGGTCTGGCGGAGCCTGTTCCACAGGTGGCACGGGCACCACGGGCGCGGCCATTTCAAGCCAAAACGGGCTCCAGCGCTTATCCACAAAGCGCAAACAGCTATCATTTATATAGCAAACTATGGCGCAATCAGCGGCACATCAACCGCTTTGCGGGGCTTGCCGATCGGGGCAGAGGCCAGGCCTTTTTGCACAGCCGCCATGTCTTCCTCGTTGGGATAGTCGCCCAGCAGCCAGTAGTCAAACACCCGGCGCGCGATGGGGGCGGCGTGCGCAGCGCCGAAACCGGCGTTTTCCACGATGGCCGCAATCACGATGGTGGGGTTTTCGGCAGGAGCAAAGGCGGCAAACAGCGAGTGGTCACGCTGGTGTTCTTCCAGCGCCTTGGCGTTGTATTTGACGTTCTGGCCCATCGTCACCGCCTGGGCTGTGCCGGTCTTGCCGCCCGAGGTGTAGGGCGCCCCGGCAAACACGCGCGTGCCGGTGCCGCCCTTGTTCACCGCCACCATGGCGTTGCGCACGATGTCCACGTTCTTCGGCAAAAAACCCAGATCCACTCCCGGCGGCTGGCTGATCTCGGTGACGACGCCCGTGACCGCGTTTTTCACCGCCTTGGCCATGTGCGGCCGGTAGCGAATACCGCCATTGGCCAGCGTGGCCTGCGCCAGCGCCAGCTGCAGCATCGTGAAGTTGTTGTAGCCCTGGCCAATGCCCAGCGACACGGTTTCGCCGGGGAACCAGCGCTTCATCTCGGGGCGCTTGTAGGCATTGCGCTTCCACTCGGTGCTGGGCAAGGTGCCGCGCACTTCGCCATTGAGGTCGATGCCCGTGGACTGTCCAAAGCCCAGCGGCTTCATGAAGTCATGGATGGCATCGACACCCATCTCCACCGCCAGCGAATAGAAATACGTGTTGCTCGACTGCTGGATGGCGCGGTGCATGTCCACCCCGCCCAGCCCGCCCTCGTGGCTGCGGAAGGTGTGGCCGCCGAAGGTATAAAAGCCCGGGTCGTTGACCACCATGCTGGGCGAGCGCTTGCCCAGCTGCAGCGCGGCCAGCGCCATGAAAGGCTTGTAGGTGGAGCCCGGCGGGTAGGTGCCGCGCATGGCGCGGTTGAGCAGGGGCTTGTCGATGGATTCGTTGAGCGCGGTCCAGTTCTCCACGTCGATGCCTTCGACGAACAGATTGGGATCGAACGTGGGCTTGCTCACCAGCGCCAGGATCTCACCGTTGCGCGGGTCGATGGCCACCAACGCGCCCCGGCGGTTGCCGTACATGTCTTCAATGAGCTTTTGCAGCTTGATGTCGATCGACAGCATCACACTGTCGCCGGGCGTGGCCGCGTGGCTGGAGAGCTTGCGCACCGCCCGCCCCCCGGCCGAAGTTTCCATCTGCTCGACCCCGGTGGCGCCGTGCAGGGCTGACTCGAAGCTCTGCTCGATGCCCAGCTTGCCGATGTATTCGGTGCCCCGGTAGTTGGCCTCGTCTTCGGAGTCCTGGATGCGCGCCTTCTCCGTCTGGTTGATGCGGCCGATGTAGCCGATGGCATGGCTGGCCACGTCACCCAGCGGGTAGTTGCGAAACAACCGTGCCTTGATGTCCACGCCCGGAAAACGGTAGCGCTGTGCGGTGAACCGCGCCACTTCCTGGTCGGTCAGCCGCGTGCGGATGGGGAGGGACTCGAAGTTGCGCGACTCTTCCATGAGCCGCTTGAAGCGGCGCCGGTCACGGCTCTGGATTTCCACCACCTTGGACAGCTCGTCGATGGTCTCGTCCAGCACCCCGACGCGCGAGGGCGTGATCTCCAGTGTGTAGGCCGAATAGTTGGTGGCCAGCACCACGCCGTTGCGGTCCAGGATGAGCCCCCGGTTGGGCACGATGGGCACCACCGCCGTGCGGTTGCTCTCGGCCTGCGCCGCCAGGTCTTCGTGCCGGACCACCTGCAGATACACCAGCCGGGCAGCAATGAGGCAGAACGCAAAAAACACCAGGGCGCCGATGACCAGGGCCCGCACCCGAAAGCGCGAAGCATCGGCTTCGCTGCTGCGCACCTCAGTCACGCCCACCCTCCCATTCGGGCGCGCGCAAGCCCAGGCTCCACCCCCAGGGGCCAAGGCGGAACGCTGGCGAAATGCGCGGGCATCAAGAAAGGCATGGGCTACAGAGGCCGGTTCTGGTCGCGGTCGGGCGGGCGGCGCTGCGGAGCCAGAAGCACCCAGCTGGCCAGGGGCCACAGCAAGGCCTCCAGCACCGGTGCGAGAAAACTCCACAGCCCCGGGAATATGCCCCCGGACGCCATCCGCAGCAAGAGCTCGATCGCGTGGGCGAGGGCAAACAGGGGCAACACCTGTAAGGCCTGCGACGGCACGCTGAACCACAGCAGGCGGCGGTGAATGGCAATCGCGCCAAACGACAGCACGGTATAGGACAGCGCATGCTGGCCCAGCAGCGCCGACTGGCTCACGTCCATGCACAGGCCCAGCAGGAACGCTACCCCCATGCCGATGCGCAGAGGCTGGTGCACACCCCAGAAGACCAACAACACCATGAGCACATCGGGCGTCCAGACGATGCGGCCCAGCGGCAGCATGTTGATGGCCAGGCCCACAGCCAAGCTGGCCCAGATGAAGACCGGGTTCACCGGCATCAGCAGGGGCTCACCACGCGGCATGATCATCGTGGGCCTCCTTGTGGGGTCAAGCGGTGGCTCACTTGCGGCCTCCGCGCTTGTTGGCGGGGACAGCCGGGGCGGGTTCGGGACGCGCCAGTTCATTGTCGGCCAGCGGCTTGAGCACCACCACATGGCGCGCGCCCTGCACCTGGGCGAGCGGCATGCAATAGATGCGCGCAAACGCAGAGTCGGCACGGCGCTCCACCCGCACCACGCGCGCCACAGGCAGGCCGGGCGGGTACAGACCGTCCACACCGCTGGTGGTCAGCAGGTCGTCCTCGCGAATGTCTGCATTGGCGGGCATGAAGCGCAGCTCCATGCCACCGCCATGGCCCGCCACCGGGTCGCCATAGGCCACGCCGCGCACACCGGTACGGATGTTCAGCACCGGAATCGCCTGATCGCGGTCTACCAGCAAGGTGACTTCGCTGACCAGCGGGAACACGCGGGTGACCTGACCCAGCACACCGGCTTCATCCATCACGGGGGCGCCCAGTTCCACGCCACCCATCTGCCCCCGGTCCAGCACCACGCGGCGCGTGTAGGGGTCGGCCGTGTCGTAGATCACCTCGGCCGCCTGGGCGGGTGTCTGCAGCCGGTCGCGCAGCTCCAGCAGTTTGCGCAGCCGCTGGTTTTCCATCGCCAGCTGATCTGCCTGGTTGGCCCGCTGGCCCATCACGGTCATTTTCTTGCGGGCGGCATCCAGGTCATCCTGCGCGGTTTGCAGCGACTGGAAATAGCTGCGCCCGTGGCTGGCGAATTCCACGGGCTGCAGCATGAGCCACTGCACGGGGTACAGCACCGTGGCCACGGCCTGACGGAAGGGGCCGGTGATCTGAAAGCGTGCATCGGCCACCATGAGGAACAGCGCGAGCGCGCTGAACACGGCCAAACGCGACAGGGCCGAAGGGCCCTGTTTGAAGAAAGGGGGAGCGCTGCGCTCCAGAGTACCCAGGGGCATGGTGCGCAGCGGTCAGGATCTGCCGCGTGGAGGCGGCTCCACGGGCGGGTGCTCAGAAACAAGCATTGGAGCAGGTGCAGTCATGCAATTCAGAGCGAAAAAAGTGCCTGCAGCATACAGGCCCGCTGGCTTACTCGCTCGTGAAAATGCTGCCCAGGCGGTCCATGCGCTCCAGGGCGATGCCGCAGCCGCGCACCACGCAGGTCAGCGGGTCTTCGGCCACCAGCACGGGCAGGCCGGTTTCCTCGGCCAACAGGCGGTCCAGGTCGCGCAGCAGAGCGCCACCGCCGGTCAGCATCATGCCCCGGTCGGCAATGTCGGCGCCCAGCTCAGGGGGGGTTTGTTCCAGCGCGTTCTTCACGGCCGAGACGATCTGGTTGAGCGGGTCGGTCAGGGCTTCCAGCACTTCGTTGGACGAAATGGTGAAGCTGCGTGGCACGCCCTCGCTGAGGTTGCGGCCCTTGACTTCCATCTCGCGCACTTCGGAGCCCGGGAAGGCCGAACCGATGTTCTTCTTGATGGCTTCGGCGGTGGGCTCGCCAATCAACATGCCGTAGTTGCGGCGGATGTAGCTGATGATGGCCTCGTCAAACTTGTCACCGCCCACGCGGACGCTGCCCTTGTAGACCATGCCGCCCAGCGAGATCACGCCCACTTCGGTGGTGCCGCCACCGATGTCCACGACCATGGAGCCCGAGGCTTCCGAGACGGGCAGACCAGCGCCGATGCCAGCAGCCATGGGTTCTTCGATCAGGTACACCGCCGTGGCGCCCGCAGCCTCGGCCGCGTCCTTGATGGCGCGGCGCTCGACCTGGGTGGAGCCGCAGGGCACACAGATGATGATGCGAGGGCTGGGGGTGAACAGCGTGCGCGGGTGCACCATCTTGATGAACTGCTTGATCATCTGCTCGGTGATCACGAAGTCGGCGATCACGCCATCCTTCATGGGCCGGATGGCTTCGATGTTGCCGGGCACCTTGCCCAACATGGCCTTGGCTTCACGACCTACGGCCTGGATGACTTTCTTGCCGTGGGGGCCACCTTCGTGGCGGATGGCGACGACGGAAGGTTCATCAAGAACGATACCTTTGTCGCGGGCGAAGATGAGGGTGTTGGCTGTGCCAAGGTCAATGGCAAGGTCGGTGGAGAAGTACCGACGGAAAGCTCCGAACATTCAAAAGTCCTCTCGGGCACGGCATGCGCGTCGGCCTGCCATCGCCAGGTATTTCAGGGGTGTTTATTGGCTTTTTTCACGCAATTGACTCCCATTCCGGGAGCTTTGCGGCAAAGCCGGGATAATACCCCATCCCCTGTGAATAACTCCCTCCGGCGAGCACCGGATCACAGCTTTACTTCTGGTTTCTCTAGATTCTCCTCCCTATGGCACTGACCCCCCAGGACATCGGCCGCATTGCCAACTTGGCGCGGCTTGAGCTGACACCTTCCGAAAGTGAGCGCATGCTCACGCAGCTCAATGGTTTCTTTGACATCGTGGAACAGATGCGGGCTGTGGATACCTCGGGCGTCACGCCCCTGGCCCACCCCGTGGCCGCCATCCAGGACGTGCAGCTGCGCCTGCGCGAAGACCTGGCCAGCGAGCCCAACCAGCGCGAAGCCAACCAGCAAAGCGCCCCCGCTGTCGAACGAGGCCTGTTCCTCGTGCCCAAAGTGATCGAGTAAGAGCCCCGCCGCATGACTTCCACCGCATTGCATGACCTGGGCGTGGCCCAGCTGGCCACCGAGCTGCGCGAGCGCCGCGTCTCGGCCGTCGAGGCCGCCCAGCATTTCCTCGCCCGCGCACAGGCCCACCAGAACCTGGGCGCCTACGTGGCCGTGAACCCGGACATCACCCTGGCCCAGGCCCGCGCGCAAGACGCAGCCATCGCCGCAGGCACCGCCGGCCCGCTGGCGGGCGTGCCGATTGCGCACAAGGACATCTTTGTCACCAAGGATTTCCCCAGCACCGCCGGCTCCAAGATGCTCGCGGGCTACCAGTCGCCCTTTGACGCCACCGTGGTCACCAAGCTGGCCGATGCTGGCGCCGTGACGCTGGGCAAGCTCAACTGCGATGAGTTCGCCATGGGCTCGGCCAACGAAAACTCGGCCGTCGCCCCCGTGGGCTTTGACGCCCCCGCCCCCGTGCGCAACCCCTGGGCCACCGACCGCATCCCGGGCGGCTCGTCCGGCGGCAGCGCCGTGGCCGTGGCCGCACGCCTGGCCCCGGCCGTCACCGGCACCGACACCGGCGGCTCCATCCGCCAGCCCGCCTCGTTCTGCGGCATTACCGGCATCAAGCCCACCTATGGGCGCGCCAGCCGCTACGGCATGATCGCGTTTGCCTCCAGCCTCGACCAGGCCGGCCCCATGGCCCGCTCGGCCGAAGACTGCGCGCTGCTGCTGTCCGCCATGTGCGGCCCCGACCCGGACCGCGACTCCACGTCGCTCGATGTGCCTGCAGAAAACTTCAGCGCCAAGCTCAACGACAGCATCGACGGCCTGCGCATCGGCATCCCCGCCGAGTTCTTTGGAGAAGGCCTGGCGCCCGATGTGCGCGCCGCCGTAGATGGTGCCCTGAAGGAATACGAGAAGCTCGGCGCCAAGCTCGTGCCCATCAGCCTGCCCCGCACGCAGCTGTCCATTCCGGTCTACTACATCATTGCTCCGGCCGAAGCATCGTCCAACCTCTCCCGCTTTGACGGCGTGAAGTTCGGCCATCGCGCCAAGGACTACACCGATCTGGTGGACATGTACAAGAAGACCCGCGCCGAAGGTTTTGGCGACGAGGTCAAGCGCCGCATCATGATCGGCGCCTATGTGCTCTCGCACGGCTACTACGACGCCTATTACCTGCAGGCACAGAAGATCCGCCGCATGATCGCCGACGACTTCCAGAATGCCTTCAAGGACTGCGACCTGATCGCCGGCCCGGTGGCCCCCACGGTGGCCTGGAAGCTGGGCGACCACGGCAACGACCCGCTGGCCGACTACCTGGCCGACATCTTCACCCTGCCCGGCTCGCTGGCCGGCCTGCCCGGCATGAGCGTGCCCGCCGGTTTTGGCGAGGGCGGCATGCCAGTGGGCCTGCAGTTGCTGGGCAACTACTTCCAGGAAGCCCGCCTTCTGAACGCTGCGCACCGCCTGCAGCAAGCCACCGACTTCCACCTCCGCCGTCCGGAGGGCTTCTGACATGACCGCCAAACTGATCCATGGCTACGAAGTTGTCATCGGCTTCGAAACCCACACCCAGCTCGCAACGCAGAGCAAAATTTTCAGCCGCGCGCCCACCGCCTTTGGCGCCGAGCCCAACACGCAAGCCTGCGCGGTGGACCTGGCCCTGCCGGGCACCCTGCCCGTGATGAACCGCGAGGCCGTAGCCTGCGCTATCAAATTGGGACTGGCACTGGGCTCCCACATTGCGCCAGTGAGCATTTTTGCGCGCAAGAATTACTTCTACCCCGACCTGCCCAAGGGCTACCAGATCAGCCAGTTCGAGATTCCGGTGGTGCAAGGCGGTGAGGTGGAATTCTTTCTGGGCGATGAGAAAAAGACCGTGCGCCTGGTGCGCGCCCACCTCGAAGAAGACGCAGGCAAGTCCTTGCATGAAGACTTCATCGGCCAGAGTGGTATCGACCTGAACCGCGCGGGCACACCGCTCCTGGAGATCGTGACGGAGCCCGACATGCGCTCGTCCGAAGAGGCCGTGGCCTACGCGAAGGAGCTGCACAAGATCGTCACCTGGATCGGCATCTGCGACGGCAACATGCAGGAAGGCAGCTTCCGCTGCGACGCCAACGTGTCGGTGCGCAAGCCCGGCGCCGAATTGGGCACACGACGCGAGATCAAGAACCTGAACTCGTTCAAGTTCATGCAGCAGGCCATCGACTACGAAATCCGCTGGCAGATCGAGCAGATCGAGGACGGCCACGCGATCCAGCAGGCCACCGTGCTCTTCGACCCGGACACGGGCGAAACGCGCGCGATGCGGACCAAGGAAGATGCGGCGGACTACCGCTACTTCCCAGACCCCGACCTGCCTCCACTACACATTTCAGAGCAGTGGGTGCAGGAAGAACGGGCGCAAATGGCCGAATTGCCTCGTACCATGGCCGCACGTTTTGTGGCGGACTATGGCCTGCCCGAGTACGACGCCACCACGCTCACGCAGAGCAAGGCCATGGCGGCGTACTTTGAAGCGGCGGCCAAAGCCTGCAGCCAGCCCAAGCTGGCCAGCAACTGGATCATGGGAGAGGTGTCACGCCGCCTGAACATGGCGGAGACCGGTATCGAGCAGGCCCCTGTCACGGCAACTCAGCTGGCCGCATTGATCGGCCGCATTGCCGACGGCACGATCTCCAACAACGCCGCCAAGCAGGTGTTTGACGCGCTGTGGACCGGAGAGTCGAACGACGTGGATGCCGTCATCGAATCCAAGGGACTCAAGCAGATGAACGACTCCAGCGCGCTGGAGAAGATCATCGACGAAGTGATTGCCGCCAACCCCGACAACGTGGCGCAGTTCCGCGCGGGCAAGGACAAGGCCTTCAACGCGCTGGTCGGCCAGATCATGAAAGCCAGCAAGGGCAAGGCCAACCCGACACAGGTAAACGAGTTACTCAGGGGTAAACTTGCCTAGGCACCAGGCATCGGAACCTTTGGTCGTCAGGTATCACCTGAAGCTTGCCCCCTGGTGCACCGTTGCACGCAGATACAGAGTCTGGACATTGGCTATACAACAATCTTTACTTTAAATGTGGGGAGAGCGTGGATGAACAATGGATTTGTGATTGCTGCACTCAGTGCTGTGGTGCTGACAGCATGTGGTGGAGGCGGATCGAACGAAGTTCCTGCAGAGCCACCAACACCTCCTTCTACCCGCGCTAGCATTAAAGTGGTTGGCGGAGGATGGGAAGCAGGTGGTGGCGCCAACTATGCCGTCTCGCTAACACCGGACTACCGCAACTGGCCAGATCTGGTCGCCCAGCGACTGCGCGGCGAGGCGTTGTGCAACCGTTTTGTCCTAGTCGGTGCAGGCACCGTCATCGGCTGGACAGCGGGTAATGCCGTGTGCACCAGTTATGCTATCAACGACCATTCCCGTAGTAGCCTGACCAGCGGCCCCACCTCCTTAGAAACCGACGATGGCGTCAGCATCGTGGGGCAGTTGCAGCGAGCTGCAGCCGAGGGTCTGGGCGCCAACGACATCCTACTGGTAGGCACAGGCTACGCGCACATTCTGGAAGCCCGATCGGCACTCTCCCTCATTGGTGGCTTGGGCCCTGAAAGCGAGCGCATTGTCGTCGCCAACTATATCGAGAGGCTCGAGAGGCTGCTGGGCGCGGCGGAAGTCAACCGATTGCTGCCTACTGAACAGCGGACCCTTGTAACCGTCATTGATCTCTACATGAAGGCCTTGGCAGGTCGACTGGCAGATGCCATCGACCGGTATGCCCTCCAAAATGGGGTGACACGCGTCGCGGTACTCAACACCATACCAGCGCACCTACTGACAGGTACCGCGCATTCCGCCCAGAGCATGGCGAAGTTGGACCAGTGGACACAAAGCTTCAATACCGCGTTGGCACAACGATTTGCAACCAACACCAAGGTAAGGGTGGTGGATGGAGCCCTCCTGGTCAGAGAGCAGATCGCCAAACCGCAACAGTACGGATACGCCAACACAACTACACCGGCATGCGCCAGCGCCGCCAATCAAGAGTTGTGTTCCGCCAGCGAATTGGCCGCGCTTCCCGCCCCTACCGAAAGCTCGGACAAGAGCGCCACCTGGTGGAAGTCATACATGGTTTGGCAATGGGTCGACAGCAGCAGTTCATTCACGACCACCAAGCATCGTATTTCGCAGCACGCCCAAGATCACGTGGCCAATCTGGTCTTGGCGGAAATCAACAAGGCAGGCTGGAAATAATCAGACTCTCGGACGCACAGCGAGTGAGGGTGGACAGAAGAGGGGCGAGTGCCCACGACCCAGATACCACCACCCACTATCGCGAAGGCGCCAGTGGTGTGGCTAGGCTTGCGGGGGAGCCTGCGCTCATGCCCTGCGCATCCCACAGCTTGCGCAACTGCGACAGCTCGTTGTCAAACCGCGCATGCACGCGCCGCTTTTCCTGGTCTTGCCCCGCGATGAAGCGCTGCTGCTCGGCCAGGCTGTCGTCAATCTCAGCGATCTTGCGGCGCAGCGTCATGGGGGCCTTGTTGGGGTCCTTCTTGTAGAACTCCATCTCCACATCGAGCTTCTTGCGCTCCGCCTTCAGCTCCAGCATTCGCTTTTCTGCGGTGGCCGTCACGTCATCCACCATCTGGATGGCCGCAGCGCGCTCCACATCGTGGGCGGCCTTGTCGGGGTAGCGGGCCACCAGCACGCGTTCGCGGCGGCGCTCTTCCACCACACGGGCGCGCTCTTCGGCATCCTTGCGGTTCTGGGCGTCCTGGGCTGCGCGCTCCAGCTCGGTGAGCGAGGGGCCAATCTGGCGGCGCGTGATGCCCGAAGGGCTGAGTTCGCGCTGCTCGCGGTCCAGGCATTCCGGGATGGGTCGGTCGGCCGTCAGCCGACGGCCGTTGCGGTCCACGCACGTGTAGATACCGCCCGTCGCACCCTGGGACTGTGCCGAGGCCAGCTCTGCGCCCAGGGTGAGCAGCATCACCCCGCCCATGATCCACGCCGACTTGCTCAAATGGTCTACCCTTCGTTAACACCGTACCGCTGGCGATAGGCCAGCACCTTTTCGTGATGCGAGCGCATCCCCTCTTCCCCGTTTTGGGAGAGATACAGCAATAAGTCTGCCAACCGGGCAATGGCACACACCTGCATACCCAGTTGCTCGCGCACGTACTGCACGGCGCTGTGGTCCACGTCCTGGCCATTCTCCGTGGCTTTTTCCTGGCGGTCCAGCGCAATTGCAACCGCATGCGGCGTGGCACCCGCAGCGCGGATGATGGCGATGGACTCGCGGGCGGCGGTGCCAGCCGACATCACGTCGTCCACGATCAGCACCCGGCCTTTGAGGGGTGCGCCCACCAGCGTGCCGCCCTCGCCGTGGTCCTTGGCCTCCTTGCGGTTGTAGGCAAAGGGCACGTTGCGGCCCAGGCGCGCCAGCTCCACGGCCACGGTAGCGGCCAGCGGAATGCCCTTGTAGGCAGGGCCAAATACCATGTCGAATTCGATGCCGCTGGCCAGCAGGGCTTTTGCATAGAATTCCGCGAGCCGCCCGATCTTGCGGCCATCGTCGAACAGCCCTGCGTTGAAGAAATACGGGCTCAGGCGCCCCGCCTTGGTCTTGAATTCGCCAAACCGCAACACGCCCGATTCGACGGCAAAACGTACAAAATCCTGCGCCAGCTGGCCCTGTTCAGAGGTTTGCGCGCCAACATCCACCATGGGGAATTCCTTGTTCAAGTTAACCAGCCTCAATCTCAATGGCATCCGCTCGGCCACCAGCAAAGGCGTGGAAAGCTGGATGGCAGCCACGCGGCCGGATTGTATTTGTGTGCAGGAAGTGAAGGCCCAGGCGGCCGACATGGCCAACCGGTTCGAGCGCATGGCGGGCCTGCAGGGCCACTTCCACTTTGCCCAGAAAAAGGGCTATTCCGGCGTGGGCATCTATACCCGGCATGAGCCCTCTGATGTAGTCATTGGCTATGGGTCAGCAGAGTTCGATACAGAAGGTCGATATGTGGAGCTGCGTTTTGACACACCGGCCCGCAAGCTGTCGATCATCAGCGCTTACTTTCCGAGTGGTTCCTCGGGCGAAGAACGCCAGCAGGCCAAGTTCCGGTTTCTGGCCGAGATGCATCCCCACCTGATGAAAGTCAAGCGCGAACGTGACTTCATTCTGTGCGGCGACATCAACATTGCGCATCAGCAAATCGACCTCAAAAACTGGCGCAGCAACCAGAAAAACAGTGGTTTTTTACCCGAAGAACGGGCCTGGATGACAAAACTGTTGCACACAACTGATGAGGGCGGCGGCATCATAGACGTTTACCGTCAGTTACAACCTACCGCCACAGACACCGCCTACACATGGTGGAGCAACCGGGGGCAGGCGTATGCCAACAACGTGGGTTGGCGGCTGGACTACCACCTGGCCACCCCCGCGCTCGCGGCGCTGGCACGTGCTGAATCCATCTACAAAGGTGAAAAGTTCTCAGACCACGCTCCCATCACGGTGGACTATGACTTCAGCCTTTGACGATGCCCGCTCCTGACCCTTGATGACCGACACCGCTGTTCCCCCCTCCCTCCCCGCCCACGGATTCCGCCCGCCCAATGCGGAATCCTTGTGGAAACAGCTCTCCGCCCCCCATCCCACCGTCGGCAAGGCGCGGCACCTGGGTGAGGCGCTGATCCACGCCGGCATGCTGTCCCCGTCGGCCCTGCAAGACGGCCTGCAGACCCAGCAGCAGGAGCGCAGCGCCGGGCAAAACCGGCTAATAGGGCAGATCCTGGTGGATGACGGTGTCTTGACCCAGGAGCAGTTGCGCCAGGTCATTGCCGCGTGGCTGGGCGACTACACCGTGCACCCCGGCGACATCACCCCCGATCCGGCGGCCCTGGCCATGGTGCCCAGGGCGATGGCAGAGCGTGAATCGGTGCTGCCGCTGATTGCCCGCGATGACGCGCTGGTGCTGCTGATGGCCGACCCGCTCGATCGCGTGCTGCTGGACGAACTGCGGTTTCTCACGCAGCGGCGGCTCATTCCGCTGCAGGCCGCGCCAGGCACGCTGATGCCCGCCATCCACCGCGCCTACCGCACCCAGTCTGGCGGCGCCGACGCCACCACCGCTGCCCGCGCCACCTCGCGCGAGCTGGCCGCCAACCTGGGCAGCACCGTCCCGGACGCGGACTCCGAGCAGGCGGACGTGATCAGCGAGTCGGACAACACCCTGGTGCGGCTCATCAACTCGGTGATCGACGAAGCCATCCACCACCGCGCGTCCGACATCCACATCGAGACCGAGCCCGCGCCGCAGAACGTGCGCATCCGCCTGCGCATCGACGGCGACCTCACGCCCTACCTGGAGCTGCCCGCGCGCTACCGCTTTGCGATGGTGGCGCGCATCAAGATCATGGCGGGCATGGACATCTCCGAGCACCGCAAGCCCCAGGACGGCAAGATCGACTTCGCGCGCTTCGGAGGCCCGCCGGTGGAGCTGCGAGTGGTTACCGTGCCCACCTCGCGCGGGCTGGAAGACGTGGTGCTGCGCCTGCTGGCGGGTGCCAAGCCCCTGCCGCTGGAGAACATCGGCCTGAGCCAGCCCAACCTGCTGGCACTGCGCTCCGTGGTGCAAAAAAGTTATGGCCTGGTGCTGGTGTGCGGCCCTACGGGCTGCGGCAAGACGACCACGCTGCACTCGGTGGTGCGCGACATCAACACCGCAGGCCGCAAGATCTGGACGGCCGAAGACCCCATCGAGATCACGCAGGAGGGCCTGCGCCAGGTGCAGGTGAACCCGCGCATCGGCTGGACCTTTGCCGCCGCCATGCGCACTTTTTTGCGGGCCGACCCCGACGTGATCATGATCGGCGAGATGCGCGACGAGGAAACCGCGCGCATCGCCATCGAGGCCTCGCTGACGGGGCACCTGGTGCTGTCCACCCTGCACACCAACTCGGCGCCCGAGAGCATTGCGCGGCTGCTGGAGATTGGCCTGGACCCGTTCAACTTCTCCGATTCGCTGCTCGCCATCCTGGCCCAGCGCCTGGTGCGCCGCCTGTGCACAGCCTGCCGCGAGCCGCGTGTGGCCGACCACGACACGTTGCTGGGCCTGGCATCGCAGTACCTGGACAGCGGCACCAACAACTCCCCCGAGGCCCGCGAGGCACAGGTGGCGCGCTGGCGCCAGCAGCACGGCGGCGCACAGGGCGAGCTGCGCCTGTGGCGCCATGTGGGCTGCACGAAGTGCGAAGGCCATGGCTACCACGGCCGGCTGGGCATCCATGAGCTGATGATGAGCGACGAGACCATTCGCCAGCACATCCGCCACCGCGCCCCCGCCTCGGACATCCGCCACTCGGCTCTGGCCGCCGGCATGCTGACCCTGCGCCAAGACGGCATCGAGAAGGTGCTGCAGGGGCTGACCGACATGTCGGAAGTGGTCGCGGCAACCAACCTGTGAGGCGGGCCCACCGCCGATGATGCCTGCCGCCGGTTTTTTAGCCAAATTGGGCTCTAGCGCTTATCTGACAAGCGCTAGCAGCTATCAATCAATGAGTCCTTCCGAGAAGAGGAACTCGCCCACCGGCTTGCGCGCACCGCCGCCTCAGCGATCCAGCTCGTAGTGAAACACCTTGGCAATGATCTGCCAGCGCCCGTCCACGTGGATCAGGGTCAGCAGGTCGGTGAAGTGCTTGGGCAGGATGGCACATTCCACCCTGGCCAGGGCCGTCACCGGCCCGGCAAACTCGATGGACAGGATGCGCTCCTGCACCGTCTCGCCCCGGCTGGCGGGCGAGGGGCGCTGGTCCACGATGGGGAAATATTCCTCCATGCGCAGGATCACCGCCGGCTCGGCCGTGGCGCAGGCATAGACCGCCTGCGGGTGGAACACGCGGCGCAGGCGCTGTGTATCGCTGTGGCACAGGCCGTCGAAATATTCCTGCAGCACGGCGGCGACTGCGTCAAAGCGCGGGTCACTCATGGCGCGCTCCCGTCGGCGGCGGCGCGAGCGCGCTGGCGGCGCACGGTCACCGTTTCACCGGCCACGCCCCAGTTGTCGGTCTCGACCTCGTCGATCACGACAAAGGTGGTGGCGGGCTCCTTGTTCAGAACGCGCACCAGCAAATCGGTGGCGCCTTGGATCAGCGCCGCTTTTTGCGCACTGCTGACGCCTTCACGGGTCACTTTGATGTTGATGTAAGGCATGGCTATTTTCCTTGGAATGAAGCAATGGCCTCTCAGCCCAGCAACCCTTCGGCCCGCATCGCGGCCTGCACGGCGGGGCGCGCGGCCACACGGCGCAGGAAAGCCTGCAGATGGGCCAGGTCGCTGATGTCCAGCTTCACGAACTTGGCCCAGCCCAGCACCACAAAAAGATAGGCGTCGGCCGCCGTGAAGTGCTCGCCCGTCAGGTAGTTGCCGTCCTGCAGCTGCGCGTCCAGCCACTCCATCTTCTTGCGCAGCAGGGCGGCCAGCGCGGCCTTGGCGTTGTCGTCCAGCCCGGCGTGGAACAGGGGCGTGAAGGACTTGTGCAGCTCGGTGCTGACGTAGTTCTGCCACTCCATCACCCGGTAGCGCGCCCGCGTGCCGGCGGCCGGCATCAGTTGCGTGGCCTGGGCCTGGTCGGCGATGTATTGCGCAATGACCGGGCCTTCGGTGAGGCGGGAGCCGTCGTCCAGCTCCAGCACGGGCACCTGGCCTTTGGGGTTGATCGCATAGAAATCCTGCCCATCGGCCGTCTGGTGGCGCGCGGTATCGACCTTCTCCAGTTCGAAAGTGAGGCCACATTCCAGCAGCAGGATGTGGGGCGACAAGGAGCAGGCGGCGGGGGAAAAGTACAGCTTCATGGGGAGGCCTTGGGGGCGTGGTGGAAAGGTGAAACGATGGTATTGGCGATGCAAACAGCAATAAACTAGACACCAGTAATTTCACTGATTACATGAAGTAATAAACAGAACATGGCGCGCCAATTTGACGACCTGAAGCTGGGCAGCATCGAACTGTTCTGCCTGACCGCGCAGTGGCAAAGCTTCACGGCCGCCGCCCAGGCGGCCGGGCTGACGGCGGCGGCCGTGAGCCGATCGGTGGCGCGCATGGAGGCGCGCCTGGGCGTGCGGCTGTTCCAGCGCACCACGCGCCAGGTGCGGCTGACCGACGCAGGCAAGCGCTACTACGAGCAATGCCGCCAGGCGCTGGGCCAGCTGGCCGAGGCAGAACGCGAGCTGTCGGGCCAACAGCAAAGCCCGGCAGGCCTCGTGCGCTTCAGCCTGCCCACCTCCTACGGGCACTGCCGCATCCTGCCCCTGCTGCCCGCATTTGCGCAGGCCTACCCCGACGTGGAGCTGGAGCTGCAGTTGAGCAACCGCAACGTGGACTTCACCGAAGAAGGCTTTGACCTGGCCGTGCGCGGTCGAGCCCCCATCGACTCGGGGCTGGTGGCGCGCAAGCTGGAGGACGCCGCCCTGGTGGTGGTCGCTGCCCCGGCGTACCTGGCGCGTTGCGGCACGCCGCATGCCATCGCCGACCTGGCGGCGCACGAATGCATCCAGTTTGTGCTGCCCAGCAGCGGCCAGGCGGTGCCATGGATACTGCGCGACGCCGCCGGGCGCGATGTGGAGGTGCCCACCCAAGGCCACCTGCGCTGTGCCGACGACATCCTGGGCCCCGTGACCCTGGCGCGTGCAGGCGCAGGGCTGCTGCAGACCTACCGCTTCATTGTGGAGGCCGATCTGCACGGCGGCGCCTTGCGGGAGGTGCTGCCCGCCCATGCCGGTGCCTCTCGCCCGTTTTCGCTGCTGTATCCCGCCAACCGGCACATGCCGCTGCGCGTGCGCGTGCTGGTGGATTTCCTCGTCGATCGGCTGGCACGGGCTTGAGCCTCTCCCGGCCGCCGTGCGCCAGGCCTGCAAAAATACACACCACCACCTCACCCACCATGCTCCACTACCTCACCATCCCCGTCACCGCGTTCCAGCAAAACTGCTCCCTCGTCTGGTGCGACGCCACCCACAAAGCCGCCGTGATCGACCCCGGCGGCGACCTGGAGGTGCTGCTGGCAGAGATCCAGCGCCTAGGCCTCACGCTCGAACAGATCTGGCTCACCCACGCCCACATCGACCACGCGGGCGGCACGGGCGAGCTGGCAGAGCGGCTTTCGCTGCCCATCGTTGGCCCCCACCCGGGTGACCAGTTCTGGATTGACGGCCTGCCGCAGCAAAGCGCGATGTTTGGGTTTCCGCCCGCGCAGCACTTCACGCCCACGCGCTGGCTGCACGATGGCGACACGGTGCAGATCGGCAACGAGACCCTGAACGTGCGCCACTGCCCCGGGCACACGCCAGGGCATGTGGTGTTCCACGCGCCGCAGATCGACCGGGCGTTTGTGGGCGATGTGCTGTTTGCGGGCAGCATGGGCCGCACGGATTTCCCGCAGGGCAACCACCAGCAGCTCATCGACAGCATCACCCAGCGCTTGTGGCCCATGGGCAACCAGACAGTGTTCATCCCGGGGCACGGTCCGGAGAGCACTTTCGGGCGTGAGCGCCAGAGCAATCCCTACGTGGGCGGGACCTGAGACGTGCCTGAAGAGCCTCAGAAAATTCCCGCAGCGCTTCACTGCACATCGCCTCATTAGTATCTTTTTGATAGCTGCCAGCGCTTGATGGACAAACGCTAGCGGCAAATTTGACTACTAAATTATCCTTTTAGGAGGTAGCCCCGCCCCACCCAGGCGCCCGCCCGGGGCGGATATGCGCGGCAAAAGCGGCCAGTTCTGCGGACCGCCGATGGTCTGCATGCTTACGATGTATCGTGTTGTAAGCAGCCTGTGGCACCCTTGCCCAGGCTCCATCCGCCCCGCCCCGCTTTCGCGCCATGAACCCCACCTTCAAGCCACGCCCTCCCCTAGCACCGCAGCGTGGCTCCAGCCTGGCGGGCAAGGCCTACTGGGCCATGGTGCAGCGGGTGGCGCTGACCGCTGCGGCTATCGATGTCGGCTACATCGCGCTGTTTTTGTGGCTGGGATCGCTGCCGCTGGCGGCCATCAACGTGGTCAGCATCGGCATGTACCTGGGCGCATACCGGCTCATACAGAAACGCTACAACGTGGCCGGGCTGTTGCTGATCTGGCTGGAGGTGGTGGGGCACTCGGCATTGGGATCGCTGCTCATCGGCTGGGACAGCGGATTTCACTACTACCTGCTGATGTTCATTCCTGCCATCGTGATTGCCAATACGCGCGGGTATGCCGCACCGATGGTGCTGGCGTTGCTGGCGTACTACCTGGGCCTGCATGCACTGAGCAGCCACCTGGGTCCGCTCGACCCCCTGCCCGCCCGCAGCGTCAACATCGTGAACTGGGTACACATCTGTCTGGTGTTCGCCATGTCGGCCGCGCTGTCGGCCTTCTACCGCCGCACGATCCTGATCGCGGAGGCCCGCTTGCGCAAGCAGGCCACGCTCGATGCGCTGACCGGCCTGGCCAACCGCAGCCACTTCGAAGCCCTGTCCACCAACGCGCTGGCGCGCAGCCAGCGCGACGGTGCGCCAGTCACCCTGCTGCTGTGTGATGTGGACTTGTTCAAACGGATCAACGACCAATACGGCCACGCCGTGGGTGACGAGGTACTGGTGGCCATGGCCAAAGTGCTGGCCGCCAACCTGCGCGAAGGGGACGTGCTGGCGCGTTGGGGCGGCGAGGAGTTTTTGGCGCTGATGCCCGCCAGCCCGCTGGACGCCGCCTGTGCCACCGCCGAACGCATCCGCGCCGCCATCGAGCAAACGCCGCTGGACGTGGGCCAGGCGCCCATTGCGCTGACCATGTCGTTTGGCGTGGCCCAGGTGCACAGCGCCGAAGACCTGCAAGCTGCCATTGCACGCGCCGACAAGGCGCTGTACCAAAGCAAGAACGCGGGCCGCAACCGGGTGAGCGTGGCATAGCTCCACGGCAGCCAAATTCTTAGTCAAACTGGCCGCTATCGCTTATTCATCAAGCGCTAATAGCTATTAAAACAGTAGCATCAGGATTCCCAGGCACCTTTCGATGGCGCGCCTCTGCCACCCACCCGCCGTCCACGACTACCCGTTGCGCCGCGCCGCCTCGTACAGGCCCTGCACTTTGGGCACATTCACCTCCAGCTCACGGATGCGCGCGGGGCCTGAAGGGTGTGTGGACAAAAACGCCAGCCCGCCCTGCTTGCTGCCGCTGGCGTTGCCCATCTTCTGCCACAGGCTTACGGCGGCCGAGGGCTGGTAGCCTGCGCGGGCGGCCAGCTCCAGCCCCACCAGGTCGGCATCCGTCTCGTCCGAGCGGCTGAACTGCAGCGTGAGCAGCTGCCCACCCAGCCCCGCCGCCGCCTGGCCCAGGTCGCCAAGCCCCAGCAGCTGCGAGCCCAGGCGCAGCGCCAGGTTGGTGCCCTGTGTCTTGGCGATGCGCTCTCTCGCATGTTCGCGCAGCGCGTGGGCCATTTCGTGGCCCATGATCATGGCGGTCTCATCGTCGGTGAGCTTGAGCTGGTCCAGGATGCCGGTGTAGAACGCAATCTTGCCGCCAGGCATGCAGAAGGCGTTGATCTGCGAACTGCCGATGAGGTTGACCTCCCAGCGCCATTGTTTGGCGCGGTCGTTCCACGGCATGGTGTGCGGAATCAGCCGCTTGGCGATGGCGTGCAGGCGCTGCAGCTGCGGGTGGTCGCTGGGTGCCAGCGCGCGCTTGGCCTTGGCCTGCTGCAGCATCTGCTGGTACTGCTGGGCTGCGGAGTTTTCCAGCGTTTCAGCGGGCACCAGCTTGCGCAGGCTGGATGCCGAGCCCACCTCGACCTGCGCGAGCACTGGCGCCGCAGCGCTGGCGCCTGCCGCCAGCAGGAAGGCGCGGCGCGGCGACCACGGGGACGAGGGCGCAACAGAGGGAGTGGGGCAGAAAAGACACATACAAGGCGATCCCAGAAGGAATAATGAGCAGAGCTGGCACACAACACACCAGAGTCTGCCGCGCAGATGGAGGCCGGCAGGCTGGCTACAAGGGTGTGTCGGCGATGATAGACAAAACCTCCGCGCGCCCATGTCAGACACCTCCACTTCATCCGCCCCCAACCTCACCCCGGAAAAGCCGCACCGCACGCCCTGGCTGCAGACCCTGCGCGTGTACCTGGAGCCCGCCAGCCTGCGCATGCTTACGCTCGGGTTCTCGGCCGGGCTGCCACTGCTGCTGGTACTGGGCACGCTGAGCTTTCGCCTGCGCGAGGCGGGCATTGACCGTAGCACCATCGGCTACCTGAGCTGGGTGGGCCTGGCCTATGGCTTCAAGTGGGTGTGGGCACCACTGGTAGACCGGCTGCCGATTCCGCTGCTCACACACGCGCTGGGGCGCAGGCGCAGCTGGCTGCTGCTGTCGCAGGCGCTGATCGTGGCTGGGCTGGTGGGCATGGCGCTGGCCGACCCGCGCCAGACCCTGGGGCCCATCGTGTGGTGCGCGTTGGCCGTGGCATTTGGCTCGGCCACGCAGGACATCGCGCTCGATGCGTTTCGCATCGAATCCGCCGACGCCAACCACCAGGCGGCGCTGGCAGCGTCGTACCAGACGGGCTACCGCCTGGCCATGATCTGGGCCGGAGCGGGCGTGTTGTGGATTGCAGCGCGCTCCGAGGTGACGCCCGCCGTGGGCCAGGCCATCGCACAAGGCGCTGCGGCCTACCAGAACAGCGCGTGGCAAGTGGCGTACCTGGGGATGGCGGCCTCGATGGCCGTGGGCGTGGTCACCGTGCTGTTCTCACGCGAGCCCGCGCCCGTGCAACTGCCCCCTGCGCGCAACGCGGCGGAGTGGATCCAGAGCGCCATGGTGGAACCTTTTGCCGATTTTCTGCGCCGCTATGGCTGGCACGCGGCGCTGATCCTGGCGCTGATCGCCGTGTACCGCATCAGCGATGTAGTGATGGGCATCATGGCCAACCCGTTCTATGTGGACATGGGCTTCACCAAGGACGAGGTCGCCGCCGTGACCAAGATCTACGGCGTGATCATGACGCTGGCCGGCGCCTTTGTGGGCGGCGTGTTATCGATGCGGTTTGGCGTGATGCGCATCCTGATGCTGGGCGCCATCCTGAGCGCGGCCAGCAACCTGCTGTTCGCCTGGCTGGCGGGCCACGGACACGACGTGACGGCGCTGATTGCCGTGGTGTCGGCCGACAACCTGGCCAGTGGCATTGCGTCGGCCGCATTCATTGCCTATCTGTCGAGCCTGACGAACGTGAGTTACTCGGCCACGCAGTACGCACTGTTCAGCTCGATGATGTTGCTGCTGCCGAAATTCGTGGCGGGTTTCTCTGGCGATTACGTGAATGCGTTTGGCTATGCGCAGTTCTTCACATCGACGGCGCTGCTGGGGCTGCCGGTGCTGGTGCTGGTGTGGCTGGCATCGCGGGTGCAGGCTCCCCCAGCAACGCAATCCGCACACACGTCCCCTGGCCCGGCACAGACGTGACATCCAGCTGCGCGCCGATAGCCTGCGCGCGTGCGCGCATGTTGGCCAGGCCCTGTCCGCCGTGCATGTGGGCGGGGTCCCTCATGCCCACACCGTTGTCGGCGATCTCCAGCACCAGGTGCGGCGGGTGGCTCGGCCCAGCCTCATGGCGAGCGCTGACCCGCACCGTGCTGGCCTGCGCATGCCTCAGCACGTTGGTGAATGCCTCCAGCAGGATGCGCTGGATCTGAAGCACCCTGTGCGGCGTGAGGCTGTCCAGCGTAGGCAGTTCTTCGTCAACCTGCCAATCGACCGAGATGCCCGAGGCGGCCAGCCGCGGTTGTAGCCGGTAGCGCAGCGTGGCCAGCACGGTGGCCAGGTCACCGTCCACCGGCTGCATGGCGTCCACGGCCATGCGCAGTTCATCGAGCGCCGCGTGGGCATGCTCACGCAGCGCGGCCCGGCTGGACCGGCCTTTGCCAATGAGGCTGAGCAGCCCCACCAGTTGCGAGCCGACGCCGTCGTGGATGTCGCGCATGATGCGCTGGCGCTCCTGCAGGGCCGCGTGCTGCTCATGCTCCTGCTGCAGGAGCGCGTAGCTGACCTCAAGCTCACGCTCACGCTGGCGCACCTTCTCGTCCAGGGAATTGCTCAGGGCCTGGTATGCACGCACCTGGCGGGCATAACGACTCAGGATCAGCCAGCCCATGAGCAGCACGAACAGCATGGTGGCCAGGGGAAGATAGGAAGAGCGGCCCACGCTTTCGGTGGACACCCGAATTTCCAGGAAGTCATACAGGCCTGCGCCTATGGGGATGAAGCTGGCAAGACACAACGCTACGGCCTCTGGTTGCCTCACCACCAAGGCTTCGCGGGCCGCCACGGCATATGCCCAGAAAGACGGCACGAACAGCAGCGCCAAGCCAGCAGTCCAACACCAAGGCTTTCCCATACCATAGCCCCCCCAAACCAGCGCGGCCTCGGCCACCACCAAGGCCCAGAAGCCCCGCCGGACGCCGATGCCGTCGCGACCCAGCAACGCAAGCGAGAAGCGCACCAGCAGCAGCATGTGCACTGTCAATGAGAAGGCCACGATCCCTCCCCACAGTGGCCAGCCCAGCGGAGGCACTTCCCACAGCCGGTCGCCGTATCGCAGCATTCCAAAAGGTGCACACAGCGCAAAGTAGCCATACACGGGTTCACGGGTCAGATGCCAGAGCCCCCCGGCAATCACACCCGTGAGTGCAAGCGCAAACACCACAGCGACAGCCCCCCACTGCCGCCAGACATAGCGCTCGCGGTACTGCGGCAGCAAGTTGACCTCTGGTCCGAAGCGTGGCGCGGCCAACCCACCCCAACGCACCGGTTGCACCGCCACGCGCACCACCAGCACCGTGGGAGCGGTGGTGGACAGGAGGCTCGCTGGCACCGGCACCCACAGCGGCGCTTTGGTCGCATCGTGGCGGCTATCGCCCAGAACGCCGCGATGCGCAATCAAGTCGCCCCCAACAAAGATCTCCACCTGATTTCCGACACGAGGAAAAAAGAGCCCCCGAAGAACCCCATCCGACGCAACTGGCGGCAACTCCAGCTGATAACGAGCACGCCCCGCACGACCCGGGTAGACCTTGTCCCAAAGGTGGGGAAGTGTCACCCGACCTGACCATGCCGCGGCACCTTCAGGCTCCAGGTAGGCACGCGCGAACTCAAGGGTGAGAGGCTCCTCCTGCGCGAAGGCCCCGCCACACAGCAGCAGGGACAACACTCCGCTTCCGAAAAACCGGAGAAGCACCGCCAGCGCCCTTTGGAGCAGACCGCCCCTACAAGAGCCCCAGTTGCCGCGCCTCATAGATCGCTTCAGTCTTGGAATGAACCGCCAACTTGCTGTAGATATTCTTGACATGCGACTGGACAGTAGACGCAGCGATACCAAGGATCTCGGCAGTTTCCGAATAGGTATATCCCCGCGCAAGCTTGGCCAGGATATCCCGCTCTCGGGTGGTCAGCGCCTCGACAGCAACCGGTGCGCCCTGCTGCAACGCCACAGGAGACAGTCGTGCCAGCAACTGCCGCGCGATGATGGGCGTCATCGGAGACCCCCCCGCATTCAGACTCAGCACATGTTCAGCCAAGTCGTCTTCCGTCCCGTCCTTCAGCAAGTAGCCGCGCGCGCCCGCCTCGAAAGCCCGCATCATGTTTGCTTCGTCGCCGAACATGGTGATCACCATGATCTCGGTCCCTCGCGACAGCTTCTGGCATTCACGGATCACATCCAGGCCCGATCCATCCGGCAAGCCCAGATCCACCAAAAGGACATCTACGCTGTTCTGGCGCAGCCAAGCCACCATCTCGCCCACCGTGCCCGCAGAGTAGGCCAGCCACAGGCGGTCGGCCCGCGCCAGCGCGTGCTCGAACCGCCGCCGCGTGCGCGGATCGTCCTCCACGATCGCCACGGAGACGTCGCGCCCGGACGGGGCAAGGCGAGGCTCCGGGAGCGTCATGCGGACGGCGGGCTGGCGCCGTGGCATCCCGGCGTAAGGAAGGGGGAATTCATGCTCCGAGCGTAGGGGCAAAGCAGTGCCCACACAAGAAGAAGCTGCGCCTCCTGCGCATGGCATGCGTGCAACACAAGCGGCCCGGGCGGGACCGCGCGGCAGGGCAAGTTTGACCGCGGTCGTACGGCTGCACGGGCTTGGTGGCTTTACGGGAGGTTTACATGGCCGACAACGCACCGAGACAGCCCTTGGCGACCATGAAGCCACCCGCTACTACACTGCCCCCATGAGTTCCCAACTGCTGATGATCGAAGACGACGCCCGCCTCGCACAGATGGTGGGCGAGTACCTGGGCCAGTCGGGCCTGCAGGTCACGCACCGCGCGGACGGCAAGAGTGGCCTGGCGCAGCTGCAGGGACCCGACGCCGGGCCGCTGCCCGACCTCGTGATCCTGGACCTCATGCTGCCCGACATGGACGGCCTGGAAGTGTGCCGGCGCATCCGCTCGTTGCAAGGCCATGCGGCCCAGGTGCCGGTGCTCATGCTCACCGCCAAGGGCGACCCTATGGACCGCATCATCGGCCTGGAGCTGGGTGCCGACGATTACCTGCCCAAACCGTTTGAGCCGCGCGAGCTGCTGGCCCGCATCCGCGCCATCCTGCGCCGCCGCACTGATGGCGGCAATGCAACGGCGGCCACGCAGGTCCTGCGTTTTGGCACGCTGGAGATCGACCGCGACGCCCGCACCGTGACCGTGGCAGGCGAGCTGGCCGACCTCACCTCCTACCAGTTCGATTTGCTCGTGGCGCTCGCCGAGCGCGCGGGTCGCGTGCTCACGCGCGACCAGATCATGGAGGCCGTGCGCGGCCGCGAGCTGGAGGCGTTTGACCGCTCCATCGACGTGCACATGGGTCGCATCCGTGCCGCCATCGAGGCCGACGCCAAGAACCCGCGCCGCATCCTCACGGTGCGTGGCGTGGGCTACGTTTTTGCGAAACAACAGGATTAGCCATGCCCCCTGAGTCGCTTCGCGCCATCCCCCACAGGGGGACGCCGCCAGCGCGGCGGGGCGGCCCTTGCGCGGCGGCCACTGGCCTGTGCTGCGCCAGTTTCCAGCAGCGCGCGTGCTGCGGATATTGACGCTGACGCTAATCGAGTTTCAATGTCACTTTCCACTCCCTTCTCCCGCCGTCTGTACCTGCGCATCTGGCTGGCCGTGGTCGGCGGCATCGCGGTGCTGACGCTGACCGTGGGCTGGGCCTGGCGCATGGCCGAGGAACAAAAGGCGCAGAACGCCCAGCCGTTCGTGCCGCCCTCGCGCGAGATGGTGCTGCGCGATCCCAACGGCACGCAGGTGCTCAAGGGCCTGGCCACGCGCCAGCCCAGCGAGCCGGGCGAAGGCATTGAATTCCAGATCCAATCGGACACTGGGCAGGTCTTTCTGCTGCAGATGGCGCCTCGCCAGCCACGCGGCGATCGGAGCGGCCGACCCGGAGGTCCGAACCAGGGCGACGCCGCGTTCTGGACCCGGCCACCGTTCGGCTTTTTGTGGCTGCTGGGCATCGTGGGCCTGGCCGTGGCCGTGGGTGTGTACCCCATCATCCGGCGCCTCACGCTGCGGCTCGAAGCCCTGCAACGCAGCGTGCAAAAGTTTGGCGAGGGTGACCTGTCGGTGCGTGTGCCCGAGCAAGGGCAGGACGAAGTGGCCGACCTCGCGCGCCAGTTCAACGCCGCCGCTGCGCGCGTGGAAACGCTGGTCAAGTCGCACAAATCGCTGCTGGCCAACGCCTCGCACGAACTGCGCTCACCGCTCACCCGCATCCGCATGGGGCTGGAGCTGATGGGCGGGCAGCAGCCCTCGCCCGCGTTCCGTGAGGAAATCCTGCGCAACATTGCCGAGCTGGACCAGCTGGTGGACGAGATCCTGCTGGCCAGTCGCCTGGATGCACGCGAAGCCGATGTGGGTACCGTGGAGCTGGTGGATCTGATCGGTCTGGCCGCCGAAGAGTGTGCACGCGTGGACGCCGATCTGGACGTGAGTTCGGACTCCGTGGATGTGCGCGGCATCCCAAAGCTTCTGCGCCGCGCCATCCGCAACCTGTTGGAAAACGCCCGGCGCTACAGCACCGGCGAGATCACCCTGGTGGTCGAACGCCGCCAGGGTCACGCCGAGGTGCGCGTGTGCGACCGGGGTCCGGGCGTGCCCGTGACCCACCGTGAACGCATCTTCGAGCCCTTCTACCGCTTGCCCGGCGCCAGCGAGCGCGCCGGGGGCGTGGGCCTGGGGCTGGCGCTGGTGCGCTCGATTGCAGGGCGCCACAACGGCACGGTGCACTGCGAGGACCGGCCGGATGGCGCGAGTGGCGCGTGCTTTGTGCTGCGGTTGCCCCTCCCCCAATAGCTATCACATCGATAGCTGCATGCGCTCATTGGATAAGCGCTACAGGCCATTTTTAGCTTAGCTCACGTTCTCCAGCGCCAGGCCATCAGCGCATACAGCGCCGCCCCCAACCCCAGCGCAGCCCCCGCCACACCCAGCGCCCAGTCAAACCCCTGCGCCTGCGAGCCCGCGCGCGCCAAGAGTGCAGCCGCCATGGGCGGCCCCGCGATCTGGCCGATGCCGTACAGCGCGGTCATCAGGCCGGTGAAGCCTGCGCCCGCCTGGGGCCACTGGTGTCGCGCCTCCTGCAACGCAAAGAACGTGATGGCCGTGAAGGGCAGGCCCAGCAGCAGGCTACCGAATGCAAAGCCTGCCGGGCCGGGCCAGAGCAGGCCCAGGCCGATGGCCGCCGCCTGCAGCAGGTAGGCCCCCGCCAGCAGCAGGCGCCGGTCCCGCGCAGGGTGAATGCGCGTGGACAGCAGCGCCCCCAACGCCACACCCGCGCCGAAGATGGGCCAGAACAGGTCGGGCCAGGCCGAGCCTGCAGGCAGCGCGGCCCGCGCGATCACGGGCAGGAAGGTGGCCGTGACGATGTAGCCCAGGCCGGCCAGGCCATAGGCCAGCGCCAGCAGGGCGCGCTCGGCTGCCGGATGCGGCGCGGGCGGAGGTGGCGCCGTTGCCGCCGTGCTTGCGGCACTTGGCACCACCGAGGAGGCTTCGCTGCCCCGCACCACCGGCCACACCAGCGCGCACAGCAAGGCGGCGAGCACGGCGAACACGGCCCAGCCCGTGGCGGCGCTCCAGCCCGCTGCCACCATGGCGCTGGTGGGCAGGCCGGTGGCGACGATGCCCAGGCCCGGGCCGCAAAAGATCAACCCGCCCAGGGCCGGATGTCCCAGGTGGGCCAGCCGGCCCATGCACCAGTTGGCCGTGCCCAGGAACACCATGGCGCTGGCCACACCGGCCAGAAGCCGCATCAGGGGCCACAGCCAGGGCCATGGCAAGGCCAGCGCGGCCGTGAGCAGCACCGTGGCCACCAGCCCGCTGCGCACCAGGGCTGCATTGTCAGGCACCGCGTCCAGGCGCCGGCCCAGCCAGGGCAAGGCCATGTACAGCAGCGCACCCCCCAGGTAGCCCGCGTAGTTGGCCGTGGCCAGCCAGCTGCCGGTGGCGATGTCCACCACGCCGTCGTGCAGCATCATGGGCAACAGCGGTGTGAAGGCGAAGCGGCCGATGCCCATGGCGGCCGCCAGCGCGGCCATGCCCGCCAGTGCGACCTGGAGCGCGGAGGAGCAGGTGTCGCCACGGCGGGTGGCTGCAAGCGTGGAAGAAGAAGTGGCCTGGGTCACGGCATGGGGGCGGTTGCGCGGTGGGACGGTGGGAGGGGAGTTGCGGCGTCGGATGCGGGGTCTTATGATCTTAGCAAGAGATTGAATTTTTGACATTCATACTTTTTCAAGATGGATAAAGCATCCCCCCCACTCGATCTGGCCGCCCTCGACATCTTCCGCACCGTGGCGGCAGAGGGTAGCGTCACGCGCGCGGCCGAGCGGCTGCAGCGCGTGCAGTCCAATGTGACCACGCGGGTGCGCCAGCTGGAGGCCGACCTGGGCACCCCGCTGTTCCTGCGCGAGGGCAAGCGTATGGCGCTCACGCCCGAGGGCGAAGTGCTGCGGGGCTACGCCGACCGGCTGCTGGCGCTGGCCGAGGAGGCTCGGCAGGCCGTGCGGCCAGGCCAGCCCACGGGACGCCTGCGCCTGGGCTCGATGGAAAGCACCGCCGCCAGCCGCCTGCCCGCCCCGCTGGCGCAACTGCACCGCCAGTGGCCCGGGGTGGCGCTGGAGCTGTCGACCGCCCCCACGCGCGAACTGCTGGAGCGGCTGCGCGCCCATGCGCTCGACGCCGTGCTGGTGGCCTGGCCGCCAGGGCAGTCGCCCGACCCTGCGCTGGAAGCCAGCCCCGTGTTCGCCGAGGAACTGATCCTGGTGCTGCCCACGGGGCATCCGCCCGTGTCCGGCCCGCAGGATGTGGTGCCCGGCACGCTGGCGGTGTTCGAGCCTGGCTGCACCTACCGGGGGGTGGCGCAGGACTGGTTCGCAACCCGCACCCCGCCCATGCAGACGCTGGAACTGGGCTCGTACCACGCCATCCTGGCCAGCGTGGCGGGGGGTGGCAGCGTGGGCATCGTGCCACGCTCGGTGCTCCAGCTCTCGCCCCACGCCGCGCTGCTGGCCCAGCACCCCCTGACCACCCTGCAGACGCTGCTGGTGTGGCGCCACGGCTACCGGTCCGCGGCGCTGGATGCGCTGCAGCAAGTGCTGCGCGACTGACAACCCTTCTCTTCTTCCCTTTTTTAGCGAACGGAACGCCACCATGCCCCACCCCAGCCTGCGCACCGCCCTCTCCCTGCGCCTGCCCATCATCCAGGGGCCCATGACGGGTGCCGACACCCCGGCGCTGGCTGCCGCCGTGTCTGCGGCGGGCGGGCTGGGCACCCTGGGCTGCGGCATGCGCTCCCCCGCCGCCATGGCCGAGGCGGCGGCCGAGGTGCGGCGGCGCACCGACCGGCCCTTCGGGCTCAATCTCTTCGTGCAGGACACGCCCGCGCCCGATGCGGCCACGGTGGAAAAGGCCGTGGCCCGTCTGGCGCCGCTGTATGCGGAGTTCGGCCTCACGCCCGCCGTGCCCGCGCGCTGGTGCGAGGACTTTGCGGCCCAGTTCGACGCCCTGGTCGAAGCGCGCCCTGCCGTGGCGAGTTTTACCTTTGGCATCCTGAACGCCGCGCAGGTCGAGCGGCTGCACAGCGCGGGCTGCACCGTCATCGGCACGGCCACATCCGTGGCCGAGGCCGTGGCCTGGGCCGATGTGGGCGCGGACGCGGTGGTCGCATCGGGCATGGAGGCGGGCGGCCACCGGGGCACTTTTTTGCCCACGGGCCGTCTGCAGGCCGAGGGCCTTGCGCCCGCAGAAAAGGCCCCTGCCGCCAAGGGCCCCTCGCAGGCCGACTTTGCGGCGTCCATGGTGGGCACCATGGCCCTCATCCCGCAGTGCGTGGATGCGCTGCGCCCCCGGGGCGTGGCGGTGATCGCGGCCGGCGGGATCATGGACGGCCGCGGTATCGCCGCGGCCCAGGCCCTGGGCGCCGAGGCGGTGCAGATGGGCACGGCCTTCCTGGCCTGCGACGAGTCGGGCATCGGCCCGGCCTACCGCGATGCGCTGGCCCACGCCACCGGCACGGACACGCGCACCACCCGCGTCTTCTCGGGCCGCCCGGCGCGTGGCATCGTCAACACGATGCTGCAGCGGCTGCACGCGCACGAGGCCGATGTGCCAGCCTACCCGGTGCAGAACGCCCTCACCGGCGCGCTGCGCCGGGCGTCTGCCGAGGCGGGGCGGGCGGACTACCTCTCACTGTGGGCCGGCCAGGGCGTGGCGGCGGTGCGCCCCATGCCAGCGGCGGCGCTCGTGGCGGTGCTGGAAGAGGAATGGCGCGCCGCGCTGGCAGCCGTGGGAGCGCAGGGCGCGGGGCAGAGGTGACTTTTGCTATTAATTAAATAGCAAGTTGCGCTTGATGAATAAGCGCTAGCGGCCTATTTGACTGGTTTTTCAGCGGCCGCCACTGCATGGCGCGCCCTGGCGTCGACAAGCTCAGCCCGAATGACCGGGGAAGGTGCCCGCCTCGAACGGCTCGGCCCGACGGGCAACGGGTGGGGCGACATGGGAGCGCCGGTTGGCGATCCTCGGCCCCTCGGGTGACCGGCCCGCGATGCTCACTCCTTTCGATACCGGCGCGCCGCAAAAAACCAGTGCCACCGTGGAACCGGCTTCGCCGGGCCACCGATGGCGTCCCCCTCCCATAGCGCGAAGCGCGTAGAGAGAGGGGGAAGGCGCGCAGCGTCTCAGGGGGTGATTCACTGCCTCCAGGGCAGTTCGCGCGCAGGCCCCTGGATGACGGGCGGCTGGGCGTTGATCTTCTCGCCCGCGAGCACGCGCTCGTACATGCGCAGGTAGTTGCGCGCCATGCGCTCGGCGCCGAAGTGATCGACCACATGCTGGTGACAGGCGCGGGCGTCAAAGCGGTTGTTGCGCACCGCCTCGGCCAGCACGGAGGCTTCGGCCGACAGCACGCCGCAGTGCACCGGCACCAGCTCGGGCAATGCGCCGTAGGGCGTGGAAAACACCGGGCAGCCGAAGTACAGGCTTTCGATCACGGCCAGGCCAAAGGGCTCGTGCCAGCGCACCGGAAAGATCAGCCCGCGCGAGGCATTGAGCAGGCCGGTCTTCTGCGCGCCGCCCACCATGCCGTGAAAGTGGATCTTGCGCGACAACGTCCAGCGAAAGCCGCGCTTGAAGTTGATGCGGTCTCCGCCCAGCACGTCCAGTTCCACGCCGGCCATCTTGGCCACCTTGATCGCGCCGCGCACGTTCTTCACGCCCCAGGCCGCCTTGCCCAGAAAGTGGTAGTGGGGCCGTGGGCGGTCAAAGTCCACAGGGCCATAGCCGCTCCAATCGAGTCCGTTGTAGACAAACTCGGTGGAACCGTAACGCGCGGCGTGGTCACGCGAGAGGAACACGGTGTTCAGCGGCAGCGGCTTGGGCTTGCGCGCGTTGCCGTGCTCGGTGACCAGATAGGGCCGGCTCAGCTCGGTGCGGGGGTTGAACTGGAAATGCGCAATGTCCACATCGGCCGGGATCTGCCCCTCCCACGGTGCGTCGGGGCGGATGGGCAGCACATGGCCGAAGTCGCAGCTGGAGCCGTGGGGCACCAGGTAGCTCACGCGGTGGCCAAGCTGCACCAGCGTCTTGCCCAGATCCCAGATCACGCGCTCAGTGCCGCCGTAGCCGTAGACGGGGATGGGGGAGTTGTTGATGAGCAGGATGTGCATAGGGAAATCTTTCGTCTCAGTTTTCCATGGCGCTACGCTACACCCGCAGACCATGAAACTGGCGCGGCCCAAGCCAGTGCCACCAGTGGAACTGGCTTTGCCAGGCCACGGGTGGCGCCACCCTCCCGCGCAGCGAGAGAGGGGGAAGGCGCGAAGCGACTCAGGGGGTGCTTCATCTAAAGAGGTCTTGGGCAGCCCATGCGCGTGCGCCGCTCGTGCAGGGCCGCCAGCACCAGGGGGCACATGAAGAGGTAGAACATGTTGCCGCTGTTGTGAGCCAGAAACACTTGCGTGAGCCCAAAACCGATGTACGACAGGGGCACCATCACACCCACCAGGCACAGCGAGAGCGACTCCTTGTCCATCTTGCCGGAACCGTCGCGAATGCGCCGCGCCGTGGGCCAGAACATCGCGAGCGGAATGCCGTAGAACGCCATGAGCAACAGCACGCCAGGCAGCCCGCGTTTGGCAAACAGGTCCAGGATTTCGTTGTGCGCGTGCCCAAATTCGAGCACCACGGGATGCGCCAGCCCGGCGGCCACGCGCCGGGCCTTCTCGTCGGTGTACCCGGCCCGGCCCCAGCCGGTGAAGGGCCGGTCCCAGCCCATCTGCCACGCCAGGCGCCAATGCGCCAGCCGCTGGCCAACCGAGCTGCGGCCGTCACCGTGGTCCTTGTAGACCTGCACTTCCTGGCGCGCCTCGTCCACCCGCTGCTCCACCGCAGGCACCTGCGACAGCGCAGCCGCCGCCAGCGCCAGCGCACACAGGCCCCAGTACACGCGCCGCTGCCCGGTGGTGCGCACCAGCAGCCAGGCACACACGGGCAGCAACAGCACCAGCGCCAGCCAGCCGCCGCGCGACTGGGAGAGCACCGAGCCGGCGGCACCCAGCCCGATGGCGCTGGCCAGCAGCAACCGCTGCCACAGGCACCAGCGCTTCCATTGCACGACGAGCAGCAGGCCGCTCATCACGGCCAGCAGCATGCTCAGATTGCCGTACTGGATGGCGTTGGTAAATCCATTGGCACGCGGCAGCTCCATCACGAAGGTCTGGTACAGCGCCACCAGCCCGCTGCCCACTGCGCCGACCGCCACACCCATCCACAGCCAGGCGGCACGGGGCTCGAACGTCATCAGGAAAAAGATGCAGGGCAAGGCCAGGAGGTATTTGACCGGCCGATCCATGCTGCCCCAGCCCCAGGTGGCGCCCACATCCAGCATCCACAGCGCAGCCATGCACGAAAAAGCCGCCGTCAGCCACCAGGCGGCACGCGGCGCAGGGCGGCGCCACCACAGCGGCGCGCTGGCCAGCGTGGCCAGCAGCAGCAGCACGGCGCCGTAGGAATAGCCCGAGGGCAGCCACAGCGCCAGCCCCGGGACCATGAACGCGCCAATGCTGGCGCAACGGGAAAACCAGCGGTGGGTATCCTGCGGAGACGTCATCAGCGAATCACCCGCCCCGTCAGGCTGTCGCGGTCGTAGTGCAGGGCGGCGTACCGGAAAAAGCCCTCCAGCGCCACAAACAGGCAGTACAGAAAGCCCGCGCCGCCACACAAAAAACCCAGCCGGAACACATACAGACGCAGGAACATCGACCCGCCCGACGCCAGGCCCCGCAAGACCCCGCCGCGTTTGCCCGCCTCCGCCCGCTTGGCGGCACCGAGCATCACGTACTGGGTAAGCTTCTCCAGGCTGCCGCGCACCGTGGTGCGGGAGTAGTGCAGCAGCCGCGCCTTGATGAGGCGACGCGGCACCGCTGCGCCACCGGGCAGGGCATGGAGCTGGGCCTGCTCGTGCACCACCCCGGTGTATTCCTTCACCAGCGCACGCACAAACAGGCGCTCGATCTGCGACTGCGACCGGAAATACTTGAGCTCGTGCCCATAGGCCACCATGCGCCAGCGGATGGTCCACACTGCCTGCTCGCCCGAACGGACGATGGCCTGCAGCTCCTGCGCAAACGCGGGTGTCATCACCTCGTCAGCGTCGAGGAAAAACACATAGTCGCCGCGCGAATGCGCCAGCAGCCGGTTGCGCTGCACGGCAAAGCCCTGCCAGTCGGGATAGCTGTGGACTTCGGCGCCCAGGCTTTGGGCGATGGCCACGGTGTTGTCCGTGCTGCCGCTGTCCACCACCAGCAGCTGGTCGGCGAACGCGGCGCTTTTCAGGCAGGCCTCGATGCGGTGCGCCTCGTTGTGGGTCAGCACCGCCACGGTCAACGTGGGCGGCGCCGATGCGCCGCCGGTTCCCACGGGCATCAATCAGTGGCCAGCGTGTACGTGCTCGCCCGCCTTCAGGCGGTACACCGTGCCACAGTACGGGCACTTGGCCTCGCCGGTGCGGGCCACATCCAGGTACACCTTGGGGTGGCTGTTCCAGATTTTCATATCGGCCTTGGGGCTGGGGCAGAAAACCCCACCCTGGGCATTGAGGTCCTTGGCCAGGAGTTCGATGGCGGCTTGGGACATGGTGTTCAGACTTTCGCGAGCCAGTGGGCGTAGTTGGAGTTGCGGCCGTTGACGATGTCAAAGAAGGCGCTCTGGATTTTTTCGGTGATGGGGCCGCGTGATCCGCTGCCCAGCTCGATCCGGTCGAGTTCGCGGATGGGGGTCACTTCAGCCGCCGTGCCGGTGAAGAAGGCTTCGTCGGCGATGTACACCTCGTCGCGCGTGATGCGCTTTTGCACGATCTCCAGGCCCAGGTCCTTGGCGATGTGGAACACGGTGTTGCGGGTGATGCCGTTGAGGGCACCGGCCGACAGGTCGGGCGTGTAGATCACGCCGTTCTTGATGACAAAGATGTTTTCGCCCGCACCTTCGGACACGAAGCCAGAGCTGTCGAGCAGCAGTGCTTCGTCGTAGCCGTCGTCCAGCGCTTCCATGTTGGCGAGGATGGAATTGGTGTAGTTGCTCACCGCCTTGGCCTGCGTCATGGTGATGTTGACGTGGTGGCGGGTGTAGCTGCTGGTCTTGACGCGGATGCCGCGCTTCATGCCTTCTTCGCCCAGGTAGGCGCCCCAGGCCCAGGCGGCCACCATGAGGTGGATCTGGTTGCCCTTGGGCGAAACACCCAGCTTTTGCGAGCCGATCCAGGTCAATGGACGCAGATAGCAGGATTCGAGCTTGTTTTCACGCACCACAGCCTTCTGGGCTTCGTTCACTTCTTCCTTGGTGAACGGGATCTTCATGCGCAAGATCTTGGCGCTGTTGAAGAGGCGGTCGGTGTGCTCTTCCAGTCGGAAGATCGCCGTGCCGTTGGCCGTGTTGTACGCGCGCACGCCTTCGAAGGCGCCGCAGCCGTAGTGCAGGGTGTGGGTCAGCACATGGATCTTGGCGTCGCGCCAATCGACCATCTGGCCGTCCATCCAGATCTTGCCGTCACGGTCGGCCATCGAGGGAACTACGGGGCTCATGGGAATCCTTTGGTTGCTGTGGGTCGCAAAACCGGGATTTTACGGGGCCGCAGCGGGCCAGGAACCGGGGCACCAGGGTGCAGTGCAGCAAATGGTGCCCCGCCAAGGGCAAGGGCCTGTGCAGCGGTCAGCCTTGGGGGGGAGTGGCGGCCGCTTCGCCCTCCGGCCGCAACAGCGTCCATTTCACCAATTTGCCATGGCGAAACTCGCAGGTCACATGCGACTGGGTGCCGTCTGTCCAGCGGTACACCTCGGGGTCAGCGCCCTCGGGCGACAGCAGTTCCCCCAGCGCCTGCGTCATGGCCACCACATGCATCAGGTTCACGCCCTCAACCAGCCGGGCATTGAGCATGACCGCACTGCCCACATAGCCGATGGGGCGCTTGGCGGCCTTCTTCATCACATTCACCAGCCGCGTGAAATGCAGCAGGGCCCACATGACCAGCCCGCCCACCACGGCCGCCACACCGGCCCAACCGTAGGCTGTAAAACCAAACCCGACCAGGGCCACCGCCCCCAGGGGCACCAGGATATTGCGCAGATTCATAGGCTGGGATTGTCTTACGGCCTCAACCGTGTGTGGCTGTGGGCATTGCTTACAAGCCCCGCACCACGTTCATGGCCTCTTCCACCCGCTCCACCGCGTGGATGGTCAGCCCCTCAATGGGTTTCTTGGGCGCATTGGCCTTGGGCACCACGGCCACACTGAAACCGAGCTTGGCAGCTTCCTTCAGGCGCTCCTGGCCGCGGGGCGCGGGCCGCACCTCGCCCGCCAGCCCCACCTCGCCAAACGCCAGAAAGCCGCGCGGCAGCGCCTTGCCGCGCAGGCTGGAGGTGATGGACAGCATCACCGCCAGGTCGGCCGCTGGCTCGCTGATGCGCACGCCGCCCACGGCATTCACGAACACGTCCTGGTCCATGCACGCAACCCCCGCGTGGCGGTGCAGCACGGCCAGCAGCATGGCCAAGCGGTCCTTGTCCAGGCCCACGGACAGGCGCCGGGGGCTGGGGCCACCGCTGTCCACCAGTGCCTGGATCTCCACCAGCAGCGGGCGTGTGCCCTCCAGCGTCACCATCACGCAGCTGCCGGGCACGGGCTCGGAATGCTGGCTCAAAAAGATGGCGCTGGGGTTGCTCACGCCCTTGAGGCCCTTCTCGGTCATTGCAAACACGCCGATTTCGTTGACCGCGCCGAAGCGGTTCTTGATGGCCCGCACCAGGCGGAACTGGCTGTGCGTGTCGCCTTCGAAGTACAGCACCGTGTCCACCATGTGCTCCAGCACGCGCGGCCCCGCCAGCGCACCTTCCTTGGTCACATGGCCCACCAGCACGATGGCCACGCCCGAGGCCTTGGCACAACGCGTGAGGTGCGCCGCACATTCGCGCACCTGCGCCACGGAGCCGGGCGCGGACGTGAGCTGGTCGGAGTACACGGTCTGGATCGAGTCGATCACGGCCACCGCAGGCTGCATGGACTCGATGGTCGCCAGGATCTTTTCGAGCTGGATCTCGGCCAGCACGTTGACCTGGCTCTGGTCCAGCCCCAGGCGGCGCGAGCGCAGGGCCACCTGGGCACCGCTTTCCTCACCCGTCACATACAAGGTGGGCAGCCCTGCGCGCTGAAGCGCATCCAGCGCCTGCAACAGCAGGGTGGATTTTCCGATGCCCGGGTCGCCACCGATCAGTACCACACCACCTTCGACAATGCCGCCGCCCAGCACCCGGTCCAGCTCGTCGATGCCGCTCGGTGTGCGCTCCACATCGCTGGCCTCGATGGCCGACAGCGGCATCACGGCCTGGGCCTGGTTCAAACCGGCAAATTGCGAGCCGCTGTAGCGGTTCTTGCCCGGCCCGGCCTCGGCCACCTGCTCGATCAGCGTGTTCCAGGCACCGCAGGCCGGGCATTTGCCCAGCCAGCGCGGGCTGGTACCGCCGCATTCGGTGCAGGTGAACGTGGTTTTTTCTTTGGCCATGGCAGGTGTCGTTGAGGCTGCCCCGAAGTGGGGGCAGCCGACTATAGCGGCCATGCCCACTGGAATAGCAACAGCCCGTACGATGACGGGCTTGGCACTGCCGCACGGAGTTCAGATTGCAGACACCCACCAACCGCTTCAAACAGGCCATGGCCCAGGGCCAGGCGCAGATCGGCCTGTGGCTCGGGCTGGCCGATGCCTACAGCGCCGAAATCCTAGCAGGCACCGGCTACGACTGGCTGCTGGTCGATGGCGAACATGCGCCCAATGACCTGCGCTCCATCCTGCACCAGCTGCAGGCCATCGCCAGCGCCAGCAGCGCGCTGCCCCCCGGCGTGCAGGCGCCCCACCCCATCGCACGCGTCCCCGTGGGCGACACGGCACTGATCAAACAGTACCTGGACATCGGCGCACAGACCCTGCTGGTGCCCATGGTGGACACGGCCGAGCAAGCCCAGCAGCTGGTGCGCGCCACGCGCTACGCGCCCGAGGGTGTGCGCGGCATGGGGAGCGCCCTCGCCCGCTCGTCGCGCTGGCAGGCCTACCCCCAGTATGTGCACGAGGCCAACCAGCAGATCTGCCTGCTGGTGCAGGCAGAAACGGTGGAAGCCATGGCCCACCTCGACGCCATCGCCGCCACGCCAGGGGTGGACGGCGTGTTCATCGGCCCGGCCGACCTGTCGGCTTCCATGGGTCACCCCGGCAACCCAGGGCACCCTGACGTGCAGGCCGCCATCCACGACGGCATCACCCGCATCCTGCGTGCGGGCAAGGCGCCAGGCATCCTGGCCACCACCGAATCCCAGGCGCGCCAGTGGTTGGCGGCGGGCGCACTGTTTGTGGCCGTGGGCGTGGACACCATGCTGCTGGCCAGCGCTGCGCAGAATCTGCTGGCGCGCTTTCGCGCCGACGCTGGGGGCACACCAGCGCGCCCTGCGGGCTACTGAAGCCCACAAGACACCACACACCGATTCACCACGACACTCACCGGAAGACAAAGGCACGACCACCATGAAAGTTTGTATTTACGGCGCAGGCGCCATCGGAGGTTGGCTGGGCGTGGCCCTGGCGCAAGCGGGCCACCCGGTCAGCATGGTGGCGCGCGGCGACACGCTGCGCGCCCTGCAGGCCGAGGGGCTGCGCATGCGGCGCGCGGACGGCACCTTGGCACAGGTGGCAGTCACGGCCCACAGCGACCCGGCGGCACTGGGCGTGCAGGACCTGGTGGTGGTCGCCGTCAAGGCCCCGGGCCTGCCCGACGTGGCGCGCGCCATGGCGCCCTTGATCGGGCCCGACACCATCGTGCTCACCGCCATGAACGGCGTGCCGTGGTGGTTTCTCGACGGCTTTGGCGGCGCGGCGCAGGGGCGTGCCCTCGAATCCGTGGACGCGGGGGGCGTGATTGCCCAGGCCATCCCGGCGCGCAACGTGGTGGGCAGCGTGGTGCACACCAGCTGCTCGCTCGAAGCGCCGGGTTTCGTCAAACAGCATTTCGGCAACCGCCTCATCGTAGGCGAGCCGGACGGCAGCCAGAGCGCGCGCCTGCAAGCGTTGGCCGACACGCTGCAGCGCGGTGGCATCGATGTGGAGGTGAGCAGCTGCATTCAGAAGGACATCTGGTTCAAGCTGTGGGGCAACCTCACCATGAACCCCATCAGCGCGCTCACCGGCGCCACCACCGACCGTATCCTCGACGACGACCTGGTGCGCGGCTTTGTGAGTGCCGTGATGCTGGAAGCCAAGGCCATCGGCGACCAACTGGGCCTGCCGATTGACCAGCAGCCCGAGGACCGCCACGCCGTCACGCGCAAGCTGGGCGCGTTCAAGACCTCGATGCTGCAGGACGTGGAAGCGAACAAGCCGATGGAGATCGACGCCCTGGTGGGCGCGGTGCGCGAGCTGGGCCAGATCACCGGCACGCCCACGCCCCACACCGACGCACTGCTGGGCCTCACGCGGCTGATGGCTCGCACGCGGGGACTGTACTGAGTCATCTCAAGCAAAATCGGCTGCAGGCGCTAGTGGAATATGCGTCAACAGCTATTTAATTCATAGCAAACCAACCATGACCCAACTCACGCTGTACTACACCCCCGGCACCTGCGCGCAGGCCGTTCGCATCGCTTTGGAAGAAGCGGGCGCCCCCTACGACCTGGTGCGCGTGGACTTCGCCGCTGGCCAGCAACGCACGCCCGAATACCTGGCGGTGAACCCCAAGGGCCGCGTGCCCGCGCTGGCCACGCCGCACGGCACGCTGACCGAAACCCCGGCGCTGCTGGCCTATGTGGCGCAGAGCTTTCCAGAGGCGCGCCTGGCGCCCGCCGACGCGCATGGCTTTGCGCGCCTGCAAGAGTTCCACAGCTACCTCGCGTCCACGGTGCACATCGCCCACGCCCACCGCCCCCGCGCCAGCCGCTGGGCGGACGAGCCCGAAGCCCACGCCGCCATGCAGCGCAAGGTGCCACAGAACATGACCGAGTGCTTTCACCTCATCGAAACCCACTACCTGCCGCAAGCGGACCAGGGGCCCTGGGTGATGGGCGAGCAATACACCGTGGCCGACGGCTACCTGTTCACCATCGGCACCTGGCTGCACAGCGATGGCGTGGACATCGCACAGTTCCCGAAGGTGTTTGCACACACGCAGCGCATGCTGCAGCGCCCCGCCGTGCAGCGCGCACTTGCCTGATACGCCACCTGCGGACGCAAAAAAGCCCCGGTGCTTCTGGCTCGAAGCACCGGGGCTTTTTGCTGGCAACCGGGATCAGTTCACCTTCAGATACCGCCAGTCGATGCGGTTGTCGGCGCGGTGGATGATGTCCACCTTCTTGGTGCCCGCCCACGGAATCACCTGGTTGTACAGCGGGATGTGCGACACCAGCTCATGCTCCTTGATCAGCGCCTGCTCGATCAGGCCGTTGCGCGTGGCGGTGTCCGTTTCCTTCTTCACACGCTCGATCAGCGCGTCCATTTGCGGGTCGGAGAACCGGCCCAGGTTGAAGTTGCCATCCCCACCAGCACCGGGCGAGCGCACCAGCGACTGCAGGCTGTAGAACGCGTCAAACGTGGGCACGCCCCATCCCAGCAGGTAGATGCTGGCTTCGTTGCGCTGGATCATCGGGAAGTAGGTGGCAAACGGCAGCGAGCGCAGCTTGGCCTTGACTCCCACCTTGGCCCAATGTGACGTGATGGCCTGGCACAGCTGCTCGTCGTTGATGTAGCGGCCTGCGCTGCAGGCAAAGTCCACCTCAAACCCGTTGGGGTAGCCCGCATCAGCCAGCAGCTTTTGCGCGGCCTTGGGGTCGAAGGGGTAGCGCACATCGGCCTTCTTGGTCCAGCCGTTGACCTGGTTGGCAATCAGCGTGCCCGTGGGCTGGGCCAGGCCGCGCAGCACCACGCGCTGGATGGACTGGATGTCGATCGCCTGGTACAGCGCCTTACGCACGCGCAGGTCTTTCAGCGGGTTCTTGCCCTTCACATCCGAGCCGGGCAGCTCGTCGCGGAACTGGTCCAGACCCAGGAAGATGGTGCGGTACTCCGGCCCTTCGAGCACCTGCAGGGTGGGCGTCTGCTTGATGCGCGCCAAGTCTTGCAGGCTGGGGTCGATCACAAAGTCAATCTCACCCGACAGCAGCGCCGCCGTGCGCGTGGCGTCGGCCTTGATGGGGGTGTAGACGATCTCGGTCAGGTTGGTGGGGTACTTGCCCTTGCCCCACCAGTGCGGGTTGGGCTCCAGCACCACGCGCTGGTCGGGTGCCCACTGCTTGAGCTGGTACGGGCCGGTGCCCAGCGCATTGCGGTGGGCGTACGTTTCGTCCTTGGTCTTGATGTCCTTGGGCTCGACCGACTTGTTCTTTTCGGCCCAGGCGCGGCTCATGATGCGCAGCTCGGTCAGCTGGTTCACCAGCACCGGGTTGGGCAGGTCGGAGTGGATGTCGATGGTGTAGGCATCGACCTTTTCGACGCGGTCAATGCCCTGGGTGTAGACGGCGAAGTTGGAGGTCTTGGCCTTGGCCCGCTCCAGCGAGAACTTGGCGTCGTCGGCCGTGAACTCGCTGCCGTCGCTGAACTTCACGCCCTTGCGCAACGTCAGGCGCAGCTGCGTGGGCTTGACCAGCTTCCACTCGGTGGCCAGCGACGGCTCGGGCTTGAAGGTCTTGCTGTTGTATTCGACCAGCGTGTCGTACACAGCGCCGTGCATGGTGTTGTTCACGCCCACGTTCTGGGTGTGGATGTCCCAGGTGGAAATATCCACCGAGCGGGACCAGCGGAAGGTCTTGGCCTGCACAGCCATCGGAAGCGCCGTGGCCAGCGCGGCCGCGAGCAAGAGGGTCTTGAAACGCATGGGGGAATCACTCCAGATCAGTCAGTCCCCCACTATGGCGCAAGTCGCTTCTCCGTGTAACGAACTTGTATTTGTTAGCTTAGAACCATCACCATGGCCAAACCCATCATCGTGACGGCCGTGCCAGCGTCCAGCACCCGCCACGCACCGGGCGATGCGAACAAAGGCGCCAGCCAGCGCGAGCCAAACCCGAGGGTCAGGAACCACAAGGCGCTGGCCAGCGAGCCCCCTGCGGCAAAGGTGGCACGGCCCCAGGTAGGGTACGGGGTGGCCATGGTGCCCAGCAGCAGCACGGTGTCCAGGTACACATGCGGGTTCAGCCAGGTCAGCGCCAGCACCGTGAGCACGGTAGTGCGCAGGCTGGCGCCCGGCCCGTTGGCGGACACCAGCAGCTGGGCAGGCTTGAAGGCCCGGCTGGCGGCCTGCACGGCGTAGGCGGCCAGAAAGAGCGCGCCCGCCCAGCGCATGAACTGCGCCCACTCGGGCCGCGCCAGCAGCACCCCGCCCATGCCCCACACGCCCGCCTGCAACAGCACCGCATCGGACAGCGCGCACACCAGCACCACCGGCATCACATGCTCGCGCCGCAGGCCCTGGCGCAGCACAAAGGCGTTTTGTGCGCCAATGGCCATGATCAGAAGGGCCGTCGAAGTGAATCCGTGAAGAAAGGCAGTGGTGCTCATGGGCGTGGATTGTGGGGATCGCATTCTCGTCACGCCAGCTATACTTTTTAACGATCCGTCAAAATGGCTAACGCACCATGCGCCTCGACTCTGCCCAGCTCAACGCCTTTGCCACCGTGATCGACGAGGGCAGCTTCGAGCGGGCCGCCGCCGTGCTGCACGTCACCCGCTCGGCGGTTTCACAGCGCGTGAAACTGCTGGAAGAACGCGTGGGCCAGGTGCTGGTGCGCCGCGCCACGCCCTGCACACCCACCGAAGCCGGGCAGGCGCTGTACCGGCATGCACGCGAAGTGGCACTGAGCGAGACCGACGCGCTGGCCACCATTGGCGGTGGGCAGCACACGTCCACGCGCCTGGCCATTGGCGTCAATGCCGACTCGCTGGCCACCTGGTTCCCGCACGCCATGGCCCAGGCAGCCGAGGGCCAGAGCATCACCTTCGACATCCATGTGGAGGACCAGGACCATTCAGCCAACCTGCTGCGCGAAGGCCGCGTGATGGCCGCCGTGACGGCCGACCCGCAACCCGTGCAGGGCTGCAAGGTGCTCCCGCTGGGCACGCTGCGCTACCGGGCGCTGGCCAGCCCCGCGTTCATGCAGCGCTACTTTTCCCAGGGGGTGACCGCTGCTGCGCTGGCTACGGCGCCCATGCTGGTGTTCAACCGCAAGGATGCGCTGCAGGCCCGGTTTGTGGGGCGCATCACGCGCCGCAAACTCACGCCGCCCGTGCACTGGCTGCCCGAGGCAAACGCGTTTGTCATGGCCACCCGGGCCGGGCTGGGCTGGGGCATGACGCCCGACCCGATGGTGCAGCACGACCTGGAGGCTGGCACGCTGGTCGAGCTGATTCCAGGCAAGCCGGTGGACGTGCCGCTGTACTGGCAATCCTGGCGCCTGAACGTGCAGGCGCTGCACCACATGACCGAAGCAGTGCAGCGGGCGGCGGGGCTTACCCTGCTGCGCTGAGTAGTCCAGTGAACCTGAAAAATCGACGGTACGCCGGTGCTCCAAGGGGTGCGGGGCTAGGCGCAGGCCGCAGTCAAGGCTGGCCGCCTTGACAAGGACTGCAACGCTGCACTGCGACTCGTGGGGCCCCGGCCCTTTGGGTGAGTGCCTCGCCGCCTAGCATGCGGGGCGGCTAGGTACTCACGTACCGCCGATTTCTCAGGTTCACTGGACTAAGTCTTCGTGGTGGTCAGCGGCGCCCCGTTTCCAGTAGGCGGAGATGCGCATGCGCTTGGCATCCACACCCGGCTTGGCGAGCATGGCGCGGCGCACGGCGGACATCTCGCTGTGTTCGCCGGCAGCCCAGACAAACCCAGCGCCGGTTGGCAGCGCCAGCGCTTCCACGGCGGCGGGCAGCGCGCTCACCCATTGCAGGTCGAGCTGTGCCGCACTGGCCAGCACGCGCTGGTCGGCTGGGTTGCGCACCTGGATGCGCACCGTGGCCTGGGTGTGGGCGGGCAGCTCGGCCAGGCGGCGGGCGATGGCGGGCAGCGCGGTTTCGTCGCCCAGCAGCCAGTGCCAGTCAAACCCGGTGGGCACCACCATGCTGCCGCGCGGCCCGGCAATGCCCACCCACTGGCCGACGGCGGCACTGGCGGCCCAGTCAGTGGCGGGGCCTGCGTCGTGCAGGGCGATTTCGATGTCCAGCTCGCCCGTGGCGGCGTCATAACGTGCAGGGGTGTAGTCGCGCAGCACGGGGCGCGGATCGGGGAAAACCGGGCGACCATCGTGCAGGGACGGCAGCGAGGGGCGCTCCTGGCCCGGCTGGGGCAGGATGAGCTTGAGATGGTCGTCAAACCCCGCGCTCACAAACCCGGCCAGCTCGGGCCCGGCCAGGGTGAGCCGCACGAAACCGGGGCTGACGGCGGTGCGCCGCACCACCTGGAGGTGGCGGGCTTGCAAGGGATGGCGGACGCGTTCGACGGCAAGGTGTGCAGCGTCAACCGGGGGAGTGGCGGTAGGCAGAGGTGCGTTCATGGCGTAAAATGTTGATTTAGTCAACCAATGATCTGCGCATTGGTTGATTTTGTCAACCACATATCGCCATGACGACCCACGCACCCGCCGATGTCTTTGAAGCCATGCACGACCTGCTGCATGCCTACCGGGCGCACATGGTGCGCACGATGGCCGCCATCCACCCCGACCTGACGCACAACGAAGTGCGGGCGCTGATGTTCGTGGGGCGCCACCCTGGCACCACGCAGCGCGAACTGGTGGCGCACAGCGGTGCCGACAAGGCACAGGTGGCCCGCATGGTGGGGATGCTGCAGGACAAGGGTTGGCTGGAGAGCGCACCGAATGCCGAGGACAAGCGCAGCCGCTGCCTGCGCCTGAGCGCCCAGGGTGCGGCCCTGCACCAGGCGCTGCGCGACGCCCGCCGGGGGCTGGCGGCGTCGCTGCTCAAAGGGTGTGACGACGCCACGCAGGCCCAGCTGCTCGCCCTGCTGGCACAGGTGCGCAGCAACCTGGACGCCATCGACACCGGCTGCCAGGGCGGCCGGGACTGCCGCAGCTAGCGACGGGAAGGGAGGCGCAGGAGGCCCGCCCCCGCTCCAAGACGGAAAAATGGTGAAAACCGGGGCCTAGCGCTTTATGGATCTACATTTATAGCTATCAATTTAGTAGCATTTCATCTTTTCCATCACTGCCCCTGGATCACCCGCACGGCCTGGGGCAGCGACTGCACGCCGGGCATGAAATGGTCGATGGTGGCGCCCAGCACCACGGCGCAGACCAGCGCGCCCAGCAGCGGCTTCCAGGTCAGGCGCACGGCAGCCGTGAGCCAGCCCTCGCGCTCCACGCCCACAGCGGCACGGGCGGTGGCCACCGAGAAGGCGATTTCGACCGCCACGGTCAGCAGCACGTCCCAACCAAAGAACAGCATGGCCAGCGAGCCCGCGCCAAAGATGATCGCCGCGCCGATGAGAAAAATCGCCACCACGGGCACCACCACCACCGCGCCTTCGTCGGCACTGCCAATGGCGTCGGCGGCGCCGCTGGCCAGGTCGCCCAGCGCGCTGGAATCGCTGCCGGAGCCCCCACTGGACAGGCCCTGCGTCCACGCACCGCCAAAGTCACCGGATGCGCCGCCGCCGCCAAAATCACCGCCGCCGGTGCGCGGCAGCGGCACCTGGCCACTGCCGCCGGACGAGGAGCCACTGGGCCAGGACACATCGGGCACGTCCAGGCTGCTGCCATCGCCCCCTGTGTCCCGGTCCGACCGTACCAGCCGCGCCGCCCAGGCCCGCAGCACCAGCAGGTACCCCAGGTAGCCGACCGAGAGGGTCACGAAATACCGCAGCGCGAGCGACTCCACGCCCAGCAGCATCTGCACATGGGAGGTGCACCACATCAGCAGCAGCGTGAAGCTGCCGATCAGCAGCCCATGCCAGCGCAGGCTGTAGCGCTGCTGCAGGGTGCGCGCCACCGTGCCGTGGTGTGGCATGCGCACGGAGCGCCAGGTGGAGGTTTTCTTCTTGCCGTGGTTGCTGGTGTTGCTGCTGCGGTCGCTGCGGGAAGTGGCCATGGAGGGAACGCCTGCGGTGAAAAGTGGGTGGTCGCCGGCCGCATGTTCGGCCAGAACCGCGCCATTTCACACCAGTTTGCCGCGCCGCTGCAGCCCTGCATACGGCCGTGCGTGAACTTGTCGATGAATCAGGCGTTGCCGTCCACCGACACCGGCACCCGCTGGGCCAGCGCCGTCAGCAGCTCCCAGCTCACGGTGCCCGCAGCGGCGGCCACCTCGTCCACACCCAGCACCGTGCCGTTGCTGGCCTGGCCCCACAGTGTGACCTCGCTGCCAAACCCTGCGGCCACGCCCGCCTGCTGCAGCGGCGTGAGATCCACCGTGATCATGTCCATGCTCACCCGCCCCACCAGCCGCGTGCGGATGCCGTTGACCAGCACGGGTGTGCCGGTGTCGCAGTGGCGCGGGTAGCCGTCGGCATAGCCGCAGGCCGCCACGCCAATCAAGAGCGGCCCCTCGGCCGTGAAGCGCGAGCCATAGCCCACGGTGTCGCCCGCCTGCAGCTGCTGCGTAGCGATGAGGCGGGTGGCGAGGGTCATGGTGGGGCGCATGCCCCAGTGGGTGGCGGTGTGCTCCGGGTAGTCGGGGGCGCTGCCATACAGCGCGATGCCGGCCCGCACCCAGTCGGCACGCACGCGTGCGTCCGCCGCATGGCGCAGGGTGGCGGCGCTGTTGCTCAGCGTGCGCTCACCCGGCAGGTCTTGCGCTGCGGTGTTGAACACGGCCAGCTGGTGCGCCACGCCCCGGGGGCCATCGGCGTCGCTGAAGTGGGTCATGAACGAAATTTCGTCCACCTGCGGCAGCGCATTGAGGCGCGCCCAGGCCGCGCGAAAGCGCTGGGGCGCAAAGCCCAGGCGGTTCATGCCCGAGTTCATCTTGAGGAACACACGGTGCGGCACCTGCGTCTTGTGGGCGGCCAGCATGTCGATCTGCTCGTCGCAGTGCACTGCGTGCCACAGGCCCAGGCGCGAACACAGCTCCAGATCGCGCGGCTCGAACACGCCTTCGAGCAGCAGGATGGGCCCGCGCCAGCCCAGGTGGCGCACGCGCTCGGCCTCGGCCAGGTCCAGCAGCGCGAAACCGTCAGCGCCGCGCAGGCCTTCGTACGCGCGCTCGATGCCGTGCCCGTAGGCATTGGCCTTGACCACGGCCCAGACCTTGGCATCAGGGGCCGCCTGTCGGACACGCTCCAGGTTGTGGTGCAGGGCGGCGGTGTGGATGGTGGCGGCAATGGGACGGGGCATGGGGTTTGACCGGGTGGGAAGCACCGGATTCTGGCACCGTGGCCGTTTATCCGCGTGATATAACCGTCCGTCACTTGCCAGGGTCCCCACATTTAACAGGGCATCAGCCGAACTGATGCTGCCACCAGCCATTCGATGAAGCGCGGTTTTTACACCATCATGTCGGCGCAGTTTTTCAGCTCGCTGGCCGACAACGCACTTTTCGTGGCCGCCGTGGAGCTTCTGCGTACAGAAGGTGCCCCCGAGTGGCAGCGCGCCGCCCTGGTGCCCATGTTTGCGCTCTTCTATGTGGTGCTGGCGCCTTTTGTCGGCGCCTTTGCCGACGCCCTGCCCAAAGGCAAGGTCATGTTTGTCAGCAACGCCATCAAGGTGGTGGGCTGCCTCATGATGCTGTTTGGCTCGCACCCGCTGATGGCTTATGCGGTGGTGGGGCTGGGTGCGGCGGCTTACTCGCCCGCCAAATACGGCATCCTCACCGAGTTGCTACCGGCCTCGCAACTGGTCAAGGCCAATGGCTGGATCGAGGGGCTCACCATTGCGTCCATCATCCTCGGCGTGCTGTTTGGCGGCCAGCTGGTGGGGCAGCACCTGTCGCACATGCTGCTGGGCATCGACATCCCCATGATCGACACCGGCGTGGACACGCCCGCTGAATCCGCCATCGCCGCACTGATTGCGGTGTATGCGCTGGCGGCCTGGTTCAACACCCGCATCCCGCACACCGGGGTGGAGATGCGCCCCCTGCGCGCCGACCCTTCGCGCAGCGTGCTGGCCAACGCACTCAATCTGCTGCCCGACTTCTGGGCCTGCAACGGCCGCCTGTGGCGCGACAAGCTCGGCCAGATCTCGCTGGCCACCACCACCCTGTTCTGGGGAGCAGGCGGCAACCTCAAGTTCATCGTGCTGGCCTGGGCGGCTGTGGCGCTGGGCTACAACACCACGCAGGCCTCGGCCCTCACCGGTGTGGTGGCCATCGGCACGGCCGTGGGCGCGGTGGTGGCGTCCATGCGCATGCGCCTGGACATGGCCACCAAGGTGATCCCGCTGGGCATTGGCATGGGGCTGTTGCTGATCCTCATGGTGTTCATCAGCAACATCTGGCTGGCGATCCCCTTCCTCATCCTGCTGGGCGGCCTGGGCGGCTACCTGGTCGTGCCCATGAACGCGCTGCTGCAGCACCGGGGCCACAACCTGATGGGCGCGGGCCGGTCGATTGCTGTGCAGAACTTCAACGAACAGGCCTGCATCCTGGGCCTGGGCGCGTTCTACAGCCTGTCGCTCAAGCTGGGGCTGTCGGTGTTTGGCGCGATCATCACGTTTGGCCTCGTGGTGGCCGGAATCATGTGGATCATCCGCCGTTGGCACCAGCGCAACTGCATCAACTACCGCGACGAAGTGAACCACTTGCTGGACATTGCGCGGCACGATACGCACCACTGAATCCCCCTGAGTCGCCTTCGGCGCCTTCCCCCTGAGGGGGACGCACCCGCTGGCCTGGCAGATCCAGTTCCACGGGTGCACAGGCCTTGGGGCGTGCCTGTTTTGAGCGCTGTGTGACTTGGCGCAAATTGCTACATAATTTATAGCTTCCAGCGCTTATCCATAAAGCGCTAGAGCCTATTTTTACTCTCAATGCAATCTCCCCTGCCCTTTGCCGCCCTGCTGTTCAACGCTTTCGTCTGGGGCCTGGCGTGGTGGCCGTTTCAGCGCATGCACCAGGCGGGGCTGCATCCGCTGTGGGCCACGGCGTCGATGTACGCCGTGGTGCTGGTGGCGCTGCTGGCCTGGCGGCCGGGGATCCTGGCGCAGGTGCGGGCGCACCCGCAGTTGTGGCTGTTGGCGCTGGCCTCGGGGCTGAACAACGTGGCCTTCAACTGGGCCGTGACCATTGGCGACGTGGTGCGCGTGATCCTGCTGTTCTACCTGATGCCCGCCTGGGCCGTGCTGCTGGCCTGGCGCATTCTGGGCGAGCGCCCCACGCCCTCGGCACTGCTGCGCCTGGCGCTGGCCTTTGCAGGCGTGGTGCTGGTGCTGCTGCCCGAGGGCGCACCCGCCACGCGCCTGCTGCAGAACCTGTCGCTGGCCGATGGCCTGGCCTTGCTGGGCGGCTTCATGTTCGCGCTCACCAACGTCACGCTGCGCCGCCTGCACGCCGTGCCGGGGCCTGCGCGCATGGTCACCATGTTCGGCGGCTGCATGCTCATGGCGCTGGTGGTGGCCTGCATCGGGCTGCAAGTGGGGGTGGTGGAGCCGTTCCCTGCCCCCAACACCACCTGGGTCGTCACCGGCCTGCTGCTGGCGGGGGTGCTCATGCTGGGCAACTGGGCGCTGCAGTTCGGCGCCGCGCGCCTGGCGGCGGGCACCACGGCGCTGGTGATGCTGTCGGAGGTGATGTTTGCCAGCGTGTCGTCGGCCCTGCTGGGCGCCTCCACCCTGAGCACGCGGACCGTGCTGGGTGGGGCGCTGATCCTGCTGGCATCCTTGCTCGCGGCGCTGCAGTTTCGCCGCCCCGGCGCCACGGCCCACTGAGCAGGCCACGCGCCGCACGCGGATGGGCGGCAGGGGCTACCATGGCCCGTCATCCCAACCCCGGAGGTTCCGCATGCCCACCAGCATCTACGACTTTGAAGCCCAGCAGATGAACGGCAAGACCGTGCCCTTGTCGCGATACAAGGACAAGGTGCTGCTCATCGTGAACACTGCCAGCGCCTGCGGCTTCACGCCCCAGTTCGGCGGGCTCGAAGAGCTGCACAAGCAATATGCCGACAAGGGTCTGGTGGTGCTGGGATTCCCCTGCAACCAGTTCGGCAGCCAGGACCCCGGCAGCAACGACGAGATCGCCAGCTTCTGCCAGCTCAACTACGGCGTGAGCTTTCCGATGATGGCCAAGATCGACGTGAACGGCGCCAATGCCTCGCCCCTGTACCAGTGGCTGGCCGCCGAAGCCCCGGGCCTGCTGGGCAGCAAGGCGATCAAGTGGAATTTCACCAAGTTCCTGGTCGGCAAGGACGGCCGCGTGATCCGCCGCTATGCGCCGCAGGATGCGCCGAAGAAGCTGGCGGGGGATATCGAGGCAGCGCTGGCGGGTTGATCCCAACGCAGCCATCGATGCATGGTGTTCATCGCACCAGCGGTCGTGGTAGCGCTTCCTATCCCAGACTTGCTGGGGCCCGTTTGACCAACGGCTTTTCGCCCTGGCCCGGCAACCCGAACAGCGGCCGCAGCCACCGCACACGCCGTACCACCGCCGTCAGCCCCCAGCAGAGCCCCACCGTCCCGGCCACCAGGGCCAGCGGCTCCACCACCGGCCCCAGGTGCGCAGGCGCCAGCCACACCACCAGCACGATGATGGCCGTCTGGTGCAGCAGGTACCAGGGGTAGACCGACTCACTGGCCCAGCGCAGCCAGGGCCAGGGCCGATTGAGGCGGTGATGGGCCCAACCCAGGATAGTGAGCAGGGCCGCCCACAGGTACACGTCTGCCAGCACGCGCAGCGGCCAGCGCGCGGACCGCACGCCGTGCTGCTGCGCCAGGCCCAGCAGACCCAGGTACAGAACCAGCAGCACCAGCGCCAGGCCGAGGGTGCGCCAGCGCAGGCGCACCAGTTCGGCCCACAGACCGGTATCCAGCCCGATCCAGTAGCCGTAGACAAACACCGTGAAGTACACGGCGTGCAGCCACCCGTCATGGACCAGGTCGTGCGTGGGCGGGAAATGCGGCCACAGCAGCACCGAATACAGCACCAGCGGCAGCACGGGCACCACCATCAGTGCAGCGCCCCGCAGCCCGGTGAAGGCTCGGCGCAGGCGCTGCCCGGCGGCGGATTCGGCCAAGGGCAGCAACGCCGCCAGCACCATGGTGTAGACCCACAGGTAGGCCAGGTACCACAGGTGGTTCCAGGTGACGCCAGCGTGCCAGCCGTCAAATGCGCCCGTCGGCCAGGTGCTGCCGCTGTAGTAGCGCAGCAGAAAGGCCCCCAAGCCCGGCGCGATGAGCCCGTTCGCCACCCCCTGCGCGTAGGGCTGGTAGGGCACGATGACGGCCATGCCAAAGGCCAGCGGCACCAGCAGGCGCAGGCTGCGCAGCCGCACCAGCCCCGCCACCGACTGCCCCCGCCGGACCAGCCCGAAGGCCAGGCCCGAGACCAGGAACACCAGATCCATGCGCCAGAGGTTGAGCGCGCGCATGGGCGCCTGCAGCCATTCCGCCGCGTACGGGCTTTTGAGGTGCCAGTGCCAGTCGGCCACGTAATACATGGCCACGTGGTACAGGATGACCAGCCCAAAGGCCAGCGCCCGCAGCGCGTCGATGTCATGGCGGCGGACGGGGGTGGAGGCACAGGAAGGTGTAGACATGGCACAACGCAGACAGGGTGGACACAGGGCCTGATGCTGCAGCCCCGCCCCTTCTCACGGCACCGCCGGGGGACGGGCCGGGGTGCCACTGGGACCAGTGGCGGGCAGGAGGGACGAAAAGAAACCGCCCCAGGGAAACTCCCGCCCGGCGGCGCACGGCCCTGCCTACACTTGCCACCCATGACCGCCCCCGCGCCCGCCTGGATCGACCGCTACCCCCACGACCGCGCCCTGCGGCGCCGTGCGGAAGTCAGCTTCTGGGCCGTGGTGCTGCTGGTGCAGGCGACCTTCAACACGGTGGTGACCCGGATCGAACTGCGCAGCGCCGGGCGGACCGTGGCCGCGTGGGAGCCGCTGCTGTGGGAGCTGACGAGCGCGCTGGTGGTGGCGGCGCTGATCCCGGCCGTGGTGGCGTTCGAGCGGCGCTTTGTGCTGCGCTGGGGCACGCTGCGGCGCCATCTGCCCTGGCACGTGCTGGCCAGCGTGGCCTACTGCACCGTGCACCTGGCGGGCATGTGGGCGCTGCGCCATGCGGGCTATGCGGCCCTGGGCGAGCGCTACCAGCCGCCAAGCTGGTGGGCGCAGTGGGGGTATGAATACCTGAAAGACGTGCGCAGCTACGCGCTCACGGTGTGCGCGCTGGTCAGCTACCGCTTCTTGCTGCTGCGCCTGCAGGGCGAGGCGCGCGTGCTGGATGCCCCCGAACCGCCCGCGCCACAGGTGCAGGACGTGCCCGAAACGCCCGCTGCGCAAGCCCCGGCATCAACGCCCGAAACCCCGCACGCCCCGCCCGCACAACGCCCCGAACGCTTCCTGGTGCGCAAGCTGCGCCGCGAGTTCCTGATCGCCGCAGGCGACATCGCCTGGCTGCAGGCCCAGGCCAACTACGTGGGCCTGCATGTGAATGGGCACGACTACCTGCTGCGCTCCACGCTCACCGACTTCCTCACCCAGCTGGACCCATCACGCTTCGTGCGCGTGCACCGCAGCTACGCGGTCAACCTGGACGCCATCGCCGTGATCGAGCCGCTGGACAGCGGCGACGCGCGCCTGGTGATGAAGGATGGGAGCAGCGTGCCCTGCAGCCGGCGCTACCGGGACGGGCTGGCACCCCGCGCGGGCTAAATACCTCGGGAGCTGTTCAAGGTCCCATACCCAACTGCAGTCAAAAAATACAAAACCGTCCACGCTGAGCGTGGACGGTTTGACGCAATCGAACGCGAATCCGTATCAGCTATTCATTGCGCTGCGCGCCACCCTCGACGCACGAAGCTGGCGCGGCCAAGGCCAGTGCTCCCGCGCAAGGGCCGCCCCGCCGCGCTGGGGGCGTCCCCCTCCCGACTCGCGCAGCGAGGAGAGAGAGGGGGGAAGGCGCGAAGCGACTCAGGGGGTGTTTCACTTCAGGCATTGAGCCCCGGCGTCTGCGCAGCCCCCCATTCGGGCGGGCAGGCGGCCATCTCCGCCTCCACCTTGCGCAGCATGTCGGCCAGGGTCTTGCCGGGCTCCTGGCGGAACTGTTCGTCGAGCACCACCAGATCCACGATGCGGTCGATGCGAAAACCCCGGAAGTCATTGCGCAGCTCGCACCAGGCCGACAGCGTCCAGACCTTGCCCCAGTAGAAGCAACCCAGTGGGCGCAGGCGGCGCAGGCTGGGGCGGCCGTGTACGTCGGCGTAGTTGATCTGCACCACGTGGCGACTGTGCACCGCCTCGCGCAGGGCCTGCAGGGTGGCCTGCACGCGCGGGTCCAGCCCCACCGATGGCGCATACAGCGCCTGCGCCTCGGCCGCTACGCGGGCAGCGGGGGGCAGCACCGACAGGATCTTGCCCAGCGCCCCTTCGACCTCGCGCGCCAGCCCAGCGTCGAGCCAGGCCTGGGCCAGGCGCGCGGCGGCCACCAGGGCGTTGGCCTCGCCCTGGCTGAACATCAGCGGCGGTAGTTCGAAACCCGCGCCCAGGCGGTAGCCCACACCGGCCTCGCCCTCAATGGGCACGCCCTGGTGCTGGAGGTCCGCCACGTCGCGGTAGATGGTGCGCTGCGAGACTTCGAGCCGCTCGGCCAGGAAGGCGGCCGTGGACAAGCGCCGACCCCGGATGAGCTGGACGATCTGAAACAGGCGGTCGGCGCGGCGCATGGTGGTTTATTTTTTCAGAGTTCTAAGGCCCTAGCGCTTATCCATCAAGCGCTACAAGCTATTAATTTTGAAGCATCACTCCGATATGGATGGCCACCTGGTCTGGGCCCTCATAGGCCTCGAAGTCGGTTCCAAAGCGGCGTTGCACCTGTGGGTTCTCGGCAAAGTAATGCCAGATGCGCACCCAGGTGTCGATCACCATTTGGGGCATATCGCCCTGGCCGGTAAAGACCAGGTAGTCGCCAGCCTGAATGTCAACGCGGCTGGCGCCGGGTACGGCCTGGGCCCCATCGGGGTCGGCCACGGCCACACCGGCGGTCACATCAAAGGCGCCGTGCTCGTTCGACTCGTAGCCGCTGTACACGCCGAAGATGCGTCCATCGTCGCCCCGGCTGGGCAGCTTGCGCTCCCAGCTCTGGCTGAAGAAACGGTTCCACAGGCCTCCGAGGCGCGCGATGGCGGGGTTCATCTCTTCGCTGTTGCGGGTGCGCACGGCGATGCCGGCCACGCTGAATGCTGGAATCTGGATGATTGCGGGGGTGTTTGTCATGGCGGGTCCTCTCTGGTCTTCAATGGATGGAATTGACGCGCGGGCCGCTGGGCGCCGTGCAGGAGAGGCATGGTGCGTGCACGCTACTGACAACCTGATGTCAGTAGCGTGCACGCACGCTGGTGACTCCGGGTGGGCTCAGCCCATGGGCGGCGTGAGGGTGCCCACCGCCCGCCACGCGATCGGTCAGCGCGGCTGCTCGACGATAGCCGCCGTGATGCGGCGCACCACAGGCAGCACCAGCAACAGCGTGGGGAAGGCCACTACCCAGGACAGCGCCCAGGCACTCAGCCACAGGCGCGGGAGGTCCAGCGAGAAGCCCGCCACGCGCACGGTTCTGATCAGGGACACGATGAAGGTCATGAGCAGCGACAGCAGCAGTGGCATGACCCAGGCCGCCGAGCGTGCGGGCAATCTGCGCAGCCCGAGGAAGGTCTGGCGGGACGACGGCGGGAGCGAGGAAGGTTGGTTCATTGAAATTCCAGAAAGCAGACCGGTCAAGCAAGGTGCCGCCCCCACCCTGCAGCAGATGCAGGCCAGGGACCACAACCCCGGCAGGGCCGGTGTTGGTTGGCACGTTGATTGACGTAAACGCTTACGGCAACCCATGAACCGGGTCGCGGGGAGATTCTAGGCCCAGTCGGCCCGGGCCGCGCTGGCCTTAGCTGCTTTGGCCCTCAGGCGCCGCAGCCACGGTGGCCTGGGCCCGCGCGGCGGCCAGGCGGCGCGCGCGTTCGACCTGCTGGGCCGCAGTGCGAGGCACCATGCCGTACATGTCGGCAAAGGCCTCCAGCGTCTGGCCGCTTGCTTCAAAGGCGCGCAGCAGGGCTTCGTCCTTGGCATTGCGGGCTGCCCATTCGGCAAAGGCTTCTTCGAGGATGGCGTTGGCGGCCTCGTCGCGGCTTTGCACCAGCTCGGTATACGCCTCGCGCGTGAGGCCCGAGGCCTCGAACGCGGCAATCATGCGGTTGCGCAGCTTGGGCAGCAGGTCTTCGGTGGCGCGGGCCTTCTTGCGGCGGTAGACCTCCAGCAGCGCGTGGTGCACATGCTCGGGCGCCATGTCTTCCACAGGCTGGCCTTGCAGGTCATGGCGCTTGTCGCCCGCCGCCACGCTTTGCAGATACCGTGTGGAGCGGGTGTGGATGCCCAGCGCCACCTTGAGCGCCTCGCGCTCAAACAGCTCGGGGTGCGCAGCCAGCAGGTCCTGGAAGATGCCGCGCTTGAGCGGGCGGAACACGGCGCCAAACAGATGGGGATAGAGCCCCGCCAGTTGTTCCAGCGCGGGGTGAACACGCTGGGGCGCACGCGGGCCCGGGGCGCCTGCTGGCACGGTGGCGCCCTCGGCACCCTCCGCGCTCCGGGGCGCCTGGCGCCCGTCAGCATTGCGGCGGTTGCGGCCACCACGGCGCGAGCCCCCTGTACGCTGGGGGGGAGCCCCAGCCTCCGTGGGCGCGGCTGCCACAGGCGCTGCCAAGGGTTCGACAGGGGCTGTGTGGGGTTGTTCTTGTGCGGACACGGAGTCGGTCATGGCGGTGCAGTTCCGGGGCAAAAATGGGGGCGACAAAACCCTCGATCATGCCAGCGTTGGGTCGGCGGGCGCAAAACAGCCTCTGACAGAGGCCTGAATTACCCTGTGCCTGTGCAGCAGGGCAGGGAGGGTCAGCCTGCGCGCAGCGCCTCGTCCAGCACCTCCACCCAGTGCCGCACGGGCGTGCCCGTGCCACTTTGCAGGTGCGTGATGCAGCCGATGTTGGCCGACAGGATCATGTCCGGAGGCTGGTCGCCAAAGGCCTCGCCGAGCACGCCGAGCTTGCGGTCGCGCAGCTGGTACGACAGCTCGGGGTTGAGCACGGAATAGGTGCCCGCCGAGCCGCAGCACAGGTGGGCATCGTTGCGCGCCGCGCGCAACTTGAAGCCCAGCTGGTTCAGGTGCATCTCCACCCCGCCACGCAGCTTCTGGCCGTGCTGCAGCGTGCAGGGCGGGTGGTAGGCGAACAGCGTGTCGGGCTTTTGCACGCGACCGGCGAGCTTATGCGCCAGCTCGGGCAACAGGTCAGGCAGCAGCTCCGACAGGTCGCGCGTGAGGGCGCTGATGCGCTCGGCCTTGGCCGCGTACATCGTGTCGTCTTTGAGGATGTGGCCGTATTCCTTGACCGTCACGCCACAGCCGGATGCGTTCATGACGATGGACTCCACCCCCTGCTCCACCAGCGGCCACCAGGCGTCGATGTTGGCGCGCATCTCGGCCTTGCCGCCTTCCTGGTCGTTGAGGTGGAACTTGACGGCGCCGCAGCACCCAGCCTTGGGCGCGATCACGGTCTGGATGCCCACGGCGTCAAGCACGCGGGCGGTGGCGGTGTTGATGTTGGGCATCATGGCCGGTTGCACGCAGCCCGCCAGCATGAGCACCTTGCGGGCATGCTCGCGTGTGGGCCAGGCGCCGGCATTTTGGGGCGCCGGCACCTTGGCCTTGAGGGATGCGGGCAGCAGGCCGCGCACCAGTTGCCCGGCCTTCATCGCCGGGGCAAACAGGGGCGAGGGCAACCCCTCCTTCAGCGCCCAGCGCAGGGCTTTTTCGCCCACGGGGCGGGCCACTTTTTCATCAACGATCTTGCGGCCGATATCCACCAGGTGGCCGTATTGCACGCCGCTGGGGCAGGTGCTTTCGCAGTTGCGGCAGGTCAGGCACCGGTCCAGGTGCATCTGGGTCTTGCGCGTGGGGGTCTCGCCTTCAAGCACCTGCTTGATGAGGTAGATACGGCCGCGCGGACCGTCCAGCTCGTCGCCCAGCAGCTGGTAGGTGGGGCAGGTGGCGGTGCAAAAGCCGCAGTGCACGCATTTGCGCAGGATGGATTCGGCCTCCAGGCCATCGGCGCGGGCGCGGTATTCAGGAGAGAGCTGGGTTTGCATGGTGCATGCCTGGGCGAAAAGACAGAAAGATCAGGGCCGATTCAGCGCGGCGCGGTCGGTGGGTCCAAGGGCGCTTCCAGCGCCAGCGGCTTGCGCAAGGGGTGGCGCAGCCTTGCGCGGTCGGCCCACAGCGGGGGCAGCGACAGGGCCAGCAGCACCAGCGCCAGCGGCACCACAAACACAAAGCCCACATGCTTGAAGCCCGCCGCGCCCGCAATGCCGCCCACCAGGAACATGCCCACCAGCCCGGCAAACAGCCGCAGCCGGGCCTGGTTGGCGCGCACTTGTGATTCGGGCGCGGTGCCGGTGCGGTTCCAGTAGAGCATCTTGCCCATCTCGATGCCCAGGTCGGTCACCACGCCCGTCATGTGGGTGGTGCGGATCTGCGACGACGACATCTTGGTCACCGTGGCGTTCTGCAGGCCCATGATGAAGGAGAGCAGCAACACCGCCAGCGGCACGGCAAACGGTGTGGGCCAGGTGAGCGTGATGGCCCCCACCAGGCCGAACAGCAGCATGAGCACGGACTCCAGCACCAGCGGCAGCGCAAAGGTGCTGCGCAGCTTGCGCTGGCGCGCCCAGTTGATCATGATGGCCGTGGTGCCTGCGCCCGACATGAAGGCCCACAGCGCACCGATGGCACCCAGCACGATCTTCATCTGGCCCAGTACCAGGTTGTCGGCCAGCGAGGACAAAAAGCCGGTCATGTGCGAGGTGTACAGGTGCACCACCAGAAAGCCCCCTGCATTGACGGCCCCCGCATTGAACGCCAGCAGCAGGCCCAGCACCCGGTTGCTGGCGACCGTGCGGCGGTTTCCGGTGAGGTGGCGAAGGCGTCGCATGGCCAAGGTGACGGTGAAAACGGTGGTGGTGATGGAACTGACCCCGCCTACCAGGCCCGCGCCATGCGGCCGGGGTTGAAGATGCCAGCCGGGTCAAAGCTGTGTTTGAGCCGGGCGTGGATGTGTTCCAGCGCCTTGGACTGAAGGTCAAATGTGCCACTGGCGCTTGTCCCACCTGCGCTAGCAGCTACAAAAATAGAAGCATTTCCACCCACAGCCCGAGCGGCTTCGCGCAGGGCGTCGCCTGTGGATTCGGGCGCTTGCACCCAGCGCAGCGCGCCATGCCACTCGACCAGCGGCTGCGCGCCGCCCGGCAAGGTCAGCACCGGGGCCGTGGCGGGCACGGACAGGCGCCACAGGGCGTGGCCGGGCTGTGCAGCACGTGCGGTGAACCAGGGCAGGGTCTGCTCGCGGCAGGCCGTCCAGTCGGCAGCCACCGTGGCGTTGTCCATGCGCGTGCCACCCATCGTTTTGCAGGCGGCCTCGACCGCCGCCACGGCGCCGCGCAGGCGCACATAGAGCGTGCCCACGCCACCGTCTTGCACCCAGCAGCTGGCGTTCAGGGGCAGCGGCTGGCCGCCCCAGGCGTGCAGCTTGCGCAATGCGTCGGCCTGGTTGATGTCGTCAAACCGCAGCGTGGCCTCGCCGGGCGCCACGGGCAGCACCTTGAGGCTGACCTCGGTCAGCAAACCCAGCGTGCCCCAGGCACCGGCCATGAGGCGGGACACGTCATACCCCGCCACGTTTTTCATGACCTGTCCGCCAAAAGTCAGCAGCTCGGCTTTGCCGTTGAGCAGGGTCACGCCCAGAAGATAGTCGCGCACAGCCCCCACGCTGGCGCGGGCGGGGCCTGAGAGGCCTGCCGCGACCATGCCGCCCACGGTGGCGGCATCCGAGGAGGCCTTGGCGAAATGCGGGGGCTCAAAAGGCAGGCATTGGCCTTGTTCGGCCAGCGCGGCCTCCAACTCGGCCAACGGGGTGCCCGCCCGCACGGTGACAACCAGCTCGCTCGGCTCGTAGCTCACGATGCCGCGCAGCACCCGCGTGTCGAGCACTTCACCATGCAGTGCCAGGCCGTGAAAATCCTTGGTGCCACCGCCACGGATGCGCAAGGGGGTCTGGTCGGCGGCGGCGGTGCGCACACGTTCGGTGATCTGGGCAAGGGCGAGGTCCATGCCTTGCATCGTAGCTGCAGCCATGTCCGGTGCTACACCTGCAATGCGTGAATTTTTTGAACAGGGCGCGTGCAAAGGACTCGGTCCTGCGGACAAGTTGTCTGGGGGAACATGCCTTGGCTACCCTGCCAAAGCCAACAGCGAGCCCCCCACCGGTACGAAAAAAACCCGCCGTTGCCGGCGGGCTCAACAACCAGAGGAGTGACTCGCTTGTTCTTGTTGCGACGCTGCGGTGCCACCAGACACCGCAGCGCGTGGGGTGCAGGCGGATCAGCGGTTGTACGCTGTCTCGCCGTGCGAAGTGATGTCCAGACCTTCGCGTTCGTCTTCTTCCGTGACACGCAGGCCCACCGTGAGGTCAACGATCTTGTAGGCGACGAAGGAGACCACACCCGACCACACGATGGTCAGCAGCACAGCCTTGGCTTGTGTCCAGACTTGCGCGGCGATGGAGTAGTCGGCCGATGTCACCATCGTTGCCGTCACCCAGTCGGCCACGTAGCCAGGGCCACCCAGGCCAGGGGCGTTGAACACGCCGGTCAGCAGGGCACCCACGATACCGCCGATGCCGTGCACGCCGAACACGTCGAGCGAGTCGTCCGCACCCAGCAGCTTCTTGAGACCGTTGACACCCCACAGGCAGGCAAAACCGCCCACCAGGCCGATCACCAGGGCGCCGCCGATACCGACGTTGCCAGCGGCAGGCGTGATGGCCACGAGGCCGGCCACGGCACCCGAAGCTGCACCCAGCATCGAAGCCTTGCCACGCATCAGCGCTTCGCCGATGCACCATGCCAGCACGGCAGCGGCGGTGGCCACCAGCGTGTTGATGAAGGCCAGGGCGGCAAAGCCGTTGGCTTCCAGGGCAGAGCCGGCGTTGAAACCGAACCAGCCCACCCACAGCAGCGAGGCACCGACCATGGTCAGCGTCAGGCTGTGAGGCGCCATGGCTTCCTTGCCGTAACCGATGCGCTTGCCCACCATGAACGCGCCCACCAGGCCCGCCACAGCGGCGTTGATGTGCACCACGGTACCGCCAGCGAAGTCCAGAGCACCCCACTGCCAGATCTGGCCAGCCTTGCCGGTCATGGCGTCGGCCACTTCCTTGGAGGCGTAGGCGTCAGGGCCCATCCAGAACCACACCATGTGGGCAATAGGCAGGTAGCTGAAGGTGAACCACAGCACCATGAACATCATGACGGCGCTGAACTTGATGCGCTCTGCGAACGCACCGACGATCAGGGCGCAGGTGATGCCGGCGAACGTGGCCTGGAAGGCGGCGAACACCACTTCTGGAATCACGACACCCTTGCTGAACGTGGCCGCGTTGGCAAACGTGCCTGCGGCGTTGTCCCAGATGCCTTTCATGAACAGGCGGTCAAAGCCACCGATGAACGCGCCGCCTTCGGTGAAGGCCAGGCTGTAGCCGTAGATGAACCACAGCACCACGATCATCGAGAACGTGACCATCACCTGCATCAGCACGGACAGCATGTTCTTGCTGCGCACCAGGCCACCGTAGAACAGCGCCAGGCCGGGCAGGACCATCAGGATCACGAGGATGGTGGAGGTCATCATCCAGGCGGTGTCACCCTTGTTGGGGACAGGAGCGGGTGCCTCGGCGGCAGCTGCGGGAGCGGCGGCCGCTGCCGCTGCGGGGGCTGCGGCAGCAGCAGGAGCCGGGGCTTCTGCGGCAGGAGCGGCAGCAGCCGGCTCGGAGGCGGCGGGCGCCTGTGCCAGGGACAAGTTGCCCATGGTCAGCAGACCCAGCCCCAGAATGAAGGAAGCAAGCAGTTTTTTCATGGCGTTTCTCTTCTTGGATGTAGTACGGCCGCGCCCTTACAGCGCTTCCTTGCCGGTTTCGCCAGTGCGGATGCGCACCACCTGCTCCAGGTGGGTCACGAAGATCTTGCCGTCGCCGATCTTGCCGGTGCGGGCGGCGCTTTCGATGGACTCGATCACGCGGTCCACGAGGTCGTCCGCCACAGCGGCTTCGATCTTGACCTTGGGCAGGAAGTCAACCACGTATTCCGCGCCGCGGTACAGCTCGGTGTGGCCCTTCTGGCGGCCAAAGCCCTTGACCTCAGTGACCGTGATGCCTTGCACGCCGATGTCCGAAAGCGCTTCACGCACCTCGTCCAGCTTGAAGGGCTTGATGATGGCTGTCACCATTTTCATTTTGGTTCCTCCGACATGGGCGCAGCAAGCGCCCATTGAGACTTGCTTACAGGGTTTTGGTGAGCGTGACGATCACGCGCGACTTGTTGACGTGGCCAAAGAAGGCCTTCTTGTTGGCACCCACCACGGCAGCGCCCAGCGACAGGCCACCGCCGAAGTCGTAGGCACCGCCCACGCTGTAGTCCATGTAGTTGGGCACGCCCAGGTCCTTGATGTCGCTGGCAAAGCGCGTGAAGCCGACCGAGGCCTTCACTGTGATGCTGGGGGCCACTTCCTGCGCAAACGCGAAGTTCAGGTAGCCGGTGTTGCGGCCCTTCAGGCCCGAGCCAGCCTTGGCGCCGGCAAAGCCGAAGTAGTCCTTGGAGATGGTGTGCGAATACTTGGCAGTGAAGGGGCCCATGGTGGCCGCGCCATACAGCTCGGTGGTGTTGCCGTTGCTGTTGCCAGGGTAGATGTAGGTCAGGGCGCCCACGTCCAGGTCGGCGCCGCCAGCCTTGAACTTGTAGCCGCCGTACAGGTCGGATTCGAGCGAGTTGTTGGCCAGCCAGTCCACGCTGGAGTTCCAGTTGCCCACGTACCAGCCGGTGTCGCCGAAGGCGTAGTCAAAACCGCCTTGCAGTGCAGGCTTGACCGCTTTGGACTTGGAAACGTCCTGGTCCTGGCCACGGAACTTGTAGTTGGTGGTCAGGCTGACATTGCCGGTGAGCTGGGCACTGGCCAGCATGGGAAGGGTTGCAACAAGGGCAACGCCCAGGGTCTTGATGATGGCGCGGGTCATGTTTCCTCCGGTTGGACAAAGTAGGGACGAGCGTTTTAAGCACGGACCGTGCCACGCCAGTGCAACCATTGCATCGCCTTCACATCGCCGTTGCGTTGCGTTACACCGATCCCCAAGTACAGTGACGGTGTGCGCGCGGACCATGTTGCACCTTGTTGGTGCACTACACAACAGGGCCGCGCTAAAAAACCATAAAACGCACCCATCTGGGGAGAAACCGCTTCATGAGTCTTGCTTTGGTGCAAAGCCGCGCCCTTCTGGGGCTGCAGGCGCCTTCTGTCACCGTCGAAGTGCATCTGGCCAATGGTTTGCCCAGCTTCACGCTGGTGGGCCTGGCCGAGGTGGAGGTCAAGGAGGCCCGCGAACGGGTGCGCTCGGCGCTGCAGAACGCGGGGCTGGAGTTCCCGCATAACAAGCGCATCACGGTAAACCTGGCACCAGCCGATCTGCCCAAGGACTCAGGGCGCTTCGATCTGCCGATTGCACTGGGCATCCTCGCCGCCAGCGGGCAGGTGGACGCAAGCCGTCTGGCGGGCTATGAGTTTGCGGGCGAGCTGTCGCTGTCGGGCGAACTGCGCCCCGTGCGCGGCGCGCTGGCCACCAGTCTGGCGCTGCAGACCCAGCAGATCACCGCGCAACTGGTGCTGCCCCCCGGCAGCGCTGAAGAGGCCGCCCTGGTGCCCGCCGCGCAGGTGGTGCGCGCACGGCATCTTCTGGATGTGGTGCGCGCCTTCCTGCCGCCGGGCAGCGTGGCTGCGGGCGATGCCGACGTGGCCAACGACGGCTGGACCCGCCTGCAGGCCACCCCCATGGCGGCGAGCACAGCAGGCCCCGACATGTGCGACGTGAAAGGCCAGGCCAGCGCCAAACGCGCGCTCGAGATTGCTGCCGCTGGCGGGCACAGCGTGCTCATGGCCGGGCCGCCGGGGTCGGGCAAGTCGATGCTGGCGCTGCGGTTTGCGGGGCTGCTGCCCGCGATGACCGTGGACGAGGCGCTGGAGAGCGCCGCCATTGCCAGCCTGGCCGGGCGCTTTCGCACCGACCAGTGGGGCCACAGGCCCACAGCCGCGCCACACCACACCGCCAGCGCAGTGGCCCTGGTGGGTGGCGGATCACCCCCCAGGCCCGGCGAAATTTCGTTGGCGCACAACGGAATCTTGTTTCTGGACGAACTGCCCGAGTTTCCGCGCGCTGCGCTGGAGGCCCTGCGCGAACCGCTGGAGACAGGACATATCACCATCTCCAGAGCGGCGCAGCGTGCGGATTTCCCCGCCCGGTTCCAGATGATTGCGGCCATGAACCCCTGCCCCTGCGGCTACCTGGGCTCCACCCAGCGCGCGTGCCGCTGCACGCCCGACCAGGTGAACCGCTACCAAGCCAAGCTCAGCGGCCCGCTGCTGGACCGCATTGACCTGCATGTGGAGGTGCCCGCCCTGCCCGCCGACCAGCTGGTGCAGGCACCCGCGGGCGAAGCCAGCGAGGCGATCCGCGAACGCGTGGCGCAGGCCCGCGCCGGGGCACTGGCACGGCAAGGCAAGACCAACCAGGCGCTGCAGGGCCAGGAGATCGACACCCACCTGCACCTGCAGGATGCCGCCGCCAAATTCCTCAACACCGCCGCCGCCCGCCTGGGCTGGTCGGCCCGCAGCACGCACCGTGCGCTGAAGGTCGCGCGCACCATTGCCGACCTGGCGGGTGCACCCTCGACCGAAGTGGGCCATGTGGCCGAGGCCGTGCAATACCGGCGCGTGCTGCGCAGCCCCGTCTGAGAGCCACAGGCGCCGATGCTGCACCGTGTGTGTCGCCTGCCACACATCAATTACTATAATTTTTATAGCAATACATATCCGTCAAATAAGCGCTAGCGGCTGATTTGAATCAAATTTCCGTGCAACCTGCTGCCAACCCGCGCCCACCCCCCGCCACAATCACCCCATGTCCAGCGTTCGCCCCACCAAAAAGACCACCGCCTCCATGGTTCCAGCCAACCCGGCGCCCGCACCCGAATCGGTGGATACCGGCTTTCTGCGCACCCTGGTGGGCTACAACGCGCGGCGCGCATCGCTGGCCGTGATCGAGGTGTTCATGGAGCGCATGGCGGTGTACCGCCTCAAGGTGGTGGATTTTTCGGTGCTGTCGCTGGTGGCGCACAACCCGGGCGTGACCTCGCGCCAGCTGTGCGTGACGCTGGGCGTGTTGCCGCCCAACCTGGTGGGCCTGGTGGCTGCGCTGGAGCGGCGCGGCCTGATCGAGCGTCGCCCCCACCCCAGCGACGGCCGCGCCATGGGCCTGCACCTGACGCCCGCCGGTGTGGAGCTGACGGCCCAGGCCGAGCAGACCGCCGCGCAGCTGGAGGTGGACGCCACCGCAGGCCTCACTGCCGCCGAACGCAAGACGCTGATCCGCCTGCTGCAAAAGGTCTACACCCGCGACGGAGCCTGACAAAGAAAAGGGGCGCTGCAGCCAGCGCCCCTTGGTCTTTGGTTTTGTGCCCGGCTTCGGGCAGCTTCTGCGCCCCGGTTACAGGCCTGCGGCCGCCGGTGCCACGGTCTCAGACTTCGCCGCCATGGCCGCCGCCAGCCCGCCCCACTTTTCGTGGAACAGGCCCGCGTCCATGGTCTTCACATTGCGCATGATCGGTTTGAAGCCCATGTGCGCCAGCACGTCGCGCTCCAGGTCGATGCCGGGCGCGATCTCGGTCAGCTCCAGGCCTTCGGTGGTCAGGTGGAACACGGCGCGTTCGGTCACGAAGAGCACGTTCTGCTCGCGCTGGGCAGCATCCAGCCCATTGAAGGTGATCTGCTCGACCTTCTCGATGAATTTGCGCGAGCGGCCCTCCTTCACGATGGTGAGCTGGCCGTCGGCCACCTTCACCTCCAGGCCACCCGCCGTGAAAGTGCCGCAGAACACCAGGTTCTTGGTCGAGCGCGTGATGTTCACAAAGCCGCCACAGCCCACGGGCCGACCGTTGAACTTGCTCACGTTCACGTTGCCGTGGTTGTCGGCCTGCGCCAGGCCCAGGAAGCTCGCGTCCAGCCCGCCGCCGTCGTAGAAGTCGAACTGCAACGACTGCTCAATGATCGCGTCGGCGTTGTAGGCCGTGCCAAAGTCGCCCAGCTGCGCCGGGATGCCGCCGGTGATGCCGCTTTCCACGCTCAGCGTGAACTGGTCCGCCACACCCTCTTCCGCCGCCACCGACGGCACACCGGCCGGAATACCGATGCCCAGGTTGGTGATGGCGCCAGGTTTCAGCTCCAGCGCGGTGCGGCGTGCGATGACCTTGCGTTCGTCCAGTGCCATGGGCGCCAGCGAGTTCACCGGCACGCGCACGTCGCCACACAGCGCGGCGTTGAACTGCGTGGTGATGGTCTGCATGTGGTTCTCGGGCTGGCTGACCACCACGTAGTCCACCGACACGCCGGGCACCTTGACCGACTTGGGGTGCAGGCTGCCCGCCTTGACGATGCGCTCCACCTGCGCGATCACGATGCCGCCGCAGGCCTTGGCCGCGTGGGCGATGTTGATCTGCTCCAGCAGCACGCCTTCCTTGTCGAGCGTGAGGTTGCCGTTCTCGTCGGCCAGCGTGCCGCGGATGATGGCCACGTCGATCTTGGGCGAGGGGTAGAACAGCCATTCCTCGCCGTTGAATTCGACGAGCTTGACGAGGTCCTCCGTGGACTTGCTGTTGAGCTTGCCGCCTTCGATGCGCGGGTCCACAAACGTGCCCAGACCCACCTTGGTGAGCAGCCCCGGGCTGCGGCTGGCAATGTGGCGCGTGAGGTGCGACAGGCTGCCCTGCGGGAAGTTGTAGGCCTCCACCTCGCCGTCAAACACCATCTTCATCATCTCGGCGCCCGTCTGGCCGAAGTGGCCCGCCACGGTGCGCTTGATCATGCCGGGGTGGGCAAAGTGCACCATGCCCGCGTCCTTGCTGTTGCCGATGGCGCCGCAGGCCCAGGTGGTCACGTTCTTCGGACTGCCGTGGTCGAGGAAGTTTTTCTCGATGCCCTTGAGCACTTCCTCCGGCAGGCTGGAGACGGCCAGACCGCCCAGAAAGATGGTGGCGTTGTCGGGGATCAGGGCCCCCGCCTGGGCTGCGGTGATGATTTTCATGGTGCTGTGCTCTTGCAAATGGGTGTGAAGACTGGATTTACGCGTCGGTGTTCTCGATCAGCAAAGCAATGCCTTGCCCGCCGCCCACACAGGCGCTGGAGATGCCGTAACGCAGCCCTCGGCGGCGCAGTTCGCGCGCCAGCGTCACGGTCAGGCGCACGCCGGTGGCGGCCAGCGGGTGGCCCAGGGCAATCGCACCGCCGTTCACGTTGAGCTTGTTCAGGTCGAGCCCCAGCTCGCGCCCCACGGCCAGGGTCTGTGCGCCCTGGGCTTCGTTGATCTCGAACAGGCCGATGTCATCCAGCGTGAGGCCGGTGCGCGCCAGCAGCGCGCGGATGGCCGGGGCCGGGCCGATGCCCATGTACTCGGGCGCCACACCCACAGCGGCCACACCGCGCAGGCGCGCCAGCGGCTTGAGGCCACGCTGCTGCACATAGGCATCGCTGGCCACCACGGCACCCACGGCGCCGTCCACCAGGGCCGAGCTGTTGCCGGCGGTCTGCACGCCGCCCGGGTACACGGTGCGCAGCGCGGCCAGGGCCTCGACCGGCGAAGGACGCGGGTGCGTGTCGCGGTCGAGCTGCGCGACCTTACGCGGCAGCGTAATGCCGCGCGTGGCGTAGCCTTCCAGTTCAAACTTCTCGCTGGTCACTGGCACGATCTCGCCCGCCAGAAAGCCATCCTCCTGCGCCTTGAGCGCGCGGGCAAAGGACTGCGAGGCGTAGGCATCCACGTCCTCGCGGGTGATGCCGTATTTCTTGGCCAGGTTCTCGGCCGTCTCGATCATCGTCACCGGGCCTGCGGTGTCGATCAATGCCTCCATCAGGAAGTCCTTGAACTCCACGGGCGCGCCCAGCTTGAAGCCGGTGCGGTGCGTGTAGGCCGCAATCGGGTTGCGCGTCATGGACTCGGTACCCACCACCAGCGCCACGTCGGTGTAGCCCAGCGCAATCTGGTCGGCGGCCTGGCGGAACAGCTCAAAGCCCGTGCCGCAGATGCGTTGCACCAGGATGGCTGGCACGGCTTGCGGCACGCCTGCATACAGGCCAATGTGGCGCGGCAGCACAAAGGCGTCGAAATCGGCCTGCGCCATGGAGCCCGTGATGACCGAGCCCACATCGGCAGCGGGCACGCCGCTGCGCACCAGCACGGCGCGCGCCACCTTGATGCCCATGTCGGTGGGCGACACATGGCCCAGCGGGCCGCAGTAATCGACCATGGGCGTGCGCACGCCGTCCACCAGCCAGGCGTTCAGGGGCGCGGAGAAAGAGCTTGTCGAAGTGGTCGTCATGGTCAGGCCTTGGAAGTGGTTTTGCTGTCGGTCACACGCAGCACGGTGGCGTAGCCGGTGTCGCCGGCCGCGCAGCCGGTGAACAGGCCCACGCCGCCGCCGCGCAGCACCAGCTCTTCGATCAGTTCGATGATGGCGCGCATGCCGGTGGGTGCCTGGGGGTGGCCCCAGATGATGGAGCTGCCGTAGTTGTTCATGCGCTCCCAGGCAAAGCCGGTGTCGCGCGCCAGGGCGATGTCGTTCACGGCGAAGGGGTTGTGCGTCTTGATGGCCACCACGTCGCTGATGGAAAGGCCCGCGTTCTTGAGCGCGTTGAACGCGGCAGGCGACGGTGCCATGGGCATGTAACCCGCCTCCACGCGCGCCATGCCAAAGCCCAGGATCTCCACTTCGATGCCGGGGTCGGTGGCTACGGCGCGGGCCCGTTCGCGGGTAGTGACAATGGCGCCCGCGTTGCCGTCGGCCGGATGCGTCTGGCCGCCAAAGGTCACCGTGCCGCCTTCCTTCACGGGCTTGAGCTTGGCCAGGCCTTCGGCGGTGGTGGGGAAGATGCCTTCGTCGGTACTGAGCGTGCCGGTCTGCTTGCGGAATTTGGAGTCGGTGACGGGCACATCGGCCATGTAGCGCTTTTGGAAGGCGCGGTCGTTGGCCAGCGCCTCCTGGTACTGGTGGTAGCGGTGCAGCTTGAGCGCATGCTGCTCTTCGGTGCTGATGCCATAGCGCGCCGCCACGTTCTCGCCGGTCTGCAGCATGGGGTTCTTGGCATACGGGTCGTGGCCCATGTTGTCGGGCACCCAGTGCTCGGTAATGCCATAGCCGCCCGTGCCGCTGGAGTCGGGGTAGTACACCACCGGCCCGTTGGACTGGCGGTCGGCCATCACCAGCAGCGCGCTGGTGGCCGTGCCGCAGGCCACCTCTTGTGCAGCCATCTGCAGCGCGCGCACACTGGTGGCGCAGGCCTGCTGCACCGTGGGCCCGGCCACACGGTCGATACCCATCATGCCGGTGACCCAGGGCAGGCCGTAGAAGCTGCCCTTTTGCGGGTTGGTGATCCCGAGGATCGCCAGGTCCACCGCCGTCAGGTCGTAGCCCCGCGCGGCGAGCGCCTGCTTGCCTACGGCGGCGGCCAGCGGCAGCGCGTTTAGGTTGGCCAGCGTGCCCTGCCACTTGGCAAACGGGGACGACCAGTAGATACCGTAGGGGATGAAGGCGTTCATGACAGGGTCCTTGCTTGGATTGCGCACCAATTTTAGTTATTTATCATAACCATATGAGTCGCTTGAAAAGCTAGGGAAACCCCCTAGCAAAGAGCGGCCTTGCGGTCTTGTTTTAGTTATTTTTGATAACCATAATTTCCCTAACTCACTCACACCACCATGACCAAGAACTCCGACATCTCCCTTGAAATCCGTGGCGAACGCGAGGAAATCGCGGTCATCCGCCTCACCCGCCCCGCCAAGCGCAATGCCTTGAACGACGGCCTGATCCTGGCGCTGCGCGACGTGATGGACAACCTGCCCGCAAGCGTGGGCGCCGCCGTGATCGATGGCGATGGCGAGCACTTCTGCTCGGGCCTCGACCTCTCGGAGCTGAAAGAGCGCGACGCGGGCCAGGGCCTGCACCACTCGCGCATGTGGCATGCAGCGCTGGACCGCGTGCAGTTCGGCCCCGTGCCCGTGGTGGCCGCGCTGCACGGCGCGGTGGTGGGCGGCGGGCTGGAGCTGGCCAGCGCCTGCCACATCCGCGTGGCCGATGAATCCACCTTCTACGCACTGCCCGAAGGCTCGCGCGGCATCTTTGTGGGCGGCGGCGGTGCGGTGCGCATCCCGCGCCTGATCGGCACGGCCCGCATGACCGACATGATGATGACCGGCCGCGTCTACAACGCCGTGGACGGCGAGCGTGTGGGTTTTGCCCAATACCTCGTGCCCACCGGCACCGCATTCGACAAGGCCTTTGAGCTGGCCCAGCGCATTGCGCAGAACGCACCGCTGACCAACTACGCACTCATGCACGCGCTGCCCCGCATTGCCGAGCAGCCGTCCGACCAGGGCCTGATGACCGAAGCCATGATGGCCGCCATTGCCCAGAGCGCGCCCGAAGCCAAGGCCCGCGTGCGCGCCTTCCTCGACGGCAAGGCAGCCAAGGTCCAGAAGGCCTGAAGATGCGAGCCCCCGCCCGCGCCAGTGAGTTCTTGAAAGCACCCATGATGGCAACCGCCCCCACCCCCCGCTACCGGCCGCTGCGCTTTGGCGTGACCGAGGTCACCACCCGCCAGGGCGACAACGGCGTGGTCTATGTGCGCGCCACGCAAGACCTGCAGCCCCACCCCGTGCGCCTGACCGACCGCCTGGCGCACTGGGCGCAGACGACGCCCGACCGCACCTGGATGGCGCAGCGTGTGAAGAACGCCGACGGCAGCTTGGGCGACTGGCGCCACATCAGCTACCGCAAGGCATGGGACAGTGCATGCCGCATTGCACAGGCGCTGCTGGACCGCAACCTGAGCGCCGACCGCCCCGTGGTCATGCTCAGCGAAAACGATCTGGAGCACGCCCTGCTGTCGCTGGGCTGCCTGGTGGCGGGCGTGCCGCAGTGCACCGTGTCCGCCGCCTACTCCACCGTGAGCAAGGACTACGACAAGCTGCGCCACGCCATCGACACCCTCACGCCCGGCCTGGTGTTTGCGAGCAGCGGCGAGCGCTTTGCCGCCGCCATCAACGCCACCGTGGGCGCCGACGTAGAGGTGGCGCTGATCGAGGGCACCCTGCCCGGCCGCAGTACCACCCCATTCAGCGCGCTGCTGACCACCAAGGCCACGCCCGCAGTGGACGCCGCACACGCCGCCATCACGGGCGACAGCATCGCCAAGTTCATGTTCACCTCGGGCTCCACCAAGGCGCCCAAGGCCGTGATCATCACGCACGGCATGTGGGCCGCCAACCTGCAGCAGATGAACCAGTCCATGCCCGTGCTGGCCGAGGAAGACCTGGTGCTGGTGGACTGGCTGCCGTGGAACCACACCTTCGGCGGCAACCACAACTTCGGCATCGTCATCTACAACGGCGGCACGCTGTACCTGGACGAAGGCCGCCCCACGCCCGCGGGCATGGCCGAGACCATCCGCAACCTGCGCGAGATCGCGCCCACGGTGTACTTCAACGTGCCCACGGGCTTCGAGGTGCTGGCGCACACCATGAAGACCGACGCGCAGCTGCGCAAGAACCTGCTCAGCCGCGTGAAGATGTTCTTCTTTGCCGCTGCCGCACTCTCGCAACCCATCTGGGATGCCCTCTTTGAAGTGGCCGAGCAGGAGGTGGGCGAGCGCATCGTGATGAACACCGGCCTGGGCATGACCGAGGGCTGCCCCTTCTGCGTGGCCGTGAACAGCCCCAACGTGCAGGCAGGCGACATCGGCGTGCCCACGCCGGGCCTGGAGTTGAAGCTGGTGCCGATTGATGGCAAGGTCGAGGTGCGTTATCGCGGCCCCAACATCACGCAGGGCTACTGGCGCAACGCCGAGGCCACGCAAGAGGCGTTCGACGAAGAAGGCTTCTACTGCTCCGGCGACGCCGTGAAGTGGATCGACGAGACCGACCACAACAAGGGCCTGAAGTTCGACGGCCGCATTGCCGAGGACTTCAAGCTCTCCACCGGCACCTTCGTGAGCGTGGGCCCCATGCGCGCCAAGATCATCGCGGCCTGCGCACCCTATGTGCAGGATGCCGTCATCACCGGCATCAACCTCAAGGAAGTGGGCGCGCTGCTGATCCCCACGCCCCATATCCGCACATTGGCGGGGCTGCCCAGCGACGCCAGCCTGCCACAGGTGCTGGAGAGCGCGCCAGTGCAGCAGCACTTTCAGCAGGTGATCAACCAGCTGGCCGCACAAGCCACGGGCAGTGCCACGCGTGTGGCCCGCATGCACCTGATGGCCGAGCCGCCCTCGCTCGACAAGGGCGAGGTCACCGACAAGGGCTCCATCAACCAGCGCGCCGTGCTCAAACACCGCGCCAACCTGGTGGAAGCCATGCACGAAGGCAAGTTGCCATTCACCCTCGTGCCCCAGAAATGAATTGACCTGAACTGAACGACTACCCAAGGACACCACCATGCAGATTCAAGGACAAGCCGCCCTCGTGACCGGCGGCGCATCGGGCCTCGGTGAAGCCACCGCCCGCGCACTGGCCGCCCAGGGCGCCAAGGTCGCGGTGCTGGACCGCAATGCCGAACTGGCCGAGAAAGTGGCCAGCGAAATCGGCGGCGTGGCCTGCCCCTGCGACATCACCGACGCCGCCAGCGTGCAGGCCGCCATCGACAAGGCCGCCGCCGCCCACGGCCCCGCGCGCATTCTCATGAATGTTGCAGGCATCGGCAGCGCCAAACGCGTGGTGCAGCGCGATGGCAGTGCCGCGCCGCTGGAAGACTTTGTGCGCGTGGTCAACATCAACCTGATCGGCACCTACAACGTGAGTCGTTTGTTTGCCGCCGCCTGCAGCAAGCTCGACGTGCTGGACAACGGCGAGCGCGGCGTAATGATGTTCACCGCCTCCGTCGCCGCCTTTGACGGCCAGGTGGGCCAGCAGGCCTACAGCGCCTCCAAGGCGGGCCTGGCGGGCATGACCCTGCCCATGGCGCGCGACCTGGCACAGCACGCGATCCGCGTGTGCACCGTGGCGCCCGGCCTGTTTGCCACGCCGCTGATGAAGGAGCTGCCCGAGGCCGTGCAGCAGTCGCTGGCCGCCAGCATCCCCTTCCCGCCACGCCTGGGCAAGCCCGAGGAGTTTGCCGAGCTGGCTTGCCACATCGTGACCAACGGCCATCTCAACGGCGAAGTCATCCGCCTCGATGGCGCACTGCGCATGGCGCCGAGATGAGAAGCCCCCCTGAGTCGCTTCGCGCCATCCCCCCTGGGGGACGCCACCCGTGGCCTGGCAAGCCAGTTCCACGGTGGCGCTGGCTTATGCAGCGCCCGTTTGGAGCGCATCAGGAAATGCGTCGCCATTTGCCAGATAACGAGAGGGCGTGAAAAGCCCCGTTCCAATTTTTTGAGTTTTACCCCGTCATACCAGGAGACAACACCATGACCATCACCCGCCGACAACTCGTCCAGGCCTTTGGCGCCAGCGCCGCGCTGGGCGCCCTGCATCCCTTTGCTGCCCACGCCCAGGTGGACCAGGTGAAGGTGTATTTCGGCTTCCCCGCTGGCAGCTCGGGCGACACCGTGGCCCGTCGCGTGGCAGAAAAATGGGGCGGCAGCGCCTTCAGCAAGAACGCTGGCGTGGTGGAGAACAAGCCCGGCGCGGGCGGCCGCATTGCGCTGGAGACGCTGAAGGCAGCGCCCGCCGACGGCTCGGTGCTGGCGCTGGCGCAGGTCTCGGCCATTGCCAACTACCCGCACATCTACAGCAAGATGAACTACACCGACAAGGACTTCGCGCCCGTGTCGATTGCCGCCGTGATGCACCACGGCCTGGCCGTGGGCCCCATGGTGCCCGCCAGCGTGAAGAACGTGAAGGACTTCCTGGCCTGGGCCAAGGCCAACCCCAAGGACGCCAGCTACGGCTCGCCCGGCGCGGGCTCCACACCGCACTTCCTGGGTGCGCTGCTGGGCATCAACAGCGGCGTGGACCTGCGCCACGTGCCCTACCGTGGCTCCATCCCGGGCGTGACGGACGTGGTGGGCGGCCAGGTGGCTGCCATGGTCACGCCGCACGGTGACTTCATCGCCAACTACAAGGCGGGCAAGCTGCGCATCCTGGCCACCTCGGGCCCCAAGCGCTCGCAGTACGTTCCTGATGTGCCCACGTTCGCCGAGCAGGGCTTCCCCGAGCTGACCACCGAAGAATGGTTTGGCTTCTACGCCCCCGCCGCCACGCCCAAGCCCGTGATTGCCGCCGCCAACGCTGCCATCAACGCCGCCCTGAAGGAAAAGTCGGTCATCGACAGCCTGGCCATCGTGGGCCTGATGCCCCACGGCTCCACGCCCGAGGAACAAGCGCGCTGGCAGAAGGCCGAGTACGACACCTGGGGCCCGCTGATCAAGAAGATTGGCTTCACCGCAGATTCTTGAAGGTTGTGAATCCCCCCTGAGCGGCTTCGCCGCTTCCCCCCTTGGGGGGGACGCCACCAGCGCGGCGGGGCGGCCCTTGCGCGGTGGCCCTCGCCTGGGGGCGCGCCGGTATCGACAGGTGGCGGGCGCAACCCCCACACCCCACACGTTCGGGCTGAGCCTGTCGAAGCCAGCGCGCAAGCAGCCACCAGGCTTGTGCAGACGAAATTCAGAAGAAAACGGCCTCCAGCGCTTATCTATCAAGCGCCAATAGCTATCAAATAGTGAGCATTTAATGCAAGCACGCCAAGCCCTTGCCGACATCCAGCATCTGCTGACCCACGTGTTGCAGGCGCCCAGCCGCTGGCAGGCGCTGGCGCCGTTTGCCGACACCGATGGCGAGCTGGCTGCGCAGGTGTTGGACGAGGCCGCCAAGTTTGTGGACAGCGCCATCGCCCCGTTGCAGCGCACGGGCGATGAGGAAGGCTGCCGGTTTGACGCAGGCAAAGTGCACACGCCCGCAGGATTTCGCGATGCCTACCAGGCCTTCTGGCAGGCGGGCTGGCCGTCGCTGTCGTGCGCGCCCGAGGACGGCGGCCAGGGCCTGCCTGCGGTGCTGGAGTGTGTGCTGTTTGAATGGCTGGCCGGTGCCAACCACGGCTGGACCATGGCGCCCGGCCTGCTGCACGGCGCGTACGAGTGCATCAAGCACCACGCCAGCGACGAACTCAAGGCGCAGTACCTGGAGAAGGTCGCCACCGGCGAATGGCTGGCCACCATGTGCCTGACCGAAGCCCACGCGGGCAGCGACCTGGGCCTGGTGCGCACACGCGGCGTGCCGCAGCCCGACGGCAGCGCGCGGGTGAACGGCAGCAAGATTTTTATCTCCGGCGGCGAACACGACCTGACCGACAACATCGTGCACCTGGTGCTGGCACGCCTGCCCGATGCACCGGCGGGCCCCAAGGGGCTGTCGCTGTTCCTCGTACCGAAAGTGCTCCCAGACGGCAGCCGCAATGCCGTGGTGTGCGAGCGCATCGAAGAAAAGATGGGCCTGCACGGCAGCCCCACCTGCGTGATGCGCTTTGACGACGCCACCGGCTGGCTGGTGGGCGAGCCGAACAAGGGCCTGAACGCCATGTTCGTGATGATGAACGCCGCCCGCCTGCACGTGGGCCTGCAGGGCATCGGCCTGCTCGAAGCCGCCTGGCAAAAGGCCAGCGCCTATGCGGCCGAGCGCCGCCAGATGCGCGCACCCGGCGCCAAAGACACCAGCCTCATCCACGACCACCCCGCTATCCGCCGCATCCTGCACACGCAGCGCGCCTGGATCGACGGCGGGCGCGTGCTGGCTTACCACACCGCCCTGCAGCTCGATGTGGCCAAGCACAGCACCGACGCGGGCGAGCGCGCCGCCGCCCAGCGCTGGTGTGCACTGGTCACGCCCGTGCTCAAGGCCGCACTCACCGACCAGGGCTTCCACGGCGCCAGTGCCTGCCTGCAGGTGTTTGGTGGCCACGGCTATGTGCGCGAATGGGGCATCGAGCAGATCGTGCGCGATGCGCGCGTGGCGATGATCTACGAGGGCACCAACGAGATCCAGGCGATTGACCTGCTGGTGCGCAAGGTGCTGGCCGATGGCGGCCAGGGCCTGGCAACGCTGCTGACCACACTGCCCGGCACAGCGCCCAGCCCTGCGGCCAGCGCACGCCGCCATGCGCTGGTGGAGATCACACAGACGCTGGCGATTGCCGCCCAGTCCGACGCCGAGTTGCCCTACTGGGTGGCCGACGACTACCTGCGCGCTGTGGCGCTGGTGCTGCTGGACTGGGCCTGGCAGCGCATTGCCGCCGCCAGCAACACGCCGCGCTGGCAAGAGCCTGCCAACGCCTTCGCACAGTGGGTACTGCCTGAGTTCGAGATGCGCGCGGCCATCATCCGCCAACGCATCACCCAGGCGTTCGAATCTTTGCCAAGAAAAGCCGCTACCGCCTGATAGGCAAGCGCCATCAGCTATTGATTCAGTAGCAACCAGACGATCTCCCGCTTTCCCTCCCACAGCGTGTTGAGGCCGCGCTGCGGGATTCCTTGCGCCTCAAAAAAATGGAGACAACAGCATGAACCGTACGAAAAGAAGAATGCGATTGCACCCTCTCGCACTGTCGGCCCTGCCGGTGGCGCTACTCATGGGTTGCGGCGGGGGGTCGTCGGACGCGGGGTTGCCGCAGCTGAGCGCGGCCACACCGGGCACGCTGGCCACGTGCTCTGACCTGGCCAGCAAGTTCACCCACCCCAACACGCAGATCAGCCTGGCCGAGCCGGTGGCTGCAGGGGCACTGACCCGTGGCGATGCTCCCATGCCCGCACACTGCCTGGTGCGCGGCGAGATGTTTCCCCGCATCAGCCCGCAGGACGGCCAGCGCTATGCCATTGCCTTTGAAATGCGTATGCCGCTGGCCTGGAATGGCCGGTTCTTCTACCAGGCCAACGGCGGCTCTGACGGCGTGCTCTGGCCCGCAATTGGCTCCCAGACCGGGCCGCAGCCCACCGTGGCGCTGCAGCAAGGCTTTGCAGTCATCAGCTCTGACGCCGGCCACGCCGGACAGGGGAACATGACTTTTGGTATCGATGCCCAGGCCCGGCTGGACTACGGCTACCAAGCGGTGGCCAAGCTGACCCCGATGGCAAAGGACCTGATCGCTTCGGCCTACGGCAAAAAACCCGACCGCTCCTACATCGGCGGCTGCTCCAATGCCGGCCGCCACACCTTCGTGGCAATGACCCGGATGCCGGGTGAATACGACGGCTACCTGGCTGGCGCCCCCGGCTACCGCCTGCCGCTGGCGGCCATCGCCAACCAGTTCGGCGCCAAGCAGTACGCGACCATCGCAACCGACCCAGCGGACTTGTCCACCGCTTTTACGAGCACCGAGCGGGCTATGGTCTCTGCCAAGGTGCTTGAAAAGTGCGATGCGCTGGACGGGGCTAAGGACGGCATCGTGCAAGACACTGCGGCCTGCCAGGCCAACTTCGACTTCCAGCGCGACATTCCGTCGTGCTCTGGCGCGCGGGACGGCAGCTGCCTGACGCCCGCCCAGAAGACGGCCATCGCGCCCATCTTCTCGGGCGCGGTGGACAGCAAGGGCAACAAGTTCTACGCGAGCTTCCCCTTCGACACTGGCCACAACGCTGCGGACTCGTCGTTCTGGGAGTTCTTCGTCTCCACCAATATCGACCCCGCGATGACTGCCATGACCTGGGGCTCGCCGCCAGTGTCCCCCACAGGCTTCAGCGCCCCAGCGTTTGCATTGAATACACCCATCGACACCATGCTCACCTCGGTGGCTGCGACCAGCGGCGTGTACACCGAATCGGGCTTGGCATTCATGCAGCCCGTCAACCCTACCAATCTGGCCACGCTCAAGCAACGCGGCGCCAAGGTCATGGTCTACCACGGTGTGAGCGACCCGATCTTCTCGGCCAACGACACGGCCAGCTGGTATGAGGGCCTGCGCACAAACAACAGCGGCGACGCATCGAACTTCGCGCGGTACTACCCCGTGCCCGGCATGTCGCATTGCGGCATGGGCCCGGCCACCGACCAGTTCGACATGCTGACCTCGCTGGTCAACTGGGTGGAAAAAGGCCAGGCGCCCGATAGCGTGGTTGCAGGGGTAAGAGCAGCGGGCAATGTGGCCGGCGCCAATCCCGAGCTGCCCGCCAGCTGGTCTGCCAACCGCACCCGCCCGCTGTGCGCTTACCCCAAGGTGGCGCGCTACAACGGCACGGGTGATATCGAAAGCGCCAGCAGCTTCAGCTGCAAGTAGTGCCCCGGCCCTGGCCACTGCGGCCAGGGCCTTTTTTGACTGCGCCCTTCCCCCGCCCACCTGGAGACATCGCATGCCACACCCCCTCCCGCGCACCCTCCCCCTGTCGGCCCTGGCCATGGCTCTGGGCACCGCCACGCTGCTGGCGGGCTGCGCCAGCGCACCGCGCACCACGCCCCCACCGCAGCTCGGCGCCGCCACACCCGCCACGCTGAAAAACTGCACCACGCTGGCCCAGAGCCTCGCGCTGCCCGACACGCGCATCACCTCGGCAGAGATGGTGGCCGAGGGCCCAATCACGCTGCAGGGCAACACCACCCAGGCACCGGCGCACTGCCTCGTCAAAGGCAAGATGAAAGAGCGCACCGGCCCCGTGGACGGTGCCAGCTATGCCATTGGTTTTGAGATGCGCCTGCCGCAGAACTGGAACGGCCGCTTTCTGCACCAGGCCAACGGCGGGCTGGACGGCAGCGTGGTGACCGCGCTCGGCGCGGTGAGCGGCGCCGCGCCCGTGGCCCCCGGCCTGGTGCAAGGCTTTGCGGTGCTCAGCTCTGACGCGGGCCACGGCGCACCCACGCCCTTCTTTGGGCTGGACCCCCAGGCCCGGCGCGACTACGGCTATCAGGCCGTGGGCACCCTCACGCCCATGGCCAAAGACCTGATCAAGGGCGCCTACGGCAAAGGCCCCGACCGCTCGTACATCGCAGGCTGCTCCAACGGCGGGCGCCACGCCATGGTGGCCGCATCGCGCTATGCAGACCAGTACGACGGCGTGCTGGCGGGCAACCCCGGCTTCAGCCTGCCCAAGGCCGCCACCGCGCAGCTGTGGAAGGCCCAGCAATACGCCAAGGCATCCCCCGCCGGAGCCAACGGCCAGCCCGACCTGACCAAGGCCGTGAGCCCCGCCGAATTCCAGCTCATCGGCCGCAAGATCGTGGAGCGCTGCGACGCGCTGGACGGCGCCACCGACGGCCAGGTGAACGACGTGCATGCCTGCCAGGCCGCATTCAACCTGCAACGCGACGTGCCCACCTGTACCGCTGCCAATACTGCGCGGGATGGATCGTGCATCTCTGCCGAGCAAAAGAACGTGCTGGCCAACATCTTTGCCGGGCCCAAGAACAGCAAGGGCGAAGCCCTGTACACCGGCACCTGGTTCGACCCCGGCGTGGCGGGCAGCAACTTTGCGTTCTGGCACTTCAACGCGCCCACCACGCGCGACGCGGGGGCCGTGGCCTTCTTGTTCACCACCCCGCCCTCCACCCTGGACGCCTTCAAGGCCACCACCGGCCTGCAGTACGCGCTGAACTTCAGCATGGACGCGGACTACCCCAAGATGTTCGCCACCACGCCGGTCTACACCGAGTCATCCTGGTCGTACATGACGCCCCCCAACGCGGCTGACCTGAGCGCACTGCGCAACCGGGGCGCCAAGATGATGGTCTACCACGGCGTGGCCGACGGCGTGTTCTCGCCCATCGACACCGCCCACTGGATGGACCGCGTGCAGGCAAGCCACGGCGGCAAGGCCGACGACTTCGCCCGCCTGTACCTGGTGCCCGGCATGAACCACTGCTCCGGCGGCCCCGCCACCGACCAGTTCGACATGCTGGCCCCGCTGGTGGCGTGGGTGGAACAAGGCAAGGCGCCCGAGAGCGTGACGGCGAACGCGCGTGGCGCGGGAGCCAAGGTGGTGAATGCCGAGCTGCCTGCCAGCTGGTCTGCCAACCGCACCCGGCCGCTGTGTGTGTACCCCAAGGTGGCACGGTACAACGGGACGGGGGATGTGGAGAGTGCGAGCAGTTTTAGCTGCAAGTGAGGGGAGATTGAAAGTGGGAAGCCCGGCTTGTGCCGGGCCTTTTTTTGTACGAGGGTTTGACTAAAGTTTCTGGGTGGTGACTTAGCAAGCGTTTATCCTTCTGCAGCCAGCGTTCTTACCAGTGACAATCTGCCTAAGTTGCTGGTATCAATACACGACTCGTTGCGGTCATTCGGTAGGCAACTGATAGACAGGTTGTTTTCTTAGAATAGGTCTATGGCCCACCCTCACGCTCTTATTAACCCAGCAATGCTTCGCTGGGCACGTGGTCGTGTCGGTCTCGATGTGAGCGAGGCAGCGATAGCGGTTGGCGTTAAACCGGAGCAGTTCCAACGCTGGGAAGAAGGTGACTCTCAACCGACCTTCCGACAAGCCCAGCAAGTCGCAAATGCGCTGCATGCGCCGTTCGGTTATTTCTTCTTGAACGAGGCCCCTGCCGAGGAGCCTGTGTTGCCTGACCTTCGTACCGTTGGCGGAGCCCCAGCCGGCAAACCCAGTGTCGACCTCACGGAAACTGTCCAGCACGCAATGCAGCGGCAGGCTTGGTTCGTCGAGTACCTTCAAGATCAAGGTGCGCAGCCTTTGCCCTTCGTGGGCCGTTTCAACACGAGTGCCAACGTAGTAAAGGTAGCGCAAGACATTCGCACCGTGCTCAAAGTCGATGTCGAGCAAGGGCAACGCAGTTGGGAAACGTACTACCGGGAGTTGATCGAAGCTGCTGAACGCGCTGGGGTACTGGTGATGCGTAGTGGCATCGTCGGAAATAACACCCGTCGGAAGCTCGACGTAGGTGAGTTCCGAGGCTTTGCGATCTGCCACCCGCTGGCCCCTGTCGTCTTCATTAACTCTGCCGATGCACCTTCCGCCAGACTCTTTACGCTTTTGCACGAACTCGCCCATATCTGGCTCGGCAGTAGCGGAATTTCCAACGTTGCGCCCGGCGGTACACGCCGCGAGGAGATCGCCAGCAACGCTATTGCAGGTGAATTCTTGGCCCCGACGGACATCTTCGCCAAGCTGTGGGCTGTTGGTGCTCAAGACCTTGCCGTACGCGTGGCCGAGCTTACGCACAGCTTCCATGTGAGCCGATTTGTAGTTATTCGCCGGGCTTTGGACCTAGGCCTCGTCAGTCAGGCAACTTACTCTGCCTTTTACCGAGCAGAGCTTGACGCTTTCCGCACCGAAGAGGGCGGCGGCGGTAGTTTCTATCGAAATGCTGGGGCTAAGAACAGCGCTCGCTTCGCCCGAGCAGTTATTGCAGAAGCGTTCAGCGGCCGCTTACTCCTTCGCGATGCCGGCAGGCTTTTGGGTGTTCAACCATCGAAGATCCGTGACTTCGCAGGACAGCTTGGCGCATGACCTATCTACTTGACACCAATACGCTGATCGAAGCGAAGAATCGCTATTACCGCATGACCACTTGCCCAGCTTACTGGAGCTGGGTGCAACGCAGCCATCACGCTGGAGTCGTGGTCAGTATTGAGCCAGTTGGTGCTGAACTCAGGCGCGGGAACGACGAGCTCGCGGAGTGGGCAAAGAACCAAAACGGGCTGTTCCTACCTGTTTCAGATGAAGCGACACAGCAGGCCTTCGCCCATGTCGCTGCATATGTTGCCTCACAAGCCGTGATGATGAAAACAGGTGCGATGGAGGAATTTCTCGGTGGCGCAGACCCTTGGCTTCTCGCAAAGGCGATGACTATTCCCGGCGCTATCGTGGTAACGCATGAGCAGTTCAACCCTCAACTGCGCCGCAAATACAGCATCCCTAACGTCTGCGAGCCTTTTGGCGTGACGTGTATCGACACGTTTGAACTGCTCAGTCGAACTGACGCGCGCTTCGTCTTGGCCGACTGAAGCAGGTTAGGCGCCTTACAACCGCCTGTCCGTTTTGGTCCCTATCTACACATACCTCTTGAGGATGCCCACGCGACGAAACGTCACGACGGATGGAGTGTCGAACAGGGCGCGAAAGGCTTGCAAAGGTTGGTCCCATGCAAGCCTTTCTTTTCCCGGGGAGACAGCCGCCTACCCCGACTCGCCCGGTGTGCGTTCATGCGATTTGCTGGCTTCGTTCTTCGCCATCTTCCCTTGGTCGTAATGCCACTTGATGGCAAAGAACATGCCGGTGCCAAACACGGCCACCTTGAACACAATGAAGACTATCGGGACCCAATCCATTTTTGAGATTTTCCTGGCTGTTGATGGGCAGTCACTACCGTGAAGCACTCTGCCTCAAAACGCTGCGTCAGCAGCTTCATCGTGTTCAAGCCATCGTCGAATCGCACCTCGACACCGTTGGGCAAATGATCTGAAAACTTGGTGCGATGCTATCGGGCCTGCTGTGTGGGCGTAAGCATCAGTTCTGCCTAAATTTTGCGTAGCAGATGGAGGTCGCTGTGCAAGGCAACTGCCTGGAAAGCGGCTTTGTGATTGGGGCTGTGTGTGACCACTATGCGCGGGCCATGGTGCGCGCCGAGAGTGAGCAGGCGGATCGCCGGTTGCACGCAACGCCGACCGCGCGCACACAAAAAAGGCTTGCATAAGGGAACCCCATGCAAGCCTTTGATTGAGCGGCAGTGCTATTGCCGGATGCTCAGAACGGCAACCCCACGTAGTTCTCTGCCAGCGAGCCCAGCGCCTTTTCCGACGAGAACAGGTACGCCAAGTCCGTGTCCTGCAGCTTCTGGTCGTAGGTCAGCGACTCGGGGAAGGTGTGCAGCATGGTCGTCATCCACCATGAGAAGCGCTGGGCCTTCCATACGCGGGCCAGGGCCTTCTCGGAGTATTTGTCCAGGCCGGTGCTGTCGCCATTCTTGTAGTGCGCGACCATGGCGTGGTACAGGTAGTAGATGTCGGATGCCGCGCTGTTCAGGCCCCGTGCGCCGGTGGGCGGCACGATGTGGGCCGCGTCGCCGGCCAGGAACAGGTTGCCGTAGCGCATCGGCTCGGCCACGAAGGAGCGCAGGGGGGCGATGGACTTTTCGATGGAGGGGCCCGTGGTGAGCTGTGCGGCCACCTCGGCGGGCAGGCGGCGTTTCAGTTCGGCCCAGAAGGCTTCGTCGGACCAGTCTTCCACCGTGTCGGTCAGCGGCACCTGGATGTAGTAGCGGCTCAGCACCTGCGAGCGCAGCGAGCACAGCGCAAAGCCGCGCTCATGTTTAGCGTAGATCAGCTCGGGCGAGACGGGCTTGGTGCGCGAGAGCACGCCCAGCCAGCCAAACGGATACACCTTCTCGTATTCCTTGAGCACGTCGCGCGGGATGGACTTGCGGCTCACGCCGTGAAAGCCGTCGGCGCCAATGACGAAGTCGCAGTCGATGCGCACCACTTCGTCGCCACTGCGGTAGGTGACGTACGGGTTGGCGCTTTTGAGGTCGTGCGGCTGCACGTCTTCGGCGTTGTGGATGACGATGCCCTTCATGCGGTCGCGCGCTTCGTAGAGGTCGCGCGTCAGCTCGGTCTGGCCGTAGACCACCACCGAGCTGCCGCCGCTGTACTTGTGCAAATCGACCCGGTCCATCTTGCCGTCGTGGGCAATGATGAAGCCGTCGTGGATCTCGCCTTCCTTGTCCATGCGCTCGCCGCACTGGGCCTCGCGCATGAGCGCGGCAAAGCCGTGCTCCAGCACGCCGGCGCGGATGCGGCCGAGCACGTATTCGCGGCTTTGGCGCTCCAGCACGATGGTGTCGATGCCCTTGAGGTGCAAGAGCTGCGAGAGCATGAGGCCCGAGGGGCCTCCGCCAATGATGCAAACCTGGGTTTTCATGGTGTCTCCTTTGTGGCGAGCGGCTCACAAAACTCCCCTGGCGTTGTTGTCCTGCCTTGCCGTACTACTTGTACTGTCTGCGGCAGGACGCCTAGCCAGGGCCGCTTCGCTGAGTTGTGTGAGCCGCTCTGTTGGGTTGATGACATGGGTCAAAACGACCCCCCAAAGATACGTGGCACAGTCGCCGCGTTGAATGGACGGATGGAGCCAGAACATGCACTTTTCGAACATGGCCGAGAACCACAGCAGCATCCAGTCGTACAGCCTGTTCGGCGAGTCGCAGCACCTGCCCGACGTGCTGCACTGCGAGACGATTGCCGCGCGATCGGTGCTGCACGACTGGGAGCTGGCGCCGCACCGGCACACGCGGCTGCACCAGGTGCTGCTGATCGAATCGGGCGGTGGTGTGGCGCATCTGGATGGCGAGCAGCACAGGCTGGCCGCCGGTGCGCTCATCAACGTGCCGCCGGGCCATGTGCACGCGTTTCGGTTCACGCAGCACACGCAGGGCTGGGTGGCCACGCTGGCCGATGAATTGATGGACGAGATTTTTGTGCGCGTGGGCGATGTGCGGCGCGACCTGGCGCGGCCCGCCGTGGTCACCGCCAGCCCGCCCATCAGCCAGGCCATGGGGCAGATCTGGCAGGAGTTTTCAGGCCGCGCCAAGGCGCGTGCGCTGGTGCTGCGGGGCCTGAGCGCCACGCTGCTGGGCTGGGTGGCGCGGGCCATTGAGGACCACAGCCCGAGCGACACCGCTGCACCAGAGTCCAGCCTGGTGCAGCGGCTGGAGGCGCTGATCGAGGCGCATTTTCTGGAGCACTGGCAGGTGGCCGACTACGCGCGGGCGCTGGCCGTGTCGCCCACGCACATGAGCCGCGTGGCGCGGGCCACCACGGGCGTGTCGGCCCAGCGGCTGATCGAGGCGCGCCTGATGCGCGAGGCGCGGCGCAACCTGGCCTACACCCACCTGGGCGTGGCCACCATTGCCTACACGCTGGGCTATGCCGACCCGGCGTACTTCACCCGCGCCTTCACGCGCGATGCAGGCTTGTCGCCGCGCAGCTTTCGCGCGCAGGTTGCAGCATCGAGCCCGGGCCGCAGCATGTGAGCCCGGTGACACGCTGCTGACACTGCGCTGTCAGCAGGCCGCCGCGACCATCAAGGCTTCTTTTTTTGACTTTGCACACACAAGGAGCCTTTGCATGAAAAACGCTATCGCCTGGTTTGAAATCCCCACCACCCAACTCGACCGCGCCCAGACTTTTTATGAAGCCGTGCTGGGCCAGCCCCTGCGCCGCGAGAACATGGGGCCCAGCGAAGGTGCTGTGTTTCACTACGACGGCGCAGCAGACGGCGTGGGCGGCGCGTTGATGATGGGCCCGACGGCACCGCAGGTATCGGGCAGCGGCACACTGGTGTACCTGGACGCTTCGCCCTCGCTCGACGCCGCGCTGGAGCGCGCCGTAGCCCAGGGCGGCCAGGTAGCACTGCCCCGCCAGGCATTGCCACCGGGCATGGGGTTCTTTGCGCACATCCATGACCTGGATGGCAACCGCGTGGGTTTGCACGCACTTTCTTGAAGAAGGGACAACCGCATGGAAACACAGGAACTGCACCGAGGCCGTCTGATTGACCACATTCAGCTCGTCGTGCGCGATCTGGCGGCCAGCCAGGCGTTTTACACAGCCGCGCTGGGGGCGCTGAAGGTGCCGATGGGTGGCGCTGACGAGGGCTATTTCTGGGCGGACGAGCTGTTTGTGTCGTCCGCCGACAGCCCTGCCGCGCAAGGCCACCTCACCGGCCGCACGCACCTGGCCTTTCAGGCGCAGGACCGGGCAATGGTGGATGCCTTCTACCAGGCCGCACTGGCCCACGGCGGCACCGACAACGGCGCACCGGGCGAACGCCCCTACCACCCGGGCTACTACGCCGCCTTTGTGCTGGACCCGGATGGCAACAACATCGAGGCCGTGTTCCATGGTGACGCGCAGCGCAGTGCGGCGTCGGTGAAGATCACGTTCTGAAGGGTGGGTCAGCCCGCCTCCGGGCGGGCCAGGCCGCGCAGCGGGATGGGCGTGGAGAACACGATGGACGTGCGTGTTTCGCCATAGCCATTGATGTCGCCCAGAAAGCGCTCCAGATCGGGCAGGTCGCGCGCCACGACCTGCATCACATACGAGTCGTAGCCGCTGACGTGGTGGCATTCGAGCACCTGGGGCGACTGACGCAGCTTGTCGATCAGCGCCTTCTTGCCGGGCTGCGGCACGTTGATGCCCACCACGGCGCGCACGCCGTAGCCGACTTTGGCGGGGTCGATGTCGGCATGCACGCCGCGCACCACGCCCGCCTCTTGCAGGCGGCGCAGGCGCTCGAGCGTGGCGGGCACCGACAGGCCCACGGCCTCGGCAAGTTCCTTGAGCGAGGCGCGGCCATCGGCCTGTAGCGCGCTGATCAGGCGCCAGGCTTTGTCATCGACTTCCATAAAAGCCTTTATCGGTTGGCACAGAAAAAAACGAACCCATTTTCTGGATTCGCCGAATTTTCTGCATTCTCCACCGCCAGCCATCGCCCTAGCATCGGTGCATGGACTTGACCTCAATCACCGTGTTTCTGCAAGCCGCCGTCATCGGCGTGCTCATCGCGGCCCCTGTGGGCCCCATTGGCCTGTTGACCATGCAACGCACCCTGGAGCGGGGCCTGGCAGCCGGGCTGGCCACCGGCCTGGGCGCCGCTGCGGCCGATGCGGTGTATGGCGCCGTGGGCGCCTTCAGCGTGCGCTGGCTCATCGATGGGCTGACGCAGGCCAAGACGCCGCTGGCGCTGGGCGGTGGCGCACTGCTGCTGGTGCTGGCCTGGCGCACCTGGCACGCGCCGGTGGCCCACACCGCAGCCCCGGCCCGCGATGCGCGGGGGCTGCTGGGCCTGGCGGCCGGCACGTTTGCGCTGACGCTGGCCAACCCGGCCACCATCGTGTCGTTCATTGCGGTGTTTGGCTCGCTGGGCGGCGGCCGGCCCAGCCTGCCATCGCCGCTGTGGATGGTGGCGGGCGTGCTGGTGGGGTCTGCCGCCTGGTGGCTGCTGCTGACCGGCGCGATTGCCTACCAACGGCAGCGCTTCACGCCGGCCTGGCGCCAGCGCATCAACCGGGCCTCGGCCCTGCTGCTGGGCGGGTTTGCGTTGTGGCAGTGGGGGCAGCTGATCTAAGTACCTCTGCGCTGCTGACTGAGATGCTGCAAAGGTACTGACACTGCGGTGTCAGCAGCACGCCCGCACCATCGGTGGCTTCTATGACCCGGAGCTTTTCTCATGACCGACGCCGTGCTGCAACACCCTCTCTGGCCGGATGCCGAGCCTGCGCGCAGCGACATGCCCCTGTCGGCAGCGACCTCTGCAGCCACCACGCGCCGCAACTGGATCGCCGTGGCCTGCGCCCAGCACGCCCGCCGGGGCTGCGCCACGCCTGGCGTGGGCTACATGCAGGTGTGCCATGGCAAGGTGGCGCCGCTGCAGCGCATACGGCCCGGCGACCGCGTGGCGTACTACGCGCCCACCATCACGATGGGTGGCAAGGACCGGCTGCAAGCGTTTGTCTCGATTGGCATCGTGTTGCCGGGCGCGCCGTATGCGTTTGATATGGGCGGTGGGTTTGTGCCGTCGCGGCGGGACGTGGCCTATGTGCCTGCGCGTGAGACGGCGATTGCGCCGCTGCTGGACGCGCTGGAGTTTGTGGACGACCGCCAGCGCTGGGGCAGCAAGTTCCGCTTTGGGTTGTTTGCCGTGAGCGACCACGACATGCGCCTCATTGCACAAGCGATGGAGGCAGATACTGCCTTGCTGCATTGGGCATAGCGGCACGCCAACGGACGGCAAACACTGACCGCCCTCCAGAAAGGGCGACGTCGGGCTGGCAGCTGCCGACGCAGCCCCTCAACACACGGCCATCAACGCATCCACAACCCTTCGTTGGGCCGCGCTCAGTGCGGCATAGCCTTCGCGCATCATGCGCAGCACGATCACGTGGATTTCCATTTCGGCATTGGGCATGGTGTTCTCCTTGGAGGAAGTCTTCTTCGGCCACCAAGCAGGTGGGCCGAGGGATCACGGTGCATGTTGCAGGCCCGCAGACCCACCAGCACCCTGGCCTGCCCCACCATGGACCAGGCCCCATGCCACTGTGCCAACGTGGCACGGGGGCAATGCGGCGATGTGAGGGGAAATGGCGGCGCTGTTCATGTCCCACGGGGCCATCGATGGCCCACAGGCGCGGCAGTGCCAGGCCACCTTCAGCTTCAATCACTCCTGTTTTTATAGCTATCAGCGCTTATTCATCAAGCGCTAGCGGCCAAAAACACTAAAAATCAAGGATGCGCAGGCCCTGCCCGCACACGCGCCAGCGCCTCGGGCACATCGCGCCACGCCGGGCGTCCGGGGGCGTAGCGCTGGCGCATGTAGCCCGCCAGCTCGGTGATCTGCGCGTCGCTGAGCGCGTGGCCAAAGCCGGGCATGAAGCCGATGTCCCGCGCGGCGGGCTCGCGGATGCCGTGCACGATGACCTGCAGCAGGTTGTCGGGCCGGTCGCTGTGCAGGTTGCTGTTGAGCGCCAGGGGCACGTTCACGCCCAGCAGGCGCGGGCCGTCGCCGTCGTGGTGGCAGGCCGCGCAGGCGCCATCGAACAGGCGCTGGGCCTGGCCGGGTTGCGGGGCCAGCGCGGCGGCCTGGGCCACGGCGGTGTGGGCGCGCTGCTGCGGGTCAGACACAGGCTGTGTGGCTGGATGGGTAGCGGCTTCCGCAGCGGTGAACGAGGCCAGGTAGCCCGCCATGGCGCGGATGTCGTCGTCGGGCAGGTACGCCAGCTCGCGCACCACGGGCGCCATGGGGCCGGAGGCGCTGCCGTGCTGCGGGCTGTGGCCGTGGCGCAGGTAGCCATACAGCGCATCGGCCGTCCACGGCACGGGCGCCTTCGACAGGCCCGTGAGCGCAGGCGCCTCCCAGCCATCAATCATGGTGCCCGAGAGGAACGCAGCCCCGCCCCGCTCCGCCCCCAGCGCATTGCGCGGCGTGTGGCAGGCGCCGCAGTGGCCCACGCCCTGTACCAGGTAGGCGCCCCGGTTCCATTCGGGCGGGCGGGTCGGGTCGGGCTTGAATGGGGTCGCGTCGTGGAACAGCGCGTTCCAGCCCGCCATGAGGGGGCGCACGCTGAACGGGAAGGCCAACTCGGTCTTGGGCACCTCGGCCCGCACGGCGGGCTGCGCCATCAGATAGGCATACAGCGCGGTCAGGTCGTCGTCGCTCATCTTGGCGAACGACGTGTAGGGGAACGCGGGGTACAGGTGTTTGCCGTCGCGCGAGATGCCTTCGCGCATGGCGCGCTGGAAGGCGCTGAAGGACCACTGGCCGATGCCGGTCTCGGCGTCGGGCGTGAGGTTGGTGGTGTAGACCTTGCCGAACGGGGTGTCCATGGCGCGGCCCCCCGTGTTCGGCATGCCACCGGGGGCGGTGTGGCACACCACGCAGTCGCCCGCAGCAGCCAGCAGGCGGCCGCGCTCGATGGTGGCGGCGTTGTAAACCGACGCGCCCGCCGTCTGCACCACGGGTGCGATGGAGGGGCGCCAGCCCAGCAGCGCTGCGCCCATGGCGATGCCACCGGCGACGAGAGCGAGCGCGCGGGCCCAGGGGCTGCGCTGTGTGGGCCATGTGGCGCTGGCGGGCACGGTGGGTGCGGGCAGCTCCAGCGTGGGCAAAACCTCGGCCTGCTCTGTGGGTGCGGTGCTGCCTGCAGCCGCCTCGCCTGCGCCGCCGGGCAAGGGGTTGAGCCCGGCGCGCACCACCTCGGGTGTGAACGGCGGCGCACGGAAGCGCACGCCGGTCGCATCAAAGATTGCATTGGCAATGGCCGCCGTGCCCGGCACTGACGACGACTCGCCGGAGCCCAGCGGCGCCTCGTCCTGCCGGGGCATGTGCATGACCTCGATGACCGGCACCTCGCGGAAGCTCAGGATGGGGTAGCTGCCCCATTCGCGGTTGTCCACGGCCTGCTTGACGGGCTCGAACGTCACCTGCTCCTTGAGCGCGCGGCTAGTGGTCTGCAGCACGTTGCCATGCACCTGCTGCTCCACACCAGCGGGGTTCACCATCAGGCCCGCGTCGTGCCCCACGACCACGCGGCGCACATGCACCTCGCCGGTCTTTTTGTTGACCTCTACATCGGCCACCCAGGCGGCCCAGGCGGCACCAAAGCCGGGCCATTTGCTGTGGATGTAGCGGGCATAGGCAAAGCCCTGGCCTTGCACCCAATCCCCATCCAAGGGGCGCTGCTGCGGGCCGGTGCGGCGAATCCAGCCCGCCTTTTCGGCCGTGGCCTGCACCAGCTCGGCGGCGCGCGGGTCGCCCAGCAACTGCAGGCGAAACTGCACCGGGTCCACACCCGCCGCCGTGGCCAGTTCGTCCACATAGGATTCGTGCGCAAACGAGTTGGGCAGCGCCGACACGCCTCGCAGCCAGGATGCGCGCACGATGGGCGGCATGTCGTTGACGGCCACGCGCAGGTTGTCGTACTGGTAGGGCGGGCGCGCGGTGCGGTCGCCCATTTCATAGGCCTGGGCGACGGGCTCGATGGTGCGCGTGAGCAGCAGGGCCAGCGTGGGCGCGCCGTTGGAGGGGTAGGACGTTTCGAAGTCATACGCCGCCACGGTGCCATCGGCCTTGAGCCCGCCGCGCACCTGCATGAGCTGGGCCGTGCCCTTGGGCTCCCACAAATGCTCCTGCTCACGCGTGAGCTGCACGCGCACCGGGGCGCCCACGGCGCGCGAGAGCAGTGCGGCATCGGCGGCCACATCGTCGGCACCGTTGCGGCCATAGCAACCGGCTGCCTCCATGCGGATGAGGTCGATGTCCACATCGGCCAGGCCCATCAGGCGGGCCAGGTCGGCGCGCAGTACGTGGGGGTTTTGTGTGCCCGCCCACACGGTCATGCGCGGGCGGCCTGCGCTGCCGTCGCTGCGCCACTCGGCCACTGCGCAGGACGGGCCGATGGACGCGTGCATCTGGTAGGGCCACACATAGGTGCGTGGCATGGGCTGGCCTTCAGAGGACAGAGCGGCCAGGGCCGCATCCACATCACCCTCGTCCACCAGGCGGCGCTGGGTGGACGGGTTGGCGCGGATGGCTTGCTCCAGCGCCTCGGTGCTGTCCTGGCGCGGGAAGCCTGGCCAGTCGTTCCAGCGCACCTTCAGCTCGCGCAGGGCCTGCTCGGCCTGCTCCTCGCGCTCGGCGACGATGCCCACAAAGTCGCGGATCACCACCACGGCGCGGATGCCGGGGATGTGGGCGATGGACTGCTGGTCTACCGATTCGAGCGTGTTGCCGATGAAGTCGCCATGGTCGGCCCCCGCATACGGCGGGCGCACCACACGGCCGTGCAGCATGCCGGGCACACGCATGTCGTGCACAAACACCAGCTCGCCGCTGACCTTGGCGGGGATGTCCACGCGCGGCACGGACTGGCCGACCACGGTGTAATCGGCGGCGGTCTTGGTGGGCGTGGCATCCACCAGCTCCAGCGTGGTGTGCGCGCCCGCCAGCAGCGCGCCGTAGGCCAGTTGGCGCGACGGGTCTGCAGTGACCTGCACGATCCCCGCGCGCACCTGCAATTGATCCACCGGCACGCCCAGCCGCTCTGCGGCCTGCGCCACCAGCCAGTGGCGCGCCTGCGCGGCAGCAGTGCGCAGGGGCTTGGCGTGGATCTGGATGGAGGCACTGGCGATGGTGGCGCCCTGGTTGGGCGCGCGGGTGGTGTCGCCCAGCACCATGTTCACCTGCGCCAGCGGCATGTCCAGTTCTTCGGCCACGATCTGCGCGAGGGCGGTGCGGATGCCGGTGCCCAGGTCCACATGGCCGTTGAGTGCGGTCACGCTGCCGTCGTCCCACACGGCGATCAGTATCTCCACGCCCTCGGCCGGGTTGCCCACCACGAGCGCGGGCTGGCCCTTGACGGGCGGTGGCGCGGGCGGCGGGTTGCGCACCACCAGCAGCACGCCCTGGGCGGCATGGAAGTCGGCGCGGGTCAGCGGGCTGTGGGCGCGCAGGGGTGCGGCGTTGTCAGGTGGGGCGCTCATGCCTGGGCCTCGCGCATCAACTGGGCCGCGCGCAGCACGGCGCGAATGATTTCGACATGTGTGCCGCAGCGGCACAGGTTGCCCGACAGCTCGCGGCGCACGGTGGCTTCGTCGGGGTCTGGATTGCGCTCCAGCAAGGCAACGGCCATCATCACCATGCCGTTGAGGCAGTAGCCGCACTGCGCGGCCTGTTCATCGACAAAGGCCTGCTGTACAGGGTGAAGTCCTGCGCTGCTGCGGCAGCGCCCAGGCAGGCCCTCCAGCGTGGTCACCTCGCGGCCTGCCACGCCCTGCGCCGGGATCACGCAGGCCCGCGCGGCAATGCCGTCCACCAGCACCGTGCACGCCCCGCACTGCCCCAGGCCACAGCCGTATTTGGGGCCGTTGAGCGACAGGTCATTGCGCAGCACGTGCAGCAGCGTGGCATGGGTGGAGGTACTTGCTGGCAAGGCACAAGGCTGGCCGTTGACGACCATGGTGTGAAGCGAAGCGGGCGCGTGCATGTCTCTTTGGGGTGCCCTCAGCGCCGCAGACTGCCGGTGCGCGTGTACATCTCCAGATCCACAAAGTTGGAGCCATTGTGGTTGCCCGGGCCGTACTGCAGCGGAAAGTCACCGATCTTGGTGGTGCCCATGTCTTCCATGGCCTTGATGAAGCCTTCGCGCGTGAGCGCTTTGCCCGCGCGCTTGAGACCCTCCACAAACACGCGGGCGGCAATGTAGCCCTCCAGCATGGTGTAGCTGTCGATCTTCTCGCCCGCGTCAACGCGGTCCTTGCGGTAGTCCGCCACGATGGGCAGGCGGCTGGCCTGCGGCGAGGGCACGATGCTGGCCGTGACCAGCCCTTCGATGCCGCCGTTCAAGCGTTGCGCGGAACCCGGCGCATCGGTGATTCCCACCGATATCGTGTACAGCGGCGAGGCGCCGCCCCCCGCACGGTAGTCGCGCAGGAACACCTCCACCATCTTGCCCGCCATGATCATCACCACCGCACCAGGCTGCGCCTTGGTGAGCGAGGCCACCTGGGCCTTGGCGTCGGTGGCGGCGATCTCCATGGGCACGGACTCCACCACCTTGACCTTGAGCCCCTGTGCAATCTGCAGGCAGGTGTCGAGGTTGGATTTGCCAAATGCGCTGTTCTGGTAGATGACCGCAATGTTGTGGATGCCCAGCGTGGCCAGGTGCCCCACGATCTTGCGAAGTTCGGCCTCGTAGCTGGCACGCACGTGGAACAGGTAGCGGTTGTGGTTGGTGCGAAACGATGTGGTGCCGACCAGCGGGGCAAACATGGGCACACCGGCCTTCTCGGCAATGGGCATGGCAGCAATCAGGTTGCCCGTGGCGACATAGCCGATGAGAGCAAACACCTTGTCTTCGTCGATGAGGCGCGTGGTGTTTTCTGCGGTCTTCTTGGGGTCGTAGGCGTCGTCATGGGAGACGAGCTCCAGCGTGCGCCCCAACACGCCACCCGTTTTATTGACCTTGTCGAAGTAGAGCGCGATGCCCGCCTTGTAGTCCACCCCAAAATCCTTGGCAGGGCCGGTGAACACGGCCGACTGCCCCACCTTGATGCGGGTGTCCGTCACTCCGGTCTCGGCAGCGGCCGGCCCCGCCCAGGCCCATCCCGCTGTTGCCACCAGCCCCGCCATGGCAGTCCGGCGGTCGATGCATCCATCCTCCACTCCTCGACACTTCATGTAGTGCTCCTTACATCAAAGGCGCCAGTTTCGGGGCTTGTGCTCGCATCGCGCAAGTGTTTGAAGAGGTGTTTTTTGTAACCAACAGCACCCGTGTGCGGCGCACCACATCGCACGGCTGCGCAGGTGCATCACACGCTCAGGTAAGCGCGCCGCACCTCTTCGTTGGCGGCCAGCTCTTCCATGCTGGCCTGGTAGCGGATCTGGCCCTTTTCGAGCACATAGGCGCGGTCGGACACCAGCTCGGCAAAGTGCATGTTCTGCTCGGACAGCAGAATGCTCACGCCCTGCTCCTTCAGCTCCAGGATCATGTGCGCCATCTGCTCCACGATGACGGGGGCCACGCCTTCGGAGGGCTCATCCAGCAGCACCAGGTAGGGGTTGCCCATGAGCGTGCGCGCCACGGTGAGCATCTGCTGCTCGCCACCACTCATGCGGCCGCCGGGGCGCTGGGGCATCTCGCCCAGGTTGGGGAAGAGCTTGAACAGGCGCTCGGGCGTCCACACCGGGGCGGCGGTGCCGTCGGGCCAGGTGCGGGCGGGCTGGCGGCCTACCTCCAGGTTCTCCATCACCGTGAGGTCGGTGAACACGCGGCGGTCTTCGGGCACAAAGCCCAGGCCCAGGCGCGCGGCATCGTGCGGGTCGCTTTTGGAGATGTCCTTGCCCATGAACTGGATCTGGCCCTTGCGTTTGGCCAGCATGCCCATCAGGGTCTTGAGTGTCGTGGATTTGCCCGCGCCGTTGCGGCCCATCAGGGCCACGACTTCGCCCCGGCGCACGTCCAGGTCCACGTCATACAGGATTTGCGCCGCACCATACCAGGCCTGCAGCCCTTTGGCCTGCAGCAGCAGCTCTTTGGGTTCGTTGGTCGTCATGCTCATGCGGCCTCTGCAGCAGCGGCTGCCGTTTTCTTCTCGAAGGTCTTGCCGGTGCCGAAGTACACCTCCTGCACCTTGGGGTGGTCACGCAGCTCCAGCGGCTTGCCCTCGGCAATGAGGCGCCCGCGCGCCAGCACGATCATGCGGTCGGCATAGGCAAACACCACGTCCATGCTGTGCTCGGTGAAGAGCACGGCCATGTTGCGGTCGATCACCAGCTGCTTGGTGAGCGCCATGAGTTCGTTGCGCTCCTTGGGCGCCATGCCAGCGGTGGGCTCGTCCATGAGCAGCAGCTTCGGCGCGTTGGCCATCGCGATGGCCAGCTCCACGCGCTTGACGTCGCCATAGGCCAGCACGCTGCAGGGGCGGTCGGCCTGCGACTTCATACCCACCTGGTCCAGCAGCGCCAGGGCCTCGTCGCGCTTGTGGTCTGCCGCCTTGCGCCACATCGCAAACAGGCGGTTGTCGTTGGAGATCAGTGCCATCTGCACGTTCTCCACCACCGTGAGCGATGCAAAGGTTTCAGCGATCTGAAAAGTGCGGCCCACACCCATGCGCCAGATGTCGCGCGGCTTGCGGCCCACCAGCTCCTGGCCATTGAGCTGGATGGAGCCTGCATCGGCAGGCAGCTGGCCGTTGACCATGTTGAAGGTGGTGGACTTGCCCGCGCCGTTGGGGCCGATCAGCGCCAGCAGCTCGCCGGCAGCCAGCTCGAAGTGGATGCCATCCACCGCCTTGACGCCGCCAAAGGACTTGCCCAGGCCAGAGACTTTGAGCAGGCTCATGCCGTGCCCTCCTTCGTGTTCTTGGCTTCGCGCTTGTTGTCGAAGATCTGCTTGATGGCGCCCGCAATGCCCTGCGGGAACAGCAGCACCAGGATCAGGATGATGGCGCCCAGCATGGCGCGCCAGTAGTCGGTGTTGCGCGCCACGGTGTCGTGCAGCCAGGTGAAGGTGACGGCGCCCACCACAGGGCCCGCCAGCGTCTGGATCCCGCCGAGCAGCACCATGACGAGGCCATCGACCGAGCGGCCCACATGCAGCGTCTCGGGCGAGATGCTGCCTTTGGAGAACGCGAACAGCGCGCCGCCCAGGCCGGCGAACAGGCCGGCGATGACGAAAGCCGTCAACTGCATGCGCTTGACGTCAATGCCGATCGCATCGGCCCGGAGCACGGAATCCCGCCCGGCCCGCAGCGCGTAACCAAACGGCGAGAACAATACGCGGCGCAACAACAGCACACCACCCACCACCAGGGCCAGCGTGAGGTAGTAGTAGTTGCGCTTGTCTGACAGCCACTCGGCCGGCCATACGCCCGTGAGGCCGTTGCTGCCGCCCGTGAAGCCGTCCCACTGGTAGCAGATGGCCCAGGTGATCTGGGCAAACGCCAGCGTCAGCATGGCCAGGTAGACGCCCGACAGGCGCACGCAGAACCAGCCATAGAGCAGCGCGCCCGCCGCCGCCGACAGCGGCGCCAGCACCAGCGCCAGCTCCATGGGGATACCCGCCGAGCGCACCAGCAGCGCTGCGGCATAGGCGCCCAGGCCAAAGTACGCAGCGTGGCCGAACGAATGCATGCCCGCCGGGCCCATGATGAAGTGCAGGCTGGCCGCAAACAGCGCGGCAATCAGCAGGTCGATCATCAGCACCGTGAGGTATGGCGAGCCCGTCGTCAGCAACGGCAACAGCACCAGCGCAACCACCAACGCCGCGCCACCGAGCTTGAACCAGCGCTCGGGCTGGCGCAGAGGCGCCTCGGGCAGGCCGGTGTTGCGGCTCACGCCCTGCGGCTTGCCCATGAGGCCCCAGGGGCGCCAGACCAGCACCACGGCCATCACCAGAAACTCCACCACCAGCGTGAGCTTGGAGAACGACACGCTGAAACCGAAGATGTCCACCACGCCCAGCCAGATGCAGATGGCCTTGATTTCGGCGATCAACAGGGCCGCGACATAGGCGCCCGGAATGGAGCCCATGCCCCCCACCACGACCACCACAAACGCTGCGCCGATGGTGTTGAGGTCCATCTCCAGCGTGGCGGGTTCGCGCGGCAACTGCAACGCACCGCCCAGGCCCGCCAGCAGCGCGCCCAGGGCAAACACCGCCGTGAACAGCCAGGCCTGGTTCACGCCCAGGGCGCTGACCATTTCACGGTCTTGCGTAGCAGCGCGCACCAGAGTGCCCCAGCGTGTGCGGGTGAGCAGCAGCCACAAGAGGCCCAGCACCACCGGGCCCACGACGATCAGAAACAGGTCATACGAAGGGAACTGCCGCCCCAGGATGTTGACCGAGCCCGACAGCCCCGGCGCGCGCGGGCCCAGCAGTTCTTCCGGCCCCCAGAACCACAGCGCAGCGTCCTTGATGACCAGCACCAGCGCAAACGTGGCCAGCAGCTGGAACAGCTCGGGCGCCTTGTAGATGCGGCGCAGCAGCACCACCTCCACCAAAGCGCCCAGCGCTCCCACCACCACCGCCGCCAGCAGCAGCGCGGGCCAGAAGCCCAGGCCGGTGCCCAGCTTGGCCACCAGCGAATAGGCCACATAGATGCCGACCATAAAGAACGAGCCATGCGCAAAGTTGACGATGCGCGTGACACCGAAGATCAGCGACAGCCCTGCGCCCACCAGGAACAGCGAGGAGGCCCCCGCCAGTCCGTTGAGCAGCTGAACGATAAAACTCGAAAAACTCATTCCACATCCTTCGGGGTCACGGCAAGGTCCATCCCTGCAGGTCGGCGCCTGCGCTATGGTTCAGAGATCAGGGGCAGTTGGCAGGGAGGGAGCCCTCCCCGGCCTTGCGCGGCCGTCAGTCGGCGGGGCGCATTTTCTTGACTTCGTCGTTTGAGGGCTGGACTTTGCTGCCATCCACATAGCGGTAGTCCACCATCACACCCTTGCCGCCTTCGTTCTTGGTGCGGCCCACATAGCCGCCCATCGTGGACTGGTTGTCCTCGGGGCGGTAGGTGATGCGGCCAAACGGCGTGGGCACCTGCAAGCCCTTGAAAGCTGCCACGAGTTTTTCAGTGTCGGTGGAGCCGGCCTTCTTCATGCCTTCGGCCAGCGACTTGATGGCGCTGTAGCCCACGATGGAGCCCAGGCGCGGGTAGTCATTGAACTTGGCCTGGTAGGCAGTCTGAAAGGCCTTGTGCTCAGGCGTCTGGATGCCGTACCAGGGGTAGCCGGTGACGATCCAGCCGTTCGGCGCTTCGTCCTTGAGCGGGTCCATGTATTCGGGCTCGCCCGTCAGCAGGCTGACCACTTCACGGCCCTGGAACAGGCCACGCGTGTTGCCTTCGCGCACAAACTTGGACAGATCGGCACCGAACAGCACGTTGAAGATCGCATCCGGCTTGGCGTCGGCCAGGGCCTGCACCACGCTACCCGAATCGACCTTGCCCAACGGGGGCGCCTGCTCGGCCACAAACTCCACATCGGGCTGGGCCGCCTTGAGCAGCTGCTTGAACGTGGCCACGGCCGACTGACCATACTCGTAGTTGGGGTACACCAGCGCCCAGCGCTTTTTCTTGAGGGCCGCTGCCTCGGGCACCATCATCGACACCTGCATGTACGTGGAGGGACGCAGGCGGTAGGTATAGCGGTTGCCGTTTTGCCAGACGATCTTGTCGGTCAGTGGCTCACCGGCCAGGAAGAAGAATTTCTTTTGCTTGGCAAAGTCGGTCAGCGCCAGCCCGATGTGCGAGAGGAACGAGCCCGTGAGCACATCGACCTTTTCGCGCGACACCAGTTCTTCGGCAGCACGCACGGCGTCGCCAGGGTTGGCGTTGTCGTCGCGGATGATGAGCTGGACCTTCTTGCCCAGCACCCCACCCGATGCGTTGATCTCATCGACCGCCAGCTCCATGCCTTTCTTGTAGGGCTCCAGGAAGGCGGGTTGCGCCTTGTAGCTGTTGATCTCGCCAATCTTGATGACATCCTGGGCGTGCACCACAGGGGCCAGCGTGAATGCCAGCGCGGCTGCGGCCGTGGCACGCATGAGGTTTCGTCGCATCGTCATGGGGAAACTCCTGAAAGGTGGGTTGGGGAAGGGGAACTGGTGAGACTGCTCGGGATGGTAGTGCGCGCTCAGATCAGCGCAGTCCATCCTCGCCTTTGATTTCGGAGGCCTGAAGACCGGCAATGCGTGCCAGCGGACGGCCGCTGTCGGTCACGACGATGGCGACCACGATTTCGTTGGCGCGGGGGGCGTCGGCCACGCGGGCCTCCATGGCGTCGAAGTGGCTGCGCACATAGGCGGCATCCTTGTGGCCCAGGGGCACGTCGATGGCGGTGCCCAGGCCGCCGATCTTCTTGCTGGACGGCACCAGGGCAGCGCCTTTCTCGACCGCCACACGCAGTGGCGCCCCCAGCTTGGGGTGCAGGATGGCGGCGGCATGTTCCAGCTCGCCCGCCTCGCCCACGATGGCGGCCTTGCCGTAGCTCTGTGCCTGGCCAGGTTCAATGCCCAGGGCTGCGACGCAACGGGCACCCAGCAGTGCGCCCAACTCTTCACCGATGGCCACGAGTTCGTCGAGGTTCTCGACATAGCGGCCCGCGCAGGGGTTCTCGATGACGGCCATGGCCAGGGCCTTGCGCACAGGCGGCTGTACGTCGCGCCCCATCTCCACGCGGACTTCGTCGGTTTGAACAATGATCTTCCGGATCTTGGCGGACATGTGGGTATCTCCTTGGGTTTGGATCAGCGCAGGCCGTTCCACTGGCTGATGTCTGCGGCCTTGAGGCCTCCAACGCGTGCATGGATGCGAGCGCCGGTGGACATGGCCAGGATGAAGACGATTTCATCCGATGTGGGTGCGCCGGGCACCCGCACTTCGATGGCATCGAAATGGCTGCGCACGTAGCTCGCGTTGATGTGGGTGAGCGGCACATCCAGCGCCGCGCCGGGGCCACCCACCTTCTTGGTGGAAGGCACGATAGACAGTGCATTGGCGGGTTGCCCGGTCTTCTCTTCGGCCAGGCCTTTGGCGTAGGCGTTGCGGTCGCCCTTCCAGCCCAGCAGCTCGCGCATGGCATAACCACCGGGCACATGCCACAGCGCGCCGTGCTCCAGCTCGCCAGCTGCCCCCACGATGGCGCCCTTGCCGTAAGTCTCAATGCGCTCGGCGGGCACAGCCATGGCCTTGAGCAGGCGCTGGGCCATGTCCAGCCCCACGTCCTGCAGGGCATCCATCATGGGCAAGATGTCGGGTTCGTACCGGCCCGCAAACGGGTTGGTCAGCACCGCACCGATGGCACCACGCAGCAGCGGCACCTCAGCCACCGGCCCGAATTCGTGCCGGATTTCCTCAAGATGGGTGAAAACGCGTCGTATCTGGATCATTTTGGAGACCTGTGCAATTCGTTAAGCAAATACTGAACCAACTTCCGATTTCATCACCGCTAGTGGGGGCCACACAGCACCGGCCAGGGCTGGCGGTGCTGCGGTCGCCAGAAACTGCCCCTGGCACGCCAGCAGCGCAAACCACAGCAGGCCGCTGGACTGCAATTCTTGCGCTTTTTGCAACCCCTGCTGCAAAGCCCGGCGAACCTGCTCTTCGGGCAAGTCAGGCACATCCACGGTGACAGGAATGGCACCCAGGTCACTGTCGTCCCGCACCAGCCACGCAGGCATGCGACCAATGCGCGCGTCCTGCACATTGACCGCATTGGCCACAATGGTCGCTGCCGCATCGGCCTGCGCGGCCGTGCGCGCCAGCACCGTGACGCTGTCCGCAATGCCCAGCGACTGGCTGCGCCCGCGCCACCCACTGGTGGCCACACCGCGCACCGGCATGGCGCTGTCGATGCGGATCTGCCCATCCAGCACCAAGCCGTTGCGCAACTGTGCAGCGTTGAGTGCGGCGATGTCAGCGTACACCCCCACCGTGACCGACTGGCCGGGCGCCAGGTGCAACGCAATGTCGCCGCCGTTGTTGACCCAGGCGCGGTCTATGCCCTGCTGTTCGTAGCACGCCAGAATTTCCTGGGCCACCGCACCGGCCACCGCAGCCATCGACGTGATGAAGCCCGCACGGTAGGGACTGCAGGCGGCCCACATGCGGCGCGCCACCACGCCCTGCAACGCGCAGCGCTCACCCACCGGCGCCCGCAGGCCTGGGAGTTCACTCACCAGCTCCTGCAGCAGCCCTTCAAAACGTTGCCAGGCGCGCTCGTGCGCGTGGGTCACGGCGTCGCGCGCCCCTTCGGCCTGAAGGATGAGGTCCATCGGGCCATGCTGGAAGTGCCAGCGGCCGTCGGAAAGGAGTTTGCGGCAAGCGTTCACAGCGCGGCTCACTCAGCCTAGCAGGGGTGGGCGGCCCAGCGGCCACGGATTGGCCGCGGGCAAGGTCTGCCACACGCGCGCCTGCGGCGCACCGTCGTTGTGCCACGCACCGCGCTCCAGCACTTCGCGCAGGCTGCGAATTTGTTCGGTGTGCCCGCCCAGCGCTTCGTAGTCCGCGCGGCGCATGCTGAACTCGATGGGTGCCACGATGGCGGGCGTGGGCACAGTGCCAAAGCTGTTGTCCGGCATGCGCAGCACGTCGGCCATCACGGTGATACCGCCGCCCGGCCACACATAGGCGGGGGCACCGCCGCAGGTCACATTGACCAGCGCATTCTTGATGGAGCGGGTGAGCAGCACCGGGTTCTCGGTAACCCCTGCGCGCAGGCTGCCGCCCGCACCGCCGAGGAACAGCACAGACGCCAGCGAAGGCTCGCAGTTTTCGCCGATGCGGTCCACGATGCGGCGCACCTCGACAGGCATCTCGGCTTCCACTGGATTCAGTTGCTCGTCCAGCACGTACCAGGAGGCATGCTCCCCCGTGGTGGAGGTCATCAAGAGGCGCAACCCCGGCCAGGCGACGGATTCGTCCCAGCCCTCGATGATGGACAGCGGGTCGGCAATGTCGGTGCCACCCCAGCCGGTGCCCGGATTCGCCACCTGAAAATAGCGGCCCGGCGTGGACTTGCGCCCGCGCATCTGGATGCCCGAGGGCTTCATGTCCAGACAGCGCCCCGCCTGATGCTCGGTGAGCACGCCCGTAATGTGGTCGTCCACCACCACCACCTCGTCGGCATGGCCGAAGAACTGGCGCGCAAAGATACCAATGGCCGCAGAGCCGCAGCCCACGCGCATGCGCTGTTCGGCCACACCGTTGACGATGGGTGCGCGCCCGGCCTGGATCACGAGCTGCGAGCCGCCGTCGATGGTGAACTCCACGGCCTGCTTGTTGCCCAGCGCCTGCATCATCTCAGCGGTGATGCGGCCCTCCTTCTTGGTGCCACCCGTGAGGTGGTGCACGCCGCCGAGCGACAGCATCTGTGAGCCGTATTCCGCCGTGGTCACGTGGCCCACCACCTCGCCCTTGCAACGCACGTTGGCCTGCTCGGAGCCGAGGAAGCGATCGGTGTCGATCTTCACCTTGAAGCTGCAGTAGCTGAAGATGCCCTCAGTGACCACCGTGACCATGTCCACACCATCGGTTTTGGAGCCCACGATGAAGGGCGCCGGCTTGTAGTCGGGGTAGGTGGTGGATGAGCCCACGCCCGTCACGAACACCTCTTCAGACAGCAGCAGATCGCCGTTCCATGTGGGTGCTGAAGCCACTGCGGTCTCAGCGTCTCCTGCAGCCGGGGCGCGGCCCGCAAACGGCACCAGCGTGGCCTCGCCCGTTTCCAGCGTCTTGCGCAGCAACACCACCGGGTCCAGTCGCACGAGCACACCCGCCTGGTTGGCGTAACGGTCGCAAGCACCTGCGCGGCCTTCGGAGATCTGGCACAGCACGGGGCACGCATTGCACTCGACCTTGGCCGCGTTCATGCGCTCGTTGCGGGGCCGGGCACGCTCGAGCACCTGCGGCAGATCTGGCGCATCCATGCCCGGCAGCCCATCGGTCTTGGTGTGTTCAGTCATCGTGGCAACCCATTCATTGCTTTGTTGCAAGTGCTTGTACGCGCATTGCATTTTGTGTAGCATTCACTTAACTTAAATGTTGTGAACACTACATTTGATGTCAATGTAGCGGAATCAACCAGACTCTGCAATGGTGTTTTCGCACCCCCAAAAACGGTGCACGAGGAGCCCCAAAATGACGCACGTTGTGACGGACGCATGCATTCGGTGCAAGTACACCGACTGCGTCGATGTGTGCCCGGTCGATTGCTTCAAGGAAGGGCCGGAATACCTGGTCATTGACCCGGACGAATGCATCGACTGCGCGGTGTGCATTCCCGAGTGCCCGGCCAATGCGATCTATGCCGAAGACGACCTGCCCGAGGGCATGGAAATCTTCCTGCAGTTCAACAAAAAGCTGGCGCCCACGCTGCCCACAATCACCAAAAGAAAAGCGGCTTTGCCAGATGCGGAACAATGGAGGGTTGTGAGCCACAAGCTTTCAGGCCTGAACATTGCGCTGTAGAGCGCTTGGGGCCCTGAATCTGAGCCAGCTTCAGCCAGATTTCTTATTTGTTTCCAACTTTTCCATCTAACGCACCATGAGCGCCTTTCTTGACGAACGCGTCCTGACGGTCCACCACTGGACGGACCGCCTTTTCTCCTTCACCACCACGCGCGACACCGCGCTGCGCTTTTCCAACGGGCATTTCACGATGATTGGCCTGCGTGGCGAAAACGGCAAACCCCTGCTGCGCGCCTACAGCATCGTGAGCCCCAACTACGAAGAACACCTGGAGTTCCTGTCCATCAAGGTGCCCGACGGCCCGCTGACCTCGCGCCTGCAGCACATCAAGGTGGGCGACACCATCGTGGTCGGCAAGAAGCCCACGGGCACCCTGCTGATCGACTACCTGCTGCCCGCCAAGCGCCTGTACATGCTGTCCACCGGCACGGGCGTGGCCCCGTTCCTGAGCCTGATCCGCGACCCCGAGACTTATGAGAAATTCGAGGAAGTCATCCTGGTGCACGGCGTGCGCGAGGTGAAGGAGTTGGCCTACCACGACTACATCACGCAGGAGCTGCCGCAGCATGAGTTCCTGGGCGAGATGGTCACCAAGCAGCTCAAGTACTACCCCACCGTGACGCGCGAGCCCTTCAAGCACCAGGGCCGTGTGACCACCGTGATCGAAAACGGCCAGCTGGCGCGCGACCTGGGCCTGCCCGCGCTCAACCCCATGGAAGACCGCGTGATGATCTGCGGCAGCCCCGAGATGCTGCGCGACCTCAAGCACATGATGGAAGAGCGTGGCTTCAAGGAAGGCAACACCACGAAGCCTGGCGACTTCGTGATCGAACGCGCGTTCGCAGAGCAGTGATCCCCCGGCGGCCCCCGCACCGGGGGACCGCCTCATCCACCAGGACCCGCCATGTCTGCCACTCCCACCAAGACCCGGACCGCGTCCCCCCGCGCAGCCTCTGCCCGCAAGACGGGCGTGCGCGAACAGGCCGCACAGACCACGCGCGACAACATCCTGAAGGCGGCGACCAAGGTGTTCGCCCGCTACGGCTACGAAGGCGGCAGCGTGGAGAAAATCTCCAAGGCGGCCAAGTCCTTCGACCGGATGATCTATTACTACTTCGGCAGCAAGGAAGGCCTGTTCATCGAGGTGCTGGAGGAAACCTACCGGCGCATGAACGATGCGGAGTCCAAACTGGACCTGGACACCGCCAAACCGGTGGAGGCGCTGCAGGCGGTAATCCGCTTTGTGGTGGGCTACTACCGCAAGAACCCCGAGTTCATCACGCTGCTCAACACTGAGAACCTGCACAAGGGCAAGCACATCTCCAAGTCGATGCGCGCCCGTGAATACTCGTCGCCCGCCATCGAGGTGATCCGCCGCGTGCTCGAAAGCGGCCAGACGCAGGGGCTGTTCCGCAAGGATGTGTCGGCGCGCGATGTGTACCTGCTGATTGCCGCCACGGGCTACTTCTACATGTCCAACCGGCACACGCTGTCGGCCTTTCTGGGCGAAGACCTGGAGACGCCCGACGCGCTGGCGCACTGGGAATCGTTTGTCATCGACAGCGTGCTGCGCACTGTGGCGCCCGGCCCCAGTCTGCCCAAGGGCAGGGTCGCAGCGGCCTGAATCAACAAGAGATTTTTCCCTGCGGGGTGCCGCGTGGTGCCCCGCCCACCACCCCACGAGGAGAATCCATGGCAGAAGCAGCAGCAGGCGGCAAATCGGGCAAGGTCGTCATCCAGAACATCGGTCTTTTGTTGTCGGGCGACCTGGACCGGCCCATCCTCGACGCCGACACCATCGTGGTGAATGATGGCCTTATCGTGGCCGTGGGCCGCTACAAGGACTGCGACACCGACCACGCCAACACCGTGATCGACGCACGCCAGACCTGCGTGGCGCCGGGCCTGATCGACAGCCATGTACACCCCGTGTTCGGAGACTGGACGCCGCGCCAGAACCAGATCGGCTGGATCGACTCCACCATGAACGGCGGCGTGACCACTATGGTCTCGGCCGGTGAAGTGCACCTGCCCGGCCGCCCCAAGGACATCGTGGGACTCAAGGCCCTGGCCATCACCGCGCAGCGCTCGTTCGACAACTTCCGCCCCGGCGGCGTGAAGGTGATCGCGGGCGCCCCGGTCATCGAAAAAGGCATGACCGAGCAGGACTTCAAGGACCTGGCCGACGCCGGCGTGACGCTGCTGGGCGAAGTGGGCCTGGGTTCCGTCAAGGCGGGCTACGAGGCCAAAGAGATGGTGGCCTGGGCGCGCAAGCACGGCATCCAGAGCACCATCCACACGGGCGGCCCGTCCATCCCCGGATCAGGCCTGATCGACAAAGACGTGGTGCTGGAGGCCGATGCCGACGTGATCGGCCACATCAACGGCGGCCACACCGCGCTGCCCTGGAAGCATGTGTGCGAGCTGTGCGAAAAGTCGTCCCGCGCGATCGAGCTGGTGCACAACGGCAATGAGAAGATCGCCATCCAGGCCGCGCGGGCGGCCATCGAGCTCAAGTGCCCGCACCGCGTGATCCTGGGCACCGACGGCCCGGCTGGCTCGGGCGTGCAGCCCCTGGGCATGCTGCGCATGATTGCGCTGATATCGAGCTTTGCCGACATCCCCGCCGAACTGGTGTTCTGCTTTGCCACGGGCAACACGGCGCGCATCCGCAACCTGAACTGCGGCCTCATCGAGGTAGGCCGCGCGGCCGACTTCGTCTTCATGGACCGCGCCCAGCACACGGCTGGCGCCACGCTGCTGGAAAGCGTACAGCTGGGCGACATCCCGGGCATCGGCATGGTGATGATCGACGGCCTGGTGCGCTGCGGGCGCAGCCGCAATACACCACCCGCGACCGAGATCCCGGTGGTGCTGTAGCCCACGCTCATCCCACAAAAAAGCCCGCAATCAGCGGGCTTTCTGTTGGGAGAGGTGCGGTCGAATCAATACGTGTCCGCCACTCGCACCGCGCCGGGCTGTGCACGCGGGTAAGGTTCTTCAGCGCGCATGGCGGCGCCATCGTCCACGCGGAAGCCTTTGCCCTGCAGCACGACGGGCGTGCCCACGGCGGTGGGCTGTGCGCGGGTGAAGCGGCGCACCGAGCCGTCTTCCATACGCACCGCGATCTGGTAGACCGTCTGCGTGCGCGTGCGCTCTTCCACCTTGTGGCCCACGTAGCCGCCGCCCACGGCGCCCAGCACAGTGGCGGCCGTACGGCCCGAGCCCTTGCCCACCTGGTTGCCCACCACGGCCCCCAACACACCGCCCGCCACCGCCCCTACGCCTGTGGCCGGGGCCGCCTGCTGCACGGCTTGCACCGACTCGACGCGGCCACAGGTGGCACACAGGGGGGCCTGTGCGGCAGTGCGCAGCGGTGGCTGCTGCTGTGGCTGGTATTGCTGCGGGGGTTGCCCGGCATAACCTTGCGAAGCTGCGGGCGGTTGATTTGCTACATTATTGGTAGCAATATTTCTATTACCAACAAGCGCTGGCGCCGGTTTTTGTTGCAAATTCTCAGCTCTTGGCACTCCTGGCGCAGGCTGCGCCGTCATGGCCAATGGTTGCGCGTCGGCGGCGGACTTGCCCGCGTTCTGCACCACCAGGGTCGTGCCCAGCGCCACCACACTCACGCCCAGCACGCCGATAGCGACCCACAGCCACTTGAGGGAAGGGCTGGCCGCGCCGCCAAGGGCGCCAGCCTGTGCCACAGGAACGGCGGAAGTGTGGGTGGAAGGCGAAACGATAAGACTCATGATTTTTCTCCGAAAGATCCAGAAAGCTCTGGATGAATGGCCGCCAGCGTAACCAGCCAGCCCGGAAATCCGGGCGTAGCGTCTGTAAAGGACGTAAGAACCTGTTTAAGAACCAGCCTATTGCGGCACATGCAGACGCCCCCGCGCTGCAGGTAGCGCACCCAGCTCCTGAAAAGCCCGGGCGCAGCTGGCTGAAAACAGCAGCACCGCCGATGAGAAATAGATCCACATCAGCAGCACCACCAGCGACCCCGCTGCGCCATAGGCCGACACCACTGCCGCCGTGGCCAGGTACCAGGCCAGCAGCTGCTTGCCCACCGTGAACAGCGTGGCGCCCACCACGGCCCCGGCCATGATGCAGCGCGGCGGCGGCTTGGCCCCGGCGCCAATGCGCATGAGGCCCACAAACAGTGCCACGGCAAAGCCAAAGGCCACCACTTCATTGACCAGCTGCATGGCCGGTGCCAGCGGCGCCAGCGCCAGTCGCGATCCCGCCCAGCCCGCCAGCAGGTGGATCAGCGTGGACAGCGCCAGCGACACCAGCAGCAAGAAACCCAGCGCCAGCACGTAGGCCAGCCCCCGCAGGCGCAGCGACGCCATGCGCCACCAGGCGGCCCGCTGCGGCAGGGGGCCTTCGCCGCGCCACAGGTGCTCCAGCGCCGACTGCAACTCGACAAACACCCCGGTGGCGCCTGAGACCAGCACCACAAACCCCACCAGCGATGCCAGCCGCCCCTCGGCCGGGGCCTGCGCACTGGCCATCGCCTGCCGCACCACGTCGGCCACCTGCTGCCCCATCACAGCCTGCACCTGTGCGATGAGATTGCTTTCCAGATAGCTGCGGTCCATCCACCAGCCCAGCACCCCCACCAGCAACAGCAACAGGGGCGCCAGGCTGAGCATGCCGTAGAACGACATGGCGGCGCTCATGCGCAGCCCGTCGGCGTCCAGCCAGAGCGTGGTGGCTCGCCAGAAAGGCTGGAGCAGGGTCCACACGGGTTTGACAAGGCGCAGTGCGCGGCGCTTCAGGGAGGGTGCTGCCATATGCGGCTAGCCTACGGCGGCAGCCCCCGCGCGTCCACCCGCGTTTCGCTGCAACTGCGGTAGGCCCGATCCCACATCGATCCCATAGCCCCCTGCAACAGTGGCCCAGCCTGTTGCCCAGGTGACCCGCCAACCCCCACGCGCGCGGATATTCTCAGGGCCGACACCCATCCACCCGGAGACACCGCCCCATGCACCCCCACGCCTTTGCCCACCTGCGCGCCGCACTCCAGACCCACGTCGACCAGGGTCTGCTGCCCGGCGCAGTGGCCCTGGTGCACCACCAAGGGCGCACGGTGCTGCACGAAGCCGTAGGCGCCCAGCGGCCCGGGGCAGGCGCGCCCGCCATGGCGCCCGACACCGTGTTCCGCATCTACTCCATGACCAAACCCATCGCCTCGCTGGCAGCGCTGATGCTCATGGAAGAAGGCCGCCTGCTGCTGTCGCACCCTGTCTCGCACTACCTGCCGGCGTTTGCGGGCCAGCGGGTGTACGACGAAGCCACCGGCACCACCACCCCCGTGCAGCGCGAAGCCACGGTGCACGACCTGCTGCGCCACACCGCCGGGCTGAGCTATGCGTGGGAGGCCGGCACGGTGCCCGACCAATACCGGGCGGCCCGCGTCGGCTCGCGGCGCCACAGCAATGCCGAGTTGGTCGCCGCGCTCGGCCCGCTGCCGCTGGTGCACCAGCCTGGCAGCTGCTGGGAATACAGCCGCGCCACCGATGTGCTGGGTGCGGTACTGGAGGTGGTCGAAGGCGAGAGCCTGGGCACCCTCCTGAAACGCCGTATTCTGGAACCCCTGGGCATGCACGACACGGGGTTTTCGGTACTGCCCCACCGCCTGGCCGACCTCGCCGAGCCGTTCGCGCGCGACCCGCAGACCGGGGCCGAAGTGGCGTTGATCGATGTCTCGGCCCCGCCCGCGTTTGAATCCGCTGGCGGCGGGCTGGTGTCCACCGCCAGCGACTACGCACGCTTTTTGCAGCTGATGCTGGGCCAGGGCACCGTACAAGGCCCGGACGGCCACACCCTCCGCCTGGCCAGCCGCGCCACCGTCGGTTTCATGACCGCCGACCACCTGGGCAGTATCCCCCCGGTGGGCGACATCCTGCCCGCAGGCTACGGCTTTGGCCTGGGCGTGGCCGTTCGCAAGGCCACCGGCCTGGCATCCAGCCCCGGTTCGACAGGCACCTACAGCTGGAGCGGACTGGGCGGCACCTTCTTTTTGGTAGACCCCGCCGAAGACCTGTTCGCCATCCTGCTCACCCAGGCGCCGGGCCAACTGCGCACCCTGTGCGAGCTGTATCCGGCGCTGGTGTACGCGGCGCTTTGATGAGCACACCTCCTTGAGGAGCTGCGTCCCAGGCCGGGGCAGCGCCAGCTGCAACCGCTGCGCATGGCAACGGAGGCCACGGCTTACACTCAACGCCCAATCACGGCACGCGACGCAGCTCCACCCGCAGCACGCATACCCGTCTCCCAGACCTCTTTTTTGAACCTATGCAGATCCGCTGCGCACTGGTCGGCATGCCCGGCTCCGGCAAATCCACCATCGGCCGCCAGCTGGCCCACCGGGCGGGGGTGCCCTTCATCGACCTGGACCACCGGCTGGAACAGACCATCGGCACCACCATCCGCAGCTTCTTCGAGGCCGAGGGCGAAGCCCGCTTTCGCGACCTGGAGTCGCAGGCCCTGGCCGACGTGGCCGGGCAAGCTGGTGGCATGGTCCTGTCCACCGGCGGCGGCGCCGTGCTGCGCCCCGAAAACCGCGAAACCCTGCGTCAGTTTGGCAACGTGCTGTACCTGCGCGCCTCGCCCGAAGAAATCTACCGGCGCGTCAAACACGACCGGACCCGCCCCCTGCTGCAAGGCGGCAACCCCATGGACAAGCTGCGCGACCTGTACGCCCAGCGCGATGGCCTGTACCGCGAAACCGCCCACTACGTCATCGAAACCGGCCGCCCCACTGTGCACACGCTGGTCAACATGATCATGATGCAGCTGGAGATGGCGGCGGGGGCACAGGGGGAGCAAGTGCCGCACGGCGCGTCAGATGCCCCAACCTTTTCGGGCGCGCCGCACGACGACCGCGTTTGAATTATTTGCTATTAAATCAATAGCTTTTTGCGCTTTACCGGCAAGCGCTAGCCGCCATTTTCATGCCCCCTGCAGCAGCGAGCAGCTCCCTCTACCGCGCCTGCAACTGCCCCTCAAACACACAGGCAGCGCCCCGATAGGCACCGCAACCCGTCTCGGACACCCAGGCCCGGCGCCCGTCGGCATCCACCCGCACCTGGACCTCGCAAGCGGCAGCGTCGGGTTCGGGCCGGTAGGGCTTGAGCACCAAGGTGCCTCGTTGCCACTGCCCCAGGCTGTCCAGACCGCCGCTGCACTGCGGCGATCCAACCGTGAGCGCTGCCGCCACCACGCCGCGTTCAGTATCCAACACGATGAGTCGTAACTGCAACTGCCCCACCAAGGCCGGGCCTTCCCACTGCGCCGCCAGGCGGCTGGCTGGCAAGGTCGAACTGGCGGCAAGAGCAGGCGCCTGGGCCTGGGCCCAGCAGACGGGCTGGGCCAGTGCCAGCGCGGCGCACAGCGCTTTTGGTGCTCCAGCACACGCCACGCTGCGCGCCACGGCACCAAAACGTACAAGGGGACGAAGTCGAGCGGACAAGGAACAAGTCATGGCAGGGGTCGGGCGTTTCAACGGAAGTTGGCGGGCACTATGCGCTGCTCAATGTACTGCCACAGGTAAGCCGTGTAAGCCTTGGCTGCACTGCCGTCGTGGGCGTCGATCATCGCCTGGCGCTTGTCGGCATCAGCCACGTGGTTTTTCAGCAGGCCTTCAGCGCGCGCATCGGTCAGCGTGCCTTTGAGGATTTGCGCGGCACCATTCGCCCCCTCGTGGTGGACCAGATAGATGTACTGCGCTTTCTTGTCTGCGGACAGATCGGCAGGCACCAGAGGGGTGCCATCCTCGTTGGTGCGGGCGCTCAGTTGGGTGAAGTAACCCTTGTCCAGCTCAGCCGCAGCCACGATGGAGGTGGTGGCGTCAAAGCGCAAGTTCAGCAGCGCAGCCCGGTCCACCACCTGGTTGGCATTGTTCACCTGCCCCAGGGACTTGGCCTGTTCATTGACGTAGCTGCCCGGCTTGGTGGCCGATTCGATCCAGGTGCTTTCCAGAAATTGCGTCAAGCCCCCAGCCTTGCTGGTGGTGTTGTAGCTCTGCGGGTCCCAGGTGGCCGAGAGTTCACGGCGCAGGGCCTTCCACTCGGCGGCCCCTGCCTTGTCCAGCTTGGCTTTTGGGTCCAGCTGCGGATGCAGCTCGCCAAAAAAGCGCTGGTTGGTGGCATCGTCCAGACGCTTGCCGCGCAGCGGGCCCGCTTCTGCAGATATCACGGCCGCAATCGTGGCGCGTGGGTAGCCCGTGCGATCCGCAGCCAGGGTAATGGCGTCGCGGTAAATCTCGTTCACGCCCAGGCGCAATGGATCGGTCCGGTCGCGCTCGGCATTCCGCAACGCGGTCAAGGCATTGGGCGCAGGCACGGTGCCAGCCCCCCAGAACGGCGTGGAGTTGGCGCTTTGCGCGGTGTTGCTGCTGGCGGTGGGGTTGAGGGTGTCGGCCTGCGCCAGCATCAAGCCGGATTGCAAAGACGTCGCGGTGCTTTCGTTAGCAAAGCCCGTCTCCTGAGACAAACTGGGGTCCGTGGGTGCTGTAGCAGCGCCACTGCCGGACAGTGCCCAAGTACTGGTGTTGGTAGTGATTTGCATGGTGAAGAGCTGTCGGTATTGATCCATCCCTGGGCACGATGGGCACTGGGCCTCAGGCCATCCCTTGGGGCATCTGCCACTTGATGCAGCCATGGGGGATGAACGTGATTGAACCGGTTTTACCTTCGTATAGCTATACAGGCGATTCCTAGCTAGGAATCTCCCTAGCTGGGAAGAACACCTACCCACAGAGAGAAGAACCGCCCGGCCACACCAAGGGCTCGGGACGGAACCCTGCGTTCGATCTAGCGGAAAGTCTGGTCAGGAGTCTTGATCGGGCAGCCAGAGCTTTCGCCCTGCCTGTCGAGGGACTGTTCAGCGGAACCGCCCTGGCTTGGACAGGCCCAGCCCGAAGGGGTGGGGGGGAACGGGCGGGACAAAGGACGAGGGCAACCAGTGCGACACGAGGTCACGAGGTCACGAGGTCCTCAAAATCAAGCCGAATCAGCCTCCAGCGCTTTATCCGCAAGCGCAAATTGCTACACAATTAACAGCAAGATGCATCCAATGGCATCACAGATTAGGCGCCAGCAACCGCTCCAACACCTTCTCATCCATCCCACGGCGCTGGGCCATGTCGTGCAGCTGGTCTTCGCCGATCTTGCCGACGTTGAAGTACACGCTGTCGGGGTGGCCGATGTAGAAGCCGCTCACGCTGGCGGCGGGCATCATGGCCAGGCTTTCGGTGAGCGACATGCCGATCTCGCCAGCCTGCAGCACGCGGAACAGGTCGGTCTTGGCGCTGTGGTCGGGGCAGGCGGGGTAGCCGGGCGCGGGGCGGATGCCCTGGTACTTCTCGGCAATCATGTCGTCGTTGCTCAGCGCTTCACCGGCAGCGTAGCCCCACAGGTCGGTGCGCACGCGGTGGTGCAGGGCTTCGGCAAAGGCTTCGGCCAAGCGGTCGGCCAGGCTCTTGAACAGGATGGCCGAGTAGTCGTCCAGCGCGTCGATGAAGGCCTTTTCCTTCTTCTCGATCCCGAGGCCCGCCGTCACGGCGAACATGCCTGCGTAGTCGGCAATGCCGCTGCTCTTGGGCGCTACAAAGTCGGCCAGGCAGCGGCTGGGGCGGGTCACGCCGTCGATGGTGTGTTTCTCGGCTTGCTGGCGCAGGCCGTACCAGGTCATGGCCACTTCGGTGCGGGTGTCGTCGGTATAGAACTCGATGTCGTCATCGTTCACGCTGTTGGCGGGCAGCAGGGCCATCACGCCGCTGGCCGTGAGCCACCGGCCTTCGATGATCTTCTTGAGCATGGCCTGCCCATCGGCAAACACACGCGTGGCTTCCCCGCCCACGATCTCGTCGGTGAGGATGGCGGGGTACGGGCCGGCCAGGTCCCAGGTCTGGAAGAACGGACCCCAGTCGATGTACTTGGCCAGCTCGCCCAGGTCGAAGTTCTTGAACACGCGGCGGCCCAGCGCGCGCGGCACGGTGGGCTGATAGGCCGACCAGTCGATCGGCGTCTTGTTGGCGCGGATCTTGGCCAGGGGCCACAGGGGCGTGGCCTTTTTGTTGGCGTGCTGGGTGCGGACCTTGTCGTAGTCCGCGTTGAGCTCGTCCACGTAGTTCTGCACGCCGTCGCCCAGCAGGCTCTGCGCCACGCTCACGCTGCGCGAGGCGTCGGGCACATAGACCACGGGGCCTTCGTAGTGCGGCGCGATCTTGACGGCGGTGTGCACGCGGCTGGTGGTGGCGCCGCCGATCAGCAGCGGGATCTTCTTGATGCGGAAGTGCTCGTCCTTCTGCATCTCGCCCGCCACGTACTGCATTTCTTCGAGGCTGGGGGTGATCAGGCCCGACAGGCCCACGATGTCGGCGCCCTCCACCTTGGCGCGCGCCAAAATCTCGTGGCAGGGCACCATCACGCCCATGTTCACCACCTCGAAGTTATTGCACTGAAGCACCACGGTGACGATGTTCTTGCCAATGTCGTGCACGTCGCCCTTGACGGTGGCGATGACGATCTTGCCCTTGCTGCGCACATCGCGCCCGGCCAGTTCGTCCTGGCGCTTTTCTTCCTCGATGTAGGGAATCAGGTGGGCCACGGCCTGCTTCATCACGCGCGCGCTTTTCACCACCTGGGGCAAAAACATCTTGCCCGCACCAAACAGATCGCCCACCACGTTCATGCCGTCCATGAGCGGGCCTTCGATCACGTGCAGCGGGCGGCCGCCCTTGGCCAGGATCTCGCGGTAGGCCTCTTCGGTGTCTTCGGTGATGAAGTCGGTGATGCCATGCACCAGCGCGTGCGACAGGCGTTCGCCCACGGTCTTGGGGTGCTCGGGCGTTCCGCGCCATTCGAGCTTCTTGCTTTCGTCCTTGGCGCCGCTCTTGGCGGTTTCGGCGATCTCGACCAGGCGCTCACCAGCATCCGGGCGGCGGTTGAGCACCACGTCTTCCACGCGCTCGCGCAGCACGGGCTCCAGGTCGTCGTACACGCCCACCATGCCCGCGTTGACGATGCCCATGTCCATGCCGGCCTTGATGGCGTGGTACAGAAACACGGTGTGGATGGCTTCGCGCACCGGATCGTTGCCACGGAAGCTGAACGACACGTTCGATACCCCACCCGACACCTTGGCGCCGGGCAGGTTCTGCTTGATCCAGCGCGTGGCCTCGATGAAATCGACGGCGTAGTTGTTGTGCTCTTCAATGCCGGTGGCTACGGCAAAGATGTTGGGGTCGAAGATGATGTCCTCGGGCGGGAAGCCCACTTCATCGACCAGGATGCGGTAGGCGCGTTCGCAGATTTCGATCTTGCGCTCGTAGGTGTCGGCCTGGCCTTTTTCGTCAAACGCCATGACCACGGCAGCGGCGCCGTAGCGGCGCACCAGGCGCGCCTCGTGCTTAAACTTGTCCACGCCCTCCTTCATGGATATGGAGTTGACGATGCCCTTGCCCTGCACGCAGCGCAGACCGGCCTCGATCACCTCCCACTTGGAGCTGTCCACCATGATGGGCACGCGGGCGATGTCGGGCTCGGATGCGATGAGCTGCAGAAAGCGCACCATGGCGGCCTTGCTGTCGAGCATGGCCTCGTCCATGTTGATGTCGATGACCTGGGCGCCGTTCTCCACCTGCTGGCGCGCCACGGCCAGGGCTTCTTCGTACTGGCCGTTCAAAATCATGCGCGCGAACGCCTTGGAGCCGGTGACGTTGGTGCGCTCGCCGATGTTGACGAACAAGGTGCCCTCGCCAATGGAGACGGGCTCCAGACCGGACAGCTTCATGGGGGGCAGGGATACAGCAGACATAGGACTCACTCACCTGTGCAGGGGCAGCAGAAAAACAGGTGAGCGTCGTTGCGGTGTACGGTGGGGTGCGCGGGGCCCAAGCCTGACGAATCGCCATGCACCAAGCCGGGCATGGCAAGTCGCTGCAACGCTCCTTGGGCCGAGGGGCGATTGTAAGTTGCCCGCCCGGGATCAGCGCACTGGGCGGCGGCCCCGGAGTGCGGCCAGCAGCATCAAGCCAGCCATCAGCCACAAAGCCCACTCGGACAACGACGGAATCGCGCTCGCGGCCACTGCCGTGATGGTGTCGGTATCGGTGGCGCTGTTGTTGCCGGGGTTAGGGTCGGTCATGCCACCCGGGGCCGCGACCGTCGCGGTGTTGACCAGTGTCCCCGTTGCCGACGCGCTCACCGTGGCGGTGACGGTGTAGGCCACCGATCCGCCCGCAGGCAGATTGACCACGTCGTTGATGTTGCCGCTGCCCGCCGCCGTGCAGGTGCCGCCGCCGGAGCCCACGCAGGTCCAGGTGCCGGTCAGCACGGCGGGCAGGGTGTCTGCCACCGTCGCGCCAGGGGCGTTGGACGGTCCGGCATTGCTGACGGTGATGGTGTAGGTCACCGAGCCGCCAGCGTTGGCCGTAGTCACGCCATCGGTCTTGGTGATGGTCAGGTCGGCTTGCGATGCGATGGTGTCGGAATCCGTGGCGCTGTTGTTGCCCGGATTGGGGTCGGTCACCCCGCCCGGCGCTGTCACCGTCGCGGTGTTCACCAGCGTTCCGCTGGCCGCAGCACTCACTGTGGCGCTCACCGTATAGGTCACCGATCCACCGGCGGGCAGGTTGACGCTATCGTTGATGTTGCCGCTGCCCGCTGCCGTGCAGGTGCCGCCACCCGCGCCTACGCAGGTCCAGGTGCCGGTGAGCGCTGCGGGGAAGGTATCCGCCACCGTGGCCCCCGACGCATTGGACGGCCCCGCGTTGCTGGCGGTGATGGTGTAGGTGACAGAGCCGCCAGGTATGGCCGTGGTCACGCCGTCCGTTTTGGTAATGGACAGATCGGCCTGCGGCGTGATGGTGTCGGAGTCCGTGGCGCTGTTGTTGCCCGAGACGGGATCGGTCACTCCGCCCGGCGCTGTCACCGTCGCGGTATTGGCCAGCGTCCCTGTGGCCGCTGCACTCACCGTGGCGCTGACGGTGTAGGTAACCGATCCTCCGGCGGGCAGATTGACGGTGTCGTTGATGTTGCCGCTGCCTGCGGCGGTGCAGGTGCCGCCACCCGCGCCCACGCAGGTCCAGGTGCCGGTGAGTGATGCGGGGAAGGTGTCCGCCACCGTGGCCCCCGGCGCATTGGATGGCCCCGCGTTGCTGGCGGTGATGGTGTAGGTGACCGATCCGCCCGGCGTGGCCGTGGTCACCCCGTCGGTCTTGGTGATGGCCAGATCGGCCTGTGGCGTGAGCGTGTCGGAATCGGTGGCACTGTTGTTGGCGGGAACCGGGTCGTTCACGGCGGACGTCACTGTCGCGGTGTTGGTCAGCGTTCCGGTCGCAGAAGCGTTGATCGTGGCGCTCACCGTGTAGGTGACCGATCCCCCCGCTAGCAGGTTGACGCTGTCGTTGATGTTGCCACTGCCTGCGGCGGTGCAGGTACCGCCGCCTGCGCCCACACAGGTCCAGGTGCCGGTGAGCACGGCGGGAAAGGTGTCCGCAACCGTGGCGCCGACGACGGGGTCCGGCCCTGCGTTGCTGGCGGTGATGGTGTAGGTCACCGACCCGCCCGGGACGGCCGTGGCCACACCATCGGTCTTCGTGATGGACAGGTCCGCATCTTGGGCATGCGCCGCGGTCGCAGCCACCATGGCCAACAAGAGCGCAGTGAGCCACAGCAAAACACGTTGGAGCATGGCGAAGTCCCGATTCGAAGTGGAGGGGTGACCAAAGTGTAACGCCACGTTTCCACCCGGAATCTTCGTGCATGGCGGCACGCGCTGACCGCGCGTCCCGCGGTTGAAGCGGTTGAAGCGGTTGAATCGCTCTCAACGCACCGGCAGGAACTGCAGGAACGTGCCGCCCACAATGCCCTGCACATAGCTGATGGCGGCGCGGCGGTACTTTTCGGTGGTCAGGGCAGCCAGCAGGTCGAGGCGCGCGATGATCTTGCCAAACTCGCGCTCAAAGCTCAGGTTGCGGCCCTGGGGGCCGATCTCGTCCGCCAGCAGCAGTGGCTGGCCCTGGGCGTTGCGGCGCTGGGCCAGCAGCCACACGGCGCTTTCCACATTGCGGGCGGCGTTGTAGAGGTGCTGGGCATCCATGCCGTCGAGCAAGAAGAATTCGATCTTTCCGCCATGGGCAGTGATGATCATGTCGGCCGTGGCATGGATGAAGGCTGCCACGCGGTCCCCGGTGAACTCCGGCGCGAACGCGAAGCCCATCGCGGCAATGTCGCGCCGCCCCTGCAGTGGTGCCCAGGGCTGGCGCTGCAGGATGGCTGTGCGCACCTGCTCCGCGGCGTACTCGCGGCTGGTGGCGCTGGTTTTGCGCCATTCGGCGGGGTTGCGGCGGTAGAGCTTGTCCATGAGGCGGAACAAGCCCTCCAGGTTCTCGTGCATGGCCAGCGTGGCCACGCGGTTCATGTCGGACTGGGCCAGCTCGGCGGGCGTTGTGGCGGCACCCTTGACCTCGCCGCGTGGCGTGGGCGCATTCGCCGCGCAGCCTGCGAGCACGGTGCACAGCAGTGCACACGATGACATCCACAGGATAGAAAGGAACGGCCCACGCATGGGGGCCGATTATCGGGCGCAGTGTGGGCGCCTCACAGCCGGTTAACACTGTTTGAAGATCTCAGGCCACGGCCCTGAATCCCGTTGCCTCAGCAGCGGTCTGCGCTGTCGGGGTTGGGGATACCCTCGATCGGGCACTCCTCGGTGCCCACCATGGGCCGCGTGATGGCCTCCACGGCCTTGCGCGTGCCTTCGGGGTCAGTCACCCAGCGGGTGTAAAAGTCATACGGGCAGGCGGCCACACCCTGGTCTCCACCGCCGGAGTTGATCAGCCCGGTGTAGCCCCGGTGCAGCAGCTTGAAGAGGTGGTTCTCGGACTGCCCGTTTTTGCGGAAGTCGCGGATCAGGCTCTTCGACAACGCGGCGTACTGCACGCCGTAGTCCTCCTCGCCGCATTCACCGAGCGTTCGGCCATCAAAGCCAATCAGGGCGCTGTGGCCGAAGTAGCTGTATACGCCGTCAAACCCGGCGGCATTGGCCACGGCCACATACGTGTTGTTGGCAAAGGCCATGGCCTTGCTCATCAGAATCTGCTGCTCCTTGGCGGGGTACATGTAGCCCTGGCACCGCACGATCAACTCGGCACCCTTCATGGCGCAGTCGCGCCAGATCTCGGGGTAGTTGCCGTCGTCGCAGATGATGAGGCTGATCTTCAGGCCCTTGGGGCCTTCGCTGACGTAGGTGGTGTCCCCGGGGTACCAGCCTTCGATGGGGGTCCAGGGCATGATCTTGCGGTACTTCTGCACGATCTCGCCCTGGTCATTCATGAGGATCAGGGTGTTGTACGGCACCTTGTGCGGGTGCTCCTCATGGCGCTCGCCGGTGAGCGAGAAGACGCCCCACACCTTGGCCTTGCGGCAGGCGGCGGCGAAGATTTCGGTCTCTTCACCCGGTACGGTGGCCGCCGTGTCCATCATCTCCTGGGCGTCGTACATGATGCCGTGGGTGCTGTACTCCGGAAAGATCACCAAGTCCATGCCGGGCAAGCCGGTTTTCATGCCCACCAGCATGTCTGCGATCTTGCGCGCGTTGTCCAGCACCTCGGCCTTGGTATGCAGGCGCGGCATCTTGTAGTTGACCACCGCCACGCCGACGGTGTCCTTGCTGCTTGAAATATCGCCGTGAATCATGGTGAAGCATCCCTATCAATGAGAAATCATCCAGGGCCGTTTGCTCGGAAACGCCTTGGCGCCGCTGGGCGCCGTTACCGTGGCCTTGCGGCTTTGCGATGACGAACAGCAGCCACAGCCTGCAGGGTGTTTGAGGCGGGCGTAGTCGCCCGAGCGCTGCGGCTCGTGCCGCGCTCGCTCGTTGGTGGCGATGGCGCTGCGCGCGGACGCGCTCATGAGTGCCAGGCGCGGCGCGGTGGCAAACACGCGCGGCGATGCTGCGCCGCAGTCTGGGCAGGCAGCGGGTTCGTTGCGGTCGGCCAGCAGGCGAAAGGCATCAAAGCCGCCACACTGGGCACAGGCGTAGTCGTAGGTGGGCATGGCGGGTCCTTCTGCAGCAATGGTGTTTGACTGTCAGACCAGGTCGGGCGACAGCGGCATGGCCACCGAGCCATCCAGGTGCTTGATCGGCCCCGCCGCACTCGGGTTGATGTCAAAGTCAAAGATCTGCGTGGGCAGCCACAGCGTGGCGCAGGCGTTGGGCACATCCACCACGCCGCTGATGTGGCCCTGCACCGGGGCTGTGCCCAGGATGGAATACGCCTGCGCGCCCGAATAGCCAAACTTCTTGAGGTACTCGATGGCGTTCAGGCAGGCCTGGCGGTAGGCCACGTTCACGTCCAGGTAGTACTGCTTGCCACTCTCGTCCACGCTGATGCCCTCGAAGATCAGGTAATCGTTGTAGGTGGGCGTGATGGGGCTGGGCTTGAAGATGGGGTTCTTGATCCCGTACTTGGCCATGCCGCCCTTGATGAGCGTGACCTTCATGTGCACCCAGCCTGCCATCTCGATGGCGCCGCAAAAGGTGATCTCGCCGTCGCCCTGGCTGAAATGCAGGTCGCCCACCGACAGGCCGGCGCCGTCCACATACACCGGGAAGAACACCTTGGCGCCGCGCGACAAATCCTTGATGTCGCAGTTGCCACCATGCTCGCGCGGGGGCACCGTGCGGGCGCCTTCGGCAGCCGCTTTGGCCTTGGCATCGCCCGTGAGGCGGCCCATGTGGGCCGTGCCCGCCGAGGGTGGGTTGGCCAGCCCGGCCGTGGGGTCTGAGTCGATGAGCGCCTGCTCGCGCGCATTCCACTGCTCCAGCATCTTGCGGTCGGGCAGGCAGCCAATCAGGCCGGGATGGATGAGCCCGGCGTACTTCACACCAGGCACATGGCGCGAGCTGGTGAACATGCCATGAAAGTCCCAGATGGACTTTTGCGCCTGCGGGAAATGCTCGGTCAAAAAACCGCCGCCGTTGTTCTTGCTGAAAAAGCCGTTGAAACCCCACAGGCTGTCCTGCTTGGCACCAATGTCCAGCAGGTCCACCACCAGCAGGTCGCCCGGCTCGGCGCCCTTCACGCCCACGGGGCCGCTGAGGTAGTGCACCGTGGTCAGGTCGATGTCGCGCACATCATCGGCGCTGTCGTTGTTCTTGATGAAGCCGCCCGTCCAGTCAAACGTCTCCAGCACGAACTCATCGCCAGGATTGACCCAGCAGGCCATGGGAATGTCTGGGTGCCAGCGGTTGTGGATGTTCTCGTTCTCGGTGGGCGACTTGCTCAGATCGACCTTGATCAGGGTTTCAGCCATGGCGTGCTCCTTGGAAGGGTTGGGTGGAAGAAGGAAAAAGCGAGAAAAAATCCCGGCCTTACATGGCGCATTGCCGCCGAGACCGCCACGGCCGAGGCCAGGGACGCCAAGCAAGGGCCGCCCCGCAGCGAGGGCGTCGTCCCCCTTGAGGGGGAAGGCGCCGAAGGCGACTCAGGGGGTGTTTCATACCGACAGATAGGCTTTGATGCGCTGCTGGTCGGTGTCGGCGCGGGCGGTCTCGTGCACCAGGCGGCCGCCCTCAATGACGAACAGCCGGTCGGCCACGTCCATGGCAAACGACAGCACCTGCTCGCTCACCACGATGGTGATCTGGCGCAGCTTGCGGATCTCGTTGAGCGCCTTGGCGATGTCCTTGATGATGGAAGGCTGGATGCCCTCGGTGGGCTCGTCGAGCAGCAGCACCTTGGGGTCGGTGACGAGCGCTCGCGCAATGGCCAGTTGCTGCTGCTGCCCGCCCGAGAGGTTGCCGCCCTTGCGCCGGCGCATGTCCCACAGCACGGGAAACAGTGCGTAGATGTCTTCGGGAATCTGTCGCGTCTTGGAGTTTTCCAGCCCGGTCTCGATGTTCTCTTCGACCGTGAGGGTCGGGAAGATCATGCGGCCTTGCGGCACATAGGCGATGCCCTTGGCCACGCGGCGAAAGCTCTCGTCCTTCGTCACGTCCTGGCCTGCCACGGTGATCTGGCCGCTCTTGACGGGCATCACGCCCATGAGGCTCTTGAACAGCGTGGTTTTGCCCATGCCATTGCGGCCCATGATGGCCACGGTCTCGTTGGCACGGCCGTCAAACGAGATGCCGTGCAGCGCCTCGCTCTGGCCGTAGGCCACAAACAGATCTTTGACTTCCAGCATGCGATGCTCCTGTGAAGGAATGGGTTGCTCAGTGGCCCAGGTACACGTCGATGACCTTGGGGTCCGCCTGCACCTTCTCCATGGGGCCTTCGGCCAGGATCTTTCCCTGGTGCATCACAGTGACCTTGTGGGCAATGCGCTTGACGAACTCCATGTCGTGCTCAATGACGATCACCGCGCGGTTCTTGCAGATGCGCTGCAGCAGCTCGGCCGTCAGCTCACGCTCGCGCGCGCTCATGCCGGCGATCGGCTCGTCCAGCATCAGCAGCTCGGGCTCCTGCATCAGCAGCATGCCGATCTCCAGCCACTGTTTTTGCCCGTGGCTCAGCAAGCCAGCCTCGGTATCGAGCTTGTCGCCCAGGCCAATGTCTTCGGCCACCACTTGCACACGCGCCTTGACCTCATCGGTGCACTTGAACGCCAGCGCGCCCAGCACCGAGCGGCCTGCGGGGTAAGACACCTCCAGGTTCTGGAAGACCGACAGGTTCTCGTAGATGGACGGCGTCTGGAACTTGCGCCCGATGCCCAGCCGCACACGCTTGTGCTCTGCCATGCGGGTAAGTTCTTCGTTCTTGAACTTGATGCTGCCGCCCGTGGCGCGGGTCTTGCCGCAGATCAGATCCAGCAGCGTGGTCTTGCCCGCGCCGTTGGGGCCGATGATCACGCGCAGCTCGTTCTTGTCGATGTACAGCGTGAGGTCGTCGATGGCCTTGAAGCCGTCGAACGACACGGTCAGGTCTTCAATGGCCAGCGCGAAGTCGGTGTTGCTCATGAGGAGTGCTCCGGTGGTTTCAGACGCCCTGGCGGCTCACGCCATCAGGCAGCGTGGCGGCGGGTGCTGGCGACGCTGCCGCAGCGGTGCTTGTATCCATAGGCGGGCGCGCCGCGGATGGTCGGCCTTGCTCCGATGCCTGGCGCAGCGCTTCGCGGCGGCCCTTCCACCAGGGCACCACATGGCTCTCCCACAGGCCCGCCAGGCCCATGGGGAAGGCCATGGTCACGCCGATGAAAAGCCCGGCCATGAGGAACAGCCACAGCTCGGGAAAGCTCTCGGAGAAATACGTCTTGCCCGCGTTCACCAGCAAGGTGCCATACACCGCGCCCACCAGGCTCATGCGCCCGCCCACGGCGGCGTAGATCACCATCTCGATGGACGGCACGATGCCTACAAAGCTGGGCGACATGAAGCCCACCTGCAGCGAGAACATGGCGCCCCCGATGCCCGACAGCGCGGCGGCCAGGCAGAAGGTGAAGACCTTGAAATTGGCCACGTCGTACCCCGAAAAGCGCACGCGGTCTTCCTTGTCGCGCATGGCCAGCAGCAGCGTGCCCACCTTGCCGGTCTGTATCCAGCGGCACAGGATGATCGAGCCTATGAGCAGCGCCACGCACACGTAGTACAGGATGTATTTGGCGCTGTCGGTGCGCGTGTCCCAGCCCCACAGCGTCTTCAGATCCGTCATGCCGTTCACGCCACCGGTGTAGCCCTGCTGGCCGATGATGAGCACCGTCAGAATCAGCGCCACGGCCTGCGTGATGATGGCAAAGTACACACCGCCCACACGGCGCTTGAACATCGCAAAGCTGATGATCCAGGCCAGCAGCGTGGGCACGACGATCACGGCCGCCAGCGCAAACGGCAGGCTCTTGAACGGAATCCAGAAGCTGGGCAGCTCGGTGATCTGGTTCCAGTCCATGAAGTCGGGGATGCCGGGCGTGGACTGGATCTTGGTGCTGATGGGGTCTGACGCTTCGAGCTTGAGGAACATGGCCATGGCATAGCCCCCCAGGCCAAAGAACACGCCCTGCCCCAGACTGAGCACGCCGCCGTAGCCCCACACCATCACGAGGCCAATGGCCACGAAAGCGTAGGTGAGGTACTTGCCCACGAGGTTCAGCCGAAAGATGTCGAGCGCTAGCGGCAGCACCACGGCCAGCAGCACGGTGAGCAGTACCAGGCTGGCGAGCTGGTAGCGCAGGATCCAGGCTTTGAGGGCGTTCATGCGGAGACTCCGGTGGGCTCGAAGGAAATGGACAGTTGGGCGAATTTCATCGGCGAACTTTGGAGGCGAACAAGCCCTGTGGCCGCACCATCAGGATCAGCACGATCAGCGACAGCGTGATCATCTTGGCCATGGAGCCCGCCATGAAGAACTCGGTGATCGACTGCGTTTGCGCAATCCCGAAGGCCGACACCACGGTGCCCAGAAGGCTGGCCGCGCCGCCAAAGGTCACCACCAGGAAGGCGTCCACGATGTAGAGCGAGCCCGATGTGGGGCCGGTGGAGCCGATGGTGGTAAACGCCGCGCCCGCCACGCCGGCAATGCCGCAACCGATGGCGAAGGTCAGGCGGTCGGTCTTTTGGGTGTCGATGCCAATGGCGTTGGCCATGACGCGGTTGCTCACCGTGGCGCGCACCCGCAGGCCCCAGCGGCTTCTGTGCAGGGCCAGCAGCACGCCCCCCGTGACCACCGCCGTCAGCGCCAGCACAAACAGGCCATTGATCGGGATGTCCAGCCCCTCGGCGGGCGCCCACGAGCCCAGCAGCCAGTCGGGCAAGGTGGGGCTGACCTCCTTGGGGCCGATGAAGGTGCGAAAGCATTGCTGCAGGGCCAGGCTGATGCCCCAGGTGGCCAGCAGGGTGTCCAGCGGGCGCTTGTACAGGTGGCGGATCAGCCCCCATTCCACCAGCCAGCCCGCTACAAACGCAAACCCAAACGCCGCCACGATGGCCAGCGGAAAGTAATACGGAATCATTTGCGGCGCATGGTTGGCCGCGAGGGTGGAGCCCAGGTAGATCGTATAGGCGCCAATGGTCATGAACTCGCCATGGGCCATGTTGATCACGCCCATCTGCCCAAAGATGATGGCCAGGCCCAGCCCCATGAGCAGCAGCACGGCAAACAGACTCAGGCCCGCAAAGCCCTGCATCAGGCCGATGTTCATCATTTCGGAAAAGGTCATGTTGCAGCTCCTGCGTGGGCAGCGTTGGAAAACGAACAGCGGTGCCATGGGGCGGCCTCTTGCGAGGGACACCGAGAAGGGCCGCCCCGCACCGAGGGTGTCGTCCCCCTCCCGCGCAGCGAGAGAGGGGGAAGCGGCGCAGCCGCTCAGGGGGTGACTTCCTACTGATACCCTTTGGGAAATGGATCCGGCTTGATCAGCGCAGGCGACTCAGACACCACCTTGAACGAAGCATCCGGCATGCCCATGGCGATGCGCGACTTGCTCCACAGGTGGTGGTTGGCGTCCACCTTCACATAGCCCTCGGGCGCGGTGGTCAGCTCGATGCCGGGCGACGCGGCCACCACCTTGTCCACGTCAAAGCTCTTGGCTTTTTCGACCGCCGCCTTCCACAGCCAGGGGCCCAGGTAGCCCGCCTGCGTCACGTCGCCAATCACGGCGTCCTTGCCGTACTTGGCCTTGAAGGCCGCCACAAACTTCTTGTTGTTCTCGTTGTCGAGCGACTGGAAGTACTTCATCGACGAGTAGAAACCGTTGAAGTTCTCGCCGCCCACGCCGGTCATTTCGTCTTCGGTGACCGACAGCGTGACCAGCAGTTGCTTGTCGCCCGTGATGCCCGCGGCCTTGAGCGCCTTGTAGAACGCCACGTTGGAGCCGCCCACCACCGCCACAAACAGGCAGTCGGGCTTTTGCACCTTGATCTTATTCATCAGCGAGCCGAAGTTGGTGCTGCCCAGCGGGTAGTACTCCTCGCCCACGACCTTGCCCTTCTGGAAGTTCTCGATGTGCTTGCGCGCAATCTTCATCGAGGTGCGGGGCCAGATGTAGTCGGAGCCGATGAGGAAGAAGGTCTTGGCCTTCTTCTCGGTCTTGGCCCATTCCAGGCTGTACAGAATCTGCTGGGTAGCTTCCTGGCCCGTGTAGATCACGTTCTTGGATTGCTCCAGGCCTTCGTAGAAGGTGGGGTAGTAGAGCAGGCCGTTTTCTTTCTCGAACACCGGCAGCACGGCCTTGCGCGAGGCGCTGGTCCAGCAGCCAAACACAGCGGCGCAGCGGTCGTTGATGAGCAGCTTCTTGGACTTTTCGGCAAACGTGGGCCAGTCCGACGCACCGTCTTCCTTGATCACCTTGATTTTGCGGCCCAGCACACCGCCCATGGCGTTGATCTGGTCAATGGCCAGCTGTTCAGCCTGGATGGAGCCGGTTTCGGAAATCGCCATGGTGCCCGTGGCCGAGTGCAATTGGCCCACGGTGACTTCGGTGTCGGTGATGGCCAGCTTGGTGGTGTTGACCTGCGCCGTGGGCTGGCCAAACGACCAGGCAGGCAGGCCCGCCACGGAAGCGGCGCCCAGCGCCTGCAGGATGCGACGGCGGCCGGGTTCGGCCTGGGCGGAGTCACTAAAGCGGGGGTCGGACGGGTGGCTCATAAAGACGCTCCTTGCAGGATCGGTGTGAATGAAGGGACGGGACCAAAGCGGGTTGTGTGCGCTGTGGAATGAAGGTTAGGGACAACCCTTGAATGCGCCCATACGTCAATTAACGTAGGGCTGCGTACGCCCCTCGGTGCACGCACTGCAAATAGACCTACGCACGGCAATGCGAGCACCTGCAACGCCCCAACGCGGTGCGCGCCTAGAACGCTTCTTGCTTTGTGCTGGGCATGGCCTCACCACAAGCACCCGATGCCCAGAGCGCACCACAAACGATTTTTCGTTTCCGGCGCGAGTACAACGCCTGGGTGGCCGACGAGACCATGGAGGACTACGCACTGCGCTACACGCCCAAGAGCTTTCGGCGCTGGAGCGAATTCCGCGTGGCCAACACGGCGTTCGGTTCGCTGTCATTCCTGGCACTGGAGGCCATTGGTGGCGCGATTGCGCTGAACTACGGCTTCAGCAACGCCATGTGGGCCATCCTCACCGTGGGCTTGCTGATCTTTCTGACCGGCCTGCCCATTGCCTACTACGCAGCGCGCTATGGGCTGGACATGGATTTGCTCACGCGCGGCGCAGGTTTTGGCTACCTGGGCTCTACCATCACGTCGCTGATCTACGCAGTGTTCACGTTCATATTCTTTGCGCTGGAGGCTGCCATCATGGCGCTGGCGCTGCAGATGGTGGTGGACTGGCCGCTGGAGTGGTGCTACATCGCGTCGTCGCTGGTGATCCTGCCGCTGGCCATGCGTGGCATCACGCTGATCTCGCGCCTGCAGGCGTGGACGCAGCCGCTGTGGCTGTTCTTGCTGCTGCTGCCCTTTGTGTGGATTGCGCTGGCCCAGCCGCAGCTGTACCGCGACTTTGCGGGACTGTCGGGCCTCAAGAGCGGCAGCAGCCAGTTTGACCCGCTCATGTTTGGTGCAGCCGCGGCGGTGATCTTTTCACTGGTGGTGCAGATTGGCGAGCAAGTGGACTTTTTGCGCTTTCTGCCCGAGCGCACTGCCGCCAACCGCCTGCGCTGGTGGGGCGCGGTGCTGGTGGCGGGGCCGGGCTGGGTGGTGATGGGCATGCTCAAGATGGCGGGTGGGGCCTTTCTAGCGTTTGCCGCGCTGCAGTTCGAGGTGGGCGCCCAGCGCGCCGCCGAGCCCACGCAGATGTTCCTCGCAGGCTTTCACCAGGTCATGCAGGCGCTGGGCCTGCCGGGGCTGGCGGTGGCGGTGACGGTGGTGTTTGTGGTGGTCTCGCAGATCAAGATCAATCTCACCAATGCCTACGCGGGCTCGCTGGCGTGGTCCAATTTTTTTGCGCGCGTCACCCGCAGCCACCCCGGGCGTGTGGTGTGGCTGGTGTTCAACGTGTTGATCGCCACCTTGCTGATGACGCTCGGGGTGTTTGGCGCGCTGGAGAAAGTGCTGGCCGTGTACAGCAACGTGGCCATTGCCTGGGTGGGTGCGCTGGTGGCAGACCTGGTCATCAACAAGCCACTGGGCCTGTCGCCCAAAGGCATCGAGTTTCGGCGCGCGCACCTGTATGACTTCAACCCCGTGGGCCTGGGCGCCATGGTGCTGGCGGCCACGGTGGCCTGCTGTGCCTATGCAGGGCTGCTGGGCGAAGAGGCGGCCGCGTTTTCGCCCTTCATTGCGCTGGTGCTGTCGATGGCGCTGGCGCCGCTGCTGGCCTGGCTGACGCAGGGCCGCTACTACCTGGCGCGCGCTCCCGGCAACGAGTGGCGGCCCGGCGAGATCGTGCGCTGCGCCGTGTGCGAGAACCAGTTCGAGTCCGAAGACATGGCGCGCTGTCCGGCCTATGCCGCGCCCATCTGCTCGCTGTGCTGCTCGCTCGAATCGCGCTGCCACGACCGCTGCAAGACCGGATCGCGCGCGGCCGACCAGCTGCGCAACGTGGTGGAAGCCTTGCTGCCGCAGCGCTGGGCCATCAAGGTGAACTTTCGCCTGGGGCAGTACCTGATGGTGATGGTGTCGCTGTGCGCGGTGATGGCGTTTCTGGTGGGCGTGGTGTATGTGCAGGAAAGCCTGCAGACGCCGGTGCCCGGCCAAATGCTACAGATGCCGTTTCTCAAGGTGTTTGCGCTGCTGGCGCTGCTGGCCGCCGTGTGCGCGTGGTGGGTGGTGCTGAGCACCGACAGCCGGCGCATGGCGCAGGACGAGTCGGAACGGCAGACGCAGCTGCTGCTGCAGGAAATCGAAGCCCACAAGCGCACCGACGCCGAACTGCAGGCGGCCAAGGACCAGGCCGAGTCCGCCAACCAGGCCAAGACGCGCTACGTGGCAGGCATGACGCACGAGCTGCGTTCGCCGCTCAACAGCATCCTGGGCTACACACAGATCCTGCTCAAGAACCCGCACACCGAGGGCTGGATGCGCGAGACGTTGTCCACCATGCAGCACAGCGGCCAGCACATGCATGCGCTCATCGATGGATCGCTGGAGCTGGCGCGCATCGAGGCGGGGCGCCTGCGGCTGGACATGGCCCCCCTGCCACTACCCGAGCTGATCGAGAACATCGAAGCCATGCTGCGCCCGCAGGCTGAGGCCAAGGGCCTGCACTTTGTGGTGGAGACGCTGGGCACCATGCCCGGGTGGATACGGGCCGACGCCAAGCGGTTGCGGCAGATTCTGATCAACCTGCTGTCTAACGCGGTGCGGTTTACCGAGCGCGGCGAGGTGCGGCTGCGCATGGACTTTCGCCAGCATGTCTCGCGCATCGAGGTGATCGACACCGGCATCGGCATCGAACCGCAAGACCTGGAGCGCATCTTTGTGCCGTTTGAGCGCGGCAGCGCCGGGCGCCGCGCCAGCGAGGCGGGCACGGGCCTGGGCCTGACCATCACGCACCTGCTTGCCGAACTGATGGGTGGCCAGCTCACGCTAACCAGCACCCCCGGCCAGGGCAGCACTTTTACCGTGCGGCTGTACCTGCCCAGCATTGCGGTAGACCCGGCCTGGACCACGCCCAGCCGCGCAACACTGCGCCCCGTGATCGGCTACCTGGCGCCCCGGCGCACGCTGCTGGTGGTGGACGACCAGCCCCTGCAGCGCCAGCTGCTGGCCGGCCTGCTGGTGCCCCTGGGTTTTGAGGTGCGCGAGGCCGCCAGCGGGCGCGAATGCATCGAGATCGTGCGCCAGACACCGCCCGACCTGGTGCTGCTCGATATCACCATGGATGACCTGGACGGCTGGCAGACCGCCACCCTGCTGCGCGAGTTGCGGCCTGCGTCCGAGCTGCCCATCGTGTTCGTGTCGGCCAATCTGTTCGAGCACGAGGCCTCACGATTGGCGGCGCAGCAGTGCCAGGCTTTTGTCGGCAAGCCGGTGATCGAATCCGAACTGCTCCAGGCGCTGGAGCACGCGCTGCAGCTGGAATGGGTGCGCGACAACACGCCGCTTGCGCCCAGCCCCGAGCCCGCCGCGGGCCCCGCCAACCCGAACGACACCCCGGCCACGCTGCCCGACGAACTGCGCGAAGACCTGACCCGCCTGGCGCGGTCTGGCCAGGCCGCCGCGCTGCGCGAGCGGCTGCGGCGCGCACGCGGCGACCTGCCCGGCCATGCCGCCACGCTGGCGCTGCTGCAGGCCAGTGCCGACCGCTTCGACTTTGAGACCCTGGCCCACCACCTGCGCGAGCCCGAAGAGGGAACCCTATGAACGACGAATCCCATCCAGACCAGCAGGTCAGCCAGCGCGTGATCCTGGTGGTGGACGACGCACTCGACACCCTGCGCATGCTGTGCGACGCCCTGGCCGCCGAGGGCTACGCCGTGCTGGCCGCGCGCGACGCCGAAGAAGCCCTGCAGCGTTTTGACCTGACCGTGCCCGACGGCGTGCTGCTGGACGCCGTGATGCCCGGCATGGACGGCTTTGCGCTATGCCGCCAGCTCAAGGCCACGCCGCCCTGGTCGCACGTTCCGGTGGTGTTCATGACGGGCTTGTCGGACACCGAGCAGATCCTGCGGGGCTTTGCCAGTGGCGGGGTGGACTACGTGGTCAAGCCCCTGCGCATCCCCGAGGTGCTGGCCCGGCTCGCCACCCATGTGCGCAACGCCCAGGCCACGCGGCTGGCGCGCGAGGCGGTCGACGTGGCCGGGCTGGGCGTGGTGGTGCTGGACGGCCAGGGCCGCGTGGCCTGGCGCTCCCCGCAGGCATTGCGCTGGCTGGAAGCCGCCTTTGCCGCCGACCCCGCCCCCGCAGATGCCGCCGCTGCCTGGCTGGTGCGCGCGCAAACCACCGGCGACCAGACCCTGGCGCTGGCCGACGGCCGCCAGTTGCTGGCCCGCCATCTGGGCGCGAGCGGCCTGGCCGAGTCGATGCTGCTGCTCAGCCGCACCACGCCCGAGGCCACCGCCCCGCGCCACCTGCAGCAGGTGGCCCTGACGCCGCGCGAGACCGAGGTGCTGTCGTGGCTGAGCAAGGGCAAGACCAACCGCGACATCGCCGACATCCTGGGCATGAGCCCGCGCACGGTGAACAAGCACCTGGAGCACATTTTTGAAAAGCTGGGGGTGGAGACGCGCACCGCCGCAGCCGCCATTGCGGGGCAGTTGTTACAGGTTTGAGCTGGTAATTTGGCCCAAATCGGCCTCTAGCGCTTATCCATCAATTGCAATCAGCTATAACATTAATAGCAATTTGCAATCTCAAGCAGACACTGGCTCCATGGCCGACGCCGGCAGGCCGAACAGGTGGTCGAACACCCAGTTGAAAACAAAGGTGTAGCAAAGGAAGAACACGATCAGCCCCAGGTCCATCACAAACGCGTGCCACAGGGTGATGTCAAACCACCAGGCAAACAGCGGCACGAGGGTGAAGACCAGCCCGCCTTCAAAACCGATGGCATGCGCCACGCGCCGCGCAACGCTGCGACCGCGCACGGGCTGGCGAGCTTCCCAGCGCTCAAACGCCCAGTTGAAGACGATATTCCAGACAATGGCAATCACCGAGGCTGCCACGGCCACCACGCTCGAATGGCCCGCACCCTGGCCCGAGAGCAAGGCCAGCCCGGCCGTGGCCGCCGCGATGGCGATCAGCTCGTACAGGCTCACATAGATCAGTCGGCGCTTGAGGCCCTGCAGGCCGAAAAGGGTGGGTTGCTTGTCCATGGGGGCGACTTTATGTGCCTGCAGCTGATATATATAGTCAGCTTGTTTCAGTTTATTTGATAGATCACACCCATGGCCTTCTCTTCAGACAGCGTGCAGGTGTTCCTGGCAGCGCTGGACCACGGCTCTTTTTCGGCGGCGGCGCGGGCGCTGTCGCGGGTGCCGTCGGCCGTGAGCATGACCATTGCCCACCTGGAAGCCGAGCTGGATGTGCAGCTGTTTGACCGCAGCGGTCGCGAGCCCAGGCCCACCGCCGCCGCACGCGCGCTGGAACCGCAGGCCCGGTTGCTCGCCGGGCAGCTGCAGCAGCTCAACGCCCAGGCGCTGGCGCTGACGCAGGGGCTGGAAGAGCGGCTGACGCTGGCCATCGCGCCCGAGCTGCTGGCCGCCCGCTGGACAGGCCCCCTGGCCACGCTGGCATCTGAATACCCGCTGCTGCAGGTGGAGGTGCTGACCGCCCCGCAGGTGGATGCGCTGGCGCTGCTGCACAGCGGCCGCGCACAGCTGGCGCTGGTGTTCGAGCGGCCCAGCATCGACGGGCGCGAGGGTTTTCAGGAGGTGGGCACCGAAACCCTGGTGGCGGTGATGGCGCCGGACCATGCGGTATTGCAGGGCGCGCGCGCCTCGGCCCTGGCCCGGGGCGAGCCGCCCGAGCGCGCCATGCTGCGCGAAGAACACCTGACCACCACGCGCCAGATCGTGGTGGCCAGCCGTGACCTGGGGCAAACCGACCCCCGTTTTGTATTTGCCCGCCACCACTGGCGCACCGACAACCACCTGGCCGCGCTGGGCATGATCGAAGCAGGCCTGGGCTGGGGCTGGCAGCCCCGGGCGTTGGTGCAGCCGCGCATCGAGGCGGGGCGGCTGGTGGAGATGCCGTTTGAGAACCTGAGCAACGGCACCGCCCTGTGGGTGGATGTGGTGTGGTCGAAGGAGCGGCCGCTGGGCCTGGGCGCGGCGCGGTTTGTGGCGCTGATGGCCACGGCGGCCAAGGCAGCACCCCGCTGAGCGCTCCTGCAAGGCAGGCGCTGCCCGCCCCCATGCGCACCCAGAAGGCAAGGGAGCGTTGCCGCAAAAGCAAATGCGAATTGTTTGCATTTGCATGGATAATGGCGGCCTTTCATTTGCACCCGCCCGTGCCCCGTTCAACGCGACCTCTCTCCCGTGCGGCGGTTTGCACGGCGCGCGGGAGCTAGCCCCGCCGTTTTCTCTCTACCGATCTGCACCATGCATCCCTCGATTCCCCGGCCCGCCCGGCCGACTGCTACGGCCCGCGCCACCCTGGCGCTGTGCGCCTTTACCGCCAGCGCCGCCATGGCCCAGACGGCACCCCCTGTTTCATCGGCTCTACCGACCGACGCCGTCCCCACCAGCCCCGCCCTGTCGGAAGTGCAGGTGCGTGACAGCAGCGCCACCACCGGCTACCAGGGCGTGCAGCGCAACACCGCAGCGACACGCACCGACACGCCGCTGATCGAAACCCCGCAGTCCGTGCGCGTGGTGCCCCAGCAGCTGATGGAAGACCTGGGCGCCTCGCGCTTGGCCGACACCGTGGACTACGTGAGCGGCATCACCCGCCTGAACGACTTTGGCGGCACCTGGGACAACTATGCGATCCGTGGCTTCAGCAACACCGACGGCGGCCAGCTGCTCAACGGCTTTGCCTCCAACCGGGGCTATGGCCCCCAGCGCGACGTGAGCTCGGTCGAGCGCATTGAATTTCTCAAAGGCCCGGCGGCCGCGTTGTATGGCAGCAGCGAGCCGGGCGGCACGCTCAACATCGTCACCAAAAAGCCGCAGTTCACTCCCGCGCACAAGGCGGGTGTGCAGGTGGGCGGGCATGGCTACCGCCGTGCCACGCTCGACACCACCGGCCCGCTGGGCACGGACGTTGCCTACCGCCTGAACGTGGCGGCCGAGGACGGCGCGAGCCGTACCGCGCTGGTGGACAACCGCAAGATGGTGGTGGCCCCGTCCCTCACCTGGAACCTGGGCGCCAACACCGTGTTGAACTACGAGGCGGAGTTCATCCGCATCCGCACCCCGCTGGACCGGGGCATCGTGCAGGTGCGGGGCAACGTGGGCGCGCTGCCGTCCGACCGCTACCTGGGCGACCCCAGCCGCGAGAACCTGCAGGTCAACGGCGACACACACCAGGTGACGCTGGACCACGACCTGGGCCAGGGCTGGCGAACCCGCGTGGGTGCGTCGTACCGCGAGACGGACCTGTATGGCGCCGCCGTGGACCTGACCGGCACCCTGGCCGCCGACGGCCGTACCCTGACGCGCCGCGACAGCTGGCGCAGCCTGCCCGCACGCGATGCATCGCTGCAGGCCGAGGTCGAAGGCAAGCTGCGCACCGGGGGCCTCGTCCACACCGTGCTGGCCGGCGTGGAAACCTGGCGCCTGACCGCGGCGCAGGACATCCGCTACTCCAGCCTGACCAGCCAGCCGTTCGCCATCGACATCTACAACCCCGTGTACGACCAGCCCGTGGGCAACCTGACCCCAGGCTTCGACCTGGTGGACCGCACCCGCGCCACGGGCGTATTTGTGCAGGACCAGATCGATCTGAGCGCAAAGTGGAAGCTGCTGGCCGGCGTGCGCTTTGACCGCTTTCACCAGGACAGCGAAAACCGCTTGGCCGCCACCCGCCAGGAGCAGGAGCATTCGGCCACCACGCCGCGCATCGGGCTGACCTACCTGATCAACCCCAACACCTCGGTCTATGCCTCGGCCGGACGCTCGTTCCGCCCCAACGCAGGCACGGATGAAAGCGGCAAGGCGTTCGACCCGCAAAAGGGCCAAGCCCTGGAACTGGGCGCCAAGTGGCAGTCGGCCGACCAGCGGCTGAATGCGAGCGTCGCGCTGTTCGATATCCGCAAGACCAATGTGCTCACGCGCAGCCCCACCAACGCCAACTTCAGCATCGCCGCGGGCGAGGTGCAAAGCCGGGGCCTGGAGCTGGATGTGGCCGGGCAGATCGACACCCACTGGCGCATGACCGCCAACATGGCCTACACCGACACCGAGGTGACCCGCGACAACAACCCCGCACTGCTGGGCAAGCGCCTGCTGAATGTGCCGCGCGTGAGCGCCGGGCTGTTTGCCACCCGCGAAGACCAGGCGCCCTGGGGCGGCCGCTACGGCATCGGCGGCGGCCTGGTGCATGTGGGCGAGCGCACGGGCACCGCCACCGACACCTACCGCCTGCCCGCCTACACCACGGCGCGCATCACAGGCTACTGGCAGATCGACAAGCGCACGCGCCTGACGCTGGACGTCCACAACCTGTTCGACAAGGCGTACTACACGGCCTCGTGGGGCGCACTCACCGTGATCCCGGGCCTGGGGCGCCAGGTGGTGGCGGGGGTGCAGGTGGTTTTTTGAGCCAAATAGGGCTCTAGCGCTTGTTTATCAAGCGCTGATAGCTATACATTTAATAGCAATTAACTGCTGCACGACAAGGAAAACCTCTGCTTTCACCATCCTCCGGCACCCAGAGGCGGTCTGCCCAGCCACCGTCCACCGCCAATTGGCGCACCGCTGCGCGCGTGGTGGGGCAATGGTCCAGCGCCTGCAGGTGGTTCACCACCAGCGTGCCGTGGGCCAGCTGCGCGGCTTCGGCCATGTCGGCGGCGTCCATGAGGATTTCTGCCCCCACATCGAACCGGGCCCCGCCCGCAGGCAACACCGACACCTCGGGCTGAAGGCGCGCCAGGCAGTCGCGCACCGTGGACGTGAGCATGGTGTCGCCCGCCAGGTAGACGCTGGGCTCGCCCGGCAGCTCCAGCAGGTAGCCGTGGCCGTGCTCCATGAAGCGGCCTACCCAGCCGGTACCGTGCACACACGGAATCGGCGTGACATGGCCGCCCAGCGCCCACGGCTGGCGCGCTGGCCCCGCCAGCGGCCACACCAGCAGGCCGCGCTGCGCCAGGTAGTCAGCATCGCGTGGCATGCAGATCACCGGAATCTGCCGCTCGCGCAGAAAGCGCTTGCCAGCTCGGTCCAGGTGGTCGAAATGGCCGCGTTGGCAGTGCGTGATGAGGGCGTGGGTCACACGCTCCAGCAGCGCATCGGTGCCCCCGGGCAGCTCCACAATGGGATTGCGCTGGCGCCCCCTGCCCAGATAGCGCAGCGCGGGCAGGCTGCCCCGGGGGGCGAGCATGGGGTCCACCAGCAGGCCCACGGGGCGTCCCTGGGATTGGAATTCAAGAAGCACGGTGGCGTTGCGCAATTGGGTGATCTGCATGGTGTGGGCTCCGAAGCCAGTGGGTATGCAGTGGATTGTTGGGAATCGAACGCCCGGCGAGAATGGCCTGGTTTGACAATTTCTTTCCATTTCTAGCCAAACCACCCCGCCACCATGCGCCGCGCCACCGCACCACCTGCACCACCTTTGCGCCTGGCACTGTTGCTGTACCCCGGTTGCATGCCCGCAGGCCTCTTTGCCACCGCCGACCTGGCCCGCGCCGCCAACCTGCGCGCGCAGCGCCCGGTGATCACCACCTGCTGGGCCGGCGCGGACCTGCAGCCTGTGCCCACCTGGCAAGGCCCCGCCCTCACGCCCAGCATCAGCCTGGCGCAGGCCGAGGTGGACGCGGTGCTGGTGCCAGGCCTGTGGCTGTCTTCGCCCGACGGACTGCAGGCGGCGCAGCAGCAACAGCACATCGCACCCGCCATCGCGGCACTGCGCGCCCTGCCCCGCCGCACCCAGGTGTGGAGCTATTGCGCGGGCGTAGCGCTGGCTGCGGCCAGCGGCCGGATGCGCGGGCGCGGCGCCACGGCCACCTGGTGGCTGCGGGCCCCGCTGCAACAGCAGTTTGGCGCGGTGCACTGGCGCTTTGACGAACCTTTGGTGGAAGACGGCCCCATCACCACCGCGGCAGGCGCCAACGGCTACCTGCCGCTGATGCTGCAGGCGCTGGCAACGCGGCTGGACGCCGAAGCCCTGGCAGATCTTCAGTCGCTGCTGATGCTGCCCCGCCCGCGCACCACCCACCCGGCGTTTGCCGGGCACGACCTCATGGCAGTGGCCGACGCCGAACTGCGGCGCGCGATGCTGTGGGTGCAGCGTTGCCCCGCCACCGCACTGCGCCTGCCCGCGCTGGCCGAGGCGCTGGGCCTGTCGCCCCGCACGCTGGCGCGGCGGGTGCAGGCGCACACGGGTCTTTCTGCCGCGCACTGGATGCGGCGCATCAAGCTGCGGCAGGTGAGCGAGGCCCTGTGCGACACACCCCTGCCGCTCAAGCGCATTGCCGAGGACCTGGGGTTTGCCAGCGAGGCGGGCCTGCACCGCGCTTTTCAGCAGGCCACGGGGCAGACGCCGCTGGCCTACCGCATGGCGCACGGGTGAAGGCGCAGGGGGGGTGCAGCCAGCGCACGGGATCGTTCACAAGGAGGATGCCGCCGAGCGCAAAGTTTGCGATCATGCACCCGCTCCCTCTGCATCAACCCTCAGCACCACGACAGGACGAACACCCATGCCTGCTTCCACCTACACCGCTACCTGCCACTGCGGCGCCGTCGAAGTCGAGGCCGCGCTGGACCTGGCCCAGCCCACCTACCGCTGCAACTGCAGCATCTGCCGCCGCACGCGCTTCTGGCCTGCCGTGGCACTGCCCGGGGGCTTTCGCATCACCCGGGGCGAAGGCGACCTCACGCGATACACCTTCGGCACCCACAAGAACCACCACTACTTCTGCCGCCACTGCGGCGTGCGCGTGTTCGGCCACGGCACCGACACACCGATGGGCGAGATGTACGGCGTGAACGTGGGCTGTATCAATGGCCTGACCGATGAAGACCTTGCGCGCCTGGCCATCGTGCGGGTGGACGGGCTGCACGACCAGTGGCAGCAGGCACCGGCGCACAGCGGGTATCTTTGACGGCCCCGCAGTGTTCCAATAGCGCCACTGCCGCTGCCCTGCCTGGAGTCTCCATGCCTTTTCCGCTTGATCCGAGCAAGTCCTCTTTGATGCAGCGCCTGCTGCCCTGGCAGCCTGCGCCTGCAGAGCATGAGACCGAAGAAGGGCGCCGCGAGCCCCCACGGCACACCGTGTCACTGGAAGACTTCGATCCCGGCGCCAAACCCTTCTCGCTGGGCGACAAGGCCCAGGACAAGGCAGCCGTCGAAGACCTGGCGGTGGAACTGGACGGGCTGCAGAACCTGTTCTACGCCGACAAGCGCTACAAACTGCTCGTGGTGCTCCAAGGTACCGACACCTCGGGCAAGGACGGCACCATCCGTGGCGTGTTTGGCCGCATGAGCGCCCTGGGCGTACACGCCGTGGGCTGGAAGGCCCCCACCGAAACCGAGCGCGCACACGACTACCTCTGGCGCATCCACCAGCAGGTGCCGCAGGCGGGCGACATCACCGTGTTCAACCGCAGCCACTACGAGGACGTGCTGGTGCCCGTGGTCAACGGCTGGATCACGCCTGAGCAGCACCAGCAGCGTCTGGCGCACATCAACGACTTTGAACGCATGCTCAGCGAGACGGGCACCATCGTGCTCAAGTTTCTGCTGCACATCGGGTTTGACGAGCAGCGCGAGCGGCTGCAAGAGCGCCTGGATGACCCGGCCAAACACTGGAAGTTCAGCATGGGCGACATTGAAGTGCGCAAGCAGTGGGCGCAGTACCAAGATGCCTATGGCACCCTGCTCGCTGCCACCCACACGCCCTGGGCGCCCTGGACCATCGTGCCCGCCAACTCCAAGACGCACCGCAACCTGATGATCGCCACGGTGCTGCGCGAGGTGCTGCAGAAGCTGGACCTCCGCTACCCGGCTGGCGACCCCGCGCTGGCCGGCTTCACGGTGAAATGACCGCTCGTGCGGCGGTGCAGCACGCTGCTTTCTCGGCGTTTTCACCGGCCACATTTTTGCTGCAGTGCCGCATTGGGCGGTGTTTTCCCGTGGTTATGCATTAATTGCATAACACCAAAACACTACGGCCTTAGACAGCGTGCGGCGGCAGGCATAAGCTTCGCAGCCTGAACTGATCCCACAAGGAATTCACCATGTCGCAACCCGTCGGCGCCCCTGCCGCACAATCCCACCCCCTGCCCTCGTACCTGCAGGCCGACCACCTCGGCCCCTGGGGCAACTACCTGCAGCAGGTAGACCGCGTCACCCCCTACCTGGGCAGCCTGGCGCGTTGGGTGGAAACCCTCAAGCGTCCCAAGCGCATCCTGATCGTGGACGTGCCGATCGAGCTGGACAACGGCACCATCGCCCACTACGAAGGCTACCGCGTGCAGCACAACCTGAGCCGGGGCCCCGGCAAGGGCGGCGTGCGTTTTCACCAGGACGTGACGCTGTCGGAAGTGATGGCCCTGTCGGCCTGGATGTCGGTGAAGAACGCTGCGGTGAACGTGCCCTACGGCGGCGCCAAGGGCGGTATCCGCGTGGACCCCAAGAAGCTCTCGATGGGTGAACTGGAGCGCCTGACGCGCCGCTACACCAGCGAGATTGGCCTGCTGATCGGCCCGTCCAAGGACATCCCTGCGCCTGATGTGAACACCAACGGCCAGATCATGGCCTGGATGATGGACACGTATTCGATGAACACCGGCGCCACCGCCACCGGCGTGGTGACCGGCAAGCCCGTGGACCTGGGCGGCTCGCTGGGCCGCGTCGAGGCCACCGGCCGCGGCGTGTACACCGTGGGCGTGGAAGCCGCCAAGCTGACCGGCCTGGCGCTGGAAGGTGCCCGCATCGCAGTTCAAGGCTTTGGCAACGTGGGCGGCATTGCGGCCAAACTCTTCGCCGAAGCAGGCGCCAAGGTGGTGGCTGTGCAAGATCACACCGGCACCATCTTCAACAGCAAGGGCCTCGATGTGCCCGCGCTGCTGGCGCATGTGAAGACCCGAGGCGGCGTGGGCGGCTTTGCGGGTGCCGATGTGATGAAGGCCGAGGAGTTCTGGGGCGTGGATTGCGAGATCCTGATCCCTGCCGCGCTGGAAGGCCAGATCACCAAGGACAACGCAGGCCAGATCAAGGCCAAGCTCGTGATTGAAGGCGCCAACGGCCCCACGACCACCGAGGCCGATGACATCCTGCACGACAAGGGCGTGCTGGTGCTGCCCGACGTGATCGCCAACGCGGGCGGTGTGACGGTGAGCTACTTTGAATGGGTGCAGGATTTTTCCAGTTTCTTCTGGAGCGAGGACGAGATCAACGCCCGCCTGGTGCGCATCATGCAGGAGGCCTTTGCGGGCATCTGGCAAGTGGCGCAAGAGCACAAGGTGAGCCTGCGCACCGCCACTTTCATCGTGGCCTGCCAGCGCATTCTCCATGCGCGCGAAATGCGCGGCCTGTATCCGTAAGCCCCCCTGAGCGGCTGCGCCGCTTCCCCCGAGGGGGACGCACCCGGTGGCCTGGCGGAGTCAGTTCCACGGGTGCACTGGTGTGAGGGCCGCGCGCCCCGCAAAGGCCACGCCCATCCAGGCGGCAAGTCCCTTTCAAAACCGCCAGCGCCGCGATCCGGTCCTGGCGGTTTTTTGCTTTTCTCCGTGTTGGCACACATGCGCTGTGGCGCTGTGGCGCCGCAGCGACGGTGCCGGGATGCCGTGTGCCGTTGGCTGGTCCAAACCGACCGCACAGCCACGCGAGCAACAACAAGATACGTGTACATACAAATTGTGGCGACTTGCAACCTGCGCACATGAAAGACTGGCTGGCCATGCCTTCTCTCGGAGACTTCCGTGGCCTTTCCATCCCTGCGCAGCCTGGTGGTGCGCTTTCTGCTCAGCCGCCTGCGCACGGCGCGGTCGGTGGCGCGCCTGGCGTACCGACGCCATGCCCACAAACCCGCGCTCATCGACCGGCGTGGCACCCTCACCTACGCACAGCTGCAAGAGCGCGTGCAGCGGCTGCAGGCCTGGATGCAGGCGCAGGGCGTGAAGAAGGGCGACGTTGTGTTCACCCTGCTGCCCGAGACCGGTGAACAGTACGAAGCCCGGCTCGCCACGTTCGAGAACGGCACCATCTTCGCGAGCTTTCACAAACACCTGCCGGCCGATGCGGCGCTGGCCACCATGGTCCGCGTCCGGCCGGCGGTGCTCATCCACGACCCGCTGCTGAGCGCGCCCATCCTCCAGGCCGTGCGCGAACAACTGCCAGGGATACATCTGCTGGCGCTGGGCGAAGACTACGAGCAGGCACTGGCGCAGCATGCGCCTGCCCCCGGCACGGCGGCGCTGCACGAAGACGATATCTTTGCACTGCACATGACCTCGGGCACCACGGGGCTGCCCAAGTCCATCGGCTACAGCAACCGCAAGTACCTCGACAGCGTGCGGCTGATCTCCAAGTCCATCGATTTCCGCCCCCCCGCCAGCCGCCAGGATGTGAACATGTTGGGCCTGCCCCTCACCGGCCCTGGCTCGGGCCTGGTGCTGCCCACCCTGCTGGCGGGCGCCACGCTCGTGATGCCCGAAGACTTCAGCGCCGCCACGCTGGCCGCGTTGATCCAGAAGCACCGCGTCTCGCGCGCCTTTCTGTCGCCCTCGGCCATCATCGACCTGCTCGACGAGCCCACGCTGGGCCAGTACGACCTCTCGTCCCTTACGCATGTGCCCTATGGCTCCGAGATGATGCCGGCGCCCAAGATTGCCGAGGCCATCCGCCGTTTCGGGCCGATCTTCCAGCAAGGTTATGGCTGCCTGGAGGCGCTGCCGCCCATCACCTGGCTGCTGCCTCACCAGCATGTGGACGCGCAGGGCCAGCCACTGGGCAATGACATCCTCTCCACCGTGGGCCGGGTGATGCCCGGGGTGCAGGTGGTCATCCGCGACGAACAGTTTGCGCCCCTGCCGTTGGGCCAGATGGGCCTCATCACCGTGTTGACGCCGGTGCGTTTTGACGGCTACTGGCTCGACCCCGAAAAAACCCAGGAGACACTGCGCGACGGCTGGGTGGTGATGGGCGATGTGGGCTATTTCGACGCGGCTGGCTACCTGCATGTGCTGGGCCGCAGCGCCGACCGCGTATTGCGCCACGGGCAGTGGCTCAACCCCCGCGAGGTGGAAGAGGTGGCGCACACCCACCCCGCCGTCAAGGAGGCCTGCCTGGTGCAGCACGGTGCCCGTGCTGTGCTGGTGCTGAGCCTGCGCCAGAGCTGGCGCACCGGGCATGACTGGCAAGCGCTGGAGCACGACATTGCCCAGTATCTGGCGCACAAGCTGCCCGCCGACCACCAGCCGGACGATGTACGCATCGTCGAAGAGATCCCGCGCAGCTTCCTCAACAAGATGCTGCGCCGCGAGGTGCGCCTGATGCTGGAGGCCGCCCCGCCCCGCATGGCCCCTGCCCCCACCACCGCGAGCCCGACGGCGTCTCTTTCGGCCGCGCATCCATGACGGCCCCAGCCACCCGGCTCTCGCTGGGCACCAAGCTGGGCTATGCCACCGGCAATGTCGGCCTGCAGATGCAGATTGCCGCCATGAACTTCATGCTCATGATCTTCTACACCGACGTGGCCCTGGTGGCGCCTGCCGTGGCTGGCGCGGCGCTGCTGGTGGGCAAGGTGTGGGACACCATCAACGACCCGCTGTTTGGCTGGATGACCGACCGCACCCGCTCGCGCCTTGGCCGCCACCGGGTCTATCTGATCTATGGTGCGGCTCCGCTCGCCATCGCAGCAGCAGCGGTGTGGATGGTGCCCCCGGGCCTCAGCCCGTGGGCCGCGTTCCTGTGGATCGCCCTGACCTACACCGTGTTCGACACGCTCATGACCCTGGTGCAGCTGCCCTACCAGGCCATGGCTGCCAACATGACCCGTGACTACGACGAGCGCACCAGCCTCACGGCCTATGCATCGATGGGCGCCCTGCTGGGTTTTTTTGCGGGCAGCGTTTTCATGCCCATGCTGGTGCGCGCAGCCCCGGACGCACGCACGGGCTATGCGCTGGCGGGCTCGTGTTTCGGGATGGTCGCGGGCGTAGCCGTCGCTGTGGTGGCCTGGCGCGTGCGCGAACCGGCAGAAAGTGTGGCGGACCAGGGGGTGCGGCCTGTGGATGCCGATACCCCCGCAATGTGGGAGTCGGTGCGCGAGACCTTGCGGACCACGCTGCACAACCGCCCCTTCCTGATGCTGATGGGCGCTGCAACGCTGGTGCGCCTGGGCCTCACGCTCGTGCAGGCCTCGCTCGCGTATTTCGTGATCTACCAGCTGCAGGGCGACAAGGGCGACCTGCCGCGCTTCATGGGCACCCTGCTGGGCGTGGTGGGCCTCTCGTTGTTCATGTGGAAGCGCGTGGTCGACCGCTGGGAAAAGAACCTGGCCTACATCCTGGGCCTGGTGTTCTGCGCGGCCGGGCTGGTGGCGCTGTACTGGGTGGGCCCGGGTGACCAGCGCCTGGTCACCGCCATTTTGGTGGTGGTCGGTATCGGCATGGGAGCCCACTGGATCGTGCCTTTTGCCATGGTGCCCGACACCATCGACCACGGCCACATGCAAACGGGCGAACGCAAGACCGGCATGTACTACGGCCTGTACGGCCTGATGGACAAGCTGGCACGCACGCTGGCCACCGTGCTGGTGGCTGGCATGCTGGACGTGACGGGCTATGTGCCCAACGTGGCGCAGTCCGCCACGGCGCTGCAGGGCATCACGCTGATGACGGGCATCCTGCCGGCGGTGTGCCTGGTGCTGGCCATTCCGCTGCTGGTGGCCTATCCGATCACCCGTTCACGCCACGCAGACATACTGGAGCGCAGTGGCAGGCACTGAGCCCCGGCAATCGCCCCGCCCTACACGGCCTGTTGCGGGCAGTGGGTCGCCAGGTCATTCCAGCCAGCGTACGTTCTGCAGAATCTCGTCGAAGAAACTGCGCAAGGTGACTGCAGACATGCTGTAGGGATCGAAATCTGCAGTCCCTGAGTATTTCAGGAACAGCTGGCGATTGGATTCGAGTGACGCAATCAGCCCCATCGACCAGCCGGTGAAGCGCCGGCAAGGAATTTCGCTCATGTCCAGGACCGCCGTGTCGCGGTGGCGGCCGTCTTTCAGCAAGCGGTGGTACAGCGCGTTGACTGCAGCCCGGTCACCTTCGAGCAGCTGCAGAAAGATGCCGTTGTTCAGGCACAGGGCGCCCGTGATCCCGGCGCGGGTGTTGTTGCGCTGCGAGGCCCCCAAAATGTCCTTGACGTCTGCAGGCCCCAGCACACGCGAAGACCGGCTCGCGTAGATCAGTTGTATCAACATGTGTGTCTCCAAAACGCCGAGTGTGTCAGCGCTGGCCTTGACCGGTGGCCCGCTCGGAAAAAACCCCTCAAAACCCATCGCCGAATCCACCCGAAGGGACTTCAAACGGACTTCGAATACCCGGGATGGGGCATGGGTGGAGGGTCTTTGCGCGCAAGAGCACCGCAGCCAGAGGGGATCGTGTAACTTTCGGTAGCTCAACTCGGTACCCGGTACGACACCCATGACGGAATTGCCGCCTCCCCTGCCTGCCGACGACGCCCGGATACAGGCGGCGCTCACCGACACGCTGCGGTTGGCTGCGGTGCGCGAAACCGGCTTGCTCGACAGCATCGCCGAAGAGAGCTTTGACCGATTGACCCGACTGGCCTCCACGATCACTGGCGCTCCCGTCACCTTCATCTCGCTGCTCGACGCGCACCGCGACTTCTACAAAAGCACATTTGGGATGGGCGAGCCGTTGAGCACACTGCGACAGCTCACCGGGCGGACGTTCTGCCACTACTCCATGGTGTTTGACGGGCCCCTGGTGCTGGAAGATGCCACGCAGTTGCCCGTATTCCGCGACGTGCCCACCGTGGCGTCGCTCGGGGTGCGCGCCTACGCAGGCATCCCCCTGAAAACCGAAGCGGGCGAGGTTCTGGGCAGCTTTTGTGCAGTGGATTTCAAGGCCAAGCAGTGGACGGAAAAGGACATCGAAATTTTGGTCGAACTGGCCCACTCCACAATGCGCGAGATCCGGCTGCGCCGGGCATTGCGCGACGCCGAGGTGCTCAACCAGCAGCTGGTCGAACAAATCCAGAAGGTGGACGCACTGAACCTGGCGCTCAACGAGCTGGCCCGGACCGACCCGCTCACCGGCCTGCGCAACCGGCGCGCATTTGACGACAGCCTGGAGCTGGAACTGGCCGTGGTGGAGCGCACGCAGTCGCCCCTGAGCCTGCTCATGCTGGACGTGGACCATTTCAAGCAGATCAACGACAACTTCGGCCATGAGGCTGGCGACAAGGTGCTGCGGTCCATCGCGCAGGTGCTCAGCGGCTGCGTCAGGATCATCGACATCGTGGCCCGGGTGGGCGGCGAGGAATTTGCCGTGATCCTGCCCCACACGGATGCACAGGGCGCCCACGAAGTCGCCCAGCGCATGCGTGTTGCGGTGGCCCAGGCGGGCTGGCTGAGCCAGCCCACCACCATCAGCATTGGTGCGGCCAGCTTGCAGGATGTAGAGAGCGCGTGCAGCCTCTTTGCACGGGCGGACGCAGCGCTGTACGCCGCCAAGAAATCCGGGCGAAACCGCGTGGTGACGGCGTGAACCGCCTGAGGGCGTTCAGCGCGATGCGCTGCCGTACGCCGAAGCGTCCACCGTGGCCACCGAACGAAAAGCCGGCTTGGCAAACAGATAGCCCTGCATCAGGTGTATCCCCACATCGAACAGAAAGTCACGCTCGGCCGGTGTCTCGATGCCTTCGGCGACGACCTTGATGTTCATTTCCTCGCACAGCCGCACCAGACTGCGCACGATGGCCTGGCGGGCGCGGTTGGCATCCACGTTGCGGATCAGGTCCATGTCGATCTTGATGATGTCGGGCTGAAAATCCGACAGCAGCTTCATGCCCGCATAGCCTGCACCGAAGTCGTCAATAGCGGTCTGGAAACCGCAGCGCTTGTACTCGCGCAGGATCTGGGCAAACCAGGGGCCGTCCTCAATGCGCTCGCCCTCGGTCACCTCAAAGATGATCTGAGAGAGCGGAAAGCCGTTTGCCCTGGCAGCCTCCAGGGTCGTGCGGATGCACACCTCAGGTTTGTAGATCGCATTGGGCAGAAAGTTGATCGACACCGGCTGCGCCATCCCCAGCTCTGCTGCGCCCTTGATGGCTTTGACCCGGCAGGCCTGGTCAAAGCGGTAGCGGTTGTGGTCGTTGACCTGCGCCAACACGGTCATCGCGCCCTCGCCACCCGGCCCCCTCACCAGCGCTTCGTGCGCAAAGACCACACGGCGCTCCACGTCCACGATGGGTTGGTACGCGTAGTCAAACTGAAACCCCAGCCCCACGGCCTTGCCGCAATCCTCGCAGTCCTTCGGAGTGCCGCCCAACGGGACGAAATCGACGGGGAAAGAGGCATTGGACGGGGAGAGGGGAAGCACGCGCATGGCCTGGATTCTCCGTTCGATTCACCAAACAAGGGGGTAGGGCTGGATTTGACCTCACACAGGCCACTGCTTGCAAATGACCGGTGTGCAAAGAGCTTGCTTGGCACCCCGTATTGCCATCAAGCGCTGGACGCCGGGCCCACCGGTTCGGGCGGCAGCACGCCGCGCATTGCCAGGCAAAACGGCTGCACACATTCAGCCCGCGCGGCATAGGGGCAGCCCACCGTTTCGCACAGGCCGGATGCTCCATTGCGCGCACGCTCATCCTCACGCGGCACCTGGCCGCTGGCCTGCAGCACGGCCATCTGCGTCCACGGGTCCAGACGGCCCGTGGCCTGCTGGAGCATGTCGCGGCCGTACACCGTGGCGGCCAGTTGCGGCTGCAGGTCCAGCACCAGCAGCGCACTGGTGCGCGGTGCGGCGGCGTCCATGCCCTGCAACACCAAAGCCATCACGCCCGACTGCAGCGGCTGGCCGCCCCCGGCAAACGGCACCTGCAGCGCGCCGCCTGCAGCACTGGCGTTTGCGCTGGCCTGTGCTGCGGCTGCACCGGTCGCTGGCGACGCCTGCGTCGCCAGCCATGGCACCGGTGCACGCAAGGTCAGCGCCAGCCCGCGCGGCCCCTCGGGTGTCAACACCACGCCCTGACGTACCAGCCAGGTCTGCAGCGGCGGCTGGTCGGCATCCAGCGCCCCACTCTCCAGCGCCTGCGCCATGCCAATGGGCCAGGGCTGCGCGGCCACTACGCGCTGCGGCACCCCGGCCTGGGCCGTGACCTGCGCCACGAGCGCGCTCACCAAACGCTGCAGCGGCGCACCCAGCCCCGTGGCAGGCCAGTCAGCGCCTGACAACGACGCCGCCGAAGGGGTGGACACGGCGGGTGCCGACGTTGGCGCCCCCGCGGGAAGTGGGGGCGACGCCAGCGGCGTTAACGGCCCACGCGGCGCAGGTCCCGCCTTCACCCCTGAAGCGGCAGCATGGCCCGCTACTTCGCGCCGTGGGTCAAAACCCGCGCCCAACTGCTCGCGCGCCTGGGCTGAAATGCTGGCCTTGTCGGCCGGTGCGGGCAAAGGCCCAGCGGGGGGGCTGGGCGAGGTGGTTGTGGGCGGCGGCGCGCTCGGGTCGGCCGTGGGCAGCGGTGCGGGCGCAGGCGTGGGTTTGTCCAGCCCCAGCAGTGCGCTCTGCCGCTGCAGCGCCGCCTCGGCCAGAAACTGGGCCACGGGCGGAAGCGCGTTGCGGGAGGGGTCGATGGGGAGGGACATACCGTACGTGCAAAGGGATGCCCGATTCTGTAGCGATTCCGCCAGTGTGAACAGGGCGCGCTGCCCACAGCGCGGCAGCTCACCAATGCGCTATTAAATACATAGCATAAAATACAATACAGTAAAGCGCCAGCGGCCTATTTGATTCAAAATCTTATCGCCCCGCCTGCCTGCCCGACGCCAGCACCCCGTGGTTCCAAACCCCGCCATGCCCCAGCACCCCTCCCTCCCGTTGTCCGACAACACGCCAGGCCCCAGACCAGCGCCTCACCGCTGGGTCGCACCCACCCTGCTGGGCGCAGTGGCGGGATTTCTGCTGTTCAGCGCGTGGATCTTTTCACCGGGCTGGGAGCGCGCATTCCGCTCCGACAACTCGCCCGCATCGTGGCTATCGAGCGCGCTGCTGCTCACGCTGTGCGTCACCGCGCTGCGCCTCACGGCCGAACGCTGTCTGCCCTTGCGGCTGGGTGTGTGGCTGGTGCTGGCCTTCGGCGCGCTGGCGCTGGACGAACAGTTCATGCTGCACGAGCTGTGGAAGTTCCGCTGCCACGAATGGATGGATGCATGCCGCTGGAGCGCCGTGCGCGAGGTGCCGATGCTGGCGGTGCCCTTGGTGGGGTTGGTCACGCTGGCCCGGCTGCACCGGGCACTGAGCCACCGCAGCACCCGCTGCCTGCTGTGGGCAGGGTTTGCCGTGGGGCTAGTGGCCATTGCGGTGGACCAATGGCCCGAGGTGCGGCCGTATTGGCCCTGGTTACCAGAGGTTCCGGAGTTGCTGGCTACGCTGGAAGAAGCGTTGGAGGTGATGGCGGAGGCACTGGTGCTGGGAGCGTTGTTGCGGCAACCGGCGGTCACCAGGACAAGCCAAACGACGGCAGCTGTCTAACCGGAATCTGTATGCGAATTTCCACCTTCCCGTACGCGCATCGGATACTTTGCATGCGAGCGGTTCGTGCCAAGGCAAAGGTCGCTCTGCCACGTTGTCGGCCGCACATAGCTGCATTGCGTACGATTATTTTCAACACAGGAACGTCGATGGCACGTGCTCTTTTCCTATCTATCGCTGCTTTATTTCTCGTAGCAGGGTGCGAAAACGCTGATAGTTTGCGCATTGAGGAAACACGAAGCAAATTAGTCGGTACTTGGCTGAGGGACGATGGTACGGACGGGGAAAAGTCGCTCCGGTTGCTCTATCTAGGCGCCGATGGCAAATTCGTCGACAGCATTTCAATGTCAAATTCAGAGGGCCGCATAGAGCGCACTGAGCTTTCTGGCGAATGGTCTTATGACGGGAAAAGCCTCAAACGCCGATTTCTGCAGGAGAACGGACGTCAATTTTCTGGCGGACGAATGCGGTACGCCACTTTTACGCTCGTCTCTGCGGAAACATCGGAGTTCGTGGTGAACGACAACATCGTTGGCCGCGAAGTCAGATATCGCAGGACTTTCGAGGGAGCGCAAAAATGAGTCGAGGCACCCACACACCTCGCTCAGCCATCAAGTGCACTCCTCATCCACCCAGTGCCCCGCCCGGAACCACTGGCCGCCGATATTGAGGTACCAGCGCCATTCAAAGATCGGCTCGAAGCTCATGCCGCCGGGCGAAGGGGTGTCGATGCGCAGGATGTCTGCGATGCCATCGCGGTCCAGGTCGATCTCGTGCACCAGCACGGCAGTGTTCTTGCGCTGGGGCTTGTCCCGGGTGGGCGGGTCGGCGGGCTGCATCCAGCTCGTGGCGTATCGCCGGGTCTTCACCTTCACCGCATCAGGCGGCAGCTTTCCGGGCAGCACCAGGCGGGTCAGCACCTCGGCACTGTCAGACAGCTTGGCATAGCCGCGCACGGGCTGGGCTTCTTCGCCAGGGTCGTTGAACCCACGGCCGGGGTAGTGGCCGCCGCAGTAATGGTCTTCGTTGCTGATGTCCCAATAGCGCTGGCGCACGGTGTGGGCCCCCACCAGGCCCTGGTGGGTGATGGCATAGAGGGTCAGCGCAGGGGCAAAGGCCTGGTCGGCAGAGCCCACGTCCCAGAAGCCGGTGATGTATTCGATTTCAGGCCCATTGTGGCGGTTGAACCGGCCCACGGGCGCCCCGGTAGGAATGACGCTGATGCGGGCGCCCGCCACGGCAGCCAGGCCGTCGGCATCGGTCTCATGCAGCAGGGCCACGCTGGTGTGGCTGCGAAAGTACGACGGGGCAATCGTCGGCAAGGTCGGCTTGGCGGCCAAAGGGGTCACGGCGGGAATGTGGTCCACGGCACGGGTGGCCAGCTTCAGGTCGTCCAGCGGGTTGACGGGGCGGTCCCGGTCGATCTCCTGCTCGGGCCGCAGCACCACGCCAGCGCGCATGAGCTTCTTGGCAGCTTCCCACTCAGCTCGGGTGGGGTACTGCACCGGCATTTCATGTGCGTGGCTCTTGACCAGCGCGGGCAGCTGCAGGGCTGGCGGACGCGGCAGAGCGTTGCCGTAAGCGCGCAGGCGGTTGGGTGACGGCGCAACCCAAAAGGCGCGGGCCGCGTCCTTGCCCGCCTGGGCCAGGGTGAGGGGCTGGTCGGCCAGCAAATTGCAGGCGATGTGAGCCTGGAGCGGCTCTGCCAGCGGGGGACCCAGGCGGGCATCGCCCGCATAGAGCACGGCGCACCAGCCATCGCGCTCGGTGAGCTGTTGCAGCACGGTGTTGGCGGGTACTTGGGCGACGATGCGGGCCTGGGATTGAGCCGACTCGCGCAGGTTGACCCACGAGCCTTGCACATAGCGCTGCTTGGCGGGTGCTACAGCCGGGGCCTGGGCCCACGCGCTGGCGCCCGTCAGCGCGGCAACCGCCGCAGCCGCCATGGCGACCGCTAACGCGGCGGGAACTCGGAAGCGTTGCTGGGCTTTCGATGTCGTGCTCATGTGTGTTGACTCCCTTCGCGATGGGCGTGAGTATCGCCCGCCCGGGAGACCCACTCCGGTCGGGCCCTTCGGCCTGTCTGAAGCACACAGCCCGCGAGCCCACACTCAAGGCAACGACTTCACACCCTCAAAAGCCGCATTCAAGGCAGCCTCAGCCGCCAGCAGCCGCTGCCGCGCTTCGCCCGACCACACGCGGTCTTTGGCCAGGGTGTCCTTGGCAACGGTCGCCATGCGCGTGACCTCCTGCGGCTGCGGCCCGCCTGTGCCGGTGCGTGTGGTCACCATGTCTGCGGGCGACAAAGCGCGGCGGAACGCGGCTTCACCCAGCGGCAGGCGCTGGTCCTTGAGGTCGTATTTCTTGCCCGCTTCGCGGTAGATGCGCACGGCTTCGGCGTACGGAAAGTCTTTCGGCCGGATGTTGCGCTCCTTGGCATACACCACCACATCCGACGCAAAGTGGTGACCCACGCGGAACGGCACGCCATGGCTGCGCTGCAGCGCCTCGGCCAATTCCATCGAGGTGGTCCATTCGGATTCGAGTTCGTCCAACGCGCGTGCGGGGTCGATGCGCAGCGAGTCCAGCACATCGGCAAACTGCTGGAGCATCTCCACGCCCTGCACAAAGGTCTTGGCGCTGGCCGGGCTCCAGGTGTTCTTGTAGTCGATCATGCCGGGCGTGACGTTATGCGCCCGCCACAACGACGCCTGCGCCGAGGCCACCACATCGCTGGCCTTGGCCCGCGTGTTCTGGATGATGCCGGGGTTGGCCTTTTGCGGCATGGCGCTGCTGGTGTAGGTCTTGCCGCTGGCCAGCAGCAGCCAGGGCAGCGTCTGGTGGTACTGGGTGTGCACATCCTGCATGAAGGCCCCCACACGGATGGCGGTGGAGCTGGCGATGGACGTGGCCTCGATGGGAATGTCGTAGGTGCTGATCTGCCCTGCATCCAGCGAATTCACGATGAGCCCATCGAACCCCAGCAACTGCGCCAGGCGCTCACGGTTGATGCCCCAGCTGGAGTTGGACAGCACCGCCGTGCCCATGGGGCTGAGGTTGATGCGGGCATAGGCCTCGCGAATGCGCACCGAGTCGCGCGCGAACGAATCGGCCCAGGCCATGAGGTAGTGCCCGTAGCTGATGGGCATGGCCTGCACGCCATTGGTGTAGGCGGGCACATAGGTGGCGGTGTGGGCCTGCGCCGTGGTGATGAGCCGTGCGCGCACCTGGTCCAGCGCATCGGCAAAGTCCAGCATCTCCAGACGCAACTGCGCGGCATTCAAGGTGGAATGGATGTCCTGGCGGCTGCGCCCGGTGTGGATCAGCGTTGCCTCAGGGCCCACGGCATCCGTGATGATCTTCTCGACCTGCAGCACATCGGTGGGGCGCTTGCCACCAGGCGTAGTGGCCTGGGCGATCGAATGCTCCACACCGCGCGCGATGCGACCCGCCTGGGCCTTGGGGATGATGCCCTGCTCGGCATTCACCACCGTCGATGCCATGTTGATGCGACCGAACCAGTAGAACGTGTCTTGCGACTTGGACAGCGCGCTGGTGGCGTCCCCTTTGACCACCCCCTGGATCTTGGCCACCTGCGCCTGGCACTCGGCCGTGGTCTTGCACGCGGTGTCGAGGGTATCGGCCGCGTGGGCATGGCCCATGGCGAAGATGGCGGCCATCACCGGGGCGATGAGGAAACGGGACGGGCGCGAGGTGATCTCGCCCAAGGTGGGGCGCTGCAATGACGGCATGGGTTTTGTCTCCTGAGTTCCTGCGCACTAGCTTGCGCATCTGCGGGAATAAGATTCGTTAGTTGAATGAACCCCGGGCAGGCTTGCGTCCACCCGAAGGCACGCGATCGTTGCACAGCAGTCACCACAGGGCCAATGCTTCTTTTTCAACAAGATTCAAATTTTGAATACCCCATGCCAGACCTGACGCCCTCCGTCCTGTTCAATCGCATCCTGGGCCGTGTGCGCCTCAAGCACCTGCAGTTGGCGATTGCGATTGCCGACCTGCAAAGCCTGCACCGCGCGGCCTCTGCCATTGGCCTGAGCCAGCCCGCAGCGACGCATGCGCTGGCGGAGCTGGAGAGTTCTATGGGCGGCGCCCTCTTTGAAAGGCACGCCAAGGGCATGCGCTTGACCCGCCTGGGTGAGGCGGTTCTGCCACTGCTGCGCGCTTCGCTGGTGCCCCTGCAAGCGGCTGCTGGCAACGCGGCGCTGATGCAGCAAGGGGCCGCGTCCGCGCTGATCCGCATCGGCAGCATCGCGGCGGGCATCAACGGGTTGCTGACGGCCGCCATCCCGGCCTATTGCGCCCTGCACCCCAGCGCCGCCATCGATGTGCACGAAGTCACCATCGACAACCTGCTGGAGAGCATCCAGGAAGGAAGCCTGGACCTGGCGATCTGCCGCGAACCGACCCCGCTGCCGCAAGGGTTCGAGTTTCATGCCGCGCTGCCGGATGAATTCGTCATTGCCTGCCGTCCAGGCCACCCGCTGGCTCAACAGACAACCGTCACGGCCGCCGAGCTGCTGTCACAACGCTGGCTGAGCCCGCCACTCACAGGGCTGGGCCCACAACAGGTGGATAGCCTGTTCGACGATTTGGGCGGGGTTCCGGAACTGTGTCGCGTGTCGAGCCGCTCGGCAGAAATCATCTACGCGATGCTGTCCGACAGCGACATGCTGGTCTGCGTGCCAACAAGCTTTGTGTTGCCCTTGGTGCGGCGCAAAAATCTGGCCGTCTTGTCGTGGAAACCCCAGGACGTGGGCCCTCTGGGTGTGTTGGTGAAAGCGGCGGTGTGGGCGGATAGCTCACATCCCTGTCGTGCTTTCATCGAGCATGTGCTCGGTGTGCGCGGTGTGCTTGACGTGTTGACCATCGGCAAAGAGCCCGAGCCTGGCGCGATGTGCCCCGGTTGAACACGGGCAGGCTATTGCACGCCAGGGCACTCACTTCTATTTTGATAGCAACAAATCCAATACAGTAAAGCAATAGAAGGCAATTTACCACCCCAGAAGCCCGACCCCACCACCGCGCCACCTTGTGGCGCCCTCACCATGCCATCGTCTACCCCGTTGAACCTACCCGCCAAGATTTCGATCGCCGCGCTCGCGGTGCTGGGTCTGCTGGGCGGATCGCTGATCGTGGCCCACGCAGGCTTTGCGACATCACCACGGCGCGGCGGGCCGTCCACCTTCATACCGGCGCCCGAGGCCTACATCCTGTCTGCGGTGATGTATGCGATGTCATTCCTTGCGCTCTGGGTCTTGCTGCGAGACCGCCAAGCATCCAAGGCCACCACCCTGGCGGCAATGGGCGCCTACGGCGTCATGGCCTGGGCCACGGTGCATGTAATAGCCGCCTGGTAGGCCGTCCAATCTGCTCACACAACGGCAGCAGCCAACGGACAGCAAACAGGCAGCGCCCTGGCAGGCTATGCAGCCAGGGCAGGCTCGGCAGCCGCTGGTGCAAGCGGTTGCGCTTCGATCACGCGCGCCAGCAAGGCCCCGCTGTAGCGCGCAGGCAGCGCAATCCACACACGCACGGGGCTGCCCTGGGCCACGTTCACGGGCTGGCCTTCCACGTTGCGCATTTCCTGCAGCCGCACGGTGATGTTGCCGCTGGGGTGCACCACTTCAATGAGGTCGCCCACGGCAAAGTGGTTCTTCGTCTCCACCTGCACCCAGTCACCTTGCAAGCCCACATCGGCCTGACCCTCTGCACCCAGCACCTCTCCCACGTACTGGCTGCGCTGTGTGGCCGAGTGGCCGTTGATGTAGTTCTGGTAATCGTTGCTGGGGCGGCGCTCCAGCAGGCCGCCGGTGTAGCCGCGGTTGGACAGGCCTTCCAGCTCGATCAGCAGCTCGGGGTTGAAGGGGCGGCCCGCCACGGCGTCGTCAATGGCGCGGCGGTAGACCTGGGCGGTGCGGGCCACGTAGTACAGGCTCTTGGTGCGGCCTTCGATCTTGAGCGAATCCACGCCGATCTGCGCCAGGCGCGCCACATGCTCCACCGCGCGCAGGTCCTTGCTGTTCATGATGTAGGTGCCGTGCTCGTCTTCCATGATGGGCATGAGCTGGCCGGGGCGCCCGGCTTCTTCGATCAAATACACCTTGTCGGCCTTGGGGTGGCGCTCGCCGTTGCCGGTGGTCGATGCAAACGATTGTTCGGCCTTCTGCTGCGCGGCCTCGAAGTTGAAGTCGCCCTCCATCTTCTGCGCAATGGCTTCGCCCGTGGTGGGGTCGATGTCGGCGTCGTGCGTGGCGTAGTTCCAGCGGCAGGCGTTGGTGCAGGTGCCCTGGTTGGGGTCGCGGTGGTTGAAGTAGCCGCTGAGCAGGCAGCGGCCCGAATACGCAATGCACAGCGCGCCGTGCACGAACACTTCCAGCTCCATGTCGGGGCATTCTTGGCGGATTTTTTCGATCTCGTCCAGGCTGAGTTCGCGCGACAGGATCACACGCTCCACGCCCATCTTTTGCCAGAACTTCACGGCCGCCCAGTTGGTGGTGTTGGCCTGCACCGAGAGGTGCACCACCTGCTCGGGCCATTTTTCCTTGACCATCATGATCAGGCCCGCGTCGGCCATGATGAGGGCATCCGGCTTGCAGTCGATCACGGGCTCGATGTCGCGCAGGTAGGTGCGGATCTTGTCGTTGTGCGCAATCAGGTTGCTGGTCACAAAGAACTTCTTGCCGCGTGCGTGGGCCTCGTCAATGCCTTGCTTGATCTGCTCCAGGCGGAACTCGTTGTTGCGCGCGCGCAAGGAGTAGCGCGGCTGGCCTGCGTACACGGCGTCGGCGCCAAAGTCGTAGGCGGCGCGCATCTTGTCCAGCGAGCCAGCGGGCAGGAGCAGTTCGGGGGCTTTGAGGGTGGTCATGGGGTGGCCCAATCTAAAAATCGTCGGGGGTCGGGTTCAGCGGGGCATCAGGGGCAGGCCCGCGAGCATGCCCACGGCCTGCGCAGGCAGTTCTTCGGCGTCAAAGGCCTTGTCACCATCGGCGTCGGCCACGCCGTTGGGTACCAACCCCTTGAAGTCGAACTGGCGCGGGTCCATGAAGTGCGAGGGCACCAGGTTGCGCAGCGCCACGGCCATGTTCTCGATGCGGCCGGGGTAGAGCTGTTGCCAGTCGCGCAGCATCTGGCCGATCTGCTTGCGCTGCAGGTTCTCCTGGCTGCCGCACAGCGTGCAGGGGATGATCGGGAATTTGCGGTGCTCGGCCCAGCGGGTGAGGTCGTCCTCGGCCACATAAGCCAACGGACGGATGATGAGATGGTCGCCCCGGTCGCTCTGCACCTTGGGCGGCATGCCCTTGAGCTTGCCGCCGAAGAACATGTTGAGGAAGAACGTCTGCAGCATGTCGTCGCGGTGGTGGCCCAGCGCTATTTTTGTGCAGCCCAGCTCGTCGGCCACACGGTAGAGGATGCCCCGGCGCAGGCGGCTGCAGAGGCTGCACATGGTTTTGCCCTCGGGGATGTGCTCCTTGACGACGCTGTAGGTGTCCTGCGTTTCGATGTGGAAGGGAACGCCCACCTGGGTCAGGTATTCAGGCAGCACATGGGCCGGAAAGCCGGGCTGCTTCTGGTCGAGGTTGACGGCGATCAGCTCGAACTTGTGGCCGTTGCGCTGCTGCAGCATACGCAGCACGTCGAGCAGGCCGTAGCTGTCCTTGCCGCCCGACACGCACACCATCACCTTGTCACCGTCTTCGACAAGGCCGAAGTCAGTGATGGCCTGCGCGACCTGGCGCACCAGGCGCTTTTCGAGCTTGAGCGCGGCGTGGGCGGCGGCTTTTTGAGCAGCATCGTCGGCAGGTGCCGTGTCGGCGGGCAAGATAGCGTTGTCGATCATGGTGGGCTGCCTGGAACGGCACTGCGTTGCCGCACTTCAGAGCGGCAACAATTGCTATTAATTAGATAGCACCTGGCGCTTGACCATCAAGCACCAGGTGCCAATTTTCCTACAAACCGTTCATTCAGCGCGAATCTCTCACCCTTGGGTGGGCGTTGCAAAACCCGCAGCGCGCGAAACCGGCGCGGCCCAGACCAAAGGCCGCCGCGCAAGGGCCGCCCCGCCGCGCTGGCGGCGTCCCCCTTGGGGGAAGGCGCCGCAGGCGACTCAGGGTGGCAGCTACTCTAGGCTTCTGCTGGGTAGAACATCTTGCGGGTGGGCACGTTCTCGACTGCCTTGGCGATGGCGCCGATGTGGTCCGGTGTGGTGCCACAGCAGCCGCCCAGAATGTTGACCAGCCCCTCGGCCGCGAACTCATGCACCAGGCGGCTGGTGATTTCAGGCGTTTCGTCAAAGCCGGTGTCGCTCATGGGGTTGGGCAGGCCGGCGTTGGGGTAGCAGCTGATGAAGGTGTCCTCGGCCACGCGGTTCAGCTCCTGGATGTAGGGGCGCATCAGCGTGGCACCCAAGGCGCAGTTCAGGCCTATGGCTAGCGGGCGCGAGTGGCGCACGCTGTGCCAGAAGGCCGTGACCGTCTGGCCCGAGAGGATGCGGCCCGAGGCATCGGTGACGGTGCCGCTGATGATGAGCGGCAGGCGCTCGCCGCTGTTTTCAAAGAACTCGTCGATGGCGAACAGCGCGGCCTTGGCGTTGAGCGTGTCGAAGATCGTCTCGACCAGCAGCACGTCGGAGCCGCCCTCGACCAGCGCTTCCACCTGCTCGTAGTAAGCGGCGCGCAGCTGCTCGAAGTCCACATTGCGCGCGCCGGGGTCGTTCACGTCGGGGCTGATGCTGGCCGTCTTGGGCGTGGGGCCGAGGGCGCCTGCGACAAAGCGGGGCTTGTCGGGCGTGCTGTACTTGTCACAGGCGGCGCGGGCCAGCTGGGCAGATTTCAAATTCATCTCGCGCGCCAGGTGGGCCATCTTGTAGTCCTCTTGCGCGATGGTCGTCGCGCCGAAGGTGTTGGTCTCGATCAGGTCGGCGCCTGCGGCCAGGTAGCGCTCGTGGATGTCGCGGATCACGTCCGGGCGGGTGATGCTGAGCAGCTCGTTGTTGCCCTTCACGTCACGCGGGAAGTCTTTGAACCGGTCGCCCGCCCCATCCGGGCCGGTGTAGCCCTCGCCCCGATACTGCGCCTCGCCCAACTTGAAGCGCTGGATCATGGTGCCCATGGCGCCGTCGAGGATGACGATGCGTTGGGCGAGGATGTCGGGCAGTTGCGCGGCGCGCGTGTAGGCAAGCGTTTTCATCCCCCGATTGTAGAAAGCCCCCTGGGGCTGCCGGTGGCCCAGGGGCTTTCTCACCCACACACGAGCGTGTAGCGTTGCTTGGCAAGTCGCGTTGCCCCCAGGCGGTCATAGAAACGGATGGCGCCCTCGTTCCACACGGGCGTCTGCCACTGCATCGCCTCGCAGCCCAGCATTTGGGCGCGGTGCTGCACAGCGGCCATCATCTCTGCGCCCCGGCCGCAGCCACGCGCTTCAGGCTCCAGGTACAGGCAGTCCAGATGCAGGTAAGAGCGCGCGGCGAGAGTCGAATAGTCCAGCGTGGCGCTGGCATATCCCACTGCCTGCTCACCCCAATAGCCCAGCCAGGCGAACAACCGCCCCACCTCCAGCCCCTGGGCCAGCCGGTGGGCATGGCCGTCGGCGCTGTAGGGGATGCGCTCGTACGCCGCGTGGGCGGCGCACAGGTCGGCCAGCGCGGGCGCGTCAGCGGCGCCTGCGGCGCGCAGGGTCCAGCCGGTGCGATGCGGCGGATGGCTCAGCATGCGCACTCGATGGCGGGGCGGGCCGACGGCATGGCGCCCCGCTCCGGGCCGGTGGCCACAGGCTGGCCGTCGCGGATCCAGAAGTCCAGCCCGCCCAGCATCTCCTTGACCGTGAAGCCCAGCCGCGCCAGCTTGTACGCGCCCCGGGTCGAGCCATTGCAGCCGATGCCATCGCAGTAAGTGACATAGACCTTGCTGCGGTCGAGGTGCGCCGTGCTCTGCTCGTCCATGGTGCGGTGGGGAAAGCTGATGGCGCCCGGCACATGGCCCTGTTCGTAATGCGCCGTGGAGCGGGTGTCGACCACCACGATGGCGTCGATGCCGTTGCGCAGGTCTTCGGCCACGTCCCAGGCATCGGCGTGGTAGCTGAGCTTGGCGGCCATGAAGTCCCGCGATTGCTCGGGGCTGGGTGCGGGGAATGCCAGGACGGCGGAGGCGGGGGCTGCGTGGGTCATGGAAAAGTCCTCTCGTGTGGCTGTGTGGTGTTGCGATGGGATGAAGTTTCCGACGATTTGGCCTGATTGATAATGCCAATCCTCCATCACAGATAAGACCAATTACCGATGAAACCACGGCTGTTGCTCACGCTGCTGGAGGACGCCCACGGAGGCGGCCGCCGCGAGCGCCTGTGCGCGGCGCTGCGCGAGGCCGTGCGCACCGGCCAGGCCGTGTTGGGCGAGCGCCTGCCCTCCACCCGCGATCTGGCGCGCGACCTGGGTCTTTCACGGGTCACGGTGGAGGCGGCCTATGCCCAGCTGGAAACCGAGGGCTACCTGCACCGGCATGTCGGCCAGGGCAGCTTCGTGGCCATCGACATGCAGCGTGCCGGGGCGGCGCGGTCCCGGGCGCGCCGGATGGCCCCGGCGGCGGCACTGCCCGCGCTGTCGCGGCGCGGGCAGCGCATGGTCGATACCGGCGGTTGCGCCGAGCCCGACCGCGCCCGCGCGTTCGTGGCGGGCAGCCCAGACCTGCGAGCGTTTCCGGTGGACCTGTGGCGCCAGCTGATGCAGCGCCGCCTGCGCCAGGACGCCGGGCCCCTGCTGTTCTACGGCGACCCCCAAGGCCTGCCCGCACTGCGCGAGGCCATCGCGCGCTACCTCGCGCAGTCGCGCGGCGTGCGTTGCCATGCGGGCCAGGTGCTGGTGCTGACCAGCTCGCAACAGGCCCTGCAGTTGCTGGCCGCGACGCTGCTGGACGAAGGCGATACCGTCTGGATGGAGGACCCGGGCTACGCAGGCGCGCGCACCGCGTTCCACGCCAGCGGGGCCCAGGTGGTGGACATGCCGCTGGACAGCGAAGGCGCCCAGCTGGTGCCCACCCAGACGCCGCCACGCCTGATCTACCTCACGCCATCGCACCAGTTCCCCACCGGGCGCGCCATGTCCCTGCAGCGCCGCCTGGCCTTCATCGACCACGCACAGGCTACGGGGGCCTGGCTGATCGAGGACGACTACGACAGCGAATTCCTCTACGACCACCAGCCCACGCCCGCCTTGCAGGGCCTCGACGCGCACGGCCGCGTGCTCTACATCGGCACGTTCTCGAAGTCCTTGTTTCCTTCGGTGCGGCTGGCCTACATGGTGCTGCCCGAACCGCTGGTAAAGCCCCTGGTGACCGCACGCACCATCTACGACGGCCACCCCTCGCAGCCCATGCAGGCCGTGGCGGCAGACTTCATGGACCAGGGCCACTTTGCAGCCCACCTGCGGCTGATGCGCCAGCTGTACCGCAGCCGACGCGACGCCTTGCTGCAGGCGCTGCACACCCACCTGCCCTGGGCCGAGCCCCTGGACAGCCGGGGCGGGCTGCAGATGGCTGTGCGGCTGACCGAGGGCAGCGAGCAGCAGCAAACGCGCCGCGCGCTGGCGCGCGGCATTGCAACCCCCAGCCTCAGCGAGCTCTACCATGCAGCACCTCCCATCGCGGGATGGCGGCTGGGCTTTGCCGCCATCCCGCCTGAGGTGATCGAAAGCGCTGTCCGCGCGCTGCGCTGACCCCCAACCAGCGGCGCAGGCCCGCAGCGCACAATACGGGCCTTGCATCGCACGGTTCGTAGCACGGGCCCGTACACAAATTTTTGGCTTTATTGGCGTCCAGCGCAGGTGGGTCCAGCGTGGGGCGCTCTCATTTTCAGAGTATTCGCTTGGTGTCTCGCCCGTCTTCCGTGTTGTCCCCTGCCCAGTCTGTCTTGCAGGATGTCTTCGGCTACGAACAGTTCCGCGGCCCGCAGCAAGCCATCGTCGAGCATGTGATTGGCGGCGGCGACGCGCTGGTGCTGATGCCCACGGGCGGAGGCAAGTCGCTGTGCTACCAGGTGCCGGCCATCGTGCGCCAGCAGCAGGGGCGCGGGGTGACCATCGTGATTTCGCCGCTGATCGCGCTGATGCACGACCAGGTGGGCGCGCTGCACGAGGCGGGGGTGGATGCGGCGTTCCTGAACTCGACGCTGAGCTACGACGAGACCCAGGACGTGGAGCTGCGCCTGCAGACCGGCGACCTCACGCTGCTGTATGCCGCGCCCGAGCGGCTGAACACGCCCCGTTTCCTGGGCCTGCTCGACAGCCTGTACAGCGGCGGCCACCTGAGCCTGTTCGCCATCGACGAAGCACACTGCGTCAGCCAGTGGGGCCACGATTTCCGCCCCGAATACCGCGCGCTCACGCTGCTGCACGAGCGTTACCCGCAAGTACCGCGCATTGCGCTCACCGCCACGGCCGATGCGCTCACGCGCGAGGACATCGTCGAGCGGCTGCAGCTGGAGGATGCGCGGCTGTTCATCAGCAGCTTTGACCGGCCCAACATCCGCTACCGCATCGAAGAGAAAAAGGACGCCACCACGCAGCTGCTGCGCTTCATCGAGCGTGAGCATGCGGGCGAGGCGGGCGTGGTGTATTGCCAGTCGCGCAAGCGCGTGGAAGAGTTGGCCGCCACGCTGAGCGACGCGGGCATCACTGCCCTGCCCTACCACGCGGGTCTGGACACGAAAGTGCGTCAGAAGAACCAGGATCGCTTCCTGCGCGAGGAAGGCATCGTGATGGTGGCCACCATCGCGTTCGGCATGGGCATCGACAAGCCGGATGTGCGTTTTGTGGCCCATGTGGACATGCCCAAGAACATCGAGGGCTACTACCAGGAAACGGGCCGCGCGGGCCGCGACGGGCTGAACGCCGATGCCTGGATGGCCTACGGCCTGAATGACGTGGTCAACCAGCGCCGCATGATCGACGAGAGCCCTGCGGGCGAGGAGTTCAAGCAGGCGCTGCGCGGCAAGCTCGACGCGCTGCTGGCGCTGGCCGAGGCCACCGACTGCCGACGCGTGCGGCTGCTGGCGTACTTTGGAGAGCAGTCCACACCCTGCGGAAACTGCGACAACTGCCTGAACCCACCGGCGGTGTGGGATGCGACGGATGCGGCACGCAAGCTGCTCTCCACCATCTACCGCGTGAACCAGGCCAGCGGCATCAGCTTTGGCACGGGGCACATCATGGACATCCTGCGCGGCAAGAAGACCGAGAAGGTCGCGCAGTTCGGGCACGAAAAAATCTCCACCTTCGGCATCGGCGCGGACCTGACCGAGCCCCAGCTGCGCGGCGTGCTGCGCCAGCTGATCGCCACCGGCGCGTTAGGCCTGCAGAAGGTGATGCTGGACAGCGGCCACAGCTTTGACACGCTGTGCCTCACCGAGGGTTCGCGCGCGGTGCTCAAGGGCGAGGTGCCGGTGCAGTTGCGCGAGTCGGTGTCATCCGCACCGGCCAAACGCACGCGCACCCGCAAGGGCACGGGCAGCGCGCCGCCCGCCGCGGCCGCCAATCTTGGCCCCGATGCGCAGGTGCGTTTCATCAACCTCAAGGCCTGGCGCGCCGAGGTGGCAAAGGAGCACAACCTGCCTGCGTATGTGATCTTTCACGATGCCACTTTGGCCGCGATTGCCGAGCGCAACCCCGGCACGCTCGACGACCTGCAGGGCATCAGCGGGATGGGGGCGAAAAAGCTGGAGGCGTACGGGGCAGACGTGCTGCGCGTGGTGCGCGCGGGGTAGCCCCGCTGCCGCGCTTTGCTGCCCCGGGATGCGATGCGTGCGGGCCTACGTGAACAGATCCTTCGAGCTCAGGCGCCCGACGCCGCCCGCGCCCGCAGGGCCCGGATGCCTTCCGAAAAACGCCGCAGCGTGGGCGTGCTGTCGCCCGGTGGCACCATCAACTCGATGAGCTGAAAGCGACCGCGCTCGGCAAACGCGGCATCGAGCGCCGCCTTGAACTGCGCCCGCGTGTGCACCCGGTGGCCGCGCCCGCCCAGCGCATCGGCGGCCTGGGCCAGGTGCCAGTCGCCCAGGGCGGCGCAGCGCGATTCGGTCTGGAAGGCGCGGATCATTTCCCAGGTCTGGTTATTGAGCACGATGGCGATGGGGTCCAGCCCCAGGCGCGGGCAGTTGCCCAGCTCCCAGCCCGTCATTTGAAAGGCGCCGTCGCCCACCAGGATCAGGCTGCGCTGGCCCGTGGCCACCTGCGCACCGATGCCGGCCGGCACGCCGAAGCCCATGGACGCGTAGTAGCCCGGCGCCACCAGCGGGGTGGGCAGCAGCTCCATCGCAGCAAACAGGCAGTCGCCAATGTCCGCGACGATGTTCATAGGGCCCTGCGCGCGGATGCGGTCGTTGAGCGCGCGGGAGAGGTCGGCCGCACACACGGGCGCATCGTCGGCCACCAGGCCTTCGGGGCAAGTGGGCGGGGACGGCAGGGCGCGCGGCGGCTTGGCGCCTGCGGCCGGGGCGCGGGCCAGCAACGCTTCCACCAGCGCGGCCAGCGGGATGTTCGGGTACAGGTGGTGGCCCACGCGCGCCTCGCGGTGCGCGGCGATGAGCGCGCGGCGGAAGTCCATGCGCTGGGCGCTCACGCCAAAGTTGCTGTCCGACAGGATGGCGCCCAGCATCACGGGCAGATCGGAGTCGTCGAGCAGCGCACTGGTCTCGGGCGCGCCCGCCACGCCCAGGTAGGTGCCGTGCAGCTGTACGCCGGAGTGCACGCCCTCCTCCGCCAGCAGGCCCCGGCCCATGAAGGTGGTGAGCACGGGCAGTTGCAGACGGCGCGCCAGCTCGGCCACGCGGGCTTCCAGGCCAAAGCGGCGCACCTCCACGTCCACCACCAGCACGGGGCGCTGGGCTGCCTGGATGCGGGCCATCCATTCGTCGGCGCACTCGGCCACGGCGGCTTCATTGAAGGGGCTGGGCGGCAGCAGGGGCACCTCGGCCATGGGGTGCAGCGTCATGTCGCGTGGCACCTCGATGAGCACGGGCTGCGAGTATTCGCGGCAGCTGCGCAGCACGCGGGCCAGCTCGGCGGGCGCGGTGGCGGGGTCGGACAGGCGCGCCTGGTCGCAGGTGATCTCGCGGAAGATGCGCCATTGCGAATCGACATGGCGCACCTGGTGGTGCAGCACCAGGCCCGAGTGCGCCTCGACCTCGCCGGGGCAGCCGGCCAGCACCACCAGCGGCGAGCGCTCGGCATAGGCCCCCGCCACGGCGTTGACCACGTTGAGCGCGCCCGCGCCGTAGGTGACAGCCACCACGCCCAGGCCGCAGTGCATGCGCGCGGCGGCATCGGCGGCAAAGCCCAGCGAGGGCTCGTGGCTGAGCGTGACCAGCGGCAGGATGCCGCTCTCCTCGATCTGCTTGAACAAGGGGAGGATGAAGTCACCGGGGATGCCGAAGATCTCGCGCGCGCCGTGGTGCTTGAGCGCGTGCAGCAGTTGAAGGCCGAGGGGGGTCATGGGCGTGTTCCTTGCAGGTGGTGCCGTTGTGCGGCGGTGGCGGATGATCCACGCGGCGTGACCAAGGCGGCTCTGATGCGCATCAAACCCAGCGACTCCTAGCGCGAGTTCGCAGATTCGTTCTGTTTTCGACCTAGAAGCGCAACAAATCTGCGCGAAGCACCGACCAAACCCGGAGCCCCGCCCGCTCAGGCCCGGCGCAGCGTGAAGGAGGGGAACCACGCGGCCAGTTGCTGCTGGTGCGCCGTGGTCAGCGCCCAGGCCGGTGCGCCAGGTGCGCGGCATTCCTGCAGCGCCCAGCGGCGCACGCCGCGCGCGGCCAGGGCCTGGGCCAGGTCCAGCAACTCATCCACACCAAACAGGCCCGCGTGCCAGGTGGTGCGGCATTCGTGGTCGGTGCCATAGGCCAGAAGCACCTCCAGCCCGGCCCAGGCGCGCGCACCGCTGCCGGGCGTGGCGGTGATGGCGTTGTAGCGCTGCGGCGGGGCCTTGATGTCCAGACCCACCCAATCGAGTTGCGGCAGCAGTGCCGCCAGCCGCTCGGGGTACATGCCGCCGGTGTGCAGGGCGGTCTGCAGGCCCAGGCTGCGCACTGCGTTCAGCGCCGCGCCCAGGCCCGCCTGCAGCGTGGGCTCGCCGCCCGAGAAAACCACGCCGTCCAGCAGGCCGCGCCGGCTTTCCAGAAAGGCCAGCGCCTGCGCCCAGGGCAGCGAGGGCGGTTCGGTGGCATCGAGCAGTTCGGGGTTGTGGCAATAGCCGCAGCGCCAGGGGCAGCCCTGGCAATACAAAACGGCCGCGAGGCGGCCGGGGAAATCGATGGTGGTGAGCGGTGTCATGCCGCCCAGCCGCAGCGCCGCGGCTGGCGGCGCCTCAGCAGGCGTTGCTTCCACCACGCGTCTGCTCTGAAAAGAAACGGCGCTCGGCGTGCTCGCCCTGCTTGCCCGTGTTGAAGCTGGCCACGGGGCGGTGATAGCCCATCACGCGGGTCCAGACCTCGCAGGGCTGGCGCTCGTCGTCGGTGAGCTGCACGGCGGCGGCGCTGGAGATGGCGGTGTGTTCGGTAGCGGAGAAATGGCTCATGCCGAGGTCCTTTCGGGGGGTGGAGGAAATGGTTTGCTTCTTTTTTGATAGCTACTTGCGCTTGACTATCAAGCGCCAGGGCCACTTTTTGCTCAAGATCTAGGCGGCCAGACGCCGCCGCTTGGCGTCCAGCCGCTCTTCGTCGCAGCGGGGGCAGAACGGGTGCTCGCCCGCCAGGTAGCCGTGTGTGGGGCAAATGGAGAACGTGGGCGTGACGGTGATGTAGGGCAGGCGGAAGTTCGTCAGCGCGCGCCGCACCAGCTCGCGGCAGGCCGCGCCGCTGGAAACGCGCTCGCCCATGTACAGGTGCAGCACGGTACCGCCGGTGTATTTGCCCTGCAGTGCCTCCTGTCGCATCAGCGCCTCGAACGGGTCGTCGGTGAAGCCCACGGGCAGTTGCGACGAGTTGGTGTAATAAGGCTGCTCGGATGTGCCCGCCTGCAGGATGGCGGGCCAGCGCTTCTTGTCTTCCTTGGCGAAGCGGTAGGTCGTGCCTTCGGCAGGCGTGGCTTCCAGGTTGTAGAGGTGGCCGGTTTCTTCCTGGAAGGCGGTCATGCGCTCGCGCACGTGGTCGAGCAGGCGCACGGCAAACGCATGGCCCCATTCGCTGGTGATGTCGTGCTGGTCTGCCGTGAAGTTGCGCACCATCTCATTGATGCCGTTCACGCCCAGCGTGGAAAAGTGGTTGCGCAAAGTGCCGAGATACCGCTTGGTGTAGGGGAACAAGCCCTGGTCCATCAACCGCTGAATCAGCTTGCGCTTGGTCTCCAGGCTTTGTTTGCCCAGCTCCAGGAGGCGGTCCAGCGCGGCAAACAGACCGGCTTCATCGCCCGCATGCAAATACCCGAGGCGTGCGCAGTTGATCGTCACCACGCCCAGGCTGCCCGTCTGCTCGGCGCTGCCGAAGAGGCCGTTGCCACGCTTGAGCAGCTCGCGCAAATCCAGCTGCAGGCGGCAGCACATGGAGCGCACCATGTTCGGCTCCAGCTCGGAATTGATGAAGTTCTGGAAGTACGGCAGGCCGTACTTGGCCGTCATCTCGAACAGCAGCTGCGCGTTCTCGCTCTCCCACGGAAAATCTTTGGTGATGTTGTACGTGGGGATGGGGAAGGTGAAGACCCGGCCCTTGGCGTCGCCCGTGGTCATCACGTCGATGTAGGCGCGGTTGATCAGGTCCATCTCGGCCTGCAGCTCGCCATAGCTAAACGGCATCTCCACGCCGCCGATCACCGGCACTTGCTCGCGCAGATCGTCAGGGCATGTCCAGTCAAACGTGAGGTTGGTGAACGGTGTTTGCGTGCCCCAGCGCGAGGGCACGTTGAGGTTGTAGACCAGCTCCTGGATGCACTGGCGCACAGCGGCGTAATCCATGGCATCGATGCGCACGAAAGGCGCCATGTAGGTGTCGAACGACGAGAACGCCTGCGCGCCCGCCCACTCGTTTTGCAGAGTACCCAGGAAGTTCACGATCTGCCCCACGGCGGAACTCATGTGCTTGGGCGGCCCCGCCTCCACCTTGCCCGGCACGCCGTTGAGCCCCTCGTGCAGCAGCGTGCGCAGCGACCAGCCCGCGCAGTAGCCGCTGAGCATGTCGAGGTCGTGGATGTGGATGTCGCCGCTCCTGTGCGCCTCGCCGATCTCGGGCGTGTACACGTGCGAGAGCCAGTAGTTGGCCGTGACTTTGCCCGCCACGTTCAGGATCAGCCCGCCCAGCGAGTAGCCCTGGTTGGCGTTGGCGTTCACGCGCCAGTCGGCACGCGTGAGGTATTCGTTGATGGAGCTTTCCACATCGACCAGCGTCTGCCTGTCGGCGCGCAGCGTGGCGTGCTGCTCGCGGTAGACGATGTAGGCGCGCGCGGTGGCCAGGTGGTTGGCGGCGATCAGCGTCTGCTCGGCCACGTCCTGGATCTGCTCGATGGTGGGGGCCTCGCCCTGGAAGCGGTGGATGAGCACCTTGGTGACCTGGGCGGTGAGCAATGCCGCTTCGTCGGCGCCGTATTCACCCGAGGCCTGCCCGGCGCTGGCCAGCGCGGCGCGGATGCGTTCGGCATCAAACGGAACGCGCTGGCCGCTGCGCAAAACGACTTCGCGGGGCAAGGTGGCAAGGGTGGACGCCATGGGTTCGACCAATCTGTGGAACGGGTTAAAAACACTACCTATGGTGTCCACGATACCCATCAAACACTATAGGTAGTTTGATTCAACACAATCGAGGCGGTAAGCAGGGGTAAAAAACGCCGGCACAGGGGCCGGCGGAAAGGAAGGTGCCGTCAGGCCCTACCGATGGATCAGAGGTGCATGCGCAGGCATGCAGTGGGGTGCAGGAGGGTGCTGCTCAATGGCAGGCGGTGGCTTCTTCCTCCTCGATGCGCGGATAGAAGTCATGGTCTTCGCGCTGCATGCGCTCGAACACACGGCGCAGCACCACGTTGGCCTCGTTGCGAAAGCCCTGGGCATCGCGGCGCACGCCCTCGGCGGTGTTCCAGCGGCGTGCAAACGCGTCGTAGGCGCTGGCGATCGATGCCATCTCGCTTTGGTACTGGCGGCCCAGGCGCGCCAGTTCGGCGTTGCCGCCGCGCTGCAGTGCGGGGTACAGCACCTGGTCTTCCACGGCCAGGTGCAGCTTGATGGTGCCGCTCATGGCCACGATGCCCTGCGCGATGGCGCTGGCATTGGCCTCTACGCCCGCCTGGGCCAGGGCGCGCAAGGTGGCGATGCTGCGCAGAATGTCAGTGTGCTGGTGTTTGAATTTGTCGAGGTTCATGGTCAGTCCTTGTGGGCAAACGGTGTGTGAGCGCGGTGGCCGCTTGTGGCAGCCGCCGCGCACAGTGCATTTCAGCGACGGGCCTGTGCCAGGTAGGGGCCCGCTTGCGCCGGGGCGCGCGAGCCGAACAGCCCGCTCACCACCTGCCAGGCCATGGCCAGCGCGCCGACGATGAAGACCACGTCGCCAAAGGTGCGCACCCAGCGCAGGGTCTGCATGAAGGGCTGCTGCATGAAGGCTTCGCCCCGGGCGTACCACAGGCCTTCGGTCACGCTGGCGTGGAACTGGAACAGGCCGATGGGCAGCAGGCTGGTGGCAATCATCAGCACCAGGCCCGCGTTGAGCCACCAGAAGCCCGTCTTCATGAGCCGTTCGCTGAACACCAACTGCGGCCGGATGTAGCGCAGCACCAGCAGCGTGAAGCCCAGGGCGAGGAAGCCGTAGACACCGAACAGGGCGGCATGGGCGTGCACCGGCGTGGTGTTCAAACCTTGCAGGTAGTACAGCGCAATGGGCGGGTTGATCATGAAGCCGAAGACGCCCGCGCCCAGCATGTTCCAGAAGGCCACGGCCACGAAGCACATGAGGGGCCACTTGAGGTTGGCCATCCACTTCGCGCGGTGCTGCAGGCGCCAGTGTTCCCAGGCCTCGTGGCCCAGCACCACCAGGGGCACCACTTCCAGCGCGCTGAACGATGCGCCCACCGCCATCACCGGCGTGGTGGTGCCCGCAAAGTACAGGTGGTGGAAGGTGCCGGGCACGCCGCCCAGCATGAACAGCGAGGCCGAGGCCAGGCTGGCGGCCGTGGCCATGCGTGGCGACACGAGGCCGAGCGTCGAGAAGATGAAGGCCAGCGCGGTGGTGGCGAACACTTCAAAGAAGCCCTCGACCCACAGGTGCACCACCCACCAGCGCCAGTACTCCATCACCGACAGGTGGGTACGCTCGCCGTAGAAGAAGCCCGCGCCGTAGAACAGGCCGATGGCCACCACCGACGCCGTCAGCAGCGCCAGCAGGTTCTTGTCGCCGCCGGGGGTGCGCAGCGCCGGAACGATGCCGCGCAGCATGAGCACCAGCCAGAAGGCGATGCCGGTGAACTTGCCGATCTGCCACAGGCGGCCCAGGTCCACGTATTCATAGCCCTGGTGGCCCAGCCAGAAGTTCCACTCGGGCGGCATGATCTGCGCGATGGCCAGGTAGTTGCCGACGAACGAGCCCACGACCACCACGACCAGCGCCCAGAACAGGATGTCCACACCGAGCTTCTGCCAGGCCGGGTCCTTGCCGCCGTTGATGAGCGGCGCGAGGAACAGGCCGGCTGCCAGGAAGCCCGTGGCGATCCAGAACAGCGCGCTCTGGATGTGCCAGGTGCGCACCAGCGAATAGGGGAACCACTGTGACACGTTGATGCCGTAGAACTGCTGGCCTTCCACCGTGTAGTGGGCCGTGAAGCCGCCCAGCAGCACCTGGAAGCTGAACAGCGCAACGATGAGGAACAGGTATTTGCCCAGCCCGCGCTGCGAGGGCGTGAGCGGCACGCGCGACAGCGGGTCGTGCTGGGGTGGCGTGGGCTCCACCTCGTCATGCTTGCGCAGGAAGGACCAGCCCCACACGAGGAAGCCCACGCCCGCCATCATCACGACCACGCTCATCACCGACCAGACCATGTTCTCGGCCGTGGGCTTGTTGCCGATCAGCGGCTCGTGGGGCCAGTTGTTGGTGTACGTCGCCGTGGTGCCAGGGCGCTCGGTGGCGGCGGCCCAGGCCGTCCAGAAGAAGAAACCCGTCATCTGCGCGCGCCGCTCGGCGCTGGGCAGGGTGTTCTCCTTCATGGCGAAGTGCTCGCGGGTGTTGTGCAGCGCGGGCACGTCGCTGAAAAGCTGGTCGTAGTACAGCGCGGTCATCGCGATCGCGTCGGCCCGCACCGAGGACACCGTGGCCACGCCCGTCTCGGGGCTGTAGGTGTTGGTGCGGTACTCGGTCTTCAGGCGGTCGCGCAGCACGGCCTGGGCGGCGGCGTCGAGCTCGGCAAAGGGCTTGCCGTGCGCGCGCTCAGCGGCCACTTCAAGCCAGTTGAGCAGCTCGCGGTGCAGCCAGTCGGCCGTCCAGTCGGGCGCCTGGTAGGCGCCGTGGCCCCAGATGGAACCCAGCTGCATGCCGCCCACCGATTGCCACGCAGTCTGTCCGTCGAGGATGCTGTCGTGGGTGAAAAGCACTTCGCCCCCTGCCGTGGCGATCTTCGCGGGGATGGGCGGCGCGGTGCGGTAGACCTCGGCGCCGTAGTAGCCCAGCAGGCTGAAGGTGACGATGAGCACGCCGATCAGCGTGAACCAGAGCTTGCGATAGTTACCCATGGCGGGCCTCCTGCTTCAACAGAACAACAACGAAGGGGCGGCGCCAGCGTGCGCTGGCGGCGTGGGGTCGGGGTCTTGTGGTCATGGCTTTTTGGAACGAGTGAATCGGTGTCCCTGCCCACATCGCAAGCGCCGGGCCAGGGCTGCAGGCCTATCAAATCAACCACTTACACCGGTCATGGTTTTTTTGACCCTTCTCAAATGGGGTTTAATTCACCCATTGAAGGTAAATATCACCATGGACCATAGCCCCCTGCTGGCCGACCTGGCCACCGACCTGCCCCAGGCTGTGCGCCTGCAGCGGCTGGCCGACCACCTGCGCACCCGCTTTCACTGCGGCGCCGTGGCCCTGCTGCAGCTGGAAGAAGACCACTTGCGCCCCGTGGCCGTGGAGGGCCTGGTGCGCGAGGCGCTGGGCCGGCGCTTTGTGGTCAGCCAGCACCCCCGGCTCGCGGCCATCCTGGCGCGGCGCGAGGTGACCTGCTTTGACCACGACAGCACCCTGCCCGACCCCTACGACGGCCTGCTCGACACCCTGGTGGGCGAGCCCCTGCCCGTTCACGACTGCATGGGCGTGAGCCTGTGGGTGGACGGCAAGGCCTGGGGCGTGCTGACGCTCGACGCGCTGCAAACCGGCACCTTCGGCGAGGCCGCACGCGCCGCGCTGGCCGACTGCAAGGTGCTGGTGGAGGCGGCCGTGCGCATCTCGCGGTTGGAGCGCGAGGTGCAGGCGCTGCGCAGCGCCCCACACACCCGCAGCGCCGACGACGAGCGCACCACCCGCGCGGGCGATGGCGACATGGAGATCGTCGGCCAGAGCGAGCCCCTGCTGCGCCTGCTGCACGAGCTCACGGTGGTGGCGGGCTCGGACCTGCCCGTGTTGTTGCTGGGCGAAACTGGTGTGGGCAAGGAGCTGTTTGCACGCCTGCTGCACCGCCAGTCCACGCGCGCTACCCGCCCGCTGGTGCACGTGAACTGCGCGGCGCTGCCGGAGTCGCTGGCCGAGAGCGAGCTGTTTGGCCATGTGCGCGGCGCGTTCTCGGGCGCGGTGGCCGACCGGCCAGGGCGCTTCGAGGCGGCCGAGGGCGGCACGCTGTTCCTCGACGAGGTGGGCGAGCTGCCACTGGCCGTGCAGGCCAAGCTGCTGCGCACGCTGCAGAACGGCGAGATCCAGCGCCTGGGCGCCGACCGACCGCGCCGCGTGGACGTGCGCGTGATCGCCGCCACCAACCGCAACCTGCGCGAGCAGGTGCGCGACGGCGCGTTCCGCGCCGACCTGTACCACCGGCTGTCGGTGTACCCCGTGCCCATCCCGCCGCTGCGCGAACGGGGCAACGATGTGCTGCTGCTGGCAGGTCGTTTTCTGGAACTGAACCGCGCGCGCCTTGGCCTGCGCAGCCTGCGGCTGTCTGCCAGCGCGCAGGATGCACTGCGCCGCTACCCCTGGCCCGGCAACATCCGCGAGCTGGAGCATGTGGTCAGCCGCGCGGCGCTCAAGGCCCTGAGCCGGGGCGTGAGCCGCGCCGACATCGTGACGCTGGAGCCCGCGCTGCTCGACCTGGACGCCGACGCCGCCAGCGTGGCCTCCACCGCCCTGGATGCCGGTGCCCCCGCTGTGGCCACCACGCCGCCCACCCCCACCACCGCCGAAGGCCCGCTGCGCGAAGCCGTGGATGCCTGCCAGCGGCTCGCCATCACGCAGGCCCTGGCCCGCCACCAGGGCAACTGGGCGCAGGCCGCGCGTACGCTGGAGGTGGACGCCAGCAACCTGCACAAGCTGGCGCGCAGGCTGGGGATCAAGTAAGCAGCTTCAAAAACCATAGCTACTAGCGATTTCCAGATAAGCGCCAGAGGCTGATTTGATGCCAAATCACACCTCAACGGACCCCTGCGAACGCCGCTGCGCCACAATCGGCCCATGCTGACCCTTCAAGACATCCGTGATGCCGCCACCCGCCTACAAGGCCACGTGCTGGACACTCCGTGCGTTGAATCCAAAACGCTTTCGCAAATCGTGGGCGCGCAGGTGTTTCTCAAGTTCGAGAACCTGCAATTCACCGCCTCGTTCAAGGAACGCGGTGCCTGCAACCGGCTCACGCTGCTGACGGACGCTGAGCGCGCACGCGGCGTGGTGGCCATGAGCGCGGGCAACCATGCGCAGGGCGTGGCCTACCACGCGCAGCGACTGGGCCTGCGCGCCGTGATCGTGATGCCGCGTTTTACCCCCGGCGTGAAAGTGGAGCGCACGCGCGGTTTTGGCGCCGAGGTGGTGCTGCATGGCGACACGCTGGAAGAAGCCCGCGCCCACGCCTACGCGCTGGCCGATGCGCAGGGCTTGACCTTTGTGCACCCGTATGACGATGAAGGCGTGGCCGCCGGCCAGGGCACGCTGGGCCTGGAGATGCTGCAGGCCGTACCCGACCTGGACACGCTGGTGATCGCCGTGGGCGGCGGCGGGCTGATCTCGGGCGTGGCCACGGCGGCCAAGGCACTCAAGCCAGGCATCGAGGTCATCGGCGTGCAGACCATGCGCTTCCCGGCCATGGTGAATGCCGTCAAAGGAACAAGCCATCCACAGGGCACATCCACCATCGCCGAGGGCATTGCCGTGGGCACGCCGGGCAAGATCACGCAGGAGATCGTCAAGCGCCTGGTGGACGATCTGGTGCTGGTGGATGAGGGCGACATCGAGCAGGCAGTGCTGATGCTGCTGGAGATCGAAAAGACCCTGGTCGAGGGCGCTGGTGCTGCGGGCCTGGCTGCGCTGGTGCGCTACCCCGAGCGCTTCAAGGGCAAGCGCGTAGGCCTGGTGCTGTGCGGTGGCAACATCGACCCGCTGCTGCTGGCGGCGATCATCGAACGCGGCATGGTGCGCTCGGGGCGCCTGGCGCGCATCAAGGTCAGCGCGCGCGATGTGCCCGGCGTGCTGGCGCGCATCACCGCCACCGTGGCCGACGCAGGCGCCAACATCGAGGAGGTGCACCACCAGCGCGCCTTCACCATGCTGGCCGCGCAGAACGTGGAGATCGAACTGGTGCTGCAAACCCGGGGCAAGACCCATGTGGATGAGGTGCTGGGGCAGTTGCGTACGGCGGGCATGCAGGCCGATCTGATCTGAGCGACAGCAGGGTTTTGCGCCCCGAAGGGACAGTCGCAGCTAGAATTGCGCAAGTTTTAAGCATCTGGAGCCCACCATGTCCGACCACAACACCTCGCACGCCCCCGCAACACCATCGAACGACCCCGTGGAAAACGTGGTTCACCTGGTCCCCGTGGTGCTGCCTGTGGTGGGTGGCATCATGATGTTCCTGCTGGCCTTTATTGCCGTGACGATGGCCTGAACGCTTCTGCGGCCGTCACCCAAAGCCCCGCAGCGCGGGGCTTTTTTTCGTCCCGCCCCCCCTTATCCCGTCTGACCTGGAGAACCCCATGAGACCCGGACACGCACTCGTTTTATTTTCCGGCGGTCAGGACTCCACGACCTGCTTGGCCTGGGCGCTGGAAAACTTTGCCCACGTGGAAACCATCGGCTTTGACTACGGCCAGCGCCACCACATCGAGCTGCAGGCACGCCAGACGGTGCTGTCCTCGCTGCGTGCACAGTTCCCGCACTGGGCGGCCAAGCTGGGGGAAGACCACATGCTCGACCTGGCGGTGCTGGGCCACATCAGTGACACGGCGCTGACCAGCGACACCGAAATCCAGATGACCGCCGCAGGCCTGCCCAACACCTTTGTGCCGGGGCGCAACCTGCTGTTCTTCCAGCTGGCGGCTGCCGTGGGCTACCGCCGGGGCCTGCACACCCTGGTGGGCGGCATGTGCGAGACCGATTTTTCGGGCTACCCCGACTGCCGTGACGACACGCTCAAGGCCCTGCAGGTAGCCGTGTCCCTGGGCATGGGCCAGCGTTTCACCTTCGACACCCCGCTGATGTGGCTGGACAAGGCCGAGACCTGGGAACTGGCCCGGTCCCTGGGCGGACAAGCGCTGGTCGATCTGATCGTGAACGACTCGCACACCTGCTACCACGGTGTGCGCGACACGCTGCATGCCTGGGGACACGGCTGTGGCACGTGCCCGGCCTGCGCGCTGCGCAGGAGTGGCTACGAACGGTGGAAGGGCGGTTCGGCCAGCGTTTGAGGCGAGGGAGCGGACACAGCCATGCATAACCTCATGTTTTTTTTGCATGGTTTTGACCCCTGTCTGACAGACAAAAGGGCGGCAGGTTCATAAAATCGACATCCCAGCCGACCCGCGGAATCCGTGGAACTAGCCTCCACCCGTGGGGCTGACACACGCTCCCGCCCGCCGACTGAGCACGAAAGCCGTTTTTTCAAAGGCAGCGCTCAGCACCGCAACTGCGCCAGGCCTCGCCGTGACCCGCCCGGTCCGCTTCCTTTGAAAAAACGTTTTTCAACTTAGGAAGCTCCCCGATGAACGCACCCACGATGCAGGGCCTGAACCTCAACGCCCCCGCTTACGTCAAAAACGCCCGGCTGCTTGCCTGGGTGGCCGACATGGCCGCCCTGTGCAAACCCGACACCATTTACTGGTGCGATGGCTCCAAGGAAGAGTACGACCGCCTTTGCCAGCAGCTGGTCGATGCCGGCACCTTCAAGAAGCTCAACCCCGCCAAGCGCCCTAGCAGCTTCCTGGCCTGGTCCGATCCATCAGACGTGGCCCGTGTGGAAGACCGCACCTACATCTGCTCGGCCGCCAAGGAAGACGCTGGCCCCACCAACAACTGGATGGCTCCCGCCGAAATGCGCGCCACGCTGCAGCCCCTGTTTGACGGCTGCATGAAGGGCCGCACCATGTACGTGGTGCCCTTCAGCATGGGCCCGCTGGGCAGCCACATCGCCCACATCGGCGTGGAACTGACCGACAGCGCCTATGTGGCCGTGAACCAGCGCCTGATGACCCGCATGGGCAAGGCCGTGTACGACGTGCTGGGCGTGGAAGGCGAGTTCGTGCCTTGCATGCACACGGTGGGCGCACCCCTGGCCGAAGGTGAGAAGGACACGACGAGCTGGCCTTGCAACCCCAAGGTCAAGTACATCGTCCACTACCCAGAAACGCGCGAAATCTGGTCCTACGGCTCGGGCTACGGCGGCAACGCGCTCCTGGGCAAGAAGTGCCTGGCCCTGCGCATCGCGTCCACCATGGGCCGCGACCAAGGCTGGTTGGCCGAACACATGCTCATCCTGGGCGTGACCAACCCCCAAGGCAAGAAGTACCACGTGGCAGCGGCCTTCCCCAGCGCCTGCGGCAAGACCAACTTCTCGATGCTGGTGCCGCCAGAGGCGGGTTTTGCCGGTTGGAAGGTCACCACCATCGGTGACGATATCGCCTGGATCAAGCCCCATGCCGACGGCAAGATGTACGCCATCAACCCCGAGGCGGGTTACTTTGGTGTGGCCCCCGGCACCAACATGCACACCAACCCCAACTGCATGCGCAGCCTGGACAAGGACGTGATCTTCACCAACGTGGCCCTGACGGACGACGGCGACGTGTGGTGGGAAGGCATGGAAAAGGACACCGGCAAGCTGCCCGACCACCTGATCGACTGGCAAGGCAAGGACTGGACGCCCCAGATCGCCAAGGAAACCGGCGCCAAGGCTGCCCACCCCAACTCGCGCTTCACGGTGGCTGCCACCAACAACCCTGCGCTCGACCCCCAGTGGGACGATGCCAATGGCGTGGCGATTGATGCCTTCATCTTCGGCGGCCGCCGCTCCACCACCGTGCCGCTGGTGACCGAAGCCCGCACCTGGACGGAAGGCGTGTACATGGCTGCCACCATGGGCTCTGAAACCACCGCTGCAGCCTTTGGCGCCCAAGGCGTGGTGCGCCGCGACCCCTTCGCCATGCTGCCGTTCTGCGGCTACAACATGAGCGACTACTTCCAGCACTGGCTGAACATGGAAGGCCAAATCGCCGCCACCGGCAAGGCGCTGCCCAAGGTGTTCTGCGTGAACTGGTTCCGCAAGGACGAAGCCGGCAAGTTCGTCTGGCCGGGTTATGGCGACAACATGCGCGTGCTCAAGTGGATGATCGACCGCATCGAAGGCCAGGCTGCAGGCCAGGAAACCATGTTTGGTGTGGCTCCGCAGTACGCCGAAATCAACTGGACGGGGCTGGATTTCAATGCCCAGCAGTTTGCTGCCGTGACCAGCATCGACAAGGCAGCCTGGGCCGATGAGTTCAAGCTGCACGATGCCCACTTTGAGCAGCTGGCTTACCACCTGCCCCCTGCTTTGCTCGCTACCAAGGCTGCGCTCGAAAAGCGCCTGGCAAGCTGATTCCGGGATCTTCTCAGTCCTGACAACCGCCCCTTCTGAAAAGGAGGGGCGGTTTTTTTGCGCTTGTGGATGCGGATACTGGATCAGCGCGATCTGTCCCGCGGCCATGAAAAAAGCCGTGGCGAACACTCGCCACGGCTTCAAAAAATCCGATCACTGCACGGTGGACCGTGCATCATCTTCTCAGTAGTACTTGCGGATGTCTTCCACGGTGGCAATGCCCATGGCGTGGTTCAGTTCGGCCATGATGCGGGGGTCCTTCACAGCCACTTGCCAGGTACGCTCGTCATCCGCAGCGCGGCGGCGGGCTTCGGCCCAGCCGAGGGCGGCCACACGCAGGGCAGCACCGGCACGGCGTGCGGGGGCGGTCAGCAAAGCCAGGGCCGCAAACGCGACCAGCCACAGCACCATCCAAGCCGCGAGCAGGTGGCCTTCGCTCCAGGTGTCGATGACCTGGTTGGCCACTACCAGCAAGGCCGATACCACGGCCGCGAGCAGAAGCGTGGCAGCGCCACGGGCGCCATCAAAGTTGGCGGCTACGCTCTTGAGGGCGGCAGCGGCGTTTTCGGCGCGGACAACGCCGGGGTGTTCGGTGGGGTACTCAACGTGTGCAAAGCTGGTCATTTCGGTTTCCCTTTTCTAACGCTTGTGGCGAGATTGCCGGGCGATGGGGTGATATTAGGGTTTACCCTTTGCATGTTCAAGTTTATATTTTGAATCATTGATATTCATATTGATGATGAATTGACCATGACCCCCTTGAACTTCCGCTCCTTGGACCTGAACCTGCTGCGTGTTTTCGACGAGGTCATGGCCGAGCGCAGCCTCACACGCGCAGCGCACAAGCTGTCCGTCACCCAGCCTGCCGTGAGCAACGCCATGCGGCGCCTGCGCGATGTGCTGGGGGATGAGTTGGTGGTGCGCAGCGGCCAGGGCGTGGAGCCCACTGCGCGTGCGCTGGCCCTGTGGCCTCCTGTGCGCGAGGCCCTGGCCCACCTGCAGGAATCCCTGGCGCCGGGACATTTTGAGCCCGCTACGGCCGAATCCACCTTTGTGCTGGCCATGGCCGATGCCACGGCCGCCACCCTGGTCCCGGCCCTGGTCGAAATCATCGAGCGGGAGGCTCCCGGCATTTCGATCCGGGTATTGCCCCTGACCACGCGCGACCCCCGCCGCCTGCTGGACGAGGAGGCGGCGGACATGGCGGTGGGCTATTTCCCTGCGGTGCTGGCAGACCTGACCGCCCGCGCGCAATCCGGGGGCGCAGTGGCCTTTGAAAGCCGCCGCCTGTACGACGGCGAATACGTGTGCGTGATGCGGCAAGGCCACCCTCTGGCCGATGCGCCCCTGACGCTGGACACCTATTGCGCCGCACGCCACATGCTCGTGAGCTTCTCAGGGCGCCCCTTCGGCTTCATCGACGAGGCCCTGGCATCCCTGGGCCGCGAGCGCAAGGTGGTGATCACGGTCAACCAATTCTTCACGGCCGGTCGGGTGGTGTCGGGCTCGGACCTGTTGACGGTGCTGCCCCGCCACTTTGTTCCCGTGACCGGCATTGCCGACGCGCTGGTGCAGCGGGCCCTGCCGCTGGACGTCCCGCCCGTGCATGTGGACGCACTCTGGCGCCGGCGTGGGCCTCAGCAGGCCGCGATGACCTGGCTGCTGCACGCCCTGGCGCGCTCAGCGCGCCGGACTTTCCCCGACGAGTGAGGCGCCCAGCCTGAACCCGTAGACTGCGCCCAGCATGAATATCCAGCTTTTGTCCGATCTGCACCTTGAGGCGCATCCCCACTTCGTCCCCGAACCGGCTCCCGGCGCCGATGTGCTGGTGCTTGCTGGCGACGTGGGTTCCTACCAGGAAGGCTCGCAGCTGGGCGACGAAGACTTTGGCCTGGCCCGGTTTTCACCATTGCCCGGGGGTGCAGGCTGGCCCACCCCCGTGCTTTTTGTGCCCGGCAACCACGAATACGATGCACAGGATTTCGACGCTGCCCACGAGCGGCTGCGCCGCACCTGTGACCGCCTGGGAATCACCTGGCTGGAGCGCGAGACCGTCGAGCTTCAAGGTGTGCGCTTTGTGGGCACCACACTCTGGAGCGATTTCGATGCACTCGCAGACCATGAAGGCAGCACCGACCTTGGCAGGAGGCTGAAACTGCGCGACAAGGCCTTTCGTGCAGCGAACTTCTACCTGCGCAAGACGGGCGGCACCCGCCACGCAGAGCCTTTTCTGGCCGAAGCCATGCGCGACCACGCACTGGTCTGCCAGCAGTGGCTGGCGCAAGCACTTGCGGTGCCTTTTGAAGGCCCCACGGTGGCCGTCACCCACTTTGCACCCAGCCTGCGCAGTGCCGATCCGCGCTACGGACTGGTGCCCGGCACTGCGGGGTTCTGCAACGCCCTGGACAGCTTGTTGCCCCACGCGCAGCTGTGGCTGCACGGCCATCTGCACGCCCCGAGCGACTACACGGTGCAAGGTTTTCACGGCAACGGCACCCCCTGGCAGTGCCGCGTGGTGGCCAACCCCCTGGGCTATGCGCGCAAAGGCGAACAGGCGGCTTTCAAGGCGCAATGCTGCATCCCCGTATGATCACGAGACGGGGCTCTGCCGCCCCGCAGCGCAGAAGAAAAACATGACCCAGGTCAAGACAACAGAAGTCCGCGCACGGTAGTCTGACCCAACCCTATTCGGAGAACACCATGAACATCCTGCTTGCTGTCGATGGCAGCGCCTACACCAAAAAAATGCTGGCCTATCTGGCTACCCACGAGGAGCTGCTCGGTGGCAGCCACCAGTACACCGCGCTGACCGTGCAGGCCCCGCTGCCGACACGCGCGCGCGCCGCTCTGGGCAAGGAAGTGGTGGACAGCTACCACGCCGAAGAGGCGGACAAAATCCTGTCGCCCGTTTGCAAATTCCTGGCGCGCCATGGTGTGGACGCCAAGCGCGTCGTCAAGGTGGGCGCCGTGGGTGAGAACATCGCCAAGGTGGCTGACAGCGGCAAGTTTGACCTGCTGGTGATGGGCTCCCACGGCCATGGAGCCTTGGCCACCTTGGTCATGGGCTCGGTCACCACCCAGGTGCTGGCCCATTGCAAGGTGCCGTTGCTGATCGTTCGCTAAGCCGAACAACAAACAGCCCGGCCCACCACCAAAGCCCTGCTCCGGCAGGGCTTTTTTTTGCCCAAATGAAACCGATCAGTTACAACATAACTTGTTGGTTTACTTAACGACCAATTGGTTATACATTCTCGCTGCGCCCATCCTGGCGTGTCATTTCCATCGAAACCGAGGAACGACCCATGAAAAAAACCCTGATCGCATTGGCCCTGACCGCAGGCGCCACCTTCACCGTGATGGCCCAGGACATCGTCGATACCGCCGTGAAGGCGGGTAATTTCAAGACCCTGGTGGCGGCCGTGCAGGCTGCGGGCCTGGTGGACACCCTCAAGGGCCCCGGCCCCTTCACGGTGTTTGCGCCCACCGACGAGGCTTTCGCCAAGATCCCCAAGGCCACTCTGGACGGCCTGTTGGCCGACAAGGCCGCACTGACCAAGGTGCTGACCTACCACGTGGTCCCCGGCAAGGTGATGGCCAAGGACGTCAAGGCCGGAAAGGTCAAGACCGTGCAGGGCCAGGAGATCACCGTGTCCACCAGCATGGGCGTGATGGTGGACCAGTCCAAGGTCATCGCGACCGATGTGGCTGCCAGCAATGGCGTGATCCACGCCATCGACACCGTTCTGATGCCCAAGTAAGCCCGCGGACTAACCGCTCGTCCCTTCCACCACCATCCACTAGCGAGGAGAAGCCCCATGAACACCGCATTCAACCGCCGTACCGTCTTGCTGGCCGCCGCCGTGGGCGCCAGCGCCACCTTGTTGCAGGCCTGTGGCGGCGGCGACGATGAGCCTCAGCGCAACATCGTCGAAGTCGCCCAGAACAATCCTGACCTCAGCATCCTCGTCGAAGCAGTGGTCGCCGCCGGTCTGGCGCCCACTCTGAGCACCGGCATGCTCACGGTTTTCGCCCCGACCAACGCCGCCTTTGCAGCGTTGCTCAGCGAGCTGGGCGTGACCAAGGAGGCCCTGCTGGCCGACAAGCCCCTGCTGACAGCGGTACTGACCTACCACGTGCTCGGCAGCAGGGTCCCGCGTGCAGACGTCCCCCTGGGCAAGGCCATCACGCCCGTGTCAGGCGGCTTCTTCAAGATCGAGTCGGCCAACGGCCTGAAGATCACCGATGGTCGCAACCGCGTTTCCACCATCACGGCCACGGACATCCAGGCCAGCAACGGCGTAGTGCATCTGGTGGACCGCGTGCTGCTGCCAGCCAACAAGGACATCGTCGCCACTGCCTCGGCGTTGCCGGACTTCAGCATCCTGGTGGAAGCCGTGGTGGCGGCCGGCTTGGCCACCACTTTGCAGGGAGCCGGCCCGTTCACGGTGTTTGCACCGACCAACGCCGCTTTTGCAGCGCTGCTGGCCGAGCTCGGAGTGACCAAGGAAGCCCTGCTGGCGGACACCGCGCTGCTGACCACGGTGCTTACCTACCACGTGGTACCGGCGCGCGTGCTCAAGGCCGAGGTCCCCATCAATACCGCCATTGCCACCGTCCAGGGACAAACCTTCACGGTGAACGCAAGCCTCGTGATCACCGACCAGAACCTGCGCACCAGCAACATCACCATGGCCGACGTATTCACCAGCAACGGTGTGATCCATGTCGTGGACAAGGTGATCCTGCCCAAGTAAGCCAGTGGCTGTGAGCCCCACGCAAGAAAGCCCGGCATGCCGGGCTTTCTTTTTTGGGTGCGTACGAAACGCTGGAAAGGAGACGCGACTACCGCGCTGCCAGCCCGTCGAAACAGGTGCGCACCACCAGATCCACGATTTCCGCATCGGAATACTGGCCGCCTTCCTTGAGAAAACTCACCACCGGGTCGCAGGCGCGCGCATACAACGTGTAGAGCACCACCAGCGGCGGCAAGGTGGGGCTGATCACGCCCTGTGCCTGGGCCTGGGTGATCCATTCACCAATCTGGTCGCTTACGGCCACGAGGCCGTTGAGGTAGTCCTTGTTGGCCATCAGCACCGCGCGCAGCGTGGAGTTGCGGCTGGGCAGCAGCGGCATTTCGTTGCTCAGCAGCCGCTCCAGCGACCAGCGCACCAGCGCATGGAGCTTTTCAAGCGGAGGCATTTCACTGGGCAGATCTGCCAGGTAGGCCTGCACACGGCCCAGAATCTGCACCATGGCGGCGCTGCACAGCTCTTCCTTGCTGCAGAAGTGCTTGTACAGACTGGCTTTGGCAATGCCCACGGCATTGGCCACGTCGTCCATGGTCATGGCATCGAAGGCCTTTTCGCCCAGGAGCTGGCAGGTGGACTGGAGGATGGCATCCTCGCGCGCCTGGTGCATCTGCTCTTTGAACGAAACTTTGGGTTGCGGCGTTTGCATGGCTTGTATTTTATACATTGCAGTAAAAAAATAAATGACTAAGTTGCAATACAACTACGTCGTTCACGCTTTACCCTGCAGGAATCATGCCGCAGGCGCTTCCAGCGTCCGCGCGGCGGTGGCGGTCAGGGCCGCCGTCAGGGCGTCCAGCACGGCCGACTCCAGGTTCCAGCAGTGCCAGTACAGCTGGATGGGCAGGGAGCGGCCCGGTGCCAGATTCACCATGCTGCCGTCCGCCAGCGCCTCGCGCGCCATCAGCTCGGGCATCACACCCACGGCCCAGCCTGCGGCCACGGCGCGCATCTGCGCCTCGGAACCCGGCACGAACAGGTGATTGAGTGCCACGCGCTTGAGCCCGAATGCACGCGCCACAAACTCGGCAGCCATGTCGTCCTTGCGGTTGAACGACAGGAACGACACCTCGCGAAAGTTGTGCGGCGTGAGCCCCTGGGGCAGGTACTGCTCCGCATAGCTGGCCGACGCTACGGCGACATAGTGCATGGCGCCCAGCGGCACCATCTTGCACCCACGCAGTGCCTGCTTGAGCGTGGTCACGCAGCCCAGCACCTGGCCAGAGCGCAGCCATTCCTGCGTGAAATCCTGGTCGTCCACGATGATTTCCAGCGGCAGGCGCTGGCGCACCAGCTCGTGCAGCGCGCCCATCGCCCAAGTGGCGATGCTGTCTGCGTTGATGGCAATCGAGATGCGCTCATCCTCGCGCGTGCCGCCCGGGGCGCTGGGCGCCAGCTCGTGCAGGTCGCGCTCCAGGTCTGCGCGCAGCAGGCGCATCTGCTTGGTGTGCTTGAGCAGCAACTGCCCCGCCGAGGTCGGCCGCAGGGGTCGGCTGCGCACGATGAGCACCGAGCCCACCTGCGCCTCCAGCGCGCGCAGGCGCTGTGAGACGGCCGACTGTGTGACGTTCAGGCGCTGCGCAGCGCGCTCGAAGCCGCCCTCTTCAACGATGGCGGCAAGGCATTCCAGGGCGGCGGGATCGTAGGTGCTCATGGTCTCGGGCTCGAACAAAAGAGGGTTGTCTCTACCGCACCGTTTATTAGGTGCGCTGATGTTTTTGGAGTAAGTTTAATTTTGCTTTTAGTTGAATGCAATGTCGCGCACACTGCGCCCCATCGTGTCCCGCACTGGGGCGGGTGGCACGCAAAGGCTCACAAGGCATTCCGCATATGAAAACCATTGTTCTCGGCGCCGGCATCATCGGCATCAGCACGGCGTGGCACCTGCTTGAACGCGGTCACGAGGTCATCGTGGTCGACCGCCAGCCCGATGCTGCGCTCGAAACCAGTTTTGCCAATGCAGCACAGATCTCGGTGAGCTACTGCGAGCCCTGGGCCAACCGCGAGGCGCCGCTCAAGGCGCTCAAGTGGATGTTCGACAAGGAAGCCCCGCTGCTGTTTCGCCCGCAGATGGACTGGCAGCAGTGGCGCTGGGGCCTGCAGTTCCTGGCGCAGTGCAACGACGCCGCGTTCGAGCGCAATGTGCAGCAGATCGTGGCGCTGGGCGCCTACAGCCATGCCGCGCTCAAGGACCTGGTCAGCACCACGGGCATCGAATACAACCGGCTCGAACGCGGCATTGCCCACTTCTACACCGACCAGAAATCCTTTGACGCCGCCGGCCACGCGGTGGAGCTCATGCGCAAGCACGGCGTGCAGCGCCGCCTGGTCAGCCGCGACGAACTGCTGCAGATCGAGCCCGCTTTCAAGGCCTACGGCGACAAGATCACCGGCGGCACCTACACCAGCACCGACGAAAGCGGCGACGCCCGCGTGTTCACCCAGGAGCTGGCCCGCCGCTGCATGGCACGCGGGGCGCAGTTCCTCTACGGCCACGATGTGCTGCGCCTGAACAAAATCGGCAATGCTATTGATTCAGTAGCTGTCATGCCAAAACAGACAAGCGCTGGCGGCAAAAAAGACTTCATATTGAAGGCCGACGCCGTCGTCGTCGCCTGCGGCTCGTACAGCGCACCGTTGCTGCGCAGCGTGGGCGTGGACCTACCGATCTATCCTGGCAAGGGCTACAGCGCCACGTTCCCGCTGCTCAAGCCCGAGGGCGCGCCCATGGTCTCCACCATCGACGACGGCAAGAAGATCGCCATGAGCCGCCTGGGCAACTACCTGCGCGTGGCGGGCACCATCGAACTCAATGGCTGGGACCTGACGCTCGACAGCTCCCTGGCGCGCGCACGCTGCCACATGCTCTCGCGCCGCATCGAGGCCATCCTGCCCGGCGTGTGCGACACCCGCACGCCCGAACAAGGCGGCGACCCGCAGTACTGGACCGGCCTGCGCCCGGCCACCCCCACCAACATCCCGTTCATCGGGCAGACCCGCGTGGGCAAGCTCTGGGTGAACGCGGGCCACGGCACGCTGGGCTGGACACACGGTGCAGGTTCGGGCAAGGCGCTGGCCGAGCTGATCAGCGGCGAACAGCCCGCGATGAACTTCGGCTTCCTGGGCCACCAAGGATCTGCACGGCGCGCATCGGCCACGGCGCTGGCCGCCTGAGAGCACCCACACAGCCTGCCAGGGTTGGGTGGATCCATCACACCAACCCGCTCGTTGCGCGGGCACTCAGGTGGCCAGCGCGAGTCCGCCGTCCACCCGCAGGTTCTGCCCGTTGATATAGCCCGCCCCTTCCGAGGCCAGGAACGCGATGGTCGCGGCCACTTCGGCGGCCTGCCCATACCGCTGCAGGGGCACGGCGGTGCGGCGCTCTTCCCACACGGGCAAGGTGTCGATCCAGCCCGGCAGCACGTTGTTCATGCGGATGTTGTGCCGCGAATAGCTGTCGATAAAGATCCGTGTGAATGAAGCCAGCCCGGCGCGAACCAGCGCCGATGTCGGAAACAGCGCGCTCGGGTCCACCGCCCAGGCTGACGACAGATTCACGATCACGCCACCACGCTGCGCTTGCATCAAGGGGGCCACCAGCCGCGTGGGTCGGATCACGCTCTGCAGATAGGTGTCCGTCCCCTGCAGCCACCGCTCATCCGCCAGAGACAACAAAGGCGCGCGCGGCTCATGGCCGGTGCTGTTGATGAGCACATCGACTCGGCCCCAGCGGGCTTGCGCCAGATCCACCAGGCGGCCCAGATCCGCCAGGCACTGGCTGGACCCCGTGACGCCAACGCCTCCGAGTTCCTGGGCCAAGGCCTCGCCTTTGCCCGACGACGAAAGAATGCCGACCTGAAAACCATCCTCTGCCAACCGACGGGCGGTGGCAGCGGCAACGCCGGTGCCGCCCGCGGAGATGAGCGCTACTTTTTCTACTGCCATGATCGTCCTTGGATGCCGCACACCGGCATCTGGCAATTGTTCCGTATCCTTTGCGTGTTGGACGACCGGACGGAGCAGCCGCCGTGCTTCAATCCAGTAGAAAATCTACACCCATGACCTCCCCGTTGGGGCCTACGCCCTCTCTCAATGCGCTGCGAGCGTTCGAGGCCGCCAGCCGCCATCTCAACTTTCGGCTGGCCGGGCTGGAGCTCGGCGTGACCCAGGGCGCCGTGGCGCAGCAGATTCGTGCGCTGGAGGCGGAGCTGGGCCTCAAGTTGTTCGAGCGGCACCCGCGCACCCTCGTGTTGACCCACAACGGCCAGCGCTATGCCACCAGCGTGCGGCGCGCGTTCGAGATGCTCGCCGATGCCACACAGGGCCTGCGGCCCGAGCCCCTGCATGTGACGGTCAGCGTCACCCCGACCTTCGCCACCAAGTGGCTCATCCCACGGCTGGCGGACTACACGCGCCTTCACCCTGGGGTTGATCTGCGGATCCTGGCGACCGAGCACCTTTCGCACTTTCAGACCGAGGCCGTGGACCTGGCGGTGCGCTACGGCCGCCCCCCATTCGGCCCGGGGCTCACGGCCGATCTCCTGTTCGAAGAGTGCCTGGTGGCGGTGGGCAGCCCGCTGTTGCTGCGCCGCTCGGGGCCACCCGGCACCGCGGGTGACATCGGCCGCTACGTGCTGCTGCACGACTCCCAGTCTCCATGGGCCGACTACCTTGCGCAGCACACGCCGCCCGCTCCCGGGGCTTCAGATCCCACACCGCAGGCCATCTGGTTCAACCAGACGACACTCGCGATCGACGCGGCCCTGACCGGCCAGGGACTCGCGCTGGTGCAGAAAGATTTTGTGGCGCAGGACCTGTCCACCGGTCGGCTGGCCAAGGTGTTTGAGGAAGAAGCACACACGGGCGCCGGCTACTACCTGGTGGCTCCGCGCAAGCAACGCGCACCAGAGGTCGTCGCGGGCGTGAGAGCTTGGCTGCGAAGCCAGGCCGGCGCATAAACCGCAAAGACCGCACGCAGCGCGGATGCTCTGGCCCCCTTCAACCCCGACCTGCGAGCCCGGCCAGGGGGGCCAGGTAACGAGCCGGAATCTCCAGCGCATGGAATCCGCCCGCCAGCAGCACCACCAAACAAACAGCCAGCATCCAGCCCGCCAGCATGGCCCCCACCAATGCTCGCGCCCGCAGAGGCTCTGGCAGGTTCCAGTACAAAGCGCAGCCCACGTGCGTGCCCAGCGCGAACACGGCGAAAAAGTAGTACGGGCCAAAGAACCACTGCCAGGGCGGTGTGTGCATGCCCGCCGCTGCAAACTGCAGGTTCGTGTCCACGCCCTGAAACCGGCCCGCCAAGACGGCCGTCACATGGATCAACAGGAACAGCGCCAGATAGCCCCCCGAGATGGCCTGCATCCACGCCACGCCCCCACGGCGCCGGCCCCGCCCGCGCCACAGCAAGGTGAGGCCGCTGCCCATCTGGAACAGCAGACAGCCAAGCAGCACGCCTTCGACCAACGGCTGGCGATAGACCAGGCGCAGGGCTTCCAGCACGGATTGGTGCGCTGCCGCTCCGGCCAGCCCCGCCAGGTGGCCCAGCAAGTGGGCCGCCAGGAACAATGCCAGCGCGATGGCACTGGCGCGGTGCACGGGCCGCAGTGCAAGGCGCTGGCGCCATGCCCAGGTGCCAGCCAGGCCGACAGCGGCGGCTCCCAGGGCGAGTTGGCTGGTTTCGTGCATGAAGGTTTTCTCCGGATGTTGCAAGGGACTGGCGGCAGAATAGGCAGCAGCGCCGTCTCCGCCTACTCGCATTGCGCTCAGGTTTTCCATGTCCCCTGCCTCCTCCGCCCCCCGCCGTTCGCCCCGCCAGGAACGCTCGCAGTTCACGGTCGATGCCATCTTCGAAGCCGTCGCACGCATCGTGGCCACCCAGGGCGAGGACGCGCTCACCACCAACCGCATCGCCGAGGTTGCGGGTGTGTCCGTGGGCTCGCTCTACCAGTACTTTCCCAGCAAGGAAGCCATCCTCCTGGCCATGCTCGACCAGCATTGCGACCGGGTGATGCTGGAGCTGGACGCCCTGCTCGCCCAGGCCCGCACCGAAGGCTGGACGCCCGAGCAGCAGGTGCGCGGGTATGTGCGCCACTACCTGCAGGCCTTTGGCGGCGGTCCCCGGGAAGGGCGCGCACTTGCCCGCCTGTCGTGGAAGCTCGACTACCGCGCGTCCGTGCTGATCTCGGTGCGCGGCGCCAGCGAGCGGCTGGCCCTGCACCTGCAGCGTGTGGCGCAAGAGCAGCAGATGCCCGCACCCTCGGCAACCCAGCTGTTTGTGCTCACCCGCGCCTTCATGGGCGCGGTGCGGGCGGCATCGCTGGAACAGTCGCCCCTGCTGGACAGCCCCGAATTCGAGCAGGCGCTGGTGGAGCTCTGCATCGCAACCCTGGCACCCGGCGCGGGTCTGGGGGGCGGCGCTACGATGGCACCATGACCACGCCCACCGCACCGCACTACCTCTTCCTCACCACCTCCACCCGCGAACCAGGCCACACCGGCAATACCGAATGGCTGGCGCGCCAGGCCGCCGCCGCACTCCCTGCCGGTACTGCGCAAACCTGGCACCACCTGGCCCGCATGAACCTGCCGCCCTTCGTGGACCAGCGCCACACCTCGGGTACCTATGCACCGCCCGAAGGCGACATGAAGACCTTGCTCGACGCCACGCTGGCAGCCACGCACATCGTCTTTGTGGCGCCGGTTTACTGGTACAGCATTCCCTCGCCGCTCAAGACCTACCTGGACCACTGGAGCGCGTGGATGCGCGTCCCCGGCCTGGCCTTCAAGGAGCCGATGGCCTCCAAGACGCTGGCGCTTGTCACCACCAGCGGCGACCGCACCAAGGCCCAGCCGATGATCGACTCGGTGGCGCTGTGCGCACAGTTCCTGTCGATGACCTGGGGCGGCGCCCTGTGGGGCAAGGGCGGGCCACCGGGCGCGGTGCAGGCCGATGCGCAGGCGATGGAGGCAGCCAGCCGTTTTCTGCTGACACCGGCCGCAGATTGACGGCTTAGCGATCCAGCGACCCGTGCTGGGCCAGGATGCCCAGCCATTCGTGCAGCGCCAGGCTGCTGTCGGCCAGCGCGGAGGCGCGCGGCAACACCCGGTACAGCTTGCGCGCCTGGCCGCCCTTGAAGCCCATGGGCGCGGGCAGCACCTGCAGACCGGCGCGCTCGAAGGTCTTGGCCGCGCGCACCATGTGCCAGCCGTGGGTGACGAGCGCAATGCGCTCGATGCCAGCGGCCTTGAGCAACACGGCAGATCTTTCGGCGTTGCTGCGGGTGTCAAGGGATTCCACCTCGGTCCACCGCACCCGGCCCCTGAACTCACGCTCCACCACATCTTTCATCACCAGCGCTTCGGCCCGCGTTCCGCCGGTGGAGCCCCCCGTGGCCAGGATGGGAAGCCCGGTCTGCTGCTGCAGGTACACGGCGTAGCGCACCCGCTCACGCGCGCCCCGGCTGAGCACGTCCACGCCGTATTCAGGCGCCACCGTGTCGGCGCCGCCGCCCAGCACGACGATGGCCTGCACCTTTGACGAAGGCAAGTCCTTGGGGACGACCGCCGGATAGCGCTCCAGGCTGCGCACCAGCGCGTCCGACACCGGCGGCCAGGACAGCACCAGCACCGACAGCAATGACAGCACCACCACCGTGATGCCCGTGCGGCGGTGGTAGCGCGCGATCCACAGCCCCACCAGCGCCAGCAAGATGCTGGACACCGGGGGCAGCAGCAGCGCAGACAGTATTTTTTTCAGGGCAAACCACATAAAACAAGAGGAGCAATCAGACCCGCGCGAACCCGCCCGGTGGCGCCAGGGCATGGCAGGGAAAAAGAATCGTTTGAAAGGCCCAAAAATCGGCCACGCCGGGTGGGGCTAACTCAGTGCAGCACCCGCCGCTGCGCCAGAAAGTCCAGCAGCGCGGCATCGAACCCCTCCGGGTCCTCCAGTTGCGGCCAGTGCCCGATGTGGGGCAACAACACCGTCTGCGCATCGGGCATCACCTGGGCAAGGGCCTCCAGGGCAGCCGGCGGTGTGCAGCGGTCGAGCTCGCCCCCCACCAGCAGCGCGGGTATGGCCAGTTGCGCCAAGGCAGAGGCTCCGCGATCAAACGTGGACAAGGCCTCCAGCGCGCGCCGGTAGGCCCCTGGATACACCTGGCCCAGCGCATGGCTGGCCAGCCGCACGCCTTCGGGCAACGCACCGGTGCCGATGAACTGGGGCACCAGCGTCTGCGCCAGCTGCTCCATACTGCCACCGGCGTCCAGCGCCTTCAGGGCACCCAAGCGGGGCGCCACCCAGTCATCCATGGCCTGCGCATCCAGCGCTGGCCCACCTGCACAGAGCAGCAGGCGGCGCACCTGCGACGGGCTGCGCACGGCGGCCTCCAGCGCCACCATGGCGCCCATGCCATGCCCCACCAGGGTCACGGGGCCTCCCTGCAGGGCATCGATCAAGGCCAGGCAGCTCTGCGCCAGCGCCTTGAAGGTGTACGGCTCCACGGGCGCGCTGCGGCCATAGCCCGGCATGTTCCAGGCCACGGCGCGGTAACCGACCGTGGCCAGCGTTTCCACCTGGGGGGCAAAGGTGAGGTGGTCGCCATCGGCGTCGTGCAGCAGGAGCACGGTGGGGCCGGAGCCCAGGGTGGTGAAGGTAGGTAGCACGGCCATGCGGTGGAAAACCAGTAAACCCCGCAACAGCGCGGTGGTGGGTGGCGCCTGATAATAGTTGCTCCCCCATGCTGCCACCGCTGGCACCGCTTTTGTGAACCCTTCGCTCCCCCGCCCCACCCTCGCCCTGCCACCGAGCTTCTCCACGCGCGAGTTTCGCGATGCGCTGGGCATGTTTGCCACGGGCGTGACCATCGTCACGGCCCGCACGGCTGCGGGCGACCTGGTGGGGCTCACGGCCAGCTCCTTCAATTCGGTGTCGCTGGCACCCCCGCTGGTGCTGTGGAGCCTGTCGCACGGCGCCAGCACCTTGCCCACCTTTGCCGATGGCTCGCACTACGCCATCCACGTGCTGGCCGCAGACCAGAAGGCACTGGCCGAGCGTTTTGCCACGCGCGGCATCGACCGCTGGGCAGGCCTGGAACATCGGCCCGGCATCAGCGGCGCCCCGCTGCTGGCCGGGGCAGCCGCCACGTTCGAGTGCTTCAACCGCAGCCAGTACAAAGAGGGCGACCACACCATCTTTGTGGGCGAGGTCGAGCGCTGCGAACACCGAGAAGGCATCTCGCCCCTGCTGTACCACGGTGGCAAGTTCTACACCGAGCACCCGCTGTGACGACCCCCACCGTGGTCGTGCGCCACGTGAACATCGGCCTGGCCCGGCGCCTGAAGGTGGGCGAGCGCTCGGTGCTCACTGCCATCGGCAAGGCCCCCGTCACCGGCCCCGTGGCTGTGGGCCCGCTAGGGCTGGCAGGCGACGAGCAGGCCGACCCGAGCGTGCATGGCGGCCTGGGCAAGGCCGTATACGCCTACCCCGCCGCCCACTACGCGTTCTGGCAGGCCCAACGCCGCGAACGGGGCGTGAGCCTGTTCGATGAAACGCTGCCGCCGGGTTTCATGGGCGAGAACCTCACGATCGACGGGCCGCTGGAAGCGGATGTGTTTGTGGGCGACGAATGGCATTTCCCCCACTGCGTGCTGCGGGTGAGTGCACCGCGCGAGCCGTGCTTCAAGTTCAACGCCGTCATGGGTTTTGCGCAGGCGGGCCGCACCATGGCCCTGGCCGGATGCTGCGGCTACTACCTTGCGGTGGATCAGCCTGGCACCATCGCCGCCGGAGAGACCGCCACGCTGGTGGCCGGGCAGCGCGGGCTGAGCATCGCCCAGGCGCTGGCGGGCAAGTGGGCAAAACACGCGCGCTAGCCAGGCCCCACTGGATTCATCAATTTTGATAGCTACTGGCGCTTACCAGATAAGCGCCAGAGCCCAATTTGGCTCGAACCCGAGCCTTCAACGCACCGTGTCGGGCAACTCGATCTTGACTTCCAGAACTTCCAGGTTGTCCTGGCGCTCCAGGTGCACCTTGAGGTCTTCGGGGTTGATCTTGACGTACTTGGAGATCACGGCCACCAGCTCGCGCTGCAGTGCAGGCAGGTAGTCGGGCTCGGCGGCGTTGCGGCCGTTGCGCTCGTGCGCCAGGATGATCTGCAGGCGCTCTTTGGCGACGCTGGCGGTTTTCTTCTTCTCGCCGAGCAGGAAGGACAGGAAAGAAGCCATGGCTTATTTGCTCCCGAACAGGCGTTTGAAGAAGCCTGGCTTTTCCGCATCGATGAAACGCAGCGGCTTGTCGGTGGCACCCAGGAAGCGGTCGATCACATCCTTGTAGGCCTCGGACACATCAGTGCCCTGGGCATGGATGGCGGGCGTGCCCTGGTTGGACGACTGCAGCACCACTTCCGACTCGGGGATCACGCCGATCAGCTTGATGCGCAGGATGTCCTGGATGTCTTCCAGGCTCAGCATCTGGCCGTCCTGCACGCGGCTGGGGTTGTAGCGCGTGATGAGCAGGTGCTCCTTGATGGGCTCGCCGCCTTCAATCGCACGCTTGGTCTTGCTGCCCAGCATGCCCAGGATGCGGTCGGAGTCGCGCACCGACGAGACTTCGGGGTTGGTCACCAGCAGCGCCTCATCGGCAAAGTGCATGGCCATGAGCGCGCCGCTTTCGATGCCGGCAGGCGAATCGCAGACGATGTACTCAAAGCCCATCTCGGCCAGGTCCTTGAGCACCTTTTCCACGCCGTCTTGCGTGAGCGCATCCTTGTCGCGCGTCTGGCTGGCGGCCAGCACGAACAGGTTGTCGCACTGCTTGTCCTTGATGAGCGCCTGGTTCAGGTTGGCCTCGCCGTGGATCACGTTGATCAGGTCATACACCACGCGGCGTTCGCAGCCCATGATGAGGTCGAGGTTGCGCAGGCCGACGTCAAAGTCGATCACGGCAGTCTTGTGGCCGCGCAGGGCGAGGCCGGTGGCAAAGCTGGCACTGGTGGTGGTCTTGCCCACGCCACCCTTGCCGGAGGTCACGACGACGATTTTGGCCATGTGTTGCTGATTCTCTGTGGGGTTGGTACGAATGAAATGGGAACTCAGGCCAGCGGCTCGATGATGAGCTTCTCGCCGTCGAGCCGCACCTGGGCGGGCTTGCCACGCACATCGGCGGGCAACTCGGTCTCGGTGGTGCGGTAGATGCCCGCGATGGAGACCAGCTGCGGCTCCAGGCAGGTCGAAAAAATACGTGCTTCGGTGTTGCCCCGCGCGCCAGCAATCGCACGGCCGCGCAGCGGGGCATAGACGTGGATGTTGCCGTCGGCAATGACTTCGGCGCCAAAACTCACCACGGCCATCACCACCAGGTCGGCGCCGCGCGCATACACCTGCTGGCCGGAGCGCAGGGGCTTGTCCACCACCACGGTGCCGGGGCCGGGCATGGGCACTTCGCGAACGACCTCCACCTCGCGCACGACTTCGCGGATGACCTCGCGCACCTCGGGGGCGGGGGCCTCCGCACGGGCAGGCGGTGCATCGGGCGCTACCGCCAGCCCTGCGGCGCGCGCAGCGTCCATCTGGGCGGGGTTGCCGCCGCGCACGGCCACGGGCAGGGTGCTGCGGCTGCGCAGCTCGGCCACGATGGCGGCAAAGTCGATGGGCGCCTCGGCCTCGCGCACGGCGGCCAGGTCGATCAGCACGGGGTCGTTGTCAAAAAAGCCCGGGGCGTCAGCCACGCGCTCGGCCAGGTCGGCGGCGAACTGCGCGGCGTCGGTGGTCTTGAGCACCACGGCCACCACGGGCAGCGAGGCGCTCTTGAGGTCAAAGCTGGTGCGGGACTGCGCCGCCGTCGTAAGGGCCATGAATGGGGTGTGGAAAGGAGCGCGGGAACCGTTTCAGAAGGCGCAAAGTGTACCGTGGGGCCACGTAAGCGCTTGTTCACGGCGTGTTTGCACTGTTCGCGCGCCCTCACCCACAAAAAAAGCCGGGCGTACCCGGCATTCTTGCTATTGCCAGGGTTCCCCGGCTTAGTTGCGGTCAGCGCGCATGGGGCGGGTTGTCGCGCCGCCGGAGCCCGACATGGTCCTGTCTGTGGTTACGGGGGCTGCAGCGGCAGGTGCTGGAGCGGCTTGCGTGGTCGCCGTCGCGGCGCCCCCACCGCCAACGCCCGTGGTGCCCATCGGCGTGCCTTGCGAGCTTTGCTGGCCGGCGCCCGTGGCAGCGTTGGGGCTTGCGGTGGTGGGTGGTGTGCCCTGCGCCATAGCGGTGCCAACAACGGCGACGGTAGCCAGGCCCGCGAGCAATGTCTTGAGTGTGTTCGATGCAGTCATGTGGAGACTCCTTGGTGTGTGGTGAATTTGGAAATCGCCAGCAACATCGCCAGCTGTACCCAGGCTAGTTGTTTGCGGCTTGCGCCACGTCAGCTGGAGACCGGAGCGCGTGTCGGACAGGGACGGGCCTGCACGGTGTGGGTCTTGCCATCGCAGTCCGAAAACACCCTGTTCAACAAGCCCGCACACACCGTGGGTCAATGGGCATCACTGCGCAGGCAGGTCATAGGCGCCAAAAAGTGCGGCGGCCGGTTGTGTCTCGGGCAGCACGTACACCACAGCGCCCGTGCCACGCACCAGGGGGCTCAGCACTTTTTCGTAGAAAGAGACTGGAAGGTTGATGCAACCGAAGGAGATACGGTTGTCTGCGGCGGTGCTGGAGGCCAGCCGCTCCAACCGACGCTCGGCTTTGACGTTGGCCCGCACTCGGTGCATGGAGACCGCCGCGTCGTAGTCCACCCAAACCACGTCTTCGCCATTGGCGTTGGTGCCCGGCTCCGCAATGAAGCGGCCTGCTGGCGTGGTGCGCTCAGCGGGCAGCACCTGGGCGATGGGCTTATCGCCAATGCCGGGGACCGTGTGGTCGCCCACGGCCGAACCCAAGAGGGCAGGCGTCGCCCCCCGCAGAGTGCCGTCAGGATCAAACACGTACACCTTGGCCTGGCGCTTGTCCACCACGACCACGGCGCGCTCTTCGTGATCGCCCGAATGGAACACCCAGCGGGCAATGAGCCGTGCGTCCGCCGACGCGGTCTCGCGGCCGAACTGTGCCCGCCGGGGCAGGCTGCGCGCCGGCGTCCCGCCTACGGCGAGCGCGTGGCTCTGCGGCGCAGCCAGGGCGGTGGCCACGCGTGGCGCCCCCGGCTGCGGCTCGCCTGCCGGGCCCCACGCCAGGGCCCACGCGGCCAGACACAGCGGCAAGCCGCAGAGCACTGCATGAGCGGAGGCGTGAAAGGTCCTGTGCATACCGTGCAAAAAAAGGAGGGCCAAGCCGCGAGCGGCCACCCTACGACCTTAGCGCCGACCCTGTCGGCGGCCTGTGCGCCAACACTGCACCTGTTGTAGGACGAGCGCTGCAGCGCCAGGCGTACGCCCTGCCGGCGCAAGCTGGGCACGTCCGCACGGCGGCTCCCCGGCGCCTGGTCCGCGGTGCCGCGCGCGTGACAAAAAGCTGCTGCACAAGGATGGTGTAATGGCTGATCGCGCCGTGGCCAGCCCCCGAGCGTGCGCTGCGGCACAACCTCAATCTCATCTGCCTGGAAGAGCCTTGATGTCCCATTCGCTTTCCCTCCAAGCTTTTCATCCCTACGCCTGCGCGACCAGCCCACTGCGCACGGTTCTCGCGCTAGGCTGCACCCTGCTGGCTCTGGCCGGCTGCGGCGGCGGTTCGTCTTCCGATACGCCTAGTCCTCCACCCCCTGCGCCGCTGGCGGCCCCGGCAAATTTCTCGGTGGAGCTGGGCAATATCGAATACCTGCGCTGGGAGGCCACGCCCGGCGCCACCCGCTACGAACTGCATGCCGACCCCGATGGTTCGGGGCCGCTGCCCGAAGCCCGCCTGCCGGACTTCGACAGGTCCACGGGCACGGGCTTCAACTATGTGAATGTCGGCCCCACCGGCGTCGAAGGCAACATCTATGGCCTGGATGTACTGAGCCTCGTTGCGCGCCTGAACGCCAGCTACCGGCTGCGCGCGTGTGATGTCAACGGATGCGGCACGTTCACAGAGGCCCGGTCGCTGGATGTGGTCAAAAGCCTGAGCCGCGACTTCCCATCCGGGCGTGCACCGCTGCAGTCCTCGACCGGCGGCGATAGCGGCCCTCGGCTGTCGCAAGACGGGCTTACGCTGGTGCTGCGCTCGCCCAGCGCCAACGCGGCCGATTCGGTGGTGTATGTGTTCACGCGCGCCAGCAGCACCCAACCCTGGGAGCAGCAGGCCGTGCTGCGCAATGGCAAGGCACAATTTGGTACGCAGGCCGCGCTGTCGGCCGATGGCGGCACGCTGGCGGTTCTGGGCGCGGAGCCCCTGGGCGAAGCCACCAGCCCCACCCAGAGCGTGGTGTATCTGTACCAGCGAAACGGCAGCGTTTGGAATCCCCAGGGCCAGGTACAGGCGCCCAGTGCTCCAGCCGCGTGCACGCAGCCCTGCAACACCAGCCTGGGCTTCCTCATGGCGCTGTCCTCCGACGGCAGCGTGCTGGCCGCATCGGCCAATTTCAGCACCGCAGCCGGCGTGGGCGCCACGCTTGTCGGATCGGTTGCGACATACACCCGCGCTGCGGGCGTCTGGTCGGCGCAGTCCGTCCTGGAATCTGGCGGCCCGACGGTGCTGTCAATGGCGCTTTCTGCCGACGGCAGCACCCTGGCGATGAACGAAGGCGGTTGGCGCCTTGGCGATGCGAGGGCGTCGAGTACCCCCGCAGTGCGGGTATTCGCCCGACAAGGCAACGGCAGTTGGACCCAGCAGGTGCGCCTGGCTGTGGGGATCGTGAGCATCATCGACATCTTCGGATGGGTGACCAGCGACCTGGCACTCTCCGGCGACGGCAGCACCCTGGCCGTGCACGCGACCAACGTGCCGGGGCACCCCACTGCTGCGCTCGACATACAGCCGTCTGACCTCACGTGTCCTGGCCTGGCTTCGGACGGCTGGTACATCGGCCTGTATGCCCGCACGGGCGGCGCCTGGAAGCGGCAGGCCGTGGTGTCCCGCGGGCTGAGCGGCTCCTGGGCGCTGGCATCCGACGGCAACGCGCTGTCCTATGGCAACGCGCTGTTCACACGCAGCACTGGCGGCAGCGCCTGGGCATGCCCGTGATTGCGCGTCGGCACCACAGCACCCGATGACCCTACTGACCCGCAAAACCCACCTGGATGCGCTCGCGGTCTGCCTGCTGCTGGCCTGCTGCATGTTCTGGGGCTTCCAGCAGGTGCTGGTCAAGGCCACGGTGGCCGAGGTGGCGCCCGTGTTCCAGGCCTTTGTGCGCTTTGCGCTGGCTACGGTGGCCGTGGCGGCCTGGTGCCTGTGGCGCGGCGTGCGGCTGTCGGCAGCGGCCGAGCCTGCTGGGGCAGCGCGCGCCGGGCTGCTGGCCGGGGCGCTGTTTGCGGGCGAGTTTGCGTGTATCTACCTGGGCCTGCAGTACACCACCGCCTCGCGGCTCACGGTGTTTTTGTATGCCTCGCCTTTCTGGGTGGCGCTGCTGCTGCCGCGCTTCATCCCCGGCGAGCGGCTGCAAGGCTGGCAGTGGCTGGGCCTGGCTGCCGCGTTTGTGGGCGTCGGGCTGGCGCTGGGGGACGGGTTGCTGGGCCCTGCCAATGCCGCCCTGCCCCAGGCATGGCTGGGCGATCTGCTCGGGCTGGCCGCGGGCCTGATGTGGGCGCTGACCACGGTGGTCATCCGCACCACGCCGCTGGCGCGTGTGGCCCCCGCCAAGCAACTTTTCTATCAAGTGGCGGTGAGCACGGCCGTGCTGCCAGTGCTGTCGCTGGGACTGGGCGAAGCGTGGGTCTGGCAGTTCAGCACGTTTGCCTGGGGCTCGCTGCTGGTGCAGGCCCTGGTGGGCGCGTTTGTGAGCTACCTCGCCTGGATGTGGATGCTGGCGCACTACCCTGCCACCAAGATCTCGGTGTTTGTGTTCCTCACGCCCGTGTTTGCGCTGCTGTTTGGCGCGGTGTGGCTGGGCGAACCGGTCACGCCGGGGCTGGTAGCGGCACTGGTGCTGGTGGCGGCGGGCATCGTGCTGGTGAACCGGCGGCCTGCGGTGGCGTAGTACCCCTGGCAAAAGAGTTTGCTTAAAATACGGCCTAGAGCTTTACCACAAAGCGCTGATAGCTATATTATTAATAGCAAATCTTTGCCTTCAGGTGTCATCAACCCACCAGTCTCAGTGCATACCGCGTATCCAGCAACACCTGAATGCGCGCACCCAGCGCGGCGCCTTCATCGTCCTCCAGCCGCGTGAACTGCTGGGTCCAAGCCTCAGACTGCGCAAAATTCGGAAACCGGGGTGGTTCGCCCCACAGCCAGTCCGGGTGGGTGGCCCGGGGGCTTCGTCCAAACACATGCAGGTGCATCTTGCGGTGCAGCGCGGGGGTTTTCGGCCCCTGGGGATGGGCCAGTGGGTTCAGCGCGTTGTTGCCCGCCTCCCAGTAGTTCAGGCAGCCACCGGCGAGCTGCGGCAAGGTGTCGAGCATGGCCCGACCCGTGGCGGCCACCAGGCACGACCAATGCGCCAGCTCTTCGGGCGTCAGCTCGCTGCGTTCCCAGACGGGGCGCGGCGGGTGGACAAGCACATGCCCGCCATCGCTGCGGTGGTTCATGGGCCGCGCGGGCAGGTCAACGGTGCCACCGGCGCAGCGGATCAATGTGGTGTGGATGTTCACGGGGACTTCTCCAAAACGGAAGGTTGTAAAAAAGGGGGGCGATGGCCGATCCGCGCCTCATCCGTTGCTGCGCGGCGCCCAGCAGGCGATGGCCGTGACCGACAGCAACAAGGCTGCGACGCCATACACCCAGGCGGACGGCGCAATGGGCAGCAGCACCCCCGCCAGCACCGGGCCCACACCGGCACCCAGGTCCCGCCAGACCGACCGCGTTGCCAGGGCCTGGATGCGCCCCGGCCCCGGTGTGCGGCGCGCGACCAGCGGCGGCAACAGCGGCAGCAGCAGGGCCCGCAAAATCACGATGGCCAGTGCGCTGGTCCACAGCCACCCCAGGCCAAAACCCACCAGGGCCAGCGACGTGAGCACCGCGAAACCCACGAGCAGCACTTCGGCGCCATAGCGCTCGGCCAGGTCGCCACCCACCGCACTCAGCACGATCTCGGCGAGGTAGCGAACCGACAGCAACAGCCCCGCCACGACCACCGGATGGCCTGGCAGCACATCGCGGCCCAGGTACGACAGGCCGATGATGAACAGGCCGTCCAGCACCAACCCCTCAACGAACGAAAAGCGGTCCAGGCGACCCGGCAACCTGTCCCAGCGCTTGGGCGGTGGCGGCAGAGCATGCGGCTGGGCGGGCAAATGCCGCGTGGCCAGCAAGGCGCACAACGCGACGGCGGCAAACACCCAGAAGATCGCCCGGGGCTCCCACCACAGCGCGCAGACACCCCCCGCAGGCAGGGCCAGCATGGGCCCCAGCGCTGCAAAGGCGCGCGACTGCCCGGCGCGGCGCGCTGCGCCCAGAGGCTCGGCCGTGGCCAGCGCCTGCGTGGCGAGGTTCAGCGCCGCAAACGCCAGGCCCCACAGCAGCCGCAGGCCCAACAAGGCGATGAAGCCGCTGAGGGTGGCGTACCCCAGCGCACACGCGGCGGCGGCCAGCACGGCCAGCGAGCAGGTGAGGCGCTCGCCATGGCGGGCATAGAACCGCGCCACCGCCCCGTAGCCCGCAATGCGCACGAGGCGATTTGCGGCCAGCAGAATGCCCGCCTCGAACAGGGTGACGCCAAACGCCGGGGCAAACATCGGCAGCAGCAGGTAGAGCACCGTGTCCCCGGGGAGTGACAGGCCCAGCGCCAAGGCGGCGCGGCGCGAGTGGTGGTCTGAGGCCAAGGTGTTGTCTGAAGGCTGTGGCATGGCCCGCATGGTGCGCGGCAGTGCCGGGCGCGACAAACGATATTGCTGCGCGCCATGCGTGACAAAATTGCACGCATGCCACCCCGCCTGCCCCCGCTGAACGCCGTCCGCGCCTTTGCAGCGGCGGCGCGCCACCAGAGCTTTACCCGCGCCGCGCTGGAGCTGCACGTCACCCACAGCGCCATCAGCCGCCAGATCAAGGCGCTGGAATCCCACCTGGGCGTGGAGCTGTTCGAGCGCAAGACGCGGCAGGTGCTGCTCACGGCAGCAGGGCATCAGTTTCACGCGCAGGTCGGGCCCGCGCTGGCGCAAATCGGCGCCGCCGCCCAGTCGCTGCGGGGCGATGCCGGGCTGCGCAGCGTCAAGATCAATGTGCGGCCCAGCTTTGCGGTGCGCTGGCTGATCCCTAGGCTGCCGGGTTTTGTGGCCCAGCACCCGGACATCGAGCCCCAGGTCATCACCAGCACGCTGGCACCCGACCACGCGGCCGAGGCCTTCGACCTGGCCCTGCGGCGCGGCCCGCGCGGGTGGCCGCCAGGCATGCAGATCCACCCGTTTCTGGAAGACGAAGCGCTGGTGGTGGGGTCGCCGACGCTGTTCGCCCAGCGCCCGGTCACGCGGCCCGAGGCGTTGTCGTCCCACGTGCTGCTGCTGTCCAAGTCGCGCAGCAAGGACTGGGAAAGCTGGAAGAAGCAGGTGGACCTGCCAACACTCCAGCCCGCCAGCTGCCTGCAGTTTGACCATCTGCACTTTGTGCTGCAGGCCGCCGTGGATGGGCTGGGCTTTGCGATGGCCCCGGTGTCGCTGATTGCCCACGACCTGGCCTCGGGGCGGCTGGTGTCGCCCCTGCCCAGCTTGCGGCTGCCGCTGACCCGGCACTACTTCGGCACGGCCCCGGACCCGTCGCCGGAGACGCTGTGTCTGGTGCAATGGCTTCGGCAAGAGATGGACGCGCTGCCAGGTGCGCTGCCGCCGTCAGGGCCGGGGCGCACAGCGCAACATTCAAGTCAAAACAAGCCCTAGCGCTTTACCATCAAGCGCTAAAAGCTATATTATTTGTAGCAAGAAACGTTATTCGCCGTCGCTCATCCACCGTGCCGTGCCCGACACGCGGATGGAGCTGCCCGCCACCGGCCCGATCTCGGCGCGCAGGCGCGAGCGCATGCCCATGTCCTCGCCCTGTACCACATCGATGGCGCCGCCATGCGGCCAGCCCAGGTCGCGCAGGTAGCCCGCCAGTGCGGCCGTGGCGGCGCCCGTGGCCGGGTCTTCCAGCACGCCGCCCGAGGCAAAGGCATTGCGGGTGTGCAGCAGCCGGTCCGACTCCACCCACACCAGCACGATGGTCACCAGCTTGGCGTTCACCATCAGCGTGCGGCCGGCGTCCAGCGCGTAGTGCATGGCCGCCAGCGCCGCACGGCTGCGCAGGGCCAGCACCAGGTGGTCCGCACCGCCATGGATGAGCGCGGGCGGGATGCGCGGGTCCAAATCGGCCGCGCTGAGGCCAAACAGGGCCAGCGCGTCGGCCAGCAACGTGGCAGGCACAGGCCCGCTGCGCGTGGGGGGCGACTGCAGCGCCGCCTGCACCAGATCGCCCTGGCGGCGGCCTTCGACCGTGATCTCGGCCTGGCTCAGCGACAGCGCAAACACGCCGTCGCCCTCGCGCTGCGCCAGCGCGGCGCCCAAGGCAATGGTGGCGTGGCCACAAAAGGGCACCTCGCTCTCGGGCGCAAAGTAGCGCACGCGCCAACGGCCATCGCCCAGTGGGGCGGCAAACGCGGTTTCAGAAAAGCCGACCTCGGCAGCGATGCGCTGCATATCAGCGGGGGCAGGCAGCTCGTCACCGATCCACACACCGGCGGGGTTGCCGCCCTGCGCGCCGTCGGAAAACGCTGCGATTTTTTGAAGAGACATGGTGATGAAGCAAGGGAGAAGATGGATTTGTCAAACGGCCCAACCGCTGCAACAGCGCTCAACGCAGCATCGTGACGCAAAAATGAACAATGAGCGCAGAGGCCAATAACACCCCACCCAAACGCAACGATATCCACTGAAACGCCTCGTACGCGCGCTCATTGTCACGACGATCCAGATGGTCCACCACGACGGCCAGAAGCCCCAGCACCCCACAAACCATGGCCCCTAGTGCGAGCCACATAGGGCCATCGCTCAGCACAACCAGCGATCTGCCTCGGCCTGCAGAAAGCTTCAGCTGGTTGGAATAGACCGCAGCCGCACCCGATGCGACAAGGCACATCGCGAGCGCCGCATTCCGTACCAGGTGCTCACGGCGAAAACGATTGGGGACATGCTTGGCTCTTTTGGCAGTCGGCTTCATGGATTGCCACCATGGAAAAGTGCGGGGCTCAGCGCCGTGCCGAGTGTCGAGTGGCTCAGAGCTTGGGAATGCGAATCCGGCTGATCATCAACGAGCCCGACACCGCAAACAGCAGCACCAGCGGGTGCAGCGTAAAGCCGCCAATGAGCACCTTGCCAAACCACAGGCTCTCGCGCACAGCGCCCAGATAGGCGGCCAGGGCCATCAACGCCACCAGCATGATCGAGGTGGGAATCGGCGTGCCTTCAAAGTATTTGACCTTGCCGTCGTCGCCCGACAGGGTTTCGGCCGTGACGTTGTAGCGCGCCAGGCGCGACACGCCACAGGCCACGAAGTAGGCCAGCACGATGCGGTCATACAGGCCCTGCATGCCGCAGCCGTAGGCAATGATGGCGGGCGCTACGCCGAAGGAGATCACGTCGGCCAACGAATCCAGCTCGCGGCCCATGGCTGAACTCTTCTGTCGCCAGCGCGCGATGCGGCCGTCCAGCACATCAAAGATCAGCGCGGCCAGCACCAGAGCGCACGCAAAGTACACATGCAGCACGTCGTTCGTTTCCAGGTACGACATGACCGAGAACAGCGCGCCCACGCCGCAGACCGCATTGCCCAGCGTGAACCAGTCGGCGAGGTGGAACTCACGGATCATCGAAAAACGTTTGGGCGGCTGCGGAGTGTTCATGGAGGGAAGGCGCGCGGCGGGGCGCGCAGTGGCAATCAACAAGGTCCATTATGGGTGTGCCGCAGCACCACCCGGCGCTGAGAGCTTGCGGACGGTCTCGCAGGGGGTCCTGAACCCTCTCTGACATCTGCGTGACTGCTTTTGCGCCGGCACACAGACAGACTGTGGCCACGCGGCGGGCGCAGCCGGGTAGGACGATGCCGCATCCGCCCCCCGCCGGTGACCGACCCGCAGCCCCATCAGACCCGAGACCCGCCATGCGCCTCCCACAGATGCCCCCGCTCCACACGCCTTTCTCCCCCGGTCCCCCGGTGCGCAGCCTGCAGGATGTAGAACGGCATGAAGCCCGCCCTCTGGCCGAAGCGCTGCCAGTGCAAAGCACCTACGAAATCTTTGTGAATTCGGCGGCGGCGTTTGGCGACAAGACGGCGCTGAGCTTTTTGCCCACGGCCGACCCCGCAGACGAACCCATCCGCTGGTCGTATGCGCAGCTGCTCACCGGCATCCACCAGACAGCCAACCTGCTGCACCACCTTGACGTGGGCCCGCAGGATGCCGTGGCCGTGCTGCTGCCCGGCTGCCTGGAATACCACCTGGCCCTGTGGGGCGGCGAGGCGGCGGGCATCGTGCAACCACTCAACCCCATGCTCACCGACGAGAAGATCGCAGCCATGATGACCCTGGCGGGTGCCAAGGTGCTGATTGCCTATGGCGGCGAAGGTGATGTGGGCTACTGGAGCAAGGCGCTGCGCCTGCGCGCCCTGGTGCCCACACTCACCACCGTGTTGCGTGTGGCCCCCCACACGGAAGCCCCCGGCGCGGCGGGCCCGCTGCCTGCCGGTGTGGTGGACCTGGCCGAACGCCACCAGCACCCTGGCGACCACCTGGTGAGCGGTCGCCACATTGCCGCCACCGACATCGCGGCGTACTTTCACACCGGCGGCACCACCGGCGCGCCCAAGCTGGCGCGCCACAGCCACGGCGCACAGGTGTTCACGGCCTGGGGCAGCGTGCAGATGCAGGGCATACGGCCCGAGGACGTGGGCATCAACGGCTACCCGCTGTTCCATGTGGCAGGCGTGCTGCCGGGCTCGCTCGCGGCGCTGTCGGCGGGGGTGGAGACCATCATCCCCACGACCGGCCTGTTCCGCAACCGCGAGGTGATCGCCAACTACTGGCGGCTGGTGGAGCGCTACCGCTGCACCTACCTGTCGGCCGTGCCCACGGTGCTGGCGGCGCTGGCCAACGTGGGGCTGGGCGGCGCCGATATCTCCACGCTGCGTTACTGCCGCACGGGTGCGGCCATCCTGGCGCCCGAGCTGGCGGCGCGGTTTGAGCGCCTGTTTGGCCTGCACATCCACGAAAGTCTGGGCATGACGGAGATGGCGGGCATCGCCACCATCACCCCGCCGGGCGTGCGCGCGCCCGCAGGCTGCGTGGGCTGGCGGTTGCCCTACACGCAGCTGCGCGTGGTGGCGCTCGATGCGCAGGGCAATGCGTCCGACCAGGACCTGCCACCCGGCCAGCCGGGCATGGTGCTTTTCCAGTCCCCCAACCTGTTCTCGGGTTTTCTCGACGCGGCCGACACGGCCAAGGCGTTTACCCACGATGGCTGGCTGGCCACCGGCGACCTCGGCTTTGTGGACGACCAGGGTCGCCTGCACCTGAGCGGTCGTTCCAAGGACCTCATCATCCGCAGCGGCCACAACATCGACCCCAAGGTGATCGAAGACGCGCTGGGCGCCCACCCCGCCGTGCAGCTGTGCGCCGCCGTGGGTGCGCCCGACGCCTATGCGGGCGAGCTGCCCGTGGTCTACGCCACGCTGGTGCCCGGTGCACAGGCCGTGACCGAGGCCGAACTGCTGGCCTTCACCGCCGAACGCGTGGACGAAGCCGTGGCCCGCCCGCGCTGGGTGCAGGTGCTGGAGACCATGCCCGTGACGAACGTGGGCAAGATCTACAAGCCCGAGCTGCGCCAGCGCGCGGCCTGCCACACGGTGCAAGCGCTGGTCGATGGGGTGTGCGGACCCGTCACGAACGGCCTCCGTCCCCAGGTGCAGCCCGAAGGCGACAACGCGGTGCGTGTGGCTGTGGCCCCCTGCGCACAGGCAGACGCACTGGCCGCCCGCCTGCGCGAGGTGCTCGCGCCCCTGCCAATCACCGTGCGCATCACCACCGCCCCCGCCGCAGGGAGCCCCCAGACCTCATAAGCCCATGGCGTGACAGCCAAGCCCCGGCCCGCCACCATGCATGCGGAGCCCGCTGAGTAAATTTTGATAACCATGACAGGAGACAAACCGATGCCCTTCCACCCCCTGATGTCCCGCCGCACCTGGCTCGGCGCCGCAGCGCTGGCCGCCGCCTGCACTGGCACGACCGCCTTCGCGCAGGCCTACCCCAACAAGCCCATCAAGATCGTGGTGCCGTTTGCCGCTGGTGGCGCCACCGACGTGCTGGCGCGTGTGCTGGCCGAGAAGATGGCCGTAGGCCTGGGCCAGCCCATGGTCATCGACAACAAGCCCGGCGCGGCCGGCATCATCGGCACCGACGCGGTGGCCAAGGCTGCGCCCGACGGCTACACGCTGCTGCTGGGCCTGAGCAACTCCATGCTCACCAACCAGTTCCTCTATACCAAGCTGCCCTACAGCCCCGAGAAGGACATCGCGCCCATCTACCAGATCGCCATCGCGCCGCTGGTGCTGGTGGCGCACCCGAGCGTGACCGCATCCACGGGGCCCGAATTGCTCAAATACGTGGTGGCCAACAAGGGCAAGGTAGCCTACGGCTCGTATGGCACGGGCGCGTACCCGCACCTGGCCGGGGCCTACATGAGCCTCACGCAGAACGCCGACATGAGCCACGTGGCCTACCGGGGCGAGGCGCCCATGGTGCAGGACCTGCTGGGCGGCCAGATCCAGATCGCGTTTGCCAGCGCGCTGCAGGCCAAGCCCCACATCGAGGCGGGCAAACTCAAGGCCATTGGCGTGAGCGGCGAGCGCCGCATGGGCACCCTGCCCAACGTGCCCAGCCTGGCCGAACAGGGCCTGAACGACGAGGCCTACCGCGTGGCGGGCTGGCTGGCGTTTGGTGCCCCCGCAGGCACGCCGCCCGCCATCCTGGAGCGCATTGCCGACGAGGTGCGCAAGACCACGCAGCTGCCCGATGTGGCCCAGCGTATTGCGGCCATGGGTTTTGATGTGCAGAACAGCTCGCCCGCGCTGTTCTCCGCCGCGATTGCCAAAGAGCGGCCGGTGTGGGAGCGCTTGATCAAGGCGTCCGGCGCGAAACTTGACTAACCCCCTGAGGCGCTGCGCGCCTTCCCCCTGAAGGGGGACGCCGCCAGCGCGGCGGGGCGGCCCTTGCGCGGCGGCACTGGCATGGCGTCACGCCCTGAGGCGAGCAGTCAGGAGAAACAGGGCGGCTGGAACCAAGGACGGCCAGGCACCCCACGGATAGGACAATTTCAAATAAAAACAGGCTCCTGCGCTTTTCCCCAAAGCGCAGGTAGCTATGTTTTTTGCATCGACTTCGCCCGCTGCGCCGCAAACGCCACATACCAGTCCAGGCACCCAGGATTCGCCATCGCGTCCTTGTTCACTACCTTTTCGATCGGCTGGCCCAGCAGCAGTTTCTTGATGGGCAGCTCCTGCTTCTTGCCGCTCAAGGTGCGCGGCACCTCGGCCACGGCAAAGATGTCGTCGGGCACAAAACGCGGGCTCAGCGCCGTGCGCACGGCACCGTTGATGCGCGCGCGCAGGGCGTCGTCCAGCGCGTAGCCAGGGCGCAGCACCACAAACAGCGGCATGTAGCTCTCGCGGCCCAGGTACTCCAGGTCCACCACGAGGCTGTCGAGCACTTCGGGCAAGGCCTCCACCGCGCTGTAGATCTCGCTCGTGCCCATGCGCAGGCCGTGGCGGTTGATGGTGGCGTCGCTGCGGCCATAGATCACGCAGCCGCCGTTAGCGCCGATCTTGAGCCAGTCGCCATGTCGCCACACCGCGCCCATGCTCGCGGGGCCGTCGCCACCGCCGGGCTGGCGGCCGTGGCCTGCGGGGTACATGTCGAAGTAGCTCGACAGGTAGCGGCTGCCGTCCTGGTCGCCCCACAGAAACAAAGGCATCGACGGGATGGGCTGCGCGCAGACCAGCTCGCCCACCGCGTCCTGCACGGGGCGGCCCTCGGCGTCCCAAGACTCCACGGCAGCGCCCAGCATGCGGCATTGCATCTCGCCGGGCACCTGCGGCATCTCGCGGTTGCCGCCGATGAAGGCGCCGCAGAAGTCGGTGCCGCCCGAGATGTTGTTCCACCAGATATCGTGCGTACCCAGCGCCTCGAACTGCGCCGTGCCCCACTCCTGCACCTCGGGCGACAGCGGCGAGCCGGTGGTGCCCAACGCGCGGATGCGCGTCAGATCGCCAAAGTCGGCCAGCGTGATGCCCGCCTTCATGCAGTTGGCAAAAAACGCCGCGCCCGCGCCGAAAAAGGTCACCCCCGTCTCGGCCGCAAAGCGCCACAGCACGCCCCAGTCCGGGTGGTCCTTGCTGCCGCCGGGGTTGCCGTCGTAGATCACGCAGGTGGTGCCCGAGAGCAGGCCGCTGAGCTGCGCGTTCCACATCACCCAGCCGGTGGAGCTGTACCAGTGGTAGCGCTCGCCCAAGCTGTTGGGTTCGTAGCTGCAGCCGATGTCGTTGTGCAGCACCTTGAGCTGCAGCGCCACCAGCACCGTGCCGCCATGGCCGTGCACGATGGGCTTCGGGAGCCCCGTGGTGCCGCTGGAATAAACGATCCATAGCGGGTGGTCAAACGGCAGCCACATCGGTTCAAACCCTGCGGTCTCCGCATCATTTTGTGCCGTAGCGCTTGTCCAGCCTACACAACCAGCTATCGAAACAGAAGCATTCAGATTACCCAGCAACACCGCATGCTGCACGCTGGGCAGGTCGGCGCGCAGCTCGGCCAGCACGCCAGTGCGGTCGTGGTCACGCCCGCTGTAGGTCACGCCGTCCACGGCGATCAGCACCTTGGGCTCGATCTGGCGGAAGCGGTCGAGCACTGCGTGCGTGCCCATGTCGGGCGCGCAGATGCTCCACACGCCGCCGATGCTCACCGTGGCCAGAAAGGCGATCATGGCCTCGGGCACGTTGGGCAGGTAGGCGGCCACGCGGTCGCCGGGCTGGATGCCCTGGGCCTTGAGGTGCAGCGCCAGCGACGCGACTTGGCGGCGCAGCTCGGGCCAGCTCAGCTCGCGGTGGTTGCCTTTTTCGTTGCGACTGATGATGGCGGGCAGACCCGCTGCGTGCGCCGCATCGACGTGGCGCAGCGCCTGGCGCGCGTAGTTGACCTGAGCGCCAGGAAACCACAACGCACCGGGCATGGTGTTCTTGCCCAGCACGGCGGTGTGGGGGGTGGGCGATTCGATCTGGAAATAGTCCCACACGCTTTGCCAGAACGCATCCAGCTCGGTGGTGGACCAGCGCCACAGCGCGTCGTAGCTGTCGAACTGCAGGCCGCGCTGGTCACGCAGCCAGTTCTGGAACAGGCGGATCTGGGGAACGTAAGGCGGGGATTTGGTATTTGTCTCCATGGCGACGCAGCGTAGCATCGCATCCGGGCGCGGACCAGCCGTATCCGTCCCCGGCTTGACACTTGCAGTCAGCGGCGCAAAGGCGTTCGATCCCAGCCCATGGCAAGCAAGCTGCGCGCTATTAATTACTTTAATGACAATATTGGACTAACCAAATTGTTCATTTTCCCGTTCTTGTCTGTGAGCGCTGGGCATAAAACCCGGCACACCGCCCATTTTTCGCAGGGCGCCCTGCCTGGCACAACGTTTGCCTTGAATTGCCGATGGACCGACCAAAAGGCACGGAACTCTGCCCACCCCAATCTCCCAAAGCAATGAACCAAGAACTGAACAACGGCACGAATTTCACGGCCCGGCGCCGGGTACTCAAGGGAATGGCCGCCATGCCGCTGGCCGGCACGCTGGTGGCCTGTGGTGGCAACCCGGCCGACGCCACCAACACACCGCCCACCACCTCCGCGCCCATTGGCGGGGACACCCCGCCTCCCGCGCCAACGCCAGGTACCACGCCCCCCACAGCACCACCGGCGCCGGCAGTGCCCCCCACCGTGCCGCCTTCCCCCGCGACGCCGCCCTCCACACCGCCTGGCACCCCGCCTCCGCCTTCGGCCCCCCCACCCCCTGCAGCGCCACCGCCTCCCCCCGCAGCGCCACCACCGCCACCACCACCACCACCACCACCACCACCCCCTCCTCCTCCTCCTCCTCCTCCTCCTCCACCACCTCCACCACCTCCTCCACCTCCACCATCGCCGCCGCCTCCGGCCCCCAGCGCCTTGGTGCATCCCGGTCTACTGCACGCCCAAGCCGATCTGCAGCGCATGGCAGAGAAGGTCGGTGCGAACCTGCAGCCGTGGCTTGGGGGCTGGAACATCCTGCTCGCCGGCCGCCGCGCCAACCTGAACGCCACGCCATTCCCGCTGGAGGTGGTCATCCGCGGCGTGGCCGGGGCGGAAAACTACGGCGTGATGATCGTGGACATGATGCGTGCCTACCACCTGGCACTGCGCTGGCACATCTCGGGTGACGAAGCGTATGCCCGGGATGCGGTGAAGTTCCTCAACGCCTGGTCCTCCACGCTGAAGGAACTGGGCGGCAATTCCAACCTGTTCCTCTCCTCTGGCTTGTATGGCACACAGTGGGCCAATGCGGCCGAGCTGATGCGCAACTATCCCGGCTGGGCGCCAGAGGACCGCACCCGCTTTCAGGACATGCTGCTCAAGGTGTTCTACACGCGGGCCCTTGACTTCATCAACAACCACAACGGCTCGGAAACCCGCAAGGTCACCCACTACTGGGCCAACTGGGACCTGGCCAACCTCTGCGCCGTGTATGCCATCGGCGTGTTCTGCGACCGGCCGGACATCACGGCCAAAGCGGTGCACTACTACAAGAACGGCCGGGGCACGGGGGCTTCTGCACACAATGTCTACTACCTGCACCCGGGGCACCTGGGCCAGTGGCAGGAGACGCACCGCGACCAGGGCCACTCCACGCTGGGCATCGCGCTGGCGGGCTGCTTGTGCGAAATGGCCTGGAACCAGGGCGAGGACCTGTACGGCTATGCCAACAACCGCCTGCTGGCAGGTGCGGAATACGTGGCTCGCAACAACCTGACCGACCCGGCCACGATGCCCTTCGTGCCATACACCGGCGTCCATGGCACAGGCACGGGCGCGGCTGGCACGGGCGCCCGCCGCCCCTGCTTTGAGCGGATCTACCACCATTATGTGAGCCGCAAGGGCCTGTCGGCCCCGTGGACGAAAGCGATACTCGACCAGATGCGGCCGGAACGCATCGACGGTGGCGACGATCCCGGCATGGGCACGCTGCTGTACACACGCAGCGCCGTCCCGCCAGCGCCCCCCACGGGCCTCACAGCCTTCCTGAGTGCCGGCAAGGTGCTGCTGTCATGGTGGGGCAGCGCGGACGCCACGCACTACCTGGTCCAGCGGTCCGCCTCACGCACCGGCCCCTTCACCACCATTGCCCAGGTCACCGAGCCTCGCACCTACACCGATGCGCCAGCCCAGGGTACCTGGCACTACCGCATCAGCGCTGTAACCCCCCAGGGCGAGCGCTTGGGCGCCGACGTCGCCCGCGTGGCCTTCCCGGGCGAGTTGTGGCTGCACCTGCCCATGAATGGCAACGCCGATGACGCCAGCGGCAACGGGCGGCATGCCAAGTTGGTGGGAGGGACTTCCTTCGACACGGGACGCGCTGGCGGGAACTGCGCGGTGTTTGACGGAAACAACGGCTACGTGGCGCTGCCTGACGGGGCGGTGTTGGCCCTGGGCGACTTCACCGTGGCGACCTGGGTCCAGGTGGAAACCACCGCCGCCAACACCCGCATCTTCGATTTCGGCTCGGACGATGTGGCCTACATCGCGCTGACCCCGCGCAATGGAGACCAAAAACTCCAATTGATGGCCTCGCGGGATCAGTTCTGGCCCGCTCAGCCCTTGGTCGCAGACCCGTTGCCCACGGGTCGCTGGGTGCACGTGGCCGTCACCCTCGTGGGAACGGTGGGCACACTGTATGTGGACGGCGTGCAGGTCGCCACCCACAACGAGGTCTGGATGAACCCCTACCAGATGGGCCACACCACCCACACCTGGCTGGGGCGCTCGCAGTACGGCGGGGACCGGTACTTCAAGGGCCGCATGCAGGACTTCCGCGTCTACAGCGGCGCATTGACGGCGCTGAGCATCGCGGCCCTGGCCCAGTAGCGCAGGCAGAGAGCCCGGCCCATGCCGGTGCCTCCGCGGGCGGTCGCCGCACAAAGCACTGCAGACAACAGGGCTTGATTGATTTCGCACAGTTGTGCTAAATTTCGCCCCATGGATGCCAAGACCCAGAAATCAGAACTCACCCGCGCGGCCATTGTGGGCGCAGCGCTGGACCTGGCTGCGGCCGAAGGGCTGGAGTCGATCACGCTGCAGGCCGTGGCCGACCGCGTGGGTCTGTCCAAGAGCGGCGTGTTCTCGCGCGCCGGCTCGCGCGAGGCGCTGCAGAAGGCGGTGATCGAGGAGTTTGGCCGCCGCTTCCTGGCCGATGTGTTTGTGCCCGCCATGCAGCACCCCAAGGGCCTGCCGCGCCTCCAAGAAATCGTGCGCCGCTGGATTGCCCGCACGCGCGATGTGGAGGCTTTCACCGGCTGCATCTACACCGCAGGGGCGTTCGAGCTGGACGACCGCGAAGGCGAGCTGCGCGACCTGCTGCATTCAGAGATCACACGCTGGCGCGCGGCACTGCGCCGCACGGTGATCCAGTCCATCGAGGCCGGGCACCTGCCCGCCGACACCCCGCCCGACCAGCTGGTGGGCGAGATCTATTCCATGATCATGGGCTTGTTGCACGACGTCCGCTTCCTGCGCGATCCGCAGGCAGTGTCACGCACCGAGGCGTCCTGGGCGCGCCTCGTCAAGAGCTACCTCCCTTCCCCCGCCTGAGACGCGGTGGTGTGACAGGGAGACCTCTTGTTTTTTATGTCCCAATTTCGCACAACCGTGCGAAGAAAGGAACCACCATGTTGATCATCCTGGGCATTGCCGCCATTGCGGCCGCAGTGGGCGCCATCCGGTCGCTGTGCAGCACCCTCACCAGCCTCCCGCGCAGCAACCGGGACTGGGTCTTTTTCTGAGGTGCGCGCCGCGCGCCCCACTCCATCCCTTCAGGAACCCCACCATGAACACCTCCTCTTCATCCACCGCCCTGCGGGCCACGTCCAGCTTCTACGGCGAACACCCCGCCATGCGCCTTGTGCGCCTGACCCTGGGCGCCACCGAGCGACTGTGGCCCGCACTGGCCGTGCGCGTGGCTGCGCGCCTGTTTGGCACGCCCCTGCCCCTGCGCAAACCCGGCCGCCAAGCCGTGCCGCCAGGCCACTGGCGCACAGAGCGCTGGCCGTTTGAAGACGCCGAGATCACGCTGTACCTGCCCCAGGCCCAGCCGCACGGCCCCACGGTGCTCCTGCTGCACGGCTGGGGCGGGCATGCGCGCCAGATGCTGCCGCTGGCCGATGCCCTGGCAGCGCGCGGCCTGCGCCCGGTGCTGGTGGACCTGCCTGCGCACGGTGGCAGCCGGGGCCGCGTGAGCAACCTGCCCCAGTTCGCCCGCGCCATCGAATACGCCACCGCCCGCCTGCACGCGCAGGACTCGGCGCCCCATGCCGTGGTGGCCCATTCGCTGGCTGCCAACGCAGCGGCGCACGCGGCCAGCCGGGGCCTGGCCACCCAGCGACTGGTGCTGCTGGCACCGCCCGCGTCGCCGCACGAATACACGCGCCTGTTCGCCCAGGTGTTCGGCCTTTCGGAGCGCACGCGTGCCGCCCTGCAGCGGCGCATCGAAGCCCGAGAAGGCATCCTGATGCGCCAGTTCGAGCCCCCGGCTGTGGGCCCACGCATCGCGCTGCCCACGCTGGTGGTGCACGACCGGGGCGACCGCATCAACCGCTTTGCCGATGGCGAGGCCTACCGCGACCACATCCCGGGCGCCACGCTGCTGGCCACCGAGGGGCTGGGGCACCGCAAGATCCTGCAGCAGGTAGAGGTGCTTCAGTCGGTGGTGGACTTCGTAGCGAGCTAGTGTCCCGAATTGGAAATTCGTTTCATAAAGACGTCGAGAATCGCCGCCATGCTGCGTTGCAAATCCTCGCGATAGCACCTGCTATCGCTGTGGTTTGCGCCTTGCCTGACGACGATTTCGACATCTTTATTTCATCAACGGACTTCCAACTCGGGACACTTGGCGCCGGTCAGCCCAGACCGCTGAGCGCTTGTGCCAAGTCCGCGCGCAGGTCGCGGGCGTCTTCCAGCCCCACATGCAGGCGGACAAGGCGACCCTCATCCGGCAGCGTTGCCAGGTGGCGCTGGTCATAGGGCACAGCGGGCAGCACCAGGCTTTCGTACCCGCCCCAGCTGGTGCCCAGGCCAAAGAGCGCAAGCGCGTCGATGAACGCAGCAAATGCGGCTTCACTGCAGGGCGCCAGCTCAAAGGTGAACGGCCCCGCGGCGCCCGAAAACTGCGCGCGCCAAAGCGCGTGGCCCGGGTCGGAGGGGAGCGCCGGGAACAGCACGCGCCGGACCTGCGGCTGCTCTTGCAGCCACTGGGCCGTCGCCAGCGCGGTCTGCTGGTGCCGTTCGAGCCGCACCGCCAGGGTGCGCAGGCCGCGCAGCGCGAGCCAGCACACATCGGGCGCCGCGTGGGCGCCGCTGCGGTCGCAAAAGCGCCGGGTGCTGGCCAGGTCTGCGTGCGAACCCGTGATGAGCCCCAGCATGAGGTCGGAATGCCCGTTGATGTATTTGGTGGCCGAATGGATGGCGATGTGCACACCCAGGGCGTGGGCGTCAAAAAACACCGGCGTGCCCCAGGTGGCATCCACCGCCACCGGGATGTGGCGCTGGCGTGCCGCCGCGCACACGGCGCTCGCGTCCAGCATCTCCATGGTCAGCGACGCGGGGGTTTCGATGTAGACCAGGCTGGTGTTGTCCCGCAGGTAGGGCGCGATGTCGGCGCCTTCCGGAAAGTACTCGACGGTGGTGCCCTGCGGCACCAGTTCCTGGTCGCAGAAGATGCGCGTGGGCCCGTACACACCCTGGTTCAGCAGCAGGTGGCGGCCCGGCCCCGCATGGGCACTGAGCACGGCCACGATGGCCGCCAGTCCGCTGGCCGTGGCCAGGCAGGTTTCTGCGCCCGACAACGCGGCCATGCAGCGCTGCAGCTCAAACGTGGTGGAGGTGCCCGAGCGGCCGTAGCGCGGCGAGTCGAACACGGTCTGGTGGTGCGCGTGTTTGTAGGCAGCCAGGGTGTCGAACACGACGGTCGAGGCCCGCACCAGCGGCGGGTTGATGGCCTGGGCGGCGCGGGCCGTCTGGCGGCCCGAATGGACAAGGAAGGTGGTGGTGTGCATGGGCTGGGGGCAGGTTTCGGGGAAGGAGTGGGGAGGAGGTGGTTTCATAATAGGACGGCATGTCAGCACCAGAACGCCAACAAACATCGCCAGGGCGCCAAGACGCCGGCCTGTGGGCCACGCTGGCAAAAACGCACGCGGCCGGCACGCTTTTGCCAGCGCACCAGCACCGCAGCGGCCAGCTGGTGTTTGCCACGCGGGGCGTGATGCTGGTGGAGACACCCCACGCGCGCTGGACCGTGCCGCCGCAGCGGGCGCTGTGGGTGCCCCCGCACCACGCCCATGCGATCGAAATCCTCTCCGCCACCGACCTGCGCACGGTGTACTGCCAGCCGGCGCTGGTGGCGCAGTGCGCATCGTTTGCGCGCCGGGACGAGGTGCACGCAGTGATCGCGTCGCCGCTGATCCAGCAGCTGGTGCTGGGGCTCTTCAACGGCGGGTTCGACCACCCCACGCGGCAGTTGATGGTGTCCCTGCTGCTGCATACGCTGCAGCACACGCCCTGCCTGCCCACCCACCTGCCGATGCCTGCCAGCGAAGGGCTGCGGCGCGCGCTCGCGCTGTTGCTGCAGGCCCACCAGTGGCAGCTCTCGCTGCACGAACTCGCGGCCGAGGCCGCGATGTCCGACCGCACCTTCACCCGGCGCTTCACGGCGGAAGCGGGCCTGAGCTTTCGCGCCTGGCGCCAGCGTGCGCGCATCATTGCCTCGCTCGATCTGCTGGCCTCGGGCCGCCCGGTCAAGGGCATCGCACACGCCCTGCAGTTCGAGAGCCCCGCCGCGTATATCGCCTCGTTCCGCACGCTGCTGGGCTGCACACCGAACACCTTCCGCCAGGGACAGCGCGGCGACACGCACCCATAGCCCCCGTACAGGCAGACCCTGCCCTGGGGCGGCACTGGGTGCCGGGAGCCTCCTCTATCATTCGCAGTCCGCAGCCCTGGCGCTGCCCGACACACTCTCCGATCCGCCCCCACCTTCTTCCGATGCATCTCCTCATGTCCGCCTGGCCTGCCCTGGCCCTGCTGCTGCCCGCCCTGGTGCTGGTGTCGGCCATCTACTTCCTGGCCAAGGGCGACCGCAGGGCGTTTGCGCAGCTACTGGCCCTGCTGGCCTGCTGGGTCATCGGTGCGTTGCTGATGGAGTTCTTCATCTTCATGGCGGCACGCATGGCACGTTCGGGCAGCGCGGCCATGCCGGTGCTGGGCACGGGCACACGCCAGCTGCTGGAGACCATGGCCAGCCCGCGCTCCATCGCCGCACCACCGCTGTCGCTGGCCGCCATGGCGGCCTACAGCGTGCTGGCGGCGTACCTGTGGGTGCTGGTCACCTGGGGGCTGCACCTGCGCGGCAAGCCAGCGGGTGGCGCCCGCAAGAAGCCCGCCAAGGGCGCGCGCAAACCGGCACGCTCGTAACGCACCATAATTTTTGATGTTTTAAGGCCCTAGCGCTTATCCCGTATCATTTTTTAGCTATTTAATTTATAGCATTCAGGCACACTGCCTTGATGCAGGGCAAACCGCCGCGCGGAGTGCCCGCCCACAATGGCAAGCCCCACCCCACGGTTGCAGGGTGGATGCCGGGCTGCTTCGCCCGGTCTTCTTGCCATGACCTCCTCCTCACACAGCGACGTTCTCATCGTCGGCGCGGGCCCTGCGGGCCTGTCGCTGGCCATTTCCCTGGCGCAGGCCGGGTTCACCACCACCGTGGTCGAACAGCAGTCTGAGGCCACGCTGGCCCACCCCGCGCCCGATGGCCGCGAGATCGCGCTCACCCACCCCAGCGTGGCCACGCTACAGCGGCTAGGCACCTGGGCCGGCCTGGCGCCCCACGAGGTGGGCACCATCCGCGAAGCGCAGGTGCACGACGGCCCGCTGGGCCAGCGCAGCGCCCTGCAGCTGGGCACCCAGGGTACGGGGCTGGAGGCTCTGGGCTTCATCGTGCCCAACCACGCACTGCGCCGCACGGCCTATGCCGTGGCGGCACGCACACCGGGTGTCCGCATCGTGACCGGCGCCCAGGTGGTGCGCGTGGCCACGCAGTCCACCCATGCCGAGCTGGAGTACTTGCCCCAGGCTTCCGCCGTTGCCCCCAGCGATGGCCCTGCGCCATCGCCACAGCGTCTGCAGGCCCCGCTGCTGGTGGCGGCGGACAGTCGCTTCTCGGCCACGCGGCGGCAGCTGGGCATTGGCGCACGCATGACGGACTTTGGCCGCACCGTGATCGTTTGCCGCATGCGCCATGCCCAACCCCATGGCGGCGTGGCGCACGAGTGTTTTGGCTATGAACGCACGCTGGCGGTGCTGCCCTTGCCCAATGACCCCCAAGAGGGGCATGCGCTGTGCTCGGTGGTGGTCACGGCGGGCACTGCCGACGCAGGTGCGCTGATGGCCCAGAGCCCGCAGGCCTTCGCCGCTACGGTGCAGGCCCAGCTGGGCGACCGCCTGGGGCCTTTGCAGCTGGAGGGCGAACGCCACGCCTACCCGCTGGTGGCCGTGTATGCACAGCGTTTTGCAGACCACCGCTGCGCGCTGCTGGGCGACGCCGCTGTGGGCATGCACCCCGTGACGGCGCATGGCTACAACCTGGGTCTGGCCGGTGTGGAACGCCTGACAGCCGCCGTGGTGGCGGCCCGCAGCCAGGGCCACGACATCGGCAATGGCGAAGCCCTGGCCACCTATGCGCGGGCGCACCACCGCCACGCATGGCCGATGTACGAGGGCACCAATGCCATCGTGCGGCTGTATACCGACACGCGCCCCGTGCCGCGCCTGCTGCGGCAGCTGGTGCTGCAGGGCGCGCGGCGGCTGCCGCCGCTGCAGGCCGCCATCGTGGGGCAGCTGACGGGCAAGACGCCGGTGTGGGCGCAGCTGGCGCGCTCCTAGGAGCGTGCTGCCAAGCAGCCACCGGCGAGCAGCTTTACGCGCCGTCCACGCCGAGAGTCGCCATGCCATACAGCGGCGCCCCCAGCCACGGCCACCACAACGTTTCCAGCACCACACCCGGCCAGCCATAACACTCCGACACGCTCTGCTGGCGCAGCAGCGCCAGGCGCGGGTGTGCGGCGGCCAGCTCGTCCATGCTGCCCACGCCCCAGTGGAACTCCGCCCCCGTGGGTCCCACGCTGGCGTGCTGCGCCGCGCGGCCCACGGCACGGTGTGTCATGACATCAATCACCAGGCGCGAGCCTTCCGGCGCGCACTGCGCAAACTCGCGCAGCACGGCCTGCACCTGCGCGGGCTGCAGGTACATGAGCACCCCTTCGCAGACGATGAACACCGGCTGCACGCCCGCACCGTCGCCTTCCCCTTCCTCCTTAGGCAGCCCCAGCCGCTGCCACCAGCCAGGCTGCGTGATGTCCACCGTGGCATGGCGCGTGCGCGGGCAGCGCACCGGCAGCAGCTCGCGGCGCAGGTCCATGACCTCGGGCAGATCAGCATCGAGCCACTGGTTGGCGCCCGTATCGAGCCACTGAAAGTGGTGCGACAGGCCACAGCCCAGGCTCACGCCGCCAGCCTTCGGGTGCGCAAGGAAGAAACTGCGGCCCGCATCCTTGATGGCGCGCGTGCGCCACAGTACGTTGAGCACCGTGGGCAAGTCGTCCAGGCACGGTTCCACATCGGCACCCAGGCGCTCCACCAGGCTGGTGGCCACCACGTCGTTGCAGGCCAGCCAAGGAAAGTAACGGCTCCCCCGCGCGCGCGCTGCCAGCGGGATCAGCAGGGTGCTGGGCACGGCCCGCAGGTGTGCGCGCTGCAGCAGGCAGGGGGTAGCGGCGTCGGAGGCAGCGGCGCCATCCCCCGCGTTCTCAGGGTTGCGCTGCGCCGGGGCGGCGGTGGTGCGGGCACGGCGTCGGGTTGGGGGCGGATGCGGCTGCAAGGTCCTCTCCTCCTGTGGCCACCGGGTGCCACGGCTGGTTGGTTGTTTGCGACGGGGCCCACCAGAACACAGGCCTGCGCCATTGTGAACGGGTTGGAGTGTGGTGCGGGGGATGGGCTGGGTGCGTGAAGGGACACCTTCACGCCCTCCATCCGGCTCTGCCGCTGTGTCAACGCTCCATGATCCGCGCAAACGCAAGTGGCCGCCAGAGCCTGCGTGGGGTGTTCTTGATGGATCGCAAGGGCGTGGCTACACTGCGGCACTTCACCATCTGGGTACCGCTTCATCGTACTGCCCGTGTCACTCGGTACAAGTGACAAACGGGCATGTTCGGCCAAGGTGCCCCATGAATCCAAACCTATCGGCCTGGCTGCTCGTCGCAGCCAGCGTCATTGCAGAAGTTGCCGGAACCGTCGCGCTCAAGTACTCCGATGGCTTTTCCAGACTCCTCCCGTCAGGCATGGCAGCTGCGTGCTACGCACTCGCCATCTGGCTCATGGCCGTGGCCATGCGCCAGCTCGACATGGGCCTCACCTATGCAGTGTGGGCGGCCAGCGGCACGGCGGCCGCAGCCGTGGTGGGGATGGCGCTGTTTGGCGAGCCAGTGGGCGTCATCAAAGTAGTGGGTCTGGTGTGCGTGGTGGGAGGCGTTGTCATGCTCCACCTCGGAAGCCCTCAGTGATGGCTTCTGGTGTTGATCAAGGCCCACACCAACTCCACCCCGGCCGTCAGCAGATCGCCCGTGAATGAGCTGTCGCTCGCATCACTGGCGCTGGTGAACGCGCGCTTTTGCCGCTCGCGTTCGGCGCGGCTGCGGTCGCGCTCCAGGGCCACCAGGGCGTCGCCGATGTCCACCGGGGGGGTGGCGTGGGTGGTGCGCTCGGTGCTGGCCTTGGCGTAGCCCTCCATGGCGCGCACCACGGCGTCGGGGTCGATGAGGGAGAACGCGGCGCGGCAGTAGGGGCAGGCGTGGTCCTTGCGGATGTCCACGGGGGCGCCACAGCTGGTGCAGTAGATGGCGCCCACGCGTTTGGCCAGGTCGTCGATCTCGGGGCGCGTCATGTGGCGCACAAAGCCTTTTTCGACCATGAAGGACGAGAAGGTGCTGAAGCGGCCATGCAGGCGGGCGCAGCGGTAGATCATGTAGCGGCCGCTGCGCACCACGTCAAAACCTTTGGCCAGGCTGGTGTTGCAGCGCGGGCAGGCCATGCGTTCTGCCAGGGGCTGGTGCTGGTCGGTGCGGTGTTCGTGCAGCAGGCGGAACAGCTCGACCACCGACTGGGGCGCGAGCTTGAGGTTTTCGTGCCTGTCAAACCACAGGCCCTGGCAGGCAAAACAGATGTCCAGCTCCAGCGAGTGCCCCTGGTTGCTGGTGAACCGGTGGGCCTGCATGGGCTGGCGGCAGTTGGGGCAGGACGGCTGAGAGTGCATGGCGGCGGTGCCCACAAGGGGCAGAGCGGGGTAGGCCCAAATGCTAACCCGGGGCACAGCGAGCGCCCGGCGAAAGAGTTGCAGCTTCGCGGCATTGCCTCACCCATCCACTAGCATTCGCGCCTCAACAACAAGGAACCGACAAGATGGGATTCATGAACTGGCGCACAAAAAGCGCTGAGGTGCTGCAACAAGGTTGGGTGATTGGGCCCGATGAGCGGCTGCCCTGGCCGCAGACGGCGGTGATGGGGGTGCAGCACGTGATTGCGATGTTTGGGGCCACGGTGCTGGCGCCCATCCTGATGGGCTTTGACCCGAACGTGGCGATTTTGATGAGCGGCGTGGGCACGCTGATCTTCTTCCTGGTCACGGGCGGCAAGGTGCCCAGCTACCTGGGGTCGAGCTTTGCGTTCATTGGCGTGGTGATTGCGGCCACGGGCTACGCGGGCAAAGGGGCCAACGCCAACATTGCCGTGGCGCTGGGCGGCATCATTGCGTGTGGCCTGGTCTACACGCTCATCGGCGCGCTGGTGCAGGCCATTGGCACGGGCTGGATCGAGCGCTTCATGCCGCCCGTGGTCACGGGCTCGGTGGTGGCGGTGATCGGGCTGAACCTCGCGGGCATTCCCATCAAGAACATGGCGGCCAGCAACTTTGACAGCTGGATGCAGGTGGTGACCTTTGTGAGCGTGGGCCTGGTGGCCGTGCTCACGCGCGGCATGGTGCAGCGCCTGCTGATTCTGGTGGGCTTGATCGTGGCGAGCATCATCTACGCGGTGCTGACCAACGGCCTGGGGCTGGGCAAGCCCATGGACCTGTCCGCACTGGCCAACGCCGCATGGTTTGGTTTGCCCAACTTTGCTGCGCCGGTGTTCGAAGCCAATGCCATGCTGCTGATTGCGCCCGTGGCCATCATCCTGGTGGCCGAGAACCTGGGCCACATCAAGGCCGTGACGGCCATGACGGGCCAGGACCTGGACCGCTACATGGGCCGCGCGTTCATTGGCGACGGCGTAGCCACCATGGTGAGCGGCGCTGCAGGCGGCACAGGCGTGACCACCTACGCCGAAAACATTGGTGTGATGGCCGCCACCAAGATCTATTCCACCGCCGTGTTCTTGCTGGCGGGCGTGTTTGCGCTGGTGCTGGGCTTTTCCCCCAAGTTCGGCGCGCTGATCCAGACCATTCCGCTGCCGGTGATGGGCGGCGTGTCCATCGTGGTGTTTGGCCTGATCGCGGTGGCGGGCGCCAAGATCTGGGTGGACAACAAGGTGGACTTTTCGCAGAACAAGAACCTCATCGTGGCGGCCATCACCCTCATCCTGGGCACGGGCGACTTCACGCTCAAGTTCGGCCAGTTTGCGCTGGGCGGCATCGGCACCGCCACGTTCGGGGCGATCCTGCTGTACGCGCTGCTCAACCGCAAAGCGGCGTAATCTGCGGGTATGGGGACGCCGGACCGCATTTGTAAGGGTTAACCCTTAATTTGTAAGGAACGAAGGCTAGCATCCTGGGTTTTGTCCACAGGGCCATCCGCTCACCGGGCGGGTGGCCTTTTTCTTTTTGCGGAGTTTGTTCATGTCCCTGGCCGATCGGGTGCTGTACCCCGACTTTCTCTCCCGCACCATGTCCGCCGATGAAGCGGCCGCCCTGATCCCTGCCGGCGCCCATGTGGGCATGAGCGGATTCACCGGCGCGGGCTACCCCAAGGCTGTGCCGGGCGCGCTGGCCCGCCGCATCGAAAGCCTGAACGCGCAGGGCCATGGCTTCAAGATCGGTCTGTGGACGGGGGCCAGCACCGCGCCTGAGCTGGACGGCGCACTGGCCCAGGTGGACGGCATCGAGATGCGCCTGCCCTACCAGTCCGACCCGACGGTGCGCCGCCAGATCAATGCGGGGCAGATGCAGTATGTGGACATCCACCTGTCGCACGTGGCGCAGTTTGTGTGGTTCGGTTTTCTGGGCAAGCTGGATGTGGCCGTGGTCGAGGTGGCGGGCGTGTTGCCCGACGGGCGGCTGATCCCCTCGTCTTCGGTGGGCAACAACAAGACCTGGCTGGACCAGGCCGACAAAATCATCCTGGAGGTGAACGCATGGCACCACCCGGGGTTGGAGGGCATGCACGACATCTACTACGGCACCGATGTGCCGCCGCACCGCAAGCCCATCCCCATGACGCGACCCGACGAGCGCATCGGCGAACCCTACCTGCGCTGCGACCCGTCCAAGGTGATCGCGGTGGTGATGACCAACCAGCCCGATCGCAACAGTGTGTATGCCGCGCCGGACGACACCTCCAACCGCATTGCGGGCCACATCATCGAGTTCCTGCAGCACGAGGTGAAGAAGGGCCGCCTGCCCCAGGACCTGCTGCCGCTGCAGTCGGGCGTGGGCAACATCGCCAACGCGGTGCTGGCGGGGCTGAACAACGGCCCGTTCGAGAACCTCACGGCCTATACCGAGGTGCTGCAGGACGGCATGCTGGACATGCTGCGCTCGGGTACGCTCGCAAGCGCCTCGGCCACGGCGCTGTCGCTGAGCCCGGCGGCCATGCAGGACTTCAACGAGCGCATCGACTTCTACAAGCAGCGCATCGTGCTGCGCCCGCAGGAGATCAGCAACCACCCCGAGCTGATCCGACGCATGGGCCTGATTGCGATGAACGGCATGATCGAGGCCGACATCTACGGCAACGTCAACTCGACCCACATCATGGGCTCCGCCATCATGAACGGCATCGGCGGCTCGGGCGACTTTGCGCGCAATGCCTACCTGTCGATCTTCATGACGCCGTCGCTGGCCAAGAACGGCAGCATCTCCTGCATCGTGCCCATGGCCTCGCATGTGGACCACACCGAGCACGATGTGCAGATCCTTGTGACCGAGCAGGGTTTGGCCGACCTGCGTGGGCACTCGCCCTCGCAACGGGCGCAGATCATCATCGACCGCTGCGTGCACCCCGACTTCCGCCCTGCGCTGCACGACTACGTGGCCCGCGCCAAGCGGGGCGCCGTGGGCCAGCACACACCGCACCTGCTGAACGAGGCGTTGTCGTGGCACCAGCGGTATGTGGAGACGGGCAGCATGCGCGCGCCAGCGGGCCCTGGCAGCACGGTGTAAAGAGGACACCCCCAGGCCTGCCAGGCCTTTGACAGCCAATTGCCAGCCTGGGCAGATAAAATCAGGGTTAACCCTAGGTCTATCGACCTCCCCCAGTCCACCCTCCACCAGCCCCCATCCGGGGCTGGTGGCTTTTTTGCCTGCGAGTTTTTTTGACCATGCAACGCCGTCAGTTCACCCAATCCCTTGTGGCCGCAAGCACCGGCCTGCTGCTTGCCACCTCTTCGCGCGCCGTGGGCGTGCAGGACCCCATGGACGCCAAGAGCGTGACCATTGGCTGCTCGCTGGGCACCACCGGCGCACTGGCCAGCCTGGGCAAGGAATTGAAACAAGGGCTGGACGCAGGCATTGCGCAGGCCAACGCCAAGGGCATCCATGGCCGCGAGATCAAGCTGCTGGCACTGGACGACGGCTACGACGCCGCGCGCTCCGAAGACAACGTGCGAAAGCTGATTGCCGACGCCAACGTGGTCTCGCTGATCTCCTGCATGGGCACGGCCAACAACCAGCGCATCCTGCCGCTGGTGGACGAGGCGCAGATCCCCTATGTGGCCCCACAGAGCGGTGCCACGTCGCTGCGCAAGGCCGAGTACCGATCGGTGTTCCACGTGCGCGCCAGCTACGCCGACGAAGCCCAGCGCCTCACACAAAAGCTGGTGTCCATGGGCATGAACGACCTGGCCATCGTGTACCAAGACACGGCGTTTGGCCGCGAGTTTCTGGCGGACGTGAACAAGGCCATGGCCGCCGCCAAGCAACCAGCACCCAAGGCTTTCAAGCTGGATGCACAGGGCGCGCAGGTGCCCGATGTGGTGGGCAAGGCCGTGGCCGCCAAGGCCGCCGCTGTGCTTCTCGGAACCGCAGGTGACGTTACCGCCACACTGGTCAACGAGTTCAAGAAGGTGTCGTCCAGCACGCCGCTGGCCGCCACCAGCGTGGCGCTGTCGGGCGACAACCTGCGCCAGCTGGGCGGCAAGGCCTCGGGCATTGCGCTGTCGATGGTGCTGCCCGACGCGGCCCGCACGAGTGTGGCCGTGGTGCGCGACTACCAGAAGGCCATGCGCGCGCTGGGCTACCAGGAGTTTTCGGCCCGCAGCTTTGAAGGCTATGTGAATGCCCGCGTGCTCACCGAAGGCCTGGAACGCGCCGGACGTGAGCTCACCCGCGCCAAGTTGCGCAGCGCACTGGCCGGTATCCGCAGCAGCGACCTGGGTGGCCTGTCCATCGACTACGCCGGCGGCGCGCCGTATGTGGGCTCGCGCTTTCTGGACCTGGGGGTGATGGGCGCCAACGGCAAGTTTGTGGGCTGAGGATTGATCGTCCGAACCATGCCGTGTCAGCTGTGCTAGGCGTCTGTAACGCCCTTTCCTTGGACCGACTATAGAGGGTTGTTGTCTGGCAATTGCTTCTGCATGCACAGCATCTATCCGCTGCGCATACTGCACAATGCCCCGGCCGAAGAGAGGGAGAAACTTCGGCTCCACACAAGCCTCTGTGGTGTGTCACCGCCGAGGCCACGACCATCTTCAGTGATCGATTGCATGAAAAATCTCGCATTGTTGACCTTGCCTCGGATGATTGGGGCCGCCCTGGTGGCGTGCAGCTTTCAGGTGTATGCGCAGGCCCCCATTGACGTAAAAATCCTGGGCGTGACTTTTATCGAGGCCCCTCCTGGCAGAGACAAAAATCTGGTTCCGTTTGCTGCCACCGGCGACATGGCAAAGGTGGAGGTCAACGCTATTGCCACCACGCGCTCCGGTCTTTTCACCCAGTGGACGAACTCGTTCTTTGACAAAGGCGACGTGCGAGTGACGGCGGTGTTCCCCGACAAAACCACCCAGAGCCTAGGTCAGGCGGACATCGCCAGCTTTCCGAAATTTTCAACCGACGCTCGCTCACGCAGCTTCGCACTGACCCTCAACCGGCTGCCCGACAAGGCGGTGACCGGACTGATCTTCGAAGGGACGGTCCCCCTCAGCGTGGCCAAGCGGACCACAAAAGCGGCCCAGGCTTTCGACCCGGAACGCCCAGGCCCCATCAAGCTGGGCGGGGTAGACATCAAGCAGTTCAAGGTAGATGGAAAGAGCGTCCAGTTCCAGGGCAATGACACGCTGTTGCGCATCAAGACGCTGTCCTTCAAGCTCTCCTCCGGCCAAGTGGTGCAAGCCGAGCGCGGCGCATCGGCGCGTATGAACAACGAACACCAGCAAACGTGGAATATCGACACAGCCTTTACCCGCGGCGAACTGCAGGCCGAGCTGTACGAAGACATGGAGACCGTGCGCCAACCCGTGCGTTTTGTCATCGGCCGCCCCTGGTAACGCCGCTTGCGTAGTGAGCGCACTGACAGAGGGCATACAGCAAAGCTGAGAGCGTACATAGGAAGCTCCACCTGCTCACCCCGGGCCATAGGCACAATCGCGGCTCGTACTGACCCGGCTCTGACGCCCGTTGAACACCATGCCCATCTGGAAAAAACCCATCGACCTGGCCCTGCTGGAGGCCGCCAACCGCAACACCGCCGTAGAGCACCTGGGCATTGAATTTGTCGAGGTGGGTGACGATTTTCTGCGTGCACGGGTGCCCGTGGACCACCGCACCGTGCAACCCTTTCGCCTGCTGCACGGCGGGGTCAGCGTGGTGCTGGCGGAGTCGCTGGGCTCCACCGGCGCCTACTACACCCTGCCCGACGGTTACCGCGCCGTGGGCCTGGACATCAACGCCAACCACCTGCGCTCTGCCACCAGCGGCTGGGTGACCGGGACGGCACGGCCCGTGCACATTGGCCGCACCACGCATGTGTGGCACATCGATATGCACAACGAAGCGGGTGAGCTGACCTGCGTGTCGCGGCTGACGATGGCGATCCTGGCACCGAGATAAGGTACGTCCCCCTGAGGCACTGCGTGCCTTCCCCCTTCTCTCGAATCGCAGGCGCGATTCGGGAAGGGGGACGCAGCCCTCGCTGCGGGGCGGCCCTTGCTCGGCTGCCCTGGCCTGGCGCGCGCCAGTTGCAAAAGGCAGTGAAAATATGAGGAAAATTGGCCGCTACCGCAAGACCGTCAAGCGTAAGCAGCTATCTATTCAGTAGCATTCTGCTGCGCCAGGCGCTCGCTTTTCCAGTACACGTCATCGCCACCGTCCATGCGGTTGAGCACGCGGGCGAGCACGAACATCAGGTCGGACAGGCGGTTGAGGTACTGCCGGGGTGCGTCGTTGATGGCCTCTTCGTTGCCCAGCGCCACCACCACACGCTCCGCGCGGCGCGCCACGGTGCGGCAGACATGGGCTTGCGCGGCGGCGCGGGTGCCTGCGGGAAGGATGAACTCCTGCAGCCGGGGCAGCGCCGCGTTGTGGTGGGCCAACGCCTCATCGAGCGCCAGTACCGCCTCGGCCTTGAGCAGTTCGTAGCCGGGAATCGACAACTCGCCCCCTAGGTTGAACAGCTGGTGCTGCACCTCGACAAGCAGCTCGCGCACATCGGCGGGAACGCGCTCGCAAAGCAGCAGGCCGATGTGGGAGTTGAGTTCGTCCACGTCGCCCAGAGCATGGATGCGCAAGCTGTTTTTGGAAACGCGTTGGTTGTTGCCCAGTCCGGTGGTACCGGCGTCGCCGGTGCGCGTGGCGATCTGTGTGAGTCGGTTGCCCATGGGGTGCCTCGATAAGGTGGAGCGCAGGTGGCAGGGGCGCCGCATGCGGTGGAAGAATTCGCAGATTCTCCGCCACCCAGGCCCACTGCGGTGGGAGGGGGCCTATCACCCTGCTCTCCGCACAAGAAGCCACATTGCGATATGGCTTCACCGTGCTCCGCGCTGCCCAGACAGACCAACGCCCCTGCCATCACATGCAGGGGCGTTGGTTCGAACCCGTTGGCTACGCACGGCCCGATCAGTGGGTCATGGGGGTGCGGTTGAGCTTGTCAATGTCGGCGGTGGATACGCCCGTGTTCGTGGGCTGCAGGGTGTTCCAGGCGTTCGCATGGTAGATGTCCCACTCCTTGCGCGACACCATCCCGTCGCCATTGCTGTCCATCAAGCGTGCATTGACACGCGTCTGTGCGGTGGCTGCGGCCTTGCCGCCTGCTGCACTGGGGTTGATTTCGGCCACAGGGGCGGCACGGCCGTCACCCGCGGTGGGGTTGGCGGGTGCTGCGCTGCTCTGGCTGCTGCGCATGTCCACCTTGTTCTGGGCATTGGCAGCCGCAGCGCCGCCCGATGCGGTGGGGTTGACTTCTGCAGGCGGACGCGCGGTGACATTGGCGGGGGCTTGTGCCAAGGCGGCGGTGCACGCCAGTGTGGCCAGGGCGGCGAGGATGGTTTGCTTTTGCATGAAAGGCTCCTTCGATAAAACACCAGAACAAGCGAATTGCTTGGATTCATTGTTTTGGCGCGCACGCCCGTCGCTTGTAGGACGTACACGGGCCTGCCGGTCATCCTGCGCACAAGCGCCGCCGTGGGGCATGCCGCCCCAAGCCTCTCTCTCCGATGCCAGGGCTGCAGCCAACCTGCGAGCTACTTCTGGCTACATCCACCCGCAAAAACTACATGTGCCGGTACTGCCGGGTTACACCACGCTGGGAAATGTTGACCTGGGCAACAGCAGGCAAGAGTGCTGGCCTTCACCACCGTGCTGCGGTGCAATGCAACCCTGTTCAACTTCGAAGGAGCTTAGCTTCCATGAAAGCACTGCAACGACGCACCTATTCGTTCGACACGCGCAGCGTGATGCTTTTCGCCGCCATCTCCCTGGGCGGCGCGGGCGCATTGCAAGCACAGACCACTTCGGCATCGCCCCAGCCCGCCCCAGCCAGTAAAACGGCACCCCAGGCGGACTCCAAATATTCGTATGGCCCCGGCACCGGCAACCCGTCCAGGGCGGCCACCACGGCATTCAACCGCGCAGACCTCGACAAGGACGGCCAGCTGACCGAGAAGGAAGCGACCCAGCTGCCGGCCATCAGCCAGCGCTTCAAGGAACTGGACAAGGACCACAGCGGCGCACTGTCACCCTCAGAATTCGAGAAGGGCCTTCTGTCCTGATTTTTTGTGAGGCGCCTGGACCTGGCACGGTACCAGCCTCCGGGTGGCCTCTGGGATGTAGCGGGCCATTGGGGCCTGCGGACCCGCCTGCCCTGGAACTCTCCAGACCGTAGGCGGGCTTTGTTTTGGGTCAGTCGTGCAGCGACGACAGGAACTGCTGCAGCTCCGGCGTCTGCGGGTTGCCAAACAGCTCGGCGGGCGCACCTGTTTCATGCACACGGCCCTGGTGCATGAAGATCACGCGGTCACTCACCTTGCGGGCAAACGCCATCTCGTGTGTGACGATCATCAGTGTCATGCCTTCAAGTGCCAGCGACTCCACCACGCGCAGCACCTCGCCCACCAGCTCTGGATCCAGCGCCGAGGTGATCTCGTCGCACAGCAGCACCTGCGGCTCCATGGCCAGCGCGCGCGCAATGGCCACGCGCTGCTGCTGCCCGCCCGAGAGCTGATCGGGCATGGCGTCAAACTTTTCGGCCAGACCCACACGTTCGAGCAGCTTGCGCGCCTGCGCTTCTGCCGTCTTGGCATCACGCGCCTTCACCAGCGTGGGCGCCAGCATGATGTTGCGGCCCACGCTCAGGTGGGGAAACAGGTTGAAGCTCTGGAAGATCATGCCCACCTGCTGGCGCAACTCCCGCATGGCAGCGGGGCTGTCGTGCATGAGTTTCTTGCCGTTGACGCTCAGAGCGCCTTCCTGAAAAACCTCCAGCCCGTTCACGCAGCGCAGCAGCGTGCTCTTGCCCGAGCCGCTTTTTCCGATGATGGCAATCACCTCGCCCTTTTGCACTTTGAGATCGATGCCCTTGAGCACTTCGTTGGTGCCGTAAGACTTGCGCAGGGCCGTGATGTCCACGATGGGTGGATCGCTCACCACGATGCCATCGTGGGCGGGAGTGGGGGTAGCCGTGGTGGCTTCAGCGGCGGTTGCCATGGAGTTTCCTTTCAAGCAATTGCGCCACCAGGCTTACCGGAAAGCACAAAACAAAATACAGCAGGGCGACACAGGCGTAGACGAGGAAGGGCTGGTAGGTGGCGTTGGAGATCATGCTGCCCGCCTTGGTCAGCTCGACAAAACCAATCACCGAAGCCAGCGCCGTACCCTTGATCACCTGCACCAGAAAACCCACCGTGGGCGGCACCGCAATGCGCAGCGCCTGCGGCAGCACCACATGGCGCAGCTGCTCGCCAAAGTTGAGTGCCAGGCTCTGCGCGGCCTCCCACTGGCCCTTGGGGATGGAGGCCACACAGCCGCGCCAGATCTCGGTGAGGTAGGCGCTGGTGTAGAGCGTCAGCGCCACGGCCGCGGCCGTCCATGGTGAGGTCTTGATGCCAAAAAGCGCAATGCCGAAATACGCCAGGAACAGCTGCATGAGCAGCGGCGTGCCCTGGAACACCTGCACATAGGCACCGATCAAACGCTCGGTGCCACGCACCTTGGACAAGCGCAGCACCAGCAGCAGCAGGCCTACCAGGCCGCCACCGATGAAGGCGATGAGGGACAGGGATACCGTCCAGCGCGCTGCCAGCAGCAGGTTGCGCAGGATGTCCCACAGAGAGAACTCGACCATGGCGGCTTACCTCCCGACCAGGAAACGTGCACCCGCCCACATCAGCAGGCGGCGGGTGAGCATGGACAGTACCAGGTACACGGCAGTGGCCAGGATGAAGGCCTCGAAAGCGCGGAAGGTGTTGCTGGAGATGAGGTTGGCGGCGTAGCTCAGCTCGGGTGTGGAGATCTGCCCGCACACGGCCGATCCCAGCATCACGATGATGATCTGGCTGACCATGGCGGGCCACACCTTTTGCAGCGCGGGCGGCAGCACCACGCGCCGGAAGGTCTGGCCCGGCGTCAGCGCCAGACTGTGCGCGGCTTCGATCTGGCCGCGTGGCGTGGCCTCGATGCCTGCGCGGATGATTTCGGCGGAATACGCGCCCAGGTTGATCACCATGGCCAGCACCGATGCAAACTCGGGCGAGAGCTTGAGCCCCAGCGCGGGCAGCCCGAAGAACAGGAAGAACAGCTGCACGATGAAAGGCGTGTTGCGCACCAGCTCCACATAGCTGGCCACGGCCCAGCGCAGCGCAGTGGGCCGGTGGCCCAGGTTGCGCGCACGCGCCCAGGCGCAGACCGTGCCCAGCAACAGGCCCAGCACGGTGCCCACAATGGTGAGGCCGATGGTCCAGGCCACGCCACGCACCAGCAAAGGCCACGACGCGAGGACGGCAGAAAAATCGAGCGCAATCAGCATGCTTGTGCCCTGCGCCGCTTGTCGCGCCGCAGGCCCTTGGGTTTCAGCAATTCATCCTGTACACAGCATCACAGGGGCAGATCGCCCGCAGGGCGGCCCAGCCACTTGCTGGACATCTTGTCGATGTCGCCGGATTTGCGCGCCTCGGCAATGATTTCGTTCACACGCAGGCGCAGCTTGTCCTCGCCCTTGGCCACGCCGATGAAGTTGGGGCTGTCTTTCAGCAGCAGCTTGTATTCGGTCTGCAGGTTGGGGTTCTTGACCATGATGGTCCCGGCCGTCGATGCGCTTGTGGCAATCGCCTGCGTCTGGCCCGACACGAAGGCGGAGATGCTGGCCGCGTGGTCTTCAAAACGCTTCACGTCCACGCCGGGGGGCGCGACCTTGGCCAGTTCCTGGTCCTCCATGGCGCCACGCGTCACGGCCACGCTCTTGCCCGTGAGGTCGGCAAAACTCTTGATGTTCAGGCTCTTGCTGGCGAACACGGCCTGGAAGAACGGGGCATAGGCCGCAGTGAAGTCGATCACCTTCTCGCGCTCGGGGTTCTTGCCCAGCGTGGAGATGACGAGGTCGGCCTTCTGCGTCTGCAGGTAGGGGATACGGTTGGCGCTGGTCACGGGGATCAGCTCGACCTTCACGCCCAGCTTGGTGGCGATGTAATTGGCCATCTCGACATCCAGGCCCTGGGGCTTGAGGTCGGTGCCGACAAATCCGTAGGGCGGGTAGTCGGTGGGAATGGCGATCTTGATTTCCTTGGCCTTGAGGATGTTGTCCAGCGCGTTCTGCGCGTGGGCGGCGGGCGCCATCAGGGCCGCAGACAGGCCTGCGGCGGCGAACACGCCCAGGGTCAGGCGGCGGGTGGACGAGGTGACGGTGCGGACGGTGGTCATAGCAGGGCTCCTAGGTAGGTGGATGCGTCGGCAGGGGCGTCTGGGTCAGACGCTGGGGGGGTGGAACTCTTGGGGGCAGCGCGGGGCTTGCGCGCGCGGGCTGGTGGGGTGGCTTGTGCAGGGCTCTTGCGCACCGGTGCCAGCGCATCGCGCAGCCCGGCCAGCGGGTCGCTGCTGGCCTGCAGGCGCAGGGCCGACTGCACCGTGCCGATGTGCTCGGACATCAGCGCTTCGGCGCGGGCAATGTCGCCTGCCTCCAGCGCCTCGACGATGCGCACATGGTCGGCGCAGCTCTGCGCCGCATCGTGCGACGACTGGTAGAGCATGGCGATGAGCGTGGTGCGCGCCGTGAAGTCGCGCAGCGTGTCGGCCAGCAGGCTGTTGCCCAGGCATTCAGCCAGGCATACGTGGAAGTCGCCCAATAGAAAGCTGCGCATGCCCACGTCGGTGCCCGCCAGCGCGGCCTTTTCGCGCTGCAGATGGCTTTTGAGCTGGCGCAACGCGGCCTTGTCCACCACCTTGAGCTGGTGCAGCAAGCCCAGTTCGATCACGCGGCGCGCCTCGAAGGCCTCGCGCGCTTCGTCTTGCGATGGCTCGATCACATACCAGCCGCGCCGGGCGCTGACGGTGACGATGCCCCGCGTGGCCAGCCGCGTGAGCGCCTCGCGCACGATGGTGCGGCTGCAGTCGAACAGCATGGCCAGTTGCTGCTCGCCCAGGCGGGAGCCGGGCGCGAGTTTTTGCGCCATCACGGCTTCGATGATGCGGTTGCTGATCTCGGTGGCGGTGGTCATTGCCTGCGGTTACGCAGGTTCCGTGCCAACTGGTATACAAGCCGAATGCACCAGTCTGGCGCACGGAGGCTGTGCACCGGGCGGTTCCCTGGCACCACGGACACGCTGCTTTGCATGCAAGTGGTGCGCGCACATCACAAGCGATGCACGCGCGTGCCCGAAAAGTTGGAAAGGAATAGAGAAAGAAGAACGAGAAAGAAGGCTGGGCACCCGGCTACGCGAGCCCCGCGAGGCGCAGCAGCCAGGGCAGCAGCAATCCGCCGCCCACCGCCACCAGCACTGCCGGATGCCACCACGGCCAGCGCACCGTGCGGTGGTGGCCCAGCGTGCCCTCCACCACCGCCTGGCCCGCCAGCAGCACCAGCCACACCAGCAACAGCACCGCGCCCGGGTTGGCGGCCCAGGCGGCCGCCCAATCGCCCTGGACCAGGGCCGCACACGAATGCGTGCCGCCACACAGCGGGCAGGGCATGCCCGTCAGCGCGCGAAACCCGCAGCCCAGGCCCAGCCCGCCCTGCCCCAGCCACCAGGGCGTAGCGGCCATGGCCAGTGGCCAGCCCAGGCCGAACGCCAGCCGCAGCCGCCGAGCGTTCCCGTCCAGCGTCAGCCAGGCGGGCGATCTGCTCACCGGCACCACTACAGGCCCGGGTCAGAGGGGAGGGAGCGCCACCGGTTCATCGCCCACCAGCTGGCGCGCCATGTAGTAGGAGCCGATGGTGGACAGCGGCAGCGTCAGCAACGCGCCCACCCCGCAGAGCAAAAAGCCCAGCGAACCCACGATGCCCAGCACCAGCGAGCAAAAGAACGCCGAGCCCAGGTTCTTCGTCACGATGCTCCAGGCCTGGTTGAAGGCAGCCACACCATCGCGCTCGCCGCGCGCCACGAGGAACAGCGCCACCGGGGGCAGCGCCATGACCAGCAGGCCGGGGATGAAACACAGCATGAAGCCCAGCGACACCACCAGCGAGCTGATGAGCCCGGCCACAAACGCGGGCACAAAATCGTCAAAGCCCCGGAAGATGTCGCCGATCTGCACCGCCTCACCGCGCGTCTCGCGCTCGATCATGCGCATATAGCCCACCACCATGGGCCCGGCCAGCAGGCCCGCGCTGATGCTGGCCACCACCATCACCAGCAAGGTGCACACCACATGGGTGATGGCGTTGTTCTTGAAGATGCCCCAGGCACCCGACAGGCAATCCCCCACATTGGCTGAAGCCATGGCAACCCCCTCTGTTTGAAGTCGTCAACAAGACGCCGGACCAGTGTAGCGAGCCACCGCTCCGGCATCTACCTCTGCAGCTACCTCGGCGGCTACTTTGTCAGAGAAGACCGTCCCACAGCGAGAGCCGCACAGGCTCCGGGTGGGGCGCATACGCAGGCGACGCCACATCGAACCGCTGAACCAGCGGTTGCACGCCCGCGTACGGCGCCCATCCGGGGTCGCCCCTTTGTGCAAACGCCACCCAGCCCTGGTGCATGGTCGCAGCCAGCGCGGTGGGTGGCCTGGGCCCTGTCAGTTCCTGCCCCGTGGTGGTGTGGAGGTTGCCGAACACAAATGGCAGCTCCACCCCATGAGCTGCCCCCAGGCGCCCCCGCCATTGCGGCGAAGGCCAGCCAAATTCGTAGGCATGGGCACTGTGGGCCCAGCGGCTGGCCAGTGCGGCAATGCGCTGGGCAGGCACGCGGTAGTAGAAGTCGGACTGCAGGGCACACAGCAGTTCGCCGGGCGTTGGGTGTGTGGGCGGTAATGTGGTGCGCAGGACCTGCACCGCGTGCGCGCCCAAACCCACCTCCTGCGCAAAAGCCAGCACCTGCGCCTCGGTCACGCGGTCCATCGCGCCGCCCGGCACGTGGTACAGGCGCATTTCCTCGGCATTGCTGCCCACCAGCACCTGCAAGTCTGGCGGGTGCGCCGCCCACTGCTGCGCCAGCGCCTGCAGCGGCGACGCAACAAGCACCTGCCCGTCCACCACGGGCCGCAGGGGAAAGAAGTTGCGGATGCCCAGGCCGTGCTGCTGCCGCAGGGCCGGGTCTGCCGCGAGGCGGTGCACCGCGTGCAGCACGGCAGGCCGGGCTGCCGCACCCAGCGCAGCCAGAGAGGGCGCCACCCCCACCAGTGCAGCCACAGCGCGGCGTGCAGCGGCGGCCTCTTGCAGCGTCTGGCACGCCACGCTCGGGCTCTGCAAGATGGCGCGCTGCAAGAGCCCGCGCGATGCGGGCATGCCCAGCACACAGGCCAGTGCGCCCGCACCGGCCGACTGGCCGAACCCCGTGACCTGCGCCGGGTCGCCGCCCCAGGCGGAGATGTGCTCGCGCACCCATTGCAGCGCGGCCAACAGGTCCAGCAGGCCGCGATTGGCGGGCGCTGCGCCGCCCCGCGAACCAGCCTCGTCCTCGAAATGCAGGAAACCGTCGATGCCCAAGCGGTACTGCAGCGACACAAACACCACGCCCTGCCGGGCAAATGAAGCGCCGTCGTACAGCGGCTCGCTGGCCGCGCCGCGAAAGAACCCGCCGCCATGCACCCACACCATCACGGGCAGGCGGGCGCCGGGCTCGGCAGGCGGGGCCCATACGTTCACGGCCAGGCAGTCCTCGCCCCCCAGCATGGGCGCATCCGCACGCGCCGTGCGGGGCAGCTGCGGTGCCATCGGCGCAAACTCGGTGGCATCGCGCACGCCAGGCCACGGTAGCGCTGGCACCGGCGCCGCAAAGCGCAAAGTGCCGCTCGGCGCCTGCGCATATGGCACACCCCGGAACACACGAACACCCTGCTCCCACAGGCCGCGCAGCTGCCCGCCATGGGGCAGCGTGACCAGCGGCGCCGCTGTGCTCGCACTCATTCCGTGGCCAGGCCCAGCTTGTCGATCAGCGGGCGCCACACGGCCGCATCGCGGGCCGCCCAGGTGCGGGCATCGCCGGGTGTGGAAGTGGTCAGTGTGACGTTCATGGCTTCCAGGCGGGACTTGTACTGCGCATCACCACCACGGCATTTTTCGGTGACGGCATTGAGCCGGTTCAGCAGCTCGGGCGAGGTGCCTGCCTTGGCCACCACCGCAATCCACGCAGGCCGCGCCAAGTCGCTGGCGGCGGGCAGGGCCTCGGCGATGGTAGGCACATCGGGCAGCAGCGCCGAGCGCTGGGCACCGAACAGCGCCAGCGGCACCAGCTTACCCGCCTTGACCTGCGCCGCCGCCGTGCCAATCACCAACGTCATCGCATGGATCTGCTGGCCCATGAGCGCAGTCAGGCCCGCACCCTCGCCCACAAAAGGCACATGGGTGCCGGGCACACCCAGCTTGTCCACCAGCGCCGAGGTGAGCAGGTGCGCAGGGCTGCCTTTGCCTGGTGAGCCAAAGTTGATCCCGCCGGGCGTGGACCGCGCCAGCTTCTGCAGGTCAGCCAGGCTGGCGATACCCATGCCGGGCGGCACGGCCAACACCAGGGGCGACGTGCCCAGCACGGCCACACCATCAAAGTCGTGTTGCGGGTCATACGGCGGCTGCTTGTAGACATAGGGCGTGATCGTCATCTGCGACATGCCGATGCTCAGCAGGCTGTAGCCGTCGGCAGGCTGGGACTTGAGGTAGTTGATGGCCAGGATGCCATTAGCCCCGGGCTTGTTCTGCACCACCACGGCCTGGCCCAACTCGCGCGCGGCGCAGTCGGCCCACACGCGCGTCATCGCGTCCGAGCCGCTGCCGGGCGGTTGCTGGGCGATGAGCTGGATGGGCTTGGCTGGGTAGCCGCCCGGCTGCTGCGCCAGGGCGCCACCTGCCATGCTGGCCAATCCGGCAAGCACGCTGAGCGCGAGGGTGCGCGGGGCGCGCAAAGAAGCAGAGGTCATGGTGTGTCTCCTGGTGGTGTTGGGTGTGGGTGCGTGCACTTGGCGTGCAGGCCAGATGCGCCCCACGCACGGCGTGGGCATCTGATATCTGATGGGGGTCAGCGGCGGCGCGTGCGCACCTTCGTGGGCGTGCCCGCAGAGGCTGCTGCGGCCTCGCACCGGGTGGCGATCCAGTCGGCCAGGCAGGCCAGCTGCGCCTGATGGACGGCATCGGGCGCTGATGGCTGTGCAGGCGCAAACAGCTGCAGCATCCCCAGCCCGCGCAGCGACGACAGCACCAGGCCCAGCAGGCCATCGCGGTCGGGCTCTGCCGCCAGCTCGGGGAAGGCTGTGAAGAAGCCTTGGTGCATGCGCGCCTGCACGCTCTGGCGCAGCTCGGCAATGTGGCCCAGCACCTCGGGCTGGTTGCGGCAGCCCAGGTAGATGTTCCAGGCCACGATGAAGCGCGGGTGCGCATAGACCAGACTCCACACCGCCTGCACAAACTTCGCGGCCCGTTCGCGCGCGGGCAGTGCCGCGCTGGGCCAGAGTTCGCCCGAGCGCACGGTGGACTCGATCAGCTCGCTCAGCACATTCATCATCAGCACCGCCTTCGACTCGAAGTGGTGCTGCACTGCGCCCGATGTCATGCCCGCCGACTTGGCCAGCTCGTGGATGGACATCTCCTCCAGGCTGCGATGCTGGATCACATCGATGGCCGTGGCGATCAGGTGCTGGCGGGTGGCGGCGCTGCGCTCGGCATGGGTGCGGCGCACCCCGGCCTTGGGGGAAACACGGTGGTTCATGGCGCTTTCACAATATACATTTCGAACGTAATGTATTTATGCAGCCTTGGACCCACAAGTCCGTGAATACCCGCATCCCCGCACAGGCCCAAGTTGGATCACCCAGAGCCCTTGCACGGGGCCGAACCTAGAATGCTTCTCATTGACCGCACCCACCGGAGACACACACCATGAACGCCCCCACCGCTGCCGCCCACCTGCTGCCCGAAATCAAGCTGCGCGACGTGCCCCAGGCCCTCATCGATGCGCTGCAGGCCCGCTTTGCCGCGCAGTGCTCGCTGGCCCAGGCCGTGCGCGAGCAGCACGGGCGTGACGAAGGCTCGCTGCAGGCCCCACCGCCCAGCGCCGTGGTGTTTGCCGAAAGCACGCAGGATGTGGCCGATGCGGTGAAGCTGGCCAGCCAGTACGAAGTGCCTGTGATCCCTTACGGCGCCGGCTCGTCGCTCGAAGGCCACCTGCTGGCCGTGCAGGGCGGCATCAGCATCGACGTGAGCCGCATGAACCAGGTGCTGAGCATCAATGCCGAAGACCTCACGGTGACCGTGCAGCCCGGCATCACGCGCAAAGCACTGAACGATGCGATCAAGGACACAGGCCTGTTTTTCCCCATCGACCCCGGCGCCGACGCCAGCATTGGCGGCATGGCCGCCACCCGCGCCAGCGGCACCAACGCCGTGCGCTACGGCACCATGCGCGAGAACGTGCTTGCGCTGGAGGTGGTGACCGCCAGCGGCGAAGTCATCCACACCGGCACGCGCGCCAAAAAGAGCAGCGCGGGCTACGACCTCACGCGCCTGATGGTGGGCAGCGAAGGCACGCTGGGCGTCATGACCGAGATCACCGTGCGCCTGTACCCGCTGCCCGAGGCTGTGAGCGCGGCCATCTGCTCGTTCCCGAGCATCGAGGCCGCCGTGCGTACCACCATCCAGACCATCCAGATCGGCGTGCCGATTGCGCGCGTGGAACTCATCGACCACCACACCGTGCGCATGGTGAACGCACACAGCAAACTGACCCTGCGCGAAGAACCCATGCTGCTCATGGAGTTCCACGGCTCACCCGCCAGCGTGAAGGAACAGGCCGAGATGGTGCAAGACATCGCCAGCGAATTCGGCGGCCAGGCCTTCGAATGGGCCAGCACGCCCGAAGAACGCACCCGCCTGTGGACCGCCCGGCACAACGCCTACTTCGCGGCCGTGCAAAGCCGCCCCGGCTGCCGCGCCATCAGCACCGACACCTGCGTGCCCATCAGCCGCCTGGCCGACTGCCTGCTCGAATCGGTGGACGAGGTCGAAGCCAGCGGCATCCCCTACTTCCTCGTCGGCCACGTGGGCGACGGCAACTTCCACTTCGGCTACCTCATCGACCCCAACAGCGCCGAAGAACGCACCAAGGCCGAAGCCATGAACCACACGCTGGTGGCCCGCGCCCTCAGCATGGGCGGCACCTGCACCGGTGAGCATGGCGTGGGCATCCACAAGATGGGCTTTTTGCTGGACGAGACCGGCACGGGCGCGGTGGACATGATGCGCGCCATCAAACGCGCGCTGGACCCGAAGAACATCCTGAACCCGGGGAAAATTTTTGCGCTGTGAGTGGGCCGCCTCGTGAACGGGCTCGCTGACTGGCGCGGCTCGGATTGGAGTTTTTTTGGCACCTGGCGCTTGTCTGACAAGCGCGAAAAGCTATTGTTTCTATAGCATTTGTGGTGCACGGCTCGCTTTCACGCCGCTCGATCTGTCCCAGCGCTCCGCCCCGCTCCCATCGGTTGCTGGAAGCGGCACGCTGGAACCGTGCAGCGTTGGTTGGCCGCATGAAGGGCTTGCGCGCCTCTGTGCCGGTCGTGCTGGTCGGTATCGGTTTCTCGGCGGCTGTCGGCGCGTTGGCACTGGCGGTCCTTCCGCCTGGATGGGCTTCGACCACCTACCTGTGGCCCGGCATCCAAACGGCTGCACTCCTTGTCCACATCACTCCCACTGCGGTGGTGTACTGGCTCGTGCCCGAGGGCGGGGCCTCGGCCTACCTACTGCACGTACTGACCGGAGCTTTCGTCTCGTGGGCCGTGCTCTTTGCGCTTGCGGCGTTTGCAATTCGGCGTGACGCCAGGGCGCTCCTCATGCGCAGATCACAGGCTCCTAGAATGAGGCAATGATCAAGTACTCCTTCCCAGCTGCGCCGGTGACTTACAGGCCTCCAGCAAACACCCCCGCAGTCCTGGCCAATGAGTTGATCGACTACCAGGCATGCCCGTTGTGCGAGAGCAAAGCCTTTCGTCCGCTGCGCAGTGCGGACTGTTCCCACCACCCTCGCTACAGCCAAGAACTCTCTCGCACCATGCATTGGAGCCAATGCGCGGCGTGCCAGCATGTTTTTCGCAGCGGCTACTACACCGAAGCAGCGCTGAATATCGTTTTCCGTGGCACCAACGAATCCCAGGTGGTGGGCTATGACCTGGAGCGGCAGCGTTATGTGTCTGCGCAGATGATTGAGAAAGTGCTGCCCTACCAGACCGGCGGCACGTGGCTGGACGTGGGGTTTGGCAATGCATCGCTTCTGTTCACGGCGCACGAGTACGGCTTCGAGCCTGTGGGCCTGTATCTGCGTCCGCAATCGGTGGAAGAGTTGCGCCGATGGGGCGTGGCAGCCCATTGCCAGGATGTCAAAGGGTTCGAGCTGTCTCGCCCCGCCAGTGTGATCAGCATGGCAGATGTGCTGGAGCACATGCCGTATCCCAAGGTGGGCCTGCATGCCGCCCACCGACTGTTGCAACCGGGTGGCGTGCTGCTGATCTCCATGCCCAACTCCGGCTCCATGGTCTGGAAGGCACTGGATGCCGGCAATGCGAACCCGTACTGGGGTGAAATTGAGCACTATCACAACTTCGACCGCGACCGTCTGTATGCATTGCTGGCCGAATGTGGCTTCAAGCCCGTGCGCTATGGCATCAGCCAGCGGTACCGCGTCTGTATGGAAGTGATTGCGGTGAAAGCCTAGGCACGCGGTACACACAACGCGCGCCTACGGTCGGCATGACCCACGGAAGTCCTGACCAACTACCCCTGCGCGAAACACGCCGCAGGGCGTGGATCGACTGGATGCGGTGGCCGTTGGACACGCAGGAGGGGCCAGAATGCGCGGCTCGTCCTCTTGCAGACGCTTCCTGGTGAGAAAACCATATGCAGGCCCTCCATCCCACAAAACACCGCTTTCGTATTGAGCTGGTCGCCGAACACCAGCATGCATCACTGGTCGACCTGCTGTGCGAACTGCACGCCTTCTACAACCAAGGCGCCACACCCCCTCGGCAGGTGGTGATGGAGCATCTTCGCCAGAACCTCTTGGCGCCCGGCTCCGCCCAGCGTTTGCTGGTGGCTTCGCGCAGCGATGGCGTTGTGGTGGGCCTGGCGGCGTTCTCGCTGGTGTATTCGTTGGTCGAATTTGCAGAGGACCAGCGCAGACACTGCCAGCTCAAAGAGTTGTATGTAAGTTCGGCCGCAAGAAGCCAGGGCGCGGGCCGGGCGCTCATGCACGGGCTCGCCCGATATGCCATGGAACACGGCTGCCGCCGCATCGACTGGCCTGTGAAGGCTTCAAACGCCCGGGGGATCCTGTTCTACGAAAGCCTGGGTGCCGAGCGCGTGGCCGAACGGCTGAGCTACCGGCTCACGGAGCCCGCACTGGGCCGGCTGGTACTCGAAAGTGGATGTGCCGACGTGCGGTCTGCGCAGAGCTAAGCTGCACTGAACATCGGAGATCTCCACCTTGTTTCGCTCTTTCGTACTCCTGCTGTCCCTGCTGGGCAGCGCCGCCTTCGGCGGGTTGCTCATGGTATCGCTGCTGCAACCTACCTGGATTGAACACGGTGCGCGCGAGCTGATCCGCCAGCAGATCGAGCACAAGACGGGCGAAAAGCTCCGGGCCCTGGACGAACGCTTTCTGAGCGCCCAGGCGCGGGTCTTCTTGCGCGGCAAGGAGCAGGAGATCGACGCCGCGCGCAAGGCGCTGTCTGCGGGCCTGCCCGCCCGGGTCGCGGCCATTGCGGCCGAGATGGGGATTCCGGCGTGCGAGTGCCGCAAACGGCGGCAACAACGGCTGGAACTGCAGATTGGCACCGCACAGCAGATGCAGGCCCAGCTCGATGCGCTGATCCGCAGCGCCTACATGGACACGGCCGAAAAGCTGTTGCGCGAATTGCGCATCTTCAGCGGTGCCAATGCCCTGGCATTCGCCCTGCTGGGCCTGGCCGCATGGCGGCGACCCCACGGCGCCCGTGGGGTATCGCTGGTGCCGGCCACCGCAACCCTCCTTCTGGCCACGCTGGCAAGCAGCGCCATCTACCTTTGGGGCCAGAACTGGCTGCACACCGTCGTGTTCGGCAGCTACGTGGGCTGGGCGCAGCTGGCATACATCGCGCTGGTGTACGCGTGGCTGTGCGATCTGCTGTTGAACCGGGCGCGGGTCAGCCTGCACCTGTGCCAGGGCAGCATGAGTGGCGCTGTGTCCCCTTGCTGAAGGCTTGCCCCTCCTGCGGATCTCTCCCGTCTCCGCATCCGCCGCCGGTGGGTGCTGACCCGGCAGCAAATCTGGGTGGCAACCCCCTTTCTCCTGCGCTGGTGCAGACCACCACAGTTCGAAACGCGGCCATGGCGAGGCTTGCCCGGCAGCACGGCCGTCGTAGCCGGGAGCGCAGGCTCCCGTCAGGTGTGCACTGATCGTGAATCTGCGGGAGCCTGATTGCGGTCGTGCATGCCGTAGTCGCGCACCACGGCGGCGACGCGCAGGCGGTAGTTGTCGAAGATCCGCTCGCGGCCGGCTTTCTGCGTGGCGCGGTGGGCTTCCATCTGGCGCCATTGCGCCACTGCCTCCTCGTCACGCCAGAACGAAAGCGACAGCAGTTTGCAGGGAGCACTGAGGCTCTCGAACCGTTCGATAGAGATAAACCCGTCGATCTGCTCCAGCAAAGGCCGCAACGCAGCGGCAGCGCCCAGATAAGCGTCCTGCTGGCCCGGAGCGGGCTGTACCTCGAAAATGACGGCCATCATGCGCTGATCTCCAGTGGGTGTGCGGGCAGCTCCAGCGTGCCTTCCACGCCCTGCGTGAACGTGCGCTCCTCGCGCAGGATGAAGCGCTTTTCCTGCGCCATGGCGAAGTTGGCACGGCCTTCGGGGTCGGAGCGCAGGCGGGCGCGGTAGGCCTCGTAGGCAGCCAGCGACTCAAAGCCGATGAGCCCCCAGGCCTCGTAGTTGCTGCCCTCGTGCGGCAAAAAATAGCCGATCAGGTGGCCCCCGCAGCGCGGGATGATCTGGCCCCAGCGGCGCGCGTATTCGGCGAACAGCTCGCGCTGGAAGGGGTCGATGTCGTAGCGGATAAAGCAGGTGATCATGGTGTTCAGACGTCGTTGGTGGACAGGGCTTCACGATAGGCGGTTGACGTCCTTCGATGGTTCGCCCAAGATCGAACCATGAAAGATGGCCCCCACATCGCGCGCATTGCCGCGCTCATTGGCGACAGCGCGCGCGCCGAAGTCCTCACGGCCCTGATGGCCGACCGCGCACTCACGGCCACCGAACTGGCGGCGGTGGCAGGCGTGACCAAGCAGACCATCAGTGCCCACCTGGCCAAGCTGCTCGATGCGGGCCTGCTGACCGTCGAGCACCAGGGCCGCCACCGCTACTTCCGGCTGGCTGATCGCGATGTGGCGCACCTGCTGGAATCGCTCATGAACGTGGCCTTCCGCGCCGGTGCCGTGCGCCTGCGCGCAAGCCCCCGGGAGCCCGCGTTGCGCCGCGCGCGCATGTGCTACGACCACCTGGCCGGCGAAGTGGGCGTGCAGTTCTACGAAGCCCTGGTGCGCCAGGGGCTGCTGGACGCCACGCCCCAGGGTGCAGCGGTGACGCCCGCAGGCGCGCAGTGGTTTGCCCAGGTGGACATTGACACCACGGCACTGGCGCAGCAGCGGCGCATGCTGTGCCGCCCTTGCCTGGACTGGAGCGAGCGCCGCCACCATCTGGGCGGCGCGCTGGGCGCTGCGTTGCTGCAGCGCCTGTTCGACGGCGGATGGGCGCACCGGGCACAGGGCTCGCGCGTCGTGCACTTCACCGCCAGGGGCGAACTGGCGCTGCGCCAGTGGCTGGCAACCAGCCCAGAGGCACCACCCTCCACCGCCCTTCGCGGCCCCGAACAATGATGAAGACCTTGCTGCTCTTCATCGCCACCGCCCTGGCTGAAATCGTGGGTTGCTACCTGCCCTGGCTGTGGCTCAAACAGGGCAAGCCGATGTGGCTGCTGCTCCCTGCAGCGCTGAGCCTCGCCCTGTTCGCGTGGCTGCTCACTCTGCATGACACCACAGGCGCGGGGCGCGTGTATGCGGCCTATGGCGGGGTCTATGTCGGCGCGGCGCTGGCCTGGCTGTGGGTGGTCGATGGCATCCGGCCCACACCCTGGGATGTGGTGGGGGTGCTGGTGGCGCTGGCGGGCATGGCGATCATCATGCTGCAGCCCGCGCGCTAACGCCCGCGCACTCTGCGTGCCCGCAGTGCTCGGCGCTCACAGCTGGCACGCGCGTCACTGCAACTCCTGGTAACAACCTCCACATTTGCTACATCGGTGTTTTATAAGCAGTCATTTCTCAACTTTCACAAGACTGTCCATGCGCATTTCGACCGAGAAGGTTTCCTCTGCCCTCACTCGCCGCCACTTTGCCCTGTGGATGACGGCCTCTGGTTTGTCGGCCTGCGGCGGTGGCGGGGGAGAGGTCGCCCCCGCGCCAGCCCCACCGCCCGGTCCCGCGCCGGGGCCAGCCTCGCTCAGTTTGATGGCGGGCGCATTGGGCGGCTCAGGATTTTTGCCAGGCGTGTTGACCGATGCACGTTTGCCCCCAGTGATGGCCGGGCATGCCTTCAACAGCAAGGGCGATCTTTGGTTCGTTGGCAGGTACGGCCGTGAACAAAAAGCAGGAAGGATCACCGCAGAAGGTACGCTGTCGTACTTTGCGTTCAACCAACAGATGCCCGTCACTCTCGGGGTCGTTGATGCGCGAGACCGGTACGTGATCGCCCATGCTGCGTTGGACGATTCCGGCACTGTGGTTTCGTTCTTCGACAATGAAACGCTGGTGACGCTGGCAGGCCAACCCAACGCCACCACCATGCAGGATGGCAAAGGCCCCGCGGCGCAGATCCTCTGGTTCGGGAACCCGCTGCTGGCGGGCGATGGGCTGGTGTACTTTCTGGACCGCGATGCTGGCGCCGCCAACTACACGCTGCGAACTTTGGCCCCCGATGGAACCGTGGTTTCCTTGCTGCCGGTGCCCAATAACAGCCGCTTGATCGCCTCCCCCACTGGGGCAGTGCGCAGGTTTACCGATGATTTTCAGAACAACCGCGTGCAATGGGCGGAACTGGCGAGGGCCTCGTCAGGGCAATACTTCTGGGAAGTCCTGCCGAACAACTGGCGAAGTGTGGCCCACGCCGAACCCTTCGCGCCCGTCAAAGGCAGCAACGACATGTACTGGGGCTTTGACGCTGCGTTCAACACGATGGCCCACTACGCGCTGGATGGCACGCGTACGGACGTCTGGCAGCTGCCAGGGCGGGTGGATGCGGCGGTGTCCAACCCCCTCACCGGACACTTGGTGGCGCATGCGTGGCGGGGCCCTCTGGACCAATCCTCCCTCGAGAGCCCCGGCGTACTCTTGGTGCTGGACAGGGTGAAAACACCGACCGCTGTGCCGCAGCCCTGGGTCGGCCTGGCCGATCAGCGCGGGCACACGGACGGCCAGGGCGATGCAGCACGGTTTGATTTTGAACGCGGTGCTCGCGCCACCTCGGAAGCATCGGGCCCGCTGTATGTGGCAGTGGGGGCTCAGATCCCACTGCCCGGTACGCCGCCGCAGTCGGTCCCTACGCCGCTGCGTACCGTCACACCGGCAGGCCAGGTGACTTCAATGCCTGTCACATACCCATGGGGATACCAGCTGCTGTCCAGCGCGTACGGCTACCTCTTGGCCTACGACAAGGAAAACCAAACCCTGCTGCGCGCACCCAAGGCGGGGAGCACTGCCTGGGAGCCTTGGGTAAGGAGCGAATACTTTGGCGCAAACCCGGGGTTCTCAGGCATGTGCGCTCTGCGCGCCGACACCACAGGCCTGCTATGGTTTGCGACACGGACGCTGCCCATCACCCTGGATTGGCTACCTCCCGGTTCAGGAACTTCCCTGATCGGCACAATATCCCCCACGGGGCAAGTGCAGGTGGTGGTAGGCGATCCACAGCTCGTCCATACTGCCGCCAACTATCCCCCACTGGATCAGCGCCCCTGGTACATGGATGTGACAGATATGGCGTTCGAAGGAGGAAGCTCCCCAATCTCCTGGGTGCTGTGCAACCGGGCCATCTTGAGCACCGACAGGAAACTCTTGGGCTATGCACCAGAGCTGGTGCGCCTCGAAGGTGCCACGCGCCAGTCCTTCGCCCTGCCCTCCGCGAACGAGACCGACTACGCCTCCATGCACTACAACCAGCTGTGCGTTGTATCCGGCCGCCCGGGGGAGGTCTTCCTGTGCAGCGCATGCGGCGTGTACCGATGGACGGTAGCCAAGGGCCTGGAGTTGCTTGCTGGGCAGAACCAACCCACGCCAGCTGGCGTGCGCCTGGGCGCCCTGCCCACCAGCCTGAACGTGGTGAAGTTCATCAGCCCCGGCCCCGATGCCAACAGCCTGTACGTAGGCAGCGAAAACAGCGTACTGCGATTGGGTCTTCCCGGTTGAGACGGCATGCGCGCGCATCCGCCTCTGGATGAAGGCGCCCCTTGTTCAAACTTCGGAAACTGTTCATGAAACAACCCAGCGAGACCGTTGCCTCCGCCCTCACCAGGCGCCACTTTGCGCTTTGGATGACGGCTTCCGGCCTGACCGCCTGCGGCGGGGGTGGAAGTGGGGAAGCCCCCGCACCGGCGCCTGCGCCCTCGGCGCCCGGCCCCTCTTCAGTCAGCCTGCTGGCGGGCGGACTGGGGGGAAGCGGGTTCCTTGCAGGCACTGGCACGCAGGCCCGCCTGCCCTGGAAGTTGATCGGTCCGGCCTTCACCAGCCAAGGCCACCTGTGGTTCACCGGCGAGCACCTTGATGTGCAGCGGATCGGCAAGGTTTCCCCGGACGGGGCGCTCACCTACCGCACTCCCGAGACAGAGCTGCCGGCCTTCGTGACGGGTGGTGTGGTGGACGTGCAAGATCGCTATTTGGTCGCGATCCCCGTTGCAGGCTTGGGCCCTGTTCGAGTCATCTGTACGGTGCAAGGCGACTCGCTGGAGATCTTGGCGGGCCTAGCGACAGATCCCACCCAGCCTGATGTCATGCAGGATGGAAAAGGGCGATCGGCCCGGATCTGCCAGTTCGACTCCCCCGTTCTGGCCGGGGACGGGATGGTGTACTTCCTCGACAGGACCTTTTTGGGTCCGCACGAGATGCTGCGCACGCTGGCGCCGGACGGTACGGTGACGTCCCTCCTTCCGGCGCCCGTTGGCAGCCGGCTGGTCTTGTCTCCTACCGGGGCAGTGCGCAAGTTCATCGACGTCGCAGGCCACGTGGAATGGGCCGAACTGGCCAACACGGCGCCAGGCGGCTATGCATGGAACGTCCTGCCCAGCAACTGGCCCAGCGGCAGCGCCGTACCCTTGGCGCCTGTCAAAGGCAGTGCCGACAGGTACTGGGGTTACGACGCTGCCGCAAAAACCGTGGCGCATTACGCGCTGGACGGTACGCGGCAGAACGCCCGGCAGCTCCCGGGCGCACCGGAAGCGGCAGCGGCCAATCCCGCCACCGGCCAAATCGCACTGAGCATTCGCCGTGATCTGCCAGGCGCGCCGCTCTTTCCCGCAGAGCTGTACCTGCTAGACCCTTCCCCGGCGCCCACGGCGCCGCTGTCGGCGTGGGTCGGGCTGCCGGATCAGTTGGGCCATGCGGATGGCGTGGGTGACGCTGCCCGCTTTGACTTCACCGGAGGCGCCCACGCCGTCTCTGAAGGGTCTGGGCCGCTGTTCGTGGCAGTGGGCGCGGGCACGACCTACGGCGGCGCTGCACCGCCCGTGCGCACCGTGGCGCCGTCCGGCCAAGTGGCCTCCACCGCATTGCCCTACCGGCGCACCGGCCTGCTGGCCATCGCCTACGGCTATCTTTTGACTTACGACCGCTCCACCAATACGGTGCTACGCACGCCCAAGAACGGTAGCGGCACGGTGTGGGAACCGTGGGTGCAAAGCAGCGTTTTTGCGGGGTACGGGGGGCTGCAGGTGCTTCGACCGGACACCACGGGCTTGCTGTGGTTTGCCACCCGCACACTGCCCGCGGGCGGTGGCGGCGGCAGCAACCCGACCGGCGAAGGCACGTCCCTGATCGGGACCATCAGCGCCACCGGTCAGGTGCAGGTGCTGTTGGGTGACCCGCAGCAGGTCTACTCCGCGGCCAACTATCCGCCGCTGGCCCAGCGTCCCTGGTACCTGGACATCACCGATATCGCCTTCGAGGGCACGGCGTCCCCGGTGTCATGGGTGCTATGCAACCGCACGGTGCTGACCTCCCAGGGCGAGTTCGAGCGTTATGCGCCCGAACTGGTGCGGCTGGAAGGCGCCACGCGCCAAGCGTTTGCGCTGCCCGGGTTGGACACCCAGCGGCGCGAGTTGATGCCCTACCAGCAGCTGTGCGTACTGCCCAGTCGGCCGGGCCAGGTGTTCCTGTCCGGCCCCTGCGGCGTGTACCGCTGGACCGTCGCCAAGGACCTGGAGCTGGTGGCCGGGCAGGCCGACCCGACGCCCGGCGGCGTGCGCCTGGGCTCCTTGCCCGCCAGCCTGAACCTGGTGAAGTTCATCAGCCCAGGCCCGGATGCCAACAGCCTGTACGTGGGCAGCGAAAACAGCGTGCTGCGGCTCGGATTGCCTGGTTAGCACCCCGCATGAGCGGGGCATTTCTCGATGCATCTGTCCCGCAGACAAACCACCCTTCGCAACGCAGACCGAGGAAACTGTTCATGAGCGCTTCCGACTCTTCCCCCGCCAGCCCCCTCACCCGACGACACTTTGCCCTTTGGATGACCGCTTCGGGTCTGACGGCGTGCGGCGGGGGTGGGAGCGGTGAAGCCACCGCGCCAGCGCCAGCGCCTGCGCCTGCGCCGGCGCCAAGTCCGGCATCTCTTAGCCTGACGGCGGGCGCGTTGGGCGGGACCGGCTTCCTGGCTGGCACCGGACCCGATGCACGCCTGCCGCCTACGATGACGGGACACGCGTTCAGCAGCCGAGGAGAACTGTGGTTCCTCGGCTATGGGAGTTATGAGTCCGAGGATCGCATGGTTGGCAAAGTGTCACCTCAAGGGACGGTGTCGTACGCTCCGCCGACAATCCGAGCCAGCAGCGGGCTTTTTGACGCCCAGGATCGCTACTTGGCAGGGCAGAACCAGAACGACCCTGGCGTGGTCGTGGCGTACCTGGATGGTGAAAACGTTGTCCCGTTGGCCGGCCAGTACAACGTCACCACGATGCAGGACGGCAGAGGATCTGCAGCCCGGATCGTGCAGTTCATGAGCCCCGTGCAGGGCAGCGATGGGCTGGTGTATTTTTTGGACGAACCTGCCTTCGATTCCAACGCGCAGACCATGCTTCGCACGATGGCGCCCGACGGAACAGTCACCACCCTCATCCCAACGCCGACCAACTCTGTGCTGATCCTTTCCCCCGCCGGCGCGGTCCGTCGGTTCCGGCGCGAGCACCCGAGCAACATTGTGGAGTGGGCGGAGCTCGTGCAATCCGCCTCGGGTGAAGTCTCGTGGAGCGTCCTGCCCCACAACTGGCCCGGCAATGTTGTTCCACTTGCGCCCGTGAAGGACGGCGGCGGTCGCTACTGGGGCACGGACCCGGCCACTGCGAACGTGGCTCAATATGGCCTGGACGGAACCCGTGAACAAGGCTGGGAGCTTCCAGGGCGCGTAAGGGCTGCCGCAGCCAACGCTGTCGACGGGAGACTGGCCGTCAGTGTTGCCGGCGGTTTGAGTACCGGCACTTTTTCTGGGGATGCGCTCTTTCTGCTGGACCCGGTGAAGCTCCCCGCATCTGTGCCGACGCACTGGGTGGGTTTGCAAGAGCAACCCGGGCAAACCGACGGCACCTCGGGCTCGGCCCGCTTCAATTTCATCGAAGGTGTGGATGCGTATACCGACGCGGCCGGTGTATTGCATACGGTGAGCGCACAACAGCATGTCCCGAGCGCACCTGTGCGCACGGTGAGCAGCACAGGGCGGGTGCTTTCGCTGCCACTGGAACGCCCGGCCGCCTACCGGCATCTGGCCGAAGCGTACGGGTACCTGCTGACCTACGACCCCGTCGCCGACACTGTGCTGCGTTCGCCCAAAAGCGGGTCCAGCAACGCCTGGGAACCGTGGGTCCGTAGCAGCGTCTTCGACCACTATCCACCCGTGCAGCACTCCCCGTTGGCCGGCCTGCAGGTGTTGCGGACCGACACGACCGGCCAGCTCTGGTTCGCCACGCGAGTGGTTCCGCTCTCGGTCGTGCCGGAGATTCCTCCGGCTTCAGGCGTTTCCGTGATCGGCACGATCAGCGCCACCGGGCAGCTGCAGGTCGTGGTGGGCGACCCTGAGCAGGTCCACTCCTCTGCCAACTACCCGCCCCTGGACCAGCGCCCGTGGCACATGGACGTGACAGACATCGCATTCGAAGGCGGCAGTTCGCCCGTTTCCTGGGTGCTGTGCAACCGTACCGTCGCGACCTCGGAAGGAAAACTGGTGCGTTACGTGCCCGAGCTGGTCCGACTGGAAGGGGCGACGCGCCAGTCCTTTGCGCTGCCGCCTGTCAAAGTGACCCGCCCCAACTCTCCCCCCTACCAGCAGCTGTGCGTCCTGCCCAGTCGCCCCGGCCAGGTATTCCTGTCCAGCCCTTGCGGCGTGTACCGCTGGACAGTGGCCAAGGGCCTGGAGCTGGTGGCAGGGCAGGCCGATCCCACGCCCGGCGGCGTGCGCCTGGGTGCGTTGCCCGCGAGCCTGAACCTGGTGAAGTTCATCAGCCCCGGCCCGGACGCCAACAGCCTCTACGTGGGCAGCGAGAACAGCGTGCTGCGGCTGAATCTGCCGGCTTGAAGGTGCCACGAAGGCCGTCCGTGGCTGGAGGGCCTTTCGTGTCCCTGCCCGTCAATTCACCTTGATCAGCCGCCAGTCAATCCGGTTGTCCGGCCGCTGCACCAGCTCCACGTTTTTCTTCATCGCCCAGGCCAGCATCTGGTTGTGCAGGGGGATGTGTGCCACGGTGTCGTTCTGCAGCTGCAGGCCTTCGGTGAGCAAGCGGTTTCGCACGGGCAGGTCGGTTTCGGTCTTCACACGGTCGACGATGTAGTCCATGCGTTCATTGGTGTAGCGGCCCAGGTTGTAGTTGCCGTCGCCGCCCGTGGTCTTGGTGCGGACGAGTGATTGCAGGGTGTACAGCGCATCGAAGGTGGGCACGCCCCAGCTGAGCAGCGCAATGCTGGCCTCGTGCCGCTGTGCCATGGGGTAATAGGTGACCGCTGGCAGCGTGCGCAGCTTGGCCTTAACGCCGATGCGCGACCACATGGAGGTGATCGCCTGGCACAGCTCTTCGTCCTGCACGATGGCGTTGTTGCTGCAGGCAAAGTCCACCTCGAAGCCGTCTTTGTAGCCTGCCTCGGCCAGCGAGGCCTTCGCGGCATTGGCGTCAAAGGGCAGGCGCTTGTCCACGGCTTCCGTCCAGCCATTGACCAGCGGCGACACGATGGCTCCGGTGGGTTTGGACATGCCGCGCATGGTCACGCGCTGCAGCGTGGCGCTGTCGATAGCCTGGTAGAGCGCCTTGCGCACGCGCAGGTCCTTGAGCGGGTTCTTGCCCTTGATGTTGCTGCCCACCAGCTCTTCGCGGAACTGGTCCATGGCGAGGTACACGGTGCGGTTCTCCACCATCTCCATGACCTTGAGGGCGGGGTTGGCCTTGATGCGGGCCAGGTCCTGGATGCTGGTGTCGCGCACCATGTCCACTTCGCCCGACAGCAGTGCGGCGATGCGCGTGGCTTCGGACTTGATGGGGGTGTAGGTGATCTCCGTGACGTTGCCTTCGGCCTTGCCTGCATTCCACCAGTGGGGGTTGGCCGTGAACACGATCTTCTGGTCGGGCACCCATTCCTTGAGCACGAAGGGCCCGGTGCCCATGGCATTGCGGTGCGAATAGGTTTCGTCCTTGGCCTTGATGTCCTTGGGCTCGACCGAGTTGTTCTTCTCGGCCCAGGCCTTGCTCATCACGCGCAGCTCGGTGAGCTGGTTCAGGATCACCGGGTTGGGGTTCTTCAGGAAGATGTCAATGGTCTCGCCGTCTACCTTGGCGATGCGGTCCATGCCCTGGGTGTAGATGGAGTACGTGGAGGTCTTGCTCATCGCGCGCTGCAGCGAATAAACCACGTCATCGGCCGTCATGGCCGAGCCGTCGCTGAACTTCACCCCCTGTCGCAGCTTCACGCGCAGCTGCGTGGGGCTGACCTGCTGCCACGAGGTGGCCAGCAGCGGCTCGACCTTGAGCGTGCGGCTGTTGAACATCACCAGCGACTCATACACAGCCGCATGGATGCCATTGCCCAGGGCGCTGTTTTGCGAATGGATGTCCATGGTCTGGATGTCGCTGGAGCCTGCCCACTTGAACGGTTTTGCCGACGCGGTGGGAGCAACGGTTGCCAGGGCCAGGGTAGCGGCCGCAAGCAGGGAACGCTTGAATTGCATGGCGAAATTTCCTTGATGAAATAGGAGAAACGGCAATATGCAGCAGGAAACAGGCCAGCCCAAGCCCCCACGCGCCATGTGTGGCACCGGCGATGCAAGCCTCGTGTCGGGACCGATTGCGCGCCGGGTGCGGCTGGGATAAAAGGGCCGTGGCAGGCCGGTGCACCGGCTACGGCACTGACCGCACCGGGTAGCGCACGCCATCGCGCTCAACGCCCACCTGCAGCAGGTTGATGACACCCATCACGTCGTCCACCAGCCACACGGCTTTCTCCAGCGCTTCGGACTGCGCCTGCGACTGCACACAGCCCTTGAGCGTGACCAGCCGCCGCTCGCCCAGAACCCACACACTGGTGTCGTCAAAACGGCCATCCTGCTGGATGTAGCGCTGCACGCGCGGAATGATCTCGGCGTCGTACAGGTAGGAGTTGGGCAACCGGCAGCGCCCCACACGGTGGCAACTACCGCCGTGCTGCGAGCGCACATGGGCCAGCTCGCGGACCTCGGCCTCGGTGTAGAGCGGGCCTTCGGGCACGGGGCAAGCCGGGATGGCGCTGGTGACCTGCACAAAGGGGTCGTTGAAGGCATTGGTGCGCGGGGCGGGGTTGCCAGCCACCTGGGCAGTGGTCAGGAATGGGGCCATGGCGACGGCCACCAACAACGCCATGACGAACCGGCGGAACACACAAACACGGCGCATGAATCGTTCCTTCCTGAAGATGGTCACAGCGCGGCTACAGCACGATCTGGTACCGCGCAAACTCTCTGCTGCCTTTGCGCACACAGTCGTTCAGGGTAAAACCAAAGCCCTCATACAGCCTTCGCAGCGGTTGCCGGTCGGCCACGCAGTCCAGCCGCAGATAGCGCAGGCCCAGGCTGCCTGCGTGCTGGCACCCAAATGCCAGCAGTGCCGTAGATACCCCCTGCCCCGCCCAAGCACGCCGCACGGCCAGCTTGTGCAAGAACGCGGAGGTGCCCGGTTCAGCGTCCGGCCAGAAGACTGGGTCTTCGCGCTGGAAGCGCACCACACCCACCCACTACCGCTTCGCTCGCTTTGGCGACCACATACAACCCGCCATCCACATCGCGCTGCACGCTGTCATCTGTGAAATCAGACACGAGCCAGAGCGGAATTTTTTGATCGACCAACCACTGCGCGGCCTCGCGCAACACGGCAGCAATGGCAACGGCGTCTGACGGGCGGGCGATTTCGGTGCGCATACAAAAGCGGTGTTGGCCTGCAGACAGGGTGAAGCTGCACAAGATGATGGGACGAGGCGTTGACAGCGCTGACGGAATGAATCACGCCCAGCGCAATTGCTCACATATTTATAGCTGCCAGCACTCATCATATAAGCGCTAGCAGCCATTTTTATTCAAATTTTAGTCATGAAGCGTCGTCACGCAATCCCCAGCCCGCGCCCCGGCTTTGGCCCGCCGCCTACGATGTCCTGACCATGCACGCAAGCGACCTGATCGTCCACCGCTCCGAAGGCCTGTATTGCCCGCAGGGCAATTTCTACATCGACCCCTGGCGGCCGGTGGAGCGGGCCGTGATCACGCATGCCCATTCAGACCACGCACGCATGGGCTCGGCCCACTACCTGGCGCACCACGACAGCGCGGGCACGCTGCGCAACCGGCTGGGGGCAGACATCGCGCTGCAGACGCTGGCCTATGGCGAGGCCATTGACCACCAGGGTGTGAAGGTGTCGCTGCACCCGGCGGGCCACGTGCTGGGGTCGGCCCAAGTGCGCATCGAGCACGGCGGCCAGGTGTGGGTGGCCTCGGGCGACTACAAGCTCGAAGACGACGGCACCTGCACGCCGTTCGAACCCGTGCGCTGCCACACCTTCATCACCGAATCGACCTTTGGCCTGCCGATCTACCGCTGGCCCTCGCAGCCCACGCTGTTTGCCGACATCAATGCCTGGTGGGCGGCGAACGCAGCGGCGAGCAAGGCCAGCGTGCTGTATGCCTATGCCTTCGGCAAAGCGCAGCGGCTGCTGCATGGGGTGGACGCCAGCATCGGGCCCATCGTGGTGCATGGCGCGGTGGAGCCGCTCAACGCCGTGTACCGAGCGGCCGGTGTAGACCTGCCACCCACGCTGCGTGTGACGGACCCGGGCCTGACCAAGGCCGACCTGAAACGCGCGCTGGTGCTGGCGCCGCCCTCGGCCGCCGGCACCCCCTGGCTCAAGCGCTTTGGGGAGTTTTCTGACGCGTTTGCCAGCGGCTGGATGCTGGTGCGCGGCGCACGCCGACGCCGGGGCGTGGACCGGGGCTTTGTGATGAGCGACCACGCCGACTGGCCCAGCTTGCAAAAAGCCATTGGCGCCACGGGCGCGGAGCGCGTCATCGTGACGCACGGCAGCACGGCCGTGATGGTGCGCTGGCTGTGCGAGCAAGGGCTGGACGCCCAGGTGTTCGCCACCGAATACGGCGCCGATGACAACGAGGACGATGCAGGGGCGGCGCTTGAGGTGACAGGTAGCACACCCACACCTGAGGCAGCCGCATGAAGGCCTTTGCCCAGCTGTTCCAGGCGCTCGACGCCACCACCGCGCAGTCGGCCAAACTCGCGGCGCTGGTGGCTTACCTGCGCGTGGCGCCGCCCGCCGATGCGGCCTGGGCCACCTACTTTCTCGCAGGCGGCAAACCCCGCCAGATGGTGCCGACCAAGCGCCTCAAGGTGCTGGCACAAGAGGCCGCAGGCCTGCCCGAGTGGCTGTTTGAAGAAAGCTACCAGGCCGTGGGCGACCTGGCCGAAACGCTGGCGCTGCTGCTGCCGCTGCCCACCCAGCCCACCGAACTGACACTGGCCGAATGGATGGCCCAGCTGCTGCCCCTGCGCGCCCTGCCGCAGGGTGACGCCGATACCCGTCTGCGCACGCAATGGGACATGCTGGCGCCCGAGCAGCGCTTTGTGTACTTCAAGCTCATCACCGGCAACTTCCGCGTGGGCGTGTCGCGCCTGCAGGTGACGCAAGCGCTGGCCACGGTGAGCGCGCTGGACCCCAAGCGCATTGCGCACCGGCTGATGGGCTACACGCAGATCGGCCGGCAGCCCCAGGCCAGCGACTACCAGGCGCTGATCGCGCCGGTGGACGACGATGCCAATACGCAGGATGCCGCCGATGCAGGCCAGCCCTACCCCTTCTTTTTGGCCCACCCGTTCAACCAGCTCGTGGCCGACATGCCCGCACTGCTGGGCACGCCCGGCGACTGGCTGGTGGAATGGAAGTGGGACGGCATCCGTGCGCAGATCGTGCGGCGTGCGGGCGTGGTGTGGATCTGGTCGCGCGGGGAGGAGCTGGTGACCGACCGCTTCCCCGAACTGGCCGAGGCCGCGATGGCGCAGCTGCCCGATGGCACGGTGGCCGATGGCGAGATTCTGGTGTGGCTGCCCGATGAGCCCCAGCCCCGCCCCTTTGCCGACCTGCAAAAGCGCCTGGGCCGCAAGACCCTGGGCCCGAAGCTGCTGCGCGAACTGCCCGTGGTGCTGGTCACCTACGACCTGCTGGAGCACGCTGGGCAGGACCTGCGCCAAGAGCCGCAACAGGCCCGCCGCACGCTGCTGGAGGCCACGCTGCAGCCGCCCAATGACACCGCCATCGCCCCCCCGCCCCACAAGGCCCTGCGCCTGAACGCGCTGCTGCACGGCTCCGACTGGGCCGACCTCGCGCGCCAGCGCGAGGCCGCGCGCAGCATGGGCACCGAGGGCTTCATGCTCAAGCACCGCAGCGCCCACTATGGCGTGGGCCGCACCAAGGATGTGGGCGTGTGGTGGAAGTGGAAGATCGACCCGATGAGCGTGGACGCGGTACTCATCTACGCCCAGCGCGGCCACGGCCGCCGCGCAAGCCTCTACACCGACTACACCTTTGCCGTATGGACCGGGCCGCAGGACGACCCGGACCGGCAGCTGGTGCCCTTTGCCAAGGCCTATTCGGGCCTGACGGATGCCGAGATTGCGCAGGTGGACGCCATCATCCGCAAGACCACGCGCGAGAGCTTCGGGCCCGTGCGCAGCGTGGACGCGACGCTGGTGTTTGAGCTGGGCTTCGAGGGCATTGCGCGCAGCCCGCGCCACAAGAGCGGCATTGCGGTGCGCTTTCCGCGCATGCTGCGCTGGCGGCAAGACAAACCCGTGGCCGAGGCCGATACCTTGCAAACGCTGATGGCATTGCTGCCGGGCCAGGACGCGGCCACATGAGCACGACACGCCACCCGCGCAAGCCCCTGCCCTCGGTGGCACCGAGTGCCGCAGCCGCCTGGATGGCGGCGCGCGGGTGGCAGCCCTTCGGCTTCCAGCAAGATGTGTGGCGCGCGATGGGCGAGGGCCGCTCGGGCCTGCTGCACGCAACCACGGGCGCGGGCAAGACCTATGCGGTGTGGCTGGGCGCGCTGCAGAATCTGGCGCAGGCCGATGCTGAACCACCGCCCGAAGAAGCCCCCAAAGTCACCAGCGCCCGCACCGCGCTGCGCACGCGCCGCGCTGCGGCACCTCCCCTCTCCGTGCTGTGGATCACGCCCATGCGCGCACTCGCTGCTGATTCGCTGCGCGCCCTGCAGGCACCGCTGCCCGACCTCGCGCCCAACTGGACCAGCGGCCTGCGCACGGGCGACACGGCCAGCGGCGAGCGCGCCGCGCAAGACCGGCGCCTGCCCACGCTGCTGGTGACGACGCCCGAAAGCGTCTCGCTGCTGCTGGCCCGCGCCGATGCACATGAGCGCCTGGCCAGCGTGCGCCTGGTGGTGGTGGACGAATGGCATGAGCTGGTGGGCAACAAGCGCGGCGTGCAGGTGCAACTGGCGCTGGCGCGCCTGTCGGGGTGGAACCCGGCGCTGCAGGTGTGGGGCATGTCGGCCACGCTGGGCAACCTGGAGGAGGCCCTGCACACCTTGCTGCCGCAGCCCGTGCCGGACACGCCGCAGCCACCGCCCGCCGTGCTGGTGCAAGGCCGCATCGACAAGCGGCTGGAGGTGCAGGTGATGCTGCCCGCGCGTGCCGACCGCTTTGCGTGGGCGGGCCACATGGGGCTGAGCCTGCTGCCGCAGGTGGTGCAGTCGATCGAAGCGGCGGCGTCCACCTTGGTGTTCACCAACACCCGGTCGCAAGCAGAGCGCTGGTACCAGGCGCTGCTGGAGGCACGGCCCGACTGGGCCGGCACCATCGCGCTGCACCATGGGTCGCTGGGGCATGAGGTGCGCGACTGGGTGGAGCAAGGCCTCAAGGCCGGGCAGCTCAAGGCCGTGGTGTGCACATCGAGCCTGGACCTGGGCGTGGACTTTTTGCCGGTAGAGCAGGTGCTGCAGATCGGCTCGGCCAAGGGGGTGGCGCGGCTGGTGCAGCGCGCGGGCCGCTCGGGCCATGCGCCGGGGCGCAGCTCCAGCATCACGCTGGTGCCCACGCACAGCCTGGAGCTGGTGGAGGCAGCCGCTGCGCGCCACGCACTGGCGCAGGGCCGCATTGAAGACCGGCACACGCCGCGTGCGCCGCTTGACGTGCTGGTGCAGCACTTGGTCACCGTGGCGCTCGGCGGCGGCTTTGTGCCCGATGCGCTGCTGGCCGAAGTGCGGCGCGCACCGGCCTATGCTGCCTTGGCCGACAACGACTGGCAGTGGGCGCTGCAGTTCGTGCGCCAGGGCGGCGCATCGCTGGCCACCTACCCGGACTTTCACCGCGTGGTGCCCGACGACGAAGGTGTGTGGCGCGTGCCCGATGCCCGCCTGGCGCGCCGCCACCGCAGCAACATCGGCACCATCGTGAGTGATGCCAGCATGCAGGTGCAGTTTGTGAGCGGCGGGCGCCTGGGGTCGGTGGAAGAGAGCTTCATCGCCCGGTTGCGCAAGGGCGATGTGTTCATGTTCGCGGGCCGCCTGCTGGAGCTGGTGCGCACTCAGCAGATGACGGCCTATGTGCGCATCGCCCCCAAGGGCAGCGCTGCGCTACCGCGCTGGAGCGGAGGACGCATGCCGCTGTCGAACACGCTGGCCGATGCGATGCTGGAACAGCTGGCGCAGGCGGAGCGCGGCCAGTTCACCACGCCCGAGATGCGCTGCGCCCAGCCACTGCTGGAGCTGCAGCAGGCCTGGTCGGCCCTGCCCACACCCAGTCGCCTGGTGGCCGAGACCCTGCACACGCGCGAGGGCTGGCACCTGTACCTGTACCCACTGGCAGGCCGCCTGGTGCACCTGGGCCTGGCCGGGCTGCTGGGCTGGCGCGCGTCGCAGCAGGTGCCCAACACCTTCTCCATCGCGGTCAATGACTACGGGCTGGAGCTGCTGTCGGCCAAGCCCGTGGACTGGCCCGCGCTACTGCCGCGCCTGATCGGCGAAGGCACGCACACCACCATCGGTAGCGGGCTCGAAGATGAAGTGCTGGCCAGCCTGAACGCCACCGAAATGGCGCGCAGGCGCTTTCGCGAGATCGCGCGCATTGCGGGCCTGATCTTCCAGAGCCACCCCGGCGAGCAGCGCAGCAGCCGCCAGCTGCAGGCCTCGTCGTCGCTCTATTACGACGTGTTTGCGCAGTACGACCCCGACAACCTGCTGCTGGCCCAGGCCCGTGCCGAGCTGCTGGCAAACGAGCTGGACATGGAGCGACTGGCCCGCACGCTGCGCGGCATGCAGGCGCAAACCCTGTCCATCCATGCCCTCACGCGCCCCACCCCGTTTGCCCTGCCGCTGATGGTGGAGCGCTTTCGCGAGCGCCTGAGCACCGAGACCCTGGCCGACCGGCTGGCGCGCATGGTGCAAGCGCTGGAGCAGGCGGCCGACGCCACCACGGGCACCCACCTGGCGCAGCACCCTGTGCAATCCACGGACATAGCGTGGGACCTCCCTGAAGGCTCCGCGACCTCGGCACGGCGCACGCGCCGAGACCCGGCCGGGGACAGCCCTCGCCGCGCCCGCAGACGCCACGGATTCTGAGCACCATGACCTCGCTGGCCACCCCCACGCCCACCATCAGTGCGCACGCCATCACCCTGCCCTGCGGCACCGCGCTGCAGCTGCTGCCCCAGCGCGCCCTGTGGTGGCCCGCTGCCCGCATGGTGCTGGTGGCGGATGTGCATTTCGGCAAGGCAGCCACCTTCCGCCGCGCGGGCCAGCCGGTACCGCATGGCACCACGGCCGACAACCTGGCGCGGCTGGATGCGGTGCTCGCTGCCACCGGCGCCGACCACCTGGTGTTTCTGGGCGACTTTCTGCACGCACGCAGCGGCGCGGCCGATTCGCTGTGGCAGCAGTTGCTGCCCTGGCGCCAGCGCCATGCCCGTGTGGCGATGACCCTGGTGCGCGGCAACCACGACCTGCATGCGGGCGACCCACCGGCCACGCTGGCTCTGGCGCTGGTCAACGAGCCCTGGTTGCCTCGCGCCGATGTGCCGGTGCTGGCCTGCCACCACCCGCAGGCCGTTGCGGGCCACACGGTGATTGCCGGGCACCTGCACCCCACGCTGCGGCTGCGCGGCCCGGCGCGGGATGCGCTGCGGGCGCCGTGCTTTGGGTGGGGCGATGGACAGTTGATCCTGCCCGCCTTCGGGGCTTTCACCGGCACGGCGCCCGAAGCCCTGCCCGCGCACTGGGCGCAGTTTGCCGTCCTGCCTGGCCGCGTGGTGGCTGTTCCAGGGGGCCTTTCATAGGGTGTACAGGGGGTGGCGCGCTGCCGCCAACGCGGTCAAACTGCAGAGCGCCGCAGGGTGATTACCACCTATTTGGTGAAAAAAAGTGCCCTGGGCTTATGATAATTTTGCATTGTGAGATTCGATTGCAAAAACAGCGGGCGGTGACAGCCCCGAGCAAGGAGAATCAGAGAGCATCCGCGTTTGGCCCCGCTGCGACGCAGCCGGGGGCACCTACCTACTCTGTTTCGTGAGACAAGCCATGACGACCCAGCAACCGACCATCATCTACACCCTGACCGACGAAGCACCCCGTCTGGCCACGGCCTCCTTCCTGCCCATCGTCCGCACGTTCGCGGCGCCCGCAGGCATCAATGTGACGGAGAGCGACATCTCCGTGGCCGCCCGCGTGCTGGGCGAGTTTCCCGAGTTTTTGAAGGAAGACCAGCGCGCTCCCAACACCCTGGCAGAGCTGGGCAAGAAAACACTGCAGCCCGACGCCAACATCATCAAGCTGCCCAACATCAGTGCGTCCGTCTCGCAGCTCAAGGCCGCCATCGCCGAGCTGCATGCCAAGGGCTACGGCCTGCCCGACTACCCGGACCAGCCCAAGGACGACAAGGAAAAAGAGATCAAGGCCCGCTACGGCAAGTGCATCGGCTCGGCCGTGAACCCCGTGCTGCGCGAAGGCAACTCTGACCGCCGCGCACCCAAGGCCGTGAAGGAATACGCACGCAAGAACCCGCACAGCATGGCCGAGTGGAGCCAGGCCTCGCGTTCGCACGTCTCGCACATGCACGCTGGCGACTTCTACCACGGCGAAAAGTCCATGACGCTTGACCGCGCCCGTGACGTGAAGATGGAGCTGATCACCAAGAGCGGCAAGGCCATCGTCTTGAAGCCCAAGGTCAGCCTGCTCGACCGCGAAGTGATCGACAGCATGTTCATGAGCAAGAAGGCGCTGCTGGAGTTCTACGAAAAGGAAATCGAAGACGCGCGCAAGACCGGCGTGATGTTCTCTCTGCACGTGAAGGCCACGATGATGAAGGTGTCGCACCCCATCGTGTTCGGCCACTGCGTGAAGATCTTCTACAAGGATGCGTTCGAGAAACACGCCAAGACCTTTGAAGAACTCGGCGTGAACGTGAACAACGGCATGGTCGATCTGTACACCAAGATCGAGACGCTGCCACAAAGCCAGCGCGACGAGATCAAGCGCGACCTGCACGCCTGCCACGAGCACCGCCCCGAGCTGGCCATGGTGGATTCGGCCAAGGGCATCACCAACTTCCACTCGCCCAACGACATCATCGTGGACGCCTCCATGCCCGCGATGATCCGCAACGGCGGCAAGATGTGGGACGCCAACGGCCGCCTGAAGGATGTGAAGGCCGTGATGCCTGAATCGACCTTCGCCCGCATCTACCAGGAGATCATCAACTTCTGCAAGTGGCACGGCGCGTTCGACCCCAAGACCATGGGCACCGTGCCCAACGTGGGCCTGATGGCCCAGCAGGCCGAGGAATACGGCAGCCACGACAAGACCTTCGAGATCGCTGAAGACGGCGTGGCCAACATCACCGACCTGGCCACGGGCGAAGTGCTGCTGAGCCAGAACGTGGAAGCTGGCGACATCTGGCGCATGTGCCAGGTCAAGGACGCCGCGATCCGCGACTGGGTGAAGCTGGCCGTCAACCGCGCCCGCAACTCCGGCATGCCCGTGGTGTTCTGGCTCGACTCGTACCGCCCGCACGAAAAGGAACTCATCACCAAGGTGAAGATGTACCTGCACGAGCACAACACCGTCGGCCTCGATATCCAGATCATGAGCCAGGTGCGTGCGATGCGCTACACGCTGGAGCGCGTGATCCGTGGCCTGGACACCATCAGTGCCACCGGCAACATCCTGCGCGACTACCTCACCGACCTGTTCCCCATCATGGAACTGGGCACCTCGGCCAAGATGCTGTCCATCGTGCCGCTGATGGCCGGTGGCGGCATGTACGAAACGGGCGCGGGCGGCTCGGCTCCGAAGCACGTGCAGCAGCTGGTGGAAGAAAACCACCTGCGCTGGGATTCGCTGGGTGAGTTCCTGGCGCTGGCCGTGTCGCTGGAAGACCTGGGCCTGAAGACCGGCAACGGCAAGGCCAAGGTGCTGGCCCAGACGCTGGACGCTGCCACGGGCAAGCTGCTGGACAACAACAAGAACCCCAGCCCCAAGACCGGCCAGCTGGACAACCGTGGCAGCCAGTTCTACCTGGCGCTGTACTGGGCGCAGGAACTGGCCGCACAGACCGAAGACGCCGAGCTGGCCGCCAAGTTTGCGCCCCTGGCCAAGCAGTTGACCGACAACGAGCAGACCATCGTGGCCGAGCTGGCGGCCGTGCAGGGCGCACCTGCTGACATCGGCGGCTACTACCTGCCCGACGTGGCCAAGCTGGACGCCGTGATGCGCCCGAGCGCCACGCTGAACAAGGCGCTTGCCTCCGTCAAGTAAGCAGAGGCGGCGGGGCGGCCCCGGCCGGGGCTGCACCTGGTGCGAGAAGACAGGTGCTCTGACTGTGATTTTTTGGCAATATTGGCATCTGGCGCTTATCTAGAAAGCGCAATCAGCTATAAATTTTGTAGCGTCTTGACACAAGGCCCCGCTGTTTCAGCGGGGCCTTTTTCTTGCTGGCGGCTGGTCTACGGCCGCTCGCGCTCAGCCACCCGGCTGGCCAGCGGCGCAGGCACATAGCCGGGCAGGAAGGCGCAGCCCTTGCCAAAGGGGGTCTCCATGCCTGCGCACTGCCGCGCAATGCCCTCGGGCGTGGGCTTGTCGCCCGTGTCCACCCAGCGCAGCAGCGCCGCCAAAAGCGTGGGGTAGGTCGGGTCGCTCAGGTAGCTGTGGGTGTTGTGCTGGGTGAAGGTCTGCACCAGGCGCGCCGCGCTGCCGCCCTGCGCCATGGTGGCCTTGAAGGCTGCATCCAGCTCGACGAAGGCGGTGGGGTCGTCCACGCCTTTCACGGTGAGCACAGGCACGGGAATGCGGCCGGTCAGGTCCGTGTCCTGCGCGAAGCGGGCCACGGCCGCAGGGTCGGCGCGGTAGCGCAGCACGGCCGCGTTCAGGGCGGCATCGTCGGGCGAGCCCCGGTACAACACCCCCTGGTTGCCAAACGGACTGGCGCCGCCCGTGCGGTGCTGCACCACGTCGCGGAAGTGGAAGGTGGCCCAGTTCATGTGGCCCTGGATGGAGCTGGCCGGGATGCGGATCACATCCACGATGGTTTTGACTTTTCGCTGCTGCTCGGGCGTGCGCTCGGCCACCGGCTTGTTCAGCGCCAGGCATTCGTTCACGCGTGCGGCCAGGTCCGCCTGGGTCATCGCCGCATCGGCAGGCAGGCCGATGTTCAGCGGATACTGCACCTCGGTGGGCCGGGGGTGGTTGTTGCACAGGTACTGGTAGACCACGCGCAGGTCGGTGCGGAAGTCGTAGGACCGCGTGCCGCCTGCCAGCACGCCGCTGGTGAGCAGCACGGCGTCGTAAGGGCGCTTGCCATTGGCGGTGGTCTGGAACATCTCGGCCCCCTTGGCTGCCACGCTGGCGCCCCAGGACTGGCCGTGCAGCACCGTGCGCTGCGGCTGCGCTACGTGCTGCACAAAGATCTGCCGCAGGCGCTCGGTGTCCTCGGCCGCTGCGCGCACCTCCACGCCGCCCTGGCGGAAGGTGCTGCCCGCCCAGGCGTAGCCCGCACGGACCATGATGGACCAGCGCGTGAGGTCTTCGACCGACCGCTCCATCCTGGGCGCACCCAGCGCGGGGCCCCCGTGGGCATGCAGCACGAGGTGACCGTTCCATCGCTGCGGCATGGCGATCAGGTAATACGCACCCGCCGAATCCTGGCCCGACAGGCAGCGGGCGATGGGTGCCAAGTCCTTGGGGCAGGCCGCAGCCACGGGGGCGGCCTCGGCCTTGGCAGAAACCGCGCTGGCCGCTGGTGCACAGCTGGGTGCCATGGGCGCACAGGCGGCCACCGCAAGGCACGCCAGGCCCAGCAGGGCCAGGCGGGGCAGAGGCAAATGGGGTTGCGGGGCAGTCATGGTGGATGTGTCTCCTTGAGGATTCTTATGGGCCGTTTCAAACCGGATGCCGCTGCATCGTAGAAACCGGCTTTCAATACGTCAAATAGGCAAAAATGCCCTGGGCGATACGATTTGCATATGAACATCCTGCCATCTGCACCCGACCTCTGACATGGACATCCGCCAGTTGCGCTACTTTCTCGCGGTGGCCGAAGCCGGGCACATGACCCGCGCGGCAGAGCTGCTGGGCATGGCCCAGCCACCGCTCAGCCAGCAGATCAAGGCCCTTGAAAACACGGTGGGTGTGGTGCTGTTCAAGCGCCATGCCAAGGGCGTCACGCTGACCGAGGCGGGGCAGACACTGCAGGCCGATGCCGCCCGCCTGGTGCATGACGTCGACGCACTGCAAAGCCGCATGCAGCTGCTGGCCGAGGGCAAGACCGGCCGGCTCGTGATTGCCTTCACCAGCTCGGCCGCTGCGCACGAGTTCACCCCGTTCGCCTTGCGGGAGTGCCGCGCCCGCCACCCCGGCCTGGTGCTGGAGATTGGCGAGAACAACGCCGCCGAAATCACCGAGGCCGTGGCCGATGGCCGCCTGCACTGTGGCCTGCTGCGCGTACCCGTGGCGCGGCCTGCGGGCCTGGTGTTCGATACGCTGCAGCACGAGCCCGCCATGGTGGCCCTGCCCATCGACCACCCACTGGCACAACGCCAGCGGCGCGGCAAGCCGCTGCCCATCCAGATTGCCGACCTGGAGGGCGAGCCCATGATCCTGGTGCGCCGCCCGGGCGCGCCCGGCCTGTATGCCAACCTGCTGGCGCTGTGTGCCGAGCAGGGCGTGCGCCCCCGCGTGGTGGCCGAGGTGGCGCGCATGCTGACCAACCTCAACCTGGTGGCTGCGGGCACGGGCATTTCCATGGTGCCTTCATCGATGCTGGGCGTGCACCGCCACGCCATTGCCTACCGGCCGTTGGTGGATGGCGGGCGGCTGGATGTGCCCCTGACGCTGGTCTATCGCGCCGAGGACAACGTGGGCCCGACAGCGACCTTCACCCGCTTGCTCCAGACACTGGCGGGCGAAAAGCACCCGGCGGCCACCACGGAGCACCCACAAAAAAAGGCTGCCCGGTAGTCCACCCGGCAGCCTTCGTCAGTATCAGCGCAGCCCCTGCTCTGGAGCCGCCACCGATCACATTGCGCAGCTCAGTTGTTGCCCAGCGCAATCCCCTCCCGGCGGGGATCGGCGCCACCGGCATAGGTGCCCGCACCTGGGTTGCGCGACAGCAGGCCCGCATTGCCGTTGGACCGCACACCGTTGAACACCGCTCCATGCAGGCCGCTGGTGAAGGAGTCGGTCTGCGCCACGGTGTGGCCGCGCGCCTTGAGTCCGTCGCGGATGGCAGCGGTGTCGATGAGCGAGCCCTTTTCGATGGACGTGGTGGCGTTGGTCTGCGCACCGAAGTTCGGCAGGTTGATGGCCTGCTGGACGTTCAGGCCCCAGTCCGTCATGCCCAGGATGGTCTTGGCGGTGTACTGGATGATGGCACTGCCTCCTGGCGAGCCGACCACACCTTCGAGGTCGCCCGTGGTGGCGTTGAAGATGATGGTGGGTGCCATGGAACTGCGGGGGCGCTTACCGGCCTGCACGCTGTTGGCAATGGGGTTGCCTGCCGCGTCGGTGGCCGTGAACGAGAAGTCGGTGAGCTGGTTGTTCAGCAAGAAGCCGCGCACCATCTGCAGGCTGCCGAAGCCGTTCTCGATGGTGGTGGTCATGGACACCGCGTTGCCCGCGTTGTCGATGATGGACATGTGCGTGGTCGATGGCAGGGCCAGTGAGCTGTCCTTGCCCGTGGCGCCCGTGACACCCGGCGGGATGCCAGCCACCGGCACGCCCATGCTCTTTTGCAGGCTGATGAGCTTGGCGCGCTCCTTGAGGTAGTCGGCATTGATCAGGCCGGCCTGGGGCACGTTGACGAAGTCAGGGTCGGCCACATACAGCGCGCGGTCGGCATAGGCCAGGCGGTAGGCCTCGGACACCACGTGCACGGAGTCGAGCGTGTTGGGCTTCATGGCCGCCAGGTCAAAGCCCTGCAGCAGGCCCAGCGTCTGCAGCACCGCGATGCCGCCGGAGCTGGGCGCGGGCATGCCACACACGCGGTACTGCACACGGTAGACGCCGCACACGGGCTCACGCACCTTGTGGGTGTAATCACTCAGGTCATCGAGCGCGAGCTTGCCGGGGTTGGTGGGATGGCTGACCACCTTGGCCACGATGTCCTTGGCGATGTCCCCCTTGTAGAACGCATCGGCACCGCCCGCTGCAATGGCCTTGAGCGTGGCTGCAAATTCAGGGTTCTTGAGCAGCGTGCCCGCCGCCTTGGCCGTGCCGTCGGCGTTGAGGAAATAGCTGGATCCGGGCTCGCCCTGGGCCTTGATGCGCGCGGCCGATCCGGCAATGGACACACTCATGCGCTGCGAGATCGCAAAGCCGTCTTCGCTGAGCTTGATGGCGGGCTCGAACAGGTCCTTCCAGGGCAGCTTGCCGTGGGCCTTGTGCGCGGCTTCGAGCATGCGCAGCACGCCCGGAGTGCCGACCGACAGGCCGCCGTCCACCGCCGCCAGAAACGCCAGCGGCTTGCCATCGGCGCCGATGAAGAGGTTGGGCGTGGCGGCCTTGGGCGCGGTCTCGCGGCCGTCGTAGGCCAGCAGCTTGTTGGCGCCCTTGTCGTAGTGCAGCATGAAGGCGCCGCCACCAATGCCCGACGACTGCGGCTCCACCAGGTTCAGCACCATCTGCACCGCAATGGCGGCATCTGTGGCCGTGCCGCCCTTGGCCAGGATGTCCACACCTGCCTTCACCGCCAGCGGGTTGGCCGCCGCCACCATGTCCTTGTTGGCATAGCTGATGGTTTTGGGCGTGTAGCCCGAGGGCGGCTCGGGCGGCACGTACTGCTCGGTGGGCTCAGGCGTGGCCACCGGGGTGGTGGGGCCGTCACTGCCGCCACAGGCGGCCAGCACGGCCAATGCGGCAATGCTCAGTCCCAGGGCGTAGGGGTTGCGTCGAAAAACAGAAAGCGACATGGATGAAATCCTTGAAAAAAGGGCGACGTGAGGGGCCAGGAACGGCGTGCCATGGGGAGACAGCGCACCACGCACCGGGTGGATGCACGGTTCGAAATTACGGGGAATTGACGCAGATTCCGTGCCAACGATGCCTTGACAGTATGTAACGACAGCCCTGAAAAAACTTTGCTTTTATGCCCTGATTAACGCCCAATAAGGGAAACGATTTCTCACATGTCCCTTGAAACAGAATCTGGATTCCATTGACCGCCAGCTGCTGGCGATGCTGCAACACAACGCCGAGACGCCGCTGGCCGAGCTGGCTGAGGCCGTGCACCTGTCCAACACGCCCTGCTGGCGGCGCATTCAGTGGCTGCGCGAGAAGGGCTACATCACCCGCCATGTCGCCCTGGTGGACCCGCGCAAGGTGAATGTGGGTGTGACGGTGTTCGTGGCCGTGAAGACCAACCAGCACCACCAGCAATGGTTTGACACCCTGCGGGATGCCGTGATGGGCATCCCTGAGATCGTCGAGTTCTACCGCATGAGCGGGGATGTGGACTACCTGTTGCGCGTGGTGGTGCCCGACATCCGCGCCTACGATTCGGTCTACAAGCGGCTCACGCAGGCCGTGGCGCTGTCAGACGTGAGTTCGAGCTTTGCGATGGAAGAAATAAAGTTCACCACGGCGCTGCCGCTGAACTATGCGCAGTAGCGGCCACCGAGGTGACCGTCTGCGCACAGGCCCTGATCAGTACTTGCCCATGTAGTCGCGTTTGCCCAGCTCCACACCGTTGTGCCGCGCAATGGCATAGGTCGCGTTCACGTGGAAGAAGAACTGCGGCAAACCGTAGTGCAGCAGGTAGTGCTCGCCGACGAACTGTTTTTCGCGCGGTGTGCCGGGCTGGATGGTGATCTGGCGCGTGGCGGCATCGGCAAACGCAGCCTCTGGCAGGCCTTCGACAAACGTGAGCACGGTGTCGATGCGTTCATTCAGGTCGGCGAAACCGGGACGCTCGGCGTCGGGGAAGGACGGCACCTCCACCCCGGCCAGACGCGCCGCCACGCCCTTGGCAAAGTCGCAGGCAATCAGCACCTGGCGCGCCATGGGGAACATGTCGGGGAACAGCCGGGCCTGCAGCAGGGCATCCGGCTCGATCTTGCGCGCCGTGGCATGGGCCTCGGTCTTGGCCAGCACGTCTTTCAGGGAGCCCAGCATCTGGCGAAAGACGGGGATGCTGGCGTTGTAGATGGGGTGGGTCATGGGGTGTCCTGGAAATGGTGTGAGGCAGCAGCAGGGGCCACTTGTTGCCCCATCGCCGGGCCGCATTGCAACACACCCCACCCAGGCTTGCAGCTGAAAGGTCAAGCAGGCCGCGACTGGGCCAGTGCAATGGCCGCCTGGATCGCTGCGCGGGCCTGGGGGCTGTTCTTCCAGCAGGTGGAGCCCACCATGGCCGAGGCCGTGGAAACAATGTCCAGGGCATTGGCCTTGCCCAGATGCGCCAGCGATTCAAAGCCCATCTGTTCAAGCCGGGCGACGACGGTCGGCCCCACGCCCTTCACGTTGAGCAAGGCGCGGCGTTCTTCAAGGGGAAATGGCATGGCAGGAGTATGCGGGAGCCTAAGAGTTGTCGGACTGAGAGATCGTCGGCTGCAAATCGACCGCGACGATATTTAACGTCCACCCCCGCCCCTGCGCCTCATCGCCAGCACTCCGAAAGCCACCGCCACACCAAAAACCACGTGCACCACCAGGCTCGGCAGCACCACGGCCAGCCCCAGGCTCCAGGGCAATGGATCACCAAAGTAGATCGGGAGCGCCAGCGAGTTGACGGTTGCGTAATAAAGTGCACCGTAGACAGCACCCACACCCAGCGCCCCGCCTGTGACCATACGGTGCAGTGGCAACACTACCAGGGGAAGGGCAGACACCCAGCCTAGAACCAGGTGTTGAACGAATAGCGCGACGGGCCCGGGCTGCGCAAGGTACAGGGCCGCAAACTTGGGGCCGTAGTGCCCGACGCGCATCTCCAGCAGCCGAAAGAGCCAGCCCGCCGGCATCATGGCCAGCGCAGCGAAGGTGCCCGCCGCGATGGATTCCAAAGCAATCTTGCGCATGGGTGTGTACGAACAGGGCAATGAAGGGTTGGTGACCAAAAGCAGCAAGCGCCGTTGCGGCCAAGCCCCGGCTGGGGCTACCGGCGCGGGGCGCGCGTTCAGCCTGGCATTAGAACGCGTTCGACCTGTCTCTCGACAGCCTCGCCAGCGCGGCGGGAGTGCCCGTAGCTGCCCCAGCGTCCTTCAGACCGCCGTCGCCAGGGGCCTGGCAGCTCGTGCCGCAACCCCCACCCCCACCAGCGCCGCCGACACCACACTCAGCGCCAGCGTGAAGGCCGAGCCGTAGAAGATGCCCGAGGTCATGCCGTGGTCCAGCATGGCGCCAAACGCGGGGGCGGCGAGGCAAAAGCCCAGGTCCAGCCCCGAATACACCGTGCCATACACGCGGCCCGTGGCGCCGGGGGGCGCGGCGCGCTTGATGAGCATGTCGCGCGAGGGGCCCGCCAGGCCCGTGCCCAGCCCGGCCACCGAAGCCACCACCACCGCCGCCATACCGGGCAAAAAGCCCAGGCCCACCACCACCAGCAGCGCGGCCGAGCCGAGCAGGCACACCGAGATGATCTTCTCCAGCCGCTGCACACGCCCCACCAGGAAGCCGCCGATCAACATGCCCACCGCGCCGCACAGCATGTAGCCGGTGACCACCATGGCCGTGATGCTCAGCGGCAGGCCATACATGGACTGCAGCGCCGGGCTGGCAAAGCTCTGGATGGCACTCAGGGCGCAGGTGCTCCAGAAGAAGAACGAGAAACACAGCCACACCGAGGGCAGCTTGAGGAAGGCCATGGGGTGCTCGGGCTTCGCCGACCCGGCCCCGCCCTTGGCCTGGTGCGCCCAGGCGCCCTGGCGGTCGTCCAGCGCATCGCGGTTCCAGACCATGATGGCCAGCACCACCAGGGCGAACAGCCCACCGCACAGGCAGGCCGTGCGCCACGAGCCCGTGGCCGTGGCAATGCCCGCCATGAACACGGGCGCCGTGGCCCAGCCCAGGTTGCCGCTGATGCCATGCACCGAAAAGCCATGCCCCAGGCGCTGCGGCGACACGCGCTTATTGAGGATGGTGAAGTCCACCGGGTGGAACGGCGCATTGCCCAGCCCGGCCAGCGCGGCCGCCAGCAACAGGCCCCAGTAGCCCTGCGCCGTGCCCGCCGCCAGGCCCGCCGCCGCAAAACTCGACAGCGCAAAAAACATCACCGGCCGCGCGCCCACGCGGTCCACGATGAAGCCCGACAGCGCCTGGCCCACGCCCGAGATCACAAAAAACACCGACACCAGCAGGCCGAGCTCGGAATAGCTGAAGCCAAACTCGCCGATCAGCCACGGGAACAGCGGCGGCAGCAGCATGTGAAAGAAGTGCGAGCTGCCATGGGCCAGGCCAACGAGGCCGATGGTGCGGGCGTCCTGCCGCAAGGGCACGGGGTTGGCGGTGGCGCCAGAGGATGAAGCGGTCATGGGCTTGATCTTAGGCACGCAGGCTTCGGCAGGTTTACGATAGGCGGCCAACTTCTATCGCAAACATGCCAAACCCCGCCGCCGCACCCGCCCCATCCCCCGAGCCGGTGGTGGAGCACTTTGCCGCCCAGGTCGTCCCCCGTCCAAAGGCCGGGAGCTCGCGCGGAGCGGGGCGCGGGCTGTCGTACGTGGGCTCGCTCACGCCCGAGCTGTTTGTGCCCACCACCGCCCGCCCGGTGCGCGCCAAGCTGCGCTGGCTGGCAGCCGACACCCAGGTGATGCCCCACAGCCACCCCTGGGCGCAGGTGGCGATCTCCACCACGGGCGTGATCCGGCTCACGGTGAACCACGGCACCTACATCGTTCCGCCGTCGCGCGCGCTCTGGATTCCACCCGGCGTGGAACATGCCGTGACCATGGTGGAAGACGCCGACCTGCGCACGCTGTACTTCCACCAGCCGCGCGGCCGGTGCGGCCCGGGCGCCCTCGGCGGCGATGGCGCCGGCCCCAGTCATCGCGGCGATGGCCCGGGCGCCAGTCATCGCGGCGAAGACGATTCGGCCGCCTGGCGCCAGTGCCGCGTACTGGAGGTGTCCGACCTGCTGCGCTCGCTGGTGCGCGAGATGCCCACCACGCCCAACGGCGGCCCCGCTCTCACGCCCGCCCAGCGGCTGCGCGAGCAGCACCTGAGCGCCCTCATCCGCGATGAACTGGCCCGCGCCGCCGCCGTGAAGCTGGGCGTGGACCTGCCCCAGGACAAGCGCCTGCGCCACCTGTGCGAGGCCGTGCTGGCCGACCCCACGCGCCATGAAACACTGGCCGACTGGGCGCAGGACACCGGCGCCAGCCCGCGCACCGTGGCACGGCTGTTCCGTTCCGAACTGGGCAGCACCTTCACCCAGTGGCGCCAGCAGGTCATCCTGGCCAAGGCCGTGTCGCTGGCTGCCGGGCGCATGCCCATGGGCCAGATCGCCGCCGAGCTGGGCTACAGCCCCAGCGCGTTCAGCGCGATGGTGCGCAAGTCGGTGGGGCAGCCACCGGGGCGGTTTCTGGGGCAGCAACACCCGGCGCCTGAGCAATAGAGGCTGTGCAAGGCTGCACCACCGGCCTACGCGCGTGAAAGGGCTCAAAACGGCGCGCTCCTGACGCGCCAACGGCGTCTTGTCCTTCGAACTTGTCGCTGCCCGCCTACGTTTGGAAACATGTGTTGCGCCCACAGTGAGCTCATCCCTAGCACCAGGTTTGAACCCCATGACAAAACAGATTCGCCACCATGTGGCAGCCCTTTTCCTGCTTCTTCCCGTCGCCAGCGCCCTGATGGTCGTTCCAGGTACGGTCATGGCGCAGCCCGCCGCCCCTGAATTGCGATCACTGCAGGTAGCGACAGACGACGGTCTGCGGGCCGGCGCCGACCTGCAGTTCACGGTAGAAGGCACACCGCGGGGCAAGGTTCAGCTCCGTGTGGCTGGCGTGCCCCGCGCCATCGTGCTGCAGGAAACCGAACGGGGCGTGTACACGGGCAGCTACACAGTCCGCCGCCAGGACCGGCTCAACGAAGGCAGCGCCGTGCGCGCCACGCTGAAGGTGCGCAACCGCACCATCACCAGCAACTACACGCTTCCGGCCAACATTGGTGACCGGAACGTGGTGGCCGCACCGCCACCCGGACTGAAGATCGACCGTTTCTCGGTCGCCCCCATTGACAAGATGGAGCCCGGCGCCGAATTGCGCTTGACGCTGAACGGCGCGCCCGGAGGCCGGGCGGATTTCGACATTCCCGGTGTCATCGACAACGTGCCGATGCGCGAGGTATCGCCCGGCGTGTATGAGGGCGCGTACACCATCCGCCGCATGGACAACCTGGCGCCATCGCGGCCCACGGTCGCCACCTTGCGTGTCGGGGACCGCACGGTTTCGTCGACCCTGACCCAGCCTTTGATCGCCGATGCCAAGCCGCCGGTGATTCGCCACGTGTCGCCGCGCGACGGGGAAACGGTCCCGCGCAGTGCGGCCACTTCGGTGTCCGGCACGTTTGATGACGTCGGTGGTGTGGGTGTAGACCCCAAGAGCGTTCGCATCGTGATCGCGGGTCGCGATGTCACGTCCGCCTCGCAGGTCACGCCGCAGTTTTTCACCTACCGCGCTGACCTGCCCACCGGCCGGTATCCGGTCGAAGTGACCGCCCGGGACCTGGTGGGCAACGGCATGCGCCAGAACTGGACCTTCAACATCGCTTCGCAAGTGAACGCCGCGCCCACCACGGTGCAGCTGCAGGTGACCAGCCATGCCAACCATGCCACAGTGGACAGAGGCGCCGTGGTCGTGCGCGGCCGCACCGTGCCTGGCGCGGTGGTGGATGTCAAGGTGAATGCGGTCGGCACGCTCGTCGGTGCGTTTGGCCTGAATCAGGAATTGCTGTCGCAGCGTGTGCAGGCAGATGGCAACGGTGACTTCTCGTTCAGCTTCACATCGCAAATACCGCTACCCGGCACACGCTACGAAGTGACAATGAACGCCGAAAGGGGCGGCATGGCCCCGACAGAGACTCAGCTGGTGCTGTTCCAGAAATAAGGCGCTGCCGGCACCTCGGCGGTGACCCGAAATCGCCGATTACCCATGGACCCCTCGCGGGTCCATTTTTTTGGGCGGAGCCTTTTCGGCCTGCCACCCGGGCATGGGGGCGGCTGATAGCCCTGCCCTTCGGTCTTACGTGTTGATCACCGCCAAAGCCACTGCTCCAGTGGGCGCCACCCCTTTTGATAGAAATAGCCCCCTAGCGCTTGACCATAAAGCGCTTTTAGCTATTACTTCAGTAGCATCTTTGAAATCCCGGTGACTGCCTCCCGCAGAAGCCGGAGGTAATGTACGACCCGGAGACTGCGCGGTGAAAGGAACACCCGCTGCAGCGTGCACATCCCCATCCACCTCACTGCCCCCCCATGACCACCGCCCCACCCCGCCGCGATGACATCCACAGCTACGAGCCCCGCCTGGGCCACGGCCTGCCGCACGACCCGTTCAACGCCATCGTGGGGCCGCGCCCTATCGGCTGGATTGCCACACAGAACGCAGAGGGCGCCACCAACCTCGCGCCCTACAGCTTTTTCAACGCCTTCAACTACGTGCCGCCCATCGTGGGCTTTGCCAGCATTGGCTACAAAGACACGGTGCGCAATGTGCAGGAGACCGGCGAGTTCGTGTGGAACCTGGCCACGCGCGAGCTGGCCGAGGCCATGAACCAGAGCTGCGCCGCCGTACCGCCCGAAGTCAGCGAGTTCGACCTGACCGGCCTCACCCCCCTGCCCTCTACCCGTGTGCGCCCGCCGCGCGTGGCAGAAAGCCCGGTCACCTTTGAATGCCGCAGCACGCAGATCCTGCAGCTGCAAGGCGCGGACGGAATGCAGGTGGACACCTGGCTGGTGCTGGGCGAGGTGGTGGCCGTGCACATCGACAAGGCGCTGCTGAAAGACGGCGTGTACGACACGGCGAACGCCGGCCACATCCTGCGCGGCGGCGGCCCGGCGGACTATTTCACGGTGGGGCCGGAGCAGCTGTTCAGGATGTTCCGGCCCCGGTAGCGGGTGCCACGGCTCGGGCTGCCGCGCTGTTTTGCACCAGGTCCATCGCAAACCGCCCGTGGCCCACGGACCAGTCGGAATAGTCGTTTTCGTGCATGAAGATGAACACGTCGGCCGGGGCCACGCCCGCCATGGCCTGCAGGTTGCGCGCAATGGCGGCGTAGAGGGTGCGCTTCATCGCGTCGCTGCGCCCGCGCCGCAGCGTGATCTCGACCACCACCACGCGGTCGGAGCGCGCCACGCCGTTGAAGGTGGGGCTGCAGGCAAATTCGCCGGGGGCGTAGCCAGCCACCAGGTTGAACAGCTCGTCCGGCGGCATCCCGATGGCGTCCACCAGGGCCTGGTGAATGCCTTGCACGATGGCATCGCGCGTGGCGGCGGGGGTGTTCTGCGGGACGTTGGTGCGGATAAAGGGCATCGGTTTTCCTATGTTCATTCAAATCAAATAAAGACATTCAAACCAGCGCTTGCCAATTTGCGAGCAATTCAAGGGTCTAGCGCTTGAAATTCCATCCATTTTTACTATCAATTTCTTGATTGAAAAGCGATGATTTGGCTGGATTCATGTGCTCTAAAATCACATAGATGAGCCATCGCCTGCCCCCACTGAGTGCCCTGCGCGCGTTCGAGGCCGCCGCCCGCCTCGGCCGCATGACGGCGGCGGCGGACGAGTTGGCAGTCACGCCCGGCGCCATCAGCCGCCAGGTGCGCCAGCTGGAGCAGCACCTGGGCGTGGCCCTGTTTGACGGCACCAAGGCCCGCCCTACCCTCACCCCGGCAGCGCATGTGCTGCAGCCGGTGCTGACCACCGCCTTTGCCCACATCGCCGATGCGGTGCGCGAGGTCAGCGACCCCAGCCGGGGGCCGCTGGATGTGGCCTGCTTCAGCACCTTCACCGTGAAGTGGCTGATACCCCGGTTGTTCGACTTCCAGGCGCAGCACCCGGGCATCGAGGTGCGCCTGCGCACCACCGACGCTGGCACCGGTGCGGGCCGCATGCACGGCGACCTGGCCATCACCGCCGAAGAGGCCACCGGGGCATGGGATACCAGCAAGGAACAACGGTTGTTCCCCGAACACCTGGGCCCGGTGCTGAGCCCCGAACTCGCGCAACGGGTGGCGCTGCACCAGCCCGCCGATCTGGCCGACCCGGCCCTTGCGCCCCTGCGCCTGCACACCCGCACGCGGCGCAACGCCTGGGCCATGTGGGGGGCTGCGGCGGGCGTTACCGTGCCCCTGCCCCTGCCCCTGCCCCTGCCCCTGCCCGTGCCTACGCCTTCACAGGCGGGGCCCGAGTTCGAGCACTACTACTTCACGCTGGAGGCCGCCGTGCGCGGGCTGGGCATTGCCGTGGCCCCCTGGCATCTGGTGATGGACGACGTGTTGGCGGGGCGGCTGGTGGCCCCGCTGGGTTTTGTGGCCTCGGGATATGACTACGTGGTGCGCCGCCGCACCAGCGGCCCCCTGCCCCGGCTGGATGTGTTCTGTGCCTGGCTGCAGGCGCAGGCCCTTGCCAATCCCGTCCCTCCCGGGCCGCAAGGGCCACCGTCGGGCTGAGGGTCCGTTTTTTTACCGCCTCTGCAGCGGCGCAGCTGGCTGCTGCACAAGGCAACTTTGCCACAGGCGGTCTTAGAACCTGTTCAAAATCTTTTCGGGGATCGCATTGGAGTGCCATCGTGATGGACGTGGAAGCTTCGGATGCGCCGCATGGGCTCATGCCCATGCAAGCAGCTGAGGTGTCCAATCGCCCGATTTCACTCCAACCCTGCGGGCAAGTGCCTTGCCGGGCGGTCTGCGGCGTTGCGGCGCTTGCCAATAGCCAAGCTATTGGCTGCACCCCGCGCCTTGCATCCCATCCCGGCAAGGTACTTGTGCGACCCCGAAAAGATTTTGAACAGGTTCTTAGGTCTGCTGGCGCCCGCGCCAAAAGCGCAAGCAGCCATCAACCCAATAGCAAACTGTCTGCGGTGCGATCCTGGCTCAGGGAACGCCCACTGATGGCAACAGCATCAGGGGCCGGTCCAGCAGCGGCGCGCACAGCCCTGAGGCCGGGTTGCGCGCCCATTGCTCGATCCAGGCCCAGACCAGCTGCACGCCGTCTGTGAGCGGCCCCGCACCGCGCTGCAAGCTGTGGTTGGCGCCGTCCAGGCGGCGCGCGCAATAGGGCACGGTGCGCAAGGAGGCCAGCTCTGCAAAACGCTCGTAGGCCGCAAGGGGCACCAGCGCATCGTCGCCACCCCACACCTGCAGCAACGGCCAGGGGCTTCGCACCAGCGGCAGGGTCAAGGACCAGTTCCACAGGTCGCGCCAGTAGCCCAGGCTGCGGCCCTGCGCTACGGCACTGTCGGGGCGGCGTCCAGCCACCATGCGGCCCAGTTCCTCCCAGTCGGCTTGCGCCCCCAGGCGCTGGGCTTGCAGGGCTCCCGCCTCCTGCGGATCAAGGCCACTGGACGCCAGCACCACCAGGCCCGCGAGTTGCGGAACCTCGGGTGCCAGGGCGGGCAGCAGTTCGGCGCCTTCGGAGATGCCCACCAGCAGTTGCGGCAGCGCGGGTGCGCCTTCGCGCGCGCGTTGCTGCGCATCTGCCACCAACGCCGCACGGGCGTGGGCCAGCCAGCTGGAGAGGCGGTCTTGCTGCACGAAATCGCGTGCGCAGTCTGCGGGCGCCGTGCGCGCCTGCGGGTCCACGCCGGGCTTGTGCAACACCAGCACCTGGGCATGCAGCAGGCCGGCAAAGTAGCGGTCGGCAATCGGCCCCATGCCCGCGCAGCCGGAGCCGGGGATGACGATCACGCGGTAGCGCAGCGAGGCGGTGCGCTCGCTGCGCGTGAGGGCCAGGAGCGTGGCGCCATCAGCGCCTGGCAAGGGCCGCAGTGCAAAGCGCTCCGCAGGGGGTGGTGTCTGGGTGGCTGCAGGAGCCTCCTGTGCATTGGCCTGTGCAGGCGCCGTGGGCGTCTCTGTGGAAGCCTCTGGCCCGTACACATTCACCAGCGATTCAGACGCTGCCGCCGCATAGAACGGCGGGGGCGAGGCGCAGCCACCCAGCACCACGGCAACGGCCGTGGCGACGAAAAACGCCAGCACCGGGCTGGCCAGGGGCCGCAAAGGTGCGGCAGAAGCAGAAAGGTGTTTTACGTTGAGCACAGGCCACAGTCTGGCATGACTGCGACCACCCCGGGCGCTGCACCTGCTACGGGTGGCCGCCCAGCGCGAGATGCCGAGCAAGGGGCTGCAGCCCCCGGCGGTCGGCACCGAGTGGCAGCGCCTCACGGGGTTGCCACCCCTGCTACTTCAAGATGATGACCTGCTCAGGCTGCTGGGGCTGCGGCATGGGCATGGGCTGGCCGCCCTGTTGGTAGACCACGGGCGGGCGCACGCCGCGCGACAGGTTGGCGTCGGTGTAGCCCAGCTGCATGGCGAGCTGCTGGTACACGTCCTGCGCCAGCGACAGCGAGGTTTCGCGCATCACCTTGGCGCGGTTGGGGGGGGCGATGTCGCCACGGATCGACAAAATCTTGGTGTCGTTGCCTTCGCCCTGGGCAGAGAACGCGGCCTTGATCTCGTAGGTCTTGGTATTGATGAGCGAGAAGTCGGCCAGGAGCTGCAGGCCGTACTGGCGCGTGGCGCTGGTGGTGCCTTGCAGGGGCGAGAGCGCGTCGGTGAAGTCGATGCTGGAGACCACGCCGAACAGCACGTAGTCGGCGCCGTTGAACTCGCCCTTCTTGATGCGGCTGATCACGTCGTTGACCTGGGGCTGAACCTGCGGCGTGGCCATCTTGCCGCCCTGCACCTGGTTGAGCACCTGCTCGGCCTTGCTCGGCTGGGGCTTGCCTGCGTCAAAGCCCTTGCCCTGGATCAGGCGGAAGTACGTGCCCTGCAGGATGGCGCCCTTGATGTCGTTGGTGTAGCCGCCCAGCTCGCGCTGCTCGATGTAGCTGTAGCGCCCGGCCACGTAGGTGCCGCTGGCCTGCTCGGACGCCTGCATCGAGTGGCTGCCCGAGTGCGAGCCGCCACCGCCATAGGGGCCGTGGCTGTAGCCACCGCTGTGGCTGCCGCCTGCGCTCATCTGGCTGCTGCGCTGGTAGGTGCCGGCCACAAAGTATTCGGACACGCGCTGGGCATAGGCCAGGTCGGTCACGGCGATCTTGGGCGCCGCGCCGGGCTGCTGCGCCTGGGCGCCCGTGCCCCAGGCCATGGTGGTGGCGGCGATCACGGCCAGGGCCGTGTGCAAAGTGGTTCTGCGTTGCATGGTGTGCTCCTTGTGAGCTAACGGAAAGTCATGAATTCATCGAGCGATGTGGCCTCAGCACCGACATCCTTCGAAACTGGCGCGGCCCAGGCCAGCGGCCGCCGTGCAAGGGCCGCCCCGCCGCGCTGGCGGCGTCCCCCTTCCCGCGCGCAGCGCGAGAGAAAGGGGGAAGCGGCGCAGCCGCTCAGGGGGTTACCTCTTACTCGTCTTCCGGATTTCCTTTTCGTCCTGCCACTCGATCGTGCCTTCCTGCACATCAAACAGCTTGAGCGTGAACTTGTAGTACACGTCCTTGGTCGCGTTGTTCTGCTTGACGATGCTGGTCAGCTCGCCTTCCATGCTGTACTTGGCGGCCGTCATCTGGCCGACCTTGGCGGTGGTGCCTTGCTTGTACAGGCCGCTCTGGTTCTGGCGCTGCAGCTCGTCCACACCGGCCTGCATCTCGTTGATGGAGCGCACGAAACGCACCTTGCCCGACTTGACCAGCGAGGTCTGGATCGAGTTCATCACGTTGGTGGTGTCGATGTATTCGCTGGTCTTGTTCTTCACGGTGGAGATCGTCACCGTGGGGCGGCCCTGGAAGATGCCGGTTTCGAGCAAACCGCCGGTCATCTTCTCGGCAATCATCTGCAGGTCGGTGGAGCCGAATTCGTTGGTCACCAGCTCGACGGCCTTGGCATCGCCGTAGTTGACCTGGCGGTCAAAACGCACGGTGGGCGAGGACAGGTTCTGGCAGGCCGACAGGGCCAGGGTGCTGGCCGCAAAGGCCAGGACCAGCGCGCTGCGCTGGATGCGGTTCTTGGTGTTCATGTTGGTTTACTCCTCACTCAAACAGGGATTGGCGCGGCGCGATCAGCGCGGCTCCACATTCATTTCCAGGCGCAGGTCCACGGCAGCGCTGGTGGGCGCCACGCTCTTGACGGTCTGCTGGCCCAGGCCCAGCACGCTCATCTGCTTCCAGGACTCGCCATCGCCCACCTGGTTGCCCACGTTGTCCAGCCACTTGAAGCGGTAGAACACGGTGCGGTCGGTGCGGCCCATATTGGCCATGTCGGCCTGCACCACCAGGATGTCGTTCTTGCGCACGATGCGCATCTCGCGCACGGCGATGCTGTTGGCTTCGCCACGCAGGGCGACCTTGGACGCCACGGCCAGCGGGGTGGCCGGGTCGTGCAGCTGGGCGCGGGCAGCGGTGGCCAGGGTCATCGCGAGGACCGCGCACGCAACGGCGGGTGCGGCGGCGGCAAGGGCAAAACGGGTTCTCATGCCAGAGGCTCCTTGAAAATGGGACATGTTCGGTTTCAGTTCTTGGCGGCAGGCGTGGCCGAGGTGGACTTGACCGCCGACTTGGGCACCGAGCGCGTGCGGGTGGTGGTGGTCGTCGTCGTGCGCACGGTGGTGGCAGGCTCTGCGGCGGGCTGCGGTGCCGCCGCCACGGTGGGCAGCTGCCCCAGCATGGCCACGTCGCCGGTCAGCACGCTGTTTTCATACATGCGCAGGGGCACCAGGGCGTACTGGCCGTCGATCTTGATGGGCTGGGGCAGCTGGCGGCCGTTCACGCTCACCACATGCTCGCCGGGCGGCAGGTAGCCACGGGCCACATACACGCGGCCGGGCAGCATGCGCCACATGCGGTCGTCGGCCTGCTCGGTGGCCACCGAGGCGGCCGCGCCGATGATGCCGCCGATGAGGCCGCCGCGCTTTTGCAGTTCGTTCTGCAGCACGCCCTTGGCCACGGCGCGGGTGAAGCCACGCAGCACCATGCCGGGCATTTCGTCCTTGAGCGCGCGGCGCGCCATCACGTTCACGTCCACCACTTTTTCCAGTTTGAGGTCGGTGCCAGCAGCGGAGATGGTGGTCAGCAGTGGATCGGAAGACGGCTCGATCACGGGGTAGGAGATGCTGGCCGTGACCAAACCACGGCCCGTGGGCACGGGAATGGTGAAGGCCTTGGGCTTGCGCGCCGGGGCGTCACCGGCTTCGACGATGAAGAGCACGTCGGTCATGCGCTGGCGGCGCTTCCAGGTGAAGCCCGTGCGCGTGTCCAGGCCGCGCAGGCCTTCTTCGAGCACGCCGGTTTCGGGCTTGAGCTCGATGGCCTTGCGGTAGCCGGGCGCGGCCAGGCCGGGCTCGTTGAGCATTTCGTACAGAAAACCGGCCAGGTAGTGCGAAAGCGCGTTCTGGTAGCCGTTCTTGAGCGCCAGCACTTCGGGATCGTTCAGCGTCTCGACGGGGTAGCCGTTGAGTTCCTTGCCGCCAGAGGTGGCGCCCTTGGACTTTGCTTCTTCTTCAGCGGCCAGGGTTTCCTTGGCGCGGAACTCGGCAATGATGGCTTCGCGTTCGTGCGTGCGCTTGATGTCCACACGGGCGTTTTCAAAGTCGCCCACGGCCATGCGGTTGAGCGCCAGGCGCGTGGTCACCCACACCTTTTCATAGTCCTGGCCCTCGTAGACCTTCAGGCGTTCGCTGATCAGCGCAGCGCCCACGGTGCCCATGAGTTTGCTCGGGTTGGTCTTGGCGGTTTCTTCCCATTCCTTGACCTTGTTGTCGGCCAGCAGGAAGGCGTTGGTGCTGTCGGGGTAGCGGCGGTCCATGCGCAGCAGCTCGCCGCGTTCCATGTTGTAGAGCAGCGCGGTTTTTTCTTCTTCGGTCTTGGCCGTGCTTTCGAGCTGGGCGATGGCTGCGGGAATGCCGCCGCTGCGGCCGGCGTTCTGCATGTCGGTCGCCAGCTTGTCATGGCTCTGCATGGTGGCGCAGCCCGTGAGGGCGGCGCTCAGGGCCAGCACCCACAGAAGGCGCGGGCGGAAACGGGATGGATGGGCGGTCATGAATGCTCCTTGCAGATCGGTCGGTGGTGCACCAGAAAACCCCGGCCATGTCCACGCGCAAGACGGCACCGCGCTGCAGGCACACCCGTCAGAGTGGTGCGCCGCAGAGGCTGGTGGGGCCTGCAGGATGGGAGGTCCGGACAAGGAAGGTGCTGGCGGCCGGTGCGCCCCCTCCCGGCGCGTTCACGTGCTGCTGGCAGCCCCCTCTGGCTGTGAGTTTCTTGGTAGTTTTGTATGGGGTTGTAGCCAGGGACGCAATGTAGCAAAAGCTTGTATCTTTTCTGTAACCGTGGCGAACGGCTCAAATCGCAATCCAACAGTGCCATTTCATGCCTCGACGCGGTTCAGGGGCATGCGATACAGCCACACCACGCGGCCACCGGGCGCACGCAGCTGTGCACAGGGCAGAACGCCGGGCACCGCAAATTCCAGGCTCACCAGCCATGCCCCGGTTGCCAGCTCGGCCTGGGCCTTGGCGGCGGCGCGGGCCATGCTTTCGGGCCGTTGGAACAGATAGACCATGCGATAGGGGCTCCAGTCCTCGGCCCACATGTCGGCGCGCCGCACCTGGGCCCAGGGGCACCGCAGGGCGCACAGCAGGCGCAGGGGCCAGCTCCATTCGATGCCCTCCAGCTGTGCGGCCGGGTAGGCGTGGCGCAGCGCCTTGAGGCCATCGCCCACGCCGCTGCCCGCATCCAGCACCCGGGCACCCAGCGGCAGCGGAGCCTGCGAGGCGAGCGACTGCAGCGCGTGGTGGGGTGTGGGAAACAGCGGTGCATCGCGCCAGGCGTTCAGGGGGTAGACCAGCAGCAGCAGCGCCAGCGGCACCAGCCAGGCCCAGGTGGGCAGGCTGGCCGCGCCCAGCAGCGCCAGCGACAGCGGAAAGCCCGCCGCAATCAGCCCCCGCCTCCACCAGCTATCGCCCAGGACACTGGCCGCCGTCCCCAGCAGGCAGGCGACCAGCAAGGCAGCCACGGGCGGAACCGCACGCTGGAGCGCCACAAAAATCAGCCACGCGCACGCCCACGCGACCAGCGCGGGCAGGGGCCAGGGCATGCGCAGGGCCAACATGGGTTCTTAACGGCCCAAAATGCCGCGCAGCAGGTTGACGGGGTTCACCACGTTGCCCGCGTTGCCGGATTCCGCACCGCCGTCGCCAGCGGGCTGCTGGCCGGTCGGCGCACCGCCCATGCCGCTCGAATAGGCACCGCCCGAAGCGGCCGGCGGAGCAGCCCCCATGCCCCCGCGCCGCCCCTGCATCTCTTCGCCCAGCATGGCCATGGTGTGTGATTTCACACGCACGCGCACGGCCCATTCGGGCTCCCACGCGGCCTTGGGGTCCGCCGGGCGCGGGGGGTGCACGATGTGGCTTTCGCCGCCATAGGCCATCATGCGCAGCATGGGCGTGGCGTCACGCCCGCCGCCCGCAAAGATGCCCTGCGGAATGGCGCACTGCGTGGTTTCGGGCTGCAGCAGCACACGCTCCTTGAGCCAGCGGTCGATGGTGGCGGGCGACAGGTAGTCGAACAGGCCCATGCCCGTGTCGGGCGTCTCGGCGCTGGACCACATGATGAGGTCGTCCCCGCTCTGCGACATGGCGTGCAGGTAGTAGGCGCGCGCATTGCGCACGGGCTGCCAGCTGGTGCCCATGCTGTCCTGCGGCTTGCCGGTGGTGCGCAGGTCGATGGCGGGCATGAGGTCTTGTGCCGCACCCAGCGTGAACTTCATGGACGCAGGCACACCGTCGCCGCGCACCTGGTGTTCGCCCACCAGCGAGCTGTCCCGCGACAGGCTCACCTGGTTGCGTTCGTTGGGGTACAGCGCATAGGCCGGGCCCACGCGCGGCCCCCGGTCGGGCACGGCGCGGCCGGCAAAGGCCTGTGCGTAGTCGGTCGGCTTGGCGCGCGCCAGATCGATGACGCGCGGCTGGCCCGCACGCACCGAGGCGCCGCAGCCCCAGTACAGCAGGATGCGGCCCTTGGGCTGGTGCTGCTGGTATTCCTGCGGCACCTCGCCCGGCTCGGTCTGGGTGGGCTGGGCACGGGGCGGGATCAGCGGAAGGGATTCGCCCATGCGCATGCCAGGCGGTATGGCCTGGCTGGCTTCGACGCCGGGGCGCAGGGTGTTGTGCAAGGCGATGTCGATGACACGCGGCGGCATGATGGACATGGCGCGGGCGTGGCCATAGGACGTGTTACCACCACCCGCCCTGCCCTGCGCGCCACCGCCCACCCCCCCCATCAGGCCGCCGAGCATGCCGCCGCCACCGGGCAGGCTGTCCATCTCAGGCATGCCCGCCATGGTGCCGGTGGAGACATCCATCCACAGCTGGACTTTGGGGGCCTTGGTGGTTTGGGCCTGGGCGCCCAGGCTGGCGATGCACAGGCCAACGGCCAGGCAGGCGGGGGTCAGGACGAAGCGCAAAGAGGTCATGGGGTCTGCTCCAGGAGATACATGGATCACCCGGCAAACCATCGTGGGCCACAGGGCGGCACTTTCGCCGCCCTGTGAAGAGGCCTTGCGGTCAACCCGGGTGTGTTGAACGCAGCGCAGTGTAGGCCCCGCACAGACGCATTTTGCCTGTGCAAGTTACCTGTGGAAACCGTTTGTGTGCGCTATTTCACGCAGGCTTGCGCGGCGACAGCGCCGCGCCCCGGACCAGCGGTCGATCAGCCGCGCAGGCGGTCGATCAAGCCATTCAAAGCTTCGAGCGAGCCGAACTGGATCGCCAGCTCGCCCATGTCCTCCACCCGGCCATGGCGTTTCACACGCTTTTTCACGCGCACCTCGACCTCGGCCATGAGCAGGTCTGAGAGTTCTTCTTCCACGCGCTTCATGTCGCGCGACTTTTCCTTCTGGGGCTTTTGCGGCACCAGGCTGAACTCGGCACCGATCTTCTTGACCAGCGCTTCGGCCTCGCGCACGGACAGCTTCTTGGCCGCGATCTGGTTGCCCGCGGTGATCTGGGCCGCGCGGTCCAGCGACAGCAGCGCGCGCGCATGGCCCATGTCGATGTCGCCCGCCATCAGCATGGTCTGCACGGGCTCGGCCAGGTTCAACAGGCGCAACAGGTTGCTGGCGGCGCTGCGCGAGCGGCCCACGGCCTGCGCGGCCAGTTCGTGGGTCAGGCCGAACTCCTTGACCAGGCGCTGCAGGCCATGGGCTTCTTCCAGCGGGTTGAGGTCTTCGCGCTGGATGTTCTCGATGAGCGCCATGGCCGCCGCCGACTCGTCGGGCACATCGCGCACCAGCACTGGCACCTCGGCCAGGCCCGCCAGGCGCGAGGCGCGGAACCGCCGCTCGCCCGCAATGATTTCGTACTTGCCCGCGTTGTCCCCACCCGTCAGGCGCCGCACCAGGATGGGCTGCATGATGCCCTGGGCCTTGATGGATTCGGCCAGCTCGTACAGCGCACCCTCGTCCATGCGCGTGCGGGGCTGGTACACGCCGGGCACCAGCTCGGACAGCGGCAGGCTGCTGGGCAGCCCGGCTTCGGCCGCCTGGGCCTGCTCCACTTTTTCTTCGACCTTGGGGCCCAGCAGGGCTTCCAGGCCTCGGCCGAGGCCCTTGGGTTTTTTGGTGACCATGAAATGCTTCTCGCGAAAAGGAATGGGGAAAAGATTCTTCAGCGGTCGATGATGACCAGCGTGCCATGGCTGCCGGGCGCGACGGCGTGGGGCACCCCCGCGGGCACGATGAACACCTCGCCCGCATTCACCTCGGTGACCTGCCCCTGCAGGTCCAGGCGCATGCAGCCGTCGAGCACCAGCAGCGCCTCGTCAAAGTCGTGCGACTCGCCGGGGTAGGCGGCATCGTCCATGCGCAGCACCTTGAGATTGGCGCCTGCCGCCTGGCCCACGACCGTGGAGTTCCAGGCGCGGGGCAGTTGGTCGGCGATGGCGGACAGGTTGATTTTGGTCATGGATCGGATCACTGAGAAATTTGGTAGTTGACGGCTACACGGCGCACCACGCGCCACAAGGCCCAGCGGCTCATGCCGGGTTGGCCAGCTGCATCAGCCAGCCGTGCCCCTCGTCCCAATCGCCCAGGCCCGATTCGGCATTGATGTGGCCGCGCTCGCCGTAGTCGATGAAGCGAGCGCCCCAAGCCTGCGCCAAACCCTCAGCGCGCTCCAGGCTGCAATACGGATCATTGCGGCTGCCCACCAGCAGCGCCGGGAACGGCAGGGGCTTGCGTGCAATGGGCGCCCAGCCGTGGATCTGCGCGGCCAGATCGGGTCGCTCCACATCGCCCGGTGCCACCAGCAACGCACCCAACACGCGGTGCGCGTTGGCCGAATGCGCAGCCCACCACGCGGTGAGAACGCAGCCCAGGCTGTGCGCCACCAGCACCACGGGGCCGTCGGCATCGACCACGGTCTCTTCCAGGCGCGCCGACCAGTCACCGCGCAGCGGGCGCATCCAGTCGTGCTGCTCCACGCGCTGGTAGCCGTGCACAGCCTCCCAACGGCTTTGCCAGTGGTCGGGGCCGGAGTTCTGCCAGCCGGGCAGCAACAGGATGTTGGACGCCTTCATTACTATCAATTTAATAGCTGTTAGCGCTTTTCCATCAAGCGCCAGGTGCCATTTTTGCTATGGAAGATGCAGCAGCAGGCATGTTTTTCACGCGGTCCACCATCTCTTGCGCAAACTCGACGAAGGCTTGGCTGCCCTTGGCCGCCGGGTCAAACACCACGCCGGGCAAGCCGTAGCTGGGCGCTTCGGCCAGGCGCACGTTGCGCGGGATGACGCTGTTGAACACCTTCTCGCCAAAGTGGCCCTTGAGCTGGTCGCTCACCTGCTGCTGCAGGGTGATGCGCGGGTCGAACATCACGCGCAGCAGGCCGATGATCTGCAGGTCGGCATTGAGGTTGGCGTGCACCTGCTTGATGGTGTTGACCAGGTCGGTCAGTCCTTCGAGCGCGAAGTACTCGCACTGCATGGGCACGATCACGCCATGGGCGCTGCACAGGCCGTTGAGGGTGAGCATGCTCAAGCTGGGCGGACAGTCGATGAGCACGAAATCGAAGTCGGTATCGGCCTCGGCCAGCGCTGCCTTGAGGCGCTTTTCGCGGTGCTCCAGCGCCACCAGCTCCACCTCGGCGCCCGCCAGTTCGCGGTTGGCGCCCAGCACCCAGTAGCCACATTTTTCCGACAACACGGCTGCCTCTTTGACCGAGGCGGATTCGAGCAGCACGTCGTACACCGTGAGGTCGAGGCTGCGCTTGTCCACGCCCGAGCCCATGGTGGCGTTGCCCTGCGGGTCCAGGTCCACCATCAACACGCGCTGGCCGATCTTGGCCAAGCCCGCAGCAAGGTTGACGGTGGTGGTGGTCTTGCCAACGCCACCCTTTTGGTTGGCAACGCAGAAAATTTTGGCCATGTGGGTGTTGCAGTCCGTGTTGTTGTTGTCGTTGTCGTTGTTTTATTTGGAGATGGCGAGCTTGATGCCAAAGCCGATCAGAAAGACGCCCGCCACCTTTTCCAGCACGCGGCCGATGCGCGGGTTGGCGCGCATGCGCTCGGCCAGGTGGTGCGTGAGCAGCACGGCGACCAGCCCATAGATAAACGTCAGCACCGCCACCGTCGCCGCCATCACGCCAAAGGTCAGCAACCCTTGGTGCCGGGCCGGGTCCACAAACAGAGGGAAGAACGCCATGTAAAACACGATGGCCTTGGGGTTGAGCAAGGTGATCAGGCCGGCCTGTTTGAAGTAGTGGCGCGGCTGGATGTTGAGGATGGGTTGTGCGCCGGGTTTGGCCGTGAGCATCTTGAAGCCCAGCCAGGCCAGGTAGGCCGCGCCCAACCACTGCACTGCATTGAACGCTGTGGGGTACGTGGCCAGCAGCGCCGCCACACCGGCCACCGCGGCCCACATCAACACTTGGTCACCCGCGATCACCCCCATCGTGGCCGCCAGGCCGCCCCGCACCCCGCCCTTGCTGGTGGAGGTGATGAGCGCCAGATTGCCGGGGCCCGGAATGAGCAGGAACAACACAATGGCGGCGACAAAGGCGCCGTAGTCTGCGATGCCGAACATGCTTAGGACTTCCGCAAATAAGGATGCAACGACGGTACGTGCTCTTGTGGCAGGAGGCACGCCCGATCCGGTTTTGCGTAAGTCATGATGATCTCTCCCGGTGTGCTGGACGGGTGCGCAGATGGAGGCACCCGAAGTGAGGTGCCGAGTTTACGCGACCACTCCGCCCCGGCCGCTGACAAGCTAGCGGCCGACGGTCAGACCGGCTTCATCCAGATGATGCAGCGCTCGGCGTCGAGGCCTGGGACGGTGAGCTGTTCCACGTGAAACACCGACACATCGGTGGGCAGGGCCGTAATTTCATCCTCGGGGTGCTTGCCCTTCATGGCCAGCCAGACCCCGTGCGACGCCACCAGCGCGGCGCGCGACCAGGTCACAAAGTCAGGCAAAGAGGCAAAGGCGCGGCAGCTGATAATGTCGAAGGGGGTCGTCAGCGTCTCGACCCGCGCGTGCACGCCATGCAGGTTGCGCAGCTTGAGAGCCACCGCCGCCTGCTGGATGAACGCAGCCTTTTTGCCCACGGTGTCTACGCAGCTCACATCCACATCCGGGCAGCAGATGGCAAACACCACACCGGGCAAACCTCCGCCCGAGCCGACGTCGAGCAAGCGCACAGCGTGGTGGCCCTCCCCTGCAAGCACAGCAACATGGCGGCGCAACGGCGGCACAGCGGCCAGGCTGTCCAGCAGATGGTGCGTCATCATCTCCTGCGGATCGCGCACTGAGGTCAGGTTATAGACCTTGTTCCACTTTTGCAGCAGGGCCAGAAAATCCATCAACAGGGTGATCTGGGCGTCGGTCAGACCCAGGGCCAAGGCATCGGCCCCTGCCTGCAACTGTTGGCGCAAGCTGTCATTTGTCACTGCCATCGTCATGCCGCCACTTCCCCTTCTGCCTTGGCAGCCGCAACCGCCGCAAACTCCTTGAACCCGCCCTTCTTGAGATGCACCATCAGCAGCGAGATCGCTGCCGGCGTGATGCCCGTGATGCGGGAGGCGTGGCCCAGGGTTTCGGGCCGGTGGCGACTGAGCACCTGGCGTGCCTCGATGCTCAGGGCGGTGACCTGCATGTAGTCCAGCTCGGCTGGCAAGCGCAACTTTTCAAAGTGCGCGGCGCGCCCCACCTCATCTCGCTGCCGGTCGATGTAGCCCGAATACTTGGCGGCAATCTCCACCTGCCCCACCACGGGTTCGCTCAAATCGCCCAGCGTTTCACGTGAAACATCGTTGGTCGCGTATTTGCCACCATCCATGGACATCAGGTCGGTGTAGTTCACATCTGGGCGGCGCAGCAGTTCGAACAGGTTGTATTCATGCTCGATGCTCTTGCCCAGCACCCGCTCGGATTCGGCCGCAGGCAGGCTGCGCGGATTCACCCACGTGGCCTTTAGGCGTTCTGTTTCACGTGAAACAGCATCGCGCTTGCGGCTGAACGCATCCCAGCGGGCGTCATCCACCAGGCCCATTTTGCGACCGGCTTCCGTCAGGCGCATGTCCGCGTTGTCCTCGCGCAGTTGCAGGCGGAACTCGGCCCGGCTGGTGAACATGCGGTAGGGCTCGGTCACGCCCTTGGTGATGAGGTCGTCCACCAGCACGCCCAGGTAGGCCTCGTCGCGGCCAGGCAGCCAGGGCGCGTCGCCCCGGCACTGCAGGGCGGCGTTGATGCCAGCGAACAGGCCCTGGGCCGCCGCCTCTTCATAACCCGTGGTGCCGTTGATCTGCCCTGCAAAGAACAGGCCCTGGATCTGCCGCGTCTCGAAGCTGCTCTTGAGCGAGCGTGGGTCAAAGTAGTCGTACTCAATGGCGTAGCCGGGGCGCAGGATGTGCGCGTTCTCCAGCCCCTTCATGCTGCGCACCAGGTCGTACTGGATGTCGAACGGCAGGCTGGTGCTGATGCCGTTGGGGTAGAACTCGTGCGTGGTCAGCCCCTCGGGTTCCAGAAAGATCTGGTGGCTGTCCTTGTCGGCAAAGCGGTTGATCTTGTCTTCCACACTGGGGCAGTAGCGCGGGCCCACGCCCTCGATCTTGCCGGTGAACATGGGGCTGCGGTCAAATCCGCTGCGGATGATCTCGTGCGTGCGTTCGTTGGTGTGCGTCACCCAGCAAGGCATCTGGCGCGGGTGCATTTCTGCGTTGCCCATGAAGCTGAACACGGGCACCGTGCCCTCGTTCACACCACCGGGCATGCCGTCGCCGGGCTGCTCGGTGCACTTCGAGAAGTCGATGCTGCGCCCATCCAGCCGGGGCGGCGTGCCGGTTTTCAGGCGCCCCTGGGGCAGCTTTAGCTCCTTGAGGCGTGCCGATAGCGACACAGCGGGCGGGTCCCCTGCCCGGCCGGCGGCGTAGTTGTTCAAGCCCACATGGATCTTGCCGTCCAGAAAGGTGCCTGCGGTGAGCACCACGGTGCGCGAGCGGAAGCGGATGCCCACCTGCGTCACGGCGCCCACCACGCGGTCGCCTTCCACCATCAGGTCGTCCACCGCCTGCTGGAACAGCCACAGGTTGGGCTGGTTCTCCAGCATGCGGCGGATGGCGGCCTTGTACAGAATGCGGTCGGCCTGGGCGCGCGTGGCACGCACGGCAGGGCCCTTGGAGCTGTTGAGGATGCGGAACTGGATGCCGCCCTCGTCCGTGGCCAAGGCCATCGCACCGCCCAGCGCATCCACCTCTTTCACCAGGTGGCCCTTACCGATGCCGCCAATGCTGGGGTTGCAGCTCATCTGCCCCAGCGTCTCGATGTTGTGGGTCAGCAGCAGGGTTTTGCTGCCCATGCGCGCAGCGGCCAGCGCGGCCTCGGTGCCTGCATGGCCACCGCCGACAACGATCACATCAAATTCCTGGGGGTACAACATGGGAACACTCCGGGGCCTGGCGGGCCCGATAATCAAAACACCCGGTGCGCTAGGGTGCCCTGTCAAAGGCGCCGCACACCGGCCCTGCTGGTGGTGGGCGCACTTGGCGCCCCAGCAGGCAACCCGCGATTTTCCCACTTTGCGCAGGCCGTGTCTGTTTCCAGCCCCCTCACCCTCTTCCTGACCGAGTTGCTTGGCGTCCCGCCTCCGGCCGTGGAGACCTGGTGGGTACGCGCCGAACGGCTCTTGCTGGAGCGTGGCCAGCCCCTGCTGCGGGCGGGCGAACACTGGCGGCACCTGTGGTGGGTGGAGCGCGGCGCGCTGCGGCTGCACTACCTGGACCGCGACGGCGCAGAGTCCAACAAGAACTTCTTTCTGGACGGCGCCCTGTGCTGGCCCATCACTCCCACGCTGCGCCATCAGCCGGTGATGTTTCACGTGGAACCACTGGAAGACAGCGTGGTGTGGGCGCTGCCCTTGCCCGTCGATCCAGGTGAGCCGCTGCCCAGCGCGGGCTGGGCACCCTGGGCCGCGCTGGAGCACCGGGTGCTCTGCGCGCTGCTCGACGGCAAGATGCAGCGCGAGCAGGAGTTCTTGCAACTCAGCGCCCGCCAGCGCTACGCCAGTTTGCTGGAGCAGCACCCGCAGTGGGCGGATCGCATCGCCCTCAAACACCTCGCGTCCTACCTGGGCGTGACCGATGTCTCTCTGTCGCGCCTGCGCAGCGAGATGGGGCTTATCAAAGGATAAGGCGCGGGATGCGGGGCATCGGCAGACTGCGGGCATCGTTCTACATGCCCGCCATGACCACCATCCCACGCCCCCACAACCCGCCGGCTGCCCTGCTCGTCCTCATCCCGCACGCCCTCGCCGTGTTGTGGCTCGGCCTCATGGCGGGGTTCTTCGGCACCTACAGCGCCAACGTCAACCTGGCCATGTTGCAGATGGACGGCGCCACCTACGCCACCGTGCAGTCCGCCTTCAACCGCAACGTCCGGCACGCCCTGTTCTTTGCGCTGTTCTTTGGCCCCCCGCTGTGGTGCGCGCTGGCCCTGGCCACGGCCTGGCGTGAACACCGCGCGCTGTGGTGGCGCCTGCTGGCCCTGGTCGGCGTGGCCTACCTGCTGGGCATCGTGTTCTTCACCCAGCAGGTCAACCTGCCCCTGAACTACACAACAGAAGCCTGGAACCCCCAGGCCCTGCCCGCCGACTGGGCCAAAGTGCGTGACCAGTGGAATGCCGCCAACCTGTGGCGTGCGCTGCTCAGCCTGGGTTGCTTTGCCACAGCGCTGGGGACGCTGGTGGGGCGGCTTGCCGGTCGCGGCACGTAGATCGCTACATCCGCCCCGAACACCGTGCAGCCACACCACGGAATAACCCTGCCCGGCCTGCCTCGCTTGCAGGATTCCTGCCGCACGCCTGTGATTCAATCGCAGGCACCATGCCACACACCACTCCCTCCCTCCTCATCTTTGCCGGCAGCACGCGCCAGCAATCCTTCAACCGCAAACTGGCCCACGCCACCGCCGCCATCGCACGCGACGCGGGCGCCACCGTCACGCTGCTGGAGCTGTCCGAGTTCGACATCCCGCTGTACAACGCCGACCTCGAAGCCCAGGGCACGCCCGCCGACGTGATCCGGCTCAAAGAAATTCTGTGGCAGCACCCCGCCTGGGTCATCTGCTCGCCCGAATACAACGGCAGCTATACCGCCCTGCTCAAGAACACCATCGACTGGGCCTCCAGCCCCGTCAAAGGCAACCCTGACTGGCAAGACGGCGGCAAGAGCTTTCGCGGCAAGGTGGTGGGCATGCTCAGCGCGTCGCCGGGGGCACTGGGCGGCCTGCGCTCGCAAAGCCACCTGGCCCCCTTGCTCATCAACGCCGAATGCTGGCTGGCGCCCAAGGCGTTTGCACTGGGCTCGGCCGGCAGCGCGTTTGACGACAGCGGCGCCCTCATCCAGCAAGCCCACCGCGACCGCGTGCGCGCCGTGGTCGACCAGGTGCTGTGGGCATCCAGCCGCCTGCACGGCGATGCTGCCGCTGGCCAGTGAACTCCAAAATTTAAGTCAAATTGGCCTCTATCGCTTGCCCGACAAGCGCCAGCAGCTACATAAACAATAGCAACCACCCATGAACTGCCGCCCCGGCTGCGGCGCCTGCTGCACCGCCCCCTCCATCAGCTCGCCCATCCCGGGCATGCCGCAGGGCAAACCTGCGGGGGTGCGGTGCGTTCAACTGGGGGACGATGCGCGCTGCCGCATTTTTGGGCAGCCTGAGCGACCGGCCGTGTGCGGCGGGTTGATGCCGTCGGTGGAAATGTGCGGAACCAGCAATAGGCAGGCGCTGGCGTATCTAACGCGGCTGGAGCGCCTCACGCAGCCGGGAAGTGTTGGCGAACGGGTGGCGTAGGCGGTCCTGTTTCTATCGGGCGGGGTACCCACTACTTCATCGAGTGCAGCCCAACCTTGTTGCCCTCGGTGTCCACAAAATGGGCAAAAAAGCCAAAGTCGTTGCCAATCTCCGTCTTGGGCACCACCACCGCCCCACCCGCCTGCGCTACGCGCGCCAGCATCGGGGCCAGGTCCTCTCCGCCATTGAGATACACCATCGTCCCGTTCTGGGAGGGCATGCTGCCCTCGCCCTGCACGAGGGCGCCGCCGATGGCAGTGGGGTCGGTGGACAACATGCCCATCGTCGTCGGGCCCATTTCCATCGGCGCAATGGTGATGCCCAACACCGTCTCGTAGAAAGTCTTGGCGCGGGTGAAGTCGGTCACGGGAATCTCAAACCAGTTCAACGCGTGGGGCATGGTGCTCTCCTTGGAGTGAGTGAAATAGGAACCAGCACTGTGAACTCTTGCGCACGGCGAAGCAATGATGGGCTGCCAATTTACACCATTGGCTTTTGGTTTCAGTCTTGGGTAACGGCCCCTGCAGCCATCAGATTCGCAATACATTGCGAATCTGATTGATAGTTGGTCCCATAGCCTACGCAAGCTAACTCTGAGGAGTCAGAGGACTGCGCCATGCAGCTCGCTGAATCACCACGCGGTACCCGTCCGCATCCTCAAACGTGCAGCCCTGCTGGCTCCAGTACGGATTGAACGATTCGACCTCCTTGAAGCCAGCGCCACGCATCGCCTGGCAACGTTCCGTCCACGCCTGATGATCGGGAACATAGAAGACAAACAGATCTTCGGGCGTTGGCTGCGGCGTCACTGGGTGCCGGCGGCAGACGGTGAACTCAAAGTGGAAATCCGCGTCGCGGAAACCCAGCATGGTTCCATCGAAGCCATCGTGGTCCGCAAAGTGGGCGAGTTCTTCAAAGCCCAGGCCTTGCTGGTACTGGGCGACAGTGCGGCAAAGATCCAGCACGGGGCGCGCGATTCGCAGATGAATGCTCATAACTGGGGTGGTTGGTGGGAGCGGCCTCACTATAGCCACCGCAACAAGAAGACCCACGTGGAAGGACCGTGTTTTTTGGCCTGGAGTTTGGCTTGATGGCAATGCCACACCCACCGCCACCTGCCACTCCCTTCCTTCTTCAAGGCTTCGGCAGCGCCCGGTCCTCCCGGCACGCCTTCAACGGCTTCGCCGCCGCCGACGCAATGCGCACCACCCGCCTTTCGCTGCGGTCCACCACCACCTTCATGCACGCACACCCGTAGCCATAGTGGCCATTGGTTTTCTTCCACTGCGCGTCGGTGAACACAGGCCAGTCGCCTTCGGCACTGTCTCCACCCTGGGTGGAGACCACCCACTCGCCATCACGGTCGGTCAGGGTGGCGTTGTTGGGGGTGGGGTTGTGAAACCAGCCGCAGCGGTTTTCCAGCGGCTGGGCAACTCCGGCAGCAGCTTGCTGTGCTTGCGCCTGGGCTTGGGCCACCCACGACAGCAGCGCGAACAATAGCGTTGACACCACCGCGGCCCGGCTCTGTATCCCTACTCCACGCCGGGTTCCCTGCATGTCGGTGGTTGCGCACAACACTGCCATTTCTCGGTCCTTCGATATAAGCTTCAAAACGGGCCTCCCGCTTTACTGACCATCATCTATAGCTATACAAACAATAGCACAACCTCGAAGACGACTACCCCTGCTGCAGTGACTGTTGCATCGGGCTCGCAGGAGCCCTTGGTACCCGTCTTTCTTGGCGGTCTGCAGCAGCAAGGGGGCGGGCAGCGTCCACGTCCGTTTGTTGCGCCCACTGCCCATTGCTCTCGCCCGGCCAGTGTTTGCGAAGGCTGGGCGCCCTGAAGTTGTTCGAACTCACGCACCATCAACGCGACCCATGTGCCGGCTCAGCGCCACCGCACTGCCCGCCGCCAGCGTCAACCCCAACGCGCCGTGCCCCACATTGAGGTACACATTGCTGGACCGCCAGCGCCCCACGATGGGCACCGACGTTGGGGTAGCAGGCCTCAGTCCTGCCCAAGACTCTGGCGCACCGACGTCGCAAAGTCCCGGGTAGGTTTGGTCAACAGCCTCCACCATGGCCTGGACCCTGGCGGGCGCGATGTCCAGGCCCTTAGCGCCCACTTCTGCCATGGCGGCCACGCGCAGGCTGTTGTGCAGCGGTGCAAACACGGTCTTGCGCGCCAGATCCGTCACGCTCGCGCAGGGGCGCTGCACACCGGGGAGAAACGGCACCGTGATGCTGTAGCCCTTGATGGGGTAGATGGGCAAATAGATGCCCAGCGCAGCGGCAAGCGTGACTGCGCGCGGGCCTGCTGCCAGCACGAAAGCATCGGCTTCGATCTCGCCCTGGTGGGTCATCACGGCGCTGATACGGCTGCGATGCCGCACAAAGCCGCTGGCTTGCACACCCAGCGACACGGTGCCGCCCAGGCGCTGCAGGCTGCCCACCATTTCCTGGCACAAAAGGTGGGGGTCGGCCACGCATTCGCTTTGCGTCCACACGCCACCGACAAAGCGCAGCGCACGCGCGCGGCGCAGGGCGGGTTCCGCTTCCAGGCATTCCTGCACGGTCAATATCTGCTGGTCACAGCCAAGTGCCGCCTGCAAACGCACTTGCCGCTCTTGCTGCCGCAACGCCTCCGCAGTGGGGCAGAGCACCAGCTTCCCGTTTTGCTCGAAACCGAAATTCCAGTCTTCTGCCTGCATCCAGTCGGCCAGCGTGGCCCGGCTGGCCTGCGCCATCTGCAGCAGCGTCTCGGTGCCACGCACCGACTGCCGCACCGTGCAGGCCCTGAGGAATTGCAGGCCCCAGGCCCACTGCCTCCAGTCCCAGCGCGGATGAAACCGAACCGCCGACTCTCGCGACAGCAGCATCTTGGGCAGCGCCCAGAGCGTGGCGGGCGATGCAAAGGGCTCCACATAGCTGTAGCTCAGCTGTGCTCCGTTGGCGTAACTGGTGGCCAAACCGGGGGCCGCTTCCGAGTCGAGCAGATGCACGTCAAAACCCTGCCGCGCCAGCTGGTAGGCCGTGGCACAACCGATCAGCCCCGCGCCGATGACACAGACCTTCATGGCTGCCCTCGACCCGCTGGCGCCCGCCCGGGCAGGATGCGTGACACTGCGAGCTGCGCCACCGCCACATCGGCCAGCCCAACGCCCACCGACTTGAACACGGTGATGGCGGGCTCCACTGGACGCCAGGGCGCCTGGCCCGCGTAGAGTTCCGGCAGATCCACGAAGGGCGATGCGGCGCTGCGCCCTGCCCACAGCACCACCTCGCCTGCCTCGGCCAGGCTCTGCGGCTTCCACTCCACGATGATGCGGCCGGTACGGTCCATGGTGGCGTCGTCCAGTTCGCGCCCCTTGGGCGTGCTGGTTCCGATGGCCGACACAAAAGCGCCCGGCGCGAGCCATGCACCATCAAACACGGGCATGGCCGAGCGCGTAGCCGTGACCACGATATCGGCGTCCCGCACGGCCGCCTCTGGCGTGGTGAAGGCCACGCGGCAGCCCGTGCTGCGGGCCAAGGCCTCGGCCCAGGCAACGTCGCCAGCCGGGTCCACCAGGGCGATCTCCTCGAATTCGAACCACCCGCACAGCGCCGCCACCTGGGCCCGGCCCTGCAACCCTGTGCCAAACAGTGCGAGCTTGCGCGGACGCGCCGCAGCCGCCTTGGATGCCACCAGCGTCGTGATGGCCGCCGTGCGCAGCCGCGTAATCTCGTTGCCGTCCAGCACCGCCAGCGGCTGGTTGCTGGCCAGATCGAACAACAGAATGGAGAAACTGAACTGCCCCCGCACCGTGGGATAGACCTTGACACCACCCACGGCGCGGTCTGCCCACACGGCCCCCATGGTGCTCAGGCGCAGGTCATGGCAATCCGTGCGCTGGCGGCAGTGGACGGCGGCGCCACCGGTGGCCAGGCTTGCAAACGCTTCGCCCAGCACCGTGGCGACGGAGGGGAAATCAAGGGTTTCGGAAATCTGCTGATCGCTGATGAAGGGAATGCTGTTCATGTGGATAGGCTGGTACCGCCAGAAAAAGAGGGAAAGAAAGGAACAAGGCGTGCAGGGCGCGCGCCTTCAGGGAATGCCGTACTTGTTGGGGTAGCGGATGTTTTCGCGCATGTGCACGCTCATGGGAATGCGCAGCGATGCCGTGTCGAACCATTTGCGGTAGATGGCGGCCAGCTCGCCCGAGTGCATGAGGGAAAGCACCGTACGGTCCACGATCTCGCGCAGCGGCACATCGTCCTTGGGCAACATGAAGGCGTAGGGTTCCACCGTGAGATGTCTTCCCGTCACATGCAGGCGATCCTTTGCGGGTGATGCAGCGATCAGGCCGTACAGCAGAATGTCATCCTGCGCAAACGCGTCCACGCGCCCTTCTTCCACAAGGCGCACACCTTCGGCGTCGGTGGGCACCACCACCACATCCAGCGCCTGCTCCTGGCGCAGGCGCTGCAGCGTGTCCTGCGCCGTGGTGCCGTTGCTCACGGCAATACGCCGCCGCCACAGACTGGATACACCATCAAGCTGCACCGATGGGCGCGCCAGGAACCGCACGCCCGTGGTGAACAGCGTGTGCGAAAAGTCCACATCCCGCTGCCGGCCCACGGTATTGGTGTTGCCACCGCACTCGAGGTCGATGGCACCGGCCTTCAGCAGCGGGATACGCTGCGCCGCCTCCAGCGGCCGAAAATCCACGCGCAGGTCTGGCCGGCCAACGGCCTTGCGAATTCCCTCCACCACCTTCATGCAAACGTCGATCGAGTAACCCACCGTGTTACCACTCGCATCGCGGAACGCAAACGTACCCGGCGTTGGGATGTAGCCCACATTCACCGTACCGCTGCGCACCATGCGTGCCAAGGCGCTGCCTGCCGTCTGGGCATGACAAGCCGCTGTCCCCCACAGCAATGCCGCAACGAGCGGGGTCAGCAGGGATTTCACATCCAGGATTGCAGACATGGACCACTCCTTAACAAATAGACGCTGCAGACGGACCGTGAGGCGCCGGTGAATCGCACGGACCCCGTCAACACACTGAGGGAAGAAAAACAAGGCTGGAAAGAGGCTTAAGCCTCCAGCCCAGGCGGCACAGCCCGGTGCCAGCGCGTCGCGCGCTCGAAGGCATCGCCTACCCGCAAAATGGTCGCCTCGTCAAACGGCCGCCCGATGACCTGCATGGACACCGGCATGCCCGCCCCCGTGAACCCCGCAGGCACCGCCACAGAGCAAAGATCCAGCAGGTTCACGAAGCGGCCAAAGCGCGACAGCGGCGTGGCCAATTCGTCCACCTCAGAGACCGGGATGGCGGCAATCGCGTTGGTGGGGAACACACAGACATCCACACCCTCCATGGCAATGAGCATGTCGGCCTTGGCCTGCTCCCGCAGCTTGAGCAGGTGGATGTACTGCGCCGAGCCGATATCACGCCCCAGCAGAATGCGCCGGCGCACATGGGGGTCAAATTCAAGCCCATCCTGCTCGAACAAGGGGCCCAGATTGGCGTACCCCTCGGCGCTCATCAGGCTTCCCGCCACGAGCATGGATTCGGAGCTGCTTTGCGGCAGCGCCCGGTTCACCCGCTGCATGCCCAGGGCGTCCAGCACCTGCAGCGCCTGGTCGTACACGGCGAGCACCTCGGCAGCCACATGCTCGCGCTCTGCCTCTGGAAGGGTCCACACCCGCATGCCCGCCACCGAGCGCTGCGCATCGAGCTGCGGCAAGACCTCGCGCACAGGCACCGGCAGGGAGACGCTGTCGCGCGGGTCCGGGCCCGAGAGCACGTCGAGCAGGAGGGCACTGTCGCGCACCGTACGGGTCAGTGGCCCCACGGTGTCGTGCGTGGGGCACAGCTCGATCAGCCCGTGGCGGCTGATCAGGCCGCGCGTGGTCTTGAGCCCCACCACCCCGCACAGCCCCGCCGGAATGCGCACTGAGCCGCCCGTGTCGGTGCCCACACTGGCTGAACACATGCCGGACGCCAGCGCCACGGCCGATCCGCTGCTGCTGCCACCGGGGGTGCGGTGGGTCTGCAGATCCCAGGGGTTCCACGGCGTGCCCATGGCGGCATTGGTGCCCCAGCCGCCAAAGGCGAACTCCACCGTGTGCGTCTTGCCGATCACCACGGCCCCGGCAGCACGCAAGCGCTCCACCACGGCAGCGCTGATCGCCGAAGTGCGCGGCGGGCGCGCTTTCGAGCCTGCCGAGATGGGCTTGTCCTGAACCTCGAACAGGTCTTTCACTGCCACGGTCACACCGTGCAACGGGCCCAGGCGCACACCAGCCCGTGCCATCTGGTCCAGGCCGCGTGCGGTGGCGCGGGCCTCGTCGGCATACACGTCGATAAAGGCATGCAGCTGGCTGTCATAGCGCGCAATGCGCGCCAGCTGCGCCTCCAGCAGCGCCTCGCTTGAGAGTTCTCCGCGATGGATGGCGGCGGCCAGCCGTTCCAGCGGCGCGTAGGTCATGGATGTCATGGTGTTGTTGTCTCGGTTCATGCCGCACCCACCGTGCGGCGTCCATGGGCCAGGCGCCGTTCCAGCCACCGCGACAACAGGGACAGGGGAAACGCAATCGCGAAATACAGCAGCCCTACCAGGATGAAGATGTGCAGCGGCAGGAAGTACTCGCTGGACATGGCCTTGGCTGTCAGCATCAGTTCGTTGGTGGCGATCAGCGCACACAACGAGCTGTCCTTGAGCAGCGCCACATAGCTGTTGAGCAACGGCGGCAGCATCACCCGCAGGGCCTGCGGCAGCGTGACGTAGAGGAATACCTGCCGTGGTGTCAGGCCCGCAGCCAGGCCCGCCTCGCGCTGCCCACCGTGCACCGATTTGAGCCCGCCGCGCAGAACCTCGGCCACGTAAGCCGCGCCATGTACACCGAGGCCAATAGCGCCAGCCCAGTAGCCTGACAACGTGACCCCCGCTGCTGGCAGCGCGAAATAGATGGCCAAGAGCAGCGCCAGCAGGGGCACCGCGCGCAGCAGCTGAATGAAGCCATTGGCCCCGTACCGCAGCAAGGTCACACCGCTGCGCAGCATCCACACCAGCACGGCGCCCAGCACCAGTGCGATGACGAAGCCGATGGCCGAGAGTTCGGCCGTGACCACCGCCGCCTCCAGCAGCCGAGGCCACCAATCGACCATGTACTCGGCGTAGGTTGCAAAGAACGTTTTCATCGCGCACCCCCTGCCGTGCTGCGTTCGAGGCGCGCAAAAGCCCAGCTGATAGGCAGCACCATCGCCGCATAGAGCAGCATGGCGGTCAGGTAAATGATCGGCGTCTCGAACGTGGATGTGACCAGATTGCGCGCATAGAACATCACCTCAGGCGCCGCAATGGCCGAGGCAATCGAGGTGTCCTTGACCAGCTGGCTTGCGTAGCTGCCCAGCGAAGGCAAGGTCACGCGCAGCATTTGCGGCAGCAGCACATTGCGCAGCGCCTGGGCCGGTGTCAGGCCCACTGCCAGCGCCGCCTCGCGCTGGCCTGCGTGCAGGCAGCACAGGCCCGCCGCGAACACCTCGCACAGGATGGCCGCGCCCACCAGGCCCAGGCCAATCACCGCAGCCGTGAGCGGCGACAGCCGCACCCCCACGGACGCCAGCCCAAAGTACAGCACGAACAGATGCGCCAGCGCTGGCACATTGCGCATCCACTCGATGTAGACCGCGATGACAGCCTGCAGCACACGGTTGTGCGCAAAGACCACCAGCAGCGCCAGCAAAAGGCCCAGGCTGGAAGCCAGCAGTCCCGCGCCCAGGGCCACCTGCGCTGCGGTCACCGCGCCACGCGCGAGCGTGAGCACAATGAGGATCAGGGTTTCGATGCCGGGCATGGTCACAGCTCCAGCCCGGCTTCCTTGCCAACCTGGCCAAGAAAGCTGCGTGTGCGCTCCATGCGCGGCTGATTGATCACCTGCGCGGCCGGCCCCTCTTCCACGATGTGCCCGCCGTCCATGAAGATCACGCGATCGGCCACGTCACGCGCAAAGCGGATTTCGTGCGTGACCAGGATCATTGAGCGGCCCTCCTCGGCCAGTTCCCGAATCACGCCCAGCACCTCGCCCACCAGCTCAGGGTCCAACGCCGAAGTGGGCTCGTCGAAAAGAATCAGCTTGGGCTTTTGCGCCAGCGTACGCGCAATCGCCACGCGCTGCTGCTGCCCGCCCGAAAGCTGCTCGGGATAGGCATCGGCCTTGTGGCGCAGGTGCACCTTGTCGAGCATTTCTTCAGCCAACGCATAGGCCGCATCACGCGGCATGCGCGCAGCCTTGATCGATGCCAGCGCCACGTTGTCGCGCACGGTGAGGTGCGGCCACAGGTAGAACAGCTGAAACACCATGCCGATCTCGCGGCGCTGCGGCGCCATCTCGGTGTCGGTCATAAAGCGCCAGGCGTCCTTCCCTGCAGGCACTTGCCCGATACGCTCGGATTCGAGCAGCACCTCTCCCGCCTGGGGTTTCTCCAGAAAGTTCAGGCAGCGCAGGCAGGTGGACTTGCCCGACCCGCTGGGGCCAATGAGCGAGAGCGTCTCGCCTTTTTGCAGGTTGAACGAAATGCCCTTGAGCACCTCGGCCGGGCCATAGCTCTTCTTGAGGCCGCTCACTTGAAGCAGGGGATGGTTCACATGGTTCTCCAGACAAAACTGCGGGTAGCGCGGCACGGTCTTTGCAACCGCACACGTCGATACCCAGTGCCTCCATGCTAGAAATTTCGTCCATCTGTTCATTGCAGGCCGTCGCCGCTATATTGAACGTATGCGACATACCGGGAAAACCCCATGCCCCCAACCAAAGCCCGTCCCAAAGAGCTTTCTGAAGAGATTGGTGCAAATTTGCACCAGGCCATTGCACAGAACACAGGCGACATTGGTGCATTGATTGACCGGCTGGACGCCCCACCCCGGGCCACCCCTGCGCGGCGCAGGCCTGCGGCCACCGCGTCGGCGGCGGAGCTGCGCGTGGGCATCCTGCTGTGGCCGCAGTTCCCGCTGCTGTCGCTGGCCGGGCTGTGTGATGGCCTGCGCCATGCTGCCGACGTCGGCGACCAGAGTCGGCAGATCCGCTGCTCGTGGACCATCCTCGGGGTGCCGGGGCAATCGGTGCAGGCCAGTTGCGGAGTGGCGGTGCCGGTACAGGAATCGCTTTCTTCCGAGTGCGACTACGACTACATCGCGGTCATCGGAGGCCTGCTTTCGGCCATCCCCACCGCCAGCCCGCGTTACAGCACCTTCCTGCATTTCGCGGCGTCGCTGGGCAAGCCACTGATCGGCATCTGCACAGGCTCATTCGCGCTCGCTCAGGCGGGGCTCATGGCGGGACGCCGCGCTTGCGTGCATCCTTTTCATGTGGAGGACTGGAAGGCCGCCTTCCCCGCACTGGACTACAGCACTGACTGCCACTATGTGTTCGACGGCGACCGCATCAGCTGCGCAGGTGGCATCTCCATCGTGGAGCTCACGGCCGAGCTGGTGCGCCTGCATTGCGGGCCCGACCGGGCGGCCAAGGTCATCCACCAAATGACGGTGAACCCCGCCGCCAGCAGCACCCATGTGGCGCGCCGCCATGCTCTGGGCTACGGCACCGCCGACCACGACAAGCTGCGCCAGGCCATCGTACTGATGGAAAAGAACATCGGGACACCGCTGGAGATCGCGGTTATCGCACGGCTGGTGGATTCAAGCAGCCGCCAGCTCGAACGTGTCTTCCTGGCCGAGACGCGCACCACGCCGTCCGAGTACTACCGCAACGCACGGCTCAAGTACGCGCGCTGGATGCTCACCAGCACCGACCTGCCCATCATCACCATCGCCTACGAATGCGGCTTCTCGGACGCGTCGCATTTCATCCGACACTTCCAGCAGCTCTACGGCATGCCCCCGGGGCGCATGCGCAAGGCGCTTCAGGCGGCCACAGTGGAGGCCTGAAGCAGGCGGCGCCCGCCATCGCCCGGTTCTTCTTCGATGCGAAAACGCGCCACCACCGACACCAGCCGGCCAGACTGCGCATAGAGCGCTTCCGAGGCCCCGCGCGCTTCCTCCACCAGCGCAGCATTGCGCTGTGTGAACTGGTCGATGCGCGAAAGCACCTCAGTCAACTGGCGCACTCCCACATGCTGCTCGACGCTGGCCGTCTGCACCGCAGCCATCAGTTGGGCAAACGAGTTGACGGCTTCGATCACACTCGCCGTCTGCACATGCGCGCGTTCCACCATGCTCCGGCACGCAGCGATCTGCTCGTTCGATTGCTGAATCAGCTGGCGGATCTCCTTGGCAGAACTCGCGGAGTGCAACGCCAGGCTGCGCACCTCGCTGGCCACCACGGCAAAGCCGCGCCCCTGCTCACCAGCACGGGCTGCTTCCACGGCGGCATTGAGCGCCAGGATGTTGGTCTGGAACGCAATGCCATCGATCACTGCAGTGGTCTCGGCAATGCGTGCACCATGCCCAGCCACCGCCAGCATGCTCTGCATGGCCCCATCGACGATGGACTGGCCCTCGCGCGCCACACTGCAGGCCGATGTGGCAAGCCGGTGCGCATCCAGCACCGATTGTTGCGTGTTGCCCATGGTCGCCGCAAACTGCTCCAGCGCCGCAGCCGCCTGCTGCAGCTCGGCCGACTGCATCTCGGTGCGCTCGGACAGATTCTTGGCCTCATGGACCAAGCTGCGGCTTTGCGCCGCCACATCCACCGATGCGCTGCGCACTTGCTGCACGGTGTCACCCAGGCCACCCACCATGGCGCGCAGCGAGGCAATCACCGAACCGGCGGGCGCCACCACGCCCGGTAGCGGTGCAGTCAACAGCCCGTCCGACACCCGGGCCATGGCCTGCGCCACGGCCCGGGGCTCTGCTCCCAGCCGGCGTGTCAGCGTGCGCACCAGGGCCACCGCCACAGCGCAACCCACCAGCAGCACCAGCACGAACGACACGGCCATCTGCACCAGCATGCCCTGCAGCGCCGTGATGGACGCAGCGGCCGCCTGCTCCACCTGGCGCGCCTGGGCCTCTCGCAGTTGCGCCAGGGCCTGCAGATAGGCCGTCTGCGATTGGCGCAAAGCCCCGGTCAGCATGCCGCGTGCAGGGCCGCGCGCACCGCTCTGCAGAAGCGCCAGGAACTGGTCGCGGTCCTGCCGAAAGCGCGTGGCAGCCTGCCCGATCTGTACCAGCAACTCGCGCTCGGGAGCGAGCACCACCGCTCCCTGCAACGCGGCCATCCGGCTGTCGATGTGCCGCTGCGCCGCATCAATGCGCTCCACCTCGGTGGGCAGGTCTTCCTGCATCTCCACCAGAACCGCATCGCGCAGCGCACGGGATATGGACGACACCTCCAGCGACACCTCGTAGGCCGCACTCCACAGAGGCAGGCTCTCACTTGCAATCGACGCCACCCGCGCGTTTGCTGCCAGCCCTGCCTGCACGGCCAGCCCCAGCGCCAACGCAAGCAGCGCGCCAATGGCCGAAAAACCGAGGATCAGCGACGCGCGTATAGACAGCCCGCGCCCGGCCCGTTCAAGGAATGCCATGGTGGTTAAAAAGAAGAAAAAAGAAGATGAAGGGCCGGCGGGGCTGGCGGACCCGCAATAAAAAAGCCGCATGCTGCGCGTGGCGGGCATGCGGCGTGTCAAGGCCAGGGGGTCATGGCCTACCCAATTGGGCTCACTTGCAGGAAGGCAGCTTCCAGTCGGCGGGGCGGTCAACACCGGCACGGGTGTTCTGGCCCACGGGGATGTACCAGACGTCCTGCACCAGGCCGTAGGTCTTGCCGATCTTGCGCAGATCGCAGCTGCCCCAGAGCTTGGCGATCTCGGTGTTCACGGCCTTGACCAGCTCAGGGTTGTCCTTGTTCAGGCCAAACACCACCTGGCCCAGGCCTGTCAGTAGCGGGTAGTCGGGCGAGGAATCGGTGAAAGCATTGAATTTGACCTTCCACTGCGGGTTCTGCGAGATGGCGTACTGCATCACCGGCGGGTCGCCGATCACCGCGTCGATGCGGCCCGCCAGCAGGTCGCGCACAGCGGCGTCCGAGGTGTCGTACAGCGCCAGCTGCAGGCCGTTGATCTTGCGCAGCTCGGGGATGAACGAGAAGCCGGTGATGGTGCCGACCTTCTTGCCTTCAAGATCCTTGAGCTTGCTCCAGTCCGTCTTGTCCGACTGGGTGATGCCGTTCTTGAAGTAGTGGATGGGATCACTCAACGCCATGATCTTGGAGCGCTGCTCCGTCCATCCCATGGTGCCTGCCATCACATCCACGCGCTTCGATTGCACCGAGGCAATCGTGCCCGACCATTCCATCAGCGCGGGCTTGACCTTGAGCTTGAGTGCATCGGCAATGCGCTGCAGGATCTCGCCGTCGTAGCCGACCATCTTGCCGTCCTGGTAGCCTGTGCCAGGCATGTCGCCAGAGAAGGCGATGGTGAAGGCGCCTTTGTCCACCGTCTCCAGGGCATGGGCAGAAAGCCCCAGCGCCGACAGGCAGGTGACGGCAGCGAACGAGGCCAGAAGCCTCCTGATTTTCAAGCTTGGATTGAACATGGTGATCTCCAAAAATCCGGTTGTTCCCTCCCACCGACTGATGGGATGGAATGACTTTAGAGACGCTTTTCAGGCGGAGATTGGAGGTTCTCACAGCGCAATTGAACGGCCGCGACATCGAGGGAATTCACCAATCCCGCACCACCACCGACGATCTGTGCACCAGAGAGGGGGGCGCCCCACAAGCCCGCCAGCTGGGTCAGGCTCACCATCACAACCACCCAAGAAAATGCATCCAGATGGGCCCCACCGCTTTACCCATATGCATCAATAGCTATTTAATTTATAGCAGACGCAGTGCTGACACCCTTTCATCAACATGGGTGTCACAAACCCAAACGCCGGGCCGTCTGGAGATCATCCTCGGACTATTCTTGAGCTGGCCATGACCGACCCTGCACCCACCGCCACCGACCCCTTCACCACCCTGCGCCCCCGCCTCTTCGGCATTGCCTACCGTATGCTGGGCGTGCGCGCCGATGCCGAGGATGTGCTGCAGGACACCTGGCTGCGCTGGAGCCGCCAGGACCCCACCGCGCTGCAGTCGGCCGAGGCCTGGCTGGTGACGGTGGTCACGCGGCTGTCCATCGACCGGCTGCGGGCACTGAAGGCCGAGCGCGAGGCCTATGTGGGCTGGTGGCTGCCCGAGCCGCTGGTGGAGCTGCATGACAACCCCACCGGTGATGCGTCGCACCACAACACGCCGGAGGCAGCCGCCGAGCTGGCGGGCGAGCTGTCGGTGGCCTTCCTGTACGTGCTGGAGCGCCTGGGGCCGGAGGAGCGCGCTGCATTCTTGCTGCGCCAGGTGTTTGACTACGACTACCCCGAGATTGCCGCACAGCTGGGGAAAACCGAGGCCAGCTGCCGCCAGATGGTGCACCGCGCCAGCGAACGTGTGCAGCAGGCGCGCACACGCTTTGAGGTGCCCCACGCCGTGCATCACCAGTTGCTGCAGCGTTTCATGCTGGCCGCCAAAAGTGGCGACCGCAACGCCATCGAGGCGCTGCTGAGCGAAGACGCGCAGCTGATTGGCGACGGCGGCGGCAAGGTACCGTCCTTCCCCAAGCCGCTGGTGGGGCCGTTTCGCATTGCCAATCTGTACTGGGCGCTGTTCCGCCGCCTGGGTACGCAGGTGGTGTACCGCATGGCGCTCATCAACGGCGAGCCGGGACTGCTGCGCTATGTGGATGGCCACCTTGAGTCGGCGCAAGCATTTGTGACGGACGGGGAGCGGATAGTGGCCATCTACGCCGTGCGCAATCCGGACAAGCTGGCGGGCATTCCGGCCACGCTGGGGTGAAATCTCTTGAGGATTTTTGGCGCCCCGTGTCACAGCGACAGACCCGGCAACGTCTAACCAGTATGAAAGGCAGCAACACCACCGCCGCCTTCATGCCCAAGGTTTATCTACCCCGGACCATTGCCACCAACATCCAAGGAACCGCCATGTCATCGACCACCCAACACACCGCCCGCCTGCCCTATCACAAGCTGTCTTCCAAAGCCTTCATGGGCCTGGTGAGCCTGTCGGAAACCATCAAGAAGGGCCCGCTGGGCGCGCGCCTGGCCGAGCTGGTGTTTCTGCGCGTGTCGCAGATCAACGGCTGCGCATACTGCATGGACATGCACTGGACCTACCTGGTCAAGGACGGCATGGACCCGCGCCACCTGAACGCCGTGGCAGGGTGGCGCGAGGCGCCGTTCTTCGGCGAACGTGAACTCGCCGCGTTCCGCTGGGCCGAGATCATCACCGCCACGCCCCACAGCGATGCGAGCGATGAGGAATACGCCAAGCTGCAGGCGGTGTTCAACGAAGCGGAAATCTCCGAACTGGGCTTTGCCATTGGCGTGATCAATGCGTGGAACCTGATCAACGCGGGCATGCGGGCGCCGATTCCGCAAGCGGGCTGAGCACAGGCGCAGGGCTTTTGCGCAGCGCAACCCCTGGCAATTACTCGATTGACGATCTGGCATCGCTCGGCCAGACTCGTCGCCATTGATGGGCCGCTGGTTCTGCGGGCGGCAATGCCGCGATGCAGCAATGGCCATATTGGCGCCCTGGGCAGCCCATGCCCACCTTCGAGAAAGCCCCATGAAACCCCTGCACCGAGCCACCATCGCCCTGATGGCATCCCTCGCGGCTGCCACCTGTGCTGCCCAATCCCCGGCCCAGGCCATCTCCACCACGCGCCAGGCTGACCGCATCACCTGGACGGCTGCGGCCCCCCACGGCGCTGCCAAGCTGCGGCTGGCCCGCCCGGATGGCACGGTCAGCGACCTGCCGTTTGCGCGCGGCCCCGTGGTGCTGGAGCCCCAGCGTGCAGGGCTGGCCGATGGCCGCTATTTTTATGAATTGAGCCTGGAGCCCCCTGCGGCCATGGACCCCGCCCAGGCCCAGGCCACGATGCAGCAACGCATCACGGCGGGCTCGTTCGTGGTCATTCAGGGCCAGTTGGTGGTGGATGCGACCGAGCCAGGCGCCCCTGTGCTGCCCACCAAGACCGGCAGCACCTTCACCACCAAGGACCAGGTGGTGGCCGACGACCTGATCGTGCAGGGCAGCCTGTGCGCGGGCTTGGATTGCGTCAACAACGAATCCTTTGGCTTTGACACGCTCCGGCTCAAGGAGAACAACCTCGGCATTCATTTCGACGACACCAGCGTTGGCACCTTTCCGGCCAACGACTGGCGGATCCGTGTCAACGACACCGCCTCGGGCGGGGCATCGTATTTCACGGTCGAGGATGCCACGGCCAACCGCCAGGTCTTCACCGTCAGTGCTGGCGCCCCCAGCAACAGCCTGTACGTCAGCTCGACGGGCCGGCTGGGCCTGCGCACTGCCACGCCGGTGCTGGACGTGCACACACTGACCGGCAACACCCCCGCCATTCGGCTGGAGCAGTCGTCGGCAGGCGGCTTCACGGCGCAGACCTGGGACATCGGCGCCAACGAGGCCAACTTCTTCGTGCGCGACGTCACCAACGGCTCGCGTCTGCCCTTGCGCATTCGCCCCGGCGCGCCCACCAGCAGCCTGGACATTGCGGCCTCCGGCGCAGTGGGCATAGGCACCGCTTCGCCCGGCGCGGCGCTGCACGTCCGGCGCACCGATGGCACGGCCCAGGTGCTGGTTCAGGAAACCAGCGGCACAACGGCCCCGCGCACACTGCTGAATCTGGCCAACAACGGGCCAGCCGTGCTGCGCTTTACCACGGCACCGGCCACGGGCTGGGACATGACATCAGGCACCGCGCTCACGCTGGCGACCCAGGGCGCTGGCACCCCCCAGTTCACGCTGGCGGCCAACGGCAACCTGGCAATCACCGGCACCCTGAGCACAGGCTCCAGCCGCACGCTCAAGACCGGCATCGAGCCGGTCAATGGCGCCGCCCTGCTGGAGAAAGTGCTGGCCCTGCCGCTCTACCACTGGCGCTACAAATCCAGCCCCACACAAGAGCGCCACCTCGGCCCCATGGCCGAGGACTTCCGCAAGATCTTCCAGCTGGGGCAGGACGACAAAAGCCTGGCCCCCGGCGATCTGGCCGGCGTGACCCTGGGCGCCGTGCAGGCGCTGGCCCGCAAGGTGAACGAGCGCGAGGCAGACATCGCCGCGATCCGGGCCCGCATCTCCCTGCTCGAAGCGCAGATGGCCCCGACGGGCGCTCCGGGCGCTCCGGGCGTGCCCACCAAGAACGCCACGCCCGCAGCACGCTAGGGATTGCCAACATGCCTGCCCACCATTGCTTGCCCCTCCTGACCAGGCTGCGGCCGCGCGCTGCCGCCCTGGTTGCCGCCACCCTGGCATCCCTGCTGAGCCCACCCCTCGTGCACGCACAAACCGGCAGCGAAGTGCAGCCCCCCGCCATTGCGGCACGGCTTCAGGCCACCCGGCTGGAGTGGACCCCCACCGCACCCCATGGCCGCGCCGTGCTGCGCATCGCCCGCGAGGGCGATGCGCCCCAGGACCTGGTGCTGTCCGGCCCGTTGGTGTTGTCGCTGCAAGACCATCCCTTGCCCGACGGACGCTACACCTACGAGTTGACGCTGGCCCCCACCACCGCTGCCGTGCGGCCCGACGATGCAACCCCCGTGGCGGCCAACCCCGTGGGTGCCTCCAGCGCTGCCGGGCCCAGGGGCGCCATGCTGGCCGGCAACGTGTCGGTGGCGGGCGGTGCGTTTGTGCTGCCACCCGCACTTTTGCCCCCGGGCGAAGGGGATACAGCCGACGGCCCCGCCGCGCAGTCCGCCCCATCTTCAAAGGCCGCCCGCACCCTCCGCCTTGCCACCAAAGACCAGTTGGTCGCCGACGACCAGATCGTGCAAGGCAGCATCTGCATGGGGTTTGACTGCGTCAACAACGAGAGCTTTGGCTTCGACACCCTGCGCCTGAAGGAAAACAACCTGCGCATCAAGTTTGAAGACACCAGTGCGGGCGCGTTTCCCGGCAACGACTGGCAGATCATCGCCAACGACAGCGCCAGCGGCGGGGCCAGCTACCTCGGCATCGACGATGTCACAGGCAGCTTGACCCCCGTGCGCTGGCTGGCCGGAGCGCCCGCCAACAGCCTGGTTGTGGACCCGCAAGGGCGCGTGGGGGTGGGCACCGGCGTACCCGTGCTTGATCTGCATGTGCTGTCCTCCAACACCCCGGCGCTGCGGCAAGAGCAGAACAACACCGGCGGCTACACAGCCCAGACCTGGGATGTGGCGGGCAACGAAGCCAATTTCTTCGTGCGCGATGTCACCGGCGGCTCCCTCCTTCCCCTGCGCATCCGGCCGGGGGCGCCACATGCCAGCGTTGATATTGCGGGCAACGGCAGCGTGGGCCTGGGCACGCCGCGCCCTGCTGCCCCGTTGCACCTGCGGCGCGCGGACGGCAGCGGAGCCCTGCTGGTGGACAACACCAACGCCACTGCCCTGCCCCGCGTGCAGATGGAGCTGCAGAACAACGGCGCCATCGCTGCGCGGCTTGCACATGGCACAGGCACCGCATACTGGACGCAACACGCTACGGCTTCGGCCTTCAGCCTGGCGCCCAGCGGCAGTGGCAGCAATGCACTGTCGATGCAGACAGGCGGCGGCCTGGTGGTGGCCGGCACGCTCAGCCAGGGCTCCAGCCGCACGCTCAAACACGACATCAGCCCGGCCCCGATCCATGCTGTCCTCGGCGAAGTGTTGAACCTGCCGCTGTATGCCTGGCGCTACCTGAGCGATCTCAACGCCAGCGTGCACGTGGGGCCCATGGCCGAGGATGTACACCAGCGCTTTCAGGTGGGCGCCAGCCCCCGGACGCTTGCGCCCAGCGATGTCGCCGGCCTTGCGGCCGCCACGGTCCAGGCCCTCCACCAGAAGCTGGCCGCCAAGGATGCAGAACTCATGGCTCTGGCCGAACGCCTTTCGGCCCTGGAGCAGCAGCTCGCGCGCAAAAACGGGGGCGCGCGATGACGGCCCGCGCAGCGCAGGCACTGCGCACCGGGTTGCGCCGCCTCACCACATGGATCGGCGTTGCCAGCCTGGTGCTGTGGGCTGCCAGCGTCGCCGCGCAGGACATCACCGTCACCCCGTCCAGCATTCCCACACCGGCGCTGGGTGTGCCCTACAGCGTGACCTTTGTCGCCAGCGATGGGGTGGCGCCCTACCAGTTCCTCGTCAGCGCAGGGCTTCTTCCGGCGGGCCTGAGCCTGTCGGGCACGGGCGATCTCACGGGCACGCCCACCAGCTCGGCGCCCTACAGCTTCACCATCACAGTGTCCGACGCCCTGGGGCGCGAACTGGACCTGCTGGGTGCAGGCACCGTGACAGGTGCGCTGACCATCACCCCTCCGCCCGTGCTGGTCGCGAACACCGCCTACAGCGGACAGATCCAGGTCACCGGCGGCACCAGCCCCTACACCTTCACCGTGAACTCCGGCCCCCTGCCCCCGGGCATGACCTTGGGGCCCAACGGCCTGCTGAGCGGAACACCGACCACACCGGGGCTCTATGTCCTGGTCATCCAGGTCACGGACGCCAACGGCCTGTCCTCCACCATCACACTGAACCTCCAAGTGATGGCCCTCTCCACGGGGATTCCGGTGAACGATCCATGGATGCTGGTGCTGGCGGCGCTGGGAATGGCCTGCATAGCCCTCGCGAGGCGGAGGTAGTGCGGATCGGGATGGGCTACAAGGCGTCTTTTCTTGCCAATAGCCGGCTATTGGCAAGAAAAGCAACGCAGCAGACCGCCCGAGACCGCGCTATCACCGACCGCAGGGAGTTATGCAGGACATTCCTGGAGGCTGTCGGACTTGGAGCGTCGAAGCGAAAATTGGCCCCAGCGAGGACAGTTTTTGCCGGATTTGCAGCCCCATAGCTCGGCTATGGGGCAAAAAGACGGTGTTCTCGAAGAGCGGCGAAGCCAAAAATGGACCGCTGCGGCCAATTTGCAGCCGACGATTTCCAAGTCCGACGGTCTCCTAGCTGGGCTGGCTGGGGCGGCGCCAGATGCGGCAGCAGCAAAGGCGCGGGCGCTGATGGCCGGGCAGGTCCAGGGCACGAAAATTCAACAAAATTCGGCCCTAGCGATTTGTGGACGGGCGAAGAAAGCTATATTTTTAATAGCAATCCGTAAAAATGCAGCACCTGTAGCCTGCCGGACAGACCAGTGCGCCCCATCGCCCTACAGTGGCGTTTCCCATTCCTCAAAAAACGGAGACACCACCCCATGCTCAACATCCCTACGCTGCAAGAAAGCGTCAGCCCCGAAGAATGGCAACTGCGCTGCGACCTGGCCGCGTGCTACCGGCTCGTTGCGCTGTACGGCTGGAGCGACCTGGTCTTCACCCACATCAGCGCCAAACTGCCCGAATCGGTGTCGGGGCCCGAGCACCAGTTCCTCATCAACCCCTACGGCCTCATGTTCGACGAGATCACGGCATCGAGCCTGATCAAGGTGGACATGCAATGCAACAAGCTGCACGACTCGCCCTTCCCCGTGAACCCGGCCGGTTTTGTGATCCACAGCGCCGTGCACGAGGCCCGGCCCGAAGCCGGCTGCGTGCTGCACACCCACACGCGTGCCGGTGTGGCCGTCAGCGCCCAGAAGGGCGGCGTGCTGCCCATCAGCCAGCAGAGCACCTTCGTGCTGGGCTCGCTGGCGTACCACGAATACGAGGGCGTGGCCTTCCGCGACGAAGAAAAGCCACGCCTGCAGGCCGACCTGGGTGAGGCCAACTTCCTCATGCTGCGCAACCACGGGCTGCTCACCGTGGGCAAGACGATTGCCGACGCGTTCCTGTCGATGTACACCTTCGAGAACACATGCCGCATTCAGATCGACGCGCAGGCAGGTGGCGAGTTGATCGCCGTAAACCCCCAGATCGTGAGCGGCGTGGCCCAGGCCATGCGTGTGCAGACGGGCGGCCTGGGCGGCGCCTTTGCCTGGCCTGCACTGCTGCGCAAGGTGCAGCGCGACCTGCCAGGCTGGAATACCTGAGACGTCCTACAGCCCCCGACAGCGGACGCACCAGAAGGCCCTAACGGTGTCTACGCTGATGCCGAGGGTGACCACAAGGCCGATCTGGTTGTGCGAGTTGAGCGGGAGGGTGCCCGGAAAGATGGGCCACCCTTTGCCAGTTGGGCCGTTGTGCAGGAGCGCCCGTATGATCGTCCGGGATGCGACACCTAGCTGAGAAACGCTATCTAATTGATAGCCTCTTGCGCTTGATGATTAATCGCTGTAGCCTGATTTGGCTTGAAGTGCATGAATGCCAAGGGGCAAGATGCAAGACTTGACCCCAGCGCCCGCTCTCTCTTCTGGCTGCAAGTGTTCGTATCTCGTTCCCATTTGCGTACATTACCCTCGGTGAGGGTGTTGCACTTCAGATTTGAAACCGCCCTCCAGCACTCCGCACTCATTTACAGAGAGACCCCGTCCTGGACAGCTAGCTCTCCTGCTACGCGAATGTAGTCTCCACTATTCAGTTCCAAATTAGACTCAAACTGAGCTTCAATTTGATCATTTTTTTCAATTTCAATTAAATAGGTGTCCGAGGATATCTTCCCGATAACTTCACCGATCACAATCGCATGAGGCGACCCATAAGCGTCTTGGCTCATCGCGTTATCAGCCCTGCCTTCAAGCACCCTATGATCGGCGATAAAAAATAATCCAACTTTCAATTGAACAGGCTCATCCATCTTTAAATAAATGGACGACTGCCCTGGCTCTAAATATTCATTTGGTTGGACAAGATTGCACCAAACCAATCGATCGTCCGTCTGAATTGATAAGAGTCGCTCATATCCGTCGACGTCAATGCTCTTAATTTTTCCACTAATTTTCATGACATCACTCCATTTTCATAAAGGTCTTTGGATCGCTTGGCGATGATTGTCTGAAATTTCCCATCTTTCACGATAACAAGAACACCTTTATTTAAATTCTCGACACCTTTAACGAAATAAATGGATTTTCCATTATCTAAGTGTCTTGCTTCACCATTTTTAACCACTGATTCGGCGGCATTAGTGAATGCATCAAATCCTTCTTGAGACTTACCAAAAGTCCCGGCTTCCAATCCAAGCCGGGTCTCAAGCGATGGAATACGTTCAGGAAATCTTTCCCAATAGCCAGAAAAATGCTTTACGCCCTGGTTAGTGCCATTTTCAAGAGTCCCCCATTGGTTGCTCGATGGACGTTCTAAGATCAACTCTGATAGCGACCTACTAGCTCCTCTTGCGGCAGCATCCCCTGCGCCTTCGGCCACAACACCGCCAATACCCGACCCCGCCTGAGGCCCTCCATCCGGCGTCTTGTCCACGGCCCCCAGCGCATTGTCAACTCTGTTGCCAAGCCCATTGCCGATACCTCGACCCAGCACACCACCTATCGCCACCCCCGTCTGTGCATGCAGCCCTTCTTCCGTCGCAAAGCCGGTGATGTCATTGATCACCTCTTGCCCCCATCCGCCGCCTGCTGCAGCGTCCAACGCTGCGGCTCGGGTCCACAGGCCGTTGTAGATGCTGTCCCGCCGGAAGTCCTCTCCCATGCTCGCTCGGTACTGCGCGGCGGCGTCCCGGTACTCCTGGGCACTGTAGCTGTCAACGGGGCTGTGGGACATCTCCACCAGTTCCGTGAAGCTGTACTGTGGTGGTTGTACCTCTGTGCTGTTGCGATACTCGATCTCTTGTCTGCGAAAGTCCTCTGGCAGCATCGGCTGCGCAGTCTCCCGCACCTCGGTCTCCGCCAGCATGGGCTCGCCGTCGCTGCTTTGTGCCAGCGTGCTGGTGGTGCCGTCAGGCCAGATCAGTTGGGGGGGCTCTATGTAAGCGCCACTGTCATCAAAGTAACCCGCATCACCCACTGTTCCTATGGGGGCGGACGCGACCTGGATGCCTTGCGACGATGGCAATGCAGCCGGGTTGGCAAATGCCTCAACCCACTGCGCCGTCTGCGCATCCACCTCACTGGCCCCCAGGTTCCTCACCCAGTCGCTGGAGGGCCTGTCTCCCGGCTGTGCAGCTTGTCCCGGTTGTCCCTCATTCCCCACCTGGCTCTGTTCCTGCCCCTTTCCTTGCGCCCCCTGGAGCCCGTCGCCCAGCACTCCGCTCAGAAACTCGCTCGCAAACCCCGCCGCCGGGTCGTTGGTGCCCGCGATCTTCAATGCGCTGCTGGCAGCTTTGCTCAGGAGCTTGAGCACGCTGGCCTGCTCGGGGCTGATGTCCTTGAGCTCGCCGATCTGCTGATTCAGATGGTCTCCCACCCCTTGCGCGATGCTGGCCAGGGCGCTGTTCATGAAGCCGTCTTTGAATTTGCCGCCCGTGGCTTCTTGCAGCAAGCCTGTGAGGCCCGCCTTGCCCAGATGTGCGAGGCTGCTCTTGGCCAGGTCGGCGCTGCCCAGCATGTCCTTCAGGCCTGTGTATTGCATGACGCTGCCTGCAATGCCCCCCGTCAGGGCCGATCGCAGCAGGTTGCCGAAGTCGATTCCGCCGGTCATCACCGTCTGGGAGATCGCACTGCCCATGGCCCCCATGGCAGCGCCTTGAACGAAGGTGCCTGCCCCTGCCTGTGACAGCAGGGTGCCCACAGGCGGCAAGGCCACCATGCACATCAGTGCGCTGAATGCGACGGGCAGGACTTTGTCCAGAAAGCCCGTTGGGGCCTGGATGTTGTCTGCGCTGGTGCTCCAGCCGTTGACGGGGTCAAACCACAGGTATTCCTTGTTGATCAGGTCTGCGCTGTGTTCTGGGCTGAGTTGGGTGTAGTCCCGCAGCAGGCAGGCGTCAGGCAGGCTGGGGTCGCTGCCGTAGGGCTGGCCCTGGGCGAGCCTGAAGGGGCCTAGTGTGTGGTAGCTGGGTTCGCTGTGGGCGTCACCTTCCCTGCCCTCATGGAACACCAGGGGGTCTTGGCCGTGCAGATCGGCAAAGACCCGTTGGGCCAGGCTGTCGCCTTGGGCGTAGTGGCGCGAGAACGCTGTGGGGTCCAATGTCCAGTGCCCAGGCTCGGCGGTCTCGCCTTGCCCGGTGCCAGGGACCCATTGACTGCCCGGGGTATCGGGGCCGGGGTTCTGGGTGGCTTGGTCGAGTGCGTGCAGGTATTGGTTGCGTACGCCATCCTGGGCTTCTTGCAGCTGGGTCAGGCGCGCGCCCAGGTCGGGGCCAAAGCGCGCGAGGATGCCTTGGCCGACGTTGGTGTCGGTGTTCAGGGGGCGCAGGGGCGGGCCGAACTGGGCCACCATCTCCTGGTTGGCGGGCTCGGCCAGCAGCAGCTCCAGGGCGGCGATCTCGGTGGGGCTGGCGTTGGGGGCTGCTGCCTGGGCGCCGGCGGCGCCAGTGGCTGGGTTCTCGGGGGGGATCTGCAGGGGTTTGGTGTGAGCAAAGTCGATGCCCAGCCCTGCTGCGTTCTCCGGGGTGACCAGCAGAGGCTTGGTCTGTGCCTGCACCATCAGGGCCAGTGTGGTGCTGGGGGTGTGGTCGGTGGGGGCGAAGAGGGAGGTGCTGGCCAGGGCGGGGTCAGCCTGGGGGTTCTGGGGATCGGGCTGGCCATAGCCGCCTGGGCCGCTGTCGGTGAAGGCGCTGGCGTTGTCCTGGGGCTGGTCCGGGAAAAGCCGTGCGCTGCCAGGAGCGGGCAGGCTGGTCAGGTCGCCAAGGGCGGGAGCGTAGGTGAAGGCTGAGGGGGCGACTTGCATGGCGCGCGACTGTGCCTACAGGCATCAGCGCGCGAAACTGGGAAGGCTCCTAGCTAGGAGTGTTCCTAGCTAGGAATGACCCCTACATGGGACGGGCCGGTGTGGGCGCGGTGAATGCAAGGAATCGGGCTGCAGGGGCCGTGGGAAATGCGCAAGCAGCTACCAAATCAGGAGCGGTCTGCGCGCGGGGAATGCAGGAGGTGGGCTACGCGGGTTACAGATTTTTACCAGGGTGAGGGCCGCAGAGGAATGGCCGAGGCCACCACGCACTGTCGGCCGACATAAAAACAGCGAAGCGCATAGCATCGACAGCTTCACCGTTTGTCACTCTTTCACGAATTCAAGGACCGATCCATGAAGCTCTACTACTCCCCCGGCGCCTGCTCCCTGTCTCCCCACATCGCCCTGCAAGAGGCCGGCTTGGCCTACACCCCCGTGCTGGCCAGCACCAAGAGCCACAAGCTGCAGGATGGCACCGACTACTACACCATCAATGCGCTGGGTTACGTGCCCGTGCTGGAGCTGGACAACGGCGAGCGCCTGCGCGAAGGCCCGGCCATCGTGCAATACATCGCCGACCAGGTGCCCGACAAGCAACTGGCCCCCGCCAACGGCACCCTGGCGCGCTACCGCCTGCAGGAGTGGCTGACCTTCATCGGCACCGAGCTGCATAAGGGCTTCAGCCCCCTGTTCAACCCCGCCACTCCCGAGGACTACAAACCCATGGTGCGCGAGCGGCTGCTGCAACGCCTGCAGTGGGTGGATGGCCAACTCGCCGGCAAGCAGTACCTGATGGGCGACCAGTTCACCGTGGCCGACGGCTACTTGTTCACCGTGACCAACTGGACCCAACCCACCAAGCTCGACATCTCCGGCCTGGCGAATCTGGCGGCCTACCGCGAGCGTGTGGGTGCACGGCCTGCGGTGCAGGCGGCCATGAAGGCAGAAGGCCTGCTGAAATAGGGATACCCCCTGAGGCGCTGCGCGCCTTCCCCCCGCTCTCGCTACGCGGGCAGCGGGACAACACCCTCGCTGCGGGGCGGCCCTTGCTCGGCGTTTCTGGTCTAGGCCGCGCCAGTATCGATTGGGAGCGCATCGCACGACACACGGCCAAAACTCCAGATGCGCTAGAGCGGCTTCTGCCGCCACGCCACCAGCGCCCCCACCCACAACGCGCAGGCGGAGAACACCAGCCCGCGCGCCAGGCCTCCAGGGCCATCGGCAATCCAGCCCACCACCGTGGGCCCCACGATCTGCCCCGCCGCAAACACGATGGTGAACGCGCTGATGCCGCTGGCCCACAGCGCCTGCGGCAGGTTGTGCCGCACCAGCGCCGTGGTCGATGCCACCACCGACAGGAACACCCCGCCAAACAGCAGCCCCGAGGCCAGCACCACCGGCCACGCGCCCGTGATGGCGGGCAGGATGGTGGCCACGCCCAGCAGCGCATTGAGCCGCGCCAGTGCCTCTCCGCCCCGGCTGCGGTCCAGCAGCCCGGCCCAAATGCGTGAGGACAGCACCACGGCCAGCCCCAGCAAGGCGTAGAACAGCGTCACCTCGCCCGCACCCCGGCCCTGCTCGCGCAGCAGCGCCACCACAAAGGTCATGTAGCCGATATAGCCCACGCCAAAGAGGCCATAACCCAGCAGCGCAGGGGCCAGGGCCCGCCAGCGCACGCGGTCGGGCGCTGCAGCCGCCGGTGGGGTCCCCGATGCAGCAGCCACAGCTGCAGCCAGCCCGCTCAACACCCGCGCCGGCCACAGCAGCGCCAGCGTGGCCGCCACGCAGGCCAACGCCAGCGCCCACCAGGCCCAGGTCCAGCCATGCGGCGCAGGCGCCACGCCCAGCACCGCAGGCACCAGCAAGGCCGACAGGCTGATGCCCCAGCCCGTGCCGCCGTAGTACAGGCCCAGCAGCAAGCCGCTGCGCCCCGGCACCTGGGCGCCCAGCCGCGCCGCCAGCAGGCCCCCCGCAATGAACACCAGCGCACTGGCACCACCGGCCAGCAGGCGCTGCACCAGCAGGGGCGCTGCCTGCGTGAAAAATCCGCTCAGGCCCATGAACACCGTGGCCATCACCGCACCTGCCACCAGCACCGTCCCCGGGGCCACGCGCCGCAACAGCAGCGGCGTGGCAAGAGCCCCCAGCAGATAGCCCAGCGCGTTCACCGTGTTCATGCCGCCCGCCAGCGTGTACGACCAGCCCAGGTCCTCACGCATGGGCGGCAACAACAAGGCATAGGCAAACCGCGTGATGCCCAGCGAGATGGCAGCACCCATCGACAAGGCCACGGCCAGCCACAGGCTGCGCAACGGGGAGACGAACAACGGTGCGGAAGGCGGTGGCAAGGGCATGGCAGTCCATTCTCGTGCAACGGCCCCCGCGCCGCTGGCACGACAGTCTGAGCGACCGGGCTAACACAAAACCTGTGCCCTTGTTGACGCAAGTGTGCTGCACGTTTTGCGCTGCAGCATTAAGCTGGAAGACTGCTTTTCTTGCACACAGCCCTCAGGACACCCTCACCATGACCTCATTGTTTGAACCCACCCGCGCAGGCGACCTTCAGCTGGCCAACCGCATTGCCATGGCGCCCCTGACGCGCAACCGCTCGCCCGAGGCCATCCCCACCGACCTGGTTGCCACCTACTACGCGCAGCGCGCCAGTGCCGGCCTCATCATTTCCGAGGCCACGGCCATCAGCCCGCAAGCCCAGGGCTATGCCGATGTGCCCGGTCTGTACGGCACCGAGCAGCTGGATGGCTGGAAGAGGGTGACCCGCGCCGTGCATGACGCCGGCGGCAAGATCGTTGTGCAGCTGTGGCACGTGGGCCGTGTCTCGCACACCGACCTGCAACCCGGCAACGCCGCCCCCGTCGCGCCCTCGGCCGTGCAGGCCAACACCAAGACCGTGCTCATCAAGGACGGCGTGCCCACCTTCACGCCGACCTCCATGCCTCGCGCGCTCGATGCCGAAGAGATCCCCGGCATCGTGCAGGACTACCGCCACGCCGCACGCAACGCCATTGCGTCGGGCTTTGACGGTGTGGAGATCCACGCGGCCAACGGCTACCTGATCGACCAGTTCCTCAAGACCGGTGCCAACCAGCGCACCGACGACTACGGCGGCAGCATTGCCAACCGCGCCCGTCTGCTGCTGGAAGTGACCCGCGCCATCGTCGAGGAAATCGGCGGTGGCCGCACCGGCATCCGCCTGTCGCCCGTCACCCCCGCCAACGACATCGTCGACGCCGACCCCCAGCCCCTGTTCGACCACGTGGTGCGCCAGCTCGCGCCCCTGGACCTGGCCTACATCCACATCATCGAAGGCGCCACCGGCGGCCCGCGCGAGGTGGAAGGCCGCCCGTTTGACTACGCCGCTCTCAAGGCCGCCTACCGCGCAGCCGGTGGCAAGGGCGCCTGGATGGTCAACAACGCCTACACCCGCGAGCTGGCCGATACCGCCCTGGCCCACGGTGCCGACATCGTGGCCTTTGGCCGCCCCTTCATCGCCAACCCCGACCTGGTGGCGCGCCTGGAGAGCAACGCCCCGCTGAACGAAATCAACCGCGCGACGCTGTACGGAGGCGGTGCTGAGGGGTACACCGACTATCCAGCCTTGGCAGCGGGCTGAACAGCCCTGTCCACCAAGCGGCAGTCTCGCCACACAACGGTGGATACCGGCGCGCCCCAAGCCAGGGCCGCCGCGCAAGGGCCGCCCCGCCACGCTGGCGGCGTCCCCCTTGAGGGGGAAGGCGCCGAAGGCGACTCAGGGGGGGCTTCCAAGCCCAATCGGGCTGGGCGCCCGCATCACGATGCGGGTGAACAACCGGTCATACGCCGCATCGCGCGGCTTGCCCGGGGCCAGCGGGTTGGTGTTGCTGGCAAAGGCCGCGTCAATGGCCACCCAATCACCGGGCTGCAGGCACTCCTGCGCCGCCGGCAGGACCACGGTTTCCTCGGTGCGCATGTGCTCCAGGTAAAAGCGCACATAGCGCTGCAGCGCGTCGGCGAAGGCCTCGCGGCGGCCATCACCCATCAGCTCCCAGCCCAGCAGCAGGTGCTGCAGCTCCCGCACCGCTGCCTCGCCACCTTCGTGGTCGCGCTCCAGCTGCGCAATGGCCTCAGCGGCCTGGGGCGCGCGCTCGGCCACTTTGGGGAAAAGCCACTGCGACTCTTTGGGGTGGTGCTGCCTTTCGGGAAACTCGTCGATGTAGAACAGCATGGCCCGCATCACGTCAAAGAACGCGGCAGGCGCATCGCCCGGGCCCTGGTCCAGCATCAGGCGCAAGGAATGGAGCACAGCCGCAAGCGACGCATGCTCTTCGCGAATGGTCCGCAGGCTGATCGACGGCATGGTGCACTCCCCAGGGTGATACGGGGTTTCAAGATTGCCACGATGCGCGCCTACACCGCCTGACGCAGATCAAGAGATACCGGGGCTGCCACGCCGGGGGCCCCAAGACGCCTCACCCATCCGAGGCCAGGATCATCCGGTCCGTCAGCTGCGGCCCTGATACCCGATCCTCAAAGGCTGTTGCGCAACTGGATGATGGCGGCACCGACCGCGCTGGAGGCCTGCGAGAACGGGGTATTGCCCGCCAATGCCTGCTCGGCGTCCGCGTAGTTGCCCCGGTTGATGGTTTGGGCAATGGCGCCTGCCACTTCATGGAAGTCGCGGTGCTTGCCCACCAACGACTGGAAGGCAGGCAAGGCGCCATAAGACCCCTGTCCTTTGCCATGCAGCCAACGACCCAGCTCGCAGCAGTCATCGCGCCTGATCGTGTCGGCATCAAGCTGCTGATGCTTCTTGGCGGCATCGCGCAACTTGGTGCGCCACTGCGCATGGGCCTTGATGGCCGAATCAAGGTCAACACCCTGGACGGATGGAGCCGCCAGCGCCATGGATGTACCGTGCTGTAGGGCGACGGTCTGCCGCACGCCGACGGAGTGCTGGTCGTCGGCCAGATGGAACTGCTGCACCACCTGCGACAGCCGCGCGGCCTGCTCGCGAAGTGATTCGGCGGCAGCAGCGGACTCTTCCACCAATGCCGCGTTCTGCTGCGTCATGCGGTCGATCTCGCCCACCGAGCCATTCACCTGGCCGATGCCGGCCGACTGCTCGGACGCCGCTGCCGTGATCTCGCCAATGATGTCGCCCACGCGCTGCACACTGCTCACGATGTCCTTCATGGCCGTGCCCGCTTCTTCCACGTGGCGCACGCCACCGTCCACGGCCGTCACGCTGTTCTGGATCAACCCCTTGATGTCGCTGGCTGCTGCGGCAGAGCGCTGCGCCAGGCTGCGCACTTCGCTGGCCACCACCGCAAAGCCCCGGCCCTGTTCCCCCGCGCGGGCGGCCTCAACGGCAGCGTTCAGCGCGAGGATGTTGGTCTGGAACGCAATCGAGTCGATCAGGCCGATGATGTCGCCGATCTTGCGGCTGGAGGTGGAGATCTCGTGCATGCTGGCAACGGCCTGCTGCACCACGCCACCGCCGTGCGTGGCCATCTGCGAGGCCGAGGCCGCCAACTGGTTCGCCATCTGCGACGACGACGCCGTCTGCTGCACCGTGGCGGTCAGCTGCGACAGCGAAGACACGGCCTCCTGGGCGTTGCTGGCCGTCTGCTCGGTGCGCTGCGACAGGTCCTGGTTGCCCGTGGCAATCTCCTGGCTGGCTGTGGCGATGTTGCCGCTGGCATCGCGCACCTGCGCCACCAGCGCGCCCAGGCCCTGCTGCATGTCGCGCAGAGCGCGCTGCAGGTCGGCCACTTCATCCTTGCCCTCGGCCGCAATGTGCTGCGAGAGGTCGCCCCCCGCAATCGCCTGCGCCATCCTGCGTGCGTCTTCCAACGGGCGGCAGATGGAGTTCATGTTCATCAGCGTGGTGGGCACCACCACCACCACGGTGATCAGCACGGCCAGCACAAACAGCCACTTGGTCTGGTCAGACACCTCGCCCTGCTGCTCCACCGACTTGGCCACCTCGGCGCGCAGCACGGAATCAAGCTCCGCCATCAGCTTGTCGGCCTCGGCAAACTCGGCCACGGCCTTGCCGCTCATGCGGTTGGCAATCGTGGCCGTGTCGTAGCCGCTGGCCTCCAGCTGGCGCGCCACGTGCGCGAACAGCTCGCGGTAGCTGTCCAGGCGCTTGACGATGTTGCGCACCACAGGGTTGTCAGAGTCTTCCTCGCCTTCCAGGAACTTGTTGGCAATCTTCTTGGCCTTGTCCTGGCTTTCCAGCCATTTGGCGTGCGCCGCTTTCACCGCCTCGGGCTTTTCGTAGCCAATGATCATGTCCTTCTCGAACTGGCGAATGGCCCCCATCTCGCCCCGCAGCTCGGCCATGTAGCCCACCTCGGCAAAGGAGTGGTCCATGAAGTCCTGGCTCATGTTGTGGATGCGGAACATGCCCAGCATGCCCGCGCCCCCCAGCAGCCCCAGCAGGCCCAGCACCACGCCAATGGCCCCCAGCATGCGCAAACGTATGGTGAACTGCCGCATGAGCGAGAAGAGATTCATGATCTGTCGTCCTTCATATATTGGTATGCCTGTGCGCCCGTCGCACCTCCCCCGAGGCCACGGATTCGCAACAAATCGTTGCAGTTTGCCAGACATCGATGCCCGTGTTGTACGTATTTATCACATGCGCCACCGCTTGAGTAAGAGGGCATTCGCCATCACGCTCACCGAACTCAGCGCCATCGCAGCCCCCGCCACCACCGGGCTCAGAAAGCCCAGGGCCGCCAGCGGGATGCCCGCCACGTTGTATGCAAACGCCCAGAACAGGTTCTGCCGGATCTTCATCACCGTGCGGTGCGAGATATCGAGCGCCGCTGCCACCAGCATCGGGTCGCCGCGCATCAGCGTGATGCCCGCCGCGTGCATGGCCACGTCGGTCCCATTGCCCATGGCCATGCCCACATCCGCAGCCGCGAGGGCTGGGGCATCGTTAACGCCGTCGCCCACCATCGCCACTTGATGGCGCTTGCCATCAGGCCCTTGTTGCAATGCAACCACCTTCGCGGCCTTGTCACCCGGCAGCACCTCGGCCATCACCTCGCCCGCGTCGGGGTCCAGCCCCAGGCGCCGGGCCATGGCCTCGGCCGCGCCGCGGTTGTCACCCGAAATCATCACGGTGCGGATGCCACGCGCCTTCAGTGCCGCCAGCGCCTCGCGCGCACCGGGCTTGGGTTCATCACCAAAAGCCATCAGGGCCCGAAGCGCTAACCCTTCCGTCACGCGCTGGGCCACAGCTGATACGGTGGCCCCCTCGTTCTGCAGCTGCTGTGCCCGCACCGCGAGCGCACCCAGGTCCACCCCCAGCTCCTGCATCCAGCGGAGGCTGCCCACCAGGTAGCTCTGGCCTTCCACCTCACCCTCAGTGCCGCGCCCAGGCACGGCGCGCACGTCCTGCGCGGTGGCCACGCGGATCTGCCGCTCGCCCGCAGCCGCCACCACTGCACGCGCCAGCGGGTGTTCGCTGCCGCTTTGCACCGCAGCCACCGCCGCCATCACGGCCGCATCGTCGAAGCCTGGGACCACCTCAAACGCCGTGAGCCGAGGCTGACCCACGGTCAGCGTGCCGGTCTTGTCAAAAGCCACCACATCCACCTTGTGCGCCAGTTCCAGCGCCTGCACATCCTTGATCAAAATGCCGTGTTTGGCCGCCACGCCCGTGCCCGCCATGATGGCCGCCGGCGTGGCCAATCCCAGCGCACAGGGGCAGGCAATCACCATCACGGCCACGGCGTGGATCAGCGCGGCCTCCATGCCCACGCCCATCCACAGCCAGCCCAGCAGCGTGACCACCGCCACCACCAGCACCACGGGCACAAACACGGCCGACACCTGGTCCACCAGCCTCTGAATCGGCGCCTTGGCCGCCTGCGCGTCTTCCACCAGCCGGATGATCTGGGCCAGCACCGTCTCGGCGCCCACGGCCGTCACCGCCATCACGATGCGGCCATCGCCGTTGATCGAGCCCCCCGTCAGCGCCGCGCCCACATCACGCGCCACGGGCAAGGGCTCGCCCGTCAGCATGGATTCGTCCACCTGCGTGTGGCCCTCGTGCACCGTGCCGTCCACCGGGATGCGCTCGCCCGGCCGCACCACCAGCTCGTCGCCCACCAGCACCTCGGACACTGGCACATCCACCTCGCCCTGCTTGGTCAGCAAATGCACTACATCCGGCCGCAGCGCATGCAGCGCACGGATGGCCGCCGTGGTCTGGCGCTTGGCGCGCGCCTCCAGCCACTTGCCCAGCAGCACCAGCGTGACCACCACGGCCGACGCCTCAAAGTACAGATGCGGCGCATGCCCCGGGTGGTCCGTGGGCGCCGTCAGCCACAGCCACATCGACAGGCCCCAGCCCGCGCTGGTGCCCAGCGCCACCAGCAAGTCCATGTTGCCGCTCAGCGCCTTGGCCGCATGCCAGCCCGCCTTGTAAAACCGTGCCCCCAGGATGAACTGCACCGGCGTGGCCAGCACAAACTGCACCCAGGCGGGCAGCATCCAGTGTTGGCCGAACAGGTCACCGATCATGGGCAGCACCAGCGGCGCCGACAGCAGCAGGCCAATGCCCACGGGCATGAAGCCCGCCCAGGGTGACAAGTCCTCAGGCGCGTCCTCCTGCCCCGCCGCACGCGGCTCGTAGCCCGCATTGCGCACCGCGCGGCGCAGCACGGCCTCCATGGCAGCGGCGTCGGCGCCCACCTGCGTGACAAAGGCAATGCGCGCAGACTCGGTCGCCAGGTTGACCGAGGCCTCCTGCACGCCCGGCACCTTGCGCAGCGCGCGCTCCACACGGCCCACGCAGCTTGCGCAGGTCATGCCAGAAATGCCCAGGTCCAGCGAGTGCACAGACCCGGGCGCGGTGTTGGGGGGGGTGGTGATGGTGTTCATGGCCGGGATGCTGATCCTTGACGTGATGGCAAGGTCAAGCATTGATCTTGATCAACCCTCACACCATGAGTGTCTTGAGCGGTGTTTGACTCTGCCACGATGTCAAGCTTCAACATTCACTTGGGTCGCTTCAACGGCCCTCTTGAAAACCAACCCGAGGACACCCCATGACAACCACCACTACTTTCCAAGTTCAAGGCATGACCTGTGGCCACTGCGAACGCGCCGTCACCCAGGCCGTGCAGCAGGTAGACCCCGACGCCCAGGTGCGCATCGACCGCGCCAGCGGCAAGGTGGATGTGGACAGCACCGCCCCGCGCGAAGCCCTGGCCGCCGCCATTGCCGAAGAAGGCTACTCCGTCGCGGCCTGAGCGCCGCGCCACCATGCACCCAGCGAGGGCCACACCATGACCACGCCCCACTCTCCGAATACAACACGGGCCCCGCGCACCCGGGCCGCAACGCCCCGCGCCACCCCCTGGCCCGTGCCCATTGGCGTCGCCGCCCGGCGCGCTGGCATCTCGGCACGCATGGTGCGGCACTACGAATCGCTGGGCCTCATCAACGGCGTGGCGCGCACCGACAGCGGCTACCGCCAGTACACCGAGGCCGACGTACACGCCCTGCACTTCATCCGCCGCAGCCGCGACCTGGGATTTTCGATGGAAGAAATCGCCGAGCTGCTGGGCCTGTGGCACGACCGCAGCCGCGCCAGCAGCCAGGTCAAGCGCATCGCCCAGCAGCACATCGACGACCTGAGCGAACGCATCGCCCAGATGCAGGCCATGCAGCGCAGTCTGCAAACCCTGGTGTCCTGCTGCAAGGGCAACGACCGGCCGGACTGTCCGATATTGGATGACCTGGCGGCAGGGCAGGCGGAACACCAAGCCCCCAGGGCACCGCGCAAAACGCTATCAAATCAATAGCTACTTGCGCATGATCGGGTAGCGCTTGGGACACAAAGAGCTCCAAAACTGCTCACACTAGGCCCCCGGCGGCGCCGCATGGCAGACTCTCAGGCGTTCCCACTGCCTGCTACTGCCTGCCTCATGCCCACCTCTGTCGCCCAGCTTCAACAATGGCTACTTGAACCCGAAGGCCAACGCCTGGAATTCAAAGAGGCCAAGCAGCGCTACGACTTTGAAAAGCTGCTCAAGTACTGCGTGGCAATGGCTAACGAGGGCGGCGGCACCATCGTGCTGGGCGTGACGGACAAACGCCCACGGAGCATCGTGGGGACCCAGGCGTTTGACCCACCGGAACGGACTGAGGCTGGGCTACACCAGCGGCTGGGGCACCGCATTCCAGTGGAAGAGCTGCTGTTGCCCGGAGGGCGCGTACTAATCGTTCACGTTCCACCACGCCTGCCGGGTACGGCGTGGGAGATCGATGGTCGCTATTTCAAGCGTGCGGGCGACGATCTGGCTGCTCTTAGTGGCCAGGAACTGCGAGAGATGTTCGCCGAAACGGGCCCTGACTTTTCAGCCCAGCCCTGTCCCGGTGCCACGCTGGCCGACCTGGAGCCGACGTCCATTGCACTGTTCCGGGAACGCTGGGCCCAAAAGAGCGGTGACACGCGCAGGCGCGAACTGAGCGACTTGCAAACGCTGCGCGATGCCGAACTGCTGGTGGACGGCGACCAAGTGAGCTACGCGGCGCTTATCCTGTTTGGCACGCGCACAGGACTCACGCGGTGGCTGGCGCAGGCCGAGTTGGTGTTTGAATACCGCTCTTCGGAATCCGCAGGCCCGGCGGCCGACCGCGAGGAATACCGCGCAGGCTTCTTCGCCTGGCAAGACGCACTGTGGAAAAAGATCAACCTGCGTAACGACCGGCAGAGTTACCAGGACGATTTCTTTCGCATGGACCTGCCCACCTTTGACGAGGTGCCTGTACGCGAGGCCATCCTGAACGCGGTGGCCCACCGCGACTACCGCCTGGGCGGCTCGGTCTTTGTGCGGCAATTTGCCAAGCGATTGGAGGTAGTGAGCCCCGGCGGCCTGCCGCCTGGCATCACGCCTGAGAACATCATCGACCAGCAATACCCGCGCAACCGCCGACTGGCCGAAGCCCTGGGGCGCTGCGGGCTAATCGAACGGTCCGGCCAGGGCTTGAACCTAATGATGGAAAGTGCTGTGCGTCAAGGCAAGCCCCTGCCCAGCTTTGCCGGCACCGCCGCGCACGAGGTGCGGCTGACGCTGGAGGGTGGCGTACGCAACCCGGCGTTTGTGCGGTTCATGGAGCGGCTGGGGGAGGAGACGCTGCGCAGCTTATCTACACTGGACTATTTGGCCCTGGAATGCCTGCAACAGGGTCGGCCCATGGCACCCCAGCTACAGGAACGATTGCCAGCCCTTGCGGAAGTGGGTGCCGTAGAAACTATTGGTAGGGGTAAGACCACCAAATACATCCTGGCGGCTGCCTTGTATGCGTCGCTGGGCGGCAAAGGCACCTACACCCGAAAACGGGGGCTGGATCATGGAACCAACAAGGCTTTGCTGCTGCAGCATCTCAAAGACCAAGGCGAAGCCGGTGCGCCACTGAGCGAGTTCAGACAAGTGCTTCCGTCCCTTCCTATGAAGGCCGTACAAAAGCTCTTGGAGGAGTTGCGCAATGAAGGGGTGATCAATGTTCTCGGTCAGCGGCGCTGGGCCCGTTGGTATCTGTCAGATGCAGCCGTCTTTAAGCCAACTGGCAATACCTAGAGGTAAAGCAATGCTTTATGCCGCAGAATATTTCATATAAATCAACGACTTATAAAACCCAAACCAGCACTAAGAACACGGTAGCGGGTTAAACAACCTGTTTAAGCAAGCCCATCACAGGAAGCCGCTGACGCACCATGCAGCAAAGGCACGGCATTGACGACAACCTGTCACGCTGAGCTTGTCCAAGCGCAGCGTGAGGTTATAAAAAGCTCAACTTAGACGGGTGCGCAAGCATCAGGGATGCAAACGCAACGCCCTGCAAAAGGCTATTAAATAGATAGCTATCAAGACATTCCCATCGCGCGGAAGAGGCCAAAAAACCTTGAGATCCTAGCCCCTGGGAGGCATCAGGCCTTGCCGGACCGAGCCGGGGTTTTGGCCTTGGCACCCCCCACCTTGCGCTGGGCGGCAGGGACAGGCACCACCTCCGGCACAGCAGCCTGGGCAGGCCGCCGCAACACCCCATCACACAAAGTCGCAATGCACTGCTGCGCCACCTGCTCGGCTGTGTACTCGCCGCCGGGCTGGTACCAGCGGCCGATCCAGCTCAAGGCGCCCGCAATCACAAAGGCCGTGATCTTGGGGTCGCAGGGCTGGATCGAGCCCTCGGCCACGCCCTCGGCCACCAGGCGGCGGAACTCCTGGTCGATGGCGGACTTGAGGCGGCGCAGCTCCTTGCGGCTTTCGGGGGGCACCTGCTCGTCGCCCACGCGGATCAGACACATGCCGAAGTCCATGGTGACGATGCGCGCATACACCTGCATGCAGGTCATGAGCTGGTCGATGGCCTTGCCGCCTGCGGCGCGGGATGCGTCGATGCCTTCGAGCATCATCGCCAGCCCCTTGCCCACGCACTGCAACAGGATCTCGTCCTTGTTCTTCACGTAGTAGTACAGCGTGGGCTTGGTCACGTTCAGGCGCGCAGCGATGTCGTCGAGCGAGGTGGCGTGAAAGCCGCGCTCGTTGAACAGCTGGGCCGCCGCCTGCAGCACGGCGTTGCGCTTGGCCTCACGCTGTCGTTCGCGGTGCGACACAGGGGCCCAGGGCGAAGCGGCGTCGGGCGCGTCTTCGGGCCCGGGGGCCGGGGCTGAGGATGAGGGCTTGGGGGCCGCACGCTGGGTGCTGCTGCCGCTGCTCGTGCTGCTGCGTCGGGTCGATGCCGCTTTGGCCTGGGGCATGGGTGGCGATTCCTCGGGAAAGTACGGATGCTGAATGGGGTGGCGGCTTCCAGAATCTACTCACGAGTAAACAGTTTACGCACAAGTAGGAAATTTCTGCAGGGTCTGCAAGAAATTTCTGTTCAGAAGCTGCGGACAACCCGTATTAGAAAGCCAATGGAGACAACCCCTTCCGGCCCCTTTGCTGCCACGCCCCTGCTCCAGGTGCAGGGGGTGACCCTGGCGTTCGGTGGCGTGAAGGCGCTGACCGGTGTGGGGTTTGATGTGCAGCCGGGCTCCATCACCGCCGTCATCGGCCCCAACGGCGCGGGCAAGACCTCGCTGTTCAACACCATCTCGGGCTTTTACCGGCCCAGCCAGGGCTCCATCCGCTTTCAGGGGCAGGACATCACCCGCGTGCCCGCACCGCAGCGCGCCAAGCTGGGCCTGGGCCGCAGCTTTCAGAACATTGCGCTGTTTCGGGGCATGACCGTGCTCGACAACATCAAGCTGGGCCGCCACGCGCACCTCAAAACCAACGTGCTCGACGCGCTGTTCTACCTGGGCCGCGCGCGCCGCGAAGAGGCCGAGCTGCGCCGCGATATCGAGGAGCGCATCATCGACTTCCTCGAAATCGACCACATCCGCCACGCACCCGTCTCGGCCCTGCCCTACGGCCTGCAAAAACGCGTGGAGATGGCCCGTGCGCTGGCCATGCAGCCGCAGATCCTGATGCTGGACGAACCCGTGGCGGGCATGAACCGCGAAGAGACCGAAGACATGGCGCGCTTCATCCTCGACGTGCGCGAGGAGTGGGGCGTGACGGTGCTCATGGTCGAACACGACATGGGCATGGTGATGGACCTGTCCGACCACGTGGTGGTGCTCAACTTCGGCCAGGTCATCGCACAGGGCACGCCCGCGCAGGTGCAGGCGGACCCCGAGGTCATCCGCGCCTACCTGGGCGCGGGCGACGTGGGCGACCTGCGTGCCAAGCTGCAGGGAGTGACCACCGCATGACCGGCAACTTCGACTGGGCCTACCTGTTTGAGATCAGCCTCACCGGCATCGCCGGTGGCGGGCTCTATGCGCTGGCCGCACTGGCTTTCGTCATGGTCTACAAGGCCACGCGCGTGGTCAACATCGCCATTGGCGAGCTGCTGATGGTGGGCGCTTACCTGTTCTTCACTTTTGCATCGATGTTCGCGCTGCCGCTGTGGCTGGCCATCCCCGCCGCCGTGCTGGGCACGGGCCTGCTGGGCGCGGTGATCGAGCGCACCATGATCCGCCCGCTGCTGGGCGAGCCGCCGATCTCCGTGTTCATGGTCACCGTGGGCCTGGCCTCGGTGCTCGTGGGCCTGGTCGAAATGATCTGGACGGCCGACCAGCGCCGCCTGCCCGACTTCATGCCCAGCCAGCCCATCATGGTGGGTGACGCGTTCCTCGCGCCCAAGGTGTTCTGGGGTGCGGTGATTGCCATCGTCTTCATCGCGGCAGTGCTGGTGGTGTTCCGCTTCTGGCGCGGCGGCGTGGCCCTGCGCGCCACGGCCAGCGACCAGGCCGCCGCGTATTCGGTGGGCATCAACGTGCCGCGCGTGTTCTCGCTGGCCTGGGTGGCCTCGGCCATGCTGGCTGCCATCTCCGGGATCATCGTTGGCTCGATTGGCGGCATCTCTTCCAGCATGGGCGTGTTCGGTCTGTCAGTGCTGGTGGTGGTCATCGTGGGCGGGCTCGACAGCGTGCTGGGCGCGCTCGTCGGCGGCATCCTCATCGGCCTGATCGAGGCGCTGGCCGGGGCCTACCTGGGTGGCGAATACAAGCTGCTGGCCACGTTCATCGTGCTGGTGGCCGTGCTGCTGGTGCGGCCCTACGGCCTGTTCGGCACCCACGAAATCGAAAGACTATGAAACACCCCCTGCGCCGCTTCGCGTCTTCCCCCTCAAGGGGGACACCGCCGGTGGCCCGGCAAAGCCGGTTCCACGGCGGTCACTCGCATGGCCTGCTCCGCGGCCTTTCGCACAACGGCTTGGCACAGGCCAGGCCGACGATGCCAAAACACATCTGCGCCTTGGAGGCTTGATCCATGCGCATCGGAACCCTCAAGGAAACCTACATCGCCGACGCGGCGCTGTTCGACTCGCGCACGCAAAAGGTATGGCTGGCCGTGGGCGCTGCGCTGCTGGTGCTGTTCCCCTTCATGGCCAGCGACTACTGGCTCTACCTGGCTTGCCTGGTCAGCATCAATGTGGCCAGCGCCACGGGCCTCAACATCCTCACGGGCTATACGGGGCTGGTCAGCCTGGGGCAGGCGGCGTTCATGGGCCTGGGCGCGTACACCGTGGCAATCCTCGAAACCAAGGTCGGCACGCCATTTGTGCTCAACCTGCTAGCCGGAGGGTTGGTCGCCATGCTGGGCGGCATCGTGGTGGGCATTCCCTCGCTGCGCGTAAAGGGGCTGTACCTCGCGATTGCCACCATTGCCGCATCGTTCATCGCGCACTTCATCTTTGCCAACTGGAAGTTCACCGGCGGCACCGGTGGCCTGAGCGTGCCGCCCGCCAAGCTGTTCGGCATGGCGCTCGACACCTCGTTCCGGCTGTACTGGCTCATCGTGCCGGTCACCCTCCTCATGCTGCTGGGCGCGGCCAACCTGTTTCGCACGCGCGTGGGCCGCGCGTTCATTGCGATTCGCGACCGCGATATCTCAGCCGAGGTGCTGGGCATACCGCTGCTGCGCTACAAGCTGCTGTCGTTTGGCCTGTCGTCGTTCTATGCGGGCGTGGCAGGCGGGCTGTGGGCGTACTTCTTTCGGGTGGTCACGCCCGAGAGCTTTCCGCTGCTCATGTCCATCTTCTTCCTCGCGGCCATCATCGTCGGTGGCATGGGCTCCATCCTGGGCGGCATCCTGGGCGCAGCGTTCATGACCATGGTGCCGGAGCTGCTCAAGCTCGTGGTGGACCTGATGCCCGGCGGCAGCGAACTCACCGTGTTCCTCTCGCCCGTGCGCACGGTCATCTTTGGCCTGCTCATCATCGGTTTTCTCGTCTTCGAGCCCCATGGCCTGGCCGAAGTGTGGCGGCGCGTCCGTCGTTTCTTCCATCTCTGGCCTTTCCGCAACTAAATTCACAGGAGACAACCATGGACACACAACGCACTTCCTTCCAGCGCCGCCAACTCTTGCTCGGAGCCGCTGGTGCCGCAGCCCTCACCAGCCCGCTGTCGGTGCTGGCCCAAGGCGCCGACGAGATCGTGATCGGCGGCTCCATCCCGCTCACCGGCGTGTTCGCGTTTGCTGGTGTGGGCATCAACGCCGGCATGGGCGACTACGTGAAGATGCTCAACGACGCGGGCGGCATCAAGGGCCGCAAGGTCAAGTATGTGCCCGAGGACACGGGCTACAAGGTCGATGTGTCGGTGGCTGCGTTCAAGAAGATCACCAGCCAGAACAAGGTCAACCTGTACTACGGCGACTCCACCGGCTTCTCCAAAACCATCAACCCCGAGCTGGACCGCAACGGCAACATCCTGATGGCGGGCGCATCGTTTGCCACCGAACTCAACGACCCCAAGAAGTACCCCAACCAGTTCCTCGTGGGCCCCGACTACACCGAGATGTTCGGCATCCTGCTCAAGCACATCGCCAAAGAGAAGCCCGGCGCCAAGGTGGCCTTCGTGTACTCCGATTCGGAATTCGGCCGCGACCCCATCGAGTCCAGCGAAGCCATGGCCAAGCAGCTGGGCCTGTCGGTGCCCATCAAGATCATGACGCCCGCCGGCAGCGTGGATGTGTCCACCGAGGTCATCAAGTTGCGCCGCGCGGCTCCCGACTACACCATCTTTCACGGCTACATCCTCGCGCCCATCCCTGAGTTCATCACCCAGGGCAAACAGCAGGGGATGACCAGCAAGTGGATGGGCACCTTCTGGACCATGGACAGCTCCACCGTCATGAAGATGGGCGACGCCGCCGACGGCTTCATGGGTGTGATGCCCTACCGCTACTACTACGACACCGAGAAGGCGCCGATGCTGGAGAAGATCCGCGCGCTGCGGCCCGAGTACCAGAGCACGGCCTACATCCAGGGCTTCCTGGCCGCGATGCTGTTCACCGAGGCAGCCAAGCGCACGCTGGATGCGGGCAAGCCCCTCACAGGCCCCAACCTGAAGGCCGCGCTCAATTCCATCAAGGACTTCGACACGGGCGGGCTGATCGGCGTGCCGATCACCATCAGCGGCAATTCGATCCCCGTGGGGCGCGTGTACCGCGCCGACATGAAGGCGCAAAAAATGGTGGCCGCATCTGACTGGATCAAGCTCTGACCTCGCCTTTGCCATGACCCAGCCAACCCCGGCCAACGTACTCGAAGTCAACAACATCGAGGTCATCTACAACAAGGTGGTGCAGGCCCTGCGGGGCCTGTCGCTGGCCGTGCCACGTGGGCAGATCGTGGCGCTGCTGGGCAGCAACGGGGCGGGCAAAAGCACCACGCTCAAAGCCATCTCGGGCCTGCTGGCGCTGGAAGATGGCGTGGTCGAAAGCGGCAGCATCCACTTCAACGGCCAGCCCACGGCCGCCGTGGCCCCGCAGCAGCTGGTGCGCAACGGCCTGAGCCACGTGATGGAAGGCCGCCGCGTGTTTGAAGACCTCACGGTCGAAGAGAACCTGGTGGCCGCCACCTATGCACTCACGGGCCGCAAGGATGCAACGCCGGATTTCGATCTGGTCTACAGCTACTTTCCGCGTCTGCATGAGCGGCGCAAGGGCCTGGCCGGGTACCTGTCAGGCGGCGAGCAGCAGATGCTGGCGATTGGCCGCGCGCTGATTGCGCAGCCCCAACTCATCCTGCTCGACGAGCCCTCGCTGGGCCTCAGCCCCAAGCTGGTCGAAGACATCTTCACCATCATTGCGCGCATCAACGCCGAGCGGGGCACCAGCATGCTGCTGGTGGAGCAGAACGCCACCGTAGCACTGGCGGTGGCGCACCGGGGCTACATCATGGAGAACGGCAAGATCGTGATCGACGGCACGGCCGAGCGCCTGGCCAACGACCCCGATGTGCGTGAGTTCTACCTCGGCATGGGCGGTGGTGGCGAGGCCAAGAGCTTCAAAGAGATCAAGCACTACAAGCGCCGCAAAAGATGGCTGTCATGACGCTCCCCGACCTCACCCTGCCCCAGATGCTGCGCGAGCGCGCGCGTACCGACGCGCAGCGCATCGCCATCCGGCAAAAGGACTTCGGCATCTGGAAACCCTTCACCTGGGCGCAGTACCACCAGCGCGCCAGCCACTTTGGCCTGGGCCTCAAGGCACTGGGCCTGCCTCCGGACGGGCATGTGGGCGTGATCTCCGAGAACCGCATCGAATGGGTGCTGGCCCAGATGGGCGCGGGCCTGGTGGGTGCCGTGACCGTGGGTGTGTACCCCACCAGCCCCACCAACGAGGTGGCCTATGTGGTGGGCCATGCCGACATCGAGATCATGGTCTGCGAAGACCAGGAGCAGACCGACAAGCTGCTGGCTGCACTGCCCGAGCTGCCGCGCCTGAAAAAGATCGTGGTCATGGAGACCAAGGGCCTGCGCAGCTTTGCGCCCGAGATGCGGAAGTTCATCACCACGTTTGACGAGGTGGAACAGCTCGGCGCGGCATCGGGCCAGCAAGCCATCATCGACGACGCCCTGGCGCGCCAGCGGCTCGACGATGTGGGCCTGATGATCTACACCTCGGGCTCCACCGGCAAGCCCAAGGGCGCGATGATTTCGTACCGCAACATCCGGGGCGTGGTGCCTGGCATCGTGGACCGGCTGGAGCTGTCGCGCGAGACCACCCACCTGTCGTACCTGCCGCTGTGCCATGTGGCCGAGCAGATGCTCACCAGCTTTGTGCCCGTGTACATCGGCTCGCAAGTGAACTTTGGCGAGTCCATCCGCACCGTGCAGGAGGACCTGCGCGAGGTCGCTCCCACCATGTTCCTGGGCGTGCCCCGCATCTGGGAGAAGCTGCACGCCGCCATCCACATCAAGCTGCAGGAAACCGGTGGCCTGCGCCGCGCGCTGTTCCACAAGGCCTACAACGCCTGCAAGCCGCTGGCCGAAAAGCCGCGCAGTGCCTGGAGCGCTGCCGACAAGCTGACCTTTGCTGGCAGCTACTGGCTCGTCTTCCGCGCGCTGCAGAACTTCATCGGCCTGCGCAATGCCCATGTGGCGCTCACCGGCGCTGCGCCCATTCCGCCCGATGTGGTGCGCTTCTTCCGCGTGCTGGGCGTGCCACTCATCGAGGTGTACGGCCTGACCGAATCCACCGGCATGGTCACAGGCCACCGGTTGGACCACGTGGTGGTGGGCACCGTGGGCGTGCCCACGCAAGGCGTGGAACACCGCATTGCCGACAACGGCGAGCTGCATTTGCGGGGCGACATGGTGTTTGCGGGTTACTACAAGAACCCCGAGGCCACGGCCAGCAGCATCGTGGATGGCTGGCTGCACACCGGCGACGTGGTGCGCGAATCGCAAGGCCAGATCCAGATCGTGGACCGCCTCAAGGACATCATGATCACGGCCGGTGGCAAGAACCTCACGCCGTCCGAAATCGAGAACACGATGAAGGGCAGCCCCTTCATCAAGGAATGCATCATCGTTGCCGAGGCGCGCAAGTTCGTCGGCGCGCTGGTGATGATCGACTACGAGACCGTGGGCAAGTGGGCTAGGCGCGGCGCATACCGTTCACGCACTACCGCTCGCTGGTGGAGCACCCCGACGTGCGCAGCCTCATCGACGCTGAAATCAACCAGGGCAACCAGCGCCTGGCCCAGGTCTCGCAGATCCGCAAGTTCCACCTGCTCACCAAGGAGCTGGACCACGACGATGGCGAGGTGACCGCGACCATGAAGGTGCGCCGCTCCAGCATCTACAAGACCTATGCGGCCGAGATCGAGGCGCTGTACCGCTAGCCCCGGGGCTCACCACTTGTCGCGTAGATTACTATCAAAACAGGAGCTATCAGCGCTTATCCATAAAGCGCTAGATGCCAATTTTACATGAAAACCACCGCCGCCGACCCTACCGCCCCCCTGCTGCTGGAGCGCGACGGCGCCATCGCCACGCTGCGTTTCAACCGGCCCGATGCGCTCAACGCCATCGACGTGCCCATGGCCAACGCCATCCTAGCCGCCGTGCAGACCGTTGCCGCCGACCCTGCCGTGCGCGCCGTGGTGCTGTGTGGCAACGGCCGGGGTTTCATGGCCGGTGGCGACCTGGCCACGCTGCGCGCCGACCCAGTGCAGGGTGCCATCGACATTCTCACGCCGCTCAACGCAGCACTGCTCCTGCTGGCGCAGATGAACGCGCCCGTCATTGCGCAAGTGCACGGTGTGGCCGCTGGCGCGGGCCTGAGCCTGCTGCTCATGGCCGACTACGTGATCGCCGCCGAAGGCACACGCCTGAACCTGGCCTACATCAACCTGGGCACCAGCTGCGACGTGGGCGCCTCGTGGGCGCTGCCGCGCACCGTGGGCCTGCGCAAGGCGCTGGAGATTGCGCTGCTGGGCGAAGCCTTCACGGCAGACGACGCGCTGCGCCTGGGCCTCATCAACCGCGTCGTGCCTGCCGCTGAACTGGACAGTGCCACCACCACCCTGGCCCAGCGCCTGGCCGCCGGGCCTACCGTGGCCTACGGCGCGATGAAGCGCCTCATGCGCGCATCGATGGACTGCACCCTGCCCGAACAACTGGCGGCCGAAAAAGACGCCTTTGTGCAGTGCGCAGGCACCGAGGACTTCCGTGCGGGGGTGGAGGCTTTTCACCAACGCCAAAGCGCGCAATTTGTGGGCCGCTGACGGGCCATCGCTACGGCGGCGCCCCCTTCTTTCATGGCCTCTGCCGTAACACGTCACCGCGCGCCGCCATCAACACCATGTCTGGAACACTGAGTTGTCAGTCGGCCCATTGATCCAACCGTTCTCGGACCACTACAGTAGAGCTTGCCCCACGATCTCCTGCAGCCACAGCACATGACGCCCCCTGCCTTTGTGCACCTTCCCGAACTTCAAGGACGGCTCATCCCCGCCCACGCCTGCGGACTGCGGTTGACCGACGAGGTCCTGGCGGAATGGGACGCGCAGGCGCGCAGCCAGGGCCTGCCCATCGATTGGCGCCTGCCCGACGGCGACGTCGAACGCTCGCGCCGCCAGGTGCTGGCGGGCGTGTCCGAACGCCGGGACGACCTGTGGGTGTTTGCGTATGGATCGCTGATGTGGAACCCCGGCCTGGAGTTTGCCGAAGTCCGCAGGGCGCACCTGCCGGGATTCGCCCGGCGCTTTGCGCTGAGCACCACCATCGGCCGGGGCACACCGGATTGCCCCGGCCTTGTGCTCACGCTGCAGCGCGACGCAGCGCAGTCTTGCGACGGGCTGGTGTTCCGCATTCCGGCCTGTGCGGTTGAAGAGGAGTCGCGCCTGCTCTGGCGCCGCGAGATGATCACCGGCGCCTACTGCCCCGCCCTGCTGCCATTGCAGACGCCACAGGGTGCTGTCAACCAGGCGCTGGTGCTGACGGCCAATACAGCCCATCCACACTACAGGGGCGACCTGTCCATGCAGGCCACCGCCGCCACCATAGCCAGCGCCTGTGGCCGCATCGGCAGCAACCGCGAATACCTCGATCAGCTGGTCGCGCAATTCGGCGTGCTGGGCATCAAAGACCCGTATGTGCATGCGCTGGCGGAGATGGTGCAGACGGCCTGCTGAACGGGCTTCCGAGCGGGTGGTGGCGCAATACCTACCCGTGCCGGTGTAGCGCAGCACATGATCAAGGTACCCCTGTTGTTCATGGAACAATGGAATGGAAATCCCTCTTGTTGCCAGCGCTTTGACCGCCCAGCGAGGGGCGCATTTTGTGAATCCAGGCCGCCCAACGCCTCCTACGGAATCTTTCTTCCAGCGCTTTCATGAAAAAAATACTCCGCATTGCCGCCGTTCTTGTTTCGCTGGTTGCGCTGGCCAGCCAAGCAGCCCCACCTCCACCCGCTCCCGTCTCCAGCATCATCGTCATGCCCTGGGATCTGAATCAGAACCAGAACCTGCCCCGCGAACTCAAGGCCCAGGGCTTCAGCCACGCCACCGTCTATCTCAACTGGTCCGATATCGAAAGTCGCAAGGGCCAGTACGAATTTGCCCAGTACCACCGCCATCTGGATGCCATCGTCAACGGCGGCCTGTCGCTGCTGCTGGTCATTGACATGGGTGGACGCCCCTACAAGGACGAGACGGGCCAGCTCGTGCCCAACATGTCCACCGTGCCGCAATGGATCACCACGGCGCATCCAGACATGGCGATGCGCAATTTCTCGGGCGACCCCAGCTGGCAGCCCGACTTCACCGATGCGTCGATCAGGAAGTATGCAGACCCATTCATTGCACAGACGGTCGATCACTTCTCCAAGCGCTACCCCGGCAAGGTCCTGGGCTACGCCATTGGCCTGCAGGAAGAGCACGAAATCAAGTACGGGCAGATGGGCTACCAGTGGCGGGACTACAAGGAGTCCACCCAGGATGCGTTTGCCAAAAAGTACAACGCCAAACAGCCCATCATCAACTACAACAACCACATCGCAGCAGGTGTTCCTAAAGCAGAGCCCCTGCTGCACGCCCACAAGGAATTCCGGGAAACCCGGCTCCAGGAAGCCACCTGTGCCTACGCCAATGTGATCCGGAGCAAGGGGGCAGAGGCGATTGGCTACTTTGCAGAAACCTTTACCTCCCACGACGCCATCTACGCCACGGGTGTCGTCGAAAAGCTGGCCCCGTGCATTGACATCGCAGTCATCGACTTCAATTTCTACGATGGCTATGGGCTGGTGGCAGACCCCGATGTGTTGCCCACGCTGGCCAACTACATGGGTTCACTGGGCTACAAGAAAGTCATGGTGGGCGCATATGGTGAGCGGTGGGAAGCAGCCAAGAAGACGCCAGAGCTGATCCCCGTCATCCAGCAGGCGGTGGCCCAGTCGCTGGCCCAGCCCCATGTGATGGGCTACGAGATCGGAGGCTTCCACCACCAGGCAGGTGGGGGGCCGCTGGCTGGCCTGCAGCTGAACAAGCTTCACGCCCGCATTGCCAAGCCGGGCCCCGCCGTCACAGCGGGCACGGAACGCAGGGTCAGAATTGGCATCCTGGGCTCCACCACCAACTTCCACGTGTGGCACGGTGAGAAAAGCGCGGGCAGAAACACCCACCGCGATGCGCTGTTCGCGTCTTACAAGATCCTGAGCAGCGAGCCCGGCATGCAGGTCCACGTCATCGGCGAAAAGACCCTTCTCGCAGACGAACCCATCATCCAACAGTTGGATGCCATCCTGGTGCCTCACCAGGCCGCCATGCCCCAGAACATTAAGACCAAGCTAGCCACCTACTGGAAAAAAGGCGGGGTACTGATTCAGGACATGCGCCTGGGTGAATTTGACGAAAACGGCAAACCCACATTTGACTGGATGCATGAGGTGTTTGGTATTGCCAATATTGAGTGGAAGAAGAACGGTGGTGTCTTCCTCATTGACGGCAAGGTCTACCGACTCAAGCCTACAAGACGCATGTACACAAGCTATGCATCCATGGCGCCCCGTCCGGGCTACAAGGTGCTGGCCAGGGAACCCCTGAAGCGAGAGGACCGCGGCATCATGGTGCGTGGAGAACGCACCCTGGCCTTCGGTTTTATGCCTCAGCTGGTGGAAGATGAAACCCGAGATGCCTGGCGGAAGTTGTTTGTGCGAGAAATAAGCAACGTGGCAAATTCAAATACTTCTGCATCCAAATAAATATAGATTCAGTGCAACTTGTCTATTGAGAAGCTGGTTTGATGTTTCCACCTTTCTGGACAAACTTTCCAGCATGACGCTTTGCCATCCTGATAAAAGGCTGCTCAATAAATCGATGGCTAATGAAGGCAAGTGCAACGGTAATAACGATAGACAAGATGACTAACATTCCCTTGTTCTCGATCACTCGTGCCACAGAAACTATCACCGGGTAGTGAATCAAATAAAACGAATAAGAAATATCAGACAATACATTGACAAATTTTGGATTTTTGTAATCGGTATCTTTTAATATAAGAAAAAGCGATGCAACACCAAATCCAGTGATAAATATCGGATCTGGAAAGTGTGGTTTCCATGACGTTGATAGAATCACAGCAACCAAGAAAACCGCAAACAATCCTGCCTTATCAAATTTTGGATTTTTAACAGCAATATATGCTCCAAAAAAGAAAAATGGTAGTTGACTGATAAAATTGTTGTTAATAAAGAAATATCTGCCATTTGAATCTAAAGACTTGTAGATCGCAGGATTGGACCATCCCCACAAAGTCCACACGTATGCAATAGCCATGAAAACAAACGTTATTTTCAATGGATGTCTTGAAAATTTTGTAGCGCAGAGGAATGCGATTACATACCAGACCAATTCTATGGTCAGCGTCCAACTCACAAACAGAGCATTATATTTGAAGTAATAACCAGGAAATAGATGCTGCAAGAATGTCAGGTGCGCCAACAGAGCCCTTACATCGAGGCTATCCAGCGTCAATTGATTAAAAGCCAATGAAAAAAATAAAAACCAAAATATGTACGCTGGATATATTCTAAAAAATCGATGAATAAAATAATCTCTTGCCGAATATCGAATGGCGCTCAAAATAATCAAATATCCACTGATCACAAAGAATATTTGTACACCGAGCCAGCCACCAATTTGGTAAAAAAAGGGCAGGCCAATATTGGCTCCTGAATGAAGATGGTGCACAAACACCAAGGCAACCGCCAAAGCTCTTAACGTCTCAATAGAAGCATTCTTTTGATTTTGAGAATTTTCCATTTTTTATTTCTTTTTAGGATTTTTTATAGTTCCCAAATTTATCCCTGCGAACCGATCAGTTCCCGCTTTTTAAAACGGCGCCGACTCCGGATCCGTATCCACCGGGACTTGCGCAGGCCCCGTCACCACGCCACCAGCGCCACTCTTTCGCGCAGGCGCTGAATTCGTGGGGGCGCGTGATTCCACAGAAGGAGCTGGCATGCTGGCCCCCTCTGAAGCCACCGCAGCTGCCGCACTGGCCACGCCACTCTCCGCCTCTCCGCCCAGCGCCTCGATCAAGTCCGGGATCAGCTTGACCAGCTCGCCGGTGGCAATCGCCACATCGGTGTCAAAACCACCGTCATCGGCCTTGGTGCCCTCGAACACGGTGTCCAGGAACGACACTTTTTTGATCTGCAGCCCCTCTGTGAGCATGAAGGACACGCGGTCGTCCCAGGTCAGTGCCAGCTTGGTGGGCAGCTTGCCGGCGTCGATGTGGGCCTGCACCTCCTCGATATCCAGCGGGTGGCGGGCGTAGCGCACCACGGCTTTTTCCTCGTTGGCGCTTTTGAGTTCGCACTCGCGGTCCACCGTGAAGCCCACGGGCGGCTCCTGTTCCTTGAGCCAGTGGGCCATGGCGGCCTGCGGGCTGGTTTGGGTGTTCAGCAGCGACACCGACAGGCCGGGCAGCGCCTCGATCAGCAGGGTGACCACTTCGTCCGCGCGGCCCTGGCTGGAGGTGTCCAGTACCAGCAGGCGCGAGGTGGTGTCGATCCACACCCACATCGAGCCCTGCTTGGTGAAGGCCATGGGTAGCAGGTCCAGCTTGGCCTCGTCTTTCAGCTCCTTGCTTTCCTTCTTGCCGGGCTTGCGGCCGGTTTCCTGCTCGATGCGCTCGGCTTTTTCTTTCACGCGGCGGGCCAGCACGCTGCCGGGCAGCACTTTGGATTCGACCATGAAGCGCAGGATCCACTGGCCCCCGACCGACTCGGCCAGCGGGCCGTGTGCATCACCGCGCGGGGGCACCCAGCCCAGGGACTTTTCCTGGGTGGCGCCACATTCCATGAAGGGCGCCTTGGCCAGGGCTTCTTCTACTTGCGTCAATTCAACCTGCCATTGCGGGGCAATGCGGTACACGATCATGTTCTTGAACACAGATAACCTTTTGTTCGGGAGCGTTGGTGGTGAAGCGCTTTCAGCGAGAGCACTTTCTCTATCGGTGAAGCTGTTGCCAACGGATGATCGAGCGATCGAACCCGTGAGCAAAACAGCCCGCCCGACACGGAACATGCCATTGTCGGTGGTCGTCGGCACGCAGCCTGCCGCCGGAGCGCACAAGCAACGATGGCCGTCTGAATTAGCTATAAATATAATAGCTATTAACGCTTTATGGATAAGCGCTAGCGGCCATTTTTTATCAAAACCTTGATCGCGCAGGCCTGCAGCTTCTTGGCACAACTTTACACAGCGTCATCCAACGCGCACGGCCGCGATACATGCGGGGCGGACACTGACTCTCAATCGCCGGAACGGTCGTTCCAGCGAGCCACCCCCGTAAAAGGACCCACACCATGGCTTTCCGCTTCCAACACCGCCTTGCCGCCACCGCTGTTCTGGCCGCGCTGGCCCTGCCTGTTCTGGCCCAGCCAGCCCCGGCCACCCCACCCGCTGCTGGCGCCCCCACAACCGAAGCCGCCCCGCGCTACAAGGCCGGAGAACGGCACGAACGCCACCATGGCGACCGTGCAGAAAAACGTGCCGAGCACCATGCCAAACGCCTGGCCGCCCTCAAGGGCCAGCTCAAGCTGACCGCCGCGCAAGAACCCGCGTGGACAACGTTCACTGCGGCCATGCAACCGGGCGAACGCCCTGCCCGTCTGGACCGCCAGAACATGGACAAACTGACCACCCCCGAGCGCATCGACCGCATGCGGGCCATGCGCGCCCAGCACGCCGCCGAGGCCGACCGCCGCGGCGAGGCCACCAAGGCCTTCTACGCGGCGCTGACGCCCGAGCAGCAAAAAACCTTTGACGCCCAGGCCCACCACGGCCACCGCATGGGAGGCATGGCAGGCATGAGGGGCGACGGCGAAGGCCGACACGGGCACCACGGCATGCGGGGTGGCGAAAGCCGCCATCAGCAACCTCAGGCAGCACCCGCGAAGTAAATCCCCCTGCTGGGACCGCCCTGACGCAGGGGGCGGCTCAGAGGTAGGCGGCGGTTCCCCTCTCTTCTTGCCTGACAAAGCCCGGAGTCCTCCACGGACCCCGGGCTTTGTGCTTTGTGGGATGGAAAAGGTTGTCGACGGGCACCCGTTGTGGATAACACTGGGAACAGTTCTGGCACAACTGGACAGTTATCCACACAAAAAGGCGATGGCCCGAAGTTGTTGTCTGCGAGCCCCGCCCTTTGTGCAGACCGCCACACAGACTTTGCAGCTGCGCAACCCCGCGCCAGCATTGAACAAATTGGCCTTGTCCACAGAAAGTGGCTTGCTCTACTACTACTGCTATTTATATATAGAACTATAGAAGAATAACCAGAACCCTTCGAAACACCATTCCGCGGCGCACGCGCGTTCTGGTGGGCTGCCCCAGAAAGGGGGGATGAACAAGACCTGGGTGCGGACCTCCGTTTTTGGGCACCGCTTTGCTGAGGTGGAGGTGGAGCGGCACTTGCTGCACGGCTCCTGCAATTCATGTTTGCTATCAATAAAGTAGCTAATAGCGCTTATGCAGAATGCGCTAGAGCCAATTTTTGGCAAAAATTCATGACGAACCAGGGTCGGTGCGTAAGACTGGGGATAGTTCTGGCACAACCACGTGGTTATCCACAGAAAAAGACAGCCGCTGTGTTTTGTCCCCGTTCCCGTGACAACGGCAAGAGGGATCGGTGCACAGGGTTGGCGCACCTGCAAGTGCGCGCTGCCGTTGGGAAAAATACGGTTGTCCACATTCCGTGCCGCCTTCTACTACTACGACTATGTATTTATAGACAACATAAGAAGAAGACAGAGGGACAACTTGGGGCACACCCGAGGGCAGGGGTGGTCATCTGGACGGGGCGATTTTTGGGGGCGCACGGGACACAATCCCAGGGAGAAAAGCGCAGCCGACCACCGTGCACGGGGCCGGTTGCGGCAAGGCGATCGGGGAAAACGCGGGGCCGTGCAGGCCGTCTACGCAGCCGCAGGGCGCAGGAAGGCCCCCAGGAGGTCCGCAGACAGGGGGCGGCTGAAGAGGTAGCCCTGGTAGAGCTGGCAGCCCGCGCGGGCCAGCAGCTCGCGTTGCTCGGGGGTTTCCACGCCTTCGGCGATGACTTCCAGGCCCAGGCTGCGCGACAGGCCAATGATGGTGTCCACAATGGCGGCGTCGTTGGGGTCGGTCAGCAGGTCGCGCACAAAGCTCTGGTCGATCTTGAGCTGATCGAGCGGCATGCGCTTCAAGTAGCTCAGCGACGAGTACCCGGTGCCGAAGTCGTCCAGCGAGAAGCCCACGCCGTGCGAACGCAGCGCGGCCATGGTGGCGATGGTGGTCTCCATGTCTTCCACCAGCAGGCTTTCTGTCAGCTCCAGCTTGAGCAGGTGGGCCGGTGCCCCGGTGATGGCCAGCACCCGGGCGACGTCGTCCACAAAACTGGCGTGGCGGAACTGGCGCGAACTCACGTTCACCGCCATGGTCAGGTGGGCCAGCTGCGGGTCGGCCTGCCAGGTGGCCAGGAGCTTGCACGCCGTGTGCAGCACCCAGCGGCCCAGTGGCAGGATGAGCCCGGTTTCCTCGGCCAGCGGTATGAATACGGCAGGGGGCACCATGCCGCGCTGCGGGTGGGCCCAGCGCACCAGGGCCTCTACGCCCACACAGCGGCCCGACTGGTGCATCTGCGGCTGGAAGTGCAGCAAAAATTCCTCCTGCGCCAGTGCGGCACGCAGGTCGGTTTCCAGCCCGGCGCGGGCCGTCACCACGGCCTGCATGTCGGGGTCGAAAAAGCGCAGGGTGTTGCGCCCTGCCGTCTTGGCCTGGTACATGGCCAGGTCGGCCTGCTTGAGCAGCTCGCCCACGCTGGTCAACTCGCCGGTGAAGGGCGCGATGCCGATGCTCGGTGTGCTGCGGTATTGGTAGCCTGCCAGCGCATAGGGCACGGCCAGCATGGCCAGGATCTTCTCGCCCACCCCCCGCGCGTGCAGGGCCAGTTCGTGGGATTTGGGGCTCAGCTCTTCCAGCATCACCACAAACTCGTCGCCGCCCAGCCGGGCCACCGTGTCCACGCTGCGCACGCAGGTGTTCAGGCGCTGCGCCACCTGCTGCAGCAGCAGGTCACCTTGGTCATGGCCCAGGGTGTCGTTCAGGGTCTTGAAGTTGTCGAGGTCGATGAACAGCAGCGCCCCGCCCTGCTGGCGCCGCTGGGCATTGGCCAGCGCATGGGCCATGCGGTCCATGAGCAGCATGCGGTTGGGCAGGCCGGTGAGCGCGTCGTAGAACGCCAGACGCTGGATTTCGCGCTCGCTGGCCTTGCGTTGCCGGATGTCGGTGTTGATGGCGAGGATGGATTGCGGCTGGCCGTCATCACCGCGCACCAGGGTCCAGCGGCCCTCGACCTCGATGGTGCTGCCATCGCGGTGGCGCTGCACGATCTCGCCAGTCCATTCGCCTTGCTCCAGCACCGACTGGGTGGCATGGCGAAAGTGGGCGGGGTCGTCGTAAAGCAGGGTCTCGATGGACTGGCCCAGCGCCTGCAGCTGCGACCAGCCGTACAGGCGCTCGGCGCTTTTGTTCCAGAAGATGATGCGGTGTTCCAGGTCGCGCACCAGGATGGCGTCCTGCGCCTTGTCCAGCAGCGAGGCCTGGTGGCGGATGCGGGCGTCGGCCAGTTGTCGGTCGATCTCGGACGAAGCGCGCGCGGCAAAGATCTGCAGCGTGGAGGCGATGAAATCCGTCTCTGCAATGGCCTGGCGGAACAGCACGAACACAATGCCCACCACCTCGCCGTCGGCATTGCACAGCTGTTGTCCTGCGTAGGCCTGAGCGCCCACGTAACGGAGCACGGGCGCATCCGGGTAGCGCTGCTGCACCTTGTCGGTCACCACGTACTCGCGCTGCGTCAGCAGCATGAGGCTGGGCGTGCCCTCCAGGCTGTATTCGTCATTGGGCAGCATCTGGCCGTCCAGCACCGCCGCCAGCGTGACCACCCGGGGTGGTTGCCCTTGCGCATGGGGCAGCAACCGCACCACGCAGCCGCCCTGGGCCCCCAGGGCATCGGCCATGTTGCGCACCAGCTGCACAAAAAACTCGGTGCCCGTGCTGGCCGACACGGCCGCCGCCACCTTGAGCACCGAGGCCTGCAGCCGCTGCTGCGCCTTGTGCGCGCGCAGGCTGGTGATGCCAAAGGCCAGGTCGTTGGAAAGTTCCTGCAGCAGGGCGGCCTCTTCAGGGCTGATCTGCAGAATGTCCGGCGCGTAGAGGTACAGCAGGCCAAAGGTACGGTCGCGATTGCGATCACGGTCCTGCAAAGGCAGGCAGATCACACCGTGGAAGCCGTGGTCCAGCATGCGCTCGGTCCAGTCGGCAAAGTCGCCTTCGGTGCGGATGTCCTGCACGATCACGGGCTTGCCCGAACGCACGGCCATGCCCGCCGGCCCCCGGCCGTAGGGGTCATCGGCCGACCAGGAAAGCTGCAGGTTTTCGAGGTAGTTCTGGTTGTAGCCCGCGTGGGCTACAGGCTGGATGGACTTGCGTTCGTCGTCCAGCGCAAACCCCACCCAGCCCATGCGGTAACCGCCAATGTCCACGGCAATCTGGCAGATGGCCTGCAGCAGCGCGGTTTCGGAGGTGGCGCGCACCAGGGTTTCGTTGCAGGCGCTCAGAAGGCGCTGCGCACGTCCCATGCGGGCCAGTTCGCGCTCGGTGCGCAGGCGTTCGGTCACGTCGGTGGCCAGCACCTGGCGTGCCGGGCGGCCATTGAAGCTGATGCTGCCAGCCGTGATCTCCACATCCATGAAGCTGCCGTCCTTCTTGACGTGGCGGCTGATCACTGGCTTGTTGCGCTGGTCGATCGCAATCGCATGCAGGGCCTCCCGGATGGTTGCGTGCCGCTCGGCGGGCCACAGTTCGGTCATGTCCATGGCCAGCAGCTCGGCCTCGGTGTAGCCGTAGTGGGTTTCCATCGACTGGTTCACAGCCTGCAGGCGCAGCGTTTCCTTGTCGTACACCCACATGGGATGGGGATGCTCGTTGAACAGCATGCGGTACTGCTGCTCCGACGCTCGGAGCTGCCCGGCCACATGCCGCAGCTGCACCATGGCCCCCAGGGATTCGGTAAGGATCTCCAGGTGCGCCACGTCGCGCCGCGAGAACGCGTTGGGCTTGTCAGACGTCACCTTGAGCGAGCCCACCACCCCCTGCGCCGTGCGCAGCGGCACCGCCATCACGGAGCGCACGCCATGGCGATGGGGCAGCGAAGCCATGTCCCAGCCCTCGGCCTCGGTGTCGTTGCACACCACGGTGCGCCCTTCGCGCAGTGCGGGCCAGAGCAGGCTCTGGTCCACGGCCAGCAGGTGCCCCACGGGCCGCACATGGTCGCCTGCCGAGGCCTGCGCCACCAGCTGGTGGCCCTGCAACAGCTCCACCAGCGCGCCCCGGGCCAGCGTCTGGCGCAGCACCGTGTCGGCCACCAGTTGCAGCACGTCGGGCAGGGGCATGTCCAGCGACGAGATGCGCTGCTGCACATGCAGCAGCTCGGCATGGTTCTGCGCATCACGCTGCGCGTCGAGCTCGGTCAGCTTCTGTACGCTGATGTCGGTCATGCCGCCCACCATGCGCACGGCCTTGCCGGCGGAGTCGCGGATCAGGAAGCCCCGGTCCAGCACCCAGGCATACGTGCCGTCCTTCCGAAGAAAGCGGTACTCGGCCGACCAGTGGTTGTCGGTGCCATCAATGGCTGCATGGATGCTGTGGAGGATTTCCTGGCTGTCGTCGGGGTGCAGCCGCAGGGTCCAGGAGGTGCTGTCGGGGGGCAGCTCGTCCAGCGGCACGCCGAACAGGTTCTGCATGCCCTCGTTCCACCACATGGCATCCGTGTGCAGGTTCCAGTCCCACACAGCATCGGCCGTGGCACGCGAGACCAGGTGAAAGCGTTCTTCGCTTTCGCGGCGTGCCTGCCGGGCCTGGTGCTGGACCGAGATGTCCTGGAAGGCGCCCTGGATGCGGATGATCTGGCCATGGGCATCACGCGCCGCCTGTCCTGCTGTGCGCACCCAGAATCGCCCGCCACCAGGCATGGCCACCTCAGCCTCGACGTCGAAGGGGGTGCCATGGTGCATGCATTCATCAAAGGCCTTTTGCAGGTGCACCCGGTAGGGCGGGGTGTACAGCTGCAGCACCTGGGCCAGGCTGCCTACGCGGTGGGTGAGCCCGTAGGCGGCAGCGATCTCCTGTGACCAGGTCAGTTGGAGGCTGGGGAGCTCTACCGTCCATCCCCCGATGCGCGCAATCTGTCCTGCCACACGCAGCGCATCGCTCTGGGCCAGCATCTCCGCGTGCATCTGGTCGCGCTCTTGGACCAGCTGGGCCAGCAGGCGCTTCTGGCGGCGCAGCTCCAGCTGCACCATGGCCTGGCCTGCCAGGATCTTCAGACCGTCGAGCTGCTCGTCCCCCAGCGTGCGGGGCACGGTGTCCAGCACCGCCAGCGTTCCCAGTGCAAAGCCCTCCGGCGTAACAAGGGGCACGCAGGCGTAAAAACGAACACGGGGTTCGCCCACCACCAGCGGATTGCCCGCAAATGCGGGGTGCTGGCGGGCGTCCGGCACCACCACGGCATCGCGGTTGCCATCCAGCGCATGGACGCAAAAGGCAATGGCACGGTCGGTCTGCGCGAAAGGCACACCCACAGCTGCCTTGAACCACTGGCGCTCGCTGTCTACAAAGTTGACCACGGCCATGGGGCAGCCGCAGACGCGCGCGGCCAGTGTGGCCAACTGGTCAAACGCGTCTTCCGGGGGGGTATCCAGGATGGCGTAGGACTGCAGTGCGTGGAGCCGCGCGGCCTCTTGGGGTGCGTGCGCAGGCGGCATGGTGGTTACGCTGGGGCCAGGCCCAGGGGCACGCATCCGACCTCCAGGCGCCTTGCTGCCTGGGGAGGGTTGTAGGAGGGCCGGAGTTGCGTCAACAAGGAAGTGGAGCGGTAAGGCGGCACATGCCGGACGGCCCAGCCGCTGCAGGAAGTCGCAAACGCCGGGGCCACAACTTGTAATAAAGCAGCAATGCTACACCGCACAGACCCATGTTGACGCACCGCAGCATGCGGGTTTGCCCCAAAGGGGAAACCGGCCCAGCGACCACGGGCAGCGCGGAAACAGTCGCCAAGGCAACCTTCGCGCAGCATCAGGCTTGCTAGCCTGTGTGCCATGCAGATCTCCGAACTTGCCCGCCAGGCCTCTGTGTCCGTCCACGCCCTGCGCCACTATGAACGGCTGGGGCTGATTCGCCCGCACCGCCGGGCCAACGGATACCGGGACTATCCCGCCAGCATCAAGCGCGAGGTGGTGTTCATCGCCATGTCTCGCCAGCTGGGCTTTGCGCTGCCGCAGATTGCCCGGCGGCTTGACGACTACCGTGCCGGCACGCTGGGCATCGACGACATGGTGCTGGCCCTGCAGGAACGCGTGGCCATGCTGGAGCAGCAGATCGGCCAGTTGCAGGCCCAAAAGCAGGTGGTGCTCGACCACCAGGCGTGGCTGCAGGCGCAACAGACACGCAAGCGAGAGACACCCCGCGCCTGGCCGCGCGTGCGGCCCAGCACATCCACCAAGTCCCCCTCCCAAACCCCAACCTCCAGGAAAACGCCATGACTTTGTCTTCGCCATCCCCTTTGCCCACGGCCTCCATCGCCGCATTGCAGGCCTTTGTGCTGGCCATGCCCATGGCCCGCACGCTCGGGCTGCGCTTCGTCCACGCCGAACCGGGCCGGGTTGAGATGGAGATTCCGGTGAGTGAGGCCTTCAGTTTTCGCCCCGGCCAGTTGCAGGCCACGGCTGTGTTTGCCGTGGCCGACTTTGCGGCGGTGGCGGCAGCAGGCAGCGTGTTGCCGCCGGGGTGGACCAATGCCACGGTGGATGCGACCGTGAAACTCGTGGCGCCTGCCCGGGGCGTTTGCCTGCGTGCGCGCGGGCGTGTGGTGGATGCGGGGCGGTTACTCACCGTCTGCGCGTCCGACGTTTTTGCGGTGGACGGGAACGGCCAGGAAACCCTGTGCGCCACGCTTCTGGCCACGGCGCGCAATATCGATCCCGCCGCTGCGCGGTAGATGGCGGGCCGTCCCGTTCTGCGGTGGGATTACGCCCGCGAGCGCCGCGCCCGCACGGCTGCCGCCAACCCTTCAAGCACCGGCACGGTCTGCGCCAGGCTGATGCAGGCGTCAGTCACCGACACGCCGTGTTGCAGCGGCTGGCCGGGCACGATGTCCTGTCGGCCTTCGTTCAGATGGCTTTCGATCATCAGACCAGTGATGCGCGCATCACCGGCTGCAATCTGCTCGGCCACTTCTGCCGCCACCGTGATCTGACGCTGGTGCTGCTTGCTGCTGTTGGCATGGCTCACGTCGATCATCACCTGCTCGCGCAGGCCCGCTGCCTTGAGCATGGCGCAGGCAGCATCCACATCGGCAGCGCTGTAGTTAGGCTGCTTGCCGCCGCGCAGGATCACATGGCAGTCCTGGTTGCCGCGCGTCTCAAAAATGGCGGCCTGGCCCATCTTGGTCATGCCCATGAACGCGTGCGATGCCTGCGCGGCCTGGATGGCGTCGCTGGCCACCTTCACGCCGCCATCCGTGCCGTTCTTGAAACCCACGGGGCACGACAGGCCACTGGCCAGCTGGCGGTGGCTCTGGCTCTCCGTGGTGCGCGCGCCTATCGCGCCCCAGCTCACCAGGTCGCTGATGAACTGTGGCGAGAGCAGGTCCAGAAATTCGGTGCCCACCGGCAGGCCCGTGGCCAGCACATCGAGCAGCAGCTGGCGCGCCAGCTCCAGCCCTTCGTTGATGGCAAAACTTCCATCCAGGTGCGGATCGTTGATGTAGCCCTTCCAGCCCACCGTGGTGCGCGGCTTTTCAAAGTACACGCGCATGACGACGAGCAGATCGGCCTGCAGCGCATCCGCCTGTTGCTTGAGCTGGCGCGCGTAGTCCATGGCCTGGTCGTGGTCGTGGATGGAGCAGGGCCCCACCACCACGATGAGCCGGTCGTCCTGCCCGTGCAGGACGCGTGAGATGGCGGCGCGGCTCGATTCGACCAGCGCCTGCGCCGCATCGGGTGCGGGCAGCCACTCCTGCAGCAACGCAGGCGTAATCAGCGGGCGCACGGCCTTGATGCGCGTGTCATCAATGCGTGTGGTGTCGTGGGTGGAAATGGGGTTGGCGGAGCGGTGTGCGTGGGTCATGGTGGCCCCGATTGTCGCGGAGCCGCTGTTGCCTGCTGGTCAAGGAGGTGGTCACACGGCTCGGAACTGGCGCGGCCCAGGCCAGTGACGCAGAGCAAGGGCCGCCCCGCAGCGAGTGCGTCGTCCCCCTCAGGGGGAAGGCGCCGAAGGCGACTCAGGGGGAGCCTCTACGGCCTGCGGAACGCCGCATTCTGCCGCGACCAATGGCGCGACTGCAGGTGATCCAGCCGCACCGTTCCGCCCGTGGAGGGCGCGTGCACAAAACGCCCTTCCCCCACATAGATGCCCGCATGGTTGGGCTGGCGGCCGGTGCCAAACACCACCAGGTCTCCGGCGCGCAACTCCCCACCGTCGATTCGGTATCCCCAGTTGTTGAGCTGCGCCACCGTGCGCGGCGGCGGTGTGCCGACCTGGTTGCGGTACACGTAACCAATCAGCCCGCTGCAGTCGAAGCCCGAGTCGGGCGTGTTGCCGCCGTAACGGTACGGCGTGCCCACCAGGCCCAGTGCGTGGATGGCGATGTCGTGTGCCTGCTCGGCGGTCAGGGGCGGCGTGGTGCGGATCGGGGCGGACGAAGAAGAAGAAGACGTCGAAGGGGGCCGTGAGGTGCCACAGCCGCCCAGGGCCAGCAGGGCGGCTGTGCAGGCGGCAAAGGCCAGGCTGTGAAAAACGCGCATGGACCGAAGGGTAACGGATGGAGCCCGGTGCATGCGCTGACCCCGTTCCTGCCTTGGGGATATTGGTCAAAAATGCCGCCAGCGCTTGTGCATCAAGCGTTGGCAGCTATCTTTTTACAACACTTGGGAGCTCATGCCGTCGCAGTGATTTCGGCCGTCTGGCGCCGCAGCAGCAACCGGTTGGCCACGCTCACGATGGCCTGTACCGACGCCGTCACGATGTTGTGGCTCGCGCCCGCGCCAAAGGTGGAGCCCGCCACGCCGTCCATGGCCGCTTCCACAATCGCCAGCGCCTGGGCGTTGGCGCCCGTGCCGGTGGCGCGCTCTTCATAGTGGTCCACGCGCAGCGGCAGGCCCAGCGCATCCACCGTCGCGGCAATCGGCCCGTTGCCCTGGCCGCGCAAATGCTGGCGCGTGCCGTCGATGGTCACGTCCAGCTCGATGCCCTGCCCGTCTTCATCGAGCTTGTGGCTGTGGCAGGTGATGGCGGCGTGCGCAGGCGCTTTCAGGTATGTGGTCTGGAACAAGTCCCACAGCGCCTCGCCGCTCATTTCACCCTCGCTCGCGTCCGTCTGCCGTTGCACTACCGCGCTGAATTCGACCTGCATGCGGCGCGGCATCACCACGCCGTGTTCGCGTTCGAGCAGGAAAGCAATGCCGCCCTTGCCCGATTGGCTGTTTACGCGGATCACGCTGTCGTAGGTGCGGCCGAGGTCCGCCGGGTCGATGGGCAGGTACGGCACTTCCCACAAGGCGTTCGGGTCTTGCGCGGCAAAGCCCTTTTTGATCGCATCCTGGTGCGAGCCCGAGAATGCGGTGAACACCAGGTCGCCAGCGTAGGGGTGGCGCGGGTGCACGGGCAGCGACGTGCATTCCTCGGCAATGCGCGCGACCGAGGTGATGTCCGAGAAGTCGAGGTTCGGGTGCACGCCCTGCGTGTACATGTTGAGCGCCAGCGTCACGATGTCCACATTGCCGCAGCGCTCGCCGTTGCCGAAGAGGCAGCCTTCCACGCGGTCGGCGCCGGCCATCATCGCAAGTTCTGCCGCCGCCACGCCCGTGCCCCGGTCGTTGTGCGGGTGCACCGAGAGCGTGATGTGCTCGCGCGGGCTGAGGTGCCGGTCCATCCACTCGATCTGGTCGGCGAACACGTTGGGCGTGGCGTTCTCCACCGTGGTGGGCAGGTTGATGATGATGGGACGGCCGGGGCCCGCGTTCCATGCGGCAATCGCGGTTTGGCAGGCCTTGAGGGAAACGCTGAGCTCGGTGGCGCTGAAGGTTTCGGGTGAATACTGCAAGGTCCACTGCGTTTCGGGCTGTGCATCGGTAAGCTGCTTGAGGTAGCCCACGTGGTGCGCGATGAGCTGCATCACCTGCGTCACGTTCATGCCGAACACGATGCGCCGCCATGCGGGGGCCGTGGCGTTGTAGAGGTGCACGATGGCGCGGGGCGCGCCTTTCACGGCCTCCACGGTGCGCGCAATGAGGTCCTCGCGCGACTGGGTCATGACCATGATGGTCACGTCATCGGGGATGAGGTTCTCGTCGATGAGGCGGCGCACAAAGTCGAAGTCCGTCTGCGATGCTGCCGGAAAACCGACCTCGATCTCCTTGAAGCCGATGCGCACCAGCTCTTCAAAGAGCTTCATCTTGCGCTCGCCGTTCATGGGCTCGAACAAGGCCTGGTTGCCGTCACGCAAATCGGTGGACAGCCACACGGGCGCGTGGGTGATGCTGCGGGTGGGCCACTGGCGGTCGGTCAACGCGACCGGGGCAATGGGCTGGTACTTGGTGGCGGGTTTGGAAATCATGACAAAGGCTCCACGAACGGTGTGTGCGGTGTGAAAGACACGGTGCACAGGTCAAACGAATCTAGAAACGAATGACATCCCCTGCAGCCCTTTGCATGTGCAAAGGCTGGTTCGCGGGCCGGGGTCAGGGGGAGATCAGGTGTTGCGCTGAGCGGATCAGGCAACGGTGGCGAACGCAGGCAGACCCCGGCCAGGCACTAGGCCTAGCGATAGGGTGGATAGGAGCATGCTGCGTTGCATAGGGGGCAAAGATAGCACAGGCTTGCTGCGGTGCGCAATAATTTTGATGAAAATTGCCGCTAGCGCTTGATGGATAAGCGCTGATAGCTATCAAAATAATAGTGAATACTGCTGATAGGATGGCGCCTTTCGTTGCGTGCCCTCCCCATCTGTTTCGTCAGGAGATCTTTTCATGGCCTACATGCTGCTCATCATGGAACCCCACGGCCAACGGGCCGAGCGGGGGCTGGCGGGGGGCCAGGAGGCCTATGCGCGCATGCTGCGTTTTGGCGAAGGCCTGCAGGCCCGGGGCCTGCTGCGTGCCTCCGAATCGCTGGCCTCCACCGAGCAGGCCGTGCGCCTGCAGGTGCGCGAAGGCCAGGCCCGCATGGTCGATGGACCCTTTGCCGAGACGAAAGAAATGGTGGGTGGCTTTTACCTGCTCGACTGCGCCACGCGCGAGGAGGCTGTGGCCATTGCCCGCGAATGCCCGGCCGCCGAATGGGCCACTGTCGAGGTGCGCGAAGTGGCGCCGTGTTACCACGGGGCTTTGTGATCCGGGGCGCTGACGCTTTTCACACTCCCCGGCGCGCAGTGCCTTCCTGCAGCTGTGCCTGAAACTCCCCCACTGGCATGGGCCGCGCAAACAGGTAGCCCTGCAGCACATCGCAGCCCTGGCGCACCAGGTAGTCGGCCTGCTCGGGCGTTTCCACCCCTTCGGCTGTGATCTGCAGCCCCAGACCGTGGGCCAGCGCCACGATGGCGGTGACGATGGTGCGGCTGTGTTCCTGGCCGGGCAGGTCCTTGACAAAGCTGCGGTCGATCTTGAGGCGCCGCATCGGCAACTGCCGCAGGTAGGCCAGGGAGGAGTAGCCGGTGCCAAAGTCGTCAATGGCCAGGCGGATGCCCAGCTGGCTCAGGCGGTGCAGGGTGTGCGCACCGGCCTCCATGTTGTCCATCAGCACGGTTTCGGTGAGTTCGATTTCGAGCAGGTGGGCGGGCAGGCCCTCTTCGCGCAGGATGTCCATCACGCGCTCCAGAAACTGCGGGTCGCCCAACTGCCGTGCCGAGATGTTGACCGACACCCGGAGCGGCCCGCCCGCCTGCCACCGGGCGGCATCGCGGCAGGCCGTGCGCATCACCCAGTAGCCCAGCGGCACGATGAGGCCGCAGTCCTCGGCCACCATCACGGCCTCCAGCGGCGAAACGTTGCCCAGCTCCGCATGCGACCAGCGCAGCAGCGCCTCGGCGCCCACCAGGGCGCGGTCGGTGGCGGCAAAAAGCGGCTGGTAGTGCAGCGCGAGGCCCTCGCCCTGCTGGAGCGCGGCGCGCAGTGCATGCTCGATGGCCTAGCGCCGGACCACCGCCTGGTTCATCGACGCGTCAAACCGTACACAGCGGTTCTTGCCCATTTCCTTGGCGCGGTACATGGCCGTATCGGCATTGCTGACCAGGCCGTCCATGTCGGCCGCATCACCCGGAAAGGTGGCGATGCCAGCGCTGCAGGTCATGGTCATCTGCTGGCCTACTTCGGTGAACGAATGGTGGAAGGTGCCGACAATCCGCTGGCCATAGGTGTTGAGCGCTGCGTCGTCCATGTCCAGCGGCAGGATCACGGCGAACTCGTCGCCCCCCAGGCGCGAGATCGCGTCGGTGCTGCGCACCACGGACTGCAGGCGCCGCGCCACCTGGCGCAGCAAACCATCTCCGGCCGCATGCCCGAAGGTGTCGTTGAGCGTCTTGAAATTGTCGAGATCGATGTACACCAGGGCCACGCGGGTGCCTTGGTCCCGGGCGGCTTCGATCGCTGCGGCCAGGCGTTCATTGAAGGCGTGCCGGTTGCCCGTGCCCGTGACGGCATCGGTATGGGCGAGCGCGTGCAGCCGGTTCTCGGCGTTGCGCACGGCCGCCTGGCTGCGCAGTACCATGGCGGCGGCCATGGCCATCACACACCCGGCAATCAGCAACGCGCTGACAAAACGAATGGCCAGGCGCGAGTACACCGCACGCATGGACTTGCGAAAGTACAGGGTTCCCTCTGCCACGCCCGCCGTTTCAACCGGCCGGGCAATCTCCAGCACGCTCACCCCCGCACGCTCGGTCAACCCGCCCATGCCAGCGGCCGCCAGCGTGGCGGGGAAGCTGTCGCCTGGCCCGCGTGTGTAGTGCGCCAGCAGCAGGCCCTGCGCGTCGTACACCCCGGCGCCCAGCACCATGGGCGACGACTTCAGCGCCGCGAGCATCTCGTTGGCCGTGCGCGCATCTCGGAACATGACAGCGGCCGCAATGTTGTCCGCGACGATGGCGGCCTCCACCCGGCTGTCCTGCAGCATGGACTGGCGCGTGCTCCAGTAGTCCAACCCCGTGAGTGCCAGCACCACCGTCAAAAGCGCCAGGCCCGCCGCCAGGATGCCCGTTACCACCAGCCTGGACGACAGCAGCACGGGCGGCAGCGGTGGCGCCGGGATGGCAATCTGGGGTTCGGGGGCCTGGGTTCTCATCGGTACACCTTGGCCAGCCGCAGCAGTCGGGAGCTGATCGTGAGACCCGCCTTGGCGGCGGCGTCGGGGCTGATGCCGAACACGATACGCCCTTCCTGCTGGGTGAGAGCGATGACGATCTCCGGGTTGACGAAGGTCAGCTCATCCGAGACCGTCAGCACGCCATGGCCCTGAGACAGGGTTCGAAGCGCTCGCAATGCCTGCTCCACGTCTGCGTTTTGCAGGATGAGCACCCTGCAGTCGCGCAGGCTGGCCATCTCCAGCAGCCTGATCCGCACGGTACGGCCTTTGGCGGCCTGTTTGCCTTCCAGGGCGGTCAGGGGGCGCTTGAGTGGACTGAAGGGCGAGACGCAGACGGTCAGTTCGCTGCCCATGGCGCTGTCGTTGTCAGGCCATTCGATGAACTGGATGAAGTTGAAGATATAGGCGGCCTTGAGGTCGGGTTCTTCCACGGGGTTGGTGGCATGCGCCAGGCCGACCAACCCGCCCAGCAAACACAGGCCGAACCACAGTATCTTGCCCAGGTGGATGGCGTTGTACATGGCTCAGAACGCGTAGGTGAGCTTGAGCCGGTAGGTCCGTCCATCCTGCCGGATCGATTCTTCGCGGATCTCGTACGAGGCGGGATCTGCATGCCGGTGGTTGAACAGGTTGTAGACGCCCATCGACACGTCCACATCCGCGAAGCGTTGTGTGTAGACGAGGTTGGTGACGATGGTCCCCGGCAGGCGTGCACCCGAACGGGTTGCGCGCGCGCCCACGCCGATGGCCTCCACGGCATATTGGCCCGGCCTGCCAGCGCCTTGCGTTCCCCACGCGCCCAGCGCCAGGGTGTCCGACCACTGGACCTTGAGCAAGTGCCGGGGAGAGTTCGTCAGCGGCTGGGGGGTGCTGGTGTTGCGTGCCTTTTGCCAGCCATAGGCCACACGCAGGCGCGAGCCGCCTTGCCAGCGCTGTTCCACCTCGGCTTCCAGCCCGTGAACGCGCACGCTGCCGGTGTTGCCGAAGGTCAGTCTTTCCGCTGCGTTCGCATCGCCCAGCGCGATCAGGTCGGTCACCTGCGACCGGAACGCCGTCAGCAGCATGCGGGTGGCGCCGGTGGGGGCATGTTCGAGGGCCAGCTCTGTGGTGCGCACCTTTTCCGACCGAAGCCCCTCCGAGCTGACGATGCCGCCGGGCAGGTCCACGCGGTAGTCGCGTTCGTAGGCATTGGGGGGCCGGTAGGCCGTGCCGTGCAGCAGCTTGAGGGCGGTGGAGGGGTTCCACCAATACACCAGGCCCAGCCGGGGATGGAAGCTGCCCGCACTGCCGGACTGCTTGCCCCAGCGCAGCCCGGTGTGCAGCGTGAGTGTGGGCGCCAGCGCAAATTCATCCTGCATGTAGATGCCCAGCGCATCGCCCGAGCGGCGGGTGTCCAGGTACTGGGCGGGTGGGTCCAGATCGACGTTGAGCTGCTGGATGCGGGTGTCGCGCCGGTAGTCGATGCCCCAGGCGAGCTTGTGGCGTGCAAACGCCGTGCTGACCCACTGCCAGTCGGTGCCCCACCACTGCCCGGTGCCGACGTCGCGGTTGACCGTGAGGGGTGGGTAGTCGTACACATAGTCGCCCACGAAGCGGTAGCGCCCGGCGTGTACGCGGCCGGTGAGCGCCAGTGAGGACGAAATCTGGTGCGTGGTTTCGGCCGCCAGGCGGGTGGTGGTGTCGATGTAGCGCGAGCGTGGGTCGTTGAAGGCCTGCGAGAACGAAGCCGTGGGCGTGCCCTTGGTGCGCTCGCCATGGGCCAGGGTGAGCGTGAGCCCCTCCCGCTGCATGCGGGCAAACAGCTGCGTGTTGCGGTCGAAATCCAGGCGGTGCGCTACACCATGGTGGGTCTCGGGCGCGTCGAACGCCGAAAAGTACTGGTCTGCCCCCCGGCTGCTGGAGCGCGTCACCGCGATGAGCCAGTCGCTGCCCTGGGCATCCACCGTGCCCAGCGAGAAGCGTGCCTTGGCGCTGCCTTGGCTGCCCGCCTCCACGCTGATCTGCGGCCCGGCCAGCTGGCGGCCGTTGCGCGTGATGACGTTGACCACGCCAAAGAACGCATTGGCGCCATACACCGCAGAGCCCGGCCCGGGAACGAACTCCACGCGGTCCACCAGGTCCAGGTCGAGCGGGAAATCCGTGCCGATGGTGGCCTGGTCGTAGAGGTTGTCGTTAAAGCGCACGCCGTTGACCAGCAGCAGCACCCGGGTGTTGTAGTCGCCCGGTGTGGCAAAGCCGCGTGTGCCAAGGTAGTGGTAAGAGCGGTCGTACGAGACATACAGCCCGCGCATGCTGCCCAGCACTTCCGCCAGCGTGCGGTAGCCAAAAAGCCGGATGTCGTCTGCGGTCACCACGCTCACCACGGCGGGCGCTTCCAGGGCGGTTTGCGCATACCGGCTGGCCGTCCGGACCTCCATCTGCATGAGCTGTTCCAGCGGCAGCTGGGCAATGTCCGCCTGCGCGGCAGCGTGGGATGCAAAGCCACACAGCAGCGCCAGCACCAGCTGCTGTGTCCGCTGGGTTGTATTGGGTTCCGATCCTCTTTGCATGGGTGGTGCACCCGCTGTGGTGAAGGCCCGCGCATGCAGGCCAAGGCGTTCTGGAGGTTCGTGAATCAGTGGGGCGAAAGGTTTACAAAGTGTATCCATCGCCGGGACCGAACAGTCCCTCCGGGGATCGGTGATGACCCCTAGAAAACTGTAAAAAATGCAGCGGCCGGCCCGTGAACCCTTGCCGGAGCTCACTCGACGGGCGTGATGCCCTCACGTGCCGCATAGGCCAGCCCCACGCGGCGATACAGGCGGCGCCAGCCGAACACGTACACCACCACCAGGGTGGCTGCAAGCGCCAACCCGGGGCTCCAGGGGCTGGACGCTACAAAACGCCACGCCCAGTACAGCTCCGCAAATCCCATCAGTGCGAAGGTGCCCAGCCCGATCCACGGGCCCTCGGCCCGCCAGGCCGCGACCGAGACGAATGCATGGCCCACCAAGGCTGCGAGGCCCAGCAGCAGGTGGGCCACCAGCGCCAGCACTGGCCGCTGCTCGAACCACCCCGCCATCCCCCGGAGGGTGGGGGGCGTGTCTGACTTGGCGGTCAGGGCTGCCTGCATCACAAACGCTGCCAAAAACCCCTTGTGCTGGAGCCTGCGTGCCGTGGTGTCCTGGCCTCGCAGGGCCGAGCTCACCACGCGCCGCGACAACCAGTCGCCCAGGTCGCCACCCGCGCGTGGCGGGTCTTCTTCCTGTGCGTCCGGGGGTAGCTGGGCCATCGCTTCGCGCGCCTGTGCACGCAGGGATTCGGGCACGTGTTCCAGCGCACTGGGGCTGCGGCGCAGCGCGTGCGCACAGACAGCGACGGTTCGCAAGGTCTCGGGCACCTGTTCCAGGCGCCAGCCACCGTCCTGCACGTGGGCGATGCAGGCGTCCTCGCTGAGCATCCCGGCCGGTATTTGCGCAAAGCTTTTCACACCCTGCCGCAGTGCGGTGGCGTAGCGTGCGGGTGTCATGAGCCGCCTGGGCACAAAGCGCACGGTATCTTCATCGGTGGCCAGCGCGGCGTCCACCATGGCGTGGGTGATGTGTTCACGCGGCACATCGGCCAGCGTACGTGGGTGCGACTGCAGCTGTGCCATCAGCGTGGTCTCGTCGGCGGCTTGGGCCTGGGGTGCTGGCTGTGCAGAACGCGCACGTTGCGCAAGCTGCAGCGCATCCACGCTGGGCGCTGCCATCAGCCACAGCTCCCACCATGCGTCGCCATCGCCGGAATCCGCATGTTGGTACAGCGTGAGCCACTGCTCGCGCGATTCGCGCAGCACTCCGCCATCACCGGGCAGGGGTCTGGCCAGCGGCGAGGCCCAGGCCTGGGTGTGGTCGCCGCTGCGGTGCCAGGGGGCGGCGTGTTCGGGGTCGGGGTCGGCCGGGCCAAAGCGCGCTGACAGGCGCTGCACCATGGCCTCGCGGGCTTCGTTCACCGCGCGGTGGAGGTCGGCAGACAGGAATTCATACGGGCCGTTGTGCGACTCGCTCAGGTAGGCGCGCATGACCCGGCGCACGACCACGGTGCGGTCGGCCTGCACCTGGTCTGGGTCGTCCGCATCTTCCTCGTCGTCGGTGCCGTCATCGTCCTTTTCCGTGCCCGCGCGGTCAGCTTGCAGCATGTCGCCCGCAGCCAGTTGGTGCAGGCGTGTCTCGGCCTGGGCCAGCAGGCGGCTGGCCAGGGGCACGATGCCGTCGAGCGTGTCCAGGCCTTCCAGGTGGTCGGTCAGGGGGGCATGGAAAAAGGGCCGGGGCGGCCAGCAGTTCTCGCGCACGCCGCTGCGCCACAGGGGCGCACCTTCGGCGCCGAGCAAGGCCACCTGCTGGCCGTCATAGTGCGCGCGCCAGACCACAACCCCTTCGCCGTCGATGTACGCCAGCTGACCATCGCGGGTGAGGAACGGCACCAGCGGGGTATCGGGCGTGTTGCCCACCAGCCAGCCATCGCCGTTGGTCAGCGGCTCCAGCAGATGCGCCGGTGCCGGCACGAAACGGCCATCGGGATGCAGCAGGCCCCAGGTGGCGCAGGCCGACGGACCTTGCGCGGCGGTGCGCACCACGGCAAAGCCGCTCTCGGCAGAAAAGTCCGAGCCATAGCTCAGGCGCGGGCCGGGCAAGGGCTTGCCTTCGGCCGTGAGAAAGACCGTGCCGTCGTAGCTGTTGGCCACCACGCCGCAGACCATGCGCCGAGACAGGTGGCGGCCACCCTTGACCACCACCTTGCCCCGGGCGTCGAGATAGCCGTGGCCGTTGTCCCAGGCGTTGGGTTCGTCAAAATAGGCCAGGCCATCGCTGTTGAAGGCGTCGATGCTGGGGTAATGCGGCTTCAGCACCCAATCGCCCCGGGCATTGATCAGCCCGTAGCGTTCTCCATCGAGCGATGCGGCCGTGGTGGGGGACTCGCCAAACGGCTTGGCATCGCGAAAGCGGGGTTCAACCACCCAGCGACCCGCGCGGTCCACAAAGCCCTGGGTGCGCTGGTTGCTATCCTTTTTCCACAGCGTGGCGCGGGCCAGGCCGTTCGCGCCGAACAGGCCCAGTTCATGAAAAACTTCGTCGCTGGTGGGCTGGCCCTCGCGGTCGATGGGGCGCCATGCATCCTGGCCCACCTGCACGGCACTCACCCCGTTGCGGAATGGGTGGGCGTTGTCGAAGGTCGGGGGAATGACCACCGCACCCGCCAGGTCCACAAAGCCCCAGCGGCCCCCGTCGCAAAAGCGCGCCAGTCCGTCTTCTGAAAAGTTGCGTGCGTTCTGCAGCGCGGGCGGCACGCGCCAGCAGCCTTCACCATCGATATAGCCCCACAGCGAGTTGTCGCCCTGGGCAGCGCTGACCCAGCCGCCGCGCCCGTCGGCGTTGAAGCGCAATACCGCCTTCAAGCCTTCTGGTGGCACCACGGCCCGCCCTGGGTGGACGATGACCAGGGCCGGGGTCTGGCAGCTGGGTTCCAGCGGAATGCTGGCCAGCCAGGGAGGGGCCGGTTCGGTGGTGATGTCGCTGTCTTCGTTCATTGTGCTCGGGGGCTCTCCGCGCGGCATCCTACCGAGGGTGTCTGGCCGGGCGCGTAACCATTTGCACGCCTTGGCAAATGCCCCACACCTTGGGCTGCACCTGACACCTTGGCGACTTTTTTCTACGTAGTTACCCTGATTTTTTGAACCGTCCTGTCGATCTGCCCGGCCTTCGTTCGTCGTGCAGGTGAAGGTCCACCCATGGGCCCTCAACCATCGCTTTCAGGAGAACCCCATGCGATTCATGATCATCGTCAAAGCCACCGCCGAATCCGAACAAGGCTGCATGCCCAGCGCCGCCCTGATGGCCGAGATGGCCCGCTACCACGAAGAACTGGCCCATGCGGGCGTGCTGCTGGACGGCAGCGGCCTCAAGCCCAGCGCGCAGGGCTGGCGCGTGCGCTACACCGCCAGCGGCCGCACCGTGACCGACGGACCGTTCACCGAAACCAAGGAACTCATTGCCGGCTACACCCTGATCCAGGTGCGCAGCAGGGGCGAGGCGCTGGAATGGACGCGCCGCTTTCCCAATCCGCGGGGTGAGGGGCTCGATGCCGAGATCGAAGTGCGCCAGCTCTTTGAGATGGAGGACTTTGCCGACGTCGAAGGCGTGGAGAAATTCCACGACCTCGAAGCGATGCGCGGCTGAAACCAACCGGGAGGACCCTCTACCATGGTCAAGACCATTGCCCTTGCGCTGCTGGCGGCGCTGGGACTTTTCCTGGCGTTTGCTGCCACCCGCCCCGACACCTTCCGCGTGGAGCGCAGCCGCGTCATCTCCGCCCCGCCCGAGCGTGTGTACGGCCTCATCCACGACCTGCGCCAGTTCAACACCTGGAACCCGTACGAACGCAAGGATCCCGCCGCCAAGGGCGAGTACAGCGCCAACACCATCGGCCCCGGCGCGCGCTATGCGTGGCAGGGCGACAAGGTGGGCACCGGCAGCATGGAGATCGTCGATGCCAAGGCCCCGGCGCGCGTGGCAATGAAGCTCGACTTTGTGGCCCCGTTCGAAGCCCACAACCAGGTCGAGTTCACGCTGCAGCCCGAAGGGGCAGGCACCACCCGCGTCACCTGGGCCATGCACGGCCCTGTGCCCTACCTGGCCAAGATTGCGCACCTGGTTTTCAACATGGACCGCATGGTGGGCCAGGACTTTGAAGACGGCCTGGTCAACCTGCAGGCTGTGGCGCAAAAGCCTGCCGGCTGAGCCCCATCCCCTGTTGCGCTTTGCAAAACCTTTCGTTTCGCTTTACCTTCCTTACTCCTCAGGAGCACCTCATGCACCAACAGATCTTCGTGAACCTGCCCATCGAGAACATGGCCCGCTCGCAGGCGTTCTTCCGCGCACTGGGCTATGACTTCAACCCCCAGTTCACCAACGACCAGGGCGCCTGCCTGGTGGTGGGCGAAAACCTCTTCGTGATGCTGCTGGTCAAGGACTTCTACCAGACCTTCACCAGCAAGACGATTGCCGATGCGCGCACCACCTCCGAGGTGCTGGTGTGCTTCTCTTGCCAAAGCCGTGCAGAAGTCGATGCGCTGGTGGACAAGGCCGTGGCTGCGGGCGGCACCACCCCCCGCCCCGCGCAGGACCTGGGCTTCATGTACTCGCGCAGCTTTGACGATCTGGATGGCCACACCTGGGAGTTTGTGCACATGGTGGATGCGAGCAAGGCGCTGGGCTGAGAAGGTGTGAAGGAGCCTGCCATGCCCGCTCGTCCCGCAAAAACGCACCCCCTCGGCGTTGCAAATGCTCGCCATAGCCCGAGCTATGGCTGCGCTTTGCGCCTTGATGGCGCACGTTTGTGCGGCCCGCTCGGGTACGCCAGACTCTTTCACACCTTCATCGCGTGACCCCCTCTGCCGTTCCCGACCGCGATGCCCTGCACCGCACCATCGACTCGGTGTGGCGTATCGAGGCCGCGCGCATCATCGCCAGCGTGGCGCGCATGACGCGGGACGTGGGCCGGGCCGAGGAGCTGGCGCAGGACGCCCTGGTGGCCGCGCTGGAGCACTGGCCTACCGCCGGCCTGCCCGCCAATCCGGCGGCGTGGCTGATGACCACGGCCAAGCGCCGCGCCATCGACCACCTGCGCCAGCAGGCGCTGCACACGCGCGAGAACGAAGCCCTGGGCCACGACCTCGAAGCGCTCGAAGCGCAGTACGCGCCCGACGTGGTGGAGACCCTGATGCACGTACAGCAGGACGACATTGGTGACGACCTGCTGCGCCTCATCTTCACCGCCTGCCACCCCGTGCTGCCCACCGAGGCGCGTGTGGCGCTCACCTTGCGGCTGTTGGGCGGGCTCACCACGGCTGAGATCGCACGCGCGTTTCTCGTGCCCGAGCCCACCGTGGCCCAGCGCATTGTTCGCGCCAAGCGAAGCCTGTCTGCGGCCCACGTTCCGTTTGAAGTGCCCGGCCCTGCGGAGCGCGCGCCGCGACTGGCCTCGGTGCTGGAGGTGATCTATCTCATCTTCAACGAAGGTTATGCCGCCACGGCGGGCGATGACTGGATGCGCCCCGCTTTGTGTGGCGAGGCGCAGCGACTGGTGCGCGTGCTGGCCAGCCTGGTGCCCGATGAGCCCGAGGTGCAGGGGCTGGTGGCACTGCTCGAAATCCAGGCCTCCCGCCTGCCCGCACGCACCAACGCACAAGGCCAGCCCGTGCTGCTGATGGACCAGGACCGCGCGCGCTGGGACCACCTGCTGGTGCGACGGGGGCTGGTGGCCCTCGACAAGGCCGAGCAGCTGGCACGCGCAGGCCATGCCTGGGGGCCCTATGCGCTGCAGGGTGCGATTGCGGCCTGCCATGCGCGCGCACACCGCGCCCAAGACACCGACTGGCACCACATCGTGGCGCTGTATGACGCACTGCTGCAGGTGGCGCCCTCGCCTGTGGTCGCTCTCAATCGCGCCGTGTCGGTGGGCATGGCCCTGGGTCCGGCCGCAGCACTGGCCCTGGTGGATGAACTGGCCGCAGAACCCAGCCTGCGCCACTACCACTGGCTGCCCAGTGTGCGGGGCGACCTGCTGGCCAAGCTGGGGCGCCAGACGGAAGCTTGTGCAGAGTTTGAACGGGCCGCCAGCCTGACGCGCAATGCGCAGGAGAAGGCATTGCTGCTGGCGCGAGCGCGAGCGTGATGGACATGCACTGCAGCCGGCGCGCTGCGTGAAGCAGGTCGGAGCAGGGCAGGATCAGCGTCGACGCTTCTGGGTGCGGCCGTGTGGCGTGGCCACCTTGGGCGCCAGACCCAGCGCGGCACGCGCCAGCGCATCGGCCGCCCCATTGCGGTGGCGGGGAACCCATTGCAGGTCCACCTGTGCAAACCGCTGCAGCACACGGCGCGCCTCGTCAAACAGCGGTGCCAGCCGCTCGATAGGCGCTACGGCCTGCTTGCCCAGTTGCTCCACCAGCACGCTGCTGTCGCTGAGCACCTGCACGGTGGTTGCCGTCGCCACCACCTGGGGTTCCAGCCACTGCAGCGCCCGCAGCAGAGCGCGCAGTTCGGCCTCGTTGTTGCAACCGGTGAAGGTCGTGGCTTCAGAAATGGTGTGTTGCGTGGCCCCACCGGGCCCCACCAGCACTGCCCCCAGCCCCATGCGCCCGGGGTTGGGCACGGCGCTGCCGTCGCAGTGCACCACCCAGTGGGCGGGTTCGGTGGCCACGGCCTATTTGTAGAACGCTTCGACTTTGCCCTTGAGCTTGATCATCAATGGCTGGCCCTTGCGGTCCACCGTCTTGCCTGCGGGCACTTTCACCCAGCCCTCGCTGACGCAGTATTCCTCGACATCGCTGCGGTCCTTGCCGTTGAAGCGGATGCCGATGTCGTGCTTGAACACCTCCGCCACATGGTGCGGGCTGCGGGGGTCCACCGACAGGTGATCGGGCAAGGGGGGTGGCGTGGTGGAGGTGGTTGCGTCGGTCATGCAGAAGGCTCAGTGTGAAAAGGCAATGGGAAAGAAAACAAAAACGGAAAGCGCGGATTCTCCGGGATTTGGTCCTGCAGTGCTGCGCCAAGCCCCTGCCACCCTACCGCGCGAGAGGCGCAACGCCGATCAGCCAGGCATGCGCCCAGAACGCAAAGCCCACCCAGGCCACAGCGCCCACCACCACGGCCACGCCCGTGCCCGCCGCAGTGCCGGGCGCGTAGCCGGTGTTCATCGCCCGGTCGCGCTGCCGTGCGGCCCGAAAGCTCAGCACGGCCCACAGCAAAAAGCTGCCAAACAGCAACACATCGGCCAGGTTGCCGTTGGACAGCAAATGTGCCAGCGCCCACACCTTCACGCCCAGCACCATGGGGTGGTGCAGCCGGGCCTTGATGGCATTGCGCGGCACGTAGGTGGCGGCCAGCAGGATGAAGGCAATGAGCGTCAGCAGCGACGCAGCGTGCCGCATGCCAATGGGCGGCACCCACAGCACCACCGGCTGCTGCCGCGCCAAGCCATAGCCCCACACAATGAGTGCCAGGCCCACGGCAGAGACCAGTGAATACAACCCCTTCCACGGCATCTCACCCATGCGTGCCAGCGTCTGCATGCGCCAGCCATCGGCCACGATGCGCACCGAATGCACGCCCAGAAACAGCACCAGTCCAAGTACCAGAATTTCCATGGCAAGACCTTTCATCGGGGGTTGTTGTGGGCGCAGCCACCTTGTGTGGGATTGTCGCGGCCTCAGTATGCAAGAAATTTGAATAAAAATGGCCTTCTGCGCTCGTCCATCATGCACTGATAGCTATCAAATTGATAGTTAATGGGTGTTGCTTGGCGTGCCCTCAGCGGGCTCTCGCTAGGCCACCGCATGCTGCGCCAGCAGCGCCCCCACCTTGGGCTTGGCGCAGCGCTGCAGCGTTTGCAGCAGCGTGTAGCTGGGCTCGGCCACCCTCCAACGTGTGCGCAGGTCGTGCTGCATGCGCGCCAGCAGCGCAGCAGCCATCTCAGCATCGGCCAGCGCCCGGTGCGCCTGGCCCGTGCTCGGCAGGCCGTGGTAGTCCACCAGCGAGCCCAGCTTGTGGCTGGGCGCCTGCGGGTACAGCCGCCGCGACAGCAGCACCGTGCACGCAAACGGCTGCGGCGCGGGCAGCCCGGCCAGGGCCAGCTCGGCCTGCCAGAACTTGCTGTCAAACGAAGCGTTGTGCGCCACCATGGGCGCATCGCCCACAAAACGCGCCGCGTCCTGCATCACCCCCGCCGCATCGGGCGCGGCGTTCACCATCGCGTTGGTAATGCCGGTGAGCTGGGTGATGAACGACGGTATCCACACCCCCGTTTTCATCAGGCTTTGAAAACGGTCCACCACCTGCCCTTGTTCCAGCAGCACGATCGCCACCTCGGTCGCACGCGCGCCCTGGCCGGGCGAGATGCCGGTGGTTTCAAAGTCGATGACGGCGATGGGGGGCATGGGTGGGGCGGGTGGCTTGAGGGACATATTGTCCGTGGTGTGGGTTGGGCCGCCTCTCGTTGGCACCAGGGCACCAAGATACAGGACAGGCTCGGGGCCATTGCTGCGAGGGCCTTATGATCATCGCTCTTCAAATCGTCCGGTTCAGCTTGAGAGGTTGTCGGTAAGGCGCCGACATGATTGACCTCTCTACCTTGTTACAGGGCTTTGTACTTGGCTTGGGCGTGTTCATTTGCCCAGGACCGAAGGATGTCCTGATCCTTCGCGAAGCACTGCGTGGACGCTCTCCGGCCCAGTTGATTGCTGTGGGCTGCGGCAGCGATGCGGTGCTGATTGCCCTGGGGCTTATCGGGCTGTCTGCCGCGCTACAGGCGGAACCTGCATTGCGGTTGGCCGCGCAGGTGCTTGGCATTGCGCTTTTGGTCCTGCACGGCGGGTTGGCAGTGCGCAACGCCATGCGTGCCTGTCCTGCCGCGTCATTGAATGACGTCGCCGCAGCGGCCCCCGGATCGCACGGATTGCACCAGCTCCTGTTGGTGTCGTTGCTCAATCCAGCGGCTTGGCTGGACACGGTACTGATCATCGGAGCAGTGGGCGCAGCGCTGCCGGTCGATACCCGCTGGAGCTATGCCCTTGGCGCGGTGAATGCGTCGCTGGTGTGGTTTTCGATATGGGTTTTGGGTGCACGCAAAGCGCAGCGATTCATGGGAGCCTCCAGCGCATGCCGAGCGTTGGATGTCAGCATTGCCCTGGCGATGTGGGGGATGGCCCTTTGGATGTCCTGGGACCTGTGGTGAAACACCCGGGGATGGCCTGCATGACCCCCTGCGGTCTGTGATTGCGCGGCCTGGGGCATCTGGGCGTCGGCCAGTGCCCCGCGGGCCTGGCCCGCGTGCGCGTGCGCAAGCCCTGCGGGAACGCGTGCCCTACACTGCCCATCCCTTTTTCTCGACGGATCGAGCGGAGCAACGCATGAAGAAGAACGGCACCGATTCAGCCTGGCTCAAGGCGGCACTGGACTATGTGCCGCAATGGCTGGGCCTGCAGCTGGAGCGCTTCCGCCAGCCCGGGTGTTCCGTGGCCATCGCACGCGGGGGAGAGACCCTGGCAGAGCTGGCGCTGGGCGTGGCCGATATGCGAACTGGCAAACCCCTCACGCCCCGGCACCGCCTGCGCATCGCATCGCACTCCAAAAGCTTCACGGCCACTGGGGTCATGCTGCTGCGCGAGCAAGGAAAGATCGGCCTGGACGACCCCATTGGCCGCTATGTCGATGGCCTGCACAAGGACCTGGCCCGGGCGCGCATTGGCGAGCTGCTGTCGCACGCCGCAGGCGTCACGCGCGACGGCCCCGATGCGGGCCAGTTCCTGGACCGGCGGGCCTTTCTCTCCCGTGCAGAATTGCTGGCGGACCTGCGCGACAAGCCGCCGCTGGAGGCGGGGGTGCAGCTCAAGTATTCGAACCACGGCTATGGCCTGCTCGGGCTGATGATGGAGCAGGTCACGGGCACGGAGTACGCGAGCTGGATGGTGCGCCATGTGATTGATGCTGCAGGCTTGCAGGAAACGGTGCCCGACATGCCGCGCCTTGCGCGGGGCGCCCCGATGGCTGTGGGCCACAGCAGTGAGTTTCCGTTCGGCCAGCGCCTGATCGTGCCTGGCGACAACGTGTGCGACGCCATGGCCCCGGCGGCCGGGTTTGTGTCTACCGCGTCGGATGTGGCCCGCTTCTTTTCGCAGCTGTCGCCAGACAGCAAGCACAGCATCCTTTCGCCCGCCAGCCGCCGCGAGATGGCGCAGCGCCGCTGGCGCGACCCCTGCAACGTGTTCGAGTCCCACTACGGGCTGGGCACCATGCTCAGCGCGCCGGGCCCGCGTGAATGGATCGGCCACACCGGCGGGCTGCAGGGGTTTCTGTCGCGCACGGCGCGCTACCCCGCGCTGGACCTGACGGTGACCGCGCTTACCAACGCGCAGGATGGACTGTCCACCGAGTGGGTGGACGGCATTGCCAGCATCCTGTTTGCGTTCCAGCAGCACGGCGCGCCTGGCAAGAAGGAGGCCGCCTGGGCCGGGCGCTGGTGGAGCCTGTGGGGCGCCACTGATCTGGTGCCCATGGGCAAGGTGGTGTGCCAAGTGGTGCCTGCCATGTTCGTGCCCTTCAACGCAGCAACCACCGAGCTGGCCATCACCGGGCGCGACACCGGGGTGGTCCAGAAAGCCTCGGCCTACGCCAGCCCGGGCCAGGCGGTGCGCCGCGTGCGCGATGCCCACGGCGTGCCGACCGAACTGTGGGTGGGCGGCTCCAAGCTTCTGCCCAAGGACGCGATGCTGGCAGAGGCCACCCAGCGCTATCGCAAGAGCAAGGCGCGCCCCGGCCGCAGCGCCACATCGGCGTGAGCGACGTAGCCCTGCGTGTGGGGCAAAGTCTCCTGCGCATCACAGGCGCCCTCGCCGCCGTGTTTGGCCTGCTTCTGGCGGCCATACTGGTGTTCACTACCATGCCGGGCAGCTCGCACCGTGGCGCGCTCCCAGTAGCCAGTGCTGCGCAGCAGGCGCTGGCGCAGCAATTGCAACGGCATGTGGCCGTGATTGCAGCGCAGGAGCACAACGCCCAGCACCCTGCTGCGCTGGAGGCCGTGGCGACTTACCTGGAGTCAGAGCTGGTCTCGTATGGTTACCAGGTTCGGCGCGACGAGTTCAAGGCGCGGGGCGTGGCGGTGCGCAACCTGGAGGTCACGGTGCCCAGCCAGAGCGCGCCGGGGCGGCTCCTGGTGGTGATCGGCGCGCACTACGATTCGGCGCACGAAACACCCGGCGCCAACGACAACGCCACGGGCACCGCCGCCGTGCTGGCCCTGGCCAAAAGCCTCAAGCACCTGGGCGCCACCGCGCAGGCGGACGTGATGTTTGTGCTCTACACCAACGAAGAGCCGCCCTTTTTCAAGACCCCGCAGATGGGCAGCCAGGTGCACGCCCAGGCCTTGCAGGCCCGTGGTGCGCCGGTGGTGGCGATGCTGTCGCTGGAGACCATGGGGTATTTCTCGAACGCCGAAGGGTCGCAGAAGTACCCCTGGCCGCTGAACCAGTTCTACCCCACGCAGGGAGATTTCATCGCCTTCGTCGCAACCACGCCCGACCTGGGGCTGGCGCGCCGGGTGGTCCGGTCTTTCCGTTCGCATGCGGCGTTCCCGTCCGAGGGCATCGCGGCGCCGCGTTTCATTCCTGGCGTGGACTATTCGGACCACGCGGCCTACATCGACGCGGGCTACCCCGCGCTGATGGTGACCGACACCGCCCCCTACCGCTACCCGCACTACCACACCCGCGAGGACACATCCGATAAGGTGGACTACGACCGATTGGCCCGCGTGGTTCAGGGGCTCGAAGGTGTTGTACGCGATCTTGCACACCGGCCTTAGCGCATCGAAGACCGAGTGAGGGGACGCGTGTGGGGAGTCAATGCCTCGGAGCGCGCGGATGTTCCAGAAAAAACCTCAGCATCTCCTGCGTGGCAGCCACGCCGCGTGGGTCGGTATGGCTGCCGCCCGCGTGCCCACCAGCCCACGCGTGCCCTGCGCCGTGCAGCACCCATTGTTCTGCCACGACCGTGCTGTGCAGTGTGCTGGCCGACAGGGCGCTACCCGCCACGGTGTACACCTTGCGGGTATAGCTCTGGCCACCACGGGACTGGCCCTGGTGCACCGTCTCCACCGTCGTCTGGCCGCCATCTGGGGCCGCGGCCAGTGCTGACAGCGTTGCCTCGATGAGTTGCTCGCCGTTGTGGGCGTGCACGGTGGTGTCGGCGTCGCCATGGAACACGATCATCGGCGGAGGCGGCAGTGCAGGAGCCTCGGCGGTGGGGTGGGTGGCGGCGCCGGGTTTGGCGCCGTTTTTCATGGCCGACAGCGCGGCCATCACGTTGTGTGCCGCGCCCGCCTGCAGGCCGGAGTGCACGCCTACGGCGGCAAACAGCTCGGGGTATTCGCGGCCCAGCAGTGCGGCCATGGCGCCGCCAGCCGACAGGCCCGCCACGTAGACGCGTTGCGCATCCACCGGGTGGCGCGCCATCACGTCCTGCAGCATGGCGACGAGCAGCGCGGGCTCGCCGCTGCCCCGGTGTTGGTCGCCGGGGCGAAACCAGTTCCAGCAGCCGTTGGGGTTGGCGCTGTGGGGTTGCTCGGGATACAGCACCAGGGCGTTGGCGGGGGCGGCTGCGTTGTTCATGCCTGTGCCGGTGGCAAAGTCCACGGGGTTCTGCGTGCAGCCGTGCAGCATCAGCACCAGCGGCATGGGGGTGCCTGCCGTGGCGCCTGGGGGCACGTACAGGTGGTAGTGGTGTGGGTGGTGCCGTGCACTCGGGTGGGTGAAGACCACGCGGGTGAAGCTGCCGGGCGGCTCCGCCAGCGGGTGATTGCTGGCGGCGGGGCGTGGTGCTGTGGGGGCCTTTGGCTCGGCCTGGGGGGTGGGGGCGCTGCGGTCGATGACCACGGCGTCTTCCACATCTTGTGCGGCGGCGGCGCTGCGCCAGCGTGGGGCCTCGTCGCCTGCGGGTGATGGCGCTTGCAACGGCGTAGCCCCTGCGCTGGCAGGTGTCGGTTCGTTGCTGTGGCGCGCCACGGCTGCGCCCAGGGTCTGCTGGATGGCCCGCGTGGCGTCGGCCAGCTGACCACTGCGCACCAGCTGAGTGGCTTCGCCCATCAGGCGCTTGAGATTGAGGTTCCAGTCCATGGGGACTCCTTGGTGGTTGGTGCGTCCGGCAGCGGTGCGCTGCGGTCCGGGTCGGTGGTGTTCAATGCATGCGACCGGCCAGTGCGGCCTTGACGGCCGCACTGGCGTGGAACGCGCCCAATACCGTCACCGAGGCAATCGTGGCCTGCGCCAGGGCGGGGGGCACGTCGTCGTCGATGCTGGCCAGGCCCAGCACGCGGATCTCCAGCGCCTGGCCCGCCGCCAACACGGCCTCCAGATCGGCCCTGCCAAAACGCTGCAGCCCCAGCACAAGCATCTTGCGGGCCACCACCTGGCGCACGGCGTCGTTCTGGGCGGTCAGCTGGTTGCGGATGGCGGTGCGGATGAAGTCGGTGCGGTTGGCGTAAAAGCCTTCGGAGACCAGCAGATCGATGTGGCCCAGGTCCACGAAGCCCAGGTTGATCGTGACTTTCTCGGACTCGGGCACCTTGCCGCGCGACGGGGCGATGGGAACGATACTGTTCATCGGGGAAACTCCATAAAACATCCAATGGGATGGTGTATGGATGGCATGTGGATCCCCGGGCACGCTGTTTCAAGAGCCGTGGCCCAAAGAAAAAGGAGCCCGTGGGCTCCATGGTTCGGTAGTTTTGCTATGAAATATGTAGCTATTAGCGCTTGATAGAAAAGCGCTGGAGCCCATTTTTTCTTGAATTTCTGTGCAAGACGCTGACGCTCTTCCTGGCATCGCGGCAGGGTGTGGCGTGCCTCCGGCCCCTGCCCCACTTTGGGGAAACAGCCGCCCGGGGGCCTGCCGCTCAGCTCAATACAAGGTCAGTTCCTTGTGCTCGCCCAGGCTGCGCGGTGGTTCGCCCGTGATGGCGGCCTTGGCCATCTTGAAGAGCTGCACCATCTTGCTTTCATCCACATCCCAGTATTCGGCATGGCGGATGCGCACGGCCAGCAATGCCAGGTTGGGGTCGGACGCGCCACCCGGGAACCACGCCTGGGCCATGGGGGACCACAGGGCTTGTTTTTGCGCAGGGTCGTCCACAGCGCGGGCCTGGCCTGACAGCGACACGTAGCTGTCGTCGTCCGGGTTGGCATACGACACGTTGACTTCGCCATCGGTCAGCAGGCGTTCGTACAGCTCGCCCGACTTGGGGATGAAGAAATACAGCTCGCCGTGTTCGTCAAACTGGCGGTTTTGCGTGGTGAGCGGGTGCGCGTGCAGCATGCCCGTGGAGGTGCGGTGCGTGAGCATGCCAAACCGAATGTCCTTGATGAGCTTCCACAAGGTTTCGTGGCCGGGGGTGTCGTGGTGCATGGGGGGCTTCCGTGAAATGGAGGGGGTGCTACGACTCTAGGCCGCCCGCGCCATGCGCCGCGTCGTCCCCCTGCCCGCCTGTGCGTGGGCGCTTGTCCGACATCCCGTCCTACCCGCTCATACAGGATGGGTCAGGACCGGGCGTTACCTATGCTGCCCGTGCGGCTGCACCGGTAACTCCGCCTTGCGCAGCACCTGCCGCGCTGTCACGGTAAAGCGCGGTGCGCCAGGTGGAGGGAAGGCGCTTCACGCCTTCTTCAAAAACTCCGACTTCAGCAGCATGCTGCCCAGGTCGGTCTTGCAGTCCACGTTGTGGCCATCGGCGCCATCCACCAGGCGGATGCTCTTGATCTTGGTGCCCTTCTTGAGGGTGGACGATGAGCCCTTGACCTTGAGGTCTTTCACGAGGATCACCGCGTCGCCATCGGCCAGCGGGTTGCCGTTGGCATCGCGCACCACGCCATCGCCTGCTTCTGCGGCATCGGACTCGGCAGTATCGGCCACCTGCGGCCATTCAAACGCGCAGTCGGGGCACACATAGTTGCTGCCATCGGGGTAAGTGTTCTCCAGGCCGCATTGGGGGCAGGCAGGGGTGGTGTGGGGCATGGTGGGGTCCTCTCTGTCGTTGTTGTAGTGGTTGTGAAATCGGTGCGCAAAGTGTCGCCGCTTCAGAGCGGCGCGCGTTGCTCCAGCGCAAACGGTGGCAGCCCTTTGAGCAGCCGCTGGCCGTAGCTGGTGCGCGTCAGGCGCTTGTCGTAGCAGTACACATGCGCCATGTCTTCTTCGGTGCGAATCGCGCGGCCCACCCATTGCGCCAGACGGATGGCGGTGGCGGGCACCACCAGCTCGCTGAACGGGTCGCGCCCCACGGCGCGCAGCCATTCGGCGCGGGCCTCGCCCACCGGGTCGTCGGGCGGGGCAAAGGGCAGCTTGGTGATAAAGACCGATTCGCACAGGCGCCCCGGCAAATCCAGCCCTTCGCCAAACGACTGCATGCCAAAGATGACCGAGGGCTCGCCGTTTTCCACCCGCTCGCGGTGGCGCTTGAGCAGCTGGGTGCGCGGCAGTGCGTTCTGCACCAGCACCACGCTGCGCATGGCGGTGGGCAATGCGTCCACCGCCTGTCGCATCTGCTCGCGCGAGGTGAACAGCACCAGCGCGCCGTATTCCACGCGGGCAATGTCGTGCAGCAGCGCATCGACCATCTCGGTGGTGAACTGCGCGGCGTTCTTGGGGTCGGCGCGGGTTTCGGCGGCAATCAGCGTGCCCTGCGCGGCGTAGTTGAAGGGGCTGGGCACTTCGAGCGTGGTGGTGGCTTCATCGCCATGCAGGCCTGCCTCGCGCAGGAAGAAATCAAAGTGCCCGCAGCTGGTGAGCGTGGCCGAGGTCAGCACCGCGCCGCGCACGGCGCTCCACAGGTGGTTGCGCAGCGTGGTGCCAGGCAGGATGGGGCTGGCGTGCGCCTTGACCACGATGAAGTCGCCATCGACCTCCAGCGTGAACCATTTGGCGGCCGGCACCGCGCCTTCGGGCGCATCCTGCAGCAGCAGTTGCGCGGTGGCATGCAGCTCTTCCAGGCGCGGGGCCAGCATGCCGATTTGTGCGTACAGCGTGGACAGGCGCTTGGCCTCGTCGGGCTTGTCGCGCATCTCGGCGCGCAGGGCTTTGCTGATGGCGCGCAGGGCATCGAGGAAGCCTTCGGCACTGGCGGCCAGCAGGCCCAGCGGGGCAATGAGCTGTTCGGGCAATTCGCCCCGTGGCACCCGCACGCGCGCCGGCCCCCAGGCGCTGGGCTGGCTCTTGAGCTGGGCGCCGTACACATCCATCACGATGCGCGCCAGGTCCTGCAGTGTCTGCCGCAGCTGGGCCGAGTGTTTGGGGATGTCGGCAATCTCTTCGACCTCCAGCAGCGCACCAATGCGCAGGCCCCGGCTGGACAGGCGCTCGATCCAGGTGATGCGCGACAGGTCCATGCTGCACGCGAATTGATCCAATGCCGTGGCGGGCAGGTGGTGGGCTTCGTCCAGCACCAGCAGGCAGTTGTCCAACTCGGGCAGCACGCGCGCGCCCAGCGATGACAGCAGCAAATCGTGGTTGGCCACGATCACCTGCGCGCCCACCAGCTCCTTGCGCTTGTCGTAGTAGGTGCACTGGCTGAAGGCCGGGCAGTGTTTGCCGGTGCACGACGCGCCCTCGGCTGCCACGGGGCTCCACACCTCGGGCTCGGGGGGCGTGTCCAGGCTGTCGCGGTCGCCGTCCCAGGCGCCTTTCGACAAGGTTTGCGCCATGGAGCTGTAGAACTGCATGCGCGCCTCGGTTTCATGCCGGGGGCGCTTGGCGCGGGCGGCGGCTTCTTCTTCGGCAAACAGGTCGTCGTCGGCCTCTTCCTCGGCCTCGCCCGTGCCCGCCAGGCGGTCGAGCTTGAGCTTGCACACATAGCGCCCGCGCCCCTTGGCCAGCGCAAACTTGAAAGGTTGCGGCAGCAGCGCGGCCAGTGCAGGCAGGTCCTTGTTGACCAGCTGCTCTTGCAGCGCCACCGTGGCCGTGGAGATCAGCACCCGCGTGCCGCGCGACAGCGCCAGCGCAATGGCGGGCGCGCAGTAGGCCAGCGACTTGCCCACACCCGTGCCCGCCTGGATGACCGCAATGGAGCGCGTGGGCGCGGCCTCGCCACTTTCTTCATCCACCTTGCCCAAGGTGGCGCTGCTGAACGTGCGCGCCACCTGCTCGGCCATCAGCCGCTGGCCAGCGCGGCTGCGAAAACCCTCGGTGGCTGACACCACCGCATCGAAAGATTCAAGGGCCTGCGCGGCCCACACCTGTTGAGACATACAGTAGTGTCGCATGCCGAAGACAGGTTGACGCTGGGCAGTGCCTTGTGGCGGATGAGCGGGCTGTCCCCCCGCAGCTGCCTTGAAAGAAAATCCCCGCACAGCTACAGGAGAGCAAAGATGCAGGGGGGAAATGCGTGGGGATTTGCGCTGAACTGCGGTCCGCTGCTGCGCTGCAGGCCATGGGCAATGGCAAGCGCAAGCTGTATTCCGGGTGGGGCGAAAAGTGTGCAACGCATCCTGCTGCGGGTGCTGTGGTTTGCGGTGCTGCTGTGCATGGTGGGTGCATCGGGCGCATGGGCACAACAACCCGCATCGTCGGCTGCCCAGGCAGGCAGCCCTGCGCGCCAGCGGTTGCTGGCGCAGGAGCTGGTGCCGCAGCACCCTGCCCGGTACGCATGGATGCGTGCGGCAGAGGCCCAGGGGCAAGGGGCCGATGCGCTCTATCTGCGGCTTGCATTGCTCGACGAATGGCTGCTCGCCCTGGAAGGGCGGCCGGCGCAGGCCAGTCGCACCATCGAAGTTGCCATCGCTCACGGGCGCGAGGTCGATGCGGACGATCTGCAGCGCCGGGCGCGTGCGGTCTGGCCCTCTCTCCTCAGAGCCCAGCTGCGGCCGCTATGGGACATGGACGGCCCCGATGTTCCGCTGCCGTCCGAGCTGGATGCCCTGGGCGCGGACAGCATTGCCCAAGAAGGCCCTGGCCTCTGGGTGCACCGGGCCAAAGATGGCCGGCCTCGGGGCCTTTACCTTTGGCTGGGCGTGCGCAATGGGCTGGGCGAGCCCGTGCCTTTGCCGGAGTTTGCGCTGCGCCTGGGCCGCCCCGGCCAGCAGGCGGCTGCGCCGTTGATGCAATGCTATTTGCCCCGCTACAGCACGCGGCAGCTCATCCCGCCGCAAAGCACGCAGCATTACCTGTGCCGCGCGGGCGAGGGTGGCCTTGGGCTGCCGCCGCCCGGCGTGGGGTGGCTGGCGCAGATGGGTGAGTGGTTCAGCCAGGGGGCGTCCCTGCAGACCGAACTGCCCCAGCACGACCAGGCCTTGTCGCGCACGGGCCGGATCCTGGGCCAGGTGGACAACCCGGCGGTGGACGACTTCCTGCGTGGTGCCCGTGAATCCGCCGAGAAGCAGCAACAACTGCAAAAAGAACGAGCCCAGGCGGAGGCCGCAGCGGCCGCAGCCACCAAGAAGGCCCGTGACGCCACGCCAGTGCGCAGCTCTGGCGAGTCGCTGCCGCTCTGGCTCAAGCGCCTGCTGTTCTTGGGCGGGGTGGTGGGCGCATTGGTGCTCTATGGCCTGCTCGCGCACCACGTCAGCGTGGCAGTGGCGTCCGGGGTGCTGTGGTTGGGCCTGGCCATTCCGAGCGCGATCTACTTGCGTTCGATCTGGACCATGGGCGGGACCGATGGCTGGGGCAAGCTCGTGGCCATCGTCCTGTCAGGTGCAGCCATCGCGGCGCCTTTTGTGGGAACGCTCGCCGCGTACACGGTCTACAAGCTGGTGGTGAGCGCGCGGGCGCGCCGCAAGGCGATCCTCTTTTTGCTCGGCGTGATCGTGGTCATCGTGCTCAATGCGCTGGAGCGGTGGTTGTTCTGGTGACAGCAGGCTCCGCACGCCCGCAGCGGCGCAGGGCCTGGGCCTACAGCGCGGCGCGGCCAGCGGCGCTAGGGTGGAGGGACTCCACGTTGCATACCAAGGCCCCGCATGAAAACGACCCCCACAGCCCCCCGCAAGGAAGAGGAGATCATCCCCTCCGCTCCTGTGCCCGCCCGCACCGAGCGGCGCGTGAACACCACCCAGCCCCAGCCGCACCCCGGCAGCGGACCCGAAGACCTGAGCGGGCCCGAACCCCGCCTGCCCCACGAGCGCGACGAGGCGGTCAACATGACCGACGGCGAACCCGACGCAATGATGGAGCAGGCCTACCGTGATGTGAAACGTGGACTGCAGGACACGGACCGGGGGCCACCGGCCGACAAGGCTTACCAGAAGCAGAAACGGTAATGCTGCTAATTTGATAGCTATATGCGCTTGATGGATAAGCGCTAGAGGCCAATTCTTGTCAGTTTTACGGCACCCGCGCCGCCCTGAACCAGCGCGGCAGGTGGTCATGGGCGTGCACCAGCGATTCGAGCACGCCGTGGCTGCGCTCCACCACCTCGATGCCCGGCGCTCTGAGGTCCGGCACGATCACTACCGCGACCCCTGCGGCTTGCGCTGCGCGTGCGCCGTTCTCGCTGTCTTCAAACGCCAGGCACTGTGCGGGGTCCACGCCCAGACGCACAGCCGCCAGCTGGTACAGGGCGGGGTCGGGTTTGCCGCGCGGCACCTCGTTGCCGCCAGCCCAGGCGTGAAAGTGCTGCAACACGCCCACCCTGCCCAGGCGGTGCTCGATCTCGTCGCGCCGCGACGATGAGGCCACCGCGCAGGGCACGCCTGCTTGCCGCAAGGCGTGCAGCAGCGATGCGGCGCCGGGTTTGAGGGGAAACAGGGGCTCTGGCCCCGCGTCCCACAGGCGCGCAGCCACATCGGAATGCACCTGTTCGAACATCTGCGGGCCACCCAGCAAAGCCGTGAGCATGGTGTCGGAGTCGGTGGACGCGCGCCCCACCACCTGCAGGTAGTCGGCCTCTGCCAGTGCAATGCCCCGCGCCCGTGCGGCGTCCAGCCAGGCGCGCAGGGTCACGCGCTCGGAGTCGACCAGCAGTCCGTCCATGTCGAAGATGGCGGCGGTGAAGGGCGGGCGGGGTGTCTGCATCGAAATATGATGCCTGCAAAAACCACTGCTTCATTCCATCCGAGGAAACATGGAAACCACGACGCGATTCACGCTGGTCTGCAAGCACGATACCGATGCCGGCACACTGCATGCGGTTTTCAGCACTCCCGGTGGTGCCGGGCTTGAAGCGGCAGTCAGGGCCTTCTTCGCGGCCCGCAAGATCAGCATCCACCCCACGGACCACCTGGGCTTTGACCACTACGAGCGTTCGGGCCTGGTGATCGACGCGGCATTCACCTCGGGCTCTGCCGATGTTGGTGATTTCATCAAGCCCTTGTCCAAGGTCTGCCATGCGCTGCATGCCGAACTGGTCGATGATGAGGTCGCCCGCAAGCTTGAATATGGCTTCATCGACGGCAAGAAAAAGCCGCCCGTAGATGTCGTGGCCTTGATGAAGACCCTGGCCCCGACCGCCCAGCTCGGCCGTGTGGGAAAGATCATCGAGGCCGCCGAGCGCGAGCAGAACGACCCGACCTATGCCTTCATCCGCGCCATCGGGTTCTCCAAGAACCAGGCCACCGTGCAGGCCCTGCTGGAGAAGGGGGCCGACCCCAACAGCACATTCTCTTCCGGCTACTCCTGCCTGAACAAGGCCATCACCGACAAGCGCGTGAAGGTCGTGCAGCTCATGCTGGAGCATGGCGCCGACCCCAACCTGCCGCACAAGGGCTATCCCAACCTGTACGAGGCCTGTCGGGTCTCTGCACCCAAGATCGTGGACCTGCTGCTGCAGCACGGTGCCGACCCCGATGGGCGCGCTCAGGGCGCATCGGAAACCAGCTACCCCATCGAGATCGCCATCTACTACCACCAAGCCAAGATCGTGCAGTTGCTGCTGGACAAGGGCGCCACAACCCGCGGCCTGCCCAAGCTGGCCAATTTGCTGGAGCTCACGGCCCGCTCGTTCGACGCCATGTATGAGAACCTGGACGGCAAGCTCGCTATCCTGAAACTGCTGGTGCGCGACCCGGCGTGGAAGGCCGAACTCGTGCAACGCCGTGACCGGCTGACCGGAATGCTCCAGCAGTCGTTCGCTGCCTACAAGTACCAGACGCCCAAGGACCGCAAGGACTTCGACGACATCCTGGATTTCATGGCGGCTGCTTGAAGAAATACTGCGGGCTCAGCCGCGCTGCTGCAGCGCCCGCTCAATCCGGTCACGTCGCACCGTCGTCTTGGGCACCTTGAACGGGAACCACGTGCGTACGTCCTCCTCGAGCCCGATGCCGTGCATGTAGTTGTAGATGGCCTTCTTGAGCGCGCCACCCAGCGCGTCGTGGTCCACGCCGGTGGGGTCGATGAAGGCCACGTCGTTCTTGGCAAAGTCACCGGGCGGCAGCGGCGCCAGCGTCACGCCGTACTCCTCGGGGTTCTTGCCCACGGGCGAGTGCACGGTGCAGGCAAAGCGGTGAAAGAACCCGCTCTGGATGCAGCCGTTGGCGAACAGCTGGCGCACGTATTCGAGTGCGTCCACGGTGTCCTGCACGGTCTGCGTGGGAAAGCCGTACATCAGGTACGCATGCACCAGGATGCCCGCGTCGGTGAACGCCCGCGTCACTCGAGCCACTTGGTCGACCGACACGCCTTTTTTCATGAGCTGCAGCAGCCGGTCTGACGCCACTTCGAGCCCGCCCGAGATCGCGATGCAGCCGCTGTCGGCCATCAGCTCGGCCAGGTCGGGCGTGAAGGTTTTTTCAAACCGCACATTGCCCCACCAACTGATGCCCACGTTGCGCGCGATCAGCTCGGTGGCCAGCGCCTTGAGCGCCTTGGGTGGTGCGGCTTCATCCACAAAGTGAAAGCCCGTCTGCCCCGTCTCACGCACGATGGCTTCGATGCGGTCGGCCAGCACGGCGGCGCTGGCGCCCTCGTAGCGGCTGATGTAGTCCAGGCTCACGTCGCAAAAGCTGCACTTCTTCCAGTAGCAGCCGTGCGCCACGGTGAGCTTGTTCCAGCGCCCATCGCTCCACAGGCGGTGCATGGGGTTGAGCATGTCCAGGAGCGACAGATACCGGTCCAGCGGCAGGCCGTCCCAGGTGGGTGTTCCCACCTCGGCAAAGGCGATGTCGGCTTCCATCATGTTGATGTACTGCACCGCGCCATCGTCACCGCGCACGAAGGTGCGCACCAAGCGCTGGCGGCCGCGCTCGCCACGCAGGTGTTCCAGCAGCGCCAGCAATGGGCGCTCGCCCGCGTCCAGCGTCACGTAATCAAAGAAGTCGAACACACGCGGGTCGGCCAGTTCGCGCAGCTCGGTGTTCACAAAGCCGCCGCCCAGCACGGTGGCGATGTGCGGGTGCCGCGCCTTGATGGCCTGGGCAATGCGGAACGCCGCATACACGGACCCCGGGAACGGCACGGACAGCAGCACCACGCTGGGCTGGTGCTTGGCAATCGCCTCGTGCGTGAGCTGCTCCAGCAGCGTGTCCACCAGCGTGGGTGTTGTCGCCAGCGCTTTGGCCAGCGGGTCAAACGTGGGCTGGCTGCCTGCGAGCGATTCGGCATAGCGCACAAACTCAAAGCGCTCGTCCACCGCGTCGCGCAGCACATCGGCCAGGTCGTTCAGGTACAGCGTGGCCAGGTGCTTGGCCTTGTCCGTCAGGCCGAGCGCGCCAAAAGCCCAGCCCAGCGGGTCGCCGCCTTCGTCATCCACATACACATCCAGTGTGGCAAAGCGCGGGCCCTCGGGCAGGTAGTTCCGTCCCACGATGCGGTGCGCCAGCGTGCTGTCGCGGCCTTGCAAGAAGGCAATTGCGGGGCCGATGGTGGCGAGGTAGCGGTCCTTTTGCGCCGCAAAACTTTGCACGGCGGGGCTCTGCTTTTTGGCGGGCAGCGCATCCACCTGGGCGGCCACCGCGCGCAGCCCTTCGGGCGAGAGCAGGCGCAGCACCAGCGCCAATGCCAGGTCTTCCTGGAACGCCGTCACCCCCCGCGAGCGCAGAAAGCCCGTGAGGTAGGCGGTGGAGGGGTATGGCGTGTTCAGCTGCGTCATCGGGGGGATGACGGAGAGGACGCGCTGGGCGGGTGAGGCGGGGGCGACGGCAGACATGGTGGAAACAGGCAATGGGGCGATGCGGTGCCGCCGCAGGGGTCGTGGAACCCCCGATTATCCCGGCCCGGCTTTATCCCTGGTGGGCGGGGGGCGCCGGGGGCACCGCAGCCGCGTGGGGTGTGCCACAGGTCATCCCTGGTAGTTGTTCTTCACCCGCACATAGTGCTCGGCCGAATACTTCAGATAAGCAATCTCCGCATCGGTGAGCGCCCGCTGGCGCACCGCCGGGCGGCCGATGTAGAGGTACCCGCTCTCCAGCACCTTGCCGGGCGAGACCAGGCTGCCCGCGCCCAGCATCACGCGGTCTTCGATGATGGCGTCATCCATCACGATGGAACCCATGCCGATGAGGCATTCGTTGCCGATGCGGCAGCCGTGCAGGATCACCGAATGGCCCACCGTGACGTAGTCGCCGATGACCAGCGGCGAGCCTTCGGGCTTGCTGGCGTTGCGGTGCGACACATGGCCCATGGTCAGGTCCTGCACGTTGCTGCACACGCCCACGGTGATGCGGTTCACATCGCCGCGCAGCACGGCGTTGCACCACACCGAGCTGTCGCGGCCCAGCGTGACGTCGCCGATGACCTGGGCAGAGTCGTGGATGAAAACGCCGGTGTCCAGGACCGGGGCGGTGTCGAGGTAGGGAGCGAGGGGCATCTTGGTGTCAGGCTGCGTGGAAAGAACGGGCGAGCGTAGTGCAAATCGCACTTCACGCCGGCTTGCTGGCCAGGGGGGTGGCGTGGGTCAGCGCGCTGGGGCGCGGCGAGGGGCAGGTTTCGCAGAGGTTGCAACAGGGGCTGCCGCTGCCTTGCCCGTGCTTCCAACCCGGGCTTTTTTTGCGGGGGCCTTGGCCTCCTGGGTGGGCGCGGCGTAGAACCCCAGGAACATGTCCACCGCATCCCCTACCACTTGCGCTTGCTGTGCGGCGCTCAAGGGCGGCTGCCCCATGGCCAGCTGGGGCCAGAACGCAAATGCCTTGACCATGCCCTGCAGTTGCTGCGCGGCATAGGGCACATCCATGGTGGCGCGCAGGCGGCCGTCCTGCTGGGCCGCGCGCAGCCAGCGCGGCAGGCCCTCTTCCTTGGCCGAGAGCTTGGCGGTGATGCCGCGCGCGCGCTCGGGGGTGTGCATCATGTCGGCCATGGCCACGCGGCTCAGGTCGATGAAGCTCGCGTCGTTGAGCAGGCGCATCTTTTGCGCCAGCAGCTCCAGCAGCTGGTCGCGCAGCGGGCGCGTGGGGGTGTAGGCCAGTTCGTCGGGTGACTGGCTGCGCTCCCACATCAGCAGCAGGATGGCTTCGAACAGTTCTTCCTTGCTTGGGAAGTGGTTGTACACCGTGCGTTTGGACACATCCGCCGCTGCGGCCACGCGGTCCATGCTGGTGCCGTTGAAGCCGTGTTCGCGGAACTCGCCGATGGCGGCCTGCACGATGGCATCGCGCTTGCGGTCGGTCAGGCGAGGGGGGGGCTGGGAGGCAGTCATGCGCAAATTTTACACCGGGTAGTTTACTTTTCTAAAAAGTGAACTACACTGTGCAGTGTAATTTCTATGTCGCAGATCCGGTGTCACTCTCCATCGTCCCCCGCCGCCGTCTGCTCCCGGCACTTTGTGTCGCCTTCGTTGTACTGATCGCCATGGCCTACAGCCTCTTTTCCCGCGCCGCCCAGCCGGTGGCCGCCTATGAACAGTCGCCGCAGTTCGCGGGTGGCAAGTTTCGCAACGTGGCACCCCGCCATGCGCTGGGCGCCCTCAAGACGCTGGAGGTGATGTGGCGCTTTGCCACCGGCAAGCCCGACGACTCGGTGCCGCGCCAGCCCGTGCCGGTGTACGCGGTGATGCGGTCAGACCTGCTGGCCGCGCCCGACCTGAGCCTGTGGCGCCTGGGGCACTCCACCCTGCTCTTTAAGATCAACGGCCAGTTCTGGCTGACCGACCCGGTGTTTTCCGAGCGCGCCTCGCCGTTCCAGTTCCTGGGCCCCAAGCGTTTTCATGCGCCGCCCATCACGATTGACGAGCTGCCGCCCATTACCGGCGTGATCCTGTCGCACGACCACTACGACCACCTGGACTACGCAGCCATCCAGAAGCTTGCGCCCAAGGTGGAGCACTTCATCACGCCGCTGGGCGTGGGCGACCGGCTCATCGGCTGGGGCGTGCCGACGGCCAAGGTGCAGCAGTTGGACTGGTGGCAGGGCACCACCATCGGCGGGCTGCAGCTGGTGGCCGCGCCGGCACAGCATTTCTCGGGTCGGGGTTTGCAAGACGGCAACAGCACCCTGTGGGCGTCATGGGTGCTGATGGCAGGGCACGGCGACGAGCAAACGCGCATCTTCTTCAGTGGCGACACGGGCTACTTCGACGGCTTCAAGGCCATTGGCGAGCGGTTTGGCCCGTTCGATCTGACGCTGATCGAAACCGGCGCCTACAACGCCGACTGGCCCGACATCCACATGCACCCCGAGGAGAGCCTGCAAGCCCATCTGGACGTGAAGGGGCGCCATCTGTTCCCCATCCACAACGGCACGTTCGACCTGTCGCTGCACCCCTGGGTGGAGCCGTTCGAGCGCATCACCGCGCTCGCAGCGGCAAAGCAGGTGCCGCTGGTGGCGCCCATCATGGGCGAGCGGCTGGACATCCGCGCGCCCGCGCTGTCCACGCACTGGTGGCGCAAAGTAGTGCCGCAGGCCGAGGCCACGGCAGTGGACCGCAGCGTGGCCCTGGCCCCGCAGCCCGGCGCGTGGTGATTTACCGCATGCGCGCCAGCCCGCCCACCACGCGCGCGGCGGCCACGATCTCGGCTTCGCTATAGCCTGCATACCCCAACAGCCAGCCACGCCGCGTGGACTGCATCGCATAGCGCGATAGTGGCGCCAGCATCACCCCGGCGGTGAGCGCCTTGCGGCTCAGGGTCTCGTCGTCACTGCCTGGGGCGGCTTCGTACAGCAGGTGCATGCCCCGGTCGCTGGGCGCCAGCTGAAGGGCCCCACCGCTCGTATCGGCCAGCGCGTCAACCAGCACCCGCTGGCGCGCCTGGTACAGCTCGCGCATCTGCCGCAGATGGCGCAGCAGGTGGCCTTCTGCAATGAAGCGCGCCAGCACCGCCTGGGTGTCGCCCGGCGCGTGCCGGTCGGTGATGGCGCGGGCCATGGCAAAGGCCTCCACCAGTGCGGGCGGCACCACCACAAAACCCAGGCGCAGGCCGGGGTGTAGTGTCTTGCTGAAGGTGCCTACATACAGCACGCGCTCCGAGCCCGGCAGGCTGCACAGGGCGGGTACGCGCTGGGCAGCGCCGCCGTACTGAAACTCGCCGTCGTAGTCGTCTTCCACCACCCAGGCGTCGTGCGTGCGCGCCCATTGCAGCAGCGCCTGCCGCCGCGCCAGGCCCATGCACACGCCGGTGGGGAACTGGTGCGTGGGCGTGACCACGGCCATGCGCGCGCTGGGCCACTGGGCCGCGCCCTCGTCGATGCGCAGGCCCTGCGCATCCAGCGCTACAGGCCGCGCCAGCACACCGTGGCCCAGCAGGCTGGCGCGGATGCCCGGGTAGCCGGGGTCTTCCACCAGCACCTCGTCGCCCACGTCCAGCAGCAGCCGCGCGATCAGGTCGATGCCCTGCTGTGAGCCCGAGCACACCACCACCTGCGCCGCATCGCAGCGGATGCCGCGCGACGCCCACAGCCACAGGGCCACGGCCTGGCGCAGGTCGGGGTCGCCGGCAGGGTCTAGGTACTGCGCGCGGGCGCTGCGCTGACGGGGGCTGGCCTGGCGTGCCAGGCGGTCCCACAGGGCAAACGGAAACGTGTCCACTTCGGGCGCGCCGATGCGGAACGCGCGTGCCGCCACATGCGGCGGCCGCCAGCGGGCAGCCGTCTCGGCAATGAGCTGCCCGCGCCGCGAGAGCCCACGCGGCGGCGCCACCAGCCCTTGCGGAGGCGGTGCGCCTGCGGCCTGCGAGACATAGGTGCCGTCGCCCACACGCGCCTCCACATACCCTTCGGCCTGCAGGCGCTGCACGGCCCACAGCACGGTGTTGCGTGACACGCCCAGGCTGGCTGCGTGCTCGCGCGACGGCGGCAGGCGCGTGCCCGCCGGCAGGCGGCCCTGTTCGATGGCGCTGCGCAGCTGCTCGTACACCTGCTGGCGCAACTGGCCCAGGCGCCCGTCCCGGGGGGCTGTGGTCTTGGGATTGGCTCCGGCAACTGGCATGAATTGGCTCCTTGGTTGTGGTGATGCAACCATAAACTGAAGAGCCATTTTAGAAATCCCGGGCTTGTGTTTCCTCCAAGGCCCGGCCACCGCAAGAAAGACCTATCCATGGCCGAGCACACCGCCACTATCACCTGGTCCCGTGGCAACGATGACTTTCTGGACAAGCGCTACCACCGCACCCACACCTGGCAGTTCGATGGCGGCGCCACCGTGGCCGCGTCGTCGTCACCCCATGTCGTGCCGCTGCCGTATTCCGACGCGGCAGCGGTGGACCCGGAAGAAGCCTACGTCGCGGCCCTGTCGAGCTGCCACATGCTGTGGTTCATGGACTTCGCCAGCCGCGCGGGCTATCGGCTCAACAGCTATACCGACGCCGCCGTGGGCACCATGGCCAAGAACGCGCTGGGGCAGCTTGTCGTCACCCACGTGCAGTTGCGCCCCGTCACGCGCTTTGATGGGGCCCACGCGCCCAGTGCCGCACAACTGGACGATCTGCACCACCGCGCCCACACATCGTGCTTTCTGGCCAACTCGGTCAAGACGCAGATCGACTGCGCGCCCGTGCTCGAAGTGGATGGAGCCTGACATGACCATTGCCAACCGCCAGTTTCAAATCACCGACCCGGCCGCGCAGCAGGGACTGGTGCAGGCCCAGCCCCTGGCCACCCTGGTCGTGTCGCACGAGGGCACGCTGCACGTGAACCATGTGCCTTTGTATCTGGACCCCTCACGCGGACCGCACGGCACGCTGGTGGGCCATGTGGGGCGCGGCAACGGCGTGTGGCCGCTGCTGCCGCAAACAGCGGTGGCGGTCTTCCACGGCCCCCAGGCCTATGTGTCGCCCTCGTGGTACCCGTCCAAGGCCATCGACGGCAAGCAGGTGCCCACCTGGAACTACGCCACCGTGCACGCCCACGGCTCGCTCAGCGCGGTGGACGATCCAGTGCAGTTGCGCGCCATCCTGCACATTCTGAGCGAGCGGCACGAGGCGCACCGCCCCGACCCTTGGCGCATTGACGATGCCCCGCCCGACTACATCCACAAGCTGCTGGGCGCCATCGTGGGCATCGAGCTGGCGGTGGAGCGTTGGGAAGGCGTCTGGAAGGTGAGCCAGAACCGCACCGACACCGACCGCGCGGGCGTGGTGCAGGGCCTGATGGCCGAGGGCACATCTGCAGCACAAGACATGGCCGCGCTGGTGCGGGGGGCTTGATGCCTTGAGTACACGCTAGCATCAAAATTGATAGCTTCTGGCGCTTGATAGATAAGCGCTAGAGCCTGTTTTGACCATATTTTTTTGGGTGGCTGAAATCGTTCATCACCGTTCGGGCTGAGCCTGTCGAAGCCGTGCGCGGCGCTTTGACAGCCTCAGCGTGAACGGGTTATGGACGAATCATCCCTCCAGCAGCTCCACCCGCAGCGCTACCACTGGCCCGGCCACCGCAGGGTGGGCGGCCAGTGCGTGCACGGCCAGGTCTACCGTGGCTTGGGCCACGGCATCGGTCAGCACCAGCACTTGGGGCTCGCTGCCCGTGGGCAGCGCTTTGTCGCAGGCCAGCTCCACACGCTGCACTGGCACGTGCTGCGCCGCCAGCCAGGCACCCACGGCTTCGATCTGCTGGGCGCTGTGCACAGGCACGCGCAGGTAGTGGCGGGTGTGCACGGCTGCGCGGGGCAGCACGGCCAGTTGCTCGTCCATCGCCTGGGGGTGAAACCCCAGGTGCGGCACGCGCTGCTGTGCACGGGTGCCATCCAGGCGCGCCACGTCCACCAGGTCGGCAATCACGGCCGATGCGGTTTGCTCGGACCCCGCACCCGCGCCGTAGAACATCGTCACGCCCGCCGCATCGCCCTTGACCATCACCGCGTTCATCGAGCCATTCACCTGCGCCAGCAAATGCGCGGCAGGCACCAGCGCAGGTTGCACGCGCAGCTCCACGCCGTCCACATCGCTCTCTTTGCGCCGCTTGGCCACGCCCAGCAGCTTGATGCGAAAGCCCAGCTGCTCGGCGCAGGCCACGTCCAGCCCCTGCAGGCGGGTGATGCCCTCCACTTGCGCATCGGCAAAGCGCACCGGCATGCCGAACGCATTGGCCGCCAGCAGCGAGATCTTGTGCGCAGCGTCGATGCCCTCGATGTCAAATGTCGGATCGGCCTCGGCATAGCCCAGCGCCTGGGCCTGCGCCAGCGCTTCGGCAAAGCCCACACCCTCATCGCGCATCTTGCTCAGGATGAAGTTGGTGGTGCCGTTGATGATGCCCGCCACCCACTCGATGCGGTTGGCCGTGAGGCCCTCGCGCAGCGCCTTCACGATGGGGATGCTCACCGCCACCGCGCCTTCATAGGCCACGGCCACGCCGTGCTGGCGGGCGGCGGCAAAGATCTCGTTGCCGTGCGTGGCCAGCAGCGCCTTGTTGGCCGTGACCACATGCTTGCCCGCGCGGATGGCGGCCAGCACCCAGTCGCGCGCAGGGCCGGTGCCGCCAGCGGCTTCCACCAGCACATCCACATCGGGGTGTGTGGCCACCTGCATGGGGTCGTTGGTCAGGGCCACATCTTTGCCCACCACGCTCATGGCGCGGGCGAGGCTGCGGGCGCAGACCACCACCAGCTTGATGTCCCGCCCTGCGCGGCCTGCGATGAGCGCCTGGTTGCGTGCCAGCACGCGAAAGGTGCCCGCGCCCACGGTACCAATGCCGATCATGCCCACACGCAGGGGGCGCATGGCCGCAGTGGGCGACTGCAACGACGGGGCTTCGAGGGACTGGACGGGATCTCGGTACATGGACTTCTCCGGCTAACGAACGAACAAACAAAAAAACCCAGCTGCCAGAGCTGGGTTTCGTGCATTCGTCTTGGGGGAGAAGAGAGCGATCACCAGGTGGCTGCCGAAACGGCCACCTGCGCGTGCTCAGGTGGCCGCGGTGGTAATGGTGGTAATCATTCGTGCATCCAGTGCCCGCTGTTCACCGTTGGCCCGCGTGAGTGCGGGCGGCATCATGCCCATGCCTTGGAAGGCAGCAGCGCGTGCGGTGAAGGGGATGGAGGTGTACGACATGAAGGGCGCAGTGTACCGGATGCGTGCCGGGGCCCGTCAACCCGTTTCTGTGGGCCTGTGGCGCGAAGGACTCACCGACCTTCGGTGGCTGCCACGCGCACCATGCGGATCGCATCGAACGGGCAGCGCACCGCACACAGCGCGCACCCGGTGCAGCCCGGCGCATCGTGCAGGGTGGAACACTTGGGACCCCAGGGCCCCGTGCCTTGCACCTGCAGCGACAGCACATGCGGCGGGCACACCGCAATGCACCAGCCGCAGCCGGTGCAGCGCTGGGGGTCGATGGTGGGCAGTGCCTTGGGGGGGGTCGTGGTCATGTGGTGCGGTGCTGCTGGCAGTGTGCCCCTGGAGCGGGCTCCCCACAAGGAGCGCGCTACAGTGCCCCCCATGAACGCAGAACCCCACTCCACCATCACCCGCCATCTGTTGATCACCGGCCATGTGCAGGGCGTGGGCTACCGCGGGTCCATGGTGCAGGCCGCCGAACGCCTGGGCGTAAAGGGCTGGGTGCGCAACCGCCAGGATGGCCGCGTGGAGGCCTGCGCATGGGGCACCGAGCAGGCCGTGCTGGCCCTCATCGACTGGGCGCATCAGGGGCCTGTGCATGCGCGGGTGGAACGTGTGGTGGTGGGCAATGTGCCCGATGGTGGCGAGGCCCCGCAGGGGTTTGTGCAGCGAGAGACGCTGTAGCTGCGCCGCTGCTAAGCGCGCAGGCCCAGTTGCCTCAGCAACTCCATCGCCCCCGCAGGCGCTCGCTCCTTCGCCCCGTTGATGAAGTAGACGAACACATCGCGCGGCCGCTCGCCGCCGGTCCAGGTGCGCACGCCATCGGCCCACTGTGCAATCGCCTCGTGCGTGTAGCCGGTGGGCACATCGGCCTGGCTGCGCATCAGCCGCAGGTAGGCAAAATCGGCCTCTGCATCTGCGATGGCGGGAAACTTTTCGGAGTCCGTGTAGACAGGCACGCAGCCGTATTGGCGGGCCAGCGCCACGAACTCTGGCGTGGCAAAACTCGGGTGGCGCACATCCAGGGCGTGGCGCAGCCGCAGGCCATCCACCTGTTGTGGCAGCAGGGCCAGAAAGGCCTCAAAGTCCCGTGGCTCAAACACCTTGGTCGGCATGAACTGCCACACGATGGGCCCGAGCTTGTGCTTGAGTTCCGAGATGCCGCTCTCCACAAACCGCGTGATCGACTCGCCTGCCTGCGCCAGCACGCGCCGGTGCGTGGCAAAACGGTTGGCTTTGAGCGAGAACAGGAAACCTTCGGGCGTTTCATCCCGCCACCTGGCGAAGGTGGGCGGCTTGAAGGTGCTGTAGTACGTGCCGTTGACCTCGATGGAGGTGAGCTGGCGGCTGGCGTACTGCAGCTCCTTGCTGTGCGCGAGGCCTGCGGGGTAGAAGTTGTCGCGCCAGGGCTCGAAGGTCCAGCCGCCGATGCCGATGCGGATGTTTTGGCTTCTGCTGCTACTGCCTGCGTTGGTGCTACCAGTGCTGTCCACGGTGTTCCCCTCATGAATCCACGGAAGGGCCACTGTAGCAGCGGCCTGCTGCGCCTGGAGAGCCTACAGATCGGTGCTATGGCTGCGGACCGGGCAGCTCGACCCGCGCCTCCAGCCCCGCACCATCCTCACGCGGCCCCAGCACCAGCCGGCCGCCCAGCGCCTGCGCCAGCTCGTTCGCAATGGCCAGGCCTAGCCCCGTGCCGCCTGTGCCGCGGTTGCGCGAGTCTTCCAGCCGCACATAGGGTTGGAGCACGGCGGCCAGGTCAGCTTCCGGTATGCCCGGCCCCCGGTCCAGCACGCGCAGCAGCCACTGGCCGTGATCTCCAGCCTCCAGACTCACCTCAGCCGCGCCCGCGAACTTGAGCGCGTTGTCCACCAGGTTGCACACCAGCCGGCGCAGGGCCTGGGGGCGCGTGTCGCAGGCGCCCGGGTCTGCGTGCAGCAGCGTCACGGGCAGGCCCGCATCGGCGTAGTCGAACGCAATGCTCTGCAGCAGCGCGCGCAGGTCCACGCGCTGTGGGGGCTCCTGGGCCGCCTGGGACGAGCGCGCGTAGGCGATGCCCTCTTCCACCAGCGACTGCATCTCGGCCAGGTCTGCGTGCAGCTTGCCCTGCAGCGCGGTGTCGTCCAGCAGGTCGGCGCGCAGGCGCAAGCGGGTGATGGGCGTTTGCAGATCGTGCGAGACGGCGGCCAGGATGCGCATGCGCTCCTCCAGGTGCGCCTGGATGCGGTGCTGCATGCGGTTGAAAGCTTGGGCAGCGCGCTGCACCTCGCGCGGGCCGTCCTCGGCCAGGGGCACGGCGGGGCGGTCGGCGCCCAGCGCATCGGCCGCGTCGGCCAGCGTTCGCAAGGGCCGCGTGGCCGCGCGTACGGCCCAGGCGCACAGGCCTACCAGCAGCGCCAGCTGTAGCGCCAGCGCGCCCAGCACCCAGGGCGAGACCTGCAGCCGGGGCTCGTCCATGTCCACGGCCAGCGGCGTGCCGTCGCTCAACTGGAGCTGCAGGCGCAGCTCGGTGCCGGGCACGAGGGGGTCGACCACCCGCACCGTCTGGCCGGGGGGCAGCGTCGCGCCCACGGCGCCTGCAATCAGGCGGGCCAGGTCGGACGGGTCTTCGGGTGCGTCCAGCGGCGCGGTCAGCGCAAACCGGTAGTTTCGACGCGCCAGCCGGTCCACCCACTGCGCACGCTCCGCGGCGGGCAGGCGGTCCAGCATGGCCATGGAGCTGGCCACATCGCTCGCCAGGTACGACACCATGGCGCGGCGCATGGTCATGCTGCGCTCGGTGATCGCCAGCACGAAGGTCAGCGCATGCGCCAGCGCCAGGCCCAGTGCCAGCACCAGCAGGATGCGACCGAACAACGAGCGGGGCCACCAGCGCAGCGTCATGCGGCGGCTCCTCCCGGCGCGGGTGCGGTTGCCGGTGCGGGCAACACGCCGGCGCAGAACACATAGCCCTCGTTGCGCACGGTCTTGATATAGCGCGAGCCGCGTACCCCGTCGCCCAGCCGCTGGCGCACGCGGCTGACCAAGAGGTCGATGGAGCGGTCGAACACATCGGCATCGCGACCCTGCGTGAGCTGCAGCAGCTGGTCGCGTGTGAGGATGCGCTGGGGGTGGTCCAGCAGCACGCGCAGCAGCCGGTATTCGGCGCCCGACAGCGCCACCACTGCGCCCGTGGCATCGAGCAGGTGCCGCGCCGTGGTGTCCAGCCGCCAGTCGCCGAACGCAAGATGGCGCGCGGGCTCGGCCACGGCCAGGTTGGGCGGCAGCATGCGCGTGCGCCGCAGCACGGCGTGGATGCGCGCGAGCAGCTCGCGCGCGGCAAAGGGCTTGGTCAGGTAGTCGTCCGCGCCCAGCTCCAGGCCCAGGATGCGATCCGCCTCGTCGCTGCGCGCGGTGAGCATGATGATGGGCAGCGGCGGCGTGCCGGGGCTGCGCAGCTCGCGGCACAGCGCGATGCCGTCGGTGCCCGGCAGCATCAAGTCCAGTACCAAGAGGTCGATGCGTTGCGTGGCCAGCACCTCGCGCATCTGCCTGCCGTCGGCTGCCACGCTCACCTGCAGGCCCTGGCGCTGCAGGTACTCGGCCGCCAGCTCGCGGATGCCGGCGTCGTCATCGACGATCAGGATGTGGTCGGGCGGGGTCGTCGTCGTCATGGGCGCTGATTGTCCAGGCTTTGGCGCCTTGCGGTGAGGCCAGTACGGGCCCGCATGTATCTGAACTTGTCTGCCGGTGCCGCCGACACGCGCGCATACCAAAAGGCCTGTGCAGGACAAACCGCCGATACGTACGCTGGCTTCAATGCAGTCTTCCTGAACTTCACGAGGACTTGCCATGAAACCATCCTTCGCCCTGGCCGCCGCTGCGCTGGCCCTGGGCCTGGCGCACACCGCCAGCGCGCAAGAGGCTGCCACCCAGCCCGCCACGGCGCCGCACCCCAAGGCCCCGCTGGGCCGCTGGATCACCGAAAGCGGAAACCTGGAGGTGGAGATTGCTCCCTGCCCCACTAACGCCAATGGCACTGCCAGTGCGAACACCGGTGGCAGCAGCGGCACCATCACCCTCTGCGGCAAGGTGGTGCGCGTGCTGGCCAACCGGTCGATGAGTGCACCCGGCACCGAGATGGCCGCGGCCGACGCGCGGCCCGCGCTGGGCATGACGATGCTGTCCGGCCTGCGCGACAGCGGCAGCGGCGAGTACCAAGGCGAGATTTACAACCGCGAGAACGCCAAGACCTACCGCTCCACCCTCACCCCCGCTGAGCCCGACCAGCTGCTGGTGCGCGCGTATGTCGGTATCCCGCTGTTCGGCAAGACGCAGGTGTGGCGTCGCCCGGCCGCAGAGCGTGGGGGCATGCAATGAGCATGGCCGCCACCTCTCCCTGGCTGGCCGTGGCCGCTGGCATGCTGACTGTGGGCGCGCCCTGCGTGCTGCCCATGTTGCCGGTGGTGCTGGGGGCGTCGGTGGCGGGCGGCCCAGCGCAGCGCACGCGTCCGCTGTTCATCGCGCTGGGGTTTGCGCTGTCGTTTGCAGCCGTGGCGCTGCTGTTCAGCAGCTTCACGCATGTGCTGGGCGTGTCGCCCGAGGGCTTGCGCCGGTTCGCCGCCGTATTGCTGCTGGTGTTTGGCATGCTCACGGTGTGGCCCAAGCCATTCCAGTGGCTGAGCCAACAGGCGGGTGGCGTGCTCAACCGAGCGGCCAGCCTGGGGATGGGCGCATCGGCGGGCAACTGGGGCGGGCTGCTGCTGGGTCTGAGCCTGGGTGCGGTGTGGACGCCCTGCGCCGGGCCGGTGCTGGCCTCCATCCTCGCGCTCATCGCCACGGAGCCGCCCGGGGTCAGCACGGCGGTGCTGTTGCTGGCCTATTCCACCGGCGCCGCGCTGCCCATGCTGGCCATCGCCTACGGCGGTCAGGCCGCGGCCAGTCATGTGCGCCGCATCTCGCGCCATGCACACCGCGTGCAGCAGGTTTTTGGGGTGGTGGTCATCGCCGTCGCGCTGGCCATGCTGCTGGAGGTGGATGGCCAGGTCACAGCGTGGCTGTCGCAGTTCTATCCCTCAAGTTTTGGAGGGCTGTAAGCGGCCCTCAGCAAGGAGTTTCACCATGACATCGCGCATTTCTTCACCCATCTCGTTTCAGCGCCGCACGTTCCTGGCGTCTGCAGCATCTGTGGCTGCCGCCGTAGCGGCACCCGCCCTCACCCACGCAGCAGGGCCCGCCGTCCAGGCGGCCACGCTGCCCGACTTTGGCGCGGCACCCGAGTTCACAGGCATCGAGCGCTGGCTCAACTCCGAGCCGCTCAGCCTAGCCCAGCTGCGCGGCCGCGTGGTGCTGGTGGACTTCTGGACGTATGCCTGCATCAACTGCATCCGCACGCTGCCCCACGTGAACCGCTGGGCCGAGCTGTACACGCCCCAGGGCCTCACCGTGGTGGGTGTGCACACGCCGGAGTTTCCGTTTGAGCGCACCACCAGCAACGTCGAGGTGGCCATGCGCCGCCACGGCGTGAAGCACCCCGTCGCGCAGGACAACCGCTACGGCACCTGGAAGGCCTACAGCAACCAGTACTGGCCCGCAGCCTACCTCATCGATGCGCAGGGCCGCATTCGCTACAAGCACTTCGGCGAAGGCGAATACGACCGCACCGAGGCCGTGATCCGCGCGCTGCTGGCGGCGCGGAGCTAGGCGTCTGGCTCCACCGTTCACCCATTTTTATCCCGTCATTTCTCTGCCCGCTCTCCACTCACCTTTGCAGGACTTTTGCACCATGCCGTACCCCCGCCTTCAATTTGCCCTGGTCACACTCGCCGCGGCCGCTGCCGCCCTCTGCATGGCCGCTGCCAGCCATGCGCAGGCACCGCAACTGCCACCACCGGACGCCACCTACCCCGCCACACTGCAACTGATGCAGGGCTTTCCGCCGCCGCCCGACAAGGTCGTGCGCCTGGCCAACATCCTCAAATACCCCAACGTGCGCTGGGCCGCGCACCACCTGCGCGAGCTGGGGCCCACGGCGGCCGTGTGGCGCGGCGCAGGGGCACCCAGTGCGCTGCCCACCGCAGCCCGCGCGCTGGACGATGCACTGCCGGTGCCCGACGGCAAGGGCGGCACCACCACGCTGGCTGACTGGCAAAAGGCCACCTACACCGATGGCCTGCTGGTGCTGCACCGAGGCCGTGTCGTGTACGAGCGCCACCACATCGGCATGCAGCCGCACCAGCCCCACGTGCTGTGGTCCATGAGCAAATCGCTCACCGGCCTGCTGGCCACTGAACTCATCCAGGAAGGCGTGATCGACCCGAAAGCGCTGATTCCCCGCTACCTGCCCGAGCTGGCCACCAGCGCCTGGGCCGATGCCACCGTGCAGCAGACCCTGGACATGACGACCGGCGTGCAATACGCCGAGAACTTTGCCGACCCTGCGTCCGGCGTTTTCCAGTACCTGGCCGCCGCAGGCCTGCAGCCCGCGCCGCCCGGCAGCAACGCCGCCAAAAGCATGGCCGAGTTCCTGCCCACGTTGAAGAAAGAAGGGGAGCACGGCACCGCGTTTGCGTACAAGTCGGTGGACACGGAAGTACTGGGCTGGCTGCTGCAGCGCGTGACGGGCAAGAGCTACGCCACACTGCTGTCCGAGCGCATCTGGTCGCGCCTGGGCGCACAGGAGGATGCCTATGTGTTTGCCGATGCGAACGGTGGCCAGTCCACCAGCGTGGGCGTGAACGCCACGCTGCGCGACCTGGGGCGCTTTGGAGAAATGCTTCGTGCCAATGGCAGCTTCAACGGCCAGCAGATCATCTCGGCCGCCACCATTGCCGAGCTGCGCAAGGGTGCCGATCCCACGAAATTCAGCATGGCCCCCGGCACAGCCATGCGCGCGGGCTACTCGTACCACAACCAGTGGTGGGTGCCGCACGATGCGGACGGCACCTACGAAGCGAAGGGACTGATGGGCCAGCACATCCACATCAACCCGGCGGCAGAACTGGTGGTGGTGAAGCTATCAACACACCCGGTGCCCAACACAGCCTTCACGCACGCATTGGACCGGCAGGCGTTTGCTGCGCTGGCAGCGGCGGTGCGGGCTCGCTGAGGGTGAAGAAGAATCGGCCAAGGCGGCGCCCCCGGCGCTGCGCCTGTACCGATAGCTACTTCACGAGCGTGGCGGTCAGCGTGATCTCTGGCACCGAGGCCAGCGCCTTCGACAGCGGGCAGTTGGCCTTGGCATCGGCCGCTAGCTTCTGAAAGGCCGCGTCGTCCATGCCCGGCACCTTGGCCGTGAGCGTGAGGGCGATGCGGTCAATCACAAAACCATCGCCTTCCTTGCTGAGCCGCACGCTGGCCGTGGTGTCGACGGTCTCGGTGGCGATGCCAGCCTTCTCGGCGGCAAAAGAAAACGCCATGGTGAAGCAGGCTGCATGGGCAGCGCCCACGATCTCCTCGGGATTGGTGCCCTTGCGGTCGTCGCCGAAGCGGCTGGCAAAGCCGTAGGGGTACTTGTCCAGTGCGCCGGTCTCGGTGCTGATCTGGCCCTGGCCGGACTTGCCGGCACCTTCCCAGTGAACGCTGGCTTTCTTTTCAGACATGGTGTGCTCCTTGTGGTGAATGGGGTGAACCGCCCATGTCACCACGCCCCGCCGCTCGGGCGTGTGGGACACCGTCGCGTCGTGCTGTCCATCTTGAACGTGCATCGTGGCGGGCATGGGTGCCCGTTGCAGCGCTAGTGTGGTGTTGCATGCTTGACGGCACATTGAAAGCCGATGGATTTTTGGTCAGGGCAAGGCGCAAGCCACAGCGACACCCGTAGGTATCGCGCGGATTTGCAACGCCGCCCTGGCCGAAAAGACCCGGTTAGAAGTGCCGGATAGCGTCCAACACCACACTAAACGTCTTCAATGAGGGGCTGGGTCCGCACCATGCGGATCGCATCAAACGGACACCGCACCGCGCACAAGGCGCACCCCGTGCAGATCGCAGCAGCAGGATAGAGCCAGGCGACCACGACAGCATTGCAGCTCAGCGCACGCAGCACCGCTGGTCGAGCGCTGCCGTGGTGGGCGGGCTGTAACCACCATCGAAGGCGGGTGCGCTGGCGATACCGTGCGTGCACGCCCCTGCAGCAGCAACAGTGCCTCCAGCATCATCCGGCACCTTCACATCCATGGACACGTCCAGGGCGTCAGCTACCGCTGGTCCATGATGCTGGCTGCCCAGCAGCGCGGTGTGCAAGTGCCGTGATGGCAGAGCCTGCGGAGCCTTGGGCAGGCCTTGTACAGAGGGACACGGTGTAGGAGCAGGGAGGTTGGTCAGCTTGCACCGTGTCGGGTGCCGCGCTGCTGCACCAACCGACGGATTGGTCTTGGTGACCGTTCAGCCCTTGCGCTGCAAGTCCCGAGCCCCATAAGCACAGTACCCAGGCTTGGGGCTCTTCTTTTGTGGGTGCAGCCGGCACGTCTCGGGCCGCTTGTCATACACCGTGCACAGCCGGGTCTTCGGGTCCAGAAAATTGCAGTCCCCGCTGGCCCGCCGCGCCATCGTGAAGATCGCGTTCTTGTGATTGAAGTGGTCAATCAACCGCGCCTTGAGCAGCCGCTTGGCAATGTGCCGCAGCTCTTCATGCTCGGCCTCGAACGGGTCTACCAGCTCAAGCCGCACCAGGTCGGGCAACAGCACTTCCAGCGGCATCGTGCAGCAGTTGGCCGCGCAGGTGTCGCACAGGCCTGCGCGGTAGCGGGTCCAGGTGTCGAGGCGGTCGACGTCGACGATGGCGATAGGGGAGCGCATGGGAAGAATTGAGACTTAGTGTCACTACCTGACATCACATCGAGTGCCTGACTGAAATGTCGTTGACGTCAATAGATGAGGCAGCGATTCAATGACCGCTCACTCGGACTTATTTGGTTAGCTTGTGCTAACATATCGGTGGCCCTTCGTTTCACGAACGCCCAAGTTCCACTTGGGACGCTATGTAGTGAACGCGGGGCCTTTTTATTTTTGGCTTCGTTTTTTTGCGAACTCTGGCCTTACGACCCCATCTGCTGGCTTAAACAGCCAATGTCTGTAAGGGTCTGTCCACAAATGATGCATGCCAGAAGGTCTTCCGGTGTTCGTTCCGATATTGAAGGCCTTGCCATCGTAAGTTTCGCGAATCTCAGCCAAGATGTGCTTGTAGACGCGCTCTTTGGCAATTGTCCGCTTCCCTCTACGTAAGCTACCTTCAGGCTTTTCCTTGTGCTTGTCATTCAGGCGGAACTGCATAGCTCCAAGCACCAAGTCCAAGGCTTGCAGGATGTCGTGCTCTTTGGAGTCGATCTCTGCGAGTTGATCTTGCCGGATGAAAACTCCTGCGCGGCGCCATTCTCTGTTTTGGTTAAGCCCCGAGACAAATCCCTTAAAAGCTAAACACTTTTCTGCGGTGTCTGGTAGCTTGTCAAAGTACACCCTGATTCCGACTTGCGGTAGCTCTGGTAGCCCTGCAAACTTCAGTCCGAAAGCGTGCTTAATGAATTGATAGTACAAAAGGAAGAAACCGTTTTCTCGTTGCGCAGTGGTTAGCCGATGTGCAGAAAAATAGTTCTGAGTGAACATGATCCGCAGCTTGAGCTTCCCCTCCCGCACAAGAGCAAAGATCTCGGTGGCAAGGTCCATGTACTTTTGCGCGTACGGTTCCGTGATTTTTTGCCACTTGACTTCACCAAGCAGATTTAATGAGTTTTTACGTGCAGCTAGACGCTGGACGACTTCGGCCAAGTGAGCAGACTCAACCAAAGCTCCGCCGTAAAAATTGGCGAAATGTCTTCCAGAAGAATCTGACTCGTCGCAGTAAAGAACTAGTTCACGAGACATGGAGGCTGAGCTCGATGTGTAGGTTCTCACTGAACCTGCAAACCCAGGGCCTCGGAAATCAATGATATTTGCAGTTCCAGTGGGAGCGGCTCTAGAAAACATTCCCACAAACCTGCAAACATCCTACAAGCCGTCGCTGACACCAGGGAAATGGCCCCGCTGGACGTGCTTTCCTTCCAAATTTAAAGCTTTCGCAAGTCATGTGGTCAATACCTTTTCTGGGATATTCGGCGATGGTGATGATGCGTCATGAGTAGCCCCAACGCATGATGAGCGGCTAACTGCACCTTTGTTGAGCCACCTATAGGATGCGAAATCGACCTGCTGGATCAATGACTTACGCACCTGCTCCATGGCGCTGCCATTGCGGCTCGCTCCATGCCCAATGACGACACTCCGCCGCGTGATTCTGTCTGGCGCGGATACTAATTTGTACCGCGAAACAGCCACTATTTCCAGGTGGTTTCCTGAACTCAGGCCCAAGGCACCACGTGCTCCATCTTAGCTAAGGAACTCGCCCTTGCGCGTGCGCTTTGGTCGCCAGGTCCACCCCCTAATGAGCTTGCTTCATGGCGCCGCCTGTCAGCGGGCCTCTGCGCCGATCAGCACTTCACAACACGATTTCCGCAGACTTCCCCAAGCCCGCTGTTATAATTCCAAGGTTGCCGATCCATCAGACCCGGCACCGTGGCCCCCGCAGCCACGACGCTCACGGTGTATTCATCACCGCCTTTGACCAGGGAGCGTAATAAAACGCGTATAGAGAGTTTGTATGTCTGCATCGGTCTCCTCAGTTTGAGCCGAGCGGAGCCTGGTCACCGTTCGACGCATATCAAACATGAGGCCCCAATGGCAGCCACATTCACGCTCCGCATCGATGGAGCTGCGCTCACAGTTAAGCGCAAATTTCTGTTCAAGAACCAAAACTCGATTAATTTCGTCGACGTCATTCCGGCGGCTTCCAACGATCCAAAAAGCAAGGCGTGGCACCACTGTCGCCACTTGCCAAGCAGCGGGCATGAACTCACATGGTTTCCTGAGAAGCAGCAAGACCTAGAACTGGCCGCGCAACAGCTAGACAAGAAGCGGCTTAAAGTCAGCATTCCCGACCACCCAGAAATTCGGACCGTCGAAGACCTTCGGCGGCATGCGGAGGCAACCGGGACCGTAAAGGGTCAGGCCCGACGACGCGACGAAATCAGCAAAGCCTTGACAGGCTTTACCCACTCGCCATTGATTGAGAAGCTGCGAGCGCAGGTCATCGAACAGTTCTTCGCAGCGTTTGACGGTATTCGCCTATACGATCCCACCGAGCCAGGTGCCCGCGAGTTCATCTTCGGCTACAACATCGCCGCTGAACAGTCGGTTGTCGCCACGCTGGCGCGCCTTGCCAGTCAAGGGCACGCTTACTCGCAATTCCTCAGCGGGCTCCTGGCTGCCTCCAAGGACGACATCCTCACAAGTCGAGCGGTCCAGTTCTTTCTGGAAGCACACGATCAGGGCCTGCCGCAGGCACTGCCAGCCCTTGCTGAGAGGCTGCTCGCCGAACGCTACTTCTCGGACGCACTGCAATGCGCTGCCATCGCGGTCGCTGGCGGATATGCCGAAGCGCGTTCCGTCATCGACGATGTCGGCCGTGCAACCGCTCATGCGCTACTGGAAACGCCACGAGGGATGGTGGGCTTCTTCCAGTACCTGGTTGAGCAGGAAATCGACCCCGGCGTTCGAGAGCTGCTGATGGAGCAGCGGCCCGAATGGCGACCGAAGACTCATGAAGAGGTGCTTGCTGCGATGTTTGCTCGCCAACGTGGGGGCAACAACCATGTCTGACGCCCTGCGCTTCAAATGCAGACGCTGCCGCGACAAGACCGGGCCTGCCGCCTTCAAGGATGTCGACCTTGAGTTCAACTCTGCGAGGCCGTTGTGCCCCGACTGTCAGGACGCGGCAGACCTGGAGGGCGCAACCTGCGAGTTCTGCGAGGCGCCTGCCAGCGCCTCAACCGCATCTGGACCCCTCTGCGGTGAGCACTTTGACCGCTACGTTGCCGGGTATCAGATTCGAGACTAATTTTGTCAGCTGGAAGCCGACCATGTGCTTGCCCTTCAGATGGGCGTAGATCACCGGGTCGGTGATAGACGTGAGTGAAAGATGCGCGCAGTCCGCACTTGATCCTGGACTTATGGCAGATGCGGGCCACCATTCGTTTAAAAATATCGCGTAGCCTGACTTGCCGGTGGTCTTGCTCTCCCAGAGGGTTGGCAAGACATCCGTTCGCCCCGCAAAAAAGGGCTGCGCAACAAGGCGACTTTCTCGCCCGGCGACAGCTTGGTGGAAGCGGGTGTTGGAGAGCGCTCGGTGAGCGGCTCGTGCGTGCGTCACCCGACGCCGAGCGCATATAGAAGTGCGATGAGACGGGTGTTCTCAACCTGCAACGCCGCGACGGAGTCCAACTTTTGGTCGGCCATGCAGGTGGGGATGGACCAAGGCCCATCTTCACCTTGCCACGCGGATTCTGCTGCGCTGCCTCACCTGTGCTTCGGCGGTATTCCAAACCCTGTTCGATTGTCTAAAAACACCATCTTTACACCACGTGTAAAGATGGTGTTGACGACTAGGTCTATTTTGCATAGACTTTCTCTATGGATGTGGAGTTCGACGATGACAACCTGGACCGCCTCGAGACCGACCCGCAGTTCACTGCCGGCTTCTCGCAGGAGATCGTTCGGGCGTACCGAAAACGGATGCAGCAAATTCGAGCGTTTCGAGATGAGCGTGATTTGATGGCCTTGAAGTCGTTGCACTTCGAGAAGCTAAAAGGGGATCGTCAGGGGCAGCACTCAGTGCGGCTGAACTTGCAGTGGCGCTTGGTCTTGGAAATTCGTGGAGATCACCCTTGCAAGGTCATCGGCATCGTCGAAATCGTTGACTACCACTAGAAGTTTTGGAGAGCCTATGAACGCACGAGTACCCGCCGAAGTGTTCCCGCCAGGCGAGTTCCTGCGAGAGGAACTGGAGGCGCGGGACTGGAGCCAGCAGGAGCTGGCAGACATCTTGGATCGCCCGCCACGGCTTGTGAGCGAGCTCATAGCAGGCAAGCGAGCCATCACGCCGGAAACGGCCAAAGGTCTCGGGGAGGCCTTTGGCACGTCGCCGGAATATTGGATGAACCTGGAGAGCCAGTACCAGCTTTCCAAGGTGACTGTGCCCAACGACAACGTAGCGCGCAAAGCCCGCCTGTACACCCAGTTTCCGGTACGCGAGATGCTGCGCCGTGGATGGGTGCGGGCCAGCGAGAGCATCGAGGTCCTGGAGCAGCGTTTTTGCGAGTTCTTCGACATTGCGGATGTCACGGCGACTCCTCAGTTGAGCCACGCGGCGAAGAAGACGCATGCCATGGCAGACACCACGCCGCTGCAGCTCGCATGGCTGTTTCGGGTGCGCGCCATCGCAAGTCAGCAAGTTGTGCCGACATATTCGAAGGCAAAGTTGCTGTCAGCTATCGAGAAGCTAAGAGCACTGATCCTCGCTCCGGAAGAGATTCGCAACGTCCCGCGCATCCTTGCAGAAGCTGGCGTACGGCTGGTCTTTGTCGAGCCGTTGGTGGGGTCGAAGATGGACGGTGCTTGCTTCTGGCTGGACAGCAATGCGCCAGTAGTTGGCATGACGCTGCGGTTTGATCGTATCGACAACTTCTGGTTTGTACTTCGTCACGAGCTTGAGCATGTTCTGCGCGAGGATGGCAAGGCAGAGAACCGCGCGGTCATCGACACTGACGTTGGGGACTCGAAAGCCGACCTGCCCGAGTGTGAGCGTTTGGCAAACGCCGCAGGGGCCGACTTCTGTGTCCCAAAGGCCGAGCTAGATGACTTCGTTGCGCGAGTGCAGCCCTACTTCTCTGAAGAAAGAGTGCTTCGGTTTGCCCAACGCATCCAGGTCCATCCGGGGCTGGTGGTCGGCCAGCTACAGCGTCGCCTCGACCGCCACGACTTCCTGCGCAAGCACCAAGTGAAGGTACGTGCATTCATACTGCCCTCAGCCGACGTTGACGGCTGGGGATCGTTCACCGAGTAACCACCGCCATTGGAGATTCACATGTCCGCGTATGGAAATCAGGTCAAGGCATACATTGAGCGCTATCAGTCCGAGATCGGAGGCGACGGTTTGCTCGATCCTCATGCTGTCGCAGAGTGGGCGTACAGAAACGGCCTGCACAAGCCAAGCGTGCGCACCGTGGTCGATGCGATTGCTTCAGACGTCTCACAATACTTCCGTGAAGAGTACCGCACCGATGAAAACGGGCAGCGTTATCGGGCCAAGCATGCGGTGCGATTCAAGAAGGGCGACCGCACGATGTCACTGTGGGCGGACATGGACGACGAGAAAGCGCCTCGGTCACATTTCGTCAAGTCCTTCGGACAACGACGGCAGCAAATCGTCGGCGACTGTTTCCAGCTCAAAACCGATGTGGATGTCTACAACGGCAAAAACCAGGACAAAGACCCGATTCAGGTTCCCCTGAATTTCACCCTTGACGTCGAGGAGCTGCAGCTCCCGCTTAAAGGCAAGAAGGCCGCCTGAAGACGTTTCAACGACTTTGCTCTGACCTGCACACATGGAGGACAAGACATGCCGATTGCCGAAGCGATCCGGACTCAGCATCTGTTGACTTTCAACTACGGCGGGTACATGCGCACAGTCGAGCCACACACGTATGGCACTGACCGGAAAGGGAACCGCGCTCTACGGGCCTATCAGGTGGGGGGCGGCAGTGAGTCCGGTGAGCGTATAGGCTGGAAAATTTTCCATGAGCGTGACATGAAGGGCCTCGCGGTACTTCCCCATTCTTTCCAAGGACCGCGCCCCGGTTACAACCGCGTGGACCAACTGTTTGCGCGCATCGAAGCGCAACTTTGAAGCGATGTATTAGGCGCGCGGCAGTGCTGACGCGCTCCCGATGGAGCTCAAATACTCAAGCCTCCACGGTCGTCATCTCCACGATCTTGGAGAATTCTTCCAAGACCTCTGGGAAGTGGGTCTGCATGTACCGCAGCACGCGCGCGTTGTCTACGAGCTTGACGATGTAGCCTCGGGCGATCATCAAGTTCAGCATGTCCTCGCTGTGCGATTGCTCGGCCAGTTTGTACTGCCCCAGCAGGTTGGTCATCTCGTTTTCCATCCGCGCCACCTGCTCTTGCGACATGGCGGCGCTGCGAATCGTCTTCTTGCCGCCGACCAGCATTTCTTCTGGTGTCGCCGCGAGCATCGCACGGGCGTAGCTGGCAGTCACCGTGTTGGCGGCCACCATGAGTTCGGCGCACTCGACCTGGCGAGTGGGCTTCATGCGTCGTAACACTGCCGTGACTTCTGTCGAGAATTGGTGGTCTTTCAGAATCCTGGCCACCTCATCACAAATGCCGTCGAGCAGGCTGCGCTTCTTTTGCAGCAAGCTCACGTCAATACACAGACCTTTGGCTAACTTCGCTGCAGAAATGCCACGATCCATAGCGCGGCGGATCATGATGTGCTCCTGGATGGTCGACAGGCGGTTCAGCTGGTTGTTGTACGTGAAAGACTCGTCGTCGGTGGAGACCAGGCAGGGAATCTCGTTGAGCTCCAGCTCTTTCATGGCCATTAAGCGCAAATGCCCGTCCAGGATGAGATGCCGTGAGGTCTTGCGGTCGACCGCTGTGACCACCAGGGGCTCAATGAGACCGATCTCGGCGATGGATTCCTTGATCTGCCGGAACTTGTGCGTCGCTGCGATCTTTTGGTCGAGTTTGACCGACGGAAGAATTCGGTCGACCTCAATCATGAGCGGTTTGGGCAGGAATCCAAGGGTCGTGGATGTCATACAGAGCCTCCACCGCGGGAAACGCGTTCCGCGAGGTACTTGGGCAAGTTGTCCAGCCCCTCCAGTCGAAGGATGTTGACCAGGTTCTCGTCGCCCAACATCTTTCTCAGTGCGCCGTATACAAAGAAGAGTCGCTGCTGGACGAGAGACGACTTGCGGATCATGATGCGTTGGCGCTCAACCTCTGTCTTGTAGGCGCGCACCAGGCTAGACGAAGTGATGTCAACAGGCTTCCTAGGCGTGGAACGTGCGATGGAGCGTCCTAGAAACTGGCGCCGCTCCACCAGCTTCTTGGCGTACATCAGCTGCGGGCCACGTAATTCGCCAGATTCGTAGGCTTCTTGCATTGCCATCTGCACTGCCTTGTCATCGTTGCCAGCGCCGACGATAAGAATGGCCACGGTAATCGGCATCTTGCCGCGCTCGACGGCGACCAGCAGTCGTTCCTCCCCTTTGTCGACCAATTCAAGAATGTGACGCACATAGGACTCGTGCAGGTTGGTTTTGCGCGCGATGTCTTGGACGGAATTTCCTTTGTCGCGCAGCAACGTGATGCCGCGCAGCAGTTCCAGTGGCTGATGCCGTCTCCGCGCGACGTTCTCAGCAAGGCTCATGACAAACGCGTCCTCGTCGGAGACCATGACCACAAGCGCTGGAATGCGCTTCTCTCCCAGCTGCTGGAATGCCTTGAATCGTCCTTCGCCGCACACAAGTACGTAGCGCTCTGCACCGTCCTCACCTGGACGCGGTGTGACGGTGACAGGCTTCTTCAGACCAACTGCTCCGATGTTTTCCACGATCGCGCTGAATTTGCGCTGGTTGCGCTCGCGCGGATTCAGGATCTCTATACGGTCCATCGGGATCATGCGCAGTTCGGGCAGAGAAAGCGGCTCGGTCATGCCGCTCTCCGTAGCCGGGTCCGTGCTGCCATTCCATAGAAGTAGTCCAGGTTGTCGAACCGGTAGTTCTCCAGTTCCACCGGATTGCGTTCTCCCAAACTGATGCGAGGATTGCCGAAGTCCAGTCTTGGCCACAAGTAGTAGTCCAGAGCAGACTGGTTGGAGAGATCCAGACGTACCGCTACCGTGAGATCGGGCGCAAGGCCAGTGTCGAACCGCATCTTCCAGAACAATTGTCCTGACTCGCGGCGCCGACAACGAGCCAGAACGATAGAGACGCTGAACTCCTCGTTGACATACAAGAGATCGGTGAGCGGATCGCGTCTTACGCTACCGCCTAGCGCCGCCATCTTCTCCTCGGTCTGCACGACGATGGCGGGATGCATCCGGCGCAGATGCCGGTTAATTTCGACGTATTGGAAATCGCGCGATGGGACGAAGCCAACAAGTTGGTAAGCACGTACCAAGCTGCCGAAGCGATGGGCGTAGACCGAAGAGGATGGCATGCCCTCGGTTGAATTGATGATGAGCCCAGACAGCGCCTGGCGGTGCTGATAGAGGTTGCGAAGTCGCTCAATCAATTCTTCGTCTGAATAGCGGCGCGAGCGCGCGCGGATGATGCCTTGTGCCGTGTAGAAGTCCTCCTTAGCGACGATGGCGGGGAAGGCGTCCTCCTTGCGAATCCACATGTCTGAAGGATTGAGCACTCTCAGCTTGCGCAGCTTGAAGGACACCCGGTTGTAGACGTTGCTGCCGATGTACTTTTCGTTGATGAGGACCTCGTGAACAGTGGCTCTGTTCCATTCGCGACCCAGATCGGTGCGCATGCCCGAGCAGTTCAGTCGCGAGGCGATCTCCGTCTCAGACAAGCCGTCATTGACGAACCAACGGTAGATGCTTTGAACCACCTGCACCTCTTCCTGGGGGCCAGGCACCAAAACGACTCGGTCGGTCTGCAAGCTTTTGTGCTCACCACGTGCCAATTCGGCCTTGCTCGCCCCCGTCTGATCAACCAGTAGTCGGCGCAATCCAAAGCCCGCAGGCCCTCCTTGCCGATAACCTAGCTCGATCAGCCGGCACTGGCCTGCAAACACTTTCGTCGACAACTCCCGGCTGTACTCGCCAGCCATGGTTCGCTTCACGCCCTTGACGATGGTTGAGATGGGCGAGCCATCGTTCTCAAACTGCTCCGCGCAGTAGACCACCTGAATACCCGCGCGCTTGCACCGATATTCGTAGTACGCGCTCTCATCCGCATCTTGGAAGCGACCCCAACGGCTAACGTCGTAGACGAGCACCATGGAGAAGTCCACAGCACCCGATTCCACGTCCTCAATGAGCTGTTGCAAGGCAAGCCGTCCGGCAATCCGAAGCCCGCTCTTACCTTCGTCGGCATAGGTTTTCACCACCTCGATGCCGCGTTGTTGGGCGTACTCCCGAATGCGGGCGACTTGGTTGTGCGTGGAGTATTGCTGGTGCTCGGTCGACATCCGCACGTACTCCGCAGCGCGGAAGTTCGATTGCCCATTCTGTGGCAATGGAAGTTCGCCTTTATCCATCGTGCAGCTCCTCAACAGACTCGTGGTGCTGCGCCACGAGGTCATCGGCTACCTGGAAACATCTCCCGGGTCAGCAACGGCAACACCACACTACCAGCGTCATCATCTGTTGGCGATGAAGTCCTCTCTTTGCAATCACACGTCTCCGAACAGGTTCAAGGCGCCAAGCTGATCTGGACAATCCATTCCTGCTGTCCTGCCAACATAGCTGGGGCGATTGCAATGAGTTTGAAGATGCCCAATACGGGCAAGGCTTGTGGTGACGCGTCACTGTTTGCAATTGGGGACGCGTGCAAAGAAGCGGAGCGCCGAGCGTTGCGTTGCTTCTGACGTTGCCGATTGGCTGCGGTGTACTCGGGGTGTGATTCACGGTAACGGCGCCAGTAATCTGGATGATCCCTGCGCCAACTAGACTGGGCCTGAGCCTGGTTCTCGTGGTAGTCGTCGTCAGTCTTGCGCTTTGTCTTTTGCCATAAGCGTTTGCGTGACTGCTGACACTCTGGCTTTGCGCAGTACAACTGGTGAGGGGTTTGAGGCCGGGGTTCAAACGACTCTCCGCATGCATTGCACCAGCGCTTTTCCATGGTGAATCTCCAGTCGGAACAGGAAGGGAGATTTAATTTCAGGACGGATGCCTTGAGTGTCAATTTCCACGTAAAGCTGGCAGTCAGGGGGTGAAGGCCATTTCTGAACTGAACTTAACGCTGTAGGGCATGCGGTTGATGCCTGTTCTCGACGAGCGGAGTGGACACTGGATAAGTGACTGCATAAGGGTTGCAGGCAAGCCCTGAGCCCTATCCACATACCGCCGGGAAAATCTAACTCCCGGGAACTAGCTTTTTCCGGTCGCTTGACCCGACGGGGCCATTGGGCAGCAATCGGTGAATTGTTTATACAAGTGCGTCACCTTATCCATTCGGCGCTGTGATCCCATCAACATGGCAAGCATTCGGTAAGCCATGTGCATGAGCCCATTGGAGATTCGAATCAGATTCAGCGCCATTTCCACCGGGAAACCCTCACGCACACGGCGAAGCGGGTGAATTCCGCTGTGGACATACGAGTTCAAGGCGTGTCGTGAATACTCGTTGAACTCCGCCAGATGCGCAGTCAACCCTGCAGGGGCTGCTGTCAACACCTTTGAGAGCATCTCACCAGCAGTCGGGAGATTTTTGGCTGCAAGCTCGGCTTCCGGCGTCAGTTCCCTGCTTAGCTTTTCGATCTGTGCTGGAGTTGCCGCGAAGAGGAGCTATGAGGCCCGCAGCAGAGCCTCATATTGAAGGCGAAGAACTCCGCATGCAGAGCTCGGGGCGTCAATGGCAAATGCAGTTCTTACTACCTTGGAATGCTCAATGCACAGGTGGCATGCGCTCAAGGCCAATTGGTTTTGTTCAGATTCAATGGCTAGGACCACACCTGTCGAAGGAAAGCAGGCCAGTATGGCGTCCTCGAACTCGTCGGATCGATCTGCGAGCGCCAGTACGGGATCGTCGCTACGAGAGTCTTGTGGAGCTGATGAAGATCCAGTCAAGGTGCAGTCTCTCAGGGGGCTAGTCGATCTGGAAACGTTCTTTGAGCCGCGCCACGGTATGTACCCATTTGGGTGACGTTGGTCTCGCGACGGTGTTCTGGTTCCCGAAGAAGCCCTTTTCTTTGATCGCGTTGGCGACAGGCACAGTCTCGATCCACTTCACAGGCACCAGGTACTCCGCGTTCTCCGGACTTTCCGCGTACTTGGTCCGGGTGGCGATGACGGCATCGGTGTCCGTGATCTTTTTGGTGTGCCCGTTCTCGTTAAACGTGAAGTCATCTACAGGCACCCGGAGACCTGTCACTTCTCCGACTCCGACATATCCTGTGCCCGGGATGTTTACCCAGACACGATTTCCGGGAGATAGCATCTGTAGGGTGTTGCTGTACCAGGTCCCGCCTCCGCCCGCAATGAAGCCGTACTTCTGGGCCTCATTCCACTCGCGATTCTCGCCGGCATAGGAAACGTAGTACTCACCGTTCCAATGACTGTTGGCTGGCGCATCGGGCGAATCGGACGCATCTTCCGTCGGGTCACGAAGCCAGGCACGCGTGAGGTACTCGCGATCCCCATCCTTGAACATCCGAAAGAAAACAGCATTGATGTTGATGCCGTGGTAGCCAGCAAGGTACTCCACGATTCTTTCGGTACTGTCATCCAAGGCACTGGCGACAATGATCAGCTCATGCTCAGTGTTCAGCTCATCAAGCATTTCCTTCAAGCCGAACCGTTTGCAAAACGCCTGATCCAGGCTCATGCCTTTATCGCTGGGGCGGTACTTCTCGACGTAGTTACCCCAGATGGATGCGATCTGATCGCTCTGCAGGCCAATGACCCAAGAGCCGTAGTCCAACACCTGGGCTACTACATCGCGCGGTGTCATGTCGCGCTTTAATTCAATGATTGCCAGGTTTCCGGCCCGGTCAATTGCCAAAAGATCGACATACTTCCCATAGCTGGTCTGGACTTGCCGGCCGATGACCATGAGATGGGGCGCAACTACTGCGATGTTCGCCTCAATCAGGTCTTCTAGCTTCTTTTCGTTAGCCATGGGCTGATGCAAGACAGCTTGCAACCCCTGATCAATTCGCCAAACACCAAGTTCAACCGGCATTTCATTCCCTCCCTTTGGCCGCAATTATGGAGTCTTGCAAAGGTCAAGTGGACTCGAATTCAGTATTGCTCGGCTGCAAGTTTCGGGGTTGACGGCAGGTTCGATTCCAGCGGTGAATCTGTCATGCCCCAGTTGATGCACAACTGCAATTGAAAGCCATGCGTCCGAGTTTCGCTGTACCTTCAGTTTGCTTTGCAGAATACTCGCATTGCCAAGTAATGCCGAACAGATGGCCTCAAGCAACTCTTCACTGCTACAGCTCCACTTGCTCCTCCAATTGGGCGACAGACTCGGACGTCTAAGAAAGTCCCAAAGCCTGAGCACGGTGGAGATGGCGAGCCGCGCGGGAATCTCGCGCGGGACACTGCGAGCAGTCGAAGCGGGAGATCCCACGCCGTCCATGGGCACCTACTTGAAAGTCGTATCCGCTTTGGGCATCCAGGGCGACTTCGCGTTGTTGGCGGATGGCGTCATGCGACCGGCCACGTCAAATACAGCGGCGGCTGGGACAAGCCGTGATGCGCCGTTGGCTCGAATCGTCGTTTCCGCGGACCTCACGCGCCACCGGATCCAGGATCTACAAAGTCTCGCCCTGCATGAAGAAGCGGTGCGACGCGTTCGCGCTGAGCCTGAGTTGATCCAGCAGGCCCAGGCAGTTCTTCAAAAGTGGGTGGATGCTGGGGACCAGCGCTCGGTCAGCCTGTGGGTTGAGTGGAAAGACATCCTGGAGCATCGCAAGTGGCGTAAGGCACTGGGGAGAACCCACAGAGCGCAGGAACTGAGGCAGGCGTCCCCGATGACCGCTGTTCTGCCGCCAGAGGTCCGAAAAAGCATCCTCCAAGAGGTCCGTGAACTGAAGGAAGGCGTCGTTCTTGAAATTGCCGGTAGGGTTCGTCAATGACAAGTGCCATTCGGACAAGCCTCTGACAGAGGCCGAAATTTGACGCTCAATCACAAGAATTGCACTATCAGTGTTGCGCACTGATCCCCAGCCATTTCCACGGAGCAAGCCATGGCCATTTCAGACGACATCGCCACTCTCATAGTGCTCGTACAGAGCATGCTCGATGAGTCAGGAGACCAAACTGGTTTTCATGCAAAGGTGTGGTTGGACGGTGGGCTTACTGGTGTGGTCCCAGCATTGGGAAATCGGAGACCCATCGATGTGCTCAATGAGCCGGACGGCCTGGAAGTTGTGAAGAGCTTGCTCTTGCGAGCCCAATCCGGTGCCTACTCGTGGGCATGGGCAGGGAGTGGGCTGGTCTTGAGTCAGGTCTGGACTAGTCGCTATCCCCGCTGACCAATTGACACCATGCAGAATGCCTACGGCTATGCCCTCTAGCCAGAACGCTCCGTATCTCCCAGCGTCTACTCCCCGCAGCGCTGACGTAGTTCTGTACCTAGACCTCGATGGTGTTGTCCACCATGAAAAAGTGCTCTGGCATCCTCGCAAGGGCATCTACATGAGCCCGTATGAGGCTGCAGGACACTCTCTTTTCGAATGGATTCCTATCCTGGAATCAGTGCTTGAACCGTACCCGACAGTCGCTCTGGTACTGAGTAGCACCTGGTGCATCCGCCCCGGATACAGCGCAACCCTCAAACGGCTTCCGGTCTCTATGCGTGCCCGGTTCATTGGTGGGACGTACCACAAGCGTGTCCATGGCGTGGATCCCTGGAATCTGTCCATGTTTCGTACCACGCCCCGGGGTGTGCAAGTTCAAGATGACGCTCGTCGCCGAAAGCCCCGGCAGTGGCTGGCACTTGATGATGATGTGGAGGGATGGCCCGACTCCTGTCGGGAAAATCTGGTTGCGTGCGAAGGAACTACCGGCTTGTCCAACCCTGTAGTTCAACACGAGCTGAGGGAAAAACTGCGCGGCTGCCATGCGGGGTTGCCCGCCTAACCCCGTAGTTTCTGAAAACAACCAACCGATGATGCGACGCCACTCCGACATCCTCGCGGTCTTGCAATCTGTCGCTGGCATCGTGAAGCGTCGCCACACACTCTCGATCTTGGCCAATGTGCTCAGCCGTCGGACAGCCAGTATCGGCTTCATGGATCTGGATATCGGCCCGTTGGTTCTCAAAGCACGAGCTCGCCACAGCGCTGAGGTCTTCGCCTTGCTCTCACGTTCGATGGCCAGGCTCAAGCAGGCTGTTGCATTGAACTCGCCCCGCACTTCGTATTTCAGTAGCAAGGTCAACGGCAAGGCGCCATTGATGAGGTCCCCATGAAAACACACTCAACCTCAACGAGTCGCCTCACAAGTAACAGCCCAAGCGCAGATGAACATCCGTCGCCCTACGCGTCTGCTGCTCAGACAAAGGCTCTTCTGGCTGGCAGCCTAGCCGCCCGGACGGCTCGCTTGGAAGCCAATGACATGCTCAGCACAGACATGGCTGCGGATCTGGTCGGTACCACCCCAGTGACGATCAATGCGTGGATCGCCAAAGGGCGGGCGATCGGATTGACCCAAGCCCGGCGTGGATTCAAGTTGCCCAGTTGGCAGTTTGAACCTGCCCTATGGGATGCAGTGCCCAAGCTTTCAAAAGCCTTGGGAACGACTGAGGGCTGTGCACTACTCGCCTTCTTGGAGACACCATCGGGCGCTTTGGGCGGCCGGACACCGCGCCAGGCGATAGAGCAGGGTCATCTGGCCCGTGTAATTGAAGTGGCGCGTGCTGAGGGTTATTGACCCCCTACGACCCATGAATCTCGCAGATCTTCAGTACATCCCTTACTTCTAGCTCCTAGTTCCGCAGCTTCTTTTCAGCGTTCAGCATTCGAGCGCCCCTGTGGGCACGGTGAAGATAGGGACACGGCTACTCCTGTTGCCTCAATCGAATCTGCTTTCACGGCGATTTGACAATGCCGGTCAGCCGGTTGCCTACCTTGCTGAACGCCCTTAAACCGTATTTACGCGGCGATCTGTCGTCGTGAAGCCTGATGAGTTTCTTCTGAGATAGTGAGTGGAAAGCCATTCCATAATGAAAGCTCCAGTGGAATCCGACACATCGCCCAGGCAGGCCTTGTCGGGAGCTCGTGGCGGGAACAATCACCGTGTCGTCGGAACCTGCGATTGGGATCTGTAGACACCAAGGGCTCAGAAATGAAAGACGCAGTTGAAGTTGGAAGCACCAATGTATATGCCGACCTTGGATACCCAGACGCTGAGGCGTTGCAGCGAAAGGCTTCGTTGGCGTCACATATCGCTTGGACGATCAAGGCGCGACATCTGACCCATGAGGCAGCTGCAGAATTACTTGGGATAGATCAAGCAGACATCGTGAAGATTGTTCGTGGGCAGTTTCGCGGCACGAGTGAAGCAAAGATGCTTGAATGGATTGCGATGCTCGGCCACGATGTGACGATCCTGGTGACCAAAACAACGCGGCAACGGCCGGGGAAGATTGAGCTGGAGTTCCGCTGCTCATCCTGAGCGCCAAGCTCACTAGAACATTGGTTCTGATAGATGCCGCGATCATCAGGGTCGCATTTCTTTAGCATACAGCCGCTGGTCCATGGGCGCCTCGATAATGCCTTTCACATCAGCGTCTTTCTTACTCTTTACGCGCACTGACAGCAGTCCGACTGCAAGGACTCGCCAGACAAGCCGAGTACCGGGGACTACACCAATGGCGCGCCGAATTTCTGTCAGTACGGTGGTTTTGCGCTTCGCTGTAATCGTCGATTCATCCCTTCCTCCTTACCTCGCTCGAATCAATTTACGGCTACTGCCGCGTGGCGACCTATCGCCATGTGCTAGCGCAGGGAAAAATCGATGTACGCGATATGGAGATCCACTCCTGAATTCGGAGTGCAGAGAGTGATTGCAATCTTGAAGCGCGGCCCGCTGGCTCATCCGTACTGCTAAGCCAGCCAACGAGCGCTCGGCTCTGCTGCTTGGCGAAGGAGCCGTCGTTGCTCGCGTTTTGAACAATTGCACGCCGGGCGACTGCTACGCAACGATAGCAGTCACGCGGGTCAGTGTTGCGAATTCACGTTTGGTGGTCCGTAGCGATCGTCGTTGAGGGAGCATTTTCTTCGGCTCCAAGGCCGGTTTGAGATGCGCAGCTGACAGTCGTACACTCGCCGCGCTAAGGCTGCATCCTAAACGCCGACTTCCATAGTTGCGAGATGGCGCACTGCGCCCTTAGCGGGCTCCGCATGACAAATGCGTCGTACTACAAGCTATGCCGAGCCGCCTGTCTTCCTACAATCCATCCATCACAGCAAGACGATGCCACCGAGTAAAGACACCGCACCGACTAGTACTTTCGTGGACATGTCCGAACCGCACGGCAAGGGCGTCTTAACGTCGAGAGGGGGGCGGATCATGGAAAGAGCCTCATATATCGACCTTTTTTTCGCAACGGGCTGCGTACTACTGCTGGGATCTTTTTACTACCTTTGGATACCCATGGGGCATGGACTCGCAAGTAACGGGAAGGCGATTTCCCCAGACTTCATTGAGGCACTCTATTTCTGCATCGTTACTTTCACGACGCTCGGATATGGTGATCTTTCGCCCATCGGGACAGGAAGGCTGGTTGCTACGCTGATTGTCATGTCGGGCTTGGCGTTGGCCGCACTGCTCATCGGGAAATTCGCTTCGGAACGCCAGCAATCGACGCTGCTCCTTCTTTACACAAGTGATGCCCAAAGACGCCTCGAGAGCTTTACAGACCAAATTGAAGGGCAGCGTACTCAGTTGGAATACTGGGTCTCTGGCAGCCGCAACGGTGTTCGCCTACACGATACGCTTCAGTCACTAGAAAACTTGATCGAGGCGACTTTCAGCTACGTCATATTTAATGCAAATCAGGCTCGCCTAGTGGAGTTCGGTAACGCAAGCGCATTGAAATCTCTGTATCGGGAACTAGCAGATGTTCAGGCGACGTGCGCATCGATACATAAGTGCGCTATCTACGACGTTGCAGCGAGCGATTGCGCGCTAGATCTTGCCCTACGGCTCTCCGGTTTAATGAACGTCATGAGGAGATTCCACCGAAAGATGCCGGGCTCCTATGCATCAATGGCTATTGGAAAAATACGAAATGCCCTTTTGCATTCTTGCCTCCGATGCCTCGCGCGCATGTATGCCTTGGGGAAGCACAGACGGACACTCGAGGGCAGCAGGAAACTGATGTTCAAGAAGAAAATCAGAAAAATGATCCTCAATCTCGAATCGTTTGTGGCCGAGGTGGATGCGGGCGTGCACGTTGAAGTCTGCAGGAAGATGAACTTGGTTGCCTCCGATCTGAATTATTGGGTTCAGAGAACAGTGACACCTGCGATGCTATCCAAGGTTCTGAAACTGGTGCCTCCGGGGCAGCCAATGGGGTGGCCCAAGGATCTCAACGCCCAAATCGGAGAGAAACTGCAAATCACGAACGCTTTGGCGCGTCGATGTATCAAGATACTCCGACAACAAAATCGGCTTCCTAAGACCTGAACGCAGCCTCTGCTAGTTGATCCAGCCTCTCGCGTTTGCTTGGCGACGACGAATGTAATAGTGCAATCCTTGACTCTGGGTCGAAAGCACCAATTCGGTTTTGGAAAAAAAAAGCGCACGTTGAGAGCGCAACAAGCTAGGCGCTCCGCCGAGCATCAGCTTTGAGATGTGGAGCGGAAGCTCATAGCTATAGCAACCCAATGTCCGGTACCGGTTCAGCACTCATTGGGCATGCAAGACTTGATAGCCGCTCTCAGCCTAAAACTGCCGCGCCAGTGGTCGGTTGTGCAGCGGTAGCCGTCGTTTGCAGGCCGGAGCCGGGTTCAAGGTGCGTGGCTTGAAGCAGGCATAGGTTTATCTGGTAACTCGGCAGATGCAATGACCGGTTGAATCCGCCAGGGCACTGCGGTCATCCGGCCTGGTTGACGGCAGGTCGTGTCCGTCAACCTCGCTATGGCTGTCCGCGGCTCGCGGGGTCGAGCTTACGCAGCCGACCCTTAACTGCTGGTTAGGCGTGTATGTCCGCACACGCCTCCATGTTCCATCGTCAGCATTTCGGCTCATGCTGCCCGCCCGGTGAAAAGGAGCCGCCCGGGTTGCTCCAGCATGACCTGTGAGGCCAAAGCGCCTACGCTTAGGGCGCAGCGGCGGCTAATCCGGGCGAATACTTTGCAGCAGAGCTGTTCCAGCGCTGTCACGGGGCGCATGTCCTCCTGCTATGCATGTCGTGTTGATTTGGTTTCCCGTCGTTCTTCGATCGGGTACGAGGCGCACTAAAGTGGGCATGCCGACTGGTCAACAACAGGAGTGAAGACATGTCGTACATCGATGGTTTTATGATTGCGGTCCCCACTGCTAACAAGCAGAAGTTCATCGAGCTTGGCCCAATCCGTGTGATCGAAGGTTGGGGCGACGACGACCCCGACGGCAAAGTCACTGACTTCCGCCGCGCAGTCCGGGCCACGGCCGAGGATACGGTGGCTCTTTCGTGCGTCGAGTGGCCGGACAAGGCCACGCGCGACGCAGGCACGAAGAAAATGATGTAAGCCCCGCGCGTGGATCCGGGCGCACCCGGCAACCCGCCCATGCCCTTCGACGGCAAACGCATGGTCTTCGGCGGCTTTGAAAAGGTAGTCGAAGTGTAGGCTTGAGCAGCGTGGGCCGACGCAGCCCCAGGACAGGCCACCGCATCACGTAGGGCTCCTGACGAAGCTGTGGGCCTGCATGCGGCGGCTCTGGGAAATCACCTGAGGCACCCGCTTCGAGGACTGGCAAGCGCGCCGCGCACCTCCCTGTTGCCGTCCCCGTCTGTCGGCTCACGGGAGGCTACATCGTTTCACACTCGCGGCCATAACCCGCCACCCGACCGAGCGTCGCAAAGCGGTCACTCAGCACTGGCAGACGGTCGGTCGACGACTGCACTGCATGTTCCGTCGCCGTGATGCCCATGGGCATTGCGTAAGCTCTGCCTCAGCAGCCTCGCGAAGTAAGCCGCTTCGCCAGTCACATTCTCCGAGAAGGAGGCGATGAAATGTGGCTGCAGCTACAGTTTCGCCAGCGCGGAGCGAATATGTTCAGTAAGGGTCATCTCGCCCACCCTGTCGCTGACATCGAATCGCTCGAATGAATCGTGGATCCGTACATCGGCAAAGATGCCTGTCGAGTCTTCATGAAAGTGCAGGAAGGCCCGTGATCGGAGGTAGAACACCCCTGGCCTCCTCTCCACGAGTGCGCTAAATGCCCGCACTTGAGCCAAGAGAGGCTCGATACGCTTCAATGCTTCAACGCCAGCGTGCTTCATAGTGACGATCGCAAGGTGCTGTGACCGGACGCTTCACATGCGCGCGCGAACGCGTCGCGACTCAATCTCTGCGCGGCGAATCTCCGGCTCTTCGGGATGAGGCACCAATGCCTCCCCCTTGCTGAAGAACGTCGTGCTGACGGAGTCGACGAAGAGCCGTCCCAACGGCGTGAGCACAAGGTTGTCATTCTCGACAACCGCGAAGCCGTCATCGGCTAGGCGACTGATTTCGGATTCGAAGTAGGTCAATGGATCTACGGCGAACTTTGCTCTGAATTCGGCAAGCCCCACCTTCAACGTCTTGACGCCAAGAACAAAGTAGCGGCGCATCGCTTCATCACCAAACGCGGGAGTTAGGGATACAAGTGGGAGCCTCCTAGCTTGCAATGCCGAGAAGTACTCCTTCAGGCCCAGCCCGTTGACCGACGTAGAACTTCCAACAAATCCAAGAGCGCCAGGGCCCAAGCCCAAAAACTCTGCCTGCGGTGCTCCCCAGTGCCGAACTTCATACACGCATTCATGCGATGGCCTTGCGAAGTCGAAGCCACCACTTGCGCACGAAGCATAGTGCAGCATACCGGTAGGAGCAATTAATTCATGAGCAAGTACAGTCATTGCCGCCTCGGACTCGGCAGCGGGCTGAGTGGTCGAGTCCTTCAGGATTAACGAATACAAGCTCAGGTGATCAACCTCAGGCATCGACAAGGCGGCCGAGAGATCGCGCTCCCAGTCTCCCAGTGACTGCCCCGGACTTCGAAAGAGTAAGTCGATGGACACGCCTCCGAGGACTGCTCCCACAGCTTCGATGGCCTTAAGGCTTTCGGCAGTTCGATGTGTTGCTCCTAGTCGCTCCAGGTTGCCGTCATCAAATGACTGCACACCTGAACTCACCCGGGTAACGCCCAGGCCACGTATGGACTTCGCAAATGCCCGATCAAGATGGCTCGGATGGGCTTCGAGGGTCACCTCTGCGTCTGAGCTGACCCTGAACCGCGTCCTTATGTGCTCAAGAATCCGGCTCAAACTACTCACCCCAAGAGCAGATGGCGTTCCACCGCCGAAGTAAATGAATTCAATGGAACTATTCAGAGACAAGGACGCGTAGATATCAATCTCGCAAGTCAGCGCCTCGACATAGAGAGCAACGTCATGCGCCTTCGTGACTTGCTTGTTGAATGGGCAGAATCTGCAGAGGCGATCGCAAAATGGGACGTGAATGTATATTCCGTTCGGATTGGGGCGCAGCGAGGCAGTATCAAAATGGGGGGTGAGGCTTTTCGGGTACCACCTGATGTACTCACTCTCCCGGCTCTCGAATCGATTGTGCTGCACCAGCCCGCTATACAAATTACTCTGTCGAATGGATTTGGAGCTATTCGTCATTTTGTCCACTCCGCGGCGTAAGGGAGCTCTCGCATGATTTCCACTGAAATTGAACCGTGAACGCACGAGCCAATCTTCTCGTAGTAGGGTGCGAGCCGAGCATCCGCAATGAGTCGATCCGTTAACTCTTCGTACTGTGCAAGGTCGACATATCGATAGATATCGAGAAATCGACCAAACCGCCCTATTTCTGTTATTAAAAGCATCTGCGGTCTGATCCTGTATTCGATCATCACAGGCAAAAGTATATTGCTGTGTAGATTAAAGAACTCCCTCTTCTTGGATAGCAAAATTTGACCAGAGACGACCTCGAATATCGGTTTCACAGCAAACCTCCGCCTAATATGGGTGACGTGCGTAAATCCAGCGCCTTAAAAGATCTTTCTGAAAGGTATTCCACTTGTCAACCGGGGGAAGAGGCATCCGATCATCACGTACCGAGCTATAGACTTTCATCGAATAGTGTTTCACAGACTCATAGCTATCGAGTTCAAGTGGAGGCTTCCAATTCGCAGATGCCGCCTTCATATGGGCCACATCGATATCTGTGAACAGTCCCCTAATGTCTACCCAACTTGGAGGTGCTGGGTCAATCGGGTCGGCAGGCAGCTGCGCGCGAGGCCGAGCGATCACGCGAAAGCCCACAGTCTCTGATCTTTCGCCCGCCCGCATGAAAGTTCGGTTTGCAAGGCGCGCAAAGAACGGGATGGACAGCCAATCTCCACCTCGAACGCAGTACAGGGTTCCAGTCGGTGGCCCAAGAGGATCTGTGACGGACGTTGCCGGGTACTTGTAGGCTACGTTGCGACAATACTGCCACGCGTTTCCGATGACGTCATAGAGTCCGTATCGATTGGGTTGAAAGCTGCGGATGGGCGATGGGCCGACAAATCCGTCATCTACATCAAACCCATCCTTGGGTAAGTTCCCCAGTGCTTTCATTGCGGAGCGGTCGAAGGTGTTCGCAAACCTCGACGCATCTGCCTCTGTGTCTCCCCAAAAGAATCGCCCCGCCGTGCCTGCGCGAGCGGCGTACTCCCACTCCGCTTCGGTGGGCAACTCATAGGTCCATTCGGTGTCCTGTGCGCTTAGCCAATCGCAATACGCTTTGGCTTCCTCGATCGAGATCCACGTACACGGATACCGATCGTCATCCAAGGCGATACCAAAGAGAGGTGGGCATTTGTGGCTCGGATCCTTGACTCGATACTGGGCCACAGTTACCGGGGCATCCGCAATCCAGAAGCTCCGTGTCAGCATTACCTCATGCTGCTGCTCATCGGCCTCGCGGCCGATCTCATCTGGCGGTGAACCCATCAAAAACCGACCAGGTGTCATCTCGATGAACCGCATACCGAGTGTTTGTGCAAGCATATTCATCACCAACTAGATCAGTTCTGGGAACAACCGCTTTAGCGTCTCTGAAACCCTCTGTCCAATGTTCGAGGATGCGGGACTCTCCACCGCCGCAGGATGGCAGAAGCATTTTCCCGCAGCAGCGACTAGCGCATCAAAGTCACGATTGAGATTCCACTCGTTAAGAGCCTTCCGAACACCTGCATCACACGCGCTGCAGCTCGAAGGTAGCGCGACTGGAATTGGACTGATATCGGCATCAAATCCCTTTATCGAAACGGCCGCGCGAAGTTCTGGATCTAGTGCTCTTAGGACGTCGATGCCTAGACGGAGATTACACGGCTTGTACTCGCCCGCTTCCCATAGCCGATGAGTGAGCGTGTGCGGCTGGATATTGATCATCTCAACGACCGCCATAAACCCACCGTGCTTGAACGTCATCTCTATGGCATTGACAGCATCGCGCAGGTCCTCTTCGTGGGAGAGAAAAGGCTTCCCGAGGCTCACATAGGTATAGAAGCCGATGCCTGAGTAGCCCAGGGACTCAGCCGCAGCGACGAACATGTGCTCAGGAAGCCCTTTGTTGATTACAACGTTGCGAATGTAGTCGTCTGCCGCCTCAAGGCCGATTCCGACGGAGAAGCGGCCGGGAAAGGCATCCTTGATGGCTGATAACCTTTGTCGATCAAGGCAATACCTAGCCTCGCTCTCCGTTGACACTGCCCGTAGGCCCGCACGCCAGAACATTTGAAGAATCTCTGTGCGAAGTGCAGAGGGAACTTCTTCGTCGTCAAGGAATGAGCCCTGCGAAGTCAGGAGCAAATATGGGTAGTTCGATAAATCTCCTAACTGCGCTATCGCGGCCCGCGCTTGTTCAAGTACGTCGTCGTCGCTGACGCCTTCATCGATTGCTAGCAATTCATAGTTACACATCACGCAGCCCCCTGCGCTGAACCATCGACAAGGTCGCGTGCGCAGGATGACCAGAGGCACCATGTAGGGCCTTCCGGACATGGATGTCTCCTCAAAATAGATTACGGGAACCCGAGGGTTTGGCCGCGGGTCCGTTCGAGCGAAATGCTTCGCCCGCACCAGCTTCATCACTCGTTGAACCGACTTTGCAGTGGCTTTCACCGGGACTCCTCCATGAGATTGGTAACTTCACAGCCTAGAGAAAACGTGATAGAACGCCTCCCACAGGCACTGGTGGAGGACGCTGGAATGATGCACTTCTTTGTCAAGTCCGTCGAGACGCCGAGCATGTCGCACTTCGACATCGCGGCCATGCTGCAGCACCGATTGCTGGCCCTCGACCATCTTTCCTCCTTGTATGCGGACAAGAAGTTGGGGTTCTTTTTCCGAAGTCCCGACGGCGCAACAAGCTACGAACTCCATCGTGCTGACGACCTGCTAGAGCTTGACGCGCGGCTGAAGGCAAATCCCCAGTGGCCATATTGCTCGCATGAGGTAGTTCCGGTCACCAAGACCGGGGATATGGTCAGAGAGCTAACCAGTTATCTAAAGATCGACGCGAACCTCTTCTTTGAAGAGGCTCTTGGTCGATATCAGGCCAGGGGCATATTGACCGCGGACCACACGGATGAGATCAAGAAGCGGGCCGGAAGTGGTTACGTGGAGTTGATGTCGGCAGACGAAGAGCCAATGGACGAGAATGGCGTCTACACGGTCGTTGCGAAGGCTTCGAAGGGCACGTCTGCGTCAGTTCCAGTTGAGCAACTGCAGGAGATGTGGATGCGTGCGCTTCGATCGCAGGTAGCTCACTTGAACTCAGACATTGAGTTCATCGACTACAACCCTGTCGGACGATCTGAAGGTTTACTCATCGGAAAAGGGGACCTTGATGTGCTAAAGAAGCATATTGAGTCAACTGAAATCTACCCAGATACTGTTGTTTCCTACTATCCGGTACATACGCGATCGGTTGCAGCGCGCGCCACTGCAAGTCGCCTGCTGAGCCTGCAGCGCGATCTTCCGAAGTTCAAGATCCTAGATCAGTTCCTTTAGAGATTGGGCGTCCTTGACTCTGTCGTTCATAACCGGAGGAACCTCGGGGTTTCCGAAGTTCGTCCGATATACGAAGGAGCGTTGGCTTCGCGTTGTAGACGTCAAAGCGCGAATGCTCGTTGAAGCTGGAATAGGCCCTTCTAGCCGGGTGCTGGTCATGCATCCGATGGCCCCGTGGTCAATTGGCCAAGTTTTTTTTGAAGGGGCAGCGACACTCGGGGCGCAAGTCTTCCCCGTGGGACTTTCTCTTCGGGCGGCTACGCTGTCTCGACTTCTCGATGATTTTGCGCCGACCGTAATCTGTGCAGGTGGCCGTAACCTCGCTCGCGTTCTGCAATCGCTTGAGTTGAGGTCGCAGCAGGAGCTGGCGCGTTGCGTCGAATTGGTCTTGACGGCCGGGGAATTGCTTGAGCAGGACGTTCGAGCAGAGCTGCGACGCCTGCTTGAATGCGATGTGCGCGATATATACGGGTGCGCAGAACTCGATGCACTAGCAATCGAGGGAGCTTCAGCCGGCATCATGCATCTGGTTCCTGACTACCAGTACCGATTGCTTGTGGATGGAACAACGGAAGCCCTTGTGGTTGGACGTTGCGGGCAGTTGGAGGTCTGCGACCAGCAACGCGGCAGGGAGTGGCACAACACTGGAGATCAGGTGATGATTCTTGCTCCTGAATGCTCCGACAACCCTTGGGGTACCCCTAACATCCGCATTGAGGGTCGAACTGACCTTGTGGTCGCTTTTGGCGATGGATGCGCTGTCGGCCAGCGGCAATTGCTGGAACTCACTACCACGGCTGGGCTTTCGAAGGCTCAACTTCAAGTTACGAGATCCCCAAAGGGTGACTCAGTCGTCCTTATGTGTTCGTTGGGGACAGGTCTGTCAGACGCGCAAGCGATTGAACGACAGTTCCTTGACCTGTGCACAGACTTCGCCGATGCGCTTCAGGCTGGATGCATCAAAGCCTTCACTGTAAGACTAGCAGACGACTCCTCGGATTTCTGGGATACAGAGCGAAGCAAGACGCCTGACATTGTCACTCGAATGTCGACGCCTGGTTCTCATTCGTCGGCGTGAATTCCGAGTCTACGAATTAGCGAGCCCCAGACACGCGCGTCATCCTCGATGCTTCTCTTCATCTGATCCGAGGAGCCTCCAAGGGGATCAAGAGACTGTTGAGCCAGCGTCGCAGTCACTGAGGGTTCCTGGAGTTCTCTGTTGATCTCCACATTCAGGTTCTGGACAATCCCTGTGGGAATATCGCGAGGTCCAGCGAAACCCATCCATATCAGCGGCATGACTGGAACTCTAATGCCAACCTCCTCTAAGGTAGGCACGTCTGGCATAGCGCGAGCGCGCTGCTTGCCAAGCACACAGAGCGGTGTCAGTCGTCCACCCGAAACATGGGGTGCGATTGTGCCGACGTCCAGCAGTGCGGCATCGACCGTTCCTGCCAAGACGGCCTGCAGTGCAGGCGCGACTCCTTGGTATGGGATCTGTCGTACATCCAGGCTCAACTCGGCCTTCAACAGTTCCTTCGCCAGGGTGAAGATCTGAGCTGTACCTGGAGATGCATAGGTCAAGACGCCTGGACTTTGAGCCGCCTTGGTCATGTAGTCCCTCATCGTCTTGATTCCGGTCCTTGGGTTCACGACAAGTATCGATTGAACCGCTGCGGCGAGCACGATGTCGCTCCTAGCATTCGGATCGTAGGGAAGCGGCCGTCTATACAGCGATTGAAGCATCGAATAAGGCGTCGACAAGCAGAGATGCAATGTGCAGCCGTCAGGTTTCGCCGACGCCACATGCTGTGCTGCTACAAGGCCATTACCGCCTGGCCTGTTCTCAACCGTCACTGGCTGAGACAGGCGCTTAGATATTCCCGCGCTGAGCAACCTTGCAACGAAGTCCACCGGGCCACCGGGAGGGTAGGCAACGATCACCCGAATTGGATGCTCCGGGTACGCCTGTGCCCTCACCGGTAATGAGGCAATGGACGGGACAACTAGAGCCAGGCTCTGCCTGAGATACGTTCTGCGTGTCAATGGCTCGAACATGACGCCCTCAAGGACAGCCAAGTGAGTGGCTACAGGCGACTCACCAAACTTGGGTTGCGGCTGCTACTAGATTCTATGCGTGGTTAATAGGCACCAAGCAATCCGACCGACCAAGAAATCAAGCATGATCGTGCGGTAGGCTCGCACCATGGGTGGTTAGTAACCTTGGGAAAACATGCCTCATTTCGGCGAACATCTAACTTTCGATGGCTACGGCGGCGACCCGGAACTCCTGGGAAGCGAGTCAATAGTACGCGATGCGATCGTCACCTTAGTGGAGGCGCTTGGCATGACCGTACTCGGAGGGCCGGAGGTCTACTTCGCCAGCCCAACCGGCATGAAGGATAGCGGTGGATGGACGGGCTTTGTTGTCCTTCAAGAAAGTCATATCAGCATTCACACGTTCTCAGCCCAGGGCTTCGTATCGGCGGACGTGTACACATGCAAGAACGGGATAGATGCGGACCTTCTTCGACACATTCTTTCTTCAAGCTTCGGGACAACCACTCACGATGTGACCGTGTTGAAGCGCGGGCTGAGATTTCCGGGAACCCAAAATGGGTGGTAGCGCCAGTCTTTGGCTGGCCAATACTCCTGAGCCATGTGAGCGCCTGCAGTCGATAGGTGATCGGCGGCAGCGCCTGCTTGTAGCCGAACTCCGCAAAGCCCGTTCTTCCTCAGTCCGCAATGCAGCTGACGTAGCAGCGTACTGTCGATCCGCTTTGACCACAATGGGCAAGTCTGTAATCCTCTCACAACCCATAGGTTGTAAATCGATTGGCGATGTGGATTCGCGAGCATTCTGGCTGTCGGAATGAGCTCGACAAGTGTGCAATGTTGCTGCCGTGTGTCCACTTTGCCGCCGACCGATAGTCAACTTTGGGCCGAGACCGCCAGCTCGTCGCTCGCAAGAGCTGTCCTTGCCAACCCACTGTTCCGGGAGTGTGGTCGTCCCAGGCCCGAGTGTCGGCGAATGGCAGTTCCCGGCGGTCCAGCAGTCGCTCAGCCGGCGAACCGTTCAATGACCGTTGCCGCCGGCAGCAGCCATTGGGCAGGGATTCTGGGTGACATCAATCAGCCTGAAGCAGAAAGAGCCTCTCAGACTAGCCTTGCGATCACAAAGTCGCCATGCACATTTTCTGTTGCCTAAAACTGTCCTCCATCTAGAGTGCGGCCTTAGGAGGGAATATGCACGCCGCAATCGACACGACAGCCGTGCATAGTCACGAGTCATCGCTTTCAGTGCGTTCTATCGCGCGTCTTGTTTCAGTCGCTGCGGGTGTTCTGGTTCTCTCGAATTCGGCCATGGCCTTCCAGATCGCCCCCATGGGCTCAGCCTTTGAATCCAAGTTGACCAACGAAAAAGAGGACTCTCTGGCGAAGGTGGCTGAGCGCCTGGGTGTCCTCATCAAGGGCCGCGTCCATGAAGAGATCACCCAGATTGGGATGGGCTGCCCGATAGAGTCCGGCACCCTTGCGCAAGACGTCAGCTGCAGCTCCCGGGATCTGCCCTTTGCCACGCCTTATGTCATCTACGGTGTTCGTTGGAACGATCTCCCCCCGTTCAAGCTTTCACCCGATGAGGGCAACTGCACCTACCTGGGCAAGTCCTGCAACGTGTCCCAGACCATACGGTTCTCCACGCAGCCGCTGTGTTGGTACTGCCTCTTCAAGGATGCGGAGAAGAAAGCCCAGACCCAGCCGATCGTTGGGTGCAGCAAGACCAAGGGTAGTCTTCACGGCAATGTGATGACCCGCTCGCACTTCGGCGACTTGCAGTTCCTGCATGCCATGGCCAGTGAAGAGGGTGTTCACCCTGGTGCGACCCGCGCCAAAGTGCTGGATTGGCTGGAGTTCGCCTGGAAAGTGTCCTCGCGCGAAATCAAGCCCGATGCCTTTCTTCGAGACATCGACAACGCCACCCTGAAGGAGCACTTCGGATGCACACAGTGGCGGGTCTCGGACCTCTACATCCTCGGGCGGCAAGACAAGCTGCTTCCGTACTTGCACCACGTGGCATTCGGCTCAGTGCTCCACACGGTCCAGGACTCGTTCGCCGGAGCCCATGCCTCGCGAGAGAACTCACAGCCAAGTGGCATGTGTCAGGGCACTGACCTTACGCAGCCCAGGCGGATCGTGGAATTCCACACCTATGGCGCTCAAGACGGAAGCCTGCATGACGAGCAAGACAGCCGGGAAGCCATGACGCGCGTAAGCGCTGCAGACAGGTGGCCAGATGCGGTGGAGGCCACGCGCAATCTATCGCGCTTCTATGAAGTCCGCGCCCAATGGAGCGAAGTCCAGCCCTACATGCAGTGTCTGTTCGAACTGGCGGACGAGCGCAATGACTCGTCACCAGGAGAGCAGTACCGCCGCCGCTGAGTGCATGGTGGGGCAGACCAGACCACCGTCCACTGCTTACTGCGGATTGAGCAGTGCGAGCGCCTTGCGCTTACCCAGCTTGAGCACTTCAGCAATGCGCTCCAGTTGCGCTGACCGTGGATGAACATGACCCGTCTCCCACTTGTAGACGGACAGCGAGGAAGCACCCAGCAGGTGGGCCATCTGCTTCTGTGTGATACCGAGCGCCGCGCGTTTGTCGATCAACACCTGAGCATCGAACTGGATCTGCTTTGACTTCTTGGGAGTGGCCTTTTCAACGATCACACTGGCTTTGGGTGCATCCGTTGCTTTGACCTGCCGTTGAGTCGCTTTGAGCTGTGAGGTCAGCGCCTTGACCTCACGTTTCAGTGCCGCGATCTCCGAGCGGTGGCCAGTGATTGCCTTGCGCATGCCCTGAAGTTCAGGTTTGAGCTCCTTGCGGGCCATGCGAACAACTTCAGCGCGAAAGGCATTAGAAAACGTATTCATAGGCCCAATGGTAACTTTGCCGCCTCATCGCGCACTTGGGGGGCAGACGCATCGCCGAATCGCAAACGTTCTTCGTCCCCAAAAACAAAACCGCCAGAGGCCTGATCCCGTGGCGGTTTGTTCCGGTGGAGGTCGAACGAGCGGTACTTACTTCCCAGCCTTGTCCGCCTTGCGCTTGGCAGCCTTGGGATCCACCACGGCCTTGAACTTGGCTCCGGCCACAAACTTGGGCACCGTGCTTGCAGGGATCTTCAGCGCGGCACCGGTCGAAGGGTTCTTGCCCGTGCGTGCTGCACGCTTTGCCGACTTGAAGGTCCCAAAGCCCACGAGCTGCACGGCATCGCCCTTCTTGACGGCGGTCTGGATGGTATCGATCAGCGTTTCCAGCACCGCATTGGCTGCGGTCTTGGACAGATCATTCTTGGAAGCCAGGATTTCAACGAGTTCTGCGCGGTTCATAGATGCTCACGTGTAGAGGTTGGAAAGGACCGATTTATAACGCCACCGCAGACACAGCCCTTGCGACCACTCACTGCTGCAGTGCACTTCTTGGCAAAAACTCCACGCCCGTGCGTTTGACCAGCTCCTGATAGCTGATCGGCCGCCCCACCGTCTCTCCTTCCCGATTCTGTTGCCAGTGCGCCCAAGCCTTGTTGGTTGTGGCGTCATAGACCAGCTTGTACAGATAGGTCGGAACCTTCACCCCATTGGCCCCAATGCGTGGCCCCGCATCCGTGAACACCGGCCCGGTGATCACAAACACATCCCCCTTGGCCCGCTTCACATAGTGCCGCGTGTCCTGCTCGATCTTGTTCCAGGCGCCCCCGTTGTGCTGGGCATTCTGGGGAACCATGTTCGCGAGACTGAAGCTCTGCGCCATCGCCGTGGGCGTCGGCATGTCTCCCGCAGGTGCCATATGCCCACGGCTGTATCCGGAGTTCTTGTAGTCCTCCAGCTCCGCCCGCTCGCCACTGGGCAAACGTGCATCTGCAAAGAAGCGCTTGGCCCGCTTCTCGTCCGCATCCTCGATGAGCCTGCGGTTCAACCGCTGGGCCACAAACACCGGTGTCTTGGTGGTGCCGGAGTGCAGCACCGCAAAGGCCTCATAACAAAGCTCGCGCAGCTGCGGCCGGGGTGTGATGGCCGGTGGTGTGCCATTCGCAAAGAACTGCGGGCATTGCGCAAAGGAAGTGGGCTCGGGCGTGAGCAGGGCTGCGCTGTCGAACTGCGGAGACCGGGCCCAGGAAAGATTCGGGAGAGCAACGCTGGCAAGAGTCAGGGCCAGCACAGCCGCCAGGCGCACACGGCCTGGCCAAGAGAAGAAACGATTCACAGAAGAGACGAGCGAGTGGAACAAAACGGAGCCCGATTGGAGCACCGTTCATCTCTCGCCTCTGGCCCGAATGCTCGGATCCCGCAGGGTTTTACAGCTGCTTGCAGAGATGGGGCCCACAAACAGAAAGGGCTCCCAAAGGGAGCCCGATCTTCCTGCCCGCCCCTGCGGTTCAGTTAACACTCCCCATGGCAGCAGCACCCGCAAATGCAAAGTGCCACCGCCATGGGAAGTCCCGCAACTGCTTCTATCCAACTCAAGCAGTTGGTCTACCAATTACATGGCGCTGAATTCGCCGTGGGGGATCTGGCCGGTGCGCAGGGCTTCCGCAGCCTGGGCACGCACGGCAGCGCGGTCAGCGGTGCTCTTGTAGGTCACGACGCGCGAACCAGCTGGCTCGATGCTGCGGGTCTGGGCCACGGTAGCGGCTTCGGCTTGCACTTCAGCGCGGGTGCGGTTCGTTTCAAACTTGGTGGCGAATTGCGAAGCATCGGCTTCGTCAGCGTAGGCGCCAAAAGAAGCGAAAGCGGCAACAGCAGCGACGGAGAGGAAACGGGCGGTCTTGTTCATGATGGAAATCCTTGGAAGTTAAAAAGCGTCTCAAAAAAGCCGGGTCAAAAAACCATTCCTGAACCGGGTTCGGTGAGTCGCCTTGCGGGTTCGGCTCATCGATGGGATGAACTGTACGCCGATAGTGTTCAGAGAAAAACCACCCAGTCGCGAACTAACTGTTCCAGTATTGAAAACAATCTTTCGGTGCCTTCCTATGCTTTGTTCGCCGCCTTCAAAGCCAGTAGTTCGTTGGTCCCGCCGCTCCACAGAAGTCGCTTCGGCTTGACCATCCTGCTGAAGGACAGGGTCAAACCACGCCGCCGTGTTTGAGAGCAACCAGAAGCTCCTTGACCCGCTTCGCACCGTACCAGGACTGCGCCACTCCAATAGAGTCTCACCTTCCAGCATCGCGAACCCACGGCGCAACCAGGCTGAGGCGGCAGCGGGCGATTCAAAGGTGTCCTCTGCCTCGCGTTGGAGCTGCAGAAATCGCAGCACGCATTCTGCGGAGTGCAATTGACAAAAGGATGCGGGTTAATAGCAGTGCTCAGTGTGAAGCATTCCATCGAAGCCCAAAAAGTGATGGGCGTGATTTGTCCTATTTCGTTTGTCAATGGAGTTCGTCGCATTGGTGGAAAGGCTACGTCGCTACCACGGGTTAGGTTTTGCCCCACTCCCTGTAGCAATCCATGGGACCGTCTCCAGGTCTTTCCGCAAGTAGACGGTCTGTCTACAGTTCCCCAGCGCAGGTCCTGCAATCGGTTCAATGACGTCGTCGGTAAGTGCCTTGATTACGGCGCGAGAAGAACGGCCCAATGACTTGGCCACATTGGCGACCAACACGTAGTCAGTGTGAAATTTTTCAAGCGACCTTGCGCTTACGCCTTGGGCCTGCCGACGACCGCAGGTGTATATCTCGACCTCTAGGAGGCCGAGGTTCACCAGTGCATATGCCACCTCCTGCTTCACACCCAGTCGGACAGCGACATCGGGGATAGGCAAGATGGTGCTCCGCTGGCCTCCATACCTTTCTATGAGGTGATCGCGATGGAGCAAAAGCCCTGCCAACCCAACAGAGTTGGTGTGTCGGCCGACAGGCTGGAAATCTCGGGCTTCGACGTCCCTTAGCAAAACGCAGAGTCGCTGCTCATCCAGGGGGCCATAGCGCAGCAGTTGATCCAAAGAAATTGTCCAGGAAGGAACTGTGTCGTGCTCGGCCAATGCGCCGAGCATTTCAGTCCACTTGTGAACCCAATCCCTTGGAATGAGCCACGGAGTGCCATGCAAGGTTGACTTCTTGGCATCAGCACAGATAAACGGCAATAGCCTGCTCAATCGTTGGCGCTTTACCCCCAAAACCGAAGATGCTTCCGCCAAGCAGACGTCGTCGGTTCCGGCGCTGACCAAGGCTTGGATATCCGCCTGACGAATCATCACAAACTCGCGTCCTGACGCCGTGGTTCGCCGTGCCGATTGAAGCTCTTTTTGAGCTACCAGGTCCGAAATCCGCTGTTTGGATAGACCAGTTTGGGACGCGGCCGCCGAGATCGGTACCCAGTTCAACCTTGACCACAGAGAGTCAGGCATCCGAAGGTTTCGTCGGCCCATCGCGCCGGACCAATGACCAGCGATGTAGTCCTCGAATGCCGCGCGCACCCAGTCGAACTCCGGGTCTTTGAAGGTCCCGTAAAGTGCGCGGTAGAACCCACCAAAGACGCCTGGCAATCGCCCCGAGTTCGCGTGACCTGCGGCCAGTTTGCTCTGGCGCTCCAGCATGTGGTGAAGCCCTGCTGGCCAGGTCGCCAGCATCTCGGCCGCGACAGTGCTTACCGTCCAGGAGACATCGAGAGCTTCTGCTGTAGCTATCTTCTGCGGTGCCCGCGCATGTTGGGGAGAGCCGTAAACGCCAAGCAATCGGACCAACCGGCTGCATTGCTGTGGGGACAGCCGCTTGAGCTCCGGCATTTCCGTTTCCGGAAGGCCTAGTACCAGCTGTTCCAAGGATTGACTCAATCGAACAACTGCTTGGGGCGCGGCACTCGATGGAGCATCACAGAGATTGGCGTTGCATCGGCAACGTGTCATGGATGGCCGATGCCACGTACCTGGGTTGCCGCATTGGTGGCAAACGTCCACGAGCCAACTTCCGCAGGTCGTGCACGCATCTGCAAAAAGCAGCTCCCAGCCTACACGCCCAAAGCCGTGATCGCCCAGGCATCGCGGACACCAGCGGGCTCTGCGATGGAGCCACGCAGCTTTGTCTGCTTGCAGACAAAGCCAACGCAGACAGAGCTGCGTAGCGGTTGGGTCATCCTCGACTCCGTACATGTCCTCTTGCTCAATCGCACTGAACGGCAACATGTTCGAATCAGCCAGCCTCATCCTATAGCTGCTAGGGCCCTCAGCCTCTAGCGGGGATGGTCGCAACAGTAAGCTGGTCATACGTCGCCTCTTCAACACGCTGTTCGATCAGGTCAGAGCACGAAGATTGTTGAGCTCGACATGGTCTGTGCACTTGCTTTAGTCGGGTGATAGTCCATCCCCTTGACTGCAAGCGAGGTAGTAGCCAGCCCGGATTGCATTGGCCATTTCCAAAAGATGGAACAGGCGCATCGGGGTATCAGTCAATCTCTGCGACTTCAAGCGATGGAAGTTGTTGATGGATTCACGGAAAGAAATCTCGACCTGAACGGACCACAGGGTTTCCCACATCACTGCGCCTCGTGTTTCTATATCGGCGAGCGATCTTCCGCAGAAGCAACGAGTGAGCTCTGTTCGCCTCCAATAGAGCTTTCCTTTGCACTTGTCGCACTGATCCACGAGGCGCACACCGTGCCTTCCACACGCGACGTACGATTTCAGTTCCCATTCACCGCGACACCACGGCTGCTCGGCGAGGCAGCGTGGACACACGTTGCGGGTGCCGGTGCGTATGGCGGAAAAAGGCAGCTGATCCCCTCCAAGGCGGGAGAACGATGGCTTCATAGATCGTTTCACAGCGAGAATTGGTGCAGGCGTCAAGCGACGGCGGAGTTCAAGGCTCAAATCTAGATTTCGATCTCCAAGAAGACTCAAAAACGAATGCGCCAGAGCAAGCGGATTGCCAACATAAAAACGTGGATATGCGTTTGCTTCAGCCGCCCTGTACATGTACGCAAGTAAGCTTTCTGTCTCTTCAAGAGGCGGAGTCAACAGCAAGATTGGGATGCATGTTTCCATCACTTCTTCCGCTTCCCAGACCCGGATGCAGCCCTTGCGCGTTGGCTAAGGGTGTAGGCGGTAGGGTCATCCCAGATAAAGAATGGCTCGTTTGCCTGATCCAACCGACGCGGTGTGATGGTCGGATTGAATGGATTGAGTGCGTCGGGAACATCTGCCCAGATCTGGACCTTGAACGCTTGTTGCAGAGCTTTGTAGTCCACAGTGGGGTCCGGATCACCAGCCGAGGCAACCACGAGTTGATCAATTAACTTGACTACGTAGTCGATCAAGCCGTTGGTGGCGAAGTGAAAGCGCATTGCCACATCGGAATCGCTCAAATTCAATCCCTTTTGATAGGGCATGAGTGACTGCAGATGCTGAAGAACGCTTCGGAAGGTGAGTTGTTCCTCGGCTGTAGTGAATCCGAACTCCGCAAGATGTATCGGAGAAGAGAATCGACGCCTGAGTTGTTCGTTGGAATTCAGCGCAGAAATTGCCCGTGGCAAACCAAAGAGCGCGACGGGTACACCGCATTCGTTGATGAGGTTTTTCAGCCAGTCGGTCACCCGTCGATATTCGGTTCGCTTGCTGTCGCAGAAGTGATGAAATTCATCAATCAGAAACAGTTGAATCTCGCACTCCCTCACGAAATGCATGATGCGCTGGGTTTTCACGGCGGCTGAGCCACGTGCCGCTGCCGGGTCGCCTAGGGCTACCAGTACGGCTTCTGTGAACGAACGGACTGTGGGAGCCTCGGGCGTAACCACCTTCAGGATGGGAATGACAGTCTTCCGAGGAGTGGTTTGGCGTGGAAACTGCTGCAGGTAGTACCGAAGGACAGTTGATTTTCCGCAGCCGCTCTGGCCGTGGATCAGCAGTGCCGCAGGGACCTTTGCGAGCGTCCATCTTTCGTGCGCTTGAGCGATAGCTCGCACAACCTTCGTAAAGCTGCCGTGTTCAATAATGCGATCGCGCACCGTGAACATGTAGTGGGTCTGGTCCTCCGGGTTTGCATTGTTTGCGAGGCCAAGCATGCGGAGTTTTTCAAATTTACTCATGCCATCTCCAGGCTTTGTGTACTGATATTGAACTTAGGAAGCAACGTAGACTGAGCTAGGACGGGAAGCGGTGGAGCTTTATCCAGAATCAACGGCTCGAGCGCCTGATCCATGGCGTCGCTTGCACGGGCTGCGGTTGCCGCATCGCTGTCCTGCATTGAGAAGGCTGCAGCCTTTTTGCGGTTGGCAGTTTTGTGGCTGCGTAACGTGTCGGCGATCATTTGCTGGATCTCTGCCTTGGCTTCGCGCAGCTGCTGCTGGGTCCATTCATCGCCAAAGCGTTTGACCACCTGCCGCCGCACGAGCAGGTGAGAGTGACGGTTCAGACCTTCGCAGTACTCTTGGTCATTCGCCGGAACACGGATGTACTCGTCCGCATCTGGCATGAGTACGTCGACGTACGAAATGTCGTGTTCATAGACCCGGATCTGGACCACAAGCTTTTCGCGCGAGCGTTCAAGAAGCGAGCCAAGGGTGGGAGAGTTGTAGCGAACATGGTCGTACTCAACCCCGTAGTGAAATAGCGTGCGACTAGCGATTTGACCGACCATCAAATCAAGCTGTCTCGGGTATGCAGGCAAATCAAAGGCTCGTTTTCCTTCGAGTTCTTGCCAGACAGATAAGGGTGTTTTTCCCTGCAAACCTTTGTGGGGCGTGCAGTGATAGACATCCACGATCCACTTCACAAGGATGTGGGTTACGGTGTCGATGTCCAAGGCAGCGGTTTCTTCCGACGGATAGTCGCGCCTTTCGTCAACACAGTGAAAAACGGTCCCAGGCATCTGATGAAACAAGTCCCTGCTGAGGGTGCCGAAGACTCGCTCAATCGCACCTTTCAACTCAGGATGCGCAGCTGGGCAAAATTGAATCTCGATTCCCGTTTCCAAACCGAACAGATCGACAGCATCGGAGTGCAGATCCATGCCGTTGTCCACCACGACTTTTCCGGGTAGACCGCGTGCGGGCCAGGGGTTCCTGATTCCCTTGATGGATCCGACCAGCTCATCCTTGGGGCGGATTGCCATGCGCAACGCATATAGAACCGAATAGGCGGAGGGCGCATGAAAGCTGATGTAGAAGCCCATGATCATGCGGCTCTTGCGATCAATCACCAAGGTGAGCCATGGGCGACCTAAGACCATCCGCGTGATGCGGCACACGACGAGGACATCGAGAGGCGTATGGTCGATCTCCCATCGCTCCAAAATGTCTTTGACCTTCAGCGTCCCTGTGACAATTCGGAGTTCCCGTTCTGTGTAGGAGCCACCCTCTCTAGCCCTGTCCACTACAGCCCGGTACAGGGAGTTGAGCCATCGGTATATGGTGGACTTGGACGGTGGCTTGAGCTGTTGATCAGGCGGCAAGCTACGGTTCATTCGCGCGAAGCGGTCTGCTACGCCCTCCGCCACTGCCTTGCCGGGCATCCGCTGCTTGTTCAAGAAGACTTCGTTGACCACTTCTTCGAAGACGCTGTATTGGACCGGGTCCGTCTTGAAATGGTTGCGGCAGCGGCGGTCCACTAATTTTGAAAAGCAACGGGTCGCCCGAAACGCAGTCCACCACCGCCACAACGTGGACCAATTAGGAGGTGTCTGGTCGCCCTGCTCCAAGGCTATGACCTGTATAGCTTTGGTGAGGCGCTCCGGATCGCAAACAAAGCCCTTGGGCGCTTCCATCATGAGCTTCTGCGCTCGGTTCAGGTATTCGAGCTTTCGCTTTACCTCTGTTTGCTGCTCTGATTTGAGTGAACGAAGATCTTTGGGTGTTGCTAGGTAGATGAGCTCTTTAGTCGGTCCAAGTGACGTTTCGTCGACCTCCCAGGTCGCATCGGACCAACGGCGATACACGTCTTGCTCCGTGAGGACTTCGATGTCGCCCGAGTCTTCGTGTTCGAACTGCAATTTGGAGGTAGCCGTACGCTTGAGAAGCGTCCAGATCTTCGTGCCCTGCAGGAATCGAAGGCCCTTTCTAAAGGAGAAACGCACCATCGCCGGCCTCCTTGTTCAGTGCGGTCCATACCTTGCTCTCTGGAGTGAGCTGCAGCTCAAGATTTGTCCGCAGCTGGCCGCGCGCGATGAGCGCACGGACCATTTGTTCGTCGCCCAAAAGTACCGATAGCTCCGCCGTCGTATAAAGCCGGTGGTTACTCAGACCATTCACGACTGAATGCACGCTCGTGTCAATCCGGACGGCTCTCGTGGCCTTCCATAGCTCTTCTAGATTGGTGTGTAGCGGCTCCCGGCGAATTTGGTCCTCGCTGAGAATTCGATAGCTGCGTCCTTGCTCGGCGAACCGAAGGGCGATCAGTTCGAGCTTTCGCTTGATCTTGGTGCGCGAAAGATCAACTTTGCGCTTCACTTCGATCCACGCCTCGCTTCCGTCGGCGAGGCGGAGCAAGAAGTCTGGATAGCAGATGCGGATTTTTCCGCATTCGTCGTAGTACGTCTCTTCGCTCGGCTGTTCCTGGTACCACGCAATGAGCGGGTGCAACTCGAACAGCAGCGCTGCATCTCGCTCAAGAGGCGTTTCCCAATGAACCTGCTTTTGCAGTTTTTTGCTGGGAAACTTTCCCCGGATGCCGCGCCCGCTGCGGGTTATGACTTTTCTTGCTCTCATGTTGTTCTTTGAGGAATGGTCGGGCCCGCCCCTGTGAAAAGTGAGGGGCAAATGCCGTTGAAATAAATGAACTGGACTGCGAACCGCCGCCTTTCTATGGTCGTAGGCCGGGGTCGCAGGGTGTCTGGTGACGGCGAAGGCCGTCTCAGGTCATTGGTTTGCAGTCATGTTTTCTCTCCACTGCGCCGGAAGGGCGCGCACCTAGTCACCGCCGCTGTGCGGCGGACGAAATTGGGCTTCTGAGGGGAGTGGGAGAGCAGTACGTAGGCGCGAGCTGGCCCGCAGCGCTCGCGCTTGACAGCGCGTCTGTACGTTTAGACAATGCAGACAAGCAGAGCCATTTGCTTGCACGTCAAAACGCCCCGCTACCGCGTCAACGGTTTCGGGGCGTTGTGCTTTCCCAGCTGGCAGTTACGGCGACATGCTGGGCTCCTTGAGAGAGATTGGTTGTTTCATCATTGCGGGGAAGGCAGCCTTGGGCTGCCGAGAAATGAATTTATGACTGTTCGGACTGGCTGTCTGCCAAGTCGGTCATAGGTGGGGTGTGAGCAAACCGAAGTTCATCGGCATTGCCAAGCAGACCGGGTTTTAGACCCAGTAAAACGGCGATTTCGTGGCTTTGACCTCGGATGGCAGCCTTGCGTCCGGCAAGGATTTGATAGGTCAATTGGGCGGAAACGCCGCGCACACGTGCCCACTCGCTCACGCTGATCCCGCGTTTCTTGAACTCAGCACGCACGTCAGCAACAGTACAAACTGGTACGATCTGGGTCATTATGGGCAGAGAAAATATGAAAACGGGCAAAAATGTTCTGAATTCAGGACACCATATCAACCCGCCCGGCTGCGTCAACTCCCAATCGTTCGGGAGCCGGCTGAGAGAAGAGCGAGACCGCCTGGGGCTAAGTCAGACGCAGTTCGCCGAAGTCGGTGGTGTTGCCCGTACCACTCAGCACATCTATGAAACCGACATCCGCTCCCCCGACGTGGCTTACTTGGAAAAGCTACGTGGAATTGGTGTCGATGTCTCCTACTTGGTCAGCGGCTCTCGACAGGTGGCTGCCGGTAGCGACAAATTGATGGTCAGCGGTCTAGCGTTGCTGAACATCTATCGGATCGTAGATGAGTTCTGCGTGGATGAGGATGGCGAGCCTCTGCCACTCGAGATTCGAGCTCGCTTCTTTCAACTCTTGTGTGCGTCGCTCAAGGACAAAAGCAGTCAGGACCAGAGCTTGGATTCATTGCGCGATGAGCTGCGCAGGCTGACGGGCACTTGATGATGGCTGTTGCTTCTAGATTGAAGGATGCGGCCAAAGGGTTTCTTAAAGCGCGGGATCGCTTCTGGTCCGGCGTCTGGTGGACAGAATGGCAGATTCGGCGCAATGAGAAAAAGCTGGCAAATGCTTTGGAGGAGTTCGGTGAGGACTCAATGCCTGTGCGTCAGCTCACTGAGCGGCATCGCAAGCTAGTAAAAGGGGCCAGATATTGGAGACCTTCTGATCCTGTAGTTATGCGCGTCCTGGAGGCTAGCGAACGGGCCGGGGCATCCAGGTCTGACCTTCGAGTGCTGGCTCTGAACCGAGATGTCGTTCGCGTCAGCGACAAGGTGCAGGTTCGTCGTGGTTGGGGCTACACGCTTCTCGCGATGTCTGCTCTGGGGATTTTTCTGGCAATTTGGCTGATGCTGATGGCCCAAGTCGTCTCGTCACCTGCTAGGTGGGAGGTCAGGGCCGCCGTTGCTGGAGGGTTGACGTTCCTCTTTTGGCTGATCTGGCCCGGATGGGGCTTGTATACGACTCGTGCGCTTGACGCTGCAGCGAGCGCGGGCGAAACCATTGAGCGCCTTGGGGAGCAGCACAACGTCGAGAGTGCTACTGTCATTTCAATGCAAGAGCAGCGTCAGCATCAACGTTAGCTCTGCAGCGATTCTCACTAACGCGTCTCTTCACAAACGGATGGTGTAGATGAACACTGTCTGGTGATACGTGTCTTGCCCAATACAGTTCGGTTGCAACCAGGACGCAATGGCTTGGTTGAGCGCGGTTACCGAATACGCCTGCCGCGTCTGGTAACCCGATCAAAGGTAAACACATGCTCCTGAGGTGACTCCACGCAACAGCCAAATAGCCGACGCCGTTCGTGTCCCTCCCCGTAACGCAACTCAACCGCTGCTGAGCATTCGGGACAAGTGGCGGTATACCGAACCAAACCGATAACGCGCTCGTCCCCCGCCCTAAAGCTTTCCAGTTGAGCGGGGGCTTCCCTCCAACTGACCAGCACCTCCGACGCCGGAGCGATTCGATCTGAAAGCAGCCACCAGCCATCGCGGATTGCTTTTGCCAAGATCCAACTGTTCAGAATCGCTAATACGGCAAAGGCCAGGTCTGAAGTTGCCAATGGCCGGTGGACCAAAAGGTGCAACCACCCAACCCCAGCTAGCGACAGTACGCACAGCGCTGGCAGGAGGATGGTGCCCCCGAATGCCAAGCCCCGAACTGATTTGATCTTGAACGATCCTGTGCCAAGCAGTGGCTTAGCGATGAATGAGCACTTCACTAAGCCTGCTTCAGCGTACACGTACTTGATCTGTTGTTTGTCGGTATCTGAAAGGATTTCAACTAGTTGATCATCGGGTTGCCCCTCTGCAGCGTCATCATTATTTTCGAATGAGTAGACCTCCAGAAGCCATCGCGCACGATGCCGACCACCGGGAGACAGTTTCTTTAGTCGAAGCGCATGGCGGAAACCTCGTCCCTCAAAGAAGGCTTCGACGCTTGATCGGCGACTTTCGAGATAACGTGTCAAGTTAGCGTTTTTGACCTTGGTCGAGGACGCTTCATAGTCTTCCTGCTCCGGCATATCGCAAGCCTCGGCGAGCTCCTGTGCATCGAATTCAGGCGGCTGTCCCCCCTTGGAATTGGCACTTAGGGTGATGGATTCGCTCACCAATGCGCGCACAAGCCTCGATGCCGTGGCTTCATCGCGCTGTACGTCCAGCCAGTCGCGCATACACAGCAACAGATCGCGAAAAGTGGGCTGGGTCAACCCGTTGGCAACCGGTTCAGGGCTGGTTGGCAGGGATTCGGATCGCAACACTTGGTTTTCCTCCACTCAACTCTTGGAATCCCTATGTTGTCACTATTCGCGTTGCACGAATCCAATCGTTTTGTTCATGTGAGCGAGGTCGAGCGCGGCTTGGCTTGTGATTGTCGATGTGCCGTTTGCGGTGAGCCAGTAATTGCGCGGCAGGGCGAACTCAGGGAGCACCACTTTGCGCACAGCTCTAACGCCGAGCCCTGCGCTTCTAGCTACGAATCAGATCTGCACCACTTTGCCAAGAGAGTGATCATCGAAGCCCGAGGGTTGGTAGTACCAGTGACTCCCGCTGCATCTCAAGCGCTGGGATTCGGCGGACGGTTAGATCAATCTATCCTGTTGGCATGCACTGACATCGAGGAGGAAGTTGTTGTTGGAGAGTTGCGGCCCGACTTGTTGGCGGCGACGGCTGCAGGGGTGAAGGTGGCCATTGAAGTCGCCTACTCGTCTTTTTGCGGTGCGGACAAGTGCCTAGCCTATGAGCAACTAAAACTACCTGCTTTGGAGATTGATCTCTGTGCGTTCACCCCCACCGCCTTTGATGTTGCCAAAGTCAAACACGCCATCTTGGAAGATGTTGCGGGAAAAGCTTGGCTCTGGCCCGAGAACGTTGAGGCCGAGCAGCCGGTAGATGCTTCTACTGAGAACGCCCCTACGCAACGGTTCCTCCCGGAGGAAATCGTGACGATCTATGGACGTTGGATATCGGTAAAAGAGCTGCCCAGCGGAGATATCGCCATCAAAGCGGTGCGATATGACCCAGACGTTGTCTCTGTTGTACGAACCGTCGCACGCGCACATTTTGGTCGGTACCGTGAGGCGTACCATAGCTGGGTCATTCCACGCTTCAGGGCGCAGGAGGCTCGGTTGCAGCTGCGCACCATTGCTTCAGCCGCATAGTGCCGAACATGACTTGGAGCGCTTGGCGGCATGTGAACACATGGCGAGCCTACCTACTGCAATGAGCTTCGCACCATGAACGGCATAAACTATTTGTTTTCTAGAAGCGAACTGGGTTAGGGAAGCACTTCTGTGTGGAAATCAACAAGCCATGGCTCAACGCCACTGTAGTTCGCACCTGCCCCACGCCCAGGCGCCGTATGGCAGGTGCTACATGACGCGCAACAACTGATTTGCTTTGGCATGTGGCATACCACTTGACGCGCGAGGGGGAAGCCGGCGCCAGCCGGTTTTCGCGCCTGAGGCCCGGCGTGCCCAATTGCTTGTCGATTGGAGCATAGCGCGGCTTTCGACTTAGCAGCTAGCTACCCTTCAACGATCTGGAAGACGCATCGGATTGCAGTCGTTCAGCGTTAAGTATGCCTCAGCTTGCCTCCTTGTCCGAATAATCCGGATTTCGCATTCAAGGAACATTTCTCGCGGACTCCACCGCTGCGCAAACCTGCGCACGCCAATTGCACTACGCGCTATGGACATCGCGAAGGCAGTACATTTGCATGGCCCCATTGAGGAGACAACTTCCATGTCACGCCTGAAAGACGAGAGCCTTTCCATCCGCACCTCCGCCGATATCAAGAAGCTCTTGCGCTTGGCGGCTGACCGTGAGCGTCGATCAGTTGCTTCTATGATCGAAATCCTTGTGCTGGAATACGCCCGTGCGCACCACCTCAAGCTGGGCAATCAACATAAGCCAGCTGACGGAGGCGCATAAGAATGGCGAAAGCCGAAGCGCAAGCGCGCATCAAAATCAATAAGCTGCTGGAGTCCGCTGGTTGGCGCTTTTTCGAGGATGCCAAGGGTAAAGCTAACGTGGCTTTAGAGCCGAATGTCAAGCTGAGCCAGGACCAAATCAACGATCTGGGCGAGAACTTCGAGTCAACCAAAAACGGCTTTGTTGACTTCCTGCTTCTGGACAACAAGAGCTTTCCGCAGGTTGTCCTGGAAGCCAAGTCTGAAGACAAGAATCCTCTAGTGGGCAAGGAGCAGGCGCGCAAGTATGCTAGGTCGTTGAACTGCCGGTTTGTGATCCTTTCAAACGGTAACCTTCACTACTTCTGGGACTTAAAGCAGGGGAATCCGCACGTCATTACTGTTTTCCCTTCGCCTGACTCCCTCCAGAGTTACCGGAAGTTTGAGCCTGATCTGAAGCGACTGGTCGCTGAATCAATCGGGTGCGACTACATTGTCCAAACCCAAATGCCTGCTTACGAAAGAGAGGCCGGGTGGCTAAATGTTGACGAACGTCAGGACTTCATAGCGAAAAACAAGCTCCGCTTTCTACGCATTTATCAAAAGCAAGCACTGAATGAAATTCAAATTGCCGTAGCGGGTGGGGCTACCCGCTTCCTATTTGAAATGGCGACTGGCACTGGCAAGACTCTGACCTCTGCTGCCGTCATCAAGCTGTTCCTTCGCACGAGCAACGCCAGACGCGTACTGTTTCTGGTGGATCGATTAGAGCTGGAGGATCAAGCTGCCAAGGCGTTCAAGGACTATCTGAAGAACGACTACGCCACAGTCATCTACAAAGAACGCCGTGACGATTGGCGTAAAGCAGAGATCGTTGTCACCACGGTGCAGTCGCTGTTGTTCAACAACAAATACAAGCGCCTGTTCTCACCCACTGACTTCGATTTGGTCATCTCGGACGAAGCCCACCGATCCATCGGCGGCAATGCCCGCGCGGTATTCGAGTACTTCGTTGGCTACAAGCTTGGCCTGACAGCGACACCGCGCGACTATCTGAAGAGCTTTGACGCGAATAAGCCCAATACCCGCGACCCGCGCGAGCACGAGCGCCGCCTGCTGCTGGACACATACCGCACCTTCGGTTGCGATTCCGGGCAGCCTACCTTCCGCTACTCGCTGCTGGATGGCGTCAAGGACGGCTTCCTGATCAACCCTGTTGTGGTCGATGCCAGGACCGACATCACCACCAAGCTGTTGTCCGAGCAGGGCTATGCTGTGATGGCTCCCGTCGGCGAGGATGGGCAGCAGGAACAAAGCTTCGTTTCAAAGGACTTCGAGAGAAAGTTTTTCTCCAATGCAACTAACGAGCTGTTTTGCCAGACCTTCATTAAGAACGGTCTGCGTGACCCTGTGACAGGCGAGTTCGGCAAGGGTCTGGTGTTCGCAGTCAGTCAAAACCATGCAGCCAAGCTCACCCAGGACTTAAACGAGCTGGCGGAAGTGCTTTGGCCCGGTAAGTACCAGTCAGACTTTGCGGTGCAGGTCACATCCAGCGTGGCAGATGCACAGCAGTACACCATCAACTTCACTAACAACAACCTGTTGGGCTGGGGCAACTTCAATGCCTCATACAAGACCAGCAAGGCACGCGTCTGCGTCACCGTGGGCATGATGACCACTGGGTACGACTGCCCGGACATCTTGAACCTGGCATTGATGCGCCCGGTGTACTCGCCGTCCGATTTTGTGCAGATCAAAGGGCGCGGCACTCGCAAGCACAACTTCCTTGAGCAGTTGTTCGATGACGATCTGAAGCCACTGATCACCGAGCCTGAAAAGACCCGGTTCAAGTTCTTCGACTTCTTCGCCAACTGCGAGTACTTCGAGGAAAAGTTCGACTACGACGAGGTTCTGAAGCTCCCGGCCCGAAGTGCTGAGGGTGATGGACAGGGTGGTGAGCCACCACCACCTCCGCGAACTACTGGCATGTACGAGCACACAGGCGTCGATGCCATGCACCATGTAGCCGAGCACCAAATCGGCCACGAAGGCATGAAAATCGATCGAATGTTCTTCGAGAAATTCGAGGAGCAGGTCAAGGCAGACCCAGTGTTGCAACATCAAGTTGAAAACGAGCAGTGGGAGCTGGCCCTAGACTATGTGGCCAGCCATCTGTTCGACAAACCGACAGAGTACTTCAACCTGGAAAAGCTGCGTCGCGCAGCTGGAGTAGATCGGCGTCTGAGTCTGAAGGAAATCTTGCAGAAGATCTTCGGCCTGATCCCATACTTCAAGAGCAAAGATGAATTGCTGGAAGATGAATTCCAGGAGTTCCTGCTGGCCAACCAGAGCAAGCTGGCTGAAGACCAGGGTGCAGCGGTCTTGGCCATGAAGTACTTCTTCAAGGCGTATGCCACCGATGCAGCACTGCGGGCCATCATCGACGACAAGCGCTTTGGCGAGCTGAACGTCAACCCGGCCTTCGGCGTGGGTGACCTACGTGCTGTGCCGTCTGAGTGGCGCGAAGGCATACCTGAGTACGTCAAAGACTATGTACCGCTAAACCAATTTATGTAAGCCGCCGTAGGCGGCTGAGCTAGAAGAACAACACCATGCTGGATACCGACACCAAACGCCGAATCGATTCCTGCCGAGACATCCTCGTCGGCAAGGTGCCCGACCCCAAAAGTCAGGTCGAGCAGATCACCATCGCACTGATCTACAAGTTCATGGACGACATGGATGCCCAGTCAGAAGAGTTCGGCGGCAAGCGCAGCTTCTTCGTCAATGGCTTTGAGAAATACAGCTGGAGCAAACTGCTGGCGCCTAGCCTGGGCGGCCAGGACACGTTGAACCTCTACTCTGAGGCCATTGGCAAGATGACTGAGAATACGCACCTGCCTGCGCTGTTCCGAGACATCTTCAAAAACGCGTACCTGCCGTACCGCGACCCGGAAACGCTGAAGGCGTTTTTGAAGGAAATCGATGGATTCTCCTACGACCATTCCGAGCGATTGGGTGACGCCTTTGAATATCTGCTTTCAGTGTTGGGTAGCCAAGGCGATGCAGGTCAATTTCGCACGCCGCGCCACATCATTGACTTCGTGGTCCAAGCCGTTGGACCGAAAAAGAATGACAGGATTCTGGATCCCGCTTGCGGCACTGCGGGATTTCTGATCTCGGCGTACAAGCACATCCTCCGGGAGAACTCGCCAATCAAAGAGCAAAACAACTGGCAAATGCAGCAAGGAGCTTCAGTTGCGGAGACATCAATTGAAAGCCCAATGCATTATAGCGGGAGTCTTTTGACTCCCGTTGAGCGTCAGAGAATTCACCAAAACATCAAAGGCTTCGACATTTCACCCGATATGGTGAGGCTTTCATTAGTAAATCTATATTTACACGGTTTCCGATCGCCACTGGTCGAAGAGTATGACTCCTTAACTCAGGAGGATCACTGGCAAGAGAGCTATGACGCAATTTTAGCCAACCCACCGTTTATGACCCCAAAGGGTGGGATCAAACCGCACAAAAAATTCAGCCTACAGTCGAAGCGCGCTGAGTTACTTTTCCTTGACTATATTGCAGAACACTTGTCACCCATAGGGAAGGCCGGAGTAATTGTTCCTGAAGGCATTGTCTTTGTTGGTCAATCGGCTTACGTCGGGATGCGGAGGCGATTAATTCAAGAAAAATCTTTGATCGCAGTTATTGAATTGCCTCACGGCGTTTTCAAACCGTACGCCAGTGTTAAAACGCATATTCTTATCATTGACAAACAATTCGCCAAAAGTACGGAGAGAATTTTATTCATTAACATTGGTGCGGATGGGTATACGCAAACAGACACAAGGCAAGCCGTTGAGGACAACGAACTTCCTTCGGCCCTAGAGCTGATAGAGAATTTCAGGCGAGGAAAACTAGAAGACACCTCTCAAATTTCACGACCGAGCTTTATCATGGTTAGCAGAGAAAATATTCTCGCTTCTGCTGGATGTCACCTAGTTGGAAGGTGGTACATGCTTGAGCGCACATTTCAAGATCTTCGAAAACGTATGCCTGGGGCAAAAGAGCTCGGCAAGCTTTGTTATATTCACAGGGGGAGACATTCAAATATGAACACACCTCCTGGTGAATTTCCGCTCGTGGTTCCTGCAACAGATAGGAAGGCGTCGGTAGATTATTCGTTTGATTTCAAGGCTAGCTGCATCCCGCTCGTTTCATCTTCGGGTCATGGTAAGGCCGACATCAAGCGCCTACATTATCAAGAAGGCAAATTTGCTCTAGCAGATACGATGTGCTGTCTAGAAGCAATGAATGCTGAGGAAGTAGAGATCAGATACGTCCATGAGTACTTATCCAAGTTCAAAGATGAGCTCTTGGTACCGATGATGTGCGGAGCCACGAATGTCACCTTGGACGAGAATGCGCTAAAAAAGATTCTCATTCCATTGCCACACATCGACGAGCAAAGAAGAATAGTCCGCGGAATTTTAGCGAAAGAAGCTGCCGATAAGCTGAGCGCCATTGGGGATGAGATCAATTTTGGCATTCCATCATCCGAGGATGTTGTATCGGAGATCAGGAAGCAGATTGGAAAACTGCTAGCCATTCAAAAAGTATCCCCTTCGTTGAATATCTCATAATAAATTTTTTTGGATCGCTGTTAAAAGTTAAGTGTCGCATCCCGGACGATTGCATAGACTCCAAACGCTATCCAATCTTCATGGCCCGAGGGAATCTGCAAGAGTTGATAGAGTCCTTGCAATCCATCCAGGGAGTGGAGCCATGTTGATAGCCCTGCAAGAACGCCCGCACCACGCCCGCCGTGCGTGCCGAGATCGCACCCAGTGATGAACCCGCCAGCGTCCTGGCTCAGCGCTTTGGGCTCATTGAGCAGAGGGTCTACAAGTGGAAGACGCGTTCCGTCTTTGCAGACCGCTCTCACACTGCCCACCACCCGCAGACGGTGCTCACGCCAGCACAAGAAACAGTGGTGGTTCACTTGCGGCGTACCTTGCTGCTGCCTTTGGATGACCCGCTGGCCGTGACACGGGAGTTTCTCCGCCAACCCGTCTCACGCTCCGGGCTGGACAGGTGCTTGCGCCGCCATGGAGCGGGGAGCATAAAGGCCCTCAAGCCCCAGGAGCCTGCGGTGGCCTACAAGGCCATCAAGAGCTACGAGCCTGACTATGTGCACATGGACCTGAAGTATCTGCCCAAGATGCAGAACGAATCGCAACGGCGCTACCTGTTCGTCGGCATCCACTGGGCTACCCGATGGGTGTTCGTGTAACTCAAAACCAACAAGACAGCCGCCAGTGCGCAGTCCTTTTTTTGAAGGCATTGCACAAGGCATGTCCTATCAGGATCACCAGACTGCAGACCGACAACGGCAAAGAGTCCACGGACCGTCTGTTTGCTAGCAAGGAACGCGAACCCAGCGGCAACCATGAGTTAGATCAACTGTGCCAAGAGCTGGGCGTAGAGCACCGATTGACCACAAGCCCAGGACGCCCAGAACCAACGGCGTAGTTGAGCGGTTTAACGGCCGCATTGCTTATGTTCTGAAGACCCACAGGTTCAACAGCCGCGAAGACATGGAGCAGACCTTGCTGCGCTGTGTGGCCTTGTACAACCACCAGTTGCCGCAGTCAGCGCTCAAACGCAGTACGCCGATGCAGGCCATGAAGGAGTGGCACGCATCTCACCCGCACCTGTTTCTCAAGCGGCCATATAACCGTCCTGTATGCGACAGCTAGGTACTTTTGACCGCAACCGAGAAAGGGCGCGAGCCAACCTAAGCCATTCTCCAACGCACGCAGCTGGCAGTTCGGTTTACATGTTTGCACCCCAGTATTCGTAGAGCGCTGCGGTAGCAGAGGCTGCTGTCGGTACGCTGAATAAGTTACCCCAACATATTCGTTGTGGTTCAACCTGGTCGAGAGCTGGTACGCCCGCATTCCGCGTGACTTCGTCATTCACGGCACCTTCACTTTAGTCAAATATCTCGCCAAGGAAATGATGCTCTGCATCCATCGGTAGAACAATAAACAAAAACCATTGAAGAGGACATTCGCTGATTGAACTCGACTTATCACATCCCATTCTTTGGATTCGGTGAACGAACTGCTGCAATCTGACATCTCCGGTCACTCGCCAGCAAAGCAAAGAAGCTCACCACCACTTTCGGTGGGGCCAATCCAATGGCTCAGAGTTGAAACTAGCGCTAGATATTTTTCTCGGCGCATCACACCCAGATGATTTTCCCCTTGCGCAGAAAAAAATGCGACCTACACCCGCCCGTCAGCCAGACCGAAGGACGTAGTGTCGGCAGCCCCTGGGCGTCGACCTCCAGACTCCACCTCGGCTTAACCTGGGGCAGAAGCGGGAGCTCGACAGTCTGACCACAGCCGCAGGGGCAAAGCATGACCGCTGACCATGGCTCACCCCCCTCGGTGAGCAGCACGAGGTCAAGTCGCGGCAGCGAGGTGGGCGTGTCGCCCTCCACGACCACCGCGACCCGGCGGGTTGGCGCGGCCCATGCCTTAAGCGCCTGCCAGAAACCGCTGACCCAGCGCATCAGACGCCCTCCGTGCTAAGCGCCGGCAGGCCCAGCAGCGGCTCGGCTGCACCGCTGGCAAGCAGCGATGTCGGCTTCGTTTTGAAGGCATCTTCGGCCGTAAATTCCTGAATGTTTTCCGCGAGCATGAAGTCCGTCCGGGCGTAGAGACCATTCGGCTCATGGCGGTAGGGGTACGCACGCGCAATGAATTCCAGCACCCCGGCGCTGGACGCCCGCATGTTGAGCGCGATGACGGACGGTGCCTGCTCCGGCAGCCCCTGGATGTAGCCTGCTTTCACCTGTTCGGCGTGAGCCGCAGGATCCACCTCGGCTAGCGACTCGGCAAGCAGCGTCTCGGGCGTGTAGACACTACGGTCACGCAGAGAACTGCCGCCCGGAAAAACGTAGTCGATGCGGCCGCAAACCTCTGCGATGGCGACACCATCCCCCATTTTCCGGGTCGGAATTGCGACGCCGATATCGATGAGCGGCAGCAGGAAGGCGGCCGCGATGCGGTCGGCCACCATGCGCCCCCGGAGCGAATCAACGCAGCAGAAGATGACGTCGGCCTGCGCGGCGGCCAGCACCGCGCCCCTTGTCATGACGTTGGCATCTACCCCCTCGAAGTAGGGCGCCTCCCGGTACTGGTTGGCGCGTTCACTGAACGTGACCACTTTCGAGCGGCCGGCGACGGCGTCGGCGAGAGTGGTATTCAGTATCCGATTGAGGTTCTTTCGCTCCATACGGTCGAAGTCGATACCGATCACGCGCCCAAATCCCAGGCGGCACACCTGCTCTGCCGCAGGGGACCCGGTGCCGGACACGCCGATGATGCAGGCCGTGAGCCGCGAAAGCTCGCTGGTCATGCCGGACGTGAAGGCCATCGGGCGCTGCGCTGAGTTCAGGAGGTCGTCGCGCCACCAGTAGCGGATATCGTCGCCGGCGATCGACACCATGTCCACGGGCGTGTGGCTGCCGTGCTGGTCATAGAGCCTTGCGAAGATGCAGCCATTGGGCAGCATCACCGCGGAACCGTGCAGCCCTTCGAACGCATCGAAGATGCAGGGCATGATGCTGCGGTCGCTTTCGTCGTCGGTATCGGAGAACGCCGCGTAGCCACCTGGGTGGGAGTGCAGGAGCAGGATGCCATGGCGATCGCGTTCCGCGACATCAATCGCCTGTTCGACATAGCTGCCCGGCCAAGCCAACGTGCGGTCTGTGCGGTTGGTGCAGGCCTCGTGCGGTACTTCGATAACGTCACGGACCAGGATCCGCAGGCGCGGGCCAGGCACGCGCGTACAGATCAGGATAGCTGCTGCCTCCTTGCCGTCGCCGGGGAAGAGGTGAGCCAGCAGCTGCGCATGCGCGGCCACCGTCAGGGTCAGAGTCGCACGCGGGATCATTCGTCCAACTCCTTGGCCAAGCAGGTGTCGACCAGCACCATGTGGGACCGCACATTGTCGGTGTGCTCATCCCATTTACTGGCCTCCGTACGGTGGCGCGACCAACCCTGGAACTCCATGCCACCAATCATGGCCCTCACCTGAGTGCTGGGGATCTCGGCGCCGTTGGCGCGGCGCACGAACGGCGTGAAGTAGAACATGTCGATTTGAGTGACCGGGTATTCTCGGTGGATATCAAGAGCCAGGGTGACCACCGAGGGCGCATAACCGACCGGTAGTTGGTAGTCGTGTATCAGCAGCCAGCGGCGTTCGGCTTCGAGCACAGTCTCCCAACGCAGACCGAGGTCGTCGAGAAACTTCTCGTCGTCGGCCAACACCTTGAACTGACGGCGTGCCGCCAGCGTCTGGCCGTCGCCGTTGATGACAGTGCGCTGCATCAGGCGGATCTTCTCGATCCCTGGGGTGCGCAGGTCGACCACGTAGTCGGGCGTCACCTTCGTCTTCTCGCCCTGCACGATTAGGAGGATGTCCCACGACTTCGGGTCGTAACCTCCGCGAGCCAGCGCGTCCGCAACCTTGACCTCGGGCTTGTCCCATTCCTGTATCACGCCGTGGACCTTGAGCTTCCAGACCTTGGTGACCTTGGCGAAATTTTCAACGCCGGGTTCAGCGAGATCAATACGCTCGGCTGGCAGCACCACGGCTGCAACACCATTGCGGAGGATCTCGATTTGCTGGTTGTCGGGCACAGCCGCCAGCTCACGGATCAACTGGCCGGAAATGAAGCGATAGGGCCACTCGTAGGAGTCTTCGCCGACGCCGACGCCGAAGCGGTAGAGGCGGTCGCCGGTAGCCAAGACGAACTTGGTGCCCAGCGCAAGATTTGCCTGCTCGTGCAGGCGGATGGTTTCGAGACCGCCGGTCTTGAGGACCTGCAGCACGATATGGTCGGCGTCAGCCGGACGGCCTGCGGCGGCAAGTATGTCCTTCCCTTCTAGAGAGTGGCGCGGCACAGGGACAGCCTCGACTACGCATAGTTCATCACGGATCACGTGAATATCGTGTGCTTGAGCGTTGGCGGTGCCGAGCGGAGCTGCGGCGGGGAGAGTCGTTTCCATATTGGTAGACCTTTCTGCTTCAATGAAGCTGTTTAACTTCGCTCGCGACTTGATGCCTCGAGCTGGGTTAGATCGTACACTAAAACTTCTGCTTAATGCAAGCAGTTTAATCAGAATCAGCGGATTGGCTTGTACTTGAACTCGATGCCGCCCGACTCGGCACCTTCTTCGACGCGTAGAAGATAGCCTTGGGCCACCAGCGTCTTGAGCCGGGTGCTTGCGTTGGGAACGGAAATGCCCAGGTCAGCTGCAGCTTGGGAGGCAAGCGCTTCCCCTTTGCCTAGAACATACTCGACTAAGGTGCGAGTCGCGGGCGTGAGGTCAGGGCCTATAACCTCAAACTGCTGGCCTGACCAAATCACCAAAGGCTGATCTTTCGCCTTAGCGGCATAGCTCCAGTTGTCGATAAGGTCGCGGTTCTTAAGGTCGGTGAGATAGAAGCCCCGCTCGCCTCTAAGCTGCTTAGCCAGCGAAACAACACTGTCACGTGCGAAGGAAGCGTCCGTTGCGGTGATGCCATCAAACGAGATGCCGAAGACGCACACACCATGCTTTCCCTCTACAAAATCCGATAGCTTTCGGAAGGTATCCCTACCTTCGCTGTTCCCGAACGGCCTATCGCTATCCGTGAATGTCCGAAGCTTCACAACGATGGAGTTCTGGTTCATATGGTTAATTTAATCGCCGATTGTACGTCCGTCAAGCTTGAAGTCGAAGCTGATATGAGTACCATCAATACGAACTAGGTTCGTGTATGGGGTGTAGCGCGTACGTTCGGGCCGATGGTCGATGCATAGTTCAAAGTCTTTTTGCCGCACAGAAATCCTAGCGTGATATTTCCGAGCTTGGTCGCCCGACATCTTCAGACCTGTGCCTCGGCCATCCTCATCTACTTGGCTGATTTGGCCCGTGGAAAACACCTCCTTGAGCAAGGCGATGCCTGAATGTTCGTTTGACCTTGTGATGCGCGCCGCGATGTCTGGATATCGCCTATGCAAGATAGGCTGAAGCGTGCCGACGATACCCAGCCCGTTGTCAGAAATCACCACCTGGATACGTGTTCTTTGTCTATAGGCCTGCAATCCTGCGAAGCCTGCGAGACTTGAGTGTGAGTGATCCAACACGTTTTTGAACGGTTCGCCGATGACGGTCAAGGCCAGCGTCGAGTAGCTCTCGCTGACACAATTTACGAAGCTACGTTCTAGGAGACGCGGAATCTCGTTGTTCGGCTCTGCCGGGTCGATGGTGCGGAGCTCAATTACGCCATCGTTTTTGCCTTGATAGAGTGCCCCGCGTCGAGCATTCGGCCGCTTTGGAAGGACCGCTATATTCGATCCGAGCACTTCGAAGAAGTCCATTCGATCAAGGTAGCTGCGGGTGCTAAGACATTCACTGAAATCCAGAGACACTCGCTTTCCCGCAGCGTCAAGCTGATTACATATTGCCAGCAGCCTGGCAAGCGCGTCGAGCAGCAGCCTGGACTCCTTTTTGAACACGAAGACCACACTTTCGCAGTCATCATGCCAAGGCGTGCAGTTTCTAGAAAGGATGGCCTCGAAATCCTTGGAAGACAGCCATGTGTCTTTGGGGAACTCTATTTGTAGCTCTTCAGAGCCAATCACCGACCATTCAAAGTCATCGTTTCGGAGAAACTTGTCGCTGTGTTCGTACAGGATCTTGTTGACTGCAGCTTTCTCCTGACCCAGAACGGCGGCCATATCCTTGGCTTTAGTACCAGGATTTTTGCCGAGATATGTCAGTAGGTGCCACCACATCTTCCGATGATAAAGGTCTTCGCGAGCGGAAAAGCAAGACGTGTTGGATTGACCGGTAATCTGCAGATGAGGGTACTACTGGGCGGGACGCGGGATGCTCTAGTTGAACAAACTAAAAAACACCCAACATGATTGGGCGTTTTGTTTAGCGCTATTTGCAAGTGCTGAGAATATTTGCAAGATCAACGAGAACCTACACGATGCTCAAACGTCAATATTCCCCGCCCGCAGCGCATTCGTCTCAATGAAATCCCGCCGCGGCTCCACCTCATCCCCCATCAGCATCGTGAACACCCGGTCCGCCTCGATCGCGTCGTCGATCTGCACGCGCAGCAGGCGGCGCACGTTGGGGTCCATCGTGGTTTCCCACAGCTGCTCGGGGTTCATCTCGCCCAAGCCCTTGTAGCGCTGGCGGGATGTGCTGCGTTCGGCTTCGCTGATCAGCCACTTCATGGCCTGGCGGAAGTCGCCGACTTTTTCTTCCTTCTGCTTTTCGCCTTCGCCGCGCAGGGCCTTGGCGCCCTCGCCCAGCAGGCCGCGGAAGGTCTCTGCGGCTTCGGCCAGGGCGGCGTAGTCGGCGCCGTGCACGAAGTCTTGCGTGATGACGCTGCTCTTGATGTTGCCGTGGTGGCGGCGGCTGATGCGCAGCAGGGGCTTGTCGGTGCGGGCGTCGAACTCGCCAGCCACTTCGGCGGGGGCGCCGGTGGTGTTCAGTTCGCGCAGCTTGGCCTGCAGGGCCACGGCGCTGGCTTCAGCGTCGGCCACGGTGTCGAGCTTCAAGCTCACGCCGTCGGCAATGGCGCGCAGGGCTTCGGCGTCCATGAAGTTGCCCAGGCGCGCAATGACGCTCTCGGCGATCTGGTGCTTGCGCGCCAGTTCGGCCAGGGTGTCGCCGGTCAGCGTTTGTGGGTTGGCGCCGCCGGTGGTCACGCTGGCGTGGTTGAGCGCAATGCGCAGCAGGAAGCCGTCGAGCGCGGGGGCGTCCTTCAGGTACAGCTCTTCCTTGCCGGCCTTGACCTTGTACAGCGGTGGCTGGGCAATGTAGATGTGGCCGCGCTCCACCAGCTCGGGCATCTGGCGGTAGAAGAAGGTGAGCAGCAGGGTTCGGATGTGGGCGCCGTCGACGTCGGCGTCGGTCATGATGATGATGCGGTGGTAGCGCAGTTTGGCCACGTCGAAGTCATCGCCACCCGTGGTGCCGCCGGCCTTGCCGATGCCGGTGCCGAGGGCCGTGATCAGCGTGAGGATTTCGTTGCTGGTCAGCAGCTTTTCGTAGCGGGCCTTTTCCACGTTCAGGATCTTGCCGCGCAGCGGCAGGATGGCCTGGAACTTGCGGTCGCGGCCTTGCTTGGCGGAGCCGCCGGCGGAGTCGCCCTCCACGATGTAGATCTCGCACAGGGCCGGGTCTTTTTCCTGGCAGTCGGCCAGCTTGCCGGGCAGGCCCATGCCGTCGAGCACGCCCTTGCGGCGGGTCATTTCGCGGGCCTTGCGGGCGGCTTCGCGGGCGCGGGCGGCTTCCACGATCTTGCCGCAGATGATCTTGGCGTCGGCCGGGCGCTCCTGCAGGTAATCGGTCAGCAGCTTGCCCACGATGTCTTCCACGGGGGCGCGCACTTCGCTCGATACCAGCTTGTCCTTGGTCTGGCTGCTGAACTTGGGCTCGGGCACCTTTACGCTGAGCACGCAGCACAGGCCTTCGCGCATGTCGTCGCCGGTCACTTCGACCTTGGCCTTCTTGGCGAACTCGTTTTCTTCGATGTACTTGTTGATGACGCGGGTCATCGCGGCGCGCAGGCCGGTGAGGTGGGTGCCGCCGTCACGCTGGGGGATGTTGTTGGTAAAGCAGAGCACTTGCTCGCTGTACGCGCTGTTCCACTGCATCGCCACTTCCACGCCGATGTGGGTGCCAGGGATGCCGCCATACGTCTCGGCCGGGCGCTCGCCCGCTGCGTAGAACGAGGTGGGGTGCAGGACGGTCTTGCCCTTGTTGATGAACTCCACAAAGCCGCGCACGCCACCAGCGCCCGAGAAGTCGTCTTCTTTGCCGCTGCGCTCGTCCTTCAGGCGAATGCGCACGCCGTTGTTCAGGAACGAGAGTTCGCGCAGGCGCTTGGCCAGGATCTCGTAGTGGAACTCGTTGTTCTCTTTGAAGATTTCGGTGTCGGGCAAGAAGTGCACTTCGGTGCCGCGCTTGTCGGTGTCGTCCAGCACCTGCATGGGCGAGACTTCCACGCCGTCCACCGTCTGCACGATGCGGTTCTGCACGAAGCCCTTGCTGAACTCCAGCGCGTGCACCTTGCCTTCGCGGCGCACGGTCAAGCGCAGCATCTTGCTGAGCGCGTTCACGCAGCTCACGCCCACGCCGTGCAGGCCGCCCGAGACCTTGTAGCTGTTCTGGTTGAACTTGCCGCCCGCGTGCAGTTCGGTCAGTGCGATCTCGGCGGCCGAGCGCTTGGGCTCGTGCTTGTCGTCCATCTTCACGCCGGTCGGAATGCCCCGGCCGTTGTCGGTCACGCTGATGGAGTTGTCGGAATGGATGGTGACGACGATGTCGTCGCAGTGGCCGGCCAGGGCTTCGTCGATGGAGTTGTCGACCACCTCGAACACCAGGTGGTGCAGGCCGGTGCCGTCGCTGGTATCGCCGATGTACATGCCGGGGCGCTTGCGCACGGCCTCCAGGCCTTCGAGGATGGTGATGGCGCCTTCGCCGTAGCTTTCGCTGGCCCCGGCCTGGTTGGTGTCGATCTTGGCGAGGGTGGGCTCAACATGGCCGGAGACGCCGGTGTCTTCGGGCTCGGAGGGAATGTTGTCAACGGTCATGGTGGGCCTTGGGATCCGTGGAAACCGGGGTTTCCAATGTGTCAATATGGGTCAAATTGGGCTCTAGCGCTTATCCAGTAAGCGCTAGCAGCTATCAAAACGGTAGTCGTCGTGGTCAGGCTGTGCAGCAAGGCGGGGGCCGCCTCAAATGCGCATTGGCATGACCACGTACTTGAAGCTGTCGTTCTCGGGGATGGTCAGCAGCGCAGAGCTGTTGCCGTCCGAAAGCTCCACCTTCACCATGTCCTGGCCCATGTTGGCCAGGGCGTCGATGAGGTAGGTCACGTTGAAGCCGATCTCGATGGTGTCGCCACCGTAGTCGATGTCGAGCTCGTCCACGGCCTCTTCCTGCTCGGCGTTGTTCGACGCCACGCGCAGGGTGCCGGGCTCCAGATTCAGGCGCACGCCCTTGAACTTGTCGCTGGTCATGATGGCCGTGCGCTGCAGGCTGGCCAGCAGCGGGGCGCGGCCCAGGGTGATGCTGTTCTTGTGGTTCTTGGGGATCACGCGGTTGTAGTCGGGGAACTTGCCCTCGACCAGCTTGGTGACGAACTCCATGCCGCCAAAGGTGAACTTGGCCTGGTTGTTGGCGAACTGCATCTCGATGTGGGGCTGGTTCTCGCCGCCCGCATCGCTGAGCAAACGCTGCAACTCGATCACGGTCTTGCGCGGCAGGATGACTTCCTGCTTGGGCACTTCCACATCCAGCGTGGCGCTGGCAAAAGCCAGGCGGTGGCCGTCGGTGGCCACCAGGGACAGCTGCTTGCCCTCAGCCACGAACAGGATGCCGTTGAGGTAGTAGCGGATGTCCTGCACCGCCATGGCAAACGACACCTGACCGAGCAGATCTTTCAGCGTCTTTTGCGGCACGGCGAACACGGGGCCGAAGGCGGCAGACTCTTGCACCAGCGGGAAGTCTTCAGCCGGCAGGCTTTGCAACGTGAAGCGGCTCTTGCCGCCTTTCAGGATGAGCTTGGACTGTGCCGATTCGAGGCTAACGGTCTGGTCGCCCGGCATGGTGCGCAGGATGTCGATGAGCTTGCGCGCCCCCACGGTGGTGGTGAAGTCGCCGGTGTCGCCGCCCAGCTCAGCCGTGGTGCGGATCTGGATTTCGAGGTCGCTGGTCGTCAGCTGCAGGGCATTGCCCGTCTTGCGGATCAGCACATTGGCCAGGATGGGCAGCGTGTGGCGGCGCTCCACGATGCCAGCCACGGATTGCAGAACCGCGAGAACCTTGTCTTGTGTTGCCTTCAGGACGATCATGTCTTCAACCTCTTGTGGTTTTTGGGACGGTGCGTGGACAGCGGCACAGGTCGTGCCTCCCCCTGCTGTATAACCCGCCATTTTGCCCGTTTACCGGGCGGGTTCTTTTCGGGGTCTCTCCCACCGGTTGTCAGCCTTTCAGGGTCTGTTCCAGCACATGCAACTGCTGGTTCAACTCGGTCAGCTGCTGGCGCTCGCCCGAAATCTTGCGCACTGCATGCAAAACGGTGGTGTGGTCGCGCCCACCAAACAATTCTCCGATCTCGGGAAGACTCTTTTGCGTCAGTTCCTTGGCCAGGTACATCGCAATCTGGCGCGGCCGGGCGATGCTGGCCGGGCGCTTCTTGCTGTACATGTCGGCGACCTTGATCTTGTAGTAGTCAGCCACCGTTTTCTGGATGTTTTCCACAGAAATCTGCCGGTTCTGGATCGACAGCAGATCGCGCAGCGCCTCGCGGGCGAGCTGGATGGAAATCTCTTTCTGGTTGAAGCGCGAGTAAGCCAGGATCTTGCGCAGCGCGCCTTCGAGCTCGCGAACGTTGGAGCGCACGTTCTTGGCCACGAAAAATGCCACTTCTTCGGGCATCTCGGTGCCTTCGACGCGGGCCTTGTTGATCAGGATGGCCACGCGCATTTCCAGCTCGGGTGGCTCGATGGCCACCGTCAGGCCCGAGTCGAAGCGCGACACCAGCCGCTCGTGGATGTTGGCCAGGCCCTTCGGATACGTGTCCGACGTCATCACGATGTGCGACTTCTTGGCCAGCAAGGCTTCGAACGCGTTGAAGAATTCTTCCTGCGTGCGGTCCTTGTTGGCGAAGAACTGCACATCGTCGATCAGCAGCAGGTCGAGCGAGTGGTAGCGCTCCTTGAATTCATCAAAGGTGCGCCGCTGGTAGGCCTTAACCACATCCGACACAAACTGCTCGGCATGGATGTAGAGAACTTTGGCGTCGGGCTTGTCCTGCAGCAGGCGGTTGCCCACAGCGTGCACCAGGTGAGTCTTGCCCAGACCCACGCCGCCATAGATAAACAGCGGGTTGTACAGGTGGCCGGGCATGCCCGCCACGTGCATGGCGGCCGAGCGCGCCATGCGGTTGGCCGTGCCTTCCACCAGCGTCTCAAAGGTGAGGCCTGCATTGAGCCGGTTGCGGAAGGCGCCCGCCGAGGCTTCATCGCTGTGGCTCGATGGCGGTTCGGACTGCGTTGCGGTGTTCGATGGTTCAGACGCTGCGGGGCGTGCGTAAGTGCGTACAACGGATTCCCGCTGAGCGAGCGCTAACTCCAGGGTGACGGGCTGGCCATACAGGCCTTCGAGCAATGCGGCAATGCGGCCCGCATATTGCGCCCGGATCCAGTCGAGCTTGAACCGGTTGCCCACCAGCACGGTGACCTTGGAGAAGTCTTCGGCCACCTGGGCAATTAGGGGCTTGATCCAGGTGTTGAACTGCTGCTCGGGCAGGTCTTGCGCCAGTTGCTCTACGCAGGCTTGCCACAGGCCCTGGCCGGCATCTGCACCGGGTGAATGTTGGGGGCTGCGGGAGGGTTCCTCGATCATTTCAGGGGGATTCTTGTTGTGGATAGGAGGAACGGGGCTGGGCGGCGGATTGTAGCTTGTCAAATAGTTATCCACAATTTGAAAACTGCGGTGGTCAGAGGTGTTGATAGTCGTTCAGGGGGCGCTGTGGTGCTGGCGTGTACCCATTGAAAACTGCAGCCGTAGTTGCCGTGAACCGCGATAAGCCGCGATAAAACAAGCCGAAACGTGATCCGGAGATAAGCCTGCCAGCCAAAAGGCATTGCCAGCAGCTGGCTAGCCTGCGATAATCTCGGGTTTCCCTGAATGTGTTCAGGGTGATTTGACCCGGCGCGCCGTTATTTCTGCCCCGTGGATCTGCCGCCAAAGTCCTGTTGTACAGGGCGTGGCTGCGCAGATTGCAGGGGGTTCAAGAGCAGCAGTCCGGAACTGAACCTCAAGGAATAGCACCATGAAACGTACTTATCAGCCCTCCAAGACGCGCCGCGCGCGCACCCACGGTTTCCTCGTCCGCATGAAGACCCGCGGCGGCCGTGCCGTTATCAACGCACGCCGCGCCAAGGGCCGCAAGCGCCTGGCCGTCTAAGGCCGCTACGGTCTACGGCCTGCTCCCCGCCTGTTCCCGGCTTGTACCGCCAGGTTCCAAACGGGGCGCTTGCATGCACAGGCTGAAAACCCGTCCGCAGTTCCAGGCCACCATGGCGGGGGGCACTGTCTCCCGTACAGCGCATTTTGTGCTGCACCGTCTGGTGCTGGATGCCGAAGGTGCTGCGGCTGACCGCCAAGCCAGTGCTGCTTTACCCACAGGGCCCGGCTCCTTGCCACAACAGCAAGGGCCGCAGGCCCTGTTTGCCGTGCAGGGCGTCTGGCTGGGTGCCATGGTGCCCAAGCGCTGGGCGCGCCGCGCGGTGACGCGCAACACCATCAAGCGACAGATCTACACCGTGGGCGCCACGTTTGAAGCGCGGCTCCCGCAGGCCGCCCATGTGGTGCGTCTGCGCACGGCGTTTGACCGCAAGCAGTTCGTGAGCGCTACGTCCGACCAGCTCAAGCAGGCGGTGCGGGCAGAGCTGTTGCAGCTGTTTGGCTACGCCGCACGGCGTGCAGGTGGGGCCGGTGCTGCTTCCCCCGCGCAGCAACAAGGTGGTGTTGCAGAGCCGGTGGTGCCATGCTGATGCAGCGCCTCTTGATCGGTGTCGTCAAGGGCTACCGGCTGTTCCTGAGCCCTTGGCTGGGTTCGTCGTGCCGGTTTGAACCGACCTGCTCGGTCTATTCGCTGCAGGCGCTGGAGCAGCATGGCGCTGCGGCGGGTAGCTATCTCACGGTGCGCAGGCTGGTACGCTGCCACCCCTGGTGTGACGGGGGCCATGACCCGGTCCCGCAACAATTGCCGCGCAGCATGCGGCTTTTCTCGCGGCTTCATCCTTCCAACACCCAACCATCCTCACCAAAGAAGTCTTCATGAACGACATTCGCCGCACCATCCTGTGGGTGATTTTTGGCTTTTCCATGGTTCTGCTGTGGGACAAGTGGCAGCTGCACAACGGCAACAAGGCCACCTTTTTCCCCACCACGCCCGCCGTGACGGCACCCGCCGCTGCTGGCGCTGCGTCGGGCGCGACCGGGGCTGCCAGCGTGCCTTCCACGAGTGCACCCGTGGCCGCTGCAGCGACGGGGGCCTCCGCCGTGCCGGGCCAGCCAGCGGCTGCTGCGGCAGCACCTGCCCCCCGTGAGCGCATCGAAGTCAAGACCGACCTGTATCGCCTGGTGTTTGACAGCGAAGGCGGCTCGCTCACGCATGCCGAGCTGCTCAAGCACGCCGACATGGCCGACAAGGCCCGCAATTTCCTGTTGCTGGACGAAAGCGCCCAGCGCGTTTATGTGGCGCAAACCGGCCTGATCGGTGGCACGTTCCCCACCCACAAGACTGCCATGACCGTGGTGCCCGGCCCGCGTGAACTCAAGGACGGTGAAGATGAAATCAGCGTCCGCTTCGAATCGCCTGCACAGGGCGGCGTGAAGCTGGTCAAGACCTGGACCATCAAGCGTGGCGCCTATGACATCGCTGTCAAGCACGACATCGTCAATACGGGCAGCGCGGCGGTGTCGCCCCAGCTGTACCTGCAATTGGTGCGCGATGGCAACAAGCCTCCCGGAGAGTCGTCGTTCTACTCCACCTTCACCGGCCCGGCCGTCTACACCGACGCCAAGAAGTACCAGAAGATCGAGTTCAAGGACATCGACAACGGCAAGATCGACATCCCCAAGGACTCGCCCAACGGCTACGTTGCCATGGTGCAGCATTACTTCGCCACAGCATGGCTGCTGGCCGACGGTGTGCAGCGCGAGCCCTTCACCCGCAAGGTGGACACCAACCTGTACTCAGTGGGCATGCTGACCTCGCTGGGCGCCATCGAGCCCGGTGCCACCAAGACCATCGATGCGCGCCTGTTCGCTGGCCCGCAGGTCGAAACGATGATGGAAAAGCTGTACCCCGGCCTGGAGCTGGTCAAGGACTATGGCTGGCTCACCATCCTGTCCAAGCCGCTGTACTGGCTGCTGGACCAGCTGCACAAGCTGCTGAACAACTGGGGCTGGTCCATCGTCGCCCTGGTGCTGTTGCTCAAGATCGCGTTCTACTGGCTCAACGCCAAGGCCTACGCCAGCATGGCCAAGATGAAGGCCATCAACCCCAAGATCATGGAGATGCGCGAGCGCCTGAAGGACAAGCCGCAGCAGATGCAGCAGGAGATGATGCGCATCTACCGCGAGGAGAAGGTCAACCCTATGGGCGGCTGCTTCCCTATCATGATCCAGATCCCTGTGTTCATTGCGCTGTACTGGGTGCTGCTGTCCAGCGTGGAAATGCGCAACGCGCCCTGGATCGGCTGGATCCACGACCTCTCCACGCCTGACCCGTTCTTCATCCTGCCCTTGCTGATGACGGCCAGCTCGCTGCTGCAGACAGCCCTGAACCCCGCGCCGCCAGACCCGATGCAGGCCAAGATGATGTGGTTCATGCCGCTGATCTTCAGCGTGATGTTCTTCTTCTTCCCGGCCGGCCTGGTGCTGTACTGGCTGACCAACAACATCCTGTCGATTGCGCAGCAGTGGCTCATCAACACCCGCATGGGCGTGCCACCGCAATTTAACTTGCCGAAGTTCAAGTGATGCCGCAGCGGCAACGCTGACATCAATGAACTGACTCCCGAAAGGCCGCGCAAGCGGCCTTTTTCTTGCCCATCCACCCTGTACAGTCACCACCATGCTTGCCCGCCACCAAGACCCCATCGTCGCCATCGCCACCGCCCCGGGGCGTGGGGCCGTCGGCATCGTGCGCGTGTCAGGGCGCGGGTTGGATGCGCTGGTGCAGGCGGTTTGCGGGCGCACCCTCAAGCCCCGCGAGGCCACCTACCTGCCCTTTCGCGATGCGCAGGGCCAGGCCATCGACCAGGGGCTGGCGCTGTACTTTCCCGGCCCGCACAGCTACACCGGCGAAGACGTGCTGGAGCTGCAGGCCCACGGTGGCCCGGTGGTGCTGCAACTGCTGCTGGCACGCTGCCTGGAGGCGGGTGCCGCCACCGACCCTGCTACCGGCCAGCCCAATCTGCGCGGCTTGCGCGTCGCCCAGCCGGGCGAGTTCACCGAACGAGCCTTCCTGAACGACAAGATCGACCTGGCCCAGGCCGAGGCGATTGCCGACCTGATCGACGCCAGCACCGAGGCGGCTGCCCGCAGCGCCAGCCGCTCGCTGACCGGGGCTTTTTCGGCCGAGGTCCATGGCCTGCGTGATGCCCTCATCCACCTGCGCATGCTGGTGGAGGCCACGCTGGACTTCCCTGAGGAAGAAATCGACTTCCTGCGCAAGGCAGATGCGCATGGACAGCTATCGAATTTGCAGCAAACATTGGCCTCTGTGATGCAGCGGGCGCGCCAGGGCGCGCTGCTGCGCGAGGGCATCAAGGTGGTGATCGCAGGCCAGCCCAATGCCGGTAAAAGCTCGTTGCTCAACGCGCTGGCGGGGGCCGAGCTGGCCATCGTCACCCCCATTGCAGGCACCACCCGCGACAAGGTGCAGCAGACCATCCAGATCGAAGGTGTGCCCCTGCACATCATCGACACCGCCGGCCTGCGCGACAGCGAGGACGAGGTGGAGCGCATCGGCATCGCCCGCGCCTGGGACGAAATTGCCGGGGCCGACGCGGTGCTGTTCCTGCATGACCTGGAGCGTGCGGATGCTCCTGAATACATAGCTGGTGACGCCGATATAGCAAGCGCCATGGCCCAAAAAATGCCCAAGAGCATTCCCGTGATTGACGTCTGGAACAAGCTCGACCGGGCGCCAGGGGCGGCTGCGGCGGCGGGTGAAAACGCCCGGCCTGGCGTGCACCTGTCTGCCCGGACGGGCGAGGGCCTGGATGGTCTGCGGCGCCTGCTTCTGGAAGTAGCCGGCTGGCAGTCTGCGCCGGAAGGCCTCTACATTGCCCGCGCCCGGCATGTGGAGGCTTTGCAGGCCGTGGGGGCTCACTTGCAAGAGGCGGCCGACCAGCTGCAGGCCCAGGGCCCGGCGCTGGATCTGCTGGCCGAAGAGTTGCGCCTGGCCCAGAATGCCCTCAGCGCCATCACCGGCGAGTTCAGCTCGGATGACCTGCTGGGCGTCATTTTTTCCAGTTTTTGTATTGGCAAATAGGTCCGCAGAAGTGCGACTGTTCGTGCAGTTTGAACGGACTGGCCTCCGACCAGGGCGCACAGGCCGCCGCCTGTCGCTTATGTTGTAAATGGACGTAAACAGCGCTTGTGCGCAATCTGTAACAAGGGTACTTTCGGCAAACCATGAATGTTCCCACGCCTGTTGTTTCCAAGGTAGACCTGCAAGGTCTGATCGATGCCATCGCACAGGCCAGTGCCGACGACAGCATGACCAACCCGCTGACCCAGGCGCAGTGGGACATCCTCTCGTCTTACCTTCTGCCCGTGGTCATGCCCGCCGGACAGGTGTTGTTCACGCAGGGCGCTACAGACCGCACCTTGTACCTGGTGGAAAGCGGCAGCCTGAGCGTGCACTACCAGGACGAAAAAGAGCGCTTGCGTCTGGCGATCGTCGGGGCAGGCTCCGTGGTGGGCGAAGGTGCGTTTTTCTCGCACCGCTCCCGTAGCGCCACCGTGCAGGCCAGCGCGCCCTGCAAGCTGTGGAGCCTGACCGCCATCCGCTTCACCGAACTTTCCATCCGCCAGCCTGCCATTGCGCTGGGCCTGGTGATGGCCGCTGGGGCGGTACTGGCCAAGCGGCTGGGCAATCGCCGCCGCCGCGTTGCGGCCACCTGACAGACCACCGATGTGGTGGTGGCCTGCGGGCTTTTGCGGGGCAAGAATGGGTGTACAGCAAGTTACACTCAATTTGGATTTTTCTGGCGCCGTCCCGTAGAAAGCAAGCCATGTCTCTGTTCAGTTGGTTTAGCCGCAAACCTGCTCCCCCCAAGCCCCGGCCCATGGCCGAACCGTCGGGCCTGTTGAATGCCGATGCCACGGTACCGCTCTCGCCAGGCCGCCAGGGCAAACCGCTGGTGGAGCCCCTGCCTCCCGAGCACGCCGCCAACCGCAAGAACGAACGCATGGAGCGCCGCGAGCTGCTCTACACGGTGGTCCGCGACGCGATGGTGCGGGCCGGTGTGCTGTCGGCCAGCTACAAGTTCAAGGTGCTGTCGCTGGACCAGCGTGGGCGCCAGTTTCTGGTCATGATGGACCTGGCGCGTGAATACGGTGGAGAAACTGTGCGCCTGTCCGAAATCGAGGCGCTGATTGCCCAGACGGCCAAAACCCGCTACGACATCCTGGTAACCGCCGTGTACTGGCGCATCAATGACCACGTGGCAGTGGGTATCCCCCAGAAGGGGGTTGCGCCCCAGGGGGCTTCCCTGCAGGCAGCACCACCGCTGGCCCGGCGGCCGGTTCCGGTGGCTACGGCACCCGCTCCGGTGGTGGCCACCCCGGCCCGCCCGGTGGCGCCCGTGCCGACAGCCGCCGCCACGGCCCCCGCGCCACTGCGCCCTCCCCTGGCTGCTCCGGCGGTTGCGCCTGCTGCGGCGCCCACTGCGCCCGCCGCCGCACCACGCCCAGCACCACGGTACGAACCCATCGAGGCGGACGAAGTGGCGGCGTTCAAGCGCGCCCTGGCCTCGGCGGCAGGCACCACCGCCGCAGTGCCGCTGGCAGCGGCAAAGCCCGGTGTGCCTGTGCGTTCGGGGCCTTTGCTGCCGCCTTCGCAGCCCACGGGGTTTGAAGACACCGAAATGCCCGGGTCCGATGGCCCCGCGCCGGACCTGAGCAGCACCCAGTACGGCGAGCTGAACTGACCTGACCCTGCGGGCCGCAGCTCGTCGGACTCTGGGCGGCCGTGATCAGTGGCCCTCGAAGTCCACCAGCGTGTACAGCGGCAGGCCGGATTCGCGCAGCCGTTTGGAGCCTCCCAGCTCGGGCAGGTCCACGATGGCGGCGCCCTCGGTCACCGTCGCGCCCAATTTCTCCAGCAGCTTGCGGCCCGCCATCATCGTGCCGCCCGTAGCAATGAGGTCATCGATCAGCAGCACGCGGTCGCCTGCCTTTACGGCGTCGGTGTGCAGCTCCACCGTGGCGCTGCCGTATTCAAGTTCATAGGTTTCCTCCACCGTGGTGAAGGGCAGCTTGCCCTTCTTGCGGATAGGCACAAAACCCACGTTGAGTTCATAGGCCACCACGGCACCCAGGATGAAGCCGCGTGCATCCAGCCCGGCCACCACATCCGGGCGCAGCGCCTTGTCCATGTAGCGGTGCACAAAGGCGTCGATCAGCACGCGGAACACCTTGGGGTCCTGCAGCAGCGGGGTGATGTCCCGGAACTGCACACCGGGCGCGGGCCAGTCGGGTACGGTGCGGATGTGCTGGCGGAGGTATTCGTTGACGCTGAGTGGCTGCATGGGGTCGAGGGGGTAAAGAAAGGCTGCACGCGCAAACGTGCGCAGGCCAAAGGCCGTTGTGGGGCAAAGTGTATCCAGCCGGGGGTGGGTGCCCTGGGGGTGTGCCCGGAGCGCTGCAAGCCCCCATAATGTTTCCGTGCTGTTACACCCTTGGTAACGCCCCCCGTTGGACCACTCCACAACGCCGATCGGCCATGCCCATCTCCATCCTGCTGATCGAAAGCGATCACCACCACGCGCAGGCGGTGGTGGATGCGCTCGCAGACCCCTGGTCCGGCTGGCGGGTGGATGTGGCTCAGTCGCTGGCGCAGGCCCGGGACCACCTGGAGCACAGCAGGCCGGACATTGTGCTGGCGGCGCAGCGCAGCGTCGATGGCTCGGCCTTTGACCTGCTGCGGCTGCTCGATGGCGTCCCGGCCATGATCATCGTGCGCAAGGGCGCCGAGACCCATGCGGCCCAGGCCCTGCGCCACGGCTTTGATGACTATGCTGTGCAGGACCCTGCGCTGGACTACCTGCTGACCCTGCCCGCGCAGATCGATGCGGTGCTGGAGCGCAGTTCCAGCGCCCGTGCCCGGCTGGTGGCAGAGGCCATGCTGACGCGCCAGCACCGGTTGCTGCAGGCGATATCGCTCGCGCAGGCCATGTTCATCGCCAGTTCGGGCCCGCGCGCCGCGTTCGAGGCCCTGCTCAAGGAGCTGATGTCGCTCACGCAAAGTGCCTTTGGCCTGGTGGGCCAGGTACAACGTGCCGCCGACGGGCATCCCTTCCTGCGGGTGCATGCGATGACGGACATCAGTTGGGACGAGGCCTCCCATGCCCTCTATGCCCAGCACGCAGAAGAAGGCATGGTGTTCGACAACCTGCAGTCCCTGGTGGGCGCGGCGCTGGTGTCGGGCGAGCCGGTGCTCACCAACGATGCAGGCCACGACACGCGCAGCGCGGGCACGCCCCCGGGCCATCCCCCGCTGCACACCTACCTGGGGCTGCCCATCCATGCGGCGGGCGAACTGGTGGCCATGGTGGGCCTGGCCAATCGGCCCGAGGGGTATTCGGCGGCAGACGTGCAGTTTCTCCAGCCCTTGCTCAACACCGTGGGCCAGCTGGAAATGGCCCGCCGAGCCGAGCTGGCGCGCAGCGCGGTTGAGGTGGAACTCGCGCGCACCAGCGCGTTGCTGGCGGAGAAGACGCGCGCCCTCGAAGGCACGCTGGCCAGCGTGTCGCAAGGCATTACCAACGTGGATGCGGAGGGACGTATCCGCGTCTACAACCGGCGCTATCTGGAGCTGCTCGACCTGCCCGAATCCCTGCTGGCCGCCCAGCCCAAAGTCGAGGACGTGGTGCGGTTTCAGACCGAACGGGGCGATTTCGGCACCGGATTTGAGCTGATAGAACCCACAGCGCGCAACTATGTGGCGTCGGAATATGCGGCCCACGGTGGCAAGCTCACCATGCCGGACACCTATGTGCGGCGCACCCACAACGGCCGCTACATCGAAGTGCGCACCCGGGCCCTGGAGCCAGGGGGGCGCGTGCGCACTTTCACGGACGTGACCGACTACCTGAGCACCCTGGAGGCCTTGCGCCTGAGCGAATCGCGCTGGCGCAGCCTCACCCACCTGTCCTCCGACTGGTACTGGGAGCAGGATGCGCAGTTCCGCTTTGTGCGCCTGGACGGCAACCCCTACAACGATGCCGGTGTACCCGACGAGATGCACTACGGGCGCACGCGCTGGGAGCTGCCCAATACCTTTGTGAGCGAGGGCCAATGGCTGGAGCACCGCAGGCAACTGGAGGCGCACGAGGTGTTCCACGACTTTGAAATGCAGCGCCTGACCGAAGACGGAAAGCCCGTGTGGGTCTCCATCAGCGGGGAGCCCATCTTTGATGGTGCCGGCCAGTTCACGGGCTACCGGGGCGTGGCGCGCGACATCACCGAACGCAAGCTGGCCGAGGCCGAGATCCAGCGCCTGGCCTTCTATGACGAACTCACCGGCCTTCCCAATCGGCGGCTGCTCATGGACCGGCTGGACCGCGCGGCCAACGCGTGTGCGCGGGAGGGATGCCACGGGGCTTTGCTGTTCCTGGACCTCGACAACTTCAAGGGCATCAACGACACCATGGGCCACGAGTGGGGAGACCGGCTGCTCGTGCAGGTGGGCGGGCGCATCGGCGCGTGCGTCCGCGCCACCGACACGGTGGCGCGTTTGGGTGGCGACGAGTTCGTGGTGGTGCTGCAGGGCCTCCACGCCGAGGTGGACGTTGCGGCCGCCGAAGCCGAGGCCGTGGCGCAAAAGGTGCTGGCGGCGCTGAACGAGCCCTACGTGGTGCAAAACAGCGAAGTGCACAGCACGCCCAGCATCGGCATTGCCCTTTTTCGCGGTGTGCAGCTGCCCGTGCAGGAGCTGCTCCAGCGCGCCGATCTGGCCATGTACCAGGCCAAGGCGCAGGGCCGCAACACGCTGTGTTTCTTTGACCCTGCCATGCAGGCGGCGGCGTCTGCGAGGTCGGCGCTGGAAGGCGACATGCGGCAGGGCATTCTGCGCAACGAGTTCCTGCTGCACTACCAGCCGGTGGTGGACGAGGCCGGCAAGGTGCTGGGGGCCGAGGCGCTGGTGCGCTGGAACCACCCGCAGCGCGGCATGGTGCCTCCCGGCGATTTCATCCCCCTGGCAGAGCAGACCGGACTGATCCTGGCGCTAGGGCGCCAGGTGCTGACCATGGCCTGCCGCCAGCTGGCGCTCTGGGCAACAGCGCCGCACACTGCGGACTGGACCGTGGCCGTGAACGTGAGCGCGCAGGAGTTTCGCCAACCCGGCTTTGCCGACGAAGTGCTCAGCGTGCTGCGCGATTGCGGGGCGGACCCGGCGCACCTCAAGCTCGAACTGACCGAAAGCCTGCTGCTGCATGACGTGGAAGACAGCATCCTCAAGATGCAGGCACTGCGCACGCTCGGCGTGGGCTTCTCGCTGGACGACTTTGGCACGGGCTATTCGAGCCTGAGCTACCTCAAGCGCCTGCCACTGGACCAGCTCAAGATCGACCAGAGCTTTGTGCGCGACGTGCTCACCGACCCCAACGACGCCACCATCGCCTGCACCATCATCACCCTGGCCCACAGCCTGGGTCTGGACGTGGTGGCCGAAGGGGTGGAAACCGAAGGGCAGCGCGCGTTCCTGCTGCGCAACGGTTGCCAGCAGTTCCAGGGCTATCTGTTCGGGCGGCCCGGGCCCGCCGAGCTTTTGTAGTTTGCTATTAAATGGATAGCTATTGACGCTTGGTAGATAAGCGCTAGAGCCATATTTAATTCAAATTTTGGCGCCAGCCTCAGCCACTGGCACGCACTAGGCGAGAGATGCCAAGCAAGGGCCGCCCCGCAGCGAGGGCATCGTCCCCCTTCCCGGAGCGCGTAGCGCGTAGCGCGTAGAGAGAAGGGGGAAGGCACGCAGTGCCTCAGGGGGATGTACCCTGCCTTTACCCCCGCAACAACTTGTCCTCCGCCAGCGCCAGCGCCGCCGGGTGTCCTGAGAGCACCAGCGTGTCGCCTTCGGCCAACTGTGCGTCGTCCTCCGCTGCGCTGATGTGGCCGTTGCCACGCCGCAGGTTCACCACCCGCACGCCCATGGCGGGCAGGGCCAGCTGGCCCAGGCTGCGGCCCAGGGCCGTGGAGCCGGGCGGCAGGTTGATGGTGGACAGGCGTTCTTGGTCGCGCTCGTTGGCCGTGTCGTCGTCGGCGCCGTGGAAGTAGCCGCGCAGCAGGTTGTAGCGCGCATCGCGCTGGTCCTGCACCAGGCGCAGCACGCGGCGCATGGGTACGCCCACCAGGGCCAGCGCGTGGCTGGCGAGCATGAGCGAGCCTTCGATGGCCTCGGGCACGACCTCGGTGGCGCCCGCCTCTTGCAGCTTGTCCAGGTGCAGGTCGTCCTGCGTGCGCACCACCACGGGCACCTGCGGTGCGTGCGAGCGCGCGTTGGCCAGCACCTTCAGGGCGGCCGGCACGTCGATGTAGGTGATCGCCACCGCGCTGGCACGCACCAGGCCAGCGGCCATCAGCGCCTGCAGGCGGGTGGCGTCGCCATACACCACCGAATCGCCCGCAGCGGCGGCCTGGCGCACACGGTCCGGGTCCAGGTCCAGCGCCATGTAGGGGATGCCTTCATGCTCCAGCATGCGCGCCAGGTTTTGTCCGCAGCGGCCGTAGCCGCAGATGATCACGTGTTTGCTGGTGTTGATGGATTTGCGCGCGATGGACGTCATCTGCAGCGACTGCTGCAGCCAGTCGCTGGCCACCAGCTTCATCACGATGCGGTTGCTGTACATGATGAGGAAGGGCGTCGCCAGCATGGACAGCACCATGGCCGCCAGGATGGGGTTCATCAGCGCGGGCTGCACCAGCCCGTTGGCCTGCGTGAGCGACAGCAGCACAAATCCGAACTCCCCCGCCTGGGCCAGGTAGAGCCCGGTGCGCAGGGCGACGCCCGTGGTGGCCCCCATGCTGCGGGCCAGCACCAGGATGATCCCCAGCTTGACCACCAGCGGCACCGTCAGCAGGGCCAGCACCAGCGCCCAGCGGTCCACCAGGATGTGCCAGTCCAGCATCATGCCGATGGTGATGAAAAACAGCCCCAGCAGCACGTCGTGAAACGGGCGGATGTCCGTGCCCACCTGGTGCTTGTACTCTGTCTCGGACACCAGCACGCCCGCGATGAAGGCGCCCAGCGCCAAGCTCAGCCCCGCCAGTTCGGTCAGCCAGGCCAGGCCCAGCGTGATCAGCAGCAGGTTGAGCATGAACAGCTCCTCGCTCTTGCGCCGCGCCACCAGCGTGAGCCACCAGCGCATGAACCGCTGCCCGCCCGTGAGCAGAATGCCCACCAGCACCGTGGCCTTGACCAGCGCCCACGCCAGCGCGGTCAGCAGCTGGTCTGACGAGGAACTCAGCGCGGGGATCAACACCAGCAGCGGCACCACGGCCAGATCCTGGAACAGCAGAATGCCCATCACGCGGCGGCCATGTTCGCTTTCGAGCTCGGCCCGCTCGGCCATGAGCTTGACCACAATGGCCGTGCTGCTCATCGCCATCACGCCCGAGAGCGCCAGCGCCGTCTGCCAGCCCATATCCCACACGCCGCCCACCCAGCGGGAGAGCACCAGTGCCGCGCCGGTGACCACCACCATCGTCAGCACCACCTGCATCAGCCCCAGGCCGAACACCTGGCGCCGCATGGCGCGCAGCTTGGGCAGGCTGAACTCCAGCCCGATGGCGAACATCAAGAACACCACGCCAAACTCGCCCAGGTGCCGCACCCCTTCCGAGTTCTGCGTCAGCGCCAGCGCATGGGGGCCAATGAGCACCCCCGCAGCCAGGTAGCCGAGCATGGGTGGCAGCTTGAGGCTGCGGCAGACCACAACACCCAGCACTGCGGCCAACAGGTAAAGCAAGGTGAGGGCGAGTGAGGACATGGTTCGATGCTATCCGAGCCTTCCTGCGGCCCTCGGTGTTTTCTGTCCGAAGCAGGGTCCATGCCAGAGCCAGGGCAAAAAATCTGCCACCCGCGCAGGCATGCCCGGTCGATAGAATCCACCGGATGATCCCTGTGCCCGCCACGCTGCCCCCTTTTGACGCCGAACAGGCCCTGCGCCTGGCCCGCGAGACCTTTGACATTGAGGCGGCGGCGCTGACCGGGCTGGCGGCCCGCGTCGATGGCGTGTTTGCCGAGGCTGTGTTGATGGTGCTGCAGGCCCGTGGCCGTGTGGTGGTGATGGGCATGGGCAAAAGCGGCCACGTGGGCCGCAAGATTGCAGCCACGCTGGCATCTACGGGCACGCCGGCGTTTTTTGTGCACCCGGCCGAGGCCAGCCACGGCGATCTGGGCATGGTCACGGGCGACGACCTGGTCCTGGCGATCTCCAACAGTGGCGAAAGTGGTGAACTGACGGCCATCCTGCCCGTGCTCAAGCGCCTGGGCGCCCCGCTGATCGCGATGACCGGCGGGCTGCAGTCCACGCTCGCCCGCCATGCCGACCTGGTGCTCGACTGCAGCGTGGAGCGTGAGGCCTGTCCCCTGAACCTGGCCCCCACCGCCAGCACCACAGCCCAGCTGGCCATGGGTGACGCGCTGGCCGTAGCCCTGCTCGACGCCCGGGGCTTCCGCCCTGAAGACTTTGCCCGTTCGCACCCTGGCGGTGCGCTGGGGCGCAAGCTGCTCACCCATGTGAGCGATGTCATGCGCACCGGCAGCGAGGTGCCGCGTGTGGCGCCCGACGCCTCCTTCAGCGACCTTATGCGCGAAATGAGTGCCAAGGGCCTGGGCGCCTCGGCCATCGTGGATGCCGCCGGCCAGGTGCTGGGGATCTTCACCGACGGCGACCTGCGCCGCCGCATCGAGGCCGGGGCCGACCTGCGCACGGCCACGGCGGGCCAGGTCATGCACCCCCACCCGCGCCGCATTGCCCCGGATGCCCTTGCGGTGGACGCCGCCGAAATGATGGAGGCGCATGCCATCACCAGCGTGCTGGTGGTGGACGCCGCTGGCCTGCTGACGGGCGTGGTACACATCGGCGACCTGATGCGAGCCAAAGTCATATGACCTCACTTCATATGACCCCCCTGAGTCGCTGCGCGCCTTCCCCCTTAGGGGACGCACCCGGTGGCCCGGCGAAGCCGGTTCCACGGGTGCACTGGTCTTGGCTGTGCCCGTTCGATCTGCATGCCTCTTATTGAAATGACCCTGCCCGTGCTGCAATTTCCCCCCGAGCTGCTGCTGCGCGCCCAGAGCGTGCGTATCGCTTTCTTTGATGTCGATGGCGTTCTGACCGATGGCGGCCTGTATTTCAGCGAATCGGGCGAAACGCTCAAGCGCTTCAATACGCTGGACGGGCATGGGCTCAAGCTGCTGCAAAAGGCAGGCATCACGCCTGCGGTCATCACGGGCCGCGACTCCGCACCGCTGCGCGTGCGCCTGAAGGCGCTGGGGGTCGAACACGCGGTGTTCGGCACCGAAGACAAACGCCCCGCCGCTGAGCAGATGCTGGCCACGCTGGGGCTGGACTGGTCCCAGGCTGCTGCGATGGGTGACGACTGGCCCGACCTGCCGGTGATGCGCCGCAGTGCTTTCGCGTGCGCCCCGGCCAACGCCCAGGCCGAAGTGCGCCACGCCGCCCATTTTGTGACGCAGGCCCGGGGCGGCGATGGTGCCGCGCGCGAACTGTGTGATCTGCTGCTGGTGGCCTCGGGCCGTTATGCCGCACTGCTGGCGGAGTACACCGCATGAACCGGGGTTTTCTGCGCTCTTTCCCCACCTGCCAGGTTGTCGTGCCTAGCCCGGAGGCAACACCGTGATGCGCAACTGGGTCCGCCAGGGCTGGGAACAGTTCTCGCTCTATCTGCCCGTCGTGCTCATGGGGCTGCTGGCGCTGGGCACCTGGTGGCTGGTGCGCAACGCGCCCATGCCCCTGCTGCCTGCCATCGAGCGCCAACAAGGCAACCAGCCCGACTATTTCATGAAGTCGTTCTCGGTAAAAAGCTTTGACGCGAGCGGGCGCCTGCAAAGCGAAGTGCAGGGCGAAGAAGCGCGGCACTACCCCGACTCCGACACGCTGGAGATCGACAAAGCGCGCATGCGCTCGGTGACGCCGCAGGGCCGCCTCACCGTGGCCACGGCAGACCGCGCCCTGACCAACGCCGATGGTTCGGAGGTGCAGCTGTTTGGAAATGCCATCGTCACGCGCGAGCCCCTGCCCGCCAAGCCTGGGTCACCCGCCCAGCCTCGGCTGGAGTTCCGCAGCGAATTCCTGCACGCCTACACCAACACCGAGCGCGTGCGTTCCGACAAGCCCGTCACCCTCACGCGCGGCAATGATCGCTTCACGGCCGACGGCATGGACTACGACAACCTCGACCAGGTGCTGCAGCTGCGCGGACGTGTGCGTGGCGTGCTCCAGCCCGGCGCGGCCAAACCCTAGTACGCGTTGCCCACGTCCCGAACCTGCATGACCACTCCCCTTGTCTTCATCACCGGCGCGTCCAGCGGCATCGGCCAGGCCCTGGCCCTGCGCTTTCACCGGTCGGGCTACCGCCTGGCCCTGGTGGCGCGCCGCACTTCTGAGGTCAAAACATGGGCTAGGGCTCAAGGAATAAGCGCTGACAGCTACGAAATTTATAGTGCAGATGTAGCCGTGACCGACAGCATCGTTGCTGCGGGCCGCGATTGCATCGCACGCCAAGGGGTGCCTGACGTGGTCATTGCCAATGCGGGCATCAGTGTGGGCATGGACACGGCAGTGCGCGACGACATCGACGTGATGGCACGCACCTTTGCCACCAACAACATCGGCGTGGCGGCCACCTTCCATCCCTTTGCGGACGCGATGGCGCAGCGTGGCAGCGGCACGCTGGTGGGCATCGGCAGCGTGGCAGGCATCCGTGGCCTGCCCGGGCATGGTGCGTATTGCGCCAGCAAGGCGGCCGTCATCAGCTACTGCGAGAGCCTGCGCGGGGAGATGCGCCCCCACGGAGTGCGTGTGGTCACCATTTCTCCGGGCTACATCGACACGCCGCTCACCCGCCAGAACCGCTACAGCATGCCGTTTCTGATGCAGGCCGATGATTTTGCGGACCGTGCCTTCCGGGCCATCACGGCCGGTGTCAGCTACCGGGTCATCCCCTGGCAAATGGGGGTGGTTGCCAAGTTGCTGCGCATGGTGCCGAACGTGCTGTTCGACAAGCTGCTGGCCGGGCGCCCGCGCAAGCGGCGGCAGAGCGAGCAGTAGCTCCTAGGTCCACCGGAGGTGGTTTTTGGCCGCCGGTTCGGGGCGGTCCTGGCTGCGATAGAAGCAAGACGTGGCGGTCGTGCATGAAAAAAGCCCCCGAGGGGGCTTTCAGAGAAACGTCACTGGCCTGCTTCAGTAGCCGTTGCCACCACCACCACCATAGCCGCCACCACCGCCGTTGCGGCCACCGCCGCCACCGCCGTTGCGGGAGCCAGAGCCGTAGGGGCTGCGGAATCCGCCTTCGCTGCGGCCACCGCCACCACCGCCGCCGTAACCGCCGCCACCCTCGCGGCCGCCGCCATAGCCACCACCGCCTTCACGGCCACCGCCGTAACCGCCGCCACCACTGCGACCACCGCCGCCGTAACCGCCGCCACCGCCGCCAAATCCGCCACTGCGGGGTGGGCGGGGCTCCATGGGGCGTGCTTCGTTCACGACGATGCTGCGGCCACCCAGTGGCTGGCCATTCATGCCATTGATGGCGGCCTGGGCTTCCGCGTCACTGCCCATTTCCACGAAACCAAAGCCCTTGGAGCGGCCTGTGTCGCGCTCCATCATGACCTTGGCGCTGGTCACTGCGCCGAATTGGCCAAAGGCCTGTTCGAGATCGCTGTCGCGCACCGAGTACGGCAGGTTGCCGACGTACAGTTTGTTGCCCATTGAGGGACTCCTCAAAAACACATGGAAAAAGCGATGGAGTCCCGAAAACGCAGCCAGCTAATCTCAATGACGCTCTCAGCGCGAAACTGACGGATCACCGCAAACTTTAAGCGGGGGAAACCCCGCTGGCTCATTATGCGCCACACTTTTGCGGAAAAAGCAAGCGGCAATGCCGACTGTGGTGGCGATGCCGCGCAGGCATGAAAAAAGGAGCCCAGGGGCTCCTTTGTTTTGCCTTTGGCAGACCGCAAAGGTCTGCCAGCAAGGTCTTTTTAGTAGCTGCTACGGCCACCGCCGTAACCACCACCACCGCCGCCGCCGCTACGGCCACCGCCGTAACCGCCGCCGCCACCACCGCCGTAGCCGCCGCCACCACCGTTGCCGCCGCCGAAGCCGCCGCTACGGGGAGCGCGGGGCTCCATGGGACGGGCTTCGTTGACCACGAGGTCACGGCCACCGAAATTGGTGCCATGCACGCCTTGGATGGCGGCTTGGGCTTCAGCATCGCTGCCCATTTCGACAAAGCCGAAACCCTTGGAGCGGCCGGTGTCGCGCTCCATCATGACCTTGGCGCTGCCGACCGAGCCGTACTGGCTGAAGGTCTGTTGCAGATCTTCGTCGCGGAAAGAGTAGGGCAGGTTGCCCACGTAAAGTTTGTTGCCCATGAAGGACTCCTGAAAAAACACAAAAACGCGATGGAGTCCGACGCAATCAACAAACCTGTGACGACTTCAAAGACGCGAAACTGACCATTCACCGCTAAGCTAACTGCTTTCCTGCAAGCAGAAAAGCGAACCCATTATTAATCACTTTATGAGGCGTGTGGGGTTTATTTCTGGATCAAGCCATCCATCCTGCACAAATTTGTGGGTATTTTGGAGCGTGCAACGGTGGTTTTCAGGGGAAACCCGCAGGGTCTGAACAGCCACCCGAACCTGGCCCGTCGCCACCTTTCGGCAACCACCCGCCAGTTTTCCCTGTCGGAAGCAGGGTAAAATCCGCGAGTCTTTGGGGAGTAGCCCGCCCGGCCGCGCAATGCGCCGGGGGCATGCGTCAACACACTTGGGTTCTTCGAAACCTATGGCGTATGCGGCTTTTGAGCTGGGCGAGACCATTGACTGCAAACCGATCCACATGGCCGGAGTCGGGGTGCAGTCAATGCGTTTTCCACCCATCCGGCCGGATAGGACCCCCTCCCCCATGGAAGCCTTCTTCATTTCTACCGCCATCGTCGCGCTCGCCGAGATGGGCGACAAGACGCAGCTGCTCGCGCTCGTGCTGGCCGCACGTTTTCGCAAACCCTGGCCGATCGTGCTTGGCATCCTGGTGGCGACCCTGGTGAATCACGGCCTGGCCGGGGCTTTGGGTGCCTGGGTGACCACGTTCCTCGGCCCCCAGGTACTGCGCTGGATCCTGGGTGCATCGTTCATCGCCATGGCGGTGTGGATGCTGATCCCCGACAAGCTGGACGAAGGCGAAGCCGACGGATCGCCACGCTGGGGGGTGTTTGGCACCACCGTGGTTGCATTCTTCCTGGCCGAAATGGGCGACAAGACCCAGATCGCCACCGTCATGCTGGCCGCGCAGTACAACGCCTACCTGTGGGTGGTGGCGGGCACCACGCTCGGCATGATGATCGCCAACGCGCCGGTGGTATGGCTGGGCGAGCGCATCACTCGCCGCGTGCCCATTCGCGCCGTCCATGTGGTCTCGGCGGTGATTTTTCTGGTGCTGGGGCTGGTGGCGATCTTCACGCCCGCCGGGTGAGCAGCAGCGGCCGTTTTGGTATATTTGCCAGACGCGCCGATTTGCCACAGCTTGCGGGCGCTTTATAAATCCTGCTAAAGACCCGTCCGACACATCCGCCCGGCCTCGTTTTTAGCGACGCCGGGTTTTTTTATGTCGTTTTTTGCCACGCCCCAGTCCATGCATTTTCCGGAGGTGCTCCCGCTGCAAAGCGGTGCGTCCATCCGCGACTACCACCTGGCCTACGAGACCTACGGCACGCTCAATGCCGACCGCTCGAACGCCGTGCTCGTGTGCCACGCCCTCAATGCCTCGCACCACGTCGCGGGCGTCTACGCCGGGCAGGACAAGAGCGAGGGCTGGTGGGACAACATGATCGGCCCCGGCAAGCCCGTGGACACCGACCGCTTCTTCGTGATCGGCGTGAACAACCTGGGCTCCTGCTTTGGCTCCACCGGCCCCATGCACAACCATCCCGATACGGGCGAGGTCTACGGCGCGGACTTCCCCGTGGTCACGGTGGAAGACTGGGTCAACGCCCAGGCGCGGTTGCTCGACCGTCTGGGCATCCAGCAACTGGCCGCCGTGCTGGGCGGCAGCCTGGGCGGCATGCAGGCATTGAGCTGGACGCTGCAGTACCCCGAATGCATGCGCCACGCGGTGGTGGTGGCCAGCGCGCCCAACCTCACGGCCGAGAACATCGCTTTCAACGAAGTGGCGCGCCGCGCCATCGTGACCGACCCGGACTTCCACGGCGGCCACTTCTACCGCCATGGCGTGATCCCCAAGCGTGGCCTGCGCATCGCCCGCATGATCGGCCACATCACCTACCTCAGCGACGACGTGATGAATGAGAAGTTCGGACGTCAGCTGCGTGAAGGCATCGACCTGAAATACAGCACGCAGGACATCGAGTTCCAGATTGAAAGCTACCTGCGCTACCAGGGCGACAAGTTCAGCGACTACTTCGACGCCAACACCTATTTGCTCATCACCCGCGCGCTCGACTACTTCGACCCCGCGCGCACCCATGGCGGCAACCTCACCCGGGCGCTGGCGCGCGCTACCGCACGCTTCCTGCTGGTGAGCTTCACCACTGACTGGCGCTTCTCGCCCAAGCGCAGCCGTGAGATCGTGAAGGCCCTGCTCGACAACCGCCGCTGCGTGAGCTACGCCGAGATCGACGCGCCCCACGGGCACGATGCCTTTTTGCTCGATGACGCCCGGTACATGGGCGTCATGCGCTCTTACTTTGATAGCATTGCCAAGGAGTTGCAACCATGACCGAAAAAGCGGCGATGCAAGCCTTGGCGCGCCTGGTGCCCCCCGGCTCGCGCGTGCTCGACCTGGGCTGTGGCAACGGCGCCATGCTCGACTACCTGCAGCGCGAGCGCGGCTGCAGTGGCTATGGCGTGGAGATCGACGACGCCAACGTGCTGGCCTGCGTGCAGCGCGGTGTGGATGTGATCCAGCTCAACCTCGACGAGGGGCTGGCCATGTTCGACGACAACAGCTTTGACGTGGTGCTGCAGATCGACACGCTGCAGCACTTGCGCAATGCCGAAACCATGCTGCGCGAGACGGCGCGCGTGGGCCGCACGGGTGTGGTGGCCTTCCCTAACTTCGCGCACTGGCCCAACCGCCTGTCCATCCTGCGCGGGCGCATGCCCGTGACGCGGCGCCTGCCCTACCAGTGGTACGACACGCCCAACATCCGCGTGGGTACCTACAAAGACTTCGAAGTGCTGGCCACCAAGAACAGCCTGCGCATCCTCGACTCCTTCGGGCTGCAGGACGGGCAAGAGGTGCGTTGGCTGCCCAATGCACGCGCGGGCACGGCCGTTTTTCACTTCGAACACGCGTAGGCCTCCTCGCGACACGACGCTGTCAACCGCATCGGCTAAGGTGCGGGCTCCGTTTGTAGGAGACCCGCATGAAACGCATTGCACTGCGCGCCGTGACTGCCGCCGCGCTGCTCACCACCTGGGCGCTGGGCGCCGTGGCCCAGGCCTGGCCACCCACCCCCACCGTCATTGCCCACCGGGGCGCCTCGGCGCTGCGGCCAGAGCACACGCTGGCCGCCTACCAGCAGGCCATTGACGACGGCGCCGACATCATCGAGCCCGACCTCGTCATCACCAAGGACGGCGTGCTGGTGGCCCGGCACGAGAACGCCATTGCCATCCTGGGCGCCGATGGCTCTGTGAAGGAAGCCACCACCGACGTGGTGGACCGCCCCGAGTTCGCCGCGCGCAAGTCCACCAAGACCATCGACGGCCAAGCCATCACCGGCTGGTTCACCGAAGACTTCACGCTGGCCGAGCTCAAAACCCTGCGCGCCCGCGAGCGCATCCCTGCACAGCGCCCGGCCAACGTGGCCTACAACGGTCGGTTCGAGGTGCCCACGTTGCAGGAGGTGATCGACCTGGCCAAGGCGGCCACGGCCAAGACGGGCAGGACCATCGGCATCTACCCCGAGACCAAACACCCCACCTACTTCCAGTCCATCGGCCTGCCGCTGGAGGCGCCGCTGCTGGCCGTGCTGGAGAAAAACGGCTGGAACCACAAGGACGCGCCCGTGTTCGTGCAGTCGTTCGAGGTCAGCAACCTGCAGGCGATCCGCAAGCTCAGCAGCGTGCGCCTAGTGCAGCTGGTGGCGCCCTCGGGCCGGCCCTATGACTTTGTAGCCCAGGGCGCGGCCAACACGCGCGCTTATGCCGACCTCATCACGCCCGAGGGCCTCAAGCAGGTGGCCACCTATGCCAATGCCATCGGCCCCTTCAAGACCCTGGTGATGCCGGTCAAGGACGGCATTCCCGGCGAGCCCACGACGCTGGTGGCGCGCGCCCGCGCCGAAGGCCTGGGCGTACACATCTGGACGCTGCGGCCCGAAAACGCCTTTCTGCCCGCCGGGCTGAAAAAGGCGCCCGCCACCGATGGCACCGTGCGCGGCGACAGCGTGGGCGAGATCACGGCCTATCTGCGCGCAGGCATCGATGGCTTCTTCACCGATGACCCGGCCGTGGGCCGAGCTGCCGTTCAAGCATTCACGGCGACGAAGTGACGGGTGCCGGGCGCGGCTTACCCGGCGCGGAGCGTGCCCCCTGGCGCAACCCCAGTTGCCGCGCCTTTTCCACCCACTGCGCCAGCCGCTCGGTGCTGGCGCTGCGCACCGGGCCAAAGCTGTGCACCTGCACGGGGCTGATGCCGCAGAACTCCAGGATGGCCTTCTTCATCTGGTGGTGCCCCGGCATGCGCGTGACCCAGCGAAAGTACCAGGGCGGCGAGTCCATGGTCACCAGCAGCTCGGCCGACCGGCCGGCCAGCAGCTTGTCCCACAGCGATGAGCCTTTGCGGTACTTGAAGGCGTAACCCGGCAGCAGCACACGGTCGATAAAACCCTTGAGCAGCGCGGGCATGGCGCCCCACCAGATGGGGTAGACCCAGACCAGGTGATGGGCCCAAGTGATGTCGGTCTGCGCGGCCAGCAGGTCGGGCTCCAGCGGCTGGGCGGCGCCGTAGCCCTGAAACAGCGGGTTGAAGGCGAGCTGCCCCACGTCCAGAAACCGCACCTGCGCCCCTGCGCGCCTGGCGCCGTCGGCATAGGCACGTGCCATGCCTGCGCACAGGCTCTCGGCGGTGGGGTGGCCCAGGATGACCAGAATGTTTTGTTGCTCTGCCACAGACGCTCCATCACGGTGTTGTTGATGGCGCCATGGTCACCCTGCCCCACGGGGCAGAGTCAAGCGGTCAGGTCAAGTCGCGGTGAATCTCGCAGCGCCCGCCTTGGTAGCTGCACCAAATTGCGCGGGGTTGTGCGCTGGAGGTGCCACCGCCAGTGTGGAGGGCGCAGCGCAGGCTTCGGGTGCCACGGGCACGGCCAGCGTGTCGCAGGTGTGCAGCTCGGCTTCCAACAGCGCCAGCTGCGCGTCCAGCGCTGACAGGCGCGCCAGCTCCTGCGCCACGGCGGCCCGCCGCCCGGCCACCAGCTGGGCCATGCGTTCCCAGCCTGCAGCGGTGTCGATGTGGGGCAGGCCATCCAGCTCCGACAGCCGAAAACCCAGCGCCTGGGCCTGGCGGATCAGCAACACGCGGGCTACATCGGCCTCGCCATAGTGGCGGTAGCTGCCTGCACGCGCCACCGTGCCCAGCAGGCCCCGGGCCTCGTACAGCCGGATGGCCTTGGGCGTGGTGCCGGTGCGTTGGGCGAGTTCTCCGATGCGCATTGGGTGTCCTGGTAGGAGAGCAAAATACTATCAAATTAATAGCTACTGGCGCTTACCCATTAAGCGCTAGGTGACAATTTTGCTCATATTTTTCATGGGTGGAGCCTGGTTGAGGCTTGTCAAGGGCTGCTGGCCCCGATGCTGCACGATAAGCTGCTGCGCTCTGATTCCACCTTCCGCCCGCGCCCGCCATGCCCCAGTTTGCCGCCAACCTGAGCCTGATGTACACCGAGCTGCCGTTTCTGGACCGTTTTGCCGCTGCGGCGCGCGACCGGTTCACGGCGGTGGAGTTCTTGTTTCCCTATGCCTTCGAGCCCGTCGAGGTGGCGGCCCGGCTTGCGGACAACGGCTTGCAGCTGGTGCTGTTCAATGCCCCGCCTGGCGGCACCGACCGCAGCCGCATGGCGGCGGCGTGGGACCAGAACGCGCGCGGCACCGCAGCGCTGCCTGGGCATGAGGCCGAGTTCCGCGCGGGCGTGCAAGAAGCCCTGCGCTATGCCGAGGTGCTGGGCTGCCCGCGCATCCACGTGCTCTCGGGCATCGTGCCGCCCGGCGTGGAGCGCGAATCCCTCAAGGACCTGTGCGTTGGCAATCTGCGCTGGGCGGCGGCCGAGGCTGCGCGTGCGGGGTGCGACATCCTCATCGAGCCCATCAACCTGCGCGACATGCCGCGCTACTTTCTGAACCGGCAGGATCACGCGCACGAGCTGCTCGATGCGGCGCAGGCCCCCAACCTCAAGGTGCTGATGGACCTCTACCACTGCCAGATCGTGGAAGGTGACGTGGCCACCAAGCTGCACCAGTACCTGCCCACGGGCCGGGTGGCGCATGTTCAGATTGCCGGTGTGCCCGGGCGCCACGAGCCTAACCGGGGGGAGCTGAACTACCCCTTTCTCTTCGACACCATCGACGCGTTGGGCTACGGCGGCTGGGTCGGCTGCGAATACCGGCCCGCAGCGGGCACCTCGCAAGGCCTGGGCTGGATGACTGGGAATATCCGCTGAGTCGCTTTGCGCCTTCCCCCTACGCCTTCGTTGTAGGGCGGTACTTGCTCGGCGTCCTCGGCTTGGGCAGTGCCAGTTTCGCAGGCCATGACTCACACATCGGCGGCGTTGAGGTACGCAGCTTTGCGTAAGGGAATGCGTGAATAAATGTAACAAGCCTCTGGACGTAGAGTGACCGCAGACCGGCGACAGCCGGCTTTGGGCTTTCAATCTCCAGGAGACACACTGCATGGCTGCTTCCCTTGCCAACAACCGTTCCGTCGCGCGCCAGGTCACGCTGACCGCCATTGCGCTGGTGGCCCTGGTGCTGGTGCTGGTGGGGCTGGCCATTGCCGTGCTGACCGAGCGCAGCACCCGCGCCCTGGTCGCCTCCAGTGTGGGCGACACCGCGCAGAGCGTGGCCCAGTCGCTGGACGCGGCCGACAACACCAACCGCGAGCTGGTGCAGCTGACCATGAAGGGCTTCCAGCGCTACTTCGAGGCCACCATGCAGCTCGACGAGGCCACGGGCGAGCTGCGCAGCTACGGTGCGCTGGTCAACGAGGACTATGGCTCGGTCGATAAATTCGCCAGCGAGACCGGCGGCATCGCCACCGTGTTCGCCAAGAAGGGCGATGACTTCGTGCGCATCACCACCTCGGTCAAGAACGAACAGGGCGCGCGCCAGCAGGGCACGCCGCTGGGCAAGGACGACCCGGCCTATGCCACCGTGGCCAAAGGCGAGCCCTACACCGGCGTCACCGTGGTGGGCGGCAAGCCCTTCATGGGCCACTACCTGCCCGCCAAGGATGCATCGGGCAAGGTGATTGCGCTGCTGTTCATCGGCAACGATATCAGCGTGTTCCACGCCATGCTGCAAAAGCAGGTAGCGCAGACAAAATTCTTCGAGCATGGCGGCACGTACGTGATCAACCCCGGCACCTCGCTCGACAAGGCGGTGTTCGTGTACCACCCCACCGCACGCGGCAAGCGTGTGCTGGAAGCCTACCCCCAGGCCCGCCCGTTTTTTGAAGCCTTGGCCGCATCGCCCGATGGCTTTGTTCGTGAAGCCGCCCCCGTGTTGGGCGCAGGCGCCGAAGACCCCTGGGCCCTGGTGCGCAAAACCGGCGGCGGCTGGTGGGTGGTGGCCGAGGTGGCCGATGGCGAGGCCATGGCCAGCCAGCGCCGCGTCACGCTCGCCGTGTGGGGGTTGATGGCCGTGGCCGTGGTGCTGCTGGCCATCGGCCTGTTCCTCATGCTGCGCCGGGGCGTAAGCCGCCCGCTGCAGGACCTGACCCAGGCCATCACCCTGGTAGCGCAGGGCGACCTGACCGAAGAATTCCGCACCACGCGGCGCGACGAAATCGGCGCGCTGGTGCAGGAGGTGGAAGGCATGCGCCAGCGCTACACGCAGATGCTGCAGCAGGTGCGCACGGCGGTGGACAGCATCACCACCGCCAGCGCCGAGATCGCCAGCGGCAACCAGGACCTGTCGGCCCGCACCGAGGCCACGGCCAGCAGCCTCGCGCAGACCGCGCAGAGCATGGAGCACCTCACCTCCACCGTGCGCCAGTCGGCCGACGCCGCGCGCCAGGCCAACCAGCTGGCCAGCACCGCCGCCGCCGTGGCCGCACGCGGTGGCCAGGTGGTGGGCGAGGTGGTCACCACCATGGGCGACATCAACCAAAGCTCGCGCAAGATTGCCGACATCATCGGCGTGATCGATTCCATTGCGTTCCAGACCAACATCCTGGCATTGAACGCAGCGGTGGAAGCCGCCCGCGCAGGTGAACAAGGCCGGGGCTTTGCCGTGGTGGCCAGCGAGGTCCGCAGTCTGGCAGGGCGCAGTGCCGAGGCCGCGCGCGAGATCAAGGCGCTCATTGGCGCCTCGGTGGAGCGGGTGGAATCGGGCGCACGCCTGGTGCAGAACGCGGGCACCACCATGGACGAGATCGTGGGCTCGGTCAAACGCGTGGGCGACATCATTGGAGAGATCACAGCGGCATCGAGCGAGCAGTCCGACGGCATCGGCCAGGTCAACACTGCCGTGAACCAACTGGACCAGATGACACAGCAGAACGCTGCCCTGGTGGAGGAATCCGCCGCCGCAGCCCAAAGCCTGCGGGAGCAGGCCTCCCGCCTGGCGGGGGCGGTGCAGGTGTTCAAGCTCTCGCGGACCGAGGGCGCGGCCGGTGGCGGTATCGGCTACACCCAGCGCGCGGCCCTGGCCGCGCCCATGGCACAAACGGGCGAGGGCGAGGCGGTGCACGCCCCCGGCAGTGGCGCGCGCGCACCCGCCCAGTTGCAATAGCCCACTGCACCCGACCAATCGGCTGTGCGGCGGGGGCGCGTGGTCATCTGGCGGTTTGCGGTCTGCAGACCTTCGTTTATGCTGATCTGAAACCCCCCACCACACCGCCCACCCCCATCCATGGCCGCCCACGTTCCCACCATGCTGGTCATGATCATCGTGAGTTCGCTCATGATGGCCGCCTCCATGGCTGTGGTGGGCTGGGGGCGTCGGCGCGATGGCCTGGGGCGGTGGGCGGCCGCCCTGATGGTCAATGCCGTCGGGCATTTGCTGATCATGCTGCGGGGCCTGGTGCCGGATGTGGTGTCCATCGTGCTGGGCAACCTGCTGCTGTCCTGCGTGTTTGTGGGGATGATCGCCGCGATCTACCAGTTCCAGGGGCGCCCGCCACGGTGGCTGCTGCTGCTCACACCGTCGGCGCTGGTCACGTGTTTTGTCATCGTGTTTATCGACAACTTTCCGGCGCGCGCGAGTTTTGTGGGCCTGGTCATCGGGCTGCAGGCCGTGTGGGCTCTGGTAGCGGCCCTGGAGCGCCGCCATGCCACCGTGGGGCGCGGGCAGTGGCTGCTGGTGGCCGGGCTGGGCCTTGAGGCGCTGGTGCTGGGCGGCCGCGCGTTGCTGGCATTGGGCGAAAGCCAGACGGCCACCAGCATCCTCCAGGGCAGCCTGCTGCAGACGCTGACCTTCATGGCCACGTTTTCTGTGGTGCTCATCAGCTCCATGGGATTTGTGTTCATGTCACGCGACCGTGCCGACGAGAACAACCGCATCATGGCGGCGCTGGATCCGCTTACCGGCGTGGCCAACCGCCGCTCGCTGATCGCGGCGCTGGACCGCGACGTCTCGCGCGCCGTGCGCTCGCGCGAATCCATCGCGCTCATGATGGTGGACATCGACCACTTCAAGCGGGTCAACGACCGCTACGGGCACCCCGCCGGTGACCAGGTGCTGTGCAGCGTGGTCAATGTGCTGAGCGAGCGCGTGCGGGCGCAGGACCTGGTGGGCCGCTACGGGGGTGAGGAATTCATGGTGGTGCTGCCCGACACCACGTTGCTGGGGGCCGAGCAGCTGGCGCGAGAACTGTGCAAGGCGGTGGAGGAATCGCGCTGCCGCATCCGCGCAGTGGGCGGAGCCGCGCCAGATGCAACCACCGACGCGGCCCTGGGCATTGCCGTCACGGTCAGCATTGGCGTCTTTGGCGGCCGGCTGGAGCCCGGCGACAGCTGGGACATGCTGATCGCCGCAGCCGACCGTGCGCTCTACCAGGCCAAGGAAAACGGCCGCAACCGGGTGGAGGTGTCCACCAGCCTGCGGCGCCCCGCCTCCCTGGCGGCGGCACAGGCCAATCCCGACACGCATCCTGTTTCTCGGTATTGACCCCAAGAGGGACGCGGGACGGGCCACGCTGGGCGCACCACCCGAAGAAGAGCTGCGCCCCCTGCCACAGCGCTGCCAGACTATGTCGCGGGTGTATGGATACCTGCCATGGCGCCCGCACAGGCGTTGTGTTGGAATGCTGGTTTCGGTCCACAAGATCCGCCGTATTCAGGAGAGCTGCCCATGAACGCCCGAGTCCCCCCCCACGCCCTGCAACCCGCCCTGGCCCTCGAACGGGTCAGCCAAGCCTGGGACAACGACATTGTTCGCCAGCTCACCGACTACATCGCCATCCCCGCCAAGTCGCCCATGTTCTCGCCCGATTGGGCCGAGCAGGGCCTGCTCGACACCGTGGTGCGCAACGCCGCCGCGTGGGTCGAGTCGCAGAAGGTTGAAGGCCTCACGCTCGAAATCGTGCGCCTCCCAGGCCGCACCCCCGTGCTGTTCTTTGAAATCGACGCCACCCAGGCCGGCGCCACCGATACCGTGCTCATGTACGGCCACCTCGACAAGCAACCCGAGTTCAGCGGCTGGCGCAACGACCTCGGCCCTTGGACGCCCAAATACGAAGACGGCAAGCTCTATGGCCGCGGCGGTGCCGACGACGGCTACGCGGTCTACGCCAGCATCGCGGCCGTGCAGGAGCTCAAGCGCCAGAACGTGCCCCACCCGCGCATCGTGGGCCTGATCGAGACCTGCGAGGAAAGCGGCTCGCGCGACCTGCTGCCCTACATCGACGCCCTCAAGCCCCGTATGGGCAACGTGGCACTGGTGGTGTGCCTGGACTCGGGCGCCGGCAACTACGACCAGCTGTGGCTCACCACCAGCCTGCGCGGCATGGCCACCGGCACGCTCAAGGTCGAGATCCTCACCGAAGGCATCCACTCCGGTGACGCCTCGGGCCTGGTGCCTTCGTCGTTCCGCATCATGCGGCAGGTGCTCGACCGGCTCGAAGACAGTGCCACCGGCCGTCTCCTGCCCCAGAGCTTTCATTGCGAAGTGCCTGCCGACCGCCTGGCCCAGGCCCGCGCCACGGCGGGCATCCTGGGCGAAGAGGTGTACAAGCGCTTCCCCTGGGCGCACTACGACTGCGGCGGCTCCACCACCTTTGCATTGCCCACCACCACCGACCCGCTGCAGGCCCTGCTCAAGCGCACCTGGGAGCCCACGCTGAGCGTGACCGGCGCCGAAGGCTTCCCGGCCCTGCAGGACGCAGGCAATGTGCTGCGCCCCTACACCGCCTTCAAGCTCAGCCTGCGCCTGCCGCCCCTGGTAGATGCCGCCCAGGCTGTGCAGGAACTCAAGGCCTTGCTGGAAGACAACGCGCCCTACCAGGCCAAGGTCACCTTCCAGAGCATGAGCGGCGCCACAGGCTGGAATGCCCCCGCCACCACGCCCTGGTTCGAGCAGGCGCTCAACGCCGCCTCGCAGGCCCACTTTGGTGCGCCCTGCGGCTACATCGGCCAGGGCGGCACCATCCCGCTCATGAACATGCTCAGCGAAGGCTTCCCCACCGCGCAAATGATGGTGTGTGGTGTGCTCGGCCCCAAGAGCAACGCCCACGGCCCCAACGAGTTCCTGCATGTGCCCTACGCCAAAAAGCTCACCGCCGCCGTGGCGCAGGTGATTGCAGGCATGGCGGAAAGCTCGGGTACAACCCCCTGAGTCGCTGCGCGTCTTCCCCCTTCTCTCGAAGTCGCTGCGTGACTTCGGGAAGGGGGACGATGCCCTCGCTGCGGGGCGGCCCTTGCTCGGCATCCCCCGTGTTGCGCCCCGCCTGATCCGCGTTCTGCTCCCCTGTCCGTGCCAGCCCTTTCGCCATGACCCTCGACGCCGACGAACTCGCTCCCTCCACCCTCACCACCTTCACCGCCAGCGACGGCGAAAACCTGGCTGTGCAGGACTGGCCCCTGCCCGAGGGCGAGCCCTGCCGGGGCACCGTGCTGCTGGTGCATGGCCTGGGCGAACATGTGGGTCGCTATGACGCGGTGGCCCGCCGCCTCAACGACTGGGGTTTTGCCGTGCGGGGTTACGACCAGTATGGTCACGGCGAATCTGGTGGGCCACGTGGCGGCCTCACTTCGGACCTGCGCCTGCTGGATGACCTGGCCGACCTGGTGGACGCCACGCGCGCCCGCATGCCCGCAGGCCAGCCCCTCGTGCTGATGGGCCACAGCATGGGCGGGCTTGTGGCTTCGCGTTTTGTGTCGTTGAAGATACGGCCTGTGGACGCCCTGGTGTTGTCATCCCCCGCGCTGGATGCGGGCCTGGGCGCCGTGCAAAAGCTGCTGCTGGCCGCGCTGCCGCGCATCGCACCCAACCTGCGCGTGGGCAATGGGCTCGATGCGCAGTACCTCTCGCACGACCCGGCCGTGGTCGCGGCCTACCTGGCCGACCCGCTGTGCCACGACCGCATCAGCGCCCGCCTGGCCCGCTTCATCGCCAACGGCGGCGCCGCCACCGTGGCCCGCGCCGCGCACTGGAGCGTGCCCACGCTGCTGATGTGGGCGGGCAGCGACAAGCTGGTCCACCCTGCGGGCAGCCGTGCCTTTGCGGCCGCAGCCCCCAAGGCCGTCGTGCATGCACACTGCTTTGAACCCCTGTTCCACGAGCTGTTCAATGAAAGCCCGGAACTGGCCGAGCCGGTGTTCGACCTGCTGCAGCAGTGGCTGGTGCGGCGCTGTCCGGCAGTGAGGTAGCCGGGTCGTCGCGGTTACCCAAAATTTCAAGCCAAAATGGCCGCCAGCGCTTATCTATCAAGCGCTAGAGGCTATCATTTTTGTAACAATCCGCCCAGCATTCCGAACAGGTCGTTCGAGGTGCCAAACCCGCCCTGCGGCGCCTCGCCGCGCGGGCTGAGCTGGTCGATCAGGCCCGGCAGTACCTGGGCCAGCTGGCCTGCTGCCGCGCCGGGGCCTACGCCCAGTTGCGACGCGATCTGCGACAGCGGGCCGCTGCCCAGCACGCTGGACAACTGTTCGCCTGAGATCGCCTGGTTCGGCCCCGCGCTCAGCCAGGACGCAATCACATTGCCCAGCCCCGCCTGCTGAAACTTGGCCATCAACCCCGGCAGACCACCCACCGGGCCGTCGTTGCTGATCAGGGACATCACGGCCTGCACCAACTGCGGGTTCTGCGCAGCCAGGCTGATCAGTCCTCCCAGGCCACCACCGGCCCCACCCGCCGCAGCGGCGCCACTGCCGCCTTGCGACGCGTTGTTGATGACGGCACCCAGAACGGAATCGAGCAAACCCATGGTGTTCTCCTGCAGAGGGATGAAGGGCGGCAGTGTGCCAGCCCGGACGGAACCGCCCATGGTACGCACCTCGGCGGCGCCTTTGTCAACAATCGTGAACGGGGTGACGCCGCTGGGGTGCCGCGCCACTACTTGGTGCGGGGTGGGCGCTTGTCGAGCAGCGGCGCACTCACACCTTGTACCCCCACCAGCCCCAGCACCGTGACCAGCGAGGTCTGGGCGCCCTTCCAGGCATCCGTCAGGTCGATCCACTCCGACAGTGCGTGGAAGCCGCCCGTCTTGCCGCCGCCCCCGATCACGATGGCGGGGATGCCCAGCGACATGGGCACGTTGGCATCGGTGCTCGCGCCGCCCAGCACCGTCTTGCGGCCAAACGCCGTGTTGGCGCGCACGGCCGCTTCCACAATGACCGAATCCGCCGCCGTACGGCCACCGGGCCGGTCGCCGATGAGTTTGGTCGATGCGCTCAGGGTGTTCACACCCCAGCGTGCGTTCTCTTCGGTCACGGCGCTGTCCACGGCGGCCAGCACCTGCTTTTCGGTGGCCAGCATCGGGGCTGTTTCGTCGGAGCGGATGTCCACCGCCATGCGCGCATCCGGCGCGATGGTGTTGACCGATGTGCCGCCGCCCACAGTGCCCACGGTGAACGTGGTCTTGGGGCTCTTGGGCGTGCGGATGTCGGCGATCTTGGCAATGGCGCGGCCCATGCCGTGGATGGCGCTGGGCACCTCGCCAAACGCGGCGTAGCTGTGGCCGCCCGGGCCCTTGAAGGTCACCTCGTGGCGGTGGCTGCCCGTGCCCAGCACCAGCACCGTGCCATCGGGCGCGGGCTCCAGCGCTACCATGCCGTCGATGTCCAGGTGTTCCTTGAAAAGGTGCTTCATGCCGCGCAGGTTGCCCAGCTCTTCCTCGCCCACATTGCCCACGAACACCAGGTCGCCCACGGTGGCGATCTTCTGGTCGTTCAGCACCTTGAGCCACGACAGCAGCACGGCCAGGCCGCGCGTGTTGTCGGAAATGCCGGGCGCATAGAGCTTGCCGTCGCGCTCCTTCACCTTCACGTCGGTGCCGGAGGGGAACACGGTGTCCAGGTGGGCCGAGATGACCAGCTTGGGCCCGTTGCCCGTGCCCTTGCGCACCCCCACCACATTGCCTTCGGCGTCAATGGCGGCATTGGTCAGGCCCAGGGCCTGGAGCCGGGCCAGGAAGGCTTCGGCACGCTTTTGTTCCTTGAACGGCGGCGCCTCGATCTCGGTGAGCATGCGCAGGTCTTCGGTGGCGCGGTCGTGGTCGGCCTTCACGGCGTCGAGCAGCTGCAGGATCTGGGGCGCAGCCATCAGCTGGCCATAGGCCTTGTCGACGGCGGGGCGCAGCACAGTGGGCGTGGGCGCCACGGCGCCGAACTGCGCATGGGCGGCACCGGGCAGCAAGGCGGCGCAGGCGAGGGCCATGGCACCCGCAAGGGCTGTGGCACGGAAGGTATGGAGAGGGAGAGTCATGGTGATCCAGCGAAACACGAACACAAACGGAAGGGGTGACCGGCCGGTCCAGCCATCGTGGATGGAGCCGTGGGCCGGCATGCAGTGCCACGCAATTGTTGGACCGAACCCCGCCCCTGGGCTCTGCTTTAATCTGCCCAGCCGACAGTTTTTCTTACATGCGCAAACACATCCCCAGCACCCGCGCCCTGCTTGTTTTCGATGCCGTGGCACGCCACCACGGCGTGAGCAAGGCCGCCGAAGAACTCTGTCTCACGCACAGCGCCGTGAGCCAGCAGCTGCGCCTGCTGGAGGGCCAGCTGGGCTTGCAGCTCGTGCAGCGCGGCGCACGCGGATCCACGCTCACCGACGTGGGCCGCCGCTACCACGCGCAGATCGTGGGCGACCTGCTGCGGCTGCAGAACCACACGCTCGAAGCCATGGCTCAGCGGCCCGATGGCGCGCGCCTGCTGGTGGGCTGTGTGCCCGTGTTTGCCGAGCGCTGGCTGCTGCCCCGGCTGCCTGCCTTCCTTGCACAGCACAAAGGCTGCAGCCTGCATTTGCAGGTGTACCCTACGCAGATCTACATGGCGGAGATACCGTTCGACGTGGCCGTGCAGTACGACGACGCGGCCTGGCCCGGCGTGGTGCCAGCGCCCCTGATGCCCGAGGTCTGCGTGGCCGTGTGTGCACCGCAGTCGCGCCACCGGCGTGCGACAGAGCGCGGCGATTTTCGGGCCGTGCCGCTGCTGCAGCTCAGCTCGCGCCTGGGGGCGTGGGACGACTGGCTGGCCCGTGCGGGCATCACGCGCATCCCCGGCCACACGTTGGGAGGCCACCGCTTTGATCTGTTCTCGATGCTGGTGGAGGCCGTGCGCGCCGACTTGGGGCTAGGCCTGGTGCCCCGGTATTTTGTGGAGCGCGAACTGCAATCGGGCGAGCTGGTGCTGGCCCACCCGCACCACGACAGCGGTGCGCGGGGCTACAGCCTGTTCGTGGCGCCGGGGCGCCTGGGAGACCGGGCGGTGGCGGCCTTTGCACAGTGGCTGCGCACCACGGTGGCCGCAGAAGGCGCTGTGGCTGAGGTGCCTTCAGACGCTGCTTGAAACGCGCTTGCGCTGCAGACCCAGCCAGGCCAGTGCCAGCCCCGTCACCACAATGGGCACCAGCGAACCGGCGTTCAGCAACGTCCAGCCCTGCGTCGTGACCAGCACGCCCGACGAGAACGCGCTCAGCGCCAGCGTGGCGTACACGCAGAAGTTGATCGCCGCCTGGGCGCGGTCCTTTTCTTCAGGGCGGTAGGCCGTCATGGCCAGTGTGGTGGAGCCGGTGAACAGGAAGTTCCAGCCCACTCCCAGGAAGAACAGCGCAATCCCAAAGTGGTGCAGCTCCACGCCCATCAGCGCCACGGCCACGCAGGCGAAGTTGAGCAACACCCCCGTGCCCATGATGGGCAGCACGCCAAACCGCTTGATGAGGTGGCCGGTGACAAAGCCGGGAGCGAACATGCCGATCACATGCCACTCCAGCACCAGCGCCGAGGCATCAAAGTCAAAGCCACACACCTGCATGGCCAGCGGCGTGGCCGCCATCAGCAGGTTCATCACGCCATAACCCAGCGCCGCGCCCACAATGGCCACGATGAAGGCGGGCTGGCGCATCAGTACAGAAAGGGGGCGCCCTGGCTCGCGTTGGCCCGCAGCGTTGAGCACCACGGGTTGCACTTCGAACCGGATGGCTGCCATGCACAGCATGGACAACAGCGCCACGCCGATCAGTGCGATGTACGCGCCCGCAAACGGCACCGGGAACAAGGTGCGCGTGGCGCTGGCCAGGTTGGGGCCTGCCACGGCGCCCAGCAGGCCACCGGCCAGCACCAACGACACGGCCTTCTCGCGGTAGTCCGGGGCCGCCAGCTCGGCGGCCGCAAAGCGGTACAGGCCACCGTTGGCGCTGTAGTAGCCCGCCACCAGCGTAGCGGTGCACAGCAGCCAGAAGCTGCCGCTGAACGCCGCCCAGGCACACAGCGCGGCCGATGCCACGGCCACGGCCAGCCCGATCTGGAACGACACCTTGCGCCCCCAGTGCGACTGCGTGCGCGCCACCAGCGGGGTGGACAGTGCCCCGCCCACCACGTAGCCCATCACCGGCAGCGTGGCCATCCAGCCAAAGGGCGCCAGCTGCAGGCCCACCAGGCCATTGATAGCAATGAAGACAACGTTGTTGGTGAGGAAAAGGCCTTGGCACAGCGCCAGCAGCCACAGGTTCTTGTTCATGACAGGGCAGCGCCCGGGTTGGGCAAAAGGAAGGAACGAAAAGTGGGACAGCGTAGACGCAAGTCAAGGCCTGGCGGCTATGGGGTGCGCTGCGGAGGCGGGCCACATCAAAACCCGACTGGTTTGCTCCGGAATTGTGCACCGCCGTTGATGAAGATCAGCGGATGCGTGGGGTGTCCTCATTATGGTGGCGCCCAGTGCTGTGGCCCGGCCCGGGGCCCGCGTTTGAATGTTTGTGATGGAACCCCTGAAATCGATGGAGGCGGTGCTGCCTGAAGCTGCAACCCCCGGTCTGGAACTCGTCTGTCCCGCCGGCAGCTTGCCCGCCCTGAAGGCCGCTGTGGACCACGGCGCCAACTGCGTCTACCTGGGCCTGCGCGACGCCACCAATGCGCGCAATTTTGCAGGCCTCAACTTTGACGAGGCCGCCATCGCCAACGGCATTGCCTATGCGCATGGTCGCGGCTGCAAGGTCTTCATGGCGCTCAACACCTACCCGCAGGCGGCCAACCCGGGGCCGTGGCGCAGCGCACTGGACAAGGCGGTGGACCTGGGCGTGGACGCGGTCATCCTGGCCGACCCCGGCCTCATGCACTACGCGGTGCAGCACCATCCCCGGCTGCGCCTGCACCTGTCGGTGCAGGGCTCGGCTACCAACTACGAGGCTATCAACTTATACCGCGAGCAGTTCGGCATCGTGCGCGCCGTGCTGCCGCGCGTGCTCTCGATGGAGCAGGTGCGCCAGGTCATCGATCGCACGCCGGTCGAGATCGAAGTCTTCGGCTTCGGCAGCCTGTGTGTGATGGTCGAGGGGCGCTGCGCGCTGTCGTCGTACGTGACCGGCGAATCGCCCAACACGCACGGCGTGTGCTCTCCGCCCAAGGCCGTGCGCTGGGTGGAGACGCCGCAGGGCCGCGAGTCGCGCCTGAACGGCGTGCTCATCGACCGCTATGCGCCCGGCGAGAACGCGGGCTACCCCACGCTGTGCAAGGGGCGTTTCGATGTGGGGGACGACGAGAACTACTACGCCATCGAAGAGCCCACCAGCCTCAACACGCTGGAGTTGCTGCCCCAGCTGCTCAAGATGGGCGTGCGCGCCATCAAGATCGAAGGCCGCCAGCGCAGCCCCGCGTATGTGGCGCAGGTCACCCAGGTCTGGCGCGAGGCCATGGACCAGTGTCTGGCCCACCCGCACCGCTATGCGCCCAAGACGCGCTGGATGGCCAGCCTGGACCAGGTGGCAGAAGGCCAGCAGCACACGCTGGGTGCCTACCACCGCCCCTGGAAATGAAATGATCAGGCGACAACCCCCTGAGCCGCTGCGCGGCTTCCCCCTTCTCTCTACGCGCTTCGCGCTAGGGGAAGGGGGACAACGCCAGCGCACGACAGCGAAGCGCCGCATACGCGGCTTGGCGGCCCTTGCGCGGCGTCCCCTGGCCTGGATCGCGCCAGATCGAAGGTCGGTGCGCCGCTTTGAATCCGAAATATCACGATGAAACCCCGGAGATCGCCCCATGAAACTCTCTCTCGGCCCGCTGCTGTACTACTGGCCCCGCGACACCGTGTTCGCGTTCTACGAGGCCATGGCCGCAACGCCCGTGGATGTGGTGTACTTGGGCGAAACGGTGTGCTCACGCCGCCATGAGTTGCGCCTGGCCGACTGGCTGGCGCTGGCGCGCATGCTGCGGGACGCGGGCAAGGAGGCGGTCTTGTCCAGCCAGGTGCTCATCGAGTCCAGCGCCGACGTGGGTGTGATGCACAAGATCACGGGCAACGGCGAATTTCTGGTTGAGGCCAATGACATGGGCGCCGTGAGCTGCCTTGCGCGCGCACCCGCCGGGCCGCAGGCCTTTGTGGCCGGGTCGCACCTGAACCTGTACAACGCGCACTCGCTGCAATGGATGGCGCAGCAGGGCGCCACGCGCTGGGTGATGCCGCTTGAAATGTCGCAGGACGCGCTCGCTGCCGTGCTGGCGCAGCGGCCCGCAGGTTTGGAGACAGAGGTGTTTGCTTACGGACGCATGCCGCTGGCCTATTCGGCGCGCTGCTTCACTGCGCGCCACCGCAACCTGCCCAAGGACGACTGCCAGTTCAGCTGCCTTGACCATGCTGACGGACTGCCGCTGCGCACGCGCGAGAGCGAGGGCTTTCTCGTGCTCAACGGCACGCAGACCCAGTCGGCCCGCGTCTACAACCTGGCCAACGAACTGGCGGCGATGCAGGCCCAGGGCGTGGACGTGGTGCGGCTGAGCCCGCAGGCGCAGCACATGCCGCAGGTAATCACCGCGTTTGACGAAGCCCGCCGCGCAGTGGCTACGCAAGAGACTGCTGAAAAGACCCCCGACTTTGTGGAGCGCATGCAGCCCTTCATGCCCGATCTGCCCTGCAACGGCTACTGGTTCGGGCGCCCAGGCCTGGAGCAGGGGCTGCAAGGGGCCGCGGGTGGTGCTGCCGCGCGGCCTGCCATGCATCCATAACGCGAAGCGAATCACCGCATGTACCCCGGAGAACGTTTCAACAGCATCAGCCACCTGGTGGGTGCCCTGCTCGCCACGGCAGGCACGGCCGTGCTCATCACCCTTGCTGCACGCCTGGGCGATCCGTGGAAGGTGGTGGCGTTCAGCATCTACGGCGCCATGCTGGTGGCGCTGTACGCCGCCTCCACCGCGTACCACAGCGTGCGCCGGCGCACCATCAAGGCCGTGCTGCAAAAGCTGGACCACTGCAGCATCTACCTGCTGATTGCGGGCAGCTACACGCCGTTTGCGCTGGTGTCGCTGCGCGGTGCCTGGGGCTGGTCGCTGCTGGGCGTGGTGTGGGGGCTGGCCCTGCTGGGCATTGCGCAGGAGATCTGGTGGGCGCGGGGTGCACGCGTGCTGTCGCTGGTCATCTACGTGCTCATGGGCTGGCTGGCGCTGGTGGCCGTGGTGCCGCTGTGGCAGGCGCTCACGCCAGCCGGGTTTGCCTGGCTGCTGGCGGGCGGGGCCTGCTACACGCTGGGCATCGTCTTTTATGCACTGGACCACCGCGTGCGCCATGGCCACGGCCTGTGGCACCTGTTTGTGCTGGGCGGCAGCGTGTGCCACTTTTTCACCGTGTTTTTTTACGTGGCCTGAGGGCCCGTCTTCTACCAATGGCTGCTTTCCCTTCTTCGCCCACGCCTGCCGCGAACCCACGGCTGGTGCCGCCGCCCGTGGGGGCTTTGTTGGCGCGCCTGCCCGCCTACCCCGGCTCGATGCTGCTGGTGACGGCGCTCAACCTGGCGCTCGCGCGGCACCTGCCCGATGACGTGGGCCGCTTGCTGCTGCACAAGAAGATGCGCGTGCAAGTGCGCGATGCGCGTCTGGCCTTCGACTTTGCCTGGACGGGCCAGCGCTTCGCCCCCCACGCACCGCTGGTGCTGCCGCAGGTGGCCGACGTGACGCTGAGCGCCACAGCCCATGATTTTTTGCTGCTGGCCCAGCGCCAGCAAGACCCGGACACGCTGTTCTTCAGCCGCCGCCTGTCGATGGAGGGCGACACCGAGCTGGGCCTGGTGGTGAAGAACGCGCTCGATGCCATCGAGCTTCCCGTGCTGGACCCGCGCCAGTGGGCGCAGAGGCTGGCGCCGCGCGAGGTGCTGGGCCACCTGCGGCGCCGCCTGGACCCCACACCACGCAACGGAGGATAAGCATGGCCACCAACACCGATCCCCAGAACCACCCCTTGGTCTATTCCTGCTCTGGCTGCTCCAGCGCCGCGCAGCTGGCCAACCACGTGGCGCTGCAGCTCGACCGGCGCGGCGTGGCCGAGATGTCGTGCATCGCCGGGGTGGGCGGCGATGTGCCGCACCTGATGAAGACCGTGCGCTCGGGCCGGCCCATCATCGCGCTCGACGGCTGTCCGCTGGTCTGCGTCAAAAGCACGCTGGCGCGCCACGGCATCGTGGCCGACCGGCATTACCAGCTGCAGCAGTACGGCGTGAAAAAACGCGCGCACGAAGACTTCGACCCCGTGCAGGCCGCGCTGGTGCTGGAGCAGGTGGAGGCCGATCAGCAGGCGCAGCCCTTGGTTCGCTCTGCCGCCATGGAGCCCTCGCATGGCTGATGCTGCCCACCCCCGCCGCATCATCGTCGCGATCTCGGGCGCCAGCGGCGCCGTGTACGGCGCGCGCCTACTGCAGGTGCTGCAGGGCCAAAGCGGCATCGAGACCCACCTGGTCGTCTCCGACGCTGGCTGGCGCAACCTGCAGCACGAGCTGGACATGGACCGCCCCGCCGTTGAGGCCCTGGCCCACCGCGTGCACGACGTGGCCAACGTGGGCGCGGCCATCGCCAGCGGCTCGTTCCAGTGCCATGCCATGGTGGTCGCGCCCTGCTCCATGCGCACGCTGGCTGCCATAGCGCATGGGCTGGCCGACAACCTGCTCACCCGCGCGGCCGACGTGGCCCTCAAGGAGCGCCGCCGCCTGGTGCTGATGGTGCGCGAGTCGCCCCTGCACCTCACGCACCTGCGCAACATGGTGGCCGTGACCGAGATGGGCGGCATCATCTGCCCGCCGCTGCCCGCCTTCTACCTGCGCCCGCAGACCGTGGGCGAGGTGGTGGACTACAGCGTGGCGCGCGTGCTCGACCTCATGGATGTGCCGCACGCCCTGGCGCCCCGGTGGCAGGGTCTGGAGCTGAATGCTCCTTAATTGATAGCTGTTTTCGCTTGTTGGAAAAGCGCTAGCGGCCAATTTCATTCAAATTCTGGACCCGATATGGCCTACCGCGACCTGCGCGACTTCATGGCCCAGCTTGAAGCCACGGGCGACTTGCGTCGCGTGGCGGAGCCCGTCTCGCCCCACCTGGAGATGACTGCGCTCAGCGACCGCGTGCTGCGCGCAGGCGGCCCGGCGCTGCTCTTCACCCTGCCCACGGGCCACCGCATGCCGGTGCTCACCAACCTGTTTGGCACCACAGACCGCGTGGCCCGCGCCATGGGCGTGGCCGACCTGCGCGGCGTGCGCGCCCTGGGCGAACTGCTGGCCACCCTCAAGGAGCCCGAGGCGCCGAAAGGCCTCAAGGACATGCTGGGCATGGGCCAGCTGCTCAAGACCCTTTGGAACATGGCGCCGCACACCGTGGCGCGCGGCGCACCCTGCCAGCAGGAGGTGTGGGAGGGGCCGGACGTTCATCTCGACCGCCTGCCCGTGCAGCACTGCTGGCCCGACGACGTGGCCCCGCTCATCACCTGGGGTCTGACCATCACGCGCGGCCCGCGCAAGGCGCGGCAGAACCTGGGCATCTACCGCCAGCAGGTGCTCTCGCGCAACCAGGTCATCGTGCGCTGGCTGGCCCACCGGGGCGGGGCGCTGGACTTTGCCGACCACTGCGCCACCCACCCGGGCCAGCCCTACCCCGTGGCCGTGGCGCTAGGGGCCGACCCGGCCACGCTGCTGGGGGCTGTCACGCCAGTGCCCGATGCGTTGAGCGAATACCAGTTCGCCGGCCTGCTGCGCGGCGCCCGCACCGAAGTCACGCCCGCTTTGGGCGTGCCCCTGCAGGTGCCCGCCACCGCCGAGATCGTGCTCGAAGGCCACATCCAGCCCGATGCCCATCACGCGAGCGGCTGGCAGCATGCGCTGGAAGGCCCTTACGGCGACCACACCGGCTACTACAACGAATGCGCCGAGTTCCCCGTCCTCACCGTGGACCGCATCACCCTGCGCAAGGACGCGATCTACCACAGCACCTACACGGGCAAACCGCCCGACGAGCCCGCCGTGCTGGGCCTGGCGATGAACGAGCTGTTTATCCCGCTGTTGCAAAAGCAGTTCCCCGAGATCGTGGACTTCTACCTGCCGCCCGAAGGCTGCAGTTACCGCATGGCCGTGGTCAGCATCCGCAAGGCCTACGCCGGCCACGCGCGGCGCGTGATGATGGGCGTGTGGAGCCACCTGCGCCAGTTCATGTACACGAAATTCATCGTGGTGGTGGACGACGACGTGGACGTGCGCGATTGGAAGGATGTGATCTGGGCCATCACCACCCGCATGGACCCGGCGCGCGACACGCTGTTGGTGGAGCACACCCCCATCGACTACCTGGACTTCGCCTCGCCCGTGAGCGGCCTGGGCAGCAAGATGGGGATGGATGCCACGAACAAGTGGCCGGGGGAGACCCAGCGCGAATGGGGCCGCCCCATGGCGATGGACGCCGCCGTGCAGGCGCGCATGGACGGGCTTTTTATGGCGCTGGGCCTGTGACACCACCGCGCACCGCGGCGGTGCAGAGCTCCCCAGTCACGTAGAAGACAAGCACGCCCCGCGTTGTTTGCGACGATGCGCCAGCCCCGGCAAAGAGGGCTCTGCACCGGCATCCCACGGATGCCGGGATGCAGCACCGCGCACACCACAAGGAGACGACAGCAATGCAGCAGCCCGGCAGCATGATGGATCGGCCGTTACTGGTCTCGGCCATCCTCGAGCACGGTGAGAACCAATACGGCGACCAGCAGATCGTCTCGCGCGATACCAATGGCAGCCTGCACCGCTACCGCTTTTCGGACATGGCCCGGCGCGCCCGGCAGCTGGCCAACGCGCTGCAGGCGCTGGGCCTGCGCCCTGGCAGCGTGGTGGGCTCGCTGGCCTGGAACAACCACCGCCACCTGGAGGCGTACTACGCCGTGTCCGGCAGCGGCATGGTCATGCACACCTGCAACCCGCGCCTGCACCCCGAGCAGCTGGCCTACATCGTCAACCACGCCGACGACGAGGTGGTGCTGTTTGACACTACCTTCGCACCACTGGTGCGCGCCATTGCGGGGTCGTGCCCCCGCGTACGGCACTGGGTGGCGCTGTGTGATGCCGACACGCTAGGCAGCATCGACCTGCAAGGGGTGCCCGGGGTCGAGGCCTACGAGACCCTGGTGGCCGGCCAGCATGACCGCTTTGAGTGGCCCGAATGTGATGAAAAGACCGGCGCGGCGCTGTGCTACACATCCGGCACCACCGGCAACCCCAAGGGCGTGCTGTATTCCCACCGGGCGCTGGCGCTCAGTGCCCTGTCGGCCTGCATGCCGGGCGTGCTCAGCATCAGCGCGCGGGAGACCATCCTGCCCGTGGTGCCCATGTTCCACATCAACGCCTGGTGCCTGCCCTATGCGGCCCTGATTGGGGGGGCCAAGCTGGTGCTGCCCGGCCCGCGCCTGGACGCCGCCAGCCTGTACGAGCTGATGGAGACCGAGCGCGTCACCGTCAGCGCGGGCGTGCCCACGATCTGGATGGGCCTCATCCAGCATGTGGAGCAGAACCAGCTGCGCTTTACCACCATGCGGCGCACGGGCGTGGGCGGCTCGGCCATGCCCAAGGCGCTGATTGCCAAGTTCAACGACGTGTACGACGTGGAGGTGCGCCACGGCTGGGGCATGACCGAGACCACGGCCATTGCCACCATGAGCGTGCTGGGCGCGGCCGACGCCGAACTGCCACCCGAGGACCGCCATGCGCTGGTGGCCAAGCAGGGCAAGTCGGTGTTCGGCATCGAACTCAAGCTGGTGGATGAAAACGGCACCACCTTGCCGCGCGATGGCGTTGCGCAGGGCGAGCTGATGGTGCGCGGCCAGTGGATCGTGGACCGGTACCACAAGGCCGAGCGTTCGGCGCTGGCCGATGGCTGGTTCCCCACGGGCGACATCGCCACCATCAGCCCCCAGGGCGTGGTGCAGATCCGCGACCGCACCAAGGACGTGATCAAGTCGGGCGGAGAGTGGATCAGCTCCATCGACCTGGAGAACGCCGCCGTGGCGCATCCGGCGGTGGCCATGGCCGCTGTCATCGGCGTCAAGCACCCCAAGTGGGACGAACGCCCGCTGCTCTTCATCGTGCGCAAGCCCGGTCAGTCGCTCGACAAGGCGCAGATCCTGGACTTCCTCGCAGAGCGTGTTGCCAAGTGGTGGCTGCCCGACGAAGTGCTGTTTGTCGAAAGCCTGCCGCTGGGCGGCACCGGCAAGGTCCAGAAAAACGAGCTGCGGCAACGCCATGGCGCGGTGTTCGGCGGTGAATGAAGCCGCCCCGCATTGACGCCTTTCCCACCCATCCACCCACCCACCTCACGGAGACACCTATGAACATGGTTCCCAGGAAATGGCCTCATCAATGGCTCAAGGCCGGCGCCTGCGCCGCAGCGCTGGTGATGGCGACGCACGCCGGGGCGGCCGAGACGGTAAAGATCGGCTTTATCGATCTGCTGTCCGGCCCCTTTGCGCTCACCGGCCAAAGCTCGCTCAACCAGCTGCGCGAGGTGGTGGCGCAGGTCAATGCCAAGGCCGGGCCCAACGAGCCCAAGTTCGAGGTGATGGACTTTGACAACAAGGGCACGCCGCAGGAGAGCCTGAACGCCCTGAAGGCTGCCACCGACCGGGGCGTGCGCTACATCACCCAAGGGGGTGGATCGGGGGTGGCGCTGGCGCTGGTGGACGGGCTCAACAAGCTCGCCGAGCGCGACCCGGAGCGCGCCACCGTGTACCTGAACTACGCCGCCATGGACCCGCAGCTCACCAACGAGCGCTGCAGCTTTTGGCACTTCCGTTTCTATCCATCGAGCGAGATGAAGATGGAGGCGCTGACCACCTACCTGCAAGGCCGCAAGGACGTGAAGCGCGTGTACCTGCTCAACCAGGACTACACCCACGGCCGCCAGGTCTCCAAGGCCGCCAAGGAATACCTGGCGCGCAAGCGGCCCGACATCGAGATCGTGGGCGACGACTTCATCCCCATCGCGCAGACGCGCGACTTCGCTCCCTATGTGGCCAAGATGGCCGCTGCCAAGGCCGACACGGTCATCACCTCCAACTGGGGCAGCGACCTGACGCTGCTGTTCAAGTCCTCGCGCGACTATGGCCTGAACATCAACTACTTCACGCTCAACGCCAACAACCCCGGCACGCCCGCGCAGATCGGACCCTGGGGCGAGGGCAAGGTCGGGGTGATCTGGAACTGGGTGCACAACGCCCCCACGCCCGAGCTGGAAAAGATCTACGTGGACTACAAGAAGAAGACCGGCGACGACTTTGTGTTTGCCGCGCACTGGAACAGCATGCACATGCTGCGTGAAGCCATGCGCAAAGCCCAGTCCACCGATGCGAAGAAGGTGGCCTTTGCGCTGGAAAATATGACCTACAAGAGCCCCATGGGCGAGGTGCGCATGCGCAAGACCGACCACCAGCTCGAAGCGCCGCTGTACCTGGGCATCTGGGCCAAGCAGGGCAGCAAGGGCGTGAAGTACGACGCGGAGAAGACCGGCTACGGCTTCCGCTCCGAAGTGGCGTGGGACAACTACATCAGCGCCCAGCCCACGTCTTGCCAGATGAAGCGGCCGTCCTGAGTCCCCTACCGCGCCACCGTGCCGCTCACGCGGCGCGGAATCAGCCCAGCAGGCCCTTGGGCACCTTGTCTGCCTTTTTCTCCACCGGGTTGGCCGTGAGCCACTGCGCCGCGTACTGGCGCATGAACTCCTTGGCCTTCTCTGGCCGGGCCGTGAGCCACGCGTCGTAGGCGCCTTCGTTCAGGATGGCGGGCATGCTTTTTTCGCTGCCGGGCTGGCCGTAGCGGTGCAGCAGTGCGTGGTTGTTGGCGTTCACCGTGAGCAGGCAGTAGCTGATGATCACCTCGCCATCGGCCCCCTGCCAGCGCGCCCACAGGCCCGCCACGCCCATGGGCTTGCCGTCCACGCGCGCCACGCGAGTAGGCACGGCCTTGCCGCTGCGCAGGTCGTCTTCGTAAAACGCCACCATGGGCACGATGCAGCGTTGGCCGTTCAGCCACGCGTCGCGGAACGCGGTGCCGGTGGAGGCGGTGTCGGACTTGGCATTGACCAGCTTGGGCGCGCGCAGCTTGGCATCGGATGCCGACTTGACCCAGTGCGGCACCAGGCCCCATTGCGCGGGCACGAGCACGCGTTCCGTGCTGGCGGCGGGTGCGTCTGTGGGCGTGTCTGCCGGAGGGCTGGGTTCGGCGTCGGCCGCCGCTTTGGCCACCACTGGCTGGGCGATGGCGGCTGCCGTGGCCGCATGCACGATGAAGAAGCCGGGCTTGCGTGGCCACAGGTGGCGTTCACCCAGGGCCTGCGGTGGCTCGACCGCAAAGGCCTCGCGGTAGGTGTCGGCGTGGGGCAGGGTTTCGTAATGGGTGCTCATGGGGCGATGGTAGCGTGTGGCGTTGAGGTTTCTTGCATGAAATAGGGCTCTAGCGCTTGTTTGATAAGCGTTAACAGCTATAAAAACAGAAGCATTTTCGAGCCCGCTGTGTCACCCATCCGGCCCGGTCGTGACTTGTATCAAGCCCGTTGTCGCCTGCGTTGTGACGCGCGCTGGCGCTGTTTTCACAATGTCCGCATGGACTTCGCACCTTCTCCTCTGGCCCTTCAATGGCGTGATCGCCTGCTGGCGTTCATGGACCGGTATCTGCTGCCCTACAACCCTGCCTGGCATGCGGCCGTGCTGGCGGGCGACTACCCGCCGCCTTTTGTGGAGGACCTGAAGGCGCTGGCGCGCGAAGAAGGCCTGTGGAACCTGTTCCTGCCCACGCTTGAGGACGACGAGCCCGGCACGCGGCTGTCCAACCTCGACTACGCGCCGCTGGCCGAGGCCATGGGCCGCCTGCCGTGGGCGGCCGAGGTGTTCAACTGCCACGCGCCGGACACCGGCAACATCGAGCTGTTGCACCGCTTTGCCACACCCGCCCAGCGCGCCCGCTGGCTGGTGCCGTTGCTGCACGGCCATATGCGTTCGGCCTTTGCGATGAGCGAGCCCGACGTGGCCTCGTCCGACCCTACCAACCTGCAGACCACGGTGCGGTGCGAGGGTGACCACCTGGTGCTCAGCGGTCGCAAGTGGTTCATCACCGGCGCGGCGCACCCGCATTGCCAGCTGCTCATCGTGCTGTGCCGCAATGCAGGTGATGACCAGACTGACAGCCACCATCGCCACAGCATGGTGCTGGTGCCCGTGGACACGCCGGGTGTGCAGATCGTGCGCAACATCAGTGTGCTGCACCACCATGCGCCCGAGGGGCATTGCGAGATCCTGCTGCAGGGTGTGCGTGTGCCTGCGGACCACCTGCTGGGCGATTGGGGCGCCGGCTTTGCGATGGCGCAGGCGCGCCTGGGCCCCGGCCGTGTGCACCACTGCATGCGCACCATCGGCCAGTGCGAGCTGGCGCTCTCCCTGGCCACCGAGCGGGCGCTGGAGCGCACGGCGTTTGGCAAGCCGCTGGCCGAGCAGGCCAATGTGCAGGAATGGCTGGCCGAGTCGCGCATCGAGATCGACCAGGCGCGCCTGCTGGTGCTGCATGCGGCCTGGCTGCTGGACCAGGGCGACGCTTCGGATGCGCGCACTGTGCGTGCCCAGGTTGCCGCCATCAAGGTGGTGGCCGCGCGCCTGCAGCAGCGCGTGGTGGACCGCGCCATGCAGATCTTTGGCGCCATGGGCCTGTCGCCCGACACGCCGCTGGCGGCGTTCTGGACCTGGGGCCGCGCGCTGCGGCTGATGGATGGGCCCGACGAGGTGCACCTGCGCACTGTGGCGCGGCACGAACTGCGTCAGGCGCGCGAGCAGCTCGGCACCTTAGCAGCCTACTTCACCACCCCGGAGCAGATGCGCGCGCCGCCACGGCTGAGTGCCTGAGCACCTGCACCGGACAGTGAGGCGGGAGTCAGGAGGACGCGGCCGAGGCCCGCGCGGCGCGCGGGCCGGAGGGCGCCACCACAACGCGGTTGCGCCCCAGCGACTTGGCGGTGTACAGCGCCTGGTCGGCGCGCTCCAGCGTCTGCTCCACCATGTCGCCGGGCAGGTGCAGTGCCAGGCCAGCCGATACCGTCATGCGCAGCACGCCGGCAGCGTGCGGAATCTCCATCGCGGCCACGGCCTGGCGCACGCGCTCCAGCAGGTCGCGGGCATCGTCCATCTGGGTGTCGGACAGCAGCAGCACAAACTCTTCGCCACCCCAGCGGGCCAGCACATCGGTGTCGCGCACGCTGGCCCGCACGATGCCCGCAAAGGCCTGCAGCGCCCGGTCGCCCGTGGCGTGGCCATGGGTGTCGTTGACGCGCTTGAAGTGGTCAATGTCCAGCTGGGCCAGCAGCAGGGGGCGGCCGTTGCGCAGGTTGCGGCGGCGTTCCAGCTCCATCAGGTCCTGCATGGCGCGGCGGTTGGGCAGGGCGGTCAGCTCGTCGCGGGTGGCCAGATCGCGGTTGACGGCGAGCGCCTGGGCCAGCGCCTCGCGCTGCTCCTGCAGCCGTGCGCGGATGCGCTGGATGCGCAGGTTCAGCGCAATGCTGCCCCCCAGCACGATCAGCACCATGAGCGCATAGGCGGTATCCAGGTAGCCAAACGGGCTGGCGTTAAAACGCGTGGTGGCCGCCACCGCACAGCCGAAGGCCAGCAGTGCATACACGCCGATGCCGATCACCTCGGCCACGGTCAGGCCAAAGGTGCCAAAGAACAGGATCATGGCCAGCACGGCGGGCACCACGCCCCGCGCATCGCCCGCCAGCACATAAGCCACGGCGCCGCTGGTGATGGTCCAGACCATCTGGGGCACGGTGAGTGAGGGGTCGCTGAGCCGCGCGGTCTCGCCCGAACGGATGAACGCGGTCATCACCACCATCCCGCCGACCGAGATGGCGGCCCACCATTGCACGGCAACGGCGTTCACTGCGCTGCTCGCCGTTGCCACCATCAGCATGACGCCCGCACTGCTGGTCATGAGCACCAGCGCGAGCAACGCCATGGCCACCAGCGTGCGCCGCCGACGGTCGGTGGAGAGAACCACGTCCCGAATGCGGTGCCAGCGGGAAGGTGTGCGCAAGGTGGGTGCTCCTGCCCGGGCGGTCGGGTGGCGTGTGGATGGGTGGGGCTGCGCTGCGGCGTGCAACGGGGCCTGGCCGTGCGCTTTTCATTCTAGGAGGGTCATCGCCCGGCGTACAGCCCTGCCCAGGCGCGGCCTGGGGTTTCGCCGAAGGTCCCTGACCCCGTTAAGGATGTCCTGCATAACCCTCGCGAGGCGGTGGTAGTGCGGATCGGGATGGGGCGCAAGGCGTCTTTTGGCAGCCAATAGCCTGGCTATTGGCAAGAAAAGCAACGCAGCGAACCGCCCGAGGCCGCGCTATCACAGACCGCAGGGAGTTATGCAGGTCATCCTTAAAGAAGGGTGAGTGCCGCCAAGGCGGCCAGCGGTGCGGTCTCGGCGCGCAGCACACGGGGGCCCAGCGTGACCGGGGCAAAGCTGTGTTGCAGTGCCAGGTCTTCCTCGGTGCTGGAGAGCCCGCCTTCGGGGCCGGAGAGAAACACCACGGGCCCATCCGGGCCCGCCGCCGTGTGCAGCGGCGCCGTGCCCGCGCGCAGCGACAGCAGCAGGCGCTGCACTGTGGTGGCCTGGGCCTGGGCGCGTACCCAGCCGGCCAGGTCCACGGCGTTGTGCACCACGGGCACGCGGTTGCGGCCGCACTGCTCGCAGGCGGCCACGGCCACGGCCTGCCAGTGGGCGATTTTTTTCTCGGCCCGCTCGCCCTTGAGCTTGAGCACGCTGCGCTCGGCCACCAGGGGCGTGATGCTCGCCACGCCCAGCTCGGTGGCTTTCTCCACCAGCCAGTCCATGCGTTCGTTGGCGGTGATACCGGCCAGCAGGTGCACGGCGCGCGGGGCTTCACGTTCGGTGGCATGGTGGGCGCCCACCACCACGCGCACATCGCTGCGGCCCATCTTCAGTATCGTGGCGTCGAATTCGCCGCCCGGGTCGCCCTCGGCTTGCCCGCCGTGGAACAGCGTGATGGTGTCGCCCGGTTGCAGGCGCAGCACCTGTACGTGGCGCGCAGCGCCGGTGGGCAGGTCTAGCTCGGCGCCGGTGGCCAGAAGGGCCGGGCAATGGAAACGGGGCATTTGCTACTTAATTTATAGCTACTTGCGCTTGATTGATAAGCGCTAGAGCCTAATTTTATTCTGTTTTACTGCGTGCGCCCAGTCGCGCCGCTACATCCGGCCGTAGGCAAAGCCCACCACCGGCTCGGTGCCTTCGATCTGGTCGAGCATCTTGAGCAGCGGCCCCAGCTGCCGGTAGCGGTTGGCCGTGGCGCGGATGTAGGCCATGAAACGCGGCGCATCGGCCAGGTACTTGGGCTTGCCGTCGCGCAGGGTCAGGCGCGCAAAGATTCCGGCGACCTTGAGGTGGCGCTGCAGGCCCATCCATTCCACGGCACGGTAGAACTCGCCGAAGTCATCGCCCCAGCCGCTGGCGCTGCGGGCCCCCAGCAGTCCGGCCTTGCGCGCCTTCTCCCAGTAACGCACGGTAATGTCAATAACGAATTCTTCTTCCCAGCTGATGAACGCATCGCGCAGCAGGCTGGCGATGTCGTAGGTGATGGGGCCGTAGACGGCGTCCTGGAAGTCCAGCACCCCCAGGGGCGCGCCCTGTTCGGTGGGGGCCATCAGGTTCCGGGTCATGAAATCGCGGTGCACATAGACCTGGGGAGCGGCCAGATTGTGGGCCACGATGGCATCAAAGGCGCTGGCCAGCGTGGCCTGCTGCTTGTCGTCCAGCGTGATGCTGCGGTGCCTGGCCAGGTACCAATCGGGGAACAGCGCCAGTTCGCGGCGCAGCAGCGCCTCGTCATAGGCCGGCAGCACGCCGGGCTGGGAGGCTTTTTGCCAGTCCAGCAGCACGTCGGTGGCCTGCTGGTACCAGGCGTAGGCGTCCTGGGGCTTTTCGGGGTTCAGCAGCTCGATCAGCGACTGGTGGCCCAGGTCGGACAGCAGCATGAAGCCGGTCGGTTCATCGAACGCAAGGATCTCGGGCACGTTCAAACCGGCGGCGGCCATCAGGCCCTGCACCTGCACGAAGGGCTTGCAGTTTTCCTTGTCCGGCGGCGCATCCATCACGATGCGGCTGGCACCCGTGGTGCTGTCGATGCGCAGGTAGCGGCGGAAGCTGGCATCGGCAGAGGCGGGGCGCAGCGTGGCGGGCAGTAGCTGGTGCGGGCCCACCAGGGGCGCCAGCCAGGCCTCGAAGGCTGTCTGGCGGGCCGCGTCGGGCCAGGCGACGGTGGAAGTTGCGGGGGTTGCCACGGCCGTGCCCGGGGGCGGGCAGGCGGGAGAAGGGGAAGATGGGTGGCTCATGGATAATCCGATTTTACAAACCCGCTCCCCCCAGGCTCTGAGGTGGGCGGGTTCCTCCTTCTTTGATCCGCCCCTGCCCACCGCCCCACGTGCCACGCTGCAAGCCCCCCACCGTGCAGACATCCTCCCTCCGGCCCCGGCCCGCCAAGGCGAAGCCCGAGCGGCTGCGCGCTCCCGTACCCCGGGCCCTGGCTTATGGCGTGGCGCTGGCCTGGTGCGGTCTGCCGCTCTCCGTGCTGGCGCAGGCGTCTGACGCCGCCCCGCCTGCCAGCGCCTGGGATGCACCCCCTGCGCTGCGCACCTCGCCCCTGCTTCAGGAAAAGATTCCCGAGGCGGTCCGGCCCCAGCTCCCCGTTTTTGTGACGGGGGACCGGATCAGCGGCCAGACCGACCTGAACGCCGTCATCGAAGGCAATGCCGAATTGCGCCGGGGCGACACCGTGATCCGTGCCGACCGCCTGGACTACAACGTGCCCGAAGACCTGGCCAAGGCCAACGGCAAGGTGCGCATCAACCGCGCGGGCAACGTGTACGAAGGCACGGCGCTGGAGCTGCGGGTGGATGCCTTTGAGGGATTCTTCAGCGACGCCCGCTACCAATTTTTGGCCACCCAGGCGCACGGCGACGCCACGCGCGTGGATTTCATCGACCGCGACCGTGCCGTGGTGCACAACGCCACCTACACCACCTGCGAGCGCGGCAATGAAGAAAGCTGGCAGCCCGACTGGGTGCTGCGCGCCGCCACCATTCGCATCGACAACGAGGAAGAGGTCGGCACCGCCGAAGACGCGGTGCTGGAGTTCAAGGGCGTCTCTGTGCTGCCCATTCCGTACATCACCTTCCCGCTGTCGGACAAGCGCAAGTCCGGCCTGCTGCCGCCCACCATCGGGCTGGACAGCCGCGACGGGGTGGCGTACATCCAGCCCTACTACTGGAACATCGCACCCAACCGCGACGCCACGCTGCGCGCGGCACTCATGACCAAGCGCGGCGCCAACTTGGGGGGCGAGTTCCGCTACCTGGAGCCCACTTACACCGGCCAGATCAGTGCCGATGTGATGCCCACCGACCGCCTGCGCGACCGCATGCGCTGGAGCTTTTCGGGCCAGCACCAAGGCGCCTTTGACACGCCGATGGGCGGGCTGGGGCTCAATCTGAACGTCAACCGCGTGAGCGACGACAACTACTGGCGCGACTTTGGCCGGGCGTCCGACCTGCTGCGCCAGCGCCTGCTGCCGGGCGACGCCACGCTGTCGTGGGCGCGCAATGACATGTCCGCCAGCGTGCGCACCCTCAAGTGGCAGACCTTGCAGGACGTGACCTCCCCCATCGTGCCGCCGTATGACCGGCTGCCCCAGTTGCAGTGGCGCTATGCACCGTCGCAGTTGGGTGGCGGGCTCGATGCCAGCGTGGAGCTGGACACCACCCGCTTCCAGGCCGCCCGCGAGCTGACAGGCCAGCCCAATGCCAACCGCAGCTATGCGATGGCGCAGATCAGCCGGCCGTTTCTGGCGCCCGGTGGCTTCGTGACCCCGCGCCTGCAATTGCACGCCACGCAGTACCAGTTTGACTCGGCGCTGTCCAACGGGCAGCGTTCAGCCAACCGCACCCTGCCCACCTTCAGCCTGGACAGCGGGCTGGTGTTCGAACGCGATGCCGCTTACTTTGGCCGCGCCTTTTTGCAGACGCTGGAGCCGCGCGCGTTCTACACCTACACGCCTTACCGTGACCAGAGCATGCTGCCCGTGTACGACACGGCGGCCAATGATTTCAACTTCGCCACCATCTACACCGAGAACGCTTTCGGGGGTAACGACCGGCTGGCAGACAACAACCTGCTCACCTTGGGCGTGACCACCCGGCTACTGGACCCGAACACGGGCGCCGAGGCCGCACGCTTTGGCATTGCCCAGCGGCTGCGGTTCTCGGACCAGAAGGTCACCTTGCCCGGCGGTACCCCCGTGAGCGAGCGCCTGTCGGACCTGTTGCTAGGCGCGGGTATCAGCTGGACGCCCCAGTGGGGCTTTGACTCCACCGTGCAGTACAACCCCAAGACGGGGCGCTCCATCCGCTCGACCATCGGCGCGCGCTACAGCCCCGGCAATTACCGCACCGTGAGCGCGGCCTACCGCCTGCAGCGTGGCACCAGCGAGCAGATCGACATCGGCTGGCAGTGGCCGCTGAACGACCTGTGGGGCGACAAGGGCAAAGACCTGGGCGCAGGCCGTGGCCAGGGCGGCGGGCGCTGGTACAGCGTAGGCCGCCTGAACTACAGCCTGCAGGACCGCAAGCTGGTGGACACCGTGGTCGGCCTGGAGTACGACAGCTGCTGCTGGATTGGCCGTGTGGTGCTGGAGCGCCTGCAAAGCAGCGTGACCACCTCCAACACTCGCCTGCTGTTCCAGATCGAGTTCGTCGGCTTCTCGCGCCTGAGCCTGGGCTCCAGCCCCCTGGACACCTTCAAGCAGAATGTGCCGCGTTACCAGAACCTGCGCGAGCAGGTCACAACGCCCAGCCGTTTCAGCAACTACGACTAACGCCCAACGCTCCTACGCTTAACGCCATGAATCACCGTGTCATTGCACTGGCCATTGCCACCCTGGCTTCCCTGCTCTCCCAGGGCGCCCTGGCCCAAGGGCTGCGCCCTTCCGGCGCACCGTCGGGCAAAGGGCTGACGGCGCGCCCGGCGGCCGCACCATCGATCACGCTGCCTGCAGAAACGGCAAGTGGTAGCAGCAGCTCGGCACCCCGGCAGGCGGATTTCATTGTCGCCGTGGTCAATTCCGAGCCCGTGACCAACAACGAGGTCCGCGCGCGCCTGGCCCGCGCCGAAGCCCAGCTGGCCCAGCAAGGGGGCGCCATGCCGCCCCGGGAGCTGCTGGCGCGCGAGGTGCTGGAGCGCATCATCCTGGAGCGCGCACAGCTGCAGCAAGCCAAGGAGTCGGGCCTCAAGGTGGATGACTACGCCGTGTCGCAGGCCGAACAGGGCGTGGCCCGCCAGAACAACATGTCGGTCGATGACCTCTACCGCCGCCTGGCGCGGGACGGCATGGGCAAGGAGCGCTTCCGCGAGGAATTGCGCAACCAGTTGCTGCTGCAGCGCCTGCGCGAGCGCGAGGTGGAGGCGCGCGTGAAAGTCACCGACCTGGACATCGACCAGTACCTGCGCGAGCAGCAAAAGGGCAACGACGTCGCTTCGATGGAGATCAACCTGGGCCATGTGCTGGTGCTGGTGCCCGAGAACGCGAGCCCCGTGCAGGTGGCCGAGCGGCAGGCACGCGCCCAGCGCGCGGCCGACAAGGTGCGCGCGGGGGAAGACTTTGCGGCCGTGGCCCGCGAGTTTTCGGATGCGCCCGAGGGACAGCGCGCGGGCGGCCAACTGGGCATGCGCCCGGCCGACCGGTATCCCGAGCTGTTTGTGAACTCCACGCTGGGCCTGCCTGTGGGCAGCATCGTCGGGCCCGTGCGCTCGCCAGCGGGCTTCCACGTGCTCAAGGTGATCGAGCGAGTCACGGCTGGCGTGCCCACCACGGTGGTGCAAAACCATGCCCGCCACATCCTGCTGCGCACGGGGCCGCAACTTTCCGAAAGCGCCGCCGCCGCTCGCCTGGCCGACTACCGCCGCCGTGTGCAGATGGGGCAGGCCGATTTTGCGGCACTGGCCCGCGAGCACTCGCAGGACGGTAGCTCCAAGGAAGGTGGCGACTTGGGCTGGGCCACCCCCGGCCGCTATGTGCCTGAGTTCGAGCAGGCCCTGAACGCCCTCAAGCCCGGCGACATCAGCGAACCCGTGGTTTCGCGTTTCGGCGTGCACCTGATCCAGCTGCTGGAGCGCCGCGAGGCCAAGCTCACCCAGCGCGAGCAGCGCGACATGGCGCGCGACACCGTGCGCGAGAAGAAACTGGACGAGGCCTACGCCACCTGGGCGCAGGAGCTGCGCGGACGCGCGTATGTCGAATACCGCGACCCACCGCAGTGACCGATCGATGATCAGACAGGTAAGCACGCGTTGAAACACATCCCCCGCAAGCGCTTCGGACAGCATTTTCTGTCCGACAAGGGCATCATCGAAGATATCGTGCAGGCCATTGCGCCCCAGCCAGGCCAGCCCATGGTTGAGATCGGTCCGGGCCTCGCGGCGCTGACCCAGCCCCTGGTCGAGCGCCTGGGGCGCCTCACGGTCATCGAGCTGGACCGCGATCTGGCCTTGCGCCTGCGGCTGCACGGCCAGCTGGAAGTGATCGAGTCCGACGTGCTCAAGGTGGACTTCAGCGCGCTGGCACTGGCCATGCGCGAGAAAGCCGCGTTGCCCGACCTCAAGCTGCGCGTGGTGGGCAACCTGCCCTACAACATCTCCACGCCCATCCTGTTTCACCTGCTGGCCCATGTGCAGGTCATTGAAGACCAGCACTTCATGCTGCAAAAGGAAGTGATCGACCGCATGGTGGCCAAGCCCGCCACCAGCGACTATGGGCGCCTGTCAGTCATGCTGCAGTGGCGCTACGCCATGGAAAACGTGCTGTTCGTGCCGCCTGAGAGCTTTGACCCACCCCCACGCGTGGACAGCGCCGTCGTGCGCATGGTGCCGCACGCAGAGCCTGCGCCTTTGTCGGTGCCCCTGCTGGAAGAACTGGTGCAGGTCGCCTTCAGCCAGCGCCGCAAGCTGCTGCGCCACACCCTGGGCCGCTGGCTCGAAGCGCGCCAGTTCGCTGGCACCTTCGACACCCAGCGCCGCGCCGAGGAAGTGCCCGTGGCCGAATACGTGGCGCTGGCGCAGGTTTGCTCTTGAATTGATAGCTGTTGGCGCTTGATGGGCGCGCGCAAGGCGCCATTTTTGCCGTAGATGCGATGGCGTCGCGCCTACAGCTTCGGCCCCTCATTTCGCCACGACCCTGGCAACTGTCACGGCCCAGGCCAGTGACACCGCGCAAGGGCCGCCCCGCCGCGCTGGTGTCGTCCCCCTTCCCGGCGAAGCCGAGAGAAGGGGGAAGCGGCGTAGCCGCTCAGGGGGATATACCGAGTTACGCCGCGCTCAGCCAGTAACCCGCGTTGAAAGGGCTGCTCATGCGCAGCGCCATCGGGGAGACATCGACAAGCTTGTCGGTCGGCATTTTTTCGGCGGAATCCGTGCCGATTTCAATGCCCTCGACACCTTGTTGGGTGCCGGTAGCCTCGTTCGCCCGTTCTGCTTGGCTGGTGGATGCAGAACGGGCTACAGAAAAGAATAGAAACACCGGAACGGTATCTTGCGGTCGCCCCAGTAGTCGGCGGCGTCGCGGAAGATATCGAGCAGTTGTTCACGCGCTTCCTTGTCGAACTTGCCCGTGGCGGGGATCTGCTCCAGCACCACGATGAAACCAGGCTGCGGGCCCGATTTATGCAAGGGATCCGTCATGCAGTCGTACAACGCATCAAAGTTCTTGCCGAAGTGCGACGGGAAGGTGAATTGCCCGGCAATCAGGTCCAGCACATCCTGCTTGGACTGTGCGTGGGCCAGGTTGGCGTACAAGAAATGGTGACCCATGGAGGTGGCCGCATCCTGCAGGTCCTGCACGCGGAAAGCGCGAATGGACTGCACGATGTTGGTGCGCACGCCACGCAGTGGCGTTTCCAGGTCTTTACGAAGTGGCGTCTGCATCTCCGCTACTCTTTCTTTTTAAAGTCCACAAACTTCTGGCATTTCGCAGGGCTGCGGGATGCAGCCTGCGGGTGGGGGATTCAAGGGGGCGCGCTTACCGCTGCCAGCGTATCTCTGGCCTGCGTGCAGCGCAACGGGGGTCACTCGACGATCTCGCGAAAACTGGCGTAGTGATCGCTGGTGTAGTAGCAGGCGTCCGGAACCCGGGGCTTGCCGCCACACACAATGCGCCGGGCTCCCCGGTTGCGCGATCCTGGTGTTCTGACGGTGTACTCACGGTAGTAGCCCCGCTTGTGGGCGGGCAACAGCCGCTCGCGATTGCCAAAAACTGTTCCGTCCTTGTCATACGGAAAGGGCCCTCCTTCACGGATCAGCGCATACGTCGCCCGCCCTTGGGGCGGCAACTCGGCCAATGCGATAGGGGGGATGGAGCCGTCGGTGGACGGGGAGTTCCGGGCATGCCCCGCCACCGGGGACAACACGAACGCAACACCCAAAACACACAAAAACCCTGCTTTGCGCGCCCGGGTGGCTACAGCCTTCAGCATCAACGAACCTTTCAGAAACTACGGGTTAACCCGAAATTTCGAGCCGCTAGTGTCGCTCAACGGCCCCCAAAAAGCAAGCGTCTGCACAAAGATTGGGCAGACGCTGAAGGGAAAAACAAGCTCTTTAAGTTAGCGCTTGCTATCAATTTTTGGCTTATCTTGACACGTTGGCATCGGCCACGGTAAGTGCTGTCATGTTCACAATGCGGCGCACGGTGGCGCTGGGCGTCAGGATATGGACCGGCTTGGCCGCACCCAGCAGCACGGGGCCGATGGCGATGCCGCCGCCTGCGGCGGTCTTGAGCAGGTTGTAGGCGATGTTGGCGGCGTCGATGTTGGGGAACACCAGCAGGTTGGCGTCACCCGTCAGTTCGCTGCTGGGCATGAGGGCCGCACGGGCCTTGCCGTCCAGCGCCACGTCGCCATGCATTTCACCGTCCACTTCCAGCCAGGGGGCTTGCTGGCGCAGCAGTTCGAGCGTCTGGCGCATTTTGACGGCGCTGGGGTGGTTGCTGGTGCCGAAGTTGGAGTGCGACAGCAGCGCGGCCTTGGGCTTGACGCCAAAGCGCATCATTTCCTCGGCAGCCAGGGCGGTGATCTCTGCCAGCTCCTGGGGTGTCGGGTCGTAGTTGACGTGGGTGTCCACCAGGAACACCTGGCGGCCGGGCAGCATGAGGCCGTTCATGCAGGCGTATACCGGCACATCCTGCGCCGTGCTGTCGGCGCCGCCCGCGTGTTTGCCGATCACCTGGTCGATGTAGAGCAGGTGGTTGGCGGTGGTGCCCCAGGTGCCGCAGATCAGGCCGTCCACCTCGCCTTTGTGCAGCATCATGGCGCCGATGAGCGTGAGGCGCCGGCGCATTTCGATCTTGGCGACCTGCTGGGTGATGCCCTTGCGCTCGGTCATGCGGTGGTAGGTCTGCCAGAAGTCGCGGTAGCGGTGGTCGAAGTCGGTGTTGACCACGTCGTAGTCCACGCCTTCTTTCAGGCGCAGACCAAACTTTTCGATGCGCTGGGCAATGATGGCGGGGCGGCCGATCAGCGTCGGGCGGGCCACCTTTTCGTCCACCACGATCTGCGCGGCGCGCAACACGCGTTCTTCCTCACCCTCGGCGTAGGCCACGCGCTTTTTGGCGGCGGTGCGTGCTGCGTCGAAGATGGGTTTCATCGTCGTGCCGGAGGCGTAGACAAAGGTCTGCAGCCGGTCGCGGTACGCGTCCATGTCGGCGATGGGGCGCTGGGCTACGCCGCTGTCCATGGCGGCCTGGGCCACGGCCGGCGCAATCTTCATCATCAGGCGCGGGTCGAACGGCTTGGGAATCAGGTATTCGGGGCCGAACGACAGCTTCTCGCCCACATAGGCGGCGGCCACCACTTCGCTCTGCTCGGCCTGGGCCAGCTCGGCAATCGCGTGGACGGCGGCAATCTCCATCTCATCGGTGATGGTGGTGGCGCCGCAGTCCAGCGCGCCACGGAAGATATACGGGAAGCACAGGACGTTGTTGACCTGGTTCGGGTAGTCCGAACGCCCCGTGGCCATGATGATGTCGCTGCGCACGCTGTGCGCCAGCTCGGGCGTGATTTCGGGGTTAGGGTTGGCCAGCGCGAAGATCACCGGGCGCTCGGCCATGGTGGCCACCATCTCGGGCTTGAGCACGTTGCCCGCCGACAGGCCCAGGAACACGTCCGCGCCCACCATCACCTCGGCCAGCTTGCGCGCGTCGGTCTTTTGCATGAACTGGCGCTTGTCGTCGTCCATCAGCTCTTCGCGGCCCTCGTAGACCACGCCAGCCAAGTCGGTGACAAACACATTCTTGCGCTGCACACCCACCTTGAGCAACAGGTTCAGGCAGGCCAGCGCCGCTGCACCCGCGCCGCTGGTGACCAGCTTCACCTCCTCGATCTTCTTGCCCGCCACCTTCAGCGCATTCACGATGGCCGCCGCCACCGTGATGGCCGTGCCGTGCTGGTCGTCGTGGAAGACCGGGATCTTCATGCGCTTGCGCAGCTCGCGTTCCACGTAGAAGCAATCGGGGGCCTTGATGTCTTCGAGGTTGATGGCGCCGAAGGTCGGCTCCAGCGCGGCGATCACTTCCACCAGCTTCTGGGGGTCTTTTTCGTCGATCTCGATGTCGAACACATCCACGCCGGCGAATTTCTTGAACAGAACGCCCTTGCCTTCCATCACAGGCTTGGAGGCCAGCGCGCCGATGTCGCCCAGGCCCAGCACGGCAGTGCCGTTGGTGATGACGGCCACGAGGTTGCCGCGCGAGGTGTAGCGGAAGGCATTGGCCGGGTCCTTGACGATTTCTTCGCAAGGTGCAGCCACACCGGGCGAGTAGGCCAGCGCCAGGTCATGCTGGTTGACCATCTGCTTGGTGGCGGCAATGGCGATCTTGCCGGGCTTGGGAAACTCGTGGTACTCGAGAGCGGCACGGCGCAACTGGGCGCGCTTGTCGGAATCGTTGTTGTTCTGGGCCGTGGTGTTTTCGGGCATTCAATTGTCTCCAGCTTGGGGTGTCAATGCCACGCCGGTTCAAGCAGGTCCGGCGCAGGTTGTCAGCTTTCGTAAGGGTGGGCGATTGTAGGCCGCGTTCGGTAAAAACCCTAGTAAGCGAATCTGCTTACATGGGAAATTCAGCTTTGCCGTCTGGGTTGGAATGCGGCGTATCGCTCCAGCGCGAAGTGCAACCTTTATGCAACCGCTGCCGAAGTGGTCTGGAGCTCCGCTTCGAGCCCGTCCAGCCTGGGCTTCGAACTGCGAAACCGTAGGCTTCACCACAATCATTCCCAGCCAGGGCTGTTTTGCGGTCAGCGCAGTCCATGGCCGAGATACGGAAAAAAGACCGCTGAAATGGACTGCAGAGGTCCTTCTGTCATCGACGGTTTCCAGTTCGTTTCCAGCTCCAGCGGGCAACAGATCGAAGCGGGCGCTATCGTTAGCGGTGCTTCCCATGGGGGCAAGCTGTTAGCCAAACAGCGCCTCATAGCGGGCGATGTTCGGCGAGCGCGTATCCGGCATGCTGGGCACCAGCATCCACTGCACACTTCCCAATTGCGGGTGGCTCAGGGTGTACGTTGCCTGAGAAAGCCTTGGAACATCTGGTCCATGAAATAGCAGTGTGAACGGTGTCCGAAATTGCTCTGGCAAATGGCCGCGCGCCCGTTCGGTAGCTTCTACCAAAACCAGCTCCACAGGGCCATGCTCTGTCAGTGCGACGAAGGGACTGCCCACCAGGGTGTTGACGGATTCAAAAGTGGTGCTCATCGATGGCGTGTGTTGAGGGATCACAAAAGGGTTGGATACAGGCCATTGAGTCGCCAGAATGGGCTGGTATCCACGACCCACTCAACATCCTACAGCCGAGAATCCACTGTGTATTTGCTATCTGAACCATTCGCCCTGCGTGAGAGGGCCGACGACGATCAGCCTTTTCTGCTGGAACTCTATCTGTCTACCCGCGATGACCTCCAGCAGGCCATCCCCGACCTCGCGCTGCTCCAGCAGTTGATAGCCATGCAGTTCAATGCACAGGAGACCGGCTACCGCCACCAGTTCCCCTTGGCCCGCCAGTTGGTACTGCTGCGTTCCGGCCACCCAATAGGGCGCATGGTGGTAGACGCCTCACCCGAACAATTGCGTCTGGTGGATATCGCCATTGCGCCGCCAGCTCGCCGCAGCGGCGCCGCAATGGCTGCGTTGGCTGCGCTGCAGCGCCATGCAGCAGCGCAGGGCCTGCCACTGTGTCTGGCGGTAGGGCGATACAACGGTCCAGCGCAGTGCCTGTATCAAAAATGCGGATTCACTTCCGTGACCGAAGACGATCTGTTCGTACAGATGATCTGGAGAAGCACTTCGCAGTGAGACCTGCCAGCGCAATCGCCCCGTTGTTGAAGCCATCTTCGACGGGGGAAATGAAATGTGCCTGACCGCGTAGCGCTTGCAGGCAACGCCATCGGTGGGGCGGTTCCTGCATCGCCAACGGGGACACACTGCAAGTAGATCACGGTGCCGGGGGCCGCAGAACAAGCTGCGGCGCTTGCTGGCCACCTGGCTGCAGACAATCCATGCCCCAGACCAGGTGCCCCAGTGCAGCTATGCGACAGCCGCACAGGTGCCCACGCCGCACGCAGCGACCGCAGCGACCGCAGCGCTGCTTGCGCGAGACCGTCCAACGATCTCAGTTGCGCGACGGGAAGATGCCTTCCATGCAAATGATGTAGTTGAGGCCCAGATACGGCTGCATGTTGGACACCATGGATGTGGTCGTCACGGGGGCGGCCAACGGCTGGCCGCCGGTATTGGCGCCCACCGTCACCGCACCTGTACCACCAATGGCGGTGCTGACGCCGCCCAGGTTGACAGGACCCGTTGCGGTCGGTGAGTAGATGGATGCGCTGCTCGGGCCACTCGGCGATGCGCTGAGGAAAGAGCCATTGGCGGGAGTCGTGCTGGTGCCCGTGGTGCCCGTGGACGCCTGCAAATGCGTTGTGCCCGTGAGCCCTGCGGGGTCGAAGGTGGCCGGGTGCGTGTGCGGTGGCAGATTCGAGGCATTGAGTGTCACCGTGGCCGAGCCCGTGCCAATCACAGTGTTGGTGTTGGTACCCGCCTTCTCGCCTTGTGCAATGGGGGTCAATCCTGGTCCAGCGGCTTGTGATCCGACGGGGACCCTGCCTCGCAAATCCGGCAGGCCGAAGGTGTTCACGCCATCCCCCCCGTACGTGGTTCCCAGCAAGGCGAACATGGCTGAGTTTTGCTGAATAGGAACCGTCTGTCCGTTGCAGAACGCCCAGCCGCGCGGCGCGTAGTTGAAACCGACCGGCATGATCATCCCCATAAATGCTTCCATGAGTTCTCCTCCATTAGTGAGTGATAGGCTCAGGAATACTATGACGGCAACACGGGAGCGGTCAACGAATATGCTGCAAGAGGCATTTCACACACGCGAACGCACTCCCCGGCCTGTCTGTCACCCCCTCGGGGGGACTTTGAACGGGCCCTGGGCGCGCGCTGCGCTCTATCGGCTGCTCGGAAAGCTGAACACCGCGCCCTCGCGCACACCGGCGCTGGGCCAGCGCTGGGTGATGGTCTTGCGCTTGGTGTAGAAGCGCACGGCGTCGGGGCCGTAGGCGTGCAGGTCGCCGAACAACGAACGCTTCCAGCCGCCGAACGAGTGGTAAGCCACCGGCACGGGCAGGGGCACGTTCACGCCCACCATGCCCACCTGGATGTGGTCGGTGAAGTAGCGGGCGGCCTCGCCGTCGCGCGTGAAGATGCAGGTGCCGTTGCCGTATTCGTGGTCGTTGATGAGCTGCATGGCTTCCTGCAGCGTCTTCACGCGCACCACACCGAGCACGGGGCCGAAGATCTCTTCCTGGTAGATCTTCATGCCGGGCTTGACGTTGTCGAACAGGCACGCGCCCAAAAAGTAGCCTTCCTCATGGCCCGCAACCTTCACGCCGCGGCCATCGACCACCAGCGTGGCGCCCTCTGCCACGCCCTGGTCGACATAGCCCTTCACCTTCTCGAAGTGCGGCTTCGTGACCAGCGGGCCCATGTCGTTGCTGTTGTCGGTGCCTGGGCCGACCTTCATCTTGGCGATCTCGGTCTTCAGGCCCGCGATCACGGCGTCGCCCACTTCGTCGCCCACGGCCACCAGCAGCGGGATGGCCATGCAGCGCTCGCCGCACGATCCGTAGGCCGCGCCCATCAAGGCGCTCACGGCGTTGTCCACGTCCGCGTCGGGCATGAGCACGGCGTGGTTCTTGGCGCCGCCCAGGGCCTGCACGCGCTTGCCGTGTTTGCAGCCTTCGCTGTAGATGTATTCGGCAATCGGCGTGGAGCCCACAAAGCTCACGGCCTTCACGCGCGGGTCCTGCAGCAGGGTGTCCACGGCCAGCTTGTCGCCGTTGACGACGTTCAGCACGCCGGGCGGCAGGCCCGCTTCCAGCGCAAGCTGGGCGATGAACAGCGTGGAGGAGGGATCGCGCTCCGAAGGCTTGAGCACAAAGGTGTTGCCGCAGGCCACGGCCATGGGCCACATCCACAGCGGCACCATCGCCGGGAAGTTGAAGGGCGTGATGCCTGCGGTGACGCCCAGCGCCTGGAACTCACTCCATGAGTCGATGCTGGGGCCCACGTTGCGGCTGTGCTCGCCCTTGAGCAGCTCGGGCGCGTAGCTCGCGTATTCGACGTTTTCAATGCCACGCTGCAGCTCACCGTGTGCATCGGCCAGCACCTTGCCGTGTTCGGCGGTGATCAGGGCGGCGATCTTGTCGGCGTTTTCTTCGAGCAGGACTTTCAGCTTGCTCATCACGCGGGCGCGTTTCAGGGGCGGCGTGTTGCGCCAGGCCGGGAAGGCGGCTTCGGCCGAAGCAATGGCGGCCTCCACAGTAGCCTTGCTGGCCAGCGCCACGCTGGTGGTCGACTGGCCCGTGGCGGGGTTGAACACCGGCTGCGTGCGCGCCGTGTCCGCAACGATCTTGCCGTCGATCAGGTGGCCGACGGTGGTGGTGACGTTCTTGTCGTGGTTCATGGCAAAAATATGGGTAAAAAGTGCCGCTAGCGCTTATCTAGAAAGCGCTAGCAGCTATTGAATCAGGAGGATTCCCGCTGGCGGATGAAACGGCGCGCGCCAGGCCCGCGGCCGCCGTGCAAGGGCCGGGGGTGTGGCATCACGCCGTTTCCGCCAGGGCATCGCCCAGTGCGTTGATCAGGCGGTCGATTTCGGCCTTCTCGCTGATGAAGGGCGGCGCCAGCTGGATAGTGTCGCCACCGTAACGCACGTAAAAGCCCTTCTTCCAGCAGTTCATCGCAATTTCATAGGGGCGGCGGGCCGGCTCGCCCGGCAGCGCGGCAATGGTGAAGCCAGCAGCCAGCCCAAAGTTGCGGATGTCAGCCACATGCTTGGCGCCCTTCAAGCTGTGCACGGCTTGCTCGAAGTACGGCGCCAGCGCGTTCACGCGGCCGATCATGTCTTCCTTCTGCAGGATGTCGAGCGCCGCAATGCCCGCCGCGCAGGCCACAGGGTGGGCCGAGTACGTGTAGCCGTGCGCAAACTCCAGCATGTACTCCGGGCCGCCCGCCGCCATGAAGGTGTCGTAGATCTCCTTGGTGGCCACCACGCCGCCCAGCGGTTGCGCGCCGTTGGTCACCTGCTTGGCAAAGTTCAGGATGTCGGGCGTCACGCCAAAGGCTTCGGCCCCGGTCCAGGCGCCGCTGCGGCCAAAGCCGCTGATCACTTCATCAAAAATCAGCAGGATGTTGTTCTGCGTGCAGATCTCGCGCAGGCGCTGCAGGTAGCCCACGGGCGGGATCACCACACCGGCCGAGCCCGAGAAAGGTTCCACGATCACGGCGGCAATGTTCGATGCGTCGTGCAGCGCAATCACGTCCAGCAGGCGGTCGGCCAGCTCTTTGCCCGTGGGCGGCATGCCTTTGTGGAACGAGCCAGCGGGTGGCTGGGTGTGGGGCAGGTGGTCGGCTTCAATGCCCTGGCCGAACATCTTGCGGTTGGCAACAATGCCGCCCACCGAGATGCCGCCGAAGTTCACGCCGTGGTAGCCCTTTTCGCGGCCGATCAGGCGGGTTTTGCTCGCCTGGCCCTTGTTGCGCCAGTAAGCGCGCGCCATCTTCAGCGAGGTGTCGGCCGACTCGGAGCCCGAGCCGGTGAAGAACACATAGTCCAAGCCCGCAGGCGTCAGTTCCTTGACCCGGTTGGCCAGCTCGAACGACAGGGGGTGGCCGAACTGGAAGGCGGGCGCGTAGTCCAGCTTCATCGCCTGCTTGCCAATGGCTTCGGCGATCTCGCGACGGCCATGGCCCAGGCCCGCACACCACAGGCCCGAGAGGCCATCAAAAATCTTGCGACCGTCCGCGTCGGTGTAGTAGGCGCCGCTGCCCTCCACGATCATGCGCGGGTTGGCCTTGAACTGGCGGTTGGCCGTGTAGGGCATCCAGTGCGCGTCCAGCCACTCGGCGTCCATGCGGGGGCCTTCGGCACCAGCGGCGGGTTTTTCGATGTTGACGAAGCTCATGGGGTTCTCCAGTGCAAAGGCGGCGAAAAAAGGCGGGCAACCCCAGCGGTCTGGGGCTTGACGTAGGGCATTGTTGCGCTGCCTGTTAATCTCTCCAATACTCCAATATCAATGTTTACTTGACGGTTTATGCAAGTAAAAACACCTCCACCCCACCCTTCCCCCAAACACCGCGCCGTACTGGGCCAGCTCAGCGACATGGACCTGCGCCTGCTGCAGGTGTTCAAGAGCGTGGTCGAGTGCGGCGGCATGTCGGCCGCCGAGCTGGAGCTGAACATTGGCACCAGCACCGTCAGCCGCCACATGAAGGACCTGGAGACCCGCCTGGGCCTCACCTTGTGCCGCCGGGGCCGGGCCGGTTTTGCCCTCACGGCCGAGGGGCAGCGCGTGTACGACGAGACCCTGCGCCTGCTGTCGGCCGTGGACGCCTTTCGCAGCAGCATCGACGACATCCACCGCCGCATGGGCGGGCGGCTGGAGGTGGCGGTGTTCGACAAGACGGCCAGCAACCCGGCGGCGCACATTGGCGATGCGATTGCGCTCTTTGCCAGCCAAGCGCCCGAAGTCAGCCTGCAGATGCACGTGGCGTCCATCCCGGCCATCGAGCGTGGGCTGATCGACGGCAGCTTCCACGTGGGCATCATCCCCGCGCACCGCACGTCGCAGAGCCTGGTCTACGCCGACCTGTTCACCGAAACCATGCTGCTGTACTGCGGCGCGCGCCACCCGTTGTATGGCACCGACCATGCTGCGCTCACCTGGGAATCCCTGCGCGCCTACCAGTTTGCGGGCCTGGGCTACCACTCCCCCAACATGGAGCTGAGCCACAGCACCCGCCTGCCGCGCAAGGCCACCGGGTTCGACCAGGAGTCGATTGCCACGCTGATCCTCTCAGGCCGCTACCTGGGTTTTCTGCCCGACCACTACGCCGAAGGCTTCGAGCGCCAGGGGCTCATGCAGGCCGTTCTGCCCGCGCAGTTCCACTACCGCTGCCAGTTTGTGAGCGTGCTGCGCAAGTCGCCGCAACCGCCGAGGGCGGCGCAGGCGTTTGCACAATGCCTACTGGAGGCCCATGGTTGATGACTTGCCCGCAGCGCGGCGCAGGCAGACAATGCCAGCTCTTTGGCGCTTTTGAGCGGGGCACACCATGGCAACCATTTCTTCGATTGGCAGTTCCGGCCTGCAGGCCGCGCAGTTGCGGCTGGATGCCTCGGCCAACAACGTGGCCAACATGAACACCCCCAACTACCGCCGCCAGGTGGTGGCGCAGGAAGAGGCCGCCGACAGCGCTGGCGTGCGCGCCACCGTGCAGCGCCAGCAAGAGGCCGAGGGCGTGGCGCTGGAGAAGGAGGCGGTCGAGCAGATGTCGGCCACCTACGCCTTCAAGGCCAATCTGCAGACCATCAAGGCACAAGACGAAATGATGGGTTCGCTGCTCGACGTGAAGGCCTGAGTCGTTTCTCCCGCGCTCCCGACAATGCCCCGCCAGCCGGGGCATTGTTGTTTTCAGCGCCAGTGCTGGAGTGGCCTCGGGCGACCTCAGCTGGCTACAACCAGCCCGGCCAGCCGGTGAACGAGCCAGCGTTGAAAGGCCAAGCCGGTAGCGGTGCGGCTGCGCAAGGGAATGCTGTACATGGGGGCTCCTTCGTACGGGTGGTTCAGACGGTGGTTCAAACGGCCTGCAAGGCGGCTGGGCTGGGTGCCTGTGTGGCGTCGTCAGCGCCGCGCCGCGCAGCCCGGTCCCACGCCTTTTCATGGAAGAAGAACGCCACCGCCTGCACCGTGGGCTCCAGCAGGCTCAGCGTGAGCGAGGCCCACAGGTTGCCCGTGACGGCATAGGCCACCAGGGCGGCCACGCAAATGTGGATCACGTAGTAGCTGCCAGTTTTCATCAGCATGGTTTTGTTCTGGCGGGCAGCGCGGCGGATGTGGGACATGGCGGACTCCTTTTCACTTCTTCATCAGGGCCTGCGGCGGTGAGCAGGGATGTTGAAATGGTAGTAATTCTCAATAGCGTTGGCTAATTGATCATCACTAAGCCGGAGATAGCCACTATCAAGCGGCCATGCATCCCGGTCGGGCGGCCCCATGCCAAGCAAACTGGTTCAGCGCGTGAACCAGTTCACCGATGGGGCTCAAAAAAAGCCGCTCCGCGCCATGCCCCCGTTGCTATGATGGCCGCTCTTTTCAACCCCCTCTTTTGCTTTGGGAGCACACATGGCCCTCATGGACTTCATCAAGAAACAGTTCATTGACATCATTCAATGGACCGAAGAGGGGGACGGCACGCTGGCCTGGCGCTTCCCCATGGCGGGCATGGAAATCCAGAACGGCGGCACGCTGGTGGTGCGCGAGTCGCAAATGGCCATCTTCGTGAACGAAGGCCAGGTGGCCGACGTGTTTGGTCCCGGCACCTACAAGCTCACCACGCAGACGCTGCCGGTGCTCACGTACCTGAAGAACTGGGACAAGCTCTTTGAGTCCCCCTTCAAGAGCGATGTGTACTTCTTCAGCACACGCCAGCAGATCGACCAGAAGTGGGGTACGCCCCAGCCCATCACGATCCGCGACAAGGACTTTGGCGCCGTGCGCCTGCGCGCGTTCGGCAACTACGCCTTCCGCATTGCCGACCCCAAGGCGTTCCACACCGAAATCTCGGGCACGCGCGAGTCGTATCCCGTGGCCGACCTGGAAGGCCAGCTGCGCGGCCTGGTGCTGCAGAACATCAGCAACGCCATTGCGGGCAGCGGCCTGCCGTTCCTCGACCTGGCGGCCAACCAGGTGATGTTTGCGGAGGCGATGGTCAAGGAACTGGCGCCCATCTTTGCCAAGCTGGGCATCTTGATCGAATCTCTCACGGTGCAGAACGTCTCGCTGCCCGAAGAGCTGCAAAAGATCCTCGACCAGAAGATCGGCATGGGCATGGTGGGCAACGACATGGCCAAATTCATGCAGTACCAGACGGCGCAGGCCATCCCCAAGTTCGCCGAAGCCAGTGGCGGTGGTGGCGGCATTGCGGGCGATGCGATGGGCCTCGGCGCGGGCGTGGCGCTGGGCCAGGTGCTGGCGCAAAACCTGCAGCAGGGCCTGCAGACCCCGGTGGCTCCCGCTGCTGCTGCGGCAGCGCAGGCCGCTGCGACCCCGGTGGGTGTCAAGCCCGAAGAGGTCATGGCAACGCTGGAAAAGCTGGGCGAACTCAAGTCCAAGGGCATCCTCACGCAGGAAGAGTTCGACGCCAAGAAGGCTGAGCTGCTCAAGAAGCTGGTCTGAACCCGGTTGCTATCATAAATATAGCTGTTTGCGCTGAAGGGATAAGCGCTAGAGGCCAAAAAGGCCTCAAAGCCGTGTAGCGCGGCGCAGGCAGCAGCCCCACGATGGCCACCGACCCCACACAGCGTTACTACCGCGCGCCCTGCCCGGGCTGCGGCGCGCCGGTTGAGTTCCGCAGCGCGCAGTCCACGCACGCCGTCTGCGGCTACTGCCAGAGCACCGTCGTGCGCAGCGGCGACGTGCTCACGCGCCTGGGCAAGATGGCCGAGCTGTTCGACGACCACAGCCCCCTGCAGCTCATGGCCAGCGGGCGCATCCAGCTCGACGGCAAGGATGTGCCCTTCACCCTGGTGGGTCGCCTGCAATACAAAGGCGATGCAGGGGTCTGGACCGAATGGGCCGCCTTCCTGAACGACGGCACCCTGGCCACGCTGGGCGAGGACAACGGTGCCTATGTCTTCACGCGCCCCATCGACCCCGGCCGCGAAATGCCTGCGCCCGAGCGCTTTCGCATCGGCACCACCACCGCCATCAACGGCAAGCCCTACAGCGTGGCCTACACCGGCCAGGCATCGCTGATCTCTGCCCAGGGCGAGCTGCCCAAGCTGCCCCCGCTGGGCCAGCCGTTCGGCATGGTCGAGCTGCGCAGCGCCGACGGTGAAGTGGTCAGCATCGACTACGGCCACACCCCGCCCAACGTGGAGCGCGGCAAGTCGGTACTGCTGGAAGACCTGCAGCTCCAGGGCCTGAAAGACGAATCCGCCAAGGACGAAAAAGGCCGCCAGTTCAATTGCCCGCACTGCGGCGCGCCCGTGCAGGTGAAGCTGGCGGGCACCAAAAGCATCACCTGCGGTTCCTGCGCCAGCATCATCAGCCTCGATAGCGGCGTGGGCGGCGAACTGCGCTCGGCCGAGCAGGACGAGCCCGTGCAGCCCCTCATTCCGCTGGGCAGCAAGGGGCAGCTGCAGGGTGTGCACTGGCAGGTGGTGGGTTTTCAGCACCGCATGGGCGTGGAGCCGGGCGACGATGAACACTTTGGCTGGAGCGAATACCTGCTCTACAACCAGAAGCGCGGGTTTGCCTTCCTGGTCGATTCCGAAGAAGGCTGGAGCATGGTGCGCCCCACCACCGGCGCGCCGCAGCTCTCGTCCAACGGCCGCACCGCCACCTACATGGGCACCAAGTACGAGCTCAAGTACACCTACGAGGCCGAAACCACCTACGTGCTGGGCGAGTTCTACTGGCAGGTCACGCGGGGCCAGAAAACCAGCAACCGCGACTTTGCGAGCGCCAAGGGCCTGCTGTCGCTGGAGCAAACGCCGAACGAAGTCACCTGGTCCGCCGGTGACAAGCTGGCCAGCGACACCGTGGCCAAGGCCTTCAAGCTCGAAGACAAGGCCGATGTACTGCAGCGCGACGACCCGGGCCCCTTCACGGCCAAGTCGGGCCTGGGCTGCGGCACCATCATCCTGATTGCGATCATCATCATCATCCTGCTGATCATCCTGAGCAATTGTTCGGGGTCATCGGGCAGCGGCTACCGCAGCTCGGGCGGCTCGTTCGGCGGATACTCGTCCGGCGGAAGCCACAAGTAGGCGGGCGCTCCAAGGCGCCTGCCTGCAGACAGATCCATGAGCCCCGTCTTCACCACCCCACCACCCCCCACACACTACCGTTTCAAGGAGTTCACACCATGATGGGAATCGAATGGCTCCGGCCCGCAGCCTTCCTCGGGTCCATGCTGTACGCGCTGATTGGCGTGGTCATTTTCTGGCTGTGTTTTGTCATCGTGGACAAGATCACGCCCTACGACCTGTGGCGCGAGATCGTCGAGAAACAAAACAAGGCCCTGGCCATGGTGGTGGCGGCGATGTGCCTGGGGATCAGCATCATCGTGGCGGCGGCCATTCACTGACGCACCTTGCCTGAAACGGCGCGCGCCCCTGCGGCGCGCCGGTACCTGCCTTGCAATCCGACCTGACTTCTCCTGCCTCGCCGTCCGAGGCCCCGGGCGCCACCGCCGGCCCCCGCCCCATCGAAATCGCCCTGCTCATCAGCGTGTTCGTGGTGGCCGCCTGCGGCCTGCTGTACGAGCTGGCTGCGGGCGCGCTGGCGTCGTATGTGCTGGGCGATTCGGTGCTGCAGTTCTCCACCATCATCGGCACCTACCTGTTTGCCATGGGCGTGGGCTCGTGGCTGTCGCGGTACTTCGAGCGGCAACTGCCCGCGCACTTCTTGCGCATCGAATTGCTGGTGGCGCTGATTGGCGGAGCCTTGCCAGCCACGCTGTTCCTGGCCAATGCGTACACGCCTGGCGCTTTCCGGTTTCTGCTGTACGGCATGGTGTTGATGGTGGGCACGCTGGTGGGGCTGGAGATCCCCCTGGTGATGCGCATCTTGAAGCGCAACGTGGCGCTCAAGGACCTGGTCTCGCAGGTGCTCACGTTTGACTACCTGGGCGCGCTGGCGGTGTCGATGGCGTTTCCGCTGCTCCTGGTGCCGCACCTGGGGCTCATCCGCACGGGGCTGCTGTTTGGCGTGATGAATGCGGCCGTCGCATTGTGGGCGGTGTGGCTGTTTCGGCACGAGTTGCGGCGCCTGAAGGCGCACCTAGCGGCCTGCGTGATGGTGCTGGGCATCTTGCTGGCCGCGCTGGCGGGGGCCGAGCAGATCACCAGCGTGGCCGAAGACAAGTTCTACCAGGACCGCATCGTCTTCAGCACTGCGTCGCCCTACCAGCGCATCGTGGTCACGCAGGGGCGCGCAGGCCACCGGCTGTACCTCAATGGCAACCTGCAGTTTGCGCAGGCCGACGAGTACCGCTACCACGAGGCCCTGGTGCACCCCGCCATGGCCGCCCACGGCGCGCCCAAGAAGGTGGCGGTGCTGGGCGGCGGCGACGGCATGGCCGTGCGCGAGATCCTCAAGTACCCCTCGGTCGAGTCCGTGACGCTGGTGGAGCTGGACCCGGCCATGACGAAGATCTTCAGCGAGAACCCACGCCTTGCGCAGCTCAACGGCCACGCGCTGCAGAACCCCAAGGTGAAGATCGTCAACACCGATGCATTTGGCTGGCTGCAGGATGAGTCGGACACGTTTGATGTCATCGTGGTGGACTTTCCCGATCCCACCAATTTCTCCATCGGCAAGCTCTACACCAACAGCTTTTACGCGCTGCTGGACAAGCGCCTGGCCGCCAGCGGCTACGCGGTGGTGCAGACCACCTCCCCGCTGGTCGCGCGCAAAAGCTACTGGACGGTGGCGCAGACCATCGAATCCATCGGCCTGCAGACGGCGCCCTACCACGCGCATGTGCCCAGCTTTGGCGAATGGGGTTTCATCATCGCCAGCCGCAGGCCCTGGCGCCTGCCGGAGGCACTGCCAGCCGATTTGCGGTTCTTGGGTGCCGACACGCTGCCGCTGTTGTTCGACTTTCCGCTCGACATGGCGCGCGTGCCGGCCGAGGTGAACCGGCTGTCGAACCAGGCGCTGGTGCACACGTACGAACGCGAATGGGGAAAACATTGAGAAGCCCCCCTGAGCCGCTTCGCGCCATCCCCCCACTCTCGCAGCGCTGCGCGCAGCGGGCAGGGGGACGCCCCCAGCGCGGCGGGGCGGCCCTTGCGCGGGGGCCGCTGGTCTGGGCCGCGCCGGTCGCAAGCGGCGCAGGCGTTGAGTACACCCGGAGACACTGACGCCATGCAACGTCGCCATTTCCTAGCCACCGCCGCCGCCTCGACTGCCGCCGCAGTGCTCCTGCCGGGTTGCGACAAGGCCCCTCGCGTCTTGGAAGGCGGCTTCACCGGCATCGACATGGCGCGTGGCCACCAGCTGCGCGACCTGCTCAAGACCGGCACCTTGCCCGCCCCCAGCGTAGTCCGCCGTGCCCAGGTCATCATCGCGGGCGGTGGCGTGGCGGGGCTCGCTGCGGCGCGGTCGCTGCGGCTGGCGGGGGTGGAGGACTTTGCGCTGCTGGAGCTGGAAGACGGTGCTGGCGGCAACAGCCGGGGCGGGGCCGTGAGCGGCATTGCCTGCCCGCTGGGCGCGCACTACCTGCCCGTGCCCGGCGACGATGCGCGCGAGGTGCAGGATCTGCTGGAAGAGCTGGGCCTGCGCCGCCGCGTGGCTGGCCGCTGGCAGTACGACGAACGCCACCTGTGCCACAGCCCGCAGGAGCGCCTGTTTTTTGACGGCGAGTGGCAAGAAGGCCTGCTGCCCGTGCACGGTGTGGGCGAAGCCACGCTGGCCCAATACCGCCGCTTTGCAGAGGCGGTGGAGGGGGAGGCGAAGGCCGCGCGGTTTGCCATGCCTGCGCTCAAGCTGTTGGGGCCAAAAAAGCCTCTAACGCCCGCCCATCAAGCGCTGGATGCCATGACTTTCAGTGCTTGGCTGGCGCAAGAGGGCCTGGATGACGAGCACCTGCTCTGGTACCTGAACTACTGCTGCCGCGACGACTACGGCGCGGGCGTGGCGCGCGTGTCGGCCTGGGCGGGCATCCACTACTTTGCCAGCCGCCACGGTTTTCACGCGCCGGGCGAGGCGGTGGATGAGGCGCGCGAAAGCGTGCTCACCTGGCCTGAAGGCAACGGCTGGATCACCCAGCGCCTGGCCGAGCCGCTTGCCAACACTGTGAATGGGGGCGGCCAGCTGCGCACTGCCACCAGCGTGCTGCGCATTACCGAAACCCGCCACGGCGTGGAGGTGGACGCCTTCAACCATGCCACCGACAGCGTGGAGCGCTGGCAGGCGCCGCGCTGCGTCGTGGCGCTGCCCGTGTTCGTGGCGGCGCGGGTGGTGCACAATCCGCCCGCTTTTTTGACCGGCGCAGCGCAGCGCCTGCAGTCGGCCCCCTGGCTGGTGGCCAACATCCACATCGACAGCCCGCTCACCGACCGCCCCGGCGCCGCCCCCGCGTGGGACAACGTGCTCTACGCCGACCCCACCGCCGGCGGCCTGGGGTACGTGAACGCCGGGCACCAGCGGCTGGACACGGGCGCTGCGCTGGCCGGGCCCACCGTGCTCACCTACTACCAGGCGCTGGGCGATGTGCAGGGCGGCCGCCAGCAGCTGGCCACCCAGCCCTGGCAACCATGGGCCGAGGCCGCGCTGGCCACCCTGGCCGTGCCCCACCCCGACCTGCGCCAGCGCGCCACACGCGTGGACATCACGCGCTACGGCCACGCCATGGCCATCCCGGTGCCGGGTACGCAGCAGTTTTTAAGCCAAATTGGCCTCCAGCGCTTGCCTGGAAAGCGCAAACAGCTATCAAATGGTGAGCAATCGCCCTGGATTCCCACCCCCACCACCGCACGGCTCGCGTTTGCGCACAGCGACTGGTCGGGCTATTCGGTGTTTGAAGAGGCCTTCACGCGCGGGCACGGTGCCGGGCTGGTGGCTGCGGGCTGAATGCCGATGGCGGGCCCCGAAGTGCACATCGACGTGGCGCGGCAGCAGCTCCACCTGATGCTGGACGGGGCCACAGAGCGCAGCTACACGGTATCCACCGCCCTGAACGGCGTGGGCGAACACAACGGCAGCGGCTGCACTCCCCGCGGTCTGCACCGCGTGCGCGCCAAGGTGGGCGCGGGCTGTGCGCCTGGCACGGTCTTTGTGGGGCGGCGGGCCACGGGCGAGGTGTATTCCCCCGAGCTGGCTGCAGCACACCCCGGCCGCGACTGGATCCTGAGCCGCATCCTGTGGCTCACCGGCTGTGAGCCCGGCGTGAACCGGGGCGGCGCGGTGGACACGCTGCGCCGCTTCATCTACCTGCACGGCTGCCCCGATGGCCTGCCCATGGGCGTACCCGCCTCGCACGGCTGCGTGCGCATGACCAACGGGGATGTGATCGACCTGTTTGACCGGGTGGCCGTGGGCACGCGGGTGTGCATCCACAGCACCCAGACCCCCAAGCTCATGGAGGGCGCAGCACCATGACGGACAAGGCCCACCCCGGCAGCCCGCCGCCTTCGCTCGACCGGCGCTTTCTCGTGTTCCTGGGCCCCTTGGTGCTCACCAACATCCTGCAGGCGCTCACCGGCACGGTGAACCACATCTACGTGGGGCGGCTGCTGGGTGCGGGCTCGCTGGCGGCGGTGGCCTCGTTCATGCCGCTGTTCCTGCTGCTCAGTGCCTTCATCTTTGGGCTGGGCAATGGGTCGTCCATCCTGGTGGGCCAGGCCTTTGGCGCGCGCAACCACGCGCGGCTGCATGCCGTGGCGGGCACCACGCTGTGCGCCGGGGTGCTGCTGGGCCTGGTGCTGGCCGCCCTGGGGCTGTTGGCCGTGCGGCCTCTGATGCTGCTGCTGGGCACGCCGGCCGACGTGCTGCCCCAGGCGGTGGCCTATGCCCGGGGGATGATGGTGCTGTTCCCAGTGCTGTTCACCTCCATGCTCACGGCGGCGCTGCTGCGTGGCACGGGCGACACCGTCACGCCGCTGCGCGCGCTGGTGGTGTCGCTGTCGGTCACGCTGGTGTGCGCGCCGCTGTTCATCCGGGGCGTGCCTGCCCTCGGGCTGCCTGCGCTGGGCATCCTGGGTGGCGTGGCCGCGCTGCTGCTGGCCACGCTGTGCTCGCTGGGCTACACGGCCTGGCACCTGCGGCGCCGCGCGCATGTGCTGGCCCCCACGCGGGCGCTGGCCGTGCATCTGCGGCTGGACGCTGCCTTGCTGCGCACCCTGGTGCGGCTGGGCGTGCCCACGGGCCTGTTCTTCATCACCGGCTCGCTGGCCGACCTGGGCCTGCTCAGCCTGGTCAACGCGCACGGCTCGGCAGCCACGGCGGCGTGGGGGGCCGCCAGCCAGGTGATGTCGTATGTGCTGTTCCCGGCGATGGCCGTAGCCATTGCGTCGTCGGTGTTTGCGGCGCAGGCCATTGGTGCGGGCCACGGGCAGCAGCTGGCGGCCGTCACGCGCACCGGCATGCGCATGAACCTGCTCCTCACCGGCGGCCTGGCCCTGCTGATGTTTGGCGCAGCGCCCTGGGTGGTGGGCCTGTTTGTGGCCGACGCCCGCGTGATCGACATCGCCGCACGCGTGCTGCCCATCACGGTGTGGGGCGCGGTGTTTTTTGGATGGGCCAGCGTGTATTCCGGCGTGATGCGTGCCAGTGGCACGGTGCTGGCACCCACGCTCATTTCACTGGGGTGCCTAGCCTGCCTCATCGTGCCGCTGGGCTGGCTGCTGGGGCGCCAGTTTGGGCTGGTGGCCACCTGGGTGGCCTACCCCGCCACGTACCTGTGCGCCCTGGTGCTGCAGGGGCTGTACTTCCACGGGGTATGGCGGCGCCAGGCATTGCAGCGGCTGGTGTGATGCGCCAGAAATTTTCACTAAAAATGGCCCTGTCGCTTATCCATCAAGCGCAATAAGCTATGAAAATCATAGCGTTTGCGCAGCCCTGGCCTGCGTTTCAGCCGCGCCGCATGTCCAGCCACAGACCCGCACACAGCGCCACGCCCACCGCAAACAGCATCCAGGTCCGCGAAACCGCGTAGGGGTAGAACATGAGCGCCACGCCCCACCAGCGGGTGCGTGGCAGCTGCGCTCTTTTGCCGTGCCAGTAAGCCGCCATGCCGATCAGGCCAAACACGATGGCGCCCGCGATGTAGGCGGGGCTGGGCAGTTCCAGTCCGAGGGATTGCAATGCAGAAAGGGTGTCCATAGGGAATAGGTGCTGTCCAGCGTTTGGGTGGGGAATGGTGGGGGAGCGCAAGGCGGGTGTGACTCTCGAACCTGGCAAAAGGTCCGTGTCCATCGGCTGCATGCCAGGGCATATCCTGGTGCCTGCCTTTCATGGTGGCGTCACAAGGGCGCGGCATCGTGCGGGTTTTGGCTTTATTCCCCATGAACATGTCCCGACTCTCCTTCATCGCCGCCAGTGCAGCCCTGCTGTGCGCCGCCTCTTCTGCAGCCCTGGCCCAGCAGGCCTACCCCGCCACGCTGACCGGCCACGCGGTGCTGCCCGCCCTGACGATGATTGCCGCCCCCAAGGACGCGCCACACGACCTGCAGGTGGCGGGCAAGTTCACCACACCCCGCCGGGTGGACGCCGTGGGCAGCGTGATGGGCCAGTCGGGCGGCCGCGACACCGGCGCGTCGCTGCCGTTCCAGGGCCAGCCCATCCAGGGCCACTCGGGCATCAAGCGCATGGCCGATGGATCGTTCTGGATCCTGACTGACAACGGTGCCGGCTCCAAGGCCAACTCGCCCGACTTCATGCTGCACCTGAGCCACTACACCGTGGACTTCAAAAGCGGCCAGTTCAATCGCCTCAAGACCATCTTCCTGCACGACCCGGACAAGAAGATCCCGTTTCGCATCACGCACGAAGGCACCAGCAGCCGCTACCTGACCGGCGCCGACTTCGACCCCGAAAGCTTCCAGTTCGCCGGTGGCGCGCTGTGGATTGGCGATGAGTTCGGCCCTTTCCTCATCAAGGCCGACCTGAATGGCAAGGTGCTCGGCGTTTTCGAGACCCAGGTGGACGGCAAGACCGTGCGATCGCCCGATGCGCCCGGCGTGCTGATGCCCGGCGCGCCTGATGCCAAGCCCACTGCGTTTGTGGTCAAGCGCTCCAAGGGCTACGAAGGCATGGCCGCCAGCAAGGACGGCAGCAAGCTCTACGCCCTGCTCGAAGGCGCGCTGTGGAACGACGATGCCAAGGCGTATGAAAACGTGGGCGGCAAGCAGTACCTGCGCGTGCTGGAGTTCGACGTGAAGACCGAGCAATGGACCGGCCGCCACTGGAAGTACGTGCTGGAGGCCAACCACCACGCGATTGGCGACTTCAACATGATCGACGCCAGCATGGGCCTCATCATCGAGCGCGACAACGGCGAAGGCACGGCCGACAAGGCCTGCCCCGAAGGCCAGAAGCGCACGGATTGCTTCCACGACCTGGCCAAGTTCAAGCGCGTCTACAAGGTGGAGATGAGCGACGCCAACGTGGGCGGCGAGATCCGCAAGGTGGGCTACATCGACCTCATGAACATCCAGGACCCGCAGCGCCTGGCCAAGAAGCCGCTGAACAACGGCGTGCTCACCTTCCCGTTCTTCACCATCGAGAACGTGGACATCGTGGACAGCACGCACATCGTGGTGGGCAACGACAACAACCTGCCCTTCAGCAGCAGTCGCGACCCCAACAAGGCGGATGACAACGAGCTGGTGCTGCTGGAAGTGGGCGAACTCTTGCGCGCCAAGTAACCCGGCACCAGCGCGCGGTGGGGGCCGGGTGGCAAAATTCCCGGTTCCCGTTCCAACGCTCCACAAGCCGCGCCACCATGTTCACAGGCATCGTCCAAGCCACGGCAGGCATTGCCGCCATCCACGACCGCGCAGGGTTGCGCACCTTCACGCTCGATTTTCCCGAAGGCTTCTGCCAGGACCTGGCCATTGGCGCCAGCGTGGCCACCGACGGCGTGTGCCTCACGGTCACCGAGATCCTGTCGCCCACGCGGGCCAACTTCGACGTGATGCTGCAGAGCCTGAACATCACCACGCTGGGCAGCTACGGCCAGGGCGACCGCGTGAACGTGGAGCGCGCGGCCAAGGACGGTGCCGAGATTGGCGGCCACCCGCTGTCGGGCCATGTGGACTTCACCGGCACGCTCATCGAGCGGCGCGAGTTCGACAACAACCTGGTGTGGCGCGTGGCCGTGCCCGAGGCGTTTCGCCGCTACATCTTTGCCAAGGGCTACATCGCCATCCACGGGGCCAGCCTGACGGTGGCCGAGGTGAACCGGCAGGAGGGCTGGTTCGAGATCTGGATGATTCCCGAAACACGCCGTGCCACGGTGTTTGAAGCCAAGAAGGTGGGCGACCGCCTGAACATCGAGATCGAGCGCAGCACCCAGGTCGTGGTGGACACCGTCCGCGAGGCCGTGCAGGAAAGCCTGGGCCGCCTGCAGCCCGTGCTGGAGGCGCTGCTGAAGGAAAAGGGCTTGTCGCTCGACGACTTCGTGCAGGCGCCCGTGCTGCCGCACTGATTGAACCAAGCTCACTCATGTCTGTGGTGGTGCGCCCGCTGGCGCTGAGCGATCTGGCCGACCTGCTGGCCGTGCAGCTGGCCTGCTATGGCGAGGGGTTTGTGGAAAGTGGCGAGGTGTTTGCCCGCCGCCTCGCCAGCCCCGCCAATTGCTCGGTGGTGCTGGAGCGCGGCGGCATGGTGTGCGCCCACCTGGCGGCCTACCGCAGCGTGCGCGGCAAGGTCACCCCGCTGCACGGCGACTTTGAGGCCGTGGCCCTACACGACACGCTGTACCTGCACGACATGGCCGTGCTCCCTGCCCATGCGGGGCAAGGCCTGGCCCACGCGTTGCTGCAGCCCCTGTGGGCGCAGGCCCGTGCAGAAGGGCTGCGGCACAGCGCGCTGGTCTCGGTGCAGGGCTCGCAGGCCTACTGGGAGCGGCAGGGCTACGCGCTGCACCCCTTGCCGGACGCCGCCCAGCAGGCCCGCCTGGCCAGCTACGGCGAAGGCGCTGTGTACATGGCGCGCACGCTGTAGGCTTGGCGTCACCGCCCCTCGTCATAATGCGCGCCATGCCCCACCGCTGGAAACCCAACGTCACCGTGGCCGCCCTCATTGAGCGCGATGGCCGCTTTCTGCTGGTCGAGGAAGAAACCACCGACGGCCTCAAGCTCAACAACCCCGCCGGCCACCTGGACCCGGGCGAATCGCCCATCCAGGCCTGCGCCCGCGAGGTGCTGGAAGAAACCGCGCACGACTTCGAGCCCACGGCGCTGATCGGCGTGTACCTCAACCGCTTCACCAAGACGCGCACGGGCGACGACATCACCTACATGCGCTTTGCGTTTGCGGGCTCGCTGGGCACGCACCACGACTGGCGCACGCTCGACACCGGCATCGTGCGCACGCTGTGGCTCACGGCCGATGAGATCCGCGCCTGCCCCGAGCGCCATCGCAGCCCCCTGCTGCTGCGCTGCCTGGAGGACTACCTGGCGGGCCAGCGCTTTCCGCTCACGCTGGTGCACACCGACATCTCTGTGACCGAACCCTCTGTGCAGTAGCGCAGGAGCGCTGAGGCGCAACGCAAAAATTTTTGGATTGCATGTAACCCGCAGCGCGCGGGGGACGAATTACCAGGCAGAGAGCGCTGTGTTGTGCAGCGTGATCTACCCGCTTTATTCATCCCTCAACGTTTTCGGAGTTACCACCATGCTGTCTACCCAAGCCAAGTCCACTGCTTCTTTTGCCCTGTCTGCCGCCCTGCTGGCACTGGCATCCAGCAGCTTTGCAGCCGACGCGCCCAAGGGCTCCAAAGGCGCCGCCATCGGCGCCAACGACAAGGTGCACTGCTACAACGTGCACGACTGCAAGGGCAATAGCGACTGCTCCACGGCCGAGCACAGCTGCAAGGGCCAGAACGCTTGCAAGGGCCACGGCTTCAAGGCCAAGACCGCGGCCCAGTGCCTGATGGAGAAGGGCACCATCGGCGACATCAAGGGATAAGGCAACAAGCTCCCCTGAGGCGCTGCGCGCCATCCCCCCAGGGGGACACCGCCAGCGCGGCGGGGCGGCCCTTGCGCGGCGGTGCTGGCATTAGGGCGTGCCAGTCTCGGCGATCCTGCCCAGTGCCCGCACTTTGATACCTTGATTTCGCCATGGCACATGACCTCATCGCTACGCGCGGCACCGGCTTTGGCCTGGGGCTGCGCACGCAGCACTACGCCGATTTCCTGGCGCGCAAGCAGCCACTGGACTGGCTGGAAATCATCACCGACAACTACCTCATCGACGGTGGAAAACCTCTGGCGGTGATCGATGCCATCCGGCGCGACTACCCCGTGGCCATGCATGGCGTGGCCATGTCCATCGGTGCGTCGCAGGGCGTGGATGTGCCGTATCTGCAACGCGTGAAGGCGCTGGCCGACCGTATCGAGCCGCTGTGGGTGTCCGACCACCTGTGCTGGACGGGCCCTGGCCCCGAGCAGTTGCACGACCTGTACCCGCTGCCCTACACCGACGAATCTGCACGCCATGTGATCGCACAGATCCGTCGCGCACAGGATGTGCTGGGACGCAGGCTGGTGCTGGAGAACGTGTCGAGCTATATCCGCTACCGGCATGACAGCGCGAGCGAGTGGCAGTTTCTGGCCCACATTGCGCAAGAGGCCGACTGCCTGCTGCTCGTGGATGTGAACAACATCTACGTGAGCAGCGTGAACCATGGCTTTGACCCACTGAGCTATCTGCATGCCCTGCCCGCACACCGGGTGCAGCAAATTCACCTGGCTGGGCACAGCGACAAAGGCGACCACATCATCGACACGCACGACCACCCTGTGGCGCTGCCGGTGTGGGACCTGTATGCACAGGCCTGCCAGCGTTTTGGCGCTGTGGCCGCGATGATCGAGCGCGACGACCACATCCCGCCGCTGGCTGAATTGCTGGATGAAATGGCCATTGCCCGTCGCATTGCCGCTGAGCATGTGGCCTCGCCTGTCCCCTCTTTTGTGCCCGTCGCCATCCCCGCTATCTCCGCCATCACCCTGGACCCCATAGTGGGACCGGCAGGGTTGGCTGTGGTGCAGCGCCACTTTGCCGACCGCGTGCTGGCGAATGCGCTGCCGCCTGAAATGCCCGAAGACCTCATCACAGGTCGCCTGCCCATCTACCACCATGCCTACCGCGCCCGGCTGGCCGAGGTGCTGGCCGACACCTATGCCAAGACTTGCCTCTACATGGGGTCCGACACCTTCGAGGCCCATGCGCGCGACTACGCCGTGGCCCATCCGCCGCGCACGCGCAGCCTGAACCGCTATGGCGAAGGCCTGGTGGGCACGCTGCGCGCGGCGTACCCCGACAACCCCGAGCTGCACGAACTGGCCCAGCTCGACTGGGACCTGCGCACCCGCTTTGACAGTGCCGATGTGCCGACCTTGGAGACTGCGGCTGCTCAGGCGTCGGACACCTGGACCACCCGCCCTGGTGTACTGCACCCCAGCGCCTTGCTGCGCGCGATCACGACGAACGTTGTGGGGGTGTGGAACGCCATCCATACCGACGACGACGTGCCCGAGGCCGTGGCCCTGCCTGCACCGGCCACGCTGCTGGTCTGGCGCAAAGGCCACCAGCCGCACTTTCGCACGCTCGACGCGGCCGAGGCCGCCTGGGTGCAAGCGCTGCACGCCGGTGCCTCGGTCCACGACGCCTGCGCGGCGCTGCTGGGCAGCGGCCTGTGGCAAGGCGACCCCACTGTGCTCGGCGGCTGGCTTGCGCAGTTGCTGGATGATGGGCTGGTGCGAGCGGATGGGCCTGTTGAAGGCGATGTTCCAACGTACTGATGGCTTGCCCACATGCACACATGCGCACGAGGTCGGGGATATGTTTCGTCCATTCCGCACGGATGGGGAGTGGGCACTATTGATCCACGGAGATCTTGTGGGTCTTCACGATGTTCTTGTAAAAACCGATGCGCTGCTGAATCTCATTGCGAAACTCTGCGGGCTTCACGGTATCAGGCAGCATAGCGCCGCGGTCATTCCATGCCCTTTGTGTTTGCGGATCACGCAACACGGTACGCATCGCTTCGTAGAGCTGCGCAACGATGGATTCCGGCGTTTTTGCAGGTGCGGCAAGACCTGTCCAGGAAGTCAGGTTCAGCTCCGGCAACTTCAGCTCGTCGAAGGTCGGGACATCCGGCAGTTGGGGCGCGCGGATTGGCGATGCCACCGCCAGCGCGCGCAGGCGACCGTTCTGAGCCATGCTGAGGTTGGAGGACAGGTTGTTCCAGGTCATGTGCACCTGGCCCGCCTGCAGGTCGGTCAGCGCGGGGCCAGCGCCCCTGTATGGGATGTGGGTGATGGACAGCCCCAGCTTGGCCTTGAGCAGCTCCATGCTCAGGTACGCCAGCGAGCCATTGCCCGAGGAGGCGTAGTTCAGCTTGCCCGGGTTCTCCTTCACGTATTTCACGAACTCGGCGAAGTTCTTCACGGGCAGGCCGGGGGTGATCAAGAGCACATTGGCCAGGCGATCAATCAGCGTGATGGGGGCAAAGTCATTGACCGCGTCGTAGGGCAGGCTGGGCGACAGGGCGGGGTTGATCACATGCGTGGTCTGCGAGGTGACGATCAGCGTGTAGCCATCGGGCTGGGCCTTGGCCACCTGTGTGGTGCCGATGGTGCCGCCAGCGCCCCCTTTGTTTTCCACAATCACGGGCTGCCCCAGCACTCGGCCCAGCCTGTCGGCTATCGCCCGGCCGGAGTTGTCTACGGCGCCTCCGGGCGGAAACGGCACCACCAGTGTGATCGGACGTGTGGGATAGCGGTCGGGCGCCTGGGCCAGTGCCGGCAGGGCAATGGCGCCCGTCACGGCGCTGGTCGATGCGATAAAGCGGCGGCGGTTCATGGGGGTGGGCATGGTGGGTCCTCTTGGTTGAAATCAGGCGTTGTCCAGGCAAGCGCTGCGGATATGGGCGGCCATCTCGTGCAGCAGGTCGGTGATGTCCGCGCGCACGCGGTTAGCGTGTGGCAGCGGCTCCCGCGTCTGCTCGTTCAGGTAGATGGCCCGGTTGATCTCGATCTGCAGGCTTTCATGACCCCGCGAAGGCGCCCCGAACCGGCGCAGCAGCTCCTGGCCTGCGTAGGGGTCGTTGATGGCCACGCAGTAGCCGCGGCGGCGGAAAGCTTCGGCCACGCGCTGGGTGAATGCGCTGCTGCAGCTGCGACCGTTCAGGTCGCCCAGCACCACGTCGGCCAGCGGGCCGGGCGCCACGCGGCCCAGCCGCTCGTAGGCGTTGCTGGGCATGGAATGCAAGTTCAGGTGCCAACGCGGGCCACGCTGGGCGGCGGCCTCCAGTGCCTGCGCCAGCGCATGTTGGTATGGGCGCCAGTAGTGGGTGATGCGGTGCGCAACCTCCTGGGCCGACAGGCGGCGCGCGTAGATGGGCTGGTGCGTGGGGGTGTGGCTGGGAACCAGCCCCATGCCCAGCTCCAGGGTGCGGGCGGTAGGGGCGGTATTGCCGGGCCAGGCATCGGCCAGCATGATGGGGTCGATGTCGTACTCATGGCGGTTCGGGTCGATGTAGCTGCGCGCAAAGGTGGCGTGCACCAGCGTGCCGCCCACACGCGGCACCGCGTCCCACAGCCAGTGCACATGGGTGTCTTCGCACTTGCGCAGATCGGCGGTGGAGACGGCATAGCCAAAGTCGGGCGGATAGTCGGTGCCGCTGTGCGGAGAGTCGCAGACCAAAGGGATGGGGGCATCGGTGGCGGGCCGGAGCACCTGGACGGGCGTGGCGGGAAGAAGGGCTTCGGGTAGCTGCATGGTTCTCGGGGATCAAGGTGGGACAGATGGGCGAAGCGTAGGGAGCCAGGTGCCTGCGGGCAAACGACAATTTGATCTGCGCTGATAACCGGATGTAATCACCACCATGCAGTTCAAGTCCCCCTCACTGCCCGAGTTGCACGCCTTTCTTGCGGTCTGCCAGCTGGGCAGTTTTCGACAGGCGGCGGGTGTGCTGTTCGTGACCCAGGCGGCTGTCAGCCGGGCAGTGCAGCGGCTGGAGCAGCGGCTGGAATGCACGCTGCTGGACCGCTCCGGCCCCCGGGTGCTACCCACCGCACGGGGCCGCGAGTTCCAGCAATTGGTGGAGGCCCATGTGGCAGGCCTGGAGACCGCCGTGAGCCGGTTCGGGGTGCGTGCTTCAAAGCGTCGGCTGCGGGTCAGCGTAGTACCCACCCTGGCCACCCGCTGGCTGGTCCCACGGCTGGGCCAGTTCCACACGCTGCACCCGGACATCGAGATCGAGCTGCGGCCGTTCCACCACGATGAGAGCTTCACGCGCGACGACGTGGACCTGTGGGTCAATGTGAAGCGCCCCGGGCGCACTTGGCCGCGCGGCATCCGTGCACGCTACTTGGCGGGGCGGGAGATCGTGCCCGCTTGCACCCCGGCGCTGGCGGCCAAGCTGCGCCAACCGCGTGATCTGCTCAAGGCAACGCTGCTGCAGCACATCAACTTTCCCGGCAATTGGGCGCTGTGGCTGCAAAAGGCCGCAGGGATAGACCTAGCCCCCGTACTGGGCCCGGGGTTTGATCTGGGCAACAACCTGATCGTTGCAGCCTGTGCGGGCATGGGGGTCACGGTGATCCAGCCCATGCTGATCGAAGCCGAACTGGCGTCGGGCCAGCTGGTGTTGACCTTCAGCCCGGCCGTGAACACGGACCGGGGCTATTACCTGTGCAGCCGTGCAGCACTGGCCGAGAACGAAGCGGTCGCGCAGTTCACACGCTGGCTGCTGGGTGAGGCCCAGGCCAGCAGCGAACGGGCCGGCTTTTCTGCACGCGGCAGCGCGGCGCGCAAGAAGATGGCCTGACCTGCATGGGGCGGCGGGGGCACCGCTTTGCCGCAGAGGCCAGCTCAGTCCGCCGTGAGCTTGCGCTCCTTGATGATGGCAGCCCACTGGGTCGACTCCTTCTTCATGAAGGTGGTGAGTTCGGCGCGTGAGGTGGGCTGGGGCGTCAGGCCGTGCTTGTTCAGTGCGTCCTTCACGGCCGGGTCGTTGAGCACCTTGACGATCTCCTGGTTCCAGCGCTCCAGCAGCGGCACCGGCGTTTTGCCCGGCGCCACAAACGCATACCAGTTGAGCGCCTCAAAGCCCGGAAAGCCCGATTCCGCCACGGTGGGGATATTGGGCAGATAGGCTGGCCGCGTGAGACCCGTGGTGGCCAGCGGGATCAGCCTGCCCGTTTCGATGTGCGGCAGGGCCGTGGGTGGGGCTGCAAAGTAGGAGGTGATGCGCTCGCCCAGCAAATCCTGCAAGGCGGGTGCCCCACCTTTGTAGGGCACGTGGGTCATGTCGATGCCCGCCCGCTGGTTGAAAAGCTCGCCCGCCAGGTGCGATGCCGAGCCCGCGCCCGTGGAGGCAAAGTCAACGCTGCCAGGCTTCTTCTTGGACAGCTGCACAAACTCTGCCAGCGTCTTTGCGCCTGCAGCCTTGTGCACGACCAGCACGTTGGGGAAGTTCACGCCGCCTGAGATCGCCGCCAGGTCCTTGAACGGGTCGTAGGTGAGTTTCATCAAGTGCGGCGCAATGGTGAGCGGGCCCACCGAGCCGAACAGCAGCACCGTGCCGTCGGGTGCCGCATTGGCCACGAACTGGTGCGCGATATTGCCGCCGGCGCCACCCTTGTTGTCCACCACCACCGACTGGCCGATGTTCTCACCCAGCTTCTTGGCAATCAGTCGCGCCGCCGCGTCGGCTGCACCGCCCGCGGCAAAGCCCACGACGAGCGTGACGGGCTTCTTGGGCGGAAAGTCTTGCGCAGCAGCGCCGAACGCCAGGGGGGCGGTCGCCAGCGCCAGGGCGCAGTGCAGCAGGGTGCGTTTTTTCATGGGTGTCTCCTTCATCGTGGGTGGTGTATGGATCGTTGGCTCAGTCGGCGCTCAAACCGATGGGGTGGGGCTGGCGCTTTTCCACCGCGTGGCGCAGCAGCGCAGCGGTGCGGAAAATGCCGTGCGCAAACTTGCCGTAGGGCATGGTGGCGAACAGCGCCATCACCGCGCCCAGGTGCAGGCACAGCAGCAGCGGCAGGCCTGCGGTGCCACGCGCGGCCCACAAGGCCAGGCCGCTGGTGGCGGTGAGGAACAGCAGGGCGATGAAGGCGCGGTCCATGGGCTTTTGTGCGGCATCGCCGTGTTGCGGGTGGCGGCGCAGATTCAGCCGCCACAGGCCGGCCGTGCCAATCGCCAGGCTGATGCCGCCCACGCCGCCCAGCAGCTTGGGCAGGCTGGGCAGGTCGTACGGTGCAGGCGCGCCAAGCAGGTAGTGGTACAGCGTGGCCACGCTGGTGGCCGCAAAACACAGCATGAATCCGTAGAACGTGAGGTGGTGCATGCGCCTGCGCGACAAGGTGTAGGCGTCGTCCTCGTTGTGGCAGCCGTCGCCGTGGCCGCCGTCCAGGTACTTCAGGCGCAGCACGGCATCGGTGGCCTCGGCCGTGGCGGGCGCGCTCAGCGGTGCGCCGCTGGTGGCGGGTGTGATATCGCGCCAGAAACGGCGCACGCCCAGGCCCAGCGCCAGCACGGCGAACAGAAAGACGGGCGCGAACAGTCCCACCAGCAGGTTGTGCGGGAAGATGCCGTAGAAGCCGCCCACAGGGGCCTGCCACAGCGCGGCGATTCCTCGCCCATGCAGTGCCACGGCCAGCAACAGGAACAGCGTGAGCCCGGCCACCAGTGCCAGGGCCAGGGTCAAGCCGCTGCGCTGGTACAGCTGGCCCAGCGCGGGTGGCCAGGCGTAGTCGGCGTAGGTCTGGCCACGCACCTGGGCCATGGCCTGCGGAATGTTCACCGCAAACTCATGCGGCGGCGCGTACTGGCAGGCGTGCAGGCAGGCACCGCAGTTGTGGCACAGGTTGGCGATGAAGTGGATGTCGGCCTTGCCAAACTTCAGCCGCCGCGTCATGGCCGGGAACACGGCGCAAAAGCCTTCGCAGTAGCGGCAGGCGTTGCAGATCTGCAGCTGGCGCGCCACCTCGGTTTCGGGCGCAGACAGCACGATGTCGCCATTTGCCAGCGCCCGGGCGTCGCGCGTCAGGGCCTCAAGCGTTTGCATGGTTTGCTCCTTGTTTTGTAGCGTTTGAGGCATGTGCGACTGGCGCTACCGGCCGTTTGGAGGCCAAAGCTGCCTGCGTGCCCGCAATGCGGCCAAACGCAGTGCCAATGCTCATGCCCACCCCGGCGGTGTACCCCTTGCCCAGCACGTTGCCCGCCATCATTTCGCCCGCCACAAACAGGTTGGGGCTGGGCACGTTGCCAAAGCGCACGGCGGCGGTGTCGTCGGTGTGCAGGCCGAGGTACGTGAAGGTGACGCCGGGCTTGAGCGCGTAGCCGTAGAACGGCCCGATGTCGATGGGCCGGGCCCAGTGTGTCTTGGCGGGCGCCACGCCTTCGGTGTGGCAGTCGTCCAGCGTGGTGTGGTCAAACTGGCCCACGCGGCAGGCGGCGTTGTAGTCGTTGAGCGTGCGCATGAAGGTGTCCACGGGCAGGTCGAGCTTTTGCGCCAGCTCGGGCAGGGTGTCGGCCTTCACGCCCGGGAACACGGGCGGCATGAAGCGGCCAATGGCCTTGCTGTCGATGATGGAGTAGCCGATCTGCCCCGGCTGCTGCGCCACCAGACGGCCCCAGATGGCATAGCGCTTAGGCCAGAAGTCCTCGCCCTCGTCGTAGAAGCGCTCGCCATTGCGGTTGACCACCACGCCCAGCGACACGCAGTCGATGCGCGTGCAGATGCCGCCGTCGTACAGCGGCGCGCGCGCGTCGATGGCCACCATGTGTGCCTGCGTGGGGTCGCCAATGCGGTCCGCGCCATGGTCTTCAAGCAGGTGCTTGAGCAGCACCCCCTTGTTGTAGGCCGTGCCGCGGATCAGGAAGTTGTCGGCCGGCCACTCGCCGCGCTCGTTCTGGCCCCAGGCTTCGCGCAGCCATTCGCGGTTCGATTCGAAGCCGCCAGCGGCCAGCACGCAGCTTTTGGCGGCAATGCGCTCGCCGTTGGCCAGGTGGGCGGCGACGAAGCGGCGGCCGTCCATCTCGATGCGGTCCACGAGCGCCTCGTAGCGGATCTGCACGCCCAGCTGCTCCGCGCTGCGGTAGTAGGCATTGACCAGCGCCTTGCCGCCACCCATGAAGAACGCGTTGGTGCGTGCCACATGCAGCGTGCCTGCCAGCGCGGGCTGAAAGTGCACGCCGTGGCGGCGCATCCAGGGGCGGCAGGTGCTCGACTCGCGGATCACCAGGCGCGCCAGGTGTTCGTTGGTCAGCCCGCCCGTCACCTTGAGCAGGTCTTGCCAGAACTCTTCCTCGGGGTAGGCATCGACCAGCACGTCCTGCGGCGCATCGTGCATGCAGCGCAGGTTGCGCGTGTGGGCCGAGTTGCCGCCGCGCCAGGCGCGCGGGGCGGATTCGAGCAGCAGCACGCTGGCGCCCGCCTCGCGTGCCATCAGGGCGGCGCACAGGGCGGCATTGCCGCCACCGATGACCAGCACATCGACCACAGCATCGCCGCTCATGGCCGGTGGCTCCCGGCGGTGCGCTGCGCGCGGGGGAATGAAGAGGGGGGTGTGGGACCCATGGGGTGTCTCCTGGCGTGGTTGCCGTGTCGTTCATCGGGGTGATGGCGACTGTAGGGAGACACAGGCCCGCCGTGCAGCGGGTTCAGGTCATGGGGGTATCACGGATCGTGATGGCTGCGATGAGGCACGGCGGGTGTTACGCCGGGCTCTTCCACCGCACCGAGGGCGGTGTCCCCCTTCCCATCGCGCAGCGATGAGAGAAGGGGGAAGCGGCGCAGCCGCTCAGGGGGATGTGCCTATCCATGTCGTGCCAAACCACTGGCCGCTCGTCACCAATTCACGCACGCAGTCCGTCAGCACCACCCGCGCGGCCAGCGCAGCGGGCGAGAGCTCTTCGTCGGGCAGGCTGCACAGCAGGTTGACGCGGCGCGCGGGCGCGTCGGTGAGGCGTGCGCACTGAAAGCGCTCGGCCGCATCTGGGTAGCGGCCCATGGCGGCCCAGGGCTGCACGGTGGAGCCCAGGCCTGCGTCCACAGCGGCCATCACCATGGCGAGCGAGTCCACTTCCAGCACCACGTGGGGTGCCACGCGGTCGCGGGCAAAGGCGGTGTCCAGCGTGCTGCGCAGGCCGTGCGGGCCAGTGGGCAGGATCAGCGGCTCCTGCACCAGCTCGGCAACGGTGATGGTTTCCGGCAGCTGCCGGCCACGGGGGTTGCCGGGACCCTCCCCTCGGTCACGGGCGCAGATGAGGAACAGGTCTTCCTCCAGCAGCGGCGCCATGTCCCAGCGGCGCGCGCCGGTGGCCTGCTGCGCCTGGTGCAGGCGCGTGTCGAACAGCACGGCCAGGTCCAGCTCGCGCGCATGCAGCATGGCCGTGAGGTGGCCCGACATGCTCTCCACCATGTGCAGCCGCACGTCCGGGTAGCGTGTGCGCATGGCCTGCATCAGTGGCAGGCCGAGTACGCCGGAAGTGGTGGGCGCCAGCCCCACGGTGACGGTGCCCGACAGCCGCGCCTGCTGCGCCGCGCGCACGGCCTGGTCGGCATGGCGCAGGGTGAGCTGCGCCTCGCGAAAGAACGCCAGCCCTGCCTCTGTGGGCGTGACGCCGCGCGGCGTGCGCTGCAGCAGGCGCGTGGCCAGCTCGCTCTCCAGCCGGGTGATTTGCTGGCTCAGCGCGGACTGCACCACGTCCAGGTCCAGCGCAGCGCGGCTCATGGAGCCTTGCTCCACCACACGCACGAAATAGCGCAGTTGTCTCAGTTCCATGGGCGGGCCTCAGGGTGCATGGCGTGACTCGGATGCAGGGCGGTCAACAGGGTGGTGGAAAGGCAGGGGAAGCATTGGTTTGAAGCCAAATTGCCATCTGGCGCTGGTCCATTCATCGCTGAGAGCTATCATTTTTATAGTAATTGCTTCGGTGGCGTTCGCGGCGTCGGCTGGCTGGCATCGTCCGTCTGCGGCTTGCCAGAGTGTGCCGCAGACCCGCTCAGATGCCATTGGGCAGGTGCGCCGCCAGCGCCTCGCGCATCCAGCGCGCGATGAGCTGCTGGCGGTCGCGCGGCATGCGGTCCACGGTCGATGCCACGCTGATCGCCGCCACCGGTTCGCCCGCCGCGTTGCGCACGGCCATGCCAGCCGCCAGCACGCCCTGCGTGGCGTGGTTGCCCACCACCGACCAGCCGCGCTCGCGCGTGGCGCGCACCAGGATCTGCAGGCGCTCGGGCGTCATGCCGCCGTAGCGCGGCAGATCTTGCGCGTTGGCGTCGATGCAGGCCTGCATCTCGGCATCGGGCAGTGCCGCCAGCAACGCCAGGCCCGCGGCGCCCACGCCCAGCGGCTGGCGCGTGCCCACCTGGATCACCAGGATCTGCACCGGGTGCGTGCCCACATGGCGTGCAATGCAGTGCGAGGTGGGGCCTTCGCGCACGATGGCAAAGGCTGCGTCACCACAGGCGCGGCTTACTCGCTCCAGCACAGGCGCCAGGCGCACGGCCAGGTTGGGCTGGCCCGGGGGCTCGGCCAGGGCGGCCAGGCGCGGGCTCGCCACGTAGCGAAAGCGCCCGCGCTGCGCCACGTAGCCGCTCTCCATCAGCGTGGCGAGCAGCCGGTACACGGGGGCCCGCTCCAGCGCGGCGGCGCGGCACAGGTCCACCACGCGCGCGCCGTCGCGGCCATGGGCCAGCACAGCCTCCAGCACCTGCAGGCCGCGCCGCAGCGTGCGGCTGCCGTGGTCGTCGGCCGGTTCGTCTGCCGTGTGCGCACTCACACGTTCGTCCGGCAGCCGGACGTTTGAATTCGCAGGTCGGGAGGGCATGGGAAAGAATTTGTTCGTCAACGCCACCAGTGCGCAGTGTGCCGCAGAGCACGCAGCAGGGCGCCACGACGGCATTTTTCCAAGAACCACCGGAGACAGACACCATGAGCCCACACACCCCCGCCGCGCTGGGTCAGCGCAAAGCTTCGCCATCCCTGCCGCGCCGCGCCCTGCTGGCGCTGGTCGCCACCCTGGCCTGCGGCGCCGCCATGCCATTGCAGGCCCAGCCCAATGCCTCGGGCTGGCCCACCAAACCGGTCAAGCTGGTGGTGGGCTATGCGGCGGGCGGCGCCACGGACGTGATTGCGCGCCTGGTGGCCGTCAAGCTCGGCGACCAGCTGGGCCAACCCGTGGTGGTGGACAACCGCGCAGGCGCCAACAGCAACGTGGGCGCAGAGGCCGTGGCGCGCGCGCCGGCCGATGGCTACACGCTCTACGTCTACACCATCGCCAACACCATCAACGCCACGCTGTACCCCAAGCTGGGCTACGACCCGGTCAAGGACTTCGAGCCCATCGGCATGATCGCCAAGATTCCGAACATCCTGGTGGTCAACCCCAAGCTGCCCATCAAGAACCTGGCCGACTACGTGCGCTACGCCAAGGATTCCAAGGACGGCATCACGTTTGCGTCGTCGGGCAGCGGCTCGTCCATCCACCTCTCGGGCGAGATGTTCAAGATGCAGTCCAAGCTCAAGATGCTGCATGTGCCCTACCGGGGCAGCGCACCCGCCGTCACCGACCTGCTGGGCGGCCAGGTGGATTCGATGTTCGACAACACGCCGTCGGCCCTGCCGCACGTGCAGGCGGGCAAGCTGCGCGCCATTGCCATCACCAGCGCCCAGCGCTCGCCCCTGCTGCCGGACGTGCCCACGCTGGCCGAGTCGGGCTACACGGGCTTTGATGTGCAGTCGTGGTTCGGCCTGGCCGCACCGGCGGGCACGCCGCGCGCCGTGATCGAGCAGGTCAACGCGGCCCTGAACAAGGTGCTGGCCCAGCCCGAGGTGCGCACGCGCCTGCAGGAGCTTGCCGCCACGCCCGATGGTGGCACCCCCGACAAGATGCGCCAGTTTGCCGCCGCCGAGATCAAGCGCTGGCGCGAAGTGGTGAAAGAGTCGGGCGCATCCGCAGAGTGACAGATCACCCACACAACCTCACCTCTTTCATGTTCCCCATCGACTTCTTCTGGCGGGCCGCCCAGCGCTGGCCCGACCGCATCGCCATCGACGCGCCCGAGGGCTCCATCCGCTACGACGCGCTGGCCGCCCGCGTGGCAGCGCTCGCGGCGGGCTTCACAGCCATCGACCCCACACCCCAAAGCCGCGTGGGCATCTGCGCGGGCAACAGCGCCGACCACATCGCCGCGCTGCTGGCCGTGCTGGCCTGCGGCAAGGTGTGGGTACCGCTCAACCCCAAGAGCACGCGGCCCGAGATCCGCCGCATCATCGACGCGACCGAGCCCACCCTGCTGGTGCTGGACGCCGCGTGCGCTGACCTGCTCGAAGGCGCGCCCGGCACCCGCGTGCTGACCGGCGCGCAGGCCACCGAGGGGGCCACCACGCTGGCCGGCTTGGCCGCTGCGCACGCTGGTGCGCTACGCCCGCAGCTGGACCTGCCGGACGACGCCACCCAGGCCATCAAGTTCACTGGCGGCACCACGGGCGCACCCAAGGGCGTGATGCAGCCATACCGCGCGTGGATGGCCAACATCACCAACCAGATCCACGCCTGGGGCTTTGACGAGCACGAGCGCTACATCCTGGCCGCACCCATCACACACGGCACCTCCACGTACATCCTGCCTATCCTGGCGCAGGGTGGCTGCCATGTGGTGCTGGCCGGCGCGGGCGCCGAGGCGGTGCGCACGGCCTTCCGCGAGCGCGGCGGCACCGTGTGCTTCATGCCGCCCACGCTGGTCTACATGCTGATGGCGCTGCCCGGCGCGTCGCGCGCGGACTTTCCGCGCCTGCGCCGGCTCATCTACGGCGGCGCGCCCATGCCGCCCGAGAAAATTCGCCAGGTGCGCGACTTCTTCGGCCCGGTGCTGGGCACCACCTACGGCCAGACCGAGGCGCCGCAGATCCTCACCGTGCTGTGCCCTGAGGACTTCGATGACGAGCGCAACCTGGCCTCGGTGGGCCGCACCACCTGGTTCAGCGACGTGGGCATCATGGCGCCCGACGGCCGCCTGCTGCCCCCGGGCGAAGTGGGTGAGGTGGTGGCGCGCGGCGACCTGCTGATGACCGGCTACTGGCGCCTGCCCGAGAAGACGGCCGAGACCCTGGTGGACGGCTGGCTGCACACGGGCGACCGGGGCATGATTGACGAGCGCGGTTATCTCTACCTCAAGGACCGGCTCAAGGACATGGTGATCACTGGCGGTTTCAACGTCTACCCGGTGGACGTGGAGAACGCGCTGGGCCAGCACCCTGCGGTGCACGAATGCACCGTGTTCGGCCTGCCCGACGACAAGTGGGGCGAGACCGTGCAGGCCGCCGTGCAACTGCGCACCGGCGAGCACGCGAGCGAGGCCGAGCTGATCGCCTTTGTGCGCGAACGCCTGGGCCCGGTGCAGACGCCCAAGCGCATCCATTTCCACGAAAGCCTGCCGCGCTCGCCCGTGGGCAAGGTGCTCAAGTCCGCCGTGCGCGATGCGGCAATGGCCGTCACTGCCGGTACGGCCACTGCCTGAATGAAGGAACCCATTTCATGACCCACCCTGCTTCCAAGACCCCCGTCACCCGCCTGTGCACCCACACCCTCACCAGCCTGCATTACCGCGATGCGGACCTGGTCGAGGACTTGATGGGGAAGAAGACCTTCACCGAGGTGATGCTCATGCAGATCCTGGGCCGCACGCCGCGCGGCGTGGACCTGCGCATCACCGACGTGGTGCTCATCGTGCTGATGGAGCACGGCCTCACGCCCAGCGCCATTGCCACGCGGCTCATCTACATGAGCGCGCCCGAGAACCTGCAGGGCGCCGTGAGCGCGGGCCTGCTGGCCGTGGGCAGCTCCTTCGTGGGCACCATGGAGAACTGCTCGGGCCTGCTCGACCGCATTGCGGCGGCGCAAGACCCCGAGGCGGAGGCGCTGGCCATTGCGCGCGACTACAAGGGCCTCAAATCCCCCGTGCCCGGCTTTGGCCACCACCTGCACAAGCCCGTGGACCCACGCGCCTACAAGCTGCTCGAAATGGGCCGCGCCGAGCCCGATTTGCGGGGCGACAAGATCCGTGCGCTGGAGACGCTGTCCAAGGCTGTGGATGAGGTGGCTGGCCGCCCCATCACCATCAACGCCACCGGCGCGGTGGCCGCGCTGCTGGGCGAGATCGGCGTGCCCACGTCCGTGATGCGCGGCTTTGCCGTGATCTCGCGCGCGGCCGGGCTGGTGGCGCACATCGTGGAAGAGCAGCAAAGCCCCTCGGGCCGCTTCATCTGGGACACGGTGGAGCACGCCATTCCCTTCGTTGGCGGCAGTGCCGGCCAGGGCACGGACGCATGAGCGCCCCGCCAGCCCATTCACCTGCCCTGCCGCTCGATTTGTCAGGCCGCGTCGTCTTTGTGGCCGGAGGCGGGTCTGCCGGCCCGGGCTGGAGCATTGGCCGCGCCGCCTGCGTGACCTACGCGCGCCTGGGTGCCAGCGTGTGTGTGGCGGACCGCGACGCAGCCTCGGCCGAAGAAACCACGGCGCTCATCCACGCCGAGGGCGGAACGGCCGCCACCCTGGTGGGCGACGTGGCGGACGCGGCCGATGTGCAGCGCCTGTTTGCCGAGGCACGCGAGCGCTTTGGCGGCGCCATCGATGTGCTGCACCACAACGTGGGCATCGGCAAGACCGGCGGCCCGCTGGAGACGAGCGTTGAAGACTTCGACCGCATCCATTCCGTCAATGTGAACAGCCTGCTGCTGGCCTGCCAGCAGGTGCTGCCCGCCATGGTGGAGCGCGGGCGGGGTTCCATCATTGCGATCTCGTCCATCGCGGGCATGCGCTACCTCGGCTACCCGCACCTGGCCTATGGCGTGACCAAGGCGGCCGTCACGCACTTCACACGCATGGTGGCGCAGCAGTACGCGGGACAGGGCGTGCGCGCCAACACGGTGGTGCCCGGGCTCATCGACACGCCGCGCATTGCCACCACGGTGGCGAAGATGTTCTCGGACACCAGCCTCGACGAGGCCCGCGCCGCGCGCGCCCGGCAGGTGCCCATGGGCCGCATGGGCACGGCGTGGGATGTGGCGCATGCCTGCGCCTTCCTTGCCAGCGATGCCGCCGCCTACGTGACCGGCACCGAGCTGGTGGTGGACGGGGGCATCACCGGCAAGTTCGTGTAAGGCAGGTTCAGAACGTATGCACCACACCGGCCGAGATGCCGGTGGCCGTGGCCTTGTTCGCCGCACCCTGGAAGCCGTTGCGCCAGCGGGTGTTGTCCAGCTCGGCATACACCTTGGTGCGGCGCGAGAGCTTGTATTCGGCAAACGCCACCAGGCGGCCGTAGCCGTCGTCGGCGGCGCCCGTGCGGGTGCGGTCCACCTTGTAGTAGGCAGCCGTCAGATCGAACAGGGGCGTGACGGACCAGGTCGCGCCTGCCGAGAACACGCGCTGCACCGTGTGCTTGCCGACCGCTGTCTCGGCATCGCTGCGTGCCGCGTTGGCCGCCAGGCGCACGGTGTTCCATTGGTAGGCCGCGCCCAGGGTGGCTCCGTCCAGGGTGCGCTGGTTCGTGTCCTTGAAGGTCTGGAATGCGCCCGACAGTGTGACGCCGCTGGCCGCATAGGCCATGCCGACCCCGCGCGACGACAGGGCCGATGTCTTTCCAGCCACTTCACCCGTGCCCAACATCGCCCGTGCGGTGAGGCCGCCAAATCGCGCTGTGTACTTGATCGCGTTGTCCAGCCGGTACGAGCCTGACGTGGACCCCGCACTGCCGAACTCGATGCCCAGGCCATGCTGGCTGAGCGCGGCCACGCCGATGCTGGGGTTGAAGCTCGCAAAGCGCATGCCCAGCGGGTCCACGGGCGAGATGGCATCCGCCAGTGTGGTGGTCTGGCGGCCCAGGGCCAGCGTGCCCCATCCGCCCTCCAGACCGACCCAGGATGCGCGATCAAAGGTCTTGCTGGCGTTGGCAGAAGCGCCGGTGTCGGCGTTCAGTCCGCTCTCGAACTGGAACAGCGCCTTGGCACCGCCCCCCAGGTCTTCGCTGCCGCGAAGCCCCCAGCGGCTGGTGGTGTGTATGCCGCTGCCCAGGCTATGCGACGAACCGGGGGCTGCCGCATTGGCCGCCGTGAGGCCGCTGCCGTGGCGCAGCCCCAGGTCCACGGTTCCATACAGCGTGACGCCGCTGGTTTGTGCCGCGATGCAGCTGCTGGCCAGTGCGGCACAAAGCGCACCGATGTTGCCTATTCTTTTTCTCATAGATGTCTCCTGCCTGATTGAAATCTGAAACGGGTGCGAGGGTATTTCTGGGGCCTCAATCGGGGGTGAGCTGGGCTTTGTGCACGACGCCCTTCCACTTGGCGATCTCCTGGCGTACGGTCAGGGCCAATTGCTCGGGCGTGCTGGGCTCCACCACGGCGCCTTGTTCTTCAATGCGCCGTGCCACGTCCTTGTCCGCCAGGGCGGTGTTGAGCGCTTTGTTGAGCTGATCGACGACGGGCTTGGGCGTTTTGCCGGGCGCAAACAGGGCGTACCACTGCGTGATCTCGACGCCTTTCACGCCCGCCTCTTCCAGCGTGGGCACATCGGGCAACAGCGATGAACGCTTGGGGCCTGCCAGCGCCAGGGCGCGCAGCTTGCCGTTCTTGACGTGGGGGTAGGCTGAGAACAGGCTGGGGAACATGACCTGGGTCTGCCCGGCCATGGTGTCATTCATCGCGGGCGCGGCACCCCGGTAGGGCACGTGGGCCATCTGCGCACCGCTTTCCAGCTTGAAAATTTCGGCGGAGAAGTGCGGGGCTGTGCCGTTGCCGGCCGAGGCGTAGTTGAAGTCCTGGGGCTTGGCTTTGGTCAACGCCACCAGCTCGCCCACCGACTTGGCTGGCACCTTGGGGTGAACCACCATGAGCGTGGGCGAGTAGCTCACCATGCCAATGGGCTCGAACTGCGTGATGGGGTCGTAGCGCAGCTTTTGCAGCGCAGGGCTCATGCCGTGGGTGCCGATGTAGCCAAAAAGAATCGTGTGACCATCGGGCGCCGCGCGGGCCACAAACTCCGCCGCAATGGCACCGTTGGCGCCCGCCTTGTTCTCCACAATGACCTGTTGCCCCAGCAGGGTGGACAGCTTGAGCGCCACCACGCGCGCCATGCCGTCGTTGCCACCGCCAGCGGCGGTCGGCACCACGAGCGTGATGGGCTTGTCGGGATAGGCCGCATGTGCCAGGGAGGGGATCATTTGCACAGCGGCAGCGAGGGCCGCCGCGGTGAGCAGGGTGCGGCGTGCGCGCGATGGCGCAAAGTGTTGGCGAATCATTTTTTTGTCTCCTGTCATCCAAAGGGTTGGGGTGTGAAATCAGTGGGTGAATGCGTTTTCTGAAACGAACAGCGTGCCCTCCAGAATTTTTCGCGCCGTGCGAACCAGCGCGGCCTGCACCAGCTTGAATTGGCCGTCCACTTCGGTGAGTTCCACGTCTACATGAATGCGGCCGGCGGGGTGCAGCACTTCCACACGGCGTGTGCCTGCAATGGCGTGCTGCAGGGAGTCGGTGATCACCGTGCCTGGCAGCACGTGGGCAGCAGCCACGCCAATCGCACCGGTCACGGCGTGTGAGCGGTGGCAGCGGTGGGGTGTGAAATAGCGCGAAACGACGCTGCCCGGTTGATCGCCCGCAGACACGATCACGGGCTTGGGCAGCACGCTGTTCGATACGTCGCCCATGCCCATGCGCAGACCGGCTTCGCACCGCAACGCTTCCAGCCTGGAAAGCAGCTCGGCATTGGCATCCAGCTCTGCAGGGCTCTCGTTGCCGCACAGGCCGAGGTCCGCTGCCCGCACGAGCACCATCACCTGGGCGGCATCGATACAGGTGACCTGCAGGCCGTGGATGGTGTCGATGCGCTGGCCGGTCGGGAAAATCTGGCCCGTGACGGCGCCCCAGGCGTCCAGGAAGTTCATCAGCACCGGTGCCGCAGTGCCCTGCACGCCGTCAATATGCACATCGCCGTCGTAGTGCACCCGTCCGCCAGCGGTACACACCTGCACATCAATGCGTGAACGGGTGTTGACGTTGTAGACCCGTACCGTGGTGGTGTTTCCATGGCCGGAAGCGGGCACCAGCCCCTGCTCGATGGCAAAAGGCCCCACGCCCGCCAGCATGTTGCCGCAGTTGGGCCGCGTGTCCACCCGGGCCTCTTCCACACTGACCTGGGCGAAGAGGTAGTCCACATCGCAGTCGGCATGTACCGACCTGGAAACGATCGCCACCTTGCTGGTCAGCGAGTTTCCTCCGCCCAGGCCGTCAATCTGCAATTCATGCGGCGAGCCCAGCGCGGCGATCAGGGTGCGGTCGCGCGCCGCAGGGTCTTGCGGCAGCCAGTCGGCCAGGAAGAACGGCCCCCGGGAAGTGCCGCCACGCATCAGAACGCAAGGAAGGTTGTAGCTCATGGGTCGGCATGGTGCGACGCTTCATCTGTTCTGTGAATTGCATTGTTGACAATGATTGATGCATGCAGCGCAATAGGCTATGAGCTCTTGTACATGGTGAAATCACGTTCGTGAATTGCAATGTTCTGATCGTTTGATGCGTGCTGCGCAACAGCGAAACGTCTTGAAAGCCCATGCCCATGAACAACAAATTCGATCTTGCTGACATTCAGGCCTTTGCCGCGGTGGCTGAGTTGCAGAGCTTTCGTGCTGCGGCCGAGGCGATCCACTTGTCGCAGCCTGCCTTCAGCCGTCGCATCGACAAGCTCGAAGAAGCCCTGGGCGTGCGCCTGCTTGACCGCACCACCCGCCGTGTCACGCTCACGGCCGTGGGCCGTGACTTCGCGCGCAAGACCCGCGTGTGGCTGGATGACCTGGACGGCATGCTCATGGGCCTGGGCGACGTGGCCGCGCGCCGCATGGGCGAGGTGACGATTGCCTGCGTGCCGTCGGCCGTGTATTACTTTTTGCCGCAGGTGGTCAAGCGCTACCACGAGCGGTTTCCGAAAATCCGCGTCAAGGTGCACGACGCCAGCGCCAACGAGGTGCTGGTGGCCGTGGCGCAGGGCGATGCCGACTTTGGCCTCAATTTCATCGGCAGCCAGGAGGCCGAGATCGAGTTCAAGCCCGTGCTGGCCGAGCGCTTCGTAGCCGCCTGCCGGCGCGACCATGTGCTGGCGCGGCGCAAGAAGGTCACCTGGGCAGAGCTGGGCCAGCACGACTTCATGTCGGTGGGCAAGACCTCGGGAAACCGTCTGTTGATGGACCTGGCGCTGGCCAACGTGCCCGACCGCCCCCAGTGCCTGTACGAGGCCAAGCACGTGACCACGCTGCTCGGCCTGGTGGAGGCGGGCCTGGGCGTGGCTGCTGTGCCCAGCCTGGCCATGCCGGGCAAGGACCATCCCACACTGGTGAGCATTCCGCTGATCGAACCCGTGGTGACGCGCCAGATGGGGCTGATCAAACGCAGGGGCAAATCGCTGTCGCCCGCTGCGCAGCAGCTCTATGACCTGCTGGTGGCTACGCGTTCTGTGCGCCCACGCAGTGCTGCCACGGCGCAAAAAATACAATCGGGGCAATGACTGCCAATACCAAACCGCCCAAACAACGTGTTGTCGTGGGCCTTTCGGGCGGAGTGGACTCTGCCGTGACCGCCCACCTGCTCAAGCAACAGGGCCACGAAGTCGTCGGCATCTTCATGAAGAACTGGGAAGATGACGACGACAGCGAATACTGCTCGTCCAACATCGACTTCGTGGACGCCGCCGCCGTGGCTGATGTGATCGGCATCGAGATCGAACACGTCAACTTCGCAGCCGACTACAAGGACCGTGTGTTTGCCGAGTTCTTGCGTGAGTACCAGGCGGGCCGCACGCCCAACCCAGACGTGTTGTGCAACGCCGAGATCAAGTTCAAGGCTTTTCTGGACCACGCCATGCGCCTGGGCGCGGAGAAGATCGCCACGGGGCACTACGCCCGCGTGCGTCAGAACCCATCCTCCGGCCTGTTCGAGCTGCTCAAGGGGCTGGATCCCTCCAAGGACCAGAGCTACTTTCTGCACCGCCTGAACCAGGCGCAGCTGTCCAAGACGCTGTTCCCGGTGGGCGAGTTGCACAAGACCGAGGTGCGCCGGATCGCCGAGGAGATTGGCCTGCCCAATGCCAAGAAGAAGGATTCCACGGGCATCTGCTTCATTGGCGAGCGGCCGTTCCGCGAGTTCCTGAACCGTTACATCAGCCATGAGCCCGGCCCCATCCTGGACGACCGGGGCCGCAAGCTGGGCCAGCATGTGGGCTTGTCGTTCTACACCTTGGGCCAGCGCCAGGGCCTGGGCATCGGCGGAATCAAGGAGAAGGGCGCACAGCGTGGCGGCGGCGAGCATGCGCCCTGGTTTGTGGCCCGCAAGGACCTGGCCAGGAACACGCTGCGCGTGGTGCAGGGGCACGACCACCCCTGGCTGCTCTCCTCCGCCCTGGAGGCGCAAGATGCCAGCTGGACGTCCGGCCACCCCCCTGTGCCGGGGAACTATGCCGCCAAGACCCGCTACCGGCAGCAGGACGCCGCGTGCACCGTCGTCAGCGCGGACGGCGCGGGTTTTCAGCTGCGTTTCCCGCAGGCGCAGTGGGCGGTGACGCCGGGACAGAGTGCGGTCTTGTACGACGGGGAGGTCTGCCTCGGGGGCGGGGTCATTTTTGGTGCGACAGACTGAAACATCTGGGGCACATTGGCCCTCTAGCCGATTGTGGTGCACCCCCACAAATGGGGTTTTCTAATTAATTAAGACTATGGATTGAATAATCCAAATAGTAAATAATTAATTCTTGTGGCGTGACACCCACAAACTTCTACGTAGTTACCGCCAGTTGAACTAAGTTGACCTTTGGTTCGTCGCCACAAGCGTCATTTGTCACGGCGTGGCTTCTAGAATTCCCGAAAACGCTGTTTGAAACCACATGTATCAAAAAATGCACGTGGTAAACCCTTAGTTCATCTTGCTGACGGCCGTCAAAACGGGCCCGAAGCTTGCTCGTGCTTGCACCATGTCTCAAATTGTTTCCATGCCTTCGAGCCCCGACATCGCCGCGCACCTGGTCCGGCAGCAGTGTTCGGTGCAATGGCGAGGGTTTTTCCAGGCTCTTGCAGCGGAATTTGTCGCGGCCCTGCCACCGGAAGACCTTCGCGCGCTGATGTTCCGGGTGGGCGCGCGGTTTGCGGCAGACCATCCTTTGCCAGCGTGTGCCACTGTGGAAGACCTGCAGCGCAGCATGACGGCGGTCTGGACGAGCATCGACTGGGGCTGGGTCGATTTGACGCAGGAAGTTGCGCAGTTGAACATCCACCACAGCCTCTCGCCCGTATCTGCTGCATTCGGGCCGGACCACGTGCATTGGTCGGGTGGTTTCCTCGAAGGGGTCTACCAAAGCTGGTTCGACCAAGCGGGTGCCGGGCAACTCAAGGTGGTGCAGTGCGCACCTGCAGATGCCTGGGGGTGTGTACACCTTCAGCTGTCGCGCTGAGCACCGGGTTTCGGATCTATATGTTGCGGCATTGGCGGTGACCCATGAAACACTCAGACGACATCGTGAACCTCTTTCAGCAGTTTGGGGCCAAGGCAGACCCCTACCATGAGCTGGCCCGCAAGCAGGAGCACCAACTCTCCAACGAGCGCTGGCCCCTTGTCTCCGCCGTGCGCAATGCCGTGGCCGATGATGTGCCCTCGGTAGACCGAAGCGCCGGTACCGCTGCGGCGCCGCTTCCCCAGCAGGCTCAGGCTTCCGTTTCGGCGCGACCAGAGCCCGTTGTGGCAGTGCAGCGCACTGCACCCGTCGCCGCCGAGTTGCCCCGCCCGGTGGCCGCGCCCGCAGCAGTAGCGGCAGACCGTCTGCCGCCAGCGGCTGCGCTGGCCTCGCGTTCCCCCCTGGCGGGTCTTGCGGGCCTGCGTGGACAGGCTGCGCCGACTGTTGCTGAAGAGCAGGCCGTGCACCAGGAGTCCTTGCCGGTGGACCTCCCATCGGTTTTTGCGCGTCTGGCGGGTGCTCCCGTGGCCGCCGGCGCTGCGCCAGCGCCCGCCTGGCAGCCTCGCAAGGGCCACCTATGAAAGTGATTGCCATCGTTTCTGCCAAAGGTGGCGTGGGCAAGACGACCCTGACTGCCAACCTGGCCACCGCACTGCAGCGCGAAGGTGTTGCGACGTTGCTGGTGGTGGACATGGACCCCCAGAATGCGCTGGGCTTGCATTTCGGCGCCGATCCCCGTTCTCTGGCCGGCGTATCCCGCGCCAGCCTGGCAGGCGAAGACTGGGGCTCGGTCTGCGTGCAAAGCCCATCGGGTGTGCATGTGCTGCCCTATGGCGTGGTGAACGAGTCTGACCGCGTGGCTTTCGAGCGGCACCTGGACGCACACCCGAACTGGCTGGAGCAGCAATTGCAGGGCCTGGAACTGCCGGAGGATGCCGTGGTGCTGATCGACACGCCGCCGGGTCCTTCTGTTTATATGCAGCAGGCGCTGTCGGCGGCCCAGGTGGTGGTGGTGGTCAGCCTGCCCGATGCGGCATCTTATGCGGCGCTGGCCCTAATGCAGCGGCTGGTGCACACCTATTGCACACCGCGCCCTGATTTTTCCGAAACGCTGTACGTGCTCAATCAGGTGGACGGCGCGCGCCAGTTGTCCAAAGACATCACGCGTGTGATGCAGGACAACCTGGGTGAGCGTCTGGTGGGCGTGGTCCATGAAGACCAGGCGGTGCGCGAGGCGCTCGCCTACGACCAGAGCGTGCTGGAGTATGACCCCCAAGGCCAGGCGGCCGATGACCTGCGCAAGTGCGCGCGCGTCCTTGCGCAGCGCCTGCGACTGCCACTGGCTGGAGCCGCGCAATGAGTATCGACCAACGCCCGCAGGCCGACGAGGTAGCTGACGCCGATTCCCACAGTCCCCAGGCACACTGGCGCACCGTGGTGCATGCCATCACCGGGTGGGATCTGTGGCAGCACCCCGTAGCGCGTGTCGCGGCTGTGGTGTTCAGTGCCTTGCTGATGGGGTTGGTCATCAGCGTACCGCTGGATCTCCAGGGGCAGATTCTCTTTTCGGTGGGTTCGTTTGGTGCGGCCTTGCTGCTGAGCAGGACCCCCGGCCGCCTGTCCACGCTGGCAATGATCGTGCTGTCGATCTCGGCCTCGTCGCGTTACATCTACTGGCGTTTTACCGACACCATCGGCTTTACCAACTGGCTGGATGCGGCATTCGGCTATGGCCTGGTGCTGGCAGAGCTGTATGCCTTTGCGGTGCTGCTCATTGGCTACTTCCAGACGGCGTGGCCCCTGCAGCGCCGCCCGGTTCCCATGCCCCAGGACATCAGCACCTGGCCCAGCGTGGATGTGTTCATTCCGACCTACAACGAGCCGCTTGAAGTGGTGCGCCAGACGGTGTTCTCGGCCATGAGCCTGGACTGGCCCGCCGATCGCCTGCACGTGTATGTGCTCGACGACGGCCGCCGTCCCGAGTTCCGTGAGTTCTGCGAAGAGCTGGGCGTGGGCTACCTGATCCGCGACAACAACCACCACGCCAAGGCGGGCAACATCAACGCGGCGCTCAAAGTCACGAGTTCCGAATACATCGCCATCTTTGACTGCGACCACATCCCCACGCGTTCCTTCCTGCAGGTCTGCATGGGCTGGTTCTTCAAGGACACCAACCTGGTCATGCTGCAGACGCCGCACGTGTTCTTCTCACCCGATCCGTTTGAGCGCAACCTGGACACGTTCCACCGGATGCCCAACGAGGGCGAGTTGTTCTACGGCATCGTCCAGGACGGCAACGACCTCTGGAACGCGTCGTTCTTCTGCGGTTCTTGCGCCATCATCCGCCGCAAGGAGTTGCTGGAAGTGGGTGGCATTGCGGTAGAAACCGTGACCGAGGACGCCCACACGGCGCTCAAGCTCAGCCGCCTGGGCTACAACACGGCTTACCTCGAAGTGCCTCAGGCTGCGGGCCTGGCCACCGAGAGCCTTTCCGGCCACGTAGGCCAGCGCATTCGCTGGGCGCGGGGCATGGCGCAGATCGCGCGCACCGACAACCCGCTCTTTGGCAAGGGTCTCAAGTTCGGCCAGCGGCTGTGCTACCTGAATGCGATGCTGCATTTCTTCTACGGACTGCCGCGCCTGGTGTTTCTGACTGCACCGCTGGCCTACCTGTTCTTCGGGGCCCACGTGTTCCAGGCCACGGCGCTGATGATCACCGCCTATGCGCTGCCCCACCTGGCCCACGCCAGCGTGACCAACTCCCGCATCCAGGGGCGCTTTCGCCACTCGTTCTGGAATGAGGTGTACGAGTCAGTGCTGGCCTGGTACATCATGCGCCCGGTGATCGTTGCCTTCATCAACCCCAAGCTGGGCAAGTTCAACGTGACGGCCAAGGGGGGCGTGATCGAGAAAGCCTATTTCGACTGGACCATTGCACGGCCTTATGTGGTGCTGTTGGTGATCAATCTGGTGGGTTTTGCGGTGGGGATCTGGAAGCTGTTCTCCTCCGCAGGCGACGAAACCACCACGCTGGTCATCAACATGGTCTGGACCACCTACAACGTCATCCTGCTGGGCGCCAGTGTGGCGGTGGCCAGCGAGACGCGCCAGATCCGTGGCACACCGCGCGTGGCGGCTGCCCTGCCCGCTGTCATCCGCTTTGATAACGGCCGCACGCTGGTTTGCAAGACCGAAGATTTCTCGCAGCACGGGCTGGGCCTGTCCGTTCCGGCGGACAGCGACATTCCCATGGGCAGCCGCCTTTCCGTGTCGCTGTTCAGGTCCGACGAAGAAGGTGTTTTTCCGGCCGTTGTCACGTTCAGTGGCAAGGGGCGTCTGGGCGTGAAGTTCGACAACCTCAGTCTGCGCCAGCAGGCCGAACTGGCATCGCTGACCTTTGCACGGGCGGATGCCTGGATTGCCACTTGGGGCACGGGCCAGCGCGACAAGCCGCTGCGCTCGCTCTGGAGCGTGATTGCGATTGGAGTGCGCGGCATGGGACAACTGACCGTCTCCGCCGTCAAGTCCCTCAAGCCCCGTTAAGCCTTTCCCTGTTTCCAAAGACTCGACACCATGATTCCCAAAAGACATCCGACAGCGCGGCTGCCGCGCAAGCGCATGCTGCCTGCCATGCTGGCCTTGGTACTGACAGGGACGGCCGTGCCCGTATCCCAACTTGCTGCGGCCCCTGCACCAGCGGGCTTGGCTGGGGCGGAAATGCTGGCTGCGGCGCAACCGACCGAGAGTGGAGTGCGTGTACACCGCACCAGTTTCAAGGACCTGGGGGCCCTGTTTCCGCTGCAATTGCGGGGTGTGGACGGCACGAGCGGTGTGGCGTTCAGCGTGCGCAACGACGAAGTGGTCACAGGCGCGCGACTGAAGCTGAACTACTCCTACTCGCCCGCCCTGCTCCCCAACCTGTCCCATATCAAGGTGCTGGTGAACGAGCAGGTGGCCGCCACCATTCCGGTGACCACGCAGCAGGCGGGCGAAAACCTGCAGCGCGAGATCGTCATCCCGCCGCGCCTCATCACCGAGTTCAACCGGCTCAACCTGCAGCTGATCGGCCACTACACGATGGAGTGCGAAGACCCGCTGCACTCCAGCCTGTGGGCCAACGTCGGCAACGACAGCGTGCTGGAACTGACGGTGGCGCCCGTGGCCCAGACGAACGATCTGGCGCTGCTGCCGCAGCCTTTCTTTGATCGCCGGGATGTGCGCCCGCTGGAGCTGCCGATGGTGTTCGGCGCAGTGCCCAACACGGGCACCTTGCAGGCCGCAGGTACGATGTCGTCCTGGTTTGGCGCGCTGGCGGGTTTCCGGGGAGCGAGGTTCCCGTCACTGGTGGGCGAACTCCCCGCGCGCGGCAACGCGGTGGTGATGATCGCGGGCAAGGCGCAAGCGCCCGCCGGGCTGAGCCTGCCAGACATCCAGGGCCCCACCGTGGCCGTGGTGAGCCACCCGGCAGACCGCCATGGCAAGCTGCTGCTGGTCATGGGGCGGGACGAAGCCGAGCTTGGCGTTGCCGCCAAGGCACTGGCCATCGGTTCCTCGGCCCTGTCCGGCCCGCTGGCACGGATCACCGAGGTCACGGAACTCAAGCCCCGCAAGCCGTACGACGCGCCCAACTGGCTTTCCAATGACCGGCCCGTGAAATTTGGTGAACTGGTCGAGGCCGATGCGCTCAACGTGTCCGGCTACTCGCCAGACCTGATCCGCCTGAACTTCTTCCTGCCGCCCGACCTGTTCGCATGGCGCCAGAAGGGCATCCCGGTGGACCTGCGGTATCGCTATACCCCGCGCCCGAACCCGGACAAGTCCACCCTCAACATCAATGTGAACCAGCAGTTCCTGCGTTCGTTGCCCCTGCACGCAGTGAATCATGAAGAACCCGGCGCTCTGGACCGCCTGCTGACCAAGGTGGTGCCCAAGGGCGAGATGGCGCCGGAGCGCGAGACGTTCCACATCCCGCTGTTCAAGCTGCCGGCCCAGTCGCAGCTGCAGATGCATTACTACTACGACGTGGTCAAGCAGGGCGCCTGCAAGGACGTACCACTCGACAACGTCCGGGGCTCTGTCGAGGCCGACTCGACCATCGACATCTCCGGTTTTCCGCATTTCATCGCCATGCCGGATCTGGCGGCCTTTGGCAATGCAGGGTTCCCGTTCACACGCATGGCAGACCTTTCTGAATCTGCGGTGGTGATGCCGGACAAGCCGGGTGCGCAGGAGTACGCGGCCTATCTGGGCCTGATGGGTGTCATGGGGCGCGTCACGGGATACCCTGCCCTGGGCGTGACCGTGGCGCAGGCCCAGCAGGTGGAGCGGCTTGCCGACAAGGACCTGCTGGTCATTGCCTCCGGCGGCAACCAGCCCCTGCTCAAGCAATGGGCCAGTTCCATTCCGGCCCTCCTGCAGGGCGAAACCAAGAGTTTCCAGATGTCGGATTTTGCCAACCGCCTGCTGCGCTGGTGGGGCTTTGGCGAGGACTCCAGCGTGCACGCACGGCGCAGCCAGGTTGCGTTTTCCAGCGACAGCACCGATGCTCTGGTGGCAGGTTTTGAATCGCCTTTGCGCGGTGGCCGCAGTGTGGTGCTGGTTGCCAGCAATCAGCCTGCAGGTCTGTCGCAAGTGATGGATGCACTGCTGGATGCCGAAATGCTCAAACACGTGCAGGGCAGCACCACGGTCATCCGGGGCAAGCAGGTGGACAGCCTGGTGGCCGAGAAAAACTACCATGTGGGTCAGTTGGGCCCCTTGCTGTATACCCAGTGGTTTCTTTCGCGCAATCCGCTGTTGCTGATTGTCCTGGGCGTGTCGGCGGCGGTGCTGATAGCGATCATCATGTACCTGTCGCTGAGAGCGCGCGCACGGGCCCGGCTGAAGCAAAAAGGCTGAGGCGGTGCAAAGCACGCCCGGCTGTTTCTGAATCACGCAACACATTCCCGGCACCTCGGTGGCCGGGAGCCTCGCAGGGAGAAGGAAGGCATGTCCTCCAAACGTCGTCGTCATCAAACACTTGCCATGGGGCTGCTGGCCTCGCTGATGGCCCCCGTTGCCTGGGCGCAGACCGGGGCCGAGCAGACCCTGCTGGACCAGGGGCAGTATTGGCAGGAGCGCGGCGACACGGAACGCGCGGGTGAAGCATGGCAGAAGCTGTTGCGCATCAACCCCCAGAACGCCCAGGCCCTCTATGGGATGGCGTTGGTGGAGCTCAACGCCCGCCGCCCCGAGGGCGCCCAGCGCTACCTGAACCAGTTGCAGGCAGCCCATCCGCGCAGCCCGCTGGTCAGCCGGTTGCAGGAATCCATCCGCACGGGCCGCAGCGCACCCCAGATCGAAACTGCGCGCCAGCAGGCCCGCAGCGGGCAGGCCAGCCAGGCCTTGAGCACCTACCAGGCGGCACTGGGAGACCGCGCTCCCACCGGCCCCCTGGCGCTGGAGTACTACCAGACGCTGGGCGCCACAGCAGGCGGCTGGGACGAGGCCCGCCGGGGTCTGAACCGCCTGGCGCAGGAATCGCCCGAAGACCCGCAGATTGCGCTGGCCCTGGCGCAACACCTGACCTACCGCGAATCCACGCGCCGCGAAGGCATATCCCAGCTGGCGCGGCTGGCCGGGCGCCCCGATGTGGGCAAGGCGGCGACGGAAAGCTGGCGCAAGGCGCTGGCCTGGACGGGCAATCGCTCGGCCGACATCCCGCTGTACCAGGAATTCCTGCGCGCCAATCCCGGAGACACGGCCGTGCAGACGCGACTGGTGCAAGCCCAGAACCTGCAAAAACAGTCCCAGGCAGCTTCCGTCCGGACGGCCGACCCCCTGCGCCAGCGGACGACAGCAGGGTTCCAGGCCCTGGACGATGGCGAGCTGGATGCTGCAGAGGCCGCATTTCTGAACGTGCTCGAATCCCGTCCCACCGACGGCGATGCGCTGGGTGGCCTGGGCATTCTGCGTTTGCGCCAGGAACGGTTTGCCGACGCGCGCGGGCTGCTGGAGCGGGCCTCGCGTGCGGGCTCGGCCAGCCGCTGGAAACAGGCGCTCGACAGCGCCACCTACTGGAGCCTGGTCGAGCAGGCCACCTCCGAACGCGAACGCGGCGAGACAGCGGCAGCGCGGCGTTCGCTGGAGCAGGCTGTGCGGCTGAATCCGGCCGAAGTCACGGCCGAAACCGACCTGGCAGACCTGTTGGTCGAAGATGGCCAGTACGACGCCGCCGAGGCGGCCTACCGCCGTGTGCTCGCGCGCCAGGCCGACAACCCCGACGCGGTGCGGGGACTCGTGGGCGTGCTGGCGCAGAACAACAAGGCGGCCGAAGCCCTGGCGCTGGTGGAGAAGCTGTCACCCTCGCAGCAAGAAAAGGTGGGAGCCCTGGGGCGCCTGCGTGCTGCGCAGGCATTGGGCCAGGCCCGCGCAGCGACGGAGCGTGGCGATAGCGCCGCCGCCCGCGCAGCGCTGGAAGATGCCCTGCTGAACGATCCGGCCAGCCCCTGGGTGCGGCTGGACCTTGCCCGCCTGTACCTGCGCATGGGCGCGGTGGCCGAGGCGCGGGGCGTGATGGACGGACTGCTGCTGTCCAACCCCAACATGCCCGAGGCCCTGTATGCCAGCGCCCTGCTCGCCTCGGAAGCCGGCGACTGGCCCAACGCCCTGGCCCTGCTGGACCGCGTTCCAGAAAAGCACCGCACCCGTGACATCGCCGCGCTGCAAAAGCGGGTGTGGGTGCATGTGCAGGCATCGGCTGCGTCGGCGTTGGCGGCCGAAGGTCGCCAGACGGAAGCCCTGGCCACCCTGGCCCAGGCCGAGTCCTTTGCCACCCAAGACCCCGAATTGCTGGGCGCCATGGCCTTGGCCTACGCGGACGCTGGCGATCCGCAGCGCGCACTCGGCATGGTGCGCCAGGTGCTGGCGCGCACCCCCCGGCCCGATGTCGGCCTGCGCCTGCAGTACGCAGCCACCTTGCTCAAGACCCAGCAGGATGTGGAACTGGCGGGCATCCTGCGGCAGCTGCAGACGGCCCCGATGAATGACCGCGAGCGCAAGAGTTTCAGCGACATCCGCCGCGCCTACATCGTGCGCCAGGCCGATGGCCTGCGCGAGGCGGGCGACCTGGTCGCGGCCTACGACACGCTCGTTCCCTTGCTGGCCGAGCAGCCCGACGAGCCCCTGGCCATGGCGGCACTGGCCCGCATGTACGCGGCCAACAACGACTATGCCCAGGCGCAGGCGCTGTATGCGCGGCTGCTGGAAAAGTCTCCCAATGACGTGCCCCTCATCCTGCAGACCGCAGCCATGGCCACGGGCGCCAAGGACTATGGCTATGCGGAGTCGCTGCTGTCCGTGGCGCTGGCGCGCGCGCCGCGTGATCCCGAAGTGCTGACGGCCGCTGGTCGGTTGTACCGGGCGCAGGGCAAGAATTCCAAGGCCACCGAGTTCTTCACGGCTGCCGTTGCTGCCGAAAACGCGCAGCGCGATGCCGTGCTGGCCGCCAGTGGCGTGGCGGCGGGGCCTGCACGTTCGGGCAATCCATTTGCCCAGCGCGCGGCATTGCAGCAGCGTGCCGGGGGCGGCCTGTCAGTGCCTGGTGCCGCAGCCGTCGCACGGTCGCCGGTGGGCTACACCCCCCAGCAGTACGCGGCCCAGCCAGTAGCGCGCAGCAACAACGCACCTGCAGGCCTCTACATTCCCGACCCGGCCGGTGCAAGCCGCTTTGGCACGGCACCGCAGGCCTATGCGCAGGCCGCTCCCATGACGCCCGCCAGTTACTACCCCGAGGCGTCCAGCCCGGTGGCGGCGGCTGACACGGCGGCTTCGACGAGCGCTGCGCGGCGCAACGCTGCGGCACTGCCTTCTTCGACCCCACGGTCGGCGGGGGCCTCTGCGGCGGCGCCGGCCATGGCACCTGTGTACGTGCCGCCTGCACAACCCATGCAGCCGATGGGCGCTCCGGCCCCGGCTGCGGCGGGCTACTACACGCCTGCACAGGCCTACGGTGGTGGGTATGCGGGCGGCGCCCAGTCCTTGCCTGCGCAACGCGCAATGCCTGCTCCTGCAGCACCTTCTGCCTGGTCCACGGCGGGGCTGGGCAACGTGCCCGACCCCACGCGGCCCCGCACGGCCCGCGACGAGCTGCGGGAAGTGCAGCAAAGCCAGATTTCTTCGTTCTCCGTGGGCGCAGTTGCGCGCGCACGGCAGGGCGAGGCGGGCATGAGCCAGCTTTCCGAGATCGAAGCGCCCGTGCAGCTCAAGATGAGCGTGGGTGACGGTCACCTTCTGCTGGGCGTAACGCCCACGGGCGCCAGCGCAGGTTCGCCCGGCTCTCCCTACGGCACCATCAGCCGCTTTGGTGGTGGCCCGGTCACGGCCCTGGCCATGCCCGAACGCGGTGCTGGCTCGCAAAGCGACAGCGGCGTCGGCCTGAGCGTAGGCTATGAAAGCGGAGGCTTCCGGGCAGACATCGGCAGCACGCCGCTGGGCTTCGGCCAGTCCGATGTGACGGCAGGCGCGAGATACCGCACAGCCCTCACCGACGACCTGACCGTGGCCGTGGACCTCTCGCGCCGCCCGGTGACCGACAGCCTGCTGTCGTTTGCCGGTGTCCGTGATGCCCGGACCGGCGACCGCTGGGGCGGCGTGTCCGCTTCGGGGGGCCGCGTTGATCTGACCTGGGACGATGGTGAACTGGGGATCTATGGGTACGGTTCGCTGCATGGCCTGACCGGTACCCGCGTGCGCAGCAATGCGCGGGCCGAGCTGGGTGGCGGGATGTACTGGCATGTGCACCGCACATCGAACGCCGACCTCACGGCGGGCCTGAGCTTTACGGGGCTGTCGTACCAGCGCAACCTGCGCTACTTCACGGTGGGCCACGGTGGCTATTTCAGTCCCCAGCAGTTCGTGTCATTTGGCATTCCGGTCGAATGGGCGCAGCGCAATGGCCGCCTGTCCTTCCAGCTCAAGGGCTCGGTGGGCGTGCAGTATTTCAAGGAAGATGCGGCGCCGTATTTCCCCAACAGCCCATCGCGGCAGGTATCGGCCGTCCAGGCTGCGGCCGACGCGCTGGCCTTTGGCGAAACGGGCGCCACGGCCATCTACCCCGGCCAGTCCCGCACGGGCCTGGGCTACAACCTGGGTGCAGCCATGGAATACCAGATGCATCCGCAGGTGTTCGTGGGTGGACACCTGTCGCTCAACAACGCACGCAATTACCGCGAGTTCGCGGGCGGCCTGTATGTGCGCTATGCCTTCCAGCCCTACAACGGCCTGCAGGCGTTTCCGGTCAACCCGCTGCGGTCACCGTACAGCTACTGAACTTTTCCAGGGCGCTCACCCGCTCTCTGCAAGCCACAAAAAGGCCCGTCGCACTTCACGTGCGACGGGCCTCTTTTATGGGCAACCCGCTTGTGGCGGGAGCACTGTCTGCGTGCCACATGGCGCTTGCGCGGGGTGAAGGCGCTGTAAGCCCAGGCCAATGGGCCGATCACGGGGGCACCGCAGTGATTGCCCGGTTGCAGCACCCCCCGCCTAGCGCGAGGGGTGCTCCCTGCCGTTACGGCGTGGTCTGCTTGGCACCCACAAACACGGTGTGGGCACGTGTGCCAGCCACGGACAACCCGGCAGTCAGAATGCGCAGGCCAATGACCTTGCCATTCGCATCGAACTGTGCCGATGCCGAGCCGGACTGCGGCGGGCCTGAGGACAGGCCGCAGGTGATGGGTGCGTTGGGGCTGTTGAGGTAGCCGAATGCCTCGACGCGGTACAGGTTCAGACCACTGCCCAGTTCGCCCAGGAGCTTGCCCGCCACTTCACAGCCGCTGGTGGTCAGGCCCGTGATGGCGCCATCGGCAAACACCGTCAGCGTTGTGGTGTCGCCACCAAAACCCGTGCCAGCCATCTTGTAGGTACCAACGATCAGAGCCGCGTTGGGCACCTTGCCGGAGGGCAGGGCGTACAGCGGGTCGGGCGTCACGCTGAAGCGGGTGGGGAAACCGCCTGGCTGCGTTGGGTAGCTGAAGCTGCCGCTGAACAGGCCGGCGGTGCTGGTGCCATCGCCACTTTGGAGCGTGCCGTCGATCAGCACGGACTCGTTGTACGCGCCCGTATTGGCCAGCAGGCGATTGAAGAACACGCCGTCGTTGGCCGTCACAAAACGGTTGTTCGTGACGTTGTTCTCGTAGCGGATAAGGCGGCCATACAGCGCGTTGTGGTCCAGGCTGCTGTTGGTGTAGAAGAACAGGCCACCGTCCGGCAGCACGCTGCCCCAGACGGTCGTATCGCCAATCACGCCTGCAGGCAGCGTGAAGGAGCCCTGCCAGTTGCCTGCCACCGACAACGGCGTGGTGGAAGGCGGTACTGTGGTGCGGGGGTCGGCAATGCCGTTGAGGGTGAAGGTGTTGTTCGGGCCCGTCGCATTGCGCGTGAACACCCAGATGCCGTTGGGCACCCCTGCCGCATCAAACCGCAGCACGGCGATGCCGGATTGCTGCGTGCCGCTGGCCTCGCAGGAGGTGGTGTCGCCCGACAGATTGAGCGTCATCGAATACAGCGGGGAGTCTGCGGCGCGTGGCGTGGCCGTGCCCGTGACCAGGCAGCCGCCGATGCGGCCCGAGAGCTGGCCCTGTGGGGTGACGGTGAGTACCCATCCACCGCCAAACAGGCCGGTACCCCGGTAGGTGCCCTCGACCAGGCTCGCGCGTGCGGGGTGGAAGTTCAGGCTGCTGTACGAGAGCTTGATCGGCACCACCGCGCCAGACGCAGCCGCCGTCTGCACCGGGTCGGAGTAATTGCCGCTGATGCCGTCGGTGCGGCCGATCTTGCCGCTGTTCGATGCCGTGCCACGCAGCGTCAGGCCCGTGGCAAATTTGCCGTCCTGGACCGAGTAGTACGTGACGCCAGTGGCCAGCACTGCCGTGACGTTGACATTCAGGCGCCCGTAAAACGCATCAAAGCCCGCTGCGCCCGGGGCCTCACGTGCCATGTAGAACTCGCCCCCGGTGCCCAGCGGGCCGGGATCGATGTAGCCCACCACCTGCCGCTGCGCAGCGCCGGTACCCACCGTGCCCTCCCACACGCCGCCGGGGTATTGCTGTACGCCAGGGGCGGGGCCCACGTCTTCGCCGTCGGACGAGCCGCCGCCGCAACTGGCGAGCAAGGCCGCACAGGTCAAGGATAGCCAGAAGTATTTGCGCATGATGGACAGAAAGAGGATCAGTAGGTAATGGGGATTCGTCGAGATGCCGCCGTGGCGCGCGAGGCGTTATCGACGGGCCAGCGAGCGCGCACAGGTGCATGCTGGCTGTCTTGCTGTTTCTAATTGTGCCAGCAGCGGGCGCAAGGGACGACAGGAAAATGGCATGCCAGAGTTGGGCGGCGGGCTGTGGGGCTGCGGTGCGCCCACGGGGAATGCGACCTCGGATGTCGGCTGGGCCACGCGTGTCAGGTGCACCTTAATGCACTTACGATGAATTGCTATCAATAATATAGCTATTCCCGCTTGTTCATCAAGCGCTAGAGCCTGTTTTTTTCTTGGATTTCAGCCTGCTGCAAAGAAAAGGGCCGACCCCTTTGCAGGAGCCGGCCCTTGCCACCGCGCGGGGCTTCGAGGATGGCGGCTCAGTCGTCGTTGGTCGCCAGGCTGATCAGGATGCGCAGCACGTACCAGAGCATCAGCGCGATCGATGCAAACAGGTGCAGCGCAGCGCCCGCAGGGCGGTCGGCGGGGTAGTCGTGGATGATGCGCGAGGTGTCGTACAGCACGCAGGCGCCGGCAAACAGCACCATGATCCCCGAGAACCAGATGCCCAGCTTGAAGCCAAAGATGGCGCCGGCAATGATGGTGCCCAGGGCCACCAGGCCACCCACCTTCAGGATGCCCCCAAGGAACGAGAAGTTGGTCTTGGTGGTGAACGCCGTCCAGGTGAGCGCGCCCACCAGCAGCAGCGTGATGAAGGCCGCAGCGCCAATGGCACCGGGGGCCACGATCTGGGCGATGCCGAACATCGGCGCGAAGATCAGGCCTTCGGCCAGCACATACAGGCCCAGGCCCATCAGCTGTGTTTGCGGGCTCTCTGCGTTGTCGGCCATGTACGAGGCCAGCCAGCCCACCAGCATGAACGCGCCCATGACGCCCAGCCACAGGAACTTGTTGCCGCTGGCCAGCAGCATCTTGGCCGCTGTGCCGGAAAATCCGGTCGCCATCAGGACGGCGGAAAGCACCACGAAGGCCAGCATGGCCACACCGAGGTGCTTGTAGGTAGCAACGATGAAATCGCGCCGTTCAAACGGTGCGCCTTCCGGCGTCGAAGGGGTCAGGACATTGGGATTCATGGCGTATTCCTCGCTCTGTGTGTTGGTTGTGAAATCACGGGAGGGGCGCACCAGGCGCCTCCTCCCTCCCTCTCTGTGAAAATTTCTCAGGCCGCGCTGAGCTGCTGGCTGGAGTCCGCTGCACGCAGCCTGCGGTTGGACCACACACCGGCGGCGCCGATCAGCGTCAGCAGGATCGCGAAGATCCAGGTGCCAGCGCCGCTGAAGGACCGGGCGGAGGACGCTGCCTCGGCCTGCAGGCGCTGCCTGGTGGTCTCATAGCTGATCACGGGCTTGCCATCGACCGCCACTTCGTACACCAGGTCGTTGTCGCTCTTGTCCACCAAAGCGGTGATCTTTTCGTCGATCAGGTTGCCAACCAGTTCCTGGGGTGTGCTGTAGTCGATGCGCAGCTTGCGGGCCTCGGCGCCTGCGCCATCGGGCTGGACGCTGATTTCGTAGAACTGCTTGGTAGCGCGGCGCTTGCGCTTGACGGTGACCTCCGAAGCCTGCGTCACCGTGCCTGTCACGGTCTGCAGGCTTTCCCGCGCTGCGTAGGCATGGTCGCCATCGGCCTTCCAGCCGCTGTACAGCGACAGGCCGATCAGGCCGGGCCCGGCCAGTAGCAGCAGCCACGCGTAACCGGTGATGAAAATCAAAATCTTGCGAACAAAGCCTGGCATGGCTATCCCTCTCTTGTGCTGTTGAATGTTGTTGTGACTAACCAGAATTTGCTGGCGGCACCGCAGGCCAGCCGCCAACAAGCGCCCGATGATCTTCGAGTTGGGCGCAACCGGTGTAAGAAAGTGTTGGCGCCGTTGTCCCCGTGCCGCACTGGACAAACTGAGGGGGTGGTGAGGGCGCTGGCCGTTGTAGAAGAAGCGCCGCGTGCCGTTGCCTCAGCATCTCAGCGCTTCTTGACCATCATGCGGGCGCAAAAAAAGGCCCGCAGCGTCTGTGCTGCGGGCCTTTTTGCAAAAGCTGGAAAGCGCGGCTTTTAGAAGGGGATGTCGTCATCCATGTCGTCAAACCCCGAAGCTGCGCGGGGTGGCTGTGCCACGGGCGCAGGCGCAGGGCGCTGGGCAGGGGCCGCCATGGGGCGTGGTGGGGGCGCGGCGCGGCGGGGGGCCTGGTCGTAGCCGCCGCCCTGGTCGCCACCGCCGTAGCCGCCATCGTCGTATCCGCCGCCTTGCTGGCCACCACCCTGGCCGCCGCCCATGCCCTGGCGGCTGCCCAGCATCTGCATCTGGTCAGCACGGATTTCGGTGCTGTACTTTTCCACGCCGCTCTGGTCGGTCCACTTGCGGGTGCGCAGGCTGCCTTCCACGTACACCTGCGAGCCCTTGCGCAGGTACTGGCCAGCGATTTCGGCGAGGCGGCCGTTGAAGACCACGCGGTGCCACTCGGTGGCTTCCTTCATTTCGCCAGACTGCTTGTCCTTCCACTTGTCGGTGGTGGCAATCGTCACGTTGGCCACCTGGTCGCCACTGGGGAAAGTGCGCATTTCAGGGTCGCGGCCCAGGTTGCCGACGATGATGACTTTGTTTACGGATGCCATGGTGCTGTTTTTGCCTTAAAGGGATGAAAGAAGCGCCGGATTTGGAGAAGGATTCCGGGCGCCAAACGCGCCATTGTGCCGCAACCGGCTCGCAATGGAAGCTCTGGCGGCATGGCTCGATCCACCACTCAGTGGCCGCCGCGCCCCACGGGCCGCAGGGGCCAGGTCAGTACCAGCCACAGGGCCGTGAGCACGGTGGTGGCGGCAAACAGGCCGGGCGCTCCGGCCCATTTCACCAGGGCGCCGCCCAGCGCGCCGCCCGCAAACAGGCCCAGCGATTGCAGCGTGTTGTAGCTGCCCAGCGCCGCGCCGCGCAGCTGCGGCGGCGCCATGCGCGACACCAGGCTGGGCTGGCTGGCCTCCAGCGCGTTGAATCCACAGAAAAACACAAACAGCAACGGCCCCAGCACCCACAGTGTGGGTGTGCTGCCGCTGCCCGCCAGCAGGCCCAGGCCTGCCTGCACCAGCAGCACCAGTGCAATGGCACCCAGCAGCGCGGCGCGCAGCCTGCCCGCACGCTCCAGCGCAAACAGCCCGCCCATGGCCGCAAACGAGAGCACCACCGCAGGCAGGTAGACCTGCCAGTGGTGGTCTTTGCTAAGGCCCGCCTGCACCAGCATGGCCGGCACGGCCACCCACATGGACAACTGCACGGTGTGCAGAACGAAAACCCCCAGGTTCAGGCGCAGCAGGTCGGGGTGGGCCCACACCTCGGCCAGGCGGCCCCGGGGCGCATTCTGGTGCTGCGCGGTTTCTGCAGGCACCCACCAAATCACCACCGCCACGCCTGCCAGCGCCAGGGCGCAGGTCAGGCCAAACAGGCCCGCCAGCCCGATGTGGGCCGCCAGCACCGGCGCCGCCACCAGCGCCACCGCAAACATCAGCCCGATGCTGCCACCCACCAGGGCCATGGCCTTGGTGCGTACGGCATCACGCGTCTGGTCAGCCAGCAGGGCGGTGACGGCGGCCGACACGGCACCGGCGCCCTGCAGCGCGCGGCCCACCAGCAAACCCGTGAGCGAATCGGCGAGTGCGGCCAGCAGGCTACCCGCTGCAAACACCAAAAGACCCAGCACGATCACGCGCTTGCGCCCAAACCGGTCGGAGGCCATGCCCAGCGGCAACTGCAGTACCGCCTGTGTCAGGCCGTAGATGCCCATGGCAAGACCGACCAGGGCGGGGTCATCCCCACCGGGGTACTTGCGGGCCTCCAGGGCAAACACGGGCAACACCAGGAACAGGCCCAGCATACGCAGCGCAAAGATCAGCGCCAGGCTGAGGCTGGAGCGGCGCTCCTGCGGGGTCATGGCGTTGCCGGAAGGCGATGGCGACAGGGGCGGCGGGGCAGCGCCCGCAAGTGAAGAAGGAGAATCCGGCACGGTGGTGCCCTATGGGGCAGGTAAAGCAGGGATTTTCGCCCATTGGGCAGGAGTTGTGATTCGCGTGGGCATGTGCGGGGCGTGGCACGGCCAGCAAGGCATGGCTGACCGGCCCAAAGGCTCACAGCAAAGCGCAGATCCGCTGCACGCATTCCTGGGGCGTGAGCTGGGCTGTGGGCAGCACCAGCTCGGCGGCCAGCGGTGGCTCGTAGGGCGAATCAATACCGGTGAACTGGCGCAACTCGCCCGTGCGGGCCTTGCGGTACAGGCCTTTGGGGTCGCGCTCTTCGGCGAGTGCCAGCGGCACATCGACAAACACTTCCAGGAAGTCGCCCGGGGCAAACAGTTCCCGGGCCGCCTGGCGTTCTGCACGAAAGGGCGAAATGAAAGCCACCACCACGATCACGCCCGCGTCCACAAACAGGCGGGCCACTTGTGCGACACGCCGGATGTTCTCTGCCCGGTCCGCGTCCGAAAACCCCAGATCACGGTTCAGCCCCTGGCGGATGTTGTCTCCGTCCAGGATGTAGGTGCGTTTGCCCTGGCGATTCAGTTCCCGCTCCAGCGCATTGGCAATGGTCGATTTGCCCGCACCCGACAGGCCGGTGAGCCAGACCACCCGGCCGGGGTGGCCTCCCAGCTGCTCGCGCTCCGCACGGGTCACGGTCAGCGCCTGGGCATGGACATGGGGGACGTGGGGTGGTGTGGGATCGGTCACTTTGGCGTAGGCAAATGAATATGGCGTGCAATGGTACTGGCATGGCAGCAGCTGCAACACAGGGCATGGGGCTTGACCTATCATGGTCGGTTTCCCTGCTGTTTCCCCACTCCGTGACCGACTCCCATTCCCCCACCGATGCCCAAGCTGCCGACAGCAGCGGTCTTTACCTCGCCCGCGCCCTGCGCGAGCAGCGCATCAGCATCCGGGGGGCGCGCACGCACAACCTCAAGAACATCGACCTCGACATCCCGCGCAACCAGCTCGTGGTGATCACCGGGCTGTCGGGCTCGGGCAAGTCGAGCCTGGCGTTCGACACGCTGTATGCCGAGGGCCAGCGGCGCTATGTGGAGAGCCTGTCGGCCTATGCGCGGCAGTTTCTGGGGCGGCTGGACAAGCCCGATGTCGACCTGATCGAAGGCCTGTCGCCCGCCATCAGCATCGAGCAGAAGGCCACCAGCCACAACCCGCGCTCCACAGTGGGCACGGTGACCGAGATCCACGACTACCTGCGTCTGCTGTACGCCCGCGCTGGCACGCCGTATTGCCCCGACCACAACCTGCCCCTGGCCGCGCAAACGGTGAGCCAGATGGTGGATGCCGTGCTGGCCCTGCCCGAAGACACCAAGCTCATGCTGCTGGCGCCCGTGGCGCGCGAGAAGAAGGGCGAGTTCACCGAGCTGTTCGCACAGATGCAGGCGCTGGGCTACGTCCGCTTTCGGGTGGATGGCCAGATCTACGAGCACGAGAACCTGCCCGCGCTCAAGAAAACCGAGAAGCACAACATCGACGTGGTGATCGACCGCATCAAGGTGCGCGCCGACCTGCAGCAGCGCCTGGCCGAGAGCATCGAGGCGGTGCTGCGCGTGGGCGGGCATGAGGGCAATGGCCGCGTGCTGGCGCTGGAGATGGACACGGGGCAAGAGCACCTGTTCAGCAGCAAGTTCGCCTGCCCCGTCTGCAGCTATTCGCTGCCGGAGCTGGAGCCGCGCCTGTTCTCGTTCAATTCGCCCATGGGCGCGTGCCCCGCGTGTGACGGCATTGGCCAGCGCGATGTGTTCGACCCGGCGCGTGTGGTGGCCTTCCCCACGCTGAGCCTGGCCAGCGGCGCCATCAAGGGCTGGGACCGGCGCAACGGCTACTACTTTGCGATGCTCGAGAGCCTGGCCAAGCACTACGCGTTTGACATCGAGGCGCCGTTTGAATCGCTGCCCGCACCGGTGCAGCACGCCATCCTGCACGGCTCGGGCGAGGAAGAAATCGCCTTCAGCTACATCATGGACAGCGGTGCCTCCAAGGGCAAGGTGTATGCCAAGAAGCACCCGTTCGAGGGCATCATCCCCAACATGTCGCGGCGCTACCGCGAGACCGATTCGGTGGTGGTGCGCGAAGACCTTGCGCGCTTTCGCAGCACCCAGCCCTGCCCCGAATGCCACGGCACTCGCCTGCGCCGCGAAGCCCGCCACGTGCGGCTGGGCGAGGGCGAGCAGGCCCGCGCCATCTTTGAAGTGAGCCACGCCACACTGAACACCGCCCACACCTGGTTCAACGACCTGAAGCTCACGGGCGCCAAGGCCGAGATCGCCGACAAGGTGGTGCGCGAGATCGCCACGCGCCTGCAGTTCCTGAACGACGTGGGCCTGAGCTACCTGAGCCTGGACCGCAGCGCCGAGACCCTCTCCGGGGGCGAGGCGCAGCGCATCCGCCTGGCCTCGCAAATTGGATCGGGCCTGACGGGCGTGATGTATGTGCTGGACGAGCCCAGCATCGGCCTGCACCAGCGCGACAACGACCGCCTGATCGCCACGCTCAAACACCTGCGCGACATCGGCAACAGCGTGATCGTGGTCGAGCACGACGAAGACATGATGCGCGCCGCCGACCATGTGATCGACATGGGCCCCGGCGCGGGTGTGCACGGCGGGCGCGTGATGGCGCAGGGCACGTACGACGAAGTGCGCGGCAACACGCAGTCGCTCACCGGCCAGTACCTGTCGGGCGTGCGCTCGATTGCCGTGCCCCAGCGCCGCACGCCCTGGCTGCCGGTGCTGGAGCAGACTGCTCCCGTGGTCGAGGCCAAGGCCAAGTCGCGCTTTCCGCAAACCGAGGCCAGCAAACGCCGCGCCGAACGCATGGCCGAACACCACGCACGCCAGGGCGCCCTGCAGGCGCTGCGGGTGGCAGGCGCCACGGGCAACAACCTGAAGGGTGTGACGGTGGACTTCCCCGTAGGGCTGCTCACCTGCGTGACGGGCGTGTCGGGCTCGGGCAAAAGCACGCTGGTCAACGACACGCTGTACGCCGCCGTGGCCCGCCAGCTGTACCGCGCGCACGAAGAGCCTGCCGCGCACGACGAGATCGTGGGCATCGAGTACTTTGACAAGGTCATCAACGTCGACCAGAGCCCCATTGGCCGCACGCCGCGCAGCAACCCCGCCACCTACACCGGCCTGTTCACCCCCATCCGCGAGTTGATGGCCGAGGTGAACACCGCCAAGGAGCGTGGCTACGGCCCCGGGCGCTTCAGCTTCAACGTGGCCGGTGGCCGCTGCGAGGCCTGCCAGGGCGACGGCGTGGTGAAGGTGGAGATGCACTTCTTGCCCGACGTGTACGTGCCCTGCGACATCTGCCACGGCCAGCGCTACAACCGCGAGACGCTGGAAGTGCTGTGGAAGGGCAAGAACATCGCGCAGATTCTGGAGTTGACGGTGGAGGACGCTGCGGCCTTCTTCAAGGACGTTCCAACAATAGCGCGCAAGCTGCAGACGCTGCTGGACGTGGGCCTGTCGTACATCCGCCTGGGCCAGGCAGCCACCACGCTCTCGGGCGGCGAGGCGCAGCGCGTGAAGCTGGCGCAGGAGCTTTCCAAGCGCGACACGGGCCGCACGCTCTACATCCTGGACGAGCCCACCACGGGCCTGCACTTTGCCGACATTGACCTGCTGCTCAAGGTGCTGCACCAGCTGCGCGACGCGGGCAACACCATCGTCATCATCGAGCACAACCTCGACGTGATCAAAACCGCCGATTGGCTCATCGACATGGGGCCGGAGGGTGGTGCGGGCGGTGGCACCGTAGTGGGCGTGGGCACGCCCGAGGAGCTGGCGGCCAACCCGGCCAGCCATACGGGGCGGTATCTGGCGCCCTACCTGCAGGCGAAATTTGAATGAAAATGGCTGCTAGCGCTTATCTATAAAGCGCTAGCAGCTATTGATTCAGTAGCAAATTGCCGCTGCATCACTGCAAGCGACGGGCCACCTCAGCGTCCAGCGATCCCATGAAGGCCTCCACCGCCCGGGTGTAATCGCTGTCCAGGCCCAGTTGGGCGTTGATTTCGCCATGGTCCAGGTCCTGCGGCAACACCTCGGCGCGGCCGCCCTGGTTGCGCACGTGGCGGGCCATGGCATCGGATTGCTGGCAGGGGTCGTCCGCCCGCTGTGCCGAGCACACCATCTGCATCGGCGGAGCGCCCGCCGTCCATTGGTGGAAGGGCGACATCGCTACCCAATAAGCAGGGTCAGTGCCAAAGGCGTCGTCGTACAGCGGCAAGTGCGGGGCGCGCATGCGGGCGGGCACGTTCATCATGGCGCTGTCCAGCGAGACCGTGCCCAGCCACGGCCAGGCGCCTTCGCGCAGTGCCTGCGGGGCGCGGGCATTGAGCAGGGCCACCAGGTGGGCACCGGCCGAGTGGCCCATGAGGATGAAGCGGCTCGGGTCCCCGCCCCAGGTCCCCGCTCGCTGCTGCGCGGCCATGAGGGCGGCCTGCACATCGCGCTCCTGCACGGCCACGGGCGCGTCGGGCAGCATGCGGTAATTGATGGAGATGAGGATGAAGCCCTTGGGCACCCAGCGGTTCACCTTCTCCTGGACCACGCGGCCCATGGCCTTGTCGCCATGCCGCCAGCCGCCGCCGTGCACCATGAAGATGACCGGCGCGCGCACCGCGCTGGCTACCAGGCTGTTGGTGCCTGTGGTGGGGCTGGTGGGTACATACACATCCATGCGCTGCGCCGGGTCGGCGCCGTAGGGCACATCGGCGATGCGCTGCACGCCGGCGGCCAGGACGGCCGGTGCAGCGGCGGCCTGCTTTTGTGCGATGAGGGCACGCAGGCGGCCACCGTTGTGCGCGGTGGTCTGGGCCTGCACGCTGGCGGTGGCCAGCGTGAGCGCGGCGAGGGTGGTCAAGGTGAGGGTGCGGCGCAGGGACATGGCAAGGCTCCGGAGTTCAGAGGGGGGCAATCGATGGCTGGGTCCAGACGGTGTTAAGGCCGCGTCGGACAAGCCATGGCCGTGCCGCTCGCGTCATAGCAGGTGGCGCTGCGGCTCAAGCCGCTGTCCTTGCTGTAGCTGCTCTGCGTCTGCACGCTGTTGCCGGTGGCCGCACTGGTGGCGGTGGTGCTGCGGGCCTGCTCCACGCTGCCGTCGGCATTGCGGCTTGCCCCGCCGCTGCTGTGCAGACTGCCCTGGGCATTCTGGGCGGACACCGTGCCGCTGTGGCTGGCACTGCCGTCAACACTGCGGGTGGTGCTGCCCTGGCGTGCGGCCACCCCGCCCTGCGCGCCCACGGTGGCGCCGCGGCGGGTGACGCTGCCGTTGCCCTGCCCATCGGTGGTGGCGGTGCGGCCGCGCAGCACCGCGCCGTTCGGGCCGCTGCGGGCCACGCCGGTGTGGGTGGTGGTACTGCCATCGGCGTTGTGTTCCACGCTCCGGCGGGTGCGGGCCTGCGCTTCGGTGGGGGCGGCCAGCGCCAGCACGGCGCTCAGCCCCAGGGTGGCGAGGGCGGGTAACACGAGCACACCCGTTGCCAGCGCGGGGCGGTGCAGCAGGTCGTTGTCAGCGGGGTGGGGCAGCAAAGGCATGGTGGTGAACTCCTTGGGGTTTGCCTTGGGGTGTGGCATGGCTGTACTGTGGGTCCCGGGTGTGAGCCATTGATGGCAGAAATCCGCCGATGTATGACAAACCATGACAAACGACTGCGACTCCGTCATGCCTTGTCATGGCTGGGGGTGCATGGCCCGCCGTACCGTCCAAGTAGCGCCTACCATTGCCACCACGCCGCCTTCACTTGCCACGTTGCTCCCTGCCCATGACCGACCCCCTGGCCAAAATCCTGGTCGCCGATGACGAGCCCGATCTGCGTGCCCTGCTGCAGCGCTACCTCAGCGACCAGGGCTATACCGTGCGCACGGTCGATGGCGCAGGCCCGCTCGATGTGCTGCTGGCGCGCGAACGCTTTGATGTGCTGGTGCTCGATGTGATGATGCCGGGCGAGGACGGCCTGGCCATCTGCCGCCGCCTGCGTGCGCAGGGCGAGACCATTCCCATCCTGATGCTCACCGCACGCGGCGACCCGGTGGACCGCATCATCGGCCTGGAGATGGGCGCCGACGACTACCTGCCCAAGCCCTTCAACCCGCGCGAGCTGCTGGCCCGCATCCAGGCCATGGTGCGGCGCCAGCGTGTGCTGGGCGCCCACACCGGGCCGCGCCAGGCGGGTGGGCGTATTGTGTTTGGCGCGTTCACGCTGTGGCTGGACGAGCGCCGTCTGGAGCGCAACGACGGTCGCGACGACAACCACAGTCAGGGTGCGCAGGACGTGCCCCTGACCACCGGCGAATTCGCACTGCTGCAGGCGCTGGCCCGGCAGCCACACCGACCGCTCGGGCGCGACCGGCTTATCGCGCTGGCCTATGGGCCCGACCACACCGCCACCGACCGCAGCATCGACGTGCAGGTGATGCGCCTGCGCAAGCTCATCGAGGCCGACCCGGCCCAGCCGCGCCACATCCGCACCGTGTGGGGCGTGGGCTATGTGTTTGTGCCCGATGGCGCTGCGCCGGGCGGGGGGCGCCAGCCATGACGGCCTCTGCAACCACCCGCCGCTGGGGGCTCTGGCCGCGCAGCCTGCTGGGGCGCAACCTGCTGCTGATGGCCGTGCTCATCGTGCTGGGGCAGCTGGTGGCGGCGGTGCTGGTGCGGCAGATGATCTTCAAGCCCCGTGTGGCGCAGGTGGCCGATGGCGTGGCGCGCAATGTGGCTGCGCTGCGTGCGGGGCTGCAGGCACTGCCCGCGGCGCAGCGTGTGGCATTTGTCGAGGCGTTCAACCGGCAGGCCGTGTTGTCCGCACCGCCCGTTGCGCCGGAGAGTGCTGCGCGGCGCGCGCTGCTGTCGCCCCTGGAGCGGCAGTTTGTGCAGGCCGTGTCGCGCCGTCTGGGTGCGAACGATGCTGCGACACAGCCGCCGCAACCGACGCAACCGCTGTGGCGCCGCGACAGCACCGGCGTGCTGTCCCTGCGTGTGGTGCACGAGGGCGCGGAGGGGGCCGAGAGCTATTGGCTCAACCTGCCCAGCGTGTTCCCCAGCCGTGAGTTCACCGGCGCCTGGCTGGCCGCCACGCTGGCCAGCATGCTGCTGGCGCTGCTGGGCGCGTGGTGGCTGCAGCGCCACATCAACCGCCCGCTGGTGCAGGTGGTGGGCGCGGCGCAGCAACTGGCGCAAGGCCAGTCGCCCGCAACCCTGCCGGATGATGGGCCCGAAGAAATCGCCACCGTGGCGCGCAGCTTTAACCAGATGGCGCAGAGCCTGGCCGCCGCCGACCACGAGCGCGCCCTGATGCTGGCAGGTGTGTCGCACGACCTGCGCACGCCGCTGACCAAGCTGCGCCTGGGGGTGGAGATTGCCGGCGCGCAGGTCGATGCGCCGCTGGCGGCCAGCATGGCGCGCAGCATCGACGAGATGGATGGCATCGTGGGTCAGTTCCTGCAGTTCGCACGCAGCGGTGAGGCCGAGGCGCCCACCACCGCATCGCTCAACGACCTGGCCCAGGCCGTGGCCGAGGCGCAGGCCGACCATGGCCGCGCGCTGGTGCTGGAACTGGGGGCCCTGCCCGACGTGCCCGTGCGCCCCCAGGCCCTGCGCCGCGCGCTGGACAACCTGGTGGAAAACGCCTGGCGCCACGGTGCGCCGCCGGTGGTGTTGCGCACGGGGGCTGACGCCACCCAGGTATGGCTGGAGGTGCAGGACCAGGGCACCGGCATCACCGCTGAAGAGATCGACCGCATGCGCCAGCCTTTTGCACGTGGCGGCGGCACGGCGCGTGCGGGCGCACCGGGGGCCGGGCTCGGGCTGGCGATTGCCGAGCGCGTGGCGCGCGCCCAGGGGGGGGCGCTGGAGTTGCACAGCGCCCCCGGCCACGGGCTGCGCGCGCGGCTGGTGCTACCGCAGACGGGGCCGGGTGGTGAGCCTGCGACGGCGTGAACGGATGCGCAACGGTGGAGCGAGCGGGCTGCCCGGTCCATCCGCCGCTCCGCGCAGCGCCGCGGAGCCACGGGGGTCGCAGAATCTGAATAAAATTTGCCGCTAGCGCTTGATGGGTAAGTGCTGATAGCTATTGAATTTGTAGCGAATTTGTGGGGCGTGGTGCCCTGTGCTGGCCCTGGCCTTCGTCCCCCAGACGGAACACCGACACCACCTGCACCAGGTCTTCGGCCTGGTTCTGCAGGCTGCTGGCGGCGGCGGCCATTTCCTCGACCAGGGCGGCGTTTTGCTGCGTGACCTGGTCCATCTGCGTCACGGCCTCGCCCACCTGGGCCACGCCCAGCGATTGTTCGTGGCTGGCCGCGCTGATCTCGCCCACGATGTCGGTCACGCGGCGGATGGACGCCACCACCTCGGTCATGGTGCTGCCCGCCCGGTCCACCAGGGCGGTGCCTTGTTCCACGCGCTCCACGCTGGCACTGATGAGGGCCTTGATCTCGCGCGCGGCCTCGGCACTGCGTCCGGCCAGGCTGCGCACTTCGCTGGCCACCACCGCAAAGCCCCGGCCCTGCTCGCCCGCGCGGGCCGCCTCCACAGCGGCGTTCAGGGCGAGGATATTGGTCTGGAAGGCGATGGAGTCGATCACGCCGATGATGTCCGAGATCTTCTGCGACGCGGCGTTGATGCCCTGCATGGTGTTGACCACCTGGGCCACGACCTCGCCGCCCTGGGTGGCCACGGTGCTCGCGCTCGCGGCCAGCTGGCTGGCCTGCTGGGCGCTGTCGGCGTTCTGGCGCACGGTGGCGTTGAGCTGCTCCATCGAGGCGGCGGTTTCTTCGAGCGCACTGGCCTGGCTTTCGGTGCGGGCCGAGAGGTCGGTATTGCCCTGGGCAATCTGCACGCTGGCCGTGGCCACGTTTTCAGAACCGTTGCGCACCTGGCGCACCACCTGCGTGAGCTGGCTGCGCATCTGCTGCAGCGCTTGCAGCAACTGGCCGACTTCATTGGTGCCGTGGGCCAGCGGGGCGCCGCTCAGGTCACCCTGCGCCACGGCGCGTGACAGCGCCACGGCCTGTGACAGCGGCACCGTCATCGAGCGCACAAACACCAGCGCCATGCCGCTGGTGGCCGAGAGCGTTACGACCAGCGCCAGAGCCACCCACAGCAGTCCCCGCTGCAGGTCGGACACCCGGGCCTGCAGCGCCTGGTCCAGGCTGGCCATGGACAGGTTGTTGAGTGCGTTCAGCGCTTCGATGGTGCGGGTGAAGGCGTCGAAATAGTCCTTGGAAGGCAGCTGGAGTTCGCTGGCGTTGATCACGTCGCGTTCGGCCATCTGCAGCGATTGCTGGATCTGGCCCTGCACGGCCTGCGCGCTGCTGCCCAGGGCGCGTTGGAGATCGGGGTTGCCTTGCAGGGCGCGGTCCAGTCCCCGGAAGGTGTCGGCCTGCAGCTCGGCAACACGCTGCTGCAGCACCAGCAACTGGCCCTTGCCCTGGGGCGTCAGCTCGCGTTTGCCCAGGGCGCTGGCGCCTTGCGCGCGCAGCATGCCCAGCTTTTCGCCCAGCATGGGCGCCTGCACCAGCGAGGCCTGGATCAGTGCGTGCGTGTCGGCGTCGGGGTCGATCTGCAGGCCATAGGCATGCAGCAAGGATTCGTTGAGCTGCAGCAGCGACGCGATGAGCTGCGTGTGCTGCGCCGTGCTCTGGGCCTGCTCGATGCTGCGTGCGGCCACGGCCTGCTCCAGCGTGCGCCAGGTCTGCTGGGCCTGGGTCCAGGCGGCCATCTGGGTGGCGGGCACCTTGGCGGCCGCAAAGCGGGTGGTGGCCTCGTCCAGCGCCGCGTTGACGGCATCGCGCGCAGCGGGGCGGCGCGCCGCCAGGGTTTCGTCGCCGCCCAGCATGCCCACCGACAGGCCCCGGTGCACCTGCATCTGCTGCACGAGGCGGGTGAGTGCCTGCGCAGGGACCATGCCCTGCGCCTCGTGGCGCGCATGGCCAATGGCGTGCAGCGCATCGCGCACCGTCAGGTAGGTGGGCAGCGCACTCATCATGAGCCCGAGGGTTCCCAGGATGAGGAATTTTTCGAGCAGGTTCAAGCGGTGAAGAAGGGACATGGCAGTACGCGCACGGTGGGTGTGTGCGCAAAAGGGTAGACCTCAGGGGGCGGGGTGTCGGCACCCGCCGACTGGGATGCGGCCCTCCATCAGGCCGCGCGGGATGTAACGCAATGTAGGGGGCTGTTTTGAGTAGGGTTTTGACTCAGGTCAATTTTCACCACCTGCGGGGCGTCTTTGGAGGCATGCACACGGGGCAGCGGCAGAGGGCGCGCTGGAGAATAATGACCCCTACATCCGCCCCTTGGAGCACCTGGCATGCAATCGATCACCCTGCGCTTCCTGGCGTCTCAAAGCACCCTGCCCCAGGCAGGCCGTGTGCCCGGTGGCACCGTGCTGCGCTGGGTGGACGATGCCGGCTTTGCCTGCGCCTGCGCCTGGGCCAAGGGGCCGTGCATCACCGAGTTTGTGGGCGGCGCGCATTTTGTGCACCCCATTCGCCCGGGGGATCTGGTGGAGGTGCATGCGCGCCTGGCGTCCACCACCGACACCGCCATGCACCTGGCCGTGGAGGTGTGCAGCGGTGGCATCCATGGCGAGCCGCTGCAAGAGGTGCTGCACTGTGTGGCGGTCTACACCGCCGTGGATGCCGACGAGCAGCCCCGTGCCATCGACAAATGGAGCCCGGAAACCCCCGGCGACATGGCCCTGGCCCAGCGGGTGAAGGCACACATTGACGCTGCGCGGGCTGCGCAGTGACGGCGCCTGTATCCGGCCCGCTAGGCCCGGTAGGTGGCTCGCTGCGTGCGCGCGACCTGCTGGCCGCCCTGGTGGTGGTAGTTCTGTGGGGCGTCAACTTCGTTGCGATGAAATGGGGGCTGCGCAGCTTCAGCCCCTTTCAGCTGGGCGCCGCGCGCTACCTGTGTGCCGCCTTGCCGCTGGTGCTGCTGGTGCGCCCGCCGCGCATGCACTGGCGCTGGGTGCTGTTGTTTGGGCTGTTCCAGGGCGTGGGGCAGTTCGGTTTTCTGTTTGTAGGGCTCAAGGTGGGCATGACGGCCGGGCTGGCCAGTGTGCTGCTGCAGACGCAGGTGTTCTTCACCGCGCTGTTCGGCTTTGCACTGCTGCGCGAGCGGCCGGGGTTGCCCTTGCGGTGGGGCATGGTGCTGGCCGCGCTGGGGCTGGTGTGTTTTGCGATGAACTACGTGGGCCCAGGCTCTGGCGTGGGTGTAGCGGCGGCTACCACGCTGGCCGGTTTGCTGTTGACGCTGTGCGGCGCTGCCATGTGGGCCTCGTCCAACATCGTGGCGCGCCTGGCGCAGCAGCAAAGCCCGGGGTTTGATCCGCTGGCGTTTGTGATCTGGAGCAGCCTGGTGCCGGTGCTGCCTTTTGTGGCGCTGTCTGCCATGTTCGACCCTGACGCCGCACGCTGGCTGCAGTGGCAAACGCTGGCGGACGTGCCCTTGCTGTCGTGGGCGGCTGTGGCCTACCTGGGCTGGGCGGCCACCATTGTTGGCTATGCGCTGTGGACCAACCTGCTGCAGCGCTACCCTGCCAACCGTGTGGCCCCCTTCAGCCTGGCGGTGCCGGTGGTGGGGCTCACCGCAGGCTGGCTCCTGCTGGATGAGGGCGTGGCGCCCTGGCAGTGGGCGGGGATTGTGCTGGTGGTGGCAGCTCTGGCCTGTGTGGTGCTGGGGCCAAAAATACAAGCAAAAATAGCCTCTAGCGCTTGATGGATAAGCGCTAGCAGCTATTAAATTTATAGTGTTTGAATAGGAAGAGGCGGGGGCTCCTGCCACCCACCGCCTCTGCAGTGCGCCTGTTGCGCCGCTACTGAGCTGTTACTGCGCGCTTACAGCGCCCTGCGCCGCGCGAACCGCACCACCGTCACGCCCGCGCGCGCCTGGCGCACCGACGGCATCACCAGCACGCAGTTGTCATACGGCGTGGTCACCGGCACACCGTCGTTGTCGCCAATCACGGTGCCAGCCTTTTCAAACAGCTCCAGCCCCGTGTAGGGCGCCACAAAGCGGAAGGCGCTGCTGGTGGCCACCACGGGGCCGGTTACCTCCAGCGCCCACTGGCGGGGCGCATCGGGCAGGCGCCAGCCGGGCAGTTGCTGCGCCAGGGCGTCGGCGCTCAGGGCGCCGGACTGTTCGATGAAGCGCACGCACTGGTCCTGTGCCACGGCGCGGCTGGCCGGGTCGCCATGGAAGCCACATTCAATGAGCAGCGAACGGGTGCTGTTGCCGTGGTCGTCTTCCAGCGCGCCAAACCGGCCGTAGTCGCGCATGCGCACGCCGTCCTTGTGGCCCGCATCCACCACGATGTGCTCGGGCGAGCGCATGGCGCGCGCCAGTTCCAGGTTGCGCGGCTGGATGCCGGTGAGCAGCAGTGGGGCCGAGGGCTCGTGCATCGAGTGGATGTCGAGCAGCCAGTCCGCCTGCGCCACAAACGGGCGCAGCGCGGCGGCGCGGCGGCGCTCCTTGGTATCGGCTGCGTCGATGCGCTCGTCCAGCCATTGGCGGTTGAGGTCTTCGTCGGTGAAGCGCGAGGCGTCGTGGTTGCTCGCGTCAAACCGGTCGAACGCATCGAGGTTGCAGAACGCCAGCGTGAGCGTGCCCTGCTGCGGCCGCACGCCCGCTTCGAGCAGGCCCTTCAAGGCCCAGGCGCCGCACAGCTCGTTGCCATGCACCAGCGCGCTGACCATCACGTGGCGGCCGGGCTCGCCCGAGTCGAAATGCCAGACGCCTTCGGTGCCGGTGTTGCCCACGCGCCAGGCGGTGATGTCGGGCGCGGGCAGCTCAAAGGCCAGCGGTGGAACGGCCGTGTTTTGGGGGGCGGTGCTGCTGCTCATTCTTCGATCTTGGCGAATTCCACAATCTTCTTGTACTTGGCGACTTCGGCCGCCAGGAACTGGTCGATGTTGACCGTGGTCGCAGCCACGGTGGAGCCGCTGGCTTCCATCTTCTTCTTGAACTCGGGCGACTGCAGGGTGTCGTTCAGCGCCTTCTTCACCTTGTCGAACACCGGCTTGGGCAGGTTGGCCGGGCCCATCAGCGCAAACCACACGCCAATGTCCACGTTCTTGTACTGCGGGGTTTCGGCCAGGGCCGGGATGTCCGGTGTGGCGGCGGAGCGTTTGGCTTCGGTGGTGCCGAGGGCAATCACCTTTCCGCTCTTGATGTGTGGCAGGCCGCTGGAGAGCACGAACACGCCATATTCCAGGTTGTTGCCCATGAGGTCGTTGGTGAGCGGCGCGACGCCCCGGTAAGGGATGTGCGTCATGAAGAGCTTGCCCTGCTCCTTGACCATCTCGCCCGCCAGGTGCAGCGACGTGCCCACGCCCGAACTGCCGTAGCTGAACTTGCCCGGGTTCTTGGACACCTTCTGCGTGAACTCGGCCAGGTTCTTCACGCCCGCGCCGGTGGATGCCACCAGCACCAGCGGCTGCGAGGCGATGAGGCCGATGGCGGTGAAGTCCTTCACGTCGTACTTCACCTTCTTGGTCACCAGCTTGTTGATGGCAATCTCGTTGCTGGCGCCCACCAGAAAGGTGTAGCCGTCGGGTGCGCTGCTCGCCACCTTCTGTGCACCAATCGCGCCGCCTGCGCCCCCAATGTTTTCAATCACCACCGGCACGCCCAGCTTGGCGCTCAATTCCGTGGCCACGGTGCGGCCGGTCAGGTCGGTGCTGCCCCCGGGTGGGTAGCCCACCACAATGGTGATGGGTTTGGAGGGATACACATCCTGTGCGAACGCTGGGGCCGCCAGGAGGGCCATGCCACACAGCAAGGCGGTGCGGCGCAGGGAGGGAGTGTTTTGCATGCGGGGCTCCAGTGAAGTTCTTGTGGGTGGAGCCATTGTGAAAAGGCGGGCACACGTCTGTGGTGCTGAAATGGCACCGAGGTGTGCCAAATAGGTTCTGCCCCCTCGGGCAAACCCTGGGGTGTCAGCGCTGTGCCAGGGCTTTCCAGAGCGCTTCGGCCACGGGACCGAGTCGGCGTTTGGGTCGGTACAGGCGCACGTCGAAACGCACTTCCAAGCGCGCATCGCCCGCAGGCGCAAGCCGTTTGGCCTGGCAATCGGCGTGCACCATGGACCAGGGCAGCCACGCCACGCCCAGGCCTTTTTGTACGTATTCGTAGTGCGCGTCGGCCGAGTCGCACTCCACCACCCGCTGCAGCCGGGGCGCATGCGGGTTCTGGGACAGATGGTCTTCCACCAGCCGGCCCAGTGCGAGCTGGGGGGCATAGGCCAGGTAGGGCACGGGCAGGTGGTCGTGCCCGAAGCGGTGCAGCGCCTGCCCTTGCGCCGTCGCCCGCGAAATGGGCACCAGCCGGTCGGACGCCACCGTGACATGCATGAACTGGCGCGCATCCAGCCGTATCGCCAGCGCCGGGTGGTGGTACACGAGCGAGAAGTCGGCTTCACCCCTTTCCAGCAGCGCCACGGTGTCTGCCAGGGCGCGGGTGCGTATGCACAGCTCGGCGTTTTGCAAAATGGGCTGCAGCCGCACCAGCCAGTCGGCCACCACCGTGCGTGCCAGCGTGCGGCCGGTGGCCAGCGTCACGGTGCGGGCTTGCCGGCCAGCCAGGCTTTGCAGCTCCTCGTGCGATTGCGCCAGGCTGCGCGCCATGTGGCCGGCGGTTTCCAGAAAGCTCTGCCCGGCAGGCGTCAGGGTGACGGGGCCGCCACCGCGCTCCACCAGCGGCGTACCCGCCCAGGCCTCCAGCGCGCGGATGCGGCGGCCAAAGGCGGGGTGAGTGACATGCCGCAGCTCGGCTGCCCGCGTATAGCTGCGCTCCTGCGCCAGCACGATGAAGTCTTCGAGCCACTTGAGCTGCATGGGTGTGATCCGGGTGCAGCTGCGGCGCGAAGGTTGTAGGAGCTGAAAGTGGGGTGTCAGCGCGCGCGGGCTGCTTCGAGCGCCGCGCGGGTGCGCTGGGCCTCGGTGCGCGCCGCTGCTGCAAAGTCGTCGCCCTTGGACGCGTACAGGATGGACCGCGACGAGTTCACGATGATCGGCCCGCCATCGCGCAGCCCGGCGCGCACGGTGGCAGCGGCGTCGCCACCCTGGGCGCCCACGCCCGGGATCAGCAGCGGTAGTGTGGGCGCAATGGCACGCACACGCTCGATCTCCTGTGGGTAGGTGGCACCCACCACCAAGCCCAGCTGGCCGTTCTTGTTCCAGGGGCCTTGCGCCAGCCGTGCCACATGCTCATACATGAGCGGCTGGCCCTCGACGCTGGCCAGGCGCTGGGTCTGCAGGTCGTCGCCGCCCGGGTTGGAGGTGCGGCAGAGCAGAAACGCGCCCTTGCCGTGGTAGGCCAGGTAGGGCTCGATGGAGTCGAAGCCCATGAAGGGCGACAGCGTGACCGCATCGGCACCGTAGCGCTCGAAGGCCTCCTTGGCGTACTGCTCGGCCGTGGAGCCAATGTCGCCGCGCTTGGCATCCAGGATCACCGGCACATGCGGCGCGTTGGCGCGCATGTGCTGCATCAGGCGTTCGAGCTGGTCTTCGGCGCCGTGGGCGGCAAAGTAGGCGATCTGTGGCTTGAAGGCACACACCAGATCGGCCGTGGCGTCCACGATGGCGGCGCAGAAGTCATAGATCTTGTGCGCATCGCCCTGCATTCCCCCAGGAAACCGCGTGGGCTCCGGGTCCAGGCCCACGCACAGCAGGGAGTTGTTTTGCGCCGTGGCGTCGCGCAGCATGTCGGTGAAGGTCATGGGGCGTGATTTTAGGTGGGGTGACAAGCACCGCCGCACGGTTTTCTGCCCACCGCTGCGGCGCAGAGGACTCCGGGGTGTGGTCACGAGCCCGCAGTGGGCAACAAAAAAGGCCGTCGAGACGGCCTTTTTTGGGGTGGTTCGGGAGTCCCCGTACGCAGCGGGAGCACCCCTACCGAATTCGCATGCCCTCAGCGCGGTACCGCCAGCAGGCGCTGTACATCGCGGTCGTTGGGCAGTGCGTAGTCGTGGCCGCGGATGATGCGGCTGTCTTCCGTGCGCACGAGCTTGAGGCTCACGTAGGTGAAATTGGCAGCGGCCGAGTAGGTACCCACCAGCACCAGCGAGGCATTGTGGCTGCGGGCGATATCCTTGATTTCGCGGGACAGCAGCAACTCGCCAGCACCTTCGCGCACGAACACGTCGCCGCGCAGCTTGATTTCCTTCACGTTGAAACCGCTGGCCGCCATGTGCGAGGCGTATTGCTCGGACAGCGTGCGGCCCAGAGGGGCCGAGCGGCTCAGGTCGTTCACGTTGACCACGGTGGCCACCAGGACGGGGCCGCTGCCTGCAGCGCTCAGGTCGAAACCGGCGGTCAGCTTGGCCACGGCATCGCGGCTGCTGTTCAGGAACTGGTTGTTGGCGGCTTCCTGGTAGGTCGGATCGGTGCGCGTGGGCGCGCCATTGTTGGCACAGCCGGCCAGCAAAGCTGCTGCGGCCAGCGCGGTCAGAAGTGCTGCGGTTTTCATTGCGAAACTACCTTCATATTGACGTTCTTGTAGTACGACGGACGCATGAACAGCGGCGTGTCCGCGTTCTCGAGGTAGTACACATCGGTCTTGCGGGCCACATACTGGCCGCCGCGTGTGACCGTGGTGGTCAGGATCAGCTCGGTGTTGGTGGGGCCGCCCGAGTTGATGCTGGCGCCGTAGTCAGCCAGCGAGGTGGCACCCAGCGCGGCCAGCAGTTGCAGATCCAGGTGCTCGTGACGCAGCCCGTAGGCTGCCATCAGGCCCGCAGCGATCATCGTGAACTGGCCAGGAATGAAGTGGGGGCGGGGGCTGTTGTGACGAACCACCTGCGTGTTGTACGTCACGTTGAGTGCCTGGCCAGGATCCTGCAAAACAGGCGCACCGCTTTGCACGAGCTTGGTGATCAGGAAATCACGGAATGCCAGATCGAATGCGCTCGGGTTGGGGGGCAGTGCGACATGCAATTGCGTGCCAGGGGCCATGCCGGTCTTGTCGAGCGTGCTGAGGGTTTGCGCCACCACGTCGTTCGAGACCAGTTCCCAGTGGCCCGCCGAGCGGACCTTGGGTTGTACCGTCAGCTCAAAGTTCTCCGCCAGGGGAATGGGCGAACGATAAGCACATCCCGCCAAAGTAGCCACAGCGCCGGCCAATACCGCCAAGCTGACTGCCTTTGAAAATTTCATGATTCCCTCCTACGGACTTTGAGAGGCGGGGACATGAACAGATACATCCCACGCGATTGAAAAATAATTCTGGGCGCGATACTCAACAAAAACAAGAAAAAATTGAGGTAACTGCGCCCAGACACACGCAATTCGTTGTTTTTGGTCACAGATTGGCGTGCTTGCTTACGCGCGGCTGCATTTGCTTGTACCGGCGCGTGTAACGAATTTCAAACGATAGTAACGAAGCGTTTTTCAAGGATTTCGAACGCGGGCAGCGTCTTGCCTTCCAGCACTTCCAGAAAGGCGCCGCCGCCGGTGGAGATATAACCCACCTGTTTTTCGATGCCGTATTTAGCGATGGCCGCCAGGGTGTCGCCACCGCCAGCAATGCTGAACGCGGGGGATTCGGCGATGGCCTTGGCAATCTCGCGGGTGCCGTTTTCAAAGGCCGCGAATTCAAACACGCCCACCGGGCCGTTCCAGACGATGGTGCCTGCGGACTTGAGCTGGGTGGCCAGGCGGGCGGCGGTTTCGGGGCCGATGTCCAGGATCAGATCGTCCTCGGCCACGTCCTTGGCTGCCTTCACGGTCGCTGGGGCATCGGCGGCAAAGGCCTTGGCGGTGACCACATCGGTGGGGATCGGCACTTCGGCGCCGCGCGCTTTCATGGCGGCGATCACGGCGCGCGCTTCGTCCAGCAGGTCGGGTTCGGCCAGGCTTTTGCCGATGGGCAGGCCCGCAGCCAGCATGAAGGTGTTGGCAATGCCGCCGCCCACGATGAGCTGGTCCACCTTGTCGGCCAGGCTCTTGAGGATGGTCAGCTTGGTCGAGACCTTGGAGCCCGCCACGATGGCAGCCAGCGGGCGCTGGGGATGGGCCAGGGCCTTGGTCAGGGCGTCGATCTCGGCCGACAGCAGCGGGCCGGCGCAGGCAATCGGGGCAAATTGAGCGATGCCGTAGGTCGTGCCTTCGGCGCGGTGGGCGGTTCCAAAGGCATCGTTCACGAAGATGTCGCACAGCGCAGCCATCTTGCGGGCCAGGTCTTCCTTGTTCTTTTTCTCGCCCACGTTCAGGCGGCAGTTTTCCAGCAGCACGACCTGGCCAGGGGCAACGGTGACGCCGTCCACCCAGTTCGAGACCAGCGGAACATCGCGGCCCAGCAGCTCGGCCAGGCGTGCGGCCACGGGGGCCAGCGAGTCCTCGGGCTTGAACTCACCCTCGGTCGGGCGGCCCAGGTGGCTGGTCACCATGACGGCCGCCCCGGCGTCCAGCGCCATGCGGATGCAGGGGATCGATGCGCGGATGCGGGTGTCTTCGGTGATGCGGCCAGCATCGTCCTGGGGAACGTTCAGGTCGGCACGGATGAAAACGCGCTGGCCTTGGGCCTTGCCTTGGGCGCACAGATCGGAAAAGCGGAGGATGTTCATGGCGGGAGGGGTGGATTGAATCGGGCTCTTGAGGGCTGCCATTTTAGTGAGCGAAGCCCATGCGGCTCCCGCGCCCGTGCCAGTGCAACCGCGGAACTGGCTCTGCCAGGCCCCTGGCGTCGTCCCCCTGGGGGCTGAGGGGCAGCGGCTCCAAGCCTGCCTGCGCAGGCTTGGACTGCACCGAAGAGCCACCGCCTCTGGCGGCGGCACTGACGCACACGGCTCAGGAGGTGCTTCTCTACCAATTCCAGCCGATGTGCAGCGGCAGGTACACCACCATGCCCACCACGATGGTGCCCAGGATGCCGCGCCGCCAGAAGTAGTAGGCAGTGGCACACAGGACGGCAGGGATGCGCGCGTCCATGAACGTGCCGATGAGTTCGCCATGGGTCATCAGGATCTCGGGCGCGATCACGGCGGTGAGGGCGGCCAGCGGTGCGTACTTGAGCCCGCGCTTGAGCCAGTCGGGCAGCGGCAGCTCGCGCTCGGGGATCATGAAGAACGAGCGCGACACCACGGTGATCACGGCCAGGCCGAAGATGGCGATGGCGGGTTCGATCCAGGACCAGTCGTTCATCATGGATGGCGCTCCTCGCGCAGTGGCACCACATCGCCCGCCTCGACCTGCTCGCGTTCTTCAGGTGGCAGCACGCTGTCGGCGGGCAACAGGACCAGTTCGGGCTTGTGGCGACGGCGGTCTACCGCCTCCATCAAGAGGCCTGCGGCCACCGCCGCCGCAATGGCCACCAGGATGTTGAGCTTGAGCGGCAGCGCAAACGCGGCAATCGCCGCCGTGGCGGCGACCGCGGTGGCCAGCCAGGTGGCCCGGTCGAACAGCAGCGACAGCAGCACACCCAGCAGCGCCAGCACGCCCGCAAACCCCAGGCCCCAGGACAGCGGCACGGCATTGGCCAGCAGGATGCCGGCGATGGACGGCACCTGCCAGGCCAGCCAGTTGGTGCTGGCAGCACCCCAGAAATACGGCACCTGCTCGGGCTGGGGGCGCGGCTCCGGAAAGCGCTTCATGAAGGCCACGTAGATCACATCGCCGCTGAAATAGCCCACCGCCAGGCGCTGGCGCAGCGGCAGGTGCGCGAAGTAGCTGCGCCACATGCTGCTGAAGATCACAAAACGCAGGTTCACACAGCTCGCCGTGAGCCAGACCACCCACAGCGGTGCGCCCACCGCCATCAAAGGGATGACCGCCAGCTGCGCGCTGCCGGCATACACCACCAGCGACATGAAGATGGCCATCCCAACGGGCAGCCCGCTCTTGACCATGACCACTCCGGTGACCAGGCCCCAGGCCCCGATGCCCACGGCCGTGCCCGCCATGTCGACAGCGGCCACGCGAAAGGAGGGGTGGCGCAGTGTGTTGCCGATGGCGGCCCGGCGGCTCATTCCGGTGTCGCGGCGGTAGTGGGCGCAGCGCCCAGCACCATGCCGGGCTGCAGGTCAAAGCCCCGCAAGAAATCGGCCGCTGCGAGCCGCTTGCCCCCCGCGCGCTGCAAGGTGGTCAGGCGCAGCGTGCCTTCGCCGCAGGCGACCGTCACTCCGTCGCCATTTACCGACAAAATTTGGCCCTGGCGCTTATCTGTATTCGAGTTATCGCTATCAATTTCATAACTCCACACTTTGATCGTTTCCCCGGCGCATTCGGTGCTGGCTCCGGGGAACGGGTCAAACGCCCGAATACGCTGGCCGATCACCGTGGCGGGCAGCGACCAGTCGATGGTGCTCTCGGCCTTCTCGATCTTGTGGGCGTAGGTGATGCCCTCGGCGGGCTGGGGCAAGGCCTTCAGCCCTCCACAGGCGGCCAGTTCCAGAGCCTCCACGATCATGCGGCCCCCGAGCGCGGCCAGCCGGTCGTGCAGGGTGGCGGTGGTGTCTGTGGGCGCAATGGCCAGCCGCTCCATCAGCAGCATGTCGCCGGTGTCCAGGCCAGCATCCATCTGCATGATGGTGACGCCGGTTTCTGCATCCCCGGCCTCGATGGCGCGATGGATGGGCGCGGCGCCGCGCCAGCGCGGCAGCAGGCTGGCGTGGATGTTCAGGCATCCCAAACGCGCCCCCACGCTTCCCGCTGCGCGTGGTTCGCTGCCCCCCGAGGGGGCCTTCGCGCCTTCGGGCGGCCGTGCGGCGCTCATGGAATCCAGCACCCACTGCGGCAGGATGAGGCCATAGGCGGCCACCACCATCACGTCGGCCCGCGCAGCCAACAAGGCATCGCGGGCGGCGGCCGCATCATCGGGGTACTTGCCGTCCAGGCGCAGGCTGCGGGGCTGCGCGACGGCGATGCCATGCTCCAGCGCGCATTGCTTGACGGGGGAGGCCTGCAGCTTCATGCCGCGCCCCGCGGGGCGGTCGGGCTGGGTCAGGACCAGGGGCACCGTGAACCCTGCGGCCAGCAGCCGCTCCAGCGCCACGCGGGCAAATTCGGGCGTGCCGGCAAAAATGACTCTCATGGGAAACCGTTGTCAGGAGGTAAGTACGCACTCAGTCGCGCGCGTTGTCAAAATGGGGAAGCTCGTCCGTGAACATGACCAGCCGAACCACGCCCTGGCGGTCCAGGTGGACGTGGGCAAGGCGCGGGTCGGAGTTCTGGCGGAAGCGGTAGGTCCAGATGTCGCCCTCGAACCGTGCCACACGCTCCACGCGCAAAGGCGCGCCAAAGGTGCGCTGCACATCGGCGGTGGTCCATATGCCCACGGGAAGGTTCTCAAAGCGCGCCTGCGTCAGCACCTGCTCGTTGCGCACCAGCCTGCCGCTGGCGTCGAAATCCAGGTTGTAGGCCGCAAACCCCGCGGGCAGCTCGGAGTACAGGAGCCGCTCGCCGCTTGGCAAAGGGAAGGAGGCGGTGGGCGGCCCGAGACGGGCAACCACCTCGGCGCGCAGCGCGCCGGCTTTTTCGCGGGCCGGCAGCGCACAGCCCGAAATTTGCACCGCCAGCACAAGAAGCGCCAGGCGCGCCAGCACTCCGCCACCCCTGCGGGTGCAGAGCGCCGGACCGGTCACTCGCGCGCCCCCCGCTGCTGCTTGACCATCTTGGTCTTGATGCGATTGCGCTTGAGTGGGGAGAGGTATTCCACAAACACCTTGCCCATGAGATGGTCCATCTCGTGCTGGATGCACACGGCCAGAAGGCCATCGGCCTCAATGACGCGGGACTGGCCCTGGGCGTCCAGTGCCCGCACATGCACGGCATCGAAGCGTTCAACGCCGTCGTAGATGCCGGGCACCGAGAGGCAACCTTCTTCGTTGAGGTGCTTTTCGGCACTGGTCCAGACCAGTTCGGGGTTGATGAGCACCAGCGGCTGGTTGCGTTCCTCAGAAACGTCGATGACCACCAGGCGCTCGTGCACGTCCACCTGGGTGGCGGCCAGGCCAATGCCATGGGCGTCGTACATGGTGGCCAGCATGTCGGAGACCAGCGTCCGGATGCGGTCGTCCACCGCCGCAATGGGGCGTGCAACCTTGTGAAGCCGGGGGTCCGGGTAACAGAGAATGGGAAGGATTGCCATGAAAGCTGCCAAGAGATGTCGCTATTTTCGCCACTTTTAAGGCCTGCTGCAGCGCCGCCAGCCAATAATCGTTGCCGAATCAAGGGCTTGAGCAGAGAATCTAAGAAGCTTTGTAACGTATTTGCCCGGCTGCGCGGTTGCTCCGTGCGTCGAGGTGCCAGCGAGGGGGCGTTTCCCAATGCATGAGAAAAGGAACAACATGACAGCATTCACCAGCGTGCGGCGGACCGCCCTGGGCGCGCTCACCATCATCGCTGGCGCTTTGCTGGTCGCACCGGCTCAGGCCCAGACCCCTCCCATCTCCAGCGGTCAGCGCGCCACGGCACAGCAAGTGTCGGAGCGTGGCATCCCGCTGTCCGAGCTGGCGCCTAACGCCCCGGACACCTACACGGTGCAGCGCGGCGACACGTTGTGGGGTATTTCGGGTCTGTACCTCAAACGGCCCTGGCGCTGGCCCGAACTGTGGGGCATGAACCTCAAGGCCATTGCAAACCCGCACCTGATTTATCCGGGCCAGACGCTTTACCTGGACAAGGATGGCAGCTACGCCCGCCTGCGGACGACACCCCCTGGCGTGCCGGATTCAGAGCCTCAGACGGTGCGCGTGTCGCCCCGCACCCGCAGCGACAGTCTGGCCAGCACGGCGCTCCCCACACTCAAGTCTCACCTGATCGAGCCCTTCCTCGTGGAGCCTCTGGTGGTGGATGCCGACGTTTTGCAACGGGCTCCCCGCATTGTGGCCACCACCGAAGATCGCGTGCTCATGGCCAGCGGCGACCGCGCCTATGTGCGCGGCGATGCATCCGCCCCCGTCCGTTCAGAACCTGGCGAGCCCCGCTTTTTCCGTGTTTTCCGCGATGCCGTGGCCATGAAGGATCCGGTGACGGGTGAAATCCTGGGGTACGAAGCACAGTACCTGGGCAAGGCCGAGCTGGTGCGTGGCGAGTCTTTTGAGGAGATTCCCAACGGCAAGGGCGGCTATGTCTCTGAATATGTACCTGCCACGGTGGATCTGTCCGGCACCAAGGAAGAGATACGCGCAGGAGACCGCATCCTGCCAGCGCCTGCCCGGGTCTTCACCAGCTACACCCCACGAGCGCCCCACATCGATGTGGACGCGCGCATCGTCTCCATCTACGGCAGCTTCTCGGCAGCCTATGCCGCCCAGAACCAGGTGGTTGCGATCAACATGGGTTCGCAAGACGGCATTGAGCCAGGTCATGTCCTGTCGCTGCTGACCCAGGGCGACCGCATCAAGGATGTGACTGGCGAGGGGAAGACCATGATCAAGCTACCCAGCGAGAGCAACGGGACGGCCATGGTGTTCCGAACCTTCGACCGCGTCTCGTACGCGCTGCTGCTGGAAATCCGCAGCGGCGTGCGCGTGGGCGACCGCCTGATCAATCCTCAGGAATAACGGCGGACTGGCTGAAGCCGCACGGCTGCCTGTGGGTGGCGCGGCGGCGGGGCTGGCGTTGCCGTGGTTCTTCTATCAACTGCCTCCATGGACCGCGACGAGCTGGGCGCTTGGTTGCGCCTCACGCTTTCCCAGGGCGTGGGCAATGGCGCCGCGCGGCGCCTGCTGTCCCGTTTTGGGCTGCCGCAGGACATCTTCCGTCAACCCGAATCTGCCTTGCAGCACTGTGTGACCTTGGCCCAGGCCAAGGCGCTGTGTACCGTACCCAGCGGATGGGAGGCGTTGCTGGAGACCACCTGGCATTGGCTGGAGGGAGCAGACCCACAAGGACCTGCCCGTGCGGTGATCACATTGGGGGATGCCCGGTATCCACAGTCGCTGCTGGACACCGAAGATCCCCCGCTGCTCATGTACCTGATGGGGGCGGCCCGGCTGCTTGCGCAAAACCCGTTCCCGACCGGCCGGTGCCTGGCCGTGGTCGGCAGCCGCAACCCCACGGCACAGGGCACGGACAACGCGCGGCTCTTTTCGCGCGCACTGCGGGGGGCGGGCTTCACCATCGTCTCGGGGCTCGCACTGGGTGTGGATGCGGCAGCCCATGAAGGTGCTCTGGATGTGTCCTCCGACCCCTTTGCGGAGGCAACACCCTCCACCATTGCGGTGGTGGGCACCGGGTTGGATCGCGTCTACCCCCGCAAGAACCTTGACCTGGCCCACCGCATCGCAGCCCACGGGGTGTTGGTCAGCGAATACCCCCTGGGCACGCCACCGCTGGCCGCCAATTTCCCCAAGCGCAACCGCATCATCTCCGGCCTCTCTCAAGGCACTCTCGTGGTCGAGGCGGCGTTGGCGTCTGGTTCGCTGATCACCGCCCGAATGGCGGCGGAACAGGGCCGTGAGGTTTTTGCCATCCCCGGCTCCATTCACGCACCGCAGTCGCGGGGTTGCCATGCGCTCATACGCCAGGGCGCCAAGCTGGTGGAGTCCGCGCAGGATGTACTGGAAGAACTGCGCATGCCCCCTGCGGCAGGCAAGCAGAGCGCCTCTTCTGGCGCTGCCTTGCTTGACGAAGAAGGCAGCAGGGATATCGACACTCGCGAGACTGAAAGCCCCCTGTTGCAGGCGCTGGGTTTTGACCCCATGGGGGTGGATGCCCTGGTGGCCCGCACGGGCATGGATGCGGCGTCGCTGCAGGTGGAATTGCTGGAGCTGGAGTTGGATGGCCAGGTGGCGCGTCTGCCAGGCGGCCTGTACCAGCGGCTGGGCAGCGCCTGACGCTGGCGGTGGCCTCTCGTTGCCGGGTGGCACAGGCATCGTCTTGATGCCCCCTGAAGCCGCATCAGTCCAGCAGCCGCTCGGGGTTCGCGTCCAGCTTGGCCAGTGCATCGCGCGTGGCGCGCAAGGTCAGGCCTTCTTCGTCCTGGGCCACGAGCAAGCCCGCTTGCAAGTACGCAGCCAGCCTGCGCAGCTGGATCAGGTAGCTGCTGCCATCCACGGCTGCGAACAGGTGCAGCTGTTTGCGCTGGCTTTGCCATGCGTACTGCACCTGGGCCGATGCGCCGTTGTGGTCCAGCGTGTACCAGGTGCCAGGCTGCAGTTCCTGGGCCCAGGCCACCATGGCGTCTTCCACCGGGGCACCGTTGTCGGCGACCACGTGAATGGACGAAGCATCGATACCCAGCATCATCTCGATGTTGTCGGCATTGAGCGGCATGTCGCCCAGCGTGGCGTCGCTAATAAAGTCCTCCAGATTGGCCAGGCGCTTGGCCATGGCGTCAATGTGGGCCTGCGGGATGGAGGCCGTCTTGGACAGGAAGGCATCGGCCAGGGTGTCGGTGAGGATCTTGATCTGGGCGTCCTGCGGCGCGCCGTTCACGCCCATGAGGGCCAGCCCCTGGCGCAGTCGCTGCAGCAAGCCAGGAAGATTCTGGATGACCTGCGCGCGGTCGCTGCGGTTGGGCTTGGCACTGGCGGCCCAGACGAGGTCGGCGGCTGTGCGCTTGAGCGAGATGGTGTCTGCGTGCTGGGGGCCGTCGCGCACGGCCGAGAGGGCTAGGACTTCGGCCCAGGTCTTGAACAGAAACTCGCGGATCTCGTCGCGCACCGGCATGTCGCGCAGCATGGTACGCAGCTCGATGGTGTACTGGATCGCCAGCGTCTCCCTTTGCTCGACCTGTTGAGCCACCGTCACCAAGCGCGACGTAGCCTGTTTTTCGGTGAGGAACTTGGACAGGAATTTCTCGAACTCGTCGTAGACGAGCTGGAACACCCGGCGGCCGGTTTCAGGGTACTGCTCAATCACCTGTACCACGCGACGGATTTCCGCCTCCAGTGCGCTGCCATTGATGCTGGTCGCATCAAAGCCCATTACGCAGGCGCCCATGCGGTCGATCAGCTGGCGCGCTGGGTGGTTGAGGTTGCTGAAAAACTCTGGCTCGGCCAGTGCCACGCGCAGCACAGGCACCTGAAGTCGCGCAAACCACACGCGCACGGCTGGCGGGATGCGGTCTTCGGCCAGGATGCTCTGGAACATCAGGGCCACCACCTCGATGATGGCTTTTTCACCGGCCGTCGAGGCCTTTTTCTTGAGTTCGGTCGAGCGTTCGCGCACGGCCCCTGCCAACTGGACCACGGCCGCAGGGCTGTAGTCTTCCATCAGGGTGGCGACACCGCTGTAGTACGTGTCGGCGTGCACACGGTGGGCGGTCAGTGCATGGGCCAGCGCCGCAGACGCTGGTGGGGCATTGACCATGTCGAAGCCGGTGGCGGGCTGTGTGAGCAGCCTGCGCAGTTGCCCCATCACACCGTGGGCGCGCTGGCGGGCGCGTGCCAGCGGAGTCATGCCGGTGGCAAACGCAGTGGGCATTCCGTGCTGCGGGTAGCCCGGCGGGGGCATGCGGGACGGATGCTGGGGCATGGGCCGACCGCCTTGGGGGGGCATCATGCCCCCGCGCGCTGCCGCCATGGCATCCCGAGTCTGGGCCAGGGCCTGGGAGGCCAGGCCTCCGGCCCCGGAGTCGTTGCTCCCACCGCTGCCGGTGATCGCCCCCCCTGCCGTGCGCCGCACGCGGGACTTCAGGTCCGCCTGTGGCGTCACACCCTGTTCCACATAGAACACGTTGACGGCCTGGTACTGTTTCTGGAGCAAGTTGGCCAGTTCCCGCTGCAGCGGGTCCACCACGGTCTGCAGGTCGGTGCGGGGCAGTCCGGCCTCCACCCACTGCTCGACCAGCAGCAGGCACACGGCTTCCGGACGGAGGATATCGCTGCTGTCGAGTTCCTGGCCTTCCAGCGACTGGGTGCGCTGGCGCAGTGTGTCGAACTGCTGGCTCACCTGTTCGCTGACCGTCAGGGCCATGCGTGAAGCCAGGATCTTGTTTTCCACCACGTCGTCGCTCAACAGTTCGAACTGGGGGTTTGCGCCATTGGCTGCCAGGGCACCCCGGGTGGTGCTGCTATGGGGGGCCAACGCATCGCGCCAGGCCTTGCCAGTGCGATCTGTCCAGGCTGCGTGGTGCTGTTGATACCGCATCCAGGCATCGCGGTGCGACTGCATTTCGCGCGCCGTGCCCGTCTGGGTCATCAGCGTTGTCAGGAGGTCCAGGACCGTCTTGTCCAGGTCCGGGAGCCCTGCACAGATGCCCTCTACGAACCGCTGGCGCGCCTGGCGGGCCAGGCGGCGCTGCGGAACGGAAGAGGGCGTGGGCTGCATGGGCAGATATTAGCGGGTCAGACGGTGGCTCCGGCATGGGGATCATTCGGATCCCCATCTTTTCTGACGGGCTTGACAAGGTCCTCGCGTTTTACGCCCAGCCACATGGCGATGGCGGCTGCCACGAACACGGACGAGTAGATGCCGAACAGGATGCCGATCGTCAGCGCCAGCGCAAAGTAGTGCAGGCTGGGGCCGCCAAAGAAGAACATCGACAGCACCATGGCCTCGGTCGAAGCGTGGGTGATGATGGTGCGGCTCATCGTGCTCGTGATGGCGTGGTCGATCACCTCGTGCGTGCTCATCTTGCGGTACTTGCGGAAGGCCTCGCGGATCCGGTCGAAGATCACCACCGACTCGTTGACCGAGTATCCCAGCACGGCCAGCACAGCAGCCAGCACCGACAGCGAGAACTCCCACTGAAAGAACGCGAAGAAGCCCAGGATGATCACCACGTCATGCAGGTTGGCAATGATGGCTGCTACCCCGAACTTCCACTCGAAGCGGAAGGCCAGGTAGATCACGATGCCCACGACCACCATGGCCAGCGCCATAAGGCCGCCGTGCACCAGTTCCTCACCCACCTGCGGGCCGACGAACTCGGTGCGGCGCAGCGTGACCTCGGGGTCAGCGGCCTTGAGTGCGCCCAGCACCTGCTCGCTTTGCTGCGCGGATGTGACGCCCTTTTGCACGGGCAGCCGGATCATCACGTCGCGGGCGGTGCCGAAGTTCTGCACCTGCACGTCCGGATAGCCCAGGCCGGAAACCGTCTCGCGGACCTTGGCCAGCTCGGCGGGCTGGCTGTAGGCCACTTCCATGACCGTACCGCCGGTGAACTCCACCGACAGGTGCAGGCCACGGGTCAGCAGGAAGAACACTGCGAGGGCAAAGGTGATGAAGGAGATCGCGTTGAAGATCAACGCGTGCTTCATGAAGGGGATATCTTTTTTGATGCGGAAGAATTCCATGGCCGTTGTCCTTTAGTTCGTCTTGGCCACGGCGGTGTCGGTATCTGGCTTCCAGACCGTACCGATCGACACGCTCTTGAGCTTCTTCTGGCGGCCGTACCACAGGTTCACCAGGCCCCGCGAGAAGAACACGGCCGAGAACATGCTGGTCAGGATGCCGATGCAATGCACCACGGCAAACCCGCGCACCGGGCCGGAGCCAAAGGCCAGCAGGGCCAGGCCTGCAATCAGGGTCGTCACGTTGGAGTCGAGAATCGTCGCCCAGGCACGCTCGTAGCCCGTATGGATGGCCGCCTGTGGCGAGACACCCGAGCGCAGCTCCTCGCGGATGCGTTCATTGATCAGCACGTTCGAGTCAATGGCCACCCCAATCGCGAGGGCCATGGCGGCAATACCCGGCAATGTGAGTGTGGCTTGCAGCATCGACAGAACCGCCACCAGCAGCAGCACGTTCACGCCCAGCGCAATGCTGGAGAACACGCCAAACAGCATGTAGTAGGCGCACATGAAGATGGCAATCGCGATCAGACCCCAGACCACGCTGTTGATGCCGCGCTCGATGTTGTCGGCGCCCAGGCTGGGGCCGATGGTGAATTCTTCGATGATTTCCATGGGCGCCGCCAGCGAACCGGCGCGCAGCAGCAGCGCGGTGTCGTTGGCTTCGGCCGTGGTCATGCGGCCCGAAATCTGCACGCGCCCACCGCCGATTTCGGTGCGGATCACTGGCGCGGTCACCACTTCGCCCTTGCCCTTTTCAAACAGCACGATGGCCATGCGCTTGCCTACGTTCTCGCGCGTGATGTCCTTGAAGATGCGCGCACCCTTGGCGTCCAGCGTGAGGTTCACAGTGGGTTCCTGCGTCTGGCCGTCAAAGCCCGGCTGGGCATCGGTCAGGTTCTCGCCGGTCAAGATCACCTGTTTCTTGACGATGACTGGCTGGCCGCTGCGTTCCAGATAGCGTTCCGAGCCGAACGGCACGGGGCCACGGCCAGTCTCGGCGGCGCGGGCTTCGGTGCCCTCGTCCACCAGGCGAACTTCCAGCGTGGCGGTGCGGCCCAGGATGTCTTTGGCCTTGGCCGTGTCCTGCACACCGGGCAGCTGCACCACGATGCGGTCCAGGCCCTGCTGCTGGATCACTGGTTCGGCCACGCCCAGTTCGTTGATCCGGTTGTGCAGCGTGACCATGTTCTGCTTGAGCGCCTGCTCCTGCACCTTGCGCGTGGCTTCGGGCTTGATGGCAACGCGCAGCTTGAATTCAGTGCCCTCGGGCGTGCTGGCGACCTGGAGGTCGGGGAACTGGTCCGCAATCAGGTTGCGGGCTGCAGTCATCGTGGCTTCGTCGCGCACCTTGATGTCGATGTTCTGCCCTTCGCGGCTGATGCCACCGTGGCGAATGCTCTTGTCGCGCAGTGCGGTGCGGATGTCGCCTGCGTACGACTCGGCTTTTTTGGTCAAGGCCGCCTGCATGTCCACCTGCAGCATGAAGTGCACGCCGCCGCGCAGGTCCAGGCCCAGGTACATGGGGTTGGCGTGCAGGGATTTGAGCCAGACGGGCGAGCGGGACACCAGGTTCAGCGCCACGATGTACGAGGGATCGCTGGCGTCGGGCACCAGGGCCTTCTGGATCGCGTCCTTGGCCTTGAGCTGCGTGTCGGGCGCATCGAAACGCGCGCGCACCGAGTTGCCTTCCAGTTCCACGAAGTCTGGCGTGACGCCAGCCGCCTTGAGCGCCTCTTCCACCCGCTGCTGCACGGCGGTGTCCACCTTGACGGTGGCTTTGGCCGACGAAACCTGCACGGCAGGTGCCTCGCCGAAGAAATTGGGCAGGGTGTACAACACCCCCACCAGCAGCACGATCACCAGGATCGCGTACTTCCAGACCGGATAACGGTTCATGATCGCGCTCTTATCTCAGTATTTCAGGCGCTGTGTGCGCCGATCCCCTCATGCCAGCGGACACCGTGGAACTGGCGTTGCCAGGCCACGGGCGTCGTCCCCCTTCCCGCGCGCTGCGCGAGAGAAGGGGGAAGCGGCGCAGCCGCTCAGGGGGTTGATCCTCACTTCACCGAACCCTTGGGAAGCACCTGAACCACGGCGCTGCGCTGCAGCTGCACTTCCACGCCGCTGGCGATCTCGATGTGCAGGAAACCTTCGGACAGGCGCGTGACCTTGCCGACGATGCCGCCTGCGGTGGCCACTTCGTCGCCCTTGGCAATGGCTTCGATCATGGCGCGGTGTTCCTTCTGGCGCTTCATCTGGGGGCGGATCATGACGAAGTACAGCACCACAAACATCAGCACCAGGGGCAGCATGCCCGTGAGCGTGGACATCATGTCGCCGCCGCCAGCGGCTGCTGCGGGTGCGGTTTGGGCAAAAGCGGAAGAAATAAACACGGACTGGACTCCACAACGGATGTTCAAAATTCACACAACCCGCCAGAGGCAAGCGCCATAGCGCCTGTCAGGGCAGAACAGGGCATTGTATGCGGCGCCTCGCCTGTGTCCCCAGGAGGAAGACCCAAGGCGGCAGCGGGTGTTTGCCGCGCCAGGCGGCGCAAGGGATGGATTGACAGTTATTTGGGTAAAAATGGCTGCTAGCGCTTGATGGTTATGCATTTATAGCTCATCAATTAATAGCAAAAAGCCCGCGCCAGGCGCGGGCTCTCCGCCCCAAACGGCCGCTGCGGGCCGTGTGTCAGGCCGCCTGGCGCCGGGGCTCGGTCGCCTTGCCGCTGCGCCACTGGGCCATCAGGCCGTCCCATTTGGGGCGTGCCGCTTTCAGGTGGCGCTCCTTCACGTGGCCATAGCCCCGGATCTCTTCGGGGATGCGGGCGATCTCCACGGCCAGGGCCAGGTTGTCCGCATTCAGCGTGGCCAGCAGTTCGTCGATGCAGGCGCGGTATTCCACGATCAGCGCGCGCTCCATGCGGCGCTCCTCGGTCTTGCCGAACACGTCCAGCGCCGTGCCGCGCAGACCCTTCATCTTGGCCAGCAGGCCAAAAGCGCTGCGCATCCAGGGGCCGAAGGGCTGCTTGACGAGTTCGCCCTTGTCGTTCTTCTTGGCCGTCATGGGTGGTGCCAGGTGGTGCACCAGCTTGTAGTCGCCTTCGAACATGTTGGCGATCTTGTCCGTGAAAGCCTGGTCGGTGTGCAGGCGCGCCACTTCGTACTCGTCCTTGTACGCCATGAGCTTGAACAGGTAGCGGGCCACGGCTTCGCTCAGGCGGGTGCCGACGTCCAGCCGCGATTCGGTCGCCTTCACCTTCTCGACAAACGCGTGGTACTCGGCCGCGTAGGCCGCGTTCTGGTAGCCAGTGAGGAATTCGACACGCTTGGCGATCATCTCGGTCAGCGAGGGCTTCTTCACAAACTGGATCACCTGCGCAGCCTGGAACAGCGCCTGCACCGACGCCAGATCGTGCGCGCAGCGGCGGCCCCATTCAAACGCGGCCTTGTTGTTGTCCACCTGCACGCCGTTGAGTTCCATGGCGCGCATCAGCGATGCCAGCGTGAGCGGCACGCGGCCCTTTTGCCAGGCGTAGCCCAGCATCAGCGGGTTGGTGTAGATGCTGTCGCCCAGCAGCTGGGTGGCCACCTGCTCGGCGTCAAAGCTGCCCACACCGCCTGCGCCGACCGCCGCAGCAATCGCGCTGTCGCAATTGGCACCGGGGAACTGCCAGTCCGGGTTGGTCACGAAGGCCGCCGTGGGCGTGCCGTGCGTGTTCAGCGCCACAAAGGTACGGCCCGGTTGCATCACAGCCAGTGTGTACTTGTGCGCCGCCACGATGGAGTCGCAGCCGATCACCAGGTCCGCCTTGGCCGTATCGACCTTGGTGGTGTAGATGGCTTCGGGGCGGTTGGCGATCTGGATGTGGCTCCAGGTGGCGCCACCCTTTTGCGCCAGGCCGCCAGCGTCCTGCGTGATGACGCCCTTGCCATCCAGGTGCGCCGCCATGCCCAGCAGCGAGCCGATGGTGATCACGCCCGTGCCGCCCACGCCGCCGACCACGATGCCCCAGGCCGCTTCCGCCACCGGCAGCACGGGTTCAGGAATGGACGGCAGCGCCGACAGGTCGCCTTTCTTTTCCTTCTTGGGCTTCTTGAGCTTGCCGCCCTCCACCGTGACGAAACTGGGGCAGAAGCCGTTGACGCACGAGTAGTCCTTGTTGCAGGTGCTCTGGTTGATGCGGCGCTTGCGGCCAAATTCCGTCTCCACCGGCTCGACGGAGAGGCAGTTGGACTTGGTCGAGCAGTCGCCACAGCCCTCGCACACCAGCTCGTTGATGACCACGGTCTTGTCGGGCGTGGCCAGGGTGCCGCGCTTGCGGCGGCGGCGCTTCTCCGTCGCGCAGGTCTGGTCGTAGATGATGACCGTGCAGCCCTTGATCTCGCGGAACTGGCGCTGCAGCGTGTCGAGCTCGTCGCGGTGGTGCACCGTCACGCCATCGGCCAACGGTACGCCGTCGTACTTCTGCGGCTCGTCGGTCACGATGATGAGCTTGACCACGCCCTCGGACTTCAGGCTGTTCATGATCTGCAGCACCGAGTGGCCTTCAGGCCGCTCGCCCACCTGCTGGCCGCCGGTCATGGCCACGGCGTCGTTGTAGAGCACCTTGTAGGTGATGCTGGTGCCGGCCGCAATGCTCTGGCGGATGGCCAGCAGCCCGCTGTGGAAGTAGGTACCGTCGCCCAGGTTGGCGAACACATGCTGGTCGGTGGTGAACGGCGCCTGGCCCACCCAGGTCACGCCCTCGCCGCCCATCTGCGTGAAGGTGCTGGTGTTGCGGTCGGGCATCCAGTTGGCCATGTAGTGGCAGCCAATGCCGGCCACGGCGCGAGAGCCTTCGGGCACGCGGGTGCTGGTGTTGTGCGGGCAGCCGCTGCAGAACCACGGGGCGCGTTCGCCCGTGTCCACCTTCAGCTCGGTCATCGCGCGCTCGCTGGCTTCGATGACGGCAATGCGCGAATCCATGCGCGCGATGATGTCGCTCGATACGCCCAGCTTCTTCAGGCGCTTGGCAATCGCCTTGGCGATGATGGCGGGGGTCAGGTCGGCCTTGGCACGCAGCAGCCAGTTCTGGCTGGGGTTGGGCATGCTCCATTCGCCGCCCGTCGCATCGCCTTCGGGCTCGTCGAACTTGCCCAGCACATTGGGGCGCACGTCGGCGCGCCAGTTGTACAGCTCTTCTTTCAGCTGGTATTCGATGACCTGGCGTTTTTCTTCCACCACCAGGATCTCTTGCAGGCCTTGTGCAAAGTCGCGCGTGATGGTGGCTTCGAGCGGCCACACCACGTTGACCTTGTGCACGCGGATGCCCAGCTGGCGGCAGGTGTCGTCATCGAGGCCCAGGTCCACCAGCGCCTGGCGGGTGTCGTTGTAGGCCTTGCCGCTGGCAATGATGCCGAAGCGGTCGTTCTTGCCTTCGATGACGTTGTAGTTGAGCTTGTTGGCGCGGATGTACGCCAGGGCCGCGTACCACTTGTAATCCATCAGGCGCGCTTCCTGCTCCAGCGGCGCGTCGGGCCAGCGGATGTGCAGACCGCCGGGCGGCATCACGAAGTCCTCAGGCATCACGATCTTCACGCGGTCCGGGTCGATGTTGATGCTGCTCGAAGACTCCACCACCTCCTGGATGGTCTTCATGCCCGACCACACGCCCGAGAAACGGCTCATGGCAAAGGCGTGCAGGCCCATGTCCAGGATCTCTTGCACGCTGCTCGGGAAGAACACCGGCGTGCCGCAGGCCTTGAAGATGTGGTCGCTCTGGTGCGCGGCCGTGCTGCTCTTGCTGATGTGGTCGTCGCCCGCAATGGCGATCACGCCGCCATGCTTGGCGGTGCCCGCCATGTTGGCGTGCTTGAACACGTCCGAGCAGCGGTCCACGCCCGGGCCCTTGCCGTACCAAATGCCGAAGACGCCGTCGAACTTCTTGCTCTGCGGGTACAGGTCCAGCTGCTGCGTGCCCCAGACGGCCGTGGCGCCCAGCTCTTCGTTCACGCCGGGCTGGAAGACGATGTTGTTGGCCGCCAGGTGCTTCTTGGCCGCCCACAGCGCCTGGTCATACGTGCCCAGCGGGGAGCCCCGGTAGCCGCTGATGAATCCGGCGGTGTTCAGCCCGGCCACCGCATCGCGCTGGCGCTGCAGCATGGGCAGGCGCACCAGGGCCTGCACCCCGCTCATGAAGGCCCGGCCGTGGTCCAGGGAATACTTGTCGTCAAGCGTGACGGTTTCCAGCGCCTTGCGGACGGATTCTGGGAGTGGGGCATTCATGGCTATGTCTCCAATGGCTTTTTTGTGGGGTCCGCGCCTTGTGGGCCGGTGGGGGGCAGAGTCCATCCGCCCGTTTAGGGCCGCGACTCCAGTGTGGAGAGAAGTGTATGTCTGCGCCGCTGATATGTCTTTGCGTTCTGTGCCGTGTTTAGGCTATTCTGAGAAAGGATCTTTCTCATTGCTGCCATTTTGTGAACACTCTCGACAAATTCGATATCGCCATCCTCAACGAACTGCAGGCTGACGCTCGCCTGACGAACGCCGAGCTGGCCCAGCGCGTGGGCCTGTCGGCCGCGCCCTGCTGGCGCCGCGTGCGGGCGCTGGAAGAGCAAGGCTTCATCAAGGGCTACCGCGCCGAGATCGACCGGCACAAGATTGGACTGGGGGTGCTGGCCTTTGTGCGGCTGGACGCCGACCGCAGCACGGGCAACCTCACGCGCAAGATGGAAGAGGCCATCCGCCAGATCCCCGAGGTCGTGTCCTGCCACTACATCAGCGGCACCGGCACCTTCGAACTGCAGGTGGTGGCGCGCGACCTGGACAGCTTTTCGCAGTTTGCGCGCGACGTGCTGCTGAACCTGCCCAATGTGAAAGACATGCACACCAGCTTCTCGCTGGGCGAGGTGAAGGCCAGCGGGGCGCTGCCGCTCACGCACCTGGCGCGGGCCAAAGGGTGATTGCTATTAAATCGGTAGCTGATAGGGCTTGATGGACGCGCGGAAAGGCCTGTTTTGGCTTCAAATCCGTGCAGTGCAAGCCCTCGTCCCGGGGCGAGGGGCTCGATGTGGCCGGGCGCCCTGCAAGGTAACAAGGCGTTAGGGCGTGGTTCCTGCGCAGAGTGTGCTGTATAAGCCTGCGGAACCACAGCGGGGCTGCCAAGCTGCCGCACGCACCCTCTCCGCCACGCGCCTGCAAGGCCCTGCACCTCGTGTCCCTGACCGGGGTGTTGGTTCGCAAGGCGGCTGCGCGAGCGGTTGCCGGTGGGTCTACCAATACGACGGCTTCTTTCGCGCACAGCCCCACGGCCTGCCGACCGGAGCCCAAAAAAGAGGGCGAGGGCGGCATGATCATCTGGGGCATTTTCTGGGGCGCGGTGCTGGGCTCGTGGTTCGGCGGTTACGGCGACTTCGGGCCGTTTGTGGGCGGCATTCTGGGATTTTTCGCCGGGCTGTCGCTGCGCTGGGCGATCCGCTCGGCCATCCGCACCGAGCTGCAGGCGCACGCCACCAAGGCCACCGCCCAGCCCACGCGGGCACCGCAGGCGGCGGCGGTTGCCGAAGACCGGCCTGAGGCGGCGGCGCCCGTGCCGCAAGGGCCCGTGCTACAGGCACCCCCTCCACCACCCACCCCCAGCGACGATCCTCGGGATGCGGACGACGCTTTTTGGGCCGGCGAACTCACGCCCCAAGGCCTGCCGCGCGTCCCTTCGTCGGCCCCGGTGGCCAACCGCACGGACGCGCCTGCCGCGCCCCGCAAGACAGCCCCGCCCGCGCAGCCCAACCCCATCGAGCTCGCCGTGCTCGCGGCCAAGAGCTGGCTCCTGGGCGGCAACACCATCGTGCGTGTGGGCCTGGTGATCCTGTTCATCGGCCTGTCTTTCCTCGCACGCTACGCCGCCTCCGCCGGGCTGCTGCCGGTTGAATTCCGCCTGGCGGCGGTTGCAGCGGTGGGCATTGCGCTGCTGGGGGTGGGGTTCCGCAAGCGCACCGACAAGCCCGGCTTTGCGCTGGCCCTGCAGGGCGGCGGCGTGGCAGTGATGTACCTCACCGTGTTTGCGGCCTTCCGGCTCTATGGGCTGCTGCCGCCGCTCTGGGCCTTCGGGCTGATGATCGCGGTCTGCGCGGCCAGCTGCGCGCTGGCGCTGCTGCAGGATTCGCGCGCGCTCGCGGTGGCGGCGTTCGCCGGGGGCTTTGCGGCGCCCATCCTGCTGTCCACCGGCCAGGGCAGCCACGTGGGCCTGTTCAGCTACTACACCCTGCTCAACCTGGCGATTCTCTTCATCGCCCACCAGCGCTCCTGGCGCGTGCTCAACGTGGTGGGTTTTGTCGCCACCTTTGGCGTGGCCACGGCCTGGGGGGCGCTCAAGTATGTGCCCGCTCACTACGCCAGCACGCAACCCTTCCTCGCGGGCTTTGTGCTGATCTACCTCGCCACCGCCATCCTCTATGCGCGCAACACGCCCACGAAGCTGGGCAAGACGGTGGACAGCATGCTGGTCTTCGGCACGCCGCTGGTGGGTTTTGGGCTGCAGGCCGGGCTGGTGCAGCCGTTTGAGCTGGGCGCGGCCTTCTCGGCGCTGGCCTTTGCTGCGCTCTACCTGCTGACCGCGACCGTGCTGGTGCGCCGCGCGCAAGCCAGCTGGCGCCTGCTCACCGAATGTTTCATCGCCATCGGCGTGGGCTTTGCCACGCTGGCCGTGCCGCTCGCGCTGGATGCGCAGTGGACCTCGGCGGTGTGGGCGCTCGAAGGCGCGGGCGCCTTCTGGGTCGGCATGCGCCAGGCGCGCTGGATGCCGCGGGCCTTTGGTCTGGTGCTGCAGGTCGTCGCCATGCTGGCGTTCATGAGCGGTGTGGACGGCGGGGGCCTGCAGGTCTCGCCCCTGCCGCTGGCCAACCCGGCCTTCCTGGGTGCGATGCTGATTGCGCTGCCCGCGCTGCTGCTGGCCTGGTGGCTGCGCCAGCCGCTGTCACACAGCGGTTCGGCCTGGGCCCAGGGCTATGCCAGGGTGGAGGTGCTGCTGCCCAATCCGGCCTACCTCTACGGCTTTGTCTTCTGGTGCCTGGCCTGGTGGCTGGAGATCACGCGGCGCGTGCCTAGCCTGGAGGCGGGCCAGTGGCCCGTGCCGGTGTTCTCGGACCGCGTTGCCGAACTGCTGGGCATGTTGGCCGTGGTGCTGAGCGCCGCGCTGTCGATGGTGCTTGGCCTGCGCACGCGCTGGGCCGTGGCCACCTGGCCCGCGCGCGCCACCATCGGCGTGCTGGCGCTGGGGTTCGTGGCGCAGGTGGTGGACGGCCACCGTGTGTTGAGCACCCCCGCCTGGGCCGTGTGGCCCATCGTGCTGGCGCTGCATGGGTGGATGCTGTGGCAGACCGATCGCTGGCAGGCGGCGGACACTGAGGGCCCGTCCGCCCAAAGCGCGCCGCGCTTCGGCTGGTTCCACGCCGCCACGGCCTGGCTGGTGACCTTGCTGCTGGCCGACTGCCTGTGGTCCGGCATCGGCAAGGCCGAGCTGTGGCGCACCTCGTGGGCCGGTGTGGTCCTGCTGGTCAGCGCGATTGCGGTGCTGATGCTGCTCGCGCTCTGGGCGGGCCGTGGCAACCAGCCTGCGGCACGTGCGGCGCTGCCCTGGCCGCTGAACCCGCATGCCGAGGCCTACTACTGGCTGGCGGCCCTGCCCCTTGCGGTACTGGTGTTCGGGGGCGCGCTGCTGGCCGCCGTGCATTCGTCCGGACACACGGCGCCGCTGCCCTACATCCCGTTGCTCAACCCCACCGACCTGACCCTGGCGCTTGCGCTGGGCGGCCTGGTGTTCTGGCGGCGGGTGCTGCTCGCAGCGCTGCCGCCCCCGGCCCGCTCGGGCGGGGTCACCGGGCGCCATGCGCTGGTGGCCTTGGCGCTGCTCGCGTTCATCGTGATCAACACCGTGTGGCTGCGCGTGGCCCACCACTTCTTTGGCGTGCGCTGGGATGCCTCGGCGCTGTTCAACAGCTTCGTGGTGCAGACCGGCTACGCCATCCTGTGGACGCTGCTGGCGCTCAGCCTGATGGTGCTGGCACACCGCCGCGTGCAGCGGCCGCTGTGGCTGGTGGGCGCGGGCCTGCTGGGCGTGGTGGTGGTCAAGCTGCTGCTGATCGATCTGTCCAACGCGGGGGGTGCTGAGCGCATCATTGCCTTCATCGCCGTGGGTGTGCTGATGCTGGTGGTGGGCTACTTTGCGCCTTTACCTCCGAAGTCGCCTCCGAAGTCGCCACCCAAGGCGGACGCCCCTGCGGAGCCTGCCGCGCCACCGCTGGCGCCATCGCAACCAGAAACACTGCCATGAAGAAGCCTGTCGCCCTGAACCTGCCCCTGGTGCTGGCCGCTGCCGCCCTGTCCCTGTGCACCGGCGTGGCCCAGGCGGCGGCCGATGCCAACAGCCCTGCGGCCTACGCCATCCGCGTTCCTGTCACGCTCGCGGCCGATGCGCCGCTGCAGCGCGTGATGCTGCCCGCCGAGGTGCTGGTGCGCCTGCAAAGCCCGGGCTATGCCGACGTGCGCCTCTTCAACGGCGCGGGCCAGCCCGTGCCGATGGCCCTGGCCGGTGTGGCGGCGGCCAGCGCGCCCGAGGAATTGGTGACCCTGCCCGCGTATCCCATCCTGGGCGCCGCCAGCACGGGCACGGCCGGGCTGGAGGGGCTGTCGCTGCGCATCGAGGAGCGCCAGGGCCAGCGTGTGGTGCAGATCGACACGGCCGCCACGACCACCACGGCAGGCCCTGCCACCCCGCAGGCCGTGCGCGGCGCGCTGCTCGACGCGCGCAATGTGCAGTTGCCCGTGGCCCGCATGGCCCTGGACGTGGATCTGCCTGCGGGCCAGCCCGTGACGTTCCGGGTGCAGGCCAGCAAGGACCTCAAACATTGGCAGCCGCTCGCCGAGACCGTGCTCTACCGTGCGGACGCGGCAGCGGCGCCCACGGCACCGGGCCGCCTGGGCAACGAGCAGATTGACCTGCAGCGCGCCGACCTGAAGGGCCACTACCTGCGCGTGACCTGGGGCGACGCTGCCGTGACCCTGCGCGGCGCCACGCTGGCCACCTCGCGCAGCACGGGCCCGCGCGAGCGCGTCAGCGCCAGCATGGCCACGCCCGCCCTGGCCAACCCGCGTGAACTGGTGTTTGCGCTGCCGTTTGCCACGCCGGTCGCCGCGCTCGCCATCACGCCGCCCGGCAGCAATGTGCTGATTCCGGTGCGCGTGCTGGGCCGCAACCACCGCGAGCAGCCTTGGTCGCCACTGGCCAGTGCCGTGGTCTACAAGATGGCAACCGGCGGCAAGGAACAGGCCAGCGGGCCCGTGGAGCTGGGCGGCGCCTCGGTGCGCGAGATCAAGATCGAAGCCGACCCCAAGACCCCCGGTTTTGCTGCCGCGCCCGCTTTGGCGCTGCAGTTCGAGCCCGCGCAGCTGGTGTTCCTGGCCAGCGGACAGGGGCCCTTCACGCTGGCGGCCGGGCTGCCCGGGGCCACGGCGGCGGCCAGCGCCTTCCTGCCCCTGGCCAGCCTGGTGCCGGGCTACCAGCCCGCGCAAGAGAACACCCTGCCCGTGGCGCTGGCGGCTGTGGCCCGGGCCGACATCACTGGCGGCAAGCCCGCAGACGGCGACGGCGCGCTGGTGCCCGCTGCGGCGGCCAGCGGCGGCATCTCCACGCGCAGCGCCGTGCTCTGGGGCGTGCTGCTGGCGGGCGTGGCGGCACTTGGGCTCATGGCCTGGCTGCTGCTGCGGCAAACCAAACAGGCGGGCGCTCAGGCCCCGGCTGCGCCGACCGATGCCCCATGACGAAGCGCGGCACCGGTGATGGCCCGTTTGGCGCAGGCCCGCAGTGGGCTATTTGGCGCTGAGCCACCACAGCCGCGCCAACCGTCGCACAATGCGCAGACATGCCGCCATTGCCGTCCCACGAAAGCACGCGCAGCGTTGCGCCCCCGCCCTCCCCTGATGCCCCGGACCTGAGCCCGGGCGCCCCGCCGCAAAGCGATGCGGCTGCAGACCGTGCCGCGCGTGCGGATCTGGCGCATGGCACCGAAGAGTCCGTCGCCGCCCAGTTGGGAGACAGCGCAGCGCTGAACCAGGCGGCTTCGCTCTCACCGTTTGCGCCCTTGTCGGTGCCCGTGTTCCGCATGCTCTGGATCACCTGGGTGGCGGCCAACACCTGCATGTGGATGAACGACGTGGCGGCCGCCTGGCTCATGACCACGCTCACCACCTCGCCCGTGCTGGTGGCGCTGGTGCAGACCGCTTCCACGCTGCCCGTGTTCCTGCTGGGCCTGCCCAGCGGTGCGCTGGCCGACATCCTGGACCGGCGCCGTTACTTCATCGCCACGCAGTTTTGGGTCGCGGCCGTGGCGCTGGTGCTGTGTGTGGCCATCCTGGCCGGAGGCATGACGGCGCCGCTGCTGCTGGCGCTCACCTTTGCCAACGGCATCGGCCTGGCCATGCGCTGGCCGGTGTTTGCGGCCATCGTGCCGGAGCTGGTCAGCCGCCCGCAGCTGCCCGCCGCACTGGCGCTCAACGGCGTTGCCATGAACGCCTCGCGCATCATCGGCCCGCTGCTGGCGGGCGCCATCATCGCCAGCGCGGGCAGCGCCTGGGTGTTTGTGCTCAACGCTGTGCTGTCCATCCTCTCGGGCCTGGTCATCATGCGCTGGAAGCGGGTGCACACACCCAGCCCGCTGGGCCGCGAGCGTCTGACCAGCGCCATGCGCGTGGGCCTGCAGTTCGTGCGCCAGTCGCCGCGCATGCGGGCCGTGCTGTGGCGCATCTCCATCTTCTTTCTGCACGCCACCGCGCTGCTGGCCCTGCTGCCGCTGCTGGCCAAGGGGCTCGAAGGCGGCGGCGCGGGCACCTTCACGCTGCTGCTGGCCAGCATGGGCGCGGGCGCCATCATGGCGGCCATGTTCTTGCCGCGCCTGCGCCAGGCCATGGCGCGCGATGTGCTGGTGATACGCGGCACGGCGCTGCAGGCCGCCGCCACGGGCGTGATGGCCGTGGCGCCCAATGTGTACGTGGCCGTGCCCGCGATGTTCGTGGCTGGCATGGCGTGGATCACCACGGCCAACTCGCTGTCGGTGTCTGCCCAGCTCGCGCTGCCCAACTGGGTGCGCGCGCGCGGCATGTCCATCTACCAGATGGCCATCATGGGCTCCACCGCGCTGGGCGCCGCCGTGTGGGGCCAGGTGGCCACGCTCACCGATGTGCATGTGAGCCTGGGCATTGCCGCCGCCACCGGCGTGGTGGCCATGCTGCTGGTGCAGCGCCTGGTGGCCGACCGCAGCATGGAGGAAGACCTGAGCCCCTCGCGCGCCTTCAAGGCCCCGGTGGCCGACACACCGCCCGGATCAGGGCACCTGGTGGTCACCATCGAGTACTTCATCGACCCCGCCCGCGCCGCTGAATTCCGCGCCGTGATGCAGGAAAGCCGCCGCAGCCGTTTGCGCCAGGGTGCCCTGGGCTGGCAGTTGCTGCACGACATCAGCCAGCCCGCGCGGTACGTGGAGCGCATCGAGGACGAGTCGTGGACGGAGCACCTGCGGCGCTTCGACCGCGTGACGGCGTCCGACGTGGCGCTGCGCGACCGCAAGCTGGCCTTCCATGTGGGCGATGCGCCGCCCCGGGTGACGCGCTGGGCGGTGGAGTAGGCCTGCGGTGGTGCGATGTCTAGCCGGCGCTGGCGTCTGCTTCGCCTACCATGGCGGCTTCCCCAGTCTGAAAGCGCGCCCGTCGTTGGCCCGCTCACCCCGCATGCCGAGCTTTCTGCGTTCTGCCCTTCTGGCCCTTGCTGTTGTGGCCCCCATCGCCCACGCCGCCACTCCTGACCCAGCCCTGCTCGGCTGCTGGCGCGCCGCCAAAATCGTGTTGACCACCCCCGATGGCGAAAAGGCCGAAGACACCTCCGGCCGCTGCACTCTGCAGTTCAAGGAAGATCAGTTCGAATCGACCTGCAAGACCGCCAGCGGGACGGCCATTACCAAGTACCGTTACCAGGTCGTCCGCCCCCAGGTGTATGCGGCTACCATGGCGGGCAGCACTTTCAGGACGGAGATGGTGGGCTCGACGCGCGAGTACGAGTACCACATCACGGGCGATCAACTGCGCACTGTGACCGTGCCCCCAGCCATGGCGTTCGCGGCGGCGGCTGCGGCCCAGCGGGTGGAAACCGAAGCGGCAAGGGCGCCGTGCCCGTGAACCCGGCGGCCAACCACTGGGCGTAGGTTCGCAGAGGGGTTGAGAGTTTGCTATAAATATGATAGCTATTAGCGCTTGCTGAATAAGCGCTGGCGGCCAAAATCATCCAGAAATCATCGGGGCCACAACGCCCACAGACGCAGGTTCTGCTTCAGGCGCCCGGCGATGTCGCCCGCTTCCGGGCCCCAGCCAGTGAAGAAGTCTGCACGCACCGCCCCCAGGATGGCGCTGCCCGTGTCCTGCGCCATCACCATGCGGTTGAGCTGTACCTGCGGGCCGCTGGAGGCCAGCCAGACGGGTGTGCCGTACGGGATGCTCTGGCGGTCCACGGCGATGGAGCGGCCGGGGGTGAGCGGTACACCCTGGGCGCCGCGCGGGCCGAAGCCCGCGTCCAGCGGGTTCAGAGGCTCCTCGCGAAAGAACACGTAGCGCGGGTTGGTCCACATCAGCTCGTTGGTGCGCTGGGGGTTGGCGGCCAGCCAGGCGCGGATGCCGGGCCAGGTGGCGTCGCGGGTGTGGCCCTGGTCGAGCAGCCAGCGGCCGATGCTTTGGTAGGGCTGGTCGTTGGTGCCCGCGTAAGCCACGCGCACCAGCGACACCGTGCCGTCTGCCTCGGCGATGCGCAGGCGGCCCGAGCCCTGGATGTGCAGCACCATCGATTCCACAGGGTCGCGCAGCCAGGCGATGGCGCGGCCCGCCAGCGCGGCCTGCGCTTCCGGCAGGGTCTCGATCTGCTGGCGCGTGTACCAGGGCTTGCGGGCCCCAAGGCTGGTCGGTACGCGGTAGATGGGCACGGTAAACCCATTGCCTGGCTGGCGGGTGGCCTCCATCATCGGCTCGTAGTACGCGGTGAGCAGGCCTTCGGGGTTGCCGTCGGTTGCTTCAACGCGGTAGGGCTGCAGGCGGGCGATGAGCCACGCGCGTTGCTCGTCGGCGGTGGCAATGCTGAGCTGGCGCACTTCGCTGCACAGCGCAGTGAAGGGGGGCTGGGGGCGTTCGCAGCTCTTGATCCAGGCGTTCCAGGCCTCGTGCAACGCATCGTCGGCAAAGCCCGGCAGCTCGGCCCAGCGCACGGGAATCCAGCGGCTTTTGGGCTGTGACATCGGTGGCGGCAGCGGGCCGGTGTCGCCGGGCAGCACCACGGTGCTGGGCGGTGGTGGCGCGGGGATGGCCCCGGGGCGGGAGGGGCTTGGGGCAGGGGGCGTGGAGCAGGCGGCCAGCGTTCCTACAATCAGCGCCGTCAAAGCAACGCGCAGGAGTGTCAATTTCATGGGGCTGATTTTGCTTGAAGCGCTGCTGGCGCTGGTGTTGCTGGTGGCCATCGTCTGGTGGACGATGTTCTCGGGCCGCAAGGGTGGCGAGCTGCAGCCGCCGCCGCAGGAGCCTTTGCCTCCACCGCCAGCGGAATCCCCCCAGGCAGCTCCCCCACCACCTCCGGCGCAATGACCTTGCCTGCGCGCGTGCAGCGGGCCCAGGCGGCTTCGTCCTACAGCCAGGGTGCCGCTGTGCCGATGGTGCCCCGGCCCGGCTGCAGCCACGATGGCGATGAGCTGGGCGCACCCGAGGCCTAGGCCCACCACAGGCCATGCGGCACGCGATCGGAAGTCCCGAAGCGCCCAGCTCCGTTGAATCTTTCAAGGAGCACCACCATGCGCAAACACATTCTTCTCGGCGCCACCGCCGTCATCGTTCTGGCCACTGGCTGCGCCAGCATGGACGACACCCAGCGCCGTACCGCTACCGGGGCCGGCGTGGGCGCGCTGGCAGGCGCCGTCATCGGCTCGGCCACCGGTGGCAGCGCTGGTACCGGGGCAGTGGTAGGTGCCGGTGTGGGGGCCCTGGGCACCTACATCTGGTCGCAGAACATGGAGCGCCAGAAGCGCGAGATGGAGCAGGCCACGCGAGGCACCGGCATCGGCGTGACGCAGACCGCCGACAACCAGCTCATGCTCAACATCCCCAGCGACATTTCGTTTGCCGTGGGCCGTTCGGACATCCAGCCCAATTTCGCGCCCGTGCTCGACCAGTTCGCTGCCGGGCTGCGCAACAACCCCAACACCGATGTCCGCATCGTGGGCCACACCGACAACACCGGCAGCGACGCCATCAACAACCCGCTCTCGATGGACCGCGCTGCCAGCACGCGCAGCTATCTCACGGGGCGGGGCGTGGACGGGCGCCGCATCGCCATCGACGGAATGGGGGAGCGGTATCCCATCGCCACGAACGAGTCGGCCGACGGCCGGGCGCGCAATCGGCGCGTGGAGATCTTTGTGGGCGAGCGGCCACGCGGGTAAGCAACCACACCCGAGAGGGCGTGGGGCGGGCGCGCAGAGCCCTACTTCTCTGTGCGCAGCAGGTTGGCCAGCTCCACGGCCGACTTGACCTGCATCTTGTCGAACACGCGTGAGCGGTGCACCTCCACCGTGCGCACGCTGATATCGAGCTGGTCAGCGATCAGCTTGTTGGGCAGGCCCGCTACCACGAGGTCCATCACATCGCGCTCGCGGTCCGTCAGATCGCGCAGGCGCACCTGAAGGTCGCTGCGCTCACGCAGTTGCGCCAGGCGCTCGGCCGACTTGGCCAGCGCCTGCTCGACACGGTCTACTAGCGCGTTGTCGGAAAACGGTTTTTCGCAGAAATCAAACGCACCCCTCTTGACGGTGTCCACGGCAGTGGGCACGTCCGCGTGGCCGGTCAGGAAGATCACCGGCATGGTGGCCAGGTCACCACGCACAGCCAGCAGGTCGAACAGCGCCAGGCCGCTCATGCCGGGCATGCGCACGTCCAGCAGCAGGCAGCAGGGCTGGCGCTGCGCGGGCCGGCTTGAGAGCATGGCGTCAAAGGCCTCGGCGCTCTCAAAGGACTCGCTGAATAGCCTGCGCGAACGCAATAGCCACGCCAGCGCTTCGCGCACGCTGGCGTCGTCGTCCACGATGTACACGGTGGCGTTGGTGGTGGGCTCCATGGTTTAACTCGGTTAACTAGTGCATTGTCGGTTACGCGCGGTCGACGCAACCGGCGCGACCTGGGCGGGGGCCGCCCCGCCGCGCTAGCGGCGTACCCCTTCCCGCGCGCAGCGCGAGAGAAGGGGGAAGTGACGCAGTCGCTCAGGGGGTTGCCGCTGGCAACGTGAAGGTAAACACCGTACCACGCGGTTCATGGGGCGCAAATCCGAGAAAACCGCCATGCTGCTCGATCACCGTGCGGCACATGCTCAGCCCCAGACCCATGCCCTCGGGGCGGGTGGTGAAAAACGGGGTGAAAAGCCTTTCGGCTACGTCCGGGGGAATGCCCGATCCCAGGTCGGTCACCGCAAACTCGATCCAGCCGCTGTGCTGGTTCGACGCCGCACGCCGCACCCGAATGTCCAGAATGCGCGTGGGTAGGGCGGGGTCGTCCATGGCCTGCATGGCATTGCGCGCCAGATTGAGCAGCACCTGCTCGACCATGGTGCGGTCGCACAACACGGGGGGCAGGTGGGGCTCCAGTGAGGTGTTCACGCGCACCCCCAGCTTGCGTGCCTGCAGGCTCACCAGCGGCAGGATGGCATCGAGCAACTGCTGCGCGTACACCGCTTCGCGCGCCTGGTCGCGGCGGCGCACAAAGTCGTGGACGCTCTTGATCACTTTGCCTGCGCGTTCGGCTTGCCGCGCAATATGTTGCATGGCCATGCGCACATCCTGCAGCTGCTCGGCATGGGCAGCTGCGCCTGCGCCCTGCTCTGCCGGTGTGGGCGCCTCCAGCAGGTTGATGGAGCCGGTGGCATAGCTGGAAATGGCGGCCAGGGGCTGATTGAGTTCGTGGCTCAGCAGCGAGGCCATTTCGCCGACGGTGGCCAAGCGGGCGGTGGCCTGCAGCCGCTCTTGTGACGCCCGCGACAGCTCTTCCACCCGCCGCTGCTCGCTGATGTCGAGGAACGCGCTCATCCAGCCCGTGTGCAGGCCCTGGGCGTTGATGAGCGGGGCCTCGATGATCAGCACAGGGAAGCGGGTGCCGTCCTTGCGCATGAATTCTGACTCGAAACCCTCGCGCGGCGGCATGGTGCCCGCAAAGCGGATGGCCTGGCGCTGGCGATACTCCTCCACCCGCTCGGGGGGCCAGTAGGGCGCGGTCACGCTTTGGCCCAGCAGCTCCGGCGCGCTGAACCCCACCATGGCGCAGAAGGCCGGGTTGACATAGGTGATGCGGCCTTCCAGATCGCGGGCGCGCAGGCCTGTGACCAGCGAGTCCTCCATGGCCTTGCGAAACGCCAGCGCGTCGGCCAGGTCGCGCTCGGCGCGCAGGCGCCTGCGGTTGTCGCGCACCAGCACCACCATCACGGTGACCAGCGCAATCGACATGGCGGTGACCAGCGCGGTCAGCACGTTGGGGAACAGGCTGGGCGCGCTGTGCCAGGTGTCCATGCGCAGCACCAGGGTGCTGCCAGGTAGATCGAGCAGGTGCGTGGCCGTGAACATGCGCGAGCCGCGGCGCGCGGCGCCCAGCACGGCCAGCCGGGTGCCGTCGGCCTCCGTGAACGAGGCCTCCTGGCTGCGGGTGAGGTTGTGCGCCACCAGGTTGATCAGCACGTCCTGCAGCGAATACGTGACCACCAGGAAACCCGTGCTGCGCCCGCCCGAGGTGAGCGGCAGGCACAGCTCCATCATCTCCGAGCCCAGCCCGTCGCCGTGGGGCTGAAAGTAGCTGCTTGAATAGGCTGGGCTGCTCAGGCGGCGTGCGTTGGCACAGGCAATGGCGGCGTCGGACTGGTTACCCTCGCGCAGCCGGGCGTCCCAGGCCACGGGGCGGTAGGGCGACTGGGCATGGGTGCGTACCCGCAGGTCGGCATCGCGCCACTCGATGCGCACCAGCTCCCGCCGGTTGCGCAGCAGCTCGGCTGCATCGACCTCCCAGGCCAGCTGGCCCGGGTCGCCCGCGTGCAGGGCCTGCAGGCTTTGCAGGTTGCGCGTAAGCGCCACGCGGATGTCGGACACCGCGTCGGCCGTGTCACGCTCCAGGCGCGACTGCACCTGACTGGCCTCGTAGCGCCCCGCAAGCCACACCATGGTGGCGAGCATGGAGATCACCAGGGCTACCAGCAGGGTCCACAGCGACCAGCGCCGCCATGCGCCGCGCCAGCGTCTGAAGAGTGTGCGCTGCTGCGGGATCTTCACAGGACGCGGTGCGACAAGGCGGGCAACTGCAGGCGAATGTCGCGCAGGCGCTGCGGGTCCACCACACCCGACACCACGCCCGCCAGTTGGTCCTGCTGGGCGAGCACGGTGCCCCAGGGGTCCACCAGCATGCTGCGGCCCCAGGTGTGCCGCCCGTTTTCGTGCACACCGCCCTGTGCGGGCGCCAGCACATACGCCAGGTTTTCCACGGCGCGGGCGCGCAGCAACAGCTCCCAGTGCGCCTGGCCGGTGGTGTGGGTGAACGCGCTGGGCACGAGCAGCAGGTCTGCACCCGCGCTGGCGTGGGCGCGGTACAGCTCGGGAAAGCGCAGGTCGTAGCACACCGAGAGGCCCACGCGCCAGCAGTGGCCGTCGCGCGATGGCAGCTCGAACTGCACGGGGGTGTTGCCCGCTTCGATGACCCGGCCTTCGTGGAACTGCTCGCGCCCGTTGTCAAAGTAGAAAAGGTGAATCTTGTCGTAGCGTGCCACGCAGTCGCCAGCGGGGTTGAACACCAAGGTGGTGTTGCGCACCCGGTCGGGTGTGGTGGCCACCAGCGGCAAGGTGCCCCCCACAATCCACATCTGCAGCTCGCGTGCCGCGCTGGCCAGAAAGTGCTGGATACGGCCCTCGCCCGGTGCTTCGCGCAGGGCGATCTTGTCGGTGTCCTTGTGGCCCATCACGCAAAAGTATTCGGGCAGCACGGCCAGCTCGGCACCTGCGCTGGCGGCCTGCTCCAGCAGGGCGCGCGCAGCGCGCAGGTTGTCGTCGAGCCGGGTGCAGGACACCATCTGGATCGCAGCAACTTTCATCATGACGGTTCTCCGGTGCGGGGTGCGCTGGGGCGTGTGGGCGTGCCGGTTGCAGGGCCTGCCTCGCGGTTGCGGCGGGCCACGCGCACCACGCGGGGGTCCGTCCAGGTGCCATCGATGCGGAACTCCTGCGTGGCCGCCTCGATCAGCGGGCCGCGCAGAAATACCTGGGCCAGGAAGCTGCCCAGCCCAATGACCGGGTTGATGGCTGTGGCCACCAGGGACGCGGTCATGGCGTTGATCTCGGGCACCACCACCACGCGCAGGTCCTGGGTTTCCTGATCGATGTTGGCGCTGCCCTCCATCAGCACGGCGGCGTTGACGCCCTTCATCTGCAGATTGTTCGTGGTGGCCACGCCCTGCTCGATGCGCACATCGCCCCGGACAAAGTCGAACGCAAAACCCTCGCTGAACACGTCGCGGAAGTCGAGCGTCAGGCGGCGTGGCAGCGATTGCAGGCTCAGCACGCCCAGCAGCTTGGCCAGGCCTGGGTCGGCTTTGAGGAACTGGCCGGACTCCACGTTCAGGTTGATCTGCCCGGTCATGCTGCGGTAGTCAGGGCTGAACGGCGCGCCGATCCAGGCCACCTGCCCTTCCATGCGGCCCTTGCCGCGCCGGACCACATTGGCCATGCCCATGCGGCCCAGCAGGTCGCCCGAGTCGCGGATGTCCAGCTTGAAGTTGAGCACCGTGCGCCGCTCCGGCGTGCGGGGCCCCACACCTGCGGTGTTCAGCACCGCCCAGTTGCCGTTGGCTGTGAAGTTCGCCTCGGGCGCGAGGATATTGAATTTGGAGAGGCGCCATTCGCGCTGCGTGCCATCTCCGCCCCGGTTCTGCGCTTCTATTTCCACACGCCCGAGGCGTTTGCCACGCAGTTCAAAGTCATCCACCACGATGTCCAGCGCGGGCAGGGCGCCGGGCTGCTCGTCCAGCAGGGCCTCGACCTGGGTGACGTCGCTCTGAGGCATGTTCACGCGCGAGAGCCGCGCAAACAGGCGCCCGTTAGGGTGTTCGGCGCCGCCTGGCTGGCGGTATTCCAGATAGCCGTTGAGTTCCGTGGCGTCGAGGTTGGCACGCCAGGTGGTGCCGTCCCGCAGCGCGCCGGCCACGATGTTGTGGAGGGTGCGACCCTGCAACGTGAGTTCGCGGGCGCGCAAGGCCAGTGTGGTGGGCAGGTAGTCCTGCGCCGTGCTGGGCGTTCCCGCTGAGCCTGGCGATCCGGGTGCGGTTGCGGGGCGTGCAGCGGGTTCGCTGCCGGTTGCCTGGGTCAGCACGTCTTCCCAGGCATCCACATCAAGCTTGCCCTGGCTGATGTTGGCCGCCACACCCTGCGCGGGCAACGGGGCGGATTCCCCGCCCGACAGGCCGATGCCGATGGCACCGCGCAGCACCCGGGCCTGGGGCCCGCCCAGATCCCGAATGTAGGTGGCCGAGCCCAGTGCGCCCAGGTCCAGCGTCATCTGATCGCGCAAAGGCGGGGCTTCGGTGCCATTTCCAGCCTGCGTAAGGCCCACCAGCGATTCGCGGGCCACCTGGGTTTCAAACCGCAGTGGCAGGCTGCCTTCGGCCGTCTTGCCCAGCGGGGCGGGCAGCGCCAGCGCCAGCCCCTGCAGGCTGGTGGTGACCTGCACCTCCGGCACGCCACGGCGAAACGCGAGCGCCATGGAATACGCGGTGCTGCCCGTGGCGCGGCGCGCCAGCTGCGAGAGCATGCCCAGCTGTGATGCCTGCTGCAGCCCTTCGGCCGTGGCGGTGCCCTGTGCGCGAAGCTGCACGGCCGATTCGGTGGCCGGGGCATTGGAGGGCAGAGCGCGCATGCCGCCCTCCAGCCGGACAGCGCCGCCCAGTGCCTGGGCCTGCACGGTATTGAGCGAAAAACCGCCTTCGGTGAACTGCACCACGCCCCGCACTCGGCTCAGCGTCGGGGTGTCGGGGGTAATGCGCAGTTCGTTGCCCGCCAGCGTGACGCTGCCCTGGACCTTGGATTTTTCGATGTCGCTGATCGGCAAGGTCAGGCGCAACTTGAAATCTGCGTTGCCGGTGCCGCTGGCCTGCTCCAGTGCATTGCCGGTCATCCGGCCCAAAGGCGACGTGTTCATGAGCGTGAGCAGCTCGGTCAGCGGCCCCCGGGCATCGGCACTGACACCCACCACGGTATGGGAGAGGTCTGGAATCTTGGCGTCCACCTTCGACAGGCGCAGGCCCGGACGTCCCGCAAAACTGCCACTGGCGCCGCGCACCTGCATGGAGGAGCGTTCAAAGACCAGCTCCCCCGCCAGCTCCGTCAATGCAGGCCACGGCAACGTATTGGCCGGTTGCAGCTGCGTAGGGACGTAGGCGTAGGTGACATCCTTCACGCGGGCTGCGATGCGAAATTCGCCTTGTTTGGGGTCGTCGAAAGGCAGGTGGTGCAGATCCCCTTTGACGCGGAACTGCACGTTGCTCGCGCTGCCCGCCACCACGGCGTCGCGCACATAGTGGCGCGACTCCTGGGGGATGGACAGCGGCAGGTAGCGGTGCACACGGGTCCCGTCCGCCCGGTTCAGGGTGCCTGTGAGGTCCAGTACCCCCGGAAAGCGAGAGCGGTGTGCCACCTTGCCCGCATCGCTGGTATGCCAAGTGGCCCGGGCCTCGCCCTGGGCGTCGGCATTGGCAAACTGCACGTCGGTGGCCTGCACGGCGATGCGGTCGCCATCGAGTTGCCAGCGCACATCGGCGCTGAGCCGGTCCAGCGGCAGCACTGGGTCTTCGAACACGCCGGGCAGCACCAGCGCGCCGGAGGCAATGGTCAGCGCTGCCTTGCCGCCCGCCTGGGTCATGTCGATGTCCACCGTGGCACCCCGCAGGCCCAGTTGGGTGGAAGCGCTGGCGGGAGTGTCGCCTGCCAGCGCCAATCCGCGAATGCGCCCGCGTACTTGATACTGCTGCAGGTTTTCGAGAGGGCCTTTCCAGGTGGCCTGGATCTCGTCCACGAGCCCGTGAGGTGAATAGGTGCGCACGGCCTCATGTGCCGTGGCGCTCAGGGGCAGGCGGCTGGCGACCTGCGCCAGGGCAGCCAGGTCCAGGCGGTCGGCGCGGAACTCGCCTTGCGCGGGTGCCTTGCCGGCCGCCGCCGTGTGCACAAGCCGGACGTTGCCTCCGGGCCAGGTGAGACCATCGTCCGTCCTGAATTGCAGCGCCTGGGTCGAGAATTCGAACCCCCCGTTCAGTCGGCGTCCACCCAGCCGCCCCTGAATGGACGGCAGCACCAGCGCCTGTAAGCCTGCACCCAGTGTGGCATTGACATCGGCCAGCGCCAGGTCGGCTGTGCCGCCCACAACCTGCCCGCGCTGCACATCGGCCCAGGCTCGCAGCGCGCCCCGGCCCTGTGCGATATCCACGCCCACATCGGCATGGTGACGCAGCCGCGAGACGTCCACCCGGGAAAAGTCGGCGAAGACCTGCCCATTCCAGTGTTTCCAGTTGCCGTCGCGCGCGCGCAGCAAGGGGGCGCGGAACAGCCCCGTCACCGTGAAGCGGTCTCCCCAGGCTTCGGGCGGCGTGGCATCCAGCCGCATGTGGTGGTGCCAGTTGCCGTTGCGCAAGAGCAGGTCCACCTTCTCCAGCGCAAGCTCCGGGGCGCCGCGCTGCTCATCGGTCCAGCGCACCGTGCCACCCCGGATGAACACCTCGCCCTGTGAAAACAGCCAGTCGGCGGCGGCGTTGTCCTCGCCCTGCTGCTGGGAGAAATCCAGACCCGCCACCTGGATGCGGCCGTCCGCAGTGCGGCGCACATCCAGCTCGGGCTCTTCGATGTACAGCTGCTCGAACCCGCCCTTGAGCAGGGAGCGCGGCGACAGCGCCACCACCACCCGTGGAAGGCGCAGGGCAGAGCGGCCGGCAGCGTCCAGCAGGGTGACATCCGAGAGTTCAATGGAAGGGATCAGGCCTTCGGTGTGCGCCGCGATGGCACCGATCTGGACAGGAACCCCCAGCGCCCGTGCGGCATGCGCCTCCAGCTGTGGGCGGAAATCACCGATTCGCGGCACAATCCAGCCATGAAGGGCCCCCCACGCGATGGTCAGCAGCAGCCAGAAGGCCAGCAGCAAGCCCAGCGACCACCGCGCGAGACCTGCCACAATTTTCAGCAGGCGGGTGGGGTGCGTGGTGGGATCGATCATGGTGGGATTGAATGTGGCAGGAATTATGACCCGCAGGCTTAGCGCGGGTTCACTACAAACCAGTGTTCTTATGTACGCAGCGTTGCGCTGCGGCTGCCATGTCGATCCCGTATCCTGAATCCCCCTGCAATCCCTCCGCGACCTTTGTTCACGGGGCCGCGCACTCGCGTTTCTATCAGCGCCTGCATCGCCGCTACGAGGCTGACCTGCTGCTCCTGCCGCCCGGTGTTCCCCGGTGGCCCAGCATGGAGCAGGCCTACGACGCGCTGCGCGCACGCGGTTGTGACACGGGCACCGCGCTCCGGGTGCTGCGCCAGCTGGTCATGGAGCGGCTGATCCCGATGGACTGCGAGACGCAGGCTCCGCTGGCGGACATTACCAGCGCGGTCACCGAGCTGGCCGAGCTGGCGCTGGACAGGGCCAGCCAACACGCCCGCCAGGAGCTGGACGAGCGCCACGGCGCGCCGCGCGGGCCGGACGGCCAGCCCGTGCAGCTGTGGATCATCGGCATGGGCAAGCTCGGTGCCCGCGAACTGAACGTCTCCAGCGACATCGACCTGATCTACGTGTACGAGCACGATGGCGAAACGGCGGGCACGGCTGATGGCCGGGGGCGCATCTCGAACCACGAATACTTTGCACGTGCGGTCAAGGCCATCTACAGCCTGGTGGGCGACACCACCGAACACGGATTTGTGTTCCGCGTGGACCTGGCGCTGCGCCCCAATGGCAACTCTGGCCCGCCTTCGGTCTCGTTGTCGGCGCTGGAGGAATACCTGCAGCTGCATGGGCGCGAGTGGGAGCGTTTTGCCTGGCTCAAGAGCCGCGTGGTGGCACCGCGTGATTGCATTGCCAGCCCTGAGGTTCAGGCGCTGCGCGGTGTGGTGCTGCCCTTTGTGTTCCGCCGCTACCTGGACTACAGCGTGTTCGATGCGCTGCGGGTGCTGCACCGCCAGATCCGGGACCATGCCGCCAAGCGCAGCGCGGGCCACCCGGAGCGCGCCAACGACGTCAAGCTCTCGCGCGGCGGCATTCGTGAGATCGAGTTCACGGTTCAGCTGCTGCAGGTGGTGCGGGGCGGCCAGTTCCCCGAGTTGCGCCGCCGCCCTACGCTTGATGCGCTCACCCGCCTGTCCCAGGCGGGGCTGATGCCGCAGGAAACGGCCGATGCGCTCGCGCGGGCCTACGTCTTCTTGCGCCGTGTGGAGCACCGCATCCAGTACCTGGATGACCAGCAGACCCATGTGCTGCCCACGCGCGATGACGATCTGGCGTGGATCGCGCACACCCTGGGGTATCCCGATTGCTGCGCCTTCCTGCACGAGCTGGACGCACACCGTGAACTGGTGGCCCAGGAATTCGACACCCTGCTGGGCGGGGCGGGCAAGAAGCAGTGCAATGGCGGAGGCTGTGGCGGCCCCCGCGCTGCGGCAGCAGCCCCCCCCGAATTCGACACGCTGCTGGAGCAGTTACCGCCCGGATTTCGCGAGCGCGTTGCCGAATGGCGCAACCACCCGCGCGTGGCGGGGCTGCGCGACGAAGCCCGTGCCCGCCTGTTCCGGCTGGTGCAACGCACCGCACAGTGGCTCAAGGAAGGCCGCGTCACCGAAGAGGCCGCCCTGCGCCTTGCCAACTGGCTGGAGCCGCTGCTGCGCCGCGAGAGCTATCTGGCGCTGCTGCTGGAGCGCCCCTCTGTGCACGAGCAATTGCTGCACCTCCTGGGTGCGGCCAAATGGCCCGCCCGCTACCTGCTGCAGCACCCCGGCGTCATCGATGAACTGGTGGGGGATTCGCTGCTCGCCGAACGTTTTGTGGTGGCCGACTTCGAGCGCGAACTGGCCGTGCGGCTCGCGTCGCTGCAGTCCACGGGCGAGGACGATGACGAAACCTTGCTCAACCTGCTGCGCCGTGCCCAGCACGCGGAAACCTTCCGCACCCTCGCGCGCGACGTGGAGCGGCGCATCACCGTCGAGCAGGTGGCGGATGACCTGTCCGCCCTGGCTGACAGCGTGCTGCGCATCACGGCCCAGTGGTGCTGGAGCCGGCTCAAGACGCGCCACCGCGAGAGCCCGCAATTCGCCATCATTGGCTACGGCAAGCTGGGCGGCAAGGAACTGGGCTACGGCAGTGACCTAGACATCGTCTTTGTGTTCGATGACGACGACGAACGCGCCCCCGAGGTCTACGCGGCCTTTGTGCGCAAGCTCATCAACTGGCTCACCGTGAAGACGGGCGAGGGCGATCTGTACGAGATCGACACTGCGTTGCGGCCCAATGGCAGCTCAGGTCTGCTGGTCACGAGCTTCGAGGCCTACGCCAACTACCAGCAGCGCCGGGGCAGCAACACCGCGTGGACCTGGGAGCACCAGGCCATGACACGCGCGCGTTTTGTGATGGGCAGCGAGGCCTTGCAGGCGCGCTTCGATGCCGTGCGGGAGGCCGTTATCACCTCCGAACGCGACCCTGCCGCCCTGCGTGAGGAGATCGTGGCCATGCGCGAGCGTGTGCGCGCAGCGCACCCCACGCGCGACGGGCAGTTTGATGTGAAACACAGTCCGGGTGGCATGGTGGATGCGGAGTTTGCCGTGCAGTACCTGGTGCTCTCGCAGTCTGCAAACCACCCGGAGCTGGTGGGCAATGTGGGCAACATCGCGCTGCTGCAGCGCGCCGAGCAGGTGGGGCTGTTGCCCCCTGGCGTGGGTGTGGCGGCTGCGGATGCGTACCGCGAACTGCGGCGCGTGCAACACGTGGCGCGCCTGGACGAGGCGCCCACCCAGGTTGCCCCCCCCGCACTGCAGGCCGAGCGCGATGCGGTGCTGGCCCTGTGGAGGTCCGTGTTCGGTTGAGTCGCACCAAGGTGTGACGTTTTGTTGCATTTTTGCGGGCTGAATTTTCCGCGTGGCATCGCTAATTCAAACGGTTGTTTGAATTCTGGTGTGTAATCCGGTGCCATGAGTTTCGGCGCCCATTTCATTCCCGCAGCCCAGCGCACCGCCCGCAGTGATGGAGAAGACACGCGCGTGCGCCTGCTGCGCGCCGCGCTGCAGCTGTTTTCCGAGCGGGGCTTTGCACAGACCTCGGTGCGCGCCATTGCCGAAGCCGCCGGCACCAACGTGGCAGCGATCGCCTACCATTTTGGCGACAAGGCGCGCCTCTACACAGCCACGTTCTACGAGCCCTTCGGCAGCGGCAGCGACCTCATCCCGGTGTTTGCCGACCCTGCGCTGACCTTGCAGCAGGCGCTGGCCGCCTACTTCGGTGGCTTTCTGGAGCCGCTCAAGCACGATGACCTTGTTACCCAGTCGCTGCGCTTGCATGTGCGCGAGCTGCTGGACCCCACCCATGTGTGGCCCGAGCTCATCGAGCGCGAGTGCCGGGCCCCCCATCTGGCGCTGGTCCAAGTGCTGTGCCGCCACATGGGCGTGGCCGCAGCGGACGACGACATGCATCGCCTCGCCTTCTCGCTGGCCGGGCTGGTTATGCAGATGTGGACCCAGCGCGACCCGCTGCAGGCTATTGCACCGCAGCTGGCGGGGTCTGGGGCTGTGGACGAATGGGTGGACCGGCTGACCGGTTACGCCCTGAGCATGGTGCAGGGCGAGATCGCCAGGCGGCAGGCCGTACAACAGCCCGCGCGCCGCAGTACTTCACGGAATTCGCACAAGGAATCCAACGCATGACTTTGAGCAAGACCCGATTCTTCTGGGCCACCTGCCTGCCCCTGGCCCTGGGCGCCTGTGCCATCACAGCGCCCCCCGCCCAAGTGCCCACCACTCCGCCTGTGGCGTGGCAGGCGCCCTTGCCGCACCAGGGCTCGCTGGGGGATCTGACCCGATGGTGGACGCAGCTGGGCGACCCGCTGCTTGTGGAGTTGATCGACGCGGCCCAGGCCGTCAGCCCCGGTGTGGCGCAGGCCCAATCCCGCATTGCGCAGGCCCGGGCCACGCAGGTGGCCAGCCGCGCCGCCCTGCTGCCGTCGCTCGATGCGCAGGCCAGCGCCAGCCGGGGTTTCAACGAACAGCTTGCAGGCATCGCGACCACGGCGCAGGCCGGGCTGCAGGCGAGCTGGGAGATTGACCTTTTTGGTGCGAACCGCGCGACCAAGACCGCTGCCGATGAGCGGCTGGCGGGCGCACAGGCGCTGTGGCACGAGGCGCGCGTGAGCGTGGCCGGCGAGGTGGCGCAGCAGACGAGCAGCCTGCGCACCTGCCTGGAGCAGCTGCGCGTGGCCGAGCGCGATGCGCAGTCGCGTGGCGAAACCTCGCGCCTGTCAGGTCTTAGCGAACGCGCCGGCTTCACGGCGCCCGCCACGGCTGCCCTGGCCCGTGCCAGTGCCGCCGAAGCGCAGGCGCGTGCATCGCAGCAGCGCATGCAGTGCGACGTGGAGGTCAAGACCCTGGTGGCACTGACCGGGTGGGAGGAGTCGGCGCTGCGGTCGCGCCTGTCCACGCCTGCCGCCGCAGCCCCCGACACCCTGTTCGCCGTCGCCACGCTACCCGCCCAGGTGCTGGCCCAGCGCCCTGATGTGTACAACGCCGAGCGCGAAGTCGCCGCTGCCAGTGCCGAAGTGGGCAGCGCCCAGGCCCAGCGTTACCCGCGCCTGTCTCTCAGCGGCTCGGTGGGCACGGCGTGGGTGCGCAGCGGTGGCGTGACCACCGACCTGAACACCTGGACCATCGGCCCGCTGGCGCTCAGCGTGCCGCTGTTCGATGGTGGCCGGCGCGGCGCGCAGGTGGACGCGGCGCAGGCGCGCTATGACGAAGCCGCCGCGCTCTACCGCGCCAAGGTGCGCCAGGCCGTGAGCGAGGTCGAACAGGCGCTGGTGCGGCTGCAGAGCACGGCCGAGCGCAGCACCAGCGCGCGAACGGCGGCTGCGGGCTATCGCACATCTTTCGATGCCACCGAAGCGCGCTGGCGCGGCGGCCTGGCGAGTCTGGTGGAGCTGGAAGACGCGCGGCGCACGTCCTTGGCGGCCGAGAACGCGCTGATTGCGCTGCAGCATGAACGCCAGGCCGCCTGGGTTGCGCTGTACCGCGCCGCTGGCGGTGGATGGGACGGGCAGACCACCACCACGGCAGCCTCCCCTTCTGCTGCGGCTACCGCCGCACGCTGAATGAAAAACCGGGGGGGTGGGCTGATCGCTCACCCTTTCTCCTGACACCGACTGGATGAACGGATACACACAATGCAAACGCAAGGTTTCAAGATTTCTCCCACGGCCTTCGCCGTTATCGCTGCCTGCGCACTGGCCACCGGTGGCGCCCTGGTGTTCTCCAGCGCATCGCGCGCCGCCGATGAGCCCAAGGCCAGCCAGCCCCGCCCCGCGCTCACCGTGAGCACGGCCCAACCCCAGCGCACCTCGGTGCCCCTGCGCCTGGCGGCCAACGGCAATGTGGCCGCCTGGCAGGAGGCCAGCATTGGCGCCGAGAGCAACGGTCTGCGCCTGACCGACGTGCGTGTGAATGTGGGCGACGTGGTCAAGGCCGGCCAGGTGCTGGCAACTTTCTCTGCCGAAACCGTACAGGCCGATGTGGCCCAGGTCCGCGCCAGCCTGCTCGAAGCCCAGGCCAATGCGGCCGAAGCCGCTGCCAATGCCGACCGGGCCCGCTCGCTGCAGGCCACGGGCGCCTTGAGCCAGCAGCAGATCCAGCAGTACACAACGGCCGAGAAGACCGCGCAGGCTCGCGTGGAGGCGGCCAAGGCCACGCTGAACGCACAGCAGTTGCGTCTGAAGTACACCCAGGTGGTGGCGCCCGACAGCGGCGTGATCTCGGCCCGCACGGCCACCGTGGGCGCGGTGGTGGGCGCGGGCACCGAGCTGTTCCGCATGGTGCGCAAGGGGCGCCTCGAATGGCGCGCCGAAGTCACGTCTACCGAGCTGCGCCGGATTGCGCCGGGCGCCAAGGTCAGCGTGACGGCGGCCAGTGGTGCGGTGGCAGAAGGCACGGTGCGCATGATTGCGCCGACGGTGGACCCGCAGACGCGTAATGCGCTGGTGTACGTTGATCTACCCCTGAACACAGACTTCCGTGCGGGCATGTTTGCGCGGGGTGAGTTCGCGCTGGGCGCCAGCGATGCACTCACCGTGCCACAAGAGGCGCTGGTGGTGCGCGACGGCTTCTCGTACGTGTTTGTGGTGGGTGCCGAGCAGCGTGTGCAAATGCGCAAGGTGCAGACGGGCCGCCGCGTGGCTGACCGGGTCGAGGTGCTCTCGGGTCTGGACGCGAATGCCTCGGTAGCGGTGCGTGGCGCTGGCTTCCTGAACGACGGTGACCTGGTGCGGGTGGTGAGCACGCCGCCCGCCAGCAGCACCTCGCAAGCTCCGGATTTCAAGCAAAAAATGGCTCTAGCGCTTACCAATAAAGCGCAAACGGCTATCAATTGAGGAGCATTCGACATGAATGTATCCACCTGGTCGATCAAGAACCCCATACCGGCGCTGATGCTGTTTGTGCTGCTGACCTTCGGCGGCCTGCTGTCGTTCAACGCCATGAAGGTGCAGAACTTTCCGGACATTGACCTGCCCACGATCTCCGTGACCGTGGCGCTGCCCGGCGCCTCGCCCGCGCAGCTCGAAAACGATGTGGCGCGCAAGATTGAAAACAGCATCGCCACGCTGCAAGACCTGAAACACATCTACACCAAGGTGCAGGACGGCGGCGCCACCATCACGGCCGAGTTCCGCCTGGAAAAGCCTACGCAGGAAGCGCTGGACGACGTGCGCTCTGCCGTGGCCCGCGTGCGCGGTGACCTGCCTGGCGACGTGCGCGACCCCATCGTGACCAAGATGGACCTGGCCGCGCAGCCGGTGCTCGCGTTCACTATTGCCTCCACCCGCATGGACGACGAGGCGCTGTCCTGGTTTGTGGACGATGCCGTGGCCAAGAAGCTGCTCACGGTGCGGGGTGTGGGCGCGGTCAACCGCGTGGGCGGTGTGCAGCGTGAGGTGCATGTGTTGCTCGACCCGCTCAAGCTGCAGGCGTTGAACGCCACGGCGGCCGATGTCTCGCGCCAGCTGCGGCTGGTGCAGACCGAAAGTGCCGGTGGCCGCACCGACCTGGGCGGCAGCGAACAGCCGGTACGCACCCTGGCCACGGTGCAGTCGGCGCAGGAGCTCGCAGGGCTCACGCTGGCACTGTCCGACGGCCGCCATGTGCGGCTCGATCAGGTGGCCACGGTGACAGACACGATTGCCGAGCCGCGCGCCCTGGCCCTGCTCAACGGCAAGCCCGTGGTGGGCTTCGAGGTTGCGCGCAGCAAGGGTGCGAGCGAGGTGGAAGTCGGCTCTGCGGTGCAGGCGGCCCTCAAGGAAATTCGCGAACAGCACCCCGATCTGGAGATCACCGAAGCTTTCAACTTTGTGCAGCCTGTGCAGGAGGAGTACGACGGCTCCATGCACCTGCTGTACGAAGGCGCGTTGCTGGCCGTGCTGGTAGTGTGGCTCTTTTTGCGCGACTGGCGCGCCACGTTCGTGTCGGCTGTGGCGCTGCCGCTGTCGGTGATCCCGGCGTTCATCGGCATGCACTGGCTGGGCTTCTCGATCAACGTGATCACGCTGCTGGCGCTGTCGCTGGTGGTGGGCATTTTGGTGGATGACGCCATCGTGGAAGTGGAGAACATCGTGCGCCACCTGCGCATGGGCAAGACGCCCTACCAGGCGGCCATGGAGGCGGCCGACGAAATTGGCCTGGCCGTGGTGGCCACCACGTTCACACTGATTGCGGTGTTTTTGCCCACCGCGTTCATGAGCGGCATTGCGGGCAAGTTCTTCAAGCAGTTCGGCTGGACGGCGTCGCTGGCGGTCTTTGCCAGCCTGGTGGTGGCGCGGGTGCTGACACCCATGATGGCGGCCTACATACTCAAACCCATCGTGGACACGCACAAGGACCCGCGCTGGATGACGGTGTACCTGCGCTGGGCGGCCTGGTGCATCAAACACCGCTGGATGACCTTCATTGCCACAGCAGCGTTTTTCATCGGTTCGCTGGCGCTGATCCCGCTGCTGCCCACGGGCTTCATCCCGGCCGATGACAACTCGCAGACCCAGGTTTACCTGGAGCTGCCACCTGGCGCCACGCTGGCCCAGACCCGCGCCGTGGCCGAGGACGCGCGCCAGCGCATCGCCAAGGTGGACCATGTGCAAAGCGTGTACACCACCATCGGTGGGGGCTCGGCCGGTGGCGACCCGTTCATGGGCAGCGCCAATGCTGAAACGCGCAAGGCCACGCTCACCATCTTGCTGGCCGAGCGCGGCGACCGGCCGCGCAAGCAGGGCATCGAGAACCAGATCCGTGCCGCGCTGGAGACGCTGCCGGGCGTGCGCAGCAAGGTGGGCCTGGGGGGCTCCGGCGAGAAGTACGTGCTGGTGCTCTCGGGCGACGACCCGCAGGCGCTGACCTCGGCCGCGCTGGCGGTCGAGAAGGACCTGCGCACCATCCCGGGCCTGGGCAGCATCTCTTCCACCGCCAGCCTGGTGCGCTCCGAGATCGCGGTGCGCCCGGACTTTGCGCGCGCCGCCGACCTGGGGGTGACCAGCAGCGCGATTGCCGAAACGCTGCGCATTGCGACCGTGGGCGACTACGACGTGTCGCTGCCCAAGCTCAACCTGGCCTCGCGCCAAGTGCCGATCGTGGTCAAGCTGCAGGACGACGCGCGCAAGGACCTGTCGCTGCTGGAGCGCCTGTCGGTGCCGGGCAGCAAAGGCCCAGTGATGCTGGGCCAGGTGGCCACGCTCGAGTTCAGCGGCGGACCGGCCGTGGTGGACCGGTATGACCGCGCGCGCAATGTCAACTTTGAGATCGAGCTGTCAGGCCAGCCGCTGGGCGACGTGACGAAGGCGGTCGAAGCGCTGCCCTCCATCCAGAACCTGCCGCCGGGCGTGCGCCAGATCACCATTGGCGATGCCGAAATGATGGGGGAGCTGTTCGCCAGCTTCGGCCTGGCCATGCTGACCGGGGTGTTGTGCATCTACATCGTGCTGGTGCTGCTGTTCAAGGACTTCCTCCACCCGGTCACCATCCTGGCGGCGCTGCCGCTGTCGCTAGGCGGGGCGTTCGTGGGCCTGCTGATCGCGCAGAAGAGCTTCTCGATGCCCTCGCTCATCGGGCTGATCATGCTTATGGGCATTGCCACCAAGAACTCCATCCTGTTGGTGGAATACGCCATCCTGGCGCGGCGCGAGCATGGCATGACGCGCTTTGAGGCACTGATCGACGCTTGCCACAAGCGCGCACGGCCCATCATCATGACCACGCTGGCCATGGGTGCGGGGATGATGCCGATTGCGCTGGGCATTGGTGCGGCGGATGCCAGCTTTCGCTCGCCCATGGCGGTGGCGGTGATTGGCGGGCTGATCACGTCCACGCTGTTGAGCCTGCTGGTCATCCCCGCCGTGTTCACGGGGGTGGATGATCTGGGGCAGTGGTTTGGTCGCATGCTGCGGCGCTTGCGAGGTGCCCACCCCGTGCCCGCCCCAGAGGCGCCCGCTACACCCCCAGCGGGATGATGGAGACCGGTGGTTGCTTGAAAAAGCAGGCAATCCCCGGGGTTGCCCCGGCTTAGCCGGGCGTGTGGTCGTTAGATAATGTAACGACCACCATGAACCTCGTCAGCCTGAACATCGAATCCATCCAGCTGGGCCACCCTCTGCCGTTTGTGCTGCGGGGTGCTGATGGCGTGTTGCTGGCGCAAAAAGGCTATGTCATCCGTACTCGGGAAGAGCTGGCCAAGATGGTGGGCCGGGGGCGGCAGCTGTGTGTGGATACCGATGAGTCCGGTGACAGCCACCGGGCCTACCTCGCGCAATTGCAGCGCATGCTGATCGCCGACACCAACCTGGGCGAAATTGCCGCGATGAAGATGACGGCGGCCGACGACGCAGGAGGGCGGGGCCGCACTGGCAAGACGCTGCCTGACTGGCCCGAACTGCAGTTGCGTGCCACACAGTTGCTGCGTGCACCTTCGCCCGCTGATTTTGGCGGGCGCTTCCAGACGCTGCACGACGAGCTGGCCCGCCACTGCGAGCAGACGCCCGACGCGACGCTGCTGGGCCTGATTTACCTGTCTGCGCAGGAAACGCGCATGTACAGCGCCACGCATTCGATGCTGGTGTGCTGTGTGTGCATGGTGGTGGCGCGCGAGATGCTGCGCTGGCCCGCCTCCCGCGTGCAGCAGCTGGGCCACGCGGCGCTCTCCATGAACATAGCCATGTGCGAGCTGCAGGACCAGCTGGCCCAGCAGACCCATCCGCTCACCGCCCAGCAGATTGCGGCGGTCGAGAGTCATGCGGAGCGTTCTGAGGCGCTGCTGCGCACGCTTGGCGTGGCCGACCCGGTGTGGCTGGAGGCGGTGCGCTGCCACCACCACCGCACCCCCGGCCCGCTGGCCAAGAAGACGGAACCCCAGCAAATGGCCCGCCTGCTGCAGCGTGCCGACATTTTTGGCGCCCGCATGGCACCTCGCGCGGCCCGGTTGCCCATGCCCGTCACGGCGGCCATGCAGGCCAGCTACTACGACGAAGAGCACCAGGTGGACGAGGCTGGTGCCGCGCTCGTCAAGACCCTGGGTGTATACCCGCCCGGGGCCTTCGTGCGGCTGGCCAGCCAGGAGGTGGGCGTGGTCGTTCGCCGGGGCACCACGGCCACCACGCCCAAGGTGGCGGTGGTGACCAACCGTGACGGCATGCCCACGGGCGAGCCCATTCCGCGTGACACCGGCATGCCCCCCTGGAAGGTCACGGGCGTGGTGGCTTTCAAGGACGTGAGAGTCAAGCTCTCGCTGGACCGCCTGCTCAACCTGGTCTGACCCCGCGCCGGGCTGCGGGCGCATCCCCCCACCTGCAGCGGGTGGGCTGGCACAGGCCCACGCCACCCAACGGCGCCCAGCGCCACTGGCGGGCAGCTTGTGCCCGGAACTCCCCCTCTCTTGCCACCACGACGGCAAACCTTCAGCCGTGCGACGCCTGTCGCCCCGTTCCCGTGCGCGCCCGCAATACCCCTTACTTTTGCAGGACTTTGAATCCGAGCGGTTCGCATTCCCGTAAACCAATCAGTCCAAATAAAAACTCATGTGGACAAAAAATGATGGAATGGTTAAATTGCCCATACCCACTGCGATCCCAAGTCCTATGAACACCTCTAACAGACGCTTTCTTTCGGCCGCCAGCCTTTTGTTGCTGGTCGCGGTGGCGGTCGGCTATGCCCCCCCGGTCCGCGCGGCGGGTTCCGAAAGCTGCCCGGCCACGCTGCAGCACACGTTTGCGAGGTTGCAGGACGAAAAGCCTCAGTCGCTGTGCCAGTACAGCGGCAAAGTGGTGCTGGTGGTGAACACGGCCAGCTTCTGTGGCTTTACGGGCCAGTACAAGGGGTTGGAGGATCTGTACGCCCGCTACAAAGACAAGGGCCTGGTGGTGCTGGGCTTCCCGTCCAACGACTTTGCCCAGGAAAAAGGCAGCAACAAGGAGATTGCTGACTTCTGCGAAAACACGTTCGGCGTGAAATTTCCGATGTTTGCCAAGAGCAGCGTGAAGGGCCCCGAGGCTTCGCCGTTGTTCCAGCAACTGGCGCAGCTGTCGGGCACAGCGCCGCGCTGGAACTTCCACAAATACCTGCTGGGCCGCGACGGCAATCTGGTGGACAGCTACTCCAGCCTGACCGCCCCAGACAACAAAGGCCTGGTGCGGGCCATCGAACAACAGCTGAACCAGCCTGTGCCCCGGTGACCGCCATGACTTCTTTACATTTCTTGAAAAAAAATACAGTGAGCCTCTGGAACTTCGCCAGCGTGACCCCACTCTATCCATTGCGCAAGACGATTGCGCAGCGTACAGTTTTAACGTTGCGAAGCCTTTCGGGCCCCCGGGTTCCGACTGACCTCCTGGAGCGCTTCTCCTCCCTCCCTCTCTTATTCGTTTCGGGACGCTTCGCAACCTTTTTATTCCGTGTACCGGCCAGAGGGAGCCGGTCATGAAAATCGCCATCATCGGCTCCGGCATCTCGGGGCTCTCGGTCGCGCACCAGCTGCGCGGCCAGGCGGACATCACACTGTTTGAGGCAGGCGACTACTTCGGCGGGCACACCCACACCGTCGATGTCACGCTACCCGATGCCTCGGGTACCCCCGTCACCCACGGGGTGGACACCGGCTTTCTGGTGTTCAACGAGCGCACCTACCCCCACCTGATCCGCCTGCTGGCCGAGCTGGGCGTGGAGACCGCCAAGTCGGACATGTCGTTCTCGGTGCGGGTGCCGGGCGCCTTGAGCGGCCCTGGCGGCGGCCGCGCGCTGGAGTGGAGCGGCACCAACCTCAGCACAGTGTTTGCCCAGCGCTCCAACCTGGTCAACCCGCGCTTTTTGGGCATGCTGCGCGACCTGCTGCGCTTCAACAAGCTGTGCACGCGCATCGCAGAGAAACAGGCCGAGGCGGCGCTGATGCAGCCGCTGGGCGATTTCTTGCGCGAGCACCGCTTTGGCGATGCGTTCCGCGACTGGTACTTCTTGCCCATGCTGGGCTGCATCTGGAGCTGCCCCACCGACCAGATGCTGAAATTCCCCGTGGCCACCATGATCCGGTTCTGCCACAACCACGGCCTCATCCAGGTGAGCAATCGCCCGCAGTGGTGGACGGTGTCTGGCGGTGCTCGCCACTACGTGGACAAGATCGTGGCGGGCATCGCCGACAAGCGCCTGAACACCCCTGTGCGCCGCATCGAGCGCGATGCCGCCGGTGTGCGCGTGGTGACGGCTGGCTACACCGAACACTTTGACAAGGTGGTGCTGGCTACCCATTCCGACCAGTCCCTGGCGCTGCTGGCCCAGCCCACGCCGCACGAGCGCGCGGTGCTGGGTTCTATTCGCTACCAGGCCAACCGCGCCGTGCTGCACACCGATACTTCCGTGCTGCCCGAGCGCCGCGCCGCCTGGGCCGCGTGGAACTACGAACGTGCCCCGCAGCGCAGCCGCGAGTCGGCCCGCGTGTGCCTGCACTACCTCATCAACCAGTTGCAGCCCGTGCCCTTTGCGCAGCCTGTGGTGGTGTCGCTCAACCCGGTGCGCGACATTGCGCCTGAGCACGTGATCGGCAGCTACGAATACGCCCATCCGGTGTTCGACATGGCTGCCATCCGCGCGCAGCAGCAGGTGGGCAAGCTGCAGGGGCAGCAGCACACCTGGTTCTGCGGCGCCTGGACGGGCTATGGCTTTCACGAGGATGGCCTCAAATCCGGCCTGGCCGTGGCCGAGCAACTGCTGGCGGCCCTGCCAGCGCCTTTGGCGGAGGCTGCGTGAGCAACGCGCCGGCTCCCACCGCAGCGCCCCTCATCGGCTTCGGCCAAGTGCGCCACACGCGGCTGCGGCCCCGGCGGCATGCGTTTGCCTACCCCACGTTTTTCCTCATGCTGCCCATGCGCAGCCTGAGCGGCACGCACACACCGCTGGCGGTGAACCGCAGCGGCGCCATTAGCTTCCATGACGTGGACCACGGCGACGGCCGCAGTGCCGCGCAGGGCGGGGCGCTGGCCTGGCTCGATGAGCTGCTGCCCACCGAAGGCATCACCGATGCCACGGGTGAGGTGTGGCTGCACTGCTACCCGCGTGTGTTGGGCTACACCTTCAAGCCCGTGAGCTTCTGGTACTGCCACCGCGCCGACGGCCACCTGCGCGCCATCGTGGTGGAGGTCAACAACACCTTTGGCGAGCGCCACTGCTACCTGCTCGATGCGCCGCAGTACGGCGTGGAACAGCAGGCGCGCAAGGTGTTCCACGTCTCGCCGTTCTGCGAGGTGAACGGGGGCTACCGGTTCCGCTTCATGCGCACCGAGGCGGGGGCGCAGGACGCGGGCCGCACTGTGGTGCGCATCGACCACGACGACGACACCGGCCCACTCCTCCAGACCAGCGTGAGCGGCACCTTGCAGGCCATCACCCCGCAGACCCTGCGCCAGGCGCTCTGGGGCTACCCCGCCATGACGCTGGCCATCATTGCCCGCATTCACTGGCACGCGCTGCAGCTGTGGCTCAAGCGCGTGCGTTTCCACCGCAAGCCCGAGGCGCCTGCATCCATCGTGACCCGCTGAATTCCATGACGAACGAGAACGCCGCCATGAACTCCACCACCGCCCCCCGCACCGCCCTGGCCCTGCCCGCAGGCACCCCGGCTGCAGCCCGCACGGCGCTCAAGCTGCTGCAGCGCCTGCAGCATGGCCACCTCACGGTCCAGCTGCCCGACGGCACCTTGCAGCACTTCGGGCATGGCAACGGCCCCTCGGCCGCGATCACGCTCAAGAACTGGAACGTGTGCAGCGCCGCGCTCAAGTCCGGCGACATCGGCTTTGCCGAGTGCTACATCGCGGGCGACTGGACCACGCCGCACCTGACCGACCTGCTCAAGCTCTTCATCGCCAACCGCCAGCAGGTGGAAGGCGTGATCTACGGCACCTGGGCGGGCCGGCTGCTGTACCGCATCAAGCACCTGCTCAACCGCAACACGCGCGCCAACAGCCAGAAGAACATCCACGCCCACTACGACCTGGGCAATGCGTTCTACGAACTCTGGCTGGACGACACGATGAACTACTCGTCGGCCTGGTTCGAGGGCGATGCGGGCGGTGACATGCGTGCCGCACAGCACGCCAAGGTGCGCCGTGCGCTGCGCATGGCCGGCGTGCAGGCGGGCGACCGCGTGCTGGAGATCGGCTGCGGCTGGGGCGCCCTGGCCGAGATGGCGACCACCGAGTTCGGTGCATCCCTCACCGGCGTCACGCTCTCCACCGAGCAGCTGGCGTTTGCGCAGAAGCGCATGGCGGCGCACGGGGTGCAAGCCAAGGCCGACCTGCGCCTGCAGGACTACCGCGACATCCAGGACGGTCCGTACGACGCCATCTGTTCCATCGAGATGGTCGAGGCCGTGGGCCGCGAGTACTGGCCCACCTATTTCCAGTCGGTCAACCGCCTGCTCAAGCCCGGCGGCAAGGCCTGCATCCAAAGCATCGTCATCGACGACAGCCTGTTCGAGCGCTACATCAGCTCCACCGATTTCATCCAGCAGTACATCTTCCCCGGCGGTTGCCTGCCCTGCCCGCGCGAATTCCGCCGCGAGGCCGAGGCCGCAGGCCTGCGCGTGGTCGACGAGTTTGCGTTTGGCCAGGACTACGCCGAAACCCTCAAGCGCTGGCGCGAGCGCTTTCTGGCGCAGCGCACGCAAATCCTGCAGCTGGGGTTTGACCAGCGCTTCCTGCACATCTGGGAGTTCTACCTGGCGTACTGCGAAGCGGCATTTGCGATGAGCAACATCGACCTGGTGCAGTACACGCTGGCGAAGGATTGAATGCTATGAAAAACATAGCTATTACCGCTTTATGGATAAGCGCTGGAGCCTTTTTTTATTCAAATTCCGCTATCGCGCAGGCCGTGCCAATGGCCCAGGCGGCAGAGTCGGCCACCGCCACGCCCCTGTCAGGCGTGCGCCTGGCGGGCCAGGGCGTGCTCCGGTTTCTGGGCTTCGAGATCTACCGCGCCCGCCTGTGGGTGCAGCCCGGCTTTGACGCAGACAACTACGGCGCCCAGCCGTTGGCGCTGGAGCTGACCTACCACCGCGACTTCACGGCCGAGGCCATCGCCAAACGCTCGCTGGAAGAGATGCGCCGCGTGGGCAGCTTCACGCCCCAACAGGCCACGCGCTGGCAGCAGGCGCTGCAGGCCGCGTTGCCGGATGTGAAGTCGGGCGACCGCCTGCTGGGCATTCACCAGCCGGGCGTGGGTGCGGTGTTCAAGATGGCGGGGCGTGTCGTCGGCGAGGTCCCGGACGCCGAGTTCTCGCGCCTGTTCTTTGGCATCTGGCTCTCGCCGCAGACCTCCGAACCCGGCCTGCGCCAGGAGCTGCTGGCCGCCACCCGCACTGCAGGCCAACCATGACCTCCACGCAGCCCATGCGCGCCGGCCACGGCCTGGCCTATGGGCTGCTGGGCCTGCCCCTGGCGTTTGTGGCGCTGCCGCTGTATGTGCTGCTGCCCAACCACTACGCGCGCGAATTTGGCATGCCGCTGGCCACGCTGGGCGCCGTGCTGCTGGCAGCGCGGCTGTTCGATGCGTTCACCGACCCGCTGCTGGGCCGCCTGGCCGACCACTTGTTTGGCCGCTCGGTGCGCGCCGTGCTGGCGGTGGGTGCGATGTCGGCGGCGGTGCTGGCACTGGGGTTGACCAGCCTGTTTTTTCCCCTGGTGCGCGGTGCCGATGCGCTCGTTGCCTGGGCGCTGGTGGCGCTGCTCATCACCTACGTCGCTTATAGCCAGCTCAGCATTGCGCACCAGTCCTGGGGTGCGCGCCTGGGAGGCGATGAATTGCAGCGCGGCCGCATCGTGGCCTGGCGCGAAGGTGCCGCACTGGTGGGCGTGGTGCTGGCCTCGGTGCTGCCTGCGCTGCTGGGCCTGCCGGTGATGCTCAGTGTGTTTGCCATCACCCTGCTGCTAGGCTGGTGGGCCTGGACCAGAGCCCCTCGCCCCGCAGCGCATGCGGGTGTCGCCGTGGCCGGTGTGTACCGCCCCCCGCAGCGCACCAGCCTGTGGCGGCCCTGGGGGCGCCCGGCCTTTCGCCGCCTGTTGGCCGTGTTCATGCTCAACGGGATTGCCAGCGCCATCCCGGCCACGCTGGTGCTGTTCTTCATCCAGGACCGCCTGCAGGCCCCGCCCGCGCAGGAGCCGATGTTCCTCGCTGCCTATTTCGTCTGCGCTGCGCTGTCCATCCCGCTGTGGCTGCGTGCCGTGGCGCGCTGGGGCCTGGCGCGCACCTGGCTCGCAGGCATGCTGCTGGCGATTGCCGTGTTTGTGTGGACTGCGTTTCTGGGCGCGGGTGACGTGGTGCCGTTCCTCGTCGTCTGTGCGCTGTCGGGCGTGGCCCTGGGCACCGACCTGGCCCTGCCCAGCGCCCTGCTGGCGGGCGTGATTGCCGCCGAGGGCGACAGCGGCCAGCACGAAGGCGCTTACTTCGGCTGGTGGAACTTTGCCACCAAGCTCAACCTGGCTTTGGCCGCAGGCCTCGCGTTGCCCCTGCTGGGCTGGTGGGGCTACACCCCCGGCACACGCAGCGAAGAAGGCCTGCAGACCCTGGGCTGGGCCTATGCCGTGTTGCCCTGTCTGCTCAAGCTGCTGGCAGCGGGGGCGCTGTATTGGTTGGTGCTTCGGCCTGCGCGCGGTGCAGCCAGTGCCTGATTTTTCAAGGGATGCCCAACATGCAAAGACGCCTTCTTCTCTCCGCCGCCGTGGCTGCCCCTGTGGTCCTGGCTGGCTGCGCCAGCCAGAGCCTTGATGGCTACGCCAGCGAAAAACCGGTGCTGGACCTGGCCCAGTATTTCAACGGCAAGATCGACGCCTACGGCATCTTCCAGGACCGCAGCGGCCAGATCGTCAAGCGCTTCACCGTGGTCATGGACTGCAGCTGGAAAGGCAACGAGGGCGTGCTCGACGAAGCCTTCACCTACTCCGACGGCACCACGCAGCGCCGCATCTGGCGGCTGACGAAGCATGCCGACGGCCGCTACACCGGCACCGCCGACGATGTGGTGGGCACGGCCAACGGCCAGACGCGTGGCAACGCCTTCCGCTGGAACTACACACTGGCCCTGCCCGTGGATGGCAAGGTCTACAACGTGGACCTGGACGACTGGATGTACCTCATTGACGACCGCGTGATGCTCAACCGCGCCACCATGAGTAAGTTCGGATTTCGCCTGGGCGAGATCACCCTGTCCTTCACCAAACGCGCACCATGAGCCTCAATCCTCCCCTGCGCGACTGGCATGGCCGCCGGGCCTGGCTCATCGGGGCCAGCAGCGGCATTGGCCGGGCCACAGCGGCTGCGCTGCATGCGCGCGGCGCGCAGGTCATCGTGTCGGCGCGCAGTGGTGATGCGCTGAACGCCTTTGCCCGGCAGCACCCCGGCAGCACGGCGCTGGCTTTTGACACCGCCGAACCGGCACAGGTGCAGGCCGCCGCCGCGCAGGTGCTGGCGGGTGGTGTTCCCGACATGGTGTGCTATTGCGCGGGCTACTACCGCGACATGCGCGCCACCGACTTCGACCTGGACGTGATGCTGCGCCACGAGCAGATCAACTACAACGGCGTGCTGCATGTGCTGGCTGGCATGTTGCCCGCCATGCTGACCGCAGCGCAGGCCGGGCGCCCGGGCCATGTGAGCCTGATCAGCAGCGTGGCGGGCTTTCGGGGGCTGCCCAAGAGCCTGGCCTATGGTCCGACCAAGGCGGCGCTCATCAACCTGGCCGAGGCGTTGTACCTGGACCTGCATGACCTGGGCATGGGCGTGAGCGTGATCAACCCGGGCTTTGTGGCCACGCCGCTCACGGCGGGCAACGACTTCACCATGCCGGCCCTCATCTCACCCGAAGCAGCGGCGGCGGCCATCGTGCAGGGCTGGGAGCGGGGGCATTTCGACATCCACTTTCCCAAGCGCTTCACGCGGGTGATGAAACTGCTGCGTGTGCTGCCGTATCGGTGGTACTTTCCGGCGGTTCGCAAATTCACAGGTCTTTGAACGGTATGCACCCACCGGAAACCACGATCGCTACGGAAGAAGCCGTTACGCGCGTCATTGCGTTCTTTGAAAACCTGTCGCCCGCCGATGTGGCGACCATCGGCCAGTTCTATGGGCCTCAGGCGCGCTTCAAGGATCCGTTCAACGAGGTGGTGGGCGTGCCTGCCATCCAGGGCATCTTTGCCCACATGTTCGAGGCACTGGAGCAGCCGCGTTTTGTGGTCACCGGCCGCGTGGTGCAGGGGCAGCAATGTTTTCTGACCTGGGACTTCCTGTTCGCCTTCAAGGACTTCCACAAGGGCGTGACGCAGACGGTGCGCGGTGCCTCGCACCTGGTGCTGGACGAACAAGGCCTGGTGAGCTTGCACCGCGACTATTGGGACGCTGCCGAAGAGCTGTACGAAAAGCTGCCCGTGGTGGGCGCACTGATGCGCTGGCTCAAGAAGCGCGCCAACAGCTGATCGTTGGCCGCTGCCGCTTTGACGCGTTGGTCACGCCAGGGTCTTGATGCGCGGGTGTCCGGGCAGCGGCACGGCGCGCTGCAGCACCCCCTCCGCCAGCCACAGCGCACTGTTCCACGCGCGTTGCGCCACATAAGGCAGCGGCAGCTGCTGGTAGTCGTCGTTGAAAACCTCGAAGCTGTAGTCGCCCTGGTAGCCCATGCCATCCAGCGTGCGCACCAGCTCGGCCAGGGCCTGGCTGTGCACGCCCTCGCCAGGGAACACGCGAAAGTGCCGCGCGGTCTCGATGCGCTCCTGCACCGTGCGGGTCTCCTGCCACATGAAGTCCGAAAGCTGCACCAGATAGATCTTGGCGGGGTCCACGTCTTCCAGGGCCGAGAGTGGCGTGCTGGTGGCGAACTGGTGGTACGAGTCGATCGCCAGACCGAGGTTGGGGCAATCGGCCTGCTCCACTGCGGCCCAGGCCTGGTGCACTTCGTTGATGTGGCGGCCCCACGAGAGGCCTTCAAACGCTACACGGATGCCATGGGGCAGCGCCAGCAGCGCAAGCTTGCGCAGGTCGCGTGCAATGGTCTCGGCATCCGCCGTGGCGTGCGATGACGTGGAGCTGCAGGCCAGCAACACGGGCGCGCCCAGGTCGCGCGCCATCAGGATCATCTGCTTGGCAATGTCCACCTTGTAGCTGTGCAGGTGGCCCGACAGGCCCTCGAAGTCGCGCAGCACCTGGAAACCCGTCACGCGCAGGCCGCTGTTGCGCACCGCGTGCACAGCGGCTTCGATGCCCTCAGGATGGCCCACGATGTCGCGCGCGGCCAGCATGATCTGGCCGAAGCCGGCGGCTTTCACGGCGGCCAGCTTGGCCTCCAGTGGGCCCGCCAGGCTGATGGTGTCCATTCCGAAATCGGCGACGTTGCGTTGCATGGTGGATTGGCGCATGGGCGGTCTCCAGGCTCAGCGGGCGTCGAGCACCAGCTCGAAGCTGGGCGATGCGGTGTCGGCGCGCGTGAGGGCACCGCGCGTGCCGGTGTGCACGCCCGTGGGCGACTCGACAAACTCCACGCCGCGCGCACGCAGCGCTTGCACCGTGGCAAGCACGTCGGGTGTGCCAAAGGCCACGCGCTGCAGCAGCTCCTCGGGGTCGGCATCCAGCGCATCGACCAGCGGTTCAATCAGCTGCCAGTGCAGCGTGCCGCAGGGGCTGGCCAGGATGCGGCCATGGGTGAGCACACCAAACGACTGGTCGGGTGCCAGCTCGGCAAAGCCGAACAACTCCGCGTAGAAGTGAATCCAGTCTGCTGCGCGGCCCAGGCCGATGTACTGCACCACGCCAAACAGGTGCAGGCCCTGCAGCGCGGGCGGGCGCGGGTTGACGGTGGGGATGGGCACAAAGTCCACGTCGTAGATCGAGAACTCCTTCCAGCGGTCCACAAAGTAGATGCGGCTCGCGCCCACGCCGTGGATAGCGGGGATGTTCAGCTCCATCACCTCGACCTCGGTGTGCACGGCCCACGCGCCCAGTTCCAGCACGCGGCGAAATGCTGCGGCTGCATTGCCCACGCGGAAGGCGATGGCGGCCAGTACCGGTGTTTCCGTGAGTGCGGGCGGCGCATGCACACCGGTGCGTTCGGTGTCCTGGTGCGCGTTGACGATGATGTTCATGTCACCCTGGCGGTACAGCAGCACCTCGCGCGAGCGGTGGCGCGCCACGGGCTGAAAACCCATGCGCTCCAGCGCCTGGCCCAGCGCCTGCGGGCGGCTGGTGGCGTATTCGATGAACTCGATGCCCTGCAGGCCCAGGGGGTTGGGCATGTCGCCCAGCGCTTCGCGGGTGGCCACCATCGGGGTGCTCATGGGTTCAACTCCTTGTGTTGTCGTGCGCTGAATGGGTCAGCGGGCGCTGACCAGGCGGCGGAAATGTGCGTCCATGCGGGTAGCGTCTGGGGTTTCGCCTGTGAACAGCTCAAACGCCCCCACGGCCTGGCCCACGGCCATGCCGCCGCCGTCCGATACCCGGCAGCCCAGCGCGCGCGCGGCCTGCACCAGGGCGGTGTCGAGCGGGAAATACACGACTTCGGACACCCACATGGCGGGGCGCAGCAGGCCCACGTCCAGCGGCAGGCCGGGCAGCTTGTCCATGCCCGTGGGCGTGGCGTGGATCAGGCCGGTGGCCTGCGCCATGGCCGATTGGATGTCGGAGGCTTCGGCACGGGCTCCGTAGAGCGCATTCACGTCGGCCGCCAACTGCGCCGCACGCTCGGGTTGCGCATCGACGATGCTCAAGTGCTCGGCGCCCAGCCGCAGCACGGCGTGCGCAATGGCGGCGCCTGCGCCACCCGCACCCAGCAGCACCACGCGGCGCAGGTCAGCGCCGGGCAGTGCGCGGGTAAAGCCCCAGGCCCAGCCCGATCCATCGGTGTTGTGCCCTACCAGTTGTCCGTCGCGGATGACCACCGTGTTCACTGCGCCCATGGCGCGCGCTTCCTCGGACAGGCTGTCGAGGTGAGGGATCACGGCCTGCTTGCAGGGGTAGGTCACGTTGCAGCCCGCATAGCCCATGATGCGCGCCGCAGACAACAGCGTGGGCAGATGCTCCGCCGACGAAGCAGAGCGGTCCAGGTCGATGAGCTGGTAGTGCAGACGCATGCCGTGGTGGCGCGCCTCTTCCTCGTGCAGGGCCGGCGACAGCGACTTCTGGATGCCGGCGCCGATCAGCCCGATCAGCACCTTGCGGGGGCTAGTGGAAGACATGGTGGACGTGGTGGGGATGACCGGGGGATCGAGGAGCTGGAGGCTCATGGGGCGGGCGGAATGCGGGGTGAGCGCGCTGCCGGGGTGGTGGTGTGTTCACCGCACGGCAGCGCAGGGGTTGCAGTGGTGGCTTACTTGCCGCCGCGCAGTTTGGCCAGCGTGGAATAGACCTCTTGCACGGTCTCGGCGCCCACCTTCTCGCTGTGTTTTTCAACGACGGGTTTCACCTTGGCGCGCAGCTTGTCCAGCTCGGCGGGCGAGAACTCGGACACCTGCATGCCCGCCTTCTTGAGGTCTTCGAGCGCCACGTTGGCCTGCACGCGCGACACGCCGCGCTGGAAGGTCGTGGCTTCGGCCATCGCGTCGTTCAGCGCCTTCTGGTCAGCGGGGTTCAGGCTGTCCCAGAACTTCTTGCTCACGATCACGGCCTGGGGGTTGTACATGTGGCGCGTGACGGTGAGGTACTTCTGCACCTCGGCAAACTTGGACGACAGGATGGTGGAGAACGGGTTCTCCTGGCCGTCCACAGCCTTTTGCTCCATGGCGGTGTACAGCTCGGGGAAGGGCATGGGCACGGCGTTGGCGCCCAGCGCGTTGAAGAGGTCGATGTAGATCGGCGACTGGATCACGCGGATCTTGAGTCCCGCAATGTCCTCGGCTTTGGTGATGGGCTTCTTGCTGTTGGTGAGGTTGCGGAAACCCAGCTCCCAGTAGCCCAGACCGACCAGGTTTTTGGCTTGCAGCTTGTCGAGCAGTTTCTTGCCGAAGGGGCCGTCGGTCACGGCGTCGGCCTCTTGGGGCGTGGCGAACAGGAACGGGAAGTCGTAGATGCCGAATTCCTTGGCCTGGGCCGACAAGATGCCCGCGTTGAGTACGGTCATCTCCACCGTGCCGCCCTGCAGGGCCGACACGGTCTGCAGGTCACCGCCCAGCGTGCCACCGGGGAAGAGCTTGACGGCAATGCGGCCGTTGGTCTTGGCCGCCACGAGGTCGGCAAACTTTTGCGCGCCCTGGGCCTGGGGGTGGTCCTTCTGGTTCTGGAAGGCGAACTTGATGGTGCGCTCCTGGGCGTGTGCAGCGGGCAGCAGCGACGCGGCAACGAGGGCGGTAGCGAGCAGGGTTTTGAGCAGCTTCATGGAAATGTCTCCTTGAGTTTTAGGCGGGGCAGAAACGGAGCCGAAAGAAAAGGGCCGGGGCGCAGATGGGGGTCAACCACTCAACCAGCGCAGCGGCACCATGACGATGGAGGGGAACAGCACCAGCAGGAACATCACGGCCAGCTGGGCCAGCATGAAGGGCGTGACGCCGCGTGTGACTTGCGACATGGACATGCGCCCCACCCCGGCCACTACGTTGAGCACCGTGCCCACCGGCGGGGTGATGAGCCCGATGGCGTTGTTGATGATGAAGAGCACGCCGAAGTACACCGGGTCGATGCCTGCGGCCTTGACCACCGGCATTAGCACGGGCGTAAGGATCAGGATGGTCGGCGTCATGTCCATGGCCGTGCCCACCACCATGACCAGCAGCATGATGGCGATCAGCAGCAGCGTTGGGTTGCCCATGAACGGCTCCAGCATGCCGATGACCTTGGAGGGCAGGTCGGCCACGGTGATCAGCCAGGCAGACACCATGGCGGCAGCCACCAGGAACATCACCACCGCGCTGGTGCGGGCCGAGGCGCGGAAGATATCGGCCAGCTGGTGCCAGCTCAGCTCGCGGTAGACCACCATGGACACGAACAGCGCATACACGGCGGCCACCACGGCGGCTTCGGTGGGGGTGAAGACACCCATGCGCAGCCCCACCAGGATGATGATGGGCAGGCCCAGCGCCCACACGGCTTCGCGCAGGGCCACGGCCAGTTCGGCACGGGTGGCCCGCTTTGGGGGCGCCACATCTTCGCGCCGCACGAGCCACCACCAGGTGAGGGCCAGCGCCACCCCCAGCAGGATGCCCGGCACGATGCCTGCCAGAAACAGCTTGCTGATGGACACGTTGGCCGCCACGCCAAAGATCACGAAACCGATGGACGGCGGGATCACCGGGGCGATGATGCCGGCCGACGCAATGAGCCCGGCCGAGCGTTCCTTGTTGTGGCCCGCAGCCACCATCATGGGCAGCAGCAGGGAGGCCAGCGCTGCAGCATCGGCCACGGCCGAGCCCGACACGGCGGCCAGGATCACCGCCGCCATGATGGCCACATAACCCAGTCCGCCGGGCACATGGCCGACCAGCGTGAGCGCCAGCTTCACGATGCGCTTGGACAGGCCGCCCACATTCATGATCTCGCCCGCCAGCATGAAGAAGGGCACGGCCAGCAGCGGAAAGCTGTCGGCGCCGTTGATCACGTTCTGCGCCAGGATCTGCGCGTCGAACAGGTCCAGGTGCCACATCAGCGCCACGCCGCTGATAAGCAGCGCAAACGCGATGGGAATGCCGATCGCCATGGCGAGCAGAAGGGAGCCGAGGAAGATAGTGACGGTCATGGTGGAGAGCCTGTGCGGAGGGGTCAGGGGCGGTGGCTGCCGGGCGCTTCGTGGGATGCATCGGCGCCCGCAGGGCGGTGCGCCAGGGCCGCCAGTTCTTCGCTCTCCTGCACCATGACCAGCTCGTGCTCAGCCAGCGGAACGAACAGCGTGCGCAGCAGGTCGTGCAGCAAGATGGCAATCCCCGACCCGCCCATCAGCACGCCACTGGCGTAGAAGATGCCCACCGAGGCGCCGGTGACCGGGGCTTCGGTCTCCCAGTTGATGAGCATCTGGGCCCAGCTGCCACTGAGCAGCAACCACGACACATACAGCATGGCGAGCTGCGCCAGCACCAGGCAGGCTTTCTTGCCCGCAGCGGGCAGGCGCGACACCAGCGCATCCGTGCCCAGGTGGCCGTGTTCGCGCAGCGCGACCACGGCGCCCATGAAGGTCAGCCACACGAACAGCCAGCGCGAGAGCTCTTCCGACACCGTGATGCCGGAGTTCAGGGTGTAGCGCAGCACCACATTGCCAAATACCAGCACCACCATCACCGCCAGGCACAGGCCAGCCAGTACATCCAGCACGCGGGTGTATCCCCGCAGCACGCGGTCGGCCAGTGAAAACATGGTGTCTCCAGTCGTTGTATTGAAACGCTGAAAGAATTTTGTACGAACTGGTTAGTATTTGATCTAGGTGCAAACCCTGCATGGTTTGTCATGGCAGCACGCAGCCATGCACGGCGCGCGCGCAGGGTGCTGATGAGGAGCTTTTTGACGCGGGCCGGTGTGCGCGCCCAGGCCGGGAGGGTCAGGGCCGCAGAAAGCGCACGATCATCTCGATGATCGATTCACGGCGTTGCGCCGTGGCGGCGGGGGTGTCGAGGGAGCGCTTGAAAATTGCGCCAAAGGTGTGGCGGTTGGCCTCGTTGAAGAAACACAGGGCCGAGATGGACATGTGCAGGTCCACCGGGTCCACGTCGGGGCGGAACACACCCGCCGCCACGCCACGCTGGTAGACATCGCGCACGGCATGGATGACGGGGATGTTCAGTTCCTGGATCGTGGCCGACTTGGTGATGTACTCGCCCCGGTGCATGTTCTCGTTCATCACCAGGCGGATGAAGTCGGGGTTGGCGAGCTGGTAGTCCACCGTGAAGCCCACCAGCGTGCGCAGGGCCTGCTCGGGTGCCAGGTCTTCCAGGTGCAGTTCCGATTCGATGCGCCGGATGCGCCGATAGGCATCCTCCAGCACCGCCACATACAGACCTTCCTTGCTACCGAAGTAGTAGTAGATCATGCGCTTGCTGGTGCTGGTCAATGCCGCGATCTCGTCGATGCGCGCCCCAGCCAGGCCCTTGTCGGCAAACTCCGCCGTGGCCACCTGCAGGATGTTGGCCATCGTGCGGTCGGGGTCGTTGACGCGCACGCGGTCCGCCCCGGGCGTGGTGGCGGCCTCGCGCGCTGCGCGCTGGCGGGTGGCCCGTACATCACCGGGTTTCGGAGGGTTTTGAACCATTTCGTTCATAAGCGCCCAAGCATACGGCAAGCCCGGCGCAGGGGGTTCAAAAAACCAATGCCCGCTCTCGCTGGCCGCTCAGGACGGCTTGGTATCGGCGAAGCTCGGGCGCAGCATCAGCTTGTCGAGCAGCTTGCCCAGGTTGGGGTACTCGCTGCGCCAGGCGATGTCGGGGAAGCGGAATTCCAGCCAGCCCAGGGCGCAGCCCACGGCGATGTCGGACAGACTGAGGTGGATGCCGCTGCAATACGGCTTGTCGCCCAGGCCCTGGCTCATGGACTTGAGGCCGTCGTTCACCTTGATCAGCTGGCGGTCGATCCAGGCCTGGCTGCGCTCGCTGTCCTTGCGGTGGGCCCAGGTGGCTTCCAGGCGGGCCAGGATGGCGGCATCCATCACACCATCGGCCAGTGCCTCCCAGGTCTTGACCTCGGCGCGTTCGCGGCCTTGCGACGGGATCAGCTTGCCCACGGGCGACAGGGTGTCGAGGTATTCGACGATCACGCGGGAGTCAAAAACGGCCTCGCCGCCTTCCATTACCAGGCAGGGCACTTTGCCCAAGGGGTTGGAGGTGGAAATATGGGTGTCGTCTGCCCAGACGTTTTCTTGCACGAACTGGTAGTCGAGCTTTTTCTCGGCCATCACGATACGTACCTTGCGTACGTAGGGGCTGGCGGTGGCTCCGATCAATTTCATGGTGTGTCTTCCAGGGCGCGGGATAGGCTGAACGATTCGAGATTGATTCTATCGGCAGCTGCCCGCCCGCAAGCTGACGGCTGCGTGGCGCTTACACACCACGCCTACAATGGCGCGCCATGAGCCTGTCCACCATTACCGCCCTGTCGCCGCTTGACGGCCGTTACGCCAGCAAACTTGCCGCCCTGCGCCCCATCATGAGCGAACACGGCTACATGCACCGCCGTGTGCAGGTGGAAGTGGCCTGGTTCATTGCCCTGTCGGATGCCGGTTTTGCCGAGTTCAAGCCTCTGACCACGGGCGCCCGCGCCTATCTGCTCGGCCTGATCAAGAACTTCTCCGAAGCTGACGCCGCCGCCATCAAAGAGATCGAAAAAACAACAAACCACGACGTCAAAGCCGTCGAATACTGGATCAAGAGCAAGTTCGAGGCGCGCCCCGAGCTGGAAAAGGCCTCCGAATTTGTGCACTTTGCCTGCACCAGCGAAGACATCAACAACACCAGCCACGCGCTGCAGCTGCGTTCAGGTCGCGACCAGGTCATCCTGCCGGGCCTGGACCGCATCGTGCTCAAGCTGCGCGAAATGTCGCACGCCTTTGCCGACGTGCCCATGCTCAGCCGCACCCACGGCCAGACCGCCAGCCCCACCACCGTGGGCAAGGAAATGGCCAACGTGGTGATGCGCCTGCAAACGGCCTGCGAGAAGATCGCCGCCGTCAAGATCATGGGCAAGATGAACGGCGCCGTGGGCAACTACAACGCCCACCTGTCCGCCTGGCCTGAGTTTGACTGGGAAGCCTTCAGCAAGAAGGTCATCGAAACGCCCGAACCGCTGGGCCTGGGCCTGACCTTCCAGCCGTACTCGATCCAGATCGAGCCGCACGACTACATGGCCGAGCTGTTCGATGCCGTGGCCCGCGCCAACACCATCCTCATCGACCTCTCGCGCGACATCTGGGGCTATGTGAGCCTGGGCTACTTCAAGCAGCGCCTGAAGGCGGGCGAGATTGGTTCCAGCACCATGCCGCACAAGGTCAACCCTATCGACTTCGAGAACGCCGAAGGCAACCTGGGCCTGGCCAACGCGCTGCTCAAGCACCTGTCTGAAAAGCTGCCCATCAGCCGCTGGCAGCGCGACCTGACCGACAGCACCGTGCTGCGCAACATGGGCGTGGCCCTGGGCTACGCGGCGCTGGCCTATGCCTCGCTGTTGACCGGCCTGAACAAGCTGGAGCTGAACGAAGAAGCGCTGGCCGAAGACCTGGATGCTTCGTGGGAAGTGCTGGCCGAGCCCATCCAGACGGTGATGCGCCGCTTTGGTGTGCAGGGCGCTTACGAAAAGCTCAAGGAAGTGACCCGTGGCAAGACCGTGACCGCCGAGGCGCTGCACGGCCTGATCGCCTCGCTGGAAATCCCCCAGGCAGAAAAAGACCGGCTGCTCGCGATGACTCCGGGTAGCTATGTGGGCAAGGCCGCCGAACTGGCACGAAGGGTGTGACTCCCCGGAGGCGCTGCGCGCCTTCCCCCCGAGGGGGACGCAACCCGTGGCCCGGCAAAGCCGGTTCCACGGTTGCGCTGGCTTGGGCACCGCCAGTTGCGTGCGCTGCCGGTCTTTTGAGATATTTTTTGCCTCTGGCGCTTTTCCGATAAGCGACGGCAGCTATCAATTTAATAGTGAGGCTGCATGGCCATCAAATCCACCATCTTCAAGGCGAACCTCCAGATCGCCGACATCGACCACGGCTACTACGCTGACCACGCCCTCACGCTGGCCCGCCACCCCAGCGAGACCGACGAGCGCATGATGGTCCGGCTGGCTGCTTTGGCCATCCAGGCGCACCAGCTCAACGACCTCTGCAACGGCGACGCCACGCTGGCATTTGGTGCGGGGCTGTCGGACCCGGATGACCCGGATGCCTCGCTCACCGACTTTACCGGCCGCAAGCGCGTGTGGATTGAGGTGGGCCAGCCCGAAGACAAGCCGCTCACCAAGGCCTGCAGCAAGGCCGATTCTGTGATCGTCTATTGCTTCAACCACGCCGCCGAGATCTGGTGGAAAGGCATCGAGACCAAACTGTCACGCCTGGAAAAGCTGCAGGTCTGGCGCATCCCCACGGAGGCATCCCAGGCACTGGCGCAGCTGGCCGAGCGCAGCATGCAACTGCAGGCTACGGTGCAGGAAGGCGCGATCACCCTGAGCAGCACGCAGGGCAGTGTGCATGTGGAGCCCGTGCGCTGGAAGTGACTGGAATACTGGTCAAAATGGCCTCTGGCGCTTGATGAATAAGCGCTAACAGCTATCAATTTGGTAGTTTCTGACTCAGTCTCGTGGCATGAGCGCGCCACACTGCCAGCACTGCTCGAATCCGCCTTCGACTGTCTCGCCGCACTGGCATGCCCAGCGGCGCTGTGGCAAATCCTGAAGCTCCTGCAGCAGCGCGCGTGCGCGGGTGGCGTGTTCGTCGTAGTCCAGCCAGATTTCGGGCAGGCACTGGTCCGGCGGCAGGTGCCCCGCCGCGGCACCCAGATACTGGCGCTGCACGGAGGCCGTCATGCCCGCTTCGCACAACAAGTCCGCCCACAACGTGGCGATGGCGATGTTCGGGGCTTGGGTGAGGCGCAGCATGGGCCCACCATAGCCGTTTGACCGCCGGGCGTACAGCCCCCGTATGTTTGCAGCTTGCGAGGCGGGGCGACGTGTTGAAAAGAAAAGGAGCGGGTTACGCCGCGCCCGCTGGCGCCGGCGCTTTGGAAACCCCTTCGGCCGCCCGTTCTGCATAGCGGTTGAACCGCCACGCAGAGTGCTCCAGCGTGATGCGTCGCCACACCGCGCGTTTTTCGGCAGGGCCCATCGCGGGCCAGAACTGCACTTCGTCAAACGTGCGCCCGCACCCTTTGCACAGGTCGTCGCCCTGGCTAGTGGAGCAGATGGCGATACAGGGCGTGTCGGGCGTGGTGCCGTACCAGGCATGCCAGGCATCCAGGGCATCCGGGGGCAGGCGGTCTTCTTCCACCATGTCCTCGCGCCGGAACACCATCTGCGCATAGACCTCTGCCAGCGCGCGGATCTCCGGGGCAAGGGAGACTCCGTCGGGCGAAGGCACCCGGCTGCGCCAGTGGTTGATGGCGGCTTCGATGTCGGTGATGTGGATGGCGGCCATGGAGGTTTGAGCGAAGGGGCTGGATCATAGCCGCGCGGACAAGGCAACCCTGGCAAAGGTGTTTTGCAGGGAGCTTCGGCCCCTTTGGGGCAGCCTTTGAAGGGGTGTGTACGCAATAACCACAATCGTGCTGCCCTTGCGCGACCGTGCGGGCGATGTTCCAATCGACGCTTCGAAGGGGAGTAGCTCCCGACTTGCATTCCGGCATTGCCAAATCTTGGTGCGTGGGGGCGCGAGGCATCGGAACCGTCGTCAGTACGAAGCGAAACATCGCTTCCGGCGGTCCGGGTTCAGCGCATACCGCAAGGGCGCCGGGCTGAGCAAGACCTTTGATGGGCCCGCTGGGGCTGATCAAGGCCGTCCTTTCGTTGCTTGCCCTGTCAGGGCAGTCCTTGATCCCCCGACCGCAGGCCCTTTATCCCTTGGGTGGACTCGGCGCTACAGTGGCGGCGAACTCCCCCTTCGCGTGTATTGATACTGAGGAATTTATGGACTTTTTGGCTTCGCCCGAATTCTGGCTCGCACTCGGCCAGATCATCATCATCGACATCTTGCTGGGCGGCGACAACGCGGTGGTCATCGCGCTGGCCTGCCGCAAGCTGCCTCCGGCCCAGCGTACCAAGGGCATCATCTGGGGCACTGCCGGGGCCATCGTTCTGCGTGTGATCCTGATCGCCTTTGCGATGACCCTGCTGGCGCTGCCGTTCCTCAAGTTCGTGGGCGCGCTGTTGCTGGTGTGGATTGGCGTCAAACTGTTGGCTCCTGATGAAGAGGGCCACGGCGACGTGCAAGGTAGCGACAAGCTGCTGGCCGCCATCAAGACCATCATCGTGGCCGACCTGGTGATGAGCGTGGACAACGTGATCGCCATTGCGGGCGCTGCGCAGAATGCGGGCGAGCACCAGTTCCTGCTGGTCGTGCTGGGCCTTCTGATCTCTATCCCGATCATCGTCTGGGGTAGCCAGCTGGTCATCAAGCTCATGGAGCGTTTCCCGATGATCATCACGGCGGGCGGCATGCTGCTGGGCTGGATAGCTGGCGGCATGCTGGTGACGGACCCTGCTTTCTCGAACCCCGACAAGTGGCAGTGGATGCTGAAACTGCCACAGACAGACATGATCAAGTACGGTGCCAGCGTGGCGGGTGCGTTGCTGGTTCTGCTGGCTGGCAAGATCATCGTTGCGCGCCGCGCGGCGGCGGCACCTGCCGAGCAGCAGGGCTAAAGGCAGACATACGGAACCGACCATTTCAAAAGGGGGCTCTATGCCCCCTTTTGTCCTTGGTCCTCAATGGGAGTCGGTATGGACAGAGTCATCGTGTATGTGGACGACGCGGTTTATGCGCAGCAGGTGCTGGCACCTTTGTTCGCGCGCGACGCGGCCGCCAGAACACAATGGGTGCTGGTGGCCTGCGCGCCACGGATGACCCATCGCATCAGCAAGTGGGTAAGCCACAGCGCCCGTGAAAACTGGCGCGCCAAGTGGGCTGACAAGCTGTTTGCCCAGATCCTTCCCGTGCTGCGGGTGCCCACGGACAGAGTGACCACCGTACTGGCCAAGGGGCCGCTGGCGGAGCTGACCGATCAGTTGCAGGCTGCAGGCGCCTCCGTGGCCCAGGTGGTAGATGCGCGCCGGCCCAAGACGGATTTGGCACAGGAGCCTGCGCCTGTGCGCCCGGACAAAGGCTGGTCGCCAATGCCAGGAACGCTGGGCAGCCTGCTCACGGGTTGCGGAGCGTTGTGGATGCTGGCTTTCGAATAGGCAGTCAGCGCGGGGGCTGACTGCCAGGGGCTTGGCTCCCGTTTTGCGCATTTCTTGGTTCCCTCGGCCGGTGCTATTCTCCGGCCATGAAACTCCTCCTGAAATGGCTTCTCAGCGCTGCATCGCTGCTGTTTGTGGCCTATGTCTACAGCGGTGTGGAAGTGCAGAGCTTCACCTCCGCGCTGATCGCGGCCTTTGTCATTGGCCTGTTCAACGTGGTGTTGCGGCCCGTGCTGGTGGTGCTGACGCTGCCGGTCACCATCGTCACCGTCGGCCTTTTTCTCTTCGTCATCAACGCGCTCATGTTCTGGGCCGCCGCCAGCGTACTGGACGGGTTCCACGTCAATGGCTTCGGCGCGGCGCTGCTGGGGTCGCTGATCTATTCGCTGCTGGGTGTGCTGATTGAATCAGCGCTCGGCGGCCTGTTCGCGAAGAAGTGACTCCACCGCGCGCAGCCGGGTGTCGATGATGGACGCCTCAATGTGGTCCACCTGCGGTCCACCCCGCCGTGCCAGATCCTGGCCCGCCTTGAAGCGGTCTACCGCAGCCGCATAGTCATAGCGCGCGGCGTGGGCCTCTGCCTCGGCGCGCACTGCGCGCAGTGCCTGGCCTTGAGCCTGCCAGGTGGACGCCAAAAGCTGCCACGCCGTCGCATCCCGGGGGTGCGTGGCCACCCAGGTTTGCAGGGCGCTGGTTCCTTCGGCAGCGCGCCCAGCGCGTAGCAAGGCCTGTGTGCGCAAAACCAGTTCAGGGCGCCGGTTGCTGCTGGTGGTGGTGTTGCTCGCATCGGCAGTCAGTGCGTTGACTGCGGCCGCAGCGTCGCCTGATGCCAGTTCGATCTCGGCGGCGAGCAGCTTTGCCAGCCGGTGGGCTGCGGCATCATTGCGCACCAGGTCCTCCAGCTTCTTTGCGGCAGTGCGTGCACCTGCGGCGTCCCGAAGCTGGTTGCTGCCCAGCGCAGCCGCGTACAGCACGCCCACGCGCCGGGAGGCGGGCAGGGCTGCAAAACCGGAACCTTGCGGCTCGGCAATCCACTGGCGCAAGGTGTCCACGCCGGGGTTGGCCAATACCCGGGCACGCGCTGCGACCATTGCGTGTTCCAGGGTCGATGGCACTGTGGCCGCTGCGGCAGCCTCTCCGGGCGGAAGGCGCGAATGCATGTCTGCCATGCGCTCGGTGGTCAGCGGGTGGCTGCGCAGATATGGCCACGAACCGTTGTCGTTGAGCCGGTTGGCCTGCTGGAGCTTGTCGAACATGCTGACAAAGCCCTGCGGTGCAAACCCAGCGGGGGCCATCAGGCCATAGCCAATACGGTCCGCTTCGCGCTCCATGTCGCGCGAAAAGTTCAGCTGGTTCTGCATGGCCAGCGCCTGCCCCCCCACCACCAGCGCCTGCGTGGCGCCCGGATTCTTGCTGGCCGCCAGCGCGCCCAGAATCATCGCCCCCAGCAGCAGGGGCGTCTGCTTGCTTTGCTGGGTGATGAGGCGCGAGATGTGGCGCTGGGTGACGTGGCTGAGCTCGTGGGCCAGCACCGAGGCCAGCTCGTCGCGGGTGGTAACGACCCCGATCAGGCCGAGGTGCACGCCCAGATAGCCGCCCGGCAGCGCAAACGCGTTCACCGTGCGGTCGCGCCCCAGCAGGATCTCCCACGCGAAGCGCTCATCCAGCTCCGGCGAGAGCTCCCCGCGCGCCTTGGCTGCAGCCATCAAAGGGCGCCAGATACCCTGCACATAGTCGGCAATGACGGGGTCGTCGATGTAGTCGGGGTCTCTGTAGAGTTCGCGGATGATGCGGTCACCCAGGCGGCGCTCGGCGCTGGTGGTGAGGTCGCTGGGGTCGCCGAGGGTGGGCAAGGCCGTCTGGGCACTCGCCACTGGTGCGTACAAAATGCTATTTGCTATAAAAATTATAGCTATTAGCGCTTTCTGAACAAGCGCTACAAGCCATTTTTGTTGAAATTTTTGCACGAAGGTCCTTTGTCCACCCTCAGGGCCATGCACATGCGTTGCCCTGTACGGCTAACGCCTTATGATGCCTTCGCCCCAAAAACGTTTCGCTCCATTGTCCATGTCCACCCCCGCCTCACCCCTCACCCACTTCGATGCCCAAGGCCAAGCCCACATGGTGGACGTTGGCGCCAAGGCCGCCACCCACCGCGTGGCCGTCGCCACCGGCCGCATCGAGATGCAGCCGGAAACCTTGGCCTTGATCGAATCTGGGACTGCCAAAAAAGGCGACGTGCTGGGAATTGCACGCATTGCAGGAATCATGGCGGCCAAAAGGACGAGTGATTTGATTCCGTTGTGTCATCCGTTGGCGCTGACGCGAGTTGCTATTGAATTTGAGTCTTGTGGCGCTAGTGGGCATGGCATCACTGGCATTTCATGCGTTGCGACGGTGGAAACCGTTGGTCCGACTGGCGTGGAAATGGAAGCGCTCACCGCTGTACAGGTGGCCCTACTGACGATCTATGACATGTGCAAGGCTCTTGACAGAGGAATGGTCATATCCGATGTGAAGGTTCGGGAAAAGCGCGGTGGCAAATCAGGGCATTTTGTTATGTCTGCCCACGCAGGTTCCTAACGGTCAGCAGATAGCAAAGTTGGTAGACAGATAGAGATAGAGCGCTTGTCGTTCAAAGCGCCTTGACGCACAAGAAGCAGGCGCTATTTTTGCTTGTTACTACCGGTTCAAAGAGTCACAGGGAGCAATTTCAATTGAAAAAGTCATCACCCGACAGCCTGCGCACAGGTCTGTTTGCCATTTTTGTCCTGTCCGGCTTTGCAGGACTGATTTACCAGTCGATCTGGTCTCATTATTTGGGTTTGTTTCTTGGGCATGCTGCCTATGCACAGGCGCTGGTGCTGGCAATTTTTATGGGCGGCATGGCAATCGGTGCTGCCTGGATCGCAAGGGCAGGGCAACGCTGGCGCAACTTGATTCGAGGCTACGCCATCATCGAGGCCGTTATTGGCGTTTTGGGCCTGCTTTTTCACACAATCTTCACCAGCATTGCGGCCTTCAGCTATGACACTCTCATTCCTGCTCTGGGTGATCCTTGGACCGTCAACCTTGCGCGCTGGTTGATCGCTGCAGCGCTGATTCTTCCGCAGACTATTCTGCTTGGCATGACCTTTCCGCTTATGAGTGGTGGTTTGATTCGCCGTTTCTCTGGCAGTGATGGGTATACCCTTGGCGGCCTTTACTTCACCAACAGTATTGGCGCGGCTGTCGGTGCCTTGGTGGCGGTATTTGTGTTGCTACCGTCTATTGGTTTGCCGGGAGCCATGACCGTAGCCGCTGTGATGAATTTTGTAGTGGCAGGTTTGGCGTGGTGGCTGGCACGTGAGCCAGAGCCGGAAGCGCCCATCCACAAAACTTCGGGCAATGGCGATGCCCAAAAACTTACAAAAAATCCTCTGCTTAGGGTGGTGCTGTTCAGCACTGCGCTTTCAGGTGCTGCCTCGTTTGCGTATGAGATTATCTGGATCCGCATGTTAAGCATGGCGGTCGGCAGCACGATGCATGCTTTCGAACTCATGCTTGCGTCGTTCATTGCGGGGATCGCGTTCGGCGGCCTGTGGGTGCGTAAACGCGCAGACTCCACAGAATCGCCGCTGCGGCTGGCAGGCTGGATGCAGATCTTCATGGGGGTAGCCGCTCTGGCCTCTCTAGCGGTGTATGCCAATACCTTTGCCTGGGTCGGCTGGTTGATGCAGGCATTGGCTAAGACAGATGCTGGCTACAGCGTTTTCAACCTCGGTACGGCCACTATCGCGATCGCCATCATGTTGCCAGCAGCGTTCTTTGCTGGCACAACATTGCCACTGTTCACCGTCGCATTGCTGAGAAGCGGTCAGGGTGAGCGCGCCATTGGCCGTGTCTACGCCTGGAACACTTTGGGTTCAATCGCGGGTGTCTTTGCCGCAATCCATCTGTTGATTCCGATCTTGGGCCTGAAGCTGTCTCTTTGTATCGCTGCGTTGGTGGATTTAAGTGTTGGCCTTGTATTACTTCGCTTGGATGCTGATGATAAGAAGGCAATGTTGCGTTTTAGCATTGGAGTGGCACTAGCCGCTATGTCTTTGTTGATTGCTGTTCGAATCCCGTTTGATCCAATGACAGTAGCGTCAGGCGTTTTTCGTCATGGGCGAGTTGCTTTGAGCGCTGACGATCAAGTTGTCTATTACCGAGATGGAAAAACTGCGAGTGTTGCGTCTGTAGTATCAGTTGATGGCAGTATTCAAATCGCAACAAATGGCAAAACCGATGCGGCAATTCAAATGCGAGATGATATGCCTGCTACTCCGGATGAGCCAACAATGGTTCTCGCAGCGGCATTGCCAATGGCCATACACGCGGCGCCTGAGCGTGTTGGTGTTATTGGATTTGGTTCTGGCTTAACAACGCATTCATTTCTGGCCAACCCGCGTATTAAACAAGTCGATACAATTGAAATTGAATCGGCCATGGTTCAGGGGGCAAAAGCATTCGGACCGAGAGTGGAGCGTGCCTACACAGACGAGCGGTCTAATATTATTATTGATGATGCTAAATCATATTTTTCAGGACAGCGTGGGAAATATGATATTATAATCTCCGAGCCCTCTAATCCTTGGATTAGTGGTGTAGGTGCATTGTTTTCCAAGGAGTTTTATAAATTCGTCCCTCGGCATTTGAATGAAAATGGTTTGTTTGTTCAATGGGTTCAGTTGTACGAGATTGATGATGCTTTGCTGGGTTCGATTTTAAAGGGGCTTACTCCCGCATTTGAGGATTATGGGGCTTGGTTGAGTAACAAGTCTGATTTGCTGATTGTTGCAACTCCTAAAGGTGTCTTGCCAAAGCTGAATTTGGAATATTTGCTGTCTAACGAAAAGAGTCGCTTTGACTTGCAGCGGATTGGTATCACAAGTCAGCATCAGCTTGATTTTAGAAAAATAGCGGATGCGCGCATTTTGCGAGCGCTCAGTAAAATTCACCCTGCGCAAAAAGCAAATTCTGATTTTCTACCGATCCTTGGGTTAGAAGCACCTCGTACCCGATTTAAGGGTACTGCGTCGGATACGGCATTGACGCTGCCCATCATCAATAGGCCTTTGCTGGAGGCTTTAGATGTTGCAACCGCTCTGCCCTCCCAAGTTGCTCCACCAAGTATTCAACATTTCACGGCTGATGATCTTACCGAGCGCGCCAGGAGGCTTGCCAAGGAGATTCGTGACGGAAACGGTGCGTATTCGCCTCTGGTGGCATCTGTGCAGGCGGCTGGCAGGAACTGTCGACAAGTGTTGTGGTCAATATCTCAGCGACGACAGATCGCCAGCAGTCTCGTTGACCTAGCGGACAGTACGATCAAATATCTTCCGCCAGCAATGTTGGATGGAGTTTGGATTCGCCCCGCTTGGCTTCAATGTCCTAATTTACATGAGGATTTTGCGCGTGTGATTTCTATGCTGGAGGCTCACGCCATGCGTGATTACTCTAAAATGGAGGTTTTAGGCAGAGATTGGATTTCAAAACCTCCGGCCGAAAGCTTTATGCAGCGATATTTTGACGGTTATGCTTGGTCGGGAATTTTGTTGGCAAAGGTAAAGCAAAAAAAGTGGAGTGAATTGTCTGATATTGTTGATTCAATGGATGCTAGTACATCGCTTCATCCGGAATACGTTTACACTCGTAGGCTTGCGAGGGCGCTTATTGGGGAGTCTGTGCAATAGGCGCTGATATTGAGTGAGTGTTTGGTTTTTTAGAGAAAACCATCGACAGGAACGTAGGCCCGAATACGTAAAGTGTTTGGGTCTAATAGAACGACCCAGTCCAAGGTATTGCGGGAAACCATGGGAAGCCATAGTAGGCTGCTATCATCTTTGCTCTCACCATATTGCATATTCGCAAGGGCTGCCGCTACAGATTTGTCGATTATGATTTTATTTTCTGGATGAGCTGCTCTTAGAACTGAGATAGGCTTCGCTTTTTTGAGGACGTCCTCTTTGCTTTTGTTGTAGTCTTGCCACCTCGATGGGAGTTGGCCTGCATCTACACCTTGTAGCGCCATCTCTAGACTCTTTAGACGTTCACTTGCGGATGCGGAGACTCGCAAACCAACTGTCCTCAAACTATCGAAACTCCAAGGTTTCGCCCAAGAAGGTAGTTTATCTAAGTCGGATTCTGGTACATCGGCGTAACTGATAAGTCTAAAGCGATCTACTTCAAATACTAAAGCGATAGGGCGGGCTATGGCAAGACTGTTTAGGCCGTATGCCATGGCTGCCAATTGAATGGCTGCAATAAAAAATAGATCTACCGAAATAGCTAGCCGAGACTTAGACTTTTTGATTAACAAAAGAGTCAGCAATGGGCCGCAGATGAGATCTACCCCTATAATCAACAAAAATATTCTCTGACCACCAGCAATTTTATGTAAATTTTCTGGAAACCAAAGAGTAAAGACCAAAATAGCGACAAAAGTTGCAAGAAGTGTAGAAATTATTAGATGTACAAGTGCAATCCTCGTTGTCGATTTTTTTGAAAAATGATCTTTGCAGAAAATTTTGAATTTCTGGTACATTTTCGAATTTGCAAGTAAAAATGCCCGCTAGGCGGGCATTTCTATTTCACTAATGAATCAGTTGAATCGATAAAATCGAGTTATCTGCATTCGCTAGGAGCGTACTTGGCTGGAAGCGGGGTGGCTGCTTTTGTAATCACTGGCAATTTACGGTTTGCACCAACGGTATTGGTATCAGATGCGCAACCCCAATCCATTGTGCCGGTATCTGTGCCTGTCAAAGCAGCTTTCAAAGCAACAGGTCCACCCTTCAATTGCAGATACGGCGTATACACCAGCTGAGCTCCAGCAGGGATGGCGCCGATGTTCGCTTGATTGAGCGTTGCAGTTACTTCACCGGTTGCAGCATTGATTTGAACTTTGGTCACATATTTACTTACGGCGCCTGCTCCGCCCACCTGGCCATTGAACGTAGTCGCAAGTGCGGTGAGTTCGATGGCTGTCTGCGCATCGGTTTCAACGAGCTTTTTAGCGCCCGTTGCCAACGAAATACCTTCCGTCACGCGCGCGCGTACCGTGTAGTCTTGGTATGCAGGCAGAGCCACAGCAGCCAAAATACCAATGATGGCCACCACGATCATCAGTTCGATCAGGGTAAAACCCTTTTGCATGAAACGCTTCATATGTAACTCCTCGGAGATCGATTGCAAACACACAACCTGCAGAAGGATTCTCCAGGTCTACCGTAATCAAGCATTTGTCGTGCCAGCCCTTGGCGCCTTGTGCTGCGGCGATGCTCCTGTGCACGCATACGGACTACGCACCTGAGCTTGATAGATGCTCGGGCATGCAAGCTTCACTGACATTTTTGTCTGCGCAAGAGTGTCACAAGGTGCTTCATTTGTAGGCGCAAGAGGTGGATCTTGTCGTCTCAGGAAGGGGACAAACAGATGCTGTGCTCTCCGCCTCGGGCAACGCTTCGTATACCTGAATTCCGTTGAGACGAAATAACTTGTTCGCCAGTGCTGCCCATGCGAAGTGCGGCTAGGAGCGCCGAACCCATCTCGCCAGTGCTAAATCGCAAACTCCTGTCCTGCATGCAGCCAGCCGATCTCAATAGGTGAAGGAGGGCACGTTCTATCGGAGTTGGCAGCCAACAAGCTGCGAATTTCCTGCAGGATAACCGCTGTCTCGGCTGGCTTGGTATGGGTTATGTAGACACGGCAGCCCTGATGCGCACAAGATTGCAGTTCCATGAGCAGAGTGCGCGGCGATAGGTGCAGGCTTTGGCGGGCCAAGGTGCTTTCACGGTCACTGAATGCGGTTTCGATGACGAACATGACCACTGGTAACTGGTTCACGCGCTGCCAGAAGGCGGGGTTGCGTTCTGTGTCCCCGCTAAAAACCCACCATCCTGAGCTTCCCTGGATGGCATAGCCCACCGCAGGCACGGTGTGGACGGCGGGTAGTGCTTCAACCACCAGGTCGGCGACGGTGTGCTGATCTCCTTTTTGTATGGGACAAAAGCGAAGAAACGGCTTGTCTGCGGAGGGTATGGCCCCAAAGTCTGGCCAAACGATGTTGTTGAAGACGTGCGTGCGAAGTGCGGCAATCGTAGCGGGCAGGGCGTGTATCAGCACTGGTGAGTCGCGCAAGGACGAAACCGCATCCAGCATCAACGGTAGCGCAGCAATATGGTCCAAGTGCGAATGTGTCAGAAACACATGGTCGATCTTGCGCATTTCGTCCAGTGTCAGGTCGCCCACGCCTGTACCCGCATCGACAAGAATGTTGTCGTCGATGAGGAAGGACGTAGTCCGGCAATCTTTGGCGATGGCTCCGGAGCAGCCCAGCACACGAACCTTCATGGGCCAACCTGTCTATTTGGTGTCGAAATTGGTGGCGCCGTCCCATCCGGGATCGACGGTCTGCCCGTGGATGGTTTGTACTCGGGCGGCATACAGTTCGTAGAGGGTGGAGGGCGCGGTAGTTTGCTGTAAGTTCACCAGCAGTTTGCCGCATTGTGCCCAGTCCTGGGCGCGATAGGCGTCCAGGAAGTGTTTCCATATGGACAATTCCTCCACTTTGCGCGGCATTCCGGTCTGCAGCGGGGCAACTGGCGAATAGATAGCCACAGCCTGGGCTTTGCCCTTGACGCGCACCAGGTCCAGCTCTTGCCAGATGAAATCCGGTGCCTGGGCATGGGTGGATTCACTCACCACGGTACGCACGCCATAGTGCTTGGACAGGCCTTCCAGGCGAGACCCCAAGTTCACCGCGTCACCAATGACCGTGTAACTGCGTCGGATGTCCGAACCCATGTCGCCCACGCACATTGTGCCGGTATTTAAGCCAATCCCAATACCAATCTCGGGGAGGCCGCGCTCTAGGTGCAACAGGTTGATCTGCTCTACCGCACGCTCCATGTCCAGCGCTGCCTGCACTGCCAGTTGCGCGTGTTCTGCGGTGGGCACCGGCGCTCCCCAAAACGCCATGACGCAGTCCCCCATGTACTTGTCGATGGTGCCCCGGTGGCTGCGAATGATGTGGGTCAGCTGGCTGAACACGTCATTGAGCAGGGCTTGCAGCTGCAGGGGCTCCATCTGCTCCGACATGGCGGTGAAACCCCGCATGTCGCAGAACATGACGGTCAGTTCGCGGCTGGTGGCCTGCATGCTGTAGTTTTCGGGCTGCTTGACCATCTCGTCCACCAACTCGGGTGGCACGTAGGTGCCGAACAGTGCGGCCAGTTCCCGCTTGGATCGGCTTTCCACAAAGTAGCCGTAGACCATGTTGAGCGCGAATGCCAGTACCGCCATCACGATTACCGTCGCCAGTGGCATTGCCAAGCCTTGGGCGAGATAAAGCCACAGGTTGAGGCCTGCCAGCGCTGCAACCACCCCCAGGCTGAGAAGCACCGCGGAGGTGGCTGACAGCGCGGGCAGGGCAACGGAGAGTAAAACACCTGCGCAGAGCAGTTGTGCAGCGTCAAAGCCTACCGCGTAGTCCGGTCGCACGATGCTTTTGCCATCGAGAAAGGCGGACAGCATATTGGCATGGGTTTCCACGCCGGGATAGGTGCGGCCTACGGGGGTCACGCGCAGGTCGAGCAGGCCGGGGGTTGTCGAGCCCACCAGAACCAATTGTCCTTGCAGGTTGTTGGCTGGCAGTTTGCCCTCCAGAACGTCTGACGCGGACACGTAGCGGAATGACCCGCCATTTACATCACCAGGGCCGCGGAAGGGGATCAAGGTTGCAAGCCGTGTGTCCACCGGTAGCGCGAAATCGCGGCCATCCTGGCGTAGCACGATGCTCTGGAGTATGTCGTGCTTCCCTTCTGGATTGGCATGGGCGTAGTGGGGATGGATTTCCGGCTGGTCGAGCAGGGTACGGTACATCGCCAAGGCCAAGGATTCGTAGTAATTTCCCTGATGCTCCGCCAGCAATGGGAGAGATCGGACGACACCATCGTCATCGGTGATGGAATTGAAGAAGCCCGCAGCGGGTACGGCGTGCGCCAGCTCCTTGATGTTGCTGCCATATCCTCCCCAGGAGGTTGCCAGCAACGGTAGGCCGCGAAGTCTTTCTGCGGGCAAGGCGGGTGCTGGCAAAACACCTTTTGTTCTCCCGTCCCGGTCACTGGTGAAGTAATAGCCCAGAACCGCAGGTCGGCCTTGCAGAGCGCGGGCAAAGAGTGCGTCGTAGTCAAGAGCGGGAGCCAGGCGCGCCAGTTGTTCCTTGAAGCCTGTCTGCGCCCGCAAAGGCCCTTTGGCCAAACGCTCCAGGTTTGCGAGGCCTGAGCTTCCGTCTGCTTCGGCGAAGAGGACGTCGAACCCCACCAGCGCGACCTGTTGCCGTTCAAACAGCTCTTGCGTCAAAGCAGCAAGCTTGTCCCGTCCCCAAGGCCAGTGCCCCACCCTATCAAGGCTTTTTTCGTCAATATCAACGATGACGATACGCTCATCCAGGGTCCGCGGCATGGTCGCACGCAGCCGGGTGTCGTAGATGATGTTTTCGAGCCGCTCCAGCACCTGGAGATGAAGGGCGCCTGAAATGTGCAGCAGTGCAAACGCTAACGGAATCAGGGTGACTGCCGTGCGGCGAGCGTGCCGTCGGAACAGATGCAAGAGTCTGGATTGCATGGGTTCCGGCGACAAGGTCGGCAGATAAATTGCCAGATGGGGCGCGAGGCCCGGGTGCGGCCGTCAGCTTTGTTCGAACTGCATTTCCGTACCTGCCAACTCCAGCCGATCACCGTGTTTGAGAGGTACAGGAGATGTGCCGATGGAAGCACCATTGAGCAGAGGCATGTCGGGGCCCTCGACATGGGCCAGCACAAAGCCCTGATGCCGCTTGGTAATGGAGGCCACAGCAACGCCAGGTTTGCCGATGGTGGTAACCACCTTTTGCAGCGACACTTCCCGCCCCGCAGCGGCACCAGACATCACACGGATGACCCCGGAGATGGGCGGGGCAGTGGCAGCACCCAGCGGGGCAGGCCGGGATGCCGTGCCCAACGGAGGCACCATTCCCGGTTTGAAGATCATGGTCTTCTCGAAGTTTTGCCCTTCAGCCTCGTGCATGAAACGGATCTTGTACTTGCCCACCTCAACGGTGTCGCCATTGCGCAGTTCCTGGCGCTTGACAGCCTTGGCGTTGACGTAGGTGCCGTTGGTGCTCCCCAGGTCTTCAATTTCCACATCCTGGCCTGCCATGTGAATGACGGCATGTTCGCCGCTCACGGCGAGGTTATCGATCACGATGTCGTTGTAAGGGCGGCGGCCGAGCGTAGTGCGCTCTTTGGTCAGTTGCACTTCCTTGATGACAACCCCGTCGATTGAAACGATCATTCTGGGCATGATCCACTCCTGATGTGATGAGTAATTGTTGTAGTCGGCGCCACTTACGCGGCCCCTAGCAATCGGGACATAAGGCCGCGTTTCTTGCCCCCCGCAGCCGCTTGCACCAGCAGTACGCTGACGTTATCACGCCCACCGTTCGCATTGGCAGTGTCGATGAGCAATGTGGCTTTTTCCTCCAAAGGCAGTGGTGTTCGCACCAGTTCCGCCAAGTCAGAGTCAGCGACCATGTCCGTGAGGCCGTCTGAACACATTAGGAACAAGTCATTGGGGGCCACCTGAAACTCGTTGACTTCCATCATGACATTGGGCTCTACGCCCAGCGCACGGGTAACGAGATTGCGGTTGGACGACAGCGCGGCTTGCTGCGCTGTAAGCAGGCCGGCATCAACCTGTTCCTGGAGCCAGGAGTGGTCACGTGTGATCTGCTGCAGGGTGCCATCGCGCAGGCGATAGCAGCGGGAGTCGCCAATATGTCCGAGGATGAGGCGGCTGCCGTGGAAAACCCCGACCACCAGGGTGGTGCCCATTCCCGCATATTGGGGGTTGGAAAGCGAGGCACCCAGAATGGCATGGTTGGCGTTCTCGACGCAGATCTCCAGGGCTCGCCGCACGTCGGTCGATTGGGGAGTGCTGCCGGCCTGCCCCAACCAGCGGGCCATCTCGGTGCGGATGAACGTGGTGGCCATGCCGCTTGCCACTTCACCAGCGTTGTATCCGCCCATGCCATCGGCGAGGATGGCGACCTGAGCATCCCGGTCGACCGCCACCGCATCTTCATTGTTGGTGCGCACGCGGCCTTTGTCGGTGCGTGCGAAAAATTCGTAGGTCATGGATGTTGGGGCGAGCGTCATCGGGCGCCTGAAATCGGCGGGGATGCCGCGCCCCGCCCAGCGGGTTGCTCCATCACGGTTCTCTGAAAATCCGCCATTTCATGCCCTGTTGCATCGCGGTCCGCATCATAGACGACTGCTCCCGGCTCCGGCGATCCCGCCTGTCCGGCTGCCACGCCCGCCTGCCGCAGGTCGGCGGCAAATTGCCGGCCCGTCTGGTACCGGGCCTCCGGGCGTTTCTGAAGGGCCTGGGCCACCACGCGCGCCGCGGCGGGGGAAAGCTCGGGGCGCAGTTGCCGAATGTCGGGCGCCTCCGTGTTGGCGATTTTGTGCATCAGCTCCGTCATCGACTCCCCGCGCAGCGGCAGCGAGCCCGTCAGCAGCTGAAACAACGTGACACCCAATGAGTAGAGGTCTGACCGGCCATCTACCTTCTTGCCTGCGAGTTGTTCCGGTGACATGAAACTCGGGGTTCCCAGAACCAGTCCTGTGCGTGTTTTGCTGGAATCCGTGATGCGTGCAATGCCAAAATCCGTCACCTTCACGGCATCCGTGGCGGCGTCGAACATGATGTTGGCAGGCTTGATGTCGCGGTGCACCACGTTGTGTGCGTGGGCGTAGTCCAGCGCCTCGGCGACGCGTGCTCCGATGGAAAGCACCGTGGCCACCGGTAGAAGATGCCCAGCATGGCAGGCCCGCGCCAGGTCTGCGCCCTTGAGGAACTCCATGGCGATGTAGGCCAGATCGTGTTCCTCGCCAGCATCAAAGATCGTCACGATGCAGGGGTGCTGCAGGCGCCCCGCCGTTTCTGCCTCGCGAAAGAACCGGGCTCTGGCGTCGATCAGTGCGTCGCCCTCGAACTCTTCGCCGAGCGCCAGGGTCTTGATGGCAACCACGCGTCCAATCTTTGGGTCTCTTCCCAGGTAGACCACGCCCATCGCCCCTTTGCCAATCTCCCTGTCTATCTGATAGCGGCCCAGCATCGGTATGCCGGTTGCGGCATCACCTGGCAGGCGCGGCGCTGGGGTGGGGGGAATCGATGCGGGTGTGCTGGACGGGGCGCCAGTTTCCTTCTGCAAGTGCGCCCGCACACGCTTGTACCGTGCATGGGCATCCTTGTATCCCTTGTTGTGCTGCAGAATGTGTTTGTAGACGGACTTGGCCTTGGCAAAGTTGCGCTTGCGCTCAAAGTCCTGAGCCAGGTGGTACAGGTTGTCCATCAGGGCATCGCTGGGCGGCACTCGGCGCAAGCGCTCGAAGGCCATGTCCAATTGGCCCTGCCCCTGCAGCGCAAGCCCCATCATGCGATCGGTTTCGGCGGTTTCCGCTGATGGGGGTGTACCTCTTGCGCCGAGCTTGCCCAGCACGGCAAAGGCTGTGATGCCTCCCAACAAAGCCAGCACGCCGGGCGCCAAAGGAATCCAGAGCCCTGCGTAACGCAGCAGGCCCCACTCAGTGGCGACGAGCAGGAGCAGGAGCCCTGCGCCCAGCACTCCCCCGGCTGGACGAGAGAGTCTCGGAAGGGCCAGCGCAACAAAGAGCAATGCTCCCAGTGCGCTGCCCCAGGACGCCGTCCATGCCCACTCAGGTCGTTGCACCCCGAGGCCCAGCCGTATGGCCGACAGCGTTTGCGCCAGCATCTCCACGGGATACATCGTGCGCGCGCTGGACTGGACCCATGGGGTGACCAGCGCGTTGCTTGTCTCACCCACCAGTACCACTTTGTCCTTGAAGTCCTGCGGCGGAATCTTGCCGCTGGATACCTGGGCAAAAGACACCACAGGGAATGCGGAGGCACCGTCCGGCGCTGCGTGAAATCGCGGATGCATCACCGCCGAACCGTCGGTCACAACGTGCAGCCCACCCATGCGAATGCCCTGAGGCTCCGTCTGAACCCGCAGTTCGTTTTGGCCCAGATGCAGACTGTGCCTCGCCGCGAGCAAGGCCAAGGAGGGCACGCCGACGTCGTCGTACCGCAGCAGAAGGGGAATGCCGCGAAGGTGACCATCTTCGTCCAGGGCGACCGAAAGATGACCAACGCCTGCCGCCACCGAACCGATCCCGGCTACCGGGTTTTGCGCCGATGTGGCGGGGATCGCAAAGCTCGCAGGGTTCGGCAAAACGCTGCGGTGCGCATAGGCGGGCAGCGGCGTGCGGGCACCGCCCGCCAGGGTGTAGCGCGAAGCCAGGAATACGTTGCCGGCCCGTTGCATGCTGGCGGCGAGGCGCGCGTCAGAATCCAGAGCCTTCTCCGCCTCGTCTACGGTGCGGCTCAACTCCGTCGCCAGCGGGGATGTGTCCCCCGCCCGCGCCATCGTGTCCCGCATTTTGCGAAGGTAGGCAAGGCCACGGTCGGACTGGGGTTCGGCAAAAGACGGGGTCAGGACAATAGTCTTGGCGCCAGCCGCCGAAAGCTGATCGATCAGCTTGGCGTAGACATCTCGTGACCAGGGGCCGTTGCCCAAGCTTTCAAGGCTGGCATCGTCGATGCCAATGATGGCAATTTCAGGCAACGGGGCCGGCGTGTGGATGCTGGTCGCAGCGTCATACACGCGGTACTCCAGCCACTTGAACACACCCGTGGCTGCGCACAGTGCAACCAGCACCGCCGCAGCCAATGCGCCCCGCAAACCATCGGTACGCCACATGCCAAGCCACCGCCCCGAGGTTGTTCGTCCCACTTGCTGATATTCCACTCTCTGTATTGAGAGCTGTTCAAAGCAATATTTAAGCCGGGGCTGCAGGGGGCTTGGTGTGACCCCCAACCGCATGCGACGGGTGGTTCATCGAGGATTCGATGGCGGTTCTTGTCGGGGCAGGCAGGACGCATGAATCGGGTGTGTCATTTTTGTCACCCGAATGCGACGAGCCACCCGGGCACACTTTGGCCCACCCATGCAAAAAGCGCCCGGAACCTTGGTTCCGGACGCTTTTTTTGGAGTTCGCGTTCCTCTGCGAGCCCTCAAGCCCAAGGTGTCCGCGGTGACGCGGACTTGTCACCCGAATGCGACGAGCCACCCGGGCACACTTTGGCCCACCCATGCAAAAAGCGCCCGGAACCTTGGTTCCGGACGCTTTTTTTGGAGTTCGCGTTCCTCTGCGAGCCCTCAAGCCCAAGGTGTCCGCGGTGACGCGGACGGGCGCAGCGAGATTTACTTCAGTTGGGCCTTGAGCAGCTTGCCCAGTTCCGAAGGATTGCGGGTGATGATGAAGCCCGACTCTTCCATGATCGCCAGCTTGGCGTCGGCCGTGTCGGCACCGCCAGAGATCAGCGCGCCAGCGTGGCCCATGCGCTTGCCGGGAGGGGCCGTCACGCCAGCGATGAAGCCCACGATAGGCTTCTTCATGTTGGCCTTGCACCACTGGGCGGCTTCGGCTTCGTCAGGACCGCCGATTTCGCCAATCATGATCACGGCATCGGTGTCTGGATCGTCGTTGAAAGCCTTCATCACGTCGATGTGCTTGAGGCCGTTGATGGGGTCGCCACCAATGCCCACGGCGCTCGATTGACCCAGACCGACTTCGGTCAGCATGGCCACGGCTTCGTACGTCAGCGTGCCCGAGCGGGACACCACGCCGATACGGCCCTTGCGGTGGATGTGACCGGGCATGATGCCGATCTTGATTTCGTCAGGCGTGATCAGGCCAGGGCAGTTGGGGCCCAGCAGCAGCGTCTTCTTGCCGCCAGCGGCTTCCTTGGCCTTCATCTTGTTGCGCACCATCAGCATGTCCTTGACCGGAATGCCTTCGGTAATGCAGATGGCCATGTCCAGGTCGGCTTCGACGGCTTCCCAGATGGCATCCGCTGCGCCTGCTGGAGGCACGTAGATCACCGACACGGTGGCGCCGGTCTGCTGGGCGGCTTCCTTGACGGAGGCGTAGATCGGGATGTTGAAGATCGACTCGCCCGCCTTCTTGGGGTTCACGCCCGCCACGAAGCAGTTCTTGCCGTTCGCGTATTCCTGGCACTTTTCGGTGTGGAACTGGCCAGTCTTGCCCGTGATGCCCTGGGTGATGACCTTGGTGTCTTTGTTGATGTAGATCGACATGTGTGTTCTCCGGGCTTACTTGACGGCAGCAACGATCTTGGTCGCAGCTTCGGCCATGGTGTCTGCAGCGATGATGGGCAGGCCGGACTCGGCCAGCATCTTCTTGCCCAGCTCTTCGTTCGTGCCCTTCATGCGCACGACCAGCGGCACGTTCAGGTTCACGGCCTTGCAGGCGGTGATCACGCCGGTGGCGATGGTGTCGCACTTCATGATGCCGCCGAAGATGTTGACCAGAATGCCTTCGACCTTGGGGTTCTTGAGCATGATCTTGAAGGCTTCGGTCACCTTCTCGGGGGTGGCACCGCCGCCCACGTCCAGGAAGTTGGCGGGCTCGCCGCCGAACAGCTTGATGGTGTCCATGGTGGCCATGGCCAGGCCCGCGCCGTTCACCAGGCAGCCGATGTTGCCGTCCAGGCTGATGTAGGCCAGGTCGAACTTGGAGGCTTCCACTTCGGCCGGATCTTCTTCGTCCAGATCGCGGAAGGCCACGATTTCGGGGTGACGGAACAGCGCGTTGGCGTCAAAGTTGAACTTTGCGTCCAGGGCCATCAGGTTGCCCTTGGAGTCGCAGTTCAGGGGGTTGATTTCCACCAGCGACGCGTCGGTGTCCATGTAGCATTTGTAGATCTTGGCGAAGATGTCCACGGCCTGATCGATCGATGCACCGGTCAGGCCGATGGCTGCTGCCACTTTGCGGCTCTGCGCTTCGGTGATGCCGGTCAGCGGGTCGATCATCTCGGTGATGATCTTCTCGGGCGTGGAGTGGGCCACTTCCTCGATGTCCATGCCGCCTTCGCTCGAAGCGATCAGGGCGACCTTTTGCGTGGCGCGGTCGGTGACCAGCGACACATACAGTTCGTTCTTGATGTCGGCGCCGTCTTCGATGTACAGGCGGCGAACCTTCTGGCCCTCAGCGCCCGTCTGGTGCGTGACCAGCTGCATGCCCAGGATGTCGCTGGCGCGTGCCTTCACGTCGTCAATGGTCTTGGCAACCTTCACGCCGCCGCCCTTGCCACGGCCACCGGCGTGGATCTGGGCCTTGACCACCCACACGGGGCCGCCGAGCTTCTGGGCTGCTTCAACGGCTTCTTGCACCGTGAATGCGGGAATGCCACGCGGAACGGGCACACCAAAATTGCGCAAGATTTCCTTGCCTTGGTATTCGTGAATCTTCATGAGGTCTCTCTCAGGGAAGGGTGGTAGTTACCCGTTTACCATGAACAGATGTCTGGCCGCGGGCTTGGGACATGGCAACCCGCGACTGTATCATGTTGCAACGCACCATCCTTGTGCCTAACTTACACCGTGGGCTGGGCTGGTAGCCTTCCCATCCCCCCTTTTTCTCTTTTCTATTCCGGCAGCCGCTGCCGCCTTTTTGCAGGAGCACCTCCATGTCCAAAGTCTTTATCGATGGCGAAGCCGGTACCACGGGCCTGCAGATCCGCGAGCGCCTGCAGGCCATGCCGCAGATCGAGCCGGTCAGCATTGCGCCCGAGTTGCGCAAAGACCCGGCCGCCAAGCGCGACCTGATCGCGGGGGTCGACCTGGTGGTGCTGTGTCTTCACGACGATGCAGCGCGCGACACCGTGGCCATGGTGGACGAGATCGAGCGCGGCTCGGGCCGCAAGGTCAAGGTGATCGACGCCAGCACGGCCCACCGCACGGCCGATGGCTGGGTGTACGGGTTTCCAGAACTCGCTGCATCGCAGGCGCAGGCGGTGCGCGACGCCACCCGTGTCTCTAACCCCGGCTGCTACGCCACGGGCGCGATTGCCATGCTGCGCCCGCTGGTGGACGCCGGCCTGATCCCTGCGGACTACCCTTTGAGCCTGCCTTCGGTGTCGGGCTATTCCGGCGGCGGCCGCACCATGATCGAAGCGTACGAGGCAGGCACTGCAGCGCCGTATGAGGCCTACGCCCTGGGCCTGACGCACAAGCACATTCCCGAGATCCTGCGCTACACCGGCCTCACACGCCGCCCGGTGTTCATCCCCGCCGTGGGCAACTTCCGCCAGGGCATGCTGGTGCAGTTGCCGCTGCACCTGGACCTGCTGCCCGGAGCCCCCAAGGCCAGCGACCTGCACGACGCGCTGGCCGGTCACTACAGCCGCACCAACACGCCCGAGCAGTGGGTCAGCGTACTGCCGCCCACCGATGATTTGAAGCTCGCCGCCGACACGCTGACCGACACCAACAAGCTGGAGCTGCGCGTGTTTGCCAACGAGCAATACCGGCAGGCCGTGGTCATTGCGCGCCTGGACAACCTGGGCAAAGGTGCCAGCGGCGCCGCAGTGCAGAACCTGCAGCTGATGCTCGGTCTCTGAACCGCTACGGGTTTCCCCACCCTCCTGTCTGCCCGGCAGGTTTTCGACGCGCCAGACCTGGCGCGTTTTTTCTATGGGCGTCCCCGGCGGAATCGTTTAAGCTGATTCCAGACCGCTGACCACGCCAGGCCCACTGGCGCACGCCGTATGTTTGGGGGGGCTGATGGGTTTTCCACTGTCTTATGACATCGTGGCGCCGCAGATGCGGTCGCTGCAGAAGCTCGAAGCTGCGTTGCAGCGCCTGGATCTTCGCTGGGAGGTCATCGACACCACTGCACGCATCGTGTGCCCGGGCGAGGCGGCGGGTTTCCTGCATACACTGGACCAGACGCGTACCGCGTTCGCCACGCTGGCCCAGGAGATGGTGGAGCACATTGCCACCACCCACCTGAGCAACCGCATGGGCGACCTGGCGTCCCGCGCCCAGGTGGCCATCGATATTCTGGTGCGCAACCTTTTCGAGCGCACGGCCGATGTCGGCTTCATCGCCACCGATGGACCGCTGGTGGCTTTTGTGGAGGCTGCGGCAGTCCAAGGCGACCCCGATGCCGCCACGCTGCTGCGCCAGCGGTTGCAAGAGTACCGCGCCAAATACACCGTCTATGACGACATCCTGCTGCTGGATGCCTGTGCCCATCCGTTGCTGGGCCTGCAAGACCGGCAGGTGACCGAGGCCTTGGTTGTGCAGGAGCCATCGTGGTGGCGGGGTGCGATGGACAGGCCCGGTTATGGCGAGCACTACGGTGCCTCGGGCTGGTATCCCGGCGAAGGCGATCTGCTGCTGTATGTGCACCGCGTTGTATCGGCGCAGGGGCGCGCCTGCGGGGCCGTGGTGCTGCGCTTTGGACTCCATTCCGAGCTGGAGTCGATCTTTGCCGACCTGCGCGACCCCGAGGACCGCGTGGCGCTGCTGCTCGTGGATGGCAGTGATCGTGTCATTGCGTCCAGCAAGCCCGCTGAATTCTCGGTGGGCGAGGTCCTGGCCACTGGCTCTCTGCAGTCGCTTGACGCCCGCCCTTGCACCCACCGGGGCCACGACTACCTGGCGCAGGCGCGCACCACCCGGGGCTACCAGGGCTACCAAGGCCTGCCCTGGCGGGCGGTGGCGCTGGTGCGGCTGGATGCGGCGTTCAAGGGCGAGCAAGGTATGCAGGAGTCTGCAGGGGGCGGTGGCGCGCCGGCGACGGCTGAGGCGGCGCGCATGGAGGTGGATGATCCCATGCTGCGCGCCATTGTGGAACGCGCCCGCGCCATCGAAGAAGGGCTTACCCGCGTGATCTGGAATGGCAAGGTGGCCGAATCGGCGGTGAGCGCAGGCTCGTCGATCCATGCCGTGTTTGACCAGATCGGGCGTACGGGCAAGGACACCATTGCCGTCTTCGACGGTGCCATCCAGGAACTGCGCGGACTGCTACTGGCAGGGCGCCGCGCCGAGATGAAGGCCCATGCCGGCCTGGCGGTCCGCATCATGGACCGCAATCTCTACGAACGTGCCAACGACTGCCGCTGGTGGGCGCTGTCCGAAGAACTGGCCCATGCGCTGGGTGACATCCAGGCGCGGGGCGTGCCCGGGCAATCAGCCGCTGCAGCACAGCGCGCGGCACAGATCCTCGCGCACCTCAACAGCCTCTACACGGTGTACCGGCGCGTGGCGCTGTTTGACCGCCAGGGGCTCGTGGTGGCCGTGTCCTGCGATGCCAACACGCTGCCCGCCGACCTGAAACTGGATGCCGACCTGGTCCGGCGCACTCTGGCCTTGCAAGGTTCGCAGGCCTACGTCGTGTCGCCCATGCAGCCGCAGGCGCTGGCCGATGGGCTGCCCGCCTATGTGTACTGCGCCGCGCTGCGCGCTGCGCCGGGCGGCCCGGTGGTGGGCGGCATCGCGCTGGCCTTCAACTGCGCCATCGAGCTGAAGGCCATGCTGCGCGACGCACTGCCGCAGGGCCAGGGCATGCGCGGCTTCTTCACCGATGCGCAGGGGCGCGTGCTGGCCAGCGCCGACGAGGATGGCCCGGATGCCGCTCTGGGCGGTGCGCAACCTGTGTTGCCTTTTGTGGCAGATATCGCACGGGCCGCAGTGCCACCCGCCGCCGCAGGGCGGCAGCCCGGGCAGGGCGCAAGAACTTCCTCTGCGGCGACTGCGTCTGTCCTGCCCGCCACCGCGCAGCGCGTGCACTGGCAAGGGCGGGACTATCTGGCGGGTGTGGCGGTCAGCACCGGATACCGGGAATTCAAGCGCGACGATGGATACCGGGAACCCGTGTACTCCGTATTGCTGATGCCCGTGCAGCCCGCCGTGGTCAGCGGCGGTGCCCTGGCCTTGCCGCAGTCATCTGTGCAGGGGGCGGGCGGCAATGTGCGCCGCTATGGTGTGGTGGCCTGTGGCGCCCTGCTGCTGGCCATTGACAGCATGCACGTGCAGCAGGCCATGTCGGCCGCGCGCCTGGTGCAGGTGCCGGGCCCGGCGCAGCTGGCCGGCATGCTGGAGATTGCCCACGAAGGCGGCACCCGCATGGCGCCCGCCTATGACGCCTGCCGCATTGCGGGCCTGTCTGCATTGGCCGACCCTCGGCGGGCCGTGGCGGTCGTGGTCAAGAGCCAGGGCCGCCCGGTGGTGCTGTTGGTGGAGCGTCTGGTGGGCGTGGTGTCGCAGGACAGCGTGCACCCTGTACCGGGTAGCGTGTCCGCACATGCCCCATGGATCACTGGCATCCTGAGCGACCGAGGCTCGGGCCAGGCCATCGTGTATGTGGTGGACCCCAATGGCCTGGATGCCCGGTGGGTACCCTTGCCACCCGAGGTGCTTGCGGCACCCTCAGCCAGCAGTACTGTTGCAGAGTTGACAACGCGGCGCTGACCGGGCCTGGCCTGGCCTAGCTTGCGGACGCTGCCTGGTTGGGTCAGGTGGCGCCAGGGTCTTCGTCATTCGTGTCGCCGTCCGTATCGCCACCAATGGCTTTCTGGATGGCATGCATCGTGAAGCCGCGTGCCATCAGGAAGCGGACCTGGCGCGAGCGTTCTTTCATGTCCAGCGGCACCTGGCCAAACTTGCGCTGCCATACCTCTCGGGCACGCTGCACCTCGGTGGCCAGCAGCGGGGCCGTGGCCTCGCGCACCAGCTCATCGGCCACTCCCCGGTTGCGCAGTTCCCGAACGAGGCGGGCTGCACCCAGGCGGGGGCCACGGCGGTGCACCAGGGATTGGGCCGCGCGCTGGTCGCTCAGCCAGTCCTGCTCCACCAGCAGGTCCAGCAGGGCGGCCAGCTCCTCGGGGCTCTCTGCATGGGGCGCCAGCTTGGCGGCCAGCTCGCTGCGGGAATGCTCCCGCTGGCTTAGCAGGCGCAGGGCCCGGCCCTTGAGCGAGAGCGTGGTGAACCCCATGAATCTATTTGCTTCAAATTTGATAGCTGCTAGCGCTTGCCAATCAAGCGCTAGAAGCCAATTTTGCTTGAAACTTCGGAGTTCACTCGTCCGCAGTGGCGGCAGGGGCCTGCAGTGCGCCAGGCAGCAGCGCAATGCCCAGGCCTTCGCGCACCTTGTTCTCGATCTCGCGGGCGAGGTCGGGGTTCTCGCGCAGGAACTCACGCGCGTTGTCGCGGCCCTGGCCGATTTTTTCGCCGTTGTAGGCGTACCAGGCACCGCTCTTTTCCACGATCTTGGCGGTCACGCCCATGTCGATGATTTCGCCCTCGCGGCTGATGCCCTCGCCGAACAGGATGTCGAACTCGGCCGTCTTGAAGGGTGGGCTCACCTTGTTCTTGACCACCTTGACCTTGGTTTCGTTGCCGATGGCTTCGTCGCCCTTCTTGATGGTGCCGGTGCGGCGGATATCCAGGCGCACGGAGGCATAGAACTTGAGCGCGTTACCGCCGGTGGTGGTTTCGGGCGAGCCGAACATCACGCCGATCTTCATGCGGATCTGGTTGATGAAGATGACCATGCAGTTGGTCTTCTTGATCGTGGCGGTGAGCTTGCGCAGCGCCTGGCTCATCAGGCGGGCTTGCAGACCGGGCAGGGCGTCGCCCATCTCGCCTTCGATTTCGGCCTTGGGCGTGAGCGCAGCCACCGAGTCCACCACGATCAGGTCCACGGCGCCGGAGCGCACCAGGCTGTCCACGATTTCCAGCGCCTGCTCGCCGGTGTCGGGCTGGCTGATCAGCAGGTCGGACAGCTGCACACCCAGCTTCTGGGCGTACTGCACATCCAGCGCGTGTTCGGCATCCACAAACGCGCAGGTACCGCCCAGCTTCTGCATCTCGGCAATCACCTGCAGCGTGAGCGTGGTCTTGCCCGACGATTCCGGGCCATAGATCTCGACCACACGGCCACGGGGCAGGCCGCCCACGCCCAGCGCGATATCGAGGCCCAGCGAGCCGGTGGAGACAACCTGGATGTCCTCGATCACCTCACCTTCACCCAGGCGCATGATCGTGCCCTTGCCAAACTGCTTCTCGATCTGGGCGAGCGCAGCGGCCAGGGCCTTGGCCTTTTCGGTGTTCACGGGCAATGCGGGGTTGGTGCCTTTGACTGCGACGTCCATGAGAAACTCCTTGAAAAACAACAGGTTGGATGCTTGCATCGCTCTGCGGTTAATCACAGGCTGGATGCTTGAACAGTAGTTTATGCGAGCTGTTGCAAGGTCTTCAAGGATAATTTGGTCAGTTTGCCTGACAATTCGGTGATGCCTGATTCGCCCCTTCCATCCCCTGTCGAAGACGGCTGGCGCCAGACCCACCTGGGTCGCCTCTTCGGCCACGCCATGCGGCGTTTTGACGCGCGCGTGCTGCAGCTCATGGCGCACAACGTGGAGGTGCCGCTGGCGCTGTCCAACCTGGCGGCGCGCGACCAGGTGACGGCCGCGCATGTGCACATCACCCGGCACCTGGCCTTGCAGGGCGACCGACTGACCGACCTGGCCCAGCGCGCGGGCATGACCAAGCAGGCCATGGCCAACCTAGTGGACCAGTGCGAGGCCTGGGGCCTGGTCACGCGCGAGGCCGACCCGCTGGACGCGCGCGCCCGCCGCGTGTGTTTTACGTCCACGGGGTTGGCCTGGCTGCAGGCGTTTCGCGATGCTGTGGCGCAGGCGGAGGCCGAGTTCCGGGCCGAAGTGGGCCATGACGTGGCCACTGTGGTAGCGATTGGGCTGGAAGCCTATGCGGGCGGCGATGGGGCGGGCATGTTGATGCGCTGAACCCGGCTAGTCGGCTGTACCCGTTGCGGTTGCTGTTGCCGTTGACACCTGGGCCTGCGCCACTGCCACCAGCTGGTCAGCGTCAATGCCCATGGCACGCAGCGTGCGTGCCGCCACGCCGTGCGGCATGGTGGCCACCGCTGCCACCACGTGGGCGCCCAGAAGGGGGCCGCCCTGGCTCTTGCGGGAGCGCGCCAGCGTCTGCATGACCTCCTGGCCCGATGGCTGTGCCCGGTAGAGGCCCGGGGCCGGTGGCGCGAGGGCTGGCGCCTGCGGCAGGGTTGCATCCAGCCCCACGCTGCGTAGCGCATCGCGGTACTGCTGCTCGATCGCATCCCGCACGGCGGCGGGTGCGACGCCCATGCTCTCCAGCGCACGCCGGGCCGACCCATCGGGAAGGTCGATGGCGGCCAGCAAAAAGTGCTCTGCCCCCGGTGCGGCTTGGCCGCTTGCGCGGGCATGTGCCTCGGCGCCGGTGCACAGGCGGCTCAGGGTGCGCATGCTCTGGAAGCGGTGCTGCAATTGGCGAAACATGGTGATAACTCCTTCTCAAGAACGGGGGCGCTGTGGGGCCTGGGGCATGTGGGGTGACAGGCGCTTGTGCGCTGCCTGCTTGCTCACGCCCAGGGCCTGGGCAATCTGTGCCCACGACCACCCTTGCTCCAGCGCCGCAGCCACGGCGGCAGCTTCCAGCCGGTCGGCCATCAGCCGCAAGGCGACTACGGCAGCCAGCGCGGCCTCGGGGTTGTCGGGTGAGGGGAGTGCGGGTGGCGCTTGCATTCGTCAACTATAGTTGACGAATAGCTCTATCGTCAACCCATGTTGACGACGGCCTGTTCACAGCGAGGCGTCACCGCGGAACGAGCGCGATCGGCCCTGCACCCGGTGTGGGTGGCGAAAGCACTGTCTCACCCCCGGGCGATTCACACGCCAGCAACCACTGTCGAAAGCACTGCAGCGCCTGCAGCTGCGTGCGGCCCTCGGGGTAACAAAACCAGTAGCCCATGTCGCTGCGGAAGCCGCCGCGCAGCGGATGGTCGGCAAGGGGCTCGCGCACCAGGCCCGCCGTGATTTCATCCTGCACCAAGCAGCGCGGTACCAGCGCCAGGCCCATGCCGGCCATCACCGCGCGGATCATGGTCTGGAACTGGTCGAACTGCGGCCCGGCCAGCGGGTCGATGAGGGCTTCCACCCCGTGCGTCTCGCTCCAGCGCAGCCAGGCCTCGGGCACCGTCACGTGGCGCATCAGTGTGTGATGGGCCACATCGCCTGGCGTGTCGATGGTCCAGTCGGCCACGCGGGTGCGCGGGGCGATCAAGGCCACCTCATTGCCCGTGATGTAGTGCGCGTGTGCGCCGGGCCAGTGGCCTTCACCGAACAGAATGGAGCAATCCAGCTCGGGCCGCTCGAAGTCGTAGCTGTGCACGTAGGGCACGAAGTGCAGAGTGACCTGCGGGTGCAGCTGCTGGAACTGCGGCAGGCGCGGGATGAGCCACTTGGCCGCAAACGTGGGCAGACTGGACAGGTGTAGCGCCCCGCCACCGTCGTCGCTGGTGATCAGCTCCAGGGTGGCGGCCTCCAGCTGCGCCAGTACCGCGCGCACGGCTTTCTCGTAGCGTTCGCCCGCGGGCGTCAGCGCCAAGCGCTTGCGGCTGCGCTCAAACAATGCCACGCCCACCCAGCCCTCCAGCTCCTTGACCTGCTTGCTGACCGCGCTTTGCGTGAGGTGCAAGGCCTCGGCAGCGCGCGAGACGCTACCAAACCGCGTGACCATGGAAAACGCGCGCAACAGGTGCAAAGGGGGCGACAGCCGACGAAGAGAGGACATGGTTGCTGGATTTAATCATTCCACAATGGAATGTTATCAGGCGTATCCATTGCTTGGTGGTTGTGTATGCCTCACTTAACCTTGTGGCTCCTTATAGGAGAAGAACCCATGCAACGCCGTCACATGCTCTCAGCGCTGGCCGCTGTATCTTTCGTTCCTGGAATGTCCTTGGCGCAAGAGGTCAAGCCTCTGCGTATCATCGTGCCCTTTCCCCCCGGCGGGGCTACCGACATCACCGCCCGCAGCTTGCAGGAGTCACTGGCCCGCATCCTCAAGCAGCCCGTGGTGCTGGAAAACCGGGGCGGCGCAGGCGGCTCCATCGGCATGGCTGAAGTGGCGCGGGCCTCTGCGGACGGTCTGACCCTGGGCGTGGCCACGTTGTCCACCCACGGCGTGAACCCCGCCGTGTACAGCAAGCTGCCTTACGATCCGATCAAGGACTTTGTGGGCGTGACCGAGATCGTGAAAGCGCCCGGCGTGGTGGTGGTCAACCCCGCCGTCCTGCCCGTCAAGGACCTCGCCGAGCTGGTGAGCTATCTCAAGGCCAACCCCGGCAAAGTGGCTTATGCCACTCCGGGCAACGGCACCATCGGACACATGTGGGGCGAGCTGTTCAAGCGCAGCGCAGGTGTCTCCATGGTTCACATCCCTTACCGCGGTGCGGGTCCGGCCATCAACGACGTGCTGGCTGGCCAGGTGGGGGTGTACTTTGACCAGGTGGCTTCCTCGCTGCCCCACATCAAGGCTGGAAAGCTCAGGGCGCTGGCCGTGTCGTGGCCGGTGCGGCTGGAAGTCCTGCCCGATGTGCCCACCTATGCTGCGGTGGGCTACAAACAGGCCAACGAGCCCTCCTGGTTTGGCATGGTGGCCCCGGCGGGGACGCCCGCCGCGGCCATAGACCGCATCCAGCAGGCCGTGGCCCAGGCCCTCAAGGAACCTGCCGTGCGCGAGCGCCTGGCGGGTCAGGGCCTGTACCCCTCCGGTACAACCTCCAAGGAATTCACCGCACAGATCGCCCGTGAGATCGAGAAAATGAAGGGTGTTGCCGCCTACGCCAAGGTGGTGCTCGATTGAACCCACACCGGGCCCGCGGGCCCGGCGGCCATAGCCGGGGAAGACCGTCACAGGGATAACCATGGTCTTCGCCCGGTCTGGACGGCTAGGCCAGCCGCCCCATTTTGCGCACACTCTGCCTATGCATTCAGCCTTGAAACTGATCCACCACCGCTTTCAGCACGCCCAACCGGGAGTCACCGGTTCACCCGGGCAGGCCACGCAACCATCTGCCACCGTCACTGCGGTGTCCGGCAGTACACCGCTGGTGCTTGACTCTCCCCACAGCGGCACTCAGTACCCCGCCGACTTTGGCTCTGCCCTCGCTTTGGCCACCCTGCGCCGTGCGGAAGACACCCACGTCGAAAAAATCTACGCCTTTGCCCCTGCGCTGGGCGTGGCCTGGGTCGAGGCCCACTTCCCCCGCATCTACCTTGATGCCAACCGCGACACCACCGAGCTGGATACCAGCCTGATCGACGGCGAATGGACCGACCCCATCTCCACCGACCCCAAGGTGCTCAGCAAGGTGCGCCTGGGCAAGGGCCTGATCTGGAAGTTCACCGACGAGGGTGAGCCCATCTACCACCGCCAGCTCACCGTGGCCGAAGTGCGTGCGCGCATCGACCAGTGCTGGCGCCCCTACCACGCGGCAGTGGCGCAGGCCATCGATGCCGCCCATGCGCGCCACGGCTACAGCATTCACCTCAACTGCCACTCCATGCCCGCCGTGGCCGGGCGCTTTGCCACCGAGTTTCCGGGCCTCGAACACGCCGACTTCGTGGTGGGCGACCGCGACGGCACCACGGCCAGCCCCGCGCTGTCCGCACTGATCTGCGATCACCTGCGCGCGTGTGGCTACAGCGTGGAATACAACCACCCCTACAAAGGCGTGGAGCTGGTGCGTCGCTATGGCAACCCTGCGCAGCAACGCCACAGCATCCAGGTCGAGATCAACCGCAAGCTCTACATGGACGAGCGCACGCTGGCGCAGGTGCCCGAGGGCATGGCGCGGCTGCAGGCCGACCTGCAGGCGCTGGTGCGCAGGCTGCTCGCGCACGATCCGCGCTGACGGGGGGCGAGCCGCTTTCAGAACCGCTTCTCAGGCCAGCAGTACAGAAACGCTTTCGTACAGCAGCGCGATGCTGTCCTCGGTGGCGATGTTGCTGTGCGCAAAGGCGGCGCGCGACCCGTCCATGGCCACCAGCGACAACGCCTGAAACCCGCCGGTTTCACCCGTGTGCAACAGCCAGCCTGCGCCCTGCATGGCGTGCGTGATCCACCCCAGCGCATAGCGGTTGGCAGGAGCGCGTGCCAGCTCTTGCAGCCCCTGCAGGTAACTGCGGGGCAGGGGCGTGGCGTCACCCCTGAGGGCGTGCAGGTGCCATTGCAGCCACAGGGCGTCGTCCCGCGCGGTCAGGCTCACGGCGCCGGCTGGGTTCAGGATTTCCAGCCATGCGCGCTCGGGCGCCCCGGCCAAGCTTTGGGGCTGTAGTTGCCCACCTTCCAGTGCATGGCCTGCGGGCTGGTCGCTACCCCTTCGCAAAGGCTCGCCGACGAACAGGGAGATGCCCAGCGGCTGGGCCACGCGCTGGCGCAGCAAGTCTGCCCAGTCCTGCCCCGTGGCGGCGCGCAGCATGCGGGCCGCCAGCGCATAGCCAGCGTTGGAGTACGCAAAATCCGGGTCGGCCCCCGTGCCCCGGACAGGGGCCTGGCGCAGCAGCCACTGCAGGAAGAAGTCCTCCACTTCGGCGGGCGCTTGCAGTCGGGTGAGCACGTCGGTGCCCACTTCGCCGAGGAACATCGCCACATCCTCCGGTTTGTTGAATGCCATCACACCCGCGCGGTGGTCCAGCAATTGCCGCAGCGTGACACCCTGGTAGGCGGGCAGGGCCTCGCGGGCCAATCCGGGCAGCGTCTGCGCCAGCGTGCTGTCCCAGCGCAGCAGGCCCTGGTCCACCACGCTGGCGGCCACACACGCCGTCATGGCCTTGGTGTTGGAGCCAATTGCCATCAGGTCGCCACGCTCCAGCGCGGCGGTGCCGCCCAACCTGCGCAGCCCGGCCACCGCCACCTGGGCGCGCGTGGAATCCGTCCAGCCGGTGGCCGCTCCCACAACGCCTTGGGACACCAGCTTGCTGGCCTGCGACTGCAGGCGCTCCAGCAAGGCGTCAGCGCCATCGTCGCTACCGCCGCCACAGGCGGTCACCAGGGTGCCCAGGCCAGCTGCGGCCAGCCAGCGGCGACGAGAGAGGACGGCGCCGCGCGCCGCAAGGAAATTCAGGAAGTTCATGGCATCTCGCAAAGAAAAGATGCCCGATTGTTGGAACGCGAACCTTGGGCCTACCCAAAGGTCTCAGCTGGCCAGCGCAGCGTGAAGCCCACGCCCCGGCCCTGCAGGCCCGTGCCGACAGTGACCCGCCCGCCCAGGTGTCCCATGGCCTGCTGCGCGATGGTGAGCCCTAGGCCGGAGCCGCTGCTGCGCGCGCGTGGCGAACGCCAGAACCGCTCGAAGACCCGTGTCTGCTCGCCGGCCTCAATGCCTGGGCCGTCATCGGCAATCCAGACCACCACGTCGCCACCGTCCTGGCTCACGCGCAACTGCACCTCGTGCCCGGCGCCCGGTCCGCAGCCATGCTTGAGGGCGTTGTCCAGCACATTGCCCAGCGCCGACCACAGCAGCTGGCGGTCAAAGGCCAGCACCCAGGCATCGGGCCCTTCGAGCGACAGCTCCACGCCCGTCTCGTCCGCCCAGCGCATGCGCTGCGCCAGGCAGTCCTGCAGCAAGGCCATCAGGTCCTGCCGTTCGGCGCTGGGGGGCGGGGCTTCCTCCAGCGCAGCCAGCGTGAGCAATTGCTCGCTCAGGTGGGCCGCGCGCTCAACGGCGTGCATCAGCGCCTCAGAGGCCCGCGCCCGCGCGGGGCCCTCGGGTGCCTGGAGAAGCATGTGGGCCTGGGTGGCAATGACTGCCATGGGCGTGCGCAGCTCGTGGGCCGCGTCGTGCACAAGCGCCTTCTCACGTGCCAGGTGGGCGCGCAGTCGGTTGAGCAAGTGGTCGAATGCCTGGGCCAGCCCGCGCAGTTCGCGCTCGGGGGGCAGGTCCTGCAGGGGGCGCAGGTCGTGGGCAGAGCGCGCCGCGATCTGGGCACCCAGCCGCGCCAGTGGGCGCAGGCCCGTGCGGACGGCCAGCCACAGCGGCAGTCCCACCAGGGGCAGCGCCAGCAGCACCGAGGCCGCGAGGTCTTCGCCCATGAAGCTGAGCAGGCGCGCGTCGGACAACAGGGGCTCTGCCACCAGCACGCGCCACGCGCCCGAGGTTTCCCACGCGGCCCAGTGCGAGCGCCCTGCAATCACCAACTTGGCGTGGCCGGACGGGCCGGCCAGGGCAACGGCGGGGAGGTCGGCGGCGCTGCTATGAAACAGCTGCCCGTGCGTGTCCTGCAGCTGCAGCACGACTTTCTCGCCCTGCAGCAGTTCCACGTCCAGGCGCATGGCGTTGAACGTCTGTGCCGTGCCGCGCACCAGCGCGCGGGCTTCCACCGGGTCGGGCATGGAGGCCAGCGGCACTGCCAGCCCCTGTGCCAGCTGGCGCACGCCCGGGTTGGTGCCCATGGTCTCGTAGTGGGTGTAGGCCATCTGCGCCAGCAGCACCAGCCACACCAGCCCCATGGCTGCAAGCAGCGCCAGCAGGGTGCGCCGCGTGAGGCTGGGGCCCCACCAGCGGTTCCATGCGCCGTGTGCAAGGACAGGCCACTTCATGGCTGCAGCCGGTAGCCCACGCCGCGCACCGTGACCACGCGCTGGGCGCCAATCTTCTTGCGCAGGTTGGAGATATGCACCTCCAGCGTGGCGGCGTCCAGCGCATCGCCCAGCGGTTCGAGCCGTTGGGCGAGCACGTTCTTGGCGACCACGGTGCCGGGCTCGCGGGCCAGTTCCACCAGCAGGCGGAACTCGCGCGGCGACAGGGCCAGCAGGGCGTCGCCCTGCCAGGCCTCATGCCGCCGGGGCGCAATCCGCAGTGTGCCCAATGTCCATTCCTCGCAGGCCTGGCGGGCGCTGCGCCGCAGCACCGCGTGCAGGCGCGACAGTAGCTCGGGCACGTGAAAGGGCTTGAGCACATAGTCGTCCGCACCGGCGTCCAAGCCGTCCAGCCGGTCCTGCAGCGCCGTGCGGGCAGTGATGACGATCACGGGCACCGCGAGCCCCGCGCGCCGCCAGTGGCGCAGCAGCGCCATGCCCTGGCCGTCGGGCAGGGTCAGGTCCAGCAGCACGGCGGCAATGTCGTTGGCGTCTGGCACGGGCGGCGTGGCGGCCACGCTACGCAGCCATTGCACCGTGAAGCCGTCCAGCTGCAGGGCCTGCAGCAGCGCTTGTCCCAGGTCCAGATCGTCTTCAATGAGCAGGATGTGCATGGCGGTGATTGTCCCCGCCCAAGCTTGCACGAAACCAAAGACCAGGCGGGAGCCAGACGCCTAAAATCACAGCACAGGCGCGGCACCAGACCGCCGCCACCTCACCAGGAGACAACGCATGCGCATTCTCATTGCCGAAGACGACCAGGTGCTGGCCGATGGCCTGCTGCGCACCCTGCGCGCCTCGGGAGCCGTGGTGGACCACGTGGCCAGCGGCACCGAGGCCGATGCAGCGCTCCTGACCAACAACGAATTCGACCTTCTCATCCTGGACCTGGGCCTGCCCAAGATGCACGGGCTGGAGGTGCTCAAAAAGCTGCGCGGCCGAGGCTCCGCCTTGCCCGTGCTCATCCTCACCGCCGCTGACAGCGTGGAAGAGCGTGTGAAGGGCCTGGACTTTGGCGCCGACGACTACATGGCCAAGCCCTTCAGCCTGCAGGAGCTCGAAGCCCGCGTGCGCGCCCTCACGCGGCGGGGAATGGGCGGCACCAGCAGCGCCATCAAACACGGCCCGCTGGTGTACGACCAGGCCGGCCGCGTGGCCACCATCGACGGCAAGATGATCGAGCTGTCGGCGCGCGAGCTGGGCCTCTTGGAGGTGCTGCTGCAGCGCGCGGGCCGCCTGGTGAGCAAGGAGCAACTGGTGGAGCGCCTGTGCGAGTGGGGCGAAGAAGTCAGCAACAACGCCATCGAGGTCTACATCCACCGGCTGCGCAAGAAGATCGAAGGCGGGCCCATCCGCATTGCTACCGTGCGCGGCCTCGGCTACTGCCTTGAGAAGATTCCAGGATGAAGATGCACCCCCTGAGTCGCCTTCGGCGCCTTCCCCCTGAAGGGGGACGCACCCGGTGGCCTGGCGAAGCCAGTTCCACGGGTGCACTGGCTTGGGCTGCGCCAGTTTCGCAGGCTGTGAGCTGCGATTGCGTGCTGATGAATGCTCATAAAAATATAGCTACTGGCGCTTGATGGATAAGCGCTAGAGGCCAATATCATTCAAAAACACCACGGCGAACGCCTTGAAAATATTCCAGCGAGAGCAGCGATCCCTGTTCGGCGAAATCCTCGACTGGATGCTCACGCCGCTGCTGCTGCTGTGGCCCGTCAGCCTGGCGCTGACCTGGCTGGTGGCACAGGGCCTGGCCAACAAGCCGTTTGACCGGGCGCTCGAATACAACGCCCACGCCCTTGCCCAGCTGGTGGGCGTGGCGGGCAACAAGGTGCAGTTCAACCTGCCCCAGCCTGCCAGCGAGATCCTGCGGGCCGATGAGTCCGACATCGTCTACTACCAGGTGCTGGGCCCCGGCGGGGAGTTCCTCTCCGGCGAGCGCGAGCTGCCCGAGCCGCCCGCCGACGAGGTGCCCATGTCCGGCGAGGTGCGCCTGCGCGACGGCGAAATGCGCGGTATCGAGATCCGCGTCGCCTACATCTGGGTGCGCCTGCCCTTGCCAGATACCCCCGTGGCGCTGGTGCAGGTGGCCGAAACGCGCGAAAAGCGCAGCGTGCTGGCCACCGAAATCATCAAGGGCGTGATGCTCCCGCAGTTCGTGATCCTGCCGCTGGCCGTGTTGCTGGTGTGGCTGGCGCTGGCGCGGGGCATCCAGCCGCTCAACCAGCTGGAGCAGCGCATCCGCGCGCGCAACCCCGACGACCTCTCCCCGCTGGACGACCGCACGGTGCCGCTCGAAGTGGCGCCGCTGGTGGCGTCGGTGAACGACCTGCTGCAGCGCCTGAACGACTCGCTGGCCACGCAAAAGCGCTTTCTCGCTGACGCGGCGCACCAGCTCAAAACACCCCTGGCAGGCCTGCGCATGCAGGCCGACCTGGCCCAGCGCGAGGGCACCAGCACGGAAGAGCTCAAGCGTTCGCTGCAGCAAATTGGCCGCTCCAGCATCCGCGCCACACACACCGTCAACCAGCTGCTGGCGCTGGCGCGCGCCGAGGGCAGCGGCGTGGGTTTTGCCCGCCAGCCGTGTGACCTGGCGCGCCTGACCATCGAGGTGGTGCGCGACTCGGTGCCGCGTGCCCTGGAGAAACACATCGACCTGGGCTACGACGGTGCCGAGCCCGGCGCGCCCGGCGTGATGCTCGACGGCAACCCCACGCTGCTCAAGGAACTGGTGCGTAACCTGGTGGACAACGCCCTCAACTACACCCCTTCCACGCCCGACAAGCCGGGCGTGGTCACGGCCCGCGTGCTGGCCGATACGTTTGGCCATGTGCTGATGCTGCAGGTCGAAGACTCCGGCCCTGGCGTGCCCGAGGCCGAGCGTGAGCTGGTGTTCCAGCCGTTCTACCGTGCGCTGGGCAGCGAGGCCGACGGCTCCGGCCTGGGCCTGCCCATCGTGCTGGAGATCGCCAGCAAGCACGGCGCCGAGGTCACGCTCGAAGACGCACGCCCGGGCCAGCAGCCGCCGGGCGCGCGCTTCAGCGTGCGTTTTGCCGCGCGCGATGAGGTGGCGGGCGGCTGAACAGCACCGCCCGAATACGGGCACGCCGCAGGGGCGATGCACTACACCCCGCCGCCCCGCGCTGGGCTGCGGCATCATGCGACCTCTTTGACCCCAAGCTGCCACCATGCCTCCATCACCCCGCCGTTTTGTCAACACCCACCCCGGCGTCGTCATTGGCAATTTCCCCTGGTACGAGATGGTGTGGCGCTCGCTGCGCGGCGATTTCAAACCCCGCTCGGACCCCGCCGGGGGCTATGAAGCCTTTGCCCGGCAGTGGAGCGCGCCCGTGGACCACGCGCGTCTGGCGCAGCGCCCGCAGGCACCGGTCGTCACCTGGCTGGGCCATGTGTCCATCCTGCTGCAGGTGGCGGGTCTGAACGTGCTGATGGACCCGACGCTGTGCGGCTTTGCCGGGCCACTCGGCCGCTTTGGCGCACCACGCCGCGTACCGGCACCGCTGACCCCCGAGCAGTTGCCGTCCATCGACGTGGTGCTGATCTCGCACAACCACTACGACCATCTGTGCTACGGCACCTTGCGCCGCCTGCGCGACGCGGGCCAGTCGCCGCGTTTTGTGGTGCCCCTGGGCCTGGGAGGTTGGTTCACCCAGCGCGGCATGGGCCCCGTGACCGAGCTGAACCGGTGGGAACACACCGACATCGCCCCGGGTGTGCGGGTGCACTTCACGCCCGCCCAGCACTGGAGCCGCCGCACCCCGTGGGATACCAACGCCTCGCTGTGGGGCGGCTATGCGCTGGAATGGGCGCGCCCGGACGCTGGGGACCCCTGGCGTTTTCTGTTTCCGGGCGATACGGGCTACAGCGACGACTTCAAGGCCATCCGCCAGCGCCTGGGGGCCGTGGATTTCCTGGCCCTGCCCATCGGCGCCTACCTGCCGCGCGATTTCATGAAGCCCATGCACGTGAACCCCGAGGACGCCGTGCAGCTGATGCTGGATGTGGACGCCAAGCAGGCCATGGGCGTGCACTGGGGCACGTTCATGCTGACGCAGGAGGCGTTTGACCACCCTCCGCGCGACGTGGCCGCTGCACTGGCGCAGCGCGGCCTGCCGCAGGACCGGGTCTGGCTCATGCGCCACGGCGAGACGCGCGCCGTCCCGATGTGACAACCGGCGGCGCAAGCGATGGCCCTGCCATCGCAGCTGCTGCGGTTACGCGCAGTTGCGCAGCGTCTTGCCCGCCATGGCGCTGCGTAGCGCATCAAACTGCGGGCGCAGTGCGTCGGTCACGGCGGGCAGGCGCAGCGTGAAGCCGGGGGACTCGGGCCGCTCCTGGATCACGCGGGCCGTGCGCACGCCCTTGTTGCCCAGGTTGGCCAGTTCGCGCTCTGCGGCCTCTTTGGACGAAAAACGGCCGAGCGAGAGGCCGTATTCCAGTGTGCCGCCTGCCCGGTCGTGGTCTACCTTGCGGGCTCGCAGTTCGGCGCGTTTGCGGTCCAGCGTTTCCAGGTCTTCAAAGCGGCCCATGTAGACCATCCAGCGGCCCGGGATGGGCGTGGGCTCCAGCAGCCAGCTGCCCGGCGGCAGGTTGGCGGCGGCGGTACGCAGGGCGTCGGCCTGGCGCTCGTCAAATACACCGGCCTGCAGGCATTCGGCGGTATCGGCAGGGGGTGGGGAGGAGGCGGCGGAAGACGCCACGTCGGCCGATGCGGTGGCCGTGCCGGGGGTGGAGGGAGAGGGCGGGGGGGAGGACGAAGAAGAGGAGGAGGAAGAGGTTTTGCTGGGGTTCACACGCAGGATCTGCAGCGTCTCGGGTCGGATCTGCTGGTTCATGCGCTGCGGCTCGGCCTGTACCTCGGGGGCAAAGCCCCAGTCCTTGAGCAGCCCTTGCGACCACGCGTAGTAGCCCGCGTTGGCCAGCAGCAGTGCGATCACGGCAAGACGGAGCATGGAGCGCGGCCTTTCAGGAACATCGAGATCAACAAAGGGAGCTTTTTCACACCGGAGGCACCGCAGTGGGCCGCACGCTGATTTCGGAACTCGTGATGGCTTGCATGCCGCCCGCAGTGTGCACCAGCAGCGCACCATCGTCCCCCACGCCGTGCGCCGTGCCGGTGTGGCCGTCGCTCAGCGTCACGGCTCGGCCCTGCAGCACATCGCGGGCTGCAAAGCGGGGCTGCATGGGGCCAAAGCCGTAGCCCTCGAACGACTGCAGCATGGCCACCAGCGCGGGCACGATGCGCAGCAGGGCGGAGGGGGCGTCCAGGCCGGGCTCTACGTCCTGCAAGCTGCCGGGCGGCATGCTCATGCCCTCGGCGCTGCGCGGCAGCACGTTGATGCCGATGCCCACCACCACATACCGTGCGGTGCTGGCACTGGCTGTTGCAGCAGAGGCTGCCTGGGGCGCCACAAAACTCGCGGTCTCCACCAGGATGCCGCCAAGCTTGCGGTCACCCGCCGTGCCGCCCAGCCAGAGGTCGTTGGGCCACTTGAGCCCCACACGCGCGGGCTGGTCGGCGCCCAGAGCGGGCAGCACGGGCTGCAGGCTTTCAGCCACGCTCACCCCCACAGCGAGCGAGAGACCCGACCAATCCTGCGGCGCCAGCGGCAGCCCCAGCGACATCATGAGGGATGGTATGGCCCCCACGCTTGCCGCTTCGCGTGCGGCGCTGCCCCCCAAGGGGGCCTTCGCAGCTTGGGGCGGCCCGGCGCTGCTCACATCCACACCGCTTTGCCACACCCGTCCCAGCCGCCCGCGCCCGGCGGTCTGCTGCTCGGCCACCAGCAGCGTGGGCTCGCACTGGCCGTTGCGCGCGCGGCGCATCAGCTCGGTGTTGGTGGAGTCGATGGTGGGCAGCACCTCGACGGTAAAGCCCGGTAACAGCGGTGACACCGCTTCCCAGATGGCCTCGGCGGGCCAGCGGATGGGGGAGGCGGCGCTCACTGGCTTCGGCCCCGTGGCTTGGTGGTTGAAGGCGCTTTGGGGGCTTTGGCTTTCTTGGCGGAAGACTGGGCTGGAGAGGGTTTGGATGGTGGCAACGGCACCGGTGGTGCCCAGCCACGCTTGGGCGCCAGCAGCGTGCCCCGGCAGTTCTTGCTGCCGCACCAGCAGGGGTATTCGGCCTTGAGTTTCTTGGTGTAGCGCTCTTCGATGATCAGGCCGTAGTCGTAGTTCAGCTCTTCGCCCGCCTTGATATTGCGCAGCGCGGTGATAAAAATGCGGCCGTCCCGCTCATCGGCGTAGCAGTTGGGGTTGCAGCTGTGGTTGATCCAGCGCGACGAATTGCCGCCGAACTTTGCGTCGATCACGTGGTCTTCATCCACATGAAAGTAGAACGTGTGGTTGGGTTGCAGGGGGTCGTGTGGGTGCCGGTCCTGCGCTTCCTGCCAGCCAATCACTTCGCCCGTGTACTCCACAAGGACTTCGCCTTCCGCAATATCCTGCACGGCAAACACGCCCTTGCCATGGACGCCAGAGCGCCGGGTCTGGATGCGGCGGCCCGGTGCAAGGGTGGGGGCGGCAGGCGATGCGGAGCGGGGCATGGCAAAAACTCTGTTAACTTGATAGTGCACACATGTGTGCGTGCGCGTGTATGCGTGTGCATGCGCGTGAGACCCGAATTGTAGAAGCGCCCGGAACCCGGGCAACCAGAATGACTGGCGAGAGCCCCAAAATGACCAAGACCCTGGTAATTGCAGAAAAACCCTCTGTCGCGCAAGACATCGTGCGCGCATTGACCCCCGTGGCCGGCAAGTTCGACAAGCACGAAGACCACTTCGAGAACGACCGCTATGTAGTCACCAGCGCCGTGGGCCACCTGGTAGAGATCCAGGCGCCCGAAGAGTTTGACGTGAAGCGTGGCAAGTGGAGCTTTGCGCACCTGCCCGTGATCCCGCCGTACTTCGACCTGAAGCCCGTGGACAAGACCAAGACGCGCCTGAACGCCGTGGTCAAGCAAGCCAAGCGCAAGGACGTGACGCAACTCATCAACGCCTGTGACGCGGGCCGCGAGGGCGAGTTGATCTTCCGTTTGATCGAGCAATACGCCGGTGGCAGCAAGCCGCTGGGCAAGCCCGTCAAGCGCCTGTGGCTGCAGTCCATGACGCCCCAGGCCATCCGCGACGGCTTTGACGCCCTGCGCACCGAGCAGCAGATGGCGGGCCTGGCCAGTGCAGCTCGCAGCCGGTCTGAGGCCGACTGGCTGGTGGGCATCAACGGCACCCGCGCCATGACGGCGTTCAACTCGCGCGACGGCGGGTTCTTTTTGACGACCGTGGGCCGGGTGCAGACGCCCACCCTGTCTCTGGTGGTGGAGCGCGAAGAAAAGATCCGCAAGTTCATCAGCCGCGACTACTGGGAAATCCACGCCACCTTCGGTGCGCAGGCCGGTGAATACCCCGCCAAGTGGTTCGACCCCAAGTGGAAGAAATCGGAAGACGTGGAAGCCCGCTCAGACCGCGTGTGGTCTGCCGCAGAGGCCACGGCGATTGCCAACGCCGTGCGCGGCAAGCAGGCCACCGTCACCGAGGAGAGCAAGCCCACCACGCAAGCCTCGCCCCTGCTGTTCGATTTGACCAGCCTGCAACGCGAAGCCAACGGCAAGTTCGGCTTTTCCGCCAAGACCACGCTGGCGCTGGCGCAAAGCCTGTACGAGCGTCACAAGGCCCTGACCTACCCGCGTACCGACTCGCGCGCGCTGCCCGAAGACTATCTGCCCGTGGCCAAGCAAACCTTTGAAATGCTGGCCGACAGCGGCATGCGCCACCTGGCGCCGCACGCGCTCACCGCGCTGAACAACAACTACATTCGCCCGTCCAAGCGCATCTTCGACAACAGCAAGGTGAGCGATCACTTTGCCATCATCCCCACGCTGCAGGCGCCCAGCGGGCTGAGCGAGGCCGAGCAAAAGCTGTACGACCTGGTCGTGCGCCGCTTCATGGCCGTGTTCTTCCCGAGTGCCGAATACACCGTGACCACGCGCATCAGCACCGTGGCGCCCCACAGCTTCAAGACCGAAGGCAAGGTGCTGGTCAAGCCCGGCTGGCTAGCCATCTACGGCAAGGAAGCGGCCGAGGAGGTGGAAGGCGGCAAGGACGGCGACAAGGGCCAGAACCTGGTGCCCGTGAAGCCCGGTGAAATGGTCAACACCCTGCAGGTGGACCCCAAGGGCCTCAAGACCAAACCGCCCGCACGTTATTCCGAAGCCACGCTGCTGGGCGCCATGGAAAGCGCGGGCAAGCAGATCGACGACGACGAACTTCGCGAAGCCATGCAGGAAAAAGGCCTGGGCACGCCAGCCACGCGCGCGGCCATCATTGAAGGCCTGCTGACTGAAAAGTACATGCTGCGCGAAGGCCGCGAGATCATCCCCACGGCCAAGGCGTTTCAACTGATGACGCTGCTGCGCGGGCTGGAGGTCGAAGAACTCTGCCGCGCCGACCTGACCGGCGAGTGGGAGTTCAAGCTCTCGCAAATGGAAAAGGGCCTGCTCAGCCGCGAATCCTTCATGGCCGAGATCGCCGCCATGACCGAGCGCATGGTCAAGAAGGCCAAGGAATACGACCGCGACACCATCCCTGGCGACTACGCCACGCTCGAATCGCCGTGCCCCAACTGCGGCGGCGTGGTCAAAGAGAACTACCGCCGCTTTGCCTGCGTGGGCAAGCCCGGCTCGGAAGGCTGCGGCTTCAGCTTTGGCAAGTCGCCCGCAGGCCGCACGTTTGAAACCGCAGAGGCCAACGCCCTGCTGCGCGACAAGAAGATCGGCCCGCTGGAAGGCTTCCGCTCCAAGGCGGGCTGGCCCTTCACGTCCGAGATCGTCATCAAGTACGACGACGAGGCGCACAACTACAAGCTCGAATTCGACTTTGGCGATGACAAGAAGGGCGAAGAGTCCGGCGAGATCGTCGAGTTTGAAGACGCATCGCTGGGTGCCTGCCCCATCTGCGGATCGGAAGTGCACGAGCATGGCAGCAACTACGTGTGCAGCAAGTCCGTGCCCACCGCTGCGCAGCCCACACCGAGTTGCACCTTCAAAAGCGGCAAGATCATCCTGCAACAGCCTGTGGAGCGCGAGCAGATGACCAAGCTGCTGGACACCGGCAAGACCGACCTGCTCGACAAGTTCGTGAGCATGCGCACGCGCCGCGCCTTCAAGGCCCACCTGGCGTGGGACAAGGAGGCGGGCAAGGTCAACTTTGAGTTTGCGCCGAGCAAGTTCCCGCCACGCCCAGGCGCTGCTGCTAAAACGATAGCTGCCAAGGCAGGCAAGACAAGCGCTGCAGCCAAAAAATCCGCCAAACCTGCCGCTGCCAAAAAGGCCCCGGCCACCAAGACCGCTGCCACCAAGGCACCGCGCAAGGCCGCCGCTGGCAAGGCCCCCAGTGCCGCGCTGGCTGCCGTGATCGGCAACGAACCCGTGGCGCGCCCCGAGGCCGTGAAGAAGATGTGGGAATACATCAAGGCCCACAACCTGCAAGACCCCAAGGACAAGCGCACCATCGTCGCCGACGACAAGCTGCGCGCCGTGTTTGGCAAGGACAGCGCGGGCATGTTCGAGCTTGCGGGCATCCTGGGCAACCACCTGGGCGGCGAATGATGCAGCCGCTCCACACGGAACACGCCGCATCGCCCGCACGGTTCGCACAGGGCTTCTGGCGCACCGCGCTGGTGGCCTTGGCGGTTGTCGGTGTGCTGGGCGGTTGCAGCAGCACCGCAGGCTCTGCGCGCTCCGGCGACCCTGCCAGCCAGCAGCAGCCTCAGGGTGCCAGCGGCGTGACCGTGTTTGGCGACATCGATGTCGGCGTGACGAAAGAGCGCACGCGCTGACGGTGCTTGTGCTGCCGTCGGCTGAAGCCTGCCATCATCCGGCACAGCGCTGCGCAGATGATGGCGCTTGAGCCCCAGGGGAAAGAACGATGGGCGAACCCGCACTGTCCTTGCAGATTGCCACCACGGTCCACCACCGCATCCACACCGTCACCGTGCGCATGGATTCGGTGGGCTGGGTGGTCTCGGGCACCAAGCACCTGGTCACGCCCGGCGGCGGCCACCGCTACCCCCGCGGGCGGGTGTTTGTGCTGCCGCGTGGCGCGCAGTGGGAGGTGGTGAACGACCCGGCGCCCCAGGGCCGCTATGTGGCGCGGCTCCTGTGTTTTGCGCCCGAGCTGGTGGAGCAGTTCCACCGCCAGTTTGGCCAGTTTGCAGCCGTTCCGCCAGTGCAGGGCTGCGCAGGCCTGGCGGCCGACGCCACCTTTGAAGACAGTTTCACGCGCGCCGTGGCCGCGCTGGAGAGCGATGCCAGCTCGCAGGCACTGCGCGAACACCGCGCGCTCGAAGTGCTGCTGATGCTGGCCGAGGCGGGCATCGTCTTCGCCCCGCCGGGCGAGCTGGGCTGGGCTGAACGCGTGCGCCGCCTGGTCGGCCCCAGCCCGCAGGCCGACTGGACGGTGGAGCGCATCGCCGCCGCCTTTGCCACCAGCGCCAGCACCCTGCAGCGCCGCCTGGCGCAAGAGGGCGAGACCGTGAGCCAGTGCCTGCGTGATGTGCGGCTGGAGACGGCGCTGGTGCTGCTGCAAAGCTCCACGCTGCAGGTGTCCGAGATTGCGGCCCGCTGCGGCTATGAATCGCACAGCCGCTTCAGCGCGGCCTTCCGCGAACGTTTCGGCTTTCCGCCTTCGCAGCTGCGGCCCTGATGGCTGCGGCTGACGCGCAGCGCACAGCCATTGACGCCGCCGGGCCAATGCGAAGGCGCGGCGCGCAGCACCATCAAGCCCTTGTCTCACACCGCTACTGCAAGGAGCTTTTCAGATGACCCACCCACTTTCACGCCCTCTTCGCGTTGGCGCCGCCATCGCGGCATTCGCCACCATCGGCTTGGCCCCTGCCGCCCACGCCCAGGCCTTCGCGCTCACCAGCCCCGACTTTGCCGAAGGCAGCACACTGCCCCAGCGCTTCGAGTTCAAGGGCTTTGGCTGTGCGGGCGACAACCAATCACCCGCCCTGCGCTGGAGCGGTGCACCCGCAGGCACCCAAAGCTTCGCCGTCACCGCCTACGACCCCGATGCCCCCACCGGCTCGGGCTGGTGGCATTGGTCGGTGGTCAACATCCCCACCAGCACCACCGAGCTTCGGCCCGATGCGGGTGCTGCCGGCGGCGCCAAGCTGCCCGCAGGCGCCAGCCATGTGCGCATTGACTACGGCGTGGCCGCCTGGGGTGGGGCCTGCCCGCCCGAAGGCGATGCGCCGCACCGCTACATCTTCACCGTGCACGCGCTCAAGGTGCCGCGCCTGGACCTGCCTGCCGACGCCACCGCCGCGCTGGCCGGCTACATGATCAACGCCAACAGCCTGAGCAAGGCCACGCTCACGGCGCGCTACGGGCGCCCTGCGGCCAAAGGCAAGCAGCCGTGATACCGCGTGGTCGGGTGGGCGTCGTGATGTTTTAAGCTTGGTGGTCACCCACCACACCACAGGCCCACCCCATGCGCAGCACCCGCGAACGCACCCTCTGGTCCATTCTGGCCGCACTCCTGCTGGCTGCCGCAGCCGCCGCATGGTGGACGGCCGACCAGTGGCTGCCCCACGCCGGGCCGTGGACCGAGCAGGCCTGGAAGAAGATCACCCGCCCCGGCCCCGACACCTTGCCGCCCGGCAGGCAGCAGCCTGCCGCACAGGCCCGCTCTGCGAACAATGGAGCGTCTGAGCCCGTGGCCCCGCAGCCGCGCAAGTGCGTGAAGGACGGCCGCACGACCTACACCGACCAGCCCTGCCCCAAGGGCACGCAGGAGCTGCCGGTGGATGGCGCTGTGACATCGCTGCCGCGCGCGCAGTAAGTTCATGAAGATGGCGTGCAGCGGCTCGTCCGCCGGTGCGAGGCATGTCGTTTTTTTCCTAGCCCGCCAGGGGGCTGCGCGGATTCAATCGGTGCGTTGATTCACTACCCAAGGCCTCTCTCTTTCTCTTGAGAGGGCCGCATGCACCGATGCAAAACCACACCCACCTGCGCGCATTTTTTCTTCTGCTGGCCCTTCTGGGTCTGGCCGTCCCTTGGTACTTCAACACCGTGTATTTTTTGGCGGGCGGCAGCGTGATGCCCGACGTTTTCTGGCGCGATGCCTTTGCCAATGCATTGACCACCGGCATCACCCTCGACGTGTACCTGGCCGCCGTGGCGTTCTCCGCCTGGGTGGCGGCAGACCGCAGCCTGGGCGCGTGGCGCTGGGCTTACATCGCCGCCTGCTTTGGCATTGGCCTCGCGTTTGTGATGCCGCTGTACCTGGCTCAGCGCTTGCGCGTGGGCTCCAAGGGTGGGGCAGGTTGATTCGGTAGGGTCTGCGCCCCAATCTGCAAGGGCCAGTGTGCGGTCAGCGGGCTGCGCGTGCCCTGCACCAGGGCCTGCAGCGGGTGGCCCGCCAGCCTGCGCACATCGCGCGCCATGTGCGACTGGTCGTAGTAGCCCTGGTCGGCCGCCAGGTCCACCACCGGGCCGCCGGGCGTGGCGAGGGCGTTGCCCAGCGTGCTGTTCAGCCGCGCAATCACCTGAAACTGCTTGGGCGCCATGCCCCAGTGCGCCACAAAGCGCCGTTCAAACTGCCGCTGGCTCAGGCCCATGTGCTGATTCGCGCCTGGGGCATCGTCGTGGGCCGCCTGCAAGAGGGCCAGGGCTTGCAGCCGCCGTGCTTCACACGGTGACGGAGGCGCGACCAGCTGCCGGACGAACTGGCACAGCACCGTAATCCGCGCGCCATCATTCTGCGCAGCATGCACGCCGTGCTCCACCTCGGCCCACCCAGGGCCCACCAGTTCTGCCAGCGGCCGCAGCGTGTTCACCAAACCGCGTGCGCTGGCAAACAGTGCCGCCGCAGCTTCAGGCCGCAGCACCAGCCCCACGGCCCGCACCGGCCCACCGTGTTCGTACACCGTGGCCGTGGTGCTGGCGCTGATCCAGGCCGCTGGCGGCACCAGTGCGCCCCGGCAATGCACCTGCCCGGCCAGCCGCACCACCAGCATGCTCGACACCATCGCCGGAAAATGCGACTGCGCCAGCTCCGCCGGGGCGTCGACCACCACCCCCGCCATCAGCCAGGGCTGCAAATCAGAGGGCACGGGCACAAAACGCTGCATGCCCGGATTCTGCACACGGTCGCGCCCCGCGCATTGCACCAGCCACCCGTGCGACACGCGCCTGCCGCACTGCCCGACTATCCTTGTTGCTTCAGCATTCCTATCCACCGCACACCTGTGCCACGCACCATGCAGCAAGAGCAAGCCCCCACCCGATCCCTCCCCCTAGCAGGCGCCACCAACTTTCGGGACCTGGGCGGCTACACCGGCCACGGCGGGCGGCCCGTGAAGTGGCGGCGCATCTTTCGCTCGGACCACCTCGCCGCCCTGACCCCCGAGGACCAGGCCCTGCTGGCCCAGCTGGGCGTGGCCCGCGCGGTGGATTTTCGCGGCAAGGCCGAAAGCGCCGCCTATGCCTACGCGCTGCCCGGCATCGCCTACCACCCGCTCGCCATCGAGCCCACCGTGGTGCAGCGCGCGCTCGACCTGCAGCGCACCGGCCGCCAGCTCACCGCGCAAGACGCCGTGGGGCTCATGCAAGACACCTACCGCGGCTTTGTGCACGACAACGCCCCGCGCTTTGCCGAACTGTTCAAGTTGCTGCTGGCCAGCGACACCCCCACCGTCTTCCACTGCACCGCTGGCAAAGACCGCACCGGCTTTGCCGCCGCCCTCATCCTGCTCACCCTGGGCGTGCCGCGCGACGTGGTCATGCACGACTACCTGCTCACCAACGCCCTCTACCGCCGCCCCGAAGGCATGGGCAGCCACGCGCCCGAGGAAGTGCTGGCCGTGCTGTGGCGCGTGCAAGAAGAATTTCTGGACGCCGCCCTGCACAAGGTAGACACCGAGTTCGGCGGCCTGCAGCCGTATCTGGTGGACGTGCTGGGCGTGGACGCCGCTGCGCAGACAGAGCTGGCGGGGCGCTATCTGCAGGCGGCGGTGTAGCCAATTCGCACCAAGACCCTGAAGAATCGCGCGGCACCCTGTGCGTCGGTTTGTGCCGTGCAAATTTCTTTTGCTATCAAAGCAGAAGCTGCCAATGCAATGCAGTAAGGCGATAGAGCCATTTTGGCTGATTCTTTTTGCCGAACCCTCGCCCCGCACAGCCCGCCGTACCTACCAACTTTCGCAGGTTGTGCCGCGCTCCCTCACCCTCTACAGTCAAGTAACAAATGCACACAAGGGCGGGAACAGGGAGGAGAGGCTGACAGCAAAGGCGACAGACAGGGTTGCTACTAGCACCGGGCGCATACCTTCGGGATGAAGGCATGCAGCCTGGTGAGAAACGCCTTGCTGAGCAGCCCGAACACAGGGTCGAAGGTAACGACGACCTGCTCAGGGACCGCAGCTGCTACTGCGGTCCCGTGGGGCCCCGGCAGGTGCAGGCCGATAAAAAATCGGGTTGCACCTGCCGGGGCCTGTTGAGCGAATGCTGCAGTGCTCAATTGCTTAACTGCTCATAAATCAATAGCTGCAGGCGCTTGACTACCAAGCGCTAGAGGCCTATTTGATCAAAATTCTCAATGAAATGAAGGCGGCGCAGGGCCAGCGAGCCCCTAGTGCGGTGTTGCACGCTATCCGGCACTTAAAACCGCGTCTTTTCGGCCAGGGTTGCGTTGCAAATCCGCGCGATACCTACGGGTATCGCTGTGGTTTGCGCCTTGCCCTGACCAAAAATCCATCGGTTTTCAATGTGCCGTCAAGCGTGCAACACCACACTAGCGCCCGCCACACTCACCCCGCACTGGGCTGCATCCGTCCCCCAGTCGCGCCCTGGCGCCGCACCCGCCAGTACAGCCAGCCCATGATCGACAGGTTCAGCAGGTTCCACCCCATGCCGTTGATGAACGCCGCCTGGTAGCTGCCCGTCACGTCAAAAATCCAGCCCGACATCCAGCCGCCCAGCGCCATGCCGATCAGCGTGGCCATGATCACTGCGCCCACCCGGGCGCCCGCCTCTTGCGGCGCGAAATACTCGCGGATGATGATGGCGTACGCGGGCACGATGCCGCCCTGGAACAGCCCGAACATCGCCGAGATCACATACAGCGGCACCAGCCCGTCAAACGGCAAAAACAGCATCAGCCCCACCCCCTGCAGCGCCGACCCCAGCAGCAGCGTGCGCACCCCGCCAATGCGGTCGCAGATCACGCCCGACACCAAGCGGCTGACAATGCCGCACGCCAGCATCAGCGACAGCATCTCGGCCCCGCGCGCCGCGCCAAAACCCAGGTCGGTGCAATAGGCCACGATGTGCACCTGCGGCATCGCCATGGCCACACAGCACGCCACGCCCGCCACGCACAGCAGCAACTGCGCGTGCACCGGGCGCAAGCCAAACGGGCGGCTGCGGTCCAGTGCCAAGGGAACCAAAGGTGCGGACGCAGTCGCTGGTGAAGCAGCAGCACCCAGTGCAGCACCCCCTGCCGAAGGTGACGACGACGCAGGCACCACGGCCGCAGCATCCATTAGCACCATCGGCGCCCGCTGGCGCATGCGCAGCGCCAGCAGCAGCATGCCCGCGCCACACACCAGCCCCATCAGCACATAGGTCTGGCGCCAACCAATGGCTTCGATGCCGTGCTGCACGATGGGCGGCCACAGCGCACCCGCGATGTAGTTGCCACTGGCACAAATCGCCACCGCAATGCCGCGCCGCTTGTTCCACCACAGCGCCGTGTCGGCCATCAACGGCGCAAACGTGGCCGAACTGCCCACCAGCCCCATCAACCCATGGGCCAGCCCAAAGATCCAGATGCTGCCCGACAGCCCCGCCCACACAAAGCCGCCACACACCGCCACCGCCCCCACGCACAGCACCGGCATCAGCCCATGGCGGTCCGCCATCCGCCCCGTCCACAGCCCGCCCAGCCCCAGGCACACCATCATCAGCGTGTAGGGCAGCGACGCATCCGCGCGGCCCACACCGAACTCGGCCTGCACGGCGGGCAGCACCACCGACACCACATACATGCTGCTGTTGCCCAGCACCACGAGGCCTAGGGTGGTCAGCAGTCGCCAGGCGGCTTGGGGTGAATCGATGAGGGATGCCGGGGCGGCGATGTGTGCAGAAGCAGGGGTGGTAGGCATGCGGTGCAATTTAACCCTGATCTGCGCCTAAATCCGCTCCTTCAACGCATCCACATGGCCAATGATCTCGATCATCTTCCCGCTGGTATTCAGTGTCCATCGCGATCAGCGCCACCTCCAGCGTGTTGTCATCCAGCGATCCAAAACCCAAGCTCTCACAGCGCCACACCCACGGGGCTGAGGGAGTCTGCCCCGACACCTCCTCCATGGATACCAATTCGGCGGTGACCAGCGCTTGCAATAAATGCCTAGACCCCAGGTACCTTGGGCTAGACAAGGGGCACCTGGGGCCCTGAAAGTGCCTGGGCAGGCACCCCGCTCAAATCTTGATGAACTGCGTGCTCGACAACGCGCCAAACGGCAGCTCCGACAAGCGCCCGCCCACCGCCAGCGTGCCCAGGTCCACCGGAAAGTAGCCGATGGCTTCCAGCACCTTGCGCACTTCGGCCTTGGCGGCGGCATCGTCGCCCGCATAGAACATGGCGCGCTGGCCGCCAGACACTTGGGGCTGCGCCAGCACGTTCACGTCCAGGTGGTTGAACGCCTTGACCACGCGGGCGCCGGGCACGAATTCGCTGAACACTTCGCTGGACGAGCGCCCGCCCAGGTCGATGGCCTTGATGCCGTAGGCCGCCAGCGGGTTGGTGGGGTCTTGGGCGTCGGGCGAGTTGGGGTCCAGAAACGCCACGGGGTTGGTGCCGTCGATGACGATGCGGCCGTTCCAGGCCGGCAGGGGCCCCAGGGCCTGGCCCAGGTCTTCCCAGCGCACGGCGATGAGCACGATGTCTGCGGCGGCAGCTTCTGCCACGGTGCCCGCCTTGATGGTGGGGCCCAGTTCGGCCACCAGCGCGGCCAAAGATTCCGGACCGCGCCGGGTGGAGAGGGTGGCCGACAGGCCCTTGTTGGCCAATGCGCGGGCCACGTTGGAGCCGAGAGCGCCAGAACCGATGATGCCGATGTTCATGATGTTTTCCTTGTTGAAATGAAGTGGGTTGAAGTGAGGTGGAAGGGGTGAGGTGAGAAAGCGTGATGGAAGGGCTAGACGACTACCCGAGCCGCCCGGCCTGGCGCAGTTGCGCGGCAATGCGCCGGATTTCTGTGGCGCCCTGTGCCAGTGCGGCCGGGCTGGTGTGCACCGAGTAGCGGCCCATGACCAGGTCGTGCGGGTGCGGCACGGCAGAGCCCAGCACAAAGCTGGTGGCCTGGGTGGCCACAAAGTCGATGCCCTGGCTGCTGGGCTCAAACGCCACCAGCTCGCCAGCGTCAATGGCTTCGCCTGCCGTCAGCGCGCCGGTGGCCACTGCGGTCCATGCCACGGTGTGGCCGGGGGGCGGGGTGTAGGTCCAGCGCGCACCTTGGGCCAACTGCACGGCCAGATAGGTCATGCCCTCGGGCGCCGCCACCGGGCTGTGCGCTGCGCCGTACTCGCCCAGCAGCACACGCACCGGGCCGACCTGTGGCACCAGCTCAGGGGCGAGGTACTGGCTGTGGGCGGGGGCGTTTTCCAGCGCGGCGGGCAGGGCCACCCACAGCTGAAAGCCCCGGCCCGGTGTGTCGCCCACGGGGGCGCCGGTGTGCCATACGCCGTTGCCCGCCCGCATCCATTCCACACCGCCCGCAGGCAGCAGGCCCGCTTGGCCGGTGCTGTCTTCGTAGCGCACATCGCCTTCTGACAAGAACGTGACGGTGGCGATGCCCGAGTGCGGGTGCATGCCAAAGCCCTGCTGCGCGGCGCCGGGCTGAAAGTGGACCAGGTCCAAAAAGATGAAGGGCTTGAGCACCTGGCCCAGGTCCCCGGGGCTCATGAGACGGGTGATGGGGCCGTGCGCGGTGCCACGGGTGCGGTGGGCGATGGCGCGGGGGGCTGTGGCGGGTGCAGACATCAAGAGAACCTTGGAGGTGTTGAACTGATGCCTGTAGCTTAAAAATTCATCGATTGATTGACTAGATGGTGCAATATGATTGAACTCGTCCATTAATTGAATGAATGAGCACTACCATGCTGGATCTGAACGACGTGGCCATCTTTGTGCAGGTGGTGCGCTGTGGCAGCTTTGCCGAGGCCGCGCGCCGCCTGGGCGTGCCGCCCAACACCCTGAGCCGCCGGGTGCAGCAGCTGGAAGCGCAGCTGGGCACCCGGCTGATGCAGCGCTCTACCCGCCATCTCACGCTTACCAGCGCGGGCCAGGTGTTTCTGGAGCGCTGTAGCGGCGCGGTAGAGGGGCTGATGGATGCGGGCGAGGAGTTGCTGGCAGTGAACCAGGAGCCCAGTGGCCTGGTGCGGGTGGCGGCACCGGCCGATTTTTTTGATTTCTTTGCGATGGAGTGGCTGACCGAGTTTCTGGCAGCGCACCCCAAGGTGCGGGTGGACTTTGTACTGAGCGACGGGCGCGCCGACCTGATTGCAGACCGGATTGATGTGGCCCTTCGGGGCGGCATCCTGGAGGACTCAAGCCTCTTTGCCCGCAAGGTGCTGGATGCGGGCAACGACGGCCTGGTGGCCAGCCCGGCCTACGTGGCCCGCCAGGGCGCGCCGGACACGCTGCAAGACCTGGCAGACCACGACTGCCTGGTGTTCAGCCACCCCAGCGGCAAGGCCACCTGGCGCGTGACGGGACCGGATGGAGCGCAGGCCGAGGTGCAGGTGGCGGGCCGTTTCAGTGGCAACACGGCGCAGGCCTTGCGCAAGGCCGCGCTGGCGGGCCTGGGCATTGCACTGCTGCCCTCCACGCTAACCCAGCGCGATCTGCGCGCTGGCCTGCTGGTGCCCGTGCTCCCGCAATACCACCGGCAGGGCCACGGCGTGCACATGGTGTACCCCAGCCGGCGCTACCTGCCCTTGGCGGTGTCTGCCTTCATGGACCTGGTGATCGGCAAGATGGGCGCGATGCAGGAACTGCCGCCGCAGACCTGCGGCTGATGCAGCATGAATCCGCTCATGCTCCTGCCCGCTATGCTCCCCACCCAACCAAACTAGACCACGGTGACCGCCATGCACGACATCATCTGCCCCCACTGCAACAAGGCCTTCAAGGTGGACGAGACCGGCTACGCGGATATCCTCAAGCAGGTGCGCGACGCAGATTTCCATGCGCAGTTGCACGAGCGGCTGGAGCTGGCCGAGCAGGACAAGCGCAATGCGGTGGCGCTGGCGCAGGCCCAGGTGGCCAATGAGCTGCAGAAGGCGGCAGCCGCCAAGGATGCACAGATCCAAGCTCTGAAGGCGCAGTTGGATGCAGGCGCGGTGGAGCGCGACCTGGCGGTGGCGCACGCCCTGAGCGCGGTAGAAAAGCAGCGCGATGCGCTGGCCAATGAACTGGAGCGTGCGCGGCAGGCGCAGCAGGCAGCGGACCAGTTGGCACAAGCCCGGCTGGCGCAGGAGCTGCAAGGTGTGGCTGCCCAAAAGGACGCGGAGATTCAGCAGCTGAAATCGCAGCTGGAAGCAGGCGAGGTAGTGCGCAGGCTGGCGGTGACCGAGGCAGTCACGGTAGTGGCGCGGGAGCGCGATGAACTCAAGAACGACCTGAACCTGGTGGTGGTGAAAAAGCAGCTGGAGGAGGCCGCCATTAAGGAGCAGTTCGCCCTGCAGCTGCGCGACCGTGACGGCGAGATTGCGCGGCTGCGGGACATGAAGGCACGCCTGTCGACCAAGATGGTGGGCGAGACGCTGGAGCAGCACTGCGAGACGGAGTTCAACCGCATCCGCGCCACGGCATTCCCCCGTGCGTATTTCGAGAAGGACAACGACGCACGCAGCGGCAGCAAGGGCGACTACATCTTTCGCGATGCGGACGAGGCGGGCAACGAGATCGTCTCGATCATGTTCGAGATGAAGAACGAGAGCGATGAGACCGCCACCAAGAAGCGCAACGAAGACTTCTTGAAAGAGCTGGACAAGGACCGCACTGAAAAGGGCTGCGAGTACGCGGTGCTGGTGTCGCTGCTGGAGCCTGAGAGCGAGCTGTACAACACCGGCATCGTGGACATGTTCTACCGCTACCCCAAGATGTATGTGGTGCGGCCGCAGTTCTTCATCCCCATCATCACACTGCTGCGCAACGCTGCGATGAAGTCGCTGCAGTACAAGTCGGAGCTGGCGCTGGTGAAGGCGCAGAACCTCGACATCACCAAGTTCGAATCGCAGCTGGAGGAGTTCAAGGGCGCGTTTGGGCGCAACTGGCGCCTGGCGTCAGACGGGTTCGAGGAGGCCGTGCGGCGCATTGACGAGGCCATCAAGGACCTGGAGAAGACCAAGGAGGCGCTGCACAAGTCGGCCAACAATTTGCGCCTGGCCAACGACAAGGCCGAAGACCTCACGATCAAGAAGCTGACCCGGGGCAACCCGACGATGGCGGCCAAGTTTGCAGAGCTCAAGCAGGTGGGGCTTTTGGACGGGGAGTGATGCAAGAGCATCGCGGCGCCAAACCTTGACCTCTGAGGTAATCGCCAAGCGGAGCGCCTTTTTCTACAGTGGTCCTCGCGGGTCGGTTGCCAGCGTAAAGCGCATTGAAGACGCGCGCTGCGTCTGTGCATACACATCGAAACCGCAGCCAACCAACTCACTGAGAGACCAGAAAGGAGCCCCAGATATGTCTGCCTATGCCGTTGGCCTGTTGAGCAATCTGCAGTTCGGCCCCGATATCGTCACCTACCTGCAGCGCATCGACGCGACCCTCACGCCTTATGGCGGGGCCTTCCTCGTGCATGGCACCCGGGCAGAGGTCAAGGAAGGCGTGTTCGATGGGGACTGCATCATCATCAGCTTCCCGGCCATGGAGCAGGCGCGTGCCTGGTACGAATCGCCAGCCTATGCCGAGCTGATTCCACTGCGTGCGCAGCACGCGCAATCCACGGTGTTTCTGCTGGATGGGGTGGCGGAACCGAACTACCGCGCAGAGTCCTTGCTGGCCAAGCTGGGAGTCAAGGCCTGAATGCTCCTCCGGGCACAGACACGGGCCCGGGGCTACACCGTCACCGACGCCCCCGTCGCATAAAACTGCCCACCCGCCACGTAGTGCAGCGTGCGCAGCGCATCGGGCGCGGTGTCGAACTCCCAGTGCCCGTGGCGGAACACGCGCTCGTCCGCCCAGGCGGCCACTACTTCGCCGATAAACAGGTCGTAGGTCTGCTGGTTGTGGGGCTCGGGGATGACGCGGCACAGCAGCCAGGCGGCGCAGCCCTGTACCAGCGGGGTGGCATGGCCAGGGGCGTGGAACAGCTCCACCCCGTGCTGCTGCAGTTTGTGGGGGTGGGTCTTGGCGCTGTCGGTGCCAAGGGCTACGGTCATCGCCGCCATGGGCAGGGTGGGCAACTGCAGTGCGAACTCGCCACTGGCTTCGACCAGCTCGCGCGTGCGTGTCGCTTTGTCGAGCACCACCGTCACCTTGGGCGGTGCAAAGTCCAGCGCACAGGCCCACGATGCAGCCATCACGTTGTGCTGGCCCGCATGTTCTGCCGACACCAGCACCGTGGGGCCGTGGTTGAGCAGGCGGTAGGCCTTGTCGAGGGGGACGGGGGCGATGTGGGGGATTCGGGGCGAATGTTGTGGGCTGGGTTTGCTCATGATTTCATAGCTGGTGGCGCTTGTTGGATAAGCGGTAGATGGCATTTTGATCTGAAACCAGACTGCCGTGTGTGGCCGTGTCACCAGCGTGCGCGCCGGGTGGGTGCAGGGCCGGTAACATCCCCGGGCCTATCAACCACTGCCCCCCGGGGGCACTACGGAGACAAGAAGCTATGTTCAGTCATGTGATGGTCGGTGTGAACGATCTGGAGGTGTCCCGGAAGTTCTACGACGCGCTGCTCGGCACCATCGGTGTGCCCCCGGGTGTCGCCAACAAGAACCGCTACTTCTACCGGGGCCCCACCGGCACCTTCTGCATCAGCACCCCCATCAATGGCGAGCCCGCCACCTTTGCCAATGGCGGCACCATCGGCTTTGCCATGCAGTCGCCCGAGCAGGCCGATGCTTTCCACGCGGCCGGTGTGGCCAACGGTGGCACCACCTGCGAAGACCCACCGGGCTACCGCGAAGGCCCTGGCGGCAAGCTCTACCTGGCGTATCTGCGCGACCCGGACGGCAACAAGATCTGCGCGTTGCACCGCCCACCCAAGCCAGCGGCGTGACGGCCGGGCCGACCGGCTCAGCGCATCGGTTTTCTGATCTTCAAGCGGGCATGTGTGCGCCGGGCCGACGCACGGCGCGTACCTTGCCGCTGCCGCCACCACCGCAGTAGAACAGCCCGGCCCCATCCGATTCGAGCCCGCTCACACCCACGCCTTGCGGCATATCGAGCTGCTGCAGCACGGCGCCGCTCGTGGGGTCGATGTGGCGCAGGGTGCTTTCTTCGCCCTCCCAGGTGCCGTGCCACAGCTCGCCGTCCACCCAGGTCACACCGGTCACAAACCGGTTGGATTCGATGGTGCGGCGGATCGCACCCGTGGCCGGGTCGATCTGGTGGATCTTGCGGTCACGGTACTGGCCTACCCACAGGCTGCCTTCGGCCCAGGTCAGGCCTGAATCGTTGCCGCCGCCCGGTGCGGGGATGGTGGCCACTACCCGGCCCGTGGCGGGGTCGATCTTGTCGATGCGTGATTCGGCGATCTGGTACAGGTGCGTGCCGTCAAACGCGGTGCCTGCGTCGCACACCACGTTGAGCGTGCGGGTGGTGGCGCCGCTGGCCGGGTCAAAACCCACCAGGTGTTCGCCCGTGGCGGCCCACACCCGCTGGCCATCGTGCGTCACGCCGTGGATGGTGCTGGCGCCGCCAAACGGGCCGTATTCGCGCACCACCTCGGCGGGCTGGCGGGCCGCAATGGGCAGGTGTTTGGTGGACGGCGGGGTGCCCGCCATGTCGCTGCTGCAGGCGGTGTCGTGGGTGGCGGTAGGGGTGACTGTGGTCATCTCGGTAGCTCCTGATGGTAGGTACCCGGTGCACGGCAAGGGCGCTGTGCGTTGGGCGGTGAAGCCACTTTAGGCAATCGGCTGCGCGGTGGGGAGTAACAAGATCGTCGTGAATCCCACCAGGGGCGCGGCCAGCCAGCGGCGTGCGCGCGCCTGGCCGATGGCGCGCACGCGGCCGGTAGCTTCCAGTTCAGCCAGTGCGCGCTGCACGGTGCGCTGGCTGTCGCCCAGGGCTAGCGCCAGGGCGGATGTGGACCATGCCGCACCGTCGGCCAGCAGCGCCACCAGCGCGCCCTGCTCGCCCTCCACCGGCGGGGCCAGCACGGCCACAGTGCGTCCGCCGTGGGGCCGGAGCACAAAGCCGCGCGGCGTGGCCTCCACCCCGGCCAGCGGAGCGATGAGGGCGCGCAGGCGGCCGATTTCCACCCGCAGGCGGGCGCGGTGGGTTTCGTCGGGGTGGCGGGTGCGGAACACGTTGGCAATCAAGGCTTCGCGGTCCACATCGCCCGGCCACGCAGTAGCCAGCGCGCGCACCAGCGCAAACAGCACAGGGCGGCGTGCCAGCGGGTGCCACACCTCGCCCGCGCGCACGCCGTGGCGACAGGCGTCCACGACCCACAGCGTCGGGGACGCCAGCAGCGCGGCCACGTCGTCCAGCCGCAGCATGTGCTCGGCGCCGTTCGCAAGGCAGCGCGCAGCGGGCTGTTCGAGCAACGCATGGGCCTGCGCCACCTCGGTCAGCAGCGCGGGCACGCCGGATTGGGCGGCAGCCTGTTGCGCGCGTTGCAGGGCGGTGCGTGCTGCGCCGATGTGCAGTGACCGCAGGGCCAGCTCTGCGGCGGCAAGTTCGGCCACCGCGACAAGGGAAGGGGGCAGTCGCGTTGTGGCATCGGTGGTGGGAGCGTCTGCCAACGCAGCCGATGCTTCGTCCAGCTTGCCCAGCAGGATCAGCGTGCGCGCTGCCACCAACCGTGCCTGCAGCGCATTGGCGATGTCGCCGTGGGCCTGCAGCGTAGCCCCTGCCGACATCAGCGCCTGCGCCGGCCCACCCAGGTCGCGTTGGGCCAGGGCCACCTCAGCCTCGGCCACCACACAGCGGGCGCGGGCCACGGGCTCGTGCGTGCCAAAGCCGCGTGCGGCGCGGCGCAGCAGATCGCGGGCGCGCGGGTGCTCGCCCAGCTGGGCCATGGCAATGCCGCGCAGGGCCAGGGCCGGTGGGTCGTCGCGCAGGGCCACGCGCTGCAGGGCGGCCAGGGCGTCGCCTGCGGCCAGCGCGCGGGCGGCGGCGGAGATCAGCGAATCCATGGCGACAGACTACCGCAGCGTGCTGCTGCGATGGCACGCCAGCATGCGTGGGGGATACTTGGCCGCTTCGCTGTGCCGCCCGCCGGGTGGTGCAAATCCCCCCAAAAGACCCAAGGACCCGCCATTGAAATCCGCCAGCGCCACCACTTTTGACGAGGCCTACTACCAGCGCTTTTACTTCGACAAAAAGACCAGCGTGGTGGACCCGGCGCACATGGAGCGCCTGGGCACCTTCGTGTGCAGCTACCTCAAGTACCTGCGCGTGCCGGTGAACCGCGTCCTGGATGTGGGTTGCGGCATCGGGCTGTGGAAGGGCATCGTGGCGCAGCATTTTCCGCAGGCCAGCTACCAGGGCGTGGAGTTCAGCCCCTACCTGTGCGAGCGCTTTGGCTGGCAGCAGGGCTCGGTGGTGGACTATGCGGCTGATGCGCCGTATGACCTGGTCATCTGCCAGGGCGTACTGCCCTACCTGAGCCCGCCGGATTTGAAGGCCGCGCTGCTCAACCTGGGCCGTCTGACACAAGGCGCGCTGTATGTCGAGGCTGTGTCGCGCGAGGATTTTGAGAGCGACATCATCGACGAAGAGATCACCGACAACCGCGTGTTCCGCCACCGTGCCGAGCTGTACCGGCGTGGCCTGCGCGAAGGCGCCATCGAGCTGGGTGGCGGCGTGTGGCTCAGCCGCCGGGCCGAGCTGCCGCTGTTTGCGCTGGAGCAGGCGGGCGGGCAGTGACGGCGACCCCTGTGCCGCCGCCCCAGCCGCAGGCGGTGCCGCACCCGCCCCATGCGGTATCGCGCCTGCGCACCGAGCGCCTGGCCCGCAGCGCCAAGCCCTTCCTGGCCCGGGGCGGCCCCAAGGGCGAGCGCTGCGCGGGCTGCCGACTGGTGCCCAGCCACTGCATCTGCGCACTGCGCCCCGTGCTGCCCACGCGCGCGGGCATGTGCCTGCTGATGGCCGACATCGAGCCGCTCAAGCCCAGCAACACCGGCTGGCTGATTGCCGATGTGGTGGCCGACACCTACGCGTATGGCTGGGCGCGCACCGAGGTGCACCCCGACCTGCTGGCGCTGCTGGCAGACCCCCAGTGGCAGCCGTATGTGGTGTTTCCGGGTGAGTTTGTGGAGCCCGGGCGCGTGGTCACCCAGGTGGGCAGCACCGAGCCGACGGGCAAGCGCCCGCTGTTCATCCTGCTCGATGCCACCTGGCCCGAGGCGCGCAAGATGTTCCGCAAGAGCCCGTACCTGGACCGCCTGCCGGTGCTGAGCCTGCAGCCCGAGCAGCTCTCACGCTACCACCTGCGCCGCTCCACGCGCACGGACCATTTCTGCACCTCCGAGGTGGGCGCGCTGTGCCTGGAGCTGGCGGGCGAGCTGCAGGCCGCACAGGCGCTGGAGGCGTACCTGGACGTGTTCACCCACCACTACCTGCAGGCCAAGCACCAGCTGCCGCCGGACGTGAACGGGGCGGCGCACGCACGGCTCCGGCTTCTGGCGCAGGGCCGCGGCTGAGAGTCTGAGAGTCTTTTATCCATGCCCGCCTTGCACGCCGAAACGCCCCGGCTCGTCGTTGCGAATGCTCGCCATAGCCCGAGCTATGGCTGTGCTTTGCGCCTAGATCCGAGGCGTTTTCGCGTGCCTTTCGGGCTCGGCAAAAAAACTCTCAGCCTCTGAGCCATCGCCCCTCGGACTGCCGGGCCGCGTGCGTGCATGACCTGTTGCCCAAAAAGCATGCGCTGTTACCGCGTTGTTACAAGCGCTGCACCTGGCCCCCCGCAAAATTCGGCGCTGGCGCCACCACCTCTGGCGCGGCCCGTCTGTCCGGGAGGGGCAGGGGCCTGCACACCCAAAGCCAACCCGTTGGAGAACCATGAAAAACAAGATCCCCCTGTTGCTCGTCGCAACCCTCAGCCTGGCTGTCGCATCGCTGGCCCATGCCGGCAAGGCCGAGCGCGACTTTTTTGCTGCCGAGGTGGCCCCCGCGCTGAAAACCGCCGCCAGCACCCTCAAGCAATCGTGCGGCTGCGATGTGAAGATGGATGTGAAACAGGACAGCTTTCAGACCGTGGACCATCTGCGCCAGGTGCGCTACGCGGCCGGCACCATCGTGGACAACGCCCCGCGCTACTGCAACGATGCCCCTTCCAAGGCCGCGGTGTGCCAACTCAAGACCCTGGAATTTGCCCGCACCGGCACCACCGCTTTCAAGTTTGCCGCAGGCAAGGGTACGATCACTCTCGATGAAAGCTCGTACCCCAGCTGGGACATGCTGGCCGCCGAGCTGGACAAATAAGCGCAGACTCCTAGCCCCAAGCAGCGCCCCGACACCACTGTGCGTGGTGCGGGGCGTTGGCGTTTGTAGGCGCCGTGAGGTGCCTGAATCAGGGTGCGGCAGTTGCGAAGGAATCGCCGTTCTACGTGCCGGATAGCGTGCAACACCCCGCTAGCGTGGGGTCGCACCCCCAGCCACGCGGCTTTGTACCGCCTTGGTGACGCCATCTGGTTCCAGATACGGGCTGCAGGTCTGGTACAGCGCAAACTTCTTTTCTGCCGACGTACCAACCAGTTCGGCCGACACTTCGGGCGCCGATTTCCTGAGCGCGTCGATGTGGAAGTCGCCCTCGCCCGGGTGCAGCTCCACCGCTGCTTCCAGCATGGCCGCCGCAGCGGCGCGCATGCCTTCTTGCCGGGCTTTTGCCACGCTCAGCGACAGGCCGTTGAACACATTGCCGCAGCGGATCAGGTCGATGGCGACCGCCTTGCGTGCATCGGCCTGCGCAGGTGTCGCCATGCCGTGCGTGCCATCCAGGTAGGCCCACACGTCCAGGGGTGGGGTGCCGGACGCGCACGCCCCCTGGTAGGTGCCGAAAAAGGCCTTCTTCATCATCTGCCGGCCCGCCGAGGTCTGCATGCCGCTGTCGATGACAAGCTGCTCGCCATCGGCGTGCACGGTGAACTGGTACAGGTGCGCGGCGCTGGCGCCTGCGGCCTGGGCAGGGGCGACGCAGCGGGCCTTCCAGGTCTCATGGCCGGGCATGGGTTGGTCAGACTCGCTGACCGTGCAGTCCATGCCGCGCTGCTGCATGGCATTCTTCCAGGCGGGGGCCGTCAGGCTGGCCATGTGCTGCGCTGTCACGCACACCACGGCGGTGCTGCCCAAGGAGTCCGCATAGGCACCCTGGCGGAACCCGGCAGCCGCCGCAGGCTGCGAAACCGCAACGCCCCCGATCAGAAGCCCCGCCAACACAGCAGCGCGCGGGGCGGTGGCGGGGAGCGCAATGGCGAAGGGCATGGGGGGTGTCTCCGGGCGGCAGCGCCTGGTACGGCGCAAGAAAAAGAGAAGGCGGTGGAACGGCGGCGTGCCCAGGCGCGGCCCGTCATCACACTGAAAAGCCGTCGGATTGTCGTTCAAGGCCCTGGGCACGCCGTGCTCTTGTGGCCTTGCAACGACAATGGACCATTCCCCCTCTACCGCACTGACCCGATGAAAGCTCCCCCCCGCCTGCAGTCCCTCATTGAGGAAGGCCTGATCGACACCGTGGTCCGGCAGCTCATGAGCGGCAAGGAGGCCATGGTCTATGTGGTGCGCTGTGGTGATGAAACGCGCTGCGCCAAGATCTACAAAGAGGCCAACAACCGCAGCTTTCGGCAGGCGGTGGACTACACCGAAAACCGAAAGGTCAAGAACTCACGCTCGGCCCGCGCCATGGCCAAGGGCAGCAAGTTTGGCCGGCAAGAGCAAGAGGCCGCCTGGCAAAGTGCCGAGGTCGATGCGCTCTACCGCCTGGCCGCTGCCGGCGTGCGCGTGCCGCAGCCCTACAACTTTCACGACGGCGTGCTGCTCATGGAGCTGGTGACCGACGCCCACGGTGACGCCGCCCCGCGCCTGAACGATGTGAGCTTTACTCCCGAAGACGCGCGCACCCACCACGCCACGCTGGTGGCCGAGGTGGTGCGCATGCTGTGTGCGGGCGTGGTGCATGGTGACTTGTCGGAGTTCAACATCCTGCTGGCCCACCTGCCGGGCGCAGAAGGTGGTGAAGCCGGCCACGATGGCCCCGTCATCATCGACCTGCCCCAGGCCGTGGACGCTGCGGGCAACAACCACGCCCAGCGCATGCTGCTGCGCGACGTGGCCAACCTGCGCGACTTCTTCGGCCAGTTTGCCCCCGAGCTGCGCGCCACCCAATACGGCCCCGAGATCTGGAGCCTGTACCAGAGCGGGCTGCTGAGCAACGAGACGCCGCTCACCGGCATCTATGCGCCCACGCATGCCGATGTGGACATGCAGGCCGTGCTGCGCGAGATCGACGACGCACGCGACGAAGATGCAGCGCGCAGGCTGCGCATGGCGGCGGGCTGAGATTTCCCCACTGCGCTGCGCTGTGGCACCATCGCGCCCCTTTTTCTCTGCAGTTCGCTCGCCATGCCTTCCTTCCGCATCCGCAACTTCTGCCCTGGCGACGAACCCGCGTTGCGCGCCGTTTTTCATGCCTCGGTGCATGGCTTGGCTTGCAAGGACTACACCGGCGAACAGCTGGCCGCCTGGGCGCCGTTGGAGCACGACGCCGCGCAGTGGGCCGAGCGCATGCGGGCCAACCAGCCCTTCATCGCGCAAGCAATAGACGGCGGGGCGATAGCTGGGTTTGCCGATCTGCAGGCCAGCGGCACCATCGACATGTTTTTTGTGGCCCCGGCGTTCGCAGGCCAGGGCGTGGCCCGGGCGCTGATGGCACACCTCCACGCGCAGGCGGCGCAGCGCGGGATCACCCGCTTGAACGCCCATGTGAGCCTGACGGCCGAGCCTTTTTTTGCCGCCCAGGGCTTCGCGGTGGAAGCGCGCCAGCAGGTGGAGCGCGCGGGCGTGGTGCTGCACAACGCGCGCATGGCCAAGGCGCTGGTGATGGGCTAAGGCAACTCCTGATTTGATAGCTGGTTACGCTTGTCTATCAAGCGCTAGAGGCTGATTTTGCTTGTAATTCAGCCATCATGCTGTGTCTTTGCACCCGCAGGTGCCTTACAGTAGCCGCCCCGCAGCAGACAAACCCACCCACACCGGCCCACGATGGCTGACACCCCATGACCAAAGACCTGGCCCGACAGAACGAACTCAAACCCATGGCGCTGTGCGAGCCCTGCCAGGGCATCCAGCGCAACTGGCGCAAGGCGCCGGGCCACGCCGAGCTGGTGCAGCGCGGCAACCGCAAGGAAGACCGCGAGACGGGCTCCGTCACCATCACCCGCTATGTGTGCGATCGCTGCGGCACGGCGTGGGAGTATGAGAACGACAAGGGCAACCAGAAGGCAGGCTGGTCGGTGGTGGGGCGATAAGCAATCGCATCTCCATGGAGAGAGGTCAGCGCGTGTTGGATAAGCGCCAGCGGTCATTTTGGGTTCCAACCCATGGCTGGGAACGGCTTGCAGGGCTGTGCGAATGGATACACAGCCATGGCCCCCAAATGGGGCACCTTTTCATCTCGTGCGTGTCACACAGGCCTATCAAGGAGATAGCCTCATGCTGCACCGCAGACGATTTCTGAGAACCACCGGCAGCGGCCTGGCCCTGGGCGGCGCCGCTTTGCTGCTGGCAGGGCGTGCCGCGTGGGCCCAGCCCAGCTACACGGTGCCGCTCGCGCAGCTGCAGGAGATGGTGGCCACGAAGTTCCCGCGCAGTGTGCCGGTGCAAGGCCTGTTCGATCTCACCCTGCAACCCCCGCGCCTGCGCCTGCTGCCTGAGGTCAATCGCCTGGGCGCCGTCATGGCGGTGGACGCGGCGGGCGCTGCGCTGCGGCGCAGCCACGCGGGCACGTTCGATGTGGAGTTTGCGTTGCGCTATGAAGCCAGTGACCGCACGCTGCGCGCCCACCAGATCCGGCTGGGGCGGCTGGATTTCCCCACGCTCAAACCGGCCGTCACCGAACTGATCAATGCCTATGCCCCCGTGCTGGCCGAACAATCCCTGCGCGAAGTCACCTTGCACCAGCTGCGCCCGCAGGACACGGCCATGTTCGACGGCTTGGGGCTGCAGCCCGGGCCCATCACGGTGACGGCCAAGGGGCTCAACGTGGCGTTTGTGGGCAAGCAGCCATGACGCCCGCTGGGCGCGGCCGCCTTCCATCGCCGCAGCGCCGGGGTTAACTCCCTTTCCCCTCGTGGGAGCCGGTGGGGGAGACGGGGCTTCGGGGGCGCCGCGCTTGTTCTCCCTCTCCCCGCCCTCTCCCACCAGGGCTGGGCCGAGGGTGGTGCAGGTTGCGCAGGTCAGTCTCGCGCAGGGGCTTGCGCTCAATCGCCCCGCACCCGCTGCGCAAACCCGCGCAGCGCGAACTGCTCCACCACAAAATCCACAAACACCCGCGTGCGCGCTGGCAGCAGCTTTTTGCTGGGGTAGTACAGCGATGTCGGCCCTGCATCCGCCCACCAGCCCGGCAGCACCCGCACCAGGTCGCCGCGCGCCAGCCAGGGCTGCGCAAACGGCATGGGCAGCACGGCCAGGCCCAGGCCCATCAGCGCGGCCTGGCACATGGCCTCGGGGTCGTCGAACACGATGCGGGGGCGGAACACTGCCGCTGCAGCGTCGCCCGCCTTGTTGCGCAGCGTGGTCACTGGCACGCGCCCCGTGCGGATGGCGCGGCGCGCAATGCCGTCCCACTGCGCCAGGTCTGCCGGGTGGCGCGGCGCCTTGCGGCCCTGCAGCAGCGCGGGGGCGGCCACCACCACCAGGTGGATCGGCCCCAGCGTGCGCGCCACCATGTCGGGGTTCAGATTCAGGCCACCGCCAATGCCGGCATCAAAACCCTCGCCGATCAGATCCACCTGGCGGTTCTCAAAGCGCCAGTCGGGCTGGATGGCCGGGTAGCGCTGCAAAAACTCGGTGAGCAGCGGCACGATGTAGGCACGGCCAAACGCCAGGCCCATGCTCACCTTGAGCGTGCCCGCAGGCTGCTGCTCGGCCTCGGCCGCGTGGTCCACCGCATCGGCCAGCGCGGTCAGCGGCGGGCTGATCTGCGCCAGCAGGCGCTGCCCGCCTTCGGTGAGCGTGATGCGCCGCGTGCTGCGCTGGAACAGCCGCACGCCCAGGCCTGCCTCCAGACGCGCCACGTTCTTGCTCACGGCGGCAGGCGTCAGGCCCATGAGCCGCGCGGCGGCCGAGAAGCTGCCGCACTCGGCGGATTTGACGAACGATTCGAGGTGGCTCAGGGGTTGCATGGTTTGCATTTTCAACTGCAGGTTGAAATAGATCCAGCCCATTCCTGGCTACCCGCAAAGCAATGTTTTTCTGAAACTGCAGGTGTTCCTGGTTCCGTGAAGAACCTTTTCAACCATCTGATTTTTTTAGGAAAAACACCATGTCTTCTGTGCCCGATACATCCGCCCCCACCACGCTGCCTGCCAGCGCGTCACGCCTGTTGGCGGGCAAGGTGGCCTTTGTCACCGGCGGCGCGCGTGGCATCGGCGCCGCCATCGTCCAGCGCCTGGCGCGCGACGGAGCGGCGGTGGCCTTCACCTACAGCAGCTCCGAAGCTCCCGCGCAGGCGCTGGTGGCGGCTATTGAAGCGGCCGGCGGCAAGGCCCTGGCGCTGCGTGCCGACAGTGCAGACGCCGCCGCCCTCACGCAAGCCATCGACACGGCCGCGCGCACGCTGGGCCGCCTCGACATCCTCGTCAACAACGCCGGCGTGGCGGTGGCGGGCGAGATCGACAGCTTTGCCCTCGCCGATTTCGACCACACGCTCAACGTGAACGTGCGCGCGGTGTTTGTGGCCACGCAGGCTGCCGTGCGCCACATGGGCCAGGGCGGTGCCTATGGCCGCGTCATCACCATCGGCAGCACCAACTCCGACCGTGTGCCATGGGCAGGCTTCAGCGTCTATGGCATGAGCAAGGCCGCCATCGTGGGCCTCACCAAAGGCCTGGCGCGCGACCTGGGGCCGCGTGGCATCACGGTGAACAACGTGCAACCCGGCCCGGTCAACACCGACATGAACCCCGCCGACGGCCCCCTGGCCAGCAACATGCACGGCATGATGGCGCTCGGCCGCCATGCCCACCCCGACGAGATCGCGGGCATGGTGGCCTATCTGGCGGGGCCGGAGTCGGGCATGGTGACCGGGGCCAGCCTGCTCATCGATGGCGGGTTTGCTGCCTGAGCCAAGGTAGCTCTGGGCTCGCGGGACTTTGGGGACTTTGTGCTGGTGGGTGGCGTTGCGCGCGCGGGTTGCGCCCAGGGCGATATAGTGGCCCACCCTTCCACCTGGGACCCTTTTGTGAACCTCACCCTCCGCACTTTGCGCAATGCCTGCGCCCCTGCAGCAGCGTTGACCGCGCTGATGGTCAGCGTCTCCCTGCACGCCGCCACGCCCGCCGAGTCGGGCTATGTGGGCGAATACCGGGGGCGTTCCGTGGACACCATCACGCAACTGGCGCTGCTGGACGACAACACCTTTTGTTTTGCGGTGACGGGCGGGGTGCTGGACATGCTGATGGCGGGCCGCTGGAAGGCGGAAGGCAGCGGAGTCCGGCTGCAGCAGGTGCGGCAGGACCAGACCTTGTTCCCGGCCTACGCCCGCAAGGTGGCAGCGCTGGGCGCCATGGTGGAGTTCGACTTCCACGGCCCCACGCTGTCCAGTGCCCGCGCGCCGGTGTTTGCGGTGTCGGCTGATGACAAGGCCCCGGCCACGCTGCGCCCGCTGTTTGGCCCGGACCACAGCAGCTGGTCTGAAAACTACCCGCTGCCCCCACTGCCTGCAGAGGCCGTGCGCTACTTTTACCTGGGCGACGTGGTGGAGGAAGCCCCGGGAAAGCCAGCGGTCGTGAAGGTGGTGCAGTACCGGCTGGACGGTGCCAATTCAGTGCGTGTGGGGTTTGATCCGCTGCAGGCCTTGCCGCTGATGAGCCAGCGGGCCGAGCTGAAAGGAGACATGCTGTTTCTGTCAGGCAGCCGCCTGGGCAAACGCCGGGCGCTGGACCCTGAAGTGGTGCAAACAGTGCGTACGGGTTGCATAGCCCCCGCGCTGAATCCTGGCGCCCCGCGCCCTGCGCCGAAACCAGGCGAGACCCCGCCCCTGGAGCCCCTGAGAACGTTTACCGTCAGCCCGTCGGCCATTCAGGGCACGCCATTCTTCGAAGCCAAAAGCAACTGAGCCGTGGTGGGCAGTCGTCGGGTCGGATGGGGGCCGCCTCAGGCTGAAATCGCTGGGCCTCCGGGCGCACGCAGTGGGGTCTCGATCTGCATCTTGGCCAGCCGCAGCGCCTTGCGCATGTAGCCGCGCCACAGCACGTTGGCCAGCAGCCAGAGCACCGGCGCGGCCCATTTGGAGCGGGGATGAAACGCGTGGCGCCAGCGCACCGTGGTCTGCGTGCCACCCGCCTGCGGGTCAAACCACCAGGCCCCGTTGGCGCCGGTGGCCAGCCAGCGCATCGCACCCGTGAAGCCGCTGACGGTGTAGCTGAAGTACTGCGCCGGGTGGTAGTGCTTGAGCCGTTCTTCGGCCACGCTGCCATCGGACAGCGCCACGATGCGCGTCTGCCCCGGCGTGTCCCAGGCGCCCGTCTGGTCGCGCGTTCCGATCACTGCGGGCAAAGGCCCGTAGCCGGTGAACAGGGCGCGCGGGTCAATGGGCGCGATGTGCTGGAACGCCAGTGCCGGGGAGGCCTTGATGTGTGTCTGGACCGTGGCAGAGAAGGTGGTCATGGGTGAATCCGGTGCGTTGCTTCCGCCTCTCGGGCAGTCAAGTCACTGTAGGGCGTGCGACCACACCGATAAATACCCTTCTCCGCAACGGACTGTTTGCCAAATGACCCGCAATCGCCTCTTTCACGGGCGAAGACGTTGTGCGCCGACGCGGCGGGCGCACACGGCAGCCATCGGCGGCTTGCGCCCGTTCAGGTGGCCGATGCTTTGCGTCGCCGGGGCTTTGGGGCCTGGGCCCGCAGCTCCTGCACGCTCAGCCCGAACGCCGGGTTGTCGGCCAGCATCTCCACCGCCAGATCGATGAAGGCGCGCGCGCGGGCCGGCTGCGCTGCCCGGCTGCCGTAGTACACGTACAGGCCCAGGTGCTGGGGCACGAATTCGGTCAGCACGGGCACCAGTTGCCCGCTGCGCACCAGTGGCGCCGCCGTCACGCCGACAAGCTGGCCGATGGCGTGGCCGCCCAGCACCGCGCGCGCTTCCAGCTCGATGTCGTTGACGCAGAACGCAGGCGGTATGGCATGGGCCACGATGTCATCGCCCACCTGAAACTCCCACGGCATGGGCTTGCCGGTGGTGGGGTGGCGAAACCCGCTGCAGCGGTGCTGCGCCAGGTCTTCGATGCGGGTGGGTGTGCCATGGCGGGCCAGGTAGTCCGGCGTGGCGCACACCACCAGCTGCAGCGCAATCAGGCGCCGCGCAATCACGCCGCCCTCGGGCGGGTAGCCCGAGCGGAAACCCACGTCCACCCGGTCCTCCACCCAGTTACCGATGCGGTCGTCCAGCTGCACATCGGGCTCCACCAGCGGGTGGCGGCGGCAGAACACGTCGAGCACGGGCCAGACCACCTCCAGCATGATGGAGCGTGGTGCCACGATGCGCAGCGGCCCCGCAATCTCCTCGCGCCCGCGCCGCGCGCCGTGTACCGCCCGCTGCAGGGTCGCGAGGCCCGGCAGCGCGGCCTCCAGAAACTGGCGCCCCTCCTCGGTCAGGCTCAGGCTGCGCGTGGTGCGGTGGAACAGCCGCACGCCCAGGTGCGATTCGAGCTGCCCCAGCGCCAAGCTGGCAGCCTGCGGGGTGATGCCCTGGGCCGAGGCCGCCTGCCGCAGGCTGCCCAGTTCGGCGGCTTTGGCAAACGTGGCAATGGCACGCAGTTCATTGATGGCCATGGTGTCCGTTCCGAGGTATTGACAAGTTTCACTTGTGAATGAAGTCAGAAATTATGGGCTAGTGCGATGGCAATGGTCTGCCTACAGTTCACCTCCATGGCCGCGCCTTTGCATCTCAGCGTGCTGCGTTTGCCAGAACCCCGCTTTCAATCCCTTTCAAGGACTTCCGCCATGACGGCTTCGACTGCTCTCCCTTCCTCCTTCCCCCGCGTCTGGATGATTACCGGCGCCTCGCGCGGCATTGGCGCCCGCATTGCCGAGGCTGCGCTCGCCCAGGGCGACGCCGTGGTCGCCACGGCCCGCGATGCCGCGTCGATTGAAAAGCGCCTGGGCCCCAGCGACGCACTGTTGCCGGTGGCGCTCGACGTGACCGACGAAGCCCAGGCCCGCCACGCAGTGGGCGCCGCGCTGGAGCGCTTTGGCCGCATCGACGTGCTGGTCAACAACGCGGGCTACGGCCTGCTGGGCGCTGTCGAGGAATCCACCGCCGACGAAGTGCTGCGACTGTTCGACACCAACGTGTTCGGCCTGCTGCATGTGACCCGGGCCGTGCTTCCCGCCATGCGCGCGCGCCGAGCAGGGCATGTGATCAACATCTCGTCGCTGGGTGGCGTGCGCTCCAGTGCCGGTTTTGGCGTGTACTGCGCCACCAAGTTCGCGGTGGAAGGCCTGACCGAGGCGCTGCATGCCGAGCTGGCACCGCTGGGCATCCATGCCACGGCGGTGCAGCCCGGGTACTTCCGCACCGAGTTCCTTGATGGTGCCTCGCTGGCCGTGGCGCCACGTGTGCTGGACGACTACGCCGCCAGCGCGGGCGCCGTGCGCGAGGCTGCGCGCCGCATCAACCTGAACCAGCCTGGCGACCCCGTGCGCCTGGCCCAGGCCGTGATGAAGCTGGTGGCCAGCCGCACACCGCCGCTGCGCCTGCCACTGGGCACCGACACGCTGCAGACCATTGCCGATACGCATGCCTTCGTGGCGCAAGAGACCGCGCAGTGGCGGGCCGTAGCGGCGTCCACGGATTTTCCGGTGCACGAGCGTGAGGAGGTCCAGGCGCTGTCTGCTGGATAGAAGCTCCTGATTTAATAGCTGTTAGTGCTTATGGGATAAGCGCTGGAGGCTATTTTTGCTCTCAATCAGTGGCGATGGTGTGGTTGGATGGAATGGCGGATGCCGTGCCAGCCGCCCACCCCTGCAACGGTGTGCAGGGCCTCACACCGGCCGCGCAAACTCCATCACCCAGTTGACTTCCCAGGTGGCCCCACCGTCGTCCGAAAAAGCCTGCTGCCAGCGCGGTGCGCCGGTGTGCATCTGCGACCACTCGAAGCGCACATGCACGGGGCGGCCCTCGAAGTTCTCCTGGCCTTCGAAGATGCCCATGCCATCGCGAAACCCGCCCACCACGGGCGGATGCAGCAGCCCGGTGGCCGCGTCCACGCCGCCGGTGGTGTTGTCCAGCCAGTAGATGCTCCAGCGCTGTGCCTCAGGGCTGAACACGCGCAGCGCCATGCCCACAAAGCCGGGCTTCCAGGTGGCGGGGATGAAGTCGTCGTAGTTGCCGATGCCGCCGGGCAGCGGGCGTGCGGTGCCGGTGGCGTCAAAGGTCTCCCAGTCGGTGCAGCCGGCCAGGCGGCGCACCAGGCGGGTGTTGCACACCTGCCAGGAGCCCATGAGGAAGTCGAAGTCGCGGGCGGCGTTGTTGCCAGTGGTGGGGGTTGTGGTGGAGTTTTGCATGGTGTGTGGTGATGGGGGTTCGTGAGGGGGATGAAGGATCAGGACGAAGCCATGGCTTCGTTGGGATGAACCCAGCCGGGCAGGGCACGCAGAGCATTCAGCCAGCGCGACACGCAGGGGAAGTCTTCGGCGGCGAGGCCCGCTTCGGGCAGCCAGAAGAGATAAGCCGAGCAGGCGAGGTCTGCGATGCTGGGGCCGGAAGGCACCAGAAACTCCGAGCTTGCGAGTGTTTCGTTCAGCGTGGTCAAGTCTGCGATGGCGCGTGCGCGCAGGTAGGTCAGAACCTCGCCAGGCTGTGGCGCCCAGCGCATTGCAAAGCGCAGGTTGGGCACGCTGAAGCCAATGCGGTTCGTCTCCCAGAAAAGCCATTCCAGGATGGCGCTCCCTTCCGCCGCAGCGCCGCAGAAGGCGCGGGTGCGCTGCGCCAGATGGAGCAGGATGGCATTGGATTGGCAATAGGCGGTGCCGCCATCGACGAGGACCGGCACTTCACCGAAGTGGCTGGCGGCCACAAAGTCTGCGGGGCGCTCGGCCCGGGGCGTATCGAGCGCAATGGGCTGGTAGCGGTGCGGGGTGGCTGTCAGTAAAAGCAGCGACCGAACCTTGTACGAATGGCCGGAACCTGCGGCACCGTACAGCAGCAGGGAGGCGGGTGTGGACATGGGCTCTTCTCCTTTGCGATCAGGCATGCAACGCCGAGCGCGCCGTGGGCTGCAGCCGGTGCGCCTCGGGCGCCCGGGCCAGCCAGTGGGCAAGCCCCGGGGCTACGTCCCGCGCCCAGGCGCCGCTGTTGGCAAAGGACTGCAGCGCCGCTGCATCGCCAAACAGCGCCAGCCCCAGCAGCACATGCTCGCCCGCGCGCACCGGCAGGCGGGGAAAGGTGTTGGGGCTGGCTTCGGTGCTGTACCACGCCACCTGGCGCGCGCCGCCGCGCTGCAGCGCGGGGGCCATGCGGTGGCGGCAATAGTCCAGCAAGGCCGGGGTGGCGGGCTCGTGCAGATAGAACACGGTGGCGTCCAGCACACCCGCCGCAGTGCCTGTGGCGCCCGGCGCGGGCCGGGCGTGTTGCGGCAACGTGGACGCCGCCCCGGGCCACGCGGGGCGTAGCAGCAGCACGTTGTCAGAGTCGATCATGGTGGCGTTGGCGGCAGCGCGGTGCGCCGCCCACACGGGGCCGCCGTAGAAGGCTTCGAGCGCGCGGCGGCGTGCGTTCATGTCGGCAAAGCCGCGCAGCCAGACAAACAGGTCGGGCTGATCGAGGTCGCGGAACTGGCCCAGCACGCGCATGCCATGGGCCTCCTGTGTTTCAACGAACTCGCGGTCGAAGAGGTCGATCAGTGCGTCGCGCTGCCCTGGGTGCAGGGTGTATTGGCGCAGTTCGACGATGGGGTGGTGGTCGGCGGTGGGCATGCGGGCTCCGGGTTTGTGGGGGGAAGACAAGCTCATGATCGGAGTCTGCGCCGCAATACCTGCCAACCTATGGCAGGTATTTGCGCTATCTTTCGCCTTCACCCTAGTACCCCCCAGTTACCCGCACAACCTGCCTGCCCATGCGCGCCAGCCGCCTGCTTTCCCTTCAAATGCTGCTCGAAACCCAGGGCCGCATGAGTGCGCAGGCGCTGGCCGAGGCACTGGAGGTCTCCGTGCGCACGCTGTACCGCGATGTGGACCAGCTCAGTGCGGCCGGTGTGCCCATCTATGCCGAGCGCGGGCGCAACGGTGGCTTTGCGCTGCTGCCAGGCTGGAAGACCACGCTCACCGGGCTCACGCCTTCCGAGGCGCAGGCCGTGTTCTTGAGCGGCCTGCCCGGCCCCGCGCAGGACCTGGGGCTGGGCGGCGATGTGGAGGGCGCGCGGCTGAAGCTTTTGTCGTCGCTGCCCGCTTCGTGGCGCGAAGACGCCCAGCGCGTGAGCACCCGCCTGCACCTGGACCCGGTGGACTGGTACCGCGAGAGCGACCCCACGCCCCACCTGCCCACCGTGGCCGCTGCGGTGTGGAGCGGTCACCAGATCGCGATGCGCTACGAGAGCTGGGCCGACACGGTGGAGCGTACGGTGAGCCCGCTGGGGCTGGTGCTCAAGGCGGGTGTCTGGTACCTGGTGGCAGGGCCTGCGGGTGCGACAGAAGGCGGACCGCGTACCTACCGCGTGTCGAACATCCGGGCTGCCACGGCGCTGGCCACACCCGTGCGCCGCCCGGCGCGGTTTGACCTGGCCAGCTATTGGGCGCAGTCGATCCAGCGTTTTGAAGCAGGGATCTACACCGGCGAGGCGGCGTTGCTGGCCACACCGGCCGGGCTCAAGGGCCTGCGCGCGCTCAGCAGCGCCGTGGCCCGCGCGGTGGCTGCGGCCCCGCCGCCCCGCCGCAAGGACGGGCGCGTGGCCGTCACCATTCCCATTGAGTCGGTGGAACACGCCTGCGGGCAACTCATGCGGCTGTCTCCGCAGGTGGAGGTGCTGCGGCCTGTGGCGTTGCGCCGCGCGCTCATGGAGCGGGTGGTGGCCACGGCGCGCCTGTATGGACTGCCGTGATCTGGGTTGTAGGGGGTTGCTATTAAATTTGTAGCTGTTTGCGCAATATAGATAAGCGCTAGGGCCTAAAAATCTTCTAAAACTGAGCAGGCACTTCAACGCAGACCGTGCCCTGCCACTGCAGCCGCCCTGCCGGTTGGGTGGTGTTGGAGGTGTCACATGCGCGACACGTACCCCCACTACCTTCGACAGGCTTTAACAATGGCCTGCGGTGATGCAAACAGTGATGGTGGTGTCGGGGGCGTCCGAGCGGTTCTGGAACCAGACCCCCTTTCGTTCGTATTTGTTCAATGCGTTTTCGCTGCTGCTGCCCTCGGGGGAGCAGTTTGTGATCCGGGCGATGGAAGACGCTGTCACGCGCCTGCCCGAAGGGGCACCTTTGCAGGAAGAGGTGGCCCAGTTCGTGCGCGAGGAGCGCGCCCACCAGCGCGCGCACCGCTTGTACAACACGCAGTTGGCGGCCCAGGGCTACAACGCCGTGGCCCTGGAGGCGCGCATCGAGCGCGCCGTGCAGGGCCTGGAGCAGGCGCTGGCCTGGAAGGAGCGCCTGGCCCTGGCGGCGGCGCTGGAATACCTGACAGCGCTGATCTCGCGCCAGGCACTGCGCAGCGAGGGCTGGCTGGTTCACAACGCGTCCCGCCAGTCCAGCCTGTGGCGCTGGCACTGCGAAGAAGAGGTGGCGCACCATGGCGTGGCGCTGCGCCTTCTCAATGAGGTGGGCCAGGTGGGCTATGGGCGCCGATTGGGGCTGTATGTGCTGGCGTCCCTGATATTGCTGGGCGATGTGGCGCGCCACACCTGGGACTTCTTTCAGACCGATCGCGCGCAGGGCCGGTTGACCTGGGGTGGTGGTGTCCGGTCTGCGGCGGAGTTTGTGCTGCGGCAGGGCATGGGCCTGGCCCGCATGGCGGTGGGGTGGCTGGGCTACGGGCTGCCGCTGCACCGCCTGGTGCCAGCGCCGCACGCGGGCCGAAATGCAGAGAAGACCCGCATCGAAGTGCGCCCGCTGCAGGCCCACGACATTCCCCGCCTGCTGGTGCTGGAGCACCAGAAGTGGAGCGACGACCAGGCCGCCAGCGCGCAGGCCATGGCGCAACGCATCGCGGCCCACCCGCAGCTGTGCATGGGGGCGTTCTGCCCGCGCACGGGCGAGGCGCTGGCCTCGCTGTTCCTCAAGCCCATTTCAGCGGCACAGTTGCAAAGCGCCCGCACCTGGGCCGATTGCGCGGAGGTTGGAAGCCAGGACGGGGCACAGCCCAGCCGTGACCTGTTTGGCATCAGTCTGAGCAGCGTCAGCCCGCAAGGGGTGGAGGCGATCTTTGCGTTCTTCTGGCCGCGTGCGCTGAAGGCTGGCTGGCGCCAGATTTACCTGGGCTCGCCCGTGCCGGGCCTGGCCCGCTGGCGCAGGAGCGAGACCCATGCCCCGGTGGAGTCGTATGTCTACGCCACCCGCCGGGGCATGCCGCAAGACCCGCAGCTGCGCTACTACTGGCAAAAGGGCTTCAAGACCATCGTGGCCTGCAAGCCAGACTACTTTCCGCATGCTGCGTCGCTGGACTACGGGGTGGTGGTGCGGGGGCGCATCCCGTTGTCGTCCCTGGCGCCGCTGTGGCGCCATGTGCCGCTGCCCTGGTTGCGGGGGATGCAACGCCGCATGGCCAGGGTGCTGTGATGGCAGACCATGAAAGCGCGTGGGAGCCATTGGGCGCGCAGGCAGTTTCCGTGGCCGAGGCCGTCGGCCGCCGCGAGCCCTGTGTGTTGCGCCAGCGCGCGGCCCATTGGCCCGCAGTGGCGCAGTGGACCTGGGAGCGCCTGGGGGCGCTGGCCCCCGACATGCCCGTGCGGCTGGTGCAGGGCAACCGCGAGCTGGGCGCCACCGTGTTCCAGCCTTCCACTCTGGGCGCTTATCTCCAGTCCCTGCAAGGCCCTGCCACCGCCGGCGAAGCGCCGCTGTACCTCAAGGAGTTCAATCTTCTGGGTGCCTTTCCCACGCTGCGCGCCGACGTGCGTCCGCAAGAGCTGTTTCCGCCCGGGGCACTGCACGATGCCCAGACCTGGATCGGCCCCGCAGGGGCCAGAACGGGCTTGCACCACGACTACCTCGACAACCTTGCCGTGCAATTGGTGGGGCGCAAGCGCTTTTATCTGCTGCGCCCCGGGGCGGTGGAGCGGCTGGGTGCCGTTGCCGCCAAGCATGACCGCTGGGCGGCCCTGGCTTCACTGAATGCTGATGCCGTGGTGGACCGAGGTGTTGTTGCAGGCGACGCCTGGGTGGTGGACCTGGAGCCCGGGGACGTGCTCTATGTGCCCGCGCGCTGGTGGCATGAAGTGGTGAACCACACCCCCAGCGTGTTGCTGAGCGGGTTTTTTGGCACCCGCACGACGGTGTACGCGCAGTGGGCGTGGCGCCAGGCTGTGCAGGGCGCACATCTTGCAGGCCTGTGGCGGCGTGGGCACTGCACCTGCCATCCGGCGCGGGTCTAAATCCCCCGCTCCACCATGTCCAGCAGCCGCTGCCCCAGCCCGTCCAGCAGGGGCTGCGGCGTGCCGCGCAGTGGCCCGTCAATGCTGAGCAGCGCCATACCGTGCACGGTGGACCATGCTAGGTACTCCGCGCCGGGGCGGCGCTCGGGTGGCAGGGCGCCAGCGGTGACCAGGTCATCCAGCGCGGCGCTCAGGTGCTGAAAGGGATTGAGGCCCGTGGCGCCGCCCATGGCCGGGTCGGGATGGGTCTGCACGGTGAAGCGGCCTCCGAACGCGGTGCGGAACAGGCCCGTTTCGGCATGCGCAAACCGCATGTAGCCTGCGCCCACGGCGCGCACCTTGGCGTGGGCCTGTTCGGTGCGGGTGCCGGTGGTGGGTACCTGGGCCAGTTCGGCCTCCATGAAGTGCGCGGCAGCTGCCACGGCGGCGGCGCGCACGGCGGCCAGCAAATCGTCGCGGTTGGCAAAGTGGCGATAGGCCGCGTTGGGCGCCACCCCCGCGCGGCGTGTGGCCTCGCGCAGCACCACAGCGTCGGGGCCACCCTGTCGGGCCAGCTCGACACCGGCGTCCAGCAGCGCGCGCCGCAGGTCGCCATGGCGGTAGGTGGCGCGCGGGGCGGGGCCTGCGGTGGCAGTCTTGGCAGTGCTGGCGGCGGGGGCGTTGCGATTGGTTACGGGCATGGCGGACTTGGATGTGGACACTGTCCATTATCTTTGCTATTGTTTGTGGACGGTGTTCACAATGAGGTGAACACTTTCTTTTTTATGACCCTCCCAGGCCTTCATGCGATGAACGGCCTGGTTTGCAAGGAGACCCCATGAAAGTCGAGTCCTACCTGATGTTTGAAGGCCGTTGCGAGGAAGCGCTGGACTTCTACCGCAGCGCCCTGGGCGCCAAGGTCGGCACCCTCATGCGCTACAAGGACAACCCCGAGCCCGCTGCAGGACAGGGTTGCGCCGACGGCAGCGGCCCAGGCCCCACGCCCGAGATGGTCATGCACGCCGAATTCACCGTGGGCGAGACGACGCTGATGGCATCGGACGGCATGGGGTCGGGCAAGGCCAGCTTCCAGGGCATCTCGCTGGCGCTGAGCCCCGCGAGCGAAGCGGAGGCCCAGCGCCTGTTCAATGCGCTGGCCGACGGTGGCCAGGTGCAGATGCCGCTGGCCAAGACCTTCTTCTCGCAGGCCTTCGGCATGGTGGCCGACCGCTTTGGCGTGCCGTGGATGGTGGTGGCGCCCGAATGAGCGAAGCGCACCAGAGCTCCAACACAGGTACGGCCATGCTTGCCCTCTATGGACACCCTTTCTCGTCGTACACCCAGAAGGTGCTGACTGCGCTGTATGAAAACGGGACTCCCTTTGAATTGCGCAATCTCGACCCCGCTGCGCCGGGCAACCATGCGCCCGAATGGCTGCGCCGCTGGCCGTTGGCAAAGTTTCCGCTTCTGGTGGATGGCGATCACACGGTGGTGGAGAGCAGCATCGTGATCGAGCACCTGCAGATGGCCCACCCGGGGCCTGTGCAGCTGATACCGGCCGACCCTGCAGCGGCGTTGCAGGTGCGGTTCATGGACCGGTTCTTTGACCTGCACGTGATGGCGCCCGTCCAGCACGCGGTGAACGCTGCGTTGACTGGCGACCCCGCCAAGCGCGTTGACGGCGTGGCCTGGGCCGCTGACAAGCTGGAGAAGGCCTATGCATGGCTGGAAGGCGAATGGGCCCGCCGCACCTGGGCTGCGGGCGACGGCTTCACGATGGCCGACTGCGCAGCGGCGCCCGCGCTGTTCTATGCCGATTGGACGCACCCCATTGCCGCCAGCTACCCCCTGCTGCGCGCCTACCGCGCGCGACTGCTGGCGCGACCCTCATTTGCGCAAGCCGTGGAGGGCGGCCGCCCCTACCGCCACTACTTTCCGCTCGGGGCGCCAGACCGTGATTGACGGGATCGACCCCCAAGCTGACTGAATTGCCAAACCCCAACCACCAAGGAGACCGAAATGATGAATGCCGAACCCCACGCCATGCACCGCTGGCTGCAGCAGCTGATTGGCGACTGGACCAGCGACGCCAACTGCGACGCTCCACCCGGCGAGTCCGGCGCCCCCGTTCAAGAGCAATCCACTGGCTCCGAGCATGTGCGCGCCCTGGGCGACCTGTGGGTACTGTGCGAAGGCACGGGCACCATGCCCGGCGGGGGCGAAGCCCACATGCTGATGACGCTGGGCTACGACCCCGAGAAGAGCGTGTTTCGCGGCACCTGGGTGGGCTCGATGATGACCCACATGTTCGTGTACGAAGGCACGCTCGATGCGGACCAGAAGGTGCTGACCCTGGAGACCGAAGGCCCGAGCTTCAAGGACGACGGCAAGACCGCCCGCTACCGCGACGTGATCACGCTGGTGAGCACAAACGAACGCAACTTGACATCGTTCAGTCTGCAGCCGGATGGCAGCTGGTCGCAGATGATGCAGGCAACGTACCGGCGCAAGTGAAGGAGGCGGGCCCCGGTCCGCGTCCGCCGAACGAATACGTGGCGCCCACAGGCGGGCGCATCCCATGGTCAACCTCACAGGAGTCAAGCTATGTCCTACATCGATGGTTTCGTGATCGCGGTTCCCACCGCCAACAAGCAGAAGTTCATTGAGCACGCGCGCCATTTCGACGCGATGTTCATCGAGCTGGGCGCGATCCGTGTGATCGAAGGTTGGGGCGACGACGTCCCCGACGGCAAAGTCACCGATTTCCGCCGCGCGGTCCAGGCCACCGCCGAGGAGACGGTGGCCTTTTCGTGGGTCGAATGGCCCGACAAAGCCACGCGCGACGCGGGCATGAAGAAGATGATGGAAGACCCGCGCATGGACCCGTCCGCACCCGGCAACCCGCCCATGCCCTTTGATGGCAAACGCATGATCTTTGGCGGCTTCGAGCAGGTGGTGGAGGTGAAGGCTTGATCAGCCGTCGAAACTGATAGCAATCGGTGTTTGGTGGACAAGCGCCAGGGCCGGACTTGGCTAGGGATGTCCTGCACAACCCGCCCGAGGCCGTGCCATCACAGATCGCAGGGAGTTGTGCAGGTCATCCCTGGGTGTTCTGTAAGAGCACGCGGTGCAAAGCCCCCACTGTCCTGCCCGCCGCATCGCACTGTTCCACCCACAGCACTTCTGCTCAGGCACCATAGGCTCCATATTCCACAGGCATACCGCCCGATCGTGGCGGTGCACAACATGAGGAGCCCCCGTATGTCGTCGTCCACACCTGCTGCTACTGCAAGCACCGCCCTGGTGCCCATCGTGCGCGCCCAGCTGCTTGGCCCGCAGTGGCCCACGATGGACCCGTTTCTTTTCTGCGCCCACCATGACGATGCCTACCCCGCAGGCAACGCCGCGTTCGGCCCGGCCGTGCCGATTGAAGACCGCCAGATCGGCAGCGACTTCAGCGGCAAGGACGGCTGGAGCATGTACCACGGCGAGACCGTGCCGGGCTTTCCGGGCCACCCGCACCGGGGTTTTGAGACGGTGACGCTGGTGCGCAAGGGCCTCATCGACCATTCCGATTCGCTGGGCGCGGCCGCGCGTTTTGGTGGCGGCGATGTGCAGTGGGTCACCGCCGGCAAGGGCATCGTGCATTCCGAGATGTTCCCGCTGCTCAACGCCACCGAGCCCAACCCTCTGGAGCTGTTCCAGATCTGGTTGAACCTGCCCGCGAAGAACAAGATGGTGGCGCCGCACTTCACCATGCTGTGGAACGAGCGCATCCCGCGCCTGGTGCACCACGACGCTGCAGGCCGCGCCACCACGGTGACGGTGGTGGCCGGTGCGCTGCCCGGCGCGCCCGATCCGCTGTCGCCGCCGCCCGAATCCTGGGCCTCCCAGCCCGAAGGCGACGTCGCCATCTGGACGCTGCACCTGGAGCCCGGTGCTGAATGGACACTGCCTGCGGCGAAGGGTGAGACCACGCAGCGCATGCTGTACTTCTTTGTGGGCGACAGCCTGCGCGTCGGCCCGCAAGACGTGGACCGCCACGCCGCGCTGCAGGTGCGGGCCACCGAGGACTGGACCCTGACCAACACCGGTACCACCGCCGTCGAATGCCTGGTGCTGCAGGGCCGCCCCATTGGCGAGCCCGTGGCGCAGTACGGCCCGTTTGTGATGAACACGCAGGCGGAGATCATGCAGGCCATGAACGACTACCGCCGCACCCAGTTCGGCGGGTGGCCTTGGCCCGACCAGGACCCGGTGCATGGCACCGAGGCACGGCGGTTTGCGCGGTATCCGGGGCAGGCGGAAGAAGAGCGGCCGGCAGAGGCGACGGCTGGCGCGTAAGCCGGGGCGGCGCGCCCCGCCCCCGAGGTGCCCGGCGGCCACCGGGCGCCTCGTGGACAATGCACGCTTTTAGCGCAAGCAGATACCACCATGGCCACCACCATCACCAAAGACACCGCCGTCACCATCACGTACAAGGTCACTACACCGCAGGGCAAGCCGCTGGACGCGGGCAGCCTGTCATACCTGCACGGCGGCTATGAAAACATCTTCCCCAAGGTCGAAGCCGCCCTCGAAGGCCAGGCCGTCGGCTTCACCACCGCGCTGGACCTGGCCGTGGAAGACGCCTTCGGCGCCCGCGACGAAAGCCTGGTGCGCACCATCCCCAAGACCGAGTTCCCCCCGGGCGTGAAGGTGGGCGGCCAGCTGCAGGGCATGGGCACTGACGGCCAGCCCGCTCTGTTCAACGTCGTCAAGATAAAGGGCCCCGAAGTGCACCTGGACGGCAACCACCCGCTGGCCGGGCAGGCGCTGAAGTTCAGTTGCAAGGTCACCGAAGTGCGCGCTGCCAGTGCTGAAGAAATTGCACACCGCCATGTGCACGGGGCACACGGCCACCAGCACTGATCACGGCAGATTGCTACACGGCCCCCAGCACCGTCGCAATCCCCTGCCCGCCGCCTATGCACTGCGTTGCCAGCGCATAGCGGCCCTTCTCTCGCAGCAGCAGTGCCGCCGCCTTGCCGGTGATGCGCGCACCTGTGGCGCCCAGCGGATGGCCGATGGCCAGGCCGCCACCGTCCAGGTTGATCGCGTCCTCGCGCAGGCCCAGTTCGCGGATGCAGGCCAGGGCCTGTGATCCAAACGCTTCGTTGATTTCCACCACATCCAGGTCCTGTGCCGCAATGCCTGCGCGCGCAAGTGCCTTGCGCGTGGCGGGCACCGGGCCCATGCCCATGTAGGCGGGGTCCACGCCCGCGGTTGCCATCGCCAGGATGCGGGCCAGGGGCGCCAGGCCATGGCGGGTGGCATAGGCTTCGGTGGTGACCAGCACGGCCACGGCGCCATCGGTCAATGGCGATGAGGTGCCTGCGGTGACCACGCCATCGTCCCTGAACGCGGGGCGCAACGCGGCCAGGGCCTCGGGCGTGGTGCCGGGGCGGATGCATCCGTCCTGCGCCACCATGTCGCCGGATGCCAGCGTGATCGGCACGATCTCGGCCTGCAGGCGGCCTGCATCGCGCGCGGCGGCCGCCTTGCGGTGCGATGCCACGGCCAGCGCCTCCTGGTCGGCGCGCGTCACCGCGTAGCGTTGCGCCACGTTCTCGGCCGTCTCGCCCATGCTGATGTAGGCGTCGCTGTGTTCGTACAGCGCGGGGTGGGGCGAGAAGTTGAAGCCGCCCTGCGGCACCATGGTCATCGACTCGACGCCGATGCACAGGTATGCCTCGCCCAGGCCCGCCTCGATCTGCGCGGCGGCGATGTGGATGGCTGACATGGACGAGCCGCAGAAGCGGTTGACCGTCATGCCGCCCAGCTCGTGCGGCAGGCCCGCGAGCAGCGACACGATGCGCGCGATGTTGTTGCCCTGCGCTGCCTCGGGGTAGGCGCAGCCGGCAATCACGTCTTCGAGTGTGGAGGGGTCAATGCCGGTGCGCTGCAGCAGGCCGGAGACCACCTGTGCGGCCAGGGTGTCGGGGCGCATGCCGGCCAGCGCGCCCTTGCGCGCAAAGTGGAAGGGCGAGCGGGCATAGGCGGTGATCAGGGCTTTCATGGCGATGCCTTTCGGGGGTGACGTTTGGTGGGGTGGGTTGCGGGTTAGGCGACAGCGGCGGCCAGGTAGCGGCGTGCCGGGTCGCGCAGCGACAGGAAGGGGCCCAGCGCGCGGCGGGCGTCTTCCAGTGCGCTCCACTCATGCACGGCTTCTAGCGACGGGATGGTCACCTCTTCACCCTGGTCCAGGCCTGCCAGCGCTGCGTCCACCATGGTGTCCACATCCATCAGCATCTCTTGCGGCAGGTGGGCGATGGGTGTGCCCGCGCGGTCCCAGATCTCCGTGCGTGTAGCGCCCGGCAGCACAGCCTGCACGCGCACGCCGTGGCTGCCCAGTTCGGCCTGCAGTGACTTGGAGAGGTTGAGCACATAGGCCTTGGTGCCGCTGTAGGTGCCGCTGAACATCTCGGGCACCAGCGCCAGCACCGATGCGATGTTGATCAGCGTGCCCGCCTTGCGTGCTGCAAACCCCTTGGCCACGGCCGCTGCAAGCCGCGTGGGCGCCACCACATTGAGCGCAATCATGCGTTCCACCGCATCGATGTCGGACTCGAGGAACGTGCCGCTCACGGCCATGCCTGCGTTGTTGAGCAGCAAGGTGATGCTGGCGTCCGACTGCAGGCGCTGCTCCACGCGGGCCCGGTCGGCGGGGTTGGTCAGGTCGGCCTGCAGCACCTCGGTGCGTACGCCGGTCTCGCGTGCCAGGCGGTCGGCCAGAGCCGTCAGGCGTGCAGCGTCGCGGGCCACCAGCACCAGGTCATAGCCGCGCCGGGCCAGGCGGTCGGCATACACCGCCCCTATGCCGGACGATGCGCCGGTGACAACAGCAGTGCCCAGGGAGGGCATAGAGGTGCGGGATGAATGGGATGCAGCAGTGGACATGAAAGGCTCCTGAAGAAAACAGAAAAAGGTGAAAGATGCTTTACATGATGGCTATCATGTTTAAATTATATGACGACCATCATTTAAAATGTCAAGCGGGTGATTTCAGACAGCGCAGCAAACAGGGGAAATGCGATGAAAGTCAGCAAGGAACAGATGGCAGAAAACCGCGAGCGCATCCTGGACACGGCCGCGCAGCTGTTCCGTGAGAAAGGTTTCGATGGCATTGGCGTGGCCGACCTCATGAAGAGCGCGGGGCTGACGCACGGTGGCTTCTATGGCCACTTTGCATCCAAGGACGACCTCATGGCGCAGGCCACCGAACGCGCGCTGGGCAAGCTGCACACCGCTTGGGCTGCGCTGGCGCGCGACGCTGCACACAACGGGAAAGACCCGCTGGGAGCGGTGGAATCTGCCTACCTGTCAGCCCGACATCGCGACGCGCCCGGCCACGGCTGCCTGCTGGCCGCGCTGGGCAGCGACGCCGCGCGCCAGGGCCCCGCCGTGCGGCAGGCCGTGACCGATGGGGTGCAAAAACAGGTGGACGCCCTGGCTACGCTGATGCCCGGCCGCACCAAGGCGGCCAAACGCCAGCGCGCGCTGGCCGACTACGCGAGCATGGTCGGCGCCATGGTGCTGGCGCGCGCGGTGGACGATCCGGACTTTTCGGACGAGATCCTGCAGGCCACGGCGGCGGCACTGCGCGTCTGTGCACCACCTGCAGCTTGAGAACCTGGAGGACTTTTCATGTGATCGCGGCTGAGAAAGCGGCGTGATCGGCCTGCATCTCAGGGCGCGGTGGGCGTGGCTGGAGCGGCCGCAGTGGGCGAGGACGTTGGCGCGGCGTCCACCTTGCGCCGGGGGATGAACTCCTCGTCGAGCAGTGCCTCGATGCGGGCAAAGATCTCGTGGCGCGAGAACGGCTTCTTCATGAAGTCGTCCGCGCCGATGCGGTTGGCGTAGAACTGCTCGGTGGCATGCTCGTTGCCGCTGATCATGATCACGGGGATGTGCTGCGAAGCGGGCAATTTGCGGATCGCGCGCAGCGCGTTGAACCCGTTCATGCCCGGCAGGATGATGTCGAGGAAGATCAGTTCGGGCGCTTCCTCTGCGATCAGGGCGAGGCCCTGCTCGGCGTCGAGCGCCTCGCGGGTGTCATAGCCTGCAGATCGAAGTGCCTTGCGCAGCACGGCCACAACAGTCGGCGAGTCGTCAATGATCAGCACCGTGGTGCCCTTGCGGGCGTTGACACGTTTGCGCTGGCGGCGTTCCACGGGTGCCGCTGGTGGGACGGGGGGGGCTTCGGGCTTCCCCGTCGGTTTGCGCACACTGCCCAGAAGCCGGTCGAAGATGCTCATGGTGCTGTCTCGTTTCTTTCGTTCTTGGATGGCGGGCGGCGGGTCATTGCGTTCGCTGGGTTCCAGCGGATGGCCGCTGGATGGGTGAGTGACGGGCGCGTTCGCACATCTCGTGTCCACAGGGCGCAAGTATTCCAGATGCGGCCGCCGCTCCGGGTAGCGTGTTCCGTTTCACGGTGAAAGAGCGGGCGAGGGTCCCATCCCAGTTGAACAATGCTGCCCCGCATGAAGTTCAAAATTGATAGCTACCAGCGCTTGATGGATAAGCGCTAGAGGCCAAAAATACTCGAAGTATGGCCTGTCACTGCGCTCCGCCGCGCACCAGCCCACGCCCGCGCAGCACCGGCTCTGCCACCAGCCGCTCGCGCGCAAACTCCACAAACGCGCGCACCTTGGCCGGTGCGCGCCGCCCGGCGGGGTAGACGATGTGCACGGGCACGGGCGGTAGTTCGTGCTCGGCCAGCACGATGCGCAGCCGCCCCGCGCGCAGGCTGGCGGCGGCCTGGTAGGCCAGGCAGCGCGTGAGGCCCAGGCCTGCTTCGGCAGCGGCGATGTCCACCTCGTTGCTGTTGCTGATCCACGCAAACTGCGGCTGGCCCGTGGCGCCGTCCTTGAACTTCCAGGGCGCCACGGCCCGCGCATCGAATGAGAAGCCGATGGCGCGGTGCGCGGCAAGCTCGTGGGGGTGCCGGGGCTCGCCGTGTTGCGCCAGGTAGGCGGGAGACGCCACCACCAGGCGGCGCAGCGCACCCACTTGCACGGCAGTGAGGCCGGAGTCAGGCAGGTGCGCGATGCGGATGGCCACGTCCATGCCCTCATCAAGCAAGTGCACCAGGCGGTTGACGAACAGCGTGCGCACCTGCACACGCGGCTGGGCGTGCAAGAAGCCCTGCACGATGGGCGCCACGTGCTGGATGCCGAACATCTGCGGTGCGGTGATGGACAGCAGCCCCTGGGCCTCGGCCTGTGCACCGCTGGCTGCCTGCTCGGCCTCGTGCAGGTCGTTCAAGAGGGGGCGGCAGTCGTGCAAGAAGCGCTCGCCCGCCTCGGTCAGCCGCACCAAACGCGTACTGCGCTGGAACAGCAGCACACCCAGCCGCGCCTCCAGCGCCGCAATGGCGCGCGTGACGGCCGTGGCGGAGCAGCCCAGCCGCCGGCCCGCCACGGCAAAGCCGCCGGCGTCCGCCACGGTCACAAAACAGCGCAAGGTGTCGAGATAGTCCATGCACCCCATTATTGCGAATGTGGCAATTATGAAAAGCGGTGATTGGTTATTCACATCGCAGATTGCAATAGATATCGTCGAGCCATCTTTTCACTCACCCACCGACGAGGCCTCACCATGTTCCCCACCACCCCGCTCCAGCTGTACCGCATGCCCATCTCGGGCCATTGCCATCGCGTGGAGCTGATGCTGTCCCTGCTCGGCTTGCCCTATGAACTGATTGATGTGAATCTGCTGCGCGGCGAACACCAGCGCGCGGAGTTTCTGGCGCTCAACCCGCTGGGCCAGGTGCCCGTGCTGGTGGACGCGGGCCAGGTGCTGAGTGACAGCAATGGCATCCTGGTTTATCTGGTGCAGCGCTACGCCCCCGGCAGTGCCTGGCTGCCACAAGACGCCGTGGGGCAGGCTCAGTTGCAGCGCTGGTTCAGCCTGGCGGCGGGCTTTCTGGCGCCGGGCATCGGAGGGCCGCGCTTTGCGACGTTGACGGGCCGTGCCGTGAACGAGGTGGCGCAGGCCACCGGCAAGCGCCTGCTCGCCTTCATGGAGGACGAACTGCAGGGGCGGGCCTGGTTGCTCGGGGGTTCAGCGCCCAGCCTGGCCGATGTGGCCATGGTCAGCTACACCTCGCAGGCCCATCTGGCGGGACTGCCGCTGGATGCCTACCCGCGCATTGCGGCCTGGGTGGCGCGCATGCAGGCCTTGCCGGGCTACCCGGTGCTGGCCGACCAGCTGCCCACTGCCGAGCAGGTGGCGGCATGACAGCCACCGTGGCCGCTGCATCGGTTGCGGCGCCGGTGCCGCCCGAGGCTTTCCACCGCGGTGAGCAGGCCCTGCAGGCGCGCGTGGGCGTGCGCGAGCGCATGGCGGCCGTGGGTGCCATGGTGTTGCGCGACCACATGCCCGACCAGCACCGTGAGCTGTTTGAAAAGCTGCCCACCTTGCTGCTGGGGACGCTGGATGAACAAGGCCAGCCGTGGGCCACGATGCTTGCCGGACCGCCTGGGTTTGTGCACACCCCCGATGCGCAGCACATGCAGATCGCGACTGCGCCGGATTCCAAGGACCCGGTGCTCACACACCTGGCGCCAGGCGCGGCCGTGGGCGTGTTGGGGCTGGAGCCGCACACGCGGCGGCGCAACCGCATGAACGGGCGGGTGGCAGCGTTTGGCGATAGCGGCCTGGACGTGCAGGTGGTGCAGAGCTTTGGCAACTGCCCCAAATACATCCAGGCACGGGAGCCAGGCCTGCGCGCTGCGCTGGCCGCTCCGGGCCCGGTGCAGTGGCTGGGCGCCGGACTGGACGCCGCCGCCATCGCGCGCGTGCAGCGTGCCGACACCCTGTTCATCGCCAGTGCCTCGGCGCCACGCCCTGGTGCCGAGCACAGCGAAGGCGTGGATGTATCGCACCGGGGCGGCGAGGCAGGCTTTGTGCAGGTGGCGAACACGGAGGCCGGCGTGGTGCTGAGCCTGCCGGACTACCCTGGCAACCAGTTCTTCAACACCCTGGGCAACCTCGCCCTGCACCCGCTGGCAGGCTTGCTGGTGGTGGACTATGAAGAGGGCGGCTTGCTGCACATTGCCGCGCAGGCCGAGGTGCTGTGGGACAGCGCAGCGCGTGCGCCCTGGCCCGGTGCACAGCGTGTGCTGCGCCTCACAGTGCTGCGCGCCCTGTGGCGGCCGCAGGTGCTGCCTTGGCGCTGGACACCGCCGGTATCGGCCCCCCAGTTCCGGGTGATGCGTGAGGCGGCGCTGGGCTGAGCGGTGCGCCCCCCGCGCGCCGCGCCCGGGTCGGTGTCTCCGCGATCCGCCTGCGCGGCACTGTGGCTTCGGCTTCCACCATCTGCCCGCTGCGCTCGTGCGCCGTCTGCGCCAGCTCGGTGATGAGAGCCGCCTCGGGCAGGTTGTGCCAGTAGCGCGTGGGCATCTCCTTTTTCATCATGGCCAGCTTGAGCCGCGCGGGGTTGAAGATGTGGCGGTAGTAGGTGAGCCACAGTGCCTCGCCCGCATCGGGCGGCGGCGCGTCGCTGCGCTGCGCCCCGGGGCCGGTGTGCAGCTGCTGGCCGTCCCAGCGCACGCTGGCGTCGGGCGTGAGGATGGCCCAGCGCATCTGTGTGAAGCGGCGGATGAAGAAGCCCGCGTTGGCCACGGTGATGTAGTGGTCGGGCTCGAACCAGGCCATGTGCAGGGTCTGGCCATCGGGCTCCACCACGGGCCGAAAGCGCACAAAGGCGTGCATCTTGTGGATGTCCCGCCGCACGCTGCGGACCATGTGGTGGGCCAACATGCGGTCGGCGTCCAGCGGGTCGTGCCGCGCGGCTTCGGCTTCATGGCCGCCCTGCGCCATGCGCCACAGCAGGCGGTACATCAGCGCAAAGCGGGCGGGGTCGCGGTGCAGGATGAGCTGCTCGCACAGGTGCACAAAATCGGGCGGTACGCGCAGCGGCGGCGCATCGGGGGCTGGGCTGGGCAAGGTGTGGCTGGCAGCAAGCTCGGGCGCGAACAGGTCTTCAGCGGCATCCGCCTGGCAGCGCCAGTCCACAGCCTGCGGAGGCACGTTGGCTTGCACCAGGGCGCGTGCCGCTTGGCGAAAACCGGGCCAGTCGGTGGCGTGGTCCAGCGTGATGGTGTGGCGCTGCATGCGGGCCTCTCCAGCTCAGAACAGGCTGCGCTGCACCGGCGGCGGCGTCAACTGCGCGGCGAGGTCGGCAGCGTCCAGCGCACGGCCGGGGCGGTAGTCGGCCGCCTCCACAAAGGGCAGCACTTTCTTCAGCGGCACATGCAGCCGCGCCAGGTCCGCATGCCGCAGGCGGCGCACGCGGCGCGCGGCCAGCAGGCGGTCCACCGTCTGCACGCCAAAGCCGGGCACGCGCAGCAGCAGTTCGCGCGGGGCGGTGTTGAGGTTGACCGGAAAACGCTCGCGGTGCGCCAGCGCCCAGGCCAGCTTGGGGTCCATGTCCAGCGCCAGCATGCCGGCCTGGCTGCCTGGGTTGCTTTGGCTGGGCGGCACGATCTCGTCGTGGGTGAAACCGTAAAAGCGCATCAGCCAGTCGGCCTGGTACAGCCGGTGCTCGCGCACCGTGGGTGGCGCGGCCAGTGGCAGGGCGCGCGCCGCATCGGGGATGGGGCTGAAGGCCGAGTAGTACACGCGCCGCAGCCGGTGCACGCCGTACAGCCGCGCGCTGGTGGCGAGGATGGTGCGGTCGTTGGTCGTATCCGCCCCCACGATCATCTGCGTGCTCTGCCCGCCGGGCGCAAAGTGCGGCACGCTGGCGCGGCGTGTGGTGCGCGACTGCGGCATGGACACGATGGGCAGTGCAGCCTGCTCCTTGCGCGCGGCGCGGGATTCTCCAATGTGCACCGCCATGCGGGCCATGGAGCGGTCGATGGCGACGCTGTCTTTTTCTGGCGCCAGGGCCGTGAGGCCTTCGGCCGTGGGCAGCTCGATGTTGATGGACAGGCGGTCCGCATAGCGGCCTGCGCGCTCCATCAGCTCCGGCGCTGCATCGGGAATGGTCTTCAGATGGATGTAGCCGCGAAAGTCGTGCTCTTCGCGCAGCACGCGGGCCACCTCCACCACCTGCTCCATCGTGTAGTCCGGGCTCTGGATGATGCCGCTGGACAGGAACAGCCCCTCGATGCAATTGCGGCGGTAAAAATCCAGCGTGAGCTGTACCACCTCATCGACCGTGAAGCGCGCGCGGGGCACGTTGCTGGTCAAGCGGTTCACGCAGTACAGGCAGTCGTACTGGCAGAAGTTGGTGAGCAGAATCTTGAGCAGCGAGATGCAGCGCCCGTCCGGCGCGTAGCTGTGGCAGATGCCCATGCCTTCGGTAGAGCCCATGCCCCGCCCGCCCACCGAGTTCCGCGGCGCAGCACCGCTCGATGCACACGAGGCGTCGTACTTGGCGGCGTCGGCCAGGATGGCGAGTTTGGATTGTAAATTCACTGGATGAATTTACAGTATTTTGATTGTCTGACGCCAGCCTGGGGTCAAGCGATAGCGGCAATATGCTCCTGATTTGATAGCTGAAAACTTATGAAAATCATGCGCTTGCAGCCAAAATCAGCTGAAAATTGCAGGATTACTCCGTTTCGAGGGCCATCACCGCCGTGGCCGTGTTCGAAATGGGGATGTGATAGTTGCTGTGCACCCGCTGCACGCCCGCACTCGCAGTGGCCAGGGCGCCCCGCATGGCCAGCCACATCAGCAGCTCCACGCCCTGGGTGCCGGTCTTTTCCACCAGCTCGTGCACGCTGAACTGCGTGGCCCATTCGGGGTTGGTGGTCAGGCTCTCGATGAACTGCAGGTCAAACGCCTTGTTGATGAAGCCCGCGCGCTCGCCGTCGAGCTGGTGGCTGAGCCCGCCCGAGGCGATCACCGCCACCTTCTTGTTGCTGTCCCAGCTGCTGATCGCCTGGCCCACTGCCTTGCCCAGCGCGTAGCAGCGCCTGGCCGATGGCAGCGGGAACTGCACGGTGTTGATGCACACCGGCACCACCGTCACGGGGCAATCGCCCTCGGGCCAGAAGAGCTTGAGCGGCAGCGTGCAGGCGTGGTCCACCAGCATCTCCTGGCAGGTGGTCACGTCAAACTCCTGCTCGACCAGCGTGTTGATGAGGTGCCACGACAAGTCCACCTCGCCCGGGAAGGGCGGCAGCGTGGGGATGCCCCAGCCTTCGTCGGCGTTGTTGTATTGCGCCGCCGCGCCCACGGCAAACGTGGGCATCTTGTCGAGGAAGAAGTTCAGGCCGTGGTCGTTGTAGAACATCACCACCACGTCCGGCTTCTTCTCTCCCAGCCACTGGCGGATGGGCGGAAAGCCGTCGAAGAAGGGCTTCCAGTACGGATCGTTCTGCAGGCCCTTGTGGATGGCGTTGCCAATGGCCGGGATGTGCGAGGTGCCGAGGCCGCCGATGAGTTGTGCCATGTGATGTCTCCTTATTTGCCCGCTGCGACCAGCATGGCCTTGAATTCGTCTTTGGTCATGCCCGTCTGCTGCGCGCCGATGTCCTGCATGTCCAGCTTGAAGATGCCCGCGAACTTGGCCAGGTAATAGGCGTTGCCGCCCGCGGCAATCAGCTGCAGCACGTTCTTGGCGCGGATGGCGGCGGCCTGCTGCTCGTTCAGGCCGTATTGCTTCATGTACGCCTCTTCGTCGGCCAGAAAAGCCTTGCGGTTGGCCTCGTCGTTGAACGAAAAGCACATCTTGTTCAGCGCATAGCCCTTGCGGGCCTGGTCGCCATCGAACGGCGTGGTGCCGGGGATCGGGGGCAGTGGGGAAGGCATGGAAGTCTCCGGGGCTTGATGTAAGTCAGCCCGCAGTGTCGCGATGCCATTGCCAAAGATGAAGCCTCAAAACATCATCGAATGCATGAGCAATTTCGATGGATCAGCGCTGGACGGACACCTGCTGAAGCTGCTGCTGGCCGTGCTGGAGACGGGCAGCATCACGGCGGCGGCTGATCGCCTGGGCGTCACCCAGTCGGCCGTGAGCCACCTGCTCGACAAGCTGCGCGCCATTACCGGTGACCCGCTTTTTGTGAAGCGCGGGCGTGGCATCGTGCCCACCGCCCGGGCCGAGGCCCTGGCCCAGCCCGCGCGTGACATGCTGCACCAGATGCAGCTGTTTGCCCAAGGGGCCGAGTTTGACCCGAGCGCCTGGCAGACCGAGCTGACCATCGCCGCCAACGACTTTCAGCGCGACCTGCTTTTGCCCGCGCTGGCCGCGCGCCTGCGCACTGCCGCACCGTGCGTCACGCTGCGCATCGTGCCCAGCGGCGCGCCAAGTGCCGAGCTGCTGCGGTCTGACGCGTGCCAATTGGTCATCAGCCCCCGCCCGCCCGAGGGCACCGACATCGTGCAGAAGCGTCTGTTTGAAGACCAATACCGCGTGTTCTATGACCCGGCCGTGCGCAGCGCTCCGGCCTCAGAGGCGGAGTACCTGGCGGCGGACCACGCCACGGTGGCTTACGAGGCGCACCGGGGGCTGGAACTGGACCGGCAACTGGAAGCACGTGGCGTGCGCCGCCGCCTGGTGGTGCGCGTGCCGGGCTTTGCCGCGCTGCCCGCGTTTGTGCGGGGCACCTCGCTGCTCACTACAGCGCCGTCGCTGATGGGGCGCACCGCGTTGGCCGCGCTGGCGGGTGTGCCGGTGCCCGTGGCCTGCCCCAGTCTGCCCATGTACCTGATCTGGCATGTGCGCTACCAGCAAGACGCGGCACACCGCTGGCTGCGGGCGCAGCTGCAAGATGTCTTGGCCGCTGTGTTGCCTGTGGAAGGTGCCTGACCCGCAGGGTCAGTCGCGCTGCCGTGACAGCGCCTTTCGCAGCCGCCGCGCCGCCCGTTCCCGCAACGAAGGCGCGGGGCGCAGCACCGGCCGTGGGTGGGCCTTGGCCTGTTCGCACGCCGCCAGAAAGTCATTCAGGATGGCCGTGTCGTCCAGCGTGTCTGAACCCTGCTTGTGGAACTCCGGGTGCCATTGCGTGGCGGCGATGTAGCCGCGCCCCGGCGCGGGCTTGAGGCGAATCGCCTCGGGCACGCCGTCGGGCTCGCTCAGGGCCTCGACCACAAACTCGGGCGCCACTCGCTTGATGCCCTGGTGGTGAATGCTGTTGACCCGAGCGCGTGGCGTGTTGGGGTACAGCGTGGCCAGGTGCGAGTCGGGAAGGATCTGGATGTCGTGGAAATGCTGGTCGTAGGTGCTGGCGTTGCGGTGCTGCTGCGCACCGGGGTGCTGGGTCTCGATGTCCTGGTACAGCGCGCCGCCAAAGGCCACGTTGATGAGCTGCAGGCCCCGGCACACGCCAAAGATGGGCTTGCCCACCTGGGCAAAGGCTTTCACCACGGCCAGGTCGTACAGGTCGCGCACGCGGTCGCCCACCCACTCTTCGCGCAGGGGCTCCTCGCCATAGTTGCCCGGCCACACGTCGGCGCCACCGTGCATCACGATGCCGTCCAGCCACTCGGCATAGTGGTCCAGCGTCACGTCACCGCGTGCCGTCTCGCCCGTGGGGCAGGGCACCATCACCACCATGGCACCGGCCGACATGAGCCAGTGGGCGATGGACTGCTCGACGTACTGCAGCGTCTTGCCAGTGAACAACGGGCGGGCGGGGTCGGCGTGTTGAAAGCAGGCGGACAGGCCAATCTTGAGGCGGGGTGCGGCGGGCATGGGTGGTGGGCTCCAGGGAACACGCGCGGGGCGTGTGATCAATGCAATCTTGGGTTACCAATTTGTAGCACCGCCCCCGCGCCACGTCTGTAGGAAGGGGCCGTGCAGGGCTGCGCGAGGCCTGCCGCCGGTAAAGCAGTGCTACGAAATGTGGCTTTCTTCATGAAAATGCAACCGTGCGGTGTCTCGCAAGAGGCCGGTTGGGGCGGTGGGCTGGCCATAATTTCTGCTCGCCGGGCGCCAGGGAGGCTGCGCCAGGTGGTGCCCCTCCAGCCTTCCCCGAAAGCCCATGACATGTCCCACAAGAAGCATTGCCTGCCCGCGCTCACGGCGCTGGCCACGTTGACCGCCCTGGCCTGGCCGCTGCTGGCCCAGGCCGCTGTGCCCGCAGGTGCTGCCGCCGAGATCGTCAGCCTGCAGGGCACGGGCGACCAGCGTGCCGCAGCTGCAGCCGACTGGCAGCCCGCTCGCCCGGCCCAGGCCCTCGCCACGGGCGATTTCGTGCGCACCCGGCAAGCCGCGCGGATGGCCCTGCTGTTTGCCGACGACACCCAGCTGCGCCTGCACCAAAACACGGTGCTGCAGGTCAAGGGCGTGGCCACACCCGCCCAGCCGGTGACCACGCTGCTGCTCAACGCGGGCCGGGCCTGGACGCAGACGCGCCGCGCCGATGGCTCACGGCTGAACCTGGAAACCCCGGCGGCCACGGCGGCGATCCGGGGCACCGACTGGGACATCAGCGTGGAAGACGACGGCCGTACCTTGCTGACCGTGCTGTCGGGCACGGTGGAGTTCTCCAATGCGCAGGGGCAGGTGTCGGTGGGCGCCAACGAGGCCGCCTATGCCGAAGTGGGCAAGGCCCCGGTCAAACTGGTGCTGAGCCAGCCGCGCGACCGCATCCAGTGGGTCAACGCCCTGCGCGCCGACCCGCTGCCGCACCTGGCCGCCGAGACCGTGCCCGAAGCGCTGGCCCCCGTGCGCACCGCGCAGGTGGCCCGCGATCTGCCCGCCGCGCGTGCCGCGCTGGCGCAGGCGAAAGCAAACGGCAGCGCACCCGCACCCTGGGTGGCCGTGATGGAGGCTGCCATCGCGCTGCAGGCGGGCGATGTCCTCGCTGCGCGCGAACAGCTGGCCCGCCAGGCGGCCACGCCGGCCGCCCCGCTGCCGGTCTGGCTCATGCAGTCGGATGTGTGGCTCATGGAAGGCGACGCGGCCGCTGCGGCCACCACGCTGCGCACCGCCCTGCAGCGCTGGCCCGCGCACCCGGCCCTGGTGGCCCAGCTGGCCCGGGTGCAACTGCTGAGCGACCGCGTGGACGAGGCCACCGCCACGCTGGCCCCGGCACAGGCCATGGCGCATGCAGAGCTTGCGATGGTGCGGGCTGAATTGGCCCGCCGCCGGGGCGATGCCCCCGGCACACTGAGTGCGTACACCGAGGCCACGCAGCTCGCGCCGCAAGACGCCCGGGGCTGGCAGGGCCTGGGCAGTGCCCACACCGAACGCGAAGACGCCCGCCCCGCCCGCGCCAATCTGCAGCAGGCGCTGGCACTGTCGCCCCAAAGCCCAGGCGCCTGGGGCGAGCTGGGCACGCTGGAAACCTTCACCAACCAGTTCACCGAGGCGGGCCAAGCCTTTGCCACCGCTTTAGGCGACAACCCGGCGGACTATGTGGCGCTCACCGGCCAGGGGCTGCTGCACCTCAAGCAGGGCAACCCGCAGGCGGCGCTGGATGCCTTTTTGCGCGCGGGTGTGATGGAGCCCCGCTACGCCCGCGCCAAGACCTGGACGGCCGTGGCGTACTACCAGCTCGGCCGCCACCAGGACGCACTGGCCACGCTGCGCCAGGCCAGCAGCCTGGACGACAAGGACCCCGTGCCCTACATGCTGCTGGCACAGATCCACACCGACCTGTTCCAGCCCGGCGAAGCGGTGGAGGCTGCGCGCGCAGCGGTGCAACGCATGCCCTACCTCAAGTCGCTCAACCAGGTCGCCAACGACCAGAAAGGCAGCGCCAACCTGGGTGCCTCCATGGCCTTCTTTGGCATGGAAGACTGGGCGCTGGAACTGGCGCAGCAGAGCTTCTATCCGTACTGGGGCGGAAGCCACCTGTTCTTGGCAGACCGGTATGCGGGCGAGTTCAACAAGAACTCGGCGCTGTTCCAGGGTTTCCTCACAGACCCGATGGCGTTTGGGGCGAGCCAGCGGTATTCGTCGCTGCTGCAGCAACCCGGGGCGCATGGGGCGGTGGGGGTGACGCTGGACAAGGAGGATGCACGGTCGCGTGCACCCGCCATCACGCTCAATGGCATGAACAACAGCTATGTGCCCACTTCCTGGTTCTTCAAAGCGCAGTCGGTCAGCGTGAGCGAGTTGCCTTTTGATCTGCTGAACAATCAGGCCCCGGCGGTGCGGGGCGGCTATGGCGATCTGACCGGGCGCGCCGTGACTGCAGGTGTTGGCATGCAGCCCACGGAACGCATCAATCTGTTTGCCTATGGGAACCAGTTCGAGGCCCGCATGCGGAGCCAGAACCTGCCTGAGACGTCCATTGACAACACGAACAGCCAAGGCGCTTTGGGCCTAGCGTACCGCTGGGGGCCGACGGAGCAGACATGGATCAAGCTGGGCCGCAGTGTGGAAAACAACGAGTATCTGCGTTACCCCACGGTGTATATCGACCCGCCTTTGGTGACGGTGACAAGCTTCAGCACTGCACCACGCAAACAGTTGACCGATCTGCAGTTGCGCCACACCCTGGACACCGCACCGGGCAGTCGTTGGAGCCTTGCGCTGGAGCACGTGCGTGAGCGGCAGAACAATGTGTTGGCAGGCGAAAGCGTGGTGGCGGCCGACATCCCCGGTGTGGGGCTTTACACGGACTATTTGATTGCGTTGGGCTACAACCGGATTGACCGGCGGTATACCGGCCTCACCCTGGCGACCACCCAGCGGTTGGACGCCGCGTTGAACCTGGACGCCGCACTGGGGCTTCAGCAGATTCGCCACCGCGTGGACGGCTTTACTCGCTACTACCTCGCGAACCTTGATCTGGTTACCGACGAGGCAGCGCGTCGGGCAGACATGGAACGTGTGGTCACGCCGCGTATCGGCGTTGTCTGGCAACCCGCCGCAGGCACGACGGTGCGCATGGCCTACCAAGACTGGCTGCGGCCGCTCAGCGTGTCCACCCTGACCAGCGTGGAAACAGCGGGCATTCCCGTGGAAGACCGGCTCGTGGAAGCTGGTGGGCGCCACAAGCGCACCGTGGCGCAACTGGGCATGGAACTGGGCGCCAACACCTTCCTGAGCCTGCGCGCAGACCACCTGCGCGTGCGCAACCCCGGCATGGTGGGTGTCGACTTGCGCACGCCGAGCCTGCCTTTCCTGGAGGAGATGCGCAACACCCAGTTGGTCAACCTCTCCAATACCGACTTGCTGGAAGACTCCCCCAGCTTTGACAGCGGCACGCTCAAGACCCTCGGTGCCGGTGTCAACCACATGTTCAACCGGCGCTGGTCGGGCTACGCAAAGTACCTCTACCAGGGCAGCGATAGCCATATTTACGACACGGAGGGGCCGGCAGGGCGCATCCCCTACATTCCGCGCCACACCGCAGTGCTGGGCGCCACCTGGGTCAGCCCGCAGCGGTTTTATGTCAGCGGCCGTGCGGTGTACCGGTCGGAGCGTTTTGAAGACAAGGAAAACCTCACGCGCATGGCACCCGGCTGGGGCCTGGACCTGATGGGTTTCTGGGAATCGCAGGACAAACACTGGGTGGTGGGGGTGGCCGCATTGAACCTGTGGGCGCCGAAGTCAGACCGCAGAAAGACCCGGTATGTTCTGGACGCGCGCTACCGCTTCTGATTCCGCATCGCCAGCGGTCCGGCGCCAGCAACAGGTCTACGCGCTGGCAGCCTGCGCGCTGGCGCTGCTGCTGGTGGGTGCGGCCACGTTCAGCCGCACTTGGCACGCGCTGGAGTTCAAGACCTTCGACGTGCTCACGGCCTGGACTGCGCCGCAGCGCACGGCGCTGCCCGTGGTGATCCTGGCGATTGACGAACCCACGTTTCAAGAGCTGCAACACACCTGGCCCTTCCCGCGCAGCGTGCATGCAGCGCTTTTGAAGCGTTTGCACGACGAGGGTGCCGCCGCCGTGGGCCTGGACATCGTGTTCGCCGACCCATCAACCGAAGCCGAAGATGCCGCACTGGCGCAGGCCATCGCAGAGACCGGCCCCGTGGTGCTGGCCGCCACCCGTGAAAAGATCGACAGCAGCAACGCTGCGCTGTGGCTGGACGTGATGCCACTGCAGCGGTTTCTGGACGCCGGAGCCGATGCGGGCGATGCCGGGGTGGAGCCCGACGATGACTTTGTGGTGCGCCGTGTGCCCGTGGCGCGCGAGGGTTTTGCCCTGCGGCTGGCCCAGCGCGCGGCCGAGGCGCGCGGCAAGCTGCCGGTGCTGCGCCACTTCGACTGGATCGGCTACCGGGGCCCTCGCGGCACGTTTGACACGCGCTCGTACTACCAGGCGCTGGAGCCGGGCCTGCTGCCAGCGGGCTTCTTCAAGAACAAGATCGTGCTGGTGGGGCGCTCGGCGCGCACCGCGACCGAGTTGTCGCGGTCGCAGGCCGACCTGTTCAATTCACCGTTTGGCACCGCAGGGGGCGAGCGCCTGTTTCCCGGTGTGGAACTGCAGGCCACGCTGGTGGACAACTACCTCACCGGCGGCGGGCTGCGCAGCGTGCCCGAAGGCTGGACGCTGGCCCTCGTAGCGCTGCTGGTCCCCTTGCTGCTATGGGGCAACCGCAGGCTGCACCCGGCGGGCGCCGCAGCGCTGGCGGCGGCGCTGGTGGCGGCGATAGCGGGAGCCTCGTGGTGGCTGTTCGGGCGCTTTCAGCTGTGGTGGCCGCCCTTGCTGCCTGCGGCGGCGGCATTGGCGGTCTATGGTGCAGCGGCGCTGGCGGGTTATGCCTTTGTGCGCCGGCGCGCGCGCCAGACGCGGGCGATGTTTGCGCAGTATGTGCCGCCCGCCGTGGTCTCGCGCCTCATTGCGCAGCCCGAGCTGATGCGCCTGGGCGGAGAGGCGCGCGAGGTCACGCTCATGTTCACCGACCTGGCCAACTTCACCACGCTATCGGAGCAGCTGAGTGCCGAGCAGACGGTGGAAGTGCTCACCGCGTATTTCAACGCCATGACGCCCATCGTGCACGCCACGGGTGGCACGGTGGACAAGTTCATCGGCGACGCGGTGATGGCCTTTTGGGGGGCGCCGCTCGACGACCCGCAGCACGCCGAGCACGCGGTGACTGCGGCCATCTCCATGCAGCAGGCCATGCAGGTGCTGGTGGCCGACCTGCGTGCGCGGGGCCTGCCGCCCATCCACATGCGCATTGGCCTGCACACGGGGCGGGTGGTGGTGGGCAACGTGGGGTCGGAGCAGCGCTTTTCGTACACCGCGATTGGCGATGCGGTGAACCTGGCCGCACGGCTGGAGGGCGCCAACAAGGCCTTTGGCACCGGCATCCTGCTCTCTGCCGCCACCGCCGCGCAGCTGCCTTCCTCGGTGGCTCTGCGCGCGCTCGATGATGTGGTCGTGAAGGGAAAAACCGAGCCCGTGCGTGTGTTCACACCGTGTGACGATGCCGCTGTGCGGGATGCCAGCCTGGCCGCGCTCAGTGCCTTCCACGCGCGCGATTGGGACGGTGCCAGCGGCTATCTGGCACAGGTGCTGGCACGCGTGCCTGGGGATGCCGCGGCGCTGCGCCTACAGCAGCGCGTGGCAGAGGCGCGCGCCTTGCCCGTTGGCAGCGACTGGTCGCCCGCCGTGGCGCTGGACAAGTTGTAGGAGCCTGTTCAAGGTCTTTTCGGGGTCGCACAAGGCACTTGCCCGAAGGGTTGGAGTGAAATCGGGCCGATGAACTCGGAGCTTTGGCGCCCCGGCTGCTTGCATGGGCACGAGCCCATGCGGCGCATCCGAAGCTTCCACTCATCCCGATGGCACTCCAATGCGATCCCCGAAAAGACCTTGAACAGGTTCTGAGGATGTTTTGACATGTGTTTACCGGGGTCAAGGCCTGCGGTGCCATCATGGACCCCTGAGCAACGTCATCTGAAAGGAACTCTGATGCAAGTACAAGTCAACACCGACGACCACATCCACGGCGGCGAGTCGCTCGCGCAATGGATCACGGACGAGTCCAAGAGCCGCCTCACGCGCTTTCAGGACCACATCACGCGGCTGGAGGTGTTTCTGTCAGATCTGGATGCGGGCAAGTCCGGCGCCAATGACAAACGCTGCCGCCTCGAGGCCCGCGTCACCGGCCGCCAGCCCGTCACTGTGACCGACGAAGCCGACAAGATGGCCAACGCCTTCATCGGCGCCGTGGACAAGCTGGCCCGCGCGCTCGACACCGACCTGGGCCGCGTCAAAGACCGGCACGGCCGCGACACGATCCGCACGGCCGTGGAAGAGTGAGTTTTGAGTGAAATTGGCTGCTAGCGCTTGATGGATAAGCGCTAGCAGCTATCAATTCAGGATTTTTCAGCCAAACCCCCGCGAGCCCCACGCGGGGGACGCCTGGCAAGGGCCGCCCCGCAGCGAGGGCGTCGTCCCCCTTCAGGGGGAAGGCGCCGCAGGCGACTCAGGGGGTGTTCAACTTCACAAATCCAACACGAGCAGCTTGCTGTGCGCGCGCGAGCAGCAGGGCATGAACTGCTCGTTGGCTGCCTTTTCTTCGTCGGTCAGGTACATGTCGCGGTGGTCCACCTCGCCCTCCAGCACGCGCGTGAGGCAGGTGCCGCACACGCCCTGCTCGCACGAGGTCAGGATGTCGATGCCCTCCTTGCGCAGGGCTTCCACCACCGACACGTCGGGCGCAATCGCGTAGACCTTGCCCGTGCTGGCAATGCGCACGTCAAAGCCCTGATCGCCCGAGGTGTCCTGCGCAGGGGCGCCAAAGTACTCGAGGTGGATGTGGTCCTGCGCCCAGCCCAGGGCCTTGGCACTGTTCACCACATGGTCGATGAAGCCTGCCGGTCCACATACATACAGGCGCTTGTCGGGCCCGGGCGCGGCCAGCACGGCGGCAATGTCCAGCTTCTGTTCGGCCGGGCCCGCATCGAAATGGAAATGCACACGCGGTGCCATGGCCGATGCGGCAATTTCGGCAGCAAACGCCGTGCGTTCGGCAGAGCGTGTGCAGTAGTGCAGCGCAAAGTCGGCGCCCGTGCGCGCCAGCCGGTCGGCCATGCACAGCAGCGGCGTGACGCCAATGCCACCGGCCAGCAGCACCGTGCGCTGCGCGGGGTGCAGCGCAAAGTGGTTGCGGGGTGTGCTGATGGTGATCACATCGCCCTGGTGCACGCTGTCGTGCATGGCGACCGAGCCGCCACGCGACGCCGGATCGCGCAGCACGGCAATGCGGTAGCGGTGCGATTCGTGCGAGGCATTGCACAGCGAATACTGCCGCGTCACACCTCCGGGCAGATGCACATCGATGTGCGAACCCGCGCTGAACGGGGGCAGCGCGGCGCCGTCCACGCGCGCCAGCTCGAAGCTGGCAATGCCTTCGGCCTCGGCCTGCTTTTTGACGACGCGGACCTGGATCGTTTCCTGCGCGGTCATGCGGCCACCGCCTGGGGTGCAGTGGCGGCCTGCTCGGCCGCGATGATGCGGTCCAGGATCTTGCGCGACTGCACCCCGCCTGCGTCGATGTTCAGCATGAGCAGCTTGCGGTCGGGGTAACGCAGCAGGTTCTGCTGCTGCTGTTCCAGCATGTCCTGGTCTTCGGCAAAGATGTTGCCCTGGCCCTCGCGGATCTGCGTGGTGAGCGAGGGGTCTTGCGGCTTGAAGTTGCGCGCCATGCCCCAGAAGTAGTGGATCGAAGTCTCGGTCTCGGGCGTGATGAAGTCCACCACGATGCTCGATGCCTTCTTGTCCGCCGGGGCGTCATAGCCGCCGTTGCCCGCCAGCGCCACGCCCACCTCGATCAGCACATGGCTGGGTGGTGTGAAGTGGCAGATCTGCCAGCGGTCTACCGGCTGGTCGTCGGGCAGGCCGTTCATGCGCAGCGCCATCTTCCAGAAGGGCGGCGCTTCGATGCCTTCCATGAAGCGGCTGGTGATCACCTCGTCTCCCTCCACGCGGGTCTTGCAGGGCACCTCGTCGATTTCCTTCTGGCCGATGCTGGTGGAGTGCACGTAGGTCTCGTGCGTCAGGTCCATCAGGTTGTCGATCATCAGGCGGTAGTCGCAGGCAATGTGGTACAGCCCACCGCCGTAAGCCCATTCGGGGTTGTTGGCCCAGGGCAGGTGGTGGATGGTGGCGGGGTCGGCCTTGTCGGCGTCGCCGGGCCACACCCAGATGAAGCCGTAGCGCTCCACCACCGGAAAGCTGCGCGCCTTGGGAAACCCTTGCACGCGCTGGCCGGGCATGGACACCGACTTGCCCGTGCATTCCACCCTGAGGCCGTGGTAGCCGCATTGCAGGTGGCCTTCGCACACCGTGCCCAGCGACAGTGGTGCGCCCCGGTGGGGGCAGAAGTCGTCCAGCGCGGCGACCTGGTCGGGCGCGGGGCGGTAGAAGACGATCTTCTCGCCACAGATGGTGCGGCCCAGGGGCTTTTCGGCGATCTCGTCAGGGGTGCAGGCTACGTACCAGGCGTTTTTGGGAAACATGCTTGTCTCTCTCCGTGGGGTGGTGGGATGTTGTTGGCCTGGCCCGCAGGCCGCCTTCAGCGCTTTGGTGTTGTGAAGCGGATTGTGCAAAAAAGGCCGTTCGATGTATACATTCAATCGTTGAAAAGCAGCTATTCCGAATGGGCATATCGCATATGCCCTTGTTTTTGAAGCTATTTTTTTGAATTTTCTAGTTGGTTTGGTTTTTGTTTGTATACATTAATGGGCCGCCGGGCTGACCCAAGACTTGGTTGCATGGTTTTTTCGATCAACTCTCCGCACACTCCACATGAACCTCTCTGAGCCCCTCCTTGCGGATTCCGCCCCGGGCGACGCTGCCGAAGGTGGCGCTTCGCAGTCGGTGAAGGCGCAGCTGCGCCTGCGTGAAATGATCCTGGCGGGTGAGTTGCCGGGCGGTGCGCGCATTGCCGAACTGGCCATCGTCGAGAAGCTGGGGGTGTCGCGCACGCCCATCCGCGCCGCGCTCATGCGGCTGGAGCAAGAGGGCCTGCTGCAGCTGCTGCCCGGGGGCGGGTACGCCGTGCGCACCTTTTCCGAAACCGATGTGGCCGACGCCATTGCGCTGCGCGGCACGCTGGAAGGGCTGGCCGCGCGCCTGGCGGCCGAGCGCGGGGTGGATGCCGCCGTGCTGGCCGACGCCCATGCCTGCCTGGATGCCATCGACACCACCTTGGCCCCTTCCACGCTGGACGACGTGGGTTTCTCGCGCTATGTGGAGCTGAACGCACGTTTTCACCTGCTGTTGGGCCGCATGGTGGGCAGCGATGTGGTGGCGCGGGAGCTGGAGCGGGTCAAGGGCTTGCCGTTTGCGTCGCCCTCGGCCTTTGTGATGGTGCAGACCCATTCGCCGCAGGCGCGCGACTTGCTGGTGGTGGCCCAAGACCAGCATCGCCAGCTGCTGGACGCCATCGAGCACCATGAGGGCGCGCGGGCCGAGGCGATCATGCGCGAGCATTCGCGCCTCGCGCAGCGCAACCTGCGTGCAGCCTTGTCGGGCCAGGACGGTGGGCAGGTGCATGCCGACATGCCCGCCCTCACGCTCATTCGGCGGGGGTGACGGACAACCAACCAAGCGCGAGGGTTGCAGGGTCTGCGGGTTTCACCGGTTTCATAACGTTACGGCATAGCTGAAAGTCCGTCATAGAACTGGCATGTGGATGCGACTGCATGCACAGTGGGGGCGGGACAGTGTCCCGCTCCATGCCGCAGGTTCTCTGCGGCCCTGGGGTGTGGCCTCGCAGATGTGCAGATAAATCGAGACCGGAGACAAAAAATGAACTTCTTCAAGCGACGCGCCGCATTGACGGCCCTGGGGGCAGCGGCCCTGGCAACGGTGGCTGGCAGTGCCATGGCGCAGACCGTGACCTTGCGGCTGCACCAGATGCTCCCACCCCAGGCCACCATCCCGGCCAAGGCCCTGGTGCCCTGGGCCCAGAAGGTCGAGGCCGACTCGGGCGGCAAGATCAAGGTGCAACTGTTCCACGCCATGCAACTGGGCGGCGCGCCGCCACAGCTGTTTGACCAGGCGCGCGATGGCGTGGTGGACTTCACCTGGACGGTGCTGGGCTACACCCCCGGCCGTTTCCCCAAGACCGAAGTGTTCGAGCTGCCCTTCATGAGCGGCAGCGCTGAAGCGTCTTCGCGCGCCATCCAGGAATACGTCGAGAAGTTCGCGGCCGACGAGTTCAAGGACGTCAAGCTCATCGCCGTGCACACGCATGGCCCCGGCCTGTTCCATACCAAGGCGCCGGTCACCGGCCTGGAAAGCCTGCGCGGCATGAAGGTGCGTGGGGGCTCGCGCATCATCAACAACATGCTCACCAAGCTGGGCGCCACGCCTGTGGGCATGCCCGTTCCCGCTGTGACCGAGGCCCTGTCCAAAGGCGTGATTGACGGCACCACCATCCCCTGGGAGGTGACGCCCTCGTTGAAGGTGACCGAGCTGGTGCGCAACCACACGACCTTTGCTGGCAAGGAAGGCCTGTACACGCAGACTTTTGCGTTCTCGATGAACAAGGCCAGCTATGACAAGCTGCCACCCGATCTCAAGGCAGTGATCGACAAGAACTCCGGCATTGAGGCCGCTGCCATGTTCGGTCGTGCCATGGACGAGGGCGACAAGGTGGGCCGCCAGATTGCCGAGCGCGCCAAGAACAACATCGTGGCTCTGGATGTGGCCGAGACGCAGCGCTGGCGCCGCACGGCCGCTGCGGTGGAGACGGACTGGGTCGCCGAGTCCAAATCCAAGGGCTTTGATGGCGCCAAGCTCGCTGCTGAAGCCCGCGCACTGATTGCCAAGCACAGCAAGTAAGCCGGTGGCTCGGCGGGCCGGCCCTGGTTGCGAAAGGTGGCCTGCCCTGGCTGCCTGCTTGTTGCTTTGTCTCTACGGCGCCAAGGGCGCTGCGGGCGCGGCTGTGTGCGTCGCCCCTTTTCTGGACCTCTGCAGGAACAACTCCGCATGATTGCATTTATCTACCGGCTGTCCCGTTGGGCCGCCATCGTGGGCGGCATCGTGCTGGTCGCGCTCACCCTCATGATCGTGGCCAGCATCACGGGCCGGGCGCTGATCGGCCTGGGCCTGGGGCCGGTGCCGGGCGATTTTGAACTGGTGGAGATGGGCACGGGTGTTGCCGTGCTGTTCTTTCTGCCCTGGACCTATCTCAAGGGCGGCCATGCCACGGTGGACCTGCTGTACACGCACCTGCCCGCCTGGGCAAAGCGTGCGGTGCTGCTGGTCAGCGACCTGCTGATGCTGGCGGTCTGGCTGCTGATGACCTGGAAGCTCTACGAAGGCATGGTCGAGAAGAAGCAATACATGGAAACCACCTTCATCCTGCAGATGCCCCTGTGGTGGGCCTATGCCGCCTGCCTGGTGGGCGCCGTCATCGGCTGCCTCGCCTACCTGGCGCGCACAGCTACGCTGTTGGGCATCGGCAAGGAGCCCGAAGGCTGGACCACCGAAGCGGGGGTGCACTGATGAGCGGCGTCGAACTCGCAGCCTGGTCGTTCCCGATCCTGCTGTTCCTCATCTTTGTGCGCATCCCCATTGGCCTGGCCATGCTGGTCTGCGGCCTGGTGGGTGCGTGGCTGATCTACGGCACCACGGCGCCGGTGCTCAACCAGCTCAAGCAGGTCACCTTCAGCACGTTCTCCAGCTACTCGCTGTCGGTCATTCCGCTGTTTCTGCTCATGGGCCAGTTTGCGGCGCTGGGTGGCTTGTCACAGGCGCTGTTCAAGGCGGCGGAGGCCTGGATTGGCCACCGCAAGGGCGGCGTGGCCATGGCGGCCGTGGGCGCCTGCGCGGGTTTTGGTGCCATCTGCGGCTCATCGCTGGCCACGGCGGCCACCATGGGTCAGGTGGCGCTGCCTGAGCTGAAGAAGGCAGGCTACGCAGGCGGCATCTCTACTGCCACGCTGGCGGCGGGGGGGACGCTGGGCATTCTGATACCGCCTTCGGTGGTGCTGGTGATCTACGCCATCCTGACCGAGCAGAACATTGCCAAGCTCTTCCTGGCCGCTTTTGTGCCGGGCATCATGGCGGCGATTGGCTACGTCATCGTGATCGCGCTGTATGCCCGGTGGCGCCCCAAGGAGATGGGCTCCAAGCCCCCGATGCCCATGGCGGAGCGCTGGAAAGCCACGGCCAAGGTCTGGCCGGTGCTGCTGATCTTCATTGCCGTGGTGGGCGGCATCTACCTCGGATTCTTCACGCCCACCGAAGGCGCTGCCGTGGGGGCCTTTGGCACGGGCGTGGCAGCCTGGCTATCGGGTGGGCTGAACCGCAAGACTCTGGTCGGCGCCGTGATGGGCACAGCCGTGTCCACGGGCATGATCTTCATGATCGTGCTGGGCGCGGGTGTCTACAACACCTTCCTGGCGCTGTCGCAACTGCCCCAGGAGGCCGCGCAGATGGTGGCCGGGTCGGGCCTGAGCCCGATGGTGGTGCTGGTCGCCATCCTGGTCATCTATGTGGTGCTGGGGTGTTTCATGGATTCGTTGTCCATGATCCTGCTGACCATCCCTGTGTTCTTCCCCATCGTCACTGCGCTGGACTTTGGCCTCACGCCCGAAGAGTTCGCGATCTGGTTCGGCATCCTGGTGCTCATCGTAGTCGAGGTGGGTCTCATCACACCGCCCGTGGGCATGAACCTGTTTGTGATCAACAGCATGGCCAAAGACGTTCCCATCATGGCCACCTACCGCGCCATCCTGCCGTTTGTCGCCAGTGACTTCATACGCACCGCGATCCTGGTGGCGTTCCCGAGCATCGTGATCTTCGTTTTGAGGTTTTAAATGAAGCCCCCCCTGAGCCGCGTCGCAGCTTCCCCCTCAAGGGGGACGCCGCCAGCGCGGCGGGCCGGCCCTTGCGCGGCGGCCGCTGGCGTGGCCGCGTCAGTTGCGACGGCTGTGGCGGTATGTACCGCAGTGGAGCACTGACCATGCAGCGCCGCCGTGTCTTTGCTGCTGCGGCGGCTTCCCTGGCGCTGACTGCGCTGCGGGTGCATGCGCAGCCCGCGTTCCCAACCAAGGCGCTGCGCATCGTGGTGCCCTTTGCGGCGGGCGGCGTGGGTGACCTCACCGCACGCGCCGTGGCAACCGTGCTGGCCGCGCGGCTGGGGCAGCCCGTGGTCATCGACAACCGCCCCGGCGCCGGGGGTGTGGCGGCTGCCGATGCGGTCGCACGCGCGGAGCCCGACGGGCATACGCTGTTCCTCCTGTCCAACGGCACGGCGGTATCCGCAAGCCTTTTCAAGTCGCTGCCCTACGACACGCTGGCCGACTTCGCTCCGGTCAGCACGCTGGGTTTCTTCGATATCGCGGTGCTGGTACCTGCCGATTCGCCCCACCGCACGCTGGCCCAGCTGCTGGCGCATGCGCGGGCCCATCCAGGCCAACTCAATATCGGCAGCATCAACATCGGGAGCACCCAGCACCTGGCGGCCGAGCTGTTCAAAAGCAGCGCGGCCATTGATGCGCAGGTGGTGCCGTTCAACGGCACGCCCGCACTCATCACCGCGCTGCGGGGTCGGCAGGTGGATGTGGGCGTGGAGATTCTGGGCCCCACCTTGCCGCAGGTGCGCGCCGGGGCGTTGCGCGTTCTGGCGGTCACGGGCGAGCAGCGCTCTGTGGTGTTGCCCGATGCGCCCACGGCGGTGGAGCTGGGCGTGAAGGGTTTTGTGGCCGCTTCATGGAACGCGCTGGCCGTGCCCTCGCGCACACCGCGCGCGGTGGTGGACCGGCTGCAGCGCGAGGTGGTGGCCACCGTGGCGACACCCGCCGTGCAGCAGCAGCTGCGCGCGCTCAACGTCGAGCCCCGCACCTCCACACCCGAGCAGGCCGCTGCCCTGCTCAAAACCGACATCGACCGCTGGCGCGCCGTGATGGAGCGCGCGGGCATCCCCAAGCAATGAAACCTGATAGCACCATGCAGACCGAAGAGAACCCAGTCCTGCCCCCTGTGGACCGCCTGGGTATCGTCGGCTACGGCGAGGTGGGCCGCATCTTTGCAGCGGGCCTGCGCAAAGCCGGTGTGAGCGATGTGGCGGTATGGGACCTGAAGTTCATCGACCCTGCGAAGGGCCCCGAGCCGCTCGCCCACGCACAGGTGGCGGGCGTGGTTGCGGCCGACAGCGTTGCGGCCCTGTGCGCCGGGCGCCAGCTCATCGTGTCGGCGGTGACGGCCAGCAACACGCTGGCGGTGGCCGAGGCGGTGGCGCTGCACATTGCGCCTGGCGCGTTCTTTCTGGACCTCAATTCCGCATCCCCCGGTACCAAGCAGCAGGCCGCCGCGTTGATCCACGCGCGTGGCGCCCGGTACGTCGAGGCGGGGGTGATGACGTCGGTGCCGCCCTATGGCATCGCCGTGCCCATGCTGCTCGGAGGCCCCCACGCCGCCACGCTGGCGCCTGTGTTGCACGGGTGGGGCATGGACGCCAAGCCGGTCAGCGACCAGCTGGGCGTGGCCAGTGCCATCAAGATGTGTCGCAGCGTGATGATCAAGGGGCTGGAGGCGCTGGTGATGGAGAGCTATGCCACGGCCCGCCATTACGGTGTGGAAGACCATGTGCTGCCCACCTTGGCTGAGACCTTTCCGTCCATCGACTGGCAAAAGCAGGGCAGCTACTTCTTCAGCCGCGTGGTGCAGCACGGCCAGCGCCGCGCCGAAGAGATGCGCGAGTCAGCCCGCACCGTGGGTGAAGCAGGCATGGCGCCGCTGATGGCATCAGCCATCGCCGACAAGCAGCAGTGGGTGGCCGACCTGGCGCGCGAAGGCATCTTTCAAGGTCTGCCCCAGGACGTGCGCTGGCAGGACTATGCGGATCGGTTGTTAGAAAGTTTGTCATCACCTGGGGCCGGGGGCTGACGCCTCGGTCTCTTTGATAGGCCTCTGCTCCAAGCCTGCTTGCACAGGTTTGGACGTTCGCGAAGAGCTGCCGCCTCTGGCGGCTGCACCGGGGCGCGCAGCGCCTCAGGGGGGGCTCCTGTACAACGCTTGCAAGGTGCTGCGAATCAGTTCCGCCATCGCCTGCTGCGTGAGCGTTGCAGGGCGCTGCGAACTCACTGCCAAGAAGAGCTTGCTGCGCAGCCGTGCGCTGTCCTCGCCATCCATGCTCGCACCCAGAATCGGCCGCGTAATGAACACCTCGGGCTTGCCCGACGTGGTGACCGCATTCATGGGCAGCACCGCGCAGCCCGCGCCATCGGCCACCAGGTCCAGGATGGCGGCCACGCCGTCGATCTCCAGGCTGATCTGTGGGCGCTTGCCGCGGGCCGCCAGTTCGGACTCCACCAGCATGCGGATCGAGTTGGGGCGCGTGGGGATCACCAGCGGAAATCGTGTCAGCTCGTCCAGCGACACGGGCTCGCGCGCCAGCGCATCGGCTTCGGCATCCGTCTGGCCCACGGCGCGGCGCTGCACCAGAAACAGGTCTTCCTCCAGCAGCGCGGTGATCTCGATGCCCGGCGCAGGGGGTGTGTTGTAGAGCAGCGCAATGTCGAGCAGCCCTGTGGTCAACGACTCGCGCATGGCCACCGACAGGCCCTCGCTGATGGCCAGCGCCGCATCGGGCAGCTTCACGCGGAAGGCGCGGGTCAGCGGCACGGTCAGCACCTTGGCAATACTGGGTGGCAGGCCAATGGCCACACGCCCGGCGAGGGCGCCGCGCACGCGGCCCAGCTCTTCGCGCGCGCGCTCCACCTGGTGCAGGATGCCCCGCCCATGCTCCAGCAGCAGCTTGCCCGCCTCGGTGGGCGTGGCACCCCGGCCATTGCGCACCAGCAGGTTCTGGCGCAGCTCCACCTCCAGCAGGCGCACCTGGCGGCTCAGGGCAGGCTGGGCAATGTCCAGCACCACAGAAGCCCGGGTAAAGCTACCCAGCTCGGCCACGCGCACAAAGTATTCGATCTGCTTGAGGTCCATGGGGAATGCTCTCTGCTATTTGAATAGCTCCAAGTCAACGATCACGGAATGATATATCTGGTAGTGCCGGTGCCGCCTTCTTGTTTGGCCCTGCGCTGACCACAATCAGCGCCATGGAACCCCAGCGCACGCAACGCGCGGGCCACCCGCAGCCCGGCAGGAGACACAGCATGACCCCCCCAGAAATTCGCGGCATTTCGTCGATGGCCACGCGCCAGGTGCTGGCCGATCTGGGGGCCGGGTTTGCGCAGCAATCGGGCACGCAGGCCGCCATCGAATCGGTGGGCGGCGTGGACGCGGCCAAGCGTGTGGCGGCCGGTGAGGCGTTCGACGTCGTCATCCTTGCCTCCGACGCCATCGACAAGCTTTTGGCTGCGGGTCACCTGCTGCCCGGCAGCAAGGTGGACTGGGTGCACTCCGGCGTGGCCGTGGCCGTGCCTGCAGGCGCACCGTTGCCCGACATCCGCACCGAAGAAGCAGTGCGCCAGGCCGTGCTGGCCGCGCCCAGCATCAGCCTGTCCACCGGCCCCAGCGGCGTGGCACTGGCCAAGCTGTTCGAGCGCTGGGGCATTGCCGAACAGATCGCACCGCGCATGGTGCAGGCGCCCCCTGGGGTGCCGGTGGGCTCGCTGGTGGCCAAGGGCGAGGTGGCGCTGGGCTTTCAACAGTTGAGCGAGCTGCTGCACGTGCCGGGCATCCAGATCGTGGGCCCGTTGCCACCGGCCATCCAGATCACCACCACGTTTTCCGCAGGCGTTGGCGTGCATTCGCAACAGGCGGATGCAGCACGTGCGTTGCTGGCTTACCTGGCCTCTCCCGCTGCGGCGGACGCCAAGCAAAAGCAGGGCATGACCCCCGCCTGACCGATCACAAGAACACCTTCCAGGAGCACCCAAAAATGAGCCTCATCATCGACTGCCACGGCCACTACACCACGGCCCCCAAGGCGCTGGAGAACTGGCGCAATGCGCAGATCGCCGGCATCAAAGACCCAGCCGCCATGCCCAAAGTGGCAGACCTGCACATCAGCGACGACGAGCTGCGCGAGTCCATCGAGACCAACCAGCTCAAGCTGATGAAGGAGCGCGGCAGCGACATCACGCTGTTCAGTCCGCGCGCCAGCTTCATGGCCCACCACATCGGCGACTTCAATGTGTCCAGCACCTGGGCCGCCATCTGCAACGAGCTGTGCTATCGGGTCTCCACGCTGTTCCCCGACCACTTCGTGCCCGTGGCCATGCTGCCACAAAGCCCCGGCGTGGACCCCGCCACCTGCATCCCTGAGTTGGAAAAGTGCGTGCACGAATACGGCGCCGTGGGCATCAACCTGAACCCTGACCCTTCCGGCGGCCACTGGACCAGCCCCCCGCTGACCGACAAGCACTGGTACCCCATCTACGAAAAGATGGTGGAGTACGACCTGCCCGCCATGATCCACGTGAGCACCAGCTGCAACGCATGCTTCCACACCACCGGCGCGCACTACCTGAACGCTGACACCACGGCCTTCATGCAGTTGATCCAGGGCGACCTGTTCAAGGATTTCCCCACGCTCAAGTTCCTGATCCCGCACGGCGGCGGCGCGGTGCCTTACCACTGGGGCCGCTTCCGTGGCCTGGCGCAGGAGATGAAGAAGCCCCTGCTCGACGAGCATCTGATGAACAACGTGTATTTCGATACCTGCGTGTACCACCAGCCCGGCATCGACCTGCTCAACACCGTGATCCCGGTGAAGAACGTGCTGTTTGCCAGCGAAATGATCGGCGCGGTGCGGGGCATCGACCCCACCACCGGCAACTACTACGACGACACCAAGCGCTATATCGAGGCGTCCACGATCCTGAGTGCCGACGACAAGCACCAGATCTACGAAGCCAACACGCGCCGTGTTTTCTCCCGACTCGATTCACGCCTGAAGGCAAAGGGGCTCTGACATGTTTGAACTTGGCGTTGTCTACCGCAACATCACCCGTGCCGACCGCGCAGCCGCTGACGGCCTGGCTGCCCTCGGCTCGGCTACCGTGCACGAGGCCATGGGCCGCGTGGGCCTGCTCAAGCCCTACATGCGCCCCATCTACGGCGGCCAGCAGGTCAGCGGCACAGCCGTCACCGTGCTGCTGCAGCCCGGCGACAACTGGATGATGCATGTGGCGGCCGAGCAGATCCAGCCCGGCGACATCGTGGTGGCAGCCGTCACCTCGGAGTGCACCGACGGCTATTTTGGCGACCTGCTGGCCACCAGCTTCCAGGCCCGTGGCGCCCGCGCGCTCATCATCGACGCCGGTGTGCGCGACGTGAAGACGCTGCAGGCAATGAACTTCCCCGTGTGGAGCAAGGCGATCAGCAGCAAGGGCACCATCAAGGCCACGCTGGGCTCGGTCAACATCCCCGTGGTGTGCGCCGGTGCGCTGGTCACGCCGGGCGATGTGATCGTGGCCGACGACGACGGCGTGGTGTGTGTGCCTGCCGCCCGCGCGGTCGAGACCCTGGCCGCCGCGCAAAAGCGCGAAAGCTTTGAAGGCGAGAAGCGCGCCAAGCTGGCCAGCGGCGTGCTGGGCCTGGATATGTACAACATGCGCCCCGGCCTGGAGAAGGCAGGCCTCAGGTACATCGATTGAACCCCGGTCTCAAGTCTTTTTGGCCTCTAGCGCTTATTCAATAAGCGCTAGTAGCTATTAATTTTATAGCTATCGTTTTTCTTCTGTTCTGTATTCCATGACGTTCTCTGTGTCTCCCTCTTTCCGTCTCCGCCGCACGTTGTCCCTGGCATTGGGCGTGGCCGCGGCCGCAGCTTTGGCGCCGCAATTCGCTGCCGCGCAGCAGTTCCCCACCAAGCAGGTGCGCGTCATCAGCCCCTTCCCCGTGGGCGGAGGCCCCGATGGTGTGGCCCGCCTAGTGGCCGACAAGCTCTCGCGCACCTGGGGCACGGGCGTGATCGTGGAGAACCGCCCCGGTGGCAACGGCTTCATCGCCATCGATGCCTGGAAGCGCGGCGCCAAGGACGGCCACGACCTGCTCATCCTGGACAACGTGCACCTGGCCGCCTACCCCAGCCTGTTCAAGAAGCTGCCCTACGACGTGGCCAAGGACTTCGACACGCTGCTGCCGCTGTTCAAGACGCACTTCTTCTTCACCGTGGGCACGGGCAGCAAGTACAAGACCGTGGCCGATATCGTGGCAGACGCCAAGGCGCGACCTGGCAAGCTCAACTACGGCAGCTGGTCCGTGGGCAACCCGGTGCACCTGGGCTCGGAGCTGTTCGAATCGGCCACCGGCACGCAGATGGAGCATGTGATCTTCAAGGAGACCACGCAGCTCTACACCTCGGTCTCCACCGGCGAGATCGACTTTGCGCTGGGCAGCGCCGCCACCGCAGGCCCGCTGTACCGCGCTGGCAAGCTGCGTCTGCTCGCGTTTGCCGGGCCCCAGCGCTCGGCCGAGTTCCCCGACGTGCCCACCGTGGCCGAATCGGGTGGCCCCAAGGACTTTGCCGTCACGGGTTGGAACGCCATCGCCGTGCCGCCCGGCCTGCCCGCCGCCGTGGCCGACAAGATCCGCAAGGACATAGAACAGGCCCTGACCGGCCCCGAAGTGGCGGAGAAGTTCAAGACCTTTGGCTACGAGCAGTTCCCCACCACGCGCGCCCAGTTCAACCAGTTCGTCAAGGACGAGAGCCAGCGTTTTGGCGACGTGATCCGCAAGGCCAACGTGTCGCTCGATTGATCTGCGAGCCTGCAAGAAACCAAGGAGTACGCGCATGAGCGAATTCACAAAAACCCCCGGCTGGCTCGACTGGTACGCGGGTCCGAGCAAACCCCGGTTCCTGGTGCCTGTCGGTGCGGTGGACGCGCATTGCCACGTGTTCGGCCCCGGGGCCGAGTTCCCCTACGCCCCCGAGCGCAAGTACACGCCCTGCGATGCCAGCAAGCACCAGCTGTACGCGCTGCGCGACCACCTGGGTTTTGCGCGCAACGTGGTGGTGCAGGCCACCTGCCACGGCGCGGACAACCGCGCCATGGTCGATGCGCTGGTGCACTCGGGCGGCAAAGCGCGTGGCGTGGCCACCGTCAAGCGCTCGGTCAGCGATGAAGAACTGCAGGCCATGCACGCGGCCGGTGTGCGCGGCGTGCGCTTCAACTTCGTCAAACGCCTGGTGGACTTCACGCCCAAGGACGAGCTGATGGAGATTGCCGCGCGCATCCACCAGCTGGGTTGGCATGTGGTGATCTACTTCGAGGCGGTGGACCTGCCCGAGCTGTGGGACTTCTTCACCGCCCTGCCCACCACGGTGGTGGTGGACCACATGGGCCGCCCCGATGTGAGCAAGCCGGTGGATGGGCCGGAGTTCGAACTGTTCCTGAAGTTCATGCGCCAGCACCCCAATGTGTGGAGCAAGGTGAGCTGCCCCGAGCGCCTCTCCGTGACTGGCCCCAAGGCCCTGAACGGCGAGCAGAACGCCTACACCGACGTGATCCCCTTCGCCCGCCGCGTGGTGGAAGAGTTCCCCGACCGTGTGCTCTGGGGCACCGACTGGCCCCACCCCAACCTCAAGGACCACATGCCCGATGATGGCCTGCTGGTGGACTTCATCCCGCACATCGCAACGACACCGGAGTTGCAAAAGAAGCTGCTGGTGGACAACCCCATGCGCCTGTACTGGCCCGAAGAAGTCACCGTGGAGGACTGACACCATGTCTCTCGATAAACCCTACCTCGACGTGCCCGGCACGACCATCTTCGACGCCGAGCAAAGCCGCAAGGGCTACTGGCTCAACCAGTTCTGCATGAGCCTGATGAAGGCCGAGAACCGCGTCCGCTTCAAGGCCAACGAACGCGCCTACCTGGACGAATGGGCGATGACCGAAGAGCAGAAGCAGGCCGTGCTGGCGCGCGACCTGAACTGGTGCATTCGCCTGGGCGGCAACATCTACTTCCTGGCCAAGATCGGCTCGACCGACGGCAAGAGCTTTCAGCAGATGGCGGGCAGCATGACCGGCATGACCGAAGAGGAATACCGCAACATGATGATCAACGGCGGCCGCAGCGCCGAAGGCAACCGCTACGTGGGCGAAGATGGCGACGCCCAGGCGCACCGCCAGCCGCAAGGCAGCGCGGGCAAGAAAGGAATCTGACGATGGCCAAAATCACCGCCTCCGTGTTCACATCGCATGTGCCAGCCATTGGCGCGGCCATGGACCTGGGCAAGACCCACGAGGACTACTGGAAGCCCGTGTTCGCGGGCTATGACTTTGGCAAGCAGTGGATCAAGGACAACAAGCCCGACGTGATCTTCCTGGTCTACAACGACCACGCCACGGCCTTCAGCCTGGACCTGATCCCCACGTTCGCCATCGGCACCGCTGCCGAATATGAAGTGGCCGATGAGGGCTTTGGCCCGCGCCCCGTGCCCAAGGTCATTGGTCATCCTGACCTGGCCGCGCACATTGCGCAGTCGGTCATCCAGCAGGACTTTGACCTCACCATCGTCAACAAGATGGCCGTGGACCACGGCTTGACCGTGCCCCTGTCGCTGATGTTTGGCGAACAAGACCCCGTGAAGGGCGCCTGGCCCTGCCCGGTGATCCCGTTCGCCGTCAACGTGGTGCAGTACCCCGTGCCCAGCGGCCGCCGCTGCTACAACCTGGGCCAGGCCATCCGCAAGGCCGTGGAGAGCTATGACGAAGACCTGAACGTGCACATCTGGGGCACGGGTGGCATGAGCCACCAGCTGCAGGGCCCGCGCGCCGGCCTCATCAACAAAGAGTTTGACAACGCCTTCCTCGACAAGCTCATCAACGACCCCGAGGCCGCTGCCAGCATCCCGCACATCGACTATGTGCGCGAGGCGGGCAGCGAGGGCATCGAGCTGGTGATGTGGCTCATCGCGCGTGGCGCGATGGCCGATGTGGCCGGTGGCAAGCCACCCAAGCTGGCGCACCGCTTCTACCATGTGCCCGCGTCCAACACCGCCGTGGGCCACCTGATTCTCGAGAACACGTAAAAGGACACACACCATGACCATCAAAGTCGCACTCGCAGGCGCTGGCGCCTTCGGCATCAAGCACCTGGACGGCATCAAGAACATCGACGGCGTCGAAGTCGTCTCCCTCATCAGCCGCGATCTGGCCAAGACCCAGGAAGTGGCCGACAAGTACGGCATCAAGCATGTCACCACCGATCTGGCCGACAGCCTGGCCATCAAGGAAGTGGACGCCGTCATTTTGTGCACACCCACGCAGATGCACGCCAGCCAGACCATTGCCTGCCTGGAGGCGGGCAAGCACGTGCAGGTCGAGATCCCGCTGTGCGACGTGCTGGCCGATGGCGAGAAAGTCGTCGCCCTGCAAAAGCAGACCGGCCTGGTGGCCATGTGCGGCCACACCCGCCGCTTCAACCCCAGCCACCAGTACGTGCACAAAAAGATCACGGCAGGCGAGTTCAACATCCAGCAGATGGATGTGCAGACCTACTTCTTCCGCCGCACCAACATGAACGCGCTGGGCCAGGCGCGCAGCTGGACGGACCACCTGCTGTGGCACCACGCTGCGCACACCGTGGACCTGTTCGCCTATCAGGCCGGCAGCCCCATCGTGAAGGCCAACGCTATCCAGGGCCCTATCCACCCCACGCTGGGCATTGCGATGGACATGAGCATCCAGCTTAAGGCGGCCAATGGTGCCATCTGCACGCTGAGCTTGAGCTTCAACAACGATGGCCCGCTGGGCACCTTCTTCCGCTACATCGGCGACTCGGCCACGTACATCGCGCGCTACGACGACCTGGTGAATGGCAAGGAAGAAAAGATCGACGTGAGCAAGGTCGATGTGAGCATGAACGGCATAGAGCTGCAGGACCGCGAGTTCTTCGCCGCCATCAAGGAAGGCCGCGAGCCCAACGCCAGCGTGGCGCAGGTGCTGCCGTGCTACCAGGTGCTGCACAACCTGGAGCTGCAGCTCAACGCAGGCTGATTTCAAGCCAAATAAGCTGCTAGCGGTCATCCATCAAGCGCTAGCAGCTATGTATTTAATAGCTTAAAGGGGCGTGCTGCTTCACCCCTTCAAAGCCGCTTTGTTCTCGATGATGCGCGAGACCAGGCCGTAGTCCACCGCCTCTTCGGCCGACAGCCAGTGATCGCGTTCGATGTCGGCCAGCACCACCTCCAGCGGCTTGCCCGTCTGCCGGGCGATGGTGCGCGCAATGCGCTCGCGGGCTTTCACAATCTCTCGCGCCTGGATGGCAATGTCGCTGGCCGGGCCACCTGCGCCCCCGCTGGGCTGGTGGATCAGAAAGCGTGTGTTGGGCAGGCAGAACCGCCGCTCGCGCGGCGCGGCCAGGTACAGGTGCGTGGCCGCGCTGCCCACCCAGCCGGTGCCGATCATGTTCACCGGCGCGGTGATGAAGCGCACCAGGTCATGTATCGTGTCGCCCGACTCCAGGTGCCCACCGGGCGAGCTCACCAGCATGTCGATGGGTTCGGCGCTCTCGGCATCCAGCGCAATCAGCCGCCGTGCCACATCGGCGGCCAGGGTGTCGGTGATGGTGCCGAAGACCAGCAGGGTGCGGGCCTTGAAGGCCTTTTCTTCCAGGTACGACGTGCGTGGCTCGGAGCCTGGGGTGGCAGGTGGGGTGTTGGTGTCTGGCGTGTCCATGGGGGCAGGTCCTTGAAAAGAGTGACAGGACTGCCATGACGAACGAGACACGCCGGGCGTGACACCCCTCAGCCTGCGGCCACGCGCTGCCCCGGCGCGATGGTGGGCGGCGCCGCATTCAGCGTCTCGATCGCAAACCCCGCCGCCGCCTTGTAGCGCGCCATGAAGCCTTCGCGCTCTTCGCGCGGCAGCACGTCGTCGATGTGGTCGAACACCCCGCCGCAGCGTTCGTCCACCAGCCCCAGCAGGCCAAAGGGGCCGGAGCCCCGGTTGCGCAGCACCAGCGCCGAGATGTCCTTGCACAGCTGGTCGTCATAGGCACGCAGCGCCTGCGGGCCCACGCCCTGCGCAATCAGCTGTGCGCCCAGCACGCGCGCATCCACGATGGCCTGGCTGGCACCGTTGGAGCCCACGGGGTACATCACATGCGCCGCGTCGCCCAGCAGCGCCACGCGGCAGTCCACCCAGGTGGGCACGGGGTCGCGGTCGATCATGGGGTATTCAAAAATGTCCTTCGCACCCCGCAGCATCGCGGGCACGTCCAGCCAGCTGTAGTTCCAGCCGTCAAAGTGGTGAGCGAATTCCTCCAGCGCCACACGCCGGTTCCAGTCGCCCTGCTGCCAGCCGCCCTGGTTGTCCACCGTGATCTCGGCGATCCAGTTGATGGTGGCCAGCCCTGTGGCCGGGTCGGGCGGTGTGATGGGGTAGAACACCACACGGTGCCGCAGCGAGCCCACGCCCACAAACGAAGCGCCCGTTCGCACAGGCACCCCCGGCGTGGTGCCGCGCCACATGATGGCACCGCCCCACTGGATGGGCGGCTGCGCGGGGTGCATCTGCGCCCGCACGGCCGAGTGCAGGCCATCGGCGGCGATCAGCAGCGATCCGTCCACTTCCCGGCGTTCACCATCGCGTGTCTCGATGATCGCCGTCACACCATCGGCATCTTGCCGGTAGCCCACCACCCGCTGTCCCAATTGCACAGCATCGTCACCCAAGCGTTCTCGCACGGCGTTGAACAGCATCATCTGCAGCTGCCCCCGGTGCACCGAATACTGCGGCCAGTGGTAGCCCGCCTCCAGCCCGCGTGGCTCGGCGTACACCTCGTTGCCGTTGCGGCCCATCAGGGCCCATTCGCGCGCCTGCAGACCAATGGTGTCCAGCACTTCGTTGCCAAACCCCAGGTCGTGCAGCTCCCGCACAGCGTTGGGCTGCAGGTTGATGCCCACGCCCAGCGGCTGCAGCTCGGGCACCGATTCAAAGACGATGCAGGGCACGCCGATCTGGTGCAGGGTCAGGGCAGTGGCCATGCCACCAATGCCACCACCGGCGATCAAGACGGGGTGGACGGAAGAGGGGGGTGAAGTAGTAGGTGCGCCAGACATGCCGAGATTGTCCATGCAATGGCGGGCGGAGCTTGTCGCGGACGCCGCAGGCGAATGCGGCGCTGGTGCATGCCGGGTGCGGGGTCTTGCAGGCTGGGAGCGCCCCCTCAGCAAGCCATTCTTGTCAGGCGTAGGTATCGACGTTGTTGCCCAGTCCAGCGGGTTGATTCTTTGCGGATACGGCCTTGTGCTGCTGTGCGGCACTGGCCGCAGCGCCTTCGGCCTTCGCCGTCTGGGCCCGTTGCTGCTCTTGCTGTTGCGCGCGCTGTATCGCCGTGATCTGGGCTTGCACCATCTGAATCTGGGCCTGCAGCAACTTGGCCTTCTGCTGCTTGGCCTTGGCATCCATGTCGGAGCTGGCCAAGCCCTTGAGCTGCTCGGTCAGCTCGCGCAGCTGCTTTTGCAGCTTGGCGATGTCGCTGCTGCCACTGGAGGAAGAGACCGGGCCGGTGGTGGAGGTGGTGCTGGCAATTTGCATCCCTGGTTATCGGCAAGGCGCCGGGAAAGTTGACCGACCGCCCCCTCGCGCTGCGGTCTGTTGAACGCCGCCAACCCATGTGACGGAGGTAGTGACAACAGCCTGCGAGCCATTGCCTGCCGATGTGTGGCCTGCTTCAGCCTGTGGCACCATGCCCCGATGCAGAACGATGAACACCTGTTGGCGCTGGTGAACGCCAGCCGCAGCACCTTGCTGCGTGCCGCTACGCGCCTGCTGGGCCCGGCCGATGCCGAGGACGTCGTGCAGGACGCCTATGTGCGTGCGCTGGAGGCCAACGCCCCGGTGCTCAATGCGGCCCAGGCGTGGCTGCTGACGGTGGTGCGCAACCTGGCCATTGATCGACTGCGTCGCCGTCAGTGGATGGCGCAGTGGGCGGCAGAGACCATCCAGGCAGCGCAAGGGGATACCCTCGTTTCGGTCGCGCCTTCGGCAGAGGCCGATGCCGCGCTGGCGCAGCAAGCCACGCTCGCGCTGCGGCGACTGGCGGCGTGTGTGACGCCCGTGGAGGGGGCTGCGGTGCTGCTGCATGCGGTGTTCGATGCCAGCCACGCCGAGCTGGCGCAGGCTACCGGCCGGACGGAAGCGGCCAGCCGCCAGCAATTACGCCGCGCGTTGCATCGCCTGCGGCGGGCCGAAGAGGAGGCCCGCCGTGGTGATGGGCGCGATGAATCCAAGGACGCCGACCCTGCGGTGCTGCGCCTGTACCTGCAGTCGCTGCAATCGCGGGACGCACGGGGCCTGTGGGCCCTGCTGCGCCAGCCGCCGGTCAGTGCATTGGCCATACATGGTGCGGTGCATGCCGTGCTCCCGTTGCAGCACCAAGCCCGACGCCCACGGGCCAAGGCGGGTGGTGTGGTGCAGGTAGGTGGGCAACTGGGTTTGGTGCTTACGCTGGATGGCGTGACACTGTGCGTGTTGCCCCTGGGGCCATGCGCCGAGCTGGCGCACGAAGGCGTGGTGGCCTAGCCGACGCACCCGCACAACAGCAATTGCCAGCCGCCCGCCTGCACAAAAAGACGTTCGCAGCACCATGGCCTCCCAGACCTCCCCCACCGTCTTTGCCACCCCGAAGGCGTTCCGCCAGTGGCTGGAGCGCCATGCAGACAGCGCGCCGGAGTTGCTGGTGGGCTTTCACAAGGTGGGCTCGGGCCGCCCCAGCATGGGCTGGTCGGAGTCGGTGGACGAAGCCCTGTGCTTTGGCTGGATCGATGGCATCCGGCGGCGCATTGACGAGCACACGTATTCGATCCGCTTCACCCCGCGCAAGCCGTCGTCCATCTGGAGCGCTGTCAACATCGCCAAGGTGGAGCAGTTGCAGGCGGCGGGCCGCATGACGCCCGCGGGGCTCGCGGCCTTTGCTCACCGCAAGGCGCACAAGTCGGCCATCTATTCCCACGAGCAGGCGGCAGTGGTCGAGCTGCCGGCGTCGCTGCAACGCGCCTTCCAGCGCAACAAGGCCGCGTGGCGGTTCTTTCAGGAGTCCACGCCACCCAGCTATCGCAAGAGCATGCTGCACTGGGTCACATCCGCCAAGCGCGATGCGACCCGCGAGGCACGGTTTGCGGAGTTGGTGGCCGCCTGCGCTGCGGGTGAGCGCATTGAGCTGTGGGCCAAGCGGCCATCGGCCGCAAAATCTTAGGCCCCGCACCCAAGCCCGAGCCACCCGCTGGGTTGCCGCGCTTGCCGTAAGCTCGCGGCATGCAACAAAGAAACCTTGGACCTTTCTCCGTCTCGGCCATCGGCCTGGGCTGCATGAACCTGTCGCACGCCTATGGCGCGCCGGTGTCTGCCGAGCAGGGCGAGCGCGTGCTGCTGGCTGCACTTGATGCGGGCGTGACGCTGTTCGACACCGCCACGCTCTATGGCTTTGGAGCCAACGAAAACCTGGTGGGCCGTGTGTTGAAGCAGCACCGCAGCCGCTTCACGCTGGCCAGCAAATGCGGCATGCAGGGCGTGGATGTGGCGGGTGACGGCAAGCTGGTGCGCGTGATCGACGGGCGGCCCGATACGCTGCGAAAGACCTGCGAAGACAGCCTGCGCCGCCTGCAGACCGATGTGATCGACCTGTATTACCTGCACCGCTGGGACAAGAGCGTGCCGATTGAGGAAAGCGTGGGCGCACTGGGCGAGCTGGTGCGGCGGGGGCACATTCGCACTGTGGGTCTCTCCGAGGTGTCAGCTGCCACGCTGCGCCGCGCGCATGCCGAGTTCCCGATCACGGCGGTGCAGACCGAGTATTCGCTGTGGACGCGCAACCCCGAGATTGCCGTTCTGGACGCCTGCCGCGAGCTGGGCGTGGCCTTTGTGGCGTTCAGCCCGGTGGCGCGGGGTTTCTTGTGTGGCGGCTTGACCGATGTGAGCACGCTGGACGCCAAGGACATCCGCCGTGCCATGCCGCGTTTTGCACCCGAGGCGTATGCGGCCAACCTGAAGCTGCTCGATGGCTACCAGGCGATTGCACGCGATGTGGGCTGCACACCCGCCCAGCTGGCCCTGGCGTGGCTGCTGCACCAAGGCGAGCACATCATCCCCATCCCAGGAACCACGAACGTGGAGCATCTGCACGACGACCTGGGTGCCGTGAACGTGCGACTGGATGCGGCCACCATGGAGCGTCTGGGCGCGCTGATCAATGAGCGCACGGTGGTGGGCAATCGCTACAACGCCCAGAGCGCGAGCGAAGTGGATACCGAAACGTTTGAAGACCGCGCGGCGTAAGCGGCGCGGTCTTTGAAGCGTTTATTGATATAGGCCGCAGAAACCGGCGTGGCTCAAGCCAGTGGCCGCCGCGCAATGGCCGCCAAGCCGCACGGGCGGCGCTTCGTTAGCGTGCGATGGCGGCGTCCCCCTGCCCGCAACGCGCAGCGATGCGAGAGCGGAGGGAAGGCGCGTGGCGCCTCAGGGGGGCGCTTTACCTGCCGCGCAGGTTGCCCTTGTCATCGGCGATCACGATCTCCACGCGGCGATTCATCGCACGGCCTTCGGGCGACGCATTGTCGGCCACGGGGTGGGCCTTGCCGTAGCCGCGTGCGGTGATGCGGCTGGTGTCCACGCCGCGCTGCACCAGCGCGGCGCGCACGGCTTGGGCGCGGCGGTCTGACAGGTCCTGGTTGTAGCTGTCGCTACCCACGCTGTCGGTGTAGCCCTCGATCAGCAGTTTGCGGTCCGGGAACTGTTTGAGGAAGTTGGCCAGCTTGTCCAGGCGCGGGCCCGCCTGGGCGGAGAGCTCGGCCTTGTTGAAGGCAAACAGCACATCGCCCAGAGTGACCAGCAGGCCGCGTTCGGTTTGCTGGGCCTCGAGGTCGCGCAGTTGGGCTTCGAGGGCGCGCACACGGTCTTGTGCGGCGTTGGCCTGGGCCATGGCGGCCGTGGCCTGGGCCTGCTGTTGGGCTGCACGTTGCTCTGCGCTCATCGCCTGTTGTTGGGCTTGCTGGGCGCGCAGGCGGGCTGCGTCAGCCTCTTGGGTGCGGGCCTGCAGGCGGATGCGGTCGGCTTCGCTGCCCGCTTGCTGGATGTTGGCATCGAGCTGGCGCGCGCGGGCCGCGTTGGTGGCGATCTCGGCGCGTTGGCGGGCAATGTATGCCAAGTGGTTGGTCTCGGACGTGTCGCGGTCATCGGCCCACACGCGGTCGGCCTTGGCGAGTGCGTCGGTGGCTTGCTTCAGTTCGAGCTGCGCGTACTGGTTGACGGCCGGGTCTCCTGCAGCGGTGCTCACTGCGGTACGGGCCTCTTCCAGCGCGGGCGATGGGGTGGTGCTGGCGCAGGCGGCCAGCAGGCCTACGGCAATCAGGCTGGTGCACAGGGCGGTGGTTCGGTGAAAAAAGCGATGCATGGTCAGGTGTTCCTTGAAATGGGGGGGAGGTCAATCGCGGGGCCTCAACGGTGTTGGGCGTGAGTCGAAGCCAGGTTGGGCGCTAAGGCTTCAACGTCTGGCGCTGGCCTAGCGCGGCGATCGGCGGTTGATTTCTTCTTGCAGCGCTCGGATGCCGTCTTGCACTTGCGTCAGGTTGGCGGCATTGCTGGCGGCGTCGGCGCGGGTTTCGGCCACGCGGGCATCTACCTCGGCCTCAGCGGCCAGGCGGCGCGCGGCCACATAGTCCTTTTCCGCCATGGCTTTTTCGGCCTGCATGAGCTTCTCGCGCGCTTGTTGCAACTGCACGGGGGCGCTGGTGGCCACCGCCGGGGCAGCCGCAACGCGGTTCACGGTGGTGCGGCTCACGGCCATTTGCTCGGTGGGTGCGGGGGTGGAGGAACAGGCGGCCAGTGCGCCCAGTGCGAGTGCCGCTGTGGCGGTGCGGATCAGTGCGGATGAATGCATGGTGTGGTGGACTCCTGTGGAGGTTGTGGGATGTGCCGCACCGAGATTTCGGGCGGGCAGCCAGCGGTGTTCTGGTGTTGATGCATTGTTGGGGCCCGCGCGGCACCGGGGCGTAGGCCCTGCCTCTGTATTGCTGTGGGGCATGTCTTACGAACACTTGCAAACGGGGCAGACCAGCGGCGCATTGGCCGTTGCCTGATCAACTGCGGAACTCTGACATCCACGGGGTCTCGATCAAGGACGTTGCGCACCTCAGCGCTCCATCGCGGGGCTGAAGCGCCCTGCATGGCCGAGGTCACGGGTCGAACCCGTGTATCAGCCCCGCCCCCGCGCGCCCCATCCCGTCACTGCACCACGAAGAGGAGAGTCCCCGCATGCAGCCATCCACCTTTATGACCTGGGTCCAGGAGACCACCTTTGCCGGCGTGCCGCTGTGGAGCCTGTGCGTGGCCCTGGCGGCCACCACGGCCACCTATGCAGCCATCCTTGTGGTGCTGCACCTGCTGACCCGCCGCGCCAAGGTGTGGGCCACGCAGTCGCACAGCGGCATGGCGCTGACCATGGTGGATGTGCTGGAAGGCACCAGCCGCACGCTGATGCTGGTGGTGGCTCTGCTCGTGGGCGCGAGCCTGCTGGACCTGCCCGGCCGCTGGGAGAGCCGCCTGAGCCAGCTGTGGTTTGTGGCCGTGGCGCTGCAGATGGGCCTGTGGGGCATGCGTGCCATTGGCATAGGTGTGCGCCGCTATGTGGAGCGGCACTCGTCCAGTGGCATGACGCAGGTCAGTGCCTCGGCCACGCTGATGTCCTGGGGGCTGCGCACGCTGTTGTGGAGCGTGGTGCTGCTGGCCATCTTGTCGAATGTGGGCGTGAACATCACGGCCTTCATCGCCAGCCTGGGCGTGGGCGGCATTGCGGTGGCGCTGGCGGTGCAAAACATCTTGGGAGACCTGTTTGCCTCGCTCGCCATCGCGGTGGACAAGCCGTTTGAGGTGGGCGACTTCATCGTGGTGGGCAATGTGTCGGGCACGGTGCAGGTGATTGGTCTCAAGACCACACGCATCCGCAGCCTGCAGGGCGAGCAGATCGTGATGTCCAACACCGACCTGCTCAAGCAGACCATCAGCAACTTTCGCATGCTGGAGCGGCGGCGCATCGTGTTCACGTTTGGCGTGGCCTATGACACCACCCCCGAGCAGGCTGAGGCCATTCCGGGTGTGGTGCGCAAGCTCATCGAAGCCCAGCCGCAGCTGCGTTTTGACCGCGCGCATTTCAAGGCTTTTGGCGCCAGTTCGCTCGACTACGAGGTGGTCTATATCGTCGAAGACCCGGCCTTCAACGTGTACATGGACCTGCAGCAGTCCATCAACCTCGGGCTGCTGCGCGAGTTCAAGGCCATGGGGGTGGAGTTTGCTTTCCCCACCCGCACGGTGCACATCGCAAGTGCTCCAGGGCAGGTGCCGGGGCCTGCGCCGCTGGCTATGGCGGCCTCAGCAGCGGCAGCTCTTGGGGGTGGTGACCGTTGAATGCCAGGTGGTCCGTACCTGCTATGCGCGGAGGGCGGGCAAAAAAAAGCCGGTGGCCTTGGCAGGCGACCGGCTTGAACAGGGTAGTTGCTACTAGCGCTTCTTCATCTTCAAAGGGAAAACTTTTCAAGACCCGCGCAAACAGGGATGAATCCGCCGTTGCGTTCTGAGGCCAAGCATGGCGCCTGATCCCCTTTTGCGCAAGTCGTACTTACTTGGATACCACGCGCACCATTTCCAGGCACTTGTTCGAGTAGCCCCATTCGTTGTCGTACCAGCTCACGACCTTCACGAAGGTGCCGTCCAGGGCAATGCCAGCGTCGGCATCAAAGATCGAGGTGCGGGTGTCGCCACGGAAGTCGGTGGCCACCACCTTGTCTTCGGTGTAGCCCAGAACGCCCTTCAGGGCGCCTTCGGACTGGGCCTTCATCTCGGCCTTGATTTCTTCGTAGGTGGCAGCCTTGTCCAGTTCCACCGTCAGGTCCACCACCGACACGTCGGAGGTGGGCACGCGGAAGGACATGCCGGTCAGCTTCTTGTTCAGCGCAGGGATCACCACGCCCACCGCCTTGGCAGCACCGGTGCTGGAGGGGATGATGTTTTCCAGAATGCCGCGGCCGCCGCGCCAGTCCTTGTTCGAAGGGCCGTCCACGGTCTTTTGCGTGGCGGTGGCTGCGTGCACGGTGGTCATCAGGCCGCGCTTGATGCCCCACTTGTCGTTCAGCACCTTGGCCACGGGGGCCAGGCAGTTGGTGGTGCACGATGCGTTGGAGATGATGGCCTGGCCCGCGTAGGTGTCGTGGTTCACGCCGAACACGAACATGGGGGTGTCGTCCTTGGAGGGGGCCGACAGGATGACCTTCTTGGCACCAGCGTCCAGGTGCTTCTGCGCGGTGACCTTGTCCAGGAACAGGCCGGTGGATTCGATCACCACGTCGGCGCCGACTTCGTTCCACTTCAGGTTGGCGGGGTCGCGCTCTTGCGTCAGGCGGATCTTCTTGCCATTGACGACCAGGGTGTTGCCCTCGACCGAGACTTCGCCCTTGAAGCGGCCATGCACCGAGTCGTACTGCAGCATGTACGCGAGGTACTCGGGCTCCAGAAGGTCGTTGATGCCCACGACTTCGATGTCGCTGAAGTTCTGGATGGCCGAGCGCAGCACGTTGCGGCCGATGCGGCCGAAGCCGTTGATACCAATCTTGATCGTCATAGGGAGCCTCTTCAAAGTTGCAAAGTCGAAATCGGGAATCTGCCGCCGCGCGCCCGCTGGCAGCGGGGCACAGCGGGCAGGAGAAGTTTTAGCGGGCCTTCTTGGCGGGCTTCAGACGTGCCGCGCCGATGGCGACCAGCACCGCATCGGCCACGTTTTCTTCGGTGAAACCGAAGTGCTTGAACAGCACGGGCGCAGGGGCCGATTCACCGTAGGTGTCGATGCCCACCACGGCAGCGCAGCCGTATTTCCACCAGCCGTCGGTCACGCCCATTTCCACGGCCACGCGGGGCACGCCGGCGGGCAGCACGCTGCTCTTGTACTTGGCGTCTTCACGGTCGAAGGTGGTGGTGCTGGGCATGGAGACCACGCGCACGCCGATCTTCTTGTCGGCCAGCAGGCGCTGGGCCTTGAGGGCCAGTTGTACTTCAGACCCGGTGGCGATGATCACGGCCACGGGCTTCTTCTTGATGCCCACGTCGGCGGGCTCGCTCAGCACGTAGGCGCCGCGCGAGATGTCGCCCAGGTCGCGCTTGGGCGCATAGGGCAGGTTCTGGCGCGACAGGGCCAGCACGGTGGGCTTGTTGCGGTTGGACAGGGCCACGCTCCAGGCCACGGCGGTTTCGGCCGTGTCACCGGGGCGCCAGACGTCCAGGTTGGGGATCAGGCGCAGGCTGGCCACGTGCTCGATGGACTGGTGCGTGGGGCCGTCTTCACCGAGACCAATGGAGTCGTGCGTGAACACGTGGATCACGCGCTGCTTCATCAGCGCGGCCATGCGGATGGCGTTGCGGCTGTAGTCGCTGAACGTGAGGAAGGTGCCGCCGTAGGGGATGAAGCCACCGTGCAACGCCACGCCGTTCATGATGGCGGCCATGCCGAATTCGCGCACACCGTAGTTGATGTGGCGGCCACCGACCTTGTCGCCATTCGCGGCTTCGGTCTTGACCACGTTGCCCTGCATGTCAAAGCGCAGGTTGGGCGTGCTCTTGGTGTTGGTGAGGTTGGAGCCGGTCAGGTCGGCGCTGCCACCCAGCAGCTCTGGCAGGGCGGCGGTGAAGGCTTCCAGCGCCAGCTGGCTGGCCTTGCGGCTGGCCACGGTTTCGCCCTTGGTATGGGCGGCCACCACAGTGTCCACGGCCACCTGGGCAAAGTTGGCGGGCAGGTCGCCGTTCATGCGGCGAGTGAGTTCGGCGGCCAGCTCGGGGAAGGCGGCGGTGTAGGCGGCAAAACGCTCGTTCCAGGCGGCCTCAAAAGCTTGGCCGTTGGCCTTGCAGTCCCAGCTGGCGTACACGTCTTCGGGGATCACGAAGGGTTCGCTGGCCCAGCCCAGGGCTTCGCGGGTCAACGCGATTTCTTCGGCGCCGAGCGGTTCGCCGTGGGCCTTGGCGGTGTTGGCGCGGTTGGGGCTGCCCTTGCCGATGTGCGTCTTGCACACGATCAGGGTGGGGCGCTCGGTCTGCTTCTTGGCTTCTTCGATGGCTGCGGCCACCTTGTCAGCGTCATGGCCGTCGATGGGGCCGATCACGTTCCAGCCGCTGGCCACAAAACGCAGGGGGGTGTTGTCGGCAAACCAGGGAGCGACCTGGCCATCGATGCTGATGCCGTTGTCGTCGTACAGGGCGATCAGCTTGTTGAGCTTCCAGGCGCCTGCCAGAGACACGGCTTCGTGGCTGATACCTTCCATCAGGCAGCCGTCGCCCAGGAAGGCGTAGGTGTGGTGGTCCACCACAGCATGGCCTTCGCGGTTGAACTCGGCGGCCAGCAGCTTTTCGGCCAGCGCAAAGCCCACGGCATTGGTGATGCCCTGGCCCAGCGGGCCGGTGGTGGTCTCGACGCCAGCGGTGTAGCCCACTTCGGGGTGGCCGGGCGTCTTGCTGTGCAGCTGGCGGAAGTTCTTCAGCTCACCAATCGGCAGGTCGTAGCCCGTGAGGTGCAGCAGCGCGTACAGCAGCATCGAGCCGTGGCCGTTGGACAGCACAAACCGGTCGCGGTCAAACCACTGGGGGTTGGTAGGGTTGTGCTTGAGGTGGCGGCTCCACAGCGCCACGGCCATGTCGGCCATGCCCATGGGGGCGCCGGGGTGGCCGGAGTTGGCTTGTTGAACGGCGTCCATGGCCAATGCGCGGATCGCATTTGCCATCTGTTGGGATTGCTGGGTGTTGGCCATGGGGGGAGGCTTCAGGGTGGGTGATTCGGGGGAAACCCGGCATTTTACCGGGGCGGCTTTCGCCCACCTGAATTCGCAGGCTGCAAGCCGGAAGCCCGGTGGCAATGCACTACAGTGCGGGCCATGCAAGGACTGCACCTCACCGCCGATCTCCATGGCTGCCGCTGTGCCCCTGCCTGGCTGCTGGACGCCGCCGCCCTGGGCCACGCCTGTACCGATGCGGTGCACGCCGCCGGGCTGCAGCCCGTGGGGCATTTGTTTCATGAATTTCCGGCCACGGCGCATGGCCCTGGCGGAGTGACTGCTACTGTTTTGCTAGCGGAATCCCACCTGTGCGTGCACACCTGGCCCGAGCAGCGCGCGGTGACGCTGGATGTGTATGTGTGCAATTTCGGCGCCGACCATTCGGCCAAGGCGCGGGCGCTGATGGACGCGCTGCTGGCCCTGTTCGACCCCACCACGGTGGAGCGCCACGCGCTGCAGCGGGGTGCTGTGAACGAGGTGGCGGCATGAGTTCTAGTGCCGCCTCCCATCACCAGGTACCCGCGTTGCTGCTGGCCGCCGGCCGTGGCGAGCGCATGCGCCCGTTGACCGACACCACCCCCAAGCCTCTGCTGCCGGTGCAGGGCCAGCCACTGCTGCAGTGGCACTTGGCGGCGCTGCAGGAGGCGGGTGTGGAGCGGGTGGTGATCAACACCGCGTGGCTGGGGGCGCAGATCAGCGACCATTTTCTAGGTGTTTTCGGCCTTCAGCGCTTGATGGATAAGCGCAAACAGCTATCAATTTCATACTCGCGTGAAGGCGTGGACTTTGGCGGTGCGCTGGAAACCGCTGGTGGCATCGCGCGCGCGCTGCCCCAGCTGGGGCCCGTGTTCTGGCTGGCGGCAGGTGATGTGTTTGCCCCCGACTTCGTGTTCGACAGCGCCGCCGTGGCGGCCTTTGAAGCGAGCCACCACATGGCCCACCTGTGGCTGGTGCCCAATCCGGCGCACAACCCGCGTGGCGACTTTGGCTTGTCGGTAGACGGGCTGGCGCTCAACCTGCCCGCCGACGACCCCGCGCCACGCTACACCTACAGCACCATCGCCCTGTTGCGCGCCGAGCTGTTTGCAGCGCCGTGGTGCGACATTCCGCCCGGAAACCCCAGCGGCATCAAAGCCCCGCTGGCGCCGCTGCTTCGCCGTGCAATGGACAATGGCCGCGTCAGTGCGCAGCTCTACACCGGCCGCTGGACCGATGTGGGCACGCCCGAGCGGCTGGCCGAACTCAACTCCTTTTCTTCCAACGCGCCATGAACACCACCGTGCCTGCCTCTGTCTACGCCCAGCGCCGCGCGCACCTGGCTGCCCAGCTGGGCCCCGGGGGTATCGCCATCATTCCTACGGCGCTGGAGCGCCCACGCAATCGGGACAGCGACTTTCTGTTCCGCCACGACAGCTACTTCTACTACCTGACCGGCTTCACCGAGCCCGGCGCGTGCCTGGTGCTGGCCCACGACGGCCGCAGCACGCTGTTTTGCCAGCCCAAGGACCTGGAGCGCGAGATCTGGGATGGATACCGCCTGGGCCCGGCCGCCGCGCCCGCTGCGTTGGGAGTGGACGCGGCACATTCGATGGCTGAGCTGGACAGCAAGCTGCCGCGCCTGCTCGAAAACACGGGCTGCGTCTGGTACCCGTTTGCCACGCACAGCGGCTTGGCGGCGCGGGTGGAGGGCTGGCTCAACGTGGTGCGCGGCCGTGTGCGCTATGGCGCCATCTGCCCCGCAGAACAGAACGACCTGTGCACGCTGCTCGACGAGATGCGCCTGTTCAAGGACGCGCATGAGCAGGACATCATGCGTCGCGCAAGCAGCATCAGCGCGCAGGCCCACATCCGCGCCATGCAGCGCTCGGCCCGCATGCTGCGCGCCGGGGAGGATGTGCGCGAATACCACCTCGATGCCGAGCTGCTGCATGCGTTCCGAGACGCAGGCTCGCAGTACCCGGCCTACAGCTCCATCGTGGCGGCGGGCGCGAACGCCTGCGTGCTGCACTACCGCGCCGATGCGGCCCCGGTGCGCGATGGCGAGCTGGTGCTGATCGACGCGGGCTGCGAGCTGGACAGCTACGCCAGCGACATCACCCGCACCTTCCCCGCCAACGGCACATTTACACGCCCCCAGCGTGCGCTGTACGACCTGGTGCTGGCCAGCCAGGATGCCGCCGTGGCTGCCACCAAGGCGGGTGCCCGCTTCAACGACCCGCACGACGCAACGGTGGCCGTGCTGGCGCAGGGCATGCTGGACCTGGGCCTGCTTGACAAGAACAAGGTGGGGTCGGCGCAGGACGTGATCGACAAGCGCGCGTACTTCCAGTTCTACATGCACCGCACCAGCCACTGGCTGGGCATGGATGTGCACGACTGCGGCAGCTATGTGGAGCCCGACGAAGTCGGCCAGGTGAGCGAGCGCAAGGACCCGCTTTCGGGTGAGACCATCACCAACCGCCCCAGCCGTGTGCTGCGCCCGGGCATGGTTCTGACCATCGAGCCCGGCATCTATGTGCGCCCCGCCGAGGGCGTGCCTGAGCAGTTCCACAACATCGGCATCCGCATTGAAGACGATGCCATCGTCACGGACACGGGCTGCGAGCTGATCACGCGTGGCGTGCCCGTGAAGGCCGACGAGATCGAAGCGCTGATGCGCGCCTGAGCGTGGGCAAACCCATGGCAGTGGACAACGCTCTGTTGGCGGAATCGGCGGGTGCCCCGGGGCAACCCGCGAAGTGGCGACTGGGCGGTGCGCTGTGGTTGTTGGGCATGCCTGGCGTGGTGGCGGTGGTGTGGGCGCTGCTGCCACCGTTGAAGGCCAACGAGGCGCTGCTGCCGTTGCCGCTCTGGGCGGTGGTGCTGCTCAGCGGGCTGCAGACGGCCGTGTTGCTGGCGCTGGCTGTGGCGGTAGGTGTGTGGCTGGCGCCCCGCGTGGGCCTGCGGGCGCCCGCTGTGTCTGCTTGGCTGGTTGGCCAGCCCATCGGCTCCGCGCTGCGAGCCCAGTCCCTACCCTGCGTGTTGGGCGGTGTGGCGGGCGCCGCATGGCTGTGGGCCTTGTCCTGGGTGATGCCTGCAGCCCTTCAGCCTTCAGACCCTGCCAGCGCCATGCCGCTGGTGGTCAAGCTGCTGTATGGCGGCATCACCGAAGAACTGCTGGTGCGCTGGGGTGTGATGACCTTGCTGCTGTGGCTGGGCTGGCGCGTGGTGCAGCGCGGACAGGGCCAGCCTGGCAAGGGGCTGGTGGCTGGCGCGGTGCTGCTCAGTGCGCTGCTGTTTGCGCTGGGGCATCTGCCTGCCGCGCAGGCGCTGGCGGGCGCATTGACGGCGCCCGTCGTGGTGTTTGTGCTGGTGGGCAACACGGCCTTTGGCCTGGTGGCAGGCTGGCTCTACGCGCGCCACGGGCTGGAGGCGGCGATCCTGGCGCATGTGCTGGCGCATCTGTTGTCATCCCCGTTGCTCTGATGGGGCTTATGGACCGCAGGGCGGATGCAAGGGGTAACTCGCCTGTAACCGCTTCGTGTGAGAATTGAAACTCGATTACATCCACCAGACAAACGAGAGAAAGAGACAAACCCATGCCTACCCGCCGCGCCACCAAGATTGTTGCCACTCTGGGCCCCGCCTCCAGCGACCCGGCACTGCTGGAGGCCATGATCCGAGCGGGGGTGAATGTGGTGCGGCTGAACTTCAGCCACGGCAAGGCGCAGGACCACATCGACCGCGCCGCCACCGTGCGTGCCGCTGCCCAGCGCGCGGGCCGCGAGGTGGCCATCATGGCCGACCTGCAGGGCCCCAAGATCCGCGTGGGCAAGTTTGCCGAGGGCAAGGTGCAGCTGGAGTCGGGCGCCAAGTTTGTGCTGGATGCATCGCGCACCGAACTGGGCGACATCGAAGGTGTGGGGCTCGACTACAAGGAGCTGCCACGCGACGTGAAGGCGGGCGATCTGCTGCTGCTCAATGACGGCCTGATCGTGCTCACGGTGGATGCGGTGCGCGGCGAGGAAGTGCACACCACCGTCAAGGTGGGTGGCGAGCTGTCGAACAACAAGGGCATCAACAAGAAGGGTGGCGGCCTCACGGCACCGGCCCTCACGGCCAAGGACATGGAGGACATCCGCACGGCGATGAGCTTCCAGGCCGACTACGTGGCCGTGAGCTTTCCGAAGAACGCGACCGACATGGAAATGGCGCGCCAGCTGTGCAATGTGGCCGCGTCCGAGTACCGCCACAAGCCGGGCCTGATCGCCAAGATCGAGCGGGCCGAGGCTATTCCGCACCTCGAAGCCATCCTGCGCGTGAGCGACGGGATCATGGTGGCGCGCGGCGACCTGGCGGTGGAAGTGGGCAACGCGGCCGTGCCCGCACTGCAAAAGAAGATGATCCGCATGGCGCGCGAGCTGGACAAGGTCGTCATCACCGCCACGCAGATGATGGAAAGCATGATCACCAACCCCGTGCCCACGCGCGCCGAGGTGAGTGACGTGGCCAACGCCGTGCTGGACGGCACCGACGCCGTGATGCTGAGCGCCGAGACGGCCGCAGGCCGCTACCCGCTCGAAACCGTGGAAGAAATGGCCACCATCTGCGCAGCGGCCGAGGCGGCGGAAGACCATCACCTGGACGCGGACTTCACCGGCCAGACCTTTGGCCGCATCGACCAGTCCATTGCCATGGGCGCACTGTTCACCGCCCACCACCTGGGCGCCAAGGCCATCGTGGCCATGACCGACAGCGGTGCCACGGCGCTGTGGATGAGCCGCCACAGCATCCGCATCCCCATCTATGCGCTCACGCCCAAGGTGACCACGCAGCGCAAGATGGCCATGTACCGCAACGTGCGCCCCCTGCTCATGGACACCAGTGCTGACCGCGATACGGCCCTTGAGCAGGCCGAGCGCCACCTCAAGAACCGCAACATCGTGCAAAAGGGCGATGTCTACGCCATCACCTGCGGCGAACCCATGGGTGCGCCGGGCGGGACCAATATGCTGAAGATCTGCGTGGCGAGCTGAATAGCCAGGTTCTGAGTCGTTAGCTGGCCGCGTGTGGCGGGTCGTTGGCGAGAGACAACGCCGCCAGGCGTGGGCGCAGTGCCAACGCTCCCAGGTCGCACAGCCAGCCCACCATCCAGCAGAGCCAGCCCGTCCACAGCGTGTGGCTCATGAAGTGCGCGCCCCGCACCTGTTGGGCTCCACCCAGCACCAACCCTGCCAGCACCGCCGCAGCCAGCCACCAGCGCGCGGCAGCCGGTGCCTTGTGGCGCAGCGCGAAGTAGCCCCCCACGAAGGCAAAACCCGCAGAGGCATGGCCCGCCGGAAAGCACCGCCCACCGCCGCCATCGACCACGCCCAGCGCCCAGTGGGAGGCATACCGCGCCACACCGCCGAACTCCGCCAGGTCCCAGGGGCAGCTGGTGGTGCTGAGGTTCTTGCCCACGCTCACGGCCGCCAGCGCCAGCAAGGCACTGATGGCCATCTGCAGGCGCTCACCCATATCCAGACGCCGCAACACCCCCCAGGGCCACCAAACGCCCAGCGCCAGCAGCAGCACCAGCAGCCATCCCAGGCGGCGGGCCCCTTCGTGGAGCACCTGCACGAAGAACCATTGTTCTCGCAGTGGGAACCCGTTGGCCGAGCCAAACGCGCGGGCCAGGGGGATGTCTTGCCCGCCAGCGTCCCATGCCACGATGGCGATCAGGATGCCCAGGGTCCACAGGAGCAAGGTACGGTGGTCGTGGGCGAAGCGGCGGGGCGAGGAAGGCGTGGACAGCATTCCACCGACCATAGGGCGCGCCACTTAACGCCGCCTTAATGACCCTGCGCAGGTGGCCGCGCCCGGCGACAATCGCTGCATGCGAATACTCGTTGTCGAAGACGATGCCGGCATTGCCGCAGGCCTGCGCACGAACCTGCAGCAACGTGGCTATGCGGTGGATGTGTGTGATGGCGTGGCCAGTGCCTGGGGGGCGTTGCGCGCGGAGCGCTTTGATGCCGTGCTGCTCGATCTGGGGCTGGTCGACGGTGATGGCGGCGATCTGCTGCGGCGGTTGCGCCTGAGCCCGGCGCCGGGGGGGGCGGCTTCTGCGCAGGTTTTGCCCGATCCCTCCACCCCTGTGCTCATCGTGACCGCCCGTGACCAGGTTCACCAGCGCATTGCGGGGCTGGACCAGGGGGCGGATGACTACCTGGCCAAGCCTTTTGACATGGACGAGCTGGATGCGCGCTTGCGCGCCCTGCTGCGCCGGGCCGCCGGGCGCGCCTCGCCCACCATCCGCTATGGCGATATCGAGATGGACCCTGCGGCGCGCACGGTGCACCAGGGCGGCAAGCTGGTGGAGATGTCGCCCCGGGAGTTTTCGGTGCTGCTGGTGTTGCTGGAGGCGCGGGGGCGGGTGCTCTCGCGCCAGCAGATCGAAGAGCGCCTGTACAGCTGGGATGCGGCCATCGAGAGCAATGCGGTGGAGGTCCACATTCACCACCTGCGGCGCAAGCTGGGCAGCGCATGTATCCAGACCATGCGAGGTGTGGGCTACTTCATGCCCCAGGAGGCGGCCGCATGAGCGCTGCTGCCGCAACGCCCGGGGGGAGTGCGCGCAGGCCGTCGCTGACCCGGCAGCTGCTGCTGTGGTCCCTGGGCGCGCTGGTGCTGGTGTGGGGCAGCTTTGTGTTCATGGGCTACCAGACGGGGGTGCACGAGGCGGATGAACTGACCGACGGGCACCTGGCCAGCGTGGCCGCCCTGTTGCTGAACCTGCGTGCGAACGAGGCTGCCGAGGGGCCCCAGGTCACCCAGCGGGTCGCCACACCCTGGCTCAAATCGCACGACTACCAGCAATCGCTCAGCGTCGTCCAGTGGGATGCGCAGGGGCGTCTGCTCCATCACAGCGGTACGGCGCCCGTTCCTGCTTTCAGCGCCGCCGAGGGGTTCGCCAACATGGCGCTGGGGGCGAAGGGTGTGGTGTGGCGCAGTTTTTCCCAGTGGGACGCGGCACGCACGCACAAGATCATGGTGCTGCTGGAGCTGCGCGAGCGCGACGAGCTGGCCCAGGACATTGCCGAGCAGATGATCGAGCCTGGCCTGTGGTTGCTGCCCGTGGTGTCCCTGGCTCTCGGGCTTGCGCTGTGGCGCGGTCTGCGCCCGCTGTATGCCCTGTCGGCCGACGTGGCGGCGCTCGACCCCGCCAGCACCCAGCGCCTGGCGTCACGCCATGCCTGGAACGAGTTCGAGTCCGTGGTCGCATCGATCAACACCCTGTTGGACCGCCAGCAGGCGGCGATGGTGCGCGAGCGCCGGCTGGCCAATGAAGTCGCGCACGAATTACGCACGCCCCTGTCCTCCATTGCGCTGCAGGCCAGTGCTTTGGGCGGCGAACTGGATGCGGCCGCCCGGGCGCAGGCCATCGCCCGCATTGGCCAGGATGCCCTGCGTGCAGGGCATGTGCTCAACCAGCTGCTGGCCCTGGCGCGCGCGAGCCGGGCCGAACTGCATGAGGCCAAGGCGCCGGTGGATCTGTGCGCGGTGGCGCGCCAGGTGTGTGCCGACTATGCCCAGGCGGCCTGGCAGCGGGGCAACGACATCGCACTGTCGGCGCCACCGGCGCTGTGGGTGTCTGGGCATGCGCTGCTGCTGGACATCGCGGCGCGCAATCTGGTGGAGAACGCGCTCAAACACACACCAGACGGCACGCACATCGCCGTGCAGGTAGGTGCTTCTGACGGGGCGGGTGCATGGCTGCAGGTGTGCGACGACGGCGCGCGGCGCCAGGGCGATGCGTCTGTCGCTCCGGGGCCGAAAAACCCCTCGGACAGCCTGCATCTGGGCCACGAGATCCTGCGGCGGGTCGCAGACATTCATGGTGGCTATTTCGGGCCAGCGCCAGCCGCCCCGCCCTTTACCACCTGTTTTCGGTTGGATTTGCCCCCTTCGGCGGTCACGCCCCCCGGTTAAAATTGCGAGTTACCAAGCGGTTACCACCGCCAAGCCCGGCTTACAGCGCCTTCCCCAACCCTCAACGGACCCTACGACCATGCCCCTCGTTTCGATGCGCGAACTGCTCGACCATGCCGCTGCCAACAGCTATGGCATCCCTGCCTTCAACGTCAACAACCTGGAGCAGGTCCAGGCCGTCATGGCCGCCGCCGACGAAGTGGGCGCCCCGGTCATCCTGCAGGCCAGCGCCGGTGCCCGCAAATATGCGGGTGAGCCCTTCATCAAGCACCTCATCCAGGCAGCGGTCGAGGCCTTCCCGCACATTCCGCTCGTCATGCACCAGGACCACGGCACTTCGCCCAAGGTCTGCCAGGGCGCCATCGACCTGGGCTTTGGCTCGGTGATGATGGACGGCTCGCTGATGGAAGACGGCAAGACGCCTTCCTCCTTCGAGTACAACGTGGAAGTGACCCGCAAGGTGGTGGACATGGCGCACAAGGTGGGCGTCACGGTCGAAGGCGAACTGGGCTGCCTGGGCAACCTGGAAACCGGCGAAGCCGGTGAAGAAGACGGTATTGGCGCTGAAGGCAAGCTCGACCACAGCCAGATGCTGACCGACCCTGAAGAAGCCGCCGTGTTCGTCAAGGCCACGCAACTGGACGCCCTGGCCATTGCCATCGGCACCAGCCACGGCGCCTACAAGTTCAGCCGCAAGCCCACGGGCGACATCCTGGCCATCAGCCGCGTCAAGGAAATCCACCAGCGCATCCCCAACACCCACCTGGTAATGCATGGCTCCTCGTCGGTGCCCGCCGAGTTGCTGGCCATCATCAACCAGTACGGCGGCAAGATGAAGGAAACGTACGGCGTGCCGGTCGAGGAAATCCAGGAAGCCATCAAGCACGGCGTGCGCAAGATCAACATCGACACCGACATCCGCCTGGCCATGACCGGCGCGGTGCGCAAGTTCCTGGCTGAGAACCCCGACAAGTTCGACGCCCGCGAATGGCTCAAGCCTGCCCGCGAAGCTGCCAAGCAGGTCTGCAAGCAGCGTTACCTGGAGTTCGGCTGCGAAGGCCAGGGCAGCAAGATCAAGGGCCTGAGCCTCCAGGTTGTGGCAGCCCAGTACGCTGCGGGTACGCTGGCCCAAGTGGTGAACTGATCGTTGGCATGAGGCCCTGCGGGGCCGCTGCCCAGCCTGGCTGCGTTGTGCTGCCAGGCTTTTTTTTGCCTGTCTGCATGCGGAGACTGGGGAGTTCCCTCTACAGCAGACAAAGGTGACAGCGACAAGATCTTCTTCATGTAAGCTCACGGTCAGCTTGCCCACCGGCAGCGCCGCAAGAAGTGTCCGATACCAGGGCGCTTTCAACACATTTCTCACCAGCTACACCGAGCTGGTTGTTGCATGGCAGAAGCCGTCGATGGACGGACTCGGGTGCCGTGGGATGATTGAAGGCGAATTCGTATGAACCTTTCTCTATGACTCTGACAATTTCAAAGTTCCGGCGGCTGTTGCCTCTCTTGCCTGTGTTGGCCGTGACGGTGTTCACGGTGGCGTGCGCGCCCCTGACCGTTCCTCCCAAGTCCGAATATCCCGTGGGTCGCGCCCGTCTGGTGTTGCCGCCGGGGGCGTGGCAGGACCTGGGAACCTCCGAAGAAGCCACATCCAGCCCCGCAGGCCGTACCCCGCTCCAGACGCGTGCGGTGGCGCTGCGGGGTGCACAAGGCGAATGGCTGGCTGCGGTGCGCGTGCAGACCAACCGCACCGGCGATCTGCGCGGGTCTCCGCAAGGGGTGGGGTACTGCCCGCCGCAACAGGACGTCGTGGTCAAAGATCCCGCGGATGGCAGCCCCGTGCGCGCCGACTGCCTGCGCTTCAAGCTTTGGGCGAGCAGCCCCAAGTGGCTTGAAAAGAACCGACCCGATCTGGGCCAATGGATGGCCAGCCGCCAGATCGCGCTAAGCACCCCCTATGCGCATGTGAGCTACCGCTATGTCACCGAAGCGGGTGTCTGGGTGGCGGTGGATGCCCTGGTGGACCAGCGGCTGATCAGCGTCCGACCGCGCAACAACGAAGAGTTCCTGGTCGCAGGTCTGCCCTTCCAGCAGTGGGCCTATGACCTGGCCCAGGCTGTGCGCCTGAGCGCCGGCATGGTGGACGGCCACCTGGCCATTCCGCCTTTCCCGTTCCCCACGCCCACATCCAGGCCCTAGCTCGCCAGTTCTCCCCTGCCTGGCGGCCTTGCATAACGATTACGAAACTCGAGGAGACCTCTAATGCAGACAACCCCCGTCCCGCAGCCGCAGCGTATCGGCGTGCCCAGGGAGACCTTCCCCGGTGAAAAACGCGTGGCCACAGTGCCCGATGTGGTGGAAAAGCTGATCAAGCTGGGCTTCGCGGTCAATGTGGAGTCGGGGGCTGGGGATGGCGCCAATTTCAGCGATGACGCCTACCGCGCCGCCGGGGCTCAGATCGTGGGCGACGCTGCCGCGCTGTGGGCTGCATCCGATATCGTCTTCAAGGTGCGCCCGCCCAGCAGCGACGAAGTGGCGCTGATGCGCGAGGGTTCGACGCTCATCGATTTCATCTGGCCCGCCCAGAACCCGGAACTGATGCAGCAGTTGGCCGCGAAGAAGGCGACGGTGCTCGCCATCGACTGCCTGCCACGTACGCTCTCCCGCGCGCAGAAGATGGACGCGCTCACCTCCACCGCAGGCGTCAGCGGCTACCGCGCCGTCATTGAGGCGGCCAACGCCTTTGGCCGCTTCTTCAACGGCCAGATCACGGCGGCGGGCAAGGTGCCGCCCGCCAAGGTGTTCATTGCAGGTGCTGGCGTGGCGGGTCTTGCGGCCATTGGCACGGCGGCCAATCTGGGCGCCATCGTGCGCGCCAACGACACACGTGCCGAGGTGGCCGACCAGGTCAAGTCGCTGGGCGGTGAGTTTGTCAAGGTGGACTACGAGGAAGAAGGCTCGGGCGGCGGCGGTTACGCCAAGGTCATGAGTGAGGGCTTCCAGGCCGCGCAGCGCAAGATGTACGCGGAGCAGGCGAAAGACGCCGACATCATCATCACCACCGCGCTGATCCCCGGCAGGCCCGCGCCCAAGCTCATCACGGCCGAGATGGTGCAGAGCATGAAGCCCGGCAGCGTGATCGTGGACATGGCCGCCGAGCAAGGCGGCAACTGTGAGCTGACGGTGCCCGGCCAGGCCGTGGTGCGCCATGGCGTGACCATCGTCGGCTACACCGACCTGGCTTCGCGCTTGGCCAAGCAGTCGTCCACCCTTTATTCCACCAACCTGCTGCGCCTGACAGAAGAGCTGTGCAAGGCCAAGGACGGCGTGGCCGTGGTCAACATGGAGGATGACGCGATCCGGGGCCTTACCGTGGTCAAGGATGGTGCCATCACCTGGCCTGCGCCACCGCTCAAGCAGGCCCCTGCACCGGCACCCAAGGCTGCGGCGGCACCCGTGGCCGCCAAGAAATCCAGCCATGGCCCCGGTGCTCCCATGTCCGCCAAGACGCTGACCATTGTTTTTGCCGTGCTGGCCGTGCTGTTCTGGGCCATCGGTGCCTATGCGCCTGTGGCCTTCCTGGGGCACTTCACGGTGTTCGTGCTGGCCTGTTTCATCGGCTACATGGTGGTGTGGAACGTCACGCCTGCGCTGCACACGCCGCTGATGAGCGTGACCAACGCCATCTCCAGCATCATCGCCATCGGCGCGCTGGTGCAGATTGCGCCGCCCGACGCGGGCATCAATGGGCGCCCTGATGGGCTCATCCTGTGGCTGGCCTTTGCCGCCCTGGTGCTCACGGCCGTCAACATGTTCGGTGGCTTTGCGGTCACGCGCCGCATGCTCGCCATGTTCCGCAAGTAATCCGATAACGACAAGAACAACGAGGAGCACAGAACATGTCCCAAAGTCTCGCTACCGTGGCCTACCTGGGCGCGGCCATTTTGTTCATCCTGAGCCTGGGCGGGCTCTCCAACCCCGAAACCTCGCGCCGGGGCAACCTGTTCGGCATGGTCGGCATGGCGCTGGCCGTGCTGGCCACGGTGTTCGGCCCGCGCGTCAGCCCCGCAGGGGTGGCCTGGATCGTCGGCGCGCTGGTCATTGGCGGCGGCATTGGCCTGTATGCGGCCAAGGTCGTCAAGATGACGCAGATGCCGGAGCTGGTCGCGCTCATGCACAGTCTGGTGGGTCTTGCGGCCTGCCTGGTGGGGTTTGCCAGCTATGTGGATACCTCGATCCAGCTGCAAGGCGCGGAGAAGATCATCCACGAGGTGGAGATCTATGTCGGCATCCTGATCGGCGCCATCACGTTCAGCGGATCACTGATCGCCTTTGGCAAGCTCAACGGCAAGATCGGTGGCAAGCCGCTGTTGCTGCCCGGCCGCCACTGGATGAACCTGGCTGCGCTGCTGATCGTGATCTGGTTTGGCCGCGAGTTTTTGCGCGCCGAAACCATCGAGCAGGGCATGGTGCCGCTGATGGTGATGACGGCGATCGCGCTGCTGTTCGGCATCCACATGGTGATGGCCATCGGTGGCGCTGACATGCCGGTGGTGGTGTCCATGCTCAACAGCTACTCGGGTTGGGCAGCGGCGGCCACGGGCTTCATGCTGTCCAACGACCTGCTCATCGTCACGGGCGCGCTCGTGGGCTCCTCGGGCGCCATCCTGTCCTACATCATGTGCAACGCGATGAACCGCAACTTCATCAGCGTGATCGCGGGCGGCTTTGGCTCGGGCGCTGGAACTCCCGCCAAAAAGGGCGAGGCAACCGAGCCGCAGGGCGAGGCCGTACCCGTCAGCTCCGCCGAGACGGCCGAGCTGCTGCGCGACGCCAAGAGTGTGATCATCGTGCCCGGCTACGGCATGGCTGTGGCCCAGGCCCAGCACACGGTGTACGAGATCACCAAGACCCTGCGCGAGAAGGGCGTGGATGTGCGCTTTGCCATCCACCCCGTGGCAGGCCGCATGCCCGGCCACATGAACGTGCTGCTGGCCGAGGCCAAGGTGCCCTACGACATCGTGATGGAGATGGACGAGATCAACGAGGACTTCCCGAATGCCGACGTGGCCATGGTCATCGGCGCCAACGACATCGTGAACCCGAGCGCGCTGGACGATCCGTCCAGCCCCATCGCCGGCATGCCGGTGCTCGAAGTGTGGAAGGCCAAGACCTCGATCGTGATGAAGCGCTCCATGGCGTCGGGCTATGCGGGGGTGGACAACCCTCTGTTCTACAAGGACAACAATCGCATGCTGTTTGGCGACGCCAAGAAAATGCTCGACGAAGTTCTTTCCGCGCTCAAGGGGTGACGGGCATAATTCCACCGCAAAAAAAGCACGACCGTGCTGTTAGGCGCAGCACGGATTTCACGACCTCAATAAAACTTATCAGGAGACAACAATGACCCATCGCCCCTGGCTGACTGCCTATCCGCAAGGCGTCCCCGCAGACATCGACACCACGCAATACCCGTCGCTCGTGGCCCTCATGGACGAGGCGTTCACCAAGTACGCTGGCCGCGTGGCCTACAGCTTCATGGGCAAGGAAGTGACCTATGCCCAGACCGACTCCCTGAGCAGTGCGTTTGCGGCCTACCTGCAGGGCCTGGGCCTGGTCAAGGGCGACCGTGTGGCCATCATGATGCCCAACGTGCCGCAGTATCCCGTCACGGTGGCCGCCATCCTGCGCGCAGGTTTTGTGGTGGTCAATGTGAACCCGCTGTACACGCCGCGCGAACTGGAGCATCAGCTCAAGGACTCGGGTGCCAAGGCCATCGTCATCATCGAAAACTTCGCCACCACGCTGCAAAGCTGCATTGCGAACACGCCCGTCAAGCACGTGGTGCTGTGCGCCATGGGCGACCAGTTGGGCCTGCTCAAGGGCGCGCTCGTCAACTATGTGGTGCGCAACGTCAAGAAGATGGTGCCCGCCTACAACCTGCCGGGTGCCGTGCGCTTCAATGACGCGGTGGCCCAGGGCACGCGCGGCACGCTCAAGAAGCCCGACATCAAGCCCGACGACATCGCGCTGCTGCAATACACCGGCGGCACCACGGGTGTGAGCAAGGGCGCCGTGCTGCTGCACCGCAACGTGATCGCCAACGTGCTGCAGTCCGAGGCGTGGAACGACCCCGTGATGAAGAAGGTGCCCGCAGGCGAGCAGCAGACCAGCATCTGCGCGCTGCCGCTGTACCACATCTTTGCGTTCACCGTGAACATGATGCTGAGCATGCGCACGGGCGGCAAGACCATCTTGATCCCCAACCCGCGCGACCTGCCTGCCGTGCTCAAGGAACTGTCCAAGCACACCTTCCACAGCTTCCCGGCCGTGAACACGCTGTTCAACGGCCTGGCCAACCACCCCGATTTCAATACCGTCAACTGGAAGAACCTCAAGGTCTCGGTAGGCGGGGGCATGGCCGTGCAGGGCGCCGTGGCCAAACTGTGGCTGGAGAAGACCGGCTGCCCCATCTGCGAAGGCTACGGCCTGTCGGAGACCAGCCCCTCGGTCAGCTGCAACCCCGTGACCGCCAAGGAGTTCACGGGCACCATTGGCGTGCCGCTTCCCGGCACCCTGATGAAGCTGATCGACGACGACGGCAAGGAAGTCACCACCCTCGGCCAGCCCGGCGAGATCGCGATCAAGGGCCCGCAGGTGATGGCCGGGTACTGGCAGCGCCCCGATGAAACCGCCAAGGTCATGACCGACGACGGCTTCTTCAAGTCTGGCGACATCGGTGTCATGGACGAGCGCGGCTTCTTCAAGATCGTGGACCGCAAGAAGGACATGGTGCTGGTCAGCGGCTTCAACGTCTACCCCAACGAGGTGGAAGAGGTCGTGGCCAACTGCCCCGGCGTGCTCGAATGCGCCGTGGTGGGCGTGCCTGACGAGAAGACCGGTGAAGCCGTCAAGCTCGTGATCGTCAAGAAAGACCCCGCGCTCACCGAAGCGCAGGTCAAGGAGTTCTGCCGCGCTGAACTCACGGGCTACAAGCAGCCCAAGGTCATCGAGTTCCGCACCGAGCTGCCCAAGACCCCCGTGGGCAAGATCCTGCGCCGCGAGCTGCGCGATAAGAAATGACCATCCCCCTGAGCCGCTTCGCGGCTTCCCCCTTCTCTCGGCTCGCGCCGGGAAGGGGGACGACGCCAGCGGCCTGGCGAAGCCAGTTCCACGGCGTCCGCTGGTATGGGTCGTGTCGGTTTCGTAGGCCATGACCACCGCCATCCTCAGCGCCTTGCCCGAAGAGCAAAGCTCGCTGGTTGATCACCTCTTGCACCCTCAGCGGGTGATGCACGCAGGCCGGGCTTTCTGGCTGGGTGATCTGCAGGGCCGCCCGGTGGTGTTGGCGCTGTCGGGTATCGGCAAGGTGGCGGCGGCCACCACGGCCACGGCGCTCATTGAGCGGTTCGGTGTGGCGCGCATCGTCTTCACCGGGGTTGCGGGCGGTGTGGGCGATGGCGTGAATGTGGGCGACGTGGTGGTAGCGCAGGACTACCTGCAGCACGACATGGACGCCTCGCCCCTGTTCCCCCGCTGGGAAGTGCCCGGCTACGCACGCAGCCGCCTGGCCTGCGACACTGCACTGTCTGCTATTCTTTTGGAAGCTGCTTGCGCTTGTGTATCAAGCGCTAGTGGTCAATTGGGCTTGAAATCTACGCCGCAAAACGCACCAGAAGGCGGCCTGCACCGCGCACACCACGGCCTGATCGCCAGCGGGGACCGTTTTGTCTCTGCCGCCGATGAGTCCCACCGTCTGCGCACGATCTTGCGCGACGCCGGGCACGACGTGCTGGCCGTAGAAATGGAAGGCGCCGCCGTCGCCCAGGTGTGCCACGACTACGGCATCCCCTTCGCCGCTGTGCGCACCATCTCCGACCGCGCCGACGACACCGCGCACGTGGACTTCCCCCACTTCGTGCAGACCGTAGCCAGCCGTTACGCCGAACACATGGTGCTGGCGTTTTTGCGAATGCTATGAAATTAATAGCTACTAGCGCTTGATGAATAAGCGCTAGAGGCCAATTTGGCTCATTTCCTGCGTTGAGGTAGCCGACGAAGCGATGATCCGCCTTGTCCAGGCTGCGACAAGCTCAGCCCGAACGGGCAGGGCGTGGATTCAAAGAATCAGCAAGAGCCTGAGGGGCGACAAAGTACGCCTCCGCACCGTGAAACCGGCGCGCCCCAAAACCCAGCGCCACCGCGGAACCGGCTCTGCCGGGCCGCTGGAGGCGTCCCCCCTCGGGGGGGAAGGCGCGCAGCGCCACAGGGGGGCTACTTCAACCAGCCGCGCTTGCGGAAATACCACATGGGGCCCAGTGCACTGGCCACCATCAGCGCAAGCGCATACGGGTAGCCCAGCGACCAGTCCAGCTCGGGCATGAACTTGAAGTTCATGCCGTACACGCTGGCGATCAGCGTGGGCGGCAGCAGCGCCACGCTGGCCACCGAGAAGATCTTGATGATCTTGTTCTGGTTGATGTTGATGAAACCAACCGTGGCGTCCATCAAGAAGTTGATCTTGTCGAACAAAAACGCCGTGTGGTTGTCCAGCGATTCGATGTCGCGCAGGATCTGGCGGGCTTCTTCGAACTGCTCGGAGTTGAGCATCTTGCTGCGCATCATGAAGCTCACGGCGCGGCGGGTGTCCATCACGTTGCGGCGGATGCGGCCGTTCAAGTCTTCCTGGCGCGCGATGGCGGCCAGCACTTCACCGGCGCGGGTGTCAGTCACGTCGCCTGCCAGCACCTGCTTGCTCACAGCCTCGAGCTCGTCGTAGATGTTCTCAAGCGTATCCGCCGAGTACTCGGCATCGGCGTCGAACAGCTTGAGCAGCACTTCCTTGGCATCTTCGATGAGACCGGGCGCGCGGCGCGCGCGCATGCGCAGCAGGCGAAACACGGGCACATCTTCGTCGTGGATGGAAAACAGCACGCCCCGGCTCTTGAGGTTGGCGTTGTGCTGGTTCAGGATGAAGGCCACGCGCACCGAGCGGGGGTCTTCGTCGTCGTCGATCAAGAAGTCGCTGCGAATGTGCAGCTCGCCGTTGTCTTCTTCGTAGAAGCGGGCGGATTCCTCGATGTCCTCGTCCATCGCATCCTCGGGGATGGACAGGCCGTAGTGCTGCTTGATCCAGCGTTTTTCTTCGAGCGTGGGGGCTTCAAGGTCCACCCAGATCGGCTGGAACTTGGTCAGCTCTTCCAGCGATTCGATCTCTTCCTGGAAAAGCCGGCCATTGGCAAGCGTGAAGATGTTGAGCATGGGCTCACTCCCTTGTTGTGTGGCATCTGCGGTGTGGGGGATCGGGTGCTTTCAACCCCACAGCAGGCCGGGGAGCTGAAAGCTACCAACTCGGGTAGGTTTCCAAGGAGCTTTCTCCGTAAAAAATGAACAGGCGGCGGATTATGGCACTGCAGCCGCCGTGGAATCGCTGCAAATGTCCGAACCCGCCGTGGTCAGCCCGGCGAGGCCTGGCGCACGATGGCCAGCGCCCGGCACAGATCGGCCCAGGCAGCGGCCTTGACATCCTGTGAACGCAAGAGAAACGCAGGGTCGTAGGTCACCACGGCGGGGCATCCCGCCAGCTGGTGCGGGCCCGCGCGAAGGCGGCCCAGCGGCTCGGTGCGCCCCAGCGCCGCCCGCGCCGCCACATGGCCCAGCACCAGGACCAGGGCGGGTTGCAGTGCCGCCACGGCGTCGGCCAGCGCGGCGGGCGTGGGGTTGTCACCCCCGGTTTCCGCGCCGGGGGCGGTGCGCTCCAGCGCAGCCAGGAACACGCGCGGGTGCTTGTGCAGTTGCATGGCGCGCAGCATGTTGTCCAGCAGCCGGCCTGCGTCGCCACCCAGCGGTTCGCCCGGCGTGAGGCTTTCGGTCACGATCAGCCAGCCAGCGCCCAGCCCGGCCGGGGTCTGCGAGGGGTCGGCGTTGGGGTACAGCACTTGGGGCGCATGCAGCCGCAAGCTGGGTATGGCGGGTGTTGCGCCTGCGTTCTCTACCGCAGGTGCCGGTGCGGGTGCTCGCGGGGCCGCTGGCTGGGGCGCTCGCGCAGCAGGAGGGCTGGCCACGGCGGGTGCCGGGGCGGTGGGGGGCGCCATGCGGGCGGCAGGGGCGGGCGCCGCCACGGCGACGGCGGGGGCCCCGGCTGTGGTGCGGGCTACGGGTGCCTCCGGCTGCACCCACACGGTGACGCCCATTTCTTGCAGCATGGCGCGCTGCCGCGCATCGAGGTGAAGGCTCATGGAAAAAAGGGCCGGTTGAAGGTGTTGCTCACAGTGCCAGGCTCATGACCACGGCATCTTCGCGCTGGCCCAGGTCCGCGGGGTAGTAGCGCTTGCGTTCGCCCACGCGTCGGAACCCGTGTGTCTGGTAGATGTGCTGGGCGCGCAGGTTGCTCACGCGCACCTCCAGCCACAGCCACTGGGCGCCGCGCCCGCGTGACCACAGGGCCAGCGCGTCCAGCAGCACCCGCGCCCAGCCCTGGCGCTGGAACTCGGGGGTGACGGTGATGTTGAGCAGGTGCACCTCGTCCACCCCCATCATGGCCACGAAGTAGCCGAGCAGGTGTTCGTCCGCCATCAGCACCTGTGCCTGGTAGCCCGATGCCATGGCATCGGTGAAGTTGCCGCGTGTCCAGGGGTGCGAATAGGCACGTTGTTCCACCGCCAGCACGGCATCCAGCCGCGCGAGCGTGAGGGCTTCAAAGCGCGCCTCGGGCGCGCCGGCAGACGGGGTGGGCAGGGCGCTCATGGGGTCTGGCGGAAAGGATTCACAGAGGAGCGGGCACCGCCTGGGCGGCGCGCAGCGCAGCCCGCTCGGCGGTGGTTTGTGCCACTTTATCGCGGATGTAGCGCGGCAGCGCATCGCTGGCCGGCACACCTTCGCCCGCTGCCAGCAAGGCCGGTGCCAGGCGCAGCAGCGCCGTGGCTGTGGGCAGCGCGGCCACGTGGGCGGCCATGGGCGCCAGCCGCTCGCCATAGGGCGTGCGCGCATTGCCCGCCACCGTCCACCCTGCGGGGGCAAGCACGGATTCCGGTGCGCCCAGGCCAAAGTCGGCCTCGGTGTGCCAGCGGCCCTGGGCGGCGACCCATTCGCAGCGCGCGTGGTAGACCTCGTCCATGCGCGCGTCCAGCACCGCCACCACCTGCGTGCAGCTGTGCGCGTGGCGCGCTTCCTCGGCTACGGCCAGCAGGGTGTCCACGGGCAGCACCGGCACACCCTGGCCCCCGCGCGCGCCAAACGCCAGCCCCTGGGCCACGGCGCAGGCGGTGCGCAGGCCGGTGAAGGAGCCTGGGCCCCGGCCAAACACAATGGCCTCCAGCGTGTCGAACGACAGGCTGGCCTGCGCCATCAGGCTGCGCACCGTCGGGATCAGGGTGGCCGACGCTTGCGCGCCCCCGGGGCCCGTGTGCTGCCACACGGCATCCCCGTGCTGGACGGCAATGGATAGGGTGTCGGTGCTGGTGTCGAAAGCAAGCAGATTCATGGGGCCAGTGGGGTTGCGCGGCAAAGGAGGTCAGGGGACGGTAGGGCCAGGCGCGGGCGTGGGCGGGGTGACCGCAGGCGCCTGGCTACTGCGCAGCACGCCCAGCAGGATACCGGCAGTCACCAGCAGCAGGCCGGCGACGAGGTTCCAGTACATCGGCTCGTCCAGAAAAATCACCGCGCCGATGGCCGAGAGGCCGGGCACCAGGGCCGTGATCATGGTGGAGCGCACAGGGCCATAGTGCTGGATCATGCGGGTGAAGCCAATGCCCGAGATCACCACCGACCCGCCACCTTGGAACGCCATGTGAAAGACGATCTCGCTCCACGGCGCAATGGCCAGGTGGCTGGTGACGGTTCCCAGCGCAATCAGCAGGGCATAGCTGGGAACATAGACCAAGCAGGCAAACGCGGTGATGGCGATGGTGGCCTGCACGGCGTCCACCGCGTGGCGCCGGGCCAGCACGCTGTAGGTGGCCCAGCAGGAGGCGGCCAGCATGAACAGCACGTCGCCCTTCCACACATCACCGCCCGAAAACGCTGCCAGCAGGCTGCGCCCGCCCACCAGCAGGTCGCCTGCCACGATCAGCGCCAGGCCCGCCGCGCGCAGCGGGGTGATGTGGTCGCGCAGCAGCACGGCGGCGAGCAGCGCCGTCCACAGCGGCAGGCTGCCCGGCATGAGCACTGCTGCATGGGTGGCGGGCGCGTGGAAGAACCCCGCATAGGCCAGCATGGCGTAGAGCAGACCGCCAAAGCTGCCCAGCAGCACCGTGGTGCACAGCGGCAGGGGCGAGATACCTGCCAGGCTGGAGGGCGGGGCCGCAGAGCCCAGTGCTGTGGTGCGCTGCCGCACCATCCACCAGCCCCAGGGCAGCAGGACCAGGCTGGCGCCCACGATGCGCAGCAGCGCAATGTCGAACGGGGTGAGCGTGCGCTGGGCCGAGGCGCGGGCAATGACGATGAAACCCGTCCAGATGGTGACCGTCACGACTGCCGCCAGCAGGCCGATGGCACGAGGAGAAAAACGCATCGGAGGATTATCGGTGGGTGGGGGCGGCGGCGCCTGCAGCGGGTCTGGACGCAGGCGCGACCCAGGTGGGCTTCCTGCCGGGCGATAGACTCGCTCCATGCTTTTGCTTCCTGTTTTTTGGCGCCGCGCTGCGCTGCGTGGGGCCCTGGGTGTTGTTGTGGCCTGGTTGGCTCTGGTGGGGGCTGTTGACACGGCCCAGGCCCAGGCGGCGGCGCCCGCCACCCCGCTGCCGCCCGAGGTCGAAGCCGCCCTGGCCCGCGCCAGGTTGCCGCGCGAGGCCCTGTCGGTGATGGTGGTGGATGCCCAGGGAGGCAAGACTTCGCCTGTGCGCCTGGCGCACCGTGCGCAGTTGCCGGTGAACCCGGCATCGGTGATGAAGCTGGTGACCACTTACGCCGCGCTGGAGCAACTGGGCCCCGCCTATGTGTGGAACACCCCGGTCTATCTGCAGGGCACGGTGCAGGACGGCAGCCTGCGGGGCAACGTCTACATCCAGGGCCAGGGAGACCCCAAGCTGGTCATGGAGCGGCTGTGGCTGCTGATGCGCCGCCTGCAGGGCCAGGGCATCCAGGTCATCGTGGGCGACATCGTGCTCGACCGCACCGCCTTTGAGGTGCCCGACCACGATCCGGCGCGATTTGATGGCGAGCCCCTGCGCCCCTACAACGCCGCGCCCGACGCGCTGCTGCTCAACTACAAATCGTCGGTGATGACCTTTGTGCCGGATGCCGCCGCAGGCCTGGCGCGCATTCAGTACGACCCACCCCTGGCGGGCGTGGCGCGCCAGGCCACCGTGGCGCTGGGCGCGCCGGGCACCGAGTGTGGCGACTGGCGTGGTGCCTTGCGGGCGGAGCTGGCCGACCCTGCCAAGGTGAGCTTTCAGGGCGTGTACCCCGCGTCCTGCGGGGAGCGGGTGTGGCCCGTGGCCGCCGCCGACCCGCGCGGCTTTGCGGCGAAGGCCGTGGAGGGCATGTGGCGCGAACTGGGCGGCAAGCTCACGGGCAGCGTGCGCGAAGGCAAGGTGCCTGCGGGTCTCAAGCCCGCGTTTGTGGTCACGTCGCCAGCCTTGGCCGAGGTCGTGCGCGACGTGAACAAGTACAGCAACAACGTCATGGCGCAGCATGTGTTTCTGACCCTTGCGCTGCAAAAGAACGGCGTGGCCACCTTCGACGGCGCCCGCGAGGCACTGCGCCAGTGGTGGGTATCGCGCATGGGGGACGCAGAGCTGCCGCTGGCAGACAACGGCGCGGGGCTCAGCCGCGATGCGCGCATCACCGCCCAGGCACTGGCGCGCATGCTGCAGGTGGCCTGGGTATCGCCCGTGATGCCGGAGCTGGTGGCGTCGCTGCCCATCTCCGGGGTGGACGGCACGCTGCGCCGCAGCCAGAGCCGTGCGGGCACGGCGCACCTCAAGACGGGCAGCCTGCGCGATGTGATGGCCGTGGCCGGTTACGTGCACGCGACCAGCGGGCGGCGGTATGTGCTGGTGGCCGTGGTCAACCATGCCAATGCCGGCGCTGCACGGCCCGTGCTCGACAGCCTGATCGACTGGACCGCGCGCGACCAGTGAATAATGCGCACTCGCGCAGCCATCCGCCGCGCAGTCACCCGCCTCCCTTCATGTCCACCACCGAGCTGATCGGCTACGTTGCCGCCTTCCTGACCACCTGCAGCTTCGTTCCGCAGGCCCTGCACACCTTCCGCACGCGCGATGTCCGGGGCATCTCTCTGGGCATGTACAGCGTGTTCACGGCGGGGGTGGCGCTGTGGCTGGTGTATGGCGTCGTCCTCGCGGCGTGGCCCATCGTGGTGGCCAACGCCATCACGCTCGCGCTGGCGGGGACGATCCTGGGGATGAAGCTGGTCTACGGGGCGCGCGGCCATCGTTGAGCGGCCGCTGCTGGCGGGCTGCTGTCACCTAGGCGTCTGCCCGCTGGTTCGGTCCGCGTTATCCCCTATGGATGGTGCAGTGCAGGTGCGCGCACGATGCGTCGTTGTTTCTTGACCTGAGGTATCCATCCATGAAGTATTTCCGCCTTACCTGTGTTGCCGCTGCTGCGGTGCTGCTTGTCGCCTGCGGTGGCTCTGACGATCCAGACCGTGGCTCGCTGATCGACCCCCCTGCCGTGATGACCACGCTGACGGCTGCGCAGATCGACGCAGGCACCTCCAGCAGCGGCCTGCAGGCCATCACGGGCAAGGCGAAGTGTGATGTCAAGGTGGTGGCGCTCAACTACGCCACCGTCGGCGCCAAGGCCGGAGAGAACACCAACGCCTCGGGCGTGATGCTGGTGCCCGCTGGCAGCTGCAGCACGGCCGCACCGCTGATTGCCTACGCCAAGGGCACCGATGTGCAAAAGCCCCGCACCCTGGCCAACCCGCAGGACAACGAAACCTTCCTGCTCGCCGCCATGTACGCCGCCCAGGGCTATGCGGTGGTGGCCACCGACTACCTGGGCTTTGCCAAGTCGGGCTACAGCTACCACCCCTACCTGCATGCCGATTCGGAAGCCACCACGGTCATCGACTCGGTGCGTGCCGCGCGCAATGCAGCGGGCACCGTGGGGGCCAATCTGTCGGGCAAGGTCATGTTCACGGGCTACTCGCAGGGCGGGCACTCGTCGATGGCCGCACACCGCGCTGCCGAGCGCGACTATGGCAGCGAATTCAATGTGGTCGCAGGCGCCCACCTGGCCGGCCCTTACAACCTGTCGGGCTCGCTGCGCATTCCGGATGCGATTGCCGGGGTGCAGTTCTTCGTGCCGTATCTGGTGACGGCCTGGCAGAAGGTCTATGGCGACGTTTACACGGACGTCAAGCAGGTCTTCAAGGCACCGTACTCGGGCTACATCGAAAATCTGCTGCCCAACCCCACGATGACGTACACCACGCTGCTCACCTCGGGCACCCTGCCCGCAGGCACGCCCAACCAGGCGCGCGACGCGCTGTTCCAGTCCGCCTTCATCACGGGCTCGCAGACCAGCACCACCCACCCGCTGTACCTGGCGGCCAAGAAGAACGACCTGCTGGGCTGGAGCCCCAAGGCCCGCGTGCTGCTGTGCGGCGGCGCGGGTGACCCCACAGTGCCGCCAGCCATTCACCAGCGCGTGATGAAGGCCGACTTCGACAGCCGTGGCCTGACCAACGTGACCTCGGTCGACGTCGATGCCGCCATCCAGGCCACCTTTGGCCCGGGTGGCCAGGCCCCCACCGACCCCGCATCGGCCGCGTTTGCCACCTACTACGGCGCCTACCATGGCACCTATGAACCCCCGTTCTGCCACGCCCAGGCGCGCGCTGTGTTCGACATGGTCAAGTAAGCCAGCTGGCTTGCCACAGCAAGCCGCACAGCAAAAAGCCGACCCAAGGGTCGGCTTTTTTTGTGGGCCGCTGCCCCTGCACAGCAGCAGGCTCAGCGGCGGCTGGGGGCGAGTCAGCAGCCCCTTACCAGCGGGCGCGCAGGCGGTCGTAAGCGTAGGTGCCGAACTGGCGTTGCGCCGAGGGCGTGAGGTACACCGGGTCGGCAAACACGTAGGAGGTTTGGCTGGCGCCTGGCAGCAGCGTGGAGGCGGTGCACAGGGCAGAGTTGACCTGTCCTGCGCCGATGCCGATGCCGTTGGTGGCATCCACCGAGGTGCACACGGCCGTGGTGGCGTTGTTGAAACCGTAGTTGGCGGGCACGCCGGTGTACAGGTTCACGTAGTAGGCCAGGTCCACATACAGCGCGTTGGCACCCAGGTCCACGATGCCCACGAGCAGGCCGTCGTTGAAGCGGCTGCTCGCATCGGCCAACAGGGCTTCACGGCCAATGGTCTTGGCCCAGGGGGTCTTGCTCAGGTCGTAGGTTCCCGTCACGACCACATATTTGGCGCCTGCGGCGACCAGGCGTCGCACCTGCGCGGCCATGTCTTCACCCGCCTGGCGGGCTGCGGCCACCATGGCGGCCTCGGTCTGGGTGCCGGCCTGCACGGCGGCCATGCCGGCAATCACGTCGCTGATGCCGCCGCTCAGAAACACCACGTCACTGGCGCCAAAGCTGCCACTGGCCAAAAAGGTGTCGATCTGCTCGGTGATGGTGGGGGTGCTGGCGTTGCCTGCCGCGTCGGGCTTGATCTTCACGCGGGCATTGCCTACGGCATAGCTCTTGCCACCCGCAGAGGCGGCCGCAAGGGGCTTGCCGTAGTTGGCAGCCACCTGCAGGGTCCAGTTGTTCACGCTGCCGTCGTTAACGGTATAGCGCGTTCCTTTTTGCCCCACATCGCTGTTGGCATCGCCAAACGCGATGAAGCGCTCGGGCGCGATGGCCGATTCGGTGGTGCTGGAACCGCAGGCCGCGAGCAACGCGGCCGACGCACATGCGGCGACCAGTACGGTGCGGCGCATCCAATTTGCTGCCATGTATTTCTCCAGAAAAGTGGGGGGTAGTTTAGCGGTGCAACGTCAACGCATGTAAAGCCGCCTGGCGCGGCCGGAATCACGCTGCGGACGCACGCTGCAGTCGGTCGCGCACGCCTTCCCACTCCGGGCTGGTGGGCGGGGTCTCGATCCAGATCAGTTTCACGCCATCGTCGTCAAAGCCGCGCAGCACTGCAAACAGCTGCTGGGCCGTGGCGGTGGCGTCGTCGGGCATGCGGCGCATGACGAGCTTGGACGATTGGGTGCGCAGCGCTGCGCGGGCATACACCGCAATGTGGGCGGCGTCGGCGCCCAGCAGGTCCAGGCCGGTCTGCAGTGCCTTGGCGTCCATCAGCCGCACCTTGGCGGCGGGCGCGTAGTGCGCTTCGAGCGTGCCCGAGGCGCGGGGCGTGAGCGCGGGCATGTCGTCTTTGGACAGCGGCGCAATGCCGCAGGCCGCCCGGATCTGCTCGCGCGTGATGGCGCCGGGACGCAGCAGCACGGGCACGCCGCGCGTGCAGTCCACGATGGTGCTTTCGATGCCCACTTCGCACGGGCCGCCGTCGAGCACCAGCAGCTCGGCGCCCAGCTCGTCCTGCACGTGCCGGGCGGTGGTGGGGCTCACGCGGCCAAAGCGGTTGGCGCTGGGGGCGGCCACGCCCCACACGGGCGGGCCGCCCTGGGCGTCGCTGTCGCCGGGGGCGGCGCAGGCCAGCAGCAGGGCATGGGCCACGGGGTGGGCGGGGCAGCGCAGTCCCACGCTGTCCTGCCCGCCCGTGGCGGCGCTGGCCACGCCGGGCAGGCGCGGCAGGATGAGCGTGAGCGGGCCGGGCCAGAAGGCATCGACCAGCTTTTGCGCAAAGCTCGGCACTTCGTTGGCGAAGTGCGCAATGCCCTCGGCATTGGCCACATGCACGATCAGGGGGTGGTCGCTGGGGCGCCCCTTGGCCGCAAAGATCTGCGCCACGGCGGCATCGCTGCTGGCGTCGGCCGCCAGGCCGTACACCGTCTCAGTGGGCAGGCCGAGCAGCGCGCCGCTGCGCACGGCCCGCGCTGCGGCGGCGATGGATGCGGGCTGGGTGCCGTCAAGAATCATGGTCAGAACGGTGCGATGCCCAGCAGGGCCGCCGCCTGCAGGGCAGTGGCACGTGCTGCTTCGGGGGTGGCTGCGGTGATGTTGAGATGCCCCATCTTGCGGCCGCGTTTGGCGTCGCGCTTGCCATACAGGTGCAGGTGCGTGCCGGGCAGGGCCAGCACCTCGGCCCAGGGGGGCGTCTGCGCGGCGTCGCCGTGCGCAAACCACAGGTCGCCCAGCAGGTTGAGCATCACGGCGGGGCTGTGCTGGCGTGGCTGCGTGAGCGGCAGGCGGGCCATGGTGCGTACCTGCAGCTCGAACTGCGACACATCGCAGGCGTTCTGGCTGTAGTGGCCGCTGTTGTGTGGGCGCGGGGCGATCTCGTTCACCACCAGGCTGCCGTCCTGCAGCACAAAGAACTCCACGCAGAGCACGCCGACGTATTGCAAACCATTTGCTATCGAAACTGCAGCTGCTACCGCTTGCTGGGCAAGCGCTGGAGGCAGATTTTGTTCAAAAACCTCCGTCACCGCCAGAATCCCGTCGCGGTGCAGGTTGCGCTGCACGGGCAGGTGCACGGTGCCACCGTCGGCGCCGCGCGCCACGATCACCGAGCATTCCAGCGCCAGCGACAGCATCTTCTCCAGCACGCAGGGCACCTTGCCGACAGAGTCCCAGGCAGCGGCCAGCTCGGCGGGCGTCTTCACGCGCACCTGGCCCTTGCCGTCGTAGCCCATGCGGGCCGTCTTCAGGATGCCTGGTAACAGATCAGAAGAAACTGCAGCCAGTTGCTCCGCCGTTTCGATCACCGCATACGGCGCACAGGGCACGCCGCAGGCCACAAAGTGGGCCTTTTCGCGGGCCCTGTCCTGCGCCACCGACACAGCGCTGGCGGCAGGCGACACGGGGCGTTGCACAGCCAGTGCAGCCAGCGCGGCAGCGGGTACGTTTTCGAACTCGGTGGTCACCGCATCCGACAGGCGGGCCAGCTCGGCCAGGCCCTGCGGGTCTTCATAGTCGGTCTGGATGTGGTGGTGGCTCACCAGCCCGGCCGGGCTGGTGGGGTCGGCGTCGAGCACGGCCGTGAAGTAGCCCATGGCCTGCGCCTGGTGCACAAACATGCGGCCCAGCTGGCCGCCGCCCAGCACGCCCAGTGTGCTACCGGGCAGAAGGGGTTGATGGGTGGATTTTTTCATCGCCGGGCCGCCCCAAGATGAAAAAGCGGCCCCCTCGGGGGGCAGCGACCCGCGCAGCGGTGGAGCGTGGGGGTCGTGTTCATGCGGGCGGCAGGGTCATGTTGCGGGCCACTTCCGTCTGCTCGGCACGGAATGCTTCCAGGCGCTGGCGCAGTTCGAGGCTTTCGTTGGCCAGCAGGGCCACGGCGAACAGGGCCGCATTGGCAGCGCCCGCCGTGCCGATGGCGAACGTGGCCACGGGGATGCCCTTGGGCATCTGCACGATGCTGTACAGCGAATCCACACCCTGCAGGTGGCGGCTGGCCACGGGCACGCCCAGCACGGGCACGGTGGTCTTGGCGGCAATCATGCCGGGCAGGTGGGCGGCGCCACCGGCGCCCGCGATGATGGCTTTGAGGCCCCGGCCCGCTGCGGCCTCGGCGTAGGCAAACATGTCGTCGGGCATGCGGTGGGCCGAGACCACGCGGGCCTCGTGCGCGATGCCGAACTGTTCAAGAATCTGCACTGCATGCTGCATGGTGTCCCAGTCGCTGCTGGAACCCATGACCACGCCGATCTGGATGGGTTTCATGGTGTGGAGGGCGCTGGCGGGCAGGTTGCGCCTGCTTTGCCGCTGTAGGTGGAACCCGCGATTTTACTTTTTGCGCCTCCCTTCCCGGCATGGGGCTGTTTCGATGGGCCAAAATAGCGCGCAAACCGCTCCACAGGCCCCTGGCCTCCACACCGCCATGATTGACGTCACCGTAGAAAATTTTGAAACCGAGGTGGTTGCTGCCTCGATGAACGTGCCCGTGCTGGTGGACTTCTGGGCGCCCTGGTGTGGCCCCTGCAAGTCGCTGGGGCCGGTGCTGGAAAAGCTGGAGACCGACTACGCGGGCCGCTTCAAGCTGGTCAAGATCGATTCGGACCAGGAGCAGCAGTTGGCGGGCATGTTCGGCATCCGCAGCATTCCCACCTGCGTGCTGCTCATGAATGGCCAGCCCGTGGATGGCTTCATGGGCGCCCTGCCCGAAGGCCAGGTGCGCGCCTTCCTGGACAAGCACATCCCCACCGCCGAAGAACTGGTGGCGGAAATCGAGGAAGAAGAAGCCCAGGACGCCCTGGCCGAAGGCGACACCAGTACCGCGCTGGAGAAGCTGCAGCACGCCGTGGTGACCGATCCTTCCAATGACGACGCGCGCTTCGACTACGTCAAGCTGCTGCTGCAGTTGCGTCGCGAGGACGACGCCAAGGTCGCCTTTGCCCCCGTCATCGCCAAGGCCGCAGCCTCGCGCAAGCTGGGTGCGTTGAAAGCCTGGATGGATGCTATTGATTTCGTAGCTTCTAACGCTTATGGGGAAGGCGCTGGTGCCGATTTTGATGCAAAAATCGCCGCCAACAAGCGCGACTTTGACACCCGCTACGCCCGCGCCCGCTGGCTCATGGCCGACCAGCGCTGGACGGACGCCATGGACGAACTGCTCGAAATCCTCATGCGCGACAAGGCCTGGGGCGAAGAGGCCGCCCGCAAGACCTATGTGGCCATCCTTGAAATCATCGAGCCGCCCAAGGTGAAGGTGGCCGACGGCCAGATCCCACCCGACGACCCGGTGGTGGCGACCTACCGGCGCCGACTCTCCAGCGTCGTGCTGAGCTGAGCGGGGTCTGACGCGCCAAAAAGCAAAGGCCCGTGAAGGGCCTTTGCTTTTGTACAGAACAGACGGAGGCGTCAGGCTGTCAGCCGTTCCAGCGCTTCGCGGTACTTGGCGGCGGTTTTTTCGATCACTTCACGCGGCAGGCGGGGTGCGGGCGCGGTCTTGTCCCAGGGCTTGCCGTTCACCTGGGCCTGCTCCAGCCAGTCGCGCACGAACTGCTTGTCGTAGCTCGGCGGGTTTTGGCCGGCAGCGAGAGCCGCTTCATAGCCTTCCACGGGCCAGTAGCGCGAGCTGTCGGGCGTGAGCACTTCGTCCATCAGCACCAGCGTGCCATCGGGCGCCAGGCCAAACTCGAACTTGGTGTCGGCAATGATCATGCCTTTGGCGAGCGCGATGTCGGCAGCAGCCTTGTAGATCTCAATGCTCAGGTCGCGGATGCGGGTGGCGAGCTGAAGGCCAATCATCTCCACCGTGCGCTCGAACGTGATGTTTTCATCGTGCTCGCCCGCAGCGGCCTTGGCGGCTGGGGTGTAGATGGGCTCGGGCAGCTTGGCGGCATTGGTCAGCCCTTCTGGCAGGGGTACCCCGCACACCGCGCGTGATTCCTGGTATTCCTTCCAGCCGCTGCCGGCCAGGTAGCCGCGCACCACGGCTTCGACTGGAATGGGCTGCAGCCGCTGCACCAGCATGGACCGGCCACGGATCTGCGGGGCTTCTTCCGGAGACACCACACTTTCCGGCGCGTCGCCCGTCAGGTGGTTGGGGCAGATATCCCCGAGCTTGTCGAACCAGAACAGCGCCATCTGCGTGAGCAACTCGCCCTTGCCCGGGATGGGCTCGCCCATGATCACGTCAAAGGCCGACAGGCGGTCGCTGGCCACCATCAGGATGCGGTCGTCGCCCACGGCGTAGTTGTCGCGCACCTTGCCGCGTGCCAGCAGGGGCAGCGATGTCAGGGCGGAGGTGTGCAGGGCGTTGGAGCTGGGCTGGGTCATGGTGTCGGTGTGGGCGATCGATGTGCGCTGCAGGCAGGCCGCAAAACGGGGAGTGAAGCGCGGGAGCTGGTGAAGTCTTCAAGTGCGTGCGCGCAACCTTTGGATTTTACGCGCGGGTCTGACGCGTGTCTGCGGCAAGGGCTCGGTGGGGGCTTGGCAGGGGCATGTACCGGCGTGCATGAGGGCGCTAGTGCGGACCTGCGCGCTCGGTGAGCTTGCGGCACACTGTGTGGCCCTGAATCTGACAGCGCCACCTTTGGCCGCGCCCCCTGTGCCCTCCACCTCTGCGCTCACTCCCCGCCGCGAACTTTGGCTGCTGCTCACCCTGGCGGGCATTCAGTTCACCCACATCCTTGACTTCATGATCATGATGCCGCTGGGGCCCCGGTTCACGCAGCTGTTTTCCATCAGCGACGCGCAGTTCGGGCTGCTGGTGTCGGCCTACACGCTGTCGGCTGGGGTTTCGGGGTTGCTGGCCTCCACCTACATCGACCGGTTCGGGCGCAAGCGGCTGCTGCTGGTCCTCTACGTCCTGTTTGGGCTGGCCACACTGGCCTGTGGCGTGGCGCCCACCTACGGCACGCTCATGGTGGCGCGCGTTTTGGCGGGGGCATTCGGGGGTGTCTTGTCGGCCCTGTCGCAAACCATCGTGGCTGACGTGATCCCGTTCGAGCGGCGCGGCCGTGCGATGGGCATCGTGATGACCTCGTTCTCGGTATCGACCGTGGCCGGTGTTCCGCTGGGGCTGATTCTTGCCGAGGTGGGCGGCTGGAACATGCCGTTCATTGCGATTGCCGCGATGGTGGGGCTGCTGGCCGTGCTGGCGGCGCGCACCATGCCGGCGATGACGGCCCATGTGCAGGCGGCCAGCGGCAGAACGGCGTTGGGCGGCATCGGACAAGTGCTTGCCGACCCGAACCATCGCTGGGCGTTCCTGTTCTCCGCGTTGCTCATGTTTACAGGTTTTACGGTGATTCCCTACATCACCATCTACATGCAGACCAATGCCGGTGTGCGGGCCGACCAGATTCCGGTGGCCTACCTGTGTGGAGGTGTCGCGACCCTGTTCACCGCGCGCCTGTTTGGCCGGTTGACGGACCGGCGCGGCAAGGTGCGAACCTTTCGCTGGCTGGCCCTGGCTGCGGCGCCCTGCCTGCTGGGCATCACGCTGGTGCAGGGGCTGCCGCTGTGGGGCGTGCTGGCGGTGTCCACCCTGATGTTTGCCTTTGTGAGTGGCCGGATGATTCCCGGCATGGCCATCGTGGCCTCTGCGGCGCAGGCACCGCTGCGCGGTACCTTCATGACCTTGAATGCATCGGTGCAGTCTGCGGCCATGGGGGCGGCGTCTTTGGTGGGCGGGATGCTGATCAGCCGCGACGCGCAGGGACTGGTGCAGAACTACTGGATGGCGGCGCTGGTGGGTATTGCCGCGAGCCTGCTGTCGATGGTGGTGGCAGGGCGGTTGACGCTGCATGGCGCAGCGCCTTCGGCACGCTGAGCAACTGCCGACTGGCGGGGCGTGTGCTCCCCGGCAACTCAGCCATTGTGCGCGCTTTTTGGGGGCTTGGCACCTTGGCGGGCATAACCCAGCGGGTCGGGGCGGAATGGGATTGCTTTTCAGGAAGGGCGGGGGCATAGTGACTTCACGTCAACGGGATGCATCCAAGTTCGCCGGGCCGCTCCTCTGATCCAGGGCGGCGCTTCTTCCACAGAGAGTGTTACAGGAGACTTATTTATGAACCTGACGATCAGCGGTCACCACCTCGAAGTTACCCCAGCCTTGCGCAACTACGTCACCACCAAGCTGGACCGGATCACCCGCCATTTTGACCAAGTTGTCGACGTCAAGGTACTGCTGACGGTAGAGAAGCAAAAGGAGAAGGAAAAGCGGCAGCGAGCGGAATGCAATATCCATGTGAAGGGCAACGACCTGTTTGCCGAAAGCTCCCACGCCGACCTGTATGCTGCCGTGGATGAACTGGTCGACAAGATGGACCGTCAGGTGGTGCGCCACAAGGATCGCCTGCAGGACCACCACCACGAAGCCGCCAAGCGCGAACTGCACGCTTGATGCGCCAGCCCTGAGCCTGGCACAGCAGCCGCCCCTTTCGGGCGGTTTTTTTGTTGCCCACAGCGCCGCGCTCAGGGTTTTCGCCAATATGTGCATAATTGTTACCCTTGACCATGAACCGACTCGCCTCCATCCTGCCCTCCGCTCAAGTGCTTGTGAGCGTTGACGCCACCAGCAAGAAGCGTGCTTTTGAAGAAGCGGGTCTGCTGTTCGAGAGCCAGCACGGTCTCTCGCGCGCGTTGATCACCGACAGCCTCTTTGCGCGTGAACGCCTGGGCTCCACCGGTCTGGGCCATGGCGTGGCCATTCCCCACGGGCGCATCAAGGGCCTCAAGGCACCGATGGCTGCCGTGTTCCAGCTGCTGAACCCCATCGGGTTCGATGCGCCAGACGAATTGCCTGTGGGCCTGCTGATTTTTCTGCTGGTGCCTGAAGCCGCCACACAGAAGCACCTCGAAATCCTCTCCGAGATTGCCGAACTGCTCAGCGATTCGGCCCTGCGTGAAAGGCTCAAGGCCTGCACCGATGCTGCCGAACTGCACGGCATGATTGCCGGCTGGCAGTCCACGCAAACGGCCTGAGCCTGTCTGGCGCTGCGCACTTTCGCTGATTCGCCGTGAAGCCCAATGTTGTCAGCGCCGATGTTCTGTTTGAGGAATTTCGCGGCCCCCTGAAGTGGGAGTGGGTGGCCGGGCTGGGCGCTTCCGAGCGGCGCTTTGACGAAGTGGCCGTGCGGTCCGCGCGCTCCGGGGCCGATCTGGTCGGCTACCTCAATTACATCCATCCCTACCGCGTCCAGATCCTGGGCGAGCGCGAGATTGCCTATCTGAGCAGCGCGTCTCCCGACGATTGCAAGCGTCGCATTGCCCGCATCGTGACGCTGGAGCCGCCCGTGCTGGTGCTGGCCGACGACCAGACCGCCCCCGATGCGCTGGTGTCGATGTGCGAACGCGCGCAGATCCCGATGTTCTCCACGCACGAGTCCTCGGCGTTTGTGATCGACGTGCTGCGTGCCTACCTGTCCAAGCACTTTGCCGACCGCACCACGATGCACGGCGTGTTCATGGACATTCTCGGCCTGGGGGTGCTGATCACCGGCGAATCTGGCCTGGGGAAAAGCGAGCTGGGCCTGGAGCTGATTTCGCGCGGCAACGGCCTGGTGGCCGACGACGCGGTGGACCTGTACCGCATCAACCAGACCACCATCGAGGGCAAGTGCCCCGATCTGCTGCAGAACCTGCTGGAAGTGCGCGGCATCGGTCTGCTCGATATCCGTGCCATCTTTGGCGAGACGGCGGTGCGCCGCAAGATGCGTCTCAAACTCATCGTGCACCTGGTGCGCAAGGAGACCCTGGAGCGCGACTACGAGCGCCTGCCCTATGAGCCACTCACGCAAGACGTGCTGGGCGTGCCGGTGCTCAAGGTGGTGATCCAGGTGGTGGCCGGCCGCAACATCGCCGTGCTGGTCGAAGCCGCCGTGCGCAACACCATCCTGCAACTGCGCGGCATCGACACCTATCAAGAGTTTGTCGAGCGCCATCGCCGCGCCATGGAGCGCGATACAGGCGGCTAGTATGCTGCGTATTTGATAGCTGCCGGCGCTTGGCAGGCAGGCGCTACAGCCAATTTAGGTTCTCAGATGCTGCCAAACTGGCGCGCGCCAATACCAGTGCACCCGTGGAACCGGCTTCGCCGGGCCGCCGGGTGCGTCCCCCTTGGGGGAAGGCGCGCAGCGCCTCAGGGGGTCAACTCTTCTTTGCGCAGGCAGCGCACTGGCCATACAGGGCCATGGTGTGGTCCTGCACCAGCCAGCCCTTGGCCTTGGCCACGGCCTGCTGGCGTTTTTCAATCTCGGGGTCGTAGAACTCCTCCACCTTGCCGCACGACGTGCAGATGAAGTGGTCGTGGTGCTGCCCTTCGTTGAGTTCGTACACCGCCTTGCCGCTCTCGAAATTGCTGCGGATCAGGATGCTGGCCTGCTCGAACTGCGTGAGCACGCGGTAGACCGTGGCCAGGCCAATGTCCGAACGCTCTTCCAGCAGCACGCGGAACACATCTTCGGCCGTCATGTGGCGTTGCTCGCCTTTCTGGAAGATCTCCAGAATCTTCAGGCGGGGCAGCGTGGCCTTGAGTCCCGTGCTTTTGAGTTCGTCGATGTTGGTCATGGCATGGTCTTTCGGGATGCGGGCCTCGGCCTCAAGGTCAGAAGGCCTGCCGCTACAATGGGGCGATCATATCCTCAGCCCTTTTACCCATGCCCGTCAAAGCCCGTTGCAGCGCCCGCCTGGGCCTGGTCCTTTTGGTCGGTGCCAGTGTGGCCGCCCTGGCCGGTTGCAGTAGCCTGGATGGTGCCAGTACCCGCATTGCCAGCATTGTCACTCCCTACAAAATCGATGTGGTGCAGGGCAATTTTGTGTCGCGCGAGCAGGTCGAGGCGCTCCAGCCCGGCATGAGCCGCCAGCAGGTGCGTGAAATCCTCGGTACGCCGCTGGTCACCAGCCTGTTCCATGCAGACCGCTGGGAATACGTGTTCACGCTCAAGCGCCCCGGTGAAGAAGCCCAGACCCGCAAGCTGACCGTGTATTTCAAGGGCGATGGGTTGGACCGCTCCGAAGGCGATCCCATGCCCACAGAGACCGAGTTCGTGGCCACACTGGGCTCGCGTGGCTCCAAAAGCAAGGTGCCTGTGCTGGAGGCCACACCGGAGCAACTGGCCCGCTACCCTGCGTCGCAACGGCCATCTGCCTCCCCGACAGCGCCCCCGCTGGAGCCTGCTTCTGTCAGCTACCCGCCGCTGGAAGCGCCAGCACGCTGATTTTCGCGATCTGGCCGGTGGGGCAACGGGTAGATCGATGCCCGCCTCACTTCAAAGCCAACGACAACGTACAGGACACTCATGACAGGGACCCCTTCGCCTGCCCCCGCATCCACGCCCTCGCGCCCCCTTCGTGTTGCCGTTGCCGGTGCATCCGGTCGCATGGGCCGCATGCTGATCGAGGCCCTTCGCGCCAGTGATGACTGTGTGCTGGCAGGCGCGCTGGACGTGCCGTCCAGCCCCGGCATCGGTTCGGATGCCACCGCGTTTCTGGGCCATGCCAGCGGTGTTGCCATCACCGCCGACATTGCTGCGGGCCTGAAAAACGCCGACGTTCTGATTGATTTCACACGCCCTGAGGGCACCCTGGCCCACCTGGCCGTGTGCTGCGAACTCGGGGTAAAAGCCGTGGTGGGTACCACGGGCTTCACCGATGCGCAGAAGGCCGAGATTGCCGTCTTTGCCCAGCGCACCGCCATCGTCATGGCGCCCAACATGAGCGTGGGCGTGAACGTCACCCTCAAGCTGCTGCAGATGGCGGCCAAGGCCATGGCCACGGGCTACGATATCGAGATCATCGAAGCCCACCATCGCCACAAGGTGGATGCGCCCTCGGGCACCGCGCTCAAGATGGGCGAGGTGATTGCCGACGCCATGGGGCGCGACCTCAAGGAATGTGGCGTGTACGCCCGCGAAGGTGTGACCGGCGAGCGCGACCCGTCGAGCATCGGTTTCGCCACCATCCGGGGTGGTGACATCGTGGGCGATCACACCGTGCTGTTCGCGGGCATCGGCGAGCGCATCGAGATCACGCACAAGTCTTCCAGTCGCTCCACCTACGCACAGGGCAGCCTGCGGGCGGTGCGGTTCCTCGCTGGGCACAAGACGGGCATGTTCGACATGTTCGACGTGCTCGGTCTGCAATGAGAAACCCCCTGAGATGCTTCGCATCTTCCCCTTACAGGGGGACGCCACCCGTGGCCTGGCGAAGCCAGTTCCACGGTGGCACTGGCTTCGGGCGCGCCAGTTGCGGGCGATGCGCCAAATAGCGAGGTATTGATGGACGCTCTCCACTGGTGGCGCCAGGGCGACGCCGTCACGCAGGGTGCCGCACTGGTGCTCCTGGCCATGTCGGTGGCAAGCTGGGTGGTCATCGTCTGGAAGCTGCGGCTCATGCGCCAGGCCAGTGCCGACGTGGCCCGCTGCACTGCGGCGTTCTGGCAGGCGCCATCCATGGAGGTTGCAGCACAACGTTTGCAGTCTTTTGACCGCGCTGCGCTGGTCTTGCCTCTGGTGGTTGCTGCAAATTCAATAGCAAATCATTCTCTGCCCGATGCCCCGGCCTCATTGGCCAGCGCGGGCAGCCTGTCTCAGCGGTTGACCCGGGTGCTGCGCGATGCCCTGCATGGCGTGCTGGGGCGCCTGCAGTTTGGCCAGGTGCTGCTCGCCACGGTGGGCTCCACCGCGCCGTTCGTGGGGCTGCTGGGCACCGTGTGGGGCATCTACCATGCGCTGACGGCCATGGCGGGCGCGGGCCAGATCACCATCGACCGCGTCTCCGGCCCCGTGGGCGAGGCCCTCGTCATGACGGCGGCCGGGCTGGCCGTGGCCATCCCCGCCGTGCTGGCCTACAACGTGTTTGGGCGGCTGATCGGCCGCATCGAGGCGGACCTGGAAGGGTTTGCGCGCGACCTGCGCGAACTGGTCATTGACACGGCGGCACTCCAGAGTTTGGCAGGCACCACGGAAGGTCTGAGCAATGCGAGCCGACCCGCCGCCGGGCCGCCCCAAGGCGGGTCAGCCCCCATGGGGGGCAGCGAACCACGCGCAGCGGGGAGCGTGGGGGCATGAGTTTCGGCAGACTCGAACGCACCACCGGGCCACAGCCCATGAGCGACATCAACATGACGCCGCTGGTCGATGTGATGCTGGTGCTGGTGGTCATCTTCATCCTCACGGCACCGCTGCTGGCCAGTTCCATCCGGCTCGACCTGCCACGCTCCGAGGGCGCCACGCCCGGTAGTGCGCCGCAGTTCGTTACCCTTGTGGTCGATGCGTCGGGCCAAGCCTTTCTGGACGACCAGCCGCTGTCGCAGAGCGCGTTGGCTGAGCGCCTGCGCAGCATCGGCGCCGAACGGCCCGACACCGAAATCCAGCTGCGCGCTGACGCCGCAGTGCCCTATGGGCGCGTGGTCGAGGTCATGGGCGCAGCGCATCTGGCCGGGCTGCAGCGCATCGGCTTTGTGGCCGAGCCACCGGCCGCAGGCGCGCCATCTGCCCCTGCCAAGGCCCCCTGAAACCGCCGTGCGCTGCCGTGCCAGCCGTTCTGCGCAGGCCGCTGGCGGCGCCAGGCGCGGAAGGTGGGGCCTGACAGCCTAAAATCTGCGCAGCGCGGCCCTGCGGCTGCACCTCCCTCTCACCCCCGAGCCCCCATGCAAGACAAATACTCTCCCCAAGACGTCGAGCGCGCCGCCCACGGCCACTGGACCGCCACCGATGCCTACCGCGTGACGGAAGACGCCAACAAGAAGAAGTTCTACGCCTGCTCGATGCTGCCGTACCCCAGCGGCAAGCTGCACATGGGCCACGTGCGCAACTACACCATCAACGACATGCTCACGCGCTACCTGCGCATGAACGGCCACAACGTGCTGATGCCCATGGGCTGGGATGCGTTTGGCCTGCCCGCTGAAAACGCGGCGCTGAAGAATGGTGTGCCCCCTGCCAAGTGGACGTACGAAAACATCGCGTACATGAAAAAGCAGATGCAGGCCATGGGCCTAGCCATCGACTGGAGCCGCGAAGTGGCCACCTGCGACCCCGAGTACTACAAGTGGAACCAGTGGCTGTTCCTGAAAATGCTCGAAAAGGGCATTGCCTACCGCAAGACCCAGGTCGTGAACTGGGACCCGGTGGACCAGACCGTGCTGGCCAATGAGCAGGTGATTGACGGCAAGGGCTGGCGCACGGGTGCGGTGGTCGAAAAGCGCGAGATCCCCGGCTACTACCTCAAGATCACCGACTACGCCGAAGAGCTGCTGGACTTCGTCACCGGCGACAAGCTGCCCGGCTGGCCCGAGCGCGTCAAGCTGATGCAGGAGAACTGGATCGGCAAGAGCGAAGGCGTGCGTTTTGCGTTCACGCACGACATTGCAGGCGACGACGGTGCACTGATCGGCGACGGCAAGATGTACGTGTTCACCACGCGCGCCGACACCATCATGGGCGTGACCTTCTGCGCCGTGGCGCCCGAGCACCCGCTGGCCGCCCATGCCGCCAAAACCAATCCCACGCTCAAGGCCTTCATCGAAGAATGCAAGAGCGGCGGCACGACCGAGGCCGAGCTGGCCACGCAAGAGAAGAAGGGCGTGCCCACGGGCCTGTTCGTCACCCACCCGCTGACCGAAGAGAAGGTCGAGGTCTGGGTCGGCAACTACGTGCTCATGGGCTATGGCGACGGCGCCGTGATGGGCGTGCCCGCGCACGACGAACGCGACTTCGCGTTTGCCCTCAAGTACGGCATCGAGATCAAGCAGGTGGTGCTGGTCGATGGCGAACACTTTGACTACCACCAATGGAACGACTGGTACGGCGACAAGCAACGCGGCGTGACCATCAACTCCGACAGCTTCAGCGGCCTGTCGTACAAGGAAGCCGTGAACGCCGTGGCCCATGCGCTGGAGCAAAAGGGCCTGGGCGAGAAGAAGACCACCTGGCGCCTGCGCGACTGGGGCGTGAGCCGCCAGCGCTACTGGGGCACTCCGATCCCCATCATCCACTGCGATGAACACGGCGCCGTGCCCGTGCCCGAAAAAGACCTGCCCGTGGTGCTGCCGCAAGACTGCATCCCCGACGGCTCGGGCAACCCGCTGCACAAGCACGAAGGCTTCCACGCGGGCGTGACCTGCCCCGTGTGCGGCAAGCCTGCCCGCCGCGAGACGGACACCATGGACACGTTCGTAGACAGCTCGTGGTACTTCATGCGGTATTGCGACCCCAAGAACGCCGACGCGATGGTGGCGGGCGGTGCCGACTACTGGATGCCGATGGACCAGTACATCGGCGGCATCGAACACGCGATCCTGCACTTGCTGTACGCCCGCTTCTGGACCAAGGTCATGCGCGACCTGGGCTTGGTCAAGGTCGATGAGCCCTTCACCAAGCTGCTCACGCAGGGCATGGTGCTCAACCACATCTACAGCCGCCGCACCGCCAAGGGCGGCAAGGACTACTTCTGGCCGCACGATGTGGAGCACGTGCTGGACGAAGGCGGCAAGATCATCGGCGCCAAGCTCAAGAACGAAGCCACCAGCGGCGACGGTATGTTGCCCGTGGGCACGCCCATCGACTACGAGGGCGTGGGCACCATGTCCAAGTCCAAGAACAATGGCGTGGACCCGCAGGACCTGATCGAGAAGTACGGCGCCGATACCGCCCGCCTGTACACCATGTTCACCGCACCGCCCGAGGCCACGCTGGAGTGGAACGACGCTGCGGTGGAAGGCAGCTACCGCTTCCTGCGCCGGGTGTGGAACTTTGGCCTCAAGCTGTCTGCTATGGATATGGGAGCTGCCAGCGCAAGCGTGGCAAGCGCCAGCAGCCTGAAAGATGTGGAATTCAGCAAAGAGGCCAAGGCCCTGCGCCTGGAGATCCACACTGTGCTCAAGCAGGTGGACTACGACTACCAGCGCATGCAGTACAACACCGTGGTCTCCGGCGCAATGAAGATGATCAACGCGCTCGAAGACTTCAAGGCCACCGACTCGGCTGGTGCTCAGGTGGCGCTGATCGAAGGCTTTGGCATCCTGCTGCGCTGCCTGTACCCGGCCACCCCCCACATTGCGCACAGCCTCTGGAGCGGCCTGGGTTACGCGGCCGAACTGGGCGACCTGCTGGATGCACCCTGGCCCCAGGTCGATGCGAACGCGCTGGTGCAGGACGAGATCGAGCTCATGCTGCAGGTCAACGGCAAGCTGCGCGGCTCCATCCATGTGCCCGCACAGGCCGACAAGGCCGAGATCGAACGCATTGCCCTGGCCAGCGAGGCGTTTGTGGCCCAGGCTGCAGGCGCTGCGCCCAAGCGCGTCATTGTGGTGCCTGGCCGCCTCGTGAACGTGGTGGTATAGCCCCCATGAACAAGCGCACACTGCTCTCCCTCGCGCCCGTGGCCCTGCTGTCCGCTTGCGGATTTCGGCTGCGGGGCGTGCCCGAGTTCGGGTTTGACTCGCTCTACATCGCAGCACCTGCAGGCTCGCCCCTCGCGCGGGAGTTGCAGCGCACGCTGGAGGGTTCGGGCGGCAAGCTGCAGCTGCTGCGCGACCCGGCGGCCATGCCCACGGCCGATGCCATTCTGGATGTGCTGCAGGAGCAGCAGGAGCGCGCGGTGGTGGGGCTCAATGCCTCGGGCCAGGTGCGCGAACTGCAGCTGCGCCTGCGCATCAGGTTCCGGCTGCGTACCCCGGCAGGTGCCGAACTGATTCCCGAGACCGAGCTGCTGCAGCAGCGCGACATCAGCTACAACGAAACCATCGCCCTGGCCAAGGAGGCTGAGGAAGCACTGCTCTACCGCAACATGCGGACCGACCTGGTGCAGCAGCTTATGCGCCGCCTGGCAGCGGCCAAGCGCTGAGCCCAGGCGTGGGGCTGTGGCCTCTTGGCGGTAGCGCAGAGCAGCAGGCAGCGACAGCGCCGTGCCGGGCGTTCGTGATGGGCGAGGCGCAGGCGCTCAGGGGGATGTCCGCATGAGCGTACTTTTGCCAAACAGCGACTCCACCAGGTCCACCGCCAGCACCGCCGTGCGGTTGCGCACATCGAGCGCGGGGTTGAGTTCCACAATGTCCAGCGAGGCCAGGCGCCCGCTGTCGGCAATCATCTCCATGCACAACTGCGCCTCGCGGTAGGTGGGGCCTCCCGGCACCGTGGTGCCAACGCCGGGCGCGATGTCGGGGTCCAGAAAGTCCACATCAAAGCTCACATGCAGGTGGGTGTGTGCATCCAGCCCGGCCAGCGCCTGCTGCATGGTCTGGCGCATGCCCACCTCGTCGATGTAGCGCATGTCGAACACCTCCAGGCCCTGCTCATGCACAAAGCGCTTTTCGCCCGCGTCCACGCTGCGGATGCCGATCTGCCGGATCTGCGACGGGTGCAGCGCTGCGCCACCGCCCGGCATGCGGGCCAGCCCGGTCAGCGCCTCGGGGCCGAACCCGCACAGGCAGGCCACGGGCATGCCATGCACATTGCCGCTGGGCGTGAGTGCACTGGTATTGAAGTCGGCATGGGCATCCAGCCACAGCACCCGCAGCTTCTTACCCACCTCCGCGCAATGGCGGGCCACGGCGCTGATGCTGCCCAGGCCCAGGCAGTGGTCGCCACCCAGCAGGATGGGCAGGTGGCCCAATTGCAGTTCGGCATACACGGCGTCAAACACCCGCTGGTTCCACTCCACCACCTCGGGCAGGTGCCGATAACCGTCCACGGGCGGCTGCCAGGGGTTGGCGGGGCCACTCAAGTTGCCCCGGTCAAACACCTGCAGTCCGTGCGACTCCAGCGCTGCCTGCAGGCCCGCCACGCGCAGGGCCTCGGGCCCCATGGAGGCGCCGCGCGCCCCGGCGCCGATGTCGGTGGGGGCGCCGATCAGGCTGGTGGGCTGGGCGCTGCGCAGGGCGTTGGGTGGCATGGTGCGGGGGCTTTCTGGGAAGGCAGTCGATGTCGGTACGGGCGCGTATACGCGCCCCGGGGGAATTCTCGGGGCTTTGGGCGCCAGTGAATAGCACTGCAGCTGATTAGATCGCGGTCTCTCTTGTGCACTGTGAGGGCATTTGCTGGCAATGTGCACAGTGCCGGGCCTGCCCAGGCGATAAACTTTGCCGCATGCAAGTCGCCCTGGCCCAACTCTCACCGCATCTTCAACGGGGCCTGTCGCCGCTTTACGTGCTGCATGGCGACGAGCCCCTGCTGCAGCAGGAGGCGGCAGACGCCATCCGCGCCACGGCCCGTGCCCAGGGCTATACCGAACGCACCTCGTACACGGTAGCAGGCGCTCACTTTGACTGGAGCGCTGTGCTGGCAGCTGGCGGCAGCTTGAGCCTGTTTGCCGACAAGCAGATCGTCGAGATCCGCATCCCCTCGGGCAAGCCCGGCAAGGATGGTGGCGTGGCGCTGCAGCAGATTGCTGAATCCGCCAAGGGCAACGACAGCACGCTCACGCTGGTGATGTTGCCGCGCCTGGACAAGGCCACACGCACGGGCGCATGGTTTGCGGCGCTGGAATCCAGCGGCACATCGATCCAGATCGACCCCATCGAGCGCGGCATGCTGCCGCAGTGGATCGCCCAGCGCCTGGCCGCCCAGGGCCAGCGCGTGGTGGCGGGCGAGGAAGGCCAACGCACGCTCCAGTTCTTTGCCGACCGGGTGGAGGGCAATCTGCTCGCCGCCCACCAGGAGATCCAAAAGCTCGCATTGCTCCACCCCCCCGGCGAGCTGACACAGGCCCAGGTCGAAGCCGCTGTGCTCAACGTCGCGCGCTACGACGTGTTCAAGCTCTCTGAATCCGTGCTCTCAGGCCATACCGCCCGCGTGCAGCGCATGCTCGACGGCCTGCAGGCCGAGGGCGAGGCCGAAGTGCTGGTGCACTGGGCGCTGGCCGAAGACATCCGTGCCTTGAAGCGCGTGAAAGACGCCATGAACGCCGGCCGCCCTCTGCCCATGGCCCTGCGCGAAAACCGGGTGTGGGGCGCCAAGGAAAAGCTTTACGAACGCATCCTGCCCAGGGCCAGCGACGCGGCGCTGGCGCGCCTGCTGCAGTCGGCGCATATCGTGGACGGCATCGTCAAGGGGCTCAAGCAGCCCGATTGGCCCACGGACGGCTGGCAGGCGCTGCAGAGGCTTGCGTTGCAGGTGTGCAGGCTGACCCAGGCCGCGCGGTAAGGTTGGCCGATAAATTTGAGTGTTTTTGGCCTCTGGCGCTTATCCAGTAAGCGCAAGTAGCTATCAAAGATGAAGTGGCGGACTTTCTCTGCCCGTGGGCTTCAGGGCTGCTCCAGCACCCCGCGCGCTTTGTCTGCCCACATCCGCAGGTTGGCCACCAAATCCTTCTGGCTGAATGAGCAGCTTTCCTCCGAAAACAGCGCGCTCGACTCCAGCCGGTCCAGCAGGTTCAGCAGCACCTCGCCGTAGCGTGGGGGCAGGGCGGCGAGCAGGGTGGTTTGTTGGCGGGCCAGGGTGCTCAGGGTGGCGGCGGTGTGGTCGCCGCGTTCAAAGGCCTGCAAGGCTTCGGTCAGGGCGACGAGCTGGGCGGGGGCGGTGGTGGTCATGGCCAAGGATGTGCGAGTAGGGCAAGGCCGCAAGGGTAAAGCCAAGTGCGGCAAAATCGCTGGATGAACGCTCTCAACGTCGCCGAATACACGCATTCTCTCGGTCTCCAGGCCAAAACGGCCTCTGCGCTGATGGCCAAAGCGCCAGCAGCTATCAAAAACAAAGCGCTCAAGGCGCTGGCCCGCTTGCTGCGTGAGAACGTGGCTTCGCTGCAGATCGACAATGCCAAAGACCTGGAGCGCGCTGTGGTCAACGGCCTGTCCGAGCCCATGGTGGACCGCCTCAAGCTCAGCCCCAAGGTGCTGGAGACCTGCGCCGAAGGCTGCGAGCAGCTCGCTGCCATGCCCGACATCATTGGCGAGATCCTGGGCATGAAGCAGCAGCCCAGCGGCATCCGCGTGGGCCAGATGCGCGTGCCGATTGGCGTGTTCGGCATGATTTACGAGAGCCGCCCCAATGTGACCATCGAGGCCGCGTCGCTGTCGATCAAGAGCGGCAATGCCTGCATCCTGCGTGGTGGCTCCGAGGCGATTGATTCGAACAAGGCGCTGGCCAAGCTGGTGCAGCAGGCACTGGCGGAGGCGGGCCTGCCGGAGCAGGGCGTGCAGCTGGTGCAGACCACGGACCGCGAGGCCGTGGGCCAGCTGATTGCCATGCCGCAGTTTGTGGACGTGATCATCCCGCGTGGCGGCAAGGGGCTGATCGAGCGCATCAGCCGCGATGCCAAGGTGCCCGTGATCAAGCACCTGGACGGCAACTGCCACACCTATGTGGACGACCCCTGCGACATCGCCATGGCGGTGAAGGTGGCCGACAACGCCAAGACCAACAAATACAGCCCCTGCAACGCGAGCGAAGGCCTGCTGGTGGCGCGCGGCGTGGCGGCAGAGTTTTTGCCGAAGATTGGCGCTGTCTATGCGGCCAAGGGCGTGGAGATGCGCGGCTGCCCCGAGTCGCTGGCCATCCTGGCCTCGGTGCCTGGTGCCCAGCTGGTGCCCGCCACCGAGCAGGACTGGAGCGAGGAATACCTGGCCCCGATCATCAGCGTGAAGGTGGTGGCCGGTGTGGACGAGGCCATTGCCCACATCAACCACTATTCGAGCCACCACACCGATGCCATCCTGACGCGTGACCACATGCACGCCCAGCAGTTCCTGCGCGAGGTGGATTCGGCCAGCGTGATGGTGAACGCCAGCACGCGGTTTGCCGATGGTTTTGAGTACGGCCTGGGGGCAGAAATCGGCATCAGCACCGACAAGTTCCATGCGCGTGGGCCGGTGGGCATCGAAGGGCTGACCTCACTCAAGTACGTGGTGCTGGGCGAGGGTGAGGTGCGGGGGTGATTTGCTCCTTGTTTCATAGCTGCTAGCGCTTACCTGTAAAGCGCTAAGGCCCAATTTCTTATGAAAATCATCATCCTCGGCGCGGGCCGTGTGGGCCAGAGCGTGGCAGACAGCCTGGTGTCCGAGCGCAATGACATCACCGTCATCGACACCGATGCAGCCCGCCTGCGCGACCTGGAGTCGCGCTTTGACCTGCGCGGTGTGGTGGGCAATGGCATCGAACCGGCCGTGTTGGCCGAGGCGGGCGCCGAGGACACCGATCTGCTGATCGCCTGCGCTGCACAGGACGAGACCAACCTGGTGTGCTGCAAGGTGGCGCAACTGGTGTTCAACATCCCCAAGCGCATCGCGCGGGTGCGTTCCAACGGATTCACGCTGGATGAGCGGCTGACCGGCCCCGAGGGCTTTGGTGTGGACCGCATCATCTGCCCCGAAGAGTCCCTGACCCGCTACATCGGCAAGCTGATCGAATACCCCGAGGCCATGCAGGTGCGCGAGTTTGCGGGCGGCCGCGCCTGCCTGGTGTCGGTGCGTGCGCGCGCCGGGGCGCCCATGGTGAGCCGCACCATCTGCGAGCTGCGCGAGAGCTTGCCCGACGTGGCCATGCGCCTGGTGGCGATCTACCGGCGGTTTCAGGACGAGCCGGACCGCTTTGTGGCCTGCGATGGCAACACGCGCATCGAGCCGGGCGATGAGGTGTTTGTGCTGGCGGCCAGCGGCCACATTGCCAACGTGCTCACGGCCTTGCACCGGCGCGGGGACCGCCCGGGGCAGCCTGTCCGGCGCATCATGATTGCCGGGGGTGGCCGCGTGGGGCTGCGGCTGGCGCGCCAGCTCAGCAAGGAGCCTGGGCGGTTTCACATCAAGATGATTGAGTCCGACCCTGATCGCTGTATCGAGCTGGCGTCCAGTCTGCCGTCCGATGTGCTGGTGCTGCAGGGCGATACGACGGACGAAGACCTGCTGGGCGGCGAGAGCGTGGAAGAGATCGACCTCTTCCTGGCGCTGACCGATGACGACGAGGACAACATCATGTCGTCCCTGCTGGCCAAGCGCATGGGCGCCAAGCGGGTGCTGGCCCTTATCAATCGGCGCAGCTACGCCGACCTGATGCACGGCACGCAGATCGACATTGCGCTGTCGCCTGCGCAGGCCATGCTGGGCGAGCTCCTGGCCTATGTGCGCCAGGGCGATGTGCAGGCCGTGCACAGTCTGCGCCGTGGCGTGGCTGAAGCGCTGGAGATCGTGGCGCGCGGCGACCGCAAAAGCTCGCGCGTGGTCGGCCGCAAGGTCAGCGACCTGCAGTTGCCGCACGAGGTGCACATGGGCCTGATCGTGCGCGGCCTGCCGGATTCGCCGGACGTGCCGTCTGATGATTTGCGCGAACCCCAAGTGATCATCCCGCGCAGTTCCACCGTCATCGAGAGCAACGACCACGTGGTGTTCTTCCTGCCCCACAAGCGGCTGGTGCGTGACGTGGAAAAGCTCTTCCGCGTGAGCGCCACTTTCTTCTGACGCAGGGCCTGCGAGAACGACGCCATGGTGGACATGTTTCCCGTGCTGAGGGTGCTGGGCATCCTGATCATGATCTTTGCGCTGACCATGGGGCTGCCGTTGTCGGTGTCGTGGTTCCTGCGCGATGGGGTGTGGCACATCTATCCCGTGGCCATGGCTGCGACCCTGGCCGTAGGCTGCGGCCTGTGGTGGAAGCTGCGCCTGTTTCGGCGCGAGCTGCAGCCGCGCCATGGCGTGATGCTGGTCACGCTGGTCTGGGTGCTGCTGCCGCTGTTTGCGGCGCTGCCGCTGATGCTGGTCACCCATGAAATCGGCCGGCCCATGTCGTTCACCCATGCGTACTTCGAGGCGGTGTCGGGCCTGACCACCACCGGGTCCACGGTGCTCACCGGGCTCGACGCATTGCCCGTGTCCATGAACGTGTGGCGCACCTTTTTGCAGTGGGTGGGGGGCATGGGCATCCTGATCCTGGCCGTGGCGGTGTTGCCCTTGCTGGGCGTGGGCGGCAGTCAGCTGTTCAAGGCCGAGGCGGCGGGCCCGGTGAAGGATGCCAAGCTCACCCCGCGCATGACCGAAACCGCGAAAGGGCTGTGGGGGGTGTACGCGCTGTTTTCCACGGCGTGTGCGCTAGCGTACTGGGCGGGGGGCATGGACCCGGTGAACGCGCTGATGTACATGTTTTCCACGGTGAGCCTGGGGGGACTGTCGCCCCACGACACCAGCTTCGGTTTTTATCAGTCGCCCTTGCTGGAAGCCATTGCCGTGGGCTTCATGCTGGTGGCCAGTTGCAACTTTGCGCTGTATTTTGTGGCCATTCGCAAAGGCCACTGGCAGGGGTTCTGGCGCGACCCCGAACTGCGCGCCACCTTGTTCACGCTGGTGGGCGGGGGGCTGCTGGTGTCGGTGCTGCTGTGGGTGAAAGGCGTGTATGCGCCGCTCGATGCGCTGCGCTACGGTATGTTCAACCTCGTGTCGATTGCCACCACCACCGGCTACGCCACGGTGGACTACCTGAGCTGGCCGGTGTTTGCGCCCGTGTTCATGCTGCTGCTGTCGGGCGTGGCGACCAGCGCGGGCTCCACCGGGTGCGGCATCAAGATGGTCCGCATGCTCATCCTGCTCAAGCAAGCGCGGCGCGAGATGAACCGCCTGGTGCACCCCCGCGCCGTGCAGCCGGTGCGCCTGGGCGATGCGGTGGTGGACAACCGGGTGATCTTCTCGGTGCTCGCCTTCATGCTGGTGTATGGCGCCACCATCATTGGCCTGAGCATGGTGCTGCTGCTCACCGACCTGGATCCGGTGACCGCGTTCTCCGCTGTGATCGCCAGCGTCAATTGCATGGGGCCGGGGCTGGGCAGCGTGGGGCCAGCGTCCAACTACGCCGTATTGACGGACTTTCAGGTGTGGGTGTGCACGCTGGCCATGCTGCTGGGGCGGCTGGAGATTCTGAGCTTCATGGCCTTGCTCACCCCGGCGTTTTGGCGGCGCTGAGCGGGGGCAGCCCGAAAAATCCGCCCGGCGGGCTTGCGAAGGTCCGGTCACGCCCCAACCCTACAATGGATTGCAATCGTTCCCGTCTCCTCTGAGGGCTTCCCATGGTTCCGCATCTCATCACGGCCCTGACAGGGCCGATCAACGAACTCGAACAGCGCGTTCTCGACTCGATGCCCGCCATCGAACGCTGGTTCCGGCTGGAGTGGATGGAGCACACGCCGCCGTTCTATACCTCGGTGGACATCCGCAATGCCGGCTTCAAGCTCGCGCCCGTGGACACCAACCTGTTCCCCGGCGGCTGGAACAACCTGACCAAGGAGATGCTGCCCCTGGCCGTGCAGGCCGCCATGGCTGCCATCGAGAAGATCTGCCCCGAGGCGCGCAACCTCTTGATCATTCCGGAGAACCACACACGCAACACCTTCTACCTGGCCAACGTGGTGCAGCTGCAGCGCATCTTCAACATGGCCGGGCTCAACGTGCGCGTGGGCTCCATCAGCCCCGAAATCAAGAAGCCCACGCTGATCGAGCTGCCCAACGGCGACACGGTGACGCTGGAGCCCGTGGTGCGCACCAAGCGCCGCCTGGGCCTCAAGGACTTTGACCCCTGCACCATCCTGCTCAACAACGATCTCTCGGCCGGCGCCCCCGGCATCCTGGAAGACATCCACGAGCAGTACCTGCTGCCGCCGCTGCACGCGGGCTGGAGCGTGCGCCGCAAGAGTACCCACTTCAAGAACTACGAAGAGGTGGCCAAGCGTTTTGGCAAGATGCTGGGCATCGACCCCTGGCTCATCAACCCCATGTACAGCCAGTGCGACGAGGTGGACTTTGCCGAAGACAAAGGCATGGACAAGCTGCAGACCACGGTGGATGCGCTTTTGACCAAGGTGCGCCGCAAGTACAAGGAATACGGCATCAACGAAAAGCCGTTCGTGATCGTCAAGGCCAACAACGGCACCTACGGCATGGGCATCATGACCGTGCGCGATGCCAAGGAGCTGGATGCGGTCAACCGCAAGACCAAGAACAAGATGGCCGTCATCAAGGACGGCCAGCCGGTCAACGACCTCATCATCCAGGAAGGCGTGTTGACGCAGGAGCGTGTGCACGAGGCCGTGGCCGAGCCTGTGGTCTACATGATGGACCGCTACGTGGTGGGCGGTTTCTACCGTATGCATGCCGAGCGCGGCGTGGACGAAAACCTCAATGCACCGGGCGCCAGCTTCGTGCCGCTGGCCTTTGAGCACAGCACCCACATGCCCCAGCCTGGCGTGCGCCCGGGGGTGAGTGCGCCTAACCGCTTCTATATGTATGGCGTGGTGGGCCGCCTGGCGATGCTGGCAGCCAGCTATGAGCTGGAGGCCACCAACCCCGACGCCGAGGTGTACGACTAGCGTTCTCCCTGAATTGCCCACGGCGCGTTCCTGCCAGCCAGGGGACGCTGCCTGCCACGTCGGCCCACGACTGCCAAGGGTGAGTTGCTGCGTTGCAACATAGGGTGTGGCCTCCAGGCGCTTGATCGGGCGCAAGCGCACAATAGCGTTCCCAAAAGTAACGGAACCCGGCGACCCTTGTGTGCCGGGTGCGGTCAGTGCAAAGCTCCAAGTCATCGCTCGCAGCGCTCACGCTGGGCGCCATCGGTGTTGTGTATGGCGATATCGGCACCAGTGTGCTGTATGCCGTCAAAGAAGTGTTCGGGTCCGGCCATGTGCCGTTCACGCAAGACAACATCTACGGCATTCTTTCGATCTTCTTCTGGACGCTGACCGTCATTGTTTCGCTGAAATACGTGGTGCTGGTGCTGCGCGCCGACAACCATGGCGAAGGCGGGCTGATCGCGATGCTGGCCCTGGCTTCGCAGGCCGTGAAGGACAAACCCCGGCTGCGTGGCGTGCTGCTGGCAGTGGGCATCTTCGGCACCTCGCTGTTTTATGGTGACGGCGTCATCACCCCCGCCATTTCGGTGTTGTCGGCGGTGGAAGGGCTTGAGGTGGTCTCGCCCCACTTCAAGCAGTACGTGATTCCCATCACACTGGTCGTGCTGTTTTGCCTGTTTGCCGTACAAAAGCGCGGGACCAGCGGGATCGGCAAGTTCTTCGGGCCCATCACGCTGGTGTGGTTTTTCAGCATTGCCCTCCTGGGGGTCTCCCACATCGTCGGCCACCCCGAAATCCTCTGGGCGTTGAGCCCGCACCATGCGGTCGGGTTCATGTGGGCCAACCCGGGCACCAGCTTCATCATCCTGGGTGCGGTGGTGTTGTGCGTGACCGGCGCCGAGGCCCTGTATGCCGATCTGGGCCACTTTGGCAAGCGGCCCATTCGCCTGGCTTGGTTTGGCGTGGCCATGCCGGCGCTCACGCTCAATTACTTTGGCCAGGGCGCACTGCTGCTGGCCGAGCCCGAAGCCGTGAAGAACCCCTTCTACATGATGGCACCCGACTGGGCGCTGATCCCGCTGGTGGTGCTGGCCACCATGGCCACGGTGATCGCGTCGCAAGCCCTTATCACTGGCGCCTTCAGCGTGACCAAGCAGGTGATTCAGTTGGGCTACCTGCCCCGACTGAATATCCAGCACACCAGCGTGCGCGACACGGGGCAGATTTACATGCCGCTGGTCAACTGGGGGCTGTTCGCCGCCATCGTTCTTGCGGTGGTGATGTTCCGCTCGTCCAGCAACCTGGCCGCGGCCTATGGGATCGCCGTGACGCTGGACATGCTGATCACCACCACGCTGACCTTCTTCGTGATCCGCTATGGCTGGGGCTACCCGCTGGCGCTGTGTATTGCGGCCACCGGCTGTTTCTTTGTGGTGGACCTGGCGTTTTTTGCGTCCAACCTGCTCAAGCTGTTCCAGGGCGGCTGGTTCCCGCTGCTGATTGGGGGCATCGTGTTCTCGTTGATGATGACGTGGAAAGAAGGGCGCCGCCTGCTGAATGACAAGTTGCGTGCCGACGCAATCGACCTCAAGGACTTCCTAGAGTCGGTGTTTGTCAGTCCGCCCACGCGCGTGGATGGCACCGCAGTGTTCCTCACTGCCGAAACCGGCGCGGTGCCCAATGCGCTTTTGCACAATCTCAAGCACAACAAGGTGCTGCACCAGCAGAACCTGTTCGTCACGGTGCACAACCACGAAACCCCCTGGATCGGCTTGGACAAGCGCCTGCAGGTCGAACCGCTGGGCCACGACTGCTGGCAGGTGGTGATCCACTACGGCTTCAAGAACGACCCCGATGTGCCCCGCGCGCTGGAGCTGCTGCGCGGCCGGGGCTGCGAGCTGGAGGCCATGACGACCAGCTACTTCCTCTCGCGCGATACGGTCATCCCCACCATGGGCGGCGGCATGGCCCCCTGGCGCGAAAAGCTGTTTGCCCAGATGCACCACAACGCCAGCGGCGCGGCAGACTTCCTGCACCTGCCGAACAACGCAGTGGTCGAACTCGGGTCCAAGATCGAGATTTGAACAGGTTCTAAGGTGTTTTCAGGCCCTGGCGCTTGGCGGCCTCAAATCTAAAGTGCGACACCTTCTACGTTTCTGGTGACGCTCAGCTGCGTGGTGTTCGCGGGCAGGTTTGCGCTATTTGTGCAACAGTACAGGCGTTCACCAGCGTGAGGTACACGGCGCATTGCATGCGTCGCTCCCTGTTCTTCTTGTCTGTCTGCAAGTGATCTGCCATTGGCAGCACCTGCACACCTTTCTGACCTGACACCATGAAACTGCTCTTCATTGCCGATCCCCTGCAAAGCTTCAAGATCTACAAGGACACGACATTCGCCATGATGCGCGAGGCTCAGCGGCGCGGGCACACCTTGGCGGTGTGCGAGCCGCAGCACATTACCTGGCAGCGTGGCAGCAAGGTGACGGCCCGTGTGTGCGACATCCAACTGACAGCAGACCCGGTGCAGTGGTACGCCGCACAGCCCGGGCGCAGTGCACCCTTGGCCAGCTTCGACGCTGTGCTGATGCGCAAGGACCCGCCTTTCGACAGCGAGTATTTCTATGCGACACACCTGCTGGAGCAGGCTGAGCGTGACGGCGCCCGTGTGTTCAACAAGCCCCGTGCGCTGCGCGACCACCCGGAGAAGCTGGCGATCATGGAGTTTCCGGAATTCATCGGGCCCACTCTGGTGACGCGGGATGCCGCAGACATTCAGCGTTTTCATGCAGAGCACGGGGACATCATTCTCAAGCCGCTCGACGGCATGGGCGGCATGGGAATCTTCCGCGTGGGCCCGGATGGGCTCAACCTGGGAAGCATTACCGAAACCCTGAACCGCCACGGCGCGCAAAGTGTCATGGTTCAGAAGTTCTTGCCGGAGATCGTCGAAGGCGACAAACGTGTCCTCGTCATCGGGGGGGCACCAGTGCCTTTTTGCCTGGCGCGCATCCCGCAGGGCAGCGAAGTCCGGGGCAACCTGGCTGCCGGAGGCAAGGGGGTGGCTAAGCCGTTGTCGACTCGGGACTGGGAAATCGGTAACGCCTTGGGGCCTGTGCTTCAGGCGCGGGGCCTGCTGCTGGCTGGAGTGGATGTGATCGGCGATTGCGTTACCGAGATCAATGTCACGAGCCCCACCTGCTTCCAGG
>NZ_CP192460.1:5115000-5490465 GCF_050626955.1 Acidovorax facilis
TAGGCAGTTTGACTGGGGCGGTCTCCTCCCAAAGCGTAACGGAGGAGTTCGAAGGTACGCTAGTTACGGTCGGACATCGTGACGATAGTGCAATGGCATAAGCGTGCTTAACTGCGAGACTGACAAGTCGAGCAGATGCGAAAGCAGGACATAGTGATCCGGTGGTTCTGTATGGAAGGGCCATCGCTCAACGGATAAAAGGTACTCTGGGGATAACAGGCTGATACCGCCCAAGAGTTCATATCGACGGCGGTGTTTGGCACCTCGATGTCGGCTCATCTCATCCTGGGGCTGTAGCCGGTCCCAAGGGTATGGCTGTTCGCCATTTAAAGAGGTACGTGAGCTGGGTTTAAAACGTCGTGAGACAGTTTGGTCCCTATCTTCCGTGGGCGCTGCAGATTTGAGGAAGCCTGCTCCTAGTACGAGAGGACCGGAGTGGACACACCTCTGGTGTATCGGTTGTCACGCCAGTGGCATTGCCGAGTAGCTAAGTGTGGAAGAGATAACCGCTGAAAGCATCTAAGCGGGAAACTCGTTTCAAGATGAGATCTGCCGGGGCCTTGAGCCCCCTAAAGAGTCGTTCAAGACCAGGACGTTGATAGGTCAGGTGTGGAAGCGCAGTAATGCGTTAAGCTAACTGATACTAATTGCTCGTGCGGCTTGACCCTATAACTTTGATAGCCAATATGCAAACCGTAAGGAATGTGTGAAAAGCTCAAAGATTGTTATGCCAAGTTGACGCAGTCAAAAGACACAAAAATCTGATTCCAAACTCTATGAATTCGCTAGGCTGTTCCTCGAACAGCTCAGCACCCAGTTATGCCTGATGACCATAGCAAGTTGGTACCACTCCTTCCCATCCCGAACAGGACAGTGAAACGACTTTGCGCCGATGATAGTGCGGGTTCCCGTGTGAAAGTAGGTCATCGTCAGGCTCTTACAGCCCAGAAAACCCCAGTCAGATATGACTGGGGTTTTTTGCTTTTGGCATGGCGCTAATGCAGTGCAGGATGGCTTCGAGAGCGTTGCGTGCCAACTCTCTGGACACTGAAGCTACACGGCCAAAGGCTCCCGCCCGAGACAAGCCCCTTTGATCGCATCGCGCGCACAGCGCTAGTGCTTAGACGTCCAGTCTTCTGCCTTCGCAAAACACCAGCAATTCGCTTTTACCAAACGCAGTCCAGGTTTCATTGGTAGTCAGCGGGCTCGTCACAATCACGGCCACTTCGTCCTTTTCATTGGTTTCTCGCGAAAAGTCGAGGCTGACGTCTTCATCACTCAGTTGCGCCTGTCCAAACGGATACCGGCGCTCTAGGTAGTACAAGCTGGTAGTCGCATGGGACCATAGCGCCTGACCATTCGAGAGCAAGAAATTGAAGGTGCCGTGGGGGCTGATCCGTGCGGCGAGCTCTTTCAGCGTCAAAGTCAGTTCCGGGACGGACGGCACGCTGGCATGGGACTTTGCCAACTCTTGCATGATCCAGCAAAAAGCATGTTCGCTGTCGGTGTCGCCCACCGGGCGGAAATGCGAGTGGAGGCGGGGGCGGAAATCCTTCAGATCGCCGTTGTGGGCAAAAACCCAATAGCGTCCCCAGAGTTCACGCACGAAGGGGTGGCAGTTTTGAAGGCTGACAATGCCCTGGGTCGCCTTGCGGATGTGGGCGATGACGTTTTTGCTTTTGATCGGGTATCGGCGGATCAGCTCTGCCACCGGAGACTCCACCGCTGCCTGATGATCTACAAAATGTCGTAGGCCTTTGTCTTCAAAAAAGGCGATGCCCCATCCATCGCTGTGGTGATCCGTTTTTCCTCCTCGTTGCGCAAATCCCGTGAAGCTGAAGGTCACGTCGGTGGGAACATTGCAATTCATGCCGAGCAGTTGGCACATGGGGAGATTCCGTTTCTCTGAAGTCTTGGCGGTGCAGCTAGATCATGCCCGATGCGGTCCAGCGAAGGCGATGTCGATAGGTGGCCCGTTTAACGGGGCTTGGCTTCCCGCAGTTGCCAGGCGGCTACCAAGGCCAGCAGGCACAACAAGGTCAGCATCAAAAAGGTTTCGCCGAACGCAGTGATACGGGCCGGGCCGCTGGCGCCCGCGACGAGCGAGGCGCCATGGGCGCTCAATCGCCACTCCAGGACGATGCCACACAGGCTGACGCCGGCTGCCCCGCCCAGCATGCGCAAGAAGCCGATGGTGCTGGAGCCCTGCGAGATAAGTGATTTGTCCAGAGGCCGCATGGCCCCGAGGTTCAACGAGGGCAGGATGAAGCCAAGACCAATGCGGCCCAACATTGCAAACGCCACCAGCATCCACAATGAAGAGCCCAAGCCCACAAACACCATGAGTCCAAACGAAAGCGCCAGCAAGCCCAGTCCGATGCTGACCAGAAAATGGGTGGGCTGGCGGTCGGCAAGCCGGCCCACCACCGCGATGGTGATGGCAAGGACAAATCCTGCTGGCAGCATGAGCGTACCCACATGTGATGCCGACAAGTCCAGCCCCAACTGCATGAACACTGGCAGCAGATAGGTGGATCCGAACAAGGCCGTACCGTAGATGAATGCCACCACGCTGCCCATGGCGAACTGGCGGTACTGAAACAGGCGCAGATCCATCAGCGGCTTGCGGCCCATGCGCAGCAACTTGCGCTGCCAGGCAATGAAACACGCGACAGCCATCACCGCTCCCGACAGCAGGCCGAGTGCTTCGGCCACGGAGCCGCCATGCAGCGACACCAGGCCATTGAGCAAGCACAGCGTACCCACAGTGCCCAGCAGGAGCCCACGCCAGTCCAGCGCCTCACCTTGGCGGTTGGCCTCCACGCCGCCCGGGGCGGTGACGGGCACAAACTTGTAAGCCAACCAGATGGACGCCAGACACAGCGGCACCACCATGAAAAAAATCGAGCGCCAGCCAAACCAGTCCACCAGCAAGCCGCCGATGCTAGGCCCGATGGCGGGTGCCAGTACAACGCCCATGCCGAAGATGCCGCTGGCGCGGCCCTGCTCATGGGGTTTGAAGGCGTAAAGAATGATGACGGCCGGGATCGGTTGAACAACGCCTGCCGCCAACCCCTCCGCAACCCTCGCAGCCAGCACCAGACCAAAATCCCGCGCGAGCCCGCCGCCAATGCCGCCCGCCAAGAGCAGCAGCATCGCGCCGACGTAAGTGGCGCGGTACCCGTAGCGCGACAGCAGCCAGGGCGTGGTGAGCATCGACACCGTGGTGGCCACCATGAAGCCTGAGGTGACCCACTGCGCGCGCTCCTGGCCCAGCGTGAAATAGTGGCTCATGTCGGGGATGGCCACGTTCACGATGGTGGACGACATGATCGACGCCATCGTGCCCACCATCACGGACAGCAATACCAGCCAGCGGTAGCGCTCTCCGTAGCGCTCCCTCAAAACGGCCAGCGAGCCTGCCTGGGTCATGGAGCGGTGCGGGTCAACAGTTTGCGCCAATGCGCCTGAAAAGGGGCAAAGCCCCGCTCAGGTGCGCTCGGACCAGAGCTTGCCTCCCGTGGCCCAGTTTTCGCGCTTGATGTCGGTGATGAGAATGTCCACCGACTCGGGCGAGCCGCCCAGGATTTCAACGGAAACGCGGGTGATTTCCTCCACCAGCTTCTTCTTTTGTTCGACCGTGCGGCCTTCCATCATTTCGACGTGGTACGTGGGCATTTCAGCTTCCTTGCAGTAGGGGTGGTTGCACAAACAAAAAACAAAGGCGAAATCATATCGACGCGGGCTGCTACGACGGTGCAAGCGGCGACGACGACGGAGAGGACGGCCTCCCGCGTGATCCGCAGGCCGGGCAGATACAGGTCTTGCCCCGCTGTTCGGGCCGCAGCGCGGCCAGTGCCTCGGGGGCAACGGTGCCGGGGGCCATGCACCAGCAGCTCTCGGATGGCTGTCCGGCAGCAATTGCGCAGAGATTTGGCTGCCCGCACAGGGGGCAGACGGATGCGGCGGGCGCATCGGTAGCGCTACTAGCGCTGGGCGAAGGGGAAGTCATGGCGGATTCGGCTTGCAGACGGGTGGCCCGCCACGGGGGCGGGCGTGCCGAGGGCCAGTGTACGGCGCAAGCACATACCCCGCTGCGGAGCGGAACTGGTTGAACCCTCTGCCGTGGGCCGATTCCCTCGGACCTGTCGCACGTTCGTAAACCAACTTTGGGTTGTGCGCAGCGAGGTGGGGATGGGTTGAAAGAAAGCTTCAAACAAAAATAGCTGCTAGCGCTTTACTATCAAGCGCAAGCAGCTATAAAAAACTGAGCAATCGTCTCATTGAAGCGCGCGCGATGCCCACGCGCGCGTCACCGCCTGCTGCTCAGGCTGCCTGCGCCGCCTTCAGCTTCAGGCGCCAGGCGTGCAGCAGCGGCTCGGTGTACCCGCTGGGCTGCTCCTGGCCCTTGAGCACCAGGTCAAGGGCCGCGCGGTAGGCGTAGCTGGTGTCAAAGTGGCCCGCCATCGGCTGGTACAGCGGGTCGCCCGCGTTCTGGCCATCGACCACGGCGGCCATGCGCTCGAAGGTCTCCTTCACCTGGGCATGCGTCACCACGCCGTGCAGCAGCCAGTTGGCCATGTGCTGGCTGCTGATGCGCAGCGTGGCACGGTCTTCCATCAGGCCCACGTTGTGGATGTCGGGCACCTTGGAGCAGCCCACGCCCTGGTCCACCCAGCGCACCACGTAGCCCAGGATGCCCTGGGCGTTGTTGTCCAGCTCCTGCTGCTTCTCGGCGTCGCTCCAGCTCGGGGCGGCGGCCACGGGCACGGTCAGCAGGCCGGTCAGCAGGTTGTCGCGCTCGGCATTCACGTCGGTCTTTTCCAGCTCGATCTGAATGTCGCTCACCTTCACCTGGTGGTAGTGCAGCGCGTGCAGCGTGGCGCCCGTGGGGCTGGGCACCCAGGCGGTGTTGGCACCGGCCTTGGGGTGGGCGATCTTCTGCTTGAGCATCTCGGCCATCAGGTCGGGCATGGCCCACATGCCCTTGCCGATCTGCGCCTTGCCGCGCAGGCCACAGCTCAGGCCCACGAGCACGTTGTTCTTCTCGTACGACTGGATCCAGGCGCTGGTCTTCATGTCGCCCTTGCGCACCATGGGGCCGGCGTGCATGGCGGTGTGCATTTCGTCGCCCGTGCGGTCCAGGAAGCCGGTGTTGATGAAAGCGACGCGGCTCGATGCGGCGGCGATGCAGGCCTTGAGGTTGACGGACGTGCGGCGCTCTTCGTCCATGATGCCCAGCTTGACGGTGCTGTCGGGCAGGCCCAGCAGCTTCTCGACGCGGCCGAACAGCTCGGCCGCAAAGCCGACTTCGGCCGGGCCGTGCATCTTGGGCTTGACGATGTAGACGCTGCCCTTGCGGGAGTTGCGGATTCCGTTGGCGCCATGGCCTTGCAGGTCGTGCAATGCGATAGCCGTTGTGACCACTGCATCCATGATGCCTTCGGGGATCTCGCGCTGCGTGCCCTGCGCGTCGGTCCACAGGATGGCCGGGTTGGTCATCAGGTGGCCCACATTGCGCAGGAACATGAGCGAGCGGCCATGCAGGCGCACTTCTCCGCCTTGGGGGGCCGTGTAAACACGGTCAGGGTTCAGTCCGCGCGTGAAGGTCTTGCCGCCCTTGGCGACCTGCTCGGTCAGCGTGGCCTGGATGATGCCCAGCCAGTTGCTGTAGCCCAGCACCTTGTCTTCGGCGTCCACGGCGGCCACGGAGTCTTCCAGGTCCAGGATGGTGGAGAGGGCCGCTTCCAGCACCAGGTCGCTCACGCCCGCAGCGTCGCTCTGGCCGATGGGGGTAGACCGGTCGATCTGGATATCCAGGTGCAGGCCGTTGTGCTGCAGCAGCACCGATGAAGGCGCTGCTGCGCTCCCCTGGTAGCCCTTGAACTGCGATGCGTCCTTCAGGCCTGTGGTGCTGCCGTTGGCGAATGACACCACCAGCTGGCCGCCTTCCACTTTGTAGCCAGTCGAATCCTTGTGCGAGCCCGAGGCCAAAGGCGCCGTGTCGTCCAGCACCTGGCGCGCAAAGGCAATCACCTTGGCGCCTCGCACGGGGTTGTAGCCCTTGCCTTTTTCGGCGCCGCCTTCTTCGCTGATGGCGTCCGTGCCATACAGCGCGTCATACAGGCTGCCCCAGCGCGCGTTGGCGGCGTTGAGTGCATAACGTGCGTTCAGGATGGGCACCACCAGCTGCGGGCCGGCCTGCGTGGCCAGCTCGTCGTCCACGTTGGCGGTGGTCGCCTTCACATCGGCGGGCTGGGGCACCAGGTAGCCGATCTTTTCGAGGAAGCTGCGGTAGGCCACCATGTCCTTGATGGGGCCGGGGTTGGCCTTGTGCCAGGTGTCCAACTCGGTCTGCAGGCGGTCGCGCTCGGCCAGCAGGGCGATGTTGCGCGGGGCCAGGTCCGACACGATGGCGTCAAAGCCCTTCCAGAAGGCGGCGGCATCGACACCCGTGCAGGGCAGCACCTTGTCTTCGACAAAGCGGTACAGGGAGGTGGCCACTTGCAGGCCGTGGATTGCGGTGCGGTCGGTCATGAGGGTGCCTAAAGAGTTGAGTTGTTGAAACGTGGATCAAAGAAATGTCGGACCTTGGCGAGAAGGCCATGGACAGACTGTATTGCAAATGTTTCTCCACATAAATACGGTGAAAAGCTCGAAACCAGTGACTTTTACGCAAAACTGGTGACAGTCCGTAGTTGCACGGAATGGCGCACCGGCCGGTTAAGCACTACGCTGCGCGAAGAGCCGGGGCGCCCCCGCAATCTATTGCGAGGCCGTGATCTGGCTCATAAAAATAACCCCACCGGGAGACAAATCCATGCAGGCACCCCTGGCCGCTGGCGCGCTGAACGCTGCCTACAAGAACAAGATCGTCAGCGCCGCCGATGCGGTGCAACTCATCCACGACGGCGACACCGTGGCCACGGGCGGCTTTGTGGGCATCGGCTTTGCCGAGAGCATCGCCGTGGCACTGGCCCAGCGCTGGGAGTCCACGCAAACCCCGCGCGACCTCACGCTGGTCTACGCTGCAGGGCAGGGCGACGGCAAGCAGCGCGGCCTCAACCACCTGGGCCACGCGGGGCTGCTCAAGCGCGTGATCGGCGGGCACTGGGGCCTGGTGCCACGCATTCAGAAACTGGCGGTGGACAACCAGATCGAGGCCTGGAACCTGCCCCAGGGCGTGATCACACATTTGTTCCGCGACATCGCCGCGGGCAAGCCCGGCACGCTCACGCGCGTGGGTCTCGATACCTTTGTGGACCCGCGCCACGGCGGCGGCAAGCTCAACGCGCGCACCACCGAAGACCTGGTGCGCGTGCTGCCCATCGACGGGCAGGACTACCTGTTCTACAAGGCCTTCCCCATCCACGTGGGCATCATCCGCGCGACCACAGCCGACGCGGACGGTAACCTCACCATGGAGCGCGAGGCGCTCACGCTCGAAGCGCTGGCGATTGCCATGGCGGCACGCAACTCGGGCGGCGTGGTCATTGCGCAGGTCGAGCGCATTGCCGAGCGTGGGTCGCTCAACCCCCGGCAGGTGAAGGTGCCCGGCGTGCTGGTGGACGCCGTGGTGCTGGCCACCGAGCCCGCGCACCACCACCAGACCTTTGCCGAGCCCTACAGCGCCGCCTTTGCCGGTGAGCTGCGTGTGCCCGTGGACACCCTGGAGGCGATGCCACTCACCGAGCGCAAGATCATCGCCCGCCGCGCAGCGCTGGAGCTGCGCCCGCACCAAGTAGTGAACTTAGGGATAGGCATGCCCGAGGGCGTGGCCAACGTAGCGGCTGAGGAGCGCATCATCGACCTCGTCACGCTCACGGCCGAGCCCGGCGTGATCGGCGGCATCCCGGCGGGTGGCCTGAACTTTGGCGCGGCCGTGAACCCGCAGGCCATCATCGACCAACCCAACCAGTTCGACTTCTACGACGGCGGTGGTCTCGACATCGCCATCCTGGGCCTGGCGCAGGCCGACCAGCACGGCAACCTCAACGTGAGCAAGTTTGGCCCGCGCCTGGCGGGTGCGGGCGGCTTCATCAACATCAGCCAGAACGCTAAGACCGTGGTGTTTGTCGGCACCTTCACGGCAGGCGCGCTGCAGGTGGAGGCGGTGGACGGCCACCTGCACATCCTGCACGAAGGCGGCGCGCGCAAGCTGGTGCGCGAGGTGGAGCATCGCACCTTCAGCGGCGCCGAGGCCCTGCGGCGCGGCCAGCGCGTGCTGTATGTGACGGAGCGCTGCGTGTTCCGCCTGGTGCCCTCGGGCGAGCCGGAGGGCGGCGGCGCGCTGGAGCTGATCGAGCTGGCGCCCGGCATCGACCTGCACCGCGACGTGCTCGCCCACATGTCCTTCACGCCGCGCATCAGCCCGGGTTTGCAGACCATGGATATGCGCCTGTTCGAGCCCGGCCCGCTGGGCCTGCGTGAGCAACTGCTCAACCGCCCGCTGGTGCAGCGCTTTGAGCTGGACGCCGCACGCCAACTGCTGCACATCGACTTCTCGGGCCTGCAGATCAACACCGCCAGCACCATCGACGCCATCGAGCAGGAGGTGCGCCACCTGCTGGCCCCGCTCGCCACGCGTGGCGAACGCGTGGCGGTGATCGTGAACTACGACCACTTCACCATCGCGCCCGACCTGGCGGATGCCTATGCGGCCATGGTGCAAGGCCTCACGCGCGACCACTATGCGGAGGTCAAGCGCTACGGCACCGTGGGGTTCCTCAAGTCTCGATTGACCTGATTGCTATATTAATAATAGCTATCAAGGCAATCTGGTCGCGCGCAAGGGCCTGTTTTTGCTTCAGATTTTTCAGTCACTGGGCGACGCCGCGCTGCAGCGGCCGGGTGCAGGCCCCCGCGTGGATGTCTCCATAATCACCGCCCATGGACAAACTCAAGGCCTTCGAATCCTTTGTATCGGTGGCCACGCGCGGCAGCCTCACGGCAGCCGCCAAGGCCGAGGGCGTGGCGCCCGCCATCATGGGCCGTCGGCTCGATGCGCTCGAAGAGCACCTGGGCGTGAAGCTCTTGGTGCGCACCACCCGCCGCATCAGCCTCACGCACGAGGGCAGCGCGTTCCTGGAAGACTGCCAGCGCCTGCTGTCCGACGTGGCCAATGCCGAGGCCAGCGTGTCCGAAGGCGGCGTCAAGGCCACGGGCCATTTGCGCATCACCGCCCCGGCTGGTTTTGGCCGCCGCCATGTGGCGCCGCTGGTGCCGCGTTTCCGCTCGGCGCACCCCGATGTGACCATCTCTCTCAACCTCAGTGACCGCGTGGTGGACCTGGCGGGCGAAGGCTTTGACTGCGCTGTGCGCGTGGGCGATTTGCCCGATTCGTCGCTGGTGAGCGTGCGCATTGCCGACAACCGCCGCCTGTGCGTGGCCACACCCGAATACCTGGCCCGGCGCGGCACCCCGCGCGCCCCGGCCGAGCTGGTGCAGCACGACTGCCTCACGCTCTCCAGCGACGCCTCGCAGACGCGCGGCTGGGCGTTCCGGGTGCCGCATGCCGATGGCTCCACCGAGGTCATGCACCTCAAGCCCGGCGGGCCGCTCGACTGCTCCGATGGCCAGGTGCTGCACGACTGGTGCCTGGGCGGCTGGGGCATTGCCTGGCGCAGCACCTGGGAGGTCGAGGCCGAGATCGCCGCAGGCCGACTGGTCGCGGTGCTGGAGGACTTTGCCGCACCGCCCAACGGCATCTACGTGGTCTTCCCCCAGCGCAAGCACCTGCCGCTGCGTGTGCGGCTGTGGATCGAGCACCTCAAGCACCAGTACGCACAGCCCGCGTTCTGGAAAGGCCCCCAGGGCGGCTGACGGCCCCGTGGCAGACTGCACATTCCATGTCCGAGCCCACGCTTCTCGTCGCTGACGACCACCCGCTGTTCCGCGCGGCCGTGCTGCACGTGCTGCGCGAACGCCTGCCCCAGTACCGCACGCTGGAGGCGGCCAGCGCCGCCACGCTGGGCACGGCGCTGCAGGAGCACCCGGAGATCGAGCTCGTGCTGCTGGACCTGAGCATGCCCGGCACACGCGGCTTCTCGGCCCTGCTGCATGTGCGCGGCGAATACCCCGAGCTGCCGGTGGTGATCATTTCGTCCAACGACCACCCGCGTGTCATCCGGCGCGCGCAGCAGTTTGGTGCGGCGGGTTTCATCCCCAAGTCCGCGCCCGCCGAGGCCATGGGCGACGCCATCCAGGCCGTGCTGGACGGCGGCAGCGGGTTCCCGCCCATGGCGGCCGAGCGCTCCGAGGCCGACGCCGAGTTGGCCGCGCGGCTCGCGCAGCTCACGCCCCAGCAGTTCCGCGTGCTGCTGTGCCTGGCCGACGGGCTGCTCAACAAGCAGATCGCCGCCGCGCTGGGGTTGGCGGAGAACACGGTGAAGGTGCACGTCACCGCCATCCTGAAAAAGCTCGCGTGCTACAGCCGCACGCAGGCGGCGGTGCTGGTCAAAAGCCTGGAGACGGAAGACGGCGTGTCTTCCTGAGGTGGAGATCTGCATCAAAACGGCCGCTGTCGCTTATTCAAAAAGCCCTGGCAGCTACTAAAAGCGTAGCGACGAGCGCAGCCTATCCAACCGGGCGCAGCACCCTGCGCGAGGCGCCGTGCAAGCGCCGCCAACACACAGTGCATGCACTGGCGTCCTCCCGCTTCCCGTGGCGCGCAGCGCGGAGAGAGAAGGGGAAGCCGCGCAGCGGCTCAGGGGGATGCTTCCTGTCTAAGCAGCGTCTGACTCACCAGCGCCCGCAGCGCGGGCGCCCGCACCGGCTTGGCCAGAAAGCCCCAGCCGCGTTCGGCGGCCTGGCGGCGCAGGGTGGCGTCACGTTCGGCGGTGACCAGGATCACGGCGGGGGCTTGGCCCCAGCGCTGGCACAGCTCCGTGTAGACATCGGGGCCATGGTGGTGGCTGCCCAGGTGCACGTCCAGCAGCACCAACCGGGGTGCCTGGCCGGGCTGGGCGGCGGCCAGGGCCTCGGGCGCGCCAGCGGCCAGTGGCACCGTGCAGCCCCAGCGCTGCAGCAGGGCCTGCGTGGCGGTGCAGGTGGGGCCGTCGTCATCAATGACCCAGGCGCTGCTGCCCTGCAGCGGCGCGTCGTCGGCGGGTTGCTGCATGGTGGCGGGGGGCGCAGCCTGCTGCGCAGCGGCGGGGTTGCCCAGCGGCACACACACCCAGAACACGCTGCCACGCCCCAGTTGCGAGCGCAGGCCGATCTCGTGCCCCAGCAGGCGGCCCAGGCGTTCGACAATGGCCAGGCCCAGGCCTGCGCCCCGGTCGTCGGCGCGGCCCTCGTCCAGGCGGCGGAATTCTTCGAAAATTACACGCTGCAGCGCCTCGGGGATGCCGGGGCCCTGGTCATGCACTTCGATGCGCAGGTGGTCATTGCCCACTCTGCGGCAGCCCACCACGATGCGCCCGCGTCGGCTGTAGCGGATGGCGTTGGAGACAAAGTTCTGCAGGATGCGGCGCAGCAGGTTGTCGTCGGTGCGCACCACGGCGCGCGTGGGCACGCAGCGCAGTTGCAGGCCCTGGCTTTCGGCCAGCACGCCAAAGTTGTGGCCCAGCACCTGCAAGAGTGGCCCTAGGGCCACGTCGTGGATGTGCACATCGAACTGGCCCGATTCCATGCGCGAGATGTCGAGCAGGCTGTTGAGGATGGCGTCCTGCGCGGCCAGGGCGCCGTCGATGCTGTCCACGGCGTGCCGTTCGGCGTCGCCTGGCAGATGGCTGCGCAGCAGCGAAGTGAACATGCGCGCGGCGTTCAGGGGCTGCAGCAGATCGTGCACGGCGGCGGCCACAAAGCGGGTCTTGGAGCGGTTGGCCTGCTCGGCCTCGCGCCGCGCGGCGTCCAGGTCGCGGGTGCGGTCGGCCACGCGCTGCTCCAGCGCATCGGCCAGCGATCGCAGCTCGCGTGCGGCGTTCTTGTAGCTGGTGATGTCGGCGTAGCTGGTCACAAAACCGCCTTCGGGCAGCGGATTACCCCGGATCTCCAGCACCGTCCCGTCGTCCTTGGCGCTTTCGTGCAGGTGTGGCGTGCCGCTGCGCAGGTGGGCCAGCCGCCGTTCGATGGCCTCATCCACCGGGCCGGGCCCCAGCAGGCCCCGGCGCGCGTTGTGGCGCATCAGGTCGGCAATGGGCTGGCCCACGCGCATCAGGTCTGCCGGGAAGCGAAACAGCTGCACATAGCGCGAGTTCCAGGCCACCAGGTTCAGGTCGGCGTCGATGATGACCACGCCCTGCGGCAGATGTTCCAGGCTGCGCGAGAGGCCCGTGTCGGTCTGCTGGGCGGCCTGCTGCGCCGCCTGCACGATGCCGTCCTGCGCGGTGCGAAGCTCCTGGGCGTGCTGGCGCAGCACGGTCTCCAGCTCCTGGCGGCTGCGCTGGCGCAGGCTTGACAGGCGCTGGCGCTGGCGCACAAACAGCACGAGCAGGCCCAGCGCCAGCCAGCCGCCCGCGCCTGCCGCAGCGGCCCACCGGCTGTCCGCGAAGCTGCTGTGTGTCTCGTGCAGCAGGTGCAGCTGCCACAGGGTGCCGGGCAGGGGCTGGGTCCGCCACAGCACGCGGCCGGGCAGGGCAGGGGCCTGCACGCTGACCAGCCGACCGCCAGTGTCCAGGGCTTCCACCACGCGGACTTCCAGCGGGCGCAGCGGCTGGTCGGCGTACTGCCGGGTGGCGTTCAGCTCGCGGCGTTCCTCATCGTCCAGTGGCTCCAGCAGGCGGTAGCGCCACGCATCCTGGCTGGCCAAAAAAACCACGCCATGCGCGTCCGACGCCAGCACGATGTCGGTGGTCTGCAGCCACTCGCGTTCCAGCTCCTGCAGCGCGATCTTGATGGCCACCAGCCCCAGCGTCTGGCCCTGGTCGTCGTGGATGGCCTGAGACAGAAAGTAGCCCGGCTCACCCGTGGTCACGCCAATGCCATAGAAGCTGCCGCGCCCCTGGGCCAGCGCCTGCTGCACGTAGGGGCGAAAGCTGTAGTCCACCCCCACATTGCTGGTGGCCGTGCGCCAGTTGCTGGCGGCCACGGCCAGGCCGTCGCGGTTGAGCAGGGTAAGGGTGGAGGATTGGCTGGCACCGTTGGCCTGCTCCAGCTTGCGGTTGAGCTGCTCCCCATCGGCCGCACTCAGTGGGTGGGTCAGCGCGTTGCGCAGCTGTGCATCCAGCGCCAGCACTTCGGGCAGGGTGCGGTAGCGGTCGATGCGCTGGGCCAGGGCCTGGCCGTAGAGCGCCAGTTGGCCCTGCACGCTGCGGTTTTCTTCCTGCAGTGAACGCTGCCAGGCCCATTGGCCGGCGATGAACATGCTGCCCACCATGCCCCCAAGCAGGATCAGCAGGGTCCAGAATTTTCGGAGGCGGGGCGTCATCGTCATGGGGAAAATTTGTTCCTGGCGCGGTCCGTAGGCTGGGATGTTGCGGGGAGCGAGTGTGCCGCATCCCGGCCAGGTGCTAGGTGTTTTCCCTATATTGGGGCAAGCGGCGCCCTATGGCGGTGCCCCTGACTAATACCAATAGGTTATCGGCTCAAACAGCGTGCGGCGGTACAAACGGCACCCTCGACGCACCCCGGTGGTGCAGTCTTTCGTGATTTCAGGAGACCTCCATGCACGCCATTTCCGCCCCCACAGCCCACCCCGTGCGGCTGCCTTTTTACCGGCAGCTGTATTTCCAGGTGGTGCTCGCCATCGTCCTGGGTGTCTTGCTCGGGCATTTTGAACCCGCCTATGGCGAGGCGCTCAAGCCGCTGGGTGATGCCTTCATCAAGCTGGTCAAGATGATCATCGCGCCGGTGATCTTCCTGACCATCGTGACCGGCATTGCGGGCATGTCGCAGCTGAGCAGCGTGGGCCGCGTGTTTGGCAAGGCCATGGCGTACTTTTTGTTCTTCTCCACGCTGGCCCTGGTGGTGGGTCTGGTGGTGGCCAACGTGGTGCAGCCCGGCGCGGGCATGAACATCAACGTCGCCGATCTGGACCAGACGGCCGTGAAGAGCTACGTGGCCAAGTCGCATGAGATGAGCCTGACCGGGTTTGCGATGGACATCATCCCCAAGACGCTGGTCAGCCCCTTCGTGGGCGACAACATCCTGCAGGTGCTGCTCGTGGCCGTGCTGTTTGGCGTGGGCCTGGCACTGGTGGGTGAGGCGGGCCGTCCGGTGCAGCATTTTCTGGAAGCGCTGACCACCCCCGTGTTCAAGGTGGTGGGCATTGTGATGAAGGCCGCGCCCATCGGTGCGTTCGGTGCCATGGCGTTCACCATCGGCAAGTTTGGCCTGGGTTCGCTGGTCAATCTGGCCTGGCTGGTGGGCTCGTTCTACATCACCTCGTTGCTGTTCGTGGTGGTGATCCTGGGCTTTGTGGCGCGGCTGTGTGGATTCTCGGTGTTCAAGCTGTGCCGCTACCTGAAGGCCGAGCTGATGCTGGTGCTGGGCACCTCGTCGTCTGAATCCGCCTTGCCCTCGCTGATGGAAAAGATGGAAAAGGCCGGTTGCAGCAAGTCGGTGGTGGGTCTGGTGGTGCCCACGGGCTATTCCTTCAACCTGGACGGCACCAACATCTACATGACGCTGGCCGCGCTGTTCATCGCCCAGGCCACGAACACCGAACTGACGCTGGGTCACCAGGTGGCGTTGCTGCTGGTGGCGATGCTCAGCTCCAAAGGCGCAGCAGGCGTGACCGGTGCAGGCTTCATCACTCTGGCCGCCACCCTGGCCGTGGTGCCTGAAGTGCCGGTGGCCGGCATGGCGCTGATTCTGGGTGTGGACCGCTTCATGAGCGAATGCCGCTCGCTGACCAACTTTATTGGTAACGCCGTGGCCACCGTGGTGGTATCCCGTTGGGAAAACGCGCTGGACCATGAGCGCCTGGATGCCGCGCTGAACGGTCATCCCCTGCCCGCCCCGGCCACTGCCATGGCCCCGGTGGTGCCTGCGGATGTGCCGGCAGGCGCGATGGCCCGCACGGTGGCCTGATCGCGTCCGCTCCGGTGTTCGGTCAAAGCGGCGCAGGCCCTCGGGTCTGCGCCGCTTTTTTTGGGGGGACGCAATGCGGTGGCACACATACCGGCATGCCGCGTTGCGCGGCGGTCGCGAAATTCCTCAAGCAAAATGGCGGCCACCCGGGTTTCAGAAAAGCAGCGCGCACTGAGGTCCTGGGTTTTGCAAAGGAAACCCCCATGACCCTCGAAGCCGTCCTCGCCGCCCTGCACCTGGTGGCCATCCTGACCTTTGTGGTCTTTTTATCGAGCCAGGCGGCGCTGTGCCGCATGGAGTGGATGAACGCCGCTGTGGTCGAGCGTCTGGCGCGGCTGGATGTGATCTACGGTGTGGCGGGGGCGCTGATGATAGCCAGCGGCGTGGCGCGTGTCCTCTGGGGCATCAAGGGGGCTTCGTGGTATCTCTCGCAGCCGCTGTTTCACATCAAGATCACCATCATTCTGGTCATGATTCTCCTGTCCTTCTGGCCTTCGTTGGTGTTTCGCCGCTGGCGCCATGCGCTGCGCAGCACGGGGGCACTGCCTGACGCGCTGGAGGTGAAAAAAGTTCGCCGCCTCGTGATGATCCAGTCCCACGTGTTGCCGGTGGTGGCGGTGATCGCGGTGTTCTGGGCGCGGGGCTGGTAGGCGTCGCAAGAAAGACCTTCCGCCCACAAAAAAGCCGCTGACCCTCACGGGCAGCGGCTTTCTTTGTTTTGGCAGGGCTTATTTGTTCTTCAGGCATTCGCTCATGAAGGCCTTGCGCTCGTCGCCCTTGAGCGTCTTGGCTTTTTCGTCAGCGTTGCAGGCCTTCATCTTGTTTTGCTGGGTTTCTGGCTTGTTGCTCAGGCAGGTCTTCATGAAAGCCTTGCGCTCGTCGCCCTTCTTGTCCGCCGCTTCCGCATTGCAGGTGGCCATGCGGGTCTGCTGCTTGGTGGGCGCGGCGGCCGATGCCGCAGGCGCTGCCGGCGTGGCGGGGGTTGCTGCCGTGGCCGGGGCGGCAGCCTTGGCTCCGGCGGCAGGGGCGTCGGCAGCGTGGGCTGCGCCGAACGAAAGGACCAGGCTCAGGGCTGTCAGGGAGAGAAGCTTGTTCATAGGGGCTCCAGTAGAGTGTGGCATCTGACGCAACCTGCGTCGGATTGCCCGATTACAACGTATGCTCTGGAGACGGGGCTGACACGCCGCAGGCCAGGCCATGATTCTTTACGATCTGTTGCGTACTGGCTGCGCAGGGCTGCTTTGGCGCTGCTGGCGGCATGCTCGGTGGGCGCCCCGGCCCGGCCCCGTAAAATCCGCCGATGCTCACAGCCAAAAATGAATTGCTCGCTGCGCTTGCGGCCGAGCTGGAAGTCCTGTCCCCTGGCGCTGGCGCCAAGGCGGCGTTTGAATCCCCCAAGGTGGCGGCCCATGGCGACTTCGCCTGCACCGCCGCCATGCAACTGGCCAAGCCGCTCAAGCTCAATCCCCGCGCCTTGGGTGAACAGCTCAAGGCCGCACTGGAGGCCACGCCCGCCTTCAACCGCTGGGTGGATGCCATTGAAATCGCCGGACCGGGCTTTCTGAACATCCGCTTGAAGCCCGCCGCCAAGCAGGAAGTCGTGCGCGAGGTGCTGGCCGCTGGCGAGCGTTTCGGCTATCAACCCGACAACGGCCAGCGCGTGCTGGTCGAGTTTGTCTCGGCCAACCCCACCGGCCCGCTGCACGTGGGCCACGGCCGCCAAGCTGCTTTAGGCGATGCCATCTGCAACCTGTTCAGCACCCAGGGCTGGAAGGTGCACCGCGAGTTCTATTACAACGACGCGGGCGTGCAGATCGATACGCTGACCAAGAGCACGCAGCTGCGCGCCAAGGGCTTCAAGCCCGGCGACGACTGCTGGCCCACCGACAGCGACAACCCGCTGGCCAAGAACTTCTACAACGGCGATTACATCGCCGACATTGCCGAGGCCTTCAAGGCCAAGGCCACGGTGAAGGCCGACGACCGCGAGTTCACGGCCAACGGCGACGTCGAGGACTACGACAATATCCGCCAGTTCGCCGTGGCCTACCTGCGCAACGAGCAGGACAAGGACCTGCAGGCGTTCAACCTGCACTTTGACGAGTACTACCTGGAGTCCAGCCTGTACACCAGCGGCCGCGTCGAGGCCACGGTGAACAAGCTCGTCGCCAATGGCAAGACCTACGAGCAAGATGGCGCGCTGTGGCTGAAAAGCACGGACTACGGCGACGACAAGGACCGCGTCATGCGCAAGCAGGACGGCTCCTTCACCTACTTCGTGCCCGATGTGGCGTACCACATCGCCAAGTGGGAGCGTGGCTTCACGAAGGTCGTCAACATCCAGGGCACGGATCACCACGGCACCATTGCCCGCGTGCGCGCGGGCTTGCAAGCGGCCGACGTGGGCATTCCGCAGGGCTACCCCGACTATGTGCTGCACACGATGGTGCGTGTGGTCAAGGGCGGTGAAGAGGTCAAGATCAGCAAGCGCGCAGGCAGCTATGTCACGCTGCGCGACCTGATCGAATGGACCAGCAAGGACGCCGTGCGTTTCTTCTTGCTCTCCCGCAAGCCCGATACCGAGTACACCTTCGACGTGGACCTGGCCGTGGCGCAGAACAACGACAACCCCGTGTACTACGTGCAGTACGCGCATGCCCGCATCCAGTCGGTGCTGCGCGCGTGGCAAGAGGCTGGCGGTGGCAACGTGGCTTCGCTGCACGACGTCGATCTGTCGGCTCTCGAAGGCCCACAGGCCCAGGCGCTGATGCTGCAGCTGGCCAAGTACCCCGAAATGCTCACGGCTGCGGCCGACGGCGAAGCCCCGCACGATGTGACCTTCTACCTGCGCGACCTTGCCGCCAGCTACCACAGCTACTACGACGCCGAGCGCATCCTGGTGGACGACGAGGCCGTGAAGAAGGCTCGCCTGGCGCTGGTCGCCGCCACCGCGCAGGTATTGCACAATGGCCTGGCCGTGCTGGGCGTGTCGGCTCCAGCCAGAATGTAAGCAGTCACTATGAAGAAACAACAGACGGGCGGGACCATCGTCGGCTTTATCGTTGGGGTCATCGTGGGCCTGGGCGCTGCCTTGGCTGTGGCGGTGTACGTGACCAAGGTGCCGGTCCCCTTCCTTAACAAGGGCAATGGCCGGGGCGTGGACATGGACGCCGCCGAGACCCAGAAGAACAAGAACTGGGATCCCAATTCGCCTTTGTATGGCAAGAACCCGGCTCGCCCGGCAGCCCCGCCCGCTGTGGCTGCCTCGGCGCCCACCCCAGCCGCGCCGGATGCGCGGGCTGTGGCATCGGCGCCCGCACCCAAGCCCGCTGCCAGCAAGCCCGAGGCCAAGGCTGAAACCAAGCCTGGCGCCGACCCGCTGGGCGATCTGGCCGTGGCCAAGGCTGCTGCCAAGGGCAATCTGGACCCGTTCGACTACTTTGTCCAGGCCGGGGCTTTCCGCACCCAGGCGGACGCCGATGCGCAGCGCGCCAAGCTGGCCATGCTGGGCTGGGAGGCCCGCGTGAGCGAGCGTGAGCAGAATGGCCGGGCGGTGTTCCGCGTGCGTGTGGGGCCGTTCACCAAGCGCGACGACGCCGAGCAGCTCAAGGAGAAGCTCGATGGTGCCGGGCTGGAGTCGGCGCTGGTGCGCGTGCAGCGCTGACGCGCCAGACTTCGGGTGGCTGAACTTTTTGCGGGGGCATGGCTCACATCCCCCAGACCTGTAACAGGAGAGTCTTTGTCATGAAACGCCGTGAGTTTTCTTTGTCCGCCGCCTCGGCGGTTGCCGCTTCCGCCCTGACGTTGCCAGTGGCCACCCCCGCGCTGGCTCAGGCCCGCCAGTTCAAGGAGGGCAAGGACTTCCGGCGGCTTGACAAGCCGTTAGCGCCCGACGCGCCTGCGGGCAAGGTCGATGTGATCGAGTTCTTCTGGTACAGCTGCCCCCACTGCAACGCCTTTGAACCCGCGCTCGACGCCTGGGTCAAGGCCGCCCCCAAGGACCTCTCCGTCCGTCGTATGCCCGTGGCCTTCAACGCGAGCTTTGTGCCCCAGCAGAAGTTGTACTACGCCCTGGAAGGCATGGGCAAGCTCGAAGCCCTGCACGCCAAGGTGTTCCGCGCCATCCATGTGGAAAAGCAGAAGCTGGCCAAGGACGACGAAATTTTTGCCTGGGTGGCCCAACAGGGTGTGGACGCCGCCAAGTTCAAGGAAATCTACACCTCGTTCAGCGTGTCCAACCAGGTTCGCCGTGCTTCGCAACTGCAGGACGCCTACGGTGTGGAGGGCGTGCCCTCGATGGGTGTGGCGGGCAAGTTCTACACCGATGGCACCATGGCGGGCAGCATGCAAAACGTGCTGCAGGTGGTGGAACATCTGGCGGCAGTGGCCCGCAAAGGCTGACGGTTTTCGCCCGGCCGCCGGTTCCCATTGGCAAAAGCCCGCACATGCGGGCTTTTTTCATGGAGGAACGCGACGGGGTGGCTACAATGATTGCAAGATTCGTGCCCTATGAACCATCGCCTCCTTCCGATCCTCCTGCTCGCGGCCCTGGCCTGCACCTTCGGTGTGGCCCATGCCGAAAAGGCCGACCGCGCCAAGCCCATGAACATCGAGGCGGACGCTTTGCGCCACGATGAACTCAAGCAGACCAGCGTGTTCTCTGGCCGCGTGGTCATGACCAAGGGCTCCATCGTGCTGCGCGGCGCGCGGCTGGATGTGCGCCAGGATGCCGATGGCTACCAGTACGGTGTGGTCACGGCAGAGCCCGGCAAGCGCGCCTTCTTCCGGCAAAAGCGCGACACCCTGCCGGGAGCACCCGAGGAGTTCATTGAAGGCGAGAGCGAAGTCATCGAGTACGACGGCAAGGCCGACAACGTCCGCTTCATCACCCGTGCCGAGCTGCGCCGCTACCGGGGCGCTGTGCTCAGCGACGAGATCACCGGCGCCGTGATTGTCTACAACAACCTGACCGACGTGTTCTCCGTGGACGGAAAGCGCACCGCCACCAACGCTGCGGGCGATGCCCCCGCACCGGGCAGCCGCGTGCGCGCCGTGCTGGCCCCCAAAGATCCACCGCCCGCTGCGGCGGCCCCCGAGGCGGCGTCCCCGGCCTCAGCCCCGGCGCTGCGCCCCAGCAACAGCCTTGGCGGCGGCGCCAAGTGAGTGGGCCCGCTGTGAGTACCGGCCCTGACACTCAGGCGGGTAGCCGCCTGGGGCCTGATTCCCAGGCGGGCAGCCGCCTGGAGGTGCAGCACCTGGCGAAGTCTTATGGCAGCCGCAAGGTCGTCAAGGACGTTTCGCTGGTCGTGCAAAAAGGTGAGGTCGTGGGGCTGCTCGGCCCCAACGGCGCGGGCAAGACCACCTCGTTCTACATGATCGTGGGCCTGGTGCGCAGCGACGAGGGAGACATCCGCATCGACGGCCAATCGGTGGCCCACATGCCCATCCACCGGCGCTCGCGCCTGGGCCTGTCGTACCTGCCGCAGGAAGCCTCGATCTTTCGCAAACTCACAGTCGAAGAGAACGTGCGCGCCGTGCTGGAACTGCAGCGTGGTGATGACGGCCAGCCGCTCTCGCGCGACGCCATCGAGGAGCGCCTGACGGCCCTGCTGCAGGAGCTGCGCGTGGACCACCTGCGCGCCTCGCCCGCCATGGCCCTGTCCGGCGGCGAGCGCCGCCGCGTCGAGATTGCCCGGGCCCTGGCCACTCAACCGCGTTTCATCCTGCTGGACGAGCCCTTTGCCGGCATCGACCCCATTGCCGTGATCGAGATCCAGCGCATCATCGGCTTCCTGAAGGCGCGGGGCATTGGTGTGCTCATCACCGACCACAATGTGCGCGAAACCCTGGGCATCTGCGACCACGCCTTCATCATCAGCGATGGCCGCGTGCTCGCGCAGGGCACGCCGTCCGAGATCGTGGACAACGCCGAGGTACGACGTGTTTACCTTGGCGAACACTTCAGGATGTGATGAAGCCTGGACTCTCGCTGCGCGTCTCGCAGCATCTTGCATTGACCCCCCAGCTTCAGCAGTCCATCCGGCTGCTGCAGTTGTCCACGCTCGAACTCTCGCAGGAAGTCGAGCAGATGCTCGACGAAAACCCGTTCCTCGAACGCAATGCCGACGAAGCTCCGCGCGAGGAGTTTGGCCTGGAAGCCGCCGACACGCCCGCGCAGCCTGATGAGTACAGTGCTGATGATGCTATATTTTCAGGAGCTAGCAGCGCAAGCAGCACAAGCGCTGAAGGCCAAAATGATGCTGAAGCACCGAGTGCTGGCGCTGACGAGCCTGACTGGAGCGGTGACGGCACGGTAGAAATGGCGCCCAACGACGCGGAGTGGGGCGGGGATGCGCCCGCCCGCAACCGCAACGACTCCGAAGGCGACGAGGCCGACGCCACCGAGCTGGCCCGTTCGCATGAATCGCTGACCGCCTTTTTGCACCGTCAGGCGCTGGCGCTGCGCTTGTCCGAGATCGACCGCGCCGCGCTGCGTTTTCTCATTGAATCGCTCAACGACGACGGCTACCTCGAAGAGCCGCTGGAAGAGCTGGCCATCAGCCTGGCCGGGCCGGACGACCTGGAGCAAATCGAAGAGCTGGTGCACCGCTTCACCGTGGCCCAGCGCCTGCTGCAAAGCCTGGAGCCCACCGGCGTGGGTGCGCGCAACCTGGCCGAATGCCTGACGCTGCAGCTCACGGCGCTGGCTGCCGACGAGGACAGCGATGCTGACCCCGACACGGTGCAGACCGCGCTGCGCATTTGTCAGCAGCCGCTGGAGATGCTGGCCCGCCGCGATATCCGCCGCCTGACGCAGCTGTGTGGCGACGGCGAAGAGCGCACCCGCGCCGCCATGGCGCTGATCGCTCGCCTGGAGCCTCGCCCCGGCCGTCGCTTTGCCGACGTGGAGCGCAACATCATCATTCCCGATGTCATCGTGCGCAAAGCCGGGCGTGCCAATGGACGCGATGGCCAGCACAACTTCATCGTCAGCCTCAACCCCGATGTGATGCCGCGCCTGCGCGTGCACGACATCTATGCTGGCGCCCTGCGCGGCCACAAGGGCGGCGAGGGCCACCAGGGCATGCAGCAGCGCCTGCAGGAGGCCCGCTGGTTCATCAAGAACATCCAGCAGCGCTTTGACACCATCCTGCGCGTCTCGCGCGCCATCGTGGAGCGGCAAAAAAGCTTCTTCACCCACGGCGAGTTGGCCATGCGCCCGCTGGTGCTGCGCGACATCGCCGACGAACTGGGCCTGCACGAATCCACCATCAGCCGCGTGACCACCGCCAAATACATGGCCACGCCAATTGGCACGTATGAGCTGAAGTACTTCTTTGGCTCGGGCCTGGGTACCGAGACCGGCGGCAACGCGTCCAGCACCGCCGTGCGCGCCCTCATCAAGCAGTTTGTGGCCGCAGAAAGCCCCGCCAAGCCGCTGTCCGACAGCCAGATCGCCGAGATGCTCAAGGAACAGGGCATCGAGTGCGCACGCCGCACCGTGGCCAAGTACCGCGAGGCGCTCAAGATCGCGCCGGCCAACCTGCGCAAGGCGCTGTAGGTACCCCGGTTGGGGGCGCATGGCTCGCCCTGTTTGAATTTTTCGTTTTTCTATCCGCCACCCCACCATGGCCCGCATCGTCTTCGACCTCCCCCCGCACTTCGGCTTTGCCACCGAGCTGCAGATCTACATCAGCCACGTCAACCAAGGCGGGCACCTGGACAACGCGCAACTGCTGAGCCTGGTCTCTGAAGCGCGGGTGCGCTTCTTCCAGTCGCTGGGCTACCCCGAGGCCGACGTGGGCGGGCTGTCCATCGTGGTCGGCGACATCGTGGCGCAGTACAAGTCCGAAGGTTTCCACGGTGAAACCATGCGCGTGGAGATGGCGCCTGCGGACTTCAACCGCTATGGGTTTGACCTGGTGTTTTGCATGACCGAGAAGACCTCAGGCCGCGAGGTGGCGCGCGGCAAGATCGGCATCGTCTTCATCGGCAAGGCCGACCGCAAGGTGGCGCCGATCCCCGAATCCATCCGCCAATTGCTGCTGGCCCGCGCGGGAACGCCGGATTCCCACGCATTGTCTGAGCGCGTATCCTCCCCATCGACATGAACCAACTCCAACTTTTTCTCCCCTGCGCCGCTGGTGTGGAGGGCTTTCTGGCCGACGAGGTGCATGGCATCACCGGCCTCACGGGGCAAGACCTGCTCGTCGGCCGCGGCGGCGTGCTGCTGCGCGCCTCGTGGCGCGAGGCGCTGCTGCTCAACCTGCACAGCCGACTGGCCCAGCGCGTACTGGTGCAGTTGGCGCACCGCCCGTACCGCTCCGAGAACGATCTCTATGCCATGGCCAGCGACGTGGCCTGGGAAATCTGGTTCACCACGCGCCAGACCTTCAAGGTCGAGGTGACGGCCCAACACAGCCCGTTGCAGAGCCTCAACTTCGCAGGTCTCAAGGTCAAGGACGCGGTGGCCGACCGCTTCCGCGCCAAAAGCGGCGTGCGGCCCGACGTGAACACCCAGTGGCCCGATGTGCGCATCCACCTGCACCTGACCACCGACGAGGCCACGATCTACATCGACACCTCGGGCGAGCCGCTGTTCAAACGCGGCTGGCGCGAAGACAAGGGCGATGCGCCACTGAAAGAAACCCTGGCCGCCGCCATGATTGCCGCCAGCGGCTGGGACCCGCATGGCGACAACCCCCAGCCCCTGTACGACCCCTGCTGCGGCAGCGGCACCATCGTGATCGAGGCCGCGCAGATCGCCTGCCGCATTCCGGCCGGCATGCTGCGGCGTTTTGCGTTCGAGAAGCTGCTGCCGTTCCAGGCCCATGTCTGGGATGCTATTAAAAGCGAAGCTGAAAGCGCAATACAGACAAGCGCTGTGCCCCTGTTTGGCAGTGATGTGGCCTTCCGCATGGTCGACTTTGCGCAGCGCAATGCTGAGCGCGCAGGCGTGGCCGATGCCGTGCAGCTGCGCGGCGGCGACGCCCTGCAGCGCATGCCACCGTGCGACCAGCCTGGCGTGATGCTGCTCAACCCGCCCTACGGCGAGCGCATTGCTGCCGCAGGTAGCGCAGGCCGCAACGCCAGCGAGCGCGCTGCCGACCGTGCCCAGGGCATGGCCGTGGGTCGGGAAGAGGCGCAGACCGAGGATGGCGGCGAATTCTTCAGCCAGCTGGCCTCGCACTGGAAGAAGAACTACGCTGGTTGGCAGGCCTGGATGCTCACACCCGACCTCAAGCTGCCCGGCAAGATGCGCCTGAAAGAATCGCGCCGCGTGCCGATGTGGAACGGCCCCATCGAATGCCGCCTCTTCCGCTTCGACATGATCAAGGGCGCGGTGCGCGACCGTGCTGCAAAACCCGCCCCTGACAACGACCCGCGCAATGCAGGTTGAACTGCGCCTGCCCGCCGAGGCCGCACAGGGCGAACCCGCCCGCCCTGTGGTGGTGGACACCAACGTCGCGCTCGACCTGCTGATCTTCAGCGACCCGCGCACCGCCCCCCTGCGCGCACTGCTGGCCCAAGGGCGCCTGGCCTGGATAGCGACCCAGGTCATGCGCGACGAACTGGAGCGTGTGCTGGCCTATCCGCACATCGTTGGGCGCATGGACTACTACCGCCTGGATGCAGCGCAGGTACTCGCTGCATTTGATGCGCAGGCGCGGCTGGTGGAGGTCGCGCCCAAGGTGCCCTATGTCTGCAAGGACGCGGACGACCAGAAGTTCATCGACCTGGCGGCGGCACACCGGGCGATTTTGCTGAGCAAGGACAAGGCGGTGATCTGTATGCGCAAGCGGTTGGCGCTGTTGGATGCGCAAGTGGCGACGGAGCTGGTGCTTGAAGAGGTACCCGTCGCTGCGATGGATTGAACGCTCTTTGAGCCGTCTGTCACCATGAGGATCCGTATGGGGCCACTGGGTTTTCTAGTCCTTGCAGGCTTCTTCGCGTACCTCGCTTTCGATGCGCGTCAGTTTGAACGAACGTCCGGCCACAAGATCTGGGCTGTACCGCCATCGTCTGGCCGGGCTGTTGGCGTGGATCCTTTGTCGCCCGCCGAGCAGGATGGGTTGCAGTCGAACAAGTTGACTGCGGTAGGGGGCATTCCCGGCCTCTACTGGGTCTTTGTTGTGCTCTCGATGGGTTGTCTGGTTGTCGCTGCCTGGCTGTGGTTCGCGTGGGACTTTTGAAGACGCGTAGGCACGCTGGCCGAGGACATCAGGGCATCAAAGCCTTCTTCAAATACACCAGCTGAAATCGCTGGATGTAGTTGTCGATGTGCCCAAACTCCTCATAGCCCTGTTTAAGATAGAACTCGCGCGCCTGCCATTCAAAGGTGTTCAGCGTCACGCTGTGTGCGCCCAGCTCGCGGGCTTTCTGTTCCGCTGTTGCCAGCAGGTTGCGGCCCACTCCATGGTGCCGGGCGGCTTCGTCCACAAACAGCAGTTCCACGTTCAGCCATTCCAAAAACACGAATCCGCGCAGCCCGCCCACCAATTCGCCCTGGGTGTCACGCGCGCTCACCCACACCGGCTGGGACTGGCCGTACTCACCGACGAACCCGTAGTTGAATTGCCGCATCCGACGGCCTAAGACGCCGGAGTGAACTTCTTCTGCTGTGGGTGTGTAGATCTCAAAGTCGGTCATTGCGGAAGTCATGTAGGTCGGGTTGGCGAAGCGTAACCCGACCTGCTCTCATCGGGCGAAGCTGCCCCTCCGTCGCTTGAGCCGCCGCGCTCAGCTATCAAACCTGAAGTCCGCTGCCGCGTACAGCTCCCAGGCCCCTTCGCCCTTGAATTCCAGCACGTGCGTGTGGTGTTTGAGCACGGCGGGGCGGTGGGCGATGCTGATGAGGGTGGTGCCGCTGGCGCGCAGGCGTTCGTAGAGGGCGGTTTCGTTGGCGCTGTCCAGCGCGCTGGTGGCTTCGTCCAGGATGACGATGCTGGGCTGGCGCGCCAGCACGCGGGCAAAGGCCAGGCGCTGTTGCTCGCCGACGGACAGCAGTTTCTCCCAGTCGTAGGACGCGTTGAGCCCCCCCACACGCTTGGACAGTGATTCGAGGTGCACCTCCCGCAGCAGCTCCAGCAGGCGTTCGTCGCTCAGCGCCGTCTGCTTGCTCGGGTAGATGATCTGGCTGCGCAGTGTGTCAATCTGCATGTAGGGGCGCTGGGGCAGGAAGAACATGTCTTCCAGGGGCGGGTGCTGCACGGTGCCACTGCCCGTGTGCCACAGGCCGGCAATGGCACGCAAGAGCGAGCTTTTGCCGCAGCCGCTGGGGCCGGTGATGAGCAGCGCGTCGCCGGGCTGTAGCTGCAGCGAGAGGTCGGCCACGAGCAGGCGACCGAAGTGGGGGGTGTAAAGCGAGAGCCCTTCGATGGCCAGCGTGTCGCCGATGCGGGTGGTGATTTGCGGTGGGGGCTCGGAGGGGTCGTGGGCGTTGATCGCGGGCGCCGCATCGTCCGCAGGCTGGCCTGCTGGGGCGGGCTCGGCCCAGGGAGTGGGCGCGGCAGGGGTTTTGAGCACGACCTGCGACAGGGTATGGAGCCGGTCGATGCCCGCCACAAACCGGCTCAGGCTCTCGAAGTTGTCCACGATGAGCGAGATGGCGCCCAGCACGGCGGCAAATGCGCCTGCCGCCTGGATGGCCCGGCCCACCTCCAGCTCGCCCGACAGCACCGCATTGGCCAGGAGGATGCTGGGCAGGATCAAGGTAAGCTGGCTGAAAGAGCGCTGGTACAGGTTGAGCGAGAGCTGCTTTTTGATGAGCCGGGCGAAGTTGGTAAACGCAGCCTCGAACCGGTGGTCGATCTGCACGCGCTCCTGGGGTTCGCCCCGGTAGAAGGCGATGGATTCAGCGTTTTCGCGCAGCCGCATCAGCCCGAACCGGAAGTCTGCCTCGCGGCGGATCTGCCAGAAGTTCAGCCGGATCAGCGGCGCGCCAAAAAAGTACAGCGCCCCGAAGGTGCCCAGCAGGGCATACACCGCCAAAAATGCCACCAGCGTCTTGGAGATGGACCACAACACCGCGCTGAACGCCACCAGCTGCATCAGCGAGCCGATGAAAATCAGCAGGAAGTGCGTGGACCGGCTGGTGAAGGTGTTGATGTCTTCACTGATGCGCTGGTCGGGGTTGTCGATGTCGCCGCCCGCGCCGATCTCGTAGTACTTGCGTTCGCTCAGATAGCCATCCAGGAAACGGTGGGTGAGCCAGCGCCGCCAGTGGTTGGAAAACGCATCGCGCATGTAGTAATAAAAGGCGTACACCGGCACCGCGAATGCCAGTACAACAAGGCTGGTGCGCACCGCGATCCAGAAGCGGTCGGCCTGCTTGGCCGCCAGGGCCGATGTCATCTCCCCCGTCTTGTCGATCAGCATGACGGCCAGCTGGGTCTCGCACACCATCAGGGCGATCAGCAGTGCCATCAGGCCCCAGGCGGTGCGCTTCTTGTCGCCTGCCCAGTAGGGCCGGGCCACGCCCATGAACTGCTTCCAGGCAGCCCGCGACAGGGTGGGCGGTCGGCTGCGGCGGGTCTTGTCGGAGGTGGTGGGCAAGGGCGTGGGCTCAGGGGCGGCTGGGCTGGCAGCGGCGGGCAGTGGCATGGAAAGAAGGGAGGGCTGGAGGAAGCTCCACCTGAACGATAGGCGATGAGCGCGCTTGGCGCTGTCAGTGAACAACCACAGCTTGATAGGAGCGGCCGCGTTTCATCTGCTGAGCAACTCGTACGCCGCCCGCACCCGCTGCAAATCCCGCCCCAGTCTGCGGCTTGCCGGCAAAAGCCCCATCCACCCCATCCGCCGGACACTGGTCGCCAGCACCGTCTGCATCTCCGCGCTCTCCTGCGCCACCCACGCCACCCAGCGCTCGCGCCCCTCGGTCAGCGTGCCGCTGGTGTGCAGGTAGATCGCGGTGGAGTGCGCGTAACACAGCGCATCGCGCACATGGCACACCGCCAGGGGCAGCACGGCGGCGGGGTCGTCCTCAAAGTCGATGCAGGCCACTTCGCCATCGGGGCAGCGCACCATGTTGCGAGCAAAGGCCTGGCTCAGGCACGTGCCTTGGCGGTGCACCAGGGCCAGCGTGTCCAGCCCCTGCTGCCACAGCGCCAGAACGGTGGCCGTGTCACCCGCCTGCACGGCATGGTCGATCTCGTTGCCCAGCGAATGAATCTCTTCCCCCGTGTGGCCCAGGTGGCGCATGGCAAAACCATGGGGCAAGGCGGCCAGCACCACGGGCACGCGGATGCCGCGCGCGGCCAGGTCGCGCAGGCGCTGCACTTCGGTGGCAATGGCCGCAGGGCCGCCGGGGTTGGGCACGGGGCGCAGGGCGTCCAGCCGCAGCAGGGCGGCCAGCACGGCCATGGCGCGGTAGCGGCCCGTGCCGTGGGGCGCGCCGGCGCGCTTGATCCAGATCTGTTCGTGGCCCAGCACATGGGCCATCACGTTGTGGGGCTGGGTGGCCAGTTGCTGCTGCAAGAAGGCGGCGTAGTCCGGGGCGGCGGTGTGGGTGGGGGCGGATGCGTCCATCGTCAAGTTCATACAGCGGCGTCCCCCGCCACGGCCGCTGCGGTGCCCGCGGCTGCTGCGTGCACCAGCTCGACATGGTGGGGGATGGAGGGTTCCAGTGCAGGCTCGCTGGCCTGAAAGCTGTGCGCGCTGGCCAAGGGCCAGTACAGGCGGAACACGTTGTGCTGCGCGTCGAGCGGGCCGAGCAGCGCGCCCGGTTGCATGCGCGTGATCAGGTTGGACAGCAGGCGCACCTCGGTGTCACTGATGCGGCGCACGATGTGGTGGGCTGTGATGTCCTTGGGGTGGCGCAGCCCGGCGGCCTGCACCAGCTCCTGCAGCGCGTGCAAGGTGCTGCGGTGAAACTGCGCCACGCGCGTGGCCTTGTCGGGCACCACCAGGGCCTGCTGGCGCAGCGGGTCCTGGGTGGTCACGCCCGTGGGGCAGTGGCCGGTGTGGCAGTTTTGCGCCTGGATGCAGCCCAGCGCCATCATGAAGCCGCGCCCCGCGTTGCACCAGTCGGCGCCCAGCGCCATCATGCGCGCGATGTCGAAGGCGCTGATCACTTTGCCCGCGCAGCCAATGCGCACGCGGTCGCGCAGGTTCACGCCCACCAGGGTGTTGTGCACCAGCAGCAGGCCCTCTTGCAGGGGCGCGCCCACGTGGTCGGTGAATTCGACCGGTGCCGCGCCCGTGCCGCCCTCGGCGCCGTCGACCACGATGAAATCAGGCGTGATGCCGGTGACCAGCATGGCCTTGACGATGGCAAACCATTCCCACGGGTGTCCCAGGCAGAACTTGAAGCCCGTGGGCTTGCCGCCCGACAGGGTGCGCAGCCGCGCGATGAACTGCATCATTTCCACCGGGTTGCTGAACGCACTGTGGCTGGCGGGCGAGATGCAGGCTTCGCCCTCCTTCACCCCGCGCGCAGCGGCGATCTCGGCAGTCACCTTGGCCCCCGGCAGCACGCCGCCGTGGCCCGGCTTGGCGCCCTGGCTGAGTTTCAGCTCGATCATCTTCACCTGCGGGTCGGTGGCGCTGGCTGCAAAACGCTCTTCGCTGAACGTGCCATCGGGGTTGCGGCAGCCAAAGTAGCCCGAGCCGATCTCCCAGATCAAGTCACCGCCATGCACGCGGTGGTGCTGGCTGATACTGCCCTCGCCCGTGTCGTGCGCGAAGCCGCCTCTTTTTGCACCCTGGTTCAAAGCCAGGATCGCATTGGCCGACAGCGCACCAAAGCTCATGGCCGAGATGTTGAACACGCTCGCGTGGTAAGGCTGGGTGCAAGGCGCCACAGACTGCGACGGCGCATCGGGGTTGCCGCCGATCCACACGCGAAAGTCGTGCGACGGCAGCTGTGTGGGTGCGAGCGAGTGGTTCACCCATTCATAACCCTGCGCGCCCACGTCCAGGTGCGTGCCGAAGGGGCGGTTGTCCGGGTCGCCCTTGGCGCGCTGGTACACCAGCGAGCGCTGGGCGCGCGAGAACGGCGCGGCCTCGCTATCGCTTTCGATGAAATACTGGCGCACCTCGGGCCGCACATATTCGAGCATGAAGCGGATGTGGCCGATGACCGGGTAGTTGCGCAAAATGGCGTGGCGCGACTGCTGCAGGTCGTACACGCCCACTGCTACCAGGGCAGCAAACACCAGCACCACGGGCAACCCCACGTGAAAAGCCACCAGCGCAAACAGCGACAGCAGCAGCCCGAAAACGCACAGCGCAAAGGCCGTGTAGCGCACCGGGTACAGGGAGTTCAGTTGGTGGAGCATGGGGGTCCTGGTTCTGGTGGCGGTGCGAGAGGGGGCTACACTGACCGCCTTTTTATCGGGTTGCCATGTTGCGCAAGGCGCTTTTGAGGCCCGGCACCACCCCGGGTCGCCGTACCTCCGCCGCTACACCAGCGCCACGGCACAAGGCCTGCGCATCATAAAAGTAAAACAATGTTTTACCGCCCCCGCTTTCTCGCTTGACGACCGGAGCCCCCCATGACCGAACCCACATCGCCCACTCCCTCCACCGACGATCTTGATGACCCCGCGGGCGCCCCGGCCGCCGCACTGGGCCCTGAAGAGCTGGAAGAGATCGACAACATCCTCGACGACCTGCGCTCGCGCGGCGAGGAAATCCCGCAGTGGGAGTTCTGCGATGGCTTCATGACCGCGCTGATCTGCAGCCGCCGCGCCATCGCCCCGGCCGAGTACCTGCCCATGCTGCTGGGCGACGGCGCCGAGCTGGATGTTGCCGAAGGCGACCCGCTGCCGCAGTTGCCAGCCTTTGCTGACGCCGCCCAGCAGGCGCGCTTTTTAGAGCTGTGGAACCGCCGCTGGGCCGAAATCGTGACCCAGCTCGACACCGACGTGAAGACGCTGGACGACGACCGCACCTTCCAGCCCGAAGCCATGGACATGCGCGGCGCCGTGGCCAGCCTGACCGACGAGCAGCGCGCCGAAATGGGCGACGACCAGGAGATCCCGTCCTTCGGTCAGGTGTGGGCCCTGGGCTTCATGTTTGCCGTGGAAAACTGGCCTGAAGACTGGGCCGCCCCGCGCGACAAGGAAGCCGCCAAGTGGCTGGACGACGCGCTGGACCGCATCGTTGCCCTGACCGAAGACGACACCGGCAAGCCCGAAGTCTGCATGTACGACGAAGACGGCCCACCCAGCACCAGCCAGGCGCGCGTCGAGGCCTTCGGCGAAGCCATCTGGGCCGTGTACGACCTGCGCCAGCTGTGGAAGAGCATGGGCCCGCGCGTGGAGACGGTGCGCAAGGCGCCCGAGCCGGGGCGCAATGACCCGTGCCACTGCGGCAGCGGCAAGAAGTACAAGAAGTGCCACGGAGCTTGATTTTGTTGGGCAATTTGCTATTGATTGGATAGCTATTGGCGCTTGATGGATAAGCGCTAGAGCCTGTTTTGATCTGAAATTCCTCGCAGCGCGCCTTCGGGCGCGCTTTGTTTTTTGCAGGGCACACCGCATGAACCCTTCCACCCTGAACCGTCTGCGCGCCGAATGGGCGCCCAGCATTCCGCGCGAGCTGCTGGCCGGGGCTGTGGCCACGTTTGCGCTCATCCCCGAAGTCATCGCCTTCTCCTTTGTGGCGGGCGTGGACCCTTCGGTGGGGCTCTTCGCCTCGTTTGTCATCAGCCTGGTCATCGCCTTCACCGGCGGGCGGCCTGCGATGGTGTCGGCGGCGGCAGGCTCGGTGGCGCTGGTGGCTGCGCCGCTGGTGCAGTCGCACGGGCTGGGCTACCTGCTGGCGGCGGGGCTGCTGGCAGGCGCGGTGCAGGTGGCGTTTGGGCTGATGAAGCTGGGCGTGTTGATGCGCTTCGTTTCCAGCTCGGTGCGCACGGGCTTCGTCAATGCGCTGGCCATCCTGATCTTTGCCGCGCAACTGCCGCACCTGCACGGCGCCAGCACGGCCACCTGGGGGGCGCTGGCGTTGGGGCTGGCGCTCATCTACGGCCTGCCGTGGCTGGGCCAGCGGCTGGCATGGCCTGCGCTCACCGCCATTCCGTCACCGCTGATCTGCGTGGTGGTGCTCACTGTGCTGGCATCGGCGCTGGGGCTGCACCTGCCCACGGTGGGTGACCTGGGCAAACTGCCCGACGCGTTGCCTGTGTTTGCGCTGCCGCAGGTGCCCGCGTCGCTCGACACCCTGCGCATCATCCTGCTGCCCGCGCTGGCGATCGCCATGGTGGGCCTGCTCGAATCAGTGCTCACCGCCGCAGTGGTCGATGAGCTGACCGACACGCCCAGTGACAAGAACCGCGAATGTGCGGGGCTGGGCGTGGCCAACATCGCGGCCAGCCTGTTCGGCGGCATTGCGGGCTGCGGAATGATCGGCCAGGCTGTGGGCAACGTGAAGTACGGCGGGCGCGGGCGCCTGTCCACGTTGTTCGCCGGGGTGTTTTTGCTCATCCTCATGGTGGCGCTGAAAGACTGGGTATCCAAGGTGCCGGTGATTGCGCTGGTGGCCATCATGGTCATGGTGTCGGCCGAAACGTTCGACTGGAAATCGCTGGGTGCCCTGGTGCGCCACCCGCGCCTGTCCAGCGCCGCCATGCTGGCCACCGTGGCCGTCACCATCGCCACCCACAACCTGGCGGCTGGCGTGGCCGTGGGCGTAGTGCTCAGCGGGGTGTTCTTTGCGTTCAAGGTCTCGCACATGCTGGAGGTGCGCGTGCACGACGATGCGGATGGCGCCGATCACGCAGATGGCGCTGGTGCCACGGCCTTGGGCCAGCGCACTTGGCGCGTGTCCGGCCAGGTGTTTTTTGCCTCGGCCGATGCGTTCATCGAGGCGTTCGACGTGCTGGGCGCCGAAGGCCGCGCGGTGGTCATCGACGTGACGCACGCCCACTTCTGGGACATCACCGCCGTGGCCGCACTCGACAAGGTGGTGGAACGCTTGAGGCACCATGGCTGCACGGTGCAGGTGCTGGGGCTTAACGAAGCCAGCGCGGTGCTGATTGATCGGATGGGGAGCGATGTCGCACCGGACCGTGCGAAAGGAGGGGTGGTCGGTTGAACGGGGAGGGGGCCGCTGGCGTTTTAGCGAAGGCGACCAGCCCCGCAGCACACCCAGCAGGCCCAGCGCTTGGCTGCCGGCCCTTTTGTCTCCGTGCACGGCATCGCCACATGTCCTGTCGCAATGCTCCGTGCCATTGCGGCAGTGGCAAGAAGTACAAGAGTGCTACGGGTTTTTGGTAGAAGCTACTGATTTGATAGCTGCTGGCGCTTGTTGAATAAGCGCTAGGGGCCAATTGGACTTGACTTTTCCACTGCTGCCCGTTGCAGATGCGAGGGCGGGGTTCAAGGTGGGTGGCTGCCTGTCGCTGATCGAGCACAGTGATAGGGCGCTTTGGGCCGGTGGCCGTCATCGTAGCAGTGGCTCCGATGGGTCCGATTGCGTTCCTCGCCGTCGGGCAGAATTCGGCTAGGAGCGGACGTTCACCCACTCATCGAGGAGAAGGCATGGAGCGCTGGGAAGTTATGGAGCGCAGAGTTCTCATTGCAGTAGGCATCGTCTTGGTTTCTCTCTCTGCTTGGCTTGTGATGGATGGGGAGAGAGCCTTCTTCGCAATACTGCTGGCTCCCATTATTTTCTGGGTCTTCTGGCAGGCGTTCTTTGAAGACAAGCTAGGCTCTAACGAGCCTGTCTCTCGCGCAGAGCGCCTTATGCACGGGACTTTTTTTTGGGCGAGGGGCCTGGTTATTGGAGGCATTGCGTTGGTACTTGCCGCAATGGCCTTCAATTTGGCGCGAGATGGCATGGGTCTCACGGCGATTCTTCTCCCCGCCGGGCTTTCCCTGTTTGCAGGCTGGGTTTCCATCTTTGGCGCTGGAAGGTCGAAATCGATGTCCGACGATCTGCAAATCCACCGCGAACGTCAGAAGCGCTATCGAAAGCCCTAACTTCGGCTTAGGGCTGGATAGCGTCTCTCGCCGTGGGGCAGAATTCCGTCAGAAGCGGACATTGATCTTGGAAGAGGAAACGACATGAGCCAAGGCACAGACGGGCTGTCACAACCTGAGAGGCCATCGTCGGCATTTGAGCGGATAGGCGGGAAAGCGATCCTTCTTATGCTCGCCGCTATGTCGGGTAGTGCAGGAGTCATCGCCTTGCAAACCGGAGAACTTGCTGAGGGAGGATCGCGTAGCGCTCCTTTAAAGGTTAACGTTCTGCACGAAGTAGCCGCGTACACCGGTGGTGCGTTTCTCCTCTCCGTTAGTGCAACACTGCTCGTGTGCGCGTTGTCAGGGTTCAGATTTCGGCGGACGCTATTCGCCTTACTTACCGTTAACCTTGCGGCGTTCTTTGCGGCAATCGCCGGCCGTAGTTTTGGTCTGTAGCCAAGACGTTGACTTTCCGCTTTGGGCCCTAAGCAGACGCCTGCGCAAGTCCCAAACGCTCATCTTTCTTCCACCTACTGCGCTTCGTAGTACGAGCCACCTTCAACTGCACCAGTTGCAAGAAAAATGGTAAACGGGTGCCATGTGTCGTCGAACATCCACGCTTCGCCTCTCAACTCATCGTCATGAAGGGATAGATCGCGGAAGCCATCCCAAGAGATGCGGCGCGAGCGCCAAACGACGCCCCCTCCCCTTTGTCGAAGTTCGAAGTCTGTGGGACTGCAAAGCAGCAGACATCCAGTGCTCGGTACTTCCAGCGCAGACTCAATGTCACCCCCGAACTCTTCAAGTAGCTCCCCGGTCACCGTGTTCACCCTGTAACCTTGGCCGCCAGCCAGCACATTTGCTTCAAGTCCCCTTCCATCCGCGAAGACGGCTGAAAACTTCGTGAGTCCTGGCTGGAAATTTCCAACCCAGCAGCGGTTTTCGTCCGCGCAAAACTCTACGACCAGACCCTCGCGATGCTTACCTTGTCCAGTCGCACTGAATTGGCGCGGGAAATTGCCCACTCCAGGTAGTCCGGGGAGAATTCTGGGAGCACTCAAAAATTCCATATGACGCCTATGTCCGGTTCTGGCCGAGAGCCGCAGTTCCCAATGCATTGAGCGATCTGCGTCACCGCAACACCACCCCTCACCCCTGCGCCAAAAACTTCTTCAAATTCCCCGCCGCCGTACTCCGCACCTTGCGCTTGAGCGATGGCGACCAGCCCAGCAGCAGCCCTGGTGCCCCCAGAGCCTGCCGTGCCCAGCGCCAGAAGTTGAAGCGGTCGCGGTGGGTGGCGATCAGCCCTTCGGGCGTGAAGGTGAAGGTGCCGTCGATGATGTTGTGCACCTTGCGCCCCGTGGCGCTGAAGAGGTAGTGCGCTTCCCAGTGCGCCTTGCCGCCGGCCGCGTCGGCTTCGATACCGCTGAACGTGAGCTTCCAGTGCTCGGCCGCGCCGGGCTTTTTGGTGGCGGTGCATAGCATGCGCCACATGCCGCCGATCTGGTCGCGGCCCTTCAGGGAAAAGGCCTCGTCGTCGAACGTGGCGTTGGGCGCATAGCAGGCGGCCATGGTGGCGTGGTCAAGCTGCGCAAACGCGGTGTAGAAGCGCTGCAGGGTCTGGGCGTTGGGGTGCATGGGGTCTCCTCCTCAAGGGCGCCCATGCTACACCGGTGCCTGCCTGTTGCATGCCGCTTGGGCGACCGGGCCGTGTGGTGCGTTCTCAACGGGTGCGCAGCCCGCCGATGCGCCGGCGCTTGATGTCATCCAGTCCGTCCAGCACCTGGATGCCATGTGCATACCCCTGCTGCACGATCTGCTCGAAGCGGTTCCACTGCAGCATGCCGACGCGGTCCATGGGGGGGTTGAAGTACAGGTCGGTGAGCTGCTGCGACTGGCGCTGGCGCGACATGCTGTACAGGATGGTGACCTGCATGAGGTAGCTGGCCAGCGAGGGCAGCTTGTAGCGGCGCTGGGCGCGCGGGCGCAGCTTGTCGCGCAGCAGGGCCCAGCTGGTGGGGATGTCGTCCAGCTCGATGCGGCGCGGCTTGCGGAAGTTCAGGTCCACGCCGATCACCGTGCCCACGCCGCGCATGCTGCTGCGCATCACGTCCACCGGAAAGTTGTTGAACGTGCCACCGTCGCACAGCAGGTCGCCCTCGTGCACCACGGGCGGCAATGCACCGGGGATGGAGATGCTGGCCAGCAGCGACTTCACCAGGCTGCCACGGCGCACCACCTGTTCGCTGGCGCGCGAGTAGTTGGTGGCCACGCAGTAATAGTTCTTCCACAGGTCTTCCACCTGGGCCGGGAAGCCCACCAGGCTCCCCACGGCCTCGTGCAGGATGTGGCGCAGTCGGCGGCCCTTGATGAGCGACATCAGCGGCAGCAGGCTCCAGTCGCCCGTGGGGTTGGTGCGAAACGCCTCGCGGGCGTTGGCCATCACCGTCGCCAGCGGCTGGTCGGATGCGACATACGCGGCCATGACCGATCCGATGCTGGTGCCACCCACGCAGTCGATCTCCACGCCTTCCTCCTGCAGCGCGCGGTAGATGCCCAGGTGCGCAAAGCCGCGCGCGCCGCCGCCCGCCAGCACGAGGCCCACGGCCGTGCGGCTCTGGATGCGGGCCAGGCGCGCCATGTCGCGGTCGAGGGTGGGGCGCACATGCACGTGGTCGGCCACGGGGCGGCGGTCCAGCCATTGCTGGGTGCCACGTGGGCACTGCGTGCCTTCCGGGTGCAGCAGCACCAGGATCTCGGCGGCCTCGGCCAGGGGCGCGCGGCGCAGCAGGCAGTTTTCTTCGATGGGGTGGATGGCGGGCTCGGCCTGAGCGTCGGCCAGCAGCAGCAACTCGTCGCAGTGGCGGCTCACGCGCCGTGTCCAGGGCGTGGGCTCGGGGTCTGCCAGCAGCAGCACGAAGTCGTTGCGCGCCTCGATCTCGTCGAGCAGCATGGCGATGCGCCGGTTGGCCGTGGCGTCGGCGCCTTCGCGCTGGGCAATGCCGGGCTCGTGCAGCTCTGCGTCCACGGTGGCGGAGTCGACCACACGCACGCGGCCGATGGTGCCCAGCTGGCGCGCCAGGCTCTGGCCAAAGCCCTGCAGGTCCACGCCGCTGCTCACGGGCAGCAGGCCCATGGCCACGGGCCGCTCTTGTGCGGCCGTGTGGGTGGCGGTGCCCGTTTGCAGGCGCTGGATGATCTGGCGCGTGAGGGCAATCGACACCTGGGCGCTGCTGGCCAGCAGGGTCTTGAACACATCCTTAGTCAGTCGCACCAGCACCGAGTCGCGCACGGCGACCACGGTGGCGGCGCGCGGTGCGTCGGTGAACAGGCTGATCTCGCCAATCACCTGGCCCCGGCCCATATCGGCCACACGGCGCTGCGGGCCGATGCTGCCGTCATCGCAGCGCACATAGGCACGCAGGCGGCCGCTCACGGTGAGGTACATCGACTCGCCGGGCTCGCCCTGCGCCATCAGCGTGCTGCCGCCGGGCACCTCCACCCACTCCAGCTGGGCGCGCAGCAGCTCCAGCGCTTCGGGTTCGATGCCTGGCAGAAAGCTGCGCAGGTGCTCGGTGAGCAGTTGGTTCTGGGTGGCGGTAAAGGGGGGCATGGTCACGCAATCGGCAAGGCTCGGTGGGGCGCTGCGGAAAGCGGGGGGCTCGCCAACACGTCGTGTTTGCGATGGGTTCCGCAGCGTGCGAAGCGGCGGATTCTAGGAACGCAAGGGCACCTGTGCGCACTGTGCAAGGCATGGTGGCCGGGCAGCGCGTGAACAAATGCACGGCGGGCCCTTGCGATTGCCCCTCCGTGCCGATGCGGAGCGGGTCGTCAGCGCATGAAGGCGCTCAGCGCGCGGGCCGTGGCCGCGGGCAATTGCTCGGGGATGAAGTGCCCTGCAGGCACGGCCTGGCCCGTCACCACGCCCGCGCATTGCGCCTGCCACAGAGCCAGTGGGTCGAACAGGCGGTGCACCACGCCGTGTTCGCCCCAGATCACCAGCGTGTCGCACGCGATCCTCTCGCCGCGCGCGCGGCTTTCGCGGTCATGCTCCAGGTCGATGCCTGCGCTGGCGCGGTAGTCCTCGCACGCGGTGTGGATGGCCTCGGGCGTGCAAAAGCAGCGCTCGTAGTCGGCCAGCGCCTGGGGCTCGATGTGGGCCAGGCCCGCGCTGCCCCAGCCGCCCAGCTTGGCGTGCAGGTAGGCGAGCGGGTTGCCGCCAATCATGCTCTCGGGCAGCGGCGCGGGCTGGATGAGGTGGAACCAGTGGTAGTAGGCGCGCGCAAACTCCATGTCGGTACGCGCGTACATGTCGAGCGTAGGGGCGATGTCGATCACGCACAGCTTCTTCACGCGCGCGGCGTGGTCCAGCGCCAGGCGGTGGGCCACGCGGCCGCCCCGGTCGTGGCCGCACAGAAAGAACGCGTCCTGGCCCAGCGCGGTCATCACCTCGGCCATGTCCTGCGCCATGGCGCGTTTGCTGTAGTTGCGGTGGTCCGGCAGGCCGGGCGCGTGCGATGAATCGCCATAACCGCGCAGGTCGGGCAGCACCAGAAAGTAGTCGTGCGCCAGCTGCTGCGCCACGCGGTGCCACAGCGCATGGGTTTGCGGAAAGCCGTGCAGCAACAGCAGGGGCGGTGCACCCACGGTACCGCCGGTGCGGACAAAAATCTCGGCGCCAGCGGTGGTGATGCGCTGGGTGGTGAAGCCTTCAAACCAGGTAGGTGAGGTCATGCGGGATGCGGCGATGGTTGAATGCATTGGGGCGACAGGCTGAGTTGGCGTGCACGCCCCGTCAGGTGCCTACCCGGGGGATCAGGCCAGCAAAAAGCCCAGCAGCCGCTGCAGTGCATACCGCACCGTGGCCGCACGGATGGCGGCGCGGTCGCCCGCAAAGTGCTGCATCTCGCTGTGGGTTTCGCCATTCACGCACCAGGCAAACCACACAGTGCCCACGGGCTTGGCCTCGCTGCCGCCTGTAGGGCCGGCCACGCCGGTTACGGCCAGGCTCACATGCGCCTGGGAATGGGCCAGCGCCCCATCGGCCATGGCGCGGGCCACGGCCTCGCTCACGGCGCCTTCCTGCTCAATGAGTGCTGCGGGCACGCCCAGCATCTCGACCTTGGCGGCGTTGGAGTAGGTGACAAAGCCGCGCTCGAACCACTGGCTGGAGCCCGCCAGGTCGGTGCAGGCCGCCGCGATCATGCCGCCCGAGCAGCTTTCGGCCGTGGCCAGCAGGTGGCTGTGTTTGAGCAATTCCAGAGAAATTTGGGTCAAATTGGCCTCTAGCGCTGATGTATCAAGCGCTAGCAGCTCTTTATTTGATAGCGATGCGGTTGTCATAGAAACCTCCACACTGCAATGACCAGCAGGGTACAGAAGGCTGCCACAAAGTCGTCCCACAAGATACCCCAGCCGCCGCGCCAGCCAAAGCCCTTGAACAGGCTGTCGGCCCAACCCACCGGCCCGGGTTTGGCCGCGTCAAAGAATCGGAACAGCCCAAACGCCACCAGCTGCCCCCACCAGCCCATGGGCATGGCCAGCCACAGCACCAGCCAGAAGGCCACCACCTCGTCCCACACGATGCTGCCGGGGTCGGCCACGGCCATGTTGCGCGCGGTGGTGGTGCAGGCCCACCAGCCCACTACGGTGCTGGCGGCAATCAGCAGGCCCATGTGTTGGGGGGACAGCCATTGCTGCAGTGCAAGGTAGCTGAGCCAGGCCCACAGCGTGCCCACGGTGCCCGGCGCCACGCGCGACAGCCCGGCGCCAAAACCCAGTGCGATGAAGTGGGCCGGGTGGGAAAACATGAACGCCACGGTAGGGCGGCGGGAGGGCAGGGGCTGCGGGGGCTCGGAAACGGTCATGGCACGAGGGAGGGGCTGTCAGGCGCTGGCGGCCACGTCTGCCCCTGCGGGCAGGCGCACCAGCAACACGGGCACGGGCGCGGTGCGTGCAATCTGCTCGGCATCGCTGCCCATCAGCACGCGGGCCAGGCCACGGCGCCCGTGGGTGCCCAGCACGATCAGGTCGGCCCCCCAGGCCTGGGCATGCTCCACCACCAGCTGCGCCACTCGGGCGTCCAGGTTTTCAATCAGCACAGTGTCTACCGGTACACCGCGTTGCGCCACGCGCTCCTGGGCCTGGTGCAGCAGGGCTTCGCCAGCCTTGCGCAGGCGGGGCAGTACCTCCTGGCTGTAAACCTCGGGCTGCTCAAAGCCGCTGATGTGGGCCACCGGGTCCATCACATGCAGCAGCCGGATGCGGCCACCCGTGGATTGCGCGAGGCCGATGGCCTGGGCCACGGCGTGGTCCGAGGTGGGGCTGCCGTCAACGGCAACGAGGATGTGTTGGTAACTCATGGTGGGGCGGGCTCCTCGGGCTTTTTCGTGGGGCGCTGCTGTCGATTGTGAACGACTGTTGTGGGTGGGGCGGGCTGCAGTTGCCGGTTCACTGGCGTTCTTGCAGCTCCACATCCTTGGGGTAGCGGATGGTGTGCTCGGCGCTGAACTGCGCCGTGGCGCCTGCGGCCAGCGGCTGCTGCCAGGCCACGGTGCCGGGCGTGCGGTTCCAGGCCGTGTCGGTGGGCTGGGGCTGGTAGCGCGATTCGACCTCGATCTTCTCGTTGCGCGACACCGGCGCGGCATGCAGCACCTGCAGCGTGATGCCGGTCTTGTGGCGGTTCTCCACGCTGTAGGCGCGGCGGGTCTTGCGCTCGGTGCGCGAGCCGGTAAAGCCGGTGCTGCCCGTCAGGTCCTGCGCGGGCTCGGCGCGCACGGTGACGAGTTCATCGCGGCCAAATGACAGGCTGGCGCTGCCCTCGGGTGCGCCCGCGCTGGGGGTGGAGAAGTCGATGCGCCCGTTGCCCACAAACGCGCCGTCGCGGTACAGGCCTGCAGGCCCTGCGGGCCACACGCCCGGCGGCTGGGCCATGTGGGCCACCAGGTAGGCGGCTTCTTCCACGGCGGGGGCTGTGCGGGTGATCAGCGTGGCGGGTGCGGTATGGTTGCCCAGCGCCAGAGTCACGCGCTGGCCGCTTGATGGCACGGTGATGCGCTGCGGCACGGCGAACTCGGTGGCAAAACCCTTGTCGAGGGTGCTGACGTCGAAGGTGGGCATGGCCTCCTCGACCGCGTTGCGCGAGCGTGCCACGGGCGAAGGCGCTGCCGCCATTGCCATCACGGGGGCGGCTGCGGCCACGGGGCGCGGCGGCGGGGCCACATCCAGCGTCCATTCGCGCGGCAAGCGGCCCTGCGTGGCGCGGCCTGGCTGGCCGGTGGACAGGGTCAGTTGAACGTTGCTCCAGTCTTCGCCACTGTTTTGCGCCACCAGCGCCTGGCGCTCGATCAGCACGGTGGATTTGGTGGCATCCAGCGTGGCACGGTAGGTGGGTTGCCAGCCAGGGCCGCGTACCTGGTAAGACAGGCGCAGCTCGGCCTCGCGCTCGGCGGCCAGGTTGATGGTGACGGAAACCACCCGCGCACGCTGGCTGGCCACGCGGTCGCGCTCGGCCACCAGGGGCTTGAGGGCCAGCTCCAGCGCCTCCTGCTTGCGTTGCAGTTGGTGCGCGCGTGCAAAGCTGTCTTGGCCAGACTTGCGCAGTACATCGGCGGTAGCGGTGATCTGTGCGGGCGTAGGGGGGGCGACACGGGGGGCGCTTGTAGCGGGCGCTGCCGCCTCCTGGCCATTGCCGGTGTGTGCCACGCTGCGCAGGTAACCATCCACCAGTTGCAGGGCGGAGGCTTCGGCCTTCACTACCGCGATCTGGTCTTCCAGCTCGCGGATGCGGCCGTCCAGCGGGCTCGCGCAGCCTGCCGCCACATCGCGGTCCTCGGTGAGCACGTTGAACTCGCCCACACGCACGGCAGGGTCGGCGTTGATCTGGAGGCTTTGCACATCCAGCGACGCGGGCAGACAGGTCAGCGTGAGGCTGCGCGCGCCAGCGGGCACCTTGGCCGCACGCTCCACCGTGGCGCTGCCGGGGTAGACGGTGACGCGGGCGATACGGGAGGTGTCCTGGGCCAGCGCAGGCGAGGCCGCGCTGCAGAGCAGGGCCATGCTGACAAGGCACAAGAGCCGCAGCGGGTGTGGAAAGCGCAAGGCAATGGGCGGGTGGATCACGGGGCTCCTGGGGCGCGGTGGACGAAGGGAATGGGATGCTAGCAGCCGCCGTGGTGTGGAACAGGCGCTTAAAGCACCCTTGGCACTTCTGCCGCCAAAAAGTCATACACCGCCCGAATCCTGCGGCTGGTGCGGATCTCGCGGTGCACCGTGAGCCAGATAGGCAGCTCGGGCAACGCAAGCTGGGGCAGCACCGCCACCACGTTTGGGTCGGTGCGGGCCATGTAGTTGCCCACAAAGCCGATGCCCAATCCTGCGCGCACGGCTTCCCAATACGCCATGAGGTCGTCGGTGCGAAACGCGAAGTGCTGGCGCTCCACCGGGTAGCCCATGGCGGCAAAGCCTTGCAGGATGTCCTCGTGCCGGTCGTTGCCCACCAGCTCGTGCTGCAGCAGGTCGGGCGGCTGCCGGGGTATGCCTTTGCGGCGCAGGTAGTCGCGGTGGGCATAGGCGCCCAGCGTGACCGCGCCGATGCGCTTGGCCACCAGGCTGGCCTGGTCGGGGCGCACCATGCGCAGCGCAATGTCGGCCTCGCGGCGCAGCAGGTTGGTGACCTGGTTGCTGGCCACCAGCTCGACCTGCACCTCGGGCAGCGCCTGGCGCATGCGCGCCAGCACGGGCGGCAGCAGCACGCAGGCCACGGGCTGGCTGGCGGTGATGCGCACGGTGCCCGTCACGCCTTCCTCCGCGCCCGACACGCTGCGTGCCAGCTGGTGGGCGCCCATCTCCATGGCGCGGGCCGATTCGGCCAGCCGCAACGCCGTCGCGGTGGGTAACAAGCCGCGCCCTGTGCGCTCAAACAGCACCACGCCCAGCTGCGATTCCAGCTCGGCAATGTGGCGGCCGATGGTGGGCTGGCTGGCGTTGAGAACGCGCGCCGCGCCCAGCAGGCTGCCCTGGTCCAGCGCGGCCAGAAAGGACTGCACAAGGCTCCAGTCAAAGGTTTGGTTCATGGCGATAGCGTGCCCGCAACGGGGTGGCAGCGGGGTGGTTGGAGGTATTCAAATTTGCATTGCTGTTATGGACGCTTAGCCAATTGTGTAACGGGCTCTGCGTTTCCACAATCGATACATCCCTTGTGAATGGAGCCCTGACATGACCACCCACCCCCGTTTTCCGCCCTGCACGGACAACCCTTCCACCGTGTTGATCCTGGGCGCCCGGGGCCGGCTGGGACTGGCGGCGGCCCGGGCCTTTGCCCAGGCCGGCTGGCAAGTGCTGGCCCAGGTGCGGCCCGGTGCGCGCGGGCCTGCGCTGCCCGCTATCGCCGGTGTATGGTGGATGCCCGTGGCGGTGGAGGACACCGCCGCACTGGCGGCCCAGGCGCAAGGCGCGCAGGTGGTGGTGCATGCGCTCAACCCCGCCTACACGCACAAGGCCTGGCGCGAAGAGGCGCCCGCGTTGATGGAAGCTGCCATTGCCGTCACCCGCCAGCTGCGCGCCACGCTGATGCTGCCGGGCAACGTCTACAACTTTGGTGAAGGCATGCCGCCCGTGCTGCACGAAGACACACCCCAGGCCGCCACGGGCTTCAAGGGCCGCATGCGGGTGCAACTGGAGCTGCGCCTGCAGGCTGCCACGCAAGGGGGCGACATGCGCGCCGTGGTGCTGCGCGCCGGGGACTTCTTTGGCAGTGGCACCGGCAGCTGGCTGGACCAGGCCATTGCCAAGGACCTGCCCCGGGGCCGCATCACCTGGCCCGGCCCGCTGGACGTAGCCACGCCCTGGGCCTATCTGCCCGACCTCGCCCGCACCTTCGTGCGTGTGGCGCAAGAGCGGGACCGGCTGGCCCCCTTCGAGTGCCTGCATTTCGCTGGCCATCACGTCACGGCGCAGCAGTGGCTGCACAGCTTCACGGCCATTGCCGCAGAGCAAGGCTGGTTGCCCGATGCGGGCGCGCTGCGGGTGGGGCAGTTGCCGTGGCCGCTGCTGCGCGTGATGGGGCTGGTGGCCCCCACGTTCGCTGCGCTGGCGGACATGCGCTATCTGTGGCGCACGCCCCACCGTCTGGACAACACCCGCCTGCGTGCGCTGATCGGCGACGAGCCCCACACCCCCTTCGATCAGGCCGTGCGCCAGGCGCTGGCAGATTTGGGGCTCGTAGCCTTGCGTTCGACCCGCGCTGCGCTGGCCTGACGGCACAACCTTTGAACCACCGGAGTCTTCTCATGAACCGTCGCAACTTCATTCGTTTGGCAGGGGGTGGCACCATCGCCGCCGCCACCACCGGCACGCTGGTCGCCTGCGGCGCCGTGAGCTCGAACTATCCCGCCGAGGCGGTCGAGGCCTGGCAGGGCCCTGTGGGCGAGACCGATGTGCGCCGCCGGGCGGTGGCCTACGCCATCACCGCGCCCAATTCGCACAACCTGCAGCCCTGGCTGGTGGACTTGCGCGAGAGCGGTGTCATCACCCTGCGCACCGACCCTGCACGGGTGTTGCCACAGACCGACCCGGGTGGGCGCCAGATACTCATCGGCCATGGCGCCTTTCTGGAGCTGCTGGTGATGGCGCTGGCCCAGCAAGGCGTGGCCAGCGAGGTGCTGCTGTGGCCGCAGGGCGAGATGCCTGCGGCCCTGAAGGACTGGGACGACCGTCCCGTGGCGCGCATCACCCTCAAGCCGGGCGGCCAGCCCGACCCGCTGTTTGCCCAGGTGCTGCTGCGCCGCACGCCCAAGACCGATTTCGACACCACCCGCCCCGTGGCGCCCGAGTTGCTGGCCCGGTTGCTGGGCAGCGCCCCGGCTCAAGCCCCGCTCAGCGTTGGCGGTACCGTCAGTGCAGACCAGTTGCCCGCGCTGCGCACGCTGTGCTGGGAGTCCGCCCGGGTAGAGCTGCTCACGCCGCGCACCATGATGGAAAGCATCCAGCTCACCCGCGTGGGCCCGGCCGAGATCCTGCAGCACCGCGATGGCATCTCGATCAACTCGCCCTTTGTGCGCGCGGTGTCGGCCCTTGGCCTGTTCGACCGCTCCGCACCACCCGCCGAAGGCAGCGCGGCGTACAAAAATGCCATGGGCCGCTTTGAAGGCCACAGCCGCACGGCCATGGGTTTTGTGTGGATTGCCGGCCCCAACACGCGCAGCGACCAGATTCATACCGGGCGCCTGTATGTGCGCCAGCAGTTGCAGGCCACGGCGCTGGGTGTGGGCATGCACCCCATGAGCCAGGCGGTGCAGGAATTTGCCGAGATGGCCCCGCACTTCGAGCGCGTGCACCAGCTGGTGCTGGGGCGGCCCGCGCCGCGCACACCCCAGGAGCCCACCGTGCAGATGTTCTGCCGCATTGGCTACCCGCAGGGCGAGGTGCCTGCCACGCCGCGCAGGCCGCTCGCGCGTTTTGTGCAGGCTTGATTCGGAGGAGGACAGGACCTGCGCAAAGGGCTGATGCAGATCAACCTCCGGCCACACACTGGCGCGCTTTGCCGCTGCTTCACACACTGTTCAGGTGGCGTTCATCGCGGGTTTCTACAGTTGCTGCATTGCAACAATTAGTGGGGCTGGTGATGTGGAAGAAGGTTTTGGGGGGCACTCTGGCGGTGGCCATGGGCGTGTGGATGTTGGCTTTGATCGTGCCCCAGCCTGCACCGCCCGCGTGGGGCGATGTCTGGTGGTGGCGTAGCCAGCTGATCCTGCTCACCGGGGTGGCAGCCTGGACGCTGATGTCGCTGATCATGGTGCTGGCCGTGCGGCCCGCGTGGCTGGAAAAGCCGCTCGGTGGCCTGGACAAGAGCTACCGCCTGCACAAGTGGGCGGGCATCGGCGCGATTGTGCTGGCGTTGCTGCACTACGGGCTGCAGCTGTCGCGCAGCCTGCTGGCTGACTGGGTAGGCCGCCCGGTGCGCACGCCGCGCGCGGATTGGTGGCTCAACACCTTCCGCCACCTGGCCGAGGAGATGGGGGAATGGGCCGTGTGGTTCCTCGCGGCCATGCTGGTCATCACGCTGTGGCAGCGGTTTCCGTACCACGTGTGGCGCTACCTGCACAAGCTGCTGGCCGTGGTGTACCTGGTGCTGGCCTTCCATGCCGTGGTGCTCACGCCGCCTGCCTGGTGGCAGCAGCCTGCGGGTGTGCTGGTGGGCCTGTGCACGCTGGTGGGGGTGCTGTGCGCCGTGCGCTCGCTGGCCGGGGCCATCGGGCGCAGCCGCCGCCATGCGGCCCGTGTGGTGAGCGTGTCGCCCCAAGGGGCTGGGGTGCTGGAAGTGACCTGCCAGGTCAGCCCCGCCAGTGGCTGGAAGCATGCGGCCGGTCAGTTTGCGTTTGTCACCTTTGGCCGTGCCGAAGGGGCGCACCCCTTCACCCTGCTCAATGCTGACCAGGGCAACGGCGTGCTGCGGTTTGCCATCAAGGCGCTGGGCGACCACACGGGGCAGCTGCCCCTGCAGGTGCAGCCGGGCCAGACGGTGAGCATCGAGGGGCCGTATGGCTGCTTTGACTTTCGCGGCGACAGCGCCACCGAGCAGGTGTGGGTGGCCGCAGGCATTGGCGCCACGCCGTTCATGGCCTGGCTCGAGTCGATGCAGTCCACGCCCGCGCTGGCGCCCCGGGTGCACCTGCACTACTGCGTGCGCCATGCGGGCGAGGCGGTGTTTGCCGAGCGCATGGCCGCGCTGTGCGCGCGCCTGCCCAGCGTGACGCTGGAGATCCACTACAGCGACGATGCTGGGCCCGTGACACCCACAGCGCTGCTGGCGGGCACCAGCCCGGCGGCGAGCGTGTGGTTCTGTGGGCCGCAGGGTTTTGCCGAGGCGGTGCGCCTGGGCATGCAGCAGCTGGGGCGCTCGCCTGCATGTTTTCACCAAGAGCTGTTCCAGATGCGTTGAGGCGGGGTTTTCTCCCCGGCGCTCCGGGTGGGGCTGAGGAAAAATGGGTCCAATTGCCACTCAGCGCTTTACAGGTAAGCGCAAATAGCTATTGAAAATGTAGCAAATGGTGCCCGTAATGTTGGCCGTGAGGTGCTCATGCCCCCGGCGCTACGAACGCGGTCAGCCTGTCCATGCGCCGTATCCAGTCCGCGGTGAAGATGAACTGGGGCTTGTCTCTCTTCACACAGGGCTCGATGTCCGGTGGGTTGTCGGCCGGGTAGGGCGAGGTGTCATGCACATCGCCCACATGCGTGCTGCGGTAGGCCTCCAACTGGTTTGCATCGCCCCGTGGGGCAAGCTTTTGGCCCAGAACCGCATGGCCTTTGCCGATGCGGGCGCGCAGTCCACGCGTGAAGCGTTGCTGACCATCATTGCGAAGTAGCCGGGGTCTTCGGCACCTGCCCCGCAGGGCGGACTCTCAGGCGGGAAACGATGGGCCGTGGGGCTGCAGGCACATGGGCCGCTCGTCGAAGGCCAGCCAGCCCAGCGCGTCGCACAGCGCCTGCACCCACGCGGTGTAGTCGGTGCGCAGCGAGCAATGCATGGCGAGCGGACCGTCGGATGCGTTGTCGGGCAGATGAAATTCCACGCCATGCCCGAGCACCGTGGCGTGGCCCCAGGTGGGCAGGGCCCACTCCAGGCCCGGCACCATCTGCGCGAGCGATGTTTTGATGTGATGGATGTCGCGCAGCACCAGCACCGTATCGGGTGAGAGCTCGTCGGTAGACAGCGGCAACCGTGCGGGCTGAAAGAACAGGTAGGTATAAGCCATGGAGCGCGATGTTGCACCTTGTTGCACGGGCCACGCACAAGCCTGCAGCGTGCTGCGTGAACTATTGCGCAACCCGTCCGATTGCGTGCGCAGCGGGGCTCAGCGAGCCGCAGGCGCCGATGGCACCAGGTACTCGCGCACCAGAGCCCTTGCCCGGTGCAGTCGGCTTTTGGCGGCCTCGCGCGTGGTGCCCAGGCGCCCGGCCATCTCCTCGATCGTGAGCTCCTCGAAGTCGCGCATTAGGAGCGCATCGCGGTAGATCGGTGGCAGCGAGTCGATGGCCAGGGCCAGGTCGTGGCGCAGCTCGTGGTCGGGGCGGTGCGACCAGGCGAGGTTGTCTTCGACTTGCGCCAGTGGCTCGGCCTTGAGCCACGCCAGCATCGGCCGCATGCACAGGCGCTGCACGATGCGCACCACCCAGCCACCAAACGCCGCCACCTCGCGCAGCGCGCCCACGCGGCGGTAAACGATGATGAGCGCCTCCTGCACCACGTCGTCGGTGGCCGTGGTGGCGGCGCAGTGGCGCAGCGCATAGTGGCGGATGTCGGGGCGGGTGAGGCGCAGCAGCTGCTCCATCGCCACGGCATTGCCGCTGCGCGCGGCGGGAAGCAGCTGGGCGAGTGTGGGTGCGGTCATGGGGTTGCTCATGGTTTTAGTTCTCCACAGCGCATTGCGCCACCCGCAGCCTGTGAAACCGGCGCGACCCCTGCGCGGGCCGCCGCGCAAGGGCCGCCCCGCCGCGATGGCTGCGTCCCCCTGCCCACGCGCAACGTGAGAGCGGGGGTGAAGGCGCGAAGCGACTCAGGGGGTGTTGTTTCATGTCATTCGACAGGCTTGCGGCCCACCATGGCGCAGGCGGGGCAGTAGCCAAATGCGCCGCTCAGGATGCTGCCAACGCCCGAGGCGGCCAGTGCCAGGCCCAGGGGCGATGCGGCCAGCCACCACAGGCCCGCAGCGATGAGGGCGACGCCCCCGACAACGCGCAGCAGGCTTTCGGGGCGGGTTATGTTTTTGCGGTACAGCATGGGAATGGGCTCCTTGGTCGGTTGAAGGAGGTGCCAACACAGGGCGCCTCCACCACCAAGAGCTGCGGGTATCGCAAAAGGATTCATGGTTTGCGAAAAAAAGTCGCGGCCAGTCACGGCTGCCCGTTACCGGAAATGGTCAAACGAGGCGTAGCGCTTGTCTACCGGTTGGCCCTGTGCATCCACCAGTTGCAGTCCAGGTGTCACCAGCACCGTGCCGATGCGGGTGACGGGCGTGCTGCTTGCCTGCGACGCGGCGGCCACCGCGTCACGCTGCGTGGGCGGGGCGGTGAAGGCCAGCTCGTAGTCGTCGCCACCTGCCAACGTGCATTGGCGAATTAATTCAGCATCAAATAGGGCTCCAGCGCTTGATGGATAAACGCTAGAAGCTATCATTTTTGAAGTGATGTGCGTGTCGATCCGGGCCCCTACGCCTGAGGCCTTGAGGATGTGCGACAGGTCGCCCAGCAGCCCGTCGCTCACATCCATGGCGCTGCTGGCCACGCCGCGCAGGGCCAGGCCCAGGGCCACACGCGGGGTGGGGCGCTCCAGCCGCTGGCGCGCGCGGGCCAGCACGTCGGCGGGAAGGGGGGTGTGGCCCAGCAGTGCCTCCAGCGCAAGGCGGGCGTCGCCCAGCGTGCCGCTCACGTAGATATCGTCGCCGGGCCGCGCGCCGCTGCGCAGCAGGGCCTGGCGGGGGGGCACCTCGCCAAACACGGTGATGCAGATATTGAGCGGGCCCTGCGTGGTGTCGCCGCCCACCAGCTCGCAGCCGTGGGCATCGGCCAGCGTCCACATCCCGCGCGAGAAGCCTTCCAGCCAGGCCTCATCCACCCAGGGTAGTGACAAGGCCAGGGTAAACGCCAGCGGGCGCGCTCCACAGGCCGCCAGGTCCGACAGGTTCACGGCCAGCGCCTTGTGGCCCAGGGCTTCCGGGTCCACGTCTGCGAAGAAGTGGCGGCCCTCTACCAGCATGTCGCTGGAGATGGCTAGCTGCATGCCGGGTGTGGGCGCGAGCAGCGCGCAGTCGTCGCCCACGCCCAGGGCCACGGCACCGCCCGGGCGCGCGGGGCGCGTGAAGTAATGTGCAATCAGGTCGAATTCACCCACGGTGCGGTCCTAAAGAATCGGAGGAAGAAAACGGCGCGAACCCGCTCAGTCGGTCGGCTCTGCGGTGGAAAACCACTGCGCCCAATGGTCGATGCAGGCCTGGATCTTGGGCAGCCGGTGCCTGCGGGTGAGTGTGATGGCATGGATGGGGCTGGGCTGCAGGTCCACGCAGTCGGCCAGCACCGGCGCCAGCAGGCCCTGGCGCACCAGGGGCTCAGCCACCACCGTGGCCAGGCGCGCAATGCCCAGGCCTTGGAGCGCCAAACGCGCGGTGATGGCCGTGCTGCCCGAGCGCCAGTGGCCCTCGGCCACCAGCACCTGCGGTTCGCCATTGATCTGGAAAGGCCAGTGGTTCAGAAACGCCACCGCGCTGTTGGTGATGAGCCGGTGCTGGCGCAGATCGTTGGGGCGCTGGGGCACGCCGTGTGTCTGCAGGTAGCCGGGTGTGGCGTACAGCGCGCGTGCCAGCGTGCCCAGCGGGCGCGCCACCACGGTGTCGGTCAGCGGCGGGCCGGTGCGGATGGCGATGTCGATGCCATCGCGCGCCATGTCGGCCATGCGGTCGTCCACTACCAGTTCCACACGCAGTTGCGGGTACTTGTGCTGCAGGCTGTCGAAGCTGGGGATCAGCAGGTGTTCGGCCACCACCGAGCTGGACGCCACGCGCACCCAGCCGCTGGGCTGGCCACTTTGCTGGGCGAACTCGCCCTCCAGCTCGTCGAGCGTGCCGGTGATGCGGCGGCAGTAGTCCAGAAAGGTCAGCCCCTCGGGTGTGGGTGTGAGGCCGTGGGTGGTGCGGTGCAGCAGCCGTGCGCCGCAGGCCTTCTCGATGCGGGCCAGCGTGCGCGAGACCTGGCTCACCGGCGCATCGCGCTCGCGCGCTACCGCCGAGAGCGAGCCCAGGTCGGTCACGCGCACGAACAGGTGCATGTCTTCAAAGCGGATATCGCGCATCGGGCAATGGTAACGGCGGGGGCCGGGGAGCCTCTGCACGAATCGTCGCGCTCGATGCGCGCACAGGCCCCTTGCAATCTGTGCAAAACGGCCTTGCAGCGCAGGCGGTTTCCGCCGTGCCCGGTGCTGCCTACAGTGGCTTCACCCTGAAAGGAAATGAGCATGTACCCACAGCACCTGCACCCCGATGACTACCAGCGACTGCGCGACGAGGCCAAGCGCCACGCGCTGCAGCTGCGGCAGGACGCGATTCGCGAAGCCCACACCTGGGTGGCGCGTGGGTTCCTGCGCATGGTCCGCCGGGCTTTCAACCTCGCGCGCACTGAAGCTGCGCCCATGAATCCTTCCACCCCGGAGCTGAAAACACCATGCCAACCCTTGTCCTGAAACTCGCCCCGCTACAAAACCCCGAGCGCTACCGGCAGCTGGCCAGCGCGCTGACCGACCTGACCGTGGACCTGCTGGGCAAGCGCCGCGAGGTGACGGCGGTGGTCATCGACGACCTGCCCGCCGCGCGTTGGCACATCGGCGGTGCGCCCATCGAGCAGCCCACGGCACTGCTGGAGATCAGCATCACAGAGGGTACGAACACACGGGAAGAGAAGGCCGCCTTCATCCAGGCCGCATTTGCTGAACTGCAGCGCCAGCTGGCCGGTGACGGCGCGCTGGCCACGGCCAGCTACGTGGTGGTGCGGGAGCTGCCCGCCAGCGACTGGGGCTATGGCGGGCGCACGCAGCAGGCGCGCAAGCTGGCGCTGGCGGCGTGAAGGTGCGGGTGCGAGGCGCGCTCAGGCTGGTGCGCCGCGAAAGCGCTGCGCTGCCTGGCGGCTGACCTCGGCCAGCAATTGCTCTTCGCGTTGGCGCTCGCGCAGCCAGCGCGCGTCGTTCTGGCCCGCCTCCGCCTCAGTGCGCAGCATGTGCATGGCGCTTGATGCGCCTTGCACGGCGGCGTGTCCGGCGATCTTGTCCATGGTCTTGAGGATGTGCTCGCGCAGCGGCATGTGGTCGCCCGTAGCCGGGTCTACATACACCGCATCCATGCCAAAACGGCAGGCCTGGAAGCGGTTGTAGGTGTACACAAGGTAGTCGTCTTCGGCGGGCATGAAGGGCTGGTCGGCCAGAAACCATGCGCCCAGCGACTGCACGTAGCCCGCGAGTGCGGCAGCGCGCTCAATGGTCAGTGGCGTGTCGAACACGCGGATCTCGATGGTGCCGAACTCGGGCTTGGGGCGAATGTCCCAGTAGAAGTCCTTCATGCTCTTGACCACGCCGGTGCGCGTCATCTTGTCGAAGTAAACCGTGAAGTCGTCCCAGGTCAGGGCCATGGGGGCGCGGCCTGACAACGGAAACGCAAACACCGAGTTCAGGCGTGCCGAGTCGAAGGCCGTATCCTGGCCCTGCACATAGGGGCTCGATGCCGACAGTGCGATGAAGTGAGGGATGTAGCGCGACATGCGGTGCAGCATGAGCAGCGCGGCGTTCGCGTCGGGGCAGCCGATGTGCACGTGCTGGCCGAAGATGGTGAACTGCTTGGACAGGTAGCCATACAGCTCGGACAGCTCACGAAAACGCGGCTTGTCGTAGATGCGCCGCTCGTGCCACTGCTGGAAGGGGTGCGTGCCGCCGCCCACCACGGCGATGTTGAGCTTGTCAGCGCTTTTGACCAGCGCATCGCGGATGGGCGTGAGCTGGCCCAGCACTTCGCTGGCCGAGTGGCAGATGCCGGTCGATATCTCGATCATGCTGTTCGTCATCTCGGGCACCACGCTGCCGGGCAGCGGGGTTTTCTTCATGAGGCGCAGCATGTCCTCGGCATAGGGGGCCAGGTCGTAGTCGTTGGTGTTGACGAGCTGCAGCTCCAGCTCAACACCCAGCGTCAGCGGTTCGGAATGGTTGAAGGCTTCAAGACTCACGGCTGTTTTCTCCGTTGTTGCTGCGGGTCAATGGCGCCCAGGGTTTGGAGCTTTCGCCCGCACGGTAAATGGCCACGGTGGCGATCACGGCGCCCAGCACCTCCATCAGCAAGATGGCCGGCAGCGCCACACCGGCAATCACATGGCCGGTGGAAGGCGAGGCCAGCACGAACTGCGAGGCGATCAAGAGTGCGATGGACGACATCGGTGTCATCGCGCAGCCCACCCACAGCGCCTGCTTCCAGCTCGCACCGCTGCCCACGTTGCCCAGTGCCACGCCGGTGGCCTTGGCCACCAGGCGCACGGCAATCAGGGCCAGCACCACGCCGGCCACCGGAGCGCTCCAGTCGGCCTGCGCCGCCACGGTAGAGACCAGCACAAACATCAGCATGGTGAGCAGTGACGACGCATTGCCCAGCTGGCGGGGCCAGGCCCAGGGGCGCGGGTTGAGTTGCTTGAGCAGCATGCCGCCCAGCAGTGCGGCCAGCGGCGCCGAGCCCCCCATGTGCGCTGCGACGGCGGTGCCCGCCGCGACCAATGCCAGAAACAGCATGGAGGTGTTTTCGCTCGTGGGGCTCATGAAGCGCAACGCCATGCGCAGCACCAGGGCCAGCACGGCGGCCACGATGATGGAGACGCCCAGCACCACCATCACGGGGTACACGGTCTCCACCATGGTGACGCTTTGGCGGTTGATCAGCTCGGCCTTGGCGCTGCCCAGTGTCAGCGCGTATAGCGTAGAGAGCGTGGTGAGCACGATGGCGCGTTCCGTCACGGGCCCGGCGGCGCGGGTGTCGGCCACCACGCGCGTGAGCACGGCGGGTGAAGCCGCGAGCGCCACCAGGGCCAGCGGCCCGGCCACCTGCGTGGGCAGGTTCAGCCACACCAGCACCCAGTACACGGCGAAATAGGTCAGCACCGATTCGGCAATGCTCTGCACCAGCACCATCGGGTTGTGGCGGAACCAGCGCAGCGGAATGCGGCCACCACATTCAAAGAGCACCAGGGCAATGCCCAGCTCCAGCAGGAACAGGCCAATGCCCTGCAGCGGCCACACGGCACCGCTGAACCCGGCCAGCCCGGCGGCGGTGCCTACCAGCGAATAGCCGAGCACCTTGGGCAGGCCCGTGTGGCGCTGCGTGAGATAGCCCGCCATGGCGGCCACGGCCAGCAGCAGCGACCATTGCACCGTGGGCAACCCGGCCGAGGGGCGCAGCCACTGCGCCCAGAAGGTCAGGATTTCGTTCATGTCATGGAACCTCTGCGTCAGACGGGCGGTGCCCGTTGGTGTGAAAGGGCCCGCGCACAGGCCCTCCGCAGATGGGAGGGGGTGCGCTTGGGCGTTGGTGCCCCGAATTTACAGGCGGAAACATTCCGGCCATGTAGGACAGATGCGGCGGTTGCCCGCCGTCAGGCCTGCGACGATACACCAACGCTGGCTTGCCGCGCTGGCACAAAAAAGCTCAGGGGCGCGCTGCGCAGGCGGGCGCGAATGGCGGCGTAGATGCGCGAGCGGTCTACACCGCTCACGTTTTGCGCGCGCAGCGCGAGGCTGAAGGCCAGATAAAAACTGACCGACACATTCAGCGCACCCAGAAAGGGCAGCGAGGCCACGGCCCACCATAACGCGGGCAAATGCAGCACCTGCAGGCCCAGTGCGGCGCTGGCGGCAGCCACCTGGCCGGTGGACAGCGTGACGTGGCGCACATCGAGCCCCAGCCCAAAAAAAGCGGCAAACGCGGGCACCAGGCCGAGCATGAAACCCAGCGAGACATTGGCCGCAAGGCCCGAGAGGTTTTCGCGCAGGAAGCGGGCCCAGCGCGCGGCGCGCTCGGCGCCCAGCAGCCCGGTGATGCGCGGGTTGTAGTGCAGGGCTGAGTCCATGCGGTGGAGCACAAACCAGTTCTCCGTCCAGCCCGCAATGATGCTGGATGCAAACAGCAGCACCCCGGTAAAGGCCGCAAAAAACAGCGAAGGCCCGAGCAGGTGCAAGGATGCGAGCACATGCTCTGCCTCCTTCACGCTGATGGCGGGCCCGCCCGTGGCCAGGGCAATCAGCGTGGCCAGCGCCAGCACGGCGGGAAACACCACCAGCACGTTGCCCAGCACGGCCGCCACCTGGGAGCGCACCAGGTGCGTGATCTCATCCACAAACGCCTCGATCGCGCCGCCCGAGCCCAGCTCCTTGAGCTTGGCTGCCATGGCCGGCGCCGTCATGGCCGGTTGTTTGGTGGCCACCGTGAAGTGCAACAGCTGGATCAGCACAAAGCTCACGGCGTAGTTGACCCCCGCCATGAACCCGCCCCAGAACGCTGACAGCGCCAGCGCATGGAGGCCGAACTTGGTCAGTGTGGTGAACGCCATCAGCGCACCGCCGCCCGCCGCCTTGCGCAGCATGGCGCGGTATTCGGTGCCTGTGCGGGTGATGTAGTGCTCGCCCGTCTCGGCGCTGCGCTCGGCCACCTTGGCCGCCAGCAGCGAGGAGTTGGACGCCAGCAACGCGCGCAGGCTGCGCCGCTCCTGTCCCACCATCACCAGGTGCGCCATGAGCTGCGCCGCCGTGACGGCTGGTTGGGCCGACAGCAGGCAGTCGAGCAATTCGCGCACGCGCAGGATGCGCTCGCGCAGCTGCCGCAGGCGAAAGACCAGGCCCACTGAAATGCCGTTGTCTTCGAAATGCGTGTACACGGTGGCCGCCGCCGCGCGGCAGGCCTCCAGGCGCTCGCGCAGGCGCTGGGCCGACTCGTTGAGCCGGTCAGGCGTGCGCAGCGCATGCAGCACCTCCACGCGCAGGCTCTCCACATCGCGGATCAGTGCATGAAAAGGCTGCGCCTCGCGCGCGGATTCGCTCATGCGCAACCGGAGTTCGGGGGCAAAGCCGGTCGAGAGAATCTGCCCCGCGCAGTAAGTGATGGCGTCGAGCAGGGCGCGGTGCCAGCGCGTGGCGCCACCGGGGCTGTTGTTGCCACCCGGGGAAGCCAGCAACTCCACCAGCCGGTTCAGCTGGGCTTCGTCGAGCGCCGCGAGCCACTGGGCGTCAAAAGCGCTGGGCAGCGCCAGCATGAAAAGCTCGGACGCGTCGATGGTCTCTGGGCTGCCCGGCAGCAGCTTGGTGCGCAGACGTTCCGCCATCTCGCTGACCAGCGCAGTGCGGGGCGCAAAGCCAAAATCGGCCAGCAAGGTGGTGATATCGACCTGGCCCACCAAGGTGGCCCACCAGGCTTGCAGCCGCTGCTGGAGATCGGGCCGTGCCGCGACCGCATCGATGAAAAGCTGCACCCGGCCCACAGCGGCAGGCACCGAATCGCGCTTGCCGCGCACCCAGTCCAGCAGGTGGATGAGCCACAGGTGGCGATGGGCCAGGTCAGCGGCCGGGTCGAGAGCCGCCAGAATGCTGGCCAGGTCGGAATGCGGGGTGTGGGGGCAATAGCGCTTCAATGCAGCACCCGGCCGCTCAAAGGTTCGCCCGAAGGGCCGTGGCAGATCGCCTCCAGCACGAACAACGGCACCGGGCTGTTGAAGGGCTCGCCATCTTCGGCCACGCAGTGAAAGGTGCCGTGCATGGTCCCGCTGGAGGTGCGAAGCCGGCAACCGCTGGTGTACTGGAACGATTCGCCCGGCTTGAGCAGCGGCTGGTGGCCCACCACGCCCAGGCCCTTGACCTCTTCGGTGTGGCCCCGGGAGTCACTGATGATCCAGTGGCGCGAAATCAGCTGCGCAGGCGTTTCCCCGGAATTGGTGATGGTGATGGTGTAAGCGAAGCTGAACACCCCCGTGTCCGGCGCAGACTGCTCGGGCAGGTATTCGGGCAGCACTTCCACGTCAAACTGGTACTTTGGCATGGGGCGAATGGTAACCGTGGAGATTCGTAAAAAGTGCATGTCCATGGGGTAAAACCCCAGACCTGCTGCGCTTTGCGACAATCGGGGGATGAGCCGCACATTCCGAATCGCCCCCTCCATCCTCTCCGCCGACTTCGCCCGCTTGGGTGAAGAGGTGCGCAATGTCATTGCCGCTGGCGCAGACTGGATCCACTTCGACGTGATGGACAACCATTACGTGCCCAACCTCACCTTCGGCCCCATGGTGTGCCAGGCGCTCAAGCCCCATGCCAAGACCGCCGCCGGTGTGGCCGTACCGATCGATGTGCACCTGATGATCCAGCCGGTGGACGCCCTGGCCGCCGCGTTTGCCGACGCGGGTGCGGACTACATCAGCTTTCACCCCGATGCCTCGGGCCATGTGCACCGCAGCATCCAGGCCATCCGTTCCAAGGGCGTCAAGCCCGGCCTGGTGTTCAATCCGGCCGAGCCGCTGGATATGCTGGACTGGGTAATCGACGACATCGACCTCATTCTCATCATGAGCGTGAACCCTGGCTTTGGCGGCCAGAGCTTCATCGACTCGGCCCTGCGCAAGATCGAAGCTGTGCGCAAGCGCATCGACGCCTCGGGCAAGGACATCCGCCTGGAAGTGGATGGCGGCATCAAGACCGACAACATCCGCCGCGTGGCCGATGCGGGTGCTGACACCTTTGTGGCGGGCAGCGCCATCTTTGGCAAGCCCGACTACCAAGGCGTCATCGACGCGATGCGCGCAGAACTGGGGTGATCTCCTGAGCCGCTGCGCAGACTTTGCGCGGTGGCCGTTTTCACAGACCACGCCTTCCTGGAGCTCGGTTATTGTTGCGCAGGGACGGTGATCGTCGTGGTGGTCGATTCACGCAACACGCCGCCGCCGGACACCGAGCCACTCGCCGGGCTGCTTTGCACACGGCGCATGCAATCAGCCTGGTCGGCAGCCGTCTGGAACGCAGCACAACGCTGTGTGGCGTTGTCGTTTGCGGCGGCTCCAGGGTTGCTCAGATCGCCCTTGCGCGAAGCATCCAGCGCGTTGTTGGCCTCGCGCAGGCAGGTGGCCAGACTGTCCTGGGTGTTGTTGGTCATGCACTTTTCCCGCTCCTGCTCATAGCGTGCCCGCGCATCCTGAGGCGGCGTTTGTGCGGATACACCCGCGCATGCCAGCAGCAAGGCGGCGGTGAAGAGGGGGGTGGCAAAGGGAATGCGGTTCATGAAAGGGCTCCTGGGGCAATCGCAGACGGTGGTCTGAACGTATGCCTGCAGGGTAGGCCCCCCTGCGGCGCGCCCCTGTCGGACAGTGCCGCCCCCTGCCGTGCGCGGGGCGCGCGTTTCGGGCCGGGTCAGCCCAGGCGCTGAAAGGTCAGCACGAAGGCCACGCCGTCGGCCGTATTGCGCGCGTTGATCGTGCCACCCATCTTGGCCATGTAGGTCTTGGCCACGAACAGGCCCTGGCCCCGGTGCCCGCTCTCGCCGTCGGGCATTGGAAGGCTGGGGTCGGACACCCCCAGCTCAAAGATGCGCCCCAGCAGATCCTCGGCAATGGTGACACCCTGGTTGCGCAGCGTGGCGCTGGCAGTCGACTCGGAGGCCGCCAGCGTCAGCGTGATGTGCGTGCCCGGCGGGCGGTAGCGGTCGGCATTACGCAGGATATGGGTCACCACGTCTTCCAATGCAAATTCGTCCGCCCGAACGATGACCGGGCCCGCCCCTCCTTCATAGACCACGTTGTCGATGCCTGCAAAGTGCGCGTTGTTGGCCACGTGGTGCAGGAAGGCATCCAGGTCCAGTCGACCTTGCGGCACGTCGGCCGCCTGCAACGCCTCCGCGGGGGAGGCCGTGCCATACAGCACATGCACGGCCTGCTGCATGCGCTGGATGTAGCGGTGGCCCGGGTCGTCGGCGCTGCCGTGCAGCACCATGAGCGATTGCAAAGGGGACATGATCTCGTGCCCCACGGCATGCCACATGTCGCGCTCCTGCTGGGCGCGCAACTGTTCGCGCTGGATATCGTCCTTCACACGCTGGAGCAGGTCGGCCAGGCCGCCAGCCAGAATACCCAGCTCGTCCGACCCGCGCAGGTCCGACACGTCCAGGTCGCCCAGGCGGGGGCCGATGTGCCCGTCCTGCACGTTGTACGAAACCGCTGCCGCGCGGCGGGTGAGGGCGGTCACGCGGCGGATGAGGCCCACCTCCACCACCAGCCAGGCCAGCGCGATGGCCGCGAGCATGGCGCCCAGGTACCACGACATGCGGGTGGCCACGGCGGCAAGGCCCTGCTCCACGCCGCGCAGGTTGCTGGTAAAGGTGACGGCATAGTTGCCCGCCGGGGTGTCCAGAATGTCGAGGCCGGCCGGTACCGGCTGCGCCTGATGATCGCCAGCGGCTTGCCACTCCAGCGGCAGCCAGCTGATAAGGCGTAGCAGCCAGGGCGCCGACGGGTCTGCCTGCACTTCGGAACCCTTGAGCGTGATCGCTTCGCTGTCGCTCGTGCCCAGCTTGCGGATCTGCACCTGTTCGCCGGGCAGCAGGGTGCGCGCCACCTCCGCCAGCGAAGCCGCAGCCTGGGCACCGGGGGCATTGCTGTCGAACAGCGCCGCGCCCGTGCCAGGCGCCAGCATTTCCACCCGCACGCGCATGTTGCCAAGATCCTGTGGCGGCCAGACCAGGCGCTGCTTGTCAAACAGCGCTTCGCGGAACAGCTCCACCGGCAGGCGGATGGAGTAGAAGGTGCGGCGCAGGCAATCGGGCACGGCGCCCGCCAGATCCCGGCACTGGCCGTTCTGCCAGAGCCAGCCGCGAAAATCTCGCACTGGCCGCGCCCGGGCATCCAGGGACTCTTCTCCGCTGTCCACGAATCCTGTCAGGCGGCCCCGGGTGCTGATCGTGCCCTGGGGTGGCAGTGCTTCAAAAGGCGCCACCCAGCGGTAGGTAGCGCCGCGCATGTCCAGCGTGATGCGGGCGCGGTGCACGGCCTGCACATCCAGTGCGCCACGTTCGCGGGGCACCAGCTCGCCCGCGTAGAAGCTGCCCACCAGGTAGATGAAGCCCCCGGCATAGGGGTTGTTGCCGATGGCCGCGCAGACCGACGAACCGTCGGGGTACTGCACCGCGCAGCCCGCCATTTCCACGGCCTGTTGGGCCTTGTTTTGGTCGTCGAAATCTAGCGCCGCATAGGGCAGCAGCAGGGGCGCCAGCGGCGCGGGGGCGGCGCCACGGTTGCCCGCATTGAGCAAGGCCAGCTGCCCAGAGGGGTGGCGCAGACGGGCCATGACCTCGGACTGGCTGCGCGCGAAGCCGTGCTGGTAGCTCTGCCAGCCACGCTCCTTTTCTTCCTTGAGCAGCACCACGCTCAGCGCGACGGTGGCCAGTGCCAGTAGCACAAACACGCTGCGCACCAGAATCCGCAACCGGAAGGCGGGCAGGCCCAGGCGGGGCATTTCCAGCGCGGGGTGGCGGAGCAGACGCATCACTTGCCTGTCCAGCGAAAGCCGCGCATGGGTACGTTCTCGATGCCTTCGAAGGCGGGGTCCACCTCGCGCAGGGCCTCGCGGATGGTGCTGACGTGCTTGCGCACGTTGTCGCGGTTGCGCCCGCTTTTCACCACCTCAAAAAGTTCGTCGTACGACACCACCTCGCCACTGCGCTGGTGCAGCGTGGCCAGGATGCGCTGGGCCGTCAGCGGCAGGTTGATGCGCTCGCCGCGCCAGGTGGGGGAGCGCTGCCACAGCGGGTCCAGCACCAGCGCATCGCCCACCGGGGCGGGTGCTGCGCGGGTCGGAGTCTGTGCCTGCGTGGTGCGCAGGATGTCGAGAAAGGTCTCGATGAAGTCGGCCTCCTCGAACGTGGTCTTTTGCAGGTAGTCCCACGCGTCCAGCGCCTTCATGATGCTGCGGTAGATGGCCGCAGGCATGGCCGACACCACCAGCACCGGTGTGCCCTGGCGGCGCTTGTTGATGGCGTTGATGAGCGCCACGCCCGCATGGCGCTCACGGCCCAGTTCGATGTCAAGGACCACGGCGTCGTAGTGCTCGCGCGCCAGGGCGGCTTCGGCGTCGTCGCGCGTGAACCACTGGTCAATCACGATGCCGCTCTTCGCACTGGCAATCCAGCCCGCCAGCTGGTTGCTGGTGGGCAGGTCGTCTTCGATCACGGCAATGCGGGTCATGGGCGGGGCGCGGAGTAAGGGTGCGTCGATTATCCGGGGCGCCTTGCTTGCCCGGTGTGAAGGTTTCTTCCGGGCCCGGAGGGTTTGTGCGGTGGTTGTGAGGGCTTTGGGGCGCGCGATGTGTTGTTGCTTCCGGGGTGAAACCGAAGAATCAGTCCCCAATGAGCAGCCCGGTGAGGCCGCTCAGAAGCAGACAACAAATCACACCCTACCGAGAGAGAGAAACACCATGAAAACCGCCTGGAACCGCATCGTACAAGCCCTGCGTGGCCGCGATGCCGCCCCCCGCCCGCTGGACGCCAGCGGCGAATGGCCGCAAGACGCGGCACCTTCGCAGACGGAAGCTGCCATGCCAGCATCCGCAGACGTGGACGCTGGGCGCATCCACTGGGCGTACCTGCTGCCCACGGCCAGCACGGTGCGCTGGATGGTGGCCGGTGCCGTGGTGGTCGGTGCAGGGGGCCTTGTGCTTCGCCACCCGCCGGTGCAGCAGCTGGGCCAGGGGGAGCTGGCGGTCCGCATGAACCAGTTCACCGGTTCGGTGAGCCAGTGGCGTGATGGCAGCATGTGGGTGGTTCCGGGCCTGCACAGCGTGCGCATCTTCTCTCTGCGGGACCAGAGCTACCGCCCTGAAGCCATGCGCCAGGCCAATGGCAGCGCACCCTTGCAATCGGTGGAAGGACTGTCGTTCGGGCTTGACCTGAGCGTGCGCTACGCACTCGATCCGTCCTCCGAAACCGTCAAGGCTGGCCGCCTGCCCGATGATGTGGACGCCGACATCGTGGCACCTGCCGTGCAGGGGTTGGTCTACAAGGTGTTTGCCCGCTACACCGTGCGTGAAATTTTCTCGTCCAAGCGTGCCGAGATCGCACAAATCATCGAGACCGAACTGCGCACGCGCCTGGCCGCCGATGGCGTGCTGCTGCGCCACGTGCAGATCGGCAAGGTGGACCTGCCCGCCGAGTACCGCCGCGGCATGGACAGCCTGCTGGCCGAGGAACTGGCTTCCGAGAAGATGCGCTACACGCTGGAGCTGAAAGACAAGCGTGTGAAGGAGACCGAACTCGACGCCAATGCCGACAAGGTGCGCCGCGAGGTGGCTGCTGAAGCTGCGGCCCGCGAGCAGGTGATCGCCGCCCGCGCCCAGGAAGAGGCGATGAAACATGTGCTGCCCTTCAAGCAGCGCCAGATCGAGCAGCGCCAGCTGGAGGCCGAGGCCGAAAAGGTATCCCGCATCAAGGCCGCCGAGGGCAGCGCCCAGGCCCGCCGCATCGAAGCCAACGGCGAGGCGGATGCCCGCCAGAAGCTGGCTGAGGCCGAGGCCTACCGCATGGACCGCATTGGCAAGGTGAACGCCGAGCAGATGGCGCGCGAAGGAGCGCTGGTCACCAAACATCCGCTGCTCATCCAAAAGACGCTGGCCGACAAGCTCTCCGACAAGATCCAGGTCATCATCGCGCCGCCTCCGACCAACGGTGATTTCATCGGCGCGGCGCTGCTGGGCGGCAACCGCAATGCGCAAGCCGGTGTTGTACAGGCTGCGGGCGTGGCCGACGACGCCTCCACCCCCCAGGCTACGGAGCAATGAACATGAATCTCACGACCTTGACCTTCGTCGCGGCGGTCGCCAGCGCTGCAGTCACGGTGGCCTCTGCCGCCGTGCCTCCTGCTTCGGCCAATGCCCTGGGCCGTGCCATCGTGGTGCAGGACCAGGCCAGCCTGCGTGCCGCGCCGCGCGATGGCGCCCAGCAGCAGGCCAGCCTGTGGCAGGGCGAGGTGCTGGAGGTGCGCGGCGAGCGCCTGGATTACCTGCAGGTGTGGGACCACAAGCGTGAGCGCGGCGGTTTCATCCGCGCCAGCGATGTGCGCCGCGTGGCACTGACCGAGGCCGAAGGCCCCGCGTTGCTGGCTGTGCTGCGTTTCATGCAAGACACGCCGGGTGCTGAGGCGCTGGGGATTGGCCTCACCGCCGCGTACCTGCAGGCGGCTCCCGGCCAGCTGCTGGCGGGTGTCGAGGGCGCGCAGGCTTTTGATGCGCTGGGCACGTTCGCCGACCGGCTTGCACGTCGCGCCTCGGTGGCCGTGCCGGGCAAGGCCTCGGGGGCCACGCTGTCGGCCCACCTGGATGTGGCCAATGGCTACGGCGTGCGCTTTGCCACTTACGAGGTGGAGGGCCGCATGCAGGTTTGCTATGAAGGCGAAGCCTTTCGCCGCGTGCTGGCCATGCCGGTGGCCGATGCCGCCCAGCGCGCCCGCGCCGCCCTGGCGCTGACGCGGCCAGAGTGCATCAACCCCGACCTGCCAGCCCACGAACGCGCCAAGGTGCACGCCTGGCAGGTCGATGTGCTCGAGCGTGTGGACGTTGCCGGCTTGCCGCCCTACCTGCGCAACCGCGTGCAGATGCGCCGCGCCAGCGTGTGGGGCGCCACGGCTTTCGAGCAGGCGCGCAAGAATGTTGCAGATCCAGCGGTGGCTGCCGCTGCTGCGCGCGCGCTGACCGAGTTCGCCGGCGTGAGCAAGGCCGACCTGCCCGACGAGGACCAAAGCGCCTACAACGATGCGGCCATGCGGGTGAGTGCGGTGCGCTGGGCACTGGTGCCCACTACCGCGCCAGCGGCCCCGTCCAAAGCAGCCCGCCCGACCCTGGTGACCGAGCCCGGCGCTCCCGGTGAAACCTGTGTGCTGCTGGTGGATGCCCAGCACACGGCCCAGGCCCCGCTGCTGCGCCGTTGCACCTATGGCGTGGTCTGGTCTGCGTCGGCCAGCACCAACCGCGAAGGCACGGCGGTCGCCTTGGCCGTGCAACCCCTGGAAGGCTGGCGCGAGCTGTGGGTGCTGCGCAAGACCGAAGGCGGCTGGCTCGCCGATGTGCTGCCGCCAGCGGCCACCACGCCAGAAACCGGCGTGGCCGAGTGGGCCGGATGGGTGCCTGGCGGCCAGCAGATGCTGGTGGCACGCGAGGCGCGCGGCCAGGGGCGCTACCGCAAGAGCTTTGAGGTGGTGCGGTTGGACGGCCTGACCACTGAGCGGGTCACGGGCGATGTAGCAGCGCTGCCTTTGTTCCAGCGTTGGCAAGACCCTGCGTGGAAGCGGCAGACGCTGAGCTTGCGCTGAATGCAGGGTGGGCGGGAGGAAGAAGGCTTCATCGGTTCCTTAAACTTGGGCAACTTTTTCCTCTTCCGTCTTTCTGCCTTATGTCCCACGCCGCCGACCCCATGTTGTCTTCTCTGCTGTCCCGTGTAGATGCCGTCATCGTGGACCTGGACGGCACCATGGTGGACACCATGGGGGATTTCAACGAGGCGATCAATCGCATGCTCCGTGAGCTGGCCCTGCCGGCCATCGAGGCCCTGCACATCGAACACATGGTGGGCAAAGGCTCGGAGCATTTGCTGCGATCAGTGCTAAAAAACGTGCTAGCGCTTGATGGTATTGCGCAAGATGCTATAAAAATCGAAGCGTACTATCCTGCGGCCTGGGCCAGCTACCAGCGCCACTACCTGGACATCAACGGCCAGTTTGCAGGGGTTTACCGGGGTGTAGAGGACGGTCTGAAGGCGCTGCGTGCCCGGGGGCTGCGCCTGGCCTGCCTGACCAACAAACCCACGGACTTTGCGCTGCCGCTTCTGAAGTCCAAGGGCCTCGATGGGTATTTCGAGAAAGTGTTTGGCGGTGACGCCTTCGAGCGCAAGAAGCCCGATCCTCTGCCCCTCCTCAAGACCTGCGAAGCGCTGGGCACTGCCCCCGCGCGCACGCTGATGCTGGGCGATTCCAGCAACGACGCGCAGGCTGCCCGCGCTGCCGGGTGCCCCGTGGTGCTGGTCACCTACGGCTACAACCACGGCGCGCCCGTTCGGGCCGTGGATGCCGACGGTTTTGTGGATTCGCTGGCGCAGCTGACCTGAGCCGATCTCAGGCGGGTAACTGGCGTGGCGCCACGGCGCGGTAGTCGAGCCGCGATGCGCTGATGCTGCTGCCGCGCACGGGGGTGGGCGTTGCATCGCCGTGGCGGGTGGCGTTGGCTGAGAGGCGGAAGACCGCCACCGCATCCACCAGCTGCCCCGCCTGTGTCTTGAGGCTGTCGGCCGCTGCTGCGCTTTGCTCTACCAGGGCCGCGTTCTGCTGCGTGGCCTGGTCCATCTGCGTGATGGCTTCGCCCACCTGCGAGACACCCTGACTCTGTTCGCTGCTGGCTGCGCTGATCTCGCCCATGATCTCCGTCACGCGGCGGATCGATGCAACCACTTCGCTCATGGTGGCGCCGGCCTTGTCCACCAGGGCTGTGCCGCGCTCCACGCGCTCCACGCTGGTGCCGATCAGGCCCTTGATCTCCTTGGCGGCTTCAGCGCTGCGTCCAGCGAGGCTGCGCACTTCCCCGGCCACCACGGCAAAGCCGCGCCCCTGTTCGCCCGCGCGCGCAGCCTCCACGGCAGCATTCAGGGCCAGGATGTTGGTCTGGAAGGCGATGCCGTCGATGACGCTGATGATGTCGGCGATCTTGCGGCTGCTGTCGTTGATGCCCTTCATGGTCTCGACCACTTCGGCCACCACATCGCCTCCCTGTTGGGCCACGGTGGATGCGCTCATGGCGAGCTGATTGGCCGTGCGCGCGTTGTCGGCGTTCTGGCGCACCGTGGAGCCAAGTTCTTCCATGGATGCGGCGGTCTGCTGCAAGGCTGAGGCTTGCTGTTCCGTGCGTGCCGAGAGGTCATTGTTGCCGGAAGCAATTTCGACGCTGGCGGTGGCCACGCCTTCTGCGTTGTGGCGCACATTGCCGACGATGGTGGCCAGGCGCGATTGCATGGTGGCCAGCGCCTGCAGCAGTTGGCCGGTTTCGTCATTGCCGCTGGCTTCGATGGGGTGGGTCAGGTCGCCATCGGCAATGCTCTCCGCCGCCTGCTTGCCCCGCTGCACAGGTTGCACGATGGAGCGTGTGACGGTGAAGGCCAATAGTGCCCCCAGTGCCACGGCTATCAGTGTGCCCACGCCCAGCAACACCTGGCTGGCCTTGGCCAGCGTGCTGGTGTCGCCCTGGCTGTCGGCCAGCTGCGCGGCCATGGCAGTGCGCAGGTCGTCGAGGGATTGGAGGTACTTGTCCGCCAGAGGGCGCAAGTCCTTGTCCACCAGCGTGGGCACATTGGGCTCGCCGCCACGGTGCAGTTCGCGGATCTCGGCGAGTTTGTCGTTGTAGGCCTTGCTGGCGGCGGCAATGGTGGCCAGTTGCGCACGGTTCTTGTCTCCCTGTACCAGGCCTTCGATGCGCTGGACCTTGCCCTCGATGCCTTTGGCTGTGGCCTGCGTGTCGGCCGTGAGCTTTTCCATGTAGTCGCGGTCAATGGCCTTGAGGAAGGCCTCGGTGCGCACCCAGTTCAGGCGGATGTCTGACGCCCAGTTCTCCACCAGGGTCTGCTGCTCGATCTCCTGGGTGGCCACGCGTTCGCTGGCGCCTTGCAGGCTCGCGATGCGCCACATGCCGGTGGCGGCAATCAACGCGGTGATGAGCAGGATGGCACCGAACGACGCGCCCAGGCGCAGGCCGACGGAAAGGTTGCTGAGTTTCATGGTGGGGTCTGGCGCAAAAAGGTATCTGGGGGCAGAAAATTGGGGGCGTTACAGACGGCTCGTTGCGGGGCGCGGGTAGCGCGAAAATCTCGGTTCAGGCCGTGGCATCAGTGACTGCGGGGTGCGCGCAGCAAGAGGCCGTTGTTTCATCAGTGAGGGGCGGGTGTGCTCGTTGGTCCAAAGGCTACTCCCGAGTAGGGAGCGCGTCTGTCGGGCGCGGGACAGCCCCGGGCGGAAGTGCCTCGGGGTTTGTCCCAGGGGGGTTACGCAGGCTTGCCCAGAAGGGCGTCCTTGAGCTTCCAGTCGGCGGGCACATTGCCCAGCCAGATGCCCAGCAGCGCGTTGAAGAACTCCGGCTCCTTGAAAGGCTCGCCCTGGGGCTTGCCCTTGACCGTGATCACCGTGCCGGTACCTGGTATCCAGTCGATCATGAACTGGTCGCCCGCCTGCAGCTTCTTGTGGTCCGAGAAGATCTGGCTCATGCGCAGCACGCCCGGGATGAGCTTGGAGAACGCTGCGCGGTCCATGTTGTCCTCCATGCCGCGCGAGAACAGCTTGCCCAGCTCGGTGGAGTCGATCTCGCGCAGCATGGTGATGCTCATGCGCTTGGGGCCCTTCAGGGCCATGATTTCAGCGGGAGTCGAGGCCTTCTTTTCAAGGTACAGGCCTGCGGTGTACACCTTAAACACGGCCTTGTAGCGAACCCCTGCGCCATTGAGCTGAAGGCTGCTGCCACTCAGGCTGCTCGTCTCTTCATACTTGACGTCGGCCACGGTGATGGGCTGGGCAATAGCACCGGCCGCCAACAGGCAGGCCACGGCTGCTGCGGCACATCGCTGGAGAAACTTCATGCGCAACTCCTAAAAAAGAACGGTCGTTCGTTTCAAATTGTTGCAGTGCTCCTGCCGGGCCGCAACAGGGTTTTCGAGTGGTTGTGCGATCTCGCCTTGAGAGTCGTCAACTCAGGCCCTGAAAAAAGCTTTGCTACACTTTGGCCCATGTTCATTCACCACGTGTTCATCACAGGTTGCAGCGACCGGGGAGCCTGGCCCTGGCGTCAGCCTGTCGCTTTGAACGCCTGATGGCACCTGGGCAGCAGCCCCAGCGTGCACCCGTGGCCTCCACCCCGATGCGGTGAGGCCGATTGAATGGACCGCAGCGCCCCTTTTTCATTGACAGGGACACGCGCTGCGACAGCTGGGAGCCCTCCCCGTGATCACAGAACTTGAATTCAAAAGCCTGGCCAGCGAAGGCTACAACCGCATTCCGCTCATGGTCGAGGCCTTTGCGGACCTGGAAACCCCCCTCTCGCTCTACCTGAAGCTGGCGCACACCAAGGACGGCGGCAAGCACAGCTTCCTGCTCGAATCCGTGGTGGGCGGCGAGCGCTTCGGGCGCTACAGCTTCATTGGCCTGCCCGCCCGCACCCTGCTGCGGGCCAGCGGCTTTGGGGCGCAGGCCAAAACCGAGGTCGTGACGGACGGCCAGGTGGTCGAAACCGCCCAGGGCAATCCGCTCGACTTCATTGAGGCATACCAAAAGCGGTTCAAGGTGGCGCTGCGCCCCGGCCTGCCGCGCTTTTGTGGCGGCCTAGCGGGCTACTTTGGCTACGACGCGGTGCGCTACATCGAAAAGAAGCTGGAGACCACCTGCCCGCCCGACACCCTGGGGTGCCCCGACATCCTGTTGCTGCAGTGCGAAGAACTGGCGGTCATCGACAACCTTTCGGGCAAGCTCTACCTCATCGTCTACGCCGACCCTGCCCAGCCTGAGGCCTACACCCGCGCCAAGAAGCGCCTGCGTGAGCTGAAAGAGCAGCTCAAGTATTCGGTGAGTGCCCCCGTGGTCAAGGCCACCGAAAGCCACCCCGCTCAGCGCGACTTTGCCAAGGCCGACTACCTGGCCGCAGTGCACCGCGCCAAGGAGCTGATTGCTGCGGGCGACTTCATGCAGGTGCAGGTGGGCCAGCGCATCCACAAGCGCTACACCGAAAGCCCGCTGAGCCTGTACCGCGCGCTGCGTTCGCTGAACCCGTCGCCGTACATGTACTTCTACGACTTTGGCGACTTCCATGTGGTGGGTGCCAGCCCCGAGATCCTGGTGCGCCAGGAGAAGACCGACGAGGGCACCAAAGTCACCATCCGCCCCCTGGCGGGCACCCGCCCGCGTGGCGCCACGCCCGAGAAGGACAAGGCCACCGAGGTCGAGCTCATCAACGATCCCAAGGAACGCGCCGAACACGTGATGCTGATCGACCTGGCGCGCAACGACATCGGCCGCATCGCCAAGACCGGCACCGTGAAGGTGACCGAAGCCTTTGCGGTGGAGCGCTACAGCCACGTAATGCACATCGTGAGCAACGTGGAGGGCATCCTGCACGATGGCATGACCAGCATGGATGTGCTCAAGGCGACCTTCCCGGCCGGTACGCTCACCGGCGCGCCCAAGGTGCACGCCATGGAACTCATCGACCAGCTCGAACCCACCAAGCGCGGCCTGTATGGCGGCGCCTGCGGCTACCTCAGCTACGCGGGCGACATGGACGTGGCCATTGCGATCCGCACTGGCATCATCAAAAACGGCACGCTCTACGTGCAGGCGGCTGCCGGTGTGGTGGCCGATTCGGTGCCCGAGCTGGAATGGAAAGAGACCGAGCACAAGGCCCGCGCTCTGCTGCGCGCCGCCGAACTGGTTGAGGAGGGCCTGGAATGACGATCCGTGACCCCAAGGCCATCGCCAAAGTGAAGGCCTGCACCACCATGCAGGACGTGCGCCGCGAAGTGAACGCGCTGGACGACGTGCTGGTGCCCCTGCTGGTGGAGCGCGTGGGCTACATGACCCAGGCCGCCCGCATCAAGCAAGGCGTGGAACAGGTGCGCGACGAAGCCCGCATCCAGGCCATCGTGGACCGCGTGCGCGAGCGCGCACAGGCCGAAGGTGGCGATGCCGACGTGATCGAAGCCATCTACCGCAGCCTCATGGAAGCCTGCATTGCCTATGAACACCGCGAGTTCGCCCGCCTGCGCGAGCCCGCCACTGCCGGGAGCGCCGCATGAAACTCTTGATGGTCGATAACTACGACAGCTTCACCTACAACATCGTCCAGTACTTTGGTGAACTGGGTGCCGAGGTCGAGGTGTTTCGTAACGACGAGATCACCGTGGCCGAGATCGAGGCGCGCCTCGCCGCCGGGCAGCTCGACCGCCTGGTCATCTCGCCCGGCCCGTGCTCGCCCGCCGAGGCCGGCATCTCGGTCGCCGCGATCCAGCACTTTGCGGGCAAGCTGCCCATCCTGGGCGTGTGCCTGGGCCACCAGAGCATCGGTGCGGCGTTCGGCGGCACCATCGTCCGCGCGCAGGAGCTGATGCACGGCAAGACCAGCGTCATCACCACCACACAAAAGGGCGTGTTCGCGGGGTTGCCGGAGAAGTTCACGGTCAACCGCTACCACTCGCTGGCCATCGAGCGCGCCACCTGCCCCGAGGTGCTGGAGGTGACGGCCTGGACGGAGGATGGCGAGATCATGGGCGTGCGCCACAAGACATTGCCGATCGAAGGCGTGCAGTTCCACCCCGAAAGCATCCTCACCGAACACGGCCACGCCATGCTCAAGAACTTTCTGGAGCAGCGCGCATGACGGCCTCTCAGGGCCTGGCCCAGCTCTTTCAGTACAAGCGTTGGGCCAACCAGGAACTGCTGGCACTGGGCGCGGCATCGCAAGGCGCGCTGCCTGCCGACGACTACCGTCTGTTTGTGCGCATCCTGAACCACACCTATGTGGTGGACCGCATCTTTGCCAGCCACCTGCAGGGCCTGCCCCAGACCACCTATCAGGCCACCAACACCGATGCAACGCCGGAGCTGGCCACCCTGAGCGATGCCGTGCGCGCGTCGGACGACTGGTATATGCAGTACGTGGGCGGGCTGGATGATGCGCAACTGGCCGAGCCCGTGGCGTTCCGCTTCACCGACGGCGACACCGGGCGCATGTCGCGCAGCGAGATACTGAACCACCTCGTCGTGCATGGCACGTACCACCGGGGGGCGGCGGGGCGCATCCTGGCCGCGCATGCGGTGCAGCCTCCGCGCGATTCGCTGACGACCTTCCTGCACCGCCTGGAACCTGACCGACGCTGGTAGACACACCCATGCCCGAACTTCATCAACTGCTCATGTTCATCGCGGCCGGCTGGCTGCTCAACCTCACGCCCGGGCCCGATGTGCTCTACATCGTTACCAACGCGCTGCGTTCCGGCACACGCGCTGGCATCGTGGCGGGGCTGGGCATCACGGCCGGGTGTTTTGTGCACATCTTTGCGGCCGCCGTGGGCGTGGGCGCGCTGCTGGCCACGTCGGCCACGGCGTTCACGGTGCTCAAGTGGATCGGCGCGGCCTACCTGATGTGGATGGGCGTGCGTATGCTGCTGTCCAAGCCCGGTGCTGACGCGGGCAACAGTGCAGCGCTGGCGGCGGCTCAGGCGGCCCCTGCGCCGCACACGCCGCTTCGCAAGGTGTTCCTGGGGGGCTTCTGGACCAATGTGCTCAACCCCAAGGTCGCCATCTTCTTCCTGGCCTTTGTGCCGCAGTTCATCGCGCCGGGCTCCGACAACAAGGCGCTGGCCTTTGTGCTGCTGGGCGTGCTGTTCAACGTGAACGCCATCCCCGTCAATGTGGGCTGGGCGCTGGCCGCTTCGTGGATGGCGCGCCGTGCCACAGCCATCCAGCGCGGCATGCACTGGCTGGACCGCGTGGCGGGCGCCATGTTCATCGGCTTCGGACTCAAGCTGGCCTTTACTGATCAACCGGCGGCCTGACCGCCACCCCAGGAGACACCGTCATGCCCATCACTCCCCAGGAAGCGCTGCAGCGCACCATCGAGCACCGCGAAATCTTCCATGACGAAATGCTGCATCTGATGCGCCTCATCATGAATGGCGAGCTGTCGCCCGTCATGACCGCAGCCATCATCACCGGCCTGCGCGTGAAGAAGGAAACCATTGGCGAGATCACCGCCGCCGCGCAGGTGATGCGCGAGTTCAGTACCAAGGTGCACGTCAAGGACGCGACCCACATGGTGGACATCGTGGGCACGGGCGGCGACGGTGCCAACACCTTCAACATCTCCACCTGCTCGATGTTCGTGGCCGCCGCAGCGGGCGCCAAGGTCAGCAAACATGGCGGGCGCGGAGTGTCCAGCAAAAGCGGCAGCGCCGATGTGATGGAGGCCCTGGGCATCCACATCAACCTCAAACCCGAGCAGATCGCCCAGTGCATCGCTGAAGTCGGAATCGGCTTCATGTTCGCGCCCAACCACCACCCCGCCATGAAGAACGTGGCCCCGGTGCGCAAGGAACTGGGCGTGCGCACCATCTTCAACATCCTGGGCCCGCTGACCAACCCGGCCGGTGCGCCCAACATCCTGATGGGCGTGTTCCACCCCGACCTCGTCGGCATCCAGGTGCGCGCGCTGCAGCGCCTGGGCGCCGAGCACGCGCTGGTGGTGTACGGCCGTGATGGCATGGACGAAGTCAGCTTGGGCGCTGCCACTTTGGTGGGTGAGTTGAAAAACGGCCAGATCACCGAGTACGAAATCCACCCTGAGGACTTTGGCCTGCCGATGGCGAGCAATCGCGCGCTCAAGGTTGAGACGCCCGAGCAGTCGCGGGAGATGCTGATCGGCGTGCTCAAGGGTGAGCCTGGCGCCGCGCAAGACATCGTGTGTCTGAACGCAGGCGTGGCACTGTATGCCGCCAATGTGGTCGATTCGGTGCCCGCAGGCTTGGCCAAGGCCCGGGCCGTGATTGCGTCGGGCGCCGCGCTGGCCAAGCTGGAGCAGGTGGTCACGCGCACGCACGCGCTGGCCACGGCGGCCTGACACGGCCATGTGGCGCGACCCTGGCACCTGGATTGCACTGGGCATCTCTGCCCTTTTCATCGTGGCCGGGTTTGTGATGCACCGCGTGTTCACCAAAATTCTGAAACAGGGCTCCCCTGAGTCCGACGACACCGAAACCGACAACCCAAAGGCCGCGCACCATGAGCAGTGACATCCTCAACAAAATCGTCGCCGTCAAGCACGAAGAAGTAGCGGCAGCAAAAAAGCGCCTGTCCTTTGAAGCCATGCGCGCCGACGCCGAGAGCCGTGTGCTCACGCGCGACTTTGAAGGCGCGCTGCGCGCCAAGATCGCCAAGGGCCAGGCGGCGGTGATTGCCGAGATCAAGAAGGCCAGCCCCAGCAAGGGGGTGCTGCGCGCCGACTTCGAGCCCGCTGACATTGCCCAGAGCTATATGGAAGGCGATGGCAAGGTGAGCGCGGCCTGCCTGTCGGTACTGACCGACCGGCAGTTCTTTCAGGGCCAGCCCGACTACCTGAAACAAGCCCGCGCCAGCACGTTGCTTCCTGTGCTGCGCAAGGATTTCATGGTGGATGCGTACCAGATCTACGAATCGCGCGCCATGGGCGCCGACGCCATCCTGCTGATTGCGGCCAGCCTGGACGACGCCCAGATGGCCGACTTCGAGGCCATTGCCCGCAGCCTGGACATGGCGGTGCTGGTGGAGGTGCATGACCGGCCCGAACTGGAGCGGGCTCTGAAGCTCAAGACTCCGCTGGTCGGCATCAACAACCGCAACCTGCGCACATTCGAGGTCACGCTGGACACCACGCTCTCCATGCTCAAGGACGTGCCTGCGGACCGGCTTCTCGTCACCGAGTCGGGCATCTTGAAGCCTGCCGATGTGAAGGCCATGCGCGACGCAGGTGTGCACGCCTTCTTGGTGGGCGAAGCCTTCATGCGGGCGGACGATCCGGGCCTGGCCCTGGCCAAGCTCTTTGGGTGAGAGAGGGTGAAAACTCCTGTTTTAATAGCTGCTTGCGCTTGATGGTAAAGCGCTAGAGCCTATTTTGACCATGAATTCAACTCCCCAGACCCCGGCCCAACTCCAAAGCGCCAACCCCGCCGACTGGCCCGTGGCGCCCGGCTGGCAGCCGTTGGCGGACGCCTTTTTTGCTGGCGCACGCGGGCAGGCGTTGCTCGCGTTCTTGCAGGCGCGGCTGCAGGCGGGTGCGGCGATCTTTCCGCCCCAGCCGCTGCGCGCGCTGGAGCTGACGCCGCCTGAGGACGTGCGCGTGGTCATCCTGGGGCAGGACCCGTACCACGGCCGGGGCCAGGCCGAGGGGTTGGCGTTTTCGGTGGCGCCGGGCGTGCGCCTGCCGCCCTCGCTGCAGAATATCTTCAAGGAAATGCAGCGCGACCTGGGGGTGGCCTTCCCCCCGTTCCCGAACCCCGGCGGCAGCCTGGTCAAGTGGGCGAAGAACGGTGTGCTGCTGCTCAACACCTGCCTCACGGTGGAAGAGGGCCAGGCCGCCAGCCATGCAGGCAAGGGCTGGGAGGAACTGACCGACACCGTCATCCGCCATGTGGCCGAGGGCCCGCGTCCGGTGGTGTTCATGCTCTGGGGCTCGCACGCCCAGGGAAAGCGCGCGTGGATTCCCGCTGACCGCGGGCACCTGGTGCTCACGTCCAACCACCCCTCGCCCCTGTCGGCACTGCGCCCGCCTGTCCCTTTTATTGGCAACGGGCACTTTGGCAAGGCGCGGGATTTTCGCGCGCAGCACGGTTACTGAGCAGGGTTTGCAGCACCGCCTTCGCGTCACGCGCGGCGGGGTGCCGGTGGATGCCACGGTGCCCGGGGGGCGGCGATTCGCCTGGGGCTGCCGGGTGATGACCAGCACGCCGGATAACCGACGCCAAGGGCTACCACGGCTGCGGTAGCCGTTCCTTGAGCAGCTCCAGAAACGCTTGCGCCGCCACCGGCAGGCTGCGCCCGGCCAGGGTCTGGATTTCGATGTCGCGCAGGTCCATGCCGGGGTCGCTGATGGGCAGGGCCACGATGGCGCCTTCGGCCACCAGGTGGCGCACGGCGATCTCGCTGGCCACGGACAGGCCGCCGCCCAGCTGTACAAAGTTGACCACCGTCTTGGCGTGGTTGCTGATGAGCACGGCGTCGAGCTGCAGGCCCTGGCGGCTGCAGACGATGTCGATCATCTGGCGCACCGTGGTCTCGGGCGGGGGCAGCGCCAAGGGGTATTCGGCCATCTGCGTCAGGGTCACGCTGCCCGCGCTGGCCAGCGGGTGGCTAGGCGGCAGCAGGGCCAGCACCGGGGCGCTCTGGCGGTAGGCCACGTCGATGTCCTTGTGCGGTGCACGGCTGAAGCACAGGCCGATGTCGGCTGCGCCGCTGCGCACGGCGTCGGGCACCTGGGCCGTGGGCAGGGCGATCACGCTGAACTGCACCCCTGCGTACGTGCGCTGGAACTCCACGCACAGGCGCGGCACCAGTTCGTTCGCAAACGCATCCGATGTGGCCAGGCGCACCTGCCCCGCACGCAGGCCCTGCAGCGCGCCGATCTCGCCCAGCGCGCGCTCGGCGTCCAGCAACGTGCGGCGCGCGTGCACCGCCAGGATTTCGCCCGCCGCCGTCAGCACCATGCCGCGCGGGTGGCGCTCAAAGAGGGGCGTGCCCAGCTGGGCCTCCAGCCCCGCGATCTGGCGGCTCAGTGCCGAGGCGGCCACATGCAGCCGGGCCGAAGCCTCGGTGAGCGATCCACTCTGCGCCACGGCCAGAAAGTAGCGCAGGGTGGTGTCTTGCAGCAGGTGGGGACGCATGGTGGAAGGGGCGGAAAGGGAGGTGTTCAGTATGCGCCGGTTTGCCGTGGTGGCAAAGCAGCTTGCTGAAATGCTGTTGGTCAAGCAAGGCGCAGCTTCCTAAGATGGTTCCATCCTCTGTTGTGTCCGATTTCTTTGCGGGAGTGCTCTGTATGCGTCTACTTTCCTGGGGCCGTGGTGTCTGGGGCCTGGCCGGCCTGCTGGTGCTGGCATCTGCCGCGCAGGCACAAGCCAATTGGCCGGATCGCCCCGTGCGGGTGATCGTGCCCTTCCCAGCCAGCGGCGCGACCGACCTGGTGGCCCGCGTGGTCACCCAGCGCGTGGCGGCCGACCTGGGCCAGCAACTGGTGGTGGACAACAAGCCCGGCGCGGGCGGCACCCTGGGCACGGCCGAGGCGGCCAAGGCCGCACCCGACGGCTACACCCTGCTGCTGACCACCAGCAGCACACATGCCATCTCGCCCCACCTCATGCTCAAGCTGGCCTACGACCCACGCAAGGACTTTGTGCCCGTCGCCCATGTGGCCGACGCGCCCAGCGTGCTGCTCGTCACCAACTCGCTGCCGGTCAAGACCGTGGGCGAACTGATTGCCTACGCCAAGGCCCACCCCGGCAAGCTCAACTACGCCACCAGCGGCAACGGCACCATCGTGCACCTGAACACTGCGGCCTTCAGCGCCCAGGCGGGTGTGGAGATGACGCACATCCCCTACAAGGGCACGGCCCTGGCCATCCCTGACCTGATTGCCGGGCAGACGCATGTGCTGTTCGATTCCCTGCCCACCGGCATGCCGCACGCCAAGGCCGGCCGCCTGCGCGCACTGGCCGTGACCAGCGAAAAGCGCAGCACCCTGGCGCCCGAGCTGCCCACGCTGGCCGAATCTGGCCTGCCCGGCTATTCGTCGGTGACCTGGTTTGGCGTGTACCTGCCCGCCGGGGCTCCCCCCGCCTTGGTGGACCGCGTGCACAAGGCTTTTGCCAGGGCCGTGCAGGCGCCCGAGGTGGCCGAGAGCCTGGCCAAGCTGGGCGTCGAGCCCGCCGCGCCGCGCACACCCGCGCAGTTTGGTGCCATGGTGCAGGCGGACAGCAACCGCTGGGCGACGGTGATTCGCCAACACAAAATAAGCATTGAATAACCCCCCTGAGGCGCTGCGCGCCTTCCCCCCGCTCTCGCACCGCTGCGCGATGCGGGCGAGGGGACGACACCCTCGGTGCGGGGCGGCCCTTCCTCGGTGTCCTTTTCCTCGGACACGCCAGTTTTCATCCGAGCGGGTCCTGGCCCGCCATGGAGTCCCATCACATGAACCCCCAAGCCCTCGACTGGTCCCTTCCCTACGCCTCCCACCGCAGCGCGGTGATGGGCCGCAATGTGGTCTCCACGTCGCAACCACTGGCGGCGCAGGCGGGGCTGCGCATGCTTCTGGCCGGTGGCAACGCGGTGGACGCCGCCATTGCCGTCGCCATGGCGCTCACGGTGGTGGAGCCCACGGGCTGCGGCCTGGGCAGCGACGGGTTTGCCATCGTGTGGGATGGCAAGGAGCTGCACGGCCTCAATGCCTCGGGCCGCTCGCCCGCAGCGTGGACGCCTGAATACTTCGAAAAATTGGGTGGCATCCCCGAGACGGGCTGGAACGCCGTCACCGTGCCGGGTGCCGTGTCGGCCTGGGTGGCGCTCTCCAAGCGCCTGGGCAAGCTGCCGTTTGCACAACTGGCCCAGCCCGCCATCGACTATGCGCGCAATGGCTTCCCGGTGTCGCCCACCATCGCCCGCCTGTGGGCGCTGGGCGCGGCCAAGCTGGGCACGCAGCCCGGGTTTGCCGAGTGCTTCATGCCGAATGGTCGCGTGCCCCAGGCGGGCGAAATCTTCCGCAGCGAAGCCCATGCGCGCACGCTGGAGCTGATTGCCGAGACCGAGGGCGAGGCTTTCTACCGCGGCGTGATCGCCGAGCGCATCGCAGCACATTCGCAGGCCCATGGCGGCGCCATGACGATGGCCGACCTGGCCGCGCACCAGGCCGACTGGGTTGGCACCGTCCAGCAGCGGTTTGGCGAGTCGGTGGTCCATGAGATTCCGCCCAACGGCCAGGGCATTGCCGCACTGATGGCGCTGGGCATGCTCGACGCGCATGGCATCGGCGCTCACCCGGTGGACGATGTGGAGACCGTGCACGCCAGCATCGAGGCCATGAAGCTCGCTTTTGCCGACCTGCACCAGTACAACGCCGACATCGACGCCATGCACGTCAAGCCCGATGCGCTGCTGAACCCCGACTACCTGCGCGGCCGCGCCGCGCTGATCGACACCACGCGCGCTGGCGACCCTGGCTACGGCGCTCCGCGCCCCGGCGGCACGGTGTACCTGGCGGCGGCCGACGCGTCCGGCATGATGGTCTCGTTCATCCAGTCCAACTACATGGGCTTTGGCTCGGGCGTAGTGGTGCCGGGCACGGGCATCAGCCTGCAGAACCGCGGCCACGGCTTCAACCTGATCCCGGGCCACGCCAACCAGGTGGCGCCGCGCAAGCGCCCCTCGCACACCATCATCCCGGCCTTTGCCATGCATGCCGACGGCACGCCCCAGATGGCGTTTGGCGTGATGGGCGGGCCGATGCAGAGCCAGGGCCACACCCAGATGGCACTGCGCGTGCTGCGCTACGGCCAGAACCCGCAGGCGGCGGCCGATGCGCCCCGCTGGCGTGTGACGGGCGGCAAGGGTGTGGCCGTGGAGCCAGGCTTTGACCCTGCCGTGGTCGCCGCGCTGCGCGCGCGCGGGCACGAAGTGACGGTGGAAGAGGGCAACGGCGTGTTCGCCTTTGGCGGCGCCCAGCTGGTGCTGAAGAACGGCAACAGCTACATCGCAGGCTCCGACCCGCGCAAGGACGGGCACGCGGTAGCGTTCTGACGGCCTTGCGCGCAGCGCACTGAGGCGGCTCAGCGCGTTGTGCAGGCCGGAAACCGCTTGGCGAGCTCGTGCGCTGGCATCGTCTCCGCAAGGTCGAGGTTGCGCACCAGCGGGATGTATTCCCCTGTGTCGGTGAATCGCAAGAGGGTGGTCACGACGCGGCTGCCGGAGCCGCCTTGTTGACAGCCCGACAGTTCCAGCCCCAGGCCCAGCTGGCGGGAACCATCGTCCGTGCCTTTCCAGCCCATGGCCCGCTCTCGCAGAGCCTGCAGGCGCGGCAGGGCGGCGGGGTCGATCCGCCAGACCTGCACATGGGTCCGGGACGTTTCATATTCCGCGAGCACGCTGCGATCGGCCGTGCTGCGCAGCTCCTGCAGGGGCAATTTTTCTTCCAGGCGCTCGGTGGCGATGGCTCCCCCGGGCTTGCGCAGCGTGCGCGAAACGCTCACCGTGAGCTCCAGTGCGTTGCCATGAAGCTGCAGGCCCGGGCTGTGTACCACGGCGGCGCGCAGCGCGGCGGGGTCCAGCGTCTCCAGCTGGAGCTGCCGCAGCTTCCACAGTGATGACACCGGCACACTGCCACAGGCCGACAGCAGCACCAGGGCCAAAAAACACGAGAAAGCACGGAGAAAAGCCAAAGGGCGCAGGGGCGTTGGGAAAAAAAGCATGGTAGTAAATTTCTGTTTGACGGTATATTATTATTGTTTTACAGAAAAATTCACCAACCATGACGCAACATTTACCCCCATCGGTATCTTCTGTTCACAGCCCCTCGTTTCGCCGCCTGGCCTGGGGCCTTCTCGCGGCCAGCTGGGCGTGTGCCCTGGTATCGCTGGTGTTGTCGATGGCGCGCTGGGCGGCCATCGGGCATGAAACGGGTTGGGGTGGCTGGATGCCGCTTTCGGTGGTGCCCTCGCAGGCCTTGTTGGTCGGCCTCACACCGCCGCCCTCCATGGAGACCCATTGGCGCTGGGTGGGCGTGGCGCTGGAGTGCATTCCCGCTGCGGCCATGCTGTATGCGGTGCTGTGCGTGCATCGCATCTGCCGGTCCTTTCTGGCCGGGGCCGTGTTCGGGCCGGCGGTGGTGCACGGGTTCCGTGGCGTGGGCTGGGGCTTTTTGGCGATGTTCGTGACTTCACTCGTCTACCAGGCGGGGGTGACGGCGCTGCTGTCCTGGCTGGCTTCCGGCCAGCAGAACGGCCTGGTGGCGCTGGGCGTGGGGCCGTTTGAAATGAGCGTATTGGTCGTGGGGCTGATGATGTTGCTCCTGGGGCACGTGCTGGCCGAGGGCCACCGCCTGCAAGCCGAAGCGGATGCGTTTGTTTAGCAACTCGCCAGCGAAGGAATTCCCATGGCGATTGTCGTGACCCTGGATGAAATGCTCGCGCGCCGCAAGGTCAAGTCGCGCGATCTGGCGGCCCATGTGGGCATCACCGAGGCCAACCTGTCCCTGCTCAAGAGCGGCAAGGTCAAGGGCGTGCGTTTCGAGACCCTGTCCGCCATCTGCAGTTATCTGCAGTGCCAGCCGGCAGACCTGCTGGCCTGGGTGCCCGATGCGGAGTCGGAGGAGGGCGAGGCGCCTTCGCGTGGCGGGGCTGGTGGCTTGGCCCAGGGCGACTAGGGCAGTGCGAGGCACGCGCGGCTCCGGCCCGCGACTGGCCTGGGCAGTAGGTGGGGCGCTGTTGCTGCATGGGCTGGTTCTGGCGATGCTGAGCAGAAGCGATGGTGCTCTGCGAACTTCGCCCGAGCGCAGCGATGCACCTGCCATGGTATGGGTGACGCTGGTGCCGCTGCCCGCGTCTACGGCACCCAGCGAGCCGTTGCCAGCTGCCGTTCCCCAGCCTGCCGCTCCAACCCGGAGCGCCACACCCGTTGCCAGCGGGCAGGGCCCAAAGCAGGCCGTTACCCGCAGCGGGCGGCCGATCGCTGTGGAGCCTGCTGCGCCTGATGGCAGCGTGGAGCGCTTGACTGCCGCCCTGCCGGTTGCGCCCGCGCCGCAGGCGCCGGCATCCGGGCCGGGTGATGCCCCACGGGCTGCTCCCAGCATGGACGATGTGGCATGGGCGCTCCAGCGCGAGCGGGCCTGGCAGCGCCGGCAAGGCGCACAGCAACCACAGCCGCCGCATCAGCGCTGGGAAGTCGCTCCAGCGGGTGCCTTGGGATCTGGCATTGCCGAGCGCCACCTGCGCGGCGCAGAGGGCCGGCGCATGGTTCAGGCTGCGGGTCCCTGGGGCACCTACTGTGTGGAGTTGCCTTCGGCCAACCAGCCTCCGGCCATGGGGGCCGCGCCCCGCGTTGCGCCAACCAGCACCTGCCGCTGAATGCTGGGGCGGCGCTGGGCAGTGCCGTCAGCGCGTTTCCCGCACGGTCAGCCAGGTGCTGGCCGCGCCGCTGAGCACGATCGCGGCGATCCCGGCCATCGACCAGCTATCGGGCACATGGCGGTACACCAGCCAGCCCGCCAGCATGGCAAACCCGATCTGCGAATACAGGAACGGCGCGATCGTCACCGGCGTGGTGCGCGCATAGGCATGGAGCAGCAGCATGTGGCCCACCGCGCTCGACAGGCCCATGGTGAACATGCCCGCCCATAGCCACGGGTCGCTCACCGGCTGCCAGAAGAACGGCACGCCCAGCGACACCAGCGCGGTGGCGATCCAGCTGGTGTAGAGCTGCGTGGTGGCGGGGCTCTCCTGGCCTGCCATCTTGCTGCTCAACACCTGGTAGCCCGTGCCCGCAGCCAGCATGCACAGCGGCCACAGCAGCGCCCAGGTGAAGGCCTCGCCACCGGGCCGGATGATGACCAGCGTGCCCGCCAGGCCGGTGACCACCAGCAGCCAGCGCACCGCGCTCACGGGCTGGTGCAGCCACAGGGCCGCCACCACCGTCACACACAGCGGCACCGTGGCCACGATGGCCGTGAACTCCGCCAGCGGCAGGGCCGTGAGGCTGATGAAGCCGAACAGGCTGGTCATGGCGAACAGCGCACCGCGCAAGGCCTGGAAGCGGGGCTGTGTGGTGCGCAGGGCAGGGCGCCCCGCCCGTTGCAGCACGAAGGCGGTGGTCAGCAGCGACTGGAACACATAGCGCATCCACAGCGCCATGACGATGGGAACACCCACACTGACCAGCTTGCTCGCGGTGTCCAGCAGCGCAAAGAACGCGCAGGCCGTGACGGCAAGCGCGATGCCCGCCAGCGCCGCCCGTCGGCGGGCTGCAGGGCTGGTCGACGACGCAGGGCCTGAAGAACTCACGGCGTGCCGCGCGCACGCTCCAGCAGCATCGCGTCGCCATAACTGAAGAAGCGGTACTGCTGCGCAATCGCATGCCGGTACAGGCCCATGATGTGGGCGTAGCCCGCAAAGGCGCTCACCAGCATCATCAGCGTGCTTTTGGGCAGGTGGAAGTTGGTGACCAGCACATCCACTACCTGGAATGCAAAGCCCGGTGTGATGAAGATGTTGGTGTCGCCAGAGGCTTGGCCCGTCTTCGCCCAGGATTCGAGTGTGCGCACGGTGGTGGTGCCCACGGCCACCACACGGCCGCCGCGCTGGCGGCAGCGCTCCAGCGCGGCCAGCGTGGCCAGGGGCACCTCGTACCACTCGCTGTGCATCTGGTGCTCGGCCAGGTTTTCGGTCTTGCAAGGCTGGAAGGTGCCTGCGCCCACGTGCAGCGTGACGCTGGCGCGTTCGATGCCGCGTGCAGCCAGGTCGGCCAGCACGCCTTCGTCAAAGTGCAGCGCGGCCGTGGGTGCGGCCACGGCGCCGGGGTTGCGTGCAAACACGGTCTGGTAGCGCTGGCTGTCTTTGGCCTCGTCGGGGTCGTGGTCGGTGTTCTGATGGCGCTCGATGTAGGGCGGCAGCGGCAGGTGGCCGTGGCGGTCCATCAGCTCCCAGGGTGACTCGCCTGCGGGGCCGTGCAGCGCAAAGCGGAACAGCGGGCCGTCCTCGGTGGGCCAGCGGCCCAGCAGCTGCGCGTCAAAACCGCCCGCCTTGCGGCCACCGGCCATGTGCACCAAGCTGCCGGGCAGGGGCTTCTTGCTGACCTTCATGTGGGCCACGACTTCGTTACCCGGGTTGCCAGCCTCTGCGGGCAACACGCGTTCGATCAGCAGCTCCAGCTTGCCGCCGCTGGCCTTCTCGCCAAAGATGCGTGCCTTGACCACGCGCGTGTCGTTGAAGACGAGCAGGTCGCCCTCGCGCAGCAGGCCGGGCAGCTCGCGAAAGATGCGGTCCACCGGCTGCATGGCGCGGCCGTCCAGCAGGCGCGAGGCGCTGCGTTCGGGCGCGGGGTGCTGGGCAATGAGTTCGGGGGGCAGCGAGAAGTCGAAGTCGCTGAGGGTGAACACGCGGGGTGTTGTGGGGGCGCTGGCTGCGCCGCTGGAGAGATCAGTCATCGTGCTTGAGGGCCGAACGGGCCCGTGCCAAGGTAAAAATTGCGGAAGGCGCGATTGTCCCACGGGGCTGCAGGCCCTGCCGGCGCCGTGCTATGGCTGGGGGGTGAACACCACCGGTGCGGGCACACTGCGCACCAGCCGCCGCACGTCATCCGCCTGGGCCAGTGTGGTGCCTGGGTGCAGCAGCGCGGCCGCCCCGGCCGCCACACCCCAGCGCAGGGCCTCGGCCGGCGCATCGCCCCGGTCCAGCGCCCAGACCAGGGTCGCCAGAAAACAGTCGCCCGCGCCCGTGGTGCCGGTGGTGGCGGGTACGTTGAGGGCGGGCGCTTGCCACACGCCCTCGCGCGTGGCCAGCACGGCGCCTTGTTCGCCCACTGACAACGCCACGATCTCGGCGGCGCCGCTGTGCACCAGCGACTGGGCGGCGGTGCACCAGTCGGCCGCATGTTCCAGCGGCTTTTGCATCACGTCGCGCAGCTCGCGCAGGCTGGGCTTGACCAGCGCCACCCCGGCCTGCAATGCCGCCGCCAGCGGCGGCCCCGAGGTGTCGACGGCTACCCGCACGCCCCGGCCGGATGCGGCGCGCGCCAGCTGGGCGTAGAAGTCGTCCGGCGTGCCAGGCGGCAGGCTGCCGCTGGCAATCAGCCAGCGGGGTGGCGGTGTGTGGGTAGCCAGCGCATCCAGGCAGGCCTGCCACTCGCTGGCCTGCAGCGTGGGGCCGGGCAGCACAAAACGAAACTCCTGGCTTGTGGTGGTCTCGACCACCGAGAAGTTCTCGCGCGTATCGCCCGAAATTGGTTGCAGCAGCGTGGGCACGCCCTCCGCGGCCAGCAACTGCCGCACCTGTGTGCCCGCCGCACCGCCCGCCAGCGCCCAGGCGCACACATCTGCGCCCAGGCGGTGCAGCACCCGCGCCACGTTGATGCCTCCGCCACCCGCAAAGCGCTGCACCGGGCCGCAGCGCAGCTTGTGGGTGGGTGCAACGTGGTCGGTGGTGGTGGCCAGGTCGAGGGCGGGGTTCAGCGTGAGGGTGATCAGTGCGGGCATCGGGCTACCAGACCTTCTCGGCAAAGCCTGACCATAGCTCGTTCAGGTCCGGAAAGCGCCACTTGTCGGGGTCTTCGCGCGCAACGATCTTCTCGGTGCAGCCCGGGGCAGACAGGTCCACCATTTCTGGGGGGATGCGCAGGTCGGACTTGGTCGAGAAGAACACCTTGACCATGGGGGCGGTGAGTGCGGCGGCCGATTGCTCGGTGACCACGCCGATGCGGCCCGAGGTCAGGCGCACGAGCGAGCCCACAGGGTAGATGCCGATACTTTTGACAAAGGCCTGGAAGATGCGGGCGTCGAAATGGTCCTTGGTCCACTCGGCCATGCGGCGCAGTGACTCGGCGGGGTCCCATCCACGCTTGTAGGGCCGGTCGGAGGTGATGGCGTCGTACACGTCGCAAATGGCCGTCATGCGCGCGATCACGCTGATGCCTTCGCCCTGCAGCTTGTCGGGGTAGCCGGAGCCATCGACTTTTTCATGGTGGTGCAGACAGGCGTCCAGCACGGCGTCGGGCACGTTGCCGCCCTCCTTGAGCATGTGGTAGCCCTCCACCGGGTGGCTGCGCACCACGGTGAATTCCTGGTCGGTGAGCTTGCCAGGCTTGTTGAGCACGGCCAGCGGGATGGCCGCCTTGCCCAGATCGTGCAGCAGGCCTGCCATGCCCGCCAGCCGCTGCTGGTCGTCCTTGAGCTTGAGCTGCTTGGCCAGGGCCACCATCAGCGCGCACACCGCCACCGAGTGCATGTAGGTGTAGTCGTCGGCCGTTTTCAGGCGCGCCAGGCTGATGAGCGCGCCGGGGTTGCGGGTGACGGAATCCGAGATTTCTTCCACCAGGCTCTGTGCACTCGCCGAGTCCACCGCGCGGCCCATGCGGGCCTCGTTGAACATCGAGACCACGGCTTCTTTGGACTTCACGCAGATGGCAGCGGCCATCTTGAGTTCGCTGTGCATGTCCGCAGGATTGCGGTTGCGCTTGGGCGGCGGCGGTGGGGATGGCAGCGTGACTTTGATGGGCGGCAGGTCCTCCAGGCGGCTGAAGTCGGTGTCAATCTGCGCGTCGGCCTCCTCGCGCGACACCGACGCGGTGCCCGCCGCCACGTCCAGCCCCTTGTCGGTGTCAATCCAGATTTCCTGGATGGCAGTGGCTTGTATCCGGGCCAGGTCCCCGGGGTCTTTGAGCAAGAACTTGGCCCGCCAGAACGGGTGGTCCATCCATGACCCGCAGAACTCGTGCAGATACATGCCCAGGGTGAGATGCTGAATGTGAATGCGCTTGAGCATGGTAGGGGACCTGGACTCTGAATAAACGCCCGTCTTTAGGCGTAATCAACGGTAACCATGGTAGCCTTTTTGCCCCGCCCTTGTCGTTCGCAGAACCCGCTACATGCCCGCCGCAGCCCCCAGAGTTTCCCTTAGCGCCAAGGCTTCGGCAGCCCCTGCTGCCGCCAAAGGCGGCGCGTCGGTAGCGCAAAAGGCGCTGCAAAAGCTGGGGCTCCAACGTGACATCGACCTCGCCCTGCACCTGCCCCTGCGCTACGAGGATGAAACCCGCATCACCCCGCTGGCCAATGCGCGCGACGGGCAGATGGTGCAGATCGAAGCCACGGTGACCGCCTGCGAGATTCAGCTACGCCCGCGCCGCCAGCTGCTGGTGCAGGTGGAGGACGAGACCGGCTCATGCGAGCTGCGCTTCTTCAGCTTCTACCCCTCGCACCAGAAAACCCTCGCCGTGGGTGCGCGCCTGCGCATCCGGGGTGAGATCAAGGGCGGCTTCTGGGGGCGGCAGATGATGCACCCGGCGTTCCGCGTGGCGGGCGGCGAGCTGCCTGCGGCGTTGACGCCCGTCTACCCCACCACGGCCGGTTTACCCCAGCCCTACCTGCGCCGTGCGGTGGTGGGCGCGCTGACGCGGGTGGACTTGTCAGACACCCTGCCACCCGGTGCCGAGCCGCCGGTGACTCGGGTTTATGGCCAAAATGGCCTCCAGCGCTTATTCAGCCTGCGCGAGGCGCTCACTTTTTTGCACCACCCCACGCCCGATGTGGCGCTTTCCACGCTGGAGGACCACAGCCACCCCGCGTGGCAGCGCCTCAAGGCCGAGGAGTTGCTGGCCCAGCAGCTGTCGCAGCAGCAGTCGCGCCGCGCACGCGACATGCTGCGTGCGCCCGTGTTGCGCGCCCAAAAAGCCGCCGACGGTGCCTTGCCGCTGCATGAGCAGTTGCTGGCCGTGCTGCCCTTCAGCCTCACCTCCGCCCAGCGCCGCGTGGGCGAAGAAATTGCCGCCGACCTGGCCCGCCAGGTGCCCATGCACCGGCTGCTGCAGGGTGATGTGGGCTCGGGCAAAACCGTGGTCTCGGCCCTGGCCGCCTGCCTGGCCATGGACGCGGGCTGGCAGTGCGCGCTGATGGCGCCCACCGAAATCCTGGCCGAGCAGCATTTCGCCAAGATGATCGGCTGGCTCGAACCCCTGCTGGCCGAGCGCGGCCGCAAGGTGGCCTGGCTGGTGGGCGGGCAAAAGAAAAAGGACCGCGCCGCCATGCTGGCGCTGGTGGCCAGCGGCGAGGCCGCGCTGGTGGTGGGCACCCACGCCGTGATCCAGGAGCAGGTGCAGTTCAAGAACCTGGCGCTGGCCATCATCGACGAGCAGCACCGTTTTGGCGTGGCGCAGCGGCTTGCCTTGCGGCAGAAACTCGCTGCCCATGGCATGGAGCCCCACATGCTCATGATGAGTGCCACCCCTATCCCGCGCACGCTGGCCATGAGCTACTACGCCGACCTCGATGTGTCGGTCATCGATGAGCTGCCCCCGGGCCGCACGCCCATCGTCACCAAACTCATTGCCGACAGCCGCAAGGACGAGGTGATCGCACGCATCGGCGCCCAGGTCGAGGCCGGGCGGCAGGTGTATTGGGTGTGCCCGCTGATCGAAGAGAGCGAGGCGCTGGACCTCTCCAACGCCACCGCCACCCACGCCGATCTGAGCGAGGCCTTGCCGGGCTGCATGGTCGGTCTGCTGCACTCGCGCATGCCCACGGCCGAGAAGAAGGCCGTGATGGCGCTCTTCACCAGCGGCCAGATGGGCGTGCTGGTCAGCACCACGGTGATCGAGGTGGGCGTGGACGTGCCCAACGCGTCCCTCATGGTCATTGAGCACGCCGAGCGGTTTGGCCTTTCCCAACTGCACCAGCTGCGCGGCCGGGTGGGGCGGGGTGCGGCGGCCTCGGCCTGCGTGCTGCTGTATGCCACCAACGACAGCGGCCGCGTGGGCGAAACCGCCAAGGAGCGCCTGCGCGCCATGGCCGAAACCAACGACGGCTTCGAGATCGCCCGGCGCGATCTGGAGATTCGCGGCCCCGGTGAGTTTCTGGGCGCGCGCCAGTCGGGGGATGCGCTGCTGCGCTTTGCCGACCTGGCGACCGACACGCACCTGCTCGAATGGGCGCGCGAACTGGCGCCGCAGATGCTGGACCGGTATCCTGACCTGGCCGCAAAGCACGTCGCGCGCTGGTTGGGTGGAAAATCCGACTATCTCAAGGCATGACACGGCCTGCTGGAACACACCATGACCCTCACCGAACTCAAGTACATCGTCGCCGTAGCGCGGGAGAAGCACTTTGGTCATGCGGCCGATGCCTGCTACGTGTCGCAGCCCACACTGTCGGTGGCCATCAAGAAGCTGGAAGAAGAGCTGGATGTGAAGCTCTTCGAGCGCAGCGCGGGTGAGGTTTCGGTGACGCCGCTGGGCGAAGAGATCGTGCGCCAGGCGCAGAGCGTGCTGGAGCAGGCGGCGGCCATCAAGGAGATTGCCAAGCGCGGCAAGGACCCGCTGGCGGGGCCGCTCACCCTGGGGGTCATCTACACCATCGGGCCCTATCTGTTGCCCGAGCTGGTGCGCCAGTCCATCACGCGCACGCCGCAGATGCCGCTGATGCTGCAGGAGAACTTCACCGTCAAGCTGCTGGAGATGCTGCGTACCGGCGAGATCGACTGCGCCATCCTGGCCGAACCTTTCCCCGACACGGGCCTGGCCATGGCGCCGCTGTATGACGAGCCCTTCATGGCGGCTGTGCCCAGCACGCACCCGCTGGCGGCGAAGAAGTCTGTGACGGCGGCCGAACTCAAGAGCGAGACCATGCTGCTGCTGGGTGCGGGCCATTGTTTTCGCGACCATGTGCTGGAGGTCTGCCCCGAATTTGCGCGCTTTGCGAGCAATGCCGAGGGCATCCGCAAGTCGTTTGAAGGCTCTTCGCTCGAAACCATCAAGCACATGGTGGCCGCAGGCATGGGCGTGACGCTGGTGCCGCGCCTTTCGGTGCCGCGCGATGCGCTGCTCACCGTGTCACGCCGCCGTAAGAGCGACGAAAGCTATATCCGCTACCTGCCCATCCGCGAAGAGGACGGCGGCCCGCCACCCATGCGCCGCGTGGTGCTGGCATGGCGGCGCAGCTTTACCCGGTATGAAGCCATTGCGTCATTGCGCAACGCGGTGTATGCCTGCGAGCTGCCGGGGGTCAAGCGGCTGTCATAAGGCCGGCCTGGCCTGCGCCGCGCTGGCGGGCGATGTCCTGCTGCCGTGGTGTGGCTCTGACGCAGGTCAGGCTCGCTGGTCATGGCCTTGCGCTACAGTGTTTTTGGTGCGATGCCTCCAGGTCCGACGGGTCGGCGGGCATCTGCTGTCGAATCCATCTTCACTTCAGGAGCAATGACATGGCCAAGGCCTCCAGGACCACCGCCCCCACCATCAACATCGGCATCAGCGACAAGGACCGCGCTGCCATCGCCCAGGGCCTGTCGCGCCTGCTGGCCGACACCTACACGCTGTACCTCACCACCCACAACTTCCACTGGAACGTGACGGGCCCCATGTTCAACACGCTGCACACCATGTTCATGGCGCAGTACACCGAGCTGTGGAATGCCGTGGACCCGATTGCCGAGCGCATCCGCTCGCTGGGCCATGTGGCGCCGGGCTCGTATGCCGAGTTCGGCAAGCTGGCCACGGTGCCCGATGCGCCCGCCAAGCCGCCCAAGGCGCTGGAGATGGTGCGCGTGCTGGTCGAAGGCCATGAGGCCGTGGCCCGCACCGCGCGCAGCCTGTTCCCCCTGGCCGACAAGGCCAGCGACGAGCCCACGGCCGACCTGCTGACGCAGCGCCTCACGGTGCACGAGCAGACGGCGTGGATGCTGCGCTCGCTGCTCGAAGAGTAAAAGGGTTCGCAGCTTCCACGCGCATTACCCGAGGGGCGCAGAACAGTGCAGCACAGCGAAGAAGAGCGCCTTGTCCTACATGGCGCAGTTCCATCGCCTGCGCATGATGCGGGTTTTGGTCATGCTCCCTTCTTCGCAGGGCGGCATGGCGTATCAATCCCCTCTGATGTATGCGAATCCTGTACGTTGAAGACAACCCGGAGCTGCGCGAGACCATCGGCATGCTTATGGAAGGTGAAGGCCGGACGGTCACGCCCTGCGCCACTGCCGAGGAGGCGCTGGCTCTGGATGCTGGGGACGTCTTTGATGTGGTGGTGACCGATGTCAGCCTGCCCGGCCTTTCGGGCACGGAACTGGCCCGCCAGCTGCTGGCGGATGATCCGCAGCGGTGGGTGGTGCTGTGCTCCGGCTACGAGCTGGGAAGCCACCCGCGCAGTTGGGGGCCCAACGTGCGCGCATTGCTCAAACCTTTTGAGCTGGAAGAGCTGGAGCATTTGCTCGAGTCCATCCATACAGCGCTGGCTTCGGCCGCCGGCTGAGGCTTGCTAGCGCCGATCGCTCGCTGTTCATCCTTTACTTCATCACGCCACCCGCCTGGTCGTGGTGACCTGCGCTGTTGTGCTGGGCTGCGCGCAGTCAATTGCGGGGGCTGCGTACTGGCGAGTGGCGCGGCAGTCTCACCCGAAAGGTCGTGACATCGTCCCGTGACTGGGCCTCGATGGTTCCATGGTGGGCCCGCACGATCTGGTGCGCAATGAAGAGCCCCAGCCCCAGCCCTTGGTGGCGGCCGGGCTCACGCTCTCCACCCCGGAACGGGTCGAACAAATGCGGCAGCAGCGCAGAGGGAATGGTGCCGCCGTTGGACACCGTGATGCTCACCTCCTCAGGGCTGGTACCGTCCACTGCAATCTGCACAGGGTGGTCGACTCTGCCGTGGTGCAGGGCGTTGCCAACCAGGTTGGTGATCACCTGACACAGGCGTTCGGCATCCCAGGTGCCGGCCAGGTCGCCTTGCAGGGTGGACCCGATATAGCGTTCCGGGTGGCTGGTGGCCACCTCATCCAGCGTGCGCTGCACCAGCGCCTGCATGTGGGTGGAGCCCAGCTGCAGCGCCAGCCCGCCCGCCTGGCGAATGCGGGTCACGTCCAGCAGGTCTTCGATCATGTGGCCCATGCGCTGGCTGGCGCCCAGCACCCGGTCGGCCATCAGCAACGCCTTGTCGGGGGGCGGCTGGCGCTTGAGCACGGTGGCCGCCGCGACGATGGACTGCAGCGGTGTGCGCAGGTCGTGGCTCAGCACGGCCATGAACATTTCGTTGATGCGCAAGGCCTCGGTGCGTGCGCGCAGCTCGTGCGCCAGCGCCTGCTTGCGCCGGTGCAGTTCAAAGAACACGCTCGCCTTGTTGGTGAGCATGTGCGGGTCGATGGGCTTGTAGAGAAAGTCCACCGCCCCGCTCTCGTACCCCCGGAACTGCCAGTTCTGCTCGCGAGAGCCCGCCGTCATGAAGATGAGCGGAATGTGCCGGGTGCGCTCGCTGCCCCGGATCAGTTCCGCCAGCTCGAAGCCGTTCATCTCGGGCATTTGCACGTCCAGCAAGGCCAGGGCCACGTCGTCATGCGCCAGCAGCAGTTCCAGGGCCTCGGGGCCCGACTGGGCCTTGAGGATGTCCAGCCCGTCGCGTTGCAGCAGCGCCTCCAGGGCGATCAGGTTTTCCTCGACATCGTCAACGAGCAGGCATTTGGTGCGGTCGGTCTGGGGCATGGGCGGTGGGGAGGGTGGATGGGGTTCTCAAGGAAGGACGCATATGCCCGTATCAAAGCTGCTGGCGGCGGTGCAGGTCCACCAGCAGCCTGGCAATGCCTTCAGGGGGCAGGATGTGGTCAACCGCCAAGGCCGCGATGGCCGCCTGCGGCATGGTGGGCATGCTGGCGCTGGCGGGGTCTTGCACGATGGTGAGGCCGCCCCCCGCCTGAATGGCTTGCAGGCCGTGCACACCGTCTTCATTGGCGCCCGACAGCAGGACGCCCACCAGCCGGGGGCCGTAGTGGTCTGCCGCCGATTCGAACAGCACGTCGATGGAGGGGCGGGAAAAATGCAGGGGAGGGTCTACCGACAGCCCCACATGCGGGCCTTGGGGCCCAGCATCGACCAGTAGGTGGTAGTCCGGTGGCGCAAAGCTCACCGAGCCCAGAGTGATGGCATCCTTGTCCTGAGCCTCGCGCATCGGCATTGCGCAGCGGGGCTGAAAAATATCTACCAGCAGGCTGCGCCGGTCCCGGGGCAGGTGCAGCACCACTAGCACAGCCGCCTGCAGCGTGGCGGGCAGCGCGGGCAGCAGTTCCAGCAAGGCGTCGATACCGCCCGAGGAACCGCCCACCACGATGGCTGCGTAGCCCCCGGAAGGTGCTGGTCTGGGCGCGAGGTCGGTGGTGCTCACAGCCCGGCCTTTTTGCGGTAAATGCGGTCTTCCTTCACAAAGTCCTCGAAGGCATCGGTGTGCGCTGAAAACCGCAGAGACTCCTTGGACCCCAGACCCAGAAACCCCCGATGGCACAGCGACTCGCGGAACAGCCCCAGGGCGCGGTCTTGCAGGTCGCGCTCGAAGTAGATGAGCACATTGCGGCAGGACACCAGATGAACCTCGGCAAACACGCTGTCGGTGGCCAGGCTGTGGTCAGAGAACACCATGTGCTCGCGCAAGCCCTTGTCGAACACCACGCGGCCATAGCCGGCAGCGTAGTAGTCCGACAACGAACTGCGGGCGCCGGATCGCGCATGGTTCTCGGTAAAAGCCGCCACCCGCGACACGTCGAACACTCCAGACTCTGCCGCGCGCAACGCGTGCGGGTTGATGTCGGTGGCGTAGATCAGCGTGCGGTCCAGCAGGCCTTCTTCCTGCAGCAGGACGGCCAGCGAATAAACCTCTTCTCCCGCGCTGCACCCGGCCACCCAGACCTTGAGCGACGGGTAGGTGCGCAGCAGCGGCACCACCTCCTGGCGCAGCGCCTGGAAGTAGCTGGGGTCGCGGAACATGTCGCTCACCTGCACGGTGAGGTATTCGAGCAGCGCAGGGAACACGGCGGGTTCGTGCAGCACGCGGTCCTGCAGCTGCGACAGCGTCTTGCAGTCAAACTGCACCAGCGCCGACGTCAGCCGCCGCTTGAGCGACGCCTGCGCGTAGCCCCTGAAGTCGTAGTGGTAGCGGTGGTAGATGGCATCGATCAGCAGGCGCTGCTCGATGTCGGCGGTGCGGGCCTTGCGATGGGGCATGGCGGGGCCTACTTGGGCATCCACACCCGCACCAGGGACAGCAGCTTCTCCACGTCCAGCGGTTTGGCGATGTAGTCATTGGCCCCGGCGGCCAGGCATTTTTCCTGATCGTCCTTCATGGCCTTGGCGGTCAACGCGATGATGGGCAGGCGGCGCCACTCGGGGCGGTTGCGGATCTCGCGCATGGCGGTGTAGCCGTCCATCTCCGGCATCATGATGTCCATCAGCACCAGGTCAATCGCAGGGTGGCCGCCGCTGCCGGCGCGCTCCAGCGCCTGCAGGGCCTCCAGGCCGTTGCGCGCGATCTCCACGCGGATGCCGGTGGGCTCCAGGATGCTGGAGAGCGCAAACACGTTGCGCACATCGTCTTCCACCACCAGCACGTTGCGGCCTTCCAGGGCAGTCTCGCGGTTGCGGGCCACCTGCAGCATCTGGCGGTGCTCTGCCGACAGCTCCGACTCCACCTGGTGCAGGAACAGCGTGACCTCGTCGAGCAGCCGCTCGGGGGAGCGCGCGTCTTTGATGATGATGGATTTGGAGAACCGGCGCAGTTGCTGCTCCTCGTCGCGCGACAGGGCGCGGCCTGTGTACACGATGACGGGCGGGAAGGAGACACCGTCCTGCTCCGTCATCTGCTGCAGCAATTCGTAGCCGCTCAGGTCGGGCAGGTTCAGGTCCATCACCATGCAGTCGAAGGTGGAGCCGCGCAGGTGCGCCAGCGCCTCGGCTGCCGTGCCGGCGCCCACAATCTCCACGTCGTCGTTGGTGAGCAGGTGGCGCACGCTCTCGCGCTGGCGTTCGTCGTCTTCCACCACCAGCACGCGCCGCAGGTTCTGGGTGAACTTGGCTTCCAGCCGCTGCAGGGCATGCACCAGCTCGTCGCGCTTGACGGGCTTGAGGGCATAGCCCACGGCGCCCCGGCCCAGGGCCTCTTGCGAGTAGTCGGCCACCGACACCACGTGCACCGGAATGTGGCGGGTGGCCGGGTTGCGCTTGAGCTGGTCGAGCACGCCCAGGCCCGAGAAGTCGGGCAGGTTCACGTCCAGCACGATGGCGCTGGGCAGGCTGTGTACGGCGTAGGCCAGGCCATCTGCCGCGTTGTGGGCCAGGTGGCAGTCAAAGTCCATCTCACTGGCCAGGTCGCCCAGGATCTGCGCAAAGCGCACGTCGTCCTCAATCACCAGAATGCTGCGCGCGCTGGCGCGGCGCGGGGCTACGGGTGCGGTAGGGGCCGCTGCGGGTGGAGATGCGGGGGCAGAAGCAGCCGGTGCGACGACCGGTGCCGCCGTGTGGGCTGGAGCAGGCGCCGCCAGCGGCGTTGCCGGCGCAGCTTCAGGCGACGAAGGCACCAGCTTCTGGGGCAGGACCAGGATGAAGACGCTGCCCTCGCCCGGCGTGCTGTGCACGTGGATGGACCCACCCAGCAGCTGCGCCAGATCGCGCGAGATCGACAGGCCCAGGCCTGTGCCGCCGTACTTGCGGTGGGTGCTGCCATCGGCCTGGCGGAAGGCTTCGAAAATCAGCTCCTGCTGGTGCGCCGGAATGCCGATGCCGGTGTCCTTGACGGCAAACGACAGCGTGTCGTCCGGGTTGCGCGACACATGCAGCGCCACCGAGCCCTTCTCGGTGAACTTGAGCGCGTTAGAAAGCAGGTTCTTGAGCACCTGCCCCAGGCGCTGCGGGTCGGTGTCCAGCATGGCGGGTGCGTCGGGCGCGACGGTGGCCGTGAGCGTCAGGCCCTTCTCTTGCGCCAGCGGGCGCAGCGGGTCGATGAGGGTTTGCAGTGCCTTGGACAGCGTCACCGTTTCCACCGACACGGTGGCCTGGCCAGCCTCGATCTTGGACAGGTCGAGGATGTCGTTGATGAGTGCCAGCAGGTCGTTGCCCGCCGCGTAGATGGTCTGCGCGTACTTCACCTGCTCGGCGCTCAGGTTGCCCGGCTTGTTGTCGGACAGCAGCTTGGCCAGGATCAGGGTGGAGTTGAGCGGTGTGCGCAGCTCGTGGCTCATGTTGGCCAGGAACTCGCTCTTGTACTGGCTGGCCAGCTCCAGTTCGCGGGCCTTGTCCGTCATGGCGCTTTGGGCGCGCAGCAGTTGTTCGCGTTGGTATTCCAGCTGCTGGGTCTGCGCCTCCAGGTGGGCGTTGGTCTGCTCCAGCTCGGTCTGCTGCACCTCCATCTGGGCCTGCGACTCTTGCAGGATGCGGCTTTGCTGCTCCAGCTCCTCGTTGCTCACACGCAGCTCTTCTTGCTGGGTCTGCAGCTCTTCGGACTGGCGCTGGGTTTCTTCCAGCAAGGCCTCCAGGCGGTTGCGGTCAATTCCAGCGCGGATCGCCACCGCCAGAATGCCCGAGGCGCGTTCCATCAGGGTGCGCTCGGGCTCGGTCACTGTGCGATGAAAGCCCAGCTCGATCACGGCAAACACTTCGCCGTTCTCGATGGCAGGCGCCAGCAGCAGTTCGGTCGGTGCGGACTGGCCCGTGCTGGACGACACCATCAGGTGCCCGGCGGGCACATCGCGCACATGCAGCATCTGGCGCGAACGCGCGACCTGGCCCACCAGGCCCTCGCCGGACAGCAGGCGCTGCTCCAGCCGCTCGCGCGGCAGGGCGTAGCCACCAAACAGGGTGAGCGCGCCGTTGCAGTCGGCCACATAGCCTGCCCCCACGGCCGCGCGCAGGTATTGCGCCAGGTATTCGAGCGTGAGCTGGCCCAGGTCTTCCAGCCGGTGGTCGCCCTGGATGCGCTGGCTCAGCCCGTTGAGGCCGGCCGCCACCCAGGACTGCTGGGCCTTGAGGCGGTACTCCCGCGCATTGGCGGCGGCCGACAGGCAGATGAGCACCAGCAGCACGAACGAGCCGCCCCAGGAGTAGTAGGTGGACATCGAGGCCGCCTCTACCCACTGCTTGCGGTCGCTTTCCAGCTGCTGGTTCAGCAGCGTGGACAGGTCCGACGCCAGGTCGCGGATGCGGTCCATCAGCACCCGGCCGGCATCACTGCGGGTCACGGCCACGGCGGCCTCCTGGCCTTTGGAGCGGCGCAGTTCAATGGTCTCGCCCAGCTCGCGCAGTTTTTCGTGGCGCAGGTCATCGATCTGCAGCACCAGGCGGCGCTGCACGGCGCTGTCGTCCGTCAGCTCCTTGAGGCGCGCCACGTTGCGCTCCATGGCGCCCAGGGACAGGTTGTAGGGCTGCAGATAGGTGTCGTCCCCCGTCAGCAGATAGCCGCGTTGCCCGGTCTCGGCGTCTTTCAGCGAAGACACGAACAGGTTGAGGTGGCGCATGGTTACCGTGGTCTCGTCCATGGCTTCCACAGCGTGCGAGCGCACCTGGGCGGTGCGGAAGTTCACCAGCGCGATCAGCACCGTGGCGAGGGCAGCAATCACAAATCCCACCAGCATTCCGCGGGGGACAGCAAAACGCGTGGCGGCCTGGGAGGTCGATGTATGGGGCATGCGTTGGTGCCCCAGAGGGCGGTGCGTTGGGGGAACGAGCGGAGACTTTAACGGGTTTTTTGCGCGCGCTGGGGCGGTTACCTGGCCTCGTGATGCGTGTCCCGGTCGCGGCGCTGCTGCTACATTCTGTGCGCCCGTGGCCCGCCACCCGCCGCAGCGTCTTGCGGCTGAGCCTGTTCTTGTAATGGTCCCATCATGTCGTCGTCCCCTGTTTCCCCCCGCAGCCGTTTTTCGCTCTATCTCGACCTGATCCGCTGGGACCGCCCCGCCGGCTGGCTGGTGTGCCTGTGGCCGACGCTGAGCGCGCTGTGGATTGCAGCCGACGGCTTTCCGGGCTGGCACCTGCTGGTGGTGTTTGTGCTGGGCACCTTCCTCATGCGCAGTGCGGGCTGCTGCGTGAACGACGTGGCCGACCGCGACTTTGACAAACACGTCAAACGCACGGCGCAGCGGCCCGTCACGACCGGTGCAGTGTCGGTGAAGGAGGCGCTGGGCCTGGGGGCGGTGCTGGCGCTGGTGTCGTTTGGCCTGGTGCTCACCACCAACACCGCCGCCATCGCTTGGTCGGTGCCCGCCGTGCTGGTGGCCATTGCCTACCCGTTCACCAAACGCATCATTTCCATGCCCCAGGCGGTGCTGGGCATTGCGTTCAATTTCGGCATCGTCATCGCCTTTGCCGCCGTGCAGGGCAGCGTGCCCGCCGTGGCCTGGTGGATGTGGCTGGGCAACCTGTTCTGGGTGCTGGCCTACGACACCGAATACGCCATGGTGGACCGGGATGACGACCTCAAGATCGGCATCAAGACCTCGGCCATCACGCTGGGGCGCTGGGATGTGCCGGCCATCGTGGCGTTCTATCTGCTTTTTTTGTCTATTTGGGCCCTAGCGCTTTATCCATATGCACTGAATGCTATATTTTATATAGCAATTGCCGTTGCGCTGGCGCAGGTGCTGTGGCACTTTACGCTGATCCGGACCCGCTCGCGCGAAGGGTGTTTCAAGGCGTTCCGCGTCAACCACTGGCTGGGCGCCACGGTGTTTGCCGGCATTGCGGGCAGCTATCTGCTGCGGTGGCTGGGGCTGACGGGCTGACTACGGCGCGCGGCCGGGATTGTCTGTGATGGTTGTGGCGGGTTTTTACAAGCCGGTTTCCACGCCATTCGCTACATTGATTGGAAGCCGCGAGCCCGCCTGCAGTTTTCATTCAAACCCATTTTTGCTCCCCTTCATCCATGGCCGAAGACCGCGTCCATAAACTGCTGCAGGACATCCGGCAGCGCAATCCAGATCAATACAGCGTGCTGCAGGGCGCCCGCGCCCTTGTTCTTGCCCTGGGGCCGGATGTGCGCGAGGAGGTCAAATACGGCGGCATCCTCTTTTCGGCACCAGCGTCTTTTTGCGGCCTGTTTGCGTACACCCAGCATGTGTCGCTGGAGTTCGGTGATGGCGCCCAGCTGGCGGACGAATTCAAGGTGCTGGAGGGCGCTGGCAAACAGCGCAGGCACATCAAACTGCACACGCCAGAAGACCTGGCTGCCAAGCAGGTGGCCCACTACCTGGGATTGGCGTGCTCCCTCAGCAATAGCCCGAAGCGCCAATAGCCGCCTGCCACTGGGGCGAGGCCACCACTGCTGCGGGCGTGCGGCCCAACCAGCGCCCAAATTCGCGGGTCATGTGGGCCTGGTCGGTGTAGCCATGGTCCGCTGCGCACTCCGCGAGCGAGGGTGCCTCCGGCAGCGCTTGCGCAGCACGGCGCACGCGGGCCAGGCACTTCCAATAAGCCGGGGGGCGCCCGGTGGCGACCTGCACCAGCCGCTGCAGGGTGCGCTCCGACACGCCCAGTTGCCGCGCTGCCTGGGCCACCTGGCTGTGGCGCGCCAGGCTTTGCAGCGCATCGGCCACCCGCGCATCCAGCACCATGCAGTCGTGCAGCAGGGGCAGGGCATCGTGGGCGTCGTTCATGGAGCGTTTGTGCAACAAGGCCAGCAGGCGCTTGGCATCCACCTGCGCGCCCGGCTGCATGCGAAATCCCCAGTAGCGCTCGCCCACCATGCCCGGCACGGTGTAGGTGGTGTCTGCCAGGTCGGTCACAAACCAGGTGGGCGGCTGGTGGGGGAGGGCATGCAGGATCAGGTCACGGCACCCATCAGGAACCACCACCGTGCTGTCGGCCGAGGCCGATGTGTGGTGCCAGGCTTCAAAGGGCTGCAGGAGCTGGGGCATGGAGAGCACCGATTGCACTGACTCAGTGCACTACCCCCCGAATTCATTCCCCAGTTCATCGGCGCGCTGGCGTGCGGCCTCCATGGCGCGTTCAAAGGCAGCAGCGACGCCGGCCGATTCCATGGATTGCAAGGCAGCATAGGTCGTGCCGCCCTTGGACGTGACCCGCTGGCGCAGTACGGCGGGCGCTTCGTCGGAACGGCGCGCCAGTTCTGATGCGCCGACAAATGTGCCCACGGCCAACTGGTGCGCCTGCTGCTCGGTCAGGCCCATGTCGGTGCCCGCGCGTGTCATGGCTTCCAGGAAGTAGAAAACGTAGGCGGGGCCGGAGCCCGACAGGGCGGTGACAGCGTCAAGCTGCTTTTCAGACTCCACCCAAAGGAACTCGCCGGTGGACGCCATGATGGCTTCGACTTGTGCGCGTTCGGCCGCGTCCACGGCAGGGCGGGCGTACAGCGCGCTCATGCCCTTGCCCACCAGCGCTGGCGTGTTGGGCATGGTGCGCACGATGCGCTCGGTGGAGAGCCATTGGGCAATGCTGTCGGAGCGGATGCCGGCGGCCACGCTCAGGTGCAAGGCCTGTTGCGTGTGAGCTTTTGCCTGCGCGGCGGCATCTTTGAAGGTCTGGGGCTTGACGGCCCACACCACGATGCGGGCGCGCTGCAGGGCAGGGCCCGCTTCAGGCTGGGCTTCGATCCCGTAGTTCTTTTGCAGCGCAGCGCGCGCATCGGCCCAGGGTTCGACCACCTCGATCTGGCTGGCCGGGTGGCCCTGGCGGATCAGCCCGCCGATGATGGCGCTGGCCATGTTGCCGCCGCCGATGAAGGCGATGGTGGGGAGGGCAGGGGATGCGGCGGTTTGGCTCATGGGACGACAAGGTGGCAACAACAGGGGCCACGATGGTAGCGCCGCTGCGCCGCAATCCGGCGCGCGGCGGGTTCAATCGGCTGTCGTTTGGCGAACGGCGTGTTCCCAGTTCGCCATCAGCTCCTGCGCACGCGAGCTGCTGAGCGTGGGCACAAAGCGGCGGTCGGCGCGCCACAGCCGCGAGAGTTCATCCGTGCTGCGGTACACGCCGCTCGACAGCCCTGCCAGGTACGCGGCCCCGAGCGCCGTGGTCTCGATGACGGCAGGCCGTACCACCGGAATGCCCAGCAGGTCGGCCTGGAACTGCATCAGCAGGTCGTTGATGCACGCGCCGCCGTCCACGCGCAGTTCGCTCACGGGCGCACCGCCAGCGGCCACGGCGTCGCGGCTCATGGCCAGCAGCAGGGCGGCGCTCTGGTAGGCGATGCTTTCCAGCGCCGCGCGGGCGATGTGGCCCAGCGTGGTGCCGCGTGTGAGGCCGGTGATGGTGCCGCGCGAGTCGGGTTTCCAGTACGGAGCGCCCAGGCCGGTGAAGGCGGGCACCATCATCACGCCGCCCGAATCGGGCACGCTCTGCGCCAGCGATTCGACTTCGTTGCTGGTGGAGATGGCGCGCAGTCCGTCGCGCAGCCACTGCACCACGGCGCCACCCACAAAAACGCTGCCTTCCATCGCAAATTCAGGGTGTGCCGTCGCCTGCGCCGCACTGGTGGTGAGCAGGCCGTTTTGCGATGTCTGGAACGTGCCGCCTGTGTGCATGAGCATGAAGCAGCCCGTGCCGTAGGTGTTCTTGGCCATGCCGGCGCTGAAGCAGGCCTGGCCGAACAGCGCGCTTTGCTGGTCGCCCGCCACGCCGCCGATGCGGATGCTGTGGCCCAGCAGGTCGGCCGCGATGTCGCCAAAGTGGGCGCTGGACGGCAGCACCTCGGGCATCAGCGCCCTGGGAATGCGCAGCAGCGCCAGCAGTTCGTCGTCCCACTGGTTGGTGTGCACATTGAACAGCATGGTGCGCGAGGCGTTGCTCACATCTGTCACATGCACCTTGCCGTGGGTCAGCTTCCACATCAGCCAGCTGTCCACCGTGCCAAAGGCCAGCTCGCCGCGCTCTGCCGCGTCGCGGGCGCCGGGCACATGGTCCAGCAGCCACTGCAGCTTGGTGCCGGAGAAGTAGGCATCCACCAGCAGGCCGGTCTTGGCCTGGATGGTGGCGGCATGGCCTTGCTCGCGCAACTGGGCGCAGGCGGGCTCGGCACGCCGGTCTTGCCACACGATGGCGTGGTGCACGGGCTGGCCGGTTTGGCGGTTCCATAGCACCGTGGTTTCGCGCTGGTTGGTGATGCCCACGGCGCGCACGGCGCTCGCGGCAATGCCCGCCTTGGCCAGAGCATCGCGTGCGGTGGCGATCTGGGTGCGCCAGATCTCCAGCGGGTCGTGCTCCACCCAGCCGGGCTGGGGGTAGATCTGCGGCAGCTCCAACTGGGCTTGCGCCACGATGTGGCCGCCTTCGTCGAAAACGATGCTGCGGGAGCTGGAGGTGCCTTGGTCGAGTGCGAGCAGGTAGGTCATGGTGAATGTCAGGTGATCAAGCGGCCACAGTGCAAACGACTTCGGCGTCTTGCAGCAACGCCGGAAACGGCTCCGGCGGCGGCGCGTCGGTGAACAGGCGGTCGATTTGCGCCAGTGTGGCCAGTTGCACCATGGCTGGGCGGTTGAACTTGCTGAAGTCGGCCGCCAGCCAGACCTCGCGTGCGTGTTCGATGATGGTTTGCGCCACCTTCACTTCGCGGTAGTCGAAGTCGCGCAGGGAGCCATCGGGCTCGATGCCCGAGATGCCGATGAGCGCAATGTCCACCTTGAACTGGCGGATGAAGTCCACCGCCGCTTCGCCCACGATGCCCCGGTCGCGGGCGCGCACCACGCCGCCGGCCACGATGACCTCGCACTCGGGGTTGCCGCTCAGGATGGCGGCCACGTTCAGGTTGTTGGTGATCACGCGCAGGCCCCGGTGGTGCAGCAGGGCCTTGGCAATGGCTTCGGTGGTGGTGCCGATGTTCAGGATCAGCGAGCAATCGTTGGGCACTTGTTCGGCCACGGCGCGCGCGATGCGGGCCTTGCCTTCGGCGTGCAGTGTCTCGCGCTGGGTGTGGGCCAGGTTTTCCACCGTGGAGCTGGGCACGCGCACGCCACCATGAAAGCGCGTGAGCAGGCCGGACTCGGCCAGGCGCTGCACGTCACGTCGCACGGTCTGCAGGGTCACGCCCAGGGTGTCTGCCAGTTGTTCCACCGTGGCGGATTTGCGCGCGCGGACTTCTTCGAGAAGCAGCAGTTGTCGGGGGTTCGTATTCACGCGAATCAATCGGCTTATGGGGTGGAGATACTTTAAATCGAACAAAAAGGAACTCATTAAGGGTAAACCTTGATTCGATACGATCAAAAAAGAACAAAAATGAACGCAATCGAAAACGAGGCACTTTGCTGCGTGCGCAGCAGAAAGCCAGATCCACACAGCCCCCAGGGGGTCATTAGAAAGGTTGCGTGATGCAGCTGGCACTGGACAGCATCAGCAAGAAGGTAGGGCCGCAGACTTGGCTCCACGACATGAGCCTGGCGCTGCATAGCGGCGCCGTCACGGTGCTGCTGGGCGCCACGCAGGCGGGCAAGACCAGCCTGATGCGCATCATGGCGGGGCTCGATACGCCCACGGCCGGGCGCGTGATGGTGGATGGCGTGGACGTGACCGGCATGCCCGTGCGCGACCGCAACGTGGCCATGGTGTACCAGCAGTTCATCAACTATCCCTCCATGAAGGTGGCGGCCAATATTGCGTCGCCCCTGAAGCTGCGCGGCGAAAAGAACATCGACGCCCGCGTGCGCGAAATTGCGAGCCGCCTGCACATCGACATGTTTCTCGACCGCTACCCGGCCGAGCTGTCGGGTGGGCAGCAGCAGCGCGTGGCACTGGCCCGCGCCTTGGCCAAGGGTGCGCCGCTGATGCTGCTGGACGAACCGCTGGTGAACCTGGACTACAAGCTGCGTGAAGAGTTGCGCGAAGAACTGACCCAGCTGTTTGCTGCAGGCCAGTCCACCGTGGTCTATGCCACCACTGAGCCCGGCGAGGCCCTGCTGCTCGGCGGCTACACCGCTGTGCTCGACGAAGGTCAGTTGCTGCAGTACGGCCCCACGGCCGAGGTGTTCCATGCGCCCAACTCGCTGCGTGTGGCGCGTGCCTTCAGCGACCCGCCCATGAATCTCATTGCCGCATCGGCGGTCCCAGGGGGGGTGCGCTTGGAGGGCGGCGCAGAACTGGCCGTGCCCCTGTCCCAAGGTGTGGCCACGGCGGCAGGGCTCACGGTGGGTGTGCGCGCCAGTGCGCTGCGCGTGGTGGCTCGCCCGGGCGACATCAGCGTGGGCGGAGTGGTCGAGCTGGCCGAAATTTCGGGCTCGGACACCTTTGTGCACGCGGCCACGCCCTGGGGCGACCTGGTGGCGCAGTTGACCGGGGTGCATTACTTTGAACTGGGCACGCCCATCACGCTGCACCTGGACCCGGCCCAGGCCTATGTGTTTGGTGCTGACGGCCGACTGGCATGGGCGCCCGCGCGCCCGAACGCTGTACAAGGAGGGCGTTGAGATGGCCCGCATCAGTCTGGACTTGGCGCATTCGTACAAGCCGAACCCGCAGCAGGACAGCGACTACGCGCTGCTGCCCCTGAAGATGGAGTTCGAGGATGGCGGTGCCTATGCGTTGCTGGGCCCCTCGGGCTGCGGCAAGACGACCATGCTCAACATCATGTCGGGGCTGCTCGTGCCCTCGCACGGCAAGGTGCTGTTTGATGGCCGCGACGTGACCCGTGCCAGCCCGCAGGAGCGCAACATTGCGCAGGTGTTTCAGTTCCCGGTGATCTACGACACCATGACGGTGGCCGAGAATCTGGCGTTTCCGCTGAAGAACCGCAAGGTGCCCGAGGCGCAGATCAAGCAGCGCGTGGGCGTGATTGCCGAGATGCTGGAGATGAGCCATCAGCTGAACCTGCGGGCCGCAGGGCTGTCGGCAGACCAGAAACAGAAGATTTCACTGGGCCGTGGCCTGGTGCGCGCCGATGTGGCGGCGGTGCTGTTCGACGAGCCACTCACGGTGATCGACCCGCACCTCAAGTGGCAACTGCGGCGCAAGCTCAAACAGATCCACCACGAGCTCAAGCTCACACTGATCTACGTGACGCACGACCAAGTCGAGGCATTGACCTTTGCGGACCAGGTGGTGGTCATGACGCGTGGCCGCGCCGTGCAGGTGGGCTCGGCCGATGCACTGTTCGAGCGGCCCCAGCATGTGTTTGTGGGGCATTTCATTGGCTCCCCAGGCATGAACTTTTTGCCCGCGCAGGCGGACGCGGGCCAGCTCAGCATCGTCGGCCACCGCCTGCACGCCCCTGTGGGACGTACTTTGCCAACGGGCCCGGTGCAGGTGGGTATTCGGCCCGAATACTTGGCGCTGGCATCGGCAGAGCAACCCGGCGCCATTGCCTGCACGGTGGCGCAAGTGCAGGACATCGGCACCTACCTGATGTTGACCGCGAAGGTGGGCGAGCACACGCTCAAGGCCCGCTTCAGCCCCGAGACGCGACTGCCCTCGGCGGGCGACACGGTGTGGCTGCAGGTGCTGGGTGAGCACACCTGCTACTACCAGAATGAGGAGCTTTTGGCATGAGCACGACGACCAAGCCCGTGAACCAGAAGGCCTGGTTCCTGATCCTGCCGGTCATCATCTGCGTGGCCTTCTCGGCCATTCTTCCATTGATGACAGTGGTGAACTACTCGGTGCAGGACATCATCAGCCCCGAGCGCCGCGTGTTTGTGGGCACTGAATGGTTTGCCGCTGTGATGCGCGATGAGGAGCTGCACGCGGCCTTGTGGCGGCAGATCACCTTCTCGCTGGCTGTGTTGGCGGTGGAGATTCCGCTGGGCATCCTGCTGGCGCTGTCCATGCCCGCGCAGGGCTGGAAGTCGTCCGCCGTGCTGGTGGTGGTGGCGCTGTCGCTGTTGATTCCCTGGAACGTAGTGGGCACCATCTGGCAGATCTATGGCCGTGCCGATATTGGCCTGATGGGCCGGATGTTGCAGGAGATGGGCATTGAATACAGCTACACCGGCAACGCCACGCAGGCGTGGCTCACGGTGCTGCTGATGGATGTGTGGCACTGGACGCCGCTGGTCGCGCTGCTGGCGTTTGCCGGGCTGCGCTCCATCCCCGACGCTTATTACCAGGCGGCCCGCATCGACGGTGCGAGCAAGTTCGCGGTGTTCCGGTACATCCAGCTGCCCAAGATGCGCGGCGTGCTGATGATTGCGGTGCTGCTGCGCTTCATGGACAGTTTCATGATCTACACAGAGCCCTTCGTGCTCACGGGGGGCGGACCGGGCAATGCGACCACGTTCCTCAGCCAGTACCTCACGACCAAGGCGGTCGGCCAGTTCGACCTGGGCCCTGCGGCCGCCTTCTCGCTGATCTATTTCTTCATCATCCTGCTGCTGTGTTTCATTCTCTACAACTGGATGCAGCGCGTGGGCACCGTCAGCGACGAAGGAGCCGGCCATGAATGAAAAACGTTTCCAGAAGCGCACGCTGTTCCTGATTGCGTACCTGCTGTTCGCACTGTTGCCCATCTACTGGATGGTCAACATGAGCTTCAAGACGAACGAGGAGATCCTGTCGAGCTTCTCGTTCTTCCCGCAGAACTTCACCTGGGCCAACTACAAGACCATCTTCACCGATGCGTCGTGGTACTCGGGCTATATCAACAGCCTGATCTATGTGGCGATCAACACGGTGATCTCGCTCACCGTGGCGCTGCCGGCAGCCTATGCGTTCAGCCGCTACCAGTTCATGGGCGACAAGCATGTGTTCTTCTGGCTGCTGACCAACCGCATGACACCCCCGGCCGTGTTTTTGCTGCCGTTCTTCCAGCTCTACACCACCGTGGGGCTGATGGACACGCACATTGCCGTGGCGCTGGCCCACCTGTTGTTCAACGTGCCACTGGCGGTGTGGATTCTGGAAGGCTTCATGAGCGGCATCCCGCGCGAGATCGACGAGACGGCTTACATCGACGGCTACAGCTTCCCGCGCTTTTTCATGACCATCTTCCTGCCGCTGATCAAGGCCGGTGTGGGCGTGGCGGCGTTCTTCTGCTTCATGTTCAGCTGGGTGGAGCTGCTGCTGGCCCGCACGCTGACCAGCGTGAACGCGAAGCCCATCGTGGCCACCATGACACGCACCGTGAGTGCGTCGGGCATGGACTGGGCGACGCTGGCGGCGGCGGGTGTGCTGACCATCGTGCCCGGCGCCATCGTGATCTGGTTTGTGCGGCACTACATCGCGAAGGGTTTCGCGATGGGCCGGGTTTGAGGAGGCAGCGACATGTTTGACTGGATGGCCTGGACGCTGCCGGTGGCGGTGTTCTTTACGTGCATCGTGCTGATGCTGGTGGGCATGGCGGTGTGGGAGATCAAATCGCCCACAACCATGCGCAAGGGTTTCCTGCCCCTGGAGACCACACGCGGCGACCGGCTCTTTATCGGGCTGCTGTCGGCCGCCTACGTGAACCTGATCTTTGTGGGCGTCAGCGGCAAGCTGGCCCAGTGGTTCAGTCTGCAGGGTGATCCGTCGATCTGGATCAGCTTTGTGGTGTCGATGGCGCTGCTGGCGCTGATCATGCGCAAGGGTTAAGGAAAAATGGCCGTTTGCGCCTGATGGGTAAGCATTTGTAGCTATTGTTTTTGTAGTGTCGAAGGCCTGGCCTGGTTCCCCCCCGGGTTGGTGCCGGTCTACCAATGGGGGTCTCAATCTGAGAGGAGACAGCAATGAAGATGCAGTTCAAGGCGATCGCTTTCGCCGCCGCGGCTCTGGCGATGGGGCAGGCTGCCTGGGCCGGCGAGGCCGAGGCCAAGAAGTGGATCGACAGCGAATTCCAGCCATCCACGCTGAATAAAGACCAGCAGATGGCCGAGATGAAGTGGTTCATCGACGCAGCCAAAAAACTCCAGGCCAAGGGGGTGAAGGAAATTTCGGTGGTGTCCGAAACCATCACCACGCACGAATACGAATCCAAGACGCTGGCCAAGGCGTTCGAGGAAATCACGGGCATCAAGGTCAAGCACGACCTGATCCAGGAAGGCGACGTGGTCGAGAAGCTGCAGACCTCCATGCAGTCGGGCAAGTCCATCTATGACGGCTGGATCTCGGACTCTGACCTGATCGGCACGCACTACCGCTACGGCAAGATCCTTAACCTGACCGACTACATGGGCGCTGCGGGCAAGGAATGGACCAACCCCGGCATCGACCTCAAGGACTACATCGGTACCAAGTTCACGACCGGCCCCGATGGAAAGATGTACCAGCTGCCTGACCAGCAGTTTGCGAACCTGTACTGGTTCCGTGCCGATTTGTTCGACCGCAAGGACATCAAGGACAAGTTCAAGGCCAAGTACGGCTACGACCTGGGCGTGCCGCTCAACTGGAGCGCCTACGAAGACATCGCTGAGTTCTTCACCAACGACGTGAAGAACATCGACGGCAAGCCCATCTACGGCCACATGGATTACGGCAAGAAGGACCCATCCCTGGGCTGGCGCTTCACCGATGCCTGGCTGTCCATGGCGGGTACGGCCGACATCGGTGCGCCCAATGGCCTGCCGATCGACGAATGGGGCATCCGCGTGGCCGACGACAAGTGCACGCCCGTGGGCGCCAGCGTGGCCCGTGGCGGTGCGACCAACTCGCCCGCAGCCGTCTACGCCCTCACCAAGTACGTGGACTGGATGAAGAAATACGCGCCCAAGGAAGCCACGGGCATGACCTTTGGCGAGGCCGGCCCCGTGCCCGCCCAGGGCCAGATCGCGCAGCAGATCTTCTGGTACACCGCCTTCACGGCCGACATGACCAAGCCCGGTCTGCCCGTGGTGAATGCCGACGGCACGCCCAAGTGGCGCATGGCGCCCGGCCCGAACGGCCCGTACTGGAAGCAAGGCATGCAAAACGGCTACCAGGACGTGGGCAGCTGGACCTTCTTCAAGGACCACGACGCCAACAAGACGGCTGCCGCCTGGCTCTACGCACAGTTCGTGACGGCCAAGACCACGTCGCTGAAGAAGACCATGGTCGGACTGACCCCGATCCGCGAATCCGACATCCAGTCCAAGGCCATGACCGACATGGCGCCCAAGCTGGGTGGTCTGGTGGAGTTCTACCGCAGCCCTGCCCGTGTGGCGTGGTCGCCCACTGGCACCAATGTGCCCGACTACCCCAAGCTGGCCCAGCTCTGGTGGAAGAACGTAGCCCAGGCCGTGACGGGTGAAAAGACGCCCCAAGGCGCCATGGACACGCTGGCCGACGAGATGGACCAAGTGATGGCCCGTCTGGAACGCGCTGGGATGGCCCATTGCGCTCCCAAGCTCAACCCCAAGAGCGACACCGCCAAGTGGCTGAGCGACAAGCAAGCGCCGTGGGCCAAGTTGGCCAATGAGAAGCCAAAGGGCCAGACGATTGCGTACGGCACCTTGTTGCAGGCCTGGAAGGATGGCAAGGCGCGGTAAGCCTGTCTAACCCGCCGTCCTGCTTACTGTGACGATGCTTCAGGCAGCCGTGGCTCACAAGGTCTCTGGCTGCCTTTTCATTCAAGACCGTCCCCAGTGCCTTTGGAGGCCTGGGGCCGGATCTTCCCCCGAAGTGACAAAAATTCAAGGGTAAACCCTTATTTTTTGCTTCGCCCATGGACAATCACCCCATGACTACTGCCTCCGCTCCCCTTCCCACACGGCGTGCCGACCTCTTGGCGCGTTTGGCCCAGCCTCACCACTATGACCTGGCGGTGATTGGCGGTGGGGCTACAGGCCTGGGGGTGGCGCTGGATGCGGCGGCCCGAGGGTTCAGCGTGGTCTTGGTGGACTCGCATGACTTCGCCAAGGGAACCTCGTCCCGGGCGACCAAATTGGTACACGGCGGTGTTCGTTACCTGGCGCAAGGCAACATCGCACTGGTGCGCGAGGCGTTGCATGAGCGCACCACCTTGCTTCACAACGCGCCCCACTTGGCGCAACCCCTGCCGTTTGTGATGCCGTCATACCACTTTTGGGAGACGCCGTTTTACGGTATCGGCCTCAAGATGTACGACGCTTTGGCAGGGAAAGCGGGCTTGGGCGCCACCGAATTCATGGGGCGCGCACGCACATTGGAGTGTCTGCCCACGGCCCGCCCCGAAGGCCTCAAGGGTGGCGTTAAGTACTGGGACGGACAGTTTGATGACGCCCGTCTGGCTTTGGCCTTGGCGCGCACGGCCGCCAGCCTGGGCGCCCTGGTGGTCAACTACTGCCCTGCGCGGTCGTTGATTCACGAAGCTGGCAAGGTTGCAGGCTTTGTGTGTGAAGACGCAGACAGTGGCCAGCAGTTCACCGTGCGCGCGCGTACGGTTGTGAATGCCACCGGCGTATGGGTGGATGCCCTGCGCCAGATGGACGGAGAGGCCATAGGCCGCCCCGTCAAGCCCATTGTGGCGCCCAGCCAGGGGGTGCATATCGTGGTGGATCGGGAGTTTCTTCCGTCCGACCATGCCCTGATGGTTCCCAAGACGGCCGATGGCCGGGTCCTTTTTGCCGTGCCGTGGCTGGGAAAGCTCATTCTCGGGACCACCGACAGTCCGCGCCAGGACATCGTGCGTGAGCCGCAGCCTTTCCGGGAAGAGGTCCGGTTCATCCTGGACGAATCGGCGCGCTACCTCACCCGTGCGCCCAAGGTGGAAGACATCCGGAGTATCTGGGTGGGCCTGCGCCCGCTGGTGAAGCCTCAGGACGACGATGGTGACAACACCAAGAAAATCAGCCGCGAGCACACCGTGCTCGCCAGTCGCAGTGGCCTGATCACCGTGACGGGAGGCAAATGGACCACCTACCGCGCCATGGCCGAAGATGTGTTGCAAAAATGCTTCACCACGGGCCTGCTGCCGGAAAAACCGTCGGGTGTGACCAATCGTTTGCCCTTGGTGGGAACCCCTGAAGGGGCTGTTCAACATCGCATCAGTGATGCCCAGGGGCTGCACTCCTACGGGAGCGAGGCGGCGGTTGTCCGGGACATTGCCGGTGCGCACACCGATCTTGGTGGGGGGCTGACAGAAGCCATGGTGCGCTTTGCCGCCCGCTACGAATACGCCTGCACGGTAGAGGATGTGTTGGCCCGCCGCTCCCGGTTATTGTTCCTCGATGCCCGCAAGGCCATCGAGCTAGCCCCAGCGGTCGCTGACATCCTGCGTGCGGAGCTGGGTGCCGACCCCCACCTGGATGCCTTTTTGGAGCTGGCGCAACAGTATTTGCAGGTTCCGGCCTGATGGGGCGCTTGACTTCGTAAAAGTCTTTTGCAATAATCGAGGGCTTCGCGTTTCCTACGTGAAGTTTCTGCCCAGCGGGAAGTGCTGCAAATGGTTTGCGGTGCGGACGACGGGCCCAAGACTGACTGGCTGATTTGCAGCCCTTGAGAAGTTCTCTGGGGCTGTTGTCTTCTGGTGCAAGTTGGGAATATTGAAATGATCCAGACAGAATCTCGGTTAGAGGTTGCCGACAATACCGGCGCCAAGTCCGTCCTTTGCATCAAGGTGCTGGGTGGCTCGAAGCGTCGCTATGCAAGCGTTGGCGACATCATCAAGGTGAGCATCAAAGAAGCCGCTCCACGTGGCCGCGTCAAAAAAGGCGAGGTTTACAGTGCAGTGGTGGTTCGCACGGCGAAGGGTATTCGTCGCGGCGATGGTTCGCTCGTCAAATTCGATGGCAACGCCGCAGTGTTGCTGAATGCAAAGTTGGAGCCTATCGGCACCCGTATCTTTGGACCCGTGACGCGTGAACTGCGTACCGAGAAGTTCATGAAGATCGTGTCTCTGGCTCCTGAAGTTCTCTAAGGACGCGCCATGAACAAGATTCGCAAGGGCGACGAAGTCATCGTGCTGACCGGCCGTGACAAGGGCAAGCGCGGCACGGTGTCGCTGCGCAAGGATGACTCCTACGTGGTCATCGATGGCATCAACCTGGTCAAGAAGCACGCCAAGCCAAACCCCATGAAGGGTACGACGGGCGGCATCGTTGAAAAGTCCATGCCAATTCATCAGTCCAACGTGGCCATCTTCAATGCCGCTACGGGCAAGGCTGATCGCGTGGGCATCAAGGTGCAGGCTGACGGTTCGCGCATTCGCGTGTTCAAGTCCAGCGGTGCTGAAATCAAGGCGGCCTAAGGGGTAAACATGGCACGACTCCAAGAAATTTACCGCGACAAGATCGCTCCCGAACTGGCCAAACAGTTCGGCTACACCTCGCCGATGCAGGTCCCCCGTCTGACCAAGATCACGCTGAACATGGGCGTGAGCGAGGCAGTCTCGGACAAGAAGGTGATGGACAACGCTGTGGCTGACCTGACCAAGATTGCTGGTCAAAAGCCTGTGGTGACCAAGGCCAAGAAAGCTATCGCTGGTTTCAAGATCCGCGAAGGCCAAGCCATTGGTTGCATGGTCACGCTGCGTGGCGTGCAGATGTATGAGTTCCTGGACCGTTTCGTGACCGTGGCTCTGCCTCGCGTTCGTGACTTCCGTGGTATCTCTGGTCGCGCGTTCGACGGTCGTGGCAACTACAACATCGGCGTCAAAGAACAGATCATCTTCCCTGAGATTGAGTACGACAAGGTCGATGCCTTGCGCGGCCTCAATATCAGCATCACCACGACGGCCAAGTCCGACGAAGAAGCCAAGGCGCTTCTCGCTGGTTTCCGTTTCCCGTTCAAGAACTGAGGCGAAGCATGGCTAAAGTAGCTTTGATCCAGCGCGAACTGAAGCGCGAAAAACTGGCAGCCAAGTACGCAACCAAGTATGCGGAACTGAAGGCAATCGCTGGCGATGCCAAGCGCAGCGATGAAGAGCGCGATGCAGCCCGCCTGGGCCTGCAAAAGCTCCCTCGCAACGCCAACCCGACGCGTCAGCGCAACCGTTGCGAAATCACCGGTCGTCCACGTGGCACCTTCCGTCAATTCGGTCTGGCTCGCGCCAAGATCCGCGAACTGGCTTTTGCAGGCGACATCCCCGGTGTCACCAAAGCCAGCTGGTAAGCAGGCAGGAGAGATTAAACATGAGCATGAGTGATCCCATCGCTGACTTGCTGACCCGCATCCGTAATGCACAGATGGTCGCCAAGGCCACGGTTCTGGTGCCTTCTTCCAAAGTGAAGATTGCCATCGCCCAGGTGCTGAAGGACGAAGGTTATATCGACGGCTTCCAGGTGAAAACCGAAGCCGGCAAGTCGGAACTCGAAATTGCCCTGAAGTACTACGCAGGTCGCCCCGTGATTGAGCGCATTGAGCGTGTCAGTCGCCCTGGCCTGCGTGTCTACAAAGGCCGTGATTCCATTCCACAAGTCATGAACGGTCTGGGTGTGGCAATTGTCACGACGCCCAAGGGCGTGATGACTGATCGCAAGGCGCGTGCTACCGGTGTCGGTGGCGAAGTGCTCTGCTACGTGGCCTAACCCGCGGCATTGAGGAGAAACTGAAATGTCCCGAGTAGGAAAAATGCCCGTGACCATCCCCGCAGGCGTGGATGTGTCCGTGAAAGATGACCAGATCTCTGTCAAGGGTACTGGTGGCGCTCTGTCGCTGGCGCAAAACGCGCTGGTGAAAGTGTCCAGCAATGACGGCAAGCTCAGCTTTGAGCCTGCTAACGAATCCCGCGAAGCCAATGCCATGAGCGGCACGATTCGCCAGTTGGTCAACAACATGGTGGTCGGTGTCAGCAAAGGCTTTGAAAAGAAGCTGAGCCTGGTAGGCGTGGGCTACAAAGCCGCTGCCTCAGGCTCTAAGCTGAATCTGGCTGTTGGCTATTCGCATCCGGTCAATATCGAAATGCCCGCAGGCATCACGGTTGCCACCCCGACGCCCACGGAAGTGGTGATCAAGGGTGCTGATCGTCAGCGTGTCGGTCAGATCGCTGCTGAGATTCGTGCTGTTCGTCCACCTGAGCCCTACAAGGGCAAGGGTATCCGCTACGCGGACGAAAAGATCACGATCAAAGAGACCAAGAAGAAATAAGGAGCTGCAACATGTTGACCAAGAAAGAGCAGCGTCTTCGTCGTTCGCGCCAGACCCGCATCCGCATTGCACAGCAAGGCGTGGCACGTCTCACGGTGAACCGTACGAACCTCCATATCTACGCCAGTGTGATCTCCGGCGACGGCAGCAAGGTGCTGGCAAGTGCATCCACGGCGGAAGCCGACGTGCGCAAGTCGCTCGGCGGTTCGGGCAAGGGTGGCAATGCCGCAGCAGCCCAGATCATCGGCAAGCGTATCGCTGAAAAAGCGAAGGCTGCAGGTGTCGAGAAGGTTGCATTTGATCGCGCAGGCTTTGCCTACCACGGTCGCGTCAAGGCTTTGGCCGACGCAGCCCGTGAAGCTGGCCTGCAGTTCTAAGCGGAGCGGAATACAAAATGGCTAAATTTCAACCCAAAGTGCAGAACGAAGGTCAAGACGACGGTCTGCGCGAAAAAATGATCGCGGTCAACCGCGTGACCAAAGTCGTGAAGGGTGGCCGTATTCTCGGTTTCGCCGCACTGACGGTGGTTGGCGACGGTGATGGCCGCGTGGGCATGGGCAAGGGCAAGTCAAAAGAAGTGCCAGCTGCCGTGCAAAAGGCTATGGAAGAAGCTCGTCGCAACATGGTCAAGGTCTCGTTGAAGAACGGCACCATCCACCACAATGTGACCGGCCACCATGGCGCTGCTGTTGTGATGATGGCACCTGCTCCAAAGGGTACCGGCATCATCGCTGGCGGCCCTATGCGTGCAGTTTTTGAAGTGTTGGGTGTGACTGACATCGTGGCCAAGAGCCATGGTTCGTCCAATCCCTACAACATGGTCCGTGCAACGTTTGACGCGCTCGTCAATTCGACCACCCCGTCGAATGTGGCGGCCAAGCGCGGCAAGACAGTCGAAGACATCTTCGCCTGAACCGGAGCTTGAAAATGACAACGCAACAAACCGTCAAGATTCAACTGGTGCGCAGCCCGATTGGCACCAAGGAATCGCACCGCGCCACCGTTCGTGGCCTGGGTCTGCGCAAGCTCAACAGCGTGAGCGAACTGCAGGATTCGCCCGAAGTGCGCGGCATGATTAACAAGATCAGCTATCTGGTCAAAGTCCTCTGAGAGATAGATCATGGAACTCAATAGCATCAAGCCCGCAGACGGCGCCAAGCATGCCAAGCGCCGCGTAGGCCGTGGTATCGGCTCCGGCCTGGGCAAGACCGCTGGCCGTGGTCACAAGGGTCAGAAGTCTCGTGCCGGTGGCTACCACAAGGTTGGTTTTGAAGGCGGTCAAATGCCTTTGCAACGCCGCTTGCCCAAGCGTGGTTTCAAGTCGCACTTGCTCAAGTTCAACGCAGAAGTGACGCTGACGGCATTGGATCAACTCGGCCTGGCCGAAGTGGATGTCCTCGCTCTGAAGCAAGCAGGCTTGGTTGGCGAATTGGCCAAGGTGGTGAAGGTCATCAAGAGCGGTTCCCTGACCAAGGCTGTCAAGCTCAATGGCGTGGGTGCTACGGCTGGTGCCAAAGCAGCGATTGAAGCTGCTGGCGGCAGCGTCGCCTGAGTGTGGCTCTGAAGGAAGGCATCTGTGGCTACTAGCGCGGCTCAAATTGCAAAGACCGGGAAATTCGGCGACCTCCGTCGTCGTCTGGTTTTTCTGTTGCTTGCGCTGGTCGTGTACCGCATTGGGGCTCATATCCCTGTGCCAGGCATCGATCCAGCCCAACTCCAGCAGCTCTTCAGTGGCCAGCAAGGCGGCATCCTGAATCTGTTCAACATGTTCTCCGGTGGTGCGCTGTCGCGCTTCACGGTTTTCGCTCTGGGGATCATGCCGTACATTTCGGCGTCGATCATCATGCAGCTGATGACCTATGTGGTTCCCACGTTCGAGCAGTTGAAAAAGGAAGGCGAAGCCGGTCGCAGGAAGATCACTCAGTACACCCGCTATGGCACGTTGGGCTTGGCCCTGTTCCAGTCGCTGGGAATTGCCGTAGCGCTGGAAAGCTCTGCTGGTTTGGTCCTGAGCCCCGGTTTCGGGTTCCGCATGACCGCTGTGGTCAGCTTGACGGCTGGCACGATGTTCCTGATGTGGCTGGGTGAGCAGATCACAGAGCGTGGCTTGGGGAACGGGATCTCGATCCTGATCTTTGCGGGCATTGCCGCTGGTTTGCCTAGTTCGATCGGTGGCCTTCTGGAGTTGGTTCGTACGGGTGCCATGAGCATTCTGGCCGCTATCTTCATCGTCCTCGTCGTTGGTCTGGTGACTTACTTCGTGGTGTTTGTCGAGCGGGGTCAGCGCAAGATACTGGTGAATTACGCTCGTCGGCAAGTAGGCAACAAGGTTTATGGTGGTCAATCGTCTCACCTGCCCCTGAAGCTGAACATGGCAGGCGTGATTCCTCCGATCTTTGCCTCGTCGATCATTCTGCTGCCGGCAACGGTGGTGAACTGGTTCAGTGCAGGTGAATCGATGCGCTGGTTGAAGGATATCTCGGGTGCGTTGACTCCTGGTCAGCCTATCTACGTGATGTTCTATGCTGCAGCCATCATCTTCTTCTGCTTTTTCTACACGGCTCTGGTATTCAACAGCCGTGAAACTGCAGACAACCTGAAGAAGAGCGGTGCGTTCATTCCAGGCATTCGCCCAGGTGAACAGACGGCCCGTTATATCGACAAGATTCTGGTGCGCCTGACATTGGCAGGCGCTGTGTACATCACCTTCGTGTGCTTGCTGCCAGAGTTCCTGATCTTGAAGTACAACGTTCCGTTCTATTTTGGTGGAACCTCGCTGTTGATCATTGTGGTGGTGACCATGGACTTCATGGCCCAGGTTCAGAACTACATGATGTCGCAACAGTATGAGTCGCTGCTCAAGAAAGCCAATTTCAAGGGCAACGCAGGCGGTTGATGATGAGGAAGGCAGTGCTGCACTTGCGACACTGCCTGCAAGGAACTGAATATCGGTTGAGTTGGCGCCCCACGATTTTTCGCGGGCACAAATTGTGTTCCGTGCGAAGCAGCCGGGACGGATGGAAAAGTTTTAGGAGAATGCAATGAGAGTTTCGGCTTCGGTCAAAAAAATCTGCCGCAACTGCAAGATCATCCGCCGCAAGGGTGTGGTGCGCGTGATCTGCACGGATCTGCGTCACAAGCAGCGCCAAGGTTGATTGGAAAGTATTAGAGGACGCATATGGCACGTATCGCTGGCATTAACATTCCGCCGCACAAGCACGCGGAAATCGGTTTGACCGCCATTTTTGGCATTGGTCGCACCCGCGCTCGCAAGATTTGCGAAGCAACTGGTATCGCTTACTCCAAGAAGATCAAAGATCTGACGGACGGCGATCTGGAAAAAATTCGCGAGCAAATCGAGCAGTTCACCATTGAGGGTGACCTGCGCCGCGAAACCACGATGAACATCAAGCGTTTGATGGACATCGGCTGCTATCGTGGCTTCCGCCATCGCCGCGGTCTGCCAATGCGTGGTCAGCGCACCCGTACCAATGCTCGCACTCGCAAGGGTCCGCGCAAGGGTGCAGCTGCACTGAAGAAATAAAGATTGAAAGATCATCATGGCTAAGTCTCCTGCCAATAACGCAGCTCAGCGCGTTCGCAAGAAGGTCCGGAAGAACGTTTCGGACGGTATTGCACACGTGCACGCCTCGTTCAACAACACCATCATCACGATCACCGATCGCCAAGGCAATGCCTTGTCGTGGGCATCGTCCGGTGGACAAGGTTTCAAGGGTTCGCGCAAGTCCACCCCATTCGCAGCCCAAGTGGCTTCGGAAGTGGCCGGCCGCGCTGCCATCGATCAAGGTATCAAGAACCTTGACGTTGAAATCAAGGGTCCCGGTCCTGGCCGTGAATCTTCGGTCCGCGCACTGGGTGCCCTGGGCATCCGCATCACGTCGATTTCTGACGTGACGCCAGTGCCGCACAACGGCTGCCGCCCTCAGAAGCGTCGTCGTATCTAATCTCTCTAAGCCCACCGCCGCCTGTGAACGCGCAAGCGCCTCAGGCGGCTCCCGCAATGGTTTGCGGCAGATGACACAAAGGAAGCTCAAGTGGCACGTTACCTCGGCCCCAAGGCCAAACTCTCCCGCCGTGAAGGCACGGACCTGTTCCTGAAGAGCGCCCGTCGCTCGATCGCCGACAAGTCCAAGTTCGACTCCAAGCCTGGTCAACACGGCCGCACCTCGGGTGCCCGTACCTCTGACTACGGTCTGCAACTGCGCGAAAAGCAGAAGGTCAAGCGCATGTACGGCGTGCTGGAAAAGCAATTCCGCCGTTACTTCGAAGCCGCTGAAGGCAAGAAGGGCAATACCGGCGCCAACCTGCTGTTCCTGCTGGAATCCCGCCTCGACAACGTCGTGTACCGCATGGGTTTCGGTTCGACCCGCGCTGAAGCCCGTCAGCTGGTGTCGCACAAGGCGATTACCGTGAACGGCAAGTCCGTGAACATTGCTTCCTACCTCGTGAAGACGGGTGACGTTGTGGCTGTGCGCGAAAAGTCGAAGAAGCAAAACCGCGTTGTGGAAGCCCTGCAACTGGCCGCACAAGTGGGTATGCCTGCCTGGGTGGAAGTGAATGCCGACAAGGCTGAAGGCATCTTCAAGAAGGTGCCTGACCGTGATGAGTTTGGCGCCGACATCAACGAATCCCTGATCGTTGAGTTGTATTCGCGCTAATCGCTCGGTACATATTTCGAGAAAACCGTCCCTGAACCGCGAGGCATCGCGGTTTAGGCGCTTCACCAGCCTTACCGGTGTAACGAGCTGGGGGTATTGAGAGGAAGTCTGAATGCAAACCAATTTGCTGAAACCCAAGGCGATCAATGTCGAGCAGCTTGGCCACAATCGTGCCAAGGTCGCACTGGAGCCGTTCGAGCGTGGGTACGGCCACACGCTGGGCAACGCCATCCGGCGCGTCCTGCTCTCGTCCATGGTGGGTTACGCAGCGACGGAAGTCACCATTGCAGGCGTTCTGCACGAGTACTCGTCCATCGATGGCGTTCAGGAAGATGTGGTCAACATCCTCTTGAACCTCAAGGGCGTGGTGTTCAAGCTGCACAATCGCGACGAAGTCACGCTGAGCCTGCGCAAGGATGGCGAAGGCGTGGTCACCGCGCGCGACATCCAGACGCCCCATGACGTCGAGATCGTCAACCCCGATCACGTGATTGCGAACCTGTCGGCAGGCGGCAAGCTGGACATGCAGATCAAGGTGGAAAAGGGCCGTGGTTACGTGCCTGGCAGCCTGCGCCGTTATGCCGACGAATCGACCAAGTCGATCGGCCGCATCGTGCTGGATGCTTCGTTCTCGCCCGTCAAGCGCGTGAGCTACACCGTGGAAAGCGCCCGCGTGGAGCAGCGTACCGACCTGGACAAGCTGGTGGTCGAGATCGAAACCAACGGTGCCATCACCGCTGAAGACGCTGTGCGCGCCTCGGCCAAGATCCTGGTGGAACAGCTGGCGGTGTTCGCACAGCTCGAAGGTGGCGAACTGGCTGCGTTCGACGCACCGGCAGGCCCGCGCGGCAATGCCACGTTCGATCCAATCCTGCTGCGCCCTGTGGACGAACTGGAACTGACCGTGCGTTCCGCCAACTGCCTGAAGGCCGAGAACATCTACTACATCGGTGACCTGATCCAGCGCACCGAGAACGAGCTGCTCAAGACGCCTAACCTGGGCCGCAAGTCGCTCAACGAGATCAAGGAAGTGCTCGCATCGCGTGGTCTCACGCTGGGCATGAAACTGGAAAACTGGCCACCAGCTGGCTTGGACAAGCGTTAAGTTATAATTTTTGGTTCCCCGCCGGGAACAGTGCCTCGGGCAGTACCTGATACGGCTGCCTGATTTAATTACTCAAAGGAAAGCACCATGCGCCACGGACACGGCCTCCGCAAACTCAACCGTACCAGCTCGCACCGCCTCGCGATGCTGCAGAACATGATGAATTCGCTCATCGAGCACGAAGTCATCAAGACCACCGTTCCCAAGGCCAAGGAACTGCGCCGCGTGATCGAGCCCATGATCACACTGGCCAAGGAAGACTCCGTAGCAAACCGCCGTCTGGCATTCAACCGCTTGCGCGACCGTGATAGCGTGACCAAGCTCTTCAATGACCTGGGCCCTCGTTTCAAGGTGCGTCCCGGTGGCTACACCCGTATTCTGAAGATGGGCTTCCGTGTGGGCGATAACGCTCCCATGGCGCTGGTCGAATTGGTCGACCGTGCTGCTGAACCCGAAAATAATTCGGCAGCAGCTGAATAATAGGGTATAATTTATTTCTTACCGCGCGATGGAGCAGTCTGGTAGCTCGTTGGGCTCATAACCCAAAGGTCGGAGGTTCAAATCCTTCTCGCGCAACCAATTAAATAGCGGTTCTCGCTAACAGTAAACGCCCACTTCTTAGTGGGCGTTTTTGTTTGTAGCCCAACCATAGCCTTGCTGTAGCCATTCGTAGCCTATCAGTTTGATCGATTGGTTCCATGCGACCATTGGGCAGGTTTAGGCTGGTTGATGACGATCAGATTTGGAAATTGAACGGCAGCTGATGCCAGAACCTGTCATTCGCCATCCGAGCGAGTGGGGCGTCTGCCACCGGCTGCGCAAAATTGAGTCGGCCGAAGGAGGGAGGGGCTTCCTTAACAATGGGAAAGGGGCCGGAGGCCGACAGTCGGAGTGATCGTGAAGGAAGGATTCGCTCCAGTATGTGCACACGGAATAGCTTCTGCGAATGTCGCCGGATTTTCAGCTAAGCTAAACGGATGACGGAGTGCTCAAGGTCCAAGTTTGGACGTTACTACACCAAGCCGGTGATCGGTCAAACGCTGGTGGACCTGATGAACTTGCGACAACCCGCGGGGCTAATCGACTTGGGTGTCGGCGGCGGTTCGCTGACTGTTGCTGCGGCGCGGCGCTGGTCGAATCTCCATCTGCTCACCATTGACGTTGATCCGGCTTCCGATCGACACCTCAGCAAACTGCTAGCCCGCGAGGAAATCGGGTCTCACCTGCACCTGCGTGCTGACGCACTTGAGCCGAGCCTGGCAGGTATGGTGCGCGAAGAGTTTGGCAAGGCAGATGCAGTTGTCTGCAACCCTCCCTTCACGACGCCCATATGGAAATCCGGCTTTGACGAAATTCTTGAAGAGTCTGGCTTCAGCGGGTGTATGCCGGTCCTCGCTGACGCAGACTCGGCGTTACTCTTTCTTTCTCAAGCACTAAGGCTGCTTGGGCAGGGCTCAACACTTGGGATCATCCTGCCGGACAGTCTAATCTCTGGTGCGAAGTACCGAATATTCCGGCGTGAGCTCCTTCGAAGGTATCGAGTTGACGTGGTTGTACGACTACCCACGAACTCATTCATGCACACGGATGCCCTTGCGCATATCGTCGTCATACGCAAGGGCTATGGTGGTTCGGATCAGGTGCCATTACGAAAGCTTGTGAATGGGCGGCTACTGCCCCGGATTGCATTGGTGGATGTCGAGCGCGCAACCTATCGCATGGACTACGACTTTCACGCGACCGCTGCGGTCGTGACTTGGTCCGTAGACCAGAACAGCGTACGCCCTCTTGGCGACCTCGTGCAGAGCATTCAGCGAGGCTCCATGGAAGCGTCGGCTTCTCGTAAGGCAGGCATCGAAGTTTTCCACACGACCGACATGCTGCCATCTATGACAGGGCGATGGATTGCACTGCCGCAGAACGAGCCAAATGACGGTGAGCGACGAGCGTGGGCCAGTCCGGGTGACTTGCTTGTCGCCAGAGTTGGGCGAAATCTAGAAACCAAGGTCCTTGGTGTCCGCAGTGGAGGTGCATTGCTAACCGACTGCATCTATAGGATCAGAATGCCGCGCAACCTCGCGAGGCAAACCCTGGCGCAGCTGTCTAGCGAGTCCGGACGTGCATGGCTTGCTTCAAGAAGTTCCGGTGTTGGTGCCAAGCACCTCAGTATGGCTGACCTCCTAACCTTTCCAGTATCCCTGGAGGAATGTAAATGACCGGCGCCATGATTTCATCGACACAGGTGCCCGAGTTTGAAGAGCGGGCAGATCAACTAAGCCTTGCCCTAATCGACGCGTCTCTGGCCGACGGTGAGGTGTTTCGACGAGCGCGCGCGAAGTTGCTTGGACGAGGCGCAAAGCTTTTGGTCGGACCGCGCGGTACTGGCAAGACGCACATCATGCGCTATGCGTACGCCCAGGCAATGAACCAAGTGGATAAGCCGCTTGCCCTCTACGCCACGTTCAATCGCTACCTAAATCTCGAGCCCTTGCTCAAGAAGTCTCCTGACGCCAGGCAGCGATTTCACTCATGGGTTCTTGCGAAACTACTAGTTAGTGCGTTCGACTGGCTCAGGGATGCAGGGGAAGACGAAGCAAAGCTACTGGCGGCTGATCCGCTGTTCAAGCACGAAGACCTCTCTCAATTAGTTGCTCGCCTAGAACGAGGAACAGGCGAAGAGCTCTATGAGTCTCTAGGCCAACGGCTGACGGTTGATCATGTGCTCAAGGCTGTAGGGAAGTTGCTTGAAGTCTCTGGACGAACGCGTGCTGTTCTACTGCTGGACGATGCAGCGCTCAGCTTGGCAGATGAGTACCTCGTTGCGTTCTTCGAAATCTTTCGACAGCTGAAGACCGAGCTCATTGCGCCCAAGGCATCCGTCTATCCGGGCTCAACACAGTACGGACCTACGTTCCACGCGTCCCATGAGGCTGAAGAGGTTCACCTCTGGCTCTCAGTTGAGGACGCAGAGTATTCGCAGATTATGGGCGACATTGCTGCCCGACGACTGCTGACAGCGCAGGTTGCCGGGATAAATCCCGACATCCTTGAGTTGCTGAAGTACCTGTCCTTTGGCGTGCCAAGAACGTACCTACGCTTGTTGCGAGAGTTGCTGACTTCCAAGCCCCGTTCTGCGCAACAGCAAGTCAACGGTATCGTCGAAGCCCAAACGGAGTTGATGCGCGCTGAGTTTGACTCAATGCGCATCAAACTCAAGCAGTTTACTTCGATCGTGCAGGCGGGTGGTGAGCTGTTCGATAAGGCTGTACAGGACGTCGCTGCAGCGCAAGCAACCGATACTCGTGTGCGGAACATCGTCCTTGGACTTCAGCAGGAGAAGAATCGCTCGCCCTTGGCAGAACGGATGCTGCGCTTTTTGGTGGAGGTTGGTCTGCTCTATCCACTGCAGCCGGTTTCTCACGGTCCTGACAGGAAGTACGACCGGTATATCCCACACTTAGCCTTTCTTTGGAGAAGGGGGGCGTTCGGCCGCTCAGCTTGGTCGACGGGTCTAACCGCCTGTATGCAGTCGCCTTCCAGCAAACACCCTGTACGTCGCGAGCTGTCTACGTTGCTGCCCCAAGATGGGCTAACACGAATGAAGCTTGATTTGCCACCTTGTCAGAACTGCGGCACCGAGCGTATCAACGAGTCGCAGAAGTACTGTCATCAGTGCGGCGAGGAATTGGTGGCAGCGTCGATGTTTGAAGAATGCATGAAGCTGCCTCTCGAAAAGATTCCCGAGATAAGTCAGGCAATGGTAAGGCGCTTGCGGGAGGACACTCAGCTGCGTACCGTCGGGGATGTTTATGCGTCACAGAACGCCTCGGGTGATTTACAGCGAGCCAGCTACGTTGGGCCGGTGCGTGCTGGCGAAATCATCCGGAAGGTCGAGCGTGTAATCGAAGAATTCTTGTCCTGATCATGGCAACGTTTCGATCGAAATTGTCTGTGTGCAGGTCGCCGGTCAATCCCACACTGGTGACTGCGTCCTTGTTTGACGTGGCACACGTTGAACCGAATCAGTCCGCAATTGATCAGTACTTGACGAGGTTGGCGTCCATCAACAGGCTGACGCCGCCGCCTACAGCCTTCGACCCACTGCAAGCTCAGCTGATTCTGCTTGGCGTCGTCGCGGCTGTGGAGAGCTACTTCCGGACCGTACTTCGACGCTTGATAACGCTGGATGCCGAATGCCAATTCTGCACCGAGGATCAGGCTGTCGCATTTGGAGCTGCAATGCACTTGGACAAGGCGATGATGCCCGAGGCTTTGCTCGAACGGGTCACCTTCGTCAGCGAGAAGAGCCTCACAGATGCGATTCGAGATTTTGTTGGAGTGAAGGGAACCTTGCCTCCGGATTTGCTGACTACCTTCAAAGACTATGCTGCTGTTTGCCAGCTTCGGCATTGCGCGGTTCATCGCTTCGGAAAGCTAGGTGTCAAGAACGCGATCTATCTGGGTCTGCAGCAGCACAAGCCCAGTCTGGAGAAACCACTTCTCCTGACCTACCCAGCGTTGCAAAGCGCTATAGCGATCGCGACCGGAGCCGTAAAGACCACGAACAACTTCTTGTTCAACGAGGTCCTCTCTCGCTTGCCAGCTGCAACCTGGGCCAACAAGTGGGGCAGCGACAAGGCTAAGTTCATGCCGTACTACGCGCTGTTTGCTGATACCGTTAGTTCCACGAGAGCTCTTCCGCCTCGGGATGTGTACACCGTGTTTCAGACCCAGCGCTCAAAATTTGCTGCCGGTGTGCCGTTTTGAGTTCCTTTTTCTGGTTGTCCGGGAAACTACTTCTTTGATTCCTTCTTCGGGAGCTCGAGGAAAGAGTTAGAAAGGCTTGGCCCATAGACGTGGTCCGTGGCAAGTGCGCTCGGCGTGGTCTGGTAGTTGTCGCCCAATGACCTCTTCGTGGTTGTCAGTGTGAACTCACCCGTGTCCGGCCACTGATCGGAAGCGCTGCAGAGCCGACCTCGAGCGTGGGAGCTCCCTCACGCGTAAGGGGCTGGTCATCCCATCTTGACGTGGGGCTGCTTGCGGTCGCGGAGTCTAGACTTTAGGACTCGACCACAAGCAATGACAACCACATCATCCATCGCCATGCTCACAATCATTCGTTCTGAAGAACCACGCGATGAACCCGCAATCGAGCTTGTCACCATCGAAGCATTCAAGCTTGCACCCCACACGGACCACACTGAACAGTTCATCGTCCGTGAATTGAGGTTGGCCAACGCACTCACGGTATCGCTCGTGGCCGAAGCCAACGAGCAGATCATCGGGCACGTGGCAATTTCACCCGTTCAGATCAGCAACGGAGCTGACTCATGGTTTGGGCTAGGACCCATCTCTGTGCTCCCCGCGCATCAGGGCCAAGGGATTGGCACACAACTCATGGAGGCGGCAATGCAGAAGCTCCATGCGAGATCGGCGAAGGGATGCGTTGTGCTGGGAGACCCCAACTACTACGGCCGATTTGGTTTTGTGCCCGTTGCAGGCCTGGTGCTCCCCGGCGTTCCTGCCGAGTACTTCCAAGCCGTGTTGTTGAACTCTGATACCCCGCAAGGCGAGGTCACGTATCACCTGGCATTTGAAGCAAAGCAGTGAAGCGTCGGCATGGCTCGGATAGAGTGAGCATCGGACGAGATGCACGTTCGTTTGGAGGCCTAAATTGCCACCAAATTGCGCTGCCAATTGTTCGGCAGCAGCTCGCCGATCTGACTGGCGCGCTGCATGGGCAGGCGTGCCATCACATCGCGCAGGTACGCGTAAGGGTCATGCCCGTTCATGCGCGCGGACTGAATCAGGCTCATGACCGCTGCTGCCCGCTGGCCCGCGCGCAGGCTGCCCGCGAAGAGCCAGTTGTTGCGGCCAATGGCAATCGGCCGGATCTGGTTCTCGATCCAGTTGTTGTCCAAGGGCAGTTGCCCGTCGCCCGCGAACCGGGTCAAGGCCTCCCAGCGCCGCAGGCTGTAGTCCAGCGCCTTGGCGCTTGCCGAACCCTCGGGCACCTTCTGGCGTTGCAGCACCATCCACTGGTTCAAGGCATCGAGCAGCGGCTTCGTTTGTTGTTGCCGGATGGCCCGGCGCTGATCTGCGCTGAGCTCCTTGACCTCGCGCTCAATCTCGTAGACCCGCGCGAACTGCTGCAGCGCGAACTCGGCGATCTGGCTCTGGTTCGCCGCGTGCAAGTCGAAGAACTTGCGCCGCGCGTGCGCCAGGCAACCTACCTCGGTCACGCCACTGGCGATCAAGGCCTTGTAGCCGCTGAAGTCGTCACAGGTGAGGCTGCCTCTCCAGTCGCCCAGGAAGCGCCGGGCATGTTCGCCCGAGCGTGATTCACAGAAGTCGTAGACGACCACCTTGGTGTTCTCGAAGGCGCCTGTGGCGTAGGCCCAGAGATAGGCGCGGTGCGTCTTGCCATTGCCCGGTTTGAGCATAGACACCGGCGTCTCGTCGGCATGCAGCACGCGGTGCTGCAGCAGTTCATTTCTCATGGCATCCACCAGCGGCTGCAATTGCACGCCACACGAGCCCACCCATTGAGCGAGTGTGGAGCGCGGGATGGCGAGACCAGCGCGACCAAAGATCGCTTCCTGGCGGTATAGCGGCAGGTGGTCGGCGTACTTGGCCACCAGCACCTGCGCCAGCAGCCCGGTGGTGGGGATGCCTTTGTCGATGATGTGCGGATCGACGGGTACCTGGTGAATGATCTCGCACTTCGCGCAGGCCCACTTGCCCCGGATGTGGCGATCCACCGTGAACACACCGGGCACGTAGTCCAACTTCTCGGCCACGTCCTCGCCGACGCGCTTCATCTGGCAGCCGCACTGGCACATGGTGGATTCGGGCTCATGGCGGATCTCGCGCCGCGGGAGGTTGGCTGGCAGCGGCGCACGCTTGGGAACCTTCTTCTCTTCAACCTTGGCGGGCGCCTGCGCTTCTTGTAGCGCATCGATCTCGGTGGCCACTGCCGCCAGGTCGGCCTCGATCTCGTCTTCGAGCAGGCTCTTCTGCTCGGGATTGAAGCGTTCGGATTGAGCCGCGAACTTCATGCGCTTCAAGAGCGCGTTCTCGTGGGTGAGTTTGTCCAGCAGTGCGCTCTGGTGGCGCAGTTGCGTCATGAGGCGCGTGGTCAGCTCACGCAGCTCTTCTGCGCTCAGGCTTTGCAGGGATTGAGGCTCGACCACCATGGGCATTCACTGTGCCAGCACTGGCGCACGCGCACCATTGGAGCATGCCCCAATTGGCAAACACCGGTCTGTGCGTATTTCGGGCTTCTTGGACATCAAGTTCGACATCGTTGACACCGTGTTCGGCACCGCAGTCAGCGAGCTTCTTTGAGCTCCCTCGAGAACTCCCAGGGGGCCATGCATTGTTGACAACTCACTGATTGGACTGAGTGGTGTCCTTGATCCTGCCAGGCGCCGCAGGCTTGCCTGCACCCCGTCGCTGGCCGCCCCAACCCTCTCTGCCCTTCCAAGCGCAAAGCCAGGCCTCTGCTCTGGCAGTGGTAGGAGTGAGCAGGTGCACTGATCCTCCAATGGCCTGCGCCACATCTACCCCTTTGTCCCCATACAGAACCCGTAGCAAAGCAGGCAGCAGACGGATTTCACCCTTGCGACCAGCAGCTTCCAGCTGTTGCGACCTGTGGGGCCTGTTGACAGTACCCGCGGGCGTCCCGGGGTTAGCGCAAGCCGGTCAAGGCTTAGGCCGCCAATGCTTGCCCAGGGGTGAAACGCGTGCGCACCGCGCCGTATTCCCCCGTCCGCCCAACATTCCGGCACGCAGCAGTCGGTGCCTTGTCGATGGCGTGACAGAAAAACTCTTTGCGTGCTCTGGAATAAACCACGTGCCGGCGCCGTCTGCCCTAGTGTCGGGACCTCTCGGACCCTTCATCCAGCACTCACCCAACCTGCATCGGAGCCCACCATGTTCAAGACTTTCGCTTTCGCCGCCACCGCCCTGACGCTCGCCGCCGGAAGCGTCTTCGCCGCCCCCAGCGACGACGCCCGCACGCACTTCCAGGCCATCGCCTCGGGCGACACCCAGATCGTGATGCGTGCCTATGCCGATCAGGCGCAGCTGAACTGGGTCGGTGGCCCGCTCGACGGCACCTACGCCACCACGGATGCCATCCGCGGCACCTGGGAGAAGTTCGGCAAGGCCGTCGGCCCGCTGAAACTGAACATCGGCTCGATCGAAGAGTCGGCCAACCCCAAGGGCGCCACCGTCTCGGCCAACGTCGTCTTCGAAGGCAAGATGCCCATCAAGGTGCGCTACGTGCTGACCTTCCGTGAAGGCAAGATCGTCAGCGAAACCTGGCAGATCGACCCCAAGCTGGCGGTGGCTGCGGCCTACTGATCGGCACGCAGCGCGGCCCCACGACCCTCAACTCACCGGTCATCACCATGAAGCACCTTCTCAACCTGGCCGCGCTGTCGATCGCCGCGGCTTCCTTCGCCGCGCCGCTCTCCAGCGCCATGGCCGCAGACGCCCCGGCCAAGCTCGTCAACGGCGCGCTGGTCGACGCCAAGGGCATGACGCTCTACACCTTCGACAAGGACGTGGCCGGCAGCGGCAAGAGCACCTGCAACGGCGGCTGCGCCGCGCTGTGGCCGCCAGCCATGGCCGGCGCAACCGACCAGCCCGCTGGTGCGCACACCATCGTCACGCGCGACGACGGCGCGCGTCAGTGGGCCTACAAGGGCAAGCCGGTCTACACCTACCAGGCCGACCAGAAGCCCGGCGACCGTGGCGGTGACAACTTCAAGGACGTCTGGCACATCATCGAGGAATGACATCCATTGGCGACCCACACCCAGTCCCACAGGCCACGACCCACCGATGCAAGACGACGCAAGCCTGCTGAGCTGGGTACCGCGCCTGCGCCGCTATTCGCGCGCGCTGGTGAACAACCGTGACGACGCCGACGACCTGGTGCAGGACACGCTGGAGCGGGCCTGGGCCAAGTCGAGCCTGTGGGGCGAGGTGGCTGACATGCGCGCTTGGCTCTTCAGCATCATGCACAACCTGCACGTCGATGGCGTGCGCCGGCCCAGGCTTCATACCGTGACCATGGACGACGACACGCCTGAAGTGCCGGTGGCGCCGACGCAAGGTGACCGCCTGGCGGTGATGGATCTGCAGGCCGCGCTGGACCTGATGCCCGCCGAGCAGAAGCAAGTGCTCCTGCTGGTGGCGCTGGAAGACATGGCCTATGCCGATGTGGCGCAGGCCCTGGGCATCCCCATCGGCACCGTGATGTCGCGCCTGTCGCGTGGCCGTGAGCGCCTGCGCAGCCTGATGGAAGGCAGGGAAGGCCGCGCCGAACCGGCGCGGCTGAAGGTCGTCAAATGAATGCATTGGAAAGCACCCCATGAATACCGACCGTCCGCCACCGTCCATTCCCCCGGTCACCGAGGCCGACCTGCATGCCTTCGTCGATGGCCGCCTGCCCGCTGAGCGCCAGGTCGAGATCGCCGCTTATCTGGCCGCACGCCCTGAAGACGCGCAGCGCCTGGAGGCCTACCGGGCGCAGAAGCGCGAACTGCACGCCTTGTTCGATCCCGTGCTGGATGAACAGCCGCCGCAGCGCCTGCTGAAATCGGCGCGCCCGCGCGCCGTGCCGCAGACGCCTTGGTACCTCCAGCGTCTGGCCGCTGGGATCGCCATCGCCGTCATCAGCGGCGCGACTGGCTGGGGCTTGCGGGGCGGCCTGCCCGCGGGGGGCGACGATGCCGGCCGCATGGCCGCCGCGGCACCGGCCGAGCGCGGCCTGACGCTGGTATCAGCGGGCGGCTTCGCGCAGCGCGCGGCGGTGGCCCACGCGGTGTACAGCCCCGACACGCGCCGCCCGGTCGAGGTGGACGCGGCGCACGAAGACCAGCTCGTGGCATGGCTGTCCAAGCGCATGGGCGCGCCGATGAAGCCGCCGCACCTGCAGGCCCAGGGTTACACGCTGGAAGGCGGGCGCCTGTTGCCGGGTGGCCAGGGGCCGGTTGCGCAGTTCATGTACCGCAACGAGCTCGGCAGCAAGCTGACGCTCTACGTATCCAACGATGTCGCCGACGTGGGCAGCGCAGCAGGCCCGGGCGCAGCCACCAAGCCAGGGGCGAAGAACACCGACACCGCCTTCCGCTTCGCGCGGGAAGGCACGGTCAATGTCTTCTACTGGGTCGACGGGCCTTTCGGCTACGCGCTCTCATCAGACGCCGACCGCAGCGTGCTGGCGCAGGTGTCGGCCGAGGTCTATCGGCAACTGGGCGCCCCGCGCTGAAGGCAGGGCGGCGTCAGCGCGACGCGCTGTCGGCAGGCGCCAGGGAATGAAACGGCCCGCGCCGCGCTCTTGATGTGAACCAAGCGCTGGGCTGCCGTGCCCGACTGTTCGTACGACTGCCCAGCGCACAGACATCTTCGGTCGATGCCGACAGCCTAGCCCGCGACACCACCGATCACCCCATCCCGACTACGAAAGCACCCATGACCACCCAACGCCGCGACATCCTCAAATTCTCACTGGCCGCCGCGGCAGCCAGCGCGCTGCCCGCAGCACAAGCCCAGGCACCGGCCGCCAGCACAAGCACCAGCACGACCGCGCCTGGCCCCGGCATCGACCCGCGCGACCGCGTCTTCATCACCAACGAAGACTCCAACACGCTCGTCGTCATCGATCCCAAGACCAACACCGTCGAGAGCACGATCAACCTGACCAGCTTCGACGAAGACCCGCGGCCGCCGTTCCGCTACGTCACCGCCGGCGTGGCGCCCACGCACGCGGCGATGATCCACAAGCCGCTGTACCACGGCTGCATCGACGCCCACGGCGCGGTGCCGTCGCCCGACGGCCGGCTGCTGGCCACCAGTGGGCGTGGCTCGAGCAACATCTATCTCATCGATACCGAACAGCGCCGCGTCATCGGCAACACGCCGAACCCGGCCGCCGGCCCCAGCACCAACCCCGAACGGTTGAGCAGCGGCCTGCTGCTGGGCCGCGAACCGCACGAGCCCACCTTCACGCGCAATGGCCGTGAACTGTGGGTCACGCTGCGCGGCGAAGACCGTATCGCCATCCTCGGCGTTGACCAGGCGGTGCGTCAGTTGAAAGGCGCCGACAGCCCGGGTTCAACCGCCATCCGCCAGTTCCTGCCGACGATCAACGGCCCGGCGCAAGTGTGGTTCAACCGCGAGGGAACACTCGCCTTCGTGGCCAGCCAGAAGGTGTCGCAGATCGACGTGTTCCGCGTCAACCCGGGCGCCGACGGCCACAGCCGGCCGCAGCGCGTGACAACCCTGGACATCAGCGCACAGGACAAGCCCGGCTTCACGCCCTTCATGAAGACCACGCCTGACGGCGCCGAGGTGTGGTTCTCGCACAAGCTGGCCGATGCGCTGTCGTGCCGCTCGACGCAGGGCGGCTTCGACCTGATCGACAGCGTGCCGCTGGGCATGGGCGCGCGGCCCAACCACGTCGAGTTCGTCAGCAATGCGCGCGGCAGCGTGGTCTATGCCAGCCTGGCGCGCATCGACGACGGCGGGCCCGGCGGCGTGGCGTCCAGCCCCATCGCCATCATCGACCGCAGCGCCCCCGGCGGCCAGCGCAAGGTGGTGGGTACCTTCTTCAGCCACGGGCGCGAGTCGCATGGGCTGTGGACCAACCCCGAAAACACACTGCTGTACGTGGCGCACGAGCAGGACGAGCTGCCTGGCACGCCCAACGCCGGCCAGACGGTGTGCAGCGCCTTCGACGTCAGCGACCCGCTGCGGCCTGCCTTCATCGCGCAGATCCCTCTGGGCAACCTGGCCCTGCCTTCAGGCGCGTTGCGCAACAAGAAGAGCATCAACCTGGTTTACGTGCGCGTGGGTGCGAAGGGGCAGACCGCATGAACGGCGGGGGAGCCAGCGCCTTCCAGCGCGAGATGGACGAATCGATGACGCGGATGATGCAAGACATGCACGGCACAGGCCACGTGGGCCATGCCGACATCGACTTCCTGGCGATGATGATTCCGCACCACGCCGGCGCCGTCGAGATGGCGCGGCTGGTGTTGCAGCATGGCCGCGACCCGGCCACGCGGCAACTGGCGGAGGAAATCATTGCCGGGCAGACCATCGAGATTGAAAGCATGACGCGGCGGCTGGCGGCTTTGCGGCAAGGGCGCAGCGGCGATGCGGCGGCCGAGTTCCCGTCGCTGGGCGGCACGCGCGGCCCCTAAGGGTCAGCCCTGAGGGTAACTACCAATGATCGGTATGGAATGAGCGGGCGCACCCAGCGCTCTTGATCAACATGCTCTTCCAGTCGGCCGAATCCCGCTACAACCAATGGGTGCGTGAGCACTACCGTTTCCTGCTGCGCAGCGCGTGGGCGTTGACCGGCTCGCGTGCGACGGCTGAAGACGTGGTGCAGGACTGCTTTGCCAACGCCTGGAAACATCGCGAGCAGTTGCGCGATGCAACGCTGGCTCGGGCCTGGCTGTTCCAGATCATGCGTCGCGCGGCCTTCCGCCAGGCTACGCCGGGCATGCAGTCGCTGGACGATGAAGAGCGTCCCGAGCAGGCCGCGCCCGACAGCGGGCTGGACGACAAGCTCGACGTCGTCAAGGCCCTGGCGCGTCTGGCGCCGATGCACCGCGAGGTGCTGGTGCTGTTTTATTTTGACGATATGCCCACCGCCCAGATGGCCGAGGCGCTGGAGATCGCGCCGGGCACCGTGCTGTCGCGCCTGGCGCGCGCGCGCGACGCGCTCAAGCGCGTGATGGGCGTGCCCGTGCAAGCACCCTCAGGCGCGCGCGTGACGCCGCTGAGAAAAACCTCAACATGAAGCTCCGAATCACCACCGAACCCGAGGACAGTGCATTCGACCTGCGCGCCCGCGCCGAGCTGGCGCTGGCCTTCGAAGCCACCGACCCACCGCCTCACCTGTACCGCAAGGCGCAGCCGATGCTGTCGCGACGCGGCTTCCAGCGGTCTGTGCTGGCCCTGCTGCTGGTCGGCAGCGGGACCGGCACCGTCTTGGCGATGCGCCCACCCGAGCTGGTGCGGGGTGCCATCGAGCATGAATATTTTGAGCGCACGCTGCGCGGCACCTTCATGGAACCTGCACCGCTGTTGCAGCACCTGGGGCTTGGCGGCAAACAAGTGGTCCCTGGCTTCCCGCAGTTGATGCGGCCTTGCGACATCGACGGCCACCTTGCCTATCACCTCACCACGTTCTTCGAGAAGGGCGGCATGGTCACCGTGTTTGCTTTCGACAAGGCCGTGGCGCTGAAGGAAGGCGGCGGCTGGTGGGGCAATGTCTACTGGAAAGTCATCACCTCGCGCGACGGCAAGCCGCTGGTGCTGGTTGCGCAAAAGAAACAAGCACTGGCCGTGGCGCAGAACCAGTTCGGCAAGACCAGTGAAACACCTACACCCACATCCACACCCACCACCACCCCCAAGGAGACACGATGAAACAGACCCTGAACTTCCTGCAGCGGCGCCAGTTGCTCGCCGGCAGCGCCAGCGCCGTGGCCGCTGCCGGACTAGCGACTTTTGCGCGCGGCGCCGCCGCTGCTGGCGAAACTCCTGTGGCCAGCGCCACGCTGAAGCCGCTGCCCGCCTACGTGAACTGGAAAGACCCGGCCAGCGTCATCGTGCACAGCAGCACCACCATCGAGACCAAGCGCACGGCCTTCGGCAGCGGTGTCATCACGCCGGCCGAGCAGCTCTACATCCGCAACAATCTGCCTGCGCCAGACGCATCCATCATTGCCGACCGCGACGCCTGGGAAGTGGCCATCGAAGGCGTGAAGGCCCCGCGCACACTGACGCTGCGCGAACTCAAGACCCTGGGCGTGGAGACCACCGCCATGGTGCTGCAATGCTCTGGCAATGGCCGTGGCTACTTCCCCAGCAAGCCCAGCGGCACGCCGTGGCAAGTGGGGGCAGCCGGCTGCGTGATCTGGAGTGGCGTGCCGGTGCGGGTAGTGGCCGAGGCGCTGGGCGGCATGGTGCCGGGCGCAGGCTTCATGACCGGCACCGGCGGCGAGAAGCTGCCCGAAGGGCTGGACCCGCTGAGCATCATCGTTGAGCGCTCGGTACCGGCCGCGGCGATGGCCGATGCGCTGCTGGCGTGGGAAATGAACGGTGTGCCTATCTCGCTGGCCCACGGCGGCCCGCTGCGCCTGATCGTGCCCGGCTACACCGGCGTGAACAACATCAAGTACATCAAGCGCTTGGCCTTCACGGCCAAGGAGACGGACGCGAAGATCATGTCGCACGGCTACCGCATCTCGCCGCCGGGCGGCAAGGGCGACCCCAGCCAACCTTCGGTGCAGGAGATGACGGTCAAGTCGTGGATCAACTCGCCTGGGCCCGACGCAGCCGGCGTGAAAGCCGGTCTGGTGCAGGTGCAGGGCGTTGCCTTTGGAGGGCTGAACGGTGTCAAGCGCGTCGAGGTGTCGCTGGACGGCGGCAAGACCTGGAGCGACGCGCGCTTCGTCGGCCCCGACCTCGGTCGCTATGCCTGGCGCCAGTTCGTGCTGGCTGCCAGGCTGCCCGCCGGCAGCCACACGCTGGCCAGCCGCGCCACCGACTCCGCAGGCAACGTGCAACCCGAGCAGCGGCAGGAAAACGCCGGCGGCTACAACAACACGAGCTGGTCCGACCACGCCGTGAAAGTGACGGTGGCCTGATCATGCGCAGCACCATTCAGCAGCACCCTGTGTTGCATGCCTTGAGAGTTGCGTCGATGCTTGGTGCCTGCCTGGCGCTGCCCGTTCTGCCCGCGCTGGCGGCCGACGACAGCGCGCAGTTCGCCCTGGGGAAGAAGCTGTTCCTGGAAGGCGTCGTGCCTTCGTGCGCGGTTTGCCACACCTTGCAGGCCGCGGGCGCCGAGGGCGCCGTCGGCCCGGTGCTGGACGAGTTGAAGCCCGACGCTGCGCGCGTGGCGAAGGCGCTGCGCAACGGGCTGGGCCAGATGCCTTCGTACAAGGAAAAGCTCACCGATGCAGAGATCGCGGCGCTGGCGCTGTATGTGTCCAAGGCCAGCGGGGGTGCCAAGTGAGACTCTGTGCGGGTGGAATCTGCGGGTTAGCCCGCACCGATGAACGCTCACCCGCGCGGGCCGCAAGAAACTGATCGACACCGAATCGCAGGGCATCTTCAGCGGTTGCCGCCGTCGAGGGCCTACCCGTCCTGGCAACCACGGGGTCACACCCCGCCAGGATTGAAGATGGCGTTGGTCGAGCCCTGCGTCTGCCCGGAATCAACAGGTGTCAAGCGAATGGGGCCCGCCTTCGCGGTCTAGGTCCGCTTCCCTGCAGTCTCGACGGTCGGCAACGGGTCGGGAGCTGCCGGTTACGCATAGAGAGAGGACGACTCTGCCCAGTCTTGACCGTTCAGTGGACAGCTCGGGGCGAACGACTGCTCGTGGCGATTGGTGAAGTCTAGCCGGCCGCGCACCTGCCCGCCTAACCAACATGGCGACTGGGCGCCGCAGCGTCGACGCCTACTGGCAGCACATTGTGCGTGTCCATGAGTGCCGAACTGGGTCCCATCTCCCGCCGTTCCCGCTGTCCAAGAGAAACCGAAATGAGTGTCCAGCAGCGACCGAAATACGCAGTCTGCGCTCCAGAGTCAGACCACGGTGATTACACCACCGTCGCCAAGGCGCTGCCAGGGCAGGCCCAGCACCAGCGCATCGAACTGTGCGCGGGTGAGCGCGGCGGTGCTTGCCGCATCACGCGGCCAGACGAACTTGCCGCTGTTCAGGCGCCGCGCTGCCAGCCACACCCCGATGCCGTCGTGCACCAGCACTTTCATGCGGTTGGCTCTTCTGTTGGCGAACAGATAGGCGTGGTGCGGGCGTGCAGCGCCAAAGACCGACACCACACGGGCCAGCGCCGTCTGGGTGCCCGCTCGCATGTCCAGCGGCTCGGTGGCCAGCCACAGGGCATCCAACCGGATCACTTGAGCAGCTCTCGCATCCATACTGCGCACTGATCGGCCGCCGCCAGGGGCCAGGTCACTGACACGCTGGTGGCACCACGGCGCAACTCGATGCGGATGTCCGGTGCAGATGCACACGCCGCTGGTGGCAGCGGCACTGGAACAAATGCGGGAGCCTGCAGGGCAGGCAGCGCCCTACATCCCTCTCGACGCCACTTGTGCACGACATTGGCGTTGATGCCGTGGGACAAGGCAATGCTGGCCACCGATGCACCCGGCTCGTCGCACTGAATGAGGATCTGCTGCTTGAGCTCGGCGTCGTATCGCCGGCGGGTCTTCTTCTTGGCTTCATTCATGGTGTCCACCTAACTTGTTTGGTGGACACCATCGTTGCCGCTTAGACCGTTCCCTTCAAGGGTGGGATGACCGCACGCTTACCCTCACGCTTAGGCCCTTGCCACCGGAACATCCTCCCACCGTGTTGTGTACTGCGGCGTGCGCCTCTCCTGCTTCATCCCCCAGTCCTTGCCCCTGTTGGTGCCCCCTGTGGCACCTGAATGCACGGTGCCCTTGCCATAGCGCTGGTTGAGCGCATCCAGTGCCACCATCAGCTGGGTGCGGTCCCGGTGGTCTTCGTCCTCCAGATCCAGCTCGCCCTGCAGCACATTGCCCGGCACCAGGTCCAGCAGCATCACCCCGGCCTTGGCCATCTTGTACCCAGGCTCGTACATGCGGCGCATACCGGCTGCCGCCGCCCACACCAGCTTGCCGGTGTCGGCCGTAGGTCGACGCAGGGGTACCACCACTGACTTGTTGAAGCGCGGGCCGGGCCGGAACGGCGAGGTGTGGCAGAACACCAGCAGCTGGCTGGCCAAGCTGCCTTGCTTGCGCAGCTTCTCGGCCGCACGGCTGGCGAACTCGCTCACTGCCTCCAACAGCGGTGGCAGCTCGGTCACCGCCTGGCCGAATGACCGGGTGCAGGCAATCTCTCTCTTGGGCTCGGGCGCGTCATCGAGCTCGATGCACTGCATGCCCTGCAGCTCGCGCACCGTGCGCTCCAGCACCACGCTCCAGCGCCTGCGCACCATGGCCGGGTCCAGCCGGGCCAGGTCCAGGACTGTATGCACCCCACACTGATGCAGCTGCGCACCGATCTTGCGGCCCACGCCCCAGACTTCTTCCACCAGCGTGGCGGCTAGAACTTCGTCCAAGTCCTGAGCGGGAAGGACGGTCAGGTTGCACACCTGGGCCAACTCGGCCGGATAGCTTCCTGGTTTGCGCTCGGCCGTCTTGGCAATGTGGTTGGCCAGCTTCGCCAGCGTCTTGGTGTGACCGATGCCAATGCCGCAGGGGATGCCCACCCACTGGTGGATGCGGGCGCGGATGGCGTGGCTGCGTGTGATCAGGTCGCCCGGCATGCCCTGCAGGCCGACGAACGACTCATCGATGCTGTAGATCTCCTGAGAGGGTCCCAGGCCCGCCGCCAGGCTCATCATCCGGTTGCTCATGTCGCCGTACAGGGTGAAGTTGGCACTCAAGGCCACCAGCCCGTGGGTCTCTTCCATGTGCCGAATCTGGAACCACGGCGCCCCCATCTTGATGCCCAGGGCCTTGGCCTCATTGCTGCGGGCGATGGCGCAGCCGTCATTGTTGCTGAGCACCACCACCGGGCGGCCGTTCAGGCTGGGGCGGAACACCCGCTCGCAGCTCACGTAAAAATTGTTGCCATCCACCAGCGCATACATGCTGGCCTCCGTCCATCAGATCAGGTGAGAAACAGCTTCACGCACCCACTCACCACGCCCCACACCTCAATGGTCTGGCTGTCGCGAGGAATGATGTCGGGATAGGTTGGGTTGGCCGCACGCAGCTTGATGCGGCCAGCACGCTGGTGCAAAAACTTCACCGTGCATTCGCCGTCCACGATGGCCACGACGATGCTGTTGTGCTTGGGCTTGATCGCACGGTCCACGGCGATGATGCTGCCGTCCTCAATGCCCGCGTCGCGCATCGAGTCGCCTCGCACACGCCAGAAGTAGGTAGCCTGGGGGTGTTTCACCAGCAGCTTCATGATGTCCAGCTGCTCCACCGCAAAGTCATCGGCAGGCGATGGAAACCCCGCGCGCACGCTCACCCCGCACAAGGGCAAGGCCAGCGACTGCGCCGCCGTGTCGTACGGCACGGGTAGCGGGGAGTTCCAAAGACTGTACATATTTACAGTATAGCTCCCTGCTGCCAGAATGTTGCCATGTGTACCTACTACGAGGTCCCGGGCCGTGAGCAGCTGGTGCTGCACTTCGGTGACGTGCCCGAGGAGGAATGGCGCGACAAGATGAGCCCGCTGTACCGCGGGCCGTTCCTGCGCGCGAATGGTGAAGCGGGCCGCGAATTGGTGGTCGGGCAATGGGGCATGATTCCGCCGCACTCCAAGACACACATTCCCTCCGGCAAAGACGGCAAGCGCCTGAGCACCGTCAACGCCCGGCGCGAGGGCATGGCCAAGTCATGGACCTACGGCGGCCCGTGGCGCAAGGGGCAGCGCTGCATCATCCCGGCGCAGTTGTACGTCGAGCCCTACTGGGGCACCGGCAAACACATCCCCTGGCAGTTTGAGCGCGCGGATGGCGAGCCCTGGGGCTTGGTTGGCTTGTGGAGCGAATGGACCGACCCGGCCACGGGTGAGATGGTGCTCAGCTACACCATGATCACGCAGAACTGTGACGACGTGCCTGTTCTCAATCTGATGCACAGGCCTGACCCCAAGCGCGCGCCGGACATGCAGGACAAACGTACGGTGGTTCCGCTGGAAAAGGGGGACTGGGACACTTGGCTGCACGGCACCATCGAACGGGCAGAGTCGCTGATCAAGGTGCCACCGGTGGAGCTGTTTGTGCACCGGGCGAAGGACCCGGCGCAGCAGGTGGCGCTGCCTGTGGGGGCCGCATGAGGCATGCATGCAACAGTCGCTGCTTGTGCTGACTGAACTCGGCGGTGTAAATTATTTCCTGTCCGGGCTAACGCGAACCCGGCCGCGTCCAGGTTCCCTGACGCACAGCCGTGTGGTGCGATGCCCCGGCGCCCGACCTGTCCGGCTATCGGCAACGGGAGTAGCTTCAACACTACCCCTGGTGCCAGATGAACAAGATAGCCAAACTCCGTATCCAGTCCGCGCTCATCCAACAATGCCGTTGTTTCTACTGCGGTTTGGCAATGCCGGTGGCGCCCGACTTGGTACAGCGGCGCTTCAACCCCGAGGCGCCCAACCAGCTCTGGAGTGGCGACATCACCTACATCCAAACCGACGAGGGCTGGCTGTACCTGGCTGCGGTGATCGACCTGTTCAACCGCCAGGTGGTGGGTTGGAGCCTGCAGCCGCACATGCAGGCCGGCCTGGTCAAGGACGCGCTGGCCATGGCGTGGTGGCGCCGCAGGCCGCCTCCTGGGGTGATATTCCACAGCGACCGGGGCAGCCAGTATTACAGCCATGAGTTCCAGGATGCCTTGAAGGACTGGGGCATGCGTTCATCGATGAGCCGGAAAGGCAACTGCTGGGACAACGCACCGACCGAGAGCTTCTGGGGGCGGCTGAAAACAGCCAGCGTACATGGGTGCAAGTTTGCTACCCGTGAGCAGGCCAGGCAGGCGGTGATGGACTGGATGGCCTTCTACAATCACCGAAGGCTGCATTCGTCGCTGGGCTACCTCAGCCCGATGCAGTACGAGCAGCGCTGGTACGAGGCACAGCGTAAAAAGGCCGCGTGAACCGTGGGTTAAGAGCTACACGATACAGGGGCAAGGTCATATCTCTACAAGCTGGTCTATGACGCCACGACCCAACGGGCTTGGGCGCATTGGCAAGAGAACCGCGAGGGGGAGATGGTGGGGCGGCCGATCAGCTACCAGGAGTTGGTGAAACGCACGGGCGTGGAGTTTTTGCCAAGAAGTGCACTGCAGCATTGAGTGGTAGCAAGCGTGGTGTCAGCGGTGGCGTTATAAATCGGGCCTTTCCAACCTCTACTCGTGAGCATCCATGAACCGCGCAGAACTCGTTGAAATCCTGGCTTCCAAGAATGACCTGTCCAAGGCCGCAGCCAATGCGGTGCTGGAAACGCTGATCGACACCATCCAGACCGCCGTCAAGAAGGGCGATGCCGTGCAGCTGGTGGGTTTTGGGACCTTCAAGTCCGCCAAGCGTGCAGCACGCACAGGCAAGAACCCATCAACCGGTGAAGCACTGAAGATCCCTGCAAGCACGGTGCCGAAGTTTGTGGCGGGTGCGAAGTTCAAGGCGGTGGTGGATCCCAAGGCCGCGAAGCGCAAGGCGGACAAGGCTGGGAAGTAAGTACCGCTCGTTCGATCTCCGCCGAAACAAACCGCCATGGGCTCAGGCCTTTGGCGGTTTTGTTTTTGGGGGGACGAAGAAGGAGCTCGGCACCGGCTTTGCACCAGCCCCTAAGCGCGCGATAAGGCGTCAAAGTTACCATTGGACCTATGAATACGTTTTCCAATGCCTTTCGCGCTGAAGTTGTTCGCATGGCGCGCAAGGAGCTCAAACCTGAACTTCAGGGCATGCGCAAAGCGATTACCGGCCATCGCTCTGAGATCGCGGCACTGAAGCGTGAGGTCAAGGCGCTGACCTCCCAGCTCAAGGCCACTCAACGGCAGGTCAAAACAACAGATGCGCCCAAAGCCAAGGCCGTGGCAGAAGACGTCACTCCCAAGAAGTCAAAGCAGATCCCGTTCGATGCTCAGGTGTTGATCGAGAAACGCGCGGCGCTCGGCATCACGCAGAAGCAGATGGCCCAGTTGCTGGGTGCTTCTTCGATATCCGTCTACAAGTGGGAGACGGGCCATGTTCATCCCCGGGCCGCGCAGTTGGAGCGCATTGCTGAAGTGCTCAAACTGGGCAAGCGCAAGGCGCTGGCATTGCTCCATCCGCAGTGACGATGAATGGTGGGCCGGATTGCCCCACCATGGACTTAGCGGCGTCGGTACTGCTCTCCTGGTGACGAGTCATTGCGCTCGTCCGCCAGTTCGAACAGACACTGCATGTAGGGCTGGACTTCGCTCCATTGGGCGCGGACTTCATAGAAGCGCGATAGATTGCGCGAGGCCTCTACCGCATCTGGCCAACGGTCCGCAGCGCTTACGCGCGTCATAGCTTCTCGGCTGTCCTGTTCGTCATGCAGGCTTCCGTCTTGAGCGCCATAGGTGTGGAATTCCACGATCCGCCTGGGCTGCGTAAGGTCAGTGCCCTGACACATGCCACTTGGCTGTGAGTTCTCTCGCGAGGCATGGGCTCCGGCGAACGAGTCCTGGACCGTGTGGAGCACCGAGCCGAATGCCACGTGGTGCAAGTAAGGAAGCAGCTTGTCTTGCCGCCCGAGGATGTAGAGGTCCGAGACCCGCCACTGTGTGCATCCAAAGTGCTCTCTTAAGGTGGCGTTGTCGATGTCTCGAAGAAAGGTGTCGGGCTTGATTTCGCGCGATGACACCTTCCAGGCGAACTCCAGCCAGTCCAGCACTTTGGCGCGGGTTGCGCCGGGGTGTACTCCTTCTTCACTGGCCATGGCGTGCAGGAACTGCAAATCGCCGAAGTGCGAGCGGGTCATCACATTGCCGTGAAGACTACCCTTGGTCTTGCTGCACCCAACGATCGGCTGGGTCTGTGCCTTCTTCTCAGCATCCTTGAAGAGGCAGTACCAACAAAGCGGCTGCGTGGAGAACCGTATGGTCTGGGAAACGTTGCAGGACTTGCCCAGGTAGGTGCAGTTGCCCTCATCGGGTGAAAGCTTGAACGGGGGTAGATCGTTCCAACGCACACCGTAGATGACATATGGCGTGGCAAAGGGCAGATCCCGGGAGCTGCAGCTGACGTCTTGCGCAAGGGTCCCGGACTCTATCGGGCAGCCCATCCCAATCTGGGTGATCTCTTCATGGACGCGGCCTTTGATCAGAACGCCCAGTCTGCCAGCCACCGTCGCTAGAGAGTTTTCTGTTTCGTTGGTCAGTTTGGACTCAAAAGCTGAGCCCATGGGGGCGATCTGGAAAGCCATAGCGGTGTTGGAGAGTGTCAGAACACCTGTGGCGACCGCAACCAAACGTGCAATGGAGTGCACTAAAGACGAAGACCTGTGGTGATGAATTGCGATCTCTGGACATGCGGCGGACATAGGCCCCTCCTACGCCGAACTCTAGATGGAACCTAGCTCTAGGCAAACAAATATTGTGCAAATCGACGGTCGAGACCGCGAGGTACGGCCGAGAGGACCTGACTGCTGCAGGCTGGTTGCTGCCGTTCGCCGTTTGACAAGGGGCAGGCTTCTACCGACCCGAAGAAGACCCTCGCTGGGCGATGGATCCAACGCGCGGACAGCTTCCGATCAACTCGCGTGCAATCGACCCCGCCGGACGGACCGTTTGGACAAAAGCCGACGCTCACCCGCGCGCCGGATGTCAAACGACCCGGCTTCGGAGCCGATTAGTCAAAAGAACGCGATGATCACGGCCGCTGGCTCGAGCGGAGCGGCCTTTTGCATCTCATCGAGCGCGAGGCTTTGCGTGCTGATAGGTTGCACTTTCCATCGCGAGATAGCCTGCTACCGATGTTGGATCTACGAATGGGAAAATCTGGGTCGCCCAATACCCGCCGATGCCGTTCGCGCGATCGATCCAGTAGTACAGGTTGGCGAGGCCGGCCCATGCGAGCGCACCGGCCGGCCGACCCGTGGGTGCTTCTTCCTCGTTGATCATGAACGTGAGTGCCCACGTCTTGGGCATGCCGGGGAAGAACTCGGCGTCGTTGGACAGTCGTGGCCTCGACACGGGCAGGATGGACGCCGCCGTCTTGGTCGCATCGACGCCGGGCAGCATCTTCACCTGCATGCCCTTGGGCAAATGATTGCGAGATGCCATTTCGACGGTCTCCGGTCGAAGGATCTGCTCGCCGCCGTCGCTGCGTCCGTCGTTGAGCCACATGCGGATGAACTTCACATAGTCCGACGCGGTCCCGTAGAGGCCGTGCCCTCCCATGTGGACCTCCGGATCCTGCGGCAAGGTCACCCCGTTGAGCGGAACGAGCGAGCCATCGCGATCCTCGCGCGCGTGAATCGTTGCTTGCCGGGATTGCATGGAGGGGGTCATCGTGAAGGCGGTGTCGGCCATCCCGAGCGGAGCGAGAACTCTCGACTGCATGACCTCGCCGAGCCGCTTGCCCGTATTCCCTCCAGCACCATGCCGGCCCAATCGATGTTGCTCCCATATGACCACTGCTCGCCCGGATCAAACAGAAGTGGCGTCTTGATCGACTTCCACGACGCGTCGACCACCCAAGGCTGGCCCTGCTCGTTGGCGAGGCGGGTGTACGTCTCGTTGAAGAAGTCGTAGCTGAAGCCGGCTGTATGCGTGAGCAGGTGACGTGTCGTGATGTCGCGCTTCGGTGGGCGCAGCCTGGGTTGCCCGTCCTTGCCGAAGCCCTCGATGACCATGATGTCGGCAAGTTGGGGCGCGTAATCCTTCGCAGGCGCGTCGAGGTCGAGAAGCCCCTCTTCCACCAGTTGCAAGCAAGCCGTTCCTGCGATGGCCTTAGTGGTCGAAAAGATTGCGCACACGGTGTCGGGCTCGAACGGCTCGCCGGTCCCGGTGTTGCGGACACCGCGCGCGCCTTCGTAGATCGTACCGCGGCGGTCGGTCACCGCCGCCGATACCCCCGGCACGCGGGGTGTGCCTGTCGTCACGCCATCGAGTACGGCGTCGATTGCCTTCTTGAGTTCGGTCATTGTTTGTCTCCGTGTTGTTGAACCACAGCCGCAGGCCAAGTGCCGGAGCGCGGAACGTCGGCGTGGGGTCGAAACGATGACCTCGCCCAACGCGTCTCCGGCGGCGACCTGTGGCAACTGGAAGATAGCAACACACCGGGTGGCCAGTAACCGCCGACCGGCGCGCCTGGAGGGACCGAATTCCGCCATTTGGCGGTTGAGACTAGCGACTGGTGGGCGGTGGCAGGTCCAGTGCCGACGAATGCCGAACGCGCCAGGCGAGGAAGGCGAGGCCGATACGGGTTCGGCCGATGCCGTCGAGTGGGTCGAACGACAGCACGTCGCGAATGGTCTCCAGTCTCGCCTGCATCGTGCTGTGGTGGACACCGGCAATGCGAGATGCGTCACGGATAGACGCGGAGCGAAGCAGCGCATCCAGAGTTCGCACGGCCCACGGATGCTGCATGACGCCTTCGAGTTCCTCGACATCGAGCAACGGTCGATCGACCGAGCACTGGGCGAGCAAATCAATCAGACCGCCATAGTCGTCTGCGACGACGACTGGCACATCGGGCACAGCGCACAGGCGCAAGCTCACGAGTGCTGTCGCCAGCGATCGGTGGAGGTCGTCGATCCCCGCCGCCACCCCGATCCCGCAGGGGCTGGCGTCGATGTGTTTCACCTCGGCGCGCAGTACGCACACGTGCAGCGGACCGTAGCGGGTGTGAACTACGTCTTCCGGCAGGTCGCGGTGTTGCTTCCATGTCGCGAAGAGCGGCAAGGTGGCAACGCGGTACTTCAAGTGCGGCGCCAATCCGAGTTTGGCAGCCGTCGCGTGGCGATGCTCCACGTCAATGTTGGCGTCGAGCAGATCGCCGAGCCGACGCAATGGATCGTCCGCCTGGTGCCCGCTGCGGACGGCCAGCGCAAGTGCGAGGCGCTCGAGGATCATCGCATCGTTCACATGGGCTGGCCCCTGCCGCTCCAGCCACACGGTCATGCCGTTTGCTGCCAGGGAGCCTTCTTGCGGCGCTGAGGCGCTGCCCTTCAGGGTCTGCCCGTCCGGCGCGACGCGAAGCGTGCGCTCTGATTGATGCCCGGCGAACCCCGCTACACAGCCCGAGAGCGAGGCTGCTGCCCCGAGCAGCCCCTGGATGTTGACGCCACCTCGAACCAATTCGTCGAAGCACGCGATTACCCTCAACGCCAGGCTGGCGTTGGGGTCAAGGGCCTTCAGTCGAGCCAGCAGTTCCTGCATACAGTCCTCAATCGCCCAACACGCGCGACATCCATGCACTGCGCGTGGCGATCATTCCACGTGACAGTGCGGTATGCGGCGCGAAGATGTCGAACGCATGGAACCCACCCGGCCACACGTGAAGCTCGGCCTGCCCGCCGGCATTCCACAAGGCGTCCGCATAGGCCACGGTTTCGTCGCGAAATATCTCGGCGCTACCGACGTCGAGAAACGCGGGCGGCAGGTCGCAAAGCTCAGTTGCACGAGCTGGCGCGGCATACGGCGACACATCCGGACCACCGCGCGCTTCGCCAAGCAGCGCGCCCCAGCCGGTCTCGTTGCTCACGCGATCCCAGACGCCGATGCCATCGAACTGAAGCGTGGACTTCGTGATGCCGCGGTCGTCCAGCATGGGGTAGTCGAGCAGCTGCCCGCACAGGCGGGGACCGCCCCTATCGCGCGCCGCGAGGGCTGCACCGGCCGCCAAACCTCCCCCTGCGCTGGCGCCCGCAATCAGCAGGCGATCGAGGCGCACGCCGAGCGACTCCGCATGCAATGCCATCCATTCCAGCGCCGCGTACACATCTTCCCGCGGATAAGGGTCGCGATACTCTGGCGCGAGGCGGTATTCGATCGACACGAGCACGACGCCCAGCTGTTCGACGAAATCGATCATCCGGTCCAACCCACTGAACCGATCGCCGAACATCAGACCCCCGGAATGCACGAAAAGCACACCTGGGCGCTGCCCGGAGGCACGCTCGTGACGGAAGACGGACGCCTTGAGAGGGTGACCCTCGTAACCCTCGAAGACGCGTTCCTCGCAGCGGATGTTTCGCCCGCCGATCAGGGTTTCGAGAGGCGGCCCTGCGTAGGACACCCGCATGAAGTCGATCAGGTCGCTGGTCACTGTCGGCGGGAACATTCCGCCCACGATCGCCAAGCCTGCGCGCAGTTCAGGATCAAAGGTCGGTCGGTCGAGCCGCGCTTGTCGGCCCACCCCCTCGACCACCCTCAGGGTGAGCTCCTTCATCTCGGGTTCCTTCACGAACGTCTGCTTGTGCCTAAGTCACGCTGAAGATTGAGCGCGCCTCTTTGAGTGAAAGCCTAAATTACCTGTTTCGGAGAGCGGATTCTCCGGCACTTCCCGAAGCACCGGTTGTGGCCGATAGTACGCGTTCGACAGTCAACAGGCGGATGACTGCAACCGCTGCAAAGCTGCCGTCCGGTCCTTTTCTCCGTTTAAGGTGATTGCTGATAGCCATATCGGCCCTAGCCCATCGTACGGGCGATTAAACGGCGGCAGATGCCTTCGGATCACGAAGGTATGTTTTCATCACCCCCAGCATCTCGCGCCAACTCGAGGAGATGCCCGGGGCAGCCCAGACCACGAGTGCAAACATGCATCACTGAGCGACTAGCGTGCTTACGCCAGACCACCCCGAGTGCGCGTACGCCGTGGTCGATGCGATAGCACCCCTTAATGTCAGAGAGTGAGCAAGTAACCTAGGCTCGCTTGCGCTCGTTATCAATGCCATTGAGTCTGTTCTGAATCACCTGCATATGCGCGCTGCGCTTGTCGCGGCCCGGCGGTGCACCAAACATGCGTCCGTATTCCCGAGTGAATTGAGACACGCTTTCGTATCCGACCTTGAACGCTGCATCGCTTGCACTGCTACCTTCGTACAGCATCTGGCGACGAGCTTCAATAAGACGAAGCCGCTTCTGATACTGACCGGGGGATAGGCTGGTAAGTGTTTTGAAATGCCGGTGAAACGCTGTCAGACTCATCGCTGCTAGGGCAGCCAGTTCTTCAATCGATACGCGACTGGAGTAGTTTGTGCGGAGGAAGCCGACAGCGCGTCCCAGGCGCGCCGCATGCCCTTGTGGTGCCGCTAAGTCGCTAAGCCGGGCCCCATGGGGTCCTGCCAGCAGCCAGTAGTGAAGTTCGCGCCGCAGCCCCGGCAACAGTGCCTGCTGGGCTTGAGGCCGGTCAATCAACCTCATCAGCCGCAACCCGCAATCTGCCACGGACGCTTCGGTGGGCTGCACAAACAGCGTATCACCGGTGCTTGTGCGCCCACTTGCCGTTCCGGGCAAAGCGGCGCTTATTTCGGCAACCAGTCCCATATCGATTTCCATTGCCAGTGCCACATAGGGGTGAGTCATGCTGGCTCCAGTCACTTGGCCGATGACGGGCATATCTGCGGCCACGATGATCGATTCACCGGCGCTGCAAACAGCCTCATTTTTTCCCACTATCAACTGCTTGTTGCCCTGCAGAACAAGGCAAACAAGCGGCTTGTACGTTGAGTGAAGTCGGCCGCGTGGAGAATCCACGTACATCATGCGCAAACCAGGGATTGGCGGCGTCGCTAAGCCATCAGCGTTCGAATGCAGCCGCGCATATTGGGTGACGGCAGTGAGCAGTGGATCGGACATCGATGTGTAAATGAGCTTCCAGGAAGCTTAGGCAACTTGACAGAATTAGGCAAGTTTTTTGTCTTGGCATGCAACGCCGACAAACGGCTTCTACCTAGCATTGGATTCACGCGGACCGGTGGCAATAGCCGCTTTGGACCAAACCGCGAGGTCCCTCACCAACGCTAGGAGCATTCCCATGAAGCAGATCTCTTTCTCACTGTCCCTGTCTGGCCGCGCAATCGCAATCGCATCCATTCTGGGGGCCGCATCTCCCGTCTTCGCACAAAGTGCAGAGCACATCGCACTTGCCGAACCCACGTCACTGCCGTCCAACCTTCCCCGTTTGGATGTGCGAGCTGAAACAATCGTGGCGTTGCGCGCCGGACAGGTTTCCCGCGGCGAGGCCAGTGTTGACGCCGACCGAAAACTGAGCCACTTTTTGGTGTGATGCCGACCTAAAACTGAGCCAGGTGTTTTACCTACCCTGCTGTTTTGTGCAGCAAGGGAATGAAGAGGGTGATCACCATGGACATGATTGGCAAGATACGGCGGATGCACCGCCGGGACAAGAAGACGAAGCGGGAGATATCGAGGGCCACGGGCCTGTCGCGCAACACGGTGGCCAAGTGGCTGGACGAGGCGCAGCCGGTCGAGCCCAAGTACCGCCGGGAGGCGGCGAAGGCGACCAAGCTGTCGGCGCACGAGGCGGAGCTCAAGCAAGCCTTGAAGGCCGATGCCAAGCGGCCCAAGAAGGAGCGGCGCACGGCCAAGGCCTTGTTCACGCAGATCAAGGCAGCGGGCTACGAAGGTGGCTACACGCGGGTGACGGACTTCATCCGCAAGTGGCGCCAAGGTGAAGGCCAACAGGCGGCCTGCAAGGCCTTCGTGCCATTGACTTTCGAGCTTGGCGAGGCCTTCCAGTTCGACTGGAGCGAAGACGGCTTGCTGGTGGGCGGGGTGTACTACCGCATGCAGGTCTCGCACATGAAGCTGTGTGCCAGTGGGGCCTTCTGGCTGGTGGCCTACCCCAGCCAAGGCCACGAGATGCTGTTCGATGCGCACACCCGCAGCTTTGCAGCGCTGGGTGGCGTGGCACGCCGTGGCATCTACGACAACATGAAGACGGCGGTCGACAAAGTCAAGAAGGGCAAAGGCCGCGTGGTCAATGCGCGCTTTGCAGCCATGTGCGCGCACTATCTGTTCGACCCTGATTTTTGCAACCGTGCCAGCGGCTGGGAGAAGGGGCGCGTGGAGAAGGATGTGCAAGACAGCCGCCGTCGCATCTGGGTGGAGGCGGGGCAACGGCGCTTTGGCAGCTTTACCGAGCTCAATGCGTGGCTGGGCGAGCGCTGCCGGGCTCTGTGGCGAGAGCTGCGCCACCCGCAGCACAAAGCGTTCAGCATCGCCGAGATGCTGGAGCTGGAGCAAAGCCACCTGATGCCGATGCCGGTGGCCTTTGATGGCTATGTTGAGAACCCGGCCAAGGTGAGCAGCACCTGCCTGGTGACGGTGGCGCGCAACCGCTACTCGGTGCCCTGCGAATGGGCGGGGCAAATGGTCAGCACACACCTGTACCCGGCGCAGATCGTGGTGGTGGCCGGCGATGCTATGGTGGCCACGCACGAGCGCCTGAGCGATCGCAACCAGACCCGCTACGACTGGCAGCATTACGTGCCGCTGATCGAGCGCAAGCCGGGCGCGCTGCGCAACGGCGCGCCCTTTGCAGACCTGCCCGAGCCATTGCAGCGCATGCGCAAAGGCTTGCTGCACCAGGAGGGGGGCGACAGGGTGATGGCGCAGGTACTGGCCGAGGTGCCCAAGCAAGGGCTGGACGCCGTGCTGGTGGCGGTGGAGTTGGCCCTGGAGAGTGCGCCGCCATCGGGGCGGGTGAGCACCGAGCACGTCATCAACGTGCTCGGCCGCCTGCAAGCGCAGCCCCTGCCCGAGACGGTTGCGACCAACCTGCAAGTGAGCCAGACACCCCTGGCCGACACGGCGCGCTATGACAGCCTGCGCGCTGGCAGCGACATGCAGGAGGCCGATCATGCGTGAGCTGGACAAGGAGTTCAAAGAGCTGCGCCTGTACGGCATGGCCGGGGCCTGGGAGGACCTGGTCAAGCAAGGCGGCCACGCCACGCTGGAGAGCTCGCGCTGGCTGCTGGAGCACCTGCTGCAAGCGGAAGTCACGGACAGAGCCATGCGCTCAGTGAGCTACCAGATGCACACGGCGAAGTTCCCCGTGCACCGCGACCTGGCGGGCTTCGACTTCGAATGCTCGCCCGTGGACAAAAAGCTCATCGAGCAGTTGGCCAGCATGGCGTTCACCGAGCAGGCGCACAACGTGGTGCTGGTGGGTGGCCCCGGCACGGGCAAGACGCATCTGGCCACGGCCATCGGCGTGGCGGGCATCACGCGCCATGGCTCACGCGTGCGGTTTTACTCCACGGTGGACCTGGTCAACGCACTGGAGCAGGAGAAGGCCCAAGGCAAGGCAGGCCGCATCGCAGCGAGCTTGCAGCGCATGGACCTGGTCATCCTTGATGAGCTGGGCTACCTGCCCTTCAGCCAGGCAGGCGGCGCCTTGCTGTTCCACCTGCTGAGCAAGCTCTACGAGCAGACCAGCGTGATGATCACCACCAACCTGGACTTCAAGGAATGGTCCAGCGTGTTCGGCGATGCCAAGATGACCACGGCACTGCTGGATCGACTCACGCACCACTGCCACATCGTCGAGACGGGCAACGAGTCCCACAGGTTCATGCACAGCACAGCCGTGGCCAAGAAACGCATCAAGGCACGCGAACAGGCCAAGAAGGCTGAGCCGTTCTGAGCGGCTCAAGGGCAAGCCGCTACGGGCTTCGCCCTGCGCGGCTTACCCTCAACGGACGACCACCGAGCTCGATCACCAAGGAGACCAAAACCGACCCAAGGCACTACACTTATCCACAGCCGACCTTCACAGGTTGGCCATTAGCCCTGGCTCAAAATTCAATCGGCACGGTGGCTCAATTTTGAATCGGCGCCAACAAGGCCAGCTTTGTTTTGGAGACTGCTGCGCCTACCAGCCATCGGTTGCGTGAGGCTGTACGTGCCGAGGTACTGGAGGCCCGGCGCAAAGGTGAACTTGCTGCGCCTGGCGAACGCCACACGGAAGAATCACGGACCGCACGCGTTTCTGCGGACTCTCAGAGCAGCGACTCGGTTCGCACGAACGCCTGAGGTTGGTGTTCCATGACCGCAAAGCCACTTCCCGCAGTCAAAGCAGCCATCGTCACTGGGTCCTCACGCGGCATTGGTGCTGCCACAGCGCGCCGACTTGCTCGCGATGGATACGCAGTTGCCGTGAACTGCGTGGTGCGCACTGATTTGGCCGGTGCCGTAGTGAATGATATTGAGGCTGCCGGTGGCCGCGCCATCTGGGTGCAAGCTGACGTCAGCGACCCGAAAGCGGTCCGCAAGCTATTCGCGTCGTGCGCTGAAGCCTTTGGCGGCGTGGATGCCGTGGTAGCCAATGCCGGTATACAGCGCTTAGGCCGATTCACGGACATGAAGGACGATGATTTTGACCGTCTCATGGCTGTCAATGTCAAAGGCGGGTTCAACACGTTGCGTGAAGCTGCACGTCAGGTGCGGGACGAGGGGCGAATCGTCGCCCTCGCTTCGAGCGTGACCCAGATGGGACCTCCCGCCTACGGGCCATACGCCGCCAGTAAAGCGGCCCAAGGGATGTACATCAGTGCCCTCGCCAAAGAGCTGGAAGGGCGCGGCATAGCCGTCAATGCTGTAGCGCCTGGCACAACGGACACGCCGTTGTTCACAGCGGGCAAGACTTCAGAGTTGATCGCGCAGTGGGCAGCGCGCACTCCTCACAAGCGGCTGGGCACGCCAGACGACCTGGCCGATGTGATCTCACTGCTGTGCCAACCCAATGCAGCGTGGATCAACGGCCAGGTCATTTACGCCAATGGCGGATTGATATGAAGCCTCTTCCCAGACAACGAAATTCCTCCAAATTTACAAGGATCTCCCATGAGCCTCAATGAGCTACCTCCCCAGACCGCCGGAGCAAAGCGCGGTACAGAAGTTGATGGCCGTCGCAGCATGCTTGCGGCCCTTGCTGCCGTCCCAGTCGCGTTTGGCGCTGGCGTTATGGGGACGGCCAATGCCCAGAGTCAAGCCACGTCAGCACGCCTTCCTGCAACTGGGCGCGTCGCTATCGTGACGGGATCGTCGCGCGGCATTGGCGCTGCCACCGCATTGCGACTGGCACGTGACGGGCATGCGGTCGTTGTGAACTACGAAAAGAACAGAGACCTTGCCGCTGCAGTCGTACGGGACATCGAGTCAACTGGTGGACGCGCCATCGCGGTACAGGCTGATGTCAGCGACCCCCGGGCAGTAATACATCTCTTCGATGCAGCTGAAAGCAGCTTTGGCGGGGTAGATGTCGTCGTAGCCAATGCCGGAATCATGCGCTTGGCACCGATGAAGGACATGCGTGATGAGGATTTCGATCGCATGTTTGCGGTCAATGCCAAAGGTGGCTTCAACACGCTGCGCGAAGCCGCGCGCCGTGTCCGCGATGGAGGCCGCATTCTTGCGTTGTCCTCCAGCATCACGCAGTTGCGAACGGGTACCTACGGTCCTTACGCCGCAACAAAAATGGCCCAGGACATGTATGTCAGTTGCCTTGCCAAAGAACTGGAAGGGCGAAACATTGCGGTCAACGCGATAGCCCCGGGGGTGGTCAACACACCATTGTTCACCGATGGAAAGTCAACCCAGCTGATTGCAGGCTTTGCCCAACGCACGCCTTTCAAGCGTATTGGCGAGCCTGCTGATATCGCCGATGTCATCGCAGCGTTGTGCAGTCGGGACTGCGTCTGGGTACATGGCCAGACTATTTTTGCAAACGGGGGAATCGTCTGATTTTTTGAGAGGAGGGAGAGGAAGGCGCCTAACCATCGCCGGTCTTCTACTCTCCTTCCCGCCTCACACCTTTCAGTGGGTCGTGGAAAAACGTCCATAGGCATTGAGGAATCAGCCATTTTTTCTGAGCCTGGCGTGTTCCTGATCAGGCCGGACAACCCCGTCTACTTCCTTTCCGTCCAGTCGATGCCATTCGTACGCCCCCGCTTTGATCAAATGATCCAGTCGCTGGACTTCGTCATCAAGAACGACTATCCGGGGCGCGGTGAATACACCGGCGCAATCTGACCACGAGGCTAGCAATGCCTTGAAGTGCTCCAGCCGAGCCAGTTCTTGCTGTCCGGCGACGTCGTTGCCGCAACTCAGCCAATCAACGCAGCTAAATCCTCAGCAATGCGCGACGGCGCAATGCTGATGATCTCCGGCTCCACGACTTGATGCTTCACAAACGGGTCTTCTTCCACCAAGGCTGTCACCTCGATCTTGCTGAGCTTGACTGCCAGCAGCGCACCGCCTTGCGCATTCTCCAGAGACCCGGCAAGCAGGAACACTCCATCGCTGATTCCTTTCTCAATCCACTCCTTGTGTCCGGACATCCACTGCGCGGCTTGCGAACGATTGGGTCCGAATTTGAGCAAGACAATGTGCATAAGAACTCTCTCCTACTGGTACCGATTTCAAAGTTGGAATCTGAATCTACTTTCGCGGTGCGCCTAGACCTGCGGTATCCAGCACCCAGGCCTCGATCTGCTTGACCTCATGGCGAATGAAAGCCTCGTCATGGAAGGCATTTGCCAGTGAAGCAATGCCTTGGCTTCGCGCCAACAGGTGCATGGCCAATTCATCGGCATCCTTGACCCGGCCCAGCTCTACAAACTGCTGCTTCAGCCAGCGTCGGAACTGCCCAAAGATCATTCCCGCTTCGCCTTGTGCCGGGTGTTCGAGCTTTGCTAGTTCGGCGCACAGTGTTCCCACCGGACAGCCAAAACGCTGAATGTCCTTGCGGTTGTCGATCAGCATCTGCGCAAAGCACTTCAGCCTCTCGGCAGGCGTGCGACCCTTGAGCGCCCAGGTGTCCAACATCCCTTGCGTCTTTGTCGCTCTGTGAGCGATAACTTCGTTCAGGATGTCGTCCTTGGTTTTGAAGTGGTAGTAGAAGTTGCCGCGTGAGATACCCACTGCATCGGAAATGTCGGCAAACGAGGTGTTCTCAAAGCCGCGCTGGTAGAACAGGAGATCCGCTTTCTCGACGATCTCCTGCCGTGTGCTGGGTTTGGAGGCTTCGGATTTCATGCTGTCGCCATTGTTGAAAGCGATTGCTCAGTTGCCGATGGATAGTCTGTGTATCCACGCGCGTCTCCGCCATAGAAAGTCGTCGAATCGGAGGCTGCGAGAGGCAGATCATGACGAAGCCGCGTGACCAGGTCCGGGTTGGAAATGAACGGCTTGCCGAAGGCGATCAAATCGGCAGAGCCTTGCTCGATAGCTGCCATGGCTCGGGCTCTGTTGTATCCATTGTTGGCAATGTAGGTACCGCCAAAGCGGCGCCGCAACTCTTGATAGTCCACCGCAGGGACAGCGGCCGACATGTCGCCCTCAAGCAAGTGAAGGTATGCCAAGTGCAATTTGGAAAGCTCTTGGGCGTAGTACCCAAAATGCGCTGCCGCGTCGCTGTCGTGCATGTCGTTGAAACGGTTTTCTGGACTGAGACGCACACCGATACGCCCCTTCGGCCAGATCTCGCTGACGGCAGCCACGATCTCCAGCAGAAACGCCAACCGACGGGCGGGCGATCCTCCATACCGGTCGCTTCGGTGATTGCTCCCGTCTCGCAGAAACTGATCAATCAGGTATCCATTCGCTGCGTGGACCTCGACACCGTCGAAGCCGGCAGCTTTCGCCATTGCGGCGGCCTGCTTGAACTGGTCCACCACTTGAGGGACTTCCCCAGTAGTCAGCTCTCTTGGGGTCACGAACGGCTGCATCCCACCATAGGTGACTGCCAGGCCCTCGGGCTTGATCGCAGAAGGGGCGACGGGCAGTTCCTCGTTCACCTGAAGACTGGGGTGTGAGATACGACCGCAGTGCTGTAGCTGTGCAAAGATGTGCCCGCCTTTGGCATGGACCGCGTCGGTGACTGGGCGCCATCCTTGCGCCTGCTCGTCGGTGTAAATCCCGGGCGTTCCAGGATAGCCAACCCCTTGAGCCGACACAGGTGCAGATTCGGAGATCACAAGCCCAGCGTCACCGCGCTGTCCGTAGTGGATCGCCATGAGAGAGGAAGGGACGCCCTCAGGTTCTGCGCGGTTGCGCGTCATCGGCGCCATGACGATCCGGTTGCCGAGCAACATGTCGCTCAGCACGAAGGGGGCAAAAAGCTCATGCATGCAAGTCTCCATAGGTTTAGGTCATTTGTCCTAATATCGTAGGACGAATGACCTAATCATGTCAACACGCGTTTTGATGCTCGATCAGTTCAAGGCGATGGGCATCGGGTCAGCGGGGACTGCAGTCATTTATGGAACCTACCGTTGCGGGGCTTGAGTGCGTCACAGACCCGGAGTCAGACTAGCCGCTGCCAAGCCGACATTGGAGGCTCGAGGGCTGCTCTAGGCTGATCTCCGACACTCGAACCTAACGCCTGAAAGTTCGCGTGTTGCGCAACTGGTCATTGGCCGAGCAGGGTCTCAAGCGACCGCTTTGTTGCTCAGACCGGTCACTCTATTGATGCGAGCCGGGCAAGGTAGCAGGAGCAACTGATCACACCAAGGATGAATTGGTTCTCCCGACCCGCTGCGGTCGGTGTTGATGTAGGCAACGATCCCAGAAAACCGTCCGAGAAACCGGGGGAATCCCACCCCGGATACTTGGCGGCACGGCTTATCGGAACCATTGCGAAGAGCATCCGCAGTTGGCCCGCGGGTCCGAAACACGTAGCCAAGGTCTTCTCAAAGAATTAGATCGGCCAGAACCATAGAACGTCCAAAAGCATTCTCTGGTGTGGTGACCTCATGGCTGCACCGAGCAGTGCGAAGCTGCCACATGAGCCGCTCGGTGCGATGCCTCGTAGTGTGCAAGCGGCTCATTACCATTTAACGCAACGAGCAAATTTTCAGCAGCCTGCAACTCGATGGCTCGGCGAACCTTCTTCACCGCCGAACCAATGTGGGGTGTGAAAACCGTGGAGGGGTGTTGCAAGAGTTCCGGATGAATCTGGCGTGGACGGTCTGCCAGCAGCCAGTCTTCCATCTCGTACACATCGGCGGCGTAGGCACCCAGGCGCTCGTCCTTGAGCGCCCGTGCCACGGCAGCCTCGTCCACAACCGAGCCTCGCCCAATGTTGACCAGGATCTGCCCCCGCCGAACACCTTCAAGCATGGTGTCATTGACGAGGTGACGCGTTACGTCCAGCAGCGGAACGGCCAGAATGACATAGTCGGATTGCGACAGGGCCTCACCCAGGCTCACCATGGTCAGGCGTTCGTCATCACCATGCGGGTCCACGCCCAGCAGTTGAGCGCACCCAAATCCGCAGAGGCGGTCAACGATGGCCCGTCCCACGGCGCCCAGGCCAACGACCGACACGACCGAGCCGTGCAGACCTATTCCATACAGCTGAGGACGCCAGCCGGCGTAGCCCCTGCGAATACGGGTGTCACCAGCGAGCACGTGACGCGCAGCGGCAATGGCCAGACCGATGGCCAGCTCTGCCGTGGGCTCTGTCAGAAGGTCTGGCACAAAGCTCACGCTGACCCCCGCTTGTGCACAGGCCATCAGGTCAAAATTGTCATACCCTTTCAATGCGCAAGCGATGGTCTTGAGCCGTGGAGCGTTCAACAAAGTTCGCCTGTTTACCCGGTCAGGCATGAACGCCATCATGGCGTCGGCGTCCTTCAGGTGGAGGTAAAGCTCTTCCTCGCTCCAGGGCTCAGGCCCTTGATTCATCACTACATCACCGGCGGATCGAAGACGCGCCAGAACTGCTTCATGGATGGGCTGCGTCACCACAATTTTCGGCATCATTACCTTCCTCTCTCTTTCTATTTCAGATGTTTGCGAAGCGCCGACCCAATGCCGTCGACCACGAGCACGCATATGAGGATGGACAGCAAAATGGCGGAGACCTCGTCGTACTTGATCAGGCGCAGAGCTGCCATGAGTTCGAAGCCAATGCCGCCCGCACCCACGATGCCCATCACTGCCGATGCGCGAAAGTGATATTCCCATCGGTAGATGGTGATGTCCGCCAACTGGGGCAAAACCTGCGGTAACACAGCATGGGTGATGACCTGAAACCGGCTTGCGCCCGCGGCCTTAGCGGCCTCCAGAGGTTTCGGGTCCACGTGCTCTATGGCTTCGGCGTAGAACTTGGCCACCATGCCCGTGGAATGCAGGGCCAACGCCAGCACACCAGGCAATGCCCCAAAGCCCACGGCCGCGACGAACAGAATGCCCAGGATGATTTCAGGCACAGACCGAAATGCAGCCAAGATGGTTCTGACGATTCGCCCAACCACCGCATTCGGCGCGGTGTTGGGCGCCGCCACCAGGGCCAGCGGCAACGACGCCAGAACGGTCAGCGCCGTGCCTGCGATCGACATGGCTAAGGTGTCACGCAATGGAATGACCCAGTGCTCCCAGCGCTCGAAATTCGGCGGCACCATCTCTGAGGCCAACTGCTGAATCGCTGGGCCGCCTTCGATGAAACGCTGCGCGTCAAAGAAGCCGGTGACATACAAAGCCACCACACAGACGAACAGAACGACACAGGCGGCGCCCAGCCGTTTGAGTCGCTGCTGTCCGTCGATGGCAACTATGGATTCCAGAGCAACAGACGTCACTGCATGCGCCCCAGATCAAGCTTCAGAATTTGTGCGGTGTCACGCAGAACGTCGTAGGCCTTGTCATCGGTCGCGGCAAAGGCCTGCACACGGAATGACTTGAGAATCTCGGCGTCCTTCATCTCAAGAAAGGCTGCACGGATGGCTGCTTTCAACTCGGGCGTGAGGTTGCCCTGCATCGCGATGGGGTAGTTTGGAATGGGAGCTGACAGTTCGAGTTGCACGATCTTGTTGGCATCCACCGTGCCCTTGGCGATGAGGTTGTCCAGAATGGGTTTTGACAACGCGCCAGCCGGAATTTGCCCTGCCTGAACGGCTCGGGCCACGGCGTCATGCGTGCCCAGGTAAACGGGGCGGTAGTCGGTCTCACCGTCAAGCTTGTAGTTCTTGAGCAGGTGCGCGCGCGGTGCGAGGTGGCTGGACGTTGAAGCCTGGTCGCCAAAGCCAAACGGCTTTCCTCGAACGTCAGCCAGCGTCTTCACCGGGCCGCCCGCCGTGGCAATGAGAACCGACTGGTAGGTCGGAGAGCCGCGCTCCACGCCAACGGCAAAAGGCTCAATGTTGGGCGCCTTGGACTTGGCCAGTACGTAAGAGAACGGTCCAAAGTAGGCCACCTCGATGCGGCCAAAGCGCATGGCTTCAATCATCGACGAGTAGTCCGTAGTCACCGTAATCTCTATTTCCTTCTTCAGGGTCTGTTCCAGGTACCGCTTCAGAGGCTGTGCGTTCTGAATGATGGTGGCGGCGTTTTCGTCCGGCAACAGTGCAACGCGAAGCTTGGAAGGATTTTTGCCCTCGGCATGGGCGCCAAGTGGCAACAGGGCGGCCAAAGTGACGGCAGCGATAAATTGGAAACGGCGACGATTCAGCACGGTAAAAACTCCTTGGATTGAGAGGGGGAATCAAATTGACTGCCCATGTTGGCAGGTGAGGAAGAACGGGACGGTTCGACAGGTGACGACTTCGCGTACAGGGCAGACTGGGCTTCTTCCGTCAACTGCGCTGCTGTCCCGTCGAACACCACCTGGCCCTGGCGAAGGCCCACAATGCGGTCGGCGAACATGCGCGCGAGGTTGACTTGATGCAGACTCACGATGGCCGTGAGTCGGTCTTTCTTGCAGATGTCGTGAAGCAGGGTCAACACACTCTGCGCGGTCGCCGGGTCGAGGCTGGCCACCGGCTCATCGGCCAGCAGCAGGCGGGGCTTTTGCACCAAGGCACGCGCAATGCCAATGCGTTGTTGTTGCCCACCAGACAAGGTGTCTGCCCGTGCTAGGGCTTTCTCAAGCAGGCCTACGCGGTCAATGGCCGCCAGCGCCTCCAGCTTGTCAGCCTTGCTCCAAGGCCACAACGACGCCAGAGATCCGCGGGTGGCGAGCTTGCCCATCAACACATTGGCCAGCACGCTTTGCCGCCCGATCAGGTGGTGCTGCTGGAACACCATGCCGCAGTGGCGCCGATGCTCAAGAAGGTTGCGTTTTGAGACGGTGCCGCCCGGCAGATCGGCCACCGACACCTCTCCGTCTGTGGGGCTAACCAAGCCATTGATGCTGCGCAGCAGCGTTGACTTTCCCGCGCCCGACGCGCCCAGCAGCACAAGGAACCCGCCATGCTGTACCTCTAGCGAGGTGGGCGCAAGCGCTGTGTGACCATCGGCATAGGTCACCGTGATACCCCGCAAGCTCAGATGGCTCTCGCGAATTGCAGTTTTCATAGCTCGGTTTCATTTGTTGTGGTGCGCTAGACGCACACCAGGACTCAAGTGGTCAGAGGTATCTCTCGGGAAAGAGGAGGTTCTGGAAGAAACAGCTTCAGTGGAAGCACAGCTCAAGTCTGGGTGACCAAGGTGTCATGAATATGAAACTTTCATCCCTAAAAATGAGGGCACCCATAGATCACATCAATGTCTGGACTCAGCCTCCTCGCAGCCTTGAAGGCCTTTGACGCAACGGCCCGAGCCGGCAGCATGACCGCTGCCGCGAGAGTGCTCGCTATTCAACAACCGACTGTTTCTTCACACATACAGCGCCTGGAGGTCGACTTCGGCGTGGAGCTTTTTCATCGGCGCGGGCGGCGGCTTGAACTCACGTCCTTTGGACGCACTCTGTTGAACTACACCCGGCGTACCTTCAGTGGCGAGGAAGATGCGCACGCACTGCTCGCTGCTGCGAAAAATCAATACGTAGGGCGACTGGTCATCCATGCCATCGGGCCGCACAACGTGCTGCCCGCGTTGAAGCTGTTCATGAAACAGTTCCCCCAGGTCAACGTGGCTGTTGGCGTAGGCGACTCGCGAACCATCACCGAAAAGATTCTTGACTACCAGGGAGACGTGGGCATGGTGCTCAATCACGTCGCTCACCCAGATCTATTTGGCGCGGCTTACCGTACCCAGCGATTGGTGATATTCGGCAACACCCAACACTCACTCGCGCAACGGGCCACTCTCAAACTGCGTGATCTGCAGGGTCAGAGGTTCGTCATCCGAGAGGAAGGATCGACGACCAGACGCGTGTTTGAACAAGAACTAAAGGAGCGAGGCGTCGAGGTGCAGGTGGCTCTGGAGATGGGCAGCCGCGAGTCCGTTCGAGAGGCGGTGGCGGAGGGGCTGGGCCTAGGCGTCGTGGCGGAAACAGCCTACAGGCCAGATCCTCGCCTTGTTAAGTTAACTATTTCAGACACCAGCATGGCGACACAGGTGCACTTCATCTGTAGAAAGGAGCGGCATCAAGCTCCTCTGATCTCGACCTTCCTGGGTTTGGCGCATAGCGTAAGTCAGAAAATTGCCTAGGTATGGAACTTGGATTCCATGCAGCCGTGGGGCATGGGACCGAGGGGCAACTGTTCGCCTGTAGGCCGACTTAAGTTAAGGGTTGTAGGACGCCCGTAATCGCGCGGCGATCCCATCTTGACTGCGGGGCGCGGTCGTGTACCTCTGCTTGCGCGAACTCATGTTTGGACGTCACTACGTATCGACGCCTGACATGTACCAGCGGATCAGCCATGTCAGAGCAGATGTGCTGAGCAAGCCCCTGCAGGCACTGTGTGAAGCCGACCCCCAGGTCGGACGTTATCTCGCCTGGATCTTGGGGTTTGGTTCCTACAAGGGGCTGGATGTCCGGCGGGCGGTCGATATGCAGCGGGCGGTGTATCGCGAGACGCTATGGATGAACTGACTCACTGGCATGGCCACGAAAGGAGTCAACGATGCACTGGATCATTCACCTGACGCTCCTGGCGTTGAGCGCCATCAACGCGTATCTCATCTTCCGCAGGGATTGGGATCCCATGGGAGCCTGGCTCTTTGTAGCGGGTGCTGCGGTGGCGCTACTCCTCACGTTACTCCTGCGTCTGCTCTTGAAGGTCAGGCCCGAGGAGCGCATCGCGCTCCTGCACGAAGTGGCCAAGACGGCTAAAGCCGATCTGGTCGCCTTCCTGAAACTGCTTCGCTTCTGGCGTTGATAGCGATCTCCATTCCATGGCGGTCGCGCGAGATGTGACCGGTGCAGAACCCAAACAGAAATTTCTATCACCATGAACACAACGAACATTCAATTGCGCGCGCACATCAGCGAACGCAGCGCTCAGCTACGACACATCGCCGCAGAACTCAAGACCGAACTCTTTGGGATTGATGACATCATCGATCGCGTGATCGACACAATACGTGCGTGGTACGTCCTGCCCGACATCATCAACCGGCCGGTCATCGTGAACCTGTGGGGGCTCACCGGCACGGGCAAGACCCAGCTCATTCGCAGCCTGTCCAAAAAACTCGGGTTCTATGACCGCCTGATCGAGGTTCAGATGGACGGCTATCAACACGGATGTGGCCGGTACCAATTCAGAAATTGAAGCAGGTCTGCAGACCCAGTACGAACGTGCGCAGACCCTGCTCGCTGAAAACCGGGCTATCTATCTTCGGATGGTCAACGAGCTCATCAACGAAGGTCAACTGGCGCCGCAGAAGATCCGGGAGTGGTTGGGACTGTCGCAGCCGGAGGTGCCCAAGGATGCGTTGGAGCCATTTGATGCAAAGTTGAGAGAGTTCGAACGACGCCATTCCCAACGGCTCACGAGTGTCTAGGGAATCCGGGGCGATTCATCCAATTTGAAGCACTGCGCCCTCAAGACAGTTGACCGAGCGCAGGGACCTGTATCCATCTGTGATCGTGACGGTAAGATGGGACGAGTGATTTCTATGCGTCCAACCCGCTCTTTTGAGCCGGGTTGTGCGGCCAAATTCTCTCAGCCTCCATGCTCGACGACATCAAAAAAACCCTCTGGGCCACCGCCGACAAGCTGCGCGCCAATATGGACGCCGCCGAATACAAGCATCTGGTGCTCGGCCTCATCTTCGTCAAATACATCTCTGACACCTTTGCCGCCCGCCGTGCCGAGCTGACGGCCCGCCTCACCAACCCCGACGACGAATACTTCTACGGCGATGCCGACCCCGCCGACATTGAAGCCGAGCTGGAAGACCGCGACTATTACAAAGAGGTCAACGTCTTCTGGGTGCCCGAAGGTGCGCGGTGGGAGGCGCTGCGCAATGCCGCCAAGCAACCCGACATTGGTAAGCGTATTGACGACGCCCTCACCCTGATCGAGGCCGAGAACCCCAAGCTCAAAGGCATCCTCGACAAACGCTACGCCCGTGCTCAATTGCCCGACGGCAAGCTGGGCGAGCTGGTGGATTTGGTATCCACCATTGGCTTTGGCGAAGACGCAGCCATTGCCCGCGACGTACTGGGCCAGGTGTACGAATACTTTCTGGGCATGTTCGCCAGCGCCGAAGGCAAGCGGGGTGGGCAGTTCTACACCCCGGCCAGCATCGTCAAAACCCTGGTGGCCATCCTCAGCCCCCACGAAGGCAAGGTGTACGACCCCTGCTGCGGCTCAGGCGGCATGTTTGTGCAGTCTGAGAAGTTCATCGAAGCCCACGGCGGCAAGCTGGGCGACGTGAGCATCTACGGCCAAGAGGCCAACCCTACCACCTGGCGCCTCGCCGCCATGAACCTGGCCATTCGCGGCATTGACTACAACCTGGGCCGCGAGCCTGCCGACACCTTCACCCGCAACCAGCACCCCGACCTGCGGGCCGACTACATCCTGGCCAACCCGCCTTTCAATATCAGCGACTGGTGGCACGGCAGCCTGGAAGGCGACCCGCGCTGGGAGTATGGCGACCCACCCCACGGCAACGCCAACTACGCCTGGTTGCAGCACATGCTGCACCACTTGAAGCCCACGGGTCGCGCCGGCATTGTGCTGGCCAACGGCAGCATGAGTTCCAGCCAAAACAACGAAGGCGTGATCCGTGCCGCCATGGTCGATGCCGATGTGGTCGAAATCATGGTGGCCCTGCCCGGCCAGTTGTTCTTCAACACGCAAATCCCCGCCTGCCTGTGGTTTTTGGCCAAGCAGAAAACGCGCAAAGGCGAAGTGCTGTTCATCGACGCCCGTAAGCAAGGCCGCATGATCAGCCGCGTGCAGGCCGAGCTGACCGACGACACCATTGCCCGCATCGAAGCCGTGGTGGCCGCGTGGCGCGGCGAGCCGGACGCAGTCACCTATGAAGACGTGAAAGGCTTTTGCCGCAGCGTGCCGCTGGCCGAAATCGCCCAGCACGGCCATGTGCTCACCCCCGGCCGCTATGTGGGTGCGGAAGAGGTGGAAGACGACGAAGAAGCCTTTGCCGACAAGATGCAAAAGCTCACCGAGAAGCTGGGCGAGCAAATGGCCAAGGGCGCGGAGCTGGATGCGGTGATTCGGGCGAAGTTGGGGGGGCTGGGGTATGAGTTCTGAGTGGCCTGTTTTACCGCTTGAAGACTGCTTAGATGCGCTGATTGACTATCGCGGCAAGACACCTGAGAAAACGGATTCAGGAGTGCCGTTGATCACGGCAAAGATCATCAAGTCTGGGCGAATAGAAACGCCCACCGAGTTCATCGCCGTCGATAACTACGACGCTTGGATGCGACGCGGACTGCCCAAAGCCGGTGATGTAGTTCTCACTGTGGAGGCGCCACTTGGTGAGGTGGCGCAGCTCGGACCGGAGAAAGTCGCGCTTGCTCAACGTGTGGTGACGCTAAGAGGGAAAGCAGGATTTCTGGACAGCACCTATCTGCTTTATCTCCTCCAATCCGAGGATGTGCAAGACCAGTTGAAGTCCAGAGCGACCGGTACAACTGTGCTTGGCATCAAGCAAAGTGAACTTCGGAAGGTTCCAATCAAAGTACCGCCGATACCAGCTCAGCTTGAAGCGGCATCCGTTTTGAAGGCCCTCGACGACCGCATCACCCTCCTGCGCGAAACCAACGCCACCCTCGAAGCCATCGCCCAGGCCCTGTTCAAGTCCTGGTTCGTCGATTTCGACCCCGTGCGCGCCAAGATGGAAAGCCGCACGCCCGAAGGCATGGACGAGGCCACCGCAGCGCTGTTTCCCGATGGGTTTGAAGCGTCGGAGTTGGGGGAGGTGCCGAGGGGGTGGCTGTTGCAGACATTCCGCGACACTATCCAAATCATCGGTGGCGGCACTCCAAAAACCTCCAATCCGGATTTTTGGGGTGGTGACATTCCTTGGTTCTCCGTGGTTGATGCGCCCGGGCCATCTGACGTATTTGTGATCGACACAGAAAAGCACATCACGGAAGCGGGATTGCATGGGTCATCCACCAAACTGCTGCCCGCTGGCACAACCATCATTTCAGCTCGCGGAACTGTTGGAAAGCTGGCTCTTTCCGGACGGTCTATGGCAATGAATCAATCTTGCTACGGGTTACGAGGCAAGGCGGGCGATACCTACTTCACCTACTTCAGCGCAACGCGTTTGGTACAGCAGTTGCAGCAGCGAGCACACGGCTCCGTCTTTGACACCATCACACAAGAGACCTTTTCAGGCGTGTATGTCGCTTGTCCCCAAGCTCCAGTAATCCAAGCGTTTGATGCAGCCGTGGATGCGCTGATGGCTCGAATCCGAGCAAACCTGTTCCAAGCCCAAACCCTCTCCTCCCTCCGCGACACCCTGCTCCCCCGCCTGATCTCCGGCCAGCTGCGCCTGCCCGAAGCCCAGGCCGCCACCGAGGCCGCCCTGGGCGGTGCGCTGTAAGTATGAATGCTTTGTTTTTGATAGCTGCTTGCGCTTGCTCCATAAGCGCTAGAGCCGTTTTTTACTTCAAGTGTCTTGTCGGCCTGGCCCGCTGGGGGCAGCTCTGCGCACGGCCTGCCGGTGCCGCTTGGGGGGCTGGCCCACAATGCAGCCAGCGCCGCACGCGTGCGGCGGCGTCCCTGACCCTGGAGCCTGCGTATGCAAATTGAGTCCATCGAAATCAAGAACTACCGGCTGTTTCGCCACGCCAAGCTCAGCACCATTCCGCGCTTGTGTGTGCTGGTAGGTGCCAATGGCACGGGCAAGTCCACGTTGTTTGATGTGTTCTCGTTCCTCAAGGACGCACTGGCCATGAACGTGGGCAAGGCGGTGAGCAAGCGCGGCGGCTTCAAGGAGTTGGCGAGCCGGGGCTTTGCCCACGAGCCGATTGAGCTGACGCTGCAGTTTCGGCTGGAGATCACGGGCAAGGAGCGGCTGGTGACCTACCAGTTGCGCGTCGAGCCCGACATGATGGGCCGCGCCGTGGTGGCGCGCGAGGTGCTGCGCTACAAGCGCGGGCCGCACGGCAAGCCGTTTCACTTTTTGGACTTTGCGCTGGGCCAGGGCTATGCCATTACCAATGAGGAAGACTTCTCCAAAAAAGACGAAGACCTGACCCGCGAGGTGCAGGCGCTGGACGCGCCCGATATTTTGGCGGTGAAGGGCCTGGGGCAGTTTGACCGCTTCAAGGCGGCCAGCGCGCTGCGGCTGATGATTGAGAACTGGCACATCTCGGACTTTCATGTGTCAGAGGCGCGGCCCAGCCAGGAGGATGGCTTTGCCGAACACCTCTCCACCCGGGGTGACAACCTGCCGCTGGTGGCGAACTTTCTGTTTGAGCACCACCCGGATGCTTTTGCGCGCATTCTGGAGGCCATGAAGGCCCGTGTGCCCGGCGTATCCCTGGTGGAGCCCCGCCAGACGGAGGATGGGCGGCTGGTGCTCCGGTTTCAGGATGGCAGCTTCAAAGACCCTTTTGTGGCACGCCATGTGTCCGACGGCACCATCAAGATGTTTGCCTATTTGGTGCTGCTCAATGACCCGCAGCCCTACCCACTGCTGGCAGTAGAGGAGCCCGAGAATCAGCTCTACCCCGAGTTGCTGCCGGAGTTGGCGGAAGAGTTTCGCAGCTATGCCCAGCGCGGCGGGCAGGTGTTTATCTCTTCACATTCTCCCGACTTTTTGAATGCGCTGAAGCTGGAAGAGATTTACTGCCTGCGCAAGGTACAGGGCTTCACGCAGATCAGCCGCGCGGCGGAGTCAGCCAACTTGCAGGCGCTGGTGGATGCGGGTGATTTGCCGGGCGCGCTGTGGAAACAGGGTCTGCTGGAGGGCTTGAACTGATGGCGGGGCGGCTGGTGTTTTTGCTGGAAGAGCCCTCGATGAAGCTGTTGCTGGAAGGGCTGCTGCCCCGCCTGATGCCCGGTTGGGTGGCTGGGCAACACTTTTTGTGTGTGCCGCACGAGGGCAAGTCAGACCTGGACAGAAGCATTCCGCGCAAGCTCAGTGCGTGGCAGATTCCGGGGGATAGGTTTGTGGTGGTACGCGACAACGACGGGGCAGATTGCGGGGATGTGCTGCACAAGCTCCAGTCCATGTGCCGCGCCGCTGGCCGCCCCGACACCTTGGTGCGGCTGGCCTGCCAGGAGCTGGAAGCCTGGTATCTCGGCGATCTGCAAGCCGTGGCCGCAGCCTTCGCCCACCCCAAGGCCGACAGCGCAGCACATCGCAAAAAGTTTGCAGACCCCGATGCATGGCGAAAGCCGTCGGTGGAACTGGAGCGTTTGGTGCCGCGCTTTCAAAAAGGAGCTGGCGCCCGTGCCATGGCCCAGCACCTGCGTGAGCCAGAGCACAACCAATCACACAGCTACGGCAAGTTTGTGGGCGGGGTGCGCCGAGTTGCGGGGGAGATGGGGCTGTGATGGAAACGCGGATCGAACCGGAGGAGGCGGGGCTGATCAAGACCGACGAGTCGGACACGACCTCCACGCACTACGCGCACTATCTGCCGTTCTGGGCCTGAAAAGTGCTTAAACGCAAACCTTTTATCAGCGAGGGGTGCTTGAAAAATTCATACATATCAAGGGTTTACGTGTTTAAACGCAAACTCGCTTACGCCACCCTCCGCGACACCCTGCTCCCCCGCCTGATCTCCGGCCAGCTGCGCCTGCCCGAAGCCCAGGCCGGCACCGAGGCCGCCCTGGGCGGTGCCCTGTAGGCATGATTGCTCTGCTTTTTATAGCTGCTTGCGCTTATCCATAAAGCGCTAGCGTCCAATTTGGCTTAAGAATCTGCTCCAGGACCCGTGTGATGTTCTCACCCACCTCCCTCGAAGACCTGGCCCTGCTGCGCGAAACGGTGGAGCTGGAGTGCAAGCTGGCCCAAGGCCAGAACGGCCAGGGCGAGGTGCCCAAGGATTTCTGGCCCACCTACTCGGCCATGGCCAACGCCCACGGCGGCGTGGTGCTGCTGGGCGTGCGGGAGAAGGATGGGGTGTTCTCCATTGCGGGCATTCCCAACCCGGCGAAGGTGCGGGCAGACCTGTTCAACAACCTGAACAACCCGGGCAAGGTGAGCGCCAATCTGCTGACCGACGCCGATGTGCAGGAGTGGGTGCTGGGGGACAAGAGCATTTTGGTGGTGCGCATTCCGCAGGCCATGCGCAAGCAAAGGCCGGTGTTCCTCAACGGCCAGCCGTTCGGCCATACGTACAAGCGGCTCAACGACGGAGACCGGCCGTGTGATGAAGAGACGGTCAAGCGTATGCTGGCCGAGCAGGTGGAGGATGAGCGCGATGCCCGAATTCTGCCGGGCTTTGGTATGGGGGACATTGATGGCGAGAGCTTGCGCATCTACCGCCAGATGCTCAAAGACGAAAAGCCAGGTCACCCTTATCTGGAGCAAGACGACTTTACCTTTTTGACCAGCCTGCGCGGCTGGCGGCGTGACCGCCAGACAGGCCAGGAGGGAATGACGCTGGCGGGCCTACTGATGTTTGGCACCTGGGCGGCCATCCAGGAGGCCGCGCCGCACTATTTTCTGGACTATCAAGAGCGTCCAGAGGCCAAAACCGAATTGCGTTGGGTTGACCGATTGGTACCTGATGGTACCTGGACGGGCAATCTTTTCGAGTTTTACCGCCGGGTGTACCGAAAGCTGGTGGCCGACCTGAAAGTTCCGTTTTCGCTCAAAGACGGCCAAAGGCAAGACGACACGCCGGTACACGTCGCCTTGCGTGAAGCGTTGGTCAACACCCTGGTGCATGCGGACTACACGGGCCGGGTGTCGGTGTTGGTGGTCAAGCGGCCAGACATGTTCGGCTTTCGCAACCCTGGTTTGCTTCGGCTGCCTGTGGAGCAGGTGATTCGGGGTGGCGAGAGCGATTGCCGCAATCGCATCCTGCATCAAATGTTCTTGCTCATTGGCCTGGGTGAACGTGGGGGCTCGGGCATGCCCAAAATTTACAGCGGCTGGCAAAGCTGCCACTGGCGTCAGCCGCTGCTGAGGGAAAAGGACATGCCAGAGCAAACCTTGCTGGAATTGCACATGCTGGATTTGCTGCCACCTGCGGTGCTGGACGCACTGCGGGCGCGGTTTGGTGCATCGTTCGATCAGGTGGGGGCGCTCGACAGAATGATTCTGTCCACGGCCGTGATCGAAGGTGTGGTCAACCATGCGCGCATGACCGAGATTTCCCCCCAGCATCCTCATGACATCAGCTTGGCGCTGGCACGGTTGGAGCGTGATGGGATGTTGCTCTCCCAAGGCCAGTCTCGTGGCAAGGTTTATTACTTGCCGGGCGCGGCTCCCGTTACCCCGGAGCAGGTATTTCCCGCAGCGTTCAGCTTCGGTAGTAATGGCACTAGCTCCGGTAGTAGCACTGCAAGCTCCGGTACTAAGGAGGATACCTCCGGTAGTGATCAGCCCGTGCGGCCGGAGCAGGCCACGCCTCGCACTACGGAGGGCGTCAACACCCACACTGCAACCAGGGATGAGCACGGTTGTCTACTGTCGCCCTTGCTGGATGCGCCCGTCTTGGATGATCTCAGCGCCCTTTCAGATACATTGAAGGACGACCTGTTGCGGCGAGCCGCCCTACCCCGGGGTAAGGCACGGTTGGAGCGTCCAGCCATGGTGGAGGTAATCTTGTCGGTATGCGAAGGACGGTATGTGCGGCTCAGTGCATTGGCTGAGCTTTTAAACCGGGATCCAGACGGTTTGCGCAAAGGCTATTTGGACGCATTGGTCAGGGAGCATCGCATTCGGCGCGCATTTCCTGGTACGCCAACCCATGAGTTGCAGTCCTATCGGAAAGCCGAAGAATGATCGGGGGGCTTTCTGCGGGGGCCTGCAACAGGTACCTGCGCTACATCGAGCTGATGAAGCTGTAGCCACAGGACAAAAAAGCGAGAGGGAGCCGTGACCGAAGACCAACTGGAACGCGAAACGCTGGCCTGGCTGCAAGACGTGGGCTACACCCACCGCTACGGGCCTGACATTGCCTTTGACGGCACCACGCCAGAGCGCGCGGACTACCGGCAGGTGCTGCTGCCCTTTCGGCTGCGCGAGGCCATCAACCGCCTGAACCCCGGGGTACCAGCCGCTGCCCGTGAAGATGCCATCAAGCAAGTCACGGATCTTGGCATCCCATCCCTGCTGTCGGCCAACCGCGCGTTTCACAAGATGCTGGTGGGTGGTATCCCCGTCCAGTATCAGAAGGACGGCGAAACACGCGGCGACTTTGTGCGACTGATTGACTGGGCACACCCCGAGAAGAACGAATGGTGGGCCGTCAACCAGTTCACCATCAAAGGTCCCCACAAAACCCGCCGCCCCGACATCATCCTGTTCCTCAACGGCTTGCCGCTGGTGCTGCTGGAAATCAAGAACCCCGCCGACGAGAACGCCAACATCTGGAAGGCCTTCGACCAGATCGAGACGTACAAAGAGCAGATACCGGACGTGTTCCAGTACAACGAGGTGCTGGTGATCTCGGACGGCACCGACGCGCTGATGGGTTCGCTGTCTGCCAACGCCGAGCGCTTTATGGCTTGGCGCACGATTGATGGAGTAAACCTCGACCCACTGGGGCAGTTTCAAGAACTGCAAACCCTGGTGCGTGGTGTGCTGACCCCACAGTACCTGCTGGACTACATCCGTTACTTTGTCCTGTTCGAGGACGACGGTCAGCTCGTCAAGAAGATTGCAGGCTACCACCAGTTCCATGCTGTGCGTGCAGCCATCGAAGAAGTGGTGACCGCCTCCCGGCCCGGAGCTTCCCGCAAGGGCGGTGTGGTGTGGCATACCCAGGGCAGCGGCAAGAGCATCACCATGACCTGCTTTGCCGCCCGTGTGATGCAAGAAGCCGCGATGGAGAACCCCACCATCGTGGTCATCACCGATCGCAACGACCTCGATGGACAGTTGTTTGGCGTGTTCAGCCTGGCCCAAGACCTGTTGCGCGAGCAGCCGACAAAAGCGTTGACCCGCCCGGACTTACGCGCCAAGCTGGGCAATCGCCCCTCCGGTGGCATCATCTTTGCCACCATCCAGAAGTTCATGCCGGGGGAGGATGAAGACACCTTCCCGGTGCTGTCCGAGCGCAGCAATATCGTGGTGATCGCGGACGAAGCCCACCGCACCCAATATGGCTTCAAGGCCACACTCAAAGGCAAGCCCGGCGAAGAGAAGTACCAGGCAGGCTACGCCCAGCACTTGCGCGATGCCTTGCCCAACGCCACATTCGTAGGCTTTACTGGCACTCCGGTCAGCAGCACCGACCACGACACCCGTGCGGTGTTTGGTGAGTACATCCACGTCTACGACATGCAACAGGCCAAGGAAGATGGCGCCACCGTGGCCATCTACTACGAGTCGCGCCTGGCCAAGCTGCGCTTGAACGACGAAGACCTGCCCAGCATTGACGACGAAGTGGACGAGCTGGCCGAGGACGAGGAAGAAAGTACCCAGGCCAAACTCAAAAGCCGATGGGCCGCCCTGGAAAAAATCGTAGGCGCCGAACCCCGCGTTGCCAGTGTGGCCGCCGATCTGGTGGCGCACTTTGAAGAACGCAGCACCGCCCAATCCGGCAAAGCCATGGTGGTGGCCATGAGCCGCGACATCTGCGTTCACCTCTACAACGAGATCATCAAGCTGCGGCCCGACTGGCACGACCCAGACCCCGAGAAAGGCGCAATCAAGATCGTGATGACCGGCTCCGCCAGCGACAAAGCCCTGCTGCGCCCCCATATCTACGACGGCAAGGTCAAAAAACGACTGGAAAAGCGCTTCAAAGACCCCGCCGACCCGCTCCGCCTGGTGATCGTGCGCGACATGTGGCTCACCGGCTTCGATGCCCCCTGCGTTCACACCCTGTACGTGGACAAGCCCATGAAGGGCCATAACCTCATGCAGGCGATTGCCCGCGTGAACCGGGTCTTCAAGGGCAAGCAAGGCGGCCTGGTGGTGGACTACATCGGCATTGGCAACGAACTCAAAGCCGCCATGAAGGAGTACACCGCCAGCAAAGGCCGGGGCACTCCCACCGTAGATGCCCGCGAGGCGTATAGCGTCCTCATGGAAAAGCTCGATGTCCTGCAATCCATGCTGCATGGCTGCGATTACAGCGACTTCCTCACTGGGGGGCACCAGACCCTGGCACGAGCTGCCAACCACGTCCTGGGCCTGCGGGAAGAAGGTGGCAAGGATGGCAAACGCCGCTTTGCTGATACCACGCTGGCACTGACCCAAGCCTTCTCCCTGTGCTGCACCCTGGACGAAGCCAAGGCTGTGCGGGAAGAAGTCGCCTTCATGCAGGCTGTGAAGGTCATCCTGACCAAGCGGGACATCACCGCTAAAAAGCGCACCGACGAACAGCGCGACGAAGCCATCCGCCAGATCATCAGTAACGCCGTCGTGTCCGACCAGGTGGTGGACATCTTTGATGCCGTGGGCCTGGACAAACCCAACATTGGGCTGCTGGACGATGAATTCCTGGCCCAGGTGAAAAACCTGCCCGAGAAGAACCTGGCGGTTGAACTACTGGAACGCTTGCTCGAAGGCGAGATCAAGAGCCGCTTCGGCAGCAACGTGGTGCAGGAAAAGAAGTTCTCCGATCTGCTGGGCAACGTGATCAAGCGCTACCAGAACCGCTCCATTGAAACCGCGCAGGTCATGGAAGAACTGGTCGAGATGGCCAAGAAGTTCCGCGAGGCCGCCAGCCGGGGCGAGTTGCTGGGGCTGACCGAGGACGAGGTGCGCTTTTACGATGCCCTGGCCACCAATGAATCAGCGGTCAGAGAACTGACCGACGAAACCCTCAAGAAGATTGCCCATGAGCTGACCGAGAACCTGCGCCAGAACCTGACGGTGGACTGGTCCGAGCGTGAGAGTGTGCGGGCCAAACTGCGACTGATGGTCAAGCGGGTCTTGCGCAAGTACAAGTACCCGCCAGACTTGCAGGAAGAGGCGGTGGACTTGGTGCTGCGGCAAGCGCAGGTGTTTGGAGACAACTGGGGCAGCACCTAGCCGGACTCCGGGGCGAACCGACGCGCCAATATTGATGAGCACTTCGCTCAGGGATTCTTGGTACCGAAGGCTTTCACGGCATCAAGCACGCCCTTTGCGAGCGTGCGGATGCCGCTCAAGTTGTAGCTGCCACCGATCTGTTCATAGGCATAGCGGGCTTGAATGAAGTAGTTCGAGCACTCGGCAAGAAGCGGTGCCAGCTGTTCTCCTGACGCCGCCAGAAATTCAGACTCAATAGCAGCCTGAGTGGGCAGTTCAAGAGACGCAAACACATCCGACAAGTTGTGCCCATGTGCCGTGGACATGATCTTGGCAGCCTTCACAAGACCATCCGAGGTTACGCCCCCGCCAACCGCGCCGCCTTTTTCCACTTATTCGCGATTCCAGGCCGCCATCAGCATGGTGCCGACTTCATCGTAGTCCGTATCCTTCTTTTCGGCGACTCGCCGCACGCCAGTCCGCACAGCCCGCTTGCCACTCTTGGCTGTGTGAGATGCAGCTGAATCGGTCAGCAATCCACCCAGCAATATCCGGTAAAACTCCTGGAAGGCATCCTCGATGGTTAGGTTGGCCTGGGCAAGGAATGCCGGGCGGCGCAACCTCAGTGCCGCTCCCAGCATCACCTCAGACATGACCAATCCATGGCAAGGGGTGAAAACACCCTGCCGCACTCCTTCGTCGATGAGTTGGGACATTCGCATGGTACGGGCATGCTGGTAGTGGTCGAAGATGCCTCGGGCAACCGCAGAGTCTTCGACATCCTTCAAGAACTGCACACCAATACGGCTGGCCGCATGGACGCCGACGCTGAGGTAGACAGCGAGAGCCGTCGTCAAATCTTTTTCACTGTGGATCAATGCCTCCCCCTGTTCCAGGAGGCTGTCAAAAAAGCGTTGCACGACAGCGCAAAAGATCTCTTCCTTTGTCTGCGCAATGTCATAGAGGCGCCGCCGCGAGCAATGCATACGCGCGGCAATTTCACCCACGGTCAGACCTTTGATGCCCTCCGTTAAGAGCAAATGGGTCAACGCATCGAAGAACTCCTCGTCTGTGAGCTTTTTTTTCATGCGGGTTTCTCCCAATAAAAAGCGGTACCAAAACAATTGACCCAGTACCTATCTAGATGTCCAATGGTACTAATTTACATCAATTGGTACCAAATGAACAGCCTGCTCAACGTACCGCACAGCACACGATTTCTGTTTGCCCGTTGGTGCTGAAGGCGTGCGAATTGTCAGCGACGGCGAGACCACTGAAATTGACCTGAACAAAGAAGCAACGCAATGAATCTTCTCGACTATTTCGATGCTGGCGTCGCCAGCCACCCGGACGCCCCTTGCTTTTTTGACCACGGGCGCGACACCACGCCCATGACCTATGCTCAGGCGGGTGCGCTCACCTGCCAGATCGCCCGAGGGTTGGATTCCTTGGAGTTCGCGCCGGGCTTTCACGGCGCGGTGCTCAGCGGCAACTCCGGAGCCGCATTCGTGGCGTTGCTCGGGGTTGTACGCGCTGGAGGCGTTTGGCTCCCCGTCAATGCGCGCAACAGTGTGGAGAGCAACATCGAGTTCCTGCAGGACATGGACTGCGACGTCTTGTTCTACCAGGCCCGATATGCCGGCCAAGTCGCCGAGATCCGCGGCAAGGTTCCCCGCATTCGCCATTACATCGCCTTAGACGAGACTGATGAGCAGGACCTGTCGGTTGCCCAGCTGATCCAGGGCCAGTCGTCCGAGATGTTTGCAGCGCCGCTGCAACCACAGGGACTGGCCATGATCATGGGTACCGGTGGCACCACGGGGCGTTCAAAGGGGGTCATGCTCAGCCACCGCAACCTGACGGCGACCATGGCCAACCACATGTCGGCGATGTATATCACCGACCACATGACCGTGCTGGCAGCGGCGCCCATCACCCATACCGCAGGACTGGTGTCGCTGCCTTTTATGGCGCGAGGCGGCCGCGTCATCCTGATGGATGGGATTGATCCGCAGAACCTGCTCAAGGTGATTGAGCAGGAGCGGGTCAACATGATGTTCCTTCCTCCTACGGTCATCTATACGTTGCTGGCCCAGCCCAACGTTCGCGATTTCGACTTTTCTGCGCTGCGCTACTTCATGTACGGCGCCGCACCCATGTCACCCGACAAGCTGGCCGAGGCCATTGAGGTTTTCGGCCCAGTCATGCTGCAGATCTATGGCCAGGCGGAAGTGCCGGGCGCCATCTCCGTGTTGCGCGTCGAGGATCATTTCATTGACGGACAGGTGGCCCCCCGCCAGCGCCTGCTGAGCGCAGGGCGCCGCTTTCCCTTCACGCGAGTGGCCATCATGGACGACGACGGTCAGGTGCTCACTAAGCCGGGGGCTGTGGGCGAAATCGTCGCGCAAGGCGACATCGTAACTACGGGTTACTACAAAAACCCCGAGGGCACCGCCGAAGTGCAGCGTCATGGCTGGCATTGCACCGGTGACGTGGGCTATTTCGACGAGCAGGGCTTCCTGTTCATCGTTGACCGCAAGAAAGACATGATCGTCACCGGCGGCTTCAACGTCTTCTCGTCCGAGGTTGAAGCTGCCGTTATGGCACACCCTGCAGTGAAGGACTGCGCCGTCATCGGGGTGCCCGATGACAAATGGGGTGAGGCCGTCAGAGCCGTCATCGAGCTGCGCCCAGACCAATCTGTGGATCCGCAGGCGCTCATCCAGTTCGTCAAGGACCGCCTGGGAAGCGTGAAGGCGCCCAAGGAGGTCGATGTCGTCGCGCAACTTCCGCGCAGCGCAGTGGGCAAGGTCCTGAAGAAGGAAGTACGCAAGAAGTACTGGAGCGCGCAGGAGCGGATGGTCTCCTGAACGCAGGACGCTTCGAATCAACGCACGTTTGGCAATTCAACCTGGAGCTATCGCAATGCAAGAAACCGTTCTCGTCGCCGGTGTCGGCATGACCCCTTTCAAGAAACCTGGTGACAACCTGCCGTACCCGGAAATGGCCGCGCTGGCGATCCGCCAGGCGCTGCAGGACGCCGGCTTGGTGTACTCCGATATTCAGGATGTCTATGCAGGCTATGTCTATGGTGACTCGGCCAGCGGCCAGCGCGCTGTTTATGAAGTTGGCATGACCGGCGTACCGGTGATCAACGTCAACAACAATTGCTCATCCGGTTCCACCGCCCTGTACCTCGCGCGCAAGGCCGTCGCCAGCGGCTCGGCCGACTGCGCCCTGGCTGTGGGCTTCGAGCAGATGCCCTCAGGTGCCCTGAAGGCGCACTGGGACGACCGGCCCGACCCGCTCGATCGCTTCAACGGTGTCATGGATGAGGTCTTCGGCCATCCTGAGCTCCCGATGGCAATCCGCTATTTCGCTGGAGCTGGCCGCGAGCACATGCAGAAGTACGGAACATCACTGGAGACTTTTGCCCGAATCCGCGCTAAGGCGAGCCGCCACGCCGCACGCAATCCTCTGGCGCTGTTCCGCAAGGAAGTCACCGCCGAAGAAGTGCTGGCCAGTGCGCCGTTGGTCGATGGGGTAATGCACCGTCTGATGGCCTGCCCCCCGACCTGCGGTGCTGCTGCGGCTGTCTTCGTGAGCAAGCGCTTCGCGCAAAAGATGGGCTTGACTCCAGGTGTGCAGGTGTTGGCACAGTCGTTAGTGACGGACCGTTCCGGCGCGTTTACCGACAAGTCCGCCATTTCGATTGCCGGCTTCGGTATGACGCAGGAAGCCGCTCGCCAGGTGTATGAAGCTGCAGGCGTGGGGCCACAGGACATCAATGTGTGTGAACTGCACGACTGCTTTGCCCAAAACGAGCTGCTCAGCTACGAGGGCCTGGGCTTCTGCGGCATCGGCGAAGGTGAGGCGTTCGTGCAATCCAACAACAACACCTACGGCGGCGCCGTAGTCGTCAATCCCTCCGGTGGATTGCTTTCGAAGGGTCACCCCTTGGGCGCTACCGGCCTAGCGCAGTGCTTTGAGCTGGTCCACCAGGTGCGTGGCAGTGCTGAGGATCGGCAGGTTGAGGGGGCGCGGTTCGCCTTGCAGCACAACGCCGGTTTGGGTGGCGCCACAGTGGTAACTCTCTACGGCCCAGCCAATTGAGGAACCGGATATGACGAAAAGACTGGAAGGCAAGGTCGTCTTGGTGACGGGTTGCGGATCGTCAGGCCCCGGCTGGGGCAATGGCAAGGCGATGGCGGTGCTGTTCGCTCGTGAGGGAGCGAAAGTTTATGGCTGCGACATCAATCTGGAAGCGGCCCGGGAGACTGAATCCATCGTTCAAAGCGAGGGCGGAACCATCAGGGTCACCCATTGCGATGTGACCGATCCTGTTGCGGTAGAGACATTGATCCAGGACTGCATTGCTACCTATGGCGATGTCGACGTGCTGGTGAACAACGTTGGCATTGGCCGCCTGGGTGGAGTCGTCGAGCAGAGCCTGGAAGACTGGCGCCTGGTGTTCGACGTGAACCTGACGTCCATGTTCCTGACATGCAAACACGTCATTCCCTCAATGCTCAGGAAGGGCAAGGGAAGCATCGTCAACATCGGCTCGGTGGCTGGTCTGCGTGACAGCGGCGTGGCGTACGTTTCCTACAGCGCATCAAAGGCGGCTGTGCTTGGCTTCTCGCGCAGCGTGGCTTTGCAGTACGCCAAGCAGGGCATCCGCTCCAACGTCCTGATGCCGGGTCTGATGAATACGCCCATGGTCCGTCAACCGTCTCTGGCACTGCAAAAGGGCTACCAGGAGGCATCCGTGGACGACACGATGGAGAAACGCAATAAGCAATGCCCCATGGGGCACATGGGAGAGGCATGGGACGTGGCTTACACGGCCCTATGGCTGGCGAGTGACGAATCCAAATACGTCACTTCCGCCGAAATCTTGGTCGATGGCGGAATTTCCGCACGCATCGGCTGATTAGAAGCATCTGAAATTAACCAAAGGAGACAGAGCATGGGTAATTTTTCGAAATGGGTCAGAAGGAGCATGGTGGTTGCTGCGGCAGCCACGATCGGACTGACCGCCACAGCGTATGCACAAGCCACGCCGGAGAAGTTCAAGGTCGGCGCCGTGCTGTCGCTGTCGGGCCCTTACGGCTTGCTGGGAGAAGATATGCGCCGCGGGGTGCAGATCGCTGTGGAAGAGCGCGGTGGCAAGGTGCTGGGCGTGCCAATCGAAATCACCTGGGAAGACGATGAGACTAAACCACAGCCGGCAGTGCAGAAGGCTACCAAGCTGATCTCTGAAGGCTCGCACATGATCTTTGGCGCACTGAGCTCCGCATCGACCCTGGCGATCATGAACGTGACCAAGCAACGCAAGATCCCTCACCTCGTCACCATTTCGGCGGACGACAAGATTACCGTGCCCGGTGGTTCGCGCTACACCTTCCGTACGTCCAACAACCTGGATATGGAAAACCGCATGGCGCTGGTGTACATGCAGGAGAAAAAGCTCAAGCGCATCTATGCAGTGACTGCGGACTACCAGGCCACCCGCGACGGCTACACCTGGATCAAGTCCCAGCTTGACGCCAATGGCATTCAGGCCGTGGGGGAGGACTTCCCCCCGTTTGGCAACCGCGATTACTCGTCCATCATCGACAAGATTTCCAAGTCGAATGCCGACGGCGTGTTGTTGATGATGACGGGCTCCGACGTGGTCACCTTCCTCAAGCAAGCCGGCCAAGTCAATCTCGGCAAGACAAAGGTGCTGTTCGGCCCCGTAGCAGCTGATGACACGATGGTCGCAGCCGTTGGGCCCGCTGCGGTCGGTGTCAATTCTGGCCAGCGATACCACTACACCGTTGAAAACGCTGCGAACCAGAAGTTCGTGGAGGCCTATCGTAAGAAGTTCGGCATGTTCCCCAGCATGACGGCGGGCGAGGCTTACGACGGCATGGCATGGTGGCTTGACACGGTGGAAAAAACCGGCTCCTGGGACAAGGAGAAGTGGGTTGATGCGTTCGCTACCAGCGTTCGTGAAAACTCCGTTGAGGGCAAGAAGACCATGCGTGCCTGCGACCACCAAGCAGCACAACCCGGCTTCTGGAGTGAAGTGGTGAACGGCACCCCACCTGCACCGGCTCTGACCATGAAGGTCACCAAGGTCTTCTCCGAGGACAAGCTTTTCGCTCCCTGCAAGAACTAAGGACCGTACGGCACGGAGGTCCGCAAGGCACCTCCGTGTCAGCAACGGTGGTTCGTACCCGGTAATTCGATATGTCAACTATTGTGATTGGCTTGAGCTTAGGCATGCTGCTGTTTCTTTTGGCAGCGGGCCTCACGCTCATCTTTGGCATGTTGGGCGTGATTAACTTCGCCCACGGCGCCATTTACATGCTAGGTGCCTACGTCTCTTTTGAGACAGGTAGGCGAACAGGCTCCTTTCTCATGGGCGCACTGGTAGCCACCCTCGTAACCGCGGTTGTGGGAGCAGTGGTGGAAAAGTTGACCCTGCGCCCACTGTATGACCGACCGCATTTCTATCAGTTGATTCTGACGTTTGGCCTGATCCTGGTTTTGGGCGATGCCGTGCGCTTCTTCTGGGGCCCGGGCTACCAGGAGGTGCCAATTCCCCAACTTTGGAGCGGCACTGTCGACATGCTGGGTAGCACGATCCCCATCTACCGACTTTTCGTCATCGGGTTCGGCGCGTTCATTTCCATCGGGCTTTACCTTCTGCTCGAGAAAAGCACATTCGGCATGCTCGTGCGTGCTGCCAGCAGCGATGCGGAAATGGTGCGCATCTTAGGACTGCCGGTGGGTACTGTGCGCATGGCGGTATTTTCCATTGGCTGCGGACTGTCCGGCCTTGCTGGTGCGATTGCGGCGCCTTTGTTCCCGATTGAGCTGGGAATGGCCACGAACACCATCATTGACTGCTTCATCGTCGTGATCCTGGGTGGGCTTGGAAACATCCGTGGGGCGATTGCTGCCTCCATGCTGATCGGCATGGTCCGCGCTCTGGGTTACGTGTACATGCCCGGCTGGGTGGACATCATGACATTCGTGCTGCTGATAGGCACCCTTTTGACACGCCCACAAGGCCTGTTTCACCGTGCGACGAGGACGGCATGAAGTTCACCAAGTTTGATATCTACTTTGGCTTGCTGTTGGCGGCAGCGAGCATCATCGTGCCGCTTCTCAACCCCGGGGAGGCAACCATCCAGTTGCTGACGTTGGCTGCCATCTGGGCGATATTCGCCGTCGGATTCGACTTCGTCTTCGGCTCCTTGGGAATGGTGTCTTTCGGCCATGCCACCTTCCTTGGGGTTGGCGGTTACGCCGTGGCCCTGGCGACGCAAAAGTACGGTCTTCCTTTCTACGGCGGAGCTGTCATGGCGATTGCTGTCGGTGCCGTATTCGCACTGTTGTTCAGTTTTTTCGCTCTGCGGGTGTCGGGCATCTTCTTCGCGTTGGTGACTTTGGCACTGTCCCAGTTGATTTTCATTCTGGCGGACAGCAAGCTTCGCGGCTTCACGGGTGGCTCGGATGGCATCTCTGGCGTCGAACGCCCCAGCTTCATAGGCATCGACTTTTACGATCCCGTCGCCTACTACTGGTTTGTCCTTGGTGTGTATGCCCTGGTGATGCTGGTGGTGATCTCGCTGCGCAGTTCGCCTTTTGGGCGCGTTATCGCGGCCATTCGGGACAACGAAACCCGCGCTGACCAACTGGGCTTCAACATCAACCGCTACAAACAGATCACCTTTGTGATTTCTGGCGCCTTGAGCGGCTTGGCCGGCGCTCTTCTGGCATCGTTGCTGATGTACATGAACCCGCAGATGCTGCATTGGACGACGTCTGGCGACGTCATCATCATGACGCTGCTGGGAGGCTCTGGAACGCTTTGGGGTGCCACGGTCGGTGTGATCGTGTTCGAGTTCCTCAAGGAATGGCTGAGCAGTTGGACCGAATATTGGTACGGCGTCTTGGGCGTGGTGTTCATCCTCGTCACCATCTTCTTCCCACGCGGCATCGTCGGTGAATTGGAGAAAGCCTTTGCGACCTACCAGAAAAATCGCCGAGGAGGTGTCCAATGAGCCAGGTGGCACTCAAATGCGACGGCGTGACCGTGAGCTACGGAGCGCTGAGGGCCGTCAACGATGTGAGCCATGACTTTCATGAAGGACGCATTTACGGCTTGATTGGCCCCAATGGTGCGGGAAAAACAACTTTGCTGAACGTTCTGGCGGGACGCCAGATGCGCCACGACGGCAAGGTTTTTTGCCATGGCCAGGAGATTAGCCAGCGCCCCGCTTACGCGCGTGCCCGCATGGGCATAGGCCGGAGCTTCCAGATCATCAAGATCTTCGGCGAGATGACGGTGGAAGAGAACCTGTTGATCGCTGCACAGTCTCGGCGCCCAGGTTTTCAGCCTTTCTGGATCAGCAGCAGCTTTGACAGGAAGTTCCGCGAGCAGCTGGACGCCATCCTGGAACTGACCGGACTCACCGCGCACCGTGACGAAATTGCTGGCACGTTGCCCTACGGCTTGCAGCGTTCGCTAGAGCTTGGCGTCACGCTGCTGCCCGACCCCAAGATTTTGCTGTTGGACGAACCGCTGGCCGGCATCGGCCACCACGAAATCCAGGCTGCGCTGGAACTCATCCACAAAGTCGCGCAGGGGCGCACGGTGCTCCTGATTGAACACAACATGGATGCAGTGATGTCTCTATCCCACGAAATCGTGGTGATGAATAACGGTTCTGTCATTGCTTGCGGTTCGCCGGAATCGATCCGCAAGGACGAGTCGGTACGTTCAATTTACCTTGGAGAGGACGCCCAGTGATCGAACTCGATAAAGCAAGCGTCAAGTATGGGCAGGCTCTGGCGCTGGAGGAGATTTCCGTGCGCATTGATGCCCACGAAATCGTCGCCATCGTCGGCCGCAACGGTGCCGGCAAGACCACCCTGCTCAAGGCGCTGATGGGCCTGATGCCATTGGTGGGCGGTCGGCGCCTGCTTGGTGAGCAAGACATCTCGGCCCTTGGCGTGGAAGCCATCGCCAAGCTCGGTGTCGCTCTGGTTCCTGACACGCGCCGTATCTTCCCCAATCTCACGGTGTTGGAGAACCTGAAGATTGGGACATTGGCCCATCAACCGGGGCATTGGACCATTGACCGCGTGCTGGAAATTTTCCCGCGCCTGGCAGAGCGACTGAACTTTGGCGGAGACCATCTTTCTGGCGGGGAGCAGCAAATGCTCTCCATCGGACGGGCACTGCTGAGCAACCCGCGCATGCTTTTGCTGGACGAACCGACGGAGGGTCTGGCGCCCGTGATCGTGGACCACCTGGTCCGCGTCTTCAGCGAGGTGCACAGCCAAGGCACCGGCATTGTGCTGGTGGAGCAAAACCTCAAAGTCCCCATGAAATTGGCGCATCGGCAATACGTTCTGGACCATGGCCAGGTCGTGTGGTCCGGCACGGCCCAGGAGCTCGAAGCGCAGCGCGCCCACGTGGAAGGCCTCATTACCACGGGAGCGGCCACATGACTGCCCCTATCCAACGCCCATCCGATACGAACACCACGATGAATCGAACCACTGCACGCATAGCCCCGTTGAGCGCGGACGACCCACGGTCCAAGGACCCTGTGATTGAAGAACTGGTGGACTTCATTGGCTACCGCCCCAACGCCCTATTGACCATGGCCCGCAAGCCCGGTGTGGTGCCGCAGTTGCTCAAGCTGTTTGCGCTGACGGTGCGCGGTGATGGGCTGCTGCCGCAATCGCTGCGCTTCCTGGTGGCGGCGGAGACTGCGCGCCGTGCGCACTGCCGCTACACCACGACGCACCTGGTCCACGCTGCCCACCATGTGGGTGTCTCCTGGGACAAGCTTGCTGCGCTGCCAACCTACCGCGATGACACCCGGTTTACCGACCAGGAGAGAAGAGCTTTGGCCATTGCCACCGCCGGAGGCAGCTTGCCGGTTCGCGAACCGGCCCAAGCCATTGAACAGGCCAAGCAGATCTTTTCCGACGAGGAAATCGTGGAGATCGTCTCCTGCGTCGCAATGGTCGGTTGGTTCAACCGCTGGAACGGCCTGATGGCTTCGGAGCTTGAGGCAGAGCCAGCGGAAGCGATGGCCCATGTGCCTTGGCTTTCGGAACTGGAAATCTGAGCTTGGCGCTCCCATGCGCCCTTGGTGCGAAGGAAAAAGACGATGTATAGCCGTATTGACGAGCCCCACGCATGCACGTTGACCGATGCCTTGCGCGAGTGGGCATGCAGCCATCCTGACCAGCCCTGGCTTGAGGACAGCCAAGGTTTCCAGCTCACCGCCGGCCAAGCCTACGCGGACAGCCAGCGATTCGCGGGCTATTTGCACCAGCTTGGGGTTCAGCCCGAGGAGCGCGTGGGTGTCTTCATGACGAACAGTTGCGCAACCGCCACCACCGTGTTCGGCATTGGCCTGCTGCGCGGAGCTGCGGTGATGCTCAACACGGAATTGCGCGCCACGTTCCTGCGCCACCAATTGAACGATTGCCAACTGGCCACCATGGTGGTGGACGCATCGCTGGTCGAGCACATCGTCAGCCTGGCTGACGAGCTGCCACACCTCAGAACACTGATCGTGTTTGGCGAACGCACTGGCGCGATGCCCAGCCAGTGGCGCTGTCTGGACTGGGCCGACCACCGGTCCAGCACACCGTGGGAAGGCCTTGCGCCAACGCCCCAAGACATCTTCTGCATCATGTACACGTCAGGCACCACCGGGCCCAGCAAGGGCGTGCTCATGCCGCACTGCCACTGCGCGCTGTTCGGCATCGGTGCCATGCGCAGCGTGGAGATCACGGCGCAGGACAAGTACTACATATGCCTGCCTTTGTTCCACGCCAACGGGCTCTTCATGCAATTAGGCGCGACGGTGCTGGCCCGCATTCCCGCGTATTTGAAGCAGCGTTTCAGTGCTAGCACCTGGTTGGCGGACATCATGAAAACCGGCGCCACTCTGACCAACCACCTGGGCACCACCGCGATGTTCGTCATCAACCAGGCGCCCACGGCGCAAGACCGCAGCCACCGCCTGCGCGTCTGCATGAGTGCCCCCAACCCCGTGCAACACGAAGTGGTTTTTCGGGAGCGCTTTGGCGTCAAGGATGTCTTGTCGGGTTTCGGCATGACCGAGATTGGCATTCCGATCTGGGGCCGCCTGGGCCATGTCGCACCCAACGCGGCGGGCTGGGTCCACGAGGATTGTTTCGAGGTCTGCATCGCCGACCCCGACACCGACGTGCCGGTGCCCGCCGGTCAGACGGGCGAAATCCTGATGCGACCCAAGGTGCCGTTTGGCTTCATGGCGGGCTACCTCAACGTGCCCCAAAAAAGTGTCGAGGCCTGGCGAAATCTCTGGTTCCACACCGGTGATGCGGGGATACGCGACGAACAGGGTCTGATCACGTTTGTCGACCGCATCAAGGACTGCATCCGCCGCCGGGGAGAAAACATCTCGGCCACCGAAGTTGAGGCCGTAGTGGGCCAACTGCCTGGCATTCACGAGGTGGCTGCCTACGCCGTGCCCGCGCAAGGCCCGGGTGGTGAAGACGAGGTCATGCTGGCGCTGGTGCCCAGCGCAGGTGCGACCCTGGACATGGCGCAGATCGTGCGCCAGGCCAGTGCCCGGTTGCCGCGTTTCGCCAAGCCGCGCTACCTGCGCCAGATGAACGAACTGCCCAAGACCGCGACCGGCAAGATCCAGCGGGCCGTCCTGCGCCAGCAAGGCAGCGCAGGCGCCTACGATTCCGAGTCGACGACGACCGACTGACGGGGAGAGCAGACGATGTCCAACAAGTTGCGCGGCAAGGTCGCAGTCGTCACGGGCTCGGGGCGCGGCATCGGCCGGGCAATGGCCATCAAGCTCGCCAGCGAAGGCGCCAGAGTCGTCGTCAATGACCTCGACGATGGGCCCGCTCAAGCCGTGCGCGAGGAAATCCGCGCGCTGGGTGGCGAGGCGCTCGCTTGCAGCGGCAGCGTCACCGACCCGGAGTTTGCCGATCGCATCATCAGCGCCGCCACCGACGCGTTTGGCGGACTCGACATCCTCATCAACAACGCTGGCTACACCTGGGACAACGTCATCCAGAAGATGAGCGACGAGCAATGGCATGCGATGATCGACGTGCACCTCACCGCACCGTTTCGCCTGCTGCGGGCAGCCCAGCCGGTGATACGCACGTTGTCCCAGGCCGATGCGGCAGCGGGCCGCCGCGTGGTGCGCAAGGTGGTCAATATCTCCTCGGTTTCCGGCGTTTTTGGCAATGCAGGGCAAGCCAACTATTCCAGCGCCAAGGCCGGCATCATGGGCCTGACCATGACATTGGCCAAGGAATGGGGGCGCCTGAACACCACGGTCAACTGCGTCGCCTATGGCCTCATCAGAACCCGCATGACCGAGGCCACCGCCAACGCAGACGCCACCATTGAAGTCGAGGGACGCGAAATCAAGGTGGGCGTCAACCACGACTTGATGGCGATGATGGAACGCAGCATCCCCATGGGCCGTGCCGGTACGCCGGAGGAAGCAGCCGGCGCAGCCTATCTGTTTTGCATTCCCGAGTCCGATTACGTCAGTGGCCAAACCGTGCTGTGCACGGGCGGTCTTACAGGCATTTAATCTTTCAACCGGCAACCATTGCTCCCATGTCAAAGCCCGAAGGCGCCGCGCTGCGCTACCCGTTTGAAGCCCCGGCTCCGGGCCAGGCGATGCAGATCGCCCCGGGAGTGCGCTGGATCCGGCTGCCCATGCCTTTTCGCCTGGACCACATCAACGTGTGGGCCGTCGATACGGACGATGGCTGGGTGCTGGTCGACACCGGACTGAACGACCCCAATACGGTGGCCGCATGGCTTGCCCTGATGGACCAAGGCGCGCTGGCACGCCCGCTGCAAGGCGTGTATGCCACCCACATGCATCCAGACCATATCGGCCTGGCGGGCTGGTTCACACGCCGTGCCGGCGTGCCGCTGTCCATGAGCCGTCTCGAATATCTAACCTGCCGTGTCATGCATGCCGACACCAGCCGCGAGGCACCGCCCGACGGAGTCTTGTTCTACCGGCGCGCGGGTTGGTCGCCGGCCGCCATTGAGAACTACCGCAGTCGCTTCGGGAGTTTCGGCAAGCAGATACACGCACTGCCTGACAGCTTTCGGAGGCTGCAGGACGACGAGGTGCTCCAGTGGGGGCGCCACGCCTGGCAGGTGGTCGCCACCGCTGGCCATTCACCTGAGCATGTCTGCTTTTATTGCCCCGATCTGAAACTGCTGATCTCCGGTGACCAGGTGCTGCCACGTATCTCGTCCAATGTGTCCGTATTCGCCAATGAGCCCCAGGCCAATCCGCTCAAGGAATGGTATGCGTCGCTCGACAAGCTGCATCGCCAGATTCCCGACGATGTACTGGTACTTCCGTCGCATAACGAGCCGTTTTACGGGTTACACAAACGCCTGCTTTCGCTTCGAGCGGGTACTACGGAGGCATTGGAGCGGCTGTGCCAACAACTGCGCGGCGGGCCCCAACGGATCGTGGACGTATTCCCGGCACTGTTTCGCCGCCCCATAGGCGAACAGGATGGCCAGCAACTGGGCCTTGCCACGGGAGAGGCGGTGGCGTGCATGAACTACCTCATCGTTGAACGCGCGGTGCAGTGCACCGTGGATGCCGACGGCGTCGCCTGGTACGCACAAGCGTCGTGACACCTGACCCGCCCGGCCCCGGCGACGGTAGGGACAGTGGCACGGCTATCCATTTTTGGTTTAGGAGCAACCCATGGAATCGATCTATATCGCAGGCGTCGGTATGACGCCGTTTGGCCGCCATCGCCAATGGAGCGTGAAAGACCTCACGCGCCAGGCCGTCACCGCCGCGCTGCAGGACGCAGGCTGCGACGCCTCGCTCCTGCAAGCCGCCTATTTCTCCAATGCCACGCAGGGTCACATGGACGGCCAGCACATGGTACGCGGGCAACTGGCTTTGCGCGCCATGGGCGTACAGGGCATTCCGGTGGTCAACGTGGAAAACGCCTGCGCCAGCGCCAGCACGGCGCTGCACATGGCCGTGCAACATGTGCGCAGTGGCGCCGCCGATATCGTGCTTGCCGTGGGCGCCGAGAAGATGTGCATTGACGACAAGGCCCGCATGTTCGCCGCCTTCGACGGGGCCTGGGATGTGCATGAAACCGAAGCCGGTAAAGAGCGCCTGCTGGCCATGGGCCACGGCATCGCCCCGCCTCCGGGAAGCCAGTCGCCCCGCCCCTACAGCCTGTTCATGGACATCTACGCCGCCATGGGCCGCATGCACATGCGTGAATTCGGCACCACGCAGCAGCAGTTCGCGGCGGTGGCCGCCAAGAACCATGGGCACTCTGCGCACAACCCGCTGGCGCAATACCGTGAAGCCATGAGCGTGGAGCAGGTGCTGGCCGCCCCGCCGATCAGCTACCCGCTCACGCTGCCCATGTGTTCACCGGTGAGTGACGGCGCGGCAGCGGCCATCGTCTGCAACGAAGCGGGCCTCAATCGCCTGCAAGGCGATGCCCGCCGTGCCGTGCGCGTGCTGGCCTGCGTGCTGCAGACCGGCAGCGAGCGCGCGTCGAACGACCTCGAAAACCACCTGGTGCGCAAGGCCGCCCACCGGCTCTACGAACAGTCCGGCGTGTCGCCCCAAGACGTGGGCGTGGCCGAGGTGCACGACGCCACGGCCATTGGCGAAGTCTTGCAGTCCGAACTGCTGGGCCTGGTTCCCATGGGACACGGCGGCCCGGCGGCCGAACGCGGCGAGACGCGCCTGGGTGGACGCATCCCCATCAACCCCTCAGGAGGGCTCGAAAGCAAAGGCCACCCGATTGGTGCCACCGGACTGGGCCAGGTGTTTGAGCTGGTGACGCAACTTCGCGGCGAGGCCGGGCCGCGACAGGCACCGGGCGTGCGCATCGCGCTGGCAGAAAACGGCGGCGGGCTGGCGGGCGTCGAGGAAGCCGTGGCCTGCCTCACGCTGCTGGGCCGCTGAAAAGGAGGTGAAAGGTATGAGCCATTACCCCGACAACATCTTCCCCGGCATGGTCGCCAACCGAGCCGCAGAGTTTCCAGACTTCAAGGTGCTCACCATCGAAGGCGCCGGGGTGCGTCCCGACGAGGTGCGCACCTACCGCCAGCTTTGGGACAACGGACAGCGCATGGCGCAGGCCATGCTCGACCTGGGCATTGCCCCGGGCGAACGCGTGGCCCTGCTCATGGCCAACCACGCCGAGTTCGTCGAGGCCATGGTGGCCGCTGGCATCGTGGGCGCAGCCGTGGTGCCCATCGATCCACGCACCAAAGGCGACAAGCTGCACTTCATGCTGACCAACAGCCAGTGCAGCGCAGCCATCGCCGCAGACTACGTCCTGCCCCGCCTGCAACCGCTGCGCGAACGACTGCCCGGCCTGCGCTGGGCGATGGCCTTTGCCACCGACGAGGGCGACCGGCCCCTGTCCGACTGGCAGGGCGTTGAGGACTTGGCGGCACGGGCTCCGGCCGATGTGCCCGACCTGCCCCTCCTGACCACCGACCCCGACAGCGCACTGGAGCTGATCTTTACCTCCGGCACCACAGGCGACCCCAAGGGCATCGTGATGACGCACCGGCGGTATTGCCAAACCGTGCAGCTCGGCCCGAGCCTTTTCGGGTACAGCACGGACGACGTGCTGTACTCGGGCCTGTCGCTCACGCACGCCAACGCGCAACTCGTCACGCTCGGGTCGGCACTGGCCTGTCGCCTGCGCTGTGTCCTTTCGCGGCGATTTACCAAATCGCGCCTGTGGGACATCACGCGCCAGTACGGCGCGACCACGTTCACCTTGCTCGGCGGCATGACCACAGCGGTTTATACCGAACCCCGCAAACCCAACGATGCCGACAACCCGGTGCGCTTCGTTGTCTCCTCCGGCATGCCGGCTGCCATCTGGGGTGAGTTTTCCCAGCGCTTTGGTGTGCAGATCGTGGAGTTCTATGGCGCGGCCGAAGGCGGGATGACCTTCAATCACTTTGGCCAGGGGCCTTTGGGCAGTATTGGCAAACCTCCGCCCTCGCTGCAATATCGCATCGTGGATGACGCCGGCAACGATGTCCCGCCCGGCCAGCAGGGCGAACTACTCATGCGCCATGCCAACGGTGCACCTTTCGTTGTGGAATATTTCGGCAACCCCCAGGCGTCGCAAAGCAAGTGCGCCGGAGGCTGGCTGCACATGGGCGATGTGGTGCATGCGGACCAAGATGGCTGGCTGTATTTCGACTATCGCCAGGGCAGCGGCATCCGTCGCAACGGCGAATTCATTGCCACCGCATACATCGAGAAGGCGATCGCTGAATCGGGCATGGTCGATGACGTGTACGTCTACGGCATAGCCAGCGCGCAGCTCGCACCAGGAGAAAAGGAAGTCGTCGCCGCCGTTGTACCCAAGGATGCGGCGATTTTCAACGCGCAGCAACTCTTCGACGTGTGCCGGGAGCACCTGGAGGCCGGCATGTTGCCGGGTTTCATCCAAGTGTTAGCCCAAATTCCCAAGACGGCATCCGAAAAGCCGCAGGACCGCTTCCTGATGGAGGCGTTCGAGCGCGAGCCGCAGAGCGTGCACCGGCGTATGGTGCGGATTTAAGACTCGGGAGCTCCACCGCTGCAAGGTGACGGAGATCCTTTCCGTATTGGGTCAACAGTGCAATCCTCGGCTTTGTATGGGTGGATTGCTCAGGCGGAAACCCGCACCGCCGGAACCGTTGTCTGTTCCGGGTTGATCTTGTCGCCGCAAGGAACTATAAAAAGGACATGTCTACAACCCGCCAAGTTCTCGATGATCCAGTTCTATTGGGGCTGATTCTGACCGCCATAGCTATCAACCTTGCAGCGCTTGGTCTTAAATTGGAGCGACGGCGTGCACATGAGGTGACAGACTGATAGCGGTTAGGTGGAACGGGTGCTGCTGGGTGATCCTTGACGAGCCCAGGGGCGATTCACTGCACCAATTGATACACTGCTCTATTATGGAGGTAGCACTGGTTATGCCTTCAACGCCTGTATTGATCTACGGGCTCTTTGTCTTGCTCTTCATTCTCATTGCAATCCCCGCAGGGAGAATGATTGATAAGGCCAACAAAGAAACAGACGAATCAATCAGGTTGTTGTTAAAGCGCCGTGACGAGCTACGTCAAATAACTTCAGATAGCGACTACTAAGTTCGCCCTGAACAATTCGCCTCTCAGTCGCAGGCCAGTCGGTGATTGCGTGGAGCGGCGACCAATGCAACGATGAGCGCCTGCATCGACAGTCCGAAGCGGGCGCGTAAAAGCCGCAGCGCGGCCAGAATCAGGCGCAAGTTGTGCCCGGCCCCGCACATCACCGCGTGCAGCGCATCGCCCAGCGCACCCTTGAGCGGATTGCGGGCAAGCCGCCCATCCATCTTCATGTGCCCGATGGCCGGCTCGATGGCGCTGCGCCTTTTAATCATGGCCTTGAGCGTTCGGGTGATGCCTCGCTTTTGGCCTGACATCAGAATGCGCACGCCCTCCACCTTTACGCCCCCAGCCCTTGTCCACGATGGCCGTTGTCGGCGGCTTGTCCGTGCCAGTGAGGATGCCCACTTGCTCCAGTGTCTCGGCCAGCGTGTGACCGTCGTAGGGGTTGCCCGGCATGCTCCTCATGCCCACCACCAGGCCTTCCTTCAATGTGGTGGCGATGCTGACCTTTACGCCGAACTCGTATGGCGTTCTGGCTTTGCCCTTGCTGATGCACTCCACTTCGGGCGCGTGCAGGGCGTACAACTTGTTCTTGTCTTTCGTCCGTTGGGTCAGGATGCGGCCCGTGCGCTGCAATAGGTCCTGAACCTTGGCCTTGGCCACCTCAGGCAGCAGGTGCAGTTGGCGAGTAACTTCACGATGCACCCGGCCCACGCGGGTGCGCAGTGTCCTCACAGCTTTCTTCATGCGCTTGAACTGCTTGGCGTGCGCATAGCGCCCAATCTGCGCAGCCACCTTCACACCCGGCTTTTGGGTGAACAGCATCAACACTTCCTCGGCCACATCGGAAAACTCCAGCTTGGCCTTGATGGGGTCGAGCTCCACCGAACCGAAGAACATCGTCTTCTTGGTGGGTGCCGCTCCGGCTGTGCCGGTGCCACTACCCGAATTTGCGCACGCAGCAGCAGTATGGAACTCGCCAGAGCGAGCGACCAGGCTTGCAATCGATCTGCCCGTAGAAAGCCGACATCCGCGATAAGCCATAGCAGCACCTTATGGATGCGCCGCGAAGTGAATTCCGGCATGTTCAGATCGGCATCGAAAGTTAGTCGAGGAGCCCGATTCATGAACCAGTCAAACACCGGCGGCTTGAAGCGACCCAACAAGTGTCGACATTCAACTTGAAGGAGCTTGTCGATAAGCCGCTGCTACAACCACTGCTGTAATCAGTAAGGTCATGGCGATCTTGGCAGACACTGGTGTCAGTGCAAGCGAATCCATCACGCGCGAAACTCAGAAGTCGTCATCCCGGTATCAAGATACGCTTGCGGGACTCATGTAAATACATAATTCCATTGACAGGTTGATGGCTCAATCATCCTCGGATAGTGGACCGTGACAGGTTATTGCAGGTTGACACTTTGTTAGCAAGTCCCACTGCCCCCTTGGGCGGGGTCTCGTCCATGAGCAGCGTTCAAACCGCCGTTCTCAAGGCATTGAGGATCAAACAGCTACAACAAGGCGCTCAACTCAGTCTCTTGTAGGGGCACGTTTGACACTCGATGTCAATGAAATCAATCACTTGCGCCATTTGGCGTCGAACTCCGGTGCTCCCTGTAGACGTACCCTGTCAATTGTCATGCCGCAGCCAAAAATGCAGGTGATTCACTCGCGCGAAAACGCCACTTTCGTGCTAAAGTAGAACTAATGGCCGTCTGCGTGCGGCCAGACCGCCTGCTAACGGCGAGCCATCATGGATTGGGAAACCTGTCCTATACATATCCGGTGCCTCCCATGGCCCGAGATTTAATTTTGATGGTTGATGGTTCATAACCGTCAGTCACTCAGCGGGAAAATTCCCCCTCATAAATTAGCCGACGTTACACGCGTCGCGCTCCTCAAAATTGATTGCACAACAACTGTGCGGCAATCAAAATATCAACGGATTTTTTTGGCGAAATATCGCCATTAATTTATCTTCGCTTCAAGGACGGTTCGTCCGTCATTTAAAAAATCATCGGTGCAGTTAAGTGCATCGATGCTCCCATACTGGCCCCGCATCCTCTGGGGGTCGTCAAATTCGCAGTCCACGCGGATCGCGCAATCTCCCTCCCACCATTAATTTCGCTCGCCTTAGCGCTGGCGGCCGTTTGTCGTGCGGCAAATTTTTCTACGACCAATATTTATCTATTTGATTTGAAAGGAATTCCTATGATTTTTGAAAATGCATTGGTTTTTGAATCAAGAAGGACTGGTGAGTTAATCGCAACTTTGGAGCAAAAGGTGACCCATCAACTAACAGCGATTATTGATGACGAAGGTGTTGAAGTCGGTGGCGGCGTGGCGGATCTGCGATTTGGCGAGATGAATTCGCTAGCCGCAGCGCTAAAAAATATATTGACTGGCGAGCGTTTGTGCGAGCCTGAGTTGCTGTTAATAGAATCGATCGCGCGCAGTAAACCTGATGGAACAATTCTTCAGTTGAGGTTGTTTTGTTATGCCGAAGAAGGCGCTTTTGATCGGTCGAAGGCGAATCGTCTCATTCGGGCAATTTTGCAGAAAATGTTGGGATATTCTGCTCAAGATGATCCAAAATACCTTGATGAAAATCAACTAGCAGACTGTGAAAGGGAAAATGTACAAGTCGTTGCTCAGGAAGCTTTGCGAAGCTTGGCAAACAGAAAAATCAAGGCCCCAATCCGCGTTGATTTTTTTGGTTCAAATATTGAATTGGAGGGGAAATTTGCGCCGCGTGCGAACCTGGCTTGTTTTGAACCGAAACAGATTTCTCTTTATGGTCGAATCCTTGGGTTTGATACAGGAAAGAAGAGCTTATTAATGCGGGTGGAAAGAAAGGTTATGGAGATCCATTATTTGGAGGATGAACTGCCCCTCGTCCAAGTAGCAGAACTAGCGCAAATTGGCTCAGAGGCGCATGTACGGGCGAGGAAAACACTAGATCACCTGGGTCGTGAAGTGCTTTGTTATTCTTGCTTTGCGGAGCCCCGTGCGGTAGCTTAGTATTTTGGTGACTACGTGGTCAGCTTGCTTTGGTTGGCTGACCACGATAACGCCAAAGAAATAAGAAAAATTAGCATAAATTCATGACTTGAGCGAACAGATCCTGTGCCTCTGAGTCCAATCGCCGCGCAGCGATCAATAATGCTTGCTAGCGGAAATCCACGCCGAACTGGATCCACTTGAAGTTTAATGCCTTCGAGCTTCAAGGTTTGCGTTGTAATTAATTGGAGTGAATTGTCGTCAGCGAATTTTTGTAGAGCCATTTCCCGGGAATTTGTGAAAATTCGGAAACTATCATTTTCAAGCTTCCAGCAGTTTATGACTTGTTTCATGAATTCAAAATGCTCTTTCTTCCACATAAGCACCTGCCGAGAAGGACCAATGTAGGTGCTGATTTCCTCGCCAGCGTACGGGAAATTGGAGGATAGGGACTCATCCCACTTCACTAACTCTGTATGTCGTACCAGTTCAGCCCAGCGTGTCGGTTGAATTCCAGAAAGCCAGTCAAGTGGGTGCGAGCCTGTCTTTTTTCTTGAAACTATGCGGCCCGTTTCGATCAATAAATTCTCTAGACGCTTTGCATTTTGGTCGGAGATATTTGTCGCCGACTGAGCGATGCCGAAATTTCTCCGTAGAACAAGCATCCGAACAAATTTGAGGGCCTCCGTAGCTGTGAGGGGACTTGTGGTAGTCGTGCCAGAGTTTTGTTCAAATGTGCTTAAGTAGTCATGGAGTAGCGTGATCCTGTCCAGGTCAATCAATTTTTCCTGAAGATATTTGGACCTATCCTGTTGAGTGAATTTCTGAAGCTGCACGGAGCGGCTTGCCACATTCGGAAAGAAATGAAAGTAACTTCGAAATGTTGTGCCTGGTTGTGCATGACCCAGTAGTCGGGCGACAGCCCACGAACAGCGGCGTGTTGATTCCTCACTTCCCAGTAAGAGGCGCCGTGCATTCTGGTGTGCGGCGCTCCCGATATCAAACGGATTCAAATTCAATGTACTGAGGTCCAAGAGCTCAGCCACTCTGTTCGCAAACGTATGTCGGTTGTGATGCGGACTGAGTTGATCGTTGCGGGTTACCCGTTGAATGACAGCACCGATTCTTCTGAGCAGTCCTCGCCGCTCTTCCAAACCATCTAGCCCAAACTCGGTCGGGAAGAGTTCGTCTTTGTCATGCAATATCGGAGTGGCTTGCCGTACCAAGAACCATTGCTCGATGATTGACCGCTCGTGCGCCGTCAAGCGAAAGAGGAGTGGAACTTGGCGACGGCTTGCTGGCGATTTCAGCCGGCGCAATTGATTGCTCCGAACCATGAGCACCACACAGTCCGGTGCCGGCTCCGTCCAGTCAGATCGCAACAGACATGCGGCCTCCATCCCGCGCAAGCCGAATCGGTACATCAACAGATTGATGAACGCGCATTGAAGATCGCCCACGGATGCTTGGGCCGGAATGGGCGCGAGACAAGCATTGATGCGGAGGTACTCCCGCTCTGTGATGCAGCCAGCCGATACCAACAAGCTCGGTCCATCTGAAAAAATCTCTGACCAATCTGGGTTTTCGACTCCGAACGCAGCGTTTATAGTTTGGTGGAAGTCCTTCAGGCACTGGAGGGCTAGGTGGAGGGTCTTGTAGCCATTCCTTGTTACCTCTGAGCCGGACTCTGGTGACGACTCGGTTGGATCTGGAATGCTCGAACGCGCGTCCATCAAACGAAGGTAGAAATCTGTGACATCTTCTTCTTCGCACGCCAGTAGATCGTGGTCGAAACCGACGGCCAGAAAGCACATTGACAAGCTGCTGAAATATCTGTCGACGGAACTGACGCGAAGAAGGGTGCCCTTGCGGGTGCTTCTACGTAAGAGGTGCCGCACCCACTCCACCAGAAGAAGGCAACTTCTACCGGCGGACCCTCGGTATTGATCCAGCGCCCTGCAAAGTGCCGCTTCCATATTTCTGCGGCCAATCCCACCACCGGTAGCATCGGCGTGCTTTCTAAATATCGCACGCACCTCGCCGAATAGCTTCTTGCTTGCCTCCTGTGAGATGGCGGGATCTGGCATTCCGGTTGGTGGCGAATGGTCTGCCGTATCTCTATCAACCAGAGCGGATAGATGAACTTCATGCTGGTCTGGAGATACCCTGGGTGGGCCTTGTTCATCCTCGAAATTTTCCGAGCCGCTCTCAGTTCCGGATGCTTTGAATGTTCCGAAATCACCGGCCGCACCGTGCCGCAGTCTGATCCAGTCGCGATGCGGCAATCCGACGGATGGGAGGTCGCCATTCAGATAGGCCGTAAGTGAGGCGGGAAACTCCAGAAGGTTTGCTTGATGGACCAGTTGCGCGATTTCAGAGATCGTTGCGGTGGCGGTGTTTATGTGCGGGGCCAGCAACCCGATCTCTTTGCAGAGCTTTAGCCACTCAACGGGAGGACTGCTCTTGCCCATGTCCAGGCCACGTTTTGTCGTACTGGCGCGGGCAAGGAAGTTCGCTGCGGTAACACTGATGGGGTAGCGTTTGACGGCGCAGCCCGAATCGATGTCCAAGTCAGGGGAATGTTCCAGATAGTAGGACTGATCGAAATGCACAAGCCGAAAATTTTTGGCCGCTAGTAGGTCGCGGAGCAGCTGTAGCTCTGTCACCCTGGACTCAAGAACCGTGAGCACTGCACCAAAGAAAAAACATTCGCGAAGCGAGGTGCGGGAGAGCTCCATCGCTTCAAGAATGGGCTGCAGAGCATGAAGTGCCGCAGCTACCTTTTGGCGGCTGCCGATAGCTTGGTGCGAGAGCAACGTGCGCTCCTCCAAGGCCGGCAGATAGCGCTTTTTCAGACGTGGTCGAGTCCCATCCGCGCACCAGCGTTGCCGAATCCAATCCTGAAGCGCTTCGTATCGAAGGGAGCCGAGTGCTCGCGGTGTGCCCGAGTCGTTGAGCAGCATGCGTTGGCTCAGCACCTCCCATTCGTCGGCTGAGATTGAATCGACAGGTCGCTCGCCAACAAAACGAAGAATCTCACTTTGTGCTTCAGACAGTGCATCTGCGTGGCGTTTCGCGCGTCGAGTCTCACGGGCCGCTCTGCCGAATTGCGCACCCTCTTCAAGGCATGTCTTGCCAGGCGTCAGGTCGGGAAAATCAAGGGGCGTGGAATCCCAGCCAGGCGCTTGAGGTGGGGCAAACTGAAGCGCGGCGAAGAGCTGTTCAAGGGCCGGGCGGATAGCCTCCAAATCCTTAAGCCTCACCCTTGCCGAGAACCGTCCGTATGTAGCCGTTCCTCCTTCTGCATGCCCGAGGAGGCCGTCGATGATCTCGGGGTCTTGACCCAATCTGCGCAGACTCGTGCTGGTCCGATGTCGGAACAGGTTCCACGGCAACGGCCAGGAGAAGACCTCCATCGAGTCCAGCGTCACTTCAGATACTTCGAACCAGCGCAGGCTTTTCCGTGCATGGTCTTCTCTGAGGAAGAAAAGTGCTGGCATCACGGTGCTGGCTGCTCCCGCAGATAGGGCCTGCAACTCTTGAGAGAGAGAGGGATCCTGGCTGCTGAGGGAGGCAGCGAGGCGACGAAGGTGGGGCAGGTAGAAGTCTTGGAAGAGCCGGACCAACTCGCTGGGAAGAACCACCATCCGGCCGTCATGACGTTGGGAGGCAACTTTGTCCACGACGAACAAATACCTTTCGTCCCAGTCGACCTGCCCGAAGGACTCCAATGGGCTGGACACCGGACGAATTGCAGTCGCGGCAAGAATTGCGGCGGTCATGTAGACCGTCACCGCGTTGTGGTGGACTAGCCAGTTCTCGGCCGGGCCAGCCGCCAGACTGCCAATGTGCTGACGTACCCGTGCAATTTCTTCGCGCAGCAATGGGTCCAGCGGATTCAGTTCGCTGCCGGCGATGTTTTCTTGCGCCTGTGCGTTCTGTGGGAACAACGGAGGCGGCGCGAGGCCCGCGGCGGTCATGCCTCGGTGGACTTCCGCTGTTCGAAAAGCTGCATAGGCGCAAGAACCTGGCAGACCACTTCGCGAGCTGCTTGCAAGCAGTCGACCGAGTACCGGGTCGCCGGTCGCCTGGAATACGCCTTGTTCAAGGACGTGTGCGAGCATGCCCGAGCGAACGCGTTCCAAGCCGGGCGTGCGTTTGCACACCTCGTTGAACATTGACTCGGGAGAATCTTGGATCTGCACCGATGGCCAAAGATTCAGCAGTGCGCCTGCCTTGGGGCGCCCCGAGCACTGCTGAGAAATGATTTCTGCAACTTCGCCTGGAAGTGGCACTTGAAGATGGCCCGCGAGGGGTTCCAGCCATTGCGATGTCGCAGATGAAGCCTTCCATCCCCTGGGGTGCCGGGGGGGCAGTCTCTGCAAAGTCAGGGTGTCGGGGTGAATGCTCCAGTCCGGCCCACATTGACTGGAAAAGGAGATGTCGGTCGCTGCCATCCGAACGGATTTGGCCGTGTAGACCGCGATCCAAACGAGTCCGCCCAAGAGACGAAGACTTTCGGCAGCGTCTCGCGCAATTGCAGCCTGCCACCAGTTTTCCAGGCAAGCCCGTTCAAACTGATTGAGGCGGTTGGTACTGAACGGGAGGAATTGCTGGTCTTCGATGGTGGCGAGAAGCACACCACGTGCTTCATGTTCCTGAGCCACCGGATTGAGGCGCTCATCTATATTTGCTTCCCAGCATTCGGTCCCTTCGCCGCCATCCTGGTCGATGGATCTTCCTGTGATGGGCTGGGGGTCTTCCGCCATAATTTCGCTAGAAGAAAACACAGTCGGCGCTGTACTTCGAGCGGATGTTCCCCAAAGATGCACCCGACCGAGGGACAAGCGCGCATATTGAGAAAAGGCACCCTTCGCGGTCAGGGTTTCGGATCGGCCGGCCCGGATCGGCTCAGATTCACAGTAGCTGCGCAATGTCCGGAGCAGTTTGATATGCGCCTTGACGCCGGGCCCGTCGTTGGACGCCAGTTCTAGCTTGCCGATCAGAGCTGCAGATTCCCAAGTCAGATGCTGTCTATATATAGTTAGTGATCCACTGGGGGGGCGAAGCCCAGCGAAAAGATCCCGCCAATCCCAGTCGCCAGAGACTGCTTGGCGCAAGCTCCACGACACCTCGACGAGCCGTTTGTCCGGCTCGGATCCCTCATAGATGGCTGCGATGAACTGGATGAACGTCCAGGTTCGAAATGTCTCCAACCGAAGGTGGGCGGCTGCGTCAGGGTGATAGGCCCTGGGCACGCACAGCGCGAGGAGGGCGAATTCGCGCAGTGTGCCGCGCGGAAGCTGCGCGGCCACCTGTTGGGCCGGAGGCAAATATGGATACAGACGGGCAACGGTTGGGGATGCTGACAAGGATTCCATGAGCCGGTACAACTCCGAAGCCGGCTCGGATTCGTCGGCCCATGCCGAGGCAATCTTCAACGGTACGGGCTGGCGCAAGTACTCAATGATTGATCCGACGTACTCAGGATTGGCGCCGGTTTTTGATGCATCAAGAACCGCAAGCAGCGGACGAGTCAGCCTTAGTCGGCTAGCCCATTCAAGCAAAGGATGCAGCGACGCTGGAAGCCCAAAGGCCTCAAAAGCCTGTCCGTCCTGACCGCCGAAAATCCAGGGTCCGTTGTCCATTAGGTCTCAATCGTTGAAATGCGGCGCGTTCTGCACCGACCGGAATCGTCAAAATTCCATGTGTATTCAACGTTTTACATCATTACTAGTCAATTGAAAACGTAAGATATGTTCTCATCAGCCTAGAGCTCATAACCAACATGGCAGGCCTCTGCTGAACAAAACGCCCACTACACAGTGGGCGTTTTTGTTTCTGCCTCTCGGACCGTGCGGGATTGGCACTCTGGCTTGCCAGGTGATTTCTTCCAACCCGGCAAATGGCCTTTCATGTCGCCGTCATCCGGCATGGCATGTTTTCACAAACGAGGGCTTGGCCCTGGGCATATCGGGGGAGCCTTGGTGTTTGATGCAGGGCTCATCACAGCAACTCCATGAGCAGGCTGCCTGAGGCCGCGTTTTGTTGAGAGGCCGCAAAAGCTGCCTTAACCTGACCCTCGGCGTTCCTGAGCCCGCCTGGAGGCCTTCGATCATGGAGTCCTGCGCGGGTGGCACCCGGCAAACTCATTTCCCGAACAGATCTGCCTTGGCTGCCTTGGTGATTGCTGCCACGCAGGGGTGCGTGATGCGTCGCTCCACAGAAATCGCAAAAAACTCCTCGACCAGTTCCGTCGTGCGGCCGATCACTTCGACACCAAACTGTGCGGTGGTTTCCTCATCCAGAACGGTCGGGGACGTGAAAACCCCACGGCCTTCGCGGCCGAAAGCATTCATCAACGCACTGTCGTCGAACTCACCCACGAGCCGTGGCTGCAACTGGTATTTGTTAAACCAGTGATCGAGCTGTTGGCGCACGGAAGACATAGGGCCTTGGATGAGCATGGGGGCGCCCTGGAGGCATTGGGGAAAGGAACCCTGTAGCTGCGCCTTCAGGCCAGGAGCGCAGAAAAAACTCATACCACTGGTTCCTAGCGGGTGGTTGAACGCCTTGACGCCGATTTTTTTGGAAACGGGTTCATCGGCCAGCACCAGATCGAGTTTGTGCAGGCTCAGTTGGGCGATGAGTTCTGGAAATTTTCCTTCCTGGCAGGTCATGTGCACCTGTTCAGGCATGCCCAAGGCGGGTTCCAGAAGGTGATAGGCCACGGACTTCGCGATCGAGTCTGCAACCCCTACGCGAAATTCCAGCGGTTTGGCGTGGCCGCGGGAGAGGCGGATCGATTTTTCCAGCTCGTCCCCCAGCGTAAAAATCTGCTCCGCGTAACCCAGGGCGACACGACCCTCGCTGGTGAGTTCCAGCCCACGCCCCCGCTTGCGAAAGAGGTCGTGGCCCAGCCATTCCTCCAGCTGTTTGATCTGCCCAGAAAGCGTCTGGGGCGTGGTGTGCAGCTGCTCACCTGCCCGCATCACCCCTCCGGCCTTTGCAACCGTCCAGAAATACCGCAGATGCTTGAAGTTCATGGTGATAAATGCTTCGTAAAAAACGATCAATCAACGTTGATAAAACGAATATACGCGAAGTATTAAACCGCCTACATTGAACGCTTGGCCCCTTTCCGCAGCCATTGGTGCTGCGGTCTGGAACTGTCAACGTTCACAAGGAGTAGCAACGATGCGGATTACCACCCGAGGACAACTTGCGGTATCGGCAATGACCGACCTGGCGCTGCGCCAGAAGATGCGGCCGGTAGCGCTTTCGACGATCAGCGCCCGGCAGGGTACCTCGCTGTCGTACCTGGAGCAGCTGTTCAGCGCCTTGCGCCGTGCCGGGCTCGTGGACAGCACACGCGGCCCGGGTGGCGGTTACACCCTTTCCCGAAACACAGACCAGATCTCAGTGGCCGAGATCATCCTGGCGGTCGAGAACCTCAAGACCGACGATCTGCAAAGCCTGGGTGCCGGCCAGGCTGCGCAAGTGAAGTCGATGACGGGCGAACTCTGGTCCACCTTCAACGCACGGGTGATGGAGTACTTGCAGTCGGTGACTTTGCAAGACCTTGTGGCGCAGCAGCATGCCAAGGGTGTGGTGGCCGAGGAAATGGCCCCTGCAGCCCCTCGCCCCAAGCTGAGCGCCAAGCCGCGCCCCTTGATGGCGCGGGTGGGCGTGCCCAACTCGGTGTTCGCACTGGGTTCGATCCCGCTGCTGCAACGCCGTTGAGACCGCACACCGGTTGCGCTCTGCAGTTGCGGGCGCATGCCAGTGCTCCGGGGGGGCGGCCTTGGCCCGCCCTCCATCAGTTTTGCGTGCGCGGGGCGGCTACAGCTGCTGCGCGAGCTGCTTGATTCCCCGGATCAGCATCTCTACCGAGATGGCGACCAGGATCAGGCCCATCAGGCGTTCAAACGCCATCACCACGCGTTCGCCCACCAGGCGCTGGATGCGTTCTGCCATCAGCAACACCACGGCGCACACGGCCATGGTGACGCACAGCGCGCCCACCCATTCCCAGCGGCGTTCCGGCGCCTGGGCCACCAGCAGCATGACAGTGGCGAGCGCTGAGGGGCCCGCCAAGGCAGGGATGGCCAGCGGCACGATCAAGGGTTCGCCCGGCAGCTCCGCCTGTGGGCCGTCAGCCGACGGAAAAATCATGCGCAGCGCGATCAGAAACAGCACCACCGCACCCGCAATCTGCAACGACAAATCGCTCAGGTTCATCACCTGCAGAAACTGAGCCCCGAAAAACAGAAACACCAGCAGCAGCGCAAACGCAATCAGCACCTCCCGCAGGATCACCCGCGCCCGGCGCTCGGGCGCCACGCCGCGCAGGGCGTTGGCAAAGATGGGGATGTTGCCCAGCGGATCGGTGATCAGCAGGAGCAGGATGGTGGCGGACGCGAAGGTGTAGCTCACGATGCGTACACCGCGTCCAGTGAGCGAAAGCCCTTGATCTCGATCGGATTGCCGCTGGGGTCGTGGAAGAACATCGTCCACTGTTCGCCGGGCTGGCCCTCAAAGCGCACCTGCGGATCCAGCACAAAGGTGGTGCCGGCGGCCTTCAGCCGTGCGGCCAGCGCATGCCAGTCGGGCAATTCCATGATGGCGCCAAAGTGCGGCATGGGTACCAAGTGGTCGCCCACATGGCCGGTGCGGGCACTGGCAAACGGGGGGCCCAAGTGCAACGAGATCTGGTGGCCGAAAAAATCGAAGTCCACCCAGGTATCGGTGCTTCGGCCTTCCTGGCAACCGAGCACGCCGCCATAAAAGCGGCGCGCGGCATCCAGGTCGGTGACGTGAAAGGCGAGGTGAAAGAGGCTGCGCATCCCGTAAAGGATAGCAGCCAAGGCTGCGCTGCGGGCGCGGCCTGGAGGCCTGTCAGGCGACAGACGGGTCGGCGGCCATGTTGTCAAATTTCTTGAAATACTGGCGCGCCATGGCCACTAGCTGGGCGTCGGTCGGGTGGTCTGCAGCCACAGAGTCCACCACCACATCGGCCACCGCAGCATGGTGCTTGGCCGCCCAGTCGCGGAACTGGTTGCGTACCAGGCCCGGGCCAGCCAGCAGCACTTCACGCGTGTCGGCCAAGGCCTGGGCGACGTCGGCAAAGAAAGCGGTGAGGTCGTCGGCTTTGCCCTGGTGCTTGTGGTGGCTGCGGGACTTGATGCGCTGGGCCTCGGCATGCTCGCGGTCGAACATCACCACGTGGGCTTCGGACTGGTCCATCCAGACAACGGCGTGAAAAGTGCTCATGAATCGGCTTTCTTGAAGTGACGAAAAAAACGGGGAAAGAAGGGAAAAGGGGCCTGAATGCGTGAGCGAACTTACGCAGCACGGCGGTGTTGCTCGGCCTTTTCCTGGCAGTGCACGCAACGTGCGGCCTCGGGGGTGGCGTGCAGGCGTGCGGCGGTGATGTGGGTGCCACAGTCTGTGCATTCGCCGTAAGTACCCGCTTCAATGCGGGCCAAAGCGGCTTCCACGGCGGCAAGGTGGGTGGTTTCGCGCTCGTCCAGCGCAAACTCCAGTTCACGCTCGGTGGCGAGTTGGGCACGCGGGTCCTCGGGCTGACCAAAGTGGTCGGCAGCGGCCTCGGCGCGGCCGATGACGCCCCCGCGCTGCGCGGCCAACTGGGCCAGCAGCTCGGATTGCTGGGCCAGCAATTGTTGGCGGAATGGGGCGGCCTGGGTCTTGTCCATGCAGTGTCTCCTCAAGGGTGATCGGATACCTGCATGGTGCGCTTGTGCGCGATGACCTCGGTTGACCAAGGTCAAGGGATGAAGACCCAGCGCCTGGGGCGGGTTTAGAACAGGGTCTTAGCGCTTGGGCGGCCGCGCCAGCATTTCAGCGGTGTTGGTCTTGCGATCGGCGTTCACGCGCTGCACGTGGGGGCGCTCTGCCATGCGCGTGAGGTACTCGCGCACAGGCAGATCGGCCAGGTAGTCGCGGCCATAGATGATCTTGGTGGCCGAGCTGACCAGCGGCAGGTGCACGATGGCTGCGCAGTCGGCCAGGGTGAAGGCGTCGCCGCCTACGTAGGGGCTGAACTTCGCAAGCTGACCGAAGGCGGCAATGTTTTTCTCAAGCTGCGCTCCCACCTTTTCCTTGGCGGTGTCGCTCACGGTTCCGCCAAAAAAAGCCTGGGGATACAGGTTGCGTGCCACCAGCTCCAGATGCAACTCCAGAAAGGTGATCAGCTCGCGCACCTTGGCGGCCTGGTAGGGGTTGGCAGGGATCAGCGCTGGCTGTGGGTGGGCTGCCTCGATGTAGTCCGCCATCACGGCCGATTCGCACAGCGGCCCCTCGGGCGTGCGCAGGTAGGGCACCTTACCCAGCGGGCTGGCGCTGCGGTCGGTCTCGCCCACCCAGGCCAGTTCTTCGGTGAAGGGCAGGCCCTTTTCGAGCAAGGCGAGTTTGATCTTGTTGTAGTAGTTGCTGGCCGAAAAGCCGCAGAGTGTGAGCATGGTGGCGTCTCCGTTGTGGTGGTGAATGCAGCACGCATCCTAGGTGGGGGCGGGGGCGCAGTCCGTCGCGCAGATGACCCCGGTCAAGGGGTGCGCACCCAGGCCCCCTACAATTCGCACCCATGCCCTCCCTGCAAACCATTCGCAGCCTTCGCTGGCTCGCCCGCCTTGTGCTGGCGTGGTTTGTGTTGTCCATCGGGGTGGCGGTGGCGTCGCCGCTGGTCAATCCGCAGGCGATGGAACTGATCTGTTCGGGCTCGGGCGCCATCAAGCTGCTGGTCAAGACCGATGACGGTGCCAAGGAGATGTCCAGCCACACGCTGGACTGCCCCCTCTGCGCGCATGTCGGCGCTCCGCCTCCCGTGTCGCAGGCCCAGCTGCCTGTGGTCCACCCCCTGGCGCATGCCCTGCGCCCCATCCCTGCCGCGCACATTGCTGCGCGCACCGCCGCGCCGCTGCCGCCGCGTGGGCCCCCGGCCTTCTCCTGAAATCGCTATATTTTTAATAGCTGTTTGCGCTTGATAGATAAGCGCTGACAGCCTATTTGGCTTGAAATTCAGGAGTTCCCATGCGCAAAAGCCGCATGGCGCTGGCCGTGGCCAGTGCCTTTCCCCTCGCACTCTGCGTGGGTGTTTCCGCGTTGGCCCAGACCGTCGACAGCGCCGGCAACAGCAATGCCCCCGTCAAGGAACTGGGCGTTGTCACCATCAGCGGCGGCCAGCCCACCTCGCTGCCCACGCAGATTCCCACCACCATCGAGGGCGTGACGCGCGAGCAGATCGAGCATTCGATCAACGCCACCGACAGCGAAGACGCCCTCAAGTACCTGCCCAGCCTGCTGGTGCGCAAGCGCTACATCGGCGACTACAACCACGCCGTGTTGTCCACGCGCGCCTCGGGCACGGGCAACCCGGCGCGGTCCATGGTGTTTGCCGACGGCATTTTGCTCAGCAACTACCTGGGCAACGGCCCCACCAACGCGCCGCGCTGGATGCTGGTCACGCCCGAGGAGATCGAGCGCGTGGACGTGCTCTACGGCCCGTTTTCGGCCGCCTACGCAGGCAACTCGGTGGGCGCGGTGGTGGACTACGTCACGCGCATGCCCACAAAGTTCGAGGCCCACGGGCAGGTCAGCGTTCAGCATCAGCCGTTCGATTTGTACGGCACCAACGCCACCTACGCTGGCAAGCAGGTCAGCGCATCCGTCGGCAACAAGAACGGCGACTGGTCCTGGTTCCTCAACTTCAACAAGACCGACAGCGAAGGCCAGCCGCTCACCTTCCCCACGCGCCTCGTGTCCGCTGGTACCGTGGGCAATGCGGGCACGCCGGTGACGGGCGCGGTGCCTGGGCTCAACCGCAGCAACCAGCCCTGGTACCTGCTGGGCACGGCCACGCAGTACCACACGCAGCAAGACCACATCAAGGCCAAGATCGCCTACGACTTTTCGCCCACCGTGCGTGCGGCCTACACCCTGGGCTGGTGGCACAACGAATCCGAGGGGCGCCCCACCAGCTACCTGCGCGACGCCAATGGCAATGCGGTGTACGGCGGCACGGTCAACATCAACGGTCGCTCGTTTGCGCTGGCGCCCACGGACTTCAACGTCTCCAACGAAGACCTCACGCACTTCATGCACGGGCTCTCGGTCAAGAGCAATACCAAGGGCGCGTTCGACTGGGAGGTGGCCGCCAGCCTGTATGACTACCAGACCGACACCCTGCGCGCTGCCACCGTCGCGCTGCCTGCAGCGCTCAACGGCGGGGCAGGGCGCATCGTCAACAACAAGGGCACGGGCTGGAACACGCTGGCCGCCAAAGGCACCTGGCGGCCCGATGGGGTGCAGGGCGCGCACATCGTGGACTTTGGCCTGCAGCGCGACAGCTACCAATTGCGAACGGTGGAGAACGCCACGACGAACTGGATCAACGGCGCTGCAGGCGCCCGCACCCAGGCCTTCAACGGCGACACCCAACTGCTGGGCCTGTGGGCGCAAGACACCTGGAAGATCGCGCCGAAGTGGAAGGCCGTGCTCGGCGCACGCGCCGAACGCTGGAGCGCCAGCAACGGCCAGACCGGCAACGCCACCACCACCGTGGGCCACCCCGAGCGCAACGAAACCTATGTGTCGCCCAAGGCTGCGGTGGCCTACCAGGCCAATGACCTGTGGGTGCTCAAGGCCTCTACCGGCCGTGCGGTGCGCATGCCTACCGTGTCCGAGCTGTACCAGGGTGGCATCAGTGGCAGCGGCACGCTGATCAACAACGACCCGAACCTGAAGCCTGAAAAAAGCTGGACCACCGAGCTGACCGCCGAGCGCGATATGGGCAATGGCCTGCTGCGCCTCACAGCGTTCTTTGAGCGCACGAAAGACGCGTTGTACTCCCAGACCAATGTGCTCGTCACACCCAACGTGACCAACGTGCAGAACGTGGACGCCATCGCTACCCGTGGCATTGAGCTGTCGTACCAGGCTGCCAACGTCTTCGTACGCGGGCTGGAGTTGGGCAGCAGCCTGACCTGGACGGACTCCAAGATCACCCGCAACGACAAGTTCCCTGCCAGCGTGGGCAAATGGCAACCTCGCATCCCCGAGTGGCGTGCCAGCGCCGTGGCCACGTACCGGCCCGACGACACCTGGTCGTACACCCTGGGCGCGCGCTACAGCGGCAAGCAGTACAGCACGCTGGACAACACCGATGTGAACGGTTTTGCCTACCAGGGCGCCAGCCGCTACTTCACCACTGACGTGCGCGTGCGCTACCAGATCACCAAGCAGGTCAGCGCGGCCGTGGGCATCGACAACCTGAACAACTACCAGTTCTGGAACTTCCACCCCTACCCGCAGCGCACCTACCTCGCTGAGCTCAAGGTCAGTCTCTGAAAGGAATACATCCCATGCCTCTCAATACTATGAAAAAGATAGCTGTAATCGCTTTGCTGTCAGGCGCAGGAGGCCTTTTTGGCTCTGCATCCGCCCATGTGGTGCTCGAATACCAGGTCGCCCCGGCGGGCGCAGGCTACAAGGCCACATTCAAGGTGGGCCACGGCTGCGGTGCGTCGCCCACGCGGCAGATTGCGGTGGACATCCCGGCGGGCATGCGCGGCGCGCGCCCCATGCCCAAGCCGGGCTGGACGCTCGATGTACAGCGCGAAAAGCTCGCCCAGCCCTATACCAGCCACGGCCGCAGCATCACCGAAGACGTGGTGCGTGTGACCTGGACGGCCAAGACGCCGGACGACATGCTGCAAAGTGCGCACTACGACGAGTTCGTGCTCGTGGCCCAGGCGCCGGAGCAGGCAGGCACCGTGTACTGGCCGGTGCGCCAGGTCTGCGCCGAAGGCAAGAACGACTGGACCGAAGTGCCCAAGGCGGGCCAAAAACTCTCGGACCTGAAGTCCCCCGCTGCAGCGCTGGAGATTCTGCCCACGGGTGGCGCCGCTGCCCACCATCATTGACAGTCCGGCCCACGGCCTGTTTTCCCTTCCCTCTTCCCTTCTTCGCTTCTTCTCGTTCTCTCACTCACCGAAAGGCATCCATCATGAAAAAACTGCTTCACACTGCCGCCCTGGTTTCCACACTGGCCGCTGTACTCGCCAGCGCCCCCGCATGGGCACAGACCGCCGCTGTCAAAGTCGAAGGTGCTTGGGCGCGCGCCAGCGTGCAGGGCCAGAAGGCCACCGGTGCGTTCATGCGCCTCACCGCCCAGGACGGCGCCCGCCTAGTGCGCGCCGAGTCGCCCGCTGCGGGCATCACCGAAGTGCACGAGATGAAGATGGAAGGCGACATCATGAAGATGCGCGCCGTGCCTGCGCTTGACCTGCCTGCGGGTAAGACGGTGGAGCTCAAGCCCGGTGGCTACCACGTCATGCTGCTGGACCTGAAGGCTCCGCTGGCCAAAGGCGCTTCGGTGCCACTCACCCTGGTGTTTCAGGACGCCAAGGGCGTGGAAAGCAAGCTCGACCTCACCGTGCCCGTGGGCACGGCAGCACCCGGTGGTGCCACCGCAGGCACCATGATGAATGGGCATAAACACTGACATCTCCGCATCTGCGGCCGCTTCGCCTGCGCAACGCATTGGAGTAAGCTGTGACTCCACCACAGACCCACCTCTTGCGGAGCGGCCATGAGCGATACATCGAATTTCGGTTTCGGCAAACTTGTCCCCGGTTTTGACTTTCTGCAGAGCCTGGCCAAGGGGGCGTCCAGCAGCATTCCGCAGTTGCCCAACCTCAGCAACTGGGTGGCGCCCACCATCAGCGTCGAAGAGCTGGAAAAGCGCATCGACGAACTCAAGGCCGTGCAGTTCTGGCTGGAGCAGAACTCGCGCGCGCTGGCCGCCACCATCCAGGCGCTGGAAGTGCAGAAGATGACCCTGGCCACCCTGAAGGGCATGAACTTCAGCATGGGGGACGTGGCCAACGCCTTCAAGCTCAAGACGGCTGACACCGTGATGAGCGGCGTACAGAAAGCCGCCGACACCGTGACGGGCGCCGCCGAGGCTGTGGCTGGTGCCGCTGCCCGCGCTACGGGACGTGTGAGTGCTGCCGAAGAAGAAGCTGAAGACGAGGGTGATGACGCCGAACCCGCCGCCCCGCCTGCCAAGGCCAAAACAAAAGGCAGCAAGGCGTCGGCCGCTGCCGCGCATACCGTGGTGGACCCCATGCAGTGGTGGGGTGCACTCACCGGTCAGTTCCAGCAGATCGCCGCCAACGCCATGAAGGATGCGGCCAAGCAGACCGCCATCGACACCACCAAGAACATGGCCACGGGCCTTGCCAAAGAAGCCCTGAAGACGGCGACCGGAATGGCCAGCCAGTTTGCCGCCAAGGGCATGCAGACCATGCAGGGCGGTGCCAAGCGCGCCGCTGCATCGGGCACCGCCAAGAAGACCGCCGCTGCCAAGAAGCCTGCAGCCCGCAAAACCCCGGCAAAACCCGCCGCCAAGAAGGCCAGCAGCAGCACCCGCAGCCCAGCCGCCCGCAAGCGAGCGGGCTGACGCCAACGTGGGCGGGTGTGACAACCCGCAGGTGGTGCAATATCTGCCCGCCACCGCCCTGGCATGGAGATCACCACCATGAAACTATTTCCCACTGGCCATGCCACCCACCCCCAATGGCGCATGGCCGCCGCGCTGGTGCTGGCGCAGCTGCGCGCCCAGATGGCGTTGCCCGACTACGCTGCTGCGCCCACCCTGGGCCTGCTCTACATCACCGACCACTATGGCAACGACGCCCAGGCGCTGCTCGACTACCTGAGCGGCGAACTGCCCGAGGTCACCGACTGGAGCGGCACCGTGGGGGTGGGCGTGTCGGCCAACAACGCCGAGTACTTTGACGAGCCCGCGCTGTCGGTCATGCTGCTGGATGTGCCCGCAGACCAGTACCGCGTGTTCTCGGGCGTGGCGCCGCTGCCCACGCATGCGCCACACCCGGGCAGTGGGTTTGTGGCCCATACCGCCCTGGTGCATGCCGATGGCCGCACGCCCGAACTGGCCGAGTTGCTGACCGAGATGGCTGCACGCACCGACACGGGCTACCTGTTTGGTGGCCTCTCTGCCAGCCGCACCAGCAGTGTGCAGTTTGCCGTGGGTGGCGATGGCAACATGGCCGGGCAGGGCGGTGCCAGCGGGGTGTTTGACGGTGGCCTGTCGGGCGTGGCGTTTGGTGCCGGGGTGGCGCTGGTGTCGCGCGTTACGCAGGGCTGCCAGCCCGTGGGCACGCTGCGCACGATCACCGCCGCGCAGGACAACGTGGTGCTCGCGCTCGATGGCGAGCCCGCGCTGGACGTGCTGCTCGATACGCTGCAGGTGTCGCTGGATGGTGGCGACCCACAGCCCGCGCTGCGCAAGGTGCGCGCCACGCTGGCCGGGCTGGTCAGCGCGGGCGAACAGCCGCAGGGCCAGCGCCGCACGGGCCACTTTGGTACCGACACACGCGTGCGCCACATCGTGGGGCTGGACGGCAGCCGCCGGGGCGTGGCCCTGGCCGACCATGTGGAGCCGGGCATGCACCTGGCGTTCTGTCAGCGCAACGTGGCAGCGGCGCGTGCCGACCTCATGCGCATCTGCGCCGAGATCCGCGAAGAACTCTCGCCCGAAGAGCTGGAGCCCGCGTGGCTGGTGTCGTCGTCCAGCGCGGATGGCGAGATGGCCGCTGCCAACAGCGCCTCAGGCGCCAGCGCGGCGCCCCAGGCAGGGCGGCGAATCTGTGGGGCTATTTATGTGAGCTGCTCGGGCCGGGGCGGCCCGCATTTTGGCGGGCCCAGCGCCGAGCTGCAGATCGTGCGCCACGCGCTGGGTGACGTGCCGCTGGCCGGGTTCTTTGCCGGTGGGGAAATTGCGCACCACCACTTGTATGGTTACACCGGGGTGCTCACCGTTTTCGTTGACGACGACCCGAACGCCCGCTGAGCGGCTGAGCCGCTTTGCCCGCAGGGAACGCCAGGGCGGGCCCTGGCGGTGGCGGAGACGGTGCCCCATGGAGGGGCCAGGTCAGCCCGCGCCGTTGTCGTCTGCTTCGGCCTTTTCCTCGGGGGTCAGGCGCGTGGCCAGGATCTTGTCGATGGTCTTGCCATCCATGTCCACCACTTCCAGCTTCCAGTCCTCCCACTGCACGGTGTCGGTCACCTTGGGCAGGCGGCCAGTCAGCAGCATGATCATGCCGCTCAGCGTGTGGTAGCGGCCGCGTTCCTCCTCGGGCACGGCATCCAGGTTCAGGCGGTCTTTCAGCTCGGGCACGGGGATGTGGCCGTCCAGCAGCCAGCTGCCGTCCTCGCGCTGCAGCGCCCAGGAGGTCTCCGGGTCGCGCGGCTGAAACTCGCCGGTGATGGCCTCGATCAGGTCCTGCAGCGTGACGATGCCCTGCACCTCGCCGTATTCGTCGATGACAAACGCCATGTGGACGTCCGACAGGCGGAAATTGTCCAGCAGTTCCATGCCCGTGATGGTTTCGGGCACATACAGCGCTGTCTGCAGCGGCTGGTCGGCCAGGCCGCCGCGCGCCTTGTCGCGCAGCGTGCGCGACAGCCACTGGCGCGCGTTGATCACGCCCAGGATGTTGTCCATGCCGCCGCGCACCACCGGAAAGCGTGCGTGGTCGGATTCCTCGATGCATTTGAGGTTGTCTTCAAACGACGCATCCATATCCAGACACACCACATCACCACGCGGCACCATCAGCGAGCCGATCTGACGGTCGTCCAGCCGGAACACATTGCGCACCATGGTGTGCTCGTGCGATTCGATCACGCCCGCAGTGGTGCCCTCCACCAGCATGGCGTGGATCTCTTCTTCGGTCACCGGGCTGCCGCTGGTTTCCTTCACACCCATCAGGCGCAGCAGCGTGCGCGTGGAGGTGGACAGCAGCAGCACAAACGGCTTGGTGGCCAGCGCCAGAAAGTTGATGGGCCGCGCCACCAGGCGGGCGAAGGTCTCGGGGTACGACTGGCCGATGCGTTTGGGCACCAGTTCACCCACCACGATAGAGAAATACGTGATCAGCACCACCACCAGGCCGGTGGCCGCGTAGCTGCCAAAAGGCATGGGAACGCCCAGTGCTTCAAGCCACAACGCCAGGGGCCCAGCCAAGGCGGCCTCACCCACGATACCGTTCAGCACGCCAATCGATGTGATGCCGATCTGGATGGTGGAGAGAAAACGCGTGGGGTCTTCGCCCAGCTTCACGGCAGCGGCGGCGCCGCTATCGCCCTCATCAATCAGCTTTTGCAACCGGGCTTTGCGGGCCGTGACCAGAGCGATCTCGGACATGGCAAACAGGCCGTTGAGAAGGATGAGGGCGAACAGTATTGCTATTTCCATACAAAGGGCGCCTTGCGCGCCCTTGGGTGTTGAGAAGCGACCAATTGTAAGGACAGGGGCCAGAGACCCTGCGCTGGCTCCTAGCCACCTTCGGTCGGGAGGCCCGTTTCGTCCCACTCGGGCAGTCCCCCCCGCAGCCAGTACACCGACTGGAACCCTTTGGCTGTGGCCACCTTGGCAGCTTTGTAGGACTTCCAGCATTCGGCGCCATTGCACGCAAAAATTACCGGCTTGGCCTTGTCCAGGCCCTGAAGCTTGTCCAGCGCCTGGAAATCATCCTGTGCGGCATTGAAGGCCACGTCCTTGAGGCTCTTTTCCACATACGCTGCAAACACGGCGCCCCGGATGCGCTTGGTCTTGAATTCCTTCTCGGTGCGGGTGTCCACCAGCGTGGCGCCCTGCACCAGCAGGGTCTGGGCCTCGCGCGCAGTGATGCGCTTCACCCCAGGCAGGCTCGTGGGGGTGAACAGCCCCAGCTCGGCCACACGTCGGTACTCAACGGCCTCCGGGCGCACGGAGGCTGGCGGCAGGCCGCTGGCGGAGGACGACGCGCTGAACCACTGGGCCAGCTTGTTGCGCGCATCCGCCGGCAGGTCTTTTTTCACCACGATGGAGAACCCGCCTGGCACCGGCTGCGATGTAGCCAGCACCCGCGCAAGGCCGGGGTGCGCTGCCGACCATTCGGCCCAGTCGTCCTCGCGCACCACAGTGGCATCCGCCGTGCCCAGAGTCAGGGCTGTCAGGCCGGCCTGGGGAAATTTCTCGTACTGCACTGCGCGCAGGTCCTGGAACGACAGCCCCGCCTCATTGAGCATGCCGCGCGCCATGTAGGTGTAGACCGAATCCTGCTGGGGCAGGTAGAGCCGTCGGCCTTTCATGGCAGGCACCGCAGCGATCTGCTGCAGCCCGACCAGCAGGTATCTGTCCGATTTGTGCGTGGCGCCCACCAGCTCGTAGCCGCGTTGCAACGCGGACGCAGCCACCTGGGCAGGGCCGATGAAGATGTCATATCCCGCGCTGCGCGTGGCGCGCATCACGTCGGCCAGGTCGTCGCTGGTGGTCAGTGCCACGGGCTGGCCAGCTGCCTTCGACAGGCCCGATTCGGCGGAGGTGCGCAGGATGGAGTGCGCCGCCTTGCGGGCCGTGGGCTCCACGGCCACGATGGCCGTCAGCTGGGCCTGGGCGGCGCTGCAACACAGCCATAAGCCAAGTAGCAGTCCCAGCGGGCCGCGGGTCGATTTTCTGGTGATGTTCATTGCGCGGTTCCTCTCCCCAAAACAAACCGCGAATATGCCCAGGGCCCCCCCCCCCTGCGTACGAATGTTTCTGATCTTTTGTTCTTGTTACTTCTGCTAACGAAGCCGTACGTGCGGCGCGCAGAGCTCCCGCACAGAATGCGGGCTGGCCCGATCCCCTGTGCCTGCCGGGTGGGCGGGGGCAACAAAGAGTTTTTGTCCATCCCATTATTTGGAGACGTTTCCATGAAAGATTCGATGACCCTGCCGCGACGCCACATGCTGGCCGGAAGTGCCGCTGCCCTGAGCGCGCTGGGCCTGGCTGGATGGGCCGGCGGTGCGCGTGCCCAGCAGGCCGCAGCCGCTGCCAAGCCGCTGCCCGCGTATGCAGGATGGAAGTCACCGGATGCGCTGATCGTGCACAGCAGCAGCACTCTCGAAACCCGTCGCTCCGCGTTTGGCACCAGTGTCATCACGCCGTCCAACCAGCTGTATGTGCGCAACAACCTGCCCGCGCCCGACGCCGCCATCCTGGACAACCGCGATGCCTGGACCGTGGCGATCGAAGGGGTCAAGAGTCCGCGCAGCCTGACCCTGGCCGAACTCAAGACGCTGGGCGTGGAAACCGTGGCCACCGTGCTGCAGTGCTCGGGCAATGGCCGGGGCTTTTTCCCCAGCAAGCCCAGCGGCACGCCCTGGTCGGTGGGCGCTGCCGGTTGTGTGGTCTGGAGCGGCGTGCCACTGCGCAACGTGGTGGCCGCCTTGGGCGGGCTGGCCGATGGTGCTGCCTACCTGACCGGCACGGGCGGCGAGAAACTGCCCGAAGGTGTGGACCCACTCACCGTGCTGGTGGAGCGCTCGGTGCCCGTGAAGGCGATGGACGACGCACTGCTGGCCTGGGAGATGAACGGCGAGCCGCTGTCGCTGGCGCACGGCGGCCCGCTGCGGCTGGTGGTGCCGGGCTACCAGGGCGTGAACAACATCAAGTACGTCAAGCGCGTGGCCTTCACCAGCGCGCAGTCGCAGGCGCGCATCATGTCGCACGGCTACCGCATGTCGCCGCCCGGCAGCAAGGCCAGTCCCGACCAGCCTTCGGTGTGGGAGATGGGCGTCAAGTCCTGGATCAATGGGCCGCTGCCGGACAAAGGCGCACTCAAGCCCGGACAGGTGCAGGTACATGGCGTGGCCTTTGGCGGCACGCGCGGCATCAAGAGCGTGGAGGTGTCGGCCGATGGCGGCAAGACCTGGTTGGCGGCCAAGCTCATCGGCCCCGACCTGGGCCCCTTTGCCTGGCGGCAGTTTGCGCTGCCCGTGCGCCTGGAGGCGGGCACCCATGTGCTGGCGAGCCGCGCCACCGACACGGCGGGCAATGTGCAGGCCGAGCAGCGCGAGGAAAACCTGGGCGGCTACAACAACGCCAGCTGGCGCGACCACGCCGTCACCGTGACCGTGGCATGACATCGCTCCCCCCTGAGGCGCTTTGCGCCTTCCCCCCGAAGGGGGGACGCCACCCGTGGCCTGGCAGAGCCAGTTCCACGGTGGCACTGGCGTGGGTGCGCGCCGCTATCGGACGGCATCGGATGCCGCAAGGCGGTTTGCTGGTAGGGCTAGCGTTACTGTGGGCGGGTGCCAGCTGGGCCGCCGAGCCGGCCGAGCTGGCGCGCGGCAAGGAGCTGTTCACCAAGATCCAGCCCGCCTGCGCGGTGTGCCACACGCTGCAGGCCGCCGGTGCCGAGGGCCAGGTGGGCCCGGTGCTGGATGAGCTGAAACCCGACGCCGGCCGTGTACTGCGTGCGCTCAAGGCAGGCATCGGCGTGATGCCCTCGTATGCCGAGCGCATGAGCGAAAAGGACATGCTGGCCGTGGCGCAGTTTGTGGCGCACGCCACGGGCGCGGCCAAGTAAGCGCGGGCTTTCGCGGCGGTTGCAGCAGCGTTGCCTCGCTGCAACCGCGCGCTGCTTCAGGCCGCGGTGCGCGACGGCACCAGCGCCGCTCCTGCTGCGCGCCCCTGCAAGCCCTGGAACGCAAAGTCCACCTCGGGCACGCGGCCGCTCACGATGTCGGCCAGGGCCTTGCCCGAGCCGCAGGCGTGCGTCCAGCCCAGCGTGCCGTGGCCGGTGTTGAGGAACAGGTTGCCCACTTTCGTCTTGCCGATCAGCGGCACGTTGCTCGGTGTAGCCGGGCGCAGTCCGCTCCAGAACTGGGCCTGGCTCGCGTCGCCCGCGCCAGGGAAGAGCTGCTCCACACGCCGCACGATGGCCTCGCAGCGCACCTGGTTCAGGTGGCGGTCGTAGCCGTTCAGCTCGGCCGTGCCTGCAATGCGCAGGCGATCACCGCCGCGTTCGCTGGTGTAGCGCGAGAACACGAGCTTGAACTCGTCGTCTGTCAGGCTCACTTGGTGCGCCTTGCTGGCGTCTTTCACCGGCATCGTCACCGAGTAGCCCTTGGCCGGGTAGATGGGCAGCTGGATGCCCAGCGGCTGCGCCAGCAGCGGGCTGAACGAACCCATGGCCAGCACAAACGCATCGCCGCGCACGCGCTCGAAGCGGCCTTCGGCATTGGTCACTTCCACATGGTCGATGCGGCCGCCTGCCTTGCGCAGTGCGGTGATGTGGTGGCCCATGCGGAACTGCACGCCCGCCGTCTCGCACAGCTTGGCCAGCTCGCGCGTGAACTGGTTGGCATCGCCCGATTCGTCCTCGGCCGTGTAGGTGGCGCCCGCCAGTTGTGGGCGGATGTGGGCCAGCGCTGGTTCAAGGCGCACGGCCTCGTCGGCGCTGATGACCTGGCGCTCGCAGCCCAGCTGGCGCATCTGCTCGGCCGGGGCCAGCGCGCCGTCGAATTCCTTTTGGTTGGTATAGAAGTGGAGGATGCCCTGCGTGCGCTGGTCGTACTGGAGGCCGGTTGCCGCGCGCAGCTGCTGCAGCGTGTCGCGGCTGTAGGTGCCCAGGCGCACGATTTGCTCGATGTTGTGGCGCGTGCGCGCTGGCGTGCAGTTACGCAAAAAGGACAGGCCCCACAGCCACTGGCGCATGTCGGCGCGGATGCGGAACAGCAGAGGCGCGTCCTCCTTGCCCAGCCACTGCAGCACCTTGAGCGGCGCACTGGGGTTGGCCCAGGGCTCGGCGTGGCTCACCGAGATCTGGCCGCCGTTGGCAAAGCTGGTCTCGGCACCGGGCGCACCCTGGCGGTCGATGACCGTGACCTCATGGCCAAGTTGTTGCAGGAAATAAGCCGAAGTCACGCCGAGCAAGCCGGCGCCCAAAACGATCACGCGCATTTTTGAAGCCTTTTAAGGGTTCAGCGCTTGATGGATATACGTTGGCAGCTATTGATTCAATAGCAAGCAGCCAGCGCGCGTCCGCCAAGCTGCCGCTCCCCCTGTCCTTGGTACCTGAGAGATTCACCGCGCTGCCCACATGGCACGCGGTTTGCTCCTTCGGTGCGCCTCCACGCTGCTGACAGGTGGTGGCGGCTCTCCAGACGGCTTTGATAAATGGTGCAGTACGGGACCTGAGCGTGTATGGGAGTTTGCGCCTTCGGTGCAGCGGTGGGCCTTGTGGCCTGCCGTGCTCTCCTGCGGGGGCCATTCTAGGAGGGTGCGGGCGGCGGTGGGGTGTTTGGGGCGGCTAATGGGTGGCAATCGTTGCTGATGCTGGCGGCGACATGGGGTCGCCATAATCCGGCGATTTGACCCACCCCCAGGACGCTTTCCCGATGCCCGATACCGCCTTTGACCCCTTCGCCAGCGCCGCCGTGATCACCATGGCGCGCCAGGGACGCACGCCCCGGCCGCTGGATCTGCCCGCTGCATTGCGCCCTCGCGATGCGGCCGAGGCCTACGCCGTGCAGGACGCCGTATTGCGTGAGCGCGGCGAGGTCGCGGGATGGAAAGTGGGCGCCGCGTCGCCCCAGGCCCAACCCGCGCGTGCGGCGCTGACCCGCGACTCGGTGTGGGTGGAGCAGCCTGGCCAGGAGGTCAACTTGTCGGCCACAGGCTTTGCCGTTATGGGGGTGGAGGCGGAGCTGGTGTACGAACTGGGCGCAGACCTGCCCGTACGCGCCACGCCCTACAGCGCGGCCGAGGTGCTGGCCGCCATGGTGTCGGTGCGTGCCGCCATTGAGGTGTGCGACACGCGCTTTGCCGCCTGGGCACAACAAGGGGATTGGAGTCGCCTGGCCGACCAGGCCTGCCATGGGGCGCTGATCGTGGGTTCGGGTTTGACCGACGTGGCTTCGGTGCAGCCCCTGGTGGAAGGGGTCAGCCTGTCGGTGAACGGATCGGTGGCCGTGCAGCACGCCACCTGGGCCAACCCGGCGGGCGACCCTCTGCGGCTGCTGGTGTGGCTGGCCAACGAAGGCGCGCGCAGCCTGGGAGGGCTGCGCGCAGGGCAGTGGGTGACCACCGGGTCGTGCACCGGCACCGTGATGGTGGCTCCGGGCACGGTGGTGGTTGCCGACTTCCCTGGTGTCGGTCGCGCCGAGGTGAAATTCGACTGAACCGTTACGAGGATCGTGGAACGCGGCAGATCAGTTGCGGCGCGGGTTGTCCGGCTGGCTGTCGCGGCGGTTGGACACGCCGTCACCGTCGCGATCACGGTCGTTGCGGTTGGAGATGCCATCGCCATCGCGGTCCCGGTCGTTGCGGTCGGCAATGCCGTCACCGTCACTGTCCCAGCGGCCCCGCTGCATTTCCCAGCGGCCATCGCGCTCCACCCATTGGGGCTGCCGGTACTGGTAGCCGCTGCGCGCTTGTACCCAGTGGCCCTTCACCCAGCGGTGGCGGTTGCCGCGCCATTCCCAATGGCCTTGTTCCCACACCTGGCCACGGCGTGGGCGCGGCACGGCTTCGTACCGTGGGGGTGGGGGCGCGGGAATCACCTGGTAGGTCTGCGTGGGCTGGTACCCACGCTGTGGTTGGTCGGACTGAATGACGACGGTGCCCTGGATGGCCGCGTGTGTCGGTACGAGGGGCAGCAGTGCCATCAGGGCGATGGCGGCTGCGGTCAGTGTTTGGCGGGTCATGGTGGTCTCCGGGGTGATTCCTGGCGGAATCGGTCTTTGCATGGTGGCGGCCTGGTGCGCGGCGCCACGTAGGTGCTCAGCGGGGGCGGGCGTAGGCCAAAGGGGGGAGTGGGCGCGGGGCTCGCGAGCCTCCGCGCTCCTTCAGCTGTTCAATCGTTCAATCGTTCAATCGTTCAATCGTTCAATTGCGGTAGGGGTTGTCCGGGCGGCGGTCGTGCCGATTGGGAACGCCGTCTCCATCACGGTCGCGGTCGTAGCGGTTGGACACGCCATCGCGGTCTCGGTCGTGGTGATCGCGGTCGTAGCGGTTGGGAACACCATCACCATCGCGGTCACGGTCATAGCGGTTGGGGATGCCGTCGCCATCACGGTCCCAGCGGCCGGGGCGCAGGTCCCACCGGCCGCCGTGTTCCACCCAGCGCGGCTCGCGGTAGTAATAGCCAGGGCGGGCCTTGACCCAGTGGCCCTGGACCCAGACATGGCGGTGGCCGCGCCAATCCCAATAGCCGGGCACCCACACCATGTTATGCCGAGGGCGGGGCGCCACTTCATGGCGGGGGGGCGGTGGTGGGCCGTATTGCACCACCATGGGCGCTGGCGCCTGGTAGTGGTGGGGCTGCCCCGACTGGATGACAACGGTGGCGCTGGTCTGTGCCTGCGCCACCGTTGCGGCGCCCAGAGACAGCAAGGCGATGGAAACAGCGGCGAGTGCATTGCGGGCCATGGTGATCTCCTCAGAATGATTCCTTGCGGAACCGGAGACTTCATGGTGCAGATGCTGCGTCAAGCCGGTGTAGGCGAATTGCGAAGTCTTGTGAAGTTGTGTTTCCTGCAGCAGGAGCAGCAGCGGTTTCCGTGATTTTTCTCACACTTCCGGCAAGCTGCCCACCCCGTGAACATGGTGCGGCCCTTCAGCGCCACCACACCAGCGCCGCCACCACGAGCAGGGCAAACCAGGCAGGGTGTCGGCCCTCAGTGGCACAGAACACCAGCACGCCGCTGGCCAGCGTTGCGACCCCGGCCACATCGGCCACCCAGGCTCCCAAGTCCGCGTCCAGGGGCGCGGTCCCCAGGCGCCACATCAAGGCGCTCAGGGCCCAGCCCAGCACGGTTGCCAGATGCCAGGTGCCCCACAGAATGCGCACCTGCCACTCCCGCAGCACGGGCCGTCCGCCGGTGGGCACGATGCCCTCTGTGCGCAGGGTGCGAAACACCAGCAATTCACCCAGCACCGAGTGCGCAACACCCACCAGGGCGAGGCCCCCGGCTGCCAGTACCAGCGCAGTATTCATGGACAGTTTCTAGTTCAATCAGGATGGCCGTGGAAGGTGCAGACGCGGCGCATCAACCGCCTTTTTCGCCTTCAGCGCTTTGGGGCCAGCACAGCGCCAGCGCGGGCGGCAGCGCCAGCCAGAAACCGGAGGAAGGCATGAGCACAATGCCCAGCACCGTGAGTGCCAGCAACCCGGCACCCAGCCCGCGCAAAGGAACGGGCGCCAGGGCAGCGTTGCGTTCTGCCAGCAGGATGGCCCAGCCCAGCAACGCGAACAACACGCCGAACAGTACAAACCAGACCACGGCGCCCACGGCCGGGTCTTTTTGTACGCTGTTGAAAACGCCGCGCCGCACGATCTCCTGCAGCTGGGTCGGAAACACGACGGCGGCATACAGCGTGTGCAGCACCGCCACGGCCAGCATCCACTGGCCCTTCCAGCGGTTGCGAAGCGGTATGGCCGTAGAGCGAGGGGAGGGGGAGGTCAGGGAGGTCATGTGGGTGGGGTCCTATGAAGGAAGAAGGGCGGGGCAATGCGTGTGGACGCGCGCGCCCAGCCCCGTAAGCAGGTGCATGAGGCCCATCCACATGCGCTCAAACGCGGGCATCTCGCCGGGCACCTGCACCAGGTGCTCGCCCAGCATGCGCTGGTGCCGTCCGGCGGTGATGGGTGGCGGCGTCTTGACGCCAAAATCGAAAACCGGTTGCGTGAAGGGCTCCATCTGCCAGGCCTGCATGTCAGCCAGTGCGGGCGCGAGTTCGGCGGTGTAGGCCGGCACGGTGAGGCTGGCGTTGACGAGTCCGAGTGCCTGGTAGGCCTGCAGCACCAGCGCGTCTCGCTGTGGGTCGGTAGGAGGGCGCAGCAGTGCGGACCATGCTTTTGTCACCTGGGTGCGAAAGTGCTCCGACAGGCTGCGCGTGCAGCCAAAGTCCAGCACGCCCACGGTGCCATCGGGTGCGAACAAGAAATTGCCCGGGTGCGGATCGGCGTGCACTCGGCCCAGCACAAAGAGGCAGTGCATGAACCAGTCCCACAGGTGCTGCCCTGCCAGGTCGCGTTGTGCCTGCGTGGGCTGCGAGGCCAGCCAGTCCTGCAGATGCTGGCCCGGCAGAAACTGCTGTGTGAGCACCTGGGCCCGGGTGTGCGACAGGATGGGCTGGGCCAGCACCACGCCTGGCAGCGCCGCGTGCTCTGCGAACCACTGCAGTTGTTCGGCCTCCTGCAGGTAATCTACCTCGCGCAGCAGCGTGGCCTCGATCTCGGTCATCACGCTGTCCACCACGGTGTTGGCGGGCAGCGGCATGTCGGTATGGGCCAGGGCGCGCAGCGCGGCGCGCATGAGCTGCATGTCGCTGGTGATGGTGGCGGCGATGCCGGGGTACTGCACCTTCACGGCCACCGTGCCGTGGTCTGCCAGCTGCGCGCGGTGCACCTGGCCCAGGCTGGCGGCGGCGAAGGCGGTGGGTTCGAAGTGTTCAAACAATGCCTCGGGCTCCTGCCCGAAAGCTTGGCGGAACACGCGGCCCACCAGCGCGCGGTTGAGTGGCGGGGCCTGGTGGTGGGCGCGCGCCAGCTCTTGCCGCACACCGTCGGGCAGCAGGCCGGGGTGCATGCTGAGCAACTGCGACACCTTGAGCGCCGAGCCCCGCAACTGGCCCAGCGCGCCAAAGAGGATGCGGCCGAGGGCGGCTTCGTGGTCGGCCTGCGCTTGGGCAGATGGCGTGCGCACGCGGTGCCCCAGCTGGGCCATCCCGATGCGCGCGGCAGCGATGCCCGTGATGGTGCCGCGCGCCAGGCGGCCGGTGCGCGGCGGTTCAGTGCGTGCCATGGTCTGCCAGGCGTTGCACCATGGCCCGTGCAATGCGGCGGTGAAAGGGGGTCACCACCGCCATGTAGGCATGCCCGAGCGTGTTGTGTATGTGCACCACGGTGCTGAGCACCATGGTCGGCGGCCCAGAGGTCTCGGTCCGTCCGCTGTGCTTGGTCAGTGCAACCTGCACGTCGAGGTGCCTGTCGTCCTGGCCCATCACGACTTCGGTGTCGCTCAGGTGGCGGATGCGGAAGATGCCCACGCGGTCGCCCACACGGTAGCTGCTGGCCTCGCGCAGCGATCTGCCGCTGGCGGGGGGGTACCCATCGTGCAGTTGCCCCAGGTCCTTCAGGCCCACCAGCCGCACCAGCTTGTTGCGCACGGTCATGAGCATTTGTGTCCAGCGCGGCGTGCGGGCCACCACGTCCAGCCAGGCCTGCAGGGCGGTGTGGGATGGCTGGCCGTCAGCCACCTCGTAGGCATCAAAAAAATGGGCGCCGGGCAAGCTTGCATGGATGGCGGTGCCTGCGGGCACCTGCGTTTCGCGCACGGTGGGGGCGGTGTTCATGCGGACTTCCTCTTGCGTGGCGTAGCGGCAGGCTTGGCGGTGGTGCTGGGGGGCGGGGCTGGGTTGGCCGCGCGTGGTTTGCGCGGCGTACGGGGCGGCTTGGAAGGCTCTGGCGCTGCGGGTGAACCGGCGTTTGCCGTGTGGGCCTGGTGTGCCTGGGGAGTGCTGTAGGGCGCGCTGGCCATGGCCTGCTTGGCCAGCTGCAGCATCCCCATGAGGCCGCTGCTGTGCTGCACCATGCGGGCCATCTGGCTGCGCAGCACAAAGCCGCCCAGTTGCAGCACGCGATTGACGAGCCCGCCACGCAGTGCCTGCACCAGCACACCCAGCGAAAGGTCCACCAGCTGCGTGGTGTCGGCAAATTCGTCGGAGGTGTCGGCCAGCCAGTAGGTCACCACACCGGCTAGGTAGTCGGTGTAGAGCCCACCCGCCATGCCTTTGAAGTCGCAGGGCTCGATCTCGCCGCTGGCCTCTGCCGCTTCGAGAAAGCTGGCGACGGCCTCGCGCAGGCTCTGGCGCGCCGCCAGGGGCTCGGCCAGCATCGACAGCGGCGAGCGCCGCGCCAGACTGCGCACCTGGGCTACAAATTCGCGGTCGGCCAGCAGGCGCTCCAGCACGGCGTCGGTCAGGCGCTGAAGCTTTTCCTGCAGCTGATAGCCCGCGAAGCCTGGCGTCTGCAGGGTTTCGGCCAGCGCTTGGTGGACCACATCGTCCAGGTAGCCGAGCACGATGCGGTCCTTGGTGGGGAAGTATTTGTAGATCGTGGCGTCGCCAATGCCTGCTGCACGCGCGATGTCTTTCATCGTCGTGCCGTCAAAGCCCTGGCGGGTCATGAGGTCCACCGCGCTGGCCACGATCTGGCGGCGCGTGGCGTCTTGTTGCTGGCGGGTGGTTTTCATTTAACTATCTTTAAATAAACAAAATTTGTTATTTAAAGAATAGTATTTTCTGTTTGTTGCGTCAAGCAGGGGTGGCACAGCACAGCTGCTAGCGCTGTGCTCAACTCATAAATTCAGGGTGTTTTTGGCCTCTGGCGCTTTTGGTAAAGCGCTGATAGCTATCAAAATAAGAGTAAATCAGCGCCGCATGGACGCAAACGCCTCAAACTCCCAGCTGCGCATCGCCAGCAGCAAGGTGTAGCCCTCGCGCTCGCGGTCGGGCAGCTTCTGGTCGGCCAGGTGCTGCTGGGCAAAGTCCTGGGCCACGCGCTGCATGCGCTCCATGAACGCTGGGGCCAGGCTGCGGCTGATGTTGCCGTGCACCAGCAGCACGCCTTCGCCCGCGCCGTCAAAGCCGCCCGCGAAGTAGTCCAGCAACGCGTGGTCACGAAAGTAGTTCATCACCGGGCCATGCGGGCGCCAGCGAAAGGTCTTGGCCAGCTTGAGGCGGTAGCGGTTCAGTGGCCGCAGCTCGATGATGCCGATGCGGTCGAGCTGTGCGAGGTACTTGATGCCCTCGGCCTCGGTGAGGCGGTAGGCGGTGGTCACCTGCTCCAGCGTCCATTGGCTGAGCACGCAAATCGCCATCAGCAGCAGTTTCTTGTCGCCCACCACGGCTTTTTCCTGCTCTTGCGTCAGCTCTTTCAACAGCGGCTGTTCGTCGGCCACACGCCGCGCCAGATCGGCAAAGTCCAGCGCCAGTGCGCGGCAGATGGCGTCGATGCGCGACAGCGGCATGTCGCCCTTGGCCAGCATGCGCTTGACGCTGGACTCGGCCATGCCCAATGCCAACGCCAGGTCGGCGTAGGTCATCTGCGCGGTCTTGAGTTCCTTCTTCAGGGCGGTGACGAGGTCGGCGGTCGTGCTCATGGGCTTTGGCTCCTTGGTATCAATTATCAATACCTGAGGTGGCTTTGGTAGCCCTCTGAGCGACTTTCTGGTGTCCAGGTGACTGCGGCTTAACACACTGCGCGGCAATCCCCACTCATCCACGGATGTGACGACTATGACCTCTCTGATTTCTCTCCCCACCCGGCGCCACAAGCCCGCGACCCGCGCTGAAATGGCTCTCGTGCTGGGCGCGGCCGCGTTGCTGGCGCTGGCCTTGTTCGGCCCGGTGCTGCCCGCCAGCGCACACCAGCATGGCTTTGCCGACCAGCGGGCGCTGTGGGGCATTCCTTGCGCGGTGGATGTACTCAGCAATCTGCCGTTTGCCATCGCAGGGGTGTGGGGTCTGTGGGCGCTGCGCCGGTTGGCGCCAGGAGCGCTGGATCCCACCTCGCGCGCGCTGGCCGCCCTGTTTTTTGCGGGGCTGCTGTGTACGGCCGTGGGCTCCAGCGTTTACCACTGGCGACCGCAGGATGCGGGCCTGCTGTGGGACCGGCTGGGCATGGTGCTGCCGTTTGCAGGACTGCTGGGGCTGGCTGCCAGCCGCGTGAGCGAACGGGCAGGCTGGGCCATGGCGGGGGCGGTGCTGCTGGCGGGGCCGTCGGCCGTGCTGTGGTGGGCACACACCGGCAACCTGATGCCCTGGGCCGTAGTGCAACTGGGCGGCATGCTGGTGGTATTGGCGCTGGCCTGTCTGCCTCGGCGCGATGGCGCGCTGGCGGTGCACTTGGGCGCGGTCATTGGCCTGTATGCCGTGGCCAAGTTGTTCGAGGCGGCGGACCACGCGGTGTTTGATGCCACCCACCAGTGGGTGTCAGGCCACAGCATCAAACATGTATTTGCTGCTGGCGCCGCCTGGCCCGCGCTGATGGCCCTGGCGGCATTGCGCAACAGTGCTGCACGGAGCGCGCCGCACGTCACGCTGTCCGGGCAGAATGGCGCCCACGCCGTGGGTGTTGCCCGCAGATCACGCGCATGAAGAGCCATGAAGGCGCATGAAGTGCGGGCACGGAAAATTCCAACAAGCCAACCCATCGGAAACGAGGAGAAACGCATGCACCCCGAGACTCCCTCAGCCAGCGCGGCGCCAGTGCCGACGCATGAGGACCCGAACCAGTTCGCCCTGCTGCGCCAGCGGCGATTTGCGCCGTTCTTCTGGACGCAATTTTCTGGGGCGGCCAACGACAACCTCTTCAAGTTCGCGTTCACCGTGATGGTGACCTACCAGCTCAGCGTGTCGTGGCTACCGCCAGCGATGGCGGGGCTGGTGATTGGTGCGCTGTTCATCCTGCCGTTTTTGCTGTTCTCGGCAACCTCGGGGCAGCTGACCGACAAGTACGACAAGACAAAGATGATCCGCTTCGTGAAGAACATGGAGATCGCCATCATGCTGGTGGCGGCCTTCGGGTTCATGACGGACAACGTGCCCGTCTTGCTGCTGTGCACCTTTCTGATGGGGGTGCACTCCACGCTGTTCGGCCCCGTCAAGTTCGCCTACATGCCCCAGGTGCTCAACGAACGTGAGCTGACCGGCGGCAATGGCATGGTGGAGATGGGCACCTTTGTGGCCATCCTGCTGGGCAACGTGGCCGGTGGCCTGCTGGTGGCCGTCCCGGGCATTGGCCACACCACGGTGGCCGTGGCCTGCGTGGTGGCGGCCCTGGCCGGGCGCGCGGTCGCGCAGTTCATTCCCTCGCTGCCCGCCACCGACCCCGGCCTGACCATCAACTGGAATCCCTTCACGGAAACCTGGCGCAACCTGAAACTGGCGCACGAGAACGTCGCAGTGTTCCGCTCGCTGCTCGGCATCAGCTGGATGTGGTTCTTTGGCGCCGTGTTTCTGAGCCAGTTTCCGAGCCTGGCCAAGGAGGTGTTGCACGGCAACGAACAGGTGGCCTCGCTGCTGCTGGTGGTGTTCTCCATCGGAATCGGCATCGGCTCGCTGCTGTGCGAGGTGCTCTCGCGCCGCCATGTCGAGATCGGCTTGGTGCCGCTGGGCGCCATCGGCATGAGCGTGTTCTCCATCGACCTGTACTTCGCCTCGCGCAGCCTGCCCCCTGCCGAGATCATGGGCCTGGCCGCCTTCATGGCCCAGGGCGCGCACTGGCGTGTGATGCTGGATCTGCTGCTGCTGAGCCTGTTTGCGGGCCTGTACAGCGTGCCCATGTACGCACTGATCCAGATGCGCAGCCAGCCCACGCACCGCGCACGCATCATCGCGGCCAACAACATCCTGAACGCACTGTTCATGATTGCCAGCTCGCTCATCGCCGGTGCCTTGCTGGGCGCGGGCTTCACGGTGCCGCAGATCTTCCTGTTCACGGGCATCGCCAACGCGGTGGTGGCGTTCTATATCTTCATGCTGGTGCCCGAGTACCTGCTGCGGTTTGTGGCCTGGGTGTCGTCGCGCTTCGTGTACCGCTTCAAGGTGCAGGGCGACGAGAACCTGCCTTCGACGGGCGCGGCCATCCTGGCCTGCAATCATGTGAGCTTTGTCGATGCCGTGTTGCTCATGGCGGCCAGCCCGCGCCCCATCTACTTCGTGATGGACCACCGCATCTTCCGCGTGCCGGTGCTGGGCTGGCTGTTTCGCCTCGCCAAGGCGATTCCGATTGCACCCTACAAGGAAGACCCCAAGACTTACGAAGCCGCTTTCGACCGCGCCGCGCAGGTGCTGCGCGAGGGCGATCTGCTGGCCATCTTCCCTGAAGGTGGAATCACCAAGGACGGGCAGCTGCAGGAGTTCAAGGGCGGCATCATGAAGATCATCGAGCGCGCGCGCGCAGAGGGTGTTGAAGCCCCGGTGATCCCTATGGCGCTGACCAATTTGTGGGGCTCGTACTTCAGCCGTATCGAGCAGGGCGGCGCCATGGTGCGACCGTTCCGGCGGGGATTTTTCAGCCGTGTGGGGCTCAATGTGGGCCGCCCGGTGGCATCGACGCAGGTGCAGCCCGCGCTGCTGCGCACCCAGGTGGCGGACCTGCTGCAAGCATGAGCCGCGATGAATCCTCCAACGCCGCAGCGGCAGCGGCGGACCACGGCGCATTGACGGACCGCATCCTGGCCTTCCTGCGCAGCATCGGCCTTGCGGTCTGCGAGGCCGAGGTCCCCGAAGGCAGTTTTCTACCCGGCGTCCGCATCGAGCGGGGTGGCCTGCGTGTGGACCGGGCGCGGCTGCGCTGGCCTGGAGACCTGCTGCATGAAGCTGGCCACCTGGCGGTGGTACCCACGGCGCTGCGGTCCACCCTGGATGATGCACTGCAGGACCTGCCCGAGGTGGCCCACGGTGGTGAGATCGAAGCCACGGCCTGGGCCTGGGCGGCCACTCGGCACCTGGGGCTGGATTCCGCCGTGCTGTTCCATGACGGCGGTTACCACGGGCGCTCCGTCGGGTTGCGCACCACCTTTGAGCTGGGGGTGTACCTGGGCGCCTCGGGCCTGGCCGCTGCGGGGCTCACCCTGCTGCCCGCGCAGGTCCTGCCGGGCGGAACCCCGGCCTATCCGCACATGCTGGCCTGGCTGCGGGGCTGAGAGTCAAAAAACGCCAAAAGCAAGGGGCCTCGCGCGGCGTTCAATCCGCGCGGATCTGCGCGCGCTGTGCAATTGCACGCATGCGTGGCAACTCGTCTTCGATCTGCGTGAGCACGGCATCGCCCGTGGCGTACGACGGCTCCAGCCCGGCGGCGATGAGCTTGCTGCGGACCTCCGCGTCCGCCAGGGTGTCGGCCAGGGCCTTGTGCAGTTTGGCCTTGGCCTCGGGGGGTAAGCCGCGTGGCGCAACCACGGCCAGCCAGGAGTCGGCCGAGAACCCGGGGAAGCCACTTTCCGCCACCGTAGGCACGTCGGGCAGTTGCGTGGCCCGCGTTGCACCCGTGACGGCAATGGCCTTGATCTTGCCCGCCTTGAGCTGTGGCAGCGCTGCGGCCACGGTGTCGATGGTGAACGGGATCTGCCCGCCCATCAGGTCGCTCATGGCGGGCGCGCTGCCTCGGTAGGGCACGTGCATCACCTTGATGCCGGCGGCAGACCACGTCAGCTCTGCCGCGAAGTGGCCGGTGGTGCCGTTGCCAAAGGAGCCGTAGGAAAACTTGTCGGGGGCGCGCTGCACCGCCCCGATCAGCTGCTTGAGATTGCCCACGGGCACCTCGCGGTTTGCCAGCAGGATCAGCGGCACGCGGGCCACCATGCCGATGGGCTCATAGCTCTTGACGGGGTCGTAGGGCAGCTTGGCATTGAGCGCCGGATTCACGGTGAACGTGGAGCCTGAACTGATCAACAGCGTGTAGCCATCAGCGGGTGCGTTGGCCACGAAGGCCGCTCCGACCACAGTGCCTGCGCCCGCCTTGTTCTCAATCACGATGGGCTGGCCAAGGCGGTCGCCCAGCTTCTTGCTGATCGTTCGACCCACGATGTCCACGGCGCCACCTGGCGGGAAGGGAACGATGAGCTGTATTGGCTTGGCCGGATAGCCTTCGGCGTGCGCCAGCCACGGCGTGCCGAGTCCCAGCCCCGCGAGGGCTGCTGCCAAGTGGATCACGCTACGCCGTCTGTCGATCTGCAAGCACTTCATGGGGCACTCCTTGGAGGGGAAAAGCGTCACCCTCCAGCATCGAGGCCAGGGCCACTCAGATCAACGACAGCCCGGCCAGCGGTGCCAGCTGGTGCTGCTCGCTGGACGCATCAGCCGTTGCGAAAAAGAAAGCTGTAGGCGTTGAGCGCCGGCACCCCTCCCAGGTGCGCATACAACACGCGGGAGCCTTCGGGGAATTCGCCCTTGCGCACCATGTCGATCATTCCGTGCATGGACTTGCCTTCGTACACCGGGTCGGTCAGCATGCCTTCCTGGCGTGCGCACAGGCGGATGGCTTCGAGCGTGCCCTCGCTGGGCAGGCCGTACTCAGGGCCGCCGTAGCGGGTGTCCAGCACCACGTCTTCGGCGGTCAACTCCTGGCCCAGCTCCACGAGCTTGGCGGTGTTTTGGGCGATGCGCAGGATCTGCGCATGGGTCTTCTCTGGTTTGGCCGAGGCATCGATGCCGATCACCTTGCGTGCACGGCCGTCGGCTGCAAAGCCCACCACCATACCGGCCTGCGTGCTGCCCGTGACCGAGCACACGACGATGTAGTCGAACTGGAAGCCCAGCTCCTTCTCTTGCTGGCGAACCTCTTCGGCAAAGCCCACAAATCCCAGGCCGCCATACGGGTGCTCGGAGCAACCGGCCGGGATGGGGAAGGGCTTGCCACCGGCCTTTTTCACATCGTCCATGGCTTGCTCCCAGCTGGGGCGGATGCCGATGTCGAAGCCCGCAGCATCCAGGCGCACATCGGCGCCCATGATGCGGCTCATCTCGATGTTGCCCACGCGGTCGTACACCGCATCGGAGTAGTTCACCCAGTTCTCCTGCACCAGCACGCACTTCATGCCCAGGTGTGCGGCCACGGCGGCCACCTGGCGTGTCTGGTTGGACTGGATGCCGCCAATCGACACCAGCGTGTCGTAGCCGCCTGCAATCGCTTCGGGGATGAGGTATTCGAGCTTACGGGTTTTGTTGCCGCCGAAGGCCAGGCCCGAGTTGCAGTCTTCGCGCTTGGCATACAGGTGCACCTTGCCGCCCAGGTGGGCCGACAGGCGCGGCAGCGGTGTGATGGGCGAGGGGCCGAAGGTGAGCGGGTGGCGGGCAAATTTCTGCAGGTTCATGGCGGTTTCCGGTCGATGAAGAGAAGGCGCAAGCGGGGGGCTTGCAGTGCCTTCATCGTAGAAAAATGCGCGCATCACGTGGTTGCAAAATTTGTTCGAATTTCAGCGTTTATGGTTTATGAAAGAGAATAATGGCGAAAAATGTTTCTTTAAATAATCTATGTGCGCAATAAAAGTTCGTGTCAAGAATGTGCCGCAGGCCGATGTCTCGGCCGAGCTGGACCGCACCGACAAAGCCATCCTGCGCCAGCTGCAGCGCGACGCGTCGCTGTCGAACGTGGCACTGGCCGAGAAGGTGCACCTGAGCCCGCCTGCCTGCCTGCGCCGGGTAGAGCGCCTCAGGCGCCTGGGGCTCATCGACAAGGTGGTGGCACTGCTCAACCCCCAGGCCGTGGGCGCTGGCATGCTGGTGATGATTGGCGTGGTGCTGGACCGCTCCACGCCCGAGTCGTTTGCCGAATTTGAAAAGGCGGCAGCCAAGGTGTCGGGCTGCATGGAATGCCATGTAGTCACTGGCGAGTTTGACTACTTCATGTTGGTGCGCACGCGCGACAACGACAGCTTCAATCGCCTGCACGCCGAGCAACTGCTCTACCTGCCAGGCGTGCGGCAGGTGCGCTCATTCATGGTGCTGCGCAATGTGCTTTCGACCACCGAGCTGCCGCTGGCGGTGTAGCGCAAGCCCCATTTCTTTATTGCGCTCCGCGCAGCCGCCCCATCACCGCCGTCCAGGCGGTGCCGCCAAACAGGTTGACCACCAGCCCCGCCATCAGCAGCCCGGCGCCCGCAAAGTGCACAGGCAGCAACTGCTCGCCAAATACCACCCAGCCCGTGGTCAGGCCCACCACGGGCACCAGCAGCGTGAACGGCGCCACGCGGTTCACGGGGTAGCGCGACATGAGGTAGGTCCACAGCCCGAAGCCCAGCAGCGTGGAGATCCACGCGATGTAGGCCACGGCGGCCATGGATTTCAGCGACAGGTTTTGCACCGCTGCCAGCACAGTACCGGGGCCGTCCATCACCAGCGCCAGGGCCACAAACGGCAGGGGCGCCACCAGGCTGGACCAGACGATGAAGGCAAACTGGTTCATCGGCCCATAACGCCCCACGGCGCGGGTCACGATATTGCCGCAGCCCCACAGCGCTGCCGCCGCCACGGTCAGCGCGAAGCCCGCCAGCGGCATGGAGGCCCCATGTGCACTGCCAATCAGCACCAGCCCCACGCCTGCCAGCGCCAGGCCCGCCACCTGGTTGCCTAGCCATTTCTCACGCAACCACCAGGCGGCCAGCAGCAGCGTGAAGAACGACTGCGCCTGCAGCACCAGCGAGGCCAGGCCCGAAGGCATGCCCATGTGGATGCCAGTGAACAGCAGCGCAAACTGGCCCACGGCCATGGTCATGCCGTACAGCAGGTACAACCGCAGCGGCACGTTGGGTGGCTTGACGAACAGCAGCGCCGGAAACGCCGCCAGAAGGTAGCGCAGCGCGCCCAGCAGCATGGGAGGGATGTCGGCCACGCCCACCTTGATCACGGCAAAGTTCAGCCCCCAGACGACGATGACGAGCAGGGCGAGGGCGAGATCACGGGGGCGCAGGGGCAAATTCATGGTGAGGCCGTAGAAGGGTCTGGCTGGATGGGGAGATTGTGCGTGGGCACGCTGGGTGTGGCCGGTACCGATGGGCCGGATATCGATCAAAACAAGACATTTCTCGCGCGCCTCGCGCCTTGCATCCCATCCTGGCAAGGGCCTTGTGCGACCCCGAAAAAATCTTGAACAGGTTCTAAATAAGCGTAGCCACCTCGATCGCGCGCTCGCGCAACCACTGCAGAGCCAGGTCCTTGTCCCGGTGGCGGTGCCATTGAAGGGTCTGGCGCATCACCGGGATTTCCAGGGGGGGCTCCCATACGTGGATGGGCAGCCCGTACTGCAGCGCGCGTTGAGCAAGGCGCTTGTGCACGGTGGCAATGCGTGCTGTGCCGATCACCAGGCTGGGCAGGGATGCGAGGGTGGGCGCGGTGACTTCGATGCGGCGCTTGACGCCAAAGCGCTCCAGAAACCAGCCATCGAACGCGGGGATCTGCCGCGCGCCGGAGTAGTCGGCCACCACATGTCCCGCCGCCAGGTAGTCGTCAAAGCTGAGCTGGCCTTGGATGTGCGGGTTGCCCGTCCAGGTGACGCACATGTATGTCTCCTCGAACAGCGTCATGCTCGGGTGTTTGGCGGACACATATTGCTCGGGGATGATGAGCATGTCGGCCCCGTACTCCTCCAGCTGTTCCACGGGGCGGGCGTTTTGCGCCCGCAGATGCACCTGGACCCCGGGCGCTTCGTGAAACAGCCTCTCGATCAGCGGCTGCATGAACACGGTGGTGGTGAAGTCTGACACCAGCAGCGTGAAGCTCCGGGTGTCGGTAGAGGGGTCAAAGCGGGGCTTCTCAGCGATGGTGCTGTCGATGCGCATCAGCACTTCACGCACCGGGTCCAGCAGCGCCTCAGCGCGGGGCGTCAACACCATCTGACGGCCCTGCGGCACCAGCAACTCATCGTCGAAATACGCACGCAGCCGCGCCAGCGCATTGCTGGTGGCGGGCTGGCTCAAGTGGATGCGCTCACCCGCGCGGCTGATGTTGCGTTCGGTCAGCAGCGCGTCCAGCGCCACCAGCAGGTTCAGGTCGAGTTTGTTGAATCGCATGGGCTACGGGTAAACGTTGATATTCGCGATATCAATTGATGGAATCTGAAAAATCCATTTTTCGAATGCAAGCTTACTCCCTACAGTAGCCACCGAACCGATGTCCAGCCCCTTTGGTCATCAGATTCCCAAAAAAACAGAACGGAGACAAATGATGAAACACTGCCCATCAGGCGCAGTGCGGCGGGGTGCTGCCCAAAGCCGCAGAAGCCGCCTCACGCTGGCCCTTGCCACTCTGGCTGTCACCCCCTGTGTTTCTGCCATCGAGCTGGACACTGGCAACCCCGACTGGAAGCTGCGCTGGGACAACACCGTCAAATACAGCCTCACCGGACGCCTCAACACGGCCTTGCCTGAGTTGTCTTCCGTATTGCCCGTGACGGCCAACCAGAACGACGGCAACAACAATTTCAAGCGCGGCGTGGTATCCAACCGCGTGGACCTGCTCAGCGAGCTGGATCTGACCGGCCCTAGCTACGGTGCGCGCCTGAGTGCGGCGGCCTGGTACGACCAGGCCTACAACAGCCATACGGACAACACCAGCGCCACGTCCAACCACAGCCCTGCGAGCGAGTTTCCGGCGGAGACCCGCAAGCTCATGGGGCGCAAGGCCGAGCTGCTGGACGCCTTTGTGTACGGGCGCTTTGATGTGGCCGACAAGCCAGCCACGGTGCGCCTGGGCCGCCACACCCTGTTGTGGGGAGAGAGCCTGTTTTTTGGCGCCAACGGCATCGCGGGCGGCCAGGCCCCGCTGGACCTGATCAAGCTGCTGTCGGTGCCCAACTCCACCTTCAAGGAAGTGGCCCGGCCGACCGGCAAGGTCTCGGGGCAGGTGCAGCTGTCGTCCGACGTGACGGTGGGCGCGTACCTGAACTACGAGTGGGAGAAGACCCGGCTGATGCCCGTGGGGGCCTACCTCTCGACCAGTGATTCGCTGGGCCCGGGTGCAGAGCGCATCAATGCGGGGCCCACGGGCACGTTCATCCGGCAGGCAGACCTGGATGCCAAAAACTCGGGCCAGGGCGGCTTGCAGCTGCGCTGGCGGGTCGAGTCCATCGACACCGATCTGGGTTTCTATGCCATCCGCTACCACGCCACTACCCCCAGCAACATCAACAACGTGCTGGTGGGCCTGCCTCCCGCGCTGAGGGCCAGCAGCTACCGCTGGATGTACCACGAGGGCGTGCGTGCCTATGGCGCCAGCTTCTCCAAGACGATTGACAACTGGGGGCTCGCGGGCGAAGTCTCAGTGCGCCACAACGCGCCCCTGGCCAGCTCTGGGCAGTCCACGCTGGCCACCATTGGCGTGAATGCGGGCCTCAACAACAACAGCAACCCGGGCTACGCGGTGGGCGAGACGGCGCATGCGCAAGTGTCTTGGATCGCATCGCTGGGCCCTTCGTGGATTTCGCGCGAAGCATCGTTTGTGGGCGAGGTGGCCTGGAACCAGCGCACCAAGGTCACACGCAATGCGCAGATGCTCAACCCCAATGCCGACAAATCGGCCACTGGCGTGCGCATGGTGTATTCGCCCAGCTACCGGCAGGTGCTGCCGGGTCTGGATCTCACCCCCTTCATCGGCATGGGCTACACGTTCGGCGCCTCGTCAGCCGTCGGCCCGGGGTTTGGGGTGGACAAGGGCGGCGACATCAACCTCGGTCTGGCCGGGGTGTACCTGGGCACATGGAACGTGTCGCTGAACTATGTGCATTACCTGGGCAAGGCCGCGCCCACGCTCGATGCCGCCAACAACGCGCAATACAAGCAAGCGCTCAAAGACCGCAACTCGCTGACGCTCTCGGTCCGCACCACTTTCTGATCTGGAACTCTGTCATGAAGTACTACCTGCACATCGCGGGCGCCTGCCTGCTGTCCTCTGTGGCCCTGAGCGCTGCACACGCCGCCGTGAGCGCCGAGGAAGCCGCCAAACTCAAAACCGAGCTGACTCCCCTGGGGGCCGAGCGCGCGGGCAACAAGGAGGGCACCATCCCCGCGTGGAGTGGTGGCTACACCACCCCCATCGCGGGGTTCCAGAATGGCGGGCGCCGGGGCGATCCGTTTGCGGGCGAAAAGCCGCTGTACAGCGTCACCGCCGCCAACATGGCCGAACATGCGAGCAAGCTGACCGAAGGCACCCAGGCCCTGCTTAAAAAATACCCCCAGACCTTCCGGGTCGATGTATACAAAACGCACCGCACCGCCGCTGCGCCGCAGTGGGTTTATGACTACACAGCCAAGAATGCCGTGCAGGCCAAGCTCGATGGCGAGAAGGTCACAGGTGCCTACGGTGGCATTCCGTTCCCCATCCCCAAGACCGGCGAGGAGATCATGGCCAACCACGAACTGCACTGGCGCGGCGAGGCCTGGCAGGCCGACTTCCGGGGCTACCTGGGCACGGCCAACGGCCAGCGCGTGCTGTCGGTGGAGGGGCGCGGCGACTTCCAGATGCCCTACTACGCCCAGGGGCAGCACGACAAGTTCACGGGCGAGTACTGGACCATCCGCCTGGTCAACAGCGGCCCACCGGTGCGTGCGGGCGAGGCCATCACGGGCCGGTCGCACCTGGACCAGGACAAGAGCGCATCGTGGGTGTACCTGACGGGGCAGCGCCGCGTGCGCAAGCTGCCCAATGCCTGCTGCGACACGCCCACGCCTGCCACCGCAGGCGTGGCAAGTTTCGACGAAATCGACGTCTTTGCCGGGCGCAACGACCGTTTTGACTGGAAGGTCGTGGGCAAGCAGGAGATGCTGATCCCCTACAACAGCAACCGCCTGCATACGCCCACCAAGGACAGCGATGTGCTATTGGCCAATCACCTGAACCCCGACCACGTGCGCTGGGAGCTGCACCGCGTGTGGGTGGTGGAGGCCACCCTCAAGCCCGGCCAGCGCCACCAGGCACCCAAGAGCCGCTACTACGTGGACGAAGACACCTGGGTGGCCGTGCTGGGCGACCGCTGGGATGCCAAGGGCCAGCTGTGGAAGACCATCTGGTCCCACCCGGTGGTGATGCCTGACCTTCCTGCCACCACGCCGCAGCAGCAGTGGGGCTTCAACGATCTGATCTCTGGTGCCTGGTATGCCAGCGGCGTGGTCAACGAGCGCAACCAGCACTACAAGATTGTGCCGCGTCGCCCGGACAGCTTCTTCTCGCCCGATGCCATGGCGGGCGAGGGTGTCCGCTGAGCGGGACGGAACCATGCATATTGCGATCTATGTAGCTGCAGCCATCGCTGCGGCGGGGGCGGGCTGCGCCTTCGCACAGGTGGGGGATGCACTCCAGCGCCCTGCATTGAGCGTGAAGGCACCTCAGCGCACCGTGCTGCTGGCAGCTGCCGCAGCAGGGCAGCGGCTGGTGGCGGTGGGCGAGCGCGGAGTGGTCGCGCTGTCCGACGACCGGGGCGCGACCTGGCGCCAGGCGGCCTGCCCGGTCAGTGTGAGCCTGACGATGGTACGTTTTGCGGACGAGCGCCACGGTGTAGCCGTGGGCCATGGCGGCACGGTGCTGACCACGTCCGATGCCGGCGCCAGCTGGGCGCTGCGGCTGGACGGCCGGCGCCTGGCCGCGCTGGCCAAGGCGGCCGCTACCACGCCCCAGGCGCTGCAGGACGCAGAGCGCCTGATGGCCGATGGCCCGGACAAGCCCTTCATGGATGTGGTGGTGTGGGACGCCCAGCGCATGCTGGCGGTGGGCGCCTATGGCTTGGCCTTCTACACCGCCGATGGCGGACAGACCTGGGCGCCCTGGATGGGCAGGTTGCCCAATCCCAAGGCCCTGCACTGGTATGTGGCGCGGCGCCTGGGCAATACCCTGCTGCTGGCGGGGGAGCAGGGGCTGCTTGCCCGCTCCAGCGACGGCGGCGATACGTTTGAGGCATTGCCATCGCCTTACAAGGGCAGCTGGTTTGCGGGCGATCTGAACGCCAACGGGCGTGTGGTCCTGGCGGGCCTGCGGGGCAACGCCTGGCGCTCGGACGACGCGGGCAACACCTGGTCGCAGCTAGCATCGCCCACCCAGAGCACGATCACCGCGGCTGCCGACGATGGCAAGGGCGGACTGTGGTTTGCCACACAGGCGGGCGCAGTGCTGCGCCAGCAGGGCGAGGCACTGGTGCCCCTGAACGCGGCACCCGTACCCGTGCCGTCCGCGCTGCTGCCGCAGCGCGAGGGCCCCTTGCTCGCACTGGGCGTGGCCGGTGTGGTGCCCGTGGTGGCACAGAAGGCACGGCCATGAGCGCGCCCTCCTTCGATACCCGCTCGGGCTCGTTGATCGAGCGCGCGCTGTTCAACCACCGAGCCGTAGTCGTGTTGCTGTGCGCCCTGGTCACTGCCCTGCTGGGCTGGCAGGCCACGCGGTTGCAGCTCAATGCCAGCTTTGAAAAGACCATTCCCACCAGCCACCCCTACATCCAGAATTTTCTGGCCTACCAGTCGGAACTCAGTGGCCTGGGCAACGCTGTGCGTGTGGCCGTTGCCCGCCCCCAGGGCAACATCTATGACGCGCAGTACCTGGACACGCTGCGCCGCCTGTCCGATGAAGTCTTCTTGCTGCCGGGTGTGGACCGTGCACGGATGAAGTCGCTGTGGACCCCCACCACACGCTGGGTGGGTGTCACCGAAGAGGGCCTGGAAGGCGGGCCGGTCATTCCCGATGGTTTTGATGGATCGCCAGCCAAGCTGCAGCAACTCGCGGCGAACGTGGCGCGATCCGGAGAGATCGGCCAGACGGTAGCGCGCGATGCCGCATCGACCGTGATCTTTGTGCCCCTGCTGGCCAAGGATGCCCAGGGCCAGTCGCTCGACTACGCCCTGCTGTCGCGGCAGCTGGAGACGCTGCGCGGAAAGTACGAGGCCGAAGGCGTGGCTATCCACATCACCGGCTTTGCCAAGATCGTGGGCGACCTGATTGATGGCGTGCGGGCCGTGCTGGTGTTCTTTGCCATGGCGGTAGCCATCGCCACGGCCATGGTGTTCTGGTACACGCGCTGCATCCGTTCCACGCTGCTGGTGGTGCTGGCATCGCTGGTGGCCGTGGTGTGGCAGCTGGGCCTGCTGCCCTTGCTGGGGTATGCACTCGACCCGTATTCCATCCTGGTGCCGTTTCTGGTGTTTGCCATCGGCATGAGCCATGGTGCGCAAAAGATGAACGGCATCATGCAGGACGTGGGACGGGGCGTGGACAAGCTGGTGGCTGCGCGCTTCACCTTCCGGCGCCTGTTCCTCGCGGGCTTGACGGCCCTGCTGGCAGACGCAGTTGGGTTTGCCGTGCTGCTGGTCATCGACATCCAGGTCATCCGCGAATTGGCGATTGCCGCGTCGATTGGCGTGGCGGTGCTGATCTTCACCAACCTGATCCTGTTGCCCATTTTGTTGAGCTACACCGGCGTCAGTGCGGTGGCTGCCGAGCGCAGCCTGCGCGCCGAACAGGCCGATGCGGCGGGCTCAGCCAAACACCCGCTGTGGGCTCTGCTCGACCGCTTCACCCAGCGGCCCTGGGCCACGGTGGCCGTGGCCGCCGGGCTGGTCATGGGGGTGGGGGGCTTTCTTGTCAGCACGCAGCTCAAGATTGGCGACCTGGACCCGGGGGCGCCCGAGTTGCGCGCAGACAGCCGCTACAACCGCGATGTGGGCTTCATGAACGCAGCCTATGGCGCAGGCAGTGACGTGCTGGCGGTGATGGTCAAGACGCCTGAGGGCCAGTGCTCCCACTTCGATGCGCTGAACAAGGTCGATGCGCTCGAATGGGAGCTGCGCCAGATCGACGGCGTCGAGAGCACCAACTCGCTCTCTCTGCTCAACCGCCGGGTCCTGTCGGGCCTCAACGAAGGCAACCCACGGTGGTACGAGTTCTTGCCCAACCAGGACATGCTCAACACCGTGACGGCCAGCGCACCCCGTGGGCTCTACAACGATGCCTGTGGGTTGTTGACGGTGTACGTCTATCTGCGCGACCACAAGGCCGACACCCTGGCGCGCGTCGTGGGCCACATCGAGGCCTTTGCCCAGCGCAACAACACGGCAGACACCCAGTTTCTGCTGGCCGCCGGGTCTGCGGGTATTGAGGCAGCCACCAACATCGTGGTCAAGGACGCGTGGCGAACCATGCTGCTCATGGTGTACGCGGCGGTGGTCGTGCTGTGTTTTGTGACCTTCCGCTCGTGGAAGGCGGTGGTGGTGGCCGTGCTGCCGCTGGTGGTCACGTCTTTCCTGGCCGAAGCGTTGATGGTGGCGCTGGGCATGGGCGTGAAGGTCGCCACGCTGCCGGTGATTGCGCTGGGCGTGGGCATCGGCGTGGACTACGCGCTCTACATCCTGTCCATCACGCTGTCGCAACTGCGCGAAGGCAAGAGCCTGTCGGAGGCGTACTACCGCGCGCTGCTGTTCACCGGCAAGGTCGTGATGCTGACGGGCGTCACGCTGGCTGTGGGCGTGATCACCTGGGTGGCGAGCCCGATCAAGTTCCAGGCCGACATGGGCTTGCTGCTGGCGTTCATGTTCCTCTGGAACATGCTGGGAGCCCTGGTGTTGTTGCCCGCGCTGGCCCACTTTTTACTGAAGCCCGCGACGCCCATCGCCAACGTCCGCGCGACTGGGCGCGGTGTGCACGGGGTGCCGCAGGGCGCTCATTGACTGACAACGAGGACGAACCATGACCACGACCCACACGATGTGCGTTGCTGCTGGTATGTTGCTGGCATGCGTCAACGCACAGGCCCAGCCCAGCCCCCAACCGGCCGCAGTGCTGGATAGCTACATCGCCGCAGTCCACGCGGGTGACATGGCCGCCGTGCGCGCGCTCATCGCGCCGGAGGTGGAGCGATCGGATTTTCCCGGCTGCACTCCGGCCATGGACAACCCCAGCTGCCTGGCGCACTACATCGACGCCACGGTGGTTCGGCCGCAGGCCCGTTTGTCTGTGCTGAGCACCGAGGTGGATGGGGACCGGGTGTCTGCACTGCTGGAGGTGCGCAGCGAGCTGTATCGCCGCGCCGGTGTGGAACGCATCGTGGGCCGCGATGTGCTCCGTGTGACCGATGGACGGATCCAGTCCTTCCGCTTTGTCCCCGACTTTTCCGACGCGCCCACGGCCGTCTTTTTTGGCACGCTGGGCATTGGCCCGCGTGCCTCCCAAGCCCCCGCAAAGTGATCCTATGTTCAAGTACTTCCCCACCAACTACGTCTGGAACCTCTCCGTCAATCTGGCCATCGAGATGGGCGCGCGCATCGGCGAGATCGAGCAGATGTGCGCCCCCCTGCAGGAGGCCGCCAAGGCGCCCGACGCTGCCGGCACCGCGGCCTTCCGCGAGACCTGGGTGAGCATGGCCGACCGGCTCTGCGAACTGGCCGCCGAAGACGAGGCCAAGGGCCGCCTTTTGTCGGCCGGCGAAAAGTACCGCCGCGCCTCGGGCTACCTGATCACCGCCGAGCGGCTCCAGGCGCACAACGCGCCGGGCCGTCTGGCCATCTACCAGCGCGCGCTGGCGCTGTTCCTCCAGGGCTCGCGCCTGATGGGCGACCGCGTGCAGCGTGTGGAGATTCCCTACGAAGGCAAACACCTTTCGGCCCTGTACTACCCCGCCGACGGCCTCCAGCCCGGCGAGCGCGCACCGCTGTGCGTGCAGCTGAACGGCCTGGATTCGAGCAAGGAGATGAAGGTGCTCGTGGGCCTGCCGGCCTGGCTGGCCAAGCGCGGCGTGTCTTCCCTGGTGGTGGATCAGCCCGGCACGGGCGAGGCACTGCGCCTGCAGGGCTTGACCGCACGCTACGACACCGAACACTGGGCCAGCCGCGTGGTGGACTGGCTGGAGCAGCACCCCGACGTGGACCCGAAGCGCATCGGCTGCGAGGGCGTATCGCTGGGCGGCTACTACTGCCCACGCGCCGTGGCCATGGAGCCGCGTTTTGCCTGCGGCGTGGCCTGGGGCGCCAACCACGACTGGCGTGATGTGCAAAAGCGCCGGTTGGAGAAAGAGGGCGACTTCCCCGTGCCGCACTACTGGGCTCACGTGTGCTGGGTCTGGGGCGCCAAGGACGTGGACGACTTCATGCGCATCGCGGAAAACGTGCACCTCGATGGTGTGGTCGAGAAGATCAAGGTGCCTTTCCTGGTGACGCACGGCGAGCGCGACTCGCAGATCCCGCTCAAGTGGGCGCACCGCACCTACGAGCAGCTGGTCAACAGCCCCCAGCGCGAACTCAAGGTGTTCACCGACCGCGAGGGTGGGTCGCAGCACGCCAGCTTTGACAACAGCATCAACGCCGGCCACTACATCGCTGACTGGGTGGCCCAGACCCTGGGTGGTCATACCGCCTGAGAGCCACGCACCTGCCCTGACAACCTCTACAACCAAGGATCAACAGATGAACATCATTGGACCCGACGCGCTCGTTTTTGGCGTGGACGACATCGCTGCCTGCGCCCAGTACCTCACCGACTACGGACTCACTCCCGTGGGCGTCACCGCTGCGGGTGGGCGCTTTGAAGCGCTGGACGGCACGTGCGTGGAGATCCGCTCCCAGAGCGATCCTTCCCTGCCACCCGCGCTGGGCACTGCCAGCATGTTGCGCGAAACGGTCTACGGGGTCGCAGATGCGGCCACGCTCGACGCCATCGAAGCCGAGCTGGCGCGCGACCGCGCCGTGGTGCGGCAGGGCGGTGTGCTGCGCGCCACCGATGACTTGGGCTTTGCCCTCGCTTTCCAGGTCACGGTGCGCAAGCCGCTGGCATTGCCTGCCGAGGCCGTGAACGCGCCCGGTGCCGTCCCGCAGCGTGGGCCCAACGCCCTGGGCCTGTCGCCCGACATGGCGGCGCGGCCCCGTTCGCTGTCGCATGTGGTGTATTTCGTGCCCGACGCGGCCAAGGCCGAGGCGTTCTACGTCCGACTGGGCTTTGTGTGCACCGATCGCTTCACGGGTGTGGGACCGTTCCTGCGCCCTGCGGGCACACAAGACCATCACACCTTGTTCATGATCCAGACGCCGCCGTTCATGAAGGGCTGCGAGCACTTCACCTTCCATATGGGCGGCCCCACCGATGTGTTGCTGGCGGGGACGCGGTTTGTTGAAAAGGGCTACCAGAGCTTCTGGGGGCCGGGTCGCCACAAGTTTGGCAGCAACTGGTTCTGGTACTTCAACTCGCCCCTGGGCTGCCACGTGGAGTACGACGCCGATATGGACCAGCATGACGACACCTGGGCCGCGCGCGAGGTGCCGATGAGTGCCGATGCTTCGCAGCTCTTCCTCTTTCAACACCGCGAGAAGTGGGCGCCTTCGGGCCCGCCACCTGCGGGTGCACCGCACTGAGAGCCGACCATGAAGCTCTGCCACTGGAACGATCTGCCCGATGGTGAGTCGCGGGGCTTTGACCCCGCAGGCCGTGGGCAGGACACGGTGCTCATCGTGCGCCAGGGCGAGCGGCTGTACGCCTATGCCGATCTGTGCCCTCACCTGGACACCCCCATGGCATGGCGCAAGGACCAGTACCTGAATGCGGTGGGTGATCGCATCGTCTGCGCGGCCCACGGTGCGCTGTTTGACATCACCAATGGGCTGTGTACCTTGGGCCCGTGCCTGGGCGACGCCTTGGTGCCCGTGCCATTGAAAGTACAAGCGAACGGCGAGATCCACATCGCCCCTACCAATCACAAGGAGACAAACCCATGAGCCTTTCTCACCAACGGATTTTGATCATCGGCGGGGGCTTTTCCGGCATGGCAGCCGCCATCGAACTGCGCAAGCTGGGTGCGCAGGTGGACTTGGTAGAGATCGACCCTGGCTGGCGCAGCTACGGTGCGGGCATCAGCCTGGGGGGCGCCACGCTGCGGGCGTTTCGGCGCCTGGGAATTCTCGAAGCGTTTCTGGTGCAGGGTAACGCCTCGGACGGCGTGAACCTGCACCTGCCCCACGGCCCTCTGGTGGCCACCTTGCCCACGCCCCGCATTGCGGGGGGCGATGTCCCCGGCGGCGGCGCCATCATGCGCCCGGTGCTGGCCCGCATCCTGGCCGAGGCCACCCGCGCGGCGGGCGCCAACGTCCGCCTGGGCTGCACCTTCTCTGCCATTGAGCAAGAGGCCGATGGCGTACAGGTCACCTTCACCGATGGACAGCGCCAGCGCTATGACCTGGTGATCGGTGCCGATGGCCTGTACTCCAAGGTGCGTGAGACGGTGTTTGAAAACGCACCCCAGCCGCGCTACAGCGGCCAGGCCGTGTGGCGTGCCGTGCTTCCCAAGCCGCCAGAGATCGAGACCGCCACGATGTGGATGGGCCCGAAGATCAAACCCGGCGTGAACCCTGTCTCCAAGACTGAGATGTACCTCTTTGTCACCGAGCCGCGCCCGACCAACGACCATGTTGATCCGGCCACCTTTGCGGACCGTTTGCGCGCATTGCTCGACGGGTTTTCCGCACCCACGCTGCAGTCCATCCGCAGCCAGATCGGACCGAATTCACAGATTGTGTTTCGCCCGCTCGAAGGCCTGCTCATGCCACGCCCGTGGTCGCGCGGCCGGGTGGTGCTGATTGGTGACACGGTGCACGCCACCACGCCGCATCTGGCGTCAGGGGCCTGTATCGGTATCGAGGACGCCTTGGTGCTGGCCGATGAACTGGCGCAGGCGGGCGATGTACCGACCGCGTTGTCGGCCTTTGAAGCCCGGCGCTGGGAGCGCTGCCGCATGGTGGTCGAAAACTCCGCCCGGCTGGGTGAGATCGAGATCGAAGGCGGCGACAAGGAGGAGCACTCGCGCATCATGCGCGAGTCCCTCATGGCGTTGTCCCAACCCATCTGAGGCGAGGTGAGCATGATCACAACCCAATCGCTGCGGGGCCGGGTGGCCCTGATGGTGGGCCATTGCGCAGGCATGGTGGATCTGGTGGCCTTGCCCGTCTGGGTGGGCACGCTGATATCGGTGTACCGGTTCGACCCGCAGCAGGCCGGCTTGCTGGCGACGCTGTTTTTGGCTGGAGCGGTGGCTGCCAGCCTGGTGTTGGCGCCGTTCTTTCAGTTGTTGCGCGGGCGCGCCGTGGCGACCTGCGGCTTTGCCGGCGCTGCCGTGGCGTTTGCCGCGGCCTCCACCACCACCCAGTTTGCGCTGTTGGCGCTGTTGCATGCCGGAGCTGGCATCGCGGCCGGCACGGCCCTGAGCGTTACCCATGGCACCATTGCCCGCAGCCTCAACCCCCACCGCATGTTCGCCCTGGTGGGCATGGCACTGGGGGTATTTGCCATCGCGTTCCTGGGGGGCACCCCCGTGCTGGTGGCCAAGCTGGGTGGACCCGTGTTGTTCCAGGTCTTTGCCGGCGTCATGGCAGTGGGCGCGGTGGTGGCGGCTCTGGCGTTTCCCGAGGCCGACAGCGTAGGCGGCGCGGCCACTTCGCGGGCTCCGGCTGCGCCTCTGCCCGCCGCGGTCTGGTGGGGCGTGCTGGGCATCGCGGCGCTCGGGCTGGTGCAGTCCATGACCTTCAGCTTTCTGGAGCGCGTGGGCAGTGACCGGGGCTACGGACTTCAGGCCGTCACCGGCGTGCTGATTGCCCTGGGCGTCGTCAACCTCTTTCCCGCAGCGTTGGCCGCTGTGCTGGAAAAGCGCTGGGCTGCCCGCAGCGTTCTGCTGTCGGGACCTGCGCTCCAGGCCTTGCTGGTGGTGGTGATCATGAACTCGCCCGTGTTTGCGCCCTATGCCGCAGCCGCCGCCGTGTTTGCGGCCGTGATGATCTTCACGCACACCTTTGCCTTTGGCGTGCTGGCGCGGCTGGACCCCAGCGGCCGTGCCTTGGCCGCCACCCCCGCCATGCTCATGTTCGGCGCGGCCATTGGGCCCATCCTCGGCGGCACCTTGGTCAAGGCATGGGGCTATGGCAGCCTGGGGGCGGCGGCCCTCGTGATTGACGCAGTGGCCGTCTATGCATTTGCGCGCATCCACCGAGCCCCTCACAAAGCGAAGCCTTTGCCCGGGGTGGCGTGACAACGTTTGCCTTCTCTATTCCATGCCCGCTGAACGCTCCCGTTTCGGTCGCGTTCAGCGCCAACTCCTGTGCCCGTATGACCAAACCCCAACGCCGCTTCGTGGACCTGTCCATTTACCTCGAAAACGACGTGCTCTCCGACCCGCCGCCCCTGGCGCCCAAGATCACCTACCAGAAACACGCCGATACGTTGCCCGAGTTCATGACCATGATCCCCGGCACCCAGCCTGAGGACTACCCCGATGGCGAAGCAGCAGCGGCCGAGTGGGTGACGCTGACCACGCACAACGGTACCCACCTGGATGCGCCGTGGCACTTCCACTCCACGCAGGACGCGAAGAACGGCGGAGCCCGCCCCTCCATCACGATTGACGAAGTGCCGCTGGAATGGTGCTTTCAGCCGGGTGTGAAGCTGGACTTTCGCCACCTGCCCGATGGCTACGTCGCCACCGCCGCCGATGTGCAGGCCGAGCTGGCCCGCATCGGCCACACGCTGCAGCCGCTCGACATCGTGGTGGTCAACACCCGCGCTGGGTCGCGCTACGGGCACAAGGACTACCTGGGCGCGGGGTGTGGCATGGGCTACGAAGCGACGATGTACCTGCTGGAGCGTGGTGTGCGCCTCACGGGCACCGACGCCTGGAGCTGGGATGCGCCGTTTTCCTACACCGCCCAGCGCGTGGCCGAGACGGGCAACAAGGCCCTGATCTGGGAGGGCCACAAGGCGGGCCGCGACATCGGCTACTGCCATCTTGAGAAGTTGCACAACCTGGAGGCGCTGCCGGCCACGGGGTTCACGATCAGCTGCTTCCCCCACAAGATCCGCGGTGCCTCGGCAGGCTGGACGCGCGCGGTCGCCATTTTTGAAGACTGAGGAGTCCGTTCATGGGTTTTCCATCCATCCACCGCGTGGTCACGGGCCACAACGCCGAAGGCCGTGCCGTGGTTACCAGCGCGGGGCCGCTGCCCACCGTGGTCGAGATTGCGGCCATTCCCGGTACGGTGTTCCATGAGGTCTGGAGCACATTGCAATCGCCCGCCGTCGTGGACAACGGCCCGGACCCTACGCTCGGTCCGCTGGTGCTGCCGCCCCCGCAGGGTGGCACGCGCATCCGGTTCGTGGACATTCCGCCCGATACGCCCGAGTTCCTCGCACGGGGTGCCGAGCGCATGCATGACGCCTTCAGCCAGATTGGCGATGCGGCCGCCTCCACGGTGAAAACCGACTCCCCCCACCCGCTGATGCACCGTACCGAATCGGTGGACTACGGCGTGGTGATTGAAGGCGAACTGACGCTGGTGCTGGACGAAGGCGAAGTGCCACTGCGCCCCGGCAGCGTGGTGGTGCAGCGGGGTACCAACCACGCATGGGCCAACCGTTCGGGCGCGCCGTGCCGCATGCTGTTTGTGCTGGTCGATGGGCGGTTTGACACCTCTCTGGCCGCGCCTGCGAAGGAGCAACAACCATGAGCACGCGCCGTCAATGGTTGGGCGCTGCAGCGTCTGTGGCGTTGACGCCCTGGGCGTGGGCGCAGGCTCCGTACCCCGCGCGCCCGTTGAGCTGGGTGGTACCTTACCCGGCCGGGGGCTTTGGCGACGCGATGTCGCGCCTGCTGGTGCAGAAGCTGGGAGAGCGCATGCAGCAAGCCGTGGTCGTGGAGAACAAGCCTGGCGGTGCCGCGCAACTGGCGGCCCAATACGTCAAGCAGCAGCCTGCTGATGGCCGTACCTTGTTGTACGCCGACATCGGCCCGCTGGCCATGTACCCGGCGCTGTACGCCAAACTGAGCTTCAGCCCCCTCAAGGACTTCGCGCCCCTGACGCGCTTGTTCAAGTCGCCGCTGGTCGTGGTCGTGCCTGCGGGCAGCCCGTTTCAGACGCTGGCCGACCTGCTGCGCGCGGCCGCTGCAGGAGATGGGCTCAACTATGGCTCCTACGGGCAGGGCAGCCAGCCCCATGTGTGGACCGAGCAGCTGCGCATCAAGACGCGCTCGCGCATGACCCATGTGCCCTACCAGGGCGCAGCGCCCGCGCTGCAGGATCTGATGGCCGGGCGCCTGGACTTCATGTGCGATGTGGTGGCTTCGAGCCTGCCGCTGGTGCGCGAAGGCAAGCTGCGCGCGCTGGTCAGCGTTGGCAGCGAGCAGCGCCTGCAAGTGCTCCTCCAGGTGCCCACCCTGACCGAGGCCGGGCATGCGGACCTCGATATTCCGGGCTGGAACGGTGTGATGGTGCGCGCGGGCACGCCTGCACCGGTGGTCGAAATGCTTCACAAGGCCGTCGTGGCCGCGCTGGAGTCGCCCGAGGTGCTGGGCCGTTACAGGCCGCTGGGCCTGGAGCCTGCACCACTCGCACCGGCTGCGTTCGGCGAATTCATCCAGGGCGAATCGCAGCGGTGGGGTTTGGCCATTCGCCAGGCCGGGATCAAGGTCGAATGAGCCTCTTTGACCTGCATGGCCGCACCGCGCTCGTCACCGGTGCCACCCAGGGCCTGGGCCTGGCGATTGCGCGCACCCTGGCCGACGAGGGCGCCCGCGTGGTGGTCTCCGACCGCGATGCACTCGCCTGCGAGCAGGTGGCTGCATCGTTGCCGAATGCCATCGGTGTTGCGGCCGATATGGCGGTGCCCACAGCGATCGCCGCGCTGGTGGAGCGCGCCGGACCGCTGGACATCCTCGTGTGCAACGCCGGTATCCAGGGGCCCGCCGGCCCGCTGGCCGATGCCAGCGACGCCGACTGGCATCAGGTGTTTGACATCAACCTGCGGGCCGCAGCGCGGCTGTGTGCGCTGGTGCTTCCCGGCATGGCGGCACGGGGCGGTGGCAGTGCCGTGCTCATCTCCAGCATTGCAGGCCTGCGCGGCAACCGTTCGATTGGCCTGTACGGTCTGACCAAGGCGGCCCTGGCCCAGCTGGCGCGCAACCTGGCTGTGGAGTGGGGACCTTCCGGTGTGCGGGTCAACGCCGTGTCACCCGGCCTCATCCGCACGCCGCTGGCCGAGCAGCTCATGGCAGATGAAGCCTTCATGGTCAGGCGCATCCAGGCCACCCCGCTGCGGCGCGCAGGAGAACCCGAGGAAGTGGCCGGCGTGGTCGCCATGCTGGCCAGCCCCGCCGGGGCCTTTGTGACCGGACACAACCTGGTGGTCGACGGCGGCACCACCATCAGCGATGGGAGTTGAAACCATGCACCGCATGTTGAACCGAAGAACCCTGGTGGTGAGTGCCTTGGCGTTCCCGCCGAGCACGTGGGCTGCCACCTGGCCCACACGGTCGTTGCGCATCGTCCTTCCGTTCGCGGCGGGAGGCAGCTCTGACCTGGTGGCCCGCTTGCTGGCCGACAAGCTGAGCCAGGCCTTGGGCAGCGCGGTGGTGGTGGAGTCGCGCGCGGGGGCCAACGGCATCATTGCCTCAGAGGCCGTAGCGCGAAGCACAGACGGGCATTCCCTGCTGTGGGTCAGCGCGGCCCATGCGATCAACGCCAGCCTCTACCCCCGGCTGCCATACGACAGCCAGCGCGACTTTGCCCCTGTTGCCCTGGTGGCCAGCCCCGGGCCGATGGTGATTGCGGTGCCTGCGGCCCTGCCGGTGCGCAGCTTGTCGGACCTGATCGCGCTGGCCCGGCGGCAGCCCGGGCAGGTCAGCTACGCATCGGCCGGGGTCGGCAACGTGCTGCACCTGGCGGGCGAGATGCTGGCGCAGCAGGCCGGAGTGCAGCTGCTGCATGTGCCTTACAAAGGCGCAGCGCCCGCCCTCAACGACCTGGCGGCTGGGCAAGTCAATCTGATGTTCAACAGCGCCCTGGCCGTGGCCCCCATGGTCAAGGACGGGCGCATTCGCCTGCTGGCGCAGACCGGCGCGCAGCGCTCGCCTGCCTTGCCCGCCGATCTGCCCACCGTGGCCGAAACACCGGGACTGGCAGGCTTTCAGGTCACCGGCTGGTTTGGCCTGCTGGCTCCTGCTGCCCTGCCCACCGAGGCCATCGCGCGGCTCAATGCCGAATGCGTTCGCATCCTGGCCCAGCCCGAGCTGCGCGAAAAGCTGGCTCTGCTGGGCAGTGCCGATGCCCCCACCCAGAGTGCGCGCGAGTTTGGCGCATTTCTGACTGCAGAGACCGACCGCTATGCCCGCGTGATCCGGGCGGCGGGGCTGCGACTGGAAACACCTTCTTCCTGATAGGACTGGCGATGCGATTTGCAACTCTGAAAGACGGCAGCCTGGGCGGCCGCCTGGTACTGGTTTCTTCCAACGGCCTGCGGGCCGTCGATGCCGCTCCGATAGCGGCCAGCTTGCTGGCCGCTGTGCAGAACTGGGATGCTGTGGAGCCCGCCCTGCGCGAGCGCGCTGCTGCGCTGGAGGCTGGCACTGCCACCGGCATCTTTGCGTTCGATCCCGCCGCATGCAGCGCTCCCTTGCCGCGCAGCCCGCAGTGGCTCGATGCATCGGCGTTCCTCAACCATGGTCGCTTGATGGAGCGGGCGTTCAACACGCCGCCCATCCCGCACTTTGACACCATCCCCGTGATGTACCAGGGCGCTAGCGACGATTTTCTGGGCCCCTGCGACGATGTGCCCTTGCCCAGTGAGGCCGACGGCATCGATTTCGAAGGCGAGTTCGGCGTCATCTGTGGCCCCGTGCCCATGGGTGTGACGCCTGAAGCGGCATTGAACTGCGTGCGCTTGGTCGTCCAGATCAACGACTGGAGCCTGCGCGCGCTGGGCCCGCACGAAATGAAGACGGGCTTTGGCTTCCTGCAAGCCAAGCCGTCTACCAGCTTTGCCCCTTTGGCCGTGACGCCGGATGAACTGGGCGACGCTTGGCAGGGTGGGCGGGTGCATCTGCGATTGCATGTGGACTCCAACGGCAAGTGGTTTGGCCACCCCCATGGCGGCGAGATGAATTTCAACTTTGGCCAGCTCATCGCCCATGCAGCCCGCACACGGCGGCTCACGGCAGGAACCATCATCGGTTCGGGCACGGTGTCTAACGCATCGCGCGATGCAGGTTCTGCCTGCCTGGCCGAGCGGCGCGTGATCGAGATACTGGACGAAGGTGCGGCCAAAACGCCGTTCATGCGCTACGGTGACCGCGTGCGCATGCAGGCACGCTGGCCCGATGGCCGTGATGGGCCTTTTGGCGTGGTGCATCAGCGCGTGGTGGCTGTGGGCTCGGAGGTGCGCTGATGCATGTGCTTGTCACCGGTGCCGGCGGGTTCATTGGCGCCGCCCTGGCCGAGCGGTTGCAGTCCGTGCCGTTGGTGCCCGGTCTGCCCCTGCGCTTGACGCTGGTGGACCGAGCCGGGCCCGCTGCCCCTTGCGCACCGGCCGTGCACTGGCATATCGGCGGCTTTGCAGACCGCGCACTGTTCGAAGCCTTGGAGGACCACCCGCCCGACTGCGTATTCCACCTGGCCAGTGTCCCGGGATCGCTGGCCGAGCGTGAACCTGGGCTGGGTGTGCAGGCCAATCTGCTGGATACCGTGGCCTTGTGCGAGGGGCTTGCGCGCCCGGTGCGCGAAGGCCGGGCGCGTGCCCCACGGCTGGTGTTTGCCAGTTCGGTGGCGGTGTACGGTGCGCTGGGCACCCAAGCGGTGGATGAGCGCCAGGGGCCGCAGCCCACCCTCAGCTATGGGGTGCACAAGTGGATGACGGAACTGCTGGTGGCCGACTATGGACGGCGCGGCGACATTGATGGCTGCAGCATCCGGCTGCCTGGCATCGTGGCGCGGCCACCCGCAGAAACGGGTCATGGCTCCGCGTTCATGAGCCAGATCTTCCATGCCCTGCGGGCGCGGCAGATGTACACCTGCCCCGTGTCGGCACAGGCCACCGCCTGGTGGATGTCGCTCCAGTGCTGTCTGGACAACCTGGTGCATGCCGCGCGCTTGCCCACGCGGGGCATGCCGACCGCGCGGTGCTGGCAGCCGCCGGTATTGCAGTTATCGGTGGGTGATGTGGTGCAAGCCATCGCGCACGCCCAGGGTCTCGATCCCAAGGACTGGATCCGGTACGCACCCGACGCGCGCACCGAAGCACTGTTCGGGTGTTTACCAGCCTTGCGGACGCCTCAGTCAGAGGCTGCCGGTTTCCGGCATGACGGCTCGCTGGAGTCTCTGGTTACGCGGGTGCTGGGGGGGCTGCACAGCCCTGGGATGGTGGAGTAGGGGAGACAGAAAAAGGCGCGTCATGGGGTGTGCTGTGGAGTGGGCGCCGGACTGGTGGGCGGTGCCATGCTCCTCCCTGCACGCCGTGTGACGCGCCCACAGCCTCGGCGCTTCTGGCGTGCAGGTGTGTGCAAGGCACTTCCTGCGGCCTTTCCTGCGGCTTAGTACATGCCTATCCGCGAAGGCGCTGCACCGCCTCCCGGGGCCTGTGTGCTCACACCGTTTCCACCGCAAAGCTCAGGCCTGCATTCGCCTGCAACCGCGCTATCAGCTTGTCACCCAGCGCGGGCGCCGTGGTCCAGATGCCGCCGGGGGTGGTGGTGGCATCCTGCAGCAGGCACAAAGCCGCCTCGGAGATCATCTTGGATGTGGAGCCATAGCCCGGATCACGGTCGCCCTTCACGCCCACGCGCAAGGTATTGCCTGCATCGTCAGTACCCAGGAACAGCACGTCGTAGAACCCGTTCTCACGTTCTTCGCGCGAAGGGCCTTCGCCGGGCTTGGGGCCTTGGTCCGAGCCCAGCGACTTGTCGCCCGCCACCGCGTTGGCGATGGCCTCGCCCTTTTCGCCAGGGCCGGTGATGAGCATTTCGTCGTACACAAAGTCGGTGCCATAGGCGTGCTGCAACAGGAAGTTGGTGCGGTGCACGTTGCGCGTGTTGATGGCGGCCATTACAAACGGGGCCACCCAGATTCCATCGCCCAGCGCCTCGTCCACCATGGGTTTGTGGCCGGTTGGCTGGCGCGGCCCTTCAAACCCGGGCGTGAGAGAGAACGGGTTCTTCAGCAAATCCAGCACCGCAGGGTTGGTGGCAGCCGCGGCCATGGTGGCCTTGAGGCTGGCGGCCGTGCCCCCAGAGAAGGTGCCCTTCATCTTGCGCACCCGGCCGCGCACGCGCGGGGCGGGGTGGCCGAAGCGCTGGGCAAATTCCTTTTGCAGCAGGAACACGCCCAGGTCAAACGGGATCGAGTCGAACCCACACGAGAACACGATGCGCGCGCCGCTGGCCTTGGCCGCAGCTTCGTGCGCGTCGATCATCTGGCGCATCCAGGCGGGCTCGCCGCACAGGTCCACATAGTCCACACCAGCCTTCGCGCAGGCGGCCACCAGTTCGTTGCCATAGAGCTGGTAGGGGCCTACCGTGGTCAGCACCAGGCGCGTGGAATCCATCAGCGCTTGCAGGCTGGCGGGGTTGCTGGTGTCGGTCACGACCAGCGGAGTGTCGGCCAGTGCGCCCACTTCGTCGCGCACGGCGGCGAGTTTGTCGGCATTGCGCCCGCCCATGGCCCAGCGCAGGCCGCTGCCAGCGGGGTAGCGCTGGAGCAGGTATTCGACCACCAGGCGGCCGGTGAAGCCGGTGGCGCCGTGGACGACGAGGTCAAAGGGTTTGGTCATGGTGTGGGTCTCCGTCCATCAAAAAAGCAAGCACGCGCAGCGGTCAGGGGCTGCCACGCCGGGGGGTCTGCCATTGTCTTTGGCGGGGCCTGCAGGCTCTGTCGCGCAGGTGCGTTGCAGGGGCTGCGTAGGGCGAGAACAACGGACTTCGGCTATTTTTTCGAGAAAAAGTACCGCCAAACGATACCGGGTAGCCTGCGGGTAGCCACTGTTACGGTTCAATGCAGACACGCAAGTTACGTCTGGGCACCATTCGCTCCGTGTTCAACCAACGTCCCCCCGGGGCACCACTGCAATGTCTTCTTCTCCCATCGTTGTTCAGCGTGACACCAAGGCCTGGCAGTTGCAGGTGTGGGTCTCGTTCGGCATCGCGGTTTTTCTGTGTGCCGTGGGCCTGGCATGGCTGCCTGGCGAGCAACTGGAGCAGGCCTTCATGGTGATGGGCTACGTGTTCTGCCTCTCGGCCGCGTTTGTGTTGGCCAAGTTTGTGCGGGACAACGAAAGCGCTTCGCGCCGTGGCGGTGGCGACACCCCTATGTGGAAGCTGGTGGTGTGGGGCGGCTTTGCGGTGGCCATGGGCCTCACGGGTTGGGGCCTGATGAGCATGGACATTAACGTGACCTACAAGGCGTTTCTGGGCGTGAGCTGGCTTTACCTCATCACCACCGCCTTCACGCTGGCCAAGATGCTGCGCGATCGCCACGAGGCTGATCTGATGGACGCCCGCCTGCAAGGCCGCCGCGAAGCCGCCCAGGCGGCAGCCAACGGCAACAGCGCGAACTGATCGCATCGAACGTGCGCAGGCGGCAATCCGCCGCCTGTTCGGGTGATTTTTCTTTCTGGTCTATCGACCCGGTTTCTCCGGAACCCCGGGTGCGCGGTGGGGCCGCATTTTGAGGAGTGAATGATGATGAATGCTGTGTTTTCTTCGTGGGGCTCTGCCCGCCTGTCTCGCGCTCTGCTCGCGGCCGGTGTGGTGTGTGCCGTGATGGCCATGGCTCCCGCGCGCGCCCAGAGCGAGGCCTCTGCCGCGCTGTCGCTGTTGCCGGTGGCCTCGGTGGTGGGCACGGCGTCTGTGGCTTCCGCTGCTGCGGGCGCAGTGGTGGCAGTGCCCGCAGCGTTGTCGGTGGGCGGCGCGGTGCTGTCCGTGAAGGCGGTGGAGGCCTCGGCCGTGGGCACGGTGTACCTGCTGGAGCGTGCCTCGGACGGCGCCCAGGTGAGTGTGGAGGTGGTGGGGCGCGGCGTTGTGGGCTCAGCCTACGCGGTGGGCACGGTGGTCACCTGCAGCGTGATCGGCACGGGCGTGATCCTGTCGGCAGCGGGCGAGGCGATTGCCTTTGTGCCCAACGCCATCGGTCGTGCGCTGCTGCACAACGAGCGTCTGTGAACATGAAGTACAACCCCCTGAGCCGCGACGCGGCTTCCCCCTTCTCTCTTCACGCTGCGCGCTCCGGGAAGGGGGACGATGCCCTCGCTGCGGGGCGGCCCTTGCTTGGCATCCCTCGCTTAGGTCGCGCCAGTTTCATAGGCCATGGAATCGCGGTACTGATAGCTGTTGTCGCGATTGCGGCAACCACCCCGGCCCAGGCGGGCCGCTCCTGCGAATCGCGCAAGCCCGTGCCGCCGCAGGTGATCGAGCGGGGCATGAAGCTGGCCGAGCAGACCTCGGCCGCGCTCGATGCCGAGCACGCCAGGTCGGGTGCACAGGTGGTGGCGCTGGCCCGTGCGGGGCAGGACCTGAGCAAATACGGCCTGCGCTACTCGCACATGGGCTGGGCCTACAAGACGGCCGAAGGCCCCTGGCGCGTGGCGCACAAGCTCAACGAATGTGGCACGGCCGTGGGGCACCTGTACCGCCAGGGCCTGGGGGAATTCTTCCTGGACGACCTGTGGCGCTACGAAGCCGTCTACGCTGTGCCCACGCCCGAGGTGCAGCAGCGCCTGCTGGCCGTGCTGCAGGACAAGGGCCGCACCAAGACGCTGCAGCATCCGCCCTACAGCATGGTCAGCTACGCGTGGGGCCGCAAATACCAGCAGTCCAACCAGTGGGCGCTGGAGACCCTGGCGATGGCCATGGAGCCCACCACCGTGCGTGCGCGCGACCAGGCGCAGGCTTGGCTGCAGTTCAAGGGCTACGAGCCCACCGCGCTCAAGCTCGGGCCGCTCACGCGCATGGGCGGGCGGGTCGGCTCGGCCAACATCGCGTTTGACGACCACCCTAACGAGAAGCGGTTTTCGGACCGCATCGAAACCGTCACCGTCGATTCGGTGCTGGCCTGGCTGCAGCGCGCGCAGCTGGCGGCACCGCCGGTGGTGCTGGTGGCAAAAAATTGAGTGAAAATGGCCTCTGGCGCTTATTGGATAAGCGCTAAGAGCTATCAAATGCATAGTATTTCCAGAGGGAAATGATCATGAGCAAATCCCTGCGGCTGTCTGAAAAATGGTTTCGCCGTGGCCTGTGGCTGGTGGCGCTGGTGTTTGCCAGCTTCCTCATCGGGCTGGGCGGCACCATCGTGGGCGATCTGCCCAAGGTCGAGACCCCGCTGCGGGTGGACGACTTTCTGGACAAAGCCGCAGCCGACAAGCTGCGCGCCGAAGTCAAGACGGCGCGCCAGGCCGAGCAAGACGCGCAGACCGCGCTGGAGCAGGCTCAGCTGCAGCGCAGCAAGGTGCGCAGCGAGGTGCAGGCAGAAAGGGCCAGCCTGAACAACTGGCTGGCCACGCGCAGCGCCACCCAGCGCGCCGACCAGGACCCCGAAGTGCTGGCGCGCACCCAGGCGCTGGACGTGCTCAAGCTCGCTGAACGCAAGACCCAGCAGGCGGTGGAGGCGCAGCAGCAGGCTGCGCTGGATGCCCGCCAGACCGCAGCCGCCCGGCAGGAGCAGTTGAACCGCATGGAGTCCGACGGCTACGTGAAGCTCAATGCCGAGCGCCGCAAGGTCGAGCTGCGGGTGTTCCTCTATCGCCTGGCCCTCACGCTGCCGCTGCTGGCGGCCGCGGGCTGGCTGTTCGTCAAGAAGCGCAAAAGCACCTACTGGCCGTTTGTGTGGGGCTTCATCTTCTTTGCGCTGTTTGCGTTTTTTGTGGAGCTGGTGCCTTACCTGCCCAGCTACGGCGGCTATGTGCGCTACGTGGTGGGCATTGCCGTGACGGCCGTGGTGGGGCGCTACGCCATCCTGGCGCTCAACCGCTACCTGGAGCGCCAGAAGCTGGCCGAAACCCTGCCCGACCAGGAGCGCCGTAAGGAGCTGAGCTACGACGTCGCCCTGGCCCGCCTGGCCAAAAGCGTGTGCCCTGGCTGCGAGCGGCCGGTGGACCTGAAAAACGAGAAGATCGACTTTTGCCCGCATTGCGGCATTGGGCTGTTCGACCATTGCGGCCACTGCAGCACCCGCAAGAGCGCTTTTGCACGCTTTTGCCATGCCTGCGGCACGGGGGCGGGGGTGAAGTTGGCGCAGGAGTGACGGTCTGCCTGCGCGTTGATGGGGCCATGTGCCCATTGGTTGGGCTCGGCGGATGAAATCGGCGCATGGAAAGCCCGAGCTTTCATGGAGCCAGCCCCTGTCGTACCACCGGCGCCCTCCCCGCAGGGGGGCGCTTTGCGGAGGCGCGGGGGCGCGCTTGGACCTACCCTGTCATCACCCGGTTGCGCCCCTCCGCCTTGGCCCGGTAGAGCGCTGCATCGGCGGCGAGCAGCAGCGTGTCCAGGTCGGCGTCGCCGCCCAGCGAGGCGCTGTGCACCAGGCCGATGCTGACCGTGGCGTGCTGCTCGGGTGCTTGCGCAGTACCAAAGGGCCGCTGTTCCACCACCGTGCGCAGCCGTTCTGCGATCGCGTGGGCCTCGGCGGGCGAGGCATCGGGCAGCACCACCGCAAACTCCTCGCCACCCAGGCGGCCTAGAACATCCTGGGGGCGCAGCGCACTGGTCATGGCCTGGGCGATGCCAATCAGAAGCTGGTCGCCCGCACCGTGTCCCAGCTGGTCGTTGACCTGCTTGAAGTGGTCCACGTCCACCATCAACACGGCCAACCCGGCAGATTCGCGCTGGTAGCGCGCTAGCAAGCGCTCACCTTGCTGCAGGAACGCGCGCCGCGCAAGCACACCGGTCAGGTCGTCGTGGCGCACGGCGTGGTCCAGGCGGCGCAGGGCTTCGGCGCGCGCCGCGCTGGCGCATGCCACGGCGAGCGGCCCCAGTGCCAGCAGCGTGACGCCCACACGCAGCGAGAACACGTCGCTGGCATGGGCTGGCGTGAAGTTGAGCACGCCGGTGGCCACGCCGGCCATGGTCCACAGGCACACCACCAGCGACAGCAGGCTGGAGACAAACGGGCTGTAGCTGAGCGCGCACCACAGCAGCCCTGGCACCACAAAGGCCAGCATGCCGGGCCCCCCGATCACGGTGCGCACGCCTTCGGCCAGCAGCAGCGAGCTGACCGGTGCCACACGCCAGATCAGGGGGACCTCCTGCGTTGCGGGCGGCGGGTCGTCGGCGCGCGGCGCGGCCAGCACCACCGGCACGATGAGCATGTAGTTCATGAGTTCGGTGCTGAACCACAGGGACAGCAGGTCGGTCCACGGGCTGTTGAAGTAGACCGGCGCGGCGCCGCAGCCAGCCAGTGCCCCCACGGCACTGGCTGCCAGCGCAGCCAGCAGCAGGTAGAGGGCAGAGATGGTGCGTTGCAGGCGCCGGATGCGTTCGTCCAGCCGACGCAACACCAGCCAGCCCGCGGTGGCGCCCAGCAGGTTGGCGCCGTTGAGCCACAGGGCCATGGACCAGGAGCTGCCCGTCACCAGGTCTGCCGCCACATAGCCCACGGCGGCAGCTACCCAGGCTGGCGGGCGCGCCAGCCTGGGATAACGCACCAGCAGGCCCAGCAGCAGCGCATTGGCGGGCCAGAAGACCGACAGAAAACCGATGGGCCGCGCAAAGATGCCCACCAGGCAGGCGGCGAAGGTCAGCACGGACAAACCCAGCCAGGCCAGGGGCGGCGAAAGAGGGCGGTGGAGCAAAAAAGGGCGGTACATGGGGGCAGCAGTTGATGGGCGGGGAGCGGCGCGCGCGTCAGTGCCGATTGTCCCCGGGCCGGGTGCGCGGGAGACTCCGCAGCGTTGGCTGGGGAAACAATTGTTGATGATTGCCTGTGAGATCGTTGCCAGCTCTCAGGTGTTGCCCAGCAGCAGCGCCACCAGCTCCCCCGTGCTGCTGGCCCCCAGCTTGCGCATGAGCCGCGCGCGGTGGGCGTCCACCGTGCGGTGGCTGATGTCCAGGTAGCGCCCGATCTGCTTGCTGGTGGCGCCGGTGACGATGTGCTGGGCGATTTCGCGCTCGCGCAGGGTCAGCGGCGTGCTCACGGGGCGGCGGTGCGAGATGTCCTCGAACATCCACACCGCCCGTGCAAACGGGTCCGACCGGTCCAGTGCCCGGCCCACCACGTGGCACCAGAACAGCGAGCCATCGCGCCGTCGCATGATGCGCTCATCCGCATAACTTCCCGACGCCTTCATCGCCTGCAGGCCCAGGTGGCCCGTGTGGGTGAACTCTTCGAACGAAGGGTACAGCGGCGCCAGCGGCTGGCCCAGCAGCTCGGCCTGCTCGTGGCCGAACATGTGGGCAAAGGCGTCGTTGCAGATCTCGATGCTGCGCTCGCGCGTCACGCACATGCCCACCGGGGCCAGGTTAAAGGCCAGCTCCAGCGCTTCGTTCAGGGCGGCATAGGGCGGTGCGGGCATGGGGTGGGATTCTGCCGCAGGTCAGCGGCGCGGCTCGGGTGAGAAGGACCGGTTTCAGGTAGCGCGCTCGTGCGTTGTCACCACGCGGTTGCGGCCCGCGCGCTTGGCGTCGTAGAGCGCCCGGTCGGCCGCAGCCAGCCAGTCGGCCCAGGTTCCGCCGGCGGAGGTCACGCAGGCCAGTCCAATGCTCACGGTGACGGGGATGTCCTCGCCCAGCTCGGACAGCCGGATGTGCTGCACGGCCCCGCACAGGCGCTGGGCGATGGCGCTTGCAGCACTGGCGCTGGCGTCCGGCAGGTAGACCAGGAACTCTTCACCGCCCATGCGGGCCAGCAGGTCCGAATCGCGCAGCTGGTGGCGAAGTGCGTCGGCCGTGGCGACCAGCACGCGGTCGCCCGCCGCATGGCCGAAGCGGTCATTGATGTGCTTGAAGTGGTCCAGGTCGAGCTGCGCGATGGCGCTGCCCACGGGCAGCCGCGCGGGCAGCATGGACATGGCCCAGCGGCGGTTGCCCACGCCCGTGAGCGTGTCGGTCTGCGCCACTTTTTCCAGGCGCACTTCGGCGCGCTCGTTGGAGAGGGACGAGACCATGAGCGCAACGCCAAAGTGGCAGAACATCTGCACGGAGAATGCCAGCGCAAAACCCTGTGGGCTGGCGGTGTGCGTGGCGATGTACAACAGCTGCAGGGCAAAGGTGCCCGCGCTGGCCAGGAGCAGCCCGGCCAGCAGGGGACGCGATGGCAGGGATTCGGTGCGGCGGTCGTGCCACACCTCCCAGGCTGCCGCGGTCAGTGACACTGCGGCGGTCAGGTGGAAGGCGCCTGCGCGCAGCAGGTTGTCCAGCGGAAACTGCGTGACCAGGCCCAGCACCAGCCAGCCTCCGGAAACCAGTATCAGCACCGCAGGCAGGACGCGCCTGCGGCCGCTCAGTGCCCGTGCACCTGCCCAGAAGAGGGTGTACCCCAGTGCCCCGAGCAGCAGGCTGGTGTGGGTCCAGAACCAGAGCGGCAGCATGGAATATTCACCCTGGCCTGCCAGTTCGGCACCCACGGCCAGAAGCAAGTAGGCGGCTGCCAGGGGCTTGAGCCCTTGCGGGCGGCACGAATGGCGGCTGACATGAAAGATGCTCAGCGCCCCCGCCACCAGCGCGGTCTTGTAGAGCAGGAGGATGGTCGGGAGGTCAAGCTGCATACCCATGTCGCAATGCGGTGGCGGTGGGGGATGACGTTGGGGAGGGCTTTTGCGGGAGCGCATATCTTGGCAGCAAAACAGCGGCGGGCGCTACCCTGGCGCTACCCAACATTACCTGGCGCGAAGCCTGTGCCAGCGCAGCCGCCATTGCCGCCGCACCACCCGCGCCACGCGCCATGCCCACGAGGCGCGGGCGCGCTCCAGCACCGCGTGCTTGAGGCGCATCCAGTGGGCATAGGTCCAGGCAAACCAGTGCAGCTGCATCAGGGCGGGCTGGGTCAGGCTGAACAGCCGCGCCACCACGGCGGTGCCCACCACCTTGGCCAGCACGATCACCAGCATGCCCAGTACCACGTGCCCCCGGCCCACCGCCCACAGGGCCAGCAGCTTGACGGGCAGCAGCAGTGCCGTGGGCAGCAGAAACACCGCCACCGCCGCCCAGGGGGGCAGGGCGCGCACGCAGCCTTCAATCCAGCGCAGGCCGGGCCAGCGGCCGATGCGCGCCAGCAGGCGCTGCAGCGGCTCCCAACCCCATTCCTCGAACAGGATCAGCAGCGCCAGCAGCCCGCTGCCCAGGCCGGTCAGCATGCGGGCGGGCCAGCGCAGCAGGTGGTGCAGGAGATTTTGGATGATTTTGGCCTCTGGCGCTTATCTATCAAGCGCCAATAGCTATTATTTTTATAGCTATTGGCTGTGCTTACACGCCCCGTGCGCGCTCGGTCTTGAAGCGTGCACGGAATTCGGCGAACGTGCCCGCGTCCAGCGACTCGCGCACCTCGCGCATCAGGTTCAGGTAGTAGTGCAGGTTGTGCACGGTGGTCAGCATGGGGCCCAGCATCTCGCCGCAGCGGTCCAGGTGGTGCAGGTAGGCGCGGCTGAAGCCCTCGCGCCCGCCATCGTCCCACGACACGCCCGAACTGCCCGCGCAGGCGTAGCAGGTGCAGCTGGTGTCCATCGGCCGGTGGTCGGCCTTGTGGCGCGCGTTGCGGATTTTGAGGTCGCCAAAGCGCGTGAACATCGTGCCGTTGCGCGCGTTGCGCGTGGGCATCACGCAGTCGAACATGTCCACGCCGTCGGCCACGCCCTGCACCAGGTCTTCGGGCGTGCCCACGCCCATCAGGTAGCGCGGCTTGTGTGCGGGCAGGCGGTGGGGCGTGTGGGCCATGATGTCCAGCATCTCGTCCTTGGGCTCGCCCACGCTCACACCACCCACGGCGTAGCCGGGGAAGTCCATCTCGACCAGGCGCTCCAGCGACTCCTGGCGCAGGTTCTTGAACATGCCGCCCTGCACGATGCCAAAGAGGGCGTTGGGGTTCTGAAGCCGCTGGAACTCATCGCGCGAGCGCTTGGCCCAGCGCAGGCTCATTTCCATGCTCTTGCGCGCCTCGGCCTCGGTGGTCTTGTGGCCCTTGGTCTCGTACGGCGTGCACTCGTCAAGTTGCATGACGATGTCGGAGTTGAGCGTGGTCTGGATCTGCATGCTCACCTCGGGCGACATGAAGAGCTTGTCGCCATTGACGGGGCTGGCAAAGGTCACGCCTTCTTCGGTGATCTTGCGCATGGCGCCCAGGCTCCAGACCTGGAAGCCGCCGGAGTCGGTGAGGATGGGCTTGTCCCATTTTTCAAAGCCGTGCAGGCCGCCAAAGCTCTGCATTACATCGAGGCCCGGGCGCATCCACAGGTGGAAGGTGTTGCCCAGGATGATCTGCGCGCCCATGTCGTGCAGGCTGCGCGGCATCACGCCCTTGACGGTGCCATAGGTGCCCACGGGCATGAAGATGGGGGTTTGCACCACGCCATGGTTGAGCGTGAGCGTGCCACGGCGTGCGTGGCTGGTGGGGTCGGTTTTGAGGAGGTCGAACTGCAGCATGATGGGCGGCATTGTCCCAGACAGGCTACCCTGACCTCGCTCAAGGTTATGGACGGGTTTTCGACGAGGCCGTGGCTACACTGGATCAAGGTACTACAAGGAGAACACCATGCTCAAAATCCTCATCGCCGTGGACGGCTCCGAACTCTCCCTGGATGGCGTGCACCACGCACTGGCGCTGGTGGGCCAGGGGCTCCAGGCCACCATGGTGCTGGCCAACGTGCAGGAGCCCGCCACGCTGTACGAACTGGTGACCACGCGCGACCCCGACCTGATCGCCGCCGCCAGCCTGGAGGCGGGTGACCATCTCATGGCGCCGGCGCGCGCACTGCTCGATGCGGCCGGGGTGGCTTATGAAACCGATGTGGGTGTGGGCGATGTGGCGCACACGCTGGTGGACATGATCGAGCGCTCGGGCTGCGACATGGTCATCATCGGCGCCAAGGGCCAGGGCGCCATCACCAGTGCGCTGCTGGGTTCGGTGTCGCAGGAGGTGGCGCATGCCAGCCCGGTGCCGGTGACCATCGTCAAACACGCCGAGGTGCTGGAGAACACAGACAGCGACATGGCCGAGGACTCGGAGGCCTGAGCGCTCCCAGAAAAGAAAAGGGCCGCTGTGTGCGGCCCTGATCGGGATCTTTGAGGAAGCTCGCCTGGTTTCAGGCTGCCTTGCGAAACGGCTCCGCAGGGCGCTGCAGCTTGCCGTGGGGCAAGGTGGCCAGGCGCGAGAACATGCGGCGCACATAGCCGCGCACCCACAGGCATTTGTTGAGTTCGTCCACCGGCAGTGGGCCCGACACCACCACGATGTCGTTGGCCATGTCCTGCGCCCCAGCAGCGCGCAGGCGGCGGCGCGTGTTGTTGGCCCAGGACTGGATGCGCGTGGGGCTGCCATGCTGGTGCACCTCGCCCGTGTGCGCATCGAACGCAATGGCCACCGTGTCGGTCTTGAGCTTGAACCTGCGCTCACCCGTGACGGCACTGGGCGCCTCGCGCATGTCGTAGAGGTAGTAGCTGCCTGCCTTGAGCTGGTATTGCATGTCCATGGGTGTGTTCCTCTTTGTCGGCATTGTCGAGGGCGCACGGTGCGGGCAATGGCAGGTAAAACGGTGGGAAAGGGGCTCTTTTTGAACGCCTCTCACAGATGGCCACGCCGGTTTCTGTGCGCGTGCCATTGTGGCGGCCTGTCGGCGCCTTCACACGAAACTTAAGGACGATGTCGTAACGAGTTGTGAACAATCCAGCGCGGAGTTCGCTGCGCTTTGCCTTGTGCGCAGCCTGTGAGACTGGCGCAGCCCCAGGCGCGGGCAGCCGAGCAAGGGCCGCCCTGCAGCGAGGGCTGCGTCCCCCTTCCCGAATGGCGCAGCCATTCGAGAGAAGGGGGAAGGTGCGCAGCGCCTCAGGGGGATGGACTCTAGAAGTCCACCAGACTCAACCCCACGCTGAACACCGTGCGTTTGCGGTTGTAGTCGATCATGCTGTCGCCGTAGCCGCTGAACAGCTGCGTGTGCAGGCGCAGGTTGCTCTTGTTGCCAAACAGGCCCGTGCCCACGGTCTGCAGCCATTCCAGGCGGACCGAGCCTCGGTCGCTGCTCGACAACGAGTGGCGCAGCGTGGCGCCCACCGTGTTCTCCTTGTTGACGTTCCAGAATGCCGACAGCTCACCCCGACCGATGTAGTCACTGATGCCGGGGTTGTCGTCGCTGCCCGAGCTTTCGGGGATGCGCTTCCAGATGCGCGCGTTCACGCTGACGCTGTTGCCCAGCTCCATGCCCGTCATCAGGTAGGCGCGGTTCCAGCTGCGCGACAGGGGCTTGCTCTGGCCGTTGGACTGGTGCACCAGTCCGATGCCGCTGTAGCGCCACTTCCAGCCAAACGGCAGTTGTGCCGTGGTGGGGTAGACATACATGACCTCGGGCTCGTGGTCGGTGGCGCGGAAGGGGCGCGAGATCTCGGGGGTGAACAGCTGCCAGTACGACTGCTGGGAGTAGCCGAACCACACCGAGTCCTTGAGCGTGGGATGTCCCTGGGTCAGCAGCCCTTGCGCAACCTTGGTACGCACCGACAGCTGGATGCGGTTCTCGGTGCGGCGGTAGGGCGTGGACTCGGTGGCCGAATGGTCGGCTGCATCCGACGTGGGCTGGCGGTTCACATTGCTTGACGCCACCACCGACACAGTGATGGGCCGGTAGCCCCGGAAGCTGAAGGTGCCGCAGTCGCTGCCCGACTCCAGTTCCCAGAAGCGCGAGAGGTCGCTGTACTGCGGATCGCGGCAGCCCTCGGTGCGGGCCACGTCAATCACACGGGTGGCGGGTAGCGTGGTGTCCACCGGGGGCGGCACGTCTGTCGAGGCCGACGCCGTGGCGCCAGGCGCGTTCCAGCCTTGCTGGTCGGTGGCCCACTGGTCAAAGCAGGCCAGGCGCGCCTGATTGTCACTGGACAGGGCGGCGCAGCGGCGCCAGGCAGCGTCGCCGCTCGGGGTGGCCGAGCCGCCAGCAGGCGGGGTCTGCGCCAGCGCGGCGCCGGCAGGCGTCAGCGCAGCGGCCACCAGCAGGGCCAGCGTGCCACGCCGGTGGCCGCCGCTGCGGCGAGGTGAGGCTGGCGCGGCCGTCATTGCCAGTCCACCTGCTTGCGCAGCACAAAAGGAGCCGAGGGGGCCGAAGGGGTGGGGTTGGCGTTGTTCCATGTTCCGCGTATTTCCTTGCCGCAACTTCCATCGACCACCTGGCCTGTCCAGGTGGCGCTGATGTTCGTGCCATTGATCGATTCTTCCAGCATCAGGTCGCCGCCATCGACGTCTCCGCTGACCTGCGCCGTGGCGCCATCTCTTTGCACGGTGCCACGCACGCTCTGTGCCAGCTCGGGATGCGGGCCCAGTTGCAGTGTGGCGGTGGCGCCAGGTGCATCCGGTGCTGCGCCCTGCAGTTGGGCCAGCCAGCGCCCTTGCAGGTGCTGGTGGTCCATGTCTGCCGCCGACGGGCATGCTGCCGTGGATTTTGGGTCATTTTGGCTACTGGCGCTTGTAGGATAAGCGCTGATAGCTATCAAAACAAAAGCAACCGCCAACAGCGGCGTGTGTCGGTGGGTGTCGGGCGCCATGGGTGGAGTGCGTTGTGGTGGGTGCCGTGGCTGCGGTGGGGCGCTCATTCCGGGGTGGCGGCTGCGGCTGCAGTGGCTGCGGTGGTGGCCTGGGCCTTGGCCGCAAATTCGGCGCGCAATGCCTTGAGCTTCTCGCGCGGGTCTTCGCGGGCGGTGGTCTTGTCCAGGCCCATTTCGGCGATGAAGCGGCTCGGTTGTGCGGCCACCATCTCGCGGCCCTTCTTGCGCCGCTTGGTCCAGCTCACGGCCAGGGTGCGCTGGGCGCGGGTGATGCCCACGTACATCAGGCGGCGCTCTTCCTGCAGGCGCTGCAGCGTGTCGTCGCTCACCTTCTGCTGTCGGCCTTCGTCGTCGTCGAGCTTGAAGGGCAGCATGCCCTCGGTCACGCCCACCAGCACCACATGCGGCCACTCCAGCCCCTTGCTGGCGTGCAGGGTCGAGAGCGTGACCATGTCCTGCTCCTGCTCGCGCTCGCTGATGGTGGAGAGCAGCGCAATGGTCTGCGACACCTCCAGCAGGCTCTTGGTCTCCTTGGCCACCACGGCACCGGCCGTATCGTCGATCTGCCCGCCCGCGCGCTGGGCCATCCAGTCGCAGAACTCCATCACGTTGCTCCAGCGGGCGGCCGCCACTTTTTCGCTGTCTTCGTTGTCGTACAGGTGCTGCTCGTAGCCAATTTCCTTGAGCCATTCGTTCAAAAAGGCGCGGGCCTCTTCGGCGCCATGGGTGCGGCGCGCGCTGTACTCCAGGTAGTTGATGTAGCGGCCGAATTCGTGCAGGCCGTCCATGGCGCGCTTGGGCACAGCGGCAGGCAGCATGCCGTTGAACAGCGCGCCGAACATGCTCTGCTTGTGCTGCGTGGCAAACGCGCCCAGAGCCGCCAGCGTGGTGTGGCCGATGCCGCGCTTGGGCGTGGTGATGGCGCGCAGAAACGCCGGGTCGTCGTCGTTGTTGATCCACAGGCGAAACCAGGCGCACAGGTCCTTGATTTCGGCGCGGTCGAAAAAGCTGGTGCCGCCCGACACCTTGTACGGAATATTGGCCTTGCGCAGCGCCTTCTCGAACGGCTTGGCCTGGTGATTGGCGCGGTACAGGATGGCAAAACTCTTCCAGTCCGGTGGCGGGTTGCTGGCCGCACGCAGGCTCTGGATGCGGGCCACGGCGCGCTCGGCTTCGTGTTCTTCGCTGTCGGCGTCCACCACCCGCACGGGCTCGCCTTCGCCCAGTTCGCTGAACAGGGTTTTGGGGAACAGCTTCGGGTTGGGCCCGATCACGTTGTTGGCCGCACGCAGGATGGCGCTGGTGGAGCGGTAGTTCTGCTCCAGCTTGATGACCTTGAGGTGGGGGTAGTCCACCGGCAACTTCTTGAGATTGTCCAGCGTCGCGCCGCGCCAGCCGTAGATGGACTGGTCGTCGTCGCCCACGGCGGTGAAGTGCCCCTTTTCGCCCACCAGCAGCTTGAGCAGCTCGTACTGCGTGGCGTTGGTGTCCTGGTACTCGTCCACCAGCACATGGCCCAGGGCCGCCTGCCACTTGGCACGCACCTCCGGGAAGTCGCGCAGCAGCCGCAGCGGCATGCCGATCAGGTCGTCAAAGTCCACGCTCTGGTAGGCCGCCAGGCGCTCTTCATACCGGGCCATCAGCGTGGCGATGATGCGTTCGTTGTCGTCCGCCGCCTGGGCCAGCGCCTGCTCGGAAGTCAGGCCCATGTTCTTCCACTTGCTGATGACCCACTGCCATTGGCGCGCGGTGGCCATGTCGGTGGTGCCGCCCGAGGCTTCTTTCAGAATGCCCGTCACGTCATCGGCGTCGAGGATGCTGAACTGGGGTTTGAGGCCCAGCACATGGCCGTCCTCGCGCACCATGCGCACGCCCAGGGCGTGGAAGGTGCACACCAGCACATCCTTGGCGCGCCGGCCGATCAGGCCCTTGGCGCGCTCGCGCATTTCGGCGGCAGCCTTGTTCGTGAAGGTGATGGCCGCAATGCGCTTGGGGTCCATGCCCTTTTCGATCATGTGGGCGATCTTCATGGTGATCACCCGCGTCTTGCCCGAGCCCGCCCCGGCCAGCACGAGGCAAGCCCCGTCGGTGTAGTGGACAGCCTGGAGCTGGGCGAGATTGAGACCGGCAGACATGGGAGGGAGGGCAGCAGAGCAGCGGGGAGCGGGACAGGGAGGGCGGGTGTGGGCGGCGCATGCCCAGGGGCGGGTGGTGGCGCGGCCGGGTCAGGCCGTGCAAGGGCGCAATGATACCGGCGCGGTCCGGCAGCCTGTCTAGCCCGTGCCCAGTCGGGGTGGACCGCGTGTGCCGGGCGGGCGGCTGACAGGCCCCTGACGGGTGGGCGCCACCGGCACCTGGCGGGCCGGACGCTCCGGGAAACCCCGCTAGGGGCTTTGTTTTCACAATTTGATACTCGCAGGCCAGTGCATCTCTTGCCGGGATGCTGGTGTAGAGAACCGAGCCCCGCCATGAACCCCACTGACCAGCCCTCCACCGCTCAGACCGCCGCACCGGGCATCCCGGACGCACGCCGCCGCTGTGTGCACCTTCGCGCATGGAGCGCTGTGGTGGCATCCGGTGTACTGGCCTGCACGGCCCTGCTGCCGGCACAGGCCCAGATCGGCAGCACCGTGCCTGTGCGCGTGGGAGTCGTGGGGCCGTTCACCGGGCCATCGGCCGATTTTGGCGTGCCCATGCTCAACGGCATCAAGCTGGCGGTGGACGAAATCAATGCCGTGGGCGGCTATCTGGGCCGCCCGCTGGAACTGGTCATCAAGGACGACACGGCCGACCCCGACCAGGGGCGTAAGGTGTCGCAGGAACTGCTCAATGAAAAAGTGGTCGCCACCATCGGCTTTTGCAACACCGGCGTGGCGCTCAAGGCCATCGACCTGTTCCAGGGCGCCGCCAGCCCCCTCATCGTGCCCTGCGCCACGGGCACTGCCGTGACGGCCAAATACCCCGCGCCCGACAGCTACATCTTCCGCGTGCAGGCGCGCGACGCGATCCAGGCGCCCTTCCTGGTGGACGACATCGTCAAGCGCGGCTGGGACAAGGTCGCCATCTTTGCCGACAAGACCGGCTATGGCGAAGGCGGCTACAACGACGTGGTGGCCGCGCTGGCGGCCAAGAACCTCAAGCCCGTGCATGTGGCGCGTTTTGACCTGGGGGTGAAGGACCTCACGGCCGAGCTGACCGCCGCGCGCAACGCGGGCGCCAACGTGGTCTACAGCTACACCGTGGGGCCGGAAAACGCCACCATCGCCAACGGCAAGAAGGCCCTGGGCTGGAAGGTGCCGCAGGTGGGGCCGTGGCCACTGTCCTTCCCCTTCTTCCTCGAAGGCGCCAAGGACGCGGCCGAGGGCGCGCTCATGGTGCAGACCTTCATCGCCGAGCCCAGCAACGAGCGCCGTGCATCGTTCCTGTCGAGCTACACCCGCAAGTACCACGGCAAGGTGGCCGTGCCCATGGCAGCGGCCAACGCCTACGACGCCACTTACCTGCTGATGTATTCCTTCCTCGGCATCCGCGACGGCAACCTCACCGGCAAAGCCATCAAGGAGTCGCTGGAGGGCAAGATGAAGACCTACTACGGCGTGGTCACCACCTACGACAAGCCCTTCAGCGTGCAGGACAAGGACGCGATCACGCGCAACATGCTGGTCATGGGCATGGTCAAGAACGGCGCCATCACCTTTGCCTACCCCGAAGACGCCAAGCGCAACCTGATCATCCACCGCAAGCAGTGAAGTGGATGCGCCTTCAACCGCAACGCTGGCTGGAGATCCTTGCCGTGCATTCGCCATGGGTGATGGCCCCCACCTGACTTTGCGCTGACCACACCGGGCGCCGCAGACCCCGGCCGCAGGCGCAGCAAGGACAATGGGACCGTGCTCTCAGTCCTTCTCATCACCTTCCCCTTCTTTGCGCTGGTGCTCTGCGGCTATCTCGCCGCCCGGCGCGGAGTGCTTCCCCAGCCGGCCATCCCGGGGCTCAACGCCTTCGTGCTGTACTTTGCACTGCCCTGCATGCTGTACCGCTTTGGCGCGAGCACACCCATCGCCCAGCTGCTGGACCCGGCCGTGGCGGGCGTGTATGTGCTCTGTGCGCTGGTGATGGTGGGCGCCACGGTGGCGCTCACGCGCAAGGCGCACATCGGCTGGAACGACGCAGCCTTTGGCGCGCTGGTGGCCGCTTTTCCCAATACCGGCTTCATGGGCGTGCCGCTGCTGGTCGCGCTGCTGGGGGCGCAAAGCGCGGGCCCGGCCATCGTCACCATCGTGGTGGACATGGTCATCACCAGCTCGCTGTGTATTGCGCTCTCGCGCCTGGACGGTGCGGGCACCCACGGCGTGGGGGTGGCGCTGAAGAACGCCTTCAAGGGCATGGCGACCAATCCCATGCCCTGGTCGATTGCCCTGGGGGCGCTGGCCTCGGCCCTGCAGTTCAAGCTGCCTGGCCCGGTGGACAAGACCATCGCCATGCTGGCCGACGCGGCCTCGCCCGTGGCGCTGTTCACCATCGGTGCCGTGCTGGCGCGTTCGCAGATGAACCAGCACGAGCAGGTGCCCGCGCGCGACTATGTGCCGGTGGCGCTGGCCAAGCTCCTGGTGCACCCGCTTCTGGTGTGGGGCGTGGGCACGGCGGCCATGGCGATGGGGGTGCCGCTCACGCCCTTTGCGCTGACGGTGCTGGTGCTGCTGGCCGCGCTGCCCAGCGCCAGCAACGTCTCGCTGCTGGCCGAAAAGTTCGGCGCCAACAATGGGCGTGTGGCGCGGATCATTCTGGTGTCCACGGCGCTGGCGTTTCTGAGCTTTTCAGCAGCGGTGGCGCTGTTGACCTAATTGCTATATTTATGATAGCTATTGGCGCTTTTCCATAAAGCGCTGGCGGCCCAAAATGCTTGAATTTTTGGCGCTGCCTTCTACCCGCGCCGCATTCCCGGGCCGCGCCGCATCCAGGCGCCGGTCGCCAGCAGCCCCAGGCAAAGCACCACCAGCGCCCAGGGCGAGTTGACGGGGATGTTGCTGGAGGCCACTTCTTCGAGCACCAGGTCGTCGTGGTAGCCCGCCGCGTCGAAGGTGAAGAAGCTGCCGGTTTTGAGTGCGATGGTCACCTGGCTGGAGGTCGCCGTAAAGGTGCCGTCAAAGGGCTCCCACTGGAACTGGAAGACGCCGTTGAGCGCGAGGTTCGACACGTCGCGCCGGGCAATCAGCGTGTCCAGCGGGCCCGGCGCCGCGTCGATGGTGGCTGCGCCCACAGCGCCGTCGTAGGCCACCACCTCCCACCAGGTGGCGTTGCCACCGGCATTGCCCGTGACGCCCCCCGACCATGCCCCGCGCAGCCGGTACACCCGCCCGGGCGTGACCGCCACGGTCTGGAACAGGCCCCCGTGTGCATTGCCCGCGCCACTGCCTTTTTTCTGCGCGTGGGACATTCCGGCGCCTCCGAACGGGCACTGGGTGGGCACCCAGATATCGCAGTCGTTGCTGTGTATCCAGGTGCCGTCCCAGAAGCCCGGCGGCGCCGTCCAGGTACTCCAGCCAGCCAGGCCGGCCTCGAAGTTGCCGTTGGTGAGCAGGTTCTGGGCACGCACGGCGGTTCCCCCCGCCAGGAGGAGCAGCAAGATCAGGGCACGAACAATGGCTGTCATTGGAAGGGCTTTCTGACTATGGAGGGACAAAGCGGGAGCACGGGGCATCGGGCACGCACTGACCCCAGGGCTATCGAGCCCGTGCAGCACAGTTGGCCCGAGGTGACGCCGTGCGATGCCGCAGTATCTGGGGTCAGTCCGCGGCATGCAAGTTTTATCAGGCACCGGGGCGCCGCGCGCTGGAGGGATGATGCAGGGCGGTGGAACGCTCCATGGTGTGGGGCGGCGCATGGATGCGTGTGCATTGGTCCGCACCGTCCACCATGGCACGTGACAGCCCTGGGACCCGATCAGTCAAAAAAGCGCTGAAGGCGGACTAGCAAGCCCGCTGTACCGATTCAATCAGAGCCTGCCGGGCGTGGTGAAGCCCATACATGGCGCCCACCCAGATCAGCCCTTCGAAACAGAGTCGAAAGAAAAAATTTGGCCTGTGAACGCGCGTGACCATGGTGTGCAGCGCCTTGAGTGCTTATCAGCAGGGGTGCCGATAACGAAACGGCATAGGCCACGGCCTTCCAGCCTTGCAGATAGGTCCCGATGGAGGTCTTCGTATGGCACACGAGGATGGCACCGTGCCGTTGCCATTCGCCGTACGCCTCGACCAGCATCATGACGTTCAGAAAGCTGAATACTGCCATCGACACCAGGCAGAGCAAAACCAGGTTGACGTCGGTAGGGTTCCAGCTGGCTTCGTCTGCCCGCTCCGCTTTCTGCTGCGGGCTTTCATCGCGGCGCATGCCTTCGGTGCTGATCACCTCCTCGGCCGCGTCCACGGCCAGGTCCAGCCAGTGGGTCCAGGTGCGCACGCGGGGTTGCTGGCCCAGTGCCGCAGCGTAAACGCACGTGTCGTCCACGCACACCTGCTGCTCGGGCGTGATGCGGTGGCCTGGCAGGTACCAGTCCTGGGACTTGTGCGGTAGCCACACGACAAAGACAGTGGTGGTGGCACGCGTTTGCTGGAAGCCCGTACCGCCGTGATCGAGCTCGATGGCCATCCAGTCATAGCCCCGGTGCTGGCTCTTGACGATCCACACGGGCCGAGGGGCTGTCAGGCCCAGCCGCACCCACAGCGGTGCCGAAAAACTGTCGAGCAGCCCGCTGGGCGGCTTCTCTTTGACGGCCATTTACAGCTTCTCCAGGTCGGCATCGTCCTGTGCCGTGCGCCAGGCCTGAAACGCAACGGGGATGGCGACGGCGGCGCAGAGAAGCAGGTTCCACGGGCCCGGCACCCCATATACAGCGAAGCCCAACCCGACCACGCCCAGCACGATGGCCATGCGCAGCAAGGTCAGGCCGCCGCAGAACTTGAGGGCATAACCCAGGATGAGGTAAGTGACGGCCAACATCAGCGGCCACCCGAAGATGCTGTAGATCATCAGTGCGGCGAGGCCCGTGCCCTTGGTTTTGATGAACCACGAACCCCAGATCCAGTTGGTCGCGAGGGTGGCCACGGTGACAGCAATGGTCTGCCACAGCGGGGGCAGCAGGTTGTAGTAGGAACGCATCGGGGTTGGGATTGCGAGTGTGTGGAGTATGAACCGTGGCCGTGCCATGGAATGTGTCCAGCAGTGCCGTCGATGGCGCGGGATTTCAGCGCTCGGCCCGCGTGCGGCTACCCGCAGTAGCGCAGTGCGATATCACAGTGCGCACCGGACGGTGTGCGGCACTCCATTGGCGCACCCGCAGCACTCAGGGCGCCGGCTTGCGCCCCACCAGGTAGCTCACACCCATCGGCCCATAAAACTCCGAATGCGGCTCGTTCGCCTGCAGGTGAAACACCTCACCTTGCCGATACACCCGCTCAGAGGTTGCGGTGACGATGCGGATATCGCCCGCCAGCACCAGTGCCTTGGCTTCGAACGGGTGGGTATGGTTGTCCCAAAGGCCATGAGGTTCACGCCAACGCGTACTGGCTCGGCAAAGCCTTCCTGGGCAAGAACGTGGGTGAAGTGGTCGGGGGTCATGATCGTTTCCAGAGGCCGAAAGTATTGCGCAAGCGCTGATGGTCTGTGCATGGCAATAACTTGCTTGCCGATTCAGTAATCCCTTGTAACACTTTCTGTTTTACGCAAAAAAGGGATTCCAGAATGAAGCAAGTGATGTTGGGTGCGCGGGGTAGTGTCGTTGCGGTGGTGGGATTACTGGTGGCGCAGGGCGCAGCCGCGCAATCCATGGGTAGCGTGTCCTACGCGCCCCTGGCGGCCTCGAACGTGCCCACGATGTCTGAATGGGGGCTGATCGGAATGGCGGTTTTGTTGGCCCTGGCGGCCTATCACGCGATGCGTGCCCAGGGCGGCCGTGCGCTGAAGGCCTGGACAACGGGTCTGCTGGTTTGCGGAGTGCTCTCAGCGAGCCTCTGGAATCACCCCGCCATCGCAACCCCCCCACCGGTCGAGATCGCCCTGGACCAGACCACGGGCGGTGTGGCCAGCATTCCCCACAGCACCGATCTTTTCTTTGGGGATTTGTTTCATATCTATACCGCCCAGAACCTGACGGACCGCGCGCAGCGGGTGACCGGCGTCAGCGTCATATCCGGACTGGTTGTGCTTCCTCCCACGGGCTTCACGCCGGAATGCACCGTGGGCTTGGTGCTGCAGCCCAACGAAGTCTGTTACATCAAGGTCTATAACGACAGTTTGCCCGGTTGACCGGCGTCATATCGCGAGCGGGTCCACATCCACCAGCCACCGTATCAGCCCCTTGTGCTCGGGCTGACTGCGGGTGGTTTGCAGCACTGGCTGCCACGCGGCCAGAAAGCGCTGCAGGGTGGCGCGGCTGCTGCTTTCCATGAGCATCTGGGCGCGTTCCACATTGGCCACACGCTGGATGGTCAGCGGCACGGGCGGGAACAGGATGACCGTGCCATCGGGCAGCCCTGGCAGCTGCGCGGCGTGGGCGGCGGCGGTGGCAGCTGACAGAAAGCCCTGCGCCACCTCCTGCGTGCGGGCATCGGCCCGCACCAGCGCCTGGTAAGAGAACGGCGGCATGGCGGCCTCCTCGCGCTCCTTGAGCTGCTGGGCGGCAAAAGCCTCGTAGTCGTGCGTGCGCAGCGCTTCGAACACGGCGTGTTTGGGGTGAAAGCTCTGCACCCACATCTCGGGCTGCGTGCCATGCACCGCTTGCGCGGCCATGTAGGCCGCATCGCGCCCAGCCCGGCCTGCGGCCTGCATGAGCAGTGCAAACAGCCGCTCGGCCGCGCGGAAGTCGCTGCTGAACAGCGCGCCATCGGGCTGCACCGCGGCCACCAGCGTGATGCGCCGAAAGTCGTGCCCCTTGGCGATCATCTGCGTGCCCACCAGCACATCCACCTCACCAGAATGCACCTGCGCCAGCTGCGCCTCCAGCGCACCCTTGGCCTTGGTGGTGTCGGCGTCGATGCGGGCGATGCGGGCCGGCGTGCGGTCGGGCCGCAGCACTTCGGACAGCAGGGCGCCCAGTTGCTCTTCGAGCTGCTCGGTGCCCCGGCCCATGGGGTGGATGTCGGGGCTGCCACAGGTGGGGCAGTGGTAGGGCACGCGCACGGTGTAGCCGCAGTGGTGGCAGCGCAGGGTGCGGTCGGTCTTGTGGAAGACCTGGTGCGCGCTGCAGTGCGGGCAGTCGCTTTTCCAGCCGCAGTCCACGCAGTGCAGCACGGGGGCGTAGCCCCGGCGGTTCAGCAGCACCATGCTTTGTTCGCCGCGCGCCACGCGTTCGGTGATGGCCTGCAGCAGCGGCGCGCTGAACACCGTGCGCCGAGGCTGCTGGTTCATGTCCACCCGGCGCACCCGCGCCAGGGCGCCGGCACCGATGCGGCTGGGCATGTGCAGCCGCACATAGCGGCCGCCTTCGGGGTCGTCGGCCGTAGGGGGGCGACTGGCATACCAGCTCTCCAGCGACGGTGTGGCCGAGCCCAGAATGACTTTGGCGCCCTGCTCGCGCCCGCGCCAGATGGCCAGATCGCGGGCCGAGTAGCGCGCGCCCTCTTGTTGCTTGTAGCTGGGGTCGTGTTCTTCATCGACCACGATGAGTTTCAGCCCCGGCAGGCTGGCAAACACCGCCATGCGCGTGCCCAGCACAATGCGCGCGCTGCCGCTGTGGGCGGCCAGCCAGCTCTTGAGGCGCTGTGGGTTCGTCATACCGCTGTGCAGCGACACCACGGCACCGGGGCCGAAGCGCGGGGCAAAGCGGCCCACAAAGCGCTCTTCGAGTTGGGGGGTCAGGTTGATCTCGGGCACCATCACCAGGGCTTGCGCGGTGGGGTCGGCCTCCAGCATCTCCTGCACACAGCGCAAATACACCTCGGTCTTGCCGCTGCCCGTGCTGCCAAACAGCAGGAAAGGGCCTTTTTCAGCAGAAATTCGGGCCTTAGCGCTTTCCTGTTCTGGGGTAAGTGCTATGTTTTCAATAGCATTTGAAGTGTCGCCCCCTGCCTTGGCCGGGCGGCGCAGGCGGCGGGCGAGTTGTTCGGGGCGCAGGTCGCGCAGCTGGGGCGGCAAGGCGGCCGTAGCGACCTCGCCCAGGGCGCGCTGGTAGTAGCGCGCGGCGAATGCCACCAGGCGGCGCCAAGGCAGGTCCAGCGGCGCCACACCGTCGAGCACCCCGGCAATCGGCCGCAGCGTGGCGCCGTCAGGCAACTCGCCGGTGGCCTCGTCGGTATCCCACACCACGCCCAGCACCTCGCGGGTGCCCAGCGGCACGCGCACCAGCGTGCCGGGCGCGAGCGGGTGTTCACTAGCGTAGCTCAGCAGATCGCCCACGCCGCTGTGCGACGGGGTGTGCAGGGCAACCTGGACGATGGTGGAGGGGGTAGGCACGGCAGAGGGCGGGTTACAGAGGCTTGTGGAGGTCGCGTGGAGGTTTGGGTGCTAAGTGCTTGATTTGATGAGGGGGCCCAAGTAATCCCGACTTTCTGTGGATAACTTTGTTGACATCCTGTCCGGACACCCTGCCAGCCCGCATGAATGCTGGCTGCGAACAGATTGCCCGGAAATGCGGCACACCAAAAAAATCGTTATGAATCAAGCATCTGAAGAAATTCCCCACGAATTTTTGTGCTAAGCCGTTGTGACGGAGGTATGTTGCGCCGCATCACGGTTGGTGTGCATAAGTCGGACACGAGGGCTTCGTCAAGAGGACAGATGGCCCCCTTTTTGTGCTAGCTGTGGGGTGTCATGTTCACGCATTTCTTCGATATGGCCTGCAAGTGCTTGATTTCACAGGGTATTTGTAAGAAATCCAAAATTTCTGTGGATAACTTTGTTGATATCCCTTGGGTTTGCCCCGTAAGCCCTTGAAAATCCGTGCTTTGGCTGGATTGCCTGTCAAAAAAGCAGGGGATTTAAATCCATATAAATCAACGACTTAGCGGTTGCACAAAGTTTTTTTACAAGTTGCCACCTGCAGTGGCTCGTGGCCGGTGGATGCTCCAATTTTGTGCATAAGTTCGCCTTGGAAGCGGGCTCGCCGGCACCTGAAGATCTTGAACAGGTTCTAAGGATTGTCGCAGGGCCTGCCGGGGCGCTGTGCGGTGGGGCTGGTGTCGTCGCAGGTACCCGGTGATGGCGGCCGATGTCGCTTTGCTTCAAGACGGCGTGGGCCCGCGTGGCGACGATGCGGCCATGGCTAACAACTCTTCTCCTTCCCTGGCAGTAGCTCCCTCCATGGAGCGCGATGGTTTTGTGCTGGCCCGGCTGGACGATGTGGTGCAGGCCGCACGCGCCAACAGCCTGTGGTTCATGACCTTTGGCCTGGCCTGCTGTGCCGTCGAGATGATGCACGCCGCCATGGCGCGCTACGACCTGGACCAGTTCGGCATCATTCCGCGCTCCAGCCCACGCCATAGCGACCTGATGATCGTGGCCGGCACGCTGACGAACAAGATGGCGCCCGCCATCCGCAAGGTCTATGACCAGATGCCCGAGCCGCGCTATGTGGTCTCGATGGGGTCGTGCGCCAACGGCGGCGGGTACTACCACTACAGCTATTCGGTGGTGCGCGGCTGCGACCGCATCGTGCCGGTGGATGTCTATGTGCCCGGTTGCCCGCCCACGGCCGAGGCGCTGCTCTACGGCATCCTGCAGTTGCAGGCCAAGATCAAGCGCCCGCGTGTGATCCAGCGGTAAAGCGGTCGCAAAGCGCGGCGTCCCCTTCAACTGCGCCGCAGCAGCCAGTCGGCATCGTCGCCCGGCTGCTGGGTGTGGGCCTTGAGTGCAGCAGGAGGGCGTTCGAAAAGGCTGCGTGCCTCGCGGCTGAAGTGTGCCTGGTCGGCGTAGCCATGGCGCAGCGCTGCATCCAGCGCACCCGCATCGCCGTCGCGCATGGTCAGCAGGGCGTGTTCGGCCCGCAGCATGCGCTCGATCTCGCCAGGCCGCAGGCCTACCAGTTGCCGTGTGCGGCGCTGCAGGTGCCGGGGCGTCCAGCCGAGCGTGGTGGCCAGGGCCTGGCGTGCGCCGCGCTGCCAGTCTTGTTGCAACACCTGCAGCCAGGCGGCGTGCCGGTCTGCCACGGCGCCCCAGCGCGGGGTGAGGAAGGCCACACACAGCGCCTTGCGCGCACCATGGTCGGGCGCCGCGTGGACGGCTGCCAGGAATGGGTGCCACTCCTCGGGCAACCAGGTCACCGCGTCCGTGATGCGGTCGGTCAGCGGCGCCAGGTCCTGCCCGGTCAGCAGCCCCAGCGCGCCGGGCTGGAACGCCAGGCAGAACGAATCGCCATCGCGGGAAGAGACCGAGTGGTAAGGATGGCGGTGGGCGCCCGACAGCGTGATGGCCGGCATGGCCGCTGCCGTGGCCGTACCCGTACATTCCACGAGCTGGGCCGTGCCCCGCGTGAGCCAGATGATGCCCGGGTAGGGGCTGGGCGGCACGCGCGTGTCCGCCAGGGTGTGGGGCGGCTGGCGGCCCAGGTCGCGCCAGAAAAAGGCGCGCACGCAGTCCGCGAGCGCGCCGGGTGGGGCTTGTAGGGCCGAGGCGGGCAGCGCCTGCGGGCCGGTGGGGGACTCCGCTGGCTGCGGTACGGGCTGTTCCATTGCCATCACCTGGTCCCTGCCGGGTGCGCCGCGCGGTCTGGAGCCCTCGCCCGGGGGATCAGCCCTGGCGCTGCGCGCGCGAGTGGCTGTGCACCGCCTCTACCAGCGCCGCCACATGCTCGGGCGGTGTGAACTGGCTGATGCCGTGGCCCAGGTTGAAGATGTGGGTGGGGCCGGTGGTGCTGCGGTCGGTGTGGGGTTTGCCGAAGCTGTCGAGCACTTTGTGCACCTGTTGCACGATCTGCGCGGGCGGCGCAAACAGCACGTTGGGGTCGATGTTGCCCTGCAGCGCCTTGCCCGGGCCTCCTGGCTGGCCGCCCACGATGGCGCGGGCCCTGCCCAGGTTGGCCGTCCAGTCCAGGCCCAGCACCTCGCAGTCGATGTCCTTCATGTCTTCCAGCCAGATGCCGCCGCCCTTGGTGAAGACGATGCGCGGCACGTCGGTGCCGTCCACGCCGGTGCGCTTCAATTGCGCCAGCACGCGCGTGGTGTAGGCCAGGCTGAACTCCTGGAACGCGCCGTCGGCCAGCACGCCGCCCCAGCTGTCAAAAATCATCACGGCCTGGGCTCCGGCGTCGATCTGGGCGTTCAGGTACGCGGCCACGCTGTCGGCGTTGATGGCCAGGATGCGGTGCATCAGGTCGGAGCGGCTGTACATCAGGCTCTTGACGAGGCGGTAGTCATCGCTGCCCTTGCCTTCGACCATGTAACAGGCCAGTGTCCAGGGGCTGCCCGAAAAACCGATCAATGGCACGCGGCCGTTCAGGGCCTTGCGGATGCTGGTGACCGCGTCGAACACGTAGCGCAGCTTGTAAATGTCGGGCACCGCCAGCTCGGCCACGGCTGCTTCGTCGCGCACCACTTTGGCAAAGCGCGGGCCTTCGCCCTCGGCAAACGACAGGCCCAGACCCATGGCGTCGGGCACGGTGAGGATGTCGCTGAACAGGATGGCCGCGTCGAGCGGAAAACGCTCCAGCGGCTGCAGGGTCACTTCAGTGGCGTAGTCCACATTGGTGGCCAGGCCCATGAAGCTGCCGGCCTGGGCGCGCGTGGCCTTGTACTCCGGCAGATAGCGCCCCGCCTGGCGCATGAGCCACAGGGGCGTGTAGTCGGTGGCCTGGCGGCGGCAGGCACGCAGGAAGGTGTCGTTGGCAAGGGGGGCGAAGGTCATCCTGCGATTGTCGCAGGCCGACCGCCAGCCTCGGCACCCGGCCTGGCGGCAGAAATTGATGCGCATCAAGCCAGGGCGCACGCGGAACCGGCTTCACCGGTCCAGGGGTGGCGTCCTCCTCCCGGTGGAACCGGCGCAGCCGCTCAGGGGGGGCTTCACCGTTCTGCGATGTAGTGCGACATGCGGACGGTCTCGCCGGGCGCCAAAAACGCCCGCACTTCGGTTTCCAGCGCCTGGTCGGCCATCGTGGCGCGGGCGCGCTGGTGCAGGTAGTCGGCCCAGGATTCAACGATGAAGCGCTCTACGTACCGCGAGGGTTCACCCAGGTCCTTGTACACCCGCCAAAAGGTGGCGCCGTCGCGCCTGCGCGGGGCCTTCATGCGGCTGATGGTGTCGAGGAACGCTGCATCGGTGCCGGGCGCAATGCGGTAGCCCACCTCCACAGCCACGGGGCCTGCCTCGGGCAGGGGCTCGGCCTCGATGAAGAGTTCATCCCACGGTGTGGCCTGCGTCACTTCGTGCAGCCCACCCATGCGCAGCGGCATGGGGCGTGCCAGCAGCAGCCCCACACCCATGAGCGCAGCGGCCACATACAGCGTGGGAGCCAGGCCCACGATGTCGGATGCGGCGCCCCAGAATGCCGAGCCCATGGCAAACGCGCCCAGCGCGGCCACCATGTGCATGGCCACGGCGCGGGATCGCACCCACTGCGGGGCACTGGCCTGCGTGGCGGTGTTGAAGGTGGACATCGCCGACATCCACGCCGCGCCCGCAAACAGCATGGCGATGTAAACCACCCACGCCACCTTGGTCAGCGCTGCCACCAGCATGGCGGCAGCGAACACCACGCCGCCCACGCCTACGATGACCTCCATGCCAAAGCGCGCGCGTAGCCGCCCCAGCACTAGGCCCACGGCCACGGCACCCGTACCCAGACAACCCATCAGCAGCCCGAAGCCCTGCGCACCGGTGCCCAGCTGGCGCTGCGCGATCACCGGCAGCAGCGCCCACAGGGCAGAGCCTGCCGCGCTGAACGCCATCACACGCACCAGCTGCGCTAGGATGATGCGCGAGTGCCAGGCAAAACGCAGGCCACTGAGCGTGCCGCCCCACAGGCGCTCGGCGGGCAGCTTGGACGGTGGGTGTGCCTTGGGCGGCCAGCGGCGGATGGACTCCCACATCACCAGCGTTGTGGTCACCGTGACGGCAAACACCCAGCCCGCACCCAGCTGCGCAAACACCAGCCCGGCCAGCGTGGGCCCCACGGCGCGCGCGGCGTTGTAGGCGATGCTCACGGCGGTGATGGCCTGGGGCCACTCATCGCGCGGCACCGGGTCGATGACCGAGGAGTTCCACGCAGGCGTCAGCACCGCCGTGCAGCAGCCACACACAAACACCAGAAACAGCACCGACGCCGGACCGCCCCAGCCGCCCAGCACCAGCAGCGTGAGCAGTGCACAGGCGCCCACCTGTGCCATCAGCGCGCCCGATATCAGCCTGCGCCGGTCGGTGGTGTCGGCCAGTACACCGGCAGGCAGGGCCAGCAAAAACATGGGCAAAAACACGGCGGTCTGCACCAGCGCCGCCAGGAACGACGAGCCCGTCAACTCCACCATGAGCCACGCAGCGGCCATGGTCTGCATGCCGCTGCCCACAAAAAAGATACCACCGCAGATCCACAGGCCTCGGAAAGCGGGTTGGCGCAGGGGGCTCCACAAAGAGGTCGGGGGTGATGACATGGCGTGTGGGCAAAGAAAAAGGCGGACCAGAAGGAATGCACTGGAGCAGCCACGCCCACCGATACGACCTTTGCCAACGCGTCCCGCCGTTGGGTGCGGCCCTGTGCAGTCAATCCCCAAAACGGGGGATGACGCTGAGGCGGGGCGTTTGTTAGTATTTGTGCGTGTTGTAGCTATTTGTATAGAGCAGTGGCAAGCCTAGGTCAATTCACCGACGGAGGAGAGGGTATGTTGAAAAAAAGCATTATTTCTTTGGGGTTTATTTGTGCGGCTGGATTTGCACATGCAGATCTCAAAAATATCAGCGCGGGCGGAGTTCATTCCGCAACCAATCTGGAAGCCATCGCTTGCACTATAGCCGGGTACGATGGGGCGTCGTACCGTGGTACCAAGGTGCTGTATATCTTTGCCGAATCGATGGGTACTGGGCGTGATCCCATGCTCAAAGTCAGCTCGCTGAAATACAACTATGTGATGCAGAACGACGACTGGGAGGAGGAATACTATGTCAATGGTGCAGCACGAACCCCTGTACCGGCATCTTTGTATTCCAGCTTTTTGCGAATTCCTAAGCGGGCTACCGACGCGGCAGTCATCTACTTTGCAGACCCAGGGGAGGCTGTTTGTGCTTTCACCAAAGAGTATGCAAATGATGGAAACCTTTATCAGGTTCAAATTTCTATTACCGATGTCACGGCGGCCATTACGGCGGCAGGAATCCGATCTTCAGCAAACGATGCCGCTGTGGATCCAAATGGAATGCTGCGAGCGGATTTGAACCAGCTCATGGAAATTCAGGCAAATACTGAAAAATAGGAAACTGCGATTCCAGGGGGTTGGAAAGGACCGTTGGTGGCGCTGCCGTCACCAGTCTTGGTCTGTTCGCGAAGTGTTCCGGCCCCCGCGCAACCGGTAAGTGCGCGGCACATCGGTGCGGCTTGCTACCAGGGCTTCCGCCCGTTTTTGCATATCGGCCAGCGCGTGGTCCAGGGCCTGAACCGTGCCCGTGTTCAGGCCCGCCAGCAGTTCCTGGTTAAGCGCCTTCACCTGGGGGAACAGCTGATCGTGCAGCGCCTGCCCCGCCGGGGTGAGCGATAGCACCGCCTGGCGCCGGTCGCCCGGCATCGCATCGCGGGTGAGCAGTTTTTTGGCCAGTAGCGACGTGATGGCGCGTGACGTGCGCGACCGGTCCAGCCCCAGCCGCTGGGCCAGCTCGGCCGGGGGCATGCCCGGGTGCTGCGCCAGCATCATCAGCAGCCCCCACTCGCGCCGCGTGATGCCGTAGCCCCCTTCGCACAGCCGCACCACCAAGCTGCCCGCGACGGCCAGCAGTCGGTTCAGGCGGTACATCAACAGGTCGTTGGCCGCTTCCGGATGCGTCAGGCGGTGGCCCGGCTCGGCGGGGCCTGGGGGTGCCGGGGTGGGCGCGGACATCAGGGTATTTCCGTGCAATAGTTGATTAGATCAATCGATTGTGTGGCCAATACAGTGCGCCCATCAACCTGCGCGATGGTGCAGGGCCCTGCAATTGTCCATGGAGACTTTTCGACGATGCGCAAACCCCTTTCTTCTGTACTGGCCATAGCGCTGGCCCTGGCCGCCTCCATCACGCAAGCGCAGGAAGCCCCGTTGCGCATCGTGGTGGGCTACGCCCCCGGCGGCTCCACCGACCGCGTGGCCCGCATCGTGGCGGACAAGCTGGGCAGCAAACTGGGCACGCCCGTGATCGTGGAGAACAAGACCGGCGCGGGCGGCCGGCTCTCAGCCCAGGCCGTCAAAGCCGCGCCCGCCAACCAGCCCACGCTGCTGCTGGCCAACCCCGCCGTCATGCTGGTGGCGCCCCTGGTGTTCCCCGACGCAGGCTACGACCCCGAGCGCGACTTCCGCCCCGTGAGCCATGTCAACAGCTACGAATTCGGCGTGGCCGTGGGCAGCGCCGTGCCCGTCAAGGAACTGCCACACCTCATGGCCTGGCTGCGCGCCAACCCCGACAAGGCCAACTTCGGCGTGCCCGCCACCGGGAGCCTGCCGCACTTTTTTGGCCTGATGGTGGGCGACGCCGCCAAGGTGCGCGCCGAGGTGGTGGGCTACCGGGGCTCGGCGCCTCTGCTCAACGACCTGCTGGGCGGCCAGGTGCCTGTGGCGTTCGACACGTTTGACACCCTGCTGCCGCAGCACGAGGCGGGCAAGATCCGCATCCTGGCGGTGTCGGGTGCCAAGCGCAGTGCGCTGGATGGAAAGATCCCCACCTTTAAGGAAAGCGGCCTGGACCTGGCCGCCACCGGCTGGAACACGTTCTTTGCGCCCATGAGCATGCCCAAGGCGCAGGCCGAGCGCCTGGCTGGTCTGATCCATGAAGTGATGAAGGACCCCGACACCCAGCGCAAGTTCGAGACCGCCAAGATGGAGCCCGTGGTGGCGACCATGGCGCAGACCGAAGCCATGCTCAAGGCCTACCGCGCGCAATGGGCCCCGGTGGTCCAACGCTCGGGCTTCAAACCATGACCACCCGCCCTAACATCATCTTCGTCGTCGCCGACGACCTCGGCTATGCCGACCTGGGCTGCTATGGCGGCCGCGACGCGGCGTTTGGCCCGGTGTCGCCGGTGCTCGATCAACTAGCGGCCAACGGTCTCAAGCTCACGCAGGGCTACTCCAACTCCCCCGTCTGCTCGCCCACGCGTTTTGCGCTGATGACGGCGCGCTACCAGTACCGCCTGCGCGGCGCGGCCGAGGAGCCCATCAACAGCAAGAGCCGGGGCAGTACCACGCTGGGCCTGCCCCCCGAGCACCCCACGCTACCGTCGCTGCTGCGTGCAGCGGGCTACCGCGCGGCGCTGATGGGCAAGTGGCACCTGGGCTACCCGCCCGCGTTCGGGCCCCTGCGCTCGGGCTATGAAGAGTTCTTCGGTCCCATGTCGGGCGGGGTGGATTACTTCACCCACTGCAGCTCCACCGGCACGCACGACCTGTACCTGGGCGAAGAAGAAAAGCAGCAGGACGGCTACCTCACCGACCTCATCACCGACCACGCGCTCGACTATGTGCTGCGCATGGCGCCGGGCGCGCAGGCCGGCACGCCGTTCTTCCTGAGCCTGCACTACACCGCGCCCCACTGGCCCTGGGAGACCCGCGACGACGAGGCGCTGGCGCAGGAGGTGAAGACGAACCTGTTCCACCTGCACGGCGGCAATATCGAGACCTACCGCCGCATGATCCACCACATGGACGAGGGCATTGGCCGCATCATGGCGCTGCTGGAGGCAAAGGGCCTTGCGCGCGACACGCTGGTGGTGTTCACCAGCGACAACGGTGGCGAGCGCTTCTCGGACAACTGGCCGCTGGTGGGCGGCAAGATGGACCTGACCGAGGGCGGCATCCGCGTGCCCTGGATCGCCCACTGGCCTGCTGTGATCGCACCCGGCGGTGTGAGCGCGCAGACCTGCATGACCATGGACTGGTCGGCCACCATGCTCGACGCAGCAGGGGCCGCCGCACATGCGGACTACCCGCTGGACGGCCGCTCGCTGATGCCGCTGCTGCGCGATGCCAGCCTGCAGGACGAGCCCCCGCTGTTCTGGCGCATGAACCACCGGGGCCAGCGCGCCATGCGCCAGGGCGTGTGGAAGTACCTTCGCGTGGACGGCGACGACTACCTGTTCAACCTGGCCGACGATCAACGCGAGCGCGCCAACCGCGCGCCTGTGGAGCCCGAACGCCTGCAGACCATGCGCGCCGCGTGGGAGGCGTGGAATGCGTCCATGCCCGCCATTCCAGACGATGCGACGGTGAGCCTGGGCTACTCGGTGAAGGACATGCCGCAGCGCTGAGCCTGGCGGGACGGCAGGGCTTGCCCTGTTGCCCGCCCGGCCCCCTTGCCGGTAGATTGGGCGCCATGCCCGCCGCCACCCTTGTGCCCTCGTCCCCCGCTGCTCTGCGCCAGTGGACCACCGACGTGGTGGCGCCGCCCGCGCGCCTGGACTACTGGGTGGGCGCGATCTGCGAGGCGTTTCTGGAGATGGATTGCAGCTCCCGCGAGGCGCCGCTGTTTGGCGGGGAGCTGCAAAGCCTGCCGGTGGAGACGCTGTCCATCAACCGCGTCCGCGCCTCCACCCAGGATGTGTTTCGCACGCCCGCAGGCATTGCGCGCAGCCGCCAGCTGCCTTTCTACCTGATCGGCCAGGCCGAGACCGCGTGGCATGTGCGCCAGGACGGCCATGTGGCCCACCTGCGCCCGGGCGATGTGGTGCTGCTGGATTCGGCCCGGCCCTATGAACTGCACTTTCCTGAAGGCGTGCACTGTGTGTCGCTGCAGCTTCCGCGCGCCTGGGTGGGGCAGTGGCTGCAGCAGGCCGAGGCGCCCGGGCCGCGTGTGGCCTGGCGCGACCAGGGCTGGGGCCAGAGCCTGGGGGCGCTGACCGTGCAGCTGGCGCGTGACCCGTCCTCGGCGCAGGCCCTGCCGCCTGCGTTGCTGTCCGACCACCTGGGCGCGTTGTTGTGCGCTGCGCTGGAGCCGCCTCTTTCACCGGCACCCACGGCGGCGCGCAGCCTGCATGCCCATCTGTGTGCGCTGCTGCAGGCGCGCATCGACCAGCCGGGGCTCTCGGCCCCGGCGCTGGCGCAGGAGGCGGGTGTGTCGCTGCGCACCCTGCACCGGGCCTTTGCGGCACAGGGCCACACCTTTGCGGGCACCTTGCGCGAACTGCGCCTGGCGCGTGCAGGCGAGCTGCTGCGCCGCCCCCAGTTGGCCCATGTGGCCGTGGCCGAGATCGGGCGGCGCTGTGGCTTTGCGGACCCTTCGCATTTCGCGCGCGCCTTCCAGCGCGCCATGGGCGTGCCGCCCGCGCAGTGGCGGCGTGGCGGCTGATTCCGTTTACAAATCATCCGCGTCGTTGTTGCTTCGCCTTGCCGCGCTACACGGCGGTGAAGCTTTTGGCACACCCAGCACAGCCGGCTGGCACGCGCAGGCCATTCCTTGCCACCAGGTGTTTCTAAGGTAGCGGCAGGGCGGATCGCCCGGTCCAGCAACACAACCCCAAGGAGACACACATGCCGGATACCTATGTCCTGGTCCATGGCGCCTGGCACACCGGTGCCGAAATGGAAGCCACCGCCACCCACCTGCGCGCGCGCGGCCACACCGTGCACTGCCCCACGCTCGCGGGCAACCGCCCCGGCGACAACCGCGCGGCCACGGGTCTCGCCGACGCGGTGGATTCGCTGGCGGCCTTCATCGAAGGTCAGGGCCTGACCGACGTGCGCCTGGTGGGCCACAGCTACGGCGGCATGGTCATCAGCCACATGCCCGCGCGTCTGCCTGGGCGCATCCGCCGTCTGGTGTACTGGAACGCCTTCGTGCCGCAGCCAGGCGAATGCCTGAACGACCTGGTGCCGCCGCATTACCGCGCGCTGTTCGACCAGGTGGCGGCCAGCAGTGGCAATGCCGTGATGCTGCCGTACCCCATCTGGCGCGAGGCCTTCATCAACGATGCCGACGAGGCCCTGGCGCAAAGCACCTACGCGCTGCTCAACCCTCATCCCTACCGCGCCTTCACCGAACCCGCGCAACTGCCCGTGCCGCTGGCCGCGCTGGAGGTGGGCAAGAGTTACCTCAACGCGCAGCAGGACACTGCACTGCCGCACAGCCTGCCCTGGCACCCGCGCCTGTCGGAGCGGCTGGGCCTGTTCCGCCTGGTGGAGTGCCCGGGCAGCCACGAGCTGTGTTTTTCCGACCCGGCATCGGCTGCCTTGCACATCGAGCGGGCAGGGCGCGACTGAAGGGAGCCTTCTAGGTTGGATTGATTTTTGGTGTTATTGGCTCCTAGCGATTGATGGGTAAGCGCTGGTAGCTATAAATTCAGAAGCGTTTCGCTTTTCCCTGCCTCCAGCAGCCGCACGAGCAGCGGGTGCATCACCTTGCGGGCGCTGTAGATCAGGTGGAACTGCTCCTGCACATCGGGTGCGGTGCCCACCTGCACCAGCCCGTGGGTCTGCGCCAGGTGCTCGCCCAGCGACACCGGTGCGGGCATCACGCCCATGCCGGTGGCAGCAAAGGTGCTGAGCAGGGCGCTGTCTTCAAACTCTCCCGCAATGCGCGGGCGGATGCGTTCGCGTTCCAGCCAGTGGTCGATGCGGGCGCGCATCGCGGCGTGGTCGGTGGGCAGCAGCACGGGCACCACGGCCAGGCTGTGGGGGAAGTTGTTGGCCGCCGCCTCGGCCCACAGCGGCGGCGCGTACCAGGCGATGGCGCTCGTGCCCAGCAGCTGGCTGGTGGTGCGCAGGGCCGGGTTGGGCGGCGCGGCGCGGTCGGCCAGCACCGCGTCGAGCTTGTGCAGCGCCAGCTCGCCCAAGAGGGGCTGGAACTCGCCCTCATGGCACAGCAGGCGCAGGTGCGGCTCGTCCAGCACGGGCGTCAGCAGCCGGTGCACGGCCAGCTTGGCAATGCCGTCGGAGATGCCCAGGTTCAGCCGCAGCGTCTGGCCGCTGGCGGCCTCGCGCACGCGCACGGGCAGCAGCTCGCCCAGCGCAAAGATGTGGTCGGCCTCGTGCAGCGCGGCCACGCCCGCATCGGTGAGCACCAGGTTGCGGCCCTCGGTGCGCAGCAGGCTCACGCCCAGCGACTTTTCAAGCTCCCGCACCTGGGCGCTGATGGTCTGCATGGCCATGTCCAGCCGCTCGGCGGCGCGGGCGATACCGCCCTCCTTGGCCACCACCCAGAAGTAGAAAAGATGGCGGTAGTTGAAGCTCTGGCTCATGGGTTCTTCCGAGGGAAAAGGGTTTGGTTCGTAAAAACCGAACCAATACTACTGTGATAACAGGTTTTAAAGAAGTACATCAGCCCCTACAGTCCGGGGCTTGGGCGTCCGGCGTGCCTGGGCGTGTGAGGGCATCTTTGGAGAAACTCGATGGAAACAATCGGAACGTGGTGGATGTGGGCGGGATTTGCCGTCTTCGTGGTCATCGCCATTGGCGTTGACCTGCTGGTCATGGAGCGCCAGGGCGCGCACAAGGTCACCATGGGCGAGGCCGCGCGCTGGAGCCTTTTGTGGTTCTCGCTGGCGTTTGTGTTTGTGGCCATTCTGTGGTGGTACCTGGACGGAAGCCAGGGCCGTGAGATTGCCAACACCGTCTCTATGCAGTTCATCACCGGCTATCTGGTCGAAAAGAGCCTGTCGGTGGACAACATCTTTGTCTTCCTGATGCTGTTCAGCTACTTTGCCGTGCCGCCGCAGTACCAAAAGCGCGCGCTCATCATCGGCATCATCGGTGCCATCGTGCTGCGCACGCTGCTCATCCTGGCAGGTGCCTGGCTGCTGGCCACCTTCCACTGGCTGCTGTATGTGTTCGGTGCGTTCCTGGTCGTCACCGGCGTGAAGATGTGGTTTGCCGCTGGGCAGGAGCCTGACATCGCCACCAACCCGGTGCTCAAGTTCCTGAAGAAGCGCATTCGCATCACCGACCAGTTCGATGGCGAGAAGCTCTCCACCATGATCAACGGCGTCAAGCACTTCACGCCCCTGTTTGTGGTGCTGGTGCTCATCGGCACCACCGACATCATCTTTGCGGTGGACAGCATCCCGGCCATCTTCGCGATCACCAGCGACCCGTTCATCGTGCTCACGGCCAACATCTTTGCCATTCTGGGCCTGCGTGCGCTGTACTTCCTTTTGGCTGACCTGGCCAACCGCTTCCACCTGCTGGCCTATGGCCTGGCGCTGGTGCTGGTGTTCATTGGCGGCAAGATGCTGCTCATCGACTTTGTGAAGATCCCGATCGGCTATGCGCTGCTGGTGACGGCGTCGCTGATTGCTGGCTCGATCTTCCTGTCGCTGCGCAGCTCGGGCGAAAGCGCCCATGGCGCTCCGGCCCTGCCGCGCAAGGACTGAGTGCAGTGGTAAGCCAGATGCTTTGTTCATTGCGCCGCTGGCTGCGCGCCCTGGAGCCACGCGCCCGCGCACACCTGGACCGGGACTGGCTCATCCGCCTGCGCCCCTGGCTGGAGCGGCGCGAGCTGTTTCGCTTTCAGCGCCAGCCCCTGGCGCGCGGGGTGGCGGCGGGCCTGTTCTGCGGGCTGATCCCCGGGCCGCTGCAGATTCCGGGCACGCTGCTGGTCTGCGCCTGGCTGCGCGGCAACATCGTGGCGGGCGGGGTGGCCACGTTCTATACCAATCCGCTCACCACCGTGCCGCTGTATGCGCTGGCCTTCTATCTGGGCGCGTTGGTGATGCCGGGCACCCAGACTTTGCCCGCGTGGAGCAGCGTGGTGCCGGGCGGAGACTTCTCGGTGCAGGCGCTGGGCGCCTGGATGCAGGCCCTGGGCACACCGCTGCTGGTGGGCCTGCCCACGCTGGGCCTGGTGATGGCGGTGCTGGGTTATGCCACCGTGCAATTGCTGTGGCTGGCGCCCGCCCTGCAGCGCAAGCGGCGGCTGGCACGCAGCCGCTGAGTGCCCTGCGACAGGAGCGTGGCATTTGCCTGCGCCACCGTGGAACTGGCGCCCCCAGGCCACGGGTGGCGTCCCCTCCGGGGGAAAACGGCGCAGCCGTTCAGGGAGTTAATCGAGTTTCACGCCCACCTTCGTAATGACTCGGCCCCACTTTTCCCGCTCGGCACGCGCAAAGCTGCCCATCTGGGCGGCCGTGCCGGGCATGGGCTCCACGCCCAGGGCCTGCAGGCGGGCCTTGGTGCGCGTGTCGGCCAGGGCTGTCTGCAATGCCTTGCTGAAGTTGGCCACCACATCGGCCGATGCGCCCGTGGGTACCACCAGGCCCTGCCATGCAAAACCTTCAAACCCTTGCAGGCCCTGTTCGGACATCGTGGGCACATCGGGCATGGTCGTCACGCGCTGCGGGCTGGCCACACCAATGGCCTTGACCTTGCCGCCGTTGAGAAACGGGTACACCGTGGCGCTGTCGATCCACATCGCGGGCACCTGACCACCAATCACATCCTGGATGGCCGGAGCCGCACCGCGATACGGCACGTGCGTGAGCTTGAGCCCACTTTGCTCGCGGAACAGCTCGCCCACCAGGTGGTGCGGGCTGCCCGGTCCGGCGGATGCCCAGTTCACGCCATCGGCCTGCCCCTTGGCCCAGGCCATGAATTCCTTGAGGTTCTTGGCGGGCACGCTATTGGACACCACCAGGAACATCGGGAAGCGCACCAGCAGGCCCACGGGTTGGAAGTCCTTTTCGGCGTTGTAGGCGAGCTTGCTGAACAAGAACGGGTTGGCCGCCAGCGTGGCGAAGTCGGCCGAGAACATCAGGTTGCCGTAGTCCCTGTTGCGCGCGCTGTATTCGGCGGCAATGTTGGTGCCCGCGCCGGGCTTGTTGTTAATGACGATGGGGCGGCCCAGCGTGGCCGACATCGATTCGGCAATCGTGCGCGCGACGATGTCCGAGCCGCCGCCCGCCGCGTAGCCCACCACCCATTCGAGTGGCTTGGAATCCTGGGCGTGGGCCAGGGGCAGGGTGGTGGCAAGGGCCAGGCCCGCGAGGGTGGCGAGGAAATGTTTGCGCTGCATGGTGGTGTTGTCTCCGTGGTGGTCGAGGTTCAAGGCGAGTCGGGCCCTGCACCGTCTGCGCGGTGCTGGGGCGGTGGGGATGAAAAGGGGCTGTGGTTAGGCCGCCACCGCGTGGGTGGGCACCACGGGCGTGATGGCCGGGGTGCTGCGCCGGTCGGCCGTGGGCACGGCGCTGCCGCGCGCCAGTTGCAGTGCGTGCTGCAGCGTGGCCTGGTCACCGATATGGTTGGCCAGCAGCAGCACCAGGCGTGCGTTCATGGCGTGGCTCTCGGGCGTGGACAGGCCCTGGTGCGCCGCAATCAGCGCTTCATAAAAGTCGTCGCAGGCCTGCAGGTTCGGTTGGGTGTTCAGCATGGGCATGTTCCTTGTCGTCTTACTGGTCAGACGGCTGAGGCCGTGGCACGGGCCAGTGCGCTGCACACAGCCGCTTCGGTGGGCGTGCGCCAGCGTGCGCACACATGCTGGTCGGGCCGCACCAGGTACACGGTGCGCGGCAGCGCATCCAGCCGCTGGGCGGCCAGCGTCTGGTGGTCGATCACGTCGATGCCGATCTGCAGCACCTTCACACCGGGCAGGCCATGGGCCCATGCAGGGGCTGGGCCAAACACCAGCAGCGTGAAGTCCGGCCCCAGCTCGCGCAGCAGCCAGGTGGGCTGGTCTTGCCGGGTCAACGGTGCGTCCAGCAGCACGGCACCAGGGACCTGGGTGCCTGCGAAGTGATCGGTATCCGGCGTGTTCAGGGGCGACTGGTGCAGCGTGGCGGGCACCGAGAGGCGCCCGCTGTTCACGATACGCCGTGCAAACGCATGCTCGCGCGCCAGGTGCAGCGCCGCGTCGCGGAACAGGCGGCTCACCTCGCTCTTGGGCGTGATGAAGTCGGTGGCTCGCGTGGAGTTGCACAGGTTTTCGTCGGCCGCGTATTCGCGCTCGGGGCCATACGTGCCCACCAGCGCGGGGCTGGCGCGGCCCTGGAGCACCCAATCGAGCTTCCAGGCCAGGTTCTCCGCGTCCTGCACGCCGCTGTTGGCGCCCCGTGCGCCAAAGGGCGAAACGCCGTGGGCGCTGTCGCCCGCGAAGACGACGCGGCCGTGCACGAACTGGTCCATGCGCAGGCAGGCAAAGGTGTAGACGCTGGCCCAGTCCAGCTCGAACTGTGCATCCGCACCCAGCAGCGCCTTCACGCGCGGGATGATGTTTTCGGGCTTTTTCTCTTCTTCGGGGTCGGCGTCCCAACCGAGCTGAAAGTCGATGCGCCAGACGTTGTCGGGCTGGCGGTGCAGCAGCACGCTCTGGTTGGGATGAAAGGGTGGGTCGAACCAGAACCAGCGCTCGGTCGGGAAGTCCGCATCGCCCGCCAGCTTCACGTCTGCGATCAGGAAGCGGTCCTGAAAAATGCGCCCCTTGCTCTCCAGCCCCAGCATCTGCCGCGTGGGCGAGCGTGCGCCGTCGCAAGCTACCAGCCATTGCGCATCCATCTGGTAGGCGCCCTCGGGTGTGTCGATGGTGAGCAGCGCGCCGTCCGCGCGGCTTTGCACCGCCGTGACCTTGTTGTGCCAGCGGATGTCGATGCCTGGCAACTGCAGCGCACGCTCCACCAAGTAGGCCTCGGCGTAGTACTGCTGCAGGTTGATGAAGGCGGGACGCTCGTGGCCTTCTTCGGGCAGCAGATTGAATTCGTACAGCTGCTCGTCCTTCAAAAACACCTTGCCCAGGTTCCACGACACGCCCTTGTCCACCATGCGCTGGCCCACGCCCAGGCGGTCCCAGATTTCGAGCGTGCGCTTGGCAAAGCAGATGGCGCGCGAGCCGATGGAGAGCTTGTGGTCGTTGTCCAGCACCACTACACGCTGTCCGCGCTGGGCCAGGTCAATGGCGAGCGACAGGCCCACGGGGCCCGCGCCGATGACCACGATGGGTTGCTGTGCGGGCGTGGTGCGGTCCTGGTCGGGCGAGCGCACGTAGCCGAAGTCGATGGCCTGCACCTCGGCGCCACTGGCGTGAAAAGCCTCGCGGGGAATGTCTCTGGGATTCATGTTCTACGACCTTCGTGTTTGATCGATTGCCTGATGTAGAGAGCTGACCTTTGCAACTGGCGCGCCCTGAGCGAGGGACGCCGAGCAAGGGCCGCCCCGCAGCGAGGGCGTCGTCCCCCTTCCCGAATCGCGCAGCGGTTCGAGAGAAGGGGGAAGGCGCGCAGCGCCTCAGGGGGTTGTTCTCTGCCTAGCCTTCCAGCGATTTCCACATCTGAATGTCGCGTTCAGCGGTCCAGATGCGTGGGTCGGGGTATTGCGTGGCCTCGTCGTACGCACGGGTCACGTCAAACGGCATGCAGTGGTTGAAGATGACCCAGTGGCCGTACTTGGGCTGCAGCTTGGCAAACGTGGCCTCGTACACCTTGCGCAGGTCTTCGCCCTTGGCGGCACTGGCCTTCACGCTCTCGTACAGGTCGCTGATGAAGGCGCGTGTGCCGGCTAGGCCCGCCTGCACCTGCTCGGGCGTCTGCAGCGCGGCGCCCCGGCCGGGCACCAGCTTTTCGGGCTTCAGCGCAGCGATGTTGTCCAGGGTCTGCGGCCAGTCCTGGAAGTACGCGTCGCCCGCATACGGCGTGGCGTCGAACTCCACCAGGTCGCCGCTGAACAGGATCTTTTCCTGCGGCAGCCAGGCGACCGTGTCGCCCTTGGTGTGGCCCCGGCCCAGTTGCAGGATCTGCACCTCCAGCTTGCCCAGCCACAGGGTCATCTTTTTGTTGAAGGTCATGGTCGGCCACGTCAGGCCGTCCGGCACGCTCTCCACGTTCTGGAACAGGCGCGGGAAGCGGCCGATCTCGCTGTCCTTGTCGAACTGGCCGCGCTCCACGATCAGGTCGCGCGTGTCTTCGCTGGCAATGATGTGCTCGGCGCCGTAAGCGCTTGCGCCCAGCACGCGCACCGCGTGGTAGTGGGAGAGCAGCACGTATTGGATGGGCTTGTCCGTCACCTCGCGGATGCGGCGGATCACGTCCTGCGCCATCACAGGCGTGGCCTGGGTGTCGATGACCATCACTGCGTCGTCGCCAATGATGATGCCGGTGTTGGGGTCGCCCTCGGCCGTGTAGGCATAGGCGTGGTCGGAGAGCTTGTCGAAGCTCACCTTCTTCACTTCGAGGTCGGCGGCAGAGGCAAAGGTTTTGACGGTGCTCATGGTGGTGATTTGTTAATGGTGAATGCGTTTATCTAAACGGAATGTGTTGATGTTAGGCAAGAAATTCGTTCATGTCTAACGCATTTGTTTAGGTGTAAACCCGAACGGGTGGTGGATGCTGCGCTGCGTGGACAATCGCCCCATGCCCACCACGACCCCCGACCTGCCCCCCGCCGACGACGAAGACACGCCTCGCAGCCCGCGCGGCATTCAGAGCGTGGAGGTGGGCGGCCAGCTGCTGAAGGTGCTGGCGCGCACCGGCCGGCGCATGGCGCTCAAGGACCTGGCCCGCGCGGCGGACATGACGGCCGCCAAGGCCCACCCCTACCTGGTGAGCTTCGGCAAGCTGGGCCTGATCGAGCAGGACGCCGTGAGCGGCCACTACGGCCTGGGCCCCTTGGCCATGCAGCTGGGCCTGATCAGCCTGCAGCAGGTGGACCCGGTGCGCCTGGCCATTGCCGAGTTGCCCGCGCTGGCCCAGCGCATCGGCTACACCGTGTCGGCCTCGGTCTGGGGCGACAGTGGCCCCACCATCATTCGTGTGGAGGAGGGCCCCACCGCCGTGTATGTGGCCATGCGCCACGGCACCACGGCCTCGGTGCGGCACACGGCCACGGGCAAGGTGTTTGCAGCCTTCGGCCCGCGCGAGCGCGCTGCGGCTGCGCTGGCGGCCGAAGGGTTTGCGGGGGCCCTGGATGAACCCGCGTTTGCGGCCGAACTGGAGGCGGTGCGCCAGCACCAGATCAGCGAGGTGACCGACCAGCTCCTGCCCGGCATCAGCGCGCTGGCAACGCCGGTGTTTGACGGGTTTGGGCAGCTGGTGTTGTGCCTGGCGGTGATAGGGCCCAGCGCCACGCTGCAGACGGGGCCGGGCAGTGCTGCCGCAGGCCATCTGCGCGACACCGCGCGCAGCCTGTCGCAGCGCCTGGGCGCCGCGCAGGGCACCAAACCCTGAGCCGCCGTCAGCCGCCGCGCAATATGCGCGCCTTGATGCGGCTGAGCGCCACCGGCGTCACGCGCACATAGCTGGCAATGTCGCGCTGGCGCACCTGGGCGGCGATCTGCGGGTGCTGCTGCAGAAAGCGCCGGTAGCGCTCTTCGGGCGACAGCGTGAGCAACTCCATCTCGCGCTGCTCCTTGCGCTGGCCGTACAGGCGGTAGGCATTGCTCAGCGCGCGCTGCCACCCCATGTGGCGCGCGGCCAGCGCTTCCAGCGCGGCATGGTCGATCTGCTCCACCGTGCAGGGCCCGCCTTCCGCCAGGGCGGTGTAGCTGGTAACGCCGCCCGGCTGCAGTGCCGTGAGGCTGGCAAAACACATGCCGGCCGGCACAAACCCCTTGACCCAGGCGTCACCTACGGCCGTCTCGTACACCATCTTGATGAGCCCTTGGTTCACCACAAAGACCCGGGGCTGCGCCTCGCCCGCGTGGAACAGCACCTCGCCCGGCCGCAGCTGCCGCACCGTGGTGGCGCGGTCCAGAGCCTCCCACTCGGGCAGCGGGGCCTGTGCCAGTTGCTCCAGCACCGTGTGGGTGGAATGAGAAAAGGTCGGCAAAAGAGGACTCCGTTAACCCAGGTTATCGCCAGCACAGCACGCCATCGGCAGACTGCGGGCCATGTCTTGATTGTGCAAGGAGAGGTCGGAATGCAACGTTTGCTGCTGCCCCCTGTGGTCTGGTTTGCGTCGGTCGGTGCGATGGTGATTTTGCAGCGCATCTGGCCCGTGGCCGTGCTGCCCGCTGATGGGCGTGTGCTGGCCTGGTGGGCGGGGGGTGTGCTGGTGCTGGCGGGCCTGGTCGTGGCCCAGTGGCATGCTCGCCTGTTCAGGCGCATCGGCACCAACATCAACACCTTTGGCGAGCCCGGCACGCTCACCACAGCAGGCCTGTTTGCACACACGCGCAACCCCATGTACCTGGGCATGCTGCTGGCCCTCGCGGGTGTGGCGCTGGCGCTGGGCACTTTGTCGCCGTGGTTGCTGGTGTTGCAGTTTTTTGTGCTCGCGCAGTGCTGGTACATCCCGCTCGAAGAGCGCAAGCTGGCGGCCCGTTTTGGACGCCAGTACGCGGACTACTGCCGGGATGTGCGGCGCTGGATCTAGGCTCCTTGAGAGCGCGCCAGTGCCTGGTCAACGTCCCACAGGATGTCGTCCAGGTCTTCAATCCCCACCGACAGCCGAACCATGTCCGCGCTCACGCCAGCGCGGGCCAGCTCTTCTTCGCTCAGTTGGCGGTGCGTGGTTGACGCAGGGTGGATCACCAGCGTCTTGGCGTCGCCGATGTTGGCGAGGTGGCTCAGGAACTCGCAGGCGTCGATGAACTTCTCGCCCGCCGCAGCGCCTCCCTTCACGCCAAACGTGAGGATGCCCGAGGCGCCCGGCGCCCCGTCCACAGCACGAAACTGCTTTTGCGCCAGATCGTAGTACGGCGAATCCGCCAGACCCGGGTAGTTGACCCACGCCACCTGCGGATGGCTTTGCAGAAACTTCGCCACCGCCAACGCATTGCGGCAGTGTTCGCGCATGCGCAGGTGCAGGGTTTCGGCGCCCTGCAGCAGCTGCCACGCGTTCATGGGCGAGAGCACGCCGCCGAAGGTGCGGTTGACCTCCATGCGCGCCTTCATCGTGTAGCCAAAGTCGCCAAAGGTCTCGTAGAACTTCACGCCGTGGTAGGCGCGGCTGGGCTCCACCATCTCGGGGAACTTGCCGTTGTCCCACGGAAACTTGCCACCCTCCACCACCACGCCGCCCATGGTGGTGCCGTGGCCGCCGATGTACTTGGTGGCGCTGTGCACCACGATGTCGGCGCCCAGCGCCAGCGGGTTGCACAGGTAGGGGCTGGCCACCGTGTTGTCGATGATGAGCGGCACGCCGTGGGCATGCGCCACCTCGGCCACGGCGGCGATGTCAAGCACGTTGACCAGCGGGTTGCCGATGGTTTCGCCATACAAGGCGCGGGTGTTGGGGCGCATGGCACGTGCAAAGTTTTCTGGGTCGGCCGGGTCCACAAACGTGGTCTCGATGCCCAGGCGCCCGAAGCCCACACCCAGCTGGCCCACCGTGCCGCCGTAGAGCGTGCTGGCCGCCACGATGTGGTCGCCGGTTTTCAGGATGGCCAGCAGCGCCGCCATCTGCGCGGCCATGCCGCTGGCGCAGGCCAGGGCGGCGCGTCCGTTTTCGAGGCTCGCAATGCGCTCCTCGAACACCGCCACCGTGGGGTTGCTGATGCGGCTGTAGACGTTGCCAAAGGTCTGCAGGTTGAACAGGCTGCTGGCGTGCTCGGCGTTGTCGAACACAAAGCTCGTCGTCTGGTGGATGGGCGTGGCGCGTGCGCCGGTCACGGGGTCGGGCTGGGCGCCGGCGTGGATGGCGCGGGTGCCAAAGCCGAACTCGCGGTCGGCGCCGGAGGGATGGTTGGAGGACATGGTTTTGAATGAAATTGGCTGCTAACGCTTGATGGATAAGCGCTAATAGCTATGAATTTTATAGCTTTGTGCTTGACTGCGAATTGGCTAGTAAGGCAGCTGCCGCAGGCGCTTGGCGCTGATGACCCGTGTGTTCACGCCCATCCAGCCCAGGCCGCCAAACAGCCGCGCGTGCTCGATCTTCACGCAGCGGTTTTCGATCACCTGCAGCCCGGCGGCCTCGGCGCGTTGCCTGGCCGCCTCGTTGAACACCCCCAGTTGCAGCCACAGGCACTTTGCGCCGATGGCGATGGCTTCATCGGCCAGCGGCGGGATGTCCTCACTTTTGCGAAAGCAGTCCACCATGTCGATCTTCTGCCCCTGCGCCGCCAGCGCGGCAGCGGCTTCGGTCACGCTGGCGTAGGCGGTTTCGCCCAGGATCTGCCCGCCATCCCGTGCGACGAGCGGATTCACCGGCACGATGCGGTAGCCATGTGCCTGCATGTACTTGGCCGCGAAATAGCTGGGTCTGTGCCATTGGGGCGACAGTCCCACCACCGCAAGGGTGCGGCAGTGCGTCAGAATATCGCGCAGGGTGCTGATGGTGTCGGGCGTGCGTTTCATACATGGCAGTGTATGGGGGCGAACCGCTGCGGCGCCAGACCCCCGCGTTGTCCACCCACACTGCCATCAACACGGTGGCACCGACCCAGAATCCGAGGAGATCCCGTGCAGAACCCACCACGCGCCCGCCGCACCACTGGCCTTGTCGCCACGGCTGTTGTCTTGTCCACCTTTGCCCTGAGCGCCTGCACCCCGCCCCGTGCCCCCGATGTGCCCAAGGTCCAGCGCGTCACGACCTACGCCTGTGACCGTGGCCCCATGATGGTGGTGCACTGGCCCGCCCAGCCCGATGGCCCTGCGTTGCTGGAAATGAATGGCCGCACCGTGTCGCTGCAGCCCGAGCGCGTGGCGTCGGGTTTTGGATACGGTGATGGCGGCACCTACATCCGTGGCAAGGGCAACACCATGTACTTCCACAGTCCGCGCGCTCTGCGGGTGAACTGCGTGGCGCGCTGAAGTTCTTTTTCAGCTGGCCGATTTGTACTTGATGCTGCAGCCGTAAGGCTGCGTCGTGGCCGCCGAAATCGGCTTGCCCGCCAGCGCTTCTGCCAGCCCCACCTTCACATAGTTGGTGGCCTTCTCGATGTCAGCCGGGCGCGCCGAAGGGATGCTGTCGATACCGCCTGCATACACCAGCACGCCCTGCGGGTTGACGATGTACAGGTGTGGCGTGGTGCGGGCGCCGTAGCTTTTGCCCACGGTGCCTTCCTCGTCCATCAGCACGGCGGTGGGGGCGGCCTTGCGCTCCTGCTTCCAGGCCATCAGCTTGGCGGGCTCCAGGTAGTCGCTGCTGGCTTTTTCGGTGGAGTTGATGGACAGCCACACCACGCCTTTGCCGATGGCGTCTTTCTGCGTGGCGGGCATGTTGCCGCTGTCGTAGTGCTTGCGCACGAAGGGGCAGCCGGGGTTGGTCCATTCCAGCACCACGTGTTTGCCCTTGAAGTCCGACAGGCGCACGGTTTTGCCCGACGTGTCCTTGAGCGTGAAGTCGGGTGCGGGCTGGCCCACGGTGGCGGCGGCCTGTGCGCCCAGGGCAACCAGGGCGGCGGTGGCGATCAACGTACGGCGAAGCAGCTTCATGGCAGGGTCTCCTAGCGGTTGACGAGGGGGCGAAATGTTCTGGCAATCAACAGGGCAGCGTGAAGTCGGCTGCTCGGCACGCAATGACCGGATTGCTCCTCAGGCAATCAAGTTGGACGGGGTCGGGGCTCGCCAGGGGGGACTCCTGGGCGAGCCTTTCTGTGCGCCCACAGCCACAGCCCCACGCCCGCCGCGATCATCGGCAGGCACAGCCACTGCCCCATGCTCATGCCCAGCGACAGCAAGCCCAGGTGAGCATCCGGTTCGCGGAAATATTCGGCGATGAAGCGGAACAAGCCGTAGCCGAACAGGAAGGCTGCGGCCACCTGGCCCGGGCGGCGTTCTTTGCGCGCGTACACCCACAGCAGGATGAACAGCAGCAACCCTTCCATCAGAAATTGGTAGACCATCGATGGATGGCGTGGCTGCAGCGAGCCGCTGTGCGCAAACACCATGCCCCAGGGCAGGTCCGGGCTTGCAAAACGGCCCCACAGTTCGCCGTTGATGAAGTTGCCCACGCGCCCCGCAGCGAGGCCTGTGGGCACACAGGGCGCCACAAAGTCGGCCACCTGCAGCCAGGGGCGCTTGCGCGAATGCGCAAACCACAGCATGGCTGCCACCACGCCCAGCAGGCCACCGTGGAACGACATGCCCGGGGTCCAGATCATCAGGATTTCCAGCGGATGGCTCAGGTAGTAGGCGGGCTTGTAGAACAGGCAGTAGCCCAGGCGCCCACCTACCACCACGCCCACCACGCCAAGGAAGAGGATGTCCTCCACATCCTTGCGTGACCAGGCGCCAGGACCGCTGATGGAGGCGAACGGTGCGTGGTGCAGGCGCAGACGGCCCAGCAGCAGGAACAGCCCGAAGGCCGCAAGGTAGGTCAGGCCGTACCAGTGAACGGCCAGCGGTCCAAGCTGCAGTGCTACGGGGTCGATGGCGGGGTAGGTCAGCATGGGGCGGCGTTAGGGCTGGGGGTTTTCAAATACATCGCATGCCTTGCGCTTGCAACGTTCCTGCCCTATAGCTGGGCGATGGTGGCGCGCACCTCGTCCACGCTGAGCACCTCGGTCAGCACCACCGGCGGCTTGCCGGGGCGGTAGAACACGTAGACGGGCACACCACTGCGGCCCAGCGACGCCAGGGCGGCAGTAATGGCGGGGTCGCGGCGCGTCCAGTCAGCACGCAGCAGGGCGACGTTCTTGGTTTGCAGGTCGGCCAGCACATCGGCGTTGGCCAGCGTGGTCTTCTTGTTGTATTGGCAGGTCACGCACCAGGCGGCGGTGAAGTCCACAAACACCGGGCGGCCCGTGGCCACGATCTGCTCGGCCGCGCCGGGTGCCCAGGGTTGCCAGCCGGTGGCCGAGGCCTGCGTGGACGGTGTGGCGGCCTGCGCGGTAGGAAAGTGCGTGATGTGGGGCGCAAAGGCCCAGACCAGCAAGGACATGGCCGCGATGGACACCGTGGCCATCCACACGCGCGCACGCCCGGCCAGCGACAGGGCCCACACCACCAGCGACAGGCCCACCAGCAGGATCAGCAGCGCCCCCGCGCCGTCGATGCCGCTTTGCTGGCCCAGCACCCACACCAGCCAGACGACAGTGGCCAGCATGGGGAAGGCCATGAGCTTGCGGAAGGTGTCCATCCACGCACCGGGGCGTGGCAGGGCGCGCGCCACGGCGGGCACAAAGCTGGCTGCCAGGTACGGCAGGGCCAGCCCCAGCCCCAGCGCCGCAAACACAGCCAGCGCCTGGGGCGCGGGCAGCGTGGCGGTCAGGCCCAGGGATGCGCCCATGAACGGCGCAGTGCAGGGCGATGCCACGGCCACGGCGAGCACACCGGTGAGGAAGCTGTCGGCCACAGGGTGGCGGGCCTGCAGGCTGGCCACCGAGGACGGCAGGAAATGCCCGAACTCGAACACGCCGGCCAGGTTGAGTGCGATCAGCGTGAACAGCGCCGCCAGCGATGCCACCACGGCGGGCGACTGCAGCTGAAAGCCCCAGCCCACCGCCTCGCCCGCCGCGCGCAGGCCCAGCATGAGCGCGCCCAGGGCGATGAACGACAGCACCACACCCGCTGTGTAGGCGATGCCGCTCACGCGGTGCGCGCGCCGGTCTTGCGCATGCTGGGTAAAGCCCACCACCTTGATCGCCAGCACCGGGAACACGCAGGGCATGAGGTTGAGGATGAGGCCCCCGAGCAAGGCGCCCAGCAGCGCGGCCGTGAGTGTGAGGGACGATGCGCCGGAGCCCATGGCTGGCGCGGCAGCGCCGCTTGCCTGCGCAGCATTGGCCTTGAGCGCGGCCTCCAGCGCGGGCGACACGCTGGCAACCGACGCGCCCTGCGGCCAGGTGCCCAGCACCTTCAGCTCTGCGCGGTAGCCGGTGCGCGTGTCGGGGCCAGTGGCATGTGCGGGCGACTGCTCGGCCAGCACCACGGGCATCAGGCTGGGGCTGGCGCTGCGCTGGGCAGACAGGGGAATCTGCGCGGTCCACACGCTGCCGTTCCAGGCCTGCTTCCACTGCGCGGCGTTGTCGATGACTTCGGCGGTTTCGGGGAACAGGTCCAGTGTCTTGCCACGCAGCGCCACGGGCAGGCCCTGCACGCTGACGTTCAGCAGGTTGCCGTCCGCGATCTGGGCCTGGCTGTCGGGCACGATGCCGTTGGTGCCCGCCAGCACGGGCTGGGGATGGGCCTTGGTGGCTGCCTCAAAGGCCGCACTGTTGAGCGCCGTGGTGCTCTGGATGGGCAGCTGCAGCGTGAATTCGCCTTCTTCGGGAATGCACTCCTTGCGGCACACCAGCCAGGAGGCGCGCAGCTTGATCGTCGCGTCCTTGGCCAACGGGCTCGGGGCAAAACTGCTGGCCACGGTGACGGGCACGGGCAGCAGCACCGTGCCTTCGTAGCCATAGTTGGCCAGCGTGCCGATGGGGATCTTCTTGGGCAGGGGCCAGGCGATCTCGCCCGCGTCCAGACCGGCTGGCAGCGTCCAGGCCAGGTCGGTGGGCAGGCCAGAATCGCCAGGGTTCTTCCAGTAGGTGTGCCACTCGGGCTGGTGGGTGATCGAGAGGCCCAGCCACAGCGGCTGGCCGGGCGCCACGCCCTGGGGCGCATGGGCCAGCAACTCGGCGCGAACATAGGGCGTGGTGACCACGCTGGTGCCCTGTCCGCTGGTTTTTGGGCTAAATTGGGCGTTTGCGCCCGTCCATAAAGCGCTTGCAGCTATCAAAAACAGAGTAACTGCGAGGCGGTAAAGCGGGCGTGAAAGCATGGTGCAGTGTGGGAGCTGGCAGGGCGGGTTTGGTTCCGGCGCCCCTGTGCTCTGCCTGCGGGGCGATCAGACTGGCGGAGGGGGATTCCCCGGAACCTTCCGCCAGCCAGGCGCCTATTGTGTCGCCAGGCTCAAATCCGCACGCGGGGTCCACTTTTCGGGCTGTTTGCCAGCCTTGGGGGCCGCTACGAACAACCGCTCTACTGGCAGCTTCTGCGCCACCAGATAGGCGCGGATCGCCTGGCCGCGCTGCGTGGCCAGTTCGGCGGCCATGGCCTCGGTGGCGGGCTGGTTGGCCAGCAGCAGGGCTTCCATCTCGGGCACCGTGAGCTCCTTGGCCAGGCCGACCAGGTTGCGCGGCTTGGGGATGTCGGCGCGGCGGTACACCTCCTTGAGCAGGACGGGGTATTCGGCGGCCGATACGGGGGCGGTATCGCCCGGGTTGGCGCGGCGTTTTTCGGCCAGCACCCGTTGTTGCAGGCTCTCGCGCCGCAGGCCTTCGCGCTCGTCCTGCAGGCTGGCCGTGCCGGTCACAGTGATCTTGAGCGCGGGGCGGTCGGCCAGGGCCTTGGCCACCTTGTCCAGGTTCTGCTGCGCCTCGGCCGTGAGCGTGGCGCTGCCGGGGGCAAAGGGCACGTGGCTCATCTCGTCGCCACCGCCGAAGGCGCTGGCCAGCAGGCTGAAGGGCGAGGTCAGCGCCTTGCCGATGAGGTTGACGATGATCTTGAAGATCACCGGGCCAATGCGGAACTGCGGGTCGTTGAGCGAGCCGCTGATGGGCAGGTCCAGGTCGATCACGCCCTGGCGGTCGGCCAGCAGGGCCACGGCCAGCTTCACGGGCAGGCTGTTGGGCGCGCCCTCCACGGGCTCGCCAAAGGTCAGCTGGTTGAGCACCAGCCGGTTGCTGGCGGTGAGCTGGCCATTGGGCAGCACCTTGTAGTTCACGTCCACGCTGAGCTTGCCGCGCTCGATGCCATGGCCCGCGTATTTGACGGAATAGGGCGTGAGCGGGGGCAGCTCCAGGTCGCGCACCTTGCCCACGATGTCGAGGGCCAGCGGTTTGGCCAGCGGGTTGAGCTTGCCGGTGACTTCGAGCGACGCCGAGCCCTCGGCGCGGCCGCGCAGCTCCAGGTCGGCCAGCACGGGCTCGCCACCCGAGGCTTCGGACGAGAACGCGCTGAGCTTGCCGGTCAGCTCCGACAGGTCGGCCGAGTAGTTGGGCTTGATGAAAAAGTCCGAGAACAGCACCTTGCCGTTGACCAGGCTCACGGGGCCAAAGACCACCACAGGGGCCAGCGGGTCGGCCTGGGCCACCGCAGCAGGGGCAGGGGCTGTGGGCGCTGCCGATGCGGCTGTGGCGGGGGCCGATGCCGTGGGGGCGGCCGTGCTGGCAGCGGCGCTGGCCGCATTGGCCGCCCGTGCCTCGGCCGGGGTCTTGGCAATGTCGCTCAGGTTGATGCGGCCGGCCTCGTTGATGGTGACCCGGGCAAAAAAGTCCACCAGGCTGGTCTCCTTGACCTCCACGCGCGGCGCGGTGCCGGGGGCGGTGGCCACGGCCAGGCCGCGCAGGTTCAGGCTCTTCCAGGCCAGCAGTTCCTCACCCACCTGGGCCTCGGTCTTGGGGGTGAAGGCGGCGGTGCTGTTGGCCTGCAGGTCTTCCACCACGGCATCACCGCTCAGACGCAGGCTGACTCCTTTGTCGGTCTGCGCCAGGGCCACCTGGCCCCGGTAGCCCACATCGGCGCGCAGCAGTTCTACCGACAGCTGGCTGGCCAGGTAGCCGTCCAGTGCGTGCAGCGGCAGGCGGGTGGCGTCGAGCTTGCCCTGGGTGGCCAGCGGCTGCAGGGCCAGCGTGCCCTGGTAGTCGAGCTTGCCCGGCGCGGCCTTGCTGCCCTTGCCCGGTGCGGCGGCGCGGGCGGTGAGCGTGAAAGCTTCGGGCTTGCTGCCGTCGCTGGCCAGGTTGCGGGCGGTGATGCCCAGGGCCGTCACCTCCAGCGCCACGGGGCGCGGCTGGGCGTTGTCGGCCAGCGAGACGGTGCCGCCTTGCACCGAGAAATCGGCCACGCGCAGCTTCCAGGGCGCGGCGTTGCTGGCGGGGGCTGGGTCGGTCGTTGCGCTGCCTTGCACGGAGGGCGCTGCCTTGAGCCAGCGCTCGAACATCCAGCGCCCGTCCGCGCCCCGTTCCACCGCCAGTTGCGGCTGGCTGATGGCCAGGCGCTCCAGCGTGGCGGCGCGTGCGTCCAGGGGCACTTCGGCCCCGGCAATGTCGAGCTTGCCCAGGCTGACCAATGTGGTCTTGCCTTGCTTGACGGCCAGTTGCTCCAGCGCCAAGGGGCCTGCCTTGAGGGTGACGCCGGTGGCGCCTGCCTGCGCGGCCTGTGGCGTGGGCGCTTGCCACAGCACACCCACATCGCCGCTGAGCTGGCCGGTCACCGTGGGCTCCAGCGTCTGGGCCAGGTAGGGCGCGGCCAGTTGCAGGGCCAGGGCGTTCAGGGTGGCGTTGACCTGGGCCTTCTGGTCCGTGGCTTCGCCGGTGAAGCTGAGTGTGCTGCCCTGCAGGTTGAGCCCGCCCTTGAAGGTAAAGGGTTTGGCGAAGGGGACGGCGACGTCGGCCGCATCCAGCGTGACCTCTGTGGCCTGCAGGGCCGCTGCGGGGCGCGTGGTCTGGTCGGCCCAGCGCAGGGTGCCGCCGCGCACTGCGGCGGTGGCGACTTCTACTACCCAGGCGGGTGCGGCCTTGGCCTTGGCTTTGCTGGAGGAAGCGGGCGAGGCAGAGGCCGATGCTGCGCTGGCGCTGGCCAGTGGCGAAGACGCCGGTTCAGCAGATGCAGGTGCCGCAGGTGCGGGGGTCTTGCCCTTGACCGCCGATGGCGGCGGTGCAGGCGGTGCCAGTTGCGCCAGGTTGATCTGGCCTGCAGCATCGCGTGTGGCAGTGACCACGGGCGCGGTCAGCTCCACATGCTGCAGTCGCACCACCTGGTCCAGCGGGCGCACATCGGCCATGTCGACTTTCAGGCGCTCATAGCTCAGCAGGTCGGCGCCCTGGCGGTCTGCGATGCGTACGCCGCTGGCTTGCACGGTGCCGGTCAGCTTCACGGCCATGCGCGGGTGCTGTTCAAAGGCCACCTTCACATCCGCATCCAGCGTGGCGCCCAACACCTTGACGGGCAGGTTGGCTGGCAAATAGCCCAAGTAGGGCGCGAGGTCCAGCCCGTCCAGCCGAATCTGCGCGTCAGCCTGGCCGGTCTGCGCAAACGGCGTGCCCTGGGCGGACGAGTCAAACCGGCTGCCATTGAGCGTGAACGCAAGGTGGGGCTCGACCTTCACCTCGCGTTGCGACGGCAAGGTGCTGATGAAAGGCACCTTGAGGGCCAGGTCGCGCACCTCGTGGGTTTTATCCACGGCGGTGTCCGAGAAGTCGATGCTGCCACCCGTCAGTGCCAGGTTGTACAGCGCCACCCGTGCGGGGCCTTTGTCGGGCTCGGGTTCGGTGGTGGGCGCGGTGACTTTGGCGATGATGTCGTCCACGTCATAGCGGCCGTCGCCCAGGTGGGTGATGCGCAGCACCGGGTTTTCGATGGTGAAGGCGTCCACCACGGGCGCCAGGCGCAGCAGCGACTGCAACTCGCCATCGGCATAGACTCGGCCAATGGTCAGCTGTGGGGGCGCGCCGTTGGCACCTGCCACGGCCACGTCGCGCAGCGCGAATTCCAGGCTCCAGGGCTCAAAGTCGATGCCCCCCACGGTGACGGTGCGGCCCAGTTGTTCGGACGCAATGCGCTCCAGCGGCCCCTTGACCAGCGGCGGAATGGCCAGCCAGGTGACCAGCCACAGGACGATCAAACCCGCCAGCGCGCGGACGGCAGGGCGGAACCAGCGGTGCTGGCGCAGGGAGGCAGACGAGACGGAGCGCAGGGAGATCGGCATGGCGGCAGGCAAAAGTGAGCGCCGCAGCCCCAGGAAGCCGGGTGCAAGAAGTCCAAAAAAGGCCGCGCGCGCGGGCCGCTATTGTCCCCGTTGTGGGTCTGGCGGGGTAAGCCATTGCAACCGGGGGCTGCGGCGGCTCAAGATTGTTGACATTTGAGGAGCGTGCTCGTCGCTGCGCTCACTGAGCAAAGCCCAGTACCACCCGTCGAGTCGTTGCGCTCTTTTTCTCGATTTTGGTCACCACGATGGCGCCGATCTCCGACGTGTTGGCCACATGCGTGCCGCCGCAGGGCTGCAGGTCGATCAGCGGCGCGTTGTCTTCGCCACCGATGCGGATGGTGCGGATGCGCCCGGTGCCGCGCGGGGGCTGCACGCTCATGCTTTTGACCAGCGCGGGGTTGGCGTCCAGTTCTTCGTCGCTGATCGATGCCACGGTGAGCGGGTGCGCAGCGGCCACCAGGGTGGCGATGGCGGCGGTGAGCTGCTCCTTGTCCAGCGGGTCGGTCATCGCAAAGTCCAGCCGCGCATAGTCGGGCGTGATGGAGCAGCCGTTGACCAGCTGCGGCACCACATGGCACAGCAGGTGGCTGGTGGTGTGCAGCCGCATCATGCGGTGGCGGCGCTCCCAGTCGATGCGGGCCGTGACGGCGGTGCCTGGTCCCTGTTGGGCCAGCTGCGCCACGCGGTCTTCCTGCCCGGGGGCGGGGATGTGCACGATGTCGCTGGTGGGGTTGCCTTCGGCGTCCTTGCCCTTGCGGGTGTCGGTGATGGCGATCTCTGTGCCGTCGGCCAGCACCAGCACGCCGCTGTCACCGGCCTGGCCGCCGCCCAGGGGGTAGAACACGGTCTGGTCCAGCACGATGCCGGTATCGGTGACGGCGGTGATGTGGGCGCTGCATTCGCGCAGGTAGGCGTCTTGGCGGAAGAGGTCTTGGGTCATGCGGTGATGGTAGCGGGATGGGCGGCGGCGCGCGGCGGTGAGGCGGGCGCTATGCTGGGCTGCAGGGGTTTCTGCAACGCATCATCCCGCGCCGCTTCACCTTCGGTTTTTCATGAACACGCCCTTGCCCTCATCGCCACAGTCGTCTTCTTCGGCCCCGCTTTCGCGCAGGGCGGTGTGGGTCTCGCGCACGCTGGACGTGCTGTTGCTGGGGCTGTGCGTGGCATTGGGGGGCCTGTCCTACTACACCTTCTCGCTGTACTGCGAGAGCTTTGGCTGCCTGGGCGTGGGGCTGTTGTGGATGCTGTGGGCCGGGCTGGCAGCGGTGGGCTGGGTGGTGGCTCTGGTGGTACGCGCCTGGCAGCGCCGCCGTGGCCTGGGCAGCTGGGCCAGTGGGTTGGCATCCACCGCTCTGCTGGTGATGGGCGTGGCACACCTGCTGGTGTGGCTGGGCAAGATGGCGCTGAAGTGACGCGGCCCGGAACAGGCCCTAACATCGCGGCATGACCGCTGCCGCCGCGCCCCAATCTGCACCACTCTCCTTGCCCTCGCACTTTTGGGCCGACCTGTCCACCCGCGACTTTGCCGCGCTGCAGCACAGCGGCCAGGCCGATCAGGTCGTAGCGGTGTTGCCCCTGGCCGCCGTCGAGCAGCATGGCCCGCACCTGCCGCTGTCGGTGGACGCCACGCTACTGCAGGGCGTGATCGACGCTGCATTGCCGCAACTGCCCGCCGACCTGCCCGTGCTGTTTTTACCGTCACAGAACGTGGGCCTGAGCCCGGAGCACATCCGCTTTCCGGGCACGCTCACCCTCTCGCCCGCCACGGTGATTGCACTGTGGACCGAGATCGGGGAATGTGTGGCCCGTGCAGGCGTCAAGAAGCTGCTGCTGTTCAACGGGCACGGTGGCCAGGTGAGCGTGATGGACATCGTGGCGCGCGAGCTGCGCACGCGCTGCGACCTGATCGTCTACAGCGCCAGCTGGTTCAGCCTGCCGCTGCCCGAGGCGGTGGCAGGCCAGTTCAGCGCCCAGGAGCACCGCTTTGGCATCCACGCGGGCGAGATCGAGACCTCGATGATGCTGCACTTGGCACCCGGCACGGTGCACATGGAGCATGCGCGGGATTTCCGCTCCACGTCGCAAGACCGGTCGGAGCGCTACGCCATTCTGGGCAACGGCAAAAGTGCCAAGCTGGGCTGGCAGATGCAGGACTACCACCCGGCCGGTGCGGTGGGCAATGCGGCTGGAGCCACGGCCGATAAAGGGCAGGCGGTGGTGGACGCTGCGGCAGGGCAATTGGTGGCGCTGCTGCAGGAGCTGGTGCACCTGCCGTTGCAGACTGTGCGCCCCGAGACCGAATGAGCGCATTTGCGCAACCCCTCCCGTCCGTCCCCGCATGACCACGATCCGGCGCGCCATCTTCCCCGACGATCTCCCCGCAGTCACCGCGATCTTTCGCGAGTACGTCCAGAGTCCGACCGCCAATCTCGATTTTCAGGACTATGAGCAGGAGTTCGCGGAGCTGCCCGGCAAGTACGCGGAGCCCGATGGCGGTGTTCTGCTGGCCGTCGTCGAGGGCCGTGTGGTGGGCTGTGCGGCCCTGCGCCGTGTGGAGGACGGCACCTGCGAGTTGAAGCGCGTGTATGTGCGGCCTGTGGCCCGGGGGATGGATCTGGGGCGGAAGCTGGTCGAGGAGATGCTGCGCGTCGCGAGGGAGGTCGGCTACCGGCGCATGTGCCTGGACGTGCTTCCCGAATTTGTCGCGGCCCAAAGGCTCTATGAATCCTTGGGCTTTGTCACGGCTGAGCCCGTGAGCTTCAACCCGGTGCCGGGAACCCGGTTTCTGGCGCTGGATTTGTAGAGGGGCGGTAAGGTTCCCCAACACGGATTCCGGTGTGGGAGCGGCCTGGAGTCGCGGTGCTGCTGCCGGGCGCAGTGGGGGCCAGGAATGTCAATTTGCTATAAATTGCATAGCTTTTGGCGCTTGTCCAATAGGCGCTATAAGCCAAAAACACCCAAAATTCCGACCGCAGGCGTCAAGCATGCGTCACCCATCCCGCATGCTCCAGCTCGTTCAGGTGCGGCAGCGTGTTGAACGTCTGCAGCATCAGCCGCTTGGGCGAGATCGAGAACTCCGTCACCGCGCTGTTGCGGATGCGCATGTTCAGCGCAATGGTCACCTCGGGTGCGGTGCCCAGCACCTCTCCCACGGCCGTGGAAATGGGGCCGCCACTGCTTACCAGCAGCACGTTGTGGCCCGCGTGGTGGTGGCGCACATGGTCGAGCGCAGCGCGCACGCCAGCTGAAAATTCATTCCACGTCGGCATGCCCTGCGGGCTGATGACGCCCGCCATCCACTGCGCCAGCGCGTCGCACAGGATGCGAAAGTGCGCGCGGTACAACTCGGGCGTATCGGCTTTGCCCAGCGGCTGGGGGTGGATGGCCGCGATGAGTGCGTGGCTGTCGTATTCGTTGAGGCCCGGCAATTGAAGCACTTGGGGCATGGCCTGCAAGCCTTCGGCAATGCCTTCCAGCGTTTGCGTGTGGCGGCGCAGCGTGCCGGTGATGACGGCGTCGAACGCCATCCCCCGCGCTCGCCAGTATTCGCCCAGGCGCACGGCCTGTTCGCGCCCGCGCGCGCTGAGCACGTCATAGTCATCTGCGCCAAACGAGGCCTGGCCGTGGCGCACGAGGTAGAGGGTTCCCATGCGGCGGATTGTGGCCAGAACAGGGCCCTGGCGCTTGTCACACAAGCGACCAATGCTACTGAATGAATAGCGTGGTAGCTTGTGTGTGCAACGGGATCAGCCTGCCAGAACGCTGCTGAACATCGGCGCGTCCACGTTGCCGCCTGTCAACGCCAGGCCCACATGCAAGCCCTGGAGCTGGTCGCGTTCCTGCAGCGCTGCCGCCAGCGCCGCAGCGCCTGCACCCTCGGCCACGTTGTGCGTGTCAGTGAACAAGGCGCGCATGGCGGCGGCCACTTCGGTATCGCTTACCTGCACGATATGGTCGATGTGCGGGGCCATCACGGCCAGGGCTTCGGCGTCGGCCACGCGGCAGGCCATGCCGTCGGCGAGCTGGGTGGTGACGGGCGCCTCGATCACGCGGCCGGCGGCCAGCGAATCGGCATAGGTGGTGGCGTGGCTGCTCACAACGCCGACCACGCGCACCGAGTGCTGCAGGGCCAGCTTGGCCGCGATGGCCGAGCACGCACCCGAGCCTTGGCCGATGGGCACATACACCACATCCAGCTGCGGCACGGCGCGCAAGAACTCCCACCAATACGTGCTCACGCCGCGCAGCAGGTCGGGGTGGAAGCTGGGCACCATGTGGGCGCCGCGCTGGGCCGCGAGCTGGATGGCGTGTTCGCGCGCTTCCTGGAAGTCGTCGCCGTGTTCGATGAGCGTGACGCCCAGTGCGCGCATGGCAGCGTTTTTCTCGACCGAATTGCCGCGTGGCACGACGATGGTGCAGGCCACGCCGTGGCGGCGCGCGGCCCAGCCCATGCTCTGGCCGTGGTTGCCGCGTGTGGCGCTGATCACTTCCATGGGCAGCGAGCCGCGTTGTGCGAGCTGGTCAAAGTAGGTCAGCCCGCCGCGGATCTTGAAGGCGCCCACCGGCGTGTGGTTCTCGTGCTTGAGCCAGCAGTCGGTGCCCAGGCGCTGGCTGAGCAGGCCCCAGCGGTACTGGGGCGTGGCGGCGAAGTCGCGGTACACCACCTCGGCAGCGGCTTCGATGTCGGCCAGGGTGGGCAGCAGGGCGGTGGGGTCGAGGCGGGTGTTCATGCGGCGGCTTTCTTTTCAGTCAACAGTTTGAGGGCCAGCAGACCCAGGACGGTGCCCATGAAATAGCGCTGGGCGCGCATCCATGCAGCATTGCGGTTGAGGAGCAGCGCCACGCGCGCTGCGCCCAGCACCAGCAGTGCGTTCACGGCGGCACTGGTGCTGATCTGCACCGCGCCCAGCGTCAGGCTTTGTTGCAGCAGCTGGCCGCGCTCGGGGTGCAGGAACTGCGGGAAGAACGACAGGTAGAACATGGCCACCTTGGGGTTCAGGAGGTTGGTCATGAAGCCCATCAGGAACAGCGTGCGCGGGCTGTCGTGCGGCAGGTTGCGCGCCTCGAAGGGAGCAGCGCCGCCGGGTTTGACGGCCTGCCAGGCCATCCACAGCAGGTAGGCGGCACCGGCGTAGCGGATGGCGTCAAACGCCAGTGGCACGGCGGCGAGCAGCGCAGTGAGGCCCAGCGCCGCTGCCAGCAGGTGCACGACAAAACCCAGCACCACTCCGGTCAGCGAGACAAGCCCGGCGCGCGGCCCCTGGGTGAGGCTGCGCGAAACGCAATACACCATGTTGGGGCCCGGCGTGAGCACCAGTACCAGCGCGGCGAGTGTGAAGAGCAGCAGTTCCTGTACAGAGAAAAGCATGGCGGTTACTCCTGAGGGGTGAACGACGAGAGGGTGACCGGACCCCGTGGCGTGCTGAGCTGCGCGGTGAGCCGGGGCGTGTCGCCGGGTGTGATGGCGACGCAGTTTGCTACCCCCACCGCTTCGCACGCGGCCTGCAGCGTGGCGGCCTGCGGATGCTGCAGCGTTAGCCGCTGCAGTTGCACGCCGCTGGCGGGCAGGCTGCTGCACGGGTGCACGCCGCCCCACTGGATGAGGGTGGGCAGGCAGCCGTCCATGAGGCGCAGGCCATCGTCGCGCACGGTGATCTGCCATTGCAGCAGGCCGTTTGGCGTGGGCCGGCTGGCGGTGACGATGGCGCCGCGCTCGATGTCGAGCGCCCCCAGCGCGGCACACCGCTCGGCCACGTCGGGCACGGAGGCCACCCAGTGGATGAGCTGCGGGCCGTGCGCTGCCACCTGCTGCTGCAGAGCCGCATCGTCCATGTCAAACCAGCGCCTTGCGCCCGCTGGTATTGTGGGAGTTGCTCCTGTGTTGATAGCAATGATCTCCAGATAGATGCGCGAATGCGCCGGGCTGGAGACGTTGATGATGCGGTTGTGTGTGCCCATCAGCGGGTGTTCACCGCCCGCAGTGGGGGAGATACCCAGCGTGCGCTCGCACCACGCCACGCCGCTGGCGAGGTCCGTAGCCAACACAACCAGGTGGTCCACGCAGGGTGGGTGCTGGGGGATGGCCGTGGTCACAGCAGCACCTCGCCCGACACGCAGGTGACCGAGCTCCCGCCCACCCAGATGGTGTCGCCGTCCTGCTGCACGTACACCCGCCCGGCGCGCCCCAGGCAGGTGCCTTGGGCGGCCACATACTGCGTGGGGGCCAGCCCGGCGCCGATGAGCCACTGCGCCAGCGCGGCATTCAGGCTTCCGGTGACGGGGTCTTCGGCCAGGCCGTTGTTGCCGGGGAAAAAAGCGCGCACCTCGAAGGCGATGCCTTCTGCGTCCGTGCTGCCGATGACACCCACTTTTCCGCGCGGTCCCACCACGCCCACATCGAGTTGGCCGAGGATGCTGGCGTCGGGCTTGAGCGCCAGCACCTGCTCAGCCGAGCGCAGCATCACCCCGCGCCAGTTGGGGCCGTTGTCGCACCAGGCGTGGTGCAGGATGTCGCTGCGGTCCACCCCCAGGCCCCTGGCAATCAAGGCCACGTCGTCTTCCGCCAGCGGGCCGCTTTTGATCAACGCAGGCGCGGCAAAAGCCAGGCGGTCGCCATCCTGGCGCAGCGTGACCAAGCCCACGCCGCATTCCTGCACCACCTTGCCTGCTACCTGGGGCTTGCCCCCGGCCTGCAGCCAGGCGTGGCAGCTGCCCAGCGTGGGGTGGCCGGCAAAAGGCAGTTCGCGCCCGGGGCAGAAGATGCGCACGCGGTAGTCGGCACCGGCGGCGCGGCCTTCGGGAGTGGGTGGCAACAAGAAGGTGGCTTCGGACAGGTTGGTCCAGTTCGTGAACTCCTGCATGGTCTCAGTGGACAGGCCCGTGCCATCGAGCACCACGGCCAGCGGGTTGCCCCGGTAGGCCTGGGCGGTGAAAACATCGACTTGATGGAAGGGGCGCTGTTGCATGGTGGTCCTTGGTAGAAAAATCGGTGATGCGGCCAGTGAGGTGACGGTGGAGGCACGCCGGGGGCTTACCGGGTGTGTTGCCCGGTGTTTTTGGTGTGGATTCGGTAGGCCCCGTCAGGAGCCCGCAGGCGTGAAATTCAGCCGCTGGGGCGCGGCACGGAAGCCATCAAATTCATAGCAGCACCGTGCCCTCGATGCAGGTGACTGCGCGCCCGCCCACCCAGATCTGGTGATCGTCGTCCTGGCGGATGTGCACGCGGCCGGCGCGGCCCAGGCATTCACCCTGGGCGACCAGATAGCTGCGTGGCGCCAGGCCATCGGCAATCAGCCACTCGGCCAAGCTGGCGTTCAAGGTGCCGGTGACCGGGTCTTCGGGGTTGCCCATGGGGGCGGCAAAGGCGCGCACCACCACGCCGGGCTGGGCGGTGTCGCTGGCGTTGGGACCGACATGGATCACGCCCACGTCCTGGCCCAGGTCTTTCAGGCGCGCGTGGTCCGGCCGCAGGCCCAGCACGGTGTCCGCGCTGTCGAGCAGCAGGCCCAGCCACACTGGGCCGTTGTCCAGCAGTTGTGCCCCCAGGATCTGCGGGGGGCGCAGGCCCAGCGCGCTCGCAATCAGCGGCACCAGGGCCGGGCTGGGCGCGCTGCGCTTCAGGGGCGGGGCGGCAAAGGCCAGGGTGCCATCGGCCTGCGCGATACGCACCAAACCCAGCGCGCACTCCTGGATCACCATGCCCTGCTGGCGTGGCGTGTTGCCCGCCTGCAGCCACGCATGGCAGGTGCCCAGCGTGGGGTGCCCCGCAAAGGGAAGTTCGCCATTGGGGCTGAAGATGCGCAGGCGGTAGTCGGCACCCGCGGCGCGCCCGGCCTCGGTGGCGGGCAGCAGAAAGGTGGTTTCCGACAGGTTGGTCCACGCCGCAAAGCGGCGCATGTCGCTGTCGCTCAGGCCCTCGGCATCCAGCACCACGGCGACCGGGTTGCCAAAACCCGGGCGATCGCTGAACACATCGATTTGCTTGAAGGGACGCTGGTGCATGGCGGACTCCGGGTCAGGCGAGTGGCTGGTCTAGCACGCCCCGCGCGCCGGGCCGGGTGCTGACCGTGTTGTACCACCGCTCCAGGTGAGGGCGCCCCACACGTTCTTGCGGCAGGCCCCACCAGCGGTGGATCTCGCAGGCCACAGGGATGTCCGCCATGGTGAACCGGTCGCCCGCCATGAAGGGCTGGCGCGCCAGATGCGCATCCAGCAGTCCTATCAGAGGCTCCGTGGCCGCCACGGATGCTGCAATCAGCCCGTCGTCCCGCTGGGCCGCTGGGGTGCGTATCCACTGCACAAAGGCATCGCGCCCGGCCGGGTTCAATGTGGTCTGCTGCCAGTCCATCCACTGCTCGGCCACAAAGCGCTCACGCAAGGCTTCAGGGTACAGCTCGCCTGGAGAGTGCCGCGCGCACAAGTAGCGCACGATGGGGTTGGATTCCCACAACACGGTGCTGGTCTCATCGTCTTCCATCAGCGGCACCAGGCCATTGGGATTGCGCTGCAGATAGTCGGCCTCGCGCACCAGCCCGAACTGGCCGCCCGCGTCGGTGCGCTGCACCGTGATGCCGAGTTCTTGCGCAGCCCACACCACCTTGCGCACGTTGATGGACGACAGGCGCCCCCAGAGCCTCAGCATGTTGAATCAACTTTCATGTGCGTTGAACGAACTGTGATGTATGAAGCGGGCGTGGCCCGGCCAGCGGCCGCCGCGCAAGGGCCGCCCCGCCGCGCTGGCGGCGTCCCCCTTCCGCATCGCACAGCGATGTCAGAGAAGGGGGAAGGCGCGCAGCGCCACAGGGGGTTGTTCACTTGTTATCGCGGATGGCCGCTGCCAGCGCAGCAATGCCGGTGGCAATCTGCTCTACCGTCGAGGTGACGAACGACAGGCGCAGGGTGCGCGGGTCGGCGTTGTCGGCATAAAACGCCGCGCCGGGCACGAAGGCCACGTTGCGCTCCACCGCCTTGGGCAGCAGTTCGACGGCACTCATGCCTTCGGGCAAGCGTACCCACAGGAACATGCCGCCATCGGGGCGGTTCCACTGCACACCGAGGCCCTGCATTTCCTTGTCGAGCGCGGCCAGCATGGCCTCGCACTGCTGCTTGTACAGCGCGCGGATGGTGGGCACATGGCGGTCCAGGAAATTGCCCTTCATCACCTCGGCCACCAGGCGCTGGTTGTAGCCGGGCGTGTGCAGGTCGGCCGCCTGCTTGGCCTGCAGCAGCTTGGGGTAAACCGCCTTGGGCGCCACCACAAAACCCAGGCGCAGGCCGGGTGCCAGCACCTTGGAGAACGAGCCCATGTAGATGCAGCCTTCAGGGTTGCGGGCCGTCAGCGGCGCGGGTGGCGGGTTGTCAAACCACAGGTCGCCGTAGGGGTTGTCTTCCACCAGCGGCAGGTTCAGTTCAGCGGCAGCCTGCACCAGGGCGGCGCGGCGGGCTTCGCTCATGGTGCGGCCCGTGGGGTTCTGGAAGTTGGGCAGCACGTACAAAAAGCGCGCCTTGTTGGCACCCGTGCCCACCTTGGCCTTCAGGTCGTCGATGAGCACACCTTCGTCATCGCTGGCCACGGACACCACGGCAGGCTCCATGGGCGTGAAGGCCTGCAGCGCGCCCAGGTAGGTGGGCGTTTCCACCAGCACGCGGCTGTCGGTGTCGATCAGCACCTTGGCGATCAGGTCCAGCGCCTGCTGCGAGCCAGTGGTGATGAGCACCTGGTCGGCATCCACATCCCAGGGCAGGAAGTCCGCGATGGCCTGGCGCAGCGGGGCATACCCTTCGCTGGCGGCGTATTGCAGGGCAGCGGGGCCGTCATTGGCCAGCACGGCGGCCGAGGCTTCGGCGAAGGCCGACACCGGGAAAGTTTTGGGCGAGGGCAGGCCGCCCGCCAGGCTGATGATGCCGGGCTTTTCCGTGACCTTGAGGATTTCGCGGATGACCGAAGGGTTCATGCGCTCGGCGCGGCGCGCCAGGGTCCAGGTGCTGGTCTGTGGAAGGTCGTTCAGTTTCACTCTCGTTCTCCTCCGGGCGGTCCCCAAAAGACTACCCATGTTGCAAAGTCGTCAGAAAAATTCTCAAAGCGGTGATGCTGTCCCGCAGGTACAAAAAAGGCATCTCCGGCCGCGAAGTGGTGGCGGGCTTCACCTTGCACGAATTCTCCGCTCCCACGCTGGACGAAATACAACTCGTCCTGCGCGTGCGGCTGCTGCGGGTCGTGGCCGCGTGGCGCATACAGCTCCGTGCGCATGCTGCCGTGGCGCAAGAGTTCCACGAACCGCTCACCGCCCGGGCCAGGTAGCTGCTGCAATGCGTGTTCCACGGAGTATTTCACAGGCGTTCCCCTCTTCCTGGTCAGTCCACGATGAACAAGGTTGCCCCTTGGGGTGAGCTGGAACGGTGGGGCTCGGCGTTGTCCGCCACCTGGTAGCTCAAGCCCGGCGTCAGCGTGAAACGGCGGCCGTCGGCCAGTTCGGTGTGCAATTCTCCACGGAGGCACAGCAGCACATGGCCCTTGACACACCAGTGGTCCGAAACGTATCCGGCCGTGTACTCCACCATGCGCACGCGCATGTCGCCGAACTGCTGCGTGCGCCAGAAGGCCTGGCCTGCCTGTGCGCTTTTTTCTTCGCGGGGAATGCTGGACCAGTCGGTTGTGGCAAACGGGATGTTGTGTATCTGCATGGCTGTCAGTCTTTCACGGAAACCACCGCTTCAATCTCCACCGCGAAGCCACGCGGCAGGGAGCCTACGCCCACGGCAGAGCGCGCATGCCGCCCCGCGTCGCCGAACACCTCGACCAGCAGGTCCGAGCAGCCGTTGATGACCTCGGTGTGCTGCATGAAGTCGGGGGTGGCGTTGACCATGCCCAGCACCTTGACCACGCGGCGCACCCGCGAGAGGTCGCCCAGTGCAGCCTTCATCGTCGCGATCAGGTGCAGTCCCACCTCGCGGGCATGGTCCCTGGCTTCTGCGGCGCTGATTTCGCGCCCTACCTTGGGCACGGTGGCCATGTCTTCGCGGGCGGGAGCGCCCTTGCCCGACAGGTACAGCGTGTTGCCGTCGAGGACATAGGCGTCGAAGTTGCCACGGGGTGCGGTCACGGCAGGCAACACCAGGCCCAGCTGCTGCAGGCGTTCTTCTGGGGTGATGGGGGTCATGCGGCAGCTCCTTGGTGAACGGGCATCTTCTTGCCCACAAATACGGTGGCGATCACGGCCAGTGCAAACACCACCGTGACGGTATCCAGCCGCTCTCCAAGCAGCGGCACGGCGAAGAGCAGGCTCAGGAACGGCTGGATCAGCTGGATCTGGCTCACGCGCACGGCACCCAGTGCCAGCGCCCGGTACCAGGCAAAGAAGCCGATCCACATCGAGAACAGCGCCACGTAGACAAAGCCCAGCCAGCTCATGCCGCCGATGGCCGAGGGCATGGCCGGTGCAAACCACCAGGCGATGGGAATGGTCAGCGGCAGGGAGCACACCAGTACCCAGCAGATGACCTGCTCGGCGCCGAGCCTTGGCGTGAGGCGGGCGCCGCCGATGTAGCCGAACGCGCCCGTGGTCATGGCTATGAGCAGATAGATGTTGGCTGCACCCAGGTAGATGCCGCCGGCACGCCACACCATGAAGCCCAGCACCAGGCTGCTGCCCAGCACCGCGCAGGCCCAGAATCCGGCGGAGGGCCTTTGCCGATACCACAGCGCGCCGAGCAAGGCGGTGGACAGTGGCAGCAAGGCGGTGACCACGGCCCCATGCGTGCTGGGCACATGGCGCAGCGCCAGAGCCAGAAACAGCGGAAACCCCACGATCACGCCAAAGGCCGTGATGGCCAGCAGCGGCCATTCTGCTTTCTGCGGCAGGTTGAGGCGCCCGCGCGCATGCTGCAGCCACAGGTAGGCGATGGACAGCAGCCCTGCCACGGCAGCGCGGCCGAATGTGACGAACCAGGGCGACAGCTGCGGCGCGTCGGTGGGCCCCACGGCGAGGCGGGTCATCGGCAGCGTGGCCGCAAACAGGGTGACGCCCACCAGCCCCCAGACCAGCGCCTCGCGTTCTTGTGCGTTGTTCATAGCGCGAGCATCCAAAGGGCAGTGGCAACGAGCACCAGGGCCAGTGCGCGGTTGAACCAGAGCAGGCGCTGGCCCTGCGCCAGCCACTGGCGCAGCAGCGAGCCGATGAGCGCGTAGGCAAAGTTGCTGGTGAACGCAAACACCATCATCACCCCGCAGATGATGGCCAGGCGCTCGCCCGGATTGGTCGAGGGCTGGCCTGCGGCGTTGACCACCCAGCCTGCGCTGAGCGTGAGCGCCAGCATCCAGGCCTTGATGTTCACGAACTGCAGGCCCACGCCCTGCCAGAAGGTCACGTTCAGGCGCGTGGTGTCGATCTCGGTCATCTTGCCTGCCCGGCTGAGCTTCCAGGCCAGCCAGAGCATGTAGGCCACGCCCAGCAGCGTTACGGCCCAGCGCAGCGCGGGCACTCCGGTGATCAGGGCGCCCAGGCCCAGGCCGCTGCCCAGCATGAGCAGCGTCCAGCCTGTGGGCACTGCAAAGCAAAAGCGCAGGGCGCGCTTGAGGCCCAGGTTCGCGGCCAGCGCAGTGGACAAGGTGGTGTTGGGCCCCGGCGAAAAACTCATCGCGGTGCAGAACAGCAGCAGGGCAGTCAGTTCGGGGGCGGTCATGGGCAGGTGGGTCCGGGCTTTATGGCGGGTGGCTTGTCAGCGCCTGGGCTTCAATGTAATCTTCGATGTCAGTACACAACCAGTACAGTTAAGCAGGGCAGTTCGTGATCTGTATTGGCTGCGATAACAGTACACAAGGACACCGCCATGCTGATGAAAACCACCACCCAGTCGCTGACCGAGCAGCTGTCGGCGCGTTTTGGCGAGCGCATCCGCAACCGGCTGCTGGCGCCCGGCGCGCGCCTGCCTTCGGTGCGGCAGTGCGCGCAGCAGCATGGCGTCAGCCCTTCCACTGTGGTGGCGGCGTACGACCAATTGCTGGCGCAGGGGCTGGTGGAGGCACGCAAAAATCGGGGCTTCTTTGTGCGCGAGATGGCCAACGGGTTGCTGGACAGGGGCGCTGAGGACGACGACGCGGGTGCCCAGGAAGTCGAGCGTGCCATGGGCAACTGGAGCACCGCGCACTGGTTTGCCGCGCGGGGCGCCGGGCGCGGTGCTGCGCGGGGTGCGCCGCCCGTCAACGCCACGGCGCTGATCCGGGGCATGTTCCACAAGATCAGCGACAAGCCGCAGCCCGGCATGGGCGTGTTTCCGCCTGCCTGGCTGGAGTCCACCTTCATGCCCGCCGCTGTGCGCAAGGTGACCAGCACACGCGCGTTGAATGATTTTTCGCTGCAGTACGGCGAGCCTCTGGGCGACACGGGGCTGCGCCGGGTGCTGTCCAAGAAGCTGGCCACGCTGAATGTGCATGCCGCCCCCGAAAACATCATCACCACCGTGGGTGCCACGCACGCGCTCGACATCGTGAGCCGCACGCTGCTGCGCCCGGGCGACCCGGTGATGGTGGAGGAACCCGGCTGGGCGGTGGAGTTTGCGCGCTTGTCTGCTTTGGGCATGCACATCCTGCCGGTGCCGCGCCGTGCCGACGGGCCAGACCTGGAGGTCATGGCGAAGTACTGCGAGGTGCACCAGCCCAAGCTTTACGTGAGCGTGAGCGTGTTCCACAACCCCACGGGCTACTGCCTGTCTCCGGGCAGCGCGCATCGCATCCTGCAGCTGGCCAACCAGTACAACTTCCATGTGGTGGAGGACGATACCTACAGCCACATCGCGCCCGAGCACGCCACGCGCCTCACGGCGCTCGATGGCCTCTCGCGCACCATCTACGTGAGCGGCTTTGCCAAGATCCTCGCGCCCAACTGGCGCATCGGTTTCATGGCCGCACCGCCCGCGCTGGTGGAGCAATTGCTGGACACCAAACTGCTGGCCACGCTGACCACGCCCGCGCTGCTGGAAAAAGCCCTGGCCCTGTGCATCGAACAGGGCCAACTGCGCCGCCACGCCGAGCGCATCCGCACGCGGCTCGACGCTGCGCGTGCGCGCAGCGTGAAGCTGGCGCTGGGCGCGGGCTGCACCTTTGCGGCCGAGCCCGTGGGCCTGTTTGGCTGGGTGGAGACGGGGGTGGACACCGACGCGCTGTCGCAGCGCATGCTCGACGAGGGCTACCTGCTGGCGCCGGGCGCGCTGTTCCACGCAGAGCGCCAACCCAGTACCCTCATGCGCATCAACTTTGCGACCACGCAGGAGGCGGAGTTCTGGAAGACTTTTGCGCGGGTGCGCGATGAGCTGGCACGGTGAGCCGACCCACTGCCTTTGAGCCCATGTCCCAGACTGGCGCTGTCGGCAAATACTGGCGCGGCCCCAGCCAGTGCCACCGTGGAACCGGCTTTGCCGGGCCACCGGTGGCGTCCCCCTTGGGGGAAGACGCGCAGCGGCTCAGGGGGGTTATCTTCTCTCTACTTCCAGGTCGGCCAGCACCCGCAGCAGCGCGCGGTTGACCTCTTCCAGGTCCAGCTCGAACGTCTCGCAGAGGTTGCGAATGGCACTGGCGTCGTCCGTCTCCAGCGCGCAGGCCATCTGCAGGCCACCGGTGTAGGGGCCGGTGCGCAGCACCGTGGCGTCATAGATGCGCTCAGACAAGGGCAGACGGCGCAGGATGGTGCCAAGCGGCTCCCCCAGCAGGTCGTCGATCTGCGACAGCAGACCACACAGGTAGATCTCGCGGCGCAGATCGTTCTCCACGCCCGCGTCGAGCAGCTGTGCGGTGAGTTGGGCACGCATCACCATGGCCTCGCGCACCGGCTGCATGTTGGGGTCGGTGCTGGCATGGGGCAGCTGGTCGGACAGCCAGCGCTTGATGGAGCCGTAGCCCATCATCACCAGGCCCCGGCGCAGCGAATCGATGCCGGTGCGCAGGCCCAGGGCCGCAGAGTTGGTGTACACCATGAAGCGGTACGCCAGGATCGGGTCCTGGCCCATGATGTCTTCAAAGGTTTCCAGCGACTGCTCTGCGTCGATGGCCTTCATGAGCTTGAAGATCACCGCGTGCGATGGCTGCTGGGGATGGTGGCGCAGGCTGTAGAGCACGTCTTCCGTAGGCCAGCCGGCCAGTGCCAGGGCGTTGTGCTGATCCAGGCAATGCTCCATGAGCGCGCGGCTGGCAATGTTCTCGTACATCTGCCCGGCCAGCACCGGGCTGGTGGTGCGCGCGGGCTGCGTGGGGGTGCCGCCAGGGCGTGCGGCGGGGGCCGCCTTCAGGGCCGCCACGGCGTCTTCGGGGCGCAGGGTGAGCAGGCTGTTGTCAAAGCACTGGGCAATGTCGGGCTCGGGCAGCCGACCCAGCTCACCGCGCCACACGAGCTTCAGGCCCCGCTGGTGGGCGGCCTTGACCAGCGCATAGATGGTGGAGTCGGACAGCCAGTTGCCGCGCACCTCGATCCAGGGCGCGCCACGTGGCGCGTGCTCCAGCATGTTGGACAACAGCTGGTGGCTTTGGGGGGACAGCAGAATCGGGGGAGAACTGGCAGACCACAACTCCTGCAGCGTGCGCAGCAGGTGGGCGGTATCGACCAGGGCCGAGGCCTCGCTGTGCACATAAAGCTGTATGGCCGCGAGCTTGCGGGCGCGGTTCCACAAAGGGCGGTAACCCAGAATCAGGCTGCCAAGGACAGATTGGACCATGTGCTCTTAGGCGGTTGTCTCGTCGTTGGGGCCTGTCCCCGCCCGGGGCTGTGCAGCGTGGGCAGGCCCGCTTTAACTGATGAAATTGAACAGGGACAGCTTCTGAACCTGCGCATAAGACTTGAGTGCTGCCTCGTAGCCCACCTGCTGGTTCTGGAAGTCTGAAATTCCCTGGATCATATCGAGATCCTCGGCCCGCGAGCGGTCGCCTTCGAGCTGGATGGAGCGCTTTTCCTGGTCGCCCGTGATGCGGTCCGCTCGGTTGAGCAGCTCGCCCGCATAGCCGCGCATGTTGTGCAGGCGTTCCAGGCCAATGTCCATGTTGCCCAGGGCCTGCCCCACTGCCTGCGCCGCTGCATTGCTGTCGGGGGCGCTGCGGATGTCGCGGATCGCGTTGTCCAGGGTGCTGAACATGCTCGGGCTGGGCTGCAGGGTAATGGTGTCCCCGGTGGCAGGGTTGCCCTTGATGTCGAAGCTCAGGCCCGGGATGCTGGTGATGGCGATGGTCACTGGCTTGTCGGTGGGATAGTCGGGCACCACCACGGCCGGTGACACAGCGCCTGTGGTGGTGTTGGTGAGCGTGTAGGTGGCGGTGGTGGTGCCGGGTGTGGCGCCTGGGCCGACCGCGCTGAAGGTGATGGTGTAGTTGTCGCCCGTTACCAGGCTCGGGTCCACGGGGGTGACCGCCGTGGTGTTGAGGGAGCGGCTGGAGGGAATGGCGCTGACACCTGCGGTGTAGACCCCATCGCGCTGCGGGTCGAACATGAAGGCGGCTTCGCCATCCAGGGTGTTGGGAATCGACACGCCACTGCTGGCTGTCTGGCCAGGCAGTCCTTCAAAGCTGTAGTCGGGGCTGGTGCTCAGGGGGCCGAGGAACGGCGCGAGCGCGCTGCCCAGGGCGCTGAGCAGGGGAACGCCGTTGGTGTCCTTGCGGTTGGCCACTTCCAGCAGCTGCTCGCGCAGGCCTTGCAGCTGGTTGGCGATGGTGTTGCGGTCGTTGGGGGTCAGGGCCGCACTGCCGGCGTTCACCACCAGTTCGCGGAAGTTCTGCACCAGGTCCACTGCGTCGCCCAGGGCGGACTCGGCCTGCGCGATGGCGTTGCGCTGCGTTTCCAGGGCGCGCTGCTCGGTCTGGATGCGCGCCAGCCGGTTGATGGCGCGTTCGGCCTGCGCGGCCGACACGGGGTCATCGCTGGCCCGCACCACGCGTTTGCCCGAGGTCAGGTTCTCCTGCAGGTTCGACAGGTTGGTCTGGCGCGTGCCCAGGTTGCGCAGCGCGTTGTCATACATGTTGGCCGTGCCAAGGCGGTAGATGCTGTTACTCATGTCGAACTCCTAACTCCTGTCCCGCCGTCAGCGGCCCAGGCCCTGCAGCAGCGAGTCAAAGATGTTTTGCGCAATCTGGATCATTTTGGACGATGCCTGGTACGCCTGCTGGTATTGGATCAGCCTTGCAGCCTCTTCGTCCAGGTTCACGCCCGAAATCGCCGTACGGTCCCGTTCCAGGTTGGCCGCGATGGTGGTGGACAGCTCGGCCGCGAACAGCGCGCTCTGGGTGCGGGTGCCCACCTGGGCCATGGCCCCAGCGTAGCCGTCGGATAGTGTGGACTCGTCGAACATCTTCACGTCCCGCAGGCCCATGAGTGCACTCGCGTTGCCCGCGTTGCGCGTGAAGATGTCGCCGTACTGCGGGTCCGATGCATTGCCGATCACGACGGTGTCGCCCGTGTTGGGGCTGCCCTGCAGCTTGATCTCCCAACCGTTGATCGAGATGGGTGCACCCGGCGTGTAGGGCTGCGCGGCGGCAATGGTGGTGGGTGGCGCAGTGCCCCGGTCCAGCACGTCGTATGTGGTGGGCGGGCCGGCCGTGAACTGCAGCTGGATACCGCCCAGGATGGGGGGCAACGCCGCCGGGTTGGCGTTGGGCGGCAGCACCAGCCCCGGCGGGTTGGGCAGGCCCGTGGCTTTGAGGCCCGCCAGCTGCAGCGTGCCGCCGTTGGAGGTGCCCATGGCCGCGTTGATGGGGTTGGCCGCTGCCAGATCACGCGGTGAGTACACCAGCGACTGGATGTTGGCCGCCGCCGTGCTGAACGGCTTGAACAACATGCGCTCGCCGGGGTTGCCGGGCGTGGTCAGGTTGAAGTTCAGGCCGTCGATCTGCAGCGTGGCCAGGTTGGCCGCGTCGGTGAACGGGGTGGACGTGCCGTCCGACAAGCGCACCACCTGCCCGGCCGTGCCGGTGGTAAAGCGGATTTCGTAGTCCGACGCCGCGAACTCCGTGGGGCCGGTGAAGGACACCGTGCCCACGCCCGCGCCGTTGGTGTGGCCCGGCATGCTGGCGGGCAGCGCGAACAGGTCCTTGCCCAGCGCACCGTCCAGCGTCAGGCCCAGGTTGTGCTGGTCGTTCATCGTCATGCCGATGGCCATGGCCATGCGGCCCAGCAGGTTGCGCCCTTCGGCCAGATCGTTGTTGTTGAAGCGCAGCAGGCCCGACATCGAGCCCCCGCCGAGCACGTTCTCGTCCATCTCCACGGCTGGCGCACCGGGCCGGTTGAAGAACAGCTTGATCTGACCGCTGCCGGGGAACGCCGTCGCGTCATCGATGGACAGGCTGGTGGCCGTGGTGCCCAGCACCAGCGGCTGGCTGCCCGCCACAAACAGGCCCACGGTGCCATCGTCAGCTGGGATCTGCGTGGTCTGCACGTACTGGTTGATGTCGCGGATGATCTGGTCGCGCTGGTCCAGCAGGTCGTTCGGAGTCTGGCCATTGCCCTTGGCGCGCGCGATCTGCTCGTTCACGCTGGCCATCTGCCCGGCCAGGCTGTTGACGGCGGTGATGCTGCTTTGCAGCTGTTCGGTCACGGTGTACTGGATTTCGTTGATGCGGTCGGCGGCCGCACGCATGCGCGAGGCGGTTTCGTCCATGCGCGTGAGCACCACGGTGCGCGCAGTGATGTCCGTGGGGGCGCTCACCACGTCCGAGAACGCATTCATCATGTCATTGATGGCTGCACCCAGGCCCGCCGTGCCGCCGCTGAAGACCTCCTGCAGCTGGCGCAGGCGCTCGGCCCGCACGATGTCGGACGACTGCACCGAACCCGCCGTGGCCGACTGGCGCGTGAGCAGCTCGCTCTGGTTGCGCAGGATGGTCTGCACATCCACGCCCTGGCCGATGTAGCCGCCGCCTGTGAACTGGCCCTGCACGGTCTGCAGCACCACGGTCTGGCGCGAATAGCCGGGCGTGTTGACGTTGGCAATGTTGTGGCCCGCCGTCTGCAGCGCCACCTGGTTGGCCAACAGGGCGCGGGCGCCGACGTTGAGCAAGCTCATGACTCACCTCGCATTTCAGTGATCCCCAGCGCTGCCTGCACCCCCAGCGCGTGAGACTGGCGCGGCCCTGGCCAGCGCCCCCGCGCAAGGGCCGCCCCGCCGCGCTGGGGGCGTCCCCCTCCCGCGAAGCGAGAGAGGGGGAAGGCGCGAAGCGACTCAGGGGGTGTTTGCATGGTCAAGCCTGCGCGCGCAGCGTGCGCAGCACGCTATTGATGGCACCACCGAGCTTTTTGGCGTACTCGGGGTCGGTGGCGTAGCCCGCCTTTTGCAGCGCCGAGGCATAGGCCATGGCCGAGCCGGACTGGGCGACGGATTCGGCCTTCTCGTAGCGCGGGCTGTCCTTGATGAGCTTTGCGTAGTCCCGGAACGAATCCTCGTACGAGTCGTAGGCGCGGAACTTCGCCGTCACCTTCTGGGCCTTGCCGTTGATGTATTCGGTGGTGGTGATCTCGGCTACCTTGCCTGTCCAGCCCTTGCCGGCCTTGATGCCGAACAGGTTGAACGAGTTGGAGCCGTCCTTGTGCTTGATCTCGCTCTTGCCCCAGCCGGTTTCGTGGCCAGCCTGGCCCAGCATGAAGCTGGCGGGAATGCCACTCTCCTGGGCCACGCGCTCGGCGGTGCCCGAGAGGTGCTGCACAAAACCATCGCGGCCCTTGGGCGCGGGTCCAGTGGCCTCGGCCGGTGTGCCGGTGGCCGAGGACGCTGCGCGGGGCAGCGCCTGCGGCAGGCTCAGTGTGGAGGGCACGGAGAAATTCGCGTCGGCCCCGCCCATCTGGCGCGAGAGCTGGCGTGCAATCGCTTCAGACAGCCCGCCCTGCTGGCCCGACATGCTGACCGACAGCTGCTGGTCCAGCATGTCCTGGCCCAGGTTGGCCTGCTCGCCTTCCATGAGGCCGGATTTCATCGTGGCGTCACGCATGCTCTTGATCAGCTCGCGCATGAACAGCGACTCGAACTGCTTGGCGACCTCGCGCGTGGTCTGGGCGTTGTTGGCCGTGCCCGCGTCGTACTTGAGCGAATTGAGCGAGCGGATGTCCACCGCCAGCGCATTGGACGTGCTGCTGGTGGTGCTGGACGAGGGCAGGGTGAGGGCCATGGTTGCTCCCCGGGGTCAGATCACTTCCAGCTCGGCGTTGAGGGCACCGGCGGCCTTGATGGCCTGCAGGATGGCCAGCAGGTCGCCCGGCGTAGCCCCCAGCGTGTTGAGCGCCTTGACCACGTCTGCCAGCTGGGGTGAAGCCGGCATCTGGATGATGTTGCCCGGTTCCTGGTTGATGCGGATGTCGCTTTGCTGCGCCACCACGGTCTGCCCTTGCGAGAGTGGAGCGGGCTGGCTGATGACGGGCGTGGAGCTGATGGTGATCGACAGGTTGCCGTGTGCAATGGCGCAGGGGCCCAGCGTCACGGCCTGGTTCAGCACCACCGAGCCGGTGCGTGCATTGATGACGACCTTGGCCGAGGGAGTGGACGCCTCCAGGGGCAGTTCTTCCAGATCGGCGATGAAGCCCACGCGGGCGCCGGGGTCCAGCGGTGCGCGCACTTGCACGGTGCGGCCGTCGAGCGCCGTGGCCAGGCCGCTACCCAGTTTGGTGTTGATGGCCTGCGCCACGCGGCGTGCGGTCTGGAAGTCCGAGGCATTGAGCCCCAGGTTGATGGTGTCGCCCTCGTTGAGGGGTGTGGGCACGGCGCGTTCGACCTGTGCGCCTTGCGGAACCCGGCCTGCACTCAGGTGGTTGATCTGCACCTTGCTGCCGCCCGCCGAGGCGCCCGCGCCTCCCACCACCACATTGCCTTGGGCCAGGGCGTAGATCTCGCCGTCGGCGCCGCGCAGGGGCGTGACGATGAGCGTTCCGCCCTTGAGCGACTTGGCGTTGCCCATGGAGGACACGTTGATGTCGATCATCTGCCCGGGCTGGGCAAAGGCCGGTAGCTGTGCCGTGACGATCACCGCCGCCACGTTCTTGAGCTGCAACTGGTTCGCCGTGCCAGGCGGCAGGCTGATGCCCATCTGCTGCAGGTAGTTGGACATGGCCTGCGTGGTGTAAGGCATCTGCGTGGTCTGGTCGCCCGTGCCGTCCAGCCCCACCACCAGGCCATAGCCCGTCAGCTGGTTGCTGCGCACGCCCTGCACCGCCGCCACTTCCTTGATGCGCAAGGCATGGGCAGGCACCGCCACACCAGCAGCCACGAGGGCCAGCAACAGCCACAGCGCGCGCACGGGGCGTGACAAGAGGGAGTGGGACAAGGCTTTCATGACACCGATTGTGGGCGGCCCCGCCAGGAACTAAAACCCAAAAAGAAGCGGGTTCACCGGCCTATTGCATGGGTTCCCGAGCGGGTGGAAACGGCGGTGGCGTACCGTGCGCCCGGGCGGTTGGTCCGGGGCAGGCTGCAAGGTGAAATATGAATAAAAATGCCTGCTAGCGCTTTATGGATAAGCGCTAATAGCTATAAATATGATAGCTTTCTTGGGTTGGCTGCTATTGGCCAGGGGATATCGCAGAGCCCATCGCTCGTCAAAACTGGCGCGGCCAAAGCGCGGGCCGCCGCGCAAGGGCCGCCCCGCCGCGCTGGCGGCGTCCCCCTCAGGGGGAAGGCGCGCAGCGACTCAGGGGGGAGTCTAGAACGGCGTGATCGTGTTGAAGACCCGGTTCATCCAGCCCAAGGCCTGGGCTTCGTTCTGTGCGCCACGGCCACGGGATTCCACCCGCACATTGGCCACCTGGGTCGAGTTGACAATGCTGCCCGGCTGCAGCGCGCGCGGATCGATGGTGCCCGAGAAGCGCAGCACATCCACGTTCTGGTTCACGCCGATCTGCTTCTCGCCCGTCACGACCAGGTGGCCGTTGGGCAGCACGTCCACCACGGTGGCGGTGATCGAGCCGGTGAAGGTGTTGGCGCTTTCGGTGCCGCCCTTGCCCGAGAAGGTGCTTTCCGAACCGGCGCCGAGCGTGGTGCGGTCGGCCAGCGACTTTTTCACGAAAGGCAGGTTGGTGATGCCGGCCGAGGCCTCCGAGGTACGGTCCACGGTGGACGAGGATTTCTGGCTGGCCGTCACGTTCTCGACGATCATGATCGTGACGTTGTCGCCCACCAGACGTGCGCGGCGGTCTTCGAACGCGGGGCGGTAACTGGCGTTGTGGAACAGGCCTCCGGTCACGGGCGGTGGTGCACGGTGCGCTGCGGCCAGTGGTGGTGGGGTGGTCGGCAGGATGTCCACCGGCGGCGGCGGCGACAGGGTGGCGGCGCAGCCCGTGAGCAGCAGCGCGCCCACGGCGGCGGGCAGGGCAAAAAGGCGTGTGAACGGCAGCATGGCGAACGCTCCTGGTGTCGGCATCGGGATCACAGCTGGCTGAGCTTGGCCAGCATCTGGTCCGAAGTCTGGATGGCCTTGGAATTCATCTCATAGGCACGCTGTGCCTGGATCATGGTGACCAGCTCTTCCACCACGTTGACGTTGGAGGCTTCCAGAAACCCCTGCTTGAGAATACCCAGCCCGTTGGTGCCGGGCGTTCCCTGCTGCGGCTGGCCCGAGGCGGCCGATTCCTTGAACAGGTTCTGGCCAATGGGCTCGAGGCCGGCCGGGTTGATGAAGGCCGACATCGCCAGGTTGCCCAAGGGCTGGGGCTGGGTGTTGCCCTGTACGGTGGCCGACACCACGCCGTCAGCGCTGATGGTCACGCTCGTGGCGTTGGCGGGCACCGTGATGCCGTTGGCCACGGGCAGGCCGCTGGAGTTGACGAGGCGGCCTTGCGAATCGACCTGGAACGAGCCGTCGCGCGTGTAGCCGATGGTCCCGTCGGGCATGGTCACTTCCAGAAAACCATTGCCGTTGATGGCCACGTCCAGGTTGTTCTTGGACTCCTGCAGGCTGCCCTGCACGAAGTTGCGGCTGGTGGCCACCGTGCGCACGCCCAGGCCCAGGTGCAGGCCGGTGGGCAGCTGGTTCTGCTCGGTGGTGTTGGCGCCCACCTGGCGCAGGTTCTGGTAGATCAGATCCTCGAACACCGCGTTGTTGCGCTTGTAGCCGGTGGTGGAGACGTTGGCCAGGTTGTGCGAGATGACGTCGAGCTGGGTCTGCTGGGCAGACATGCCGGTCTTGGCGATCCAGAGGGAGTTGATCATGGTGCTTCCTTTTGGCGTGGCGGCGCGGGGCGCGACCTCAGCCGTTCATGCTCAGCAACTGGCTGGCGGTTTTGTCGTTGGTTTCGGCGGACTGCAGCAGGCGCATCTGCTGTTCGAACTGGCGCGATGCGGCAATCATCCCGACCATGCTTTCGACCGGATTCACGTTCGAGCCTTCCACTGCGCCTGCCAGCATGCGGGCGTTGGCGTCATTGGCAATCGGGTCGCCGGACGTGGTGCGAAACAGCCCGTCGTCGCCGCGCTTGAGCGGGTCTTCCGGGGTGGGAGTGGCCAGCTTGAGGCGGCCAATGGCCTGCGCGGGCTGGCCCGCTGCCTTGGCAGTGACCGTTCCATCCGAGCCCAGCGTGACTTCGGCCCCCGGCGGGACATCAATGGGCGCGCCGCCATCGGACAGCACGGGCAGTCCGGTGGGGGTGAGCAGCTGGCCCGTGGCCGACACCTCAAAGGTGCCTGCGCGGGTGTAGGCCTCGGTACCGTCAAGTCCCTGCACGGCAAACCAGGCATTGCCCACGGCCATGGCGTCGAGGTTGCGGCCGGTACGCTGCACGGGGCCGGGCGTGCTCACGTGGCCCGAGGTGGCCTCCAGCGCAAACACACGGGTTTTGGAGCCATCTCCCTGGATCGGGACCGAGCGGAAGGTGGACATCTCCGCACGAAACCCCTGGGTGGAGGCGTTGGCGAGGTTGTTGGACAACACGGCCTGCCGGTGGGCGGCCGCGTTGGCGCCCGTCATCGCGGTGTAAATGATGCGGTCCATGGGGGCTCTCCGTTGTCCAGGGCTGTTTCAGTGCAGAGTTCTTACGAACCGTTCCCGATCAACGCAAGTTCACCAGGGTGGACATCACCTGGTCTTGCGTCTTGATGGTCTGGGCATTGGCCTGGTAGGCGCGCTGTGCGGTCATCATGTTCACCAGCTCGGCGGTCAGGTCCACGTTGGAGTCTTCCAGCGCGCCCGAGCGCAGCGACCCGAAGTTGCCGTCGGTGGCCGTGCCAGCCACCGGCTGGCCGGATTCAAAGGTGGCGACCCAGTTGTTGCCGCCTACCGAAGCCAGGCCCTGCGTATTGCGGAAGCTCGACAGCGCCAGCTGGCCTTCTGCACGGGTCACGCCGTTCGAGTAACGGGTCATGATCATCCCGTTGTTCTCGATGTTGATGCCGGTGAGCTCGCCCGTGGTGTAGCCGTCCTGGCTCAGGTTGGAGACCGAGAACTTGTTGCCGCTCTGTGAGACTTTGTCCAGGCTCACCGCCACATCAAACGCGGGCAGGTTGTTGGGGTTGGGCGGGGTCGGGTTCACGTTCAGCGTGAGCGCGAAGCCCGTGGCGGGGGGCGTGGCCACGGGGGCCGTGATGGCGCCATTGTTGTCAAACGTGATCTGGCCTATAGGAGTTGCCACCACTGGAGGCACTGCCGTGGGGTCGTCCAGCTGGTCGTACACGTCCCAGGTGTTGTCGGTAGCGGTCTTCTGGAAGTACAGGCTCACTGGCTTGGCCACGCCCTGGCTGTCGAACACGTTGATCGACGTGCCGTAGGTGGCGCGGGGTGTGGCCGGGATGGGCGGCGTGGCGGCAGGGTCGCCGGCCGCATCGGTGGCCGTGGCCGGCAGGTTGAATGCTGCCGTGATCGTGGTGGTCTGCTTGGCAGGGATGGGCTCGGAGGTGGGGAACACCATCGGGATGGGGTCGGTGCCCGAACGCAGGCCGGTGACCGGGTCCACGGGGTAACCCATCACGTTGGCGTTGTCGTTGGTGATCATGTTGCCCTCCTTGTCCAGCTTGAAGTTGCCGGAGCGGGTGTAGGCGGGTGTGCCATCGGGCAGCGTGAGCGTGAAAAAGCCGTTGCCGTTGATGGCGACATCCAGGCTGTTGCCCGTGATCGTGAGATTGCCCTGTGTGAACTGCTGGGAGACCGCGCCCACTTCGACGCCGATGCCCGCATTGGTGCCGCCGGACGAGCCGATGGCGGACGCCACCATTTCGGCAAACTCGGCCCGCGAGGCCTTGAACCCGACGGTGTTGGAGTTGGCGATGTTGTGCCCGATGACGTCGAGGTTCTTGCTGGCGGCGTTCAAGCCAGAGAGGCCTTGCTGAAAGCTCATGGTGTTCTCCTGATGGGGGCTATCACTGAATCGGCCGGGTTAGACCAGGGCCTTGATCTGGCTGTAGTTGATGGTTTTTCCGTTGGCCAGGGTCAGCACCAGCTGGCCGTCCTCGGCACCTGCGGCCGTGACCTTGGACAGGGCCAGCGACGTGCTGTCGATCTTGGTCGAACCATTGACGGCACTGACGCGGAACTGCAGTCCCTCGCTGGAGCCGGTGTACTTGCTGGCATCCCACTCGAAGGTGTGGCGCCCTGCAGCCTTGGCACCCAGATCCATGGTCTCGATCACCTGGCCGCCAGCGGTCATCACCTCGACCTTCACCTTGGTGGCGGCCGAGGCCAGCTCAAAGCCACCCTTGCCGGCCTTGTCGGCCACGGCCAGCGTCGAGCCTTCGGTCATCACGTTGCGGCCAATCAGGGCCGTGCCCTGCATCACCTGCAGCGAGTTGAACTGCGCCGACATGCTCTCCATCGTCTGGTTGAGCTGCTGGATGCCGGTCACCGTGTTGATCTGCGCAATCTGCGAGGTCATCTGGGCGTTGTCCAGCGGGTTCATCGGGTCCTGGTTGTTCAGCTGTGCAACCAGCAGTTTCAGGAAGCGGTCCTGCGCGGCTGCAGGGTCGGTGGCGGCGTTGGCCTTGGTGCCGGTCGCATCGGTGACCGTGGGCGCGCTGGTGGCGGAGTTGAGGATCATGGTGGCGTCCTAGAGTTACTGGCCCATCTGCAGGGTCTTGAGGAGCAGCGACTTGGCCGTGTTCATGACCTCGACGTTGTTCTGGTAAGAGCGGGAGGCGGAGATCATGTTGACCATTTCCTCCACGGCGTTGACGTTGGAGTGCGTCACATAGCCTTCCGCGTCTGCCGACGGGTGGCTGGGGTCGTGCACACGGCGGCCGGGAACGTTGCTTTCGTTGATGGAGCTCACGCGCACACCGGCCGAGCTGTCCGCGCCCATGGGGGCGGTCTGGAATACCACCTGGCGCGCCTTGTAGGCCTGGCCGTCGGGGCCTGCCACGGCATCGACATTGGCCAGGTTGCTGGCCACCACATTGAGCCGCTGCGACTGCGCGCTGACGGCGCTGCCCGAGACGCTGAAGATGGAGAACATGGACATGGGGAGATTCGCTTTCTGCGCTGCACTGCGGATGGCTTATTGGCCCTGGATCGCGCTGAGCATGGTTTTGGCGTTGCCGTTGATGAAACGCAGCGTGGCTTCGTAGCGCACGGCGTTGTCGACAAAGTTGGCGCGCTCGCGGTCCAGGTCCACCGTGTTGTTGTCCAGGCTGGGCTGGGTCTGCACGGAATAACCCAGCGTGCCGGGTGCGCCGGTGCCCGTGCTGGCCGCTGGCAGCGGAATGTGGCGGGGGTCTGTGGCGCCCTTGGCCCCCAGGTTGCCCGTGGTGCCCACCGAGCCACCCGTGGCCAGGCGGGTCACGCCCGAGCCCAAGCCCGTGGCTTCGCGCATCGCATCGCCAAAGCTGAAATCGCGTGCCACGTAGCCCGGGGTGTCAGCGTTGGCGATGTTGCTGGCGATGGCGCGCTGGCGCTCGGCACGCACCACGAGTGCGTTGCCGAGAAAGTCCAGCCGGTTGGTCATCTTGTCAAGCATGGTTGCCTCACACCCTGGGTTGCAATAGGAGCCGGTTGGGGGTTTCCGGCGTGGTTCGATTGTGAAAGCCGCCGCTTTTTTCTAAAGCGCGAAGAACGCGGAAATGGGTGCGCAGTTTCGGGTTTTGCGCAGGGCTCGCCTGCCTATAGTTCCAGTCGTGAAAGAGTCTTTGCCGCCCCGCGCGGTCAGACCTGTTGACCTGCGATGCCCAGGAGGCCCCATGCCATCGATCTTCGTTTTCCCCTTCGTGTCCCCTTTGGTTCGCGCTGGCGCTCTGGCGATCGCCGGGCGGCGTGCTGTGGCTCGGCACGCTCTGGCGGTGGTGCTGGGGTTGACTGCAGTGGCTGGCAGCAGCGGGGCCGCGCTGGCCCAGGCGGCAGCCGACCCCAGTGCCGACCTGGGCCCGCTGACCCAACGCTGGCTGGATGACGCGATGTCGCGCAACCAGGCCTCCGGCTTGCCGCTGCGCATGGAAGTGAGCGTTGGCTCACTCGACTCGCGGCTGCGGCTGGCGCCGTGCGCGCGGGTCGAACCCTACCTGCCGGTCGGCGCCCGGCTGTGGGGCCGCACCCGCCTGGGGCTGCGCTGTGTCGAGGGGCAAACCGCATGGAACGTTTACCTGCCGGTGACCGTCAAGGCATTTGGCCCGGCTTGGGTGCTGACCGGCCCGGTGGCTCCGGGGACGGTGCTGACCGCCAATGACGCCACCGAGGCGGAAGTGGACTGGGCCGAAGAGTCGGCAGCCGTGATGGCCAACCCGGAAATGTGGGTCGGGCAGGTCGCCGCGCGCCAGCTGGTGGCCGGCCAGGCATTGCGCCAGACCATGGTGCGGCCCCCCCAGCTCTTTCGCGCAGGCGCCCAGGTCAAGGTGATTGCCCAGGGCCCTGGCTATGCAGTCACCTCCGCAGGGCAGGCCATGTCGGCAGGCGCTGCGGGGCAGATTGTTCGCATACGTATGGATAATGGCAGGATAGTCAGTGGAACTGTGAATGAGGTTGGGACGGTGGTCGTCGCTCTTTGATGACGGGGCGGTGATAAATGGCTAAAGTCCGGGCCAAATGGGTCGAAAACATTGCTACTGTGCCCCACATCAAACGGGGTGGTGGAGAGAGCGATGAAGATTGGTCAAAAACCGGAACTCCCGGGCGCCTTGGCGCAGACGGGGCTTGCCAAGCAAGCCAAAAGTCCTGCCAGCGCTGCTGAAGGAGCCGCCAAAGACGCTGCGGCTGTGTCAACCGCCGGTGTGCCCGTCACCGTCTCCACCGCTGCCCGTGCGCTGGACCAGACATCCCGTTCCACAGGTGATTTTGATGCGAGCAAGGTCAAGGCGGTGCGGGCTGCCATCGAAAAAGGCACTTTCTCGGTGGACGCCGAAGCCATTGCCGACAAGATGCTCTCCAACGCCCAGGAAATCCTGGCCCGCTCGCGCGGTTGATTCCTCAGCGTCCCGCACGCACCTTTATTGACAGACTTGGCAGGCAGGCGCTATCCACCCCACAATGCGCCATGTCCCTGGAAGAATCCCTCTCGGCTGTTGAACAGCTGATCGAAAAAGTCTCCGCCGCCCTTCTCGCGGCAGACCCCCAATCCCTGGAAAAGAACAGTGTGGCCCTGCGGGATGCAGCGGCCCAGTTCGCGCGTGTTCTTGAGCAGACTGCAGCCAGGGGTCTGCCCGTGCCTGCACAGCTGCAAAAACGAGCCCGGGCCATTGACGACATGCTTGCCGTGCACCGCGAAAGCCTGGCGCGCCTGGCCGTGAATGCCGATCGCCAGGTGGCAGGTTTGGTGCCGCAGGCGGGCACACCCTCCACCTACGGCGACGGTCGGGGCGCACAGGCCGGCAAGCCCGGCGTGGCCCGTATCTACAAATCGGCTGGTTGAGCCAAAAAAAGATAGCTGCTGGCGCTTGTCCCTGTTGGCTTTGAGAGGAAAAACCTCTCAAAGCCACGGATTACAAGTGCAAGCAGCTATTGTTTTGACCGTTACCAGTGAAGGCCGGAGGATTGAACTTCGATGTCTGCTCGGCGCGGTTACCCCTGAAACGGTCGCAGCCCCCGACCAGTGCCACCGTGGAACTGGCTCCGCCAGGCCACTGGTGGCGTCCCCCTTCAGGGGGAAGGCGCCGAAGGCGACTCAGGGGGTAGTCAATGCGCCCGCATCTTGGCCCGCAGGCGTGCGATGGACTGGCTGTGCAGCTGGCATACCCGAGATTCGGTCACCCCCAGCACGGCCGCGATCTCCTTGAGATTCATGTCGTGCTCGTAGTACATGCCCATGATGTGCTGCTCGCGTTCGGGCAGGGTCTTGATGGCATTCACCAGCGACATCTTGAGCCGTTGGTCGCGCAGCAATTCCAGAGGGTCTGCGTCGGCGTCTGCCACATGGCGGTCCAGAAAGCCGTCATCGTCCTCGTTGCCATGCGTCATGTCCTCCAGATACACCAGTTGTGTACCCCGAACCTTGCCGAGCAGGCTTTGGTATTCGACCAAGCTCATGCCCATCTCGCTGGCAATTTCAGACTCCAGCGGGCTGCGGCCCAGCTTCTGCTCCAGCCGGTGCACGGCGTGTTCGATGTCTTTCTGGCTCTTGCGGGAGCTGCGGCTCATCCAGTCGCCCTCGCGCAGCTCGTCGAGCATGGCGCCGCGGATGCGCTGGGTGGCAAAGGTCTCGAACTGCACACCCTGGGCCACTTCGTAGCGCGACAGGGCTTCCGCCAAGCCCATCATGCCAACCTGGATCAGGTCGTCCAGCTCCACGTTGGGAGGCAGCTTGGCGATCATGTGGTGCGCGATTCTTCGCACCAGCGGGACGTGCTGGCGGATCATCGCATCACGATCGAGCTGGCCTTTGGCGGTGTACATAGAGAGCGTGTTATGCACTTTTACGTGCCCACGAAAGCCGGGGCAAGGCCCGGCAACGAGACGCAGGACGCGCCGCAGTATCAATACTGCCAGCGGCCTGCAACGACGTGGCCGGGCCTTGCCCCGGCTTTCCCTCCGGGTTGACCCCAGAGGCAGGCACTCGCCGCGTTTCAGCACTTGTCAAGGCCCCGGCCTTGGCTGCGCACTGCGCCTTGCGATCACCAGCCTCTGGGGTCAACGTGGGTACGTAAAAGTGCATAACACGCTCTAGTCAACGGCTCCGGACAAATCAGATCAATGGCTCCGGACAAAATGCGCAGGCATGGCTGCCAAGTTGCTGGGTGGCAGCGCTGTCAGCGACTCACTGATAGTGCCCGCATTTTCCAGCAGTTGCAAGGCCAGGCGCTGGAGGTCCTGAGGGTTCTGTGTGGCGATGGTGGTCGTGCGGACGGGGCCGCCAAGGTGGCGTTCCGCGCAGTCCTGCAAGGTCATCAGTGCATGCTGGGTCTTGCGCCGTTCTGCGGGCGTGGTGCCGCGCAGCAAAGCCGCCACCATACAGGGCAGTCCTGTGTGCACCGCGATCTGTTTGAGGCTCTTGTAACTGGTCAGCACACCAGCCGAGCCGTCGCCCATCACCACCAGCGGTACGGTGGCGGTGTGCGTCAGCAGCGGCCCCAGCGTGGCCGCAGGCGCGTGCAGCACGATCAGCCCGTAGGTTCGGAAATAGGGCAGCAGACAGGGCAGGGGTGCGGTCTCGTTGCGGCTGGCCTCGCGGCTGATGCGCTGCAGGCCTTTGGCTGCGGGAATCACTGCCAGCGATGAGGCCATGGCCCCCATGTTGAGGCTGACGCCCTCGTTCCACGGCGCTTGTTGCAGCAGGTGCAGCAAACCCGGGTACTCATCCGTCTCCTGCGCTGTGCCGTCGAGCACCACGACCGGGTAGCCCAGGCGCTGCAGGCTGGCGCAGATCTGCCAGAGCGTCTCCAGCCCGGTGCCCGCGTTGTCCTGGCTGGCAACAGCCACCACGCGCAGCTCTGACTGCGGAGTGAAGCTGTGCAGGCCGGCTGCCTGATGAAAGGCGATATCAAGCATCGACCAGCCCCCGTTCGTTCATGGTGTCGGGCGAATGCGAGAAGAAGAAATTCAGGTCGGTCGCCTTGGGGTCGAAGGCCGACTTGGCAGGCGCGCGCATGGAGGTGCTGATGAGCTTGTGCGCATCGGCACGTTCCCAGTCTTCCGGCACACGCTGGCCGTTGGTCACGCCGCGCAGCACCATCTGGTGGCGGATCAGTGCGTCGATGGCGGGGCCAAGCTTCACGGCCTCGTCCACCTTGGATAAGATGGCTTGCTGGGAACCTTCGGTCTTGAATGCAGTGAGCACGTCATCGAGCGTGTCGCCATGGCAGCCCGCGTTGAGCACCAGCAGGCGGTTGACGTGGGGCAGATCCAGCACGTCCAGCATGTCGCGCTTGCGCGGGTCGCGGGGGGCCACGCCGGTGGTGTCGATCAGCACCATTTTCTTGCCGCTGAGCAGGCCCAGCAGGTCCTGCAGAGCTGCGCGGTCGTGCGCCAGATGGGCCACGATGCCCAGCATGCGGCCGTAGCTGCGCAGCTGCTCGTGCGCGCCCACGCGGTAGGTGTCCAGAGTGATCAGGCCCACGCTGCCCGGGCCATGGATGCGCGCACACAGCGCGGCCAGCTTGGCCGTGGTCGTGGTCTTGCCCACGCCGGTGGATCCCACCATCGCGAAGATGCCGCCTTGCTCATACAGCGGAGGCTCGGCCAGGTCGGTCTTGAGGTTGCGCTCCAGCACTTCCATCAGCCAGCGCACCGACTCGGCGGCCGACAGGTCTTCCGGCATGCGCTCGAGCACGGCGCGGGCCAAAGATGGGGAGTAGCCTGCACGGATCATCTTGAGCATGAGGTTGGACTGGATCGGGTTCTGGCGCGCCTGGCCCAGCCAGGCCATGGTGTTAAAGCGGTCTTCGATCAACTCCCTCATGGCATGGAGTTCATTCATCACGCTTTGCTGGTTGTTGTTCGACTGGGCCAGGTGGGCGCTGGCGGCTTCCTGCCGGCGGCGTGGAGGCTCCGGTGGAATGTCCATGGGGATGCTGCGCAGCGGGTTGTGGCGCACGACGGCGGGTGCTGGCATGCGTTCACGCTCGGGCTCCTGGTCGCGGCTGCGCTCCGACAACGTTTGTGGTTCGGCCGGGCCGTTGAGCGCCTCGTGGCGGCGGCGCAGCATGCGCTCGCGCACGTAGTCCTGGAACGACAGCGTGCTCATCGCCAGCTGCTCGGTGTCTTCCTCGACTGCGTTGCGGCCCAGGGTGCCAGCTGCGGCTGTCTGGCTGGCGCGCTGGGGGGCGCTGCGCGCCGGTGTGGGGGCCAGCAAGGGCGGGTTGCTGGACGCGCCTGCACTTCCATCCAGGGCCGACAGCGTGTCTTCGGCCGTGGCCACAACCTCGACGCCGTTGGCCGTGGGGCGGTTGGACAGGATGAGGGTGCCCTCTCCAAAGGCCATGCGCGCCTTGGCCAATGCCTCGCGGGAGGTGGGGGCGGTAAAGCGTTTGATGTTCATGCTGATGCACCTCTAAGGATCGGCCCAATGCGGATGGTGTGGGTCTCTGGGATTTCACTGTGCGCAAGCACCTGCAGCCGGGGCGCCACACGGCGCACCAGGCGGGAGATGGCGTTGCGGATCTGGTCGGGAACCAGCAGGCAGGCGGGCAGGCCCATCTCTTCCTGCTTGAGGGCCACCTCGGCGGCCTTTTGCGTGAGGATGTCGGCCACGCCGGGGTCCAGAGCCGGTCCTGCTGCGTTGCCCAGGGCTTGCACCAGCAGGCGTTCCAGGCCAGGCTCGATCGCAATCACGTTGAGTTCGCGGGTGGGGCCGTAGATCTGCTGGACGATGGCGGGCGACAGCGCAATGCGCACGCGGCGGGCCAGCTCGACCGGGTCTGTGATGCCACCAGCGTGCTCGGCCAGCGTTTCGATGATGGTCCGGATATCGCGGATGTGCACAGACTCTTCCAGCAGCAGCTGGAGGACCTTCTGGAACGTTGCGATGGAGACCATTTTGGGGACCACTTCTTCGATGAGCTTGGGGGCCAGCTTGGCCACGTGCTCCACCAGTTGCTGGGTTTCTGTGCGACTCAGAAGCTTGGCGGCTTGCACTTGCATCAAGTGTGACAAATGGGTGGCCATCACGGTTTCGGAATCAACGACGGTAAAACCCGCCATTTGTGCGGCTTCCTTCTGCCGTTCGTCGATCCAGTGGGCTGGCAGGCCAAAAGCGGGGTCGGTGGTGGGCGTGCCGATCAGGGGCGTGGTGATACCGCCGGGGTTGATGGCCAGGAACATGCCGGGGAAGGCTTCGCCTTCGCCCACCACCACGCCACGCAGCGTGATGCGGTAGCCGCTGGGCTTGAGTTCGAGGTTGTCGCGCACATGCACGGCGGGCGGCAAGAAGCCCACTTCTTGCGCAAACTTGCGGCGCACGCCCTTGATGCGGGTGAGCAGGTCGCCCTGGCGGCTCTTGTCCACCAGGCTGATCAGGCGGTAGCCCAGCTCCAGGCCCAGCAGGTCTATGGGTTGCAGGTCGTCCCAGGTGGCTTCGCCATCGCTGACCGGGGCGGGCGGTGCTTCGACTTCGGGCGGCACTTTCTGGCGTTCGTACAGCACCCAGGCGGCGTAGCCCAAGAGGCCGCCCATGGTCAGGAACACCATGTGGGGCATGCCGGGGATCACGCCCAGCAGCAGCAGGATGCCGGCGGTCACGCCCAGCACGCGGGGCGACATGAAGAGCTGCTGCACGATCTGGCGGCCCATGTCGTGGTCCTTGCCCACGCGCGAGATCACCATGGCCGCAGCCACCGAGATCAGCAGCCCGGGAATCTGTGCCACCAGCGCATCACCAATGGCCAGCAGGATGTAGCTATCAGCCGCCTGCTTGGCCGAGAGGTCGTGCTGCAAAACCCCGATGGCAAAGCCACCGATGATGTTGATGAGCAAAATCAGGATGCCGGCGACCGCATCGCCGCGCACGAACTTGGAGGCACCGTCCATGGAGCCAAAGAAGTTGGCTTCTTCCGCCACTTCGGCGCGGCGGCGCTTGGCTTCCTTTTCGTCGATCAGTCCGGCATTCAGGTCGGCGTCCACGGCCATCTGCTTGCCGGGCATGGCGTCCAGGGTAAAGCGTGCCGACACTTCGGCAATGCGCTCGGCGCCCTTGGTGATCACCACAAAGTTGATCACCACCAGGATGGCGAACACGATCAGGCCGACGGCGAAGTTGCCGCCGATCAAGAAGTGGCCGAAGGCCTCGATCACCGCACCGGCGGCGCCGGGGCCGGTGTGGCCTTCGAGCAGCACCACGCGCGTGGAGGCCACGTTCAGCGACAGGCGCATCAGGGTGGTCAGCAGCAGCACCGAGGGAAAGGCTGCGAAATCGAGCGGCCGCAGCATGTAGGCCGCCACCATCATCACCATCAGGGCCACGGCGATGTTGAGCGTGAAAAACGCGTCGAGCAGCCAGGGCGGGATGGGCAACACCATGAGCGCCAGGATCGCCACCACCAGCAGTGGTGCCGACAGGCCCTGCAGGGCGCTTGCATTGGTGCCCGCCCATTGTCGAAGAGACGTTACGGAGGTGTTCATACGGCGGCGCCTTGCACGGGAGTGCGGTTCAGCGGATCAAGTTCAGGCGGAACGAAGGGCTCCACCAGGCTGTCGGGCATGCGGCCTTCGCCACGCAGGGCGGCCTTGAGGCGGTAGACATAGGCCAGCACCTGGGCCACGGCGGTGTAGAGCGTGGCGGGAATGGCCTGGTCCAGTTCGGCATGCGCATACAACGCCCGGGCCAGCATGGGCGACTGCAGCACGGGCACGTCGTGCGCCTTGGCCACGTCGCGGATCTTGAGCGCGATGAGGTCGGTGCCGCGCGATATCACTTGGGGGGCACTCATGGTCTTTTCGTCGTACTTGAGTGCCACCGCATAGTGGGTGGGGTTCATCACCACGAAGTCGGCCTTGGGAACTGCGCCCACGCTGGCGCGGTCGGCAATCTCGCGCTGCTTCTGGCGGATGCGGCCCTTGGTGTGGGGGTTGCCGTCGGATTCCTTGTGCTCTTGCTTGACTTCCTCGTGCGACATCTTCAGGCGCGACTTGAAGAAGTAGGCCTGCAGCGGCACGTCCACTAGCGCGGCCAGGAATACGACCAGCAGCAGCAGGCTCATGCCCGAAGTCAGCCAATCAGCCAGCTGGCGAATGGCCATGGGGGAGGGCTGCAGCACCAGCATGGCCACGGTGTCGATGCTGTTGCCCATGAACTTCCAGGCCACATAGCTCAGGATCGCGGTCATCAGCACCATCTTGGCCACGTTGGCCATCTGCTGCTTGGAGAACAGGTTGGCCAGGCCCGAGATCGGGTTGAGCCGGTTGAACTGGGGCGTGATGGGCTTGAGGCTCAGGATCCAGCCGCCAGCGCCAATGGCGCTGATCAGGGCGGCGGCGCTGGTGAGGATGGCAAACACTGCACTGGCCACCAGGCCCACCACCACCATGTCCTGCAGGCGCTTGAGCATGGTGCCTGGCGCCATGACGGTGGCGGCGTCAAACGCCAGTTGCTGGCTCATGGCCAGCTGCATGTGGTCCATCAGCTGGGGCGCCAGCACCAGCAGGCAGGCGGCCCCGGCACCCAGAATCGCCAGGTGGGAGAGATCGCGCGAGCGTGCTCCCTGGCCGTCTTCGCGCGTTTTCTGCAGCTTGCGCTCTGACGCGGGTAGGCTTTTTTCTTGGCTGGATTCCATGGTGGCATGACGGCTGGTGTCATGCCATTGTCGTGAGCAGCCCGGAAATCTAAAGCTGGATAAGGGGGCTGCAGCCCCCTCTTTTCCATGCGGGCCGAAGGGGCCTTGCCTGCGTGGCCTCACCCGAAAAAGGGTGGGTGAGGCCGGGATGGAATGCTAAAAAAGATAGCTGCTAGCGCTTTGTGGATAAGCGCTAGCAGCCATTTTGACCGCAAAAAGCCCCGGACGGGCTCAGAACCCGAGGCTGGCCAGCAGGTCGTCCACCTGGGACTGGTCGGTGACCACGTCGGGGGTGTGCTCGGGGTCCACCACGGGGCCCTGCAGGTGCTGAGTGCGGGGCGGTTCGGCGGGCACCTGCGCGTTGGGTGGGGCTGTTTGAATCAACAGCTGGACCAGCTGGTCTTCAATGGTGGCCGCCAGGTTCACCACGCGGGCAATCACCTGCCCCGTGAGGTCGTGAAAGTCCTGCGCCATCATGATTTCGGTGAGGTGCGTGTCGGCTTCCTTGGTCACGCGCTCCACATCGGTCAGGAAGTTGAAGATCTCGCCCTTGGCCACGGCCGCCACCGGGTCGGCCACCAGCGAGTTGACGACCCGGCGCGTCTCGGCCGCGATGTAGTCATGCTGGGCTTTGGCCTGTTCGACGCGGTTGAGCACCTTCTCGGCCGCTTCACCCGTCAACCGCGCGATGTAGGACAGGCGGCTTTGCGCGTCGGGCAGTTCGCCCATGGAGCCGCGCAGCTTGTCGGCATAGCCCAGTTCGTTGAGCGAATCGTGCAGCTGGCGCGTCAGCTGGCCAATCTTGTGGTGTACATCGGCAGGCGGCTGGCTGTTGTCCGGTGTGTCGTCCATGGTGTCATAGCCCCATCTTTTTCAGGATCAAGGTCACTTTTTCTTCCAGCGTGGCCTTGGTGAAGGGTTTGACGATGTAACCCGCTGCGCCACCCTGGGCGGCTGCCACGATGTCTTCCTTGCGGGCTTCGGCTGTGACCATGAGGACGGGCAAGTGCTTGAGCTTGTCGTCCTTCTTGATTTCAGCCAGCAGCTGAAAGCCGTTCATGTTGGGCATGTTGATGTCCGTCACCACGAAGTCGAACTTGCTGTTGCGCAGCTTGTTCAGGGCGGCCACGCCATCTTCGGCCTCGTCGGCATCGGCAAAGCCGCTTTCCTTGAGCAGATTGCGCACGATGCGCCGCATGGTGGAGAAGTCGTCAACGATCAAAAAACGAAGGGCTGTGGTCACTTGGGACCCTTTCGGTCGAGAATTACTGTGGGCATTGTCATGGGTGGCAGGTTTGGTGACAAGTCGTAACTGTTACCTGCTTGGGGGGGGATTTTCCCGCTTTTCATTCAGCAGTTCTGTGGAAGTGATTTCGGGAATCCCTTTGCCCATGAGTCGTTCTTCGGCCTCGCGGGTCAGCACCGTGATGGTGATGCGCCGGTTGGCGGGTGCGCGCGGGTTGTTTGGCTCCAGCAGATCGCTGGCCGCCAAGCCCACCACACGTCCCAGTTTAGCGTCTGGCATGCCGGCCGACACAAGCTCGCGGCGTGAGGCATTGGCGCGGTCGGCCGACAGCTCCCAGTTGCTGTAGCCCCGGTCGCTGTTTCCGTAAGGCACGGCGTCGGTGTGCCCGGCCAGGCTGATGCGGTTTTCCACCCCGCCCAGCGCCGCCCCGATCTCGCGCAGGATGTCGCGCATGTAGGGTTTCACCAACGCGCTGCCGCTGTCGAACATGGGGCGGTTCTGGTCGTCAATGATCTGGATCTGCAGGCCGTCGGGGGTGATGTCGATGCGGATCTGCGACTTGTATTCGTTCAGGCGCGGGTTTTCAGTGATGAGCGCGTCGATCTTGGCCTCCAGGGCCTTGATGCGGTCCAGGTCCTGCTTGGCGCGCTCGGCGCGGGCGGCATCAATGCTCATGCGGCGCTGCTTGGCCTCTTCCACGTCAGAGCGACGCACTTGTCCGTGCACCTTCGAGAGATCGTTGCCCCCGCCCGGAATCACACTGGAGCTGTTGCCCGCGCCGTCGCCGCCAGTCATTGCCACCTTGAGCGGCGACGCGAAATACGCGGCGATCCCCTGCAGTTCGCCCTTGGCCGTGGAGCCCAGCAGCCACATCAGCAGGAAGAACGCCATCATCGCCGTCACGAAGTCGGCATAAGCGATCTTCCAGGCGCCACCATGCACCGCATGGCCGCCTTTCTTGATGCGCTTGATGATGATGGGCTGGAGTTTTTTTTCTGCCATGGCGTTTGGGGTTTCGCGGCGCGGACGTCGCTACTTCTTGCCTTTCACATGCCCCTCCAGCTCGGTAAAGCTGGGGCGGACGCTGGAGAAAAGCACCTTGCGACCAAATTCGATGGCCGTGGCGGGGTTGTAGCCCTGCATGCTGGCCAGCAGGGTGGACTTGATGCACTGCAATTCCTTGGCAGCATCCTCCGTCTTTTGCTCGACGAGGCCGCCCAGGGGCTCCACCACGCCATAAGCCAGCAAGATCCCGAGGAACGTGCCCACCAGCGCCGAGCCGATCATGCCGCCCAGCACCGAGGGCGGCTGGCCCACCGAGCCCATGGTGTTCACCACGCCCAGCACGGCGGCCACGATCCCGAAGGCAGGCAGGGCACCGGCCAGGCGGGCCAGCGCGGCCACGGGGGCGTGGGCTTCCTGGTGGTGGGTGTCGATCTCGCTGTCCATCAGCGCTTCGATCTCGTGGGAGTTGAGGTTGCCCGACACCATCATGCGCAGGTAGTCGGTGGTGAACTCGATCACATGGTGGTCGCTGCCCACGGTGGGGTACTTCTTGAAGATCTCGGACTCGTGGGGCGCTTCCACATCCTTTTCGATGGCCATCAGCCCTTCCTTGCGGGCCTTTTGCAGGATGTCATAGAGCATGGCCATCAGCTCCATGTAACGGGCCTTGGTGTACTTGGAGCCCTTGAGTGCCATCGGAATGGCCGCCAGGGTGGCCTTGATCACCTTGGGTTGGTTGTTCACCACGAAGGCGCCCAGTGCGCCGCCCAGAATGGTGACGATCTCGAAGGGGAGGGCCTTCAGGATCACACTGATGTTCCCCCCGTGCACGATGTACACGCCGAAGATGCAGCCTAGGCAGACAACGTAACCAATGATGACGAACATGCTGTAGACGTGTTGGGCGGCAGCCGGGGCTAAACAAGTGGGCGGGCGGAGCCGCTGGCAACGCGGCTTACCGAAGGTTACTGTAAATGTATCGGATTGATGAGTGTGGAATGCACTCAAGAGCGCCATCAACACAGGCCTTCTTCGGGAAATGGCGCCAGCGCCACACCTTTGCCTCTTTTGCCGGAGTTTTGACGGTTGTCCTGGGGCGCGGATTATGTGAAAAAATGCCTATGTCGCTTGGTGGTAGAAGGTTTGTTGCTATATAAAATATAGCGATATTCCAATTGTTTGCACCCATCTCCATCTGCGCGCGGTGTCAATCCCTGCATTTGGCCCGTATTTCCACAGTGACAGGGCCTTTTGGCGGCGCAGGGGCTGCACTATGCTGCGGGCATGAAAGCCGTACTGCTCGCGGGGGGGCTGGGAACCCGCATCTCGGAAGAGTCGCACCTGCGTCCCAAGCCCATGATCGAGATCGGTGGGCGGCCCATCCTTTGGCACATCATGAAGATGTACGCCGCCCATGGCGTCAACGATTTCATCATCTGCCTGGGTTACCGGGGCTACGTGATCAAAGAGTATTTCGCCAACTACTTCCTGCACATGTCGGACGTGACCTTTGACATGGCCAACAACCGCATGGAAGTTCACCACCGCCACGCCGAGCCTTGGCGCGTGACGCTGGTGGACACCGGCGAAAGCACCATGACGGGCGGGCGCCTGCGCAGGGTGCAGGAATACCTGCCCGAAGGCGAGCCCTTCTGCTTTACCTATGGCGACGGCGTGGCCGACCTGGACATGACCGCGCAGTTTGCCTTCCACCGCGCCCATGGCCGCCAAGCCACGGTGACGGCCGTGCAGCCCCCGGGGCGCTACGGCGCGCTGGTGCGTGACGGCGAGACCGTGGCCGGGTTCGAGGAAAAACCGCGTGGCGACGGCGGCTGGATCAACGGCGGCTTTTTTGTGCTGCAGCCCGAGGTCATCGACTACATCGACGGCGACGCCACCAGCTGGGAGCTGGAACCCATGGCCCGCCTGGCCACCAGCGGCCAGCTGCGCGCCTTTGAACACACGGGCTTTTGGCAGCCGATGGACACGCTGCGCGAGAAGAACCTGCTCGAAGACCTGTGGCAATCGGGCCGCGCACCCTGGAAGTGCTGGTAACCCCGATGCGCCCTGATCCCGACTTCTGGCGCGGCAAACGCGTGTTGATCACCGGCCACACCGGCTTCAAAGGTGCCTGGCTGGCCCTGTGGCTGCAGCGCCTGGGCGCGCAGGTGACCGGCGTGGCGCTGCCGCCCGCCACTGAGCCCAATCTCTTCACCCTGGCCCAGCTGGGGCAGACGAGCCAGGCCATGGAGAGCCATTTCTGCGACATCCGCAGCCCCCAGGCCCTGGCCATGCGCGTGCGCGCCGCCCGGCCCGAGGTCGTGCTGCACCTGGCTGCGCAGGCGCTGGTGCGGCCCGGCTACGCGGCGCCGCTCGACACCTTTTCCACCAACGTCATGGGCACGGCACATCTGCTCGATGCCCTGCGCGGCCTGGCTGGCGTGCGCGTGGCCGTGGTGGTCACCACCGACAAGGTCTACCGCAACCGCGAATGGGCCTACCCCTACCGCGAGGACGACCCCCTGGGCGGGCACGACCCCTATAGCGCCAGCAAGGCCGCCACCGAGCTGGTCACCGCCAGCTACCGCGATTCTTTCCTGGCCGCACAGGGCATCGCCGTGGCCACCGCGCGCGCGGGCAACGTGATTGGCGGCGGCGACTGGGCCCAAGACCGCCTGCTGCCCGACGCCGTGCGCGCCTGGGAAAAGGGCGCAACCTTGCACATCCGCCGCCCCCAGGCCACGCGCCCCTGGCAGCATGTGCTGGAGCCGCTGGCCGCCTACCTGCGTCTGGCCCAGCGCCTGTGGGAATCTCCCGCCTTGGCCGGTGCCTACAACTTTGGCCCGCTGCCCCACGAGGCGGCCACGGTCAAAAATGTCATTGAATTGGCCTCCACCGCCTATCCAGCAAGCGCTACTAGCTATGAAAACGAGAGCGAAGGTCCGCACGAAGCCGGCTGGCTCGCGCTCGAAACCGCCCATGCCCGCCAGGTGCTGGGCGTGGCCCCGCACTGGTCGCTGAATACCGCTGTGGCCCGCACCATGAACTGGTACCGCCAGCAACACGGTGGCGCCGACGCTCGCGCGCTGTGCCTGGCCGACATCGACGCCTGGGAGGCGCGCCCATGAGCCGACTGGCCCTGGCGCCACTGCCGCTGGCTGGGCTTTTCCGTGTTCAGCGCCAGCCGCTGGTGGACGAGCGCGGCTTTTTTGCGCGCCTGTTCTGCGCCGAGGAATTAGCGGGCGCGGGCTGGACGGCGCCCATCGCCCAGATCAACCAGAGCTACACAGCCCTCCAAGGCTCCGTGCGTGGCATGCACTACCAAAAGCCGCCGCACGCCGAGATGAAATTGGTGACCTGCCTGCGTGGCGAGGTCTGGGATGTGGCCGTGGACCTGCGCCAGGGCTCGCCCACCTTTTTGCAGTGGCATGCCGAGCATTTATCCGCAGACAACGGCAACGCGCTGCTGATGCCGCCCGGTTTTGCCCACGGCTTCCAGGCGCTGACCGACCATGCCGAGCTGCTGTATTGCCACTCTGCGGCCTATGCGCCTGCCGCCGAAGCGGGGCTGCACCCGCTGGACCCGCGCCTGGCCGTGGCTTGGCCCCTGCCGGTGGGGCAAATGTCGCCCCGCGACGCAGGCCAGCCCTGGATGACCGAAGAATTCGAAGGAGTGCGCCTGTGAAGTGCCGACACTGCGGCAACCCGCTGCGACTGCCGTTCCTGGACCTGGGCAGCGCGCCCCCGTCCAATGCCTACCTGAGCGAGGCCGCGTTGCGCGCGCCCGAAACCTGGTTCCCCCTGCGCCTCTTGGTGTGCGAAACCTGCTGGCTGGTGCAGACCGAAGACCACGCCGGGCGCGAGGCGCTGTTCACCGACGACTACGCGTATTTCAGTTCGTTCTCCTCGTCGTGGCTGGCCCATGCCCAGGCCTATGTCGAGGCGATGCGTGAGCGCCTGGGCCTCACCGCCGCCAGCCGCGTGGTCGAGGTCGCTTCCAACGACGGCTACCTGCTGCAGTACGTGCAGGCGGCCGGCATCCCCTGCTACGGCGTGGAGCCCACGGCCAGCACCGCAGCCGCAGCACGTGCCAAGGGCATCGAGGTGGTCGAGCGCTTCTTCGGCGTGGCGCTGGCCGATGAGCTGGCTGCCGCCGGCCGCCAGGCCGACCTGATCGCCGCCAACAACGTGCTGGCCCATGTGCCCGACATCAACGACTTTGTGGGCGGCTTCACGCGCCTGCTCAAGCCCCATGGCGTGGCCACCTTCGAGTTTCCGCACCTGCTGCGCATGGTGGAGGGGTGCCAGTTTGACACGGCGTACCACGAGCATTACTCGTATTTGTCGCTCACGGCGGTGCAGCGCATTTTTGCGGCCAACGGCCTGGTGGTGATCGACGTGCAAGAGCTGCCCACGCACGGCGGCAGCCTGCGGGTGTTTGCCGCCCGCGCCGACGCTCCCGGCCACCCTCAGGCCACGACCGAAGGCGCCGCCCGCGTGCAGCAACTGCTGGCCAACGAGACAGCGGCGGGCATGCTGGGTGCCGGTTTTTACAGCGACTTCCAGGCCCAGGCCATAAGGGTTAAGCGCGAGCTGCTCACGTTTTTGCTGCAATGCCAGGCCGACGGCATCACCGTGGGCGCCTACGGCGCGGCCGCCAAGGGCAACACCCTGCTCAATTTTGCGGGTGTGCGGCCCGATCTGCTGCCTTATGCCGTGGACAAGAACCCCGCCAAGCAGGGCCAGTACCTGCCGGGCAGCCACATCCCCGTGGTTAGCGAGGCGCACCTGCGCGCCCACAAGCCGCAGCGCATCCTGATCCTGCCCTGGAACCTGCGCAGCGAGGTGGCCGACCAGCTGGACTACACGCGCAGCTGGGGCGCGCAGATGGTGGTGGCCGTGCCGCGCCTGGAGGTGTTCTAGGTGATCGAGCTGCACCCCACCGCCAAGGTTTCGCACTTGGCCGACATCGAAGACTCGGTGCGCGGCACGCGCATCGTGGTGGGCGCACATTCGGTGATCGACAGCTTCGTCAAGGTCAAGCCTGCGGGCGGCAGCGGCGACCTGGTGGTGGGCGAACATGTGGTCATCAACGCGGGCTGCGTGCTCTACACCGGCAACGGCATCCACATTGGAAATTACGTGGCGATTGCCGCCAACTGCACCTTTGCGCCGGTCAACCATGCCTATGCCGACCGCAGCCGCTTGATCCGCGAGCAGGGTTTTCTGCCCAGCAAGGGCGGCATCGTGATCGAGGACGACGTATGGATCGGCGCCAACTGCGTGCTGCTCGACGGCGCCGTGCTGCGGCGCGGCTGCGTGGTGGGCGCGGGCTCCATCGTGCGCGGTGAGCTGCTGGCGTACACCGTGTATGCGGGCCAGCCGCTGGCGGCCGTGGGGGAGCGCCGGTGACGGGCCTGCCCCCTTCCGCCTTCACCGTGCTGGGCGCCACGGGCTACATCGGCAGCCGCCTGGTGGCGCATCTGCAGGCCCAGGGCCACACGGTGTGGGCGCCTTTGCGCGGCGATGCCGAGGTGTTCACCCGGCCGCTGGGCCATCTGATCTATTGCGTGGGGCTCACCGCCGACTTTCGCGCGCGCCCGTTCGACACGGTGGACGCCCATGTGGGCCTGCTGGCCGAGGTGCTGCGGCGCGCGCAGTTCGATTCGCTGCTTTACCTGTCATCCACCCGCGTCTACATGGGGGCGGCCTCCACGCACGAGGACGCCCCGCTGTCCGTGCTGCCGGGTGACCCGTCATACCTGTACAACCTGACCAAGCTCACCGGCGAATCGCTGTGCCATGCCTGCGGGCGCCCCGGGGTGCGCGTGGCGCGCCTGTCCAACGTGGTCGGGCCGGGCATGGACGCGGCCTCCGGCAACCTGGTGGCCGACCTGGTGGGCCAGGCGCGGGCGGGCCACATCGTGCTGCGCTCCGATCCGCAGTCCGCCAAGGACTATGTGCATGTGGACGACCTGCTGGAATGGCTGCCGCGCATTGCGCTGGCGGGCCGCGCTGCCACCTACAACGTGGCCAGCGGCCGACAGACCCTGCACGCCCAGTGGCTGGCCTGGTTGCAGGCGCGCACGGGCTGCACCGTGGAGGTGGATGCCCAGGCCCCGCTGCAGGCGTTTCCCCCTATCAACGTGCAACGCCTGCGGGGTGAATGGGGTGTGGCACCCCGCGCCGTGCTGGCCGATGACCTTTTGCTGAACGACGCTTCCGTTGTGACCGATCCTGTTGGAGTAACCCCGCCATGAACCCCGTTGACCAATTTGCCCAGGAGCGCCGCGACCGCCTCGCCCGCTATGCCCAGGACACCGCGTTCCAGACCCTGTCACGCGACTGGCTGCAGGCTTCGATGCAGCGGCAGTACGTCTACAACTTCGACTGGATGGGCCGGCCCATCATCCAGTACCCGCAGGACATGGTGGCGATGCAGGAGCTGGTGTGGCGCGTGCGGCCGGACCTCATCATCGAGACCGGCATCGCGCACGGTGGCTCACTGGTGCTCAGCGCCTCGCTGCTGGCGCTGCTGGACATGAGCGACGCCATCGAGGCGGGCACCACGATGGACCCGCGCGCCTCGCGCCGCAAGGTGCTGGGCGTGGACATCGACATCCGCGCCCACAACCGTGCCGCCATCGAATCCCACCCCATGGCCAGCCGCATCGCGATGATCCAGGGATCTGCCGTTGCGCCCGAGGTGGTGCAGCAGGTGCACGAGTTTGCCCAGGGCTACCAGCGCGTTCTGGTGTGCCTCGACTCCATGCACACGCACGACCATGTGCTGGGTGAACTCAACGCCTACGCGCCGCTGGTCACCCCCGGCAGCTACTGCGTGGTGTTCGACACCTTTGTGGAAGACATGCCGCCCAAGTTTTTTACCGACCGCCCCTGGGACGTGGGCAACAACCCCAAGACGGCGGTGCACCAGTGGCTGGCCGGGCACGCCGAGTTCGAGATCGACGCCGAGATGGAGCAGCGCCTGCAGGTTACGGTGGCGCCGCACGGGTTTCTGCGCCGCAAGGGGTGATGGCGCGCCCCTTGGAATGAAAATCTGATTAAAAACACCGGCTAGCGCTTTTGGGATAAGCGCTAGTAGCTATGAAATTTGAAGCATTTGCCTGAACGGGGCAATCCCTGTGTCCAGGCTCCGAGCGCTTCAGGCTGCGGAACCGGAACCCAGGCCCATTGCCTGCGTGGCATGCCGCAAATAGGTCACGGCAAATTCGGTGTGGCCATGGGCATGTTCTACCTCGGCCAGGCAGGCCAGGGCCACAGGGTCGTTGGGAACGGCGCTGAGCACGGTTTCGGCCAGCTCGGTCACGACGATCCAGTGGCGGTCCTTGAGGGCCGGGCCCTCGCTGGCGTCGGTGCCGGTGGCGGGTGTGGGGGGCGGGGCGGCCTTGGCCTTGTCCACCAGGTCCTGCAGGCGCTGATGGGCCTCGTGCAGACTCACGCGCTGGCCGGGCTTCAGGCCCACGCCGGGAACGGGTGGCTGGGTCCAGGCCTCGGGCAGCTGGGGCAGCCAGTCCTGGATCGCCTGGGCCTGGGCGTCGGGGTCTTCCGGGTGTTCAGCGCGGGCCAGCCACTGCAGCCACATCACACGCAGGCCCTCGGCAAAGTGGTGGTTGAAGATGTCCTCGCGCATCAGGGCGGAGGCCTCCACCTCGGCGCGCAGCCCTTGCCGCAGGGTGTTCAGCGCCTGCGCGTCGGCCGCCAGGCCGGCGGCGATGCGCACATAGTCCTCGGGCGTCTCGGCCAGCCATTCGGTGCGGCCCAGGTAGGCCAGCAGGCCCACGCCCATGCGGCTCTTGAAGCTTTCGCCCACCATCGACACGATGGGCAGGCCCATCCACAACACGTCGAAGGTGGTGGTGCCGCCCGTGAGCGGGAAGGGGTCGAGCGCAATGTCGATGCGGTGGTAGGTGAGGTACTGGTTGTCGGTGCGCTGCGCCACCAGGTCTACCTGCGCCGGCGGCAGGCCCAGGCGCTCGCAGCGTTGGCGGTAGGCGTTGGCAAAGTCCGGCCGGTCCAGGTTCTTGCCCTCTATGAGCAGGCGCGAACCCGGCACCGCAGCCAGTACCTGGCCCCACAGGGCCAGCACGTCGTCGGTGAGCTTGCCCAAGTTGTTGCACGAGCCAAAGGTGATGAAGCCGTTGGCGAGCGCGGGCGCCGGGCGCACCTGGTAGCGCGGCTGGTAGCGCCACAGCGGGTTGCGGCTCATGGGGCGGTAGCAGGCAAACAGCGTGGGCAAGCGGTAGAGCTGCTCGGTGTACTGCGCCTCTGCACCGGGCGGGTCGGTGATCTCGTCGGTGAACTTGTAGTCCACGGCCGTAAGCCCGGTGGTGGCCGGGAACCCCAGCCATGACACTTGCACCGGGGCCGCCTTATGGGCCAGCGTCAGCAGGCCGTTGTTGCCGGTGTGGCCCGCCAGGTCGATCAGGATGTCGATGCCCTGCGCGCGAATGGCCTCGGCCTGCTGCTGCGGGCTGAAACCGGCCAAGGGCACAAAATGGTCGGCATGGCGCTGGACGCGCTCGGTGACGTGATCGTCCCGCGGGAACAGATAGAAAGCGAAAACCTCAAACTGCCGTCGATCCAGTTGCGCCAGCAGACCCTCCACAAAGTACATCACCGAGTGCACCCGGAAGTCGGGGGAGAGGAAGCCGATCTTCAGGCGTCGCCATGGCGAGCCCCGATGCTCCTGGAAATCGGGCCACTCTGGGCGCAGCGGCGGCTCGAACACAGCGCCGTACTGCCGTGCGGCCGCCGACAGCTGCGCGGCGTCCACCTGGGGATCGGCCAGCATGAACAACAGCTTGTTGGTGTAGTTGCCAGGGTCGTTGTAGCGCAGGGCGATGGCTGTCTCGCAGTCCTTGACAGCCTCGCGCACCTGGCCCAGCTCGCGCCGGTGGATGGCGCTTTGCATGAGTGCGGCGACGCGGTCGTGCAGTGTCTCGGCCAGGGCGGCGGCCCTCTGGCTGGCGTCAAAACCTTTGTCGTGTTGCGTCAGCAGGTAGCAGCATTCGGCCAGCTTGATCCAGCCAATGGCCTGCTGGGGGCGCAGTTCGCACACTTTTTCCAGCAGGGGCAGGGCGTCGATATTGCGTGCTTGCTCAATGAGCACGTTGGCATAGTTGACGAGTAGCTCGGCGTCTTCAGGCCAGTACACATAGGCCTGTCGGTAAGCCTTGAGGGCGGCATCGAACTCGCGCTGCTTGTTCAGTGAGAAGCCCAGCAGCCGATGCGCGCTGAGGTGGCGACTGTTCTTGCGCAGGACCTGGCGGCACAAGCGGGTGAGAAGGGGCCAGTCGGAGGCAGCAAGTGCGGCCTGCAGGCGGGACGCGTCCTGGTCGGTGTGTTTGGTGTGCACGGTGGCGCCGATCTACGAGCAAAGGAGCGGGATGTGCAGGCAGTGTGCCATGTACAAAGGGGCCCGATGGGCCCCTTTGGTGTTGCTGTTTCACTGCGCAGCGTGTGGTTTGGTCAGGTTACTTGAGCAGAGACAGCACGCCCTGCGGGATCTGGTTGGCCTGGGCCACCATCGCCGTACCGGCCTGTTGCAGGATCTGGGCACGCGACAGGTTGGCTGTTTCGGCCGCGAAGTCTGCGTCCTGGATGCGCGAACGCGATGCGGACAGGTTCTCAGACGTGATCTGCAAGCTGGAGATGCTGGTTTCGAAGCGCGATTGCAGGGCGCCGAGCTTGGCACGTTCACCGTTGATGAAGGCCAGGGCCGAATCTACGGTCTTGAGCGCGTCGGTGGCGTTGGTGAAGGTGGTCACGTCCAGGTTGGCCACGGTGTGCAGCGAGGAGCCCCCGTTGTCCAGCTGGTTGCTGGCCGAGGTCACTGCGAAGGACTTTTCGGAGTCCAGCGTGATGTAACCGCCGGTGTTGATGAATTCCACGTTCGCGTCGGCGGCCAGCGTCCGGGTCGCGCCGTTGCTGGCACCTGCCGCGTCATAGCCGGTGACGGTCACCGCACCCGCGTTGGCGTTCACCGTGTCGCCGATCACGATGTTGTTGCCGGTGGCGTTGGTCAGAATGATCTGCGTGCCGTCGGAGTTGAGCGAGGCATTGATGCCGGTCTTGGCCGCTTGTTCATTGATGGCCGACACGGCAGGGGAGAGGCGGTCGGTCCCCGTGCCTGCAACCAGCGTGAATGAAATGGTGCGGGGACTGCCGATGTTGTCACCTTCCAGCGTCAACGAATAGGACCCGGCCGCCGCCATGCCACCCAGGTGCACTTCGGTGCGGGCTGTGGCGGTCACGCCAGTGGTGGCCTGTAGGGCATTGATCTGGTCGGCGGTGGCTTTGGCGGTAGCACTTGCAGCCACCGTCAGGGTGCCGGTGCCCAGGTAGCCGCTGACGGCTACCGAGCCGGTGGTCACACCGTTGGTGCCTGCGGTGGCTTGGGTGGCCGATGCGCCAATGCCCGAGCCGTTGGAGGCGACGTTCTGGTTGTTGCCGTACACGCTGGTACGCAGGTTGGCTGTGGCCGCCACGATGGTCTGGTTGGCGTTTGCACCCACTTGGAATTGCTGCGTACCAAAGGTGCCGTCCAGCAACTTCTGGCCGTTGAATTCGGTGGTTTGCGAAATCCGGTCCAGTTCAGCTACCAATTGGCCGACTTCCTGCTGCAGGGCCTGGCGGTCGCCAGCGCTGTTGGAGGCGTTGGCCGACTGCACCGCCAGTTCACGGACCCGCTGCAAAATGTTGCCAGCCGACCCCATTGCACCTTCAGCCACCTGCGCCAGAGAAATCCCGTCGTTCGCATTGCGAACAGCCTGGTTCAGGCCGCGGATCTGGCTGGTGAAGCGCTCGGAAATCGCTAGGCCGGCGGCGTCGTCCTTGGCGCTGTTGATACGCAAGCCGGACGACAGGCGCTGGATGGCTGTATTCAGCGACATCTGGCTGGTGCCCAGGTTGCGCTGGGCGGTCAGCGAGCTGATGTTGGTATTGATGGTTGCTGCCATGGCGAAACTCCTTAACGTCGCTAGACGGATCTGTTTGCCGGTTCAAGCGCACCCGTCCGGCTGTCAATGGGGGAACGATGGATGAATTGTGGAGACGCTGCTTTTGGGCGTTTAGGAGATAAGCGGCAAAAAAGTCGTACAACTTGTGCGTTTGCCCCTCAAGTTTTCCGGCGGCGACCCGAAAACAATTGCAACGGTCCGTAAGCGGCCCGCCGTTCACCAGATGGCCTGCAGCGCTGGGAACCCAGGAGGCCAGCGCGGTGCTGGCGCCCCGGCTGGCGGCAACGCCATATTCAGTCAGTTCTTTTCTGGAGATTTGCAATGGCTTCCACCATCAATACCAACATCAGCTCGCTGACCGCTCAGCGCAATCTGGGCATGAGCCAGACTTCGCTGAACACGTCCATCCAGCGCCTCTCGTCCGGCTTGCGTATCAATAGCGCCAAGGACGACGCCGCCGGCCTGGCGATTTCCGAGCGCTTCACCAGCCAGATCCGGGGTCTGAACCAAGCAGTTCGCAATGCGAACGACGGTATTTCCCTGGCGCAGACCGCTGAAGGCGCGCTGAAGGCTTCGGGCGACATCCTGCAACGTGTGCGTGAGCTGGCTGTGCAGTCGGCCAACGCTTCCAACAGCGCTGGCGACCGCCAGGCCCTGCAACAGGAAGTCGGCCAGCTGGTGTCGGAGCTGGACCGTATCTCGCAAACTACGGAATTCAACGGCTCCAAGCTGCTGGACGGCAGCTTCGGTACGCAACAGTTCCAAGTGGGTGCCAACGCCAACCAGACCATCGTGGCTGCCACGGGCAACCTGCGCACCAGCGTGTATGGCAACAACCAGAACGTGGCTTCCAATGGCTCGGGTATCGGCGCCTCGGCCACCCAGGCCACCGCAGGCACCAACGGTGTGACCACCGGTTCCGTGGCCATCAGCGGCTACCTGGGCACCGGCACGCTGACGGTGGCTGTGAGCGCCACCGCCAAGGCCACGGCCGACCAGATCAACGCACTGAAAGCCGACACCGGTGTGACGGCCACGGCCCGCACGGAAGTGCGTCTGGGCGGCATGGCTGCAGCGGGTTCCTATTCGCTGACGCTGGAAGGCGACAATGTGGGCGCGCCACGCACCGTGTCGTTCACGCTGACCTCGGCCACAGGTACCGATCGCCTGTCGGCAGCTGTGTCCGCCATCAACGACCAAGCCGCCAAGACTGGCATCAACGCCTCGCTGAGCTCTGATGGTAGCCAGATCGTTTTGACCAATGCCACTGGCAACAACATTGTGGTGGGCGATACGACCAACGCCAATGCTGCTGCAGTGACGGTGACCGGCTACGACGCCGCAGGTGCCAGCAACGGCACTGCTCGCACCTTGGCTGCCGATGCCAACGTGGAGAACGTGAACACGGGCGGCTACATCACACTGGACTCGGAAAAGTCCTTCGCTGTGACCTCGGCCAGCAACCAGCTGGATAACGGTGGCTCTGCCCTGCAAACCGTGGCCAACCTGGATGTGACCACGTTCAGCAACGCCACCAACGCCCTGAAGACGGTGGACTCTGCACTGGCCTTCATCAACGGTGAGCGTGCCAAGCTCGGTGCTCTGCAATCGCGCTTTGAAACGTCGATCAGCAACCTGCAAGTGACGTCGGAAAACCTTTCTTCCTCGCGTTCGCGTATTCTGGATGCCGACTTCGCCGCAGAAACGGCCAACCTGTCGCGTGCCCAGATCCTGCAACAGGCCGGTACGGCGATGGTGGCCCAGGCCAACCAGCTGCCCCAAGGTGTGTTGGCCCTGCTGCGTTAAGCGGCGGGCATGGCAGCCAGGGCGTTGCAGCGCCCTGGTGGACCCCAGGCGGCGGCAGATTTCTGTCGCCGCCCTTTGGCTTTTTGGAAGGCGGGTGCCAGGACCGCTGGATAAGACGGGTTTCCTGGCGTGTTTACGGACGTTCTTGATCGCCGTTCGGCGCCATAATTTCCGTTGGACCAGTTCAGGAGGTTTGTATGGCAACCATTTCATCCCCAGGCGTCGGCACGAACGGACTTGATGTCAAGAGCATCATTTCCCAGCTGGTCACCCTGGAAAAGAGGCCCCTGGACACGCTGAAATTACAAGCGGCCACGGTCAATACCAAGATTTCTGCCTTTGGACAGATCAAGTCGCTGGTGTCCACGCTGCAGGATGCAGCGGGCAAGCTCACCAGCGTGACTGGTTGGAATGGAGTGGCTACCACGTCGTCCGACTCCAAATTTGTTTCCGCCACCGCCGTAGGGGGCACGCTTCCCACCACGTTCAGTGTCGAGGTCCAGAGCCTTGCCAAGGCGCAGGCCACTGCGTCCGCCGCTTTGCTGCCCGTGGGCGGAGCGCTCGGATCCGGTACGCTGCGCCTCGAATTGGGTAAGTGGAGTGTTGCGCCCGCGTCGTTCACACCTGGCAGCGGTCAGCCCGTAGACATTACTATCAGTGCGAGCGACAAGCTGTCGGACGTGGCCAGCAAGATCAATGGTGCCAATGCAGGGGTAACGGCGTCGGTACTCAGTGATGCGTCGGGCGAGCGCTTGCTGCTGCGCAGCAAGAGCACCGGCGAGGAGTTCGGGTTTCGCCTGAGTGTGATGGAGGACGGCGACACCGACCCCCAGAGCGCGGGCAACACCGACGCCACAGGCTTGTCCCGCCTCGTCAACGGTGCCACGGTCACGCAGGCGGCCGCCGATGCCAAGGCCACGGTCAACGGGATCGCGGTGTCTTCAGCCACCAATACGTTTGCCTCTACGATTTCGGGCGTGACCTTCAAGGCCGAGCAAGTGACGACGGCTCCCATTGATATCACCGTGAGCAAGGACAACTCCGCGATCCAGTCCAACATTGATGGATTCGTGAAGGCCTACAACGCCATCAACCAGTTGCTGCAGGACGCCACCAAGTACGACGCCGCTACCAAGTCGGCAGGGTTGCTGCAAGGCGACTCGACGGCCGTAGCGCTGCAAAACTCCCTGCGCAATGCCATCCAGTCGGTCACTACTGGGGGTGGTGCTTTCCAGCGGTTGGCGGACATTGGCATTACCCAGCAGCTGGGCGGAGACCTGGCGGTTGATTCCTCCAAGCTCACCAAGGCGCTGTCCGAGAACCCGGACGACGTGAAAAACCTGTTCCGCAATACCGGTGGCGGCTCCGCCGATGGCATTGCCGTCCAGCTGAAGGCGTTGACCACCAACCTGCTCTCCAACGATGGTTTCTTCAAATCCAAGGATGCCACCTTGCAGCTGAGCCTCAAGCGCAACAGCCAGGACCAGACGCGGGTGAATGAGAAGGTCGAGGCATTTGAAAAGCGCATCACACAGCGGTATAACGCACTCGATACCCAGCTGAGCAGCCTCAATGGCCTGAATGCGTATATCTCACAGCAGGTCACTGCCTGGAACAAATCGACTGGTTAATCAGGGGCTTCAGTTTTTCTGGCACATGCCGATAACTTAAGTAATACCTCGGAAGGATTGTCAGCATGTTCAGCGCCTACAGCCCCCGTGCAGCCAACGCTTACCAGCGTATCAATGTGGAAACCAGCATGCACACGATGGACCAGCACCAGCTGGTCAGCCTGCTGTATGAAGGTGTCCTCAATGCCATCGCCACGGCACGTGGCGCCCTGGCACGTGGTGATGTGCTGGCCAAAGTCAATGCCATCTCCAAGGCCGTGCGCATACTGGAGGAGGGCCTGAGCACCTCGCTCGACAAGGTCGATGGGGGCGAACTGGCCGAAAACCTGGGTGCGCTGTACGACTACTGCATGCGCCGCCTGATCTTGGCCAACGCCCGCAACGACGACGCCATCATGCAAGAAGTCATGCGCCTGATCGAGCCCGTGGCCCAAGGCTGGAACGAAATCAAGAAAACCGGCACCGCGGCTTCGTCCGATGCGCCCGCCGCCACTGGCCAGCCTGTGCTGGTGGAGGCATAACCATGTCACACATGTTGATTGACTATTACAAGGCGATTGAAGACAGCAGCGCCAAGATGCTGGAGGCCGCCAAGCTCAAGGACTGGGATGGGGTGGTGCGCTATGAAGGCGCCTGCGCCGTGCTGATCGAGCAGTTGCGCTTCAAGTCGCAAGAGCACGAACTGCTGCCTGAGCACAAACGTGAGAAGACCCGCATCATGCAGCGCATCCTGCGCAACGATGCCCAGATTCGCTGCCTCGCTGAGCCCTGGCTGGCGCAGTTTGAACACCTGTTCGAAGGCCAGCCGCAGATGATGCACTGAGGCGTGCGCCGAACTTCAGGACAAAGCCGACCCCACGAGGTCGGCTTTTTCATGGGCGAATAGGGCTATGCCGCTTGTCTATCAAGCGCAAACAGCTATTAAATTGAGAGCATCTGGTTCCTGGCGCTTGGCACCCAGCTCGCCACGGCCAGCGATGCGTCACTCAGCCCCCGGTACCAAGAGCGTGGCGTGTCTTTGGGGATAAAAAGTGCCCATAGCGCTTGCCTACAAAGCGCAAAATGCTACAAAAATAGGAGTGAAAGAAGGGCCCCTACCGCCCGATACCGGCGCGCCCCACGCGAGGGATGCCCTGCAAGGGCCGCCCCGCAGCGAGGGCATCGTCTCCCTGCCCGAAACGCCCAGCGTTGCGAGAGCTGGGGGAAGGCGCGCAGCGCCTCAGGGGGGCGTCTCTATCACACCTGCATGTTCATGATGTCGGTATAGGCTTGCACCATCCGGTTGCGCACATGCAGCGTGGCTTGAAAGCCGATCTGGGCCTTCTGGATCGCCACCATGGTTTCTTCGAGGCTGACAGAAGGGTTTTCCATCTGCACCTCGGTCTGCAGGTTCGAAGAGCGGTTTTGTGCGGCGCTGACCGACTGCAGTGCGCCTTTGAGCGCCCCCGAGAAACCCACGTCATTGGCGTCGTTTTGCGGCGCTGCAGCACGGCGCGCCACGCCAGCGCCCGTGAGCGGGGCGGTAGAGCTTGAGATGCGAAGGTCCATGGCTGTATCCGTGGGAATGGCGGTATGCTGCGTATCCTAGCCATCGCGCCGGGACCCATCGCTCTGAATTGATGGCCAAACGCGCGGCTTATCCAGCGAACATTTTGGAGGCGTGACCGAATAATCGACCCCACGCTTTGGTCCTTGCCGGGCCACCCTACTGGAAAGCAAGATGTCTGCAGTTGCTGAAATTCCTCTCACCCCCCCTGCCAGCCCGAACTGGCTGCAGCGGCTGTCTGCCCTCGACAGGGCGCAGCGCATGCGGCTGGGTGCGGGTGCGGCGCTGCTGGTGGCGGTGGCCATTGCGGCCATCGTGCTGGGGCGCCAGCCTGACTACCGCGTGCTGTTTGCCAATCTGAACGACAAAGATGGCGGTGCCATCGTGGCCCAGTTGTCGCAGATGAATGTGCCATACAAGCACGCCGATGGCGGTGGTGCCATCTTGATCCCTGCAGACCGCGTGCACGACGTGCGCCTGCGCCTGGCCACCCAGGGCCTGCCCAAGGGTTCGGTGGCGGGTTTCGAACTGATGGAATCCAGCAAATTTGGGATGACCCAGTTCCAGGAGCGCCTGAACTTTCAGCGGGGCCTGGAGGGCGAACTCACGCGCTCCATCCAGGCGCTGTCGTCGGTGCAAGGTGCGCGGGTGCATCTGGCGCTTCCCAACCAGAACGGATTTTTCAGGGAGCAGCAAAAGCCTTCGGCGTCGGTGCTGGTGAGCCTGCACCCGGGCCGTATTCTGGACCGTGCGCAGTTGGCGGGCATCGTGCACCTGGTGGCTTCCAGCGTGCCAGAGCTGTCTCCGTCCGCCGTGAGCGTGCTGGACGATACAGGCAAACTGCTGTCCCAGTCGCCCGATACCGCCGCTGGAAACGGTGTGGATGCGCAGCAACTGCTGTATGTGCAGCAGATCGAACAGCAGTACACCCGCCGCATCCTGGACATCCTGGAGCCCGTGGTGGGCCGCGACAACGTCAAGGCGCAGGTGACTGCCGAGGTGGATTTCACCCAGACCGAATCCACCTCCGAGCAGCACCGGCCCAACCTGGCCACCGATGCCAGCGCCATCCGCAGCCAGCAGGTGGTGGAAAGCACAGGCCCCCAAGGCAATCCGCTGCCCACGGGCGTGCCGGGCGCCACGACCAACCAGCCCCCTGCACCGTCTGCCGCGCCCATCAATGGCGCCAACCCGCCGCCCACCGCCGCCGGCCAGCAGGCTCAGGGCGCCCAAGCTGTCGGCAGCAAGCGCGAATCCATCACCAATTACGAGGTTGACAAAACGGTGCGCGTCACGCGCGGCGGCAGTGGTGCCCTCAAGCGGGTGAGCGCAGCGGTGGTGGTCAACTACCAGTCCACGGAAGACAAGGGCAAGACCGTGTCGAAGGCGCTCACACCCGAGCAACTGGAGCAGATGACGGCGCTGGTGCGCGAGACCATTGGCTTCAACCGGGATCGCGGCGACTCCGTCAATCTCATGAACACACCATTCCAGGTGACTGCGACGCCAACCAGCGACATTCCGCTGTGGAAGCAGCCTGAAGTGATCGATCTGGCCAAATCGTTTGCCTGGCCGGTGGGTGCGGTGCTGTTTGCGGCCCTGGTGCTGATGGGCCTGGTGCGTCCGGCCCTCAAGGGTACTGGCGCGGCGGCCAAGCCCCGTGCCATCCCGGTGGCCGGTGGCCAGCTGGATGCCGTGGAGTCGGAAACGCCCGAACGCCCGGCGCTGCCTGCGCCCGCCAAGAAAAACGAGGTGCTTCCTGCCACGCCGGAGCAATTGCGTCTGGAAGAGGCGCGCGTGTTGGCCAAGGAGAACCCGGTGGCTGTGGCCAATATCCTGAAGACCTGGCTGAACGGCGAGCCGGTCTAATTACCGATACCACGGACGACGACCATGGACGACCAAGGACTCAACGACGCCGCCATCATGCTGATGTCCCTCGGCGAGGAAGAGGCTGCCGAAGTGTTCAAGCACTTCTCGCCCAAGGAAGTGCAAAAACTTGGCGAAACCATTGCGCGCATGCGCTCGGTATCGCGCGAGAAAGTGGACGAGGTCATCAACAAGTTCTCCGGCGCCGCTGCTGCGCAGAGCCTGCTGGTGTCCGACACCGGTAATTACGTGCGCGCCGTGCTGCGCCGCGCGCTGGGCGACGACAAGGCGGGCCTGCTCATCGACCGCATCCTGCAGGGTGGCGACGTGTCGGGCATCGAGAGCCTCAAGTGGATGGACCCACTGTCGGTGGCTGAACTGCTGCGCAACGAACATCCCCAAATCGTTGCAGCCATCCTGGTGCACCTGGACAGCGACCAGGCGTCGGGCATCCTGATGCACCTCACTGACCGTCAGCGAAGTGAAATTTTGCTGCGCGTGGCCACGCTGGAAGGTATCCAGCCGACGGCGCTCAAGGACCTGAACGAGGTGCTGTTCAAGGTGCTGGCGGGTGGCGACAAGATCCGAAAGAGCTCGCTGGGCGGCGTCAAGGCTGCGGCCGAGATCATCAACCTGCTGGGCGGCAACATGGATGCCGTGGTGCTCGAATCCATCCGGGGTTACGACCCCGATCTGGCCCAGAAGATCATGGACAAGATGTTCGTGTTCGAAGACGTGCTCAAGCTCGACGACAAGGCGATCCAGACTGTGCTCAAGGAGGTGGCGTCCGAAACGCTCATCGTGGCACTCAAAGGAGCAGTGCCCGAGCTGCGCGAGAAGTTCTTGTCGAACATGTCCTCGCGTGCCTCCGAGGCATTGCGCGAAGACCTTGAATCGCGCGGCCCGATGCGGTTGTCCGAGGTCGAGGCTCAGCAGAAGGAAATCCTGAAGACCGTGCGTCGTTTGTCCGACGAGGGTCAAATCGTGATTGGATCTGGCGGTGATGATGCCTTCGTCTAGCCAGCGCTCTTATTCGCGCTTCATTCCCAGCGAGGAAGTGGGCGATTTCACGCAGTGGAAGTTTGGAGCGGTGGACGGCTCCGACTTGGTTGAACCAGTGGAGCCCGAGCCTGTGGCGGAGATTCCGGCTGAAATTGATGAGGCTGCGCAGCAGGCAATGATTCAGCAGGCATGTGATGACGCCTACGCTGAGGGCTTTGCCCAGGGGCAGGCCCAAACGGCGCTGGAATGGCAGCGGCGCATGGACGAATACATTGCCCAGCAAGGGCATGAAACGGCGCAGCGGCTGCAGAGCGTGGTGCAGACCCTCGATGCAAGCCTGATCGACATGCAGCAGCAGATGGCCCAGCAACTGCTGGAGCTGGCCTGTGACATTGCGCGCCAGGTGGTGCGCCAGGAACTGTCCGTCAACCCCAACGCCTTGCAGCCCGTGGTGAGGGAGGCGGTAGGCATGCTGGTGACCGAGGGGCGACCTGCCATGGTCCGCCTGAACCCTGCAGATATGGAGGCGATGGCCCAGCCTCTGCGCGAAGAAATCGATGCCCCCGGTGTGCAGTGGATGGCGGATGCTGCGGTGCCGCCGGGCGGCTGCCTGGTGGAATCAGCCGGTACGGCGGTGGACGGCAGCCTTGACAAACGCTGGCAGCGGGCCATTGCCGCACTGGGGCTCCAGTCGCCATGGCAAGAGGAAGAAGAGGGCAGTGATGGCCGTTGAATCTCCTTCTGCCTGGACACGCCTGATGGACGACGCGCGTGCGCGCGTCGCTGAAGGCGCGCCGCTGGAGACGCGCGGCACGCTGACCCGGCTGACGGGCCTGGTGCTGGAGGCTGTGGGCATCCGCGTGCCCGTGGGCTCGCAGTGCATGGTCCAGATGCCGGGGCATGCCCCCGTGCTGGCAGAAGTGGTGGGTTTTTCTGCGGACCGCGCTTTTCTGATGCCTGCGGGAGATATCCACGGACTCTCCAGTGGTGCCAGTGTGGTGCCCGCTGCGCCCTACATCCCCATCCCCCGTCTCGGCGAGCCCGCGCGGGCCATCCAGCGTGCGGGTGTACTGCGCTTGCCGATGGGCGAAGGCCTGCTGGGCCGGGTGGTGGATGCGCAGGGACTGCCGCTGGACCATGGCGGGCCCGTGCAGGACGTCGTGTCTGAGCCCATGGGGCGCCGCCAGATCAATGCCATGGACCGGGACCCTGTGCGCGAATCGCTGGACACGGGCGTGCGCGCCATCAATGCCCTGCTTACCGTGGGGCGTGGGCAGCGCCTGGGTTTGTTTGCCGGTTCAGGGGTGGGCAAAAGCGTCTTGCTGGGCATGATGGCCCGCTACACACAGGCAGATGTGATCGTGGTGGGGCTTATTGGCGAGCGGGGGCGCGAGGTCAAGGAATTCGTGGAAGACATTTTGGGTGAGGATGGCCGTGCGCGATCGGTGGTGGTGGCGGCGCCTGCTGATGCGCCGCCGCTCTTGCGCATGCAGGGGGCTGCATATGCCACGGCGGTTGCCGAGCACTTTCGGGACAAGGGAAAGCATGTGCTGCTGCTCATGGATTCGCTCACCCGCTATGCCATGGCGCAGCGCGAAATTGCGCTGGCCATCGGTGAGCCTCCCGCCACCAAGGGCTATCCGCCCTCCTGCTTTGCCAAGCTACCGCAACTGGTGGAGCGCAGTGGCAATGGGCTGCACGGGGTTGGCTCGATCACGGCTTTCTACACGGTGCTGTCTGAGGGCGATGACCAGCAAGACCCGATCGCTGACGCGGCGCGTGCGATTCTGGATGGGCACATCGTGCTGTCGCGGGCTTTGGCCGAGACGGGGCATTTCCCCGCCATCGACATTGAGCAGTCTGCATCCCGCGTGATGCACAACGTGGTGTCGCGCGGGCATTTTGATCTGGCGCGACGCTTTCGGGCGGTGTATTCGCGCTACCAGAAGAGCCGGGATCTGGTGCAGGTCGGTGCGTACATGAGCGGCTCCGACCCCGCCCTGGACGAAGCCATTCGCCTGCAGCCGCAGATGGCCGCCTTCTTGCAGCAGGACATGTTCGAGGCCGCCTCGATGGACCAGAGCGTGGCGGGCATGGCAGCGGTGTTGGACCATTGAACACCTGGGGTAGTCAGCCATGTCCAGCCTGAACTCGCTCGCCGTCGCTGTGGAAGTCGCCTCCCGCAAGCGGGACGACGCGCGCCAGGCGCTGCAGGACATGTTGGCTGCGCAGCAGGCGGCGCGTGCCCAGCTCGACCAGCTGGAAGATTACGCCCGAGAGACCCAGGCGCGTTGGGGCATGAAGGCCGATACCACGATGAAGCCCGAGGTGATGTACCACCACTACCAGTTCATGGACCGCCTGGGCCACGCGGCGGGTGTCCAGAATGGTGTGGTGGGAGATCACGCCCATCGGGTGGAGGCCGCCAGGCGCGCCTTGCTGGAGGCGGAATTGCGTCTGGCAAGCCTGCGCAAGGTCATGGAAAAGCGGCGCCACGACCTGGAGTTGGCCGAAATGCGAAGAGATCAGAAACAAACCGATGAGCGGGCTGCGTTGCAGTACCGCAGTGCGATTCAGGGCTCTGAGGGCCGGGAGTATTGACCATGGAACCCACCAAAATTTCTTCTCCCCAGGGCACCCAGTCCGCCCATGCCGCTCGGCACCGCTCCACAGCGCAGACCCCGGACGCTAACGAACCGGGCGCTGGCGGCTTTCTGGCGCTGCTGGCAGCTTTGGGCGATGGGGCGATGGGCGGAGGCGATGGCGCTCCGCTGGATCTGGCGGCCTCGGGTGCCGCTCCTTCCGATGTGGCTTTGTCGGACGCTGCAAAGGCAGCCATGGAGGCCTCCGCCATGGCTGCCTGGCAGGGTTTGCTGGTGCCCGGCGCCAATGGGCGGGTTGATGCTGCTGCGGCAGAGCGCGGGCAGGGCGGCAGCATTTTGAGTGCCGGAGCGCAGACCGGAGCGGTATTGGGGCTGGAAGCGCAGGGTGGTAGCGCCCAAGGGGGGCTGGCGTCCCTGGCGGGAATCCTTCCTGGAACGGACGGTCTTTCGCAAGGCATCGTGGCTGAAACAGCCAGGCTCGACACTTCGGCAGACTTGCAGGAAGGGCTCCCGCCGGTCGGCGGGATGGCGCAGGGTCGGATTTTCTCCCGCATGCAAAGTGCCTTGGCCCAGAAGGCAGATGCAGTGGAAATGTCTACAGGTCGCTCCCTCGGAGGAGGCGCTGCGCAGCAGTTGCCGGGCCATCAAGGCGTGGCCCTGGCTGCGGTGCAGATGGCCAGCGAGCGAATGGTGGGGATGCCAGTTGCTGGCGCATCGGATCGCAGTCCTGGGGGCATGGTGGACCCGGCGGGTGGCGCTGTGGTCGCCTCCGTTGCAGAGGGGTTGCTGTCTCCGGTAGCGTCCGCGCGAGGTGGGGAGGGTGCGGACGCTGGAGGCCGCTCTGGCGAGGGGCGTTCCAGCGCCGGGGCTTGGTTGGATAGCGGCAGCGGTTCTGCGCCGGTGGAGCCGGGCTCCCTGGATGGGGCAACGGTGTTTGCCGACCCCGCACAGGCAGGTGTTGAGGAGCAGGTCGCCGAGCAGGTGGCTTATTGGGTCAACCAGAAAACACAGAATGCGGAACTGACGCTCAACCGCGACGGGCAGCCGGTAGAGGTGTCGGTGTCACTGTCGGGCAATGAGGCCCACGTGACGTTCCGCAGCGACCAGCCGCAGACCCGTGAGCTGCTGGACCGCAGCATGGCGCAATTGAGTGAGCTGTTGCGCAGTGAGGGCCTCGTGCTGTCGGGTATGTCGGTTGGCACCTCGGCGGGGCAGCGTGACGATGCGGGTGGGGCTGAGCGGCAGGGCCAGCGCGATGGCGCTCGCCAGGCGAAGGTGGTCGCTGCAGCGCCCACTGGCACGGCTTCACTGCTGCGCGGTGGCGCCCCGGATCGCGCAGTAGACGTCTTTGTGTGAGCCCGGCGGGCAGACGGGGCTACCCGCCTGCCGCCCGCGTCACCCCCCCGGTCAGGAACTCGCTCGCGCGGCGTCTTTACGCTGCTGCTGGCGGTACGCGAGTACCGTGTTACTCCCTACCCCAGAGCATTTCTGATAGGTTGCTTTGCAGCGGTGGCTACTCCTGCATTCCATCAGGTCTTGCCGCTGCAGCGCGACCGAACGCCGTTCCGGTGCTTGCGTGCAGAGTCCATAGCGCAGTGAATGCCATGGTTTTGGGCTTTTATTCTGGCTATTATTGGTTGCAGCCCCGCCCAATAATGGGCCATCCGGTTTTGCTCGCCCATGGATTGCGCGGGCCCGGCCCGTCTCCCACCGCAAGGAATCCGCAACGTGTCAGCCAATACTCCCGCAGCGGCCCCGGCCAAAAGCAAGAAGATGCTCATCATCATCATCATCGGCGTTGTGGTGGCGGTGCTGGTGATTGGTGGCGGCGCGGCGGCTTGGTTCATTTCCAGCCGCTCCCATGCCGACGAAGAAGATGGGGCTGCACCAGTCCGCAAGGAGGCCCCCAAGGTGGCCCCCACGTTCCTGCCCATGGAGAACATGGTGGTGAACCTGGCAGACCCTGGCGGTGACCGGTTTGCCCAGATTGGTATCACCCTGGAGTTGGAAGATGCCAAGACAGCAGAGCAGGTGAAGCTGTATTTGCCCTCCATACGCAGCGGCATCCTGATGCTGGTTTCCCAGCGGACTTCCACTGAACTGCTGCAGCGGGAAGGCAAGGAAAAGCTGGCTGCAGACATCCTGCGGGAAGTCTCCCGCCCCCTGGGTTACACGGTTCCTACGGAGCGTGCACGCGCTGCGGCGGCCGACAAGGAAGAGGATGCGGAGGACCGGCCTTCGCGTCGGCGCACAGAGCGCAACCCGGTGCACCGTGTGCTTTTTTCCAGCTTCATCATCCAATGACCCGGGCGAGGACCAGTCATGAGTGATTCATTTCTTTCCCAGGAAGAAGTTGATGCCCTTCTTGAAGGGGTTACTGGTGAGAGCCAGAAGTCGGTCGAGGAGGTCGCGGAGGCGGGCTCCGTACGCAACTACGACATTTCCAGCCAGGAGCGCATCGTCCGCGGGCGTATGCCGACGATGGAAATCGTCAACGAGCGGTTTGCACGCAACTTCCGCATCGGGCTCTTCAATTTCATCCGCCGCAGTCCTGAAATTTCGGTGGGCACGGTATCCGTGCAGCGTTACAGCGCCTTTCTGCGCGAGCTGGCGGTACCCACGAACTTCAACATTGTGGCCATCCGTCCGCTGCGCGGCAGCGGACTGATCGTGTGCGAGCCCTCGCTGGTTTTCGGCATCATCGACACGCTGTACGGCGGCGTGGGCAAGTTCCAGACACGGATTGAAGGTCGGGATTTTTCGCCCACGGAGCAACGGGTCATCAACCGCCTGGTGGACGTGATCTGTGCTGAATACAAAAAGGCCTGGCAGGGCATTTACCCGCTGGAGCTGGAGTACCAGCGGTCTGAGATGCAGCCGCAGTTTGCCAACATTGCCACCCCCAGCGAAATCGTCGTATCCACGGCGTTTCAGCTGGAAATCGGGGACCTTTCGGGCGCCATCCACATCTGCATGCCCTACGCGACGCTGGAGCCGATCCGTGACGTGTTGTATTCGTCCACCCAGGGCGACTCCATTGAAGTGGATCGCCGCTGGGTCCGCGTGCTGACCCGGGAAATCCAGGCAGCCGAAGTGACCCTGGTGGCCGAATTGGCACGCGCCGACGCCACCGTGGAGCAGTTGCTGGCCATGAAGCCTGGCGATTTCATCGAGCTGGACCGAGAACCCCGCATTCGCGCATCGATTGGTGGGGTCCCCATTTTTGAGTGCCAGTACGGAACGCACAATTCCAAGTACGCCATTCGTATCGAAGAATGCCTGCGCAATGCCGACATGAGCTGGCTGGGAGAAAAAGATGTCAACTGAAGAAGATAACAAGGATGCTGGCGCGGACGACCCGTTTGCGGGTTGGGCCGAGGCGCTTGAAGAGCAAAAGCGCACCGACGACAAGCCTGGCGACGGGGAGCAAGGTGGCCCGTTGTCTGGTGAGCCTGTACGCCCTTTCTCCGGTGGTGGCGATGGCACGGTCAACGACATCAACATGGTGCTGGACATACCCGTCCAGTTATCGGTGGAGCTTGGGCGCACCAAGGTACCCATCAAGTACATCCTTCAGCTCGCGCAAGGCTCGGTCGTGGAGCTCGATGCCCTCGCGGGTGAGCCGATGGACGTTCTGGTCAATGGCTATCTCATTGCCCAGGGCGAGGTGGTGGTTGTGAATGACAAGTTTGGTATTCGCCTCACGGACGTGGTGACGCCTTCCGAGCGCTTGCGGCGGGTCAGTCGTGGATAGTGGCAGCATGACCCAGACGCTGCTCGTGGTCGTCCTTTTTGTGGGCGCCATGGCCTTACTGCCCTGGCTTGTCCGCCGGTTGCAGCAGCGGCAGGCGGCGGGTAGCGCTGGTGTGGGAGCCGCGTCGCGGGTACTGTCTGCAGTGGCTGTCGGCCCCCATCAGCGCGTGGTGACGGTGGAGGTCGGGCCCGAGCATGCGCGAACCTGGCTGGTGCTGGGCGTTACCGCTCAGCAAGTGAGCTGTCTGCATGTGTTCCCTGCTGGTCCGTCAGCCGCCCCCCATTCGGCACCCAGAGCGGAGCCTTCTTTCGCGCAGGCAGTCGCGTCCGCCGTGAATGCCCCAGGAAGCACCGCCAATGGCTGATGTATCGCTCACCCGTCGCGTGGCGCTGCTGGGAGCGGTCGCTTCTGTGGGGCTCATGGGGCATGATCTGGCCTTCGCGCAGGCGTCTGCCGGGTCCCTGCCGCTGGTGGTGGGGAGCGGTCCGTCTGGCAACAGCTACTCGGTGCCTATTCAGACGCTGTTGTTCTTCACGGCGCTGTCCTTCTTGCCAGCGGTGCTGCTCATGATGACGGGCTTTACCCGGATCGTGATTGTTTTGTCGCTGTTGCGCCAGGCGCTGGGCACCCAGTCCGCGCCGCCCAACCAGGTCATCATCGGGCTGTCGCTGTTTCTCACTTTTTTTGTCATGGGGCCTACCCTGGACCGTGTGTACCAGGATGCATATGTGCCTTACACCAATAACACCATCAGTTTTGAACAGGCTCTGGAAAAGGCCGAAGCGCCAATGCGCAGTTTCATGCTCAAGCAGACCCGGCAGTCTGACTTTGCCCTGTTTTCCCGCTTGGCGCGACTGGATTCCAGTGTGACCGCAGAAACTGCACCCCTCAGGGTGCTTGTGCCTGCATTTGTCACCAGTGAGCTGAAATCGGCGTTTCAGATCGGGTTCATGATCTTCATTCCGTTTCTGGTGATCGACATGGTGGTGTCGAGCATCCTCATGTCTTTGGGCATGATGATGTTGTCTCCGGTGCTGGTGGCACTGCCGTTCAAGCTCATGCTGTTTGTGCTTGCGGACGGCTGGAACCTGCTAATCGGCTCGCTGGCTGCCAGTTTTGTACCCTGAAGGAGCTGCCAATGACTTCACAAATGGTGCTGACCATCGGGCGTGACGCGCTGACATTGCTTCTGATGATTTCGATGCCCGTGCTCGGGGTCGTCATGGCGGTAGGATTGCTCGTGAGCATCTTTCAGGCCGTAACCCAGATCCACGAAGCGACGCTTGCGTTTGTTCCCAAGCTGATTGCCGCGATGGTGGTTTTTGCCATTGCAGGCCCCTGGATGCTCAGCACCCTGGCGGACTTTATCCGCCGGACCATCGAATCGATTCCTTCGATGATTGGCTAGCCCGGTGAGAGGGCGAGCTATGGGTTTTTTCCTGAAGCCGGGTCCTCCAGACGCCCGCTTCGAAGCCCGTTGAGGATCGTGTGATCACTTTCACCGAGGCTCAGCTGATGGCTTGGCTTTCGCCCATTCTGTGGCCCTTTTTGCGCGTGCTGGCCGTGTTCTCGGTCGCGCCGGTGTTCTCCATGCGCACAGTCCCCATGCGCATCAAAATTGGACTGGCGTTTCTGGTGGCACTGTGCGCGCAGGGTGTGCTGGGTGATCAGCCGGTCATCAGCGTCAATGGTCGTGAGGCGTTTGGTGCTGTTGCTCAGCAGGTGGCCGTGGGTCTTGCGATCGGTTTCTCTGTCAGGCTGGTGTTTGCGGCCGTGGAACTGGCGGGTGAAATCATCGGTTTGCAGATGGGCTTGAATTTCGCGTCGTTCTTTGACCCGTCGTCCAATGCGCAGATCAGCGCCGTTGCGCGGTTTTTTGGGCATATGGCCATGCTGCTGTTTGTGGTCATCAATGGCCACTTGCTGATCCTGATGGCCGTGGTGAAAAGCTTTGACCGCTTTCCTGTCGATGGAAATTTTTTGCAGGCGCTCGGGCAGATGCGCCTTTATGAACTGGGCTCGTCGCTGTTCGCCAGCGCGCTCTGGATTGCTCTGCCGATGATTGCGCTGTTGCTGTTTGTCAATTTGACGCTTGGCATCATTTCCCGCGTGGCACCGCAAATGAATATCTATGCGGTCGGCTTCCCCGTGACGTTGACTGTAGGCATGCTGGGTATTGTGGCCACACTGCCGCTACTGGAGCAACCCGTGCTCGCGCTCATGCAGCAGGCAGTCGATCTGTTTGCTGCTCAGCGGTAGACATAAGTGGCGCTGGGGACAGGTTCAGACCAGCTGGTTTCGGATGGCGTAGACGGTAAGCTCCGCATTGTTGGACAGCTTGAGCTTTTCCAGCACCCGTGAACGGTAGACACTCACTGTCTTTGGACTCAGCATCAGCTCTTCTGCAATGTCCGACAGCCTGCGTCCGGACGCGATTTTGACCAGCGTTTGCAGCTCCCGCTCCGACAAGGCCGTGTGTGGCGCTTCCGGCGTAGGCTGTGCCAGGCTGTCCGCGAGCATCTGCGCCACTTCTGCCGTGAGGTACTTGCGTCCCTGCATGACGGTCCGCACGGCCGCAATCAGCTCGACCGGGTCCCCTGCCTTGTTGGCATATCCTTGCGCGCCAGCTTTCAGGCAGCGCAGGGCGTACTGATCTTCTGGATACATCGAGACCACCAGCACCTTGATGGCGGAATGGGTTTCGCGCAAGCTGGTGAGCACCTCCAAGCCGCTGCGGCCCGGCATATTCAAGTCCAGCAGCAATACGTCGCAGGCGGCGGAGCGCAAGACCTCGCGCAACTCGGAATATCCTCCGGCCTCGCCAGTTACCTGGATGTCGGGCGCGTCGGCCAGCGTGTCGCGTATTCCACGCCGCAAGACGGCGTGGTCATCGCACAGGACCACATGAATCACTGCGCATCTCCTGGAGCTGGTGGTGTTGGGTGCGATGTTAGCGGTATGGACAGGATCACCGACGTGCCCTGGCCGGGCCGACTGCTGATGTCCAGCCATCCCCCCACGGTACGGGCACGCTCATGCAGGCCTTTGAGCCCAAAGGCTTTTGGTTTTTCGAGCATGCAGGGGTCAATGCCTTGCCCATCGTCAGTCACTTCCAATGTCAGGACATCCTCTTTGTCGGAGAGGTCAATGTGCACTGTGCGGGGATGTGCGTGTTTGGAGATGTTGGTCAGCGCCTCCTGCGCTGTGCGATAGGCAACCAGCTGAATATCTGCGGTGGCCCGGATAGATTCGCTGCTGCTGATAACCCGGGCGGGAATGCCCGAGCGACGCTCAAATCCGGCGGCAAGCCATTGCACCGCTGCCACCAGTCCCTGTTCAAGAATCGGGGGGCGCAGGTTCATCATGATGCGTTGGCTTGCTCCAATGGCATGCTGCAGCATCTCTGCCGCTGAGGCTGCATGCTCTTGCATCTCCGTATTGGTGCTATGGCGTCCGATCCATGCCACATCGAACCTGACGGCGGTCAGTGCGCCGCCGATATCGTCATGGATCTCGCGGGCAATGGACGCACGTTCCTGCTCGATCGAGGTTTGCAGATGTTCCGTCAGGTCAGCCAGTCGGCGCTCCGAGGCTTCCAGTTGCGAGACAGCCAGTTCGCGTGCCTGACGGGCTTCATGAACCTCCAGGGCGCGTGCAATGACATGCGGCAGCCGCTGAAGGTCGTCTTTAAGCAGGTAATCGGCAATGCCCAGGCGGATCGCATCTACAGCTGCTGCCTCGCCGATGGCTCCCGACAGAAGGATAAAGGGGGGGTGTTGCGGCTTTTGCACCACATGTGCCCACGCGTCCAATGCCGTGAAGCCGGGCAGCCGGTAATCTGCCAAGATGATGTCGAACGGCTGGATATCTGTGAGCCGCTGGAATTCGGAGAGCGAATCCACCCGATGGAGGTGGCAGTGGAGACCGGAGCGCCGCAGGGTCAATGCGGTCAACTCATGATCTGCCAGTGAATCTTCAAGATGCAGGATGTTGAGGGTCTGGTCTGATGCTATGGTGACCATAGGAGCGCTATCATAGGATACAAATTGGAACAAGCAAGGGTGTTTGTCCGATTGGGATGGTTTCAGCGTCAGCGTCCAATGGGCGCTGACACCACGGTGCACACGGGCTTGGGGCCACTGTGCGGGTGTCGTAGTTCTGTGTTTTTGCGTGCTTTGCTGCTGCGTGCCGCGATGGAGAAACGATGCAATCTACGCTAACAACGTCTGGAGGACCTGCTGTCCAGGTTCCCGTCATGGTGGCGGCAGAACTGCAGGATTCGTTGCTGGTCGTTATGCATGACCTGCATCGCCTGGAAGGACTGCTCAACCATGCTACCGATAACCTGCTGGAACGCTTTGGGGAGGCAAACGCGGTGCTGACGGATGCTGCCGTTGCAGATTCCCCGGAGCTGGTAGCTGCCCGCGCTGCGCTGCGCAGTGCAGTGACTGAGTTGCAGTTCCAGGATATGGCGTCCCAGCTGATATGGCACACGACCAAGGTGCTTCAAGGATGCGCGTTTCGTTTGGCTTCCGAAGCCATGGGCAATGAAGATGGCGAAGAAGCGGCGCCCTTTGCGGAGATGGCGCCCGACCGGCCTAACCCTGTCACGCAGAGCGAGATGGATGCCGGTTCGGTGGACCTGTTCTGATCTTTACATCACTGGTTAACCTATATATTTAAGTCAGTTGGAGCCTTACATGCAATCGATCCTTGCCGTAGATGATTCACCGTCCATGCGGAAAATGGTGTCGTTCACTCTGACGGGTGCCGGCTATCACGTCGTGGAGGCGGTGGATGGGCAGGATGCCCTGGAAAAGGCCGAGAGCCACAATATTGATCTTGTGCTCGCTGACCAGAACATGCCCCGGCTTGACGGGATCGGGCTCACTCGGAAACTGCGTGAGAACCCTAAGTTCAAGACCATTCCCATTCTGATCCTCACCACCGAGTCCAGTGATCAGATGAAGCAGGCGGGACGTACAGCTGGCGCGACCGGCTGGTTGGTCAAGCCCTTCGATCCCAATCGCCTGATTGAAGTTATCCAGAAAGTGATCCGCTGAGTCGGGTTGTCCGGGATCACCAAGTACACAGGAGCCCATGATGGCGGAAACTTACCAAGAAGGATCGGGTGCAGGTGCTGACTTCGACCTGAGCCAGTTCTATCAGATCTTTTTCGAGGAAGCAGGCGAAAACCTGGACCAGATGGAGCAGATGCTTCTGGATCTGGATTTGAGTAGCGCCAATGACGAAGAACTCAATGGCATCTTCCGGTGCGCCCATTCCATCAAGGGTGGTTCAGCCACTTTTGGATTCTCGGATGTTGCGGAGTTGACCCACCAGATGGAGTCTCTCCTGGACCGCTTGCGCCGCCACGAGCTCCAGCCGATTCCGCAGATGGTGGATGTGCTCCTCGAATCTGCCGACGCCTCACGGAGCCTGCTGGCCCGCCACCAAGCAGGTGGGCAGGGCGAAGCTGTTTCCACCACCTCACTGGTGCGTCGCATTAGTGAACTTGCTGCAGGGCTGGTCCCCGGGGATGCCCCTGCTGTCGCTCCGCCCCCGCCGCCAGCCGCACCTGCTCCAACTCCAGCTCCACAGGCTGCAGCACCAGCGCCAGCACCGAAGGTAGTGACACCGGCGGTGGTCGGACAGGCTCGGACCCTGGAGATTCAGATTGGTCCCTTGGATCGACTGGAGCAGGCGGATGCCATCAAGGAGCTTTTTCGGGATATCCCGGGCCTCGGGGCGATCCGTGACATAGAAAGTCCACAGGCCAATACGCGGAGTTTCGCGGTGGAAACCACCTCCACCAACGACGATCTGCTCGACCTGTTTGCCTTTCATGTGGCCAAGCAACAGGTGCTGATCCGTGACGCTGCGGCGCCAGCGTCGGGCGTTGCCGCTGACGAGGATGAAGAAACGGTCCTTGCTGCTGGCGCCGCTGGGGGTGAGGCCTACGGTTTCTTCAGCGAAGCGCCTGGTGCCCCACGTGCGGATGCACCTCACGCAGCGCAGGCCCCAGCCCAAGCTGTGAAGGTTGCTGCAGCCCCCAAGGCCAGCGAGCCCAAGGTTGCCATGCAGGCGCAGATGGAGTCCACGACCATTCGGGTCGATGTGAAAAAGGTCGACCAGCTCATCAATCTGGTGGGCGAGCTGGTGATCACCCAGGCGATGCTGGCGCAAAACAGCCGGGGCCTGGATGCTGGTGCGTACCAGCAGTTGCTGGCAGGGCTGGCTGACCTGGATCGCAATACCCGCGATCTTCAGGAGTCGGTCATGTCGATCCGCATGATTCCGATGTCCATTGTCTTCAGCCGTTTCCCCCGCATGCTCCGGGACCTGGCCAACAAGCTGGGCAAGAAGGTGGAACTGGTGACGCTGGGCGAAGCCACCGAACTGGACAAGGGGCTGGTGGAAAAGATCACCGATCCGCTGACTCACTTGGTGCGCAACAGTTGCGACCACGGTATTGAGATGCCCGCAGACCGATTGGCCAAAGGCAAATCCGAGCATGGGACCATCACGTTGTCTGCCTCTCACCAAGGCGGCTCGATCGTGATTGAGGTACGCGACGATGGCCGTGGGCTCTCGCGCGAAAAGATTCTCAGCAAGGCCCAAGAGCGTGGCATTGAAGTGTCCGAGCAGATGAGCGACGCGGAGGTCTGGCAATTGATCTTCGCGCCCGGCTTCTCCACGGCTGACGAGGTGACGGATGTGTCCGGGCGTGGAGTGGGAATGGATGTGGTCAAGCGCAACATCGCTGCACTCAATGGTTCGGTCGAAATAGATTCCGCTGAAGGCTACGGGATGAAGGTTTCTGTACGCCTGCCGCTGACGCTGGCCATCATGGATGGCATGTCCGTGGGGGTGAGTGATGAGGTCTACATTCTTCCGCTGTCTTCGGTGGTGGAGTCCTTCCAGGTCAATGCAGACGATGTAAGCACCGTGGCCCAGGGTTCGCAACTGGTGAAAGTGCGCGATGAATACATGCCGGTGATTGCGCTGGAGAAAATTTTCCAGGTGCCACGTTTCGATCCCAACAAATCCAGCAACATCATGGTGGTGGTCGAGGCGGATGGCAGCCGTGTGGCGCTGTTGGTCGATGAGTTGCTGGGCCAACACCAGGTGGTGGTCAAGAACCTGGAGTCGAACTACCGCAAGGTTCCAAACGTATCGGGGGCCACCATCTTGGGTGACGGCACGGTCGCACTCATTCTGGACACAGGCGGCTTGGTGCGCAGGGCGCGCCACTAGATTCAAGCGGCCGTTCCCAGGGGCACGGCGCTGTCACGAAAGGAGAAGCACCATGAGTGTGATGGGTAAAACAGCAGAGGCGGTGCCAACGGGCACCCGTGAATATCTGACTTTCCGTCTCGACCAGGAAGAGTACGGTATCGACATCCTGAAGGTGCAGGAGATACGTGGCTATGAGCCACCTACACGGATTGCGAACGCCCCTAACTTCATCAAGGGTGTCGTCAATTTGCGCGGCACCATCGTGCCCATCGTTGACATGCGGCTCAAGTTCAACTGCGCGCAGGCCGACTACAACAGCTTCACGGTGGTCATCATTCTGAACCTTCGCAACCGGGTGGTCGGAATCGTGGTGGACTCCGTCAGCGATGTGATGGAGTTGACACCTGAGAGCATCCGTTCGGCGCCTGATATCGAAAGCGCCATCGACAACAGCTGCATCCTGGGGCTGGGGTCGGTGGGGGAGCGGATGCTGATTTTGCTGGACATCGAGAAACTCATGTCCGGCGTAGACATGGGGCTGGTGACGGCCAACGAGTAGGACTCCTCCGTCACCAACGTGGTGGACCTGGCACCTGCCAGATTTCAGGTGTGGCTTGCAGATCTCTAGGAGCGAACAGGATTTCCCGTCGGATGATCAATATGGCCCAACCCACCAGTGCCTCTTCAACAGCCCGGCCTCCCGTTGGCAGGGCGGATCCAGCGTTTGCCGCTGCTGCAGCGCCGTCGGGGCCGCTGGCTCAAGGGCGTGAATTCGTCTGGACCAATGCAGATTTTGCGCGGGTGCAGGCCTTGATCTATCAACGGGCCGGGATCAGCTTGCACGATGGCAAGCACGCCATGGTGTATAGCCGCCTTTCACGCCGCTTGCGGGACACGGGCCACAGCAGCTTTCACGACTATCTGGGATGGCTGGAGACGCACGACGGGCCGGAGTGGCAGGAGTTCATCAATGCCCTGACCACCAACCTCACTGCGTTCTTCCGCGAGCAGCACCACTTTGAGATTTTTGCTTCGCACCTGCGGAGCAAGCCGTCTGCCAGCTGGAAGGTTTGGTGCAACGCGGCATCCACCGGAGAAGAGCCTTATTCCATTGTCATGACCGCATTCGAGGCGCTGGGAGCCAACGCTTCTTTCAAGCTGACTGCCAGTGACATTGATTCCCGCGTGCTGGCGACGGCGGCGCAAGGGGTGTACCGCCTTGACAGTCTCAAGGGGCTGAGCCCGGAGCGCCTGCAAAAGTTTTTTCTGCGGGGAAAGGGTGGCAACCTGGGGATGGTGCGGGCCAAGCCGGAGTTGCGCCGCGCGATTGACTTTATGAGCGTGAACCTCATCCGGGACGACTGGCCGTTCAAAGAGCCCTTCGATGTGGTCTTTTGCCGCAATGTGATGATCTACTTTGACGCCGCCACGCAGCGACGCGTGCTGGAAAGGATTCACCGGGTCCTGAAACCCGGGGGCATGCTGTTCGTGGGGCATGCCGAAAACTTTAGCGAGTCCAGAGACCTGTTTACGCTGCGTGGCAAGACCGTGTACGAGCGTCGCTGACCTGCCATGTTGCCTCGCACCTAGCCCATGACCAATATTCCATCAGGATCCTCTCTTTCTCCGGCCGCCGCCTCTTCTGGTGCGTCCGAGCGGCGCCGTGCCCCTCGCATTGCGCCGTTGAGTGCGGACATCTACTCTGCGGGGGCAGGTCCTGCAAGGGAATCATCGCTGCAAGATCTCAAAGCGCGCAGCCGCAAGCCTGGGGAGGCATCCTTTTTCTACCTGGACCATCATTTCCAGCACAACGCTGTGAAGGTGCTTCCTGGTGAGTATTTCGTCGGCGACGAGAACATGATCATCATGACCGTGTTGGGGTCGTGTATTGCCGCCTGCTTGTGGGACAGCCGCGCGCATGTGGGAGGGATGAACCATTTCATGCTGCCCGATGGTGACGTGGCGGATGCGTCGGGCCGCTATGGTTCATACGCGATGGAATTGCTGATCAACGAGATGCTCAAGCTGGGCGCCCGGCGCGAGACCATGCAGGCCAAGATATTTGGCGGGGCGCAGGTCATGCACAACTTCACGACCATGAACGTCGGTGAGCGCAACACCAATTTTGTTTTGAACTACCTGCACACGGAGCGGATTCCCATCGTCTCCGAGGATGTATTGGATATTTATCCGCGCAAGGTGGTTTTCTTCCCCATCACGGGGAAGGCCATGGTCAAGCGATTGGCACACGCACATCCCGAAACCCTGGTGGCCCAGGAAGTGCGTGGCAATGCAGCTACTGTGGCAAAGACTACCTCGGGCGGTTCTGTCGATCTGTTTTGAGGAAGGCGTGAGTTAATGAGCAGGAAAATCCGGGTGATCGTGGTGGACGATTCGGCGCTGGTCCGTAGTCTGCTGTCCGAGATCATCAACCGGCAGCGGGACATGGAGTGCATTGGCACGGCCAATGATCCCTTGGTGGCACGCGAGATGATCCGTGAGCTCAATCCTGATGTCATCACACTGGATGTTGAGATGCCCCGGATGGATGGCATCGATTTTCTGGGGCGTCTGATGCGCTTGCGCCCGATGCCAGTGGTGATGATTTCCACGCTGACGGAGCGGGGCGCCGAGGTGACTATGAAGGCGCTCGAACTGGGTGCCGTCGATTTTGTGGCCAAGCCCCGGGTGGGGCTGGCCAGTGGCCTCAATGATCTCGCTGCGCAGATCGTGGACAAGATCCGTGTGGCTGCGGTCGCCCAGGTCCGCCGTGCACCCGTGCGTGACGCTGCGCCAGCAGGGGGCGGCGTCGGGGCTGCTGTTGCGCCCCCAGCCTCGGCTCTCCTCGGTCGTCTCTCCACCGAAAAGCTGATCTGTATTGGTGCTTCCACAGGGGGCACGGAGGCTATCAAGGAGGTGCTGGTGCAAATGCCGGCGGATTCGCCCGCGATTGTCATTACCCAGCACATGCCTCCAGGGTTCACCACCAGCTTTGCTGCCCGCTTGAATGGTTTGTGCCAGATTACGGTCAAAGAAGCGGTCAATGGCGAGCGCATCTTGCCTGGCCATGCCTACATCGCGCCGGGTGGCACCCAGTTCCATGTAGCACGCAGTGGTGCCAACTATGTGGCGGTGGTGGATGATGGTCCGCCCGTGAATCGTCACAAGCCCTCGGTGGAAGTGCTGTTCAAATCTGCCGCCGCAGTGGTTGGACGCAATGCCTTCGGCATCATGCTCACTGGAATGGGTAACGATGGAGCGGCTGCGATGCGCGAAATGAAGGACGCCGGCAGCTACAACTATGTGCAGGATGAGGCGACCTGTATTGTCTTTGGCATGCCGCGTGAGGCCATCGCCCATGGCGCTGCTGATGAGGTTCTGCCGCTGGGGCAGATCGCGCCTGCGCTAATCACCCGTCTGCGCGGCGCTACTGATCGGCTGCACCACCGCATCTGATGGAATAACGCGGCCCTTGAGCGCTGCAGGCTGGATGGTTTCCTGCGGGCCGCGCTATGTTCCCCGGCCGGTTAACGCTATGCGGACAGGGCTGTCCAGCGCTCCAGTGCCGCCATCAACTCGTCTTCGATCGTGCCCGCCCTCGCGGTCATGACTGCTGCCCGCGCCGGATCGGTGCTGTAGAGGGTCCCATCTGCCAGCGCCTCTTGGAGCGCCTGCTGTTCGGATTCCAGGCTGGCGATCTGCGCCGGGAGCTGATCCAGTTCGCGCTGCTCTTTGTAGCTAAGCTTCTTTTTTGATAGCTGTTCGGGCTTGTTGGATAAGCGCTGATCGGCATTTTGGCTCAAACTTTCCGCATCAACCTTTTTGGTGGCGGGTGCTGAAGCGTTGAGAGCCCTACTGCGCTTGGATTGCAGCAGCCAGTCCTGCACGCCGCCTTCGTACTCTCGCCACAGTCCATCGCCTTCAAACGCGATGGTGCTGGTGACGACGTTGTCGAGAAAGGTTCGGTCGTGGCTGACGAGGAAGACCGTACCTTCATAGTTCTCCAGCAACTCTTCCAAGAGATCCAGCGTGTCGATGTCCAGATCGTTGGTGGGCTCATCCAGCACCAGGACGTTGGCAGGACGCGCGAACAGCCGCGCCAACAGCAAGCGGTTACGTTCCCCACCCGATAGCGAGCGAACCGGAGAGTGCGCGCGGGCCGGAGAGAACAGGAAATCGCTCAGATAGCTTTTCACGTGTTTGCGCTGGTTGCCAATCTCGATCCATTCGCTGCCCGGGCTGATGAAGTCTTCCAGCGTGGCATCCAGATTGACCGCGTGGCGCATCTGGTCGAAATACGCAACTTGCAGGTTGGCTCCCTGGCGGATGGAGCCCTCGTCAGGCGCGAGCTCGCCAAGGATCATCTTGAGGAGCGTGGTCTTGCCTGCACCGTTGGGGCCAATCAGTCCCACCTTGTCGCCGCGCAGGATGGTCCCCGTGAAGTTGCGAACAATGGTCTTGTCGCCGAACGATTTGCCCACCCCGGTCAGTTCAGCGACGATCTTGCCCTGGTAGCCATTGGAACCACCTGTTGCCACATCCATGCGAACGCTGCCGACCACCTCACGACGTGCTTCGCGGCGCGCACGCAAATGCTCCAGGCGGCTGATGCGGCTCTGGCTGCGGGTACGGCGTGCTTCGACGCCACGGCGTATCCAGACCTCTTCCTGTGCCAAAAGCTTGTCGGCCTTGGCCGAGATGACAGCCTCCTGCGCCAGCTGTTCTTCTTTCTGTATCTGGTACTGCGCGAAGTTTCCGGGGTAAGACCGGAGCTGGCCTCGGTCGAGTTCCACAATGCGCGTGGCGACCCGGTCCAGGAACGATCGATCATGGGTGATGGTGATAACGCTGCCGGGAAAGTCGAGCAGAAGGTCCTCCAGCCATTCAATCGAATCAAGATCCAGATGGTTGGTCGGCTCATCCAGTAACAGTACGTCTGGGCGTGCCACCAACGCCTGTGCCAAGGCCACGCGTTTTTTGGTTCCGCCCGACAGCGTGCCGACCACCGCGTCAGGATCGAGGTGCAGCCGCTGCAGGGTTTCCTCCACCCGCTGCTCCCAGTTCCAGGCGTCGTACGCTTCAATCTCCGACTGCAATGCATCCAGATCCAGTCCTTCCGCCCCCGACAGGTACTGGTCGCGGATAGCGATGACCCTCTGCAATCCTTCGGATGCCGCCTTGAAGATGGTGGCGGCAGCGTCCAGGGAAGGTTCCTGGGCCACAAATGCAATCCTCACTCCTTGCTGTACCTGGAGCGAGCCGTCGTCTGGTTTTGCCAGGCCGCCAAGAATTTTGAGAAGCGAGGATTTGCCTGCGCCATTGCGGCCGATCAGGCCGACACGTTCCGCAGTCTCCAGAGAAAAGCCAGCGTGGTCCAGCAATGCAACATGCCCAAATGCGAGTTGGGCGTCCAGTAAGGTGATAAGTGCCATAAGAGCAAGATTATCGGGGCGGGGCCGTATAAGCCTGTTGGGGATCTTCGGGCCGCTTCAGTGGGCTCGTCTCTTCATATGGGTAGTGGTGTGCATGTGACATGCGCTTGCAGCACTCTGTGTATGTGCCTGTTGCTCCGTCCGCGCTCCGGTAGAACCCAGGCATCGAATGAGTCGGACGCTCTTGCCGCTCAAGAGTGGCAGCGGGAGCACT
>NZ_CP192461.1:0-148746 GCF_050626955.1 Acidovorax facilis
TCAGTCGCTCATCGGCCGAATCTTCGATGTCGGCACCCTCACCTTCAACACCGCCGCGGCCGACGAACCCGACGTGCTGTTCGATGACATCTACACGCCAAGAACGGTGATGCAGCTAGCCCAGCGTTGCATCGCCTCTCCCGGAAAAACGTCCACCGACTGAGGAAGTCATGTCGAAACCCAAGCGCACACTTCGCGAGCTTCTCCCTGTCATCGAGTTCGGCGGGCGAGAAGACCTGCTGACGGCAGGATCTATCGCTGCGGGACTGACCCTGGCCAATCCCGGAATCGCATCACTCGCCAGCAGCTTTGTGAGCAGCCTCTCAGCAAGTGCCCCGATTGCGTCGGCTATTTCCTCCGGTGTGATTGGAGCATCGGCAATGGGCCTCTCAGCGGCTGGGGCATGGCGGCTGGGGCGGACCATGCGCGAAGTCGCGCTGTCGCCAAGACGGGCGCACGAGTCCAAGGTGAATATCCTTTCGGATGTAGATCTGCCCTCCCCCGCACGATGGAACGACTGGGACGGGATGATGCTTGGCTATGACGTCGTCACTGGCCGGCCTGTGACCGTGGACTGGGAGCACTGGATGCGACATGCGCTCATTGCAGGGCAATCAGGTGTCGGGAAGACCGTCCTTGCCGAGTGGGTCACACTCCAGCAGATAGCGCGTGGTGGCGGCGTTGTCTTCGTGGACGGAAAGATTGACTCGGACAATCTCCAGAAGATCTATGCGATGGCCTGCTGGGCCGGACGAGCGGCGGACCTACGCGTCATCCATGCTGGAGACCCGAACCTGTCCAACACTTACAACCCGGTCCTGTTTGGGGACCCGGACGAGATCGCCTCCCGCGTCCTGTCGCTCATCCCCGCGAGCGAGGGAAGCCCTGGCACCGACTACTATCGCCAGGCTGCGAATCAGGCCATCGCGACCCTCGTGAATGCTTTCAATGACATTCCGGCAAACCAGCACATAGCCGGCATGCGGGGAATCGGGTACAACTTTCTGGACCTTGCCATTGCATTGCAATCGCCCGCGGCCATGATGCACCTCGAGCGCCAAGTGAACCTGGACTCCGAAGGCGGGCGGATGTTCAAGCTCTGGCTAGACCAGTTCAAGGTCGCCTCGCGAGAGGCTGGCGGCAATCCGACCCTCGACATGAAGAAGATGCGCGATCTATTCGGCGGGATTGGCGGTCGTCTCTATGGCTTCGGGACTGGCAGCTTTGGGCAGTTCACGAACACCTATAGTCCGGAGTGCAACCTGTTCGAAGACATCATGGCGAACAGGATCATCTACGTCGCCCTCCCCACGATGGGAAAGGCCGAAGCGGCGTCGAACTTCGGGAAGATGTTCACCGGGGACTATCGGACCGCCATCAGCTGGATCCAGCAGCTTCCGAAGCATATGCGACCATGGCCCCCTACTCTTGGTCTCTTCGACGAGGCGGGGAGCTACGCCACGCAATCGTGGGCTCGGATGTTCGAGCAAGGTCGATCCGCGCATCAAGCCCTGGTCCCAGCCATTCAGACCATTGCGAACCTGGATTCCGTGAGCCCGGAGTTCCGCTCGATGGTCGTCGGGAACACCTGGACGAAGATCTTCTTCAAGCTCGGTGAAGAGGAGACTGTCGCGGCTGGTTCGGCAATGTTCGGAGAGGAGGAAGCAATGGCCTACAGCGTGAGCAGCAGCCGGTCGTCGGCGACAGGCGCGAGCGAAGGTCAGCTTTCCACGGCGAATCGCACCCGCTCGGACGGCATGGGCATCACGAAGCGCTCCGAGCGTGTACCTCGGGTCCACCCGACGACCTTTCAGAAGTTGGGCAAGGGCGAGGCACTCGTCCTGTATGGCAACTCGCAGATCTACCACATCAAGATTCCCAAGTTCGACTTCACGGCAGACTTCTACAAATCCATCGGGCAGTACGCGGTGAACCGCCTCGCGACTCCTACGGTCAAGGGACTGGACTTCTACAAGAACCCACAGCGGTGGACCTCTTCCGAGAGCCAAGGGGGTACCTCCTCGCGTGGCGCCGGGCGCGGCCTTAGTCCTCTGTAAGGAGCAAGAATGCTGCGAGCCTTGCTCTCCGTTTTCATTGGCTGGAACATCATCGCGCTGGCTGCCGGCTCCCTCTTCTCTGATCAGCCACTGGACATCATCTACTCCCTGGTGCTCTTCTTGATGGTGATGGCCGCGGCGGGCGCGTTCGCGGCCCTCTCGTTCACCGATTTCGACCTATTCGACTCCGAGTGGAAGGGGCTACTTGGAAGGGCAGCGGGCCAGACGCGCTTCGAAATCAAGAACTCGATGGGTGCCTTGCCGACAGTACGGTTCTACCTAGCGGCCACTCCGGGAACGCCGGCTCAAGAGCTGTGTGTCAAGCGCGCTCGGATCGGCGACATGACAATGTGGTGGGACCCGCAGCTGAGGGGATGGTGGAACCGATATAGGGCGTCGCACCCCGACCATGCTGCGGTCATGACGGCCTGTGCCGAGTTCCTCCAGGCAAATCGGTCCGTGCCAGCAACGTTCCATCCTCAAGGCCACGGGGGAGCCAGTCTTATCGACCACTCGCAGAACGTGGTTCTGATGATGCACCGTCATTGCGCGGAATGGAGATACACGGGGCACCACAACAAGGCAGGGGCAAAGATGTTCGAGCTTCTGGATCGGTCCAAGCCTTCTCACGCGTTCGACGCTGACGACCCGCTGCCACCCCTCGCTGCATTCGCGCACGACATAGGTAAAGCGATCTGCTACCAAGAGGGAAAGGCTGGTGTCTGGACCGAAGTGCATGCGGACCATGACACCATCGGCGCGCGAATTCTGAGGATGCTTCCAGAATGCGAGCGATTGGACACGGCGGAACTGATGCGGCTCCTCATCGCAGTGGGCTATTACCACAAGATCTCCCGCATTCCCGGGACGCCGAGAATCGACGATCGAGCCCGAAGCCTCACTGAACTCCTCTATCGCGTCGACAACCTCACCGGGATTGAGGAGGCAAAGGGCCGTCTCATTGGCACAAGTGAGGACGCACAAGGGCCGGTTGACAATGCCGAGCCTGCCCTTTTGGGGAACGCACAGCCTGCGATTCCTGTTCCCTTTCAGACGCCCATGGATGAAGCCGAAGTCGCACAAAGTACCGTGCACGCTTGGGATCAGTCCACCGGTGTACAAGGCATTGCCGCGCCCGCCTCGATGCAGGATTTCGACACGGCCGCCATGGAGGAGCCTGACCGTGCGGAGTTGTGGGGCGAGCTCGCCGGCCGGGAAGTGGAGCCAGAAGTCTCCTATCGAGCCGGGCCGCAACGACAAGCAGGACCGCCACCGCAACACGCCGAGTCGATCTCCAACACGTTGAGCTCCTGGGAGGCTCCTAGCATGGACCATGGGCTTCGATTTGAAGCTCTGCTCGCTCTTCTGCAGGGGGCGCAACATGGAAGCGGCAATCCCAGGGGACGAGGTCTGGCGTATCGGTTCGGAGACTGGGCCTATCTGATGATGGACGAAATCATCGCGGGCCTTAAGGCGAACGGCTACCCTGTGCCCGAAGAACTGCTCCACAGCGCGGACTGTGCCTCGATCTTCGAGCAGAGCATTTGCCGCGTCCTGGAAGACAAACAGGCACTGTTCCGCCTGCACGCGGGGAAATACTATCCGCCATCTGCGTCCATCTTCCTCGTGAAGAAGGAGCCCTCTGCGAGTGTTGCACGGCGGGCGATCATCGCCCTGGCCACGAGCATCGACGTGGAACACTCCGAAGAGGCCAAGCGCCCATCGTTTATCGCGGAGCCAGTGTTCCCGTCCCAAGGTGAATCGCACGATCAGCTTGTGCAGAGGGCACTCGTGAAGAGGCAGGCGACCGTCGGAAAGAGTCCCTCAAAGAAGAAGGATCTGGGCGGCCCACTAGGCGATCCGCTAGCGTTTGACGCATCGCTGCTATTCGCCTGGCAGACGTCGAACCCGGGCTCGAATCCGATGGTTCGGACAGACATGGGCTCGTTGTTCCTTGTCGAGGCGGTGGAGGCAATGAACATGTTGCCGCCCCAAAGGTCGAGCCTTGCTGAGCATGAAGGACGCAGCTACTACCTGGTACCAAAATCCCCCAGCCGACGCCGATAAGGTGCAAGCTGGGATCCGAGAATGAAAAAAGCCACCCGAAGGTGGCTTTTTGTATTGCGCGATCAGAACTTGTCACGCAGGGAGCGCTTCTAGCGTGCTCGATTCGGACTCTTCGTCCGTGGTGTGACGGGCGATGATCGACTTGTCGATGCCTCGCTCTGTCCACCACCGCTTGTAGGCAGGGGTACCCCGCCGCGTCATCACCGAGAAGTAGGGCCCTACCAGTTGGTCCAGGCCCAGGCTGGACATGAGCACCTTGGCCTCTTCCTGCACCGGTTTGAGCTGCGTTTCCGCCTCCGCCAGCCGCTTCACCTGGCCATGGTACATACCAATCGCGTCCTTCAGAGGCACATCCAAAGGCTTGGCACGTGAACAGTTAAAGGCGAGTACCGGCTTGCTCCGGTATCTGTCGATCTCGTCCTCCGTGGCGCCCACTTCCTCGATGATCGCGCGCCAGTCCGTCTTTGGCTTCGGCGCAACCTGCTTCAGCTGGAAGCCGTCTACGCGATGCCCCTCCGACATGGCTTGGACTAGAGTTTGCTTCGAACCAAGGACCAACTCTTCTGCGGCAAGCTTCTCTCGGATGAGAGGTTCGATCTTCTCGATGAACTCCATGAACCGGGGGCCTCCCGCCGGCGCCACGTTCTTGCGCAACGAGTCGATGAATCGCTCCTCGGCCGCAAGCAACTTTCGCGCAAGGAACTGGAGCTGCCCAGAGTAGTAGGTCACCGTGGCGATGTCCTCGAGCTCGGGATGACCAGCGCAGAAATAGCCTACGAGATCGGGCCTCCAGGTGTCAGGGTGGCCGTGGTAGACCAAGAACTGATGTGCCAGCTGCGGTGTGTAGTACTCCGGGATTTCCTGAAGCAATGCGCGCTGGTAGCACTTCTCGCTGCCCTTGATCTCGGTGATTCGGTCGTCGAAGGAAACACCATCGAACGACGAACGGATCCGCCGGTTGAACTCGCACTCTCCGAACGATGGCATCAGCGGAATGCCTGTCCGCCTTTCGAAGCGTTCACGGATTATTGGCTCAAGCTCAGTGCCCCGCCGCATTGCCTCATTGGTCTGCACCTTGAAGCAGTCATAGCCGCGCTTTTCGAAGAACAGCGCGTTGATGTGTCGGACCCACGAAGGGGGTTCGACCAGGCCTTCGGCGGCTGCGATGATGATTGCATCAGAGCCGCCTATCCCACGCTGGCGCCACTTGTGCCATTCGGCGGTGTCAGGTGTGCCGGACTGCGCCTTGAAGTTTACGTAGATCATGAATTCTCCTGTTTATGAACCCGGCCTCGCCGGTACAGGGAGAATTGACGACCCGCGGCTAGTAACCGCCCCTACGGCTGCCGCGTTGCCGCATCGATTGCCGCGACTCGTTGCATGACCTCATCAGGAATGCGCTGAACACACGCATGCTCGTAGGAGATGTAGGTGGCCTTCTTGACCCCGAGCGCTGCGGCCATCTCGGCCTGTGTCAAGCCATGGCGCTTGCGGACGGCCTTGAAGACCTCCGCCTGGTCCTTGCTGCCGCTCCCATACTGATTGCGCACCCGGCCTGCGGCCGCGCGCGCGACGTCTTCTTGGGCGAGCGTCTCGAAGTCCAGGTCCCCGCCAGCTGCCGCCCGCACGCTATCGCAAAGTGTCGCGAACGCCCTACTTGAGTCCAGGTGCTGTTCCACCTCCACTGCCACGTCATCCCGCGCAGGCAAGGCGTCCAGGACGTGTGCGTGATCACCTTCGGGATCGTCTCGGACGACCGGGCGGTGTTCATCGTACTTTCGACGGAGTGCGCCAGCAATGAGAAATGCGCAGCGATATGCAAGGCCGGCAAGGGGGCGATCGTCGATTTCGTGCTTGCTCAGCTCGATCCAGGTGTCTTGCTCCACGTCGTCTACGTGGTGCATCGCGCCGCGCTTGTAGCAAGCCAGCTGTACCGATCGGCGGACGGCAGCCCGTATAGCCGGGTCGCGGCTCAGGTGAAAAGCATTGGCCATGTGAACACACGTCGCTTGGCGATAGAGAGCTGTGTAGGGTTGGCGCCGATGAGAAAGCAGCGCATGGCATCGCCTGTCCCCGTGACACCCACAACACCCCGCGCAATCATCTCGTCGAGAAGCTGCGGAGCCTGGCCATGGTTTCGACACGCTTCGACCGCTTCGGCAAACGGCATCCCGGGGTATTGCCAGAGATCCGCGGCGACCTGCTCCGCTTTCCGGTACTGAGGGAACGCATGGAACACCATGTCGCCGATTTCCGCAGGGATTCGATCTGAGAGCAAAGGGAGGCTTCGGTGAAGCGGCGCATCTCGCAGCCAGAGTTCATACATAGTGCGCAGCTGGACGACCTCAGGCCTGCAGCTCAATGCTTCGCAGGAGAGGTGGAAAGACACCCCCTTCGCGTCTTTTGCCCCGTTGACAAACAGCCATTGCACCGCCCTCCAGCGGGATTCCTGGCTGGAGCCTTTGGAGGTGAGCACCTTGATGTGCCTTTTGAGCCTCATGACGATCCAACGCGTCTCGGGCTCGTAGTCCTCGTCTGTTACCTCTGGCGTCTGGCGGTCATCTTCAGCGGCGTCAGCAACCCGGTCGAACAATTCGGCCATCTCGCTGTCAGCTGGCGTGAGCGTGTTCTCGAACGCGAACGGATCGAAATCCTCAGGCACCGCCTCGTCATCGAACTCCGACAGTTCGTCGAGATCTTCGGGCCCTCCAGACGTGGACAAATCCATGGAAAACCTCAGCCAGCGTTGTCGAGGGCCTCGTCACTACCTCCAGTCGGGCCGCCTTCGACCGGCGCCGTGTCCGGGGATTGTTTGGCGACCGCCTCCCTGCGACGCAACATTTCGTCGCGGTACGTGGTGATCCAACCAGGCACGGAAAGAATGTCCTGCCCCTGATTGGCACGCTGCAGCAGGTCCGTCTCGATGTAGACGACGTCGCTGATGATGCCCTGGCCGTCAGGGGCGGGAACGATCTTGCGACGCAGCCTGCCCGCGACCTTGATAGCCACTCCGGGGTGCTTTACCCGCTCGAGTTGGGGTCGAACTTGCGAACCCACCAGGCGAATGGGAAGCGACTTGTCCCGTTCTTCGTGCTGGCGAATGTCGACTCGCCCATGGCCATGCTCTTGGTACTCGTTCGGCGGCACGTAGGAACGGCGATCGACGAAGCCTGCAATCATCACTCGGTTGCCGTTGTTGTCCAGCGCGCCTGTCCGGTTGCTACCGCGCGTCATTTCGTACATTTCAATGATGGCCGAGATCGCCTCGTCTTGACTGTTTTCCTCCTTGAGGAGATCCAAGAACTCCTTCTTGATCGAACCATCGCGGTGGTACGGAAGCTTGATCTCGCCCATCAAATGCTCCAGCTTCTCGGAAGAGATTTTGTTTCGGAAGCCAAGCAGGAAGTTGCTCATCGGTGGCATGGTCAGCACCGACGGATCGCTGACCGAGACCACGACCGGCTTAACGCTCGTGCCCGAGTCGGTGATGTGGGAGTAGCAGTGGACCACCACCGTTTTGATGGAATTGCGCGGCGGCATCCGGTAGCCCAGGTTCGGCAGGAAGACTGGGATGTCGAGCTGCTCGTTGCCAGTCTGGCGGACATAGAAGCGGTCGCGCTCTTCGGTGATGACGATGGCACCTGTCAGGTAGCCAATGTTGAGCATTGCATTGACGAAGCGAAAGTTTGCGTTGGCACCGGCCATGTTGGCTCCTCGGAAGAAGAAGGCGTTATTAGTACGCAAATTGTACCAAAGAGGACTCAGGCCGAAAACAATTAGTGATAACAATTTTGCAACGCTTGCACCAAAGAAAAAGGCCCGCGCAGGGCGGGCCTTTTTTGGTGTGATGCAAGCTGGTCATGGGCTTGGGGCCCCTCTCAGGGTCTTGAGGTAGTCATTCCAGTCGTTCCCGGCGGGTGCGGGATCGTCGATGACATTCAGTTCAAGGGTTGCCAGCTCCCCAGAGATCTTCGCCATCGCGTCCCTGCCTGGTTCATCGTTGTCCAGGCCGGTGTGGAATGTCGAGTAGCCGTGTGCTTTCATGCTCGAAAACCATTCAACCTGCCATGAATTAGTCCCAGGAATACCCATGATCGATCTCGTTTCACCGAGCTCAATACAGGACAGGACGTCAATTAGGCCTTCGACAATTTTGACCTCCTTTTCCGCCTTGATGAAGTATGGATAATTCAGAGAACCAAATCTCAGTGCCTTTTTAAAGGTTTCTGATTCTTCGACCATTCTGAACTCTACCGCACAATCCTTAGGCAATATACCCACGACGGGTCTGAAGGCCGCCGCAGGCCATTTCTTTGGCGCTGTCAGTAATCCGCAGTTCTCGGCTACATCTTGACCGCCAAGCACTTCGAAGATCATCTTTCTAGCAAGATGCACGTCACTCGGGAGAAATCGCAATTGGTCTGCCTCCACCATCTTCTCAATGGAGGCCGAAGAAATGCAACGTCCCCGCAGATATGCGAATACCTTGTCGTCCGGATGTTTCGATAGGCCCTCTCGAAGCAGTTGGATATGCGAGCGAGACATCGCGCTGCTCGGCCGAGATGGCCGTTGCGGTGGACAGGGCTCTTTCGCGTCCGAGGGCGCGAACCGTCCCCCATTGCGCGTTCGGGCGAACGCATCTGCCGTTGAGCAGCCGGTGGCCGCTACGATGAAATCCACAATGTCACCATGACTGCCGCATGCCTGGCATTTCCAACGCTCCTTATCATCCTTCCCAAAAAAGATGCAGAAGCGATTTGAGTGCGGGGTTCCGATGCCACAAGTTGGGCACCGCGGCCCCCCGAACGTGCGTCCTTGCTTTCGAACGGGATAGCTGAGATCCAGCGCTGTTTGTACGAGTGACATGGAGCCCTCCGTTGTTGATACAGCACTACTTGCGCTCAGTGCGCGGATAACTGCCCGGGAGAGATCGCGAGGTCTTCGACGTTTCCGCCATTGTTGCGGTAGGCAATGAACCACTCAGGCCTCTTTCCGGCACCAGACCACGTGATACTCGCGTCCAGAGGATGACGATAACGAGGCTCGCCCTTCGACTTGCGTCTATTGGCTGGGATCGCGAGAACCCGGGAGAACATGATCTCCTTTTCCCAGGGTTTGACGATCTCTAGGATCACCTCGGCGAGCGGGCGCTTTCGTAGTCTAGACAATTCGGCGATGGATTCGCGAATGGAGTCGTACGACTCCTTCACGCGCTGATCGACTTCTTTTCGCACCCCCTCCATTCGGTCCATTGCGGCTTCCAGATCGCCCAGTGGCTCAGGGATACTGTCATTTGCTGGTTTGCTTCCTTGCATTTCCGGCTTAAACTCCATTAATACTCGTGCGGTGCTACAATTCAAGATCGGGAGTAATAATCTTGGCTGCAAAACCTTTCCTGTTCGCACTGTGTGCACTTGGGCCGTCCGTATCGATGGCTTCCCAGTCCCCGGATTCCACGAGCAACGCCGTTTTGGTAACTGTGCTCATTTTTTTCGGCATTCTGGTTTTGGTGTCTGAGAAGCTGAGGACATTTGCGGCCTGGTTGGTGGTGAAACCTTTCATTTCTTTTGGTAAGGCCCATGTTTCGCTGGCGAAACATTTGTTGCCGAAGGATGTTGTGTTTCCTGACGTGGCCAAGCGGACTGCCACGGATCAAACCCCTTGACAGCGGCCTGTCTAGGCTGCGTCCAACTCGATCTTGAAGGGACGCATCCGCCCACTCGGGGTGCCTGCCACCCCGTAGACGTCTGATTCACTGAGGGACCTGACGGACGTTGCGAATCCCGTGACCTTCCCGTTGGCGTAGCGTGCTTCAAGGACCTGCGCAACGCACCGATTCGCCGCCTCGAAGTCTAGGTCATGGAACAGTGTCATCCCGAAGTCGTCGACCATCAGGAAGTCATACTCCGAGAGGAGCGACATGAGGCTGCTGCCTTGGTGGGACTCTTCCGCGAGAAGCGCCTGAACCATGTCGTACGCCGTGACGTAGATTGCTGATAGCCCTGCAAGGCCCATCTCGCGCACTAGAGCGATGGATGTATGCGTTTTCCCATGGCCGTGCTCTGCGACCAGCACCAGATCGCAGTCGGTGAGGTGTTTGCTGACCTGAAGTACATATCGATCCAGGAGTCGCGCGGCTCCCGGGAAGAACGAGGCCACGCTTCGGACGTTGGCTTGCGCATACCTGGCCGGTGGGTTCGTGCCCATCAACCCCGCGTTGAGAAACAAAACCGACCGGACTGCTGAAAGATCTGACACTCCCGACCCCTCGTGAAAACAAATGGTACCGCAAATGATACCATTTGTTATAGATCACAAGGTGGCTTGCGTATCAAATAATGCTGCTTAGGGCTTTGTTTGTTACGTTTTTGCTGCGCAGAGTTGGAACTGCTGCAGCACGGCCTTGCCGAGCGCGGTGCCAGAGCTCGGAGTCGCCTCCAGCAGGTCTGCAAGCCCTGTCAAGCCCTCCATCCCACCCGAGAAGAGCCAATTCCGCATGTCGTAGAGAGCATCGCGAGCCTCTTCAATCGACTCAAAAACCAGAACGGTGTCAAGTCTTTCGCTAAGCCATGACAGCGTGGCCTCGTACTCGTTGATGGGTTCAATCGAGTAGCTGCCGTCATCCTTTGTATAGGCATCGGCGCGATAGAGCTTCGCATGCATTCCCTGGTCCATCAGCACTTCGTAGAGCCATTCCTGCTCAGTACCAATGAGCTCGCTTGGAGCTGGGTTGCCGAGGCGCCCGAGCAATTCCTTAGCTGTGATTCGCTCGAACATCACACGATCAGTCACGTGGCAAATCGTCTTGCGCTCCAGTTGGACCTGGGCAACGAACGATTCCATATCTGGCGCAGACCAGCACTTCGGCAATCCCTTTTTTGGTACCTCAACAACGTAGAGCATGCGTCCCTCGAAGCAAACGAAATGAGAATTATTGGTTATTGTCACTAATTGTAGCAGTCAATGCTTTCTCATTCGTCTACAAAGGTGTAACAATACATTGTCATCTGCCAAGGTGTTGACCACGAGCAGGATCGCAGGCTAGCTCCAATTGTTCCAGGGTGATCCGGCCCTCACGGGAACTGGTGGCAAAGACAATACGCTGTACCACGTCGGCGCTTGGGGACAGCATGTAGACAGCGCCTGCCGCCCGAGCAATTGCAATGGCCGGGCGCCGCAGTGTGGCAGAGACCGCCATCGCGTTTGCGAGTGCCCGCCACATCTCCCTCGAGCTGAACTGGGCCGTCCAAAGATCGGATGTGTGCTCAGGGCCATGGCCGCTGTCTGAAAGGACGATGAGGCCATCACCCAGCTCAAACAAGGCCTCTGGATCTGCCCGCCAAGCTCCAAGGCTGGCACTCTCGCCAGAAAGCGACAGCTGCACTGGCAGGCGGCCAATGAACATCGGGAGCTCGCGCCTCACTGGAGGGAAGCCGGCAATCGCTCGTGGCGAGTGAAAGGCAGCCTGGACTCGAACACCAAGGCGATCGGCAGTTGCGTCCCATCGGATCGGGCTTGCTTTCAAGGTGCCCCCCCTGCCCGTTCACGCTCCTGGGCACGCTTGATCGCGGCGCGGATAACTTCGGCCGTCCGGAGCATCGACTCATCGGCCAATTCTCGCGAAGCTGCGGGTAGAACGAAAGCCTCGTTGTTGCGCGCCGCGCTGGCTTCGCTTGCCTGTTCCGCGTGCAGATGCTCGACGTTCCGCACCTGGCGGCTGTCACCGTCAATCAGCGGCTCACCGGCCGGCGTAAGCACGGCGAGGCCGATCGCGCCGATGGCCACGCCCACCATCGCGCTCACGCCGGCGGCCACGGATGCGCGCCAGGTTGTGCCAGTTTTCAGTCCAGGGCTAACAGCCTTCAAGTCATCCGCAGGCTCAGGCGCGGTTTTGGTGTCGCGCCGCGGAAGCTCAAACGGAATCCATCCTCCGGGCCCGCCAAGGTCCAGCTCTGTCCCAATCGCAATCATTCAGCACCTTTGATTTGTTACTTCATGCAATTCTATTTGTTGCGCGCAGTTATCTCAAAGTCTCCTGCAAGTGTGGCTGTACTGCTTGCGCAGGTTTTTCTGGAGATTCCAATGAAGTTCTATACCGTGGTTGCACAAGATGGCCTCACCTATGTGGAACCGTTCGTTCGCTCGCCCGCGTCATCGCTTTCCGTCGTGCGGGCCTCAGCCCATCATTTCGCTCACCAGGTCGCCAGTGGGTGCCGATCATTCTGGAATTGGTGCTGATGCAGTACCGCAGTAGCGCTACAAGGCCAGCATGCGCGCCAGCTGTTCCGCCTGATGGTGGTTTCGTCGACCTCTACAGCTCTCTTGAGGGGTTTGATGGTGACGTCGAGCGCCTTTCGTACGTATCGCATAATTGCTATCGCGGCCAGACCATCTTGCCGGTTGAGGATGTGCCCTTCTAGGAGGGTTGATTTGACGCCCCATAGCGGCCGCCGTCGAACCGATTGCACCAAATGGTGTATTCCATCCCAAATGCCGGCAGTAACAACTGTCGGCATTTTTTATGCGCAAAACGTTTTTCGTCCTGGCTCTGTGCGTTGCTTTGGCCAACTGCGCGGGCTCACCCAACAATCGCTCGCGTTACGGAACAATCAAGGAGGTGACCCTGGAGAAGGTGTACACGCGAGGCGCGTCAACCGGCGCTATGGTCGGTACGGCAGTCGGGATGCTATCCGGCAGCCTGACCGGTGCCACTACCGGGTATGCCGCCGGCCTGGCAGTGGATGACGCCGCGAAGGATGTCGTCTACGACTACGACGCTTGGAACGTCCTGGTCGAGCTTGACAATGGAGAGGTTCTCAGGATCGGCAGCCGCAAATACTACGGAAGCCATTTCGAGGCCGGACAACGCATTGAGATCTATTCACCCATTGCGGTCGACGGCAGTGCACTCTTCAGGCCGGCAAAGTAGTCTGTGTTACTCAGGGTGTCCAAGCGCTACTAGGTCCTTCCCGGCCAGGTCACTCGGAGGGCCACCCTCCCCTGCCCGGTAGCCCGATAGAGGATGCGCCCTCAGTCCTGATGAACACTCAGCTCTAGTCGAGTTAGTTCGCCGCGTATGTCCGTGCCGGCGAGAGCGCGCAGCTGGTCATAGCGCCCAGCAGGAAGCGCTGCCGGCGGGTAGGCCGTCCAATCAACCGGCGGCATCGTTTTCTCGAAGGCCGTGGCGCTTTGCTCTACCTCGAACTCAATCGTTTGCTTCTTTTCGCATGCTTTGAGGATTGCCGCGCTTGTGGAGCGAGAAAAGCAGATAGTTGACATTCGAGTTCCTGAGCTGGCCGCGAAAATTGCTAGCGCCGCGCTTCCTGTCGCCACGCTTCGAACTCGGCCGGATCGATAGCGGTCACGCGGAGCTTTCGGCGCTGCCAGGCACCGAAGTTTGCTCGTTCGATCGTGTCCTTGAACTCGCCTTTTTCCGGTGCGAACGACGAGATAGAGTGTTTGTCTGAGTCTGCAGCAAACTGGTGTACCAATGCGACCTTCTCTTCGAGTGTGAGCGCCTTGATCGCGTCGGAGGTCTTCTTTCGCAAAAAGTCCTCCTGGAGGCTTTTTAGGCGATCGCCCTTCCCTATCCCATTCGCGGGCGGAAGGCTCTTGTCAACCGGGGTCGAAGGCTTCTGCTCCTCTTGCTGCAAGCGGGCCTGCAGGTCAGCACCCCAGTCGTCGGTGATGGCTCGCCTGTAGATCGCTCCTATGTTAGGGGAGGCGCCCTCCTCGCGTTTGGACGCGACGTACTCATTTGCGCGCTGAATGCTCAGAGCGACGGCCTCTGGCGCTCGGTCGCGCAGGTACTCCATCTGCAGCTGCGCGCTTATCTTGATCTGGGCTTCGCTAAATGCTCCAGACGACTCAGCTGAAAGTGCAAGCTGGTCCTTTTGCGCCACCGAGAACCAGAGACCAAGGACCTTGCGCCCCTGAGTCTTGAAGTTCACCGAAACGGCTACATCGCTGATCTCCGACTCATTGATTTTCTTCACTGGACCATTGATCACCCATTGGTTCAGGCGCTTGAACTCGGTGTACTCAGTGGCGGCGATTCCCATGTAGTCGCGGTACTGTTCAAGCGTGAAGTACGGTGTGCGCTGGACCCCTACGTAATCCTTACAGAGCTTGTAGACGAGGGCGTCATACTTCCCGCTGTAAGAGTTGAAGATCGACCAGTTGAAGATGTGGAAGATCGAGCTGTAGCTGTCGAGGCTTTCGATCGAACGGCGGATTAGCTTGGGGAAGATCACCCCTACTCGGCTTGAGCTGACGAACCACTCTGAGATAAACCCCGCGCCCACCATCGCCGGGCTTCCATCCTTCTCGAGCAAATTGTAGTGAAGAGGCTCGATGCGAATTTGCTCCAGATCTCGCTTGAGCTCGGACGTCTTTGGCTCGTAGCCCAGGCGTTCTGCCAACGTGGAAGTGCTGATGTAGCAGGGCTCTCCATCGACCAGTGCCCTTCCCGTTTGCTCAAAGAGCTCGCGGTAGCGCCTGATGAGCAAAAGCCAGAGCTTGTACTGGACCAGGGTAATGCTGTGCCGAACGTGAATAAATTCCTGGGGCGTGCGAAACACCGGCTGAGGCCTTTGTGCATCCGATATCAGTTCAAGCTGCATGCGATCAATGGTCTAGGTGGAGATGGTGCGCCACTAGACTATACGACATGTGCCGATCGGCACAAAGCAAAAATTCTTGCACCGGGGAGGGGGTTCTCTAGACCATAGCTCCGAGTTGCTCATAGGGGGGGTTCTCTAGACCATTCTTCGCCACCCCCAATCCCAGGGGTTTTTCTAGTCCATTGACACTGATCTGCGGCGCAAGGGGGATCTCTAGACCTTGGCTCTTAGTCATCTAGGCAGGGGGATTTCTAGACCATTCCAATCGCGGGCCGTTTGAGGTTGTCGAGCTATGGGCTGGGCACGCCATTGGTACTCCCGTGTGGTGCATGTTCAAGTTATCCACAGGTTTCAGGGGATCTCTAGGCGATAGGTGGGGGATTCACTAGACCATAGGGGGAGATCACTAGACCATCAGGACCTTGGGGGAGGGGGTTTTCTATACCTTTCTGGGGGGTTTTCCTAGTCCATGTGCACGCTAACTCATTGATTTTAAAAGAGAAAATAGGGTCCTAAAGATTGAAACTGCTTTTATTAAAAGAGTGCAGTAGTAAGGGCTGTGGATAAGTGACGGTCGCGCCATCCCTGAGCCTCGTTACTGCCCCCTTTTTCTGAAAAGAATACAAAAAACATCCAGATCGAGCGAAAACGTACTGTTTTTTGTTCAGAAACGATTCCAATCCGTTCAGTTCAGTTGCACAATTGGAGCATTCCACCAATTTTCGGATAGGAGTCGATTTTTGATACTGCTATCCATCCATCAATGCAGCAGCCCAACGAAAAGGTTCGAACATGAATACAGCAAGTAAGACGTCTAGAAAACTCTCTGCCAAACGTTCTTGGACTCTTCAAGATCTAGAGGACATTGAGGAGCGCGTTGGGCAGACCATCGACCTGGTTCGAGATGCGATGCTCGCACCCGATTCAGTCAAGTCTGCACCGACCTTTTCGAGTGCTCAGCTGCTGTCATTCTGCGGCATCGACAAGAGCAAGTTCAACTACAGGCTGAGCAAGGGCAACCTTCCAGATGGGATGCGTGGAGACGCAACTCGACGGAGGTTTACATTGTCTGAGCTTCAGCAATGGGTGAGAGCCTGTCGGCCGAATAAGCAGAGGCCTGTTGGGGCCCAGGGCTGCGTGATCTCTGTGGTGAATTTCAAGGGGGGCGTCGGGAAGACTTCCAACGCAGTTACGCTCGCGCAGGGTCTGAGTTTGCGTGGTCACAGCGTGCTGGTGATTGATATGGACGCTCAGGCTTCCATGACAAACCTGATGGGGGTTGTGGGCGACCAGGACGGCGGTGGAGATGACGACCGAACGGTGTTGCCACTACTGGTTGGCGCTGAACCAAATATCGACTACGCAGTGCAGACCAGCTATTGGGCTGGTATCGATGTGGTTGCCGCGGACCTGGGGTTGTACTCCGCAGAGTTTGCGCTGCCATCTAGGCAGAAGGACAACCCGAACTTCGAGTTTTGGCACGTGCTACGTGATGGGCTGCACACGGCACGGGAGAACTATGACGTCGTCATCATCGACACGCCACCTTCGCTGTCGTACACCACGGTGAACGCCATCTTGGCCAGTGACGGGCTGGTCATGCCCTTGCCGCCATCGCAACTTGACTTCCTTTCGTCGGCGCAGTTCTGGAGCCTTATTAACGATCTGCTCACTCAGCTGATTACGAAGCGTGGCGGCACGAAGGAATTTGCCTTTATCGACGTACTGCTTTCCAAAGTGGATACGAACGATCCATCTTGCAGTGTGGTGCGCGAGTGGATTCAGGCGGCGTACACAGATGCCGTGATACCTATTGAGATCCCTAAGACTACTGCGACCTCGTCTGCGAGTGCAGAATTCGGGACGATCTATGACCTCGACGTGTCGAAGGTGAACGCACGGACCTATCGTCGCGCGTTCGAGGCATACGAGCGCATGGCTGAATTGATCGAAGAGCAGATCATCACTTGGTGGTCACGTGAAGGAGCGCGGAAATGAGCTTGAAGGACAAGAAAGATCGCGTCGACTTTTCGTTGCTGGGGACGAAGCGCAACAGCAGTGAACGCAGGGCGGGTGCAGTGGTGTCGACGGTGGCTGATGATGCAGTGCCGACCGTGCCGAACCGGGAACCTCGCACTGCGATCGGTCTTCATGCAGCCAGCATTTACGGCGATTCCGAAATTCGGCGTGAGAACGATCTGCTCAAGCAGCAGGTTCGAGTGTTCGAGGGCGCGCTTCCAGTGAAGCATCTTGATCCCCTGAAAGTGAAGGGGAGCAAGTGGGCAAACCGTATGGAAGAGTCCTTTGCGTCTGCAGAATTTCGAGCTCTTGAAGAGGAGATCGTGGCGGCCGGCGGCAACGTTCAGCCGATCAAGGTACGCCCGATTGAAGGAACCGACGAGTTTGAGGTCGTGTTTGGACACCGGAGGCATCGCGCATGCCGGAACGCGGGGCTGCCCGTTCTAGCGATGATCGCGCCAATGGACGATGCCAGTCTGTTTGCCGAGATGGATCGGGAGAACCGGGAGCGCGCAGACCTTCGCCCGTTCGAGCAAGGCATGCAATACGCACGAGCACTAGAGGAAAAGCTCTTTCCGTCCATCCGCAAGATGGCTGAGAAGTTGGGCGTGGATGCATCGGGCGTGAGCAGGCTGATCGCGATGGTGGACCTGCCGCGCGAGATACTGAAGGCTTTCGCCTCCCCGCTTGACATCCAGTTTGACTGGGGAAACAAGCTGGCGATTGCGCACACGGCATCTGCCGACCGCGTACTGGAGGAGGCCAGGCGTATTGCTGATGAGCGTGAGCGCGGCGTCTCAATCCCTGCGGCGAAGGTTTTCAGCCGGCTGGTATCTGCATCGCCGACAGTGGCAGCAGCGCCGACTGAGTTGACTGGGACCGAAGGAAAGGCGGTTGTGAGGTATGGACGAGGAGGTTCAGCGAAGATCCATATCACCGGGCTTAGCAAGGCCAAGGTCGCTCAGCTGGACGGGCTGATTTCTAAATTTTTGGAGTCGGAAGGTTAGTCGAGCCGCACACAAACGAGCCCGCAGATGCGGGCTTTTTTTATGGCTTGGAGGTGGGCTGTATCGACTGGCAGCAGGTGTGGAGTGACTCCACACCCGGTGATTGGCGGAGGTCTGAACCTCGCGAGTTTTTCCCGATTCTGGGGTAACTGGCGGTCATGGCTTCGGAATGAGGACGTTCGATGGGAAGGTGTGGAGTGACTCCACACCTTGATGCGACCGGTGGGTCACCGTGGGATGCATTCAGGGGTGTGGAGTCACTCCACGCTTGGTTGTCCCCGAGGCCTTTGTTCCTTCCGCGGATGCACCGGAGTGGTGGAATGAGCAAAGGCTCTGCTTGCAGCGTTCGGCCTTAACTTTTAGTTCTGGCAGAGTGGGTGTGGAGTCACTCCACACGCAGTCTGTTTGTAGCGGCAGCGGGGGGTTGGTGGTGTGGCAATCCCCCGGCTAGGACTCAGTCTCCCTCCTTAAACGGGAGGTAGGATGCACCGGAGCCTAGGGGTGTGGAGTGACTCCACACCCCAGTTTGGTGAACCTATATGCACTTCCCTACCAGCAGCCGAAGGTGTGGAGTCACTCCACACCCCTGCGAATGGGCTGATCTGCCCGCACCTCAGGCAGGCGAAAAAAAGCCACCTGCAATGCAGGTGGCTTCGGCTGGCCGCGGAACAAGTCCTGGGCGAATTGCTAGTGAAACAATCTCGAGTGCTGTTCATCCGTCACGCTAATGACGATTCCGGTCAAGGCGCAGACATGGATGCCATCGGCAATGGACGATAGGTAGGTGTCCCTGTATGCCTCGTGTGCGTCTGAGCCAGGCAGGTAGCCGGCGCTGGTAGCAGCTGCGAAAGGGCTGAGAAACTGAGACCCCGCTTGCAGGCCGCAAGCTGCTGTGAAGGCTTCTGCCATCGCGTCAAAGTCGAGGGTGGCTGGAGAGTCTGTCGAAGTCATGGAGAAAATCCTCTGTAGGGAAGGGAAGGGTAGGGGCGGGAGGTGCCATATCCCGGTACTTGACATATCGGAGGAGGTAACCGTAGGGCAACCTCCAAAGCCGAAGAACCACCACGACGCCCAAATGGTGCCAGCGTGGCGTATGTGGCAATGAGGTGCCGCATTGGCGTCGCTGCCAACGTGGCACCAAAGTTGCGCCAACGCGGTCGTATCGCTCTCATTGGCGGTGCGCTTTTCGGGAAGTTGCGAGCAATGCTGCGGGAAGAAATCACGGACGAAGGTGAAAGACGCTGTTCGGTCGGAAGGTCAGCAGCGGCTTGTGCGCAGCCGCGTAAAGACGGACCCATACATCCCGCTCTACGAACTCGGTCGGGGCAAGGCATGGCAGATGCACGCCTAAACGTGCGAGGAAGCACTGGCGTTGGAGAGAGGAAGCAGGCACTCGGCCGAGCAGCACGGAGCTTCGGAGTTGCCACACTCTGGCGTGCCAGCATGGCCCGACCAGGATAAGTTAGCCCGGGACCCTAAGCGACAAGGAGGGTTTCTTTTCGCCCGGCATTCATACCTGGTCGGAACTTTGCGATCCATTGATCAACAGGCTCGGGCCTCCCAAACAGGAATCCCTGCAACAGCTCGCACGCACCACCGAAGAACTTTGCCTGTTCGATGGTTTCGATGCCCTCTGCAACGATGCGAAGCCGGAGCTTGTTGCAAAGCTCGATTACGGCATTGCAAACGATCGCGTCGCGCTCCCTTGACGGAGCATCGCGTACCAGCGATCGATCAAGCTTGAGTTCATGGATGGGGAGCTTGGCAAGATGAGCGAGCGAAGAATAGCCTGTTCCAAAGTCGTCCATCGACAGCGAGATGCCCAGGCTCGCTAGAGACTCAAGCCGCTCAACGACTTCGGTCACCGGTCTCTCGAAAAGACTTTCGGTGATCTCGAGAGTTAGGCGCGCTGGTGCCAGATTGTGGCGATTCAGTGAGTCGCTGACCGTCCGGACAAAGTCAGGTCCAAGAAGGTGGCGTGGGCTGATGTTGACCGAAATGCGTGAGGGGTGCTGATGCCTAGAAAGAACGCTGCAGCTGCTCTCTAGGACCCATTGCTCAAGCTCTCCCATTAGCCCAAAGGTCTCCGCAACTGGAATGAACGCAGCTGGCGCAAGGATGCCGTGCTCAGGGTGGGCCCACCGGACGAGGGCCTCGGCGGCCGAGACCGCGCCGCCCGCATCCACCTGGCCTTGAAGGAATAGGCGGAGCTCACCACTTCTTATCCCGCGGGCAAGGTCGCCGGCGAGTGCGGGGCCAGAAGCGAGCGGTGGGAGAACCTTGGACAGGTGCATAGGATCCTCATGCCGGGCAGGAGCTCGCCATCAGTGGGCAAACTTGCCGTTTGTTTGTTGCGTACCAATTGACTGATAGCGTGAATTTTATATTTGTTACGCCAAAAATGAAAAACCCCGTGCACTTCGCAGTGGCACGGGGTTTTGATACGAGCTATTTGCTCTTCGCGGCCCTTAGGCGCGGTCTTTTCTCACATGCTCGATGAACACCGAAGCGAGCCCAGAAATCTCGGTCCACGGGAATCGGCATGGTGGTCAAGCAGTCCAGGTTTACAAAGGCACCGTGGTGCTCGATTTCACCTTTCGTGAACAGGTTCCAGAGTATGGAGCTGGCCGCAAGTGCCATCGCCGGGTTGATGAACAACGCCTGCTTCTGCAGTGCCTCTGCGAGGGAGCACGACGGCGTTTCATCCTCCATGTGGTCCTGGCCACTGTCGATCAGTGCAGGAAACATCTCGCCCACGTGGGGTAGCCTCGTTGGGTCTGGTTCCGTTCGCCGGCGCCCCTGAACTTCCCCCAGCAAGATCTGGCCGTCGGAGGATCTGTTGCCCATGTCGAGGTAGTACGTGTGATCGCGCCTTGAGTTTTCGATGGCTGACAGGATCGCTCGGCGCGCGGTCCGGTTGTCCACCGCGCCTATGACCATGTCGAAGTTTGAGAAGCCCTCAGAGTCGTCGCTGACGCGATCCACTATCGCTGTCCACGAGACCTGCGCTGCCATGTTTGCCCGATTGATCAGCGTGAAAGCCTTGTAGCTTCCAACGTCGCACGGGTAGAAGGCCTGACGGCCCACATTGGATGGTGACACTACGTCGTCGTCGATCAACGTGACGTGGAGCCCTCCAGGATGGCCAAGAGCAACCATGGCCCGATGAAGGTTCATCAGGTTCTCCAGCATCCTCGATCCAGTTCCTCCAGCGCCCACGAGCGCTACTTTCACCTGCTTCTGGGCGAGCCTTCCATTCAGTTGGTGCTTCATTGCGGTGCCCCTTCGATGATCTGGCCCAACTGGAACGATCCATCGGAATCGAGCTTGAGCTTGTAGTGCAAGCCCGCCACGCAGAGGCGCATTGCCACTGAGACCGTTGTGTCCAAGTCGCCAAAAACCGCTGAGACCTTCACGCTCCCGGCGTCGTCCAGGTCATCGATTGACGAGAATCCTGCAGGAAGGCGCCCGTGGCTGTGGATGTCCACGACCGCGATCTCGCCGGGCTCCAGTACCGGATTGCGATAGTCGACTCGGGTAGGTGAGGCGCTGAGCGCGTCTCTCATCGCGAGCCGCCAACTGTCAGTCGATGGGGCCCAGACAAACAGGGCTGCGCACTCATTCGGCATGGCCTGGCGAGCTTGCTCGGCAAACGCTTGCCAAATGGCGATCGGCGGGAACGAGCATTTCCACTCGACCATGGGCTTCAGAGGCCCATAGGGCAGGTGGATATCCGAGACTGCGACCCGGTGGCGCAGAGCCAGCCAATCGCTGCTCAAATCCTGCCACAAACCGTCGCTGGCCACTGCGTAGCTGACCGGAACATCGTCCTGAAAGGGGAGGGTGCATTCGGTGGTGGCCACGCGCAGTGGAAACGCTTGCTGGATCATTGAATCCATACTCATCAAAACTCTCCTTCTGGTCGTTCGAGACCTGCCAGGCGATCGCGTGTGTTCACTTCGATCAGGTCACCCACCGTGAGGCGAACTGCAGCGAGGCGACTCGTAGGGAAACGCCGGGTTGGCTTTTCCACCTGCGACTTCCAGAACGCCGCGGGATCGAGGCCTTTGACAAGGCGGTCCTTCTGGCTGAAGTTCGGGTGCGTGAACGACGAGCCAAAGAACATGTCTTCCCACGCCTTCGGCTCGAATGCACGCTCCGCAGTGGGTGTACTTGCGTTCCCCAGACAGACCTGGCCGCTGCCCCAGACGTTGAAGAATGGCGCTTGGAAGAGCTGTGTCTCAGGGGTTGGGCGTCCGGCACACTTCACTGCATAGAGATGCAGGTGTTGCGCATCGATGGTCATCCATACCAGGGCGGGGACTGGGCAAATCGCATGTCCATCGAAGGACGCCTTGGAAGTGGACGACTTCTTGAAGAACATCGAGCGGTGCCCTGGCGGTGTCCACCAGACGAGCCGGTCGGCACCCTCCGCGAGCCGCGTGTCTTCGATCCAGTGGACGGGCTTTCTGACAGCCTGCTTATGCGCAAGCTGTGCGTAGATCAATCCCAGATCCTTTTCGGTCATCAGCCTTCCAGGCGTCACCTCAGGGCGCTCGCGAATGACCGCCACTTCATGCACGGTCGCGTAGTCGAAGACGTCACACACGCTATCGTGGGAAGTCCTTCCTCCGTAGAGCAGGATGGCGCCCTTGAGTAGCGATACCGGTGCACTGCTTTGTGCGCTTACTCCCATCATTTGGAATCCTCCTTAAAAAATGACATGAACCTGCCGAGGCACGAGTGGAGGTCGATGAATGCCTTGAGGGCACGCACTCCGGCCCTCATCGCCTTGGGGTCCTCCGTTGATATCCGCCAGGTCCTGAAGGAATCGCGGTACTCGCTCTCCTGAAGCCACCGTTCGGAGTGCTCGACGACTTCCATGCAAACCTCGGGCGTATCCCAGACCACAAAACATGTGGATCCGAGTGCGTCAAGGCCTTCCATTTCGTGACCTTCGGGAACATCTCCGTGGCTCTGGTCCCACTCGCCAAGGCGATGTCGTTTGCTCGCGTTGCAGAGGTCCAGGCCTGCGGCGACAACGGATTGGATCTCCGGGTCGGAGCAGGCCTTGAGCACTTCTTTTGCCTCTTTCAGGGTCATGCGTCGGGGACGATGCTGAGAGGCGCCTTCCTTGACGCCATACATCCAGCCGTGACCCCCGGCCGCTGTGGCAAAGTGTGATGGCCATACTCCTGAAAACTGTTCCTGCAGCTCAGCCACAGTGCCATTGACAGCTTGGTTTTCCCGTATGAACTCGGCGGCACCTTCGTCAGAGTCGCCGTCAAACCAACCGGCGAAGTACGCCGCGTGGCGCTGGAAGCTGAATGAGTACATGGGATAGCAAAATCCGGCATCCTCGATCAGGAACCAGGCCCACCATCCCAAGCCAGCTCGGTAGGCGTTGAGCTTCTCGATCATTGGCTTGAGGCGGAATAGTGGAATGACAGATTCGGGCGTGACCTCGACATGAACAAGCTCTGGATGGGCTTCGATGGACAACTGCATTGGGAGTACGTTGTCCGAGTCGCCATTCGCGCGCAGGTAGGTGCTCCATTGCTGGGTGATCGTCACCTGTAGATCTGTGAAGTTCTCACCTACAACCGGGACTCCGGCGGAATTGGCGGCGAGGATGAACTTGGCCAAAGACGAATTCGCCTTGCTTGCCCCGTCCTGTACCCGTAGGGGTACAAGTGGAGACAAGCTAGGCAGGCACCAAGCGCCCAAGAAGGGCGCTTGGCTCAACCCCACCTGCTGAACGCCGAACTCGGCAGAGGCAGGGGATTCGAGCTTTGACGAGAGTTCACCACCTGCTGGAGGGGGATTGAACATTTCGTGCTTTCATTTACTGATTGGGGATCTGCCTGGGCCAACGGGTCGGCCGAGGCATTCGAGAAGTGACCACCCGTTGCGATTGCTTGGATGGCCTTCAGATGCGCGCTCATCCCTTGCTGCCAACAGCGCGTTGGAAGTTGTAGGTAGCGACGCCAGCCTTTGTGCTGGGTCCCTCTACAACTGCAGTGAGCAGCTCGGGGAACTGGTTCGCGAAGAAGATGCGGATCTGGTCGGGGTCCTTGCCAGGAGCAGGGTCCGCCAGGGTCATCCCGTTGTAGGTGAACTTGCGTGTGAGGACGGTGGATTGCAATGCCATATTCCCTCCTCAAAGTGTGAAAGGAACCTGCTGCGACTCACCGGCGGGGCCAGGCGAGTCGTTTCCTTCGCCACCCTCGGCGGGTTCTTCTTCCTGGAGCGCTGGCGTCGATTTGCCTGGCTTCGATTTGTTCGATGCCGCGGCCGACTTGTCTTTCGCCTGGGCCACAGCCGCAGCCGCTTGCTCCTGAATGCCCTCGAGCTGCTCTTTGAGCGTCCCGTTGACTGTGCAGTACTCGCTGATGACAGAGGCAAAGTCGGCATCGAGCTCGGTGGGCGTTGCCACAAAGCTCTTGGCCAACAGCGGAGTTCCGGACTTGCCCGCGTCTGGGAAGACGTTTACCTCGAGTTTTCCTGCGCCGGCGTCGGTCACCTTGAGGGTGATCGCGACGCCCTTGGTTGCCAGATGGTGGAGATTCTGAAAAAGCATGTTTTACCTCGTTGAAAATGCCGCGGGATGCGGCTTCAGCGGTACTTGCCCATCAGAGGGTGGTAACCAAGAAAAAGGCCCTGCCCCCGGAGAAGGGGCAGGGCCGTTTGGGTACTGGTTCAGTGGGACAGGATCGTCAATCGTCGCTTGGAGCGATGGTCCAGTCCCACACGCCGGCGCCGATGGCGTAGACCGTCTTTCGCGTGCCATGCACGCTGATCTCTTGTGCCGGGTATGCCTTGGCTCCTGGGGTGCCTGCACCGATCACGAAGGCATCGGTCTCGGCGTCGTAAGTGAGGTCGTCAACGATGTTGAGAAGGTAGTTCCCGACGGGCCTCTCCATGTACGGTATCCGGTCATTGCCCATGTAGGCAGGGACAGCGAGGCGCAGCCAATTCGTATCCACTCTAACCGGCCAATACACCGGGCCGGCAAACGAAACGTATTGCGCAAGGAACGTTTCGCGAAGCGTGATGCTGCTGTTGTGGCTGCCAGGCGCGCGATACCGCACGACTTCGCCTGTCTCAGAGACCACCTCGACCACGTGCCGGCTTGCGTTCTCGAAGAACCCGACTAGCGGCTTCCCATCGTCCTGACGCACGTCATTCACAAGGCGCGTACGCTCGAACGACAGTGATAGCACGGGGGTGTCGCCGTCCTGCGGCAGCGCGATGAGGACCAGATGGTCCTGCTCATAGTTGACGATGGTGGAGCCCAGTTCTGCGTGCCGGACCAGCAGGCGGCCCTGATCTTCTTTGGGTTGGATTTCGAGCTTCAGGCCAGGAGCCCAATTGATCTCGGCGGGCTGGGAGATCTTCTCGCGCAACGCGGCAATGCGTTCTTCGATGTCGCGGATTTCCTTCTTGATGTCTTCGTGGTTCATTGCACGGTCCTTTGCTTCGGGGTTGCACCGCGGGTTCGCGGCTTCGGCCGTACTTGTTCAGGACCGTGAAATAACAAATCAATCTGCTTGATTTGCTCCGGTTCGGTATCCGTAGGTGGGACTGCTGCTTTTAGGCAAAAAAAAGCCCGGCAATGCCGGGCGGTAGTAAGCGACTCTCGACCGACTACGGGGTCCGCCAGCCGAAGGAGTCATAGCGGGCGTCTACACCTGCAAAAGTAGCATCGTACAAAGGAGCGTTGCTCTCGATCGCACCGCCATTGTCTTCAGCGCGAAATGCGTTGGTATGCTCGTCCGTATGGGGGGACCGCATCGAGAGACCCGCGGACTCTTGATCACGAATCAATTGTTCATTGGCGGACACGGGGGCCTCATCCCGTCCAAACACGACCGCAAGACCGAATCCGGCCGCAACAACAGCAAGCGACGCGTAGATCGTCAAAGTATTCAGACCCATCCCGAAAACCGAAGTTTCGGGCGCGTACCGCCAGCCCAAATACATGCCAACGCACCCCAGGCCCATTAGCAGCTTAATAATTGCGTTCATTTTATTCTCCGCATTCTTCTAATCACTAGTAGGCATTTTCCTATAATAGCTCGAATTAGTCAAGTGTTTGTTACGCATTTGTTGTGCATACTCCTCGCTGGAGGCGCGCACTAGGATCAAGGCCAGGACCAGATCACGCCGACGGGATGAAAGGCTCTTGCTGGGTACCTATGAAGCTGCCTTCCGGGAAATGCGTCAATTTCGCTTCTTTTTCGCGGGGGATTTGAAGCATCCGCTCGTCGAGAATCGGTGCCTTCGGCATTCAAGTTATGGGAGAAACCATGTGGACATTCGACGGATCGATGGAGGATTTTCGGGCGCTGCGCCTGAAAGGAAACCAAATTGACCGCGGCGCTTTTGTGGTGCTGCTTATTTTCGAGACCGGGGCGCGTGAACTTCGTTCGAGTATTGAGCCCAACCGGCAGCTGCGCAAGTGGGCGGGCTCTTCGGAGAAGTCGGTCATTCGACTGTTTGCTGCGGGCGAGTTCCGCTCGCCCGAGCGGGTGTGTAGGGAGGCACTTCCCACCTTGGACGCTCTTGCTGCTGCGAACGATGATCTGGTGGTCGGACAGATGCGCCAGGTGCTTGCATCCTCCCGGTATCTACTGTCCGGGTCCAAAGACCCAGCCGACGGGACCGCATAGTTGAGACGCGACAAAGAAAAAGGGCTGCCGGATGGGCAGCCCTTTGAATAGGTGGTTAGCGACGCTACTAGCAGACCGTTCGCACCTCTAACCGGACGTTGCGCCACAAGGGCGCTTCTCGAATCGAAGTATAACACTGCGATGCCATTCTGTTCAAGCGTCAACGTTTCGTCTGTGGAAAGCGCTCTCTCAGCTGCTCGCCTCGGATCTTACCAATCCCTCGTCGTCGGAGCCACGCCACGCGCTGTCGTGGGCGCCTATCTCTGGGGACTCGAACTCAACACCGCATTCTCGCCCGTTCTAAGCATGGTGGAGGTAGTGCTTAGGAACAGTGTGCATAGGGCTGCCAGCGCCATGGTCGGGAAGCCAGATTGGTACTCTGACGTCCTCAAGAGTTCAGGCGATGAGGAGTGGAAGCGCAAGGTAGCCCGCAACCCCGCCCTCGCTACCGACTTCTACAGGAAGGGCGTCGCCCCGCATCACAAAAAGTCCAGGACGACGAACGGCCGGAAGGTCACGCTTCGGCACTGGCGCTCACAGGCGGAGAGCAGTTTCGAAGAAATCACTTCCCGGCTCGCGAAGTCCAACGTTCAACAGGCGCCGGATCAGATCGTCGCGCATGCCATGTTTGGTTTCTGGTTGCATCTGTTGGGCCCATCTTTCGAGGCTGCCGCGAGTCCGTTGGCACTGTGGCCGAGTTGTACGGCCCAGGTCTTTGGAGGGGACCCGACGATGACTCGATCACGAGCCCATGCACTGCTCGTGGACATCAAGGGCTTGCGGAATCGAGTGTCGCACCAGGAGCCTGCATGGAGGCTGGGCAGACCTCTCACCCCGGCCGGCGTCCATGCGACGCTGTCAACAAGGGTTTCGGACATGCGACAGTTGCTGCGCGCAATGGAACCAGCGGTCGATCGATTGCTAGAAAACGCCGGGACATTTGATCGCTTGCGGTGGCTACTGGACCCAGCCACCATTGCGACATACGCGGGGGCCACTAAACCCGGTGCCGTCGACATGCGTAAGCTTTCGAGGACTGTGCGCAAGTTTGCCGAGCGGGCGAGTCGCACGGTGGGCGTGGCCAATCCCATCGTGACTCACGCTGTCACAGTCCAGCATGCGGGAAAAACAATGATGGCCATTGTTCCAAACTACTAGTTGTGAGTCTGGGCTTGGCGCGCCGAGCAAGGACGTCAAGAGAGGCCCAGATCGGGCTTAAGTCTGGTCGCAGCCAGGCTCACCTCACTCTCATCGCCAGGTAGGTATCCAAGCGCCTCTGCAGCTGCTAGCACGCGCACAGGCGGGTAGCCGAATTGGTCGGCCGTGATGTCTACAACAAACTGACGCTGTCCATCCAACACGGCCTCTACCCAGTAATGTCCTTGCCAGCGGCCTTGGACGTCCATTGCGCCCAGCCCAAGAGCACCGTTGCCGCCCCGAACGCATGCCTTTGCCAAGGTGAACCGATGCAGTATCTCGACCAGAAGCACCGCTGCGTGGAGGCAGCTCCCGGCACTTGTTGCGCAGTCTGTGCCATCCCGGGCCAAGCCCGGCTCAAAGGCCTTGCGAGTGATCTCGGCGCAGGAGATTAGGTCTTCAAGCGACGCCATCGCAGCAATGTACCTAGGCGCGCATGGACAAGAAAAACCCCCGGTGGCAATGCCAACCGGGGGTAGGGGAATAGGGCGTCGTGCGCCGGCGCCTAAAAGCGCATCATCTTGGGAACCAGGCCCCGGTACTCGAAATCCTTGATGCCTAGAACGGCATCGACGAACTCCTTCTTGGAACCATTGCGTGCTTTCACATAGCCATCGCCGAGCTTCTCCTTCAAGCCCAGCTCGATGGCCACGGCGTCAACCTCGTTCTTCGTCAGAAGAGTGAGGAATTCGCTGTTGAGCTTCCAGTACTGAGTTAGATCGGTCTCGATGGCCTTCAAGAGCCCGCGGATGTTGTCCACGGACATGCTGGTTGAGACATGGGCGGCAATCAGGTCCACAGCAATGCGCAGGTGCCCAGGTTCGATCTCCGTGAAGAGCTTGTAGGCCTCGGGTAGCTTCATCAGCTTGGCAGAGCCCGCGATGGTCATCCCATCCTCGCCTGCAGCCTCCTTGATCGCGTCCAGCAGCGAGTGCGAATCCAGCGAGGATGGCTGGGTGATGCAGATCGCCAGCAGTACCTGCCGATTCTGCGATGTCGGTAGCTTCGGCACGGCCTTGCGAAACACAGTCCGCCAGATCTTCTCCCGATAGTCCTGCACGGCCCGGCTTGGCTCTGCACTCGCTCCAGCCTGCTTCTTGGTAGAAGCCGCTGCAGAGGCCTTGCTAGCTGGAGCGCCGCCCGGCTTGCTGATCCCCGCCTTCGTGCCTGTTCCCTGAGCCTTCGCGGGCCCGTTGGCCGTCGTTTTCTCTGCCTCGGCCGCCTCCCTTTCCTTTTTTCTGGCATCGACGTGTTGAGAATTGCATGGTACGTTCATGCACAGGTTCTTGAACACCTTGCCGAGCTTGTCCGGAGCGGCAGAAACCGCAGCACCAAAATGCTCGCAGGTCCTGCAGGCCAAGGCCTGTTCCGCGCCCACACCCTTCGGGCCATCCGCGTGCAGCGGAATGACAGTCAGGTTCTCACCCGGGCGCACAATCCGCACCACCTGAAACTCTTCCTTGAGGCTGTCGGCAGTGGCCTGCAGCTGCTTATCCGTCTTCTTGTCGAAGCACTGCTTGTTGGTGCACCTGCCATCGGAGATGGCCACGCCGAAAAGCGCAGACTGGCGAGAGCTGTTGTGATGGCACGGGCCGCAGTCCGACTTGTCGAAGATGGCCTTATCCAGGAGCAGCGAAGCAGACTCCAGATAGGCCCGCAACTCCACCACCGTCCACATCTTCTCCTGCTTGAGAAGGTGATCCAGCGCGGAATCCTGGGTCTCCTTACGGCAGGCCGCCAGCAACTCAGCATGGCCGAGGTTCAGGACTTTGTGCTGCAGAGCGTCACGTACCTTCTCCGAGGCGTTCATGAGCGCGAGCCGCTTCTCAAGTGTGGGCAGTGACCAGCCCATCCGTTTTGCCGCCTCGGGGCGGTCGCCCTTGCAATCTGCAAGTGTCTTGGCTGCGCCTTCCGCCTCCTCGACCGGAGTCATTGGCTCACGCTCAATGTTCTCAGTCAGCGCAGCGGCGTTCGCGAAGGCTTGGTCGCCTTTGCGTACCAGCGCTGGCATGAGGCCCTCAGGGCCATACACGGCGCCGAAGGCTCGATGGCGGCGTCCACCAGCGACGAGCTCATAGCGGCCATCCGCAAGCTCTCGCAGGAGCACAGGGGTGTGAAGGCCTTGGGCACGAATCGACGCTTCGAGCGACCGTTGTCGGTCCGGATCGAAATGCTTGCGCGGATTGTCCCCGAGGACAATGTCCGCCCACTTCACCTTCATCAGTTCGCCCTCGGGCGCCGCTGGGACTTCTATCGTGTTTTCCATGGGTAACCTTTCAAAAAACCAGCTGCGGGATGCAGCTACCTGGTCTTTTGATCGGCGCCGCAGGATAACGACCGCCCGACCAGGCGCTGGGGGGATCTCATGACCTTTGGACTTGAAGGGAGGACGCTTGGGTCAGCGACCGATGCATAAAGAAAAAACCCAGGTCACCGATGAGGTGACGCTGGGTTTTGGGGATGTGCTCAAGCAAGGATGCGGGGTTGGAAGAATCCCAAGGCAACCTCGGCCAGGTCGAGCGAAGGCTCTGCAAAGGGCTTGTAGCTCGCGGTTCGCCCGGCGCTGGATGGACCGCTTCCATGCTGCGCTGGTAGGCGAAGCTCAGTGATCTCGAATGTGGCCAGCTTGTAGCCGCGGCGCGGATCGATCTTGCACGTGAATGCGCAGGAACGGCGAAGCAGCTGGTTGAGCTCGACCTGATCGCGGAAGGCGCCTCGTTCGACTTGCATGGTGCAGTTGTGCGAACACTCGGGAAGCAGGCTCATCTTGTTGAGCTTCTTGAACTTGTCTTCGTCGGACAGCTGCAGTAGCCCAGGAATGGATCCGCCGTTGCCTTCGTAGAACTGGTCCGCGAGGTTTTTGAGGATGAAGGTGACTTTCATGATTTTCTCCAGGGGGAAGGTGCGTGGAACGCGTTGTTTGAGACCGCGGCGCGGTCCTTCACCATGGATTGAGCGTTGCCACCAGATAACGCCAGCAGGGCTCTGAGATTTGTTGCGATTGTCTGTATTGCACAATACAATTGTTACGTGCTCCATTCCACATGAGCGCCAAGCTGTTCCAAACCATGCCCTCATATCGCCCGTCCACGCGAGAGTTTGAAAGCCCAACCTCGGAGACCTATTCAGAGCTGCAGGCGGCCTACGACTTCTTCAACGCAGAGCTTTTCGCGGGCGAGCTGCCGCCGTGCCTCATAACGCTGCAGCGAGAAAAGCGAAGCTACGGGTACTTCTCGGCGGAGCGGTTTCAACGGGCGGATGGAACGCGCACGGACGAGATCGCGATGAACCCCACTTACTTTGCGACGCTGCCTCTGGTCGAGATCCTCCAGACGCTGTGCCACGAGATGGTGCACCTGTGGCAGCACCACAAGGGAAACCCTGGGCGCGCCCGGTACCACAACATGGAGTGGGGGCAAAAGATGAAATCGATCGGCCTTATGCCCTCCGACACCGGCCAGCCAGGCGGAAAAGTGGTCGGAGATTGTATGGCCGACTATCCCATTGCGGGTGGCCCTTTCGTGGCCGCATGCGAGAAGCTGCTGACCCGGGACTTTCAGATCTCGTGGCACGACAGGTTCCCTTCCGCGCGCGTCGTACTGACCAGCCAGCAGAGCTATGGCCTGTCGATGGACTTGCCGGTGGCGCTGCTCGCCGTTGCCGGGGTGCAGGCGGCCGTGGCGTTGGGAGAATCCCCGGAGCACGCGGGGCAGGATAGGCCGCAAGAGGCACTGCGTCCCAACAAGAGCCTTCGTGATAAGTACCAATGCGCATGCCGGACCAACGTGTGGGGAAAGCCCGGGCTCAAGATCCGCTGTGAAGGATGCGGCCAGCTCTTCGAAGTCGTGTCGCCCTGAGCCGAGGCCGGCGCAGCAGAAATGAAAAAGCGGCCCCGATGAAGGGGCCGCTGTGAGAGGATGACCTAGAACAGTGCGAGTTGCTCAAGGCGCTGGTTGACCACGTATTGCGTGGCCGACTCTGGGATGGGCGTGGGTGCGGGAGGCACCGACACCTCCTGTGGCGAAGACACGAGGTCTTCGGTAGCGGGCATGCTGAGGACCTCGCGCATTGCGCGGACTGCTTTTGGAAAGTAGAGACGCTTGTCCCATCCTCCCAAAACGTGCGCTGGAGTGACCCAATGCGCCCACTCTGTCATCGCCAGCGAGTTGCCGTGAATGACGATGGCGGGCACATGGAGGAGAGAGAGCTGGACGTAGGCCATGTGGACGGCGGTCGAGTCGATATCCTGCAGCGTGGCGTGCAAGTAGTGCTGGTAGTTCACGTCCTGATCGAGCATTGCCTCGGCAAAGGCGATGACCATGCCCCCGGCTCCGCAAGCGGGTTCATTGAGGGCGATGTGATCCTGCTGCTTGATCTGTTCCTTCACATCGCCTGCTGTCATGCGGGCCATGAGGCTTGAGACGGGGTAGGGGGTGAAGAACTGGCCCTTGCCGCGTTCGCCAAGCTCGAGCGACATGAACAGGTCTCCGAGTGCATCGCACATCCCGAGACTCAGCCACTCGACGAGCACCGCAAGCGCCTGGCAAAACCGCGTGATTTCCTCTGGTTGGTACTTTGCAACGATCTCAAGGTACCGTTTCTCGCGGGCATCTCGGTGGATGGGATCCACGGCGTTGCTGAAAGAGAGTGCAGAGACTTCGCAGAAGTCGGAGAAGACTGTGTCCAGTCGGTGCGTCCGGGCATTGGCGCGCAGGAGGTCGCCCATGTCTTTTGCGTGAGAGCGGGGCCCTGAAACGAGTTTGTGAGGTTTTTTGGAGGAGGACATAACTTCGGGAATGGGATGGAAAAAAGGCCACAACCGAATGGCTGTGGCCTTTTGGGAATCGCGCCCGAATGGGGATCGGTGGCGCAACGTGAAAGCTGGTCGTGATCGCTAGAGAAGCCCTTGGAAGCCCTCAAGCCATTCAGGGCCCAGCTGGTTTCGGATCTGACGAAGCAGGGAACCGTCGGGTATCGATTCGTCCTGGCCAGAAGCCCAGGCGACCGACAGCGCGGCTTTCCATTCCTGACCATGCTTGGCGGCGAAGCGCTCCAGGGCCTGGAGCTGGGCAGCCGACAATTCGTCGCCTAGAGTCGCGGGCGGCTGGAAGGGCTCCGCGTGCGTCTTCAGTTCGTCCGCGAGGGTGTTCCACTCGGTCGTTTTGCATGCCGGTGCATCCGGCACAGGCCAACACACGGGCGAGAAATGAGCATCTGGCCGTGGGTAGATCAGCAGCGCGTCTGGTCCGGCGGGCTCGCCGGCAGAGGGGAAGACTTGGAACGGATAGCGAGCACGGCCGTCTGTGGTGCAGACGGGCAGGCTGCCGTGCCCTTTGGAGATGAGCTCCAGCGTCACTGCGTGGAGGTCGAAGACGGTCAAAGTGTGGAGTCGGGGAGTGATCGTAGAGGGCATGTGGAAATCTCGTGCGTGAAGAAAAAAAAGGCCACAACCATGAGGTCGTGGCCTTTGCTGGAGGTGCCGACTCGAAAGTCAGAACCTGAAGTCCTTACCAGGGACCGTCGTCGTGGTTGTCGTCGGCAGGAGGTGTCGAGTTGCCGTTCGAACCCGAACCCTTCCCTGCAGGTTGTGTAGGGGCGGAATTGCCGGATGGCTTGCTGCTTGGGAGCAGCTTCATGACGTTCGAGATGATCTCGTGCACGTACACGGTGTGGCCGTCCTTCTCGTAGGAACGAACACGAGGCGATCCAAGAATGAAGACGGGCGCGCCCTTCTTCAGGTGCTTTGCAGCAGTTTCGGCGTCGCGCCCGAGGACAACGACGTTGTGCCAGAAGGTTTTCTCTTCGCCTTGAATGAACTCGGATGTAGCCATCCGGAAGTTCACGACAGTTTTGCCTTCACGCGTGGTGCGTGATTCGGGGTCCGCGCCGAGGTAGCCGAGGAGGATAGTTGCAGAATACATGGTGAATTCCTATGAGGTGAGAGTGGGTTGAGAAGTCTCGCGAGCGGCGAGTACATCCTCATTTGTTGCGGTGTCGGAGATAACAAGGCCCGGGAGCTGCAGCTGCTTCGCGTGTGCCGCTGGCGCCGGTGTCGTCGCGGGTGGTGCTGGGCCCTCGAGTCGCGCAATGGCCTCAGCAACGATGAGCTCTCTCACCCGCCTGGAGAACCCGCTCTCGCGGGCCGGTGGGCGCCCGGCGTTGTAGCTGTCCTGGAGCTCGGCATCGACGCGACGAACCGCGAGGTAGAGCCACTCGTTGAACGCCGCATGGGTCTTCCAGATGCAGAGGGCCAGGCGGACGATGGTCTCGTCCAGGCTGATGGAGGTGCGGAAGGAATCATGACGTCGCACGCGGACCACGACGATGCCGCGGGCGTCTGGCACCAGGGATGTGTTGCTCATGGCTGGGGTTCGGGAGTGATTGCGAGCAACAATTTACCACCGAGGTAACAAAAAACAAAACGCGAGCATTTCTGAAGCCGCGCAAATGGTTGCGCCAGCGATCAGCCCGGCTGTGCCGGGAAGGTCTGGCCCAGCGAAGCTGGGCTTCCGGGACTCGAGAGATCGTGGCAACGGGTTACCTAAGCGGCCGCCCGGCTTCGCCGGGCGGGCTGGAACCCGCAGGACCGTGGCTCGCAGTTCGGGCTTGGATAACGGGTTGCACCGGAAACGTGAGCCCGGCCTACCGGCCGGGCGGGAGGCCGGTTCGATGGAAACTGAGCCCTGGGACGAGCGAGCGGGTAACGGGTTACCAAAAGTGGCGCCCGGCAGCGCCGGGCGCGGTACGACCTCCACCAGTCGCGCCACCTCCCATTGTCGAGCGAGGTTTGGGTTGCCTAGGCCGCAGGATGCGTAACGGGTTACCCGGTCGAGTGTGCCCGGCTGTGCCGGGCAGAGTCGACGAAGGAGTGATGCCGCGATTCTCCGGCTTGGCGGATCACATGAACCCAGTGCAACTCAGAACGTAGTGCAACAGGTTACCCCGGAAAGGGAAGGGGAGCTCCCGCAGGGAAAAAAGACAATCGAAAAGCACAACAAGGGAGCATTACTGCGAAGTTTTGTCCAATGAGTTGGACAAGAATGGAGCAAGGGGGGAAGAAGAGTGGAGAAATGCGAAGAGTAGAAACGAGAGCGAGAGGCAGAGCGAGGAGGAGAGAGAAGGCGAGAAATCGAGAGCATTACAGCGATGGAATCGCTGTGGGGAGGGAGAAGCGAGAAGCGGGAGATTCGCGACAGGCGAGGGAAGGCGATGTGCGAGAAATGGCGCCATTCGAATCAGGCGCAACACTTCGAGTAGAGACGCACCACTGAGGGTGGTGGTGCGGATACACCGGGGCACGTGAACTGCGATAACTCACGCGGAGGAGGGGAGGGGAGTATCGAGATCTTCGAACCGCCAAACGACCTTGGGATGAAATCGACGGTCCACGTCGTATCCCGCAACCTGCAGGTTCTGCACGATAGCCTCGTGGATCACCAGAAGATCAGCGGAGGTGTCATCGGCGCGGCCTTCGTTCTTGGAACTGGACAGTTTTGATACTCGGCTGATTCTATTGAGGCACTCGATTATCGACTCACGCTCGGCGGTAAGGGATTTGAAGTTGAGGATCACATCCGTCACGAGTTGCCGGTTGGGAAAATCTACTAGTCCAGCACCCACCATGTCCGGATGAAATCGAGTGACAGTCCGGGTGTAGCTGCGACCTGTGCCCGTCGAGAACCAGCGCACCAGGGCTGGAGTATTGGGACGACCATCGTGCTTCCGATACCAGCGAATATCGAGCTTCCCGTGCATGGGAGGCTGGCCAATCCTCAGGAGAAGCGCCGAATAGTCGATAAGCTCATCGATTTTGTGAAGCCGATCAAAGAGCCCAGCGATTCCCACGCCAAGTTCTGTGTTTTTAAGCTCGGCCCACTGCGAGTCGCGGCGACTGCCAGGAGACGCGCCAGGATCAGGAAGGCGGAATCGGCCATTGGGAGAACTGAAAACCATTGAATGCTCTCAAACTTTTGATATCCGGGCTGGGCCGCGCTCCAGCGGCACAGCTGCCCCGTTGCGAGGACGTAACAATTCTAGAACATCAGCACCGTGCAGAAATCGTGCATGCGTATTGACACGCGCCACGCCTCTGGAGCACGTGCGGCTCCGGCGAAATCGGGCCCATGATTCCGATGCCTTGCGGCCACTACTCGCGAGTGGCTAAGGGCCTGGAAGCATGCAAGACTAGGCGCGGGGTGTCTCGACCGAGACTAGCGGGAGCATGTGGCGACCCCTAATAAGTTATGTAAGCGGGCCAGGACGCGGGTAGCTCAGTCGGCACCGAGTGCGGACAGGTCGCGGGGTGTAGGCCGGTAACAAATCTTTTTGGTGCTGCTACAATGCGCCCGTATCAAAAAAAGGAATGTTGCCGTGCCAAAGCTCATCAAGGAAGTGTGCGGAGCCATCGTCAGTGGTGCTTTGATCGTTTGGGTCGGGGCGATGTTGCTCACGAATGATCCCTGTGAGCGACTTTCTCGATTCGACTGGCTTCCGGCCGCTGTCGTGCACGCCACGATATTCGTCGCCGAACCGTTCGTATCAAAGGGGACTGCCGTCGGGATAGGCGACTCCTTGAATGTCGTGCGAAACGGCTTGAATGGAATTTTTGCAAAAGTTGTACTCAGAAAGTCAACTGAGGAACTGAAGTGCAGCGCGCAGAAACCCTCGAATACTGCGCAAGAGGGTTTGAAGGCTGAACCCGAGCGCCCGTCATCTGGCAACAAGAAGATCCCAGAAATAGAGGAAGCTCGAGAACTCTTGAATAGTCTCAAGCACGAGGCTTCGAAGGAAGAAGTTCCGGCTTCCAAGTGAAATACGCTCACAATCCATTTTTCCAACCCGAGGTAATCGAATGAAACGAGTATTTGCGCTGCTATCTATTGCGGCTTCCATGTCGGTTTTTGCTAGCCCGAAAGAGGATGCCATCCTTGCCAAGATGAAGGAGATTACCAAGTCTCCGGGGATCTCTGTCCAGGCCACGCCCTTTCCAGACCTGTTTGAAGTGCACCTTGGGGGTGGAAACATTGTTTACACGAATCCAACGGTGGACTATGTGATGCTCGGTAATCTCATCGACCCGAGTACTCAAAAGAATCTCACGGACGAGCGCCGTTCGGAATTGAACAAGGTTGATTTCAAATCGCTGCCGCTGGAGCGCGCGATTAAGACGGTGAAGGGGAACGGGCAGGCCAAGATTGCTGTCTTTGAAGACCCCAATTGTGGATTCTGCAAACGGTTGCATTCAGAGCTCAAGAAAGTAGATAACGTAACCGTCTATACCTTCTTGATGCCAGTGCTTGGCGCCGACTCGGTTTCCAAGGCGCGTGGAATATGGTGCGCCCCGAATAGAGCCAAGGCCTGGTCCGACATTATGAGTGGGGGGCCAATTCCTGGTTCGAATTCTTCCTGTGACTCTTCGGTGGTCGATAAGAACCTGGAACTCGGCAATACCTTGGGAATTCAAGGCACTCCCACTATCTTTCTGGCAGACGGCCGGCGCCTTCCCGGATTTGTTACTGCCGATGAGTTGAACAAGAACATCGCCTCTGTGAAGTAGCAATAGCCTTCTCCTCCCCCATTTGGCCCGTTCGACGGGCCTTTTTTTCGCCTGAAGCGCAGGATTGGCGCCAGCGTGGGCGCGGAGAAGACCCATTGCTAGTGCTGGGGGCCAATATGGCGCCACCGCTGTTGGCTTGCTTGGTGCTGACTGCCAGCCGGGCGCAGATTTGGCGTCAAAAGAGCGTAACAATGTCGCCAGGTGGCAAAAAACATTTATAATTTGATGCGCAACATTTGTTATCACTACTGGAAAGCTATCTCATGACCTGTCCCGTGATTGGATTTGACCTTGGCCACTCTGCTTGCAAACTGACATTCGACGCTCCCGTTGGTGTGCGTCGCATGTTGTTCCCTTCCATCGCCTGCCTGGCCCAGCCAATCTCGAGTCCCGCAGAGGCAGAGAGGGCGAAGGCGGAAACGGTTGAAGTTGGCGGGCGGGATTGGTTTGTGGGTGACACGGCGCGGCATCAGGGGAAAGCGGCCACCGCGTCGGGCCTGAACGATCGTTGGGTGGAAACTGACGAGTTCGCCGCCCTTGTTGAACTTGCCAAGCGTCGGATCGAAGCGGCCGGGGTCAAGGGCCAGCAGTTCTGGATCGTTGGACTACCGGTGGGATCGTATGTCCCTCATCGCGACGCCGTCGGGAAGCGGATGACCTCGATCCTTGGTCAGGATGCGCGGGTTCTGGTCATGCAGCAGCCGGACGCTGCCTACTTTGCGCACATCTACACACGGCAGGGCGGGCTGCGCCCAGGTGTCAGCCCTACGAACGAGTCTTGGGCGGTAGTAGACGTGGGCTACTTCACCACGGATTTCGTACTGTATGAGAACGGTCGCTACATCGAGTCCTGCTCCGGCCGATACGAGGGCGTGCGGGTGGTGGCGGAAACCGTGATGCGCGCGCTCGAAGCCCGGGGCATCAAGCGCACGCTTATCGACATCGAGCGCATCTTGCCCGTTGGGAAGCTCCGCCACATGGGCGAGGAGGTGGACGTCTCCATGGAGATCGACGATGCCTTCGCTCAATTGTTCTCCAACATCTTTGACCAGGCGTCACGCCTGCTCGGTGATCGTGTTGAGCTGCTTTCTGGGGTGCTGGTCGCGGGTGGCTCTGCCTCGGCACTAGCGACACGCATGAAAGCTGTGTGGCGTCACACGCGTCTTGTGAGCGACGATCACCAGGAGGACTGTGCAGCCCTTCATGGGTCGCGCTTCATCATCAGCGAGGGCTACTACCGCTATGGCAAGGCCAAGCAGTACCTCGAAGGTATGAATCTGGCCACTGCGGGGTGAACATGGCGAACTGGATCAGAGACAGCGAACCCCTGGAGTCCATACGCGTTTCCTTCCGGGCGGACCCGTACCGGGACCAGGCGGTGCATCAAGCACTGTCGAAGCTGCCGTTCCGTGCGGGCGGCGCGTTCGTGCGATTCGCTACCGCCCAGGCGATCGCTGCGGGCCTGGTGAATGTGGACGACTTTCTCCGCGGACTAGCGCCTCAACGGGCACCCCGCGCTGTACGCCCCTCCACCCAAGTGGCACCGCCGATGCCTGCCGATGCTCAACGCGTCCCGCAGCCACCAGGCGCGCAGCGCGAGGTTCCTGAGGCGAAGCGCCCGACGACGGATGCTGAGTTGGACGCCCTTCGCGCCACTACGCGCTTCTAGAGGGGGTGATTCATGGTGAATTTGATTCTGTCTGCGCTGCTGGTGTGCTTTGGCGCCCAAGCCTTCGCCAATCCGATTGGCGACGTGGAAGGAACGGTCGTGGGCGTGGTGGACGGGGACACGTTGGATGTTTCGACCGGCACCGTGGCGTACCGCGTGCGTCTCGCGGCGATTGACGCGCCCGAACGATCGCAGGCGTTCGGTCAACGAGCCAAGCAGGAGCTCGCGGCGATGGTGCACGGCCGACGTGTCTCGCTGCGTTGCAGCAAGCAGGAGCGAAGGCCCGAAGGGCAACGAAGTCGCGAGATCTGCACGGTGTTCAGCGGCGGCATGGACATCAACTTGTCGCTGGTATCCCTGGGCTGGGCCTGGCACTACAAGGCCTACGCACGGGAGCAGTCAAGCGCAGACCGGAATGCCTATGAGGCAGCTGAGGCCTCAGCACGCGCAAGTGCCCGGGGCCTGTGGGGGGACCGAAATGTTGTGGCTCCGTGGGCCTATCGGCGTGATCTGAGTAAAGGAGTACGGGAATGAAGTCAGTGGAGGAACTCAAGCGGAATGTGCTGCCGGCGCTGTTCGCGGACTCATCCAGGGTCGCGGAGTACGGAGACGGCGCATCGGGCAAGGAGGCTCTGCAGGCGCTCTCCGACTTGATGGAGCGGGGTGCAGTCTCGCGGCTGGCGGAGGCGATCGAGGCGATCGTGAACAAGCTCTCCGACGCTGATCCCAAGCAAATTGCCAAGGCTCCTAACTGGCTCGACAAACTGCTGGGCCGCCATGTGGAGCGTCGCGTCCGGTACGACGTGGCGAGAAAGTCTCTGGATGAGCTTATCCAGGCGGCAGCTGGCATTGAGCAATCGGTGCGGGACACCTTGCGGATGGTCGACCAGAGCCTGTCGACCCACGAAGTAGAGACAGCACGCCTTGACGATCTCATCCGCGCCGGCCAGGAGTACCTGGACGAGAACCCCCAGGCGGGGATGGCAGCTGCTGGACAGCTGGAGTTTGACAAGCCGCGCGAGCGATTTGCCAGAAAGCTGGCGAACCTCGCTACCTTGCGCGCTTCCCACGCCATGTCGTTCATGCAGATGAAGCTCACGCGGGCTCAGGCGGTGGACATGCTGGATCGATTCGCTGAAACCAAGAGCGTGCTCGTGCCCGTTTGGCGTCAGCACACGCTGGCCCTGATCACCTCGAAGCACATGGATCCGGCCATGGTTGGCGAGGCTGCGAAGGCTCACACGGCGCTCATGCGAAGCCTCTCGAAGAGCCTTGAAGGCGTCAAGTAATACCCCAGGAGATCAACATGAAAAGTTCCATTGCTACCCGCCCAGGAAACTCCCTCGTGACACTCGACGAAGGCGAGCTGCGCAAGCTCGGTCTCACGGCCGCCGACCAGGCCGAGATCTCCCAGGTTGCGATGCGCATCCAGCCAGAAAACCCGCTCACCGTCTCAGAGTTCGGTCGGGACGTCGGCGAGCACACTTCTCGCTATGCGGACAGCTTGCTGGACCAGGTGCGAAACCGTGACCTCGACGTCGCCGGCGAGAAGCTCTCCGCTGTAGTGCATGTCGCCAAGCGGATGAACCTCGGGGTGCTCTCGGACAAGCGCTCTCGCCTGCCTATCGTGGGTCCCTTGGTTGACCGGATTCGCCTGCGCTCTGGCCGCATCATGGGGGAATTCGACAGCACCCGCCAGCAGATCGATAGCCTTGTGCGGGAAGTGGAAGCAACGCAATCCGGTATTCGCGAGCGGAACGCGGGGCTGGAGGATATGCACGTCGGAGTCCGGGAAGAGCACCGCCTCCTCGGTATCCATGTCGCAGCGGGGAAGATGCGGCTTGCCGAGGTCCGGGCGCAACTCGTCCAGTTGCGAGAAGGTGGCCAGGGGGATATCCAGGCTGCGCACGAGGTCGCGGACCTCGAAACGGTGGCCACCAATCTGGAGAAGCGGATCAACGACCTGATGGTGCTGCAGCACTCCGCCCTGCAGAGCCTGCCAATGATTCGGCTGATTCAGTCGAACAACCAGATGCTTGCGGACAAGTTCCACACGGTCCGGGAGATCACTGTACCCGCCTGGAAGCGCCAGTTCATGCTGAAGCTGACGCTCAATGAGCAGCGCAATGCGGTGGAGCTCGCGGACACCATCGACAACACGACAAATGACCTGCTCAAGCGCAATGCTGCCCTGCTGCACCGCAACTCCGTCGAGACAGCAAAAGCGAATCAGCGCTTGGTCATCGATGTGGACACGCTGCGCGAGGTTCAGACCACGTTGATCAAGTCGGTCGAAGACGTCATCCGCATTCACCACGAAGGGATCCAGAGCTTCCGGCAGGCCGAAGCACAGATAGAGAGCATGCGAAGCGACCTGCAAGCCAAGTTGTCGCGTACACCGGCGGCGGGGACAGTTTCTTACCAGGAGGCGGCATGAGATCGAGTGCTTCCGTTGATGCCAAGCTCGCCGTATCGGAGCTTGTGAGCCGCCGCGAACGATGGGCACTGGGCCAGACGCGGGCGACCTGGATAGTGCTCGGGATGCTGGCGGTCACCGTGTGCGCCGCGGTGCTCGTTGGCCAGGTTGGTCCCCAGTCGGCGATATCCGAGATTCAGGTCCCCGAGTCCCTTGGAACTGCCCTCAGAATGGCTGGGAGCGGTGGTACAGGGCACAGTCCCGAATTAGCAGCGGTCTTCGAGCAGCTGGATGGCTTTGCCAGCGGGTATATGGTTAAGGCGCTCGCAGTAGCAATGCTGCTAACAGGCCTCGCGGTGGGGGTAACCAAACAGTCGATCATGGCCCCAATCGTTGGCATATCGACAGCATGTACGCTGGCACTCATGCCGTCGATCCTCGACTCTATGGGAGGGGATTCCAAAGGCCGTTCGCTGGCCGTCATCGCGCAAGAAGCCATTGAACGGCACGATGCCGTAGGTCTTCGCTCCATCGTTGCAGATCTGGACCGAGCCGTGCAGCTGGAGGGTGAATTCGTACTTGCCCAGATGGGCCCTCGGAAGGGGGAGCAACCGCGTCAGTCGCAGGCAAAAGCGGTACTGGCGAAGCTCGCTGGGCAGAAAGCGTTCCAGCCGAGGGCTGATGTTCTGTATGCCCTAGAGAAGAGTGCTTATGGTGCGGCCCAATCGGACAGCGCCAAAACCTACTCAACCGAGCGGGAAGGGCGCGTGGCAATTGCTCATACGGCTGCCTGGGCCCTGGCAACAATGACAGCGACGGCAACTGCCGCCCTGGGCGCGTGGCTCCTAGTCAGCTTCCTGATTGCCCGTCGGATCCGGCGCATCCGCGAGTTGCTCGCTGCAGACTGATTGTTGAAACCCTGTACTTCCACCACTGAAAGGAAAATCATGAATCTCCAACGTACTCAAGTATTCACCGGAATGGCGGCGATCGCGCTGTTGATTGTCGTGTTCGAGGTGATCCCAATGCCTGCCAAGGTGATCGAGTTCAAGTGGCTCACTGCCGTACTGGCCGGGCTGCTCCTCGTGATGACCACTGCGATAGAGCTGACACAGCGCAAGGCCAGAGAGGAGTTTGCTGCCTCGGTTGAAGTGGCGGTTGGCATCCGCCGGTCCAAATGGGGGGTTCTCAAGCGGATCGACGTGATGTTCGTCGTCTTCATGGCAGTGCTGCCCTTCGTGCTGATCGCCAACTATCTGGGCATTTCGCATGAGTCTGTTGCGGAGAAGCTTGGGATATCGCCTCTCTTGCTGGCCATCTTCGCGATCGCCGTGACTGGAGGTAGCATTTGGGGCGTGGTGCGCGGACTCGGCTGGAAAGTCTCGCGGCCAGGAATGGAAGAATCGAATCAGGCGAAAGGGGTCTAAGCATGGAAACACTGTTGGAAGCGTCTTTCCGCGAGCTCGGCCGCGGCAACGCAGAACGTGCGCTTGAGCTGGTAGAAGCTTCCAACAGGTTTGTTGACCTGGTGGACTCGTTCTACCCCCGGGCAAAGCCGTACGTTCCCGTGAGCGCCATGTCCAGCGTGCTGGCCCTTGAGTCCTATCTGCTGGTGAGCGTCGAGGACGTCTTCGCGCAGCTGCCGCAGGACGCTGAAGTGATCGAGATGCGCGGCTTGCTCCTGCTGCGCGAACCTATGGTGCCTTTGAGTTCCACCATCAACTAGCTGGATTTGGCCCCAAGAATCTACATCACGAAGGGACAGGTTCAGTTTCGCTCGGGCAAAAAAAAAGAGGACACATAGTGTCCTCTTTTGCTATTTCGCCAGTAAATCAGTTGCTGGTCGAAGGGTTCATGGCGCGAAGATAATCCATCTGACCTTGAACCACATAAAGTGCAGCCAAAGCAATATCGCCTTGACGCTTGTCACCACGCACGGAAGCGCGCTCAACCGCAGCCCAATAGGACCTGAAGAGTTTATTGAGGACGTAAAGGTCCTTCTGAGAAGAGACTTCTTGAAAAGTCTTAGCGACGACAGTGTCAGTGCCCGGAAAGTTCCGAGCGATAGACATGTTCCAGGCGCGTTGAGCTTGGTCAGCGGCTACAGACGTGTTGTCGATTGCGAACGTGTTCATGGGAACTCTCCGGATAGTTGAAGGAGCCTCGGGGGAGGCGGATTGGTTTACGGTCCTTCTTGTCACCAGAAAAGTGATAACCAAGGGGGTGGGCGTCGTATCGATGAAACGAAGGCCTGCCCTGAATGCTGGGTTGATGGTTTTGCCGCGCCTAATCGCACATCCCCAGGTCGGGCGGATTGGCCTCGAGAATGAGTTGTCCGGTTATTCGAATTGAATCTGAATATTGATGTTACGTTCGCAGGTGAAACTGGTTCTTCCAATTCCCACGTGCCTGCACGTAGAGCGAATATGAGTGAGTCCAGCTGATGATATAAACCCACTGATACTTGCAGCCCTGTTGGTTTTCGGAACAACGGTTTTTGATAACGCTAAATTGTTCCGATAGTTTTGTTGTGGCACTAAGACGGTGCCAAAACGTATTGCAAATTTGATGCGATTGTTTGGCGCCTGGTGTCAAAATCGGGCCAAAAGTCCACGGTGCGGACTTTTTCCGCTGCCGGGTTGCATTCCATCGGTATCCTCGACGTAGGAGTCGAGTTGGAAGCGTAGGTTTGGGCGTATCTATTGCCAGCGGCGGATCTTGGCGCACGGATGATCGGCGTGAGCAGGTTCGATAGGGGGCGAGGCAGCGTCGAAACCATACCTGTTTGGTCACTTGTCGACGTCGGTAGCAATTTGGTAGGTGGTTTCCGTATTGGTGCAGTCGTCCAAAGCTGGCATAATTAACAAATAAGCAAACTTAGTACCTCGATATATTTTGATTCGAGCAGGAGCAATCATGAAGGCGTGGACCAGTGGTCAGCGACACCAAGGGCATGGGAAAAGTGCCCAGATGGTCAGGGCTGGCCGGCCCGATGCAGTGGCGCCGCGCGGCATCTTTTTGACGAGATACCAGAACTTTAAGCTGCTTCATCTCGCTTTAGGTTCTGACGTGCTGTTGACGGCAACAAAGGCCCATGTCTCGAAGGACCGCGCGGAGCGGATCTTGGCACAGGAGGAAGTGATTGATGACCAGCTGGCAGAGCACATGGGCAGAATGATCCAGGCGCCCAGTTGGTTTGATACGGTCGGAGCTGTACTTGATGACACCTTTGTCGAACGGATCAAGTCTTTCCAGGCTGAAGATGAAGACGAGACGCACAACCCAATGAGGGAGACCACAATGACCGCACTCCGAGTCCAATCTGACGTGAACGAAATGGGCGCCACCTCAGGTGGTGGGCTGAGCCAGCAGGGCAGCGCTCCCGCTGCGCCGTCTTCTGTAGCTGCGAACGCCGACCAGCGAGCTGCGGGCCCCAGCCGCGGCGTAGAAGATCGCTACGACCTGTTTGCGGCATGGCTTTCGAAGGAGATCTCGTCAAGGCCTGGCCTCAAGCCCGAGATCACTTCCTGGCTTGGCATCGAGTTATGGATGCTAAACGGCTGGCTCAGTGCTCGTCGCCGTATGTTCCTCAGTGACGTGGAAATGCTGAGTAATGCTTTGCAGCAGCACGGGCATTCCTGGGGCAGCCAGGTGCGAGGGAAGTTCGACGAATTTGTGATTCGTCAGCTTCCCACGGCGCGCGGTAGAACCCGTCGGTCGCAGACGGAAGTGGGTGCGGGTGCGGGCGAGGCCATGAATGAACTCGTCAGTGCCGCGGCTCAGGCGAGCGCGGGCGGCTCGTCGTCCTCCGAGACACCTCCTCCCCCTGCGAATGCGGCGGCGGCCAGCGGCCAGGCGATTGGAGGCTCTGCGAGTGCTCCAACCAAGATGGAGGCGACGGATGCAAAGGTTGAAGGGCGGCAGCGTGCGTTGCCTACTGGGCCAGGAGCAGCGGCTGGCTCGCGATCGGCACCGCAGGGCGCCGGGAGTGCCGCGGCGTCAGGCCAAATTGGAGCGGCGCCTGGCAGTCCAGTGCCCGGGGCGGCTGCGCGCCAAAGTGTCCCAGCCCGGTTCGAAATCGTTGAGCCAGGTAACCCCGAGCCGGTGATGGCAGAGATTGTTACGGCGGCCCGGAGTATTGCGGCAACGCTCGAAACGGCAATGAACATGCTGGCTGAATCCCGCCAGAAGAAATGATGTAGCTGGTCAGCGGCTGCCGAGCTGCTGGCCGGTCCATCGTTGGCACGAGTTTGGAACTCAGCGGTCTAGCTCGCTGTGACCAGACCACGCAGCGCTTCCCGGCCGCTTTCGCACTGTACATGGCGTGATCTGCCTTTCGCATCAAAGTGTCGACGTCGTTGGCGGTTCCCGGAAAATGAGAGATGCCGATGCTTGCAGTGATCGTGGCCCTGACTGTGCCGATCGGGTAGGGCGCGGAGAGCTGCTCCAACAACCGGCTGGCGAGGGTTCGGGCCTGATCCAGCCCGGTGTAGGCCAGCGCGAGGGCAAACTCGTCGCCGCCCAGTCTTGCCGCAATGTCGGAGGCCCTGCACGTCTCGCCGATGCGGATCGAAACGTCACGCAAGAGCTGGTCGCCTGCTGCGTGGCCATACGTGTCGTTCACGGCCTTGAACCCATCGAGGTCGATGAAGAGAATGCAGAACTCCCCGGTGTTTCGCCGGTATAGCGCGAGTTGCTGCGCGACAAAGTGATAGAAGAGGTTCCGGTTGGGTAGGCCGGTGAGGCTATCGTGGTTGGCGTCGTACTGGGACTGGCGAAGTGACGCCGAGGCCTGCAGAAGCGCCTGTCGCATGGCCTCGGCCTCCGTGAAGTGCAGGGGAGGAATCACCAGCCGGTTGCCGGTGACCAAGTCGTTTGCTGGCTGGGTGAGGGCGGTGATGGATCGGGCAATCCTCCCTCCGACAAACCAGGCCAGCCACAGGCCAACACCTAGTTGAATATGCGCGGGTTGCTGATTGGGCCGACGAACAAGTCCGAAACGGCGGGCTTTCCTGTCGCGAGAATGCGCTGCAGAAGCAATGGGTTTTTCACCTTGGGAAGAGGCTCCCCATATGGCAGGTGGGTCGAGAGAACAATTTGGCCGGACGTGTCGAGGACCAGGATGCTGTCCGCACGCAAGCTCGACAGAACTTCCACTGCGCGTTTGTGAAACCCGGCCAGGTCACCCGTGGCCAGCCGATGCGAAGTGCCCAGCGCGATGAGGGCTGACTGGGTTGCAGCAAACTCCCGGTCGACGGCAAAAACGACGCCACGCGCACGGTCGATGGCTGTGTTGGTGAGCTGCTCCCGCTGGCGTTCGTAGTAGCTCACGAAAAGAAGGACTGCCCCGACAGAGATCGGAAGGATGCAGGCGATGGCTAGCATTCCGAGTGCTGTTCGGATGCTCAGAGCATGTCCGGTGACTGGCGTCCACCACCGCGGCTTTGTAGCCTGAAGCGTCGACAAGATTTCCATGTGCAGGGTGTGTGGTTCGAACGTATCGCTGGCGGCCAATGGAGTGCCATGGGCTGGCGTTCGCCCAAAGGATGGCGATAAGGGGTGCGCATCGGCTGCCATGGATTTGTTGACATCCGCGGAGGGTTCCTGCATAAACATCGGCGGGCAGTCGATTCGTAGTGCACGCGACAGGTACCGGAGGGACCATGGAGCATAACGACCGAGGACGAGCAGCAAAGCAACCTGCGCAGGCGTGATGTTGAAGACTCTCTCTGCAGTTTTCTCCGAGGTGCCGCGTCCACCGATTAATTCACATTCTTGACAATCTCCTAAATGCAGGTGCAGATCGTGGCCGGCCAATTCAGCAGCCGGGCTGGATGGTTATTCTTCATTAACTGACTTCGCAATCTAACTGGAGAAAGAAATGAGCAAGCTATCTGATGAGGACATCGTTGCTTTCACGAAGCTGCTGCAGGATCCAATGATCACTGCGGCATGCACAGAAAATTGCGGATGCAATGAAGCATGCGGTTGTAAGAAGGAAGGTTGTTGTGAATACAAGTGCAAATGTGATGGCAAATCGCAGTCGCAGATTATTCCGCCAGATGATCTATTGCTCAATTCAAAGTACAAAGACTTAATTAAGACATTTGATGCTTCAAAGATAAAGACGATAAAGGATTTCCAGGATATTGTCGCTAAGCTGCAATCTGATCTCATATAAAGGCTGGAGGATTCGACCATGAGTCACAATTTAGCTCCAGTTGAAGTGCTCAGAGAGCCATCCCGTGTCATACCCATAAGGTCGAGGACGAATTCGCACTCTTCTCGTCTTCTGTCTGAGTCCATTGACAATGGCCGTGAAGTATTTCTGGTTCCGATGCTTGATGCCTTTTTGCTTTATGCGCCCCTTAAGGGGATCATTACCTTGGTCTCAGTATCTGTAGCGGAGCGGCTCAGGAAAATATTTAGTTCTGAGATTGATCGAGAAGCAATTGATCGAGATCAAACACTCTCATTCTTCGACAGGCAAGGTCTTTTTAGGCCCAGCACGCCCGATCGAACAATATTCGACAAGGCATCAGAACGCTGGAAGCCTGTACATGTTACGTTCTCAACGACGCAAAAATGCACGCTTCGATGTACGTACTGTTATGCAGAGGGGGGGAGGCTCGACGATATTGATATCCCAAGATCAATTGCCAAGGCGGCCATTGATCTTGTGATTTCTAATGCCGAAAGGCTGGGCGAAGATCCGTCAATAAATTTCCTCGGCGAGGGAGAGGCTACCGCAAGCTGGCGTGAATTCCGCTGGGCTATTGACTATTTCCGATCGGAATGCAAAGTCAGAGGGCTATCGCCATACGTGGAGCTGAGTACAAACGGTGTTTTCCCTGCAAGTCGCGTTGAATACCTGTCAGAAGTTTGCACAGGAATTACATTTTCGCTGGATGGCCTAGCTGATGTGCATGACAAGTACAGAGTATTACCAAATGGGAAAGGATCGTTTGATAAAGTTCTTCGCACGATGAAGGCGTTTGATCACCTGGGGAAGGAATATCACGTGCGATCGACCGTATCGCGAGAGGCCTTGCTGAGTCTTTCTGAGTTCATTGAATTCATAGGGCGTACAACGAAGTGCAAAAATATCCAACTTGAGCCAATTTTCGACGTTACGCCCGTAACCTCAATAGCTACGGACATTCAGCATCCAGATGCCGACGATTTCATCGGTGCTTATCGAAAAGCTAAGCAAGTTGCGGCGATGTATGGAATCGAAATATATTACTCTGGCGCGGATACGACAACTAAACTTGCCTTCTGTGGAACAACAAGCGCTAAGAATTTTCTTGTGACCGCTCGCGGCATTGTCACTTCATGCAACGAGGTATTGCAACCTACGGACCCGCGGGCGGAGCTATTTCAGTATGGCGGATGGAATGAAGCGAGCCAGAGATTTGATGTGAGTAGCGAGCGCATCGACAAGCTTGGAAAGCTCAATCCACTTGAAATCGAGAAGTGCAAAGGCTGCGTAGCAAAGTTCAACTGTGCAGGTGACTGCTATGCCAAGACCGCTGTAGCAAACGGAGATCCCTGGGCTCCTGGCTATACCTATCGCTGCGCTATCACTCGGCAACTGTTGAAGGACAACTTGCTGCTGTCGTTGCTTGCGGGCGAAATTGGCCAGATCGGCACAAAGCAGTGGCTAACTTGCTGAGGCTTTTCAGTGTAGCTACTGACGACTCTCCCGAACGCTCAATGGCGCTTCGCAACACTCCTTGTTCAACTTCCCGGTTGCGCCTCGGGGCCATAGCTGCGGAACGCCCTTAAAGACGCGGCGCGCGGCACAGATAAGTCGTTGATTTCTCACGTCACTAGCAAGCTATGCGCCATTGATCTTTAGAGAGATGCGCCACTGTAGAACCGCTGGAAACACTACAGGTGACCAATTGAGTTTCTATTTTGAATAAAGGAACGATTTCACATAACCGAAAGGCTTATGGGTCAAACTGGCTTTATCCCGCCTTACCCTCTAGTAGCGGTCTGCGCCAGCAACGCTCGTGCTCGCGACACAAATTCGTCGATCCGGCTGAAGGGGACGATGCGGGGGTCTTCGCTCACTACCGGAAAGCGCGCAACCACCATGTGTTGGACGTTGTCGATTGAGAGCCTGGCTTGAAGCAGATGCTCTCGTAGGCGCTCCTTGTTAAGGGCCTTCTCGTAGGCCTTGACGAGTGCACGGTTGTAGCGGGCAAACCGTCGGGCGTCGGAATCGACGGCGGCCAGGTCCACGAAGTTGTTTTTGCATTGAACATTCCAGACGACGCCTTCCAAAACGGTGACCACATCGAACTCACGTCGGTTGATGCGCTTGATGTCTTGGACCACGAACCCTTGCTCGGTCAGTCTGTCTTTCACCACGGTTTCGAAGATGAAGCCCGTGCGAATCTGGTACCTCTTGCGGCTGTCCAGTGTGCGAACACGCCACTTGTAGATGAAGCGACTCAGCAGGGTGACCGTGGTGCGCAGCATGCCGTCCACCTGCACGAACGGCGCATAGCTGGACAACCCTTCCATGTAACTCGAAGCCGGGCGCACGAGCGCCGCGCGCAACGCTGCGGGGGCCTTGGCCGCGCCCAACATCAACTCGAACACGTCGGGTGCGATCTCCACCCAGAAGTCGCGTACGACGCACTGCCGCGACAGCCTGCGGACGAGCCCTGCGGCGATCGCGAAGTCACTACCGGTGAGGTCGAACTCCGCATAGGCGGCCTCGATCGTCACGATGTCGTTGCGCAACTCCGCGGCCGAGAACAGCCGGTCTGGCCGCAAAGGCTCGCGCATGGCATAGAAGTGCTTGTAGCCTGCGTCCGACCAACGAAGCTCGTCAATCCGAGATCGCTCCGGCTCTAGGAAGCCAGCATCCAGCATCGGTATCTCCACGCCGCTCTTGACGGGTAAACCGAGACTTTCACGCGCCAGTCTCGCCATCAGTCCGCCGTGCGCGCTCATCATCGGGATTCCCGTGAACTCCACGATGGGCAGCATCACGGTCAAGGCCTCCAGGGGGCCGATGCGGACGTTGCCACGGCATGCTGTGGGCAGTACATGCAGTAGCGCTACAAAGTGGCGGCGACGCGACTGCAGATAGCCAATCAAAGAGGCGAGGTTGTGCATTGCATCGGCCACCTCACCCATGCCTTGGGAAATAAACGAAGTCGCCATTGAACTCGCCTGCAGCATCAGCTGCCGGAACCGGTTGGCGAAGGGTATAGAGAACCGCTCGGTGAGGCGGGTGTGCAACTCCATCAACGGCGCGAGATCATGAACAAGACCTGCAACGGGCATCCCAAACAGGCGTGAGCTGAAGTCATTGTCGTTCCAATGCACTGTTTGCAGATTGATGCATTCTTCGATCGTGCGCAGGTTGTCCAACCACGCAAGCGTGGACGATGTTGGTTCAAAGCGCGACAGCCTGTCGAAGGCCTGCTTCTCCTGCAGGGCGATCCTGTCCAAAAGTGCTTGCTCTGTCGAGGCCGAACTGAGCACATCGTGCGCGCTGAGGCTTTCAACCAACGGATTCCTCCGATCTAACGGTTTAAGGTCGCACCAGTTCGTCTGGTGCAAGTTTGCTAGGAGCCATATTTACGGTGAAGCCGCGAGGCGCCGGACGGCAGATTTGAGTGACGGCTTCGAGGCAACGAGACCATGATGGCACAGGTGCGTTCAGGGTCGATTCCAGCCGATCACGATGCCGGCTTAGGTGGTTAGGTGGAGGTGGACTACCTGTTCACGAATGTCCGGAATACGCAGAGAAGCAGCTCGGAGACCCCGAACAGGTGGCTGCCGCCCTGGACACCATGCACAGCCTGGAAGAGTCGCCGCCCGAGGTGGTGTCGCCTGGCGATCTCACTTTGCTCAAAGCCTGGGGCAAGGCCAGTGCGGCAGCCAAGCAGGCGGGGTTCCGGGATCTGGGCGAAGGGGAGGGGGCGTACTTTGAAGTGCGGCTGGTGTGAGGGTGTAGGTCCACTGAGGACACCCCATGCCGATTAACTCGCCCTGGAACTACCCGACGATGTGCGCGCCAGCGGGCGGAGCCGATGGTGTGTTCCCGACGGAAACAGTGCTGCCGCTGGAGGCGGATGCCTATGCGGTCACGCTGGAGGGCGAGGTCTGGCGGGTGAGGGTGAAGCACTCGGGTGTAGTGCTGTATGAGGGGCCCGGGCCTGTGGAGCTGGTGGAGTCGCCTGCTACGTTTTGAGTTGCTGCAGGGTGAGAGTGTGCGGCGATTCTGCTGTGATCTGGTTGGCAGCTTTGCAGCGATTGCGGTCTTACAGTGATGCGGCCGCGAATGACGGCAACATCGACCTCGTCGGACGTTCGCGAAGCCACAACCTCATAAGCCGGGCACACTGACCGAGAAGGTTAGGGTCTGGGAACTGAGCGATGTCTCATGTTCTCGATCACTACGTTGCGGTCCCTCTGACGAAGCATGCTAGGAGCATGATTCCACTCCGGAGTCCACGCGGCAGGCGGCTGCGCCCGTCTGGAGCAACGTGAACCAGCCAGGACTGGCGAGCGTAGGAACTACGCGGCAGAGATCTGGAGCCTACATATGTACCAGACCGGTTCGAGCAATCCAAACATATTCGAGTCAAGCCGAATACAGGCCGCAACCAACATGCTCGCCGCCCGGTGCATGCGCGCGCGACGAGTAAGCGACTAGAGTCACGCGACGGAGTGTCCATAACAGGGAGGAATCACACGCCGCGGCCGCGCGGCAGAATGGTGGACCCAGACACACACGCACCACGATGCAACACCAGAAATGAACGAAGAGTGGATTCTCCAGAAAAAAGAAACTCGCCGCCTGTTCTCAACCGCAACCTGGGTGCCCTTGAGGGCATCCGTGAAAGACGAAAAGGGTGACGTTAGAGAAGCAGTCCACTCCAGCGAATACTTTGGATTAGGGTCTGCTGCGTTTCCGCCAGAGCAGCGGGCATTCGTTGAGGAGCGCTTAGGCTGGGGCGACTTGGGCATCGGCCACACCGTGGAGCCGTATGCCTACAAGGACGGCTACGCATCCATCGACCAATACCAATACAACGACAAGGAGCCCATCGGCGTCAACCTTGTCTTTGAACACCCGCAACCCGTAGTCGGCGGCAGGCAATGGATCTTGAATCCCGATCTAGTCGTGGCGCTCGGCCTTATAAAGGAAGGGACGAACTGGGTAAGGCCAAAAGAAAACTTCGTTGTCGTTGCACGTGAAGTCCTCGGCAAGGACAACGAACATACCCTGATCGAAATCAAGCGTGAGTTTCTACTTGATTACTTGGCAGCCAGGAACCTATCGCTGCGCCTCTCCTATTACCGGCAAAGAGTGGAAAACGTACCCGCGCTTGAAAAGAGCGAGTATGCAAATCTAAAAGAGCACAAGGAAGAACGCGACGGCGGACGATTTGAACTTCTAATTCGCGAAGTCAACAAAGTATTCGGTGGTACTTGGGCTATGTTTCGTATGTGGCGAAATGACGTTGATGAGGAAGAAGACGCGCCCGTAATGGGACCGGACAACGACGGAAACACTAGCCATGAACAGTCGCAAGGCGAACGTGGCGGCTATAAAGGTATTCGAGTTGAAGGCGAATTCTGGCGAGACGAATGGATCGACCACCAATCGCGAAGCATTCGAGTTCGTGGAGATGAAGACACGAACCTTCCTCAATTCATCGTGGAGACTGACGGTACGCGCATGCCCTCCGCCAAGCTGGATAACGAGGACATTGGCCGCTGGCTGTGGTTCCGATCCAGCGTGGTCAACGAACTTTTAAGCAATAGAGGCTTCACGTTGCACTGGTACACGGCAGAAACAGGCAGTATCAAGTCAACGTCTGGATACAAGACCCATTTCGGAATTAATTCCGCTGACTTGATTACTGTATACGCCTACGACATTGCCAAGCTTTATCCATGGGAGCAGCATCTTTGGGCCGCGCATAACGTAGCGCCGGAAGGGAAGGTTTCGATCGAATTGCTGGCTTCGCAAGTCAAGGCTGAACCGGCAGATACGCATGCCGTCGAAGAAATGCTGTTTGGGACGATGCGTCAGCTGGAGGATAATTTTCGCAAGGTTTATGGAATATCCCTGTTCACTCACGATATCGATGACGCTGCGTCGATGCAAAACGTGTCTAGGTTCATGAGCAGGGATCAGGCTTCGCTGCTGAGGCTGGCCAAAGAGCTTGTCCGCGTGTTCTCGGACCGCCTCAATGTCCGCGAGCTTCGCAAAATTGCGACTCATGCGGACAAAGAAAAACTTGGCTCGAACAAGCTTCTCCAAGACGTGCTCGCGCAAACGGTCGGCCCCGATACGGCGCGTGAAGTATTTGCAGAGATTGCAGGTGCCTACGACATGCGCGTGGGAGACGCACATCCAACCGGCTCAAAGGTAGCAGACGCCATCAAGCTTGCCGGTATTGACCAAAGCCTTTCGTATCTCAGGCAGGGCGAGCAGTTGCTCAACAACTTTGGAAGAGCAATTTGGTACGTCGGGAAGTTTATGTTCGGCCAGTCGAAAGATCTCAGCGACAATAAACCATGAGCATAGAATTCCTGGACACCCCATTTGAGAAGGCCAATTATTTGGCCACGTTGCTGAGCTCCCACGCTACCGGCGGAAATGCGGACAATAATGAATATGCCACCCTCAGGCAGGAGCTTTTGTCCTTGTCTGATACCGCACACTTGGTTCCGCCATTTGTCCGGACAAATCGCGACTTGAGTTCTTTTTGGAATTTCATCCAGCCAAAATTCAAGACCTACGCAGAGCGGCGAACGTACATTTCGAATGAGTTCACCCCCTTGCTGGACTCCTTGGAGTTTGGACAGCAGACGGCAGCACCCAAACACGTTGCTACGCCAGTGTTCATGCGATCCCCAGGTTCTTTACCGGTAGCCGCGCCCGTCACGCGGAACAAGCGAAAAGTCTTCATCGTGCATGGCCGCGATAACGAAGCAAAGCAGGAAGTGGCACGCTTCGTTTCGGACCTAGGGCTTGAGCCGATCATCCTGCATGAACAGGCGAGTTCAGGCATGACGATCATTGAGAAGATTGAGCGCTACACCAATGATGCGGACTTTGCCCTGGTCCTCTACACCGCGTGCGACCACGGGCGCGGTGTCCACGAATCAAAAATTCCTCCTAAGAACCGAGCTCGTCAGAATGTTGTGTTCGAGCATGGGTACCTGATGGCGAAGCTTGGTCGAGAGAACGTATGCGCGCTGGTCAAGGGCGAGATAGAAACGCCCAACGACATCAGTGGCGTTGTGTACGTTGGACTCGACCAATTCGGTGGTTGGAAGACCGAAGTGTCGAAGGAGTTGAAGGCCTGCGGCTACACCATAAAGTGGTGGGGCTAGAGCCTTCAACACCGAATGGACTCAGCCGAGCAAACGGCCTTAAAAAAAGACCCACCAAGTGGGCTTCGCTAATCCGATTCGGGTACTTAGCACCTGCCGACTACCTAAGGCGCAGCAGTGGCACGAAGTCAGCCTTCGACCCGCCGGATACAGCAGATAGGACATGACCTTAATGCGGCCCACACCCAATAGAACGTCAGGGAAGCCGCGCTTTGAGGTACTTGCCCGCGCCGCCCGAAAGCTCGCTGCGGTCGATGAGCTTGCCTTGGAACTGGAACTCCCGATCAATGCGGACGATCAGCAGCTTCTCAAAGTTGCCCTGGGTCTTGACCAGGACGTGATCGCTGGTCTTCTCGGGGGAGATAGTCTTCACCTCAACACGCTTGCCGTCAATCGTTCCGTCCGAGCCGGGGGCGTGGGTCGCATGGCGGCGAAGCCCAAACTTGATCTCCGCGTAGATTTCGCCGAGTTCGCCCCAGACCTGGAGGTATCGGCCAGTGTTGTCGAAATGGCGCGTCGCGCATTCGACCAAGTCTTGGAAGATTTCCTTCTGCTTCAGGATGCTGAAAGGAAAGCCTTCCCTGCTTCGTACAGGTTGAATCGAGGCGGCGGTGTCCTCTGGCTCGCCCTCAAGTTGCTCCTCGGCCCACTGCAGGTCGATGTACTTCGCTTCCCAAGGTGCATAGCCGCAAGCCGCAGCATCCGCTATGTCGTCGGCGCTGTACCCACGGTCGTGCATGTCGTGAAGAAAATCCCAATCGCTCATTCTGTTTCGCGCTCCTTGCTCGCTCGATTGTTGCGGCGTCGGTCCGCAGTTCGCGTTGTGAATCGGCAAACGGAGTGGGTATAGCAGAGGTAAGGGGCGAATGTCACGTTGCGTCAGATAAGCCCATAGGTTCGGGAGGGTAACGTCTAAACGTCGGTACGCTTGTCTAAGCCGAACCGGTCGCGAATGACTGCTATCAGCTTTCGTGCAGATGTCTAGCTCGCAGGTGTCGAACTTCCGCAACCAGCCTGTAGCTGACCTTGAAATGCGACCGCAGTGGTTGGATGAAAAGTGTGTTACTGCTCACTTCCAGTTCAATCCTTTATCGCTGGCACTCAGCTAGATGGCATTGATACGAGGTGCTCCCCAGGTTCACGGTCGCGGGATACCAAAATCTAAAGTTGAATGGCGTTCTGCAGCGTTCCGCAGTTCCGCAGCTGCGGAATGACGGCCAGCATTCGGCCCGCAGCAGCGGTAAAGCATTGATTTTTCTCTGCTTCGCGTGCGATGCGCCATCGATCTTTAGAGGGTTGCGACACTGTACTTTCGTTGGTGCGGAAAATGCAGTTTGTGCGCCCATGAAGGAGTGAGGAGCGGGCTATGAGCAGAAGCGCGACTGCGTCGCATCCTGCCGAGGTCTCGCGTATGGCTGCGATCGACCCTGAGCCGCCGTTCAGAAGCGCCGCCCGGAAGCTGCCTTTGAATTGCTGCACGCGGCCGTTGGAAATTTCGTTGTCTGCCTACGGCAAGCTATAGTTTGCCGAGTTGACGCATGCCGGGTTTCACGGAATTTTTATAACTGGACGTTTGAGTAGGTCGTTCCTTGTAAACCTATGCTGCAAGCCACTCCCAGGAGAAATCAGTGTCCAGAATATCCCGCACGGTCCAGTTTATCCCGCAGGTTTTGCGGAATGCATTACGTTATGCCTTGTAAGGTTACATCGCCATGTTCAAAGAATTCGCTGATGAAAAACACCAAAGCCAAGCCGAAGAGTTCACTATGGAGCTTGGGAAATTTGTTCTTGCCTTTGAGCGTGTTTGCGATGCAATGCGGTATTTAATTATGTTTTCTCTGCGATCCCAAGGTTTAAAAAATCAAGGAATTGAGCAAGTAATTGTTGGCGATAAAGCTGCGGCGGAATTGCAAATTCTCTTGGGTGCACTTTACTGCGAATTGCCTACACAGGATGAAGAAGACAGAAGTTGCGTTAAAGCTCTCCTGAAAGATTTCAAAGAAATAACAGAGAAAAGAAATATATTGCTCCACTCTTCATGGAATCTCGGAAACGGCCCCGCAGATCAAGAACTATACGCGGCAACAATAAGATTCAGAGCCAAGCAAAATAGCGGCTCTGGCGCAGAGATTCATGGTTACTCTGCGTCGTACATTCGTGATCTATCCAACCAACTTAAGCGCGTTCAGGTGCTATTCCAACGCCTCCAGTACTGCATAACTCAAACAGGCTTTAAAGTTTCTTCTGAGTTTGCAAAGCCGCTGTAGGCATAACGAGTAAGGATAGATCGCGCGAAGCCGCGATCTGATCCGTTTGTTGGACAAGCCCGGTGGTGGAAGCTGAAGTGGGAAGTTGCGCCCCTGTAGATTGATCCGATGGACCGGGGTGCGGTGGGCAGACCTTGGTGGCCTGCCGATGGTTTTGCAGCGCGTGCTGGCTGCAAGCTTTCACTTTCTCCCTCGCTCCAGGCAGCCGATCTGTCTGATGACCTGTTGAAGAGCGAGCCCATCCAGCGGCTGGGCGCAGCGGCTCAGACCGGGTTCGCGAGCAGCGGGTGCAAACCGTTTCAGTGCTTTGATGCCTCCACCGGATCGGCCTTGTCGGGCCGCTCGGTCTGAGGTGCGGCGCAGGCTGGCATCGCATCAGGTCGCAAGCGCCGGCGCAGAATCACCATGGCCCCACCGCAAGCGCAGCGCCAGACCGGCCGGGGTGGCGATGTTGTCGGTGGTGGTGACGGCGGCGCCGATGGCCTCAGGTGCAACACCTGCAACAGGCGCAAGCTGCGCCGATTGTTGTGGTGCAGAAAGCCGAAGTTTCTGGCCCGCACAAAGCCTTTGGGCAAGACGTGTTGCAACAGCAACCACATGAAGTCGGCCCCTGGCAGCGTGCGGGTGGCGGACTTGCCGCTCTGGGCATCGCGATACCGGAAAGCAACCATGCCGTCTTTGCAGCGCAAGATGTCGCGCTCCGAGATCACGCCCCGGTACAGGTAGCGGCCCAGGTAGCGCAGCGCGGCCTGCCCGTCGCCCACGGCCTTGCAGTCCACCACCCAGCGCTCGGGCACGTCAGGCGGCAGCGTGAGACCTGCCTCAGCCAGCGCCGCACGCACCTTGGCCGCAAACACCTTGCCCAGCGCCTTGTGGCTGAACAGGTAGCCACCGCGTGCGGGCTGTGCGCTGCCCGGCGTCTTGCCCAGCTCCACCTTGGAGCGCCACAGCCGCTCTTTGGCGTTGAGCGCTGCTGCGGGCATACACACATGCACATGCGGATGGAACCCGAGTTGGCGGTTGTGCGTGTGCAGCACCGCCAGTGCGCCGGGCGTGCCCGCGAGCTTGGGGTCGTTCTGGCTGAAGGTGTTGAGGGTGTCCCAGGCGGCGCCCATCAAAGCCTCGTAGACCACACGCTGGTGCGACCAGGCCAGGGTGCGAAGCTGGGCGGGCAGCGTGAAGGTGACGAGGAAGTAGGTGGCGGGCACCAGGGCTTTGAGTTGGCGCTGCAGCCACGCCTGGCTCTCAAAGTGTTGGCAGTGCGGGCAGGCGCGGGGGCCGCAGGAGTGCGGCAGGCAGGCCTGGGTGTGGCAGCCCGCGCAGGCCGCGAGCATGTGGGGCGCAAAGCGGGTGCGGCAGGTGCCCAGCGCGCTCAATGCCTGGCGGTGGCTGGGCAGCAGCCGATGGGCGTAGCGCTGCAGCAGCTCGGGCTCGAACTGTTTGATCAGCTCGGCCAGGCGCATCATGGCTGCGCTCCTGGCTGCGCTCCCTTTGCTGCACTCGTTGCCGATGGCCAGCCAATCCGGTAACCATTCATCAATGCGTTCAGGCGCTCGCTGCAAGCGTCAGCGGTGTGGCTGGTGAGGTGGGTGTAACGCGCGGTGGTCAGGATGCTGTGGTGGCCCAGGATCTGTTGCACCTGCAGCAGATCGACCCCGGCCTCGATTAGGTGCGTGGCGTAGCTGTGGCGCAGGCTGTGGGGAGAAATCTTTTTTTGAGGCCGAGTTCGCGGGTGACGCGCGCGAGGGTGCGCTGCACGCCGCCGCGGTCCAGCGGGCTGCTGGCGCGGTGGGCCCCGGAGAGCCCGGCGGCGCGGTTGGGGAACAGCAGCGTGGGGTGGCGGTGGCAGGCCCAGAAGCGACGCAGCAGTGCCAGCGTGGCCTCAGGCAGGGGCACCAGGCGGTCGCGGTTGCCCTTGGCGTTGCGCACCCACGCGCTTGAGCGTCCACAGTTCGGTGCCAAAGCCGTGCTCCGTCGGTTTTTGCAGGAGCGCACGTCCCAGCGATTGCAGCTGCTGCTCATTCAAGCGCGCCGGTCGGCCCCGCGTGGGCATTGCCCGCAGGGCGTGCATGCCACCTTCATCGAGCACCGCCTTCCACGTGTACGCGGTTTGCCGTGCCACACCCACCGCTTGTGCCGCTTGCGCCGGTGTCTTTCCTGCCAGCAACATTCGGCCTGCTTGCAATCGCTTGCGAACCGCCTCGTCCAATCGCTTTGTCACCATGTCTTGTGCCCGATACCCTTTCAGTATCTGTACAACGCATGAGCAGCTCTGCGGTTGTCATCATTTACGGAAGTCTCAATAAACGGTTGTTCTATCGTACGGGACTGGACATCGTCGCCATTGTCCAAGGCCGTGAGGAAGGGTCACCTCTGGAGATGCTGACGCCTTCACCATGGCTTGAGCGGGTCACATCTGAGAAGGGGGGAGGAACGGCGGCGCAATGGGTGGCGCACTCGGTATTCGGCGGCATGTTCGCGGAGTTCGGTCTCTCAGAACATGGCGCGCCTTCGACGGCCAAAAAGCGGCCGCTGCGTACCTTGGATCCGACGCTCTCTCAGGAAATCAATACGTTTGCTACGCTGGTGTGTGACGACGGCGGCCAGGAGCAGGCAGATTTCATGTGCATGGGTGAATCGCCAAGGCGCGTGGTCTTCATTCACGCAAAGGTCAACAACCGCCAGATGAGCGTCAGCGCCATGCAGATCGTTGGCCGGCAAGCCATGGCATCCCTCGCATTTATGGCCCGAGGCGCACGACTTATGGACCGAACCGCCTGGTGGCAATCGCCATGGTCCACAGATGATCACCAGCAAGTTCCTCATCGCCTACTGAAATCTGCGACCCCTGACCTCGCGACCACATGGAACGAGATCAAGCGCGGAATCCAATCTGCTCAATACGCCAAGGAAATCTGGATCTTCGCGGGCCGCACCCTCAGCAAAGCAGAGCTCGTAAGGCAGCTCACCCGCCCAAGCGGCCCAACACCCCTATCTCTGCAGATGGTGTACTTCCTGGGAGCGCTTCAAACGTCGGCAGCGAGAGCGAACGTTGCTATGCGGATCTTCTGCTCCAACTAATGGCTGGCAGCCAGCAGGTCGAGGGGGCCAAGGGCGACGACCGCAAATGATCGAAGCAACCCTTCCTGTAGTGAGCTAAGACAGACGGCTCCCACCCTGGGGCGGTCTTCTGCGAAGCCGGCTTTACATGCGTTCCGACCCCTTGCAGCCAAGCTGTTCTTTGCACGATACACTCGGTCGAGTGCGCAAGCTGCGCAATACCTTTATGCATGCTACGGAATGCGGCGAAGACGTTGATTCGGCAGCGCTTACCTCGACTCTGTTTAGCCACCGTAGCAAAGGCAATGATGTCACCATGCGGGGCTTTGTGATCGAGTGACGGACCCAACGGAGGAAAGCATTGGATATTGAAACCGCTGGGGCCATCAGGCTTTTTTTCCCCAACCCATCGTTGACCTTGGTTTATTTCGAGGCGCTAGCCAATGCGCTGGATGCGGGTGCGACCGAAGTGTCCATCGATATTGATGTACAGGCGTTCGATAAGCCGAACACGCTAAAAATCGCGGTTTCAGACAATGGCGATGGGTTCACAGACGAAAATTTCGAACGTTTCAGGAAGCTATTAAGACCCAGGGACAAGTTCCACAAAGGCATTGGGCGCCTGGTATTCCTCAACTACTTCAGTCGGGTAGAGGTCACCAGCACCCGCGATAAATGGCGCAGGAGCTTTATCTTTAAAGATGGTTTCGATGGCAATGCACCACTCGAAAATTTGCAAGATGAGCAGCCAGCCAAAACAACGCTGGCATTCAATGGTTTTGCAAAAGATCGCATCAAATCCTATGACGATTTGAAGCCCGACGCACTCAAACTACTCTTGATTGAGCAATTCCTGCCGACACTGGATGCGCGCAAGCGTGATGGCGCAGTATTCAACATTTCGATCAAGCTGAAGACCATAGAAAGCAACGCACAAAAAGAGTTTTTTCCACACGAAACGCTCATTACAGCCGATGACTTGCCTTCAATGACAAAGATAACCTTCCAGGATGATTCTCTGGATGCGTTTTCGACCATTGACATGTACTACCACGTCGAACCGGTGTCGGGAAAAGGAAGCCTACTTGTTGCCTTCAGTATTGATGGTCGGACGATTCCAGTTAACTTGATACCGACATCGTCTTTCCCACCTGGGCACATGGGTGTGTTCCTGTTTGAGTCGGAGATGTTTCACTCCAATGCTGACAGTTCGCGTCAAAAGCTAATACTGCCGGAAGGCCTCCAAGAGGCGCGTCTTTATCGCGTCTTGCGCCGGGAAGTTGGCAAGGTGTTGGCAGAAAAAATTCCGAAGATCACGGAGAAGAATGAAGAGGTAAAGGGAAAATTTGAGGAGCAATTCCCACATCTTCTTGGCTACTTCGAAAACGATACCGTTGGCTTGATTGATCGTGATGATGCTCTGGATATAGCGCAGCAGAAATTCTTCCGCGCTCAGAAGCAGGTGCTGCAATGCGAGACACTGACCGAAGCAGCATATGAGAAATCTCTGGAGTTGTCATCGCGCACGTTGACCGAATACATCTTGTACCGCGACAAGATCATCGGCCGCATGAAGGAAATGACGGCCGACAATGCCGAATCCGAAATACACAATCTCATCGTCCCGAGATTCAAGGAATTCTCGAAAGAAGCCATGCCTTCGGAGGTTTACCAGAACAACGCCTGGTTGCTGGATGACAAGTTCATGGTGTTTCGTACCATTTTGAGCGAGCAGCGGATGGATACCGTCGTCAATGCCATACGGCTCGACGAGGAATGCGAGAAAGATGCGGGCAGGCCGGACATTGCCATGATCTTCTCCGCCGATCCAAAAGATACCAGCGCAGTGGACGTGGTCGTCATCGAAATCAAGAAAAAAACGGACGACGAAAAAGAAAATCAGTATGCCATCAATCAACTGCTTGATCGTGCGGTGAAACTGGCGTCGCATTGCCCCAATATCCAGAGAATCTGGTACTACGCCGTCATCCAGATCAGCGACACGATGGGAACCCGGCTGCGTCAGCAAAACTGGGCACCACTGTTCTCCATGGGGAAACTTTACTACCAGGAATTTCGAACCGAACGACCGGATGGAACGGTGGTCCCGACTCCGACTTTCGTCGTGTCATTTGATGCCATCGTGGCAGATGCCGAAAGCAGAAACCACACATTCCTCGAAATCTTGCGCAATGGCATGAGGGAATACGCCGCACAACAGGCGACCGGCCAGGCAGGCAGCTAGTCAAATGGCCAAGGCAAACGGCTTTGCCGTACTCCTCGCGAAAGAACGAGTGGACACATTCCTTGGATGTGTGGCCGAAGAGCGGACGTTTGCTGAGCCTGTCGCTGACTTTCAACACAGCCGAACCGCACCACTGGTTTGCTTTGTGGTTAATGCTGGGAAGTTGACGCACATTGGTCTGGGTCGTCGCGGCGTGCGCGCCGGGACAGGCTTGAGCCGATTGAACATCGACAAAGCTGAAGAACTCTCGGAGCCAATATCAATTCGGAAGCTGCTCAACCGCTTGCCGAAGCGTAACGCAGCATCCATCTGCAAGCGGTTCCAGTCGGGCGGCTTGTTGACCGAGAAAGGCTTCTCCGCTGTTGTCGAAACTCTCCGACAGCTTGCACCCCAAGCCAGCACCTTGCTGGATCGGTTCAGTGAAACCAGAACTGCCCGCATCCGGCGATTGCCCGACAAGGCAAGGCAGAACCTGGCACAGCAGAAAGAAGCTGTGCTGACGGCGCTGTCGATTGCAGGACTTAGCCGTGACCCCGTTCAGGAATGGGCGCCCTCGGATGAAACGCCGGTCTCCTTTCTGGACGGCTTGCCCAGCGTTCGGCTGCGCGAAGACCCGATGGTGGTCAACGACCTGCAAAACCTGCCGGGGTTTGAGGTAGTCAAGAGCTACCCCTATGGCGCAGCGGTATTCGAGTCGGAGGAAACGTCAGAACGCCTCACCGTCATCCTTGCCAATCGTCTTCCGCTCGAAGAGCAAACCGGCACCGATCTCATCTACTTCAACGAAACCTACCATAGCTTTGTGATGGTTCAGTACAAGGCGATGGAGCGTGAAGATAGGCGCAACAGGCCAGCCGAAGCCGTCTATCGGTTGCCCGACGCGCAGTTGAAAGAAGAAATCGACCGTATGGATGCCGTGCTCGGCACGTTGAAGGCATGTGCGCCCAACACCGACATTGGCGGCTACCGGCTGACCGAAAACCCGTTCTTCCTCAAGCTCTGCTCCCGGCTTGTATTCAACCCGGATGACGTAGGCTTGGTGCCCGGCATGTACCTGCCGCTGGATTATTGGAAGCTGTTGGAGAACGACCCTGGCATCCAGGGGCCGAGGGGTGGTCTGCGGATCACCTACGAAAACGCAAAGCGCCATTTCGACAACACCGCATTTACAACCGTGGTTTCCAAGGCGTGGGTTGGTACGACCCCCAGTCAGTCGATGGTGCTTCAGGATGTCATCCGAGCAACCCTAGAAACGGGTAAGGCAGTCGCTATTGCCATCAAACCGAAGAAGTCTGCCGAACACCGAGCGGAAAGTGAAGAAGCAGGCGAGGAAGCACTTGATGTCTGACATATTTTTCGCGAGCGCAGCCTTGTTATCTATTCGCCCCGACAATGCCTCGGCCAGACCTTTGTCTGCGACGACGCGTACAGCGAGCATTTACTCGCGCTGTTAGCGCAAAGGCTGAAAGATCCGGTATTCCGCAAACAGGAAGGTTTTCCGCAGGGAGCGGGCGAAACGATCCTCCCTTGAAGTACGTGCTGCATCCATCCGTTTAGATAGGCGTATATGCCGACATCGGAGCGCTATTAGCCTTGTCGCAGTCGACAGAAATTCGAGTCGGTTCCCATTGAATCGTGCAGTCGAGCAGCCGATTCCAAAGGGTGCGGCTACGCGGCGCTCAATGTCTGGTGTTCGCAGTTGCTGCTGTTCAGGAGCCGAACTTTGAATGACTGAGATCAGCCTGTAGCTGACCTTGAAATGCGACCGCAGTGGTCCGATAAACAGTGTGTTATTGCTCACTTCCAGTTCAATCCTTTATCGCTGGCGCTCAGCTAGCTGGCGTTGATACGAGGTGCTCCCCACGTTCACAGTCGCGGGGCGCCAAAATCTAAAGTTGAATGGCGGAACAACGAAAGTAGAGTGGCGTTCCGCAGCAGCGGGTCTTGTCGCGGACTGGCCCATTGAGGGGGGTGTTTCTTGTCGGGCAGAACACGTGGTTACGATGACGCATTCCTAGGGACGGGAATTATTTGTCACGCATGCTAATAGCCCTTATGATGCGTGCGTTTGGACTAAAAAAATTGAAGCTTGCCTGTCGGGCGTGGCCTCCACCGGCTGCCCACGGCAGCTTTTTGAAAATTTTGCGCTCGCTGGCGCGCTGGATCAAGATGGATAAATGATCAGGTCCAGCTGGCGGCCGCAGACCTCTGGGACATGAGCCATGGCGCGCATGCGCTACTTCTGCGATCTGGGGCCCGGCCCCGAGCCGGTCCCGCTTCAGGGCGGGTGGCCCATGGCCAAGCCGGAGTTCGCGCAGCGCTTTCCTGGGGTAGCCGGGCTGCGCGCCGACGGCTACTCGCTCTGGGTCGGCTATCCGCTGGAAGGCCCTGGCGGCCCGCTGCCCGTGACGCGGCAGATCGACTACAAGGCCCAGCCTTCACGGCACGACTGCGACGCCAAGTGCCTGCATGGCAAGGCCACCGTGACGTGCGAGTGCCAGTGTGGGGGGAGCAACCATGGGCGCGGCGTGCTTTCGCGCCTGGTGAGCCCACCAGCGCAGCAGTCCGCGTCGGGTGCCACGGCCCACCGCGATGTGGCGCGCCCTATCGCCCAGGCGGGTGCCATGAAGAATCAACTTTTTATGCAAAATTTAGGTCTCCGGCTGGACGCAGCCACGGACCTTGCGATGGAGCCGCGACATGACTGAATACCTGCACGACATTCCAGGCCTCGCCGAGGCCATTGCCAGCGTGCCTGCCGATGGGCGCGACCCGCGCCACAAGGCACTGCTCAAAGTCCTGCGCGCAGTGCCCGGCCTGGAAGCCGTCGAGTTCGCCACCAGCCGCGGGAACTGCTACCTGGCCCAGCGCCGGGTTTTCACGGCGGCGGGCGCGCTCGTGCACGAGGACCTGGCGGCCTGGCTCTCGCAGGAGTTCGTGAACGACGGCGCGCGGGCCAGCGTCACCCACCAGCGCTTGCTCGCGGCCGACCTGCGGCTGAGCACCACGGAAATCACCTCGCTGTACCTGGTGGTCGACCGTGGCGGCGACGAGTCCAACTTCCTGCAGATCGAGGTCGAGCTTTCGAGCGAACGTCTGGAGAATCGGCTGATGCAGGACTATGGCTCGCCTCCGCGCGACGCCCGGGAGCTACTTTCCGAAGCCCAGGGGCAAGAGCTGCCGCCCAAGGAACAAACGCCCCTGGGGACGCCGCGCTACCGGCTGCGCCGGGTCGTCGATATGGCCCGGTTCATGGAATTGATAGACGCGGACGAGGAACTGCAGCGCGCCCGGGTGCGTGCCCTGCGGTTCACGGTGTCGGATCCCCAGTCCGAACAAGCGCCGCGTGTCGTTGGCTACAAAGAGATCGATCCCGGGCTCGACAAATACCCCGCCAAGGGCCGCCGCCTGTTCAAGGACTGGGCCGCGAGCAGTGCCGGGCAATCGGGCCAGCGGCTGTGCCGCCACTGGGTGATGCAGATCAGCGACTCGAAGGACAAAACCACGAACCGCCGCTGGGTGTCGCTGGTGCCGATGTGGACCTTCGACAAGAAGCTCGCCGAGGTGGAGTCGCGCAAGGGCAGCGTGCACGCGCTCTATGACAAGCTGTGCGCCATCGACCGGCGCACGGGTGCCCCGTTTGCCTGGTTCTTCTATCTGCTGCACGGCAACCGCGTGCACGACGGGGCTGGCCACCGAGTTCTGGAGGCGGCCGAGGCCGGCCAGATCGACCTCCCCGAAAACGACTACCAGGTCCTGCGCCGCTGGCGTGACCGTGTGTATGGCTTCTAAAGCAGGCCCGGCCATCCGCTGGGACACCTCGGACCGCGCTGCGCACCTGCACCGCGTGCGGCAGCGCGAAGGCGAGATCCTGGGGCCCGAAGGTCGCGCGCGCATCGACGGGCGTGCCAGGGCCGTGCTCGCGCCCGCCAACGCGGACCGTATGCGCCTCGTCAATGAGGCGATCGGGGCGCCTACGCGCGCGAAGGCCATCGTGTGGCTGCACCGTGCTGCCGACCGGCTCAGTCAGGCCGTGGCGCGCGAGGTCGCCTGCCGCCGGGGTTGCGATGCGTGTTGCCACCAAGACGTGGTGGTGTCCCAGGCCGAGGCTGAACTCATTGGACGGGCCATCGGCCGCCGGCCTGCGGCCGCTCCCCCCGGCGCCGTGTCCGTGGGGCGTGACCTGCACGAACCGCCCCCGATGGCGGCACGGCACACCGGCCAGCCATGCACCTTCCTTGACGCGGGCGAATGCGGGATCTTTAGGCACCGCCCGCTCGTGTGCCGTCTGCACGCGAACTTTGACGAGGACGCATTGCTGTGCCACATCGTGCCAGGGGAGTCGATTTCCGTGCCGTATGTGGACACGTCCATCGAAAAAGCGGTCTACCACGTCAGTGTGGCCGCAGGAGGCCTGGTGGCGGACATCCGCGACTGGTTTCGGTCAGAAATCGGGGAGCAATAGTTGTGGACATGGATGCGATGAAGGTCCTGCACCAGCAGCTCGCGCCGGACGTGCGCTGTGTCGCTTGGAGCAGCAAGTGTGCCGGCGAGGTGTTCGCCCACGGTGGCTTGGCCGACGGCCTGCGCATCGGGCACTTCCAAGGGGACGCGGAGCTGGCCACGTTTGTCGTCGCGGCGCATGACGCCTGCCGAGCACAGGAGATGGGGAAATGATCACCAGAGGGCACTTCATCGGTGAGATCGTGGATGCGTTCACGGGCATCTCCGAGCGGGTCGAGACCCGCAACCGCTTGGGCATCACCGACATGAGCGTCTTCACGGAGGCCTTTGTGGGCGAGCTGCTGAACGCGGTGCTGGGTACGGACTTGCACTCTCTCAACGATGAGCGTCCCAACGAACCCGGTCTCGACCTTGGCGACACAGGCGGCCGGTACGGAATCCAGGTAACCGCCACGGCTTCAAGCCAGAAGGTGCGCCACACCCTCGACGCCCTGACCGCCGAGCAGGCGAAGGCCTACGAGCGCATCGTGGTGTTCTGCCTGGGCAAGAAGCAAACCAGCTACAGCGTCGAGGGGCCATTCAAGCATGGTGTGACCTTCGATCCCGAGAAAGATATCTGGGACTTCACGGAGATAGCCCGCATGGTGCTGGCCTTGCCGCTCGACAAGCTGCAGGCAGTCCACCAGGTCGTGCGCCGGAACACAGTCCAGCTGCTGGTGGAGCTGGAGGTCCCCGACGGGAAAGGCCGCTACCCCACAAATGGCTATGACAAGTGGGAGGCACGGCCGCCGCTGAAATGCGGTGACGGCAAGGCCTTCCTGAAGTTTTACGAAAAGAAGTTCGACGAGCTCGAAGACGAAACCAAGGTCGAAATCGCGAAGGCATTGCCGACCCTGGCCAAAAAGCTGCGCCGATTGCCGCGAGTGACCCGGGAATTCCTGGCCATGCTGATCGAACGCCGCGAGCATCGCGAGCCAAGGCGCAATTCCCGCGACGCTGCGATTCACGCGGAGTTAAACAAGGTGCTGCGCGAGTGCGGCGGCAAGGTCAAGGAAGAGCTGGACCTATTGATCTATGAGGGCCTGGTTGATGTCGATGGCGAAGATCCGCACGAATCTGGCGCCCCTGAGATCTTCATGGACCTCACCGATTGCATTCCGTTGCGTGAGGGTCTGGTCGATTTCATCAAGAGCCGTGGCCTGACGGTGCGCCAGGTGATCGGTGGCGCCGACCTTTCCGCGTTTTAAGGACTGGCCATGCACAGGGAAACGTTCGAAGAAGGCCCGAGCTGCCAAGGCGGTGCCGATCAAACCTGGAAGCTGCTTCCTCAGCCCTGCCCCAGCTGCCCGTGGCGCCTGGACCAGACTGCCAAGGACATCCCAGGGTTTTCTGTAGCGAAGGCGCGCGACCTGGCGGACACCTGCCCGGATGCGCGTGGACACGGACCGGACTTTGCCGCGAAGGTGTTCGCGTGCCACCAGTCGAGGGTTGGCGAGGAATTCGCCTGTGCCGGCTGGCTGGCGACCGTCGGCCACTGCCACCCCAAGGTGCGGCTGGCCTGTGTCCAGGGCCGGGTGCCGGAGGCCTCGCTGGCGCTTGGCCGAGACTGGCCTGCCCTACACGCGAACTATGGCGCTGTGTTGCGCAAGCTGGAGGAGTCCGCCGATGACAGCGCAGCTTAGCTCGGGGGCGCCATGACTGACACCGCAGGACGCGCTCTGGGCGGCACCCCGGTTGTCGATGACCATGGCCACGCGCTCGAGGCGCCCGAAGCCGCCGCGCTGCGGCGCCGGCGCGGGCGTCCGACTGGCGCGCGGGCGAAGACCACGGAGCGGCCCATCACCGCGGATGACGTCGCCTTCCTTCGCGCCACCGTGCAGGGCGTGGATGCGCGCGTAGCCGCTGAGCAGTATCTATCCTACCTGGGCGTGGCGATCGAGCGCAAAGCGGCCGACAGCTACGGCGATCAGCTGCGCGGGCGCGTCCTTGCGATGGCCTCGACCTGGCCAGAGCTTGCCGAGCAGGCGGCCATCGTGTGGCCGGAGGGCGCTGACCCCGCGGTGAGGGGGGCGGATCAAGCTCCCGCGCCCCCGGCCCCGGGCGAGTCGGCGGCGGATACCCGCCCTAGTTTGCAGGAATTCGCGGGGCGGTTCGACGCCGACATGTACTCTGAAGCCGAGCTCATTGAGCTGTATGAGGAGGAGTTTGGTGCGGCTGCGTCGCACACCGAAGTCACACGCCCTGCCCCGGCGGCAAGCCCGGCAAATGCCCAGGCTGGCGCAGGCGACTTCCGCCGCAAGCTGCACGCGCTGGACTGGATGGACCGACGCCTCGCGGTGCGGCCGCAGCGAGAGGATGCGGTCGCGCAATGGCTCCAACTAACACCGGCGCAGACGCAGGCACTGCGCGATGCCGGGGTGGTCAACCTGGGCAACTTGCGCGACTGGATGGCGCTCAAAGGCGTGCGCTGGTGGAATTCGATACCCCGGTACGGGCGGGTGCGCGGGCGCAGACTGCAAGGATGGCTGGACCAAAGCGGCATCCTGCCCGACAAAGGCCTGGAGTATCCGATGCGCGCCCCGGCCGGTGAGATCCAGGAATACCGCGGCCAGCTCGTGCCCTTCGGAGAAATGATATGGCCGCCGGCGTTGCGGGGCGCGGTTGGCGGCTTTCGCGGAACGATGAATACGCTGGGTGCTCAAGACGACCTGCAGGCGATACAGCGGTGGTTCGACACCTTGCGCGACAACAGCCCGGCGACACAAGAGGCCTACAGGCGCGCGATCGAGCGGCTGGCGCTGTGGGCGATCACCGAGCGCGGCCGAGCGATCTCGGCACTGGAGTCACCTGACCTGCAGATGTTCTTCGATTTCTTGCGAGCGCCGCCTGCCCACTGGGTCCAGGTGCGCGTCCGCACGCGGGCAGCCTCCGACTGGCGTCCCCTTAGAGGCCCACTCAGCGCAGCGAGCATGCTGCAGACCAGCGCGGCGGTGCGTCAGATGCTCACCTACTGGTATGGCACGGGCTACCTGGCACTCAACCCGGCGGTGGGCATGCGGGGGCCCAAGCGCACCGAGGTCAAGATGGACGTCATGCGCTCGTTCAGCGCCCAAGACAAGGAAGTCATCCGCACTGTGGTGACCAGCATGGACGATGGACCGCGCAAGCGCCGGCTCATTGCGATGATCCGGCTGCTGCAGACAGCAGGCCTGCGCCGCGACGAGGCTGCCAGAATGACCTGGTCGCATCTCGAGCGCATGCGCATCGATGGCGAGGCCTCCGACAGCTGGGCGCTGCGTTTCGAGGGGAAGGGCAAGCGGGAGCGGATCGTTCCGCTGCAGGATGCAACGATCGAAGCGCTGCAGGCACACCGTGCCGACCGTATCGCGCTCGCCGAGTCGGGTGACTTGAATGTGTTCAAGAACCTGGAGCCCTCAACGATGCCGCTGCTGGGCATTCTCGATGAGCGGCTAGCCGGAAAGAGCGAAGGAAGCGACGGCGACATGCCCCACAACGCACGGCGAGAAGGGAATGCCGACGGCGGATTGAGCGCGGCGCGCATCTACGGGCTGCTCAAGGAGTTCTTTAGGAAATGCGCGAAGATCGCGGGTCCGAAGAGCTCGGATTTTCTGGCGGCCTCCACGCACTGGATGCGCCACACCTTTGCGCATGACACGATTGCGGCCAGCGATGGGCAGGATGGCGCACTGTCGGTGGCGCAGGCGCTGCTGGGCCATGCTGACATCAACACCACGATGATCTATGTGAAGGCAGAGCTGTCGTCGCGCAAGGAGACCGTGGACAAGATCCAGTCCATTGTTTGAGTCATGCACTTTGCACTTCCTCAGGTCTTGAAGTTTCCTTTGGCGGTGAAGATGTAGAAGTAGCCGATGCCGGTTCCGCCTGGTGTCGACAAACTGCAGTCACTATCAACACTAAGGCGATCCCACGACACGAGGCCTTTAGTGCCAGCCTTCACTGCCTTGTCCTCGGCGTCTCGCTTTGCCCTATTGCACCCTTCGACGGGATTCGGAGGATTGATTGAGCCCGCTGCAATTGCGGCGGTGCCTTCAATCTTCTTAGTTTGGGCGTGTGCGACGCAGCAAGCCGCCATTCCAACGCAGACGACTAGAAATGACCTGTTCAGGCGTTTCATGAGGACTCCTTTGATGGTGTTCAAGCCTTCGATATATGCCGACGCAGGCGCCCGCCGCCAGTCACGTAGGGCCGCTTCAAACGCTATGCATTGAACAACTGGATGCTGCTCACGACAAGCGCAACCAGGGCCACCACGAGAGCAGCGGCCGCGACCAACAGGTTTGCAGTGGCGCTAACTCGCGCGAAGTGGAAGCTCCGCATCTGACTGATCGCTTTTTGAGGGTCGGCAGGGATTTATGCAAAAAACCGCAGAAACGAGCTTAATTTATTGTCTCTATTGGGGTTTTTCTTCCTTAGTAGTTGGCTGCTCGCCCCTTCGTCTGAGTCAATCGTCGCCCGATCTGCGCCTACAGTCACTGAACTGACTCGCTCCAGCATGCGGGCAAGAACCTGCTCTTGAGCCGTGACCGATGACCGAGCACCACGTATGTGTCATCGATCTCGCTGCAGCCCACTTCCCGAAAACTACTGAGGCAAGTTGATGAACTTGTCATTGCAGTAGATGGCTTCAAGCTTTGCGTATCGCCTGATCTCCTCCGAGCTATCGTTGCTATACACAGCGGATACCACCCTGTTGTAGAAGAACCGCTTGTAGCCGACGTACCCACCGTACGAGTTCTTTGAGTTCAACTCGCCACACAAAGTAGGCACGGTCTTGTTGCTGATGTACATGTCCCGGTATCGCACAGAATCGGGATCTTTGAACGCGTCGGAAACGACACGCTTGGCCGACCGAACAAAGACCTCATGGTTGCCATTCCGAATTTGTGCCGCGTCGGCCTCCGCCAGCGCCAACCTACGCTTGTAGGAGGTATCGGCCAATCTGTAATCTGCCAGCGTGTAAGTCCGACCATCAGCCCAGATACGATCAATCTCTGAGCTGACGATACTCACTGAGCACACGATTTCCTGGCCATTGTTTGCGAGCGCAACATTAACCGCGCCCTGGGCGCTCAAGTGCGCCCCGCCATCATCCCTGAGATCCGTTCCCAGTGGAAACTCTCTCGCGCAGGTGTCTCGATACTTGCCAAACGACTCTGCCGCCGCGCGGCGCGATGCTTCGACCTCGCGCATGATCTGAAGCTGCTGCTCTGTGGTCATCGTGCCATTGTTGGCACAGCCAGACAGCACGCAAAGCGCGAGCACTGTATACCCTACGGTCTTCATCTCTCTCTCCTTCTTGAGCTTCGTCGGCTGCATTTTTTCAACTCAGCTTCTTGAGTGAGCTACTTGAAAGCTCTTCGAGCAGATCATGGCAAGCGGATACTTCGGGTTGACCTACTCGCGCCCTGTGCGTGTTGTGTTCTCGCTCAATGGCAACCATCTGGCGCACTCGTTTTTCTACACCTGAAAACTCATCACTCAGATCCTCGAGTGCATTGCGAATTCGCCCAAGTCTGATAGTGGCGCGTTTCGCCATGTCCTCAATTTCTACCCAAGCCGCTATCTCCTGTGACTCATAGTGGTCACAGATCACCTTAAGGCGCTTGCGAAAAACTTTAATCTCGGAATCGATTTTCAGTCGATGGCTTTGTTGGTTTCCGAGAGCTAGGAGCCCTAGCTCAAGAAGTCGATCCAAGTAGTACGGGGGAATGTCTCGCGGCACCTGAGTCAGTACCAGTTCACCATCGCTCGTGAAAATATCCGCAGGGGCGGATTCATTCTTTTGATCCCCGAGAGAGTGCATCCCTCTTTGGTCAAGGATGGCTTCACATTCTGGCGACAGCGCTTCGACGTGACGTTCGTTTTTTCCCATTCTCTTCCCCTGTCTTGCTTGTTGCGTAAATTGCTCGGGTACATGTGCCCTATGTTAAGGCGTTTTTATGTGGAGCCTGAAGTTCTTTTCAGCATGAGCCAGTAGCTCATCCTTGAGGGGGCGAAACTTGGATGAATCCTGACGTACCAAAAATGCCTTGAACGTGTTTATTGAATATGCAGCAGGCCCAAGCCCAAGGTTAAAAACAGCGAGTGCTGCGGGCTGGCTCAAGCCGCTGGCATCCACCAATTCGCGTAGACGGTCGTTGTTTGTTTTGGCAGGGTTCATGTACCCATTGTGCCAATGCTATGCAGGGTCCGCAAACATGGCGTTCGAGGGCGCATCGCTCACATCGACCTGCCGTTGCGAGCAGTCGATGCTGGAGGGCACCTGGAGGTGCGCCGCGGCGCCCATGTTGCTCGTGGTGGCCTGCACCCTGCTCGCGAAGGCCGGCACCAGAACTGAGTGAGCCGGAGTGGAGGCGGCGATCAACGCGTCTCAGGAAGAGGATCTGGCATGTGTGCTTGGTCATGCTGTCCAGCAGGCCGTAGCTGAACCAGCGGGCGGGCCTCTGCGGCAAAGTTTGCGAACTGGACGATGTGCTGCTTGGCCGCTTCGTCGGCACGGTCAAATAGACGCAGTAGTTCAGCATGGCGCTCGGTCACGCGATAAACGGTGCCCTTTGGCTTAGGCTTTGGCGGTCCGACGAATGGTGTAGGAACTCTGGGCCTTAGGAATCCCGTCGCCCTCCATCTGGCCAAGTCCACTCGTTTCCAGCGTTGTCGTCGCGCGTGAAGTTCCAGTTCAAGCAGGTGGACGATGAAGTGTCGGGTGTCTGAAGATGCACCGATTGCGGTGCTCTGGGCGATAGCCTCTATGACCTCGGGATCAATCTCTACTCTTAAGTGGTCCTGCGCGAACTGGATGGCCAATTGAGGTGGGATGCGCAGCGGGTAGGGATGCTCAGATCGCTCAATGTAGTGGTTGGCAAGAGCAGCAAACGCTGCGTGTCTGCCGCGCAAAGCCGCTAGCAGTTCTGCAGACGGGAAGTCAATGTTCAGTAGACCAGTGCAAACGTAGAGAATCTTTCCAAGCGGTGCTGTAGGGAAAAGTCGCCGATGCTTCTTGTGCCCACGTCCTTGCTTTCCCTGCAGCTGGACCGAGGTAAAGGCCTCTCGGCCTTCTCTTGAGATATCCATTTCGCACCGTTGGGCCAGGCGGTGAGTCGTGTAGGGCTTTCCAGAGTAGTCGCAAGCGCGCCTTAGGTACCGGTCTATCAGCGACGTTTCCATTCCCATAATGCGTTCCTTTCCAGCAGGCTTTTTCGTTTACCGATGTCAGTGTGGTGCACTCCGATGAGTAGCTCAAGGATGACTTTCGCTCAGCGAAAGTGAGTTTTCTGTGGTGAAAGTCGCGTCGCGCGGCCGCCACACATCCTGCACGCTTTTGATAGGTCGGGAGCAGCGAGTTGGATGAGAGGCACTCGCGGGCCTGCGACTCGTTCAGTGTTCCAGGCCTTCATATGGAGCGTCCCTGCGGAGTTCTTCACGAAGCGAGTGCATCCTCGGGCGGGCGAATGTCGGGCACGCCATATGATCGAGGGACAACATGTTGCCGACCGTACACATGCGCATTTTCCTCCGCTTGGTGCTCACCGCAGGTCTTCTCAATGTGGGGATCGGCTATGCCGGCATCGTGTCCACCGCAAAGCTACTCTGAGGCGGTAGCCACGTGATCTTCGACCTGTACGATGAACCGCCGCTGCTGCCGGAATGCTCTGGCCTCAGCGATTTAGGGGCAGCAGCCAGGTCAGAAGTGAATGGCTAGGCGGTGCCCTACGGCACAGGCTGTTGTATCGCTAGACAGGAGCCACTGAACCGACCGCGATCGGCGCTGGTTTGGAAGTTGGAGCCACAGACGTCCAAGCTCGGCTCTCAAACGGCGCGCCAACGATGGGCGTGGTCGGCTGGATTTTTGAAGGATAGGCGGTGACTCGATGAAGCTAAACAAGGCTTGGTGGGAGCATCTGGCGCCGAAGTCGATGATTGGACGGCGGCGCGAGGTTGAGCAGCTGCTTGAAGACTTCGTGCGGTCCTCCGACTACGGGCGGGAATGGGCGCGGGTGGCTGCGAATCCCCACGGCGTGTTTCGGCTCAGGACAGGCCAAGTGATACCCGTGGTGCGCATAATTTTCATGGGCAACCGTCCGGGGTTCATCTCTCCGTTCCGGAAGGGGTCTCCTCGTTTTCAGTGCAATAAGTGACGGTACGAAAAGCTAGCACTGGCGCGGAGGTGGTGTTGGTAGATCGTTGATTTCATTGACTTTCCTGTTCACTTTCAAATCTGCGATTCGTGGCGTCAAACCGTGGTCGGTTTCATCCATTGGTGCCAGTTATCGATGCATTTGGCCGCGAAGGCAGGATTTGGTCAGCATAGCGGTCAACCGGGAAGCGAAACACACCCCGCAAGTTGATGCTCTCCAGCCTGGTGGGCGCAATCTTCCCGATCAGTTCCGGTGGAATGACCTGGCGGCGGTTCGACCAGCGATCCAGGACCGCCTGCATCTGTGAGGTATTCCACGCCATCACGATGTTGGCCATCAGGCTCAACGCATCGGCCACAGCCTGCATTTCATCGACACGTTTGGCCTGCGCCGGGCTGATCCGGCCGGTATAAATGGCGCGCTTGAGGGCGTTAACAGCCTCGCCCCGATTGAGCACCCGGCGCAACTCGTTCCTGAAAGCGTCCTTGACAAAGTAGTCAGCCAAAAACGCCGTACGCAGCAACCGCCCCAATTGCACGCCAGCCTCATAGATTGGATCGCCCTGGGCGGCAGAACCGAACCGCGCAAGAGCTGCCACCGCACTGGCATGTCCGCTCATGACCGAGGCTGCCAGGTGCACCAGACTATCCCAATGCTTTTCGATCAAAGCGACGTCGACATTGGCTTCGCACACCGCAGCGATTTCTGCGGGCACTTTGGTGCCGCGTGGCACAAAGAGGTGGCGCTGTTTGAGTTCCTTCAACCGCGGGCAAAGATCAAAACCAAGCAAACGGGCATGTGACATGGCAAAGTCGGTGTAGCCATGGGTATCCACAGCAAGCTGGCTGGTCTCCAGCTTTTCTTGGCGGATGACACCTTCAATGGCCACGCCCGCCTGGCGCTCATTGAGCACAAAGGGCTGCGCATGGAAGATGCCCCACCGGTCTTTTACATGGGAGTAGATTCCAATGGAAGGTGTGTTGCGCCGAGGATCAAGCCGGGCTTGCCACACCCGTTTGGTGGTCTCCATGGTCATCATGTCAGAAGATGCCAAATCGGACCGCCCCCAGGTGGCGGCAATCGGGTGTCGCTGCATGAATTCCAGCACAGCCTGGCAGGCCTGGCTCAGACGCCGTTCGTCCCGCGCCCAGCGCATGGCCTGGCGAATGCTGGTGGCAGACAATTGCGGAATCATGCGCGCGCATTCGACCGCAGTCAGACTGGTGCCGTGGGCCATGATGCCGGCATAGACCATCAGCAGCTCGTCGGTAGAGCGCGGCTCACGTCCGAGCATGATCCAGCTAAAGCGCACCTGGGCGTCAACGGCCAGAATCACTTCCGGCAATTGAACCTCACCGATGCGGTGATCCAAAGCCGCGCGCAGCTTGGTCACTTCTGGGTCTTCGTCCTCTGCGGGCAATGGCGACAAATGGAGTTCATCATCCACGCGCAGTACGCCACTGCGGGCTGCAGCGGCCACCGCATCGACACCGGCAGTTACTCTGGCCAGCAAAGGCTTCAAGAAAGTGGCAGCCTTGCTGGGTAACGATAGACGGGCATAGTGTTTCTTGGACTCTGCCTGCCAACGCTCGTCCGTGAAGAACAAGCGCGCACGACCCCGAAAGCTCAGGCTGTGCTCAATCCAGACCGAGCCATTGCGCACCGCGCGGCGCAGGGCAAACAGGGTGGCCACCTCCAACGCCTGAAACGCCCGTTCCCGGTCTGGGCTGGAGATCGAAACCTGCCAGATCATTCCCAGACTTGGTGCCACCACTTCAACTGGCAGCTTTCTGGATCCTTTGAGATATAAAGCTTGCAGCTTGGCAAGGTACTCGATGGCAGGATGCTCGCCGGTGGCCTGCCAGGGCAGCTTTGCAATGGCGACGAGCAACGACCGCACGGGGCGAATTCCATCAATCAATCCCTCGCGGACCAGGGAGGCCCTGCTCGGTGGTTTGCGTTTCTGGGTTTCGGTGATCAAGGCTTCAAGACGGGCACGCAACTCAGCATCTGGCACCGCACCTTGCGCGCTCAAGGCAACAAGTTCGCCGAGCAGCGTTTTGTACATTGCGGCCCAATTGACGGTAGCGGGGACATCGGCGGCAGCCTGACGCCACAGATCGGCGATCCGGCGCTGCACCATAAGGATCAACTGGTCTGTGGTGGTGAACAGGCAATACCGAAGAAAGCATGCGACCTCCACGGTGCGCGCTGGCTCTTTGATCTTGGCTCCGGCTGAGGGCGGCCTGGAGACAAGTCGGCGCGCGTAGCGGCGCAAGATGAGATCGGGGATGTCTGCCAGGTGCTTATGAACGTCCAGCGTGTAAAGCAGGTCGATGCGCTCCAGTACCTCGCTGATTTGGCGGGTTGAGTGTTTCGCCGGTGCAGCCCATAGCCAACTCTGCTGGGTTTGTCCATCTGGGCGCAGCTCTGAAACTGAGGCTCGCCAGCGATCAAGTGTTGCTGGATCAACGCTGGCGGCGATGGCGGTGCCTGTTTCAACTTCAAGCTGGGCAAGTGCCGCCGCAATCAGTGTCCGAATTGCCCGCTCGTGCACGATCACCAGCTTGTTCTTGTACAGCCATTGACGCGCCCGCACGAGTAGCTGATCGCGGTCGGCGCAGCGCGCCACTTCGTCGCGCAGTTCACGTACCAGTGAGCGGCGCTGGTGCTCGCTCATCCACTGGAATCCAAGGACCGTGCAGGCTACTTGTTGGTGATCGAATAGCGTGCGCCCGCGTTCATACATGGCTCTCAGCGAGGCGACTTCTGGTGCTGCAATGCCAAGCTCGTTGCCAAGGTGGCGCCACAAGGCTACTGGAATTACCCGAAAGGCACCGAGCAAACGCCCACTCATGCGCAGGAAACCAATATGGAGCGCCAGACCAAGCTTGTGGGAATCACCTCGGCGTGCATTGATTGCGTCGCGCTCGGCACCATCGAAGGTGAAAAATGCCTTCATCTCGAAGTCGCTGATATCGCGGGGGAGCCCACGCATCCCCAAAAACGTTGTGTGCCAACCCTGCATCGTGAACCTCAAAAGTGGGAGGCCACCATACCCGTTTACAAAGCGAACAGGAAAGTCAATGAAATCAACGGTCTACCCAGACCACCCCCGCGCCAGTGCTAGCTTTGCGTACCGTCACTTATTGCACTGAAAACGAGGAGACCCCGTCTCTGGCTGCGCAGGCGGCGGCAGTGCTCGGCGAATGCCGCTGTGATCAGGTCGTGCTTGGTCCGGAAGAAGTAGGTGACCGCCGCCAGTGACACCTCGGCACGCGCCGCGATCTCCCGCTGCACCACGCGGTCCGCGCCCTTGCGGGCAATGGTCGAGAGCGTGGCGTCAAGGATGCGCAGCGCAGTCTCATTGGTCTGCGCCCGCTCGCGAGCGAAGGCGTCGATGCTGGCCCGGGCATCCGCCTTGCGCGTGACCGACGGCACGATGGGCTGCCGGCCCAGGCGGGCATGCAGCCGCGCGGTTGGCGTCGTGATCCAGGCGGAGCGGGCCGCCGGATCGGTCTCGCACAGCAGCAGGCCCGTCAGCCCCAGGGCAAGATCGGCCCAGGCTTCTGCCGCCACGGGGCCGGCGTCGAACTGGCGCGCGAGCCCGCACCAGAACTGCCGCTCCTGCGCGACCTCCTGCTCGGCCGCTGGCCGCAGCTGCGGTTCGCGCCCCGTGCTCACCTCGAGCTCCAGTTCGTCCCGCAGGGCCAGGATCTTGCGCTGCTCGCCCAGCCGCATCTGCAGCAGGGCGGCGACCATATCGGGCAGCTCCACCCAGGCGGGCATCTGCTCGAGGCAGCGCGCCAGCGCGTCGGCGCGTGCGGCCTCCATCCTGCGGCCCAGCTCCGCGTGGACGGCGAGCAGCAGCTGCTCGCGGCCGCCGAAATGGTAGTTGATCGCGGACGGGCTGCCCCCGGTCCGGGCGGCCAGGGACCGCGCGCTCAGCTCGGCGAATCCCTGCTCGCAGGCCAGTTCGAAGGCGGCTTCCGTCAGCCGGTCGGCATGGGCCGCGGTCGGCATCTCCGTGAACACCTGACGTCTCCTATTTTCGTTTGTTCGCTGCCCCTTGGACAGTACATCCGTTCCAATTCTATCCAAAGTACCCATTCAACTTGCCATGAATTGGCCCATAAAACCATTACAAGTCATCAATCCGTCATGGGGTGACCTTACTGTACATACGTTCTAAACACAGTGCGAAGTGCCGGCGTGGGGTCGGTTTCGCCCTTTCTGTCAAAGGTGCCGCCATGCAAGAGTCCGCCCGTTCCCATTCCCGCTTCACCGTCGCCGTCGTGCCCGACACGCAGAACTATGTGAGCTACCGCAACCAGCGCGCGGCGGGCTTCCCGTTCAACGCGCGCGAGCTGCTCTGGGACATGATGCACTTCATCGCCCGCAACGCGGTGGGCAATGGCGGTGAGATCGCTTTCGCCACCGCGCTGGGCGACATGTGGCAGCACCAGATGAGCGCGGACGTGGACGCAGCTCATGCGCGGCGCGGCCACCGGTCCATCGTCAGCCCCTTGCTCGCAGACCACGTGGCGCCTGCGCCGGAGCAGGTGCTGAACATCGAGATCCCCGCCGTCAGGACGGCCTACGAGATCCTCGCCGGCCAGTTGCCCTTCTCCGTGGTCCCGGGCAACCATGACCACGATCACATGTGGGCCGACGCCGACTACCCCCCGCAGCCCGGCGCGATCGACTTGCACCGCCTGGACCTGGCCAGCGTGGGCAGCATCCATTGCGGCTCGCTGGAGAACTGGACGCGCAACTTCGGCGCCCAGACGCCTTTCTTCAAGAACCAGCCCTGGTATGTTTCCTCGTTCCGGCAGGGCGCCAACAGCGCCCAGATCTTCACCGGCGGCACCCACCGCTTCCTGCACCTGGGCCTGGAGATGTCGCCCGACGGCGAGGTGGTCGACTGGGCCGAGTCGGTTCTGCAGGCCTTTCCCGGGGTGCCGACCATCGTGTCCATCCACGAGTTCCTCAATCCCCGGGGTGAGCGCCAAGCCGCGGAATGCCTGGACCTGTCCCGCCTGGACCCCGAGCGCCACACCCCCGACCGGCTCTGGGACAGCCTGATTTCCCGCCATGACCAGATCCTGGCGGTGCTGAACGGCCATTTCCATGGCGTGCGCCACCGCGTCGACCCGAACCAGCACGGCAACCAGGTGTTCCAGTTCCTCAGCGACTACCAGGGCCGCAAGCAGTCGCTTCGCGGCACTTTCCCCGACGCCACAGTGATCGACGGCATCGGCGACGGCTGGCTGCGCCTGATGGAGTTCGATCTCGACGCGCAACGGCCGCGCCTGCGCCTGCGGGCCTACTCGACCTACTTCAAGGCCTACGCGTCCGATCTGCCCCAGTACGCCGCTTGGTACGGCCACGAGCATCCCGAAATGTCGGAGGCCGAGTTCCGGGCACTCGACGACGTCGAGTTCGACCTGGTCGACTTCCACACCCGCTTCGAACGCGCCCGCGTCGACGGCGAAACCGCCAACGAGACGCAGATGGCCCAACGCGCTTGAGCGTTTCCCTGCTCCCCTTCTTTCCAAAGGCATCATCATGATCAGAAAGACTTTCCTTCTTGGCGCGGCCGCCCTGGCCGCCACCGTGTCGCTGCCCGGCCGCGCAGGCCCCGTCCCGGCGACCGTGGACAAGCCGGTGACCATCACCTTCTACAACTACAACCTGGCCACCGCGGGCCTGGGCGCCGATGGCACCCGCAAGCTGCTGCAGGAGTTCATGGCGGCCAACCCCAACGTCAAGGTGAACGCGGTCGGCGTGAACGTCGCGCAGCTGATGCCCCGCTTGCAGGCCGACGTGGCTGCGCAGCGCCCGCTCGACGTGGCGCAGGTCGCATTCGGTGACCTCGACTTCGTGGCGCACAACCTCGGCGCCCAGCCGATCGAGAGCATCGTCCCCGTCAGCGAGCTGGCCGCCAACAACGTGGGCATGGCGCCGAAGGCGTTGAAGCTGGGCGTACTCGACGGCAAGACCTACGCGCTCCCGTACACCATTTCGACGCCGATTCTTTTCTACAACGCCGACCTGTTCAAGGCGGCGGGGCTCGATCCCCAGCGCCCGCCGCAGACCTGGTCCGAGGTCAAGGCCGCGGCGCTGGCGATCCGCAAGAACACAGGCAAGGCCGGTTTCGTGGCCAGCCTGTTCGGCCCGAGCGCCTACGACTGGATCCTGCAGGGTGTGGTCCGCTCGAACGGCGGCGAGGTGATCTCGCGCGACCGCAAGACCCTGCGCTTCGCCGAACCGGAGTCGGTGGCCGCCATTTCGATGCTGCGGGACCTGAACGACAGCGGCGCGATGGAGAAGATCAACTCCTCCGCGGCGATGGAAGCGATGACGGCAGGGACCCTGGGCATGTACCTGGAGTCGAGCGCCGTGCAGGGCTACCTGCTCGCGGGCGCCAAGGACAAGTTCGATCTGCGCGCCACCACCATGCCGGCCTTCGGTGCCAAGCCCCCGCGGCCGAACAATTCGGGCAGTGCGCTGGTGATCCTGACGCGCGATCCGCTCAAGCAGCGGGCGGCCTGGGAGCTGACGAAGTTCCTCACCTCCAAGCGAGGCTACACGGTGATCACCTCGGAGATCGGCTACCTGCCGCTGCGCCCCGAGATCGTCGACGATCCCCAGTACCTCGCCGCCTGGGCCAAGGAGCACCCGATGGTGCGTCCCAACCTGAAGCAACTCGCGGTGCTCGAGCCCTGGGATCCGATGCCCGGCGCCAACTACCGGCAGATCGGCAAGATGATGATGGACGCCGTCGAGCAGGCCGTGCGCGGCCAGGGTGACGTACGCCAGACGCTGAAGGCGGCGCAGGATACGGCCCAGGCTCTGATGCCAAGGTAAGCGCGCGCCGCGCCCTGTGACCTCCCGCAAAGGACTCGCGATCCATGAGTGAGCTGACCCTGGCCTCGCCGATGAGCAGGCCCCGCGTCCGAGTCCAGCGCGCGCACCGTATCGCGCCCTGGCTCTACATCCTGCCGGCGACGGCCGCCTTCGTGGTCTGGGTCTACGAACCGCTGCTGCGCGCGTTCGAACTCAGCTTCTACAGCTGGAACATGCTGCCCACCTCCCCGCGGACCTTCGTGGGCTGGGACAACTACGTCCATATCCTGAGCCTCGACAAGCTCTGGCAGGCCGTCGGCAACACCGGCATCTCCACCCTGGGGCTGTGGCCGATCTCGGTGCTGCTGCCGCTGGCGGTGGCCATCTACACCGAGGACCTGCCGGCCCGCTCGCGCAATGTCTACCGCGCGCTGATCTTCGTGCCGATGATCATCGCGCCGGTGGTGGCGGCCACCGTCTGGCGCTGGCTGCTGGACCCGGGGCACGGCGTGCTCAACCTGCTGCTGCAGCGCGTGGGCTTCGCGCCGATCGATTTCCTCGCCGATCCGCGCTTCGCCCTCTGGACCATCGTCGTCATCACCGGGTGGAAGCTGACCGGCTTCTCGACGCTGATCCTCGCCGCGGCCAACGCCAACATCAATCCCTCGCTGATCGAGGCCGCGCGCATGGACGGCGCGAGCCGCTGGGCGATCGTGCGCGACATCCGCCTGCCGCTGCTGTCCTCCAGCGTGCTGTTCCTGACGATGATGACCATCCTGCTGGGGGCGCAATGGAGCTTCGCCTACATCAACGTGCTGACCCAGGGCGGCCCGCTGGGGTCCACCACCAACATCTACTACCTGTTGTGGGACTTCGGTTTTTCCAGCCTGTCCGTGGGCTGGTCCTCGGCGTCTGCGGTTGTGCTGTTCGCGGCCTTCGGCGCGATCGCCTTCCTGCTGCTGCGCCTGATCGACAGGTTTTCCTTCCATGACAACTGAGATGTCCACCCTCCCCGGGGCCGCGTTGGCGCGCCGCCCTGCGCGCGGTACCCGGCGCGTGGCGCGGGCCGATCACTTCTCCGGCCCGGTCGGCCATGGGGTAATGGTCGTGCTGTCCCTGGTGTGCGTGTTCCCGATCTACTGGATGCTGGTGAGTTCGCTGCGGCCGGCCAACGAGATCTTCGAGATGTCGCTGTGGCCCTCCAGCCTGTCCCTGGGCAACTACGTCCGCGCGCTCGACACGATCCCGGTGCTGCAGATGCTGGCGAACACCCTGGTGGTGTCGGTCGCAGTGACGCTGATCCAGCTGCTGACCGGCCTGCTGGCCGCCTACGGCTTCGTGCGCTGGCGCTTCCGGTTCGACAAGCTGATCTACAGCCTGATCGCGCTGACCTGGCTGGTGCCCTTCCAGGTGGTGATGATCCCCAACTACCTGCTGGTGGCGCGGCTGGGCCTGCTCGACAGCCTGGCGGCGCTGATCCTGTCACACCTGGCGTCGGCCTTCGCCATCATGCTGCTCACTCAGACGATGCGGGCCTTCCCGCGCGAGGTCATTGAGGCCGCACGCATGGATGGCGCGGGCCACTGGCGCATCCTGTGGCAGGTCATCGCGCCCAACCTGCGCGGCACGCTGGCCTCGTTGAGCATCCTGGTCTTCATCTCCACCTGGAACGAGTACTTCTGGCCGCTGCTGCTCTCGCGCACGCCGGAGAACAGCGTCATCCAGATCGGCATCCAGATGTTCATGACCACCGAGGGCACGCTGTGGGGGCCGTTGATGGCGGCATCGACCATGGCCAGCCTGCCGGTGCTGCTGATCTACCTGGTGCTGCAGCGCCAGGTCGTCCAATCCTTCATGAAGTCCGGCATCCGTTGACGCCGGGCCGATTTCTCTCAGCCTCTTCCGGAGTCCACATGACGACACTCGCCCTGCGCGGCCTCAAGAAGGCCTACGACGGCAAACAGGTGCTGCACGGCATCAACCTGGATATTCACGACGGCGAGTTCGTCGTGCTGGTCGGCCCGTCCGGCTGCGGCAAGTCCACCCTGATCCGCATGGTCGCGGGCCTGGAGGACATCAGCGAGGGCCAGCTCAGCATCGACGGCCAGTCGATGAACGATGTGGACCCCAGCGAGCGCGGCTGCGCCATGGTGTTCCAGAACTATGCGCTCTATCCGCACATGACCGTGCGCGAGAACATCGCCTATCCGTTGAAGATCGCGGGACTGTCCAGGGCGGAGGTCGCCCGGCGGGTGGCCGAGGCCGCGCGCGTGCTCGACCTCGAGGCCTACCTCGACCGCCGGCCCGCCCAGCTGTCGGGCGGACAGCGCCAGCGCGTCGCCATGGGCCGCGCCATCGTGCGCGAGCCGGCCGTGTTTCTCTTCGACGAGCCGCTGTCCAACCTGGATGCGAAGCTGCGGGTCCAGATGCGTATCGAGATCCGGCGCCTGCACAAGCGCCTGAAGGCCACCAGTCTGTTCGTGACCCACGACCAAGTCGAAGCCATGACGCTGGCGGACAAGCTGGTCGTGATGCAAGCCGGCCAGCTCGAGCAGGTGGGCACGCCCGCTGAAGTCTATGGCCGGCCCGCCTCGACCTTCGTGGCTACTTTCCTGGGCGCGCCGCCCATGAACCTGCTGCCGGCCAGCGTGATCTCGGCCACCCAGGTCCGGCTCGATGCCGCGCCGCAGCACCCCATCGCCTGTCCGCCAATTGCCCTGCCGGTCGGCGCACGCTTGACCCTGGGCATTCGCCCGGAGAGCGTTCAACTGGCTGGCGCTGGCGTCCCGGCACTGGCCGCCAGCGTGGAGTTCGTCGAGGAGTTGGGTGGCAGCCATGTAGCCTATTGCTGGATAGGCGATGTCCAGCTCGCCTTGGTTCTGCCGCGCGAGCAGAAGGTCAGCGAAGGCATGCGGCTACCCCTCAGCCTGCCGGCCCAGGCCCTGCATGCCTTTGATGCGCAGCACGGGCGGCGCATCGAGTTCTTGCGCCGGCCGGAGCACGCGCCGGACGCGCTCGCTCTGGCCTAGTTTCATTAGGGCCTGTTCACACTATTTTTACAAGTGCGAACGAGGTGAAAATAGTGTGAACAGGCCCTAGCCGCTCTAAGCCACCAAGTCCCACTTGTTCCTTAGCGGAAGTTAATCATCGTGACGGCGGCGTTGCGCAGCAGCGTGGCCGCGAAATTCTGGTCGGTCATCTGCGTCAGGTACTTGCCCGCCGCGTCGTCGCGAGGCCGCAACGGGCGCATCGGCTTGCCGTCGGTGGTGGGCCTGAGGTAGGCGTTCAGGTCGTCGTCCTGAATGCCCCAGGCATGCAGTTCCGCCAGGAGCTCGGGGTTCAGGGATGTCGTCTCGGAATGCTGGCTGCGGACCTTGTGCATCTCCGCGTCGAAAACCTCCCAGGCTCGATGTTCTGCCTCGGCCCGCAGGCGGGCGCCGACGCGGCTGGCCACGGTTTCCGCCACCCAGCCCATCACCGCCGAGCTCAGGCCCGGGGCGACCTTCTTGACGAATAGACCGAGAACCACCGGCGCCGCGGCGGCACCGCTGGCCAGGCTGGCGCCCATCTGGACGCCGGCGTTCAGCAGAGTCAGCATCTTCGCGCCCTTGGCGGCTTGCGTGCGCGCGGCCTCGCGATCGTCCGGGCCACGGAATTGGCGCTTGTGTTCGATGCCCCGGAACCAGGCGTTGGCGGCCGCGCTCGACCCGACCGGCAAGGCCGCGTCACCACGCTTGAGGCTGCGGTAATTCTTGGCGGCGCACTTGAGGTTGGCCGCGGCCGTCCAGGCGCCCAGGGCCGTCAGCCCAAGCATCACGAAGCCCAGGGGCGGCATCACCGCCGTGACGGCCATGGAGGCGATCACCATGCTCGACAGGCCGACACTGGTGGTGATGAACCGGCCCATCTGGTTGATCACCAGGGCGGTCATGCGGGCGGTGCGCTTGGGCACGTCCGTGGCCTCGCGGTGCCGCTTGAGGCGCTCCTGCGGCGGGAGCTTCGGGTGGTCCTGGACCTGGGCCAGCCGGCGCATGGTCGCCGGTGCAACGGGGACAGGAGCCGTCACCGGGGACGCGGAGCGCGGGCGGGGCGACTCCAGTCCCAGAGCCTCCGGCAGCTGCACCAGGCGCAGCACATTGAAAAGCACGCGGCCGAAGCCCAACATGGATTCACCCAGGCGCTCCACGGAATAGTCCAGCACGGGCTTGGCCTCGCCCAGGGTCACGACAGTCGCCAAGCTCGCCAGCGCGAAGTTGACGATGCGAAAAGGCAGGTAGATCGTGTCCTTCAGCGCCTGTACGCCCTTGCTGCGCCGGGGCTGGGGGACCGGTGCGGGCGACGGCGGCAGCGGCTGTGCGGCGCTTTTCACCGCCGGAGCTGTGAGCGGCAGGTCCTTGGCACGAGGCGGCTCAGCATGCCGGCGTACAGGCGCGGCCTTTTGCGGGTCGGCTTCCTTGTTCGGGCCAGCGTTTCTGGACGGCACTTTGATCGTCTTGGGTTTGCCGTCCTTCGCAGGGCGCTGTACGGTCGGCGTCTCCACGGATTCATGCGCATGCAGGGGCTGCGTGAAGGCGACCTTTTCAACCGGGTTGCTGACAGGAGGCGCCGCGTCCTCGGTCACGCGGGTGTCCTTGCCCTTCACCGACCGGTTCGTGATCCGCACCTCCTGCCGCCCCAGCTCCTTGACCGGGTACTTGCGCAGGTTCCGGTAGAACCACCCGGTATCCAGGGGCTCGTGCGAGTACAGGGGTGGCCGCTGGGTTTCCGGACGAGGCCTGCCCGCCCGGTCCTTGGCCACGGGCTGGGGGCGCGTGGTGTTCGCGTCGACGCTTGCAATGGGCTGCTTTGCAACTGGGCGAGGGGCCATGAGCTACTCCGTGCCAGGCCAAGAGGTGGTCCGGATGAGCGATGAGTGGCAACTGAGCAGAAAACGTTGCTGTCGCCGCGCTGATAGGCGGCACCGAAACAATGCTGCTTTGCAGCAGCCATCGGGTAGGCGCGAGAGGCCACAATGGCCCCATGTGCCAACTCCTCGGGATGAACTGCAACACGCCCACGGACGTGACCTTCAGCTTCACGGGTTTCGCCCAGCGCGGCGGACGCACCGACCACCACAAGGATGGCTGGGGCATTGCCTTCTTCGAGGGCTTGGGGCTGCGCCACTTCGTGGACCATCTGCCCGCCTCCGACTCGCCGGTGGCCGACCTGATCCAGCGCTATCGGGGTCTCCTCGTTTTCAGTGCAATAAGTGACGGTACGAAAAGCTAGCACTGGCGCGGAGGTGGTGTTGGTAGATCGTTGATTTCATTGACTTTCCTGTTCACTTTCAAATCTGCGATTCGTGGCGTCAAACCGTGGTCGGTTTCATCCATTGGTGCCAGTTATCGATGCATTTGGCCGCGAAGGCAGGATTTGGTCAGCATAGCGGTCAACCGGGAAGCGAAACACACCCCGCAAGTTGATGCTCTCCAGCCTGGTGGGCGCAATCTTCCCGATCAGTTCCGGTGGAATGACCTGGCGGCGGTTCGACCAGCGATCCAGGACCGCCTGCATCTGTGAGGTATTCCACGCCATCACGATGTTGGCCATCAGGCTCAACGCATCGGCCACAGCCTGCATTTCATCGACACGTTTGGCCTGCGCCGGGCTGATCCGGCCGGTATAAATGGCGCGCTTGAGGGCGTTAACAGCCTCGCCCCGATTGAGCACCCGGCGCAACTCGTTCCTGAAAGCGTCCTTGACAAAGTAGTCAGCCAAAAACGCCGTACGCAGCAACCGCCCCAATTGCACGCCAGCCTCATAGATTGGATCGCCCTGGGCGGCAGAACCGAACCGCGCAAGAGCTGCCACCGCACTGGCATGTCCGCTCATGACCGAGGCTGCCAGGTGCACCAGACTATCCCAATGCTTTTCGATCAAAGCGACGTCGACATTGGCTTCGCACACCGCAGCGATTTCTGCGGGCACTTTGGTGCCGCGTGGCACAAAGAGGTGGCGCTGTTTGAGTTCCTTCAACCGCGGGCAAAGATCAAAACCAAGCAAACGGGCATGTGACATGGCAAAGTCGGTGTAGCCATGGGTATCCACAGCAAGCTGGCTGGTCTCCAGCTTTTCTTGGCGGATGACACCTTCAATGGCCACGCCCGCCTGGCGCTCATTGAGCACAAAGGGCTGCGCATGGAAGATGCCCCACCGGTCTTTTACATGGGAGTAGATTCCAATGGAAGGTGTGTTGCGCCGAGGATCAAGCCGGGCTTGCCACACCCGTTTGGTGGTCTCCATGGTCATCATGTCAGAAGATGCCAAATCGGACCGCCCCCAGGTGGCGGCAATCGGGTGTCGCTGCATGAATTCCAGCACAGCCTGGCAGGCCTGGCTCAGACGCCGTTCGTCCCGCGCCCAGCGCATGGCCTGGCGAATGCTGGTGGCAGACAATTGCGGAATCATGCGCGCGCATTCGACCGCAGTCAGACTGGTGCCGTGGGCCATGATGCCGGCATAGACCATCAGCAGCTCGTCGGTAGAGCGCGGCTCACGTCCGAGCATGATCCAGCTAAAGCGCACCTGGGCGTCAACGGCCAGAATCACTTCCGGCAATTGAACCTCACCGATGCGGTGATCCAAAGCCGCGCGCAGCTTGGTCACTTCTGGGTCTTCGTCCTCTGCGGGCAATGGCGACAAATGGAGTTCATCATCCACGCGCAGTACGCCACTGCGGGCTGCAGCGGCCACCGCATCGACACCGGCAGTTACTCTGGCCAGCAAAGGCTTCAAGAAAGTGGCAGCCTTGCTGGGTAACGATAGACGGGCATAGTGTTTCTTGGACTCTGCCTGCCAACGCTCGTCCGTGAAGAACAAGCGCGCACGACCCCGAAAGCTCAGGCTGTGCTCAATCCAGACCGAGCCATTGCGCACCGCGCGGCGCAGGGCAAACAGGGTGGCCACCTCCAACGCCTGAAACGCCCGTTCCCGGTCTGGGCTGGAGATCGAAACCTGCCAGATCATTCCCAGACTTGGTGCCACCACTTCAACTGGCAGCTTTCTGGATCCTTTGAGATATAAAGCTTGCAGCTTGGCAAGGTACTCGATGGCAGGATGCTCGCCGGTGGCCTGCCAGGGCAGCTTTGCAATGGCGACGAGCAACGACCGCACGGGGCGAATTCCATCAATCAATCCCTCGCGGACCAGGGAGGCCCTGCTCGGTGGTTTGCGTTTCTGGGTTTCGGTGATCAAGGCTTCAAGACGGGCACGCAACTCAGCATCTGGCACCGCACCTTGCGCGCTCAAGGCAACAAGTTCGCCGAGCAGCGTTTTGTACATTGCGGCCCAATTGACGGTAGCGGGGACATCGGCGGCAGCCTGACGCCACAGATCGGCGATCCGGCGCTGCACCATAAGGATCAACTGGTCTGTGGTGGTGAACAGGCAATACCGAAGAAAGCATGCGACCTCCACGGTGCGCGCTGGCTCTTTGATCTTGGCTCCGGCTGAGGGCGGCCTGGAGACAAGTCGGCGCGCGTAGCGGCGCAAGATGAGATCGGGGATGTCTGCCAGGTGCTTATGAACGTCCAGCGTGTAAAGCAGGTCGATGCGCTCCAGTACCTCGCTGATTTGGCGGGTTGAGTGTTTCGCCGGTGCAGCCCATAGCCAACTCTGCTGGGTTTGTCCATCTGGGCGCAGCTCTGAAACTGAGGCTCGCCAGCGATCAAGTGTTGCTGGATCAACGCTGGCGGCGATGGCGGTGCCTGTTTCAACTTCAAGCTGGGCAAGTGCCGCCGCAATCAGTGTCCGAATTGCCCGCTCGTGCACGATCACCAGCTTGTTCTTGTACAGCCATTGACGCGCCCGCACGAGTACTGGAATTACCCGAAAGGCACCGAGCAAACGCCCACTCATGCGCAGGAAACCAATATGGAGCGCCAGACCAAGCTTGTGGGAATCACCTCGGCGTGCATTGATTGCGTCGCGCTCGGCACCATCGAAGGTGAAAAATGCCTTCATCTCGAAGTCGCTGATATCGCGGGGGAGCCCACGCATCCCCAAAAACGTTGTGTGCCAACCCTGCATCGTGAACCTCAAAAGTGGGAGGCCACCATACCCGTTTACAAAGCGAACAGGAAAGTCAATGAAATCAACGGTCTACCCAGACCACCCCCGCGCCAGTGCTAGCTTTGCGTACCGTCACTTATTGCACTGAAAACGAGGAGACCCCAACCAGCGCGTGCCCACGTTGAATTGGCTGTGTTCGGGATGGCGGATCTCGTTCCACAGGGCGCGGCAGCGCTCACTCAGCCAGGCATTGAGTTCGACAAAGGAACTGAAGCGATGTCGGGCCGCCTCGATCCAGATGCGCCGACGGCTGTACTGCACGTTCTTCTCCACGCGCCCCTTCTCCCAGCCCGCCGCGACGTTGCAGAAGTCAGGGTCGTACAGGTAGTGCGCGCACATCACCGAGAAGCGCGCGTTGACAGTGCGGCCCTTGCCCTTGTGGACCTTGTCGACGGCGGTAAGCCCCGCTGCTTCAGGCCGCCCCACGAAGACGCAGACAAGTCGACTTAAAGGCAGCTTCAGACTGATGGCAGAAGTTTTAGGCCGCCGCGCTACTCGTTTGTACCAAAGCTGAAAGCATGCATCCGCGACATTGATAGGTCAGGCGACCGTGCCGGCACTTGCAAACCTCGACGGCGGCGATGTATTTGGCCCCATAAACTGACTGCTGAAAGTCGGCAATCAGGATGACGACAGGGGTACCGCATAGATCCTCAAGTGGCGAGCGGCGGCTGCCGTACGCACATGGCGCAAAGCGCCTTTGTGCGCAGCATCTAGGTTTCTCTGAACGTCGATGACATCAAGCCGGCAGGTTTCGTCTTGACGATGGCGGCGTTTAATCAAGCATTGGATCCGCCTGGATCCGCCGTCATTTGGCTCGTCGACGACCTAAATGCGCGTTTGGTGCTCGATCCGACGAACTGAAGATTACCCGCCAAGGCCAAGAAGCTTGCACTCGCCAAAGCTCTGCAGTTCAGGATTTCTTTCGGAAAATGACGACGTGCTGCCACGGCAGCCTCGCGTCTGTACGCACCCACTGCAACGGCAGGATTTCCGCTTCCCGGCGGATCTGCCTTTCCGTCATCTTGTGCAGCTGCTTGATCTGTACTGCGGGATCTTCCGCCTTGTACTCCACGAAAACGACCCGCCCGCCGGGCGCGAGCGACTGCACCACACTCCTGAGCATCTCATACGGAGCAGACAGCTCGTGATACACGTCGACCATGATCGCCAGGTCGACGGACCCCGGCGCCAGACGGGCATCGTTTTCAGTACCCAATGAAGGCGTGATATTGCGCATGCCTTCGGCTTCCGCAGCCTGGCGCAAAAGCGCGACCATCTCGGGTTGCACATCGACCGCCAGGACTCTGCCGGAAGGGGCGACCAGGCGCGCCATGCGACGGGACAGGTAGCCGGTACCAGCGCCGATGTCGGCAACCACCATGCCTGGCTTCAACTCCAGCGCATCCAGGAGAAGGTCGGTACGTTCTTCCTTCTCCCGTTCCTGGCGTTCGAGCCATGGCGCTCCTTGCCACCCCATGACCTGTGCGATCTCGCGACCCAGGTAGCGTTTGCCGATGCCGTCGGCGCTGGGCACTCCAGCGACGTACGCTAGCTCTTGCGCTTGCGCCGGAAAGCTGCCGGCACCAAGCAGCGATCCCAAAACCCCAGCTAAAACTGCAACGTTCCGAAAGAGTGTCATGTCAATCCAGTCAATCTCAGACAGGCATTTCGAAGTGGCCTGAATCTGCAGGTCAAGCCCTGCCGTCGCATTTGTCGCTGCAATGAAATGGGAACAACAGGGAGACTTATTTGACCCAGGTAGCAATCAACCAGTTTCAAATTTCGAAGACCCGCAGTTGGCCGTTTGGAGTCATGGCCCTCACAGATCTGGAACACAAAAGCACGTTAGCACCGCTTTCGCAAGGTAAAGCGCTTCGATTCTGCTCGGAGAGTGCCATTAGGCCAGCAGCAGGTTTCGCCCGCGGCTCACGTGTAAAGCCCGTGTAATCATGCCGCGAATACTTCACATAAAAGGGGAACCTGCGAGAACAGTTCAGTAGCCTCAATCAACCGCAAACTCGCATGGATGCTGGATTTTTCCAACTTTTTGAGATTCTTTAGAAATCGAGGTAGCGAAGACTCTTAATTCGTAGGTCGAGTTGTTGGCGCCGACTGGAGAGTGAGCCAACGGGGGTGCGGCACCGACAGCTATTTCCTCGGGTCGAAGCCTTTCGTGCAGCGTGCGCAGCGCTCGCGGCGCACGCTGGGCGTGCCCGTCCGGCAGGTGCACTACGATTTCTTAGGGCCCGCTTCGGCCCTTGATTGAGGCTTGAATCGCCTGCAGAGTCGGCAGGATCGACTTCACGGCACTGGACCAAGGGCCGCCTCTGCATCCGCGCCTACGCGCCTAGCCAGAATCTCTCGCTGCGATCGAGAAAGTCATGCAGGTGCACGATCACCGAATCGTCGTCGAGCAGGACGACGGCGTACTGTGGTGGCTCGAAGCTTCCCGGGATGTCTTCGGATTCCCGGAGATGCAGCGCCACTTGATGGTTAGTGCCGCGTAATGTCGAGAACGGGATGCCGCGCCAGGTGCCCGAGATGGGCCGGTGGATGTGGCCGAAAAACAGGTGCTTGACGCGATGCGCGTGGCCCTTCAGTGCTGTCAGCAACCATTCGTTGTCGACCAATCCGATTCGATCCACGACCGGGATGCCAAGGTGGAATGCCGGATGATGCATGAACAGGAGCACCGGTGAATCATCCTCCGCCAAGCGCTGGGAAAGCCAGTTTGCCCGTTGCTCGCAGAAGACGCCGCAATGCGTTCCCGGTTCGTTGGTATCCAGAAACAGACCCCTGAACCTCCCGATGGCCTGCTCGTACTGGACGAACCCATTGCTGTCCACCGGCACCTGTGGGAAGCGCTCGCGGAAGTTGGTCCGGCTGTCGTGGTTGCCGAGAATCAGATGAACCGGCATTGGCAACCGCGCGCATTGCTCCGACAGCTGGCGGTAGGCGTCAGGGTGGCCGACATGTGCGAGGTCGCCCGTGATCACGCAGAACGCCGCGTCCGCGTGTTCGGCGATCACGCTGTCGATGCAGCGCTCGAACCGTTTGCCGGGGTCATGCCCGTAAAGGGCACGACCCTGCTCGACAAGATGAATGTCCGTGATGTGGATGAACTTGTGCATGGTCGTGCCTTGCACTCAGCGCGGCAGCAATGCCTGGACGGCCTTGCTCATCTCGCTAAGGGCAACGGCGGGTTGCACCTCTTGCGAAAGCACGGTCTGGAGGTGATCCTTGATTACGTCGGTAATCTTGAAGCCGTTGTCACTCGGAAACGCGTACATGCCGGTGAGTACCGGCATCTGCGCGATGGCGGTCAGATGATTGGGGTTTGCCTTGTAGAAGGGCGCAAGCAGGTTCGGGTCGGTCGCTGGCAACGTGTTGGCCGGGAAGTAGCCGGTTGCCTTGACCATGGTCGTCGCGCCCAGCGGGCCGGTGGCGAACTTGATGTATTCCCAAGCAGCGGCCTGCTTGGCAGGATCCTTGGAAAACATCATCGCTGCATTGCCGCCGGCCGGCAGTCGGCCGTCCTTGGCAACGGGCATGCGGGCGGTACGAATCTCGAACTTGCCTCCCACCTGCTTCGTGATGCTGCCCAGGCGCGCAGTGGATGTCGCCAGTACCGCGAGCTTGCCGCTCACGAAGTCCTGCAAGGCGGCCGAAGAGGAGATGTTGCGCATCTCACCCTGCTTGACGAGCTGCTCGAGGGTCAGCATGGCGGCCTTGCCTGCGGGGCCGTCGAAGGCCACCTTCTTCTCGTCGGCGGTCAACATGGTGCCGCCGTTGCTGAAGACCAGCGCCTGCCACATCCAGTTGCCCGTGATGTCCCACTCGACGTGAAGGCTCTCGGTGCCGGGCGTTGCCGCCTTCGACTTTTTGGCCGCGTTCATGATGGCATCCCAGTTCATGGGAAAGCGATCGGGCTCCACGCCCGCCTTGCGCATCAGGTCGGCGTTGTAGTAGATGACGGGGAGACTCAGCGCGAAGCCGATGCCGACCTGCTGACCCTTGACTTGCCCCAGTGAAAGCAACGCTTGGTCGTAACCCATCCCCGCCCAGCCCTTCTCCGCCTTGATGAAGGGCGTCAGGTCGACAGCGAGCCCACGGTCGGCAAACACGCGCTGACGATTGAGGGCCTGATAAGACACATCGGGGAGCTGGCCCGTGACGGCCTGGCGCAGAACCTGTTGTGCCGCGACCTCGTAGTCAGACGTGGGCGCACGGAACGTGACCTTGTACTGGGGGAACTTCGCCATGAAGTCTTTTGCGATTGATTCATGGACCTCTTTGAAGAGATCAGCGTACACGTAGTCGATCACGATCTCAGTCGGTTGCTGAGCCTGTGCCAGGCCGGTGGTCATTAACACGGCCAGTGCGGCGGTTTTCTTAAACAGTTGTTTCATTGCTTGATTCCTTGCGGTTTAACCTTTGACGCCGGTGAGCGTCACACCTTCGATGAAGCGCTTTTGCGCGACGACGAACAACAGCACCAGCGGCGCCGTGATCAGCACCGTGCCGGCCATCAGCGGACCGAACGCGCTGCCTGCTTCCTCATTGCGGAAGAACATGGTTCCCAACGGCGGCGTCGCCAGATGGGGTGAATTGATGACCAGCAGTGGCCAGAAGTAGTCGTTCCAATGCCAGACCACCGAGAAGATCGAGAACGCCAGCAAGGCAGGCATGGCCGTGGGCAGCATCACGCGCCAGACGATCTCCAACTCACCCATGCCGTCGAGCCGCGCGGCGTGGATCAGGTCGTCGGGCACGGTGCGAAAGAACTGCCGCATCAGGAAGATGCCGAACGCGGACACGCTGAAAGGCAGGATGAGCGCGGCCATCGAGTCGAGCAGACCGGCGTGATACAGCATTACGTAGAGGGGGATGGCCGTGGCTTGGTATGGCACCATGAGCGCCAGCATCACCAAGCGCCAAGCCCACGGCTTGCCACGGAACGACAGCTTGGCAAAGGCGTAGGCGGCAGGCAGTGCCACCAGGATCTGCAGCACCAGGATGCCCGCGCAGACGAGCACGCCATTCCACAGGTAGCGCAGCAAGGGGACCTTGGTTAGCGCGAGGGTGTAGTTCTCCACTGCAGCGAAGCGCGTCGGAAAAAGATGAATCTCGCTGCCGAAGATTTCGTCGGCAGGCTTGAGCGAGGTCAGCACCATCCAGATGAACGGCATCAGGAAGACCAGGGCCACGACCATCAGCACCACGTGGCGAAGAATCCGAAAGGAAGGGGAAAGACGTTTCATGCGTAGTGCGTCCTGCGCTCCAGCGCGGCGTGCTGGATCTGGGTCAAGAGGAAGATGCCGGCGATGAAGACCACCGTCATGGCGCTGGCGTAACCCATGCGGAAGAAGCTGAACCCCTCCGCATAGATGGTGTGCAGCAGCACTTCGGTGGCCTTGTTCGGCCCGCCCTTGGTGAGCACGTGAACGGTGTCGAAGACTTGCAGGGCGCGGATGGCGCAGACAGTGATGACGAACAAGGTGGTAGGGCCCAGCAACGGCCAGGTGACGAAGCGGAATCGATCGAAGGGGCGCTCGATGCCGTCGAGTTCCGCCGCATCGCGCACGTCGCGGGGGATTCCTTGCAGCCCGGCCAGGAAGAACACCAGGGCAAGCCCCGACATCTGCCAGATGCCGATCGCGGCGAGCGAGTACAGCGCGAGGTGGCGGTCGTTGAGCCAGTTCTGGGGTGCGACGCCGACCTGCTGGAGCAGGTGATTGACGAGCCCGGCGCTCGGATGCAGCAGGAACTCCCACACGACCGCCATTGCGATCAGCGTCGATGCGGCCGGCATGAAAAAGGCTGTGCGGTAGAAGCCGCGTCCCGATCGATCGGATTCGATCAACAAGGCGAGGCTCAGGCCCAGCGTGATCGATCCCCCGGTGACCAGGACGAGGTAGACAAGGGTGTTGGCCACAGACTTGCGGAACACCGCGTCCGACCAGAGTTCGGCGTAGTTCTGCAGGCCGACCCAGTTCAGGGTGGTGGCGCCGAACTGCCAATCGGTCAGCGACATCAGAAATACGGCAAGGACGGGTATGAACAGCAGAAGCGTCGCAAGAAGGCCCGCGGGCGCGAGAAGTGAAACGGTGGAAAGAGGATGGGCGCGCATGCTCGGCTTTCAGGCCACTCGCTTCAGGGTGTCGCATCGACCGATCGACATGCGCTGGCCGCCGGCGTCGAAGACATGCAGGGCTTCCCACGGGACCGTGACCTCGAACTCGGCCCCTGCGTGCGCTGCCGTGCCAGCCGGGAGGCAGACGATGCAGGCTTCCCCCTGGCTCGGCAGGGTCAGCGTGGCCATCAATTCGGCACCCGCGTATTCCACATGGCCAACCACGCCGCGCACGGTGAGGCCCGGCGCCTTTGCCAAGGTGACAGCCTGCGGCCGGAAGGCGACACGGCAGGGCCCGCCGTTCCCCGCGGTATCTGCGATGCGTTGCGCCAGGCAATGGATCTCGCCATTGGCGAGGATGTCGCCCGGCACGACGTTGATCCGCGGTGCGCCGACGAATCGAGCCACCTCGAGGCTTTGTGGCCGCATGTACAGATCTTCGGGTGGCGCCACCTGAAGGATGCGGCCTTCGCGCATGACCGCCACACGGTCCGACATGGACATGGCTTCGTGCTGATCGTGCGTGACGTAGATGAACGTCACGCCCAACTGGTCGTGAAGCTGCCGGATCTCGGCACGCAGCGCATGGCGAAGGTTGGCGTCCAGATTAGAAAGGGGCTCGTCGAACAGGAACACGGAGGGGTGGCGAACCATCGCGCGCGCCAGGGCGACGCGTTGGCGCTGGCCGCCCGACAGGTGCGCCGGCTTACGATCGAGTAACCCGTCGATGGCGAGTCGCCGGGCCACTTCATGTGCGCTGGCATGGATGTCGGCGAGCCGGCGGCGCACCCCGGGGGATACCAGGCGTGCCCCCGGCAGGCGACCCCAGAACCCCAGGCCGCGCATCACCAGCGGCATCGAGATGTTCTCGCGCACGGTCATGTGCGGGTACAGCGCATAGGACTGGAACACCATCGCGCAGTCCCGTGCGCTGGGTGACAGGGCGAGCAGGTCGCGGTCTCCCATGCGGATCGTGCCGGTGTCGGGCGTGTCCAGGCCGGCGATCAGCTTCAGCAAGGTGGACTTGCCGCAACCGGACGCGCCCAGCAGGGTGAGGAATTCGCCGTCGCGCACTGTCAGGTCGAGTTCCTGAAGAACGGCAGCGTTGCCGAAGCGTTTGGTCAGGCCGGAAATCTGGATGTCAGACATGGTCGTTCGTCTCCGCCGTTGACTGAGTCGATGTCCGGGCGGCCATCCAGCTGTGAAACTCTGCGTAGCCCGAAAACGCCACGGTGCACGGGCGCAAGTCGTCGGGCGCCGCGGCGTAGCCGCCGAGATGGGCCGCCAGCCGTACGCCAGCCGCCTGGGCACACGCTGCGTCAATGCCGGAGTCCCCGACGAACAGCGCTGTCCGCGGCGTCCCGCCCAACTGGGTCAGTGCGAGGTGCAACGGCGCGGCGTCCGGCTTGGGATGCTCGGTGTCGCCCAGGCCCACGATCGCGTCGAAGAAGCCGGTCAGCGCTGCCTTGTCCAGAAGCGTGCGTGTGGAGCCTTGATCGCGGTTCGTGCAAATGCCCAGTGCGATGCGCTGCGAACGAAGCATCGACAGCAGATCGAGAGCGCCGTCGTATGCCACAGTTTTGTGCAGCCAGTGCGATGCGTAGCGGTGCGCGAAGGCATCTTCGAGTCGCGACCCCAACGCGAGCGGCACAGACGCGGCCTGAAGCCGGAGCGCGCTCTGGAAGAGGGCGGTGATGCCCTGGCTCAAGGCAGGACGAAGATGCTGCGGCTCGACGGCCTGCAATCCGGCGAGCACAAGCACCTCATTGGCCGCGGCTGCGAGGGTGGGCAAGGTGTCGAAAAGGGTTCCATCGACATCAAAGACGACTGTTCGTATTTGATCGTTAGTGTTCATGTCCTGAATGCTACGAACATGATGAGTCAAACTCATGACAAATACGGGCGGTACAGTTTCCGCATCGATCCCGTGCGCGCGTGGCGCGTCAACCGTCCTGAAATGCAAGAAAACAGATGCTCAAAGCAGCTCGCCAGAAAGAAATCGTCGCCCTTTTGCAAGGGGGCGGCGTCGTCGAAGTCAGCGTGCTGGCGGAGCGTTTTGGGGTCTCCTCGTTTTCAGTGCAATAAGTGACGGTACGAAAAGCTAGCACTGGCGCGGAGGTGGTGTTGGTAGATCGTTGATTTCATTGACTTTCCTGTTCACTTTCAAATCTGCGATTCGTGGCGTCAAACCGTGGTCGGTTTCATCCATTGGTGCCAGTTATCGATGCATTTGGCCGCGAAGGCAGGATTTGGTCAGCATAGCGGTCAACCGGGAAGCGAAACACACCCCGCAAGTTGATGCTCTCCAGCCTGGTGGGCGCAATCTTCCCGATCAGTTCCGGTGGAATGACCTGGCGGCGGTTCGACCAGCGATCCAGGACCGCCTGCATCTGTGAGGTATTCCACGCCATCACGATGTTGGCCATCAGGCTCAACGCATCGGCCACAGCCTGCATTTCATCGACACGTTTGGCCTGCGCCGGGCTGATCCGGCCGGTATAAATGGCGCGCTTGAGGGCGTTAACAGCCTCGCCCCGATTGAGCACCCGGCGCAACTCGTTCCTGAAAGCGTCCTTGACAAAGTAGTCAGCCAAAAACGCCGTACGCAGCAACCGCCCCAATTGCACGCCAGCCTCATAGATTGGATCGCCCTGGGCGGCAGAACCGAACCGCGCAAGAGCTGCCACCGCACTGGCATGTCCGCTCATGACCGAGGCTGCCAGGTGCACCAGACTATCCCAATGCTTTTCGATCAAAGCGACGTCGACATTGGCTTCGCACACCGCAGCGATTTCTGCGGGCACTTTGGTGCCGCGTGGCACAAAGAGGTGGCGCTGTTTGAGTTCCTTCAACCGCGGGCAAAGATCAAAACCAAGCAAACGGGCATGTGACATGGCAAAGTCGGTGTAGCCATGGGTATCCACAGCAAGCTGGCTGGTCTCCAGCTTTTCTTGGCGGATGACACCTTCAATGGCCACGCCCGCCTGGCGCTCATTGAGCACAAAGGGCTGCGCATGGAAGATGCCCCACCGGTCTTTTACATGGGAGTAGATTCCAATGGAAGGTGTGTTGCGCCGAGGATCAAGCCGGGCTTGCCACACCCGTTTGGTGGTCTCCATGGTCATCATGTCAGAAGATGCCAAATCGGACCGCCCCCAGGTGGCGGCAATCGGGTGTCGCTGCATGAATTCCAGCACAGCCTGGCAGGCCTGGCTCAGACGCCGTTCGTCCCGCGCCCAGCGCATGGCCTGGCGAATGCTGGTGGCAGACAATTGCGGAATCATGCGCGCGCATTCGACCGCAGTCAGACTGGTGCCGTGGGCCATGATGCCGGCATAGACCATCAGCAGCTCGTCGGTAGAGCGCGGCTCACGTCCGAGCATGATCCAGCTAAAGCGCACCTGGGCGTCAACGGCCAGAATCACTTCCGGCAATTGAACCTCACCGATGCGGTGATCCAAAGCCGCGCGCAGCTTGGTCACTTCTGGGTCTTCGTCCTCTGCGGGCAATGGCGACAAATGGAGTTCATCATCCACGCGCAGTACGCCACTGCGGGCTGCAGCGGCCACCGCATCGACACCGGCAGTTACTCTGGCCAGCAAAGGCTTCAAGAAAGTGGCAGCCTTGCTGGGTAACGATAGACGGGCATAGTGTTTCTTGGACTCTGCCTGCCAACGCTCGTCCGTGAAGAACAAGCGCGCACGACCCCGAAAGCTCAGGCTGTGCTCAATCCAGACCGAGCCATTGCGCACCGCGCGGCGCAGGGCAAACAGGGTGGCCACCTCCAACGCCTGAAACGCCCGTTCCCGGTCTGGGCTGGAGATCGAAACCTGCCAGATCATTCCCAGACTTGGTGCCACCACTTCAACTGGCAGCTTTCTGGATCCTTTGAGATATAAAGCTTGCAGCTTGGCAAGGTACTCGATGGCAGGATGCTCGCCGGTGGCCTGCCAGGGCAGCTTTGCAATGGCGACGAGCAACGACCGCACGGGGCGAATTCCATCAATCAATCCCTCGCGGACCAGGGAGGCCCTGCTCGGTGGTTTGCGTTTCTGGGTTTCGGTGATCAAGGCTTCAAGACGGGCACGCAACTCAGCATCTGGCACCGCACCTTGCGCGCTCAAGGCAACAAGTTCGCCGAGCAGCGTTTTGTACATTGCGGCCCAATTGACGGTAGCGGGGACATCGGCGGCAGCCTGACGCCACAGATCGGCGATCCGGCGCTGCACCATAAGGATCAACTGGTCTGTGGTGGTGAACAGGCAATACCGAAGAAAGCATGCGACCTCCACGGTGCGCGCTGGCTCTTTGATCTTGGCTCCGGCTGAGGGCGGCCTGGAGACAAGTCGGCGCGCGTAGCGGCGCAAGATGAGATCGGGGATGTCTGCCAGGTGCTTATGAACGTCCAGCGTGTAAAGCAGGTCGATGCGCTCCAGTACCTCGCTGATTTGGCGGGTTGAGTGTTTCGCCGGTGCAGCCCATAGCCAACTCTGCTGGGTTTGTCCATCTGGGCGCAGCTCTGAAACTGAGGCTCGCCAGCGATCAAGTGTTGCTGGATCAACGCTGGCGGCGATGGCGGTGCCTGTTTCAACTTCAAGCTGGGCAAGTGCCGCCGCAATCAGTGTCCGAATTGCCCGCTCGTGCACGATCACCAGCTTGTTCTTGTACAGCCATTGACGCGCCCGCACGAGTACTGGAATTACCCGAAAGGCACCGAGCAAACGCCCACTCATGCGCAGGAAACCAATATGGAGCGCCAGACCAAGCTTGTGGGAATCACCTCGGCGTGCATTGATTGCGTCGCGCTCGGCACCATCGAAGGTGAAAAATGCCTTCATCTCGAAGTCGCTGATATCGCGGGGGAGCCCACGCATCCCCAAAAACGTTGTGTGCCAACCCTGCATCGTGAACCTCAAAAGTGGGAGGCCACCATACCCGTTTACAAAGCGAACAGGAAAGTCAATGAAATCAACGGTCTACCCAGACCACCCCCGCGCCAGTGCTAGCTTTGCGTACCGTCACTTATTGCACTGAAAACGAGGAGACCCCAGACCGGTCCGTACCGCGCCAAAAATCGCAGCAAGATTGTCCATGCTCGGATTCCCCCGCGGGGAGAGCATCCGATGCAGGCTTTTGCTGGGCTTTTTTGTCGCTGTGGCGAGCTGCTCGAAACCAACCGTCGCGTTGACCAGATCCCGAAGGACCAGGCGCGCCGTATCGGTTTCGCCGTTGAGGAAAAGCGTCGCCGCCTCATCCAACAGCGCTCTTGCAAACTCCGGCTCGCGCTGAACGCGCTCAACTACCGTTTGCTTGAAATCTCGGGTGAGAGTCATCGCGATGAACCTTTCTTAGTTTGGGTCTGGGCCTTCTTCCTGGCCTTGTATTCCTCATGCAGCGCTACCGCCCGGTCAATTGCGCGCTGCTGGTCCTTCTTAGAACTGCCTCCAAAAAGCACCACCAGGGATTCACCATCTTTCGCGAGATAGATCCGGTAGCCAGGGCCCCAATTGATCTTGTACTCGCCGATGCCCCGAAACCACTCCACGTTCGAAGTGTTCCCGAGCTCAAGGCGCGCTTTCGCGATAGTCACCTTGGTTGCGGCCTGGAGGTCTAGGCTGTCGAACCACTCCTTGTACGGATTCGAGCCGTCCTCGCGCACGTATTCCTCAAGGCGCGCGATCATGCTGCCATGGTAACGTTTAGGTTACTCAAATGCAACTGCAGAGCACCGACATCGAGCGGGTCCACGTCGCAAGCCGGGCAGAAGCCGAAGGCGCCGGCATCGACAAGCCGCTGGCGCCACATTTCCACGTTGGCGAGCGTGAGCGCACCCCAAACGTAGTCTTGGCCATAGGCGTTTGTGCCAACCAAGGCCTCATAGTCGTCGTCCCAACCGATTCCGTTGGCGTCAACCCGCAGCCAGGTGCCTGCGGCGAGTTTGCCGTAGAGCACAGAGGCCCCGGGTAGGTTTTGAATGCTGAAATTCTCGATCATCGTCGTAGGTCCAATTGCTGGGTTGATGTCAAAAAGCTCCAATCGCCATTGGCGTTCGAAGCGGCTACCCATTTACTTGTCCGACGACGGGCAGTAACAAGCTGTGCCGCCAAAGCCGCTCTGCCTCGCCTGAGCCCTGGATCGAAGGCGGAGGCGCTGTTCGCACAGATCGCCCTCGGCGTGGCCTGGAACAGGTAGTCTCACGGCTGTAGGGTGCATTTGCAACTAAGTGGCATTGCATATGCAAGTGTGATAACGTAGATGACATGAAGACCCATACCACTGCTATCGCAACTGGATCACGCGCTTCGCCGAAGCTGCAACCTGACGTGGCAGCTGACATGGCCAAGAAGTTTGAGCGCGTCTTTTTGGATGCCTTCTCGGTCAGCACTGCGAGTAAGACCCCAGAGGCCACGCTGATCTCTGGGAAGAAGCGCCTATTCGTGTTGCTGAAAAACCATGAGGCGCCCACGCTCAACCGCGATGCAGCCGCTTTTTGGGCTTCCCAGGGCCTGCCCGCAAGCACCCTTTCAGATTGGTTTCTCGCATCCGGCCTGGAAAGAAAAAAGGACATGTACGCGGCGCTGCAGGTGCGAGCCTCGACGCTATCGCGCGCCAAGCCGGACACATCGCTCGACGTCGCGGTCACCGAGCGCATGCTGCGCCAGAGCGAGTTGTTCCTACGCGCAGCGGAAGTATTCGGCAGCGAGGGGCCCACGTGGATGACAAAGGCGCATGACCTGCTTGATGGCAAGAGCCCGATGGAGTACGCCAGCAATGAGTTCGGTGGCGCAAAGGTCCGCCAGATCTTGAACGCCATCGAACATGGTGGTGTCGTTTGAGCATTTCCGTCTGGCGCATTGGTTTTAACAAAGCTCGCACGCTCCCCGCACTTGCCTATGGATCGACGCTGGAAGCCGGACGCTGGCACCGTACGCCGCCCGACGGCCACCCCGTCGTCTACGCAGGATCCAGCCGCGCGCTCTGCCAACTGGAGAAGCGCGTTCACTGCAACGGTGTGCAGCCACGAAACCAGATCTTGATCCGCCTGGACTTGCCGGACGGCGCTCCGCTGCTCGATATCCGTGCGCTGGGGAGCCTTCCGGCGAACTGGCGTGACGATGAGCCGTGGACGCAGAATGCCGGCGTGCAATGGCGTGCCACTGGTTCGTCCCTTGGGCTCTGGGTGCCCTCGGCCGTGGAGCCGGGTGAGTCGAACCTCATCCTCAACCCCGATCATCCGGAGTTCACGGCCATCGTGATGGAGATCGAGCGGGACCCGTTCGAGTTCGATGGCCGGATGTTCGGTCCCTGATCGCTCAGGGCTCTGTCTAGAGCGCCGGAGCAGCACCAGCCTAGCGCGTGTCGAAAGCAGCCAACGGCAAGGTCCATGCGAGAGCGATGCCCTGACGCACGCGGATCACGAAAAGAAAAACCCCCAGCCTTTCGGAGCTGGGGGTTTGGGTGGAGCTAGTCCAAAAGGATCTCCTGCTGAGCGGACCTGGTTGCCCGGGCCTGCAGCCTGCGCTGCTGTTCGGCAACCCGGAACCGCTCGCTTCGGGCTTCCATGACCCCCGTGTGGAGGTCGACCACGTACCTGAAGTACAACGACGTCGTCGGGCCTGTCCAATCGTTCCACGCGGAGCGGATCAGTTCTCGCTGCTCTTCAGTCGCACCAAAGTAGTCCCGGCGAGATTCGCGCCAAACGCGAGCATGAAGTGCTCGCATTCGTTGCTCGCTCTGGAGGCGCCTGTGGCACCGCTGCTCGGTCTCGCGAGCGAGGTCGAACGGCGGTGGCGTCTCCAGGACTTCGGCGATCAGCGGGTAGTCGCTGGCCACCTTCTGTGCCTGGCGCGCGGGCCGCTTCATTGCGAGTGTGAGCTTGCGCTGCGTCCACTCGAAAAGTTCGGCGCGGACTTGTCGGGAAAACCGCATTCGTTTACGCCTTGAGTTTGGCCATGCCGTCGGCGAGCAGCCAAAGCGCACGGTTGAGCTTGATGTCGTTGTCGATGCCCTGGATCCCGCGCGTTTGACGGCGCTGGCCCGTCGCGGTGCGACCACGCAGGCCTCCCTTGCTCACGTTCTCTTGGCAGACGTTCATCACCGACCAGAGGTCGGGTTTGGCGTCTGCGGCGCGCCGCGGCTGCAGCAGCTGGGCCTCGGTGATCGGCGCCGGTTTCACCTCTGTGTCGTACTTGAGCGCCAGGGCGGAACGGGCAAAGACCTCAGCCTCGTGCGTATCCAAGGTGATGGCACGCATCGAGTCGCGAGACTCGGCGACCCGGGTAAACCCGTCAAGGACCTCGTAGGCGCCTTCGATGACCTGAGACACAACGTCGCCCTTGTGCGGGATACGCACGTCGGCCACCGTGTCTCCGCAGACCAGGCCATTGGAACAAACAAATCTGAACATTCCAGCCAGCATTTGATAGCTGCTGGAGCCATCGTGTGCGTTCAAGACAATGATCTCGTTCGCCTCACTGCTGCTGATCTGACTGGCGTGGCGCACACGGATCATGTGCTTTGTGTACTCGCGGCGGTCCTCGCGGCGCACGCGGGTTTGCGTGACCATGAAGGGCTGAAAGCCCTCGCTGCGCAACTTGTTGAGTACCACCGAGGTGGGGATGTAGGTGTAGCGATCCGACCGGCTGTCGTGGGCTTCTTCAGCGAAGATCGAAGGGGCCACCAAGCGGATCTGGTCATCGCTCAGCGGCACTGGAGAACGCAGGACGGGGGAACGGGAAGCGAAACGAGAAGCGAGTTGCATAGTGAATCTCCAGGAGTGTTGTGGCAAGCGCAAGGCATATGCCGGTTACAAAAACGGTCTGAGGGCGTCTGCCTTGACCGAATACCCTCTTGAATGCCACGGCGCCGCTGATAACCTCCCGCAATTGAAAAAGCCCCCTGGTCAATGACCGAGGGGGCGGGGGTTTAGGTGGCCAACAAGCGGGGCCGTCTCTTTCGGGCGGGCGCTATCCTTGTGGCGAAGCCGCCTTCAGCACGGCTTCAGACGCGACCTCCGGGGAATCGCGACGGTCCCAGAGTTGCTTGAGCACGACTGGCTGACCTTCCACGACTGCCTGTGCGTCCGATCTGCAAAGCTCGGCGGTGTGCTCGATGAGCTCGATGATTTTTTCTTCCCACTCGAAGTAATTGGTGTAGTTCACTGATTGATCCTTATTGAAGCTGGTTACGTGCCTGGGCGGAAGCCAAGGACGCCGGAAATGCGATCCGTCGCGTGACGGTGCTACGCATGCAGGACCAATTGCGCTATCGCGTCAGATAACAAAAAACCCCCGCTGCTAAGGGCGGGGGTTGTCAGTGGCTCGCATGGCGATCAACCAATACGGAAGTACTCGATTTCTACCTGTTGAGCCAAGGTGTTCAAGAAGGCTGAGTCGAGTGCCTCTTGGGAGGCATCGCGGGGCACCATGAAATCCACCTGCAGGCGTTCGCCAGCGTGGGCCATGAAGCCGCTGTAGAAGGCCGACTGTGGGGTGGACAGCCATTCCTGCACCTCGTCGCGCGTGACGTGATGCCGGGGCCGAGAACCCTAGATCGACTTGAACAAGTCCGAATACCTTGTCCAAAGGTCGATATCGACACTGCAGCAATGAGCGGCAGGTCCCAGCAGGGTGACTAGCTGATCTACTGTGGTTGCATACGCGGTCATGGCTTCCACTCGCTGAGCCTCTTCGCCATCATCTGAGGTCAAGTCCGTGATACGTTCACTCGCAGCCCGCTGCGCCTGCTGCACATCCAAGACGGCTGAAAGGGACTGGTTACTCTGTGAGGTTTCCATTTGATTTCTCCTGTTGAGGGTAGCGCGGATTAAATTTCCGCATGGGTATCCACATCACTTGATGTATCCGAACTAATAACGGCAAGATGGCAGTCGGCAGAGGATTGCAGAATTCCGAAGCAGCGCCAGAAAAGCAAAAAGGCCCGAGCGGGCCTTTAATCTATCAAATCGGAGTGGTGATCTACGCGCGAATGAGGTACTCTTCGCGATTTACATCGGCGATCCACTTTGGCGGCTTACCTCGGCCGGTCCAGGTTTCGCCAGTCGATGGATTGCGGTACTTTGGTGCAACCTTGGTGCCGGCCCTCGAAGAAACCGCCTTGCGCTTCCCGAAAACATCTTCCGAAGTCAGTCCAAATTCGGCCACCAGTGCCCGGGCCTTAGCGGTCGCATCAGAGAGTTCGCGGTTGCGAGCCTCCTGAATCTGGGCATCCAGCGAATTCCGCTGCTGAAGCAGTTCTTTATAAGTGGTCATCTTTAAATTCAATGGTGGAATAGACTCGACCATCATATCTTCTATTCGGCGACAAGCAAAATACTACTCACTGCCATCTGCAAATTAATCACATAATTTACCGCTGCGAGCTTGTAGTGCGCGAGATTCACTTGCTGGAGACATAGGGATTTCATCGGGAACCTTACTCGACGAGGCTGGGGGAATCCAGAAATCAGAAATGAGTTTCCAAGCGATCTGTTTACTTTGAGCTCGTGTAAGACGTTTCCGTCCATAGTCGGCGGGCGGGCTGCTAATACTGGGGTTGGGCATCTGCTTTCCTAGAAACAACAAACCCCCGGGCCTCCAGAAAGCGAGCAGCCTCCTCTATGCGAGATTGCTCTTCCGGATTCGGCTCAGGGAGGATTTGGTATCGCCCGTCGACGAACTGCACCTTGCCTAGGCAAAGGTCCAGCTTGAGCAGGGCGCGCACCAGATTTGGGTTGTCCAGCCCGGCGGCCTGGGCCAGATCCTGTTCTGCAAGGGGACCCAGGTTTGACAGGAGCGTGCGCAGGAGGGACGGACTGGCGCACTGGGGAGGCAACTGTTCGCCCACCTTGAACGGCCACGGACGGGTCGGCTGGCTTGGCTGCAAGGTTGGTTTCATCGCAATGCCGACGCGAGCTCACCACCAAGTGCCTGCACAAGATCAGGAACAAGGCGCTCGATCTCCCCCGTCGCAATCGCGAAATCGGAGTCGAACACCCCTCGATCGCTGTCGCGGCCATCGAACACCATATCGAGGTAGTCCACCTTTCGCAGCTGCAGCTTGTCTGTGAGGACAAACGAGACTCGATCGTCCCATGTGATCGCGAGCCTGGTTGGCACCTTGCCCGCCTGGATATGGCCTTGAATCTCCGCGATATCTAGGGCGTGGCGTGCATAGCGCACGGCCGACTTCGAATCGTCAGGGGTCATTAGCTCGCACTCGCGGTCCACGGTGAACGACGATGGAGGCTCCTGAGTGCTGAGCCAACTCGACATTGCCGCGCCCGGCGCGAGATTGGTTGCCAGCTGCGCCACGGAAAGGCCTGGAACCAGCTCAACCAACAAAGTAACCAGGTCATCGACGCGTGACTGCGTTGAGGAGTCTATGTAGAGGTACCCAGCCTGCGGGGCGAGCCACACCCAGCAGCTGACCAGCTTGGGGATCGCGTACGGCAGCATCGACAGGCGGATCTCATCTTTGAGTTCCTTCAACTCCTTCTTCCCAGGCTTGCGACCTGTCTGCTGGAGGAGAGTCTCCACGCGCTCTTCGAGTTTTCTGGCGATGGCTGACGCTGGGACCGCTTTTGTCTCGACCATGGCCCGGAAAATCAATTGGCCATTGACGGCTTCCACAAGGGCTCCGTGCTTCTCACCCCTCGGGGGGACCCACCCTATCGAGCGTTCCTGGGTAGGGCCGCAAGGCTCGAAAGGCGACTTCGCGAGCGATGCCTCAATGGTAGAAAGCTCGAGGCGCGAGTCGCCTGACGCGATACGAAAAAGGACCAAGTTCTTGAACATACAGAAGGGATCCCGGTGTATTGCTGACATCGCAGCCGATCTTTGGGAATTGTTATTCTAATTGTTATTTGTTCGCCCGTGAAATTGAGCCCTGAGAACCGGGTCTTTGGTTCAGGCATGGAAGGGAGAGTTGTACCGCCCAACGGGGCAGTACAACTCTCACTCATATTTCGCGCATGCCCTTTTCGGAGAGGCGCAGGCGGACGTCGAGGCCTTGATTGGCCTGATACACGGTCGCATCCACGGATTCGTCGGGTGACATTTCCAGGAGGGCACCGAAGTCCCAGTTGATGGGGGTGATGGAGCGGGCTGTGTCAATTTCCAGCTCAAGAAGGACGTAGAAACGCTCAATGCTGCTCATATGGCTCCGTTGGGGTGATCAAGGCGCAAAAGCGATTGCTTTTTTGGACGCCCATTCAGTGCCATTTGCCGGAGCAGAACTGATAACCGCAGTCGCGACAATCCGTATCGACGATGGATAGAATTGTTACGCGCAGCAGCAAGGCTGGACTGCACTACTTGCATTGCCCGTACCAAATTAACCGACCTGAAAGGACGAAATGACCACGCTCGTCATCGCAGAGAAGAACTCTGTTGCTGCAGACATCGCAAAGGCCCTGGGCGGCTTCAACCGGCGAGGGTCGGTCTTCGAGCGCTCGGATGTCCTCATCACCGGCGCAGTCGGGCACCTGGTGGAGCTTCATGTCCCGGCGGCGTCAGAAGCACCGCGGGGATTCGCGGGCCTCCCCCTCCTGCCAGAGCGGTTCGACCTTCGGGTGATCGAAAAGACACAGGCGCAATTCGACGTGATTGCCAGCCTCATGAGGCGGTCGGATGTCACCAGTGTGGTGAACGCCTGCGACGCCGGCCGCGAAGGGGAGCTCATCTTCCGCCTGATCCTCGAAAAGGCGAACTGTCGAAAGCCGGTGATGCGCATGTGGTGCCAGTCGATGACCCAAGACGCGCTGCGCAGCGCCTTTCACGCCGCAAGACCTGCTGCAACGTTGGACAACCTTGCGGCCGCGGCGCGCAGCCGAAGCGAAGCCGACTGGCTGATCGGTATCAATGCCAGCCGGGCAGTGATGAGCACTCGGGAGCTCCAAAGTGGCATCCGCGAGTCCGCCTCGGCCGGGCGCGTGCAGACGCCAACGCTGGCCCTGGTGGTGGACCGCGAGCGGGAGATATCGCACTTCAAAGCACGTGATTTTTGGGAGCTTGTGGGCACCTTTGGCGCGCGAACCGGTTCTTACAAGGGCAAGTGGCGTGCCGCGGCGGCGGACAACACCCCTGAGGAGACGTCCATCGAAAAAGCCTCTGGCGAAAACAACGGATCGAGACTCTTTGACAAACGGGCTGCCGAGGCCATGCTGGCTCAATGCGCAGGTCGCCCAGTCGAGAAGGTCGATGAGGTGGTCAAGCCTGCTACACAGCATCCTCCACGGTTGTTTGACCTCACGACCCTGCAGCGGGAGGCCAACAAGCGCTTCAAGTTTCCCGTGCAGAAGACGCTGGACATCGCTCAAAGCCTGTACGAGCGCCACAAGATGACGACCTATCCTCGCACGGACAGCAGCGCGCTGCCCGAGGACTACCTGGATACCGCAAAAACGACCATGGAAGCACTGCGGGCCACCCCATGGGGACATCTGGCCGAGAAGGCGTTGACCGGAGGCATGGTCCGGTTCAACAAGCGGATCTTCGACAACACCAAGATCAGCGACCACTTCGCAATTGTTCCAACCGGAGTGATCTCGGATCAGCTCTCGGACGATGAGAAGCGCATCTACGAACTGGTGGCCAGACGCTTCATCGCGGCATTTTTCCCCTCGGCGCAGTTCGTCAACACCGTACGCACAACGCTGGTCGCCGGTCAAACGTTCATCAGCAAGGGCCGGGTGCTCCAGAGCGCCGGATGGCTTGAGGTCCTCGACGAGCTTGGCGACGACGGGAAACCTGTCCACGCGGGCGAGGCATCTCTCTGCGCACTCAGCGACGGCGAGATTCCACAGGTACAGGACCTCCAGCTCGTTGCTGGCAAGACAACCCCTCCCCTGCGCTACACCGAAGCCACTCTGCTCGGAGCCATGGAGACGGCGGGAAAGCTCGTCGACGAAGAGGAGCAGCGCGCGGCCATGAAGGACAAGGGCCTCGGGACGCCGGCGACACGCGCTGCGACCATCGAGGGATTGCTCGACGACGGGAAGAGCTATGGACGCACGAAGGAACCCTATCTCCTCAGGACGAAGGGCCACCTGGCTCCCACGGAGAAGGCATGCAGCCTCATCGACCTGTTGCGAGGGTGCGGTGCGGGGTTTCTGGCCTCGGCACAGACCACTGGCGAGTGGGAGCACCGGCTCGCACTGGTCGAGAGGGGCCAGCTGCAGCGCGAGGCATTCATGGCCGCCCTGCGGGAGAACGCGAGCAACCTCGTTGACAAGCTGCAGGGAGCGGCGGTGGCCATGCCTGCCAAGGATGCTCCTTCGCTGGCGGCGCCCTGCCCCCAGTGCCGCGCCCATGTGCTGGCGCTGCCGGGAGTCTTCCGGTGCGCCTCTGGATGCGGCTACGAGCAGCGCCGGGAGATCGCCACGCGACGTCTATCCGATGAGGAGATGTCCCGGCTGCTGAATGGAGAGGCCCTGGAACGGCTGCAAGGGTTCTACAGCCCGAAGAAGAAGGCGAATTTCATCGCTGGACTGAAGCTCGATGGCAAAGCACTCACGTTTGTTTTTGACGCCGACTCCGCGGGTGGCACGGCCACTTGCCGTTGCCTCAAGTGCGGTGGGACCGCCTACATCAAGCCAGCTCTCGCGCAATGCCCCGGCTGCGGCTTGAAGGTCTGGCGCGAGATCTGCGGACGCACCCTCACGGACAACATGCTCCGCCAGCTCCTGGAGAAAGGCAGCATTGCGGCCGTGCGGGGTTTCGTCTCGCCAAGAACGAAGAACAAGTTCGATGCTGGGTTGAAACTCGTGGCCGAAACAGGAAAGCTCGATTTTGTATGGCTCGATAAGAGCAAGGGATAGGCGCACAAGAACCTGCACGGCGATGGAACAGCACCGTGTTCCCTTCGCCGCATTGGATGAATGGATGCCTTGGCTTTCATGCCTTCCCAAATAACTCACCACGCAAACGTATTCGTCCACTCTCAGTAGGGCAAGCGTCCGCGCGCGGGGCCACCGCGCGGTTATCGGCGCCCAACTCGCAATTCCTGTCCATAGGGGGATGGTCCCTCAATTCATGGAAAGGTACGAAATATGAAGTTCTTCGAAGGCTTGAGCGTCCCGATCAAGGGACTCGTGGCTACGGTGGAAGGCAAGAACTATCTTCCCTGGCCAACCGGTCTTGCTCTCGCAGGCCGTCCCCGACACAAGATGGTCGCCTTCAATGGCTCCCCGTGGCTGAAATTCTTTGGCGGCGGGGTCGTTGCGGTGGAGGCTGACGGCCAGGTTGTGTACCTGCCGATCATGGATGCCAAGTATCGCGCAATACCTGCTGACCTGATCACCGCGCGTGACGTGAACGACTCGCAGAAGCGTGCGCTTGCCAAGACCCTGGCCATGTGCCACGGCATCGGCATGAGCCTCTACGGTGGTCACGGTGAAGACGTAGGTGCCTTCCTCGCGTCGCTCAACGTTCAACCCGGTAGCCACCTCGCAGCGGTCATGCCGCCGGTCGCGGAAAAGCCGGGGTCGAACAGCGAGTATGTGGAGTGGGCCGTCGCGTACTCTGCCGCCAGGATCGTGCATCCTGACTTTCGGTTCGAGGTGCTGTGTTCCGACGTTCCCAACCCGGAAAGCGGGGTGATCGAACGGCTGCCGTACACACGCATCAACAACACGTACTCGGTCGCTGTGCAGGTCAGCTACACAGATGGCGAGCACCCGGTGGAGCACGTCGAGTGGCTCCCCATCATGGGGGTCCAGATGGCCAAGGTAAAGGCCGGCGAGAAAAAGCTCGATCACCAGGCGCTCCTCGCGCCCACGGTGACGGACTGGAATCGCTCGATCATGCGCTGCCTCACCCGAGCCATTGCCGAGACCACCGGGTATGGCCTGGCGGTGTACGCACAGGAGGACCTCGAGGCGCTGCACGGCAACGCAGAAGGCTCGGCCGGAGCGCGTACTGCGAAGCGGGGAAGTGCCAAATCGGCACCACCCGCCCAACAGGAAGCTCGGACACCGGATGTGGCCTCCACATCTCGCAGCACGTCACCACACCAAACGGCATCCGCCGCTAGTCCCAGGGTGGGCAAACTTGCACAAGAAGTGATCGAGGCTATCCGACGCGCTGGCCGCGACTCTGATGCGGACAATCGCAAGCTGCTTGTTTGGCTGGGCGAACCTGAAGACACGGACATTTCGTCCCTGTCCGAAGTGCAACACCAGCGAATCCTGAAGGTCGTTGCAAGGCAAGCCGAAGAAGCCGCGCGCAAGGTTCTGGCGAAGCTCAAGGAGACCGGAAAGGACAAGCCTGCCGACCGCCAGAAGCTGATGCAATGGTTGGGTGAAGATCCCACGGCCGACCTCGCCACAGTGCCAATCCCAAAGCTCGAGAAAGCGCTCAAGGCGCTCGATCCCACCCCGGTGCAGTGATGCACGTGCGTGAGGAGCAACCAGAAGCCCAGCCATTCATTTGGCTGGGTTTTTTTTGCCCGCACGCTCATCAGCTAGCCCGGACGAAAAAAACCCGGCCATCGTCAGATGAACCGGGTTTGGGATGTGGCGTAGCGCTAGTGTGTCCAGCGTGATCTGCCGTACTTGCGGCCGAGGATGGTGATCCTGTCCTTCGCATCGATAGGCACCCGCTCAAGGCCGCCGCCGAAAATGAGCACATTGCAATGCCCACCGCCATCGCGTGCCCGAGCCGAGAAGCTCGACACATAGAACGTCCACTGCCCTACCCCGCCCTCGCGAGCTTGGTGAAAGCCATGAAAGCTACGCACCTGCCAATTCCCTTTCCAGACCGGGTCGCTGATGCCATCGGTACCGACCTGGCGCACCAGTTGAATCGGCGGCGCATCCAGGCCCAAAGACAGCTGGAACGTTGAGCTACCCATGGTGCACCTCACTCCTGGTCACGCCCCTCTGCTGTAGTCCCATCGTGTCCTCGTCCTTGCGTACCAATCTTGATGATGAATCCCAACGCGTCGAAGTCATCAAGGCTCCTTATTCGCAGGTACAGCTCCTGTGGAAGCAGCGACCTCGCGTTCACCATGAACCGGGTGTGCAATCTGACGGCCGAGATCCCAGTGATCCACGTGTAGGCCATCAACATGGCTGCAAAGAGAAGCACCGGGTCGCGAACCTGGCCAAGATCCAGTGAGAGTGCAAATACCGCCAGGCCAAGGCCGCCCGCAGTGCGAGCGACAGCTCTGCGCAGCGCAAGGCGCAGGCGCCGGCGCGCCGTCGCGTAGATGAAGAGAACCTCGACCTTCGCCTGCGCAGAACTGGGGACCATTTACCGACGCTCGTGTTCGGTTGAGTTGCTGTTGTTCAAAAGACATTTCAAAGTTACCTCCAGGGCAATCCGACATTGGATTCGTCCTGATTTGCCGCTTCACGGGTGGTAACAACGAAAAAGGCGGGCCGAAGCCCGCCATCCTTCCTTCAAGTCCCCCCTACTGACCAGCCGGTGGAACGGCCACCGGCGCCGGTTGGGTGAGCTGCGCGGTGGCTCCCAGGGTCGAAGTCACCGTGAGCTTGAGGTCCGTGGCCTTGCCATACCAGGCCTGCCGGACATACGCGCTCTTGCTCTTCACGACCTGCTCGGTGCCGTCCACGCTGAAACGCCAGTCATACGACGCAATGTTGCCCGCTTCCACCATGCAGTCCGCCGTGTAGGTCGTCCCGGAGGTCGTCCCAGTAGACTTCACGTTACAGGTCGGTGCCGGCGCTGGCTTCATCACGATGGTCTCGGACGATTCACCGTAGTTGCCCAGCTGCGTCAGCGTGCGAACCTTGATGTCGTAGTCGCCGGGGGACTCCACCTTGATGATCGCCGAGGACCCAGTGAACTCGCCTTGCTTGTTCCCGTTCACGATGAGCTCGTTCGTGGAAAAGCGGTCACCCCGCGGAAGGCTCTCGATGCGATAGCTAACCGTGTATGCCCCCGGGGCATAGTACTTGGCCGCGCCGTATGGAGACACCACCGTCATGGCGCCGCCCACCTTGGGTGCCGGCAGCACTTCAATCTCGGCCGTCGTCACGTCGGTGATGTTGCCGCGAGAGTCGGCGACCCGGGCCAATGCTTGGTAGCGGCCTGGTTGGGTGATTTCCCAGGTGCCGTTCATGCCGCTGCCGGAGAGCTGCCTCATATTCTCAGGCAAGCTCCAGGTCACGGTGAGCGGCTCACCACGCAATTCGGAAGCCGTCCTGCCAACCATAGCCAGGTTGTAGCGCAGGGTCGCTGGCACGGTCTTTTCGTTCACCGTGACATCGATCTTCCAGTCCGGCCATCCGTAGGACCAGGCGCTGATGGGAAACACCGACGTGGCAGTCACCTCGGGACGACCATCCACCCAGGTGAGGTAGTTCACGGCCGTCTGGCCAGGAGCGATGGACAGATCAATCTCCATGCCCTCTACCCTGGACCCGTCGGGCAAGAGCCACGCGCCGCGCACAACATAGTTCTTCGTGGACGACGAAGACACCACATCGTTGATCTTCGCGGTGTACCGGTAGGTTTTCCCAGTCTCCACGACGCGCGGGCCGTCGATCGAAGCCCTGGCCGTGAGCGGCTGGACAGCCTTGAGGCCGAACACCTTGGACGTCCAGCTCCGTGGTTCATCGGGCGCAGTGGAGTCTTTCACCGACAACGTGACCGTGTAGTTCTGCGCAGCCTTCGGCGTGAACTGGAAGGTTTGTCCGGATCCTGCGCCAATCGCCGCGGCAGCATCAGACCCGAACGAAAGCGCCCACTTGTACACCGGCGATCCAAATCCTGTGACAACCGATTTCAGCTCAACTGGGGTATCTACGTTGGCCGCGGTAGGTCCGTCGATGACAATAGAACCACCAGAGTAGGCCAGTAGCTGCAGGGGCGGACTGGTAAAGTCTTGCTTCGAGTACTTGTTCCGGCTAAAGCCTCGCACCAGGTAGGTGCCAGGCTCGCTGAACCGGCTGTTCAGCGACTGACCAACGTAGGGCCGACCCTTGTCATCAAGCATGGGAGCCCATGTCGTCCCATTGTCCGACGACACCGACCACTGAATTGTCTCGGCCACCTTGTAGAGCTCGGGCTCTTCAAACGCTGCGGACACCTGCGCCGGAAAGGGAATGGCACCGGCTGCCGTCTTCGCGCTGACCTTGAACACCGGTGCGCGGCCGTCGTAGGTGGTGAGATAGAAGTCCTGCACCGTCGTGGTCTTGAAGTCCGACACAGCTCCGTTCGCATCGATCAGGTAGGCGATGGCCTTCATCCGGCGCTGGCCTGGCGTCAGCACGCCCAGATCCACAGAGAACTGCCCTTGCGCGTCAATGCCCACCCGATTCCCGTGTGGAGTCCCGCTGGCGGCGTCCACGACGGCAATCTCCCACTTCCCGTGCTTTTCTGGTGCGTACTCCAGGCGGGAGCCCACCGACTCTGCGAGCCGTCCGGTCACCACAGACGGGCTGAGGGTATGGCTCACAAGCTCCCGGTCCATGAACACCCGCGGGCCCATCGGGACGCCCATCACATCGAACGCGAGCGACACCTTGTGCTCAGGCGCACGGTCGTACCAAGCCTCTACCAAGACAGGTTTTGTTCCCAACGACTCGCTGATCCCTGCGGTCACGGCATAGGCGGCCGACTGGAACGAAGAGAGGAATTCCCGGGAGTTTTGACCAACGGCAACGCGCGTCCGAATGCCCTTGTGCGCACCAGTCACCCCAACATTGCCCACCAGCTGCTCCCCCCCCTCGGGCGAGACCTTCACCAGCTTTGTGGTCTCCGGCAGCGCCATCTGGGCATAGTAGGGGTTGTAGCTCACGTAAGGCGTGAATGCGAGCTTGATCGGCGCTGGCACAGTTCCCTCAATCGAGAACGACTTCGCGCCTTCTGCGGACGGATAGAACGCACTCCTCTTTGTGAGGGGGTTCGTGTAGATAACACCAGGCACGTACTGAAGCTGATTCGGCCCGACCGCAAGCGGCGGTCCCTGGAGGGCTGCGGGTGAGAACCGGTTCGGAGGAATGCCGGCCGTGTCCTTCCACTGTATTGCACAAACCACTGAGTCCATCTCGAAGAGACGGTCTGACTCGGAATAGGTGCGGAGCATGGAGCAGCTGTCGGCGCCGGCGCCGGAGAGCTTCACAGTCACGTCGACATCCTCGACCTTGACGGCCGCAGACGGTTTGCTCGCCGTCACCGCCACCCTGTCCTCGACGCGCCAGCGGTTGAGCGAAATCTCAAAGTTGTTTCCGTCAGGCGCCGTGTTGAACAGCTTGACCTTGCGGACCCCGGTCCCGGGGGTATCGTCGGACAGCAGCGCCGCCGCCGTTCCAGCCGTAAAGTCCACTGACGCGCCCTGGCCAGGCTCCACGCGCGTACCATTGATGACGAATGCCTTGTCGCTATCGTTCACCAGTTCCCGGCGCCCCTGCATCCCCGTGCCTTTCATCGTGTCCACCGAAGTGAGCTTGACGCCGGCGCCCGGGAAATCGACCACGTTGGGGAGACTGGATGCCAAAGAGCGTACTGGACGCTGCAGCGAGAACGACTTTGTCTTCGTCAAGTTGCCCAAGGAGACGCTGAGCTTGTACTCGCCATCCCTCATCGCCTTGTACCCCGCCACACGCCACGCGCCCAGGCCCTTCGAGACGTTCAACTCGCTCAACAGGTCACCCTGCTTGCTCATCAGAGCGATACCCTGCGTACCAGAAATGGGAGCCTCGATGCGGAATGCCCCGGCTGAGTTCGCATCGAGCTTGAGCTCCTTGACCCCCTCGCCCTCGTAGTTGAGGCTCAGGGCGACGATGTTGTATTGCCCAGATGCGAGCGACGACGTGTAGACGGCACCTTCCAGGCCAGTCATCCATTTCTCGCGTGCGACGGAAGTCTCGCTCTTGCCCGCCAACTTGGACGCCGTGAGCGACGGCCGGAACACCTTGGACAGCTTGATCTGAACCTTGTTGCCGCTCTCCTGGTGCTCGACGGTCATCGTCCCTGAAATCGCGGGCTTGTTCGAGTCCGAGAGGGCGTGGCCTCGGAGAACGAGTACGGGCGTCGAATCTGGGTTGACAACCGCGGCGCCGAGACCACAACCGTCCTGGCCGGAGATTTCGCAGAAGTTTGCCTCGGCCGCATAGAGCGAGGTGGCAGCCAACAGGAATGTGATGGGGAGTGCTTTTTTGTACATGGGAAGTCCTCCTCAGTTCAGAGGCTGTGCAAAGTCGATGGAGCCGCCCTGCAGCTGGATGCCAAACCGGCCAATGGAGTCCGTGAGCACGCCGTCGGATGCTGTCTTGCCGTTGTGAAGAATGGTCACATCCGTCGGCAACAGCCCGGCACGATTGATGGAGAAGCTGAACGACTGGCTTCGGTCGCCGTTTAGGAGCCCTCCAGCCTGGCCGACAGAAAACACCGCTGTATGGTTTCCGTCTGCAAGTCCGGATATGTCAATTGCCGCATGCCTATAGTCCGAACCAGCAGCTATTTGGAAGGCCACTGGTTGGGCGCCGCCGCCGTCGAATGCGACAGAAATCACGGCATCCCCAACGCACTGGAGCCACCGCGAGAGGGCGACCAGCTCAGCCTGCATGACGCCGTTCACAAGGGCATCCTCCACCCTCGGCGCAAAACACGCTGGAAGATGACCAGGGTCTTGGGCTTCAGGGGAAGTGGCGGTGTTGAGCTTCGCGGACACCTTGTAGCTGTACACCTGACCGCGAACTGGAGGAATGTCGTCCAGCTCGACGGAAGACTTTCCTGAGGAGATCAGCGTGGAATCGCGATAGACGTCGAACGTAAAGCCATCGCCGCCGTCGGCCGGCGCCAGCCAGCTGACACGGACCACCTCTTCGAGCGTGCCGTCCGTCGCCGCCAGCGAGCGAACGAGCTGTACAGGAAGCGAGAATGGTGCGCTCAGAAACTCGATGGGCTTGATCAGCGTGACGCCTTCCGGGGGCACAGCGCGCGCGACGGCGACCAATTGAGCCCGGTACAACCGCGAGTAGTCCAAGTCGCTTGCGCCCCATTCGCCGTTGCTCCCGACCGCGACAAAGCCAGACGCAGCCGCCCCATCGGCAATCGTGCGAATGCCTCCCAGGAATGGCCCATGAGTTGCTGTATCGAAGCTTCCTCCCGCGTGGACTTGGGCGTTGACCGTTGGAGGTATTCCGACAGTGCCAGTGGCTGAAACCTGCATATCGGACGGCGCCACCAAAACCGAAATGGTGTCGGCCCAGGTCTTGTTCTGCGAGGCGGCGTCTGGGTCGGCATATTTGACGCGGACAATCACACTCTGTGATGACCAAGCAGGCACCTCCGGTACGAGCTTCGATTCGACGAGACGTGCGGGGATGTCGACGCCAGCAGACGCTCCATTGAGGGGAACCCCCAGGTCGGCGTGGCCGGGGTCAACGAACTCGATGTCTGTTTTCAAATGTGAGAAGGCGCCGAGATCGACCTTGATGTTCGCGAATACGCCGTCGCGCCGGGCTGCGACGAACCCAGCCTTGCCTGCGCCGGCGTCAAAGGAGCCTACGGTCGGGGTCAGCGTCACAACGGGGTCCGGCAACTGCTGAAACGTGACGGACGAGGATGCGCATTGCACGGGGGTGAACAAGGAATTGCCGACGCGCGCGGCGAAGTTGATCTTGGACTCGCCGACGACGAGGTGATCGGCGACGGGGATCGTGGCCGTCCAGTTGGGCCCGTTCAGCGCCATTGGATAATCCTTGGCATCATCTTGGCCGCTGACTTCGCCCCAGGCCTTGACAATGGCTGTCTCGACCGACACTGGGCCTTGCAGGCTCACTGTTACCGTCCCGTTGGCGTTGTATGTCGTGGCCACACTGGGAGATACACCTCCGCAAGTTGGAGGGCCGACCACTTCAACGCTTGCGGCAGCCGATGCGACACCATATGGAACTCCAGCTTTCCAGAAGATGCGGCGCAGCTGGTAGACGCCTGGAGTGGTTGGAGCTGTGGCCGTGAGCGAGGTCGTGGTGTTGCTACCCGTGGCAATCGACCCGCTGAACGCAGCGAAGCCTGCGCCCCAGACACTCGTGTCGCCGGGCGAGTCCGGTCCAGTGCCGTGAGGCCCCCCTGACCACGTCTCCGACCCCGTGTTTCTCCAGATCTGCGAGTAGGAAAATGACTGGCCTGTGCCAATCTTTGCAGGAATGCCAGATTGGGACACGAACACGGGAGCGATCTTGGGCCGGATGTTGCCGGCGTCCAGCGCACTCCATGCCGACGAACCAAGGGCGCTTTCGGCACGAACCTGGAACTCAAAGATGCTTTCATCTGTGACACCCGTCCAGTCGTACGAGGCCGCCGTAGGAGTCGCCAGATCCGTCCAGCCTGGCGTGCCCTTCTTCCGGTACTGCAAGCGGTAGCTACTGGCGCCAGCAACCGCGCCCCACGTCGTGTTGATGGAACTAGCGTTGGTGCCATCAGTTGCGAACAAGCCGACTGGAGAGGCCAGGCTGGCTGTACACGTGGGCGCGCTCACGGACCAGGTTCCGGCGGAACACGTCGCGGTAGCGGTGCCGGTGGCGCCAGCGGCGGCATTGGTCAGGCTCTGGCTAGCGCCATTGCTCGCTGCCGCAGTGTTGGCAGTACAAATGTTGCCCGTGCCCCATCCCAGGGGCGCGGCAGAGCAGCCGGGATCCACGTACTTGTCCACCACGTAGGTTTCACCATCCGTGTGGTTGTACTGCCGTGACGCTCCACCAATTTGCTCTCGGCATAGTGTCGGTGCAGAAGAAACGTACACGCACATGGAATCGGAGCCATTGTTCTTGATAGAGACAATAGTCACCTGCGTGAAGTTCGAGGTGTCAGTAACCCCCGGCAAAATCGATGGCACGGACTTAACCCAGGCCCCACTGAGCGTTTTGATCTCAAGGCCAATTGATCTGCCTGATGTCGAATTGTTCTTGACCGTGATTGGTGCGGCTAGGGCGGCAGACGTGGCCAGGAACGCCAGTGCCGCAAGAAATGCTTTCTTGGTACTCATGAATTATTTCCAAGTCTTGAGGGATTTGCTGTTTCAGGTACGCAGGCAACTAGAGGATTGGTGAGCTCCCCCTGGACGAGGCCCCGCCCGTGTCAAGCAGCTTCAACGCTGCGTCCATCTTTTTGGAGGTCGAGGAACCCGGAGCTGCTACGGCGCCCGATACAGACCCGCCGGAAAAGCCAGTGGTTGTCGTTGCCTGCGCTGTGCCCTGACCCTGGATCCCCATGTCGATCGTGGCTGCGCCGGGAAGGCCTCCCCCGACGCTCCCTGTCAGGCCGGGGACCGCACCGCCTACGGCGCCAAAGGACGTGGTCCCACTCCCAAGTCCGCCGCCCGCTTGGCCTGGTGCAGGTGAGAACGGTGCAGCACCTCCATGATCAACTTGGGGAGCGCCATAGTTGGCAAGCGGCTGCGAGCCTCCCGCGGTGCCAGCAGACGCCCCGCTCGAGGGCGACGCAGGCGCAGGACTAGGGGTGCCGCCGGTAGCCGAGTTCCACGCTTCGGTTCCGTGCTGCATCAGGCTCTTGCCTGTGGTCTGCTCCGAGATGAAGTTGGCCACCTCAATCCCCGTGATTGCCCATCCCACTCCCGGCAGCATCCTGCCGGCGAGTCCCGCGGCCCGAAGCGCATGGCGCGCAGCAGGATTGGCAGCTGCCTCGGTAAGAGACGCAGCTATCGAACCGAGCGACCTCGCGCCGTGGTTTGCAATATCGGCGACGGCACCACGCATCCGGCCTTTACCCATCCCTGCTGCGGCTCCGAGCTTCTCAAGGGCGGCTGCGGCTGCGGCCGGGGAGCTCCGCACTGCGGCGACCGCGGCGCCGGTCGCTGTGACGGCGCCTCGGATGGCGCTTGCGGCTTGAGCGCCAACGATCGCGCCCGCTGCGACGCCGGCGCCTACCCCCAGAGCATCGATCTGCCCGTCGGACATCCCCATTGCCTTGAGAGCTCCGCGGGCTTCACCCACAGTGGTCTTCGCCAGATCTCCAAGCTTGGAAATCGCAGCTCCCAGCGAAGCGTTCTTCGGATCAACGCCGCCAATCGTGGCAAGCGCTTTGGCGTATGCACCTTCCACCCCTGCGACGTTTAGCGTGCCTGCGGCCGACTTGCCTTGCGCAATGGCTCCTTCTGCTTTCGCTCTTTCGGCCGCAAAGGCCGTGGGTGCCTGCTCTTGAGCTGTCGCCACGCGCTGCTGCGCCTGCAGCGCGGCGACTCCAGCGGCCGCCGCTACTGGCTGCTGCTCGCCAACCCGGCGATTTCCCTCGTCGGCAATGGCCCCCTGACTTGCCTGCAGTTGCGCCGAGAGCGCCTTCACTGCGGCCCCGTCGTTCATGATCGCCGCTGCGCCAATGGCACCCTTGAGTGCATCGGGTCCACCTTGGGCCATCATCCCACCAAGCGCATTCGAGACTGCGGCGGCATAGCCATTGATTGGCCCCAAGGCCGCGCCGAGAGAGCCTAGCTTTGCGGACTCTTGGTCCACCCTGCCGAGGATGCCCATGACGTCATTGGCGTCCATGCCTGCGGCACGCAGCTTCCCCATGAGGGACTCGCGCATCGCGAAGCTCGTGCCCTTGCCAAATGTCGTGTTTCCGCCTCCGAAGAGGACGTCAGCGGGGAGGCGGGCAGCAATGGCCGTGAAGGACGGCGTCTTGTACTGGGATGCGCCGCTGAACTCCGTCGACGACGAGCCACCATGCGAACCGGACTCCCCAGCAGAACGTCGCTGCGACTCAGTAGTTCCCGCTGAATTGTCAAGTCCCGTACGGTTGAAGCCAGAAGTGTTGACACTTCCGCCAGTTTCAAACTTTCCCGTGCTGCTTTGCACCGCGCCTTGACCGTGCTGCAGCGCCGCTGTCCTCCGGTCTGAGCGCGTTTGGTCAGTCGCCAGTTCAGCCGCGGCAGATGCCCCCAGCCTGCCTCCAACGGAAACTGGCAGCGGCCCCTTCCCGCCCTTCCCACCGCCTCCGCTAGGCGCGCTGGTTCCTAGCTTTCCGTCCGCGCCTACGTCCAGGCTGGCACGCGCCCCATTTCTAGCTGAACTGGACGTCCCCAAGGCAGCCTCCGAACCTTGCGTGGCCTGGACCGACTGGGACGTACCGGAGATCATCCCAGTGCCTCCAGTTCTTGAAGTTCCCACTTCTGTACCGCTTCCGGTTGACGAAGTGGTCTTCACCCCGACATCTGCAGTTCGGGAGCCTTCCACGCCGCCCTGGTTCTGAAATCCGGTCGTCTGGCCCGCCTTGTTGGTCTCGCCGAAGGTCATCCCGCCCTGATTCAGCAGCGCCGCGTTCATCATGGCCTGTTGGGCACCAGTTCCAATCATCTGATGGGCCGCGTGTAGTGCTTCGGCGTTGCCGGAGTACCGGCCATGTGCCACTTGGGCCTTCGCAAATGCGTCCGAGCCATCCTTTGGCCCGGAGGAGCCACCGCCACCAGCGGCGGCCGGGGCGCCGCCAAACATCTTGGATGCGCCCATACCGCCCAGGATGGCCACCAGCGCGAACGGTCCTGCGCTGACCATCGTCGCGGCAGTGTCCATCGCTGCGACGATCTGCTCGGTCATCGCGGAGAACTCGAACATGCACAGCCCACCGCCGGTGCAAGCGGACCTGGTGGGGTCCGTGAGCATTTCGGCGTATGCCTTCATGATGTTCTCCAGGTTCGACCCAAAGTAGTTGTCTGCGATCGCGAACACTACGAAGGGGCAGGCCGCGAAGATCATGTACATGAGGTACATGGGAAGTGCCTTGAGCATCCACATGACATTCATCGTGGCGATCATGAGCATGAAGGGGGAGATCGCGATGAGCGTGACCATGGCGAGGTTGGTGACGCTGGCGGCCGTGGTGCGGGTGTAATCCGCTGCCACCACCTTGTCGTAGAGACCCATGAACTTGTTGCACACCGCGATCGAGCGGTCATCATCGTTCGTGTATCCCCGGGAAAGGGCACCGGTGCTGCCGCGTCCGTTCATGACACACGATGCAACGATGCTGCTCTTGAACTTGTCGGCAAGCGTGGTGCCGAAGTCAGTGCTTGCCCGGAAGAGGCGGGCCACATTCTTGTTGAGCTGGTCCTCGCAGTTTCCGGTCTTGCAGCCCGCGAGCACGAAGGGACTATCGCGCAACGTGCCAACGATGTTCTCGCATGCCGTTGCGCAGGTCACCAGCGGGAACGAGCCATCGGCGTTCACATAGGCGCCAGATTCGGCCCTGAAGGTGTCTGCGCCCACCCAAATGATCTCGTAGCCGGAGTTCACGCCATCGCCGCAGAAGTTTTCCCACTCCCCGACGACGTTGCCCGAGCGATAGAGCTTGTTGGATTCGGGCAGCGGCTTCTTGGTGCACATCCGATTGAATCGCTGGATGTTCGATGCCCACATATCGTCGCGCGTGACGTTTGAGTTGACGATGAAGTACAAGGCCTTCATAGCGCTGCGCATGATGCTGCAACCCTGCGCCGCCGTCGCGCCAGCTCGGTTCTCATCGTCACAGAACTCGACCTCTGAGAACCAGGCCGGTCGCATCGCGATGCTTATTCGATTCCCCACTGAGTAGCCGAGCGTCGTGGCGACCGAGATCGGCATGGCAAGCCCAATCGGCACATCGTCGATGAGCTGCGGCGCAGCAAACCCGTCCACCGATTCCACGTTGACTGTGGTTTTTGGCACCAAGATGCAGGAGACCACGACGAACTGAAGCAGTAGCTTGTCCAGGCGGAACTGCCGCTCGAGGACACCCACGGTGATGGTGGCGAGGATCGCGATCACCATGCCCGCCTTGACCATCGTTGCGATGTAGTCGTCCTGGCCGAAGAACATGGCCACGGCGCGAAACGCATTCGCGACAAACGCGGTGTCGCCCAGGGTGTAGACGGAGAAGCTCATTGCCGCTGGCCTCCATCATTCATCTGCTGCAGCCTGTCGATGTCGCTCACCATCTTTGCGATCTCGCCCGAGGTGTCGTACTCAACCGCAGCCTTCAGGTAGGGTGCCGTCTGCTGCTCCACGGCCACAGCGCGGCTGCGCAGGAGGTCGATCTGGTGAAGCGCCGATTGGTCCCGCGTGTCGTTGAGGGTCCGGGACATCACTTGACGGATGCTGTTGGCAAGCTGGAACCGTAGGTGGATCGTCACCCCTCGGGCGTACTTCAGCGCGATGGTGGTCGCGAAGCCAGCGCCACCGGCTCGATTTGCTTCCTTCACCATGTGCAGGATGTTGCCGGGCATCACGCGGGCTATGGCCTGCGCCTCGGGCGTCATGCCGCTGCCGCCACCATAGAGGGCAGAGTGGACGATGGAACCCGGGAGGATGGAGCTGATCGTGGTTACGTCCTCAGTTCCAAACAATGCGCGGTTGACCATTGCCGCGACGCCCGGCCACTCCGCGTGCGTGAGCGAGCTCTTGCTCAGCTTGATGCAGCTGGTGGAAATGTCGCTGCAGCTCCAGACCTCGAGTCCAGTGCTGCTGGTCGCCGTTTTCGGTTCCAGCAGTTCATCGATGGTGATGGTTGGGGCCGCGTAGGGAATCGAATTGAGGCAGCGCAGCTCGGAGGAGCCCGTTCCGCAGGGCTCGCTTGCCCGACTTGGATTGAGGTCCGAGTCTGCAGACGGGAAGACGTATGTCCCATACAGGGACAGCAGGAGCATCGTGGCCTGGGCATCGGACATGTAGCCGCGCAAGACGTTGGCGTGCTGATCGTTGTTCTTGAAGGCCTGGAAGACGATGTTCCCGGTCATCTTGACCGGTGCGTTGTCGCCTGTCGCAATCGCCTTGGCCTGCTCCTTCTGGGTGGTGGCGCTCGCTTTCGCCCGGCCCGCAAGGGCATCCGAGGTCTGACTCCAGGCGTTTGACGCGTGGGTCATGACGTTGTGCCACCGCGTGCTGAGCGCCTCGCGGTCCGAGGAATCCTTGTCGAACATCGCGTTCGCGATGGCGCAGGTGTTCTGGGCCATGGCGTTAATCTCCCGGATTGCGGCCTCAAGCTCAGAGAGGATGGCGTCGCAGCTGTCGCACATTCCCTTGATGGCGGCCCTGAGGGCAAACGCTGGCGCCACCGCGATGATGGAGCGGATCAGCTGCTGGAACTGTTCGCCATTGATGAAGCTAAAGCTACCGAAGAACGCATCGATCCCGCCACAGCCTGCATCGATCTTTGGCCGGGAAAACTGGATGACTGTGAAGTTCTGCGTGATCGGTCGGACCGAAACTTGCCCTCCGTAGAACCCATTGGCGCGCAACGTGCTGACTGCCTGGGGATCTGTCACTGAGGACATGTACATCCCGCGAACGGCCTCTTTGAGGCCAGCATTTGCGGGCATGGAGGTCACGGCCATTGTGCTGGCGAGGACGGCGGAGACGAGGCGTATCGCCAGCTTGCGGGTTTTTTGAGTCATCTGAAGTGCCTTGAAACACATGCCCGCTTTTGTTTTGCAACAAAACAAAAGCAACAATTAGACTTTTGGCATGATTTGTTACATACTAGCGCCGCCAAAACAAATTGGCAAGTCAAACCAATTCGTAGGAGTTAGATATGCAAAGTACGTGGATGAGCGCGGCCCGGGCGCGCGCAAAGGTTGTTTTCGGCCCCCTGAGCAGCGCAGTCAAGAAGCCCGGGCGGGCACTCGTTGTGCTGGCGCTTGCCCAGGGCGCGGCCACTGTGGCGCACGCCGGAGCCGGTGGCACCGAGTTCCAGACGGTCTATGACCAAATCTCGGGCTGGACCAACGGTGTGCTGGGCAAAACCCTGGCCATTTCCAGCCTGCTGGTGGGTTTGGGCATCGGCGTGATCAAGCAGTCGGTCATGGCCGCTGTGGTCGGCGTGTCCATGGCACTCGTGGCGGGCTTCGGCCCCGGCGCGATCGATGGGGTGATCACGGTGGGCCATTCCATCGTTGTGCCGATCTGAGGCGCGCTCCACGCCTACCCTCCTCCCCAGGGGCGCTTCGGCGCCCCATTTTGTTTCCCGGAACCAATATGTACAAAATCCAATGCTTCTTCGCTGTACCGCTCTTCTTGGCCGCCGGGCTCTGCCAGGCACAGGCCATCGATCGGCTAACCATGGGGCATACACCAGAGTCGGAGGCCGTTCGGACCATGCAGGGCATCGTGGCCGCAGTAGGGGACGGTGCACGCCTCGAACTCCGCCCTGGCGGCGACTATGGCACGCAGGCCGTGGTTGTCCGGGCCTTTGCCCTGCCCCTCGGGGAGCTGCAGGCGAACGTGGCCATGATTGCGACGACGGGTGGAAAGGCCACGTATGCAAGGTATGTGATCCGCCGAGAACACCTCCCGGCCGCGCTCAGATTGCTGCAAGCTCGCTGGCCAGCCCACGTGAAGGTCGCATCGGACGAGGCAGGTATCAATGACGTGTTCTTCGTGTCGCCCCTCAATGCGGCGTGGGTGCACCTCGGGACCGGTACCGAGTACTTTGGGGAAGTCGTTGTCACCACACACACCAAGTTGCGCGAGATCCTGGCCGCCCAGAACCGACTCGACGACTGGTGGCCGCCTATCGAAGAGACGATCGCGAAGTCTGCGAGTGCTTCGAACAAGCGTTAGCGTTAGGATTGCTTGGCGCGGGGTCCTCGCCTCGTCGCCGACCGGGCGCAGGCGTCGGTCGATGCCCCCGGCCGGGACCGCCCAAGCAGTTAGCGGAACGACGTCCGACGTGACACATCGGTCGGAGCAACGGATGCGCGATGGCCTGTGGCATGGCTGCTACATCCCGAAGATGGAAGCCGGCGCAAGCGGGGTTCCTCATCAAGCTGCGCCGGAAACACGCCTCTTCAGGGACGCAAGAGAAGTGGCGTGCCGGTGATGCCACTTGTTCCTGAAGGCAAATCTACTGCTTGGAGTTGACCGAGTCTTGTCGACGCGCCCGCCGGTCGTGCTCCCTTAGGAGCAATTCACAAAGCACGATAACAACGAGTCCAAGAACTGGCAATCCATACACTGCCAAGGCACTAAGTACGGAGTATAGGAATCCGAAGGGGTCCGCACTGGCTGCGGACTCGTCAGGCATCCTGGTGTCCAGCCACAAACTCAACAAAGGGCCTCCGACAGACAAAACAATGGTCCCAAATTGGAACTCTCGCACGATCTTCTTAAAAGGTTTTGCTACTTTGTTCATTTTGACATCCAGAAGTTGTTTTTTGGGATGAATTGACGGCGTTTCCAGTGGAACGACGGCAGATGCTCAAGCTCACTGTCCGAGCAAGGCCTTCCAATCAGCCTCGGACTGCGGAGGCTTGAACGTGCTGTACCGGCCCTTGTCGTTCACGAAGATCAGAGGGAGCCTGTCAATTCCCGACTCGACGGCCATCCTGGAGTTCTTGTCGATGGCGAAGACGCCCTTACCAAGCGTTGCCTTGACCACGGCATCGTTTCGCAGACGGTTCTTGTCCACAAAGGACGCCTTCTCGCCGTCACGAAGCCACTCCGCGAGCCAAGGGAGCATCCGCGTGGTGCCAGCTGCGCCCATGAGGACGGCCTGCGCGCCGACGTTGATTTCCTTCTGGGCATCGGAGACAAGTGCCATGTCCACCCCTGCCTTGCTCTTCGCAGCGGTATAGCGCTGCAGCAGTTCACTGAGGAACTGACGCCCCTGAGGCTGCCCGAGATCCAACACAAGGACAATTCGACGGCTGCCCGTACCGGGCGCGAGCTCGGCCTTCTCCAGCAGCGCAGGCGACATTGTGTTGCCGGCCTGCTCTCTCATGAACGTGCTGCCGAGGTCCTTGCCCTCTTTCATGTCCACCACGGAGCCCACGACGGCGTAGCGGCCCGAGGTATCCGAGTAGAGAACTAGGCGCTCGGGCTTTCGCTGCCCGTTGGCTGGGTTCTCTATCATGGCTTCATAGACAACCGCCTTCAGCCCTTTGATCGGTGTATCCAGGGTAGAAAGCAGCCGGATGTCGCTCACCTTCCCGACGGCCGAGTTCGAGAGCAGCTTCTCCAACTGCTCGACCTTGTTGATCCAGGCGTCGTCCACCGCAACATCTGGTGGAGTCTCGATCTTCAGCTTCTGGCCCCCGAAAGAAGGAAGCGAGGTGGCCACGACAGCCACTGCGAGCGATATGGTGGTGATGAGTTTTTTCACAGTTCAGGCCTTGATGGATTGGCTGATAAGGCCGTTGAGCAATCCGAAGAACAGTTCTGCCCGCGCTGCCGCGTCTTCCGGCGTCACGACGAACTGGCCCAGGACGCCGAGGGAGGGGGTTTTCAAAACCTCATAGCGGCCAGCCGCGTCAAGCCACTGTTCGATTTGCGCCAAGGTCTGCTTCTGGCGCATCACCACCAGCGCCTTCCCGGCATCGCCATAGCGAGAGACGACCCCTTCGATGTCGGCGAGCGAAGGGCTATTCCCCTTGGCCTGCATCAGCTCAAGCGCATCCGCATCGAATTTCGCCATCGTGCCGGGTGCCAGCTTCCCCAGCGCAACCCTGGCCGACATCAGCGTGATTTCTGCCTGGCTGGATGCATTCAGGATCACAGGGTTCACGACAAAGCTGAGCGTGCGCGGCAGTGACTCGGCCCATTGCGCGATGCCGGCGTGGTATCGCTGGCATGCCGGGCACGCGTAGCTGATGAACTCCCGGACGCGCAACTTGTCATTGGCGACCGGATTGCGCAGCACCTTGTATGGCTTGGTACCGCCCACATCGGGCATCGACGCTTTCTGGGCAAGCGCAGCGACAGGCAGCGCTGCAGCGAGACCCAGCAAGGCCCTGCGCGTGGGAGAAGAAGGGTTAGGTTCCAACTGCACGATTTGCTCCTTCAAATGATGTGACCCCGCGCGCGACTTCTCGCACTGCGGCGGTCTCCAGGGTTCGGTAGTAGGGCTGCGCTTCGGCGGCCTTGCGCAGTGCGTGAATGTCAGACGCTTCGATCGCAATCCGCACCGCCGGCGTCGCCGTGAACATTTCGATGACAGCCTTGCGGCTGCGGTAGCCCGCGATGCAGTGTTCACATCCCGCAGCATGCGCGCGATAGATGAGCGAAGGGGCCTCGACCCCATGACGCACCAGGTGCGATCGCTCAAAATCATCCGGCTCATAGGGCTCCCGGCAGTGTTCACAGAGAATCGGGATAAGCCGCTGTGCACAGACCGCGCCCAGTCCCGCCGCCAGCGCGTTCGGATTGACCTGGAGGTCTAGAAGCCGCGACAGCGTGATCACTGCGCTGTTCGTATGCAATGTCGAGAGCACGAGGTGGCCAGTGAGCGCGGCCTGGACAGCAACACTCGCCGTCTCTCCATCGCGGATTTCCCCGACCAGGATGACGTCCGGGTCCTGGCGGAGCATGGAGCGCAGGGCCTGCGCGAAACCCATCTTCAGGTTGACTTCCGACTGGCAGATCCCGTCGAGTTGGTACTCCACTGGGTCCTCGACCGTGTTGATCTTGTTCAAGGGGGTTCGCAGGGTCAGGATGATTCCGTACAAGGTCGTCGTCTTTCCCGACCCCGTGGGCCCGGTCACCAAAAAGAGACCTTGAGGCTTGGAAATGACCTCGCGCATCGCTTCCTTGATATCGGCATCCATCTCGATCGCATCGAGAGTCTGGAGGTTCTTGGCGCCGTCCAGCACGCGGCAGACGATCGAATCACCGTGGGTGGTAGGCAGAATCGAGATCCGCAGGTCCACCACTTTTCCGGACTCCAACGACTTGAATCGGATCTTTCCATCGTGTGGCAGTTGGCGTTCCACCATCGAGAATCGCGCCTTCATTCGGATCTTGTCGTTGAAGCTGGACGCCATCTCCAGACTCACTCTCCGAACTTCCTGCAGATCTCCGTTGTGGCGGAACCGGACGATCATCTCCGTCTCGAACCACTCGAAATGGATATCGGATACTTCGTGATCGATGGCGATCGACATGAGCTTGTTCAACAGGTCCACCGCTGGAGCATCGCTATTGGACGTAGAGATGAACTGCAGCGGCTGTTCGTCTACTTCCCGGACGCGCCGCGTCGCTGTAGCTTGTTCCATGACTTCACAACCTTCTGTACGTAGATGAGCTTGGCGGCCGGTTTTCCGTTGGGCCCGGTGTTGTATGACCCAATCGCCTCGTTGGTAAAGCCAAACTGGCGGATGTTCTGGGCCAGGATCCACGCGCCTACCTGAGCATTGATGCATGGGTCATACAGGTCCGGCTCGGTGATTCCAAATTTCGCAAGCGTCCCCAGCCACACGGAGTTCACCTGCATAAGCCCGTGGTCCGTGGTTCCGTTTTTGTTGCTGTTGACCGCCGCAGGATTGAAGTTCGACTCGGTCTTCGCAATGGCCACAAGCCACTCGTGTGGAACTTGCTGGTAGGCGGCCGCGCTGCGCAGACACTCGTCAATCCTGGCCCAGGCCACGGGTGCCACGAAGAGGATCCCGCACGCGAGCATCGCGCTAGCGAGTTTTTTCATGGTTCACCCGCGAGCGCGAGAGGTCGGCGGACTTCGCCACTACGGCGTCCCGAATCTTCCTAGTGAAGAATGGGTCCGAGAAGTCCACCATGCCGAGCTTTGAGATCTGCTGTGGCGAGAGTAGGCCGGAGTAGTTCGGATTCACCTCGGCATACTGACCTTCATCCAGCAGCCCGATATGCTTCGCGGCCAACAGCACGCGATCTACGATCAGGTCTTCCGACAGCATGCCCTGGGACACCACGACGTGCTTGTCAGGGGGCGCCACCAGGACAGTTGCCGGGTACACAGAAACCTGCATTACCTTGCTGTGCCCGGCGTCCGGCAGGACCTCGTCGTCTGGCCTCATGTCAAAGATGGGACCGCCCTGCTTGGTGATGAAAATGACATAGAGCCCATGCTCCTTGGCCATGCGCTTGACGATGGGGTACTGCCTCTCACAGAAGCTGCACTCCGCGTCCAGGAACACCCAGAGCCCGGCCCTGTCCGACAGCTGGCGCATATAGTGCGCTTTGTTCTGGTTGATCTGGCGGTAGAAGTCCGACCGCATCGCGCTGCTGATGGGGAAGCGATTTGTTTCGTCGAGCGCAGCATCCAGAACAGCGCGCTCCTGGAACTTGTGAGAGAAGTTTGTCGCCTTGTCCACCATTACACGGGTGACGTAGCGGTACTTGTCCATCTTGGCGTCGGTAGGGTCGTCGATCGCATCTTCCATGACCTTGGAGTAGTTCTGTTGGAACCATTTGACCGAGAAGGTGGATGGGCCAGGTTGCGGCGCCGCTGCCGGGCTGGAAGCAGCCTTGGCGGGTACGGCGGCAACCGGCGGTGGTGGCTTCTGCTCCTTCTCCTTCGGCGCCGGGGGGTCCGGCTGCTGTTCGTACCAGAACCAGCCGCGGGCCTTGTCAGTCAGAAAAGGCTGATCGGCCGCGGACACGAAGCTCGCGGTCACCAGCATTGCCGCCGGTAACAAATAGGGTAGTAAACGCATGGATCATTGCTGACAAACGAATTCGTAGTCTACCGCAATTGTTACGCTTATCAAATGTTGTACTTGAATTAGTCTTTCTGCATCTCTGTCCAACTTTGTTACTGATCGCGCTGCAGCAACCTGATTTCCTGCCGCACGCGCGCCCATCAGCTCGCTCACTCGCTTGTACAGCTGACCATAGTAGGCGCGAGCCTGCGGGGTGCCCTCAAAGAACCCTGTTTTCCAAAGGACGCCCCGCAGCGCCATCAGCTGCGACGATCTTCCGCTCAAGGTGTTCACCAGTTTTTTCAGATATCGGCGAAGCTCAGGATCGGCAGCCACCTGTTCAGACCGGTGCTGCAGCACTCCCACCACATAGCGATACGCCGCGTCAGCGTTCCCATAGCCGGCCGCCAAGCGATAGCCCTCCAGCGTCGGCCCGTCCGTTACTTGGAGCACGTGCTCGCGCAACAAGGAGTAGATGTACCCCATCTTGAACGCCAGCTGACCGCGGAACGTGCCGATCTGGACCTTTGCAAGCGCATCGGCAACCTCCTGCTCGGTAACCTGCTCGCCAGCCACCCAGCGGCTGTAGACCAGGAACAGCAGGTTGTACTGCGCCTGCGGAACGCCCTGCCGTGCTGACTCCTCTAGCGCGGACTGCAGCGAGCGCATCGGCAAGTCAAGCTGGCCCGTGTAGATATTCTCGGCATGGATCAGCAGGTGAGCAGGTTCCCGGCGAGAAATCCCGTCAAGCCAGGCGAGGCGATTCTTCCTGTCCTGAGCGCGCGAGAGACCGCAAAGAGGGTGGGTTGCCTCCTGCCTCCCACCTATCCGGTCCGTCGGTATCCCCGTCTGAGCGTTCGCGCTACTGGCCGGGCCCAGGGCTAGGCCCAGAGTTGCCGCCGCCGCCATACCGCTCAAACAACGGCACGTTCTCAAGATTCGTCTGACCAATCCGATGCTCATCATGCGTTCCCTCATCGACGTCGCGCCGCCGGGCCCGGCGCTGCTTTCTCCGCCGCCGCTGCCGGGCGACGTACTCCTCATCGTCCTCATCCCCATCGAACGCCTTCTTCAAGGCCACGATGGCTACTGCGATCACGATCAAGATCAATGCGCCCACAACTTCCACACGTCCTCCTACTTTTCCGCTGGTTTGCAAGCTGCATACGATGAAGGCATCTTCGATTTGTCATTCGGGTCGTAGCAGTTCTCGAACTGATCTACAGCGCGGGACATGTCGAGCAGCTCAGAACTGTTTTCCTTGAGCAGATCAACGGTCTTGACCGCAGGCACTGTGCGATCGATGTCAGCGGTGGAGTCTTCGATGGCGAGCGAGCGGCTCAGATCAATTTCATTGCCTTGCACCCCGTAGCGCGACTCCGGGCTTTGCGGGTTGATGAGTCCAGACTCGATCATGGAATCGGTCCACTCCGTCAAATCGACCTGCGCCCAGTCCACCTGGCCCAGCTCCTGAGGCGTGAACCCGCTGCAGTTCACAGAACACCCCTGAACCTGGTACCCCGAACGGCCAGGAATCAACCCTTTCCGCAAGATCTCTGTCGCGATCACTCGCGCTGCAATGGACTTGTAGCAGCAGTACAAATCACGTTTCTGGATGCAGCCCAGAAATGCTACTTTCTTAGAGCAACAAGTCCCCGCGAACGAACACAATCGCCATTTTTCATTTGCCGCCCACTCGTACTCCGGCGTCTTACAGGCAAAGATGATCTGAACGATAAGGCGGAAGATCAAGTACGAATTCATCGCCAATTCAAACCCGGGAGTGAGCGTGATGACCTTGTCCGGACCGACCATGAAGATGGCATTCGCCAGCTCTGGACTGATTGCATTCACAAACTCAAAAGCACGCTTCATCAGCTCCTGCTGGAAGCTCTTCAACGCACTGCCGAACTTCCCGAAGTAGGACTGAGCTGCTGGGAGCTTCGTGACTCCATCGGCCGCGGCTTCCGCAGGAATGGTGGTGGACGAACCGGATGCCCCAAAGAATCGATCGAGACCGCTGCTCACCGGCTTTACGATGGAGTCGTTGATGAAGGCCGAGCCCTTGTCATAGAGATCGTGAAACGGCGCAGTGATCTGATCGGAAACCTCTCCGTAGAAGCGCCCAGCGTTGTTGTAGACATCCTTGATCCCAGTGTTGGCAAGGTAGCTTTGGGTGATCGAGTTCTCGCCGATCTTCTTGACGATGTAGTAGCCCTGCAGGTACTGCATCCAGTTGGGTGCCTCGTTCTTCACGTCCTTTCGGGCCTGACGGCAGCAGTTCCCATCTACCAGTGCCACATCGGTGATCACCTTCCCACTACCAACGGTATAGGAGCAGTAGTACTGTTTCCCGCCAAAAATGGACAGCGTGCAGGTTTCCGTGAGCGATGCAGGCGGTTTTCCAGTCTCCGCGCACACCATGTCGTACTTCATCATGTTGAGCGCTTCCATGCCGCTGGCTGCTGTCGCGAAGTCAGCTTTGGACGAGCCTGTCAGATTGGGCCGCGTGCACTCGGTGCCTACGCACCGCAGCGTGCCCTGACAAACATCAACCTGGTTCTCGGTGTCGGTGGTCCAGTTTCCCGGAGCCTGCTCCCCGCAGTCGAATGCCTTGTTTTCCACATAGCAAATCCCCGAGAACAAGCCGACGAACCGCTGGTCCGCGCAGACGCTGAACGCCGGCAGCGGGCGGCACTGGGAGAGCTTCTTTCCGTCGACGTTTTCCGCGTATGCGCAGTTGCTCTGGTAGACCTTGTCGCCCTCCGTGATTTCGTCAAACTGGACTCCCTCGCCTTCCATCTTCCCGCACTGCAGCAGCGGGCCGCCCTTGGCTCCCCAGCACATCTTGTCCAGGCCGAACCAGTCTTCACTGTCGCTCGCATTTGGAGCTGATGGGCCTGCCTCGGCGTAGTCCGGGAAGGACGCGGAACCCTTGAGCCAAGGGCTCAGCATGTCAATGAATCCCGAAGTCGCCAGCCCGTGGCCAAACGTCACCGAACCACTCGTCACGGTCGAGCGTTGGTCCGTGCACGCCATAGTCGGCTTTTTGCATAGGTTGTCGCTAACCATCTTGAGGTAGTCGTTGCAACCGGTGATTTCATTCACCGTGACCATTTGCAAGGCGGCAGCGAACTCAACTTCGGTGCGCGAGCTGTCTGCGGTGGCGCTGACAGCTGGGAGCCAGCCATCCGAAGGGCGACCAAAGTGGCTTGCGTTCGCCGTGCCCCCGAGCATTCGGATGCGGCTCACGCCCGTCTTCTTGGGGTCACCTCCGAAAGGAGAGTGGATGTATTCAACGTAGTAGCCCTCCTCCGGCTCGGTATTGCAATCCGGGCAGTCAAGAGCGGGCGACAGAACCGGGAATCTCGCGATGTTCGCGACGGCACCCTGCACAGGGACAGGGTCCCTGCGGTACGTGAACTGGCCCGTCGGCTTCCCGAGCGCGTCCAGCACTGGCAGCTTGACCTTGTTCCACCCACGGACTCGCAGATAGACATGATCCCCAACCTCAGCGAGTCCAAACTGGCGCTGCATGCCAGAGCATCCGTTCGGAGTGAAGGCCTCTTTGATGATCTTCTCGCAGTTGTTGACCTGCTCCCGGTTGTATGGCTTCCCGCCGTTCTGCGTGAAGCTGCCGTCGCTGATCCGATTGCAAGAGTTGACCAGCTCCATGGCTTTCGTGCCAGAGGACGCGTTCATCTTTCCCACCATCTGCGCCTGAAGCCCAGTGTCGCTGGAGTGGTCGTTCCGTGCTGTGTTCGCGATCGCGTCGTTGACCCACTTGTGCCCAGTGTTTGCGGCCGTGTCCTGCCGGCGATCGTCATACATTTCGAGCACTGATGCACCGCGCTCACCAGGACACCAGTTGATCACGTCCCCGCCTCGCGATGGGATTGCGCATGTCGTCGGGGGATCTGGCATGCATCCGGATGGCGGAGGCTCGTAGTAGTTCACCTCCGTCCGGTACAAGTCCGCAAGCAAGATCACCTCGCTGGTTCCCTGGGGAACCGACGTGGTGATGACCGACGTCCACTTGTCCTTTGCCGTCCCGTAGCTCGCTACATGCTGCGTGGCATCCAGCATTGCACCATTGACCACGAAGAAAAGCCTGTGGTTGTATGTGAAGTAGTTGTACTTCGTGCCTGCTGAAAATGGCGTGTACTCGTACCGAATCGCATGTCCCTCGTCGACTTGGTCCTGCCAGGTACTGGCGCTCGCGCCGAGGGTCGGCAGCTGCAGACGCACTTGGCCTTGCGAGTAGGTCGAGGCCTTCGTGTCCACGTCGAACAAAGGCTCCTGGACGCACTCAGCGTTCGGATTTCCGTTGCGAAAGCACGCCTTCTTCTCGGGGGCACCCACCACAGCCCGCTTCTCGGTTTCTTGGAAGGTGATGCGGTAGATCCGGTGATTGGCATCGGCCGCGCGAGCTGAGCTTGTCTGCTGCTTGTAGAGCGACACGAACTCGGTCCTCCGGCACCCATCCTTGCGACGGTTGCGAGAGTTCTGTTTCGTCAAAGCCTCAAGCTTTGTGGGGTCGGCATACGTGTCCTTCCCCATCTGTGACATCTCGTTCGCCTCAGTCTGGTTAAAGTTTGGAAAAAGCTCGTTGACATTGACCTTTCTCCCCGTGCTGCTGGTCGATGTCACACCATCCTGAGCACGGTTGTAGTCCGCATTCGGGTTGGGCATCAGCGCATCCAGTGACTGCGAGGCCATGTCCTGCCCTGACTGGGCGCTGTCCAGCGTTGCGGCCTTCGAGGCGGGCGCAAACTGGGTGGACCACTTGGTCGAAGCCGCGCGATCAAGGCTGACCTCACCCGCCGTCGGCGCTCGGTAGATCGCGGAACCTGCCAACGGCGTGACGTTCGGCGAGGTCGGCCCTGGAAGCGTTGCAGGTTGGTCAATCCAGCCTGTGACGTTTCGTTCTTTGGTCGTAGCAGCATCGAGCGCGGACTGCTCCATCCGCGTGGTCACGGCCTGGGCAAGGGCGCCAACGCTGTAGTTGAACCCGAGAACGGCTATCAGGATTCTTCCGGTGAGTTTGAGCCACATGGTTTAGGGAGCGGGGGTAATACCGAAACAGCAGTCGGTGTATTGAAAGATCATGTAGGAGTGGTCTTCGCCGGTGGCGGGAACGTTGCGCCACATGCCCCACAAGGGGGTAGGCAGGCCCGTCGGGTGCGTACAGGTTCCTCGACCATGGGGCCGGTCGATCATTCGTACGGTGGCACCGTTTCCGCTCGCACCAGGAATGGTGTTGTACTCGGGTGATGGAGCGACCATCTGCCAGCGGAACGCATCCTTACGCATGATGGGCTGCACCTTGCGCTCGCAGATGTTCGACCCACCGACGGTGCCGCGCAGCAGCCCGAGGCGGTGCATCAGGGCCATCGAGCGCGCAGCGATCAGCGAGGAAAAGCGGACGGTGTCCGAGGTACTGCTTGACTCGTCAAAGCCCGTCATTGGATAGAGCATCCCCCACTGCCCTGCTGCCCAGTGCAGATAGTTCAAGGGCTTGTCATTAACGATGGTGCTCATCGAGTCGATCGGCATGGTGGCCAGCGCGCTCACGGTGCCAAGGAACATGCTTTCAGGGTTCATGAAAGCCGCGTATCGCCCCACAACATCGTTCCAGTTCGGAAACAGCGGACTCATGTTGATGACGTCGAAGTCCAGCAATCCGTCGGGCGCGCAGGCGTTCTCATCGAGCAGCCGCATCATGTAAATCAGAGGCGCGCTGTATGCGACCCAGTTGTAGAAGCCGTTGCTGCGGTCGGCCCGGCCGGTGTTACTTCCAGAACCGAACCAGCCAATGCTGGGCATGGACGCACGCGTTCCCCCAAGCGAGGCAAAACACATGGGCTGGCGTGTGACGTCGATGACCTTGGCTGGAGCCCAGAATCCCACGGAGAACCCAATCTTCGGAAACTGGCCTTTCGAAATGTCCCCACCGCACTTGCACAGTGGGCTCTTGTAGGCGTCCTCGGGAACCCCGCTCTTTCCGGAGATCATCGTGGCACCTGCGATGCGGATGGGGAACATGCCGCTCCAACACACGTCAGTGAACATGTTCTTGAGCATCGAGTAGTTGTTGCACATCGTGCTGCGGGCCTCGGCCCAGGCGCTCGATGTGGCGGCCAACAGCACGGCGAACGCCACGCACCGGAAAAGGTATGAAAGCATCTTGCTCATGGCCGATCCCCCGGCCGAACGTACTGGATCACCAGTTCCTGCCCCTCCGGCCGTACGAGCGCTGGAACGGCCTCTACACCGAACGCGCCCGACATCCAGTCATAGAGCGGGTATACCGGGGCGCCGATCTCTTGCTGAAGACGTGGGACCTCTGCCGAAGACACAAAGAAGACGTCCACGCTCTGGGCGCCGTACTGCTTCACCCATGACCGCGCCAGAGCGATCTGGCTCGCGTCCTGGCCGTTGATCACGACCACGGTCCGGTCGAACTTCGAATGCGCCAGCGGATTGACCAAGCCACCTGCAGGTGCGAGCACCTTGTACCTTCCCTGCTCCACCACCACCACGTCCTGCTGGACCGCAACGCGGGGCGAGTGCCGGATGCGTCTAGTCTCTCCAGTCGTCGGGAGCATGGACTGAGCTCGAACCTCGCCCCTAGAGGCCTTGTCGGCAAGTTTCGCCTGGATGCCGGCCCAGTCCAGCTTTGAGCCCTCCTTCTGGATTACGTCCAGCACGTCAGGTTCTGCGATGGTGTACATCGGCCCGATTTGCAATGGTCCGCGCTTGCGGACGTTCTCCACAGCGCCAAACAAGCTGATTTCTCCGCGTGATTCAAACCAGCTCTCCTTGTCCTTGACCAGGAACACGGGCACGGCTTGCGCCTCGACCTGGCGGAAGACGTTTGGATCCACGTCGATCAGAACGTACTCTGATGCGGGGTCGGCGAAGTGAGCTCTGAAGCCCGCGATGGTCCGGCCCAACTGGCGCGGTTCGAACCCGCGTACCGCAAAACGAACCTTCTCCGCGCCATACTCGTGCGCCTGGGCGAACAGCGCCCGTAGCGCACCGGCAGGCATCGAGGAAGAGATCAACACCACGATTTCTTCGGTGCCCTCAAGGTTGCGCTCGCGCTCCGCAATGTAGGGCTGCATGGGCGCAGAGAACTGCGACGCGGCCATTCGAGCCGTTTCCTCAAAAGAGGGGTTTCGCGTATCCGACGATGCGAGACTGCTCAACAGGCCCAAAGTAGCGGCTATCAAGGCTTTCCTTCTCGGTGCCATACGCAAACCAGGTGCCTTCTGGCACTTTGTACTTCGCATCAAAATCCCCAACAGTTTTTCCAGAAATCGACTTGGCCAGCCACAGTCGGTCGTAGGCCCAAGGCACCCCACGCATATACAGCTCGGTCCCCGCGATCTCCACCAGCTCGCCGGGTAGCGCCGCCACGATCTTGACGGCGCGTTGCCCTTCTCGGGCCCCGACTCCAAGGTTGGTAGCCGGATAGCTGAAGACCGCGTAGTCGCCGCGCTTCGGCGCGCGGATGGGTTTGCGGTAGTCCAGGAAGTACACGTAGGACGGCAGACAGCTTGGGAATCCCAACAACCTCTGCACATCGAATCCAAGGCGGAACGGGGACGCAAGGATTGAGCCGCCGATGGCGCCGGTGATAGCCGAAAGCGCGAGCGTCCAGCGGATGTACGACCCAGCCGTTCTACTCACGGCTTTTCCCCCGGAGAATCACCTCTGCCTCTTCGGGTGGAAGCCCACCGCGGGTGACGCGCTCCATCACCTCTCCTTGCCACTGCTTCTCGCGCGCACCGAGGAACTTGCAGTCCCGACCCGGCAGGAGCGCATCTCTTGCCTGCAGCGAGGCCTTGTGCTGAAACTCCGACCAGGACGAGTCACTGGCGTTGAACATGCGCGCGATCTCCACTGGCATGTCCACGACCGCGAGCAGTCGCTCGAGCCTCGCGCATTCATCCTTCTCGTTGAAGACGGCCGCCGCCCAAAGACCCGTGAGGACGACCGCAACGAAAACAATTGTTCGACCCAACATGTTTACCCTTTCAGCCGTACTCGGCGATGTAGTCGTTCACAGCGTCGACTGCAGGTTTGCCGCTATCGATGTCGGCCATGACCTGGCTACGCTCCCGTCCTTTGGTGGAGAAGAGGACCTGCGAGAAGCGATCGGTGATCAAGCGAAAAATCCCGATCCCCGAGGAGCAGATCACCATGAACTCGGAGTACTTGCCGAGTACCGTGTGCACGGAACCCATTTGCTGGAAGACGTTTGCGCCCAGGACGAGCTGTTTGGAGTCTTGGATGCGGGCAATTGACTCAGGGTTCTGCTTCATCACGATCTTGAAGTCGGAGTTCGTGGCAATGGCACGGCCCGAAGCCGACTCGTATAGGTCCGCAATATCTTGGGTGATCAAGATCCCGCATCCTTCGTACTTGCGGAATCGACGCCATGCGTCTTCGAGGAACCGCGCCACAATGGGATCCTTTAGGAGGTCCCAGGCCTCGTCGAGCAGCAGGATCAAGGGCCGAGACTTGCCGGCCAGGTACATCTCGTGCTGAATCGCCGAGATCACCTGCATCAGAACCACCTGTTGGAGGACTTTGTTGGACTTGAGCTCTTCGAGCTCCAACACGACGAAGTCCTTCGAAAGGTCAACGTTCGCGCGCCCGTTGAACCAGGAGCCCATAGAGCCCTGCTTTGTGAACGAGAAGAGTTGAGCGCCAATGTCACTGATGCGAGGGTCGTCCTGCTCCAGGAAGTAGGTGGCGACGTCGTCGATGGTCGAGGCATTCCCGTGGGACCCCCACACCGCCTTGATTCCCTGCTCAACTGACGACCGCTGGAAGTCTTCGAAGCCCTTCACAGGCGCCGCCATCTTCTCGATCAGTGCGCCAATGAGGGTCACCTCGTCATCGATCTTGACAACGTTCGTGAATGGGTTCAAGCAGATCCCAGAGTCGGCCCGAAAGTCAATGAACTCGCCCTTGTAGGCCTTGCACTGCTTGTAGTAGCTTCGGCCGACGTCGATGGTCCAGACTTTGGCGCCCGCGGCCAGGTAGTCGCTGACCACTTGCTGGGCCCAGAACGACTTGCCGGCACCTGATCCAGCAAATACCACGGCGTTGTAGTTTGCAGAGCCCGAGTAAAAGTCCAGAGTGCCCACCTGCCCACGGCGCGTCGCGTAGAGCATCGCGGCCTTGTCACGCTCCGTGCCCTTCCACTCGCCCATCAGGGGGGCCAGTGCCAGCGCATGGCTAACGCCCATGGTCGAGTACCGAAACAGATTCTTGACCGACTCTGCGGTAGGCGCCAGCGGAAGCAGGTTGGTGAATGCAGGGAGCACAATTCCCTTCTCTTCCTGCATGGTGATGTTGAGCGAGTCGTAGTAAGTTGCCAGCGCTGCCGTAGCGCCCGAAAGTAGTTCGCTGTCTGAATGGATCAGCGCGACACCGAGGCTCGCCTCGATGACGGGCTCACCGCGTTCGATGCAGTCCATCACGATGTCCATGCTGTTTTTCTTCGCAGCGAGGCGAGGAATGAACTTCAGCAATGGGCCAAAGGCTTGGTAGCTCGCGATGACCGATTTGGTCTTCATGTCGGACTTCTTCTTCGCCTGGTCCGGAAAATGAATGGAGAGCGAGAGAAGGTACGGGCACCGCAACTGGTTGTTGTTGCCGAGGTAGTCGCCCAGCATCATGTAGCCCAGCGCGAGGCTGGCGCTCTTGGGGAGGGCTTTCACCCCCAACACTCGGATGTCGGTCGCTTCGTTCAGCACCAGTCTGTCAAGCTCGGTGTCCAGGCGGTCCCCTGGCTTGAAGCACTGCTCGTCAAGCGTGAGGTTGTCGACCACTTCGATGTTCTGTGCACCCTCCCCCGACCTATAGAGCGAGGCAATCAGGTCGACATAGTCCTTGCCGCGCATCGGCCGCCCGAAGATGCCTGCGGCACGCAGACTATCCTCGTACTTCAGCTTCACGTCGCACAGAAACTTGGCTTCCTTTTCGGTCGGGTTCAGGCCCGCGATTGGAATCTTGAGGCTGATGATCAGGCGCCGATCGTGCATGAGCTGGCCTGAGCTTGGGAGCAGCGGCTCCTTCGCGCCAGCCTCGATGAACGCTGCGCGACGCGATGACACCTCCAGCAACGTGCGTTGCGTGTCGGAGCTCTCCACGCGATGCATACCCTCCGCCTTGACCTTCAGGTAAGACGTCGTGTACTGCTTGATGTGAGGGAGGCCGATCATGCTGAACTGCAGGAACGAGCCGGCCGGGAGTTGCAGAGACGATGCGTTCGCCAACATGTCCGCAGTCTGGTCGTCCGCACCAACCATGGGCGCAGATTCCCAGCAAACGCCGAGGTATCCCCCGCGGCACTGAAAGACATAGTTGTCAGAGTCGTATGCCAGGACCGGGATGTGGACGGATGGTCGGTTTCGCTTGGCCATCTAGCGGTCTCCCAGGACTGCCTTCACCACATCGCCTGTGGCGTCAAAGACTTCCAGAGTCTCCGGCGCAGCCAGGATCAGCGGCTTGTTAACCACCAAGTAGCCCTGGTCAGCCAGTGACTTGGAGGCACGTTGGATTCGGTCGGAAAGCTGGGCCGCGTCGCTGATGCCGGCAGACCCAATGCCACCGCTCTTGAAAATTTCGTCGCTCACTTTCCGGATGTCGATCGTTGCGATCTTGAGCTCCGGCGCTGCGTGATCCTGGTTCATCCGCGTGTATCCAAAGTACACGGACACAGACACCACCACGTACACCGCCAGTGCAATGGCGATCGATTTGACTACTTCCATGTGCGTCCCCTAGAACAACAGATTCACGCGGCCAGCGAGCCACTCATTCACTGATTGAAGAGCGGTGGGCAGGGAGCGACCCCGCTTCACAACGACAGGGCGAGCACCCGCGAAGTGTTTTTCAGCAACGTCCTCGATCACTGCCACTTCGTCAATCAGCTTCATCTCGAGGGCGACGTCAGTGGTCCAGACTTCACCACCATCAATATCGGCGGCTGGGGAGAGCTTTCTTCGTTCCCGGACCTCCGAAGAGAATCTGGCGCCCAATGTCTTCACGATCTGCATGGCCTTCTCCTCGTTGGCCGCAGTCGAAGGGATGTAGGGATTCAGCATCGCCTTGTAGGGACCCGATGCGTAGGCCTTGTAGGTAACGCCAACCTTGTTGAGGAGGTCCGAGAAGTTTCCGTTCATCAGAACCGCCCCAATCGAGCCCACCAGCGAGTACGGACCTGCCGCAATGACAGAGCCTTCCAGGGCGATCATGTAGCCGGCGGACGCGCACAGCCGCTCACATACGGCAACCACTTTCTTCTCGGGGAACTCGCGAGCCACCGACGCGATGCGATGTTTGATCCTCACTGCGTGATTGGGGTCTCCACCAGGCGAGTCGATGGCGAGAATGATCCCGCTCTTCGACGAGGCCATAGCGCGCTCAATTTGGCGATGCAGGCTGTCAATGTCGAGTGCCGGGCCGATCTCGCCCGTGATTCGGACGACTGGCACGACGTTTTTATCGTCCTTCTCTCCGCTGAACAAGATCAGTACGCAGAGCGTGAGTACCACCGCCACTACAGCGCCCCAGGCGAGGCGGCGCATCGTCTTCCAGCGTGCGTTCGCCCGCAGATCGCGGGAGGCGAGTTCGTAGTAGGTATCCATTGGAGTTTTCATTTCCGCAGCACCCCTGGTTCGCGATCGCCGCGAATCTGCACAAATGGCACGGAGGTTCCGCCGCTCCTGATCTCCTTCTCACCAACCTCCCAGCGGCGCTTCGAGATTTCGACGAAGGTGTAGCGCGCCCAGTGAAGGTTGTCCGCCTCATCAATCCACGGTGCAATCCAGATCCGCGCTACCTCCGATCCCGACCGCAGGGGGCGAACAGCCCTGTCGCCCGGCACCTTGACGGCTGTGGCGTCAATCAGGCCGCGTGTCTCCTTGCTGGCCCTTGTGTCCTGGTTGAATCGCACAACGTCGCTGGAGCTGGCCTTCCAGCTCTTCGGCGTGCGGCCCATGCGTACCTCGGACGAAATTCCATGGGTCGCCTCATAGACCTCGATCGGCGTCGGGCATCCCTCCTCCTTCTTGCAGGCGAACTCGGTCTCGCCGACGTTGAAGGTGGACGCGCAGCCGACGGTGGCTACCGAAGCAACGATCAATGCTGCGCCCAGGCCAATTCGATGGAGTTTGTTCTGTTCTGTCACTTGAGTGCTCCCAGGGTATTTCGTATTGCGGAATTGATGTCGTCGCTCAGCGACTCTGGCTTGGAACTTTCTTTTTCCGGGGTGCCAAAAGCTGCGCCGGACTGCCAGACAGGCTGCGCCTGGGGTTGCTTCGCAGGATCTTTTTGCGCCGCGGTTTCTCCACCCTTCGGCTGCGATGTCGGCCGGTGCAGCGCGGTTCTCACCGCACCATCGCCTGAGTCGGCGGCGATTCGGTTCAGCGAGGTCGATCCTTTGAGCGGGAGGGGTACGCCCTGGCTCACGACCACCGTGACCACTTCGCCCGCAGCCACGTCGATGACCGGGAACGTCTCTTCCGCGAGCTTCAAATAGTGCTTTGCGATGGCATTGGCGGTCTGGGAGAACCCGCCAGCAACGCCGCTTTGAAGCACTTGGCCCATGCTCTCGTCCTCGTAGATCGAGCCGGCACCAGGTGCCAGGTTGAGGGCGGGCACTCTTGACCTTTGGAGTGGGGACGCAAGTCCAGAGATGGTGCCGCCGAGGAGAGCATTTGCGATCAGCTGGCCCTGCTTGCTGGTAAGGCGGCCCGCAACACCTACTTGGCCATCTGATCCGACGATGTAGGCAGACAAGGGCGTCTCCAGGACACCGCCGTCAGGGCGCACGCAGGTCAGTGCCTCGCCGCGAAGAATCACGCGCTCAGTGGCCATCTGCCCGTAGCCGGAGGCGAGCAAAAAGCAGTCGCGCACGTCGATGGAGGCGAAGTTCGCAAGGATCGCCTCGCGCTTCACGCGGAACACCATAGGAATCGGGTTCTTTTGTGTCGCGGCCGACGTGGGCATGGACGCGCCGGTGAGCATCACCGCCGTGAACATAGAGCCCACGGGCATGAACACGTTCTGCGCCTTCTTCGCGTCAAAAGCGGCTTCAAACGCCTGCGCTTTCTCTTCCTTCACCTTCTTGAAGTCGAAGCTTTGGCCACTTGAATCGGTGATATTGATCTGGCGCGGCTGCACACTTGCGGCTGGCTGCGCTGGTTTTTCCGCGGCACTGGCTGGCGGCACGGCTGGGGCCGGGGCGCCGATTGGTCCGGCCCCAGCCAGAGGACGCGGCAAAGGTGGCGCGAGTGGTGGCGCAGCCTTGAGATCGAGAGTTTCGCGCTTGACATTGAACTCCGGCACCCGTTCAGCTGGAGCGTCCCGTTCGCGATCAGGCGAATCGCCATGTTTTGCACGACTCTGTGGCTTCTCAAGTTCGGAAACCCGCTGATTGAGCGTCTCCATGGAGCTCTGCTGCTTTTCAGCGATCTTTGTCAGGTCGGAGAGGCTCTTACGGACTGAGTTCATGTCCGAGGTGAATTGCTCAACGCCTGTGAGCCCGCCCTCGCGATAGATAGTCACCTCGGGCTTCTTCAGGGAAGGGCTCTTCTGCTTCTTCTTGTCGCCCCAGACCGCCATCAGAAGTGCAACGCCAAAGAGAACGATGACGGCAGCGGTGATGTAGAGAACGCGCTTGGCCTTCAGCTTGTCAATTTCCATGCTGGGCTCCCGTCACTTCGAGGTGCGGCGACCAGCAGGCCGCTCTTCGGAAGCAAAGTCCTTGCTGAAGTCCGTCGCCTTCTCGCTGATCAGAAAAGCGTACGTGAACTCCCCAGGTTGAAGCGAGACATGCGGAAAGAAGGTGATAGCCTTGATGCCCTCGCGGTAGAACGCTCCCTCGTTCATGTCGATGGGGGCAGTCCCTTCGTTCGTGAGCTTGTAGCGATAGATGTCCAGGTAGCTGCCCTGCATGACGAAGTTCGGCACGATGCGCACGTCATCAATGCGTGCTTCGCCTACCTCCAGTGGCACGGGCGAGAAGCCAGGGACGTTCCCTCGAATTGCACCTACCACCAACGAGGCCAGCATCGCCTCGAAGTCGTTGGAAGCAGGCTTCACCATGGGGCCAACATCTGGCACGAGCGAAAGCTGCCTGACGGACCGGAAGTTCTCCAGCTTGACCAGCAAGTTCTGGCCCGGGATACCCGCCCTTGGGACTATCGTCAGGCTGATGGTCTGGGTCGGGTTGCCCTTGTCAAAGATGTAGATCCCGATGGGGTCGACACCAGAGGGGAGGTAATACACCTCGCTGCCCGTGATCTTGTGTTTCTCGGATTTCGGGTCGGTAATATCAACCACGATGGGATCCTCGAACGGAGTCGAGATTCGATTCAGAAAATCCGACGAGAGCGTCACCATCTCGTTCACGCCCACCCGTGTGTGCAGGACAAATGGCTTGAATTGTGGATCGTCGGGTTTCAAGCCCGGAAGGCGAATATCGCGGACTTCTGGGGGCGGGGCCATTCCCGCGCGGGTGCGCAGGTCGGCAGCGGCCTTCAACGCTTCGCTGGGCGCGCCGCGTTGGATGACCGTTTGCTTCGACTCCCCCTTGACCGAGACTGCACCTTCTTTCGCCGGAGCCTTCGCCTCCTCGCCTGGGCCTGTTTGAGCGAATGACGTGTTTGCAAAGGCACTGAGAATCAGCGCGGCAAAGGCAGTCCACAATTTTCTGTTGCTATTGAACATGAGCATTAATCGACCTTGATTGCTGGTTTTTCTTTCAACTCGGTTTGAATCGCCTCCTTCAGGTTGCGCACGGGCAGATCGCGCTGCACGATAATTCCCTGAGCGTCGATTTCATTGGCTGCCTGGGCCTCTGGAGTTTCTTCTCGGCGTTGCACGGGCTGTCGTGCCGGTTCAATGTCCTCGATCTTGTTCTTCGCTTTCCCCATGAGAATGGTGAGACTCTGTGGAATATTTCCTACATAAGACGTGAAATGCGTAATCCAAGGTCGCCCATCGGAAATTGCGACGGTTAGCTCATAGACAATATTCCGCGTCTTATCTACGCCTGCTCCTTTTGTCCGCAGTGTCCCAATCACGAACACCCGATCAGTCTCCTTTTCATAGTGGACTTGACTAGGTGAGAAGTCGGTGCTTACTGCAGCTGCATTCAGGACTGGATCCTTGATTACTTCAAGTGCTTGCTTGCGGAACTCGCCAAATATCGCTGGCGAGACAAAAGTTGACATCGTGTCGATAATTCCGGGCGCGGAGAGTGGCTGGAGATTTGCGACTTGGTTCACAAAGAATAGTCCGAAAGCCTTCTTGTATTCGGCATTTGCCGCCCTGGAACCAATCTCCGCCCCTTGCGTCATTTGAGGAGGGATCACACGCGTGACAACTTCTCGTGAGGAGTAGGAGAACATAAATATCACTGAGGCCATGGCGAGCAGCACGTTCGTGGCAAGCGAACCGGCCAGTGCGAACTGCATCCAGCTCAGGTTTTGTGCGTATTTTTTGAAATCCATTTTTAGTCGTCGAATCGTCGATTGAGGCCGCTGTCGTGAACCGAGTTCATCCGAATCAGCCCGGGCCACCACAGCATATGAAACAATAGACCTCGCATATTCGATCCCTTGACACGTGCGAATGCTTTTGTGAAAGCTATCGACGCCACGATGGCAAGGAATGTCATATCCCAGAGATAGAGAATCACAAAAATTGTGAGGGCCGGAATAAATTCATCGGCCTCCCAGAAGAGGATATGCGGAGGATCGTCGACGATCGCGGATGGGATATCGATAGTTCTCATTGCAGAATTGCCCTTATCTCGATCACTGGGTTATCTGTAGCCATTACCTTCATTCCAGCCACAACGAACTTCCCGCGCTGATAGCCCGCTGCCAGGAACTTGGGCAAGACCTGCTCCGCCCATGCCTTGTCGATGCCCTCAAGGTCGGTCTCTGTCGCGACGACGAAATCCACCAAGTAGCGTTCCGCGTCTTTTGGCAGGAGCGATGTGGTTTTGACGCCTTGAAGGTCCGCCTCGCCATGGCGTACGGCAACGCGCGCGATCTGCTTCGTCGACAACGCAGCCGAACCGACGGATGCCTTCCCAGGCTTGGTTCTCACGTAACGCACGGGCTTGTCCCAGACGACGATGGCGAGGTCATCGACGCGGTCGGCGTTTCGTGGCCCATAGACCGGCGCGCCCTCCATGTCCGCAAGCCGGTAGGCCTCTTGCCGTGCCGGCAGCGGGGCCGAGCATCCGGCGACCAGCGAGCAAACCGGGATCAGGATGGCCGCAGCCTTCCAGCAGTGGGTAACAAACATGTCTTGCAAGGAGGATTGGTGCATTTGGTGCGTTATGTTACGCCATTCAGCAGCCAGACACCAAGAACAATTTTGTTATCACCTCTGTTTTTCGCGTTTGTTGCGTCAAAACGTATAATTGTTTTGTTACTTTCACCTAAACAAGGAGCCTTCATGCGCCCTGCCTTGCCTGTTCTTTTAGCGTTCTGCGCCGTTGCGCTGACGGGTTGTGCGACGGCACCCGCCCCTTGCTTGTCCTTTGGGGACCAGCACCGCATTTATCGAGCCGAGGCCTCGGGCGTGTACGACGCGTCGGCACGAGCAGCAGTTCTCAAGAAGATCGGCTGCGAGATCCCGGATCCCCAAGCAAGGGTGTCGCGCCTGGAAGGAAGGCCTGAGCTGGTTGCAAGCGACTCCATCCCGCAAATCAACTCATGGTTTGGCAACTCCCAGGATGCGGCCGCGTGGGCGGCTGGCTACGCCGCGCGTCATCGAAGCGCGGAAGTCAGCCGCGCGCTTGCTCAGGCCTTCGAGCGCAACGAGCGCCCGACAGCCACCGCGCTCTACGCAATGGCCCTGAATCAAGGCAGCGTGGAATCTGCTCATGACCTAGCCTTCGCCTACCTTCACGGCTGGGACGGACAGGCCAAAAGCCCATGGGCGGCGTACTACTGGTACCACCACGGTGCGATGCGAGGCATTCCCGAGAGCCTCAAAGCATGTGTCGCGCTGGAGGAGACCTTGTACGCAGCAACACCCGCATACGTCACGCCTTGCAAGACCATCGCCGCAGGAGGACTCAAGTGAAGAAGCTTCCACTTCGCCTGCGTCCGGCCTGGCGCACCTACGTTCTGAACATCGGCTGCTCACTCGCCTTTCTGGCACTGGCCCTCTACGTGGGCCTTGACACGTGGTCATCGCCCGTGGTGCAAGAAACGGTCGTGTACTGGCTCAATGGCCTCGCTCTGCTGGCCGCTGGACCTGCCCTGTATTGGCGCTATTCCCACCTCTACGTCCTGGAGGATGGCCGTGTCACCTCGCGAAAGGGCATCTTCAGCGTGAGCACGACCACCGTGATGTTGCGGGACGTGCGGTCTGTGAACATGAC
>NZ_CP192462.1:0-167379 GCF_050626955.1 Acidovorax facilis
TTGAAGCCCTCAACGTAGTCTTTGTAGTCCGCCTCAGGATTGGGAAGGAAAATCTTTGTCGCCGTCTGGCCGACGATGGCGAATGCAATGGGTGACTGGAGTACCTGGCTTGGCGATTGCGTGAACATCGCGAGAAAGCCATCTTGCTTGCGAATCGTCACCAGCTTGTTCTTCGCCAGGTCCTCGAACGCCGGATCGTCGAGGAGCTTCCAGAACTCGTCCATGAAGATCGCAACCCGCCGGCCATCGAACAGCGACTCGATCCGATGCATCAAGTACATGATCGTTGGCGTGCGAGTCTCATCGTTGTCGAGAAACTCGGTCACGTCGAAGCCCATGATTGGACACTCGTCGATATTCAGGGTGTCGATCTCGTTGTCGAGCAGCCAGCCCAGCGGGCCGCCGCGGCACCACCGCTCCAAGCGAATGCAAAGGCCATCCGCGTCGGTGGGATCCAGGAACTCCATCACTGCGCTCAAGCGACGATGCTTCTTGGCGGCATTCATGACGCCTTGGATTGCTGACGAGATCTGCTTCTCTTGTGAAGGCGAGAGCGGCATCCCTTCTCGGCGTACCAGAAAGCGGACTAAGCCTTCCAGAAAAGTTAGGTTGTTGGGTGTCGGCTCAAGCTGGAACGGATTGAAGCCAGACGGCACGCCATTTTTGAGTGGAAAGTAGCGGCCACCCATTGCTCGCACTGCGACGGCTGCCCCGAGATCTTTGTCGAAGAGAACACAGGAGAGTGGCTTCGTCGGCGGGCGGTTGAATTTCTGAAGCTGAGCCAGAAGAAAGGTCTCAAGCACAGTCTTACCAGTCCCGGACTTCCCGATCACGACGGTGTTGGCCAGCTCCTTGTGGTTAGGGTCCAGCTTGGCGATCTTGCGCGCATCAGCGCCTTCTTCGCCCTTGTGGAAGCTGAAGTAGTAAGGTGCACCAGCCTCGGTTTTGAACACTGCAACCGCAGGTCCCCACTGGTTCCCCGCAATGCGGCCGAGAGGGTAGTTGTGCAGGCTTGAAAAGCCGGCGAAGTTTCGACTGGTGATGTCGCCAAGCCGAATCCGATACTCGAAGTTGCCAGGCAGCAGCGACCAGTACCCACCAGCCATCCCCGCGTCCTCTCTCGCCCACTTGATCCCGACGTCCGACAACGCAGAACCAGCATCGCTGATGTTCTGCTTCAGGGCTTTTTCGCTGTTGGCGCGAACGACAAGCGAGAGAGAGTGCGCTCCCATCACGAAGTGATTTGAAGTCAGATCGTCGAGTGCCTGATCAATGGCTTCAACCTGGCTCTTGGCAACGTCGCCGGCATTCACCATGCGTTGTTGCTGACGGACCATCCGGCCCCGCGCTACTGGCTTTGACAAGAAGGTGAACGACTGCCCCAGCACAAACTCAAACGGCATGGACAGCAGCTCGTTGAGCAAGCCTGGCACAGTCAGCGAGGGATATTCTTGAAAGGCGAGTACGGCGGCGAAGCTGGTGTGCGTGGGGCCCATCAGGGACATCAAGCCACCCTTGCCGAAGAAGGGACGCGCTGTTGCAAGAATGCTCCTGATCTCAGCGCGAGGCAGCGGAAACCGGCGCCACTCGCCGTCGACCAGGTAGGCAAGGAATTCGCAGACCTCGGAGAAGTGGAGTTCATTGCGCTCGTACACGCCTAGTAGCTCTGGTTCGTATCTATCCAGTGCAGACATCGTCGTGGTGATAAGGTCTTCGATGGAGTCGAGGTGTTCAAGCTCCAGCTCAATGACCTCCTCGCGTGTGGGGCGTGCGAAGAGATCGATGATCCTTGCCGCCTTGATTGGCTGCGGGCGATAGATGACCGAGACGTAGAGCTCGTTGATTCGGAGAACATCAGCGCCCATCTGGTCCCGGTACTTTCCATTGAGGGCTGCCACGAAGCCGGATTCGAAGTCGCCCTCGGGGTAGGCATTGAATTCGCGCCGAACCACGTGCGTCCAGACTGCGACGTGTGGGGATGCGATGTTGCGCAGCCAACCATTGAGCTGCTCGTGCCAGCCATTGACGTGGGCAATGTCCGCACTCTGATGCGATGCTCCTTGCACACGCATGCAGAACATGAAGTCTCCACTCGTCAGCTTGACGATGTTGCGCGTCACATGGCTGGAGTAAGGAATGAACTGACTTGTCGGCACCTCAGTTTTCAACTGAGGTGCGAACTTCAGAGGTGCTTTCATTTGGCGGTTCCTCGTCGGACGTTCGAGTCGAAGCTTCGGCGCTAGCCGGTGAGTGGTACGGGCGAGTCACGCCCAAGCGTCTCCGTGGAGCGCTCAGGACGCGGTCTTCGTCGTCTGAAGATGCGAGTAGCTTGTCGACAGCCAGAAGCGGCGGTTGAGACAGTTCCCGTAGGTTCTGATAGCCATTGCCCAGTTGTCGAATCGGCCTGGATCAGTCGCGCTTGCCAAGTACAGGAAAGCGTGGCTAGGCGCAATGCTCAAGAGCCACAGTGGACTACCGGTTCCGAGAAACACCATCGCTACGAGGATGACTTCGGCTACGAACGCCGTGTAGGGAATACCCATCACGTTGGCCGGCCTCGTGAGGCCGACGAACAAGTCATCGACGGTCAGCTCATCAACGCCGTCATTCACCGTCAAGTGCCCGCTGCTGATTTAACGTAGTCGACAAGTGCAGGTGCGCCGAAGATGAGGACAATACCGATGATGATTTTGATTGCCCAGTCCCAAGACAGCTTTCCAGCCAAGGCCGTGATGCCGCAAGCGATTACTGCAATAATCGCTATTGTTCGTGCTAGACCGCCGGTAAATATCTCGAGCACCTTGTTCGCAGCGTTATCCCATGGATCTGATGCCGCCATTGCAGCCTCAGGGATTAAGATCAGGATTGCGATCAGAACAGGAAGAATGTAGTTCGCAGTAGTGGAGGCTGATTTTTCTCCACGGGTAAAGCCTTTGAACTTTTGAATGGGTGCTTTGAAAGACATGTAATGATCTTATTTGCGCGTCAGGTGCGACGAGCATTGTTATATTCGAGACTTTGAAGACTGATAACCTCAAAAAATTCTCGCCCTCGTTGTTTGTGTGTGCTACTCCTTGAACAGTCGATCTGCAAAGCAGGAATTCGAGCTTCTGAATTACCTAAGCTACTACGCCTGTATAAATTTTCTAAGCACTGAAATAAGAAGAACGATCCCCGTTTTTTAATAAACGAATGGAGATGACGTTTGATCTCTTTCAATGGTTCTATATACGAACGCTGATTGAGACCTTTGAGTTGTGTCCGACCCATGTCTGAGTCTGTCCCTGTCGTCTCGACGTTTACCAGGAAGGGCAGGCTTGGTGCTCTGAGCAGGCGAACTGGTCGGTATCAAGGGGATGACCGGACGGACTGACGCAGCACTGGCGGCTGTTACCCGCGGCCTTGCATTGTCGGACACCTTCTGAACATATCCATTATGGAATCCGCCAGTGTAATTTCCTGTGTTGTAGGCGCTAAGTGCAGCGAGTAAGGCTGCTTGAGGCTCTTTCTTCTTTGAAAGAGCTGCTTTGTAGTTCTCAGTTAGAATCACTGCACCGCCGGCGACATTCGCACATGGATCGAATGCATCGCCAATATTCATTTTGAGGCGTTTCAAGTTTGATGAATTGATCTGAGAAATTCCAAGATCAATGTTGTATCCGTGGTCGATTAGCCAGCTTGCAGTTGCAACAGCCTCTTCTTTGTTTTCTGGCTGTCGAGTAAGGCGGACTGATGATCGATTGATTCCAATTGAAAATGGCTTAAATGCAGACTCAGTCTTCACTATAGCTGTCATTGTTTGCGGATGAACCTGAGGGGCGCAGCGCTGAATGAGGACGGAGAAGTCGGCGAATTCCATTTAAACAAAACGCGGTAGCTGTTAAGTCATTGATTAGAGGTCCGGGATCATACGTTGCAGAATATGGGTTTTCCTGTCACTGAATGCAATTTTCTAATTCAAAGAGTTAGCTCTGTTTACATGTGCTTGATAGCTTTCAAATTGCTGTCTAAGTCAGATTCGCTCGGGACTTAACCGCTATATTTCCCAAAATAAAAGAACGACTATGCTTTTATTGTTTGGTCAATTTTTTTTTGACATTCATTGATTGCACGGTGTGGGCAGCTTTTGAATGCAGATGCGTTAGTGATGGCGATGGTGGCCGGCCGCGCCAGTAGTCGCGCGCATTCTTGAAGTCCGGCGGTGCTTGATGCACGCCCTTCAGACATCGTGGCGTTCGCACATGTGAATGGGCTTCTCGCTGGACAGACAGTCGCGCCCACGGCATGCTTTGCTCGCCAGCGGCATCCGCTTATCTAGGTTGTGCGCATCGAGGATGAGGCACGGCTGAGCCGTACATTTACGACGAGTTCGTCCTCGGCGTGAGTGCAGAGGCTGGTACTGGTCAGCCTTGAGGGGCATGTCTTTGGTGCGGGGGCAGAGCTGTCACGGTGTACAACCTGGTGCAGATTCAGAGCTCTGCCGTGGCGAGTGAGCCATGGCAGTTCGTGCGCATATGTGTGAACCCTGCGATCTGGCCATCGCTGTTCGGCATCAGAAAGAGGGCGGAGTTCGAAATGCACCGTCGGGCGACACCTACGTGGCATCGCGAATGCGGCGGCCTTCGGAATGGCGTTGGACCTGAATGATCACTACGGTCTCCCTTCCTTGCCATCGGTTAACGCAACGGTTACGCGGGTCATATCGCCAGGACAACGGCATGAAGGCGTGGGCCCAGCCCTCCGCGGCTGGTGCCGATATGCCGGAGGGCTTCACGCTGGAGCCGTGGGCCTGCATGTCCCTGGACATCGTTCGCGCCATGTTGCGAAGAGTTGGCGCCGACTGCCTGTTGTTCTTGCGTCTTTTCGTGGTCGACGATGAGCAGGCAGCCACTCTATCCAGCTGAAGATCCGCACTTTGCCGAGCGAGTAGGGCGTCTCGGACCACCTGGAGCTGGGCTCAAGGAAGACGGGCGAGAGTGCACTGGACAAGGCTGCGCGCTCATGGTCCAAGCAATGCAACCGCGTGATCGTGCCCCATCTATCGGGCTGTGCTCCGGGGGGCCGGCTTCATCCCCTATGCTGTCCTGGTGGAGGTACCTGCTGATCTACGCCTGACCGGCCACTTGTCGCGATGTGCAGCCCAGCAAGTGCCCGTCATCCGCTGATGATCACAAGCGAGTCGTGGGGTCTCCTCGTTTTCAGTGCAATAAGTGACGGTACGAAAAGCTAGCACTGGCGCGGAGGTGGTGTTGGTAGATCGTTGATTTCATTGACTTTCCTGTTCACTTTCAAATCTGCGATTCGTGGCGTCAAACCGTGGTCGGTTTCATCCATTGGTGCCAGTTATCGATGCATTTGGCCGCGAAGGCAGGATTTGGTCAGCATAGCGGTCAACCGGGAAGCGAAACACACCCCGCAAGTTGATGCTCTCCAGCCTGGTGGGCGCAATCTTCCCGATCAGTTCCGGTGGAATGACCTGGCGGCGGTTCGACCAGCGATCCAGGACCGCCTGCATCTGTGAGGTATTCCACGCCATCACGATGTTGGCCATCAGGCTCAACGCATCGGCCACAGCCTGCATTTCATCGACACGTTTGGCCTGCGCCGGGCTGATCCGGCCGGTATAAATGGCGCGCTTGAGGGCGTTAACAGCCTCGCCCCGATTGAGCACCCGGCGCAACTCGTTCCTGAAAGCGTCCTTGACAAAGTAGTCAGCCAAAAACGCCGTACGCAGCAACCGCCCCAATTGCACGCCAGCCTCATAGATTGGATCGCCCTGGGCGGCAGAACCGAACCGCGCAAGAGCTGCCACCGCACTGGCATGTCCGCTCATGACCGAGGCTGCCAGGTGCACCAGACTATCCCAATGCTTTTCGATCAAAGCGACGTCGACATTGGCTTCGCACACCGCAGCGATTTCTGCGGGCACTTTGGTGCCGCGTGGCACAAAGAGGTGGCGCTGTTTGAGTTCCTTCAACCGCGGGCAAAGATCAAAACCAAGCAAACGGGCATGTGACATGGCAAAGTCGGTGTAGCCATGGGTATCCACAGCAAGCTGGCTGGTCTCCAGCTTTTCTTGGCGGATGACACCTTCAATGGCCACGCCCGCCTGGCGCTCATTGAGCACAAAGGGCTGCGCATGGAAGATGCCCCACCGGTCTTTTACATGGGAGTAGATTCCAATGGAAGGTGTGTTGCGCCGAGGATCAAGCCGGGCTTGCCACACCCGTTTGGTGGTCTCCATGCTCATCATGTCAGAAGATGCCAAATCGGACCGCCCCCAGGTGGCGGCAATCGGGTGTCGCTGCATGAATTCCAGCACAGCCTGGCAGGCCTGGCTCAGACGCCGTTCGTCCCGCGCCCAGCGCATGGCCTGGCGAATGCTGGTGGCAGACAATTGCGGAATCATGCGCGCGCATTCGACCGCAGTCAGACTGGTGCCGTGGGCCATGATGCCGGCATAGACCATCAGCAGCTCGTCGGTAGAGCGCGGCTCACGTCCGAGCATGATCCAGCTAAAGCGCACCTGGGCGTCAACGGCCAGAATCACTTCCGGCAATTGAACCTCACCGATGCGGTGATCCAAAGCCGCGCGCAGCTTGGTCACTTCTGGGTCTTCGTCCTCTGCGGGCAATGGCGACAAATGGAGTTCATCATCCACGCGCAGTACGCCACTGCGGGCTGCAGCGGCCACCGCATCGACACCGGCAGTTACTCTGGCCAGCAAAGGCTTCAAGAAAGTGGCAGCCTTGCTGGGTAACGATAGACGGGCATAGTGTTTCTTGGACTCTGCCTGCCAACGCTCGTCCGTGAAGAACAAGCGCGCACGACCCCGAAAGCTCAGGCTGTGCTCAATCCAGACCGAGCCATTGCGCACCGCGCGGCGCAGGGCAAACAGGGTGGCCACCTCCAACGCCTGAAACGCCCGTTCCCGGTCTGGGCTGGAGATCGAAACCTGCCAGATCATTCCCAGACTTGGTGCCACCACTTCAACTGGCAGCTTTCTGGATCCTTTGAGATATAAAGCTTGCAGCTTGGCAAGGTACTCGATGGCAGGATGCTCGCCGGTGGCCTGCCAGGGCAGCTTTGCAATGGCGACGAGCAACGACCGCACGGGGCGAATTCCATCAATCAATCCCTCGCGGACCAGGGAGGCCCTGCTCGGTGGTTTGCGTTTCTGGGTTTCGGTGATCAAGGCTTCAAGACGGGCACGCAACTCAGCATCTGGCACCGCACCTTGCGCGCTCAAGGCAACAAGTTCGCCGAGCAGCGTTTTGTACATTGCGGCCCAATTGACGGTAGCGGGGACATCGGCGGCAGCCTGACGCCACAGATCGGCGATCCGGCGCTGCACCATAAGGATCAACTGGTCTGTGGTGGTGAACAGGCAATACCGAAGAAAGCATGCGACCTCCACGGTGCGCGCTGGCTCTTTGATCTTGGCTCCGGCTGAGGGCGGCCTGGAGACAAGTCGGCGCGCGTAGCGGCGCAAGATGAGATCGGGGATGTCTGCCAGGTGCTTATGAACGTCCAGCGTGTAAAGCAGGTCGATGCGCTCCAGTACCTCGCTGATTTGGCGGGTTGAGTGTTTCGCCGGTGCAGCCCATAGCCAACTCTGCTGGGTTTGTCCATCTGGGCGCAGCTCTGAAACTGAGGCTCGCCAGCGATCAAGTGTTGCTGGATCAACGCTGGCGGCGATGGCGGTGCCTGTTTCAACTTCAAGCTGGGCAAGTGCCGCCGCAATCAGTGTCCGAATTGCCCGCTCGTGCACGATCACCAGCTTGTTCTTGTACAGCCATTGACGCGCCCGCACGAGTAGCTGATCGCGGTCGGCGCAGCGCGCCACTTCGTCGCGCAGTTCACGTACCAGTGAGCGGCGCTGGTGCTCGCTCATCCACTGGAATCCAAGGACCGTGCAGGCTACTTGTTGGTGATCGAATAGCGTGCGCCCGCGTTCATACATGGCTCTCAGCGAGGCGACTTCTGGTGCTGCAATGCCAAGCTCGTTGCCAAGGTGGCGCCACAAGGCTACTGGAATTACCCGAAAGGCACCGAGCAAACGCCCACTCATGCGCAGGAAACCAATATGGAGCGCCAGACCAAGCTTGTGGGAATCACCTCGGCGTGCATTGATTGCGTCGCGCTCGGCACCATCGAAGGTGAAAAATGCCTTCATCTCGAAGTCGCTGATATCGCGGGGGAGCCCACGCATCCCCAAAAACGTTGTGTGCCAACCCTGCATCGTGAACCTCAAAAGTGGGAGGCCACCATACCCGTTTACAAAGCGAACAGGAAAGTCAATGAAATCAACGGTCTACCCAGACCACCCCCGCGCCAGTGCTAGCTTTGCGTACCGTCACTTATTGCACTGAAAACGAGGAGACCCCTGCTCGTGGTGTTCCTCGCCGCCCTCATCGACGTGCCCCTGCAGGCCTACTTCTTCAAGACGCGCCTGAAGATGTCGCACGAGGAAGTGAAGCAGGAGCACAAGGAGTCGGACGGCAACCCGCACACCAAGGGCCGCATCCGCCAGAAGCAGCGCGAGATCGCCAACCGCGCCAGCATCGCCGCCGTGCCCAAGGCCGACTTCGTGGTGATGAACCCCACCCACTACGCCGTGGCCCTCAAGTACGACGAGAAGACCATGAGCGCGCCGCAGGTCATCTCGCGCGGCACCGACCTGCTGGCGATGCGCATCCGCGACGTGGCCCGGGAGCACAACGTGCCCGTGCTGCAGTCGCCCATGCTCGCCCGCGCGCTGTACGCCCATGCCGAGCTGGACCAGGCCATCCCGGCGCAGCTCTACGCCGCCGTGGCCCAGGTGCTGGCCTACGTCTACCGCCTCAAGGCCGCGCTGCGCGGCGAGGGCCGCATGCCCGACAGCCTGGTGGAGCCCTACGTTCCGCCTGAACTCGACCCGCACAACCGCACGCCCGTGCAAGGCACCGCCCGATGAACACCCCCACCATGAAATCCCTCCGGCAATGGGCCGGCGGCAACGCCGGGGCCCTGCAGGGCCTGTCGGCGCCCCTGCTCGTGGTCGCCATCCTCGCGCTCATGGTCCTGCCCATCCCGGCCTGGATGCTGGACGCGTTCTTCACGCTCAACATCGCCGTCGCGCTGATGGTGATGATGGTTGCGGCTTACATGATCAAGCCGCTGGATTTCGCGGCCTTCCCCTCGGTACTGCTGCTCACCACGCTGATGCGCCTGTCGCTCAACGTGGCCTCCACCCGCGTGGTGCTGCTGGAGGGCCACACCGGCCCGGGCGCCGCGGGCGCGGTGATCGAGGCCTTCGGCCACTTCCTGATCGGCGGCAACTTCGCGGTGGGCCTGATCGTGTTCGCCATCCTGGTGGTCATCAACTTCGTGGTGGTGACCAAGGGCGCGGAGCGCATCGCCGAAGTGTCGGCCCGCTTCACGCTGGACGCCATGCCCGGCAAGCAGATGGCCGTGGACGCCGACCTGAATGCGGGCCTCATCAGCGAAGACGACGCCAAGCGCCGCCGCGCCGAGGTGCAGGAAGAGGCCAACTTCTTCGGCTCCATGGACGGCGCGAGCAAGTTCGTGCGCGGCGACGCGATCGCGGGCATCCTGATCCTGCTGATCAACATCATCGGCGGCTTCGCCATCGGCATGCTGTCGCACGACCTGACCGCCGCGCAGGCGGCCAACAGCTACATCCTGCTGGCCGTGGGCGATGCGCTGGTGGCGCAGATCCCGGGCCTGCTGATCTCCGTGGCCGCCGCCATGGTGGTGTCGCGCGTGGGCAAGGAATCCGACATGGGCCGCCAGATCGTGCAGCAGCTGTTCATGTCGCCGCGCGTGCTGGGCGTCACGGCCGGCATCCTGATCCTGCTGGGCCTGATCCCGGGCATGCCCCACGTGGTGTTCCTGCTCATGGGCGGAGCGCTGGGCTACGTGGCCTGGCTGCTGAACGAGCGGCAGAAGGTGCCCCCGCCGGTGGAGGCGCCGCCCGCCCCCGTGGGCGACGGCGAGGCCACCTGGGACGACCTGCAGCCCGTGGACCTGCTGGGCCTGGAGCTGGGCTACCGCCTCATCAGCCTGGTGGACAAGAGCCGCCAGGGCGACCTGCTCACGCGCATCAAGGGCGTGCGCCGCAAGTTCGCGCAGGAAGTCGGCTTTCTGCCGCCCGCCGTGCACGTGCGCGACAACCTCGAACTGAAGCCCAGCGGCTACCGCATCACCCTGCGCGGCGTGGTCGTGGGCGAGGGCGAGGCCTTCCCGGGCATGTTCCTGGCCATCAACCCCGGCGGCATCACCACGCCGCTGATCGGCACGCCCACCACCGACCCGGCCTTCGGCCTGCCCGCGCACTGGATCGACGACCGCCAGAAGGAAGCCGCGCAAATGGCGGGCTTTACCGTGGTTGATTCGGAAACCGTGATGGCCACCCATTTGTCACACTTGATGCAAGTGCAGGCCGCCAAGCTCCTCAGTCGCACGGAAACGCAGCAACTGGTGGAGCACGTGGCCAAGCTGGCCCCCAAGCTCATCGAAGAAGTGGTCCCGAAGATGGTCTCGATCGCAACGTTCCAGAAGGTGCTGCAGCTGCTGCTGGAAGAGTCCGTGCACATCCGCGACATCCGCACCATCATCGAGACGCTGGCCGAGTACGCGGGCAGCATCTCCGACCCGGTGGAATTGGCGCGCCGCGTGCGCATCGCCCTGTCGCCCGCCATCGTGCAGCAGATCTACGGGCCCACGCGCGAGCTCAACGTCATCGCCATCGAGCCCGGCCTGGAGCGCCTGCTGGTGCAGGCCCTGGGCAACACGGCCGGCCCGGCGCTGGACCCCGGCGTGGCCGACATCCTCACGCAGAAGGCCGCCGAGGTGGCCATGAAGCAGGAAGAGATGGGCATGCCCGCCTGCCTGCTCGTTCCCGACCAGATCCGCAACGCCATCTCCCGCCTGGTGCGCCGCGTGGCCCCCCGGCTGCAGGTGCTGGCGCACAGCGAAATCCCCGAGACCCACACCATCCGCATTGGGCCGATCCTTAAAGGTGCATCAGCATGAACATCAAACGCTTTACCGCCCCCACGTCGCGCGAGGCCCTGGCCAAGGCCCGCATGGCCTTCGGCGACGGCACGCTGATCCTGTCCAACCGCCCCACGGCCAACGGCGTGGAGGTGATGGCGACCGCCGAGGACACGCTGTCGTCCCTGGACGGCGGCGGTGCATCGCCTTCCAGCAACCCGCCCCTGCTCGCGCCCGCCCCGGCCCGCAGCGCGGCGCCGCGCACCAGCTTGGCCAGCCAAGCGGCCGCGCCCAGCCGCAACCCGGTGGAAGAAGACACCGAGCAGCTCGCCATGAGCACGCTGTCCTTCCAGGACTACGTGCGCGAGCGCATGCTGCGCCGCCGCCATGAAGCGCTCAACGGCCCCGCCGAGGCGCCCACGCTGGCCGAGCGCAGCCGCGACCAGGAGCCCGAGCGCGTGCGCGAACCACAGCGCATGCCCGCCCCGGCCGTGGCGCGCCACAACCCGCTGCGCACCATCCCCATGGACATCCCGCCCGAGCCGCCCCGCCGCCGCCAGGAACCCGTGGCGGCCAGCAGCGCCCAGTCCCTCGCCGGCCAGCAGAGCCTGATGAACGAACTGCACGCGATGAAGGAGCTGATCGAGGACCGCTTCAACACCCTGGCCTGGCTGGGGCAGGCGCGGCAGGACCCGATCCAGTCCAACCTCATGCTCAAGATGATCCGGGCGGGCTACTCCCCGGCCCTGGCGCGCGCCGTGCTCGAACGCATGCCCGAGGACCTGTCGGCGGGCGACGCCGTGCGCTGGCTGATGGAAGTGCTGGAGCGCAATCTCAAGACCGACCTGGCCGAGCCCGCGCTGTACGAGCAGGGCGGCATCTTCGCCATGGTGGGCTCCACCGGCGTGGGCAAGACCACCACCACGGCCAAGCTGGCCGCGCTGTGCGCGCGCATCCACGGCCCCGGCAGCGTGGGCCTGATCACGCTGGACACCTACCGCGTGGGCGCGCACGAGCAGCTGCGCACCTACGGCCGCATGCTGGGCATCGTGGCCCACCTGGCGCACGACCGCGCGGCGCTGCAAGATTTGCTGGGCCTGCTGTCGGGCAAGAAGATGGTGCTGATCGACACCACCGGCGTGGCCCCGCGCGACCCGCGCAAGCGCGACATGCTCGACGTGCTGGACCTGCCCGACGTGAACCGCCTGCTGGTGCTCAATGCCGGCTGCCACGGCGACACGCTGGACGACGTGCTCACCGCCTTCAAGACCGGTGGCTCGCAACAAGCCATCCTCTCCAAGGTGGACGAGGCCGTGAAGCTCGGCCCCGCCATCGACGCGCTGATCCGCCACCAGATGATGCTGCGCGGCGTGACCAACGGCCAGCGCGTCCCCGAGGACTGGGAGCGCGCCGACGCGCACAAGCTCATCGGTACGTCCATGCGCTCGCCGGCCAAGTCGGCCTTCGACCCCAAGGCGAGCGACCTGAACTTCTTCTTCTCGCATGCACCCGACAGCGTGGGCGAGCGGGGGCTGGTCGATGCTTGACGTCGGCTTCCACCAGGGTGCGGGCCTGCACAGCTTCATGCCGCAGGCGGACCTGCGCGTGATCGCCGTCGCAGCCCAAGGCAACAACGCCGCCACGGGGCTCGAAGCGCTGTGGCAGGTCTGCGCCATCCTGCAGCGCCTGGGCTACCCCGTGGTGGTGCTCGACGGCACGGCGCAGGAGACGGACGCCAGCCCCGGCCTGCAGCACCTGCTGCAGCAGGCGCCATGGAACGAAGGCGCCAGCCTGAACATGGGTGCCACGGCGTCCTCGCTGGCCGTGATCCCGGCCGCCAAGGGGCTGCAGCTCACCGCCCGCCGCGCGCGCGGCCACGCGGCGCCGCCCCTGCAGGGCCTGCTGCCGTATTTCCGCACCTACGGCCTGATGGTGCTGCACGCGCCCGCATCCACGCTGGGGCCGCTGCTCACGCACACCGCGACCATCCCGCTGGTGGTGATGGGCCAGGACGCATCGGGCGTACTGACCAGCTACAAGAGCCTCAAGCAGATCGCGCTGGACACCGGCCTGCCCTGCATGGTGGCCGGCCTGCTGCACGGCGACACCGCCGCCGAGCGCCGCAGGGTGCGGGGCGCCCTGCAGACCTTGCAGGAGTGCGCGCAGCAGCACCTGTGCGGGCCCGTGCGCACCACCACCATCGCCACGCAGAACCCCCAGGATCTGCAGCGGCTGGCCTTGCAACTGCTGGAAAATGCGGGCACCATCTCCGAGGCGTTGCCCGTGTCTCACCTGACGGAAACACCTGCCTACGCTGCCCGGAGCCATTGAACTTGATGTATACCGCCAAAGGCCAGCTCGACCGTGACGCGATGATCCGCCAGCACGTACCGCTGGTTCGCCGGATCGCGCACCACATGATCGCCAAGCTGCCGCCGAACGTGGAGCTGGACGACCTGATCCAGGTCGGCATGATGGGCCTGGCGGACGCCCTCTCGCGCTACGAGGCGGCGCAGGGCGTGCAGTTCGAGACCTTCGCCACCCAGCGCATCCGCGGCGCCATGCTCGACGAGCTGCGCGAGGGCGACTGGATGAGCCGCAGCTCGCGCAAGAGCCAGAAGGACATCGAGCAGGCCGTGCACCGCCTGGAGCAGAAGCTGGGCCGCAGCCCGCTCGAATCGGAGATCGCCGCCGAGATGGGCATGGCCCTGGCCGAATACCAGAGCCTGCTGGGCAAGGTGCGCGGCACCCAGCTCGTGTACCTGGAGGACATGACGCACGGCGAGGAGGACGACGGCTTCCTGGACCGCCACGTGGCCGACAGCGGCGCCGACCCGGTAGAGCTGCTGCGCGACCAGCGGCTCAAGGTGTCGCTGGTGAACGCCATCAAGAGCCTGCCCGAGCGCGAGCAGCACATCATGGGCATGTACTACGAACACGACATGAATCTCAAGGAAATCGCCGCCGTGCTCGGCGTGACCGAATCGCGCGTGTGCCAGCTGCACAGCCAGTCGATCGCGCGGCTGCGCGCCAAGATGCGCGCGCACTGATAGCGCTACTCTAAAGATAGCTGCCAGCGCTTGCTGGATAAGCGCTAGCGGCCTTTTTTACCCAAAAATATCATGGACTCGCGAGGATGGTCCCCGCACAGGTTCCGAAGCCGATGCGGCGCGCCCCCGGCCGCTCGCAGCAGGCCGACAGCGCCAGCGTGTCGCCATCCTGCAGGAAAACCCGCTGCTCGCCGTTGGGCAGGGTGATCGGCTCCCGGCCGCCCAGCGTCAGCTCCAGCAGCGAGCCCGCCTGGCCGGGCTCGGCGCCGCTCAGGGTGCCCGAGCCGAGCAGGTCCCCGGGCTGCAGGTTGCAACCGTTGACGGTGTGGTGGGCGACCAGCTGCGCGGGAGTCCAGTAGGAGGCCTGCGCGGCATTGCTGCGGGAGATCGCCACCGGGGCCAGGCCGGCGGCGCGCATCGCCGGGGTCTGCAGCAGAACCTCGAGCGCGATGTCCAGGTGCCCCTGCGCCCGGTTGGCCTCGCTGTCAAGGTAGGGCAGCGGCTGCGGGTCCGAGGCCGGGCGCGCGAACGGGGCGCGAAACGGCGCCAGGGCCTCCATCGTCACGATCCAGGGGGACATGGTGCTGCCGAAGTTTTTCGAGAGGAAGGGGCCGAGCGGCTGGTATTCCCAGGCCTGGATGTCCCGCGCCGACCAGTCGTTGAACAGCGTCACGCCGTACAGGTGCTCCTCCGCCTCGGCGATGGGGATGGGGGCGCCCAGCGCATTGCCCTGCCCCACCACGAAGCCCAGCTCCAGCTCGAAATCCAGCTTCTGGCTGGGCGCGAACGAAGGGTGCTCCGCGCCCGCGGTCTGCCCCTTGGGTCGGCGGATCGGCGTGCCGTGCGGCACCACCGACGACGCGCGGCCGTGGTAACCGATGGGGACCCATTTGTAATTGGGCATGAGCGGGCTGTCCGGCCGGAAGAGCTTGCCGACCGCCGTGGCATGGTGGATGCCGACGTAGAAGTCGGTGTAGTTGCCGATGCGGCACGGCAGCGCCAGCTCGCACGCCTCCAGGGGCACCAGGGCCTTTTCCCAGGCGGCCTGGTCGCCGCTACCCGTGCGCAGGCCCTCGGACAGCCTGCGGCGCAGCGCGCGGCGGGCGGCGCGCGGCCCGGCCATCAGGGCATTCATGTCGTCGGTAGCGGCCAGCCCCGCTTCGCGCAGGTCCAGCACCTGGTCACCGATGGCCACCCCGATGCGCCAGGCCTGCGTGCTGCCCGCGCGGCGGAAGCGGCCGAAGGGCAGGTTCTGGATGGGAAAGTCCGCCCCGGGGCCGTTGGCGGAGGCGACCCAGCTGGTCAGCGCGGGGGCGTGCGTTTCGTCGATGTCGTACATGGGTGTGCAGAGGTCAGATGGGACGGGGGTCGGCCACGAGGTCGCCGAGCGCATGGACGACCTGCCACAGCCGGACGTCCCGGGCGTGCTGCAGCTCCAGGGCACCCCGCCCAGCATAGTCGTAAAACCCCTTTCCCGTCGCCACGCCCAGCTCGCCCCGGTCCACCCGATGCTGGAGGGCATCGGGGCGGAGGTTGACCGGCGCATCCTCGAAGCGGGGGTCCGAGAGGTTGCGCAGGCTCAGCCCCAGGCCGGTGTAGTCGTAGCGCTGCATCAGCCCCAGGACCTGCATGCGCGGCGCCAGGCTGGTGCGCACGGCAGCATCCAGGTTCTCCACCGAGATCACGCCGGACTCCAGCAGATGGAACGCCTCGCGCCCCAGGGCGCGCAGCAGGCGGTTGATGACGAAGCCCGGCACGAACTTCTCCAGCCGCACGGGGGCCTTGCCCAGCGCGCGCAGCACGGCATCGGTTTCCGCCAGGAGGGCGGGGGCGGTGCGCTCGTCGCCCACCACCTCCACCAGCGGCAGGATGTGCGCGGGCGCGAACCAGTGCGCAACGACCAGCCGGGGGCGCAGCGCGGGCGGCGCCAGCTCGAAGACGTTCATCGTGGACGTGTTGCTCCACACCACGGCATGGGGCTCCGAGTGGGCGGCGACGGCCTCGTACACGGCGCGCTTGACGTCCGCGTTCTCGAACACGGCCTCCACCACGAGGTCCGCCCGCGCCAGCGCCTCCTGGCTGTCGGCCTGCATGCGCACACGCGACAGGGCCTGGTCCGCGGCATCCCGGCCGGCCAGGCCGAGCTGGACTTTCAGGTCCAGGCTCCCGCCCAGGGTGGCGCGGGCGCGCTCCAGCGCCTGGGGCGACGGATCGCACAGGTCCACGTCGAGCCCATGCTCCGCGAACACCTGGGCGATGCCGGGGCCCATGACCCCGGCCCCCAGGACGGCCACGCGGCTTTCTCCGGGGCGCAAGGGGCGTCCGCCCAGGGTGAGCGGCTTCATTGCGGTTCCAGGCATGGTCACTCCAGGGAGAGGTTCTCGCGCTTGATCACCTCGCCCCAGGCCAGCGTCTCCCGGCCGATGCGCTGGGCGAACGTGGCGGGATCCTCGGCGATCACGTTCCCCTGCGTGCTCAGCGAGGCGCGCGCCTTCGGGTCCGCCATGATGTCCTTCGAGGCGGCGAAGATTTTCTGCAGCACCTGCGGCGGCGTTCCGGCCGGGGCCAGCATGCCCAGCCAGAAGGTCACGCTGAAGTCGGGAATGCCGCTTTCCTCGACGGTCGGAACGTCGGGCAACTGCGCCATGCGGGTCTTGGAGGTCACGGCCAGCGGCTTGACCTTGCCGGACTGGATCAGGGGCAGCCCCGCCCAGGTGTCGAACACGAAGTCGATCTCGCCGCTCATCACCGCCAGCTGTGCGGGCGAGCCGCCCTTGTACGGGATGTGCAGGGTCTTCACGTTGGCGCGGTTGCTCATCATCAGCGCGCCCAGGTGGGCGAGGTTGCCCAGCCCGGGAGAGCCGTAGCGCACGCCGTCGGGGTTGGCGCGCGCGTAGGCCAGCAGGTCGCTGAGCTTGTTGATCTTGTTGCGCTGCGCCCACTCGGGGTTGGCCACGATGATGAAGGGCGACTCCATGATGGGCGTGATCGGCGCCAGGTCCGAGGCCTTGTACGGGATCTTCTTGTAGAGCTGCGGGTTGATGGTGATGCTGCTGGAGTTGGTCAGCAGCCAGGTGTAGCCGTCGGGCGCGGAGCGGGCCACTTCGGACGCGCCGATGACGCCGTTGGCGCCGAGCTTGTTCTCCACCACCACCGCCTGGCCCAGCGACTTCGACAGGCCGTCGGCCATCACGCGGGCGATGGTGTCGGTGAGCGCCCCGGCGGGAAAGGGCACGATCACCCGGATGGGCCGCTTGGGCCAGTCGTCGGCCTGCGCCCAGGCGTGGGGCGCGAGCAGCGCGGTGCCGCCGCCCGCAGCCCATGCCAGGGGAACCGTGCCGGCGGCGCTGACCATGCGGCGTCGTGCGCGATCGATCTTCTCTTGTGTCATGTCTGTCTCCTTGTTGGTCTGGGGATTGCTGATAGGGGAAAAAGGGACGGGGGACGGCTCACGCCGCACCGAGCGAGGCCAGGAGCTGGTCTTCCTGGACCGTGTCGCCCTCCTGGACGTTCAGCTCCTGCACGACGCCGGCCTGCGGCGCCTCGACGGGGATTTCCATCTTCATGGACTCGAGCACCATCAGGACGTCGCCTTCCGCGACGTGCGTTCCGGGCTGCACCTCGATCTTCCAGACGCTGCCCGTAAGGGGGGAAAGCACTTTCAGGGAACTCATTTCTTCGACTCCTTCGATGGGTTGGATGACAGCAGGTCGCTCGCCTGCCCGGTGTGGACCCGGCCGGCGGCGAAGTCCTCAAATGCCAGGATGCGCTGGACAAAAGGGATGTTCGTCTTCACGCCCTGGATCTCGAACGCCGACAGCGCGTCCGAGAGCTTGCGTATCGCTTCCTCGCGCGTGGGCGCATGCGCGATGACCTTGGCCAGCATCGGGTCGTAGTACGGCGTCACCTCGTTGCCCGCCGCATAGCCCGTCTCGACGCGGATGCCCGGGCCGCCGGGCGGCGCGAAAACGCCGAGCGTGCCCGGCGACGGGAAGAACCGCACCGGGTCCTCGGCATAGACCCGCGCCTCGATCGCATGGCCATTGATGGCGGGCTGGTGCGGGAGGACCGCCGCCAGCGTTTCCCCCGCCGCCAGGCGGATCTGCGACTGGACCAGGTCCACGCCGGTGATGGCCTCGGTCACCGCATGCTCCACCTGCAGCCGGGTGTTCATCTCCAGGAAGCTGAAGCCCAGCTCTTCCTCGTACAGCGACTCGACCGTGCCGATCACGTCGTACGGGAGCTCGGCCAGCACCTCGGTGAAGCGCGTGGCCGTGGCGTCCAGCAGCGCGCGCGGCAGCAGGGGCGCCGGCGACTCCTCCAGCACCTTCTGGTGCCGGCGCTGGATGGAGCAGTCCCGCTCGAACAGATGCCGCACGGCGCCGTGCCGGTCCGCCAGGATCTGGAACTCGATGTGCCGGGGCCGCGTGCAAAGCCGCTCCACGTAGAGGTCGGCGTTGGCGAAGCTGCGCTGCGCCATGGACCGGGCCTGCTCCAGCGCCTTGGCGAGCTGGACCCGGTCGTGCGCGGCCAGCATGCCGATGCCGCCCCCGCCGCCCGCGGGCTTGACCAGCACCGGAAAGCCGATCGACGCCGCCTGCGCCAGCATCTCGTCCGGTGTTCCTTGCAGCACGCCCGTGCTCTGGCACATGGGCGCGCCATAGCGCGCCATCAGCTCCCGGGCGCGCGTCTTGTGTCCCATGGCTTCGATCCACCGCGGGCTGGGGCCGATGAAGACCGCGCCGCGCCGCTGCACCTCGCTGGCGAAGGCGTGGTTCTCCGACAGGAAGCCGTAGCCGGGATGCACGGCGTCGGCCCCGGTCTTCTCGACCACGGCGAGGATCGCCTCCTGGTTCAGGTAGCTGGCGCGCGGGTCCGCCGGGCCGATGGCATGGGCCTCGTCGGCCTGCGCCACGTAGGGCAGGTGCCGGTCGGCCTCCGAGTACACCGCGACGGAGGCGATGCCCATCTGCCGCAAGGCGCGGATCACGCGCGCGGCCACGGCCCCGCGGTTGGCGACGACGACTTTGTGGAACTTCATGGCCGTACCCGCGCTCATGGCCGCATGCGCTGCGCGGGGGGCTGCGGCGTCAGCAGGGGCCGGGCGAGCTCGGCGAACTCGCAGAGCAGCTTGCGCGTGCTGCGCGGGTCGATGATCTCCTCGATCCAGAACGCCTCGGCCGAACGGAACGGCGAGCGCAGGCGCTTGAGCCGCTCCTCGATCCGGGCCAGCTCCGCCTCGGGGTCGTCGGCCGCCTCGATCTCTGCGCGGTAGGCCGCGCTCACGCCGCCTTCCAGCGGCAGCGAGCCCCAGCGCCCGGACACCCACGCATAGCGCACCGACAGCCGCCCCGCGGGCGCATTGGCCGCCCCGCCCACGCCGTAGGCGCTGCGCACGATGACGGTCGCCCAGGGCACCGTCGTCTGGTTCAGCGCGGTCATGGCCCGCGCGCCGTGCCGTATGGTGCCCGCCTTCTCCGCCTCCAGGCCGATGAGGAAGCCGGGGCAGTCCACCAGGTGCACGACGGGCAGGTGGAAGGTTTCCGCCATGTCGAGGAAGCGGACCATCTTCTGGCTCGCGTCCGCCGTCAGCGCGCCGCCATGGAAGTACGGGTCGTTGGCCATGACGGCCACCGGCAGGCCGCCCAGGCGCGCCAGGCCGGTGATGACGGAGCGGCCGTACATGCGCCCCATCTCGAAGAAGGAGCCGGCATCCACCACCGACTCGATGATCTGCCGCATCTTGTAGACCTTGCGGGTGTCCCGGGGCACGATGTCCAGCAGCTTCTCGTCGCGCCGGTTCGGGTCGTCGTCGCAGGGCAGCACCGGCGGCAGCTCGTACACCGAGGACGGCAGGTACGAGAGGAAGCGCCGGGCGCACTCGAAGGCCTCTTCCTCCGTATCGACCGCGTGGTCCACGGCTCCGCTCTTGGTCTGGATCTCCCACCCGCCCAGTTCTTCCTTGGTCAGTTTCTGGCCGATGCCCGCCACCACGGGCGGGCCCGCGACGAACATGGCGGCGGTCTTCTTGGTCATGATCGAGTAGTGGCTGGCCACCAGCCGCAGGGCACCCAGGCCGGCCACCGACCCCAGCCCCAGGCCGACCACGGGGACCACGCCCAGGGTGCTGGAGACCAGCTGGAAAGGCTGCCCGCCGTTCACGCCGTTGGGCAGGTTGGAGCGGCCGTGCGTCTCGATCGTCTTCACGGAGCCGCCGCCGCCGGAGCCTTCGATGATGCGCACCAGGGGCAGGCGGAACTGCTGCGCCATCTGCTCGGCCATGATGGGCTTCTCGCGGATCGTTGCGTCCGCCGAGCCGCCGCGGATGGTGAAGTCGTCGCCGACCACCACCACCTTGCGGCCCTGGATGGTGCCGCGCCCGAACACGCAGTTGGCGGGCATGAACTCGGCGATCTCGCCGTCCTCTCCATACTTGGCCTTGCCGGTGATGGAGCCGACCTCGGTGAAGGATTCGCTGTCGAGCAGGCCCTCGACGCGCTCGCGCACCGTCAGCCGGCCCGCGTCATGCTGCCGCTTGACCTTGTCGGCGCCGCCCATCTCGCGCACCAGCGCCTGCCGCCGGGCCAGCTCATCCAGTTCTGGCTGCCAGCTCATGCCAGCCTCCCGTTCCGGTGGGTCTTGCCAATGCCTTGCGTTGGGGTGTTCATAGCCATATTCCTTTTGGGGGTGAAAGAGTGCGGGCCGCTGACGGAATACCGGTCAGCGCGCAGGAAAGAAGGAAGGAGTCAACGCGGCCGATGTCAGGCAACCTCGAAAAGCGCGGCTGCGCCCTGGCCGCCGCCGATGCACATCGTGACCACGACGAACTTCGCGCCACGCCGCTTGCCCTCGATGAGGGCGTGCCCCGTCAGGCGGGAGCCGGACATGCCATAGGGATGGCCCACGGCGATCGCGCCGCCATCGACGTTCAGCAGGTCGTCCGGGATGCCCAGGTGGTCGCGGCAATAGATCACCTGCACGGCGAACGCCTCGTTCAGCTCCCACAGGCCGATGTCCTCGATGCGGACGCCCGTGCGGGCGAGCAGCTTCGGGATCGCGTAGACCGGCCCGATGCCCATCTCGTCGGGTTCGCACCCCGAGACCGCGAAGCCCCGGAAGTACCCCAGCGGGGCCAGCCCCTTTTTCTCCGCCAGCGCGGCGTTCATGACGACCGTGGCCGAGGCGCCGTCCGAGAACTGGCTGGCGTTGCCCGCCGTGATCACGCCCCCGGGGAGCACGGAGCGGATCTTCGCGACCCCTTCGTAGGTGGTGTCCGCGCGGATGCCTTCGTCCCGGTCCAGGATGACCTCCCGGGTCGAGGCATTGCCGGCCTTGTCCGCGACGCCCATCAGCGTCGTGAACGGCACGATCTCCTGGTCGAACCGGCCGGCCGCCGCCGCCGCGGCCGCCCTGAGCTGGCTGCGCACGCCGTACTCGTCCTGACGCTCCCGCGAGATGCCGTAGCGCTTGGCGACCTGCTCCGCGGTCTGGATGTTGGTCCAGTAGATCTCGGGCTTGTTCCGCTTCAGCCAGACCTCGTGGATCATGTGCTTGTTCTTCTCGTTCTGCACGCACGAGATCGACTCGACCCCGCCCGCCACATAGACGTCGCCCTCGCCGGCGATGACGCGCTGCGCGGCGAACGCGATGGTCTGCAGGCCCGAGGAGCAGAACCGGTTGACGGTGACGCCCGCCGTCGTCACCGGGCAGCCCGCGCGCAGCGCGATCTGCCGCGCGATGTTCGCGCCGGTGGCGCCCTCCGGGCTGGAGCAGCCCATAAGCACGTCCTCGACCTCTGCGGGGTCGATGCCCGCGCGCGCTATCGCGTGCTGCACCACGTGCCCGCCCATGGTGGCGCCATGGGTCATGTTCAAGGACCCGCGCCAGGACTTGGCAAGCCCGGTTCTGGCGGTGGAAACGATCACTGCATCAGCCATTTTTTCTTCACACCTTCAATGGAAAGATCCACCTTCGCTGGCGAGCTTCGCCAGCAGGGGAGCGGGCTCCCAGAGGTCGCCATGCCGCCCCGCGGCAAACGTCTCCATCAGCACCGCGACGTTCGGCAGGCCCAGGGTGTCCGCATGGAACATGGGGCCGCCCTGGTGGCGGGGGAATCCGTAGCCCGTCACATAGACCACGTCGATGTCGGAGGCCCGCTGGGCAATACCCTCCTCCAGGAGCCGCGCCCCCTCGTTGGCCAGGGAAAGCACCAGGCGGTGCACGATCTCCTGGTCGGAGATGCGGCGCCGTTCGATGCCCAGCTCTTTCGAGTGCGCCGCGATCAGGTCATTGACCACCTGCGACGGACGCGCCTTGCGGTCGCCCGGCGCGTAGTCGTACCAGCCCGCGCCCGTCTTCTGCCCGAAGCGCCCCAGCTCGCAGACCAGGTCGGGGATGCGCGAGCTCTTGTAGCCGGGGTTCTCGCGCGCCCGGCGCTTGCGGCCGGCCCAGGCGATGTCGTTGCCCGACATGTCGCTCATGCGGAACGGCCCCATGGCGAAGCCGAAGCGCTCGATCGCCTGGTCCACCTGCCCGGGCAGGCAGCCCTCTTCCAGCAGAAAGCCCGCCTGCAGCGTGTACTGCTGCAGCATGCGGTTGCCGATGAACCCGTCGCAGACCCCGGAGACCACGCCGACCTTCTTCAGGCGGCGCGCCAGCGCCATCACCGTCGCCAGCACCTGCGGTGAGGTCTGCGCACCCCGGACGACTTCCACCAGCCGCATCACCTGCGCGGGGCTAAAGAAGTGCATGCCCACCACGTCGGCGGTCCGGCGCGTGAACGCGGCGATGGTGTCGATGTTCAGCGTGGAAGTGTTGGTGGCCAGGATGGTGCCGGGGGCCATCACCCGGTCCAGCGCCTCGAACACCTGCCGCTTCGCGTCCATGTCCTCGAAGACGGCCTCCACCACGATGCCCGCGCCGTGCACCGCGGCAAGATCCGTGGTGCCCGTGATCCGCGACATCCTGGCCTGCACCTCCTCCGCGCCGATCCTGCCCTTCTCGCGGGCGCTGTCGTAGCTCTTGCGGATGCCGGCCAGGGCCTTGTCGAGCGCAGCCTGACTGGTTTCGACGATGCCCACCGGCAGGCCGGCATTGGCGAACACCATGGCGATGCCCACGCCCATGGTTCCCCCGCCCACGACCGCGGCCGACGCGATGGTGCGCGGCTGCACGCCGTCGTCCAGGCCCGCGATGCGCGACGCAGCGCGCTCGCTGAAGAACACGTGCCGCAGCGCCTTGCTTTCCGTCGTGTTGAGCAGCGCCAGGATGCTTTCGCGCTCCAGCTTGAGCCCCTGCTCGATGGGCAGGCTCACCGCCGCTGCCACGCAGTCCACGCACTTGCGCGGCGCAGGCAGCCCCGGGGTCGCGGCGGCCACCGCCGTGCGGGCGAACTGGAAGAAGGCCTCGTGGTGCGGAAAGTCGATCTGGATGTCGCGCACGCGCGGCAGCGGGCGGACCTGCGCCACCTTGCACGCCAGGGCACGGGCCGCGTCGATCAGGTCGCCAGTGGCGATCTCATCGAAGACCTGCGGCAGTTCCTCCGCGGTCACGGTGTTGCCCTGCAGGATCATACCGAGCGCGCGTTCGACGCCGATCAGCCGGGGCAGGCGCTGGGTGCCGCCCGTGGCGGGCAGCACGCCCAGCTTGACCTCCGGCAGCGCCACCTTGGCGCCGCGCGTGGCGATGCGGTAGTGGCAGCCCAGCGCCAGCTCCAGCCCGCCGCCCATCGCCAGATCGTTCACCGCGGCGACCACCGGCTTGGGCGCGTTCTCGATCGTGGCGATGAGCGTGCGCAGGCTCGGCTCCGCCGAGCTCTTGAGCGTGTTGAACTCGCGGATGTCGGCGCCGGCGGAAAAGACATTGCCCGCGCCCGTCAGCACCACCGCCTGTACCGCCGGGTCCTTCATCGCCCGGTGGACCGCCTGGAACGCGGCCAGCCGCGTGGCGTGGCCCAGGCCGTTGACGGGCGGGTTGTCCAGCACGATGACGGCCACGCCGTCGCTGGTTTCCATAGGGGCATTCATCGCTTGCATCACAGCTCACTCTTCGTGGGGCCGAAGGCGCCCCGGCTTCGCATCTCGCCAATCTCCTGGGCACTGGCGCCCAGCCATTCGCGCAGGACCTCTTCCGTGTGCTGACCGAGCAGCGGCGCAGGCTGCGCCGCGCGGGCCGGCGTCCGGGACAGGCGGACCACGGGGCCGGCGAACTCGACGCTGCCCGCCACCGGGTGGTCGATCTCGGCGAAGAACCCCCGGTGGCGCAGCTGCTCGTCCTGCACGACTTCTGGGATCGTGAGGATCGGCCCCGCCGGCACCTCGTGGGCGCTCAGCATCTCGCCCAGCTCGCGCTTGCTGTGCTGCCGGGTCCAGGCGTTGACCTCCGCGTTCAGCGCCTTGGCGTTCGCCACCCGCAGGGAGTGCGATGCGAACCGGGGGTCCGCCTCCAGTTCGGGCCGCCCCATGGCCTGCGCCAGGCTGTGGAACAGGCCGTCCGTGGACGCGGCGATCTGCACATGGCCGTCCGACGCCTCGAACAGGTCCGCCGGCGCGGCGTGCGAATTGCCGTTGCCGTCGCGCTCGGGCACCACGCCGGCGCCCAGGTAGCCGGGGATGAAGGTGGTGGTCATGGACAGCAGGCTTTCGACGAGCGAGACGTCCACGTTCTGCCCCTTGCCCGTGCGCGCACGCACCGTCAAGGCCAGCAGCGCGCCGATGGTGGCGTGCAGCGCCGCCCCGTAGTCGCCCACGTAGAAGCCCGCGCGCACCGGCGGCGCATCGGGCATGCCCGTGAGCGCCGTGAGCCCGCTCATGGCCTGGGCCACCGAGTCGAAGCAGCCGCGCGACGCATACGGCCCGCTCTGGCCGAAGCCGGAGATCGAGACCACGATCAGGCGCTCGTTGATCTTCTCGATCTCCTCGGCGGGAAAGCCCATCTCGGCCAGCGTGCCGGGCCGGAAGTTCTCGACCAGGATGTCGGCCTTCTGCATCAGCGCGCGCAGCACCTCCCGGCCGGCGGGGCTGCGCAGGTCCAGCACCATGCCGCGCTTGCTCCGGTTGAGCGCCATGAAGTAGGTCGATTCGCCATGGATCAGCGGCGCGAGCCGCCGCGACGGCTCCCCGCCCAGCCCCTCGACCTTGACCACGTCGGCCCCCATGTCCCCCATCATCAACGCGGCGTGGGGGCCGGCGACGAAGCGCGACAGGTCCAGCACCTTGACGCCGCAGAGCGGCCGCATGTCCTGCGCGCTCATACCGGCACCCTCGCGTGGCCGGCGGCCACGAGCTGCCCCTCGGCATTCCGGGTGGCCACCCGCAGGCCCGTGAAGCGCGTGCCGCCGGCGTTCACCTCCTCGTCCACCAGCGCATGGCTGTGCAGCGTGGTGCCCACCAGGATGGGCGAGACGAACGAGAGTGCGAGCTGCGCCCCCTGCATCACGCGGGCGCCGAAGTGGTCCAGCAGCAGCGAGGTGTGGTGCCCGGCGCACAGCATGCCCTGCGCCACCGGCGCGGAGTAGCCGGCCTTGCGGGCGACGTCGGGGTTGGTGTGCAGGCTCTGGCGCACCGCCACCGGCTTCTCCTGCGCCCAGGAAAACGGGTAGCCCGAGAAGACCACGCTTTGCTCGATGGAAACGTCACGGGCCATGGGGCCCAGCACCATGCCCTCCGCGAGGGCTTGGCCGGGCTGCGCGCGCAGGGCGTCGCCGTCGGGCACACGGCCGTCCACATGGGGCAGGTGCGAGGCCCAGTGCCTGGGAATGTCGCCCTCGTCGGGCCGGTCGGTCACGTCGTAGAGCACGGTTTCCGTGGCCAGGAGCCGCGCGATGACGAGGCCGTCGTGGCGCACGGCCTGGCTCAGCAGCGTGCGGTAGCGGCGCCCCTTGCGCACGTACTTCGCGACATGCGTCCCGGTGACGGTGACGCGCTCGCCGATGGCCAGCGGTGCCAGGTAGTCGATGACGGCCTTGGTGTGCAGGCCGCCGTAGGCGCCGTTGCTGCCGTCGTAGCCCAGCAGCACCATCTTGAGCAGGTCGTTCACCAGCAGCGACGGCGGAACGCAGGGGCTGCCGTCCAGGCCGCGCAGGTAGCGATCCGGGTTGTCGCCGATGGCGAAGGCATGCGCGCGCACGGCGGACTCGCTGACGACGCCTTCGACGCGACCGAGGTCGTCGTTGACCTTCAGGTTCTCCCAGCTGAATCTGGGCAGGGATGCGGGCGGAACGATCACGAAATGGTACTCCTCGGAACGGGTTCTGAAAGGGGCGGCAATGTCTCTAGGCGGCGGTCGTGGCGCCGTCGATGGTCCAGGCGGCGCCGCGCACCTCCTGGGCGTCCTCCGAGCAGAGGTAGGCCGCCAGCGAGGCCACCTGGTCCTTGGTGACGAAGCGCCCGGAGGGCTGGCGCAGGCCCAGCAGCCGGGCCGTCGCGGCCTCCATGTCGAGCGCCTCCTTCTCGGCCAGCGCCTCCACCTGGCGCTGCACCAGGGCGGTGTGCACCCAGCCGGGGCAGATGGCGTTGCAGGTGATCGGGGTGGCCGCCGTTTCGAGGGCGACGGCTTTCGTGAGGCCGATCAGCCCGTGCTTGGTGGCGTTGTAGGCGCACTTGCCAGCGCGGCCCCGCAGCCCGCTGATGGAGGCGATGTTGATGATGCGGCCCCAGCCGCGCCGGCGCATGGCCGGCAGCGCGAGGCGGATGGTGTGGAAGCTGGCCGAGAGGTTGACCGCGAGCATCTCGTCCCACACCGCGACGGGAAACGCCTCGATGGCGCTGACGTGCTGCAGCCCCGCGTTGTTCACCAGCACCTCGATGGCGCCGTGCTCCTGCACCAGCGACTGGATCAGCCCGTCGATCTGCGCCGGATCGCGCAGGTCGGCCTGCCGGTAGCGCAGCATGCCCGGCGCGCCGGCCGCCGCGTCGCACATCGCCTGGCCGGCGCCCTGGGCCTCGCGGCCGTTGACCGTCACGCACATCCCGTCCCTGGCAAGGCGCTGGGCGATGGCCAGCCCGATACCTGAATTTCCGCCGGTCACCAGCGCGATGCGCCGGGCCGCGTCTCCGTTTTTCTGCATGTGCAAAGACCTCTTTCTGTTCGGAAGGAATTGTTCCGCCGGGGTCTCTGTGCGTCCAATACTGTTATTTGCCCCCACCTATACTCACAGCGTCTCAATTGCGAAGAAGCCATGGAACTGCGACACCTCAGGAGCTTTGTCGTGCTCGGCGAGGAACTGAATTTCACCCGCGCGGCCAACCGGATGCACATGGCCCAGCCGCCATTCAGCCAGCGCATCCGCCAGCTGGAGGAAGAGATGGGGGTGAGCCTGTTCAAGCGCCACTCCCGGCAGGTGCAGCTGACCCCCGCCGGCAAGGCGTTCTTCGACGACGTCCGCCCCCTCCTGTCCCAGCTGGAAGGCGCCATCGAGGCTTGCCAGCAGGTCGAGCGCGGCACCAAGGGCCTGCTGCGCGTGGGGTTCACCGGGCGGGCCAGCCAGACGCTGCTGCCCCTGGTGGTGCGCGTCTGCGAGCAGAACTTTCCCGACGTCACGCTGGACATCCGCGGGCCCCATCCCACGGGCGACCTGCAGCTTCTGCTGCTCAACGGGGAGCTGGACCTGGCGCTGTGCTTCCTGCCCCTGACGCACCCGGACATCGAGGCCCGCGTGCACGCCACCTGCAAGCTCGGGCTCGCGCTGCCCAAGACCCACCGCCTCGCGTCCGCGCGCCAGGTCAGCCTGGGCGATCTCAGCGCCGACCCGTTCGTGGGGTACCCGGCGAACCGGGGCTTTCTCCTGCGCACGGCCATGGACGCCGCCTGCAAGCACGCCGGGTTCATCCCGCGGGTGGTGCGCGAGACCGATACCTCGCAGGTCTTGATGTCCCTGGTGGCCGCCGGCGTCGGTGTGACCGTGGCCCCCCAGGAGTTGGAAAAGCAGGAGGAAAGCCGGGACCTGGTCTTCAAGGAGCTGAGCACGGAGGGCGCCAGCCTGGACCACGGACTGGCCTGGCGGTCCAACAACAGCAACCCGCTGCTCAGAAAGCTGCTGGAGACCGGCGCGTTCTGAGCCGGCGCCGCTCCGCTACACAAAAAGGAGCTGCTCGCGCCTGCCAATTCTGGATTTCAGATAGAAAACCATCTGAAAACCTTATATATCAAGCGCAACCAGCTCCCTTTTCAGGAGCATTCTCTCAACCAACGGATTTGTAGATGCGCGCCACCGTGCCGGCTCCGCTGCCGTAGGTGACGCTTTCGCCGCTGCCCGCCTGCGGCAGCACCGTGGCCACCTGGCGGTCGGTGAGGGCCGCGACGCGGGCCAGGTTGTCGCGCTGCATGGCCACGCTGGCGCTGGCCGCCTTCAGGCGCTGGGCCAGGGCGGGCGGCAGGCTGGCGGTGTTGGTGCGCCCCGTGACCTCGGCCAGCTCGGCGGCGGCCTGCCGCAGCGCGGCGCTGCAGCGTTCCAACTCCGGCGCGTCGGTGGCCAGCAGTGCGGCCGAAACGGCCTGCACCTGCTGTTCGACGTTCGCCAGGGCGGTTTCGAGGGTCATCCAGAAAGGAGCTTCAGTTCAGCGGCGGGGCGACGAAGAAACTAGACCAAGGAAAAACGTGGATTTTCAGTGGCCGCGCGAGCGCGAGATGATCTCCTGCGCGTTGTCCAGCAGCTTGTCGGCGATGGCCTCGGCGTCCACCGAGAACGTGCCCTTTTCGATCGCGGCGCGCACGGCCTTGACCTTGCCGGCATCGAAGTCGCCGGAGGCGCGGGCCGTCTGGTCCAGGGACCGGGCCGCCGTCGAGACCGTGACAGGCACACCGGCGGCCGACGCTGCCTGCGCGCCCTTGGCGGCTCCTTCGGCGGCGCTGGGGGCTGCAGGACTTTTGGCTTGCTTGGCTGCAAGCCCCGTCTGCGCCAAGGCGCCCGGGAGTTCCGGTTTCTGACCTATCTTCATCGCTCTCTCCACCACCCCGGGTGTGGGGCACAGTAGCAATGTTTTCGACCCATTCGGCGGGGACTTTAGCGATTTATCGCCACCCCGTCATCAAAGCGCCACGTCCACTGTCCCGTTTTCACTTACAGTTCCACTAACTATCCGACCATTGTCCATGCGGATGCGCACAGTCTGCCCCGCCGCGCCGGCCGTCATGGCCTGCCCCGCCGAGGTAACGGCGTAGCCCGGCCCCTGCGCCACGATCTTCACCTGGGCGCCGGCGCGGAACAGATGGGGCGCGCGCACCATGCTCTGGCGCAGCGCCTGCCCCCCCGCCAGCGAGCGGGCCGCCACCTGGCCCACCCACATGTCCGGGTTGGGGTCTCCTCGTTTTCAGTGCAATAAGTGACGGTACGAAAAGCTAGCACTGGCGCGGAGGTGGTGTTGGTAGATCGTTGATTTCATTGACTTTCCTGTTCACTTTCAAATCTGCGATTCGTGGCGTCAAACCGTGGTCGGTTTCATCCATTGGTGCCAGTTATCGATGCATTTGGCCGCGAAGGCAGGATTTGGTCAGCATAGCGGTCAACCGGGAAGCGAAACACACCCCGCAAGTTGATGCTCTCCAGCCTGGTGGGCGCAATCTTCCCGATCAGTTCCGGTGGAATGACCTGGCGGCGGTTCGACCAGCGATCCAGGACCGCCTGCATCTGTGAGGTATTCCACGCCATCACGATGTTGGCCATCAGGCTCAACGCATCGGCCACAGCCTGCATTTCATCGACACGTTTGGCCTGCGCCGGGCTGATCCGGCCGGTATAAATGGCGCGCTTGAGGGCGTTAACAGCCTCGCCCCGATTGAGCACCCGGCGCAACTCGTTCCTGAAAGCGTCCTTGACAAAGTAGTCAGCCAAAAACGCCGTACGCAGCAACCGCCCCAATTGCACGCCAGCCTCATAGATTGGATCGCCCTGGGCGGCAGAACCGAACCGCGCAAGAGCTGCCACCGCACTGGCATGTCCGCTCATGACCGAGGCTGCCAGGTGCACCAGACTATCCCAATGCTTTTCGATCAAAGCGACGTCGACATTGGCTTCGCACACCGCAGCGATTTCTGCGGGCACTTTGGTGCCGCGTGGCACAAAGAGGTGGCGCTGTTTGAGTTCCTTCAACCGCGGGCAAAGATCAAAACCAAGCAAACGGGCATGTGACATGGCAAAGTCGGTGTAGCCATGGGTATCCACAGCAAGCTGGCTGGTCTCCAGCTTTTCTTGGCGGATGACACCTTCAATGGCCACGCCCGCCTGGCGCTCATTGAGCACAAAGGGCTGCGCATGGAAGATGCCCCACCGGTCTTTTACATGGGAGTAGATTCCAATGGAAGGTGTGTTGCGCCGAGGATCAAGCCGGGCTTGCCACACCCGTTTGGTGGTCTCCATGCTCATCATGTCAGAAGATGCCAAATCGGACCGCCCCCAGGTGGCGGCAATCGGGTGTCGCTGCATGAATTCCAGCACAGCCTGGCAGGCCTGGCTCAGACGCCGTTCGTCCCGCGCCCAGCGCATGGCCTGGCGAATGCTGGTGGCAGACAATTGCGGAATCATGCGCGCGCATTCGACCGCAGTCAGACTGGTGCCGTGGGCCATGATGCCGGCATAGACCATCAGCAGCTCGTCGGTAGAGCGCGGCTCACGTCCGAGCATGATCCAGCTAAAGCGCACCTGGGCGTCAACGGCCAGAATCACTTCCGGCAATTGAACCTCACCGATGCGGTGATCCAAAGCCGCGCGCAGCTTGGTCACTTCTGGGTCTTCGTCCTCTGCGGGCAATGGCGACAAATGGAGTTCATCATCCACGCGCAGTACGCCACTGCGGGCTGCAGCGGCCACCGCATCGACACCGGCAGTTACTCTGGCCAGCAAAGGCTTCAAGAAAGTGGCAGCCTTGCTGGGTAACGATAGACGGGCATAGTGTTTCTTGGACTCTGCCTGCCAACGCTCGTCCGTGAAGAACAAGCGCGCACGACCCCGAAAGCTCAGGCTGTGCTCAATCCAGACCGAGCCATTGCGCACCGCGCGGCGCAGGGCAAACAGGGTGGCCACCTCCAACGCCTGAAACGCCCGTTCCCGGTCTGGGCTGGAGATCGAAACCTGCCAGATCATTCCCAGACTTGGTGCCACCACTTCAACTGGCAGCTTTCTGGATCCTTTGAGATATAAAGCTTGCAGCTTGGCAAGGTACTCGATGGCAGGATGCTCGCCGGTGGCCTGCCAGGGCAGCTTTGCAATGGCGACGAGCAACGACCGCACGGGGCGAATTCCATCAATCAATCCCTCGCGGACCAGGGAGGCCCTGCTCGGTGGTTTGCGTTTCTGGGTTTCGGTGATCAAGGCTTCAAGACGGGCACGCAACTCAGCATCTGGCACCGCACCTTGCGCGCTCAAGGCAACAAGTTCGCCGAGCAGCGTTTTGTACATTGCGGCCCAATTGACGGTAGCGGGGACATCGGCGGCAGCCTGACGCCACAGATCGGCGATCCGGCGCTGCACCATAAGGATCAACTGGTCTGTGGTGGTGAACAGGCAATACCGAAGAAAGCATGCGACCTCCACGGTGCGCGCTGGCTCTTTGATCTTGGCTCCGGCTGAGGGCGGCCTGGAGACAAGTCGGCGCGCGTAGCGGCGCAAGATGAGATCGGGGATGTCTGCCAGGTGCTTATGAACGTCCAGCGTGTAAAGCAGGTCGATGCGCTCCAGTACCTCGCTGATTTGGCGGGTTGAGTGTTTCGCCGGTGCAGCCCATAGCCAACTCTGCTGGGTTTGTCCATCTGGGCGCAGCTCTGAAACTGAGGCTCGCCAGCGATCAAGTGTTGCTGGATCAACGCTGGCGGCGATGGCGGTGCCTGTTTCAACTTCAAGCTGGGCAAGTGCCGCCGCAATCAGTGTCCGAATTGCCCGCTCGTGCACGATCACCAGCTTGTTCTTGTACAGCCATTGACGCGCCCGCACGAGTAGCTGATCGCGGTCGGCGCAGCGCGCCACTTCGTCGCGCAGTTCACGTACCAGTGAGCGGCGCTGGTGCTCGCTCATCCACTGGAATCCAAGGACCGTGCAGGCTACTTGTTGGTGATCGAATAGCGTGCGCCCGCGTTCATACATGGCTCTCAGCGAGGCGACTTCTGGTGCTGCAATGCCAAGCTCGTTGCCAAGGTGGCGCCACAAGGCTACTGGAATTACCCGAAAGGCACCGAGCAAACGCCCACTCATGCGCAGGAAACCAATATGGAGCGCCAGACCAAGCTTGTGGGAATCACCTCGGCGTGCATTGATTGCGTCGCGCTCGGCACCATCGAAGGTGAAAAATGCCTTCATCTCGAAGTCGCTGATATCGCGGGGGAGCCCACGCATCCCCAAAAACGTTGTGTGCCAACCCTGCATCGTGAACCTCAAAAGTGGGAGGCCACCATACCCGTTTACAAAGCGAACAGGAAAGTCAATGAAATCAACGGTCTACCCAGACCACCCCCGCGCCAGTGCTAGCTTTGCGTACCGTCACTTATTGCACTGAAAACGAGGAGACCCCGACCTGGAGCGTGCAGGAGAGCTGACGCCCCACATCCGCACGCGCATCCGAACCCTTGCGGAGATGGGGGCTTCCGCTGGCGCCGACGGCGTTCTCTTCACCTGCTCAGCCTTTGCGCCAGCAATTGAAGCTGCAGCGCGAGCGCTTCCGCTGCCTGTGTTGAAGCCAGACGAGGCAATGTTCAAGGCGGCGATGAGCCGCGGATCCAAGATCGGAATGCTCGCGACCTTTGAGCCTGCAGTCAGTTCGATGGCGGATGCATTCCGACGCCAGGCGCAGGAGGCTGGCGTCGATGTCAGGCTGGAGACGATCTGCATACCGGAAGCAATCGTCGCAGCGCGCGCGGGCGATATCGAAACTCACAACCAGCTAGTTGCTGCGGCGATCCCACGGCTTGCATCGTGTGATGCCATCATGCTCGCGCACTTCTCTACATCGACCGCATTGGACGCTGCCCGTGCCGCAACGCAGACGCCGATTCTCAGCGCTCCTGAAGCCGCAGTCCTAGAGCTCCGCAGCGCAGTGCAAGCGCGCGAATCGCAGAACCCTGGGCAGCGCTGAGCAAACCGCGCACTGACAGATGCAGGATTGTCGCCATGGAGGCAGCCGCTCTACCCGACTGCGTCGTGGTCTGAAAGGGCTGGCAAAGCTGACATCGAGATTGCCGTAGGTGCTCTCACGTCCCACAACCGGTGCGCTACTCCAGGAGTAGATCCTTCGACAGGGTTTCCATCTTGTGCCGCAAGACGACGTTCAAGTGGCGGCGCAGAAACGTTGCGGCTGCCCGCCGCTTCCCCTGCTCCAGCAAGTCGAGCAGCTCAATGTGCTCCACGTTTTGCTGACGGTAGAAGCCAGGCTGTGCCATGGCTCGGTACTCAACCAAGCGGCGCAGTTGATTGATGCGCTCGAGGCTGGAAACAAAGTACCCGTTGTTCGAGAACCCGATGATCGTCTGATGGAAGCGCGCCCCGATCTCAAACAGATCGACGCTGGTGATCTTGCCTAAGCGCCCGTCCCTCAGACCAATTTGCTCTGCGCGCAGGCGCGCGATTGCGAGCGGATCGACCTCGTAGGTCGGTGCCAGGATAGCAGCTGGCTCAACCGCCATACGAAACATATAGGCGTCCGCGTGAGATTGCGGCGAATCGATGATCTCCGTGAACTGCCAACCATGCCCGCTCTTTCGCCGGATCCAACCCTCCTGCGCCATTCGGTGGAGGATCGGTGCCAGTTGCATGCGCGTCAGGCCATACATCTTCGCAAGGCCCTGCTCCGTAACCTCTTTGGGGAGCAGCCCTGCGATGCGGTCCTGCGCCAGTTTCATGTACGGCGAGATTGAATCAGGTCCCACATGCTCCCTGATCAGTCGTTGCATGCCGGCCTTCGTTGCCGAGAGTTCAAAACCACGCCCGTTCGGCTGTACTGCCGCGCCTTGCTCCACCAGCCATGCCAGCGCTTGCTGCACAGGAAATCTCGAAACCCCAAGGGCGTCGGCGAGTGGCTGAGACGAGAGAGTGCTGCCCTTGGAGACCTCGTTCTCCACCAGGTGGTTCATAAGCCGAACGGCAGTCTTCACCACCGCGGGAGACCGTGGCACCAGATTGGCCACCGGCTTCTCGACGGGCTCGCGTTGCTTGTCTGAACTTTGCTTCATGCGGAGTACACGGGTTGGCGCTGGATACGGTTTGCGGCATTTTGCCGCAACAGGGTCGCAACGCGTGAAGATGGTCGTCACCCGCCATGATGTTATTTTGAATTAGTTGACACAATAATTCAAATGACCTACTCTTGCGTCCTTCGATGACAGGACCAGTTTTTGAGATCGCGCAATAGCACTACGACCACTTTGGTTTCTTGTTCGAGGCGTGACCTCCAGAGAGCAGGTGCAGCGGGTCGCTTGTTGGATGGTGTGCTCGATCTGCAGGGCTTGTCGGTGCCGCAGATCCTGTGAAGCCTCCAGTTGGCCGCCGATACGGGTCTTGTTCCGAAGCTCCATAACCCAGCAGCCTTGAGAGGCTGTAACGAGAGAACTCTGAGACTTGTCATGCACCCATCTGATGCCCTGAGCAATCTGTTTCCCACAGCGGAGTCAATCCCTACCCAGTTTCGACTGGACGGTCTGATCGAGCAGCGGCGCTATGTGATCGATGGGCGGCTTGCTGTCTGGGACGGTCCCTGTAAGAAGGTCTTCTCGCCGATCTGCACGCGTGACGAATCGGGGGAAGTCCGCCAGGTCGAACTGGGCAGCTATCCCCTCATGGGCGAGACCGAAAGCGATCAACTTCTTGAGGCTGCAGTTGCGGCCTACGACAACGGACGGGGCCGCTGGCCAACGATGACCGTCGCCGAGCGTATCCAGTGCATGCAGGATTTCGTGCGGCAGATGGCAACGCAACGGGACCTCGTCGTCAAGCTGATCATGTGGGAGATCGGAAAAAGTCTCACCGACTCTCGCAAGGAGTTCGATCGCACTGTCGAGTACATCCAGGCGACGATCGAGGCGCTCAAGGCACTGGACAACGAGAACTCCCGGTTCACCGTCGTAGAAGGAACCATTGGGCAGATTCGCCGGACTCCACTGGGTGTCGTCCTCTGCATGGGACCGTACAACTACCCTCTGAACGAAACGTTTTGCACCCTCATCCCTGCGCTCCTGATGGGGAACACCGTGGTCTTCAAGCCACCGCAGTACGGGACGCTGCTGTTTTGGCCTCTGCTGGAGGCCTTCCGAACAGCCTTTCCGAAGGGCGTTATCAACACGATTTACGCGCCGGGCGAGGTAGTCGTACCACGCATGCTCGCCTCTGGCAAAGTGAACAGCCTTGCATTGATTGGCTCCAGCAGAGTCGCCGACTTCCTGAAGAAGCAACACCCGAAGTCCCATCGTCTGCGAGCAGTACTGGGCCTGGATGCAAAGAACGCAGCGATCGTCCTACCCGGGGCTGACCTCGCAACGGCCGTCAAGGAATGCGTGGCTGGCGCGTTGTCGTTCAATGGGCAGCGCTGTACCGCGTTGAAGATGCTGATCGTCCACAAGTCGCTCGTGGACGAGTTCCTGCGCCGATTCTGCGAAGAAGTGGGCGCGTTGAAGATGGGCATGCCCTGGGACGATGGCGTGCAAATCACGCCGCTTCCAGGACCGCACCGAACCGCCTACATGACGTCCGCGATTGATGAAGCTGTGGCCATGGGCGCGAGCGTGTTGAATGCCAACGGCGGCGACTATTGCGCGACGATGTTCCGCCCTGCGGTCGTGTATCCGATCAAGCCAGGCATGAAGCTCTATCGGGAGGAGCAGTTTGGTCCGGTCGTTCCAGTGATGAGCTTTGACGACGTAGAGGAAGCGCTGGAGTACGTGATCACCTCCGACCACGGTCAGCAAGTGAGCATCTTCGGGAACGACCCTGTCGAAATCGGCAAGCTCGTTGATCCCTTGGTCAACCAGGTGTGCCGGGTCAACATCAATTGTCAGTGTCAGCGTGGCCCAGATGTCTTCCCATTTGCGGGGCGCAAAGACTCTGCGGAAGGGACGCTGTCCGTCGGCGATGCGCTTCGTGCCTTCTCCATTCGCTCCATGGTCGCGATGAAGGCGACCGACTCCAGCAAGCAGCTCCTGAACACGATCGTTCGCGACCACACCTCGAACTTCATCAACACGGGGTTCATCCTCTGAAGAGCCATGTCAAGAACACGAAAAGCAAAAATCGTCGCAACGCTGGGGCCTGCCAGCTCGGACAAAGCCACCATTCAGAAGCTGTTCAACGCTGGAGCAGATGTGTTCCGGCTCAACTTCAGCCATGGATCGCACGAACAGCACAAGCAGCGTGTGCAGTTCATCCGTGAGGTCGAGCGAGAAGCTGGTCGGCCTATTTCCATTCTGCTGGACCTCCAGGGCCCGAAGCTGCGAGTCGGCGTGTTCCGCGATGGCCCAATCCAGTTGAGCGAGGGCGATCGCTTTCGGCTCGACCTGGCGCACGAGCCCGGTTCTCAAGAACGGGTCCAGATGCCTCACCCGGAGATCTTTCAAGCGATCACGCCTGGCACGGACCTCTTGCTCGACGACGGAAAGATCCGGTTGCGCGTCGAGCAGTGCGGATCGGACTTTGCCGAAACGGTAGTGATTGCTGGGGGGAAATTGTCCGAGAGAAAGGGCGTCAACGTACCGACGGTCGTGCTTCCGATCTCGCCGTTGACCAAGAAGGACCGAGAGGACTTGGCATTTGGGCTGACGCTGGAAATCGACTGGGTTGCCTTGTCCTTTGTGCAGCGGCCGGAGGATCTGGACGAGCTGCGAGCGATTGTCGGTGACCGCGCTGCCCTTGTGTCGAAGCTTGAGAAGCCGGCCGCAATCGAGTCGCTACTCGCCATCATCGACCGCTCGGATGCCGTGATGGTGGCGCGGGGAGACCTTGGTGTGGAAATGCCCGCCGAGCAGGTCCCTCGAATCCAGAAGCAAATTGTCAGGGCGTGCCGCGACTCGGGCAAGCCGGTGATCGTCGCCACCCAGATGCTCGAGTCGATGACGTCAGCGCCGGTGCCCACGCGCGCCGAAGCTTCCGACGTGGCCACTGCCGTGTATGACGGTGCCGATGCTGTCATGCTCTCTGCGGAATCTGCATCAGGGGACTATCCAAAGGAGTCCGTCGCGATGATGAGCCGCATCATCGCCGAGGTCGAGGCGGACCCCTTTTATCGCACTGCAATTGAGGCTTCGCAAAAGGATCCCAGTGCTACCGTCTCCGGAGCGGTCGTAATGTCCTTGCGCGTGACATCCCGCCTGCTGGATCTTTCAGCGATCGTCACCTATACGCGCTCCGGTGCAACGACGCTTCGCGCTGCTAGGGAGCGGCCAGTGGCGCCAATCCTCAGCCTAACGCCTGACCGCGCCGTGTCCCGCCGGCTGGCCCTCGCGTGGGGTGTTCATTCCGTTTACTTCGACGACCAGATCAACGACGTGCCGCAGATGGTCGTCGACGCCTGTGCCATCGCCGCGCGCGAGGGCTATGCGACGGGTGGCAAGTACCTTGCCATTGCGGCAGGAATGCCATTCGGCGTCGTTGGCAGTACAAATTTCATTCACATCGCAAAGGCTTGACATGGCAAAGATCATCAACGTACAAGGCATCGAGATCCTCGACTCCCGCGGCAATCCAACCGTGGGGGCGACGGTCGTTCTCGACGATGGTTCCATTGGTTCTGCAGCGGCACCATCTGGCGCATCGACGGGCACCCGCGAGGCCATCGAACTACGCGATGGTGACAAGTCTCGGTACCTCGGCAAAGGCGTCACCAAGGCGGTTGCCAATGTAGACGGCGCACTTCGGAAAGCGGTCGCTGGATTGGATGCCTCTGATCAGGCCGCGGTGGATGCAGCCATGATCGCCGCCGATGGTACGGATGCCAAGGGCAAGCTGGGTGCCAATGCAATCCTCGCCGTGTCGCTGGCCACTGCAAAGGCGCAGGCCGTAAGCGCACGGCTTCCGCTGTACCGCTCTTTGGCTGGGACCAATCACACCTTCAAGCTCCCAGTGCCTATGATGAATATCATCAACGGCGGCGCACACGCAGACAACAACATCGATGTGCAGGAGTTCATGATCATCCCGGCAGGTGCCCCGTCGTTTCCGGAAGCACTGCGCTACGGGGTTGAGGTATTCCACGCACTGAAGAGTGTCTTGAAGAAGCGCGGTCTGGCGACCGCAGTGGGTGACGAGGGCGGATTTGCACCCGACCTGGCATCGAACATCGATGCGCTTGACACCATCCTGCACGCAATCGAACTTGCGGGTTTCCGCGCTGGCAAAGAATTTTGGCTGGGTCTGGATGCCGCGAGCTCCGAGTTTCGAGAGGATGGCAAGTACATGCTGAAGGCGGAAGGCAAGGCCTACGACTCCGCTGGCTTCGTTGGCTATCTTGAAGGCTTGGTCAGGCAGTACCCCATTCTGTCGATCGAGGACGGCCTGGCCGAGGACGACTGGGATGGCTGGGAGCTGTTGACCGCTCGGGTGGGAAGCCGCGTGCAGCTGGTGGGCGACGACCTCTTCGTCACCAACACCCGCATCCTGCAGGAAGGAGTCGACAAGAGCGTTGCAAACTCGATTCTGATCAAGCCCAATCAGATCGGCACGCTCACCGAGACTCTCCAGGCAATCAATATGGCTACCGCCAACGGCTTCACTGCGGTGGTTTCCCACCGCTCTGGCGAAACCGAGGACACTTTCATCTCCGATCTGGCCGTGGCGTCCAGCGCAAACCAGATCAAGACGGGTTCGCTGTGCCGCTCGGACCGGGTTGCCAAGTACAACCGCCTCCTGACCATCAGCGCAGAACTGGGTGACTCAGCGAAGTACCACGGCCTCTCCGCATTCAAGTGGATTTCCTGAGGCTTCCATATAGCCAGCCGCACAGGCGCAAGAAAGGACTGAAATGAGCAAAATCCTACTGGGCTGTATCGCCGACGACTTCACGGGAGCCACGGACCTCGCCAGCAATTTGGTGCGCGAGGGTATGCGTGTTGTTCAGACAATAGGCGTTCCCCAAGGTCCACTGGACGGGGACGCGGATGCAGTCGTTGTGGCGCTCAAGTCGCGCACTATTCCGGCAAGTGAAGCAGTTCAGCAGTCGCTTGAGGCCGCGCGTTGGCTGAAAGCTCAAGGCGCACAGCAGTACTACTTCAAGTACTGCTCGACCTTCGATTCGACACCTGCAGGCAATATCGGGCCAGTGACGGATGCGCTCATGGCGGAGCTCAATGCAGGCTTCACCATCGCGTGCCCGGCCTTCCCGGAAAACGGGCGAGTGGTCTTCAAGGGGCATTTGTTTGTTGGCGACGTGCTCCTGCAGGAGTCAGGGATGAGAAATCACCCGTTGACTCCCATGACGGACTCCAACCTGGTGCGCGTTCTGCAAGCACAAACCTCGCGCAACGTGGGCCTCATTGACCACACAGTGGTTGAGCAAGGATCCGCGGCCATCAAAGCACGAATCGATGCGCTGGCGGCGAAGGGCATCACTATCGCGGTGGTGGACGCGACCACCAATGAGGACCTCAGGAAGCTGGGCCCGGCGCTTGAACAGCTTTCGCTGGTGACAGCAGGGTCCGGCGTGGCGATTGGATTGCCAAAGAACTTTGGTCTGGAGCCGCGCAATCTTGCAAGCAGCCTCCCGCCTGCAGAAGGACGACGCGCCATCGTTTCTGGCAGCTGCTCAGTAGCGACAAATGCCCAGGTGGCGGACTTCAAGCAGCGTGGTGGTGCCGCGTATCCAATCGATCCCTTCCAACTGCTGGAAAATCCGTCGTCAGTCGAGAAGGCCCTCAGATGGGCAGCGGATGCAGACCATTCGCTGCCGGTCCTCATTTATGCTACTGCAGACCCCGACGCCGTGAAGGCCGTGCAGCAAAAGATCGGCGTTGCGGAAGCTGGTGAGTTGGTCGAGCACGCGCTCTCCAGCATCGCGAGGGGACTGGTCCAGCAGGGGGTTGGTGAGTTGATCGTCGCCGGCGGCGAGACCTCCGGTGCGTGTGTGAAGGCACTGGACATCATGCAAATGCGCATTGGTCCGCAAATTGCGCCAGGCGTGCCCTGGTGCTACGCCCAATCGCCTCATGCTGCCAGAGGCGGGCTTCACATCACCCTGAAATCCGGAAACTTTGGCGCCACCGACTTCTTCACCTCGGCGTTCACCGCGTTGGAGGTCGCAGCATGAGAGAAGCGAAAGCGCGCGAGGAGATCTGCCGTGTTGGGTCAAGTCTCTTTGAACGTGGGTATGTGCATGCGACAGCTGGCAACATCAGCTTTCGGCTTTCCGACGATGAGGGGGGAGGCTTTCTCATCACGCCCACAGACGCCTGCCTGGGGAACCTTGATCCAGGTCGTCTCGCTAAGCTTGATGCCGACGGCCGGCAACTGAGCGGCGATCGCGCAAGCAAGACCATCGAGCTCCATAGAAAGATTTATCGGGCCACCGAATCTGCCGGGTTCGCTGCTGGATGCGTGCTCCATACGCACAGCACGTACTGCGTCCTTGCCACCCTGGGAGCGGCGACAGCACCTGGACACACCCTGGAAGATCTACTTCCCCCCATCACTCCATACTTCGTCATGAAGGTGGGGCATGTGCCGGTCATCCCATATTACCGGCCAGGCGCACCCGAGGCGGCCGCACACGTGGAAGCCGCCATCGCGGACTATGGTCACCGCAACTTGGTCATTCGAGCGGTCATGTTGGAACGGCTTGGACCGACCGTTTGGCATTGTTCCCCGGCCGAGGCCATGGCCGTCTTGGAAGAACTTGAAGAGACGGCAAAACTTGTCCATCTCGCGGGCGGGTCGGTTAGCCCGCTCGACCCTGATCGGATTGATGTGCTGCGCAAGACCTTCGGAGCCAGCTGGTGACCGCAAAGCGGTTCGGACTGGTCGTCCATCGGCGACATCGCATGGATCGTGACGGCGGTCTAGCGCGTTGGCTCATCACCAGCGAGCACACCCTCCGACAGCTCAGCATGCAGCTGGAGATTGTCGGAGGGGCCTTCAAGGCACTTGAGACTCTGCATCTTCTCGAAAGCTACGAGGGTGCACACGCGCTACCCTATGGGCGCGAGGGCGGGCTCATGCGGTTGACCTCAAGGATTGCCGGAGGGCTCGAATCAGCCGCAGAGCTCGACGGCATCATTTCGCTCATCGACCCACTTGACCCCTCATCGCTTTACCCTGAGGCCCAGGCTCTGAAGCGTCAGTGTGTCATCCACGGGAAGCCGTTTGTGGGCACGGTAGCTGGCGCCGTAGAGTGGTTGGAGGTCGAGGCCTATGAGGCAGGTCATATCGAACGGTTGGGGGGCGCTGGCTCTCTCGCCAAACCAATCGATCAGACCGGCATTGCTCTCATCGCTCACGACGCGCTGAAGACGACCATGGTGGAATACGCGAGCCGCCACTTTTGCTTACTATCGCTTGCGAAGCATCGCGTAGGTACCGGCACAACCAGTCGCCTCCTCAATGAGATGGCATGGACCAAGGGCTGGCCGCGCGACCAAGACTGGGTTCAGCCCTTTAGAAGCGGGCCGCTTGGCGGAGACGCCCAGATCGCTGAACTCATCCTTGATGGCCTGTGCCAGAAGGTCATCTTCTTCGAGGATGTGCATGTTGCACGCCAGCACGAGGCGGACATCCAACTGCTGGAGCGCGCGGTGTACACGGCCACATATTCCACAAGTTGCATCAACACGGTAGCAATGGCAGATGCCTGGGCGAGGGCTTGGTCTTCTGCATTGAGTTGAGCTTCGCTAAGGGCGGCGGACGCCCCGCCAGCCCTTGACCAAATGGAGTTCGAATCCGGAGTTTCACACTGATTTGAACACCATGCAGACGGGACTCCCGCATCGATTCACATCGAGCTGCGCCAAGGCAGGCTCTGAACCTCGATCCAGGCGGAAGGTGACAATCGAGTCACTGTCTTCGTTCAGCGCATAGAGAAAGCGCTCATCTGGTCCCAATGCAAAGTAGCGCGGGGTTCGGCCGCCGGAGGACGTGACCCCTTGAAAATCGATTCGACCCGACTTCGCATCCACCTTGAATCGAGCGATGCTGTCGCAGCCTCGGTTTGAGGCGTACAGCTCTCGCCCGTCCTTTGAGATTTGGATCTCCGCGGCTTTGCTGTTGCCGACAAAAGTATCGGGAAGAGTGCTCACAATTTGGAACGGCTCTAGCCTCCCGTTTGCCTCATCAAAGCGATAGGAGGCCACGGTTGAATCGAGCTCGTTTACAACGTAGGCGAACGCATTCGAAGGATGAAAAACCATGTGCCTCGGACCAGCCCCTTCACGGGTCCCAACCCAAGGTACATGTGCTGGTGTAAGCACGCCGCCGTCAAAGCGAAAGACGAAGATGCGATCCACTCCTTTGTCGGGCACAGCGACATATCGCCCACTTCGGTCAAACGGATTGAAATGCGGTTTGGCAAAGGGCTGCTCTCGCTTGTACGGGCCAGGCTCTCCTTCCAGTTGCACAGACTGGATGACCGGTCCGATCGCACCGTTTTCCATCAACGGCATGACCTTGAGTGCGCCCCCATCACCGGAGCCAAGGTGGTCTGAGACGACTACGAATTTCCCGCTGGGGTCGACCACAATATCAACTGGATTTCTCCCCCCGCAGGTCGCCGTGGACAACAGGCTGATCTCCCCAGTGAGCGCGTCAATGCTGAACGCGCTCACCTGGTCGCTGTCCCCATGGACTGTGTAAAGACGATCCTGAGCGCGGTTTAGCGTCAAGAAAGAAGGATTCTCCAAGTTCCCGAGGATCTGAACCAGACTGAGGCGGCCGTCCGCTGGAGACAGTCTGTACACGGAGATCCCTTCACCACGAGCATTTCGCGCGCGTGTGGTCCGCGACCCCACGTATGCAAATGAGTACCCATTGCATCCCATTAGAAACCCATTCAGAGTCTGTTGCTGAAGCCGATCTCAGGTCACGCTTTGATCGTGCATGGCATCCCGTGTCGTCAACTGCGGCACGAAATCCAGAAAACGAATTATTGCATTCAATTATTCATTTCTCAAGTATGAGCTACTGTGTACGTAGCCTCTTAGTCAGCAACGGTGGGCCGCCAATGGAAAGGGGGAGCACCGTCGCTTGAAGTCCCCAACTCCATACATAGTCGTCAGCTTTCTTGAAGCTACATCCAAAACTTTCGCGCTTGGAGATTCACAGAAGAGTTTCTCGGGCGACAGCGGGACCTCCGATGCAAGATTGCTCGTTGCAGTCAGGGATGGATCCTTTTCTTTTTAATGTCCCTTAAAGATCGGCTGTCGCTTCTCCGCAAAGGCGCGCGCGGCCTCGCGAAAGTCTTCGCTGCGGTCGGCGCGCAGCACCATAGCATCGAGGCGTTCTCGTTCTTGCTCGACACGTCCGGCCAGCACGGCGTTGAGTTGGGATTTGGAGCCAGCGATCGATAGTGGCGCGGCCTTGCCCATATCTGCGCCAAAGGCGAAGGCGGCTTCTACCACATCTGCCTGCACGAGCGCGTCAAGATAGCCTACACGATACGACTCAACGGCGTCATAGAGGGTGGCCTCGTACACCCAGCGTCGAGCATTCGACGCGCCGATCAGCCATGCTAAGCGCTGCAGTTGGATGGTGGGGTAAACCAGCCCAAGTTTTGCGACGGGCACGCCTACGCGCGCTGTACTGTCGCCCACGCGGAAATCACAGCACATGGCCAAGCTGCAGCCACCGCCCACACACACGCCAGAGAGGGCTGCGATGACGGGCTTGGGAACAGACTGGAGGGCGGCGTAGCATTCCTGGATTCGCGCCCGCCAGACGTCTTTCTCCGCCTCGCCAGCAACGGATGAAAAGGCAACCACGTCGTCGCCTGCGCAGAAGTGCCCGCCCGCGCCGGTTAGCACGATGAGCTTGACCGTCGGGTCTGAGCCCAGCGTCTCGAAGGCAGTCTTCAGGTCGCTCCAGGCCGCGAAGTCGCATGCGTTGCGCCGGTGTGGACGTGCAATGGTGGAGGGCATGTAAGAGCCATCCCTTCAGGTGCTTTGGATGGTACTACTTGACTGCCTCGCTACTTAGATGGTCAGAGGCCAATCACTCCCGATTCGATCGTTCCAAAAGGCAATAACGTTGATCTTTGGCTGGCGTGCACTGCAGATTCAGAGAATGAGAAAGGGGCCTCCGCCTGAAGGCCTTAAGAAAAATCGCGGGCGATCAGTTGGTAGCTCAGCCGCCCGCGCAACGTCGTGATCAACGCCACCACGTGGCGCTGCTCGCGCAGGTCTGCCGCGGGGGATGTAGTTCTGGGGAAGGTCATGCACCTCGTGTTACAGGCTTCACAACGCTACGTTCTACCTGCTTTCGCTCCCGATTCCTAGCGACGTGCCGCCGCAGGTGGGCGCGCTCTTCGCGTCACGCGTTGCCCAGCTAATTCGACGTGACGGCGATAGGCGCAGAGCTGCAGGAAGGCCTTGCCCGAAGAAATCCGAAACCGGTGCGCATCTCGCGACCTGGACTCAGTGGGTTAAATCGACAGAGGTGTTAAGTGAAGGGCCTCATAGATTTTTGCCTCAATTTCCAAAAGTCTCTTTTGGCCCCGCAGGCGGCTGCGGGCTACCGGCACCTCGAAGATCCGCTGGATGCGACCAAGTCGTGGCGAGAGCAGCACCACTCGGTTGGCCAGAAACACCGCTTCGCCCACATCGTGGGTGACGAAGACGACGGTCTGCCGCTCCCACAGGCGAAGCAGTTCTTCCTCCAGTGCCACCCGGGCCAGGCGGTCAACGGCGCCGAAAGGCTCATCAATCAGCAGCCCACGAGGCTGGTTCGTCAACGCGCGGGCGAGGAACGCTTGTTCGTCGCTGATTTATGTTGTTCGGTTTTCGAGTTTGATTGCGCGTATTCCCTCGTTGTAACGTGCGGGAAACTAGCTTCGATTTCTGGATTGACGACCTAGTTGAGCTGCCGTCGATGAGTGCCCGGCTCGTACTTCTGTCCTGACGTCCGATCTCAACGTGGCGCTGTTGTTGTCGTTTCGCACAATGCCTTTGGAGACAGCGCTCGGCGCCTAGGTTGTCCGCAGTGCTCCGAATTGTGTGGTCAGCTTCCGGCTCTGAAACAGGCTCGTCATGAGCACCACATCCTGATGCTTTCTGGTCAGCAGCCGGCTGATCCGCTAACTCGACGCAGCCGAGCCGAGAAAGCTGCTGACTACTGGTCCTCGAAAAGTGCACTGCGGTGGCTGCCAGCCCTCGTTGCCGAATCGATGATCCCGGTCCATGACCTTCCCGAGGCTCTCAGATCTTCTACTGTGGGCCCATCTGGTCGCCCATAGAGCGTCTCGGTCCGCGCTACTATGCGGGCCAGCAAAGGCGCAGGGGTCAAGCGACGATAAGTTTCTTTGATCAAATTGCGCTCGGCGACTACCCAATGCGCTACGTCCTCTTCGGAGCAACCTGAAGCAAGTCGAGCGTCAGCCGCCTGCCGTAGCGCAGACACGGCGTTTTCATATTCACTGCGCAGATCAGTTGGCATAGCTAGTGTGCAGATCGGGGCTACGGTTCATATCTTAGATCAATGCCAGAACTGCTATATATGAGATATGCGTCAATGCTAAGACAAGCCTGCAGGCGGCTTCGAGAATCTCTGTATGTGGAAAGCGTCTGAGTAGGCACTTCGCATCTGTCAGATCATCATGAAATTTAACATTCTTGCATCTAGTTGATTGTCGCGAATATCGCTTAATTTGGAGGTAGATGGAGGCACATTTACCAGCCTGCCATTCGCGATGAGAAGCCGCTGCATCACCAAAGTTTGTACCAGGGCTTCGCCGCAGTGCGTGAGGACGCGTTTTCTGCGGAGATCTCACGCTGAATTGTCCGGAATTTTTCCAGGTCAGTCTGAATGGCGTGACGTTCGTTACGTGCTTGAGCGGAGTTTTGGCGCTCGGCGTTAACCTCTTCTCGCAAGCGCACGATGGTCTGCACTGCCTTGTCGAGTTGGACTGCCAGCCCCTCTTTTGTTGTCAGGAGCTCCTTGTAAGCTTTGGAGACGTTGGTTTCCGGTATCGATGGGGAATGCGCGGTGGCACTGGCTGCTGTAGTCGCTGACGCGCTAGGCACCGCCACTGGAGCCGCGGAATTTGTCTTGGAGCGTGCAGCTTGGACATCAGCGCGTAACTGTGCAATGGCCTCGTAGGCGGAAGTCAGCTCAACTTGCTGCCTTTCGATCTGAATCGCCCCGGGTTTTCTAGACACCTTCGAGCCTCAAACCTGAGGCCCAATAGGAGGTGCCATGAGTAAGCAGAGATATCCGGAAGAATTCAAGGCCGAAGCGGTCAAGCAGATCACCGAGCGCGGTCACAAGGTGGCCGATGTGTCGGCTCGGCTAGGGGTGAGTCAGCACAGTCTTTATCAATGGATCAAAGCCCAGCGCACGCCGGCCGGTGATCGGCAGGTGCAGGTGTCACAGGCAGACGAACTACGGCGGCTGAAGGCTGAGCTCAAGCGCGTGACCGAGGAGCGCGACATCCTAAAAAAGGCCGCAGCGTACTTTGCCAAGCAGTCCGGGTGAAGTACGCATTCATCGAACGCCATGAAGGCGAGCACAGCGTTCGCAGGCTGTGCAAGGTCATGGCCGTTCACCCCAGCGGCTACTACGCCTGGAAGGTCGAGCCGATGAGTTTTCGTGGCAAGGACGATCAACGTCTGCTGGGCCTTCTCAAGCACGCCTGGCTGGAGAGTGGCGGCGTCTATGGCTACCGCAAGCTGACCATGGACATGCGCGATCTGGGCGAGACATGCGGCAAGCATCGCGTGGCTCGTCTGCTCAAGCTCGAGGGGCTGCGCTCCCAGACGGGCTACCGCCGACGGCCTGGGAGTCGTGGTGGCAAGCCTGCCGTGGTCGCCCCCAATCATCTGCAGCGACGCTTCACTGTCAGCGAGCCCAACCAGTCCTGGGTCACGGACATCACCTACATCCGTACCCACGAGGGCTGGCTGTATCTGAGCGTGGTGATCGACTTGTTCTCGCGCCATGTCATCGGCTGGTCCATGGGGCACCGCATCGATACCGAATTGGCCCTCAATGCTTTGTTGATGGCTTTGTGGCGGCGCCAACCCAAAGTGACGGTCACCCTGCATTCCGACCAAGGCAGCCAGTTCACCAGCCATGACTGGCAAGGCTTGCTTTGTCGGCGCCGACAGGGAAAGCCGCCGCGCGACTTAAGCAAGCCATCGACGGGGCGCTGGTGGAGCTCAAGTCACAAGTGGGATCGTCGCTCGATCTGGATACGCTGGTGCAAAGGGTGGGACCTGCCCGCACCTTGCACTCGCTTCTTGGCGCCCGTCCGGATACACGTCATTTCGCTTACAACGCAGGCCGCCCCCTCGATCTTGATGTTCTGATCGTGGATGAAGCGTCCATGGTTCACCTGGAGATGATGGCGGCTTTGCTTGATGCGCTGCCGGCACACACCCGGCTCATTTTGCTTGGGGACAAGGACCAGCTGGCCTCGGTTGAGGCGGGCGCCGTTCTGGGGGATCTTTGCAGGGATGCCAGAGCAGGCAAGTACAGCCCAGAAACCGCAGCGTTTCTCACTGAGGTTGCCGGAGAGATCATCCCCGACGACTATCTTGAAACGCAGTCTGCCCCGACATTGGCGCAGCAGACGACAATGCTGCGGCAAAGCCGCCGCTTCGGTGGGCCAATTGGTCAGTTGGCCACTGCTGTGAACGAAGGGACGGCGCCAGCTGCAGTCGCGCTATTGCATGAGGGCATGGCGAAGGATGGAGATGCCTCCGAAATTGCGTTCCAAGAGGGAGGCGCGGCAGCTCAGATTGTCAGTTTGGCACTCCATGGGAGAGGCGGATCGGCCAGCTATTCGGCGTACGCGCATGAATTGTCCCGGTGGCCCGAGCTGGAGAGACTTGAAGGATTGAAAGACGCCCATGCTGAGTGGGTGAAGGATGTTCTGAAAGCGTTTGATCGGTTTCGATTGCTCTGTGCAGTCCGGGATGGCGATTGGGGCGTCTCTGGCCTCAACTCTGCAGTGGAGAAGGCACTTGAACGCAACCGCCACATTCGAAGGGCAGGGGAGTGGTACCTAGGCCGCCCGGTCATGGTCACCCGGAACGACGCCGCACTAGGGGTTTTCAACGGCGACATCGGGATCGCCCTTCCAAGCGTTGGAGATGGACATTCACTGCGTGTCTACTTCCTCCAGGGAGAGCAGCTTCGCTCCGTTGGGGTGACACGTCTTGCACACGTCGAGACAGCCTTCGCCATGACTGTGCATAAGAGTCAGGGCTCGGAGTTTGAGCACTCTGCTGTGATTTTGTCTGCGGCCGCGGGCGGAATCTTGGGGAGGGAATTGGTTTACACAGGCATCACTCGGGCGAGGAAGACTTTTACCCTGCTGGCTGAGAGACCTGGGCTGCTAGAGCAAGCCATTGCGAGTCCTACAAAGCGCGCAAGCGGCTTGCCGCGATTCCTTGATCGAGAGTTTGCCGTAGGCCCCGAGGCCCGTTGAGCGGGCCGTGGCTCACTGGTAATCGGTTGGACGCAACAAACGCCGCGAGCGGAACCCGCGCTCATGTCGAGTGACGTCATTCCGCCGCGTATAGCCCGGAGGCAGCATTCAAGCATTCGGCGATGGCGCGCCGAAGTGCGGGTGGCGCCAGCACTTCCACTGCAGGGCCCTGCGACAGAATCCACCACTGCAGCTCCCAGCTGTTCGGTAAGGTGGCGGTCACCACGCCGTCAAGGATGGTCTGTCCGACCGCCAGCGGTGTCTCTTGCAGGATGTTGATCAGCGAGGCGTCGCAGCGCAGTTGCACCTCCATCGGCGCCAGGTCGTCGCCGAACTGGGCACCGCTTTTCACCAGGCTGGTCTGGAGGTCGAATCCCGGTGGAATTCTTGCCGGCTCGTGCGTGCGCCGGGCCGACACCATGCGGTGCAGTGCGTAGAGCCTGGGGTCTTCGTACTCCCAGGCAGTGGCCAGCAGATAGCCCACAGGCCCCCGCTGGACGAGGCCCAGTGGATGCAGGCGCAGTGCGCGCGGCGCACCTGCTGCTTGCCGGTAGCCGATGTCGATCTGCTCTTCGCCCAGCAAGGCTTCGTGCACGGTGCGCACCACCTCGGCGTCGATCAGCGGCGCCATCAGGCCCAACTGCATGGGCGCACTGTGGATCTTGTTCCTCCACGAGGCCAACTGGTTGGACTGCCCCACTTCGGCCAGCATGCGCTCGGCCATCACGAAGCGTGGCCGCAGCAGGTCCAGCATTGACGCGGGCAGCAGCGGGGCGACCATCTGGTGGGCCATGGCCAGCGACAGGGCTTCGGCTGTGTCCATGCCTGGCACGCAGCGCTCGGCGCCATCGGCCCAGCGCCAGCCGTAGGGGATGCTTGCGTCATTGCGATGCAACGGAAAGAGGGATGCCAGCTCGCGCAGGTCGCGCTCGACCTGCCTCTTGCTGACGTGGTAGCCGCGCAGGGCCAGTTCGTCGCAGAGCGCGGAAGCACTCTGGCCCGGCCCCCGCGCAGGCAGCAGGCTCAGGAGCTGCCACTGGCGGGCGAGGGTGGACCGTGTTGGGGCTGATGGCATGGAAAAAGCCTTGCGTACCGCAATGGAGGGGATGTGGCCGCAGCCGGCCGGTTTTTGCTGGCGTGTGGCGGACCGCGACACATTCTGTCGCGCAGGGCCGCATAGTAGCGCCTATCTCAACCACAGGGGCGGTGCATGAATCGACGGTTTGCCATCCAGTGCATGGGGGCTGCGGCGCTTGGCCTGGGCAATGCGGCCATGGCTGCGGTGCCGTTGCGCCACGCCCGCGCCGGTACGGCGTCGGTGCTGGCGTGGGGCGCGGCGGGGGCCGGCATGCTCGACCACGCGCTGGCCTGGGGCCAGTGCGGCTGGGAGCCGCTGGAATCCGCATGGGACTTGCTGCCCGAGCCACCGCAGGCCAGGGTCTTTCTGGCAGATCCGTCGGAGCCGGGTGTCTGCGGGGCGCTTGCCGACTCCGTTGACGCCGCAGCCTCGAGCGGACTCATGGCGCTGGCCGTGCTGGAAGGGACGAGGCCGGTGGTGGACGAGCCCACCCTGGGCCAGTTGCAGCGCATCCAGCAGCGTGCGGACCTTGTCGTGTCTCTGCCGAAAGAGCGCTTTGGCAAGGCGGTCGTGTGGGAGGGCGTGCTGGCGCCGTTCATGGAGGACTCCAGCGTCTGCCTGGCCGTGGACGACCTGCGGGACCCTGCATGGAGGAAGGCGTCGGCAACGGTGGGCTGCGGATGGGGGGCCACGCCCGTGCAGGCCATGGTGGCTGCCATGGCAGACCCGGCACTCACCGCACCGGGCGCCCGGGAGTTGGGTGACATGCTGGTGGCCCTGACCCTCGGCAGCCCGCACACCTTGTTGCGTGACGTGTTCGACGCCTGCAAGCTGCTGCGCGCGCGGGCGCCCCATGGGCGGCTGGGCATGTCGTTTCGCAGCCGGCCGTCGCTCGGGCCCCTGGCGCTGGTGCATCTGGTGGCGTTGCGGTCCGGATCGTGAGTGTGATGGATGCGCATTACATTTGGAGATGATTGCCGTCCCCAGCGCCGGCAATCAAAAAGCAGGGGGCGCCATGCCCAAGCAATAAAAACTAGAGGGATTGTTGTCAGATGTCAGTGATGGAACGATCAGAAATTTCCCCACGCGGCGGGGAACTGCAGCCCGGCCAGCCACAGCCCGTGGAGGTAGCCGTTCAGAGCTTTTCGCAGCTGTTCGCATCAGCCCCCTTGCCGATCGCGGTGGACACCTACCAGCGCGGATTCGTGTGGGGCGACGACAAGATTCTGCAACTGGCGGATGACCTCCTCCAGTACCAGCAACTGGAGGGCGACAAGCCCCCCTACTACATGGGAACCGTGCTTGTCCACCGGCACGCGGACAAGGGCAAGCGCTTCATCATCGACGGCCAGCAACGGCTGACCGCACTGTGCGTGTTGCACCAGCAGCTCAAGGGGCGGCTGCCGGAGCATTGCGGGCTGACCTATTCGCCGGCATCTGCCGCGAACATCCGCAAGGCGGCTGCCGCCTTCCACGAGTCTGCCAAGCGCCTGACCGAGGCGATCTTCGAGCGGATCGTTTTCACCGTGATCACGGTGGAACGTGTGGACCTGGCATTCACCTTCTTCGACAGCCAGAACAACCGCGGAGTGCCGCTGCACGCCACCGACCTGCTCAAGGCCTACCATCTGCGCGCCGTGGTGGGGGCCACCCCGGCGCAGGGGTTGGCACTGCAGACGTTGTGCGCGCGCCGCTGGGAAAACATGCAGCTGGGTGCGCCCGTCCTGTCGCATGACCAGGGCTTCGTGGCCAACCTGTTTGCCAAGTTCCTCTGGCGTGCGCGCTACTGGACAGGCGGACGTGCCAGCTATGGCGGGCATGACGCGCTGGTCACGGAGTTCCAGTCGCGCACGTGGGAGGCGGCGAAGGGCGATGCCGCCACCGTCACGCTCTACCGATCGCAGAACAACCGGCTTGGCACCGCCCTGACCCTGGCCAGCGATGGCCGCAGTGAAATCCACGGAGGCCGGGTGTCGCTGAGCACCCAGGCGGAGGATCTTCCGTTCGCGATACGGCAGCCCATCCAGAAAGGGGCTGGCTTCTTTCTCTATGCGGCCAAGTATGCGGCCCTGCTCCGCCGATTGGTGCACGAGCCCACCCAGTCCGTGCAGGTGCAGCGCTTCAGGGAGGTGTACGAACAGCTGCTCAAGGCCAATTCGCTCTTCCTGCAGGAGGTGTTCCTGCTGGCTTCGCTGATGTACGTCGACCAGTTCGGAGAGGAGAAGCTGTGGGACTTCTCGCTCTGGCTGGAGCACGCGCTGGGCGCGCTGAGGGTGTCGAAACAGCAGGTGCGGTACGAGACAGCCCAGAACTTCATCAAGCAGGACCCGGACAACCCCGACAACCTGAACCTGCTCGACGTGATCGCCACCAGCTTTCGGCCCGAGCAGGTGATCAGCCACCTGAAGGTGCACCACCTGCATTCGGCAACCTATGCCAGCCAGGCCTTCGAGGCCATCGAGGTCGGCAAGGGAGTCCAGGGGGCATACAAGCAGGCCGTGCTGGCCTATTACGGTCAAACAACGCAAACATCGCTGGGGAGCAAGGACAAGTGGATCACATCGAAGCTGGAGAGGGTGCTGCCATGAACATCGAGTCCAGGCTCTTCAGCCTGAGCACCATTGTGGAGCAGATGCCCCACTGGCACTTCAACGTGCCCATCTACCAGCGCCTGTTCGTCTGGGGGGACGACCAGGTCCGCACGCTGCTCGACGACCTGGTCAATGCCTACCAGCGCAAGGAGACGGTCTTTTTTCTGGGCGGCACCCTGCTGGTGGAGCAGGAGTCCAAGGAGGCCGGCAGGCATTTCGACCTGATCGATGGGCAGCAGCGCTTCACCACTCTGTGGCTGCTGTGCCAGGCCTGGCAGGGGGCGCTGGCTTCCTTCGTGACCGTGCCCAGTGACAAGATCACGCGGCCGCGCCTGGGCTTTCAGATACGGCCGGACGTCGAGGAGTTCTTTGCCCGCCTCGCTTCTCTGCCAGGCGGCCAGTCCCATGCCGACGAGGAAGGCGTCCGGCGCATGGAAAGCGCTCTGGCAATGATGAAGTCGGTCTTCGAGTCGCACGCATTCGGCTCCGAAGAGGCCCGGGAAACGCATCTTGCAGGGCTGACGGATTTCGTCTTCCGCAAGGTGAAATTCGTCATCACCACGGTGCCGCGCGAGACCGATCTGAACAAGCTGTTCGAGGTGATCAACAACCGTGGCGTGCAATTGCAGCATCACGAGATCTTGAAGGCGCGGATGCTGGACGTGCTGGGCGAAGACGAGCGGGCCGAGCATGCGCTGGTGTGGGACGCCTGTGCCGACATGGACCGGTTCATCGAGCAGACCCTGGCAGGCCTGTCGGGAATGCCGGCCAGCGAAGTCACGGCACTCCATGAGCGCAATGGGCTGGACAAGCCCGAGTCGCTGCTACCTCTGCTCAGGGACCGACTGAAGGCCCACGCTGACACGCATGCCCTGGACCTCCAGACCATCCTCCAGTCGGCTGCCGATCAGCCCGAGGAGAGCGTCAAAACCAGGCAGGATGGCGATGCGGAGCCATCCTGGGTGCGCAACAGCATCGTGGGGTTCCCGCTGTTCCTGCAGCATGTCCTGCGGGTGTGGCTGCAGGAACGGGGGCGGGGTGACCTGCCGCGCATTCTGGACAAGCAACTGCTGGGGCTTTTCGACGAACATTTCCTCGGCGATTCGCCCAAGGCGGAGGACGTTCGCTCCTTCATCCGACTGCTCTGGCGGCTGCGCGTCCTGTTCGACCGGCATGTCATCAAATGGGTGGACCAGGACAGTGAGGTCGTGCACCTCATCAGCGCCATCCATGTGAGTACCAGCAATGGCAAGCGGTACATGAGCAGGTCCCGCACGACCGACTCGCACCAGGGGTTCTCGCTCCTGCAGAGCATGCTCTACCACTCGCAGGAAATCACGACGCAGTACTGGCTGACGCCCTTGCTTGCCTTCATGCACCGCAACGAGCACAGTGACGTGCAGGCGTACTTCGACTACCTGCGCCACCTGGACAACCATCTGTTCGGATCGGCTGCCAAAGAGAGCCTTGTCGTGAGAACCCGGGCGTTCATGGAACAGCCCTGGCTGCACCAGCCCCTGGTGCATGCAGCCGAACTGGCCGCGAGAAAGGACAACGGTAAGCAGTTTGCGCACTACTGGTTCTACAAGCTCGAGTTCGTGCTCTGGTTCCAGCAAAAAGGCACTGACGAGAAGTGGGACAAATTCCGCTTCACGGCCAAGAGCTCGGTGGAGCACATAGGTCCCCAGACCCCGCTGGCCAATGACGAAGACCGCGTGGTGGAGCAGTTGCACTGCTTCGGCAACCTGGCCTTGGTCTCGCGCAGCGTGAACTCGGAGTTCGGAAACCGCCCCTACCGCGAAAAGCGGGAGCGCTTCCGAACGAACAACAAGGCGCGCCTGGACTCGTTGAAGATGGCGCTCATCTATGGCAATGAGACTTGGGGTGACGCGCAGGTACTCGCGCACCAGAATGCGATGATCGAGTGCATGGACCGGTACTGCGGTTCCACACCTGGGAGGCGAGCTGGTGGCGGAGTCGGGCTGGCCTGATGCTCTCCTTGTCGCCGTGCGGCCTTATTGCCAGCGCCGTGAAACCAGCGCGGGGGCGTAGGCGGACAGGGCATCACCCACTGGGCTGAGAGCCACTTATCTACGAGATCAGAAGCACGTCACGGTGGTTTTCTTCGTAGTTGACGTCCGGCAAGCTATTCAGCGCGGCATGGTAAGAGCCCCCTTTGCACTTTAAGCCGGCAGCAACCAGCCCGACCAAGCGTAGATCCCTTACTAGTAGAAACGACCTTAACCACGTTGTATTTAACATAATTATTCTTGTATCTATAAACAAAATCCATCCTCTGCATTGTTGGCGGGGTTTATTTTAGTTACGCTGTAGAACAAGTTTGATCAGCCTGACTTCGCCAAAGACGTTAGACATCCGCGCAAAAAATTTGAGCGTGTTGCTATTGAGGAATAAGTGATGCCAGCTTGTTGAGCGTGGGATGAATAAGGGGTGGAAATATTGTCCGATTCTTACCTTGGTCCCAAGCGTTTGCTGTTCGAGCAAGCAATGCATCGTAAGTCGCTGTTACCGAAGAGTCTCCCGAAGAAAATATTGCTTCCAGCGCTCCATCCTGCCGTAATTGGTTGGCATTGAAAACGGCGGTAAGCCTTCTAGTTCGTGTCATCTCTTTGATCTCCGAGAACTCTACAACCCACACGTAGTCAAAAGACGATTGTAAGAGGTCCTGGCGAATTTGCGGATCTACCCAATCTACACCTCTCAAAGACACCTTGAAGTCTGATCCATGCTGAAGGCGGATCGACCATTCTATTTGAGGTTTTCTCTGGTCTGCAGTCTCTATCTGACCGATGATCACTTCTGATATTGTTCTGGCGAATGCGGCTACATTTTCGTACGGGTATCGAATTCCCGAATCGATAGGAATGATTGCATAAACCGGCAAGAATCGACGGTGTATTTTGTCAGCCTTCGTGTATAAGTGAAGTGCAGAATTATCTGTGATTCTGTCATTATTGCCTCTTGGTAGATATTGCGAAAAATCTTGCCCGCCTTCAGGCATTTGCACGTCGTAACGGGCAAACGGACCGAGCTGATCATCGTGGACATATAGTTTTCCAATGCGTTCTGATGCACTATTGGATAAAATGTCAATTTTTTCAGAGTATCCTAGAACTGTTACTGCATGTAGTTCGCCTAGTTGAAAGTTGTCATCTTTACTTTCGCTTATATATAGCCGCCCCACTAGTATCAATGGGAATTTTGCCTCGCAGAAAGTATGAATATACTCGAGCAGTCCAATATTCCTTGTCTTTCCGGAGAATCCACGCACCAAGCAATCGAGGCCCTTTGATTGCAGATAGCTCTGAATCTGACCGGCATTTAGTCCGGTGGTCGGAAATCGGTGGGCAATCTCACCAGGTGCTGGCATTTGTCGGTCAGATGCAGAGGCGAGGTTAGATATGTCGAAAAGCGATTCGATCTGCCCTGTTGTGATCCGGTGTGGAAGTGCATGCAGGGTGTGCCAGATAGCAGTAGCGGAGCATGCCGCGATTTCATCATCTTGCTCTTGAAATGCAATACTTCGGACACTTAGGCGCATGCCGCCGACCATGACCTTGTAGGTCCGTAACAAAGGAAAATGACGATTCCAAGAAGCCTGAACTCCTTCTCCGTATATTCTTAAGCATGTCCGACCTATCACCGCCTCCTGTAATGGGCGAATCACTATAAAGCCAAGGTATCCTTCGTTGAGATATTGATCATATTCTCCATCAAGAGGACGATCGGAAAAATATCTGAACCCATCTTCAACTTCTTCTTTTTTTCTGGAGAAAAAATGAAGGCGCGTTGTTTTCTTCCCAACATCGTCAGTCCGGAATGCATAATATGATGCGTAATTCTTTAGGTGGCCGGCATCAATATATTCTGACTCAATTGCAAAGGACTTGGCTTGAATGTAGCGAAGATAGGTTTCCAGATAGCGAGACCTTTCGCTCTGAATTGATGATTTTCGGCAACCAAGATTGCTCAGAATTTCTGGAAATCTAATATAGTCCTGAATGTCCATGGCAACAAAAAGGGCGACCTAGTCGCCCTTATAAACTATAAAAATCAATTAAAAAACAATAGGTCTACCAAGATGCTCACGTAGAACCTCAGCGCCCTCGCGTTGAGTTCTCACAAATTCCTGAACACGTCGCGCGACTTGGGCGTCACGCTGTCCTTGCTCGACGGTATAAGGTCGATTCGCTTGCCTCTCAGTGGCCATAGCCCTGAGCAAGGCTGGCGACACAATCACTTTTCGGGCCATCACCATTGTTTACCCCAATTTCTGGACACTGCCATCCTGCTTAATTTTTGAGCACTGTACACCCATGCAGTGTAAAACACCATTGCAGAGGAGGCTAGTCTTCTTACAAAGTCTCGTAGCCTGAAGCGAAATGTGCGATGGATGCTTCGCCCTCTGCAGCTTGTTGGCAAAGTATGAGAGGAGACGCTAGCCTCACGCAGCAGTTGGCAAAGATGGCGGGGGGTTGCTTTGGCCACGCCGCCACGAGCCGATGTCGGCGAATTCTCGGGTGCAGCCCGAGCACACCAAGCGTTGCCCGTAGCGCATGACACCCTGGGCGTCGCGTTCAACCACCCTGCGATAGTTCGTCGAGCCGCAGTAGCCGCAGCGGTTTGCAGGAATAAATTGATCGCTTGTCATCGTTGTGTACTTATACAAAAGTCCGCTCGAATGGGCGTCGCACGCTCCCACCATGTGACGAGAAAGATGCTGCTCGCCGCGTAAACCAGGCGGCCTACTCAGGAATTGTCCCGCACAGAAAAAGTTCGAGTCAGCACTCAAAAACCGGTCTCGCCTCCAAGGCTCACCGTTGCTATCTCTGTTGCTATCAATACCTGTAGCACCCATCAACAGACCGCGCCAAGCAGCGGTTTCAGCCTACACCTGCTGACATTTCCACCGATATACTGTACTTGCATAAGGGGTATCTATTTAGCTCCAGTGACGTCAGAATATCTGGATGGAAACCCAGATGCTAACGCCAACTCCTGGACAGGACTACCCTCGCACCTGGAACGAATTTCTTGACTGGTTTGCCACCGAAGATGCCTGCCAGGCGTTCCTGGAGAAGCTGCGCTGGCCCCAAGGCTTCGTCTGCCCGCGTTGCGGCAACGCTGGCGATGTGTACCGCGCCAGCCGCACCCGCCTGATGTGCCGCTCATGCCAGTACCAAGGCACAGTAACCTCTGGGACCATCTTCGACAAGACGCGCACACCGCTGCGTGTCTGGCTGGCGGCAGCTTGGTACCTGACCAATCAGAAACAAGGCGTGAGCGCCCTGGGGCTGCAGCGCGTATTGGGCTTGGGGAGCTACCAGACCGCCTGGACCATGCTGCACCGGTTTCGACGTGCCATGGTCCGCCCGGGCCGAGACAAGCTCAAGGGGCTTGTGGAGGTGGATGAAACGTACCTATCCATCACGGATCGCAAGAGTCCCGCCACCCCTGCAGGGCGCAAGAGCAGCACCACCAAAGTGTTGATGGTCATGGCGGTGGAGATCGTGGAGCCCAAGGGGTTTGGACGCATCCGGTTACGCCGCATTGACCGAGACGCCGCCACCCACGTCATCCCCTTTGTGCAGGAGGTGGTCGAGCCCGGAGCCCAGGTACGCACGGATGGTTCGGCGGCATACCGCGCTCTGGGAGAGCTGGGTTACACCCACCGGCGCACCGTCATGCTCGGCTCAGGCGTGCCTGCCCATGTCTCCATGGCGGGAGTGCATCGAGTCGCCTCACTGGTACAGCGCTGGGTGCTGGGAACACATCATGGCTCTGTACAGCCAGACCACCTGGATGCCTATCTCGATGAATTCGTGTTCCGTTTCAACCGGCGCACATCCAACTCACGCGGGATGCTGTTTTACCGCTTGCTGCAGCAAGCGGTGGTCACGCCGCCAGTGACGTATGGGGATGTCGTGAGCAAGAACACCGGGGAGAGGCAATCGGATACTATTGCTGGATGAAATCACAGCATCAACGGGGCTACTGGAGCTAAATAGATACCCCTTACTTGCATACAGTGATTCTAGCGCCCACCCATGTCGACCCTCGCCCTGTGGCAAGAAGGCCCCGAGCCTTCGCCAGGCCCATCTGCCGTCGTACCTCCGGAAGAGCTCACCAGAGCGCTGCCGGTGCACGTGGCCGAGGCCGTGTGGCGAGGGACCGAGTTGGGCAAGGTGGAGGCGCGCGTTGTCAGCAGCGGGTTTCCGGCCCTTGATGCCGAGCTGCCAGGGGGTGGTTGGCCAACCCGCAGCCTGACCGAGTTGCTGCTTCCCCAGTCGGCCATATGCGAATGGCGACTCCTCGGCCCGGCGGTGCCGTCGCTGCTCGCGGAGGAAGGCAGCACCGTCTACCTGGTGTCCCCACCAAAGCAGCCCAACGCGCCAGGTCTGGCCCAGCTCGGCGTGGCGCCTGACCGCTTGGTTTGGATTGAGGTGAAGGGGCCGGCAGACCGCCTGTGGGTGGCCGAGCAGCTCATCAAGTCCGACCCGTGCGGCGCCGTGCTCGTCTGGCTTCCACAGGCCCGGCCAGAGCAGCTGCGCAGGCTGCAGGTGCACTCACAGAGCTGCGATGCGCCCGTGTTCATTGTTCGGCCAGAGACGGCCCTGCGCGACACTTCTGCAGCTCCACTGCGCGTCTCCGTGACCCTCGGCGCTGGGTGGAACATTGACGTCCGCATCCGCAAGCGCCGCGGTGCCACGTTCGATGGTGTTCTTCAATTGCCGGCGATGCCCAGCAACCTGGACATTGTCATCCCGCCACGATTGCGAACGCTGCCTGCGCCCAGGCCTGCGCGTCAGGAGGTGCCCCATGTACTGGGCAGCCCTGCTACCAATCCAGCTGCCGCATTCCGCGTCGCCCATTGATGCAGCATCCCTCGGCACGTGGTCGCTTCAGTTCTCCCCCAGGGCCACCCTGTGCGAAGAATGCGTCCTCGTCGAAGTGGAGGCCAGCGCTCGGCTGTTCGGTGGAATTTCCAGGCTGCGGGAGCGCATCGAACTTGGTGCTGCAGAGCTAGGTGCGCGAGTAGCGTGGGCGCCCACGGGCTTGGGCGCACTCGCCCTCGTGCGCTGTGAGCTTGCGGACGGATTCCAGGCCCCGTGGCAGAAGGTGCTCGACAAGCTGCCCCTGACTGCATTGACCGCCGTGGCCGCGCACCAGGCGACGCTGGCGCGCGTTGGCTGCCGCACGCTGGGTGACGTTCGCGCATTGCCTCGGGGCGGCATCAGCCGGCGGTTCAGCAAGGAGTTGCTTTCCGCCCTGGACTTGGCCTATGGGCTCCGGCCCGAGACCTACGCATGGCTCACCATTCCCGAGAGCTTTCATGCGCGGCTGGAACTGATGTCGCGCGTGGAGAGCGCACCCGCGCTGCTGTTTGGCGCCAGGAGGCTCCTGCTGCAGATGTCGGGATGGTTGCAGGCAAGGCGCCTCGGCGCGACTGCATATACGTTTCGCTGGTGTCACGACGTGATGCGCGCCAAGGATGCCGGCACCGGTGGTGAGCTGACCATCCGGACGGCCATCCCCACACAGAACGTCGACCATCTCGGCAAGCTGCTTGCGGAGCACTTGGCACAGGTCACGCTGCTCGCGCCGGCTGGCGACATCGAGCTGCTGGCCACAGAGGTGCTGCCCGTCGTCGAAGAGAGCCGCTCATTTCTTCCCGAAGTCAGACGCAAAGGCGCCGCCACTGGCCTGGCGCTTGAACGCATGCAGGCCCGATTCGGCGACGACTGCATCCGCCGCCCACTGGTGTGCGCCGACCATCGCCTGGAGCACGGGCAGCTGTGGTCCCACACCGATGCGGAGAAGCCTGGCAAGGCGCAGTCCAACGGGTACGACCTCCCGCAGCCGAGCTGGCTGCTTGTGGAGCCGCTGCGCCTGGTCGAGCGTGACCACCGGCCCCAGTACCAAGGGGCCCTGCAGCTGCTTCTGGGGCCTGACCGCATTGAAGGGGGATGGTGGCATCGTGCGCAGGACAGCGGCGAAGAAATCACACTCAACGTGCAGCGCGACTACTACCTTGCGCTGAGTCCGCACGCGGGTGTGCTGTGGGTCTTCCAAGCGCGTCTGGCGGCCGAAGAGACTGCGTGGTTTCTGCATGGGCATTTCGCATGAAGACCAGAGCACGCTCGGTCCAAACCGGTAACGCAGTACCGTTTCTGGGTAAATCGGTACTGCATTACCGCTTTGAGGCGGGGCCACGCCCATGAGCCAGCCCACCACACTCCCCGAATACGCCGAGCTGCGGTGCATCTCGAACTTCACATTTTTGAAGGGCGCAAGCGCGGCAGATGAACTCGTACACCGCGCGAAGGAACTCGGGTACAGCGCGCTGGCCATCACGGACGAATGCTCAATGGCTGGGGTGGTCCGTGCCCATGTCGCAGCCAAGGAGGCCGGGCTGCCGCTGCTGCTGGGCGCGCAGTTCCTCGTGTCACCCCGCAGCAGTTCCGAGGCCCCGTTCATGCTGGTGGTGTTGGCCCAGACACTCGATGGCTATGGGAACCTCTGCCAGTTCATTACCAAGCTTCGGCGCAGCTCCGAGAAAGGCACCTACCACCTCACCCTGGACACTATCCGTGGCGACGAGCTCAAGAACTGTGTAGCCCTGCTGTGCCCGGAGCGGTCAGCCAAGGCTGCTCAGCTGGAGGCCATGGGCCGCTGGATGCTCGACCACTTCGTGGGCCGGTGCTGGATTGGGGTCGACCTGGTGAGACGCATCGACGATGAGATGTGGCTGTACCGGATGCGCGAGCTGTCGGCGCTCACGGCGCTGCCCCTGGTCGCCGTGGGCGATGTGCACATGCATGTGCGCTCACGCAAGCCACTGCAGGACGTGATGACGGCGACCCGTATTGGCAAGCCGCTGACCGAATGCGGCAAGGAGCTGGACCGCAGCGCAGAGCGCCATCTGCGCAGCCGGTTGCGGCTTGCGCAGACCTTTCCTGCGGAGCTGCTGGCCGAGACCCTCAACGTGGTGGCCCGGTGCAGCTTCAGCATCGATGCGTTGAAGTACCAGTACCCGACCGAGGTCGTGCCGCCTGGCCACACCGCTGCGAGCTACCTGCGCCAGGCTACCTACGAAGGTGCAGGCCGGCGTTGGCCGGCGGGCATCCCCGAGAAGGTCCAGCAGCAGATTGAACATGAGCTCGACCTCATCTGCGAGCTGCAGTACGAGCCGTACTTCCTCACCGTGTACGACATCGTGGTGTTCGCGCGGTCGCGCCACATCCTTTGCCAGGGCCGCGGCTCGGCTGCCAACTCGGTGGTCTGCTACTGCCTCGGGGTCACCGAGGTCGACCCCGCACGCATGTCGGTGCTGTTCGAGCGCTTCATCAGCAAGGAGCGCAATGAGCCTCCGGACATCGACATTGATTTTGAGCACCAACGGCGCGAGGAAGTCATCCAGTATCTCTACAGCAAGTACGGACGCGACCGCGCAGCGCTGACTGCCGCGGTCATCTCGTACCGGCCACGGTCGGCGATACGCGATGTGGGCAAGGCCCTGGGCTTTGACTTGGAGACCGTGGACGCCATCGCGAAGGGGCAGCAGTGGTTCGACGGCGACAACCTCCGCATGGAGAGATTCGATGAGCTCGGCATGGACGCTTCCTCGCTCGCGGTGCGGCAGCTTCTGACCCTGACGGACCAGTTGGCGGGGTTTCCAAGGCACCTGTCGCAGCATACGGGTGGCTTCGTGCTCACGCGCGATTTGCTGTGCCGCATGGTGCCCGTGGAGAACGCATCGATGCCGGACCGCACGGTCATTGAGTGGGACAAAGACGACCTCGATGCCGCCGGCCTATTGAAGGTCGACGTGTTGGCTTTGGGCATGCTGTCGGCGATTCGCCGGGCGCTGGACTTCATCAGCCTCCAGCGAGGCTACGACTTTGCGATGCAGGACATTCCTTCCGAAGACCGCAGGACCTACCGGATGCTGTGCAAGGCAGATACCGTGGGCGTGTTCCAGGTCGAGTCGAGAGCGCAAATGATGATGCTGCCGCGGCTGCGGCCACAGTGCTTTTACGACCTGGTCGTTGAAGTCGCGCTGGTTCGGCCCGGGCCCATCCAGGGCGGCATGGTGCATCCCTACCTGCGCCGGCGCCAAGGGCTGGAGCCTGTGACCTATCCGAGCAAGGCGTTGGAGGTTGCGTTGGGGCGGACCTTGGGCGTGCCGATTTTTCAAGAGCAGGTCATGCAGATATCCATCCTGGCCGCGGGCTTCTCTGCGGGTGAAGCAGACGGGTTGCGCCGCGCGATGGCGGCCTGGAAGCGCAAGGGCGGCCTCGAAAAGTACTACGACAAAATCGTGAACGGCATGCTGGACCGCGGCTACGAGCGCAGCTTTGCCGAGTCCATCTTCGAGCAAATCAAAGGGTTCTCGGAATACGGTTTTCCAGAGTCACACGCCGCCAGCTTCGCACTGCTGGTCTACGCCTCATCGTGGATAAAGTGCCATGAGCCTGCGGCCTTCCTGGCCGCGCTCCTCAACAGCCAGCCGCTCGGCTTCTACAGCCCGAGCCAGCTGGTGCAGGACGCCCGCCGCCATGGCGTTGTGGTGCGGCCCGTCGATGTGATGCACAGCGATGTGGACTGCACGCTGGAAGACCTGCCAGGCAAACCTGCGGTGCGCCTGGGCCTGCGGCTCATTGCAGGCCTTCGAACCGCCAGCGCCGTGCGCATCGAAGAAGAGAGAGCACGCGCGCCCTTCGACAACGCGGAGGAAATCGCCCGCCGATGCGACCTAGAGTTGCACGAAATGAAGCTGCTCGCCGCGGCCGACGCGTTGGCCTCACTGTCCGGGCACCGGCGCGAGCAGGTGTGGGAGGCTGCTGCGCTGCATGCCACCCCGGAGATTCTTCACGATGCCCCTATCGATGAAGAAGTGCTGGAGCTGCCGCCGGCGCGCGAGGGAGAGGAAGTGCTCTGGGACTATGCGTCCACCGGTCTCACGCTGCGCAGCCACCCGCTCAAGCTCCTGCGGCCCAGACTCGACAAGTACAAGCTCAAGACCTCGGCCGACCTGCGAAGGGTGCGCGATGGACAGGTGGTGCGTACCGTCGGCATCGTGACACTGCGGCAGCAGCCTGAGACGGCCAACGGGGTGGTGTTCGTTTCGCTTGAGGACGAGCACGGCGCCGTTCAGGTCATCGTCTGGGAGCACGTGCGCGAGCGGCAGCGGCAGGTGCTGTTGGGCTCGCGGCTCCTGGCGGTGCAGGGGCGTTGGCAACGACAGGGGACGGTGTGCAGCCTGATTGCGGACAAGCTGGCGGACCTGTCGCATCTGCTAGGGCGGCTGGCCACTGAAAGCAGAAACTTCAAGTAGCCTCCATAGAAGTGCTGATGGCAGCAACCGCCCCAATGTATGTGTGAGCATTGAATCTCCTCGAAAGCCTCTTCTTGTCTGCACTTACCGCTCGTGGCGACCGACAAGACTCTCAACGCTCAGAATCAGGCTCTCCTGCGGCGTCGGACCCGTCTACGATCACATGGTTGAAGTAAGGCCGGACCCTGCTATCCAGGATTGCATCCAGCACGTCAAGGTCATGTTGCTCTGGGTCTAACCAGGCGTCGATGTCTTCGCGGCGCAAAGGGATGATGCACCTGTCATGACCGGCCGCAAGCACTTCAGGCGGAGGTTCGTCTGTGATAAGCGCGAAGGACAGTAGCTCTGGCTCACCCTGCCCTGTCCACCTTGCCCACACGCAAGCCGCATGCAGGTACTGTTCGGGCTCAGGTCGAAATTCCACTACCGCAACTTTCACGAGCTCACCTGGGGCCAGCTTGCGTCCTTCGGCCATATGCCGGTGGACGTGCTCATAGAAGTTGGTCAAGATGACCACTCCGCGGCAATTGGTGTATTGCTCCCGCCAGAAGCCTTTGAGCTTGTTCCGTCTAGCGTTGTATGTCCCGTCGTACTCTTTGTCGAAGGACGGTGGCACATGTGGTGGTCGAAGCCGAAAGCGCATGGGCTTCAAGATGCGTTCTCCATCCTGCATCAGCATCATGGGAACAAACTCACCTGGGAAGAAGCGGGCGTCACTGGCAAGCGCATAGGTGCGCTGCAGGTTGTCGATGAGACCTTGTAGCCAGGGAATCTTCTTGAGCGCGACGCGTCTATCGTTGGTCGCAAGCTTGGTGACCTTCTTGAGCAGCTTGGCCTCCGCGGTCACCAGGCGCGCCTTCTGCTTCTCCAGGTCCTCTGTGAGCTCGGCCATCTTGGCTGCGGCGTGCTTGGCAATCAGGTCTTTGACCGCACGCTCGTCCTCCGTCTGCGGCGTGGCGAAGGCCATCTCAGCGCTGCGAACTACATCGAGCTTCCGGTCCTCGAGGCGCCGCCAGAAGATCTCGTAGAAATCCTTGATGCTCATCTTCGCGCCGTACTCCCGGACGAAGTTCTGGTAGTCCGCTCGGACCATCGCGCTGTAGCACATCACGCTCTCCCTGGGTTGGCTGCAGTATGCCGTGCCTCCAGAGTTCAAGAACAAGCACTCCCGCAGAGCCTCTGCGGCTTGATCGTTCACCCACTGACTCAGATTGGCGTACCAGAGCCTTTCGGAGAGGTGCTTTGACTTCCATCCCTATTCGGCCACCCTGGCGTCATCGGACAGCAATCGCTGAAGTCTTTGTAGAGGTGTGTGACCCGATTCATTCTGCGTTGAGATCCGGAAAGCTCCGCAAGCATCCGGTAGGCCAGGTGCATCAAGCCGTTGGACATGCGGATGAGTGCAAGCGCCATCTCACTCGGAAAGCCATCGCGCACCCGGCGAAGCGGATGGATGCCGGTATGGACATACGAGTTGAGCGCATGACGTGAGTATTCATTGAACTCTGCCAAGTGGGCCGTCATACCCGCAGGCCCCACTTGGACTACCCGTGCCAGCATGTCCATGAGACCAGGGAGATTCTTCGCAGCCTTCTCTGACGCAAGATCGAGGTCACAGGCCAACTTGGCAATCTGATCAGCATTGGCGACCCATCGGAGCCAGGCTGCTCGCAGCAACGCCTCGTACTGTAGTCTCAGAACACCGGAGGCCGAATTCGGCGCGTCCACCTCGAACGCCGAGCGGACCACGCTTGCGTGTTCAATGCACAGCAGACAGGCCCCAGCAACCAGTTGGCTTTGCTGTGTGTCGTGCGCTAGCAAATATCCTGAAGCGGGGTAGCAATCGACGATGGCGTCCTCGAACTCGTCAGATCGGTCAAGGAGCGTTGAAAGAGCGTCTTCGTCGGTGGATGGGTCTGCGTGAGAGGTAGTCATAGGTTGCAACGATGGGCCTGACTGGCGCCCCGAGAGTAGCCCCTGGCCTGGCTTGATGCACCTCAATTGCGACCGGTAGTTTTCCCCCTTGCAGCCCTTCGGACAACTCCACAGAATGAATTCGAGGGAGGAGATACATGTTCAAACTGCTGTTGGGGATCTTGTGCGTCTGCGTTGGCATTGGAGCAACTGCTGAAGAGCTCTGCGCAACCAAGGACACGGCGGCATATGCTGCCCACCCGGACCAAGGCCCAAAGTCTCCCGCCAAGCTGCAAGTGGTGAAGGGACGAAGCTACTCCGTCGCAACGCGCATCAGTGGCTGGGTAGGTGTCCAATCCGGAAGCGAGTTCGGATGGGCGTCAGAATCCGCTTTCAGCCGCTGCACATCAAAGAACGCGGGCTCCAGCGCTTCTTTGCTGGCGGGAACAGCGGCAGCAGCGCCAAAGTCGTCAGTTGTAGACAGGTCCTCCAGCGCCAAATCTTCGCCCGATGCTTCGCGCAAGTCTGCCTCCGCTTCATCCAGTGTCGGGGGTTGCCCTTGCGGCGGCGGAAAGGTCTGCGTCGGCCCCAGGGGCGGCCGGTACTGCATCACCAGCGGTGGGAACAAGCGCTACGGCGTGTAGCCGCACCCGGCCTCGTCGGTAAGTTGAGGGTGGTAGTTCAGCGCATTGCGGCCTTAAGCACCTTGTGCTGGAATTTCCAGGCCAGCACTTGCGGCTGGCTCCACAACGACCTACAACACCGGAGTACCCATGCGCAAAATCCTAACCTTGGCCATCCTGGCCCTGACCTTCGCTGCCGCCCACGCCCAAACCGCCCAGCAGAACCTGATGGGCACCTGCAATACCGAGGCCACGGGCAAGAAAGGCGATGAACGCAAGGCCTTCATGAAGACCTGCCTGAGCGACGGAAAGAAGCGCCAGCAGGAGCGCATGAAGTCGTGCAACGCAGACGCGACAGGCAAAAAGGGAGATGAGCGCAAGAAGTTCATGAGTGAGTGCCTCAAGAAATGAAGTTCACCTCTCTGTAAGACCCTGCTTTATGCTGCCCTTTCGGCCAGCGCGGGCTGGCCAAGGGTGGTTCAATGCGCCGTTTCCTTCAACGACGCACAACGTGAATCTGCTTTCTTCTTGGCCACGCGGTCTGTTCGTGGCCACGGCCCTGGTCCTGGGTCTTACCGGCGCTGTTTCGGCACGCTCCTCGGGCCATGGCTTTGACAGCTCCGCCCTCCTCGTTCCCCAACCCACCAGCTTCGCCCAGTGCCCACAGTTCTTTGCGCGCTCGACGCCGCCAGCGCTAGCACCAGCACCGCGGCTCCGAGAGCTCTGCTACGAGGCTTTTGCGATCTTGCACGATGGTGGTACCCATACCCCCGTCTACGTGGCCCAGCGCCTCAGCAGAAAGTCCATCGAAGCTGCCGACCACAAACGCTCAGACAGGTTCTTTGCCGACGCGCGCCTGCCTGAGAGCGAGCGTGCGGAATTGGATGACTACAAGCGCTCTGGCTATTCGCGCGGTCACATGGCACCTGCTGGGGACATGTCCACTCCGACCTCCATGGCGCAAAGCTTCTCGTTGGCCAACATGGTGCCCCAGGACATCCAGCACAACGGAGGAGCTTGGGCCAAAATCGAGCAGGACACCAGGCGCTACGTGCTCAGAGCCAAGGGGGATGTCTACGTGATCACCGGGCCGGTTTTCACACCCGCGAGCCCAGTGATTGGGCGCAATGCGGTGAAGGTCCCCACCTACCTGTACAAGCTGGTGTACGACGCCACAACGCAGCGCGCTTGGGCCCACTGGCAGGCCAACCGAGAAGGTGAACGAGTCGGTCCCCCGATCAGCTACCAGGAGTTGGTCAAACGCACTGGCATCGATTTCCTGCCCAAGCTGAATCCTCAACATTGAGGCCGTGGAGGAATGTTGGCGCAGAGAGCGCCAGATGCAAGTGCGCTATAAATCGCCTTTCCATCATTTCTGTGCAAAACCATGAATCGCGCTGATCTCGTCGAAATCCTTGCCGCCAAGCATGACCTGTCCAAGGTCGCAGCAGGCGCCATCCTCGAAACCCTCATCGACACCATCCAGACTGCTGTGAAGAAGGACGATGCGGTTCAGCTCGTGGGCTTTGGCACGTTCAAGGCTGCCAAGCGCGCAGCACGCACCGGCAAGAATCCTTCCACCGGCGAAGCCATCAAGATTCCAGCCGCTACCGTGCCCAAGTTCGTGGCCGGCGCCAAGTTCAAGGCAGTGGTAGACCCCAAAGCTGCAAAGCGCAAGGCCGAGAAGGCTGGCAAGTAATTGCCCATGACACACAAGACCGCCAGGCCCGCAGCCGTGGCGGTCTTTTTCATTTCTGCGCAGGCGATGTCTGCTTGCGCCGGCTGGTACACAATCCGCCTTGACTACCTTCTCCAATGCATTCCGCTCTGAGGTCGTTCGGATGGCTCGTAAAGAGCTCAAGCCTGAACTACAGGGCATGCGCAAAGCGCTGACTTCGCATCGTTCGGAGATCGCTGCGCTCAAGCGCGAAGTGAAGACTTTGACGTCTCAACTCAAGGCGGCTCAGCGGTTGGTCAAGGCTCCTCCGCCGCAACTCGAGGAAGAGGCGCCCTCGGTGCGCAAAGGAGGGAGAAAGTGGGTCTTCAAACCGGAAGCACTGACCGCAAAACGCGCCGAGCTGGGGATCACAGCGAAAGACATGGCCAAGCTATTGGAGGTGTCGCCGCAGTCACTCCCGAGATGGGAGTCTGGCAAATCACGTCCCCGTGCGGCGCAACTGGAGAGAATTCGGACAGTTCTTGATGTTGGGAAGAGGAAGGCGCTCGCCATACTCGCCGAAGGCCAGTAGCGTGTACCGACGGATGCGCTGCAACTAGCGAGTCCATTCGCGCGCCGCCATCCTTGGGGCAACGCCGAGTTTGACACCATCGTGCATTGGCGCTTGCACGACGTCACTCGCTTAGCAACAGAGCCCTCAAGCAATCTCGCAACGTAGGGCTTCTTCAGGTACTTGGCTGGGACCGAGAACTTCGGCCATAGGTCATGCAAGTCTCTCCGGCGACGTGCCTGCAATGCACGCAGCTCGATATCTGCGGATCTAACCTTAGCCAATTGAACTAAACTTACATGACTTGAGCTAAAAGCATGTATCAACGCACGCGACTGCCAATCAGCAAACACACTCAACAAGCTCAAGTCATGTAAGTTTAGTTTTGACATATGGTTGAACATCCACCAGACGGCAGAGAACTCTTTCAGCAATGGTTGAGGAAAGAGTCGACAAAAACAAACGACCCGCTACAGCTCAAATCAGCAGGCCCGTACCAAGCAATTTGGGAGTCATGGCTGAAGGATCTGTCGTCCGTCTTGCTCGTCTCCGAAAACGGATCTTCGATCCGAACACTTGCCTGGCACCAAGCGAAGCGAGAGCATGTGGTGCAGTTCCTTCAGCCCCGCGCAGGCCAGAAGGCGTCTCACAATCCAGCAAGGTCGATCAGCGAGGTAACCAGGCGAAGGTATTGGAGAGTTCTCGAGCGCGTGTATTCCTTCGCGTTGGCTCAGAAGTGGATCACTGAAAATCCAGCCTCAGAACTCTCCATTGAGGAAAAGCCCGCACCCTCTTCCCAACTAGGGCATGTCCTGTCGGATCCGATCTGGCATGCGCTCCCTTCATTTTTCCCCTCCGGCGAGTCGATGTACGAGATCCGAGATCGCGCAGTTCTTCTCCTGCTCTACGAACTCGCACTTGCACCAGAGGAAGTCCGACACCTACGGCCTGAAGACATCACATTCAACGGGACGGACGCGTCCCAAGGGCCCACGCCGTTTTCACTGCACATTCAAGGAAAACGCGCCAATCAAAGTCGTACGCTTTTGCTGTCGCTCGGGTTGAGCCAGGCGCTACGGCGCTGGCTGGAATGGCGATCGCATAGCGCTAAGGCTGCCTCATCAGAATGGCTGTTCGTCTCAAATCGAGGAACGGCCCTGGCAGTCTCGGTGCTGTTCTCCGCAGTGAGCGCCTGCGTGATGGCTGCCAGCCGTGGAGCTTCTCCCGGCCAAGAGCCAAAACGTGTAGGCCCACAGGTTCTGAGAAACACTTTCATCGTCCACATGTTGAATCGGGGCCACCCTGAGGTTGAAGTCATTCAATTCGTGGGAATCAAGAGCCCAAAGGGACTGCGACGGCTCGTTCAGGCCGTAAATGCACGCGATCACGTGCAAAGCTGACGACGGGGTCTCCTCGTTTTCAGTGCAATAAGTGACGGTACGCAAAGCTAGCACTGGCGCGGGGGTGGTCTGGGTAGACCGTTGATTTCATTGACTTTCCTGTTCGCTTTGTAAACGGGTATGGTGGCCTCCCACTTTTGAGGTTCACGATGCAGGGTTGGCACACAACGTTTTTGGGGATGCGTGGGCTCCCCCGCGATATCAGCGACTTCGAGATGAAGGCATTTTTCACCTTCGATGGTGCCGAGCGCGACGCAATCAATGCACGCCGAGGTGATTCCCACAAGCTTGGTCTGGCGCTCCATATTGGTTTCCTGCGCATGAGTGGGCGTTTGCTCGGTGCCTTTCGGGTAATTCCAGTAGCCTTGTGGCGCCACCTTGGCAACGAGCTTGGCATTGCAGCACCAGAAGTCGCCTCGCTGAGAGCCATGTATGAACGCGGGCGCACGCTATTCGATCACCAACAAGTAGCCTGCACGGTCCTTGGATTCCAGTGGATGAGCGAGCACCAGCGCCGCTCACTGGTACGTGAACTGCGCGACGAAGTGGCGCGCTGCGCCGACCGCGATCAGCTACTCGTGCGGGCGCGTCAATGGCTGTACAAGAACAAGCTGGTGATCGTGCACGAGCGGGCAATTCGGACACTGATTGCGGCGGCACTTGCCCAGCTTGAAGTTGAAACAGGCACCGCCATCGCCGCCAGCGTTGATCCAGCAACACTTGATCGCTGGCGAGCCTCAGTTTCAGAGCTGCGCCCAGATGGACAAACCCAGCAGAGTTGGCTATGGGCTGCACCGGCGAAACACTCAACCCGCCAAATCAGCGAGGTACTGGAGCGCATCGACCTGCTTTACACGCTGGACGTTCATAAGCACCTGGCAGACATCCCCGATCTCATCTTGCGCCGCTACGCGCGCCGACTTGTCTCCAGGCCGCCCTCAGCCGGAGCCAAGATCAAAGAGCCAGCGCGCACCGTGGAGGTCGCATGCTTTCTTCGGTATTGCCTGTTCACCACCACAGACCAGTTGATCCTTATGGTGCAGCGCCGGATCGCCGATCTGTGGCGTCAGGCTGCCGCCGATGTCCCCGCTACCGTCAATTGGGCCGCAATGTACAAAACGCTGCTCGGCGAACTTGTTGCCTTGAGCGCGCAAGGTGCGGTGCCAGATGCTGAGTTGCGTGCCCGTCTTGAAGCCTTGATCACCGAAACCCAGAAACGCAAACCACCGAGCAGGGCCTCCCTGGTCCGCGAGGGATTGATTGATGGAATTCGCCCCGTGCGGTCGTTGCTCGTCGCCATTGCAAAGCTGCCCTGGCAGGCCACCGGCGAGCATCCTGCCATCGAGTACCTTGCCAAGCTGCAAGCTTTATATCTCAAAGGATCCAGAAAGCTGCCAGTTGAAGTGGTGGCACCAAGTCTGGGAATGATCTGGCAGGTTTCGATCTCCAGCCCAGACCGGGAACGGGCGTTTCAGGCGTTGGAGGTGGCCACCCTGTTTGCCCTGCGCCGCGCGGTGCGCAATGGCTCGGTCTGGATTGAGCACAGCCTGAGCTTTCGGGGTCGTGCGCGCTTGTTCTTCACGGACGAGCGTTGGCAGGCAGAGTCCAAGAAACACTATGCCCGTCTATCGTTACCCAGCAAGGCTGCCACTTTCTTGAAGCCTTTGCTGGCCAGAGTAACTGCCGGTGTCGATGCGGTGGCCGCTGCAGCCCGCAGTGGCGTACTGCGCGTGGATGATGAACTCCATTTGTCGCCATTGCCCGCAGAGGACGAAGACCCAGAAGTGACCAAGCTGCGCGCGGCTTTGGATCACCGCATCGGTGAGGTTCAATTGCCGGAAGTGATTCTGGCCGTTGACGCCCAGGTGCGCTTTAGCTGGATCATGCTCGGACGTGAGCCGCGCTCTACCGACGAGCTGCTGATGGTCTATGCCGGCATCATGGCCCACGGCACCAGTCTGACTGCGGTCGAATGCGCGCGCATGATTCCGCAATTGTCTGCCACCAGCATTCGCCAGGCCATGCGCTGGGCGCGGGACGAACGGCGTCTGAGCCAGGCCTGCCAGGCTGTGCTGGAATTCATGCAGCGACACCCGATTGCCGCCACCTGGGGGCGGTCCGATTTGGCATCTTCTGACATGATGAGCATGGAGACCACCAAACGGGTGTGGCAAGCCCGGCTTGATCCTCGGCGCAACACACCTTCCATTGGAATCTACTCCCATGTAAAAGACCGGTGGGGCATCTTCCATGCGCAGCCCTTTGTGCTCAATGAGCGCCAGGCGGGCGTGGCCATTGAAGGTGTCATCCGCCAAGAAAAGCTGGAGACCAGCCAGCTTGCTGTGGATACCCATGGCTACACCGACTTTGCCATGTCACATGCCCGTTTGCTTGGTTTTGATCTTTGCCCGCGGTTGAAGGAACTCAAACAGCGCCACCTCTTTGTGCCACGCGGCACCAAAGTGCCCGCAGAAATCGCTGCGGTGTGCGAAGCCAATGTCGACGTCGCTTTGATCGAAAAGCATTGGGATAGTCTGGTGCACCTGGCAGCCTCGGTCATGAGCGGACATGCCAGTGCGGTGGCAGCTCTTGCGCGGTTCGGTTCTGCCGCCCAGGGCGATCCAATCTATGAGGCTGGCGTGCAATTGGGGCGGTTGCTGCGTACGGCGTTTTTGGCTGACTACTTTGTCAAGGACGCTTTCAGGAACGAGTTGCGCCGGGTGCTCAATCGGGGCGAGGCTGTTAACGCCCTCAAGCGCGCCATTTATACCGGCCGGATCAGCCCGGCGCAGGCCAAACGTGTCGATGAAATGCAGGCTGTGGCCGATGCGTTGAGCCTGATGGCCAACATCGTGATGGCGTGGAATACCTCACAGATGCAGGCGGTCCTGGATCGCTGGTCGAACCGCCGCCAGGTCATTCCACCGGAACTGATCGGGAAGATTGCGCCCACCAGGCTGGAGAGCATCAACTTGCGGGGTGTGTTTCGCTTCCCGGTTGACCGCTATGCTGACCAAATCCTGCCTTCGCGGCCAAATGCATCGATAACTGGCACCAATGGATGAAACCGACCACGGTTTGACGCCACGAATCGCAGATTTGAAAGTGAACAGGAAAGTCAATGAAATCAACGATCTACCAACACCACCTCCGCGCCAGTGCTAGCTTTTCGTACCGTCACTTATTGCACTGAAAACGAGGAGACCCCGAGTCGTTCCGGGTTCCAACGCACACGTGTCGTACATCCAGTGCACCCTAGGTGGGGACGTCCTTGAGCAGCGGCGAACGCTGGGTACTGGTAATGGCCAGCGGCCGTAGCCTTGGCTCGCTGCCCGACACGTAGGGCATCACCGCGGAGATCCACTCGAACATGATGTTCACGGTTCCCGCGATCAGGTCGTTGGTCGCGGGCGCACCGCCTTTGTAGGCGATATGCGTCAACTCGATGCCAGCAGCTTCCTGGAACAACTCACCCGCAAGGTGGTGTGATCCACCGATCCCGCCCGAAGCAAAGCTCAACGTTTTCGGCTTCGCTTTGGCCGCAGCGACCACGTCCTTGACGGTTTTGAACGGGGACGACTGCGGCACCGAGATGACCAGTGGCCCCTTCTCGATCATCACGATGGGTACCAGATCGGTCGCAGGGTCGTAGTTGAGCTTTCGGAACAGCGCTTTGTTGACCGCCAGCGGCGCGAAGTTGCCTAGCCCGATTACATAGCCATCGGCCTTGGCTTTGGCGATGTACTCCGTGCCGATGTTGCCACCCGCACCTGGCCGATTCTCGACCACTACCGGTTGGCCATAGGCGACTGCAAGCTTGGTCGCGATCTGGCGTGAGCGCGTGTCGGAGCTTCCGCCGGCCGCATAGGGAACGACGAAGGTGATGGGCTTGTTGGGATAGCTGGCTGCCATGTCCGTATTGGTAAGGCAGGCTGAAGCCGCTAGCGTTGTGCGTGCGGCCAAACAGCTCTTGCGCAGCCGCAAAGGGTCGGTCAAATACTCCGTTTTCTCTCTATGGTTGATAGACTGTGTGCAGCATCATTTTGTATTTTATAATTACTTTATACAATGCAAGCTGACCTGAAATCGTCATATTTCGCGCTTAGTAATGAACCAAAAATTGTTTTAGTGCATTCAACACCGCTTGCTGTCGTGCCAATGCAGCAAGCCCTATAGCGTCGTACACCTGCTGCGGCACGCCGTCGCGGCACGCACTGCCACTACCAATTCCCTCACCCCTACCCGCAACTGACTGGAGACCTTCGTGAAATTCATCGTTCTGCCCTGCGACGGCATCGGCCCCGAGATCGTCGACGCATCCGTGCGCGTACTGACCGCCGCAAGCACGCGCTTCGGCCTCGACTTCCAGTTCGACTATGAGGATCTGGGCTTCTCCAGCCTCGCAAAATACGGTGTCACCGTCCGCGACGAACTGCTGGAACGCTCCAAGACCTACGACGGCATCATCCTGGGCACGCAATCGCATGCCGACTACCCGCCGCCAGAGAAGGGCGGGCGCAACGTCTCCGCGGCCTACCGCATCGGGCTGGACCTGTACGCCAACGTGCGCCCCGCACGCACCCGCCCCTTCCTGCAGTCCAACATGCGCGAAGGCAAGACCATGGATCTGGTCATCATGCGCGAGGCCACCGAAGGCTTCTACCCGGACCGCAACATGTCGCGCGGCTGGGGCGAGGTCATGCCCAGCCCCGACATGGCGCTGTCCACCCGCAAGATCACCCGCCACTGCAGCGAGCGCATCGCGCGCCGCGCTTTTGAGTTGGCGATGACCCGCAAGAAGCATGTCACCGCTATCCACAAAGCCAACAGCTTCCACATGACGGACGGCCTGTTCCTGGAAGCCGTGCGCCACGTGGCCAAAGATTTCCCCGAGGTGGTGCTGGACGACCTCCTGGTGGACGCTTCCACCGCCCACCTGGTCAAGGAACCCGAACGCTTCGACGTGCTGGTAGCCACCAATTTCTACGGCGACATCCTGTCGGACCTGTGCAGCGAGCTATCGGGCAGCCTGGGCCTGGCGGGCTCCATCATGGCCAGCGATACGAACTGCTGCGCCCAGGCGCAGCACGGATCGGCACCTACCATCGCGGGTCAGGACAAAGCCAACCCCACATCCATGATCCTGTCCGTCGCGATGATGGTGGCCTGGCTGGGTGACAAGCGCGGCGACGCCAAGCTCAACCAGGCGGCCAAAGCCATTGAGACTGCGGTGGACAAGGTGCTTGAGAACCCGGCCACTCGCACCGCCGACATCGGCGGCAGCACTGGCTGCAAGGCCTTTGCCTCCGCAGTGGCGGATGCCGTGACAAACGCCTGAGCGGGGAACTATACCTATGACTCCCCCCTTTCTGGGTTGCATCGCCGATGACTTCACCGGTGCGACCGACCTTGCCAGCAACCTGGTGCGAAGCGGCATGCGGGTGGTGCAGACCATCGGTGTACCCACCGAGCAGATCGGGAGGGAGGTCGATGCCATCGTGATCGCGCTGAAGTCGCGCACCATCGCGGCAGAGGAGGCCGTAGCACAGTCCTCGGCCGCGCTGAATCGCGGTAGGCTAGCGCCAATGGCCTCCACGTGACCCTGAAGTCCGGCAACTTCGGTGCCGTGGACTTCTTCACCCGGGCCTTCGACCTGCTGACCTGATCCCCATACAACCACGTTCGCACCATGCCCTCCACCGCCGCTGCCCCGGCCGCCCCTTCCGGAAACGTCAGTCCGCTGATTCCCAAGCTGGCAGCCCAGATCCTCGACATCGTGCGCCGGGAAGAGCTGCCCAAGGGCTACCGGCTCACAGAGCAGTCGCTGTGCGATGAGCTGGGCGTCTCACGCTCGCCCGTGCGCAAGGCGCTGCAGTTCCTGGAGGCCGCAGAGGTGGTGAACTCCAGCCCCAACCGAGGCTTCCAGTTGGCCCGGGATGCGCGCGACCTGGCGGGCCTGGACCTGGCCGATACAGCGGCGCCTTCGGAAGACGCCTATATGCGCATCGCCAGCGACCGCATCAAGGGCCACATCGAGCAGGAGGTGACGGAGGCCGACCTCATGGCCCGCTATGGCCTGGCCCGCCCCCAGGTGCAACGCCTGCTCAACACCATGGCCAAGGATGGCCTGGTGGACCGCAAGCCCGGGCGCGGCTGGGTCTTTCGCCGCATGCTCACCAACGTCGAATCGCACCGCGAGAGCTACCGCTTTCGCATGATGCTGGAGCCCGCGGCCATCCTTGAACCCGGCTACGCGGTCGACCTGGCTGAGCTGGAGCGCTGCCGCCGCGAACAGCAGGAGCTGCTCGATGGGGGTATCGAACAGTGCACGCCGGCCCAATTGTTCCAGGCGGGCAGCCACTTCCATGAAACCGTGGCTGCGGGCAGTGGCAACCGCTTCGTGGTCGATGCGCTGCGCAACGTCAACCAGATGCGCCGCATCGTCGAATACGGCACCCTGCTGGACCGTACCCGCCTGCACCGCCAGTGCGAGGAGCACCTGCAGCTGATCGAGCTGTTGGTGCGCGGCGAACGCATGGAGGCCTCGCTCTTCCTCCGCCAGCACCTGAACACCGCGCGCATCACCAAGCTGGGGGGCGTAGAGTGACTGAATCCCAGGCCCGCGAAGAAATCTGCCGCGTGGGCGCCAGCCTCTTCGCTCGCGGCTATGTGCATGCCACGGCCGGCAACATCAGCACCCGCCTTGCGCCCGAGCAAGGCGGTGGCTTCCTCATCACCCCTACCGACGCCTGCCTGGGATTTTTGGATCCGGCACAACTGGCCCGCATTGGTGACGATGGCGCGCAAGTGGGTGGTGCCCGTACGAACAATACGGCGCGGTTGAAAAAACCATCCTGAGGTCGATAGCTCCCCAGACGGAGTTATCACAAGCGCATTTCCCAAGGCGTGCCCAGGCTGGTGAACCTGCCCAGGATGCACTTGCAGCTCTGTGTCTTGCCGGTCAAGGTCGCGTGCCATAACCCGCTCAGGCTTTCAGCTAGCTCTCTAGATCTCGTTGCAGGCCTGAGCGTTCGCGCTGGCATCCATCCATTGCTTTTCGTTCGTGCAGTCTGTATCTCCAACGTCTGCGTATCGACGCCCAGCTGGACTTTGCGCCACCGGCGCCAGCGGTCAGTGCCGTGCCTCATGGTCTCCCATTCACTTTCTGCCAACATCTTCACACCGGTGCTGTGAATCAGCAGGTGCGAGCCGGTGCTGCTGGGACGTGTGGTGATGCCGGCACAGCGTGCCTTAGTCAGGCACCGGCCAATCGAATCTGGCAAACCGCAGCTGGCTCTCGGACCCCTGTTGCCTGGCGCCACCCATGGCTCAACGTGCACTTGAGGGTGAGGCAAAACTGGAGCGCGGCATCATTGAAGACGGCTGACCGTCACTTCCTTCCAATGGGCGATGCCTGCCATTGCAGGTCTGCATTGAGCCAGACCATCAAAGACTCTCGGCGTTTGAGGGCGGCGTTGTACTCGGTCCAGCTCGTCGTGCGACACTTCGCCCGCGCATTGACCGACTCAACACACGAACCTATCAAATTTCCTTGAGCATCCTGCGCAACACTTTGCCAGTCCCACTGGCAGGCAGCCCCTCGCGGAACTCGATTTGCCTAGGCACCTTGTAATGCGACATGTTCTCGCGCGCCCATCCGAGCAGTTGATCGATATCGAGCGACTTCGACTTGGGCACAACAAAGGCCTTGATAACCTCGCCCTTGTCTTTGTCCGGGACGCCGATCACGGCGACCTGCCTCACCTCGGGGTGCAGGATCAGGATGGCCTCGACCTCCTCGGGGAACACGCTGAAACCCGACACCTTGATCATTTCCTTCACCCGTCCAATGAAGGTGAGATAGCCTTGCTCGTCCATTCGGCCGATGTCCCCGGTATGGACCCAGCCATTTCGGAGGACCTCGGCAGTAGCGTCCGGACGGTTCCAGTAGCCGCGAAACACGCCTCGACTACGCACCACGATCTCGCCGCTTTCGCCCACCGGTACTTCGCTGCCGTCGGCACCGAGGATCTTCAGCTCAACGCCGCGCCCCGGCACGCCGTTCGTGCCCCAGCGGACCGCGTCGCGGGGCATGAGCACGTCGTTGGTGTGCGTCTCGGACAGCCCATAGCCCGCTTCGTACACTAGGCAGCCGTTGGCGAATGCGCTCCAGCGCGTGGCGAGCTCTTCTGTCAGCTTGATGCCAAAGCTGGTCGCCATCGTGGTGCGCAGCGTCGACAGGTCGAACTTCTCCGCCCCGGGCTCATTCATCGAAGCTACCAGCATCGGAGCCATGGCAAACCACCAGGTCACGCGATGCCGCTCGACGGCCTGCAGCACGGCCAGCGCGTCCATGCGGTTGAGCAGCACCACCATCGCGCCAGTGTATGCCAGCATCGTCACGCCACTGATCATCCCGGCGATGTGATAGAGAGGCGCAACCGCGAGCATCACCTCGTCGCTGCGGATGCGAAACATCTCTTGCCCCACCGCCGTCTTGTAGAGCGCGTTCCGATAGCTCAGCATCGCGCCCTTGGGCATGCCGGTGGTGCCCGACGTGTAGGTCATCAGCGAGACATCGTCCATCGACAGCTCGACCACTGGCGCCGCAACATCTGCGCGCGTGATAGTCGCATGGAAGTCGATGGTGCCATCGGGCAGCGGCCGCCGCGCAGCGATTTCGTCGGGAACGCGCAGCGTGGGCTTCTCTGGCAGAAAATCCGCGTAGCGCACGCTGAACACGTTCGGCACCTTCACTCGGTCGGCGACCGATTGCATGATCGGCACCAGATGATCTGCCGCGACGATCGCCTTGGCGCCCAGATCGCCGACCTGATAGGCGAACTCGTGCGCCTTGAACATCGGGCTGCAGGGACTCACGATTGCGCCTATCTTCTGAATGCCGAAGTGCGCAATCAGGTACTGTGGGCAGTTCTGCATGAAGAGCGCCACGCGGTCCCCCTTCCCCACGCCGCGCTCATGAAGCGCTTGCGCGAAGGCGTCGCTCATGCGATCAAGCTCGCTATAGCTGATCTCGCGCCCATACCAGGCGAGCGCAGGCTTTGCAGGTACGCGCCGCGCATGGCCGCGCAGGTACTCGTGGAGAGGCTTCTCGCCCTGGAGGTAGTCGATGTCGTCGTCGTGTACTGGCATGCGTGTCCTCTCTTCGTCCCGGGATGTTCAAAGGCCGAGCGCGTGCTTGGCCATGATGTTCTTCTGCACCTCGGTGCTGCCGCCGTAGATCGTCATCGCTCGGCAAAAGAGGTAGTTGGCGACAGGCCCAAGCCCGTGCTCAGGGCCGATGAGCTCGCGTTCACCCTGGCCGAACAGCGGTCCGGGCTGGTAGCGGATTGCATCAGGCCCACTTGCTTGCACCAACAGTTCGGTGATGCGCTGCGCGATCTCGGTGCCGCGGATCTTGATGAAGGACGACTTGCCGGGCCCAGCGGGTGCGCCGGCTTGCATGTCCGACAGCATCCGCAGAAGACCGATCTCCAACGCCTTGAACTGCACCTCGACCGCGCTGACCTCAGCCATGAATGCGGGATCGTCCGCAAGGCGACGGCCGTTGCTACGCACCTGCGAAGCGACGTGCCGCAGCTTCTGCAGTTCCTGGGTGATAAAGCGCAGGTTCGCGTTCTCCACGCGCTCGTGCTCCAGCAGGAATTTCGCGTAGGTCCAGCCTCGCCCTTCCTCGCCGATTCGATTGGAGGTCGGCACCTTCACGTCGTTGAAGAACACCGCATTGAGGTAATGGCGTCCATCCAACATCCGGATCGGCTGCACCTCGATCCCCGGAGTCTTCATGTCGATCAGCAGGAAGGAGATTCCCTGCTGACGTTTGCCCTCGCGGCCGGTACGCACAAGGCAGAACATCCAGTCGGCGAAGTGCGCGTACGAGGTCCAGATCTTCTGGCCATTGACGAGGTAGTGGTCGCCGCGGTTCTCGGCAGCGGTCTGGAGCGATGCAAGGTCCGATCCCGCGCCGGGCTCCGAATAGCCCTGGCACCACCACACGGACGAGTCGCAGATTGCAGGCAAATGCAGGGCTCTCTGTTCCGGCGTGCCGAAGGTGTAGATTACCGGCCCGACCATCGCAGGGCCGAAGACCTGCAGTTCGGGGCAATGCATCTCCCCCGCAACGCGATTGAAGATGATGGTCTGCATGGCCGTCCATGCATGGCCGCCGAACTCTCGCGGCCAAGCACCAGTGAACCAACCCTTGCGGCCGAGGACCTGCTGCCAGCGCATAAAGTCCTCGCGATCAAGGTGGCGGTCCTGCAGCACCTTCTCGCGAATGTCGTCCGGCAGTTCTCGCGCGACGAATTCACGCACTTCCTCTTCGAATGCCCGCTCCTGGGGCGAAAGACCGAGATCCACGTTGAGGTCCTCCCGTATGGCTCAAGCCAGCGCGTGGCGCTGCAGGTGCCAGCTCATGTCGCCGAAGGTCACGCCGATCATCGACAGGCGTTTGAAATAGTGGCCCACAGCGAGCTCGTCGGTCACGCCCATCGCGCCATGCAGCTGGACCGCCTCCTGCCCGACGCGTCGCGCGGTCCTGTCGATCTCGATCTTGGTGGCCGATAGCGCCTTACGCCGCGCGGCCGAGTCGGACTCGCCCAGCATCAACGCGCCGTAGAGCGCCATCGAGCGCGCTTCGTCGAGCGCGATGTACATATCTACCATGCGATGCTGCAGAGCCTGGTTGGTGCCGATCGGCCGACCGAACTGCTGGCGGGTCTTAAGGTAGTCGAGCGTCATGTCAACCAGTGCACCCATGGCACCGACCGCTTCGGAAGCGATCGCGGCAATTGCCTGGTCGATCACCAGTTCGAGCGCCGGGAACGCCGTGCCAGCTTCGCCGAGACGGCGAGCGTCGTCGACCTGCACTCCGTTGAAGACTAAATCGGCCGCGCGCGTGCCGTCATGGCTGGCGTAGGGCGTCACTTCGAGTCCGCGCGCCCTCGCGTCGACAACGAACGCCGTCAGACCCAGCGCATCGTCGACCTGCCCCGAGGTTCGTGCGATCAGCACGTAGAAGTCGGCGACGCCGCCGCCGTGGACGAAGGACTTTCGCCCGTCGATGCGCCATCCAGCGCCCGCGCGCTGCGCAGTAGTCGTGCAATGCGCAAGCTCGTAGCGCGATTCAGGCTCGGCATAGGCCAACGCCAGCTTGCGCTCGCCGGTCATCATCGGCTGCAACCATTCCGCCTTCTGCCCGGGACCGCCGAGCGCGGCCAACACGCCGCCTCCGAGAACGACATTGGCAAGATACGGCTCCAGCAGCAGCCCGCGCCCCACTCCTTCCATGACGATGCCGGTGTCAGTGGCATCGCCGCCGATGCCGCCGTCCTCCTCCCTGAAAGGCACCGCGAGCCAGCCGAACTCGGCGTAGCTGCGCCAGCAGTTCTCGTCATGGCCGGGATCGCTCGCCGCGAGCTTGCGGCGGCGCGTGAAGTCGTATCCCTCGCGCACGAAGCGCTCGACGCTTTCCCTGAGCTGGTTCTGTTCCGGGGTGTACTGGAGATCCATGGGTCTTTGTGTTGGCGTTGGAATGGATGGAAGGCCCTTTCAGAGCGCAAGATAGCGCTGCTGGACCTGCGGATTGGCATCGAAGCGCTCCCAGTCGCCCTCGAACACTACGCGGCCGGTGTCGATCACGTAGACGTACTCGGTGCAACGGCGGGCGAACCAGATGTTCTGCTCGCACAGCAGCAGCGCGACATTGCCTTCGGTGCAGGTGCGCACCACGTCGTGCGCCATCTCCTCGACGATGATCGGCGCGAGACCCTCAGTTGGCTCGTCGAGCAGCAGGAGGCTTGGGTTTGCTGCCATCGCACGCGCGACCGCCAGGAGCTGCTGCTGCCCGCCGCTGAGCTGGCCACCATAGCGCTGCTGCAGCGGCGCGAGCATCGGAAAGCGCGCGATGATGTCCGCCACCGGCACCGAGGGCCGAGAAGGTGACGCACCGTAGCGCGCGATCGCGATGTTCTCTGTCACGGTGAGGTGGGTGAAGATTCGCCGGTCCTCCGGCACCAGAGACAGGCCCATGCGCGTACGCTGGTGGGTCTGCACGTCGCGCAGGTCCCTGCCGTCGAAGCGCACCACGCCGCGCACGCGCGGACCGGCGTTCATCACGCTCTTGAGCAGGGTCGACTTGCCAGCGCCGTTTCGGCCGAGCAGCGCGACCCGCTGCCCCGCCTTCACCGAGATCTGCGCGCCATGCAGGACATGGCTGTCGCCGTAGAAGGCATCGAGTTCGCGGACTTCAAGCACCAACCATCTCCTTGCCGAGGTAGACCTCGCGCACCTTCGGATCGGCACGCACCTGTTCAACGCTGCCAGTGGAGACGACCGCGCCGTAGTTCATCACCATGATCCGGTGCGCAAGCCCGAACACCACATCCATGTCGTGCTCGGTCATTACTACGGTGATACCCCGCTCCTTCTGCGTGCGTGACACCATCTGTGCGATCTCGGCGCGGTCACTCGGCGACATGCCGGCAGTCGGCTCGTCGAGCATTAGGATGGTCGGGCGGCCCGCGAGTGCGATCACGAATTCGAGCCGCTTCTTATCGCCGTGGGAAAGAAAGCGCGCCGCCTCGCCCGCGAGGGTGTGCAGCTTCACGTCTTCCAGCAGCGCAATAGCTTCATCGCGCACCTCGGACGAAGGCGCACAGCGCCAGCGCGAACCGAGCGGCTCGCGCTTGAATTTGCGACGCGCCTCGACAGCTGCGATCACATTGTCAAGAACGGTGAAGTCATGAAACACACGCGCCACCTGGAAGGTGCGTCCGAAGCCTTCGCGCACGCGCTCGTGCGCCGGCATCCGAGTGACGTCCTTGCCGCCGAAGTGAATGCTTCCGCCGTTGCACGGCACCTCACCAGTCATGACCTTGAACATCGTGGTCTTGCCCGCGCCGTTGGGGCCGATGATGGCGAAGACTTCGCCACGCCCCACGGACAAGCTCACGCCACGGAGCACCTCAATCGGGCCGTAGTTCTTGCGCACGTCCTGGACGCGCAGCATCGGATCGTTCATCGCGCACCTCCGGCCTTGAGCTCGCCGACTGGTGCAACCAGCGGTGGTGATTTCCCAGGTTCGCTCGTTCGCGGTGCGCGGCGGCCCCAGAGGCGTTCCTCTAGACTGCGCCACAAGCCCACCGCTCCGTTGGGCGCCAGCAGGATGATGGCGAGCAAGCCTGCGCCGACGATCAACTCCGATAGGCCGACCAGCGTGCGTGTCGCATAGGTGATGGTAGCGAACAGGCCCGCACCGACCACCGGCCCCCAGAAGGAGCCGACGCCACCCAGGAGCGTATTCAGCATCGGTTGCGCGGAAGCGAGCCAGTGCACTTCCTCCACCGTCACGATGCGCGACCACGGTGCGTACAGCGCGCCAGCCAACGCCGCGACAGCGCCCGATATGACAAAGGCCGCAAGACGGTAGCTCGCCACGTTCGTGCCCATGAAAGCGGCACGCTCTGCGTCCTGCCGCACCGTCTGCAGCGTGCGCCCGAAGCGGCTGTGCAGCAACCACCACAGGAAGGCGGTGATTAACACCGTTGCAACAAGCAGGAACCAGTAATATGCATTCGAACTTGCGAGATCGATGCGCAGCAGTCCGAAGTTCAGCGCCGGCCGCGGGATGTCGGTGATGCCGTCCTCACGCCCCAACAGGGTTGAGAAGCCGATGATGAGCCGTAGCGCCTCTGCGAGTGCCACGGTGAGCACCGCGAGAAAGACGCCGCTCATGCGCCGCAACGCCAGTACACCGACCACCCATGCAGCGGCAGCCCCGAGTAGCGCGGCCCCTCCGAGTACACCGAGAAAAGGCACGCCCGCGATATGACGCAGCGCCAGTGCCGCCAGATAGGCCCCCAGCGCGAAGAAGCCCGCGTGCCCGAAGGACACCAGCCCGGTGTAGCCGAAGAGAATGTTCCACGACAGCGCGAACACCACCTGCACCAACACCGTCCCCACCACATAGAGCGGGCCGGCGTTAACCCAAAGCGGCAGAGTTGCGAGTACTCCAACCGTGGCCACGCCAAGCACCTGCCAGACACTGCGCGAAATGCGCGGGCGATGCAGCAGTCCGGTGCCATGCGCTTCGGGGCCGGACTCAGAGTGCGCGCCGACCGCAGGGAACAGGCCGCTCGGCTTCCACAGCAGGAAGGCCGCGAGCACCACATAGATCGCAAGACCCGGTACCGAAGGCAGCAGTACCGTGTTCAGGCTTTGCACGAGCCCAAGCACCAGCGAACCGATGAACGCACCGCGGATGTTGCCTAGCCCACCAATGATGACCGCGAAGAAGGCATACATGAGGTACGAATCCCCTAGGCCCGTCGACAGGCTCTGGTTCGGCAGCAGCAACCCGCCCGCCAGCCCTGCGAGAAGGAAACTCGCCATCACGCTCAGCGCAATGCCGAAGGACACGTTGAGCCCAAGCACCCCCGACATCCACGGGTCGGCCGCAAGCGCCTGCATGAGCTTGCCGAACCACATGCGATGGATCGCCACTTCGAGCAGCGCGTAGACAAGCACCCCTGCCACGATCACGAAGATCTGGTAGGCCGAGAAGAACATGCCGAATGGGTTGAGCGGCTGGTCCAGCCCTGGCGGCGGATTGACTGAGAAGAAGTCGACGCCCCAGATCAGCTTGGTGGCGCCAGTGCACACCATCATCAGTGCGAAGGTGGCAATGAGCACGTAGTGCGGATCGACATGGCGCAGCCGGCGCAGCACCAGCTTGTCGGTCACGAGGCCCAGCAGCGCTACTACAACGCCACCCACCAGCGCTGCGAACAGGAACATGCCCAGCGACTGCACGTCTCGCCCCATGACCGAATAGGAGGTATAGGCGCCGATCATGAAGAAGCCGCCCTGCGCCATGTTGAGCAGGCGCATCAGGCCAAAGATCAGCGTCAGGCCGGCGGCGACTACGAAGATCGCCATGCCGAACGCGGCGGCGTTGAACACCGCGAAAAGGAGATCGTTGGCCACGCTCAGCCCTCGAACTTTTTGCCAGGAGACGGCGGCTCGACGATCTCTGCTTCATCCAGGCGGACGACCTGTTCCAGCCCATAGCCCGGCGCTGAGTCGCGGGCACCGATCTTCGCGAAGTAGAACGAGCCTATGCCTTGGTGGTCCTCCTTGCGGATGCGGTAGGGGCCCGCGGCCGTGTCGAATTGCAGGCCTTCGAGTGCGGAGATGACCGCGTCTGTATCGGTCGAGTTCGCCTTCTTCACCGCGTTGAAGATCGCGAGCGCGGATCGATGCGATGACTGCACGATGCCTGGCACGTAAGGCGTGCCCGCGACCTTGACGATATGTTCACTCAGGTCCTTACTGACCGGGAACTGGGTCTTGAACGGCTCAAGCTCCGGCGCCCAGTAGGTCGTGCCCCACAGGTTCTGCGGCGTCGCCTTCTGCATCGCCTTGGCGATCATCAGTTCAGTGCCTGCCTCTCCGATCACCTTAAAGCGCTTTTCCATGCCCACCGCGCGGCCCTGCTGCAACAGGCTCACGCAAGGTGCGGCGGTCAGGCCGACGAATAGGCCCTGCGCACCAGAATTCATCAGGCTGTTGATCTCGATTTTGTAGTCAGCCTTGTTGAGGCTCGCGAACACCGGCTCGAGCACCTGCACCTTGCGCCCGCTTTTCGCGGCGGCCTGCGCCACGCCGGCTTTAAAGTAGCGAGCGACATCGCGGCCGTTTTCACTGTCGGGCGCGATCACCGCCCAGGTCTCGACATCGGAGAAGCGCGTCGTCATCAGGTTGCCAATACCGCCGTAGAGCATCAGCGCGTTCGACGCGAGCCGGAAAAAGTTGCGGCTGAAGTTCTCGTGCGTCAACGACATCACGCTCGGCGCGGGGGCGACGACCACGCTCTTGAGCTCGGACAGGATTGGCGCTATGGCCAGCGCCATCGGCGATTGTCCTGCGCCAATGGAGAGATTGATGCCCTCGCCAGCGAGCTCGCGCGCCGCAGCTACCGCGCCTGCGCTTGTGAACTTGTCGTCGCGAACGACAATTTCTATCTGTCGACCCAACAGGCCACCGTTGGCGTTCCATTGCATCTGCGCGGCCTTGATGCCATTGAGCCAAGCCGCGCCGGCCTCGGCGCCGATGCCGCTCATCGGCAGCATCGCGCCAACACGTATCGGCTGGCCCTGAGCCTGCGCGGACGGGAAGAATCGCGTGTTGGCACTGCCAAACACGGCTGCCGCGCTGGCGGCCTGGATGAGGGTTCTACGCTTCAGGCTCATAGCGGTGTCTCCTTGCGTTGCGTCCCGAAGAACTAGGGACGAAATTTGTTATAACAGATGACAATTTACAGGCGCGTCTGTACACACCGCACTGGCGTAAACCCTAAGGAGATGGAATGAAGGTGACGGGAGAGCCGCTCGCCGCTGGTTCAGCGCGCAACGCAGCGCAGCAGCACCGATCGCAGCCAGCGATTGGCAGCGTCGTTGTCCGTGCTTGCATGCCAGTACATGTAGGCGTCCAACGACGATAGCGGCGTCGGAAAAGCCATCACTTGGTTGCCGAATTGGCGATTGGCCATGTGCGCGTAGCTCTCCGGCATCGTGAGCAGCAAATCGGTCTCCGATACTGTGCGACAGGCCGCGAAGTAGAACTGGCAGCGCAGCGCAATCTGGCGCTGCACGCCCATGCGACGCAGTTCGATGTCCTCGAAGCCCATGCCTTGCCGCCGCGATGTCACGAGGACATGGCGCTGGGCGATATAGGTGTCGAGGTCCACCGATCCGTTGATCGCCGGATGCCCTTTTCGCGCCACCACCGCCATGCCATCCACCGTGATGCGCTTGACTTTGACCGCATCCGAGAGCGGGAGCAGCACATCAACCGCAATATCGAGCGTGCCTGCGGCGAGGTCGCTCTCGAGGGCCCGGCGATTGGCGCGCACGCTGGAAACCTCGACCTCCGGTGCCTCGATCGCGAGCACCTTCATCAGCGGCGAAAGCACGGTGGATTCCATGAAGTCGCGCAACCCGATCACGAAGCGCTTGCGCGCCGCCATCGGCTCAAAGCTCTGCGTGTCATTGAGCAACGACCCGATCGACTGCAGCGAGCCGCGCAGCGGATCAATCAGCCGCTTAGTCAGCGGGGTCGGCACCATCCGGTGACCCTGACGCTCGAAAAGCGGATCATTGAAGAGGTCGCGCAGACGCGCCAGCGCGTGGCTGATCGCAGGCTGCGTCAGATGCAGCTTTTCAGCCGCCTTGGTGATGCCACCTTCGGTGTAGATGGTGTCAAGCACTACGAGCAGGTTGAGGTCGACTCTCGATATATGCATTCGCTGTATCCAGGCCCATTCCAAGCATTCATTGGCCTCGCGGGCACTGGTGCCCTTAGGCTCAATGCCAATGAACGCGCCACATCATGCCGCGTGATGGCGCCCGAGTGCATTCACCGAGGAGACAAGACCCCATGAGCGAGCCCTTCAGCGGCACCACCGATGTGCAGCAATCTCAGCGCTTCGACGAGGCACGCCTGCGGCAATGGTTCGCGTCGCATGTGGACGAGGACGTGCGGAGGCACTTCGGCATCCAGCAGTTCAAGGGTGGCCAGTCGAACCCCACCTTTCTCATCGACGCAGGCCGACGCCGCTATGTGCTGCGCCGCAAGCCTTCGGGGGATTTGCTGCCATCCGCGCACGCAGTCGAACGCGAATTCCGGATCATGAAAGTACTCGCGCAAACCGATGTACCGGTGCCGCGCGTGCATGCGCTGTGCGAAAACGACGAGGTGATCGGTAGCGCCTTCTATGTCATGGATTTCATGGACGGGCGCATTCTCTGGGACCCGAAGCTGCCGAAGGTCAGCCGCGAGGAACGCAGCTCAATCTGCGACGACATGAACCGCGTTCTGGCTGCACTGCACGAGGTGGATTTTGAAGCGGCCGGGCTTGCCGACTTCGGCCGCACCGGCAATTACATCGAGCGCCAGATCGCACGGTGGACCCGCCAGTACCGCGCCAGTGAGACCGAGCGCATCGGGGCCTTCGAAAACCTCATCGCGTGGCTGCCGCAGAACGTGCCCGCCGAATCGGCCACCCGCATCGTGCACGGCGATTTCCGGCTCGACAACCTTGTCTTTGCACGCGACGCGCCCCGCGTCGTCGCGGTGCTCGACTGGGAGCTCTCTACGCTCGGCGACCCGATGGCCGACTTCGCCTACCACTGCATGGCCTGGCAGCTCTCGTCGCCGCTCCGTGGACTCGGCGACCTGTCGAGCATCGAGCTAGTCAAGCTCGGCTTGCCTTCCGTCGAGAGCTACCTCGCGCGCTACTGCCAACGCCGCCGCCTTCCGGCGGTGACCACTTCGGCATGGCGCTTCTACGGCGCCTTCAACCTGTTCCGCGCCGCGGCGATCGCGCAAGGCATCATGGGCCGGGCGATTGCAGGAAACGCTTCGAGTGCCCATGCGCTTGAAGCAGGACAGCAAGCCCGCGCGCTGGCGGAACTCGGCTGGCGCAACACCCTGGATTGCGCCTAGGATGACTGCAGATCTGCAGCCTCCCCGCTTGCGCGGCCTGCGCCTGGCGCTCGAACGCGAGGACGCGGCCTCGGTGTTCGGGCGGATTCTGGGCATGGAGGCCGCGCAGCGATTCTTTCTAGACGGGCAATGGATCGAGGTGAACGCTACGTCGGGTGACGCACTGGACCTGCACTGCAACGATCTCGATACCCATCGCACGCACTTGCACCGGCTCGGCGTCGAGACGCTGGATTGCGCTGCACTCGGCTACGCGTCGGCTCTGCGCCTCGACGCCATCGAAACAGGCGCATGCACTGTACATCTGAGGGAAGAATGCGCAGTATCCGCTGAGGACCCGCATGCACCCGGCGCGCGGCTCTGCGCGCTGGAACTCGCGGTTCGCGCACCAGAGCGCGTCGCACTGCATTGGGCGCAGATGTTCAACGCGCCGAACTCACGCAACGGCAACGGACTTCCGATGCTGGCGCTCGATGGCGTAGACCTGCGCTTTTTGCCACCAGCGGAAGGCCGCCTGGGCATCAGCGCGCTGCACTTCGCGACCCCCGATATTGCCGCTTGGACGCATCGAGCATCCGCGCAGGGCTTCAAGGTTGACGACGGCCGCGACCACGCGACCTTCGTCGCGCTCGGTGTCGCTTTCCGCCTGCGCGCACTTTAGACGAAAGACCGGCCTTCGGCCGCCAGCTTGGCCAGCAGCGGGGCGGGCTTCCAGAACGCCGCGTCGTCGTTGGGGTTCTTGGCAAAGCGGTCCATGGCCTGCACCACGTTGAACAGGCCCACTTCGCTGGCGTAGTGCATGGGGCCGCCGCGGTAGATGGGGAAGCCATAGCCCGTGAGGTAGACCATGTCGATGTCGCCGGACTTGCTGGCGGTGCCGTCTTCCAGGATGTGCGCGCCTTCGTTGACCAGGGAGAACACCAGGCGCTGCACGATTTCCTCGTCGGAAATCTTGCGCGGCGTGATGCCCAGTTCCTTGCGGTGGTCTTCGATCATCTTGTTGACCAGCTCGCTGGGGATCGCATCGCGCTTGCCGGCCTGGTAGTCGTACCAGCCCGCGCCGGTCTTCTGGCCGAAGCGGCCCAGCTCGCAGAGCTTGTCGGCCGTGCGGCTGTACTTCATGTCGGCGCGCTCGACGGCACGGCGCTTGCGGATCGCCCAGCCGATGTCGTTGCCGGCCAGGTCGCCCATGCGGAACGGGCCCATGGCGAAGCCGAACTTCTCGATCGCCTTGTCCACCTGCTGGGGGGTTGCGCCCTCGTCCAGCAGGAAGCCGGCCTGGCGGCTGTACTGCTCGATCATGCGGTTGCCGATGAAGCCATCGCACACGCCCGAGACCACGGCGGTCTTCTTGATCTTCTTGGCCACGGCCATCACGGTGGCCAGCACGTCCTTGCCGGTCTTGGCACCGCGCACCACTTCCAGCAGCTTCATCACGTTGGCGGGGCTGAAGAAGTGCATGCCCACCACGTCTTCGGGGCGCTTGGTGAAGGCGGCGATCTTGTCCACGTCCAGCGTGGAGGTGTTGGAGGCCAGGATAGCGCCGGGCTTCATCACGGCGTCGAGCTGCTTGAACACGGTTTCCTTGACGCCCAGTTCCTCGAACACGGCCTCGATCACCAGGTCGGCGTCCTTGAGGTCGGCATAGTCGAGCGTGGTGGTCTGCAGGGCCATGCGCTGCGCGTACTTGTCTTCCTTGAGCTTGCCCTTCTTGACCTGGGCTTCGTAGTTCTTCTTGATCGTGGCGATGCCGCGGTCCAGGGCTTCCTGCTTGGTCTCCAGGATCTTGACGGGGATGCCCGCGTTCAGGAAGTTCATGGAGATGCCGCCGCCCATGGTGCCGGCGCCGATCACGGCCACCGACTTGATTTCGCGCTTGGGCGTGTCGGACGGCACGTCCGGGATCTTGGAGGCTGCGCGCTCGGCGAAGAAGGCATTGCGCAGCGCGGCGCTCTCGGGCGACCATAGCAGCTCGGTGACCGCAACGCGCTCGTAGTCCACAGCCGCATCAAATGGAAGCCGCACCGACTGAGCGATGCAATCGAGGCAGCGTAGAGGTGCCGGATAGTGTGGCCACTTGGCTGCAACCATGTTGCGCGCGAACTGCAGATACGCCTCAGCATCAGGATGCTCGACCTTGCGCTCGCGTGAACGTGGCAACGGCCGCAGGTTGGCTATGTCGTGCGCAAGCTCAGTGGCAGCAAGCACTACATCGTCTTCCACTAAGCGATCGAACAACTTCTGCCCCGGCATTGCCGCAAGCACTTCGCTCATCACGGTGTCGCCGGACACGATCATGTTGAGCGCGGGCTCGAGTCCAATCAGGCGCGGCAACCGCTGAGTGCCGGTCGCGCCGGGCAGGATGCCGATGCGCACCTCCGGCAGCGCTACCTGCGTGCCACGGCGAACCACACGGTAGTGGCAGCTCATAGCTAGTTCGAGCCCACCGCCCATCACCACGCTGTGAATCGCGGCCACAACCGGCTTTTCGCAACCTTCAACGACGCGGATGACATCGACGATGTCGGGCGCCATCGTGGCCTCCGGCTTGTTGAACTCGCGAATGTCGGCGCCGCCGCAGAAGGCACGGCCGCGACCGGTCAGCACGATGGCGTGCACCGCTGCATCGTCCTGCGCGCGCCGGACCGACTCGGCGATGAAGCGGCGATTGCCGAAGCCCAGACTGTTGACGGGCGGATTATCCATCGTGACAACGGCAATGCCGTCGCGAACTTCATAGCTTGCAGTCACACGCGCTCCTTCTGAAATTGGGGTTGACAAGCAATGTTCGTTCACGCGCAGCGGGGCCGCATCAACAAGGCGCATGTGACGGATGAAAAGTCTTCATGTGCCGATGTACCAGCGCACGGCACCATCTACGCATCCTCATCAGTAGTCCTTACCATGCCAATACTCACGAGAGACAACTTGCAGCAGCACATCGGCCGATTGATCGGAACCTCATCCTGGGTGAACGTTCCGCAGTCCCGCATCGATGCCTTTGCGGACTGCACGGAGGATCGCCAGTGGATCCACATCGACGTGGATCGCGCCAAGCGCGAAAGCCCTTTCGGCGCGCCAATCGCGCACGGCTTTCTGACGCTCTCGCTGCTGCCGATCACGTCCTACGAACTACTTTGCGGGCTCAAGCCGGCCAAGTCCGTCAACTACGGACTCGACAAGCTGCGCTTCATGTCGCCGGTGATCGCCGGCTCTCGGGTGCGCAATCACATCAAGTTGTTGAGCGTCGAGCCACGCGAAGACGGATGGACGCTGCTGCGCACCGAAAACACCATCGAGATCGAGGACCAGCCCAAGCCGGCGCTTGTCGCCGTTTCCCTCGGCCTGCTCTCGTGGAACTGAGCGGTCAACCTCTTCAATTTCCTACTCACTCGCAAAAACGCCATGCAATTCGAATACAGCCCCAAGGTCCAGGACCTTCGCAACCGTTTGCTCGCCTTCATGGATGAGCACATCTACCCGAACGAAAAGCGCCATGAGGAGGAAGCCCATCAGTCATACCTCAACGCGCAGAAAGGCGGAAGGTACACGACCCTTGCGCTGATGGAGGAGCTCAAGCCGAAGGCTCGCGCCGTGGGCCTGTGGAACCTGTACCTGCCCGAAGCCGGCCACGGTGCCGGACTCACGAACCTGGAGTACGCACCGCTGTGCGAGATCATGGGCCGCCGTTACTGGAGCGCCGAAGCATTCAACTGCAGCGCGCCGGACACCGGCAACACCGAAGTCATCGCGCGATATGGATCGCCGGAGCAGCAGGAACGCTGGTTGCGTCCGCTGCTGGATGGCGAGATCCGCTCCTCGTTCGCGATGACTGAGCCTGCGGTGGCCTCATCCGACGCGACCAACATCGAATGCAGCATCCGCCGTGACGGCGACGACTACGTCATCAACGGGCGCAAGTGGTACATATCGGGCGCGATGAACGAGCGCTGCAAGCTCTTCATCCTGATGGGCAAAACCGATCCGGACAATGCTGATCGCCATCGCCAGCAGTCGATGATCATCGTGCCGAGCGACACGCCCGGGGTGACGGTTGTGCGCGACATGGCTCTGATGGGACACTATGACGCGCCCTTCGGCCATCCTGAAATCTTGTTCGAGAACGTGCGGGTTCCCGCATCGAACATTCTGCTGGGCGAAGGCCGCGGCTTCGAGATCGCGCAAGGCCGTTTGGGCCCCGGTCGCATTCACCACTGCATGCGGATGATCGGCATGGCCGAATCGGCGCTGGAGATGATGTGCGAACGCGTGGTGTCCCGCGTGGCGTTCGGTAAGCCGCTTGCCGAGCAGGGCGTGTGGCGCGAGCGGATTGCGCGTTCGCGCATGCTGATCGACCAGACTCGTTGGATGGTGCTGCATGCCGCTTGGCGCATGGACACCGTTGGCAACAAGGTCGCAGCGAAGGAGATCGCGATGATCAAGGTGATTGCGCCCAACAACTGCGCGCAGGTGATCGACGATGCCATGCAGGCCTTCGGCGCGGCGGGTTTGAGCCAGGACACGTTGCTGACCTCGTTCTACGCGTATGCGCGCCATCTTCGTGTGGCGGACGGTCCGGACGAGGTGCACCGCAACGCCGTCGCCAAGCACGAGCTGGCCGGCTACCGCCCCAAGGCCGTGACGCGCTGAGGCACGCGCGGTCCGGCTTCTTCAGCTAATGGCCATCGACGTGGAAGAGGCCGGATCGCTCAGCATGCGGCGCAGCAACTTGCCGTTCTTCGACGATGGCAGCCCGCTGCGAAAGATCACCGTGCGCGGCACCTGGTAGTGGGACATGTGCTGCAGGCACCACTCGATAATCTTCTGGTCTGCACGGTCTCTCGACCGCCCTGCGCGAACGCGCGCGGCGGCCTCCTCCTTGAGTACGACATATGCCTGCACCGACTCGCCGCGGTCGGGATCGGGCAGGCCAACGACGGCAGCCTGTCGCACATCAGGGTGCAGCGCCAGGATGGCCTCGACTTCTTCTGGAAACACGCTGTAGCTCCACACCTTGATCATTTCCTTGGTGCGACCGAGGAAGGTAAGGTATCCCTCCTCGTCGAGCTTGCCGACGTCGCCAGTGCGTAGCCAGCCGTCAAGCATCATGGCCTGCGTGGCCTCGGGATGCAGCCAGTAGCCCCTGTAGCGCACGGGGCTGCGCAGCACGATCTCGCCGCGCTGACCGACGGGCATGTCGCGGCCGGTCTCGGGATCAACGATGCGCACTTCCACGCCGGGTAAGGGTTTTCCGTTGGTACCCCATTTGATGGCGTCCAAGGGCATCACCGTGTCGCAAGTATGGGTCTCGCTCAGGCCGTAGCCGGCCTCGTAGACGAGGCAGCCGTTGGCGAAGCTGCTCCAGCGTCGCGCGAGCGATTCGGTCAAGTGCACGCCGAAACTGGTGCCCACGGTGGCTCGTAGCGACGAGAGGTCAAACGTTCCCGCGTCGTCACAGTTCATGACCGAGAGCAGCGAAGGCGCCATGGTGTGCCACCAATTCACCTGGCAAGCTTCTATTGCCTGCAGCACCGCACAGGCATCGAAGCGATGCAGCAACACGACGGTTGCGCCACAGTAGATCGGTAGTGCCAGACCGTTCATCATCCCCGAAATGTGGTGCAGCGGGACGTCGGCGAGTATCACGTCATCGGGTGCAATCCTGAAACCGTCGGCGCTGACTCCTGTCTTGTAGAGCGCGCACTCGAAGCTGATCATCGCGCCCTTGGGTAACCCCGTGCTGCCCGAGGTGTACGCCATAAGACAGACGTCGTCCATCGCGATGGTGCTGACGGGCGTGAAGCCCTCCGCCTCAGCCAGCGCATCGGCGAAGTCAATGACGCAGGACGGAAGCGGCGGCGCCGCTTCGTGCCGCATGCGGATCCCGGGAGGCACGTCCATCGCGAGCGTCGCAGGCAGCATCTCGCCATAGCGCACCGCGAAGACATGCTTGACGGTGCGCATCGCTTTGGAACCCATGAGCACCTTAAGCAGGTCTTCTGCCGCCACGAGAGCGCTGGCGTCCAGTTTCGAGAGCTGGTGTTCGAGTTCGTAAGCTCGCGCATCGGGATTGCAAGGACTCACGATCGCACCGAGCTTCTGCACGCCGAAGTGGGCTATCAGGTACTGCGGGCAGTTGTGCATGAAAAGCACCACCACGTCACCTTGCCCGATCCCGCGGTCCCGCAGACTTTGCGCGAAGCGGTCGCTCAGGTCGTCGAGCTCGGCATATGTGATCTTTCGGCCATACCAGATCACTGCAGCCTTGTCGGGCTTCTGGCGGGCGTGCTGGCGCAAATACTCATGCAGCGGCTGGAAACCGTGGCGATAGGCGAACATGCAGGCTTGTCTCCGGGTCGTTCGGCGCTTCCGGATCAACACCCGTCTCGGGCGGCTTTGTCCGGTTTTCGCGATCATGCAGCCAGAGTCCGAATGCGGCAAGAGAATCCCAATGAATATTGGGCATTTACTTCCATTTCCCTGATGCATGGACCCGGCTGGACCCTGACCAGGTCAGACCGGAAGGTTAGGCCAATTGGCCCGCGATGCGCCGCACGTTCGTGGGCCCCTGCTCCACCGCAGCCGCGCGCTCGCGCAGGTATACAAGGATCGGCGCCGCGGTGCGCTCGATCTCTTCATGAATGCCGCGCCGTGCGACTTCGGCATCGTGCTTGCGCAGGCCGCGCATCACCATGTGGTGCGGATGCTGTTTACGTGGATCGTCCAATGCATGGGTCTGCAGCGCCTTCATGAGTGGGCCGCACTGAAGCCAGAGGCTTTCGACGATGCGCTGCAGAATCGGCATGCCTGCAAGCGCATATACAGCCATGTGGAAACGTTCAGATTCGAGCAATTCGCCGGCCGTGTCGCCCGCCTCCTTTAACGCCGCCATGCGCTCGTGGATGGCCGCCAGCTTTTTAATATCATCAGCGCCCGCAAGCTCGGCGGCGCGCGCGGCGGCCTGGCCTTCGAGCATGAGCCGCAGTTCGCGCACCTCGGAGAAGCGTGCCTCGCTCATCACCGGCACGCGCACCGAATGGTGACCCATCTGTTCGAGCGCCTGCTCGGAGATCAGCCGCGCCAGCGCCTCGCGAACCGGAGTTGGGCTGATGCCCATCACCGCCGCGAGATCCCGCAGCTTGAGCTTTTCGCCGGGCGCGAACCTGCCGGCCTTGAGGTCGCGGCACAGCCGGTTGTAGGCCTGTGCGTTGAGGCTATCGCGGGTGATGATGTCTTCCATGGCGGGGAAGACGTGCGGGTAGCACGTCTATTTCAAATAGCCTATATGTTATTTCAATGCGGGTACCGATTTCATCGCCCAGTGAAGGCCGACGGACGCTTTTCGAGAAAGTGAGCCACGCCTTCGCGGAAGTCCTCACTCGCAAAGGAAGCCTGCATCTCCTCGTCGGCGCGGCGCCACGCGGTGTCGAGGTCCTGGAACAGGCTGTCGTACACCTGCCGCTTGATGACGCCGATCGAACGCGGCGACGCGCTCTCGATCATTTCCCGTGCGATGGCCTGGACTTTGGCGAGGAAGTCGTCTGGCGGTAGCGCCTTCACGAGGCCCAGCGCCGCAGCCTCTGACGTGACCAGCGTGCGCGCGGACAACAGTAGGTCGAGCGCGTTCGTCGGCCCAACCAACCGCGGCAACATCCACGAGATTCCGTGCTCCGCGATCAACCCGCGCTTAGCGAATGCGGTGGTCAGCTTTTGACCTTCGGCCATATAGCGGAAATCGCAGAACACGGCCATGCACAGGCCAATGCCGGCGATCGGTCCGTTGATCGCGACGAAGATCGGCTTGCGCACCCGAAGCAGGTAGCTGAACTTCCACGCGTAATTGACTTCAATGCCCGACGGCGGCGCTTCCGCCACTGCGGCGGCAACAGGCTCGCTGACCGCGCCGGCGGCGCCCGCTTCGACGATATCCATGTCCACACCCGCGCAGAAGCCGCGACCTGCACCGGTGACCACGATCGCGCGCACCGTTTCATCGCTCTCTGCCGCATCCACCGCTTGGCGGAACTCGGCCTCCATGCGATGCGTCCAGGCGTTGAGCCGGTCGGGGCGATTCAGAGTGAGCGTGCGAACGCGGCCTTCGGTCGCCACGGTGATGTCCTTGTAGTCCATGCCTTCTCCCCTGTGCTCAGGCTTCGCCGCCGATAGTTACGCCGCCGTCAATCACGATGGTGGTGCCGGTGATGAAGCGCCCCGCATCGGAGCCCAACAGCAGCGCCGCGCCCGCGATATCCTCGGGATCGCCTATCGCGTTGAGCGGGCTCGAAGCCAGCGCCGCCGCGAGCGTCTTCGGGTTGTCCCACAAATCCTTGGCAAAGTCGGTCTTGATCAGCCCCGGCGCGATGCAGTTGGTACGCACGCCCTGCTTGCCCCATTCGAGCGCGAGGTTGCGAGCGAGTTGCATGTCCGCAGCCTTCGAGATCGCATACGCCCCCAGCACGCGCGAGCCAGTGATCCCTGCGATTGAGCTGATGATGACGATCGATCCGCCGCCGCGCTCCGCCATGCCAGGCGCGACGCGGTTCACCAACCACAGGTTGGAGCGGATGTTGACGTCCATTACCTTCGAGAACGCCTCATCAGAGATGCCCGACATCGGCCCGTAGTATGGGTTGACAGCCGCATTGCATACCAGCACATCGACCTGTCCGTAGATTTTCTCGGTCTGGCTGACTAGCGCGAGAACCTCGTCCTTCTTCGAGATGTTGCAGGCGATCGCAGTGGCCTCCAAGCCTTCACTGCGAAGCGCCTCGACGACCGCGAGGCAGGCATCGGCCTTGCGGCTGGTGATAACGACGCGCGCGCCCGCGCGTGCATAGGCGACGGCGATGGCGCGCCCGATCCCGCGCGATGAACCGGTGACGATGGCGGTCTTGCCCTTGAGAGAAAAGGGGTTCATGGGTGCTGGCTCCTTCAAATATGGACGAACTTCGGCGCGCGCTTCTCGACGAAGGCCCGGGCCGCTTCCTGATGGTCATCGGTCATGCCGCAGCGGATGTGGCGAATGGCCTCGTGGTCGAGCGCTTGCCCTAACGTGACGCCCTGCTCGGCGGCATTCAGGTTCGCTTTGATGTGCCCGATCGCGATCGATGGCCCATCGGCAAGCTGACGCGCGAGTGTCGTGGCCTCAGCGTCGAGTTCGGCATCTGGCACCACGCGCGCGGCCAGTCCAAGCGAAAGCGCTTCGTCGGCCTTGACGACCGGAGACAGCAGCGCGAAGGCGCGCGCACGCGGGCCAAGCAGCTGTGTAAGGAACCAGGTGCTGCCGAAATCGCCCGAGAGTCCGACCTTCACGAAGGCCGATGTGAACTTCGCAGTATCGCTCGCCAGCAGCAGGTCGCATGCAAGCGCTAGCGATAGACCCGCGCCGGCCGCGGCGCCGCGCACAACGGCGATGGTCGGCTTGGGCATTTCGCGCAGCAGCCGCGAGCTTTCCATGTGCTCGCGCAACTGCAACGTGCGCGATTCAAGCGTGTGCTGCGTCGCGTCGTCCTCGGCCATAGCCTTCACGTCGCCGCCGGCACAGAAAGCGCGGCCCGCTCCCGTGATTACGACGACGCGCACCTTCGTGTCGACCGCAGCGCGCCGGAGCGCGGCGAGCATCGCTTCGGTCATCGGAACGGTGAGCGCGTTGAGCTGCTCTGGCCGGTTGAGGGTGAGCGTAAGAACCCCCTGCTCTAGATGCTCGATGAGTTCGGTGGCCAAATAGATGTCTCCTGTTGATATGTTGTCTGGAGCGATGGACCGGATCAGAGCGCGCCTTCGGACTCGAGCGCCTCGATCTGGCTGACTTCGTAACCGAGCCATTGCCTGAGCACTTCAGCGTTGTGCTCACCGACCTGCGGCAGTGGGCTGCGAATCGACAGCGGCGTGTCGGACAGATGAATGGTTACACCCTGCATCGGCACCGTGTAGTCTCCGAAGGAGATCTCCGCAATGGCGCCGCGATGATGCAGTTGCGGATTTGCAACCACCTCGTCCACCGTCGCGACCTTGGCGCATGGCACGCCTTCGGCTTCCAGGCGCGACACGATCTCATCGGCGTCGAGCGAAAGCATCCATTCGGCCACGGCACCTTCAACTGCCTCGCGATGCTTGAGACGCGACACCATAGTCTGGAAGCGCGGATCATCGAGCAATGCCGGTTGCTTCATCGCACGGACCGTGCGCGGGAACATGTTGTCGTCGCCGCCCACTATCAGCACATAGCGGCCGTCGCGCGTCGCGAAGGTATTAGACGGCGCGACGAAGCGGTCGCGGCTACCCACGCGCGTCATGGTGGTGCCGAAGAGTTTGTGCTGCGGGATCGCGGTCATCAGCATCGACACTGCGCTCTCGAGCAGTGACACATCCACGAACTGCCCTTTGCCTGAGACGTGACGCGCATGGAGTGCCGAGAGAATGCCGAGCGCTGCGTACATGCCACTGGTGTAGTCGCACATGAAAGAGCCGATCATGGTCGGCGCGCCGTCATCGGGGCCGGTCATGTCCATGAGGCCGCTCATCGCTTGTGCCACGCCATCGAAGCACTGCTTATCGGCGAGCGGCCCGTCCTGCCCGAAACCGGAGATGCGCGCCATCACGAGTCGTGGATTGAGCTCGTGCACTGCATCCCAGCCGAGCCCCATCTTCTCCATCGTTCCGGGGCGGAAGTTCTCGACCAGCACGTCGGCCTGCGCAATTAGTTCGCGCAGCACGTTCAGACCACTTCCGCTGCGTAAGTCGATCGCCAAGCTCTTTTTGTTGCGGTTGACGATGAAAGTGTAAAGGCTCTGTCCGTTGATACCCGGCGCGGCGCGGCGAGCGTACTCGCCCTCGCCCGGCGGTTCAATCTTCACAACCTCCGCTCCCATGTCGCCCAGGATCATGGCGCAGTAGGGCCCAGCAATGAAGCGGGAGAGATCAAGAACACGCAATCCGGTCAGAGAAGTCATGGATCAATGTCTCATTGTGAGTTTTATATTTGTTATATCATATTAAATACAACAACGAGAGGCAATCTGATGTTGAATAAATATCTGCGGCTGCGACAGCTTTGTCTTGTGGCGCGCGAGCTCGCACCGGTGGAGGAAGACCTTTGCGCTGTTTTCGGCGTGCACGTGTGCCACCGCGACCCAGAAGTCGGCCAGTTCGGCCTGCACAACGCGCTCATGCCCTTCGGCACCAGCTTCGTGGAGGTGGTTGCGCCGCTGCGCGAAGGCACCAACGCCGGCCGCTATCTCGAGCGGCGCAAAGGCGACGGCGGCTATATGGTGATCCTAGACAGCGAATCACTGGAGCGCTGGCGCACGCATGTCGACGCGATCGGCGTACGCATCGCGGCACCTCTCGCGGTTGGCGACTACGAGGGATTGCAGCTCCATCCGCGCGACACCGGCGGTGCGCTGCTGGAAGTCAACTCGACGTTGAACGGCGCGGACCTGCAAGGCCCTTACTGGCCCGCAGGTCCGCATTGGCGGGACGCGGTGTCGCAGCAGCGCGTAGAGGGTATCACCGGCGCGGCATTGCAGTCGGTCGATCCCTCGGCGCTGGCAGAGCGCTGGAGCCGCATCCTGCAGCGACCCGCAGAGCGAGACAGCGCGGGCTGGCGCCTGTCGCTCGATCAGGCTACCCTGCGCTTCATCGCGCCGCGCGACGATCGCGGCGAAGGGCTGGCCGGCATTGAGCTGGCGGTGCGCGATGCCAAGGCCATCCGCGGGACGGCCGAGTCCCGTGGGCTCCTCACTGATTCAGACGGCGTCTTCGTCGGCGGCGTCCACTTCGCATTGCATTCAATCAGCTGACAAGAAGACACCCGGGGGAACTGGCAATCGCGCAATAGGATCAGGCGTTTGCCGACGAAGTGAGCGCCTTCACTACTGAGAACCCGCCGCGGGACATCGCACGACGCGTGGAGCACGACCTATCCCTGCACCCAGACGATTTCATTCGTTGGCAGCACATCCGCGGTAGGGCGCGGCTGGCATGTCTACACCTGGCCCGTTGCGCAGGGTTGCTCGGGTTGGTACGCCACTCAGCGCTACCTCTTCGAGACCATCAGCGCGGTGCCGAACTGCCCGACATTTCGACCCGCGCACAGCGGGGATCGATGATCTTCAACTTCGGCAGGAAAACGCAGAAGCAGCGACACCAGTCTCGTCGGCGAGGAGGGTCGAGCCACTCAAGCTAAGCCAAGTTCCTGCTCGATCACGACCAGGTCTAGAACATCGGTATCTCGACATTCGCGCTGCACCGCCTGCACCACATGGCGTCCGAGATTCGGCATCACGGCCGGCCGCTGATCGAAGGCACCGTGTTCCGCGCGAATTTCGCAGAGACCGAAGCGCAACTTTAAGTGGTCGCAGTGTCCACATCGGCGTCGCTCTGGCATCTGCGCTGAAGATCCGCGGCACCGCGATCGGCCAACGGCGCATCACAGAACTGATCTTTGCAGCTGCCGGCCCTGCCAGCCAGGTGCTCGATGCGGCGCAATCGAGCGGCGAAGGCGGCATCGACGCCAACGTACGCAACGCACCGCCCCACTACTTCTGGCGGAGTGCGATGTCGATCTACGGCGGCAGCAACGAGACTCAACGGAACATCGTTGCCCAGCACGTCTTGGGGTTGTCACGCCGCCAAGTCGTCTGCATTCCAGACTGCCACCAATAGAGCGCCTTGATCATCGCATCAAGATGCATTTCGCCGCGCGACAGATTAGCCACGCCATCTGGGAGACACACGACCCGATGCGCGAACAGCTGTTCGACAACACTCATTCTTCGTCAGTCTTGCCCTCGGGCTGGGATTGGTGGGCCGCGAGACATACGACGGCCTCCGAGCAGGCAGGTCCGGGCCGATGTATCGTCAAATGATCGTGGGACGCCGCGACGGCAAACGTATTTCGTTGAAACGCACAACTCTGCACCGAAGGTACGATTGCCCCATACAAGAACTCGAATCTCTAGCTTCTATGAGCCTCCAGTCGTTTCACCTCTCCGCCCTGTTCGACACGCTCGCCGCCTATTCGGAAGGCATCGTTGTGGTCAACGCAGCGACTGAGATCGTCTGGATCAGCGATGCCTACCTGGCAATTCTGCCCAAGCTCTCGATATCCAAGGCATCTCAAGTTATCGGTCGCAAGGTCCAGGACATCATATCGGGTACACGTTTGCACGAAATCGTGAAGTCGGGTGAGCCGATGATGATGGACCTGATGGTCTCGTCGGCTGGTACTTTCCTTGTCAGCCGTATTCCGCTGCGTGATATGAAAGGCCAGATTTCGGGCGCTATGGGCGTTGTATGGCTGACGGATCCATTCGGATCCCTGCGTCCGTTGATGTCCAAGTTCGTGGAGATCAACCAGGAACTGATCGCACGGCGCATACCCTTGAAACGCACGCGTGGTGTCCAATACACCTTGGACGACTATATCGGAGCCAGTCCTGTGGTCCAACAGATGAAGAAGAAGGTCATGCGCTGCGCTCAGTCCAACAGCGCAGTCTTGCTATTGGGCGAAACTGGCGTGGGCAAGGAGATCATCGCGCAGGCTCTCCACGACGCCTCGCCACGAAGCAACGGACCATTCGTTGCGATTAATATGGCCGCAATACCAGAAACCTTGCTGGAGGCCGAGCTCTTCGGTGTGGCGCCTGGTGCCTACACCGGGGCCGACAAACAAGGACGTCGGGGAAAAATCGAACTGGCCAACCACGGAACGTTGTTCCTCGACGAGATTGGCGACATGCCGTTGTCTATTCAAGTCAAACTGTTGCGTGTGCTGCAGGAGCGTGTCTTGGAGCCGTTGGGCTCAAACAAATTGGTGGCAGTCGACGTGCGATTGGTGTCTGCTACTAGCGTCGACCTCGAGAAGAAGATCCGAGCAGGCGCTTTTCGTGCCGACCTTTTCTACCGACTTAGCGCGCTGCCTATTCGGCTGCCGGCACTCCGAGAGCGGACCGAAGATATTCCCGGCATTGCGCATGCGATTCTGCAGAGCATCTGCGAGGCCGATCGAGTGCCAAGCAAGCGCCTCACGCGCGAAGCGCTGAGCAAGCTACAGCGCGGCGCCTGGCCAGGTAACTATCGCCAGATTCGCAACGTACTTGAGTACGCTATCGTCATGTCCGATGGCAACACCGTCGGGCCGCAGCACCTCGATTGGAGTCAGGGCTCAGTGGCACCGGCAGTTGGGAGTCAGGACACAAATAGCGTTTCTAACGCCTCGGTGAGTGCCGACTTGCCGCTGGCAGATCAAGTGCGTGCATTTGAACGTGCGACGATTCAAGCTGCGATCGATGCTGCTGACGGCGACAAGGCGGCCGCCGCACGTCGGCTTGGGATATCACGCGCCTCGCTCTACCAGAAGCTACGCGCTTGAATCAGCCAGCTATCCTCACCGCTGGAGGAACTGGGACACCAGCCTATCTGTGACCCCACTGGCGCGCAATTCCTTGGATAGGGCGTGTTCGCGCGCATAGCCGGCGAGTTGGCTCAGCCCTTCGATGGCCCGCATGCATTGCTTGGTGTATCGGGCAGCCTCCGGCTCCTTGTCAGCGATGGTCCGGGCAATGGCAGCCGTTCTGTCGCGAAGTGAATCCGGGTGCACGATTTCCAGAAACAGGCCGGTATGCGCCAGTTTCTCTGCCTCGATGGGCAGACCTGTCAGCGCCATGTAGTGCACAAGCGCCTTGCCCAGTGCTGCGCGAGCATGGCTAATGCCCCCCAGCACACCGACATCGATCTCAGGTAGCGAAATGCGTGTGCCTGCCGCCGCGATGGCAAAGTCGCAGCACGCAATGATGGATAGGCCAGCACCGGCCACCGCGCCATGTGCCATGCCGATGAGCGGCTTGGGGAAATCGAGTAGCGCGGTATAGAGAGCCTCGCCGAGGTCCGCAGGTCCAAGGTCATCGCTTTGCCAAGCGCGCTGTTGTTCGCGAAGGTCTGCGCCAGCGCAGAAATGTCGCCCCTCACCTCCAAGAACGACGACTCGTGTGCCTGGGTCATCGGCAGCTCGGCGCAAGCCTGCGACCAATTGTTCGATCAACGCGCGTGTCACCACATTGACGGGCGGATTCGTGAGCGTTATCCACTCGATTCCGTCCTGGTTGCTGTCTTGTCGCAGCATCATGAGGTGGCTCCTGCGGGATGTTCTGTCAGCAGATCCCGGTATTGCTGCCTCAGGACCTTCTTGTCGGTCTTTCCGGTACCTGTCTTTGGCATGACCGCGACCTGAATCACTCGGTTGGGCACTTGCCAGGACGCGACATGCGCCTTGACGTATGCGAGTACGGCCTGCTCATCCAGAACGACCCTGGGAACGGCAACCGCCACGAGTACCGGTCGCTCCTGCCACCGAGCGTGCGGCAATCCAATGGCCGCAACATCGGAGATGTCGGGGTGGCCTGCGGCAATACGCTCCAATTCGAGCGAGCTGATCCATTCCCCGCCGGACTTGATCATGTCTTTTTCCCGGTCGACAATTTGCATGTATCCCTCGCCGTCGATGAGGGCGATATCTCCGGTGTCCAACCAACCATCCGTGTCCACCGCGGATTGTTGTTGGTTGAAGTAGCGCTCAATGGCCCAATAGCCCCGAGCTTGCAACCTGCCGCGCACTTCCGATCCCCAGGAGAGCTCTACACCGGCGTCGTCAACGATGCGAAGGTCCACGCCGAATGGCGGACGCCCCTGCTTCAACTTAAGTGTTCGGCGCTCGGCCTCGTCGATGTGCTGGTTGTGATTCTTGAGCTGATTCAGCGTACCGAGCGGGCTCAGCTCCGTCATCCCCCACGAATGCAGTACTTCGATGCCATAGTCTTCCAGCGTATTGATCGCGTGCGCGCTGCACGCAGCACCTCCGATCGAAGCCCGTTGGAGGCCGCGAGGCGCCCGGCCTTGTCTTGCGATTTCGTCCAGCACGCCAATCCACACGGTTGACACTCCGGTTGCGATCGTGACGCCTTGCGTATCCATCGCGCGGAACAACGCAGATCCACTCATATCGGGCCCGGGAAGTACGAGCTTGGCACCTACCATGGGTGCTGCGAAGGGGAACCCCCACGAAGCGACATGGAACATCGGTGCTACAGCCAAGACCGCATCGCGCGCGCCAAGATGAAAGACGTCGGGCGCCACCATTGCGAGGATCATGAGCATGTTCGAACGATGCGAGGTCAACACCCCCTTCGGACGACCGGTTGTGCCCGAGGTGTAGCACAGGGAACTCGCTGTGTCTTCGCTGAACTCGGGCCACACGAACTCCGGCGAGTGCAAACGGATGAAGTCTTCATAGTCCACGTCCTCGATTTCGCCTCCTAGAGCGCGGTCAGTACAGATCCATAGGTTGACGCTTGGGCAGCGATCGCGCACCGCGCCTACCAACGCGGCGAATGCTGGGTCGTAGAACACGATGCGGTCCTGCGCATCGTTAAGGATATAGGCGATTTCGTCTGCATGCAGTCGCGGGTTAACGGTGTGGCACACTGCGCCGATCCCCGTGACTGCAAAATAGACTTCCAGATGGCGATGATCGTTCCAGGCCAGCGTTGCCACACGCTCTCCAAGCCTGATTCCCGAGTCACGCAACGAGTTGGCCAATTGGCAACTGCGCCGATGGATGTCGGTATAGGTCATTGTGGTGGCTGCCCCATAGCGGTCGTACGAAACGACCTCCACTTCACCGTGGAAGCGGTGTGAGTGACGCAATATGCGTGAAAGCAGCAGTTGTCTGTCTTGCATCAGGCCGAGCATGTGCGGTCTCCGTTGAGTGATCAGGTGTTGATTGAAGTGGCGACTGAGCCGATTCGTGCGTGAATCCTCATGGCAAGGCGCCCGTTGGAATGGGCAGTGCTATCTACCGCTTCGATCTCGCAAGCGCCCCACAATGCCCATTGGAAAGTAGTAGACCGAGAGCACAAAGAGTACCCCGAGCCATAACAGCCATCGATCCGGAGACAGCAGTGCAGAAAGCCAAGAGACACCGCTCACTGCCTCGCTGCCCAGGCGCAGCAGATCCTGGAGGTAGCTCTGCGCGATCACGAAGATCACGCTGCCAATCACCGCTCCGTAGATCGTCCCCATGCCGCCGATAACCACGATCAGCAGCACGTCGATCATGATTTCGAAGCTCAGCGAGGTGTCCGGCCCGTTGTAGCGGAGCCAGATCGCAAGCATGGCGCCGGCCAGGGTCGCGAACAGCGCCGATAGCACCGATGCGGTCGTTCGGTACACCACTACTCGGTAGCCGATCGCCTCGGCTCGAAATTCGTTCTCGCGGATGGCCTGCAGCACGCGTCCGAAGGGCGAATTCACGATGCGCAGCAAGGTCAACACCAGCACCGCTGCGAGCACGAAGAGCACGTAGTAGCAAAGCAGCCGGCCGTCGAGTGACACACCGAAGAACGGCTTCTCTGCGAACTCGAAGCTCGGCGAGATCAGCTGGGGCAGCTTAAACGTCAGGCCGTCCTCGCCACCAGTGAAGTCAGACAACTGCGAAGCCAGTGTCTGGAAAGCCGAGGCCACCGCCAGCGTGATCATCGCGAAGAAGATGGCACGCACGCGCAGCGAGAACAGACCGATCGCCAGCGACAGCACCAGCGAGATCAAAAGCGCCATGCCCAACCCGAGCAGCAAGGCTCCCCAGCCGGAACCGAGGCGTGTCGCGGAAATCGCGATGCCGTACGCGCCAATGCCGAAGAACATCGTCTGTGCGAAGCTCACGATGCCGGTGTACCCAAGCAGAAGGTCGAAGCTCGCGACCAGTACGATGAACACCAGCACCTTGGCCGCCACGCTGAGCGCCTTGACACCCGGGAAGATGAACGGCGCAAACGCAAGGCCCATAACCACTGCAAGCAGCAGCGCCGTGAGCACGCGGTTGCGTGGCATATCGTTGGAAAGAAGGCGGGAAATCATGGATCATCCTTTCAACGATTCGCGACCGGATAGACGCCCTGCGGACGCCACAGAAGCGCCGCGACCATCAGGAAGATGCTCGCAAACTGCGTGAGCGTCGGCATAAGGAAACCGGTATAGTTGTTCACCAGGCCAACGAGCAGTGCGCCGATCAGTGCACCGGTCGTCGAACCGAGGCCACCGATGATGATCACGATAAAGATCAGCACGTTGACCTGCGCGCCCATCTGCGGAATCAAGTTCTGCTGGAATAGGCCCCACATCACGCCACCGAGGCCGGCGAGCGCACTGCCCACAACGAACACCCCGATGAACAGCCGGCCGATGCGGTAGCCGAGCGACTCGACCATCTCGCGGTCTTGCACGCCTGCGCGGATCAGCAGGCCGATCTTGGTCCTGCCCAGCGTCCATGCGAGCAGGCCAAAGACGACGATGCCGACGATCACCGCCAGGATGCGGTACTTGCTGATCGCCGATTCGCCGATGAGCAGCGATCCACGCAGTGCATCGGGGAGTGGCAGGGGGATCTGCGCCGGGCCCCAGATCACCTTGATCAGCTCCTCACCGATGATCATCCCTCCCATCGTGATGAGAATCTGCTTCAGGTGCTGGCCGTAGACCGGCCGAACTATGAAGTGCTCGAACGCGAGTCCGATTGCGCCCGCAACGAGCATCGCAACCAGCATTGCTGGGAGGACGGCCGCGAGGTTACGCCACAACTCCTGCGAGCCCGTCCAGTCACTCATTCCGCCAAGTACGGTGCTCGCAACAAAGGCGCCGAGCGCGATGAACACGCCGTGGCCGAAGTTGAGCACATCCATCAGCCCGAAGACCAGCGTAAGGCCCGAGGCGATGATGAAGATGATCATGCCCATCGCAAGACCCGCAATCGTCAGCGTGAGCCAGGTCGATACAGATCCTGTCAACGGCAGTGCGACAAGCGCAAGCACCGGTACAAGCGCCAGCGGCTTCCAGTCGAAATCATTTTTCATAGTGCCAACCCCAGGAGCGATTGCTGCAGGGCTTCATCTGCGGAGAACGCAGCCATGCCGCCGCTGTGCACCACGACGCCGTTGTCCATCACGGCGACCGTGTCGCCCAGCCGTTGCGCAAACTTGATGTTCTGTTCGACGAGCAGGATCGTCACCCCGCTCCGTTTGAGCTCACTGAATGCGTCGATCATGTTGTTGATAATCGAGGGGGCAAGGCCTTTGCTGGGTTCGTCGACGATCAGCAGTTCGCGTGGCTCGACGATCGCACGTGACACCGCGAGCATCTGTTTCTGCCCGCCGGAGAGCTTGCCGGCCGGGTGGTTCCAGAATTTCTCGACCGCTGGGAAGAGCCCGAAAATCCACTTCAGCCGCGTGTCGTCCATCTGGTTGACGTTCTTCGCGGCGCGCGCGGCCAGCAGCATGTTTTCTTTCACGGTCAGATCCGAGAAGATGCCCATGTTCTCGGGCACGTAGGCGATTCCACGCCCGGCGATCTGCGGCGTGCGCATCGCTGTGATGTCGGTGTCGCCGAAGCGCACGATGCCTTTCGACGCGCACCACAGTCCCATGATGGTCCGCAGCGTGGTCGTCTTGCCGGCACCGTTTCGGCCTAGCAGCATCGTAAGCTGGCCCTTGGGCACAGCAAGGTTTACGCCGTGAAGAATGTGATATGCGCCGATGTGCGTGTGCACGCCGCTCAGCTCCAATAGATTGGTAGTGCTCACGAGGCCTCCTTCGCAACGCCGAGATAGGCCTCTTGCACCACTGGCGAGGCGATCACCTCCGACGGTTCACCATCGGCCACGAGCTGGCCGTTATGCAAAACGATGATGCGATCTGCGAGTTCGCGCACTACATCCATCTTGTGCTCGACTAGCAGAATGGTCTTCGTCTTGTCCTTCTTGAGCGCGCGGATCAGGTCTAGGATCACCGGCGCTTCCGCCGCGTTCATCCCAGCGGTCGGTTCGTCGAACATAAACACCTTCGGTTCCAGCGCCATCAACAGCGCGACTTCGAGCTTGCGCTGGTCACCGTGCGGCAGGCTCGCAACGGTGAAGTGCTCCTTGGCTTTGAGTGCCACGTCCGTGAGGATATGGTCGGCGCGCTCGGTCAGCGCGCAATGGTCGCTCCAGATGCTCCAGAGATTCAGCCCGCGCCTATGCGCGCCTTCTCGCGTCGCCTGCACTGCGAGCCGCACGTTTTCCAGCACGGTGAGATTGGGAAACAGGTTCGTGAGCTGGAACGCACGTCCCAGCCCCGCTCGCGTGCGCGCCGAGGCCGGCAATCCCGAGAGCAGTTGCCCATCAAGCATCACCGTGCCCTCGGTTGCCTTGAGCTGACCCGAGATGAGATTGAAGTAGGTGGTCTTGCCGGCCCCATTGGGGCCGACAATGGCAGTCAGCGTGCCAGGCGCAAAAGCGCAACTGACAGCATTGACCGCCACGTGTCCGCCAAAGCGGATCGTGAGGTATTTGGTTTCAAGCATGGAGAGAGGCCGTGCGACCTTCAGCCCCCGAGGGGCCGAAGGCCGCACGAACCGCCGAGGGATTAGCGCTTGTTTTGAATTGGGATATCCATTTCGGACGGCTTGATCTCTCGCACCAGTTCCGGAATACCCCAGGCCACTTCCGAGTCAACTTTGATCTTGAAGTGGTACATGCTCTGCATCGCCTGGTGGTCTTCCTTGCGGAAGGTCATGGTGCCTTTGGGCGTCTCGAAGCTCATGCCTTCCATCGCAGGGATGAGCTTGACGGCACTCGTATCGCCGTCCGTTTTCTTCAGCGCGGTGACGATGGCCATCGCGGCCGAGAAACCACCTGCGGTGAAGAAGTCGGGTGGCGACTTGAATCGCGCAAGGTGCTTTTCGACCAGCCAGGTGTTGGCCGGATTCTTCGGAATGTCGTAGAAATAATAGGTGGCGCCTTCCATGCCAGGAAAGCGCTTGTATTGCGCCATGGCAGGTAGGAAGTTGCCCGTGGAGGAGACCTCGATGCCATACCGCTCCAGTCCGAGATCAGCCACCCTGAACGGATTGCCCGCCCCGGCCCAGAGAATGAAGAGGATCTTGCGCCCCTTGAGATCCTTCATTTTCTCAATGACACGCTGGCCTGCCGCAGTGAAGTCACTCGTAGTGGCCGGAAGGTATTCCTCGTGGACCAGCGATGCTTTCTTGAGAGCACTTTTGAATGCCTTGATGCCATCGCGCCCGAAGGCGTAGTCCTGCGCCAAAGTGGCGATGTGAGTGCCCTGCTGGTCAATCGCGACCATTGCCGCAACTGCGTCCTGTGTACTGTTGCGGCCAGTGCGGAACACGTATTTGTTCCACTTCTCGCCGGTGATCGAATCAGCTACGGCGGGCTCGACGATCAGGACTTTCTTGTATTCCTCGGCAATCGGCAGCATTGCAAGCGTCACCCCGGATGAGGACGCACCAACGGCAATGTTGGCCTGCTCATCTGCGAACGCCTGTTCGAGCAATCGCTTACCGACGTCTGGCTTCCCTTGATCGTCCTTTTCTAGAATTTTTATGTTGCGACCGCCCAGTTTCATGGTGCCGCCGGTCGCGTATTCGAACCCCAGGCGCAGACCATCCTGCGTTTGCTTGCCATAAGACTCCATGATGCCAGTCCGACTGTAGATATGTGCAATGACAAGGTCGGTTCCGGTATCAGCGGCCGTGGCAGCCAACTGAAAGCCTGCAAGGGCAAGACATGTGGCCAGTCGGCCGATCGATTTTTTCAAGATGATTGTCTCCATATCTAGAATATTTAGAGGAACTGCCCTCTAAATATGCATGGATCGTGCCAGTGACGCTGCGCAATAGAAACGGGCACCTAGATGCTTGCAAGTCATCCCCAACTTCTGAAAATCTAGAATTGTGGACACCGCTTTTGCACTCGAATGGAGGGCATGCGTGGGCAGCGGTTAAGCAATCCATCCTGAGGCCGAGCGCCGCCCAGGCGGAGTTATCCCAGGCGCACCGTTCAAGGCGTGACCATGCTGGTCAACCTGTACAGCGCATTTCCAGTTCTGTGCCCTACCGGTCAAAGTCGCATGCCATGACCCGCCAAGGCTTTCGGCTGTCTCCCAAGATCTCGTTGCAGTCCTGGGCGCTCGCGCTGGCCTCCATCCAGGTGTTTGCATTCCTGAGGGTGGGAACAATGGCCGTGGCCTTTCGACCCGGCATGCCTTCGTGACAGGCTTTTGTGCCCTAGATCCCTGCGGAGCTGACCGAGTGCTGGGGCTTCCCAACCGGAGTCTGTGTCGGCAGTTTTGGGAGTCTGGACGCATCACCGATGGCGTTGTTTTTGATCTCGATGGCCCGGATCTGCAGCGCCTGCGTATCGACGCCCAGCTGGACTCTGCGCCTCCGGCGCCAGCAGTCAGCGCCGTGCCTCTTGGTCTTCCATTCACCTTCTGCCAACATCTTCACACCGGCGCTGTGAATCAGCAGGTGCGAACCGGTGCTGCTGGGACGTGTGGTGATGCCGGCGCGCCGGCCTGAACCATGCCGGCGCCCGAATCGCGCCGGCACGGCTCACCCCTTGGTGGCGGCCACGGCCGGGGTCCCTTTGGGATCGTCCCAGCGCGCCCACAACTCAGCGCGCTGGCGCGCGACACCCTCGGCGCTGCGCCCGCGCACGTGGCCGTAGCCGCGGATGCGGTCCGGCAGCTCGGCGATCGAGACGGCAGTGTCGAGCCGTCCGGCATCCAGTTCCGCAAGTAGCCGCTCGACGTCGCGTTCGTAGTCCGCGATGTCGCGCAACGCGTGGCGCCGCTCCTCGTTGCCGCGGAACGGGTCCAACAGGCTGCCGCGCAGGAAACGCAGCTTGGCCAGCACCTTGAACGCCGGCAGCACCCAGCCACCCACCTCGCCCTTGCGGACCTTGCCATCGGCACCCCGCCGCGCGAACGGCCACGCGCCAAGGTGAAAACGCAGCTTGTAGTCGCCTTCGAACTGGGCCTGCAGGTCGCGCTCGAACTGCGGATCCGCGTAGAGACGCGCTACCTCGAACTCGTCCTTGTACGCCAACAGCTTGTGGTAGCCGCGGGCGACGGCCCGGGTAAGACGGTCGCCAGCGCCGAGCCGCGCTTCCGCGGAGGACACCCGGTCGACCAGCGCGGTGTAGCGCGCGGCGTAGGCCTTATCCTGCCAGTCCTCCAGCGCGCGGGCGCGGTGGGCGATCAGCGCCGGCGTCTTGCGTGTCGAGGATGGAACCAGCGTCACGACGTTAGACGGCCGGGCCGCCGCGTCGACCGCTGCCGGGTCGTGCGCCGCCTGCCGGCCCCAGAGAAAGGCGCGCCGGTTCGACTCGACGGCGACGCCATTGAGTTCGATCGCACGGTCCATCGCGGCCCCGCTCACCGGCAGCCAGCCGCGCTGCCAGGCGTAGCCCAGCATGAACATGCCGGCGGCGATCGGCTCGCCGACCAGCGCGGTCGCGAGCGCCGTCGCGTTGACGGGCCGAACCGCTTCGCCGGCCTCGCCCTTCGGGTCGCCGACGGCGGCGCGCACCCGGGCCATCAGGCCGTCAGCGTCGGCCGACCAGTCCGGGTTCTTCGCGAATGCAATGGTCGGTGAGACCTCAGCATTCACCGCCACCCGCGTGCGTCCCGGAGCCATCGTCGCGACCGCCTCTGGGCCGGCGCTGACGACGAGGTCGCAGCCAACCACTACGTCGGCCTCGCCGGCCGCGATGCGGGCCGACTTCAGAGACGCTCGCGAGGCGGCAACCCGGACATGCGACATCACCGCGCCGTACTTCTGGGCCAGGCCGGTAACGTCGAGTGCACTCGCCGCATGACCGTCGAGGTGGGCGGCCATCGCGACGATCGCCCCCAGTGTGACCACGCCGGTGCCACCGATACCGGTAATCAGCACGTTGTAGCCGGTTTCCACCGATGGCAGCACCGGTGCCGGAGGTTCGGCGAGTCGCGCCCCGTCGACACCGCCCTGCGAGCGTCGCGGCCGGCCGCCGTGCACAGTGACGAAGCTGGGGCAGAAGCCCTCGACACAGGACAGATCCTTGTTGCAGGAGGACTGGTTGATACGTCGCTTGCGGCCGAACTCCGTCTCCAGCGGCTCGACCGACAGGCAATTGGAAGCTTCGCCACAGTCTCCGCAACCTTCGCACACCGCGGCGTTGATGAAGGCCTGTTTGGTCGCGTTGGCGACCTTGCCGCGCTTGCGCAGACGGCGCCGCTCGGTGGCGCAGACCTGATCGTAGAACAGCACCGACACGCCGCTCACCTCGCGCAGCTCGCGCTGCACCGCATCGAGCTCGCGGCGATGACGCACGCTCACGTCGGCCGGCAACGCCATCGCCGAGTCGTCGTACTTGTCCGGGTCGTCGGCGACGACGACGATGCGGCCGACACCTTCGGCCTGCAACTCGCGCACCATCTGCGGCACGGTGAGCTCGCCTTCGATGGGCTGGCCGCCGGTCATAGAGACAAAGCCGTTGACGAGGATCTTGTACGTGATCGTCGTCTTCGACGCAACCGCCTGCCGGATCGCGAGGAAGCCGGAGTGGAAGTAGGTGCCGTCGCCCATGTTGGCGAAGATGTGCTTCTCGTCGGTGAACGGTGCCTGACCCATCCACAGGATGCCCTCTGCGCCCATGTGACCTATGGTACCGTAGGGATCAAGGCCGGTCAGCGCCACCATGCCGTGGCAACCAATGCCGGCGATCGCGCGGCTGCCCTCGGGCAGGCGCGTCGACGTGCTGTGCGGGCAGCCAGAGCAGAAGGTGGCCTTGCGCAATACCGACGGCGCGGTGGTACTGGACGGGTTGCCCGGCCGCTCGTAGGGCAGACCCAGCAGGGCCGCGAGTTGTTCCGCAATTACCGGCGGTGACAGCTCGCCGATTGAGGCCAGCACCTCCTCACCGCGACGCGGAGACCATTCGTTGGCCCCATCGTACTTGCCGACGACCCGCGGCTTGCGGGCCATCGGAGCGTCGTAGAGGATGGACTTCAGCTGCGACTCGATCAGTGCGCGTTTCTCCTCGACGACGAGGACTGTCTCTAGTCCGTCGGCGAAAGCCTCGACGGCCTCCGGATCCAGCGGCCAAACCAGGCCGATTTTCAGCACCCGCAGACCGGCGGCTTCCGCCCGGCCGTCCTCGTCCAGGCCGAGCAGCCGCATTGCTTGGCGCAGGTCGGCGTAGGCCTTGCCGGCCGCAACGATGCCAACGCGGGCGCCCGCGCCCGCCTCGACCACCACGCGATCGATTCGGTTCGTGCGAGCATAGGCGTGCACCGCGTGCAACTTGTGCCGGTACAGGCGCGCTTCCTGTACAAGCGGCACGATGTCGTTGCCGCGAATGTTCAAGTCCTCGGCCGGCGGCTCGGGCAGGCGGATCGCCGGCAGGGCGTCCCCCACCTCGACCGAGCCGGAACTCTCGACCACGTCGGTCACCGACTTCAAGCCGACCCAGCAGCCCGAATAGCGACTCATCGCGATGCCGTGCAGGCCGAAGTCGAGGATGTCCTGCACATCCGATGGGTAGAGAACTGGGATGCCGGCGGCGATCAGCGCCTGGTCCGATTGGTGGGCCGTGGTCGACGACTTCGACGCGTGGTCGTCGCCAGCCACCGCCAGCACGCCGCCCCAACGATTGGCGCCAGCCAGATTGGCGTGTTTGAAGGCGTCGCCGCTGCGATCCACGCCGGGACCCTTGCCGTACCAGATGCCAAACACGCCGTCGTAACGCGCGCCCGGGGCGGTGCCCACGTACTGCGAGCCCCACAACGCGGTAGCAGCCAAGTCCTCGTTGATGCCGGGCTGGAAACGGACGTGGTGCGTCTTCAGCAGTTCAGCGTTGTTCCACAGCTCAATGTCAAAGCGACCGAGCGGCGAGCCGCGGTAGCCCGAAACGTAGCCGGCGGTATTCACGCCGGCCAGTTCGTCGCGCCGGCGCTGCTGCAGCGGCAGCCGCACCAGGGCCTGCGTGCCCGACAGGAAGACGGTGCCTTCGCGTTGCAGGTACTTGTCGTCAAGTGCGACCTGGAGCAGGTCGTGATCAGGGGTCCGAGCGTTCACCAGTGTCTCCGTCAGGCGCCTAGGTTCACCGCACCAGAGGCGGCCAGATCGTCGATCGCCGTGTCGGCGTAGCCCGCGTCGCGCAGCACAGCGCGGGTGTCCGCGCCTAGGGTTCGCGGCATGTGCCGTAGCGGCGGCGGCTCACCGTCGTAGCGGACCGGGTGGGCCAGCACGGTCGCGCTCGCATCACCCACTCGGAACTCCTGGAAGCAGCGGTTGTGCAGCACCTGCGGGTCGCTGCGGATCGCATCGTAGTCTTGCACGCGGGCATACCACAGGGCGTGCGGCGCCAGCGCCTGGTCCAGGCGCGCATAGGTCCAGCCGGCCAGTTCCTCGCCCAGCACCCGCATGAATTCGTCGCGGTTCGCCATGCGGTCGGCCGCGAGCGGCTGCAGCGCCGGCACTCCGATAGCCGCTGCGAAACGCTCGATGTCACCGCCTAGGCTGATCACCGCATGGCCGTCGGCCAGCGCGAAGATGCCATAGGGTGCCGGCAGGAACCATGAGGCGAGCCGCGGATCGCGGTGCATGCGCTCGGACGTGCGGCGGCCTGAGTAATAGGCAGCCATCGACTCGCACTGCAGATCAAGGCCCGCGTTGAGCAGGTTGGACTCGATGCGGGTGCCCTGCCCCGTATTCAGCTTCTTCACGTAGGCCGCGGCGATGGCCATCGCCATCAGCGCCGCGCCGTGTTGGTCCACGATAGGCACGCCGGGCACGGTGGGCTGCGAGGCCAGATTGCCGGTCACCGAGATCAACCCGCAACGGGCCTGCACCAGCAGGTCCTGGCCGGGCGCATCGCCCATCGGGCCGGAGGATCCCCAACCCGACGCCGACGCGTAGATGATGCCGGGCTGCACCGCCTTCACCGCCTCGTAACCGAAGCCAAGGCGGTCGAGCACGCCACCGCGGTAGTTCTCGAGCAGCACGTCGGCGTCGCGCAGCAGCGCATGGACGATCTCCTTCGCCTGTGGCGACTTCAGGTCCAGCGAGATCGAGCGCACGTTGCGGTTCACCGAGAAGAAGGTGGCGCTGAGGCCTTCGACGAACACGTCGTCCGCCCCGTAGGCGCGCTCGAACGCGCCCTGTAGCGGTTCGACCTTGATCACGTCTGCGCCCATGTCGGCGAGGTACTGACCGGCCGCCGGTCCCTGCACGAAATGGGTAAAGCTCAGCACCCGCATGCCGGTGAGCAGACCCGGCCCTGTGTCAGCGGCGCTCACAGGACCTGCCGCCCGTTCTTCAGCATCGCCCGCGCGATCACACTGCGGTGGATGTCGGAGGCGCCATCGAAGATGCGGTAGACGCGGGCGTCTCGGTACATCTGCTCGATCGGCATCTCGCGGCAATAGCCCATGCCGCCGAAGATCTGCACCGCCTTGTCGGCCACGCGGCCGAGCGTCTCCGAGGCGTAGTATTTCACCATCGAGACCTTCTCGCGCGGGTCCAGCCCCTGATCGACCTCCCAGGCCGCGTTGAGCACCATCAGCCGGGCCGCGTAGATCTCGGTGGCCATGTCGGCCAGCATCGCCTGCACCATCTGAAATTCACCTATCTTCTGGCCGAACTGGCTTCGCTCGCTCGCGTAGTCGATGCACATCTGCATCAGCTTGCGCGCCATGCCGACCGAGCGGCCGCCGACCATGCCAAGCCGAACGCGATTGAGCGTCGACAGCGCCTGAAACAGGCCTGAGCCCTCAGGCCCGAGCATCTGGCTGGCCGGCAGCCGCACGTTGTCGAGGATCAGCTCAAAATGGTTGGTAGCGCGCAGGCCCATCATGTACTGCAGGCGGCCAAGCTTGAAGCCTGGCGTGTCCTTGTCGACCAGGAAGGCGCTGATGCCCTTGGCGCCTTTGGTCGGGTCGGTGACCGCGGTGATGATGAAGGCGTCCGCGACGTCGGCATCGCTGATGAAGTGCTTGGAGCCGTCCAGCACCCAGTCGCCGCCAGATGCGCGGGCGCGGGTCTTGATGCCGGCGGCGTCGGATCCGGCGTTCGGCTCGGTCATGCCGAGGGCGACGTTGATGTCGCCGGCCACCGCCGGCAGTAGGTACTTCTCGCGCTGCTCGCCCTGGCAATTCAGCAGCGACATTGGAATCGCGCCGAAGGCGCGACGTACCAAAGCGTCCTTGGTGAAGCCGAATTCCTCCTCGCACAGGCACATGTCAACGGCGCTCAGGCCGCCGCCGCCAACATCCTCCGGCATGCCGAGTGCGAACAAGCCGATCGCTTTAGCCTTGTCGCGCAGTTCCCGAGCGAGTTCGGGCCTCACCACCTCGGTGGCCTCCACCTCTTCCTCATGCGGCTTCAACTCCGTCTGGATGAAGCGGCGCAGCGAGTCGAGGATCATCTGGGTCTCGGTCGGGATGGAAAAGTCGATCATTTAGGTTGTCTCCGTTCGTAATTCAGACCCGGTCAAAGACCGAGGTGTCCAGGCGGTCGCCGAAGGCCGGCGGCCGTTTTTCGATGAAGGCGGTCACGCCTTCGGTGAAGCTGCTAGTGCGCGATAGGGCCTCGCTCAGCCGCAGTGAGTTCTCGATGGCGGCTTCTTCTGGTAAGTCCCCCGCGTCGCGCAGGGCGCGCTTGCAGGCAAACATGGCTTGCGCCGGGCCGCGGGCCATCCGGCCCGCCAGCGCCTGCGCCTCGTCCAGCACGTGGCCCGGAGCCGCGATGCGGTTGATCAACCCCCAGGCCAGCGCCTGCTCAGCACCGATCGGGTCGCCGAGCAACATCAATTCGGCGGCCCGCCCCACACCGATACGGCGCGTGACGCGCACTGTCCCGCCGCTGCCAGGGAAGCCGCCAAGCTTCACCTCCGGCAGTCCGAGCTTTGCGTCGGCCGACGCGACGATAAGGTCGCAGCCGCTGGCCAGCTCGAGCCCGCCTCCGAGCGCCAACCGTTCGATCGCAGCCACAGTCGGCTTAGGGAAGTGCGCGACCTGGCCGTAAACGGCGTTCTCGGTCGCCAGCTTGCGCGAGACGATGCCGCCCTCGGCGACCAGGCCAGGGAACTCCTTGATGTCAGAGCCGCAGCAAAAGGCGCGGCCACCGGCACCGGTCAGCACGATGGCGCCAACCTCGGGATCAACGGCCAGGCGGTCGAGCACGGCGCCCAGTTCGCGGGTCATGCCCAGCGTGACGGCGTTCAGCGGCGGGTTGGTCAAGGTCAGCGTCGCGACCCGGTCGCGGATGTCGACGCTAAGGAATGTCGTGCTCATGCTTGGGCTCATGCGGTCCTATGCGGGGGACCTGTTCGGTCCTGTCGTAGAGTCTTAAGTTTGCCAAATACTGACTTGCACGTCAATAAGTATTCTGTCAAAATTCCTACGCTCGGACAGCCTCTACCGCTGACGGGTTTTGGGCCCGCCCTATCCACATCCAGAACGAAGGAATGAATCCATGGCCGCGATCGTCATCGCCCGTGTCACCGTCACCGACCCCGTCAAGTACGAGGCATACAAGCCGCTGGCCAAGGCGGCGATCGAGAAATTCGGCGGCCGATACCTGGTCCGCGGCGCGGAACCAGTCACGCTGGAAGGCACGCCCGAGACGGCGCGCCACGTGGTGGTGGAGTTCGATTCGATTGACACCGCCCGCCGCTTCTACGAGTCGCCGGAATACCGCCTCGCCCGCGAGGCGCGCGCTGGGGCCGCTATTGCCACCATCACCACGCTGCAGGGCGTTTGAACAACCACTCCCAGGAGACGAACCATGTCACGCATCCCCTACGACTGCACCGGCGTCATCCCCGCCAGCCTGCTGCCCTTTGACACCGAGCTGCGCATCGACGAGGCCAACTACCGCAAACACCTTCGCGACATCGCCGCAGTGCGCGGCGTGGCGGCGATCACCGTCAACGGCCACGCCTCCGAGGTGTCGTCCTGCAACTTCGACGAGCAGGAACGCGTGCTCGAACTGTCGGTCGAGGAGGTCGGCGACCGGCTCCCGCTGGTCAACGGCATCTACGCCGACAGCGCGACCGAGGCGGTGCGCCTGGCCCGCATGGCCGATCGGCGCGGTGCCTCGGCGCTGCTTGTCTTCCCGTCGAATCTGTTGGTCCTCGGACAGCGGCCCGACATGGTGGTGGACCACTACCGCCGCATCGCCGACGCGACAGACCTGCCGCTGATCATCTTCCAGTTCCCGGTCAGCCTGCCGCTGGCCCACAGCCACGACCTGCTGGCGCGGCTGATCGCCGAGATCCCGACCATCCGCGCGATGAAGGACGGCTGCGGCGACCCGGCACGCAGCGAGCTGACGGTGCGCGAGCTGCAAACCGACCGCTTCGCGGTGCTCAGCACCCACAGCGCCTGGCTGCTGCAGTCGCTGGTGACGGGTTGCAAGGGTCTTCTGTCGGGGGCCGGCAGCACCATTGCCGACCTGCAGGTCGCGCTGTTTGAGGCGGTCCGCGACGACGACCTCGCCACGGCCAAGGCGACGGCCGCACGCATCTACCACACGACTCAGGCCTTCTACGGCCCGCCGGCGGTGGACATGCACAACCGGATGAAGGAAGCGCAGGTTCTGCTCGGTCGCTTGCCCTGCGCCGCGGTCCGCCCTCCGCTGCAGAAACTACCGGCTGCAGAGATCGACCGTATCCGCCGCCACCTCGAAGCGGCCGGGGTCACCCGCTGACCTGCGACAGGTCGGCGTGGTGTACTAACATTGCACCATTAAACAAGATTGGCGAGCTCGTCGACAATGGACCACCACGCAGCAGAAAGCTCCATGAGGGAGCAGATCAAGCAGATCGCAGAAGAACTGCTCGTCAAGCACGGCTACCGCGGCCTCAACTTCCGCCAGATCGCGGAGGCGCTGAACACCACGCGGGCCAACTTGCACTATCACTTTGGCAGCAAGGAAGGACTGGTCGAGGCGGTGCTGGACGAGTACGCCACGCGGACGATGGATAGCTACCGCGACGTGTTGACCGACCCGTCGACTACGTTGCGGGCCAAGTCGCGGACCATCATCGAGATGGCCCGCAGTCGTTACAAGCGCTACAACCCGACTTCCGACGAGGGCGAGCCCTGGAGCCTGATGACGCGACTGCGCTCCGACAGCGACGCGCTGAGCGACACGATGCGGAACCGCCTACAGGCGGTGACCAGCGAGTTCGAGCTGCTGTCGCGGCTGGCAGTCAAAGCCGCGGTGCAGTCGGGCGAACTGCGTCCCGACACGCCACAGGACGGAGTGACGGTGCTAATCACGACCGTGCTGCACTACCAAGGTCTGATAACGCGCGACGTCGGCAGGTTTACGCGGCTGGTCGAGCTCTGGGAATCGACGCTCGATGCCATCTACGGTGCCTGGGGGCAAGCCGCGGCCCCGACGGCCGCCCCTAAGGCCAAGGCCGCCGCCAAGCGCTGACAGCCTCAACCGGCCGAGCCGATGTCCTCCGCGCGTCCTGCCAGGGCACGCAGGGAGAGTCCCGCAGACTTCCGGTCCCAAGTCGCCGGCCCTACGCCGTCGGCCCTTAGTTGGGCTTTACGCACCTTCTGTGTCGGCGTGCGCGGCAGCGCCTGCATGACCTCGATGTAGCGCGGCACCATGTGGTGCGGCAGCCGCAGCGCCAGGAACGCGAGCAGTTCCGCAGGGTCGACCGCCTGGCCGGTGTGCGGTGCCACGCACAGCTTGATGTCGTCGTCAGACGCGTAGCCTGACGGGACACCGACCGCCGCGCCATCGGCCACGGCCGGATGAGCGCGGGCCGCCGCCTCGATGTCGAATGAGGAGATGTTCTCGGCCCGGCGCCGGATGCGATCGCCCAAGCGGTCGACAAAGTAGACCCAGCCGTCCTCGGTCAGGTAACCGCTGTCGCCGGTGTGGAACCACAGGTTGCGCCAGGCGCGGCATGTGGCCGCCGGGTCGCCCCAGTAGCCAGGACTCACGATCCAAGGTCGCTTCGGACGGACTACGAACTCGCCCACTTGGCCGGCCGGCAGCAGGTCGTCGGTGACTGGGTCAACCACAGCGAACTCGTAGTCCGCCTCGCGGATGCGGCCAGCCGCGCCAGGGCGCAGCGGTTCGTCCCAGGGATGCCAGCAGGGTATGTTGATCTCAGTCATCCCCCAGGTCTCGAGGCCCTTCACTCCGAAGCGGCGCTCAAACTCGGCGGCGATATGTCTCGGGAACGGCGAGCTGCCAATGCGGCTCAAGCGGGTGTCCGCGTCGTCCGAACGAGGCGGTTCGGCGTGGATCATCTCCAGCAGCGGGCCGTGGCCGATGGTGACCGTCGCACCGGTCTCGCGGATACGATCAATCCAGCGGTCAGCCGAAAATTTTTTATCAAAAATGACTTGCGCGCCAGTCAGTAGCGCTGCGTACACCGCGCAGAACCGGGGTGACATGTGGAACAGCGGATGGGCGAAGTAAACAGTGTCGTCCGCACTGATCCGTAGACCCTCCGCCGCCTGCAGCGCGGTCGTGCAGGCCATCGCGTGGGTCACCATCGCGCCCTTGGCCGGACCGGTGGTGCCGGAGGTAAAGAGGATCGAGCAGAGGTCGCGGGGCTGGGCGCCGGCCGGTGCCCAGCCCGCCGGCCGCGCCGCGCCGCGCGGCTGCAGCGGGAACAGGGGGATCCCCCGAACCTGGGGAGGCAGGTGATCCTCGGCAGGCCAGGCCAGGGCTTCCGTCCAGTACGCACATTCACCTTCCAGCCCGTCTAGCGCGGAGAGCTGGGCTGGCGAAACTACCACCCGGCTCGCCTGCACCAGGTTCACGGCGTGCCGCAGGGGTTCGCCGGTGAAGGCCGGGTTCACCGGGCAGTCGACCGCGCCGAGCAGCTCAATCGCAAACCAGAGCAGAACCGCCTCGGCCGAGTTGCCGCCGAGCGTCACCACCCGGTCGCCCGGCCCCACGCCGGCGGCCTGCAGGGCGAAGGCGAGGTCGAGCGCGGCCTCCCAGACCTCGGCATAGGACCAGCGGTGGCCATGCTCGAACTGCAGGAACGGCGCATCCGGCGTGAGCCGGGCGCGTCGCGCGAGAACGCGGTCAAGGGTCTGGTCTGCCGGCGCCACCTCGGGCGTGCCAGTCCAGGCAACAGCATCAGCACGGGCGCGGATCGACACTCATTCGCCCCGGACGGTGCGGAACTTGCCGCCTTTGACCTCGACCGTGATCAGCGTGTCTTCGAAGACCCCTTCGTGCTGATCCTTGGAGTAGCACAGCTTCCCGTCGATGTAGGTCTTGTCGAAGTCGCAGATCGTTTCGAGCTTGTCCCGCACCTTCTGCCCAGTGACAGGCAAGTCGGCACGGCGCATCGCCTCGAAGACGGCGAGCACACCGGTCGAACCAATCAATTCGGCATAGCCCTTGGGCGTCTTGCCGGCATCGGTGAGCAGCTTGCCGAGCTCCTTCTGCTTCTCCGACGGATCGTCCCAGTTGCCCATCGAGACGACCAGGATGCCTTCGCCAGCAGGGCCAGTGGCATCAATGAACGGCTTCTGATTCAAGCTGCCGGAGCCGATGATCGGCGCCTTCACACCGACTTGGCGTGCGGCGCGCACGAAGGTTGCACCCAGCGCCGGCGCCGAAGTCTGCAGCAGCACCACGTCGGGGTTGGCGTTGCGGATGTTGGTGGCGGCAGCCGTCAGGTCGATGGCGTTCAGCGGCGCGGCCACCGACGCGACCATCTGGATGCCGCGATCCTTCGACAGTGCCGTGGCCTGCTTCATGCCTGCCTCGCCGTAGGCGTCTTCCTGGTACAGGATTGCGATGCGCTGGCGCTTGGGCTTGAACACGCCGCGTTCCATGATCGCGCCGATGATGATGGTGTCTGTGGGCGCACTGCGGAACACCCAGGGCCAAAACGCGTTGTCCTTGGAGGTGACAGGGATCGTGCCTACCGGCGCAACCACGGGCACCTTGGCATTCATTGCGATCGGTGCCAGCGCCAATGTGCCGGTGCCGGTAGTCGAGCCGACGATGGCCATCACACCGTCCTGCCGGATCAGCTTCGTGGCACAGCGGGCGGCTTCGGTCGGGTTGGTCATGTCGTCGCAGATGACGAGCTCCACCTGCTGGCCCTTGATGCCGCCTTCCTTATTCAGTTTGGCGGTCAGAATCTCGGCGATGTCTCGCTCGGCTGTGCCGATCGGCGCGGCCGGGCCGCTCAGGCTGTAGATGGCGCCGACTTTGAGCTTGGCCTGCGCCAGGGCTCCGCCGGACGCCAGGCCCACTACCAGCGCCGTGGCCAGCATCGTTAACTTCGCGTTACTCATGTCTCCTGCTCCTTGTGTGTGAATTGCCGGAAATCACGCCGTCGCACCCCGCCGGCGTTCTCCGCTCATGGGTCAGCCGAGCAAGGCGTCGGCCAGCTCGTCGGGGTGTTCGAGGTCCGCTCGGCCGCCCTGGCGCACCACCTGCCCGTGCGACAGCACCAGGTAGCGGTCGGCCACACGAGCGGCGAACGGCAGGTTCTGCTCAGCCAGCAGCAACGCCAGGCCGAGGCCCTTGAGGACGTCAAACGCGTGCTGGAGCAGGTCATAAACCATCGGCGCCAGGCCTTGCGTCGGCTCGTCGAGTAGCAGCAGCTTCGGCTTGCGGCCCAACGCCATCGCGATGGCGAGCATCTGCTGTTCGCCGCCGGACAGCACGCCAGCGGCTGCGTCTTCGCGCTTCTGCAGGATCGGGAACAGTTCCATGATCATGCGTCGCTGCGCTTCGCGTTCGGCGACCGGCAGAAGGCGCAGGCCGATGTCGACGTTCTCGCGTACCGACATCGTTGCGAAGACGTTACCGCGACGCTCCGGCACGAAGGCCAGGCCGTGCGAGGCCCGCTTGTAGGCGGCCATGCCGCCCAGCTCGACGCCGTCGACTTTGACGTTCCCGCTACCTGACACAATTCCGGCAATGGCACCGAACAGGCTGCTCTTGCCGGCACCGTTAGCGCCCAACACCGCAAGCATCTCGCCGCCGCGGACGTCAAGGTGCACGCTCTCGACGACTGAGATGCGGCTGTAGCGCGCACTGATCGAGCGGCACGACACGGAGACTTGGCGGTCGGACGTCGACAACGCCCCGGCCGCGGCTGCGGCATTCATAACGGCGCTCATTTGCCGGCACTCCCCAGATAGGCTTCGACGAACGCGGGATCGCGCGACACGCTTTCGGGCGTGCCTTCTATCAGCCGCACCCCCTCCTTCAGCACCAGCACCTGCTCGACGAGCTCGCGCACCATCCTGAAGTTGTGTTCCACCAGCAGCACGCCGACGCCCTGCTTCGCGAGGCGCCGCACTTCGCTGGTCAACATGGACTGCTCGTCCTGCGCGAGGCCCGCGGCGGGCTCATCCAGCAGCAGGTACTTCGGATCGTTGGCCAGGGCGCGAGCCACCTCCACCAGGCGGACGCGGCCCATCGGCAGCTCACTCATACGCAGGTCGCGGTAGTCATCCAACTTCATCTCACGCAGAATCTCGTCGCAGCGGCGGCGGAAGCCGTTCTCCTCCTTCGCCGCCTGCGGCAGCCGGAACATTGCTCCCAGCATGCCGGCGCGGTGCACCGGGTAGAAGCCGCACATCACCGCCTCGTGCACCGTGATGTGCGGATCGAAACGGGGGGTCTGGAAGGTACGTGCCAGGCCGAGGTTGATGCGGCGGTGCGGGGGCAACGTGTCCAGCGCAACGCCATCCACGCTCACACTGCCGGCACTGGGCTTGACCATGCCGGTGATTGCGTTAAACAGCGTACTTTTGCCGGAACCGTTGGGGCCGATGACGCCCTGGACGCGACCGCGTTCGAGCTGAATCGAGACATCTTTGAGCGCTACCACGCCGCCGAAGCGGACGGTCACGCCTTTCACGTTGATGGTCATCTCAGCCTCCCTTCTGCTTGGCCGCGACGGGCACGCCGCTCGCCGCGCCCCGGCGGCGGCTGCGCGAGAACAGCTTCTTCCAGTCGGTGCCCAGCGCTCCGTTGGGTGCGACCAGCAGCACCAGAATAAGTGCGCCACCGAAGAACATGCCCTGCGTGCCGCGGGCCGGCAGAAACTGGGTGATCGAGGTCAGGAAGGCAGCACCGAGGATCGGTCCAACGATGGTCGATGCGCCACCGACGACGGCCATCAGCAGCACGTTGATCGACACGTGCAGGGTCAGCGAGTCGGGCCCGATGTAGCTCATGTAGTGCGCGTACATCCAGCCGGCGAGGCCGGCCACTGCAGCCGACAGCGCGAAGTAGGCGGCGAGCAGCGCCGGCACGTCGACGCCGTCGGCGGTGGCACGCAGCGGGTCGTGGCGGGCGGTCTTCACAGCGCGGCCGATCGCCGAGTCGGTGAGGTTGGCGTACAGCACGACCACTGCGACGACAATGCCCCAGGCCAGCAGGTACATGCCTTCCGCACCGGGCGCGAACGACAGCCCAGGCAGCCCGGACAGGCCGCTGTAGCCGCCGGTGAAGGTACCGCCCTCGCGGATCGCGAGCTCCAGCAGCATGCTCAGCAGCAGCGTGGCGATCGACAGCGGCATCGGCGACAGCCGGGTGATCGCCCGTGCCATCGGATAGGCGAACAGCATCGGCAGCAGCAGCGCGACCGCGAGGCCCACCAGCGGCGGCAGGCCGTAGCGGGTCGTCACGATACCGGTCGCAAAGGCACCGACCGATGCGAATGCCGCCGGCGCGATCGACAGAATGCCGGCCTGGCCGTAGGCCATGCCGGCCGACAGCGCGAGCAGCGAGAAGATTGCGACGATCACCGCGTTGTCGAGCAGCAGCGGGCTGGCCATCACCATAGGCGCCGCGAGGGCGACGACAGCCAAGACGATCAGCGCGGGAACGTGGCGCCGGACCACGGGGAGCTGGAACACGGAAGCCATCAGACACGCCCTCCGGTGGCCGCGATCCGGTTCATGCGCCCAAGCGACAAGATCACGAAGATGAAGATGAGCGGAGCGGCGCTCGCCCACGCGCCGGGCAGGTAACCAGCGCTGAGCGCCTGCACGACGCCGATCACCAGGCCCCCGGCGAAGCCGCGCAACGGGCTGCCAAGGCCGAACATGATGGCCGCGCCGAAGCCCCAGATCGTCAGTGTGAACGCCGCGCTGTAGTCGGTGCCGGTGGTGAACAGCACCAGCACGCCGGTGATGCCGGCCAGCAGCCCACCGAGCAGGTAGGTGCTGAACCAGATGGCCCGCACAGGGATGCCGTTCAGTGTCGCGCCGGTCGGGTTGACCGCGCTCGCCCGCATCGCGCGGCCGAACGGTGTACGCTGCAGCACGTAGAAGAGCGCTGTGAGAATGATCGCGCTAACCGTGATGTTAATGCCCATTTGCGGGCTGATGCGGATTCCGGCCACGTCCCAGAAAGTGTCGAAGGGGTGGCGGACCATGGGGTTGGTGCCGAAGATCGTCAGCACCATCGATTCGAGGAAGGTCGACAGCCCGAAGGTCCCGAGCACCGCAGTCACATGGTCAACAGATCCCGGGCGGTTCAGCCGCATCGAAATGAACCCCACGATCGCCGATGCGAACACCGCACAGCCGATGCCGAACACGATGCCACCAGCGCCACCGGTGACATACATCACCGCCGCGGCCAGGACCGCGTAAGCACCCAGAGCGACATCCACCGAGCTGGTGGTCACAAACAGCAGGCTCACCGGGAAAGCCAGTAAGCCATACATCACACCAAGCAACGCTCCACGTATCAGGAATTCCAGCAACTCGGCCACAACACGCCTTCCAGGGGACAAGAACAAGACTGTATTGAACGAGATTGCATACTTACTTGCAAGTCGGGAAAACCCCCGAAGTTCTCACTTGCTGACAATCCACGGACACGCAACGCGTCCGGTTCAGTTCATCCAGAGTCCACCGGTCACGTTGATCGACTGACCGGTCATGTAGGAGGCCTGCTCCGAGATCAGGAAGGCCACGACGTTGGCGACGTCTCCGGGGGTACCCAGGCGCGCCAGCGGGATCATGTGCACGCGCTCGGTCGCCGGGGGCAGGCCCTTGGCGACGGCCTGGCGGTCGGCCGCCTCGCGCATCCGCGTGTCGGTGATCGTGCCCGGACAGACGGCATTGACGCGGATTCCGTCGCGCGCGAGGTCGAGCGCCATCGATTGCGTCATCCCGATCAGCGCGAATTTGGACGCGCAGTAGGCAAGCGACATCGGCCGCCCGCTCTTGCCAAACCAGGAGGCGATGTTGACGACATTGCCTCCGCGCTGCGCGGTCATTGCCGGAAGCAAAACATGACAGCAGTTGTAGGTGCCGCGCACGTTGACACGCATCGTCTCATCGAACTCCTCGGGCGAGCCGTCCAGGATAGAGGCCACCTGGCCGATTCCGGCCGCGTTCACCAGAATCCGCGGAGCCTCACCGAGCACCGCGGTCGTCGCCGCCGCGGCCTCGCGCACCGCCGGCAGCGCACCCACGTCGACCACTCGCGTATCGACCGCCACTCCAGCGCTGCGGCACTGCGCGGCAACGGCTTCCAGGCCCGCGCCGTCGACGTCCCACAGGGACACTGCACAACCTTCGTCCGCCAACCGCAACGCGATCGCGCGACCTATGCCGTTGGCGGCACCAGTGACGACCGCCACGCCCTTTTTGTAACCGTACATGCTTGCTCTCAATCGTTGAGTGATCGCCTCATTGGCGCCTCGTTGTCCGAGGCGCCGGGTTCCAGCGGGTGATGCCTTAGGTGCGGCGGATGTGGATTCCGCCGTCCACGTGGAAGGCATGGCCCGTGGTGTAGGGCAGACGCCCGCTGGCGATCACTGCGACTGCCTGGCCGATGTCGTCCGGTTCGCCCCAGCGCGCCATCGGGAAGCCGCGGTCGCGCACCCAACCGTCGTACTTGTCGAATACGTCGGCCGTCATGTCGGTGCGGATGATTCCGGGGCGAACCTCGTTCACCGCGATTCCGTGCGGCGCCAGGCGCAGCGCGTACAGCGTCGACATCATTGCGACACCCGACTTGGAGATACAGTAGTCCGCCTGTGTCGCGGTCGCGACCACCGCATTGCCCGAGGAGACGAAGACGATCGCGCGCCGCGGCCGAGTCACGTCGCCAGCCGGCTCGCCGATCATGCGCCGCGCAACCTGCTGTGTCAGAAAGAAGGAGCCGCGCAGGTTCACACCGAGCAGGCGGTCAAAGCTTTCCGGCGGGATGTCCAGCATGTCGCCGCGGTAATTTGTCTGCACACCTGCGTTGTTGACCAGGCAGTCGATTGTGCCGAAAGCGCCCCAGGCGGCGTCGACGAGCGCGGCATGCCCGTCGAGTTTGGACACGTCACCGGCCACGAAACGCGCCTGCGCGCCGCGGGCCACTAAGCCGGCGAGCGTCTCGTCGGCGGCGGCGTCACGCTCGAGGTCGTTGACCACGACGTCGTAACCCTCGTCGGCCAGCGCGTAGCCGATGGCGCGACCAATGCCGCGGCGCCCGCCGGTGACGAGGGCTACGCGGCGGCGGGTGTCACCCGCCTTCATGCTGCCACCTTCGAATCCTGCGTTGCCACCGGCACCCAGCGCATTATGTGGATCGCCGTCGCAACGGTCTCGCCGCGCTGGTTGGTGAGCACCACGTCGGCCAGCGCGCGGCGGCGGTCCGCCTCCAGCGACTTCACCGTGTAGGTGACTGTTACCGTGTCGCCGAAGAACACCGGACCGATGAAACGCACCTTGTCGTAGCCCTGGGAGACTCCAGTGTAGCCCTCGTAGTGGGGCAGGTGCGGCGTGTACATCAGCGTGGATGCGGTCGACATCAGCCCCATGCCCAGCACACCGTGCGCGATGCGACGGCCGAAGGCGCCTTTGCGCATGTACTCCTCGTTGCAGTGCACGTCAGACAAGTCGCCGGTGATGCCGGCGAACAAGTAGACGTCACTCTCGCTGACTGTCTTGGAGAAGCGGACGTGGTCGCCCGGCTGGACGCGGAAATCGAGGAAGGTCATTGGGATCTCGGGGTTGACTAATGGATGTTGGTGGCACTCTAATACTGACCTACAGGTAAGTCAATATACCTGCAACCGTGTTGACTCCGAAAGATCCCTGACCATGTTGTCCCATCCCCGCTTCAACGTGTCGTCCCCGCCCGCCCGTGCTGGCGAGGTCGACTTCATTTCCGGCCGCACGCGCCTCTACGGCATCGTCGGCCACCCGATCGCGCAAGCCCGTTCGCCGCAGGCGTTGACGCACGAACTGCGGCGGCGCGGCGAGGATGCGGTGCTGGTCCCGATCGACATCCGCCCCGAGGACTTCGACGAGGTGTTCCCGCGCCTGCTGCGGCTCGACAATCTCGACGGTCTTGTCATCACCGTGCCGCACAAGCCGAACGTGCTGCCTTGGCTCGACCACGTCGGGCCGACCGCGCGCCTTTGCGGCGCGGCCTCGGTGCTCGCCCGGGCGCGACCCGGCGGCTGGATGGGCGAGGCCCACGACGGTATGGGCTGCATCGACGCAATCGAGCGGCGCGGCGTGCCGGTGGCCGGGCTGTCAGCGCAGCTGATGGGCGCGGGCGGCGCGGGTGCGGCGATCGCTTTTGAGCTGGCGCGGCGAGGCGTCGGCCGCTTGCGCATCGTCGACCCCGACCGGCGCAAGGCCGAACGCCTACTGGAGGCGCTGCTCGGCGGCTTCCCGGCTCTAGCGGCGCGGGCCGTCGTGGGCAGTCCGGCGCTGGACGACATCGACCTGCTGATCAACGCCAGCCCAGTCGGCATGCTTGACCCGCAGGCCGCGCCGATCGCCGACATCCGGATCCCGGCGCGAGTGGTGGTGATGGACGCGGTGATGGACCCGGAGCGTACCCGGTTGATCTCGATCGCAGAGGACAGCGGTTGCGTGACCGTCCGCGGGCGCGAGATGCTCGACGCGCAGATAGCGAGCGCCTGCGACTTCCTACTTGCCGCGCGCGGCGGGGTGGCGGCTGCGATAGCGGCGTGGCCGCGCGAGGAGGCACCAGTATGACAGTGTCCGACGACACGCTGATCCAGCGCATCGTGGCCGCTTGCGGTGTGGCCTCGGTGGTGCCTCCCGCCGACGCGCAGGGCCGCACTCTGTCGCCGTTCGGCGCGACGCTGGGCGCCTCGCCGATCCTGCGGCCCGCTGACACGGCGCAGGTTGCGACAATGGTGCGGCTGCTTCACGAGGCCGGGCGTACGTTGGTGCCGCTGGGCGGCGCGACCGGCCTCGCTGGCGGCGTCCAGCCTAGCGGGGCTGCGGGAGAATGGCATCTGTCGACCGAACGCATGCGCGCGATCGAGCTGCTTGACCCGATGTCGCGCATCGCGGTCGTGCAGGCGGGCGTGGTCCTGCAGACGATGCAGGACGCAGCGGCGCGCGAAGACCTTTTGTTCCCGGTCGACCTCGGCGCGCGCGGCTCGGCGACGATAGGCGGGCTGATCGCGACCAACGCCGGCGGCGAGCGGGTGCTTCGCTTCGGAATGATGCGCGAACAGGTGCTAGGCCTGGAGGTGGTGCTCGCCGACGGCAGCGTGCTCGACCTGATGGACCAGGTGGTGAAGAACAATGCCGGCTACGACCTAAAACAGCTGTTCATCGGCTCTGAGGGTACGCTGGGCATCGTCACCCGAGCGGTGCTGAGACTGAGGCCGGCGCTGCCCCGGCACGAGGCGGCCTTCCTCGCTGTCGAGGACCTGGCCGCGTTGCCGCGACTGCTGTCACGGGTGGAATCGGCTCTGGGTGGCTCGCTTTCGGCCTTCGAACTGATGTGGCCGTCGTTCCATGCTCTGATGACGGAGCAGCACGGTGTGGAGCCAGCGCGCCACCGCTCGCCGGTCGCCGCCGGGGCCGCCGCCTACGTGCTGATAGAGCTGGAGGACGGCGGCGAGGCCGCAGAAGACGAGCGCCTGCTCACGCTGCTCGACCAACTCGTCGAGGAGGGCCTGCTGCGCGACGCTGCGGTGGCGCGCTCTGGCGCCGACCAAGAGGCGTTTTGGGCAATCCGCAACGACATTGAGCACCTGATCCGGTTGCTGCAACCCCTTCACGCCTTCGACGTCAGCGTGCCGATTGCGCACATGGTCGACTACGTCGACGAGCTGTGCGATGCGGTGTCCGCCCGCTGGCCGGCCGCGCGTCCAGTGGTGTTCGGTCATGTCGCTGACAACAACCTGCACGTAGTGGTCGGCGGAATGGAGCCATCGGAGAAGTCCGCGCTCGAGGCGATCGTCTATGCGGGAGTGCATCGGCGGCGCGGCTCGATCTCGGCGGAGCACGGCATCGGGCTGGACAAGCGTGCCGCCTTGCGAGACAGCCGACCTCCGGAGGTCATGGCCTTGATGGCGGCGCTGAAGAAGATGCTGGATCCGACGGGCCTGCTAAATCCGGGCAAGGTGATCTGATACGCCGCTCAGGGCGTGTCAGCAATGTCTGAGCGCGACCTGCAGTCGGTTGTAGATCCCGCCTGTATTCACGCCATAAAGCCTCGCTCGAATGCGCTCAGGATGGCCACTATTCGGCCTTCCCCCAACAGAGGCTCCACCGTTGCCTTGGAGCGCAGCAGCTGGTCGATCATCAACTGCCGAAACTTCGCGTCGGAGAGAATTTCGTTGACCTGCTGCGCTGTCGCTGTGCTGCAGGTCCTGGCTGCATCTTTTCCGAGCAGCATCGCGCCCGCCAAATCCATGTCGTACTCGGACTTGGCCAACACTTCAAGGTCGGCTCCATAAAGTCGGTCCTCGTTTCCAGCCTCTGCGTAGCGCTGCGCGATAAGCAGGAAGTCCGTGGCATCTTTGCGGCTTGCCGTGTGCCGGTCTTTCCATGCGAGGAGTTTGAGGACGGCCAACGAGGGGAGCGAGCAGACTCGCGCACGCAAACCGCCGCCAAGATCGACCAGCACAGCAAACTGTTGCGCCTCCTCGAAGCCTGCGACGTTGAGCACCACATCGCGATTGGGCGGCCAGGCAATCTGCTGTCCGTCGTCGGCGACCTTGCCGAACGGTATGAGGTCCAGCGGCACACCGCCGTGCTTCGCGAAATGAAGGCGATGTGGACTTCCTTCGGTGGCGAAGAACCGACCGGTCTCGATCAACCGTACCCGCAGCTTCTGAAACTCATCCCAGTTGCGCAGGTACACGCCAATGTCGACATCGAGTGTTGCCCGCTCGATGGCTCCACCAAACACGTGGTGGAGAAGAATGTCACGCGCGAGTGCACCGCCCACGAAGTACTCGATGCCTTGCTCAGTGGCGGCCTGGTGCGCATGCTGGAGGATCTCCAGCAAAAGTTGATCGATCGGCCTCTCGCTCCCCACTTCAAGCATCTCGCATCCTTTGCAGAACCATTTGGGCCGCTTCAAGGCTTCGATCATCGCGGCTGTTCAGCAGGTCTGCGTAGACCAGCAGCGGCGGGACTGTTGGAGGTTCGGTGCTCTTGCTGAGCGGCCAAAACGCGTCGAGCACTTCGACCGACCCTTTGGGATCAGGCTTCAGGCGATAGAGGACCATGAGGTCAGAGCGGGGGATCCTGCTGTAGATCGTCGCTTCAACAGGCTTGAGGTAGTCGGTCAGATGAAACGTGGCCACCTCCCCGCCCCACTGGGCCTTTTCTGCATCCAGGTGCGCGCCTTTCCACCAGGAATCATTGAGCGGCTTGTACCGCTTTGGATTGAGCTTGTCGCGCAGGGAAACTGTGTAGTGTGTGGCCCATTCCATCTCCAGGCTGTCCGCAGCGAGCAATCGCCTGGGACTGTCGACTCCGCGGCTGAGGAAGCCTAAGTTCTCCAGATCCTTGATGACTGGCCCAACGGATCCCAGCGATACACCTGCGGCCTCGGCTATGTCGCGTTGCGTTTCGTTGATCAGCGCTCGCTGCGTCAGCAAGTTGAAGATGACACGCAGGGCGCTTGGCCGGGTCCACATGCCAGTCGTTGTCTTGATCGGGGCATCAGGCCGGCGGGGAATTCCCGTGATGAACACGTGGCAGCCAGGCACTCGGATGAAGGCGTTGCCTGAGGTGTCGATGAAATTCAGGTGGATCCGCCGACATTCATCTGCCATGGCTGGAGAGATGTAGGGCGCAACGAGCAGTTGCTGTCCGGTGGACTTCTCTCCCGTTGATTCTGTGGCCTCCAGGGCTTTCAGCGTTCGGAGCGTTTGAACCCGGTCGACTGTTCGTACGTGCGCGTCGAAAAGATGCTCACCTGCTTCGGGTATGGACGCCCTGAGGTGGGTCGTTCCGAAGGAATGGTTGGGCACGGCGTCGAACTGCAAGACAGGCGCGATGGCCTCTACTGCGCGATCAATGATGCCTTGGTTGTCCATGTTTTTCGAATGTCCACGTTACGTGAACATCAACAATACCTGAACAAAACCAAGAACGCAAACCGTTGCAGAGCCAGCGGACTGGTTCAGGCAGCAGGAAACCGGACGTCTCCGGCCACTACGTGTATGGCCGGCCGCGCTGTCGTGCTTCGCATCGAGCCTCGCTGCGCGAGTCTCGCCCCATTCGGGCTTCCATCGTTCCCTCGCGCTGCTCGGCTGACGCCTCCGGCCCGGTCCCTGATCCGGGCCTGCGCGCTTCGCTTGCCGTGCGGTAGGCACAAAGAAGCCGGCCGTTGCCTGTTCAGCCGTCTTTCCTAACTCCATCACCTTGTCCGCGACTGTAGCCCGCGGCCGCAAACCGTCAAGGCGCACCAGGCCGAGTCCTCGGCTTCGCCTGCGGGCCGCACCTACCTGGCGCTTGATTCCTTGACGGTTTGCGGCCGCGCGCTCCTGAACGTCTCGGGCGATGAACTCAGGAAAGACGGTGGCAACGAGGCCAGCCGGGTTCTTCGTGCCAACCGCACCGAACAGCCACGAGGCTGGGCTCCGAATCTAGGAATCCGGTGTGCATTTTTCAACAGCCAATCCATTCAGGAGAAACAACATGCTCGCATCCCGCTTCGCTTTCCGCTCCCCCGTACTGCGCAGTGACACCCCATTGTCGGATGACCAAATCCGTGCAGTGGTCCCTTCCATCTTTGCCGACGCACCCCACGAAAGCCGCTCGGAGCGATACAGCTACATCCCCACCGTTTCCGTTCTGACCGAACTGCGCAAGGAAGGCTTTCAGCCGTTCATGGTGACCCAGACCCGCGTGCGCAATGAGCAGCGCCGCGACTACACGAAGCACATGATTCGCCTGCGTCACGCCAGCCAGATCACGGCCCGGGGGGAGGCCAACGAAATCATCCTGCTGAACTCGCACGATGGCACCAGCAGCTACCAAATGCTGGCAGGAATGTTCAGGTTTGTTTGTAGCAACGGCCTGGTATGCGGCGACACCGTGGCAGACGTGCGCGTTCCACACAAGGGCGATGTGGCCGGCCATGTGATCGAGGGCGCCTACCAGGTGCTGGGTGGATTTGACCAGGCCCGCGAATCGCGCGAAGCAATGCAGGCCATCACCCTGGACAACGGGGAATCCGAGGTGTTTGCCCGCGCAGCCCTGGCCCTCAAGTACGACGATGCCACGAAGCCCGCTCCCGTTACTGAGTCGCAGATTCTGATGCCGCGCCGCTCAGACGACAGCCGCCCTGACCTCTGGACCGTGTTCAACCGCACGCAGGAGAACCTGACCAAGGGCGGACTTGCCGGGCGCAGCGCCAACGGACGCCGTCAGCAGACGCGCCCCGTGCAAGGCATCGACTCGGATATCCGCCTGAACCGTGCCCTGTGGCTGCTGGCCGATGGCATGCGCCAGCTCAAGGCTTGATCTGAACTCACCGGGAGGGGATGCCCCCTCCCCTGCCCTCTTTCGATACGAATTTTTCACCTTCCGTTTTTCATTTCACGATAGGACAACACCATGAACGCAATCACCAACACCGAAGCACAAGCCATCGCCACCACCGCCCTGCAGATCGCCGTTCCATCGAAGAACATGCTTCTCGTCCCACTGTCTCGGCTGCGTCCCTCCCGACTCAACGTCCGCACCACGCCCGCCACGGCCATTGAAGCGATGGCATCGAGCATTGAGCGCATTGGCCTACTGCAAAACCTTTCCGTCACCCTGGCCGCTGACGGGGTGCACTACGAGGTCGTAGCCGGGGGCCGCCGTCTTGCAGCACTCAAGCTCCTGGCGAAGAAGAAGCGGATTGCGAAGGACTGGGACGTGCCCTGCCTGCAGGTGGCCGACGACAGCGCGCGCACGGTGAGCCTCACCGAGAACGTCCAGCGCGAGGCGATGCACCCTGCTGACCAGTACGAGGCATTTGCGGCCTTGAGGGCCGAAGGCCGCCCGGTGGAAGACATCGCTGCTGACTTTGGGGTGACACCTCTGGTTGTGCAACGTCGCCTCAAGCTCGCCAACGTTTCCCCGCGACTCATCGCCGACTACCGTGCAGACGCTGTGACCCTGGATCAACTCATGGCCCTGGCTGTGACGGATGACCACGCCGCGCAGGAAGCCGCGTTCTACGACTCGCCCCAGTGGCAACGCAGCCCTTCCGCACTGCGCGAGCATCTGACCGCTCAGGAAATGAAGGCTTCGCACGCATGGGTGCGCTTTGTTGGCCTGGAAGCCTACGAGCAGGCCGGGGGCGGGGTTCGCCGCGATCTGTTCGCGGAGGGCGATGACGGAATCTACGTGTCCGACAAAGCGGTCCTTGAAACCTTGGTCCGTGACAAGCTGGAAGCCAGCGCAGCGGCACTGCGCGCCGAAGGCTGGTCTTGGGTGGATGTCGCTCCCGCTGCTACCTTCACCGACATGCACGCCTTTCATCGTGCGCCACGTGAGCAGCGCCCCGCAACGAAGAAGGAAGCCGAGCGCATCGAGGCGCTGGAGGCACAGATTCAGGAGATTGGCGAGGCTGTCGATGCAGCGATGGATGCGGACGACGAAGCCAAGGCCGATGAACTCCAAGAGGACGGTGACCGACTCGGCAATGAACTTCAGGCATTGGAGGACTCGCTGCTTGAATTCAGCGACTCCATCAAATCTGTCGGTGGGTGCGTCGTCACGGTAGATCGCAGCGGCGAGGTTGCCTTGCATCGCGGCCTGTTGAAGGAGGAAGATCACAGGGCTTTGCGCGCACAGGAAAGCGCTCGCGCAGGTTCTGCGCCTGATACCGGCGCGGGCGGTCAGGATGGCGGTGCCGACGAGGCGCAGACGACTGCAGGAATGACCGACAAGCTGGCCCAGCGCCTGAGCGCACATCGAACGGCAGCCCTGCAGATCGAAGTTGCGCAGCACCCCCATGTTGCACTGACGAGCGTGGTGCATGTCCTGGTGCAGACAACCTTGCATCGAGGGTATCAGCGGAACCTGCCCATGGGCGTTCGAATCACGGAGCAGAACGGGCTTGAAACCCTTGCTTCTGACCTGCCCGAGTCGCCCGCAGCTATCGCGCTGCGCGAGGTACGCCAGATCTGGGGCGACAAGCTCCCGTCGGACAGCGACGAACTCTTTGCAGCGCTGCTGGCAATGACGCAGGACGAGCTCGTCCGGCTGCTGGCGGTCTGCACGGCCACGGCGGTGGACGTGGTGACGCACCGACACACGCCCAGCCAACCCGGCGAGCAGATCGCCCAAGCGGCTGGCTTGAACATGGCAACCTGGTGGAAGCCAACCGCCGAGGGGTACTTCAAGCACCTGTCCAAGGCCATGATTCAGAATGCTGTGAGCGAGTTCGCGCCCGCAGAGGTGGAGCGACTGGGCAAGCTCAAGAAGGCCGAAATTGCGAGCGAGGCAGAGCGCCTGGTTGAAGGAACAGGCTGGATGCCTGCCATCTTCGCCATCAAGCCCGTGCAGGACTCCACGGAACAGGATGAAGCAGCCGACTCGCGCCCTGCGGCCGAGCCGGGCGATGCATCCACTACCGACAAGGCCGTCGAGTAAACGGCAAGGGCGCGGTGCAGGCACCGCGCCTTTGTTGACCAATTCGAGTGGTCCGATGAGCTTGCAAACACTATGCTCTCACCCTGAACGCCTCATTTCTGCTTCGCACATTCCATGTACAAGAAATCAAACAACAGCCAGGTTGACCGATTGAACGATGTCGCCTTGGCGGTCGCCAAGCGCGACGACTCGGGGTTTTGGGTGCTTTCGACAGGCCAACAGTGCTACGTTGCCCTCGCAGCGAGCCGATCAGATCTCCTGGCGGAGATGGGCTACACAGTGCCGGAGGCACTTGCCCGGCTCGATCCAGGATGGATTGAGCTGCTCATCAGTTCCTGGGAACACGCCGGCAATCCGGCGAAGTATGTGTAGAGCGCCCTCACTGCAAGGCTGAACATGAGTGAGCGAATTTCTGAAGCCGATCTCGTCGCAGAAAGCTGCGATGCCGATTCGCAATCGAAGGGTTGGCGGGTGCTACAACAGCCATGCCCAAGCTGCCCCTGGCGCGTGGACCAGAGCGCACAGGACATCCCCGGCTTCAGCCTCGAAATGGCCCGCGACCTTGCCGCCACCTGCCCGAACGAGCGCGGACATGGGCCTAGCTTTGGGGCGGCGATGTTTGCATGCCATCAATCGAAGATTGGCGGAGAAATGGCCTGCGCAGGCTGGCTGGCCACCGTTGGCCACAGCCATCCGAACGTGCGGCTCGCGGTCATTCAAGGGCGAGTGAGTCCTGATGCGCTCTCGCCTGGAGACGATTGGCCTGCGCTGCATGAGAACTACGGCCAGGTATTGCAGAAGCTGGAAGGCACGGGCGGTGAAGCGACCCTCACCGAGTCTGCTGTCGATCGTGGAGATATGGAATGAGTCAAGAGCCGTGGACGGAAGATGTCGCCGACGAGGATCTCGTCGGCGAACAGATCAAAGTGAGTGCCCTCGGCACTACCGTGTGGGTGCTCTCGCTCGACGGATCGACCGTTGGTCGATTCGACAAGCGATTTGGCATGGATGTGCACACCTCGGTTGAGCAGCAGATGGCCGGTGCCTCCCAATGCCTGCATTGCACGCATGAGCGTGCGGGTCCAGCCGAGTGGTTGGAGTTCTGTTCCCTGATCGACCAGCACTTTGACATCAAGGTCCCGCATGATCTGATCAAATTCGATTGAGGTGGGACGAGTCTCATCCGTCAGGGCCAGGCCGGCTCATCGAAAGAACCAAAAATTCAGGGCGCGGCCACGGCCGCGCCCAAGGGGTGCAGATCAGTCGGCCCCCCAACCCTCAAAGTGCTGGCACCGCCGCACTACACCTCGGACACCTTTGAGAGAAAAGATCATGGACGCTACCGAACGAGAAACTGCACTAAAACGCATGAGTGACACCGCCGACGCGTTCTACCGGGATGCCGTCTCCATCGGCAACCATCCCTTCATCGAGTTCGCCGGGCTGATGAACGAGTACATCCTCGCTTGCCGGCGTGCGCATGCCGAAGGCATCGACTTCACGCAGTGCAATCGGCACACGGGCAACCCGCTGCCGCTTCACCCAACGATGTCTGACTACATCAACGAGAAGCTGGAATGCATTTTTTCTGGGGCGAAGATCCTGCAGGCGGACAGTGGCGAGCAGACGGAGGCGGCAGGGAGCCACTGAGCAGATTGGAGGAGACCGCAGCGATCGGATGGGAGTTTTTCAAAACTTTCAGCGCTGAAAGTTGCACTGCTCGACGACTATTCTTTAGCCCTCAGCCAGCTATAAGGGGGCAACTTGCGCCAGTACCCAGGTGGCATCCGGGTTCCACCCAAGCGACGTCCAAGAAAATCGCCTCGCACTCAGACATCCACACAATAGGTGGAGTACACGATAAATCCTGTCAGGCCCGGGGCGATAGCGCACTTACCTGTTGATTCCCGCGCAAACCTGACCCAGCGGGGGTGCGGGAATAAACAATGAGAAGGCTCTCGAGACAGTACGCCGGTTGACTCTGGAGCTCGGCATAACCGAGGCGGATACGACGCCTTGTGGTGCCGTCGCCACCAACGGCCAAGCATCTGCACTGCATTGGCGGCGGATCCAACTACGGGGGCATCGGCCACTACGGCATGCACTAGGTCGAGCCTGGCGAGATGCGCCACCTGATATCTCAGATGAAGATGGCCACGAACCGGCTTTTCGCGGTCAACCTCTGGCTCGATGACCACGTGCTCGACAAATAAGATCGTGTGCCAGCCCCATTGGCCATTGAATTGTAGGCAATTTGGATCGTCATGAATAAAGTGCTCCGGGCGGTGGTTGAGACGACAATCAAGAAGGCAAAGAATGACGTTGAATGAGCTGTTTGATTCGGGAGATGGGATGACCCCGGAGGGCATGGAGTTCCTGGAGCGCCTGGTCAAGGAACTGGACGTTCCGGTCTCCCGGTATGAAGAGGCGGAACGCCGCTACCAGTCCGTGGGCGACTGGCTGTGCCGTGACGACTCCACCCTGAAGGACCTCGATCCGGATGTCTACGTCCAGGGCTCATTCCGGCTCGGCACCCCCATCAGGCCGGTGAACGAGCACGAGGACTACGACATCGACCTGGTGTGCGAGCTGTCGGCTGGCAAGTCCAATTTGACGCAGCAGCAACTCAAGGAATTGCTTGGCGTCGAGATGAAGGCCTATGCCAAGGCACATGGCATGTCGGAGGCGGGCGAGAGCCGCAGGTGCTGGACGCTCGACTATGCCGATGGAGCGCAGTTCCATCTCGATGCACTTCCCGCAATCCCGGACGGCGGCGAGAAGCGGCGCATCCTGCGAGAAGCCCAGCTCGATACACCGTGGGCGGAGACCGCCATTGCGATCACGGACATCGACCATCCCAACTACCGCAACCTTCACGGCGAGTGGCCCCATTCCAATCCGCGGGGCTACACCGAGTGGTTCCGCTCACGCATGAGGGAGAATTTCGAACAGATGCGTGAGGCGGTGGCCATCGCCATGGAAGCAAACGTCGAAGACATCCCTTCCTACACCATAAAGACGCCGCTGCAGCAGGCCGTCCAGGTGTTCAAGCGCCACCGGGACCACATGTTTGCAGACGACCCTGAAGACAAGCCGATCTCGGTCATCCTGACCACGCTGGCTGGCCTGTCTTATCAGGGCGAGCGTACGGTCGCCGAGGCGGTGGTCGGCATTCTTGGTCGCATGGAATCGCACATCACGGTGGACCAGCACGGAAACGCCGTCATTGCGAATCCAACCGACCCACAGGAGAACTTTGCGGATCGCTGGGTCCTGGCGCCCAAGAAGCGTGCGAACTTCTACAAGTGGCTTCAAGAAGCCAAGCGGGACTTGAACTCCATCCTCCAGGAGCGTACCTCGCATCGCTTGACGGAAGCCGCCATGGAGTCATTCGGCGAGCGTGGGGCACGCGCTGCGGCAGCCGGTGGTGGTGTCCGAGGCGCAATGACGAAGTTCCTGCAACGCGCCGCCTCGGTATTGAACGCTCCGCACAAGAAAGCGGCCCACTGGCCTGCAAAGCAGGCTGGGCATTGGGTGCAGATCCACAAGGTCACATGGACTGCCCGCGGATTCTCCCGTCCACAGCGCATTCGCAGCGGGGACCACAGCTTGATGAAGGGCGCCTCCATCCTGTTCGAGGCCTCTTCCAATGTTGACTATCCCTACGACGTCCATTGGCAGATCACAAACACCGGCAAGGAGGCGAGTGATGCAAACACATTGCGCGGTGGCTTCTACCCTGGAGGCACATTGACGAGGGGCCACGCCAAACGCGCCGAACCGATCGGGTTCACTGGTACTCATTCAGCCCAGTGCTTCATCGTCAAGGACGGTCACCTCGTGGCCAAAAGCGATATTTTCATTGTCAGAGTTAGGTAGAAGAATGGCGGATATCCTCAATTCCGTGGCGCTGTCAGATGGCGCCATGGCGCGAGAGCTTCAGAACGCGACAGGTGAAATGCTCGTCGTGGTCAACGGATTTACATCTGCAATTGCGCAGCGGCACAGGCCGCACGCCCCCTGGGTGCCGGTGGCGCGTGGCGATTTTGGAGAGGAAGCGTCAAAGGCTGCCAAGAAGCTGGCCACAGCAACGCGGCTGCAATGGAAGCAGGTCGCCCATTCCCCAGCCGCTACGGACTGGGCCGCTGTGGCGCCGGTGCCTGGAACTCCGGCCATCCTGCACGCCTGGATTGCCAATGCGAAGGCGCTCACAAGCGTTAGCGGTCGTGGCCAGAGCCTAAGCAAGTCCGAAGAGAACGCATTTGGCCTGGAAGCCAAGTGGCGCTGCCAGTTTTCGGGCTGCGGCAAGGACCTTATGAAGCACCGGGCAACAGGGGCCACTTCAAAGTCCTCCTACTTCGCACACATCATCGCGTCCTCACCGGATGGCCCTCGTGGCTCGCCCATGCACTCGCACACCCTGTCGGCGGATGTGACCAACTACCTGCTCCTGTGCGACGAATGCCATCGCCGCATTGACCGCGAGGATCCGGACCGCTTCACCGTCGACGTGTTGCGCAAGATGCGCCGTGACAGCCTGTTTGAGGTGGAGCGGCTTCTCGACTCGTTACAGCACAAGGAAGCCATCCCGGTGGCCATCGTGGGCAACATCTCGAGCCAGTCTGCGCACCTGGATTGGCGCGATGTCGAAGAAGGCCTGTGGTCCAGAAAGCTGCGCAAGGCACCGGGCCATCCCTACACCTTCCTGGAAAACGGCTGGTCAACCCACGATCCGCATTCCCAGTCCTATTGGTCTATGCTGCTGCAGGGCATGGGCGCAGAACTCGCACAGATGCGCAAACTTCTTGCTCCCGACCCCGGCGGACCTGGCGGCGGAAAGCATTTCGCCATCCTGCCGCTGCACAGCACATCGGTTCTGGTCCTCGCAGGCCGGATCTTCGGTGAAGCAGCGTCCGCCACGGTGCTGCAGTTCCGCCGCCAACTCACCCAGGGAAAATGGAGTGTCGATGCTGGCGCGCCTTCGGTTGCGCTTCCCACGTTCAAGCTGGCCAGGCACCGGGGGCACAGCCCAGGTGAGACTGAGGCATGTCTGTTGGTATCGCTGACCTTCGGCATCACCCCTGAACGTCTGGAGCCGCACATTCACGACGGCGGTTTCAAGATGCCAACCATCGAGATCACAAGCGACGGCCCGTTGAGCCCGACCATTCTCGACAGGCCTGAAAGCCTGGAAGCACTGTCGCTGGCCATGAGCGATGCGGTCCAACTACTGCAGGAGGATTGGAAGGTGAAGCAGGTCCACCTTGTGATCGGCTCGCCCGCTTCGGGGGTTTTCAAATTCGGGCAGAAGCTGCAGGCACGCAACCAGGCGAGCTACATCTGCTACGAAAGCGCCATGGGTGCAACTCCCGGCGTTTTCAAGCCAACCATCGAGATCACCGGCACCGGAGTGCGCGCGGTAGGCAGCAGCAGCTGGACCGGCCTGATCTGATCCGGACAAGCGCCAGCATGCGGCAACCGTGCGACCCACGCGCCGACCTGCTCACCCAGAAATGGACGCCCCGGTGTACAGAGTGTGAAGGCCTCCGCAAGGAGGCTTTCCGCTTCCTGTTGCTTGAATCGCTCGACGACAGCCAATGAAACAAGGCGGCACGCTGTTTGGACTTGATGCGCGGCAATGAAGCGTACGGTCATTGTCCGCTTCACGGAGGTTCTTCCCATCCCTACGAAGCTCGTGGAGAGACCACGGGCCCAGACGGTTTGGACGCATTCGCCTGTCACACTGCAGTTGAAATCTTCGCCACTGTTGCCACCCGCGAGCCAAGATCGGCCTTGATGTAAATCGCGGTCGTGTTGATCGATGCATGCCCCAATAGGGCCTGCACCACCGTCAGATCTTTGTCACTGGACCTCAGCGCATGGTGCGCGAAGGTATGGCGCAGCCAGTGGGTCGATGCCTTCGAAAACGTCCCCCGCATCGCGCCCTTTGCCTGCAGGTCCTCGCCCGCCAAAACTGCGCACTCACGAAAAAATCCCTTGAGCAGCGAGTACATCGCCGAGGCCGACAACCCCCCGTGCGAATTAACAGTCCAGTCCTCGAGGTGTGCTGTTGACATGCCATCCACGACCAACTGCGGAGCCTCGCCAGCGGACCGGCGCCACTCCGCGCCCCGCTTCTTGGCCATCCCTTTGATCCAGCGCTCGTCGAGGATGCCGATGAGGGGCATGTCCTGGAGCTTGACGCCGCGATAGTGCCCAAGCGCGCCCTCTGCCGCCAACTCTTGCCGGTCCGCGAGATGCGCGAGCAGCGCCTGGTGCGTCGCTTCATTGATCGGCACCATGCGCATGCGGCGGCCCTTGCCCTCAACACTCAGGACCAGGTCGTCGGTGTCTCGCCCTTCCAAGCGAGCTCGCGACAGGTCACCCCATTTCGCCTTCTCGACCTCCTCCCGCCGCAGCCCTGATGACTCCAGCAGGCGGATGATCGCAGCCAGGCGCCGCTTCTTGCTCCCCTCTTCCAGACCTCGGAAGGTCTCTCCGATCACCTGCAGGTTCTGCACCGAGAACGAACGCATCACGTCCATGGTCGCGGTCTCGCGCTTGGGCGTCGCAATGCCCTCTGCGGGATTGCTGATGATGTAGCCCTGCGATTTCCAGCTCGCAAACATGGCACCCACAGCGGCAAAGGTCAGCACCACACTTGAATCGCTCAGTGGGGCGCGCAACGGCCGCCAGTCAGCGTCAGCTTTCAGCTTCCGTGCATTGCCCTCCTGCACCCAGTGCGCAGGCGGGTTGCGAAGGAACGCCTTGAACTCCAGCAGATTCTGCGTGGTCAGCGACGACAGCGCTGTGCGGCGTTCGTGGATGGCCCAAAGCACCAGGCGTTCCACGGCGCGGCGATAGCTCGTCTGCGTCGCAGATGACTTTTCCTGAATGATCGAAAACCAGGCCTGGACCGCTTCGAGGTCGTTCGTGGCATTGAACGTGTTCGGCCGCTCACTGCGGAACGTGCCGACTTCGCCACGCAGCTCGAGTGGCCACGTCGCCTGACTCAGCGGCGCGAGGGCCGACGGCCTCTCCGCCCGGCGCTGGGCAAGTCCGGCCATGCCCAGAGCAGGCAGGCCTGCGCTGGGCCTCACACCCCACTTCAACAGCCAGTTCTCCAACGCCCTCGCGCGGGTTGTCCCGTATCGGGGCACATCGACGAACCAGCGCTCACCCCGCAGCGCAATCCAGTCCACGAGGTCCCCAAGGACAATGACGCCGGCGTGGTTCATAGCCTCGCGTTGTGCCGAGTTCAGCGAGATCCACTGCTCCAATCGGTGCCCACGCTCAGGAGCGACGGCAAGCTGAGCGCTCAGCCAGTCAATCGCAGCGAGGAGAATTTCCATCCGAGCGACATTGCTCAATGCTCTCGGCTCTGCAGCCACAAGCGCTGCGGCCAATCCTTCATTCGAGGCAGCACCGCTTTCAGGCGAAGGGCCTGGCCCGGATGTGGCTGGGTACTCCTCGGCATACATCTCAATCAACTCAGCTTCGCCGAACATACCCTCGTCGAACTGGCTCGCGAACTCTTCGAGGGTTGGCCTGGCTTGCAACGCCGTACCTGGTGGGCGCGTTTCCTCGGCAGCCGGATCGCCCGTCACTGGCGCCGGCGACACGCCGATCTGCAAGGCCTGAAGGTCCGTCAACATTTGCCGAGCAGTCGAAGAGTCCGGCAGCTCACGTGCCCCGCTCGTGATCCGCCCTACCAGAACCTGGCAGAACGAAATCAGCGCTGCACGCTCTGGAGGGCGCCCGGGCCAGACCAGGTACTGCCTGGATGCAACGGTCAGGTCCACGCCCTGGGCAATGGCTCTGAGGAACGCGAACTCGTCAGCGCTGACATGGCTGTGGGCGGTGCGCGTCTTGGAGCCGAGCGGGCGCCCACGTCGGCGCTTGGGTCGAAGCAGTTCACTGGCCGACGCCTCGATGGGGTCGTCGACCACCACCGTGGTGTGCGCTCGCGTTGATTGGAGGCTGTCGCTTGCCGTCATTTCCGTGTTGTTGTCGATGGAGAGCGCCAAGCACCGACGCCCTGCCCTCTTGTGGTCACGCGCCTTAATTTTTCCACTGAACTGTAAAGGCGATAACTATAATTATCGTCACTATAAAATTAAATGCAAACTACTGCCTGAAGGACCCTGTCTGGGTGGCAATGCTTGGCATTTCTCTCATCACCCCATGCACTACAGTGGAGCTCAATGCAGCGAAACCTCACGCCCAGCCCGGATGTCAGTGACCTCGCGGCCAGGTACGTCACCTGGGCGCTTGAGTTTGAGCGCACGTGCATGGAGTCGGGCCGCCAGGCATCGCGCTATTTCTTCGGTGAAGGTCTTTCGCTCTACACCCGATGGGCACGCACCAAGTTGGCTACCCAGGGGCGCCCTACTTTCGTTTTGGCCAATATCGAGGTCGCGCCAGAACTTCGCGGACGCGGCCTCTTCTCGTTGATCTGCGGCCGCTTGATGTCTGAGGAAAGCGGCCTCAAGTCTGATGCCCTCTATGTCGAGCTTGTGGGTGAACCGCGGCTCGCCGCCTGGCTGACAAGGAACGGGTTCTCGAAATGTCCACACTCGGACGACATTGCCCCCTCGTTCTATCTACTCAGGACCGGCAGCGCCAGCTCTGAGTTGGTCGAAGACAAACTGGCTGAGCTGCCTAGCTGGACGCAGCCCCAAACTCTTCGATGAACTGCGCCAATGCCTGGGCCGTTGGCTCACCCCACAGTTCCTTGGCGTACCAGGGCGCGAAGATCCCCCGCACCGCGGCACTGTCGAGCCCTTTGTCCAGCTTCAACGACTTATTGGTGTTCTGAGCCTTGAAGGCCTCGAACAATGTCTTGCGCTCGCCGTCGTCCAGCTCCTTGTAGACCCCAAGGGCCTCAACAGCCCTCGCGGCCAGAAAGCGCTCCATCACACTCCGACCGCTTGCTTTGCTGGCGGACGAGCCAGCCTTGGGTGCTGCCAGTGCTGGCACTGGCGTTGGGTTCTTGACCAAGTCACCGAGCGTCCAGCGAAAGTAGCCTGCAGGCGTTTCAAGAGGGGTCATCCCCTTCGACTCCGCTCGGGCCTCCACCCGCGAAATGGCAGTCCGCAGGAGGTCGTCACTGTGCTGCGCGACCAGGTCGCTGGCGTCCGCCTGGCTGAAGCCAAACTTCATCACCCTGGTCATCAGCTCCATGTCGATAATGGGCGGCGCCGGGAACTCGAGCTGGGCCTGCTTCGTCTGCTCGACCTTGAACTGCAGTTTCTCGACGCGCCGGCCGTTCTTGTGCTCAATCAGTTCGATGTTGATGTCAGTGAGCGCGTTGATTTCAGCGATGGCAGGCTTGAGCGTGTCGCGCTTGAAGTACTTGTAGACGGGCGGCGTCGAGTCCGAAATGGAATTGCCTGTGATCACCCCGTACCAGTGCTCATAGGTCTGAATGAACGTGACCTTGGATGGATTGGTCGCGTACCGACGGCAGATCTCGTACAGAGCAAGGGCCGATCCTGACTTGAGCGAGCTCTGATAGACGATCGAGAGCCTGGTGTAGGTGCTCGGCGCCATCACCTGCTCGTGCACCTCAGGGGGAAAGGCAAAGCCAAACCACACCTGGCCACCGTGCTTGTTCAAGCCCGCAGGGTTCACCAGGGTCACGGAGGAAACCAGTCGCTCACTCGTCCACTGGCGCTCGTTCTCCATGAGCAGCTTGATGTTCTGCATCTCTTCGAGCTGCTTCTTCAAGTACTGCACGTCCTTACTGTCGTATGCCGCGTCCCGGGCGAGGTCAGAGAGCGGAATCCAGAAGTACTTTTTGGCTGCAGCTGTGTTGATCGGTGCATTGAGCCCAGGAACCTTCATCTCCTGGGCGTGGTACATCATCACGTTGAACACCTTGCGAGAAAGTAGCGAAAGGTTGCCCTCCACCACCCGCAATCCAATGGCCTCATTGGTCTTGCGGAACTCCCGGAGATCGCTGGCGTCAATCGTGATGACCTCCCCAGCTTTCGCCTTGCTCTTCCTCGCCATCGGCATCGACCTTTCCTGAACGGTGCCTTGTGCGCGCTGCCATGCGACCGGCTCTATCGATGAAATTTCCGCGAGATTCTCTCACCTTTCGATGGGGGCGTCGAGGATTCACCTTTGTATCGGTTTGTGGCAGTTTCACCTTTTCGTAGGTGAGAAGGCGGGTCGCCGATTGAACAGATGTTGGCAACCTCTCAATTCCGGTGGACCAAGCCGGGGCGGGCAACTGACCCGGCGTTCGCAGCCTGGCCAAGATGAACGTCGGGGGCTGGAGGCAGTATCTGGGCGACCGCCCAGTTGTCCACACCCTGTAAAGGCTCACCTTTGGGCTCTTTGCCCCTGAATCCACTCACCTATGGTCCCTGTATTAGTTCACCATTGGAGTGTCTTGCCCCTGGGGAGTCTCACCTATCTCCCTGTAAAGGCTCACCTTGGTCCCCGAACCCACTCACCTCATCGGCCGGAAAGCCGCACTGGGCTTAGGTTTCGCGGTGCTTAAATTGTATTTAAGGTTTCCAAGGATGTTCAATACAAAGAATACTCAACAGTGCGCCGACCTTGCATTGGTCATCCAATACCGAACAGCCTGTCGACCAGTGCTGTGACAGACGACGTCCGTGCCTGGGAAGCCACGAGTACCGCACTCGAGCAAGAGTCCCTGTAAAAGCTCACCATTCGAAGACTTCGCTTTCTGAAGACCTGGCCTCAAGACCGAACGAAGTCAGTCGAGCAGGATCTGGTACGGGCACTACTCCCCGTAGAGACTCACCTTTGGCTGATCAGTGTGCAGGTAGCTGAGCAGCTGGTGGTAGCAGATAGAGGTTCTTCGCCGGTCCCTGAAGAAGCTCACCTATCCCGACCATGCCCGGTCGGTTCGAATTGGGGCAGCAACTCCCGTTGCTCGAAGTTCGTTCACCAGGAGGTTTTTCGCCGGCGACTCACCCCCCTGTAAAAGCTCACCTTTCCAGCAGCTTTCATCTATTGCGACACCTGGTGAAAGCAAGCGCACACTTCCAGCCTCATACACTCGCAAATCAGTGGCTTTGGGGTCCCTGTAGAGTCTCACCTTTGGCCCTCTGCAAAGCCCTCAGGGTCGAACAAGCGCTGACGGCCATCGCTTTTGCCGCCTTCGGCGTGATGCTTGGCCTGGTGCAGATTGAAGCGACTCCGCTTCGATATCCAGTACGGGCCTGGGCTTAGACACTCCCTGTAAAAGCTCACCTTTGTGCGCACTCTGGCGGCCGGGCGCCCTCCCCTACTCTAGAGTTGCCGATTGCTGTGGTCCCTGAAAAGGCTCACCTTTGGTGAGAACAGGGGAGCGTCAGAGCGACCGAAAGCTCTCGGTTGAGGCCATGTGGCCAGGCTGGTCCTGATCGCCCGTCTACGAAGCTGCCAGATAGTCCCCTGAGGACCTTCTCCTCCTGGGGAGTGTTTTTGGCTCCCTGTAGAAGCTCACCTTTCAGTCCATTTCTCGATCAGTCAGCCAGGCCGAATCGGGTTCTCAGCTCGGCGACGAGCGCCGCCCTCTCCTTTGGATCGGCGAGCACCACCTCCAGGGCGACCTTTCCTGAGTCCCACTCCTTGAGGGATCCGATCTGCTGGCCAGTGCGCTGGATCTTGTACTGGCGGGACGTCTCCTTGGGCTTGCGCTTTTCTCCGGTATCGAGCTTCGCTCGTATTGCACTGACTTCCCGAGATGACAGGTCCTCTTCAATGATGCGGTTCACCAGTGCGAGCACCTCTGACTCGCTCACCTTCTTGGCTGCGAGGGTGATCTCATAGCCAACGAATACGCCAAACTTCTCAGGCTGATCGCGCATCCGATCGAGCACGGCGGTCGGCAGATTCAGAAGTGCAATGGTCTTGTTGACCGTCGAGAGCGATACGCCCAAAAGCTCGCCGATCTGCAGCTCGGTTTGCACCAAGCCTCTGTCGATCAGCTTTCTCCACGCGAATGCATTGTCCAAGGGACTTTGCGCGCTGCGCTCCTCATTGAGCAGCCAGCTCACTCGATAGAGTTCGAGATCGCCTTCGTGAGGACGGATGACCAGGTCAATGCTGTGTTGACCTGCTGCGGCCAGTGCTTTCTTCCGGTAGTGGCCATCAATCAGAAGGTAGTCGCCCGGAATCGTTGGATGCTCAATAGCCGACGCTGGGACGAGTTGGCCGCGAGTTGCAATTGACGCCGCCAACTCCTTGACGATGTCTGGATCGTAGATGTGGCGAGCATTCAGCGGGTTCTCGTGCACCCTATCGAGAGGTGCGGGCACGATCCGCTGTTGCGCTGGGACGGAACTTTCAGCGCTGAAAGTTGGGCTGGCCGGCACATCTCCGGGGGCCGTTACAGGAGGCGCTGCGACTGCAAGGCCAGCAGGACGCTCGGAAAGCACTGCATCTGCCGCGGCAAACCGGGCATTGACGTCCCGCTTCTCTGCAGAGAGAGAAGCTCGCATTGCGGCTTTACGGTCGACTTTGGAAACCATGTTCTGTCCTTAGTTCTTGCGCGCAGGAAGGTTCAAGAGGCCGAGCACCTCCTCTGCCATCACCTCGACCTCTTCCACTGCAGCGGTGGCGCGAGGAACTTGGTGAACGGTTGATCCCAGAATCTGAGCTTCTCTGAACGCCGCGCGGGAGCCCAGGGAGGCTTTTAGAAGAGGAAAGTCTTTGTCTTCATCCAGCAATTCCAGCAGCTCCTTTGCCAGCGAAGTCGAGCGCTGGACCATGTTGGCAACGACCCGGGCGACCAGCTCTTCGTTGTTGCCCTGGGCTGCCTCGGCCAATTTCTTTGCAGACTCTGCCGCCCAGATATCGGCCGGGCTGGGGACCAACGGTATGAGCGCCAAGTCAGAGATCAGCATGGCCGACGTAGGTGCTGCAGAGTGCATTGCTGGGGGGCAGTCTACGAAAATTACATCAAATTTATCGATGTGATTTTTTACCTCTCTGTGCATCTTCCCTTCCATGGGGGCAAGGCTAATCACAGATGCTGGAAATGGGCGATCTTCAGGTGCGGCGCTTGACCAGCGGCTCGCGGTTCCTTGTGGATCCATGTCGACAACAAGTGACGAATACCCGCGAAGTCCGAATGAACCGGCCAGGCTCATTGCGATAGTCGTCTTTCCGCACCCGCCCTTTTGGTTAAACACCGTGACCACCTTTGCTGTCATTGCCCACTCCTGAGAGGTTGGCAGACTTTCAGCGCTGAAAGTTCTGCCCAGTTCATTGGAGCCAGAATTGTAGGTCAAAATCCACAAATATTTATAAAATTACTATTGAAAACATAGAAATTTCGTATCAAAGCTGTCCTGAATCGGCTTCGAGCTTGAGTCCGGCGCATGGTCCGGCTGTTGAATTGCGAGATCACCACGACTCAAACTTTCAGCGCTGAAAGTTGGTTGCCGAGTTCGCGTGCGAGTTTCTGGCCGATGGTTTGCCGCCGAGGGATGTGAGCTCGTTTTAGAGGTCTTGGGCGGGCTGAGCTGGACTTGTCCGTTTGCAAGGCTTCGTCTCTCGGTTGGGCGAAAGCCCATGGCCTTTGAAATGCCCAGTGATCACATTGCAGATCTTGCGTGTCGTGGTCTTGGGGGGGGGCGACTTTCAGCGCTGAAAGTCTTGGTCAGTGACGGGCTGGTCGGCGTCCGGCCTGTCGTGTGCGCGTGGATGGGTTTTTTGGAGGGGGCTGGTGTTATGGCGCGTAAGGGATTGCTGTCGGCTGCCCGGTGGTGTGCGGTCACGTGAACTTTCAGCGCTGAAAGTCTCATCTGTGCTGTTCGGTTGTTTTGAGAATTAACTGTCTTTTAAGTTAATTTGATGGATTGTGGGTTTGCACGCGCGCTGGAGGCGACTTTCAGCGCTGAAAGTTGAGCACCCATCTACTTGCCATGGGGGAGCTGGGCTACTGCCCAGCTTCCGCTCGGAGTCACGCATACACTTGTGCGGGCTCCGGGCGAAAAAAAAGCCCTGCCGACTGGCAGAGCTTCTTCTCGTCGCGACTGACTTGCTCGAACACCTTACTTGATTTCGAAACTGGAGCGGTCTTTATCCCGAATCCAGATCGGTGGCTTGCCCCGGCCAGTCCAGGTAGCGCCAGTAGCCGGATCACGGTATTTGGCAGGAACCGACGTTCCCGCCGTACTGCTCTTGCGCTTGCCGCCGGAAAAAATATCGGTTTGGGTCAGCCCGAACTCAACTACCAACGATCGAACTTGAGAAATCGCGTCGGACAGCTCGCGCTTTCGCGCTTCTCCGATTTGGGCTTCTAGCGCATCACGTTGCTTCAAGAGTTCTTTGTAGCTTGGCATCGGTAAACCTGTCGTAGTGTGGCGTGAGAATTATATTAAATCTGCCAAACATTTGAAAATTAGATTGGCAGAAATTCTCTTGATGACGGCTTTTATTTGAACTGAAGGTTCACTTGGTGTGCGAAGCCTTGACGGTCCAGTTCATGAGCAAACCTGCACCTGGCAGAGCGCGCGCGCTTGCTGGATCTGAGCCTCGAAACATAGATGCTGAAGCCGTAGTCACGCCGATTCCAGCCCGCATGGCGGGTCTGGGTGCGGTGGGCCCTATGTGCAGCGGCGGCTAACTTGGACGCTATGGGCTGAGAGCGCTCAGCTGCTCCTTTTCTAGAGTGTGACGCGCTGGAAGTCGGGCCGAGTCGACCTGATCGGGAACAGATTAAGTCCCAGATAGTCGTCCACATATTCTCCTCGCTATGCAGCCAGTCGCGCCGTTTCAGGTCTTTTCGAGAACTGATAATGCTCCGGTGAACGAAAAGCTCTCCGCGCACATAGAAAAGATTGACGCTCGCTGGCAAGGGCTTGAAGAACGCGTCCACGCGAAGCTCGCAGGCTTCGCTGGCGCCGATCGATCAACCGAAGTACGGCTTCTCTCCCAGGCCGCCCATGCCAGTACGGTGGCCAAGCGGGTCCATTGGCTGAGAAAGGCTGCAGAGACCGCAACGCGAGATGTCGCCGCCGTCGCTGCTTGTCGCAAGGGGTGTGCTCACTGCTGCCGAATCACTGTGGCAGTCTCGCGTGCGGAAGCTCAGATGATCGCAAAGGAAACAGGGCGACCACTGAACAGGCAGGCCGGCGCGTTCACGGTGGAGAACCAGAACGATTTCACCGATCCCAAAGCTCGCCTTGCTGCCGCTGGCTTCGGCAAGCCATGCCCTTTTCTCAAAGACGAGGCGTGTAGCATCTATGCGTTCCGGCCACTGGCATGCCGCCTGCAGGTGAATCTGGACGAAGATGATCTGCTTTGCCAACTTGTTGAAGGTCACACATCTTCAGTTCCATACCTCAATCTGATGGAGCACCACGCCGCTGCTGTGGTTCTCATGGGGCAGGGCCAAGCCTACGACGATATCAGGCAATGGTTTCCTGAGGGCAGTTCCAAATAGGGGAAGAGGGGGCCGACAAACCATGGCGCATTTCCGCTGCGCGGAAACCGGGATGCCCTTCCGAGCGCGCCTATTCGGCTTGGTCCCTTCGGGACTGGCCTTCGGCCACTCTCCAGGCCACCACTTGCGGTGCTCCTCAAGGGATGCTGCGAGCTGGGAGGCCGGAACGTGCCCGTAGGGCACAACCACGACCACCCACCTCGCACCAACCCTTAGCCGCTAGGCGTAACCCTGCAGAGCGCAAGGCCCTGCGCGCCATGCACCAAACATCCCTTCGCGTCGGCGCCGCTGCGCGCGCTGCTTGCACTCGGCCAGGCGCGCACCTGCGCGCAGCCCAGTTGAGGACGCTCCGTAAGGGACGCTCAGTGCCAGCGTGCCGGAACGTGCCCGCAAGGGGCACAACCACGGCCCGCAGGCACCGACCAACCCTTGGCCGCTTGGCGTAACCCGGGGGAGGGCAATGAGCTGTCGCCCGATGCCCGCTGCACTTCGCGCCTTGGGCGCTACGCGCTTCGCTTGTTCCTGGCCAGCCGCGCAGCTGCGCGGTGTTGCGCTCGCCGCGCGGCGGCTCCGCAGCGATGCAAGTTCCCCGTGCTCAGTTTTCCTGAGTGCGCCGCTTTTCGTTGGACTTTGCTGCCAGGCCGTCGGTCGGGCAAGGAGGTTTCCGTAAAAGCACCAGGTGCTTTGACAAACCCTCCTCCTTGCCAGCCCGCCGTCCAGGCCGCCGCAGACCACGGGCGACGAACTCAGGAAAACGGCCGCGAAGTCCGAGGCACATGCCTTCGCCACGGAGCCATCAATGGATCGGCTCCGAATCTTGGAACCCGGCCGGCATTGAAGAAAAGAGGAAAACATGCAGCAGACCCATACCTTGGCCGAGCACATCGCAGGCGGAAATCGCGTCAACGTTACGAACGCCATCAAGCAGTGGCTAGTGGGATTCGTCCGGCCTGTTTCAAAGGAACGCGCGGTTGGGGGAGCCCAGCGCGCGCCGGTTCGCGTCGGGGGCGGCGCTACGGGCAATTTGCGCCGCATCGCTGAACTGGACTTGCTCGGAGCTTGCCCGATGGATGAGGCGTTGCTCTGCGCCCTGGCCGACCTTGTCGGCGAAGCCGGGGCGATTCTGGCCGTGCTGGAACTTGCGCAACAAGCCCACACGGCAATTGAAGGCGCACTGCTGCAACCGGGTTGGCATGCCGGGGCCGTCGACATTGCCCGCCGTCGCGCGCTGGCCGCGAATTTGTACAAGGCCTTGCGGGCCGTCGGGGTGGAGCTGTGAGGGGAGGGCGGGCCATGGCTGAAGACATCTTCAAGATCGGGCCAGCTGGTCACAAAAAGCGGCTCACCGCGCTGCTGCGCGACAACGCACGCCGCCATCGCCTGAGCGAGGTGTTCAGCGACTTCTGCGAGGTCGCAGCACTGGCGATCTCCAACGCCGTCGATATCCCCCAATTCAAAGAGCGTGAGGCGCGGTACCTGGCGATTGTGGGTCGCTACGAGCGTGAGGAGGTGGAGCGGTTTCCAGCAATGCTTGCGGCGCTCACCGCTTGGATGGAATGCGTCGGGATGGCCGATTGCCTGGGCGAATTGTTCATGTCGCTGGATCTAGGCGATGGCTTCAAAGGACAGTTCTTCACCCCCTATGAGGTGTCGCGTTTGATGGCCGGCCTGACGCTGGGCCAGGACGTGCGAAGCCAAGTTGAGTCGCAAGGCTACATCCGACTGAGCGAGCCTACTTGCGGCGCGGGCGGGATGGCCATCGCTTTTGCTGATGCGCTCCAAGAGCAGCAACTGAACTATCAGCAGTGCCTGCATGTGACCGCCCAGGATATCGACAGAACGGCGGTGCACATGACGTACCTACAGCTTTCACTGCTGCATGTCCCCGCCGTGGTGATCTTGGGCAATACCTTGGCGATGGAGGTGCGTGAGCGTTGGTACACGCCGGCGCACATCATGGGCGGATGGGGTGCCCGCCTGAGAAGCCGCAACGCGCACGTGGCGGCGCCGCAGATTCTCGAAGTGGTGCCGCCGGCTGACGCCATGGCAGAGGAGGGGGCTGCGGTTTGGAAAGCCGCGCCGGCCGCTCTGGACCAACTGGCCCTGTTCTGAAAACGGTGGGCAACGCCTATAGGCGTTGCCCACCAGGCAGCCTGGCTAGATCAGCTCCTGAAGCGGCTGTGCAGCGCCACGAGGCGCTCGGCCAGCCCTTCAGGATCTGATCGCATGTCGGCGATGGGAGTAGTTCCTGCGCACACGCCCTCATACCAAATATGAAACCCTGCCGTTTCCGGCAGTGGGTTTTCAGCCATCAACTGGATTGCGGCGCTGATGCTGTCCGCTTCGCAATCGCCCAGGTGGGCGTGCCCCTCCATCACATGGGCGCGGTACTGACCTGGTTCCAGCTTGACGATGTGCAGAGTGAAGAGCATGAGTTCAGGCTTCAGAAATCAGACGACGCGATGCCATCGTGGGGCGACTACGCTCGGGCTGATTGCGCAGTATTGATCCGATCACGATAGGCGCTGGGCAGCAAGCACCGCAAGTGCGGTGAGAAATGAGGACAGTGCAGCGGAAGCGAGTATGGCTTGCTTGATGGACAGCGTGGAAGTCACGTCCTGGCCAGCCTGTGTCGTGCTTTGGATGGCCAAGATCTCTTCCGCCTTCTGATTCGCGAACGTTTGCAAGCTGCTTTTAGCGGCATCGGTGTACACCGATGCTGCTACCCGGTATTCGGCCCCCGCGCGTTCAAGCGCCTGGACTGACGCACCCATCTGCACGTGCGTTGCACGCAGGAGCTCGGGATACTGCTCGATTCTTCTCATGATCGAGTCAATGTCGCCGAGCATCTCCGCAATCAGCGCGTTTTTGACCGTACTGGCGGATTGGGTCATGGGCTACTTGAAGATGATCTTGTAGACCGCATCAAGGTTCTCGTTGGCGCTGATTGCCAGCCTCTTCATGGCGATCATGTTGACCGAATGCTCTTTCTCCTCATCGGTCGTGGCGGCTCGCAACTTGGTCCTGTAATCCGTATCGTCTGCATTGACCGCACCGAGGGACGTCTGGGCGGCCTTCATGCGTTCGTAGACCTCATTGCTGTAAATGGCAGCGGCGGCGTTCAGACGAAATGAGCGCTCGGTTGCCGCCAGGCCGAAGAGGGCGCCGAAGTCCGCCTGGACGTTGTCATCGACATCCACACGATTGAAAACCACGCTGATTCGGTCACGCTTCACGCCAATTTGCTGAAGCGAACGAATGGTATTGACCGTGTCCTTCTGGACTTTTTGTTCTTTGACTACGGGAATGATGAAGTGGTCGATGTCTTCATGAGAGCCAGCATACTGCTGCATCATCTTTAAGAAGTCTTCGACGTTGGACGCGCCCACGTCGATGATGGCCTTCTCCGCGGTAAGCAGCTCGTCTGCAAGTGCACCAAATCCTTTGCCTCGAATCTTTTCGACTTCGAGTCCATCCGCGTCTGCGCCCGCGTTGATCGATTCAACGGAAAAGATCTTGGCGTCTGGCATGCGGGGCGAAAGGAGATGGGAGGCAATAACTGTTTTGCCCACATTTCCACTGAAATTAATTACTGCGACTTTCATTTGAATCGTTTTGCTGCTCTCTTCAGTGCATTGAGATCTGGAGAGCTGTTGATGATTGCGTCCAGTGCTGCTGGACCTTGGCTTTGAATAACCCCGGACGTTTCATAGTGATCGTCCGGCTCGCGCTCCGAAGTCAGGGGCGTCTGCGTTTTTGATCCCTCCCTGTTCAATTTCGCAGACTTCTGTATTTCCCTTTTTCGTATTCTATAAAGGGTCATCGGAAATGATTTCTCAGTAATGGCAATGCCATGCTTGTTAAGAGTGCTTACGATTTCTCTCATGGACACGCCAGAGGCAATCGCGTGCTCAATTTCCTTGATGTTTTTCTGAATTTTTGCGCTAATGGAGATGCTGCTGGCGCTCGTTGAAAGGGCCTGCAGATCGCTCGTCAGAGAATCATTCATCTTCCCGGTGTTGAAATTTGTTGTTTATGTGTTGCCGACCGGTAGCAGTCGTGTATGGATTATGATCTAAATATGATGTTAATACGTGTGACAGGTGTTGCATATGTGTTGCCCCGCAGTGGTAAATGCGTGGCAAGTAATGAGGGGCGGATGATTTCTAGGGCAGGATTCGTGGTGCCACCGCATTTGTCATACAGCCTATTTAATAGGCAACACCTCGCTCCCACTCCCGGAGAAAAAGCAGCCAAATCAACGGTCGGCCGACCGCAAGCGCCTGCTCACTGCGCGCCGGGGCACCGATGACGAAGGCGGAAACTGAAGTCCTGACCGTCCGAGTTCCCGCTGGGACCAAACAGAAACTGGCAGCGGCTGCGCTTTCGCGCGGCACCAAAACTGCGCCACTCGTCAATGCAATGCTTCTGGCCCTCCTCGACGACGATCAAGCCGAGACGCCTCACATCGAGCCAGTAGCAGGCCAAATGACCATGTGTCGGTCCGAATTCTGGATCCCGGAGTTCCTGCGTGTTGCACTTTCGCGACGTGCCAAGGAGGAGGGCTTCAAGCCCGCGCGCTGGGTTTCTCTATTGGTTCAAGCCAATTTAATGGCCGGGGGCGTGCTTACTGATAACGAGCTCTTCAGCGTGAAAGAGTCGAATAGAGAGCTTGCTGCCATCGGTAGAAACATCAATCAGATTGCTAAGGCAATCAATGAAGAGGTGGCGATGGGGCGCAACCTGTCGGCATCGGGCCAAATGAAAATGGACCTTTTGAGTAAATTGCAGGAAGCTATCGAGTTGAATCGGAGTGCGATCGACGCCTTGGTGGTCGATAGAAATCAAGCTTGGCGGGTCGCATGACGAAGGCGCTCGATCTACTTGTCGGAGAATCCGGCTATTCCGGACGGGTGCGGAGAAAGGCAAATCGAACGCCTGACTTGAAGTCAAGCTCCGGCGGCGCAAGGGCACGCGCGGGCCGCGTTGCGGCTGGCTCCCCGGAAGTCGTGGTAAAGATCTCCAGTTTCGGAAAAGGCGGGGCGCATGCAAAATCTCACTTGGTCTACATAAGCCGCAACTCAAAGATAGAAATGGAGAACGAGCGAGGCGAGCTATTCAAATCCAAAGACGAACTTAGAGAGCTACATAAGGATTGGATGCGGGATATTGACCAACACCGAGTTGGTGAGAAATCCAGAGACACAATGCACGTCATTCTTTCTTGTCCAAGTGATCCGCCTGAGAAGCTGAAGGACGCGGCGCGAAGTTTTGCGAAGACGACATTTGGTGAAAATCACCAATACGTCTTCGTTCTGCACACAGATACCGACAATCCACACGTTCACTTGTCCGTGAAGATGCGAGGTTTCAATGGCAAAAAGCTACAGGTTGCGTGCGGCGATCCGCAGATGTGGCGGGAGGTTTTTGCTCAGAAGCTTCGAGAACGAGGGATAGATGCGGAGGCAACTGGTCGGGTCGTGCGCGGTGTCGTCAGAAAGCCCGAGAAGCAAGTGTTGCGACATATCGATGCGAAGAACACGGCGCGACAGGAGCGAGTTTCGAAGGTGCGTGCCGCCGCCGTTCAAGAAGCCGTCGCAGAGCTTCGATCAGAAAGTCAAGGCGCTCCACCTGCTCAAAAGCCATGGGAGTCGCGAATCAAAGATACCCAGCGCGAGGTGAAAAAGCAGTGGCTGCAATCAGCTCGAGCCTTGAGAAAACTCGACTGGAAGATCAGGGATATCAACAACAAGCTATTGAGCAATGTCAGACCGAACTATCAATCCACCAATGATGCAAGCAGAAAAGCCCAGCTCACAGTTGCCTCTCTATACAAGCCCAGTACTGGCGCTCGTCGACCAGAAGCGGTTGCCGGAGGTGTCGCCGGCGTGCGAAACGTGCCCCCTCGCAATGTGGATGGCGCAAGAGTCCGCCCTCAAGTGCTTCTGCAGCCGAATGCACACCTTCAGCTGGGGGGACGGCCTCCCCGCGGTCCTGAAGTGCGACGGCAGGGAGCTGGCACTGATGGAGATGGCCCGGGCCGCGGAGAGCGAGTGAGTCCCAAGGCTGTCGCAGTGAGCAACACCGAACGCGCGAACCAGATTCGTGCTTTCGTGCGGTCCATGCCTCCGGCGCTGACCGCACTGCAGAGCCTCAAGGGCCGGCTGAGGGTAGCTGGTCAGGCATTGGGCGCAGCCCAGGCCCGCTCTAAATCGGTTGACCCAGTCAAGATGGATGACCGGGTGAGGCCTTCGCCTAGTGGGCGTGTATCCGACAAGAACTTAGACCGGGGGTGACGACCAGGTGGCCGGTGCGATCGAGGCTGAGCGCCTCGACCTGGCCGCGCACTATCTACTCCGAACTTGCCCAAGGTGCTGGGCAGTGTAGGTCCTCGTTGCGGGATCCAAGGTGAGCATCTGAACGAGCTCCCCAGCTTGCACTCTGACTTCTTGGGCAACGCCATGGAGGCGGATGTAGCGGCCTTCGGTTGTGCTTGGGTAGGCCTGACCGTTTCGATCTCCAACCTGTACCGGTGTGCCGGTTGTCTTGAGCTCGATGGTCGTTCGATCGGCGTAGACGTATGCGGTTGCCAAGCCGTTGTGGCCGACCGATGTGTAGTCGTTGCTGACCCTGAGCATCGGAAGAGGGGAGGGCGGTTGCGGTGTACTGCAAGCCGTCAGCAAAAATGCTATGCAGGGCAAGATGACGGTGGGGGAGGGGAGAGTCATCGCTCGAGCTCGCTTTCATTCTCTTGTTCAGTTTTCTTCGGCCCAGATGAGCGGCGCTGATCGTGTGAGGACGCTACAGGGCGAACTCGCTCGCTCTCCACGGACTTGGCGATGTTCTCGTGTACTCGATCCAGTACGGTCTGCTTCTCTGCTCTCGTTAGATCAGTGCCGTTCACTTTGACTTGAATCGCAGCCTCGGCCGCACGGGCCTGGTCAGCCCCAAATGTCTGAGGCCTCTCTTTGAATTGATTGATCCGCTCGCGGGAGGTCTGGCTGCTGCTCCCAGCCCCGGAAGATTCGTTGGGTGCCGCATCGGCAGATGCTTGTTCAATGCGTAGACTTCGCTCGTGGCGGGCGTCGCCTGACCCAGGAGCTGACTCGGCGCTTTCTTGAATGGCTTTGTCGCTTTGTGCGCCAGTACTTCCGGATGACACGCGTTTCTCGCCGTCTTGCAGTGAGTCAGGTTTCCCGGCTTCCTTGACGGAACCAGTCGGCTCCCTCTTGGACGACACCTCCGCCAGGCCGACGTTGCGCGCCCGATGCAGAAGCACAGCGCCGCGGTCGCTCTCAAGCAGGGCTGTTTCGTACTCGCTCCGTGCGTCAGCATTGGCCGAGATCATGGTGGCGGCCAGCTTGCGGTCAACTGGGTCGCTGATGCGCAGATAGTCTTCTACATCGCGGCGAACCCATAGATCCGCCTGGAGACGCCCGTCTCTTCCTTCGTTCCTGCGCTTTGCGATCGCGCTCACCTCGTCCTCGGCGCCGGCGGCCGCCTGCTTTGCGATGGTTGGGCTGTCCATTCCTTCTCCTTTGCTGGTTGTTGGGCAGTGTCAAAAGCCTGCGCGGCGTGTGAGTTCATCAGCCCAGGACTGCAGGGCCTCGATGCTTCGGCTGCCAAGGGCCGGGGGCGGTATGTCTGAAAAATCGATTGCGAAGTCCAATGGCGGCATCTTGGGATTCACTGCTTGCGTAGTAGTCGGATGACCTCTAAGGGAGCCGTCGACCTGGCTCAAATGGGCTGCCAAGTCGATAGTCGGTACCGTTGCCGCCAGCTCTCCTGCATACATTGCGGCGTCCATTTGCTCTTTGCTGATGAACGACTGCTTGCCGGCGCGGATCGTGGCAGAGATGAGGCCCAGGCGTGCGATGAACGACGGGTCCTTGAAGTACATAGCCTTCTTGGCTTTGATAGGCGGAGTGTTCTCAAGAATGATGATGGCCGTGTCTTGACCCAAGGCTGCAACCTCCTGTGGAAGTAACAACGCCCGTCGTTGGTCACTGATGTTCTCTGACTTGTTGCGCTTGGAGAACAGCGCTTTGCCTCGCGACTCGGACTTCCCCTTCACCGTGGTGTATCCCAGCCATTCGCTGATGTCCTTTGTTGCCTGCAGGTCAGAAGCCTTTGGCGGAAAAACGATGTTCACCGCGTGATTGGTGGTGAAGGTGAGCGCTGCTTCCTTTCCATAGACGTCTGTGAGTTGGGATGCACTCTGGATGATCGGCATCATGCGCAGGCCGTATCCGGCAATGAAGCTGATGCCCTTGGAAAGCACGTTGATCCTCCCTATCGCTGTGAACTCGTCCATCAGCAACAGACAAGTGAATTTGAGATCCTTGTTCTGCGAAGGAAGCTCACGGGTGTTGAGGTCTATCAGCTGTTGAAAGAACAGGTTGACCAGCGGCGAAAGGCGCTCAAGGTTGTCAGGTGTGATCCCAACATAGATCGACATGCGCATTTTGCGAAGATCGCGCAAGTCGAAGTCGTTCGCACTCGTTGCTGCGTCGACGATAGGATTCATCCAGAGCTCGAGCCTTGATCGGAACGACGTCATGACACCCGACCTAGTGTTGTCGGAGGCGATCGAGGCGTACGACTGGAGGCCGCGCGCGCAGGGACCTGTGAGCGGCTTGCCCATGTCTTCGCGCTCTTTGATCAGCTTCTGAAAGTACTCGGCTCCGTCGCCCTCTATTAGCGTCTCCCGCAAAACCTGACCGATCGTGATTGGCTTCGTGCCCACTTCGATAAGGTAGAGAACGATGCCGACAAACAGACTGCGAGGCGTAGCTGTCCAGATCGGGTCTGTTCCCTGTTGGTCGGGGAACAGCATGTTTGCAATCTTCTGCGCGTCATCAATCCGGAAGTTTGGATCGTCTGAGATGTAGGCAAGAGGGTTGTAGCGGTGTGTCTTGCAGTGCGAGGAGACTGGGTCGAAAAGGTAGCATCGCTGACCGTGTCGGGCACGGTATCCGCTAGTGATATCCCAGTTCTCCTTCTTCACGTCCAGAGCGACGCAGCTCTCAGGCCAGTGCAGCAGGTTCGGAATGACCACAGAGACGCCTTTTCCCGAGCGCGTAGGCGCGACCAGGAGCGCGTGCTGGGGGCCGCCGAAAAGGAGATATTTGCCGCGGAGGGTACCGATAATGAGGCCCTTCTCGCCAGTCAGTCCAGCGCGAACGACCTCGGACCACTTCGCAAATCGAGCATCCCCGTGAAGACTCGGCTTCTTCCTGCGTAGCACCAGCGCGATAGGCACGGCGAGCGCAAAGAATGACACGGTCGAGGACATACCTAGCCAATGTTGGACGTCCGCGTTGGAGCCGTAGTGGGTCCAGTACTGCAAACTGGTCAGTGGCGACGCGCGGTTGTAATCGCCGTTGAAAGCAGCCAGCATGATTGCACCTGCGATCAATTGCCACGTAGCCAGGAAGGCGAGCAGAAGCGCAAAGGTCAGAACGCCTTTAGCCCATCTGCTTTCGCTTAGATTCCGGGTCATAGTAAATCTCACGCAGCTTCCATTTGTCGAAGTAGAGAACGACGTCGATAGTCGTGAAGAGTCGATGCTTGATGTACTCGGTGTCCAGGTGTGCACCGGTCTTGCTGTCCTTGATGAAGGCGGTCAGTTGCTCAAAGGCTTCGTGGGCACCATTCGCATGCATGGTCGAAATCGAACCAGGGTGCCCGGTGTTCACGCTCTTGATGAACTCCCAGGCCTCATCGCCTCTCAGCTCTGCCAGCAGGATCCGATCCGGCTTCATGCGGAGGCAGGAGGCCAAGGCTTGCTTTGGGGTCACGCGCGAACCACCCTCGTCGTCGCGTGCGTAGAAGAGGTGTACCTTGTTTGGTACGTCTCGCATGAAGAGCTCGTGCACATCCTCGATCGTCACCAGGCGCTCGTGCCTTGGAATGTGTTGGATCAAGCTCTTGGTGACCGTCGTTTTCCCGGAACCAGTTTTCCCGACAATGAGAATGTTTCGCTTGCTCGTGACCGCCAGTTCCAGAAACTCACGAACCTTCAGCTCTGACTTGAGCTGCAAAAGCTGTCGCTCAAAGTCCTTTAGCTCATCAGAGATCACGCGGACCTCATCGAATGCGCCGTGGTCCTCGAGGTCGGCCAGGGTCTTGTCCGTGTACGAAGGCTTGCGGATGGTGATAGACACCGTGTTGCGTTCACATGCCGGAGGAATAATCACCTGAACCCGCTCGCCCGTGGGCAGGTCCGCCGACAAGATCGGGTTGTCCTTTGTGATCTTCTTAGAGTTTGCCGTCGCAATGAGGGTCGCCAAGTGCAAGCAGTTTCGGAAGGTCACGCTGGGAGCGTCGTGACGCTGCCAGCCACTCTCTGACTCGGTCCAGATCTCACCTGGGCGATTGATAGAAACCTCCGTGAGGTCTCTCCGAGAGAGAAACGGCGACAGTGGCATCAAGTACTCGTCGAGCATCGGAGTCGAGCTGACGGCAATTTGAGCGTTCATCTCCCGCGGATCGATGGCCAGTGCGCCGGCACTCAAGACCGATGCCGGTGATTCCTGAGCATGGTTCGTCATTGAACAGCCCGGAGTGCATAGACACCGGAGAAGTCGAGATCTCTCGCCACCAACACTTGCACATGAGCGCCTTGGTTTACGACCAGGGTAGGGGGAATGCTGGCTGACTGCTCCAGCATTGACTCAACAACCTTGGTGCCGCCGTTGGCTGTGTTGCTGTATATGTTGGTCGAGTTGCCCGAGTTCTGTCCTCCGCGGGTTGCAGCGGTGACGGAGTCACTTACGAATGACATCAGGATGGCCGAGCCGAAGCGCTCCCAGAAATGGCTATCTATGTTCCCTCCAATACCGCTGCGGCCGAGGGCATCAGTGCCCGGGCTATCGAGGGAGACAATCACTCCGTTCGGTGTCTTTGCGCGTGACCAGAGGACGAACATGCGAGGCTGTCCTTGCTTGAGGGCGCTTCTGTACTCCCCAACTAGCTGACTGCCACGATCGAGGAGAAGGACCTTTCCGTTGTCCGAGAACACATCGCGTGTGAGCCGGCAGGTAATCATTCCAGGGACGGAGCTGTCGATAGCGGTCTCCAAGGCGCAGTCGAGAGTCGCGCCCTTGGTGATTACGTAGTTGCGATTGGGCAGCATTGATGCTGAGACCATCTGTGTCCGCGTAGGAGTGAGGTGAGCTGTCAGAGAGTTCTGAGCTGGAGCATCCGGAGACGAAGGCGTATTTGCCTGCGTCATCGCCATCAGTTGTGCGATCCGCTCTTCTTCAGTCGTGGCTCCGCCGGCAGCGCTGCGTGCGCCCTGGCCCGGCGCGTAGGACGCACCGCTACTACCCCCGGCGATGACCAGTTTCCCGCCGAGCTTTCGTGCCATCCAGTCCTCCGCTTGTTCCTTCTCGGCAGATGGCCCGGCGACCTGTGATGGTGCCGGTGGTCTCTCCAACTGCGGAATCTCCAAGGCAGGCATGCGATTGGCAAGTTTTGACTCATCGGCGCGCTTGGGCTGTTCTGCTGGCCCCTTGTTGACTGCCACGATGGCGGCAACCCCTATGATGATGATGAATACAAAGCCAGCGATTGTGGTGAGCTTGTTCGCATTGGTCTTGCGATTGATCGAAGGCAGCCCAGCGTTCTCGTCGAAGTCGGCTGCGGCCAGGCGGGCCCGTACTTCATCGCTCTTCTCGCGGGCATGGGGCGAGGTGGTGTCCTCGTTGTCCTGGATTTGCTTTTCCATGTAGGTCACTCCCTTATGAGTCGCTCGACTTCGCGGGAGACAGTGCCGGTGACACCGGTAGTACCTCGCTCAGGGTCAAACGATTTATTTATGACGCTGGCGACCAGTTCGCCTTTCCGGAGGATGACCTGGGCCAAGAGCTTGTGGATTGCAATCGTGTTTCCGCTCACCACATTGGTGTTCACCAGCGATTCCTTGCCCTTGATGTCAACTGCATAGACTGCAGGCATATCGCGGCCCTGGGCAAAGGTCAGATAGACAAAGCGTCCGTCGTCGTAGGCAGAAACCGGGCTGATTTCAGAGTCGCCTGCAACCCAGTAGTCCAAGTTGTGGGGCAGTGACTCTGGGGTGTTCGACAGCTTGTTCTTGATGTCCTGCTGCGCGGCTCGCTGTTGCGAAAGCAAAGCCTTCGCGGATCGCTCCGCCTGGTCTTCATCTGGGTACCGGAAAGACAACGAGAAGACCAGCGCGGGGTTCGACCAGGCGCTCTTGTCCTTTCTCGGGAGCGGTTGAACGACCAGGACGAAGTGATAGGTGCGCTTGTTTGTGACGATGGTCAGATTCGTGTCGGCTTGCTCAGCCCGCGGCTTCACATACAAGTTGTTCCCTCGTGGTGAAACGTCCCAGGCGAGCTCGTCACCTATCGCAACGTCCTTGATCTGCTCGCTTGCACTGAACTGGATATGTGTAGACACCCCGTAGAACGCGTTGACTCGTACGACGTTGCTGGAGCTGTAGCTGACCACGCGCACGCGGGGATCGGATGTGCCAGGTGTTGGGGTGACCTCGGCATGGACGAGCAGGGGCATGACGCACAGCGCCAGAATGACTTTTCGCATTGCTTTTACGTGTGTTAGGGCTTCGCAATCGCGGGGACGATTGGAAGGACCTCTAGCTGGTCGTTGGGTGCTTGTTCGGCTGGGCCAGCCGGCGTCGCCAAAGCGGGAGCAGGTGCTACGAAAGTCTTGCGTTCGACCGCGGTGAGCGACTCGGGGTCAGCTCTGTAGTCCGTCACTTGAAATCCGAGTGGATTGAAGGCTCGGTCTTTCTCCGACATGGGCGTGCCAACGACTTAAAGGTGATCGTTGATGCCCAGTGGGAAATCTCCGGTCGGTCGCCCGAACGTTCGATTTCTTTCGCATAGCGAACTAATGCCACTGTCGGTTTGACAAACGAGACGCCTTTGATCGAAACCCGGACCTTCGCGTATTGACCATAAACGTTGAGTGGCGAGCGAGGGTTCTTCGGTTGAAAGAATTCCTGAAACTTTTGCTGCTCACTTGTGCTGCTGAGAATGCCAACAGAGTAGTATGTATCTGCAGCAGTCTCCTTATTGAATCCCTCTCTATTTCTAACGTACAACTGCAGAAAGTATTTATTAAGAGATTCCTCATGATTGGTCTCGCCTTGCTTTAGCGACTTGACTACGTCAACTACTCCTGTCGAGTTGTCGACACGAATCACAAATGGCTCACTAGTTTTCAGAGGGGTCAGTGCAACAACCGCAGTTGTACTTAGTATGGCAATGACAGTTGTAGCCGTGGCCATGCGCCAAGCCCATTGGCGGGACTTAGCCAACTCCAGAACTTTATCGGTCTCCCAACTGGCCGTCTCAGCTAGGTACAATTTGAGGCTTTTTTCGTCGCTACGTGCCATCTCTACCTCAGGAATTTGATATAGGCCGAATCCGAGCGCAACGCTGGGTCGCTCTTGTGCACGACGTCGAATGTTGCTCCCCCTTGTAAGGCGAGCACTCTTAACGCGCTTTCCAAGGACACTTGACGAAGGTCCAAGTCGATCTTGGTGGCTACAACTTTACCCTGTGGCTCTAGGATTTCTAGTTGGCTCTGTTTCGACTGGAGTGCAATTAACGCGTCAGTTGCAGTTCCCTTGAATTTGAAATCGAAAATGCGCGGAATATTTGCTTCCACCTTTAAAGGTGGCTGCTTGTTTATGGGGCGATATTCGCCTCTCACTTGTGGGAGATCCGAGCCGCATGCGGAGAGAAGCACCGAAACAGTCAAAGCGACGTTTAATCGACGAGAAAATTGATTAAATGTAGGCATGGCAAAATGTTGCTGAACTATGGACTGCGAGTTTTTCTTCTAGAGATTAGTGGGTTGCGCGATGCCCAGCGTGCCATGTCTGCTTTTCGCTTTCTGTCTGCGCGCAAGTTGGTAAGCGTTTTTCCAGACATGAGTTTTAGACCGCCTTTTCCGCCGCTACGAATTTTGTTGTAAACCCATCCAATGCTACTGAGAGTGTTGAGCGCAACGCCGCCACCCAAGCCGGAAGCTACGCTGGGCATCTGCATGAGAATCAGAAAGCCGATGAGTGATATGACAATCATCTGCATGGCATCACCAATGTTTGGCTCGGTGTTGAGCATGATTACGAAGTACTGTTCGATTAAGACGAGAATAATTTTTACGCAAGCGGCGGAGAGCATTACAAGAAAGACATAGTTCAGGACCTGCCCTATCCATGCGTCGAGAAATTTCCTAGTCGTCTCGAAGATGGCTAGTGCGATGAAGATTGGCCCAACGCCTAGGAGGATTGCAAGTGACAACTTTCCTAGTATGAACAGAAACGCTGCGTATCCGGTCACTAGCACGCCCACTATCAGTAGAGAAATTCCGGAGAAAAAAAGAGTAAGATCGGGAATCCCGTATCGAGCTTCCCGCTCAGCAGCAATAAGAAAATTGTTCGCAAGAGTGAAAAACCGGCTAATTAAGTTGTCCAGGAAGTTGATGCTGTTGCGGGCGTCTCTTCCTACCACTACTTTGGCAATCGCATCAGGTGTATTCCATATCCAGTCGGATACAAACTGCGAGTAAAGGCCTGCTGTTAGCGCGATCCCGGTGATTACTGAAAGTCTCACGATGCGGGTCACCCCATCTGTAATCGGTTCATCTATCACACCTCGGATCATGGACCAGCCCCAGAGCATTACGTAGACTGTGAGGAGTACCGTTACCGCAGGTGCTATTGATGAAGCAATGGCCGCACTTGTCGATCCGATAAAGGAGATGACTCCTTGGTCAGTCTTCTGAAATATGGTCGAAAATACTGTTGAATTGATTGTTACTGCAGGCATTGGGTAAGTAGCCTTACCATTTACGAATTGGATTCGTGTTCAAGCGATCAACTCGCATTTGTGTCGCGGACTTGCGGCACTGTTCCATGTCTTGAATGGCATTGGGTTTGTCCTGACAGTAGGTTTGCCAATAATGCTTCGCGTCGCTACCGTTATATGGTGGGAGCTTATCTTGATTGCAGCCGCTAACAAGTAATGAGCTGGAGAGTGCAATTAATAGTGAATTTTTCATTTTTACCATCTTGTTATCGGTTGAGTGGAAAGGCGTCGAATCGCATTGTCCGTGGACATCTGTTGCGAGCGTCGGGTTTGAATTTCCTGCATGCGAACTAACATAGACATCTTGTTTTGCTCATTTTGAAGCATTACCTGCTCTGCTTGTATTCTCGCAGCGAGGTCTGCAATGTCTTTTGCATCTGGAGCATTGTTCACTTTGTCGAGTAAAGTTTGAATGGCCTCGAATCGCTGAGATGCTTGCTTGTAAGCCTCTGAAGTCATCGCTTCGTCAATAGCAATCTGCCTCTTAAATTTTTCGAAGCGTTCTTCGGGAGTAAGTCGACTCTCGCTATTAATAATTTGAAGTAGTGACTGCCAATTGCCGTACCCATTCGTCACGGCTGTTTGAAATTCCTTAGGTAGATACTTTCTACTTATGGGGTCGTTCACTAGATTGGCCATACCGCGTATGCCATTCAAGCTCTTGTACTCTTCAACCAGCTGTTGATACTCGCGCAGCATCTGGATGTATTGCGCTGCCCAGCTGGCAATCTGCGTAGTCTCCGTCGCAATATTTGTAACGAACGCGTGGGTAGGCCCGGAGAAAGAAATTGAGATCACAGCCGCAAAAATGATCGAGGTGGCTTTACGCACTTAGTGCCCTTCTGCGTTGAAGATGAAATTCAGGAAGCCAGATTGCCGGGTCTGTTCCGAGTTCAGAGACCAGTCGCTCAGTCATCAGAGACGTCGCAGTGTTCCCAGACAGCACGGCAAGTTCGTCCTCAAAGCCCCGCATGTTGAGTTCCGCTATCACGGAACCGGAACCCTGCTTGATGAGAAATTTGCGGGACTTCTCGCCCAGCGACTTGATGAGTTCAAACTCCCGCTTGGTGACC